>CBDFIV010000001.1:0-27522 GCA_965248225.1 Nitrospirales bacterium
CTCGATCACAGTGATTCCGTTGTTACGACCGGGCTAAGATATGGTACCAAAAAAGCCTGTGGATTTCTTTAAATTAAAAATAATCATGTCGGGCTCATCATAAATAATAAATTCAGATGTTTTAGTCATGTTTCTGGCAATTATTTGTTGTGTTATATCTCATTGTTCAATATTAAATTATACATTTTCAGATTAAACACGTAATTGATGGAAATTGTCGGTTAAGTCAAGAAAAACCCGGGCGTTTTATCTTTAAATATGTATCACCACCGTTTGTTTAATTTTTTTTACTGGCAATTTAGATTTTCACCATTGAGGACTGATAACTAGTTTGCTGAAAACAATTAATAAATATATTGGAAATAAATAAAAATAAATTTGAGGACCGATGAATGAATGAATGAATGAAAAGAAAACAAACAAGAGAATGATGAATAAATTAATTTGTGATTCAAATGTAAATTTGAAATCAAGTGACAATATATACTTGTTTCTGTTTGTACACTGATAATTTATTCAAGCCAGTAATCATGACCCATTTAGATACATGCAAATGTCTCAGGAATCAGGAACTTAACATTTAAGGATGTGGTAGAAGCAACTTCCTGACAAAAAATTCCAAGAAGCGTCTTGTCAGACCTTGTCAGTTTGTCTTAAAGGCAGAGTATACATTTGGCATTCTCAAAAAGTTAAGATGATCACAGTTTCACATAAAACTTACTTGTTGTAAAGTCGATGGTGGTCTTAAACACATGGGCGTCATTCGCTACTTAGAAGTGGGGGGAACATGCCCCAACCCCCGTCCCCACAGATCAACGCCCATGCTGTCTGAGGTGCTATCGTTTAATAGTCAAATGGTATTCCCAAATATATCGCCTCTATGGCCAGAGTTCCCACCCCCATTCCCAAATATATCGCCTCTCTGGCCAGAGTTCCCACCCCCATTCCCAAATATATCGCCTCTATGGCCAGAGTTCCCACCCCCACACAATACTAAATATTCCGTCACATCACTTGTGTAAAAGCCATAAGCACTTCACCAACATAGTAGTTGTCATGGAAAGGATTAACCCTATTTATGCCTTCTGATTAACAACCTAGATGGGTGAAAATATCTGGCATTCATTCAGCACAATTTCTGGTCAACTAAATCAATAGTCACAGAAGGAATTATTTAAATGCACAGCGTGTTTTATTGTGTACCAATTAAAGTTTTGAAATTTTGAACATTTCTGTATATTGGATTTTTGTATCATCACCCTTGGGTGAAATGAGAATTACCAAAAGTGAGTTGGGGTTTTAAAGACAAAGGTATACAACATTGTTAATTATTAGATTATTACACTGACAAATCATCTAAAAGCTCAGTTGGTGTAAAGTAAGTAAATGTTTCAATCATCCCTATAAATGATTCCATCTCAAGCGCTTTCATCTTAGAGAAAATAGAAATTGTTACATCAAATTTCAAAGTTGCCATCTGGCAACGTTTTGTAAAACAGGTTTTCTTTTTCTTTCCCCCCAAAAACGTGAGCTTTAATTGTGATAAAACTCTCAAAGTTTAGCTTTGGCAAATATATTGAACTTGAATAGATGTTTGAAATTTAAAGTATACTTCCAAATACCAATGTTTTAACTTCCCTTTAAAGATGACAAGATCCTTCTCACTGAAATATGAGCCACATCTCACCAACTGATCTGGCCCAGCTGTCAATATATTTTAAAACATGATATTGTTTTCAAGGTTTGACCACAAACACTTAGTGACTGTACATGTATCCTAGCAAAGCAAACAGTGTTGCTATATTTTATAGAAAGGTACATATCATATAATAGAATTTACAAAACTGTACGTAATATTCACACAATTTAACAATGAGTCAGGAAAAAAATTGGTCAATCGTCTTCAAGCAGAATACACATTAATAATACCATATTATATATAACTCCGCTGCACTGTTAGACTCTTCTAAGTAATATACTTGTATATATATATATTTACCTGATAGTATAGGTAAGCTTATACCAAGGGTGGTATGGGCTCTCCAAATATTTACAAAATCAGTATTATTTTACCTTCTGTTAACACACTTCAGCACAACTTTCCTAACAACCTAGTCTTTGGTCAAGACGCACGCGGTAACCCGGAACACCACCCACGAACATTTGTATGGGGTGTTGTGTTCCGGGTTGCCGCCTGCACCTTGACTAAAGGCTGCTAACAACCACACAAATTCACAAAGCAAAGATATGCAATTACAATGGCTACTCCAACTGGCTCACTTGTCAGCAGTAGTAATAAACAATTATTTTATTACACATGAACATTATTATCTTCTCTTTCAGCTTTATTCCACACTCAAGCGGAATCTCTAGAGAAATTGAGTAAAAATCTCATCTGACCATGAATATATAAACAGCACATCAATGATGTTTGAGATCCAGACTCGTTAATGAAGGACATTGATGCATAAAATACAACAAACACAGGGACTGTACTTTGGTAAAATGTCTGTACATTTGCATCCATACTTTATAAGAATCACGAAAGACGTACATAAACCAACCTGTGCAAGTTTCAGCTCATTTCATTGTTTCATTAACAAGAAAATTGTGTAAATGCATTAAAGGAACAATATCGTCTCGATCAACAGGGCATGTAATCGGAATGCTAGTTTTATATTAACTCAATGACACATGATAAGGTCAAGTTACCGTTGCTGCTGTATAAATGAGCCAGTAAATTTCGGTCACTGTGGTGTTCTTAAACTAGGACACCGATTCCATGCCCTGTTTGCAAGTCTGCTCTGATCGAGACGATACTGTCCCTTTAAGATCTTGTTGCATTCACTCTTATATGGAAAATGGATGAAGGCTATTAACCATTTCAAATACCATTTCAAATACCATTTCAAATATGACCAGCAATTTATACGAAATAATTTGTCAGGATGCTTAGTACCATAACCAGGTCACCAACATCACATCAAGTCAATGTTTACATTATAATGGGGTTTAAGATTTGAGGCTTTGCATGGTGGAAATCGGTATCGTCTCGGTTTGCGGTAACACCATGTGTTATCTCAACTATCGCGAAGCTGAGGTACAGGTTCTGAAAAGAACCTAATCGCACAACTCGTATCTCGACTGTCGCTAAGTGAGAAATATGGTTCAGGGAGAACCATGGGGACTTCATGGGTTATTACCAAATAGGTGGACACTCCATTTGAAAAGAACAAAAATAATAATAAATTACTAAATTCAAATTTCTTTGATTGTATCAATATAAAAATGCTGCATACATCCAAAACGCACCCCAAAAGTTAAGAAGCACCCACAATATTAGTATAACAAAATGCAACAACCTTTTTATTTATTTATTTATATATATATATATATATATATATATATATCTTTCTGAATTAGGACATAGGGCGATCGGGCGACCGTCGCCTTATCGCCACAGCTTAATTTTAGAAGAAAAATACTAATTTTTAAAGCCCAGATCTCTTCCTTGGTCTAATTTAAGCAAGTTTCCTGATTTTGGTATTGAAGGATAAAACAGAAAAGATAGAAAAAGAAGGGACATTTTGTGCACAACTCTATGGCAATTCGACCGATGGTCGCCCGATGTCCGAATTAACGATTATATATATACACTGAGCAAAAATATAAACGCCCCATGTAAATTATTTATGTAACATGAAATGGGCGACCCTAAATGAGCTGATATTGTCTTATAATTGTCGTGTTCTAACGGACAGTAATCTGTAGCATATTGAACAACAAAATGAATTTTGTATGATTTAATATATTTTGCAACCCCTAAGGCTAATAAAAGTTTCAAAGTGCCACATGGGGCGTTTATAATTTTGTTCAGTATATATATACCTTTCTGAATTCGTACATCGGGTAACCGGTGGTCGACGTATAACCTATAAATTTAATAAATCGGGCGATAAGGCGTCCAGGCGTCCTTTTAATTTTAGAAGAAAACTACTGATTTTTAAAGCCCAGATCTCTTGCTTGTATTGGAGGATGAAACAGAAAAGGGAAAAAAAGAAGGGACATTTTGTGCACAACTCTATGGCCGGTCGCCCGATATCCGAATTCACGATTATATATATATATATATATATATATATATATATATATATATATATATATATTAAATCAGGAGGGTGGCCTTAGCTTTTGATCCACACCGGACCTTCGGCAGATGCATAGACGAAATACAAACAATAAAAACATACATATACATGTATATATATATAAATCCCAAATATAATTGGTTAATGCACCAATAAAAACAGGAACCACTATGCAAGCCATTAGGAAATAAAGCTTTTAGTTCAAAATAGTCCTTGCCCAAAGCTGCCACCTTTGACAGTAAACCACACTTAGTTCTGGAATGATCTCCTGACTAATGGACCTATGTGATGTTTCAAATTATTTCCTAGACGTCATTGATAAAGGGGTAATATGGAAACAATTTTTTTTAAATTTATTTTTTAGTTGTTGCAAAAGCAAGATATTTACCAACTTATTTTCCCTCTACTTGTCTTAACTACCCCCCCTTTCCCGGCACCCTCCCTGATCAGAAGCACTCATTTGTAATGATTGACTTATTCCCTGCCAAATTGATGGAGGTTACAATATTCTTTGAGCTATACATCTAGGCAGGAACAGAGGAGTGAACATGCTCTCCACTTCTTTGCAGGGATAATATAAAACAAATCTTGAGCATTTGGTAGGATAAATTCACCCCCCCCCAACCCAGAAACATATTCAGTTATAAAATGTCTTAAATTGACAAGCCACTTAACTACTCAAATGATTAGTGCCAAAGAGCAAGGCCATGGTGTATAGAAATCCATTCAATGATGCTGGAATGATTTTTACATTCCTGGGTTTATTGATCAATGCTTCCCATGTCTCCATGTGCTTATTTGATGTTGTGTCATGGTCACACTGTCTGAATTCTGTGATTCATGACCAAACGCAAGTGATTGAAAAGATTTTATTTCAAAAATATCAATATCTTTGCCCTTTTCAGAACCAATGAAAAGGTTGTTGCTCTTAAGTCAAGCGATGTACTTTTGTCACCGAAATGACCATGTCTCAAGCATTACGGGTGTTCTGTAAGGTAGTTGCACAAGGTCTATAAGTCTGTGTTGCATCGAGGTCTAGCACCATTCATCTTCCACTGTGCGTTTTATATATCATTGAGCAATCTACAAATCAAAGCTGTGTTTTTAAAAATCAATAAATAAAAAAATAAAAAAACATAGCTGTTGTTCAGTGAGGTTGCAACAATGATAGCTAATATCTAGGGAGGTAAGGTCAGTTTTGCAGCATTAAGAATCATTTGTCTGCTTTGCAAAAAGAAAAAAGCCAAAAAACGACACAGGCTTTTAAAATTCAGACCGTATTTTGCTATCTTTAGTCTTGAAGTGAATCTGCATATACATCATATCCGTCAACTGCTTTAAGTGCTGTGCCTCAATTTGTCCATGGGGAGATCAATTCTAAAACCTTTTGATGCAGAAGAGATTGCCTGCAGTTATCACAAGGTGACGGTAACTGCATTTGTGTAGGAAGTACACCTCATAAACAACTCTCTTATAAGTGCATCCAATTGTGCAGCTGGAGACCGATGGAGCGATCCTACGCCTATATTAAGTTAACACGCTTAATTCTCTATGCTCCAAATCTTTCTTGAATCATACACAAAGCTGTTCCCTTGTAGGACATTAACACTGTCTTAATAATGTTACCAAGGCATCTGCAAATTAACAACTCTGTTATCAAATCAAGTCCTGTGCACACTTCTTTTAAAGGGATTGTACTCAAAACCTTCCTCGAATCATACACAAAGTTATGACCCCATAGGTCATTAACCACCGTATTGTCGCAACTTTGATTTTCACTATCAGGAAATCTCACATCAGGCACGACATTTCACTCATTTGAAAATAAGATAGCCATTTCATGCATACCCAGAGAATGTTAAACTAAGGAATATTAAACTCTGTAGGTTTATAGTTTGTATCAAAACATACATGTATAAAATAAACATCTAGGTAATTCATCAAAACTACATAATGCATGAGGCCAATGCATGAGGCCAATGCATGAGGCCAATGCATGAGTAATTTGAATATGCCGATGGAGAAAGTTTTTTTTTTGGGTTCTTTTTATCTCTTTTTTTTCATCACAACCTCAATACAGCATATTGTGATCAATGCATACATGTATATATAAAAAAGTTACAATGTTCTCAGACAATATCGTTTCGGTTTGCGGTAACACGGTGTGTTTATCTCAACTGCTGCTAAGTGAGATTATCAGGGAGAACCATGGGGACTTCACGGGGTCTTCTCTACAATTCGATGAGCGTGCTCTAATCTTCGTCGGGAGAACATGCAAAGCCTTAAATCTCACACAACTTGAAGCGAGACAAAACATGTACAGGATTTCCAGTTATGACAAGTTTAGACAGAGGACTAAAGAGTCGGAATAGAGTTCGGTTCAAATCCTGATGGGGGGTAACTGTAAGGCTCTTTCCACCACTCATGCCGGTCAGCTTCAATTTTGACCCGCAGAACATCTCACATTTCACTCATTTGAAAATACACATACGATGGGCATCTCTGCATTCTGCACACCCAGGATGTTAACTGGACACCATAATCCGTTTATCATTACGCGTGGTCCATGTCTTACATTCCACACTCACACGTCTGTGTATTGATCCGGGCCGTGCTTTCCACCTTTCACAGCTTTCCCACCTTTGCCGCTGCTTCCGCCTTTCGATCTGCTGTGGCTATCCCCAAGCTCCGGTTCCCGTAGCAACATCTGGTTGATGGGAGGGGCTGTTGCTATGGTGAGGTCAGGGCCTGATGGAATTGCAATGTCTGGCATGATCTCGCTGAGCATGGGCACCACTTGAGCAGTAGCCACCACCTGGAAACAACCAAAATAATACCAATAAATTATAATATAAACATTTGTATGATATTTATACAACATTTCATATTATTAAAAGTATCATTGCGATTGTACAGAAATAAAAACTTTCTTAGCTCCAACGGATATTGGAGAATAACTATGTCTACCCTCAGAGACACCATTTAACACTACAGTAAAGGGTCAATAATGGTATGAATTTGCTTGCCCTTTGGACTCAAGCAGGATTCGAACCCATGTCCCGACAACTCAGTCACAAATCTGAGACTTCTCCACCATGGTACCCGATAAAGTTGCACATCATCAGGATTGATTTTTTTCCAAGCATTTTGGCGTTGGGTCCATGGTAGAGATCGGATTTTGCAAACAAAAAGACAATCAGAGCATACTGATCAAAACGTCAAGTTGTAACCTCCAGTTCTTTGCAGAACTAATTACGACTCAATTGAGAATTTCACATGGTGTCACCGCAAACAGTCTTTACTTATCCTTTTCACCATGCAAAGCTACAAATCTTACGACATGGTGTCACTGCAAACAGTCTTTACTTATCCTTTTTCACCATGCAAAGCTACAAATCTTACTACATGGTGTCACTGCAAACAGTCTTTACTTATCCTTTTTCACCATGCAAAGCTATAAATATTACTTTAAAAAAAATAAATTATATTACTAATATTTGAACCCTTCCCCGACAAAAAAAATAATAACTAGAGGTATTGAGTTTGTAGAAAACAAATTCAAGGTGTTTGGCTGTGCATCATATGTGATGACGTCATCACCTAAAGCTGTTAAAAAATACATGGGATGTCTTAAAATTAGCATCGTACTAAATGTGATAAAATTCTGTTTGATAATTTGTGAGATATGAAAATATTTCCTTTTAAATACTGCTGATGTCATCAAACATATTTTTAACGATAAAATATGACTAGTCCTATATTCACCTGCCCTATCACATAGGCTGCAGACTATATAATAGTGCTGTAGATTTCTTTCTGTTGAACTTCCAGTGCTGCTCCAATTACAGTGACTTTGTATGCCCTAGAATTTGCTAGAATTGTATTGTACTGAACTTCTCAAGCAGAGCCTACATGGGCATAGTTCAGTTATTGGCACTCTTACAACAGTGCAACAACAAGTTAACAATTTATGAAAGCGTATAATGGTACATGCACTGTAGTCAACTAGCCATTAAACTTTCTCACTGCATACATGTACTGATGTATGTACATACAATCTTAATGATATGATACACGTATGTACATGACATCCATATTATTCCTTACTTTATCAACATTTTAAGACATGTACATGTACATGTACATGTACATGTACATGTACATGTACATGTACATGTACATGTACATGTACATGTACATGTACATGTACATGTACATGTACATGTACATGTACATACAAATCAGGACTTTTTCTTGCTATTTTCTTGTCAAAAAGAATTAAATTACTGGCTTATTACAAACCCCCCAATAACAAAGGTTTTAGTAATCATATGAACAAATTTGCTTATGATGCAACCTCATAAATTATGAATTGCAAAATAATTGTACTTGAGTTGATGACGTCATCACAGATTCACATGCCCCGTAGTGGCAGTTTTAAAAAAAGGGAACAATTCTCAGAATTTGAACCAAAGCAGGTAGGCCTACTAACATAATTTTTTCATGATCATGAGAAAGTTTTATTGTGTCATATATATGGCCTTCAAATGACCTTCAAATGACCTGATGTGACCTTTACTTCCAGTCCAAACAGGAAGTTCATACGCAACACATTCTAACTAAAAATTTATAGGTCTTTTGAATATGAAATTGATATTGTTATAATAAAAGATGATACGCCTTTGCAAAATATGATTTTGACATCATCAATGATAATTTGATTGGACCGGATGTTCTCACGAACGTCGTGTGTTTGTCCCAACAAACGCTTGAGCTCTAGTTGTATTTGAGACTTTTAAAGATAAGGTTTAGAAGTGGTAATTAAAACTACTGCACTTACATTCATAATAATAATAATAACTAGTTCTTATATAGCGCATTTCACAATAATGTCTCAATGCGCTTTACATTAGTACCCTGGTCACTGGGCCAATAATAATTCCTGTAATCTTTCTCAGCTCCCTGGGGAGTATACAGCCCTGGGCTACCGTAGCGCTCCGAAAGCTTTTTCAAACACAATATCAACCTCTACCCTCGCAGGTACCCATTTATACTCCTGGGTGAAGAGAAGCAATCACAGTGAAGTGTCTTGCTCAAGGACACAAGTACCACAGTCGCGGCCAGGATTCGAACCCACATTAAGACGACTCAGCCATCAGAACGAGAGTCCGATGCACTAAACCGCTCGGCCATGGTACCCCACATTCATGTATCTTATCTTGTCCAATTTCCCTCTCTCTCTCTCTCCCATACAAGACTATTATGTTAACCCTAACTCCCTAGACAACAAAGGCAGTTGTTGGATTTTGAAGGATTTTTATTGTTCAGTAACAATGCTTAGGGAGTTAGGGTTATTAATGGACATTCATCCTTTGCCTATTATTCATTTTAACAGGAAACCATGATGTACACCTCAAAACTAATTGGAATGCGTCTTTGCCCTGTAGTCTTGTAAACCAATTAAACAAAACTGGATCAAATATCCACGGATATAAAACATACAAGACCACAGGCTGATTGTGCAAGTTGAATTACATCCCCAATAATTAAAACATGTGAAGAAGTAATTGCCAACGGTGACGCAACAATATAAAGCCATCAAATATGAACATGAGATTAATGACCCCACCCCTACAATGCAGCAGGCAATTAGGAGATTGCTCATGGTTTATTTCAACTTATGAAAGTGGACAAAATATCACAAGTCTCTTACCTCACATTGAAACGGTGTAAAATGCCATTGTATTTGATACCATTCCAGTGCGAAATTTGTTAACATTCAAAAACATCCAATGACGTCACATTTCAAATATATGGGTCTGTACATTCTTGTACGGGGAATTTTTAGTTCATTTCTGAATCTCCATGATATTCAAGCAAAACGGCGTTGAATTTGACTTTTTGACAAATGACAAATTCCTGTATGTAATGTACAGACCCATTTATTGTTGACATCCAATGACGTCATGTTTCAAATTTCGCACTGAAAGAGTATCAAATAAAATGACATTTTACACCATTTTATCGTGAGGTTAGAGACTTTGTGATATTTGTCCACTTTCATAAGGACTCTATCTATTGGAAAATGAGTGCAGCACAAAACTAAATTTTACCTTAGAGCCCTCTATAATTGCAAGAAATAGCCATCCATGACACATACAAATTTTCATAGCTAGTTTTTTAATATGATATTGGACATGCGTTTATCATCATTTCATGAGTAGTCACGTTTTTTTTAACCGATACCGCACTGAGGGATTTTTATGATACCGAAATACTGCCAAATTCAGTTTTCAAAAATTAAAATTATGTTTATTTTCCATCACCAGCTTTAATTTCTATGAAAAATTATATTATTTTAGTATTAAATATCTGTTTTTTAGCCCCAGAGCATAAAGGGCGATTTACCCAGACAGTTGAGGATTAATTTTACTGGTCCATGTTTTACTAATTGTTTCCTCGTTCTTCGGCGACGAATATTAACACAATGCATTTCCCTTGGACATTAGGAACCCCGATGAATTAACTGTTATTTCAAATCATATTTTTAGCGTCCATTTTGGCCCACTGCACAATTCAGCATTATATAATGAAGTATTCGTCCATTTTTGTAGCGTACGGATCACCTACAGGAGTAGGCGTGGTATCAAAATGATTATAAACCTCATACATAGATTCTGTCTTGCGAATGGTTGAGAGCATGTCACATAATGTAAAAGTAAGAAGTAGAATTCAGTACTGTCTTTATGATTTTGACTAGCCCACCGGACTACTCGGAAAGATGTTTTGACCTACATGTAACTGTCCATCACTGTTTGTTTTGTACAAAAAAAAATTAGACAAATATTGTTCATGCAAATCAATAAGCAACAATAGAATAAATAAAAACAGTCTTGTATTGTCCTCTGATTATACGGTGAAAATAACATGCTGTATTTATGGACTTTTATTGTTTTTCTGTTCTTAAAAAAATTTTGGCAAAGATTTACATGTAAAACCACATAAGCCTTACTGGCAGGTTAATGTCATATCTAGGGACCCCAGGGTTGAGCTATTAGAAAAGGAACACTGCATGTGGCCAGATGTACATGTAGGTCACAGACAGGGCACAGGTGTTCGGTATGTCATCAGAAATATTTCCTAATAATTGCGAGAAGGAAGTGAACAAACATTGTTTGCAAGGAGGAAGATGTTTTATTCAGCAACACATTTTGCAATAACAAATTCAAAGATACCATAGAAAAGATAAAGGAAGCCAAATAGAGGTGTGCAGGTCACAGAGCATGAAGAGAAGACAGCAGATGGATAAAATGAATAACTGAATGTCAACCAAGATTAGGAAAACTGAGGAGAGGCATGTATATTGACATTGGTGAAAAAAAGTATTATCAAAAAAAAGATAGAAAGAAAAAAGTTAACATCTTCTGGGAAATAAGAGCAGTGCATGTAATTCTGTACAAAAATTCCCTCTCAAAAAATTCCCTCTCAAAAAACAAAAAGTAAAGACAAACATAATAAAATCCTAGCCAACGACATCGATATTGCCACTTCAATTAAGATTGGACTCTTTCTGACAGAGGTGGGCTCTTGTGCCGCCTTAATCCTGATTACTTCATGCTGACTTTTCCCCAGAGTCTGAGGAACGAAAGAGGGAGCGTAGACAGACAGTAAAATCTTCAACGGACAGAGATTCATTCCCGAATGCAAAAAAAGAAGAGGTTGTTACAGGTGTGTAAGCTGTGGCTGAATGGGTGTATCATGCAAAACGTAATACAATCATAAGTTTGTTTCTCATAGCCAATGTTCAACCTTACAATGTATATTAGGAAGGTTATGGATGGTTTCAATCAATTCTTCATTTTACAGATGTCAATTACATAGCTGATGACAACTACCGTAAATAATGTTTTGAATTTTTTTCCCCCTTTTGGCAATGACTGTGTATATATTATACACATGTTTAATTGTGATTGCTTTTTTTGCTTTGTGCCATGAATTTGTGCGAATATCATTGAGATATCATTATTATTGTGTCCTTTCTTAGAGTTAGACTTTTACATTTTAGCTTTTACCTTCGTTTTTTTTTTCAGGGAAGGTATAACATGGGTTTTCACTAAGGCAGTTTAATTTCAAGCCTCCAGATTTCAAGAAACATATGATACAACTAACCCAACCTGTGTAAGTTTGATCACAATAGGTGCTCACATGTTTGAGAAAACAACAAGTTTAAGCCCTTTTCACACGACCAAAAAAAAAACATAGATTCCTTGCGACGAATTTTACGAGCGGGGATTGTTTATCTTATCATCCCACGCTTGACCGCTTTCGCAAGCTTTCACACGACGCAGTGTAATAATTCGACCAACGTTCCAAGAGACGAATGTACAGATATAGCTGGTTACCACTGAACTATCAAATTTTCGGTCTTAATCATCGCAAGTACCAGTGAAATGATTACGTTTCACTTGCGTGCGGTGCGCGCGTGCGTGTGTGACATCCGGCCTCGTACGATAACGTAAACATTTGCAAAAATGGCCGACCTACAAGAGTCCATACTTGGAACTGTGCCTGAAGTTAGTTCTCAAAAACGACCAGCCAAATCATCAGATCTCCCCCAAAAAAGAGTAAGACTAGATCTAAGAAGTCATGGAGCTATGCTACACAAAAGGTCGCGCACGAAGGGTCATCACGCGTGCGCGATAAGACCGCTTTCGCATGGAACGTCGGTCAATAAACAAGGATCGTTTCACACGAGGGAGTGAACAAGGTTCCGTGCGAAAAATTACGCTAGCGTAAGATTTTGTCGTAGGTCCCGACCTACGACAAAATTTCTCAATGTTTGCGAAAATTTCGCAAGGAATGTAGGACATGTAAAACATTACTGTCCTTTCACACGAAGCTCATTTTGTAATATTTCGCAAACATTGAGAAAATTTCGCAAGGAATGTTGGTTTTTTTTCGTCGTGTGAAAAGGGCTAAAGACTATCTGCGGTGACACAATGTAGAAATGCTCTTTTGAGTAGTAAACCAACCAGTTCTGAAAAGAACTGATTGGTTGAAACGCAACGTTTCGATCAGTATGCTCTGATCGTCTTCAGCAGAATGGCCGGACTCTGGGAGATAACCTTTGACATGTTTCTTTATTATGTGTTTTATGTTTTACAGAATGCGTTTCCCTTGGACATTAGGACATTATTTCAAATCATATTTTTTGTGATATTTTGTCCACTTTCATAAGGTGAAATAAACCATGAGCAATCTCCTAATTGCCTGCTGCATTGTAAGGGTGGGGTAATTTATCTTATGTTAATTCACAGTGTGTGTGGGTGTGCAACTGTTCATATTTGATGGCTTTATATTGTTGCGTCACTGTTGGCAATTACTTTTACATGGTATGCCTTAACTTCTTCACATGTTTTAATTATTTGGGATGTAATGCAACGTCACAAAACTGAAGTTGACCTCAGACATAGAGCCCCTCTTTAAACAAAGCATAAAATAACGCTGTATTTATAAAAGCTATGAATTCAATATAGAATCAACTTTTAATTTTCTCACATTGATTTCTGAGGCACCTTTTTAGACCATGGTGCGTGCAGTGAAATTGTGTTCAGAAATTGATTTTCGTGGCGCACATCAGGCATGATCATGTAAACGGTTTAATTTAATAGGTAATTACATGTAGATTGCTAATATACAAATCCACTATCGACTGCCAGTTAGGCAGATATTTGCATTTTAATTATGCTATATGAAAATAAGGGGCTTTTGTATAATTTGAGCAGTTGACATGGGCCATGTTTGTTTTTTATGTTTCCCCTAATCTGAGCTGTCAAATCGTGGGGGTGGGGGAAGGGTTTGGGGAAGGGGATTTCAAATTTAGGGAATGTTTGATGACTTCAATGCAAAGAAATGAACTAGTTGCCTTGAATACAACTTGCTTTGAATACAAGGTCTGAACCTCAGGCTGACTGCTCCCTGTATGTTTGATCTCTCCCCCCCAGTCCTCTAACCCTTACCTCCCCCCCAGTCCTCTAACCCTTACCTCCCCCCCAGTCCTCTAACCCTTACCTCCCCCCCAGTCCTCTAACCCTTACCTCCCCCCAGTCCTCTAACCCTTACCTCCCCCCCAGTCCTCTAACCTTACCCCCCCCAGTCCTCTAACCCTTACCTCCCCCCCAGTCCTCTAACCCTTACCTCCCCCCCCCAGTCCTCTAACCCTTACCTCCCCCCCAGTCCTCTAACCCTTACCTCCCCCCCAGTCCTCTAACCCTTACCTCCCCCCCAGTCCTCTAACCCTTACCTCCCCCCCAGTCCTCTAACCCTTACCTCCCCCCCAGTCCTCTAACCCTTACCTCCCCCCCAGTCCTCTAACCCTTACCTCCCCCCAGTCCTCTAACCCTTACCTCCCCCCCAGTCCTCTAACCCTTACCTCCCCCCCCAGTCCTCTAACCCTTACCTCCCCCCAGTCCTCTAACCCTTACCTCCCCCCCAGTCCTCTAACCCTTACCTACCCCCCCCAGTCCTCTAACCCTTACCTCCCCCCCAGTCCTCTAACCCTTACCTCCCCCCCTTACTCCCATGGTGTCATGGGGTGGTATTCCAAATGAATCAACCATGTTTCGTTTCCCACCCCCATCTCCTTACCTTTTCCCCCCACCCTCTCTAGACAACCCTTGACCTACCCCTCCATACACCAAATGTCAATTTGTGAATCTTTTGTTATCCTTAAAAAGTTAATTATTGGTTATTAATTGTCAATGTTTTGTTTAAATATTTTAATTGATAAACACATTATTCTTCATTTGTACACATAATTAATAAGTTATTTAAATAAAGGCAATGCGAAACAAAATTATCTTTGTATGACACTTCTGCTTTATTTTGTCATGGTCATAATACTCTTTTTTTCCATCCATTTTTGTTTCATAATGAACAGAATAATAATCCATTTCATACAGGATACAGGAATCAACCAAACTTTAATGTCTAATTTGCAATAAAAAGAAAAAAATTGTTGTGAAGTAAAACATATTCCACCAAGTGTCCCGTAGTCCTTGGCATTAATTGGTTTTGGCTTGTATCGTTGAACCTTTTAATAGCACTTACAAAAACCTTTCACTGGTGCATGAAAAGAAAGTCAAGAGAATTTTTGAATTAAAGATAATGAATAAATTTCGTCACGATCAGAGCAGAATTTCAACGGGCCATGGAATCAGTGTCCTAATGTAAGATGGGTGACTGCCATGAAAATTACTGGTTCATTTATGCAGAAGAAAATGACCTTATCATGTGGGGTGTTATTTTCAGTCACTGAGTTAATATAAAACGAGCACTCCGAATACATGCACTGTCGATCGTGATGATATTGTCCCTTTAAATTTGTAAGATTAAACAAATCCATACAGAATTTTTTCAAGGAATATTTTATACCTGTATCAATATAACATGTAGTATATAATTCCCTTTCAACTAATTCTTATATAACATGATCAAAAATAGTGTTTGCAAGATGGACGCTTTTTGTGTTAAATGTCAATTGAGAATCCAGACTGACTCGGGAGGAGGCTTGTGGCTCTTGAAAAAACCCTGTGGTCCATGCCAGAAAGTTGTACAGTTGATGTGGAACATGTTGTTCACTGGTCTGCAAGGATAAGTCATCTGAAGTTGATGGCCTGGGCAGTGTAATGCCAGGTGGTTTCTTCATTGTATTAGGTAGCATCAGTACAGGATTTATCTGAGCCAACTGCAGTCTGCACCAGTTCTTTTCCAGCTAGAGATTGGCTACACACCGAGTCACTTGTATTCTTAGCATGTGATCTTTGAATTATCAGCGTAGGAAATGTACTTTTTGGACGTGTTTTCAGATTGTGGGACCTTGTAGTTACTGCAGTCAACTCCCTCCACTTCTTGTACGCACTTGATGAACTTATGACGTATTAACGTAAGAAAAAAATTTCATTGTTTTCTATTATTCTCTTCTAGATGACTTCTTCGCAGATTTTTGTGTATGCATCATTGTACCTAATGGGTGTTTCATCTGATGGATCTGGCCTTGTCAAGAATCGGGTATACTCATTGTAGCAAAGATGATGATAGCAAACTTCTAAAGCTACAAGATCTTTATCTTCGAGTAATAACTTCTCATCCTTCTTTCGTCGTGCTGCTTCCAACAGTTGGCCTGCAGTCAAGGTTTGGCACTGTGAATACTTTTTCTAGATTTTCTATCTCTACTCCACCTGTCCTTGTTGCAGATAATGCACACTCGTGCCACAACATGGTTTTTTTTCTGGGTGGCCAGGGAGGAAGTCTGATGAAGACAGCATTTTTCTTCTCAGTGGTTCAGTGCTGCATTCTCCCTGCTCAACTTCATCTTGACCTGAATGTGTATGAAGAGAGAATGATAAATATTTAATAGAAACAGAGGATTAAAGTGAGTGAAACTAGTGAGTGAAACTAGAAACGAAATTACTGCATACTTGAAACTTGATTGAATTGTTCAATAATTTGCCTACCTTGATGTTTCCGTTTCTTCTCGTTCCTTTTCTCAGCCCTGCATATCTGGGTAATGTCACAGAAGCGTTTGTAGCACTCAGAGTGGTACCCATAAATCTCTAAATCAAATGTTAAAATAACCGTTGTAATTATTTGCATGAGTATTGGCCATTCATCCATACATACATGTAATAGGATATGGTATATGTGATGTACATACAGCAGAAAATGAAAAAAAGGGGTCAGCATCCATCTTTAGTGTGTACACTATGAACAAAATAACTTAAGTTCCCCAAAGTTCGGCAGAATAAGAATCATTTCCATGCTTATTCACCCCGCCCATGTACAGGGTTATGTTTGTGGGGAACTACAAGTATGAAAGATCCTCAGTATTTTTCATGAATGGGGTTATAAAAAGGCTACAATAATCAAGATACTTTTGTTGGTCAAGGTATTGACTCAAAATAAATAAAACTGTTGAGGAAAATCATCAGGAATAATCTTTACTGAAACTGTCACTTCTGAAAAGTATGATGATGACGATATGTCACGTGTCGTGACCATGACAATAAGAACAATCAAGACTCAAGAATAAGAGACACGATATTGAGGGACAGAGAATAAAGAGACATTGAGAGAATTAACAAAAGTCAGACGACACATGTCAAATTGCCAAGGACTTTTATCAACTAAGTCCAGCTATTTTAGAAAAAAATATTAGTCTGATTAGGTCCCGATATTTACAAAATTAAAAGTAAATACTACGTACGTTACCTGTGAGAGATATTCTGATAGTTGTTCATCATCGGCATTGCCGGCACACCAGCGACGTGGCGATCAACGTGTTAACGACGTTAGCTCCAGCCCTAGACATGTCTCTGCTTGACAATGTCACGCTCAACTGTACACTCTATTTTTCCCCATCTACTTGCACATGAAAGAAACTTTGTCCAACTCTTCCGAAAATTATAACAATTTTGATTCCACGCTAGACAAATGCATAATCTTTTTTTGTGACGCATTTTCTGTGTACTGGCCTTGACAGGCCGGGCGGTCACATTGATCGTTGTTGTTATGTATAGTAGGTCATGACCTAACGAGCGTAACAGCCATAGCTATTGGTTGATTTACCACCACTGTCACCGTGTGGTCTTGTAAAGGCAATGTTGATTGGCCATTGATGAGGTAATGCTTTGCCCAGCCTCGCACAATATGTGGAAAATATGGCAGATAAATGTCTTTATTACAAGAAAACTGGCAAAAAGATCGTTTGTGGATTCATGGTATGTTGTTTATCGTATGTTTCTTCTCATTTCTAGATAAAGAACATGATCATGCTTGATATGCATCACGAAACTGCAAGATAATCGACCATGCCTGTTGGCCTACAGGTGCAGGTATTGAAAGGGTGACTTGGCCACGGCGACTTGGCCATGGAGTGTAAACAGTTTGGAAATGGCTCAGCAGGTGTTTATTGATTTATTCAAGATAGCACAAGAATCGCTGACAAAGTCAAAAGCATTTGTTTTTTGGGGTTCCCCCAGACGAAAACAAATCTGAAATTTAAAGGATATCAATTTTTTTAACTGTTTTTGTGACCAAGTAAGTAGGAGCCCAATATCCATATCCTGGCTAACAGAAAGGCATGTATGTACTGTGTAGTTTTCAATCATTGTTTACTGTAGTTTAGATTCATGTATTGATATTCTAAAGAATCCGAACAGAAAATTCCCTCCAATGTTGTTATCGTCCACATGACCTTGACATGAATATCTGCATGAATTTAGTAAATAACTCTTCCAGGAAACTACTAGAAAAAGTTGGAACAATCCTGTTTGTAATGGATTTACTTTATAAACATGTGTATTGTATCTATATAGTTCATAAAATAACAAAATAGCCGGATTGTACTGATCCTTAAGCCCTTCGCTTCGGGAATACCAAAGGTTTTGCTGTCTCCCATAACGGGATTATTTTCAGTGAAAATTCGGTAAAAATTTCTAGCCATTAAAAATTTCTCTGTCAATGATACGATGTCCGGACAACCAAATAAACGCCTCATTCATTGACATTTCGAGAATTAAATGGCTAGTTTTTTTATTGTGGTCGTCTTTCTTCCGCACAACTAGTACCGTTGCAAGCTCCGAAGCACCGGCCGATTATCAGCCCGCACCCGGTCGAACAGACGGCATTCCGGAGAGGCATCAAAGACAATGGATTATAAGACCGTCTTTATAAATTTGTGCCTGGAACTTCCACAGAACCTGTCGTGGATAAAGGGATTAGGCAAAAATCCATTCACTCATTCCATTCCGTTCACTCATTCCCTGACGGCAGTGCCTTTTGTCCGGGGGCACCGAAGCATGTTCCCTAGGACTCCGAGAAACACCGGCGTGTATACACGTCATCCAACGTTTGTCACAGCCACGAGTGGCGTGTTGACACGGCTTCCGGCCTAACTCTCAAAAAACAGAATGCGTGTTTACACGGCCTCCGAAGCGAAGGGGTTAAATAGTCATTCACCCGTGACACTGTTATCCCGTGTATAGAACCATTTCCATGCAGTTTAGTACAACTGAGTTTCTTTGATACATTTTTGTACAAGACTGTTGTTGCGGATAAATGGGCATCAATTACATAATCAGGCCTTCTAGGCCTGTGCATCAGACTGTGTGTCCCTTTCTGACAAAAATGTCACAATGACCCATCATAAGGAGTGTCGTGGCCGAGCGGTCTAGTGCATTGGACTCAAGTTCTGGTGTTGTCAGAATGTGGGTTCGAATCGCGATCTGGCCAGTCACGGTGCTTGTGTCCTTGAGCAAGACTCTTAACCATAATTGCTTCGTCCTTCAGATGGGACGTAAAGCTGTAGGTCCTGTGTGTTGTGTAATGCACGTAAAAGAACCCAGGAGAAGGGGCTTGCCCCGGTGTTTCTGGATTCGCGCCTTGAGCACCCAGCAGGGTGGATATGTGCACGCTACAAATCTTCTGTATTATTATTATCATCTGCCAGTTGCAAGCCCGCCCACGCTGATTTCACATGGCAGGTGTAAATTGGTTGAGTTGCTGCAAGCGGTCCAGTTGTCGCAAGGGGTCAGGAGATGTCTAGAGGATCAAGTTGTCAAGAGGGATGAGTTGTCTCGAAGGTCAAGTTATTTTTAGGGTCAAGTTGTCTCAAAGATAAATATATTTTAGGTCATGTTTTGGGGTTTGAGTTGTCACAAGGGTAGAGTGGTCTGCAGATTAAAACTTGGGCGATTTTTTTCATCCACGATATATCTGCAAATATATATCGCGATGTTCAATAGTATCGTGATTATTTTGTTCATTCATGCAGGATTGCTTTAGATCCGATAACCACAGGTATGTACCCCTCTACAAGCATCACAATCAATCGCAAATTCATTTGCATAGCGTGTATGTACAATGTACTTCTGAAGTAGTTCGCTTTTGTTTCTCAATTCCAAAAGCTGAAACACTGTCCTAAGTGTTTTAACTGTCTTAGCCACCAGTCTGGTTCCAATAACCACGTATACATGTATCACTGGTTGTCAAAAAAAGAAGAAAAGATTACCAAAAAAACCAAAAACGTGTCACCGCACCGATTTTGAAGCCGAAGCCTATGACCAGAAAATGGAGACTTTTTTTTTGCCGAAAAAAGAAACAAATTTTACCAGTTACCTCCAAATGAAATTGGTTATAATTTTTCATCCCTTTGTTCATAGAATGAAGTGATTGCTTACAACAGCCCCAGTGACGTACATAGGCCTCGATCTTAACCACGGCCACCACGGCTATTGCCATAGTGCCCATCCAAGTTGGCCGTAATGCCCCCCTTTGGTTAGCCTTGAAATTGTGATGCAGCCAAGGCCAAAGTGGCCCATGCCCTCACAATCCTGAAGGTCAAGACCTGCATACATGTTGTCCTGATTTTGTTAGAACGGGTCACAAAATTGTCACTAATGAGTGCTCATTTCATCCTGTGAAAACCGTGGGTGGCTTATGCTGCCCAATGGGACATTGTCTTGTGCATATCGCCTGCAAAAGCAAAACGGCCGAATGTGGAATGAGCTTCTCGCGTCATTTTGCAGCATCACAACCAAATACACAGGATGTATATGTACACGTATGCCGTCAACACAAATAATTACAACCAATTACATTCTGAGGGGTTAGCCTCCTGAAGGTAACAGGTCAAATTCCAACCATTGAGGGCGCTATGAATAAACAACGATTTTACCAGGGGCCATTTACAAACTGGTTTGGCAGAAAAGAGCCACATTCATTATACATTGATGTGATCAGGGCTCACAACATTTCTCAAGCCCCTCGGGCCAGCACTTATGCAAATCACATAGCGCCTGCATTTTTGTTTCTATTTCGACTCAATCAATTTACCCTGCCTGCTGTGAGAAGTGATATCTGATTAGAACTTGCGCTCGGTTTCATAACTTTCAGGCCAGCACATTTTGTGTTCAATTCTGACTCCATAAATTTACCCTGCATTACATGTAATTATTGAAAAGTGATACCTTAGTACGACTTGCACTTGGTTTCACAACTTTCCGAAAGCCACAGGACAGTAATAAATGAGGTGTACAGTATAGATACATGTATTTGTAATTACACTGTGGCTGCATCATATGTAAATAGCTCATTCTATTTTACAAGCCTTGCTGTACATAAAGTGTATTGGATCTGAAACATGAACAGTGAGTGACAGAGCTTCATGATAATAATAATACTCAGTTCTTATATAGCGCTTTATCTACGGACATCTCAAAGCGCTCATTATTTATTTAATAATAGGTAAGCAAAGCTATGTTTGAATTATGAGACCCATTTATAGCACCTTGTAAGGGTTTACAAGGTGATGATAATAGTAATGAAGGCAAAGGTTAGTGCCTGGATACAGATGTTATGACAGATGCCTGAAAAACAACCTTGACATTTGACATTACGATAATCTTGCAGGGCCCAACTGGAGTCTTTATTCATCCCCAGGTAGAATATCTACAGGAGATTGTGCAACCGGTACCCAGACCTTATCCAAATGTGAACCCAACCACAAACCTTGGAACAGGTCACCCTCCTACAATCAGGGTATGTTCAGACGAGGGGTTAAATTGACCCTCAATCCAAGCACAGTGGGGGTCCAGAAGATAAAAGTGACTTAATCCAAACTGGGCTTGCGTTCACACGAAAAGGTTAGTCCTGTCCCATGGAATAAACTGACCCACCAGGTTAAATATTAGGCCATGCATCGCCGACCCCGACCAACCACTCTTCCGGTTCATCACATTGCGCATGCGTGTTTCGCATCCACGTCGCGCGGTTTTTGTACATGCGTTGTTGACAACAACAAGAATTCACAACATGAGCACGGGATCGGATCCACGCGAGATGTTGCTGGTGTCGAGCACCTGACCGGCCGGTGGTGGGTTGATAGCCGGACGAGCACCTAAAATGGCGTCGACTTCGTCAAAAAAATCCCACTCCATCCGTGCCCTCCCACTTCGCCTGTTGTTGTCCAGAACTTGTTTGTATTTTGTTTTTAGTTGCTTTAGTTTATTGGTTATTTGGGTTACTGATCTGTTGTATCCTAGTTCACCCAGTCTTGTTAAAATTCGCTCCATTATTTTCTTCTTCTTGGTGAAAGGGTCATCGTTGGCGTGGCGGTACTCCTCGTCGCCCCAAATATTTATTAACGCAGAGATCTCGCGTCCCTGCCAGTTTGACCCTCGCTGTTGTTCTTGCTGAGTGGCCATTCCAGAAAGATCTTGCCAAGTTGAATAATATGAATTAATGAACTACTAATTTAAACGTTTGAGAAAATAACAAATGAACCACGAGTAGGAAAAATGGCGACGAGTAGCGTGTATGTATTGTATCATGCATGTGTACACACACACACACACACACACGTGGAGGGTCACGCGGAGCAAAATAGACCGGAAGTAGTAGGTCAGTTGTGTTCCAACGATAGTTTACTGGGCCTCACAGCAGGAGGACGGTCGTAAAACCTGGGCTAGTCTGCGCTAATCCAACCTTTTTGGAAGTCTAGAATAGCCCACTTTCGTGGTTCAAATTAACCCTCTGGGACTGGATTTTTGCGTTCCAACGGAGGGTTATTTTAGCATTTTTGGATTAAGGGTCAGTTTAACCCCTCGTCTGAACGTACCCTCAGTGCAATTTTTGCCCTTACTAAAATGACCAATTCATTCCAATTAGAAAATTTAATTGGATCCAATTTGTATTAATTGGAATGAGTATGTTTGAATTGGACTTCATCGACATTGAATTGTGTTTTTAAGTTTCCAATTGGAGAAGTTTTGTTGTCCAATGGGAGTGTCAGTTGGAAACCAGTTGAGTTGAATTGGAATCAACTGGTTATGCAGTAAAAATAATTTTCAAATTGGAGGTAGGCCTCAGCATGTTTGTATTGGTAACGCTATCTCCAAACCTGTTATTCTCGACTATTCTGTACCACAAGGCTCTGTGCTCGGCCCACAGTGGTTTACTATTTATACCTCTCCGGTTCGTGATATCATTTTGAAGTATAATTTAAATTACCATGTACAGTGTATATGCTGATGACACGCAGCTTTACATTACTTTCAAATCTTCACAAGAACCTGCCGATTCATGTATTACAACACTGGAGAAATGTATTCAAGAGATTCGTAGTTGGATGAGACAAAACTTCTTGAAATTGAATGACGAAAAAACAGAGTTTCTTCTATTTGGATCGCGTCAGAAATTATCAAAGGTTTCTCTTCCATTTATTACAATTGGTGACTCGCAGATAACCCCCTCATCACAAGCACGAAATTTGGGTGTTATATTTGACTCGACAATGACTCTAAAACCTCATATCTCCAACATTGTTCGCGTATCATCATTTCATATCAGAAATATTAGCCGAATAAGGAAATACTTGAATCAAAGTGCTGCTGAACAAATTATACGCATTTGTCACATCACGGCTCGATAACGGGAATGTTCTTTTTTATGGTCTCCCGCAGAATCAAATATCTCGTCTTCAGCACATACAAAACACAGCAGCTCGTGTTGTAACTTTGTCCAGAAACTCATGCCATATGACTCCAATCTTGAAAGAACTGCACTGGCTTCCTGTCTCACAGAGAATTGTTTTTAAACTTATGCTAATTGTTCACAAATCTGTTAATAACATTGCTCCAATTTATATTTCTGAACTGCTTAAGGTCTATACTCCTTCACGCAATCTGCGCTCCAGCAACATGTCACTCCTAAAGGAACCAACTTCAAAACGGACCTGGGGTGATAGGTCTTTTTCTGTCGCGGCTCCGAGACTCTGGAATCATCTTCCAACTAAACTCAAGTCTTGTCATAGTATAACTAGATTTAAGTCGCTGCTTAAAACTCATCTTATGTCACAATTTTTCAAAGATGATGTATATTTGTAACTGAATTGTACATGTATCTCATAATTTTGTTTTTGCTATCACTGTAAATTGTTTGTATTCATGTTTTTTCTGTTTCCGCGCCTTGAGCACCCAGCAGGGTGGATATGTGCGCGCTACAAATCTTTATTATTATTATTATTATTAACTGTTTGTTGGAATTACCCAATTGGAGATTATTGGAAAATATTCCAATTGGATATAGGAAGCAAAAAGTCCAATTGGAAAATTTTCCTATTGGTTCCAATTTAAAAATTCAATTGGAAATGAATTGGAAATTTTGGTAAGGGTAAAGCAGGCCACTCCAAGCTGTTGCAGCTGTTGCCAGTGGCCTCATATGCTTACCCTTATGTGCACTGTCACACCACTGAGATTGCAGGGTAAATTGGTCTCCCATTGATACATTGCAGGCCATACTAATATGTTCAAACAACCTGCTGTAACCTGACCATGTATTTTTTACTGTAAACACACCTATACAGAACCACTATAAAAGACTGTGGTTTGTAATGGCCTTCAGTGTGTGTTGAGTACATAATCAGAGATGGTCTTATTTACAGTGGCCTTGGGTGGCATTCAGTTGATTTTGTAAGATTACTTGGAAAGAACAGCAGTGGCTTGTATGTACTAAAGGTTGGTGAAGAACATATTGGAAATTTTGTGGATCGGAGTGGCCTCCATGTGAAGTAGGGTTAACCTATACATGTATGAATAACCTGAATTAAATCTACAGTGCACAAACAACATGTCAGTCTGCATCTCCAGACCATGAAAATAACATACATGTAATTAATTGCCTACCCTGTATTACATCAACACTAAGTGCATGTAGCTTGAATTCAATACAGATTGTAGGAAATAAAATAATTTGTTTCTACAGCAAGCCTACATATATATACTTGAATGGAATCCAAGCTGCATGTAGGCACACACAATACATTGAGTATTGTTTCAATTATTATGACCAGTGATACACCTGTGAAGCAAGTCTGGCTATTGGTGATGAAATAGATAATATCCTTGACTTGGAGCAAGTCTAGCTACTGGCAAAGAATCAAGATACCTACTGTACATGTGTACGTGTCATGATGTTTTTATTTTATTTTATTTATTTTATTTATGGAAATCACTTAACTCACAAGGCCTGAACGCCACTCTAGGTGAGGGCTACACTTATGACTACATGTATCACCAGGGGCCGTAGCCTCCTACAATTACCTCCCCAATTACCTCCTACACTACCTCCCCAATTTTAAGCAATTGTGGCTAAGTGCCTTGCTCAAGGACACAAGTGTTACGACCGGGCTTTGAACCCACACTCTTATGACTCTTCAGCAAACAGAGCATGAATACGATGCGTTAGACCGCTCAGCCACAACACCCCACAAAATGTGTAGGGTGCACCCCACTAAATAGTGAGAAATTCATGCGGTGAGTTGTTTATCATAAAGTGTATGTCCTTAAATTGTTCTGAAAAACAAAAATTTTAGGCCCATACATTTGATGGATTGTGTCAAAATGGTCCAATATCATAACCTGGGGTCCTTGGCTTCCGACTCAGAGTATTTTGGACACACTAGGCCCTGAAAAAGTTGCCCTAATTTGATTTCAACTGTAAGGCCTTTTTCCGAAAATGGCTGCTTTTCAGTGTGAGAGTTTTCACTAGAAAATATGGTGGCTTTCATTGGGATGAGAGTACATGTAACTCTCTGGAAACCTGGACTATTCATAATAAATAGAGTAGAAAATAAAAGGTTTTATATCTTACAATATTTTTTATTTTGGTTTTATAAACTGTAGGACTTCTAAGTATTTTTTTAAATGATTTTTGAATATTTTGTATTTAGCACCGTTTATTCAGTGGGGTGCACCCTGTATTGTAGTTTGCCTCTTCCATGTATTGAACATACATGTACATGTACATGTACATGATACATGTACATGTACATGATACATGTACATGATACATGTACATGTACATGTACATGATACATGTACATGTACATGTAAGTACAGACTGAGAGGTGTACGTGCGTTTTGTTTTGTAGGGCAAGTACAGAGGTGTACGTGTGTTTTGTTTTGTAGGGCAAGTACAGAGGTGTACGTGTGTTTTGTTTTGTAGGGCAAGTACACGCATTATTTAAGGACATTTCTAGAAAAGTCTATAGTATTTACATGTAGGGTATGCACTATACAACTGCACACACTAGCTGATGTACATCTCTATATGAAACCTTGTGACTGATGACATCCTGAATTTATGAAATCTGATTGATAATAATAAATGCAATATATGATATCCTTGTCTTACCTCTCAATATCTTGTACTTGAAATGATTGTTCAATGTGCAATAATGTATTTTTACATGGATTTAGGCACTGCCATTGTTTCTTTATGTTTGGTGGAGAAATGCTCCCGCCATTGTCTGCGCAGCTGTTGTTGTTGTTGTTGTTGTTGTTGTTTACTCACGAGTCAAATAAAACTTGTAAAATCAGATGGCTGTTTGTATGCTTCGACTGTATCTGTTCCATGGTAATCGATTTAGTATGGAGGGGCTGGTTTGTATAAATAAATATACAAATACTACTCTTCCAAAAAGGCACTTGCGGTACATGTTTTGGCATTGATTCCTTGTTAAATATCTCAACGTAATTTAAAGTAATGGGATCAATGGTTTGAAACATGTCTGCTTCTTGACTTTAGTTTGGTAATTCTGGTATAAAACTAGCATGTACTCTTTTATGTAACAATTGCCACATACATGCAAACTGTGATTCGGTTTGTATTTACCTTAATAATATATTAATATGGTTGTGCTGCTTTTACAGCTGGTACATGTTTATTTTATTTTATCTGCTTTGTTTATAATATTCATATTTAATTAGTATGATTATTTATCATTGTTTCCTATTTAGCTTTTTATAATTATTAAGATATTATAATTATTATTTACATGTATCCCATTCAGTTTGGAGAACCCCTCGACAGAATCACTGTTTCTTTTGGGTAATCCTTCGGGCTGTTTGTTATTTTGTATTTCCGTATGTAAAGTTTTTTTAATTTTTTTTAATCCTTGTAAGTTGTTTCATCTGTGTATTTGCTGTTGTATCCCGAAAAATAAAATACAAATACAAATAGCCCAAAGGGGTTAAGCTACTATTTTGTTTTAAATGGTGCATGGGTGTTTGGGTTTATAGGGAGGATGTGAGTTTAATGGCAATCTGCATGCAAGCTCTGTAGTTCATTGTGAGATTTAGAAATTAGTGGGACAATCAATGCAATACAAGTAAACCTGGGCGATATCGATTTTTTCATCCACGATATGTTGCCATTTGCGATAATATCGCGATGATTTTTGTTTTTTACGCATGAGTGCTTTAGAGCCGATAATAAACAGGGATGTACCAATCTACAAGCATCACAATAAATCGCC
>CBDFIV010000002.1:0-11258 GCA_965248225.1 Nitrospirales bacterium
GATGGGCTCATAATAATTTTCTTTTTGGCAATACATCTGTGTTTTTATTGAAAGAGTATGTAAACAAACATTTGAGATTGAATTCATTTTATTAGTATCTTCCACTCAAAGTACGACGACTCACATGAGATGGTGGTGAATGTTAATAACCAACCTTTATAGGAACCCAAGTTACAACTCATTCATAATTTTGTATATAGCCAAAACAAATTAGTCACCTTATCTTGAACAGTTCACCTCTCACTTGTGTTTAGCCTACAGTCCTTAATTTAACATTTAAACATGCACATATGCAGATTTTGTACGCAGAAACTAAACAATCTTTCATAAAATTTCTAAAGCTTTTCTTATGTAAGTAGTCATGTGAGTGCAAGACAAGAATCTTTTGTTTCTATCTACAGTGATACTAACTACAGGAAATTTTATTTGGCTAATGTATGACAGAAATAAAGAATACATTCAGACAGTTCATTACCTCTTGTATGCAGTGGTCATTTTGTTTTTCTTCATTGAAATTTATGCCATCCCTATTTTATTATAATCCAAGCTTCCCTCATTAAAAATTAATTTAGTTGAAGTTCAATAACAAATAATAACTGACTGATCAATTTATAATATCAATTGGGCTAATCAGTATGAAGTTATGGGTGTTTGTTTGAAAGATGACAACAATAACTACGGTGGCATCTCTATCAGGGAACCAATTATTAGCATAAATGAAATCTAGTATGTAATTTTAATTATATATTATGAAAACTTGTATCTCCTGAACTAAAGTATGTACTAACGTTAATTTTCATGATCATGAGGAAGTATTAACTATTATTGTTTCAGATATATGACTTTTAAATGACCTGATGTGACCTTTAGGCCTACTGACACAATGTATGCGTATTTTGAAGATGAAATTTATAATTATTAAAAAACGTCGGGCATTTTCAAAAATACCATTGTGACGTCATCAACTGCTCACTTGATTGAACCGAAAGTTAACTTGAACACCTAGTTTTTGTTATTACAAAAACTTAAGTCTAGTTCTCTTTATAATTTTGTTGCAATTTGACCGAAAAAATGAGACCCCGCTTCTTCGATTTTTGAAATTTCCCGCCCTGCACTGGTTCCCGACAAAGACCCATTGAAATTCCACTATGAAATCCACGATATAGTACCAGCGGACTTGTAATCCAGCGAAAAGGGATGACGTACAACCCATGAACAACCGAGAGTAAACAGAAGACGCCATGTTACTTCCGTGTATATTATACATGCGTTTTCATGCGTCAGCAGAGGCATGAAGTTTTTATGAAGCTTTTTTTCGACGTTGTTGTGTAACAGTAAATGCATACAGTACACACGATCGACTGTTGTGCGTGGGGGTAACAAAACTTCATGGGTCACACACGAAGTATGAATTATTCATGAGTTGAGGGCTTTTGGTGAAACTGGGCTTTTCTGGGTCGTAGAACGCCGATCAAATTGAATTTTTTTTGCATGAAGGAACAAGTTTTATTGAATACTAATAATATGTTAGTAATCATTACACATTTCTCGAACGAAAACAGCAACACAGCCACTTATCATTATTCCGTTGTAGTCCATCTTTAACGACTGTTAAGACTCCAAATCTTATTAACAAAGTCAATTTCTGCCTCAAGAATCGCTTTTAAATCATGACGGAATGATTGTTCGCAGTGGCGTATCTATGGGGGGGGGGGGGTACGTTCCCCCTTAGCCGAGGTCTGTGCCCCCTGTGTGGGTGAAAAAATAGGTCCCCATTTGAGGCGGCAGGATACAAAATTTTCAAGTATTGACATGCCCCCCCCCCTAGAAAAAGTGGTGCACCCTCTAGTGCCCCCTGCAAATTAGACCCTATTTGCTTAGCGTATTTCTTTGGTGACCAGCCAAACTTTCATACATTGGCTGGTAGTCTGTTTTATATTGTACAGCAAATATATTTGCTTAGCAAAATTTTCTGGGGTGTCGTGGCCGAGCGGTCTAGCTTACCGGACTCAAGTTCTGGTGTTAGCAGCAGAATGTGGGTTCGATTCCCGGTCGTGACACTTGTGTCCTTGAGCAAGACACTTAACCATAATTGCTTCGTCCTTCGGATGGGACGTAAAGCTGTAGGTCCCGTGTGTTGTGTAATGCACGTAAAAGAACCCAGGACACTTATCGTAAAAGAGAATGGGCTTGCCCCGGTGTTTCTGGAATGGCAGCTAAATGCGCCGAAATTATTTGCGCCTCAGAATAGGTTTCTCTAGATAGATGGCGCATTATAAATGCTTTATTACATACATACATTACATATTACATAGCAGCTTTATGAAACTGAGCCCGGGTTATTACTAGCACTCACGTGGAAGTTTAATTTTGCAAAATAAATAATTAGCCGACACCGGATATTTTGAAGAAAAAAAACATTAAGGATTGAACATGTCCCAAACTGAAAACACATCTCTGGTTACGTTCTCGTTTTCGCGTAGCTCTGCCGTCGTTTTTCTGGTCATGAATTTCACGTCAGAAGCAAGTTTCGGTTCGTGTTCGCCAAAACTCTCCCGGGGGATAGGCAACGGTTTGTTAACTTGTGTGCATATATGAATGTGACGTCTCAATTGTGTTCAAAGAACACAGTATTGTTTAACAAAATGCACTTCAAACATTTTCCTTGACAAACAAATTGTTTTATACGAATTATTTTAAAGGCAGAGTCCTTGATGGCATCAGACTTCCCTTGAAATCCTTCTGTCCACGGTGCTATCGTAACATTGAAGAAGAAACAATGAATATTTGACTTCATCAGACGCAAGTTCCATGCTAGAATGAGTACGAATATCTAATGCACTTCCACTATTTCCCCCCGTTTGCCTAAGCGATGCCGCCATCTGACACGTGATATTCACCCCATTTTCGCCCAATTTCGGCAAAGTTCGGAAACTCAGCCCGATACTAATTATCTACTACTTCCCTTCTAATGTATAATGTATTCGTCGCTAAAAATGTATCTTTTACAGGGTTACAATCAGGTGCAGCTTGTGATGATTATGGAGATGTTTCCCCCAGAATGCCGTACCCTATGCGGGAGCTTGAACACCATGTTCTGGGGTATCGGCGTAGCGACAATTGCGCCGATTGCGTACGTGCTCAGGAATTGGCGTGATATGCAAATTGCAATTTCTGTCCCGTGTCTGGTTGCCATCCCACTTTACTTGTGAGTATTAAGTGATTTAAGGTATCTATACCTCGTCCCAAAAAGTCGTATCCCTTTATGGGGGCATCCACTTACTGCATCTTCCCAGGTTGCATCTTAACTTGGCGGTCTCGATATTTTTTCAAAATCTTTGTTCGGGGGGGGCGCCAGCCAGTTAGTTAGCTCGGTAGAGCACCGGCACGTCAATCCGGAGGTCGCAGGTTCAAATCCCGCTCTAGTAAATTGTTCATTGTTTATTCAAAACTTATCGAAAATTCTCTTGAAGACAAGCAGAGTATACTGTTCGAAACGTCGAGACCACAACGGCTCTTTTCAGAGCCAACACTTCTTACATGGTTGTACCCGCAAGTTTACTAATAATAGTTACTTCCTAAAATGTACCCAGTCAGTTTCCCTTGTGGTTTATTACATGATATTGACAGAAAAAAGTCGTATCCCCTTATGGTGTATCCCCTTACTGCCTCTTCCCAGGTTGTATCGTAACTTGGGCGTGATCCCTGGCTAAATGGCAGTATATGGTTTCATGACTTCTGACTGACGCCCCCCGAACAAAGATAATAGAGGTTTCGCAAGCGTACTGATACAGATACAGATATGATAACTGTATCCGTTCACGTTGGACGCGAGTCAGATTTTGTTTCGCAAACTCACAATAAAGACTCAGCTGTACCTTGTCAAAATCCCCCTAAAAACACATTTCTATCTATATCATGGATGATACCATTAAAAACAATACCGTGGGATATGTTTTTAATCTAGGACAAAATTCAAAACTAAAATTCTGCAAAACAGTATCCGTTTTTCTAGTTACGTGTATAACTCCCGTATCCGTTGTTGACGTCCATACAAAACATGGACGTCACGGATACACGTCACGTGAACACACAAAGTGTTGACGTATCCGTATCCGTATCCGTATCCGTATCCGTATCCGTATCCGTATCCGTATCCGTATCCGTGTATGTATCCGTAGGCTTGCGAAACTCTATTGACAAAATACGGAGACCGCCAATATAGGGCGAGTGAGCTCAGTTGGTAGAGCGCCGGAACTTCAATCCGGAGGTTGCAGGTTCAAATCTCGCTCTAGTCAATGTTTATTTGTTCATCCAAAATTTATCTAAAATATGTACCCAGTCAGTTTCCGTTGTGGTTCATTACATGATATTTATTAATATTTTTTGTTTGCCTTATAGTGTTTTAGATGATTCTGTGAGATGGTTACTGGCTGCGGGTCGAAACGATGAAGCAGTAACGGTCATGAACAAGATGGCGCGATGCAACGGTATCACGCCCCCACCCGGTGGCTTTATCTTAACCCAAGTCCAACAAGATGGGGGTCTACAGCTAGCCGAAGTAGAGACAGGCATTAGCGATGCTACACCATCACAAATTATTAAAGTTACACGGAAGTGCACTATTCTGGAGACGTTTCGAAGTCGCAGGATACGTACAAACATGAGCGTCATCCTGTTTTTATGGTAAGTATCATGATGTACCCTTCAAACTGCGTCAGAAAGAATCTGTGTCAGAAAGGTCTGACCCGGATATGGGGTCAGTCTGACTGTCAAAAACAAATAGTCTGGCCAGGGGCGTAGCGAAGGTATTTTCTTTGGGAGTATGGATGCCACCACCCGGCCCTATAGACCTTTATCACTCTACGGCCATCGTTGTCTGATTCCCTGTATAATCCATACAGATTCAAGTGTAAAATCTCATTACATAATAAGAGACCACACTATTTCCCTTCCAGCCTCGCTTTGGTAACGTGGACTGGAAGAATAACAAGGTGGCTGCGCCGTGATAAAGTTCTATACAAAAACATAAAATTTGGTCTTGCAAATGAATAATCATAAGTTTTTCATGGACGGATCTATTATATAACTAACAGACCCATTGGGATCAAGTGATTAATTTAGGGAAAATTGGCCCAACACCTTCCATAACGTTCGCAAATTAACTGCAACAGAATTTATTTTGTTTTTCATTTAGAGTTGTTTTACTTTCCACCCGTCTAATCTTTGCCTCCAGACCCCATAAAGCACTATTTTAGAAAAAAAAATACATAAATGATCACAGATTTACAAACAAATTACATGGTGTGTCGATGGTATCAAACATCTCTTGAAATTGAATCTCAGACGCTAACATTTCAGTCAAATTAAAGATTTGCTCACATGCAAAGACAGACATTCCACCAAGTAGTGGATACGAACAATCTGAATGCGTTCTAACTAATTTTGTTTGGATAAACGACACAATGAAATAATTATGAACCTTGTGGATCAGTGGGACTTACAAGCTCATCAGCTCAAGACACATGCATACACCCATGCTTACAAGCTCAGCTCAATATACATGCATGCGCTAGGGGCCCATGCTTACATGCTTACATGCTTACATGCTTACATGCTTACATGCTTAGCTCAATACACATGCATGCACTAGGGACCCATGCTTACATGCTTAGCTCAATACACATGCATGCGCTAGGGGCCCATGCTTACAAACTTAGCTCAATACACATGCTTGCACTAGGGGCCCATGCTTACAAGCTTAGCTCAATACACATGCATGCACTAGGGACCCATGCTTACAAGCTTAGCTCAATACACATGCATGCACTAGTGGCCCATGCTTACAAGCTTAGCTCAATACACATGCATGCACTAGTGGCCCATGCTTGCATGCTTAGCTCAATACACATGCATGCACTAGTGACCCATGCTTACAAGCTTAGCTCAATACACATGCATGCACGAGTGGCCCAAGCTTACATGCTTAGCTCAATACACATGCATGCACTAGGGACCCATGCTTACATGCTTAGCTCAATACACATGCATGCACTAGGGACCCATGCTTACATGCTTAGCTCAATACACATGCATGCACTAGGGACCCATGCTTACATGCTTAGCTCAATACACATGCATGCACTAGGGACCCATGCTTACATGCTTAGCTCAATACACATGCATGCACTAGGGACCCATGCTTACATGCTTAGCTCAATACACATGCATGCACTAGGGACCCATGCTTACATGCTTAGCTCAATACACATGCATGCACTAGGGACCCATGCTTACATGCTTAGCTCAATACACATAGGGACCCATGCACTAGCTCAATACATACGCATGACCCATGCTTACATGCTTAGCTCAATACACATGCATGCACTAGGGACCCATGCTTACATGCTTAGCTCAATACACATGCATGCACTAGGGACCCATGCTTACATGCTTAGCTCAATACACATGCATGCACTAGGGACCCATGCTTACATGCTTAGCTCAATACACATGCATGCACTAGGGACCCATGCTTACATGCTTAGCTCAATACACATGCATGCACTAGGGACCCATGCTTACATGCTTAGCTCAATACACATGCATAGGGACCCATGCTTACATGCTTAGCTCAATACACATGCATGCACTAGGGACCCATGCTTACATGCTTAGCTCAATACACATGCATGCACTAGGGACCCATGCTTACATGCTTAGCTCAATACACATGCATGCACTAGGGACCCATGCTTACATGCTTAGCTCAATACAATACACATGCATGCACTAGGGACCCATGCTTACATGCTTAGCTCAATACACATGCATGCACTAGGGACCCATGCTTACATGCTTAGCTCAATACATACGCATGCACTAGGGGCCCATGCTTACATGCTTAGCTCAATACACATGCATGCACTAGGGACCCATGCTTACATGCTTAGCTCAATACACATGCATGCACTAGGGACCCATGATTACATGCTTAGCTCAATACACATCCATGCACTTGGGACCCATGCTTACATGCTTAGCTCAATACACATGCATGCACTAGGGACCCATGGGCTCAATACACATCCACCTAGGGACCCATGCTTACATGCTTAGCTCAATACACATGCATGCACTAGGGACCCATGCTTACATGCTTAGCTCAATACACATGCATGCACTAGGGACCCATGCTTACATGCTTAGCTCAATACACATGCATGCACTAGGGACCCATGCTTACATGCTTACATGCTTAGCTCAATACACATGCATGCACTAGGGACCCATGCTTACATGCTTAGCTCAATGCACATGCATGCACTATGCATGCACATGCATGCACATGCATAGCTCAATACACATGCATGCACTAGGGACCCATGCTTACATGCTTAGCTCAATACACATGCATGCACTAGTGGCCCATGCTTACATGCTTAGCTCGATACACATGCATGCACTAGGGACCCATGCTTACATGCTTAGCTCAATACAGATGCATGCACTAGGGACCCATGCTTACATGCTTAGCTCAATACACATGCATGCACTAGTGACCCATGCTTACAAGCTTAGCTCAATACACATACATGCACTAGGGAACCCATGCTTACATGCTTAGCTCAATACACATGCATGCACTAGGGACCCATGCTTACATGCTTAGCTCAATACACATCCATGCACTAGGGACCCATGCTTACATGCTTAGCTCAATACACATGCATGCACTAGTGACCCATGCTTACATGCTTAGCTCAATACACATGCATGCACTAGGGACCCATGCTTACATGCTTAGCTCAATACACATGCATGCACTAGGGACCCATGTTTACATGCTTAGCTCAATACACATGCATGCACTAGTGGCCCATGCTTACATGCTTAGCTCGATACACATGCATGCACTAGGGACCCATGCTTACATGCTTAGCTCAATACACATGCATGCACTAGGGACCCATGCTTACAAGCTTAGCTCAATACACATGCATGCACTAGGGACCCATGCTTACATGCTTAGCGCAATACACATGCATGCACTAGGGACCCATGCTTACAAGCTTAGCTCAATACACATGCATGCACTAGGGACCCATGTTTACATGCTTAGCTCAATACACATGCATGCACTAGTGGCCCATGCTTACATGCTTAGCTCAATACACATGCATGCACTAGGGACCCATGCTTACATGCTTAGCTCAAGACACATGCATGCACTAGGGACCCATGCTTACAAGCTTAGCTCAATACACATGCATGCACTAGGGACCCATGCGTACAAGCTTAGCTCAATACACATGCATGCACTAGGGACCCATGCTTACAAGCTTAGCTCAATACACATGCATGCACTAGGGACCCATGCTTACAAGCTTAGCTCAATACACATGCATGCGCTAGGGACCCATGCTTACAAGCTTAGCTCAATACACATGCATGCACTAGGGACCCATGCTTACATGCTTAGCTCAATGCACATGAATGCACTAGGGACCCATGCTTACAAGCTTAGCTCAATACACATGCATGCACTAGGGACCCATGCTTACAAGCTTAGCTCAATACACATGCATGCACTAGTGGCCCATGCTTACATGCTTAGCTCGATACACATGCATGCACTAGGGACCCATGCTTACATGCTTAGCTCAATACACATGCATGCACTAGGGACCCATGCTTACAAGCTTAGCTCAATACACATGCATGCACTAGGGACCCATGCTTACAAGCTTAGCTCAATACACATGCATGCACTAGGGACCCATGCTTACATGCTTAGCTCAATACACATGCATGCACTAGGGACCCATGCTTACATGCTTAGCTCAATACACATGCATGCACTAGGGACCCATGCTTACATGCTTAGCTCAATACACATGCATGCACTAGGGACCCATGCTTACAAGCTTAGCTCAATACATACATGCATGCACTAGGGACCCATGCTTACATGCTTAGCTCAATACACATGCATGCACTAGGGACCCATGCTTACATGCTTAGCTCAATACACATGCATGCACTAGGGACCCATGCTTACATGCTTAGCTCAATACACATGCATGCACTAGGGACCCATGCTTACATGCTTAGCTCAATACACATGCATGCACTAGGGACCCATGCTTACATGCTTAGCTCAATACACATGCATGCACTAGGGACCCATGCTTACATGCTTAGCTCAATACACATGCATGCACTAGGGACCCATGCTTACATGCTTAGCTCAATACACGCATGCACAAGGGGACCCATGCTTACATGCTTAGCTCAATACACATGCATGCACTAGGGACCCATGCTTACATGCTTAGCTCAATACACATGCATGCACTAGGGACCCATGCTTACATGCTTAGCTCAATACACATGCATGCACTAGGGACCCATGCTTACATGCTTAGCTCAATACACATGCATGCACTAGGGACCCATGCTTACATGCTTAGCTCAATACACATGCATGCACTAGGGACCCATGCTTACATGCTTAGCAATCACATGCATGCACACATGCATGCTTAGCTCAATACACATGCATGCACTAGGGACCCATGCTTACATGCTTAGCTCAATACACATGCATGCACTAGGGACCCATGCTTACATGCTTAGCTCAATACACACTAGGGACCCATGCTTACATGCTTAGCTCAATACACATGCATGCACTAGGGACCCATGCTTACATGCTTAGCTCAATACACATGCATGCACTAGGGACCCATGCTTACATGCTTAGCTCAATACATGCATGCACTAGTGACCCATGCTTACATGCTTAGCTCAATACACATGCATGCACTAGGGACCATGCTTACATGCTTAGCTCAATACACATGCATGCACTAGGGACCCATGCTTACAAGCTTAGCTCAATACACATGCATGCACTAGGGACCCATACTTACAAGCTTAGCTCAATACACATGCATGCACTAGGGACCCATGCTTACATGCTTAGCTCAATGCTTAGCTCAATGCACACATGCATGCACTAGCACATGGACCCATGCTTACATGCTTAGCTCAATACACATGCATGCACTAGTGGCCCATGCTTACATGCTTAGCTCGATACACATGCATGCACTAGGGACCCATGCTTACATGCTTAGCTCGATACAGATGCATGCACTAGGGACCCATGCTTACATGCTTAGCTCAATACACATGCATGGGACCCATGCTTACAAGCTTAGCTCAATACACATGCATGCACTAGTGGAACCCATGCTTACATGCTTAGCTCAATACACATGCATGCACTAGGGACCCATGCTTACATGCTTAGCTCAATACACATGCATGCACTAGGGACCCATGCTTACATGCTTAGCTCAATACACATGCATGCACTAGGGACCCATGCTTACATGCTTAGCTCAATACACATGCATGCACTAGGGACCCATGCTTACATGCTTAGCTCAATACACATGCATGCACTAGGGACCCATGTTTACAGCTTAGCTCAATACACATGCATGCACTAGTGGCCCATGCTTACATGCTTAGCTCGATACACATGCATGCACTAGGGACCCATGCTTACATGCTTAGCTCAATACACATGCATGCACTAGGGACCCATGCTTACATGCTTAGCTCAATACACATGCATGCACTAGGGACCCATGCTTACATGCTTAGCGCAATACACATGCATGCACTAGGGACCCATGCTTACAAGCTTAGCTCAATACACATGCATGCACTAGGGACCCATGCTTACAAGCTTAGCTCAATACACATGCATGCACTAGTGGCCCATGCTTACATGCTTAGCTCAATACACATGCATGCACTAGGGACCCATGCTTACATGCTTAGCTCAAGACACATGCATGCACTAGGGACCCATGCTTACAAGCTTAGCTCAATACACATGCATGCACTAGGGACCCATGCGTACAAGCTTAGCTCAATACACATGCATGCACTAGGGACCCATGCTTACAAGCTTAGCTCAATACACATGCATGCACTAGGGACCCATGCTTACAAGCTTAGCTCAATACACATGCATGCACTAGGGACCCATGCTTACAAGCTTAGCTCAATACACATGCATGCACTAGGGACCCATGCTTACATGCTTAGCTCAATGCACATGAATGCACTAGGGACCCATGCTTACATGCTTAGCTCAATACACATGCATGCACTAGGGACCCATGCTTACAAGCTTAGCTCAATACACATGCATGCACTAGTGGCCCATGCTTAGC
>CBDFIV010000003.1:0-7669 GCA_965248225.1 Nitrospirales bacterium
TGACTTACTATACGTACATGCCAATATTTGTTGAAATAAATTGAATTTTTCTCATTTGTGTTCTTAAACAGGATTCTATTACAATAGCACCGGGCATTTCGCAGCGTCTTGAAACTCCGGAGCTACAACGCTTTTTCGGAGTTGAAAACCATGAAGATGGTGAGTTGTAAACAACTTTGGAATTATTTACTTATCATACTTAGACACACGTAATATATATATATTATATTATCAAGTAATGTTAATTTCATAACGTATTAATTTGAAAGGAGCTGGATACCAAACACAGGACGAACTGACTAAAACCGACTAATGACACGTCAACATAATGGGCCACCAACCCCGGCCATAAAACGACCTTTTTCATAAAAAAGTGACACCAGCGGCAACAAGAATCACAATACATTTACTGAGTAAATTGGACGGCCATCTTCCGTACAACCTTGAAAGAATGCTCAAAACCCAACTGATACAGCAGCGTCGCTAAATAACTCTATCACGCCCCAAACTGTAGTTGGGACAGGCCTAACTGTAAGCCTAACTACAACACTTTACATGTACTTGGGACGGGCCCAACTATTGTGGATTGAGATCTTATCGCAATGTGTCTGCACCTTCTCGAATTTAATATATATATATATATATATATATATATATATATATATATATATATATGGAGATTTTCCCGAAAATGTTATTTTCATTTTCGTATATAACGGCAATTAATTTCGCAAAATGAGAGTTAAACAAATAGATTAATTGTACCAGACAACCGAATACGTTTCATATCTATAAGGGCAAAATTAAATCAATTAATTAAGTACAAGATAACGATTTTGAGTATTCTCTTCCCATTGTTAACATCAATTCAAATAACGAAGTTTGAATCTGTATTTTTCGGAGAGGTTTGACATAATGTAGTAGCACGCGTAGGCCTGATGAGTCCAGAATTCATGGTGTAAAAATGATTTCATTTCTGCTTGTTTCATTTGTGGCAGCACCTGCTTACGAGATCGTGTACCCTGAAGTGATTACTCAAGATCGCACCTTTACAATCACTACCGAGGCAATTCCTGCAGACTCCCTGCAGCTGTCGGTTGACGCATTTGGAGAAACAGTTCACATGACCCTCCACCACGACGATGCAAATATCAGCCCGGACTTAAACATGATTGAGATTAGAGATGGTGGAGAATTCAGTGTAGCAGTCCGTACCGATTGTTTGTATTCTGGTTTCGTGAAGTCTGAGCCCGAGTCATTAGTGTCAGCTGAAACAAGCAATGGATTGGTAAGTGTGTCAAACATCATTCTTTTTGTCTTACTTAATCTGTTTCAAGACCTATATTTACAAAGTTTGGGGAGGGTGATGGTTAGAAGTTACGATAAGGGTTTTGATTTGTGCACAAGCCGATGTGAATGTCTCCCAAAGGTATCATTAATAAGTTAATTCCCGGTCAATTTCGGCAAACAAGCAGCCAATGTCACTTTCATACATTCATATTAAAGTGATGTTGCCTATCCAGTTGCTACAGAGTTTCCAATTAAGAATTCAATTTCATTTTCAGGCATGCGCATTCATTTAGCATTATATTCAATTGAGCATATACGTCGTTCTTTTTAATGCACATTCGTCATCCAATTTAGCAGAGTTGGTTCGACTGGAGATTTTCACGAAAATGTTATTTTCATTTTCGTATATATATAACGGCAATTAATTTCGCAAAATGAGAGTTAAACAAATACGAGAAACAAATGTAAACAAATAGATTAATTGTACCAGACAACCGAATACGTTTCATATCTTTACTTTAATTCACACTTAATTTTGTTTTCTTTAGTCATGTGCGTTTCTTTGTACACTGTATATAGGGCTTATCGGTCTTTTTACCATACTGCTCACTACAACTGTAAACGCATAAACTTTTACGTATAGAAATGGCAGCTCGTGGTCGCTACGCAAGAGTATCCAATGTAGATCCAGAACGGTTGATTGAGGCCTTCGAAGGGAATGACACGGACTGCCCTGAGCCTGCAGATACTTTATACATGAATGGACAATAAGAACACAGGATAAAACAAAATCATAAAGACACACTCAAACAATGTTAATGAAACAGTCCAATATAACATCAATGTTTCAAGAACACATTACTGGATATAGGCCCAGGTCAGAAGACCAATAAAGATTCTAATCAAAGAATAAACAAACCAGTATGATAAAAAGACCAATATACCTGATGGACCCATAGATCTGATTGTCAGAATCACTGAGAGACATGTGATGTGCTACATGACAGCAGACTTTAACTGATTCTTTTACATTCTTCCCAATATCGTACGCATTATCAGAATAACGGCAACAATGAGAAAGGAACCGATAAGTCTGCTGCCACCTGTGTCTCAAAGTCTCTCATTAGCTTTCAGAATGATGAACAGGGATATCGATCGGACCTGTTGCATTGACTGTTCGTCTTGACGCAGCACATGTTTTTGTTTTGTCCTTTAGACAGCAATTATTTACTACGGGAAGGGTTCACTGGTGATCCAGCCACTTACAGGGGAGCAAGCAAAGAAGAGAGATATGGGGCGTGGCCATCCACATATTGCATACAGGGGCAACAACAACGACATTGTGTGTGCCGTAGGTAAGGATACATTATCCCAATGCACACTGTCACACTTGTTCTCTTCGTTTTCAGCCCTTGGAGGAGGGGGATCATTGTGCCTCCCTTCCGTATTTTCTGTATTATTTAGCTAATGTTCATGAAACTTCCGGTAGGTATGCTCGGTTCGACGGGTCATAACAACTTCCATAGGTCACCGTTAGGGGGTGCGAGCTATACCTATTTCCCATCATTTCCATAATTGTTATCCGTTGGCCATAACATTTTGCACAAGCAGCAATTAATGTGACGGCGCTATAACCAACGTTTTGGATCAAAAATCTGTTCAGAATAAACGATGGCCATGTCAAAATGAACACCAATCGTTGATTTTGGTATTTGGGGTCGCAAAGAATAGTTAAGAAAAGTCAGAAAGTTTGACCGCTCTCACAACGGGCACACTGTGCCCCATTTCTGATAGGGTTAACATATAAACTGGTAAGCCTACCTTCCCCAAAATATAAGAAAACAACATGAAGTTACAATTAAGCAGAACATTTAATTTTGATAGCAATTTTGAAGTATCCAATATGGACTTGTTGCGCGTAGATTCTTGATGTTATTGCATTGTACATCCGATTGTACCGTACTGTATTGTTACTGGTTGAGCTGCTGACGGTCCATGGCCCTGGACGGTCCAGGAACCTAAAGTGACTGGACACAAGAAATTGTTTTCTGTGGTGAACTGTAAACAAATTACAACAGCATCCTTTATTAAGAACAACACCTTATATAATGGGATCTCAACCCCAATACAATGCATGTAAAATCAAGTCATGTACAAACATATGGACTATACATTATAAGTACAGTAAATAACTGACCAATCAGTGTTGTGAGTGAGAGGGCATGATGTAACCATAGAGAAAGTCCTTTCTCTGTGATGTAACATAGGTGATTAGAGCGGAATGTTCAATTGTGTAAAAGGTGATAAGTAACGTAGGGTCAACTTTGGTAACTGAAACCATGGGTCGTTACAGTTTTTTGCTAATCACAGGTTGTTTGTGCTCAACACATTTGTGTGCTTAGCAGCTCTATGAAATTGACCCCAGGTGATACCATAGAGCAAGGAGCTCTGTGGTGAGACTCATACCATGCCACCTAAAATTAATTAACAACTGATCTCTTACCACTATAGATAATTTGTTCTTCTTTTAGATGATACCATTCAACGTACATCATCAAGCGATTCCATTTCCAGTAAAGTACAGTCAGTCAAATATCTTGAATTAGCACTGTACTATGACTATCAAGCGTGGCAAAAAATTGGGAATGCTATATTCACGGAATATTTGACCCTTTTTAACACAGTAAGTTGGAATGAAGTTTGTGTAAGTGTATCGCACGTGTTTTATCAATGATTTTAGATGTTGTTGTTTTCATTGGAACATTGATATCTTCATTTAGAAAGGAAAACTAATACTTTGAAATTAGATATTTCACTAAATAGTTGTCAGAAGTTTGGTTTAACAGTAACACTGTCAATATTAATTGATGACGGTGTCCACTATAAATTCATTTTGGTACATATTACTCTAAACCATGCTTCTCGCGATTATTTGAGAAATATGTAATTTCAAGTAAAATATTGATGTTGCGACAATAAATAATTTTTTTCGAAATTGCCGTTTAAATAGCTGAAGACATGGGCGATACATCTTTAACATGTAACGTCTTTTACAGTACTATTGCTAACATGTGACACATGTGCTTTTATTTGTTCATTTATTGTTAAGTTTGAACCCTGCGCGTCGCCGACCAACGTTTCATGCACGTTTGCACGTACGTACTGTTCACAACAGTACGTCGGGTTCAAGTATTCATGCAATAGCAGTCGGCTGAAATACAACCCCTACCCACGGTCTGGCCCTACCTCTATCCATCTAAGCTTATTTTAGATCAAAAGACCCTGATAAGAGAATCCCTCTATAGAGGGTAACCTTAAACACTGGATTTTGACCGCCAAAATCTGTATGATGCTGACAACTGAGGTTAACGGGGTTCACACCATAGTTTTAGATAGTTCTGAATAGGGAACTTACGAAGAATGAAAAAAATGCCCCCGCAATTACGAGATACCCGTTAATTACAAAAAACGAGTGTTGTAAACAGTACATTCGTGCCCAGCCGTGTCTTATAGCAGTAAAATAATACTGTGGATTTCGACCTCCAAAATCTGTATGATGCTGACAACTGAGGTTAACGGGGTTCACACCATAGTTTTAGCTCGGTCTGACTAGAGAATTTAAAAATAATGAAAAAATGGCCCACGCAATTAAGAGATACTCGTTAATTAAAAAAACGACTGTGGTAAACAGTACATGCGCTGCACCGAGTGTTAAGAATCAAATTATAATGTAGGCCTATACAAAATAACCTGTGAAAATTTCAGCTTATTTCATTGTTTGTATTGAAATCAATGTGGAATTTATGTATTCATGAAGACATAAAGAGATGTTATTTCACATTTATACCACCTGAGACAGAAATATTACAAGGGATAACCAATCATGTATGGTGGATTTAATAACACAATAAAACTTTCACGGGTTGGTTTCTGTACACCTCTCTTGATTCTGTTTTTGCATTTTATGTACTTTTCCAAAGATATACAAATCCTTTAATTCATTTAATTTGCATATCCATTTTATTGTTCTGCATATTCGATATACAGGCTATTTTGACAACTTTGTTTTTGTTTTTCTTTAGGTTAAAGGAGTACTTCAAAAGAGCTCACTTGTAGGATCCGACTTAGTCGTCAAATTGGTTAAGGCACGTTATTTTGCAGTCGAAGTAAGAAACTAAATAACACAAAATAATAATATTAACCCTCTGGGATATCACAAAAAAGACATTACATTTATAATGGCGGCCATATTGTATTCCCATAATGCATCGAAAGTGGTCGCATGACTCAATGTTGTCCAGTTCGGAATTTGAACGTTGACAACAATCCCCAAAACACCTTTTAAAAGTCTTACAGTATCAAATATCTAATATTATAACACAAAAGTGCAAATTCACCCATTATCGTTGATGTTGGTAGGAGAGGGTCACAAACAACAGTTTTGAAAAATGGCCGCCATTTCTGTCAAAGGCCAAATCTGCGATAGCCCTATAGCCCAAAATCCTTCTTAGGGCATGGCCGAGCTGTGTTCCAAATTGCATGCTTGTATCATCAAAAGCACAATTGTTGCACATATCTGCTTGACTAGGTAGCGTTGATAGGATTATGCTAGTAAGCTATTTAAATTTGACTTTATATAAACAATAATACTTGTTGGTTGGTTTCTTTATGCGAGGGAAGAGGTACAAGCAAATTATGTCAGCATTGGCAAATATATAGGCCTACTTTTTATTTTAGCAATCATTGGAATATCTTCTAATGTCTTACTGTTTGATGTCTTACTGTTTGATGTCTCAATACACTTAATAATTATATTTTAGACAGCGTTCAAGACCAGTGTAGATATTTCTCAGACGCTACGCACAGCTAGAGATTACCTCTTCACGAGAAATGCTCCTGCGTCTGACCCTACACATTTTGATAACGTAGCATTGGTTTCTGGGTACGTATATTATGGAATTGGTGTTCATTTCATGTATTAAATAATAGCACGGGCTCCAATCCGGTGGGATGGGGGTAAACGTTGCCCAGGCAATATTTGTATAGGTTTGGTGACAAATCATCGTGCCATATTTTTGCCATCAATTTACTCTACCATTTAACATAGATTGCGACAATTCATGAAGTTATGTTTTAAAACATGCAACAAATTACAACATAGAACATTATGGAACCCTAATGCTTCCAGTGCCCTAAGGTGAGCCCCCGGACCCTGCGCCAGTTTGGATTCGAGCTGCGCGCGCTCGCCCCCCCCACCCCCACCCGAAATGTTTAGTTGTTGCCTTGATACCAACATACTGAGAAATGGATAAAATAATGTTTTCAAAGGTAAGACACGTTATTATTGTAACGGACTCATTATGTGTACCAGACGACAGAACTATTGTTTTGGTAGCAGACAACATTCGTGTTGCTGTCATTGAAAGAAAAGGGAATATATAGCAATTTGATATTAATTTGTAACATAGATTAAGAAACTTCACAATTCTTCATGAGTAATCCGTTATCCCACAAGCTTCCGGTGTCCTTAGGCGAGCCCCGGACCCGCACCGGTTTTGCTTTGAGATGCGTGCTCGCCCGACTTAGCCTCCCAACCCCCTCATCTCTGTTCACAATAAACTCCTTGAAAAAACAATAGGGTAACCGGTTGAATAAACTTTCTGAAACATTGCAGATGACGGTACTTGTATTTTGCTATAGTAGACAGCGTTCGCGATGATGAACATTCCAAATCAATTTAATGACCGATTAATTAATATCAATATCTTCGTTATTTATATACATATATACACATACACACATATATATAAATATATATATTATTTGTTATTGCAGACATCCTGTCAGTGGATCTACAGGAATTGCCTATTTGAGTCAATGTGGACAAAAGTATGCTGTCAGTGTTTCCAAGTATCAAAGTTTGTCATCTGTAGCTGGAACAATGTGTCATGAGATCGGGCATAAGTAAGGATCCTCCACAAACTGCTTTTAATTGGAATTAACACTTTTAATTAGAGATCATAGCTAAGACCCACTATGGGAAATATTTATGTCGAAGAACTGAAGGACTCTTCCGAGGACCTTTAACAAAATAGAGTCCACCCTCAATTATTAATTTTCAGATGATATACAACCCGTTCCGGATATAAAAACGGGAAAACATTCTAGCTCAGCTTTCGCATTTCTCACAATTCCGTATAATTAATGAAAACTAACAAATAGTCTCGTAATGATCCCGGGCATTTTTGCCTGTACGTCCGAGAACATCCTGGAATGTTTACCGAAATAGTGGGATGGGCAAAATGTTTATATTAATATTGCAAAGTCGTCCTAAAAACAACACATGAGGGATATGCAATGAGTCATCTCTGTATGTAGT
>CBDFIV010000004.1:0-6081 GCA_965248225.1 Nitrospirales bacterium
CAATCAAGGTCCTACATTGGCTGGACATGTGGTAAGTCCACATAACGTCTCAATCAATATCCTACATTGGGTGAACATGTGGTAAGTCCACATAACGTCTCAATCAAGATCCTACATTGGGTGGACATGTGGTAAGTCCACATAACGTCTCAATCCAGATCCTACATTGGGTGAACATGTGGTAAGTCCACATAACGTCTCAATCCAGATCCTACATTGGGTGGACATGTGGTAAGTCCCACATAACGTCTCAATCAAGATCCTACATTGGGTGAACATGTGGTAAGTCCACATAACGTCTCAATCAAGATCCTACATTGGGTGGACATGTGGTAAGTCCCACATAACGTCTCAATCAAGATCCTACATTGGGTGGACATGTGGTAAGTCCACATAACGTCTCAATCAAGATCCTACATTGGGTGGACATGTGGTAAGTCCACATAACGTCTCAATCAATATCCTACATTGGGTGGACATGTGGTAAGTCCACATAACGTCTCAATCAAGATCCTACATTGGGTGGACATGTGGTAAGTCCACATAACGTCTCAATCAAGATCCTACATTGGGTGGACATGTGGTAAGTCCACATAACGTCTCAATCAAGATCCTACATTGGCTGGACATGTGTTAAGTCCACATAACGTCTCAATCAAGATCCTACATTGGCTGGACATGTGTTAAGTCCACATAACGTCTCAATCAAGATCCTACATTGGGTGAACATGTGGTACGTCCACATAACGTCTCAATCAAGATCCTACATTGGGTGAACATGTGTTAAGTCCACATAACGTCTCAATCAAGATCCTACATTGGGTGAACATGTGGTAAGTCCACATAACGTCTCAATCAAGATCCTACATTGGGTGAACATGTGGTAAGTCCACATAACGTCTCAATCAAGATCCTACATTGGGTGAACATGTGGTAAGTCCACATAACGTCTCAATCAAGATCCTACATTGGGTGAACATGTGGTAAGTCCACATAACGTCTCAATCAAGATCCTACATTGGGTGAACATGTGGTAAGTCCACATAACGTCTCAATCAAGATCCTACATTGGGTGAACATGTGGTAAGTCCACATAACGTCTCAATCAAGATCCTACATTGGGTGAACATGTGGTAAGTCCACATAACGTCTCAATCAAGATCCTACATTGGGTGAACATGTGGTAAGTCCACATAACGTCTCAATCAAGATCCTACATTGGCTGGACATGTGGTACGTCCACATAACGTCTCAATCAAGATCCTACATTGGGTGAACATGTGGTAAGTCCACATAACGTCTCAATCAAGATCCTACATTGGGTGAACATGTGGTAAGTCCACATAACGTCTCAATCAAGATCCTACATTGGCTGGACATGTGGTACGTCCACATAACGTCTCAATCAAGATCCTACATTGGGTGAACATGTGTTAAGTCCACATAACGTCTCAATCAAGATCCTACATTGGCTGGACACGTGGTAAGTCCACATAACGTCTCAATCAAGATCCTACATTGGGTGGACATGTGGTAAGTCCACATAACGTCTCAATCAAGATCCTACATTGGGTGAACATGTGGTAAGTCCACATAACGTCTCAATCAAGATCCTACATTGGGTGAACATGTGGTAAGTCCACATAACGTCTCAATCAAGATCCTACATTGGGTGAACATGTGGTAAGTCCACATAATGTCTCAATCCAGATCCTACATTGGTTGGACATCTTTTGTTCTCAGGTCCACAAACACCCCCACACACAGGGGTGATTACATAACCTCCGTCCGACGGAGGTAATAAACTTAAATTTTCACAGGTTCGTTGTTCAATGTATAACTTGTTTTCTGATACTTGTTGAAGCAGTTTTTCCAACATGACCAACAATGGAACATTTGGTGACAAATATATTTCCTTGAAAGTGGAAACACTGTCCTGGTCTGAAATGTTATGTTTAGTTAACAGTTGAATTGCACGTACACTTTAACTCTTGTATAATTTGCTCCCTCAAAAGTATGACAGAAGAATGGTTTTTAAAAATACAGGGGGGGGGGGGGGTTAATATTGGATGATGTGTCTGATTTAGAGGAATAAAATCTGAGTAACAGGAAATGTTGCCAGGTTAAGAGGGGTCAAGAAAACTGTCTGAATTTGATTTTCAAAACCAACAACCTTTTACTTATTTATTTATTTAAGCTTTCTTTATTCAGGGTAGCACCATTCAGTGAGTAACACTGCTTTCCAAGGTGGCCCTGATACATGTATACATTTACAATGATTTCTAAAAAGAATATACCGGTAGATCAAACACACAAAGTTAGAATACAAAGTTAGATATATATAGATTTCGTTCATGCCCTCGAAAAGAGCTACAAAGTTTCCTGTCCATTCTTGAGACCCCGGAACAATCCTGGAAAGACCCTGGAAAGAACCCTTGTATTACCCTGGAGAGAAGGGGTAAGGGAAACCATGTCATTGGACCTTGACCTGGGGACAGGAAGATGCAGTGTTTGAGAAGGACATCAGGATTTATTATCCAACTCTGAATGACATACATGTATGACACTTTGTCTTGTTCTGCTGACAGCTATATGAGTAGAACGTGTTAAGCAAATGTTATTATTAAGCTATGCCAACAATTGACATTAACAATGACATTGGGTACTGAGCCACACCTTTATGACAACTTGTACACACGAAAGGACATATTTTATGTGATGTGCATTTCATACAAATGCATCAGCATGCAGACGCGTGCACAATGTTGTGTTAATATCTACTTGTCTTCGCTGTTGAAATTATTAATTGAACACACCTTGCCTTATTTGCGATGTATGTGATGTACATGTATATTGTCAACGACAGGGGTGTGATTTGACAAAATTTAAAAAATCCTGAAAAATGGATAGCGGGCCTCGGTCTCCCTTTGGTCTAGAGGACAAAGCCCCCCTGAACCTCCTGGATGTTTAATTTTGGAGGAGTTACATGCCTTCAAACAAGAAACCAGAGGTTTACGACATAATACTGGCTACTTCTTTCTTTCCTTTGTGGCTACTTCTCTTCTTTCAAGAAAATACTGAGGCAGAAGGAGATTTATAAAAAACATCCTGAAATCAGGAAAAATCCTGAGAAATGTGAAAAACCTACACATTTCAAAAGAACCTAATGAATAAACAAATAAAAATGAAAACCAACATCACAACTAAAGAAACAAAACTATTTGATGCATGTTCTGTGTTCATAGACATGTAGCCTACAAATTCATACAATTTTTGAATTGCTTTTTTTCGCCTTGGTTCATCAATTGAGAGATTCTTAATGAAAAACGACATCAACGCATGACTGACTTATTGCAAGTAATCAAGCTGATGCTAACATTACAATCAGTACAAATTTGAGAAGTCTATTCAGATTGCTTGCATGCACCTTCAACTCATATTCCATCTATCCAGCCAACTACTCAACAGTAATTGGTTGCATGTATACATTATTCATGAGCCATAATGCTTAATCCCCCCCCCCCCCCCCCTCCCCCAAAGTGTCCGGTTTCTGGTCATAGGTCTGCTTCAAAATCGGTGCAGTGACACACTTTTTTTTTTTAAATTTGCCAACAAGTGAAATACGTGACACATGTGTATTGGAACCTGACCTCACAAGTCAGTCAAACGTTCATACCCCTCTGTGAAAATGTTGTTTCAAACACCGTGTGGCAGAATTCCAATCAATCCAGCAATTTTGGCTGCAATTGGACATTCTTTCATAGCCCCCAAAAGAATTGTTAATTTTAAAATGCTGATGCATGGACCTGATGCTATACAATATTGGTATTCTAGAAAAACATAAATGATCACAGATTGACATAAAACTTACTCGGTGTAATGTTAATGATGGTATCAATCATCCCTTGACGTATTTCCATCTAAGGTGCTGTCAATTAAGTACAATTAATCACTTTTTTTTTGCATTTTTGTCCTCTGGAATGCATTTTTCACTATTTTCTTGTGAATGACACAATAAAGTATTGAGGCTTTTGCATGTTATGACGGAGTATATTTATTGGTTCGATTTGCGGTAACACCATGTGCTTTCAATCTTAACTATCGGCGAGTGAGATTGTGGATCGAGTACGATAAGAACCGTCTATACATGTAGGTCTTCTCTACGTTTGGACTAACCCTGCTCTCGTCATTGTCAGTGAGACTTAAGTGACAGTTGAGATTTTAACCACATGATATATTAAATGAGTCTGTGATTCAAGTGTTCTGTTGCCCTCAGCAGGTACTGCGAATAGCAATCTTAAAAAGAGTTGTAAACAGATCCGAGTCCTTCATAATCACCCTCTGGGAATGTTGAGAGGGAAGGATTTTGTACATATTCAAAAGGGATTATACCGTGAGTTTACTTTCCATAATTTCTGGATGAAAATATGTTTATTCTGTTTGAAATTTATTTCAGTTATGGCTTAGGGTAACCATGGGGTAACGGATACCTGTAACATCAGCAGAATGTGGTAATTTGTACTTCCTGAACATTCTTCAACCTACATACATGTATAACAAAGGTTATTGACTTCCTTCTTGTTTTATGTACGCGATAACATGCTTCCGAGCAACAGTAATTGAGTTGACCTTGGTTGTCCTTGACCTGTGTAACATTGTTGTTCCAATACTGTAGTTTTTTTGGTCTGTTATGTTTGTCCTTCCTCAGATTGACCAAGTTCCCATAATCTGAATGTTCCCTTTTACTCATTCTCATCATCATTTCCATCATGTTCATTTTTCTCATCTAGTACGTTGCACTTCTATCATTATATAGTTTGTATTATAACTTGGTGTATTTTGTGCTTTCTGTAATTTGTCTCATGTACTTCTAGCTGTTTGCTTGGCTCTGTAGTTTTGGTTGTATTTGTTTTGTTGAGGTCAAATAAATAACACAATAGTAAATATATGGAATATCCTAGAAAGCCTCAGACCAAGGACAAATAACTAGTTATGATTGTGGTTCAAACTCACAGTCCTTCAGGTCATGGTAAACAATAAACCACTCCAGCAACCAGTAACCCATAACTGTAAATATGAACAGTCCCGGTGTTCGACTCAATATGTAAGCCTCACTAACTCTTTGTGAAGATTAATAGTGTCAAGTGACAGCGCCCTCTTTAGATAGTTGAATGCCACAGGCAGACATTGTGACATTCTGGCCTACAGAGATTGTTTACAAGTATTCTTTCTGTGAATTGCTGTAGTAGGACATTGTACAGTCATAGAGAAAGGAACACAGATTGTACAGCATATGTTGGGTTTTTTAGTTTTTTTCCGCTCTTTTTGTTTTCCTCACAGCCATCCCTTCTTTGCTAAAGGGAAGGGACAGCATTGGGAATGTTGGCAAAACTGTTTCTTCAAGTATGCTTTAATACTCTATTTGAATCAAGAATATGCATGCACATAAAACAACCAACCTGGGAAAGTATTTAAGTCAGTTAAAATGCCTTTTAAGAGATATAGTGATAATGTATTAAGATGTGTTGTATTCATTGTTTAATTTGAACTGGAAATTATTACATTTTTCTTAAAGATTACAGCACCTCATACAAACATTATCTCATGGGAAAATTATTATCATAATCAGAATTACACCAAATAGGTTTGAAATTAAAATCTGATTAATTTTGGTTATTTTCAAAACCAATCCTCTTCCTGAATGTTTAGGCCCAACCAAAACAAGTCTCCGGTTTCTGGTCTGCGCACGCTTCACCTCAAACCCACGCATCAGCATTTTTAATTTTCTTTTTTTGTGTGAGCTGAAACAATTGGAATTCAGAGAGGCCATCGAGATCTTCAAGCATAACACTGTTCCACGGGACATCAGTTTCTACATCAGTGATATTTGGCGACCCCTACTACGGACTGAAGGATCTTCTACAGTATCCAAAGTCCACAACCCACCCCAGACTGAGGGATCTCCTACATTTTAAGTCAACCACCCTCCCTCCCCCTGTGCTTGTTAACAACTGAATCAGTTCATTGAGCACACACTCCTCACTCCGCACTCCAAGGATCCTAGTTCCACAATTTCCCGCC
>CBDFIV010000005.1:0-11013 GCA_965248225.1 Nitrospirales bacterium
AATTTGAATCATTTATGATACCAGCTCAAAGGTTAATTGTTTTGTGCACTTTCACCATAGTCTCAATGTCAATGTCACCATTATCACAAATATTACAACCATGTGTGGAGCATAAAAACCACAAAGCAAAATCCTCTCCTTAATTGATGGAATTCTTGCGCCACCAGGAAGAATGATCAAGCTCAGCACTACATACCAGTCATTACATGTACATGTATGAGTGTCTGTGGACAAAAATCCACAGGTGTCTCGGGGAGGACTGAAACCCACAACCTCCCAGTAACTAGTGGAGACTTCTTAACATCTCAACCACAAAGCTTGCTTGATGGCAACAGTACGACAACGAGCGGTCGATACGTACAGTCTAACAGCGGATACTACAATTTGCATTATTACCGCAATTTACCGCAATGGAATTCTTGCAACAGAGGATATCGAACAATTTATATGATTTTTGCCCATCACTAAAAGTAGCTCAGCATTGTATTCTACAGATGAGTCCTGTAAGACTCCAACCCATGACCTCATGCTTGCTAACGCAGATGTCATAACCTCTCAACCGCTGAAATTGCCGAATGACAACTGTCTGGCTAGATCCCTACTCTCATTCTCTGGATTCAGACTGATTGTTAAATCTCACAGCTGGAAGTTTTAAAGATTGATTTGTGTCATGGCCAACTGACTTGAGCACAGTGACCAAGTGTTCTGTGTGGGGGGGGGGGGGGGGATAATGTATGTAATCGGCAATCAAACATTGCTCAATTTGATTTGTGGAGTGGTACATGTCTGACTGACTTACATGTTAACTGGGTATTCAAAATGTACTTGTATCCTTGAGCAAGACAATTTAAGATATTGCTTCTCTAAATCCAGTTCACAAAAATACATGCTTCATGACCACTTGGTGAAGCTAGCTGCAAATTCACCACACAATGCGACTATGTTTGTATAATATGTACTCACAAATGAAAAAAACATGACCTTGCACACATTAAGTTATCATACACACATAAATTGTACAGAAATTGATGAGATTTTATGGTATACAGTTCATGTATATGAAGTGAATTTCTAACTTCTTAGTTTTGAAATCATTTTTCTATATTTTAAATCAGGAAGTATGGAAAACTGAATGACAGAAACTAGACAATTACTATCAAGATATACATGCTCATAATGAAGTCGCTTTGTTTCTTATCCAGGACAATTTAATTATTTACTTGAGAATTGAAACAACAGAAAAGTGTAAATTTAACATAAGATACAAAAACACAAGATAACAATTTCATGTATAAAATGGATATTTCCTTGTATTGCTTTGTTATAAATAACCAATTACCTTTATTCAACTTGTAACTAATAAAAATCACAAAATCTTCACTAATGAAAACATTCATTGTAAATACAATGGTCCGTGCTTTATTTTCTTTGTACTCATTCCGTGCTACTCATTCCAATCATACAATCTGATATATTAGGAAAATGTTCTATGGGAACTCTGGCTGTGTAATTAACTAACTTACCAATACAACCATGTGTGTACAAAACCAATGGGCATTTTTGAAAGTGGAAATTTTGAATGGTTTCAAATAGTCTGTCAGTAGGAGGGTTAATGAACCTTATCATAAAATGAAAATTAATCCATATTTGTATGGTTCCCTGACTACCAATTCAGAATTACTGTGAAAAAGATAAAAAATTTAAGTTAACAGTCTACAAATTTAAGACAAATGTGCCTCATTTTTATTTTTATTTTCATCTAAACTTATGCATTAGAAATCTACAATGTAAGATGACTGCTATTTAACCCTAACTCCTATTTAACCCTAACTCCCTAAGCATTGTTAACTGAACAATAAAAATCCTTCAAAATCCAACAACTGCCTTTGTTGTCTAAGGGAGTTAGGGTTGGTGATGTTGGCAATACTGATTCTAGCAGTATGCTTACTCTCTTTGAATCAAGGAAAGAACAACCAACCTGTAAAAGTTTCAGCTTATTACGGTACAAGTGTCACTGACAAGAAATAACTGAAAATGCATTCATTCTAATGTAGAATTAAGTAAAGAAAACTCTTCCCAATACACTCTCTTTTGTGTTTGCCGCAAGTGTTCGCTGATGCATTGGGGTTCCCCGGTTCTAAACGTTGTATTTCCCGCGCAAGATCGTTTATGCCATGCCGCGGCCATCGCCCATGCCGTTACATTACCCGAACCTACACCCACCGCATGTGCGCGTATCGTGACGTGGCACCGTCTGGCACTTCTATTATTTCCATTCAAACGTCTCCAATTCTTCGCAATGTCCATCAACAAGGCCCAGCAATGACAACAAACCTTTATTTACCCTTTACGACTTTTCATACCCAACTTCTCCCATAATGTTGCGTGCTCAAGAGTCACGTCTCAAACTCCCTATAATGTTTCTACACACAGAATGCCACCTCCCAAAACATAATTTGCCCAATAGTGCTGACATCATTCCCACAAACCTCATATCAACCCTACATATTTTACTTAACCTAGTCATAACCTACATGTACGTGTACTTCCTATGTTTACATGCTATCGAAAACCCTATCATGATTGGGTAACTTATCTTGTTAACAATAATTTCCCCATAGACAAAGACAAAATAAAAATTAAAGTGTACAAATCACATTAAATGACAAAATAAAATAAATTAAAATGACACGTTTTATTCATTTTATTTGTGAGGTAAGGCTTTATGATTTAGATGTTAGGACATTTGCAAATATTTTGAAAAAAGGAACAGAGCACTTGTAGTGAGAATCTGTAGAAGGAGTTGTTAATCATGTTGTATCCATGGCGATGAGCATTCTTAAAGCACAAACTAGAAAGGAACACTGTATGTTTTCTTATTATGTTCATATACTTCCTTTTATAAATGGGGGGGGGGGGGGTTAACGGTGCTAAAATGTTCTAGCGTGATGGATGTTTTGAACTCTTGAGTGATTCTTTCACCTAGCCTTTTAACTGTACGTTGAATAACCATGAATGAAGAGGTGAGATTCCCAGGCTAGCCTACATACATGCATGTATACATGTAGGCCTACGTGCAGATGGCTATGAAAGTATACGAGATCTCAGAATATTTAGTGCCATCCTTATTTCACTGACCTACATTCCTCAATTGATGCATCATGACCTCTAGGGTCTGCATGTACCATGCATAATTTGTCAGTCTAAGTAGAGTAGGTGTCATTTGTCACCCAAATGTTTCCCAATTAGGGTAACCAGTATATTGTTATCCTTATTGAGAGGACAGGGTTTGAATCAGGATACAGCATAGTTCACATCTAACCACATTGGCAAATGAGCTCCAAAGCTGCACAAAGTTGCAACTACAATGTACTTGCTGTATAAGTGTAATAAAGCATAAAATCAGTAACACCTGTGGCATTGGATAGCTTCGTCCATTATAGGTTTTTTTTCACCTAGTCTTTCAAAGATATTTGTTCAAAGATAAAACAGAATAAGGTCCCTCAAAATATTAAAACAAATTGCAAAACATAAAAAATACATAATTTAATGCTTTGTAAATTATAGAATTTGTAAATTATTGAATTATCTGACTGTATAGAAATGCACTTTTTTGACATTAAAACATAGAGCAAAGGCCAGAAATGAAATCAATGAATCATCATTTAAAGTGTAGAGTGATAAACTCTTGAGGGAGAGAGGGAGAGAGAGAGAGAGAGGGGGATATTCCCTTCTAGTCTCCCCGGAAGATATGGAGTCAACAAGCTGAGACAAGAGGAAATGAGAGTAAAACCAGTTTGACAAGGAGACGATTTTTATCATAGCAAAATGTCTATGATACATTTACAGCAATTATACTGTCTATACAATATGCATTTTTTCCAAACAACTCGATCATGGTGAAGTGAATGTAGGGGTGACAAATCAATAATAACAAATAAATTAACTATCTAGTTGGAAATAAATATTTACTTTATTAAAACTGCCCTCAAGAGGACAATTATCCAAACTTAAACTAGAGGTACATGTATTTTGGCTGTGCATCATGTGTGATGACGTCATCACCTGAAGTTGTTAAAAAATACATTGGATGTCTTAAAAATTAGCATCGTACTAAATGTGATGAAATTGTATTCGATAATTTCTGAGATATGAAAATATTCCCTTTTAAATACTGCTGCTAGGGAGCGCTCTGATCTGTGATGACATCATCAAATATATTTTTTACGATAAGATAGTTCAAGATCTTTAAGATGATGCAAAGATTGTGAAAATATCTTCTGTGGTTCATGAGATATGATTTTTTGAAATATTAAACTTCCGTTTTCAACCGGAAGGAGAGGTCAGATTAGGGTCATGTCTGTGAACGAAATGTTACAAAGTTCAAGATCTTTAAGACGATGCAAAGATTGTGAAAATATCTTCTGTGGTTCATGAGATATGATTTTTTAAATACATGTATTAAACTTCTGGTTTCGACCGGAAGGAGAGGTCAGATTGGGGTCATGTCTGTGAACGAAATGTCACATACATGTAATTAAATATCTTTAAGATGATGCAAAGATTGTGAAAAAATCTTTTGTGGTTTTTAAATATTAAACTTTGATTTAGTGTAATTCGATATCTGATGGCCTCACCATGACATCACAACTTTACCTGGAACTAACATGTTAAGGTCTAACTATGTGTTATTGTTAAGTTTTAATGTTCTGTGAATTCTGCAACTATGTTTTTTGTCTCTGGAAAAGTCTCTGTTCGGAGAAGAAGAAGAAGAAGAAGAATAAGAAGATAAGTTTTGGATAAACAACAAAAATTTACGAGAGCAGGACTTGAACCTGCGACCTCCGGATTGACGTGCCGGTCCTCTACCAACTGAGCTAACTAGCCCTATATGTTGGCGGTCTCCCTATTTTGTCAATATCTTTGTTCGAGGGGGCGCCAGTCATAAGTCATGAAACCAAATATTTGGTGTGAACTCTGCAACTATGTTTTTGTCTCTGGACAAGTCTCTGTGAGAAGAAGAAGAAGAAGAAGAAGAAGTAGAAGAAGAAGAATAAGAAGATAAGTTTGGATGAACAAAGAAAATTTACTAGAGCGGGACTTGACCCTGCGACCTCGGGATTGACGTGCCAGTGCTCTACCAACTGAGCTAACTAGCTCTATTTGGTTTCATGACTTCTGACTGGCGCCCCCGAACAAAGATATTGACAAAATAGGGAGACCGCCAATATAGGGCTAGTTAGCTCAGTTGGTAAAGGACCGGCAAGGCAAGTCAATCCGGAGGTCTAGTAAATTTTCTTTGTTCATCCAAAACTTATCTAAAATGTACCCAGTCAGTTTCCCTTGTGGTTTATTACATGATAAGAATAAGAAGAATAAGAAGAAGAAAAAGAAGAAAGAAAGAAACAAAAATGAGAAAAAAACAAAAACAATATCAACACCTAAAAAAAAAAGAAATCCCGAACAATATCAAGGTGTTTGGGCACTATACCCCAAACACCTTAAAAAAACAACACCAACAATATCAAGACGTGTTTGGGCACTAACCCAAACACCTAACAAATAAAAAATTAACTGAAAGTTCTATAATTAAGGTGGACAAGCGTTGTACTTGTAGTGCAGTGGACTTGAGTTCTGGTTAAGTCATCTGAATGCAGGTTCAAATTCTAGCCATGGCAGTTGTGACAAGACAATTAACCATGATGAATTTGCTTCTCTTCATCCTGGAGTATAAATGGGTAAACTGTGAAAGCAGAGATAGTAAACTATGAGTACATAACAGAATGCTGGGGCACACATACTGTACTTGTACTTACCAGAAAGTTGACAATGATCCAGGAATGAATTTTAAGTATACTCTTCAAAAAAATAAACGCAAAACCACATTCAAAAAAAGAAACGCAAAACCACATATTGGTGACATTGGGAAGATAATTTTAATTGCTGTATGACAGGTCACAGGTCAAAGGTCCTGGTCACCTACAGTCAATAGCGTGTGTGAGTTAAGAACTGCTTGACACCTCCTTAGATATTCTCGGACCTACCATACAGCAATTAAAATTATCTTCCCAATGTCACCAATATGTGGTTTTGCGTTTCTTTTTTTGATGTGGTTTTGCGTTTCTTTTTTTGAAGAGTATATAATTAAGTAATGTAGAAAACATAATTATGGTAGATACATGTATCACACAGATCAATGACACATGGTAATAAGTCTAGAGACGGATTAAATATCAGGTTCAAATGTATTTCGACTCACATGCCACAAATATGAACAGCTTGTTAACCAAAATTGACTAAAATAACTAAGCCAAAATCTAAATACACATCTCCAGTAATGCCTTAATAAATACCTTAATTAACAAACGAAAGAAGAAAGCTAATATTTAAACTTTGGGAAGTTTAAGCATCAAGCAAAAACAAATGTTTGCTGTATATATTTTCAGCAAAATACCAAACCCACATAATGGTTCAATGCATACAGTCTGTGTATTGAAAAAAAATAAAGAAAAAGAATGCAAATATTTGACGTTGAGCAAATTATAACCATGAAATAAATTTGTGAAGCAAATTAGGAATAACAGTATGATGATAAGGTATGGACAGTCTGTGGAATAACAATTTGTCTTCATCTTTGTACAATGAACATAAACAAAATTCAAATGTATTTTTTAAACTTAACATCACAGATTGTGAATAATATATTTTCTTCTTCAAATAAGTTTGGGAATGAATAAGGAAATGCCATAATGGCTATGTCTACACGTGTATGTCCATCATGACCAGATTGTTCAAATATTGTTTATTTATTTGTTTATCAAGGTTTATTTGTTGAGTTAAAGCCCATGCACAACATTGGTAAAGTGTCTGTAAATGCTTCCATACTTTACAAGAATCAAGAGATATGTAATAAAACCAACCTATGAAAATTTCAGCTCATTTCGTTATTTCTTTTACGAGAAAAACAGTAAAAATACATTCAGCATTTTTGTATTCATTCTAATGGCCGGAGTTTTCGTCTCACGAGACGAAAACTCATTACTGGATCTTATTTCACTAATTACATGTATTCGAAAACGATAACACATCTGGCAGAAATATTTCAAGGAAAGCTTTCTACCATCATTATCTTTATACCGTGTAAATCTGTGAACATTTTTGTTTTTCGGTCTTACCAATGTTGTCCAGGGGCTTTAAATATCAATTGTCTGAGAAATGTTGTCAGGGAAACATGCGATACTTAAAGATGCACTCTCGTCATGATGTTCATGATGTTATAATGTACTACACGTGTACATACATGTATACATGTACTAGTATGTTATAATTGCTGATGCGCATACATGTACATGTACTTGTTGTACATGTACATGTACATGTACATGTACATACATTGTATGTCTAATCTTGAAGTCAAGATTCACTGATGGTAAGGTCTAACATGTACATATAATGATACTACACTTGGGCACCAGCTGTTTTTTATATCAAGGTCAAATATTGGTCAAAATGTAAACTAGCTCACGAAAAGCTAGGCCTGCGACGGTACTTGGATTCCTTTTTACCGGTTTGGGTACCCAAATACCACTTTTCAAAATCTGATGTAACATGTAACACTTCACAAACCGAATGCCAGTCTTTGATGAATGCTTATTTAATGATCTGCCATGTTTATAATAAGGTTTCAGGTACATTGTTTTATTTCATAAAATTCATTAAAATAATAAATTCTCAATTAAGCTTCGGCGATAATGTGATAATGTCAAATATCGCAATACCTTTTGTTTTTAATCGATTACGATATCAAGAACCTTTTCAAGTTATCAAGATATAAGCAGATTGCAATTACAAAAGTTTATTGTCATTAAAACATAATCGCGGTTGCGAGTCATAAATTATATGTACATGGAAACAAATGTAGTCTTTTCAGCTTTCGAAAGTGAGAAACAAAAGCGAACTACTTGAGTGGTTAGCTGACTGTCAGATCACAAAAGAGGCCAGTATACAGGGTCTAGATTCCTGACTTTTCTCTTAATCCACCGCCACGCAAGGAAAGGCTCTAACTATCATGCGTGAATGAAAAAGAAATCACAATACTGTTAAAATCACGATGATATGTTTGACAATATATCGTGGAGAAAAAAAATCAATATCACCCAAGGTTTATCTTAATTCTGTTCTTTTCGTTATATTATTTTTGTTATTATTTTTGTAAGTAAAGTATAATGGTCGTGAACAAATAAAATAATTGTTGTTGTTTTGCTCTGTGTTAGGCATGCATCGCGCAAGGAATTTTCGAGTGTGGCTGCACAGTGGAAAATTCGGTTTTTCCCCCATTTTTTTAAAGGGCTGGTTCCAAAATTACACATGGATGTACAGCACTACGAAAAGCACACGTTTATCTTTAAAATAAACATTGTGTTTGATGTACAAATTATTTTGATAAATTGTATGATTTGGAGACAATGAAGATATTCTAAGTACATGTAGGAGAAGGCTGTCCATGTTAGGTTCTGGTTAAAGTTTCACTGGGCAGAATTTACCGAAGGTTTGAACATTCTAAGGTGTTCATGTACATGAACTCTGGTTGCATTTGACCTGCCTACAGGCATTTATTATCGAGACACATGTACGTACAATTATTGCAAATGTAATAAAATCACGTCAAGTTAGGAAAGACTTCAAATTAACTTTTTTAATTCAATTCATGCAAGGCCTCTTCGGTGATGTGTACACAAATTGGCCAATTGTCAGCTGTCAATCAAACTCACTTATTGACCAATCAAATTTGTTGAGTTGTAGCTAGTGCGCTGTGCATAAAATACAACTAGAGAGTTGAAATAAACATGTGTTACCAAACACTAATATTGTACATTCCCTTTAACCCAGGGTGGAGAGAAACTATCGGAGAATGAGTCTTGCTGAAATACATGTACACAAGCATCATTGCCATTTATAGCCACCATTTGTAGCCGCTTATCATGAGTGGCTTTTAGCCTTGTTTGGGGCGAACTTGCATTAAAAAATAAATAAATAAATTTAAAAAATTTAAAAAAAGTATGATTTTGGTAGCTTTCCATGGTGTCTTCAGATGATGAGGTGAAGCTTGCAGTAGCACCATGTGGTAGTTCTGAAAAGAACTGTTGAGGTTGAGAAGGTGTCCCGATATTTCGGTCAGTCTGTGCTGACCGTCCTCTACCACATGGTGCTACCCGCAAGCTTCACCTCAAAAAATACATGTTAAAGTCTAACTATGTCAGTATGTGTTAAGTTTTAAAGTTCTGTGAACTCTGCAACTATGTTTTTGTCTCTCAACAAGTCTCTGTGAGAAGAAGAAAATACCCTGAACCATATCAAGGTGTTTGGGCCTATAACCCAAACACCTAAAAGATCAGAACAACTTATTTACTGCACATGTTTATATTTTGAATGTATTCATCGATCAGGGCATTAAATTGAAGTCTACACTGATAAATCTTCGGCATTACACATTAAGATTCCCACAAGAGACATGACAAGATCAGTATCTGACTAGACCCACTGGCTGATTTCTTTGATGTACTCATGTAACTCTCTACAGGTGAGTTTGTTTCAGAGAAGTTGAGCCTACATGTATGTCATGCTAGGCAGTGTTTTTATTACTGCACCAATTCTTGGAAAAACCAGGCCCTTCCTTGAACAAAATGGATCCCTGTTTACACAAAATGTATAAACTGTATATATTAACTTTACATGATTCAAAATATTTTGCTTGAGACTGAACAAACAAGTTGTAGCAATCTTGGCAGCATTGTTTTACTTTAGTTTTTCAAAGTAATTCTTAATTCCAACACATACATGTAGTCCAATTTCAGGATTGAGGAAATTATTGTTTATAAAAATATATCATGAGATTGTTACTTTTCGGGAATCTCAGGAAGCCTTGTTGTCTTTTTGCTCATAATATTTACTTAATGGACTCCACTATAAATAAATGTATTTGTCTAATGACAAATCAAAGACACAGTATGTATAGATGGTGGGTTTGCAGACATGCGTTAATAAATAATGAAGTAACAATTACCATCTAACACAGCAATAACGACAACACATTCTTATTTTCTTTCCTGAAGTCTACAGCGGCCTGCACTCCCTTAACAATTCTTTCAAGAAATTCCCTCTTTCAGTTCTGGCCCCCTTTGAATCAAAATATTCAAAATATGTATCTGTTAAGGATCATTTAAATGGGGATTGAGAAAATGCTACAGGAAAAGATTTTAGTCAGCATTGCAAGAATGTGATTATGATTGAGCTGATAAGATCACAGTGGAAACCTAAGTGTTAGAGTGCTTAAAGGATAAATGTTTAAGACCCAATTGATAGTGCTGCTGCTTATATTACTCAGAAATATAAATCTTATAAATAAATCTTCTTTTTAAATGCACCAGTACAAAGCTTGCCTTGGATTTTAAAAGGAAACAAAATAATATATAAAAAGAAAAATCACCTCTTTAAATTAACTAACTCTACATGTATGTTCTTAAAAGCAATCAAACATACATGTACAGTAAACAAATATGTTTTAAACTAAGGGAAGGTATCGTCTTACAGTACCCAGTATTGGTTACTGTCTGTTGGTAAAATTACTTAGTTTCCTCTCTTTTCTTTGAATCAAGATAAACATTAAACCAACAACAAAATAATGAAAATGTATTCATATTATCTGTATTCATTCCAATGTGAAACTTAGGAAAGAGTGCTATTTCCTAAATCTGAAATGGAAATTGTTGATTTAAAAAAAAACATGTATTTCTATGGAAGATTGATACCACATAAGCATACATGTACATGTACATATACATGTACACTGTGTGTATCACCCATGTTTTATCAGCAAATTCCAGAAATGTTTTATTTCATTGGAACATTGATAAGTTCCTTTTAAAAAGGAAAACAGATACTTTAAAATTTCACAAAATAAGTGACCCACCATAAATTCATTTTGATACATACTGTACATAAATTACTGTATTT
>CBDFIV010000006.1:0-17175 GCA_965248225.1 Nitrospirales bacterium
ATTTCCCTCGAAGGCCTCAATCAACCTTTCTCGATCTACCTGGGACACTCTGGCGTAGCGACCACGAGCTGTCATTTCTAGAAATATGCGTATAAAACTGTAGCGAAAGCTCGTCTTCGAAGTACATCGGCAAAGTGACTCCTGTGCCAATAAGTGAACCGTATTTATGCATTTAACAAAAGTTTAACAGAGCGTTTTTTGATTACACAAATGACAGAAATGCCTGCCTAATAATTAATTTGAATGACCAAACACACGCCTCGAAAAGCTCCTGCGAATTTGAATGCTGTTTTGTTGAATTGTTAAATTGCATGGTTATTTTGTTAAATCGAATGACGCAACAGTACTTTTGCCTAGTCATAAAACGAAATTTAATGACCATTTTCAGCAGCATTCAATTTCGCGCGAAATAGAATTGCACAGTGGTTAAATTGGCTGCTCATTTGCCGAAATTGACCTAGAAAATTTATATTACCAACTCAAATCCACCCTGCAAATAATCACAGAATATGGATGTGTATCGGTTCCATACAAAATGTGTCTCAAAAGTGTAAGGAGACCATTTTTTATTGTCACCATTTATATCTTATTTACAGGTCAATGAAGAAGACCCTGTACCTACTCGGGTCGCACGGAATCCATTCCATTCTTAAACGAAGTATTAACTCCCCATATGCAACGACTCCGATATACTGAAATATGTATAGATCTCATTATACTGATAATATTTTTGTAGATCAATTTTAAGATATTTTCAAAGATATTTTGTGTTTGTTAGTTATCTTACTTATCCAACTCTGTTGAGGGCAGAACTTCAGTGGTATTTTTTGTTTCACTTGATGAAAATTATGTATTTTTTTAAAGAATATTTGTTTACAAGTACTTGTTGTTGTATTTTTGTACGGTCATGAATTTTTACTTAGCCAACTCTGAGGGGAAACAGGATTCAAAAGTAAAAACATGTTATTTACACTGACTGATTTAGCAGGTACTATCCCTGTCTTGTGTTTCTTTACAAAAGTAAAGAATTATTTACTTAATGGATTACCAATGAATCGTAACAATTCATGGCTTGTACTAATACACTGCATGAGCATCACTTCATGTGAAAAGCTGCATACTATGGAATCGGCTGAAAATGGTTCACAGAGTTTACACCAAGAAACCTTCACGTTTAATACAAAACACATTTTGGGAGGGCCTGCATATCAACAAAAGTCAAGTAAGATGAATATAAAAATGACATCATGTTATAATGCTGATATCTAACTGAGCCAAACTTAATGAAACTGGATCATAGTGCATGTACTTTTATTGTGAAAAATGTTAGAACAATCTGGACACACCTGAGCCATTTGGCTCATGTACTTAATCAAGACTCACTTTGGAGTCAAGTCATAAGACGTATGCACGCACACAAACCTTTTGTTTTGTCATTCGGAATAAGCACTATTATAACAAATCATTCAATATTATGATGCATAATCCCAAATGGATGGAATCAAATGGAAGAGGAACAAACTCCAAACCAAGTAATTTAATTTTAAATGTTAGGTCTCTGAATGGGCCAACATTTGGGTTTTTTTGTCTTTGTTTTGTGTTCTTTTGCCAAGCATTTCTGAGTTGTAGTGAACCATTGATTGGCCCATCAGAGCTCTTATTAAGAGCCTTCAGTTTAACTCTATATTTCATTCTGTTCATTGGCCTAGTTAATGTCTGTTGGGCTATTGTTCACAATTGCTCTTTATAAACAAATGTTAAAAAACATGGACTTATATAGATTGGTAGACATTACATCACTCCAAAAATATTGTTCAGCCAATGAGAATAACAGAAGATCAGCAGGTCCATAAAAATATTTAACATATTTGTATCCTAAAATATTTTATGCAGAGGTGTTTAACAGATATTTAAAGATCATTTTCACAAACACTTTGATGGCATGCGTACGTTGGCGACTCCTAGAATTGTCAAATAATTATCAAACAAAAGTTAACTCAATTTATGGTCACATCAGTGTCACTTTTATGATCCCGGTAATCATTTCTGTTTTAAAAAGCTATATCGGGTGAGGTTTTTGTGTACACTGAGTGATACGTTCATTTAACTTCGGGAAATTTACTTTTTAACAGCTAGTATTCAGTATAATTTAACAAGTTACCAGATATACTCTATCTATGTTAACTTTACTTATTCAAAGTACTATATGTGAAGGCAACAGAGTTGGAAAGTTATCTTTATTAATTTGTGATTTAAAGTAACATTTTAAAAACGTTATATATGTGTTTAGTTTAATGTGTAGAATTAAACAATATTTGGCAAGATTCATGGGTGTAGCTAGGATTATAAACCACAACAATCTAGAAGCTGAACTGGCTTCTTACTAAACGCACTGGCTATGTCTCTCTCACATACCATTCTGTTTCTGTCTAGTCCTCCCAAGCTATTGATTGTTTGATCCAGTGGGATGATGCAAAACTGTCAGTAATAGCGCTGACATGGGGATTGGTAGGAGGTTCAAGAACAATATCAACTTGTCATTTAGAAACTTTATAAACCCCCGGAATTACTGTGCCTTCTGTGTTGATCTATTGCACTTGATTAAATATTGTTACAATATTGCTCATCATGATTAGCTTCGAATGCAGCATGTAGGTATCCCCAAAATTACTAAAAACGAAATATTAGTGTAACTTAATCTGGCAAAATACATTGATTTCCATGACAATCATTAATATAGATGCCTTTGGTACTAGAACAATATTACTGTCATGACTAGCTTAGTTTTATGAATTTCTATTGTACTCTGGGTAATTTTTTAAAGTTGAAGTTTTATATGTTAACCCAGATTTATTAATATATCAGTAATTTTGATTATCAATTAAGACAATATACACTGAAGTAATATATGTGTACAATATACACGTCAGTGGCATAGCCTAAGAGGGGGGGGGGGGACGGCCGCCCCCACTTGTTGGCAAAATAGTCTGTCGGTAAATTCAAAAACTTAAGAAAATAAATTGTTTTAAGCGGTGTTTGAGAGGGTAGAAATAACCCCCCCCCCCCAAATTCCCCCCACTCTGAAAATCATGGCTGCACCACTGACTGAAGTACCTTAATATGTAACCTTAATATGTAGCTAACAGCATTGCCAGTAACTGATACATAACAATTTTGATGTATTACTATAATGAATGTGTAAACACAATTTCTCACAAAATCAAATGCAGCTGTTTCCTACAAACCTTGGTGTTGTAAAAAGCCTTTATAGGCCATATGGGATAAATGAAAAGATGCCTGGAAAATGGGTTTCGTTCCAACCCCTGTGGGTTTACTTTTTAAAGGTATATATAGTTAGTTGTAGACATATTAAACACTATATTAAAAGTTCTCCCAAAAATATCCAGTCAAATTTGCACAATAGACAAAGTTTGCCAAAAACGCCTATTGTGTGGTTTAGGCCATGTTTAAGACCGTATTTCTCAAAAACTAAACAACCGTGTCTTCTCAAATTCACTGAATGCTTAGCCAACAGAGTTGTTTACAAGTATACAACGGTAAGTCATTGAATGAATAGGATGGGAAAATGATGATTCATTCCATTTTATCAACTAAATTACTGCGCTTACCATGAATCGTAACTTAAATATATCAAAGGGCTCAAATTTTCACATAATGTACAGAATGCAACTATGAATACAACTATGACTCCTAAGAGATTAATTTGATCATTTGCATCTGTTTCTCTACAGCTAACATTAAAAATAAGTGATTTTGCCTATTTCCGCCAATTTTGTTGACAGTTGATTTCTAATTAAAGAGATACTCTCTCCTTAAAAATACCAGTACATATGGTATCACTGTAGTGTTTACTGATTCTTCTTTCAGTGGCTGTTTAAGGTCAAAAAACATTTGTCAATGTTTTACATGTAACACAATACAGTAATCTTTTGCTAATACAAAGTTTTACAAGCACTATCTCAAACAGTTCATCACCGTTTTCAAGAAGAGCCACATATGTCAAAAGGCGTGATTGAGATTTATGTTTACACTGTGCTTAGCTTAAAACTGCAAATCTGCAATAAAGCCACGGTTTGCAGTTTAAGACCCCTCATATGATTCTGTAAAAGTTTAACCTCTCCACTGACTAACTAATTTATTTTAAAATATTGGCTAATTGCCATAGTAATTAGTCAAAGGTATGTCTCTTCGTGAAAACACAAAAGTGAGATGACCTACTTATACGCCCATCTGAATAACGTGTTTTTACATAGAAAAAGGACGCGCACACTGACATATGTGGCTCTTCCTGTTTGTTTATCAGCTTGATTAGGAGCTGGGTAAGTTTGGACATCCTCGACACCTCCTGATTTGCAATTAATCTCTGCTGAACAACAGCCTCGCAGAAAACTTTGTATCCGTCCTTGTAGCGCTCTATCGTACTATCATGCATCATATCGGAAGACATTTAGGGTAAGATACAATAGAATATGCTTTAGCCTATTTATAAGTTACTCCAAATATAAACATGGACCTAAAACCTAAAATTAAACAAAACTTAAATCAGAAGAATTGAATTGGCAAACAATTAATTACAGGCCATCCCAACCTGTAACACTGAAGTTGGGACTGGGCCCAACTATTGTTGGGGTGATTCTACAGTAGTACAATTGGGCGGAACAACTACGCTCTTCTTTAGAAAGATACACATTTAACGTGTTGGGGCACTCTCATCGTTATACGGATGAGTTAAAGAAAAAAGGAACATCAAATCAGTCACAACTTTGAATGAAACTACTGTATGAGACCATTCTTTACAAAGAACATTCCAATTATGGTGAAAGGGGCAGAAGAAAGATCAACCATATTTTTTTGTTTACTTAAAATTAAATTCACTCTTCAGTCTGCCTCTTCTTTCTTGTGAGAAATCGAGTGTAGTTCTTGTAACAAGATGCATGATAACGATCTTCAAGAGACACGCAATCTTTATCTCGTATATGGATGAGGACATCTTCATCCTTCTTGGCCTCTGCTGCCTTTCGAAGCATACCTTCAATTAAAAAGTATTGAAGTATTTGTTGTAATGATAGAATAATTACTAGTTATCAATATCATTTAGTGTGGTGTGTGTAATCCTGTACCCATTCAGTATGTCAAGGAATAAAAAAGGGGGGAGATTATTAATTGTATTCAGTCTAATGATTCAAAACTCAATTTTAAGTAACAATCATTGAAACGGTAAACCAAAAACGCATTCAAAAACCGCGGAAAAAAGACAACAAAAAACCCTCAGGAATATTGCACTGCACTATCTTCTTCTCCATGTTGAATTGCCTTCTCAACTTTATGAAGATTATGCTTTTATAGGCCTACAATTGAGCTATAGGATTGCTAAACAGGAATGGATCAGGAACATTTTTACCCCCAACCTAGCTGCAATAATTGTACCTCTTGCCGTCTTGGTCACGTTACTGAGACCTAAGAGCTACAACAGACCACGTGTTAGAATTTTGCAAATATTTTTTTGGGAAAATTATTTTGTAGGCTACATTTAAAACATTCAACAAAAAAACGTTGACAATGTTTGCCAATTTTAACGCCTGGTCCGTTGTAGCTTTTTTAAGGGACGTGACCAAGATCTATGATTATGAATGATATTTACACAGCTAACCCCAACCAACCTCTTATAAACTATATTCTTCTTGGCCTAGCAGTAGCACAATACAAGGCCTTCCCCCAATGACCAACCCCTGCCACCTAAAAACAAGAAACCATCGACAAAATCTAGACAATAATCTAGGGAAACAGATTAATTCATTTCAGTACTGCTTACCTGCATCTTCACTTTCAGCCTGTCGGAGTTTATCCCTCACACGTTTATTAGTAAATCAACCTTCTTGCATATTATAATACATTATTGGCCGGCAATACGGGACCCATGATGATACTGATGATAGTGACCCCGATGACGAGGCTGACTTCACTCTAACTCTAAGACGGGTTTTTTTAGGAGGTGAATGTGTTTTCTCAAACGGTGTAACCTCCTTACAATGCTTTTCCGCTGCAGTCAGACGTTTGGAATCAATATACCGACGGTAACACGTAGCGTGGAACCCGATGTCTGGCTGCTTGTCACGCGTCTTCCTCGTACGAAAGTTCAAGCAGGTCTAGGCTTACCAACTTCTCTGCGAGTTATTTTTCATTTCCAAAAAGATTGATCCATTTTTTTGAGCACTCTACAATCTTTGACCATCGCACATTTGTGACAAATTGTGCTTTCTCAGCTGGACTAACAGATTTTAAGTGAACAAAACACTTCGGATTTATCGCAGAGTCTTCCTCACTCGACCGAGGCATGGGCGCCGCCATGATTGTTTTCATCGTCATATATAACCTATGACCTAGGTTGTGATTGGCGAATTTGGATCACATGGTGTAGGCGCGTAGGTATTCCAAACAAAATGTAAAGAGCCAACGTATCACAACCGTAAATAGTACTCGATCGCTGTCGATTATTTAGTGCAATCTTTGGTCGTTAATTACTCAAATTTGACTGGCGTTTTTGTGGAGAACTTTTCGGAATCGTAATCCCCAGCAATAACTATATTAAAAACCGCGGAGTTCTCTTAGACCCACGGGGGTCGGAACGGGATGAAAAGGTACATTTTAGCCCGTATGGCCTACTAGGTTGGCAGCCAGTGTGTGTGAATGACCCATCAGCGGGGGGGGGGGGGGGGGGGGGGGGGGGGGTTCGCGGATGGGCGTGCATTGGAACGTTGAGTTTTTGCTAGAGTTCACCACCCTTACTTTGGGGCGCCTGTATTGTATTTGGAGGGTGTACAAGCAAGTTTTTTGTAAACTAGACATCAAGGCTATTCTTAGATGTTAGACTGGCTACAACCTTTGGAAAAAGTATTATATCCACAGTATGAAGGCCGTATACGCGTTTTCAATGTGGCAGCACAATGCAGTACGGTATGGACGCAGGCGTATAAATGGTTACACATCTATGTTCCGACACCCATATGTTCCGACTGCTCAACCTATGTTCCGACCCCCCTATGTTCCGACACCCCTATGTACCGACTGCTCAACCTATGTTCCGACACCCCTATGTTCCGACTGCTCAACCTATGTTCCGACACCCCTATGTTCCGACTGCTCAACCTATATTCCGACACCCCTATGTTCCGACTGCTCAACCTATGTTCCGACACCCCTATGTTCCGACTACTCAGCCTATGTTCCGATACCCCTATGTGTCGACACGCATATGTTCCAACACCATACATGTGGGATTGAGTGACCACTATCCACAATATTTTGTTTATCATATCACACAGTACTGTGATAAATGTAGCATAGCTATAAATAAAAAGCTGCCGGTCATTTTGAACTGAAAAGTTGGTTGCCATTTTCAATTTAAATGCTTGGCAGCCATCTTAGCAAAAAATAAATAAATAACAAATTAAAGGCCCTCATCCTCCTCTTTTTGAAAACACAAAGAAGATCAGATGGGGTTTTGGGTACTTCTCATCACAACAGCCTTGTTTTCACAACACATTTAAATTGTCATAACTCTATGTCTTAAAGAGACCTTAACTTTGTAAGTAGTGCTGAAACTGACAATACAAGTTATAGGGCCAGGATTCTGAAAACAGGGCTGTAAATGAATTCCGGGCCTGCAAAATAACAGCGTGACCCTGTAGATCACGATGGGTTATAAACCTAAACATATGCTGGTCTCTGGCACCAACGCACCAGTCTAGGGCTAACACAATCTTAAGTGCGGGTTGTCGGAACATAGGGGTGTCGGAACATAGAGCAGTATAGATAAACACAAATGGCCTCGCAGGGTTAATAGAAATGGTAATTAACAGATTAGTGTTGTCAGTATTGTAGTCAAAAAAATAGAAAACACCTTCGGAAATAATTGGTCCACTGACCTGCTCGAGAAAGACAAGTACCTCTGGTCATTGGTATTTGAAGCCAACTGTCAAGCAAGCAGCAATATTTTGTTCAAGATTAAAGTGCTAACAAGTGAGAAGGCCACTAGGGAAGTGTTTACATGCAGGTTTCCTCCAGTCCCTGTTTTGTCGGATCTATTTCAACGATCTATTTCATACTGACCTTCTCGAGACGGGTATAGGCCTAAATATCTAAGTTAATACATTTTCAAGATTAGAGTCCTAACAAATTGAGAAGGCCACGAGAGAAGTGTTATTTCAAGATCAAGTTTAAAGTTTGATGACAGCTATTACAAAAGTCAAAGGCTAGATGATTGCAACAAGTTTTTTTAATAGAAATGGTAATTAAATAAAAAATTAATGCAACCCGCAATATTTTTCAAGGTTGTAGTCACCAAAAATATAAAGACCTTTAGAAAAACAAAACGATCTATTTCATACTGATCTTCTCGAGACAGGTAATTATCTCTGTAAGTTAATTGGTATTTCAAGCAAAATGTGAAGCAACTGCAAACAAATTTCAAAATTAGAGTCCTAACAAATTATGAAGGCCACTAGGGAAGTGATTTTGTCAAGATCATGTTTAAAGTTTGATGTTTTTAATATAAAATAAAAATTAACAGAATGGTATTTTTAAATAATTAATTCATGCAAAATAGAAAGATCCTCGGAAATGGGCCCACTGATCTATTTCATACTGACCTTCTCGAAACAGATAAGTAATTCAAGTGTGTTCGAATTGTTTTGTTTTGTATTATTTTTTATTAGAGCTCGAGGTTAAAGTGATTAATCAATATACAATTCCAACTAATCTAGTCTCTAATTGGTATTTTAAGTGTTTTCTATTTGTTTTGTTATGTCTTATAAAGTCTATTAGATCTGAAGGTTAATATGATTGATGAATACACAATTCCCACTGGAACTTTGTCTATTAAAGGTGTATGAAAACCAACTTGGTGCTACAGTCGCATGCCTTCGTATCCTCACCATCATGTTTTGTCTTGTTTCGCTGGTGGTATTTGCTGTGGCCGTTTCGGCGAGAACGTTAAGTTTAAAGTGTCCTATTGCATTTGTCGCATTTGTAGTATTATGTTATATTCTACGTCAGGGTCATCGCGATGAAAACTCATTTTCCCCCGTACATTCAATATGTTGAATAAAATGATGCATTTTCCCACAATTCCCCTTCCCATTTTCACCCTTTAAAGAACACTTTTTCTATGTTTCTATGTTATCTCGCGATGGTCGCCGAACCCTTCATTGCCTAATATTTTACCTGCATACATACTGCTGTCAGACATGTATAAAGTTTGCACAATGCGCATTTCAGGATTCGTCGTATATATTCGCACACATGCAACACATGAAACTGTATACATGTCTGACAACCGCCTGTATGTGTGCATGAACGTTGGCCACCGAAGCATTTTCAGGTAAAATATTAGGTGACCATCGTGAGATAACATAGAAACATAAAGTGTTCTTTAACGGGCGAAAACAGAAGGTAAATGGTGGGGAAATGCATCATTTTATAAGCCTTATCGCAATTGTGCGCGCAAGGAATTGTGGGAAGTGTTTTTTTTTATAATTTGCATAAAATCAATGGAAGAGAAAGGTGGTCGGTCAAAAAGTTTACTTTTGTTACGTATTCTAGGAAAATTATGGAGAAATTTATTAAGAATTATTTAAATTACATACAGAACATTTTGTATAATTAAGAAAAGATTATTTTTTTATTCCCATAAACCACGTAAACAGAGGATTTCTCAGATAATTTCTGCAGCTGTCAGATATATAGAAAGTTTGCACAATGCGAATTTCAGGATTCATCGTATATATTCGCACACATGCAACATATGGAAATGCACATGCGGGGAAATATCCCCGTTTTCAGGTGAAATTGTAGGTGATCATCGTGAGATAACATAGAAACATAAAGTGTTCTTTAACGGGCGAAAACAGAAAGGTAAATGGTGGCGAAATGCAATATTTTATTCAACATATTGAATGTACGGGCGGGAAATGAGGTTTCATCGGTAGAACTCTGACGCAGTGCATACGAAGGAAGAAGTTCATAGAACTAGCTGGGCTGTAGCAATGTTCCAGTTGGTAGGTAGCATAGTGTTTGATTAGGGCTGCGTACTACTTTAAAATCTATTGATATTTATAATCAGGGACAAAATTTAATTCGCGTAAAATTAAATGTTGATAAGTACTACTTTGAGGGGAGGGGGTCTTGAAAAGTATAGTACTCTCTGTACTACATTGACAATTATGACAACTTTGGACGGCCCCTTACACGCTCGCCTTTCAATGACTAGAACCAATAACATTAGAAAATGATAAAGTTTTCTTATCATATATTGTAAAGGTCTCATGAGTGGAGCTCATGTTTTTTAAATATATATATTTTTTACTGACACTCATTCGCATACCACTTCGTGTTACCTTGTTTACTGGAATACTTAAAATAGTTTATCTACTCCTCTGTCTGCCTCAACTAACCGCTGACTTACTATACGTACATGCCTATATTTTGTTGAAAGAAATTGAATTTTTCTCATTTGTATTCTTAAACAGGATTCTATTACAATAACACCGGGCTATTCGCAGCGTCTTGAAACTCCGGAGCTACAACGCTTTTTCGGAGTTGAAAACCATGAAGATGGTGAGTTGTACAAAACTTTGGAATTATTTACTTATCATACTTAGACACACGTAATATATGTATATATTACATTATCAAGTAATGCTAATTTCATAACGTATTAATTTGAACGGAGCTGGTTACCAAACACAGGACGAACTGACTAAAACCGACTAATGACACGTCAACATAATGGGCCACCAACCCCGGCCATAAAACGACCTTTTTCATAAAAAAGTGACACCAGCGGCAACAAGAATCACAATACATTTACTGAGTAAATTGGACGGCCATCTTCCGTACAACCTTGAAAGAATGCTCAAAACCCAACTGATACAGCAGCGTCGCTAAATAACTCTATCACGCCCCAAACTGTAGTTGGGACAGGCCTAACTGTAAGCATAACTACAACACTTTACATGTACTTGGGACGGGCCCAACTATTGTGGATTGAATCTCCACAAGAGATGTTTGCCTAGAACAGTAGAGATCTTATCGCAATGTGTCTGCACCTTCTCGAATTGGTGAACATTTAAAATATATATATTTACAACAAAAATTAACATTCCATCAAACTAAACCCCCAGACTTATGCATACTTTTTTTTAAATGTGTTTTTCAATGGCAAAAGCTCTAATGAGATTAATTAGCGGTAATTACCTAATTAAGGATTACCTAATAGGATTCTAGCCGTTCTATCGTCATCGGGCAAGCTCGGTGGTCGAGAGGTTAAGACGTCTGCATTATTAAGTAGGAGGTCGTGGGTTCGAATCCCGCCAGAGTCGCATGTGAATTTTTTTTTCACAGACGCTCGGAAAGCACTGAGTATACAGTGCTATACACAAGTCGGTGTAAGGGCAAAATTAAATCAAATAATTAAGTACACGATAACGATTTTGAGTATTCTCTTCCCATTGTTAAATAACATCAATTAAAATAACGAAGTTTGAATCTGTATTTTTGGGAGAGGTTTGACATAATGTAGTAGCACGTTTAGGCCTGATGAGTCCAGAATTCATGGTGTAAAAATGATTTCATTTCTGCTTGTTTCATTTGTGGCAGCACCTGCTTACGAGATCGTGTACCCTGAAGTGATTACTCAAGATCGCACCTTTACAATCAGTACCGAGGCAATTCCTGCAGACTCCCTGCAGCTTTCGGTTGACGCATTTGGCGAAACAGTTCACATGACCCTCCACCACGACGATGCAAAAAAAAAAAATATCAGCCCGGACTTCAAAATGATTGAGATTAGAGATGGTGGAGAATTCAGTGTAGCAGTCCGTACCGATTGTTTGTATTCTGGTTTCGTGACGTCTGAGCCCGAGTCATTAGTGTCAGCTGAAACAAGCAATGGATTGGTAAGTGTGTCAAACATAATTCTTTTTGTCTTACTTAATATGTTTCAAGACCTATATTTACAAAGTTTGGGGAGGGTGATGGTTAGAAGTTACGATAATGGTTTTGTTTGTGCACAAGCCCATGTGAATGTCTCCCAAAGGTATCATTTAAGTTAATATAGGTTTTCCCGGTCAATTTCGGCAAACAAGCAGCCAATGTCACTTTCATACATTATAAAGCGATGTTGCCTCTCCAGTTGCTACAGAGTTTCCAATTAAGAATTAATTAAATTTCATTTTCAGGCATGCGCATTCATTTAGCATTATATTCAATAGAGCATATACGTCGTTCTTTTTAGTAATGCACATTCGTCATCCAATTTAGCAGAGTTGGTTCGACTGGAGATTTTCACGAAAATGTTATTTTAATTTTCGTATATAACGATAATTAATTTCGCAAAATACGAGAAACAAATGCAAATAAATAGATTAATTGTACCAGACAATCGAATGCGTTTCATATCTTTACTTTAATTCACACTTAATTTTGTTTTCTTTAGTCATGTGCGTTTCTCGTACACTGTATATATGGCTTATCGGTCTTTTTACCATACAACTATAACACTACAACTATAAACGCATAAACTTTTCCGTATAGAATGCCATTTCTCGTGGTCGCTACGCAAGAGTGTCCAATGTAGATCGAGAACGGTTGATTAAGGCCTTCGAAGGGAATGACACGGACTGCCCTGAGCCTGCAGATAATTTAGACATGAATGGACAATAAGAACCCAGGATAAAACAAAATCATAAAGACACACGCAAACAATGTTAATGAAACAGTCCAATATAACATCAATGTTTCAAGAACACATTACTGGATATAGGCCCAGGTCAGAAGACCAATAAAGATTCTAATCAGAGAATAAACAAAACAGTATGATTGTACAATGGTGCAAAAATTGTGAATTTACCTCTTGCGGTTGTTGACATACGATTTTGTTTAATGTTGTAAAATTGTTTTTAATCTTGAAAATAACAATATTTTTTTAGATGTTTTAAATAAAATGGCATAATTTGGAGAAGCTCTCAAAACTTGTAATCAATATTCTTGAAAGACCAATAAAATGGAAAAGTACTTTAAAACTTTGAAATGAGTAAAATGCTGTTAATTATTAACCCTGTACAACCCAAAGGTAGACAAACTCAAATGAAAAATATGAAATATGATTACATGACTTCAAGGGGATCCTTTTAATGTAAAAAAATATCAAAATTTAATATTTCGCATTTCCAATTAGACGTTAGGCACTGTATCATACATTGGGCGGTCGAGGCAATCGTTTCTTAGAATCAAGTATTAAATCTTGGAATGGTTCCCACACCATGACTTGGGGAAACACTCACGTCTGATGTGGCTGTTTGCAAATACAAGTTATTCATGTGATTCTATTGGATGTACATGTACATGTACATGTGGATGTGGATGTACATGTACATGTATACATGTATACTATGTAGCTTCATTTTGCTATTATGAAAATCCTAATGAACATCAGTGTTGCCATGAAATTGAACATCATCTGGGGCGATGAAGGGAACGGACTGCCACGAATAACTAGTCGATGGAGTGAGGGATTTCCGCTGAAATGTAGCTAAAGGGAGGTCGTCAGATGAATTGCTATCACTATCAGATGAATTGGACAATTCATCGTCAATGTCTAGTTCACCATCACGTGGAGCATTCCCACCAGGAAGGGTAAGATCTGAATCATCATCGTCACTTTCAGACAACATATCGACATCACTTTCATCTCCGTTGTCAAGGAAGTCAAGCACATCTTTCACTGTTATCTTCCCAGACATATTTGGGAAAGTAACGCGAGGTCACGATATTACTAGATCACAGATGCAGCAAACTGTTAGTTCTGAAAAGAATTGAGAAAGAAACAGAAATGTAAGTTTTATGTAGGTCTGGGAAAAAAAAAAGATAAGCATGATGGTTCTGACTCTATTTCTAAAATTAAAAAGGAAAGAAAAAATGGATTGGAATTGTCCTTTAATTTTAAATAATATTATTTTGAATTTAATGAATTAGTACTTCAAGATCTTGCACTAAAATCATGATCAGCAAAACCATGAAATGGACACACACTGTTTGGGCATGACGACGCGTTACATGTAAACAAACATGACAAACGCATTCAGTGTACGTGTGTGTGGACGTGTACGTGTACGTGTACATGTACATGTATGCATGACGTACACAAATTCATGCCACGTTTGCTCTTTGACTTGTATCAAATAAGATACACTGATTTCAAAAACGGAAATTAAAAAGAGTAAAACTACAATCGACCCCAAATTTGGCCTAGATGATAGTTAGATAACACTTTTATATAAAATTATAATTCTGTTGTTATATGTACTCACCTTCAATGTGGAATTTCGTCTTCTTTTCAGCGTATGAAACTGCATCAATTTCTATGTGCTAACGCCGTATTGAAAAAGCTACCATGGGTACAAGGGATGCTCACTGGTTTGCAAACAGCCACAAGAGGGGGCTATTCAATGTATCAAATATGCCGCAACAGGCATTTAAGGCTGAGGGGTGAGGTTATTTTCTTTTGTAAAGAAAAGGATTGAAATCCAGCGTATCATAATTATATGATACATATTCATTGCTCAAAATCTACAAAAATATTGTTTCCAATCCTCACTTGACTACACTTTCCCCCCCTTAAGTGTGTCCTCTATCATTTTATAAAGGAAACTCTGTGATATCTGTCATATTTGGATACAGAATTGCTGGTTGTAGGCTATTGTATGTAAATCTAACGTTAGCATTCTTTCAGTAACTTGCAACATATAACAGTCACGGCACTAAAAACAATACTGTCTAACGTTAAAGTACTTTTTGCAAAAAGTTTAACCATCTTTCATATTTATTGGTCTTTCAAGAATATTGATTACAAATTTTATTAAGAGCTTCTCCAAATTATGCAATTTTTTAAAGAAATACTGATCGTCCAAGTGGACACATTCCTTATAGAAGAAGCAAACGAAGACTAGTATTAATTCGTTGGTGTTTACTTCTTCATGAGTAGTGGAAAATGTTTGAGAAAATTAAACATTATTGTCATGGGTATCAAAAGAAATCTTGTATTTGACAAAATGTTAACAGCATTTTACTCATTTCAAAGTTTTAACGTTACTGACAAATCTCAATTTTTTCAACCTTATATTCCACTTATAAAATTACAAACATATACCAACAAATGAAAGACTTACACATGGAATGTCCTTCTACATCCACGGAATTGTCCGTTTGTGCAGTTTACCGACGCACAAGCTGCCATTTTACTGGCAAGTGACAGGTGATCGTGTTTTGTGTGGGTTGAATAAGCCTTTTCGCGATCTCAGCGCGCAGTGCAATTGTGAGTCATTTGTCAAAGGTCACGGGAGATAAACAAGACACGTTGCTATTAGACACGCATATGCCGTGCATTGAAATACCGCGATATTCGACCCGATTTAACCGTAGAAAAACGTTTAATATTTCATAATTGTTTGCCCCCAATGGATGAAAATACGTCTGATGTCTCATTAGAAGAGATACAGCATTGGAATGTACGAGCACTGAAAGACTTTCTGAGAATTAGAGGCCTCAAAACCAGTGCGAGAAAAGATGAATTGCCATAGGCCTACACACAAATACGATTACGAGTTGGCTTTGTTTATCTCCAAAAAGCCGTTGGCAAGACACTTTTGCGCATGCGCAGTCACAATAGCGAAAAGGCTTATTGTCACGTACACGACATAGGCTTCCAGTACACGATGCCTCATACAGCTCTATGCGTATACGCATGAAAATGCTGTTCATACACGTATAGGAAACTTTGGTTTTCGACCGGAAGGAGAGGTCAGATTAGGGTCATGTCTGTGTATGAAATGTAATATAATTATAGATCTATAATATGGTGTTAAGATTGTGAAAATATCTTTTGTGGTTCATAAGATATGATGTTTTGAAATATTCAACTTCCGGTTTAGACGGGAAGGAGAGGTCAAATTGGGGTCAGATCTGTGAACGAAATGTCACATAATTCAAGATGTTTAGGATGCTGCAAATATTGTGAAAATATCTGTTGTGGTTCATGAGATATGATTTTTTGAAATATTCAACTTCCGGTTTCGACCGGAAGGAGAGGTCATATTGGGGTCATGTCTGTGCACGAAATGTCACATCGTGAAATATCTTTAAGATGATGTAAGGATTGTAAAAATATCTTTTGCGGTTCATGAGATATGATTTTTTTTAAATATTAAACTTTGATTTAGTGTAATTCGATATCTGATGACCTCATCATGACGTCACAATGCGTGTTTCTTCTACTTGTTATGTTCTAAGTACATGCCAAGTTTCAAGTTCGTGTGAAGTTTGCAAGTATGTGTTTTTTTGTCGACAATCTATCGGCCGAAGAGGAAGAAGAAGAAGGAGAAGAAAAAAAAAAAAAAAAAAAAAAAAAAAAACCGAACAATAACAATAGGTGTTTCGCGCTGTAGCTCGAACACCTAAAAAAAAAAAAAAACCGAACAATAACAATAGGTGTTTCGCGCTGTAGCTCGAACACCTAAAAAGACCAATAGACCTGATGGACCCATAGATCTGATTGTCAGACTCACCGAGAGACATGTGATACGCTACATGACAGCAGACTTTAACGTCTCAGAATAACGTCAACAATGAGAAAGGAACCGATAAGTCTGCTGCCACCTGTGTCTCAAAGTCTCTCATTAGCTTTCAGAATGATGAACAGGGATATCGATCGGATCTGTTGCATTGGCTGTTCGTCTTGATGCAGCCCATGTTTTTGTTTTGTCTTTTAGACAGCAATTATTTACAACGGTAAGTCATTGAATGAATAGGATGGGAAAATGATGATTCATTCCATTTTATCAACTAAATTACTGCGCTTACCATGAATCGTAACTTAAATATATCAAAGGGCTCAAATTTTCACATAATGTACAGAATGCAACTATGAATACAACTATGACTCCTAAGAGATTAATTTGATCATTTGCATCTGTTTCTCTACAGCTAACATTAAAAATAAGTGATTTTGCCTATTTCCGCCAATTTTGTTGACAGTTGATTTCTAATTAAAGAGATACTCTCTCCTTAAAAATACCAGTACATATGGTATCACTGTAGTGT
>CBDFIV010000007.1:0-9112 GCA_965248225.1 Nitrospirales bacterium
GTGACAGTTTCTTAATAACCCTAGTCAACAGAGCACTTTTTTAATGTTGTGCCTTGGTCAACCCAGCCAAAAAGATAACGAAAGCGCTGTAAGAATGAAGCCCACTTAATTGGGTATTTAAGCCCCTTGTACTCTTCTGATGAAGACTTTTGTTTTGACTACGTTGTGGAGGAGTAAATATTCAGCACGATGAATTGAGTGGGACAACATTCAAGTCACCGTATGAGACAGATACATGTATATGCACTCATTGGAAACATTTTTGGTGTGTTATTTAACCGTTCTTCAGACTGAGTAACCTTGCAATCACTACTACAAACTGAATTTACCTTCTAGGCGGGAAAAGCGTTTCGGGGATGGCCATGTGTTTTTTCATCGCCTGCCCCACATTTTAAAAGACTGATTATAAAACGATAAACAATGCTGCATTCGTCGTTGTTGATGTGCATTTTTCACAGACAGCCGTCGAGGGGGAGAATAAAAAACTGTAGAAAGATTGTGCTGCGAATCTTCATTTTGTTGTCGTCGTAGTTTCTTGTTGTCCCGCAACCGGCAATCAAAGCGTAGTTTAACTAAACACTGATTCGATTAATTATTTGTGCATTTTGGGTTTGTTCGTATCTGTATATGTAGCTTACATTCACCGGGCTCAAGAAGACTTGTGTGTTATTTCATTACTGGGTGACTATTTAAAAGTTTTGATGTGCCGAAGGTTAATCTGTATTTTCATTTTTGTTTTGTAAGTTTTTCTTTTTACAAATTGATTTGAGGCTCTTGTGTTTGCAGTATTTAGTTGGTGATGAAAAAGTATAGACAACCTATGGCAGGCTATATTTATTTTTTTTTTAAAGAAATTTCAGAAAGTCAAACTGTACCGAACACCACTTAAAACTTATTGGTAACGAATTCAGGATTAAATGTGCACGTGTGTCGCAAAATGTACTTACAAAAGGATACACCAGCCTTTTGTCAAATGTAAGGCCAAACATTTGTCCAAGAAGTGCGTGATTGCGTTGAATAATGAACGTTTAATACAGCATATTGACAAGATTGTATCCATCATTCTCCAGTTACTTGAGATACTCAAATCTCTCATTCAATTTAACAATTTAAAACAAAGGGAAAATACTGTTATTACCATCACTCACCCCAGCATCCATCCTAAAAACCTCGGGAAAAAATAATACTTGCAGGCAAATCCTGTGTACAGTTTGATGGAGATTTAGTGTACTAAATTGCCTAGTGAACTTTCAACTATGCAAATTTTATGTTAATTGTCATGTTTATAGTGTCACATGTGTTGAATATTCATATTGAATAATGAAAAGGGGGGGCAGGCATATAGAGGCTATAGACGATGTGACCAATGACATCACATGTTTACAAAAGAGCCCCAAAGGTCAAACTGTGCTGGGCAAAAAATATATACTGGTATATGACAAGAAACCGTAACATTTTAAGATACCAGCAGATAAATTCTTAGTATTACATCTCACATCTTATTCATCTGAAAATACATTTCTCAATGTTATGTGGAGAAAGGTTGTGCAAAGTGTAAACAAGTCACATGGTCTGTAAGTCCTATCCTGTCTACTGGTGAGTTGTTGCAACTTTTTACATGTACACGTTTAAGCAGGCTTTATAGTAAATAGAATATCTGGTTATCACCAAAAAAACTCCCAAGGTTTGCAGTCTTGTGTTCTGCGAAATTCATTACTCTGTAGATACCGTCTTTTAAATTTTGTCGAAGTGAAAATGACGTACATGTACATTTATTGCCAAAGTAATTGAGGGAATGGTAAGTAGGAAGTATTAAAATTAAAATAAAAGCAATAACGTTGCTGTTGAGGAAGTCGGATACCCCAGTTATGTTTTGAGACAGTGCCTATCTAGTTAACGAACTTAGACAAATTCATATATTAACATTAAAAGGGGTCTGTATTCTTTTGACAGCACCTTCCATTTCCATGGCTGTGACCTTAACATCAACATCCTTGATTTGTCACGCAACGGCAGACATTTCATAGAATAGTATCCGACCCAATTGCCACCACAACGTGTCCTCGGCTCTCCCATTGGTAGACTTGGGATCAAGTCTCTATATTAGCCGTATCTGTCTGCGTACTGCGCGCGGTCTGTCATAGCGTTGTTTGTAATGCCTCCAACTTACAGCATTGATCACGTAGGTTCGACATAATATAGATTCTTTTCAGAACTAATTACTACTCATTTTCACATGGTGTCACCGCAAGTTGTCTTTACTTTACTTATCTTCCTCACCATGCAAAGCTACAAGTTTTACCTAATATAGAAATTTGAGCGCCCCCTCGTACCCATGGTGATTCACTGCTGCCAATGGCAAGTATGTAATACAGTGGGATCGAGGTAGTTGACGCGGTATAATACACAGTGCATGCTGTGAAACGACACGCATCCCCACAGAGAAATATGGCCAATCTACGACTTGATCTCAAGTGTATTCCATTGGATAATCAAAAATCCCTTGTAGACCAATCAAATCGGTGAAGCGGCCCCTGTGTCAATTTTATCATACACACAGATCGTCCTGTGTATTTCCAAGGGGGACAATTGGATCTTCATAGAATGCAGTCATCAGTGCACGCATGTTGGGAGATTAACCCTCCTACTACAAGGGTCAAAATCAGTCAAAATGTTGATATACTTCCCAAGGTCTATCTATTGCACTTAAGTCAGGCACTGTGTCAAACCTTACATGTAGTAAGTACATTTACAGGTAAAAATGAGTCGACCGTTTTTGACTGGTAAAAGCATTGTCTGGTATTGTTCAGGATGGTCAAAATGACAGTAAAAAATGCCTGTGTGCACATTTGGGTCAACAGTCAAAACAGGCAGTTGACTGGTTTTGGCCCCGACAGCAACTTTCAGCTCAAGTGCCTCAATAGTAGGAGGGTTAATAGTACAAGGTGTTGAGAACAGACCCTCTTTAAAACACGGACATTGTATTACTTGCCTTATTTCAATAATTTTACATACGTACATGTATCAGTGGGAGTATCAGTGCAGGCTTATTTTATAAAGTGACAAGAGCCTCTGCCACAACTTGCATTTCATGTTTGCCCATTTAGTTTATACTCGGAAAGTAGGTACATTTATTGTTGTTTTATTTGGTTGTTGCATTATACATTGCCTCATGGTTCCCTATTTGTTATTATATAACTGACATACAGCTCCTTGTCATTTGGGGTGTCGTGGCCGAGCGGTCTAGCTTACCGGATTCAAGTTCCGGTGTTAGCAGCAGAATGTGGGTTCGAATCCAGGCCGTGACACTTGTGTCCTTGAGCAAGACACTTAATCATAATTGCTTCTCTCCACCCAGGGCAGAGTTGGTTGATTAGCCCCGGCCCTATATGCGCTGTAAGGGCAGCAATTGAGCTGTATACTCCCCAGGGAGCTGAGATGGTTTCAGGAATGATTTATGAGCAGGGGTAATAATGCGCCTTGAGCACCACTTAGTTGGTGGATACGTGCGCTATATAAGTCCACATATTATTATTATTGGTGGAACTTGCATCACGTGACATTCACTCTATTACTCCCGTCCGCATCGGCGATCAAAAAGTCCTATTCGCCCCATGGGGAAAAGTATTTCCCATTCAACAGTTAGGATCATCCCTGTTCCCAATGTTTTTGAGCAGCAGAGTGCCACTGCTAAAACAAAGGAGCACCTGTGCAAAAGGTTGTGATCCGATCGATATTAATTTTGTGCATTGTTGTCAAATGTCACATTTTTTTTTAAATACATCAAATGACAAGGATCTATATGTCAGTTATATAAAGCAAATATTGAGTGGCTTTAATTCATGGAACGGGAGGAATATTATCGCGCGGTAAAATTTGCACTGTTTCATTTCACTCGGCTTCGCGATAATATTCCTCCCATTCCACTCTGAGCCACTCAATATTTGTATATTTCAGTATGGCAAAAAAAACTAGTGTTGGTTACAAATTTTGTATTTGTTTTATATCCTTTTAAAATGCAAGAGATTTTAAGAACAATAGTGGATAAATGATGTCTGTGTGGAAACAAAAATAACCCAGTTGTCTTTTAGGATAAAATGTAATTTTATTTTGATTTGGACATATCTTATGAAGGAAACTTTGAGAGATTTTTGTCTGCTCGCTAAGTTATGCACAGACTCTGTGATTGTACGTGAATTAAACCAATTAGATTCTTCGTCATGCACTGGTCACACAACTGACCATGTGATTAACCAATCGTAGTAAAGCAGTCACGTGCAAAAGGCCATGAATTGAATCTCACCGAGTCATGCACCAATCAAATTCACCTTATCATGCACAGGTCACACAATCGACTGTATGATTAACCAATCAGATTAAAGCAGTCACATGCCATGAATTTACTTACTCGAATCAGTTGTGAGAATAACCAGTGGCATCCTTGAAGGCCGTGCATCTTTGTCATTGTCTTAATGATAAGCTCGTCAGAGCACTGCATTCACATGTCGTATTCTTGTTCACTTCTTGTCAAAGTTCCCTGCCACTGTCAAACAAATTTTGAAAAGGTCATTGGTGGACAGAGAATGCCACTTTGAATATTGGAACAAATTTGCCTCTACGAAATAAAGATGACAAATTTTTGGTCAGAAAAATGTGGCTGAAATGAAATCCCAGCCATTGTTTTATGAAGAAGTGATAGAGGGCGTACATCTTACCTGTATGATAAGTTTTATAGAGTGTAAATTGAGTTTTCCAGATAACACACACACACACACACACACACACACACACAAGACAAGGAACTTGTAAATGAATACGTGCAGTAGTTGTAGTTGTAGTTGACAGGTTTTACTTCTCAAATTTGACACTAAATTATCTCAGGGAATTTGCCATATTACGTGATTTTACTTAAGCCCAGTTAAGTAACCAAAATATAGGGCATAGATGTAATTATTGCAATGTTGTTTTTTATTTTGAAATCTTTGAAAAATGAAGGTCGTTTGGAAGAGTAATGAAATTGAATGCACAGACGTACATATGGAGAATAAATCGGCATTTTGTGTTTGTTTTGTTCTATGCATAGATTTGCCTAGAGGAATCGCCCATAACTCACCTATGTAACAGATACGGTGGTGTGGCCATATTGTTTTGTTTTACACAGCAGTCTATCAGAGTCAGAGCGAGGCTCGGGACCACTGTTCAGGCTGGCGCTTATAAGGTTGTGACTCCCTTCATTTGAATATTATAACGTGCCCGCATGGAACCAGGCAAGGTCTCCGTCAGTGTAAGAACATCATTTGTTTGAAATAGGTTTTAGGTCTGTATATTATTATTGGTGGTTGTTTGCTCTTCTTACGTGGCTTAGCAAAAACGATGCGCTTAGTAAAACTTCTCACAGATTAACTCATGTACATCAACGAAACAAGTTAATTTACTTTACATAAGTTCTATTGTATACAATTAGTAATATGTCTGGAGTGAACTGAACATTTTGAGCCCAGAGCTGTTTATTTTGACAATATATCTCATTATTTTAAATGATTTTACCGTACATTTTAAGCTCACAAAAAGCATGGGGAGAGTACTTCTTAAGTACAAGTTGAGAGATGGTAAACCTGTCTGCAAAGTTTCCACTGTGGCAAAGCTTTGTTTTCGTTTTCGTTTTCGTTTTCGTAAGTGGCTATTCATTTTTTGCAAGTTGTATTTCCAAGTAATGTTTGTATACAAAGGAATGCAGCATGAAATATTCAATTTGAAATGTCAAAGTGTTATGTCAAAGTGTTGTGCTCAACTGCAAGAAATGAGAACTGTAAAGCTTCCTCTTAAAAAGAAAATGATGAACATTTAAGTAATGTGTTTGCCTTTTTTGCCTTGGGAAAACTGAGTGATCTTACAGAACAGGATTTTGTCAAGTACAGAAGTTGTATACATGTAGTATGAGATATTGTATTCATAAGTAGTACCAGAAGTCTATTACCTTCAGGTTCGCCGCTCCGTGCACATTCTAACCCACTAGTGGTGGAAATGAACCCAGTGTCTTGGTGACAGGGCAGTTTGCCATCAATCAATTGCAAAATACGGTGAACGTGAAGTCATAGCATTGCCCTATTGATCGGTGGTGGTCCTAAAACATGCGCCCTCAACAGCTCATGCACGGGGCGGATGGATTCATGATGCTACACGTGTGTGGTTTTTTCCCGATGTAGTATAGAAAGGTATTAGTTTGAGTATAACAAGTCTTGCCAGTAGCACTCAAATTAGCACATTGGGTACTGCATGTAACGCGAGTAGCATGTAACGCGAGTTGACATGTTCACATACTAGTTTGAATACTACAGAAAGTACAAGCTTGTAGTACTCTAACTAGTAATACAGGCAGTACACGCACGTAACGCGAGTAGCATGTAACGCGAGTTGACATGTTCACGTACTAGTTTGAATACTACAGAAAGTACAAGCTTGTAGTACTCTAACTAGTAATACAGGTAGTACATGCACTTTACTGGGTACTGCACAAGAGTTGCATGTAACGCGAGTTGACATGTTTAAGTACTAGTTGGACTTGTACATGTGGTAAGAGTAGTTGGTAATAATGAGTTCTGCATCCTTGTATGAATACAAAGTGCTAGTTTGAGTACTATATTGTGTAGGAAGAGTCCAGAGAGAGAATCCTGATCTACATATATTATACGTATTACACTTGTTTCTCAGTAAGTTTCCCAGCTATCGACATTTGCAGAAACACCGCCGCAAAATAAATCATTGGTTACTAAATTTGCAGCAGTTTTTATAGTTGTAATCGGTTTTTTTGTACATGGAACTTTATATACTTTGAATTTTATATACAGTTGATAAAGGGGTTCCATTTAGGTTGATATTTTGGGTTATTGATGTAGAACTTTATGTTGGGTTGTTTTTCCACTACTGAATTATTTGGTTGTTTTAATAACACTTGTCTTGTTTTCCCTGTGTGTTAATGTTACATAACGTATTGCTCCACCATGATTTATCTTACAAGATGACGTTAAGTTTATACATATGTTTATACGATAAATAATTTGTGACCAATATTTAACAGAAAATCTTACAAAAAAGGTACAAAAAAAATTCACAGGACTGAATGACGGAATTTTTTGTACTCACAAAAATGTATTTACTTGATTAGCTCGATTATCTCGAAAATAGCCGGGTGACAATTTGTACATTGTAAAAAAAATGATTTTTTTTTCTGATGTTTTAGATAAAACATTAGGATCTTAGAGTATCGTGTATCTAAAGTCGGATGTTGTATTAAAAACAGATGTAATATTTTCTTTTCTGTGTTGAATCACAGATCTTATAGCTGCAAGGTTTTTTTAAGCAGACATTAACTTGTTTGATAATGCAGTCAGATGACATTCAGAAAACTTTCTTGTGCATATGTTTAGCATTTTTGTTGTTATTTTTGCTTGAACTTTTTAATTTCTGACAGCTCGGTCAGCAGTTAAAAGAGAACACTAAACAATCATTCCACTGTGTGCTTAGAGTATAGAATGAAACAGATGTAGAGATAGATTACTTTTAAAGAAAACAAGTTGGTTTTATAGAAAGTCAACATGAACAAGATGGCGGATGTAGTGTCTATCTTTCCTGTTTTTATCATAGTTTTTGGATTGATTTATAAAAACAAATGAGGTTTGCACATTTCATTTTTTCGAGAATTGGATATTACTGAAGGTAGTTTCTTACTTTTTCCTCTCAATTTGGTAAAATTGTACATTGTCACTTTATTTATGAAATACATATTTATTGCAAAAGCAAACACTTGAGAATAATTGGTTGTCTTGCCTCTATTATTTTGTGTTTTAATGATTTGTGTATTGAGTACACCACACCTTGATTTTCAGACCGTTGCCTTTGTCTTAGACCTGTATAAATGTTCACATAGACACAGGGTGACCAGGTATTTCAAGGGACTGTCCTCTGCCAAACTGTCCCGCGTCCCGTTTGACACATTCCTGTGACGGCTCTTGTCCGTTATATTAAGTATTTGCCTCTTTGATAACATGGACATGCCTGAGTATTATGTTTTGCACACGGAAGTTTTACGAATCCACTGCTGGAGACTGGCAGCATGTTCCGTGTGATCAAGTGTGTTCTCTCAAAACGTTCTTAACCCTGCATACGTTCATATATGAGCAGTGGCGAAGCCAGGATTTACAGAATTTGCCGACACTAAACTCAAATCAACCGACAAATTTAATTACTGTTACCCCAAAAATGAACGATTTTTGAAAGTGGCAATTATATTTTTGCACCCAGCCTTTGCATACATGCCCGGGTGGAGGTTATTTCCACCCCGCCCCCAAACACCGCTTAAAAGAACACTTATCTTTTTCTCTGTTTTATTATTTTTGGTATTTGTTTTATACACCACTGTTTATTATTATTATTATTAAACATGCGTAATCAGGTAGAGCGGGAAGAGTTCGAGAACTATAAGTTGCTTCTCAGCGACCCCCCACACACCTGAAACGTCGAAGAAGGAAACATGAAACAGACCAAAGACAGTAAACACGAGAAAACAAGAAACAAAATAAAATGAATAATAAATAATTTAAATGCAACTAAGAATCTTGTTTGCCTTTGATTTGAAAGTATGCACACTACTAGCTGCACATGTATCACCATCCAAAGAATCCCATAGATGAACAGCGCTGGAACTGACTGGTACGACATCTCATCGGCTGCAGACTAAGCGGATGGAAAGACGATGCAAGCCGAGTGCTTCTTGCCGGCACATATTGCTCAGGGATGCAAGCATACAGTGGATGGAGCGGATTGGACAATATCTTATACAGCATACAATCAGTTACAAAATACCAACAAGTTTGTGAATTTACCGAAAAACACTATTTTACCAACAAGTGGAGGGGGGCGAACATATGGTGAAAGAAACGAAGGTAGCGAATGTGACTGATAAATCTCCAATGATATTAGATCTACCTTCATTCATTTCAGCCTTGCGGTGTAGTACACGTAGACGACAGACGAGTTACACGAATCCCAGTTGCATGGAAACGACTACTTGTGCTCCCACACAACACTCGAAACATCCACGTTCTCCTCATAT
>CBDFIV010000008.1:0-13003 GCA_965248225.1 Nitrospirales bacterium
ACTGTTCTGCTTGAATTTTCTTTTTTCACTTGAGTTAAAAATAAAATATACTGTACAAATAAATAAATTCTTATCATAAAGTGGCGGCCTTCTGTATTATTATTATTGAAATTATTAAAGAACTGAATGATATTCATTTACCAGCAATTTCCGGAATACCATTTGAACATATAGCAAACAGTGCCAAATTCCCAGGTTGTATCGTAACTTGGGCGTGATCCCTGGCTAAAGGGCAGTATATGGTTTCATGACTTCTGACTTCTGACTGGTGCCCCCCCCCCCCCTGAACAAAGATATTGACAAATAGGGAGACCGCCATTATAGGGCTAGTTAGCTCAGTTGGTAGAGCGCCGGCACATCAATCCGGAGGTCGCAGGTTCAAATCCTGCTCTAGTCAAGTTTTCTTTGTTCATCCAAAATTTATCAAAAAATGTACCCAGTCAGTTTCCCTTGTGGTTTATTACATGATAATTAATTTATGACTAGACCTACATGTACCATAAATTCATTATGGTACATATTTAAGTCTGTACAAACCATGCTTCTCTTGAATATTATGGCAGAATGTGCCAGGGTTTACCAGGGGAATCTTTTTGATGTACCGTAATTTAATGATGGAATTCTGGCATCATGATATTGAACAATTCATCATTGATTTGATGTTTTGCCTTTCACCGATAACATAAAATTATCTAGATACAGCACTGTACCCAGTTCCGTCTTGTTTATTTGACACACATATTTCCCAGTAAAGAATAAGGACACTTTTTTAAATTTTTTCAGCACACAACATTTGTTTGGATGTCCTATATTCAAAGCTCTTATTTAAATGCTGAAATTGCATTATCAACCACAGGTGAATACAATAGTTTACAAAGAGACGCACATCTACCATAAAAATATCATTATTAGCACACAACAAATTCTGATTTATACGGACGTAATATGATCTGCTGAATCACAAATATCTTGATGAATATCCCCCCCCTGAAAATATAGTACCGGTATTGCTGCTGTATTTGATAGAAGGCACAGACCCCGGTAAGCTTGGGGCTATCTGTTATGTGGATACGGTGGACACCTAATCTGGATCAAACAGTCTGAGTCAACAACGCATGGTCATCAATCTTATATTCCTCAATAGGCTCATTATTTCATAAAATCGGTGATGGAATTACAGCAAGGATAAGAACAGTGGTTCTCAAATAATCTTCTTCTTTTTTGTGGAGCAGGGTTGCTGGCGACGCCTCTGGTCAAACCACCTGCTTCGGACGAAGAATAATAGATGCTGATTGGGGAAGTTGAAAACTGGGGATGGCAAACGGGAGAAAATAAAACGATGATGAAATTGGAGCGTCGTACATTCACAGGAATGACAAAGATTCATTGTGATAAATTTGGTTCTGTCACAGATATGATATTAAACACTGTTGTTCTGGATCATCTGAAAACCTGAAAGGAATTAGGCTATGCTAAAAGATGCTCCTAGAATGAAAGAGGATGTGGTGAGGGGATATTCAATATTCCATGAATTAGTGCCATGCACAATATCACAATCTTACAATGATTTACAGCAACATACATGTACATGTACATGATATGCTGGTGTGCAGTATTTCAATGTGTCATTTTTTCATATTCATTCTAACACATAATTTAGGAATTTTAATTCAAACTGGAAATTATTTTCACTGAAATTTCTTAAAAGTGACAGCAACTCAAATTATTTCTCTAGGGAAGGTTGATACCATCATCAGCTTTACACAAAGTACATGTAAATTTCACATTTCAATATGACAATGTCGTTCTATTTGATTTACCAATCCTGAACTTTCGGGCTCATTTTTTTTCTGGATCATCTTGTTAGTTTCAATTTATTTGTCATCAGTAACAATTGGATCAACATTTAATTTACACGTATAGAACACAGATCCATGAGCTAAGCTGAGCTGACCATACACAGCAACAGATCTTCCTCCAAATTGTATTTCTGTAATCTTGGCAATCTTCACAATTGAATTATAGAAATACCTCTGGGCAACCGTCAGGTCATGTACATTTTCATACATGAGAATTCCCCCATTCCGAGCGAGTGCGACACCAGAAGATTATCAAATTACTGGCAGAAAAAAAATTTAAACAACAGTTTTGATTCCGTATCTCATCCCCGGTCCATGATGCTGGGTCATTTATCAATTACGTGGAGAAACCCTGCTAGTAACATGAAAGCCATTTTCTAATTTCCTGCATTCTTTCGTAAGATACCAAGGTTTTGGTTTACAGCAATGGCCAGAGATGCCGGGGCCTATCTAGCTCCAAAAGGGCAGAGATGTAATCGCGGCTTAATTCTTTTAGAAAGAGGAGGTCAACCGCGTGATTACAAAACAACAAGCTTGATGACTTGAAAGGATTATTGGGGAAAATGTACTGTAAAAAGAAGTAAGTTTTGCGGTAGCAGTAGAGTTGTAATGATTGTTGGTTCTGAGAAGAACCAGTGGTAAAAAAATTAATCCTTTTGATCAGTATAGGGGCCTACTCTAATGGGTTCAGGATGTACTGTATTCATAACAAAATTATCAAATGACCAAATAAATGGTAAATTTACTAAATTCCAGAGTTGCCCACTGAATTAATGCCTCCGCAGACAAACAGACGTAGAATTTTTCAGCAAACAATCAAAAACAAATCAAACCTGTACGAAAGCCATGCTACATGTACATGTACATGACATGCATACAGCTATGCATACAGCTATGCATACAGCTACGAGTATGCAGACAGCTATGCAAGCAAGCAAACAAATTATGATCACAAATGCAATTAAATACTTGAAGCAAGAAAATTAACCCTCCTACTTTAGCTGAACTTTAGTGGCAAGTAGCTACAGTGGTAAAAATCAGTCAACTGATTGTTGCCCCAAATGTGCACACAGGGGCATTTTTGACTGGTTTTTACTGTAATTTTGACCACTCTCAACAATACAAGACAATGCTTTTACCAGTCAACAACGGTCGACTCATTTTGACCTGTAAATGTACTTGCATGTACTACACGCAAGGTTTGACAGTGTTCAACTTTTAAGTGCACTAGATACATGTACATGTATGTCTTGCCAAGTATATCAATATTTTGACCCTTGCAGTCATAGAAGGGTTAAAGTAACAAACAAACCAATATATTCCTGCCTAAACCATGCACCATTCTGTTCAAAATCTCCTGGATTTCTGGCACAAAACATATGTTCCCAACATGGTCATGCAGCCCCCCATGTAACATCACTGGTCATGAAATATAACTACCTCAACATAATTCACACTTTCACCCCCTGGTGACCCGTTTTCCGTTTTCAACCTTGAATTTTTACTAATTGCCTCCACATAAGTTTATTGATCAGTTGCACAATGTGGTACTCTTTAGGGCATGGTTGCAGTGCCACTGGTCCTTGGTTTATGGTGCTATATACATGTAGGGGCTGATTACAATGCTATTGAAAAGAAAACGGTCTGTAATTTTACATTGTTTGTTTCTTGGAAAGACATGTCCAGAGCTGGACCAAATTTCTTGTAAAGAAAAAGCATCAATCCAATGAGATAGCAAACTCTCAAAGAAATATTGGTTTCCAGAAGAATCTGTGTTTGTCGTTATTTTGATCATAATCACCAGCAGTTTTCCTTTTCATTGCTGCATTTATTTCACTTGAGGAAATCAAAATGGATATTGTATTAAAATTATTCACAAAATAATCACAAAAAGTATAATGTTACAGTAAATATGCCCCAAAATTAACTTCGTCCATCGTAAATTATTTGCAACTAAATGAATGTTAAACCATGGAGGAAGGAAGACCAAGCTTCTGACAATGATTTTATGAAATATCTCATATTGGTTTGTCTTTCTTGTTTTTTTTCTCGCTTAGCAATGTTCCTAAGAAAACAAAACTTGCTTGAAAATGCCGGTAAAATAATGAAAAACACAGATGATACATCTTAATGCCTAGATGATAATGAACCACACAACTCAATTAATTATGGCAAATCTGTATCGTGGGCATTGTCAAATCATGGGGCAGGGCAGGGTTAAAATGACAAATGTCTCCAACAGCCAAAACTCGATTTCTCGAGTACATGTAACTTAAAGATGTTTGGTTTTTAAGAGCAGCTGTATGTACATGTATGTATCCACTTGAAAAAGTAATTCAGTCAGATTGAGAAAGCAATATGTATTTAAAGCTAATAAGATGATCATGTATTTTAAAATTAAAAAAAAGACTCCTGCCAGAACACATTGTCAGTTATTTTGTTTCCGTCTGAAACTGTATCCTTGAATGTAAATTGGACTCGATAACAAAAGCTGAGGTCCTATAGACCAGGAGGAACAAACCTACAGGGTACCCAGCAAATGCGCCACAGTGTAAGGTTTCACCAATCAAATATGAGTGGCACTCAGCCGGCCAAACAGACACAAACCATTAGCCTTTCCCAGAAGGGGGGTTACTCATTGTGTTTGGGCATGGTATCAGTAAAAGTAACGTATCTACATGGATGTGATTCCATATTACCATTTGCACATGCAAAGTACAGACAGGGCTCGCTAGCCTTGTGGTGTTGTATTTCTCCGGTGCAATTCCGAGGGAGACAAAAATAATTTGCATACAGATGAAATGCCGATCAGAAAATATTTAGGTAGGATAGCTCCATAGGTAATGCAGGCAGAAATGTGACACCATTGCTGATGACAAAATACCACTGCTTATAATAAAGAGCTGTTTGGTCTATGTACGTGTACATGTACATGTAATGTAAGAATGGCAATGTATCTTATAATTACTGGAGTATCATATTGGAAAGTTACAATATTATTGAATACCAGTAAAACCCCCCAAAAAAGTCTCAAGTTTCTGGTCATAGGTTGGCTTCAAAATTGGTGCGGTGACATGCTTCTCCTTTTTTATTTTGGTAATCTTTCTTTTCCACAACCAGTAAAATATGTTTTTGCGGTTATTGGAACCAGACGAAAGTATGGTGGCTAAATAAGAGAAGCCTCACAAATAGGGCAAACGTTCATACCCCTATGTGAAAAAGTCTTTTAAAAGTAAAACACAGCACGGCAGAATTCCAATCGATCCAGCAATTTTGGCTGCAATTGGACATCATTCCATAGCAAAAAAAATTAAAAAGTAATTAAAAATGCAGATGCACGTGTCTGAGGTGACGTACGCGGAGACCAGAAACCGGAGACTGTTTTGGGGGCCTCATGAATGTTTACAATTATTCTGGTTTGCAGTGGAAGGCATTACCCATGGTGAAGACATTAAATGTTGATAAAAAATAAAAGATAAATTGAAAACTAATCAAATTTGATTGAATTGAGTTTAACGAGCAGGAATGGCAATTCACACGTATCAAAAGTTATAACTTATGTATGCTTGACTGACCTTGGTCACCACATTGAATGCAGGTGTTGACTGAAATTCAAGTATTGGAAAATATAATTTAAAAGGAGGGGAATAACATTTGTAATTATCTGATTATAAAGTTAACAAATTATTATCTGACAGCTAATTTGATGTAAAGTTTGTAAAAGTACCAATCAAACAAGTGTTTTTTGACACTCATTTAATTTAATTTAATTTAATTTAATTTAATTTAATTTAATTTAATTTAATTTCATTCCATTCCATTCCATTTCTTATTTCACAGGGCAGAAACAATCACAAAACACAACGGTAAAAAACAATTCGAGAAAAATATGAAAGACATGTACATGATGAAAGCAAGGTAAACGTGACAAAATGTACGTGTATGTATCTTGATTCAAAGAATGTTAGTATAAAATTTACAACAGCCGTATATACATGTACATATGTATATCCAACATTACCAATGCTGTATCTTCCCTTTAAATTCCATAAAAAGCATACTTAAAAATGTTATGGAAGATATTGGGATAAAATTGTTAAAATGTGGCCATTTCTGTCTTTAAATCTTGCTATAGAAAGTTATTGAAAGAAATTATTCCCCGATAATGTTACATGTATGTGATGTGTCTATATGATCATAACGACCATGCTGTCGGCTGCTCTTTTGAAGTTCAGAACTCACCACGTGTGTATTTTATGTTTCCTATTACATGTACATCATATCCAGCAGAATGCATTCAGTCAACCATAATATACACAAATCACACAGAAATTTGTTCTTTCTTTCATTCAATTCAAACAGACTGTTGTATCAAAATACATGTACATGAAATGTTCCGTGACAATTTCAATTCACTGTGTACAATGTGTCACGCTTGATAACCTTCTGAACATATACATGTAAGAACAATATTTTATGATGCGAGTCAATATATAAATGCCATCTGCAGAATAATCTTTTTTTTATTCAGTCTAATACAGATCTTCCGACAACAATGCCTTAAGGGATAATATACATGTACGACTGTGTGTGTTGTGGGGGCTCTTCAGCAAAACAGTCCTGTAGCTACCAAAAAGTACGGAGGGAAAATGATGAAATAATTCAATCACATTTTTAGCAAAAATGGCAGAGATTCAATATCAAAAATAAAACATTTTCTTGAAAAAACCTTTCAGTAGAAAGTTGTTTATAAGAAGTTCAGCACTATTTTCTTGAGAAATCCTTACAACAGCAAGTACATGTAGTTTATCTACATACGTTACTTGGGATTCATGCTTGATGTACATAATGTACTACATGTACTTGTAGGTACATCCACGAGTACTATGTGTACACTATGCACAAGCGACAGATGGCCACAATTACATGTATGAAATGTAGTAACCAAGGCATATTGTTCTGCTAAGCAAACACCTTAGTAATGACATTGGGCTCTGAATGTGAATGTACTTTTACTAGCACTTGCAATACAGGTAACGAGTTGATCTGTGGTTCCATAGCATCTTCCCTTGACCTACTTTAACCTTCTGACCCTTGACCTCAATCTGTTGCTATACATATATTCCAAGCATTCACCACTTGTTTGCATTTCACTTCCTGTCCCTCACCCCATGTCTTAAATATTGTAATAAGAAGATTTATCCCATGAATATAAACTCAGCCCAATTTCAGCCATTCCCTGAGGCGGGGGTTCTGGGAGCTGTACCGTCCCACAGGAATTTATGAATACTCCAGGCATGTCAGGTGTTCACCCTTTAGGCTCAGGTTTTTGTGGTGGATGTACCTTTCTGGACTCTCTTGACACTGGGCAGATCAACAACAACATGGGTCAAACCAGGCCAGGGTTATATACTGGTATTGGTACATGTAGGTCGATCTGTGTGCATAAGGTGGGCCCAATGTAATGGCTCTGCCATAAGCGCAAAAGCATCCCTTACAATGAAACAAAATTATATGCTTAACATAAGCATGTCTCACGGGTAACTAACGATTCACCGCTGTATATTAATAATACAAGTTGCAACACCTGAATGGACATTTAAAGACAGGTGTCTGCGAGCATAGACTCGTTAAGACCAAGGGCCAATTTTATATACATGTACATGTATGTAGGACTGTTACATGTACTTGCGGTGACACCATGTGAAATTCCCTCAATTGAGTAGTAAATAGTTCTGAAAAAGAACTGGAGGTTACATCTCGATGTTTCGATCAGTATGCTCTGATCGTCATCAGGAGAATATGCTAAGCAAAAGTAGGTTACCAGCCAAATTGTCACGTATAGTAATGTATATTGCCACTGGCAGATTGTCAGTAATATTTTGCTTAGCAGATAAATTTGCTAAGCAATTTGTTTTATTCTGTAAAATTGGGGCCAGTGGTGAAGGTTAAGCTTCAGATACACACAGGCTCCCTGCAACAGCAATGACTATCCTCTGCCAACTTACAGACTAAACTTCCTCCACATCACAGTAATCTCAATAGCAGGGGTGTGATTTGACAAAGGAAAACAAAATCCTGAAAAATGGGTAGCAGGCCTGGGTCTCCATTTGGTCTAGAGGACAAAGCCTCTTGAACGTCCTGGATGTTTAATTTGGGAGGATTTACAGACTCTCCACATCCCTACAAACAGGTTTTGGGCACAATACAGGCTACATGTACTTGTTTCTTTCCTTGAGGCAAAGGGAGATTTGTAAAAAATCCTTAAATATCACAGACCTGCAATAGACTGCTTTTTAAGCTAAGACCCCCCCCCCCCTCCCCTCCAGAAAAAACCCTATGAGAATTCCTTGCTAAGGTATTGAAAGGATATCAACCCCATTATTTCTGGTACAGGTAGGCAATGGGTTACAAGGCAATAACAAAACAGCTTGGAATTACCACAGGTCTAGCCTGTATCATCATCTCTTGGAAAGATTAGACATTACGGACGCACAGGGACAATACCTACATGGGTCATTCCACCAGGTTGGGGCACAATTTGTGACAGTGTCAATTGTTACATCCGTAAATGTGCCATCTACATTGTATTATCCTTGATTACAAGTGCACATTCACAGTTGTTCTTCAGATTAAAATGAAATCAATCTCTCCACCTTCAATAGGAAATTACAACAATGTTAATTAGGAGTCATAATCAAGGACAATAGATGGTACAGTTGACACCGTCACAAATCGTGCCCCAACCTGGTGGAATAACCCACATGTATTTGTTGACCACCTGAGATTTTTTATTGTTGATGACATCAGCTGTAAATTCATACACCTATCAAGTATCAATTTTTAAATTGTTTTGTGTATGTTTGTGTCCTCCTGAAAAACATGGGGTATGCTGTATTATAATCAGTTATGTTATGTTTCCTGTGTTAAATAGAATAGGTTTGCAGTAGCACAACGTTGAGATGTGTGGTTCTGAGAAGAAACTGTGGGTAACTCAAATGTTTCGGTCAGTGTGCTCTGACCTTCTTCAGGAGAATGTCAGAGCACACTTCTCAGTACCCACACAACTCAAGAGAGATTTTAATATAGTGTTAACAACTTATACCTATTGCGTTTGTGCATCATCCTTGTCTAAATTCAGAACTCAAGTACATGTACGCAAAGTAATTGCCCACTTGGGATTTACACAAGGTGATTGGAATGCAATATTGTATATCTTTAAGGTCATAACAACATTAAAAACACCATAGATTAAGGAATTTCTATGTGATGGACAATAATAATTTCATCAACCTATAAATAATAATGGGTTTGTTACTTGCTAGTAAAACCTTCCTCCATGGTAACAATTAAATAATGCATTAAAACAAATTTGATGTCCAGCTGTGAAGCAGTTTTGAAGCTCCCTCTGGTGGTGAAATTTGTCCATTTACCATACTGTAGTTCTACAGTTCTGAGGTCTGGAATTGAAAAATAACTGATCTGGCCTTCCTAAAAGGGTTATCATTGGTTTATAGGAATGGGTAATATTGTCTAGACAGGTGATAAATTCACCAACTTTTACATGGGACCATTTAAATGGGACTTTACAATCATGCCCTTGCAACCTGCAATCCATGTAAATCGATCATAACTGCCATAACAAAACTATAGGCCTCCATGTTAACCACTGCATGCAGTAAATGATTTTGCAATCTTTTTGTATGATAAATGTATTGCTAATTTTAAATAAGGAAAATTGTGCTATTTGTGTAACTATATGCGAAACAGTTCAGTGGAATCTCGTCAAAACGAGGATTCCTTTGGATATTTAGCACAGGCATCCATGGACCCAACAGCTGCATAAGAGTCAAAAAAGTTATAAAGGTGTATTGAGAATACAAATCAATGTATTAGAATCAGTTGTGTAACTGGGGTTGGTTCACATGCACCCCCACTCCGCTCCAAACTCTCTCCCAATGGAGGGTTGTTGAGGGTATTTTTGCTGTACTCCACTGTATGTTGTCCACTGTACACAGGTTTGCCCTGCATTTCCCAACATTGCTGCTTCAGCACTATAATACAGAGCTATCACCCGTCTGCTTTCTGTTGTAACAAATTATGCAACGCTAGCATCCCCATTATAAATGGCAATCGACTGTGGATATCGTCTCCCCTATTTTTTTCCCACTTACATTGTAACTCAGCTCATTATCCTGCATAGAAACCCTTCAGTCAGTAGAGAAGAAATAAAAGTACAATTTAATTCATCACTGCCAGCAAGACCGTAGAAGTGAAAAATAGCTGAGAGCAGGGGTGGTCTGCCTGGATTGAATTCTTAGGCCGGCTGCATACAAAGTCATTCCAGCATTCTTTCCCTTTGAAGATGCCGACGCCGATCTTCAATCTTGAATTCAATTATGCAAAATGGTAAACGTAAAGAGAAGAGAGAGAGAGAGAAAAAGTATTATTCTCAAAGTCGCTGAGGAGGAAAACATGGGTATTGTCAAAAAGACTTGTGTTGTTTTTTTTCTTCAATTTTTTCTTTTCTTTTGAGAAGCGATGTGTATCTTTTATTTTATTTTGTTCAGGTCAAAAGTTTATTTGATGTGGGATCAGGTGTTTTGATGCGGTTAGCAAATAGTCCTCAAGCATGTAGGGGCTAACTTCTACCTACAGGCTGTAAGGGAAAATATTTTCATTCTTTATGGATGCATTTACAGATATTCTTCCAAAAGTGTTTGCTGGCTATAAGTTCACAAAAAATGAAAATAGACGTGTTAAAGCTGTCTGGGAACCTCACACTTCCAAACAGAATATGGAATTTTCAATATCTTGCTGATCAACACTTCAATAACTGTGAACCCAAAAAAGTATTTTTCTCACCTTCCTTAATTGTTTTTCCAATCTGACACGCTGAAACTTTTCCAAGTCGGTGTTTAATGTGTCATACATGTATACATTTTGAGTCACACAACGTAAGCATTGCCATAGAAGCAGCTTTGCCAACATTATAAATACTACACCTTAAAGGGACAGTATCGTTACGATCAACAGGGCATGGAATCGGAATGCTAGTTTAATGTGCCATCTACATGTGTATTATTAGTGATATCTCATGTTTTACAGCCACTCTTTTTATAAACAGATGATGTCAAATATGTCTTACCAAACGATTTCTGCTACGCACAGGTCTACATTGTACATGTACATACATGTACATGTACATGAACATGGAATACCCCTGCTTTAACACATTGCTTCCACTTTTTTGTCACTCAAACCCCCCCCCCCCAATGTAAAAAAAAATCAGTTTGAAGAAACAAGTCTATTTGGACATGAGCCTCATTTTCATTCTCCAGAGACGAGTGTGTTATAAAACCAAGATGGCCGCTCTGTGAAAAGGGTCAATTATCTTTGCTGACCAAGTTACTCAGTATGACATATATGGCTGATTTAACCACACACTGTAGATAGAACAGTTTCACCTGCTCGTTTTCCCCCCTGAATGTGTCAGTAAAAATTGGCTTTTCAGCAGGTGTCAAATTTAAATCAATATTGTGGTCGTTCCTAACAATACTGTATATCACCCAAATTCAGGTCAATGGCTAAGAAGTCCGTGACTACAATATCTACATTCTGGCATCTTACCAAATAAAATAAGAAATCTTAATTTGAACTTACCACCATAATATACAATGTGCACAGTACAATTGTTTTCATATTTTTTTCACTCATTCTGTGGTACACACATTTTCGTACATTATGCTTGGGCGATATCAATTTTTTTCATCCACGATATATCGGCAATCATACATTGTATATCGCGATTATTTGTTTTTCATTCACGCATGATTGCTTTAGAGCTGATACATGTACATGTATGTTCCCTTCTACAAGCGTCACAATAAATCGCAAATTCACTTGCATAGCGTGTACATGTATGTACATGTATGTACATGTAAAGTGGTTCGCTTTTGTTTCTCACTTCCGAAAGCTGAACAGACTGTCCTAATTTCATTTCCATGGAATTTCTGACTTGACTCACAATGGCGTTTTTTTTTACTCGCGATATATTTTTGTAATTGCAATTTTCCGATATCTCGTTAACTTGAAAAGGTTCTCGACATCGTTATCAAATAAAAAAAGGTATAGTGATGTTCGATATTATGTATATGGGTCATTCCACCAGGTTGGGGCACGATTTGTGACGGTGTCAATTGTTACATCCGTAAATGTACCATCTATTATCCTTGATTATAAGTGCACATTCACAGTTGTTCTTCAAATTAGAATGAAATCAATCTCTCCACCTTCAATAGGAAATTACAACAATGTTAATTAGGAGTCATAATCAAGGATAATAGATGGTACATTTACGGATGTAACAATTGACACCGTCACAAATCGTGCCCCAACCTGGTGGATACAGGTGATATTAATGCTGATGAACTCCTGAACACTGAGTAGCACTTTATGATACAATCCAAGTAAAATAGACTGATATGTCTTCCAAACACGTACAATGAAATCTTTCATAGATTTTTGTATGACATGTTTTGTTTTTTTGTTTTTTTATTAAAGAAAAATGTTGTTTATGATACACATGCAATCATTAGACCATCATACAGCCTTTGGTTATATACAATATTTACATGTAATGCACATGAACTTGTAACCAATCATGCGATTGATCAATGAATATAAAGAAAGAATATAAATAATCCTTTTAAGTTGAATAAAACATTTAAAAACTATTCCATTTCAAAAAGAAAAAACAGCTGTGCTTTCCAAAGAAGCAGCTTCCTCAATATTGTACCACCTTAACTTGTCTCTCCTTTCCTCAATACACAATTCAACTGCATCCCTGGAGGAATTGTCAGAGACTGTCAAGGTAAAGTTCCTCAGAGGATTTGCCATGTTTTAGTACGCCCTACGTCTGCCAATCTAAGAGGCTTAGTGGATTAATCAGAACCTTTTTCGGGGGAAATATTATAATCTGAGAAGCAATCTCCAGGGATGTGAAACTGCATAGATATATGTGTTAAATCGTGACAAGGAGCACTTAGAAATCTACAACTTATCTTTTAATGCTTCAAATTTTTCTATTACACAATCCTGGACAATATGTATGTAATTGATCAATAAAATTGATTTTTTTTTTT
>CBDFIV010000009.1:0-19909 GCA_965248225.1 Nitrospirales bacterium
GACTTTCAACTGACCTGATGTGACCTTTACTTCCGGTCTAAACAGGAACTTCAATTTCAACACATTCTAACCATAAAATGTATATGGTATTTTGAAGACAAAATTGATATTGTCATGATAAAAGACGTCATACATTTTCAAAAATATGATTATGGCGTCATCAACTGCTCACTTGATTGAAGTTAACCCGAACACCTACTAGTTTTTTTGAAGACAAAACTTATGTCTAGTTTTTAAAATGTTTTTCAACTGTTGATCTACTATTACTGTAATATTTATTGATTAGCTAACCTTGCCTAAGTGGACACTTTTGGCATAAATTTTGTTATTCTGGGATAGCTCACTTTTATCAAATTTTCTAAAGATTTTTAAAATTAAAAACAATGATAATAATTAATATTACGTTAACAATAACAATTGAAATTTCACCAAATTACAGATCTCTCACGGGTCGTAGATTGTATAGGCAGATAATTAGCACTTAGCAGGTCTAAAGTTGTTTTTTATACATGTTGCGATAGGGCCCAAGCGGATACAGTGGCACTGGCAGTGTATTTATTGTTGGCCTAACGTTTAGAATGGGGCTAACGTAGTGCGTAGTACTAACTACTACTGTCTGAGCACTAGCAGTACCATACCAGTAGCACTAGCACTTTAGCAGTAGTGGCATGTGCTGTGTGTGTTGTTGCCTTATGAGCAGGGGTAATAATGCGCCTTGAGCACCACTTAGTTGGTGGATACGTGCGCTATATAACTTATAAGTCCATATATTATTATTATGTTGTTGTTGCCTGTTAAATGTCGTCTGCAAAAACTGCGTGCAGAATCATCAGACCACAGATTTTATGTGCGCAAGTGACGGCTTTATACCGCTCTCTTTCCCAGTACTGTACGGAAATACATATTTACCGTCAAAGAATTATAGCATTCTATATGGAGTTCCAATATCCAAACACTAAACAGACTTTACGTCCTGGCGGTGCGGGCACGACGACAGGTTGACTTGAATTTGTTGATACTGTCGTCGGGAAACGATTCCTCTGTTGATATGTAATAAACTTTTTGATTGGCTAATACTAGTAATAAGGACCATTTTGCATGAACGTTTTTTGTATTCTTAATTCAAAAATTATTTTTGTTATAAGAATATATAACTGTTTTTGTAATTATAATGTTGTTTAAAACTATATCAATAAAAATGTGTGTAAATTGTTAAAAATTATGTACATTATAAAAAATACTTCAGAATTTAAACCAATAGCAAAAGCTTTTATAGAAGATGTAGGTTCTACATCAAAATCCTTTAAGGTATGTAGTAGGAGGAGGCACATATGAAAACTGTTGATTCGATATGACGTATCGCCCGTCTCTCTATCTTTTGTAGCCATAAAATATATAATCCAAGATGGCGGCGCGCTCGGTCACGGCGAGCATATCAAATAAACTTAATGTAATCGCAAAAATCTAGAAAAGGCACCGAAACCAGACAAAATTATTTTCGACAAAAGAAAAAGACCAGTAAGATATACATTTTGATTTGGCAGAAATACTCAAAATCGGTTATTTAGCTTGATTATCTGCCACTTAACGTTGTCTAACGTTAGTTCGTCTGTTTCACTTTCCGACACTGATTTATTTTAGTGATTAGAATTCCGCTGACATTGCTTTTTGTAGCTTGTCTTGAACGGTTTTTAAAACATGACACAACATTTTATTCGATCATAGAAATTTTGCTTTTGGAATGTTTATTAATTATTATCTTTATCATTAGTGTTAACTGTAATTAGTTAATGTTAAAATATGTTAATAATAATTTTAAAAATAATAATAATTAATAAAAAAATAAAGAACCTTTCCCCATTTTTAAGAGCAGTTATTACGGAAACAGGTCGTTTCGTACCCAAGTCGTTTCGTACCCAAGTCGTTTCGTACCCAAAATATTAGACCCAAGTCGTTTCGTACCCAAGTCATTTCGTACCCAAGTCGTTTCGTACCCAAGTCATTTCGTACCCAAGTCGTTTCGTACCCAAGCCAATTATATGAAAGGCAATTGATGACGCCGATGACTGCGCACGGCGGCGTTATCACAGAGATTGCAATCATACAACAAATTGTATGGAGCGCACATTGCGGAACGCTACCAAACCCCATATTAAAAGGGCGGTGTTATCTGATTGAAGACTAACAATAGAGTCAAATTGTATGGAGTGCACATTGCGGAACGCCACCAAACCCCATTGGTTGATGAAATCGTAATCAGAATCCTTCAAATGTCTATAAAAAGCATATTCGAACACGGCGATGTCATTCTGCTTCAAGACGAGACCACTTCAAGTCAAGATTCCAGAATTTTCAAGCGCAAGTTTCAAGACAAGATTTCCAGCTCAAGTCAAGCTCAAGTCAAGAACAAGTCAAGATGTCGGCCAGATTTCCTTGCATTGCATGTAAGAAGACTGTTCGGTCCAACCAACATGCTTTCCAGTGCGACCGCTGCCAGGAATGGCAGCATGTTGGTTGTAATTCCGGTTTTACTCACCGGGACTACCTTCAGATCTTGGACGACCCTTCCAGGCTTGAGGTTTGGATTTGCGCACCATGCACAAATCAAAACCAACAGCATGAGGAACAACCCATGGACATCGAGGTCGAGGATGATGGAGTGGCGGATGATGGAGACGTCCAAAGCTTCAACATCGACACGGACTTCGTGGTGCCACGCGAGACAGCCGAGAACGCCATCCCTGACGCAGCAATCCCTGATGTCATTCCTGGCCAAGGGGAGGAAGTCATCAAGACGTACAAGATAGTGGAGGCTGGCACCAAACGTGGTCATGACATCTTGGTGGACAGCAATGGCTACTCGTACACCAAGAAATGGAAAAGGCTGGCTCTTCCTCTTCAAAAGTGACGTGGCTCTGTAGTGTCAGGGGCAAGCTACACCGGTGTGCGGTCTCTGTCCACCAAGATGGAGACGTCTTCGCTGAAGGGCTGCATGCCCTACACACTCACCCAGCGCATCCAGGGGCAGATCTTGCAGTGGAAGTGAAGGCTGATGTCAAGTCCAGGGCCAAGACTGAAGTCTTCAAGTCTGCGGGTGCTATTGTGGAGGAGGTAATCAGCACCAAGGTCCCACCCGAAGCTCCCGCCGCAAGCTGTCCCAGCCTTTCAAACCTCTCCCGAGCTGCAAACCGTCACCGGCAGAGTCAGCGCCCTCCAGAACCACGGGACCTTGATTTCATCCTACATCAAGGTTTCATTCCAGATGACTTCCTTCTGAAGGACATTCGCCTTGACGGTGCCCGTCATGTTCTCTTTTCCACGCCGGAGCAGCTGACGGTTCTGGATGGCGCAAAGACTTGGTATTTAGATGGGACTTTTAAGCTGGTGAAGCAGCCGTTTGTACAACTCTTCTCCATCCATGCCTTCGTCAAGAGCGACAGCGGGGGGCAGAAACAGGTACCACTGGCATTCGTCCTGATGTCCCGTAGAACAAAGAAAGACTACCGACAAGTCCTGAAGGCCGTCCGGAGGAAGTTGCCGTCTCGTGCTGCAAACCTTCGAGAGGTTGTTCTTGACTTTGAAGTTGGTTTGTGGGCTGCAATCCGGGCTGTTCTACCTGATGTTTCTGCGAAGGGGTGTCTGTTTCACTGGACACAGGCAGTCTGGAGAAAATGTCAAGCCCTCGGATTGGCAGTTGCGTACGTGAGCAACGACGGAGTTCGGGACTTCATAGGCCAGCTGCTGTCACTCCCCTTCCTGCCACATGAACACATCCAGCCAGCATTCGAACAACTCAGCGATCGGGTGGTCGGTCAACCAGTCCTAACTGAGCTGTTAGGGTACATCAGATCAACTTGGTTGGAAAGTTCTACCTGGACCATCAGTGACTGGTCCGTGTTTATGCGGAGCATTCGAACCAACAACGATGTTGAAGGCTGGCATAGACGGCTCAATGGGCGAGCTGGGCGGCACACCGTTCAATTCTACAATGTGGTGAAGCTCCTGCATGCAGAGGCCAGATTTGTTACGGTACAGCTTAAGCTAGTGAAGGAGTCCAGACTCTGCAGGAACCAGAGAAGGATGTACCGTCAAATCCAAGGAAAGGTTTTCAAGCTGTGGGATGATTACCAGGCGAAACAGATCACAACATCAGCGCTCCTTGCAGCTTGCAAGCATCTCACCGGGCCATCTTTGTAAATAGGTAAGTAAACACAATCAACTTGCAAACTAACAATTTTGTTTTCTTCTTTTTTTCACCAGACAACCAAGCAAGCCAAGTCACCCCAAGTCAAGTCATTAAAAGCAAGACAAGGCATAAAGCAAGACAAGTATTCATCACACGCAAGTCATCACAAGCAAGACAAGTCATCACAAGCCAGCCGAGACACCGCACCCGCTGATCCAATAAACCAATCGGTCCTTTTCAGTACCAAACCACCGGTCCTTTTCATCTAAGAGAGATTATTATCGTGTTTGACATGTTTGATAAATGAATAATGTTTACATAAACAATAAAATAAATACAGAAACACAAACAACAAATAAATAAGAAAGGGCATACATTAAATGGTTTAATCAAATCATATAGGCCCAATAGGCCCAAATACATCAACTTTTATTATTTCCAAACGGCCAAATCACAAGCCCGTCATAATCCTTCAACGAATCTAAAATACCCCACCAAAAGCGCAGATGGCAGAAGATAGACAACTGCAATAATAGTGAATGATTGACAGTAGGCCTACCATTGTTGTTTTATAAGCCCGTTGGAAGCCTTTGTTGTACCGGGGGTACGAAACGACTTGGGTACGAAACGACTTGGGTACGAAACGACATGGGTACGAAACGACCTGGGTACGAAACGACCTGGGTACGAAATGACCTGGGTACGAAACGACTTGGGTACGAAATGACTTGGGTACGAAACGACCTAACACACAGTTGTAAACATAGCCTGAAGATCTGACGTCAAGCTTTGAGCGCGTGAGCCTTGAATACTTGTTTGTACAAACTTTACATCAAGTACACTTTTTAAGATAATAATTCGTTCATTTGATAATCTGGAAATTTTTATTTTTAACCATATTGTAAATTGTTGCGTCACGATTGTGAACAAACATCGTCGGTAAATAAGGAAATACAGTTACTTACTGTAGCACCATTGTCTTTCATTACAAGCTTGCCTTTCGATATCCTCAACTTTTTCCGTTTCTTCGTCATAGTTACACGAATATCCGATGCAATTTTTGGCATAAAATTTAAGGAAGTCAACACATTTTTAACCGATTTGGTCAGACAAATTATTCATCGTCATTGATTGTTGTACAATAAAATCAACCTGACCTTACCAGAATCATGTCAAGGTAAATTATAATCCATACGGTAGGAGGAGATATTTTCCTTTATTTAACCGTTCGTTAAAGGTACCGCCCATATTTATTTATTATTGTTTTAAAATCGTAACAAAACACTTGTTTGTTTACTTGTTTATGTCTAAATTTAAAAAGAAGGGGGATTTGTATTCGTACAGTAGTAGAGTACATCATCGTGTTTATAAATAAACAGTTTTTATTGATTTATAAACACCATGCACCGGCGTCTTATTTTGATTTTCTTTTTTTATTTATAAATAAAAAAATATAAAACAATATAGATTGATGAAATTCTTGTGTCGGGTGATAAACAATTGATTTGATTTTGCCCATACACTGACGTATGTATAAAGCACTTAAGCGGGATTCGAACCTATGACCTCGTGCCTACTACACTAGTGCAGACTTCTTAACCTGTCGACCACCGAGCTTGCCCGATGACGGCTAGTCGACTAGATGATTATCCTATAATAAACAATAAAAATGTATACATTTTTAAAAAAGATTAACAAAAATTAAAGCTCACAATAGCATTTTTGATTGGGCAATAATCCTGTAAAATTAAGGGTAGCTTTTTCATGGCCACACACTATATAATTATTTTTATGTATTATAATTCTTAAAACAAAATTATAATAACACCTGGCCCAAGGTTGAGCCTGCCCTCCTTTAAGGTACGTCACAGCTCGTATTGCATGGATTCTACAAAATAATAGTTTTTAGTACTATGTCTGGTCCTCGCCTATAGTAAAACACAACTGGTATTGCGTCAGTGGCAATAACCCAGACTAGTATCAGGTGACGGCGTATTTTTATTGGTTAAGTTCCGGTTCCATCCAGTGGTTCTGTCTTAAATGAGCCCTCTGTCGGCAAGTAAATTGTTTTTGGTGGGTTTAAAAAAAATCAATCTTTGAAAGTTTCAATCCATATATTACATATAATTATGAAAAAAGGAGCATAAGACAAATTTTAATAATTGTTAAAGCATAATTTGTGTTCATATAGCGGGCAGTAATCTCCAAAAGTCCCCCATGTGTCATAATAATTTTCTCTGAATATAGGCCATCTACAGTGGTGTAGCCAAAAGAAGGGGGCGGGGGAAACGCCCCATTTGTTGGTAAATTCACAAACTTGTTGGTATTTCTGATTGACGTTATTTGTTGGTTCATTTTTAGTTTTGTGATAATAGCCTAACACATATTTCAAATTGTGTTTGATTAAAGAGCTGGGAATCTAAGCAAATATTATTAGTTACTGACCTGCCCCCACTTTGAGAGAGATTGTGATTACGAGAAAATTGTGAAAATGCATTAAGATATTTTTGTAATCGTTATAATGTGCGAATTTAGGGAACTATATCCTAAAGTCCAACTGGAAATAATTTCAACTGGAGTCAATCTAGAAAAGATTTGCGGCCATTGTCAACGACCAAGAACCAAATACTTTTATTTTGGCCTAAAAAGGAGAGTTTAAGAGTGAAAACAGAATATTCTTATAGTTTAAAATTTGCATGTTTTAATATATGAGACATAATCTATAACAATGCTGTATATTATTTTAATAATAATCTTTGTTTACAAAGATGGCACAATAAAAAAATTAAAAAAGTTACAATCATTTAACATTCAAAGTAGAGCTATAAACACAAATCATCAAGAATACAAATGATTTAAGGCAGATGTCATCACTGTCATCAAATTATACAATTATAGTGATGCATCGGTAACAACTGAATAATTATGCAGGCTGGCCTTACCCGCCGATAGATCGTTAAATTGGTATATATGACTTTAATTTGTAACTTAATGAACGTTTAATTGCCAAATAAATGACAAGAAATATACACATATCATGGGGTTTAACTGGAAAATTAACCAATATTGTCGTTTGAACTAGATGCCTTTTTAAAGCCATTACACACTATTGTAAAGTGTCTTTAAATGCTTCCATACTTTACAAGAATCAAGAGATATGTAATAAAACCAACCTGTGAAAATTTCAGCTCATTTCGTTATTTCTTTTACGAGAAAACAGTAAAAATGCATTCAGCATTTTTGTATGGCCAGAGTTATTGGATCTTATTTCACTAATTATTCGGAAACGAAAACACATCAGGCAGAAATATTTCAAGGAAAGCTTTCTACCATCGTTATCTTTATACCATGTAAGTTATGTGTAAATCTGTGAACATTTTAGTTTTTTGGTCTTACCAATGTTGTGCAGGGGCTTTAAAAAACATATCAAGTTGTGCCATTAATTCTGTGTCAAAGGTTAGTACAACGGCGGCACCAACGACCCCATCTTGCCAGTTTATTATATTGGGAACATAAATCAGTCTCCATTATAATGCACGATACGTGTGGATGAGTGTAATCGTAGAATGAGGTCATAAATGGTGGTGTTTTAATATCACAGCACTGGGATGAATTTTTCTTGTTTTCTAAATTAAAAAAAATTAAATTTACATTCTCGTAAATTTGATATTAATTTTGATATTTTAATATTTTGTGCGATATTTTCTAATTATTATAATTATAATAAATGGTCATAGCCAAAATGTATTGTCACACATTATTGCACGATTATGCTATTCATGTGTATTTCGTGTTTAATTTGTATGATGAATAACTTGTTTTGCTTTAAGAGTGATGTCACTGTAATTATACAATGGAAGAGACTGGAGGACACGAGGTTCCCTCATTGTGAATAATGATCATCATAACATTCTGACGTTGCATGCTTATTAATAATTAAATATATTCCCGTAATTGATATTGCTGGCTGCTTGACAGTTACACGTCACATTGATTGTTCTCAGCACAGGGAGTTCAGAGCTATCGTTCCAGCTCCCTGCGCCCGGGAACCGACAGCGATGGCAAGTCGCGGTCGAACGGATTGAATGACAAAATAATGTAATGCATTTTTCAGCGCGCAGTAACTCCACATCGGCCGTTGTACGTCACATTTCTCATGTTTCCAAAGGCTTTTTTCCCGAGTTGCTGACGTCAGACGAGGATGATTGCTTCGTGTCGATATATGGTCATTTCAGATATCTGTCGGCTCATCTTCTCGTGACGAACGCGTGACGACATAAGCTCTACAGTGAGGCCGTGCACAGAATACCAAGAACACTAGAATAGGAGTATTTTTTGCGATCTTTTTGAATGTATAATTTTGAATGTATAATTAATTATTATTATGAATTGTGTTCGTGGAATTGGGCTTGCCATACACGATGTTCATTATTAATTAACAGTTAATGTTCTTTTTAATGACTTCTGTGAAAATGGTTCTTTTTTTCTTGTAAGCAGGATATCACGTAAAGATCAAGAGGCCTTTATACTTAGAAAATAACGTTTAGATCCACTTTAGGGGAAAACAAATAGCCTTCTTACATTTAAACATCGCTTCCTGCTGATTCTGCCCACGGTGAAATGTAACCTCATTCAAGATCAGAAGTGGACAAAATTACCCAATTACTGGCCAAATAATGTGTAAATAACACCGAAAATAGCCGTGCTGTTGTAGTGTAAACAGAAGAGGGCCATTTGTTGTCCCCCAGTGGATCTTACACTCTTTTCTGAAATCAAGACAAAAGCTGTTCAGCCAGGCGCATACATTTGTCAAAATGTCAGTTATTGATCGGGTCTCTCTTAAAGTCGAGGAGGGATATAAGTGGGCGCCACAATAGGCTATGCCGGTCCACCCGTTGGCTAACTTGGATCCGCCCCGCCACTGAAAGGAACATTTTTGGAATACACAGGAAGTGAAAGGAACAGAACGGGAACTAACACCCAAAACATTTCAAACCCAGATAAGAGAGAGAAACTGTGACTGTGTGCTGATCGATATATCGGCGGGAGTTACCCGATAAGCCTACCTCAGAAAACAGTTTCTCTTATGTTCCCGGTCCAAGACGGAGGCTTATTATAGGCCTATATAGCCTACATCGGTGTTGGTTTTGTCAGTTGTGTGTCCTCGCGCAAGGCATGTTTACCCAGTCAAGCGGGGCAGTTCTCCAAGTAAACGTTTTAGGAGTATAATTGATATCATTACATTTTGGGGGCATGTCAGGATTGAAGCACCGAGCTTGCCCGATGATGACGACTGGTTGGCCGACTAGAAACTATGACAGATTATCAAGTAAACGAATTAGAAGCTTACTAGACGCTACAGGTCTAAAGTTGGTACCAAAAACATAATCTTGAAGAATGATTCTGTCTGAAGCGATTTCAACTTAGAGAAAAAGGAAATTAGGTTGAATTTCAGAAAATACAATCATAATTATATTTATAGAAACTTGTCAAAATCATTTTTTTCGTTGTTTTCTCCAAAACGTGATCACCTATACTAGGCTCAGAGAATTGAAATTAATTCGCACGTTTTCAATGCTGTATCTTCCCCTTAAATAAAGTGTACAATCTCTTTATTATTCTTCTTCTTATTATTTCGCGTTAGCAAACACAGCATGAAAAGAAAGATCTTGCTTTTCTTTCTGCCGGTTACACCTCAAGTCAAGCTACGTCCCGTAGCCTTAGATCTCGAGTGTCTTTCGCAGAATCCTTGCTGTTCCTAAGAGTGCCGCGTTTTGTAGTAATTCCATTATAACAGATGTTCCTATCTCCTTAAGATGTTTCTCCAACGCCTTCGGGATTGTATACCTAGTGCTCCCACGACCGCAGGAACAACCTTCACCTTGACTTGCCACAGCTTGCGGAGTTCTCTCACTAAATCCTGATATTTCTGTACCTTCTCATTCTCCTTCGATGCTACATCGATAAAACGACACATCTCATCATGCTTATCCAAGACAACAACATCCGGCCGTCTATGTTCTATAACATGATCTGTCTGGACGTTGAAGTGTCTCAGGTGGAGGAACATGTACATTAGATAGAAGAATGAGGGAGAGCAGGGGATGGAGAGAAGGGGAGGGGAAAGACAATCCATTTTAAGATGGCCAAGATGAACAAAAGTTTACTTAAACACTGTGCCTCGAAAGTCTGTTTATTCAATATCTCAATATACCTCTCGCCGTGAACACCATCAAAATTGCCGTACAAGAAACCGTACATGCAGGGTATGACCCCTCCCATCAAAGGCTACAATTTTAAAATGACAACACAGCTATAAACATAAGGACATTGTAATCAATCAAACTTGGGAGATTGCCAATACCTATTTGCCATATTTGTATCACCATGGTAATACATGCCCGTGACATGAATCAACAAAAGAAAAACACAGACAGATATTAAACAACAACAACAACAACAACAACATCAACTACAATCCCTGCCCAAATCAAATGGTTTTTATTGTAATCCACAACTAGAGCGGGTGACACGAAGGACATGCGCCGTCGCGCCCCTGTTTATGGCGTTTTCTATCGATATCAATATTAATTTATTATTTGATTTCCATTCTTTCGAGAGTGTACACAATAGAAACAAGGAGAACAACAGCAACCGTCATTCCCAATATCCAAGCCTTAATGAAACAATTGTATTATAAACCCCAAGACACTGATAAGGGCGGGTGACGCGAAGGTCACGCCAGTCCACCCATGTCCTACATGGATTTTAGTTTCCTGGCGAGAGGGTCGACAACGATGGCAGAATCCTAGCTCCGCCATTTCGGTCCAATTCGTCCTCAACTTGAACTGATAAATAAATTGTTTTTTAATTATTTGTTGGCTGATCTCGTTTTAACAATGCACTTAAATCCATCGACGTAAACAAAACCATGTTATTGACCAACAAACAAGTTTTATTAAAACATGATCGTCACATTAATTGTGTATTTATTTTTATAGTGGAATTTGTTATTCACTTAGTGCCTTCGGTCAAGTGATACATCACTGGTACTGATGTCAACGATGACTCACAACATTGAACAGCGAGGGCTTCCCCCATTGAAAACCCACGTACTATTACTAGCAGTGTCACTTGGCAGCATCCCAACAAAACCGGTTGTAACTACCACGTGTCATCTTGAACTGATGGTGGGAAAATACCGGCAAAAAACAACTGAAGCCGGGGGAAAATTCTGAGGAATCGTGACAACCGAAACAAAAACAAGGTGGATTCCCTTGTTTTTATATGTTTTGTATTTTTCAAATTTGAAAGTGACATCGAAAGTCTTTTTTATGAATTTGAAATCATCAATTAAATAATACACTCCATGAATGAATATTTGTTTTGAATATCGTTCCGAACGTAGCTTGAATGATATTGATATACAGGCGTCTTGAAATTTGATCACGTGAACTTGGCTAGCTATGCAAATTGTGGGTTTCTTTATTGTAAGAGTGTTCATTTATTTTTATCGGGCATTTAAATTTATTTTCGTTAAATGTTTGTATCTTGTTTTGAAGTGTATTCCCACGGGAATGATTGTTCATATAATTCACGTTCAGATTCCACAAATTCAGCTCAGCTCACCTTTCTAGAATAAATTTCATGAATGATAATGACGATTCGGCTGAAATTTGATATTATGAATAAATTGTGTTGACACCTCGCGCCCATTGTTATTCTTCGATTCGTATACAATCATATATCATTATGCGCCATGTACTCTACGTGTTTTTACGATTGATGACGTAAAACGCACACCCCTTTCCATTAATGAGATGCCCATGTTCACGAAAACAACCAATCAGACAGCTATGTTGGGGACACGTGATATTACGATGGGGTGGGTTTTCTTTGTACGTACGTCGTGCGTGTAGTGTGTTGAGAGCGCACAGCCCGGAAAATACTATATTTCTCTGGAAAAATGCCATCAAAGTAATCATTTTTGTCGACACTGATCGAGTCAGAAGGATGGACGACGACACAGGCGAGCCAAACGGACCGTTGGAATTGAGATTACACAGCCCATCAGGAGCAGAGGCCGCCGTTTACTCATGGCCGCTTCAACACACGGTAAAACCCCGTTAGTTTGTGTACAGTGTATTTTGATTGGGGGGAAATGAATTTGTGTACAAAAATAATGAAAACGTGCTTATTCAATACAATTACTATTTGGTGTAATTCACATAATTTTGATATGATCGTGAACTAATGTAATCTTGTAATCACAGCCAACATTTTGACCTTCACTGCAACAGTAATGTTTATTTATACTTAGTTCTTTTTTACACATCAGAGGTCGGCAGCAGACATCGGTAGGATAGTGCATTGAACATACCATACGAATTACAGTACCATCGCTTAGACATGCACTAGGATGGACGGGATATATTTATGTGTAACTGTAGTGACTTAGTACTATTGGAATCAACATTCCAATACTGAAATTTTAATTCGGGTTTATTTTTGTCAATGTAATGGAACTTCCTGTCTATTTCCCAATGTCAGTATAGGCTAATAATACAGATATTTACATTTTCATGTCAGCGTCAAATGTTCCTAAAACTTGATTTAGAATAGACAATGGTTACTGTAAAGCCTTGAAAAACTACATAATTTGGCAATATGGTTTTGAATGCAGGGCTAGTACAGTTGAACTTGTATAAAAGTTGTAGTTATGATGGAAAGAATGTTGAACCCAACTGCCACGTACTTGTGCACAATGTCTAAGACAAGTGTGTGTTTTAGCACTAGCAGATGACAAAATGGCCAGCATCTCACGGGATGTGCATTACATTAATTGCTCAAAATCTCCCAAAATATTGTTTCTAATCCTCACTTGACTACACTTTCCTCTCCTTAAGTGTGACCTCGATCATCTTTTAAAGGAAAATCTGCGATATTTGTCATATTTGTATAGAAAAGTTGCTGACATTGTATTCTACAATACCTTTTTGCCTTGGTGCGCCTTGAAATGTACCCATTTTGATATTCTCATAGAAGTGGGCTTCACCAATAGAAAGCTGCCTTATCCCTATGAGTAACGTTCATGTACATAAATCTTGAACAAAATTCAAGGCCTGAAGATGAAGTTATTTAACTTGATTATTATTTGTGTGTATTTATCACAGGATAAAAACGATGGAGCGAATGAGATCGTTGATACAATAAAGTAAGTCTTAAACTCAATGAAAGGGACAATATCGTCAGTATCAAATGGGCATGGAATCGGAGTGCTAGTTTTAGATTAACTCGGTGACTGAAAATAATACCCCACATGATAAGGTCATATTACCGTTGCTGCTGCATAAATGAGCCAGTTATTTTCAGTCACCGTATTCATCTTAAACTAGGACACTGATTCCATGCCCTGTTGAATGTCTGCTCTGATCGTGACAATATCTGTCTGACTGACGTACATGATTCTTCTGCTGCTACTGAACTCATATTTTGATTGAATCCCAAAGATTACACAATAATATAAGGATTTCACTCACAAATAGTTTTAGGCAGAAATATTTTTGTGTGAATATTAACCCTCCTACTGATAGACCATTTGAAACCATTCAAAATTTTCACTTTCAAAAATGCCTGTTGATTTGGTACACACATGGTGATACCATTTGAACAGTGTTGGTAGCAAGCTGTACTACCATTCAAATCCATTCAAATGGTTTTGGAGGGTCCATTGATTCACCACTTAGAAGTATCCAAACAAGGTTTTGTATTAGCTGTACTACCATTTGGAAAGATCCAAACAAGGTTTTGTATTAGCTGATCTACCATTCAAAACCATTTGGGGAATCAACACTGTACACGGTTATTTCACCATTCAAAACCACAATAGCGAATGATTTCAAATGGTGCATCAACTTGTATGAAAAAGGTACCAAAAGTAGGAGGGTTAATATTGATTAGCAAGTTGTACATATAGCATTTTGCTATGTGATACTTGAAAGCAAAATTGTTCTCTGGCATGTGCTACATACATGTACTCCAGATATCTGGACTCGCATAGTCAAACACATTTTTAGCATTAAAAAAAAAAGCGTTTGTTATTGTAGATGATTCCCAGACAGACTATAGAGTTTTGATAGTTTTGTACACGTGTATACCTTGTACATAAAGTGTCGTTTCTGTAGCTCTGAATTGTCCTGCACAGATTTACACAGGTTTAACTTCATTTTGCCATTCATGCTTGACAACTTTGGTAGAATTCAGGTGGTGTCCCGTACAGTTACCACAGAGACATCTATTATTCTCAGACTCATCAAATGGTGGAAGCACTTGTGTGGCATACCTCATTGTCATGAACACGTTTCACTAGTTGAGCTCAAAGAAATACCCGGGCTCGAGGAAAAAAACACCTTTAGTGAACTTCACGTACAAGTTCCCTTTATCCATCTTTATACATACATCATGTACCATACATGTACATGTAAGTCTATTATCTACATGTACATGGAGTGTGCCACTCGTGTATTAACTGTGTCCATTGCATAGTCCTCCGAGAACAATGGATTTGGCCCATTCGTGACACTTCGTTCCACAAACTGATGCGCAAGGTCTCAAAAAGAAGCAGTGCAGTCTCAACTGTCAACTGTATCTTGCACGCGCACCTTAGCGTTTAGCGTGTTCTCCCCACAGCTGATGGTTCGCCTGTGTCTAGTTTAAGATTGCATCTAGTTCTCTAGGAACTAGCTTCACGTGAAAATGTCTATTCCATGATGATCCATGGCAGGGCGGGCAGGGGGAGCAAAACTCGTCACCAAGCTCGTTGTGCGTGCATTTGGAGTACAATGCCGTGGTATGGATTATAGCAGGCTGGCACACCATGAACTGCAAGTACCCATATATTATGCTGTATTCTTGCAGAACTTTTCAGTGGAGTGTTACCTAAATTTGGTTTCTTGGTTTGCCAATAGGTTTGTCTGTGATGATATACCAGAGTTAATGGCCGCTATGCAGAAAAATGTACTGAATGACTTCGACACAAAAAGGTAAAGCCGTTTGTATATTTTTTCCTCCCTATTTTGAGTAATTGATTGACTGTATTATTGCAGAAAAATTACAGTGTTTGAAAAATTTTTTTAAAATTGTAGTACATGTTGCGCACTGTATATGTGACGTGTTCTACTGAAATCAGACGGAATTGGGCAGAGCTTGGAACTGAGAAAAAGCCAAAACGATTATGTATATAAAACCCTTAATAAAGCAATATAAGGCAATATTATTCTTCTGTAATGCCTGTTGCTAAGGAAAATGAAGTACCTTTGTAAGAAGTTAATTACTTAAATTATACCAAATGAAACTTGTCACTTCTAAGTGCAGTAACTCCGCTTTGAGTTTTCCTAAAGACAAATTACATAATTGCGCTTTTGCATGTCCAATTGAAAGAAGAAAGCTATCATTGGAAAGCTGAAGATCTCTACTTTCATTATCAGTAACCAACTCAATTTAGATTTTTTGCCCAAATGTGTCTGATTTTGGTAGAACACATCACATACTATGTGTATAAATTAATAGTGAAACCAAGCAGGGTTTGAAGCTTTGCATGGTGGAAGTATAGTAGGACTAGGAGTAAGGTTTGTGGCTGCACCATGTGAACTTTCTCTTCGGAGTTGTAATAATTGTTAGTTCTGAGAAGAACCGTCGGTGAGGAACGCAACGTTTTGATCAGTATAATATGACAAATCACAGACGATCAGAGTATACTGAGGGAAACGTTGCGTTCCTCACCACCAATTCTTCTCAGAATCAACAGTTTTTACAACTCCGAAGAGATTGCTTATGTGGTGCGAGGAATCATCCCAAATCCATCAACACAGTAAAAAAGGTACCCCCAATTGTTGGACTTTGATGGAATTGGTACAGTAGCAAATGCAAAGCATCCATGGCTTGGCTATACACAGTCCTGAATCCAACAAAAGCAGCCGGTGGAGTTTGATGGATTTGGTACAGTAGCAAATGCAAAGCATCCATGGCTTGGCTATACACAGTCCTGAATCCAACAAAAGCAGCCGGTGGAGTTAGATGGATTTGGTAAACGTGGCTACATGCTCTATTCACTGGGCTACACAGTGGAGTACTGAATCCATCAAAATCAAGTAAAATCAGGAGGATTTTGGAGGATTTGTGGTAGTTAGGGATTTAGGTACATGTAATCGAATCAGATTTAAAAAAAGAAAGAGCTTGTTTGACTTCTGTATTTAAAACCAGCAATTTGGTTGAAGATTCGGCCCTACATGAATAACTACATGTACATGTACTTGTACACTTTTGAGACACTAGAGGGCAGCAGATTAACCAGTTCTTTTCCATTCTTCTCAATATATTGCGCTTGCACAGAGTTGCAAACAATGCGAAAAGAACCGGTGAGTCTGCTGCCACCAGTGTCTAAAAAAAAAAAGTCTTGCATTGTTCTGAGCAGAGTGTGCATGTGTGATGTTATGACTTTGATAGTCATGGGTAGAGTAGCATCTGTAATTTCCCGCCTTCAGAACGGCGTGGTTGTGGGGGCGTTTTGTTACTAGGCAAATGTGGTGTTGGACAAATGCCAGCTGTCTATGAGTCTACATGGTAGCAGGATATAGGATGTGCATACGTTTTAGCTGATAAAAACTGGGTTTTTTTGTAGGATGGCAGACCACGTAGAATATGGTAGAGCAAGTAAACTTGTTTACATGATGTAATGTGTTGACATGTAAGGCATGTGCAGGCACAATAACAGATAATGAATAGATTGTGAAATGCACTTAACCCACCTATAGATATGATGTACATGTAACTGGCTGTGGGCCAGCCGCCACTTGGGGAAATCTAAGCTTGGACTTTTAAAGTTGTCTTGTGACACCCACTGCCTTTGTCTAGAATGCTCTCCTAAGATTCCGCTTGCGTTACTAAGAAAAAAAGATAACACTCGAGATAGGTGTTGTCTCCCTTAACATGTAAGTTCGCACAGTTGTCGTTCAAGTTAAGATGGCCGGATGCCTTGGCATTGTAAATCTTCAATTATTAAAAACATCCTGAAGAGAGTCTTCCTTTGAGGCACAGTCATTGTCACCTGGGTTCGTTTCCTGGGTTTCTGTTCTAGGTTTATGTTTCCTCCTCCTCCCCCATGTAACGCGTATCAGGGGAGCATCGAGTGAATGGGGAGTGGGGGGAACTACATGTAAGTTCCACACCCATTGTATCATTCCAGGAAATGGCAAATGTAAACCAAAAAGGGCTTTCCTTTTCATGAAATTAGCCAGTTCTTTAAATAGAAACAAGTTTTTTTCCTTTTCTTGAGTCATGCTTTCTAAACTATAAAAAACACATCCTTCTTCATGTGATACATTTAGCCCTTGTGTTGAAATCATGTTACACCGTTTGTATGGCTGGCTGTTGTGCAGAGAATGCCAGAATACAACAGGCAAGCAGTTTTACTTGAAAGGGAGAGTTACAATAAGGCAATGGTTTCTCTTTCTCATTAGGGGAATTTCATTTTTTCTGGCGACAGGTTTTTTGGAAAAGTAAACAAAAAACAAAACTACCTACATGTAATAATAATTGGAAATCCTACAAATATACATACTTGTTTTCTTGATTTTGACAAGTTTGTAGTAATTTTATGGGGTGGGAAGTTAAAATTTCTGATTGGCTCGCTGTATGAGTAACAAGACTGTATTCATTAGTCATTCTTCATTACCTGTATCCTGCCATCTGAGCAAGTCACCAAGCAATGCTTTTCACCAAATTCATAGGACTTCCCCCGCGTCTCTGTTAGGCCATCAACATTTGTGGGCCTCATGTCACAGGCGTGAGGAAGGGTTTTATTAAATGTTAAGATAGAAATCAGTCAAAAATACATGTAGGGATCGCTTCAGACAAGGTTGTGGGAAGGGGGAGGGGATTCGTCTGAAAATCCTTCCCTAAAAATTGTTACCAAAAATTTACAACGTTACTTTTGAGAGTTCTTCTTAATACTGGGGCCAACGGACCTGGCCATCTTGGATTTGTGAGACACAAGTCTATGAGAATGCAAACGAGGCTCTCATTAAAGATAGGCTGGTGCCTTTCAGACAGTTATTGTTTTCATGGTGATTTTGGATTGGCGTTCGGGGAACCAGCGAAATATGAATCTAGAGTGACAAAATAACCACGTTTGCATTCATAACATTGGCTTGATAGTAATACTGGCCGGTTTTACTTACATAGAGGATATATTCTCTATAGTGGATATTTTATGAATGCACACTGTGTCACTCTTGCTGAAACCCTGCCTACCTTGACCAACTGCAAGTAATTGCACTGTACAGACCTTCATTCATGAACCACGTGCGAAGGGGTTTAGGGCATCTGGGCGAATTCTCCTTTGAAAAGGGCACCTCCTTCAAAATCACATGGGAACGTTTTCAAGGGGCACACGAGGCAGTCGAGGCAGTTGATAGTGGGGACCACCATGGTACATTGGTGGTGGTGTGTTGGTGAAATACGAGCCTTGTACCTTGAGAGTGCGTCCAAGTGTGCCTTGGTAATGGTGCATAGCAATGGTTGTCTGGAATAAGTGTGGCAACTATTGATCAAAACCATTTAACTAATTTCCATTTCCGCTTTTTTGTGTGTAGTATTTATAAGTATATTATCCCTCACCACCCCAAAATCTGCAAAATCCTCCAAGGGGCACTTTTTGGGAAAAATTCAGCACTGTAGGAAACTGGTACTTTCACCTCTTCAAATGGGACAAAATTACTACCTGGCAAGAAGTACAGGCCATAAGTGCGGAGTATGAAAGATCACTGAAAATGCATGGTGCATTTTGAAGATGTTTCCAAAAGTGCACTGATGGATTTTGGAGGATTCAGGAAGGTTCCCGGCCAGAATACCTCTGGGATTAGGGTTTTAATGTCAGTACAACAGTGCGCTTACTAAAAGCTGCTTGTGTAATTTAAACAGACGAAACCCTCTGAATGGTTTTGCAATGTGAAGAGTAGTTTCTAATGAAAGTCATCATGTTGAATGCGTCTAAACTGTACGTACTACTGTTTTCTGCACAGCTATCGCACCTTACAAAAACTGATGGCTTAGTCCATCAGTCAGAGTCGGTCAACTCGCTGGCAAAATGTTCTGTAAGTAGGCAGTGCCATGAAATAGTGCATCGTAATCTTTACACCAGACGTGAAATGTATTGTCGGTGTATCCCCAAGTAGTACTACAAATAATGAAGCAAACTGAGAAGGATTTTGAACTTTGCGTGGTGGAAGTACAGTATGAGTAAGGTTGGTTGTAGCACCATGTAAACAATCTCCTGTGAGTCAGAATAATTGTTGGTTCTGTGAAGAATTGTTGGTGATGAAAATTACGTTTTGATCGCTATACATTACTCTGATCGTTTCAAAGAGGGAAAAAAATGATGTCAACTAAACAAATTACAATTTCTGACAATTTACATTTCAGAGAAATGTATGGTTTTGTTTAATGACATTTTTATGACATGTTTTTTTCCTGATAGTTACAAGAGCATGTACACACTATGTGAGAAGTACAACAGAGCCATTGATGCAGTGAAACAGCTGGTAAGTTATGCAGTCTGGGATATATTCCAGGCTGTTTTTTTGTCTTCACATTGTTATGGTCTAATGATCATTCCTGAAGTAGATCCCATACATGGGGGGGGGGGGATGTTATTGAGCTGCTTAA
>CBDFIV010000010.1:0-17807 GCA_965248225.1 Nitrospirales bacterium
GCTTCCCTGTAATTTCTAGAGCTACAGTATGTGGATCGTGCGATTACGAACAGGTTGCGCGCGTGCGAGGGGTTGCGTGCGTGCGAGGGGTTGCGTGCGAGGGGCTGGGCTTTTCGAGGGGTTGAATTTCCCCTCGATAAAACTCGATAAAACTCGTTCTCGCTCGTCTCGCTCGAAAGTTTTTGGGGTACTTCCTCGCAATCATCACTGTACATGTGATAATGTTAGATGTAGTTCTCAGCTGAGTAACCCTGGTTTGTACAGGTAAAGTGATCATTGTAAATGACCAGACTAACATGTCAGAATCCAGTGATCACAACAAATGTTGAATGTGAATAAATTCATTCTCAGTGCGCACTACCACAAAATGGTAAATTGTACAAATCTGTACAGAAGTACAGCGGTGAGTCACTTCAGTGGGATCCTTGACTTATGTAGGAGTGTCACTGCTTAAAATAAATTGTCTTTCTCTACCCACACCTGGTTTGTTGAGCACACCTGTCTTGTCCATATACAATACATCTTGATGGATTGTTTAATTTCACAGACCCAGTAGAGTATACAAATTCAATTACTGATTTCATTGTAACCAAACATGACATCTAATCCTTCATAGGATTGTGTTGATAGGCTAACATGACTTCGGCTACATCAATACATGACCAAATGTATATGTTTAATGTTTAATATTGATTAACCCTAACCCCTATTCAATAGCTGCTAGACACTTTGCTCAATGCAACAACATCCATCAGTTGTCAAAGTGTGTGAAGCCTGCACAGTGCAACAAGGTCCGTCATAGAAAGAATAATACATACACTACTCAAAAAAATTAAAGGAACATGTTGATATCATGATCTTTATTGAACGTTATCCCTTAAAGAGGTGCCAGGGTTGTGTCAAACTCATTGCAAGTAAAGTCAATTGTTTTTTTAAACATTAATGATTTGAGTTGAGGTGCAATTATGCATGTCCTCTAACAGCTGGACCTGAGAGTGTCCACATACCAAAGATGGTGCTGATCATGTTCCTTTAATTTTTTTGAGTAAAGTATTTTGTTCTCTGCTCACTTCATGTTTAACATTGGTTGCATACTGCTTTTAGCATAGTTACGGTTCTAATACTTCTAATAAAACGGGTCTATTTTCCATTTTCAATCATACATGTAGCTCCTACACTATACAAAGGCAATTTGTGTAGGTCCCGGGAGAGTTGGAATTCAATATCAAAATCTAGGTGTAATTAAGTATTGAAATACATGTACAATGGATTGTTGTCCTTGCTCTAATGATTAACTACATGTATATCTGCAGAACTTCACACTGACAGCATGGAATACATACATGTACTGTAGATGCAGTAATATCAAAACTTATGTAATAGAACTGTCAGACTCAAAACGTAGTTTGAAATCAACATTTGCCTGAGACCTCTCACTATGTATTTCTTCTTCTTTTGTGCCAACCTTTTAATTTTGTTGTTTGTATTTATGCAAATTTTTGCCACATTTAAAGGTCACAAGTTAAACATCTGAGGGTCAATTACCAGTAATAACATAACAGTTACTTTTGTCCATTGAAGTTGTTATATTTCTTTTCATTGTTTTTAACCCCTTCGCTTCAGAGGCCGTATATACATGCAATTTTTTTTCTCGACCGCCTGTCGGACAGCGTGTAAACACGCATTCCATTTTTTGAGAGTTTTGCCGGAAGCCGTGTCAACACGCCACTCGTGGGTGTGACAAACGTTGGATGACATGTATACACGCCGGTGTTTCTCGGAGTCCGAGGGAACACGCTTTGGTGCCGCCGGACAAAAGGCACTGCCGTCAGTGAATGAGTGAATGAGTGAATGGAATGGAATGAGTGAATGGATTTTTGCCTAATCCCTTTATCCACGACCTGTTCTGTTGAAGTTCCAGGCACAAATTTGTAAAGACGGATTTATAATCCATTGTCTTTGATGCCTCTCCGGAACTCCGTCTGTTCGACCGGGTGCAGGCTGATAATCGGCCGGTGCTTCAGAGCTTGCAACGGTACTAGTTGTGCGGAAGAAAGACGACCACAATAAAAAAACTAGCTATTTAATTCTCGAAATGTCAATGAATGAGGCGTTTATTTGGTTGTCCGGACATCGTATCATTGACAGAGAAATTTTTAATGGCTAGAATTTTTTTCCCGAATTTTCACTGAAAATAATCCCGTTATGGGGTACAGCAAAACCTTTTTTATTCCCGAAGCGAAGGGGTTAATTTACTCAGTTGGTAGAGAACTTGACAATCAATCAAACAGGTTACAGGTTCAAATCCCACATTGAGCACTTCAACTCTATATGGCATTATATCTGGCTTAATTGCCAAACGTACTCAACTTTGAGCAGAACTTGGATCACATTAACATGGTGGTCCAAAAATAAAATACATGTATGTATGCACACTTACGCTGTAAACGCACACGGTTAACACATGTGCCAGCTATTTGCCTCACACAACGATCATTGCATTTTATTCAAAACATGGACAAATCCTAATAAATTTAAGAACTGTTTATAAACCGAACAAAACATAATATGGATCAGTTCACTATATCACGACACGATCAACAGGGCATGGAATCGGACTGCTAGTTTTAGATTAACTCAGTGACGGAAAATAATACCCTACATGATAATGTCATTACCGTAGCTGTTGAACAAATGAGCCAGTAATTTCATCCTAAATTAGGACACCGATTCCATGCCTTGTTGAAAGACGGCTCTCATTGTGACGATATTGTCCCTTTAAATACAGCAAATGTGTAGAGTAAATTATACAAACATCGGGATGAACGGAAGCCAGGAAACTCACCATATACATCTGGTGACCCCTTCATCTTTATTCTCCACTGCCTCAGGACTCACTGTTACCTTCACTTCTAGCTTTAAGGGTTTGTCAAATATCCCATTCACTTTAGTTGGAACTGGAGAGAGTATAGGTCCCGGGGAAGGTGACTCGGGTGGGGTAGGGGGAGGTGGGGCTCCGTAATTATGATCCTGTCAAGAAATTAAATATTTGGATTCTTGAATACATGTATTGAGTAATTTTAACAAAAAGATAACACAAAGTCAAAGCAAACTACTAAAATTTGTTGTTACCACTTGTTCTGTTTTATACTAAAGTCAAGCGCTGAGGTACAAAACTGGTGGTCTTATTAGGCACATAAATAACAGGATTCTGGTTAAACAAATCTATGAATTCAATCTACTTAGAAAATAATTAGGAAATCAGTTTAGATTACATGCATCCAGATATCATTCTGTGACATAAATGATACAGCAATTTCTTTAAACAGGTAATTCAACCGATGAAAGGGAAAGTTTATTTTTGATCAAATTACACACAAATCGACAATTATAAAGTAGAAATCCGATGTCATGGATACTTAATGGGTGGGGGGGCTGGGACTGATCAATGTATAATGTCACCTGGAACTATAATATTATTGTGAGCAAAAATCCCAAATACTAAATTTAAGAAAATAACATAACGTACCTGGTAAGGCAATCCAAAATAATGACTGGTTGTGGTCTGAGCGGTATGTGTAGGGTGACTTATGACATCTCCTGTTGCCACGGGCTCTTCTACTGGTTCGGGACTGCAAACAGGGACAAATGATAATTGGCTACGGTGAGTGACTTGACATTGATAACAGAAATCCTGTTTGTTTTGTTTAATCATTTCCAAATTATATTTATGTATCAATTTGAGTCAAATGTACACTTCGAGATAATTCAGTTTCAGAAAGGAAATTCTTGACTTTCCTTTGAATTTTAAGCACACTTTGTCTTTTCCTCTTTAACCCTCCTACTAGTGAGGCGCTTTAGCTGAAAGTTGCTGTAGAGGTCAAAACCAGTCAACTGCCTGTTTTGACTGTTGACCCAAATGTGCACACAAAGGCATTTTTGAATGGTTTTCACTGTCATTTTGACCATCCTGAACAATACCAGACAATGCTACCAGTCAAAAACAGTTGACTCACTTTTACCTGTAAATGAACTTACTACATGTAAGGTTTGACAGTGTTTGACTTTTAAGTGCACTAGATAGACCTTGGAAAGCATATCAACATGTTGACTGATTTTGACCCTTACAGTAGTAGGAGGGTTAAGAAATTAATTCAATGTAGTGATATCCCCTTATTTACACACATCATGCAATTCACCATAAAGCAATAAATATACAATACATTGTATGGCTTTCCAACTTGCAGGTTCATGCAGGCCGATTAATTTCATCAACAATTTGAAATTCAATTCAGACAGATAAAAAAAGAATAACAAAATAGTTAGAAAATAAAAATTTATATTCATCAATATCAAGTATACAGTGTACCATGGAGCAGTGTATTTGTCTGTCACTCTTAAAAACTCCACATGAAATCTGTTTCCATTTTAAAAAAAAAATGGAATTGAATTATACAAAAAAGCACTGAATTAATGACACCTAAACAAACAAAACCTTAAGAATACAAATAAAAGGGCATACATGTAGAATACAAATAAACGGATGTAACCATCATGTGACTAACAGAATGAGTCAACACGGCCAAGATGCCGCATCAGTAATAAGCTCCAAATTGGTGGGGAAAAAGGGAAAGGGAAAAAAAAGAAAGTGCCTGTGAATTTAGCTCTGCCTCTCGGCTGTATGTCTAACAAGAACATGTACTTCCTGGCATTACTTACTCAGAACCTGCAGCCATGGTAGCATAGTTTTTGTCTGTCAATGCTCTGTCATATAGTACGGTACTCATTACGCAGTTGTTAACATGGGGCAGAGTCGGGGAGGCAGGGCAGCTGTTGTCCAAGGGACGCTGCACGTTGCACACATGGCAACTGCTTTGTCCTCGGGACCCTAAAGATGGTAAAATAAATAAAATGCAATTATCAAACACTGCAGGATGATGCAAAATAAATACCTCCATAGAATGGCCATTACAAGCAAAAACAAACCACTGTTAAATCCACTGTTGAGCAATTATTATTTATCTTCCGAACAAAGACAGCACTTGCTTTAGGCTTTAAAAACTACCAGAGAAAACATTATGAGTAATTAATCTATATCAAATAAATAATATTTAGCTCTATCACATGTACATGAAGTCAAATAATAAAGATGTGATATAGAAACTGAATGTACTTTCTTTGTTTAATTTTCAATGTTCTTAACATGAATATGCTAGTTTATGTTCAGCAGCCATGTAGTCTTCAAATCATTTTGATATAACTACATAAAATAACTTAACTGTTAGGTTACATCATACTAAACAATTCTGATTTAGAACCTGCGTACAAATATTTTTATGGCTGCTAAAAGATATTTACATGTACATAATTTCATTTCAAATCTAACTGTATTTATAATTTTTTGTTCTCCCTAAAAATAGAGGGGGAAATTATTAAGAAAATGAATATTTATTAACCCTAACTCCCTAAGCATTGTTACTGAACAATAAAAACCCTTCAAAATCCAACAACTGCCTTTGTTGTCTAGGGAGTTAGGGTTAATTACTTAATTTTAAATGCTATAATTCAAGTAGTACATCAAAACTTTATTATTATTGCGTTCATCCCTCAATGAGTCACTGGCGGATCTTTTTATTGTAGTTTCACATTTGGCACAACATGTGTACAAATGAAAAAGGAACTCAAGTTTTATGACTTGTACCAATAGCCAACATACATGTACATGTAGTACTGTAAATGTATCCATAAATGTTCTTTATAAGAATCAAGGGCAGGATTTACCATTAACTTTTTTTATTTCCAAAACAAATGGCGGAAAAATGGATTTTCCACCACGGTATGTTGTCATGCTAGATAATTCCTCACACAATGCACCTAGGCCTAATGCAGCACAAGACATTTCCATTTGTTCATTACCATTACATTCATAAAAAATAATACCACAAATAATACGGCAACAAATTATAATTTATTGTTACAAATTTTATGAAATAAATGGTACCTGAAACCTTATTTTAAACCTTATTATAGATCGGTAAGTGTTCATCAAAGACTGGCATTCGGTTTCTGAAATGTTTTCATCAGATTTTTAAAAAGTGGTTTTCAGGTCCCCAACCGGTAAAAAGAAACTGGACATTGACCTTGACGGACGGGTACCCGCAAACCCGGGTCAGGCCTAATTTTGGTACATATTTACTGTAAAAATCTTTTCATGTTTTTTTTTTTTAGAAATGTGTCTTTCATTTGTTTTCCCTTTGATAAGTAAAATAACAATATCCCGATGAAAAAGGAAATTGCAAAAAAAATAATTAATATTGACAAAAAATACAATTCAGCATCACATACACAAATTCTCAATATTATATGGTTATGTTTTGAATGAATTTCATCCCAGTAATACAGCAATAACAACAGGGAACAATGTACACCACAACACCCAATTGCCTACAGCTATGGTAAGCTGTACTGCTGTATGCAGATGACTGTGAGAAGCATACACACAGAAATGGCAGGGATCAACTTGGAGGCCAAGCGAGGCAGCAATTCAAATGCTAATGTTGGCCTCTCCTGTACACCACAGAAAAGCATCTGTGTATGCAGTACTGGCAATTTCTGTGTTTCCATTTATAAGTATCTAACTAATGTACATGTATAATCTCGGGCTCATTACAGTACATATGAAAACAACCATTGTAATGCTATTTGGGTCTTTCACTTTGCATATTACAATTATTATTGTATTCATTCTCACAGCACACGTGTGCACATCAAAAGCATTGTACACATGTACGTACAACCATATACACAGGGTAGAGTACACTTCAAAAGAAAAATATATCAATACAAGTCATGTGCAGATCTACAAACCGCATAATGGAAATTGTAAAAATATTGATGGGGTGAATGGGGTAGCATTGTGATTATAATGCAACAAAATAATGAAGCATTACCGAGTATAAATGATGCAAGCATCATACACGTGACTGTCACTGTGCCCATACTGTTTCCTTTTCTTAAGCAGAAAGTGGGCAGACATTTTGAATTGATCTCTGTTATGATTAATCTCAACATCTCTTATCAAAAAAAGGAAATGAGAAAACGAGTAAGAGAATTGCCAATTGATGGATACACAAATATACAAAAAGTGCCACAGTGCTGCCATGTTTTTAAATTTATCAAATTTACTAAAAGAAATAATTTCTTCTAATGTTTTAATTTGTAATTCTTAATGTTTACATTTCAAGAGTTCTGGTACTGTACATTGATACTGTCATCTCCCACCGATGATGTATTTTTTTTATTCGCCTTTTGTACGTTTCCCGTACGTTCGTGTGTTAATTTATTTGCATAAGGTGAAAGTTCACGTAATCCTCGGCCAATCCCGTGCTGGCATCCTAGGAATGCCTTTTTAGGATCGCAGAGAGGGTGTGCCGGCCCCTATCTGCACGTACCTGGGTGCGGGAATCTTAAGTCATTTTCGTTTATGGTTTTATTGGGTTCAGTTCGCTTTGTCTTCCGTGGTCAACCCGTGTTATTTTCCGTTGCCAAACTTTTTGTTGAATCAGTACGTCGCAGTAAACCCCCGTAAATTCAGTTTATTAGTCATGGCTTCTCAACGTTGTTCCGCTGTGTTGAATGATTTTCCTGGTAACAATTTTTCACCTGCGTTTCGCCGAGTAATAAAATCAAATTACCAGGTAAACTACACAGCTTAGTCTCCCGACTCGTCATTTACCAGCAACACAGCGACAGATACTATGTTTTAATACACAATAATTGGTGATGCCCTTTAAAAATTCCACTTTCCACGGCAACAACTTGATGTGCCTTTTCTCTGCATTGCCATTGTGCCCACTTGCTGCATGAGCCCACTTTCTCTCGACCCCAAAAAATAATCAAAATCGCTGCGCACGCGCACTCATGACCGATGCATGCACTGCTATGGCCAAGTTTACACAACGACCATTTTTATCATTCACATATCTATTTTAGTCTGTCGATCACACAAATTCAATATTTTATATATCCTTTATTACACAATGTACAATTAATTAGTTAATAACAAATGTTATGTAACCCTCCTACTATTGAGGCCCTTTAGCTGAAAGTTGCTGTAGAGGTCAAAACCAGTCAACTGCCTGTTTTGACGGTTGACCCAAATGTGCACACAGGGGCATTTTTTACTGGTTTTTACTGTCATTTTGACCATCCTGAACAATACCAGACAATGCTTTTACCAGTCAAAAACAGTTGACTCATTTTTACCGGTAAATGTACATGCTACATGTAAGGTTTGACAGTGTTTGACTCTTAAGTGCACTAGATAGACCTTGGGAAGTATAAATATTTTGACCCTTGTAGTACATGTAGTAGGAGGGTTAAATAATGAGTTTTGGTCACTTGTAACATACACTATAATAAAACCCAAATAGGGACAGATAAACAAAACATATTACAGTCTGACTAATTAGCATCTGCTGAGTGTTTATTTTTAAATTGTTTTTTAATTATGAGCATTTTTCAAAAATGGTGCCCTTGTTGCCCTTTGAAATTGCTGTGGTGCCCTGATTTTTTGAAAAAAGTCAAGGCAAAACTGCCTTTCCCCTTTCAAGCTGTAATTTCAGGGTTGTTTACATAATATGTACAAACCGCAGGCAAATATTTTAGTATCGCATGGTGTTAGCCAGCACTGGTTTATATCTAGGATCATGTGCAGCATTTGATGATAGTTTGACAGCAATCTCCTTTCTATATCATAACACTGAAGCATATTCATTAATCCAACGTCATAGCATTTTGGGACGTCTGCACATGTACATGAAAATAAATTAACTAAACATTTTCAAATTCAAAATGTGTAAACGAATCCTACATTTAAAAAACAGAACCTTCCATTTCCACGATATTTGGCTAGTCTTTTTTATTTCACAAAGTGTAACCAGTGGGCCGCTATTATTATATCACGATTCCCAGGAAGTTCAAATTGATTTTAATTTGAATACAACTTGAATACAACTTTGAATACAAATTTGGAGGATGTTTTGTGCCAAGCTTGGAATTTTTTAATAACTTTTTTCTAAATCCATATTGCTGTATTTTGAATTATTTTCCGTACGAAATACAGACAATCCGTCTGCATCACAGCAGTTATTGGTGATAACAATCATCGTTTACACGTGTACACTGTCCGTGTCAAAACATGTACACGTTTTGCAAATTAAATGGAAAATGCCAAGCCTATTGCATTTATAAATGAATCCACAATGATGTCGCTCATCAAAATTGCTAAAGGCAACCGATTTTTAAAATGGCATATTCGCAGAAAGATGTGTTTGAAAACAATTACAAAAATGCCAACATTTGGAGTACAAATAGTACCCAATAATCATATTTTTCAAAAGTAAGTTAACAATTATAGTAATTGCTGATTCTTGAAGATCATAATATGTATTAACTCTAACCATCCTAAATCAACCAGAGGATTTGAATCATTTTGTAGGATTGAGGTAGGATTTAAAATTCTATTGACTTAGCCTACCAAAAATCAATGATGTATATCAGTTGATTTTATAGGATTGGAAATCGTGCATAAATTATATAGGTTGATTTTTAAAGGACTGAGGTAGTAGAGATCCTCCATAAACTCATCACTCAGTTGATTTTGAAGGATCGAGGTAGCAGGAATCATCCTAACAAGGATGATCCTATCGTTATTGAGGCAACAGGTCGTTTCGTACCCAAGTCGTTTCGTACCCAAAATATTAGACCCAAGTCGTTTCGTACCCAAGTCGTTTCGTACCCAAGTCGTTTCGTACCCAAGCCAATTATATGAAAGGCAATTGATGACGCCGATGACTGCGCACGGCGGCGTCATCACAGAGATTGCAATCATACAACAAATTGTATGGAGCGCACATTGCGGAACGCTACCAAACCCCATATTAAAAGGGCGGTGTATCTGATTGAAGACTAACAATAGAGTCAAATTGTATGGAGCGCACATTGCGGAACGCTACCAAACCCCATATTAAAAGGGCGGTGTGGCAGTTGCGTACGTGAGCAACGACGGAGTTCGGGACTTCATAGGCCAGCTGCTGTCACTCCCCTTCCTGCCACATGAACACATCCAGCCAGCATTCGAACAACTCAGCGATCGGGTGGTCGGTCAACCAGTCCTAACTGAGCTGTTAGGGTACATCAGATCAACTTGGTTGGAAAGTTCTACCTGGACCATCAGTGACTGGTCCGTGTTTATGCGGAGCATTCGAACCAACAACGATGTTGAAGGCTGGCATAGACGGCTCAATGGGCGAGCTGGGCGGCACACCGTGCAATTCTACAATGTGGTGAAGCTCCTGCATGCAGAGGCCAGATTTGTTACGGTACAGCTTAAGCTAGTGAAGGAGTCCAGACTTTGCAGGAACCAGAGAAGGATGTACCGTCAGATCCAAGGAAAGGTTTTCAAGCTGTGGGATGATTACCAGGCGAAACAGATCACAACATCAGCGCTCCTTGCAGCTTGCAAGCATCTCACCGGGCCATCTTTGTAAATAGGTAAGTAAACACAAGCAACTTACAAACTAACAATTTGTTTTCTTCTTTTTTTCACCAGACAACCAAGCATGCCAAGTTACCCCAAGTCAAGTCATTAAAAGCAAGACAAGGCATAAAGCAAGACAAGTATTCATCACAAGCAAGTCATCACAAGCAAGACAAGTCATCACAAGCCAGCCGAGACACCGTACCCGCTGATCCAATAAACCAATCGGTCCTTTTCAGTACCAAACCACCGGTCCTTTTCAGGACCACCACACATCTAAGAGAGATTATTATCGTGTTTGACATGTTTGATAAATGAATAATGTTTACATAAACAATAAAATAAATACAGAAACACAAACAACAAATAAATAAGAAAGGGCATACATTAAATGGTTTAATCAAATCATATAGGTTGAGGGCGCCCTAACAAAATATCTAGCAAAATAGGCCCAAATACATCAACTTTTATTATTTTCACCCCACCACACATCTAAGAGAGATTATTACCGTGTTTGACATGTTTGATAAATGAATAATTTTTATATAAACAATAACATAAATACAGAAACACAAACAACAAATAAATAAGAAAGGGCATATATTAAATGGTTTAATCAAATCATATAGCCTGGTTGAGGGCGCCCTAACAAAATATCTAGCAAAATAGGCCCAAATACATCAACTTTTATTATTTCCAAATGGCCAAATCACAAGCCCGTCATAATCCTTCAACGAATCTAAAATACCCCACCAAAAGCGCAGATGGCAGAAGATAGACAACTGCAATAATAGTGAATGATTGACAGTAGGCCTACCATTGTTGTTTTATAAGCCCGTTGGAAGCCTTTGTTGTACCGGGGGTACGAAACGACCTGGGTACGAAACGACCTGGGTACGAAATGACTTGGGTACGAAACGACCGACATTCGTTATTGACATAACACTAGGATACAGAGTGTATAAAAGAACGTGTATTGCCTTTTTCGCGAAAAAATAAGCACATTGCACACACCCTAAACCCTATGTAGGTCTATACTGTATTAACATTTATGCCTTTGATAATAAAAATATTTAAACTTACACTGTGTTTTTGACCAATTCTTGCTTTGTTTTTGTATTCTCTGCGGTTCAATTCTGTCTGCACGATGTAATCATGTATGGAGCGCATATGGGTGCGCAACAGCAAACAGCGCCCACGCCCAATTCAGCCTTTGCAATACAAACCTACGGCTGCTTCAGTTTTACTGAATATGTTCCATGGCAGAAATACTTTATTTTCAATGAAATTGCGAACAAAATCGCTGATAATTTTACATGAAACTGCAAAGGACCAATGGTTCTAAAGCAAAGAAACCTTAATTCAGTGCAAACTTTACAGGTATTCGACTGCAGAGTTCTCTTGGGCAGGACCCTATCACTGGTATCAGAAGTGCACTTTGGCTTTGCCCTGTCAGGGCTAGGGTAGGGGTTATGGTTTTTAATTAAGCAACATATCACCTGCTTCACCTCTTTAAATATAACTTATTAATTTGAGCAGAAGCATGGGACAAGCTTGCTTAAAAAAGTTATTAGGCCTACTAACTTAGCACATAGCACTTTTTTAGCAGCAATGTTTAAAAAAAAAATAACAACACAACAGTTTAACATGTTTGCATCAGTTTCATGTCTGTGTTAATACTGTGTAGTGAATAATACTACTAGTTAACAAATCAAAAAGGAACCACGATTCATAAATATACCACTTGGCCTATCCTCGGAACAGAACTTAAAAAACTGGGCGGAAGCAGTAGGCCTATGTAAAACCTCCACAATAAAATTTCAAAAATTATAACAAAAATCACATTATTTAGCCAATTCATTTTCTACAAAAAATAAAATGTCTCCACGGAACCAAATAAAACTTGGTGGTAAAACACCGCTTAGACAACTCACCTTTTAGTTAGAGCAATATTCATGTACCAAGTCGTTCCTTTCGCTGTCAAAATGAAATGCATTTCACAGTATGATGCATTCAAATTTGAACGCATTGAAAACGTCCACAACAACCACGGTGCGGCACGTCAATGTTGTATGCATTTGTACGTACAGGAGCCAATGCACAACTGACATTACATAGACTTTACGTGTAATCCGATGGACCTCCGTTTTCACTGCCCGAAATTCATCGAATGCTAGTGGCTGCGGAAACGCAGGTTAACGTTTCACAATATCAAAAGTTGATAGTTTATTTCTCGAGGAATAGAGTGAATACATATCCAATCCGGTACAGGAGCTATTATGAGGTTAATTCGTCAGTTATAGGACGCTTCTTTTTCAATAATCGTATGACTGTAATCGTATTCACAGGCGATTCATGATGGCGGCCATAGAAGAACAGATGCCGGGTTTCTCGAATTAGATGAGAGGGTTAATATAATGAATGAATGACGACATTGTACGTATACAATGCAGCGCTGGTACCTCGTTGTTTGATGTTGTTTCATACATGTACCTCTAAATTGAATTTATGTTTTGTCTCGATATATAATAATTATATGTAACTCGGCCAGTGTTGGCGAAAACTACGTTTCATTAATATTAATTATTTTACCAATAACTGGTTTTAAATCTTTCTATCTTTCATGATGGTTAGGCTGTTTTAATTCCAAAAAGAGATACAATCAAAAATGACTACAGAGTACCAGCGAATGTACGTGGGATGCATGCTGCTGTACATAATATGCACACAGTAGATTGAGAATTGCTCCATGGCTGAATATAGATATAGCCATAGCAGAGCCGGTAAACTTGTCAGGGGGCACTAGGGGTTGCACCACTTTCTAGGGGGGGGGGGGGCATGTATTTTGTATCCTGCAGCCTCAAATGGGGACCTATGGGGGCACACAGGTTGGCACAGACATCGGCTCGGGGGTCACGTGTTCCCCCACCCCGTGTCCACTGCAAATACACAGCTGGACTCACCACGGACTCAAAATAATGGGACCACACATGCGGTCAATGCACAATGGCAAAACAATACGGATAGACGAACAAAAATCACCCGGAAAACCTCCACGGTCCTGACTTTCTAGGTCAAGGATGAGACGATGCCCATGATTACATCCACGAACATTGCATATATATATATATATATATATATACACACACACACACGTGCATTACACAACACACGGGACCTACACTGTAACGTCCCATCCGAAGGACGAAGCAATTATGGTTAATTAAGTGTCTTGCTCAAGGACACAAGCGCCGCGACCGGCCAGGCCGGGATTCGAACCCACATTCTGGCAACACCAGAACTTGAGTCTAATGCCCTAGACCGCTCGGCCACAACACTCCAATATATATATATATTGTTCCTCCATGGTTTATATTGTTATATTGTATTATTGTTATATTGTTCATCCATTGTTTAGCCGCCGCGCAGCGGCGTGAGGGGTGTACAAGCATAGCATATACAGGGTCCAATTTCATAGAGTAGAGCCGCTTTTTTTGCTTACTGTACGTTTTTCATTTCATAGCGCATGTTATCCGTTCACCAGGGCCCAATTTCATAGAACCGCTTAGCAGCCTAAGTTTTGCTTACTGTACGTTTTCCATTTCATAGCGCTGCTAACCGTTAAGCATAGAGAAAGGCACGCTAACTTGCCGGCCGTTATTGCTAGCAAATGAGTGATGCAACAATACAAATCCACGGTGAACGCGCAAGCACCGCTCTGAATTTTCTTGCTAACCTGTGAAATACGCTTATGCTTCATAAGCAAATTATTCTGCTATAGTTAGCAGAAAATTTGCTTACCGGTAAGCAGCGCTATGGAATAGGGCCCAGTAATTAAATATGGCATAAAATGTAAAAGGTTTGCAGAATGCGTGTGACCGGTAGCGAAAGGACACGGAGTGTGGACACGCATAATGCGTGACGTGAAAATTGGCATAATATTATTGTAGGGCTGTTTTTTCTTTGAAACTATTCGCAGTCAGTGGTTAGCCTGAAGATCTGACGTCACGCTTTGAGCTGGAGGCGCGTGAATTACGCCACACACTGTCCGTGCGGACGCCATATTTTCCCCGATGTTCAACTTTGACCTTTGCTGGTAGCTAGCGCGCGAGTCTCGAAACGTGACGTCAGATCTTCAGCACAACTTATCCAATGAAACCCCTTGAATGGTACGCCTGAACCTGTCTATATCCTTGATAGGATATAGACAGGGGACCAGTCTACACAGTAATTGGCATTGTCCGAGCATGGTTTATAGAGGGCGCTATTTATGCCAGCAGTGATTATCGTCAGATCACAATGCAAAAAGCCTGCCACATGATCATAAAAAGCATGGTAGATCATTAGCCTATAAAAATATTGGTGAGTCATTATTATTGATGGTTTATTTTGTTCCAAAGGAGAAAATTAATTAAAAACACATAATCATACGAAAAGGGAACGGGGAGAGCATGCAGGCAAGTGGAAAGGTTACAGGGAAATGAGAGAGGGGGACAACAGGGAGGAAGACCGGATAAATTAGGGGAAAGCGAGCAAGGTGAAAGGTTACAGGGAAACGAGAGAGGGAGACAAATACCGTAAACACTATAAGTACATGTAAATTGTACCTTAAAAAAGAATGAGAACTGCACAAAATACATATTAATAAGGAAAGGAGGGAGCGGGCGTGGGGAGTTTACAGGGAAACGAGAGATGATGTCCTCTACACTACCTCCCTACCTCCAAAGAACTTCCCCTTATAATTAACGTCTCTGTAATACTATTGACAATCTCGAAAACTTAACAGCAATGCAGATCTACATAAAAACTTACTTAGTTTGAAGTTGATGGATTGCATGGATGATATCAAACATCCCTTGAACTATTTTTGTCCTGGGTGCTTATATCATTACAACAATAAATTTGTGAAACAATTTTCAAATTGAATAATTATTTCTGTCCCCTGAAGACAGAAATTCCATATGAATACGAACGCTATTATTTTTCGTGTTAACGACACAAAGAAATAAACTGAAACTTTCACATGTTGGTTTTAGTACATAATTTATTTTTAGAGTTCAGATGGGGGTGGGGGAAGTCGTTACCAGTAATATTAAAAGCATTTAGATCGTTTATATTAAATCTAAAGTGGTTATTATAATCACGCGATTTGAGAGAGGCCTATAGTTTACATAAAGTCGTTATTCTAAACGTGCAATTTAAGAGAGGCCTATAGTTTACTGCTATGACACGGGTCACTGGGCCTTCGCAGCCGGGGAGCCGGGCAAGCCACGCCCCGATGCCTAAAGTCCGAAAAATTAAAATGCTTTCGCAAGACTGATTAGTTGGAAGATGGTCTTGAAAACTTAAGGATTGAAATTAACGTCTGTTTCCAAAAAACAATTTATTATACCTTCTTGTGTGCATGTCAGACTTTTCCAACTGTAAACATATTTTTAAAAGGTGAGGAAATCAACTTGATTAAATCATTTGTAAACATAGTAGCGTAATATGGCCATGCCACTTCCGGGACAGCTGTAATATGCTGTGTTTTTCTTCAAACGGAATTTGTTTTTCCAGGGGTATTATATTGTTATTCAGTGAATTTTTTTTGTGTGTGTATTTTTGTATTTTTTTTTTTTTTTAATTAAAAAATTGGCATTGGGCTTATAGAGCTAAATGCCAACTTTGATCAAGTTCCCCCGCCTGTTACTTGTGTTTGCGATCGAACGGATAATGGTTCATCTCAGTTTAATGATAGGCGTTCTACTTCAGGTGCCCAGAGCCATGGTTTTGAACAGGGGGATACACTCTAAAAACTCCCGGATCAGATTTGACCCGGAAAGGGTCCCATAAGTTGGCCAGACCCATTTCTGGGTCAGACTGATCCGGAACCTGGGTCAAACTGACACGAAATCTGAGTCATAAATGTCTTTCTGACTCAGATTCCGGGTCAGTCTGACCTGGTTTTCTGGTCGGGTCTGACCCAAAAATGGGTCTGGCATTAAGGGACCCTTTCCGGGTCAAATCTGACCCGGGAGTTTTTAGAGTGTACACAGCGGGCAAAAGCATTATCAGAAAAAGAGCACACAAAAAACGTATGGTTAATTAACATAATTCAATGAAAGGGGAAATGTCCCCTTTTGCACTTCCCCACCCCCTTTCCCACTACCGCCCATCGGATTTACCAATGGTCTACTTAGACCTGGCCAAATAGTTTATTTTTGAATATTTAGCATTATGGGGACCTCGAATTAACATAATTCAATGTGCACACATAAACTTTAGAGAGCGCCACCAAGCGATTATACCAGTTCTCGATTTTTTTTTTGTGGCCTTATCCTACCTAGGAATTTAAATTTTAGAACCCTTTGCCATACTATAATGGTATTGAGCAATAACGATTGCACATGCAGGGACTTCCCCCTTGATTTCTCATCACTTTCACACTCACACTCGCAGTACAGTGTGTGAATTCATTGTTGTCGTTCTCAAGATTTAATACAACTGGGCGTGCCGGGAAATCGTCCAACATCCTCGGAAATTTAAGAGCATTTGCATATAATTATGCAGGACTTTCGAGCAGAAACACCAACTTGAAACGGATAGGATAAGGTACTGAAATGGCAGTGCTGCTGGGGGTGCAGGGGGTACCTGCCAGATCGAGGCATTAGCACAGTAGCAGTGACTGAATTGAATTTATCACAACACTCAACAGATGAGTTCAAGTTCAACTAAAAAAGGTAATGACGAATGTTTATATTAAGTTGACAATGTTTGATGTATCCTTGATCAGACGGTACATACTACAAGATTACGGGGGCTTTCCAGAAAATCTTCCGAAAATAACAAAGAAAGTTTTATCTTATTTTGTAATTGTTGTATACATAATTGTTCATCTTAAAAATGTTCAGATTAGTTGACAGTTTTAGGATAGTAGAACTCACATTTGTTGAAGCTGTAATGTTAGTCATGGTAGTCTAACAACTTTATTTTAAAAACACATAAAATAATCCTTTTTTTTAAAATCTCACCATGATGAAACGGATCCTCTGCCATCAAAAAATAATATGAAATTACTGTTTATGAGGATTCTTATCAATATCATAAACATGATATTTATATTTCATTAATAATATTTCTCTACTGGCCTAGCTGCAGTAACTGTATCTCAAAGGTTGTGGATCCCAATGACAAGACTTTGAGATACTGACAGTAACTGCAGCTACGACTGACCAAGTACTGAAGTAGCATGAACCAGTAGTCGATGGACCGCCCAAAGCCACCT
>CBDFIV010000011.1:0-23050 GCA_965248225.1 Nitrospirales bacterium
GTGCTGTTGACATAATGAAATGATAGTCCATCCTTCATACAAAAGTACCATAAACAAACAAGGCAGGTGTATTGCACACATGACTGATGAACAGCAACTGTATGTACAGTATGCGCATCATGGGGAGGAGTACAGTGTACAATGTACAACTTCACATGTCAACATAATATTTAACTTAGTGCTAACATTCACTTAAAGGGACATTATCATCACAATCAGACCATGACTTTCAACAGGGCATGGAATAGGTGTCCTAGTTTAAGGTGAACACAGTGACTGTAAATTACTGGCTCATTTATGCAGCAGCAATGGTAATACAAGCTCATCATGTGGGGTGTTATTTACAGTCACTGAGTTAATCTTAAACTAGCACTCCGATTCCATGCCCTGTTGATCGTGGCAATATTGTCCCTTTAACTTATGCCATGGTCCCTGGGTCCATTGTATTTTATATTTCATTGTTTTCTCATTTATTAAACTGTTGTATTGGCCATAATTTGTAGCCAAATTCCTAATTTGTTATGCAGGTAAAAACAAACATCAATCCACTCCCCCCCCCCCCCCCATGTGCAATTTTTATAAACATGCACTGGTTATAAGGGACAATTTGTCAATCATTGTTAAATACAATTATCTTCTTGTACACAGACTGATACAAACTTCCCACACATGTGTGCAATCATGCACATAACCTTGGACCGAAACTCCTCTTTAGTAAAAACCCTTTAGAAATATGCCCGAGTGGAATACAGACCGTGGGCACCGAGCTAGCACATAACAACACCCACTTCCCAGATCTTTATCGCCTATTGGCCATCTTGTTTTGTTTTCGTCCTGAGTACATGTATGCATTCCAATTGAGGCTTGTGTCTAAAACAGACTGGTACCGTGATATGATCGACCCATGTCATATTGATCTCGATTATTCCCTTGATAATGAAGGTCAGAAACAAGACAAAATGGATATTTGCAGATATACTGTACATGTATACTGATGTACTTACAAGTTGGGAGCATGTACTGTACACCATGAATGTTAACACTACAGGCAAATTAATGTGCATCAGTGCTTTTAAATCATAACAGGAATAATTTTCTCTATACAATTACAAAATTATAGAAGCAGGTGAAACTGTAAAAAAAGAAAGCGAGTCAGACTGTCAAAACACACTTGGCATAGTGCATTTTTACGAGCTTATTTACCCAGAGGGACATCCACTCTCACTGAATCTTGGTTGAATTCAACATCTGTCACTGTTTTTCTAAAAATACTTTAAATAAACCAATGTTTGCCAGCTTCTGATATAATTTTGATAAAGTTAATTGTAAAAGCTTCTAGTGTGTCACAACAGTTACTTCCATACCAAAATTTGTTGGTGTTTTTTAAAACCCTTCTATGACTGCAAGTGCAAGGGTCAAAATCAGTCAAAATGTACGTACTTGCCAAAATATATCTTGTGCACTTAAAAGTCGAACATTGTCAAACCTGTACATTTACAGGTCAAAATGAGTGGACCGTGTGTAATACATTGTCTTGTATTGTTGACGGTGGTCATAATCATAATGACAGTCAAAAATGCCCCCCGTGTGCATAGTCAGTTCAACAGTCGAAAACGGGCAGCTGCCTGATTTTGACCACTATATAACTACTTGCCTCAGCTATAGTAGAAGCGATATTCATATCACAGCTTTGCATTAAAGCTTAAAAAGCAAGTAAGGAGCAAAACTGCATGCCAGCACTTCTCAGGAGATTAGGAATGGATAACCAGCCTAAATTGTTCTCTTATTAGTGTTATGTCTGGCCTTTTGGCAACTTTTCAATGTAACTTAATACATGTATTATGGAACTATAGCTACTTGAAGACTGTTAAGAATTGAATTGCTAAGGGGAAGGTTCAGCATTGGTAAAATTACAAAATTATTATCCGAAAGCTTACTTGATGTAAGTTGATGAAAAATTAAATAACAGTCATTATGAATAATGTATACTGTCTAAAGAGCTCATTTTAGAGAAAATAGAAACAAATATTTACATTTTCAAAAAGTTGTTCTCTGTAAAAGTTGCGAATTACAATTTCACACTTTTCTCCGCATTGATCTGAAAACTTTCACAGGTTGGTTAACCCTCCTACCATTTGAAACCATTCAAAATTTCCACTTTCAGAAATGCCCATTGGTTTTGTACACACATGGTGATACCATTTGAACAGTGTTGGTAGCAAGCTGTACTACCATTCAAATCCATTCAAATGGTTTTAGAGGGTCCATTGATTCACCACATACTGTAGAAGTATCCAAACAAGGTTTTGTATTAGCTGACCTACCATTCAAAACCATTCAGGGAGTCAACACTGTACACAGTTATTTCACCATTCAAAACCACAATAGCAAATAGTTTCAAATGGTACATGTACATCAACTTGTATGAAAAAGGTACCAAAAGTAGAAGGGTTAATTACTTATTCAAAGAAAGCAAGCATACTCACGTAGTAGCAGTTTTGCCAACATTTTAACGTTGTCCCTTCCCTTTAAAAAATATACCAGTCAGACATGTGTACATGTACATTGTATGTTGGAGTTAGTCCAGAACTTTTAGGTCAGGTAGCTCTTGAGATTTTATGGTATTATTTAGAGGGAAAATTATCAAATTAACACATTTTAAAACTTACTTGGTGTAAGGCAAGGGATTAGCCAGGATTTAGAACTAGGGCGTCAAAATTTGCTGGAAATTTTAAAACAGGGTGTCCAAATTGATCACTTACAGTACTTTTACATGTAAATGACAGATGAAATAGCATGTCCAAAATTTAAACAGGGTGTCCAAAAGACACCCAGACACCCCCTCTGGCTAATACTATGGTGTAAGGCTGATGAGTATCAGTAAATCCTGAGGAAATATTTTGTTCAAAAATATTTTCAACTTTACTGTTGAACATTGTATTTTGTTGCATTTGGCATGATGCCTGCAGAGAGTTGGGCTGCATGCTTTTTTGTTGGTACAATCCGAGGTACAGTGGATCCTTAAAAGCTGATAGATTTGGTTGCAATCAGCTGGCTTAACACTTACTGGTTGAACATGATATTTTATTGCATTTTATACCAGGGTGTCTGTAGGGAGATATAGGCTGTAAGATTTTGTTGTTAGGTCTTAAAACTCTATGAACATGATCCAAGATTTCTGATATAAATCATGCAAGTACATGTATGCACATGTCGGCATGTAAGCATTGAGAAGATGCCTGGGTGTACATCATACACTTTGTACTATTGTGTGTTTTGTGTTAAGGTTTTCTTTTTGGGTACCCAGATTTCAAGATATTTGGAACTGGGCCAAAATTGCCCTGGCTACATGTACATAAACACTGAAGACCCTCCCCACGTTTAAAGGGATGATACTACATTGGTAAATTGGCAAAACTGCTTCTATGAGTATGCTTACTTGCTTTGTACATTCCCTTTAAAACATAACTATGGATCCTTAATTATATCTGTCTGTCTGTCTGAACTATCCTAGGCATTGTACATGTACAGTGTACAGTGTATGTACTCGATAATAAATTTATCATAAAGGATTTAATGGCAGTTGTGGCCAGTCAGAAAATCATCTGACAATCCTACCACCAAACGGTCAGGTGGTCATAAATTCTCAACATGCAGTTGGGGCAGATTCTCAAGAGGCAATGTGACATTGGCCCAGACAGTGCCGCCTACTGCAGGCTACATGTATAAAATCCTTAACGGGTACATGCAGTCTATTTTTCTTGTCACCTGTTTAAAATGTCTAATTGGTTCCAGTGCTTAAAGGGACAATATCGTCACGATCAACAGGGCATGGAATTGGAGTGCTACTTTTAGATTAACTCACTGGTGACTTAAATACATGTAATACCCCACATGATAAGGTCATATTACCATTGCTGCTGCACAAATGAGTCAGTAATTATTAGTCACTGTGTTCATCTTAAACTAGGACACCGATTCCATGCCCTGTTGAAAGTCTGCTCCGATCGTGACGATACTGTCCCTTTAAGTAACATTTTAGATTATAATTCAGTAATTTTGAAGAAAAAACAACAACAAAAGATGTACACTCCCTAAAAAAATGCATGGGTGATTAGAGACACATTGTGTACATAACACATTTAACAAAAGCTGGAAACATGTAAAATGTTCCTGAAGTAGAAATCGTTTCTGTGAAGTGAGTGAAACCAACCATTCCTCGACTCATTATATTCTTTATCCTTCATTGCTCACTCAATAATAGAAACCTCTTGCCAAGGATATATCCCAAGGATCATTCCTGTGAAATTCTAAAAATAGGCCCCTAGAGTCTGGACTTTGTATGGTTCATGGTTCGAAGATCTTTCGATTTCATTGAATGAATAATTTAATTTTCTGTGATGCTCAAGCACATGGATGGAAATTCTCTCTATATTGTATGTTCATGTTATTATTAATGATTCGTGCTTTACATACACACCAGTTGTATGTGAATAGCTGTATTCATTTCTCTATGATGAACATGTACGTGTATGCTATAGGCTCCATGTCCAATTACATTTGAAAGTGGAATAATAATAATTCTTTTTTTTAAATGAATATTTGTAATGCACCGGGATCCGTAAATTAATTTTCTGTGATGCTCAAGCACGTGGATGGAAATTCTCTCTATATTGTATGTTCATGTTATTATTAACCCTAACCCCTTGGGTATTTTTACTAGAAAGTATCCTGAATCCACCAAAATCCACCAATTTTGTCACACACAAAATGCTGGTGTCCTGAATCCATCAGAATCCACCAGTGTAGATATTGGACATATCCTGAATCTGCCAAAATCCACCACTTAACTTTTTGGTGGATTTTGGCAGATTCAGGATACCATGCTCACATGAAAATTTGTATAGTATGTTGCTGCATAGAATCCATCAAAATCTAACATGTACATGTAACTACATGTACATGTGTATAATCCATCAACCAACATGCCAAGCAGTTAAAAACTATTGAAATCCTGAATCCATCAAAATCCGCCACATGCTCAATGTGGAGGTATCCTGAATTCGCCAAAATCTTCCAATACAGGGGGATGGATTTTGATGGATTCAGGGTGGTTAGGGTTAATGATTCGTGCATTACATACAGACCAATTGTATGTGAATAGCTGTATTCATTTCTCTATAGCACATAATAGGCTCCATGTCCAATTACTTAGTGGAATAATAATAATAATAATGAATAATAATGAATATTTGTAATGCAACGGTATCCGTAAAAAAGGAACGCCTGTGGCATAGCGACACAATACCAAAAAACAGACTACATGTATGAATAGAGTAGATATAAAGTGCAATTATGCCATCATCATTAAATGTGCCTTGAGGGCAGTTTTGAATGATGCCAGAGGTGGAGAAAGTTTGACATGTTCCGGGAAGTCGTTCCACAATGAAGACACAGCTGAAGCAAATGACCTTTTACCCCAGGGATCTATTGGTCTTGATTCTTCTTAGAAGAGACGTTTGTTATTGCATCTCATTGACTTGCGGTTTGAATTATAGGCTTGAAGGGGGCGGCTACACATTAGTAAATTTTTATTGGGAAATTATATTTATCATTTTTAAACCTTAATCGATTTTAAAAAGGTTAAAGGGACAATATTGTCACGGTCAACAGGGCATGGAATCCGTGTGCAACTTTTAGATTAACTCAGTGACTGAAAATAATACCCCACATGATAAGGTCATACTACTGTTGCTGCGACATAAATGAGCCAGTCATTTTGCAGTCACTGTGTTCGCCTTAAACTACGACACCGATTCCATGCCCTGTTGAAAGTCTGCTCTGACCGTGACGATATTGTCCCTTTAAGGTACATTGTACATGCACCTGACATCCTGAGAAGTTATTTTGTAAGACATGTTGTAATTTTTCAAGAAATTACAAGCAATCTGAATGCATTTTTACTCTCGACACAACAGAAAAAGATACAACTTTTTACAGGTTGGTTTCTGTACACATATCATATCTGGGTCATTCCACCAGGTTGGGGCACGATTTGTGACGGTGTCAATTCTTACATCCGTAAATGCACTATCTATTATCCTTGATTATGACTCCTAATTAATATTGTTGTAATTTCCTATTGAAGGTGGACAGATTGATTTCATTCTAATGTTCCATTGTGCCCTTAATGAAAGAAAAAAAAAGATCCCTGTTCACCCATTACGTTAAGAGTGCTAATTCCAATACATGAAAGGCACCGGCTTATTGTCCAGCAAGCCTCAGTATGGTTATGAATGGAAGAAAGAACATTGTATGCTTTGTGGTATCAAAGGTCTGTTTTGAGCCAAACCGTGTTTACAGACACGAGCTTCTGTATTCAAATCCCTGTCACCACTGGAATAGGACCTGTTCTATTCAGAAAATAAAAGACAACTGCCCCTAAAGAATTAACCCATTTAAACACTGTAGCATGGCTCAGTAAGACACACATTAATATGCGCATCAATTTGGAGCGTTCAGGATTGTAAATTACAATGTCGGCGGTGGACACAGTAATATAAAGTACACCTGACTGTTGAAAGTACGTGAACATCTAAAGTAGGTCTTGTGTGCATAAATGGACAGTGTGCCTACTGTGGACATGGAGTGTACAAAGTGGTTTGCGGCATCCCTTTAATTATGAGAGTAAATGTTTACATCTATTTTTAGGCTGGTTTGGTATAACACTGGTGACCCAATTCTGGCTGGTGGCCATGGAGCTAATAGAGTTGGCACTGTGCCAGACTGGAACCCATAGCCTGCACATTGTATGGTCCCTTGATGTATTTTACATCCTTTACTTAACTCATCATCCAGGGAACTGGATATCCAGTTTGTTTTGTTTTGTTGTTAAGTACTGACCTTTATACAATGTATGTATGGACACATTCATATCAAGATCTGGTGGATTAGTTTTTGTCAGTGCCCTTGGGATATTTTTACTAATGTCCTTGGTGTGAGACCCTGGTTGAATTGCCAGATAGTTGTTTACGTTTGTTGCAGGGAGTCCCTTGCGTGGGGCATGGGAGTCCCTTGCATGGGGCATGCAAGGGACCAGACTATTTTCCTTCCAGCCTCAGTTTGGGTCATGCAGTTTTGTATGGAAGAAAGACAAGATGGCTGCTGAGAGGTGATGGTCGATGGCACTATGTAACGTGAATGGCTTCTGCATCATATCCTGCCTATGGGATACTGTTTGAGTTATATTGCATTCTCAACTTCAGTAGAATGTCCTTTTTAACCAAGGGTTATCGATGCATGACGATCAACAAAATGTAATATTTGTGTGGCTGTATTTACTCTTATCAGAGTTTTCTGTATGACAGAGGCTTGGTTTGGGTTTTGTGAGCGTTCTATATTTAGCTGTCCCTATTCTTAAAAATGAATGTACATTGCTAGAGGTCGGTAAAGAAACAACCCCTAATTCCTTTCAATCCTCAGGAGCTAAGTTTCTAGCGTTTGTCCACCTGTTAAATGGAACACTTACGGGTACGTGTTATGTGAAATGAACATACATGTACATGTATCTAAGAAAATGAGTAATGATCTTAAGTACATGTAATGTGTCCATTGGCCCACATGTACATGTATCTAAGAAAATGAGTAATGATCTTAAGTACATGTAATGTGTCCATTGGCCCACAGTTCATAAACATTTTTACATACATGATCAGTTTCAGTTTTAAAATTGTTCACGATACATTTTCTAGAAATTCTAGGTTTTTTTAAGGGACAATATCGTCACGATCTGAGCAGACTTTCAAACAGGGCATGGAATCGGTGTCCCGGTATAAGATGAACACAGTGACTGAAAATTACTGGCTCATTTACACAGCAGCAACGGTAATATGTGGGGTATTATAAAACTAGCACTCCGATTCCATGCCCTGTTGATCGTGACGATATTGTCCCTTCAATGGTTTATTTTTGGTTACGTTTCCCTGATGAAAGAAACTCAAGACATTTATCGTGGTGCACTGGTGCAGCTGTCTTAATTAATCCACATGGACACCAAACCGAGGCTGGCAGGGAAGATAGTCTGGGCCCTTTTATGCAATGCGAATCAGCACTCATGATCGCTATTGGGTGCAGGGAATCGGACAAAGATGGCCGCAGCATGATAAAACGATCTATGGCAATGTCTGTGTCATTCTTCAATATCAGTATGTACGTATACATGTACTGCAGTACACCAATGGTATTCTGTACAATACATGCATACATGTAATATTACATGCATCGATACATACATGTGTACTGCAGTACACCAATGGTATTCTGTACAATACATGCATACATGTATACTATACCAGCCTTTAATGACATTCCAATGTATTTCCTGTTCTGCTACCAATCTGTCATGCTTTGGTTTCCAAGCAAAACATGAGTACCAGTGGCCAATGTTTGCCATACCCCTGGGAAATCATTTACAATGGCCAACTTCACAGAGAGCTGCTGAACAGACGAACTTGCTGAGCGCAGAAAAGTTATGCTTAAAAGCAAAAACCAGGTTACCAGCCAAGTTGTCATGTAATATATATTGCTTCTGGCTGGTTGTCAGCTAAGTTCTGCTCAGCAGATACATTTGCTAAGCAATATTTTCTGCACACTGCACACATGTGTACATACATGTACACTACTCAAAAAAATTAAAGGAACATGATCAGCATCGTCTTTGGTATGTGGCCACTCTCAGGTCCAGCTGTTAGAGGACATGCATAATTGCACCTCACTCAAATCAGTAATGTTTAAAAAACAATTGACTTTACTTGCAATGAGTTTGACACAACCCTGGCACCTCTTTAAGGGATAACGTTAAATAAAGATCATGATATCAACATGTTCCTTTAATTTGTTTGAGTAGTGTATTACACATTACACATGTATACTTTTAGTCACTGAAGATTGATCAGAGCATACTGATGGAGTAAACCAAACATTCTTCTCGGAACCCACACTTCTCAAAATAGATTTTTTTTAATACATGGTGTCACCGCAAATCTCACTCTATCCCATGACTAATTGTATGGTACGTACATATGTGTACATGTATGGTCTCATGCAAATGTATATGGGCGTATGTACAGTACTAGTACACTGTACCTTACGTTTTATTATAAGGCCATTGAAAAATTAGCAGTTAATTTGAAGAGGTTTTGTTTCAAGGTTCAACTGCACATACGTACTTCAATGGTATTTTAATGCAAATGTCAAAGTTGCTACATGTAGATGTACCTCATCAGGCACCTGGACAAAGTACTGTATAAGCACAGTCGATGTTAAACGGGCAGCTTCAAGTTGAAATGATGATCTTCTAGGCTGGGCTGGGCTGTGCTACTGGACAGCAATTGCCAAATTACATGGACTTATATGAGGCAAATCACCAGACAGGTTAAGACCAGTCAGCTTTTTATTTTATTTTTTTAATTTAATTTTTTTTTATGCAAGTTTGCCCCAAACAAGGCTAAATAAAAGCCACTCATGATAAGGGGCTACAAGAAGAAAAACATTAAAGATGAAAATAGGGGAGCTGAAGATAGGAATTGATATTCCTCTTAAAACAGTCTCCAGAGATTGTAAGATGGAGGGAAACATGCACCAGGCAAGGAGTTCCAAAGAGATGCAGTACGTGGACAAAAGATTACCCCCTTGGTCAAAACCAGGCAGTTTTACCAGTGTAGCAAATTGGTTGCCATCAAAATTTGATACATTGATAAAACATTGATAAAATTCTTGTATCGGGTGATCAACAATTGATTTGATTTTGCCCTTACACTGACGTAATGTATGAAGCACTGTATACTCGGTGCTTTCCAAGTGTCTGTGAAAAAATAAAACACGGGAGACTCGGGTGGGATTCGAACCCACGACCTCCTGCTTACTAGTGCAGACGTCTTAACCTCTCGACCACTGAGCTTGCCCGATGACAATTGGCCGGCTAGAATCCTATGTAGCAGCAATCCCGCGATATTGATAGATTGATAACATTCTTCCGTCGGGTGATAATTGAACATTGTCTTGTAGGAGGGTTACTGTGGAAAAATACCACACATCTGTAGAAATTACACTCAGTTTTCATTGACATTTAAAATTCGGCTAGACTGTTCCTTGGCTCCCTGTCAAATATGGACACATTTCATTGGGTCTCGTTGTCCCATTTAACCCTAACTACCCCAAATCCTCCAAAGTCCTTCTCTTGGTTTTGCCTGATTTTAATGGATTCAGTACTTCACAGTATAGCCCAGTGAATAGGGCATGTACATTTGTAACCATGTGTACCAAATCCATCAAACTCCACCGGCTGCTGTTGTTGGATTCAGGACTGTGTATAGCCAAGCCATGGATGCTTTGCATTTGCTACTGTACCAAATCCATCAAACTCCACCGGCTGCTGTTGTTGGATTCAGGACTGTGTATAGCCAAGCCATGGATGATTTGCATTTGCTACTGTACCAAATCCATCAAACTCCACCGGCTGCTTTTGTTGGATTCAGGACTGTGTATATAGCCAAGCCATGGATGCTTTGTATTTGCTACTGTACCAAATCCATCAAACTCCACCGGCTGCTTTTGTTGGATTCAGGACTGTGTATATAGCCAAGCCATGGATGTTTTGCATTTGCCACTGTACCAATTCCATCAAAGTCCAACAATTGGGGGTACCCTTTTACTGCATGTTGATGGATTTGGGAGGATTTGGGATGTTTTTAGCCAACATGCCTCTATAGGGGGTTAGGGTTAAAGGCAGTGCACACCTTTGGTTCCCTGTATGCGCAATAAGTAAATTTCACCTAAATTTATTTGGAAATAATTTGATTAATTTTACTATAAATGATAACACCTTAGACGGAAAGTAAGTTTCACTTAACCCTTTCACTCAGTGAGGCCCGCAGTGCGGGCTATAAAATTGCGACGTCCCGTATGGCACTACATACCGCCACATACCACGCATGTACATGTACAGCGCCCAGGATATAGCCAACATAAGGCCCAGTAATGAAAGGGTTAAAACTGTAATAAGTTATTTGTTTTTCAAGAATATCAATAGAAAAAATAGTTCATATGAGTAACCTCATACAGTATGAGTAACCTCATATGAGTAACCTCATATGAGTAACATCATATGAGTAACCTCATTTGAGTAACGTCATATACATGTATGAGTAACCTATATGAGTGACCTCATATGAGTGACCTCATATGAGTGACCTCATATGAGTGACCTCATAGATACATGTACATGTAGTTTATTAGAAAGCTTGACATTTGCAAACTAATCCGTTGAGTAGCCTACATTAGTTATACAGGGGTTAATACATGTACATGTATGTAGCGGCAGGAACCTGCCACCATATTATGTATGTCAGTGAGAATACACTGAGTTACAGTAGGATATTGTTATGTCAAGTACATGTAGCTCGATTGTTTACACAGGGTGTTGGCTTACTCATTTAATAAGCCTCCCAGGGAGGTAGAAAAATATTCTGCCCGAGGGGGCAGTATTAACAAATGTTGTGATCTCCAATTGATGTGAAACAGTGATTTACCAGGGATGGTCATGCAATGCAAAACCATTTTAAATTATTTTGAAGGTCTTTCTGTAGTGCAATTAAGTTGAAATTTGAACAGACCTTTTGCACTTTCAATTTAGTTTAAAAAGGTATGAAGTTGTGACTGACATTGTCAAACCTTGTACATGTACATTACAGGTCAAAATGAGTCAAAGGTTTTTGACTGGTAAAAGCATTGTCTTGTATTGTTGAGGGTGGTCAAAAACCAGTAAAAAATGCCCGTGTGTGCACATTTGGGTCAACAGTCAAAACAGGCAGTTGACTGGTTTTGATCACTACTTGTGCAGCTAAAAACATGGATGCCCCCTGGACTAACATGTATGAGGGATTTTAAATCTCAAGGGCAGATTTAAGCCCTCCTCCCAAAGGCCTTCTCATTTATTTAAACTATTGTGTGTTTTCTTTTCTGTTGCAGAGAGATTAAGCTACTTAAGAGATTAAAACATAGGAATGTTATTGAACTGGTGGATGTCCTACACAGCGAAGAGAAGCAAAAGATATATCCTTTGTCATTTCCAAGAGGGGAGACGGCGCTCAAAGGAGAAGCTGTTTTTCCAACATTTATTGAGCCCTGGTTTTAATCAAGATTGCTTCGAATGAAATGTGTGAGAATATTTTTATTCTGGGATGCAAGCCCGTTGCAGGGTACTCACCATGCAGCTTTCACTGGTACCCATTTATAGATGGTTTTAAGTCGGTTGACATCAAACCATGCAAAATCGGCCATGTTTACGGTCAATGATTAACTGTATTTGAACGCATACCTAAACGTTACCCAAGCGCTGCATGCGACATGGAGGCATTTAAACAAATTCTGCTCATCATGAGTGAGTTAAAGGGACAGTATCATCATGACCAGAGCAGACTTTCAACAGGGCATGGAATTGGTGTCGTAGTTTAAGATGAACGCAGTGACTGAAAAGTACTGGCTCATTTATGCAGCAGCAACGGTAATATGACCTTATCACGGCAATATTTTCAGTCACTGAGTTATCTAAAACTAGCACTCTGATTCCATGCCCTGTTGACCGTGATGATATTGTTCCTTTGAGCTTTTTCATGTCAGTAAAGATGGCTTCTCTCAGGAACTTCCTGTACTCTCTTGGACACGTTCCCCACAGTTTGTGATTTGAGACCATATTCTGACAACAACAAAAAAGTCTTTGATTTCTGGTCTCAGACCCGCACGTTAGCATTTTTAGTTTTCTTTTTGTTTTGCTATGAAATGTTCAATTGCAGCCAAAATTGCTGGATTGAGTGGAATTCTGCCGTGCTGTTTTTTAAACGACTTTTTTTAGCTCTCTCAGCTACCATAATTTGTGTATAGAAAATTTGGTCTGCTTGGCAAAAAAAAAAAAAAACACCAACAAAATGCATCACCACAATGATTTTGATGCCGACCAGAGACTTTTTTTTGGCTTTATCAGTCGGATGCAATAAACTGTACATGGCTTGAATTTTTGTTGACATTGGAAGAAAACACCAAGAAAATACACGTATTTCCTTGATGGAGGCAACTTCTATTCACAAATCACAATCATGCAGTAAGCAACCAAATTACAATAGAGCTCTGGTGAAATCAGGTCCCCATTCAAATGGATGACATGTATACAAATATATAGACGTCCTAAATACGGAAGTTCAAATTCAACGCAAAATTGATAGATTCTTTTGAATATGACAATGATATTATTTCAATAAAAGATAATACGCCTTTGCAAAATCTGATTGCGACATCATCGATGATAATTTGATTGAAACCGGAAGTTAACACAAACTCAGAGATCTCTTATATGTCAGAGAATTAATTTTAGGGTTCATCATTGTATATCACCTCTTCGTGTTGACATGTTATTCAACTTGCGACCCCTGTGTAAGCATAGAGTAGGATTAATGGGGCCGTATTGTCATGATCACAGCAAACTTTCCACAGGGCATAGAATCGATGTTCTATTTTAAGATTAAAGCGGCGGCTGAGAATTACTGGCTCATTTATGCAGCAACAACGGTAATATGACCTTATCCTGTCGGGTATTATGGCAGTCACTGAGGGAATCTAAAACTAGCGTTCCGATTCCATGCCCTGTTGATCGTGATGATACTGCCCCTTTAATAGGACACATCAGCGTTAAAGGAATGGTACATGTACAACGTTGGTTATTTACCTGATTACAAAATCACTGAATTTTTATTTGAAAGCTAACTTGATATGAAGTTGGTAAGGCTACCAATCATTTTGAAAATTATTCTGTCCTTGCTTTCTTTGAATCAAGATATCTTAAAGGGGCAATATCGTCACGATCAGAGCAGACTTTCAACAGGGCATGGAATCAGTGTCCAGTGTTTAAGCGCACTATACATTGGCATACATGTACGTACATGGATATATTGACTGATTTTGACCCTTGCAGTCACAGAAGGGTTCTTCAAAAGGGAATGGGTTTCAGAATGTGTTTTTGCTCCTTAACCGTGTCTTACGTATATAGTGATGGAGTATTGTGTGGGAGGTCTTCAGGAGATGCTGGAGAGTGTACCAGAGAAAAGATTTCCACTGTGGCAGTCTCATGGGTAAGATTTCTCCTTCTTCCTTCAGTCTCTTCCTCCTTTACATCTTGTTATACATGTAAATCCTCCCTTCACCTTTTCAGGTCTGAAACTCTTTCGCAATTCTGTGAATTGCTAGATTTGAATTTTTATTTTTTTGTTTTGTTTGTATGTCTGAAACACTTTCGCAATTCTGTGGATTTCTAGATTTGAATTTTTTATTTATTTATTTTTCCTGAAACTCTTCCACGGTTCTGTGGATTTCTAAAAAAAGAATTTTTTGAATTTTTTTCCTGAAACTCTAACACAGTTTTCTAGATTTTAAATTTGTTTTCTAGATATTTAGATTTCAGTTTCGGTGTGTAAGTCAGATGTATGATTTCTCAGAATTTTTTTCTGATTACATGATTTTTTTTTTCTCCTCCCAAGTTCCTGCCCCCTTCCCCCTTATACATGTATTTACACAATTGTAAATTTTTGTAGAATGGTAGATTCTTAGTTTTGGAATTCTTTTTTTCTGAAACTCTTCCGCGGTTCTGTGGATTTCTAGATGTTAAATTTTTTTTTTTTTTGTGTGTAAGACAGGCCTGTGATTTCTCAGGATTTTTCCTGATTTCAGTTTTTTTTATACAAATCTCGCTTTGCCTCAAACTGATCACACCATCCACCAGACGCCAGTTAGAATGAAGAGATACGTATAGAAACTAACACATAAAAGTTTATGCAATGAATATTACACAATCGGCAAAAGTTCCCAGAACCCAGATTACGCTTCAGGAGAGCAGTACAAAAATGCAAACAAGTCGTGCAATAATGATCTTCATTCATTCCTTTGTTGTTCTGTATTTGCACAGATTCTTCTCGGACATTGGTAATGCACGCATGATTACACCATCGAACAAACCATCATTGATTTTGCCCAACCTGCTCTATTGTGCAATTCTATTTTTAATTTAGAAAAAACATTGCGATGATGTTTGATTTTATTCAGAGAAGAGCTTGACTTTTGTTACAAGGCAACACTTGATGTGAAACAAACAAAGAATGTAGACTGGCTAGCTATCATCAGAAGACAAAATACATATAAAAAGCATGCATACTTTGTAGGGGGAATAAAAATATGTACTTTACATATAAAAAAAAATATAAATAAATAAAAAAATAATGCACACTTTGTAGACGAACAAATATACATATTTTACATTAACAAAAAAACCATAATAAAAAAAAAAACATGCATACTTTGTAGGGGGAACAAAAATATGTACTTTACATATACAAAAAAATAGTTTAAAACAAAAAAACCATGCATACTTTGCAGAGGGACATACTGTACAGTTAAATACTATGTTTATTCCACCTTCATGTATAATATCGTCACGACCAACAGGACATGGAATCAGAGTGCTATTTTCAGTGACTGAAATAATACCCCACATGATAAGGTTATATGACCGTTGCTGCTGCATAAATGAGCCAGTAATTTCCTCACAGTATGTTCATCCTAAACCAGGACACCGATTCCATGCCCTGTCGAAGGTCTGCTCTGATCGTGACGATACTGTCCCTTTAATACTTATTCATATTCTCGGTCTAATAGTCATGACTACATAGTCAGGCAGAGAGGCCTTCCATCCAATGTGTGTGTGAATATAAATGATCGCTAAATGCCTTGCTAAATTTTCTTGCAGAATCGATAAGCTGGCCTTTGGAAAAAACAACTTACTCATGCTTCTGAAAATGAAGCCACAATTCCTGACAAAAAAACTTATGTATAATATGGGGGGGGGGGAGCATTGTCATTATTGGTGTAAAAATAGAGATAAAAACAACAATGAACAACTAAGATACATATTACACGAAAAAAGTCTCCGGTTTCTGGTCAAAGGTCGGCTTCAAAATCGGTCCGGTGACGAATATTTTGTTGGGGGGTTGGGTAATTTATTATTTTTTTCCCCAACCAGTGAGATACATGATACATGTACATGTATGCGGTTGTTGGAACCAGACCAATTTTCCCATACACAAAGTATGGTGGCTAAGAAAGGCCTCACAAATCGGGCAAGTCGTTTAGAACACAGCACGGCAGAATTCCAAACGATCCAGCAATCTGGCTGCAATTGGACATCGTTTCAGAGCCAAAAAAAACCCCGAAAACTCAAAATACTGACGCGCAGGTCTGAGGCGACACGCACGGAGAACAGAAACTAGAGTCTTTTTTTGTTGTTGGCGTTACATCCTTTTTGAGTTTAATGTTTGTTTTGATTATTGAAAATTAATCTTGCCTTGGTTGTATTTGACATTTGATCTGCAGATGTACTAATGTGTATTTCCAGTTTGTTTTACCCATCTGCATTGCTCACATCACTGCCCCCAAGGGTATTAAAATAATTAGCGCAGATTAAGTTAGAGCCACTCACAACAGTTGGACCGTGCACACTTAATGCAATACGTGAACATGTACAGACATGCTTCTGTCGAATCCCCCCCACGCATTTGCACATTGCATCAGTGTTAGGCGTAATTTAAATATAAGGTGCTCCGAAGTGAATAGTGTAATGTTGACACATTCCAATCCCCATATATCCATCCTCGGAAATTGTTTTCACTTGACACCCACGCAGAATTCCATATGCTAACCTCAACAGGTCCTTGGTCTCCTAGCAGCTTGATAATTTTGTTATATACATGTTCAAATGATTTTGGTTTGTGAGAAATTTTAGAGCTGCAATTTAACCTAATTAATAGGTTAAAGTGCAGTTCTTCTTTTCATATTTTTGTGGCTGGTATTGAATTGTAGTGGAAACTGACAATTGGCACTTTCAGCTTTGAGCCAGCTACCAGGCAATGGACACTACTCCAAGGCCCTCAGCAATAACCCCCCGCGTGGTACATATGAAGCCCTATACCCGACATCCCATTTACCCACCACTGTCGGGTAACTGTGGCCGGTACTGTATGGTCGCGGGTTTTTCTACCAGATTTCCACGATACAGTTAAACCTAGAATCAATTTGGCCACTCAATGAAACACATGTAAAATGGCTACAAATTGGCCAGAATAGAATTAGAAATGTTTAAAATAGATTTTGCAAACTTATACCATCAAGGCTGGATACTTGTACCACTGTGGGCTGGTGGCCACTGTGGTCTGGTGGCCTAATACAGTATACAAGTTACATGTATTAATTCATTCCAGCTTTTCACGATTTAACTTATTGGCAATCATTTGACTTTCCTTAAACATTTACAGGTACTGAGTCAAAGTTATTCTTAGGGAAGCTTGATACCATCATAAGATTAACATCAAGTTAGTTTTATATTAAAGTAGTATTGTTTTTATGATATTGGCCCTGGTAAGATTGTTGAATACAGCTCACTTGCAGTGAGGTTACTACACACGTATACATGTACATGTACATGTACATGTACATGTATATGTACATGTACGTGTGTAAATTACTACAAGTTTGGTTAGTTCTGTGGCGGATGTACATGTAAACAAGGAACTGAATATAAAATAGAACTTGTATTCGGTCACGGTCTTTGCATTTTCATTTTAAAGATCATGTACTGTACACTGTTTGGGTGATCAAGGGTCTGTCAGTTAACAGAATGGCATGTACATTTTCCTAGAGAGATAATTCTTTAAAAACTAGTATGATGATTTCAAAAACGCTCCCAAAAAAGCAATGACTTTTGCTCCATTGGTAGAGAGAACACAATGTACATGTACATGTAGTATTGGTGCTAAAACAGACCTGTGATTTCTCAGTTTTTCACCCGATTTCAGGATTTTTTTTTTTTTTACAAATCTCCATTCGCCTCCGAATTTTCTTGAAAGAAGAGAAGTAGCCACCAAATCTCTAGTTTCTGGAGAGTCTGTAAATCTAGACCAAAGGGAGACCCAGGCCCGCTATTCTTTTTCTGGATTTTTCACTTTTGTCAAATCACACGGCTGATTAAAAGTCAACATATTTGGATTAGAAACGTTTTGGGAAGTTACATGTACATGTAGTCACAACATTGAAACTGAATTGAAAGAGAGGGGGATCATGTTTTATTTTTTTAAGGGAGCAGAAATAGTAGAAAATCTGTGGCTTTAATTATGTCTTTCAAAAAAGATACACTAGTGTTTTCCGTTATTTTAGGCAAAAAAAAAAAGTCACCTGTTTCTGGTCTCCGCGCGAGTCGCCTCAGCCCTGCGTGTCGGCATTTTTAGTTTCATTTTTTTGGCTATGAAACGATGTCCAGTTGCAGCCAAAATTTGCTGGATTGATTGGAATTCTGCTGCGCTGTGTTTTACGTATGGTGTGAACGTTTGCCCGATTTGTGAGGTCTCTCTTAGCGACCATACTTTGTGTATAGGAAATTTGGTCTGGTTCCAATAATCACATGCACATGTGTATACATGTATGTATGACGTTTTTTTTTTCACTGCTTGGCAAAACAAAAATTACCCCCCCCCCCCCCCAAAAAAAAAAATGAAGCATGTCACCGCACCAATTTTGAAGCCAACCTACGACTAGAAACAGGAGACTTTTTTTTGTGAATTTCCTGAAATTGTCATTTTCATTGCAAAAAAACAAAAACATATGTACTTGTGTATTTCACAGAATCATAGTCAGACAGTTTAACAGTATAGATAAGTGACTTCGTTTATTTATTTTGCAAAATAAATGTTAATGGCCTTACGTTTCGAACCTAGCAGGTTCTTTCTCAAAGGCAAAGTGACACAGAAACAAACAAGCTACGTAGCTTGTTTGTTTCTGTGTCACTTTGCCTTTGAGAAAGAACCTGCTAGGTTCGAAACGTAAGGCCATTAACATTTATTTTGCATTTATACTACAGGTCCTTTAGGTTGGTAAGCAGTTTGCAACAGCTAATTCTCTATTTATTTATTTTGGTTAAATTCATTTTTGGATATACATGTACATGTACATTTAGTTACTGTAAAACTATAATTCTCATGATTTTTTTGGGGGGAGAAATGTGTCATTTTAAAGCATTTGTTTTCATTTCCTCATGTAAAATAGCAACGGGAAATACACGGACGATACCTGTTCAAAGGAATGTTGTTTATAATGTACATCAGAGACGCTTAATATACATGGAGCGTAAAAGACTTTTAAAAATTAACTCTCACATACAGAATTTTCAAAGTCCAACTTTTGACTAATCTTAATTTCAGTGTACTCTACTTGTAAATTTTATGTATATTGTATTACCATAATATTACATACATGTATATTAAACACTTATTATCTAACATAGTATACAAAATATAGAGTCCTTTATCCACATCCACATGTGCGTGTGTGTGTAATACATATATACAACAGTGTACTTGTGGGCATAGATGGTTATGTAGCACATGAATAAAAGAACAGTTTTTATCACATTCGCCAAGTCGAATTGTCAAATTGATTGACCAAATGACATTAATTAAGCCCCATGCTTTACATGTACATGTACATACACCCACACTGGTTGGTGTGAACTGATCGGGCATCGGATCTGGTTACCGTGGTAACGTATTATCCTCTGGATGGCAAGGCAATCACAATCGGTGTTTACATGGAGTTACGGTCTCATGGTCACTGCTCGGGGATTTCGCTTGTGCTGTTGTTGAGTGTTGATACTCGCTCACGCATACATTGTCTTCATCTTATACCCGTGGAGTCCACTTGCATAATTTTTTACTGAGATGGCCTTGTTTTTTTTAACAACCTGTTTCTCTGACCACTTAGGCCTTAAAAGATAGACCATGTAGGCCTTAAATGTTTTTTTGTTGATCACCTGCATCAATAGGCCTTTCTCAGGATTTTATATATGTACAGTGTACTTGTGGGCATAGATGGTTAGGAATGAAAGCCAGCAAGGAAAGAAAGAAGTACATGTAGTCTGTATTGTGTCCAAACCTCTAGTTTATTGTTTGTGTTTGTGGAGAGTCTGTAAATCTTCCAAAATGAAACATCCATGAGGTTCAGGGGGCTTTGTCCTCTAGACCAAAGGGAGACCCTGGCCTGCTACCCATTTTTCAGGATTTTTTTACTTTTGCCAGATGACACCCCTGATATACATGTACATATGTTAGAGAATCCTGTTTACAGAATTTTGATTGAACAACAAATATTGTTGTTCAAATCCAATTTGTTCCTTCACTTTATTTTTCCTGATTCCATTGTTGTTTTATTTACATATTTGGGAGAATTTGCATTCATTAGTATTTTATTGTTATCTTTTTTCTTTTTCGAAAAGAAAACAAAAACAAATGCTGAATTTTAGGTCAGGAATGGAGCTCACAATATGCATTTTTAAAATTAACAAATACATGTAACACATATTCAGCCATCTTTTGGGCTTCCTCGCTACTCTTTAAGACCATTACAACTGATGACCTTAACAATTACATTAAATTAACTCTAACCCTCTGGGCATTTTGGCTGGAAACCATCCCAAATCTTCAAAAGTCCATGAACATACAGTAAAAAGGTACCCCAATTGTTGGACTTTGATGGAATTGGTACAGTAGCAATTGCAAAGCATCCATGGCTTGGCTATACACAGTCCTGAATCCAACAAAAGCAGCCGGTGGAGTTTGATGGATTTGGTACACATGGCTACATGCTCTATTCATTGGGCTATACTGTGGAGTACTGAATCCATCAAAAGCAGCCGGTGGAGTTTGATGGATTTGGTACACATGGCTACATGCTCTATTCACTGGGCTATACTGTGGAGTACTGAATCCAACAAAAGCAGCCGGTGGAGTTTGATGGATTTGGTACACATGGCTACATGCTCTATTCATTGGGCTATACTGTGGAGTACTGAATCCATCAAAAGCAGCCGGTGGAGTTTGATGGATTTGGTACACATGGCTACATGCTCTATTCACTGGGCTATACTGTGGAGTACTGAATCCAACAAAAGCAGCCGGTGGAGTTTGATGGATTTGGTACACATGGCTACATGCTCTATTCATTGGGCTATACTGTGAAGTACTGAATCCAACAAAAGCAGCCGGTGGAGTTTGATGGATTTGGTACACATGGCTACATGCTCTATTCACTGGGCTATACTGTGGAGTACTGAATCCATTACAATCAGGCCAAACCAGGAGAAGGATTTTGGGTAATTAGGGTTAAATAGCTTTTTATCCTTACGCTTATTTCCAAGTGTATTTTTTTCTTTGATTTCAGGTATTTTGTACAGCTAGCTAACGGCTTGGAGTATATCCACGGTCAGGGGATCGTTCATAAAGACATCAAACCAAGTAACCTGTTATTGACTACGTCAGGAATACTCAAAATCTCCGATCTTGGAGTGGCAGAGGTAAAGAAAATCATGTCTTCAGATGGGGCTTCCCTCGAGCACCTAAATAACTGAAACTAGTGGGATTGGATTAGTGTGGGTGTGGCCGTGTGGGACACTTTAATTATTTGTGTGGTGAATGGGTATGCAATGAGTCATTTGTAATATAGAGGCGGAAAATTATTACAGTAAGTCCACATGTATTATGACTCTTATAAAACAAGAGAAACTTACATTCGTAATTTTGTATACTTTCAGGTTTATTTACATGTTTTTACAATAATTTTGGGTATCCGGTTCCCGAAATAACCAAAAATGCACAACCTTAAAACATACCCACGATGGATGGTGAATTATACAGAGCTTAAAAAGCTAGCACACAGTTTCTCATGTTTTTGCGCTGGCATAAACCTGTTTGCCGCCAAACAAATTAACACCCAACCGGTTCACCACTCTGGAGAGACAAGTAAGACGCATCCACTTGAAGAATGCCCATCATCGTTTTTGTGTTTAACTCATTGATGAAAGAGGTGACACTCGTGCCCAGCGCCCTCTGGCATCAGGCAGGCAAGACTGCCGTCAATGCTCTCAACAATGAATTCACTTCAGATTTGTTTAAAGAAGGAGAAAAGCTTGGGAATTTGTACTTTTAGAAGTGGGAAAGGAAAAGCCTAGAAGAGCATGTTGAAAATGAAATGATTTTGAATATGCCAGTTTTTCTTTCTGGTTTCAGTTACTTGATTTATACACTGAAGATGATACGTGTCGGACGAGTCAAGGCTCACCGGCCTTCCAGCCCCCGGAGATTGCTAATGGCATGGAGTGTTTCTCAGGGTTCAAAGTGGATGTCTGGTCTTCGGGTGTGACGTTGTAAGTCCTCAGAAGGGATAAAAAAGAAAGAAAAAAGAACGAATTGCTCTCTGGTGGCTTTCAAAAAGTCCTCATAATTTCCGTTAGCTTACAATGTTTTAAGATATATGAATGGAAGATGTCTGAATCTTTTGAATCCTCCAAAATTAAACATGCAGGAGGTTCAGGGGCTTTGTCCTCTAGACCAAAGGGAGACCCAGGCCTGATACCAATTTTTCAGGATTTGTTACTTTTGTCAGATAACACCCCTGATATACATTTCTGTTTACCTGTACAATTGGTAAGCATATATCATGGCAGGCGGTGTTCTCAGTGATATTTTTTTGAATGGTTGTGGGAAAAACCAAAGGATACATAACAGGCCTGTGATTTAAAAGGATTTTTCCTGATTTCCTGATTTTTTTTACAAATCTCTCCTTTGCCTCAGAATTTTCTTGAATGAAGAGAAGTAGCCACCAAGGAAAGAAAGAAGTAGCCTGTTATTGTGTCCAAACCTCTAGTTACATGTTAATCGAGCTGTGGAGATCCTCCAAAATTAAACTTCCATGAGGTTCAAAGGGGGGGGGGGGCTTTGTCCTCTAGACCAATGGGAGACCCAGGCACGCCATCCCCTTTTTCAGGATTTTTCACTTTTGTCAAATCACACCCCTGATGCAGGTTGGAGAATCTTGTTTTATGCCATTCCTTATCTTGTTTACTGTTCCTTGT
>CBDFIV010000012.1:0-27657 GCA_965248225.1 Nitrospirales bacterium
TGCGCTATATAAGTCCACATATTATATTATTATTATTAGTGAACAGCATTTGACTAGATTAATAGCAATCGAACAATCAGAAATTTATGTGTTGCATGAAGAAAGAGAGAAACAAAATGCAACGAACTAACAGATGTTAAAACTTGTTGGATCTTGTTGAAGTGAACAGAAAACGACGTACATGTATATCTTTTGTTCTTCCTGATGGATCTTGTTGCACACTTGACAGGCCTCACTCTTGACAACAAAATTGATGTCGTTGCATTGAGTCATGATTGAGTAGTGTCTGTTTTTGAAGGGGGGGTTGCGGGGCGGGTTGCGGGGCAGGGCGGGGCAGGAGGCTGTAGTCATTGTTGATTCAAACGTTACTCTGACACAGTCATGTATTAGGTGATAACTGAAAATAATCTTTGACAGGTTTTAACACTGAAACTGATATTTTGTACTTAGCGGAAGTTTTAGAATTGTCTTATTTGATTAATATACACTACATACGTGAACATATACGTACAGTCCAGGGACTTACCCCATAAAAGTCCATTTGAAGTACACACATGTACCCCTGTATGTATTATTGATTGTATGTTTTGTTTAGTCTTTGTCATTCATGTAGCATATATAAATGTACCAATATGTCTTGAATGTTTTGCTTTCTATTCATGTATGTACCTCTGTTGTTTCATTTCAAGAAATAGGTTATTTTTAAGTAGTATTTCCCGAGAAGCTTTTCATATTTCCCCCACAAGCAGAAAAGGCATCACTTCCTATGCAATATATCCGGCTATGTAATAGCTATTTAAAACGTAATAGAAAGAATTAACAAAAAGTCCCCAAGCTCGCTATAGTTAGACCCTGAAGCAATCTAGTGACTTCCTTCCCATTAAGTAACCAAGGCTTGTGCTTACATTTAAGTCATATAACCCGTTTCCAAGGCTGTGAGCACAAATTGAACGTGTATGCTGGTAAGGCCTTTCAACTTCACATTTTAACAGATAAAATTATTGGGACGCATGACTTTTTAAAGCTTTCAATGATACATGTACCTGTAAACAATTTTATAAAAACACATAAATATTCCTGAATGTATAAAATAACCAATATGAACACAATTTTCTCTTGTTTTATTCGACTCATAATAAATGTGGACTAACTGTAATAATATCCCGCTTCTATATTAAAAACGACTCGTAGCATCTCCATTCCACACAGACATTTTGTGAACAAAAGTTCAGAGATTTCCATTTGTGTGGCTTAAATGTTCAGTCGAAATTTTCAAAAGTCGTTGGTGGGTAATTGGAAGGCGAAAAATGGAACCGGGTAATGACAGTTTCGGTCGCGTGTCCGGACACCCGGCACAGCCTTATCACAAACTGCTTACCAACCTACAGGACCTGTAGTATCATTGCAAAATAGTAGTTAATGACCTTAGGTTTGAACGTGTACATGTACATGTACATGTACATGTACATGTATGTATATGTACATGTACTGTATATGTACGTACTTGTAAAAGGTTCTTTCTCAAAGGCAAAACATTTTAATGTTATTTTCTGGTTTGATACCAAATGAAATTATTAGAAAGTATGAATTTTTGTAACTTTTACAGGTTGCAACGTTGGCACCGTTGGAAGGTTTTAGCTTGTTCTTCTACAGAATACAGCTATACAAACATGTCAGTTTTGAAAAAAGCAGACTTTAGTGTTACTTACATGTACATGTATGTTTTCAGCTGATACAGAATTAATTTGTTTTGTTTTTTACTACAGTACAATTTGTTTTTATCAGACAGGGGAATGACCTCGGTGGGCCATGAGTCCACTGAGCCATTTTTTTTGTTTATATAAAGAGATGGATGTTTAAGAGTGGCCAAGCTTGGAGTGGTAGGGAGTAGTCAGTTGGGAATTGAATATCACACAAAAAAACGTGTGTGTCTTACATGGGATTAATCATAACATTTCCTGTACTGGTCAGGTACAGTATATTGCATTTGTATTGATTGGAGTTGGTGTGTGAAGGATATATCAGTTACTACTGGGAAAAAGGAAGTGACGTTTTGTTAGTCTGAAAGCAGTCTCCTCGAAAATGTCATACCTGTATTGATATTATAAAGCACTAGGGATTTTCCTGTGGTCTGCGGGATGATATAAATTAGTCATACATGTCAGATACATGCATAGATTGTGTTTGATATCAGAATTGACAGGACTTGCCCGACAGATTTCTACATGTATGATGCATCCGACTGAAATGCACACAGTGTACTCCTGGTAGTTATTCAGTTGAAGAAGTCGGTAAAATCTTCAAGTGCATTGGTCCATTGATCCTCAGCACCTGTACTTAGAAGATTCATGATTGGTCGGAGCTTAGCAACAAGCCGAGTATGTAAAGTAGGAAAGGTCTGTCACCGATGCACTGGGTATATGCTTTAAAACTTCCAGTGTTTGTAGATTTTTCCCCCAAATGAGATACTTACATGTACATGTACATGTACCATTTGATTTGGGAATCATGCTGCATGTATATGTTAGGTAGGATTAGCTTGTAGGGCTCCCCTCCATGCCTTGCCAGGTGTCATTTCTCTAATTAGCTTAGTTCAATTGAGTTCATTCATGTATTCATGTATGTCACCTCTGCATAATATATATATATATATACATAATTCTTTTTTTTTCTTCTCTTTTTTCAATCTGGTCTGCAGTGAGCCATTTGATTGGCCTATCAGATGACCTCTTTAGTCATTTACTGATGTGGCTATTGTTCACAATTGCTTTTATATAAAAAAAAATAATAATAAAAATATCATGCTTTATCAACAAGTTTTGTTGTGTTTTGTGTTTTGCGCTTTGCTCCAGAGTACTGTTGGATGCCAGTACTAATACTATTGGATGTACAGTATTTGTGTGAGGTCGTTGTCATCCTCGAGGCTTTTGCGGTAGACCCTGGACACAAAATGTTGGGATCTGATGAAAACTCGCTGGTACCTCCCAGTCTTTTCTGAGATTGTAATGATGTGTGTGAGTGTGTCTAAGGGGTAAACCGAGGACTTATAACAAAGGGGAACAATGGGTCCTCGGTTGGCGGTTATTGTCAGCAAATGTCCTCGGTTGAAAAACGTGTACAAATCTAATGGGAGATGCCTAAAAAAGTTTAAGTCCAACAACAAAGGGAACAATAGAGGGGAACAATAGGAGGTCCTCAGTATACACCTTACACAAGACTGTGTGTGTGTGTGTTTATCAGTTATTTTCCTACCATCCAAAAGCATAATTTCTCAATTTGTTTCTGTTTTTATTTTATTTTGTTCTGCAGGGCCATCAGAGCTTTTCAGCAGGTCCTGTACATCGACCCTGGCTTCCAGCGTGCCAATGAAGTTCATCTGAGACTGGGTCATATGTTTAAGGTCAACTCTGACTATGAATCCAGCCTGAAGCACTACCAGCTAGCGCTCATTGATTCCAGTCCCTGCTCATTAACCAAAGCAGAAAGTAAGTAACCCACACATGCATCATCTTAACCACTTCGCGTCGGTATTAAAAATACTTTGCTGTGCCTCTCCACGGTAGCATTTTCTTATTGACATTTTGAGTTTTGAATGGCTAGATTTTGAGCAGTGCCTGTCTTTTGTAACAAAGTCTGGACCGTCTGAAGTGCTTATCCAACGGCATCAGAAATGTTGCAAATTTGTCCAAATCCTTACATGTATACACACCAAAATACAAAAAGTCGACTTGTCAAATGGCCAGTATTTCTGGGGTTTTTTATGTGAAGAAACAACACTTTTACAACTCGTCATAAATATACGTGTGCATGTAACGTATTTTGTCTGATTCTTTGTATACACCTTATTCCTTAGGATTTTTTCCTGATTTCAGGATTTTTAACAATCTCCCTTTGCCTTAAAATGTTCTGGAAAGAAGAGAAGTAGCCACCAAGGAAAGAAAGAAGTAGCCTGTATTGTGTCCAAACCTCTAGTTTCTTGTTTGTGGGGATGTGGAGAGTCTGTAAATCCTCCAAAATTAAACATCCAGGAGGTTCATAGGGCTTTTGTCCTCTCGACCAAAGGGAGACTCAGGCCTGCTACCCAGTCTGTAAATCCTCCAAAATTAAACATCCAGGAGGTTCATACATGTAGGGCTTTTGTCCTCTCGACCAAATGGAGACCCAGGCCCGCTACCCATTTTTCATGATTTGTTACTTTGTCAAATCCCACCCCTGCTGTACACAACCACACTCTGTAGCTTACATTGTACATGTATAGTACATGCACCAGCCAAACTGCCCAATAATCCTTTAGTTCCTAAATGTTCATTCCTGACAGAAGGAATAATTACGTGTAGCTTTTCCCTGTAATTTACTTATTAATTTAATGACATTTTGAAAGTGAGGTTGTCCCTGCAAATGTAACAAAATTAGGCAGGTTACTACAATGAGCATACGTACATGTACACGACCTCTTGGGAAGAAGACGTAAGATTCCTCTCATAATGGTTTGACAAGTATTAATTGTTTTTCCTCTTATTCTCTCTTTCAGTCAAGTTCCACATTGCCCATTTACATGAAATACAGGTACATGTAAGTTTTGGCTCGCTTTTTAAGTATTCCTACAACAATGAATATGTGAAGTGTTCTACCGAAATCGGGCGCATTTGGGAAAAAAATCCAAATTTAGTTGGTTATTAATAATGAAAGTAGCTTTCTTATTTTAATTGGACGTGCAAAAGCGGAATTGCAAAATTTTTTAGTTTGCCTTTACGAAAACTCAAAACAGTTATTTTCCTTTAAAGTTATCACTTTCATTTAAGTAATTAACTTCTTACAAAGGTACTGTACTTCATTGTCCCTAGCACTGGGCATTACAGGAGAATAATATTGCCTCATATTGCTTTATTAAGGGTTTTTATATGCATTAATATTTTGGCTATTTCTCAGTTCCGAGCTCTGCCCAATTCCGTATGATTTTGATAGAACATGTCACATATTTACCTTAACCAATAACTTGCTAGACTTCTCACTCAATGCAAAAAAAACAAAGCACATCCATTAGTTGTCCAAGCCAGCTGAGTGCAACAAGATCCATTAGTAAGAATAAAAGAAATTATTTTCTCTGCTCAACAAGATTCAGAAGATGTTAAATTGTTGCTTTATGTTGTAATTTTTAAGAAAGGTTAAAGGGACAATATCGTCACGTTCACATCAGACTTTTGAAAGGGCATGGAATCGGTTTCCTCGTTTTAAGAAGACTTCAGTGACTGAAAATTATGCCCTACCAGCGGGCTTGCCTACATGTAGATAACAGTGTGCGATGAGAATCATATCACGCTCTGTCATCTAGGGCAGCGCTCTCGTGGGGTATTATCTTAAGTCTCTGAGTTCATCTTAAAACTAAGACACCGTTTCCATGCCCTGTCAAAAGTCTACTCTGATCGTGACAATATTGTCCCTTTAAGTTAATGTCAATAATTTAATCAGAAAGAGTACGCCTTTTGTAACTTCACATTAGGTTGAAGATACATGAAGTCTTAAAGTATTTCTACTTGTTTCTTGTTGACGGCACAATGCACTCGGCTGAAACATTCACAGCCCGTTGGTTAATGTATCTTGATTCAAGGGTGCCGAGTACCGTACTCATACACTGTTATAAGTAGTTTTGATGACATGACCAATTCTTTATCAGTTATGGTTCGCGGTAACTCCATGTGATTTCAAGAGTATCGGTTGTGTTTTCCCAGCAATTTCTGAACTTTGTTTTGTTTTCTTTAGAACATTGATAATTTCCCGTTAGAAAGGAAAAGAAATACTTTGAAATAAGATATTTGATAAGATAGTTGTCTGAAGATTGGTTTAATCATTTTGATGGGACCCATCATACACTACTCAAAACAATTAAAGGAACATGATCAGCACCATCTTTGGTACATGTATGTGGACACTCTCAGGTCCAGCTGTTAGAGGACATGCATAATTGCACCTCACTCAAATCAGTAATGTTTAAAAAAACAATTGACTTTACTTGCAATGAGTTTGACACAACCCTGGCACCTCTTTAAGGGATAACGTTTGTCAGTATGTTTGTTCGGGGGGGCAGAAGTCATGACGTCAATCCGGAGGTCGCAGGTTCAAGTCCCGCTCTAGTAAATTTTTCTTTGTTCATCCAAATTTATCTAAAAATGTACCCAGTCAGTTTTCCTTGTGGTTTATTACATGATGTTTTGTCTTTCTTCACTAATGTTGTAGGGCAAAGTTCAAACGTCAGTGGAAGCGTACGAAGAACTCCTGACCTGTACCCCTCTGCCTGATACAGTCAAAGCCAACACCCTCAGACAATTAGGTAAAAACTAAACAAAACAGAATGATGCTTACAGATATAAATACATGTTTATCTTTCTTTGCCTCCCCCCCCCCCCAAAAAAAGCTCTGATTTCTGGTCTCTGCACGTGTCGCCTCTTTTTGCTATGAAACGATGTCCAGTTGCAGCGGCTCTAAAGCAATCATATATTTAAAGCGATATATGCCTGCCAATATATCGTGGATGAAAAAAAAATTGTATTGCCCAAGCTTAACCCTAACTCTGTAGACAACAAAGGCAGTTGTTGGATTTTGTTGGATTTTTATTGATCAGTAACGATGCTTAGGGAGTTGGGGTTAAGCATGACATGGTTTTAAGTTATTTTTTATTTTATTTACCCATAAATGTGTACATTTAATATTGCTTAAAATATTGTGTGTTGAAATGAACTTATTTGTGCATAAGTAAGGAAGACAACTTGCGGTGACACCATGTGAAAATCTCTCAATTGAGTAGTAATTAGTTCTGAAAAGAACTGGAGGTTACAACTCGACGTTTCGATCAGTCTGCTCTGATCAGTATGCTGTGATCAGTATGCATACTGATCGAAACGTTGAGTTGTAACCTCCAGTTCTTTTCAGAAATAATTACAACTCAATTGAGAGATTTTCACATGGTGTCACCGCAAGTTGTCTTCCTTACTTATCTACCCACCCCACCATGCAAAGCCACAAGTTTTACTTACTTGTGCATAGTGTGTCTCCAAATACCAATGTTGTACCTTCTATATAATATCACTCCCTCCTCAACAATCCATCTTAGGTTGGCTCCATCACAGCTGTGAGCAACTGGGCGACAACGCCGCCAGGGAGACCAAAGCCATCCAGTTCCTGATCAAGTCGCTGGAGGTGGATCCAAACAGTGGCCAGTCCTGGTACTTCTTGGGTCGGTGTTACTCCAGCGGTGGCAAGGTCCACGATGCCTTCACGTCCTACCGGCATTCCATCGACAAATCAGAAGCCAATGCGGACACCTGGTGCTCAATAGGGTGAGCTTATCTTTAAAACAAATCCTGGGAGTGAACTCCGGACACAGTGAACTAGAATTCCTTAGCCGAAAAATTTAGTGCATCAGATTTGTGTGGTGAATATATGCATCTTTAACCATAACACCCGAAGCATTGTTACTGAACAATAAAAATCCTACAGAATCTTACAGAATTTGAAAATATAAAAATCTCAGTTTTGACAAATAAAGACTTGACTGTTATTGTGTGGGAGCAGGTCACATACATGTATGACTAATTTTACAAAGCTCTCTTTTATTTGTTCATCTCTACTCATCTTTTCACATTCTTCACAGTGTCCTTTACCAGCAACAAAACCAACCTATGGATGCTCTACAGGCCTACATATGCGCAGTACAACTAGATAAGACGCACGTAGCAGCCTGGACGGACCTTGGAATACTGTATGAAGCTTGCAGTCAACCGACGTAAGTCTCTAGGCTAGGGTGTATCTTGCCAACCCTGAGGAAATGTTTGTGAAATTCCTCCACTTTTCACGCAGTTTACACACAAAAGCAGGATACTTTGTATATAACAGTGCAGTAATCTGGTTTAGATCAGAGTATCATATAAACAGTGCAGTAATCTGGTTTATTTCAGAATATCATATAAACGGTGTAGTAATCTGGTTAATTTCAGAATATCATATAAACGGTGCAGTAATCTGGTTTATTTCAGAATATCATATAAACAGTGCAGTAATCTGGTTTATTTCAGAATATCATATAAACGGTGTAGTAATCTGGTTAATTTCAGAATATCATATAAACGGTGCAGTAATCTGGTTAATTTCAGAATATCATATAAACAGCGTAGTAATCTGGTTTAGATCAGAGTATCCTATAAACAAGACAGTAATCTGGTTTAGTTCTCCTTCCTGCAGCGATGCACTGACGTGCTACATGAATGCCTCAAAGTGTTCGAAGAACAACAACGCCACGTCGTTGGCGCCCAGGATCAAGCTCCTGCAGGCGCAAGTCAATGCACTGCCTCAACTACATATGCAAACTAAGTAAGTTATCGAGCGGGCAGCTTTCAGTCAAGGTGTTTGGAGGGGGAATACATATAAGTAAGACTTAATCCTTGCATAGTTTGTTCTTTTTTGTTTTACCTCAATCAAAATATTTTCAGGGCGAAATCTTTTTTATTTTATTTTCTGCCGCCCCTCAAAAAATATTTTCTGCCTATGCGATTTGTAATGGTTTGGATGGGAATGCAGCTATACTGTACTTAGTAATATATTCTACAGTTATTCCAACTGAAAATAAAAACTGACAACAAAAACTATCACAGTTACGGTTTCTATACATTGATTAAAAAAAAGAAATTCTGATGCATGTATACTGCCTCACAACATTTGGTTGCGTTAAGGGTGCCCTCAGTAGGCTGTGCACAGAGCAGATAGTCTAAACATGGACACTAACAACCATACACTCTTACCTTTCCACAGAAACAAAGCACTGCTGAGCATTGAAGAGGCATGGAGTCTTCCTATACCAGCTGAGCTGACGTCGCGGCAAAGCAACATGAATACTATCCAACAAGTAGGTCGTTTAACCCCTTCAGTGCTAGAATGTTTTACCTCGGATACTGGAAGTCAATTTAGGTTTACCATACACAAGTTAATTAGAAGTTATCTGTTTCCTTATCCCTGATAGGACCCTATCTACAGTGCAATGTACACTTCCAATGTGGTCTTGACCAAGAGTACTTTTCAATCATATGCACGTAATGTTTGCACTGAATTGTCTCCTTTTGTACCTCTCTCCATGGTGTATGGTCAAGGAAATGCAGGCACGATAACTTCTTAACTGGCTCTTGGAGAAACGATTGTTGCTGAAAGATGTCTTTAACCCCTTCGCTTCGGAGGCCGTTTATTTTGGACACGCATTCCGTTTTTTTTAGAGTTTTGCCGGAAGCCGTGTCAACACGCCACTCGTGGCTGTGACAAACGTTGGATGACGTGTATACATGCCGGTGTTTCTCTGAGTCCGAGGGAACACGCTTCGGTGCCCCCGGACAAAAGGCACTGCCGTCAGTGAATGAGTTCACTCTTTTGTGGATTTTTTCCTAATCCCTTTATCCATGACCGGTTCTGTTGAAGTTCCAGGCACAAATTTGTACAGACGGATTTATAATCCATTGTCTTTGATGCCTCTCCGGAACTCCGTCTGTTCGACCGGGTGCGGGCTGATAATCGGCCGGTGCTTCGGAGCTTGCAACGGTACTAGTTGTGCGACCACAATAAAGACGACCACAATAAAAAAAACTAGCCATTTAATTCTCGAAATGTCAATGAATGAGGCATTTATTTGGTTGTTCGGACATAGTATCATTGACAGAGAAATTTTTAATGGCTAGAAATTTTTTCCGAATTTTCACTGAAAATAATCCCGTACGGGGGTCCGGAAAAAATACAATATACCCGACGTGAAGGGGTTAAAAAAAGAGGATTTTCCCGACATTTGTCAGAGCAACGGCCAATCTGTGTACAAACTTCTCATGCCGTTCATGCTGAATAATGCGCATGAGCCGTGACCTTCGGGTCAGAACATCGATTGCGTAAGGGGCGACAGGACTTGACTTGACTTGACTAATAGTGTGGGCGATTTAAAGAGACGTCGTGGAGATAATTCGGTGCAAACGTTACAGGTATACGACCGAAAAGTACTCTTGGTGAGGACCCTATTGGAAGTGTACTTTGCACCGTAGACAGGGTCCTATCAGGGCTACTCTTTCCTGTTTCTTAAAAATATATTTACAACCCATTTAGTCCACCCCAGGTGACTGGATCATTTTTGTACCAGGCTAGAGGATGTATATATACACGCTGTATGTGTTGTAAGACTAAAGACCTGATCATAGTGTCAACACAAGTTTGCATTCTCAGGGGTGCCGGAATTCCCAAATTCCGGCTTTTTCATATTTTTCCCAAAGAAATCCAGCGCTCCGTCTTTTGTGCAGCCGGGGAAAAAATGGCCTTTACAGAGCGCGCTCAGTTAGTCTTGGTTATCAAGACGTTCTTAGCTTTTCTTTTTTTATGCCATCGCGTAATACACTCGGATATTTCACCGACAGAGGGCGTTCGCTCACTGAGATGGTCATGTTGTTATGAAAGCGCCTGCGAGTGTTTGATGCTTCATGCATGTAGTGCATGCAATGGAAAATGATAGTACTGAGATAACGAGCAACGTCTTGAACTAAGACCAGCCCATTGCTCCGCCGTATTGGAAATGGTGTGTGTGGTTCCGTTGTATACATCGTGATGCAACGTGATCATAAAAATCGCATTTCGCGGCCATCATTTTCTGAAATTTTTGACTGATTGGAAGAGGTGTGAATCTGAAAAAAATTGATGCTCGTGTAAAGAACAGGTTCAGTTGGCTTTGGTGTTGGCTTGAATCAAAACACAACAAGTGATATTTTCGTTCCGTGCGCATGAATGAAAGTTCGTTCTTCCTTTGCGGGAAACATCTTTTCAGGCTCTACAGCAAAGAGCTACTGGCATCCCTGCATTTTGTATTCACTCCTTGCAAACCAAACCAGTGTACAAGTGAAAAGACGCTCGGTAATTTGATGTCATGTTAGCATTTTACATTTACTTAATGCGCATAGGTAACAGTAATATATGCATGTACTTCTGCAAGCCAATGATCTCTGAAGACATTTTGGGGTATGTATATGGAATATTGTTGCCCTTGCGATCAGTAACAATCTAAAGCCATGCGCCCTCAATAGCTTGTGCACGGAGCAGATCGGAATTTCAAAACTTTTTTCCCTTACAGTAACTACTCATTGTGTATATATATTGTCTACGGAAAAACAATCTACTAAAGATCCTTTTTTTGTGTTTTTTACCTGTAAATTTTGCAGGCACGCATGATTCCGCCCTCCGTGGCCGTCACCAAATCCATGCCTCCCCCTCCCTACCCCAACCAACTAACCAATCAACTCACTGTGCCCAACGCTGCTACTGCTGCACCTAATTGCCTCCAGACGCCCGTCTCTCTGGGTGCGCAGAACACCGCCTCAACCACCCCCCAGCCTGGCAATGCACCCAAGCGCCGAAAAAGCTCTGCTTCACAAAAGAAGAAGGTTAGTTTAATCCACTGTAGTTATGTAATTCTGTGTGGTCTGTGCTTGGCTGAAATTCAGGCAGGAGTGAAAATCTTTCTGTGGTAAATGATTCTGGATTGGTTGGAAATTTATGTTTAACCCTATCCCCTTCAATACTTGTAACTGGCTAGACATCCTGCTCAATGCAACAACATCCATCAGTTGACCACAAATACAACAACAATGATGAATGTAATGTAAAGACCAATTAAACTTCTAAATACACAACCATTCAAGAATCAAGTTCTATGCAACATGTATTTTTGACACAATTCACAATTTATTTTATTATTTTTTTTTTAATCAAGTTTATGTGGGCTTGAGCACGGACCATACAGTTTTACCATATTAACAAAATTAACGAAGTCCAATGTAGTGGATGTTTGTTAGATTTCAGTAGAATCTGTGCAGAAAAAAGTCATATCGAATATTTTTACATACAGTGTCATATCAAATTATGGTCAAGTGTCTGTATCATTCCAACCAACAGTGTCACAAACAAGTCCCTGAATAGGTTTATTGAAAAAATCTATAACAAATAACGCTGTATCCACTACCTTTACAAAGCAATATTTTGAGATGTGTGAACTTAGTGCCAGTGTTGTAGTCGAGACCTCAGTACTTGCTTAAATTTTGAAATTGTCAGGTACATAAAAATTCCAACTACCGAGGCTGTGGAGTCTAATGATTTGAACATAGAAAACTGATAAATTATTATTTTGTTGACACTTATTAAAGTGAAGGTTAAAAAATGTTTTTTTAATGGTCAGGGTCTCGCCTGACCTTTTCGAGACCCAGTTTCCCCATAAAATGCATTTTTTCATCCTACTTGAACCTTAAAACAACCCCAAATTTTGTTCATGTTCAAAGTCAAGTATGCTTTGTAATAAACCACAAGGGAAACTGACTGGGTACAGATTTTAGATAAATTTGGATGAACAAAGAAAATTGACTAGAGCGGGACTTGAACCTGCGACCTCCGGAGGTCACAGGTTCAAGTCCCGCTCTAGTCAATTTTCTTTGTTCATCCAAATTTATCTAAAATCTGTACCCAGTCAGTTTCCCTTGTGGTTTATTACATGACATTTATAAAAAAGTCGTATCCCTTTATGGTGCATCCCCTACTGCCTGTTCCCAGGTCGTATCGTAACTTGGGCGTGATCCCTGGCTAAAGGGCAGTATATGGTTTCATGACTTCTGACTGGCGCCCCCGAACAAAGATATTGACAAAATAGGGAGACCGCCAATGTAGGGCTAGATAGCTCAGTTGGTAGAGCCCCGACACGTCAATCCGGAGGTCGCAGGTTCAAGTCCCGCTCTAGTCAATTTTCTTTGTTCATCTAAATTTATCAAGTATGCTTGTTAGACTTGACTTGAACCTGACAGTCTCATTATTTCAGCATAAGTGTGAGGTCTCGGAAACGGTCTCGACTACAACACTGCTTTTTGCTATTCTCAAGTTGCAACGTTTTTTGCAATTTTCATAGAAATGTTTAATTATGAAATGGCTGGCTGTACAGTTAACTGAAAATCACTAACTGAACATGCTGCATTGTAGTACTTATTTCTAAGATAATTTGTGTGTTTAGTGCATGAGAGGCCAGGAATTTTATTCTTATAGGGGCAAGACCCTTTACCAGAGTAAAGAGCCTATAGGAATGTTTTGGGGCACCAAGGCCAAGACTATGGCAGTGCAAAATGAACAAAGTGTTCTATCAAAGCTCTTGTCCGCTTCTCCAATCCAGTCTTCCACCTCAGTAGCTGAGCTTCTGAGCATACAGCAGCAGCAACAGCAGCAGCAACAGCAGCAACTGTTGCAACAGCAACAGCAGCAGAGTAGCCTGCCCAACCAGCAGCAGCAACAGCCACAACAGGCGCAGACACCGCAACAGCAGCAGGCACCATCGCCTCCGTCGTTCTACCTGACGCCGCAGCAGGTGGCGTTGCTGCAGCAGTTGCAGCAGAACCAGGCCAGCCTCAGCCCAGAGCAGACAGTGGTCATGCAGCACCTGCAGCACAGCCTGTGGCTCATGCAACAGCACCATCAGCAGGTGAGCATGTTCATTAGCATGTGTTCGGGAGGGCTGAGCACTACAAGATGACTAGGGCTATTCTCTCTGTGCACATCATAGCACTCTAGCAATGAAAATGCATTTATTCTTCAAGTTCAGAGCGGCTCGCAACACCATTTTATTTAATAACGCTGCAGTTTTATTTTTTATTTTTATAGGTCATATTTTTCAGTTGAATGTCTGTTTTCCTTTCCAGATGTTGAAAATGCATCAACAAATGCAACAGCAGCAGCAGCAGCAAGGAGGGCACTCGCAAGTCCCGACAAATGATGCGAATGGGGGACAACAGCCTGCCCAGCATCACCTTGGAAACCTTCCCAGTTTAAACCAACTTGGAGACCCAATCCTCACGAACACTCAGTCACATCCGCTGCCGTCGCGGCCGGCCCCAGCGGACACACTGCCCACTTCAAACGGAAACACAAACTTTGATCTGTTAAGTCGGATATCTGCGGGAAGGAATGTGATTGTACCAGGGATATTCACGACGGCCAACGGTGGAGTGCAAGTTGTGTGCACTGGTGGAGCTTCTGTATCCTCAGGAAGTACTATCACCAGTGCACCGACACAAGGGATGAATTTTGCGCGGCACCCTTCCCCTGCCAGCACACCAAAATTGCAGGAGTTATTCAATAATCAGGCTGTGCCGCCCGGCTCACTGCAAAACCGTTCAGGCACAGCCTCACCTCTACATGTGTCCAAGAGGATCCTTACACCGCCGGGGTCTGCTGGCAGCCCTGGCCGCTCCCAGACGCCCCTCCAGAAGACCATGGACTTCCCTGCACCCAATGTGGTTGCCCCACAAAATGTGGACATGAACCAGAAATTAGCCGAGTTCAAATCCAGGACTGGTGGCGTGGAGCCCCCAAGCCTCATGTCCCCTCAGGAAATTGCAGATTCCATGTTGGCCCAGCTCTCCCACACAGACACTGCCACGAGCAAAAGTGGTGGGACCTCCTTTATAGGTGGGGCCAGCTCCCCCAGTGTCAACAATACCCTGACCGGGGAAAATCCTGCAGGAGTAAGACAACACAATGCAGGCAATGCATTTTTCAGTACTATGCCGTCAGGCATGGGGACAGGGGTACTGCATGATACAAGTAGCTCCATCAAGCAAGATGGTTGCATCGGTGGGATTTTTAAGACCCCGCCACCGGTCACCGCCAGCATCAACTCCTATGAGAGCATCTTCTCGCAAACATTCCACTCTGGCAGCACCGACAGCAAGCCGAAAACGCCAGAGCACAGAACGGCAGGGCTGGGCTCACCGGGGCTGCATCCCGCGAGCTCTGTTCACAGTCTGCATCACCACTCCTCCCTGGACGGATTGAACAATGTCATCTCTGGGTTGGGTAGCCCCATCTCGAACTCAATGTCCTCCTCACCCGGCGGTGTGTCGAGTCGCCTGTCACAGGTTGGGACCACGCCGAAAGAGCTGGGATTAAATTCTGCATCTGGCATAGGGTCGCCAACCCTGAGAAGACCTATTGGGGTGGAGACCTGTGTTCAGAATCATGTCAATGGAATGGGAACAGGCAGATACGATCAGGTATGTAAACATTTCATTATCAGCACAGGATTGTGTGGCATCCATAGGTGTTGAGGACCTTCTGAGCCGACTAATTGTTTTGCCAATAGTTGAGTCCTACAATCTTGATCACAATTAATTGGAACGCTTGTATCCACTACGCCTACTTATAATGTTGAGTAAATATTTAAACATTTTTCATGAAGAGCACAAGCACAAGCTCTCAACATTGAATGGGGGCGCGGGGGTACTGATTGATGTTTCAGCCTTCCAACAATTATGACGATGATTGTACATGTAGGTCTTTGAATTTCATTCTGTAGAGGCAAGACAATTATTCCTTGGTAATGGGAGATTTCAAGGGACAATAACGCAATGACCCGAGCTGACAGACAGTTGCCTCTGAAGTTTCAGGACAAAAAATCTATCTTGAACACTTTTTGCCACTTTTGCCTCTGCCCAGACGCTGTCCATTAACACAACTAGCTCGGCAGGCTGTGGCAGCCACGCAATGTCACCCTGCCTGTCCCCGTCTGGTCTCTCCATCTACTCCAGCTCGGCCAAGGTCCTCGAGGCGTGTCGAAAGCTGGGCAAGAACGGACTGCGAAACAACAGCATCCTGCTGGAGAAGATGCCCCCGCCTGCTCCCCCATCTCCCCCCTATCCACCCCTGCCAAAAGACCAGCTTAATCCTCCCACGCCAAGTGTTTATGTGAGTATTGATCTGCATAAATTATTTATCCTGGGTAAGCCTCATCAGTGATTATTACTGTTCTCCCTCAGCGCTCGGACAACAAAGACATTTTAGATTTATAAGTGAGAGGAAAAATCCCCAGAGATTAGTTCTGAGGACAAATCCAACAGAGCGTAACGGACTAAAAACCTAATCAATTTGTTGGCTTTGGTCAGAGTCGGATTTAAACCTGGGACCACAGCAGAGCATTAGCCAGAATTTGGAAATGGGGCGTTCCAAATTTGTGACCCGCTCCGTCGTAATGAGACTTGTCCCCGGACGGAGGTTTCCGTGTAATTCGACACTGAACTTGTGCTCGCCCAAAAAAAAATGGAAAAACAATGCAATATTGATTTCTAGGTTTTTATATTTTTAGTTTGATAAAATCTCGAACAATCTTATGGTGGTCTTACCTTTTCATAAAAATATTAATAAATCCATAAAAAAGGACGATTTCTGGACAATGTCTGTATCATGTTTGTCTTTCATGTGGCCTCCGTTAAATCCAAACAGGTCAAAATATCCTTGTTTTCGAGACAGCAACACGAGTAGTTCCGTTAACGTTAAACGTACGTGTTTGGTATGAAAAGAAAGGTCATGACCTCAACTGTGCACTTTTGTGGCAATGACTAAGCAGTATGGAGGTCTAATAGTAGTTATAAGCCGCAAAATAAATTGTTAGCCAACGAGCCGAATCATCGGCAAGGTAGAATAAATACAGCTCTTTGATTGGACAACAGTAAGCAACCAGTTGTCTGAGCATGCGCAGTTTACCAGAAAATGAATGACGTCACCCTTAATGGCGTACGATCTTTCGGCCAACTCCAGGCCCAGCTTAGCCGGTTATACAGACCAGAGTCTACGCCTGGACCCCGCCGCTCCGTAAGCTGGCTATAGCTGCATAGTACAAGTACACGTACCTAGCCTGCATGCACTGTGCAGTTCGCGTGTACGTACACGTACACGCTGGTTCTTCTGCCTTCGTGACTTTGCACAATGTATGTACAGTAAAATCGTCCCCAACACGGACATCTTACGCCGCGACTCCACACACAGCAGGCGGAATGAAGACGCGGGCTGTGTGGACAGCCGGTGTTTGGTACAAGGGCTGATTAATTATTCATGAGTTGTACATCGAACGATAGCTCGCGCGCTTGCTCTGTGTGTGGTCCAAGTTTAATGTTGATTTTCTCTGAAGCGCGAAATTCAAAAACGAAACGGGCCGCAAAGTGATGGTTCTCTTCATCGCTCGATAATTCCGGAATGGAATAAGTTACGGAAATAACATTTGTATCATTGGAAAGCCCGTGAGTTACTTGTTAACCTAGTATACATATCTATGAATGTCAGATCTGGGGGACAAGTCTCATTTCGACGGAGCGGGTCACATTTGTTATTCTTTGAAAAACAGGGTGTCCAAATATTTCTGTATGTGTATTGCAAATACACTACTCAACAAAATTTAAGGAACATGATCAGCACCATCTTTGGTATGTGGACACTCTCAGGTCCAGCTGTTAGAGGACATGCATAATTGCACCTAACTCAAATCATTAATGTTTAAAAAACAATTGACTTTACTTGCAATGAGTTTGACACAACCTTGGCACTTCTTTAAAGATCATGATATCAAAATGTTCCTTTAATTTTTTTGAGTAGTGTACAACAGGGTGTCCATTTAGAAAATTTTTAATCCAAAAGACACCCAAAGGTATTGCTGGCTAACACTGTGGACCACAGAGATGAAAGCACTGCTACGCCAACCAGATCTCCACTGGAACAGTTTATATTAACAGTGTTAGAATGAGATGCATTGGATGCGTTTGAAAAGCTATTCAGAGGTAGTGTTACCTCCTGGAAATGATGAATGGTTTAAATGAGTAGTGGTATTCTTGAGCGGAGGTGCTAAACTTCTGCTGTGAAGTAAAACTCACCGATCACCCACTTCTGATCCAGAATTTCAAACTCTCCATCATAAAGACACAAGTCTGAAGGTCAACATGATATGACGTTGGTGAAGACCTGTACCAATGATTTTGAAAACAGGAGAAATATTCAACTTTGAAATTAGTTGCCAATGTTTTTTTCTTTCTCGCAAGTAGTTTACGGAGGACATCTTTCCCCAAACTCCAAAAACCTCAACATTTTGGCCAGTTCCGTCCTGGTATTATAATGAGCTCATTATCTGCCAGATCCGAGCAGCCAAATAAAGATATCACTTAACTCTGGAGTTAATCCTGCTATAATCCATGTGGGCCTGGTGGAGAAACGGTACCCACAGCTGAATGAATCCGATAATCTCTTGACAAGAGCTATCACTGGGCAGTGGGAATCTTCTATTGTAGTGTTCAGAGACGGTCAACCCGGCCAAACAGGGGATAAATGGAGGTTGAGGAAAGATGTCAACCCTTAGGCGCAGTTTTATGAACACTACACACCTGAATGTTGTACATTGTCTTTTAGGTCCCCGAAAAACCTGAAAGTTCAGCAGAGGTCGAAATTCACTTGTATTTTATGTTAGCCAGCAGGACCAGTAACAACTGAATTGTACTAGTCCTTAGTTTTGAGACAGCCATGCAAAGAGTGTGAATAAATGAAAATAAAACGGTTGTTTTTCGAAGTTCATGTGTATATTAATCTCTCAAAACAGCTTTTAAATTAGTCACTTTACAAGCTCATTCTAACGATTTTATAGAGTAAGTTTTTCTCTACCTTGCTGCCTCGTTCTATCAGCAATAATCGTTTCAAGTTTTAGTTTCAATTGTGATGATGGCCCCCGGACTATCAAATCTAGCTCATATAGTCGTCTTTATGTAATCCACTAGCCTCAGGTTATGGTGGTCTAGGGCAATATATAACCCCACCTCAGCAAAGATACTAATCATATGATTGCCCTGTCTTTATATTTCACAGGTTGAAACAAAGGCAGATGCCTACTCGCCAGCCCTAGCCGAGTACTGCATATCTCCCAATCAACCAATCACGGTGATTCGTGGTCTGGCTGCTGCCCTCAAGTTAGACCTGGGTCTGTTTTCAACCAAGACGCTTGTAGAGACGCATGGAGATCACCCTGTAGAAGTTAGATCACAGGTATTAGCGGGGGACGATAATATAAGTTATTTATTTAGTTTTAGTTTTTTAAATTTGATGATGGTATCAAATGTTAATAGAATATAAATAACCGTTTGTTTGTTTGCCTTCCAGAGACAGCAACCTCCCGACGAAAACTGGGATCAAGCGGGTCTGAAGAAAATTTGGAAATGCGAAAGTAGTCGATCGTTTTCCACCATCACAAGGTATGCGCAGTATCAAGCGTCGTCCTTCCAAGAAAGCCTTCGGGTAAGCATTCTTCGCATTGAGAATCCATCAAAATTGTGTCCTTTTTAAGGCAGTGACAATTTAACCCTAATAAATAGAGAATTTGCTGTTGCAAACTGCTTACCAGCCTAAAAGGCCTGTAGTACAAATGCAAAATAGTAGTCATTGGACTAAGGTTTTGAACCTAGCAGGTTCTTTCTCAAAGGCAAAATGACCTTTGAGAAAGAACCTGCTATGTTGGAAACCTTAGTCCAATGACTACTATTATAAATTTAACTCTCTTAACCCTGTCCGTACTGATTCGTACACGAATTAACAGTTGTGATACCAAAGTGCTAGTCAGAAGTCATTAACGTAAAGCATCCGGTTTAGCCAGGGGTCATGCCCAATGTTACGATACAACCTGGGTATGCGGCAGTCTGGTGATCACTAGATGAGGAGATGAAACTATTAACCCTAACCGCCTAGGTATTCTGGCTAGGAACCTTCCTGAATCCTCCAAAATCCATCAGTGCATTTTTGGAAACATGCCCTTATCTTCAAAATGCACCATGCATTCTCGGCCTGTACTTCTTGCCAGGTAGTAATTTTGCCCCCATTTGAAGAGGTGAAAGTACCAGTTTCCAACAGTGCTCAATTTTTCCCAAAAAGTGGCCCTCGGAGGATTTTTATGGATTTGGGGTGGTTAGGGTTATATTGTATTTTTTCCGGTCCCCTGTGCGGGATTATTTTCAGTGAAAATTTTGAAAAAAATTTCTAGCCATTAAAAATTTCTCTGTCAATGAAACGATGTCCGGACAACCAAATAAATGCCTCATTCATTGACATTTTGAGAATTAAATGGCTAGTTTTTTTTATATTGCGGTCGTCTTTCTTCCGCACAACTGGCCGTTTATCAGCCCGCACCCGGTCGAACGGACAGCATTCTGGAGAGACATCAAAGACAATGGATATAAATTTGTCTTGACAAATTTGTGGCTGGAACGTCAATGGAATAGGTCGTGGATAAGGGATTAGGCAAAAATCTACAAAAGAGTGAACTCCTTCATTGATGGCAGTTCCTTTTGTCCGGGGGCACCGAAGCGTGTTCCTCGGACTCCGAGAAACAGTTGCGTGTATACACGGCTACCGGCAAAACTCTCCAAAAACGGAATGCGTGTTAAGATGTCCGCTGATCGGCGGTTGAAAATAAAAAACGGCCTCCGAAGTGAACAGGTTAATAGCCAAACAATTTTGAACATTCCTTTAAAATCTGTTCGGTATGGACGTAAACCTAACAGCCTGATATTTCTCCAATATCTAAACAGGAGGAAGCTGAGAAGAACTCAAGGTTGAATTCAGATGATCCTTTTTCAGCTAAAAGGTAAGTGCTGTATTATCTTAAAGTCCACCACAGTATGATTCTCAAACCAATAAATTAAAATAGTTTGCTCACAACAAAGATATTTTACTTGCAGAAGGATTGGTCAAAATAGGAAAGTTTTCAATTTTTTCCCTAACTTTGAACACTTGGAATGTTCCATTGGACTGCTGGGGCTTTCCATTTTTCCTTTTTTTTCTTTTGGGGGGAGGGGGAGGTGGGGACACAACAATTTGATGTTTCAAATCAAAATGAAATGGAAACACCCAAAATTTGTGTTCTAAGAGTACTATTATAGACCTCCCCCACCCGGAATGAGTACTTTTCATTTCGTTTATACGTTTATGCATTCAGAATTACATGTATAAAATTTCAAAGAGACACATGATGGCTAACCACTCCCTGTTCTCTGAACATCCCAATTCTAAATTTGTTCCTCGTATAATTTTCAACAGGAAAAAGAAAACAAATGGAGGGCCACCAACCACACCGTTGCGGGAAGGAGGTGGACGAGAATTCAAAATGCTGAAGTTTGGTACCAACGTTGATCTCTCTGACGAGAGGAAGTGAGTGGTTTTTATTTTGTCCGTCACAACTAAGCTTTATATAAGTTTATGAAATTCTTGTGTTGGGTGATTTAACAATTGATTTAATTTTGCCCTTACACCGACGTGTGTATAGCACTGTATACTCGGTGCTTTCCGAGTGTCTGTGGAAAAAACTTCACAGGCGATTCAAAGCCACGACCTCCTGCTTACTAGTGCAGACGTCTTAACCTCTCGACCACCGAGCTTGCCCGGCTAGAATCCTATATAGCAGCGGGTTACAAGCAACTAAGCTTGGGCGATATCGATTGTTTTCATCCACGATATATCGCCAAATATATATTGCGATTTTTGATAGTATCGTGATTATTATTTTTTATTCACTCATGATTGCTTTAGAGCCGATAACCACAGGTAATCTACCCCTCTACAAGCGTCACAATAAATCACAAATTCATTTGCAAAGCGTGTGTGTACTTCTGAAGTAGTTCGCTTTTGTTTCTCATTTCCGAAAGCTAAAAGACTGTCCTAATTTTGTTTCCATGGAATTTCTGACTTGACTTCCAATGAAAATGAAATCCCAATGAAATCTTAGACACTCAAAATCTGACAAGCTGGACTGAAAAAACCTCAGACACGAGGCAGTGTCATCTAATGTGGCTCACTTTTAAAATAGCACTGTACAAAAGTTCTACCAAATAATGTTTAAGAAATAAATCACTTAATATAAACCAATACTCTGAAGAATGATGACTTCTGATTGGTCCATGTAGGTGGAAGAAACAGCTGCATGAGCTGACCAAGCTGCCGTCGTTTACACGCATCGTGTCGCCTGGCAACATCCTGAGTCATGTCGGCCACTCTATCCTCGGCATGAACACGGTTCAGCTGTACATGAAAGTGCCTGGAAGCAGAACGCCAGGTAACGTCTCCAAATTGAGTCATCTTTTCATTGAATAAGGGCCCACCCTTTCTCGTCATAGGTCAGCTTCAAAATTAATAAAGCCAAACTGTTCACCATCCGAACTCATCCGTGTAATTTTACGGTGTTGCTTTCCACAGGTCGTGAAAAATGCCTCTATTCGGGCCTGATTTCTCTGGAGTTTTCCTGATTTCAGGATTTTTTTTACAAATCTTTCTTTGCCTCTTGAAAGAAGAGAAATAGCCACCAAGGAAAGAAAGAAGTGGCCTCCAAACCTCTAGTTTCTTGTTTGTGGGGATGTTGAGAATCTGTAAATCCTCCAAAATTAAACATCCAGGAGGTTCAGGGGGGGCTTTGATCTCTAGACCAAAGGGAGACCCATGCCCGCTACCTATTTTTCTGGATTTGTCACTTTTGTCAAATCACACCCCTGACGATTAACCACTTCGCATCGGTATTAAAAATATTTTCCTGTGCCTCTCTGCGGTATTATTTTCAGTAACAAATCTGAAAAAATATCTAACCATTAATTATTTTTTATGTCAAAGAAACTATGTAAGATTTTGAGCAGTGCCTGTCTTTTGTAATGAAGTCTGGACCGTCTGAAGTGCTTACGCAACAGCCAATTTTCCATCACGGCCTGGTCGACCACATGGCCAAACTTACCAACACAAAAGCCCTCTTGACAATGGAGAAATATTTTTCTATTCACGTTCCTTGCTGGTCGGACAAAGGAACAGGTGTTGGAAAAATCCACAAAAAGAGTGGGCTCGATCGTTGTTTGCAGTGCCTTTTGTCCGGGGTCTCCCAAGCGTGACCCGTTGAAAAAAAAAAAGGCATGTCTGCCAAAGTACGAATTTCTAGAATAATGCCGCAAAACGTGTATACACGTCCTCCGTTTTACAGTTGGGAAGAGTGTATACACATCAACCGACGCGAAGTGGTTAAACATACCCCTGTTATCTTCCTCAATTGTAAAACCTTGTCTCATGCCAAGAATTTATAAAGCCAGGTCTATACATTTTATAGGAGTGCCATGTTAAACTCCTGAGAATGTTCATCTTATTTTACAGGCCACCAAGAGAACAACAACATGTGTTCGGTGAACGTCAACATCGGCCCTGGGGACTGCGAGTGGTTCGCTGTGCCTGACGCATACTGGGGTACAATCTGCAATTTAGCGGAAAGGTAGATACCATAACATATACATGGCTTACCTGTCAATTTCATTTTTCTCAATCCTTTCCATACTTTACTGAAAATATTGTTAAAATATGGAGACAGCCAACGTATGGCTAGATGGCTCAGTCAGTAAGGCGCCGAGCCAGAGGTCGCAAGTTCAGTTTCTGCTCTAGTAAATTTTTACACGAGAAATACTATTACGTAAGTATTTAGTTCTGGAAGTAATGATATCTTTTTGATATTGTGGAATTTGTATGTAATTTTGCAAGTATTTTCTGGAAGTGATGAATGGTTGAAATGAGTAGTGGTATTCTTGAGCGGAGGTGAAACTTCTGCTTTGAAGCAAATCTCACCGATAACCCACTTCTGATCCAGAAAGATGTATTATTGATAAAATCAGCTTTTAAAATAGATTTGAATTATATTTTGCTTTTATAGGTGTTGCCAGAAGTCCTAGCTCAAATATTACTATACAAATATTACTATACATGAGCTAAATCTAAAGAGGGTTCATTTGATTTGCTGTACCCCAAGGCTCTGTATTTGGCCAACTTTATTTTGTATACATTATATATAAATATATTTTTGGTGCACTTTCTCCTCACAAAAGATAAGGTATAGAAACAGGAATTCATGAATAACCAATAATAATTTATGAATACGACCTTGTACTTAAGAACAAAATTTAGCTAAGCAGTTTTTAAAACATTACCTATAGTGTATAATGCATTTAACCTTTTTCGCTAATATTATTTCCACCGCAGATATAATATCAACTTCCTGAAAGGCTCCTGGTGGCCGGTGTTGGAAGACCTCTATGACGATAATGTTCCTGTCTATAGATTCATTCAGAGACCGGGTGACCTGGTGTGGGTGAATTATGGGGCTGTGCATTGGGTGCAGGCTGTGGTAAGTACATGAAATAGCAGTAGGGTTTATATCCGAAAGCTCACTTGATGTGAACTCAAAGCATTAATAAACAAATGATTGAATACAAACTAGTTAATTAAAAATCATTTTATGCATTGTAGTTTACACTAGCCAGTGAAGGTTTTTAGAAGTCTCTTTAAGCTATTCACTGACCGTTGTTGGTTGAAACAGCTTTAGGAAGTTGGAACGATACTCCACCATGCAAAGCCTGAAAACTGTCCAAGCATGTGTTTTTTATTTTTTTTTTGTATAATTCTCTTGAAGATGGACAGATCACAATGTTTGAAACATCTGGAACTATCCTCAACATATATCCTCAACAAGTTTATTTTGTGCACCACACCACTTCTAAGAAGAGATTAGTATACGTGGTGTTACTTGTAAATATAATATTTCTTATTTGTTCAGGGATGGTGCAATAACATAGCGTGGAATGTAGGTCCGCTCATCAGTCATCAGTACAAGCTGTCTGTGGAGCGCTACGAGTGGAACAAGCTGCAGGGATATAAGTCTATTGTGCCCATGATTCATCTCTCCTGGAACATGGCAAGACATATCAAGATCACAGAACCCAGGCTCTTTGAGATGATCAAGTAAGGGCAAAGATAGACAGTGATTATAGTTTTTGAAATCCTCTTTGTTTGGTTTAGGGCTGTTGTAATTTCTTTCTTTGATGATAGCTTTTTTTGTAATATATATTTTTGATATTGTGGGAATTTGCAAGTATTTTCTGGAAGTGATGAATGGTTTAAATGAGTAGTGGTATTCTTGAGCGGAGGTGAAACTTCTGCTTTGAAGCAAAACTCACCGATCACCCACTTCTGATCCAGAATTTACTGATGTCTTATCTGAAGTCTATTACCTACATGAAGTGTGCCACTTGTGTACTAACCTAGTCCACGGCATAGTAGTCCAAGAACAATGGATTTGCGCTATTCATGACGTATTCTTCCACATACTGACACACAAAGGCTCATAAAGAAGCAGTGTAGTCTGGGAGAACTGTATATCGCGCGCGCACCTTAGCGTTTCATGTTCGTCCATTGTTAGCCCCACAGGTGGTTCGCCCGTCTAGTTTAAGATTGCATCTAGTTCTAGGAACTAACTTCAGCGCGTCAAGTGCCTAATCCCATGATGCCTTATTGCAGGCCGGGCAGAGGAGCAAAAATCGTAACCATGCTCGTTGTGTGTACGCGCATTTGGAGTACAGTGCCGTGGTATGGATTACAGGCAGGCTGGCGCACGTCATGCTGGTAATAGACTTCTGGCCATATGTAACGTGTTGAGACCTTGAAATGCAATCTCAGGTGCATCATACTTATCCAAATTATCTCTCGGTAGATACTGCTTACTAAGAACACTCAAACAAACGCAGATGACGCTGGATTTCCTGCGAGAGAGCAGTGTGGAGGTTCACTGGCACGGCAGAGCCAAGAACGAGACGGCGCATTACTGCGTCAACTGCGACGTAAGTTTTACAAAAGGATAATAAGTTGATTTAGTGGATGACCATGTGCTTTATGAGAATCTTTCCTTTCTGTGCATGACCTATTGAGGGCGCACTCCAATGCAAGCGGCAGCTTGTTGCCTGGTCGTAAGCCTCTCACTGATCAGCTTGAGCTATTGACTCAATTTACATTGTAGCGTTTACCAGGGAAGAGTTTTCACTAAATGTAAAGCACTTTTATGGACAAATGGGTTTTAACAATTTTGTAAAATCGTGCTGTGAAGTGCCGTTGAAATGGTAGACTAGGTGCATTTTCAGTGGTAGAGGGCCCTAGTGGGTTAAAAAAAAAAATAGAAATTGTGTAATTCTAAAAACAATTTCCTGCATTCTCGCCGTGATTTAGGTGGAGGTGTTCAACATTCTCTTCACGACGGAGAAGGACCGCAAGTATGAGGTCCACTGCCCGGACTGTGCTCGCAAGGCTAGCCATAATCTTGAGGGCTTTGTTGTGTTGGAACAGTACAAACTGGAAGACTTGATGGATGCATACGATAACTTCACCCTTCATGTACAAGAGGTGAGTGAACGGGATGGCTGTCCTCAAAAAGTGTCACGTAAAGACACGTAAAGATTTTTAAAGGCAGAATAACTGTGTAGAACGTAATACTGATGTACAACGTAGATGTTTCATTAACCCTAACCCCCTAGGCATATTCACTGGCATATAACCTGAATCCTTCTAAATCCTCCGCTTTTAAAACTATTTGTGCCCTCTGCCTGGATCATTCAAAATCCTCTAGGGACACGTTTGTTTAGGAGTACTGGTTATCAAAATGTTTGTATGTACAAAAACATGTTTTTAGAACCTACCCACAAAAAATGGAAGTGGCTGTACATGGTGCAGTAACAAAAAAGCGTGCAGTAACCTAGATCCTCCATAATCCATTTTGGCATTTTGGCGAGACCTGCATGTAACCTGGATCCTCCATAATCCTTTTTTTCATTTTTGCTATACCTGCATGTAACCTCAATCCTCCATTTTCATCTTGTGTTAAATAAGGCCTGATAACTTCAATCCTCCATTATCCACCAGGCACAAAGGTCTCATATAGCCTCAATCCTTCTAAATCCTCCACCACTTCATATCTCTAGTAACCTCAATCCTTCCATTTGAAAAGAGGAAATCAGAGGATTCAGGGCTGTTAGGGTTAATCAACTGACTTACTCCTCTCTCCCCCCCACCCTTTTATTTCCTCTCCAGAAAGACGATAACCGAGGCTCTACATGACGGAGGCTCAGCAGCCGTTTAGCTGCTGAGGGGTATGAGCTATGGTCTACAACCTTTGTTAATCTTGACGGCACAGCAGTAAACCATCCCAAACTGGCATCAAAACTAAAAAACCAAGTAACCGGGGAACAGTGTAACGGGAACAAAATCCCACGTTCACTTCTTGAAAAATTGTACATACTATCCTCCCAGTAAAGATTCCTCCCAGTCAGTTTCTCTTCAAGTTATTTGAAAGAGGCTAAAGGATAGTTACACAGTATAGTGGTTGGTGCGTGGACTCCAGTGAAGCATGCCCTCTAGAGTTTCCTGTTACCCATGGAGACCGTCAGCCTGCACCTTGTGAACTTAAAAACATGCCAGTGGAATGACTGTCTTGTGCAGTAATTTTTTTATAACTTAACATTTTTTCCATAATGAAATGTGAGTTTTCATTCTGACATTTGGATGCTGGTATTCTTCTGTTTTAAGAAAAATAAATGCCACAATTATTCCACTGTTCCACCAGTTGAGATCTGACATACATCCTCAAATTCCAAGAGCTGTGAGTTCTTCAAAAGAAAGCAGAGAACGTCCATGAGTTCAAGTCGTGAGCGATCATCTTGCGCGTAGTCAAACCTGTAGTGCCAATGTGAACTCTTCCACTATGGTAAATCTGGATTCAACAGTTGTTACTGGGGCATGCGATGGGTGTAGACCCTGTGATAAAGAAATTCCTTACACGATGAGACGTAATTTGGGGAAAGGATCACTTGCTTGATACACCACCGTTGACCTTTGTGTAGCAGGTCAGCCTGTGTTTCCAGCAGCTTCTCCCAGACGGACACCAGTTTACATTGTGATGGATACCAGTGACAGTTTCTTAAT
>CBDFIV010000013.1:0-34252 GCA_965248225.1 Nitrospirales bacterium
ATAAAACCAGTGTTTTATAAAGCCAAATAAAAAAGTCTGCAGTTTCTGGTCATCCATGTAGGTCGGCTTCAAAATCGGTGAGGTGACACACTTTTTTGGTTAATCTTTTTTTAAGTGATTCATGCCAACATGTATACGAGTGTCGTGGCCGAGCGGTCTAGCTTACCGGACTCAAGTTCTGGTGTTAGCAGCAGAATGTGGGTTCGAATCCCGGCCGTGACACTTGTGTCCTTGAGCAAGACACTTAATCATAATTGCTTCTCTCCACCCAGGGGTTAAATGGGTACCTGTGAGGGCAGAGTTGGTTGATTAGCCCCGGCCCTATATGCGCTGTAATGGCAGCAATTGAGCTGTATACTCCCCAGGGAGCTGAGATGGTTTCAGGAATGATGTATGAGCCTTATGAGCAGGGGTAATAATGCGCCTTGAGCACCACTTAGTTGGTGGATACGTGCGCTATATAAGTCCACATATTATTATTATTATTACGTAGTTATTGGAACCCAACCAAATTTCCCATACACAAAGTATGGTGGCTAAGAGAAGGTGCACAAATTGGGCAAACACTCATACCCCTATAGATGTGAAAAAGTCGTTTAAAACACAGCGTAGTGTTTCATGGCAAAAAAACCCAGAAAACTAAAAATGGCAATGCACTTGTCTGAGGCGACGTGCCCGGAGACCAGAAACCAGAGACTTTTTTTGGGGGGGGCCTAATGGTCTGAGCATACCCATTGTCAAATAGTGATCGGCCATTATTTTGTCAAATGCTAGTCAGCACTGATCCAATGAAGGCCAAAAGAGGCCATGTTCATCCCACTTTGATCAGCATGCAAAGTCAATTCTCTCTCATGCATCCCCCTATTTCTGCATCGTGTCTCTCCCCTTCTCTTACCTACTCCATACCCTCCCCTTGTGACAAGCAGGTGCAACCATGATATATTTTCTGCATAACCCTACTAATATCACAAGTCTTAGTTTGTGTGCAGCTGAGATTTTGTTTATCCTTCCAGTTATCCTATGCTTTACCGAAAGCCATCTGTATGCCAAGGATGTGGAAACTCCAAATCAACGCACGAAATGCCTGATGCGCGTGAAAGCAATGCACTCATGCATGGCAGGTGCATTTGCCCCAATTTTTTGTTGTTTTTTCTAGGTTCTTGTGGACATGCAAAATGATGTCTTACTTCGTAATCGCATATTATTCTGCAGTCAGCTGAGCACATGAATTAAATCGAGTCCGTGCCCAGAATTTAATTTCCGCTGCGTTTTGTGCGACTAAATGGATAGTTATGGTTTATAATGTGCTAAGTGGTTTTTTAACAGCCCCCTGCCTCAGTGCACTAACTCTCCAATAGCTAGTAAGTTGACAGACTGTACGCTTTGTGCACATTATCTGCCCCTAGCGGTAAAAATGCAGATACCACTCTACTGTAAGGGCAAGTTGTAACTTTTAGTCTGCATACTTTTTTTGGTTAACATGAAACCAGAAGGGAGCCCTAAACATACAGGTTTCCTGATTAAAATATTAGGGAATGAAAGTGTGATGACCTGGTCTTTACGGGCCAATAATTAATGGGTAGCTGTTAATGGACAAAGTGAAAAAAGAAATTCCCTTTGATTTCAAAATTGAGTAATTGTGGGCGTGATCCCTGGCTAAAGGGCAGTATATGGTTTCATGACTTCTGACTGGCGCCCCCGAACAAAGATATTGACAAAATAGGGAGACCGCCAATATAGGGCTAGTTAGCTCAGTTGGTAGAGCGCCGGCACGTCAATCCGGAGGTCGCAGGTTCAAATCCCGCTCTAGTAAATTTTTCTTTGTTTATCCCAAATTTATCTTAAAATGTACCCAGTCAGTTTCCCTTGTGGTTCATTAAATGATATTGAGTAATTTTTGTTTAAAAAAAGAGAGAAATTGGCAATTCACAAAATATTTACTAAAAGTGCAAGAGTCTGCACAATGCAAGACAAACTTTTTCACTCTTACTGGTTCAATTCCACATCATGCATGGGACATGGACCAGCTAAATTTAACAGCAGGTGCATAAAGGTACAATATTAGTATTTGGAAACGGACATTTCAACCGGCGAGTTTTGATAAAATATATCATAAAACTAACTTGTGAAAATATCATCACAATAGGTGCTCACGTTTTCACAAAACTACAAAAACTGTTTTGTTTTGATTTAAGGTAATTGTTGTTTAATACGACATGAACATTCTTTCATTGTAGTACCTTCCTTTTAAGTGGGAACCATGTGGTTGGTACCCTGTATCTGTAGCTACATTCAATCCGTGGAAACCCTCTGTAGGCAATGCACAGAGAGTAGCTTGTCAACTGACGATATGTCACCAAGTTTGGCTGATTTTTGTGAAAGCCTTTGGAATGTAGGTGCCTTTATTTGTATACATACATATACAAAAGACGTAGCCTGATTCATGAATCTGTATTTATTGTTGCCTTCTTTTACAAAATAATTACAAAACATGAACTAAGAACTAAGCCTTGAGTAACATAAAATATTTACTTGAATAATGTTAGAGAAAATAAATCCTCAATAGCAGGCAGCATGCATAATTGACAACAAACGAGGAGCAACGCCAACTGATAGATACAATAATGATGACCATTTGAAGGACAGACTGTGAAACAAATTGACTGTTAATTTTAGTAGATTTAAAGAATAAATCAAATATACTAAATTTCACATTCAAAAATTATATCAGAGAATATATTACATATAAATACAACAATTAAACTGAAGTCAGGTCAGGTCATGCTTTTCATGTCAGACTTCCACAGGTTCAGACATAGTATGCAAGTCGCCACTGACTCCTGATACCAGTCAGACGTTACAGACTCAAAAAATCAAAAGCAAAAAGTAAGTTACTGTACAATGCACCTTAACCCTAACCACCCCAAATCCTCCAAAATCCTCCAAGAGGCCATTTGTTTAAATCAGCACTGTTGGAAACTGGTACTTTCACCTCTTCAAATGGGGCAAAATTACTACCTGGCAACAAGTACAGGCCATAAGTGTTGAATATGAAAGATCAACGAAAATGCATGCTGCATTTTGAAGATAAGGGCACGTTTCCAAAAGTGCACTGGAGGATTTTGGAGGATTCAGGAAGGTTCCTAGCCAGAATATCTAGGAGGTTAGGGTTTTAAAGGAAGCATACACTCTTGGTAAAATGTCTGTTAATGGCATCCATACTTTATAAGAATCAAGAGGTATGTACAGAAACCAACCTGTGAAAGTTTCAGATCGTTTTGTTGAGAAATTAGCGAAAATGCACTTTGATTATTTGTATTCATTACAATGTAGCAATGGATCATCAACTAATGGCCATCAACTAACAGCCATCAACTAACGGCCATCAACTAACGGCCATCAACTAATGATCCATCAACTAACGGCCATCAACTAACGGCCATCAACTAATGATCCATCAACTAACGGCCATCAACTAACGGCCATCAACTAATGATCCATTTCAGATTAAAATTTGCATTGATGTTTTCTCTATAAAGACGGAATAACTTCTCAGGATGTTTGGTTACCAGTACAAGTTCAAAACCAAGTTAGGATTTACTCAGTTTCTTGTTAGGTAATCACCAGTGGTCTGTGATGGGGTAAGTATTGGTGTACATCCCCTTTAAATACATGCATCTTTTTGTATCAGTAAAGCGAGGGGCAGAAATCTAAACATGCACTTTTGTTTTATTTTTGTTACCGTGCCGTGCAAGAACTCAAGCGACTGGAGAAGACATTAATCTGACATTTAAGGGCATACGGTTGACAGAGCATGTCGGCAATATGTATCTGAATTCGGTTTAATATGGATGGATTTGAAGTTGTGATGTCACCTGTCCCACACATTTTCCAGCAGAGAGCGCCAATCTTTAATCAATAAGAAATTTGAATTCTAACATTTCGCTGAGATGACTCTGTAAGTCATGCAGCGAGACATTTATTGGAAAAATGCCGTGGGTGTATTTGTGTTTCTAAAAATTCTCGATTTGTATATTTTTTCAGGAGGCCACCCCCCTCCAACAAAAAATAACAATATAACAACAGCACAGATGCATCTTATTGAGGTCATGTTTTAAGAAAACCCTGCTCGACTAATGGAGATTGAGGCGATAAGTGCCCATAAAACAAAAATTATTTTGTTCGTGTCCTATGAGTGAGAAAAGCAGGGAGCAAACTGAGTTGATGGGGAGAAAAGCCGGTGAGAAAAGCCGAAGAGGAACACGCATGCACAAAGCCATTAGGACCATCATATCTGCATATCACCCTAGGTCCGGCTACAAGGCAAAACAAGAAAGAGGCCAGCAGTTCATTTGCCACTCGTCTGATAAGAGTGAGCCCATGTGGAGGAAATTAGGCAGCCACCATGGAGATGAAACCTTGCAGCCTTAGGTTAGAGCACTGTATACCCTAATCACTCGATATCATCTGCCTACCCCATGGCTGCTTCTCATACCCTAGACCCACACCGCTTATTCCCCTTGGGTGATGGCGAGAGATACAAACATACTTATTAAAGCCAGTAAACACTTTGGGTGAAATATCTGTAAATGCTTCCAAAAAGTGACTTACATTCCATAAGCATCTAAGATATATGGAGAAAAGATTTAGCTTAAATATTTCATTGTGCAGTTAATCGTGAAAATACATCAAGATTGTTCAGATTTTTAACCACTTCGCGTCGGTATTAAAAATATTTTACTGTGCCTCTCCGCAGTATTATTTTCAGTAAAAAAATCTGAAAAAAATATCTAGCCATTAATTATTTTTCATGTCAAAGAAACTATGTAAGGACACCGAAATAAAAGTGTTTTCTCATTGACATTTTGAGTTTTCAATGGCTTACGCAATGGCCGATTGTCCAGCACGTCCTGGTCGTCCACATGGCCAAACGTACCAACACAAAAGCCCTCTTGACAATGGATAAATATTTCTCTATTCACGTTCCTGGCTGGTCGGACAATGGAACAAGTGTTGGATAAAGGGATTAGGCAAAAATCCACAAAAAGAGCAGGCTCGATCATTGTTTGCATTGCCTTTTGTCAGGGGTCTCCCAAGCGTGACTCGCTGGACTCCGAGAAAATGGCATGTCTGCCAAAGTTAGAGTACGAATTTCTAGAATAATGCGGTATACACGTCAACCGACGCAAAGTGGTTAACACAATTTATGAAAATCCAGCATCTCTGTGTCCTCTTACCATTCGTAACGTATATATTGCATATTAATTACACACTGGGAGATCATAGATCGGGCCTTAAAAAAGCTGGGTCGGACGGCTTTAATATTCTCGTAGTATTAAGCCATGGCAATACTGTTACTTAGATAACAGAATAAAATGGTCAATTGATCCCCGGAAATTCTTGAGGAGCACGTGCCCATCGACAACCACTATAGTCAAATCGTGGTTAAAAATAAATGTATAAATTTGTATTAGCCACCTTGCTGAGAAATTCCATGCAGCTCCACAGAGAATCTTTTGAAGTTTTTTTAACAAAGACGGCAGTCATAACAAAACAACAATACCGCTGTCAATCACTATGTCTGGGGATTTTCGGTCCGCACCATTATTTTTCTCTCGGACATGAATTTATTCCCTTGTGGTCTTAGTGCCCACCGCAATTACTATATTCAGCAAGATCCAAATTAAACGTGGGACACCGGATGGTTATTATTAAAGGTCTGGTTCCTTGACCCACACTTGCTGCAGCACACACTGTCCTACGGTATATTCACAGCATCAGACTACATGCACATTAACAAATGCTGCACTAATTCATACACCTATCCAACCTGTCAATTAAGCAGCAAGGATTAACCAACATGGTCACTCCTTTCCATGACAATTGTAACTATGTCGGTCAAGCAATCTGCATTTATACAGGTGCATGACTGAGCTTTCCAACGTTGCAAAGGGTGAGTGAATTGGTGTATTGGGAGCCGTGGAGTCGGTTAAAAGGTGATGTTAGAAACAGGGTATGTATTAAAAGGAAAGGCACAACATCGGTAATTCCTAGATTATCAAATTAACATAGTATTGTCTAAAACACATATTCCGAGAAAGTATCTGAAGTCGTTTGAAGTGCTTACACCTTAGAGAAAAAAACAGGAATTGTTAAGTCGAACTTACAAAAGCTGTCAACTTTTTGTAAAACTTATAAAACAACATGTAACTTTATGTAAAAACATAAACATAAACATAAACAGGTTTTTGTTGTTTACTGAAAGCGTGAGGACCTATTGTGATCAAACATTGTTTGATGATTTAATGAATGTACATCGCCAAATACCAATGTTGTACCTTCCCTATTAACGGCCAGGGAAAGATTAGATGCAAAATGTTAAGACTGCAAGTATGTAAAGGGTGACATTGATTCCACATGGAGGAACTACTCTACAACAAGACGTCTCCCAAGGTAATCTTACCACACATCAGCTGATCACCATCAAAGTCCCACTCCCATTCTACTAAAGGCGGCGATGTGCGTGGGGGAAAAAACGGGCAGTGAAAGATAGAGTGAAGAAACATGAGCCCGGATGAAACAGAATGTAGATTAAATGATGAGAGATTAAATTATTGATAAGGGTGACAACAGCAAGAAGCTAGACGGATGAGTTCAATGAGGTGTATATGACTTGTAACCACTTCGCTGATGCTAATCTCAGTATGCACTTTTGTTTGTTTATGCGACCATATTTCATAGGAATCAAGATACATGTATATAAACCAACCATTGAATGTTTGACCTTAATTTGTTGTGTCATTAACAAGAAAAAGTAAAAATGCATTCAGACACTTTTGTATTAATTCCAATGGTGAATTTCTGTCGTTATATGACAACAAAAAATTGGGAGAAAATTTGCTTATTTAATTTTACTAAAATGATAGCATCAAAAATATTTCAAGGGATGTTTGATATCATCATCAACTTTTCACAAAGTAAGTTTTCTGTAAGTTTGTGCTTTTCAAAATTACGATTAGCGTATCGTGACTTTAAAAGCTGTATACAAACATGGTGAAATGTCAACCATCCTGTGTAATCAAGAAATATGTCCTTTGCCCGAGTTCACAAAGTGCTAAAATGAATATTTAAGCACGTCTCGATCTAAATCATTAAGGAAATGCTGACACAACAATATAAATGCACTTATCGTTCGTACTAAGCAAATATGATATGATGAAAATCGGTCCAAAAGACTTCAGCTGAAATGGTGACACAACAATGGAATGCACTTAAAGATCTCTCTCGTGCTCGGCAATTAGGATAAGACGTGCTTCTTGAAATCGGGTCAAAAAACAAAACAAATGAGTCATCATGTTTCTGAGAAAAAATGTGAAACGTCTTGGAGAAAGATTCTGACCCAAAATTACATTATCTGAGCGGCAAAAAACCCATATTATCGAGGAAAAAATCCTTGATAGATGTTTTGACACAAACACCAGACAAATGGAAGAGATAGATAAGAAATGAAATGACGGATATAAGAATGGAAGGATTATTTGTATGTTGAGTAAAATAAGAAGTATTCCAAGCAGAATAATTAAACTTCTTGAAATTGGAATTAATTGTCTGGAATGAATGATATCTTTGACATCTTTATTTGGTGAAAATGGTTTAAAAGTGTGAACAGATGAAAATAATAATTATTTTATATCAACAATGAATAAATCAATGTTTGCCAGTTGGAGAAACAATGAGTAGAAGTGATCAAATTTGATTAAAATCGACTGTAGTTGAAATATTATTCAAAGATTGTCAGAGACTAGTCCACATGATTGTTTCAGACTAGTTTATGACTAATCTAGGAAGTGCATTCAATTATCAAACTTGTTGTTCCAGTTTAACTTGTGATTTTTTTCATTGATATTGTGATAAAGTCATCAAGGAATTCCTTGAAGTGCACATACTTTTTGTTTTGTATGGCCAAAAAGTAAAGTCTCCGGTTTCTGGTCTTTTTTTTTTTTTTGGGGGGGGTTTTTTTTTTTTTTGCCAAGCAGTAAAAGACGTGATACGTGTATACGCGATTATTGGAACCAGACCAAATATTCCATACACAAAGTATGGTGGCTAAGAGAGGCCACACAAATAGGGCAAACATTCATACCCCCATATAAAAAAGTCGTTTAAAACACAGCATGGCAGGATTCCAATCAATCCTGCAATTTTGTTGATGCGCAGGTCTGAGGTGACGCGCTCGGTAGACCAGAAACAAGATACTTTTTTTGCCTCATAGATCCAAAGTGATCTTTGGGTACATATTTAATTCTGCTATTTTATCATGATAATTTTATTATTATTGTACCACTTTTTGTTACAACATTGAAGTGTTTGTAGCTGTACTCTTTCATGCCAAGGCAAATGAAAATACATATCCATGTATTTTTGGCCCTAAATGAAAATGTTGAGTATCTACAAGGTAAAAGAAGAGGGTATAATCCTCAGAGCCAGAAAGAGAATTCTCTTGTTTGTGTGTGACAATTAGAATGAGAAAGTGACAAGTAATTCAGTGAAATTAGTAGAGTGCATTTTGAGGAGTAATAAGTGGATTTGATGAATTTGTGAGATCTACGTGTATTTAGAAATACTAGAATCACCAGTGCTTTTATCAATAATGGATTCCACAACATGCATCCGTTAAAACAAAGTGACCTTCAAGAATCGGTATTGTGTCTGATGGTTGCCATGCCAATATGAATCTCAAATCCAAATTTCTTTTTGACAAACTTGCAAAATAAAATTGAACGACATCACTACAATGAGCACACTTTATAAACATTCACAAAGAAATTCTTATACCATGGATCAATTTTTGTTTTATCCAAATGCATGATGTCTGTCTTATTTGTAATACAAATTCCAATTTTGCCAAACTTTGATAGTTTTAGCCAGATTGACTTTTTTGGTTATAACACCGAAGTGGTTCTATTTTAAACTGTACTGATTCTTGTCATTATAGCCCAAATAAAATGGAGGGGGAGGGAGGACACAACATGAATATTCAAATAGGGTGGCATGAATATTCAAATAGGATGGGGAAAGGGCACAGGCCTCACCTTCAGGAGAATCATCCATAATGATAGGTTTGCCGCCCTCAGCATCAAGGATGTCCTCAAAGGATGGTAGGCCTGAGTGACGTATTAAGATTACACCTTCATCTGTGCAGTGTTTGGGGATAGCTTTGAGAAAACGGTTTCTATATGGGAACACCCCATTTACAGGAACAGTCTATGACCTCTCTCTATGACCAATCATAGCCCTCAATTCCTTTCTTATGAATAACAATAATGTGCATATTCAAAAACAAGATTACATTTTCATTTGAACCAACCTTTGGCTGTTTTTTTTAAATACTTTTATGTCAGGGCTGAGTAATTGCTTGCCAAAAAAAAGAATGAACTTTAGAAATGGAAAGATATATAGATAAGTAAGCAAAATAATATGAGAAAAATTAGGATGGTTAATTGTTTGTTTAATCTCGGATACAAGATGCAACAGGCTCTATCAAAATGCACAGGATGGTTATGCTCATAGTGTTTATGTGGGCAATATTAATCATACGATTCAACATTTAAGAGAGGTTACACTTTTGGTGAACTGCTTCCTCGAGTATGCTTACTCTCATGTGGAATTTTCATCCCGGGAAGTCGCAAAATTATTTCACTGATTTTATTGAAATGTCAGCACCTCAGAGTGCAATATTTCAAGGGATTTTTCAATAACATCATCAACTTTACACCATATAAATGTGATGTAAAAATCTGATAATTTTTTCTTTTGATAAAACTAAAAGTGTAACCTCAAGTAACCCTCCTTCACCCTCAAGTAACCCTCCTCCACCCTCAGTGGATATAGATATGGGCAACTTTCTGTTGTGGGTGGAGCCAGATTTAGTATTCAAGTCCTAAAATCCTCAGTGCGAGTCCGGGTCTGTGTCATCAGTGTGGAGTTCGAGTCCTAAATCATGGAGGTTGAGTCTGTGTTCAAGTCCCCAGTCGTGAAGGTTGAGTCCGAGTCTAAGTCACTAGTCATGAGTGTCGAGTCCGAGTCATGAGTCCTTTACACAAGTAAAGTTCAGCAAGAATAGATTCAAACAACCAATATTTTACGATCTGGAGATGTACATGGTAACTATTTTATCATATGTACAAATAATTATATTTTGTTTTTTTCATATTTCAACATGACATTCTCTTCAAGTTTGGTAACCATTGCTGGGTTTAACAAATTAGATCAAATTTGACAATTAATTTTTGCTTTCAATTCATGTCAATTTTACCCAAATTGGCTGACTGAACACTAAGACGTGACTTTGAAGAAAAACAAAACCAACCTCCGTTATCTGGTGAGCTGGAATCTTGGTCAGCCTGAATCCCGTCTGATCCTTCCAGGCTATTGCCCCTCCGGGAGTCTGCTAGCTTCATCTCCAACTCACGAATCTAAGGCAGTGTGGGAAAAGGAAAATAACACCCAGATAATGAAGATAATGGATGTAATTAAAAAGAAAAAAAATAATGCCAATGGGTGGAGATGATCTATCCGAACTGCTTGCACTATGGCACGTGCTATTGGTAGTCTGATCATCAGCCAACATACACTAGTTTCTTTTAATCTTGGAGAAAACTTTGGGGACATGGCAAAGATAATTAACTCTTATATGAGTTTGGATTGTAGAGCCAGCATTGTTAAAAGGTAAGAATATAGAATTGGTCATTCAAAATTTTGTAAAACTTTCCTTAGTGTAAAGCTAGAAATTACATGTCTGTGGTGCTGTCATTTATAAGAGAAAAACAAATACAATTTCATGTTTAAATTTAGGAAAGAGTACCCGTTCCTAAAATCCGAGTGCATTTTCATTATTTTCTCGTAAATGACATAACGTAATAAGCTGGAATTTTACCAGGTTGATTATTAAATGTTAATTGTATAAAAGCAGTTTTCAAATATTTACCAATGTTGTACCTTCCTTTAAAACAAATATTGCCATCTTTCTTATACCGTATCACACTTAATTCCAAACCAAACAACCGAAGTCTTTGCTTTCTTCAGATATACCTCATCTTACCTTTGCTTGTAACTGTAGCTGAACAATGTTTGTGTGCCTAACTCAGAAAATGTAAAAGTTAAGTGGATCTGTCACTTCACATATTATTGTGACCAATCTACATCATTTCTTCACCAAATCGTGGCCTCCACAGAAACTCAAACTTACAATATATGTGTGATATTTAGGGCAAACTTTTAAGTATCTTGCGTGTCATTCCTAGTCTTACCTTTGCTTGTCACAAAAGCTTGTGTGCATGCACAATCAATGCATTACGTTAAAAAAGATCAATCACTTCACATATTATTGTGACCAATCTACATCATTTCTTTACCAAATCGTGGCCTCCACAGAAACTCAAACTTACAATATATGTGTGATATTTAGGGCAAACTTTTAAGTATCTTGCGTGTCATTCCTAGTCTTACCTTTGCTTGTCACAAAAGCTTGTGTGCATGCACAATCAATGCATTACGTTAAACAAGATCAATCACTCCACATATTCTTGTGACCAATCTACACAATTTTTGCCAAATTGAAGGCACCATGGAAACAGTAATATTTGATGTTTACATCCAGTGCCAAAGTCAAGCATCTGGGACTACATTTCCAGTCTTACCTTTGCTTGTAACTGTGTTTTTTCTCTCAGCTGCTGTTGTTCCATTTGTTCTTTCTCTTGTTTAAATTCCTTCTCCTTGCTCTGAAACTCCTCCTCCCTGTCAATCAAAAACACAAAAGAAATGTTTACTCCTAAATAATAATTTTTTTGACGTTTACACGTGTACACAAAAATAAATTCGCTAAATGTTTTCAAATTCACGAAACATGTAAACGAATCCTACATTAAAAAAATGGAACCTTCCATTTCCATGATATTTATATAAGTTCGACCAGTGGGCCTGCTATCAATATATCATGATTCCCAGTTCAACGGATAATTTGTTTTTACATTAAATAGAATCAGAAATTTTGGATAATGTTTTGTGCCAGGCTTTGATTTGTTTAATCTGTACTATTTTTTCTGAATCCGTATTGCCATATGTTGGATAATTTTCTGTACTAAATACAAATTAAACCGAAAATGCCAAGCGTTCTTATATATAGCGCCTTGCACATAGACAATGTCCCAATGCACGTTACATCATTTCCCCTGGTCACGGGGCCAATATCATTCCTGTAATCTTTCTCAGCTCCCTGGGGAGAATACAGCTAATCAAGCTCCTCCTTTCTGTCAATCTCAAAGAACAAGTGATTAATACTGACTCCTCCTCTATGTCAAACAAAAAGACAGAAGAAATGTTTCTTCCTCCTTCCTGTCAATCTCAAATTTCTTTCTCCACAGACATTTTCACATTTCACATGTGTTTTGCTTGTTATTTAGTCTATATTCCAGTCCCAAGTACTGTATTTTTTCCACACCTGACTAACTTCTACCCACTCTTGTGTGTATGTATATGCATGTATGTTTATATCGTCCATTCTGCATTTGAACAAGAACCTGCTAGGTTCGAAACGTAAGGCCAATAACTACTATTTTAAAAGGACAATCAACAAATATTGACACAAACTGTATTTGGTGAAACAAAAATGTCAGCTTTCATGGAGCTGAAATTTTATTATGTTTTGGGGGTGTTTTTGGGAGGGGGGAGATTGACATATTTCTGGTTTTCTCATGAAGATAATAAAAGAAGGAGGCACCCATGTTACTTTTCCACTGACTAAAGTATGAGCATCTAAAACCACTACCTCTCATTGAGAGATATAGAAAGGGGAAAGGGTCATTTGTTCCTTTTTATTAATTTCTGTTTTTATGTGGAGGAGATTACAATGCCTCTGAATTTCACAAAATACCAGTTTTACAAAAGATGCTTCTAGGTACTTCTATCTTTTTAAATTTATTTTATAGATTTTTTGGCGAGTGGATTATTCAAATTTTTGGGAAAAAAAAATCTACCAACAACAATTTGTTTGCATAAGATGTTTCTAGCATATAACCGAAAATGCACTTTGACCTGCCTTCAACTTATGGCAAGAATACTCTCACAATGTCAGCAACGGATTTCTAACCAAATTGCAATTAAAAGCACTCTGCGGAAAACCAAATGTATGGAAATGTTAACAATCTGCCAAGCATTTTTTTTCCATTTGTTTAACTCTTATTTGAAGACAGCTAAGACCCCGCCCTAATTGAAGGAAATCAACCCGTCTCCTGACAAATCTGACAGTTGGGCCTGCCCCAGCGCCCTGTGACGTAAATACGAGGGTAATTTGTATGTTTGTGCGTCACCAAGGACGGGGGAAAAAGAAGTCAGTGGAAAGTAGCTTGACGGAGTAAATTTCTCGACGGGATTTAATGTTTATCATGTTCAGGAGCGGTATTAGAACTATAAATACATAAAGTGCTCAACTAGGCTACTTTTTTTTTTTCATAGGCGTGTATGTGATGAAGACTTTTGTCTCCTTAAGTTATTTATAAGGAAAGGGGAATGAATCACAACATTATCAGAACAAAACTGAAATGTTTTTCAAGAAAAGAAGATACAACATTGGTAATAACCTCACTTCAATATGATTAAAAATAAAATGTAATATAAATTGTAAAATGGCGGAAGGAGGTTATGATGAAAGAGACCCTCTATTAGATAACCAAGAAGAAAATGCTCAAGACGATGATGATATGTCCAACAGCTAGCTTGATGAGCAATGATTCTGTGTTAATGCGCTCTCATCCATGTGTTATCTGTACAAATTGTGAATGGTTTTCAGTTTTCTCATGACTTGGATTCCATCTTTTAAAGGGAAGGTACAACATTTGTTTTTGAAAACAAACATTCATTTCAACTGTTTCGTTTTCAATAAATTTATCAACAAACTAACTTGTGATTGTTTCATCAGAATAGATACATGTATTAACGTTCTTGAGAAAAGGACGAACAATTGTTTTGTCAGGTTTTTTTTTTTTTTTTACAAAAAGTTGCTGCAACATTTTGTAAATTTTACTTAAAGGGACAATATCGTCAGAGCAGACTTTCAACAGGGCATGGAATCAGTGTCCTAGTTTAAGATGAACACAGTGACTGAAAATGACTGGCTCATTTATGCAGCATAATATGGACTTGGATATGGTAATATGAACTTGTCATGTGGAGTATTATTTTCAGTCACTACTTAATCTAAAACTAGCTCTCCGATTCCATGCCCTGTTGATCGTGACAATATTGTCCCTTTAAACCATTTCTCTTTTTCTTTTTGATGAATGCACTTCCAACAGAATAATTTCTCAGGACGATTGGTAAATGTACGGTAAGTTAGTTTTAAGATAATAATTGGTTAATATGATAACCTGGTTATTATCAATGTTACACCTTCCTTTTAATTGTTTTCTTTTTTTACTCCTTGGCACAGGGGCGGATCCAGGGTCATAGAAAAGTGGAAAACACAATGATAAAGAGGGACACACATCCAAAAGAGGGAGGGGGCACATGCCACACGTCTGAGCCCCACCCACCTGGATCCGCCACTGCCTTTGCATGTATATTTTATTTATTGTAAATTTTCCATACAAGTTATGTGTTTTATTGTATTTTAGTATTGCAGCCAATTTATTTAAATTTTGGGTTGTAAATAAAGTAAACTTTAAATGTAACAAAAAAAAATAACAGCTTTTTGACTCCAGAATGAACAATACTTCAAAGCCTGTAGGGTTGGTGCACTTTTTGTCTTCACGTGTGCGTGTTCTTGGCAAGAATGCATGTGCATGACTACTGGTATAATTGAGGAGTCCACGGGGAGACCAGTGACTCCACAATGCCCCTGTTAGTTTCATCACCTGAATTCCCCGGTGGCCGATCTAGGTAAAAGACAAGCCTGATTCTGTCTGAATACCATCTTGTCTGACATTTATAGGTCAGGTCACACTTTCAAATATCTCCATATTGGACATGGTCCGGACACTATTTTGGACAAACCTTTTCAGACAAAACCATTCCAACACAGCGGGCAACACAAATTCAACCCTGCTAAAGAGCTGGTTTGAGAGCTCTTGACCCATGCAGAGACTTCTAAACAGTTACACGTATATATCACAAAAGCTGGTTTAATGTGTACCAAGTGCGTGAATGCAATATGTTGTTGACCTGTGTTTAAAAACACAAGGAGTTCACATGGATTGGACCCATGTAGAAAAGTACACAGTGTGAAAACACCTTTTGTATCTTCAGAAACAACATAGTACAACAGGATGTGGAAAGGTTGGGGAATGGTTTGAGAGGGATATGTTGGGGTAATTTTAAGGATGGGAAAAGTTGGGTTAGAAAGGGTCAAGGAAAGGAAGGGTTAGGTTGGGGAAGAATGCATGAAGGGAGGTGAGGGTTCGGGGAGGGATGGGTAGAGGAAGGGATTGGTTCAGAAAATTGTTGGGTTTAGAAGGGGATGAGGGTTGGGATGGAGGGTGGGTTGAGGGGATGGTTTGGGGAAGGGTTGGGTTGGGGAAGGGCTGGGTTGGGGAAGGGTTGGGTTGAGGAGGGGTTAGGTCTGGGGAAGGGAAAGTTTGGTTTGAGTAAGGATGATTAATGAGGGTTGGGATGGAGAGGGATACATATGGGAAGGGTTTGGTTGAAGAAAGAGGTTACATTGAGCAAAGTGGTTTGTTGATTGTTCAGAGAGTAGCAAGTGGAATCAGCACTTTGCTATTTATCTAAGTTAGATCCATCCATCATGTAAAAAAAAAAAAAAAAAAAAAAGAAAAAAAAAATCACATTCAATAAGTGGAGTCCTTATTGAAAAAGTGACACATGCACCACAACTATACTGGCTTCAGCTCAAATTGACACTCAATTATCGTGGGATGCATACACATTAATCTGTAACACAACCATCAATAATGCAAACATCAATTTATTCAGTTGTGTTGGTACACACCTCCCCCCCCCCCCCCTTTGAATAGAAGAGCTCTGGCGCCCCTAGCCCATGAGATCAAACTCAAGGCTCCTTTGCTGTTTGCCCATATCAATCGGTTTAAGTTCTCAATTTATTATTCTTACTCTCTCCTCCCACCAGTGCACAAAAACGAGTTGACATTTGAAGTTAATGACAAAACCTTGTTCTTTTCGATGACGTGTAATCTGCCTTCTTATGTTGTTCTTAGTACCCAATGCAAAGCTATAACAGATTAAATAGCTGCAGAGAAGATCACGTTCAAGGAGCCTCGGATATTTTTCTACAAACAATCTGTAAACATTTCTTCATTTTGTTTTAGTAAAGCTTGTGACTTGAGATGATATTTCCTATGAAAAACTGTTCATTTCCTGTTTAGTTTGTATTCAATTCTGCAATCCAGGACCTTCAACTCTTTCAGATATTAGTATAATATACTTTTTGACAAAGCAAGACTTCAAATATGAAGGACAATATAAAATTTAAGATTGTGTGCAATAGACACAGCTTTGTCTCCTAGCATTGCATCGCTTCAATAATATCCAAATATGCAATAGGATATTTGATCTAAGTATATAACATAGGGCATTACCATGATAAAAGTAAGGAACGCTTAACATTCTGATCCTTAAAGGGACAATATCGTCAGAGCAGACTTTCAACAGGGCATGGAATCGATGTGCTAGTTTAAGATGAGCACAGTGACTGAAAATGACTGACTCATTTATGCAGCAGCAACGGTAATATGACCTTATCATGTGTATTGTTTTTCAGTCACTGGGTTAATCTAAAAGTAGGACTCTGATTCCATGCCCTGTTGATCATTACTATACTGTCCCTTTAAAGCCAGTATACACTTTTAGTCAAATGTCTTTAAACGGATTCATATTATAAGAATCTATAGATATGTATAAAGTGGAGTGGAATGCAATGGCCGAGTGGTTTAGAGCATTCGATTTGTGTTCTGATGGCTGAGTCGAAGAATGTGGGTTCAAACCCCAACCGTGACCATGGTGCTTACATGTATGTCCTTGAGCAAGGACACTTTACCATAATTGCTTCTCTGCACCCAGGAGTAAATGGGTACCTGTGAGGGCAGAGTTGGTTGATGTGTTTGATTAGCCCTATATGCGCCGAACTGGCAGCAATTGAGCTGTATACTCCTCAGGGAGCTGAGATGGTTTCAGGAATGATTTATGCGTCTGATGAGCAGGGGTAATAATGTTAAGCGCTGTGATACCTTGTGTAAGAGGGCTATAAATATCCCTTCATTATATAAAACAAAACCTGTAAATGTTTTAAAGTTAGCTTATTTCATTGTGTCATTAAGGAGAACATTATACAAATTGTATAGTCAGATTGTTCGTATTCATTCCAACAAGGAATTTCTGTCTTTGAAAACCCTACAGACATTAATTTTGGTAATTATTTAACTGATTATAACCAAAATGATATCAGCCGATACAGAAGCATTCCAATAGTTGTTAAATACCATCATCAACTTCACACCAAGTAAGTTTGAATGTAAAACTGTTTACAATTCAAGATTACTGGCCTTAAACAGAAACATTACCGAAGGGGGTGATGGATCTTACTTTTTATTTTGTCATGGATGCGACATTTACATGTGGAAAGGCAAAAGTGTTCAGTAGGACTTGACCTTATAGACAGAATCTTTCTCAAAAAGGCACAGGTCATTCTACTGGAGCCTATTAATTGCAAGAGCAGCTCCAGCAGCTGCAGCAGCTCCAGCAGCTGCAGCAGCTCCAGCAGCTGCAGCTGCTTACCAGAAAGATTTGCTGAGCAGATTGCTTTGGTTACCAGCCAAACTTTCACACAAAATGTATGTCTTTTAGCTGGTAGTCTGTTTCATATTGCTTAGAAATTGTCCCTGCTGTAACGCAGCTCTAAAATTGTCTCTGCTTTAAAAAATTACATAGCAATTGCTTTCCATCTGCTTGAAGATATTGACAAAATAGGGAGACTGCCAATATAGGGCTAGTTAGCTCAGTTGGTAGAGCGCCGGCACGTCAATCCGGAGGTCGCAGGTTCAAATCCCGCTCGAGTAAATTTTTCTTTGTTCATCCAAAATTGATCTAAAAATGTACCCAGTCAGTTTCCCTTCTGCTAAGCACCTCAACAGAATTGTCCCCTGTGGAAAGCTATTAGCAACATTTAAATTTAAAATTGCTGTCATTCTAACTAAATGGCTCCTACAGGCGTCAGAAGGGAAATACACAAATGAATACAGATGAAAGCAGTAGTCTACAGTGAGTTTATGGCTACCATGCTTTCAATTGATGAAGCATCATCTTAACAAAAGTTGTAACATGAAGTGAAAGTCGTTCTACATAACAAAACCCATCCAAACAGAGTGACGAATTTGAGTTGTGGCAAACACTGACTGAGACTAATGACAAAATAGACAGCCACGCATGTCAGAGGGGAATGTGTGCATGTCCGTCTTTCTGTAATTACATGAAAGACCGGCATCACATTGGCAACTCACGGTCAATGGATTCTACAAAGGGATGCCGGCGAGTAGTGCACCTGTAACTGCACGATCATGTTCCAATAATCTGCAACATGGAAACATTTGCGGGAAGTCACTGATAACCAGACGCACTGGCTGGAAGACGGATTAGCCAGCCGCAGATGCCAGAGTCCAATTGTGGAAAAGCAGCATGTACTTTGTCAAGAAAAATCATTTTAAGCTGACAATCTTGAGTGGAATACTAAGTGCAAACTGAGATGTCTCAATTTATTATTTTCATTTCTCCACCCACCCCCCCCCCCTCCAATAATCAATGGTTTCATTTTGACTGATGGTAATCGATTATCTCTTCACGAGAAATAATTATGTCTAATGTGCCATTATTTTGAAGAAAAGTGAAATTACTGCCCTATACTTTTATCAGAGAGATTAGTATTTCCTTAATTCGCATTATAATCAATGCTAATAATCGGAATGCATTTTCACTGTTTTCCCAACGAAAATGAAAGAAGGTGAAACTTTGATTGTTGAATGAGATCTGGATCTCAGAAGCAGTCTTGCAACATTACCAAATAGTATACCCTATAAACAACGATTGACAAACACTGGCTTTATTCTCACTGCCAAGACAGGCAACATGACAAACAGAACATTATGATGCACAGCAAAAATAATTCACGATATATCTCTGGAAATACGGAAGAATTCAAGACATTCGGAAGGTTGGCCGAAAATCCAAAGACCGTCCGGCGATATCAGACGTGTTGTTCGCATCGCGCACGTGCTTTACACACACAAGCTGGAAAGCTGACCTTGATTTAGTACATTAAATGACTTATGACTTGTGACTTGACTTGACTTGACTTGAGAAAATTTGACTTATGACTTGACTTGAGAAAAAATGACACTGACATACAGGGAATCTGACCCCTAAAAAATGATTGCATCATGATACATTTATGTTATGTTGTCGTGCTATTTCACTTAGAGCTATAACCAAATTAATGATAACCTTCAAACTAATCACTCCCCAAGGGAACATTCATGCACCGGAAATGCACAGAGGTATTCAAGCCACCTTTAGTTCTTGAAGTTCGTTGAAAAAAAAACAACAAACATGACAGCACATGTTTAACTAGTAGTAAGCATTTATATACTACTCAAAAGAAGTTAAAGGTCAAAGGAAATTTTGTGATCATTTTTGTAAGTATGTCTTCACTTGTGTGAACATCATTTTGGGGGGGTACATTACTTTTTTTCATAAACTAGTGTCTAATAAAAAAAAAATGTTTGTGTGTTTTCTGTTCGTGAGCCATCAAATAATTTTTTTGTCATTAGTCGTCATCATTTTAGCTTGTTAGCTTGTATTTATATGCACAAGTATTTTTGACCCTTAACTTCTTTTGAGTAGTATATTTTGATGTACAACCTGAGATTATCCACAGGGTGACTGATAGATAGTTTTCACAATGTTAGAGCAAATCAATGAAGTGGTAAAATGTCTGTTAATATCAGGGGTGTGATTTGACAAAAGTAACAATTCCTGAATATGGTTAGCGGGCATGGACAGAGCTGAGCTCCGCTGAGCTCCGCTGAGCTCCGCTGAGCTCCGCTGAGCTCCGCTGAGCTCCGCTGAGCTCCGCTGAGCTCCGCTGAGCTCCGCTGAGCTCCGCTGAGCTCCGCTGAGCTCCGCTGAGCTGAGCTGAGCTCCGCTGAGCTGAGCTGAGCTCCGCTGAGCTGAGCTGAGCTCCGCTGAGCTGAGCTGAGCTCCGCTGAGCTGAGCTGAGCTGAGCTGAGCTGAGCTGAGCTGAGCTGAGCTGAGCTGAGCTGAGCTGAGCTGAGCTGAGCTGAGCTGAGCTGAGCTGAGCTCCACTCCACTCCACTCCACTCAGACTCTCCACATCCCACAAACAAGAAACTAGAGGTCTGGACACAATACAGGCTACTTCTTTCTATCCTTGGTGGCTACTTCTCTTCTTTAAGAAAGGTTTGAGGTAAACGGAGATTTGTACAAACAATCATAAAATCAGGAAAAATCCTGCGAAATCACAGGTCTGTAATATCTGTATTAACCCCTTCGCTTCGGAGGCCGTGTATACACGCAATTTTTTTTCCGACCGCATGTCGGACAGCGTGTAAACACGCATTCTGTTTTTTGAGAGTTAGGCCGGAAGCCGTGTCAACACGCCACTCGTGGCTGTGACAAACGTTGGATGACGTGTATACACGCCGGTGTTTCTCAGAGTCCTAGGGAACACGCTTCGGTGCCCCCGGACAAAAGGCACTGCAGTCAGGGAATGAGTGAACGGAATGGAATGAGTGAATGGATTTTTGCCTAATCCCTTTATCCACGACAGGTTCTGTGGAAGTTCCAGGCACAAATTTATAAAGACGGTCTTATAATCCATTGTCTTTGATGCCTCTCCGGAATGCCGTCTGTTCGACCGGGCGTGGGCTGATAATCGGCCGGTGCTTCGGAGCTTGCAACGGTACTAGTTGTGCGGAAGAAAGACGACCACAATAAAAAAACTAGCCATTTAATTCTCGAAATGTCAATGAATGAGGCGTTTATTTGGTTGTCCGGACATCGTATCATTGACAGAGAAATTTTTAATGGCTAGAAATTTTTACCGAATTTTCACTGAAAATAATCCCATTGTGGGGGACAGCAAAACCTTTGGTATTCCCGAAGCGAAGGGGTTAAAAATGCATGGATACAATTTCAGGGGAGTGTCAAGACTACCGTCATCAGACTTTACACCCAAATTAAGTTTGTTTGTAAAGCTGTTATTCATTGTGTGCTTGACTTAGAATACCAAAGGTAAAAATGCATACTGCAAATTTATATTAATTGGACAGTGTTCTATTTGACCTTACAACGTCAGGTAGATTTATTAGCAATCATCCTGAGAACTTGCACAATGAATTGCTGACCTTTGTAAAGCATAACAACCAACGATATAAACATGGAACAGGTTTTAGTTGTTTTCACAGGAAACCTGAGCACATATTATCATCATCATCATCATCACCAGAGATCAGCCTCATGCCACCTAGATTTGCCAGAAGACTGGATTGGTCGTCGAAAAGAACTCAAAATACCTTTGCTTTCCTCCACTTCTTCCTCTTTAAAACATATAGTGTTCTTCTTGAACAATGAGTAACTAGGACGACTGCTAGATCAGTTTTCCCCGATGACATTAGAATGTATGCTGACAAATCTTTGATAATGCATCTTTAGCTATTTTCGGAAAATTCTCATCCAGGATTGAAAAGCAACTGATTCTAATTCTCCTCCAGCATGCGACGGACTTCCGTGATCTCCAACTGGGTCATAGTACCAGTTTGTCTGTTACCTAGGAGAGAAAGCCTCTTGTCCTGGATCTCAATTTGGTGTACTGAGTCCTAGTCTCTTCGGCATAGTACCAGCCCTGGTCTTGCATTACCTACATGGAAATGTGTGCCACTCGTTGGTACTATCCTAAAGTTCCACTGGCAATGATGATTAAAGGCCTCTAGAATATAATGTTACATTGACATGATATTGTATTGCCACTCGTGTACTATCCTAGTCCACGGCATAGTAAACAAAATGGGAAGTCTAGTTTTGACCTACAGTGAAGATTAAGTGCCACTTTTGCGTGTACTAACCTAGATGCAAGAGGGCTGCCATTTAGTGAGATCACAGAGCAGGAACTTAGTGTCAACAGCAGCATACTGGAATCGAGAGTCCCAATGCTTAAGGACACAGATTATCACGATTCGTAGCTATGATTCAAATTACTGACTCCATTTATGCAGCAGCAACTATTGTAATATGACCTTATCACAGCTGGGGCAGTATTTTCAGCCACAGACGTTAATCTATAGACTATTCACTCCGAATTTGCCACCAGCCAACTTCGATTGTGTCATGTTTTGTCCCAATACATGTCCCTTGAATATGTCATTTGATCTACGAACCATGCACAGTAACAGAAGTGGCACTGACCATTGGTTATGTATGCGTGCTGCATAGCTACGTGCAGGATACACGTTCACATGCACTAATCTAATAGCAATGGCAGCATTGCATAATCCGAGTTTAATGAATGCAACTTCTTTTATCAACACTGGTTCTCCTTACAACTCGAGACATTGTACAGAGAGAGACAGACAGACAGGGATGTAGAAATGAGAGCAATGATAATATCCTTGTCCAGTCTACGATCTTACCTGGAAGTTTCATGTGTTCTTGAAGGCCTTCATTGATTGGCCTCATCAGTGGTACTCCTCCTTGATCCTCAAGTCACCATCACAAGGTCTTGTTTCCTCTTTGCGGTGGGTTTTTTACCTGACATCTAATAGTCACACGCAAATTAGCTCCACAATATTACTCATTTTGCAAACATAACTCCAGCCATATTTTTGCACTTATTAACGATTGGGGTTCTCTTGAAAAGTTAAGTGCACACGGTACTTGTGTTCTGACAGTTGAGTTGTCAGAATGTTCTTTCAAAAATCTGTTTACTCGGAGGCTAAATCTTGAACCAGTTCACATTGGGATTACCGTATATTTTTTCCTGTCAAACGTGCGGGATTATTTTCAGTGAAAATTTGGTATAAAACATTTCTATGACTCATTAATACTTTTATTGTTTGGAAATTCAATGAAACAAAGTCTCTGGTATCAACCAAATAGCACGATCTCCATTCATTGCCCACTCTTCCGAGAATGTGCCCACTGATGGCCTAGGCCACTCTCTTTTATTGACGGTCGTCTTTCTGATAGCCGCACAACTAGACCATTACTGTCAAGCTCCGAAGCTGATGACTGTACCTACTTATGGCACACTCTCCTGTGACCCGGTCTCCACAGACAGCGCACTACTCGGATGACTGTCCCATCAAAAACAGTGGATAGCCCATCCGTCCCTTTACAAATCTCCTCCCCACTGATGACTGGTACGTCACTGAAGGAACACTCTCATGTGACTGTCTAAAGGGATTAGCGCAAAAATCCACAAAAGAGTGAACTCATCCCATTGATAGCCCACCCTGCCATTACTGTCTCGGGGCCACTGATGACCGTGTACCCACTGATGGCACACTCTCCCATGACTGTCTCCACTGATAGCGCACTGTCCATGACACGTCCCATCCCGCACATGATAGCCCACCCGGCCATTACTGTCTCCTCCCCACTGTTGACATGGATCCACTGATGGCACAAACTCGCATGACTGTCTCCACGGATAGCGCACTGTCCCAAGACTGTCCGCCGATCGGCAGTTGATAGCCCACCCTCAAATTGCGGGTCTCCTCCCCACTGATGACGGCACCCACTGATGGCACACTCTCCTGTGACTGTAAAACACTGACTAGCGCACTCTCCCATGACCTGTCCCCTCCCCAATGGTAAGCCCAAGCTCCCATGGAAAGTCTGGTCCCACTGATGACTGTACCCACTGATGGCACACTCTCATTGTAAACTGTGTCTAGGTGATTGCGCACTCTCTCATTACTGTCCCCTACCCAATGCTTGCCCACCCTCAAACTACATGTCTCCTAGAAACTGATGTCTGTACCAAGTGATGGGACAATCTCCCAAGACTGCAATCTGCCACTGAAATGAGTCAGTGTACCATGACTGTCCACTCCTCAATGATAGCCGACCCTCACATTAAAGTCTCCTCCCCACTGTTGACTGTACGCCACTGATGGTACACTCTCCCATGAACTTGTTCTCCACTGATAGCGCTGTCTCTCATGACTGTCCCCTACACAATGATAGCTGACCCTCCCATTACTGGCTCGGTCCCCACTGAAGACCAGGATACCACACGGGATGGTACACTGTCCTGATGAATCTGTCTAACACCTGATAAGCGCAATCATCCCATTAGACTGTCCCCTCCGGAATGATAGCCCAGGATTCAAATTTCTGTCAGCGTGCGAGCACTATATGGCATTTTACCCACTGATTGAACACTCTCCCAGGACTGATGTCCACTGATAGCGCACTCTCCCATTACTGGAAACTCCAAAAATGATAGCTCAAGTCTCCAATTACTATCTCCTCCCCATTAATGACTGGTACCAACTGATGTAACAATCGCACTGTGATCTGTCTACGCGTGATAGCCCAATCGCACGAATGACTGTGCGCACTGATAACCCACTCTCGCATGACTGTCCTTGCGCGTGATAGCCCAATCGCACTGTTACTGTCCTCGCGCGCACACTGATAGCCCACTCTGCTACGAGTGGATCTACACTAATTACCCAGTGCCACTCTCATAGTTGCAATGTCAAAACATAAACAGGGAAACTCAAAACATTGAAATTGTACCCATTGATAACCCACTCTTCCGTGCACAGCATTAGTCAAAGATAGCCCACTGTCCCATGCAGGGGACCCACTGATGACCCACTCTCCTGACACAGTCATCAATGGTAGCCCGCTCTCCTGTTAATGGCGGCGTCCCCAGTGAAACGGCCGGCAGATCTCCCACGACTGTCTAGACTAGATGACCCATGCTTACTCTCCCGTGACTTGTCCCCACTAATCGTTCAGCTTCTTCCATGTAATGTATCCACAGGAGTAACCTCACTGTTGAAGTGGACGGTCCACGGGAAACTGTCTAGACTCAACTCTCCCAATGAGCCCACTCTCCCATGAAGCAAGAATCACACATATGAAAGTGTGTTCAGAATAGCGCTCATTTCCCTAAGGCCGGCGTACATTTTTCAAGTGAATAAAAATGGTCTGTGAAATGAGACATTCAAATCATGACGACTCATGTGAATAGAAACTCACACATTTTAAGCTGTACAAGTCATTCACCGCAAGTTACCCTATTACTCCATACGTGTATGTGGAGAAACCAGTAATGACTGGCCCCAGCTGCATTTCTGTTAAAATCTATTGAGAAATCATCTATATATTGACAGCAATAATTCAAGGGATGTCTTGACAACTAGCTGTCTTTGATCCTGTAACAATAGTGGCTATGAAACGACGTCCAACTGCATACCAAAATTGCATAGATCGTCACCCTTGGACATTATGCAATACCTGTATTTTAAACATACTTTTTCACATAGGGGTATGAACATTTGCCAGATTTGTGAGCTGTCACTCTCTTATTACCATCTTGACATTAAGGTATCCTTTGTCCTCGACTTGGCAATAGAAAATTTGGTCTGCTATATCCAATTTGACCGCGTATACATGGTCCGAATTTACTTTCACCTTGGAATCAAACTTAAATCCACGCATTTCTTTTCTCAGCACAAAAAGAAAATATGTTCTTGTCGGAGGCCTGTTAAGACTTGGAGAAGTCTGAAGAATCAAGCATTCATTAAAAAAGCTTTAAAAACACGTACTTCTCTGAGCTAGGACTGCCATATGAGGCTTGTTTGTCTATTTAGATTTATGCTCTATCATTTCAAAGTCCTATAGAATGATCTTATGCCTTGCCATTTGCAATGAAGATGGCCTTCGGTGCTGGACTACATTTGAAAGACTTCAAAGTTCAAAGCCATTAACACGGCCTCTTGCGGTGATGCTGAATTATCATGTGGTTTATAAACATGAGTATTAAGGTTTCCAATGTTACCACATCCCCACATAGACAAGGGAATAGCTCTCACTTTGGAAAATAATGTGAAACTTGCATTGCATTTATTAAAATGCCCTGAGAGAAAATGATATTTGAGGTAAAAGAGGACACCATAAACTGATGCCAATGAAAAGGCAAAACAAAATGCAAGCAAGCAAGCGAGCAAGCACATAAGCAAGCAAACAAGCCAGCATGTAATCAAGCAAGTACATAAGCAAGGAAGCACGCATGGATGCACGCAAGCTAGCTAGCTAGGAAGCAAGCAAGCACGTAAGCACGTAAGCACGTAAGCACGTAAGCAAGGAAGCACGCAAGCTAGCTAGCTAGTAAGCAAGCAAGCACATAAGCACACAAGTACATAAGCAAGGAAGCAAGCAAGCAAGGAAGCACACAAGCTAGCTAGCTAGCTAGCTAGCAAGCAAGTACGTAAGCAAGCAAGTACGTAAGCAAGCAAGCATATAAGCAAGCAAGCACGGAAGCAAGCAAGCACGTACGCAAGAAAGTACATAAGCAAGGAAGCAAGGAAGCAAGCAAGGAAACACGCACGCACGCAAGCTAGCTAGCTAGCAAGTAAGCAAACGTAAGCAAGCAAGCACATAAGCACGTAAGCAAGCAAGCATGTAAGCAAACAAGTACATAAGCAAGGAAGCATGCAAGCTAGCTAGCTAGCAAGCAAGCTAGCACATAAGAGAGGAAGCACACAAGCAAGTACACATGTACGTAAGCAAGCAAGTACGTAACTGTAAAAGGCTTTGGCACCAACTCCCAATGTCAAAATGAACTGGATCCACCCTCAGAAAAGTAAATGCTAGAACTTCTATTTTTAAACAGTGAATGCAACCCCAGATTCTCTTCTTATATTGTATCTCTGCTTGTTTGTATTCTATTTTCCTTTGTAATTGATGTTCAGAATGCGTGAAATGAGATCTCATTACTGAGTTATTTGTCTCTTAAGTGATGTATTCAAGGGAACAAATACCCACTAGCAAATTATTTACAATTTTTACAAGACACTTTCTAAAGGCCTGCTTCGTAAAGAAATGTGAAGTAAACACCCTGGAGGATGATATACTCTATAAAATAATTCAATTACAATTGAATGTTCGACTCGCAATGATTGCTTTTCGGCTTGAATTAAATATCGCAGTGTAAAGAGCATTTCATTTCCAGGAAGATTTATGATTTTGAAAAGTGATCTTCAAAACATGAGAGGCTTTGGGTGTCAGGTTTCTGGACGTGGGCGAGTAAATCAATGCGCATCAATTTGTTCAGAATCATAAAGCATCATCACTGGGACCTGGATATATACGACTTGAAGAAGAGCTCAAGACAGTGAATTCATTCTTTGGATACCAGGGCGACGATTGAAAAATACAGTTAGTCACCTGGGGATTTTGGGTTTTTAATTTGTAAATATCAGGGTCCACGAGACCAGGGGCTAGGTCCACGAGACCAGGGGCTAGTACGCAGACAAATTGGCTTAGCAGATATTTTGTCCTAGGCAATTAAATGCAGACAACCAGCAAGACTCGATGTTTATTGTGTGAAAACATTTGGCAATTAACCAAAATTAAATTGTGCTGAACAAAATACATCTGTTTATTACCAGCTGTAAAAAATGGTTCCCCTAAAACATGAAGGTTCGTACTTCATGTGAATGTGACAGCCAGTGTTGTAGTCGAGACCGTTTCCGAGACCTCACACTTATGCTGAAATAATGAGACTATCAGGTTCAAGTCAAGTCTAACAAGCATCATAATAGAATCTACATACTTGACTTTGAACATGAACAAAATTTGGGGTTGTTTTAAGGTTCAAGTAGGATGAAAAAATGCATTTTATGGGGAAACTGGGTCTCGAAAAGGTCTCGAAAAGGTCTCGGCGAGACCCTGACCATTAAAAAAAACCATTTTTTAACCTTCACTTTAAGTGTCAACAAAATAATAATTTATGAGTTTTCAATGTTCAAATCATTAGACTCTATAGCCTCGGTAGTTGGAATTTTTATGTACCTGACAATTTCAAAATTTAAGCAAGTACTGAGGTCTCGGAAAGGTCTCGACTACAACACTGGTGACAGCAAAGTGAATAACTGTGGTGTCGATAATGAAATCACATCCTATCAATGGCTAACAAGCCGCACCCCATTGGGCATGGTACCCTTGGCTATTAGCAGTGTGGGGGCGGATAAGTGCTTTAATGGGCACTGATGAGTACGCCAATAATTATCTGCTAACGGAGCGGGTTGTTGTTAAGCCCGGCCTTGTGGGATGGGGTGGACACTCCATCCCCATAGTGGGATGGGGTGGACACTCCATCCCCATAGTGGGATGGGGTGGGACACTCCATCCCCATAGTGGGATGGGGTGGACACTCCATCCCCATAGTGGAGTGTCGTGGCCGAGCGGTCTAGCTTACCGTACTCAAGTTCTGGTGTTAGCAGCAGAATGTGGTTTCGAATCCCGGCCGTGACACTTGTGTCCTTGAGCAAGACACTTAATCGTAATTGCTTCTCTCCACCCAGGGGTTAAATGGGTACCTGTGAGGGCAGAGTTGGTTGATTAGCCCCGGCCCTATATGCGCTGTAATGGCAGCAATTGAGCTGTATACTCCCCAGGGAGCTGAGATGGTTTCAGGAATGATGTATGAGCCTTATGAGCAGGGGTAATAATGTGCCTTGAGCACCACTTAGTTGGTGGATACGTGCGCTATATAAGTCCATATATTATTATTATTATTATATATTATTATTATTATTATTATTAAATGTGAAGAGGGTATGTTGGTATGGCATTTTGAGGTATGGTGTTCCAGGAGCAATGATTTATTTATTAATTTTTTTAAATTTTTTTAAATTTTTTATATTTTATTTTTGTTAAAGACAATGTTAAGACTAGCGGTTTATAGTTGAAGATTTTTAGCTTACGTTTCAGCTGGCCCGGTTATACCTGCTTGGTTGCTTCAGAAATGGATTTGACATTTTCAAAACATTTTTTATATAATGTGTGGATAGAAGTGGGGATGTTACCGCTTATTTGTTGCATTGATTTGCATTTGCCGAGAATTTTGGCGTCTTGTTTTACCCCTCGAGACGAATCACAGTAAATTAGGAGAGACCGGGACACGGCGGGCATTGACGTCAAAAGATTTCAAAAGTCACAGGAAAGTCACAAATAATTAGACTCAATGATTCTTGATTAAAAACAGGATAGCACCGATGCAGGGGTGTTCGCCTATAACAAAAAAGCAACACATTTTTGTTTGAGACAATGCACCAATTCAGCTTGTCAATAAAATGGTATGGATTAACCAATAGAGTCACTCCTTTCCATGACAACTGGAATTTTATAAATGAGCTCTACCATTAACACGTCATTTTAACCCAATTTGGTTTCCGTTTGTGCAGCCAAAAACATTTTGTTTATTAGTGTTTATGGTGACAGTGTGAACATTTGTGAGCAGAAGTTGTATGGATACAAATTGAGGGTAATGGAAGCACGTGTGTTAGCGACATGAAATAAACAGCTCGTTAGTAAGGATTGCACTGGCGTCGTTTGAAAGCAACTTGATGCAACTTGATGCAACTTGATGCCTCAATCTCTGCTCACCTGCAGGAAAAATTGATTTTTTAGGGATTTTGTTACATTTGAACTGTTGATATTTGGTGCATATTAACTACTCCAAAGTGAATTGTTATATTTTAATATGTATATAAAATAATATTTAGCTTTTAAGAGTGAACAAAGAATAGCCAGAGAATAACTATTACTAGAGTGGGAACTGGGGATTTGAACCTGTGACCTGCACTCTATAAACTGAGCCATCTAGCACTAGATTGGCAGTTTCCCTATTTTGCTTCAAAATTGTTCAATGAATTTTGTCAAAGGAATAGATGGCTCAGTTGGTAGAGCACCAGTACGGTAAACCAGAGGTCCCAGGTTCAAATACTGCTCTGGTATTAATTTATCTACCTATTCTGTTTATATATTAATGGAACATCTGACATAGTAACACACTTGCTGATGAGATCACTTCTGTCATAACCAGCACACGCAGACGTGCCCATTTTGCTGTAAATGAAACACACGTGTTGCCGTTCCCCTGGCGATGAAGAAATTCACTGCTCCAGGGTCAAAGATGTCACATACATAACAGGCTGCTTGGCGATGTCTTCATTTAGCTGGGCCAAAGTTGGCTTTGCATTATCAGTTCAGTCTAGATAGTAACAGGCATTTAGATCATCTTTACATTGAATTTATAGTTAGACAAGTTAAAGGGTTACTTCATTATAATTTTAAATGGCAAACTCGCAAATCGACTGGATGACTCTAGACAGATCCTCAAAGGAAATAGAATATCAACTACTTTTCCAAGTGTGGAGAAACTTTTTTCCTTTCTCTCCTCTCTGAATCTCTTGACCTGAATATATAATCTCTGAACATTAACTTGATTCTTATCGACCATTCTGCATTTCCCAGTACAAAACATCCTATCCATTTGAAGAAAATCGAGTTTCTGGTTTAGATCTCCGAGATAAGTTAAACAACGGACATTAGAAAAACGTGATGTCCATGTCATTTCGAAGGCTTGGATGATGGCCTGGGCAAATTGCTATGATTACCGTAAGAAGGAATTTATTTGAAAGAGCTTAGGGATAGGGAAGGTGGGAGAGGTACCGGGTAAATGGCGTGTTAGATCAAGGGGCTTATACAAGTCGGCAAGGAGAGGCAAATTGTAACAAGAAGGGGACACATAGGAAAACAAAGGGTAAATGTACATGCCTAATGACCACAAAAAAGAGAGTTGGGCAGACATGTCCCACCCCCTTGAACTTCAAATTATGGGTTCATGAACGTTTGCTGAGCTCAAGAGAGAGCCCCTCTGAATTTCTTGAGCCCCAGGGGATGGGAGGAATTCCTCTGGGAGCTATCAAACTCTTCCCTGGGCTGGAGAGGGTCGTGGTGGTAGTTTGTATTTGATTTCCAGGTTAAGTAACCCCGTTCTATTTTTAATGTCCTTCTTGATCAACTGAAATCAATCTTATTTCGTGTTGCTGCATTGTGAAGAATAGCCACAGAGGATTTTATGGCAAATAAATGAGACTTGTTTATTACTTTTTTAAAGACTGATGGCAGCCGAGTTATTAGCTGTGCAGTGATTTACAACCAGATGCCGTCTTATTCGCAGGATTGGTTGTAGAGATACAATGATTAAATCTTTATGAGTCCAGTGAACAATTTCACTTGTATCATATAACAAAATGCTACAAATAATTCACAATTTGCTGATCAAGATTCAAGGTTTTCCTATTCTAAATAAGTATTACCTCACACTAATTACTGCTCAAAAGAGAATTTTTCACATGGTGTCACTGCAAACAGTCTTTACATTGTTATGTTACATTGTAAAATACTTTTAAACAAATCATTACCTGGAGTCAGTGAGTATCAACAATAAAACATGGATGCCCTAGTTACAAATAAATAATTAGAATTTTCCATTAAGTCTATTTTTATAAACAAATTATAGTGTGCTCAGAGTACAAAGATCAGACTACAATCCGACTGCTTTTGTGAAGCAGTCGGATTGTAGACACTGCTCAAATGCTACCCAGGGCTCCTTTTTATACCTTTAAAATGGACGCAAGAAACACTAATAAAATCCTAGATAGGTAGAAATTGACCAACTTGTGCTATATGGCCCTGACAATTACAATGGTAGAGCCAAAGCTGTCAGTTCTTGGCATGGGAGACCATTCCATCAATTGCTTACAGTCATTAGGGCCAGCGTTAGCCCACATATGGACTCCATCTCTGTATACACTGAAACGGAGTCCAATCAGCCAGCGGGTCAGTCGCTGCACAGAAAACGTCTTTTGTGACATTGTTTAAATATTACCTGTGTGGGGAGGCTGAAACTCGGTATTGAAATTCCATGAACAACTATAATGACACGCGCGAAGGTTCGAATTTCAAAATATAATTTTTACTAAATCATTTTATTGAAAGAAAATCCAGATGTAACATTGAAGAAATCCTAGAGTTTTGATGGTTTTTTTGTGCGTCATTTCAAAGTCCATTTTGTGTACACGCCTGTAGCAACAAAATGCTGCGTATGTGCGGTACGCATAAAATATCCATGCAGCAGGTTTTATGTGTTCAACGCACCCATGCTGACACTGGCGTATGTTTTGTTGTAACGCTCAAGTAACGAACAGCCGTCAAAACTAAAGTTATTCTTTAACGTTAGTTCTTGGGATTATTTCATTAAAAACACTTTGTGAAAATGATATTTTGAAATTCAAACCTCGCTGACATGCACTGTATTTGGTCATGGGATTCTATTGCTGAATTTCAGAAGTTTCACACAGGTAACAATTAAGCAATTTATTAATTTACACAAATTGTTTGGTTAAATCCTGGATGTCACCATAGTACACTAAGGTGAAAGTCCAACCTGGGATAGGGCTGGCATCCTTGGGATGGGAAGTTAAAGGAAGGGTGGGGGGGAACCATCTATTGGAAAAAGAACACAGGGCACACTAAGCATGAAAGAGATGCCCTTTTTTTCTAGAATAGCAGCAAAAATACACTGCATTGTAATAATTGGAAAAGGTGCTATATAAATGAGAGTATTATTATAATATTACCGTATTATATGTACCTGTATTTTAAGCTTAGCAATCTCGGCCTCTGCCACAGCATTCTTATACTGGGTCTCCTTGAGCTTCACCCTCATATCAGCGAGGGCTTGGTCCGGTGCCAGCTCGGAGGAGGGGGACGTCGGTTTGCTGTTTGACTCATTGCTCATGCTCTCGTCCAGGTCAAAGGTATCCACGACCAATCGGCTGTCATCATCACCATCAGACGATTCACTGGGGAGGCCCAGCTCAACATCGTCTCCCTCTGGTGAGAGCTATAATGGGGGTTAGTTTAGAGAGAGAGTAGGGGAAAGAAGATAATATTAAAATAATTAAACAGTTAATATTATGAGCTCTAGAAGATGACTGAATGTCTCACTGACCTATTTTTTATTTATTTATTTTTTGGGTGAAATATTTTAACATTTCTTTCTGCCGATTTTTTAGTTTCACTTTGTCCAAAGGTTCAGTCTTTTCCAAAGTGCACCCAGCCATTTTCAGAACTGTCAAAGAGCCTGCCTGTACATTTCCTTGCTATTATTGACATGGTGGCTTATTTTTCAGTTTGGGTAAATTTTGCACAATAAAACTGTCAACCTATAACAAGCAAAAAGGGATGCTTAATTAATATATTTTTTTATACATCAAAGATTTCTTTTCAGGCATTCAACATTTTCTTGGCTTTATCTTGACATTCAATTAACAGAACTATAAAAAATACACAAAAAAACCACAGAGTACAATATGTCTGTTTGTAGTATGGCAAACACAAACCTGTGTAATTCAAGGGTAAACGCAAATGAGTTTGACGTTGTCAAACTCAAAGAGTTTACTAAGCTTCTTAACTCTTTCGCTCCGGCAAGCCGCTCACAGCGGCTCAAATAAAGTCTATTGTTGCCGGCAAGCCGCTGTGAACGGCTCGATGTAAATACTGTATAAACCAGCCTTCTATTGGCTGCTAGGGCATCAATGGGTTACGATAGCCAATGATATTCCTCGATGAGGAATAAAATACCGCAAGACTCCGAAGATGACCGTACAATTCTGAAAAAAGCACTGGCATCATATGCATTCTATTGTGCAAATGTGAAACATGGCGGATGCTGGCAGTTCTTCACATCGCGTCGCGAGTGCAGAGAGTGGAACTCAGACATTCAGGAACTCAGAAACTGATGATGATGATAGTAATGATAGTAACAACAGCCAGGATGGCATTCAATCGAGCTCTGCAAGTGATTTGAGTAGCGATTCGGATGACAATTCAGTACCGGTAACGTTACTCGGTGCGGTAGGCCCATCAACAACACAACAGCATGGACGAGCAGGGCGACCACGGGGCCACGGTGGTCCATGGGGTAATTCGCATCGCGGGATTCGATTTGTCTCATCAAATTGAAAACCCCATAACTTACAAAAAAAATTCAGTTATAATCATATTTGGCTATATTATTGCCATGACTTACATCAATCTTGCTATACTGTAATAAGTATTGATTTTG
>CBDFIV010000014.1:0-31450 GCA_965248225.1 Nitrospirales bacterium
CTTGTGTGCGAAAGCAGTCGTATTGTGCAGGGCATGCACTGTACTATACAAGGGCCGACCGAGATGATAACACACGTGTCAATGTGCATAACATCTGCCCTTCACGATCGCTCTACATTTTACGATGTATCTCAACAATGTTAATCCGTTTTCACTCATGTTTTCGTTATTAGTAGCGTAGATATCAGTACACATAATTCTGAAATGTTAATGTCAGTTCTTTTACAGAATTAGAGTTATGATTTCATTTCTTTCCACTTAAACAACTTTTTGGTCGGCATGACAGCACAGATTAATTTGTGTGTGGCAATTTTTGAGGTCCGTCATGATCGCTCTACATTTGTCTACTCATAGTAGCTCAAACAATTGTCATCCATTTTAACTCACGTTTTCGATGTTAGTACCCATAGTTACTCATAACTCCGAAATGTTAATGTCAGTTCTTTTACGGAATTAGAGTTATGATATAACTTGTCTTTACATTTTTGTCGGCACAGATTTGTGTGTGGCAATTTTTGATAAGCATGACCACCGATAATAATGTGTGCAATCTCATAGAATGTTGTTTTTTTTACTTTGTGTTGTGTGAAAGCTTGTAAAAGCAGTCACTCATGGGATGATATTAAGATGAACAATCCGCGCTCATAAAATTCGTCTCAAGGAATCTATGTTGTTGTTTTTTGGTCGTGTGAAAAGGGCTCAATAAGTCAGTGTGAACATGCATGTATCAGGGGAGACATGTGATCGATAGCAGGGTTGAAGGAGACTGGCAGAGGTCAATTACACTGTGACCTCAAGAGGCTAATCCCTGTAACACCAGCACTCCTCACATGCAAGCCAACAACCACAGAGAGTCACAACAAACGTTGCTTTTCATAAAATAACAAGGGGGGGGGGCATGTTAAGTTTGATTCAGAGCATGGTTTGTAGTAGGGAGAGAGGGGGGCCAGCCCACTGTTCACTGTTGTGTACAGTGTACCTACATGTACTGGTGATGGGAGTTGTCGTTCGTTCGCTAACCGTTTAAGCGAAACGTTTACGGTCAGTTAACCAGTTAACTGAAAGTCGGCACCTGACGGCCACACAAACTAGATATACATGTAGTCAGTAAGACTAATTGCGGTGACACCATGTGGAATCTCAATTGAGTAGTAATTAGTTCTAAAAAGAACTGGGGTTAGAACTCGAGTTGTACCCCCAGTTCTTTTGAGAACTAATTACTACTCAATTGAGATTCCACATGGTGTCACCGCAATTAGTCTTACTTATCCTCACCATGCAAAGCTACAAGTTTTACCTAGATATAGTCAGCAAATAGAATGATATGGATACAATTTCTATCAAAAGGCATTCAATAATCTTCCCGCGTGATTGTTTAATAACCAATACGGCCGCAAAAGTCAAGAACAGAATGGGCAGCAAATTAAATATTGGTTTTGGTTAGCCGGTTAGCAAATTTCTATACGGTTAGTGCAGTTTCGGTCCGTTAACCATCCCAGCACACTCACCTATCCCATTACATACATATACATGTACAAGGGGACAGTATCGTCACGATCAGAACAGACTTTCAACACGGCATGGAATCGGTGTCCTAGTTTAAGATGAACACAGCGACTGAAAATTACTGGCTCATTTATGCAGCAGCAACGGTTACGACCTTATGTGGGATATTATGTTCAGTCACCGAGTTACATCTACAACCAGCACTCCGATTCCATGCCCTGTTGATCATGAAGATATTGTCCCTTTAAACTAAGTGAGTACACTACATTTCTACTTTTTTATTTTTATATTTTTAATGTCAATTTTTTAATTACAATGTCAACTTCTTTTTTGAAATGCAAATAAAAATACTGTCCAATTATTATTTCACAAAATAGGCATCAGAAGATTGGTTTAACCTGTTCGCTTCGGAGGCCATTTAAACCCGCAATTTTATTTTCAACTGCCGATCGGCGAACGTCTTAACACGCATTCTGTTTTTTGAGAGTTTTGCTGGTAGCCGTGTCAACACGCCACTCGTGGCTGTGACAAATGTGGGATGACGTGTATACACACAACTGTTTCTCGGAACCCGAGGGAACACGCTTCGGTGCCCCCGGACAAAAGGCACTGCCGTCAATGAATGAGTTCACTCTTTGGTGGATTTTTGCCTAATCCCTTATCCATGACCATTCTGTTGACATTCCAGCCACAAATTTGTAAAGACGGATTTATATCCATTGTCTTTGATGTCCCTCCGGAATGCTGTCTGTTTGACCAGGTGCAGGCTAATAAACGACCGGTGCTTCGGAACGTGTGGAAGAAAGACGAGCGCAATACAAAAAACTAGCCATTTAATTCTCGAAATGTCAATGAATACTGCATTTTTGGGGGTTGTCCTGACATCGTTTCATTGACAGAAATTTTTAATGCCTACAAATTTTTTCTGAATTTTCACTGAAAATAATCCCGCACGGGAAAAATATACATGTAATATACCCGACGTGAACTGGTTAACAGTACAAATACACTGCAGTGCAAAAATGATGTGATGGGACCAACCAAAAATTAATTTCCCTAAATATTTACTGTAAAACCAAGCTTCTCACGATTAATTTTGCATAGAAAAACAAATGTGTCATTTGTGTCATTTATATCCTTTCATCAGGTTCTGATGAAATATAATTGTATTAGAAATTGCTGTTAAAAGAGTGAAAAACACCAGCGACACAACTTTAATAAATCATAATTTTTATTAATTCATGCCTCAGCCTCTGCTGATTTCCCCAGCTTCCTCCAAAATCTTTGTTGTTTTTTCCTGCCACCAGAGAATGCCACAGAATGTCAACCCCAAATGGCTGGAGCAGCCATACTACTGTACATGTATGCTGAGCACAGCAGGTAGCCAATGGCTAGGACTGAACTAATGACCCCAGCCACAGTTAGCCATCAGCATGCAGCAGAGGCAGGAACCCAATACTGCTGTATGCTTGATAGGCTGGTGACCTCATTTTGCCTTCTGCTTGGACTACGTGATAAAAACACCAGCAGTACTGGCAAAGGGGAAGGGAGGCACACCAGATATGAGTACAGTGATTATGGGCATGGACTGAAATATTGTCTATTTGTTCAACAGGGAACCAATGAACAAAACGGATAAATCATAACTAATTAATTTGTTTTTATATTGTCTGCATTCTCATTAAGTATGCAGACTGGTATGTCTACTGTAGTATGTGGGAATAATGTACATTTATAATCCATTGACTGGATCATGTCAAATGGTTTGATGGAGGTACCAGATCTATGTATACATAAAGTGCCTGGTTGGCTATGAGCGTGATTAAAGTCACAATGCATTATGGATACTGACATCAAACTAACTGGGTGTACTGTATTTCTCCCCAAGATGTTATTCGTGTATACTTAATCAATTTATATCCCTAATAAAATGTCAATGAATACACACAAACTAAATGCCGTTTTCAAACTAAGGTTGGGACGTCTACACGTCAACACGAAACTAAATTCGTTTTCAAATTCACAAAATATGTAAACAAATTCTACATTAAAAAAATGGAACCTTCCATTTCCACGATATTTATATAAGTGCGACCAGTGCGCTCGCTATTACTACATCACAATTTCCAGGAAGTTCAACCGATAATTTGTTTTTAATTTAATACAACCAGAAATTTCAGATGATGTTTTGTGCCAGGCTTGGATTTTGTTTAATCTGTGCTATTTTTGTCTGCATTTTGGATTATTTTCTGTCCTAAATACGGACAATCATCGTGACATTTTTTTTTTATAGTGATAACAATATTCGTTTAAACACGTACACGTTTCGCAAATTAAGCGGAAAATGCCAAGCCTACATGTATTTCAAACCTCTCATGAAATATATTTCTGTCTGCTATCATTTTGGTACGATTAATCAATTTATTTCCTGAATTAATTTTTCATGTTAACGACACATTGGCAATAAATATAAACCTTTCACAGTATGGTTTCTAAACAGAGACATACATACGTGTACATCTCAATTCATATTGACATCAAAATAGTACAGATGCACAGACATATTAAGTATTTTATACGCTGGCTTTAAGTTTAACAGTCATGGAAAACATATTTACAATGTACATGTATAGACCTGGACCCAATTTCATAGGACTAAGCAGAAAAAAAGTTGCTTAGTGGATTTTGTGGGTTATCGCAAAATGTGTGTATTTTGGCTGGTGGTAAAAAATGTATGTTAAAATGCTTAGCGAAAATATTTGCTAAGCAATATTCTCTGCTTAGCAGCTCTATGAAATGGGCCCTGTACTTACATTATACATGGACGTACAGTACATGTGGTTTGGTACACTGTATATTTTACAGGCAATATGAATACAGGACGGGATTAATCTTTGAAAAACACAATTTCATTCAATGTGATGAGAAATTAATGACTAATATTTAAGTCTGGTTACAAATTGTACAAAAACTGTCATAATTTTCTTAACATTTTCTCCTATTTATAAATATACTACTCAAAAGAAGTTAAGGGTCAAAGGAAATTTTTGGATCATTTTTGTAAGTACGCCTTCACTTGGGTACATGACTTTTTTTCATCAGGGTAATAAACTAGTGTCTAATCAAATTTGTTTTTGTGCGTTTTCTGTTCGTGAGCCATCAAAGAATTATTTTGTTATTAGTCGTCACCATTTTAGCTCATTAGCTTATATTTATATGCACAAATATTTTTGACCCTTAACTTCATTTGAGTACGTAGTACATGTATACATGTATATAAAAATAATTGTCACATCAAAAGTTCACTAAAATGCCAAACATGTACATACGCCGAGTGTTCATAATTACATGTACGTTAATGTTATCACGTACTGTACTTGAAGCTCATTTGTGGAAGAGGTGAAGACAAAGTATTGAGACAAAATATCCCCCCTTCCACATGTACATGTACAGATCTACCATGAACAAATCTATTAACAGAAGAGGAAAGAGATGGGATTATTTCTAAAAACAATAATGGGGAGTGGATATTTGAGGACTGAAATACATGTATGACCTTTTTGGAAACTGCCCCTTTAAACTTAAGTCAGAATTGTTATCAGTCAGATGAACACCCCTTCCTTGTTATAATGGTATCTGCCATGTGGCTGAATTCTTGAGACAGTGGGTCTAACTAAGGAGCCCATACCACTGGCCAAGAGGGAGGAATGCCTGCCTCTGAAAGGCCTTGGAAACCACAGGAATTGCAGCTATGCTGTGGCTGTAAATGCTTTCTATTTGAGGTCTGATAATAAGCAACCACATAGTTATTGCATTAGCCATAAATGCCACCCATTGGGGATAAGAGACATTGACTAAATTTGATACGCAATTTATGCTTGCAAGGTAAATGTTGTAGGAAATAGTAATACAAGTACATGTACTTACATTTCTATCAGCTAACCTTCTGACTAGGGCGCTTTTTTGGAAAAAATCTTCACTGTTGGAAACTGGTACTTTCTTTCACCTCTTCAAATGGGGCAAAATTACTACCTGGCAATAAGTACAGGCCATCAGTGCTAAACATGAAAGATTTATGAAAGCGCACTGGAGGATTTTGGAGGATTCAGGAAGCTTCCTAGCCAGAATAGGGGGTTAGGGTTAAAGCATTCCAAAAAATTATAAGAGATTTTCTTCAAATTCAGAAGACTTTGCTGAATTTAAAACCTGTTTACAATTTTACAGTTCAATTCACAAACCTTGCTGTACATTACTGTATATTAGGTGGAAGTCCAAAGGGTTAAGTTGAGTCCAAGACACTGTACATTGTTACCTGAGCTCAAGTAACAATAAATGGGACTTCAGTTTGTGTCAGATATTGTCTGTTATATAACTGACATACAGATCCTTGTCATTTGATTGGTGGAACTTACATCACGTGACATTCACTATTACTCCCGCCCGCATCGGCGATCAAAAAGTCCTATTCGCCCATGGGGAATAGTATTTCCCATTCAACAGTTAGGATCATCCCAAGTGGTGAATCAATGGACCCTCTAAAACCATTTGAATGGATTTCAAATGGTACCAACACTGTTCAAATGGTATCACCATGTGTGTACAAAACTAATGGGCATTTTTGAAAGTGGAAATATTGAATGGTTTTAAATGGTCTATCAGTAGAAGGGTTTAAAAAGAAAAAAATAAGTTTTCTGACAAATGTAAGCACTTTATGGTGGTGGAACTTTATTTTAATTTAGTTTAATGCTATATTTCTTGAGGACTAGAGGGTTTAACTGAACGCCAACGTTGTAACTTCCCTTTTAAGACATCCTTAGAACAAATGCCCGTGTTTACCATAATACAAGTACACCCGTACCAAGGAAGTTAAGGAAATCTGTGGGTGCGATTATGGTTTGCCACAAGATCTATTTATAAATTAATAAGGACTTCCATGATGTAGTTACATGACTGATGCGTCACTCGGCATGGGGGTTGAGAGAAGTTTCACTTTTGAAAACTTAGTTTTTTTAAATTGTCATGTTGGAAATGAGTCAAGAGGAAGACATCTACATGTAAAAGTAAACAACTGATATACATGTAAACAAATGAATAACAAATAAATAAATTGAAAATAATAAAATATTAGTGAGGGAGCACCTAAAACTGTTCACAGTTCTATTTGGAATTTCCCTTTTGGGAACACAGTGCATTCCAGAAAGGAACATCCAGTGTTCCCAATGGAAACGGCAGCTGTTCCAAATGCGATCGCCAGATATTCCCAGCGTGTATTGAATCTTCCCACTTCCCAATGGAATGACTTTTTTTGGAGACACGAGTGTTCCCAAAGGGACGACTGCCCTGTTCCTGGTGAGAACCTTCTGCACTCTGGATGGGAACAGGGAGTGTTCCCAATACAATGTTCTAGAGTTGTCAGATGGTCACCAGCACAATAGTCAACTAGTGCTAGGAGTTACCAGTTAGTTTGCTAACCGTTTACCCAAAACTTTCACGGTCAGTAAAGTTGGCACCCCCCCCCCCCCCCCCCCCCCCCCCCGGCGACGGGTACACAAACTAGATAGTCGGCAAATGGCACAATGTGTATACATTTTCAATCAAAAAGCATCAATAAACTTCCCGCAATGATTGTATGCGGCAAAAAAGAAAATCTAGTTGGCTGCAAATTTTCAAAATGGTTGTTTTTTTTTTGTTTTTTTTAATATTGATTTCGGTTAGCCGGTTAGCAAATTTCTAAACATTAGTGCAGTTTCTGTTGGTTAGCTGGTAACCATCCCAGCACTAAGGCCAACTCTACAAGCTGCAAGACCATCTGGACAGATCAAACCAGTCAGACTACTCTAAGCATTCTCTATGGTCTAACCATAGAGAAAGGACATTTCTCTATGGTCTAACTGAGCATGGAAGCAATAAAACTGTTTTATTGCTCCATTATCTGAAGTTAACATGCAATCAATTAAGTCGTCTGGCAAGTAGCATGCTGTCCTTGTATTTAATTGGATTAAAGGCACACTTTGGTCAAAATGTACTTAAAAAAGGGACAGAATGCTAGTTTCAGATAACTCAATGACTGAAAATAATACCCCACATGATAAGGTCATATTACCATTGCTGTTGCATACATGTATGTGTAAATGAGCCAGTAATTTTCAGTCACTGTGCTCATCTTAAACTAGGACACCGATTCCATGCCCTGTTGAAAGTCTTCTTCTGATCGTGGCGATACTGCCCCCTTTCAATCCACAGTTGGTAATGTTGGCAAAACAGCTTCCAATAGTGTCCTTACCCTTTTTGGAATCAAAACCAACCTGTGCTTATTAATACGATGTTGTGAAAATAATTATAATGCATTATAATTTGTTGTCCCTGAAAGACTAAAATTCAACTGAGAAATAGTTTGACTAATTTTACTAAAATGAAAGCACCCCAGACAGAGATATTTTTATTTATTTATTATATTTTTATTTTTTGTTAAATTTTTTTTCTTCAAGAGTTCAAAAGGATTTTCTTTGTTTGATGCCACAGATTTACACATAACATGCATGGTATAAAGAAAATGAGGGTAGAAAGCTTTCCTTGAAATATTTCTGCCTGATGTGTTATCGTTTACGAATAATAAGTGAAATAAGATCCAATGAGTTTTTGTCTCGCGAGACAAAAACTCCGGCCATTAGAATGAATACAAAAATGCTGAATGCTGAATGCATTTTTACTGTTTTCTCGTAAAAAGAAATGAGCTAAAATTTTCACAGGTTGGTTTTATTACTTATCTCTTGATTCTTGTAAAATATGGAAACATTTACAGACACTTTACCAATAGTGTGTAATGGGTTTAAATGTATATTTACATATGTACACGTACAACAAAGTTCAAATACGCATAGATTCATGTACAGTGAACATATGTGTACATGTACATGAACCAAACCTATACTTTGCACAAGACTGATGTAAACATAAGAATGCACTGTGCACACAAGGGGATCAACAGGTGTGAATCTAATAACAAAGGATTCCCCAGGTGGGCCTGAGCACAAAAATAGTTCAAGGGGGCTATAACACTGGGTGGAACAATAATAACATTGGAACCCAATTGTATACAAAGTGAACGAGACTATGTACAGTGTTCAGGTGGGGGAAATGATAACATTTTTGTATGGGAAATATGACAGTGCTGTATGCAGTGAAATATTTCACTTTTACTTTGCATTACAACATGCTGTATATAATTGATTTAATTTGGTCCTGTACACCGTATGTTCAGTGCTTTCCGAGTGTCTGCAAAACAACTTCACAGGCGATTCGGGCGGGATTCGAACCCACGACCTCCTGCTTACTAGTGCAGACGTCTTAACCTCTCGACCACCGAGCTTGCCCGATGACGATTGGCCGGCTAGAATGCTGTATATAATTCACTAATCCAGTTCACAATTTGTTTTTCAAAATAAGCTTTAAACATACAGACAAATGAACATTTCAAATGTTAGTGTGAACATACAAAAAACTACTAGAGTGGGATTTGCACCCATGGCCTCCGGATTTCAGTACCATACCACAAAACAAGATTTCTGTGTAAAATCTTTGCTATGCAAATTGTTATTAACAGGAGCCATGTTTGATTAGAATTTCATAGCGCCCTGTAGTGGCAGGTCGAAACAAATCTTGTTTCGCTACATGTATCTCGGAAAAAACATCTTTACTTCCGGTCCAAACAGGACATTCAAATTTGACAACTTTCTGCTGCAAATACAGACTCCTAGTGACCCGTATCGGCAAGTTTCAGATGAAAGTTATCTTGTTCCAAGACAGTTCAGATCTTTCCAGAAATATGATTGTGACATCGCCGATCACCACTTGACTCAACCGGAAGTTAACTCGAACACCGTGTTTGTTCCAACCAACCCTTTATCCTCTAGTTATTTTTGAATTACGAATCTTACAATATCTTACCTTTAACAACATGTATGCTCGTTGCTACATATGTAGTCAGCCGTTACAAAAGACTATCTGGGTCGAAATACACATTTGTACATGGTCACTAATATTTGGTACAAATTTTGGATGAACAAACAAAAATTTACTATAACAGGATTTGAACTGCGACCTCCGGATTGACGTGCCGGCGCTCTACCAACTGAGCTAACTAGCCCTATATTGGTGGTCTCCCTATTTTGTCAATATCTTTGTTGGGGGTGGGGGGGGGGGGGGAGCTGTCAGAAGTCATGAAACCATATACTGCCCTTTAGCCAGGGATCACGCCCAAGTTACGATACAACCTGGAAAGAGGCAGTAAGGGGATGCGCCAAAAGGGGATATGACTTTTCTATAAATACCATGTAATAAACTACGAGGAAAGCTGACTGGGTAAATTTTCAGATAAATTTTGTATGAGCAAAGAAAAATTTACTAGAGTGGGATTTGAACCTGCAACCTCCTTGTGGTTTATTACATGACATTTTTTTTTTGCAATAAAAATACACTGTACAGTACACACTGATCTTTTTGTAAATCCATGGTGCATATAGATAGAATACAAGAGTGTATTGACATGCAGCAATAATTGTCAATTAGTATTGTTGTACAAACAGTGTATGTATTTTGGACAGGTGTGTGCTCAAAGGTCAGATCAGACCTCCCTCTCCCTCTCCCCCCCCCCCCCCCCTACCACCAATAAAATCAATGGCCACAGAGAGGTTACTGTATTATTACTGCATCCTGTATTTTATTGATACATGTAGGTAGGCATTACATGTATGTGCCTCTTGTGTTTGATTCATGGATCATTGCTACCTTATAAACCAAGTTAGGGACAGACCATGAGCTGAACAAGATATGCGCTGAAGGGCTGGGGGTTGGTTTGGGCATGGAGGTAGAATTCTACCTCCATGGTTTGGGGAACAACCATATTTATTTTTTGAGGAAGGTTTGCGTTAGCACCATGTCGTACATGTATCTCTAAATGAGTTCAAATAATATTGGTTATGCCAAGAACAGACAACTCAACGTTTCAGTTTTGATCGGCACTGATTTAAGTTAAATACACGTAAGTCCTTCAAGGATGTGATCTGGCAAAAGTACAAGTAAAAAATCCTGAAAAATGGGTAGCAGGCATGGGTCTCCCTTGGGTCCAGAGGACAAAGCCCCCTGAACCTCCTGAATGTTTAATTTTGGAGGATTTACAGACTCTCTACATCCCCACAAACAAGAAACTAGAGGTTTGGACACAATACAGGCAACTTCTTTCTTTCCTTGGTGGCTACTTCTCTTCTTCCCAGAACATTTCAAGGCAAAGGGCGATTGTTAAAAATCCTGAAATCAGGAAAAAAAAATCCTAAGGAATAAAGTGTATACGAAGAACCGTACAAAGATGATCACAACATACATGTAAAGCTCAGATCCCTTTCCCTAGTAACATGCCATCCTCACTCACAACTGATCTATTACGATTATAATCATGGACAGAACGATTATGTACATGTATACTGTACAGATTGGTTATGTACAGAATAACTGTCCAATTGTGAGGCCTACATGTACATGTACAGTATACAAATGAAGCACCGTGCAACAACAAAACATACATACATACATCATTGATCGTAACATCAACATAGCCTGGAATTCCCCTTTCAGCAAGACAGATTAGAAATTGTGCGTGTACATTTCTATACATTAAAAGGGACAATATCGTCACGATCAGACAGACTTTCAACAGGGCATGGAATCAGTGTCGTAGTTTGAGATGAACACAGTGACCGGCTCACATTTATGCAGCAGCAACAGCAATACGACCTTATCGTGTGGGATATTATTTTCAGTCAGCAAGTTAATCTAAAACTGATTGTGACAAACTTTCCTCTAAGAACTCTAAGTTGATCTCCATGTGTACATATACACAGGGAGGATAAACGGACCATTAGAACCAGTGTTGTAGTCGAGACCTTTCCGAGACCTTTCCAAGACCTCAGTACTTGCTTAAATTTTGAAATTGTCAGGTACATAAAAATTCCAACTACCTAGGCTATAGAGTCTAATGATTTGAACATTGAAAACTGATAAATTATTATTTTGTTGACACTTAAAGTGAAGGTTAAAAAATGTATTTTAATGGTCAGGGTCTCGCCGAGACCTTTTCGAGACCCAGTTTCCCCATAAAATGTATTTTTTCATCCTACTTGAACTTTAAAACAACCCCAATTTTTGTTCATGTTCAAAGTCAAGTATGTAGATTCTATTATGATGCTTGTTAGACTTGACTTGAACCTGATAGTCTCATTATTTCAACATACATGTAAGTGTGAGGTCTCGGAAACGGTCTCGACAACAACACTGATTAGAACACAGCACATAATGTGTGCATGCATACAGTACAAATGTTTTTTTTATTGAAAATGCACATACATGTACATGTACACATTGTGCCATTTACTGGCGCTCTAGTTTGTTCAGCCGTCAGGTGCCGACTTTTAGTTAACCGGTTTACTGGTTAACCAACCGTGAAAGTTTTGGTTAAACCGTTAGCGAACTAACCGGTAACTCTCACCACTAATCCATGTACATGTAGCTTGAAACTTCTATGAAAATACACAACACAACTATTTACTATTTACCAGGAACGAATCATTTCCTGAAACTTCTTTCTGAAAAGTATGACATACTTTCCGCACACTTCCATGCATCATTTCCTTAAAATATATATTTTGTTTAAAATTTTGTTTAAATTGAGTCAGAATGTTATAAATGTTTCTTCATATCCTCGTAGCATTCCTACGTGTACATGTAATTCGTTTTTTTTCCATAGCCCCACTTCATGGCCTGGGGGTGGTCAACAGGATTATCGCCCCTGAATGTTTCATGGGGAAATTTTGTTTTAATATCTCCCCACTTTTTGACATGCCGGTGAATAGTACTGTGACACATAAGAATTAAATTATCGCCGTTTATATCTAACCTCCAGTTCTTTTTCAGAACTAATTACTACTCAATTGAGAGAATTTCACATGGTGTCACCGCAACTTGTCTTTACTTTACTTACCGTTAGACACCATGATAGTAAAACTACTTGACAACTGCTTGTACAAATGCCAATGGGAACAGGGTAACGTTAAAGCTTCATAAATACATGTAGAGGCTGTACTACTGAACATAACTTACAATAATTATAGGAATACCAGTTCATAGTATTAGTGCTCGATTACTCGTGAGTATTAATTGCTACTCGTATCCGCATCTATTAGTACTCGATTAATCGTCCCACTGTGATTATCTCAGAATTACTCGCCACAAGGTTTCTAGTCTGTGCGTGCGCGCCGCCTCAGATCAGTGCGTCGGCATTTAAACAATTTTTTTTTGCTATAAAACGATGTCCATCGCAGCAAAAATTGCTGGATCGATTGGAATTCTGCCATGCTGTGCTTTAAACGACTTGTTCACATAGGAGTATGAACATTTGTGAAGCCTCTCTTAGCCAACATACTTTGTACATGGGAAATTTGGTCCCTGTGTATACAATGTATCACGTATTTCCCTGTTGGCAAAAAATAAAAAATACAAAAATAAATAAAAAAAAACATTCCCGCACCGATTTTTAAGGCGACCGATGACCAGAAACCGGAGACTTTTTTGAAGCCTACATGTAACACATTCAGTCGTAACAATTGATTCTTTTGTCATTGTTTATTATTAAACATAAAATCTTAAATAATTTCAGATGTTTTCAGAACAATTATCACAAAACATTATAACATGTTTGAAATGCATGTAGTATACTTTTGAAAAATGTAAATAACCAATGACAGAGGCTATGGCTAGTGTGAGTAACTACATGTATAAATGCATACAATTTTAAGGGTTAAAAAAGCGGTCCATTACTCGCAATTAATCAAGTACTCGCGAGTAATTGCTATCGAGTAGTGAATTTCACTACTCGCCAAGCACAAAATGGTATTACTACAATACTTGTCATGATCAATACAAAATACAAATATATCCGTGTGGTCATAACATTATGGAATAGGACATCGAAAAAGGCATCTCGATGATATGAATTCTTGGATAGTAACAGTAATACATATTGTAGTACTGCGCTACATGAGAACGATAAATTATCCCCGTTACACACCACAAGAGTACAAAACCCTTGACAACTGCTTGTACAAACGCCAGGGCAACGATCAATCGTGATGCACACATGCTGAACTGAATATTAATTTCTGAGGAAGAACTTACCGAATCCACAGCTCAGTTAAGCGATAACCTACATAGGCGAGATTTACTAGAAGTGATCCACAAACGTGAATTATGAATAAATATCACAGCATGAACAATCACGGCGTAAGTCTTGATGATGACATGGTAAACAAACGTCGGATTCGCAATTAGAATTACAGATTCTCAGACAAAGTGGAGATTACTGAGATTGAGGAAAATTTACAAAATACAGAAGATCTCAGCATCCAAGCAGGAATTAGACAAAGGGAGATACAGTAGTGACTGTTGGGCCAAGCAGAGACACCAGGGTGCCATGTGGTTTTCTTGGCAAGCTTTCAATAAATTATGCACGTACACCACTGCCACCACACTGTATGCAATGTCAGTCAATGGAAAAGCATAAATAACAATGAAGGGAATGCCAATGTACTGTGCTCACCTATAGCTGTGTGTGTGGGTGTGTGTGCGTGAATGCTATGGTGTATCCCCTGGAGGTAGTGTAACCACTTGTATAGATCGCAATCACAAATCAATACGCTGAAGAAGTCCACTACACTGGTTGGTCAGTCTGGTCAGTCAATCAGCAGGGTCAGTGATCAGGTGCAATAGTCCATGGCCACACAGTGGCTGGTCATTTTCTCCGTCCGAATGACTTGCAGTGACCAGCAGTAGCAGTCATAACAAATCTCCGAGTGCGAGTCCTACTTGTGTGCTACTTTAATTCACCAGTGACTGGGTTGTCTTGCGGTCTTGGCAATGTTCCATGTAGGAATTCCCCTGCACTGAGACACCAAGTGTGGTTTGTTGTGTGGGAGATTTCACCAGCGCTGGCTGGTCAAAGCAGGGGACTCCCTCCTACACTGACTAGACGGGCGGTTCGTTTAACAGTGATGGCTTCAACGCTTGGAACATACATACTACATGCTCTTCCTGTATATCACATCAACATCTGGGGTCTCCCACTCTCCCAGCAATGATGAACTAGAGCAATAACTAACAGTGTGGGTGTAAGCACATCTATGTTCCCTATGACTGCCCAGTTCTCCTTATCTTCATACATTAGCTATGCACATGTGTGGATCAGTGACTATATTAGGAACAGTCCCTGTGCATAATGCATCTGGCCTCCAAATGGTCTTTGTGTTTGCATCAAAGAAGTGGCTTGGTCCACTATCGAGCAGGGGTGCATCTTTCCAAGGAGGGAAATGCACATCAACAAAATGTCCTCACATACAATCATAAACAGTACTGGTACATTTTTTTAAACATCATGTACATTGTACACTGTAAATAAACATTACATGCATGGTGAGAGAGCAGTGTGATTTTTTTTGGTGTAAAGCAATTGTATACATACATCATGTACACGTATTGTTCATGTACATTTACTGCAAGTGTTTATAAATCTTCTTTCATAAGTAAAAAACAGAAATTAAAACATTAAACGATTTCACTTAAATGGAATAGCAAAATGCTAAACAAAATTCATAATTTCCTCATCATAATTTAGGGAGACCGGCAATATCGGGCTAGTATTCTCAGTTGGTACATGTAGATCACCGGCACGTCAATCCGGAGGTCGCAGGTTCAAATCCCGCTCCAGTCAATTTTTCTTTGTTCATCCAAAATTCATCTAATAAATGTACCCAGGCAGCTTCCCTTGTGGATCATTCCATGATATTAAATACATTCAATCAACTTTATCCATGGATGTATTTTGTCCTTGCCTAAATGTTGCTCACTGACTGTGTTTTCTAATAAGCCTGATACTTTAAAAACCCTTCTACACATACACATGTAGCTGAACTTTTGTGGCGAGTAGCTCTCATGGTCACAATCAGTCAAGGATTTGGACCAGTAAAATAAAAACTCAAATTACATTAACCAGTTCACGTCGGGAATATTATTTTTTCCAGGGCCGTCGTACGGGTTTATTTTCAGCGAAAATTCTGAAATAAATGCCTCATTCATTGACATTTCAAGAGAATTAAATGGCTAGTTTTTTTTATTGCTGTCGTCTTTCTTCCGCACAACTACACGTAGTACCGTTGTAAGCTCCGACCTATTATCAGACAGACAGCATACCTGAGAGACATAAAAGACAATGGATATAAATCCGTCTTTACAAATTTGAGGCTGGTACTTCACAGGAACAGATCATGGATAAAGGGATTAGGCAAAAATCCACAAATGAGTGAACTCATTCATTGACAGCAGTGCCTTTTGCCCGGGGCCGCCGAACCGTGTCTCCTCGGACTCCGAGAAACACTTGCGTGTATACACATCATCCTGCACAAGTCACGACCACGTGTGGCATGTTGACACGGCTCCCGGCAAAACTCGCAAAAAACGGAATGCGTTTTAAGACGTCCGCCGATCGGCGGTTGAAAAAAAAATTATGCAAACTGGCTAATGAAATTTCTCTATTTTCAATTCATAGCAACATAATTCACAAAATAAGGTCACAGGTTGCTTGTTTTTAATATATATTGATTCAACGAGAGTAAAGCAATTATCTAATTTAAAAACTTGGATTATGAAATTTCAGCTCCCGAAGTTGGGCGGGTAACAGGACAAACAATTAATAAATTTTTAAAAAAATATAAAAAAACCAGCCTGTTCACGTACTCGTTATGAATGTAAGCTGTCATCAATGATTCCTGGCTCATTGAGTGGCAACCAGACAGGCTTATTACGCATCATGCATATTGGGCCTTGGTTACTGCGAGGTTACACAGTATGTGTAACACTGTACAGTGCAAGCGCACACATACGCTACAGTCAAAATATTGCAGCTGGTTTTTTTTCCCCCTTTTTAATTTGTTTTCCTCAAAATCTTATATTATTCAGCGGTTGGTCCGTAATCGAATATATATATTTTTTTAAACAAGCTAGGCATACGAATAGAAGCAGTTTTATCAACACTACAAATGTTGTACAAGTCTTCCTTTTAAAATACATCAGTAATATTTGTTTTTAATTTTCTGAGTTCAAGTATAATTAATTTTCTGTTTGATTGTAATGTAAGTATTTGCTGTACTCTGATAATTAAACATCAAGTGAAATTTCATCCAAACACGATAATGAATTTGTTTTGTCTCCACAGTGAAAAAAAATTAATTAAAAGAAAATATCGATTCAAAATTGTGAAGGTTAATTTTTAGCCATAATAATTCTATGGAACATTGTACACATTGGTTTGGTGTACAGCACTTCAGTAATTTGTTGTTCTTACTATGTGATGTACATGTACATGTACATGTATGTAGCCTTAAATCAAGGCACATATGCTGCATCCTGGAGAATATACACCAGGCACACAATAAACGACTAGCGTCAAGTGGCAAAGCTACATGCCCTTGACTAGTCTTGGCTCAAGACGTTGTTGCTCATTTTTCGCTGCGTCGCGATCTCATCACCTGCAGACTATACCAGACAGCCCCACTGGCATTGTCCCTTTCGCAAATCGAACAATAGAGGGCGCTTTTCCGAAAACCTGATTTTTTGACAAACCGCTATCACTCTACTCAGAACAACATCTTGGGACTTTCGTCTCGTGTCACGTGACATAGCTACTGTGACGTCAGAACTCTTTCGTGTGTGGCCTGACCATGAAGTACCCGGATGTGCCCGCTGTTTTCCGGGCAGTTTTTACAAGTTTCACAAGACGTTCTTCCTAACCGATTGCTGGCGATTTGAGAATACGCCCTCTATTGGCGGAAATGTCTTGACAAGACTAGCCCTTTACATGTACCAACATGTTCTGCTACTCAATTATTCATATATTCATGTGTTATTCAAAATATGCACAACTGTATGTACAGTATGTGGGCGATTTCAGCTGTAGTCTTTATTAGTGCATGGTGTACCGGTTGCCGCAGGTGCCTTGATTATGTGTACCAACTTGTTCTGATATTCAGTTATTCACGTATTCAGTTATTCATGTATTAAGAATATTCAAATATGCAATATGTTTGCAGCCAATCAACATATGTACACGTAGGCGATTTCAGCTGCAGTCTTTATTAGGTCATAGTGTACACTATCCTGGTTGCAGCAGATGCCTTGATTATGTGTACCAACTTGTTCTGCTATTCAGTTATTCACGTATTCAGTTATTCATGTATTAAGAATATTCAAATATGCAATATGTTTGCAGCCAATCAACATATGTACACGTAGGCGATTTCAGCTGCAGTCTTTATTAGGTCATAGTGTACACTATCCTGGTTGCAGCAGATGCCTTGACTAAAGGCGTGTCCTTTCTCTACAGTATGGTACAGTCCACATTTGGTTCTAGTCTCATTTCATGAATTTTTTGATCATGTCCTTGCTCAAACCTCGGTTTAACATTAAATTTGTACTACAGTACAGTTCATCTGTTTCATTTTCGGGTATCCGTATGTACAGTATACATAAATGTACATACTGACAGGCACAGTTAATTATGTTGCGAATGAAGTGCGTCGAATGCATCCCAAACAAAACAACAGCAATTACAATTCATTGGTCATGTCCTCCGAATGAACAAAGAGGAACCAGCCAGTGCATACTGCCTACACGTATTTACACCATCTCAAGGCCAAAAAACATTAAGGTCGCCAACCAACAATGTTCCTGAGCTACAGTACAAAAACCATGACTGTAATTCTGAACGGGATGCTGACCTCAGCTACATGTATGATCTCAGTAACAGCTCAAGACAAAGCAACATGGGGGGGGGGAATTTAGTCACCTGCTCAGCAGCCAAATGATGATGATGATGATGATGATGAAGATGACGATTATCATTTATCAAGATAATGTTAACAATGTAACATGTACATGTACGATAAAGTTCTTGAAGAGAAAAACTGAGGGTGCATCTTTATAATCTTCACGTTTATGCTGCAGTGAGCATGGCACATGGCTGCCTGTTTGTCTAGACACTTCTTAATTAGTGCTAATTGATTTGCACTCACTATTGGTAAAGCGTCTGTAAATGTTTCCATACTTTACAAGAATCATCAGATATGTAATAAAACCAACCTGTGAAAATTTCAGCTCATTTTGTTATTTCTTTTACGAGAAAACAGTAAAAATGCATTCAGCATTTTTGTATTAATTCTAATGGCCGGAGTTTTCGTCTCGCGAGATGAAAACTCATTATTGGATCTTATTTCACTAATTATTCGAAAACGATAACACATCAGGCAGAAATATTTCAAGGAAAGCTTTCCACCATCGTTATCTTTATACCATGTAAGTTATGCGTAAATCTGTGAACATTTTTGTTTTTCGGTCTTACCAATGTTGTCCAGGGGCTTTAAGAAAACACTAGCCCTGCCACACACAATTCATAGGCTGCATAATCACCTTTGGTAAAACACACCCAGCAGAACTACATGTACATGTACAATGTATGTACAGCAAACAGGAATGATAGGGTACAATGTATTAGATTAACCCTCTTATGGTTTAACCTTTCAAAACCTTTCAAAATCTGCTTACTGGCAAAATGGCTATCAATATGTCTGAACCTTTTAAAACACTCCATAATTTTCTGCTACTGCACTACCACACCTTTCAATACCCTTTGAAAGGATTTGAAAGGTAGAAAAATTGGGCTATGGTATGTTTGTTCAGAGAGTTGTTTCACCTTTCAAAACCTTTCATAGGTCCCGTTTGTCAGACAGTTTTCTAACCTTTCAAAACCCTTCAGTCTAGCAAACTTGAAAGGTTTTGAAAGGTCTGACAATTCTATGGCAAATGCACTGTACATACATGTACATGTAAGAGGGTTAATTGGAATGCCATCTGAAAGGTTACTTGATGTTCAAGTCAGGATACACTTATGTTAAAATGTCTGTAAATGTAAATTATAAAACTTCCAGCACTGCATTGTTTTAAAATGAGAAAATAGTGAATATGCTATCAGATCAATTGTTCTTACCCATTCCAATGCGGAATTTCTGTTATCGGATGATAAAAATCCATTTTGGAATTAAGTTCACAAATTTTTGTTAAATAATACCACCCGAGACGGACATGTTTAACCAGTTCACCTCGGGAATATTATTTTCAGTGAAAATTCGGGAAAACAAATTATAGCCATTAATAAGTTTTCTGGTCACTGAAACGAAGTACGGACAACCAAATAAATGCCTAATTCATTGACATTTCGAGAATTAAATTGCTGTTTTTTTTTTTACTGCGGTCGTCTTTCTTCCACACAACTCGACCGTTGGCAAGCTCCGAAGCAACGGCCTATTATCAACTGGCACCCGGTCGAATAGATAGCATACCGGAGAGACATCAAAGACAATGGATATAAATCCATCTTCACAAATTCTTGGCTGGTACGTCAAAGAAACAGGTCGTGGATAAAGGGATTAGGCAAAAATCCACAAAAGAGTGAACTCATTCATTGACGGCAGTGCCTTTTGTCCGGGGCCACCGAACCATGTCCCCTCGGAATCTGAGAAACACTTGCGTGTATACACGTCATTCCGCACAACGTGTGGCGTGTTGACACGGCTCCCGGCCAAACTCGCAAAAAAACGGAATGCGTGTTACACATGTAAGACGCTTGCCGATCGGCCGTCCCAACAAAAATTTGTGGGTTTATACGGCATCCGATGCAAACTGGTTAAAGGAATGTTTGATAACGTCATGCAGGACATTGCATAGTTCATCTGTGCAAAACATGTACACATGCAGCAACCATTTGTACAATGTCAAGCTAATTTTCAAAAGCAAATCTTGGTTTTGGTTTAGCAATTTTTGTGTAGCAAATTATTAAGAAACAAGATAATATTGCTATGCTCAACAAGCCAAATAGTTATTTATTTTATTCTACAGTTTATTGTAAAAAACCAACCTGTGAATAACACACCCGTAGTTTTTGTTGATAGCCTGGGGTATCCCCTATTATACAAATGGTTCATTCCGAATCAGTGGTGTTGCTTACATCAATGACTGGGAGAGAAGAAAAGAAAGAAAAAAAAAGAAAAAAAAACCACGGAGGAGGGAGAACAATCACATAATGATCGTGAAGAGCTTTGATTTGTAAACCCCCAATGACATAAAGCAAATCAACGAGCGATCTTCACTACGTCATGTTCCATTCATCGGGCAAACATTAGCTAAGTGCTTGCTGGGTGTACGTCGATTCCGAGTATTCACTCTCACCAAGTTACGTATCAAAAATTCCCATAAATACTCACTGGCTACGCAGAAAAACTGAGCGCGCTAAACAACAACAATCCATCAGAAAGAAAACACCCACTGGGTTATCATCACCACCGTACCCAGTAAGAGGGTATCCTGGGATAAATAGTCCACCCACTCCCGAGGCTAAAATGGGTGTTCAGAGAAAAAACTAAACAACTTTCATATTATAAAGTCATTATTAACCATCCCACACAGATGTCTTAGATTCTGAACACTGGCTTTCTGGGATAAACGCCCACTGGGTATACTAGGTTCCACGGGTCTGTAGATACCCCACTTAAGAATGGAACCCCTTCAGACACCCACACCCGAGGCTATCTGGGCTTCACTGGGCATCCGATTTCCTAAAATGAAAATGCATACATCACATTCGTCAGGAATTTTTCAAGTCCTCCCACTGTCTGCAGTTTATCCTGTGATTTACATGTAGTACAGACCATTTGGATGCCTACACAACCGGTAGAGTACATGTACATGATCAAAACATGACAGCACACATGTGTACAATATAATTCACTAAAGTACTTTGCTGCTCATGTTTATATTGTTGAATTCAACATTGTATTAGTGCTGAGACAGTTACCAGAAACTACGCTAACCGTTTATAAATTAGCTAACCGGCTAACCGAAACCGATGTTTAAAAACACTAGTATAAGCCAGCAATATGTCAGGGTACCTTTTGGATGCCATTTTCAGTAAATAGAACCCTGTTTTATTTGCCCTTTGCACGTGAAAGTATTGTAAATTTTACATTTGAACGCCCTCATTTTCAAACTTGACCAAAATTGGACGCCCTTTTTGGCTGATACTCTGGTTCTAGACCCTTTTTTTTGCTGCATCGCTTATTAAACAATCATTGTTGGAAGTGCTTTCTGATTGAAAATGTATACACATTGTGCCAAAAATAAAAATCACCTTGAGCAAAATTATTTCTAGGGATAACTGAAACAAACTCATCAGCTTTACACCAAATTACAAAAAAAAATTTTTACGAGTGAAGAATCTTACGTCTTCTTCCCAAGAGGTCGTGTACCTGTACGTACATGTATGCTCATTGTAGTAACCTGCCTAATTTTGTTACATTTGCAGGGACAACCTCACTTTCAAAATGTCATTAAATTAATAAGTAAATTACAGGAAAAAGCTACACGCAATTATTCCTTCTGTCAGGAATGAACATTTAGGAACCGAAGGATTATTGGGCAGTTTGGCTGGTGCATGTACTATACATGTAAGCTACAGAGTGTGGTTGTGTACAGCAGGGGTGGGATTTGACAAAGTAACAAATCCTGAAAAATGGGTAGCGGGCCTGGGTCTCCATTTGGTCCAGAGGACAAAAGCCCTATGAACCTCCTGGATGTTTAATTTTTGAGGATTTACAGACTATCCACATCCCCACAAACAAGAAACTAGATGACACAATACAGGCTTCTTTCTTTCCTTGGTGGCTACTTCTCTTCTTTTAAGAACATTTTGAGGCAAAGGGAGATTTGTATAAAAAAAATTAAAAAAAATTTAAAAAAAAATCCTGAAATCAGGAAAAATCACAGGCCTGGTACAGCCTCACTTTCGTTTTTATCATTTATGACTACAAAGGTAAACAGCTGTAAATTTGCAGCACTTCTAACAAATAGAACATGCAACAATACTGTACATTGTACACTGTTCATGGGTATGCATTGAGTGAGTACATGTTCATACATGTTGTACAGTGTACAAATTGAGAACTTATTGAAAAACCATGTCCTTCATTTGTCTTCAGTAAGAGACATCCAGACACAAGGCTTGGAGAGTGAAATTCAATTACAATCCATCAGTCAAACTGAGGTCAGCTCAACCTAAATTCAACCTGCATACAACCTGCTTCACTTAGGCTGTGTGGAATGCATTAAAGGGATATTATACAGATGAACAAATCATGTTTTCTTTACCTTTTTATCAAGCAATTTTCTGAAAAATGTATTGGTTTTCATCAAGTGGAACATTGATAATTTCCATTTAAAAAGGAAACAAAATACTTTGAAATGATTTCACAAAATATCTGTCGGAACCTTAGTTTAAAGGTCATGATCAGAGCAGATTTTCAACAGGGCATGGAATCGGTGTCCTAGCTTAAGATGAACAGAGTGACCGAAAATTACTGGCTCATTTATGCAGCAGCAACGGTAATATGACCTTATCATGTGGGGTATTATTTTCAGTCACTGAGTTAATCTAGCACTCTGATTCCATGCCCTGTTGATCGTGACGATATTGTCCTTTTAACAGAAAAAGTGACAACTTGAATTGATAACACAATACACCATATATTCATTTCAGTATTTTTTACTGTAATATGATGCTTCTCGCAGTTATTTTGGGAAAATAGCCAAGTTCTAATGAAAGAAAAATGTACATTGCAGATAAATTAGTGAAAAACACCAGCAAATCATCTTCGACACAGACCTTGAAAATGAGGTCAGCTATATTACTTTTACAAAGAAAATACAATTATACAGTGTGTAATTATACTCTTAGAATGTAAAAACAGTTAGAAATAAATAATAAAAACAACAAAACGTATAATAGTATTTAATGACTTCTGGGAAAAATTACTGATCTCTGTTCATATTCTGAAAAAAACATGAATAATTTATTCAGCTTTTCAGAACAAGGCAAAATTAATCAACATAAACTACATGTACATGTACATGTACATTGTAGAATACACATGTGCATGTACTGTACCTCAACTAGCACACAGTTTATACGTGTACACACACAGATTTTGAATTTATTCACTTCTCCAATACGAGGAATTAATTTAAACTCAATCATTACAATGGTACCACCATACTCAAGCATTTCGATTTGTCTGTCATTTCAGATACATGTATGGTCAATTACCAAATGCTGTATTTTACAGGAAATCCAATTCAGCATAAACTGAATACAAAATGCAGTGAAGAGAAATCCCAGTGTGCAAGTACAGTATACGTACATGTATTTAATTAGCCTCCACCTCCCCCACCCCAAACCACAGCCTGGCCTTGTGCATTGCATTTAAAGACACACTGCCAAATCCATCCACAAACCTCATTTTCATTTCCCTCCATTCCATTTGAAAAGAGAGCCTCCCCCAACCCCCAACCAACCAACCTGTAATTGCCTTGTACTGATTGCAACTAGGTAATTGGCCTGCAGACTTATACTTTATTGTGTGCATTGATGTACATGTATTGTTAGTCAGCTATCCACAATACCACAAGGTTAAGTTAGGTGTGTCATGACAATAGCAATGCATTTACCCACCCCCATATTCAGGTGTGCTGCACATCCCCAAATTGCGTAATCATAACAAATGGCACATCATTGTAAAGAGGAATAACAGGGCTTTCCAATGATACCAAATGCAAGGAAAATGAGTTGGTAACAAGAGAGAAATCGTCAGTCAAACTTGAGTTTTCGAACTTTTTTTGAGGAGTTTAGTAAAGATGATTCGCAGTGACACCATGTGAACTTCTCAACTGAGCAGTAATTAGTTCTGAAAAGAACTGGAGGTTACAACTCGACGTTTCGATCAGTATGCTCTGATCGTCTTCAGGAGAATGCCAGACCCTGGGAGATGGTGCTGCTTAACCACTTCTCGTCGGTTGACGTTTATACACGGCAAACTTTGCCTGACAGACTTACGGTTGACATCTCTCACGAAATCTGGTGTTCGTGTGTGTGGACCGGGATGACGTCTATTTCCGCCACGTGTGGCCAGGCACACGGGCGGTTGACTGGTTTTTACGCACGGACTTTCTCCATGGGACGTCATGCTTGGATACCCGACAACAATGAACCAGTTCACTCTTCATGGATGTTATGCCTAATCCCTTTATCCAAGACATGTTCCTTTGACTGACTGAGCTGGAATTTCTATAGACGGATTAATCTCCATTGTCACGAGGCCTTTCACATGAAAGGTGGGAGCTGTCTGTTCAACCAGGCGCTTATCCCTGGTCTGGCTGTTGCATAACAGCTTACGATGGCATGGTTTCGGGCGAAGAAAGACGAACGCACTGAACAAACGAGCCATTCAAAACTCCAAATGTCAATGAAAAGGGCGTTTATTTGTGTGTCCGGGCCTGGCCCATTGACAACAGAAATTTTCACCGAAAATAATACCGCGCAGAATTTATTTTTTAATACCGGTTTAAAAGTAGACTGCTTGAAAATCGCGCGAATACTGGATGAGAGGATTAGTGCGTTAAAGCATGCAGGTGGGAAACTGGTGGGACTGGGATCCTTGGAATGGGGGAGAATGTATGCTCACTGAACTGAATCACAGGGGGAGGGAGGGAGGGTGGTTTCAGAACTAATTACTACTCAATTGAGAATTTCACATGGTGTTACTGCAAATAGTCTATACTAATAGTTAGGTGTGTTGATCACTGTCTACAGTTGTGTCTCATCATTGTGGCATCCTGTATGCATACAAATGCTTGAGAATCAAGACATAATAACATCAACCCTAAAGCCGTGTTCGCATTGGACTTTTTTTGGTAAAGTTAACTTACCCCGGGATAATTGTCAACTTAACATGCCGAATCGAGTCGCGGTAAGTTAACGTTGTTAACTTTACAATGACAAAAAGTCCAATGCGGACAGGCTCGCTGCGATAACTTAATGCGTCCACGTGACTTCCTGTGTGAGCAGGTACATGCAGGTACCGTACATGTACATGCCATATGTACATGTACGGTATGGTATGGTACATATGCACCGATTTTCGCACTGTCTCGCCCAGCTACAGTTAAGTTACCGCGGCTATGTTAAGTTACCACGACTCGAAATAATCCAAGTGCGGACATTGTTAACTTAACAGGAAGGAATGTTGACAATCATCCATGGTAAGTTGCGGTAAAATTAAGTCCAATGCGAACGCGACTTAACTCCCAAGACAATAAAGGCCGTTGGAGGATTCTGAAGGATTTTTATTGTTCAGTAACAATGCTTAGGGAGTTAGGGTTAAGATCAGGGGCCTACATGGAATCACAGCACTGCTACGCACACAAATTCGGCGAGCACAGAAAAGTTTTGGTTTAATAACAATAACAGGCTACCAGCCAAATTGTCACAATGTATATTTGCTTATAAATGGCAGTTTATCAGCTAAATGTTGCACAGCTGGTAAATTTACTGAAGCAATATTTTCCGCTGAGCAGTTCTATGAAATTGAGCCCAAGTAACACACCTGTGATTAAAGAAATATCAGGTCATATATAAATCATATATCAAATACATTTACAATAAAATATTTTCATATAAATCTGTGATCAATTATGTTTTTGAAGAATTAAACCCAACTAAATTTGTCATCAGAAACTAGAGATATTTTGTTTCACACAAACATTCAATTTTCTTCAATTCCATTTGAGAAGCCAGGGACTGCAATAAGCCAGCGATTGCAAGAACCACCCCTCCCTCTCCCCACAAAGCCCTTTCCTTGACCTGACCTAATTGCATGTGTGCTGGAGGTAATGATTAGCCTGCACAATTTGTATGCTCTATTGTGCCACATACTGTATTGTTGGTCAGCCTGCAGAGCAAGGACTCAGCCTGACCACATAACTTATGGGTTAACCCTAACTCCCTAAGCATTGTTACTGAACAATAACGACCCTTCGAAATCCTCCAACTGCCTTTGTTGTCTAGGGTGTTAGGGTTAATACAGAATTGTGTCTACAAGGGATTTTTCACAGTGCCTCAAAAGGGCAACTATCCGTCTATACATAGACTAACTACATGTACATGTACATGTACATGTCAAGCAGGATTTGAAGCTTTGCATGGTGGAAGTAATATGTACACTGGTTTGAAAACCTACATGTAATTTGGTGATGTTCCGAACATCTGAAGAAATGATTCGGTCAGAAAAACTGTTTTTAGAGAAAACACGCTTTTGCAGGTTTCCTGAGTATTTAGGTCGCCATAATGAACACCGCTTAAAACGAACAAAGTGACCCTTGGTTTCCACTTAATGTGTTGGCATTGCAGCCAGTAAATCACTAAACAGGAATTATTACTACAGGGAACATTTTATTTTGGATCCAATGGTGTGTTATAGCTGCGTATAATATGAATTTCTTAAAAACTTATTCCGAGGCGTGATTATAAATGAAGAAATTACAATTTTGCTGTGTTTGTGGCCAAGATTCTAATCCAGAATAGCCGTGATATTTAAAATTACCAGACACACCAAGAGAATCAACCTGATTATTTTCTCGACCCCTGCATAAGATTTGCCTTTCTTAATACAAAATATCAATCGTTCTTGTCTCCCCCCCCCCCCCCCCACCCCCCTCCCTTTCATAATATGGCACACATGCGCCTCCATCTCATGTTTCACAATGGTGGTCTCCAACTATCTCCAAAAAAACCATGAGGGAAAAACATGGGGCCTTCCAAATGTATTCATGGATCCCAAATCTAAATGTGAATAGGACCTGTATAATTGCACAGGGCGAGATGGGTGCTTGACAATGACATTCACGGGGGGGCCGTGTATGGTCGGAGATTCCTCGCTTTGGATGTGTGCAATTGGAAACTTGGACAGTGGGTCATAATACAAAAAAAGAGCAATAAGGCTTCATGAATCGCTTTCGGTTTGGGGAATAGAGCCGATTGCGGAATTAAAAACTTGGACAGAGGGTCGTAATCAAAAGGTACTGTATGGCAACATCAATAGCTTTGGTTTTGGGAATAAAGTTGGTTCAGGAACTTGTATAGTTCCCGATGAAAAGGTTAGCAAGGCTACATATTGGATGGCATCACATTTGGGTAAATATGCCTTAAATTCAAGCCACCATATGATACACTATTGGAAATTGGGGGGGGGGGGGGGACATGGCGGCCGCACGGCCAGTATCTGGCGTAATTCACGAGCCTCAAAGCGTGATGCCGGGCTAGTGTAAACCTTACTCGGTGTAAAGTTGATGATGGCATCAAACATCCCTTGAAATATTTCTGTCTGAGGTGTTATCGCTCTAGCAAAATTTGTGAAATATATGAAAAGTCCAAAATGAGTTTCTGTCGTTGGAAGACATACATTCAACAAAAACTCTCACTGGTTGGTTTTTATGTACTATGGATGCATTTTTAGTCATTTTACCAGATGTGTATACACATAGCAATATTACATACATGTACTGAACAAGTATGTACATGTATACATGTCTTAACAGAAACATTCAAACCCCTTCTCTATCGCATTGCTAATATATTTGCTTGTAATTTATTTCTAAATAGAGTACTCATTACAGGGTAAGTCTGGCTCGTGGGTGAAAATATATGACTTTTTCACATAGGGGTACATGGATGAACGTTTGCCCGATTTGTGCTGCATGTACATGTACCTCTCTTAGCCACCATACTTTATGTATGGGACAATCGGTCTGGCTTCAATAACCGTGGATACATGTACGTGTATCACATTTCACTGGGTGGCCAAAAAACACTTGCCCCAAAAATGTTAAAATGCACCAATTTTAAAGTCGACCTACTGTATGACCAGAAACCGGAGACTTTATTTTGTTTTGCCTAATTCACTGCAAAGACACCTTCCCGTTATAACAAAAATGAGATTGGGGGGGGGGGGGGGGAGGAACCCTCACCTACCCGTGCTCATTGTAAATCCATCATTGAAATCCCCGTCCCTCTAGAGACAACAGGGGTTGTTTGTATGGACTCCCCACCTCACACCACTAATTTAAATTGCCCCTTTCAATATCGTCCTTCCATTCGATGGAGTATTCTTCTGTTCAGTTCCCAGGCAGAATATCGCATTCCCCCCTCAAAGATCGCCTCATCCTTGGGACCTGGCTAGTGTCAACAGTCGAATTCATGGCATCTTCATGTTTCGCTTTAAAAGCATTTCTTTTGTGAAATTCCGGGGGTTAGAGAGTCTATCATGTGCTTAGCATTACACATTTTCTTTTTGTTCCATGTTCAATTCATTTTAAATAGATAATTAGCTGTTGCAAACTGCTTACCAATCTAAAGGACCTGTAGTATAAACGCAAAATAAATGTTAATAGCCTTACATTTTAAACCTACCAGGTTCTTTCTCAAAGGCAAAGTAAGACTTTGCCTTTGAGAAAGAACCTTCTAGGTTAGAAACGTAAGGCCAATAACATTCATTTTGTATTCAATTCATTTTGTTTAACTACACTTTTTTTTAAATTAAGAATAGACACATTATTCATGAAATAAGGCATTTTATCATAGATAAATTGAACTACAGTGTACCAAACAAAATAGCCTAATGTTTTTTGGTGGCAACTTTCACTATTTTTGACGGACATCTTATTTTTCTTTGGAACATTGATATTTTACTTATATTGCATTAAAATAATCGTGAGAAATCTGGTTTTACAGTAAATACGTATACAATTAATTGATTTCAGGAAATACACACATGTATCTCATTTCAAATAATTTGCATTCCTTTCAATTCTCATAAGAAATTATCTACATGTAATGTATGTTCCAGTGAAAGGAAACATTTCCAGAAATTGCTGGTAAAACACACACACTAATACAATTTATATACAGTGAACATAGTACAATTACTTGTATAATTTTGTTTTGAAATCTCTCAGCAGAGCAGAATACAAATATTTACCCATAGTAATTAAACCTGTACCAATTCTTTTCATTTAATTGGGGTACCCTTTGTTCAAAACTAATTTTAAAATATATCGCTCGTGTTTGGGACGATTTGACGGGAGGAAATTTTTTTATATTGAATTGCTATTTTTCTGGGGCTAACCAGCTTGAGAGATGCCACTGGGCCGGTTGACGAGTGTAGCCGCATTGTGACAAGTACGCAAGTGACGTGTATAGCCGCATAGTGCATACGTGTGCGTGTACGTGTACATGTACATGTACATGTACATGTACACATGCACTTTGCATAGATATTGCATAATAGTGCATGTTTACATGTACATGTACACGTAGTTGTAAAATCTCTGATTACCAGCACCTGGGTTCGACACGGCGCTCCACTCAGTTGGCCGCACAGCCCTCACTGGCTAACCGCCCAGCGTCCATAATATTAATGCCGTCCACAAGGGGTTAACCAGTTCACAACGAGAATATTATATTTTTCCCGGAGCCCTCGTACGGTTTAATTTTCAGTGAAAATTCGGAAAAAATTTCTAGCCATTAATAATTGTTTTTGTCAATGAAACGAAGTCCGGACAACCAAATAAACGCCTCATTCATTGACATTTCGAGAATTAAATGGCTGTTTTTTTTTTATTGCGGTCGTCTTTCTTCCACAACAACTAGACCGTTGACAATTATCAACCAGCACCTGGACAGACGGCATACTGGAGAGACATCAAAGACAATGGATATAAATCCGCCTTTACAAATTCTTGGCTGGTATGTCAAAGGAACAGGTCGTGGATAAAAGGATTAGGCAAAAATCCACAAAAGAGTGAATTTATTCATTGACGATAGTGCCTTTTGTTCGGGGCCACCGAACCGTGTCCCCTCGGACTCCGATAAACACTTGCGTGTATGCACGTCATCCCGCACAATGTTACGCCATGTGTGGGTTGTTGACACGGCTCTCGGCCAAACTCGCCAAAAAAAAACCCGGAATGCGTGTCAAGACATCCGCCGATCCGCGGTTGAAAGAAGAAGAATTTTGGGTTAATTATACGGCATCCGAAAGACACTGAACGTAAAATTCTGTCAAGGATTAGTACCAGTAAATTAAGAACTCAAATTAATAAAATGTTGGCCCCTCAGCTTACGCATGACCGCACAATTTACCCCAAAAACAACAACAAAAATTAAAAATTGGTGCGTAAACCGCACAAATTTTAAAGCCGACCTATGACCAGAAACCGGAGACTTTTTATGTGGCCTTAGATACATCGTTTTTATAGATTAAATAGTCTTAAATGTCCAAAATTTGTTTTTGGGGGAAACCTAATTGACTAGTCCAATAGAACACAACATTGTTCAAATACTCTTTGCCTTATCCTCTTTCATTTCTCTTAATAAGGACATTTGAATGACTGCATGCAGGTTCCAGAAAGCCGTCAACAGTGTGTAACATCATGTACTTTCGTTTTCAGTTTAAAAACACAAGAAACCCCAGGTTCCGAGTGAAACAAAACGTTGTTAAACTGAACAATGTACATTAGAGAGGAAGACAGATTTGGAAATGCTTTCGCTCTTGTGTAAACAGAGCATGCTGAAAAAAGAAATTTTGGTAAGAATAAAAAAGTAACAATCATTTGGGGTGAAGAAAGATTGAACTTTTTTCTTTCAAAATACAAGGAATAAAATCAATTTTTGCATTGTCTGTAGGAAAAATGTCAGGTGGAAATATTTGTGTTACAAGAAATTAGCACTAATTTTGCATTGTATATCATGAATTTGGTTATCAATTTCTCAGCGCATGAATGAGGGGGCGTGGAATAGTTGAGCAAACTGATTCAATCAAATAAAATAATGCTGTTTGATTGAACCTGGTTA
>CBDFIV010000015.1:0-4110000 GCA_965248225.1 Nitrospirales bacterium
CACCGGTTTGAGTGGTACGGGTATCGACATGTTTGCGAATGGTGCGCGCATTTTTAAAATATTTCTTGAGCGTGATGTTATAAAAGAGTCCACGATATTCCTTCTTAATAAATTGATTCAGCGTTTCTAATAGTTGTGGGTTCGATGGGCGCACGGCCCACCCCAGTGGTTGTGGATCCCCCAATGGGAAGTTGCGCGGACGTCGTCTCGCCAGGTGAGTTCGATATCCAAGATATGGCTGTCGGCAACCGTGAGGTCATATTCGCCTTCGGCCACTTTGGCGATGAGTTCCTCGGTTTCCATGTCCTCGTCCGCGGCTTGAATGTTCACACGCAATCCCTTGGTGTTGTAATTGTTCTAATGTGTGCCAATAGGCACTGCTTCGACGAACGATGACTGTTCGACCTGCAAGTCTTCTACGGACGTGAGGCGTTGTTCGGGTTCATCGGCGCGAGCCACGATGATTTCTGAAGCCGTGAGATAGGGGGAAGAAAATTTCACGCCTTGTTCTTTGCGTTGTTCGTTGCTCGTCATGGATGCGGCGATGACGTCACCCTTTCCTTCGAGCAACCAAGGAATCACTCTTCGCGAGTCGGTGGGACCACCATTTCAATTCGGAGCGTATGTTGCTTGGCAAAATGACGAGCCAGTTCATATTCAAACCCCATTAATTCTCCACGCCAGAGGAAATAGGTTGCTGGGTTGTTCCGCGTGAGAATGCGTAAAATTCCTCGTTTTTTAATTCCCGGCAAGTCGTCTTGAGATTCTGAAGTCTGGTGCTGGGCGAGGTTGACCTTATTGAGAAACAAATTGAGGGCAGTCAGTAAGGCTGGTGCCTGAGGCCGGACCCCCCAAGCAATAGGATGGTCGGCGGCGATAGTGAGGGCTGGGCGGAGGTCTGAACGATACGAACGTAACGCCTTCACCAGATTGCTGTCGGCCAGGGTGAGATCAAATTCGTGTTGGGCGACACCATCTAAGACCTGTTCAATATCCAAATGTTCGGGTACTTCTTGGATATGAAGATTGGGGTATTGCTGTTGGAGGGTGGATGCCGTGTCCCAAAAAGTTAAGGAACGATGCACGGCGATGGTTCGGCCATTCAGGTCTTCTAGCTTTTCAAGTCGCGTGTCGTCGTGACGAGTGATGATTTGTTCCTTGACGGTCGTGATGGGCACGGAAAAATGGACCTGTTTCTTGCGATGAGGGGTGATCGTAAAGTTGGCGGCAATGAGATCGCCTTTCCCTGCCAATAATGAGGGAATCAGATCTTCATAGCGGTCGATGGCGACATATCCGAGTTTCACCCCTATAGATTCTGCAAAGCTTTCTAACAGTTCGTGTTCATAGGTTTTGTGGGAAGCCTTGGCGAGGAAGATGGGTGCTGTGACTATGCGAAGGACTCAGTACCCGCAGATACCCATGTTGTGTGATGGAGTCCAGGTCGCCGCGTTCCACGTAAGGAGGTGCTTCGGTTGTCGTCGGTGTTGGGGGAGACTCTGGTTTAGGAGACCCGCAAGCGGCAGTCAGAAGGATCAGGGCGATACATGCAAATGATTGAGTTATCTGAATAAGGGAAGGGAAGGGAAAAGGGTGCGATTTATGTTGCATAGGTTTAGTGTATCGCGAATGGCTTCTAATGGAAAAAGGAAGTTTTTGGACATTTTTCTGTTGCCAGGATACCTTTATTTGCAGCACGAGGAGACATCTGAAAAGGCCGTATGAAAGATGAAAACGGTGGAGGGAAATCAGGAGTGATGCCAGAGCGTAAGGACGGCGGTTTGTGTCCGAGGGCGGAGGGGTTCGTCGTGGACATATTGACCTCGGCAGACGAGTCCGACGGATTCGGCAATGTTTCGGGCGACGATGGCTTCGGTGGGACTGTGATTGATCATGACAAACGTTCCGCCAATTACCAGGTTGTTGGCGATTTGAGCGAAAAGGGCCGCTGGATCGAATAGGCTCAATGGTAGGGGCGCCAAGCCAAGAGGGGTTTCGGCGTGACAAAGGGAAACCAGGCCGTGATGATTTCTGCGGATTTGTGGTACTGGCGGTAATCCGCAACGGCATACTGTGTGTTTGGCAGATCCTGAATATGGCCATGCGCGTAATCGATGCGGCTTCGTCCATTACAATAGAGGCGATGCCCATCCACTTCAGTGCCGACAAGGTGTGATGGGTGAAAAAAAGTTTGGAGCGCTGCGGCATACGCGAAGTTGCTGCTGCCCACATCGCAGACGTGCTGGTGTTGGGAAATCGTCCAATTCAGAGTCTGGCGGGCACGATCAAGCAAATCCAAATATCCATAATTGAGCAGCGTGGTTTCCGGAGGGTAGCGCAATTCGAACTGCGCTTCATAGATGGTTACGAGTTGGTTGATGCGGGCACGTTGTGCGGGCGTAAGGTTGAGGCCAGTACCAATCGGTGCTTCTCGGTAGGTGCCACGTGACCAACGTAAGGCTTGGGTGGCTTCGTACCAAATGCGGTGATAGCCCGATCGGAGTCGGTCACTAAGGGTAATGCGTGGCTTTGGCGTGTCTCGAATATCGTTTAGGGTAAGCGCAGTTCTTCCCTGAATCCTTTGCCTGGCTGGTTTAAATTGAATGTTCATTGTTAGCGTGCTTTGTTTCTTGTCGGTTGCTGGAGTTCGCCTCTTAATGGCATTCAGAGGGCACTTCGTTGTCTGGATATGATTTTCTTCTCTTTCAAATAACTGGTTTCTCGCACGTCCATGTTGGAGACAGCCTACTGTGGTGAAACATGAAGTGAGGATCTTTTAGGTAAAGTTGCAAGAGGAGGGTTCCGAAAATATATCAAATAAAGCCATTCTCTTCTCATTGAAAATCCTTCTGAATTTTGAGGGAATATACTCCTGGCTCTCGCCTGGATTTCGCAAGGAATTGATAGGCAAATCGCTCTTATCCCGGACAATGAACACGCCCGTATTCAAGCGCTCCTGCAATACGGGATTTAGAGACAGAGCCTGAAACGGCATATGACGATTTTGTGAAGCTCGCTTCCTATATTTGTCAAACCCCCATTGCACTCATCAGTCTTGTAGATCCCACTCGTCAATGGTTTAAAGCTCAAGTGGGGTGTCCCGCACCGGAAACCTCTCGCGATATTGCGTTTTGTGCGCATGCTATTCATCAATCTGACGTGTTTGTTGTTTCTGATACTCTCAAGGATCAACGCTTTGTTGATAATCCTTTAGTGACCGGGGATCCGCATATACGGTTTTATGCTGGCGCACCTCTTATCACTCCTGCAGGATTCGCGATCGGCACGATATGTGCGATTGATCGTGAACCAAGAATCTTATCTTTAGAACAAATCACTGCGTTGCAAACATTGGCTCGACAGGTCGTGGTTCAGTTGGAATTGCGCCGTCTTAGCAAAGAACTGCAAGAGGCTCTGGAAAGTAAGAACAAGCTTTTCCACATATTATCTCATGACCTGCGTTCACCCTTTAATGGGATCTTGGCATTTTCTAGGACTTTGGTGGATGAACGGGACACCTTGACCAAGGATGAAATCCAAGACTTTTCCCAAACCGTCTTGACCTCAGCCGAACAGTTTATGCATCTCATTGACAATCTTTTGCAAAGCACTCGGTTTGAATTAGGAGTGTTGGAGTATCAACCAGCCAATATGGCTATCGATACCGTGGTGGACAATGTACTGGCCCTCTTAAAAGGGAATGCGACCCAAAAGATGGTCAATCTGATATATGCATCGCATCCGGAGGCAGAAGTCTTTGCCGACGCTACGATGCTCCATTCCATATTTCAAAATCTCATTGGCAACGCCATTAAGTTTACACCTGTCGAGGGACATGTGACCATTCAGGCCAAGGAGCAAGACACGATGATTCAGGTGTCGGTCATCGATACCGGGGTCGGCGTCTCTCCAAAAAAGCTTGCTGGCCTGTTTGAGGTGATGGCTGGCCGATCAACGGATGGGACTGCCGGGGAGAAAGGCACAGGATTAGGACTGCTGTTGTGTAAAGACCTGGTTGAGAAACATGGGGGTCAGTTATGGGTGGATTCCGTGGTCGGCCAAGGCACGTCCTTTCATCTCACCTTGCCAAAGGCTCAGTCAACAGTTTCAGCTTGATTCCGACTAAGCCTTTTCCTGTCTGCGTTATCGAACTTTTCAAGCTAACATTCCTGGTTTCATGATTATTGTTGGCGTGAAGTGGGGAGACTGGGTTTCTTGGAAGCGTTTGACGTTATTCAAGAGGGATTAATATCTCGAGCCCGCCCATAATGTCATTGAGTTTGAAATCGCGCTTGGGACTTTGTTCGTGGGCGTTATGGCAATTGACGCAAGCTCGGCTCACGGCGCGATCAGGGAAGATGGCTTGGTAATACCGTCGCTGCTCCAGTTCAATTTCCTGCTCAGCCACTTCTCCGTAGTTGATGACTTGTTCTAGAGCATGCCGATCCTTTTCAGATTCTGGGGCGTTTTCCTGATTAATGGGCCATAAGCTTATCAACCGGTATCGAAACGGTTTTCCGCGCACCTGCAATCCTCGTGAGGATTCTTTGAAGAACTGGGCGGGGAGGGGCAAGGTGCGGTCTGTTCGCCAGTTTTCCGTCGCGTTCACAATCAACATGGCTTCCATTCGCTCAACCACATGTTGTGTATAGAATGTGCGGTCGGCTTGGAGGACGGCGTGGAGGTAGTCAGCGACGACGCGAATGGGGAGACCGGTAGTCGGGGCCATCTTAAAGCCAATCCCCCAGCCTAGGAGAAGGCCTATAAGCCCGGCACTTAATGCGATAAGAATGGTTTTTCCGCTCATGTCTCCTCTTTTGGGAAGATCAGAAGGGCTGCGACCTTCAGTTGCCTACAAACGTGGTTGAAGCAATCCATTCAGTGCATACTAGCAATACTCCTTCCCTCTCTACTACTGTTTGTGGGTGGAAAGCCTGGCATCAATCTTTGGTTGAGTACCATGGACAGGTGGTAAATGAATTTCGTAGGCTCTTGTAGTTGGGTAATTTGTTTATAGATGAAACGCCCCGCAGTCATGTTCCGATAAAATAATTCAGATAGGCCAATGAAATTAACATCCCTTTTTTTGAATCTTCCCCTCGCGAAGAAACTGCTCTTGGTTTCGGCCGTTCCCATGCTAGCCGTGTTAGTCTTAAGCTTATTGACCTATCGAAGTGTTGAAACGTTTTCTTTGGATGAAGATCATCTGAACGAGGTGTATCATATTCAAAGTGCGTCTGCGGAATTCATGCGATTGGTCGTGGATCTTGAGACTGGGTTTCGCGGGTATGTGCTGACTCAACAGCCTCAATTTTTACAACCGTATCAAGCGGCCAAACAACGGGTGCTGGCGTTGGGCAATTCTCTTCGACAAATGGTGGATAATGATCCAGCACAACGGATGTTGGTCCAATCCGTCCAGAATAATATTCACCTGCTGATGTTTGATAAAGATCGCCTCATTGAACGGGTCAAGGTGGGGCACCCGGAAGAGGCTCAGGAATATGTTGAAGCAGAAAAAGGACGATTACTCATGCTGGCGATTCGTGAAGAAATGGCGCGTTTTGATCGGCAGGAGGTGGAGCAGTTGCAGCAGGCACTGGCCAGTAGCTCAGAAGATCGCTCCATTCTCATGGGAGTCATCGTCGGCGGTGGAGCCTTTGCCTTGATTCTCATGTTGCTTCCCTTGCAATTGATCGCGCGCTCGATCACGGGTCCCTTAACCACGCTAGTCAAAACCGTTGAAAAATTTTCAGGAGGGACGATGCCAAACGTGCCTGTTCTGGACCGACAAGATGAAATTGGGAATTTGACCAGAGTCATGAATACAGTCGGCAGCCAAATTCAACAGCATATTCAGCAGATTGAGCAGTCTGAGGCAGGAGCTACGGAGCCTGAATCAAGAAATTACCTCGTCGGAAGCGAAATACCGAGGCATTGTGGATCATGCGCCCATTGGTATTTTTACGATGGAACAGACTCACATCATTTTTAGCAATCGCCAAAATTGGATCTTAGCCGGACGCAATCCCGATGAGACGTTAGATCCGGAACAGATGTGGCAAGCCATTCATCCTGACGATCGGGAGGATGTTCGTCAGGCCTTTTCCAGCGCCCGGACCCATCGTGAGGCATTCGAGCGAGTGTTTCGGTTCCTGCATCCACGATGGTGCAGTCAGACGGGTGTTAAGCCGTGCGGTTGCGATTAAAGATGAATCGGGTCAGACCATTGTGTATCAAGGGTTTAATGTTGATATTACTGCACTGGAACAAATGCGGGCACAATTAAGCCGGTCAGAACGTTTGGCGACGTTAGGACAAGTGGCGGCGGGGATCGCACATGAAATTCGGAATCCCTTAGTAGGGATTGGATCTACGACCTCCTTGCTGCTAGAAGATTTTGCAGAAGGGGATTCCCGGCGTGATGATTTGAAAACCATCCTGAAAGAGACGCGACGTTTGGATCGAATTGTCAATCAGATTGTCGATTATGCGCGACCGCGTGATCTTCTCCCAGTCACTTTTCGGCTTGAAGAATTGTTGGAAGAATCTCTGCAAGGTCTTGTCCGATCCGTTAGAGCAAAAAGAGATCCATGTGCACCGCTACCGGCCGTCTCAGGTCAATGCCCTTCATGCGGATCGCGACCAGCTCAAACAGGTCGTCCTGAATATTCTTCAAAATGCCATTGAGGCTATGTCTTCCGGTGGCGCGATCTTCATTTGTCCATTGCTGAAGAACTCTATGAGCATCACCAAGGGCTGAGACTGAAAGTGGAAGATACCGGAAAAGGCATTGATCCTAACGTGCTCTCTCGAATTTTCGAGCCATTTTTCACCGACTGGGAAAGCACCGTGGGACAGGCCTCGGATTGGCTATTTGTCGCAATATTATTGATGCCCATGGCGGAGAAATTCATGCGGAAAGCCAACAACAAATTGGGACCACGATTTCTGATGTGGCTTGCCCTGTGTGTGTCAGCCACAACTTTCGATGGTGTAAGAGATGCGCGCGACAATTTTCGTAACCGATGACGATGAAGTGGTTCGCCAGGCGATAAGCCGGCGATTGGCGAAACGCCACCATGATATTCGAAGTTTTGATTCGGGTGAGGCCTTACTCGTGGCGCTGGACTCTGATGTGCCGGACATCATCTTTCTCGACTTAAAAATGACCGGCATGAGTGGGTTGGAAACCCTCAAGCATGTTCGCTCCAAAACACAACAAGTCCTTAGTCATTTTGCTTACCGCCTATGGAACGGTCGAAGATGCGGTCGAAGCTATGCGGTTGGGTGCCTATGATTTTCTCATCAAAAGCGTCGACCTGTCCGGTGTTGAACCAGTGATCGATCGGGCGTTGGAATATTTGACGCTGCGTCGACGGATTGATTTTGAAACACAAGATCGGCCGGGCCGGTATTCCTTACAGAGGTGTTGTTTCCAATAGTCCCAGCATGAAGAGAATTGGTCGCGCAAATTCAGGAAATGGCCCAAAATCTGAAAACTACCGTGCTGCTGTTTGGAGAAACGGGAACCGGCAAAGAATTTGTTGCACGAGTGCTGCATCATAATGGTCCTCGGGCACAGGGGCCATTCGTTGGGGTGAACTGTACGGCCATTCCCCAAGAGTTATTCGAAAGCGAGTTATTTGGCTATGAACGCGGCGCGTTTACCGGAGCGCATCAACGGAAACCGGGGCTTTGCGAACAGGCTGAAGGTGGAACACTCTTTCCTAGATGAGATTGGCGATTTAAACCCGACTATGCAAGCCAAACTGCTTCGCGTCCTTCAGGAACGATCATTTAAACGTCTTGGAGGACGCCAGGATATTGATGTCGATTTTCGGTTGATCGCGGCCACGAATCGCGATCTCCGGAAAGAGGTAGGACCAAGGGACATTTCCGTGAAGATCTCTTTTTTCGATTGACATGTCGTATCCCTTGATCTTCCACCGCTTACGTCAATCGCGTCGAAGATATTATTCCCCTGGGCCTGCAGACTTTGATTCGGCACAGCAAAGACTTGGGGAAAGATGTCACGAGCGATTGATCCCGAAGCACAGGAGTTTTTAGAGCGCTATCCGTATCCAGGCAATATCCGGGAATTACAAAATATTATTGAGCGGGCGGTAATCTTTTGCCGGGGACGGAGTTTAACTAGTGGTGATTTGCCGCGTGAAGTCCAGGAGGTCGCCAGTTCGGCGGTGAATGTCGTCACGAAGGGGGATCAGCCCATGGTGCGCATTGAAATGAAGCTGGGTGAACATACGTTGGGGGATATCGAAAATACACTCATCGAGGAAGTCATGCGCATATCCGATTTCAATAAAAGTCTGGCTGCCAAACATCTAGGGATTACACGATTTGCCCTGGACCGCCGCCTCAAAAAACAATCTGAAACGTAACCTCCGCACCTCCTTGACGCACCATCCAATCTTTAGCGATCGGATTTCTTTCCGACTCTTTCAGCAACACGATGAGACCAATGACCCCAATGACAATGGCGAGAAATCCGAGTAATTTCTAAGCTTCCCATGCTCTAGTCTCCGTGGTCTGTGAGCCTTCCCCTAGCCCAGAAAGCTTTGAAGAATACTATTTCTTCTTGAGATATCTTCCAGGTGAGTGAAGGGTCATGGCGAATTTATCCAGTCAGACATCATAGAGAAAACGATCCTGGTATTCTCGGTGGGGGCCGCTAGCAGGTTGTGAGTGTTCCTCGCAGTTGATAACGATATCGAGCAATCAAGTCATAGACTCTATCTCGTAAAGATTTTGGAATAATAATGAAGACATACAACATAGGCCAGAGTCCACCAAGGTGGCGCATAATGTACGTAAGGCTGCTGTGGATTTGATGAAGTAGGCATCTGGGGTGATCCACACGCAAAGGTCGAAACATTCTCTTTTGACAGATGTTATTACGTCGCTAGCAGATTGTTGTCCTAGACGGGGATTGGAGCGGAGTGAATTGAAACGCGTTTATGGGAATCGTGTTTGATGAGAAAACGGACCCATCTTGTACACCATCCGCAGACACCATCAAAAAGAATCAGCCATGGGGTTTGAGTAAAATGCCCTGTAGGTTGTCTTTGCTTCATAAGGTCTCTTTTGCCAGGATCTATTGTCAGTAAAGCTTGGCACTTGCATCAACCATCTGTCTAGTTGGGAATATCGTTATTTGAGCTGGCAATATTGTGGGGGAATGACCCGCTTGTTACAATTTCATTCTTCATGAGAATGCCGACCTCCCATGCTAGCTGATGTCGTTCTGCCGAGTCGGCGGTTTCAAGTCTTCACCTATCACATTCCCAATCCTTTGCAGGCCAAGATTTTTGTCGGGAGCCCTGTTCTTATTCCCCTAGGCTCGTCCGTCGTATCCGGTGTGGTTGTTCGGATCGGAGAAGATTCCACCCTCCCTACTTTTCGCACTTCCGATCCAACCGTTGCCTTTCGTGACATCTTGTCAGTGGATGCTACTCCTGAACATTCGTCTCTGGATCAGAGGTTGCTAACGTTAGTGGAGCATATGGCAGAGTATTATCTGGCGCCGCTCTCAGCATGTTTGCGACTCATTGTGCCTCCCCGATTATTCAATGTGACCAAACGTCTTGTTCTCACCGAAGTTGGCCGTAAGGCGGTAGCCGACCTGTCAGTGCCTGGGGAAGACCAAGTGGTGTTACAGAAGTTATCACGAGGATCAAACGGCGTGCTCCGATCAGCACTCCTTCGAATGCTGCCGAAGGCCGGGACTCTGGTGACCAAGCTAAAAAGAAAGGGGTGGATTGAGGAACGTTCCACGCTGCCCTCTAGGGTTGCAGCCAAACCACAGAGAGATACTTCCCCTCGTCCCGTCGCAATGCCCACTTCACATTATGGTGTGGTGGGTGATCTCTTTGAACAACAGGTGAGTCAGGCCTCACGAGTTCCATCGAAGCAACCGATTCTTTCGGAAAAAATGAAAGTCATTGCCGATGAATTGGCAAAAAAAAGTTGTGCAGGAACGTTTCAGAAACAGATGGTCATCGGGACTGATCATGAACGAGTCCACGTTATTCAACAGCTCGCATCATATGTGTTCCAACAAGGGAGGCGAGTATTGCTTCTCCTTCCGGAAGTGCAACAAGTTGAAGCGGTCGCCAATCATCTACGAGGAGTCTTGAGCGAATCGGTGGACGTGTACCACGGGCACTTGTCGACTCCTGCACGAGCGGAATGTTGGGAAAGAATTCGACAGGGCCGGGTTCAACTTGTGGTAGGAACGCGATCCGCGTTGTTTCTCCCTCTTCTGGATCTTGGTCTGATTTGGGTGGATCAGGAAGAAGACCCATCCTTTAAGGATGAACATCTGCCCTATTACCATGCACGTGAAGTGGCAGGGATGCGGGGAGCCATTGAACAATCCTTGGTGGTGTACGGCTCATCCTGCCCTTCCTTAGAAACCTATTCTGCGTTTCGCGATCAGATCCCCGACACCCAGGTACCGAGCCCCAACAACCCGGCTATACACCTGCTCGACATGCGAGACTATGCTTCAGGAGTCCTTCTCTCACCACCTTTGATTGAACGACTGACACAGGTTTTCATCGAAGGACAACAGGCGATTCTCATCCTCAATCGAAAAGGATTTTCTCACTCCCTCATTTGTCGAGATTGTGGGCAAGCGCCAACGTGTGAGCGGTGTGGTGTCACGCTTCGGCTATTCCAGCGACCCTCTCGGTTGCTTTGCTCCTATTGCGGAACGAATTATCCAACGCCGGAAACATGCGCGTCCTGTATGGGAACGGTGTTTCGATTCTCTGGAATGGGCACCCAACGGCTTGAGGAAGAACTCACTGCACTCTTCCCGTCGCAGAGCCTCTTCCGGTTTGATCGGGATCAGGTAAAAACAGCAGAAGCCTGTCGACTGGTGTTGGGGGAATTTCGTCAGGGGGACATTCATCTTCTCATTGGGACAGAATTCTTATTTCATCAATCCGATCTTCCCTCTGCAACGTTGGTGGCGTTTCCCCAAGCTGATCTTGGGTTGCATCTCCCTGATTTTCGTTCGGCCGAGCGCACATTTCTTCTTTTTTCGAAAGCTGTAGAATTGGTCCAATCGCATCCGAAAACGGACGAGCCACCTGGGGAGGTGTTTCTGCAAACACGTATGCCCGATCATCATGTGTTTCAGGCCATGATCCAACATGATCCTCAGGTGTTCTATCAGCAGGAATTAGATTTGCGTGAAGCGTTAGCCTATCCACCAGCGGCGCATCTTCTGTTGTTAGTGGTCACTGGGGCGCAGGCGCTTCGCGTACAACGGGTGGTCGATTTCCTGGGCCAGCAGTTGAAAGAAGCAGGGGTGGGTGGGGCTTTGCTTCAAGAGGGAGTCATGGAGTGCTCGGAATTGCCCATGGTGTTAGGGCCGTTGAGTTCGCGGAAACCAGGGCGTCTCAAAAAGAACCGAACGATTTTTCTGATCAAGACATTTCATTTAGAAGACACCCAACAACGTCTTCGAAACGATTCAACAGGCCTATGATCAACAGTTTGGGAGAGAGGCCGTGGTGTTTTAGGCAAATGTCAGCCAAAACACTCCTGAGAAGAGACCAAGTATCACCGCAGGAAAAATATTTTCCATTTCCTCCATTGTGGGCTCACGTCCAAGTTTTTGGAGGTCCGTCACTTGCATCATGGCCCAGGCCATGCTTTCGACTCCTAATAATAAGGTGCAAATTGCCCAAATATATCCGATGGATGGGCATTTCCAGGCCAGTAAAATTGCTAGCCCAATGCCCATGGCGATTCCAATTGGTATGGGTAAGGCACCAATTAACAGCCAGAGCCCCACAGTCACCGCCAAGCTGCCAAAAACAGCATTCACTTGAAGCCACAGATTGTCATTCATTGAGTAACGCTCTCCTAAGATTTCGGAAAGACATGAACCTTATCACAGGGATCCTTTCCCCAGCACCTCATACGAAGGGAATGATGAAAAAAGCCGCCAGCGGCGTTCCCTGCCTTCGCCGGAGCGGCTTCGCGCAGGCAGGTCGTCAAATTCCTGTGCTCACGTACGAAGGGTACGCTCCGCACCTGAAATTAGCCGAGGCCTTGCTGAACGGACTTTTTTGATCATTCCCTCTAGACCCTGATGTTGATTGAAATTTGAGGTAGTTGGGAGATTTTTGGGCCAGGTCTAACGGCCAATATCGCTTAGGGGTTTGTCGGTGATGGTGAAGTGCCCATGCGGGTTGTTTGTGAAGGTATTGGACTGTGATAGCTCTTCTGCCTGTGGGGAGGGCTTAGAATCTGGAGTGAGTACGGCTCCCCAATGGGTATTCTTCTCAAACGTATTGTCGAGGATAAGGGCTTGGGCTTGAGAAAAAAGGAGAAGCCCACTCAGCATATTGTCTCGAGAGACGTTGTTGATGATATCTGGTCGCGTGTGCTCGTCACGCGCAGCTATCCCAAAGTGATGATTGCCAAAGCACTCATTCTCCCGCAGATAGGGCTGAGCTCCGGCAAACGAAAAAATTCCCGACTCCCTGTTATAACAAATTTCATTGCCAATGAAGGTTGGGCGACAGTCCGGTCCGTAGATCACCACCCCAGACAACAGGCCCTCTGTGACGCGGCATTGGGAAATCGTACAGGTCGAATCCAAAATATTCATAGCTGAATGTTGGTCACTACCGACATAACGAAATGTGATACCGCTCATTTGCCCGCCCGAAACTCGTTGTAGATAGCAAGGCCCACTCCGTCGACTAAAAATTGTGACCTGATCGCGACCGGCACCGATGAGATAAATCGGTCGTTCGGTGATAACCAGTCGGTCTTCATACGTCCCAGGGTGGATAAAAATTTGATCGTTGGCGTCAGCCTGGTTTAGGGCTTCGCTGGGGAGGGCAAATCCACCAGGTTGATTGGGATCGACGATTAACGTTTTCCCTCCAAGTGGATTGGAGGGTGGTTCAGTCAAAGGTGGCGGTTGAATATTCAGAATATTTTATCCTTGGGTTATCTGACGCTCCGTCTCAATGCACATGGCAGGTTGATGTTGTAGCACATTAGGCCCGAGATTAAACCGCTCAGGGAAAGACTGACTTAATTGAACATCCCCGTCGGGCGCTCCTATTCAGTAGGTCTCAGGTGGATACCTGCTGGGTTGGCAAACCAGGCTACCGGTCTCATAATGACAGGCATGGATAGGTAGGAGGTGGAGAGATGCCGGGGGCCAGTTTTGAGCGAATGAGGCTATTTAGCGGAAAGGGAACGAGGCGGAATCGTTAGTTATTTTCGAAGGATTGACGGGTGGCAAAGACTTCGCCCGGGTGGATCAAGAGGAGACAATTCCCGTCAACGGGATCTTTGTGGAATAACGCGAAGGTGAGGCAGAGCTGTGGGGTAGGTTCTGGATCAAATTCTAAGAGCACCGGTACATCGACCAGGGGAATGGCTTCCTTAAGACTGGCGAGGCGAAGTCGCACGGCCACCAAGGTGTCACGCAAGCGCGAATGAATGCGTTCTTCGGTGAATTCTGGAGAGGACGTGATGTACTGCTCCCAGAAGGGGTTGGTCACGGCGACACAAAAATCCAGTCCGAGGCTTTGCGCAAGTGGCGTCACATCTTTAAGGATCCCGGATTCCACCGCTTCTCGTCGCAATCGAATCGTGAGCTGCTTCAGTTCAGGCGAAATTTCTTGAGGGGTCACTGAATCAGAGGTTGGAAATTCTACGATATCCTTTGGGGATGAACCATCTGGTTCCTCGATCAGTGTCGGGAGTGCGGCCTCATCTGAAGCCTCGAGTCCAGAAGGGTCCTGACCCAGAGCGTGAATAATGCCTTCATACACCGATTTGGCTGCATCGGTCCAATTGGCATCTTGCGGTAATCCGCTAAAGGCGGCTTCCGAGGCTTTCTTTTCATCATGAGTAAGGGGGCGTGGTTGCGTCATAGGTAATAAGATAAGGCAATTCAGGGGAAAGTCAAGGTTCCATCCTGACACCAGGCCTTGGCGATAAGCCGGTTGAATTTTTTCCTCTGTTTGTGCGGATCCGCACGTCTGTCGCAGAGCGAAATCGCTCTCATGGCGTTCATCTTTGATTTTCCAACAACTCAATTCGATGGGGAATAAGTAAAAATAAGACAATAATTCAATATGTTATGAGGTAGTAGGTGAATGAGTGCTGTTGGGGAATGTTGTTTGCATTTTCTTAACAATTATCGATTTGATCTTATTGTTAAGGAGAACAGAATGGATCCTATTTTTGACTTAGCCATGATTGCGGTAGTGGCTATAATGGTTGCCTTTAATTTTTTCGGATAACACTTCTGATTCTTTCTCTGCTTTAGGCAGGGGATCAATCCGTAATACGTGTTCCTTGCCTATCTCGATCTTCAGATTTCCCCTTCTTTTCTCAAAAAATTCTTCTCCATACATTCAATAACGTATTTATACGTAATTGAAAATTCATAAGTTCAATGTTTTTAAGGGAATTTTTTGAAATTTCCTTGAGATCTCCCATTCTGTCTTGGTATATCTCCCTGCCAGTTATTGAGAAGGGCGGAAGGCTGACAATCTGTTATTGAGAGCCTTCACGAACTTCACTTCTCTTTACAATCGTTTTGGCCAATTTGTAGGGTGCCCGACTCTCTTTGCATGAGTGGTTGGTTTCAGTACAAGCCGGTCTGTGGTTCTGGATATGAGTTCCGAAACCATGACCGGCTTTGTTGTGTCAACTTATTGGGACAAGATGGGGTTGAAACAGTGTGCAGGTAGATGGCCCCACAGTTGACTTGCCGAAGTTCAGAATTAACATAGGTACAGGTTTCTAGATCCATTTGTTTTCTAAGATCATGAATAAAGATCTGATGGAAATACCAAGAGGGCAGCTTTCTGATCTCCCTAAAAACTGGCAAGCAGACATGCTTTCCGGGTTTTTAGTTTTTTTGATTGCCCTTCCGCTCTGTCTGGGCATTTCGTTGGCCTGCGGCTATCCCGCGATTTCAGGAATCTTTACTGCCATTATCGGAGGAATGCTAGCCACATTCTTCAGTAACTCCGAACTCACGATCAAAGGGCCTGCGGCTGGACTCATCGTGATTGCTATTGGATGCGTCATGGAGTTTGGGTTTACTGGCGGGAAAGATCCTGCTGCAGATGTTCAGGCTTATCGCTTGGCACTTGGCGTTGGTGTTGCGGCAGGGGTAGTCCAAATTTTGTTTGGAGTCTTTCGTGCGGGAATTCTCGGAGAGTTCTTCCCAACTTCTGCTGTGCATGGCCTCCTTTCAGCGATTGGGGTCATCATTATGGCCAAGCAGTTTCCCGTGGCAATGGGATTAAGTTCTGAAGGAACGCCGCTAGAACTTCTCGGCAACATTCCGTATTTCATCTTGAACATGAATCCTTTAGTAGGTCTCATTGGGATCATTAGTCTGATTATCATGTTTGGTTTTCCCCTAATAAAGAATTCGAGCCTCAAGATGATCCCTGCCCCTCTGGTTGTCTTAGCTGTCAGCGTTCCTTTGAGTCTGTATTTCAACTTTGGCCATGAGCAGATCTATTCCTTTGGTAACCATGATTATCCATTGGGGAAAGATTTTTTGGTTGCGGTGCCAGAGAATATGTTCCATGCAGTGACATTCCCAGATTTTTCAGGCGTTGGCACTGCAATAGGCATCAAATATGTCGTGATGTTTGCGCTGATTGGCAGTATCGAATCCCTCTTAAGTGCGAAGGCCATTGATGAAATTGATCCTTGGAAAAGAAAAACGAATCATGATCAAGACATGCTGGCGGTCGGAATGGGGAATACCCTTGCGGCGTTTGTCGGTGGTCTTCCCATGATCTCAGAAATCGTTCGGAGTAAAGCGAATATTGATAATGGTGGAAGAACTCGATTTGCCAATATGTTTCATGGTGTGTTTTTGTTGGGATTTGTTGCGCTTCTCCCCGGCCTCATTAATCAAATTCCCCTTGCAGCGCTTGGAGCGATGTTAGTGTTTACGGGATTTCGCTTAGCGTCACCCCATGAATTTATTCGGTTGTGGTACGTGGGTCGTGAGCAATTCATTATTTTTGTGTCCACCATTATCGGTGTCTTAGCGACTGACTTACTGATGGGTATTGCGATTGGTATCTGTGTCAATTTTGTGATGCACCTGAAGAATGGTGCGCCTCTAAAGTCATTACTGAAGACACAACTGGTAGTGGAACGACAGGAGAAAGACGGAGTTGTGGTCCGAGTCAAAGATGCGGCAATTTTTAGTACATGGATTGGTCTGAAGAAGACGTTGGAGCCCTTAATGACGGAGCCACACGTTGTCCTCGATTTATCGGAAACACTTCTAGTGGATCACACCGTCATGGCGAAACTTCAAGAAATGAAAAAGTCGTTTCAGGAAAATGGTTCTACCTTAGTGATTGCAGGATTGGATGAGCATCAGCCCTTATCCAATCATCCCGCAGCTGCGAGGAAAAAGGCAAGGAAATGAGGAACGTCATAAGAGGGAAGCGAAGGGCATAAACTCCCAAAGGAAAGTCGTCGTGAAATCTAGAAATTTTGAGGGTTGTTAAAGAAACTTTGATTCGAGATCCTGGTCCAATGAAAACACAATGATTCGTTCCCCAATGCGGACATCGATGTCAGTAAATAACCCGACGACGGTCGCATCTGTAATTTCAGTCAATTGTGTGCACAGTTTTTCACGGCCTTGGGTAATGAGATTTTGACGCATGGCCTTCACCATATCCACCCCATTTTCACTCTTGGCCAATTGACGCTCTGCCTGGGTGAGGACGCCTTTCAATCGAACGAGAACGAGGTCGCGGATAATAAAGGCTTTGACATCCATGGGGCCACGACCCATAAATTCTTGCTCAAATTTAATAATGGCATTACGGATTTCTGTTTCAGCCTCGCCTTTGGTTCGTCCGTTTTGCATGATTTCAGAATGGTGTGTGAATGTGATGCGGGAAACAAGTATAAAGAGTTTCTTTGTCGTGAACAACGTAAACACCCGGAGGTGGCATGCCTTCTGAATCGATGCTGCAAGGGTTTCAGCCCTTGACCCAAGAAGAACGGGAACAGCTCCGTCACGTGATCCAAGAGGCCAGTGAGCCGATTGCACCGTTTTGGCCCATGCGAACTATGGTCGCGCAAAATCCCATTCACGGGTTGGAATATCTGCCGTTTGACCAGGCTGTTCGAAAAGGGAAGCACCTTCTTGGTGGAAATGGGTATCTCTCTAATGAAGCGTACCGTCAGTTTTATCGAGATGGTCGAATTACCCCGGAAAGCCTTAAGAGGGCTTTTGTGAGAGTCGGGCCTCGTCAAGAAAAACAGGCTTCTATCCAAGTAGGCAATCATCAGGTTACAGCTCATGATGTTTGGAAGTTGCACGTCCTTTTTGGTTTCGAAGATCTACCGCCCTCCTTGCTGGAGTGGGAAATCAGTGGTGGTAGAGCCATTAAGCAATTTCGCAAAGATCTTTCCGAGGAATCCCGAAAACGAATCATTGAACGAACGATTCAGGAGTGCGAACAATGTCGAGATTATCCTGAGGAAGCCTATCTTGCGAATCTGTGGAAAAGTACATTGACGGTTTTAGGGCTGTCTGATTCTCGTTCTGGTCATCAGGCATTTGAGAATCCCAATCTAAGCGTTTCAGAGGGCCCACAAACTTCTGTCAACATTGCCTTGCCGGATCAGCGAACCATCAGTGATTGGGTGGATTCATTAACGGATATCGGATTGGTTGAACAAATTAATAGTCAAATCATCAAATGGGTAGCAGGATTTGTCGATGAAGGGTTAGCTGGTTGGGAAATGCCTCAACGACAAGAAGGCTTTTATCAAGCTTGGCGACAACTGGCTCAACAAGGTTACTCAGGAAAGCTTCTGGGGATTAAAGACTTCACTCAAAAAATCAATGATCTTCCAGCCGACCCCGAGGATTCCGTCTCATGGAGCTTGCACCATCTCGGAGTCCCACAAGAGCAATGGAAAGATTATCTGTCAAGGCAATTATCATTATTACCTGGCTGGACGCGGTACATTCGGTGGCTTGGGGAACATCCAACGTATCATGCGCAACGCAAGCATCCTATTGATACGACACAATACCTTGCGGTGCGGATGTTCTATGAAGTGGAGTTGACTCAAGTCGCTTGCCAGCGAGAGTGGGTGATTGACGGAACGGTTCCTGCGCTGACCGCGTACTGGAATGATCGACCCGAAGAATATCGTAATCGAATAGGGAGTGTGCCGCATTCAGTTGATCAAGCCAAACAGGTAATATGCCGCGATGCTTGGCGATTGTTTCATCTTGTCCAGTTCCTTGAAGTGTCCCCAATAGAGGTACAAGATTTATTGCCTTCCGATGCCCAGGCTTTGTTGCGTTGGATTAATGATTTTCCTTCTGACCAGCATAGTTCGGTATGGCTTGAGGCGTATGAAGAGGTCTTTCGAGAAGAGATATTAGGAAAACTCTCAGCCCATCGTGGGACGGTACCGGCATGGGAAGCTCGCCCACGAGCACAACTGGTGTTTTGTATCGATGTACGTTCCGAATCGTTCCGCCGCCATATTGAAGCCCAAGGCCCCTATGAGACTTTTGGGTTTGCGGGGTTCTTTGGTATTCCCATTAGTCATCAAGCTTTTGATAGCGATGAACGGTCCTTCTTATGCCCGGTGTTACTGACTCCCAACCATGCTGTCACGGAGATGCCTCGACCGGGAGAAGTTCCTTCGTTACAAAAATATTCCTCAGGTACTCGCTGGTATCAGCTGGGACACCATCTCTTTCACGATCTGAAACATAACCCCATCGGATCGATGATGGTGATTGATGTGCTGGGTTTCTTTTTTAGTTTGGGTTTAGTCGGTAAAACACTGCTCCAAAAACCCTTTCATGCGATCACCTCGACTATTGAAGGTTGGTTTACGCATACGGTTCCGACACAGATCTCAGTTTCGGTACCCTCGGATTTACCAAACCCAAGCGTAGGAGATGTCCAAGCCGAAGGTATTCCTTCTGGTTTGGCTCAAGGATTCTCTCTCACGGAACGGGCCACCTTTATTGAAAATGGGCTTCGGGCCATGGGGCTCACGCAAAATTACGGTCGTTTTGTCTGTTTGTGCGGGCATGGCAGTGAGACCGACAACAATCCCTATTTTGGAGCATTGGATTGTGGCGCGTGCGGTGGAGCTCCAGGGGATGCGAACGCACGTGTCTTTGCCGCAATGGCCAACGAGCCAGAAGTTCGTCGCATCCTCAAAGAGAAGGGATTACCCATTCCTGATGACACCAGGTTTCTTCCGGGCAAGCACAACACCACCACTGATCGGGTCACATTTTACGATCTGGAAGAATTTCCGGAAACACACAGAGAAGATTTACAAGTGTTGAGCAAGGATCTCGAAGAAGCCGGAGCCAATCAGGCTCTGGAACGGTGCCGTCGCATCCCAAGCGCTCCGAAAGAGATTTCTCCAGAAAAAGCCTTTGCTCATGTGGAGGAACGTAGCTGCGATTGGGCCAACCCTCGGCCGGAATGGGGATTAGCCGGAAATGCTTCCTTTTTAATTGGAAGACGAAAGCTCACCAAAGGGTTGGATTTGGGAGGCCGTGTCTTTTTACATTCCTATGATCCGATTGCCGATCCCCAAGGTGCCATTCTCGAAAAAATCATGACAGCGCCGTTGATTGTCGGAGAGTGGATTAATCTGGGCTATTATTTCTCGGCGGTTGACCCATGGGTCTATGGCAGTGGGAGTAAGGTTCTGCACAATGTGGTGGGTGGGGTAGGGATGATGTTGGGAAGCCAAAGCGATTTACAAATGGGCTTTCCCTTGCAGACCGTCAACAACGGTGATGCGCATTACCACGAACCGGTTCGGCTGCTGGCTATTATAGAACACACCCCGAGTGTCATTTCATCTGTCATTCAAAAGCATGCGATCCTTCAGCAAATGTTCCATAACCAATGGCTCAATCTTATTGCCTTAGATCCCAACACGTTTGAGTTTCATCGGTATAACCCTGATGCCACATGGGAAGCTGTATCTGCCATCGGTTAAGTAACGAGCGCTATGTCTACTAGAACCCTTATTCTAAAGACTATAGGTTTATTTGGGCTTTGGGTGTTGCTTTCTGGGAAGTTTGATGTGTTCCACCTCTCAGTGGGATTTCTGGGGGCTGCGGCGATTGCGTGGTTTAATACCGAGCCTCGGCATTTAGATGAACCTCCGATTCCTCTTGTTCGTCTTATCCTTTATGCGCCGTGGTTATTTTGGCAAATCGTGAAAAGTAGTCTTCACGTAACCAAAGTGGTTCTTCATCCTCAGCTCCCGATCAATCCCAAACTCATTCGGTACCCCACGAAACTTGGCAACAACCATGCAGTGGTGTTGTTGGGCAATTCCATTACGCTGACTCCGGGAACGGTAACGACTGAAGTGTCCTCCAACGAGCTTGTGGTTCATGCGTTGGATGAGAGTTCTTCTGATGATCTCACCGCAGGGGTCATGGAAAGCAAAATTGCCCAAGTCTTTCAATCAAGGACACAAGCCTAATGTTTACGGTTTACCATTTTGCGTTTCTGGTCATTTCGATTCTCATTCTTGTGTATATGTTTCGTGTCTTTCGAGGGCCTACGGTCTATGACCGTATTCTCGGACTCAATGGAATTTCGACAAAGGCGATTATTTTGCTGACCATTTTGGGAACTCTCAACGAGCGATTGGAAATGTTTGTGGATATTGCTCTTGGATATGCAGTGCTCAATATTGTGGGGGGCTTGTCCGTGGCCAAGTATTTAGAACACAAGGGAACGCCAGAATGTTGAGCCTCGACGCCATCTTGATTTGTATGGGGCTCTTTTTTTTAACCGTGGCGGCGATTGGAATGATTCGATTGCCTGATGTGTTTTCTCGTTCTCATGCGTTGGGCGTTGCCGATACCCTTGGGATCTTTTTTACATTGTCCGGAGTGGCCTTGTATCAAGGGTTAGCCCTTACTGATGTGAAAACTCTGTTGATTCTCCTGGCTCTTTGGCATCTCAATCCTGTCACTTCCCATGCGATCTTAAGAGCGGCATTGCGGACAGGGATCAAGCCCTGGACAAAGGAGCAGACGTGAGCGCCTTTGACGACTATCTCCTTCTGCTCCTGGCGGTCGTGACAGCGTTAGGAGCCGTGGCGATCCATGATCTCTTCGGAGGGGTTTTAATTCTTGCAGCCTATAGTTTTTTCCTCGCCCTGCTTTGGGCCGGTAGTGGCGCCGTGGATGTGGCGTTCACGGAAGCGGTCGTTGGCGCTGGGCTTTCTACCGTATTTTTTTTGGTCGCTCTCTTTTCGACCTCTCATCAAGAAGAAGGCAGAGAACAACCTCGGACTCGAATCGTTGTCCTGGTGAGTGTTGGGCTCCTTGGCTTTCTCCTTCTTTTCGGATCTGTGGATTTGCCGGTTGTGGGGGATCCGAACTCCCCTCCGAATGCCCATATTTCCCCCGTCTATTTGAGTAAAAGCTTGGAAGAGACTGATACGCCAAATGTTGTCACCGCAGTATTGGCTGACTACCGCGGATTCGACACCTTAGGCGAAACCACCGTGATCTTTACGGCAGGTCTGGCATGCTGGATGTTACTCAGAAGGAGACGAGATGATTCGGCCTCATGACAGCGTGATTGTCCAAACTCTTGCTCGGGTGTTCGTGCCCATCATCCAGCTGTTTGCCTTCTATGTGCTTATTCATGGTCATGATAGTCCTGGAGGTGGATTCCAGGCCGGCACGTTATTTGGAGCAAGTATCATTTTACATGTCCTTGCCTTTGGCATTCAGAACTCCCATGCCGTATTAGAGAGCCGAGCGATTTTTTGGGGCGGGATCGGCATCTTGATTTACGCAGGGATCGGCCTGCTTCCTCTCCTTTTGGGACACGAATATTTAAATTATGCGGAACTGCCAATCCCCGGCATGGAAGCCTCCGCACGAAGACATTGGGGTATATTAGGAATTGAAATCGGAGTCACGGTGACGGTGGCTGCCACAGCCGTTTCGATTTTTTACAGTTTGCGTGGAGAGGAAGGACGTCATGACTGAGATCCTTCTGAACCGCCCAAACTTTGTGGCCTTTATCATTTTATTCCTGATAGGCCTCTATATCATGGTGCTTCACAATAACTTGGTGAAAAAACTTATAGGCATGTACATCCTGCAAACTAGCATCATTTTGTTTTTCATCACCTTAGCCGTAAAAAATAACAGCACGATCCCTATTCTGTTGCCCTCCGCAACTGCCCTTCCTCCAGAAACCTATGCCAATCCTTTGCCCCATGTGTTGATGCTCACCGCGATTGTAGTTGGGGTGAGTACCTTGGGTGTTTCTCTGGCTATGGTCATTGCCCTCTACCGACAATATCACACCTTAGAAGAAGATCAGATCCTCGAAAAGTTGCCATGACAAGCCACTTGCCCGGTTTATTGTTCGTCATCCCATTTTTTGCGGCTATTGTGATTCCGGTTCTTGGCCTCAGCAACACGAAACTCTGTCGCCCCATTGCCCTTGGGGCCTTACTTCTTCTGAGTTTGGTGTCTCTTGTGACATTTGATGAGGTCGTGTCCTCTGGCCCTCTGTCTTATGCCTTTGGAGGATGGGCTCCGCCGATTGGGATTGAGTGGGTCGTGGATGGTTTGAGTGGCCTGCTCATGATCGTCGTGAGTGTGGTCGCACTCATTGCCCTTGTTCATGCGGGACCCTTTGTCCAAAGGGAATTACCCGGTCGGGTGATTCCTTTTTATAGTCTGTCCCTCCTCCTCGTTGCCGCATTGGGTGGGATGGTGTTGACAGGGGACCTGTTTAATTTATTTGTCTTTTTAGAAATCGGCTCACTCGCGAGTTATGTGCTGGTAGGTGTCACTGGGGGACGTTCCCTCCTTTCGGCTTTTCGATATCTGATTCTTGGAACCATAGGTGCATCGCTCTATTTATTGGGCGTCGGGTATTTGTACGCAGCGACTGGGACGCTCAACATGGCCGACCTGGCCACTCGCCTTCCTGACGTGCTGGACTCTCGCGCGGTGCTCACAGGATTGTTGTTCATTGTATTGGGTTTGGGAATCAAGATGGGTCTATTTCCTCTTCACGGATGGTTGCCGGATGCTTATACCCACGCACCGGATGCCTCCAGCCCGCTTATTGCTTCAATCGTCACGAAGGTGCCTTTGTATGCCCTGGTTCGCATTTCCTTTTGGATTTTTGGGATTGGCACCGTGAGTGTGCAGATCCCGATCATGGCGGTATTAGGTTGGGTCGGTGCAATCGCAGCAGTTGCTGGCGCATTTCTTGCTTTGTCGCAAGAAAATTTCAAACGCATGTTGGCGTATTCCAGTGTCTCCTCTATGGGAATATTTGTGATGGGCTTCAGCTTGGGAACTCAAACAGGTTTTGCGGGAAGTTTGTTTTACCTAGTGACAGACGCATTGATGAAGGCTTCTCTCTTTGGCATCGCCGGTGCCGCCATCTATCAGTGTGGCGCGAGAACCATTACGGACCTTGTTCGTTTGCGATCCAACATGCCTTGGGTGTTGGCTGCGCTGATTGTTGCGGCGTTGTCCATGATCGGCATTCCTCCAACGGCGGGATTTTTTGGAAAATGGTATTTGATCGTGGGTGCGTTGGAAGCTGAGAAGTATCTCGCGGTGGTAGCTATTTTGGTTTCGAGTCTTCTGACGGCGGGCTATTTTTTTCGAGTGTTTCAAAGGGTCTGGGCGGAATCTCCCGAAGGCTCTGAATCTTCTTTTACGGAAACACCAGTTTCCATTCGGCTAAGCTTAGGCACCCTGACCGTTGGAATTCTCGCTCTGGGTTTGGGAAGTGATTTCGTGATTGGAATGATTTTAGAATCCGCTATTCCAAAAGGTTTTTAAGTGATCACCTGGTTGAGTGAGTCGGCATCGTGATGGTCTATCTCCTTATTCCCCTTCTTCCTCTTCTCGCGTTTTTGATCATCTGCTTTGGTGGCCAATGGTTAAAAGGTGACAGCCACCGGGTCGCGATCCCCGCTATTCTAGTTTCTTGTATCCTGTCTGTGCTGGCTTTTGTGCAGGTCCTACAGACGGGGCCAATTGAATTGCCCCTCTATACCCTACTGCAATCGGGCTCACTCACAGTCGAGTTAGGGTTGTATATCGACCAACTGACAGTTCTGTTGCTTCTACTCGTGTCTGGGGTCAGTGGTGTCGTGCATGTCTACTCATCCCGGTACATGATTGGCGACCCACGCTACAGTCGATTCTTCGCGGTCATCTCACTATTTACCTTTGCCATGCTGATGTTGGTGATGAGCCGAAACTTGCTCATGCTCTTTGTCTTTTGGGAAGTCATGGGGTTGTGTTCCTATCTGCTGATTTCTCATTCGTCGGGACGCCCCTCTGCCTGTTACGCAGCAACCAAAGCTTTTTTGGTCAACGCGGTGGCTGATGTTGGTTTTGGCTTTGGCGTGATTCTCACGTTTGCGACGTTTGGAACATTGGATATCCCTCAAATTCTCCAACTAGCCCCAACCATGTCGGACCATACCATTAATGTATTGGGGTGGTTGGGACTGGACCTCCCCATCCGATCCGTCACCCTCATCACATTTAGTTTTTTTATGGGTGCCATGGGGAAGTCAGCACAAGTCCCGTTTCATGTGTGGTTGCCTTATGCCATGGAAGCACCCACTCCGGTTTCAGCCCTCATTCATGCTGCGACTATGGTGAGCGCCGGGCCGTTTCTATTGGTTCGCCTAAGTCCCTTACTGGTTCTTGCTCCGGTGACCATGACGATGATTGCGATTATTGGTGCGACTACCGCGCTATTCGCTGGCATCGTTTCCCTGACCCAGTCTGACATTAAAAAGATTTTGGCGTATTCCACGATCAGTCAAATTGGGTTCATGATAATGGCCTGCGGCTTAGGCGCGTTTGTCGTAGCTATTTTTCACCTTTTGGCGCATGGCTGTTACAAAGCGTTCTTTTTTCTCTCTACCGGCAATGCCCTTCAATCTGTGGAACCCGGTCATCACGGAAATGAAAAAGAACATCACAAGCCCCAGGGAATGTGGCCTCTGTACGGGGGAGCCCTGATCTTATCGTGCATCCCTCCATTTATTCTGTTCTCTGGACCCTATGAACAGTTGTGGGGGGTCACGGGTTTCACTTCTGCCAAAATTGGATTTTGGATCATCGGCCTCATCACAATTTTTGTCACCGCGAACTATCTCTTCCGAAGCATCACTTCATTATTTGTTCACGGCCCCAAGACGTATTGGCCTGCGTCAGGGAAGCAAGATATTCAACCTCAGTTCGTCAATGGATCAATTTTGGTTGGGCTTGTGTTCGCAACCGTCCTGGTAGGTGGATTGTTGATGGTGTTGTGGAAGTGGTTCGCCAACTTTCTTGCTCCAGCAGTAGCGATACGCCCTATGGCGGTTGGTGAAGCCACAATTGAACCCAGCTTCTCCGTTTGGATCCTGGTTCCTATCGGAGTGGCTATAGCTGGTTGGGCCTTTGCCTACTCAGTCCATGTTCGGCCTCGTCAGCAAGTCTCTAGTGTAGCCAGTCGGATGACCCGGTTGTATATCCTGTTTTGGAATAAGTTTTATGTTGATGAAATCTACGATGCCTATGTTGTTCATCCCACATTACGGTTAGCTCAGTGGCTCTCTCATCGAGTGGATGAGATGGGGATCAAACAGTTGATAAAAAACCTCGGCCACCATGCTACCAGGGTGGGCGAGTTATTGATGACTGTCGAGCCTCGTTTGGTAGGGCAGAATATTCTTGTCCTGATATTTGGGTTCGTGTTCACCATGGGTATTCTGTATTGGCTTGTTTAAGCATGAGGATTTTCACCGTCTGATGAGATTCGAGTTATGATGGCTTCAATTTTTTCTGATCATCTTCTGAGTTGGCTGATTGGGATTCCCCTTCTGGGGATTGGAGTCCTGTTGTGTATCCGCGATCGCGAGATTGCCAACCAAGTCGCTTTGGCCAGTACCCTGCTCACCTTTGTCCTATCCCTGATTATGTGGGCTGGCTTCGACTTTACAAAGGCCGACATGCAATTCGTCGAGCGATTCGAATTGATGCCGACCTTGAAGGTTCAGTATGCCGTTGGGGTCGATGGTATCAGTCTTCTACTTGTCCTCCTGACAACCCTGCTTTTTCCCCTTGCCGTCCTCTGTTCTTGGACCGCAATCACCTCCAAGACAAGAATGTTCATGATCCTGATCCTCTTGGTAGAGGCCGCGTCACTTGGGGTGTTTGTGGCTTTGGATTTATTGCTTTTCTATACCGCCTGGGAACTCACGATGGTCGGCATCTATTTTTTGATGGTGGAATGGGGAGGTCCAAATCGAAGCGCAGCCAGCCTCAAGTTTGTCCTATACAGTTTTGCGGGAAGTCTTTTTCTGTTACTTGGAATATTGGGACTGTATATGGAAGGAGGACACACCTTCGACATCGTGGCGTTGTCAAGCCACGCCTTAAATTCTACTGCCGGACCTTGGCTCTTTCTCGCCTTCTTTCTAGCCTTTGCGATAAAGATGCCGATGCTGCCCTTTCATACCTGGTTGCCGGATGCGCATTCTGAAGCCCCAACTGCAGGGAGTGTGATCCTTGCCGGCGTATTATTGAAAATGGGCGGGTATGGATTTTTGCGTTTTTGCTTGCCGATATTCCCAGAGGCTTCAGCACAATTTGCCCCGTTCATATTATGGCTATCGATTGCGGCGATAATCTATGGTGGATATATGGCGTTGGCGCAGACTGATATCAAAAAACTGGTGGCCTATTCGTCCGTGTCTCACATGGGGTTTGTCACTCTTGGGATTTTTGTCTTCAATACCCAAGGCATTCAAGGCGCGGTTCTGCAGATGTTTAATCATGGCATTACCACCGGTGCCTTGTTTTTGGCGGTTGGGCAGTTGTACGAACGCACCCATAGTCGATCAATTAGTGATTATGGCGGTCTCTACAAAACCATGCCCCGTTTTGTGACGTTGTTTTTTCTCTTTTCCGTGGCATCATTCGGTCTCCCAAGCACCTGTAATTTTATCGGTGAATTCTTGGTACTCGTTGGGACATCCTCAGAAAGTTTCGTCAAAGTGCTGCTGGCCATGGTCGGCATTGTCCTGGCGGCCGCGTATATGCTCTGGATGTTGCAGCGTGTCGCCTTGGGGCAACCGAATACGAAAGCTGCCTCCATGCTTCAAGACATTGGTCCACGAGAAATGGCAACAGTGATCCCGTTAGCCGTTATTGTTTTCTGGGTCGGTCTCTATCCCGGTCCGTTGATGGAAATGATGGATGCCAGTGTGACCCATCTTGTCCAACAAATAGGGGTGCACCAATCTCCTCTTCTTCCTGCTCTTATCACCAAGCCCTAAAACGCATTACCCCTTTTCTTTGTTTGTCGTGACAAAGGGATATCTCCCCTGCCGCCAGTAGAGGATTTTTTTGTAACAAAACAAAAAACTCTCCCCTCTTGGAAAGACTCGAAGGGTTCATTTTTGCCCATTTGATGTGGAAAAAAGGAGGAAGATAATTCTTATTATGATAAGATTTCTGATTTTAATAACCAATTCTGGCTTTTCTCCCTTGTTCTCTCAAGTATTGACCGATGGGAACCGAAAAGAGGCAAAGAGAACGTGATGTGTGTTCTTCCCTTTTCTCAGTGGATGAAGCCAAGTGGCCCCGTGAGCCATGTGAATTTCAAACAGAAGAGGGAGACAAGCAGATGCGGAATCATGAGTTAACGTTACTGCCCTTGGTCATGGCCATGACGGTTAGTTTCGGGTGTATCCAAACGGTGACCATCTATTGGGCAAAGCCTGGAGCAGGGGATGCAGAATTGCAAAAAGATAAGGAAGAATGTCAATCACTCCAGCGGGCGGTAGGACTGGATGAAGACCGGATTGAAAAATGTTTAGAAGTCCAAGGGTGGTCACCTGTCAGACAAGAAACCGAAGCGGCCACCCTAGATGAGGAAGAGACCGGCTTAGAGTCACCAGAGAAATAGAGCCTTGGCTTTTTTAGGGTGGGAGATAATTGTGGGATTACGTGAAGAAGGAGTCTGCCGATGAATACGATCAAACTCATACTGGTCATGGTCATGTGTACGATATCCGTAGGCTGTCTTAGCCAACAGGCCCATGAACGGGCGATGGAAGAGTTGGAAATGAACAGCCAAAACTCTGCGCAAGAGATGGAACGACTGCAACAGGTTGTTCTACAGAAAGAAGCGGCAGTCGTACAAATGGAGGAGACATTGAGTGAGAAAGATAAGTCGGTTGTCCAACTTCAAGAAGCCAATGAAGAATTGGAAGCGGCTGTCGAGGTTCAAGAACAGGTCAAAGAGAAAAATTTGCATGCATTAAAACAAGAATTGCAAGCGTTGTATTCGCAGGTGTCCGGACTAGGACAATTGTCGGGGTCCACGCCTGCGAATTCTTCCGTTGGCATGAACGATGGGGAAGTGGATTTTGATGATTTAGCTCAAGCGTTCCGGAATGTGCGTTCCACGCTTGCGTCGCAACTCAGCGACTTTTCGCAATTGCGTGCACAAAACGATCAATTAGAAGAAGAGATGCAAAAATTAGAAGCGCGCTTGCGACATGTTGAGCGGCTAAAAAAGGAACTTGAAGAAGTACGCACCGCTCGTGAAGTACAAGAGGCTCAACTGGCCAGGGTGAGGGGTGAAGTGCAAACCGTTAGTAGGGAAATTGATCGCATTACCAAAGCACTCGAAGAAAAATTTGGAAAGAGCTTAATGGTCACTCAACATCAAGATCGGTTAGTCTTAACGATGCTTGGTCAAGTGTTATTCCAATCAGGGGAAGCCCACCTGACCCCTTTGGGATTGGATATCATGAAACAGGTCGGCGAAGTATTGGCTACCTTGCCAAATAAAAATATTCAAGTCGAAGGCCACACAGACAACAATCCCATTTATGGTCGATTGCAACAACAGTACCCGACGAACTGGGAACTTTCGACGGCTCGTGCGACGACAGTGCTTCGTTTTTTGATTGAGCAAACAGGAATGAATCCTACAGATTTTTCTGCGACCGGATATGCGGATACGCGACCCGCCATAGAAAATGATTCAGAAGAAGGTCGGGCCCAAAATCGCCGCGTAGAAATTGTGCTGTATCCTGAACGAGTCACACCGGACAACAAGACTGTCGCAACAATTGCTCAGTAGCCAGATGTTAGGAGTAAGTAGTAAGGGGTTAGGCGTGCTCGAACAATCTTGCTCCTCGCTGTTTACTTTTCACTAAAACGAACGTGGAAGCCCCGCCCTTTGGGCGGGGAGGAAACGTTCAGCCGGCCGCGGCGGCCGGTCACGGTTGTGATTGCCTGTGCGCATGTCAGCTTAAGGAACAAACCATACGGGTTATGAGACGAAATGGCACATCGCCCAGACTTAGCAATATCTGTTTCGAATTATTCGAGAAGATATTCGACGACGCCTTGTGCAAATGTATTGCTCGATGAAGTTGTTTTAAATTTCTTCAAAAGCCCCGCCCTTTGGGCGGGGTTATTTACTTCTCCCTGCTTACTCTGCATCGCCTCACGCCTCACGCCTCACGCCTCACGCCTCACGCCTCACGCCTCACGCCTCACGCCTCACGCCTCACGCCTCACGCCTCACGCCTCACGCCTCACGCCTCACGCCTCACGCCTCACGCCTCACGCCTCACGCCTCACGCCTCACGCCTCACGCCTCACGCCTCACGCCTCACGCCTCACGCCTCACGCCTCACGCCTTAATGATGGGCTGACCCTCCGGTATCGCTTCCTGGTATGGCATGGTGTTGAATCAGGTTGATGTCGTAGAGGAAACTCGTCGCCGGTTCAAGGAAGACATACACAGCGATGAGTCCAACCAACGTCATCGTGATCGTGTAGGGTAAGGCCATCCAGACCATGCGTCCATACGACAAGCGGATGATAGGAGCCAGAGAAGACGTGAGTAAAAACAAAAAAGCGGCCTGCCCATTCGGTGTGGCGACACTAGGAATGTTGGTCCCGGTGTTAATTGCCACAGCCAGGAGATCAAATTGTTCTCGTGTGATGGTTCCTGCCTGAAGAGCGCGGAAAACTTCGTTAATATAGACTGTGGCGACGAAGACATTGTCACTGATGGCAGATAAAATTCCATTGGCTAAATAGAACATCCCGGTTTGATGGGTGGCATCCAAGCTCAACCCATAGCCAATGATTCCCGCAAACAAATTTTGCTCTTGTATCACGGCCACAATCGCAAAAAAGACCACGAGTAAGGCTGTAAACGGGAGCGCTTCTGTAAAGGCCTCTCCAATCTGGTGCTCCTCGATGATGCCGTTTAATGCGGTGATAAAGATAATAACGGTTAACCCAATGATTCCAACTTCAGCCAAATGTAAGGCTAAGGCAATAATGAGCCAGATGCCTGCGACAGCTTGAATGATCAGCTTGGCTTTATCATCGTTGTCTCGGCGCTTTTGTTGCTCCGTTTCATATTCCACCAAAATATGACGAACAGGTTCAGGCAGTAAGTATCCATAGTCAAACCACTTCATTTTTTCGACGATGAAACAGGTGGTGAGTCCCATAAAAAATACGGGGATGGTCACCGGGGCCATTCGAAACAGGAATTCCATGAATTCCCAATCCGCCCTATCGGCGATCAGGAGATTCTGAGGCTCACCCACTAAGGTACACACGCCTCCTAAGGCTGTCCCCACGGCCCCATGCATCATCAGATTGCGTAAAAATCCACGAAAATTTTCAAGATCGCTACGATTCAATTCCTGAACTTCTTGATCACTCGTATGGTCATGAGAGGAATGATAGGATTTCCCAGATGCCACTCGGTGATAAATGCTATAGAAGCCTGTTGCCACAGCAATGATGACGGCCGTGACCGTCAGCGCATCTAGAAAAGCTGATAAGAAGGCCCCCATGATTGAAAACAGAAGGCCTAACCATACTTTCGATTGCACACCCAAAATGATTTTGGTGAATAGAAAGAGCAAGAGATCTTTCATGAAATAGATGCCGGCGACCATGAACATCAAGAGCAAGATGACCTGGAAATTATTCACGGTTTCATGGTAGACCATGGCGGGTGTGGTCATGCCTAGGAAGACGGCTTCAATGGCTAACAAGCCACCCGGTGCGAGGGGGTAACTTTTCAGCGCCATGGCCAGTGTAAAAATGAATTCCAAAATCAAGATCCAGCCAGTCACAAACGGGCCAACCGTGATCACGAGCACCGGGTTGAGCAACAGAAAGCCGACTATCGTGAGCTTGTACCAAGTGGGAGTATGATTGAGGAAATTTTGTGCTAATTCTCGTGGAATACTACGACTCATATATGTATCAGCCCTTTCCGTGAAGATGGGTGTTGATCGTTAAGCGGATAATAACGCAAGGTGGAGAATAACCCTAGGGAATACGGAGGGGATATTATAAGAACCTGTTCCTCTCCAATGAAAGCATAAAAATTCGAAAATGCAAGAAACCCTTCATTGACAATGGAAAGAACCATGGATTCACCATCGCCTATGACGAACATCTACCACATTGCCGGGATTGATGATCGGGAGCGGGGCTTTAATCGCCAAGCTCAGGTCATCATGGAGGGAACAGCGTATCGGGCGCGCCTACGGTATGAAGCCTTACAGATCGAGGTTGAATCCGTTGTCACGGAAGAAGAGGTCTTGCAGCGGCTCATTCAAGGGTTACAGGAGCGGGGCTTTACCCAACTGCGCACACAACGAATTTTCGAAGGGGAACAATATTTAGGCAATCAAGAACTGTGGGTGGACCATCCAGATCCAGAACCTCCAGAAGCGCAACGAGTCTCCTGGTTCATGTGGATCAGACAAATCTTTAATCGAAGGAAGTAAGGAGGGAGGGGTAAGTAGTAAGGAGCATAAGAAATTTTTCTGGCTCCTGACGCCTGACTCCTCACTTTTCACTCCTTACTTTTCCCTTCTTATCCTGCGACGCTGGCTTCGACAGGGGTCTTAGAGGGGAAGTAGCTGATCATGCGTCTCGGGTTCAAACATTCTCGGATGTGTGGGGCAAGGTCGCCGGGGCGGATGGCTTCCACAATCGTTAACGAATCGTCTTCCTCCGCCAGGTTGAGGACAATTGGCTCTTCAGTGGAGGCATGTTCATCATAGACCAGAATAATCGGCCGGAGACGATTGTCAAAATTGACGCTGGTGACAATCCCGACCTTTTGGTTATTCAACTGAACTAACGAACCGGGTGGGTAGACGCCTAGCTGTTTAATCAAAGAGACAATGGCATCATGCCAGAGGGTCTGTCGACATTTCACATACAAATATGAGAGTGCTTCTGAAGGGGTTAATGATCGGGCAGGATCTGGATGATGGCAGAGTTCATCATAAAAATCTACAACCATGACAATTTTCGCAAATGTACTAATTTGTGCATCTTTTTTCCCTGAGGGCTGGCCTGTTCCGTTTAAACGCTCATGGTGTTGGTGAATAACGTCGACAGCTTCATAGGGAAAGTTAGGGATTTTCTCCGCGATTTCTACCCCATATTGCGAGTGGGCACCTAAAAATTTCTTCAATTCTCCTTGCCCCATCATGCCTTTCCGCAACAGCGTTTCGGCAGGGTATTTGAGCTCGCCTACATCATGAAAAAATGCCCCTAAAGCTAACTTTTCGTTGTCCTCGCGACTCAGGCCAAGGTCGAGGCCCACCATCATGGATAAGGAGGAGACGTTGGTCGCATGGAAAAAAAACTCATCGTTTGTTTCATTTGAACCAAGGAGATTAAGCAGGGCTCGAGAGTTGTTTGATCCGTCTAACAAATCCTGCAGATTCCCCACGATTTTTTGAGCGGTGCGAAGCCCACGGGGGCGCCCGGCCACGACGTCCTGAACAGACTGTTTGGATTCCTGCAAAACTTCTTGGAATTGATTCTCAACCTGTTGGAGGTGCGATTGATAGTCTTGAAAGGCTTCATGTTGAGCGACCTTGTGTTGCATCGGGTCTTCGAGTGGTTCTTCGACGTCAGCAAGGGTTGAGGAATCCTCATCCGCTTCGATAACTGACTCATCAACCATCTGAGGTTCGGGCTGTTCTAGGGGGGATGAATCTAGGGGGTCTGAGGTTGCCGTAGACTCAGGATCGGACCGATCGAAATCCACGAACAGTTGAACTTTCTTGAGACCCTTGAGGGTTTCAAGGTCTTTCGCGGCGAGGATTTTAAACGAGTTGGTCGGAAAGGGATGGCTAAACCACGATCCTTCTAACTTGATAAATAATCCAAGCCGAAGCGTACTGGATTCTAAGGGAACAAAAGGCATGGTAAGGTGCCAGATTATACCAAAGGTAATTAATCGGGATGACACGCAAGAGCATCGGTCCTCTTGGACAAACCTCTTTTGATCTTGTCGGAACGCAACTCTTAAAAATTGAGGAAAAAGTGCAGGAACATTAAGGCAATGGAAGGGAAAAAGGCCAAGCGATTATGCTGGGATGATCTGGCGGAGAAAACCTATCGAGACGAAAACGCGGTGGGCTTTGATTGTTGTGCGGCAGCCGCAACCGAATCATAGAAAGGGAATTTCGTATCCATGCTGGTGAGCAGAAGAATTTCCTTGACCGATCCTTGAGGGTTGGCCAGGCTAATCTTGATGCCTGCTCCGGTCAATTTCCGATGGGTCAACGTCAGAAGTCCTAACCCGGCGCTATCGATATAGGAGAGGTCGGTGCAATCAAAAATAATGTGACGCGGAGAAGCCGCTTCCGCCTGATTCACCGCCGTGTGATAGGCCTGCCGCGATTGAAACATCAATTTTCCAGAAAACGCGAAGACCCAGGTGTGCTGGTCAGGTTGAGTGCTGGTAATGACCATCAATTGAACCCTCTGTTTCTGGCGAGACTGGCCCATCCAGTTGGCCGAATTCGCCCTAAGGATCAATAAAGACGATCTCAGGCACCAATGAGCGGAAGGACAGGTGGCGTCTACCCCCTGATGCGTACTTCGAGGTGACTAGTCGGCGCCTCAACTTGTCGGTCTTGCGAGTGAACTGACCCGTCAGGCAGGAAACAGAAAAGAAGCGTGATGACCAGGCGTGGGGCAGAGAAGAGGGCCCCGACGCATGGAAGACTTCTATTCGATAGGGGGTTTTTCGGTTGAAGCCTGAGGATTCTTGAGTGTTTCAGTGGTTTCACCTAACACTTCTTCGAGATATTTACGCAGACCGGCTAGATCTTTCGATCGGAAGGCGCTCTTCGTTTTCTGGAGCACTTGAATCGTATGAAAGACCGACTCGCGCAAACGAAAATAGTCGGTCATGGATGGAACAGAAGACTCGGACGATGTGGGTTGGGCCTTCTGGGTGAAGGGAAGTTCCTTAAGTAGGGAGGCACTCGTTCCTTTATCCAAGGAGAAATGCAAGGCGTTCAGTGTCTCTTCCATATTCAGTAAACTCTGGGTGTGGAGTTCGGATTCTTTTCGCGCATAAGTTAACCTACTCAGAGCCTGTTTATGTTCAATGCCACGTTTGATGGCGTCCAATAAAACCGGGAAATTCACTGGCTTAATCATATATTCCAGAACATTCAGGCGCACCGATTCAATCGCGGTGGGCACTGAGGGGTAGCCGGTCACCACAATAACGGGCATCATTTTCGCCAGTTGGCGCAATTCACTCACCTTTTCCATAACGCGATTTCCAGGCATATTCAGATCAGTGATCAGAAGATCAAACTCCAAAGACGACAAGATTTCTGAGAGTTCTGAAGCATTCTGAACACCATGACACACATACCCTTCTTCTTCTAACAGGTCCTTGGTGGCTTCTAAAAACGTGACCTCATCATCAGCGAGTAGAATCGTTCCTTTTGCGGTCATGTGCTCCTCCATCTTGGGCTGAAATTATTGGCAAGGTGATCCTGAACGTAGTTCCATGCCCGATTGTGGTAGAGAAGTCAAGCATTCCACCCATGGATTCAACCAGGCTATAGCTAATCGAGAGACCTAACCCCATTCCGCCTTCTGAATAATTCTGTTTAGTGGTGAAAAATGGTTCGAAAATTTGGGATGCCACTTCCTGGGCAATTCCAAGGCCATGGTCGGCCACCGTAATCGTGAGAGTTTCAGATTGGGAGGCCACATGGACATCAATGGTGTCCTTGGTGTGTGACGCATCGATGGCATTCTGTAACAGGTTGCATAAGACTTGAGTGAATTCCCCGCTCGGTACTGTGGCTATAACGGGAGTAGAAAGCGTTACCATTGTGATGCTGATGTGGTGCTTGGAGGCACGGTCCTGCATGATTTCCACAGCATGTTGAATGGGCATGCGAAGATCGATAGGCGTGGGCGTGGGACTACTGGGACGGTAGAGTTGATAGAGGTGCTTGGTTATTTGAGCGATGCGGTCAATGCAATCTTCGGTTTTGGCTATATACCGAAAGTGAGGATGTTCTTGCGGTATGGCTCGTTTGAGCAGCACGAATGATTGAGAAATACTGGCCAGCGGATTATTGATCTCATGGGCCACGCCCGCCGCGATTTGTGCCAAAGCGGCTAATTTTTCAACCTGCATGCGCCGTTGTTCTAATTCTTGAATCCGTTGAGTCCGTTGCTGGACTGTCTCTTCCAATTCTTCATGCTGTTGGCGGATCATCTTTTCCATCATTTTTCGCTCGGTGATGTTTTGAACAACAGCGATGTGATGTGACGGTGCTTCACCAGTCTGCCACATGGGAGACATCGTCAAGTGGACCCAGACGGTCGTGCCATCCTTTCGGATGTACCGCTTCTCCATAGAGAACCCATCAATTTTTCCGGAACGCAGCTTCGTCATATTGTCCAGATCCTCCAGCAGGTCATCTGGATGGGTAATGTCCTGGAATGTCTTCACGGACATTTCTTCTAGAGCATAGCCGACAATGGTGCAATAGCGTTGATTGATCTTGATAAATTCACCCGTATTCGAGTCAATTTGAGCGACGCCCACCGCCGCCTGCTCGAACATGGTTCGAAATCGCTGTTCGCTTTCTTTCAACTCAGATTCAATCTTCTTCTGTTCAGTGATGTTGACCATAATGCCACGGAGTTTCACGGGTTGGTCATCTTTGACCATCACCGTGACCTGATCTCTCAACCATAGGATGGACCCATTAGCATGGAGCACTCGGTATTCCAGGATATGATTCTCTTTTTTTAACGATGGCTGGTAGCAATAATTTAAGATTCTTTGGCGGTCTTCAGAAAGTATCATGTTCCCTAAAAAATGAGGGTCATCCAGCCATTGCTGGAGTGGATACCCTAATAATGGTTTGGCATATTGACTCACGAATGTCATCTGAAACGAAGGGAAATCACATTCCCAGACAATACCCTCAATGGTTTGCACGAGATCTTGGTAGATCTGTTGTGACTCTAGGAGCGCCTGTTCGGTTTGTTTTTGATCGGTAATGTCTTCAGAAATTCCTAAGAGATATTTTGGCGTTCCCTCGATGTCGCAAAGAGGGATTTTCTTCGTGTGGAGGATTCGTACACCCATTTTTTTTGTGTGAATGAATTCTTCCGCCAAATCTAGGAGCTTGCGGCTGTTCAATACGGTTTGATCATGCTTAGTGAAAAAGGCAGCTTCTTCTTCTGGAAAGAAATCATAATCATTCTTGCCAACCAGTTCTTGTCGTGTATGCCCAAGGAGAACCTCCCCGGCCTTATTGATGCGTACGAATCGTAAATTTGCAGCGTCTTTGACAAATACCATATTCGGTAGATTCTCAAGAATAGAATTAGTGAATATTTCGTTATCACGCAATTGTTGATCCACCTGTTTTCGTTCGGAAATATCTTGCACAATGCCTCGTCGTTCGATGATCTGTCCTTCTTTGTTGTATATCAAGCGAATCGTCAGGTTCACCCAGAGAGGGCAGCCATCTTTTCTCAACATCTCCAGTTCTTCATCAATGATTGGGGTGCCCTCCTGAGATAGGTGTTGCAGTCGTATCGCTTTCTCTCGCCCATCTGGGGTGGGGGGATAGAGCGTTAACATATGGCTGCCTATGAGTTCTTCTCGTGAATATCCCAGAAGTTCGCTTGCACAGTTATTGACCCTGGACAAATAGCCGTCAAAGGATGCTGAAAAGAAGGCTAACGGCGCTGATTCATAGAGATCCCGGAATTGTTGATCGCTATGCCTGAGCGCCTCTTCAGCCGCTCGCCTAGCTGTGACGTCAATGCCTGTTCCTATCACTTGCACAATGTTGGCATCCTTGTCTTTTATGGGCACATAATTAGCATCAATTATAAGATACGCTTGGTCCTGGCTGCGGACCTTGACGTCCTCTCGGACAATCTCTCCCTGCTGGACTCGATTAAATATAGCGCGTAATTGCTGCTGGGACTCAGGGGAATAATTAACCCAATATGTGTCGGTGATGTGTTTGCCGATGACATCTGATCTTTGAAGCCCTGAGGCAATGAGTGAGAATTGATTACAGTCTATGAAGGTTCCGTCAGGGGCCCAAATACCCACAAAACACATCATGCTATCGAGAAGGGTACGCAATCGTTGTTCGTTTGCGTGAAGCGCATTTTCAGCTAATCGCCTCGCAGTGACATCGATGCCGGAATGCACGATTTGGACGACCTGCCCCTCTGCGTTTCGAACAGGAACATAACAGGCATCCACGGTCATAAAGAGGTTCTCGCCCATGCGGGCCTGGATATCTTCACGGACGATTTCTCCTTGGCTCGCTCGCCGAATCATAGCGCGGACCTGTTCTTGGATGGCAGGGGAATAGTTCAGCCAATACGTGTCCATAAACGGTTTTCCAATAACGTCTTCCCGTGTTAAGCCGGTCATCGTCAACGGCGCTTGATTGCAGTCCACCACTACGCCATCTACTGTTCCCACGCCCACGAAATTGGGCATGGCATCCAGAACGGTCCGTAGTTGGCGTTCGCTGGCTTGCAGCGCTTCTTCCATGTGTTTCCGTTCCGTTAAATCTCTGGCAATCACCACAATTTCTTGGGTTTCCTGTTCTCCTTGAGTTAAGGGGAGATAGGATATCGCCATAAACCGGCGCTGATCATTGGGGAAGGTGAACCAAGCCTCATAGTGGACTTCTTCTCCTTGGAAACATTGGTCTAACATTGGTTTGATGGTATGTTCGAATACCTCTTGGCCTAAGAGTTCTTCTACGGACAAGCCCAGGATTTCGTGATTGAATTTTTTATGAACCTGGAGGTAGGTGGCATTGACTCGACGGTATCGATAATCGCGCCCCAAAATTGAGATGTGATCAGGTGAATTCATGAATACGCGGTCGGTCAGCAGGAGATCTGTTTGGGCGTGCTTCCATTCCGTGATATCTCGGGAAATGGCGACAAATCCGATAATCGTTCCCGTAGCATCTTTCAGGGGGGATTTGATGGTGGAAAAGGTTTTGGTGCCTCCAGGAGCAGAGGTCGTTTCTTCAAAATTGATGGATTGGCAGTGGGAGAATACTATCTCATTGAAGTGATCTATGCCTGGTTCGGCTTCGGCTCCAAAGAGCGGAGAATTTTCCATGCCAAGAATGGCTTTGGATGAGCTGCTGATCACCTTGGCCGCAGCCGAATTGATCAACAAATAATTGCTTGCACGATCTTTAGCGTAAATGGCATCAGTGGAAGAATTGAGGATTGCTTCTAACAGCGCATTGGCTTGTTGAAGTTCCACTGCCAAGTGTTTTTGTGTGGTGAAATCTGAGTTCATCGTGATTCCATAGGCGATTTCGCCTTGACGGTTACGTACGGGAAAACTAGTCCCCCTTCTCCAACCTCGTTCGTCCTGTTTATTGCGGTCATTCCATATTAGGTTGGAAAATGTTTGCCCTTGAATGACGCCGGCGATGACCTTTTTGGTTTCATCTTGTGTCTCCGTTGTGACGATCAGATCATAAATTGATGCCCCTACGGCTTCTTTTTGAGTATGGCCATAGATCTTTTCTGCGCCAGCATTCCAGGAAAGAATGGTGCCTGCCCGATCAAATGAGAAACAAGCTGAGGGCAGGGACTCCATGAAATCCTGAATGGTTTTTTCTTGAGTATCAATTATTTCTGTCTGTTGAAGTTGATAGCGACCCATCAGTGTTGTCGCCCAGATCAGAAACAAGGCGAATCCCTGATTGCTTAAGACTTTCCAGAGTTCCCCGTCGACAGGGGATAGCAAGAAGGCAGTGATGATGAGCATCGAACAGCACACTGCGATCCATATCGTGAGTTGTGAATTCCGATAGCGCAGACTCAGTAACAGGACGGCGACATGGAGTACGCTGGTAGCCACCCCAAGTGGGATTATGAGATCAATGAGAAAGATTCCTGCGGCTAGGCCTCCCAGGAGACTCATTTGATAAAACGATGGAAAACGACTGGAGGTTGCGGAAACGGAATTCATCGGATCAACCAATCTGGTTGAGATGTGGATGACGGTTTCACAGTCTCTGTGAAAAAAGGCGAAAGAGGCTGAGTTTAGCGTATTGAACCCGGTTCAAGAAAGGCAGCTGGCTGAAAGGAAATGATCGAAAGGGGACAGGAGAAAGGGAGTAGAAATGGGAAATGAGTTAGGCTAAATAGCTGGCTTCGACTAGATTGAACTGAGGGGTGGCGATGTCGGCATGTGTCTGTTGAATATCCATGATGACTGGGAGGAGTTCGTCAAACATCTCGAGCAATCGCGGATCGAACTGAATCCCTGACAGCGAACGGAGTTCTTTCAGCACTTTTTCAAGAGGCCAGGGTTCTTTATAGCAGCGTTTTGAGGAGAGCGCGTCAAAGACATCAGCGATGGCGCAAATTCGTCCAACTAGGGGAATATCTTCTCCGGCTAATCGATTGGGATATCCCGACCCATCCCATCGTTCGTGATGGGTGAGTGCAATGGTTTCCCCCATTTGCAGAACCGGAGATTGGCTATTCGACAGCAATTGGCCGCCGATAACAGTATGTTGTTTCATAATTTCCCATTCATCCGCATCGAGCTTGCCGGGTTTGAGCAGGACCTTGTCAGGGATGCCGAGTTTCCCGACATCATGCATGGGAGTCGCATGAAAGAGGATGTCGCATTCTTCTTCGTTTATGCCGCAGGCGCGTCCGAGGACCAGGGCATAATGGCTCATCCGGACGATATGACTGCCAGTCTCATTGTCTCGATGTTCCGCCGCTTGGGCTAATCGATGGACAATTTCTAATTGTGTTTCTTTGAGCTGTTGGGTTCGAACCCGAACGGTTTCTTCGAGTGTTTCTTTTTGTAAGAGGATTGTTCGATTCAAGAGACTGGCTTCGAGGAGATTGCGAATGCGTATCAGCACCTCAATCTTGTCGAAGGGTTTATGCAAAAAGTCCTTGGCTCCGGATTCAAGCGCGCGCAACCGTGTTTCGCGATCCTCTTCGGAGGTCAGGACTAAAATGGGGAGATAGGCATCCTTTTGAATGATTTTTAATTGCCCCATGACTTGAAACCCGTTGATCTGTGGCATGCGGATATCCAAACAGATGAGATCGGGATTCAGCTCTTTGACCAGAGAGACGACTTGAGTGGGATCTTGGGTGGAATGAATTTTTGTATAGCCGGCGTTTTGTAAGATGCTCTCCAAGAGCAAAATGTTGGTCATTTGATCGTCCACAATGAGGATCGTGGCGTTTTGACATTGTTGTTGTGAAATCATGTGATTGTTTCGTGTTGAAAGAAATTGTTATTCCGTCTGTCTACTCTGTTGTCGCGTATTCTTCTCTTAAATACTGCCCAAATTTTTCAATGCTGTTGGATGAAGGCTGACGACTGCTGGAGATGTATGTTTGTGTATCCTGATTCATTTTCGGATGAGCTGCCAGAAACTTGACGACAGATCTTGAACATTCTTCATGCACAATACCGGCACTAGTGTGTTGTATGAAGACTTTGAAGAATGGCGAAAGTTGGTGAGAAGGGAAAAGTGTGGAGTAAGGAACAAGTGGTGAAATTTTCTGATACGCCTGACTCCTTACTTCTCACGCCTAACTGTTTTCCAGTTGCCCGTGGGTCTTAGCCTGTGGCGTGAGAATGGCGCCAGGCGTTTTTTGCTGCCTGAAAGGCCAAGCAAGATTTCTAGGTGTGAGGGGATTGGACGGTGCCCAGAACCGTTTGGATGTCAGTCATGGCCGTCTGTAGCGCTTCCATGGTCTGTGGGCCATCTAGGGGCGTACCGTCTCGAATGGTCTGTTCGATGGTGAGCGCCAAGTGTTGAAGTGATGTGGCGCCGACATTCGCGCAAATCCCTTTTAACCCATGAGCGCCTTCGCCTAACGCCTCGTGGTCATTGCGGTCGAGGGCGTTTTCGATCACCTGAACACAATTGGTCGCATCCTTCACAAATTGTTCGGCCATTTTTGTGACAAATTCAGGCCCTCCAAGCTCTTGCCATTCCCGGAATATCGCACGGTCTATGGGTGGTCGAGTGGAGCCTTCTGAATCATGAAATGCATGTGTGGAGGTTGAGGTCTCATCCATTTTCATGGGTTGAGCCTGGCCTTCTTCTTTGGTATGTGGATGGTCATGAGCCATGGGATATTCTTGAGCAGCGGCTTCTTCTTGATGAACGGGAAGTAAGCGTTCTAGCACGAGGGTCAATTCTTCTGGGCGAATGGGTTTAGAGAGATACTCGTCCATCCCTGCCGCTAGGCATTTTTCTCGGTCGCCAGGCATGGCATTGGCTGTCAATGCGACAATGGGCACGCGGGAATAGTGAGGAGTAAGGAGTAAGGAGTCAGGAGTGGCAGAAATTTCTGATTCTTGCTCCTCACTCCTCACGCCTAACGCCTTACGGTTCTCGTTTTCCGTTTCACGAATCTTTTTCGTGGCTTCAAACCCGTCGATTTCAGGCATTTGGCAGTCCATGAGCACCAGGGCGTAGGATCCCGTGGTGACCGCCTCGACGGCTTCCCGTCCGTTACTCACCACGTCAGATCCATACCCCAGACGTTCTAGGAGTAAGACAATCAATTGCTGATTGATGGCATGGTCATCAGCCACCAGAATTTTTTCCCGAAAGAGCCGTTGTGTTTCCTTTAAGGTATGTCGCGTGACCAATGGACGAGGTGTATTTGGTTCGTCGACGACACAATACCCCATGACGGTGGCCAACCCATCATGCAGTTGAACTTGACGGAGGGGTTTGGTGAGGTAGCCGCCAAACCCGGCTTGGTGCGCCTCAGCCGCTTCGCCTCGTTGTCCCATCGACGTGAGGAGTAGGAGTTTCGTATGGGCCAAGTCTGGCTCGGCTCGGATGAGCTGGCCCAGCTGTATGCCGTCTAACTCCGGCATGCTGCGGTCGAGAATCGCGAGATCAAAGGGATGCCCTGAGGCCACGGCTTCTTGAAGAATGGGAAGACATTGTTGGGCGATGGGTGTGGTCGTGACCTCCATGCCCCACGTTTTGGCAGAAGATTCCAACAGAAACAAATTGGTGGGATTGTCATCGACGCAGAGGACTCGGAGCCCTCGAAGGTCTGGGCGAGGGAGCCATTCGATTTGAGTCTTGGGTGAGGCGATATCCAATTTTATCGAAAACCAAAAGAGACTCCATGCTCCCTTTTGGCTTTCTACGTGAATGGTGCCACCCATGTGTTCCACCAATTGTTTACAAATGGCCAATCCCAAGCCTGTGCCTCCATATTTTCTGGTCGTGGAGCTGTCGGCTTGGGAAAAAGACTGGAAGAGTTTGTGCTTCGCTTCTGGAGGAATGCCGATTCCGGTATCCCACACGTGAATTTGGATTTCCACCTGAGACTCTGATGCCCCCATGAATAACACCTGAACACTCACCTCGCCCTGGTGAGTAAATTTGATGGCATTGCCGATCAAATTCAAAAGAATCTGGCGGATTCGTCCAGGATCCCCTTTCAGTCGGGTGGGCACATCGGGAAAGACCAATCCCGTTAATTCCAACTGCTTTTTCGACGCTCGTTCAGCCAGTAAATCTAACGTATCTTCCAATGTACTCGTCAGATTGAAGTCAATGGATTCCAGGTCTAGCTTGCCCGCCTCCATCTTTGAGAAATCGAGGATATCGTTTAACAGATTTAAGAGTGCTTCCGCTGAGGTTCGTACGGTATTGGCCAAGTAGTGCTGATTGGTGGTCAGGGGCGTTTCCAATAAGAGTCCGGTCATGCCGATGACCCCGTTCATAGGCGTACGAATTTCATGGCTCATGGTGGCTAGGAATTCTGCTTTGGCTCTGGCGGCTTGAAGTGCCGCATCGCGTGAAATTTTCAGTTCGTGGTTTTTCATTTGAAGGTTCTCGGCCATATCTGAGACTTGTTTCGCAATACGATTGCGTTCGATTGTTTCACTTTGTAATTGGGTATTGGCCTCTGAAAGGGCTAATGTTCGTTCGTTCACCATTTCAGAAAGATGGGTACGATGCTGTTCCAATTCTTTGTCTCGATCTTGAATGTCTTGCAGCATGCTGTTGAACCCATCGATCAAGGATCCAATTTCATTAGGGGCTTTGGTTAGGGCACGCAAGGAGTAATCCTGGTTTTGGGAGATTCGAGTGGCCACGTTCGTGAGATGGACTAATGGATCCAAAATCGATTTTTGTAGACGAGCAGAAATAATCAGCGCCAATAGGCAAGAAAGAATCATGGCGCCAATGGTAATAAGGAGCAGGTCATGCAACCGTTGGTAGACAGGTTGCAAATTTGAAAGGAGGTACACGGTTCCTACATGTTTATTATTCATGTAGATCTTTCGATAGATTTCTATAGACTGCCAGGATATTCTATAAATCGCGTTTTCAAATGAATTCTCGAAATTGGGAGGACTTCCCTGTTGATATTGAGAGAGGATCTTTCCTTCTGTGGAAAACAAGACGGCTTGCAGAATGTTGGCTTGATGCCGGAAGGCAGAGAGAATCTTTTGTGCAGCGTTTTCGTCATGAAACACGAAGGCTGCCGAGTTGTTTTCGCCTATTAACCCGGCTTGCTCAGCCAACCCTTGGACGAGGGATTTTCGTATTTGCCATAGGTCGTTGAAGAACAAGACGGAGCATGCGAACAGAAGGCTTAAGGCAGACGTGAGGACCACGATCAAGAGGAATTTCCCTTTGAGAGACAATGGTCGAAAAAGGTGAACTCTTGTCTGGCTGAAAAATTGTTTCATGGAGCAATGATCTTGGCTAAGCGAAGGAGTACGGAACTGACCTTTTAATTCGTTTGGTCGATGGCATCCCTGTTCGCCGCAAAGCGAATGTTTCGGTTGCCGCCAACAAACTGGACCAGTGGCCATGGTTCGTGAATTCGAAGTTCTCTCCTATGGTTAGCACGTTTTTCAAAATTACGCAGACAAAGGGCGCAAAGAAGTGAATGAAGAAGCGGAAAAATAAAGAGGACCTTTTGATTAATAGCGTCGTCATATAGGTTCAATGGTCTACCCCTGAGGTAGGTTGAGATTGTGACTGAAAACATTTTCCCAACTCTTGTCATTGTTAACCATTTTTGAGACTGACTTCTAGTTTCTGACGAGTTGTTTGGAACACGTCCTGAATAGTGTGGCGAACCGTGGAAAGATATGTGGGGTCTTCAGCCTTGCACGCGGTTTCGAGGTCCACAGCTACTTGAGCGAGCGCATTGGCTCCCATGTTCCGCGAGATGCCTTTGAGCCCATGTGCAGCTTCCTGGATAGTGGCAAGATTGTGGGTATCCAAGGCTTCCTCGATCAGTGTGACGCAATGTTGGGCATCTTCCACAAATTGGTGAATCATGGTTTGGAGAAATTGTTGCCCTCCGCGGCTTTTTAAATCGGTTAACGTAGCATGGTTGATGGGCTCCGAATTGGTATCACTGTTTCTAAGAACAGGCGAAGAAGCTTCCACGGCGGCGTGAGTTGGGGATGGTTTTGTTCCTGGCTGCGGCAACCACTTGGCCAATATTTCGGCTAATTTTTCCGGACGAATAGGTTTACTCAAATAGTCATCCATTCCGGAGGCCAAGCATTTTTCGCGATCTCCCGACATGGCGTTGGCGGTCATGGCGATGATGGGAACATGGGAACAGTGAGGAGTGAGGGGTGAGGAGTGAGGCGTCTTGGAAAGGTCTGTCTCCTGCTCCTTACTCCGTATTTCTAACTTTTCACTTTTTTCTTTTTCCTGTTTTCTGATTGCGCGGGTCGCTTCGTAGCCATCCATTTCCGGCATTTGGCAATCCATCAGAATGAGGTCATAGGGAATGCGCAAGAGGGCTTCTAAGACTTCCTGACCGTTTCCTGCCACATCGGCTCGATACCCTAGTTGTTCGACCAATAAAACGCCCAATTGTTGATTCACTTGATGGTCGTCAGCTACCAAAATACGAAATGCCTGTTTCCCCTGAAGATCCTTCAAGAAATGTGACGTCACCAAAGGTGGAGGGGAGGGGAGATCTTCGAGTGCAAGAAAACCCATGACAGTTTCCATGCAGGCTTGGAGTTGGGATTTGCGAATGGGTTTGGTTAAATAGCCTGAAAATCCACATTGATGGGCAGCGGCCGCATCTCCTCGTCTTCCCAAGGAGGTGAGAAGGATCAGGCGTGTAGCATTGAGATTTTCGTCGGCCTTGATCAATGTAGCCAGTTCAAATCCATCCATTTCCGGCATTTCCATATCCAAAATAGCTAGGTCGTAGGGCGTCCCATTTTGTGCCTGTTGTTGTAGGAGCGCGAGACAATCACTGGGTTTCTCCACTAACGTCCCATCGATATGCCAATATTGAAAATATTGTTCTAACAATTGACGGTTGGTGGGATGATCATCTACTCCGCAAATGCGGAGGTTTTCCAGCGCGACGGGTTCTTGAGAAAGGGTTGCTTCAGATTCCGGCTGTTTCTGGAATTGAGCGGTAAACCAAAATGTGCTGCCCCCTTCCCCACGGTTTTCTACGCCAATCTCCCCGCTCATTTGGTGGACGAGCTGCTTGCAAATCGCTAAGCCAAGTCCGGTGCCACCATGACGACGGGTGGTGGAGCTATCAGCTTGAGAAAAGGGCCGAAACAGTTTCGGAAGGACGTCCGAGGGAATACCTTCTCCGCTATCATGGATTTCCACGCGGATGTCAACGGTGTTCTGCGTCTCCTTGTGGGAAGAGACTTTGACAATAATTTCACCGGCAGAGGTAAACTTAATGGCATTTCCAATCAGATTCATGAAAATCTGACGCAGACGGCCCGGATCGCCTTTGAGCGCGGTGGGAACGTTGGCAAACACCAACCCCACTAATTCCAGATTCTTTTTGCCTGCGGCCTCGGCCAATAACTCCAGCGATTCTTCCAGCGTGGTCCGAAGATCGAACGGGATCAATTCAAATTCCAACTTCCCCGCTTCAATTTTGGAGAAATCCAGAATATCGTTGATGATCTTCAGCAGTGTTTCTCCTGACGAACGAACCGTTTCGGTAAACTGCCGTTGTTGCGTGGAAAGAGAGGTTTCTAGGAGTAGGCCAGTCATGCCGATCACCCCGTTCATCGGGGTCCGGATTTCATGACTCATGGTGGCGAGGAATTGGCTTTTGGCGGTGACCGCCATTTCCGCCCGTTCTTTGGCTTCTCGAAGGTCCTGTTCGTGTTGTTTGCGATCACTGATATCTCGAACGATACCGGTGAACGTGTGACGAGTGCCCACCTTGATTTCACTTACCGACAGTTCCATCGGAAAGCTTGTGCCGTCTTTTCGTTTTCCCACTAACTCTCGACTCTTGCCGAAAATGGTCGACGTGTGGCCACTCAAATATCGTTGCAAGTAGCCATCATGTTCTTCTTGGTACGGTGAAGGCATCAGTATCGACACATTCTGGCCGATGGCTTCCAGAGGCGAATACCCAAACACCTCTTCGGCTGCACTGTTGTACGATTGCATGATTCCCGCTTCATTAATCGTGATAATGGCATCAGCTGCCGTTTCCACAATTCCTCGGATACGCGCATCGCTTTCTTTCCTGGCCAGTTCGGCTCGTTTGCGTTCAAGGACGTGACCGAGTTGTGTGCCAATAATTTCCATGACCGCTAATAAGCGGTCGTTCGGTGTCTCCACGGCGCGCGAGAAAAATTCCAAAACACCCATGACGACATTGCCCACCATGACGGGGAACGCGAACCCACCTCGGATCCCAAGCTCTCCAGCCATCTGAGCCCGAGGAAAGTTGAGGTCTTGGGTGATATCAGGAATCCAGGTGGCTCGGCCATGTGCTAAGACTCGTCCGGGAAGGCCCACTCCAACCGTGAAGGTCGTTTGTTCTGTCAAGGTCTGGAAGGTGTGAAATTCTTCAGTATTTTCTAAATGCCAAAGCTTGGACGTGGTCAGGAGGGAACCTTGTTCGTCTTCTCGAAAATACACATGCGCCACGGGCCATTTCGTAAAGGCGCAGATGCAATCCAGGCTGGCTTGAAAGGCTTCATTGACGGATTGGGCTTCATTGGCCGCAATGGCCACGTGTTGGATGAGCTGCATAGATGCCGTTTCTTGGTGAAGCGCGGCTTCCGTCTGTTTCTGATCCGTGATATCTCTGATAAACGCACAAAAGGAATACGAGTCCTGTTTGAACAAGGGCACCATGGTCACTTCCATGGGAAACTCATGGCCCTTTCGATGAAGTCCTCGGATTTCGAGGCGTTTGTTCACGACATGCTGTTGCTTGGTTTCCAAAAAATGTTTGAGTTGATGTTCTTGCTCGGTGCGATGGTTGAGTGGAAGCAACGTGTCTCGAAAGCTCTGCCCTAAAATTTCAGATTTTGGCCATCCGAAAATCAATGTGGCTTGCGGATTCCAGTCGGTAAGGATGCCTTCTTGATTGATAGTCACAATGGCATCTAAGGCATGGTCGATGATCAGGCGAATTTCCTCCTGACTCTCTCGAAGGGCTTGAATCGCCTGCTCTCGTTGGTGTGTTTCTGCATTGACACGATCCAAGACACGGTTATATTCGGTGGCGATTTGTCCAACTTCGGTATGCGGCTCGACTTCGACTGACCGAGTGAAATTTCCCTGAGCGCGGTGGGACTCCATTTGACCGAGCAGATCAAGCTGTGCGGTACTAGCCCCATGTTCCGCCATGTTTAATCCCAGGCGTTCTTCATCCTCGGTAACCCTGAGGGGAATGATCCGATTGACGTATATCAAGATGGGCACGCTAATGCCGAAGGCCCATGCAAAACATGCCAAGACCCCGGTGAATTGAACGCCAAATTGGGTGAGGCGATCGTGCCCGGTACCCCACAGCTCCGGATTCCCGAGTAAGGCCAATGCGAGCGTCCCCCACACCCCTGCGCAGGCATGAACAGGGATGGCTCCGATGACATCATCCACGTGCCATTGCTCCAAGAAACGAGTGGTCAGGACGCAGAGGAGTCCTCCGACTCCGCCGACTAACAGGGAAGTGGCCGGCGACATGAAGGGTGCTGAAGCCGTAATCGCGACAAGTCCCGCTAGAATGCCGTTAATGACCGACACCACATCGGGCCGCCCAGTTAACCACCAGGCATAGGCCAAGGCGGCGAGTCCACCGGCGGCGCTGGCTAACGTGGTATTCACCAAGACGAGCGGGATACTGTGAGAGGCTTGCATCACGCTGCCGCCATTAAATCCCATCCATCCCACCCATAATAAAAATAATCCGAGTGCGGAGAGGGGAAGGTTGTGTCCTTGAATAGTGAAGGTGCCTGTACCAAACCGTCCGAGACGAGGCCCAATGACCAATATAGCCGCCAGGGCGACCCATCCCGCAGTTGAATGGACGACTGTGGCTCCCGCAAAGTCTATGAACCCGATGTGGTTTAGCCAGCCGGTTTGGACACCCTCGGCATTGCCTCCCCATACCCAATGCCCGATGATAGGATAGATGGCGGCGCTAATAAGCATAGATACCAGCAAATACCCGCTAAAGCGCATCCGCTCGGCAACTGCTCCAGAGATGATCGTGGTCGCTGTCCCGCAAAAGGTGAGTTGAAACAGGAAGAACGTCCACATCTGTGTGCTTGACCCACCGTCGAACAAAAATTGCGAGGTGCCCACCAACCCCAATGCGGAGCTGCCAAACATGAGACCGTATCCAAACGTCCAAAAAATGATCGAGGCAATGCAAAAATCCACCACATTTTTGATGGCCACATTGATACTGTTTTTTGCGCGAACCAGGCCGGTTTCCAGGCAGGTAAACCCTGCTTGCATCAACAAGACTAGGACCGTGCAGGTCAGTATCCAGGTTAATGGTTGGATTGAGACGTCAGTCGGCATGGGTGATTCTCAAATATGGATCTCTACTGGTAAAACGGGAACATTGTTGGCAATGTTTGGTGACTAAAAAAAATTAGTCCATCTCCATCTTTTCGGTTTTGGGAAGTTGGTTCTTGATTGTGAGAAATTTTGGAGATTGGGCAACGGTGGGAGGAGAAAACGTGAAGCGAAAAAGGAGAGGAGTAGACGTAGGAGTTGGGAGCCTCGTCTCTATGGCTCCTGACTCCTTACTTTTCACTTCTTACTTTGTACAGTGGGCAGGGAGCCATTTGGCGAAGATCTCGGCAATGCTATCTGGTCGAATGGGCTTGGACAAATAGTCATCCATGCCGGCTTGCAAGCATTTATTCCTATCTTCGGGCATAGCATTCGCGGTCATGGCAATGATGGGAACTCTCGAAAAGTGAGGTGTGAGGAGTAAGGAGTCAGGAGTGGCAGAAGTTTCTGATTCTTGTTCCTCACTCCTCACGCCTAACGCCTTACGGTTCTTGCTTTCCGCTTCACGAATATTTTTCGTGGCGTCATATCCATCCATCACGGGCATCTGACAATCCATAAATACGAGACCATAGGGAATGATGGCACAGGCCTCGACGGCTTCTTGCCCGTTCGCCACGACGTCGACCTTATAGCCGAGACGTTCAATCATCATCATCGCTAATTGTTGATTCACATGATGATCATCGACGACCAAAATTCGAGCGTTTCCAGAGTTTGCTGTTTCCAAGGCGGTAAAACGTGTCACGACAGGAGTGTTAGGGTGATGAAGATTCCCAGGTTCAAGGCTCATGACGGTCTCTAGAGTGTGTTTGAGGATATTTTGGCGAATCGGTTTAGTCAGATAGCCTGAAAAGCCTGCGGTTTTGGCTTCTTTGGCATCTCCACGCTGCCCGAGCGAAGATAAGAGGACCAAACGAATTTCCTCTAATTGAGGATTGGCTTTGATCATTCGAGCGAGGGTCATCCCATCCATTTCGGGCATCTCCATATCCACAATCGCGATCTGAAATGGATTCCCATCTTCTTGGGCGCGTTGAATGAGGTGGAGGGCCTCAAGAGGGGTCGCTGCGGTGGTCACGTGCATGGCCCAATTTTTGACATATTCCTCCAAAAGCTGACGATTGACTGGATGATCGTCAATGCAACAGATGCGTAGTCCCTCCAGCTTGGTATTGAGGGGAATCGGGGCTTGATGAGATTGCTTTGTAAATTGTGCGGTAAACCAAAAGGTGCTGCCTAGCCCCAGCTGGCTATCAATGCCAATTGTTCCGCTCATGCGCTCGACTAACTTTTTGCAAATAGCCAAGCCAAGTCCAGTGCCCCCAAATTGTCGAGTGGTTGAGCTGTCGGCTTGTTGGAATGGTTGAAAGAGGCTTTGTTGGGCAAGCGGGTCGATTCCAATGCCCGTATCTGTGACGGCTACTCGAATGGTGGCGGTGTCTGGGGTTTCGGTGACCAACGTGATGGTCGCAGTCACCGCGCCTTCTTTGGTGAATTTGATGGCATTACTGAGTAAATTCAACAAGACCTGTCGGAAACGACCGGGATCTCCTCGTAGGGCCGTGGGAATTGAGGGATTCACGGAACCAACGAGCTCTAGCTTGGCGCTCCCAGCTTTTTCGGCTAAGAGATCCAAAGTATCTTCCATGGCGACACGAAGATCGAAATCAATAGTTTCAAAATCCAGTTTTCCGGCTTCAATTTTTGAGAAATCCAGTATGTCATTGATAATGGTCAACAGGGCTTCGCCTGAACTCCGGACGGTTTCGGCAAACTGGTGTTGTTGAGATGTCAAGCTGGTGTCCAACAACAGCCCGGTCATGCCGATAATGCCATTCATGGGCGTCCGAATCTCGTGACTCATGGTGGCCAAGAATTCACTCTTGGCCTTGGCGGCACGTTCCGCCGTTTCTTTGGCGAGACGAAGGGCCTGTTCTGCTTCTTTCCGTTCCGTGATATCTCGAACAAGCGCCACAAGACTGGTTTTGCCATCAATAGACATGATGGAGGCAGAGATTTCAGCGAGCAGACAACTTCCGGAACTTGTTGTACAGGTTAATTGATCAGTCCATCCATGACCTTGTTGTTGGACTTGTTGGAAAAAAGATTCTAAGAGATCCATTTCTATTGGATGAATTTGAGAAACGGGCATGTGTTGGAGTTCGGCGGCTGAATACCCCAACATCTTCGAGGCCTTGGAATTCACATCGACTATGGTTGCCTGATCGGGGTCAATCACGAAAATAGCGTCGTTCGAGTGACTGAAGATTTTCCGAAACCGTTCTTCGCTCGTCCGTAATGCCAACTCTGTTTTCTGACGGTCGGTAATGTTACGAATAAAGGCGCTGAAGATCGTGGTGTTCTCTACGGTATAGGGATTGACAGATATCTCGATGGGGAATGTATCTCCTTTTCGATTGAGTGCAGAGACTTCAATGCGCTTGTTGAGGATGGTGCTTTGCCGGGTTTTCAAAAAACGTTGAAAACCTTGAAGGTGTCCCTCACGTAATGCTGGAGGAATAATCATCTCGGCGATAGGTTGACCAACTGTTTCCTCTTTAGTCCATCCAAATAAGATTTCTGCCTGTGGATTCCAGTCGATAATGATCCCTGCTTCATTCACGGAAATAATCGCATCTAGGGCACAGTCTACGATCATCTTCGTCCGTTCCTGCTCATTTCTGAGACGCGTCTCGCTTGTTTGTCTGAGATTGTCATACAGTTGCTGCATCTCTTTGGATGAGAGAGCCAGAGACCGTTCCAGTAATTCTCGTCCTTGATCGGCCTCGGTATAGGCATTGCTGATCCGCTCCAGCAGTTGATTCCACATTTCCGGGGAAGACGGAACCGTAAGGTCGGACGATCCTACGCGTGTAATTTGTCGTTTGAGCAGAGGGTGCATAGATCGTTAATATTCTGAAATTGTCGTCAGGGTCATGGTTTGGTTGTGAAGTTCACATCGTCCATTGGCGTAGGGGGACAATTCCCCATAGGAATAAAACCCAATTTGTTGGGTTCCTTGGGGGAATACCTCTAACGTCGCCTCGATTTCCTCTTCGGCGCGTTCTCCCAGCGCCAGGCGTCGCCCGACGCAGCTAATGGCGATGGCCAGGGTATTCTGCTGGTCATCAGATTTGGTCAAGAGGGCTGCCTCGGAGGCCCCGGTGATCAGCCGATCAAAATTTCCTCGCATCAATTGTACTAACGAATTGTGTGGGATGTTGCCTGCAAAGGTCATCGATTGCTCGGCTTCATCCACGGCCAGAATGGTTCGGACAAGATATTCATCACCAGACCCGTCTTGCTTCAACGCTAAAGGGAAGAGCAGGGCCGTTGCAGGAAGACCGCTGGCTCGCTCTCCAAGATATTCTTTGTAGAGTTCCAGTGCCGGCTTGCCGTCTAGCTCATACAGTATGTTGCCTTCGGATCGTGTCACTCGACGTTCGGGCCCCAAATAATCCCATCCTCCCTTTGAGCCATGTCCCAGATGAATACGATCGCCATACAAGCCTACGGCGGTCACCATACCTCCAACGGGCATAGAATTGTTGATGACCCAGGTTTGTTTGAAGCGGTCTCCATCCCCTGCCAACCCGCCGGTGATAATGACGGATTCCGGGAGAACGGCATTCATGCCACGGATGAGTTCGCTGCCATTGACCTGGAGTCCATCGGAAAGCACCATGATTCCTCGAAGGTCTGGACGCAAGAGGTCGTTGGCTATTTGCTCGCCTACTTGGAATGATTGAGAGGGGTCGAGAATTGCGACGTTTGCGGTTTCGATGGTGGTCCACTCGAACTGCAGAATCCCTCCCACCAAGCTATTGTCTTTAATCTTATTGCCAAATACTTCTCCGGAGGTGGAGCAGCCAATCACGGGAATGCCAGAAAATGTCTGACATACTTCTTTGACTCGATCAGGGGATTCCAAAAAGCTAGAGGCACCAAACAAAATGACGAGAGATTTTTGAGGGTCCTGGACAAAATCTGGGCGTGTGATTGATGGGCTGGAATGATCAAGACAAAATGTTTGAACGTTCATGCACGCTCCTTTTTGTGTGCCACATCATGTTGCTTTTATGACTGCTTGTGAAAATCCACTTTTTTTCATCAGACTTCTTATAAGGCTAGTTTGATATATTTTTCGGCTCCTTCAGAAGGAATCTGAATAGGAATCTGGAATGAGGGGGACAGTTGGGCCAGGGGGAAAAACTGTATTTCGTATGGACGAAGAATTTGGTTAGATCAGGGGTTCGGGGAGGATTGGGGAGAGGGATTCTTCATGGGAGTCTGTTGGGTTAACCGGGCGAACAGTTTTTTCCGAGTAGAGAAGAATGCGGGCTGGCCTTCCGACAGTTTCAGGAATTTTCCATAATATTGATTAGCTAATCGATCATTGCCCAGCCGCTCATACGCATATCCCATATTCAGATGAATGTGAGGAATGCCAGCTTCTATGGATTCGGCTTGCCGAAGTTCATGAATGGCCAGTTGATAATCCCCACGTTGCTGGGCCACGAGTGCGCGTTGGATCCACAATTGCGGAATTTTGTCATTTCTTGCCAGACCACTCAGGAAAAATTGGTCAGCTTGTTCCATGTCACCTTGGCCGAGGAGTGCGGTTCCCATCCAAAACCAGGGTTGCCACTTCACTGGCGGATCATGAAACACTGGAGACAGTAGAGCCACGGCATCCTTATACTCTCCCGAACGAATCAATTGTTGGGCGTGGCGCAATCGTTTGGCTGGAGAGGGTTGTAAGGGGACGGTTGCTCGAACATCATGATTCATAGACTCCCGTCGTGCTTCCAACGCTGCGAGGGTTGTTGCCCTAGGGGCAGAATCAGTTAACGGCTTGCTGCTTTTGACGAATTCCTCTGTTTGTATGGTTTCTTCTTCTAATGATATCGAGACCAGGGTGGGAGCTTCTGGATCGTCCGTTTGGTCTATAATGGCCATGTCTTCTGTGGCTCGATATTCATTGAATGATATTGGGAGTTCTGCGGAGTTCATGACGGCCGAAGGTTCCTTTGAAACTGAAACGATGGATGCTATTAATTCCTCTTTCTCACTGCTGAGTTGATCTATTGTAGGAGAAAGTCCAGGTTGGTCCGGAGAAGGCGTGACCACTATGACCTTGGCGGAAGACGGGGCAGGCGGTTCACCCTCAAAAGGTGAGTGTGCTGGGGTCTCCTGAGGGGGTGACGGTGGAATTGGGGCATTGTCGGCACGCAACCTTGTCGATGTCTGATGTTGTTCCTTATTGTTTGGAGTCGTAGGACTTTGGGGGAACGGTGTAGGCTCCGGGGAAGCGCGAACATGGGTGTTCGACGTGTGATCAAGGATTCCCTGGTCCGCGAAGAGATCGGGAACATGAGGGAGAGAACGATGGTCATTCACGCGAGCTTGCGTGTTGGTTGCTAGCCCAAAGTCCAGGTGTCCACCGAGCCAAAATGCTGTCACAGCCAAACCGCCTAGTGTGATGGTCATTCCCACCATCACCATCAAAAATCCGAACGGGGAATCTTTGCGGTGCCGTCCTGACCCTTCACTTTTATTAATGACAGGTCGTGGACCCATGTCAGCCTTGGGCTTAGGCTGTGGCTCTTCAGATTGTGCCTGGAGGCGTTTGAGAGTATCGGCAATAATGCTCATTGTTTTAGAACACCAAATAGTAAGTAGTGAATAGCGAGTAGTAAAGAAACATTTTTCCTTTAATTTTTCACTTTACTCCGCACTCCTTACTATTTACTTTAAAAATTCCTTGGCGGCTTTCCAGACTAAGAAATGCCCAATTGCTGGGTTGTTCTTTGCAAAGGCTCCGAGTAAGGCACGGTCGCAGAGTTGATTGATCCGCCTCGGTACTCCGCCAGATAACATATAGATAAGCCACGGTACGCCAGCTCGGAATCGAAGACATTCTTCCTTTTGGACCTTTTGAATGCGATGGCAAATATAGTCCCGCGTTTCCCGGTATCCAAACGGTTGCAGGCGATAGCGCACGCTAATGCGTTGTCGTAAGGGGCGAAAACATCGGGCGGCGAGCTTCTGCTCTAGTTCTGGTTGTCCAACGAGCAAGAGACACATCAGTTTGTCTTTCTCTGTATCAAGGTTGGACAAGAGTCTCAGGCCTTCTAAGACTTTCCCACTCAACCTATGGGCTTCGTCTACGAGAACGACGACACGTTCGCCACCTTCAGCCAAGCGGAGAAGGAGTTTCGGTAATTCCCGTTGGAGGCCACCTAGAGAGGAATCTTCCGGTGCCGTTCCGGTGAGGTCTTCATAAATAGACGTGAGCAGATCCCCATACGATTGATCGGGATTGATGAGATAGGCAAAGCGCACGCCTTCTGGAGGATGTCGTAGCAGGTGTCGACATAGCAGTGTTTTCCCCAATCCCACCTCTCCTGTCAACATCGTAAAGCCCCCACTGGCAATGCCAAAGCGGAGATGGTTCAAGGCTTCCATATGATGACTGCCAGGGAAAAAGAAATCGGTATCTGGGGTCAGCCGAAACGGGGGTTCTGTAAATCCCAGTTCTTCGTAACAAAGGCTCAGATCGAGTGTGGTCATAAGGCGGCCTTCACAATCTTTGGTGAAATGAATATGACCAATTCACTTTTGGTTTTGACGGTATAGGTGCCGGTAAATAATCTTCCCAGAAATGGGATATCACCTAAAAGTGGCACTTTCCGCTGTGTTTCTGAAGATTCTTCTTGAATCAGCCCGCCGATAATCATCATTTCCCCATCTCGGAGTCGCACGAGTCCCGAGGATTGTTTGATATCCAAGACCGGGGCAGTGGCGGTCTCAAGGGGTGACGTCGTGATTTCACGCAGGCGAGAAATAATGGGGGTCACATCCAACATGATCCAGCCGTCTTCGGAGATTTGCGGGGTGACGGATAACACCAGGCCGACTGTCACGGAGCGGGCTTGTTCCGTGACAATATTTGGGCTTCCCGCTGTCCCCTGTGAAACGGTTGAGGTAAAGAATGGTTGATCGGTCGCGACTTTGATCAGGGCCGGTTGATTGTTGAGTGTGACCACACGAGGCTGCGAAATAACACGAAGATCCCCTTGTTCCTGAAGGGCACTTATCACGCCATCGAAACTACTGTCATTAAACCCAATGTTCGCCGTCGCGGCTTTGGCAACAAACCCTCCAACGGGAGTGGCGATGATAGAGGATGCGGCACCAATGAGTCCGATTGAATCCCCCAAAAAATCAACTCGAGTCCAATCGATCCCCAGACTGTAATTATCATTCAAATTCACTTCATAAATTCGGGCTTCAATCTGGACTTGCCGGTGCAACGCTTGATGGACCGATTCAACGAAATGTGTCATTTCATCGACCCGTTGATACCAATCCGTCACTTGGATCGTTCCTGAAAGTCGATTAATCACCAACCGTCCATCCTTCGACATGAGCGTTTTGAGTTGTGTTTCCAATTCCTCCCAAAACTTGATTTCATCTTCTTGATTCACCGTGATTTGGCCGGATTCTTGTGATCCGCCTCCACCTGATGAACCGGAACTCATTTGTGCACGGTTTTGCCCGGTGCCTCCTCGGATCAACCGAATGTAGTCAATATTCAACCGAGCCGTTTTGAATCGACGAATTTGAATGAGATTGTCATGATGTTCCCAATAATAGCCATGGGCCTCTAGAAGAGCCGACATGGCTTGCTGCAGTGGCAAATCGTGAAAATCGACTGTCGTGGTTCCCGAAATGTCTGGTCCGGTGACGATATTGAGTTTGTTGCTTCGCGCAAAGAGTGCAAGAGCATCGATCAGGGGGAGTTCATGTGATCGAAACGAATAGAGCGGGCCTAACTCAGGTGGTAATGGAGGAGAAGCCTCCTCAATATCGTTGGTGAGTAACATGCGATCTTCCAAGGAAAAGGCCGCGTTGGAATTTCTGAGTGCTGTTTGAATCGCGTGGGACTCGGATGATCGCTTGGATTCAGAAAGATTGGGTAAGGGCGAAGGTTGCAGGTCTTTTTCAGTGTCTATGGTCGTACAGCTGAAGAGAGTACACAATCCTACAATGGATCCTGCCCTTAGAATCGATCGCAAACCATAGATGAGAGAACACATGGGCTGAGTATTTGCTTTGGGCTCTGTGTCTACTGGATGTTGTGCTCTGTGTTGTTCCATTGTTGTGTTCTTAGGTTTAGGAGGTCGGATTTGTGGTAAAGGTCAAGAATCTCTTCTTGCCATGACGTGTCAGCAAAACCCCTTTAAGCTGAATGGAAACCACTTGATAGCCTTCGACCATTTCCCCCTCATACACCACCTGGCGATTGATCACGGCACTGCGGTTGTTAGCCTCGAGCGCGATGGCTTTCAACGTGAGGCTGCCGGGAGATGACTCGTGCGACTTGAGGGGTAGAGTCGCGGAGGTCGAGGGTTGCGGAGACGATTGATTCGACACTTTGTCCCCAGACAGCGGTGCAAAAGGATCTCGTTTAGGATTGTCAATCCAAACGGTCCCCAATTCATCATGTCCCACTAGAGAAGCGGTAGAGGTCGTTGGCACAGATGCCGTTGGAGATAATATGGAGGCCACGGAAGTCGGCAATGAAGATTCCATGGTCGATTCGATGACATTGTGGTACACCGCCATGCCGGCAAGGATGCACAGGCCTACCATGACCAACGGATTTTTTAAAGTTCGACGGAATCTTGTGTCTTCATCCATACTGAAATTCCAACTGTGAACTGTGTGGCTTTTTTCCCGTCACCGGTGACGGCGACTTCCTGAATGTTGATACGTGGGCCTGATTGCTCCAAGACTTGCAAAAACTGCAAAAATTGGCGGTACCCACTTCTGTCGTTCCGAGAACGTATATTGAGTTCTAAAGGAATGATCGTGATACCTTCTATTGCTGAAGGAGGTTGCTCTGCCTTCAGAATCTTATATTGCATGCCCAGTGCGATCCTGTCTCCTTGTTCTTGAAGTTCCTGAGCCCATTGAGCTAGATGAGTGAAATCCTGGAGCAAGCGATGTTCGGCTTGTTCAAGGACAGCCCGATGAGCTTCTGGATGGGTATCACGATATTGAACACGAAGCTGGGAAATTTCCTGTTCCAAATCCACGATAGTCTGGAGGGAGGCTTGGCCAGTATCGACCTCCATAAACTTGGCAAGACTCATCCAACCCACAAATGAGAGGCTTCCACCAAGCATGACTATCAAGATCAGCCCCTTCTTTTCGGAAACAATGGAGCGTAGCTGTTTCAGCCAGGGATTCATGACAGGCTTCCTTTTAAAGTCCACTGGTAGGAGGGTTGTAACCCTTTTCTTATTACCTGAGAATTAGTTTGACTCAACAATTGGTCCTGCCAACCGTCCTGCACCGTGACATGGTATGGCCCTTGTGCCAGTTGCCGAACCAGTTGATCCATGAGCACCAGGGTTGAAGAAAGATTGGTTGAGGTTCTGCCGGCCAATTCCAGGTCCCACATATCATTCGTGCGTTTGACGACCGCTTTATGGAGAATGATCTGAGGGGGAACAATGTTTCCTAGATAACTCAACAGAGGGCCTTCGAGGGACGGAATGGTCGATTCGGTAATAGCCTGCGCCCATTGTCGTTCGGTGTTAATGGCGACGAGTTGACTCATCCAATGCCGTTGATCTTCTCGGAGAGACTGTGCCTGGGAAGATGCGAGTTGGAGCCGGCTTTGATTTTTTGAAACGTATCCTTCAAGGCTGGCGGTCGCTCCAACGCTGACGATAACAAATCCTACAACGATGGCAGCTAGTGATTTGGCTAACATTTTTTGTAATGGTGCCCTCCGCACTTCTAACGGTGTGAAGTTATTACTGAGGTTCCGAGGAAGAGTTGCTCCGACCCATAGCCAGTATTTCCAATCTGGCGTGATCGGGCAGGGCAAAATGGGCGTAGACACGTGAGGTTGGACTTCTTCTAAGGTCAATTGCTCTTCTTCACTTAAGAACCATATGTGAGGGATGTTGACATTGAGTTGTTGCGTAATGAACATGATGGTGCGATTCACTTCCGTGCCGACTCGTTCTCCTAATGGAACCCAATCTTGTGCTGGAGCCAGATGCCGAGTCAGGATGGGAGTCCCATGTTCTCCTGCGGCGATGAATGTCACCTTGCCTTCTACGATGCTGATGAGAATAGTGGCTTCACCAGGTTCAATCGACAAGGTGCTGAGTTGACTCTCTGAAAGTGCTGAGAAAGGGGCAAGCTGTAGAAGCTGTAAGTTGAGATCTTCACAGGCCTGAGTCACTTGATCAATGACGCTTTGTGGCCAAACTTCGAGGTGGACACTGTCCTTATTCCTGGCATGCATCCCGAGATGATAGCGCCATACGGCTGGGCCTTCCCAGGTTTTGTCTTGTTGGGCTTTTCGTTCAAGAATAAGGGCGCGGTCTATCGCTGGCATGATGGGGAGTTGAAATGTGAGGGTCAAACATCGATTATCTTCCACGAGTATTGAAATGTGAGTGCCTGAAAATTCTGTCTGGTCAATTGCCTCAGCAATGGCCTGATAGAGACCCTTGGATCTCAGAAGAATCCCAGGTTTTTCCCAGCTCTTGTGGATAGAATCATTAATGATGGACATGGCTCTGAAGCGCCCATTCACAAGACTCACGCTGAGAACGGTGAGTGGTTGGCGTGAAAACCTATTTCGAAATTGATCAGAAAGGTTTAGGACCGTTGGCCAAAAACCTTCTTTAAAGGGCAGTGTTGTTAATGATAGGGCCATCGCGTCGTTCGTTTCTTATGGGGCGTAACACCCACTATTGATCACCCGCCATTGCGATCCAGTTGGGCAATCGGGATCAAATTGATAGCCAGCTTCTGTCGTCATGGTAAATTGAGTGTCAGCTCCGCCTAGGGCAAACGGGTCGGTTTCGTCTAACGCAACCGTCGTCCCCGTCACGTGATAACGAGCATGGAGAGTCAGTGTCCCTCCATTTGAGTTGATTGCATTTCCATCAATAGCGTAGCTACCTCCGATCCCATTAGCAGAGAGACTGAGCAGATGAAACAAATGACTCACATGCCCGCGATGGATTTTGAGGTCTGGTGTTCCTGTTTCGTCTCTTTCCCACTCGTCCTGGAAGCCAGCCTCTGTGGTAAGGGTGGGATTGGCATTTTGCGTTAAATCCGAAATGAGTATAAACCGAGAATCGCTCAGATTAGCGGGAGCTAACCCTATGGTATTGGTATAGCCATCAATACTTGGTTTTGTGTCGTAATAGCGCAGAAACCCGTTCGCATTGTTTGTGAGCTGCCCAGGGGGAACCGGCACGTAGTCCGGACTTAGAGCTGCCAGATTTGCTGGAAATGTGTGGTGTTGGCGAATGAATAATTCAATGCCTCGAGCGATATTCGCTAATTGTGTGTCCTCGGCATCCCTTCTCGCGTTCCGCAGCTGATTGATGACGTTTGGGGTAATGAAGCTGGCAAGTATGGCGAGAATAGCGAGTACGCCAATCATTTCCACCAGCGTGAAGCCGGAAGAGGGCATGAGGCGTGAGGCGTGAGGCGTTGAGGACCCGAAAGCTTGCGGAGTCAGTGCTATGATGCTTAGCTGGGTCTCCTTCATTTCTTTGTTTCTGAATCTATTGAACATTTCTCTGAGCTCTCCATGAGGCATTGCGCATCACGAACACAAATTCCGACAGCTGGCAATTTTTGCCAGGTTTACTCCTTCTTCATCTGTCGGTGAATCACAGGTCAATCTTAATTGGGAGCAGTAAGACGTGAGGGGTTAGGCGTAAGGTGTGAGGGGAAAAACAAGGAATACAATGGGGAAAGGAAAATGTGAGAAAAACTCTGTATCCTTCATTTTACTTCTTTCTTTTCACGTCTCACTGATATTAATTCCAGGAAATTTCAATGTTGTCGGCCAGGAAGAAACGCCTGACGTTTCCTGAGCGAACAAATTGAACCTGAGTGTTGATGGCAATGAAAGCCGTAACATCAAATGTTTGGGGGACTTGACTCGCGTCGTTCCCGTTCATGGTGTAGGTCTGAAGGTTGGTCCACGAGGTTCCGCCATCTCCTGAAATCTGAACCCTGATGTTTCCCCCGTTGCTATCAACAGTTCGGAGGTAACTAAAGGTGAGAGTGGCAGAGGTGGCTCCCGTTAAATCGACTTCGCGAGTGACGGCTGTGGCTGCCCCTCCTCCCCCACCGCCAAATTGGAAACAATTGCCGGCGGCACATTGTACATCTGCCACGACCTGCATTTTCCCAGTAGTTGGGCCATCGGCTTCACCGGTTTCCTGCCAGTCATTCACCCAATTCTGCGCCCCGTCATTGCCGTTAAAGGCGATGGCTCCAAACTCGTCTCTCACGGTGCCTGTGGCTCCACATGCGGGGTCAAGAGGGTTCCATTGTTTCGCAGCAGTGCAGAGAGGATTAAACCAGTACGCGGTGTTAATAGTGAGGGCAAACTGGACTTCAGGAGTGAGATAGGTCGTGTCTTCATCAAACCCGATTTGTGTTCCGACAAGGTGGAAGGCATTGTGAGTGGGGAGTAGGCCGACACCGGAGTTGGTCGTGGAGATATTGACGAGAAAGCTCCCCCCGTTTCCATTGGGCGTGATGGCTAAGGAATAGAATAAATGGCCAACATGGCTTCGTTGAATGTGCAAATTTGGAATAAGGCTTTCATCCATCGTCCACCAGTTTTCAAATTCCGTGGGTGTGGTAATAATAGGTGCGGCGTCCTGCGTGAGATTGGTGATCAAGAGAATACGCGTATTGACGAGTTCGGCTCCAGTCAAGCCTGTACTATTATTAAAGGTGTTCATTCCTGGATGGATGGCGTAATAACGCGGGAATCCACGGGCGTTCATGCTCAATTGAAGAGGGGGAAATGGGACAAAATCAGGGGCAAGACTCGCCAAAGAAGGTGGAAAGGCTTTGTTGTCTTCAAGATAGGTCTGAATGCCATCGGCAATGCGGCGCAGCTGCAGGTCTTCTTGATCTTGATGTTGCTGATTGAAAATTTGTACCAAGGCTGGAACGACGAGTGATAAGCCAATGGTGATGACACCGAGGACTCCAATCAGGGCAATGAGGGAAAGCCCGTGCTGGGAACTCGTCGTGAATGGGAGTGTTAACGAATCAGGTTGACGGCGGGAGAGGGATGCCATGGCGACTTCACTAGAATCCGCCCATTAAACTCATCATGGGCATGAAGAGGGCGAGGGCGACAATGCCCACAATGCTAATGAGGCCTAGGGTGATGAGGGGTTCGAAGATGGCAAAGACTTTTTTCACGCGACGCGGAATTTCTCGATTGTAGTAATTCGCGACGTTCATCAGGGTTTTGGGTAAGCTGCCAGTTGTTTCGCCTACGGAAATCATTTGAATCATCATGGGTGGAAAAATTTGGTGTTTTTGAAGAGATTCACTGATGGTGGAGCCTTCAGCAATGTTGCGTTGTACGCTTTTGAGGGCGTTCGATACGACCTGATTGCCAACGATCCCGCGACACAATTCCAGGCATTGGAGGACGGGAATGCCAGCTCGATAGAGCACGGCAAAGTTCTGCACGAATTTTGACAATGTCAACATCTGGAGCAGTTCTCCGATGATGGGTAATTTTAGGACTATCCGATCACGCCAGATGGAGAATCCCGGGATATAGTGTTTCCCCACCCACCAGGTTAGCGGTGTCAAGAGCAGGATCGGCATCCAGATATGCCAGTTGTTGACCATGATTTCGCTGACACTGATTACGACCTCGGTGATAAAGGGGAGAGGAACGTGTAAGTCCTGTAAGATTGGCACAAATCGAGGGATGACGAAGGTGAACAATAAAATTAAGAGGCCGGTGACCGCGACAATGACGATACTCGGGTAAATCGTGGCTTGGCGAATATCGCCTCGGATTTGATCGGCCCAATCTAAATACCGTTCCAGTTCACGAAAGGTATCCGCTAAGGTGTCGCTTTCTTCCCCGGCTTGGACGAGGTTGGTCACTTGCGGAGGAAAGATCGTGGGGAACTGCTCCATGGCTGCATGAAGAGGACTTCCTGCCTCAACCTGCTGAAAAACATGGTGTAAGGTCGCGCGCAATTGAAGATTCGGAGATTCCTTTGATAAGTTTTCCACGGCCTGGGACAGTGGGATACCGGCGTCTAATAATGTAAACATATGCGTGGAAAATTCCAGAAGATCACGAGATTTGACCTTCCCCAGTTTGCCTGAGCGTGCAGAAGTTTTAGGCTTGGCTTCCAAGGCGCGAACCAGCCAGAGTCCCATATCTTGGAGTCGTTGTTCTAATTGTGAGAGATCGAGCGCTGTCATCTCTCCTTCAGCAGGTTTCCCGTTAGCATCAATAGCTCGGTACTGGTAATTAGCCATCGGCGACCCTCAAGACTTCTTCCAAGGTGGTCACGCCGTTGAGAGCTTTCTGTAATCCATCTTGAAACATGGTGGGCATGCCTTCTTTGTGTATGAGGGCTCGAATAGCCGCAAGGTCTGGCCCATGCACGATGGGCCCATGCAGTTGATCGGTGATGACAATAATTTCGTATATCCCAGCTCGTCCTGAATACCCAGTGTTGTTACAGGATTGGCAACCCGTTCCAGTCCAGAGCTTGAGGGGGGTATCGGTGGGTAATTCGACCTTGAGCTCAGCCAGGACTTGTTCGGTGTCTGTTCGCTCGACTTTGCAGCCAGAGCAAATACAGCGTACCAGTCGTTGTCCAATAACGGCGGTGAGTGCAGAAGCTAAGAGAAATGGCTCGATACCCATGTCGATCAGTCGAGGGATGGCTCCGAGCGCATCGTTGGTATGCAATGTGGAAAAAACTAAATGCCCGGTTAACGCGGCACGCATGGCAAGGTCCGCCGTTTCTTGGTCACGGATTTCACCAACGAGGATGACGTCCGGATCCTGACGGAGGAGGGCTCGAAGACCTGCGGCAAAGGTCATATCGATATCGGGATTGACTTGTGTTTGGCGGATCATGGGCATTTGATATTCAATTGGGTCTTCAAGCGTAAACACACTTTTTTCTTTGGCATTCACATGTCGTAGGGCGGTATACAGCGTGGTGGTTTTCCCACTACCAGTCGGACCGGTTACCAGAATGATTCCATGCGGTCGTTTGATGAGGGTCTGTACGCGAGCTTGATCCTTAGCGGAAAAGCCTAAGGCTCGAAACTCAAGTTTGAGGGACCCCTTGTCCAGGATCCGCAGGACAATACTTTCACCGAAGTTGGTGGGAAGGGTCGAAACCCGAAGGTCGATGCGGCGAGAGCCTAAGTTGAAGGAAATACGTCCATCCTGTGGCGTGCGTTTTTCCGTCAGATTCAAATTTGCCATAAGTTTCAGGCGAGCGGTAATAGGAGCCTGGAGGGGTTTGGAAATAAGGAGTTCCTTCGTCAAAATGCCATCGACTCGCATGCGCACGCGTAAATATTGTTCATCCGGTTCGATATGAATATCTGTCACTCGTGCTTGAATGGCCGCGGTGATCAATTGATTGCATAGACGGATCAACGGGGCTTCCTGACTGGCATCTTCTCCCAGATCTGAAAACCCTTTGGCGGTTAACTCGTCCAGTAGTTGCTTAATGGACTCGGCATGAGCGTAATGACCTTCGATGGCCTCCGAGAGCTCTTGGGCCGGAGCCGTTTGAGTATGGATATTGAGGCTTGTGAGATTTTCAATAGTATCCACCGCCATGATGTTCAAGGGATCAGCCATCGCCAGGTCTAAGACTTGTCCACGTTTGCTTAGGGGAAGTACTTGATACTGTGTTGCCACGTTGTAGGGAACAAGAGCCAGAATTTCAGCGGGGATAAACGTGGCCGAGAGATCAACCATGCCCGTTTGGGTCCCCTCAGCGAGATATTGAGCGAGTAGTTTTTCGGTAATGAATCCCAGGCTAATCAATGTTTGCCCGAGCATCACACCATTTCGCTTGGCTTCGCGTAAGGCGAGATCTAATTGTTCTTCAGAAATCCATCCGTCTTGAAGGAGCGTGGCTCCCAATTGGGGTCTTGTCGTTGAGGAAGTGGTGGTTGACATGAATCTGTCTGTTACGGGTGGTCTATGGCCACTGAGGGTCTGGCCCTAAATTTCAAGGAAGGTTCAAGAGAGACGCGCCAAGGAAGTGTCTGAGCACCATGACTTCGAAGACTAGTGCTCACGTTGATTACTGGCTTGCCAAGTAAATGCGTAGTTGACCACCTCCGTTAGTTCGCCATTTGACCCGTCCGCGCGCCTGACGTTGCGCCAGGTCCGCCCCAACTCCAGGGTCCAGTATGCCATCAATCTCCCCGAATTGCGCTTGGGTTACGTCGTCAATAAAGAGCCATGTCACTTGGGAACCATTGGCGATGTCATTGGTGGCGTTCCCATCCAAATCAAAATTATTTTGATTAAATGCAGGTGCAGCACCGAAATTATTTGCGGCTGTGGAAGGCATGGTCATGGTAGTGCCAAGCCCTGGGGGATTGGCGCTATTAAATTTTTCCAGATAGGGGCCTCGAAAACGTGGCCAGGAGCCATCTCCATCATTTAAGGGGTCTGCTGCATTCAAAGTGAGCCGGGCGGGGAGGGCCCGCTCCGTTATGCTGTCTCCGCCGCTTTCTGTTTGAGGAATTCCGTCAACATTCAGTGGGAAGAGGGAGCCAATGTCCGCATAATAATTTACAATGGATGTTTCATATGTTCGCACCGCTGCCGCGAGCGATCTGGCATTCGCCGACGCGACGAGTTGAAAGACTCTTGGAAGTAATAACGCAATCAAAATGGCGATGATTGCCAAGACACCAATCATTTCGACTAAGGTAAACCCTTGCGCGTTTTTGCTGGGCTGTACAAGTTTCTTCAACATGTCAATACACTCCTTTAAAACGATTCTCTGTGTTTTAAGTCTATTATCCTAATTTTTTTGATTCCCTTGTTTTTTCGTATCGGTTGTGGAAAGGGAATTCTTAAGAGATGGGGATTAGAGTTTGGGGTGAGACTTCATATCCAAGAGTGCAATGCTTGCGAAAGGATCTCCCAATTGAGAAGCCTTGCTGAATAGTCGCCGAGCTGTTGACGCATCAACCTGGCCAAAATGGCCTTCTGCATACAAGTAGCCTAAATGTACGAGTGCGGATGGTAAGCGAGGATCGAGATTGACTGCCTTAAGCAGCGCTTTTTTGGCGAGTCTGACTTTTCCTAGGCTTTTCAAAGAAATCCCTAAGCCCAAATAGGCCTTGGCCGATCTTGGATTTTTTCGCAGGGCTTCTCGGTAGGCAGCCATGGCGGCTTGGGGTTGTTCATTCAACAAGAATCGCCATCCTAATTTCGCATGAGGTTTCACTGCTTGTGTTTCCTGAGGGTCGGCAGGTTGTGTGGTGTGGGCTGGGGTGTTTAAGAGTATGCCTCGAGTTGTTCGGGGTGCCGACATTGAAGCTGGGGGTTTTCTTGGGGAGAATGCGCGATTCAGGGTTTTCTGAAGTTCTTGAAATTTCGGGGGACCTGAAGAGTCCAATGATAGTTTCAGATCGCTTCCAGAAGCTGTTGTTGATGCCAGCATTCCCAGAAGAGTGGTTACGATAAAGGTTCTTGTGACGAATGTACCTTTCATTATTTACACGTATCGGAAAGCTTACGTAGGGCTTGATACGCATGAGCAATGATGTCTCAGCAACGGGAATGATTCAGGAATAACCGATTAGAACTCGCAAGGGAGGAGGTGAAGCTACAACCTAGGATTTCAACGGAAGAAATTTCGTGAACAGAAAAACGATGTGTGGTATTCGTGAGGATTTGAAAAAATAAGACCCACCAGTTTCCTGGTGGGCCTCGAGTTGTTAGACCAAGAAGGCTAACCGATGGATTATGCTTGATCGGGGAACGCGGCTTTTAAGAGCGGTTGCAATTCTCCTTTTTCTTCCATGGGCCCCAACACATCGGTGTCTCCATAAAACTGGCCATTGATGAAGACTTTAGGCAGCGTCGGCCAGTTCGTCATTTTAGAAAGGGCTTCACGTTTCTCAGGATTAGGCAAGGCGTTGATCAATTCATAGGGATAGCCGAACTTGTTGAAAAATTCCATAGTTTCGACGGTAAACCCGCATTGCGGAGCTGTTTTGGTGCCTTTCCCGTAAATGAGAATTTTGTGTTGGGCAATTTCTTGGTTGATTTCATCTTCAATGGGTGTACTCATGCGGGTTATCCTCCTTGGGCTTCATTTTTGGTTTTGGCCTGAATTTCTAGAGCATGAATGCGTCCGTCTTTCATCGGCGCGTCAAGGGCTTGGTAGATCATTCGGTGCCGGTCTAACAGGTTCTTTCCTTCGAAGGCATCGGATATCACTTTAACCGTAAAGTGGTCCATGGTTCCAGTTCGATCAAGAACCGAGACCTCGGCCTCGCCTAAAGCCTGCTGTAATTGAGTGCTGAGAGCTTCAAAAGTCATCATCGGTCTGGTTCAATCCTTGGTGAAAAGCTGAAATATGTGCCTTCACTATACAGGAGCCAGAATTTTCTGCGCAATATATAAAGAAGTGAGGGGTTAGGGGAATGGGAAACAAGAATTCTCTGCGTTGCCACCTAACTTTTTACTCCTTATCCCTTACTGATGTCTTGAGAACGGCTTGGAGAAACGTGCTGAGACCTTCTAAAACTTGAATGGGAATCTCATGGCCACCAGGGAATTCGACCCAACTGATAGGAAGTCCCGCCGCTTGAATATGGTCACGGAGTTGTTGGGCCATCGAAAACGACAGAATGGGATCATCCGTGCCATGGCTTTGAAACACAGGGAGCCCTTGGCGGTGAGGGAGGCGAACAAGCCATTCGTGCTTGGCGATGAGCGTAGCTGAGAGCAAAGCTAAACCCGCGAAAGAAATATCGGAATGGAGGACCAGGTCGGTTGACAGCATGGCGCCCTGGGAAAATCCTCCTAAAACCAGCGACTCAGAAGGAACCGATAAAGTTTCCGTGGCCTGAGCGAGAAGGTTCTGGACCAGTGTGCGAGCCCGTTCCAATCCACGTGGTACCTCCTGAGATAATGCCTCCCATTGCCCTTCGGCCCTGGCTTGTGTGACGCGTTCCATATCCAACATCCACCAGGCCCTGGCGTCTCCCCCAAAGCCCATATCCAGGTTCAGGGGCGCAGCGGGAAAGAGAAAGCGAACCTCCTCAGGAACCTTCAGAAATCGCCCTAAGGCGACTAAATCATCACCTGGGGCTCCGAAACCATGTAAGAGGACGACAAGGGGCCCTTCCCCGCTTCCTTGGCGATCGAGCCCTCCGGTGATGCACACATCTACCCCGGCCCAATGTTCGTGTCTCATACGGGGTCAGTAAAAAGTTAGAAGTGGAAAGTAAGATGAAGGGTCTGACAAGGAAAGGGAAACATCGGAAAGGGACTAATGACCCATTTTTGGAGCGCCAGCGTTAGCTCCTTGGGTAATGAGCGGGATGCGCAAAACCTGCTGACAATGATTGCAGACAACTTTCAAGGTATTCTCATCGGCATATTCGACTTCTTCTTCTTTTTTCCAAAACAACTTGCTACATTTAGGGCATTTTCGAACTAGCATCGACATAGAAACCGCTCCCTGTCAATCACGTGTAATTTAGAGTGGACTTAGTCTAATATATCTTGCCACAATCTGCCAACGTATGATCAGTTATTCTGACTCTCCCGATTTCAATCCCCAACAACTTCTGGCCTTATTTGAACAAGCCGATTGGGCGCGGGGCCGTAGTGTGAACGACACTCAGCGGATGCTGGCTGAAACCGACCTGTTGCTTTCTGCCTGGGATGGAACCCAATTGGTGGGGTTTGGTCGTGTCCTGACGGATTATGTCTATCGGGCATCGATTTGGGATGTCATTGTCGATGTGAACTACCAGGATCGAGATATTGGGAAAGGCCTGGTCAAAGGGATTCTGATGCATGCCTCATTGGCCCAGGTTGAACTGTTTTGGCTTTGTACTAGACGGTATCAAGGATTTTATACTTCCTTAGGGTTTTCGGATAAGGAGCAGACTGGTATGGTATGGGACCGCCGGAAACAGCCTCCACTGGCATGACCTTAACCATGCACGGTATCGTCAAGTGAGACCTTAAATCTTAACGCGCTCATTCATAAGGAATCAAAAAATCGAGCATATGCCACAAGGGGACAAGATTAAAGAGAAAATCTTTCAATGGTGGAAGAGGGGGCTTGATAAGGAGGAAATTTTGAGGCGGGTGGCAGACCAATGCAACACCAAACCTCAAAGTGTCAAGGATTGGCTGAGGGAATGGGCCCGTGGGAAAACAGGAAATTATTGAAGATATGAGAGATAGTATGACGGAATATGAAAAAATCGTCGGACAAATAAATACTGAGCATAGCAAGTTGGGTGGGGATATATTGCCCGGTTTTGGGAAAACGAAACAGTATGACAAATTGAAGACAGATATACCTGCTATAAAGGTTATGAACCAGACGAAGGCCCAACTAACTGATCCTTCAACTCAAATTGACAGATGTTTAAATTTCCTGTTGTCGGCTGCCGGGCTCTGGTTGGTTGGGTTTCCGTTATGTTTCGGCGTGGGGGTTGTGCAAGCCTATTCCAGTGGAGAGAGTGATTGGATCTATGTGGGATATGGAGTGTGGGTGGCATGGGCTGTATTTGGCGCATGGCGTTCCCCTGGTCCTTGGAGTGGAGACCGAGATTTTGGGTCTGTGGAGGGATTCCCTGATGAATGAGAGGGATGAAGAAAAAGATGATTTAGGTGTAAAGGTGAGAGGTAGGTCCCGAATTACTTTGGTCTCTTTAATCTAAGCCTGCCATTCATTATCTTTTAATATCGTTGCAGCTATGACCCCATGATCATGCTGACAGGATGTCGTCGATGATTGTAATTGGCCTCATGTCCGGAACGTCGGCGGATGGAGTGGATGCCGCCATTGTGGATATTCGAGGAACTGGCCATCGGTTAGCCATCGAGCTACTCGGACATTACGGCCGTTCGTACCCTCCTCAATTACAGCAAAGAATTTTACATGTGGCTGAACGTGGAACGGTGGCAGAAGTCTGTCATCTCAATACGTTGTTAGGAGAGGTTTTTGCCAAAGCCGTTCTTACTGCGATGACTCGGTATGGAGTTCGACCTCAACAGGTAAAATTAATTGGCTCACATGGCCAAACGATTCATCATCTTCCCCAGCCAAAAGCTGAGCGAGGAGTGGGTTCCATTACCTCGACTCTCCAAATTGGCAACCCGGCGGTCATTGCTGAACGCACGGGTATTGCCACGGTTTCAGATTTTCGTTCACGCGATATGGCTGCCGGTGGGGAAGGGGCTCCGCTCGTCCCCTATACACATTTTCTCGTGTTTCGAAACACGAAGGCCATTCGTTGGGTCGTCAATCTCGGTGGCATCGCCAATGTGACGACGCTTCCTCGTGGTGAACGATTAGCCTCTGTCCAGGCGTTTGATACGGGTCCGTGCAATATGCTTTTGGATGCCTTAATTACCGTGAAAACAAAAGGCCGACACACGATTGATCGCGGAGGACGGTTCGCTCAACAAGGCCAGGTACATTCGGGTCTGTTGCGATGGTTGTTAGCCCATCCCTATTTACATCGACAGCCACCGAAGTCGACTGGGCGCGAACTTTTTGGGGAAGCCTATGTGCAAAAAGTGCTGGCCCAATCTCAACGGCGGCATATTTCCCTCAATGATCTCTTGGCCACTAGCTGTCAGTTTATTGCGCACACCCTTCGTGCTGCTCAGCAATGGACCAAACATATCCCAGGTGATGTCGTGTGCGGCGGCGGCGGCGTTCGCAATACTCGCCTCTGGGCAGAACTCGAGAACATCTTTGCTCCCGTTCCGGTTCGAACCATGGAGGATTGTGGGTCGTCCAGCCAGGCCTTTGAAGCTCAAGCGTTTGCGGTCTTGGCTTATCAAACCGTTCATGGGGTGTGTGCCAATGTGCCTGGTGCCACCGGTGCCAGACATTCTGTGATATTAGGGTCGGTGACACCAGGCCTTCAGGGCTTTGTCAAACAATGAATAACCTGATGCCCAATAATGGAATAGCTGTTTTTCTCCTAGCCGCCATAATTCTAGGAGCCCTTTTTCTGTTGCAATGGGTATGGCGGCGACCGCTGCCTGATGAGGAGGTTGTCGGCATGACCTCTGACTCTTCTGAAAGTGAGGTGACGGCCCGATCGTTAATGACGCCGGAAGAAGCCACCCTGTTCAATCTCATTCGGTTGGCGGCGCAAGATTATTTCTTGGTCTTGGTTAAACTGCCCGTATTGCAGGTCGTCTCAGTTGTCGATACGGATGAAGAAGCTCGAAAGGCCCTCATGCGAACCATTCAACCGGTACGCCTGGATGTCGTGCTGGCCCATCCTGGCACCCTTCAAACGGTGACCGTCGTACATCTTCAACACGACAAACCAGAGGGACAACGGCTCGAGAAGCGTGATCAGGTTGTTGCCACCGTGTTAAAAGCGGCGGGAATCAAGGTCGTGGGGCTTCGACTCAACCAAAGTTATTCAGTTGAACAGGTGGTGGCATTGTTGGGATTGGCTGAAGACGAGTGAAGATTTGATACCTGCGCCCAGAGGGAGTCAACGTGTGATGATGGGAAGCATCGATTGGAAGGTCGTCACTCCTGTCTTGATAATCTGGTCTGTATCGGTATCCAAGTCCTGAATAGGGATAAACCGGGCAATCTTAAAAAACGTGCGGCGGTCGAGCGCGGCAGCGATTTCAGAGCGACGGTTGTTTGTGATGTCTATGGTGTATCCTGGGCCGGTTTTCCATTCCCATAATGATGAGCTGAGACTGATGCTGAGTTGACGATCAGCTACCTCTGAGAAGCGGTTGAATATGTTTGTACGGTACTGTTTCACGAGGGGACCTTCTACGATGAGGGCGAAGACGAGATGGTGTCCCCACCAACAGAGCGAGCGAAACGCCAGTTTATCTTGCCGTGTGTAATATCGTGGAAAATCTAAATATTGGTAGGGGCAGTCTTCCAGGTGCTCGCCTTTGACGAATTGAAAGGCTTCAGTATCAAACCCATTTGGAGCGATGAGCTGATGTCCCACTAATTCCGGTTGTAGCGCAACGTGGAGTTGCTCCAAAGTTCGCTTTAGCTTCGCCGAAATTGTCGCTTTTTTTAAAAAGAAATCATGATTGGCAAAGACGCGCCATTCATCTGTTGTCAAGGAATCAGTATTGTTCATAGGTTCTATTGAGCAATAATCGGCGGTTGTGAATAATAAGATCGTGCATCATACCAGGCGGCTGATGTATTCGCTTACCTTTTGGAAGGCCTGGCCATTATGAAAATTGCGACCTATAACGTGAACTCTCTTCGTAAGCGCATCGACATTCTTCACCCATGGCTCCGTCGTTATAAGCCTGACGTGATGTGTTTACAAGAGACTAAAGTCCAAGACCAGGATTTTCCTCTTGAGACCTTCGCGGATTTACCCTACATCATCAATTATTGTGGACAAAAATCCTACAACGGGGTGGCCATATTCAGCCGAACTGAGCCTGACGAGGTAGCCTTTGGATTTCAAGATGGAGGCGCTCAGGAAGATCCAGCTCGTCTCGCGCGGGTGGTTATTCAGGGTATTCCCATTATCAACACCTATATTCCGCAAGGGTTTGCCTTGGATTCTCCAAAATACGCCTATAAGCTGGAATGGTTTCAGCGCCTGAAACGATATTTTGCTCGAAACCTTTCAGCCACGAAGCCTGCGATCTGGTGTGGGGATATGAATGTGGCGCCCGACCCCGTGGATGTTCATCATCCTGAAAAACACCTCAAGCATGTGTGCTTTCATGAAGATGCGCGAAAGGCCTATCAGGATACGGTGTCTTGGGGATTTGTGGATGTGTTTCGCCATCACTATCCTCGCCGGCAGCAATTTACCTTTTGGGATTACCGGCGCCCAGATGCGTTGGAAGCGAATCGTGGATGGCGCATTGATCACATGATGGTCACACCATCACTCCTGCGGCATTCTCAAACCATCAAAGTCGATGTGAATGCGCGAAAAGCCGACCAGCCATCCGACCATACCATCCTTTGGGCGGATTTTTCCGTGTAATCAGATCAAGGAATATGATCGATTTCCAACTAGACAAGGGAGTTCTAGTCTGGAGGAGCAAATGGGATGCGCAGAGTTTCTGCGCATAACCTCATTTGGTTTTGCGGGTACGTGGTTTCTCTTCCTGTGGCAGATTTTCGAGTGGAATGAAAACAGCACATGCCACGACAGTGGTCCACAGATTGGGTTTGCCAATGGCTGATTGGGTGATGTTTTGGGTTCGAACGATATCCTTGCCCATTTTGAAGACTTGCTCGCGCTCTTTCCACGCGACATTGGGGTCGAATTTAATACCAAGAGTCGTGGCCAGCATTTGCGCTGCTAAGTCTTCCGTATATTCGCCCGCTTCTTCGTCGGTTTCCCCGTACGCATGATGTTCTGACAAATAGCCATAGTTATATTTACGGCCAGAGGGAACCGCCACGCCCACGGAAGATGAAATCAGCCGGTTGCGTTCATTCGTGTCCGTTCGCGCCATCACGCAATAGGTGATCTCTCCCGGATTGAGCAGTTTCTCTCCCCGTTTACGTGGGATGATTTTACAGTCAGGCGGGAGAATGGAGGACACGCTCACCAAATTACAGTAGGCAATTCCCGCACTCCGCAACGCTTCTTCAAAGGAGGTGAGTTTTTCTTTGTGAATTCCCACACCCTTGGTGAGAAACATATGTGTAGGGACCATCGTGACTCCTTTGTTTGCGTGATTGGTCGTGAGGGCAACATGTCGGAGGTAGCCTGGATGGTAACCTTAAACGAGGCACCCTTGGCGTCTCCACATTCGATGGCCCATTTTTAACAAGAGTGGGGCGATAGGTGCAAGGCCAGGTAAGAAAATGGCGGAAGACGGAACATATCAGGATGGCGATTTGACGATCAGCAACTTTGGTTCGGTCAACTCCTGGATGACATACCGAACCCCTTCCCGTCCTAATCCAGAATCTTTTATGCCGCCATACGGCATGTGGTCAGCGCGAAAGGTGGGAATTTCATTGACCAAGACTGCCCCCACTTCCAGGCTGGCGTACGCTTGATACATGGCGTCGATATTTTTGGTGAAGATTCCGGCTTGCAAGCCAAAGGGTGAGTCATTCATCAGATCCAGGGCCTCTTGCAGCTTGGTGTAAGGGCTAATTGTGACGACCGGTCCAAAAACTTCTTCGCAGCAGACTTTCATGGCAGGATTTACGTTGGTGAGGACTGTGGCTTCCATCACTGAGCCATGGCGATTGCCCCCTGTGTGAATTTTCGCGCCTTGAGATGCCGCTTCCTGGATCCATGCCTCAACTCGTATGGCGGCTTGTTCGTTGATTAGCGGCCCCACCACGGTGGTCTCTAAGGCAGGATCGCCCATGGGCAATGTTCGAACGTTGTCCACAAACGATTGCAAAAAACGGTCATATTGCGATTGATGAACAAAAATCCGTTGCACGGAAATACAGGTTTGCCCGGCATAGCCGAACCCTCCAGCCACACAACGCGCCACTGCTGTTTCAAGATTCGCATCCGGTTCGATAATGACACCGGCGTTGCCTCCTAATTCCAATAACACGCGTTTGTATCCGGCTTTCCCCTTTAACATCCAGCCTACGTTCACCGAGCCCGTAAAGCTCAAGGCCCGAAAAACGGGGTGCTCCACCATGCGTTCTGCCAATTCATTGGAGCAGGGGAGAATGGTGAGGGCGGTTGGTGGCAAGTCCGTGGTCAAAAAGACTTCTCCTAAGAGCAAGGCCGTCAATGGAGTTTGGGGCGCAGGCTTTAGCACAAGGGGATTGCCTGCAGCCAAGCAAGGAGCGACTTTGTGGGCGACGAGGTTCAGAGGGAAATTAAAGGGCGTAATGCCAAGAACCGGGCCGAGAGGAAACCGTTTCACTGTAGCGGTGTAGGCTTCGCCTCCAGGCGTAAGATCCATGGGTATGGTTTCGCCAGGAATGCGCGTGCTCTCTTCGGCGGCGAGGCGAAACGTGTGAATGCCTCGGTCTACTTCACGAGAAGCATCGGTCAGTGGCTTACCGGCTTCCTGGCTCAGGGTCTGCGAAAATTCATCATGCCGAGCGGCGATGCCGTCAGCTATTCGTGCCAAGGCGCGTGCTTTGACATGTGCGGGGATAGCCGCAAGGTCTGGTGCAGCCTGTTTCATTGACTGGATGGCCTGATCAATGTGATGGGATTCGGCCTGGCACACCGTGGCCAGAAGATCACCCGAATAGGGGCTGCGCACGGATTCGAAGGAAGAGGTCTGGACCCATTGGCCGTTGAGTAAAAACGGTTTGGCCGTGCTGGCGGTCATGGGTATGAAGAGCCTTAGGGATAAGTGGGGGCGGACTTACTCTGCCGGATGGTCGGAATTTGAGTTTTGAACCGGAACCGAAGAAGATGGCCATTGTTCGGCTTTTCGGATGAGATCTTCTGTGCCCCAATCTTTGATGGCTTCCAAATTGAAGGGTTCAAATGCGCCAATGGCCCCACACCCTGGACAGCCTTCGACTGGAATCTTTGCTTGAAAAACTTCTTCCAAGCAGGTTAAGCACACGAACAGGTTGGGTTCGCCTTCCTGACATTCCACCGGCCAAAACGATAATGATTCAGTCATGAAATTTCCCTGCAAGGTTAAGACATAGAATAAGAAAACATGCTCACCACACCAACAATGTACCTTGATTCACGTAATAAGATCAATGAAATACTCTCTTCGGACGTATGGACTCTGTGAGGTACGAACTGCAGGCTAGGAGGATGCGGGGGCTTTTGATTCGGATGTGGATTGAAGGTTCAAGAGCTTGTCGATTTCTTCTTTAAACGTTTCGTACGGGAAGGCTCCGGGAATTAAAATAAGATTGGGATCGTCCGGTACGTTGGTAGGGAAAATGACAAACGCAGGGGTGCCACGTATGCCTAAGGTGCCTGCATCCTTCAGGTCTTTTTCGATATCGGGAAAATATTTGTGGGTCTCAAGACATTGGGAAAATTGCTCTGGCTTCAATTTCAGGTCTGTTGCAATTTGATTCAGATTTTCAGGACTAAATTGTCCATTGCTGTTAAAGAGGCGATCATGCATGGGCCAATAGGCCTGTTGCTCTCCGGCGCATCGGGCGGCATCGGCTGCCCGAAGCGGGCTGCCCAAGCCACGGGGAAAGTCGCGATAGACAAAGCGGACTTTCCCAGTTTCAATGTATTCCGATAATAATTTCGGGAAGGTGTCGTGGAAAAACTTTTGGCAAAAATGACAGGTGAAATCGGAATATTCTACCAGGGTAATCGGTGCCTTGGGGTCGCCTCGTACGACATCGTCGGCTTGGATTAAAAATTCCGGGGCCTTGGCTTGAACAGGTATTGCGAGCAACACGAGTCCAAGACAAATATTGGCCAACATAGGAATCTTGAATAGGTGTTTAAACATGGTCATGTTCATTCCGTTTCTTGATGAATTGTCGCATGTAGGTCTGAGCTTGTCGAGAGAAGAATTGTGTATTCGTAGAAGGCCGGATTTTTTTACCGGCCTTCTTTCTTGGCTTGCTCTAAGAGACCCATCATCAATAAAGGCCAAACGACCGTCGCGTCGCTTAACACTTCGGCAAACTGCCCACCATCTTTTTTCGGCACAAATTTTCCCCATGAAACGCCTTCTTCATAGGTGCAGCCACTCAGGCCACCCCAATAATCCGGCTCGGGACAAATTCGGACACCATAATGGAAACGAGGGGGTGTGAGCTTCGTGCCCATACGGAGGTTGAGAATCTCGATATAAGGGGGCGTTTGTTGTGACCAATTGCGAGGCACCCCGCCGCCAATGGTGAAGATACCGAGCCGTTTAGCTGAGAGGAGTTTTTCTGTGTAACTGTTTAAATCCAAAAATGGATTAAATGTTGGGCAGGATTGTCGTAATTCATTCCAAATTTCCTGGTCAGTTTTTCCTTCGGTATTTGGTGCTTCCTGATTCGACTTTCCATGATTCATCCCCCAAATGGAGACATCCAATCCCAATTCCGAATCGGTAAAGGCGGGAATATAGACTGGCACGGACTGTTCATACGCACTTTTCAGGATACCCGCGCCTGGGTAATGGTCATGCAAGGTTTTGCCTAATTCTCGGGTGAGTATTTCTGAAGACAGGGGAGTCTCAGGGGTGAGGCGTTTGAGCGTTTCGCCCACGACTTGCTCGACATGATTCAGGTTCAACTCCATCTCCAGGGTGTCGTAGACTCGGTTATAACCCTTTTCGAAAAGTTCAGAGTCGGTCATTGAGGGGTCGTATTTGTAATGGGTTTTACCCACGGCTTCAGTAAGGCCATGGGCAATCAACGCGCCGGTGGAGACGACGGCTTGCACCATGCCTCGATCAAGCATGCTGCAAATAATTTTCCCCATTTTGGCAATGGTCATAGCACCTGAAAGGGTCATGATCACGGCGCAGTCAGGGTCCTGAATCATTTTTGAGAGAATGTCAAACCCTTCCCCCAAACGACGACCGCCAAAGGCCGTTTTTTTCATGGCCCCTAACAGATCAGAAAAAGAGTGGATGGTTTCAGGGTCAAGTGCTTCCAGGGCTTCGAGTCCATCACTTTCACCATCGTGAAATGTTCGTTCAGTCATTGGTTTGTTCTCTATTCTGTTTGCAGTGGTTCATGAATCATAAGTGGCTATCAATCCATCAGGCGGGAGAACAGTACGGCAACTGGGAGAGGGATGTTGTCTAGCAGTAAAAATGGTGATCCCAACGGGATTTGAACCCGTGTCTGCACCTTGAGAGGGTGCCGTCCTAGACCAGCCTAGACGATGGGACCAGTAATCTGAGTATTCGTTATAGGTACTGCCTATTGATGATCACGGAGTATTTGTTGATCAGAATGTACCATTCGCTCCTTATTCCGTGCAATGTAGGAGAGAAGGAAAGAGGTGTCATAGGGATAGTAGCAAAACTTATTTGGATTCCAGTTTTTGGAATAGCTCTTGAGCTTCTTGGAAGCGAGCAACTAAACATATGTCATACGGGTAACGTTGAAGGGCTTCTAACAGACACTTTATTGCTAATGTAGGGTTTTTCAATGCAAGCAAAGATTCCACCTTTCCAGCCATAGCTTGTATGAAATCTTCTCCTTTTACCGAATATCTATAAATCCCTGTATACCCTTGGCCTTTTTGGAGGAACCGTAAGGCACGATTGTAATAACGCAGACTTTTTCGAAATTCACCAAGATTTTGATGGGCATCACCTAAATCACATAATGCCTCAATATGATTAGGGACGAGACTAATAATTTTTCGATAGATTATTGCTGATTCCTGATTCTTCCCCAAGATATCTAAAAAATGCCCCTTGAGTCGTAATAGGTCTGTATTTGTCTTCCCTAGTAACTGTAGATATTGATCAAGAATCTTTATTCCCTTTTTAGTTTCTCGTGGCTGAGAGAGGGAAAGGCTTGCTACTTCCTTGATTATTTTGCATACCTGGCGGTTTCGAACTTTTGAAGCGGTACGATTACTTTTATTTGATTTCATTTCAACACATACTCCTCAGTAAATTGCCATAGAAATATACACGAGGCTGTGATTTGTTAATGGGAATAATTTTGGAACATTCCCTCCAGAATAACCTTACGAAATGTGGAGGAAATTATTCGTCTTTTGCTTGGTGAAGCAGGTAGGTTTCGACATCCATGCTGGCGTGAGGAATGCCAATGATTTCTATGACATCGCCAGTCACTCTGTAGAAAATGACGTGTTTTCCTTCTGGCAGGCTTCGATACCCAATTTTAATATCAGACCGTGATCGGCCAAGATGGGGAGCATGAACAAGGTCTTTGATTTTTTTCTCAAGCTGGTAAATATATTTTTCAGCTTGCTGCTCATTCCATTTCCGGACGGTATATCGCCAAATTTCTTTTAAATCGTTTTTGGCTGCCTGGGTGAGCTTATAGAACCCTCTGCAAAAGGGATTGAATTCTGTAGAATAGGCCTCATGCAAACCACCATGAGGTCCCAAATGAAAACGAAGCCTTTGCGGATTGAGCGATTTCTGAACGAGATGGATCAGGTCGTGCCATGGCAGCAATTGGAAAAGGTCATTCAGCCGCATTATAAGAGCGCCGGCGGGCGTCCGCCCCATGCCTTGCGGGTGATGCTGCGCATTCATTTTCTTCAACTATGGCATAATTTGAGTGATCCCCTGATGGAAGAAGCTCTGTATGATCGCCTCAGTTTCCAGACCTTTCTCGGGTTTGACTGTTTTGGTGGGGTGATTCCGGATGAGAGCAGCATCTGCCGGTTTCGGCATCTCTTAGAAGAGCATGGGCTGTCGCAACAGATCCTGGCTACCGTCAATACTCACTTAGACTCCCATGGGCTGGTGCTCAAAGCGGGCACGATCGTGGATGCGACCTTGCTGGCTGCGCCGGTGAGCAAGCAGAACACTCGCAAAGAACGAGACCCGGAAATGAGTTCCACCCGCAAGAACAACAAATGGCATTTCGGAGCCAAAGGGCATATCGGCGTGCAAGCGCAAGGGCAGCCGATTATTCATTCGACGGGATTTACGACGGCTAAAGTTCATGACGGACAAATGCTGGAGGCGTTGCAACACGGGGACGAACAAGCGCTGTTCGGTGACAGCGCCTATACCCGGCAAGCGGACAAGCGCCAGGCCCGAAGGGACGGCTTCTATTATGGGCTCTCGGACCGCGGCTACCGCAAGCATCCCCTGTCTGCGTCACAAAAGAAACGCAATCGCCGGCATTCAAGGATTCGAGCCAAGGTGGAACATCCCTTCCGGGTGATCAAGCATCTGTGGGGACACCGGAAACTGCGCTATAAAGGCCTGGCCAAAAACGCGGCGCAGTTCACAACGTTGTGTGCGCTGTCCAACATATTTTTCTGCCGGCGAGCCCTGCTCGCGGAAGCCTAACGAAGGCAAGCCCCCCATGAGGGGCACCGACAAGCCCCGAATAGGGGAGCAAGGACCAAACAAAAGGGAACGTGAGACAAGAAGAACATTTCAAAAAACGATTCGAGGGCTCAAGACCCTTAATGCAGCTAACTTTTGCAGAGGGTTCTATAGTCATTGGGCATGCTGTTCGCGTCGAGCTTCTTCGATAATTTCTGTGATAGTCTGGTCCACAAAGTCACCGTGATCGGCCTGCCCAGCTCCGACCGCTAATTTTGCACGAAGCCTTTCTACCTTCATTTGGTAAATTAACTCTTCATGGGTCTCCATAAAGCGCAATGCTTCTCGGACGACTTCACTGGCGTTGTTATACAGCCCAGTTTGAACTTTCGATTTCACGATATTTTCAAGCTCTGGTGTAAGCGAGATGTGCATGACGAAAACCTCCTGAAGTCCAGTATGGGCACTCATCCGTAAATTGTCAATGTTTGTATTATGGGCAATAAAGTCAGTGATATAACGTAGATTAATAATAGTTTCTGCGAGGTGCGGCTATGTGGTGTCGTTGGGTTAAGCAAAGATTAGGAAATTGCATCATAAGGCAGGGGTTAATCAAAAGGACCAACGCGCAGGGGTTTTGATATCACCAAAACCTGCTAAATGTCTGAGGAGGAGAAAGATGTTAGGGGATGGATGGTGAGGAGGCCTCGCATGAACGGGTGAATGCCGCAGTGGTAGGGATAGGTCCCCGGCTTGAGAGGGGGAAGGGTAAAACGAGCGTTGGGACCTAGAACCCCTGAATCAAAGGAACATGGGTTTCCGAACCGACAATCATCTGAGACGATGGTGTGCGGCTCTTGGGTGCGGTTTTTCCAAGTGAGTGGGGCCCCTAGCGAAATGGTGAGTTGGTTGGGAGAAAAGAATGGGGGTTGTGGGTCGATGTGAATGTCATGGGAAGAAGAGGCTTCGAGTTGGGTCAGACTTATTGAGACACAACACATACCTCCGATGAGTACACACACGAAGGCCAATCTCTTGAGAGCCGATGGTAGCCAATGATGCAACGTCCCGTTCTTCATCATCAACATTCCTGCTTCAACCGTATCCGTTCCTAGGAGATCAATTGCTTCATGGCTTAATGGTGAGAAAGATGGTTCCTTTGCCTCGTTGAATGAGGGCCAGCACAGGAGCCCTCGCTTTTAAGTCCCCAGCCAGTTGCTCGAAATCGTTCACGGAACGAATCGTTTGACGATTGATTTCCACCAACACATCGCCGGGACGAATGCCTGCGCGGTCAGCAGGGGAATTAGGTTGAACCTGCGTGACGGCTACACCACTTCCTTCAGCAGTTTGACCGGGCTTTACGGCTTCGACCGAGAGCCCGGTTAACGCATGGTCGCCTTGGAGAGACTCAGGGCCAGCCTTGGCTAAGGACGCCACATTTTTTGGCATTTCCCCTATCGAGACTGAAAGCGCGACTTCCTTGCTACTTCGAAAAATGGTCATTGCTATGGAAGTGTTGGGTGCAGTATCTGCGACCAATGAACGAAGGTGGGTAGGATTCTTGACCTGAACCTCATTGTAGGTTCGGATGATATCGCCGCGTTGGAGTCCCGCCAATCCTGCAGGGCTGGTGCTAAAGACGTCTCCCACCAATGCGCCTTGTGTGTCAGGGGCATCAAATTGTTTCGCAAGATCTTCAGATAATTCCTGAATTGAGACGCCCAACCACCCACGGATGACTTTGCCATGGCCGATGAGACTTTCCATGACGCGTTTCACCATCTGACTCGGGATGGCAAAGCCAATGCCCATATACCCGCCAGTTCGAGAAAAGATGGCGGTATTAATGCCAATAAGTTGTCCTTGTAAATTCACTAAGGCCCCACCTGAATTGCCTGGATTGATGGCGGCATCGGTTTGGATGAAATTTTCGTAATCGACGATGCCTACATTGGCTCGGCCGACGGCGCTAATAATGCCCATCGTGACCGTTTGGTTCAGCCCAAAGGGGTTGCCCACCGCGAGCACCAGTTCACCTACTTGCAGGCCAATAGAATCTCCCCAGGGCAGAGTTGGTAACCCAGTGGTTTCAATTTTAATGACGGCTAAATCTGTTTTGGGGTCGGTGCCGATGAGTGTGGCCGGAAATTTTCGTTTATCACCCAGTAACACCATGAGTTCATCTGCTTGTTCCACCACATGATGGTTCGTCACGATATAGCCGTCGTCCGACACGATGACGCCTGAGCCGAGGCCCTGTTCCTGTCGTTCCCGTGGTTGCTTAAAACGGCGCTCAAATTCTTCTCCGAAAAACCGACGAAAAAAGGGGTCTTCAGAAAGTGGATTTTCGGGTGCTTGCGCGGTACGTTTTGTGGCGGAAATGTTGACGACCGACGCCATTGCGTCTTTGGATACTTGAATAAACGTCTCATTCGAAGCCAGGAGTGGCGTGGAGACTTTCACGACAGGAGGAGCATCAGAGGCGAGAGCCATCGCTGGCTGAGGTAGAGCCGTTGGACGTTCGGCAGCCGAGGTTGTCACGGATGAGGGTTGAGAGGGTGCTTCGGAGCATTGGATTTGCGTGAATCCGAGTAATGCCAGGAAGAACATTGTCCCGATCCACTGCCCTGTGTGTTTCTCTATCCGTTTTCCCGATGTGACGAACTTCCTCATGGACGACTCCTTATCCTGATATTGATCGGTTGTTGCCATGCCATTCCCAAGCGGCGCAAATGAGATTTTTTCGATGAGAACGCATGCCATGATAGCTTATCATCCCCGTGCTTGTGCGTGGAATAGGTAGTCAAAACACGAAAAATCAATGTTGGTGTTTAGGGGATAGGCCTATCAGGAGCTTGACTGAGGCGGACGCCCTGATCGGTTCCGGTAATGACGAGAGAGGTCATCTGGACAAAGAGGCCGCATTCAACCACGCCTGGAAGCTGGAGAAGCGCGGTTTCGAGCGAAGCCGGGTCGGCAATCTGAGGAATGTGTAGGTCCACGATATAATTGCCATTGTCGGTCACAAAGGGTTGTCCTGCCTGTTCTCGTCGAGGTGCCGGCCAGCCCATCTTTTCCAGGTGCCGTTGGGTGGTTGCCCAGCCGAAGGAAAGAATTTCTACGGGTAAGGGGAAGGGCAAGCCCAGATGGGGGCGTTGCTTGGCCTCATCCACAATGACAATAAATTGCTTGGCGGCTCGGGCCACAATTTTCTCCCGGAGCAACGCTCCGCCACCGCCTTTGATGAGGTTCAGTTGCGGATCAACTTGGTCCGCTCCGTCGATAGCCACATCGATATCCCAAGGCTCATCATTGCCTAGCAAAGGAATGCCTAGCTGCGTGGCGTAGGTTGCTGTGGCCTGAGAGGTCGGCACCCCTCGAATGCGAAGCCCGTCTCGTACACGTGTGCCTAAGGCCGTGAGGAAATGGTGAACGGTTGATCCGGTGCCCAATCCGAGAATCTGCCCGTCCTGAATAAATTCAACGGCTTTCTTTGCGGCTTGGGCTTTATGTTGATCGGGTGTGAGAGAAGTCGTCGAAGATGACACAGGGCAATCTCGTTAGGCAGTCATGCCGGCGGCAACCGACGCGGCACCGAGAATAGCAGTGTGAGGATTTAAAATGACGCGAACAGGAATTTTGCCGAGTAAGCGTTTATAGCGGCCTTTGGCTAAAAATGATTTCATGAACGTCCCATTCTGGAGTGCCGGTAAAATCTTTGGCGCGATACCCCCACCAATATAGACGCCTCCCATGGCTAAGGTGTTCAGTGCCATATTCCCAGCTTCGGCTCCATAGATCGACACAAACAGTTGGAGCGCATTTTTGCAAATATCAGGTTTGCCTTCAATCCCAGCCTCGGCGATCAATGAGGCAGGATCGCCGGTGGGGAGTTTTTCGGCAAACCAGGTCGGTTCATTTTTCTGCGTATCGCGCAGGAATTGATAGATCAAATGCAAGCCAGGACCAGACAGCACGCGCTCATAACTCACATGCAAATAACTGGTGCGCAAATATCGCAACAATTCGATTTCTAAATCGTTGTTGGGGGCAAAGTCGGCATGACCACCCTCAGTTGGACAAATTTGATAATCCTTCCCTGTCCATACAATCAGCGATTCACCCAAACCCGTCCCAGCAGCTAGGAGGACTCGGGTGCCATCAGGAGGTGGACATGGGGCATTCGGATTCAGATCTTCAATTTCGTCAGGTTCTAGGAAGGGGAGGCCATAGGCCATGGCTTCTAAATCATTCAACAACTTGACCTGCGGAATGTTTAGAAATTCAGCGAGCTTGTCGCCTTCAATCGTCCATGGAATATTGGTGGTGCGACAGATATTATTGAGCACGGGGCCTGGCACCCCAAAGCAGGCGGCGGTGATAGGGGTCAGGGAAGGGGAAGGACGTGAAGCAGTGTCATCGTCGTCGTCGTCGTCTTCTTCTGGCAGGTCATCAGAATCAGGTTCTGTGGCTTCGGGTTCTTCCAGGAATTCGGTCAGGACTTCTTCGAGGGATTCGTAATCAGCGGTCCATACCGTATCTTCACGGATAGGGTCGACGCGTCCTTTGTCCCAATCATAGAGGGCCAAATTGATCTTGGTTCCCCCAATATCACCAGCAAGAATCATATATTTCTCAATTCAAAAGGTACGTGAAAAGTCAAAACGAGCGTGAAGCCACCATAGCCTAGATAAAATCGTTGAGGCAAGAGAAGGAATGAGACGGGAGTTAGTAGTAAGGGGTAAGGCGTAAGGAGTGAGCAGTCAAGAAGAAATAATGGAGAGAGAGGGCTATCAAGGCTAGCGCGGAGGACCACGTGGCGTGAGCCCGTGGGTGAAAGCGCTCCTCGCTGGAAGCGGGGACTCCTTGCCACATGAGGGGGTGTTGATGCCACTCGCGTATGGAAGTTCGCCTCAGTGCCCATGGTACGTATCAGCATCAATATCCTGGGGTGTGGATCCCCAAGTATCGCCGACGCATTTTGCGGGGGGGCGCTCAAGATCTTTGTGCCGGAGCATTTGCCTCAGATCCAACACGATCATCCCGATGTGGCCATACAGCAATGGAGTGTGCAGATTGACCATATTCATGTGGTGATGGGGATACCTCCGAGATATGCGGTGTCGAGCATTGTGGGCAAGATGAAAGCGAATGTGAGCCGGCAACTACGTTCCCAATATCCCGAGCTGAAGCAGACCTACTGGGGAGCGGTGTTGTGGTCGCCGGGGTTCTTCTCATCGACGGTTGGATTGAATGAGGCGGTGATTCGGCGGTATGTGGCCCATCAAGAACGAGTGGACAAAGGGCGGATTCAGCTCGAGTTTGAATTTTAAGTGCCACGCGGCGTAAGCCCGTGGGTATCTACTCTGTTTTCCAATTTAGGATTTACTCTTGACTGAGTTTCCCCCTCACTCCTCACTTTTCAGGGTAGTTTCAAGAATTGACATCATTGATATCAATGATTACGATGATATCATGTAAGGGAGGTGTTTGATGGGCAGCATTACTATTCGTAATTTACCGGACCAGTCGAAAGAAGTCTTACGTGTGCAGGCGGCCAAGAGCGGGATTTCCCTTGAAGCGTATGCCAGGCAGATTCTTGAAGAGGCTTCAGGTCATGAGTCAGACAAGAAGATTAACATCTTAGAGTTGGCTCAAGGCTATTTCGGTTCGCATGGTGGGGTCAATCTTGAACTCCCCAAGCGAGGGTCCCATCGTCGTTCGAACCACTTAGCCTCATGATTATTCTCGATACCAATGTCATTGCTGAACTGATGCGTGAGGAGCCAGATCCTCATGTCGCTTCATGGATCCAGGGAATGGCTGTAACGAAATTGGCCCTGACCGTTATCGCGATAGCTGAAATTTTGAGGGGAATTGAACGGTTGCCGAAAGGCAAGCGTCGCCAAAAGCTGGAGCAATCGTTCAAGGAATTTATTCAAAAAGGGTTTAGTGGACGTATTCTCCCATTTGATGAAGCGTCGGCGTACCTGTATGGAGGAATAGCGACAGGTCGGGAGAAAGCCGGATTATCTGTTGATCCGGTCGATCTCATGATTGCTGCGATGGCCAAAAAAATTCAAGCCTCAATCGCCACACGGAATATCAAAGATTTTGAAGGATGTGGGATAACCCTGATCAATCCCTGGCAATCCCTTGCCATAAACGGTGGTTCCAAAAAAAGTAAGCGAGAATAGGCCCATTCCCGGATCATACAGAATTTAGGGTTCTGGACTTACAGCTTTACAATGTGCATTGGGGGTCCATCTTGAGTTTTGCCAGTCAAAAAGTGGATAAAACCTTTGACGCCCAGTCCGGCCGCATTGAGAGGGATGAACGAAGAGAGGAGAGCGGACCAACTCGCTGCGCTCAGACAAGGCCCGCTGAATGATACGAGCGTTCATCCCAAGAGCCGGACAGCAGGCGTCAGTCGTAGGGAAGGAGTGAAGTGCTTAAAGCTCTAGCAGAGGAGCCTAGGAGTTAATCAAGTTGATGCACAAATGAGATGACAAAAAATGGGGAACATATAACGCTTCGCTTAGAAGAACGGTTACATTTTGGCTATCATCTACAAATATAGTGAATTTGTAATGTACTGATTTGAAAAGAATTTGGTTTCAGTCAATAACCTGGAATGCCTTGAAAATGTAACCGAATGGCCCATTTTGTTACATCGCTTCCTCTAACCTTTTGTAGGTCTTAACGGTTTGGTCGTTAAATGAGCTATATCTGACAATATACTCATTGAATGGAGTAAGGTGGATAAAAGTTGTTTAATCGAACAAACTGCTACTCACGAGGATGGAGCAGATATTGATGGAGGGCAAACAGTAGCGCGACGCAAAAAAATACAGATAAACTTCCAAATCAACATGAAAGGTTATTACCCCACGCACGTAGAAGAAGATGGAAACCACCAAGGGTAAAATAAACGGAATTCCTATTTTCACTGGAGAGAACACGGAAAAGCCCCGAGAAAAAAAGATACAAGGAAGCATGGGATTATGTCTGCTGCCCATACCACAGCTCCAACCGTAAATGTGTCAACGGTTATCCCGCCAATAGACAACCACGGCCACCAAAAGAGAAAGAACGCACCCACCGCAAATACTATGCTTGAGATCACATAGGCTTTTATCTATTTATTAGGTATCTGTTAAGGAGTCACTATCATTATTGATGAAGAACTTTCTGTTCGCGCGCAAACGTCTCCTCTCTTGTCGGTAGGAGACGACAACGACACAAGGCCAAGAATCCCCAACCGCCACGAACAAATATAGCTAGTATCTATTTACCCTTAAGAGCGTCTCTTAAATCTTTTACGAATAGATAATGATAGGTATTGCAGGAATTGGCCCAAAATGTAACCGACTACGGTGTAGTGTTACATGGAGAAGGGTTTAATCCGATAATATGTATTTTAATACATACTTTTGTGTGGTATAATATATTGATGTGGTAGGCCTTCTCCATGACGCACCAGAGCTTTGAATGGGATCAAGAGAAGAATGCTACCAACCAAAAGGACCATGGGGTTGCTTTTGAAGAATCCCAATATGCCTTTTTCGACGAGAACCGCATTATTGCGCATGATGAGAAGCACAGCAGCAAGGAAGAACGCTGGTTCTGTATTGGTCAAGTTGGTGACCGTATTTTAACCGTGCGGTTTACCTATCGAAATGACACTATCCGAATATTCGGAGCAGGGTGTTGGAGAAAATGGAGCAAGTATTATGAAGAAGCAAACAGTCAACACGAATAAGCCAATTGGCAAATTAACCCGCGTCAAAGATTTTCTACCACCGCCTTCTGAACTTGTCGCCCGTGATGATACGGTGAAAGTGACACTGGCGTTGAGCAAGGAAAGTGTAGAATTTTTCAAGGATAAGGCAAAAAAAAACAGCGTTCCGTATCAACGGATGATCCGCAGCCTTGTTGACCAATATGTTGGCCAACACACTTCTTAGCCTCTGCCTGCTAAAAAATAAGAAATAGTCCAAAATGCAACCGACTACGGCGTAGTGTTACATGGGGATGATTGCTGTGAGAATTTCTATAACTTAGTTGAGTTGTGCGAAAATTTCCACAATCCAGGCTACAGAAAAGTCCAAGTTGAAAATGTTGCTGCTTGGCCTAGGGGCGTTCCATCTAGTTTTTTGATGTTCCAGACGGTGGCTCGTTCTACCAAAAACCGTTTTCCGCTTCGTGAGATTCTGATCCCTCGATAGTCGCTGATGTATCCATGAGTATGGGCCTGTTCCAACATGCGTGCCCGCTCTTCTCGATTCACGGGTTCAGCGGTCAGGCGTGATGGGGTTTGTGTGAATTGCTCCCAATCCATATCCCACAACTCTAAAGCCGCCTGATTCCCATAATTTAAAATGGGATTGTCTTGCAGCTCATGGGAGGCGACAACAAAGGGACTGGTAAACAGACGTTCGGCCTCCTTTTGTGGTGTTCCCTCTCTGGTGATAAGTTCCTGTTTAACCAAACGGACATAGCTATCCAGTACATATTGGGTCCATTCGATAACCCAGGGTCTTCGCCAAATGCCATTCATTTAATGAAAATTACCCATTCGAAGTATTTCTTGAATTCACAAATCCTTTCAGAATATCGACGAATTCAATGAGCTCACGTTCATAAAACACTTTGGCCAAGTGGTTTGGTGTTGGTAGTCCCTCAATCCGATACTTCCACTGTTTATCAAGAGTCACAATGCTCCCAAAGGCGGCTGCCAATACGGCATGAGAAAAATCTGCTCCATCACCTGGCTTGAAGCAAAATCCCTTGGCTTGGCGGACCAAGGTGCGCATTAAATTATTTAAGGCAAACGTAGCCGGTAGATGAGGGTTATAAGGAATTTCTGGATACGTCCGATTGAAAGAGTCTCGATCTTTGTGGTACTCCACCCCCATTTTTTCTATACGATTTTGAAGTTCTTGATCTAATTCTATCTTATACGTTTTGATCTTTTCCTTATTATCCTTTAGCCAATTAACCACCGCACTCAATCGAAAAAACCCCTCTGACAAATCTAATAATTTATTCTCGTTGACAGATAGGTCGTGGAGGCGTTCATCGCAGAAGCTCTTCATAAAGCTGTCCGCGAAAGGGGCACTTTGACCAAAACCTACATTCTCTTTTTCAACGACCTTCCATGGATTCATTTCAAGAGGGAACCAATGGCGGCCTATGCTGTTGAGCAGGTTTTGAACCACGTCTGAAGACGAACCTGAAAGGTCGCCAATTTCCAATGCGTTGGTGAATGAAAACAATAATGTGCCGCCCTGTCTGATGGAATTAACAAAATCTTGACGCAGATGCTCTGGGCCCTTGGCTAGTTTAAGAAATGCCCAGGTGTCGAGGTACACACCGACCCCTCTTGTTTCTGCGCCGCAAAACAACCTCTCATGTTCACTAGTTACACTAATCATGCGATCTGATTTTCAATATCTCAGAGAACGAGTTAGATCATCAGTTCCTTAAGTTATCCTGGGCGCTACTGCTTAGTGATGGCGTTGAAAAACTGCAGTGATCTATATGATAACCTAGGCTGCGGATCTTTTCATGGAAGATGCTGCCTTTGGCGTGGCCGAGAAGCGCAGACGAGTTCGGAATTAAAGCGAGCATTGTTTGAGCGGAGCGAGTTTGCGAAGCTTCCGAACTCGGCGAGCATCGCAGGGAATCCGTAGGACCATGACGGGGCAGAAATGGTTTTGGGTCCTTTTGCCGAAACAAAAGGACCTCGCCTGCCGGGGCGAAACCCGGCATCTATGATGGGTGATTGGGGTCGGATGATGACTGTGACCACTGTGCGAGGGCTACTATGTGGATATGCAAGAGAGGATGGCGTCAGCAATTTGGTGTGGGGTTGTTCGATCAGTGGGAATGGCATGATCGGCGGCGGCTTGGTATTTGGGGGTGCGTTCTTTGAGGATGTCTTCGATTTCTTCGACGAATGTTTTTGTGCCGGAAAGTGATGGTCGTTGGGTGTCACCCGATATGCGTTTCACAATGGTTGAGACTTCGGCTGTGAGCCAAAAAATCGTACCATTGTCTTTTAAGATTGTTGCGTTCTCTTCTTTCAAAATGAGCCCCCCGCCGGTGTCGATGACTAAGTTGGTTTGATCTTGAAGTTTCCGGCACATCTGAGTTTCTAGTTCTCGGAAATGATCCCACCCGAATTGCTCAACGATTTGGGGAATCGATTGCCCCGCCTCTTTCACGATTTCCGCGTCGGTGGACATGACGGTTCGTTTCAGGCGTTGGCCTAAGATTCTGGCGACTGTACTTTTTCCCGTCCCTCTATACCCAATTAAGACAATGTTCATGAGAAGTGGGAGGTGAGGATGTCGCGCATGGTCTCAACCGGGGCGGATTCGCCGGTCCAAAGTTCGAATTGCGCCACGGCCTGATGCAGAAACATTTCAATGCCTTGGATGGTGCGGCAGCCAGCGGCTTGAGCATCTTGGAGTAATTGGGTATTGAGCGGGTTGTAGACGATATCCATGACGGTTAATCCGGAATGGAGTAATTCTTTTGGGACGCAACTGTGTTCAATCTTGGGATGCATGCCAATGGGGGTGCAGTGAATGAATAACTGCGCATCATCTAATGCTGGTCCTAAGGTAGAAGCATTTACGGAATGATCAGTAATCGCGATCTTGGTTTTTACGCGGAGATCAGTGGCGAGAGTGGTTCGTTCCTTGTCGTCAATTCCCAACAGAGTGAGATGGCCAATATTCCCTTCTACGCATAAGCCAAACGCAATGGCTCTTGCGGCTCCTCCTGATCCCAGCATGACCACTCGTTGCCCTGCAAGGTCAACGCCTCCTTGCCGTAAGGCCTGAAGCGCGCCCGACGCGTCGGTATTCGACCCGACGAGTAACCCTCTGTCTTTAATGATGGTGTTCACTGAGCCGATGTGTTTCGCGGTGGTTTCGACGGAATCCAACAGCGGGATGATGGACACCTTATGGGGGATCGTGACGCTAAATCCACGAATGTGTCCCAGCGCGCGGATGCCCCGAATGGCGTTCTCTAGGTCTTCAACCGGGAAGGCGAGATAGGCGAAATTCAACCCCAATTTCTCAAAAGCGGCATTGTGGATGGCCGGAGAGAGGGAATGGTCGACAGGATTTCCCAAAAGGCCACATAGTTGGGTTTGTGCGGTAATGGGCATGACATTCCTTAGGTTGCTAAAAGTTCAGCCCACGTTATCACATAACTACATTGGGAAACTCAACCACGTAAGGCGTAAGGCGTAAGGCATAGGGAGTAGGGCGTGAGGGGGAAAGCTCATGAGGCGTGAGATGAAAAAGTCCGAGTCGCTTTACGCTCACGAGGTTTGGTAACAGAAGGAAAGGATTGGGGAATGGTGAGTTGGAGAGGTGTATTCCGGAGAGCAGCGACCTACTCCCCGGAATGACACAGGATAACGTCCGAGGAAGCTATCGTGAAGATTTTTTCTTCGGCGCAGCTTTCTTCGCACGACTGGTTGCTTTTTTTGCTGGTTTCTTTTTGGCAACTTTAGCCATGAGATCACCTCCTTAAAATAATGAGTAAGTAATTCTATCCAGGTATATCGGCAGCCCAATAAAAATCATGAGTATTTTCCGGATTTTTTTGCCGAGTGGGTCAAGACGACTCGGCAACAATGTCCGAGTGCGGCAAAACTTTCCAGGCTCGTGAGAGCGGTAACCACGTTGGAGGAAGGAGGGGAAGATTTGCTTCAGACCGAAGCAGAGGCCGCAGCCGATGTGTCTTTTGGGAAACGAATGCAGAAGGTGGTCCCCGCTCCTACGGTGCTTTCGACGGTGATGGTTCCGCCATGGAGTTCCACCAATTGTTTGACGATTGAGAGTCCCAACCCCAGACCTTCCGTGCCGATTTCAGGCCTTCGGTGTGCCTGATAGAAGGCTTGGAACAAGTGAGCCAGTGCTTCTTGAGGGATGCCAGGGCCGCTGTCCGTGATGGATAACAGAATATGATGAGGAGGATCTGCGCAGGTCGAAACGACAATGCGCCCATGTTTTGGCGTAAATTTATGAGCATTGTGTACCAGGTTGGTCACGATTTGGTGGAGGCGGTCTGGATCTCCCCAGATCGTGACATCGTCGCCCATGGTTTCCAGCACCAACTCTTGGTGTTTCGTTTGAGTCATGGGCATGAATTCTTGGGTGATCTCGTCCAGGAGGTTAGAAAGGGACACGGATTGATGGGCCAGTCGAACCGTGCCGGCCTCAATGCGGGAGAGATCTAAGAGGTCGCCTATCATTCGTGTTAACCGATTGGCATTGGCGCTGATGCGGGTGAGGTACAAGTGTTGCCGTTCTGCCAGGGGACCCACCATGCCATGCAGCATGTTTTCCGTGAAGCCTTTGATTGAGGTGAGCGGGGTGCGTAGCTCATGAGAACAATGAGAAAGAAATTGCGATTTCATCCGGTCCAGGTCTTTGAGCCGCGTATTGGCGGTTTCTAGGTCCAGATTAGCTTGTTGCAATTCGGTCGTGCGCTTTTGGACTTTCGCTTCCAACCCAAGATTCAAGGCCTCAATTTCGTCATTATGCCGCCGAACTTCGATCAGACTGTGTTCTTGCTGGAGGTAGGCCCCTCTGAGTTCTTCGTGTTGCTGCTCCGCTGAAGCCAATTGTTCCTGAATAATGGCGCCCCGTTCTTGGAGTTCCTTCCGATCAACCCAGATCCGTCCGGCTAATGGCATGATGAAGAGCGGTAGGAGCGATAGCCCCGCATGACCCCACCAGGGATAATGCGGAGAAAGCGTCATCGTGAGGCTGAGCATCACAAGGCTGAGGCCGGCTCCTGCGAACATCCAGACCCAGAGTGCCGACGTTTGGGGAGTCCACCGAAAGACCCATTCGCAATAGAGATCCCCTTCAGCGATGCAACAGGTATCTTGGATGGTGGCTGGTTGTTGCCCAAACATGCTGGCAGGGACTTGGGCAATGGTGGCTTTGGAGGTATGACAGATTCGTTCGGCACATCCACGGAGATAGGGTCCAAATTGGGAGAGAACTGATTCGGAAAAATTTAGTCGGATGACGGCATGACCGTTTGTGACGGAGACGACTTCTGGTCTGAGTGATCCCTTGGCAAATTTTTCGGCGAAGTAGGGAAAGAGTCGATAAATTTGAACGATCGAAAAGGGCCGACCAAGAATCTGCACGAGAGGCGACAACAACTTTTCCCGCCCAAGATTGAAATGGTAATCAGGCTGTTCGGACAGTTGTATTGAAAATTCTGTTAAGAACATCACAAATTCATACGAATAACTGTTCCAGGGATTTTTTAAGAAATCGACGGTCACATGATAGGTTCGGTCTGAGATCCGTTCATTCAACAGCACCACAAGTTTCTCTAAGGCCGCTTGAGCGGCCTCCACTCCTGATTTGTGGGTGACGAGAGTTTCCAGATATTCCAGGTTTGCGCGTACGGTGATGCCGCTCACATCCTGGATGGTCCCCCCCTGGTGATCTCGCCCAAATGGGCGAAACTCCATGAGGGGTCGTTCCAGGATGCGATGGGTTTTAGGTAGCAGAGTCATGGAATCCCTCGGCAGAGATGGAGGCCTGGAGAGACTGTAAAGGAAACGAGGAAAAGGGTGAAGGGGTGCGGTGAAAAAAACCTAAATGGGGTTAGAACTGCATCTTGAGCGAAAGGGCCCCGACATGAATGGTATTGTCCCACGTGCCATTCAAGAGGGGTTGTTGATTATTCTTGATGTCCCGGGCGTCGTACAGCAAGACTTGATAGGCCAGATCCAACCCAATGGCTTTTCCTCCAAGGCTGTTGCAAGGGAGAATGCCAAGAAGTTTACCGCCATCCTGGCAAAGGAAGCCTAAGCCCACTGAGATGGCATGGTATGCCGAGTCGGGGTTAGAGGGATCGAATGTTCGGCTCGGGACGGGAGTTTCAGATCGGACGTACCCGCCTCGGAAGGAGACATTCCATTTCGGGAGAAAAGTTGGAGAGAAAAGTGAATATTCTGTTCCCGCCATGACGACCCAGGCATCCCCATAATTTCTTCTATTGGGAATGGTCGCCCCATTGGATAGCTGCAAGTTGAGATCCTCGAAGTCCGTCCAATCGGCATAATCCACATCGACTTCCAACTTCCATGCTTGTTGGGCATTCCTGATCGGCCACACGGCGATGGCCCAGGTGTAGATATCTGGGAGCTCAAGGATGGTTTGGGCTCCAGCTAGGCGCGTTCCTCCGGCCAGAAAATCGCCCTCAAGGTTCAAGTCGGGCCCATGTCGAAAGACAAACCCTAGATTGATACGCGGCTGGTCTTGGTCGTTTCGCCAGGGGGTCCACAAGATGCTGGCATTAAATCCCACGGCGGTGTCGCTGACGCTGGCTTCTAGCCCCGTCCCAGCAGGAATGCCAAACGGATTGCCGGGGGCAGCATTTTGTTGCAACTCGGCATGGCCTTCCCCAAGAAAATCAGCAAACGTATAGATATCCAGTCCACCCCCGATGGCAATAAAGTCATTCAGTTGATAGGCCACAGTGGGCTTGATGTCGATAAGTGGGAGGGCGGCTGTGGTCAGAATCGGTGCAATGAGGCTATTGTCGGGGTATTCCACTTGGAGGGCAAAGGGGGAGGTCACACCAATGCCTACCGTCCACTTGGGCAAATTGGTGAGGCCTAGGGCGGGTAAATGTGCGGTCAGAAATAAGGTGGTTGGAGGAGGATTGGCAATGGTTCCGCCGAAGTTGCCCTTAACCTTGGGTCCGAGATCACTCGCAAAGCGGACCTTGGCTCCCAGCAGGAGGGTGCCCACTGAGTAGTGAATTCCCTGTAATTGGGTCATGCCAGCGGGATTGTAATGAATGGCGGACGCATCATCCGCTTGGGCGGAAAAGGCCGCGCCTTGTCCCGTTGCTGAGGCCCCGTGATCGAGTATACGAAACCCTTCAGCAAAAATAAGTTGGGGGAAGAATGTCTGAAGGATCAGGAAGAGGATCGGTAATGCGAGAAGAACACGACGACCCGTTGAAATGATCACATCTCCTCCATGAGAATGTGGATAAATCGATGGCAGGACGGGAAAGTTTACGGCAAGAGGTCTATTTTAGCAATGTTATTGCCCAATGAACTCCCACCGGAGAAAATGAAGCTGCTGGGGAGAGTTCTGGCGAAAAGGCTTAAGGCATGGCTGTTCTTTTGAAAAGGGCAATCCATCGAATTGAAGGGGGAGAATTGTGAGATGACTATTCAGAAACTACTGCATACTCGAATGCGGGTGAGTGATATGGAGCAAACGCTGACGTTCTATCGGGAAGTGCTCGGCTTGGAAGTGGTGGAACAAAAGGTCTCCCCCAGGGGCTCCCATTTGGCCTTTTTGGCCGTGCCCAACAGTGAAGAACTGATTGAGCTGTGTAGTTTTCCAACAAGTGGTCCTGTGACGGTCCAGGAAGATTTAGTTCACTTAGCATTTGAAGTAGCCGATTTGGATGAGACCATTCAAGAATTGCAAGCCAAAGGTGTTCCGATCACGGATGGTCCGACGCAGTCCTCCTCGGGAAGCCGGTTTATCTTTATTGATGCGCCTGACGGTTATGAAATCGAGTTGATTCAACGGGCCCCGGGCGTGGCCATCGTGTAATTCTTTGACAATTCATTCCAATGAACCCGACACCTGACCCAACGTCCAATCGTCAGACGAGTACTTCCAAGCGGCAGATAGATCACCTGGAAGGAAAGTTGAATCATCTTCCGAAACAGCCAGGGGTGTATCTGTTTAAGGATCATTCCGATGAGATTATTTATATTGGCAAGGCGGCGGTGTTGGCTGATCGCGTTCGATCCTATTTTCAAAAAGGTGCTGATCTGAGCCCGAAGATTCGGGCTCTGGTGGCCCATGCGGCTGATGTGGAAACGATCATTACCCAATCAGAATTGGAAGCCTTACTGTTAGAAAGCAACCTCATTAAGCGCCATCGTCCCCGCTTCAATGTGGTGTTGCGGGACGACAAACACTATCCCTACCTTCGATTGCCGATTCACGACGATTTCCCTCGACTCTCAATCGTGCGGGGTGTGAAAAATGATAAAGCGCTGTACTTCGGCCCCTACGTGCCGACCGGCGCAATGCGCGAAACATTGAGGGTGATTCGGAAAGTGTTTCCTTTAGCCACATGTAACATTGAGATTAATGGTACCGCGGATCGAGCTTGCTTAGAATTTGAGATCAAGCGCTGTATGGCGCCTTGCACCGGCAATCAATCCAAAGAGGACTATCATCGGATAGTGCGCCAAGTTCGGTGGTTCTTGGAAGGACGAGATCAGGAGTTATTGGGGTCTCTGCGAGATGACATGCACGCGTTAGCCGAGCGGGAGGCGTTTGAAGAGGCCGCTCGCTTGCGTGATCGTATCGTGAGCATTGAACGAACCTTAGAAAAACAGCGGGTCGCGCAAATTGGTCCCGTCGATCAAGATGTCTTGGGGCTGGCTCGGGCTGGGACCGCAGTCGATGTGCAACTCTTGTTTGTGCGCGGGGGCCTGTTGATCGGTCGACGGGATTTTTTCTGGGCCGATGCTGGAGGGGTTTCGGATGAAGAGCTTGTTCGGACGACGCTCGAGCAATTTTATCATAAAGCGGTTTTGCCTCCCAAGGAGCTTTTGCTCCCGGTTCCTATCGACGGTCAAAAATTAGTGGAGCAATGGTTGTCGGAGAAAAAGGAGCAAGTCGTGCGGGTGTTGGTCCCCGAACGTGGAGCGAAACATCATTTGCAACAACTGGCCCAAGAAAATGCCGTTGCCGCATTGAATGAACATCTTCGAGTACAAGCCGAATCACGAGAAGCCGTAGAGGAGTTGCAACAGTTATTGGGTTTGCCCACTTTGCCGCATCGGATTGAGTGTTTTGATATATCCAATACGATGGGTGCGCAATCCGTGGCGTCGATGGTGGTCTGGGAAAATGGCCGTATGAAAAAAAGTGACTACCGCCGGTTTCGAATCAAAACCGTGGAAGGGGCCAACGATTTTGCCAGCATGCACGAAGTGGTGAAACGCCGGTACGGCGGCACCTTGGCCACCAAGGCTGGGAAGGTCTTGCCCGAGCCAGATTTGATTATTATTGATGGCGGGATTGGGCAATTAGGAGCAGCTATGGAGGCGATGAAAGTCCTCGGACTGTCGAAGATTGCTGTATGTGGATTAGCGAAAGCGAAAGGTGAAAAAGACGAACGCATCTATCTACCCGGTCACAAGACCCCCATTGTGTTGCCGTTGAAATCTCGGGCCAGCCGTCTTGTGCAAATCATTCGAGATGAAGCTCACCGTTTTGCCATTACCTACCATCGCAAACTCCGTAGCCAGGCCCTGATCCCTCTCGCTCGTTAAAGAAATAGATCTTTTTCATTGCTTGATTATTTTTCTGACATGGGAGCTTTTGGCCTTTTTTTTAGAGATTGTTCATGAAAGGCCGTTCTAATTATTGAGGAATTTCCCCTTAAGCTCTTCTGGTTCTGCACCGAAGAAAAGGGTGGATATGAAACTTTGAGATAAGGGGTGTTTGATGGAATGTCCGCGCTGTCAGGGAACGATGATTGTTGATCACTTTGTGGATATGGCCACGAGTGGTGAGATTTGGATGCCGGGGTGGCGGTGTCTGATGTGTGGTGAAATTATTGATCCAATTATTGAGAGCCATCGTCAGCAGCAGCAAGACCATCAGGAAATTGTTGGCGCCATATCTGGGTCGTCTGCCCGACCTCCCGCTCCGGTTTCGGTGAAACCTCGTAAAGCCTTGCTACGCCGGTCCTTCTAAGCCTTTCCTCCTTTCCATTTTGTCCTCAATTCCAGAGCGGTTTTTGGGAGCGCGTGTTCACCAGGTTTGCTTGTCGGGTCCCGCCCTCTATGCTAGATTCTTTCTCGTGTGTTTAGAGAAGGAATTCCGCTGATAAGGCGTCGTACTTTCTCTCCCCTAATGTGAAAATCCGTAGAATGGTCCTCCCTTAACAATTCCATAAGGCATCAGCATGGCGCAGACATATGACCATCAAGCTGTAGAAGCGAAATGGCAGGCTCATTGGGAACAGACTGGCCTTTTCAAGATCAAGGAAGATCCCACTATCCCCAAATATTATTGTTTGGAGATGTTCCCGTATCCGTCAGGGCGCATTCACATGGGGCATGTGCGGGTGTATGCCATCGGTGATGTTGTGGCCCGATACAAGACGATGCGGGGCTTTCATGTGTTGCATCCCATGGGATGGGACGCCTTTGGCCTACCGGCCGAAAATGCGGCTATCGAGAAGGGCGTGCATCCCAATGTCTGGACCCGGGAAAACGTCGCGTATATGAAACAACAATTGAGGCGGATGGGCCTGTCCTATGATTGGGATCGTGAGGTCAATACCTCTCAACCCGACTATTACCGATGGAATCAGTGGATTTTCCTTAAAATGGTGGAGCGAGGGTTGGCCTATCGCAAACGGTCCGCTGTCAATTGGTGTCCTTCCTGTGAAACCGTGTTGGCCAATGAACAAGTGTTGGCGCAAGAAGGAAAAGATGGTGGGGTCTGTTGGCGGTGTGAGTCGGTCGTCATTCAAAAAGAATTGGAACAGTGGTTTTTTCGGATTACGCAATATGCCCAAGAATTATTAGACGGGTGCGATCAGTTGACGAGTTGGCCCGCGCGGGTGTTGGCCATGCAGCGGCATTGGATTGGCCGGAGCCAGGGAGTAGAAATTGATTTCCCTGTTGTAGCGCCTCGTGATCATCTGACGGCCATTCGCATTTTTACCACACGCCCAGACACCATTTATGGCGCGACATTTATGAGCCTCGCTCCGGAATCTCCCTTAGTTGAGCAGCTCATTGAGGGACGAAACGAAGCGGACACCGTGCGCAAATTTGTTGAGCGTGTCTCGCGATTAGATAAAGCCACGCGCACGGCGGCGGACCGCGAAAAAGAAGGGGTCTTTACCGGTGCGTATGCCATCAATCCCTTCACCCAAGAACAGATCCCCATTTGGGTCGCAAATTTTGTGCTGTATGAATATGGTACCGGGGCGATTATGGCGGTCCCCGCGCATGATCAGCGGGATTTTGAATTTGCCAAGCAATATGACATTCCGATTCGACTGGTGATTCAAAATCCAGATGGAACCCTTGTGCCTCATGCGCTAGATGCAGCCTATGAAGAACAGGCACAAGCTGGTGCCTTAGTGAACTCTGGGACCTTTTCTGGCCTATCGGTGCCTGATGGCAAACAAGCCATTGGCGAACATGTCGAAACGCAGGGTTGGGGGAAGCGCACCGTCAACTTTCGGTTGCGCGATTGGGGCATCTCTCGGCAACGATACTGGGGCACGCCAATTCCCATGTTGTATTGCGAGCATTGTGGCATTGTTCCCGTTCCTGAAAACCAATTGCCGATTGTGCTACCTGAAGATGTCCCGTTTACAGGAAAGGGCGAGTCGCCACTCAAAGAATCCCCGTCCTTTGCCAAAGCTACGTGTCCTACCTGTGGAGGAGCGGCTCGCCGCGAATCCGATACCATGGACACCTTTGTCGATTCCTCCTGGTATTTTCTCCGTTACTGTTCCCCTCAGGACACCAATCAACCCGTCAATCCCGATGCGGCTAAACATTGGATGGCCGTGGATCAATATGTCGGGGGGATAGAGCATGCGGTCTTACATTTGTTGTATGCCAGATTTTTCACGAAGGTTTTGCGGGATTTGGGTTTGACGACGGTTGATGAGCCTTTTGTGCATTTGCTCACGCAGGGGATGGTGACGAAGGAAACCTATTGGTGTGAGGAGCATCGATGGGTGCTCCCGTCAGACACAAAAAAAGAGGATGGGCAACGCCTCTGTACTCAATGCGGGAAGGTGATCGTCACGGGGCGGACAGAGAAAATGTCCAAGTCTAAAAAAAATATCGCCTCGCCAGAAGAATTGTGTGATCGATATGGTGCCGATACGGCTCGACTCTTCTCCCTTTTTGCCGCGCCACCGGAAAAAGACCTGGAATGGAGCGATACGGGTGTGGAAGGCTGTAGCCGGTTTCTCAATCGCGTGTGGCGTCTAGTACAGGAACAGCTTCCAGTGTTTGGTGAAAGGAATGAGCAACCTGTTTCACAACAGTCAACGCTGTTGGCAGATTTGCAGCGGGCCACACATCTCACCATTCAAAAAGTCACCCATGATCTCGAACGAGATTTTCAATTCAATACGGCCATTGCGGCATTAATGGAGTTTGTGAATCAGCTGTATAAATTGATGAAAGATTATCCGGCGAACACGTTAACGACGGATGAACGTGGTGGTTGGCGGTCAGCGATAGAAACGTTACTAATATTATTGGCGCCTTTTGCTCCCCATCTTGCCGAAGAGCTGTGGCAAACGATAGGGCAGGCTTCTAGCATTGCACGACAGTCCTGGCCGGTGTTTAATCCTGAATTGGTTGTGAGTGCCGAATGGACCATTCCCATTCAGGTGAATGGTAAACTGCGAAGTAAAATATCTGTACCGGCAGGCGCGACGAAGGATCAGGTGATTGCCTCTGCCCAAAGTGATACCAAGCTTGCAGAATGGTTGCAGGATAAGACCCCTCGCAAAGTGATATACGTGGAACAAAAGTTGGTGAATTTTGTTATGTAACTGCCGGGGTGGGTCCCAATTGCCAGATCGTTTGAAACCAGCAGGGTTGTTCCTGATGATGGGATTGGTCCTGGCCGGATGCGGATATCAATTCACCGTCGATGGGCCTGGTCCCGTGATAGGAGGCGGTGGGCGTGTCGCTGAAGGCCCCCCGGTTCGTTTGGCCTTACGGACCTTGAAGAATAATACCTTTGAACCAAACTTGGAATTCAAATTGACCCGATACCTTCGACAGGCCTTGCAATCGACTGGTAGTGCTTCCATTGTTGACGATGACCTCTCGGCGGATTTCATTTTAGACGGCGCTATCGTTTCCGTGACCCTTCCTTCCGTGGCCTTTTCACAAACGCAAACGCAGGAAAGTCGGGTTACCGTAAACGTAGCGGTCAATGTCAGACATCGAAAAACTGGGAAAGTCCGTTGGTCGCAATCAAATACCAATTCGGCAGAATTTTTTGTGGGCGCCTCCAGCACCGGCGCAGCGGCGAGTGGGTTGCAATTTAACCGAGTGCTGCAAGATCGTGCGTTAGAGCAAGCCGGACAAGGTGTGGCGGAAGATCTTGCTGATCAGTTCTTGTCGGCCAGGGATCAAGGCAAGTTTGGTGTTGAATCGGTCAAGCCATCTCCCAATCTTGGTTCATCAAGTGTCGAGACTGACACCTCTCTTTCTCCTCCTTCGAGGGTGAAACCGTTTCCGTCCCCCACGACCCCCGTTGAATAACCGCGTTTCCTTATATGTGGACATGTTGAGAGCATTCTTTCTATGAATCTTCAGGATTTGCAACGACATATCAAACAGGAGGAGTCTGCGCCTCTCTATTTGATTCTAGGAGAAGAATCCTATTTTCGTGATCAGGCATTGGATGCGTTGCGACAGGCTCATCAGGATGGAGACAGTCGTGATGAAGCTGACGTTTTCACGTCAGATAAAACACCCGACATGTTTCAATCTGATTTGGTGTATGGGGATGAAACGAATGCCTCTGAAATTCTTGGGCTTGCCGAAGAAGTCTCGTTTTTTTCTTCAAGACGTCGGTTGTTTGTGAAATGGGCCGATAAACTGTCCGCACGGGATGGGGAGTTACTTCTTCCCTATTTTAAACAACCCAATGATGCGACAACCCTGGTCTTTGCGGCCGCCAAATTAGATGGGCGAACCAAATGGGTGCAGGCCTTGAAAAAACAGGCTATGGTGGTGGATTGTGCCCCGTTGCCTGAAAATCAACGTGCAGGGTGGGTGACGCAGCATGCCCGTGAATTGGGATTGCAGGTAGAAGCACAGGCCTTGGAAATGTTGAAGGATCAGGCGAATGAAGGTTTATATGCGGTCACTCGTGAACTAGAGAAATTAGCGGCCTATGTGCCAGAAGGACAACGGGTGCAGGTCCAAGATGTCGAGCACGTTCGAGGAAAGCCTCCAGGAATTTCGGTCTTTGATTGGTCTGAAGCTGTCTCTCGCGGAGATCATGGGCGAGCATTGGATATTGTGTCGAAAAATTTAGAAACCGGTGAGGCACCTTTACGAATGTTGGGGGCGTTTTTATGGCAAATGCGCCGAATCTGGAAAGCCAGTGGGCTTATGCTGGAAGGGATGGATCAAACGCAAGCGGCTCGGCAGGCTGGTATTCCTCCATTTCGAGCGCGCGAATTCATGCAACAAGTACATCAATGGCAGGAACCGCAATTTCGTCTTGCTTGGACGGCGTTTGCCCATGCGGACTCAGCTCTTAAGGGTGGTCGGGCATCGCATCCCAAACTGATTTTGGATGACCTGGTCATACAACTCTGTAAGGGCAAACAGCGGCAAGTTACTCGACAAAGATAGGCCGAAACTCCAGGAAAAAGGCCGGAGGTCGAAGCGGGGAAAGCTCTGAAAATCTAAGATGATTAGGCGGCGTTCACTCGGGTGGTGAGTCGGGAAATCCAACGGGAAGCGGTGTTTCTGTGGAGCGTCCCCTTAGTGGCAGCTTTGTGGAGTTCTGAGGTGGCTTCTCGCAGCGAACTCTTGGCGACATCGCCATTGTTCTCTTTAAGCGCGGCATCCACCTTCTTCATGAAGGTTTTCACTCGGCGTAATATGGATCGATTACGTTCTTGCCGTTTTAATGTTTGCCGAGCGGCTTTAATTGCGGATTGATGTCGATTGGCCATGAAACCCTCCAAAAAGAATAAGACTACTTTGTACCACAGGTTTTCAAATTCGGTCAACTGAAAGGGTTCCCGATTGGGATGCAGATGAAGGGGGTAAATGCCCTTGGCGCTGGGGAGCCAGTTCAAAATACGTCTGTGGTTTGCGGGAACCTGGTTTTTTTTTGAGGCTTGCGAGCCTTCTATCCCTCTGATAAGATTTGTCCCCTTCAAGTAGATCACACGGCTTAGTGGTGGGTGTAGCTCAGTTGGTTAGAGCGCTGGTTTGTGGAGCCGGAGGTCGCGGGTTCGATCCCCGTCACTCACCCCACTAATTTCTCAACAACTCAGGATTCATTGTGTTTTTCGAGCGATGTGTTTGTTGTCTTCAACTTTGTTGAGGAGCGAGAAATCGCTGTGGGAATGTGGGGAGTCTCTGAAGATGACATCCTGGGTCCTGTTTGGTCCTCCCGAAACAGTTGATCGGAAAACGACCCCAATTGATGAGCCCGATTAATGAGCTGATCTAATTTCTTGACGGCTAAGGAAAGACGTTGAAAGGGATCTTTCTTAATCGTTTTGGTAGGGACTGCTGATGGAGTAGGAAGTGTGGTCTTCATGATTCACCTTATTAAGCGTACTGTATTGTATACAACGTGGGAGAAAAGTTCATTGAAATGTTCCTGCAATTTATGCGAGATTCCTGCTCGTTTTTACGCAAAATAAGACCACGAGCTTTTTAAACTGGACAGAAATAATCCGTTGGGCATGAAGGGGAGATGGAGCGATTGGTTTCCACATACATGCACAGGAGAAGGAAAATTATAATGACGGCATTAATAAGGAAACGCAATTGGGCATGGACCTCGTGTCTGCTTTTTTTGGTATTCGTGGTGACTCCGGCCTGGGGAGCGGACTTCGATGCGCGCGAGCGGGTGACCAAAGGAACCCTGGAATTTGGCTTGTTAGGAGGCTATTGGAAAGGGAATGATCTGTTCCAGAACGCGCCTTCTACAAACCGCGAGGCCATCTATATTCTGCCGCAGTTAGGGCTTGTCTTGACCGATGAACTTGGCAGCGGATTGCTGTCCGGGAATGTAGAGGGGCTCATTGAGCCTGTGGCTGCGCATTATTATGAACCCTTTAGTGCCTCACTTTTTGGCGGTTCCTTGGTGCTGAAATATAATTTTTTGTCGTTTGGACGATGGATGCCGTTTTGGGATGCAGGTGCGGGGATGTCGTGGACGGATTTGGCCCCGCGTATTCCCGAGCAAAGCACGCAGTTTAATTTTATTTTGCAAACCGGGCCAGGTGTGTCGTATTTCGTGTCAGAGAACTGGGCAGTCACGGCGGGTTTTCGGTTTCACCACATTTCTAATGCCAATATTGGTGATCGGAATACGGGGTTGAATGCCTGGTTGTTTAATCTGGGCGTGTCGTTCTTTTCCCCCTGACGTGTTCAATTCAAAAAAAGTCTCGGCTATTCAACGCACACTCTCCTTTCTTCACCCCATTCAATCCTCAACTTGCTCAGGGCGCTCCATGCGTTTACGGTTGGCGCGCTGTTTGCAATTCTATCCATCTACCTTGTCTGTTCAATTTTTGGTATTTGGCGGGGTTCGGCTCGGCAGCCGAGGTCTTGTCTCGCGCGTCCCGAAGGCCCCCACCGTTGTTGGTTCGGCAAAAGGACCCAAAGCCATCGACGTCCCGCCTGGCCTCATCAGATGGAAGGGACGCGAGGAAATAGAAGGCGGACCAACTCACTGCGCGCAAACAAGGCCTGCTGATTGATAAGAATGTCCAATCCTAGGGCCTGGTAGAAGGCGTCGAAAAAGAAGTGGGGAAAATGGGCGTGGAGGTGCAAAAATGGGGAGCGAGGTATTTCTAGACTTCAAGGTTGTCTTATGAGGTTCGACAGGGGCTTTATTTTTTGGCATTGTTAATTTATTAGATATTCCAGTTCGCCGTTCCACTTGGCCATGAGGAGCAGGACCGAATAGCGTAGCATCATTTCGCTTTTGCTCTAACACTTCGTTTTCCGACGAAAGCGGGCCAGAAAATGGCGGAACAAGCTATTATCGCCTTCGACCGTGAAGGTCTCCGCTTTCGACTGAGTGTGTTTCGCTGGTGGCACAAAGTGCTCATAGGGTTCCCAGTAGTCCGTCATGACTTGGGTCATCAGCGGGCTCTGAATCGCGTCCCATAATTGTTGCCCCGTTCCCACTCCTCGGCTGCCAGTGACAGCATGGAGGAAGCGTTTCCCAAGTCGATCAACAGCAATCCAGACCCAGCAATAGTTTTTTTATGCCCGACCTAGCGATGCAGTTCATCCAGTTCGACGATCTGGGCCGCAGAACGCTTGATCTGTTCCACGTTTTCTCCCAGGGCTTTGATCCACTGGTAGATCGCCACATGACTAAACCCTAGAATTCGTCCTATCGACCGAAAGCCCAGGCCTTCCAAGTACAGCGTCACGGCCAGGCGGCGATGGGCTGAGGTGGACGTATCGGACTTGTGGGCAACGGTATACAGATACTGGCAGGCCTTACACTTGTACCGTTGTCGGCCATTGACGGCGCCACTTTTGACTCGGAGCGCACTGGAACAGCGTGGACAATTCAACATAGGCACCTCCCCAAAAGATAAGGAGGAGAACTTACCTAATATCTATCAAATTAACAATACCTATTTTTTTAAGGTGAGGCCACGTGGCACCGAAGGCCATGTGGTCTCACTTCAGAATTTTCATGTATGAGGATTAAGCGGATATTAGGCGAGGGGGGCTTTTTGTTTGGCGGCGGCGGCGTGGGCACCCAAGGAAATAGACACGACATCCTTCAGGTTTTGCACGGCGTCTATTGATGGCGCTGGGGATTTTTTCCGTACCGAAGGCGTAGCGGAATCAATGAGAGGGAGTGAGAGTTGCGCGAGGGCATTTGCCGCATGTAAGACACCAATTTGTGACATAAGGAAAATTCCTTTGGTGTGAAGGTTTTTTGAAATAGATGGCGTGTTTCAAAGCCTTATCGGCCGGTAAAGGGGCATCTTGATAATTGGCTTTTTCCCGTATGGACCAATGCCAGGGAACCTCATGTAATGACTAGAATTTTAAAGGAAAAAGCGGGATTCTTCCCAAAGGAAGGTTCAGGTGAAATTCCTAGGCATAAGACTTTTTGTTGAGGGGTCTGCTTTTAACTTGCGATTCCCCGTGGTCTTGCCACGGGGATCTTATTTTCCGAGAATTAGGGGGTGAGTGAAAGTACTGTCCACAAAGCGAGTCATTGTGCGTGGCAGATTCATTATCACATTGTCTTTCCGGTGAAATATCGTAAGGCCTTATTAGCGGAGGATGTTGTCGAGATCATTGTGGAAGCCACGCGAGGGATTGCTGAGCGGTACGATATGGAGTTTGAACGATTGGGGTGTGATCGAGATCATATCCATCTGTTATGTTCTGCTCATCCGAAGATTGCTCCGGGACAAATCGTGCGAGTGTTCAAGAGTATCACCGGGCGCGAGTTATTCCGGCAGAAACCAGCCTTGAAGACAGAGTTGTGGGGAGGGCAGTTTTGGGCTGATGGCTACTATGTGGGCACCGTGGGAGAGGGCGGCAATTGGAGGGTGGTCGAACATTATGTGCAGAACCAAGGCAGTCCCAGAGAAGACCTGCGTCAGTTAACCCTCTTCTAATACCCCGTGGTCTTGCCTCGGGGATCTTGTAGTGGTCTAGTTGAAAGGGACACCTTGAAAAGGGATGATACCTATCAGGAGGTGTTCAATGGAAACGACACGACGACAGTACACAGCCGAGTTCAAACGAGACGCCGTAGCCCTGGTCATGGAGCACGGCTATGCGTTCACGGTGGCCGCCCAGAACTTAGGGATTACGCCCAAATTACTCTCGCGCTGGAAAGGCGAACACCAGCAGCATCGGGATGCCGCCTTTCCCGGGCAGGGGCATCAGACGCCGGAGCACGCCGAATTGCGCCAGTTACGCGAGGAGAATCGGCGGTTGCGGATGGAGCGCGACATCTTAAAAAAAGCCACGGCCTTCTTCGCCACCCACAGCACATGAGATATCCCTTCATTCACGCAGAACGACAGCGCTATCCCGTGCGGCTGCTCTGTGCCGTCTTGCAGGTGAGTTCCAGTGGATATTATCGGTTTGTGCACCACGGAGGAGGCCGGGCGCAGCCAGATCCGGCCTGCATACCGGCTTGACTCCAGTTGCCCCACTATATAGTGTTTTGCGACATGGTGAGTTACCCCACGGACATGTCCGATCTGATGACCCGTTTTTTTACTGAGGAGGCCTGTCGCACCCATATTGAGAAGCTTCGCTGGCCAGAGTATATCTGTGTGAAATGTGGGAATCACAAGAGGTGGAAAACCAAGCGAGGGTTGTCGGTGTGCTCCACATGTCAATATCAGCAGTCACCATTGGCCGGAACGATTTTTCAAGATTCTCGTATCCCGTTGCGCATTTGGTTTCAGGCAATCTGGTGGTTTACGAGCCAGAAAAATGGAGCGAGTGCTCAAACGTTGCAAAGGGTGTTGGGGATGAGCGGTCACGAGCCTGCGTGGCTCATGCTTCATAAATTACGGGTTGCGATGGTTCGCCCCTCCCGCAACCGTCTTGCCGGGCACGTTGAAGTTGATGAAGCCTATTTGGGTGGAGAAGGAAACAAGCAACTGGTTGGCGTTGCCGTGGAAATCAACGACAAAGGAAGTGGGCGAATGCGAATGCAACCGCTTAAGGGCCGAACAAGCGCGGATGTCAAGCATTTCGTTCAGCAGCATGTTGAGCCTGGCAGTACGATTATCACCGACGGACTCACAAGTTATTGCTGTCTGGCAGACGAAGGGTATGCGCACAAACCAATGCGAAAGTCCTCTGGTGGGGGAAATCACGACCCAGACGCAGACGACCTGTTGCCAAGAGTCCACCGTGCCATTTCACGGGTGAAACGTTGGCTCCTGGGCACATACCAGGGACGCCTTGATCATAAGTACCTCGACGCCTACCTGAATGAATTTATCTTTCGATTCAATCGTCGGACCTCGCGCTCTCGGGGCCTCTTGTTTCATCGACTCCTGGAAAATGCTATCGCCGTCGACCCGGCTCCGCTCCAAAAAATTCAGCGGACCACAAAATCTAGTAGCAACTGGAGTTAAGCCGGTATGCAGGAGATCCGGTGTTGATTGGGCAGGTCAAAAGCATCCATCGAGCCTCCCGCGGCACGTATGGCTCGCGCCGGATGTGTGCAGCCTTGCAGCAGGCTGGGTGTCAGGTGGGTCGCTATCGCACACGGACGCTGATGCGCCAGGCGAAGCTGCAATCCCAACGCGCGCGCCGGCGTCCACACACCACGGACAGTCGGCATGGGTCTCCTATTGCCCCCAATGTGCTCAACCGCCAGTTTGCGGTCGCGGCGCCCAATTGCGTGTGGGGCAGTGATATCACGGCCCTCTGGACCCTGCAAGGGTGGTTGTATATCGCGATTGTCGTCGATCTGTTTTCCCGTAAAGTCGTGGGCTGGGCCTGTGCGGCGTCGATGGCGACCTGTTTGGTGACGCAGGCCTTGCAAATGGCCATTGGGCAACGACACCCGAAGCCAGGGTTGCTGCATCATTCGGATCGAGGGAGTCAGTATGCGAGTAGCGAGTATCAACGCCAGCTCCGGGACGCCGAGATGGTCTGCAGTATGAGTCGGAAAGGCAATTGTTATGACAATGCCGTCGTGGAACGGGTGTTCCGAAGCCTGAAAGAAGAAGGCTTCTCTGACCAGCCACCCGAAACGCGAACTTACGCCACGCTCCGCGTGATTGACTACCTGGTCATGTTTTATAATAGTCAGCGCCTCCATTCGACCTTAGGCTATCAGAGCCCCAATACGTTTGAGGCACAGGCTGCGAAGACAGATCAAGGGGATACTCCAGCATGGATCAAGCCACGTTCGGCCCGTGAGAGGCAAATATGAATGACACATTTCCCCAACACCCCGGCACAATCCTCAGAGAGGACCGTCTGGGCTTATTCACACTCACCCCTTTTCTTCCTGTCCATTTTCATTGGACCACTACACTTTATTGAGGTTGCCATTGGGTGACCCGATGCCTCTCACCTTCCGTGGCGAGGGCATGAGGGCTTGAGTCCTCTGTTGGGTTGAGATTATTTCTCGTGGCCCTGAAGCTCTTTGGCTTCTGACGAAATGGACACGGTATCCTGTGTCGACGCTGTCGGTGCAGCGTTCCCTTGATTTTGGGGAGCAGTCGCTCCTTGAATCAAGGGCACTGCGTTCTGAGGAAGGACGTTGGCAGCAGCTAATGCAGCAATTTGACTCATTGTTGAAATCTCCTTTCTTTGGGCGTTACGGAATGTTGTCGGTGTGGCCTCTGACGATCTTGATGTTGGTGAGGTACGTATTGTGTGTTCAAAAGTATGCTAACTACGCAGTTTTTTATTTTGTCGGGTTTCCCCTTGGCAGCCGAGGTTGAATTGCTTGCTGCGTCCCAAAGAGCGCGGCCCTACATTTCGAGAAGGATCCAACAACGGGCGCGTTCTTCGAGACGCACCATGCACAGTGATACCCAGGCCGGCCACATTGAATCGTTCTGATTCATCCAAGGGAGGGGCGGACCGCTTCGCAGGGCTCAGGCAAGGTCCGCCCTTTAATTTGAGCGCCTGGCTGGTAGATCTGAAGGTGGTAAGGGGGCGAAAAAGATACAGGGGGATGTCGCACTTAAGAGGGTATGAAGGTTACAGGAGGCCGATGGCGTTGAGGAGGACGATGAAGACGGCGACTGGGGCGATGTAGCGGACAAGGACTTGCCAAGCCGTATAGATGGTGGGATTGGTAATGTGCAGTTCGGCTTTGGTGCTCTCGGCAGTCATGCGCCAGCCGGCAAAGATCGCGATGAGGATGCCGCCTATGGGGAGCATGAGATTTGAGGTGATGAAATCGAGCAGATCAAAAAATGTCAAGCCAAAGAACTTCAGGTCAGCCCACACATTAAACGACCAAACCGTGCCGAGCCCTAACAACCAAGTCCCTATGCCGGAATAGACCGACGCGGTGATGCGTGAGAGGCCAAATGTTTCAATCAGCCAGGTGACGAATGGTTCAATGAGAGAAATGGACGAAGTCCAGGCGGCCACGAGCAAGAGGATAAAAAAGAGCGACCCAAAAATCATCCCACCGGGCATATTGCCAAATCCCACTGGCAAGGTTTGAAAGATCAGCCCAGGGCCTGAACCAGGTTCTAGATTATTGGCGAACACGATGGGGAAAATAGCCATACCTGCCAGCAGGGCCACGGCAGTATCTGCCAGCGCAATGGCGACGGATGTACTAGCAATGGAAGTGTCTTTTGGTACGTAGGAGCCATAGATCATGATTGTGCCCATACCCAGGCTCAGGGTGAAAAAGGCGTGGCCTAAGGCCGTTAGCATACTCGCCCCCGTGAGTTTGCTGAAGTCCGGGGTGAAGAGAAATTCTAACCCTTTGCCGAAATAGCCAGTGGTCATGCTATAGCCCACCATGAGCAGCAGCAAGAAAATGAGGGTTGGCATGAGGAACTGTACGGCTTTTTCCAATCCGCCCTGGACGCCGCCTGCCACGATCGTCATGGTGATAACCATGAACACGGTATGCCAGAAGAATACGCTTGCGGCGCTGCTCACAAAGGTGTCAAAGGTTGATGCGGCGAATTCACCCGTGGCTCCGCTGAAGGTTCCGGCCATGGATTTGAAGATATAGGCCAGCGTCCATCCACCTATGACGCTGTAATAAGAAAGGATCAGTACCCCAGCGATCATGCCAGCCCAGCCAATAATTTGCCACCATTGCGTGGCATTGGTTTCCTCGGCTAAAGCTTTCATGGAGTGAATCGGGGTAGAGCGTCCTCGCCGCCCCAGCATAATTTCGGCCATCAGGAGCGGGATACCTAGGGCCGCGACACAAATGATATACATCAAGACAAATGCACCGCCGCCATTTTGGCCGGTAATATAGGGGAATTTCCAAATATTGCCTAAGCCGACTGCCGCGCCGGTGGCAGCAAGGATAAAGGTCCAGCGGGAGGACCATTGGCCATGCATGGATTGACGATCAGAAATGTTCATAATGGTGGAGAAAATTCCGCTGAGGGTGTGAGAGTGTAGTCAAGGCGCGATCTCGTTTCAAGGGTTTTTGATCATGCCATCGGTTCATGAGAAATTGAACTTGAGATGTAGGTCCACCTCTGACTATAGTGCAAACCTTCTTTCCGCCTCTCATTTTCGGAAAACGTATCTATGAGTGATGAACGACGAGATCGAAAAGTAATTGCCCTGGCGCCGATGCCGCCGGAGAAGTCCGCCTATGCATTGGCGCGCTATAGCCGGTCGCCGGATTCGATTGAAGAGAGTTTGAAATGGGTGCATGCCCATTCTTCTGAAAAATTCTGGGAACAATTTTATTTTGCCTATGGCCATGGGTCGATTGCGGATCTGGGCCATGTGACGATTTGTTTTGAACAAATTTCTGAGCTGGCGGCTATTCGCTTGGAAGATGAACCCTTGTGGGATGGCCAGGCCAAGTCCAGTCGGTACCAAAATTTTGCGGCGGCAGGCTGTTATGTGCCCAGCGAAATTACGAATAGTGAAACTGAAGGGGTCTATCGCGGCATTTTAGGGAGTCTGTATAACATCTATCGGCTCTTGAAGGATCCGGTCAAGGTGCATTTGACTGAACGGTATCCTCGTCCAGATAGCATGAAACCGGCAGATTACGACCGGACGATTGCTGCGCGGACGTACGATGTGATTCGGTATTTACTGCCCTTGTCTGCCAAGACGAATGTTGGGCAGGTCGTGAGTATTCGGACCTTGGAAAAACAAATGACGCGGTTGCTGTCCGCGTCACTTCCGGAATTGCTTGGCATTGGGGAGGATCTCAAGGAAGCCTGCGCGGGTCAGCCATCCAGCACCTGGGCTGATTTACAAGAAGAACCGTCGACGAAACTCGAAGCGATGGCGCCCACGTTGGCACGCTATGCGGCTCCCAATGAGTACCAAGGTTCGGTGTATCGAGATGTTCTCCGCCACGTCAAAGGCGCCTTGAAAAAGTCGGGGCTTGATGATCCTCAGTCGTGGAAAGGCCATACTCAGTCGGTGGATCTCCTTGAGCCCCATGCTCCGTTGGATGAACTGGTGACTACGTTTGTCTATCGGGTGAGCCAGGCGCCGTATCGTCTGCTTCTGGAATGGGTGAAGGGGTGGTCGGAGAAGGAGAAGCAGGCGGTGGTTGATGCGGCTATCAAAAGCCGAGGACCGCATGATGATTTGGCCAAAGAATTTCGTTCAGGTTATGCCTTTATTTTTGATGTGCTCATGGATATCGGTGGGTGGCGGGATATGCATCGCCATCGGCGGTGCCAGCAGATCCAACAAAATTTCACCACGGTGCATGGCTATGAGGTGCCCTCCATTTTGGCTGAGGCTGGCGTGGAGAAAGAATATCGCCAGGCGATGGATGCCGTGCGGCAGGATATCGAGCGCTTGCGTCTAGATAATCAAGAAGCCGGGCTCTATGCGATTCCCTTTGGATTTCGTGTGCGGTGTCTATTCAAAATGGATTTTGCGGAAGTGGAATATATTTCAAAATTGCGTTCGGGGGTGAAAGGGCATTGGTCCTATCGCACGGTGGCTTGGGAAATGAAAGAACAAATGCTCAAACAACATCCGTATCTCGGTAGCTTGATTCAGGCAACCTCACCCGACATCGAAGATTCGTTGACTCGCTAAATTTCTTAATAGAAGATCGGATTTCATCGTGACCACCAGTGATAAATCTAGCATCGAATCGGCTATTGCCGTCGGGCAATGGGATGTCGTGTATGAAGAGGCGTCTTCTTGGTCAGAACAGGTCGATTGCGGACCCTTACCATTTTTTGCGCTGAATGTGGTGTGCTTATTGCGCGGGGATTTTGCTCAAGCTTGGAGGGTCTATCCGAATGCATTGGGTGATGAAGCCCATGTTCATTTGGTTCGGGAGTGGGTGGAGGTCCTCAGAGAACGCTATCCCGATTCGCCAGATATGGCCTTGTTTGAAGGGATCTTTCATACGCAATCTGGTCTACTCGATGATGCCTTTGCCTGTTTTGAGCGCATAGTCCTTCTCGCGCCTCAGTCTCCGTTCCCACATTTTTTTCTTGCTCAAATTCATCAACGCCAGGGGCGCATGGATCAAACGGTGAAAGCGTTTCGGGAGGCCATTAAACGAGATCCGTCTTATGTGGCTGCTCGTCTCAAGCTGGGTGTGGTCTATCAAGAACAGGGTCAGCTGGAGATGGCGATCCCCCAGTATCGAGAAGTCTTGAAGCTTCGTCCCGATGAGTCGGTAGGACATACAAATTTAGCTTGTGCGCTTGCGGAGCAAGGCAAGCTTGATCCTGCCATTGAAGAATATAAGAAAGCTTTAGCCCTCTGTCCTGAGGATGCAGAAGTCCATTTTGCTTTGGGCGGGCTCTATGAGAATAAGGGACGTGTCGATTTGGCAAAACGCCAGTACGAAGAAGCCCTTCGGCTGAAACCCGATTTTGGCCCTGCGGCCACGGCTATCGGGTGGTTTTTGTATGACAAAGGGCAAAATGACTTTGCGATGGATTATTTCAGCAAGGCCTTAATTGCCAATCCCAATGATGCTGATGCGACGTTTGGGGTAGGTCGAATCTACGAAGAAAAGCGGATGCCCGAGCTGGCAGTTGAGCATTATCAGAAGGCCTTGTCTATGGAAAAAGACCCGGGCCGCAAGATGCGGATCATCAATTTTATGGATAAAATATTTGGGTAAGCGAAGGGTTAGTCTTCGCGGAGGGTGCGCTGGATGGTCGACATTTGGGCGTTGAGGTCTCCTGCTTTTTTGACTTCTTCTTGGATTTGCTCTTGCAAGTAGGAGGAGTAGCCTACCTTTTCCAGAAAGAGTTGGAAAAATCCGTCAGCGGAGAGTGCGGTTTTTCCCCGGAGTTCCTCAAGAATCTCATCACTAATTGGAATGAAGGTACTGCCAATATGCAGTATCCCTTTGTAGTAATTTCCCGGGCCGCGCAACTCCAGTCGAAGCCCAGTTTTAGGCTTCACGGTTTTGTCGACCGGTGCTTCTGAACTTTCAGAACTAGTTGAATTTTCAGGTAAGTTTTCCATAAACGAAGGCAATTGTAGGGCATCAGGAATTGGTCTGACAAGGACCTGCGTTTTCCTTGACTGGTTGGGGACCCTATGCTAGCGTAACGACCTTTTCGGCGCAGGATCTCATGTTTTTCCTGCCTTCTGCGCCTTTATTTTTGATGATGGAGAAGACAATCGATTATGCCACGTGTGTATAACTTTAGTGCTGGGCCAGCAATCTTGCCGGAAGCCGTTTTGAGGCAAGCTCAGGAAGAATTCTTGGATTGGCATGGGGCCGGGGCCTCCATTATGGAGATGAGTCACCGAGGGAAGGAATTTGTCTCTGTTGCCGCCGAAGCGGAGCAGGACGTTCGGGATCTCTTAGGGGTACCCAACAATTATAAGGTTTTGTTCCTCCAGGGTGGCGCCTCTACTCAATTTGCCACGATCCCCATGAATTTGTTGCGTGGAAAAACTACTGCCGACTATATTTTGACCGGTGCCTGGGGGAAAAAGGCGATTAGTGATGCCAAAAAGTATTGCACTGTCAATCTAGCTGCATCTTCGGAGGGTGATAAATTTAGGAGTATTCCTTCCTTTGAGAGTTGGTCTCTCAATAAAGACGCTGCCTACGTGCATTATACGCCGAATGAAACCATTGGTGGTGTAGAATTTCACTGGATACCAGAGACGGGAGATGTGCCCTTAGTGGCCGATTATTCCTCTACCATTTTTTCCCGCCCCCTTGATGTCAGCCGATTCGGCTTGATCTATGCTGGGGCTCAAAAAAATATTGGCCCCGCCGGAGTGACTTTAATCATCGTGCGAGATGATCTGATTGGCCAGGTGCTACCCACGACACCCAGTGTTTTTGATTACGCCAAGCAGGCTGAAGCTGATTCCATGCTGAATACTCCTCCAACTTTTGGGATCTACTTGGCTGGGTTGGTGTTCAAATGGCTCAAAGCCCAAGGCGGCTTGGAGGCGATGGCTACCATCAATGAACATAAGGCCAAAAAATTGTACGCGGCTATCGATGGATCCAATTTCTATAGTAATCCGGTGGAAAAGGCTTCACGATCGTGGATGAACGTTCCGTTTATTCTCGCCAAGCCTGAGCTCGATAAGGAATTTTTATCCGGTGCCACGTCTGCTGGGCTTACGACATTGGAGGGACATCGTTCGGTCGGCGGCATGCGGGCCAGTATTTATAATGCGATGCCTGAAGCGGGTGTGGATGCCTTGATTTCGTATATGGTTGATTTTGAAACACGCAAAGCCTAAGCCCTGAATTATACTTTGAGCCTCTTGGTTCTTTTCGCAACGGAGTAACGTATGAATATTTTAGTCAGTGACAGCCTTTCTCCTAAAGGAGTGGAAGTGTTAGAGCGGGCAGGGTTTTCCGTTGCGGTGAAGACCAAATTATCCAAAGAAGAGCTGTTAGATGAAATTGGCAACTATGAAGCTCTAATCGTACGGTCGGCCACCAAGGTTACAAAAGAGGTGATTGAAGCAGCGGGACGCCTTCGTATTGTGGGCCGTGCTGGGACTGGGTTGGATAATGTTGACACCGAGGCCGCGACTCGTCGTGGTATTGTGGTGATGAACACGCCTGGAGGCAATACGATTACGACTGCGGAGCATACGATGTCGATGATCGCGGCCATGAGTCGCAAGATTCCACAAGCCACCAAATCGATGAAGGACGGCAAGTGGGAAAAAAACAAGTTTATGGGGAGCGAACTCTATAATAAAACGTTGGGTTTAGTCGGATTGGGACAAATCGGGTCCTACGTCACAAAGTTGGCTCAAGGATGGTCCATGAATGTCATTGGGTATGATCCCTATCTGGCAGTTGACCGAGCAAAACAAATGGGCATTGAAGTGGTGGAGCTTGATGAATTGTTTCATCGTGCGGATGTCATATCCGTTCATACTCCTTTGACGAATGAGACCCGAGGGATCATTAATACCAAAACGATGGCGAAGATGAAAGATGGCGTGATGATCGTGAATTGTGCACGTGGTGGCATCATTAACGAACAGGATTTATGCGAAGCGTTGCAATCGGGGAAGGTTGCGGCGGCCGCTTTTGATGTGTTTGAAAAAGAGCCGGTGGATCCTGCACATCCACTTTTGAGTTTAGATAATTTTACCTGCACGCCCCACATTGGTGCCTCTACAGAAGAAGCCCAAGAAAATGTGGCCATTGGGATTGCCGAACAATTCGTGGATTATTTTAAACGAGGGATTGCTCGGGGTGCGGTAAACGTTCCCTCAGTGGCGCCAGAAATCTTGCCACAGTTACAACCGTATTTAACGTTGGCCGAACGAATGGGCCGATTCCAGGCTCAAATCTTGGATGGTGGGCTGAAATCTGTCACGGTGGAATACGTGGGTGAAGTCTCGCAACTTGCTGTTGCGCCCATTACGGTGGCGGTTTTAAAGGGATTGCTCTCTCCAATTTTGGAAGATGTCATTAATTTCGTGAATGCGCCCATTGTCGCAAAAGAACGTGGTATTGAAGTCAAGGAAGTCAAAAGTAGCGATGCCGGTGATTTTACGAGTTTGATCAGAATCAAGGTCGAAGCTGGCTCACAGACCTATTCCTTGGCGGGTACGCTCTTTCATCGTCAGGAACCGCGTATTGTGGAAATCAATCAATTTCAAGTTGAGGTAATGTCCGAAGGGCAAATGATTCTCATTGATAATGTGGATCGTCCCGGCGTGATTGGCATGGTCGGGCAAATCTTAGGCAAGCATGATGTGAATATCGCCCGCATGCAATGCTCACGCATTGAGCGAGGAGAGTCGGCACTCCTGATTATTGGGCTGGATAGCCCACTGGCTTCTTCGGTGTTAGACCTTCTCAAGCAGGAGAAAGATATCCTATCGGTTCGCATGGTCGATCTTGGCTAGTGTAACGTCTCTTCTCCATTAACTACCCTTGGCCGGATGGCTTCATTGGTAGACTCTCTGACATCGTCCCTATGAAACCGCCCCGTTCCCTTATTCCCATTGGTACTGCGACCTTATTGCCGGATACGTCCCAACGTGTTCGCAAGCTAGAGGATCAGTTGCTGGCCTATTTAGCCAGATGGGGCTACCAGGAAATTATTCTTCCGACCTTTGAATATTTTGATATTCTGTCCGTTGGGCTTGCCCAAGAAATTTTAGACAAATGCTATAAATTTGCTGATCGAACTTCTGGACGCATGCTTGTCTTACGTCCAGACGCGACAGCTCAGATTGCCAGAATGGTGGCCATGGGCTTGGGAGGTGAATTGCTTCCCCTGCGTTTTTCTTATCGGACCACTGTTTTTCGCTATGAGCTGGAGCATCGGGGACGAGATCGTGAAGTGTTTCAGGTTGGTATTGAGTGTCTAGGGAATGACTCCTACCAAGTCGACGCCGAAATGGTGACCATGTTGGCAGGGGCCTTGGACCAAGTCGGACTGCCAGAATGGAAAATTTCATTAGGCCATGTCGGATTTTTCAAGGCGTTGTTATCTCGCTCAGGGTTGTCTCCTGCTGGGAGAAAACAGGCTGAGGTGGCCGCTTCGCATAAAGACTTACCCAGGTTAGAGCAAATTTTAACCACTGAACGTCTTCCTCGGGCAATGGTGCGAAACATTCTTCAAGTTCCTGAACGTTGTGGGCAACAGGACGTGTTGGAATGGGGAAAGCGCATTGCTGGAAAAGATGCACAATTGCTGAAGCCTCTCCATCGTTTGGAGCAGGTGTTTCAGCAATTGGAACATAAAGGTATTCAAGAGCATGTCTTGTTAGATTTGGGCGAATTTCGTGGGTTTGATTATTATGATGGTGTGGTGTTTGATGTTTTTACCTCGGCCGTCGGCAGTGAAATAGGTGGCGGAGGGCGATACAATCATTTGGTAGGCCGGTTTGGGCGGGATTTGCCCGCCATTGGGTTTGGATTGGACTTGGATCGACTATTTTCGGCTCTGGAGCGTGGTGGTCCATTAGGAAGCAATGGGTTTTCGCCAGTGTTATTAGTAGCCTCTGCACGGCAAGCGAAGGAAGCTTTTGCCTTGGCTCAGCAATTACGGCGTGAAGGCATCAGTGTCATTGAGGAAACCATGAAACATACGCAAAAATCTTCCCTGACTTGGGCTGTGGGTGAAGCTCGGCGTCAAGGTATTCCACGTGTCGTCATGTATGAGCCCAAGAAAGGGCCATTGGAATCCCTTCTTCTATTGGAATGTTCGGATTCTTCATTGAAGCCTCGGCAATCCCGAGTGGCCTTGCAGGAATTGCCACAGCGGTTGCGAGCGGAGATTCATGGCCATTTCTGAAATCACAAGCGTTCGAGTTCCCCCACAGAATTTAGAGGCTGAGCAATCGGTTCTCGGTTCGATTTTGTTGGACAATGCCGCGCTCAATCGTTCCTTGGAAATCGTGTCGGAAGAGGATTTTTATCGAACAGCTCATCAAATGGTGTATCGCAGCATGGTGGCTTTGTCTGAACGCAATGAGCCTGTTGATCAGATCACGCTGACGGATTACTTGCGAGGCACAGGCGAATTAGAGCAAGTCGGAGGCGCGTCCTTTATTGCTGAATTGGTGCAAATGGTGCCCAGCGCAGCCAACATTCGCTATCACTGCCAAATTGTTCGGGATAAATCGCTGCTCCGAGGCTTAGTTCGCACAGCGACTGATGTGGTGATGAAAGGGTATGAAGGGACGACGAAAACTGATGAACTTTTGGAGTTTGCCGAGCGTGAAATTTTTCGTCTGGCGCAAGGGCATTTAGGGGGAACCTTCGTCCCGGTCAGTAGTATCATTCAGGATAGTGTTGAAATTGTTGATCGACTCTATAGCCGTCAAGAGAAAATAACTGGGGTGCCGACTGGTTTTACTGATTTAGATCATTTGCTTGCCGGACTCCAGCCTTCTGATTTAATTATTGTGGCGGGTAGACCGAGTATGGGAAAGACGAGCTTGGCTTTAGGGATGGCCGAACAAGCCGCGCTTAAGGGTAACGCGGTTGTTGGCATTTTCAGCCTGGAAATGTCTCGAGCGCAATTGGTGCTGCGCATGCTCAGCTCTCAGGCCCATCTCGATTCGCATGCGGTCAGGACTGGGCAATTAAAAGGGCCTGATTGGGTCGCTTTAACTGAGGCAGCTGGTAGACTGGAACAAGCGAAAATTTTTATCGATGATTCAGGAAATCTGAGTGTGCAACAAATGCGCGGAAAGGCTCGGCGTCTTAAATCTGAGCATGGCTTGGATCTGTTGATTATTGATTATTTGCAATTGATGGATGGAAAGAGTTCTTCTGAATCACGGCAACAGGAAATTTCTGAAATTTCACGGGCCTTAAAAGCGCTTGCGAAAGAATTAGATATTCCAGTCGTTGCGCTTTCTCAGTTAAGTCGTGCTGTAGAAAATCGGACGGACAAACGACCCATGCTCGCAGACTTGCGGGAATCAGGGGCGATTGAACAGGATGCGGATGTGGTGATGTTTATTTATCGCGACGAGGTCTATAACCCAGATTCGGATGACAAGGGCATTGCGAATATTCTTATTCGAAAACACAGAAATGGGCCGATCGGTGAGGTAGATTTACAGTTTCATGATCGGTACGCGTCATTTAATAATTTAGATAGAACACGATCTGGTATAGTATAAAGATTACTATTTATCTTACGGCGGCTACGTGACGGATTTTTCGATGCGACACATGAGTTCTCTTCGTTCCGGAAAAACGGTGCCTCTTTGGCTGAGTCGCATTCGAACCTGTGTGTTCAGTGTTCCCCTTTTAATCGTGTCATGCGGTACCGCTCCTCAACCTGCTCTCCATGAGCAGGTGGATTCCCCCACGATTCAGGAAGTCATCCATCCTCAAGCGTATTATCATTTCCTTCAAGGGTCTCTGGCTGAACTGAATAATGATGGCCCCAAGGCCTTAGAAGCTTATCGGACGGGGTTGACGTTTGATCCGGATTCAATTTTTTTGAAATTCCGTATTGCCAAACTTCATTATACGATGGCTCAAATGACTGCGGCTGTGGAGATGACCAAGGAAATCCCGATTGAACGCATCACGAAGGTAGGCATGTTCTTGGATATGGCAAAAATATTCGCCGGAGCGGGAGAACGTGGTCAAGCCTTAAAAATCCTTACCGAAGGCGAGAATAAATTTCCTTTAGAGCAACGTCTATATCTTTCTCATGGAAATGTGTTGTTGACGGAAAAGGATTATCCGCAGGCTGAAGAAGTGTTTCGTCGACTCTTGCAACATGTGCCTAGTTCGGCAGATGCCCATTATTATTTGGGTATTATCGCATCAGAAAAGAGCACGAAGCTGGAGGCGCTAGGGCATTTGGAGAAGGCGATTACCCTCAATCCCTCGTTTGAGCGAGCGTATAGTAAATTTGTGGAGCTGCTAGAAGAATCCGGCGAGTCGCAACGAGCCATTGATTCGATAGAAATGTTTTTAAAAGAGGTGAATCCTCATCATCGGGAGTTTCGCTTACGGCTGATTCGCTTGTATGTTGAGCAAAAAGTTTCGGATCAAGCTCTCGGGCATCTCGATTACCTCCTTGAACAAAATCCCAGTGATCTCCATGCGCAGGTACGGAAAGCACAAATTTATGGAGAGCAAGGAAATTTCGCTGCTGCGATTGAGGAATTGAATGCGGTGTTAGTTGGCCGTCCGAATGAATTACGGGTTCGGGACTTTCTGGGTTTATTGTACGAAGAAATGAAAGACTATGAACGCGCGATTCAAACGTATCAAGCGAATGTAGAGATCGACCCTACCTTCTTCGATAGCATTTTACATCTGGGGTTTGTGTCGTATCGGTTGAAGCGAAACGATGAGGCGGTATCGTATTTGGACCAGGCCGTGAAACTCAGTCCTAAGCGCCCTGAGCCCTATTTGCTGCTGGGATTGACGTATTTTCAGATGAAAGATTATCAACAAGCCAGGGCTAGCTTGGAGCAAGGTATTCATCAGGACCCTTCCAACGCTGAGTTGCATTTTAATCTGGGTACGGCCTTTGACAAGCTAGATCGTTTTGATGAGGTTGTCAAAGAGATGGAACGGGCCTTAGAACTGAATCCTGAACATGCTGATGCCTTGAATTACTTGGGCTATAGTTATGCTGATCGTGGAGTCAACGTTGAAAAAGCGGTGACGTTGACTCAGCGGGCGGTGGCGATCAAACCGCATAACGGGTATTACGTGGATAGTTTAGCCTGGGCCTTATTTAAGGTTGGGCGAACGGACGAAGCCCTGGAAATGATGCAACGTGCTGTGGCCTTGGTCGCAGATGATCCTGTGATATACGAACATCTTGGCGAAATATTCCTGCTCCAAGAAAAACCCGAAAAAGCTCGAGAAGCTTGGATTCATTCCCTGCAGCTGGATTCGACCAACGACGGGCTTAAACAACGATTCCAGGATAGGGGATTTGGGGAGCCCGTCTCAACCCTTTCTCAACAATCGACCTACGCCCCTTAAGCCAACCCCTTCATTCTTACTTCTGCCAGAAAAGAAGCATTCCCCTTCTAGATTGGTTGGTGCTTTTTGCCAGCTGAATAACCATCAGGTTGTTTGGGATGAGGTGTTCCTTAAGATTTGTCTCTATTCTGGCGATTAAGAGAAATCAGCGATAATATATGAGAGGACTTTTCCCATGTTTTGGTCTTGGTAAGATCGTTGGTGGAGGTTCATGAATATTCTCGCGTGTTCCTGGAAATTGCGAGATTATTCTTAAAGGTCAATTGTGGAATGTTGCCCTAGTCTCTTGAAAATGCCCTGTGTATGATAACCAGAGCATTGACTCATCCAACCATGTAATTGAAGGGTAACCTTCCTCGGAGGCTAACTTATGTCCCATCGATACATACCACGCAATCAAAAGGGGTTCAGTTTGACAGAGCTCATGATCGTTGTCGCGATTATTGGTATCTTGGCTACCATCGCCATTCCCAATTTTTTGCGATATCAGGCCAAGGCGAAACAAACTGAGGCGAAAAGCAATTTAGTTGCGCTTCACACATCAGAAATTGCCTATTTTGCCGAAAACAATGGATTTATTGATGATTTTAATGCTGTTGGCTTTGGTGTGAGTGGAGCCTCGCAACGGTACTATTATGAATTAGGAGCGGCAAGCTTAGGCACGTTACCTCCTGGCTGTACGGCTTCAACCTTGGATGTTGTCAGTGCGTCGGGCTTTACGGCTGTGGCAATTGGCAATATCGATGGAGATGCGACGTGTGATGTCTGGACGATTGACGATCAAAAGGTGTTAACCAACGTCACGAATGATGTGTCGTCGTAGGATGTGACTGGGTATTTTTTAATAAACAATGCTACTCAAGAAGATTTGAGTGATCCCAAAATAGACACGCAGAATAATTCATGAGGGAAGAGACCTCAAGAGGAGGAGAGCACGTGGATATACGAGAAAAAATTCAGAATCGGTCAGCTAAGATTGGTGTTGTTGGATTGGGTTATGTGGGCTTGCCCTTGGCCGTTCTTCAAGCCAAAGCAGGCTTTCATGTTTTTGGCGTTGATGAGGTGGCCGCGAAGGTAGAGATGGTCAACCAAGCCAATAATTATATATTGGATGTGGACGATGCAGAATTACGAGAGGTGGTCGATCAAAAACGCTTGGAAGCGACGACCGATTTTTCGGTGTTGCAGCAATGCGATGTTATCCTTATTTGTGTCCCCACACCCCTGACTCGGAACAAAGAACCGGATATTTCTGCCATTGTCAAAGTCCTTGGGCATATCGCCAACTATGCCCATCCCAATATGCTGGTGGTACTGGAAAGTACGACGTACCCAGGGACCACGGAAGAAGTCATTCTGCCTGCGTTGACGGCAAAAGGTCTTACGCCAGGCAAAGATCTGTTTGTGGCGTTTTCGCCAGAACGGGTTGATCCAGGAAATCCTGAATTTAAAACCCACAATACCTTCAAGTTGGTCGGGGGTGTGACGGAAGGCTGCCAGGAAGTCTCTAAGTTATTTTATGAACAATCTATTGTCAAAGTTTTTCCGCTCAGTTCCCCGCGCGTTGCCGAAATGGCCAAGGTATTCGAGAATGTCTTCCGGTCGGTGAATATTGCGTTAGTCAACGAACTAACCATGTTATGTGAGCGAATGGATATAAACGTCTATGAAGTGATTGATGCCGCGGCCACGAAGAATTTTGGCTTTATGCCCTTTTATCCTGGTCCAGGGGTGGGTGGCCATTGCATTCCTTTGGATCCGTATTATTTAGCCTGGAAATCAAAGGAATATGATGTGCATACCCGGTTCATTGAGTTGGCTGGAGAAATTAATGAAAATATGCCATATTTTGTAGCGACCAAACTTCAGCGACTGTTGAATAAAATGGGGAAATGTTTGCAAGGTTCTAAAATTGTGGTGTTGGGAGTGACGTACAAGGCCGACATTGAAGATCCTCGAGAATCTCCGGCTACCAAGGTGATGGAATTACTTCAGAAGGAGGGGGCAAATTTGCAGTATGTCGATCCCTATACGCCTTCTTTGATGATTGGTGATCAACAGTACAAAGCTCATTCTGTGACGAAGGATTTATTAGAGCAAAGCGCCTGTGCCATAATTTTAACCGCGCATTCGGCATTTGATTATCAGATGATCGTAGACCATGCTCCGATTGTGTTTGATACAAGAAACGGCACTCGGGAAGTCAAGCAACATCGTGAAAAAATTGTGCTGCTTTCGACATAAGTTCTAGCTTGTGCTACAACAGGATGTGCTGATAAACGCTATTTCTTGACAGCTTTCGTCCCATTAGGTATAAGACCCAGTTTAGGCTGGGTCTTTTTATATCCTGTAGAATGTTTTGTCTAGTTTTGATCCACCCAAATTTCTGATCCTTAGTTAATGAAGAGCTAATGGTACGCTAACATGAGATTGCTCAAGCAGTTTATCGTACGGGTCACTGGAAATTTCTTTGAGACAGTAATACCGAAGTTGCGTAAGCAGCCCGTGAAGACGCTCCAACCTTCTCTGAAGCTGGTTTCTCATAATCTCCACCCTGTAGTGTCCCCTGATACCGCCTCTCAACGCAGCGCCAACCTTGGCCATATGAAAGCGTTGGAATCGGCCCTTCAAAAAGGTGAACAATGGTTGTTAAGCAAGCAGGACCTGGAGCGGGGATTCTGGGTTGAGGAATTAGAAGCTGATACGACCCTGACATCCGAATATGTCATGCTTCGTCGATTTTTGGGTGCAGTTGATCCTGATCGGGAACGAAAAGCTGCGTGTTATCTCCTTCATTCGCAACTTGATGATGGCGGATGGCCAATTTTTTCGGGTGGGCCAGCTGATATCAGTGCAACCGTCAAAGCGTATTTTGCGTTAAAATTGGCGGGAGTGGCATCTGATGAACCCGTGATGCAGCGGGCTAAGGACCTGATATTACAGAAAGGGGGCGTGGCTCAAGCCAATGTCTTTACGAAAATTACTTTGGCATTGTTTGGTCAATATGATTGGCGAGGGATTCCTTGCATGCCTCCGGAGATTTTCCTGGCTCCGCAATGGTTTTATTTTAATGTCTATGCGGTTTCTTACTGGTCCCGTGCGGTCATTATCCCGTTCTTAATTATATTCGCGCATCGCCCTCTTTGCCCGGTTTCCAAAGAGCAGGGTATCGAAGAACTTTTTTTGGAATCTCTGGATACCCTGGACTTTTCACAGGTTCCGCCGTTGCATCGTGACTCGACTTTGCTCAGTTGGCGGAATTTTTTCGTGTGGGTGGATAGTCTTCTTCGGCTTTATGAATCCTATCCAATCAAATCTCTGAGAAAAAAAGCCTTGAAAGAGGCCGAGCGTTGGGTGATTGAGCATATGGATGGCGAGGGCGGGCTTGGAGCTATTTACCCCGCTATGGCCAATTCGATCTTTGCACTCCGAGCATTAGGATACGCGACGGATCATCCCATCATTCAAAAAGCTTTAGCTGAAATTGAGGAACTCGAAATCTATTCTAATTCTGGTAATACGACGGCCCCGAGCATGCTGCATTTGCAACCATGCCATTCTCCTGTTTGGGATACCGCGTTAACAATGAACGCGCTCATTGAAAGCGGTGTTCCTCTGAATGATCCTGCCTTAAGTAAGGCTGATGCCTGGTTGCGATCTTGCCAATCTCAAAAGGTCGGTGATTGGGTGGTTTCCGCCCCTGAGGCGAAACCGGGTGGTTGGGGCTTTCAATATGAAAATGATTGGTATCCAGATGTGGATGATACGGCTGCTGTCATAACTGCCATGGCCAAAATTCATCAATCTGAAACCCCAGACTTTGATGAGGTCCTTCAACGAGGATTTCGCTGGGTTTTGGCCATGCAAGGGTCCGATGGGGGTTGGGGTGCGTACGACAAAGATAATAACAAGCTCATTTTCAATAAAATTCCCTTTGCGGACCATCAGGCGTTGTTAGATCCAAGTACCGCCGATTTAACCGGCCGATGTTTAGAAATGTTGGGAACGTTAGGGTATGACCAGTCCCATCAGGCCGTCGGCCCCGCGCTCGATTTTTTACGCATGGAACAAGAGCCCAATGGGAGTTGGTATGGACGTTGGGGCGTGAATTATATTTATGGGACATGGTGTGTCCTTTCCGGGTTACGGGCCATTGGCGTGGATATGACCGCAGCATGGGTTCAGAACGCCGTGACCTGGTTGGAATCCGCGCAGAATTCTGACGGGGGCTGGGGAGAGTCCTGCGAGTCGTATGCGGACGTTGAGACGGCTGGGCAGGGTGAAAGTGCTGCCTCACAAACTTCATGGGCTCTCATGGCCCTACTTCAGGCTGGGGAGTCAGATTCCCTGAGTGTCGTTCGCGGGGTGAATTGGCTTATTCGTCATCAACGTGAAGATGGAATCTGGGATGAACCATTCCACACGGGAACCGGATTTCCTCGTGTGTTTTATCTACGATATCATGGCTATTTCAAATACTTCCCCATTTGGGCTTTGGGTATGTACCGGAATGTCAAAATGACCGGAGAAGCCAAAGCCGACCAGTTACGCAAGAAAGCTCAGGCATCCCGAAGACAACGGAAGCTGGGATAAGTCTTGCCATATTCAATACTGCCTTTCCCCAATACATGATGTCAGGAGCCGGTTCTGACCAGAATCGCGATAGTGACGGCAACCAGAATTGAATTTAATGCTGTCGCACGCGCCCTTCGTTTGACCCATCCAGTTCCACAATTCGGTTTTCGGGCGCTTTCAAGTCATGCCCATGGATTATATATTCTGCTTATTCAGTCGGGTATCGGTCCTAGAAAAGCTCGAACCATTACGCAGGAAATTCTTACTGGAACGTCATGGGATATCATGATCTCCACTGGTTTCGCCGGAGATCTCGAGTCGGACTCCATAGGGTCGGTGCTTATTGGGCATGAAGTTGTTTTTGGCCAAGACCCGACATCACATCTGTGCTCCACCCCACAATCAATCAGATGTCATCCTGATTGGGTCAAAACAGCCTTAAGCGTGAGCTGCATGGGAGGAACGTCTCTACGAACAGGCAGATTTGTGAGCGTGGATCGTGTGCTCACCCGTTCGGTCGACAAGCAACAATTGCGTGCAAGTACAGGGGCGGTGGGAGTTGATATGGAAAGCGCGGCCATTGGAGAAATTGCCCAGAAGCATGGGATACCCTTTCTGATTATTCGGACAATATCCGATGGCCTCAGCGAGGATTTGCCTGTAGACTTTAATCTCTTTCTTAAGCCATCTGGATGGCTTGCTGGGGTCATGCGCATCCTATTGACCCCGAGTTCTTGGAAAGGTTTTCTCAATCTCTATCGGCATTCAAAACAAGCCTCGCTACAACTTTCACACTTTTTCGAGGAATTTATCGCGGTTGTTTCGACCATGCCGACGTCGCCAAATTCTATAACGATGAAATCTTAATCTATGAATTTCATTCAAGGTATTGGGGCTCGGGTCATTGCCCAGATCGAAGAAATGGGGGCCATGCTCCTATTTCTGGTGCGATCTTTTGGATGGTTGTTTCGGCCCCCATTTCGATTGTTTCAGATCACGAAACAAATGCATTTTGTGGGGTATAAATCAACCTTTGTCGTCATTTTGACTGCGCTTTTTACGGGGATGGTATTAGCGCTTCAAGGATATTATTCCTTGAGGAAGTTTGGTTCGGAAGGATTTCTTGGTGCGGCTGTGGCAGTTCCTATGATTCGCGAACTAGGTCCCGTGCTTGCCGCATTAATGGTCACTGCTCGTGCGGGATCCGCTATGACCGCCGAAATTGGAATTATGCGGATTACGGAGCAAATTGACGCGTTGGAAACGATGGCCATCAATTCTCTCCAATATTTAATTACACCCAAGATAGTCGCCTCACTGATTTCTGTGCCGCTTTTAGTCGCGCTCTTTGACGTCGTTGGGATTGGGGGTGGGTATATGGTTGGAGTGAAGTTATTGGGTCTCAGCGAAGGGTCTTATTGGAGCTCTATTGAGTCTGGAGTTGTCTGGAGAGATGTATTTGGTGGAATTTTGAAGTCTATAAGTTTTGGGCTTATCATTAGTTGGGTCTGTTGTTATAAAGGATACTTTACGAAAATGAGCGCAGAAGGGTTGGGGAAAGCAACCACAGAGGCTGTAGTGTTGGCGGCGGTGCTTATTTTGGTGTGGGACTATTTTTTAACTTCCGTTCTCCTGTAGAGATCGCTATTTATTCAGCATGGGATCCTCAATCATCATTCAGTTAAAAGGGGTTGAAAAAACGCTTGGTGGGCAACCTGTTCTACGAGGAGTGGATTTAGACATCCCGAAGGGCGACATTACGACGATAATTGGTCCGAGCGGTGAGGGGAAAAGTGTGTTGTTAAAACACATGATTGGCTTGATGAAGCCCGATAAGGGCCAGGTGTTCGTTGATGGGGTGGACATCACCACTATTCGTGATCAAGCATTGAACGATATTCGAAAAAAATTTGCGATGTTATTTCAGTCGGCCGCGCTGTTCGATTCCATGAATGTTTTTGAGAATGTCGCATTTCCTTTGAGAGAGAAGCGATTGGTTTCCGAGTCCGATATTCAGCGATATGTGCCTGAAATGTTAGAGCGGGTGGGGTTGGGGGAAATGGGCCATAAGTTTCCTGCGGAGCTGAGTGGTGGAATGAAAAAACGTGCAGGATTAGCGAGGGCATTGGTGACGGGGCCGGAAATCATTTTATTTGATGAGCCCACGACTGGGTTGGATCCGTTAATGGCCCATGCGATTCATGATCTGATTTTAGCCATGCATAAAACGTTTCGGTTTACGGCGATTATGGTCAGTCATGAAATCCCCAAAATTTTCCCCATTTCTGATTGGGTCGCGATGCTGAAGAATGGAAAAATTCTTGCCATGGCGCGCTCAGCTGAATTTCAGCGACTCACAGATCCGTTAGTTCATGAATTTATTTCAGTTCCGGGTTCCCTGGCTTCACCATAAAGAAGGAAATAATGTATGATGAAATTGTCGTTGGCCGGTTGACCTTCCATCCGAGGAGTCGTGAATGACCAAACCCTTTCCTTGGCAGGTGATGTGATGATGGAACGTGGAAAATTAGAGTTTGTTGTTGGGGTGTTTGTGCTGGTTGGAATTCTCTGCCTCGGGTATCTGGCGATCAAGTTGGGAAAACTAGAAATCGTGGGCGGAGACTATTATGAACTGACCGCTGATTTCTCCTCGTGCTCTGGATTGAAAAAAGGGGCTTCTGTTGAAATCGCGGGTGTCGAAGTTGGCCGGGTAAAGTCAATTGCCTTGAAAGAAGATCAAGCTCAAGTGGTGTTGGCGATTGAAGATGGGATTACGGTGTATAATGATGCAATCGCCTCCATTAAAACCCGAGGGATTATCGGAGAAAAATTTATGGGACTTTCTCCCGGAGGGTCTGGGGATCCGCTATCCAAGGGAGGGATTATTATGGATACCGAATCCGGTATAGATTTAGAGCAAGTTATTAGCCAATTTATCCATGGCAATGTGGAATGAATTTTTTTTGGTCATTGGAGACGTTATGCCAAGAATCGGATTGTGGTTGGCTAGAAAATGTAACATACGGAGTTTCCCGATGAGTCGATTGAATCGAGGGACTCATAACGCTCAATGGCTGATGGTTCTCACGTGGGTGGCGATCTCCCTTCTGTGTCTACCTATAGCCTGGGGGGCAGGTGCGCCGACTCAAGCCGTGAAAGAGACCATCGATCAAGTGCTATCCGTTCTTGGAGATCAAGCCTTAAAAGATCCTGCTCGGGAATCCGAGCGTCGAGAGAAATTAGAAACAATTATTAGGCAGCGGTTTAATTATGAGGAGATGGCCAAGCGGACGCTCGGAAAAGAATGGAAAAAGGTCAGTATTGAAAAACAGCAAGAATTTGTCAGTTTATTCCAGCAATTTTTAACACAATCCTATGCGGGGAATATTGATGGATATTCCGGAGAACAGGTGGAGTATCTGAAGGAACGGCTGAAAGGAGACTTCGCGGAAGTGCAGACAAAAGTGGTCTCGGCCAAAGTGCAAATTCCCCTGGACTATCGGCTCCTGAAAAGAGAAGAGAAGTGGGGCGTGTATGATGTGATTATTGATGGCGTCAGTTTGACGAAAAATTATCGAGGGCAATTTTCACGAATCATCAAGTCCTCATCATTCGACGGGTTGCTTGACAAGCTTCGCTCGAAAATTGACCTGGGGCCCTCATCTTAGGGAGCCCGTTTGATGGGGTCTTTCCGTGCGTCGTGCTTGGCGGCGATCATCTGCCTGGCCTTGCCGGTAAGTCTCATTCCCTCCTCGGTCTGTGCTGAAAAATCATTCTTTGTCGTCCCTGCCATTTCGACTTCCAAAAACGACGGGCGAGATTTTGGGCTTATTGTTCCCGTGCTGGATACAGATGAAGAGGGGAATCTTCGTTCAGTTTTTGCCCCCATGCTCATTCATAATTCTTTTTTGGGTGTTCGTGGGACCCTCAATTATTTCCAATACTGGTCTGGGGGGAAGCAAATGGAGGCCATGGGATCGTATACGGAAGAAATTGAGCGAAAGTTCAAGTTTCGCTACCAAGATCCAGGTTTTATTGAAGGGCTGTTTTTTGTCGATATTGGGGCACAATTTTTCAAGAATGCCACAAAACGGTTTTTCGGTCTCGGGCAAGTGACTCCAGAATCGAATGAAAGTAATTATACGGGGCGGGAAATTCAAGTCCATTGGAACTTCGGCGTTCATCTCAACGATGTCACACGATTGTCGGTCAACCAGCGATTTCGTGACGTTGAAATACAACCTGGTGGGGTGGATGACGAACCCTTTGCTAGAGACCGTTTCTCTGATACGGCTGGAATAGACGGGGCGACCGTGTTGGCGCACCGATTGGTGTTTCAATATGACTCCCGGGACAATCTGACGACTCCCACCGCAGGAACTCGAGTTGAAGCGTTTGGGGAAGTGGCGCAAAACTTTGATCGGCGAGACATCGACGATCAACTCTATTTTCGATATGGCGTTGATGTCCGACAATTTATCCCGAGCCCGTCTAAGCGGTATATTTTTCTTATTAGAGGGCGATTGGATTTAAGTTTTGGAGATGGCATTCCATTTTTTGAACAGAGTTCTTTGGGGGGAGAGAATACTCTTCGAGGATATGGACGGGATCGATTCATTGATAAGCATATGGTGGCGGTCAATGTTGAAGAGCGCATTCATCTGTTTCAAGTAAAGATGTTCAACGTGAATGTTGAATTTGAAGCCGCTCCCTTCGTTGATATGGGTCGGACGTACCGAGATCTTTCTTACCGCCAATTTAATGAATGGGAAGTGACTCCGGGAATTGGATTTCGAGGAATCGTTCGACCGAACTTAGTGAGTCGAGTCGATTGGGGGTATAGCCGGGAAGGCGGAGCCGTCTTTGCCGGGTTGGATTATCCGTTTTGATGGTTTGGGGCTTTGGAGCGGGAATGTGAACTCCAATAAGAATGAGTATCTGATTCTATGGCTCGTCTTTATTCTGACCTTATTCGCGTGGCCCGTTAGTGGTTCTGGCGAGGCATTCAAAAATTCCGATACTCCTGATGGTCTGGAAAGGGAGCTTGAATATCTCTTATCCACTGGTATGGCGGAAACTCAAGATCCGGCAGAGTTGCTGCGCTTGGCCAGCCTGTATTTGGACTTAGGGTATGGGGCATACGTTGATCGCGAGAAAAAATTGGCATGTTTTCAAGAAGGCGCGCGACTTGCGAAAAAATCCCTAGAACAAAAAGAATCGTCAGTTGATGCCCATTTTCTTTATGCCGCCAATCTTGGGCAGGCTGTAAAATTACAAGGCGTGGTCGCAGCGGCATTGAACCTACAGACGTTAAAGACTCATGTGAATCGAGTGTTGGAGCTTGATGGGGAACATGCCCCTGCTCATCATATGTTAGGGCTGATGTATGAGGAATTACCGTGGTTTTTAGGAGGCGACTCAGAGGAGGCAGGTGAGCACCTCCAAAAAGCCATCTCTCTTGATGATCACTATGCTCCAGCTCGATTAGATCTTGGGAAGTGGTATTTGAAACATGGGGATTCTCACGAAGCGTTAAAGCAATTCATCAGAGTTCTTGAAACGCCTCCTTCCGAGAAGCGATGGATTTGGGAACGTATTCATCGACCTCAAGCGCAAATTTTGTTGAGACAGATAGCTGGTTCTGAATCCCTGGCCCTCCCGGGTGAAGAAAAAGCCAGGTGATAACCCTGATGCAGTATTTTTCAATCCGTCAATAAGTCCGAACTCCGAGTCAGTGGTGAGTCCATCAGCTGGCGTTCTGAGTTCGGCCACTAATTGCTGTAAATTATTGCAGACGGTCTGCCGCTTGGGCATCACTGAGCTGATGCGCGATCGTATGGAGTATGGCAAACGTGACTCCGGGGTTCAACTGCATGGTGGCTCACGGGAGTGATTTCAGCTTGCCATACGGTGTTATCATCGTTTCGTAGCGATAGATCTTGCGTGCTTTGTCCTTCGGATCCGTCCGCATTTCCTGAAAGAAGCAGGGCCTAGGAAGGTCTACAAACAACGTTCGATGACCTCCAACCGGAGACCCTATGCCATTGGATGACCTCTACTTCAATCCCTGAGCCAACAATCCCCCTTGCCCTCCCCCACAAACGGCACCATGTGTCGCAATCATTGGCACCCACCGTGGCGCAGCGACCGGTGCAGTCCTCCTTACAGGCTGAACACCCTTCATTCCAGACCGGTGATTGGCGTGATTGACACCTCGCTGTTCCTTCGGTATTTTCGTTCACTAAAACGAACGTGGAAGCCCCGCCCTTTGGGCGGGGAGGAAACGTTCAGCCGGTCGCAGCGGCCGGTCCAGGTTGTGATCGCATGTGCGCATGTCAGCTTAAGGAACAAACCATACGGGTTATGAGACGAAATGGCACATCGCCCAGACTTAGCAATATCTGTTTCGAATTATTCGAGAAGATATTCGACGACGCCTTGTGCAAATGTATTGCTCGATGAAGTTGTTTTAAATTTCTTCAAAAGCCCCGCCCTTTGGGCGGGGTTATTTACTTTTGTTTGCCTCAAAAGAGCCTTTATTTTTCTGGGTTCCAATTTTTGAAGATCAACAGATGAAGACGAGCAGAAATCCGGCAGTATCCCCAAATCTTCTCCCTCCCACAGTCCATTCGCAATTACCAACAGAGGATTTAGCTATACGCTTGGCTACGCGGGCCCTCTTGAATGTGCAGCATGAAGAGGGCTATTGGCGCTTTGATCTGGAATCAGATCCCGAAATGTCAGCCGACTATATCCTCATGATGCATTATATGGATGAGATTGATACGGAACTCCAAGCAAAGATTGTTCTGTACCTTCGTGAACGCCAGTCTTCAGATGGAGGGTGGGCGCTTTACTATGGGGGGCCTTCTGATCTCAGTTGTGCAGTAAAAACCTATTATGCTCTCAAGCTTGCTGGTGACCATCCTGATTTTCCGCATATGACAAAAGCACGAGAGATGATTCTTTCCAAGGGTGGCGCCGCCTCTTCAAGCGTGTTTGTAAAAATTGCACTAGCCTTATTTCGGCAAATTTCCTGGAAAGGGGTGCCTTTCCTTCCCGTCGAAATCATGCTGCTCCCAGGTTGGTTCCCTTTCCATATTCAAAAAATTTCCTATTGGTCGCGCACGGTCATGGTTCCTCTTTCAATCTTGTGTACCCTAAAACCTCATGCAAAAAATCCTCGTGCCATAGGTATTGCCGAACTGTTTGTGAATCCCTCTGATCAGGTCAAGTCCCGTCAGATTGTTCGCTCACCGTTGAACCGACTGTTTCTGGCCCTGGATTGGGTTGGCAAGCGGTTGGAATATTTCCTCCCGAGGTGGATACGTCAACGTGCACTCAAGAAAGCCGAATGTTGGATCGTGGAACGTTTAAATGGAACCGGGGGATTGGGCGCGATCCTCCCTGCAATGATCGGTGCCTATGAGGTGTTGGATTGTCTGGGATATCCATTGGATCATCCTCATCGAAAGACGGCCAAGCTGGCTTTGGAAGGGTTGTTGGTTGTTGGGGATCGGTCGGCTTGGTGCCAGACATGTCTTTCGCCCGTTTGGGATACTGCCTTGTCATGCCTCGCTCTGCAAGAAGTGCATGCGGTGGAAGATTCCCACGAGGTGACGGCCGCACTTTGTTGGTTGCAGCAAAAACAGCTTCTTGATGCCCCTGGTGATTGGCGCGAGTATCGCCCTCAACTGAAGGGTGGTGGGTGGGCCTTTGAATTTCAAAACAATTATTACCCGGATCTGGATGACACTGCAGCAGTTGCGTATGCCATGTATCAGGCAAAGGATCCCTGTTTCCAGGATTCAATCCAGCGTGCGGCAGATTGGATCGCGGGCATGCAATCCAAAAACGGGGGCTTTGCCTCCTACGATGCCGATAACACCTATTATTATCTCAATGAGATACCCTTTGCTGATCATGGGGCGCTATTGGATTCTCCCACAAGCGATGTAAGCGCCCGGTGTTTGCTGCTCTTGAGTGCATTAGACCGGGAATTCCCACAATATCGGCAAGCCAGACAGGCCTGCCTCACCTATCTTTTAAAGGAACAGATGCCTGAAGGTTCCTGGTGGGGACGATGGGGGACCAACTATATCTATGGGACATGGTCGGTTCTTTTGGCCTTAGAAAGTGCTGGAGAATCGCCTGAGACTCCCCATGTTCAGCGTGCCGTACATTGGCTTAAACGAGTTCAGCGGAAGGATGGGGGCTGGGGCGAGGATAATGATTCCTACTGGGATGGCAACCGTCAAGGACAGGGTTATGCCAGCACCTCGTATCAGACCGCGTGGGCTCTTTTGGGGCTCATGTCCTCTGGGGAAGTACAGAGCCCTGAGGTGAAAAAAGGTATCAATTTTCTCCTTCGCACACAGAAGGGGAACGGGTTGTGGGAGGATGACTGGTTTTCTGCTCCAGGCTTTCCACGTGTCCTATATCTCAAATATGGTGGTTATGATAAATATTTCCCACTATGGGCGTTGGCGCGGTACCGTAATCTTTGTTCCCATTCTCCTTAGAACATCCGACCAGTCTCGTTTCCTTCGCGTGCGTTTTTGACCTTTGAATTTTTTCCCCCTCAAACATCCGAAAGAGATTCGGGCGAGAAGTACGCATGAATCAATTTGTGGAATTCCAGTTTCACTCTTGGCGTGCTAGCAGGCGCTTCCCTTCGAAAAGCGATACGCTATGAGGGTGCAAGCTTGGTGTGTAGGTATGGCAACTAATGACGGTGTCAAACTGGGCTGTATTCTGATTTATCGACTGTGACATATCCATGACATCTCCATCATCCGATTGTTTATCCAAGACACTTGGTCGGGTTGCTGACTTTGTGAGACATAGGGTGTGGTGGGTTTTGGCTTTCGCAATTTTTGCGACAGTCATGTCTTTTACCTATGCTTTCATGTATTTGGGTATCAATACGAATACGACTGAAATGCTTGCGGCTGATCTCCCCATTCAAGAGGCGCGCGAGCATTATAAAGCGATCTTTCCGCAGAATACGGATTCGATCATTCTTGTTGTGGAGGCGAATACACCAGAGATGGCGTATGCAGCAGTCAAAACCCTCGATGGCAGATTAAGAAAGGAGCCAGAGTACATCAAGTCGGTCTACACACCATTCGGAGGGCAATTTTTTGAAAAAAATGCCCTGTTGTACCTGGATCTCGCGGAACTGGAACAGCTAACAAAATCAATGGCTGAATCCAAGCCCTTCATTGAAGAATTGATGCGAAATCGAAATATCCATGGCCTATTTACCATGTTGAGTAATCGTTACGATCAAACGCATTGGGTCAATGAACCGCTCCTTGACGCTCTTTTTAGGAGAATGGCAGAAGGCATTCAGTCTGGTATGGCTGGACTGGATTATGTTCTTGCCTGGCACTCCGTCATGTTGAAACCTGACGTTACAACTTCCCAGACACGTAGATTTATTCTTGTGCAACCTCACCTGGATTATCAACAAATGCTTCCAGCTGAAACAGCACTTCATGCCATTCATCGCGTCATCCAAGAGTCGGGTGTGTCCGCAATTTCTGGAGTTCGGGTCCGTGTCACAGGGGAAGTGGCACTGGCACACGAAGAGCTTCAAGTCGTCAGCCAGCGCGCAGGGTTGGCCGCCATCCTCTCGCTTATCATGGTCTGCGCGACTTTGACGATTGCCTTCCACTCCTGGCGTCTGATGGTCGTCACATTGCTGACCTTACTTGTGGGGCTCTCGTTAAGCGCAGGTTTTGCCACAGTGGCTGTTGGACAACTCAATATTCTGTCATTAGCCTTTGCCGTGCTCTTTATCGGGCTTGCGGTCGACTATGCGATCCATCTGTGTCTTCGCTATCAGGAACTTCTTGGATTAGGAGATGAGCCTTTTCTGGCAATGAAAAGGAGCCTGCAGGACGTGGGGCCTGCGTTAATGCTGTGTGCCATGACCACGGGGCTTGGCTTCTATACCTTCGTCCCAACAAATTACACTGGCATGTCGGAGTTGGGTTTGATTTCTGGGACGAGTATGTTCATCGGGCTCGTGGTGTCACTCACCGTGTTGCCAGCTATATTATTGGTGTTCCCCTCATCGAAAAAAGATTATCGTTCCCCTTCTTCTGAGCAGGCGTTGAAGGCTCTCTATCAATTTCCCATCCGTCATGGGCAGGCCATTCGGTGGGGAACGGTCGTGGTTTTTGTTGGCTCTGTGCTGTTACTACCCCAGGCCTCATTTGATTGGAATCCCCACAATTTACGAGATCCGAACGTAGAGTCAGTTCAAACGATGGATGATCTTCTCGAAGACAAAAAGGGAGCCACCTGGTCTCTGACTCTTTTGCCTTCTGAAGACAAGGCGTCGGACTATACATCCAGCCTTGCAGCACTGGAATCAGTTGAGAAGGTTTTGACGATTCAAGATTTCATCCCCACTCAACAATTCGAAAAGTTGTTAGTGCTTGCAGAGCTTGCAGGTGAGATGGTTCCTCAAGGATCTACTTCGGACTTGCCCCGCTCTGTCCTAGCCCAGGATTCTTCTCTCATAGCGATACAATCTTTTTTGACTATTCTAGAAGGACATATTCAAAGAGTAGGGCTGAGTCATGATGAAAGTTCTACGGTCCAACTGAGAGATGCGATACGAAATCTTGTCGCGAGGTTCGACAGTATTGATAAGGAATCGAAAAAGGATCTTCTTGAGGGACTGGACAAGAATTTGTTGGGATCGTTGCCGACTGACCCTATAAACATGTATGCCACCGCGATGCCGATGGGGCTCATCACCCAAAAGGATTTGCCACAGGAATTGCGTGAACGATGGGTGGGCAAGGATGGAACCTATCGTTTGGAAGTCTATCCTAAAAATGACTTAAGGAATATCAACGCGTTGGAACAGTTTGTCAACGAGGTTCGAAGCATTGCCCCAGAAGTGACGGGTTTACCCGTCATTTATTTAGATGGAGGCAATGAGGTGGCTGGGGCGTTCAAGCAGGCCTTTGTCTCCGCCCTGCTGGTGATTCTCCTTATCTTGGCTCTCGTCCTTCGAAATATTTGGGATATTCTATTGGTGATTCTTCCCTTGAGTCTGGCAGCGCTATGTCTCGTGGCGTATACGGTCATCTTTGGCCTGCCGTTCAATTATGCCAATGTGCTTGCTCTTCCGTTAATTTTTGGGCTTGGTGCGGATAGTGGTATTCATATTGTTGAACGAATGCGGAGAAGGCCGGCAGAATGTGAAGCGTTTCTGAGGTCTGGTACCATACGCGGGGTGTTTTTTAGCAGTGTGACGACCATGCTAAGTTTCAGTAATCTGGCCTATACGTCACATGTGGGTATTGCCAGCATGGGACAATTGTTAAGCCTTGGTATCTTGTTGACATTGATTGGCTGTTTGGTCGTCTTGCCCGCATTTCTCTATTGCGGGCACGAGGAAGGGCAGAAAAAAGACAATGAGTAAGTTCATGAGAATAGGTAAGGCTGGCACCCTACTCCAGGGTATGGTAAAGTTTTTCCCCCTCTGAGAAAGCGCCCAAGTTTGTCCCAGTCTTCAACGCTCGTCGTTCCACAGGTCATCATTCGGACATTTCAGCCAGTGAATGTTCGACGGATACTGTGTGTGTTTCCTGCCTATAGCAAGGCCTTCGGTACCTTTGATCACGCTTTTCCCCTGATGGGGCCGGTGAAGGCTTTCATGCCGCCACAGGGGATCCTTCTTATCGCGGCGCTTGTGCCACGGGAATGGCAAGTCCGCTTCATCAATGAAAACATTCGTCCGGTGCTGGAAAGCGAATTTGCCTGGGCTGACGCTGTCCTGGTGTCAGGCATGCATATTCAACGCAATCAAATCCTTGATATTGCACGACGGGCACATGGGGCAGGCAAGGTAGTTGCGCTCGGTGGGCCTTCGGTCTCAGCTGCACCCGAAAACTATGAGGACATTGATCTCTTGCATTGCGGTGAAGTGGGGGATGGAACCCTCGAATTATTTCGGCAGATCGACGAGACTCCAGCGCGTCCAGAACAGCAAATCATCTTTCGGACCGTTGACCGCCTGCCGATGACAGATTTCCCGACGCCCGCCTATCGTTTGATCGACGTCAGACAGTATCTGCTTGGGTGCGTTCAGTATTCCAGCGGTTGCCCCTTTACGTGTGAATTCTGTGACATCCCCGCGCTCTACGGGAGAAACCCGAGGCTAAAGACCCCGCAGCAAATCCTCGCCGAACTGGATGAACTCGCGGACGGCGGGACGCCTTCGATTTACTTCGTCGATGACAATTTCATTGCCAATCCTCGGGCCGCGCAGGACCTTTTGCCTCATCTCGTGGAATGGCAGAAGCGCCGTGACTATACGGTTCGCCTCTCCTGTGAACTCACGTTCAATGTCGTGGAATACCCCGAGATTTTGGAGCTTATGCGTGAGGCATTTATGACCAATATCTTTATTGGCATCGAGACGGTGGACCCTGATGCCTTACGAGCCATGAGTAAAAAGCAGAACGTTCGCACCCCTATGCTTGAAGCCGTCGAGAAGGTCAACAGTTACGGGATCGAAATCGCTGCTGGAATTATTATAGGATTAGATACTGACACCCCGGAGACAACAGACGCGATCCTGGAGTTTATTGAGGCTGCCCAAATTCCCATTGTGACACCGAACTTGCTCGTCGCTTTGCCACATACCCCCCTCTACGACCGTCTGCAAAAGGCCAATCGTCTGAATTCTGGTGAAGGACGTGATTCGAACGTCGAGTATCTGCAGCCTTATGAGGAGGTGGTGGCGAATTGGAAGCGTGTGATTCGTGAGACATACGAGCCACGAAATATATACGCACGCTATGCGGGGCAAGCAAAGAGAACATATCTGCACCGTAAGCGACCTGTGCGTCCATTGGATCAGCTCACATGGCCCAATCTTCGGCGCGCGATCGAGATCTTTGCACGCACGGCCTGGCGAGTTGGCATTTGTAGCGATTATCGAAAAGAATTCTGGAGAATGACGAGGCGCGAGCTGCGCCAAGGGAATGTTGAATCAGTCTTTCAAATCGCGATGGTGGCCCACCATCTCATTACCTTTGGGCGTGAATGCCTTTCCCGCGATGTCCAGGCCTCAGCCTATTCCGCCCGTGGATGTGGTGAGTGATTCTAGTTTGGCAAGCGACCGCGGCGTTGATGGTCAATATATTCTCCTCCTTTCCGAACCTAAGGCAGGTTTAGATTCACTTCCCCTTACAGGCCACGTCGACCGATCAAGCCCAGTTCATGGTAGAAAAGGCTGATGCTTGACAGGGTCTGGCGGCTATGGGAAGATTTTGCTTAGGTATGTAGGCGTACGATTTCTCTCCATTTTTTCCTCACAAAAATCGCAGAATATTCTCAGAAAGGATGTCAGATGTCCTTGTTGAAAAGGATTGAAAGTCCTACAGATTTAAAGAAACTTACACAGGAACAATTCCCTGAGCTTTGCCAGGAAATTCGTGAGCTCATTATTGAAGTGGTTTCAGGAGTGGGCGGGCATCTGGCCTCAAACCTTGGTGTCGTGGAGCTCACTGTCGCGTTGCATTATTTACTCGATACGCCACACGATAAAATCATTTGGGACACCAGTAATCAGGCTTATACCCATAAATTGTTGACTGGGCGACGTGAGCTTTTTCACACCTTGCGGCAATTTGGAGGTATGAGCGGATTCTGTAAACGGGAAGAAAGTGTGTATGACACATTCAATGCTGGGCATGCCGGGACCGGAGTCTCGGCCGCTGTAGGGTTCGTCGAGGCGCGGGAGCAAATGCAAGGATCGCAAAAAGTTGTCTGTGTGCTTGGAGATGGGGCGTTAACTTCAGGGATGACATTGGAAGGCATGCAGCATGCGGGGGATATGGGAAAAGATTTCGTCGTGATCTTGAATGACAATCAGATGTCCATTTCCAGAAATGTAGGAGCCATCTCGGCTTATCTCAACCGGACATTTACGGGTGAATTTTATACACGGTTTCGTGAGGAAACCTCTCAACTGTTAGACACGATTCCGCAAATTGGTGAAAATGTGAAACGGATGGCCATGCGAGCGGAAGAATTAGCCAAAGGCTTTCTTCTTCCTGGGTTGTTATTTGAGGAATTGGGTTTTCGCTATGTGGGCCCGATCGATGGGCATAATTTTGAACATTTGTTGCCGACCTTAGGCAATGTGTTGAAGCTTAAAGGGCCCACGCTTCTGCATGTCATTACGAAAAAAGGGCTGGGCTTTGAGCCTGCGATGAGCAATCCGGTGTGGTTCCACGCCTGTTCCCCTTTTAACAAAAAGACGGGGGAACCCGTGAAAAAGGCGGGCCATCTTTCTTACAGTGCGATCGCCGCAAATACCTTGAGTCGTCAAGCACGCAAGGATGGGCGTGTAGTGGCCATCACCGCTGCCATGTGTGAAGGGACGGGGCTCTCGAACTTTCAGAAAGAATTCCCTACACGATTGATTGATGTGGGCATTGCCGAGCAACATGCTGTGACGTATGCTGCAGGTCTTGCCGCAGAAAACATGCGCCCGGTAATTTGTATGTATTCGACCTTTCTTCAACGGGCCTACGATCAAGTCGTCCATGATGTCGCTACCCAAAATCTTCCGGTGATGTTTTGTATTGATCGGGGTGGGTTGGTCGCAGAAGATGGAACCACCCATCATGGAGCCTTTGATTTCGCCTTTCTTCGACATGTGCCGAATATGGTGATTATGGCCCCGAAAGATGAAAATGAATTGCAACATATGGTGCAGACTGGATTAGTCCACGATGGACCGACCGCAGTCCGCTACCCACGGGGAAGCAGTTTGGGCGTGGCTTTAGATCCTGAACCCATTCCTTTAGACATTGGGCAAGCGGAATTGTTATGTGAAGGGACGGATGTGGCAATTGTGGCTATTGGGGTGACCGTATCAGAAGCGATGAAAGCCGCAGAGCAATTGAAGGAAGAAGGCGTTTCTGTGGCGGTCATCAATGCGCGTTTTGTTAAGCCGCTCGATAAAGATCTCATCCGTGAGGTCGCGAAGAAGGTGAAATGTTTGGTAACAGTGGAAGAAGGTTGCCGAATGGGTGGGTTTGGTTCGGCAGTACTGGAATTTCTCTCTGAAGAGGAATGCTGGGATCTTCCGACCAAGGTGTTAGGATTACCCGATTGGTATATTGAGCAAGGTCCCCAAGATTTACTCCGCGAGAAATATGGGCTAACCGCTGATGGCATTTATGACCAGGCTAAAGCCCTGTATGACCGAGTTTCGCTACAAGCTATTCTTCGCTAGTCTTTAGATATGCATATCACTCGACGAAAAACTCGCCAAATTCAGGTAGGACAGGTCAAAATTGGCGGAGATGCGCCAATATCTGTCCAATCAATGACGATTCCACATCCTAGAGATGTGGCTGGAACCGTGGAGCAGATTCATCGATTGGAAGAGGCGGGGTGCGAACTCATCCGAGTGGCTGTTCCCGACATGGAGGCAGTTGAGGCTCTTCCAAAAATCAAAGCTCAAATGACGGTCCCATTAATTGCGGATATTCATTTTGATCATCGTTTAGCCTTAAAGGCGGCGGAGGTCGTGGACTGCGTACGTATCAATCCTGGAAATATTGGGCCATGGTGGAAAACCGAAGAGGTGATTAAAGCCGTCAATGACAATGGCATTCCTCTCAGAGTTGGGGTTAATGGCGGTTCCCTTGAAAAGCCGCTACTCGATAAGTATGGCTACCCTACGGCAGAAGCTTTGGCGGAATCTGCACTGAATGCCGTGCATGCATTAGAGGATGTGGGTTTCACGAACATGAAAGTGTCGTTAAAGGCTTCCGATGTCCACATGGCGATTGATGCCTATTGGCTTTTTGCCCAGCAATCGAATTGTCCCATACACATCGGGATCACGGAGGCAGGAACGGCTACGACTGGTGCGGTCAAGTCTGCCATCGGATTGGGCTGGTTGCTATCTCAAGGCATCGGCGACACGTTGCGTGTTTCGTTAGCAGCGGACCCGGTGGAAGAGGTCAAAGTAGGTTTTGAGATCTTGAAATCTCTGGAACTCCGGCATCGTGGAGTGAATGTGATTGCATGTCCAACCTGTGGTCGTGTGGAAATTGATGTCGTGAAGATGGCCAATGAATTAGAGCATCGTTTAGGACATATTAAAAACCCCATCACCGTGTCGGTTCTAGGTTGCGTCGTGAATGGAATTGGTGAAGGGAAGGAAGCGGATATTGGCATCGCCGGTGGCCAAGGGGTAGGGATTGTGTTTAAAAAAGGCAAGCCCTATAAACGTGTACCTTCAGAAGAATTGATGGACATATTAATTGAAGAAGTTGAAGCCATGGCCAAAGAGCAAGATGCCGAAAGCTCAAGTAGTTGGGTTTCTCCATCGTCTCCGTCAACACTTCCGCTCGAAGAACTCTTGCTAGCGTCCGCGAGGCCTTCCTCACGTGAAATCCCCATGTTGCCTCTCAAGTAATGATTGCCTTGCTTCTTAGACAGTAGAATAAGAGCAATCACTAGTTGTGTAGAAGAAAAACAACTCCGTATAATGAATGACGAAGGCGCCGTACCCAAGTGGTTAAGGGAGCAGTCTGCAAAACTGCGATTCAGCGGTTCGATCCCGCTCGGCGCCTCCATCCACAGCTCCACGAAGAGTGAAAAACCCCATGAAATTTCGAAATAGTGCTAGGGTAAGGTGGTAGAATGAAATACAGAGCTCTATTTAATAAAAGAGAACAGCGAGACCTGTTTTTGGGGGTGAATTAGTTATGGCCGTACCTATTTCACAAATGTATACCGTGTCACAGTATGCCCTCTCGAAGCATCTTCGAGGGGTCAAGCGCTATCCATTAGTGTTGATGCTCGAGCCATTGTTTCGATGCAATTTGGAATGCGCAGGTTGTGGGAAAATCCAATACCCCGATCATATCCTGGACAGACGCCTGACTCCGGAGCAATGTTGGGCAGCTGCTGACGAATGCGGGGCGCCCATTGTCAGTATTCCAGGGGGAGAACCACTTATTCATCCCGAGATGCCAAGGATCGTTGAAGGGCTCGTTGAGCGGAAGAAATATGTCTATTTGTGTACGAATGCCATTCTCCTTGAGCGAAAAATCCAGGACTATACGCCATCAAAATATCTGACGTTTAGTATTCACATGGATGGTCTCAAAGAAGAACATGATCATGCCGTGTGTCGGGATGGGATCTATGATGTGGCGGTGAAAGCCATTCGGACAGCATTAGCGAAAGGGTTTCGCGTCACGACCAATACGACCCTGTTTGATGATGCTGCGCCAACGCGTGTTCGTCAATTTTTTGATGAAATGATGGAGTTGGGCGTTGAAGGAATGATGATTTCTCCTGGCTATAGCTATGATAAGGCTCCTGACCAGAAAAGCTTTCTCAAACGTGATCGCACAAGGGCCCTGTTTTCCCAATTACTCACGCAACGCAAGCGAAATTGGCAGTTTAATCAGTCTCCCTTATTTCTGGAGTTTCTCATGGGAAAACGAGATTATGAATGTACTCCGTGGGGAAATCCCACCTACAATATTTTTGGCTGGCAACGTCCCTGTTATTTATTGCAAGAAGGCAACGTCCCGACGTTTCGAGAATTAATGGAAGAAACAGAATGGGAGCGGTATGGGACTGGACGTCACGAGCAATGCCGTGATTGCATGGTCCACTGTGGCTATGAAGCCTCGGCGGTGCAAGATACCTTCAGTACTTTTGGCGGGTTTTTCGGGACGGTGAGAGCTACCCTCTTCCCTAACGCGGTGTAGCCTCTCCTGATTGATGGGCCAGAATTTCTACCTCAATAAACCTCAGTTGCTTACCAAAATATCGTGCAAGTCATGAGTGATGATCAATCTTCAGGCAGTCATCCGCCATCCTGGGAAGGACATCGATTTCAGGCTGATTCTGAGTTTGCCCTACGCGAGGCGATCAAACGAGCATGTGATTATCGAGGCGATGTGACCATTCATCTCAAAACCGGTGAGCAAGTCAGTGGCTATGTGTTTGATCGTCAAGATGAAACGCCTCATCCTCATTTGAAAATATATCTAGCAAATCAGGCAGAGCCGTCCACCGTGAAGTATCAAGATATTGCAGAAGTCGAATTCAGTGGAGAAGATACGGCATTTGGGCGTTCGTGGGACGATTGGGCCGAAAAATGGCAAAAGCCGTAGATGAATTAATCCTGCGTTAGGTAGTCCCCCCCTCCTCCCCACCTCTTCGTTTTCCCTCAATCAATTATTTCAGATTCAAACTGAATCATTGCCAATGTAAAAATTGGATCTGATTTTGAGGAACGTGGTCTTTGTCAACTAGAAGATTTGATTGACGCTCGCCGCTAGTCTGTGATAAAAATCCAGGTCTTTTTCCGAGGCCGAAAGGCCCATAAGGCATGAGGGACTTTGGGTAGTTTGAGTTCAATGAGAATGTGCTTTTTCAAAAATAGATCATCAAAGCCAGTTAGTAACAATTAAGAACGAAATAAATTACGTACGCGAGGGGGAACAATGAACGAATACCGGAATTTGAGAAGTTTATTTGTGATGGGTTTAGCCGTTTTGGGGATGTCCATATCTGCTTGTGGTGGTGGAGAAGGTCCCCCAAAACCACCACCGCCTGCTCCACCTGAATATGCTGATAAGCATATGCCTGACGGCTACTGGAATAACCCAGAAATCCTGGAAGAGGGGAAAGCTATTTTTACCGGGGTACAAAATATTGATGTGAATTGTGCCAGCTGCCATGGGAAAAACGGGAAACCCGTCAAGGCCGGTGCCAGGGACTTCCGCCGAACGGAGCAAATGGAGATGTATTCGGATTCGGTTTGGTTTTGGCGTGTGAACGAAGGTGTCAAAGGAACCAAAATGAAACCCTGGAAGAGCAAGCTATCAGAAGATGAAATCTGGAAAGTCATTGCGTTTGAAGCCACATTTGGTCTCAAAGGCAAGGAATATGATGTGGAGTATAAAAAATGGGTTTCTCAGGGAACCGCTGGTACAGCACCAGCGGCGGAAGCGCCTGCAGCTCCAGCCGGGGATGCTCCAGCGGCTGAAGCACCAGCGGCGGAAGCACCAGCAGGGGATGCGGCTCACTAACCAAAGCCAAAAAGTAATCTCACGGATGGGAAGAAAGATAAAGGAGGGGTGCCACCCTTGAAAACCTTACAACGAAGTATTTGGATGGTCTTTGGCTTGCTCATCGGAGGGGCAGCCCTGGCGTACGGGCAAGTTCCAGATGCCCCGGTGGTGAATTTTCCCTATGCAGGGAATAGGACGGCTGTCTGGGTTGTGGCAAACCTGCATATTTTGTTTGCCGCCTTTATCCTTGGCGCTCCCATTTTTGTGGTGGTGGCCGAATGGCTGGGGTATAAAAATAACGATCCGAAATACGATCGTCTTGCCAAAGAAGTCATAAAGGTGACGGTCATCCTCTATAGTATGACGGCCTTGACTGGCGGGTTATTTCTCTTTGTGCTTCTTGGTACTTACCCAGTTTTCTCAACATGGCTGATTCAGCATTTCTTCCTTATCTTTGCGGTCATTTACCCCCTCTTATTTATCCTCGAAACGGTCATTCTCTACACGTATTTTTATTCTTGGGATTCCATGAAAGGGCCCTTGAAGGGGCGTCATATTGCATTGGGAATTCTTTTGAATATTGTAGGAACGGTCACACTGTTTGTGATAGACGGGCCGACGTCCTTTATGAATACCCCCGCGAAAGCGGCGGAAGGGGTGTCGTTGCTCGAATTTATCCAAACGGCCAGTCTCTGGGATAAAATGGCCAATTTTAGTTGGATGCCACTTAACCTTCACAGACTTGTGGGAAATGTCACGTTTGGAGGTTTCATTGCAGGATTGATCGCGGCCTATATGTATATGAGGTCGAAAACAGATGAAGAGCGGTCCTACTATGATTGGATGGGTTTTGTAGGCAATATGATTGGAGTGGGAGCCTTGCTGTTACTTCCATTCATGGGCTATCTGCTAGCTTACGAACTCTGTGATTATGATGCGTCAATTTGTCCGTACATGATGGCCGATCAATTGTCGATGTTCTTTGAAATGCAAGGGGCGATGATCGGGCTGATATTTTTAGCCAGCAATTATTATATTTGGCTGAGCCTCAAGCGTATTGAGGGAGTTGAGCATATACGCATATCCGGATTTGTGGCCATAGCGGTGTTGATCATGCCTGCTGTGATGGGTATGGCTTGGAAGATGTTTCCCCCACCTGAGTGGCAATCGCTGATTTACTTAGGAGCCATTGTTTTTGCGCCAATGATTCTTGGGAGGGTGCCCGGGCTCAAGAACTTTACAATTTCTGCGTTCACGATGATTAAAGTGGGGTTCTTGATGATTGTGGTGGCTGATGCCATTTGGATGACGCCTCATGGGTTTGTCGCCACGCAAGGGTTGGCCACACATGACCTTGAGTTGCCAGAGTGGGCCGAGGAATTGGCCCTGATGCCGGCCAAAAATGCCGCGGCCTTTACCCTGGTGTTCCTGACAATTGTCAATTACATCATGTACAACCGGGCAATTAAGCAAGGAACAATCATTTGGGGAAAAATAGACTTTGCTTCCCAGTTTGTCTTAATTTTCCTCGCATTTAGCGCAATTTGGACAATGGGTTTGATGGGAACGGTTCGGTCGCTCACCAGGAAGTATTACCATGTATATAATTTGGTTCCCGATTTTACGTCGGAGGCCTTTACTCCAACGTTGTCGTATTCAGCCTGGTGGATTACGGGGGTCACGATCGTGTTCTTTGCTGTCGTGAGTTTTGCTATTCTGGTTACGCTGAAGCCCGCAAGCGCAAAGGCTGAAGCACATTAGGATTTGCCTATTCTGGCTGAAGCCAAATAGAGCGTAATTCGAAGAAAAGGAATCGTATGGCTAATCAAAGCTTCACGAAAAATGTCCTAAAGAAAGCAACCATCGGCATCATTATTGGGGTGATATTGGTGGTGGTTGCTCAACAGACGCATTTCCCTCAAGTTTTCCAGGTCATGTTTTTTATCTATGCCATGTTGGGGACATTTGTGTTTATTCTCTTGGATGCTCCCCCAATGAAGCGTTTAGAAGGCGTTAAGGCTGTTGCGGCATTGCTTGTGTTTTATGTGCTTCTTTCGGGAATGTATATCGCCGGGGCAAGCATTCTTCCTCAATTCGACCCTACCATTGAAGCAGGCAAAATTGAGAAAGTTCTCAAAATGCGAAAGGCCAGATCGCAGCAGGGTAAGGCCGATGAGCTTATTGCTAGAACAAAAGAATTGGATGAACGAGCGAAGGTCATTTCGAAGCTGTTGAGGTCACTTGGAGCTGGCGCAAAGGTTGAAGCGGTTGAGGATGCTAGTGCTACTTCTGGAGCTGCTGCCGGTGATCTTGTGGGTTTGGGGAAAGAGCAATGGGAGCTACAAGAATGCTACAACTGCCATAAATTATTTGGGTCAGGTGGGAAAAAACGAGGTCCTGTGATGGATAATATTGGCAGTCTCATGACTCCTGAACAACTTAAAGAAAAGATATTATATCCCAAAAAGTGGAAGGCAGAAGGGTTTGATAAGCAATACAAAAAGGGAAAAATGCCTGATAAATACAGAGACCTGATGTTTGATGAGGAAATTGAAGCTCTTGTTGCCTTCCTCGCGTCTTTAAAAGACACCTCGGTGGTAACGCCGAAACCCATAAAAATGTATTAATAATGAGATAGGTAATTCTGAGGATTCGTCTCTCGTTATGCAACCAAAACTAACCGCCAAAGCCCTTTGTGGTAACCAGGAAGTCGGTAAGATTTCCAAGGTTATCCTTGACCCTTTGTCGCATGAAATTAGTCATGTGGTGGTCAAGGAAGGGGGAGTTCAGGGAGTTGATCGTCAGATTCCTATCGGGCAAGTTCAGCAGGTCGTAAGTGAAGAGGAAATTATTCTTCGGTGCTCACCGGAAGAGTTTGGACAATTTCCAGCCATTGATCGTGATCGATATGTCACGATTCATGATTGTGAAATTGCACATTTAGAAGATCATCTCCACGTAGAGCCAGGTGAAGTCTTAGTGCCTCTTCCTTGTCTCGAGCAAGGAGTTCCTCGAAGAACGTTCTTTAATAATATGACCCATGCGATTGGAGCGCTCATTGCGCTCCCACTGGCATATCCTGTGTTGAAGTTCATCATGAAGCCCATGTATAGGCCATTCGATAATGCCTGGTTTTCGGTTGGGAATGTCAAAAAAATAAAAAAGGAAAATATCGGATTTCAATTTAAGTTTAGTCGAGGCTTCAAAGAAGCCTTTATGCCGGAACAGCAAATTGAAAAAAATATCTGGATCGTGAAAGCGACACCAGAAGTTCAGAAAGCAGTGTATGGTGGAAAAGATTCAAAGTTTTTTGATAATAAGGGCCAATTGCTTCATGTGAATAAGGCCAATTCACCGTACATTGGATTTTCGGGAAAGTGTCCTCATTTAGGATGTGGGTACAAATGGAGAAGAACGAAAAGTAATCCCGATGGTGTGTTTCTTTGCCCTTGTCATTTGAGTCTTTATGATGAGGCCGGGAAAGTTATCGATGGCCCAGCCCCTCGCGGGCTGGATGTCTTGCCTATGCAGGTTAACGCCGCTGGGGAAGTGCAAATTATTGATATCGAATACAAGGCCGGCGTGAAAAATCAAATTCGCCTCCTTTAAGTCGCATTCATTTATTTCGAGGATTTTTCCTTCATGCAGCAGGAAACTGAGCCCGCTAAACAACCCAATCCGTTTGAAAAGGTCGTTGAATTCGTTGATGAGCGAGTGGGCCTGAAGAATATTCAGGCCAAAATGATGAATGAGCCGATCCCTGGTGGTTCCAGATGGGCCTATGCCTTTGGGTCGGTTCTCCTCTTTATTTTCATCCTTCAAGTGGTCACTGGGATCCTATTGATGTTTTATTACGTCCCCAGTACCGACCATGCCTACGACAGTACCCAATACATTATTCACGAAGTTGACTACGGATGGTTTCTCCTGAGCTACCATTTTTGGGGTTCGTCGGCCATGGTGGTGATGGTGTTTGCCCATATGTCGCAAGTATTTTTGTGGGGGGCATATAAAAAGCCGAGGGAGCTCGTATGGTTAGTGGGATTAGCCCTCTTTGGGATTGTGATGGGATTTGGATTTACCGGATACCTGTTGCCCTGGGATCAGCGGGCGTATTGGGCAACCGTCGTGGGTGTAGAAATTATGGATAAGACCCCAATTGTTGGGGATTTCATGGCAAGATTTCTCAAGGGTGGCCCAACGCCTGGGCAAATGACCCTAAGTCGATTTTTTGTGATCCATGTGATGGTCTTGCCGGCTGCATTGGCTGGCCTAGCGGGCCTTCATATATTTCTGTTTAGAAAAGCCGGGCCTGCTGGTCCCTTTAGAGGGACTCCGGAAGAGTTGAAGGCGAAGACTGATTATTTCTTTCCACGTCAAATATGGAAAGATATCATCGCCATGGCTACCGTGTTTCTCATTATCTGCTCCTTGGCGTTCATCGAGCCAGTCGTCTTGTTGGAACAAGCCACGCCTGATCCTGGTGATTACCATCCTGAGCCGGAATGGTATTTTCTCTTTCTCTTCCAATTGCTTCGTCTTAAAATGTTTGGTGGGGAATTGGGTCAATTAATGGGGGCTATGGTTCTTCCCGGAGCCTTTATGGCTTTTTTGGCAGCTCTTCCCTTTCTCGATACGAAGCCTGAACGCAATCTCTTTAAGCGACCCATAGCTCTTGTTGGCTGGATTGTCGTTATGGTCTTTATTTTGATCTTTACCGTTTCAGCGATTATTAATCGAGACTTCTTACATTAGAACGCCCATGCCCATGTCGAATATTAAATTAGGCCTTCTGGTTTTTTGGCCAACGTTTTGGACAGGATTCCCCATAAAAATGGTGTTCTGCCTCTTGTTGTTGGCGGCTCACATGCATCCATGGGGCGGGGAAGGATTTTTCTTGCTGTTGCTTGTGTCCATCCCAATTGATATTTGGGCTTTAGGGTTATGTGCCAGAACCGTATTCATAGATCGACTGAAAGTCGACCCTCAGCCTGGTTTTGGGAAAAATATTTGGATTCGGTGGGCGGTATTTTCAGCCATTGCCCTGCCATTGATGAAATTTATTGTTTCAGGGGCAACCGGAATTGCAAAGTCTGCGACATCCAGTATCGTGCACTCAATTGAAGAATCTATCTATGAAATTCCAGTAGCAGAGCAAATTAGCATAGAGCTGGTGATGTGGGGGAGCGTGGCATCAGTGGTTCTTATCCTCTGTGTCCTTGGCTGGCTGTATGGACTAGGTTGGCTGACTCAATCCTTTGTGAAAAATGCAAAGCCTCTAGATGGGACAGAAGAGGAGAGGGCAAATTTTTGGGATAGCCTTCGAATTCCTGCAGATCAACCGCTCCTGTTGACGGCCTTTACTGGTGCTGGGGTCGTCCTGGTATTTGTTTTCTGGGCGTTATTGCCCTCAACGACGCCTCATCCGCATGAAGAATATGAGTTTATCTCCAGTGGGCAAAAAGAAGTAAAGGTTGAGCCAAAAAAAGTTTTAAAAGAGGCTGAAAAAGTCTTGGCGAAAGCCGAATTGGTGGTGAAAAAACTCGAAGAAGAAAAAAGCGGAGAATCAAAAGATTCTAATGATAAGAAAGCAAAAGAACCTGTTGCCAAAGAGACGCAGCCAGAGAAAAAGAATTAAAAGCCCTGCAAATAATTTTTTTCGAGCTAGCAAGAGGAATACGGCATGCGTTATAAGTATGCGAAATCTTTTCCCGTGCTTAAAAATATACGAGTGAAGGGGGCCAAGTGATGAAATCGGCCAACCAGATACGACAATCAAACGTGAAAAATTTTCTGGAAAAGATGCCAACTGTCTTTAAGTGGGTAAGTTTCCTCTCCGTTCTGCTGCTTCCGGTCATTGCCTTGGCGGCTGGTGCGGAAACTAAAGCGATGTCCGTTGAGTATCGTGATGTTCCAGGAATTGGTAGCCGAAACTTAGTCTGGATTGTCGCCCAGCAACATCTATTATTGGCTGGATTTGTATTGGGTGTGCCGATTTTTGGTTGGGTATGTGAGATTGTCGGCTGGAAGACCAAGGAAGCCCGATATGACAAATTAGCCAAAGAGTTTACGAAGTTGTTGACTTCGGCCTATGCCACCACAGCATTGTTTGGTGGCATCCTTCTCTTCTTGCTCATTGGTTTATATCCAAAGTTAATGGCATATCTCACCGAGATGTTTTTTCCTTCTTTCCTTGTGTATTGTCTCTTGTTTTTAGCCGAAACCGCAGTCCTGTATATGTATTGGTATGGTTGGGATTACATGCAGGGGAATAAAAAAGTCTTTCATCTCTTTCTGGGATTTCTGCTCAATCTGTTTGCCATCGGCATCATGATCGTTCCCAACTCTTGGGCAACCTTCCAGGCCAGTCCGGTTGTGGTTGGGGATGGAGATGCGTGGGCGAGGGCATGGATGGCCATGCAGAACCCGACATGGTGGCCGGTCAACATTCATCGTCTTATCGCGAATGTGGTGCTAGGCGGGTTTATTGTTGGAGCCTATGCCGGCATACGATACCTTTTGGCTGTTTCACAGGAAGAGCGTGAGCACTACGATTGGATGGGGTATGTCGGGAATTTCATTGGAGTGTTTGGTATGTTGCCTCTCCCATTTGCCGGCTACTGGCTGATGCGTGAAGTCTACCAATACAACCAGCAGATGGGGATTACCCTTATGGGGGGATTTCTTGCATGGTTGTTTATTCTCCAAGCGATGCTGATTGGGGTGCTCTTTCTTGGAGCGAATTATTATTTCTGGATGGGTATTACGTATAGAATACCCGGGTCAGAAAACTCCTATAAAAAACCGATTATGGCGATGTTGGTCGTCTTATTATTATGCCTTGGTGTCTGGATGACTCCTCATACATTGGTGGCGAGCTTGGCGGAAGCCCAAAAAATGGGCGGAACGCATCATCCATTGCTAGGAGTGTTCGGCGTCATGTCGGCCAAAATGACGGTGGCCAATATCATGATCCTCGTGACGTTTATGAGTTTTATTATGTATTGGCGCGCGGGGAAACAAGAAACGGCTGGGTGGGCAAAAGCGGCAAAAGCCATCATGAATGGATTGTTGGCTATTGCTGCTGTTGCGGTGATTGTTCTAGGCGTATGGGGTTATTTCGTGCCGGCTATTATTCGGATTAATTATTTCTCTGTGGCCCAAGTCCTCATTGTGGGCTTTATTATGGTGACCTTTACGCCTTTGACCGCGTTATTGTTGAAAAGCGCAAAAACGACCACAGAAATGGTATGGGGAAAAATGCCCATACGTGCAGGGTATAGTTTGGTGCTGAATGCGGTCATGGTGATTCTGCTGATGTCCCTTATGGGCTATGCACGTTCCTCTTCACGAGTGCATTGGCATATATACGGGGTCATGCGAGACACGTCGGATTATGCCTTTTCCCCCGCATTAGGTTATGCGGCTGCGTTTATGTCTTTGAATACGTTTGTCTATTGCTTGTTGGTGTCGTTTATCTTTTGGGTTGCGACCTTGGGAGATAAGGCCAAAGCTCAACAGGATAAGGCTGCAATGTCCGACGTTCCTGGTGGTACTCCGGCCATGGCTGGCGGGGCACCAAGTTCTGGCGAAAAATTTGAATCTGGGATCCTCGAAAACCATAAGTGAGGCATCATGAGTGAAGTTGCGTTACTCCAAATAATTGGTCTGTGCGTTGTCGGAACTGGGCTTCTCATTCTGTTGTTTATCAAGGGGATGTTTCTCAGGGTCGTCGGTTTTGTGGCCATGGTCTTGGGAACGTTTAGTTTAATTGCTTTGGGGGTGCCGCAAGTGGCGTCTTTACCTCCAGCTATTGAAAAATTTGATATCGCGAGCGTGAAAAGCCCTGATGATTTAGCAGCCATCGGGCAAAAAATATTTTTTAGTAAAGGGCAATGTGCGTTGTGTCACTCGATCGGACCGAGTCACTCAGCTCGATGCCCTGATTTGAACGGGATTGGCGCAAAGTTGGCTCCAGAATTTCTTTTTGAAAGTCTCACGAAACCTCAAGCGTATATTTATCTCGATTTTCGTCATGCAGGCATGCCCGAGGAATATCCTGCGCGTATGCCCCATATCGATAAAGATCCCATTGGCCTGACGAAGCCAGAAATTTTTTCCGTGATAGCCTTTCTTCAAAAGATGAGTGGAGAGCCTATTAGTATAAGGGTTGAAGATGTGATGGAATCGCAAGAAGAGCAGACCGAAGCAGTAGAAGTTGCCTTGAATACCAATTCTGTTTCTACGAGTTTTGTGTTAGCAGAAAGTGACGTGGCTCCGTAAGATGGGGAATCGGAATACAGGAGGAACGACATGAAAGGTCCAATAGCAAGCGGGGCAATCCTACTTGTAGGAATATTTGTTTTTATAAAGTTTCTTCTTCCTTTAGTTACCGCTCCTCTCCCCGCAAGTTTGATTTATTTATATATGGCCTTAGCTTTTAGCGGGATCATGCTTTATGGAACGATGAGTGCCTCCTCGCTGGAGTCTCTCATGGGTCCTGTTTTTCGATTCTTATCTGGGGAAGGGCAGTCAGGTACGGGGAAAATGGCACGGCTCGCGGTCTTGGTATTATTTCCTTTATTAGTCGGGTGGCAAACCTATACGAGTTTAGCTCCTAGCGATCTTCCTCCTGGAGAAAATAGGACCATTCATCCTGCTCCACCTGGGGAGTTTGTCGGGTTGGCCAATCCTTATCAGAATAGTCCGGCCAACATTAATATGGGGAAAGGGCTGTATGCGGCCTACTGCTCCCCTTGTCATGGTGCGAACTATGATGGAAAAGGCCCAGCAGCAAAAGGCTTTAATCCTCCACCTGCGAACTTTGCTGATCCTGGCACTATCGCCCAACTACAAGAATCATATCTTTTCTGGAGGATAAAAAAAGGCGGGGTAGGTTTACCAGTAGAAGCTATGCCGTGGAAGTCAGCTATGCCTCGCTGGGAAGTCGAATTGCCGGATGAGTTTATCTGGAAAATTATTATGGGGGAGTATGATGGTGCCCATCAATCTCCCCGGACTTGGGAAGAGGACGATTAAGGGGCCTCATCCATTACTTGAGAGCGGTGTCTTTGTGGAGAATATGACATGCTGAACAAACTGAGATTCCTTTCAACAGTTACCCTTGTAGGCATATCTGGAATACTCGGTTCTACTGTGGGGTTTGCCAGTGATCCTCCACCTGCGGACGAAGTTGGTGCAAGTGTGTCAATCAGAATGTATCAAGTAGAGGGCACTCTTCCTGCTGATGATCCAAACTCTCCCCAATGGGCCTCGGTTCCAGAATCCGAATTTAACCTAGCTCCACAAGTACATTGGCCTGAGCGCATTCAGGAAGTAACCGTTAAAACAGTAAAAGTCAAAGGTTTGCATGATGGGCAAAACCTGGCAATTTTAGTTGAGTATGCAGATCCCACTGATGACCCTAAAGATGCGGCGGCTATAGAATTTATGGTGGGTGACAAAAAGGCACACTTTGCTCATGGTCAACCTATGCTTCAAGTTGAGGGCGGACCTGTCAATATTTGGTTTTGGAAAAAGGAAAACGGTAAGGCGCTAGATATGAGTGCTAAGGGCTTTAAGACCTTGAGCACACAAGAAAAGCAAAATGTCAGTGCAACCGGCGCTTGGGCCGGTGGTTCTTGGAAAGTCGTGTTTACACGGGCTCTTAAAACGGAAGATGAACAAGACGTCCAAATTGAACCAGGGGAGTGGAGGAGCGTGGCTTTTGCTTTTTGGGACGGAGCCGTGGTTGATGGTTTAGTGAAAGAAAAAGGTAGCCAAAAAGCGGTGTCTTCCTGGTGGTCTATTCGTGCTGAACCAAGTGCCGATAACTCCATATTCGGATGGGTAATCTTTGGGCTAGCTCTAGCCGCAGGTTTTGAAATGGTTGTCGTACGGAAATTGAGAAAGGGCCAATCAGCATGAAACCGGTGGCCAAAGGAAATATATCAAGAACATTGTTAAATTGTGTGGCGATAGGTTTGGCTGCCAGTCTTTTCTTGTACGGCTGTGCCGGTGATGAACGAACCGCTAAAGGCAAAAAACTCTATCACCATTATTGTAGCCATTGTCATGGAGATTCTGGGCAGCAAGGTGAAGGGTTTAATTGGGACCGTATGCCAGACCCACGGCCAAAAAACCTGGCCTCGAATGCAGAAATGTCTACCTTGAGTGATAAAGAAATATTCGATACTGTCTATCGTGATATGCGGGATTGGGAAGATCCCAAAGTGTTGGATGACGAGGACTATTTTGCAGTCCCCACAATGCCAACGTTTAAATATACGCTTTCTGAGGAAGAAATCTGGGGAATTGTGGCCCATGTTCGCACATTACATGGTATGTCGCTGAGCTATGATGTGCCTGGCCGGAAAAAGGAATTAGAAGAAGCATTTCAAGCCGTGAAGCCAGAAATGGAAACAACTGAGGCTGCCTATGAGGCTGCTACTGAAAAAGCTGAAGACGCGCAAGAAGCGTATGAAGAAACGTTGACCGATGAGCAACTTGAGGATTATGAAGCAGAAGAAATAAGCCTTCCTGAAGAGGCGGCCTTTTTCATAGCCAATGAAAAATTCAAAAAAGCCAAAGCGGGAGTAGACTATTTTTCAAAGCGTCCAAAAAAGACGCGTATTGAACGTCCAGACCTCACGATTTCCGAAGCTGATTTAGCTCAGCAGGTTGAGCTGGGGAAGAAGCTATACACTGATACCTACGGCTGCAATGGCTGTCACAGTCTGAATGATGTTGGTGGGTTGGTTGGCCCAGCATTAGACAGGGCAGGATTTCGACTAAATCCAACATGGATTTATCGATGGATCCGTAACCCTCAAGCGATGAAAAAACGAACACGAATGCCTAACTTAGGTGCATCGGATGCAGACGCGAGGGCATTAACGTATTATTTAGGAACCTTGCGGGCACCCATATCAGAAACGCCGATTCCTGAAGCAGAGTAACCTTTCCCTTAGGACCCATCCTCTCTGCTTTCAGTCTTGCCAGACATAGATCCTTCGTTTCATACCTCTACGTGGGCTGAATCGTTTCATTCACGTACTATTGGGTCCCTAGAAATATTCCTACAAGGACAATCAATCCTATCCAGCAATGTTGTTTGAATAGCGTAAAGGCTTGTTGGGGTGTGATCTCTGAACGAAGGAGAACCACTTGATAGCCTATGAGAACCGCGATCAACAGTAATCCTAAAAAATAACCTGTCCCCAAATTGCTGACTTCGCCAGCTAATGACAGAAAAAACAGCATGAAACATGCTGCTAATCCCACACCAAGCCAAGTATAGGAACCAAACAAGATGGCTGAGGATTTGACGCCGATTTTCAGATCATCTTCTCTGTCCTGGATAGCATAAATCGTATCGTAGACGATGGCCCAACAGACCGTGGCCGCAAAGAGGAGCCAGGTTCCCATCTCTAATTCATTGTGAACGGCCGCCCAAGCCATCACTCCTCCCCACCCAAAGGCTACTCCTAGAATTAATTGTGGAATGTGAAGAAACCGCTTGCAGAATGGATACAATCCGGCTAGCACCAAGGCCACTGGGGCGAGAATCCAGGTGAGGGGATTGAGAAACCATAAAAGCCCAGTTGCGCCAAGGAGTAAGAGAACTAATAAACCCAATGCATGTTTGGGGCGTAACTGTCCGGACACTAATGGGCGGTGGCGGGTTCGCTCGACCTGCCCATCAAATGAACGATCGGCAAGGTCATTCATGATCACACCCGCACTGCGCATGATAAAAGATCCAGCGACAAAAATAATGAGTAAAGTTGCCGAAGGCCATCCTTTCGAAGCGAGGACTAAAGACCACAAGGTAGGAAAAAGTAACAGGAGCGTCCCTGTTTGGTTGGATAGCCGGATGAGATGAGCAAAGGCTTGGAGCCGAGGTGCGGAGCGGGGCTCAGAAGAATCAGGAGACTGGGAGGCTGGCATCAATATTTCTGAAGAGGTTTTTCTTGGAGATTAAGAGGGAATGATAAGAAGTCATCTGCTGAGCAGCGGGAAAATTCAATCTTGTCACGTTGCGCGCTTTATTATTGGACCGTGAATCGGGTGATACAAAGAATCTCTTCAGGTGTATTTGAGGGAGCCACTACGATCATCCATTCGCCCGTATGAATTTCAGGTTTGAGGGATTTTAAACTCCACATCCGATACCCTGACGAGGGGCGGATGGAAAGGTTGACCTCGGAGACTTTGGTCCAGGTCCCTTCAATTTGGTGATGCCAACTATGTCGCAAGGTTCCCTTCCTTGCTGCAACAACTTTTGTCCAAAAAACGACTGTTGAAGTTTGAGAAGTTTTCACGATTGGGATGGCGGCCTGGCCATTTTTGTCTTTTTCGCAATAGGCAGAAGGGGAAAAGATGCCTTCCGGATTTCGATTGGCGACATCCTTGGAAATACTAACTTTAGCAACCTGAAAGTCAGACTCGGCATAGACAGGAGTCGAGAGTATTCCCATCCAGGTGCTTATCACAGCACCCATGACAAAATGATTAGCCACGTTCTTCATCATTTTCACACATTTTTCCCAAAACGACTGATAGGAAATTAGGCGATCTTTCCACCCATGTCAATGGAAGAGGGCAAGAGTGAGGAGGGAGAAAGAGAGATTATTACCTCCCTGGTCCTCCTACCTTTTAGTTGACGATACCAAGTGACGAAAGGTATAAATGTCCCGAGCAGCAGTGCCTCTAGCATTCTCTTACTGATTATTTGAGATTTTCTTGTTTCTTCTTTCCTGTCTTGAGCCGGCGTAGCTCAGTGGTAGAGCAACGGTTTCGTAAATCGTTGGTCGGTGGTTCAATCCCACTCGCCGGCTCCATATTCTCCCCCTAAAACAATCACCCATCATCATCTCGGCTGAGTATTACCTGTTGTGATCCTGAGTCAAAGGTGAAGATCTATGTGTTCACAGAATTGATCTGCGTTCGGCAAAAAAATGGCTCTGAATAAAGTTGATTTAGAGAGGAAATCGGTTAAGCTAGGATCAGCCAACCCAGACAATTTCTGCCAATTTAATCAAGGTAATTTTTATTGATGGACTATTCGACAATCAAGAGGAGGAAAGCTCTATGGCCCTAACGAGCGAGCTTGAGATCATGCCCTCGGCACAGAATTTTTCCACTTCCCTGGGATCACAAAAATCGTTCCAAGTTCCGACCCCGGTCATGCAAGCCAAGAAGGAAGTGGTCGCGTTCTTTGGTGTAGGGGTCGAATGTATCGGTGAACTCTGGTACGAGGGGAATGTCCAAATCGATGGCCGATTAGAAGGAACCGTCCATACCAAAGGCACGTTGGTCATTGGAGACGGAGCCGTGGTCAAAGCGAAGATTGAAGCTGGAAATGTAATCTGTAAAGGCAATATTCAAGGTGAGGTCGTGGCCAAAGAATCAATCAAGCTTCTCTCGCCTGGATTCATTGATGGGACGATGAGTGCCCCTCGGCTCTCTGTGGAAACCGGGGGTCTGTTTAATGGCCGAGTGACCATGGGGACTTCTTCGTAATACCGAGTTTTCTCTATTTTTAAAGTTCTTTTCTTCTTCAACGTGTTTGCCTTCCGTTCTTGATCGATACGTCATTTATTGTGGCGTATTGATCCTAATTTTTCTAACAATTTCTTAGTAAGGCGGCTGAACTGTTCCATCTCTTAATGGTGTGGGTGTCCTTGCCATGCACTCAAAGCCAATCTGTGTCATGAATAGTCGAGACTCTTAACGACTTTCCCTCCTTCAACGGCAACATACCTTGCAGGAAAGATCATTATCTTTCACTGATCGCCACCTCCCATTGTTTTGGTCTGTCGATGATCTTAACCCGTCATTTAGGGAACCCTGACTGCGGGTGTTGTCAGAGACCTTTCGACTATGGGTTTATGTTTAGTTAATAGAGATTCATGGCCAATTTTATACATTATTTTTTCCAAAAAGTTAGGCACACCATTTGCTCAAACGAATGGAGGTACCAACATTTATAAAAGGGGCACCATGAAAACTTGTGAAAAATGTCAGGGTTCAATGGTCATGGAACGAGCCGTGGACTTGGAGGTCGGGTTGAGTATATTGTACTTTGCATGTTTGAATTGTGGGAAACGCCTTCAAGCGGAAAAAGAGCCACGACCCCTCGTTCACTAATTTTTTGTATTCATTCATAGAGTAAATGGAGGAGAGCGATGCCGCAACACAATCGACCCTTAACGCATGATGAAAGTAAGGCCGCAGAAGCAGCTTTTAAGGGGGCACCATTTGACCCGAAGTGGTCTGACGCGGCGCGAAAAGTGTATTTAGGCCTGTCTACTGCCATCGCGAATAAGAGGCATGAAGCCTTTGAGGAAATTCAACCTTCGCAGCCGACCACCCTCGTCAAACGAGCCGTGACCGAGTTGAAGCAACGGACGCGAGCCAAATCGACTTTGTGGTAGTTCTGGGCAACATCTCTTTGTGGGGGCGATCCAAATAAGGATTGTCCCCACAATCCTTTCCCTGGCATTCTCGACAGCGAGACCTTCCTTGATTACAATCCCCTGTGTCCTTAAAAAATGAGTGGAATCAACCCCTCATCTTGAAAAAAAAAGCCGCCTCACTTCCTGCCTACCGTCTGTTTTCAAGAAAAGTGGGGGAACACGCGTCGAGGCCAACTCATATGCCGCAAGAAACCATTTTTATCGGATTCGGATCGAATAAGGGAGATCGACAAGAGCTCTGTGATCGGGCCATTGCGCTCATGAATCTACTCCCTCTTTCACAGGTCACGGGGGTGTCGTCCTACTATGAAACGGAACCAATCGATCCGGAAGGAAGACTAGGGGGAACCTGGTTTTACAATGGCGTGATGCGGTTGGAAACCTCCCTAAGTCCTACCCGTCTCTTGGACCTCCTACAAGAAACCGAACGAGGATTAGGCCGAGATGATACTGATCGACATGGTCCGCGTACTATAGACTTCGACATACTCCTGTTTGGCCAGCACCACATTGATCAACTAGGGTTATCGGTCCCTCACCCTCGCCTGCATCGGCGGCGATTTGTTTTAGAACCGCTAGTGGAATTAGATCCGACTTATAGACATCCGACGTTGCACCGTTCTATGAACGAGCTGTTGGAGGATCTCCAAGATCCCAGTCGGGTGAATAAACTGGACATGAAGCCCGGGTCAAAATTTCGTTCACGATCGGCCTGCTCGGTTCCGCCCTCATCATAAAGACCATGCGTATCATTCGGTCGATTCGTGGGCTTCAAGCATGGCGACGTAAACACCAGAGCCAGAAAATTGGATTTGTACCCACGATGGGTGCCCTGCATGAGGGGCATCTTTCCCTCATCCGTCAAGCGCGAAAACATTGTTCCACGGTTGTCGTCAGTATCTTTGTGAATCCATTACAATTTAGCCCATCCGAAGATTTAACCCGGTATCCACGGCCCGTCAAAAGTGACCAACAGTTGTGTCGAGAAGCTGGAGTCGATCTGGTCTTTTGGCCGTCGAGTGAGGAACTCTATCCCAACGATTTCCAGACTTCCGTCAAAGTGAATCAACTCAGTCAGCGTTGGGAAGGGGAGGCACGTCCCACGCATTTTGAAGGGGTCACGACCGTTGTCACGAAGTTGCTGACCCTAGTCCGCCCGCATAGGGCTTTTTTCGGGCAGAAAGATTACCAACAATTGTTGGTCATCAAGCAATTAGTCCAGGATCTGAATATCGATACCAAAATTGTGCGCTGTCCCACGATTCGAGAATCAGACGGCCTCGCGCTCAGCTCCCGCAATCGCTATCTTTCCACAAATGAACGAATTCAAGCCGTGAGTCTTTCTGCCGTGTTACGCCAGGGGGTGCAATCAATACAGTTGGGGGCACGCCATGTTCCGACTATTCAAAAGGAAATAAAGAAGGTATTGGGGAAATTGAAGGACCTAAACATCGAGTATTTGGCTGCCTGTGATGCACACAGTCTGGAACCGCTAATCAGGGCGAAGGGAAGCATGGTTCTCTTGGCAGCCGTTCGACTGGGCAATGTTCGTTTAATCGATAATATGCTAGTGAAGGTGTAGAAGGTTGGTGCGAGGTTAAGAATCTTGAATAAGTTCGTTGGGAGTTTCATTCGGGTTAACCTCGTCATGTGTTGCGGAGAATGCTTCAGCTAAAACACGTCCGCACGTTGCAATCTCGTAGCACAGTGATTCCACTGGGGTGCCTATTTGAAATCCTCCTCGGATGACCTCAACCATGCCATCCCAAGTCTGTTGGGGACCTTGAGCAAGGATGGGATGATCCGCCAGCACTTCAATAGGCTGTTTCAATATTGAAAAACTATGGGGCGTCATCCCCATAAGATCAAGAGAAGTAGTTATGAGGGAATGGGTGTGATGTATTGAGCGATTTCAGTATGTAAGAACGTTGTGACTCGTTCCACTTCGATTGTCAAATCTGTTATCAGGGAATCAATATCTTGGATTTCGTCAGAACGACCATGTGTTTCCAACTCGAAAGAGATTTTGGCTAGAGACTTGGCGCCAATGCTATTGCAGGCTCCTTTAAACGCATGTGCGGCTTTCATCAATGTCTGTGCTTCGTTTTGCTCAAAGGCTTGAGAAATGGCCTGTACGTGATCAGGGCAATCTTGGAGAAATAGTTCAAAGACAGAAACGTAAAATGAAGGATCATCCGTTCCACTGAGTTCACGAAGTTCATCAAGTTTTTTGCGAATCAAGGGTGGTTCATCATGAATAGAACCAGGAAGGGGGGTAGGAGAAGATTGATGGTGTTCTTTGCTCTCTCCGTTTTCATAGAGGGTGTTGTCTAGCCAGCGATGTAAAACCTGAGACAGGTTTTCGACTGAGACAGGTTTTGTAATGAAATCGTCCATGCCAGCCCGAAGGCATTTTTCTTTTGATCCTGTTAACGCGTCTGCGGTTAAGGCCAAAATAGGGGTATGACGGTTGGCTCCTTCCTTCTTCCGGATTTCAGCAGTCGCTTCATATCCGTCCATTTCTGGCATATGGCAATCCATCAAGATTAAATCATAGGGAATACGGGATAAAGCCTCGACAGCTTCTTGTCCATTGGCCACCACATCTGCCCAATAGCCTAGTTTTTCCAGCATTCGCACCACCACTTTTTGGTTTACTAGGTTGTCTTCCGCAATCAGTAGGCGAACCCGACTCCGCTGTTCGATATCCTTCACGGTATATTGGGTAATAATTCCCGAGTGTTCTTTTTTTGAAACCGGTTCTGTTTCCCAACCCATCACGAGGGTTAAGCATCGATACAATTGGTCTATCCTCACGGGTTTGGTGAGATATCCCGCAAAGCCGATATCCTGTGCCCCTTTGGCATCACCCCGAAATCCGACGGATGTTAACAGGACAAGTGGGAGGTCAGACAAATCTGGATCAGCTTTGACCTGCCGCGCCAAATCAAATCCATCCATTTCCGGCATGTGGTAATCCAACAGCGCTAAATCAAATGGTGTGCCATTGGTGTGATTTTTCCTCAGTTGTACTAAGGCCTCGGCGCCACTCTGTGAGGAAACGTAAGACAACCCCCACATTTCAGCATACTGCTGTAATAATTTCAGGTTCGTGGCATTGTCGTCCACAAAATATGCTCGAAGACCTTTGAGATTTTCTCGCTCCGGGGGAGCGGCTTGAGGTGCCGATTGCTTCTCAACGAGTATGGTAAACCAGAATTGACTGCCTACCCCGACTTGACTTTCTACGCCAATTGCACCTCCCATCATCTCTGCCAACTGCTTACTGATAACCAGTCCAAGGCCCGTGCCTCCGTACTTACGGGTTGTGGAAGTATCGGCTTGAGTAAACGATTGAAATAGGCGCTCTTGGGCATTCTTGGAGAGGCCAATGCCCGTATCGGACACCTGGAAACGTAAAAGAATTTCTTGATCCCATTCTTCCTTCACGGTGACTTCGACAGCTACCTCACCCTGCTCAGTAAATTTCAGAGCATTGCCGAGAAGATTAAGGAGGATCTGGCGGATGCGACCTGGGTCACCACGGAGAGCTGTGGGCACGGCCGCATTGACAAGCCCCACGAAGTCCAATTGCTTGGCGTGCGCTTTTTCTGCCAATAATTCCATAATCTCTTCTATGGCTAGACGCAGATCAAAATTGGTCATTTCCAAATCAAACTTCCCGGCCTCAATTTTAGAAAAATCAAGAATATCGTTCAGAAGCGTCATCAAATGTTCCCCTGAGTGTTTCACCGTCTCGGCGAGATCCTGTTGATTCGAATCCAACCCCGAATCTAATAACAGACTGGTCATGCCAATGACGCCATTCATCGGGGTGCGAATTTCATGGCTCATGTTTGCCAAAAAGGCTGATTTGGCATGTGCGGCTGCCAAGGCCTGATCACGTGTCGCAATTAATTCTTCTTCGGCATGCTTTCGGGTCGTGATATTCCGAATAATGCCAGTGAAGGTGCGTCGAGAACGGAGGCACACTTCGCTAATGGATAGATCAAGAGGGAACGTTGTGCCATCTTTATGCTGGCCCACAACTTCTCGACCTATTCCAATAATTTTTTTGATTTGGGTTTGGGCATAGTGCTGTAAATACGAATCATGCTGTTCACGATCGGGAGAAGGCATGAGGAGGGAAACGTTACGTCCCAAGGCTTCCTCTTCGGTGTACCCAAAGATTGTGCATGCGGCATTATTAAATGATTCAATCTGTCCGCATTCGTCAATGGTAATGATACCGTCTACAGCAGTATCGACAATTCCTTGAGTCTTTGCTGCGGCATCTTGGAGTTGCTCCTCTCGAACTTGGAGAGACTTCCTCATCTCATTGAAGGAATGCGTTAGTTGACCAATTTCATCAGTCGACGTCACCGGAAGATCCTTGCTGAGGGATCCGGTACCCCATTCCTTTGCTCTTGCGGACAGGTTGGCGATGGGAATGGCCAGCCGGCTGGCGGATGATTTAGAAAGAAAGAAGACCGCAACCCCCATACCTCCACACAACAACAGCAAAAGCCAAATCCCTACCTGGCTAATCATGCTGACTTCTTTGGAGTCCTCTTCCATAGTTGTTTGCTGGATGGCAATCAAGGATTCCAGATGATCACTGGCCTGTTGAGCCAGAGGATTCAGTTTCGTGGCCATAAGGTGTTGCGCAACGTTCCATTCCTCAGACTGTCGTACCCGAATGGACTCTTCTGCTAAAGGCCGATAAACGGATAATTGGTCAGTGAGCCAGAGCCATAGTTCTTGTTCTTCTGAGCCAAAGTGATGTTGGTGAAGAGAAAGAGTCCTGAGATTGGATTGGGCGAGGTGGAACTGGGAGTAATAGTTGTGTAGATATTCCTCCTTACCGCTGGTGAGGAATTTGTCAAGTTCTCCCTGCATTCCCACCACCGAGGCTCGAAAGTCTGCCATTGCCCCCAAGTTCTCCAGATGGCTAGCCGCTTCATTCCCGCGATAGACCTTCTGGATATCAATTAATGTGGTAATGGCATTGATGATTTCTATGGAGAGAGGCCTAAGGTGCAGATCAAATACGGCTTGGGCGGGCTCATTTCCTGGTGTCCATGCCACATCCTGTATATACCATTGGATTTCGAATAATTGTTCCAATGTTCCCTGTAGGGAATTTGGCTCGGGATCATCCATCTTTAGTAGATGGAGACGTTCTAAATCTTTTATGGCAGGGCGGATATTCTCTGCCCAATTGTCCTGCCAATCCTCTTGAAAGCGTGGGTGGTCAAGCGCCACCCATCCGCGAAGGTTCGCAAGGGATTGGTGAATCCCATTCATGCTGCGCAGTGCTGTTTGCACGCCCGGGGCACTTTCGGTCGCTAGATTCAGAGCGCTGTCTCTTAGCCACAGAGTGACCACGAGGGCAATGGCCACCATCCCGAACCCCATGGCTGCGATACTCAGATGGGAGAGAAGGAGTTTACGACGAATGCCTCCTGCGGTTGGTTGGTTGATTCCTATGGGAGGACTCGATTCACCGAGGTGGTCCATGTGGTTCGCTCACATCATGATGTTTGATGCTAGTGGTCCATTGAGGCGTACGTTTCGTCAGGGCGTCGAGTTCTTGTGTTTGGGCTAACAAGATTCCGGCTCGTTGAAAAACCTGAGAAGGGAGTTTTCTGCCTGGATCATAGGCTGCCTGGGGCGTTTTACTTCGAGGAATTTTTTTTAGAATATTGTCGAGATCGGCCACGATCAGGGATGCCAGACTATAGACGTCACTGGGAAAGATTGTGGTGGCACTGGTTTGAGTTGTATCAATGGTCAGGGTCTGAATCCCGGAACGCTTGGCGACGGTGGCAATTATCGTATGACAATCAGCTAGTCGTAGATAGACCTCGAATGGGCGCTTTTTGCGTTCAAAGACGGGGGGATTGGGCAGACGGGTGGCCTTGGGAAATTCTGATAGGAGCCGTGCCATGTGATGGATTCCCCAGGTCACTTGTCGGAACACATCGCGTGGAGAATATTTTCTATCTAATAGCGCATCAAATTGTCGATTCACATGCAGAATAGATCGGAAGACATCGGTCGGGGTTTTGGTGTCATCTTGTGCGACTTCTGAAAATTGAGTGGTGATCCCCAGCTTGTTTTTCACCAACCGGAGTCTTTGATATGACTGGTCTACCATGAGCCATACATGGTAGGGACGAATGTTTTGTGTGAGAGGCGGTTCTAGTATCTCTAGTGCTCCCATTTGTTCAAGAGCGAGACGGTTGGTTTTTTCAAAAAGAGCTCGGGCTTGAAAATAGACCTCAAAGGGAGAGGCATCGTGGATGATCACACCAGATGCCGGAATCACTGTTTTCCCCATTTCTTCTTGAATGGCCGTCAGTTCCTGACGAACCAATTCAGATCGAGCTAGTACATCAGAAGGAGTGATGCCTTCAATAGAAATGGGACGTCCGCTTGCTGGATGAGATGTGATGGTCTCTTCACCGTTGGTCTGTCCCAATACCAATGGCAGCGGGGACGCAATCCCAAGGACTAAGTAGGTAAAAAGGGAAGGCCCCAATACTCGCATTATTCCATTGGATGTCATGGGTTTTTCTCCAATGTTTGGACTAAATTTTCCAAGGATGGCACTGGCCATGTACAGATTTTTAGGTTGTATTTCCCCACTTATCGACCATCAAGAACTAGAACTATAGTCATTCCAATTAAGTTCCAATGTATGTATTATTCTGGATACTATGGCATACAGTCTCGATTTGCGGAAACGTGTGGTGGGGTTCGTGGAGGAGGGTGGGAGCAAGGCCGAAGCGGCTCGGCGGTTTCAGGTCAGGGAGTGGTGTGTGCAGGATTGGTGGCGGCGCCCAGATCTGGCCCCCAAACGTCATGGGCCGCGGCGGCGAAAGCTTGCTCGACTGGCCTTGCGGCACCACGTCGCCCAATCTCCCGAATCGACTCTCAAGGAACGCGCTCAGCACTTGGGAGTCCAGATGAATGCGATCTGGTTTGCCCTCAATCGATTGAAGATCACGCATAAAAAAAACTCTGCGGTACGCTGAACGAGACCCACCCAAGCGCGGGGCGTATATCCAGCAGCTCCGACAGATTCTGACAGCTCAGGGATCGGCCAACATCGTCTCTCTTGATGAAAGTGGGTTTGAACCGACGACCCATCGAACCTATGGCGGGGCTTGCCGCGGACACCGAGTCGCGGGTGAACGGAACGGGAAGACCAGCCCGCGCACGAGCTTGATTGCGGGGAAATCTGGCAAGCGCTTGCGGGCTCCGGTGCTGTTTGAGGGGAATACGAATGCGGAGTGGTTCAATGTTTGGCTGAAGCAGCATCTGTTCAAGGAGCTCGCCCCTCAGTCGATCCTGATCAGGGACAATGCGGCCTTTCATAAGACGGCCCTCACCCGTGAGTTGATTCAGCAAGCTGGGCATAGGCTCCTGTTCCTACCCCCTTATTCACCGGACGACAATCCTATTGAGCAAGATTTTGCGACGATAAAGAAGCGACGCCAATATGCACCGCCAGAAATCACGCTGGATGAAATCGTCAGAGACTATGGAACTTAATTGGAATGACTATAAAATTACGAAATTTATAACTATCCATCCTAATGCCTATATAACTTCAATATGATAAAGACAGGATATTGGGACAATTTCGAATAAGGCCCTGAGCCGACAAAGAATTCACCTGTATAGGGAGTTAGGAAGCGGAAGTTATGGAAAAGGGCCTAAGCGCTGCCAGGACGAGGTTAGTCTTTTGCGGCCGTACTGGCTATTAGTGGGGAAATTGAGCCTTCAAGATAGGTTCAAGATTCGCAGGGGAATAGGTTGAGGGTTTGACCCATTTGCCGTCTTCGCGCTTGTAGCCACCAACTTTGCTCATGTTGGAGCGGTGGACTTCTTTGAACACCGGCTCCATGTCGATTCCCAGGGAAACCGCTGTACCATAGACCACGTACAGCAAATCAGCTAATTCCTTAGCCATGTTTGGCAAATCTTGGTTGTGCATGGCTTCTTGGAATTCCTCGAATTCTTCTTGAATAAGACGATTTCTCAGGGTTTGAGTGGCTTCATCAGGAACGGATGGGGATGCACCGATATGAATATCAAATTGTTCATGAAATGCTTGAACCATTTTTTGTGCGTCGTTCAAAGTCCTCTACCTCCCCTAACCCCTCCTTACAAAGGAGGGGGAAATGATTGAATATTCTTAATGAAAGAAGTTTCGTTATTGCCATGGCGGAGAAAGGATAGATTCCTGCCAAAAGCGTTCAGGAATGACGATAGGGATTTCATAGCAACCTATAAGGCGATGATCAAATAGATGTCGTTGACGTTGGTGTGTGTTGGGCCGGTGATAATATGGCCGCCGACTTGGTTGAAAAATGTATGGCTGTCATGTCTCTCCAACATAGTCTGAATCGAAATTTTCTTTTTCTTGGCTCGTTCAACCGTTTTTCCATCGACCATAGCGCCAGCCACGTCGGTGGATCCATCCGTGCCGTCGGTGCCAAATCCTGCAACAACGACGTTGGTGAGTCCAGCCAATTCCTGCGCCGCTGCTAACACGCATTCCTGCACTCTTCCACCCATTCCTTTACCGGTGACCGTCACCGTGGGTTCTCCGCCGGCAATAAGACAGGCCGGTGGACGGACAGGATTGCCAAATTCACGCATGTCTTTGGCCATCGCGCCAAGAATCGTTCCCAGGTCTTTGGCTTCACCCTGTAGGTGCGAATCGAGAAGATGCGGGCGGAGGCCAAATTGTTTGGCTTTCTTAGCTATACCAGCAATGGCTGTTTGGTTATTCGCCAGGGTGATTGATTGATAACGTGAAGAAAGACGGCCTCGATTTTTCCATGTTTCGGGAACGTGGCCCTTGATGCCTAGCTTGAGATGTTTGCGGACGTTTACGGGAACGTGGTCCAAAATCTCATACTGTTCCAGAATGGTTTTGGCCTCTTGACAGGTGGTGGGATCTGGGACGGTTGGGCCTGAACCGATGGTGGCCAAGTCGTCTCCCATGACATCGGACATGATCACGGTCAATATTTTGGCTGAAGTGGCTTGGGCTAATTGGCCACCTTTTATCGCGGATAGATGTTTCCGCACCGTGTTCAGTTCATGAATGTCTGCACCAGATCGCATGAGCAGGTTGGTGGTGCGTCGTTTATCCGTCAGGGTCAGGCCTGGAGCTGGTGCGCAAAGCAGACTGGATGCTCCACCAGAAAGGAGGACGATTAGCAGATCCTGCTTTGTGAGGGATTGAACCAATTTGAGTATCTGTTTGGTGCCTCGAACTCCGCGTGCATCAGGGAGCGGGTGGTTGGCTTCGACGATCTGAACGTGTTGAGTCTTTGCTCCGTATCCATCTTTGACGATGACCATCCCGCCTTCTAAATATCTTCCGAGAATTCCTTCAAGCGTTTTGGCCATATGAGCCGAAGCTTTTCCGGCTCCCACACAGACGATCCGCTGGTATTGAGAAAGGTCATATTGAACACCGTTGACGAAAAGTTGATGATTTTTCCTGATGATGGATTGTTTCATCGCCTTAGCGGGGTCAGCGGCATCCAAGCTACTTTGAATAAGGGCCTTCAGAAGTCGCTTGACCTTTAGCTGTGGGGTATCAATGACAATTTTTGATGATGGCATGACAGCGGTTCCTACGACGGGTATTCCTTTTTCGGAATTGTGCCGAACGTCTTTTGGCTATGGTACCATCGCTGATGAGGCGTGCGCTTACCATTTTGCAACACACCATTTCGGATTGCACCCTTTGCCCGCGGTTAACGACCTATCGCCGGGAGGTGGCAAAAGAAAAGGTGAAGCGCTTTAAGGATTGGGAGTATTGGGGTCGTCCTATCCCTGGGTTTGGTGATCCTCAAGCCCAGTTATATGTCCTAGGGTTGGCCCCAGCAGCTCATGGGGGGAATCGCACCGGACGGGTCTTTACGGGAGATCGAAGCGGGGATTGGCTGTATGAAGCCCTCCATGCCTTTGGCTTTGCCAATCAACCAGAATCCATTCATCGCGAGGATGGTTTGACGCTGCGGAACTGTTATGTGGCCGCCGCTGTGCGGTGTGCACCGCCGGCCAATAAACCGACCAAAGAGGAATTCGAAACCTGTCGTGCATTTGTCATTGAAGAACTGGAGTTGTTGCACCGGGTTCAGGTCGTGGTCGCCCTTGGCAAAATAGCCTTTGATGAGTATTTGCGGACCTGCCAGTCCATGGGACATGCGATCCCTTCTCCACGTCCAAAGTTTTCACACGGGGCTGAATATCTCTTTCCCTGGCACGTGACCCTTCTCGCCTCGTACCATCCGAGTCAGCAGAATACGTTTACGGGAACGCTGACGCGGCCCATGTTTCATTCGGTCTTTCGCCGCGTCAAGAACCTGATTGAGCAAGGGTAGTCAGGTGTTGCTGAGCATATCGGCTGTTTATTTGGTGGTCGACTTCCGTGTTTCCCAATCAGCTAAGAATTTCTTCAACCCGCTATCGGTTAACGGATGCTTCACGAGTTGCTGATAGATGCTATAGGGCATGGTGCAAATATGCCCACCTAGCAGAGCGGCATCAACCACGTGCTGAATATGACGGACGCTGGCGACGAGCACCTGTGTGGGGAAATCATAATTTTCATAGATGGTCAAGATTTGTTCAATGAGGTCCATGCCGTCTGCGCTAATGTCATCCAGCCGTCCGATAAAGGGAGAGACGCACCAAGCACCGGCTTTGGCGGCCAAAAGTGCTTGCGTGGCGGAAAAGCAGAGCGTCACATTGACGCGGATGCCTTCGCTGGACATGTGTTTGGTGGCCTTGAGGCCTTCTGGAATGAGTGGGACTTTTACTACGATATTTTTATGGATCTTGGCCAATTCTCGCCCTTCCTTAATCATGGCGTCAGCTTCGACGCTCACGACTTCGGCACTAATCGGCCCATCCACGAGGCTGCAAATTTCTAAGAGAAGGTCTTTAAAATCTCGGCCTTCTTTTGAGACGAGAGACGGATTGGTCGTGATTCCATCGATCAACCCATAGCTGGCGGCTTCACGAATATCGTTCACGTTTCCGGTATCCAAATACAGTTTCATGCGGGTCTCCTTTGGTAGTGGAATAGGCAGGTGAGAGAAAAGCTGGACCCATTGTAATCAAGTTATCGTTTTGGGACAAATAGCCTCGTTTGACTGATCGAGAAACGAGGGCTAGAATTTTTATATGATGCCTGGAGTGTCATGGCGATGGATGTTGGCAAAAGGAGGTCCCTGTGATTCGACGATATGTGTTAATAGGTGTCCTGGGGTTGGTATTCGCCGGGTGTGGAGGCAATCCCTATTTAGATGCCTCACTCGATCCTGCCAAGTTCGAAGGAAAAGACCAAGCCTGGTTTGAAGAGAACTGGGGGAAGCCTAGTGGAAAGGCTGCTCAGTTTTTTGGTGGAGAAAGTTGGATCTATTCACGTATTGCTGGGGGAAAAACTCACTTTCCATTTTTTAATTTTACCCCCAATCAATGTCAAATCACCTTGGATTTTGACAAAGAAGGCAAACTTGATGACTATGAATATACCGATTGCTAAGGTGCGATCAATGGGGATTCCTCAGAGTCTTCCCCATGCTCCTGAATAGTGATCGATGAGGGCATGATCACTTCCCAGCTTTTTTTCTTAACGACGAGGACGTCTTTGTGTCACCGCGAATAGTTGTGTGTCCGACGAAGGAGAGTCTTTTTGAGGCCGCAGCCCAATGTGTCGCGCAGTCAATGACTTCACAGTCCCAACCTGCCCAGTTCTACTCCATCGCCCTTTCCGGTGGTTCCACGCCTCGGGGATTATTTAACCTATTAACTGCTGAGCCCTATCGAACTCAGATCGATTGGTCTGCGGTTCGAATTTTCTGGGGGGATGAACGTCCCGTTCCTGCTGATCATCCCGAGAGTAATTTTCGTATGGCCAAGGAAAACTTCCTCGATCACCTTCCTATTCCATCGGAGCAGGTGTTTCGCATAGAAGGGGAACGTCCTGGTGAGGAAGCGGCGGCCGGTTATGAGAAAGTGCTGCAGCAAGCTTTCTCGCTGGGGGAGACCGAAGTCCCACGGTTGGACTTGGTGTTACTCGGCATGGGGCCTGATGCTCATACCGCTTCCTTATTCCCAGAGACAGGAGTTCTTGAGGAGAAAGAACGATTGGTGACGGCACCGTGGGTAGAAAAATTTCAGACTCACCGTATTACCCTGACCCCAAAGGTTTTCAATGCGGCGCAAAAAATTGTGTTTGTGGTGAGTGGAGTAGATAAAGCCTTGGCATTGCAAGCGGTGTTAGAAGGGCCATTCCAACCTAGACAATATCCGGCGCAAATTATTCATCCGGTTCAGGGAGAACTGATCTGGCTGCTGGATCAAGCGGCGGCGAGTCAACTGAAGAAGAAGACAACGATGACGGAATGGGATCGAGACAAAGGGATGGTTATAGGATGAGGACGACAAGCGCCCCTGCTATGTTTATTCAAGCCCTGCATAAGCTACCAGTGATCTGTGGAAATCAGGATTGTGCTCGTTCTGTTGATGTCACGGATATTTCCCAAAAGGCTGACCGGGTCAAAAGCTTTCACTTACAGTGCAGTTCTTGCCATTGGGAACAGACTCTGTCGGGTTGTTTGCAGGTGGACCCGCCATGGGATGAGGGCTCGCTCATGGAAATTACTGAAGAACATTTGTTACATCTGGAGCCAACCTGTCCATATGATCAGGCGCCGGTAGAATTTCACTCCTTGCCCAGTCCGCGCCGACGGGCTCGATATCGAATTACTTGTTGGTATTGCGGTCGACAAGAAGAATTGGATTGGCCTCCCGAAGAGGCCAAACGGTAACGTGGGTTGAGGCGGGGATGTTCTTGTTTCGGGCTGTGCTCTCGGTTTGCTTGTTGTCACATCTCTCCTCTGTCCTCGAGAGGGGTCTAGCCCTTCTTTAAATGAAAAAAATCAAAAAAAAGAAACCAGCGAGTCAGACATTGCCAGCCTTTCTTCTTGGCTGGACACATGGGGAGCCTCCGCCTCCTGGGTATCTCACTGCCTGGTTTGATCAACAATACGGAGGACCGTTACAGATTCGGTTTCTCTCGTCGAATGGCCATCATCATTTTGAAGCTGTGCATACGAATTGGAAGGCGCAGGTGCAAATGGCACCTTCAGCTCAAATTGTCGAGCAGTGGCAAGGGCGCTTGCAGTGGGACCATCGTCAACTAGCCCAACTAATGTTTCCGTCAAAGGTACAGGGTGATCGACAGGATGAGGTGCTTCATTTGGCTCGAGTCGCCAGAGGTCTCACCTTGCTGATGGAGGGAACCACCTACGATGTGGCAATGGGCCTCTACCGGAATCCGTCTGATTGGAAAGATCGTGCCCTAGAAGTTTTCCAAATCGAAGATCATGTGCAAGTGGAACAACAGGAACAGATTCAGCACATGCGGATGTGGCTGCACACTCGAGGACTTACGAAGTTTGGATTGGATGAGATCGAGACATTTCTTCCGATAGGATTATCAGCGGTGGAGAGTGAAGACATCCTGTATTCTGTGGCCCAACGGCTGATGGTTCACGCCAAAAATCCTAAGGTTGGCGAGCATATTGTTTTTGGGGGAGATGGGCGGCAGGTCGAAGTGGTTCGCCATCGGACAGATCCGTTTTACGGGACTCCCTTACCTCTTCGAGAAATTCGACTCGCGTAGAGAAATCTTGCGAGTCTTGAAATCAGGAGAAGACAGAGTTAACGAGGGGCGGCGACGACGGTTATCCGAGTTTTTGCGCCTGGGACCAGTTGCTGATCACAAGGCTTCAGATCTGTATCAATGGCAATATGGGGTGTGTACCCGGGACGGCTCATGAGCTGTTGGGTGAGTGCTTCACCTGAATTGATTGGGCGAGGCATTCGATAAATATACGTTAACCCATGATCGTTGGTCTGATGCCAACCCCGCCCTAAGGCTTTTTTGTAAAACGCAATAATCGTTTCAGGGGAATCTGGGCTTAATAGCACGGCCGAAGGAAATGTTTGATAGTTTTTCCCCTGAATGTTTGCTGTTCCGCTGGGAATGGCGCTGGTCAGTTTGGCCTGTGGATAGGCGGGCACCAAAAAAAAGTTTGCTGGCGGCGTCCAATTTTTCAAAAACGATTCGTGCATGGTCGTGAGTTGGCATTGCGCATTCTGCCGTACCACCGAAAAATCAGCGAGAGGAGCATAGGAACTCGCATGCGCCAGGCTTGGTAATAGGAGAAGCCATAGTAAATGAAAAAGACAATATTTTTTCATGAAAAAACTTCTTGAGTTTTGCTTGGGAGATTATTCACGTTGAAAAAGTATCATCGCCAAAGTTTGCCGAGCAGTCAACTGAGGGGACTATCGAGTGTTAGGAGATCGTTGGAGTCTTGCCAGGACTTTTATTGATCACATTCATGGCGAGCGCAATCATTGAACCGACATCTGAGACCGATGCTGGAAGAATGAGAGTATTGCTAGCTTTGGCCAATTCTCCAAATTCCCCAATATATTGCTCGGCCACACGGAGTTGGACGGCCTCGTAGCCACCTGGGTCTTGAATGGCTTCCGCGACTTTCCGAATCCCTTCGGAGGTGGCTGTGGCAATAGCCAAAATCGCGTTGGCTTCACCTTCGGCCTCATTGATTTGTTGTTGTCGTTTAGCTTCTGAGGCCTTAATGACCTGTTGCTTTCCCCCCTCAGCTTCGTTAATCGCCGCATCTCGTTGACCTTCTGACGTCAAAATAACCGCACGCTTTTCTCGCTCGGCCCGCATCTGCTTTTCCATCGCATTGATGACATCTTGGGGTGGATTTATGTTTCGAATTTCGTAACGCATCACTTTAACACCCCAAGGTGCTGAGGCTTTGTCCAATTCATTGACCACGGAAATATTAATCGTCGATCGTTCCTCGAAGGTTCGGTCCAGGTCTATTTTCCCAATTTCACTTCGCAACGTGGTTTGGGCCAATTGAGCGATTGCGAACCGAAAATCAGTGATGCCATAGGAGGCGCGTTCGGCATCCAAAACTTTGATATACAACACGCCATCCACACCGACTTGTACATTATCTTTCGTGATGCAAACTTGCTCAGCGACATCAACGGCGAGTTCCTTCAAAGAATGTTTGTACCGAATGACATCGATGAAGGGGACTAAGATATGCAGTCCGGCGTTAAGCGTCGAGGAATATTTCCCTAATCGTTCAACCACGTAGGCGCTTTGCTGGGGTACCACCACGGCCGTTTTTTTCAAGATGAGTAAGGCCAGACCAGCAAAAACAAGAGTGGCTAATAATTCACCTGACATATTATTCCTCCTGTGTGAGTGATTCCGCTTGAATCCATAGAGTCAGACCATCGACTCGCACAATCTTAGCGATGGAGTCCTTTTCGAGGAGATTGTCCCCGGCATTGCGTGCGGTCCAGGTGGATCCACGAAGTTCGACTTTCCCCATGGCCTGTGGCTCAAGAGGTTCCAGCACCTTCGCCATTTCCCCCAACATCGAATCAACCTCGGGCAGATCTTTCCCATTCAGACTCCTTTTGTTCTGCAAAGACTTTTTCATGACCAGGAGAGACATGATGCCTAAGATGGCGAATAGAAACCATTGGAGCCAAGCGGCCTCAACAAGCCCAGCCCAGGTCAACCCGGTCACCATCAAAGCGGCCATCCCGAAGAAAAGGAAATAAAAATTTCCTAACCCACCTAAGGTCAGGATTTCGATGCCAACGAGACTCAGTCCTAAAATTGCCCAATGCCACCAAAGCATGGCGAATATGTTCCTTTGCGATATAGGTGTTGCGTGCCGTTATGTGTCGTTGATTATCGTATCGGTTGTTGAGTAGTGGGAACTAAAGGGAAATTCCCTCGGCCGGGAACCTCACCCAGAAATATCATCTTAAGGAAATGCTAGCATATTTTTCTAAAAAGGTCTTGGAATAGGGAGATGAAAGCAATGGAATGGGAGAGCGGTATCATCTTCGAGGTTTCACCAGATGGTTTTGAGATGTGGATAGCGAGAGATCTTTTCATCTTTAGTGATGAGTGGCATACCTAAGATCAACGCGGTTGCCATTATCACGCGATCCGCAGGATCTTGGTGCAGGGGCGGAGAAAGTTGTACTGATCTGAGGGCAATACGATTATCAACCGGTACAAAATTGATAAACGAGAGTGATTCTGTCTGGGCAATCCAATCTGCATAATCCATGGTCAATTTCAGACGTCCGCGTGAGGCCAATTGTGCAACTTCCCAGACACTCATAGACGAAATGAAAATAGCCTGCTTCGCTTTGGCTTCGGTGAGGATTTTTTGAACCTTAGGAGGCAGAGACTGACTTTCGCTTAACCACCACACCCATACATGAGTGTCCAAAACAATCATGTGAGCGCATTCCAGGAGGATTCAACCGGTTCTGTGGGGTCGGTATATTTCACCACACTTCCACGAAGCGTTTTCAGTGTCTCCGAGGGTTTGGGGGCATAGGGAAGAATCTTTAAAACCGGCTTTCCATGATCCGTAATGACCAGTTCTTTTCGGGAGCGTTCAACTTCTCGCAAAATCTCTAAAAGGCGTGGTTTTAACTTAGATTTGGAAATGGTGATCTGATTCATTGATAGCCCCTTTTACATAAAGGAATCATATTTGACCTATGGTCATATTACCATAGTCATTTTATGAATTCCATATGCATGCTAATGTATTCACTGGAAGTATTTCCGTTCATGATACATGCCGGGTTTCGTCCCGGGGGCCGAGGTCCTTTTGTTTCGGCAAAAGGACCCAAAACCAGTGTGCCGAGCATGTTCAACAGCTTGAGGGTGGAAGTCCCTTTGACAACCTGATGGAGGTGAAGTCATCGCGAAGCGCAAGGGCGTCATCGTGAGGTGGGGTCTGAAGGCAGCGTGGAGCAAAGGCGCGGGCCGATGAACAAGAACCAGATACAAGGCAGTCAGGACCGGACGAGTGGGCTGGTTTTCACGAAGTCCGTATCCATCAAGGGTCCTGGGTGTAAATCTGGCGGTCGTGCGCTGAAGGCGGTTGAACTTACCTCGGGAGGCCTCTTGCCTGTCTTGGCAGCAAGACTGAGGAGGGAGTGATCTCTCCTGACCGGGTGAGAGGAGTCAGCAGAGGGCATAGTAGTCCTGGAAAGGATGAAGGCCTGAACGGTGCGGAGTGGTCAGTAGGCAGTGGAACTCATGAGCGACAAGCGGCTGAATGACCAGTTAATTCTGGCCTTCCCGACAGAGGATAGGGGTGAAGCCCTAAGGGCTGACGAGGAAGTGTCGAATCGCTTGCGGCGAACCGCCCAGTCGAACGCCCGGCGAGGAGTGACCAGGGGCGAGCAGTCTCTCCTGGGGGCTAATCGCATAACCCACCGAACCGCCGTATACGGATCCGTACGTACGGTGGTGTGACAGGGAAAGTCCGTGAGGACCTACCTATGTCGATGTGATGCCCCGCCCGTTCTTATTAGTTGGTTGGACGCAAGATTGAGGAGGGCGAGCCAACTCGCTGCGTTCAGACAAGGCCCGCAGAGAGATAGGAGCGTCCGACCATGAGGGCGAGCGGCAGGCGTCGGGCAGAGGAAGGTCTAATCAGGGATTTCGTGAACTTCATCGATGAGTGGCAATCGGAGTTTACTGTACAGTCAGGGAGTATGGAGGGATCGACTCAAGTAAGAACGCTTTAGTAATAATTTGGAATAGCTATATAAAGATCGAGTAAGGTTAAATGTCCAAGGGATAACCCGCTTTGGGCAAAAAGTCCCTAGGGTTTTGGTATAGAGAAAAAGCAGAATCCCAATTCTTATTTTGCTCAGTCTAATTATTGTTAGAGCGCTTGACCGGATATCCTCATGGTAAAATGCATTCACTGTTTTTCAGCGGCGGCGGTCGAGGCCGACCATCTTATCCCTAAGTCGTGGTACCCAGATACAACACCAGCAGATTTGAACCGTCCAACGGTACCCTCGTGCAAAACCTGCAATAGAAAGCTAGGTAGAATTGAGGGCAAGCTTTTCTTTCGATTTGCGCTAATGCTTGACCCCGACGATCCTGCCTCTTCCGGCCTGGCTGATCGTGCGATCCGATCCGTAGATCCCTCGGTAGGCCGAAACGAGCAGGATACTCGTAGCCGGGATTCGCAAAACCGCACGCTCAATAAAGAGTTGTTCGATGGAGCGAATCTTCCTCCTAGTAGTTTTCTTCGGGGTTTTGAGCCTAACCCGGCGATCAATGATGTTCCGTCGTTACCGTTCCCTGAAACTGAGTTGGCACAGTTCATCCGTAAGTTGGTAAAGGGCATTGCATATTGGGATAAAAAAGAGTACCTCCACGACCCCATTTCCTTTGCCTACTCTTTCAGTGACAGAGCAAGGACCTCAAAAATCATTGACGGCAACACGCTCAATCTTCCACCCGCTTTTCAAATTACCACTGCAAAGCTTGTATCTACCCGTCTGGTGCAGGCTTCTCTTTGGGATTCGCTGAGGTTTATCGGTGTGGCCTACAACCCAGATGGCCCAGATGCTGCCAGATTCGTTAATTGGCGTCATGTTCAGCCTGAGACCTAACAAGGTATTTTAGGGCAAGATAGGTGGTTGAGCCTTTCCGTTGCTTGCACAGAATAATATTGACTTATTTGGTGAAATCAATAAGAATTTTCTTAGTCATTCCTTAGTTTGAAATTGCTTCAAAGGTGGGACGGGGGAATGTCTAACATCAAGAAAATGCTTGATGTGGAAGCATTGCCAATCTTAACAAAAAGATAGATTATTTCTTTGCCCAGAACGGCGCCGTCGGTATTCGATTCTTATACAGAGCTGTATCTTCATTCGTTATATGCAGGAGGCAAACTGAGGTGATTTGGGGGAGTGCAAACTCCGGAGCAGCGTTCTTCGGCGGCGAACTCTGAAGTGGTTTGTAACACCGGAAACATGGCCGGGAAAGGAGAAACGCCTATGAAGACATCAAACAATACGGAACCTCCCAAGCCGGATAAGGGCTTGCGAAATCTCTGCCTGTTGGTTCTCCATGTCGTGGTGCTAGCTGTATCAGTGTGGGTGCATCCACCCACACTATCCCACGCCGACAGGACGCTGCCCTAAGTCACTTCGCCGTCTGTATATTAAGGGGTCCAAGCGGGTTACCTTTCAGAGGTGCCGAATGAACCAATTAATGTCGTCTGGTAGTTTTACAGCAGGGGGAAATAACCTTAGTTTGTTGATGCCAGGCATTGTTCAATTAGGGATTGCTGGTTTTCTATCTGACCGAATGACACATTTTGTAGATGGCCTTTTCGGTCGAAGAGGATTGAGGAGGGGGTGCCTTGGAGAGCGAAGCGCTCAAAGGTTTCGGCCTTCATGGTTTTCTGTTGTAAATAATTTTTGACTTGATTGAGTGCCGCTTGCTTTCTCTCATCTGATAGTCCATCAAATCCTGGTAGGCAGTTACGGGTATACCTAAGTATTCTCTCTTGTGTCAGTGGTTCGATTTCCGGTAGCACGCGATCCATTCCGACCGGGAATGGCAAATGCCATTCAAGTTTGTTTTCAGTGAGCATTCCCTGGCGGGTTAAGGCTTTGAGTGTTTCCCCTATCACTTCCCCGGTTTCGATCAATCGTTGTAAATTCTCTAAGGTATTTTTGTCATAATCCTCGAACGCCGTTGCGAGGCCAATAACGACCAAACCCTTCTCTTTATAGGTTTCATGTAGTTGAATAGCCTTTGGTAACGCATACAGAAAGCACCCAGGGCAATTCACTAAAACGAACGTGGAAGCCCCGCCCTTTGGGCGGGGAGGAAACGTTCAGCCGGCTGCGGCGGCCGGTCACGGTTGTGATTGCCTGTGCGCATGTCAGCTTAAGGAACAAACCATACGGGTTATGAGACGAAATGGCACATCGCCCAGACTTAGCAATATCTGTTTCGAATTATTCGAGAAGATATTCGACGACGCCTTGTGCAAATGTATTGCTCGATGAAGTTGTTTTAAATTTCTTCAAAAGCCCCGCCCTTTGGGCGGGGTTATTTACTTGAAAGACTTCTACTAAGACCACCGAGCCGACAAGGTCATTGAGGGTCATTGGTCCACCCTGCACCCAGGTCTCTACAGAAATATCAGATAGGGAATAATTGCTCATTTGGAAAAAGAAAAGGCCGTTAGTACGTATGCACTAACGGCCTTTATTTACTATGTGAAAAGGAAAGTTTAGCTGCCAGATTTTTTGATGTAGGTTTTGTAGATTGTTTTGTCCCCACCAGGTTCTTCTTCCAGGCCAACCCATTCATGGCCGGTGGTTTCACACCAGGCAGGCATATCTTTTTTGATGCCTTCATCATCTGACGCCACTTCCAGTACTTGACCGGGCACCAGTTCCTTGATTTTCTTGGAGGTCAAGATGATGGGCATGGGACAGAAATATCCGAGAGTATCGAGTTTGACATCGGCTGGTATCATGATGGGTCCTTCTCTATTGATTCGAGGGTTCTGTTAAATGAATAAATTGACTGAACCTTTTCGTGCTTCAGCGAGGTAGGTGCTCACTCCTGCCAGTTGGTCCACCCCATCAATCAGGGTATCTTTCGAAATTCCCATCATTCCCAACGTGGTGGTGCAGGCGATCATTTGCACGCCAAGGTCTTGAGACATTTCTAACAGTTCTGCTATGCCCGGCATGCGATTATTGTGCATGACTTTTTTCATCATGGTGGTGCCGAGCCCACCGAAATGGAATCGTGAGAGGGGCAAATTGTCTGTTCCACCTTTATTGATCCATCCAAAGGCACGTCGCATCCAGTCTTTGGCGGAGCTGGTCGATCCGGGTTTCCGAATAATATTTAATCCCCAAAAGGTGAAGAACATCGTCACCTTCATGCCCATGGCGGCGGCGCCGGTGGCAATGATGAAGGCGGCCATGGCTTTATCCATCTCTCCACTGAGGACAACAATGGTCACGCTGTCGGGTTTCGTTTCTTTTAATTCGGCAAGGGCTGTGGCGGGTTCAATCTTTGTGGCATTCATGGGCGTCACCTTTGTCTATGGGGAAATTGTTTGAATCCTTTGATGCAGTCTCGATTTCACTGAATTTGTGACAGAATTAAATCAGGTTGGTCGTTCCATTTTTTGGTGTTTCCCTAGAACGTTGTAGAAAACCCTTGGAAATCAACTCGTTCGACTATAATATGGGATTTTTAGGGGTGTCAAGGAAATGAGCCTGTCCTGGGGGTGCCGACCAAAATTTTTTATTCGTCGTTATTCCTGCGGAGGCAGGAATCCAGGATTGTATTTTTTCGGATGGATCCCCGCTAAAAACCGACGGGGATGACTTCACCAGGTTCGGCAACTGATGTCCAAGCTTTTACTAATATAAGGAAGAGGATGATGCGTCGATTAGTTGAGAGCGTACCCAATATCAGTGAAGGTCGGGATCAGTCAGTCATTGCCAAATTGATCACCGGCATTCAAGCCGTTCCAATGGTGGCTCTCCTGGATGTGCATGTTGATCCGGACCATCATCGTTCGGTGTTTACGATAGTTGGTGAGCCGGAAGCGATGAGCACGGCACTCTTTGGATTGGTTCGAGATGCTCAGCAACTTATTGATATCCGTCAGCATCAGGGGGAACATCCTCGAATTGGGGCTGTCGATGTGGTGCCGTGGATTCCTTTTCAAGGGGTGACCATGGAAGATTGCGTCACCTCTGCCAACAAACTCGGTACTCGAATTGGGCAGGAGCTTGGCATTCCAGTATTTTTATATGAACAGGCCAAGCGGGTGTCCTTGCGAGCGAAGTTGGAAGCTATCAGACGGGGAGGGTTGTCGTCCTTGCAAATGCGTATGAAAACTGATCCTGAATGGCAGCCAGATTTTGGCCCTCCTCTGATCCATCCGACGGCTGGGGCCATTGCTGTGGGAGCGCGATTCTTTCTGATCGCTTTCAACGTGGTGCTGAAGAGTCATGACCTTGGGGTGGCACGTCAGATTGCCAAAGCCATTCGGACTTCCAGCGGAGGGTTACCCTCGGTCAAGGCCATGGGTGTGCCCTTGCCTTCTCGTCAATTCGTGCAAGTGTCTATGAATCTCACGGATTATCGGGAATCATCCTTGCGCATGGCCTATGAAGCGGTGAAGCGAGAGGCGAATCGTAATGGTGTGGACATTTTAGAAAGCGAAATTGTGGGATTGATGCCTCAAGCAGCATGGGATGAAAAGTTGTGGAACGATCTCAAGTTACGGCCGATGAAGTCCGATCCCATATTAGAACACCGTCTTGAGCAATCCATTGGTTTTTAGCGACATTATTGGCCAAAGCCTACGCGAGCGAATCTGCTGAGCTTGCCGGCTATTGAGGAGGTTTCGTATGAATGCCACAGTTGAGGGACGTTCTGCTTTGCGAGAGAGCAAGTTTGGACATTTAACCGTCGGGTCGATTATGGAGACACAGGTGCAAAGTGCGACGAAAGACACCGGAGCCGAAATGTTGGCGTCCTATATGATGGAAGGGTTTGGGTCTGTGCCTATCGTCGATTCTTCCAATAAACTGGTCGGAATCGTGTCAGAGTTTGATTTGCTGGGGGCGCTTCGCAAAGGGAAAAAATTAGAAGATGTGACGGCTGGAGATATTCTCACGGCCAATCCGATTTCGGTCACCAAAGATACGGACGTGATGACATTGATCGACGTCTTGCAAAATAATCATCTTATTCGCGTGCCGGTCTTGGACAATGTGGGGAATCTTATCGGCATTGTCGCACGCCGAGATCTGCTACGGGGCTATTTGCAAACATCGGGGAGTTGAAGCTCCACGCGGAGATGTGCTACTCCTTCCTCACCGTGCGCATTTTTCCCATTTTCTAACATTATTTCATTGGTGCTCGTTTTCTTCCTGATTCTAGGATGAGCGCGTACCATGAGTCTGTGAGCAACCGACGATGAACAATCGAATGAATCAGATTGTCAGCGCCCCATGGTTTGAGCGTGTGATCATTGCCTTTATTCTGATCAACGGGGTCATTCTGGGCATGGAAACGTCACCGTCCCTGGTAGAGCACTATGGGCACCTCATGCATTTGGGAAATCACGTGATTCTGGGAATTTTTATTCTGGAAGCCGTGCTGAAAATGCTGGCGTTGGCGCCACAGGTTCAACGCTATTTTCAGGATGGCTGGAATGTGTTTGATTTTTCCGTGATTGTGTTTTCTTTGATTCCTGCCACAGGTGAGTTTGCCATGATCGCGCGGTTGGCGCGTTTGTTGCGGGTGCTTCGTCTGGTTTCGACGATTCCGGAACTCCGATTGATCGTCTCCACCTTGGTGCGATCCATTCCCAGCATGATGCACGTGATGACCTTAATGAGCGTGATTTTTTATATCTATGCCATCACCGGCTATCAGCTGTTTCATGAACATGACCCCACGCATTGGCGATCATTGGGCATTTCGCTCTTGACCCTATTTCGTGTGGTGACCTTGGAAGATTGGACGGATGTCATGTATACCGCCATGGATTTCCATTATTTGTCTTGGCTGTATTTTGTGAGCTTTGTCATATTGGGCACCTTTGTGGTCGTCAATTTATTCATTGCCGTGGTGATCAATAATTTGGATGAAGCGAAAGCCGAACGACTCGCAGAACTTCAAGGACCCGTCACGCAAAAAGAAATTCTCAAAGATTTGAGGGAAACACAAATGGCCCTCAAGCGCCTCGAGGAGCGATTGGAGAGAACGTTCTAGTGGGAAGGGACTGGTTGAACCTTGAACGCTTTGCCTGCAACGAGTCCAGTGAATGACTCAATAGAGTGGAGTCGGTGCAAGCGTACCGTCTGGATAGAAGCAAGGGAGACAACAAGAACTTTTATAGAAGACCGAAAGGTTTTGAAAGCGTGAAGGTCAGGATTGTGGTGTTGATGTCTTAGGAGCGTAGTTGAGTCTTGGAGAGCCAACGGATCGCCACCGATCTTGCCGGCGAGCGATTTCTTCCTCTGAAACACGAGTTTCCCATTCCTCGACTAGCCCAGACGGACCTCGGTGCCACCAAGTGGGAAGGTTTGTTGGGACGGGTTTTGTTGGCTGTTCTACCATCGCAAGCAAGACTTTTTTAAGGAAGTGTTCCATTCCCACATCATGATGTGGGGGATTGTCTTCAAAATGGCCGTTTTCATCAGGAAAAATTGGTTTGTTTCGTAAATAAGCAAAGACAATGCCATTGTTGGCGTTGTCTCCTCGCACAGGCTTTTCTGAACCTTGTTGGCTGAAGAAAGTGAAGTATAGAAAGATGATTTGGCGTTTTGATCGGTTTTAATGATGAGACAAAAGACAAGAGAATTTGAGAAATTATTAACAGAGATTCAATAAAAGTTGTATCTTTTTCGATAATATAAGGATTATTTGAGTAAGCGATGGGATCCCATGTCCATTCAGATGCCTGAAACAACGGATCGTGTTCAAATCATGTCATTGGAACAATCAGTCGTTGATTGGACGACGGCCTCCGTCACCGTCCAACTCCAAGGGCTAAGATAAACCAGAAGAACGTCATCTAGAGCTTGGATGGTCTTCCCTGTCCTTTCATGAAATGTTGCGAAGGAGAGTGAGAAAGGATTCTAGATCTGCTTCTGACATGTTGGTCGATCCAAGACAAGCGGATGCTGTTTCGTGAAGGGTTCCCTGTGGATGCGAAGGTTTTCCAAGCCATGGTGAAGGGCTTTTCTTGAAGACGGGATTCGGTCTGCTTATCGAGATACGTCAAAGACAAAATCCCTGGCCTCTGTGATCCATTCCAAGCTTCTGCCCTTAGAAATTTTCGATTATTCTTGTCGTAGGTTTTCTCTGATACGCTCCAATCCGTCGATTTTCAGTCCAGTCTTTTGTTTGATTGTGCGGGTTTTCATTGGAACTATGCCAATCCTCCTGGCGTGGATACGATTCGAGTTTTTGCCAGTACGGACCGCCAGCTCACGAGGGGCATTCGGCAATCGGTGAATTCATCAGGGGAATCTGGTTTGAACCAAGGTGTGATTGTTGGGAAGCCGATGGCGCAATTGGTCAGTCTCAGAAATGAATTAATCGGGGAGATGACGAGAGGGCTGATCACCGTTTCGGATGAATCGACAGGCGAACCAGCCGTCTATGAGAATGCCCCGTCGGCTGAAAGACCGTATTCTCAGGATGCCTATCAGCAACAGGATAGTGGCAGCGCTTTTCCGGGTGGAGAACAAAACGTAGAGTTCGGTCCAATCCCACCTTATAGTTCTGAAGGCGACAATCCCCTTGAAACTATGCTTGTCCAACAGCCAGTCGCCGATTGGACTGGCCGCTTCCGTGAATGTTCTCGTTCACCCATAAAAACACAGAGCTAGGGGAAATCGAAAAAAGGCCATCCAAGTTTGGATGGCCTTTTTTTCGTCATCTTGTAAGAGGCTTCTTTGTTTTCCCAAGTCATTTCCTGAAAAAAGTGAGGAGAGATTCTATATCTGGTTTGGAAATGTTGGAAGACCAAGATAGTCGAATTCCTGTTTGCCCTTGTTGGTTGGGTAATGGGAATGTTTTCCAGGAGATGCCGTGTCCGTTGGACGGGAGTTGTCCCTCTGGCTGCTTCTCTTGGGAGGTCAATGACAATATCCCGGGACTATGTGGTCCATCCCATTCCAAAATTCTGAGTTGAGAAACTTTCGATAATTTCTGTCGCACTTCCTTTCCAATTTGTTCCAACTGGGTAGTGCTGAGTCCATCCTGTTGTTTGATCCGACAGGCTTTGGCAAAGCCGGCGATCAATCCAATATTCTGTGTCCCACGTTCAAAGTTCCACCAAGGCGGTTGACGGATTTCTTTCCCGTCATGGTGACCAATAATCTCGGGAATGAGAAATGGTTTTCCCAGGATCAGTGCGCCTGTGCCCATAGGCCCTGCGCACCATTTATGTCCCGGGAAAAAGTACGCGTCGGGTTGCCAGTCCTGGAAACTGACGGAAATATGTCCGACCGCTTGAGCGCCATCGATAACCAGGAGAGCGCGGTGCTTCCGGGTCAGTTGATAGATTCGTTCGATGGGGAATATTCGACCGTCGATATGTGAGACATGACTGATGACGATGGCTCGAACCTGTGTTGTTTTTAAAAGTTGTTCAATTTCTGCTTCAAATTCAGCTGGGGAACTGGGGTCGAGCCTATGTATCTGGACGCCTTTCGGTTGTAAGGCCAAGATTTCTTTGAGGACCGTCGAGTTTTCATGGGTGGTGGTGAGGACATGGTCTCCTGATTTCCAATGGATACGTGATAAGACGAGTGAGCTAGCTGTGGTGGCATTGGGCACAAAAGCAATACGTTGGGAATCCTTGATTTGTAGCCATTGTGCGAGATCCTGTCGGCAGTGTTGAAGGGTCTTACGATAATACTGAATGCCTTCCTCGGAGTAGAGAAGGCGACTAAATTCTTTGAGGGTTGTGGCGACTTCTTTTTGCACGGCCTGGTTGAAGGGAGAAAGTCCTGCCACATTCAGATAGATCATGTCATTCTCTTGTTCGTATTCCTTATTCCGGGCAGAGCGCCATTCAAAAAAACTGCCTCAGCTTACCTGAAAGATTCCCCAAAAATCCTTGCCTGGTCGCCCGTTTCCTCTGAGTGAGTTGGATTTGCTGTGTTCTGTTTCTTGCCACGCACAGACTTGCTGAAACAACGACTAACTACATTTTCTGACTCAGAGCACCGAAGAACAAGAATGAATGGTCTGCAATGACCATGCAGGCCCAAAACTGATCGGCAAGGGGCTGACCATGGATGCTCTTTGTCAGTAATGGCGTCTTTCTGCGTCGTTTAGCGATGCGACGTCGTTTGTGGTTGATCTTGTTTTGGAGCAAGTACGTTGCTGGAAGGAGGATGTCGGTGTTTTCTGCTGAGCATATGTCCATGAACAAATCTGCAGTCCTTGATTCTCCAGGAGTCGCTCAAGAACCCGAGTTGGACAATTTACTGCCTAGGTCCCCCGCCCCGCCTCCTCGTTCACCGTTTATCGTGAAGCTCGATCTTACGACCAGGCAGTTTGTCATGGTTGGGGTGCTAGCTATGTACATGTTCTATCTGGGGTATCGTGTTCTTTATACATTAAATCCGGAAGCGTTGGGTTTTTCCTTCCTCTTTTTATATGCGGAAATGCATGCCTGTCTGGCATTGGGCCTATATTTTTTCCAAATATGGAACCCCGTTGCGCGAGTTCCTCCCCCTCCCCCTCGAAATTTAACGGTTGATATCCTGATTCCTACCTACGACGAGGATCTCGCTCTTTTACGAAAAACGGCCATTAGCTGTTTGGTCATGGCCTATCCTGTCAAGGTCTTTTTCTTAGATGATGGGAATCGTGTCGAATTATTACATCTGGCCCAAGAGTTGGGATGTGGCTACTTCATGCGGGAGGAACCAACTCACGCAAAAGCTGGGAACCTGAATCATGCACTGTCTTTAACGGATGGGGAATTCGTGGCCGTGTTTGATGCGGATTATGTCCCGCATCCTACATTTTTAGAGCGGACGCTAGGCTATTTCCAGGACCAGAAAGTGGCGTTTGTTCAAACGCCACATAATTATTATAACGTTGATTCATTCCAATTTTGGATTAATTCGAAAAAACGGGACAAATGGAACGAGCAAGATGCGTTTTACCGTTTCATTATGCCAGGGCGAGACTATTGGAATGCGGCATTTTTTGCCGGGACTTCTGCCGTGATTCGACGAGAAGCCCTCGAAGAGATTGGAGGTTTTGCGACCGGGACCATTACGGAAGATGTGGAGACCAGTGTGCGGTTGTATGCCAAAGGGTGGAAGGGAGCCTATCACAATGAGGTGCTGTCCAACGGGTTGGCCACCACGGATTTGGCTTCATATCATTTGCAAAAACTTCGATGGGCCGAAGGCAATATTAATCTCCTGTTTACGGAAAACCCTCTGACCAAAAAAGGCCTCACGATTCCTCAACGCATCTGCTTTTTTGCCACGGTGTTTGGATGGTTCGTCGGTATTCCGGAAACCATTTATTTTGTCACCCCGGCGATCATGCTCTTAACGGGATGGTATCCTATTGATCCGTTTAATTGGCAATTTCTCTTGGTGTACCTGATCTATCTTGTGGTCCTCGTGGGGGGCTTTAAATATGTCAGCCAAGGGTATGGCAGGATTGGATTTAATAATCTCTACAACATGACCAACTTTTTTGTGCTGGTCAAAGCCGTGGTCAAAAGTTTCTTGCGATTCAAATCGAAATTTGTAGTGACTCCGAAAGGGCCCAGTAAAGGGGTGCAACTCACCACCATTCTGCCTCAAGTGGGGCTGGCCTTATTGTGTCTTGCGGGCATGTGGTGGGGTGTGTTGAATCTGTATTACGGCATTACGCAGGATTATTTAGTGTACAGCATTGGCATATTTTGGACGGGGACGAATGCCAGTCTGGCCGTCGCGGTGATTAGGAAAACCACGAGGACTTGGTATGACCGCCAAACGTTTCGATTTATAGGAGCCATTCCCATTGAAATGACCAATGCCACTGGGTCTCACCTTGTCGTAAGTAAAGATTTAAATGAATCCGGGGTATCCTTGGAGACATTTGAAGTTCTGCATCTTGGAGAACCCCTGTCTCTCAAGTTGCATTTAGGGCCGAATGTGGTGTGTGTGCAAGGGGCAGTGGTGTATGGCTTAACTGAGGAAGCCGGGAAGCCTCTTCCGCAACCGCTCCGTTCCTATGGTATTCGCTTTGACCCATTAACCCAGATAGACAGGGATATTATTCATCAATTTTGCTTTCATTTGGTGTTGCCGCGCTATCTTCACCACTATGCGCAACGGGATTCCTGGGGGCAAGCATTGGCCAATTGGTATGCGAACCGACAGCGGTTTCAAAGTCGGGCGCGTCGTCGACTTGTGACCTTGCCATGCCAGATCACTGGGGTTTTTTCTTTTTATACGGTCGTCAATGATTTGAGTCCGACCGGTATCGCGTTTACCTCTCATTATTCCTTTGAGGTGGGCCAACGTCTTTCTATTGAAATTTTCACGCATCAAGGCGGGATCAAAATGGAGATCGATATTCGCACGTGCATAAGCATCCCTCCAGGCTATGCCAACTTGATTGGAGCACAGTTCGTCGACGTGCTTGAAGATCCTGCCCATCCTTTACTCCCATTTATGCCACCTCAAAAAAATGGGGTGTTAGCATGATGGCGCCCGCCATAGCCCTTCTGAGAAATCGGTGGGTGTTGCTCATGGGCGGGTTGGTGTATCTGGGACTGATTTGGGGTGCATTTCTGATCGTCAATCATGACGACATTGTCCGAGCGGAGCTTCTTCGCTCTCCGGCGTCTGTCCACAAGCAGGATGTCATGGAGATGTATGAATCATTTGAAAGGCAAGAAGCGTGGGTGCAAGACCCTGTGATGGTTATGCGCCTCACTGAGGCCTTGGTTCATCAAGGGAAGAATGATGAGGCACGGGCAATCAGTCAGAGTGTGTTACTGAAAAATCCGAAAGACCATTCGTTGCGGTTTCAAGTGGCTTTAGCATTACACAATGCGGGTCTGTATGAAGAAGCTGAAACCCATTTTTCAATTCTCTTAGAGGAGCGAGAGGGCAAATGAACAACACAACAAATCGATTCAGGGATTTCACCGTATGGGTAGGAGTTGGGGTACTCGTGATGGCGATGGGTGTGGCGAGCGGCCTTAACATGGTGATGGCTAAGGGTTTGGATGATGAGTTTATGATGTTGATGGGCGCACGTAATGCGGCGAAAGCGAAAAAATATGACACGGCCATCGATCGGTACCAGAAGGTACTCAAGATGCCGGGTACCCATGTGAAGGCCCAATCGGAGTTTGGGTGGGTATTGCTCAAGGCTGGAAAGTATCAGGAAGGTCAACGAGCGTTTGAATCGGTATTGAAAGCTGACCCAAATAATGTCGATGCCCTTCGTGGACGGTTAGAAGGAGTGCGAAAAGCCAAAGATCAGAAGTCCGAATATGAAGTGCTCACGAAGCTAGTCCGCCTGTCTCCTCAAGATCGTGAATTACGGAAGCAGCTCGCGGTGGCCTTGCACAACCAAGGAAAATATGAAGAAGCCGAAAAGCATTTAGCGATTTTGATGGGAGAAAAGTAACGAGCGATGAAATCAGGTATTGGCATTATTCTGGGGTTCTTCCTTCTTCTCCTCCAGGGAGTCTCGGTTGTTGGTGCAGAAGAGGCGTCCTTTTCTGATGAGGCAGAGATCATGCTTCTGGCAGCTCGTAATGCCCTGAAAGCGGGGCATCGGGACAAAGCGATGGAACGCTATCGGACATTGGTGGAGCGGCACCCCGATGTTTCTGAGGGCCATCAAGAGTTGGGTTGGTTGCTGATCGAGCAAGGAGCGCGGGAAGAAGGGTACACCCATTTAAAGAGGAGTGGTACAGACAGTCCGGATGGTCTTCGCTCACATGTGCAAATGGTCAACGTTTTGTTACTTGAAAGACGTTTCCAGAAAGCCAATGAAGAACTTGATGCGCTGTTAGAGAAATTTCCGAGCGATGAGTCTGTGCAGGCTCAATTAGCCAATTATTATGCTCTTCGACGACGCCTGCCCCAGGCCCAGCGCTTGTATGAGACTCTGCTCGATACCTCAGTGGACAAAGAGAGTCGCATGGGGTTGGTGAATGTGGCCTTGACACGCGGAGATCTGGAGTCAGCCAGTCGCTCTCTTCCTGATCTTGCTCAACGATTTCCTAATGATCCGTATGTCCAGAAGCATCAGGTGTTGTTGTGGGCGCGGCAGGGGCGCATCTCTTCGGCATACAACGGTCTTTCGCAGATTAACGAGCAATCGCTTCGTGCCTTGACACAAGCAGAGCTTCTCAATATCACGGGACAATACTTTTCTGCTGAATCTCAGTTTGCTGAATTGATCACCGCCCAACCTCGTCACTATGCCGCCATGATGGGATTGGCCTATGCCTATGTTGGTCAACATGATGACATGAGAGCTGCCGCTGCATTTCAGGCAGTGCTCGATCAATTTCCAGAGGATCTCGACGCGCGACTGGCGCTTGTCGAAGTGCTCATGCACCAGCGTCAATGGGATAAAGGGTGGGAAGTGATGGCACAGGTGCTCCAAGAAGAACCAGATGTCTTAGAAGCCGTCTATTTGAATCACCAGTTGCATGATCGGGTTCAGCAATCAGAGCATTCTAGAATATCTCCTCAAGGACAACGTTGGTGGAGAGATGTGGTCAAGAGTCCAGCGGAAGCTATTCGTGCCAAACACCAGTTGGCTCGCTTTGAGGATCTGCATGGCATTCGTGCGACGTCTAACCCATTTGTTTGGAACATGCCAATTTCTGCTGCGGTGTTATCGCAATGGACTGGTGCGATGATTCGGACTGGCCGCGCGAAAGATGGCCTAGACCGTCTTTTGCCACTTCGGGATCAGCAGGCTCAGGATGTGAATCTTCAAATCGCTCTTGCAAGCCTTCATGTCCATCAAGGCCACGATGCTGAGGCGAAGTCAATGTTAGAGCAGGTTCCCGCCATGTTTGAAAAAGGGTCTCTCTATCAACAGATGAGAGAGCCTTCGAATGCGGCAGCGGTGTTCTCTGAGGTTGTGAGACAGGATACTGCCCATACGCACGCCCAGATTGGCGCGATTACGAGTTTGGCAATGTCTGGGAAAGATGAACAGGCCCGAAACGCGCTGAACCAATTAGTTGCTCATTGTCCAGAAGAAGGTTGGCCAGCTTTGGCTGGTCTTCTGGTTCATGCCGAAGGCACCAACCCGCGATATCAAACAATGCTTCAAGCTGAGCTGAAGAGTCGAGGTCTTGATGCCCATGTCAACAGTATCGATGCTCGGTTGAGCTATCTTTCTTTGTTGAGTCAGTTAGAACGCAATTCTGAGGTTGTGGAACGGTATCAGGTTCTTGCTCAGGAACATCCTCAACGTCCGGAATTCGTTCTGAGATTGGCTCGAAGTCTGGTGCAGGATCATGAATCACGAGCGATGCATCAATCTCAATCCGTGATTGATGCGTATGATCGGTATTTGGTTCTCAAGCCGTATGATGTGGCGGTCTTGGCTGAAAAGGCACGATTTCTTGGATGGCAATCGAAATTTGACGAAGCCGAAAATGAATATCACGCCATACTGGCACAGTATCCCTATGAAGAGGTCGTTCGGTTAGAGCTCGAAGGCAAGCGGCGGTTTTGGCAAGGACACGATCGGTTGGCCTTGCAACGGAATCGAGAAGTCCTAGAAATTTGGCCTCAGCATGAAGAGGCTTTGAGCGATCTCGGACAACTACACAGTTCGCGGTTCCGATTCCAGGATAGTCGCCCGTACTATCGGAGGCTGCTGGCCGGAAATCCCGGACATCACCTTGCGAGGGAATCGTTAGACTTGACGAACCTATTTGCGCGGCCTCAAGTCACGGTTGGGATTGGCTACGTGAAAATGGATGGATTTGATGGTTCATTATTGACGAAATATATGCCGGTGACAGCCGAAGTTTTTGCGCTCTTTTCGCAAGATCTTTGGGCTGGTGTGGGCTTTCAATGGGTGAATTTCGATATTCCCGGTCAGCCTTCTTCTGCCAATATTGGACGGGTCATGGCGCGTTATTCCCCTTCGCCGTTTTGGCATGTTGATGGATATGTCAGTGGTCTGACCTATTCTGGCACCAACAAATCCAATGTGAATTTTGGGGCAGGTGTGTCATATGAATGGCAATCTGGCGTGAAGGGGCGTGTGGAAACTGGCAGGCAAGATCTTTGGCAAAATGCGGCAACGATTCGGCAAAATCTTTCGTATCATACGTACGCGGTTGGCGCGGAGTATCAGATCACTCGAGAATTGGAATTCACTGCAGGAGCTGGCTATTGGGATTATTCTGACGGTAATTGGAATGTGAACGGACAATTTTCCGGGACCTACAGCTTGCTGCCGTTTCCTCATCCTCTACGGGTCACATATCAATTAGATACGTTTGGGTTTGATGAAAAGAGCGTCTATTTTTCTCCAGAGTTCTTTGCCAAGAATACCTTTGCGATGGGGTGGCAACATTTTTTCGGGTTCCCTGGGCGTAAGGAACATCATGGAGAGTCGCCGATGAGGAATCGATATTCTGGGACCGACATCGCGCAATATTTAGGGTGGCCGATACGTCCGGTGTATCTCCCCAAAACAGCCCTGAATGCCTATTCATTGGATTATGGATTTTCCGTAGATGATGAAAATAATCTTTATCATCAAGTATCGGCGTCATTTGCCTATGCGATCACCAAGCGGTGCCATCTCCATGCCGTTGGCATGATTATTCGTGCTGATGTGGTCGACCAAGATTCTGTGAATGGATTTCTGCAATGTCATTTGTAATTGTGACCGTCGGTCTTTTCTGCTGACGTTATGATGTCATAGCCTATGCCTGACTCATGCATGTTCGTTTTCTCTCTGCTTGGCCCCCTTTGTCCATCGTGACATGCTACAGAGTATTATGGTTTTTTCTGCTCTTTTTGATTCCCTTGCAGTTCACGGGCTGCCAAGCATCACGATCTATGCTACCCCTTAACACTCTCATCCCCTTGGCCTGGGAAGGCTATCAACAGCGTTTTATCGATGCTGATGGACGTGTTGTTCGTCCCTCGAATGAAGACGATACGGTGTCCGAGGGGCAGGCCTATGCCCTGCTTATGGCGGTGGCGTTGGATGATCGAGAGACATTTGATCGTGTGTTGAATTGGACGACCAAACATCTCTCTCGATTCCAAAAATTTGGTGATCACTTGTTGGCTTGGCATTGGGAAATGGATAAGGGCGTGACGGATTGGAACAGCGCAGCAGATGCAGAGGTGGATATGGCCTTAGCCCTCTTTTTTGCTCATGCACGCTGGAAAGATGAAACGTATAATGGGCAGGCCCGCTTACTTCTCCAAGATATTTTGGATTTAGAGACAGAGGTCATTGGAAATGAACGGTATCTCTTGCCGGGTAACTGGCGTTTGGGTGTAGGCGTTCATCCTCTGAATCCCTCCTATTTTTCCCCAGCTCATTTCCGGTTGTTTTTTTCAATGACTGGTGATAACCGATGGGACGAGCTGTTGCGAAGTACCTATACGTTCTTATCTCGCTTGTCACATCAGGAAGCCATTGCTATCCAGCCAGGGTTAGTTCCCGATTGGATTGGTATTGATTTCGTCGGTAATCTCAGCACTGTGGAGGGATTTTCTCAGAATATGACTTGGGATGCCGTTCGAATGCCTTGGCGGGTGGCGCTTGATGTGTTGTGGGGAAAAGAGGATTGTGGTGTAGGCTATGTGCGTGACATTGCCAACTTTTTTGAACGGGAATGGAAGCTGAGAGGAGAACGATTTTTTCTGGAATATAATCTGGAAGGCATGCCTCTCACATCAGAAGAACACATCGCGGCCTACGCAATGGCGTTGCCAGCGTTACAGAGTATACATTCGCCGCTGACGTCAGATGTTTTACACAAGGTGCAGAGTTTGTTTCATGAAGATGGGCGATATTTTCAAGATTCAGAGGACTATTACCAAAACAGTTTAGGCTTGTTAAGTCTGTTATCTTTGCGGTCTCACGACAGTGAAACACTTCCATCCTTAATTCACGAATTTCAGAACATTCAGGTAGGCCATACCGGAGCCTGTGCCAATCCCACCTCTTCGCATCAGAAGTAAATTGCCGTTTGACCCTTCTTGTGCTCTCTCGATAAAGCGCGAAATGTGTCTAGGGTTTTCTCGCGAGTGCGAGGCTGATGAGTTGGTCGGGATCGGTGTACCATTTGACCAACTCGAATCCCGACGTATTGAGGAGATCCTCAGCCAAAGGATGATCATATTTGGCGCTGAGTTCTGTGCGAATTTCTTCGTCTTTTTTGAGCGACACAGAAAGGTCAAGATCTGGAATGTTGAGGATTTGTTCCTGGGTAGATCGCAGCCACATTTCAATGCGGTGGGCTTCTGGGTTGTAGCGTGCCACATGGTGGAAATTAGCTGGATCGCATTGGGCACCCAGTTGGTTTCGAAGCACACGGAGAATATTTTTATTGAATTTGGCGGTGATGCCTTGTTGATCATTGTAAGCAGCTTCTAAGCGGCTGGGGTCGGTAATGAGTTGCACGCCTAATAAGAAAAAATCGCCTGAGGCCATTTCTGTGTTCACTGATGTTAAAAAATCTTCAGCGGCAATCGTGGGAAGATTGCCGATTGTCCCACCAAGAATGACTACCAGCCGTTTCCCGCCTTCCGGAATATGCTCAAGATGGACTAAGAAATCTCCGGCGACACCATGAATCTGAAGCCCTGGATATTCCTGCACGAGTTCTTCCGAGACACGGCGAACAATGGTTTCATCCACATCAAATGGTACGAAATAGCGCAATTGATCGCCCCGAGTCATGGCATCCAACAAGACACGAGTTTTTGTTGCGGCCCCCGAACCTAATTCCACGAGTTCCTCAGCACCACTGAGTTCAACGATTTCGTCGGCCCATGTGACAAGCAATTGGTGCTCGGTTCGCGTTTGGTAATATTCTGGCAAATCGCAAATTTGTTCAAAAAGGGTCGAGCCGCGTTCATCGTAAAATAACTTGGAAGGGAGTGTTCTCGGATTGGCAAGGAGGCCATTTTTCACAATATTTCCAAGGGTATCGGGATCTTCTCGTGTTAACGGTACGTCAATCGTTATCGAAGTCTCAGTATTGGAATTCATGCATTCCTCCGTGGTTCAAGAACAGACAAACAATGTTGGATCACTACATCTAACGCTGGATCGTGATGAACGTGTCAGATACCATCACTATCAAATAGCCCATGTAACATGAAAAGGGAAAAGAAAGAATCACCAGGATGGAACTAAAGAAGCATGAGGTATCGTATAAGTAGAACCACTATACCGATCATCTTCAGTCTATGCAACCAAATGGCGGTGATGGAGTGAGACAGAAAAAAAGGTGAATGAGACAGAATAAAGAATCTTTATCTGTTGGATTATTGTGACGCTTCCAGGCCTCGTGGGCGAACGAGTTGTTCAATCCACCCTAAGAGGCCATCCACCATCAACGCCAAGATTGTGGCGGGGATTGCTCCGGAGAGAATGATGTTCACATTGGCTAATTGCAAGCCTGAGACAATGGGGACACCCAATCCTCCTGCCCCGATAAATGCGGCGAGTGTGGCGGTTCCCACCGTCCATATCGCGGCTGTTCGAATGCCAGCCATGATGGTGGGCGCCGCAAGTGGAAGGCGAACGGATCGCAAGATTTGCCATTCGGTCATTCCGAGGGCTCGACCGGTTTCGACGACAGATGGTGCGGCATCGCGTAAGCCTGAAAAGGTATTGCGTACAATCGGGTAGAGGGAATAAATCCATAAGGCCATGATGGCAGGGAGTGGCCCCACGCCAAAAAGCGGAATCATAAATGCTAATAAGGCGATTGAGGGAATCGTTTGCGACATCCCGATGAGGCGGATCATTGTTTCGGCGCCTGTTCGCCAACGCTCTAGTATGAATGCGAGGGGAATGGCCAAGATGATACCCAGCAGCAACCCTAACCCAGCCAACCCCAAATGCTCTCCGGTCCTCACTAGCAGCGTTCCGCGCCGTTCCCACATATAGGAGAAGAGGGATGTGGATTTCTGTGTGGTGAAGGTATCTGGCTTCAGCTCCTCCTGGACTAAATTCAGAGAACGTAGGGCTTCGTGCGCGACTCTGGGTATGGCTTCTCCCTGTTCTTGAATGCGTAAATTCAATGTCCGCATGCGTTCAGAAGTGAGGGCATTCGTGAGTAAGCTAAGAATCGATCCCAATTCAGGATGTTGCTGCAAGGTTTCTCCTCGTACCAGCGCGGCCGCGTCATATGGCGGGAAGAACTGACGGTCGTCTTCCAATACTCGAAAGTCGTACATCGCCAATCGACCGTCCGTGGTATAGACGTCCAGCACATCCACATCGCCATTTTCTGTGGCTTGATATTTTAAGGATTGCTGCATTCCAACCACCTCTCGAAATTGCAGCCCATATATTTTTTTGAGTCCAGGCAGCCCATCGGCCCGTTGGATGAATTCGTAACCCAATGCAGCTTTCAATTGGGGAGCAATCCCAACCAAGTCCGTAATGGTGCGTATATTGAGAGTCTGCGCACGATCTTCCCGTAGAGCCAGGGCATAGGAATTATCAAATCCTAGTGGTGCGAGCCACCACACGTTCCACCGTTTTCGAAATTCACTCCGTACTCGGTTTAACACCGCCGTCGGATCCCGCATCGCCGGTTCACCGAGAATGGTGACGAGACCCGTACCGGTATATTCTGGATAGAGGTCAATGCCACCAGAGGTTAAGGCTTGAAAACATATTTGTGTGCCGGCGAGGCCAAATCGTCGTTCGACGGTTAAGGTGCTTTGGGTTTCAATCAGTTGTGCGAACATTTCCGCGAGGAGGCGATTTTCTAAAAAGTTTTTTGAACCCACAATGATTGTTGTACCGGATGAAGCCAGAGCTGTACTTGCGCAGATCAAGAACACCAATGCACTCAATACGCTTCTCTTTACCCATCGAACATGCCATGCACGAACGTCAGGGTTGTCAAACAGTGAAGGTTTCATTTTAACGTCGTGATGCCAGGTGATGTTCAATAAGGGAGGTGACATAGGGAGTGGAAGGTGAGTCTTTGAGTTCCTGTGGAGTACCCACTTGATGAATGTGCCCATCTTTTAACACGGTGATGCGATCTCCTAAGCGAAAGGCTTCTGACAAGTCATGGGTAATCACCACCATGGTTTTCTGGAGCGTGGATTTGAGTACGAGAAATTGTTCGTGCAATTCATGACGAGTCAAGGGATCCAATGCGCTAAACGGTTCATCCAGCAAGACAATAGGCGGATCAGCGGCTAAGGCCCTGGCGACAGCCACCCGTTGGCGTTGTCCTCCAGATAATTCAATGGGATACCGGTCGGCTATGAGTGTGGGATCTAAATTGACGAGAGGGAGTAAGGTATTGAAGCGATCCTGTTGTTGCTCAATGGGCCATTGTAATAATTGAGGGACCAAACAGACGTTATGTCGGATGGTCCAGTGCGGGAACAGTCCTCCATCTTGGGGGATGTACCCGAGCCGTCGTCGAAGAGCAATGGGATCTTGGTTCGTGGCTGGATGGCCTTGAATGAAGATGGCGCCTGAAGAAGGTTCGGCGAGACGATTCAGTAATCGCAGGAGTGTGGTTTTCCCAGATCCACTTTCGCCAATGAGGGCCATCGTTTCGCCCTGTTTGACTCCCCAGTTGATATCCTGAAGCGCATCGGTGCCGTCAGGAAATCGTTTGCTGAGTTGCCGGGCTTCGAGCTCCCACGTGTGTGTCACGGAGATTCCTCATGAGGTCGGGGTGATCATTCCTTACATTGCGAACGTTTTCAGAATAACAAGGAACCCCTATCGTGCCCAGCCAAGAATGCCAACAAGACGAATCCGGTATTTTACTGCTGGATGGCCGCATGGCTCTCCTGTTGAAAATATTCTTGTGAACTTTTCGAATGGGTTCAGTTTCGGTATAGTGTCGGTAGCCCCGTATGGGGCTATTTTATTGGTACCCAGACTTTTCATTTTTCATCCTTGCGTATTTACAAGTGAGGTCCACCATGACGACATTATGTTCTCGTCTTCAGCAAGAATTGGAGGAAGCTCGGAGACGGACGGACAGTCTGTTTGCTCTGATTAGCCCAGAAGCCATGTATGCCCGTCCCATTCCTGAACGGCATCGGTTGATTTTTTATTTGGGACATCTCGAAGCGTTTGACTGGAACCAATTGTGTCGCTGGACATTGGGTAAGCCTGCATTTCATTCTTCATTTGACCAATTATTTGAGGCGGGGATTGATCCGGCGGTGGGTGCGGCTTCCAACGATACACCTTCTGATTGGCCAACAATCCGTGAAGTGGAAGGCTACAATACACGGGTCAGGCAAGAAGTTGATCAGATCTTAGACCATGTACCAGAAGAGATGGTTTATGTGGCGATTGAACATCGTCTCATGCATGTCGAAACGACTGCGTATTTATTGCATCATTTGGATTCCAGTGATAAACAGACGCCTCTTTCCGCACCGCTCTCCTTACATGGACAGGCTCCTTCTGAAGAAATGATAGAGATCCCAGAAGGGTCGGCCCGTTTAGGTCGTTGTCGCGAGGAGGGGTTTGGTTGGGACAATGAATTTGGAGAACATGAGGTTTTTGTTCCCGCCTTTGCGATGAGTCGGTATAAAACGACCAATGGACAATATCTGCAATTTGTGAATGAGGGAGGAACGCCTCCTGTGCTCTGGAAACGTCAAGGCAATCAGTGGATGTTGGAGACAATGTTTCAACTTGTGCCGTTACCATTTTCGTGGCCAGTGTATGTGACCCATCAACAAGCTCAGGCCTATGCTGTTTGGAAAGGGCTAGCCTTGCCAACCGAAGCACAATTTCATCGTGCGGCGTATGGCACTCCAGCTGGCGTGGATCAGCCATTTCCATGGGGTTCGGATTCTATCCATCTGGCTTGTGGTAATTTTCATTTCCAGGCTTGGGATCCCAAACCTGTCACGGCCGATCCAGAAGGCATCAGCGCATTTGGCATCGCTCAACTTGTCGGGAATGGCTGGGAATGGACATCGACGCCTTTTCATCCGTTTGAAGGCTTTCGTCCGTTAGATACCTATCCTGGATATTCTGCTCGTTTTTTTGATCAGGATCATTATGTGGTGAAAGGCGGTGGCCCTTTGACTGCCAGCCGGCTGCTGCGACGATCGTTTCGAAATTGGTTTCGACAAGGCTATCCTTACGCTCACACCAGTTTTCGTTGCGTCCAGTCCTAAGGTCGTGGTTTCAGCAAGACCTGCCTCCTTTGCTCACTTGAATGTTCATTCAATCCCACCTCGGTAATTTCAAAAATTCCAGGATTTCCTTCGCCTTTTCATGAACGCCCATTTTGCTTGGTATGATCCCCGTCGCTGGTGGGCAGATCTAACCGGTGTGTGGCAAGACACACGGTTGATTGTGGTCACCGCGCAAATTGCCGCGATTTACGCCGCTATTCTCATTCCGTTCAAAGCCGGTATTCCGATCATTCCAGGATTTGTGGAATTGCGCCCGGCCAATGCCATACCTATTGTCGCCTCCTTGTTGTTTGGCCCGGCTGCCGCCTGGGGTGCAGGCATTGGCAATATTATCGGAGATTGTTTCGGGACGTTGGGCCCAGCCAGTGTGTTTGGTTTTTTGGGAAACTTTCTCTTTGGTTATCTTCCGTATTTAATGTGGGGGAATTTGGGGTGGTTGTCGTCGGGGCAGCCCCCGATGGTGAAGTCGTGGCGGCAAGGCTTGGAATACGGCCTGGTCTGCGTGGTGGCTTCCGGAGTCTGTGCGGGAGTCATTGGGTGGGGGGTGGAGCTTTTGGGCTTGCTTCCGTTTATCGTGCTCGCTCCCGCAATTTTCTTTAACAATATCGTGATGGGCTTGTTTCTGGGACCTCCTCTATTAGGATTTCTGTATCCTCGTGTTCAACGGTGGCATCTACGATATGAAGACATCCGCCCATCTTTGGTCTCCCCAGGGAACTTGGGCAATTTTTACCAGGCTTTTTCTGTAGAGGATGATTCGATCAATCATGCTAGGGAGCCACGGACCAATGTGCCTCTCTTAGCTTGTCGAGAATTTTCATTTTCCTATGCTACTCAAACAACACCGGCTCTTCGGAATATCACGTTTTCCATTGCCCCCGGTGAATTCGTCATGTTGTTGGGCCGCAGTGGGTCTGGCAAGTCTACCCTATGCTATGCCTGCAATGGACTTATTCCACATATGATTCCTGGCACCTTTTCCGGTGAGATACACGTATGTGGTGAAGACACGCGGGCCTCGCCTGTTTGGAAGCGCGCAGAGCATGTGGGATTAGTCTTTCAGGATTTTGACACCCAACTCATCGGCACAACTGTGGGAGCCGAATTGCGGTATCCTTTGGAATATCGTGAGGTCCCTCTTACTTATTCTGAGATGAACCGACGCATTGCCCATGCTCTGCGTTCCGTTGGTTTGGACGTCGATCTTGACCGTGATCCGATGCGGATGTCGGGAGGACAACGTCAACGGCTCGTGATGGCTTCCGTTCTGGTACAGGAACCGCAGTTCGTCATATTGGATGAGCCCAGTTCGGATTTGGATCCCGTTAGTCGCATACAATTGCGACAGACGTTGAGGCGGATGCGAGAGGATGGTTTGAGTGCGTTGATGACGGAACAGGATCATGACGATCTTCCGTTGGCTGATCGTATCATAGTATTTGATGAGGGCAACATGGTCTGGGAGGGGTCGCCAACGATGTTGTTGCGTGATCCGCACCTGATGAGACAACGAGGCATTAGACCTCTGGCCTTGTCGGAATGCTTTGAAGATCTTGCTTACGATTCGCTACCGCTCACAGTAGTAGAAGCCTGGGCATGTGCAGAGGAATTAGATTTGATGATCGACCCACCAGCCGAGGTGCTTGATGATTCGGTGCGGATTGGGAAGCCAGAGTCTGCATTAGATGGCCCAACAGATCCGATTATTCAGATAGACGGGGTGAGCTTTCAGTATGAGGAACTATCCGTTCTTCAGGATATCACCTGTGCCATGTATCCCGGAGAGTTTGTGGCCTTGTTAGGCGCCAACGGGTCAGGGAAAAGCACATTGGCGCGGCTGTTGAACGGACTTCTTGCCCCAACGCAAGGGCGGATTTTAGTTGAAGGTTTGGACACTGGCATAACTTCCATGAATGAATTGGCGAAACGGGTTGGCCTGGTCTTTCAAAACCCTGATCATCAAATTTTTGCGGATACGGTGTGGGACGAAGTCGCCTTTGGCGTCAAAAATTTGGGGTGTTCACAAGAAGAGATTGCCGTTCGGGTTCGTGAATCGTTACTAGCTGTCGGACTCCCGATTGAACGGAACGGTGGCTTAGATCCATTTTCTTTGCGAAAAGGGGAGCGGCAACAGGTGGCTGTCGCTTCGATCCTTGCCACTCGACCAACCTTGTTAATTTTTGATGAACCGACCACAGGTCTGGATGCATCAGAAACTGATCGGATGATGACCATGATCTGCGAGTTACACCGACAAGGCCATACCATTGTGATGATCACGCATTCTATGCGATTGGTGGCTGAGCATGCTCAACGATGCCTCTTAATGGAAGGGGGGAAAATTGTGGCCGATGGGTCGCCTCGAGATATTTTTCATGATTCGGCTCTTGTTCGTGCTGCATCGTTGGAGATTCCTGCCATTTCCCGGTTTAGTCAACGATGGGGGCATACCTTATTAACCGTCAATGAAGTGAAAGCTTCGCTGAAGCCAAAAGCGTGATGACAGTCTCACTGTATTTAAATCACCATACGTGGGTGCACCGGTTAGATGGGCGCACGAAGATCCTCGTTGTGTTGGGCTTTTTTATACTGGCTTTGTGTTTTTCACATCCAGGCTATTTGCTGGGTGTTTTAGCCATGGTGTCTTGGGGACTAGCTGTCGCCCAGGCCGGGGTGAACGTGAAGAAAATAGGGGTGCTCGCGGCGCTGCTGGTGTGTTACAGCATCATATTATGGCCATTTTTTGTGGAGGGGAAGACCCCCGTACTTGTGCTTCAATTTCTCGGAGTGACGTGGGAAGGATGTATATTTGGTCTTGGGATGGGTCTTCGGTTGCTCATCATGGTGTGGGGAGGCGTGTGGTTGCTTTCGACGACGACTATTGAAGAGTTAACTCAAGCTTCTCAACAACTCGGATTGCCGTCTCGTATTGGCTTCGCATTTTCTTTGGCATTCCGATGGGTTGGGATTCTGCTAGGGGCGGGAGTTGGGGTGCTTCAAGCGCAACGTTCACGTGGGCTGGATATCTCTTCTGGATCTATTATTGAACGGGTTCGCAAATATGTGCCATTGGTTGTGCCGCTCATTGGGCATACTCTTCGTCAAACGAATCTGTTAGCCATGGCCTTGGAGTCCAAGGGCTTCCATCCCGCTGCTCATCGCTCTTTTCATGTAACTGGGAAGATGAAGTGGGCTGATTGGACTGTGCTGGTCTTTTTAACCGCGTTGTTAGGAATGGCTGTGTGGATGTGGTGGCAGGGAATTGGGACGTTAGTTGTCCGATTTGAAGTATGAGTATTTTGGTGAACAAAAAAATACGACCCATTCAAGGTCCTTGAATGGGTCGTAATATGATGAGAAGGAAAATTAGACGTTAAGCGTGTTTTTTGCGAAGTCGCCAGGCCCCTAAGCCCAACAAGCCAGATCCAAATAAGATGATGGTCGATGGTTCAGGATTGGATACCAATTTACCGTGAGTTTCGTTTTCTCCGGTCGTGGTGTTACTGAACTCGAAGACAAGATCGTTGTAATCTCGGTCTCCACCTCCATAGAGATCTTCAAACCCAACTATGGTCGAACCTTCACCGATAGTTTCCACCATTGCATGGGCAACCCCATCGATATTGTTTGCTCCTATTCCTGTAAAATAGGCCCTTCCAGTGTTTTGAACTTCTAATCGAAAGGTTAATTCCGTCCCAGCGGTAAAGCTTCCAAGAGAAAGCGTGCTCCCTGCACCGGAATTGGTTGAGAAGAGAGCAGTTTCCCCAAAGTAGAGTGTACTGGTATATCCGGCATTACTGCCTGCAAATGAGATAGTGACGTCTCCGGTATTCTGTACGATTAAATTTCCTCCTACTATTCCCGTTGCTTGAGAAATAGATGGCAGGACTAGGAGACCTGCCAGTAATGAAAGGGGCAGGAACAGGCCCTTTTTTAAGAATGTGTTTTTCATGTATCCTCCTCGGTTTGACCTAATGTAATCCCTTCCATGGAATTAGCTTTAATTATAATCCTTCGTCACGTTCAAATTCAAGTAAAAAGTCCAAATGGCAATCGTTGAAAATTTCCAGATATTCCTAGTTTGAGTGTAAGCAATGGTTAGGCCATCTTTAGTTTTATGAAGGCAGGTCATTAAACCTATGTGAAATTGATGTCCGTTGGGCAATATTAATGCAAAATTTGTCTGGATTCATTAACCGTTCCGCATACTTACAAGCACATGCTCGGAAAGGCTGGTTGGGCCATTATGTAAAAAAATAGGACATCGTGTTTCATTTAACCGGAAACAAGTGGGAATAAACCCACAGAAACTCCAAAAATATCGTATAAAGGCTAGATAAGATTCTTGACGGACAGAATAATCATGAGATCAGCCAATAAAGGGGAATTTAGAGAAGGGCACCTCTAAAAACTTCAATTTCAATAATCCATGTTCAATGTTTTCAGTAGGTTCTGGCGCCAAATTTACGGAAAACGTAGGTTTTTAGAGGTGCCCAGAAGTCATTCGATTGAGATTGAAATAGGTGAACAAAGGATAGAATTGAAATTTGCTGTCGTGGAAAACAAAAGGCAGACAAGTAAGAGGAAAAGGAGGGGGTTTCTTTGATGGGGGAGCTAACGGAATTTTTGTTAGGGAGCAGGAAGTTATCTTAAAACTGCAGAACTCGTACAGGAGAATTCTTCCTTGGCGATTTCAACAAATTTGGAAATATTTTTGATGCAACGGCCGCAACAGTTCTTCTTGTCATTCAATTCCAATGCAGAGGCAAGTTTTTTGGGGCAGGTCACTCCTGCTTTTCCCAAGTCCTGAACGTCAGATTCCCGAATGCCTTTACAGATGCAAATGTACATGGTTACGTGTGGTTGGAATTTCTAATTCGATAATGATAATAATTCTCAACTTTAAATAAGTTTACTATGAACACGTTGTGCTGTCAAGCGAATGGTTTATTCATCTAACTATTTGAAGTTAAAGAAGTTATTGTGAATTTTATGCAGTTGTGCTTGGTTCTGTTTCTTCTGTTTTTGTCCTTATTCAATGGAGGAAATGCCGGACAAATTCAGATAAATATGAGGAAGGAGTGCGGAGTGCAAGCTAGCTCATGTGTGAAAGACCGATTAGGAGATGTGGAGCTACGTATCCATTGCCAACCTCGAGCCTCCAAAACAGAAATGGTGGGATATCATGGCAATGCCCTGAAAATCCGGCTAGCCGCACCTCCGGTCGAAGGGGAGGCCAACCTTGAGTTATGCCGCTTTCTGGCAGAGTATTTTGATGTCTCACGACAGGACGTTCAGATTCTCTCGGGAAAGGGTGCAAGGCAGAAGCGGGTCTTGATTAAGGGTAAGACAGCTCAAGCCATTCAAGATCGTCTACCGCAAATTGTGGAATGAAAAAACGTTGAAGGTTTTTGTGGTGGCGACACCTTTCTTTGATGAATGATGGTCGGGAGCGAGCCAATGGGTATAACTAATCCTAAATGTGGTGTTGGTTTACAAGCCCCTAGGGCACTTTTATAATGCCCAGCCTTATACAGGTATTGGGTCTAGGTTTATTTACCAGTTGTTTTTGAATAGATAAAATTACCTAAACGTGTCACGGAAACCTTCATTCAGTTTGTGATGTTGCAACAATCCCAACCACAGAGGCTCGAAGAGCTGTTAGTCGACCAGCTTGATCTGACGACGGCTCAGAATCTGGTCAGCCAATTGGCAAAAATACAATGTCAGAGCGCTATTTTAGAATTATTAGATGAATTGGGGGAGGTTTCCTTCAAAATACAAGGAGAGGCGATTTCGTCTTTAGGCGAGATTGGACGGAGGGGATGCCTGGCCAGTGTCGTCCCATGGCTGGATCTTGGCATTACTCTCGCGCAGGCAACGGGTGCGTTAGGTCTCCGATATTTTAAAGAGAGCCCTATTATTCTTGGATGTTTAGAACAGATAGAGCAGAGAGACGAGCTTCTCGCACAGGTCTTGGAATTAGCCGATGGGCCCACGGAGTCCGCCCCACAATGTGCCTACGAGTGGTTCAAGGTGCTGCCACAATTGTCCCAAGATCATTCTTTAGAAGACATGCAGCAGTGGGCCTCATTCGGGATGGAGTTAGCCGGGTGGAACTATGTCTTAGGAAATGAATTTTTCCGTGAGAGTCCAGCCATTGCTAAGGCGATTCCACTGGAAGGGGCGAAAGCTTGGATTGGATTCGGGATGAAATTGATGGTCCAAAACAGTTTGGGGAAGCCTGACTATGTGGGTACGTTAGAGTTTTTTCGAACCAGCCCCAGTCTTTTTGAGGAGATCGCCGAACCAGAGGTGAAACGACGAGTGATCGATCTAGGATCGAATCTCGCTGACGGCTCGCCTGAGCAAGCCATCGTGTTTTTAGCTGAAGCTCCTACCATTCTGGCCAGACTCCCATCCCAAGAATGGAAAATCCGAGTCATGAAATTTGGGTTATTAATTGCGGGCCAGGATCCTGAGACAACCTTGATCTATTTCCGCCGAGTTCCCGAAGTGCTGGGATTGCAAGGTCCAACTGAAGATACGACGGTGTTTGATGCGTGGTTTGCCCAGGGGATGGAGGCGTTGGAATATAGCCTTGAGGCGGGACGGGCATTTTTTGCGTTGGAGACACGACAGGCCTGTGCTGTGGTGGAAGAGGCTCTGAGTGGAGTGTCCCTCCGGCAGGTGGCCCGTTCCCTGAAAATGTTTGCCATGGCGCTCTGTGGGCAAGAAGTCACATTGGAACCCCTTCCAGAAAATGGCGCCTTCTCGGATCAAAAAGTGGTGTCCGCAATTTCAGAACGAGCCCAATTGAGCAGGAAGAACGTAACCATTTACCTCCCACTGATGATGAAGCGATCAGCGACCCAAGAGGGCAATCGTCGTTGGTATACCGTCATGGTGGCTCATGAGGTGGGGCATGTCGAATTTGGGACCTATCGTGTCTCGCATGAAGTCTTGCAACGGGTGGCTTTAAATGCGAAGGCCCGGTATACGAAACCAGAAAATACTCAGAATCAGTCTATCCAGACGTTAGGCGACCTATTTCGGGTCTTCCCTCAATCTCAAATTATTCAGGATGTATGGGAAATTGTAGAAGATGCCCGCATTGATTTTTTGCTCAAACAAGAATATCCAGGATTGCAGGAAGATCTCGCAATCCTGACGAAAGAAGCCATTCAGACCCGCTCGTTGTCGCACGGGATGACCGCACGTGAAATCGTGTTGGACGCCTTACTGTTGTATTTTTCAGGACTGACCAAAGATGACTTTTCGCGGCCCGGTCTTCAAGAGGTGATTGATGAGGTATGGGCGATTGCGCGAACGATCCTACGCCCAACGGCTACTGTTGATGACGGGATCGAGCTAGCGGATCGTCTATACCAAGAATTAGAGGCTCGGATTGGGACGTTCGTTCAAGATCCAGAAGAGGATCGGCATGAAGACCTTTCTGAAGAGACTTCAGCTTCCGAGGCAGGGCAACAGCATGAAGCGACTGAACATTTGGAGGATGACTATCAGCCAGTCCTCAATTGGGAGTTCCGGGGGGGGTTGAATCCGGATCATATTGGAGCGGAAGATCAGCAGACGTCTGAACAAGAGTCACGAGGCCAACAATCAGGCGGAGATCTTTCGGAAGGCAAGGAAGGACGTTCATCATCTGGTCGCCAACAACAATCCTCCGCTGAGGCATCTCAAACACCGACCGATCCGCAGAAGCCGCTGTTTGGGGCTTCTCCTCTGCAGCAATGGTTTCAACCCAATCTTCAACCACAAGATGGACGCCATGGGACGTCTTTGGGAAGTGGACGATTTGTATACGACGAGTGGGATGGAATGGTTCGTGATTATCGCCCCCAATGGTGCCAAGTGCTTGAGCAACCGGGGGTGGAAGGTTCACCAGACTTTGTTGATGAGACCTTTCATACCTATGGTCCTATGATCCGCTTGATTCGTCGATACTTTGAAGCGATTCGTCCAGAGGCCTTACGCCGACTGAATCGGCAATCCAATGGTGAAGATATTGATCTTGATGCCTTAGTCAACTGGATGGTGGATCGACGTCATGGGTTGGAACCATCCGATCAGGTGTATTCCACTCGCCAGAAACATGATCGTCAGGTCGCCGTGGCCTTTCTTGTGGACATGAGTGGGTCGACCGGCCGTCAAATCGGGTCGCGCGCTCGTCCAGTCATTGATATTGAAAAGGAAGGGTTACTCTTACTGTCCGAGGCGCTTTCAGCCATTGGGGATCAATATGCTATCTATGGGTTTTCCGGGCAGAGCCGGCAATCCGTGGACATTCATGTTTTGAAGGATTTTGAGGAACGATCTGGTGGGCGCGTGGGCTTGAAAATCAGTGGCGTCAAACCACGGCAACAAAATCGAGATGGAGCAGCGATTCGCCATGCGACGCATCGACTCATGCAACAAGCAGCGAAAGTGCGGTTGTTGATCTTGATCAGTGATGGAAAGCCGTTGGATGATGACTATGCGGATGAATATTCTTTAGAAGACACCAAAATGGCGCTTCGTGAGGCACGCCTGCAAGGGATTCATCCGTTCTGTATTACTATTGATCAGGCAGCGACGGACTATGTTAAAAGAATGTACGGGGATATTGGATTTTTGGTTGTGGATGAGGTGGAGTCCCTTCCGACCCGATTGCCAAAAATTTATCAGCGGCTGACCGCGCGATAGGCCATTGAGGAAATACTAAACAATCCATGACGAATTCCACTCGACCTGATGTACCTCCCTGGCTCTATAAGCTCTTTACCGGGCATCAGTATCCCTATATCCGGCGTCAGGCCAAGTTTGATAAGCCACGCTCCGCTGAGGGAGAGCGTCCGGAGCCAACGCTCGACGAAATCCGAGAAAAGTTTTGGGAAATCTATCCGCGCTGCACGACCAAAATGTTGCAGGAAATCAAAACAGGAATGATCGTTGCGTTTAAAGAATTGGGTGGATACGAGGCAGGAACGTATCAGGAATTTGTCGATAACCCTGATGCCTTTTTGTCACGAGAATACGGCAAGAAAAAGATTAAAGTAAATTTCTATGATGGTGATAATTTTGTGTGTACCATCAATTTCAAAGTCGCAGGATGGGCCAGCCATGATGATGATTAAACGCGCGTGGTTGGAAATCTCAAAGGGATGGGTGACGTGATGAGGCGAGTGAAAGTAACGGTCGTGGGTGCGGGCAATGTGGGTGGGTCTATTGCCCAACGCCTCGCTGAAAAGAATTGGTACGACATTGTCTTAGTCGATATTGTCGAAGGGATGCCACAGGGTAAGGCGTTGGATCTCGTTGAAGCGGGACCAGTCTGTGCGTACGACTCAGCGGTGACGGGTGCGAATACCTACGAAGCCACGAAAGATTCGGATCTCGTGATCATCACCTCGGGTATCCCAAGGCGGCCGGGCATGAGTCGCGATGAATTGCTCGAAACCAATACCAAGATTGTCTCTTCCGTCGTGCGGGAAACGGCCAAACGCTCGCCTGAAGCCATTCTCATTATTGTGTCCAATCCTTTAGATGTGATGACGCATGTGGCCCACCGCGTGAGTGGATTTCCCCGGAATCGTGTCCTGGGGATGGCGGGGGTGTTGGATTCTGCACGATTCCGTTCCTTTATTGCCGAAGCCTTACAGGTTTCGGTGGAAAATATTCAGGCCATGGTATTAGGCGGACATGGCGATTCGATGGTGCCACTCATTCGATATACCACCGTCGCGGGTCGACCTATTGATGAATGGCTCTCGCCAGATGCGTTGGCTGCCCTGATCAAGCGCACACGTGAAGGGGGAGCAGAAATTGTCAATTTATTGAAGACGGGAAGCGCGTACTATGCGCCGGCAGCCTCGGTTGTGGAAATGGTTGAAGCCATCTCAAAAGATCAAAAGAAAATTCTCCCCTGTGCCACGTTATGTGAGGGAGAGTATGGATTCGATGGTTTGGTTCTAGGGGTGCCAGTGAAATTGGGATCAGATGGAGCCGAGGCCATTATCGAATATGCGCTTACTGCCGAGGAAAAAGCCGCCCTAGAAACTTCAGCAGAGGCCGTTCGAGAATTGTGTGCAACAGTCGATCAGATGATCAAAAAAACGGCCTAAACGTTGACCGTTTACGCAAGGGAATCTTTCACGAATCCCTCAAATGGCAACCGTATACCTAGATGCTTGACGTGATTTGAAACCCATTCGTATAGTGGGATGCGAAGAATACATCCTGAAGTATTCATATCCAACCTATCGTGATATTGATGACAATGAGTCTTTTCCCCGTTTTAATAAAGGCCAATAATGGTTAAAGAGATGACCCCTCGCGTGTTGCGGAAAATGTCTGGAGATGCTTGGGATTGCGATGCCTATTGCCAATTGGGTGGGTATGAAGTTTGGGCGAAATGTGTCATCAAGAATGATCCGCAGACTACCATTGCGCAATTGAAAGAAGCGCATCTTCGGGGGCGAGGTGGAGCGGGTTTCCCTACCGGCTTGAAATGGGACAAAGTCCTGAATCATCGCATCAAAGAACATTTTTTCGTGTGCAACGCGGGTGAGCATGAACCAGGAACGTTTAAAGATCGTTATTTGCTCAGACACCATCCGCATCAATTATTGGAAGGGTGTCTGATTGCTGCGCATACCGTGGGAGCCAAAAAGGCGTATATTTATCTCAACCACGAATTTGCAGAAGAAAAAGCCATCTTTGAGCATGCGAAGGAAGAGGCTCGAGCGAAGGGATTCTTGGGTGACAATGTACTGGGCACCGGGCTTAATTTAGATATCGAAGTTTTTGATGGCTATGGCAGTTATGTGGCGGGCGAAGAAACTGCCATGTTGGAGTCGATGCAAGGGCGACCTGCGCAGCCGAAGCAAAAGCCGCCATTCTATCCCACGGAATTTGGCCTGCATGGCAAACCCACACTCGTAAATAATGTCGAAACGCTGTCGAATATTCCGCAGTTATTACGGCAAGGGCCAGCGTGGTTTCGAGAAGTGGGAACCAGTACGACGCCAGGAACCATGTTGTTTTCTCTCAGTGGGGCCGTCAATCGATCAGGGGTGTATGAATTACCGTTGGGCACCTCGATTCGCCATTTGATTGAGGTCTGTGGGCAAGGCGTACCTAATGGACATGGCGTGAAAGCCGTCTTTCCTGGTGGGCCATCTTTTTCAATGGTGGGCGCGGATCAATTAGATCTCCCCATGGATTTTGACTCCTTAAAAAAAGCTGGAACTGGACTAGGCTCCGCAGGTGTAATTGTCGTGGATGATGCCACTTGTATGGTGGAGCAAACCCTGAAGTTTTCGCATTTTTTTGAACGAGAGACCTGCGGCCAATGTCCACCTTGCAAGATTGGCACGGAACAACTGGCGACGTTGATACGGAAAATAGAAGAAGGGCGGGGCGAAGAAAAAGACCTAGACAAGTTGTTGCAAATTTGTGGATTTGTCAAAGGCACAGGTTTTTGTACCTTGGTCACTGGTGCAGCGGTTCTCGTACAAAATAGCTTGAGATTGTTCCGCAGCGAGTTTGACGAGCACATCCGGTTAGGTCGGTGTCCTCAAAAAACGGCACCGGTGGTAGCTGGATAAGGGACGAATTGTATGCCTCGCGTGACGTTTATTCATCCTGAAGGAAAAAGTGGAGAGGTCGCAGCCGATCTTTCTCTGCTCGAGGCGGCGGAACAATTGGGCTTCCCTTTACATAATGATTGTGGGGGCAATGCCTCATGCACGACATGTCGAGTCGATGTGGTCGCGGGGTTGGAGAATTTGTCCGATATTGATTTTGATGAACAAGATTTACTGGATCGAGAAGCGCTGACTGAACCCTATCGTCGATTGGGGTGTCAGGCTCGAATGTCGGGAGATGTGATCGTTCAGGTTCCCGAAGAGAAATGGGAGAAACCATCGGTGGATCAATCTCAAGAAGTTGAGTCCTCCTCCCAATAGAGCAACGTGCGAATGGTCACCGCCTTGTATTTCGTCTGCTCACCTTCATAAGCCGACCGCCCTTCATTTAGCCTGTATGCCAACTTCCACCACAATCACTCGAACGTATATGTTTTGTGCGGCGCATCGGTTGCATACCGATCAATTTTCGGATGAGGTGAATCAGGAAATTTTCGGCAAATGTAATAACCTGAACGGCCACGGCCACAATTATACGATTCAGGTCACGGTCCAAGGGGAATTGGATACAAAAACGGGACTCATCACGGATGTGAATCAACTTGATCAGATTGTGCACGAAACCATTGTCACTCGTTTTGATCATCAACATTTGAATTTCGATCCAGCTTTCGAGAATCTCACCACCACTGGAGAAAATCTGGCTCGTGTCATCTGGGGAATTTTGGTTGATCGGATTCCATCAGGCCAATTGGGGAAAATTGGCGTGGTCGAAACACGGGATAACTTTTTTGAATATGTGGGTGATCTCAAGTCGTAAATTCTTGAGGGAATCGTTTCTACCAACACGAGATCATGGAGAGGTATGAAATCAAAAACGACGAAATCCAAAGCCGCATCTAAACCACGAAATATCCGAAAGATTGCGGACTCGGATAAAATTGAGATCGCGGCACCGGCTTCGATCAACGATATTGAGCCCACGGTTCGGAAATTACTCAGCCAACTTGGGGAAAATCCTGATCGAAATGGATTGCAGGAGACACCCAAGCGAGTAGCCAAAGCCCTAACCTATCTCACGCAGGGCTACCATCAAGATATCGACACCCTGCTCAACGGGGCCCTCTTTCCTATTCAATATGACGAAATGGTCATCGTCAAAGACATCGATTTCTACAGCTTGTGCGAGCATCATCTCTTGCCGTTTTTTGGCAAATGTCACGTGGGCTATATCCCTCGAAAGCAAGTCGTGGGGTTAAGTAAAATTCCCCGTATCGTGGATATGTTCAGCCGGCGCTTGCAAGTACAGGAACGGTTAACCGTGCAAATTGCTCATACCATTCAAGACAAACTCAATCCACATGGAGTGGCGGTCGTCATGGAAGCGCGGCATTTGTGTATGAGCATGCGAGGGGTTGAAAAACAGAATACGGTCGCGGTGACGAGTGAGATGCTGGGGGTGTTCAGAAAACAGCAGGGCACTCGAGATGAATTTCTTAAATTGATTCGCCAACGTGGAGGCGATGCTGACTAAGTATTCACCCTCGTCCTTCTTTTCTCGACTCTGACATTGCTCACTTCTTGACCATTTCTCAAGAATCAGGTCTAATGCTCTTTATTATTTTGGTGGTTTTATTTTCTTTCCCACGGATGGGCCAGGAGCGCAGGATGCGCCGGTATTATGGCTCTTTTTTGCTTCCCGTCAATGCTGACCGTCTTGGTGCGAGCACCGATCCGGTGGCCACACACGTCGTCAAGTAGATCGCCCTTCCCCTGAATCTTACTTTCCCATTTCGACAAATAGCTTACGAACGTGTTCGATGGAGGTCACTTCTCCGTTGGAAGAAGTGTCGTGGCCTCTTTCACTCTAGCTCATCCTTATGAATACGCCAGCCCATTTGATGCTCAATTTGGGCCTGTTAGGAAGGGGGAAATCCCCATCTCAGCAGGTAGCCGTTCTGGTTGGAGGCATGCTTCCTGATGTGCCGATGTTCGTGTTTTATTTCTGGGAAAAAATTTGGCGAGGGTTGCCGGAATCAGTGATTTGGGAACAATATTTTGATGCTCGGTGGCAGATGGTCTTTGATCTTTTCCACTCGTTTCCAGTCGGCATTCTTGGTGGAGCCCTAAGTGTATGGTTGAAATGGAAAACGTTGGCACTGTTTTGGGCGAGTATGGTGGTGCATAGTCTGGGCGACATCTTCGTGCACCATGATGATGCTCATAGCCATTTCTTCCCATTATCCAATTGGAAATTGGTCAGTCCTGTATCCTACTGGGATCCTCATTTTCATGGAGACGTGTTTGCCCTTATGGAAATTCTGATGGTGGGGATGGTCGGTCTATGGATCTGGCGAGGGGCAAATTGGGTAGGAACGAAAATCATTGTGGGATCAATCTTGACCATGTATGTCGGTTATCTGGGATATGTGATCATAGTGTGGATGTAATAGGGTTCATTGAGGTTGTCGAAATGATGAACGGCTTCTTTCCCTTGTTTCTGTATCCAGGCGGTTATAGCCCATGTTGTCCTAAAAATGATCGAATGGCCTGATTGAACGCGACGGGTTGTTCGAAATTGGAGAGATGCCCAGCATGAGGAATAGTCACGAATGTTGACCCAGGAATTCGCTCGGCAATATATTTCGACTCTGCGACGGGAGTGGCTTGATCCTCTTCCCCGACAACCACTAACGTTGGACAAGTTATCGTTGAAAGAAGATCGGTCGAATCGTGTCTGGTAGCCATAGCCACCAAATCGACGACAATCCCTGCCGCTGGTGTTTGAAGAATCATCTGGCGCACCTCCTCCACAATTTCAGGATGGTGCTCAATGGTTGAAGGGGCCAAAAGTTTAGGAATCATGAGATTGGCAATACCTGCTGCCCCATCTGTGAAGGCTATTTCTGCCATCGACTGACGTCCAGCTTGCCCTTCCTCACTGTCCGCTTGAGCTCTCGTATCCGCTAGAACCATGGCTTTTACTCGTTTCGCATAATTGCGATAGATTGAAAAGAGGGTATAGCCACCCATCGATAAACCCACAAACACGGCTTGAGAAATCTCGAGGTGATCCAGCAGGCGGATGATAGTCTTGGCATATCCGTCCAACGAATCATTCCATGGCACGATATCGGAGTCTCCATGTCCTCCAAGGTCAATGGTGATCACTCGATACGTGTTTTTCAGTCCCTCGACCTGCGGTTGCCACATGGTTTTGGAAAGGGGAAAGGCATGGATGAAGACGAGAGGGGTGCCTTCCCCTTGGTCGGTATATCCAACTGTCATGCCATCAATAACGGTTTTCACTTTTTATTCCTTTCTTCATGGGGGTTTTTCGGATCATACTGATAGCTCAACAGCTATACCTTGTATATCGAAATTCTACTTTGAATTTTTTCAGGAAGAAAGCATTAGCAGGGAATTTTGGCGGTCCTGTTTTACTAGTTCTTGCGTCAAAGTAATTTTCTGCGTTGCCGGGTTTCGGCCCATAGCTGTTAAGCTAAAGTGAGGGGGGAATCTTCAAGAAGCGCTTGTTTGGCGTTTTTTTTGTGCTAGTATACCGGTAGCCTTACAACTGCTATCGGTTTTACCGGGAGGACTCGATGACCAAAGAAGAACGCACGCTTCACCGCCTTAAGACCCAATTGACCACCCTCGGTCCTGTCTTGCCGGGCAGCCTAAGCCAACAGTGGAATGTGTGCGGCACACCAGGTTGTCAGTGTAAAGACCCTCAGCAGCCCAAAAAGCATGGGCCCTACCATCAACTCAGCTTCACCGTGGCCGGGAAAAGCTCCACGCTCTTTATTGCCCAGAGAGATCTGGTTGAGGTCCGGCGCCGACTCAAGCGGTATCAACGCTTGAAAGCGTTGACGACGGCCCGGGTGCACGCTGAGGTCGCGTTGGTCCGCGCCCAGGGCTTGGGGAGCCGGGCATGAGCACCGCCCTGACGAAGGTGTTCGACGCCTTTAAACAAAACGCCTGAATCGTCTGGCCAAGGAGACCGGATTCTGTCAACGCCAGGGCGTGCTGCAGCCCTATGACTTCCTGGGGCTCATGACCCTGGGGCAAGTCGGAATGACGCATCCGTCGCGGGGAGGAATGGTGGCCGCTCTGCACGCTCGCCTCAGTCGGGAAGCCCTCCATCAGCGGTTTACCGCGCCAGCGGCCGTGTTTCTCCGGCGCTGTCTGCACGCGATCTTACAACAGAAACTACAAGTGGCCACGATCGGCCCGAGGGTGCGGCAGCCATTCGGCCGCGTCTTATTGATGGATAGTTCGAGTTGGGATGTGAGCCCGAAGCTGCAGCAGGTGTGGCCGGGCGCGGGCGGGAATGCCTCACCGGCCAATTGCAAGATTCAAGTCGCCTATGACTCTAAACAAGGGGAGCTGATCTCCCTGGAGCCCACGGCGGGGACTGTCCCGGATAATCGCTACACGGATCGGCTTCCTGCTCTGCTGCACCCGCAGGATCTGGTGTTCATGGACCAAGGCTATTGCAAGCTGCGCACGTTGACGGCCATGATCGACCAAGACGCTTATTTTGTCACGCGGTTCATGGTGGGCCCCACGATCAGCGCGGCCCAATCTGGTGCGCGCCTGGAGCTGGCCCCTCTCTTAGCCCACGGCCCCGCTCTGACCAGGGAGATGCTGGTGCGCCTGGGCCAGGGGCCGCAGCAGACCGCCCCCTGTCGTCTCGTGTGTTTGCGCGTGAGTCCCCAGATGGCCAGGCAACGGCGGCGGCGAGTCAAGGCGCCCGCCCGCCAACAAGGTCGGACCGCTCGAACCTCGACGCTCACCTGGTGTGACTGGACGCTGTTGATCACGAATGTGCCCGAAGCCTGGGTGCCCCTCGACATGGTGCGGGCCCTCTATAGCCTGCGCTGGCAGATTGAGTTGGTGTTCAAACAATTCAAATCGATTCTCCGTGTGCACCATTCGACCACCGGCAATGAGCAGCGAGTGCGCTGTGAACTCTATGGCAAATTGATTGCGGCGGTCTTGGTCCACCGGATCCATGCGTGGGCCAGCCGAGCCCGGGGCCCGGCCGTGGGGCGAGAGATCAGCTTTGAGAAGGTGTATAAACGAATCCAGGAGCGGGCGTTTCAGCTCGCGCAGTGGTTGTTTGCCTCGTTCAGCCAAGGAATGGCCCATCTTGTTCGTGAACTCGAGCCGTTGCTGAAGCACTGTATCAAATATCGGCAACGCTCCCGCATGACGACGTTAGAAATGTTGGAAGCCAGAGTCGACCCCAAATTGTACACCAGAAAGAAGTCCTCTTAGCTTAACAGCGATGGGTTTCGCCCCGGCAGCCGATCAACTTTCCTTTCGGGAAAAGTAGACAAAACCATTGACGCCCAGTCCGGCCACAGTACATGGGATGGACGCCAGAAGAAGAGCGGCCCAACTCGCTGTGCTCAAACAAGGCCCGCCAGATAATGCGAGCGTCCCTCCCATGGGTCAGACAGCAGACGTCGGAACTTAGGAGCCGAACATTCCAGCAGCTTAGATAAAAAGGCGAGGGGACAACTATTTCATATGATCCCTGTCCTCAGCCGTTTTTTCGACAACAACAATCAGTCATGTGCTCAGGGGTTATTTGCAGGAGGCTGTCCGATGGTTATAGCATAGTGACGAAAAAAGAATCAGACACAAAATATTACTGAGAACAAATCACATCTCATGGAACAATTTGAGCCAGAGTCCCAAGCCGATCTCTTTCCTAGTCAGGAACCTCAAGATAATCGCCAAGCTCCCTTAGCGGATCGAATGCGCCCACAGAATTTTGAAGAGTTTGTCGGACAAGCAGACGTGTTGGCCGAAGATCAACCGTTACGCATAGCCATTGAACATGATCGTGTGCCTTCACTCATTCTGTGGGGGCCGCCGGGGACGGGGAAGACGACTTTAGCGAGTCTCATTGCCAAGAAAACCCAAGCGACCTTTGTGCCGTTTTCAGCAGTGCTCAGCGGCGTGCCGGAATTACGCGGTTTATTGAAGACGGCCCAACAACGCCGCAAAGTGTCAGGACAACGCACGCTCCTGTTTGTGGATGAAATTCATCGCTTCAATAAAGCGCAACAGGATGCCTTTCTCCCGTATGTGGAACGGGGAGATATCACTCTCATTGGGGCCACTACTCAGAATCCTTCCTTCGAGGTGATCGCCCCGTTATTGTCGCGGTCCATGGTGGTGGTGCTTCAATCCTTAAACGATGAAGCGTTAGGGCATATCTTGGATCGTGCCCTTTCAGATACCAAGCGGGGGCTCGGATCTTCGCATGTCACGCTCTCTTCTGCGGCCAAACATCTGTTGATGGGGTATGGCAATGGTGATGCGCGTTCGATGTTAACGGGTCTAGAATTCGTCGTTAATCAATATGCGACGTCAGGTAAGTCTACGACTATTGATCAACCCCAGGTTGAGCAAGCCCTGAAGCAAAAGGCCTTACGTTACGACCGAGATGGGGAAGAACATTACAACCTCATTTCCGCCTTTATTAAAAGTATGCGGGATTCCGATCCTGATGGGGCCCTGTATTGGCTTGCGCGAATGTTGGAAGGGGGAGAAGATCCAAAATTCATAGCGAGGCGAATGATGATATTTGCCTCAGAAGATATTGGAATGGCCGATTCCCAAGCGGTGGTTGTCGCTTCGGCTGTCTTTCATGCGGTGGAGGTCATCGGATTGCCCGAAGCACAAATCAATCTGGCTCATGGGGTGACCTATCTAACGACTGCGCCTAAGAGCAATGCGTCATATGCTGGGATTTTAACTGCGAGAAAAGATGCTAAGGAATATGGCAATCTGCCCGTCCCGCTGCATTTGCGGAATGCCGTGACTTCACTGATGAAGGATCTGAACTATGGGAAAGATTATCGCTATGCCCATGACTATCCCAAGGGTGCCAAAGTCCAAGCTCATCTTCCCAAAGAATTAGAAGGTCGCAGGTATTATCGACCTAAGAATTCTTCTCCGACCGATGAAGAAGATATTTCAGCTCCGTGGTAGATTAATGGGAAAGGCGTAAGTACCTATCTACCTCGATTATTTTAATTTTGGCTTATACTGTTCTGCGACTGACTCAGCCTCTCGCTCATAAGACTCCGCTAGTTCTCTTAAAGAAGCAGCAAATCTGGCAAATCCCGTATCTTCCACCGCCTCTGCCTTTTGTCGCCATTTTTCCGCTAGTGCATGTTCGTTGGCTCCAGTTGGATCAACGGAATGCACACCCCTGGAGTTATAAGCCTCAGTCCGAAATCCTCTTCTCATTTCATCAGCTTCTCGGTCATTTAATGCATTGGCTGCAGCGTTAACTATCCAGAGTCCCTGTGGTTCAGCAGGGCAGTAAAATAAGACTTCGCCAACTTTGAGCATAGCAACTTCAAGATGTCCTGATTCTGTACATTGCTCCTTGGTTTTTTCAATCCAATCTCTAAAGGCTTGTAGGGAAAAGCTCCCGTCTTGTTGTAAGCCTGGAGGCTTTTTCCATTCCCTCAGAAGCCTCCACGCATGAGTGGCAACGGCCTCATTTTGTTCATCTAACTCTACATCTGTAACTTCCTCATTTTTTGAACGGTATGTAAGGCGAATTATTTCACAAAAAAAGTCAGGCTGGGTGGCTAGGCGGGTTTCAAGAAAAATTGGTCTTGCATCCCTTCCAGGACTTACCAATAGCGATAGGTAGGCCCACTCAACTTTAAATAGGTCATCTTTATCAGTATGAAGGTCAGTTTGCAGTGCTTTGATCAGTTCCGTAATAAAATAGGAATCCATACTTGTTGAGGGTTCTTTAATTGTTACTGCATCCAATAGGGCTCGAACTACTCGTGTATTATCGAGCAAGCTTTCTTTACGTAATCGATAATGTAAACAATCCAGTGCTTCTATAGGACGCTTTGCTTCAATTAGTTTGTCGATGGCGTGCAAAGAATTGTTCTCGGCCCGGTAGGGATTTACTCGAACTTTTTTCCAGTATATGCTTTCCGACTCACTTAGCCATTCGTTGGCTCGTTGCCACGCTTCTTTCTCAAATGGAAGGTACATTAGTAGTTGGGCGTTCTGTCCTAAAGACCATGCAGAGCGATCTAGATTGTCGACCCAGAGCCATCCCTTTATCTGGAAGCGACTCCAAATGAACCCACCAACAAAATGCCTACAGTTGTCTGTATCGGCGGCCAAATATTCTGGAAGTAAATACGAATCTATCTCGTCTTCAGCGACTGAACCGAGCGCCAAACCCACTTGACTTGGTGATTCAACTTTTTCAATAAAGTCCGTTATTGCTTGAATACCTCCGGCAATCAAAATATCCTGAATAGCTTGCTGACGTTTTTCATCAAGTTTCTGTTGCTGCTCTTCAAAACTTCCGGTCTCTTCTAAAAGGTCAAAATCCCTACTAGTGAAAAGTCGTTGGTACTGTCCTTCAAGACTAGCTGGCTTCAACTTGTCGGTTGTATCCTCAATTCTAGACACGATCTCAGGGGGAAGAGACCACGTCGAATCAGCAAATCGACGGTGTTTCATTGAAAATTCTGTGAGGCTTTCCCAAATCGGGCGACGCTGGTTTTCGGAAAGTTCTGTGATTGTGTCTGATGAAAGAAATTTTAACACCTCGTCAAAACTTGAACTGGGCAAGTTATCAAGATTTTCGACTAATTCTTTGAGTTTATCTAAATCCTGGTGGACAATTTCGACGGCGAGCTCTGCATAGCCGGTAATCTGTTCCCAATATTCTTGGTTAGTAACTTTAGGCTCCCAATCTTGAGAAAGGATGTTGCGCCAACGAGGCTTGTATGCACCGGATGTCGTTTGATGCGAGTTTGGCAATAAGGCGAGAAGAACTTTCCAAGCAATAGTGGGGAAATCATTTTTAATCGCTTTAATAGATGCAATCCGTTTTGTGATGCTTGCCAGAGTTTGTGGATACCAAGGTAGTAAGATGGTTGAAATGGAGTTCACAGGTCTGTTTGCCCAGTTACCGCCAGGATCATGAGAGGCTAATTCGGCTAAAATTAAGGCCACCCGCCCCAAATGATCTTCACTCCAGGCTAAGCTCTCCAAGGCCCAGAGCAATCCTGTCATGTAGTTCTGCCCAATAATGCCACTACCTTCTTGTGCAAAAAGTTCATCGAATGGGCAAGGGTATTGCCTTAGGGCATTTTCTACCGAGTTTAAAAACTCCCCCGGTGCTGCTTCCGCCAAGATTGGCAACAGATTATTGAGGCTGCCCCAAAGCTGCCAGTCTGATTCCTTGAAAATTTCGCGAATTACAACAATAGCTGTGGACTCCGGTTTATGGAGGGAGCAATTGCTTAATTTATTGCTCTGATTTCCAAGTAAAGCCAAAGTTTCCGTCATACCTTGACGCAGATCCCCAGAATGTTTCAGTACTTTTTCATGGATGCTTGCGGCGTAACGTTCTTTGGAAGGTAGTTCAAATTGTGGGTCTAATTCTGTAAGTACCTCGACTGCCAAAGTCTTGAATCGATCCAAATGGTCATCGAATATTCTAGAACCTAATGTATCCCATAGGGCTTTTCGATCAGACACTTCCCAATGGCCATTTCGCAGGATAAGGGGATTATCTGGTTGCTGAAAAACTTCCCTGAGACTGGCTATCCATGAATTATAATCCATCGATGAGCCTCTTGATTATTTCTATGTCTGATTGCCTACTTTCGTTCCATTTACCTACAAGCATGGCTGTGGTTAATGCCGTAACTTCCGTTTTCTCTCCCCAGGATTTAGGGGGTTTGGGGGTTCTGGGAATTACAAAATTTTCAGGGATGGTCTCAATGCGAGGTTTCTTAAAAACCGATAGTAAATCTTTAGGTAGGCTCTCAGCGCTGATTGTTCCCGCGTTTTGATTAGCTGAAGAAACCTCTTCTATGATCTTAGTCCAAATGGAGGGCGCATCATTTTGGGAATATTGACCAATCAATGAATGAAGGAGGGACAAAGTTACACCAGCCTTAATGTCTAAATCATACCCAAGAAGGTGAAAGTGTTTTAGGAAATCAAATATTTCATCATCAGGTACTTCTTCGTTTTTATTTGCTTTTTTTAAGTTGGTTTTAAATGCCTTTAATTTGCTTCGCTTCTGCTCACTACTAAATTTCACCAGGTCGACTTTTTGGGAAAACTCATACGAATTTTCTGAGTGACGTGCCCATTCAAGAATCGTTCTTACATCACTGGTATCTGTAGCGCTTAATGGCCCTGTAATCAGCGCTATGACATCCCTCTTTTTTGTAAATAATTGAGGATTGTTAAAGTCGCGCCAGGCCGATTGGATTACTTCTTCAAATGTAGAGTCATTTTCAGTGATTGTGATGGAATGTTTGATTTGAGCAAGTAATTTACAATCTCCCTTACCCCTAGAATCCAGGGTAAATACAATCAAATCATCTGTTTGATACCCAGTAAATTTTCCTTGAAGTTTTATTTTATTAATCGGGCTACATGGCAAACAGGGGGCGAATCCTCCTGCTAACATTAATGCTACAAAAGACGCTTGGACGTGCGTTTCAAAGCGATGACCTCCCCCTCCTGTCGAGAAGGGATTACTAAGTTGTTTGTCTACACTGCTCATGCAGGCAATCTTACTTCTTCTTCTGTTTCGATACCAATAGGAATTTTATTCGAAGAGATCATTTGAGGGTGGCTAGGGGGAAAAGGCAGGAAATCCTAATAAATTCCCCACTTTTCTGTTTGTTACGCCAAACAGATGGAATTTACGAAATCTGGGATTGTTGTTTTTCTAGTTGGGCGGTGAGGTCGCCCCATTTGTGGGTGAGACGGTCCAGGTCGCGAGTCCATTTTTCTCGTTCTTGATGAAGGGTGTTCCAGCGGGAATAATCTTGGTAGGTCTCTGGAGCGGCGAGTTCGATATCTCGGGCTTTGATTTGTTCTTCGAGTGTGGCGATCTCTTGTTCGGCGGTGGCCACTTGTTTTTCCAATCGGGCGATGCTTTTTGAAAGGTCTCGTCGAGACGGACCGGCAGGAGAAAAAGGGGTCAGGTTACTTGCTTGATGATATAGCGTCTGATTGTGTCCGTCACGTCACGTGCTCTAATGGGTCGCCTCCCATGTGTCTCCTCTGAACCTGTTCTGTGAATCCTTGCAGCTTTACCAGGCAGACCAAGCCAACTCTGTTGCCGCATACCCCATTGTGTTACATCGGCGGTAAATGCCGCTTCACATCCATACCATCGTGGAGAATACGGATGATCAGAATCCGATCATCTTGGATAACATAAATGACGAGATGACGACCATGATGATGGATACGAACGGGTGGGGTAAATTCGATGCGCTCCCGGCAGATTAACGGCGTATTACTGAGAACTTCAAAGCAGTTTCCCAATTCTAGAAAATATTCTTCGGCCTGTGTTTCTCCAAAATTGCGGAAGCTATGCCCATAAATTTCTATCAGATCGTTTTCAGCTTCGGGCGTCAGTTTATAGGCCATGTTTGGCCGCTTTAGCTTTCGAACGAGCCTCCTTTAAAAGGTCTTGCATCGTGCGGTCACTGATACCGCTTTCAAGACCTTTGGTAATTGCCGCCTGTAATGTTTTAATTTGTTCACGGTCCTGTTGGTCACGACGGATAAGATCACGTACATAATCACTGGCATTGCCATATTGACCACCATGCACTTGGGCTTCGACCCATGCTTTCATCGGATCGGGAAGGGATACATTCATTGTTGCCATAGCATTCACTCCTTTTCTTTTAGTATGGCAGTAATTGGCAAATTTTGCCAATAACAATTTATAGTGAAATCGCTCAAAAATGTAACCGCATACCCCATTGTGTTACATGCGTCATTTTGAATTTTTCTAATATGATTGAAATAGAAAGAGAAATCAGCATCGTTTCTCTAGTTTTTCTCCTTATGGATTAGAGCATGCCGAGAGTCTGAAGCTCTGGGCTTTATTTCGAGCGGAGTGGTTCACTTGCATGCTTTGGTGTCGGGCAAAATAGAAATGTGGAAAATTACGAAATCTGTGATTGTTGTTTTTCGAGTTGGGCGCTGAGGTCGCCCCATTTGTGGGTGAGGCGGTCGAGGTCGCGAGTCCATTTCTCTCGTTCTTGAGGGAGGGATCTCTATAGCCTACATCAGGCTAAGCGGTCATTCTCACCCCTGATCCCCTAATGACAATTGAAGAGTCTGCAAGAAGATGTCTGGAGGAAAAATCGCCTTCGATTTAATTCAAGGATAGTAGCGTGTTTTTTTCGTCGCTTGTTTGGGGTGATGCGGTTTCTTCAGTTTTTCCTTGTTCAGCGAATTCTTGCAGGCGTTGATTGATGATGTTGACGGTGGTGGTAATATCGGCATCTACTTCAGGTGACAGAGCATTGAGGCCGGTGAGGATGTCTCTGGCTTCCTCGACGCCTTTCCCTATGGCCTTGCCAATAAATTCTACAAATTCGGTTCGAACGTCCTCTTCGTTTAAGTCTGCATGATTGTCTTGAAATTGGGAGAATGCCAGTAGGGCAAAATCTACAATTCGATTGGCGGTGGCTTCGGGGGAGACATCGAGGGATGTGCTCGGGGATACGCCAAGATCAGTTTTCGCCTCTTGCACGAGACTTTCGAGTTTTTGAAGGTCTTTGATGGATAAGGCATTGCGGAGACTGGTGTCTTCCCCGTGACCTCCTGTCTTTCGTATGTGGGCGAAGGTTTTTTCCAAAACCAGCGCTTCTACGTCTTTTCGAGATGTCGGGCCACTGAGAGAAACCGTATCCGTCTTGGCTGATTCAGCAGGACGGGATTCAGATGTTCGTGCTTGCGCCGCCTTTTGAGGAAGGTTAATGGCTTGAGCTTGAAGGGCGGATACTTTTGTCAGCATATGCACTTCACTCCTTAAGACTCCGTGAATCGTTCGAAATTGGTTCGGACTATCAAGTCTTATCGGTTTTTTCTTGATAATTCTTGCGCAAAGATTGGCTGAGATAAGCATATTTGTTAGGCCTATGAGGACCAAGGCCATGGTTCTCTATCGGCCAATCTCATTGAAGGCGGGTATTGGACAACATCATCCAACGATGATGGATCGAACGACTAGTGATGAAGGGTCAGTTGAAAAAAGCCGCCAGCGGCGTTCTCGCCAATTTTGAGTGCTCACGTACGGCATGTACGCTCCGCGCTCAAAATTGGCTGCGGCCTTGCTGGGCGAACTTTTTTGAACCGACCCGACGCCCCTTCTGCCCAACGTCTTCCTGACGAAATATGCCCTTTGATATCCTCATTATTCAACACTCCCATGAGGGAAGGAAATGATGGCTTCGGACGTCGTCAACTTATTGGCTGCCGCTGTTAAGTATGAAATTAATCGGCTGATGGTTATTGCTTTTGATAGGCTGGGGCGAGGTCTTTAATCATTGGGTAGTGTTTGGTGTTGAGGGTTTTTAGTTCAAGGTGATGGGCTGTGGCGGTGGCTGCAATTAAGGCATCTGGTATTTCAACGCCATGAGACCGGCCAAATTTGCGAACCCAATCTCCTCCCATTTCAGCGATGGGTCGAGTCACATCGTAGAGGGAGATGACCGAGAGGAACTGTTCAAAGGCCTGCTCTTCTTCTTTCCCTTTGATGCCGGCTCGTATTTCGGCGATGGTGATGACGGACAGGCCTATTCGATCTATATGCGTTTCCATCAAATCGCAGGCTGAGTCGAATCCTTTGAGATAGTCGATCAAGACATCCGAATCGACCAAGAAGGGTTTATTCACGTTTGAGACCTTCGGCTCCATCCTGTTCGAAGGTCACGTAAGGTGGGGAGATCCTGTCGGTTTTTCCAGAGGCCTCGGGCCTGTTTAATGCGGGTGAGGCGCTGGGAGGGGGTATATTTTTCAATGAGCTCGTCGACGGCTTCTCGAATCAACTCACTTTGCTTGACTCCACGCGTGAGAGCGATGATTTCCAACTGCGCCTTCTCCTCCTCGGTTAAGTAAATTTGGGTCCGTATCATAACAATCTCCTTAGTAATGTATACATTAGGAGTATATGTTATGAGTTGTGTGCCGTCAATTTTAATCCTCTTGGTGCTCCGGGTATGCCGTTCAAGCCTGGATGTGTTCCGTCCGCTCATATTCTGTAAAGCGGCCATAAAGTTTCAGAATTAATTTTCGTTGGTTGAGGAATTTTGAATTGCACGTATTTATGTGATATACATCATTGTGTGAATAAATGTATTTCAGGAGGTTGCCATGGATCGCCAAAATGTCACTCTTTCTCTTCCCAAAACACTTTTAAAGAAAGCCAAAATTGTGGCGGCTCAGGAAGAGAAGTCTCTGAGTGAATTGATGAGAGAGGTGTTACGAGGGAAAGTTGAGCAACAAACAGGCTATGCAAAAGCCAAACAACGGCATATCTCGCTACTCAAAAAGGGGTTGAATCTAGGCACCAAAGGACGTTTCTCCTATACCCGAGATGAGCTTCATGACCGTACCTAAGATTTTTGTAGATACGAATGTGTTGGTGTATGCCCATGACATGACTGCTGGGCGAAAACGAGACGTGGCAAGGGAAGTGGTTCTAAAGCTGTGGAATACGGAAACCGGAGTGATCAGTACCCAGGTCCTTCAAGAATTATTCGTCAGTTTGACCCAAAAAATTCCTATTCCTATAGAGAGGCGGAAGGCCCGCACTATTCTTGAAGATCTGTGTGCCTGGGATGTGGTCGTGAATGATGAACAATCCGTACTGGGTGCCATTGATTTGCAATCCAAATATCGGCTGTCTTTTTGGGATTCCCTCATTCTTGAAGCCGCAGGTCGAAGCGGAGTCACCACTCTGTACTCGGAAGATCTCTCGAACGGGCAGCAGGTAGGAGGGATTGACATCGTCAATCCTTTTGAGACTTGATGCGTAGCAGCGTTCAAAAAAAAGAAATCTGTCCCCAAGTTTCTGCACATAGGCATTCCAATTAACTTTTCCTTTGTAAAAGAACCCAAAAATCAAAGTACCGGGTTTCGGGCTGAAACCCGGCATGATCAAACGCCATGATCAATTCTCAGCCTTTTTTGAAGAATGAACGAGCCCGGCCGGGAAAAGTTTTAGTAATGGGTAGTAAGATGGCGAGAATGAAAAGTTAATTTATTGAAAGACCTGATCTAAAACCTATTCTGAAAATTGCTGGTGCCTGCAGTAATGAGCATTCGAATTTTCAGAGATTAAATGCAATGCTAGCTTAGGACACGCTATGCGGATCTCAGTTGCAATCAAAATCAAAATTCGAGGTGACTTTTGCACGTGTCTGGAACTGGTTCCTATTTACCAAGTCTGCAAAGTGCTTTTCACAAACCACGTAGTCGCAGTACATTGAAGCGACTCCTAGGCCAGTCCAATCTTCAAGATCCGTTAGCTTAGGCCTATATTGCTTGTTCTTGAACACCTGAGTATGTAAATGAATATCCAAACGTCGCGTAGGCATTCGCTCAATCAAGTCCTCCAAGAATTCTCGACTTGAGAAGCGTGTCGGTTCAAGGCCGAGTTCTTGGAAAACCACATTAAGTGGCTCCAAAATATCTGTTATAGAAATAGCCTTAAGAAAGTCCTCCCAATTGGAATTTGGAAGTTCGTTTTCGATGCCGGGTATTTGTCTAAGGTGATTTTGGAATCGAGTTTGGTGGGTTCTGTTAGAAAAAGCTTCCATCAGTACACGGCCTGGTCCTACGCCCATGAGTACGGATTTCTCAAAATTATCTTCCATACAGCTAGGGATATTATCAGCAAAATTCAATCCAAATACGTGCTCAAGCCCTCTTCCAATCAATTGAAACTTTGGCATATCGAGCTGCTGCAATTCCGGAACTATTTGCGTTAGAGCCTTCCTCAGCTCGTTAATGATAATAGCGTGTTGAGATGCAAGTAACTGACCTCCAGAGTACTCCCACATCACACTTCCCAAGCGTTCCCTCTTCCCACCACCAGCAATTCGTGCGGTTTCCAAAAAATGCGTAGCAGATAATGGCATTAAGATGTCTTCTCGCTTTGCAAGGCTTACGAGTTTTTCTGTCTGTTGGATCACAGCAATATTTTTTTCCTTGCCATGTAGGACCTTGGACAACTGGATCCATTTATTCTGGTCTAGGTAGATGGTTTTTGGCATGGGGCAGTAGCTAGAGGTATACGGCTGAGATTCAGGATTGACTCAGGCTAGGGCTACAATAGACATTTTCGTTGCCTATATAGATTGGAAGAGTCTTCGAATTGAAACAATATTCAGGTGCTATTGGTTGGAATGCTTTTCTGGTAAACAAAAGGGAACATGTAGGAAATTACGAAATTTGGGATTGTTGTTTTTCTAGTTGGGCGGTGAGGTCGCCCCATTTGTGGGTGAGGCGGTCCAGGTCGCGTCCCCATTTTTCGCGTTCTTTATGGAGAGTGTTCCAGCGGGAGTAATCCTGGTAGGTCTCTGGGGCGGCGAGTTCGACATCGCGGGCTTTGATGTGTTCTTCGAGGGTGGCGATCTCTTGTTCCGCTGTGGCCACTTGTTTTTCTAATCGGGCGATACTTTTGGAGAGGTCTCGTCGAGATGGTGCGGTAGGAGGAGCGATGGTTGCTGTGGGGGTCCCATTGGTGACGTGTTTGGTGATGTGCTCAGTGGTGGGCTTTTCTTTTTCGGGTTTTTGCTTTTTCTTTGATTTTTTCTTGTCGAGTTTGGCTTCCGGAGGAATTTGGTCTTCTAATTCCTTGGACCGTTTCCAGCAGTAGTATTCATAGTCTCCAATGTAGTCTCGGGCTTTTCCCTCATCTATTTCTACCACCCGTGTGCAGACTCGCATGAGAAACGTGGGGTCATGTGAAATAAACACGATCGTGCCAGGAAATAGAAGGAGGGCGTCGGTCAACATATCCACCGATGAAGGATCTAAATGATTCGTGGGCTCATCCAACAGTAAGGTGTTGGCAGGTTCGACGAGCATACGAGCTAAGGCGACGCGATTCCGTTCGCCTCCGCTTAAGGCTTTGATGGGTTTGTGCTGATCGTCCCCCGTGAAGAGAAAAGCGCCGGCCAACCCACGAAGAAAGTTTCGTTCAGCCATAGGCGCGGCGTCTTCGAGGGAGTCTAAGATGCTGTGTTCAGGATGGAGAATTTCGGCTTGGTGTTGGGCAAAATAATGGATGGTGACGCCATGTCCGACCGTTCGTTTGCCTTCTTCAAATTCTAGGATGCCGGCTAACATTTTCAGGAGGGTTGATTTCCCCGCGCCGTTTTCCCCGACAAAGGCGATTCGCTGGCCTCGCTCAATCGCAAAGTCTAATCCCTCGTAGACGATTTTCTCGCCGTATCGTTTGTGGATATTTTGCATCTCCAGGACTTCTCTGCCGCTCGTTGGAGGCACCGGGAATTTAAACCTGAGGCGTTTGGTATCTCGCTGCAGTTCAATGCGTTTAACTTTTTCTAACTGTTTGATCCGCGATTGGACTTGAGTGGCCTTGTTGGCTTGATATCGAAAACGATCCACAAAGGATTGGACGCGATTAATTTCTTTGGATTGCCGATTGGCGGCGGCTTCTTCTTGTGCATCGCGTTCGGTTTTGAGTTTTTGGAAGCGCGTATAGTTGCCACGATATTCTTGCAGGGTGTGATTGCGGACTTCCCAAATGTGGGTCACCATTTTGTCCAGAAATTCAATATCGTGGCTGATGATGAGCAGCGTGAACGGTGAATTAATAAGGAAGCCTTCCAGCCAGCGCTGTGTGGGCTTGTCGAGATGGTTTGTGGGCTCGTCCAGCATCAGGACATCCGGAGCCGATAGCAAGAGGTAGGCTAAGGCTACTCTCATACGATAGCCACCAGAGAGTGTCTGAATCTTTCGGTCCCAGTCTCCCTCTTGAAACCCAAGACCTGCCAGAATGCGTTTGGCTTCATATTCGGGAAATTCGTCACGATGGGTCGCATCCAAAATGGTATTGCCTGGCAACGTTTCTAGTTCCTGTGGCAGATAGCCTATACGGAGATGTGGCCGTTTTCGGATTCGGCCACTTTCGATATCGTTCTCGTCGAGAATCATTCGTAAGAGCGATGTTTTTCCTGATCCATTGGGGCCAACCAGGCCCACGCGGGTATTGGGTTTCAGATGGGCCGAGGCCTCTAGAAACAGGGGCTTGGTGGGGAAGGTTTTGGTTAGGCGTTCAACGTGTAACATCGTGATTCCACAATACAATCATTCGGCCTTTGGGCCGAATACACTGACTCTCTCCTGTCAGGGATGAATGCCAGAGAAGATAGTAATAATAACGGAAGGTTGGTGGAGCTGGCCGGGATCGAACCGGCGACCTCGTGAATGCCATTCACGCGCGCTCCCAACTGCGCTACAGCCCCACACCGAAAAAGATGCTATCACGGGTTTTGGATGCGGTCAAGAAATGTAGAGGAGAGATGGAAAAAGGTTGCCAGCCGCGCTCTCAACCTTGCTGGACAAGCCTTTTTGAATCTCTTTTATTGCGAGCGGTCGGGTGAGAATCAAATTTTGTTGAACTGTTAAAAACTTTCTTCGTCTTTTTTCCTGGTTCTTGTGTGTCACGCCACGACATTTCTTCGTTGACAATTTATGACATGGGACCTACGATGGCGAGTTCCGCTCTGGCCTTGTCGTTGTCAGAGCTTTTTTTTGTCCAGTTACTAAAGAGGGTAGCGGAGGAGATCATGGCAGCACTCGTCGTAGTCGGTTCCCAGTGGGGCGATGAAGGAAAAGGGAAGATTGTTGATCTTCTGGCGAAGGATGCTGATGTGATTGTCCGCTATCAGGGTGGGTCAAATGCTGGGCATACCGTTATTACCGATAAAGGGACGTTTATTTTTCATCTGATCCCTTCTGGAGTGCTCTATCCAAAGAAGCTCTGTGTGCTAGGCAATGGCGTGGCGATCGATCCAGGCGGGTTAATCGGTGAACTCGATGGGTTGAAGAAGAATGGGATTGCTGTTGGCAAGCGATTTCTCATTTGCCAACGCGCTCATGTCATCATGCCCTATCATAAAGCTATTGATAAGGCGGCTGAGCAGGCCAAAGGGGCTCGGCGGATTGGCACCACTGGTCGAGGAATCGGTCCAGCCTATGTGGACAAGATGGCTCGCGTGGGGATTCGGATGGGAGATTTACTCAATCCTGATGTCTTAAAGAAAAAAATCCAGGAAAATTTGGTAGAGATTAATGTCTTCTTGCGTCGTATATACAATGCGAAGGGGTTTACGGTGCAATCGATATTCAAGGAATATCAAGCCTATGGAGAACGTCTGCGGCCTCACATTGCCGATGTACCCTTGGTTCTCGATCGCGCATTTGCTGATGGGCAACAGGTGATGTTTGAAGGTGCGCAAGGCACGCATCTCGACGTTGATTTTGGAACCTATCCGTATGTGACCTCCTCCAGCTCGTGCTCCGGTGGCGCATGTACGGGGAGTGGGGTAGGGCCCACCAACATTTCCGCAGTGTTAGGCGTGACCAAGGCCTATACCACTCGTGTGGGTGGTGGACCGTTCCCGACGGAATTAGACGATGCCATGGGCAAACAGCTCATGACGCGTGGACATGAGTACGGAGCCACAACTGGGCGAGTCCGCCGTTGTGGGTGGCTTGATGCCGTGTTATTGCGGTATGCCGTTCGGGTGAATGGATTAACGTCCTTGGCCATGACGAAGCTGGATGTATTGGATGGATTCCAAGAGCTCAAGATTTGTACGGGGTATCGTTACCGAGGAAAGTTGTATCGGGAGATGCCCGCTGATTTAGATGTGTTGGAGAATTGTCGGCCGGTCTATGAGCGTTGGCCGGGTTGGACCACCGATACCTCCGGGGTGACATCCTATAAAGCGTTGCCGCTTGCCGCTAAAAAATATTTAGCTCGTGTCAAAGAACTGGTCTCCTGCCCCATCGATATCATTTCGACAGGCTCTAAACGTGAAGAGACGATTGTGATTCGCAATCCTCTCTCTCGTTCGCGGCAACGCTCCAAATGATTCCATGTGAATGTTTCTTCAGGCGATTCCCGCTGTTGTTTGACAAGGACTAAGCCCATTGTTAGCATCGCGTCTTCGGTGAGCCGCTAGCTCAGTTGGTAGAGCATCGCCCTTTTAAGGCGAGGGTCGTGCGTTCGAGCCGCACGCGGCTCACCAGAAAAACTCATGAAGTTATTTCTGGTGTTTTAATTTTTAGGGTCAGACTCGAAATACTGCACCAGTTCAAAAAAAATGAAATGAATGAGAGGCCAAAATTCTGTGTTTTTGCATCATTTTTTGAGGTACTTCTAGTAGTGTCATTGGGCTAGTCGTGCAAGGTTGGCGTTGGTTTGAGAGAGAATTAAAGAAAATATCGCAAAGTCCTCATCGGCCAATTCGATCGCGCTGGGGCCTTGATCAGCCAAAATCAGGCCGATGGGCTTATTGGGTGCGTATAAACAGCCAGCTAAGCCAGGATGGTTCCCCCAGAGTTGGAGGAAATCTGAGGGGATTTCATGAGTAATGTCTTCATTTTCTAATGATAAGAATTGCATGGGTTGGTATTGGTGAAGGAGTCGATACCAAAAATTTCCTTTGCTGATCGTGCACTGAAATGCTGCCTGTATGGCATCTGTTTGTTCCCCGTAACCGATTTTTGCTTCGAGCTTTTCCTTTCCCGGAACCACAAATGCCAGCAATACTCGTTCGAATCCGCATGAGACATAGAGCGTTTTCGTCGTTAAGGTGAGAAGGTTGGATGGTTCGGGAACCTTCATTGCGGCAAGAGTGTATTCCAGTAAGGGATTATTTAAATTCGAAGATGCTGGCGAATGGGCTGGCTGGCTGGCTCGAGTTTGAGGGGTTAGGACCTCTTCTCCTTCTGCTACTTGATCACTCTGAAGGGTCTGCTGAATAGCCATGGTGAGCTGGTGTAATTGTTGGTTGTGTATGGGGGCGTCATGGGGCGTAGAAATAGGGATGAAGTGTTGATGATTAATGTTAATGGCTGAGGCAATTTCAGAGGCTTGCATAAAGGCGCTGGTGACGGTCTGTTTCAATTGAGAAAAGGAGAGGGTGAATGGAGGGAGAAATTGTTGAAGGAGGGTCTGGAAGACTTTTTCTTGTCCAGTACCTGAAGGGTTGAGGAGACAATAGCTGAGTTCATTGGCTGCTCGAACAATCCCTTCCATAATTTGTTGATCGTTTTCAGGTGGAGTTTTTGGCCAGACGGGCTTTTTTTCTAAGAGATGAACAAGGGTGTTGGGTAAATGCCAGTGTTTAGCCATGGTCGCGGCAATAGCCTGCAGCGGTCGTCCGAGAAGAGCCAGCTCTGCTTTTGGGACTTTTGTTGGATCTGATAGTCGGAGGGTTTCCAATTGTTTGGCGACATCAGGACGGCACAAGGCTAAAATGAGATCGCCGAGGGAATAGAGCATGGCATTGGTGAATAGAAATCCTGGCTCAGAATAATTGAGGGCTTTGCCAAGCTCTTGGGCTTGTGTTCCGGCGACCAAGGCTCGAGCCAATAAGTGTTTCAGGCAGGATATATCAGCCCCAAACGAATCAGCTTGTTCAATGAGTTGTGCGGCCACCACCATACTCTGAATGACATCAAATCCTATGAGGGCGACTGCATGCGTAGAAGTTTTGACGGGAACCCTGGTGTAATAGGCTGGGCTGTTCGCGATTTTGACAATATTGGCCATCATGGCCTGATCGCGGTTGATAATGTCTCCAATGTCGCTGGCACTGGAATCTTTGTCTTGGGTCAGGTTTAAGACTTGAATGCAACTTTGCCGAAGAATAGGCAGGGTTTCAGGAGCATCCTTGAGAAGACTTTCCAGAAAAGACGGTGTTGTTGTTTGGGCTGGTGGGGTAGAATGTTCCATTGTCGATATCGGCAGTGAGGATAAATATTCAGGAGGTAGTTGGATCTGTCTGTACATTTTCGGTAATATTTGCGGTAAGGTTAAGCGTCGAGAGGGGGCCTTCATGTTTTCTTACCATGCGAGGGTGATATGAGAAATCGGATTTCATGCTCTGCACAAGAACTCGGCCAATTGGATCCCGCTATGGTGGAGTCTGTGGTTGGGGATCAGGTTTTTAAAATTGGCAACCAATATTTTTCGGATCAACGGGTCAATATTGTTGAAGCCAATGGGACTCAAGTCGTGGCCGAGGTCAATGGCACCTATGGGGTCTATGCCCAGACAATTAAATTACGTGGTGGGACCTTATCGACCAAGTGTTCCTGTCCGTCTACCGAACAGCCTTTTTGTCGTCATTGCGTTGCGGTCTTATTGCAGCAATTCAAGGCAGGATCGTCTGTGGGAAAGCCCTCGAAAACTGCGGCAGCTCCATCCTCACCGCCGCCACCATCTCCGACGTCGGAAATGAATGCCGATGCCGCTCCCTCCCCCAATGAACCAACTGCGACGGTGGATTTGAATTTCCGCGAAGCCACATTGTTTATCGATTGGATTCAGCAGGCGGTAGGGCAGTTGGGCAAAGAGGCTTCCCTGGCGGCGGTTCCAACCTCACTGAGTGGAGTGGCTCGAGAATGGACCGGAGTCATTGATCGGCTCAACCAAAAATTTTTGGAAAGCGAAGAAGATCGGACAGATGCTCAGCGGAATTTGCAATCGGCTGAAAGTATGGTCGATTCATTAACGAAAGAGCTAGGGACGGTGAAAGGGGATTCAGAGGGGGCTCAGCAGACCTGTAGTCGTTTGGAGAAGAAAGTCAAAGAGTTGGAGGGGTCGTTGTCAGATTTTACTCAGATCTCCAAAGAACGAGATCAATTAGTGAGTAAAGTGTCCACTATGCAATCGGCATTACAAAGCAAAGGAGCTGAATTGGAGAGTGTTTCGATGACGCTCAAGTCGTTGTCCAACGCGATTCGTAATTTACTTCCCTCAGACCCGTCTTAAAATCCTGCCCCGCGTTGCCTGGCATTAGGGGCTTCCCCCTATGCTCGTATTTTTCTGGGCTCTTCAATGAATTCGGGCAACTTTTCTGGTTGCCTGAGGAGTTTCAACACATTTTCCGCTATCTGATCAAAGGCCAATGCTGCCGGAGCCTTGGGCGAGAGTTCCACGACAGGCAAATATTTCAATATAGACTGTTGAATGTGGGGATCTTCCGGAATATTTCCTAGCAATGACAGCTCGGTTCCGACATATTGTTTGAGCAATTGTTGCAAATGCAGTGTATTAATCCGAGTTTTCGGGGTCATCCGATTTAAAATTAACGCTGGCCGGAATCCTTGTAACGCTTGTTGAGCCAAGGCTAGCCCCGATTCGCTCGTGCGTCCGACGGCTTCTAAGACTGCCGTGATGCTGTGGAAATCTTTATTGAGTAGGGCGTTGGCAACGGGATCACGAGCCAAAAAGGCAGAGAGGACCTTCCGAATCGCTGCCAGCTTGATGAATCGATAGAGGTCCAAGACGGAGGTGGGATCTGGTGTAGCCACGGCCAAAAAATGATTGGCGAGGAGAAAGAAATCCAGAGTGTGGTAACTGGTTCCTGCTCCGACATCTACGAGGATGATATCTGCATCCAATTTTTGGAGGTGTCGAATGAGTCGTTTTTTCTTAGCATGTTGGAGGTTGGCCGTAATGAGCGTTTCTCCTGTACCTGGGATGAGGCGGAGAGGCAAAGGGCTAGCCACGGGGTGCGCCAATTCTTCCAGATCGGTTAACCGATTTGTGAAAAAATCGGTAAGAGTTGAAGTCGGATGAAACATTCCAAAGAGAATGTGAAGATTGGCACCGCCAATATCCATATCGACTAAAATCACACGTAGGCCTTTTCGGGCCAACAGCAGTCCAAGGTTGCTGACCACCATACTTTTTCCAACTCCGCCTTTTCCGGAGGCCACAGAAATGATTGTGGGCATCGGCTGATTCCTCTCTAGTTGTCATCACAAAAATGGAGTTATTTTCTTGAAAATAAGTCTATCACGGGGTACACCTTATGCCTATGCGTGCCTCTTTTAACTCGCGGAACCTTCCAGGTAAGATTGAGAAGGTAGAGACGGCTAATCTGGCCGTAATATCTTGCCTTTGAATAAGGAAAGTGCTAGGGTTAGCACGAGTTGAGTGGGCGAGAGCCCACTTTTTTTTGGTCTTTAGCTGTGGCCGCTATCCATAAAGAACCTATGGTGGCCTTGATAACTGAGAATCTTATTCAAGTCATTCGTCAGGTGGGCGATCCCATTGCCCGAGCATTGGGTATCGAAATTCTCGATGTCTTCTGTTCCGGGAAGCCAACCAATCCGTTGGTCTGTTTAACGCTTGATAAAGATGGGGGGATAGGAATTGACGAATGTGAGGAATTCCACAAGTCTCTTCGCCGGACTTGGGAGATCACCCAACCTTCGGGTCCGATTTGTCGATTTGAGGTGTCTTCCCCTGGATTAGACCGTCCCCTGAAAGCCCCTAAAGACTATCAACGTGTTCAAGGGCAATTGCTTCGCGTGACCGTGAAAAATGATACAGGGAAAGATGCTGTCGTCATTGGACGATTAGTGGCTGTCACCGATATCGGGATCCAAGTCGTTGATGAACGGAAAAAATCCACCCAAGAGCATTCTCTCTCTTGGAGTGAAATTGTGAAAGCCAAGATTGAGGTAGAATTCTAGCATTCCGACGGACAATGCAAGCAGCCTTATCCTGTCCCGAGCTCCTACTTATGGTGTGTTGCGAGGAAAAAGCATGAAAAGCGAACTCATGTCGGTGATCGATCAAATTGGTCGCGAAAAAGGTATTGAGAAAGAAAAAGTCCTTGCGGCTTTGGAGTCGGCTTTGTTGACCGCAGCCAAAAAGCGATTCGGGCAGGGGGATAATATTCAGGTCGATATCGATACAGACACCGGTGAAATTTCCATTGTGAGCAAAAAAACCATTGCCGAGACTGTCGTTGATGCGAAGACGGAAATTTCATTAGAAGATGCCAGGAAAATTGATGAAGAAGCTGAGATGGGTGATGAAATCGGATCCCTCATTGATATGGAAGATTTTGGACGTATTGCGGCACAGGCGGCCAAGCAGGTCATTGTTCAAAAAGTCCGAGAAGCGGAATGGGAATCTATAGAGCGTGAATTCTCCAAAAAAGAAGGTGAATTAGTCCATGGGGTCATTCTCGGACAAGAGCGGCGTAATTATCTCGTTGATATTGGAAAAACGGAAGCACTCTTGCCAATTCAAGAGCAGATTCCTCGTGAGACTCATCGACGAGGAGACCGAGTTCGGGCATTGCTCCTAGAGGTTCGCCGAACACCAAAGGATGTGCAAGTTATTTTATCCCGTGCGCATCCCCATTTTGTGGTGAAATTGTTTGGTTTAGAAGTGCCTGAAATTTCGGAAAAAATAGTGGAAATAAAGGCCGTCGTTCGGGAGCCGGGAGATCGAACGAAAATCTCAGTGGCTTCGCGTGATAAGGCTGTGGATCCTGTGGGGGCCTGTGTGGGTGTCAAGGGCTCTCGGGTGCAAGCGATTGTTCGCGAATTGCGGGGTGAGAAAATTGATATTATCCCCTGGACAGAAGATCCTCGAGTGTTTATCGGTGAAGCGTTGAACCCGGCATCCATTGAAAAAGTCGGGATTGATGAACAAAAAAAATCAGCGCTTGTGGTGGTTGCGGATTCTCAACTTTCATTAGCCATTGGGAAAAACGGGCAAAATGTCCGCCTGGCCGCTAAGCTGACGGGTTGGAAAATTGACATTATTAGTTCCACTGAATATGAAAAAGAAAAAATGGAACGAGAAATGGAAATCAAAGCTGCATTGGCTGAAGAAACAGCAAATATGGTTGATGAATCGGCGATAGGGGACGAAGCCGTCGAGCAGTCCGGCGAAGTAGCGAGTAATGAATCCAAGCAGGAGACTCCGGAAGAGGCGGTTCCGGAAGATTCTCCCTCATCGTAAAGGATAGGCATGCGAGTTCATGAAATAGCGAAGACGCTTGGGCTAGAAAGCCGTTTGGTGATTCCTGAGCTGGTGCGGTTGGGCATTCAGGTGACTTCGCATAGTAATGCTGTCGAAGATGACGCGGCTCGGTGGGCCATAGATGTGCTGCAAGGTAAAATTGCCGATCCTAAGGGGGGATCTCCCCCAGAAGGTATGGCTGGTAAGGGTGGAATGAAAAAAACGAGTGGACGGCTCTTGAAGAAAGATGGGGCTACTTCCGGGAAGGGTGGCGCAGGGGCGACCGCTCTCGAACCCCAGAAGCCTGAGAGAAAACATATTCTGATTAAAAAGAAAAAGACGGAAGAAGAACTGGCTGCAGAGGCAGCGGAATTTCCTTCGATAAAAGAGGAGAGTGCAGAAGCTTCTGAGATGTCCAGTGTTTCGACAGTGGATACTCAAGGCATGGAAGAGCTGACTCCAGGAGTTTCCTCACTCGAGGCTGCTGTAGAAGCCGGAGTGGGAATGGCTGTTGAATCTGTCGCTCTTGATCCATCAGTCCTACCTTCAGATAAACCCTCTGATAAAGACAAGAAAATTGAAGCAAAAGTTGACAAAAAAGGTCTTGCGTCCGCTCAGGATAGCCAAGCTGAGGACAAAGCCAAAAAAACTAAAAAAGGGCCGCGGTTGAAAAATGAAGAAATGCATGCCGCCAGATTCGAAGATGCAGCAGTGTGGCAGGATCTTCGTCCCCTGCCAACGCTACGCCGGGAGGAACGAGCTCGTCAGGTTCAGCCGACATCGGTCGGTGAAACGACTAAGCCAAGGAAAAAAGTGATGAAAGTCACGGCTGGAATATCCGTCAAGGATTTTGCGGAGACGCTAGGACAAAAGCCGACGGAAATCATTCGAAAATTAATGGACTTAAATGTTGTCACAACGCTGAATCAACCGATGGATATTGACGCAGGGATACTTATCGCTGAAGGGTATGGCATTGCGGTTGAAGCCGTCGCACCTAAAGGAGGCGAAGCGCTTCTGGAGGATATCCTAGAGCCCAGCGGTGATGAGCGATTGGAGTCCAGATCCCCAGTTGTGACGGTGATGGGACATGTTGATCATGGGAAAACGTCCCTCTTGGATGCCATTCGAAAAACCCAAGTGACCGATCGAGAAGCCGGTGGCATTACTCAGCATATTGGGGCGTCCTATGTGAAAGTCGGCGAAAAAGGTGTGACATTCTTAGATACGCCGGGCCATGAAGCCTTTACCGCGATGAGAGCTCGTGGAGCCCAAATGACGGATATTGTGGTGTTGGTTGTTGCGGCAGACGATGGAACGATGCCGCAGACCATTGAAGCAGTCAACCATGCCCAAGCCGCGAATGTGCCGATAATTGTTGCCATCAATAAAATTGATTTGCCTGGGTCGAATCCTGATCGGGTGAAGCAAGGCTTGGCCGAATATGGGCTGCTCCCTGAATCATGGGGAGGGCAAACAATTTTCGTGGAAGTCTCAGCTAAAGAAGGGAAAGGCTTAGATAGTCTTTTGGACATGTTGTTGCTTCAGGCGGAAGTCATGGAATTGAAGGCCAACGTGGCATGTTCTGCCCGCGGCGGCGTTTTAGAGGCCAAGTTAGATAAAGGGCGTGGACCGGTCGCCACAGTATTAATCCAAGGTGGAACATTAAAGATCGGTGACGCATTTGTGGTGGGCTCGGTGAGTGGCCGCGTTCGTGGTTTGACATCGGATAAAGGTATCCGTCTGAAGGAAGCCGGACCTTCAATGCCTGTGGAGGTGATCGGGTTGTTAGGCGTTCCAGAAGCTGGGGACCAACTGGTTGTGGTGAAAGACGAGCGAGCGGCCAGAGCAATTGCGGAAGACCGCATGCAAAAGCAAAAAGATGTCGGATTTGCCGCTTCGTCTCGGCCAACCTTGGATGATTTGTTTGCCGGAGCGCAAGATGGCGAAATCAAGGAATTGCCTCTATTACTCAAGGCGGATGCCCAAGGTTCCGTGGGGGCACTGGGTGATGCCTTGCAAAAGATTTCGACCGATGCGGTGAAGCTGAAGATCATTCATAGCGGTGTCGGCGGAATCAATGAATCGGATGTGTTGTTAGCCGCCGCGTCAAAAGCCATTATTGTTGGATTTCACATTCGGCCTGATGCGAATGCTGCGAATATTGCGGAACGTGAAGGGGTGGAAATTCGTCTCTATACTATTATCTATAATGTGCTCGATGATGTTCGTTCCGCTGCGGAAGGGCTGTTGGCCCCGACCATCAAAGAGCGGATCTTAGGGCATGCCGAAGTCCGACAACTGTTTTCCGTTCCAAAGATGGGAACCATTTCTGGTTGTTATGTCACAGATGGTACGATTGCGCGTACCAATGCAAAGGTACGGGTGGTGCGAGATCAGGTGGTGATATACGAAGGGAAAATTGGTTCGTTGCGCCGGTTCAAAGATGACGCCAAAGAAGTTCAGCAAGGCTATGAATGTGGCATCGGGGTTGAAAATTTTAATGATATGAAGCTGGGAGATGTGTTGGAAGCGTACGTATTGGAGGAGTCGGCGACCAAATTATAGGACGGATGTCATCGCGGGATAGAGGACATGGCAATGATTGTTGGGTTGTGTACCGTGGAGCTACATTTTCCCGATGCCCAATCGCTCAAAGGTAAACGAAAAATCCTTGTCAGTTTGAAAACCCGCCTTCAGAACCGATTCAACATTTCCATTGCTGAAATTGATGAGAATCACCTCTGGCAAAAAGCCATTTTGGGTATTGCCTCAGTCGCCAATGAGACGGCCCGAGTGAATCAGACGTTAGATTACGTTCTCAATGATATACGAGCCAATCCGTCACTCGAACTCTTACGGTCTCAAGTTGAAGTGTTATAAGGCCTTAAACCGGTTGGAATCATGCCAAAGTCAACAATTAGTCGAGCCACACGGGTGGCCGATCAAATCCGGATGGAAGTCGCGGAGATTCTTTCACGAAAAATAAAAGATCCTCGAGTGCAGTTTGTCACCGTCACAGATGTCCAAATGACGGCTGACCTCAAAATTGCCCGGGTCTATGTTTCGACATTAGCGCCAGAGCAATATGACCAACAAACGGCTCCAGGTCTCAAAAGCGCAGTGGGGTTTGTTCGGACAGAGGTAGGAAGACGGCTAAATTTACGCTATACGCCTGAAATTGTGTTTTATCAAGACACCAGTGCAGAATATGCGAATCGTATGGAAAAGATTTTGGACTCCCTTCCTGTAGAAAACGATCATCAATCAGATGAATCCGGATCCTCTCTTTCCTCGACTTAGGAACCGAGCCTGATTTTTATGACATTCCTTGCTCCCTGTATGGACCATTCTGAAGTTGGAACATCCCCGTTGCCCTCTATGCCTCATGGGGTATTAATTGTCAATAAACCCGATGGATGGACCTCCCATGATGTGGTGAAACGGGTTCGAACAGTGTTTGGAATCCAGAAGGTAGGCCATGCGGGGACTTTGGATCCACATGCGACTGGGGTGTTGCCGGTATTAATTGGAAAAGGGACCAAAATTGCGCAATATCTTTTGGATTGGGACAAAGAATATGCGGCTGTCCTTCAATTAGGGCAAGCAACCGATACCCAAGATGCCTGGGGAACTGTGCTGGCCGAAGAGTCTTGTGAATCATTGACTGAAGATGATGTTCGGTCGGCGTTCATGGGTTTTCGTGGCCCCATTCAGCAAGTGCCGCCCATGTATTCAGCAGTGAAAGTTGGTGGGCAGCCTTTGTACAAAAAAGCTCGAAAAGGGCAAACGGTTGAACGTCAAGCTAAAACGGTCGTCATTCATGATCTGGAAATCCAACGCATGGCCCTTCCTGAAGTAAGTTTTCGCGTCGCCTGTTCCAAGGGGACCTACGTCAGGACCATCTGTGCTGATATAGGGGATCGCCTGGGCGTCGGTGGGCATTTGAAATGGCTGCAACGTCAACGTGTTGGTCCGTTATACCTTGACCAGGCTGTTGATATGGAATCACTCAATAATGGGGTTGAATTGTCGCAATTGGATGGAGCATGGTGGAGCTTGGATCAAGTGCTCAAGCAGTTCCCGGCGGTGGAAGTAAATGGGGACGATGCTCGGAAAGTGCTTCATGGGAATGCGATTCCTTGGAATCGTGTAGAATGGGCTGGCGATAACCCCGATACGACGACTTTAGGCGAGGACTTGCGAGTTCGTGTGAAAACCAAAGACGGGTTGTTGCTGGCTTTAGGAACAGGGCCTTCATTACAATCTGGGCTGAGTGGGCCTGTATTAATTCTCGATACCGTATTGGGCTAAGGAAATAGAGAATGATCAATTGAGGACGGCTTCATTTTCATTGTTTTTGCGTGAGAAAAAAGAGCCTTTCAGTAAAGGCGAATATTCTGAAGGAGGCATGTATGGCATTGACGAAGGAAGAAAAAACTGCAGCGGTGGTCTCGCACCAAATTCATGATCGAGACACGGGATCTTCAGAGGTCCAAATCTCGATATTGACCAAGCGAATTACGAGTTTAACCGATCATTTTAAAACCCATAAAAAAGATCATCATTCGCGTCGAGGATTATTGAAAATGGTGAGTCAACGGCGCAAACTATTAGACTATTTGCGGCGGGGAGATGAAGGGAAATATCAAGCGATAATCGCGGCCTTAGGTATTCGGAAGTAACGGCAAACAGGTCTCTGGGTCGTGATGAATGGAAAATCATGGTGATTACCTTCTGCAATCCAAATTGCGATGAATCCATCATGGTCAAATATATGCCTATATTCTTCAGCCGAAGTAGGAAACCCCAAATACAAAATGCAATTGAGCATACACGGATTCAGAAAGGTTGAAACATGATTCAAGTCGTTGAAATGGAACTTGGTGGCCGCCCGCTTCGGTTAGAAACTGGTCGAATGGCGAAACAGGCCGATGGCGCAGTGTTGGCCACTTATGCTGATACGGTCGTGTTAGCCACGGCGGTGGCTTCGAGAACCTTCAAGCCTGATGCGGGGTTCATCCCTCTTACGGTGAATTACCAAGAGAAGTTTTATGCGGCCGGGAAAATTCCTGGAGGGTTTTTCCGTCGGGAAGGCGCCCCCAGTGAAAAAGAGGTGTTGACCAGCCGATTGATTGACCGTCCGATTCGTCCGCTGATGCCTGATGGGTTTTACTATGAAACCCAAATCATCGTGACCGTGCTTTCTATTGATCAAACGATGGCATCGGATGTGGTGGGTATTGTGGCCGCGTCTGCAGCCTTGGCTGTTTCGGATATTCCCTGTGCGGGGCATTTGGCGTCCGTCAGAATTGGTCGGATCAACGGAGCGTTTGTGGTCAACCCAGATCGAAGTGCTTTGGAAACCAGCGAAATGAACCTGGTGGTGGCTGGCACCAAGGATGCTGTGATGATGGTTGAGGCTGGCGCCAATGGGCTTTCTGAGGACATGATGCTTGAAGCCATCGAACTGGCGCATGCTGAAATTAAAAACATCATTGGCAAGATCCAAGAGCTCCAGGATAAGGTTGGAAAAGCAAAGCGTGCATTCCAAGCTGAACCTCTTGATGCAGAAGTAGGAAAAGCCGTTCGCACGCAAGCGGCTTCGGCTATTTGTGAAGCGATGTATATCCCAGGCAAAGCTGATCGCCAAGAACGATTTGATCAAATCCTTCAAGCAGCGATTGAGGTTGTTGCCGGTGAAGATGATGAGAAAAAGTCACACGTCAAGAGAGCGTTTCATGATTTGGAATATTCTGAGGTGCGGCGGATGATTTTAGAAAAGAAATCGCGCCCTGATGGACGAGGGTTGGCTGATGTTCGTCCCATTACCTGCGAAGTGGGTATTTTGCCACGAACCCATGGTTCAGCCTTGTTTACGAGAGGGGAAACCCAAAGTTTGGGCGTCGTGACGTTAGGGACGGGCGATGATGAGCAGCGCATTGATGCATTGGAAGGGGAATATTCTCGCGCCTTCATGCTGCATTATAATTTCCCCCCGTTTTGCGTGGGTGAGGCGAAATTTTTACGTGGGCCAGGACGACGAGAAGTGGGCCATGGAAAATTAGCTGAACGCGCTTTGAGTGCGGTCCTGCCTACGAAGGAGGCATTCCCTTACACCATTCGAATCGTCTCCGAAGTGTTGGAGTCGAACGGATCTTCCTCAATGGCCACGATTTGTAGTGGGACGTTGGCCCTTATGGATTCGGCTGCTCCAATCAAGTCTCCGGTGGCAGGGATTGCCATGGGGCTCATCCTCGAAGGTGATCAGCTGGCCATTCTGTCTGATATTTCAGGCATGGAAGATCATTTAGGTGATATGGATTTCAAGGTAGCTGGGACTAAAGATGGTGTGACGGCCTTACAGATGGATATTAAGATTAGTGGGGTCACGCCAACCCTCATGCGGCAAGCTCTCGAGCAGGCACGTGGAGGACGCATGACCATTTTGGAAAAAATGAATGAATGTCTCTCCACGCCTCGAACCGAATTGGCTCCCTATGCTCCTCGGATTAGCACGATTCAAATTAAGCAAGACAAGATTCGAGATATCATTGGTCCAGGAGGCAAAGTTATCCGTGGGATTATTGCCGAATGTGGCGTGAAAATGAATGTTGAAGATACGGGGATTGTGACGATTGCCGCAGTCGATGAAAGCTCCGCCAAAAAGGCGATGGATATGGTGCGCGGCTTGGTTGAAGAAGCGGAGATTGGAAGAATTTACTTGGGGACGGTCAAGAAAATTATGGATTTTGGGGCGTTTGTGGAAATCCTCCCGAATATGGATGGACTCGTCCATATTTCACAATTAGCTGCGCATCGTGTGGAATCTGTCTCCGATGAAGTGTCTGAAGGTGAAAAAATTCTGGTCAAAGTGTTGGAGATTGATCGACAAGGAAAAATTAGACTCAGCCGGAAAGAGGCGATGGCAGAACAAGCGGAGAACAATGAACCTTCGGCGTAACCCTTTCTGGTTGAATAACCATGTATAAAAAAGTTGTCTTGGATAATGGCGTGCGTGTCGTGCTCGAGCGGATGTCCTCATTGAGGTCTGTGGCCCTAGGGGTGTGGGCGAATGTGGGGAGTCGCTACGAAATCAAGGGCGAGGAAGGCTATTCTCACTTTATTGAACATATGATGTTCAAGGGAACGCGAAACCGGACCGCTGCGCAGATTTCCAATGAGATTGACGCACTGGGTGGCGAAATGAATGCTTTTACCACCCATGAGGCAACGGCGTTTTATGTCAAAGTGTTAGATCAACAAGTGGGTGCGGCCTTTGACCTGGTAGCTGACCTCTTTCATCATTCGCGTTTCGGGATTCGAGATCTTGAAAAAGAAAAGCAGATTGTGATGGAGGAAATCCGAACGGTTCAAGATGACCCGGAAGATTACATTCATGAGTTGCATGCCAAAGATGTGCTGGGCAACCATCCAATAGGGCGCCCAATTTTAGGAACGCCACGATCGATGCAACAGATGAATCGCCGTGGACTGCTCCAGTATAAACACAAACATTACCGACCAGAAAACACCATTGTGGCGGTGGCCGGGAACTTTTCCTTTCCCCAATTGCTGGATCAGATCAATGAATATTTTGGCCAATGGCAAGGGGAAAAGGCGAATACTCTACCTGATCAAATGGGAAAGAGTCGTTGGCCGGATCATCCACCCACATCGACAAGCTTTCATCAAAAACCATTAGAGCAAGTGCATCTTTGTGTGGGATTTCATGGGCTTCCAGTTGGGCATCCTGATCGATATGTGGCGCATGTCATGAATACCATCTTAGGGGGTGGCGTCAGTTCGCGGTTGTTCCAAGAAGTTCGGGAGAAACGTGGCTTGGCTTATACAATCTATACGCACCTTTCCAGTTTTCTTGATGGAGGGACGTTAACGGTCTATGCCGCGACCCGACCGACGGAAGTGGAAGCGGTCATTGATCAAATTTGCAAAGAAACAAAGAAATTGTGCCGGCGCGAGGTCTCTCAGAAAGAATTGGAGCGGACCAAAACCCAACTCAAAGGCAATCTCATGTTGGGTCTCGAAGGTACCTATGGGCGCATGAATAAATTGGCCAAAGATGAGCTCTACCAAGGCCGTCATGTGACGCTCCAAGAAATCGTGAAAGCCATTGACCGAATTTCCCCTGATCAAATCCGGCAACTCAGCCAGAAGTTATTAAATCAAAAGGAATTTGTGGTCACAGCACTAGGTCCAATACCTAAAAAGGTCGTGGCAAAGTGGGGATGAGGCTGGAAAATCTCATGGAAAATTGCTTGACAACGATACCCTGTGCGAGTAGCATTGTCCCTCCCCAGACCAAGCCTTTTTTGAAGGTACCATGTGGGTCGAAAAAAAGTGAGGTTTTCGGATTTAGGAATTAAGGTTTGAGAAGATACAATGGTTAAGTTTGGTTTTTCATTTTTGTCATTCTAACACTGTAAGGAGGGAGCAGATGAAGAAGTCATCTCTACGTCGGGCAATGGTAGCTCTCTGTGCATTTGGCCTGCTCAGCATGGGAATGTCGGGAGCGGTATTTGCGCAAAAAGGCCCAGCCGCTGGAAATCCGAAATCCAAAGGTAGTGACAAGTCCACAAGCCAAGGGGACATTTCCATGAAAGGTGTGGCAGCCACCAGTTTTAAGGGTCGAATTTTTGGACATTGGGCAGACAATCCTGATGGCGAAATTCTTTTCGGTATTCAATATTGGAATACCTCGGACGTAGCTGAAGTGGGAGATCCTCCAGGCCGCGCCTCCGATGACCGCATTCAAACATTACCAGATCCGTTAGTGTCCTGCTGCGGCTGGGGTTACCAAGGTGGAACGGAAAAGAACAATCCGTACTCCGGCTGGTATACACCACAAACCACAGTTCGACTTGCAGTCAAAGACAAAGCCCTTATGGATCAAATGACCAAGGCTGCTCAAGATTTTGTGGCTATGGAAGTGCAAGTCAGTGGGCACACAGTCACAGGTTTTAAAATCTTGAACTAAAAAAGAACAGTTTTATTCATTAATACAAAATGACAGACAACTTTTAGTCGAGGAGGGAAGTCATTATGAAAGGTGCTAAGATGAAAGGATGGGCCTTCGTGGGAGCCATGGCGCTCGTAGGCACAATGGCATCCAGTGCATTGGCAATTGAGTCATTCCAAGAACGTTTTGAGTGGGGTGATTTAAGCAAGCCAACCACGCTTCATGCCAGAGTTGCTGTAGCGGATCCTTATGACAAAGCTGTCTGGGTCAATGTTGCCGTATTTGGTGGAAATGCCGAAAGTGGCTACTACTGGCAAAAGTATTTCCCAGGCAAAAATGTCAAAATGTATCCAGCGGATGATAAAGTGATGGCTACGTTGACTGCTGCAGGGAAATCTTCTCACAGCCAGGCTGTGATGACAGGAACCAAACCATCCAACTACGGCATGGTTGAAATTGTGGTTCAAGAAAAAGTACAAAACCATCGTATCATTCTTTCAGCCAAAGTCATTGATGATGTTGCTGGAACGCCAGCTAAGCCACGAAGCATTCATGCTTTGCGGACCACCCCGGTGGCTCAAGCTACAGCTGATGAGAGTTGGCCAAAAAACCGGAGAATGCAATATGATGTGATGATTCCGGGCGGACCGACTATTTCTGGTGTAATTCCTTACTCTGATCAAGGTCTTGGAGTCTGGGATCCAGAAAAATAATCTTTTTAGATTATCTCTAGTTTTTAAAGAAAGGCCTGCGTATTACGCAGGCCTTTCTTTTTCCCCCACCTTTTCATCTTCTAATCTGGCTTTAAAGTCTGCTATGCGATTGAGGGCTTCAAGTGGCGTCATGGAAAATAAGTCGATCTGCTTCACTTCTTCTAAGATGACATGGGGATGAGGGGTAAGGGGCTCTGGTGGGAAGGGAAGAACCCTTTGATTTTCAGGGTCTGAAATATTTGGGTTGGTATTGTCCTCTTCTAGTTGTTCTAGAATATTTTTTGCTCGATGGAGTACGGTGGCTGGAATTCCCGCTAGTTTGGCCACTTGAATACCATAACTTCGGTCGGCTTTCCCCAGAATTATTTTCCTCAAGAATAAGACATCCTGGCCTATTTCCTTAACCAAGACGGTGTAATTCTTGATTCCTTCGCGTTGTCCTTCCAATTGAGTCATCTCATGATAATGGGTGGCAAAGAGCGTTCGGGCTCCAAGATTTCCTCGATCCAAAATATATTCGACTAACGCCCAGGCGATACTCAGACCATCATAGGTGCTGGTTCCCCTTCCCACTTCGTCGAGCAACAGGAGGCTTCGTGAAGTAGCAGATTCCAAAATTTTGGCTGTTTCACTCATTTCCACCATGAAGGTGCTTTGCCCGGCACTCAGATCATCCGCCGCTCCGACTCTCGTAAATATTCGATCCACCAAGCCAATGCGTGCAGAATCGGCCGGAACAAAACTACCCATTTGTGCCATCAAGACAATAAGGGCCACTTGCCGGAGATACGTGCTTTTTCCTGCCATATTGGGGCCAGTGATTAACAGGAGGCGGTTCGTATCCAAATCAAGTGTCGTATCATTGGCAATAAATCCATTCGTCATTTGAAGATGTTCAATAACCGGATGCCGTCCCTCGGTGATCTGGATCATGCCGCCTTCATAGATCGTGGGCTGAACGTAGCGGTTGAGCGCTGCGGTTTCAGCCAAGCTGGTGAAGACGTCGAGCATGGCCAATTGTTGAGCCATGGCCTGAATTCGTGTTGCTGCCGAGGCCACGCGGCGACGGAGATCGACGAACAGCTCAAATTCCATATGTTTCATCTTTTGATCGGCATTGGATAGACGGCCTTCAAGTTCCTGGAGTTCGTCGGTGGTATAGCGTTCCGCATTTACAAGGGTCTGTTTCCGATGATAGTCAGGCGGTACTCGAGCAGTATTGGCTTTGGTCACTTCGATGTAATAGCCAAAAACCTGATTAAATTTCACTTTAAGGGAATCAATCCCGGTTTTTGCACGTTCCCTGGTTTCCATTTCGGCTAATAACCGGGTGCCTTCTTTTGAAAGAATTCGAAGTTCATCTAGTTCCTCATTGACCCCTTCCCGAAAGATGCTTCCCTCTTTTGCTGAGAGGGGCGGATTCTCAACCAGCGAATCTGAAATCCAGGAAGACGCATCGTGGAGTGAATCCCAGTCGGCATACATGGTCTTCAAGTAGGCGGATTGGAAGGATTCCAAAAATTGTTGAATCTTCGGTAAGCTTTCTAGCGAGTGAAAGAGACTCATGAGATCACGAGGATTGGCCACTCCTAGGGCAATCCGGCTATTCAAGCGTTCCAGGTCCTTGATTGATTTCAGATGGCTTCGAATCGACATCCGTGTGCTCACCTGATTGACGAATTCTTTCACGACGTCTTGTCTGCCTTGAATCACGGGAAGTTGAGTGAGCGGACGTACGACCCACTGGCGCAATAATCGAGTGCCCATGGGAGTTTGAGTTTGGTCCAGCGTCGTGAATAAGGTGGGACTGTGCCGTTGTTCTGAGACGGGCTTGATGATTTCCAGATTTCGAAGTGTCGACTGGTCCAATTGCATTTCTTGCTCAAGCAGGCGAACCCAAGGTCGGTGCAAATGTGTGTGGGCTAATGTCGGCTGAGTGTCCGTGAGATAGTGCAATAGACCCCCGCTAGCTTGGTTCCCCACGGTCAGTCCAGATAATTGTAGTTCATGAATATCGTCAACATTAAAGGTGGTGGAGAGCGTTTCTTTGCTCAGCTCTATTTCAAATGATTTCATGTCACGAGGAACCACGCGAGCGATCCCTAATGTATTGAGAATTCGAGAAAGTTCTTCATGAATCGGATGGGGACAGATGACTTCTTTGGGATCGATTCGGACCAGCTCATCTACGAGAATGTGCGGAGATTCCCCGAGCGAAGCTTCGGAAATCCAAAATTCTCCTGTTGAGAGATCCAATGTGGCCAAGCCCACTCGGATTTCTAAGATGGAGTTTTTTGATGGGGGCTCTCGTGAGTAAAAAACTGAAGAAATATAGTTGGCTTCTCGCGCAGAGAGCAGTTCATGGTCATACAAGGTGCCAGGAGTGTAGACCCGAACAACTTCCCGTCGAACAAGGCCTTTGGCCATTTTCGGATCTTCCACTTGCTCGCAGAGGGCCACGATCTTCCCGGCTTTGAGGAGTTTGGCAATGTACCCGGTTGCGGTGTGGTGTGGCACTCCACACAAAGGAATGGAGTTCCCTTTAGCTTTGCCTCTTGCAGTGAGCACAATACCTAAGAGGCTAGAGGCTTCTTCGGCATCCTCGAAAAACATTTCATAAAAATCCCCCACTCGAAAAAAAAGGATGGCATCAGCATGTTGTGCCTTAATGCCCTGATACTGGCGTATGAGCGGGGAGAGTTCTTGTTCTTTCATAGGGGGTGGATGAGTCCTTGGTAGAAGAGTGACGGGGAAAGTACGGTCTTATGCAGGATTTCCACGGATGGCCGACACAATGGCCAGACTTCTGAGTCCTGTGGCTCGTATGGTCATATCACGGGTTGTTTCTGTATTCCCATGTTCCAAATGAATCTCTAGGTAATCTGGTGGAAGGACCTGAATGGACCGATCAGCCCATTCAATAATGACAATATTCTTGGTCGTGAAATAGTCTTCAAGGCCTAACTGCACAATAGCCGCAGGGTTTTCAAGTCGGTAGAGATCAACATGGATGACCGGAATTGGGCTGTCATATGCTTGGATGAGGGTATATGTCGGGCTGTTGATTTGGTCGGCTGGAATTCCCAAGCCCAACGCGATTCCACGAGTGAGGAGCGTTTTTCCAACTCCCAACTCGCCTGTTAAGGCGAGCACATCTCCTCCTAGCAGGATATGGCTCAGGCGTCCTCCAAAAGCCAAGGTATTCTCTACGGAGTCCAATTCAAGAGACAGAGAATCGAGACTCGGTACAGGAGAAGAATGAGAAGGGGTGTCTAAGATGGAAGATTCTCCATTTACCTAGAAAGCGTTTTGGTGAGGGCATGGGGTATGGCGGCAATGAGATCGCTGGCGATCAAGCCCGGTTCCCCCATGGTTTTAGCTGCCAGGTCACCAGCTAGCCCATGTACGTACACTCCAGTTCTAGCGGCGTCCCAGGGATTCAAGCCTTGAGCTAACAATCCCGTAATCATACCGGTGAGCACATCTCCCATACCGGCGGACGCCATTCCCGGGTTTCCCGTTGGACAAATGGCGATTTGGCCTTGCGGATTGGCAATGATCGTATTCGCACCTTTTAACACCAGAATGACGCCATGTTGCTTGGCAAAGGTTTTAGCGATTCCGATTCGATCATCATTGATCGTTTTTGAGGAAGTGTGCGCCATGAGTGTGGCCATTTCCCCAGGGTGCGGGGTCAACACAGGAGTCTGTTTCATACGGGAAAAGACATTCAGATGAGAAGCCAAATTATTGAGGGCATCGGCATCCAATACGCAGGGTGCAGCAAGCTGTGGAAGCAGATTCAATAATAGTTCTGTTGTTGAAGGGGATATGCCTAACCCTGGCCCAAAGCCTAAGGCTGATTTATCTTGGCAAAATTTGAGAAGAGCAGGACCAGCCTCTCGTCCTAACAGGTGATCAGGCGTTTCTGGTAAGGCCAGCGTCATGATTTCAAGAAGTTTGGTTTCCACAATGGGAGCCACAGTCTGGGGAGTCGCGACGGTGACAAGACCAGTTCCGGTTCGGAGTGCGCTAAGGGCGGCCAAAGCTGGTGCCCCGGCTTTCCCAGGTGATCCTGCGACAATTCCGGCATGCCCAAATGTCCCCTTATGAGAAGATGCACGACGTGAGGGAATCAGGGAGCGAATGTATTCGGCTGTTAACAGTTGTGTTTGAGGCTTCATGTCTTCGACAAAGGTCTCTGGAATACCAATATCGACAATTTCGATGTGCCCCACTTGATCAATGGCGTTCCCGACATAGAGACCGATTTTAGGGCAGCCAAATGTCACGGTCAGATCAGCGTGAACGGCGGTCCCCAAGATTGCCCCTGTTTCACTATCTAATCCCGAAGGAATGTCCATGGCTACTGTATAGGCGTGGGAGGAATTCATCGTCTCAATAGCCATGGCATAGGGTTCCCGTAGTGATGATGAGAGTCCTGTGCTGAGAAGGGCATCAATGAGGATATGGCCTTTTTGTACTAGAGAAAGGAGTGTATCCTGGCTAGGGAGCGTGAGAATTTGAGACGGTTTGCTTTTGGTTTTCAATCGGCGGAACATCGTTTTGGCGTCTTTGCTGAGCTCTTGATAGGGAGCCATCAAGATCACGTGGAGATGGGCTCCTTTGCATTGTAAGAGTCTGGCAACCACCAACCCATCCCCACCATTGTTCCCCTTTCCGCAGAACACTATGACCTGTTTTCCTTTTGGCGAGCCATAGTGCTGAAGCAAATGGGTGGCCACGCCCGTTCCTGCCCGTTCCATTAAGGTGGTCCCCGGAACCTTGGTCTCTTGAATCGTCCGACGATCAAGCGCTTGCATCTGTTCTGGAGTGACGAGCCACATAGAGAATATTGACGACAGAGCAGATGGGTGTGAAGAACGTTAGATAAGGAGAGCTTTCATTTCTCGGACTGCCTGTTCAAGGCCCACAAACACGGCTCGAGCAATAATACTATGACCGATATTGAATTCTTCAATTTCAGGAATTTGGGTCATCCGTTTCGCATTCTGATAGTTGAGCCCATGCCCGGCGCTGACACGCAGCCCCAACTTGGCTGCCAGTTTGGCAGCTTGACCGAGGGCATCAAATTCGGTGTCGGTTTCCTGCTGACGGCGAGTATTGGCGTAACGACCGGTATGGATTTCCACGAAATCGGCATTCACCTTGTGGGCAGCCCGAATTTGTTGCAGGTCAGGATCCACAAACAAGCTGACGGGTATGCCGCCTTCATGCAGAAGATTGATCATGGATTGGATCCGGTCTCGGTGTTCGACGACGTCCAGCCCGCCTTCCGTCGTCAGCTCCTGTCGACGTTCTGGGACTAAGGTGGCGATGTCGGGTTTCACGTGAAGGGCAATTTTTGCGACGGAATCTTCGGCGGCCATTTCTAAGTTGAGTTGGATATGAACTGTTTCCCGCAGGATGGTCAGATCGCGGTCTTGAATATGGCGTCGGTCCTCTCTGAGGTGGACCACAAGCCCTTCTGCCCCAGCTAATTGGACGAGGGATGCAGCCATGATAGGATCGGGTTCATGCCCACCCCGAGCTTGTCGGAGTGTGGCGACATGATCCACGTTGACGCCGAGTCGTGCCATAGAATTCCCCTTTTACAGAAAACAAAGTAGAAGGGCATTATCGCAAAAGGGCAAATCTCGGGCAATCAACCACACGTGGCAATTCTAGCTCACGCCAAGGAGCCAAAGAAGTCTGTTCCTTTCTCTTGCATGGCGCCAAAAATCCGGTCTTCTGAAATTGACTGGTTTCATTCCCTCATCTAGAATGAAAACTCGTTAAAAGCTTATACGATTCTCTATTTTCTACCGCCTCATAAGTCTGAGGGACGTTTCTTCATTTTTCATTGACAATGAAGCCTTTTTACCGAATTCAACGACTCCCTGGTTACGTCTTTAATCAAGTCCAGGAGTTGAAACTTCAGGCCCGGAAACGAGGCGAAGATATTATTGATATGGGGATGGGAAACCCCGATCAACCAACTCCGCCACATATTGTCGACAAATTAATTGAGGCGGCTCGGAATGGACGGAACCATCGGTACTCGGCCTCACGTGGTATTACCAAATTACGACATGCGATTTGTGATTGGTATCAGCGACACTATGATGTCAGTCTGGACCCGGAAACAGAAGCGATCGTCACCTTAGGGGTCAAGGAAGGCTTGGCTCATTTAGCCTTGGCCATTATGGGGCCTGGTGACGTGGTGCTCGCACCGACTCCGACCTATCCGATCCACATGTATTGTTGCATTATTGCTGGAGGAGAAGTGCGTGGGGTGGAATTGGGCCCCGATACCGATTTTTTTGAGAATTTAACGCGAGCCTTCAAGCAAACCCAACCGGCTCCTGTGGCCCTGATTATCAGCTTCCCTCATAATCCCACCACTCAGGTGGTAGATCTCGAATTTTTCAAAAAGGTGGTCGAATTTGCCTTGGAGCATGAGGTGTGGGTCATTCACGACTTGGCCTACGCCGATCTCGTGTTTGATGGATATCGGGCTCCGAGCTTGCTGCAAATCCCTGAAGCCAAAAAAATCGGGGTAGAATTTTATTCGCTCTCCAAAAGTTATAATATGCCGGGTTGGCGCGTAGGATTTTGTGTGGGAAATCCTGAACTCATCGGGGCTCTCACGCGCGTCAAAAGTTATCTGGATTATGGAATGTTTCAGCCGATTCAAATTGCGAGTATTATTGCATTGAATGGTCCACAGGATTGTGTGAAAGACATCGTCGGGCTCTATGAACAGCGGCGGAATGCGTTGGTCCGTGGATTAAATCGCATTGGATGGTCTATCGACTATCCTCGAGCGACGATGTTTGCCTGGGCCAAAATTCCGCCACAGTATGCTGGCATGGGCTCCCTAGAATTCTCAAAATTATTGTTGCGGGAAGCAAAAGTAGCAGTATCTCCAGGTATCGGATTTGGTGAGGGCGGGGATAATTATGTGCGGTTTGCGCTCGTCGAAAATGAACACCGGATTTCCCAAGCCGTCCGTGGGATTGGTCAAGCGTTGAAATTTGGAGACGAGTCATAATGGAACAGCTTGTGAAGGTTGGACTGATTGGATTTGGCACCGTTGGCTCGGGTGTTGTGAAAATTCTCCAAAATAATGCCAACCTCATTGAGAGGCGAGTCGGTCGAAAAGTGGTCCTAGCCAAAATTGCGGATTTGGATGTGACGACGGATCGAGGCGTCACGGTTCCTTCTGGGACTTTGACGACAAATGCCAATGATATTCTGGACGATCCACAGATGGATATCGTGGTGGAATTGATTGGTGGGCATGAGCCGGCGAAGCGATTTATCCTTCACGCCCTCTCTAGCAAAAAAGGCGTAGTGACGGCGAATAAGGCCTTATTAGCCGACCATGGAGAAGAAGTATTTGAAGCCGCATTCAAGGCGCAAGCCGATCTGGGGTTTGAAGCGAGTGTTGGGGGAGGGATTCCTATCATTCGTTCCCTCACTGAAGGCCTAGCTGGGAATCGCCTAACCTCAATAACGGGTATTATGAATGGCACATCAAATTATATTTTGACCCGGATGACGCAGGAGGGGCGAGACTTTGGCGATATCTTGAAAGAAGCCACCCGTGAAGGCTATGCCGAGGCTGATCCTTCGTTAGATGTCGAGGGCATTGATGCCGCACATAAATTAGTCATCATGGTCAATTTAGCCTATGGAACCCCTGTTCCTATGAGTGCCGTGTACACCGAAGGCATTGCCAATATTTCTACGGTGGATATCGCCTTTGCCAGAGAATTGGGCTTTACAATTAAATTGTTGGGTATTGCGAAATGTCAGGACCAGGTCATTGAGGCCCGTGTGCATCCCACACTGGTCCCATCGGATTCGCCCATTGCCCAGGTCAATGGGGTGTATAATGCGATTCATCTGATCGGTGACGCAGTCGGAGATATTGTCTTGTATGGGCAAGGGGCTGGTTCCCTTCCCACGGCGAGTGCGGTTGTGGGGGATATTATTGATCTGGCTCGAAATCGAATCCACGGGTCTTTCTCGCGAGTTCCTGCGACCTCATTTCAATGGGAGGCCCGTCAGCCCTTGGTCATTAAACCCATGGCTGACATCGAGAGTCGGTATTATTTGCGCTGTATGGTGCAAGACGAACCGAGTGTGCTCTCGACCATTTCCGGGATTTTAGGCAAGCACGGAATAAGTATTTCATCGGTCCTTCAAAAAGAAAGAAAGAAAGGGCAGCCGGTCCCTTTAGTAATCTTGACGCACCAATCTCTTGAACGGGGCCTTCAATCTGCCCTGCACGATATTAATGCGCTTCCTGTCGTTTCAGAACCGACGACGGTCATACGGATGGAAGGCGCTGAATAAACCTTGAGCCAACTTTGGCCAATAAAGGCAGCATGAAAACGATGATACGGTGGCGTGGGATAATCGAGGAGTATCGAAAATTTCTCCCTGTGAGCGATCAGACGCCTATTGTGTCCTTGCAGGAAGGCAACACCCCGCTCATTCCGGCCACACGCTTGGCGAAGACCGTCTGCCCAGGACGAGAGTTATTTTTAAAGATTGAAGGGGCCAATCCGACGGGGTCGTTTAAGGACCGGGGGATGACCATGGCGGTTTCCAAGGCTCTGGAAAAGAAGGCCAAAGGATTGATGTGCGCCTCGACGGGGAACACTTCGGCTTCGGCTGCGGCGTATGCTGCCAAAGCCGGTTTGCCAGCTTATGTCGTGGTTCCAGTTGGGAAGATTGCCTTAGGCAAGTTAACCCAAGCTCTCATGCATGGCGCACGTGTGATTCAAATAGAAGGAAACTTTGATCAAGCCCTCACCATTGTCAAAGCGCTCTGTGAGGAAACGGCAATTGAATTGGTCAACTCGATTAATCCGTTTCGAATTGAAGGCCAAAAAACGGCGGCGATGGAAGTCTGTGATCAACTCGGATATGCCCCGGTGATTCATGCCTTACCCGTGGGCAATGCCGGAAATATTACCGCCTATTGGCGAGGGTATCGTGAATATCAAGAGGCCGGGCAATCGCAGGGCTTGCCTCGAATGTTTGGTTTTCAAGCGGAAGGAGCCGCTCCACTTGTCCGAGGCCATGTCGTGGAGTCACCGCAAACGGTGGCCTCTGCCATACGCATTGGCAATCCTGCGAGTTGGACGTTTGCCCTTGAAGCGGTGAAGGAATCGAATGGATGCTTGCATATGGTATCCGACGAGGAAATTCTGCAGGCCTATCAAATGGTGGCTTCTCAAGAAGGCGTGTTTTGTGAGCCGGCATCAGCCGCTTCAATAGCCGGGATCTATAAACTGCATCGTGAAGGCCTCTTACCCCAAGAAGGTCCCATCGTGTGTACATTAACTGGCCATGGGTTAAAAGACCCCGATACGGGATTATCTGTTTCCTACCGACCAGTGACGGTTCCCGCAACTCGCGAAGCTGTTGCCGCTCAGTTAACGACCTAATCATCCTGTGCGACCATCGTGAAGAGTATCAATCTCTCATTCCATGAACCCTAAACAGTGAGGGAAGGATCGTGAAAAAAACGATCATGATCCACATCGACGGGGTGCCGACTCATTCTTTTGAAGAGTTAGGAACTCGTACGGTTTGGCAGGCGGCTACTATTCCGCATCTTGATGATCTCGCCAGACAAGGTGAGCTCGGACGTTTAGGGATTCCCAAGGAATCGCGTCCCTTTGCCGGAGAGCTGGCCTTCTTTAGCTTATTAGGGTACGACACGCAGAAAGAGTATGCTGGACCAGGAGCCTTTGAGGGCATGAACTTAGAGGTGGTGCTGGACCGGAATGACGTGGCATTTATATGCGATTTTGTCACCCTACGCACAGGGGACGATTGGGGAGATGGGAAGAAACTTGGGTCAGCCTTAGTGATGGACGATGTGTCCGGTGGGGGCTTGGAGACGGAAGAAGCCCGAGAATTGATCGATGCCATTACCGAACAATTGGTGTCAGAAAATATTCAGTTTTACCTGGGGCATCAGGCTCGCCATCTGATGGTCTGGGTAGGGGGAAACGCAAAAATTGGATGTCGGAATCCGCAGGAAGCCCTAGGGCAATCGATTGATCCCTTTCTCGCCACGGGAGAGGGTTCTCAAATTTTACGCGAATTAATGGAGGCATCCCGTGTGATTCTTCGACATCATCCCGTGAATCAAGAGCGAGTCAGTACAGGCTTAAAACCTGCCAATTGCTTGTGGCCCTGGGGACAGAGTAAGCCAGTCGAATTAACCCCTTTAAAAGAACGGTGGCCAATCCAAGGGGCGGTAGTTTCACCAAGTGGGCCGTATCGCGGCGTCGCGATGGCAAGTGGGCTACATGTGGTGAAGGTAGAAGATCAGGACGAGAATGAACCTGATCGGTTGAGAAACATGGCAGGGCTCGCCACTAAAATTTTGGAAAAACAGGATCTGGCCTGTCTTCATGTTCCTTTCTCGTCGGGGCTTCCGGATCAAGGCCAGGCGGCCTTAGCCTCAACGTGTGTGGAGAGGCTGGAACAGATCGATGAGTATTTGATCGGACCATTACGGCAATCTTGCGGAGAAACCGGGGACGTCCGTCTCTTTGTCGTTGCCACCCCTTCCGCGAATAAGTCGGAGGAAGAGGCGCACCTGCCTACATGGTATGTCCTGTATCAAGGGCCGAGGACAGGCGGCGAGTCGTCTACCCTCACTTTCAAGGATCAAGAAGTATCAGCCCATCCCCTTCACAATGCGGCCAACTTCTTTGAACGGTTATTCGGAAAGACGTAGTTGATATGGCCTGTTATGTACAAAAATTTGGGGGAACATCGGTTGGAACTATTGAGCGCATTCAGCACGTGGCTCAGCTTATCGACAAAACCTATCGCGAGGGGCATCAATTAGTGGTCGTCTTGTCTGCCATGAGTGGAGAGACCGATCGGCTCATGAAAATGGCGAGAGAATTAAGCGTGGATCCCGATGATCGGGAATTGGATGTCTTGCTCTCGTCAGGTGAACGTGTCACGATTGCCTTAATGGCGATGATGTTAAAGAGCTTGGGCGTCAAGGCACGATCATTCACGGGGCGGCAAGTGGGTATTGTGACGGATGGGGCTCATACCAAAGCGCGGGTGTCCCGTGTCGATACGAAGCGGGTTCTGGCAGCCTTGCAAGAGGGCGTGGTGCCTATTGTGGCAGGGTTTCAAGGCATCAATGAAGCTTCCGATGTCACAACTCTAGGCCGTGGCGGGTCGGATTTGACGGCGGTAGTCTTGGCGGCCGCCCTGAAAGCGGATACCTGTTTTATCTATACCGATGTGGATGGAGTCTATACAGCGGATCCGAATATGGTGCCGTCCGCTCGACGATTGGAAAAAATTTCGTATGAGGAAATGTTGGAATTAGCCAGCTTAGGAGCCAAGGTGTTACAGACACGTTCCGTGGAGCTGGCGGCGAAACATCAGGTCCCGGTAGAGGTGCGGTCCAGCTTCCAGGACGGGCCGGGAACCCGTGTGGTAAAAGAGGATGTTGATATGGAACATGTCTTAGTTTCTGGAATCACCGGGGATCGTAATCAGGCCAAAGTCACCATTGTCGGTGTCCCGGATCAGCCTGGCATTGCCGCCAAAATCTTTGTCGCCATTGCGGAAGCGGCGATCAATGTGGATATGATTATTCAAAATGTCAGCCAAGATTCTTTGACGGACATTTCCTTTACGGTGCCAAGGGGAGATTTGAAATCCGCCATTCGCCTTGTTCACGTTCTGGCCAAAGAAGTGGGGGCACGAACCGTTGAAGTGAATGAAGAGATTGCCAAAGTCTCCTTGGTGGGAGTCGGGATGCGGTCTCATTCCGGGGTTGCGGCCCGAATGTTTGCCACGCTTTCTCGAGATGGAATCAATATTATGATGATCAGTACCTCAGAAATTAAAATTTCCTGTGTGGTCGAAGAAAAATATATGGAATTGGCGGTACGGGGCTTACACCAGGAATTTGAATTAGAAAAAACGCCAACTGTTTAGGGTGAGCCATTGTAATCGAATGCCTCTCGAGAATTTGAGATCTGCCATTGAGTGTGATGACACCACCGAACCCAACTATTGAAATCTATGATACGACCTTGCGAGATGGGTCGCAGGCCGAAGACGTCAGTTTTTCGGTTGAGGATAAGGTTCGGATTACGCTCAAATTGGATGAATTGGGCGTGCATTTCATCGAGGGTGGGTGGCCGGGAGCCAACCCCAAAGATATCGAATTCTTCCAAGTCATCAAAGCCACCCCGCTTCAACAGGCAAAAATTGTGGCATTTGGTTCGACCAGAAAAGCCAAGAACTCTGCGAAAGATGATCCCACGCTTGAGGCGCTACTTTCGGCCGAGACTGACATTGTCACCATTTTTGGGAAAAGCTGGACATTGCACGTGACCGAGGCTTTGGAGACCACATTAGAAGCCAATTTGGCATTAATTGAGGATTCGATCACCTTTCTTCGGTCCAAAGGCCGGCAAGTGTTTTATGATGCTGAGCACTTTTTTGACGGCTATAAGGCGGATCCTACGTATGCCCTCAAGACTATTCAGGCGGCGATGAACGCAGGAGCCGAACGGTTGGTGTTGTGTGATACCAATGGAGGTACCATGCCTTGGGAGATTCGGGAAATTGTCTCTGCGGTGCGAGAGCACTGTTCTGTCCCGTTGGGTATTCATGCTCACAATGATGCGGAGATGGGCGTCGCGAATTCTTTGGTTGCCGTAGAGGCAGGCGTGACCCACGTTCAGGGGACCATCAATGGGATTGGTGAACGGTGTGGCAATGCGAATCTCTGCTCCATTATGGCGAATTTGGAATTGAAAATGGGTCGGAAGGCCTTGGGTGAAGGCAAGTTAGCCAACCTCAGAATGATTTCGCATTATGTGGCAGAAATGGCCAACCTTCTGCCAAATAAACGTCAACCGTACGTAGGCGATACGGCATTTGCTCACAAGGGGGGCGTGCATATTCACGCCGTGCAAAAAAACCCGCTTACCTATGAGCATGTTCAGCCAGATCAAGTTGGCAATCACCGAAGGGTGTTGATCTCAGATAACAGTGGGCGCAGCGCCGTGTTGAATAAGATCGGAACCTTTGGGCTAGATCTTCCCCAAGATAACCCCAAGGTCCAAGAATTATTGGGTTCTCTCAAAAACTTGGAATATGAGGGCTATCAATTTGAGGGTGCAGAGGGATCCTTTGAATTACTTGTGCGCAAAGCCCTTGGAACCCATACGCCTTCATTCGAGCTATTAGGGTGTCGTATTATTGTGGAAAAGCGCAAAACTGATGAAGAGCCTATTTCTGAAGCCACCATTAAGGTCAAAGTCGGCAATGTGGTCGAACATACGGCCGCAGTCGGAGATGGACCGGTCAATGCCCTTGATCATGCTCTACGCAAAGCCTTGGAACATTTCTACCCGCAACTTAAAGAAGTCAAGCTGTTGGACTATAAAGTCAGGGTCTTAACAGGGCTGAGGGGAACGGGATCGCGAGTACGGGTGCTGATTGAGTCTGGGGATCACAAAGAAAAGTGGGGGACCGTCGGTGTTTCTGGAAATATTATCGAAGCGAGTTGGCAGGCCTTGGCCGATAGTATTGAATATAAACTCATGCGTGAAAAGCTCTAGGGCATCGGGGTTCTTTGCCCTCACCTTCTCCCAATTTCCCTCACCCGTTTATGGTGGATAAGCCCATGAAAAGTAAGAAGTTCTTGACAAGATTGGTGGAGGGGGTTACGTTCTGCCATTCAAGACCGTTGGGAGATCGGACACTTCGTCCCGTTTCACTCCTTTCACAATCATTTGCCTGGGGGGATTGATTATGCGAAAGGCGGATATTGCCGACATCATCACAGAAACCGCCGGGATTCAAAAAGCCGAATCCATGGAAATGGTGGAGCAGGTCTTAGACTTGATTAAGGCGATGCTCCAACAGGGTGAAGTGGTCAAAATCGCAGGGTTTGGGAATTTTGTGGTTCGAAGCAAAGGGGAACGAAAAGGGCGAAATCCACGGACCGGAGAAGAAATTGCCATTACTCCGCGGCGGGTGGTGTCCTTCCGGCCAAGCGCCCTCTTTAAGCAATATGTCAACCCCGAAGTCCAGGCCAAGAGTCCGAGCGTATCATGACTATGATGTGAGCAAGCATGGGAGTGGGCACAAAACACGAGGAGAAGGCTGGATATAAGATTGGGGAAGTTGCCTCGTTAACCAATCTGCCTGCCTATGTCCTGCGGTTTTGGGAATCAGAATTCATTTTCTTGAAACCCAAAAAAAGTCAGGGCAAACACCGAATCTATACCAAAACAGATATCGAAACAATTTTTGAAATTAAACGGATGCTGTATGAAGAGGGCTATACCATTGCCGGACTCAAGCGTTTTTGGTACCGCAAGAAAAAAGACGGGAAATCCGTTCAAGTCCCAAAAGATCGCGTGGCAAAAGCTAAATCTGAATTGCAAGGAATCTTAAAGCTCTTAGACCGACAATCAGCGTAATGTGGAAGATGCAACAGGCAAGAAACATAATGACAACGTTTGGCGGGGCGTAGCGCAGCCCGGTAGCGCACTCGCTTGGGGTGCGAGAGGTCGGCCGTTCAAATCGGCTCGCCCCGACCAAATTCTTCAGGAAGACGTCTAAAAGAAACCGCTTCTCTCATTACGGGTCGCATTCCTAACTCTGCAAGTCTTCATCCTCGATCAAGTCTTCACTGTCCGGCATCCCGTACGCCACAAACTTGGCATAGGAAAGATAGATTTGGCTGCTGTCCCGCATCGCGGTTGCTCCGGCTTTCATTCGCTGGAACTTCACCTGGTCTTTTTCCTCCTCACTCTTTTGTAAGGACCCGACGTATTCTTCTAACAAAATTGAATAGCGTTGCATGGACTGCTCAATGTCCATATAGGCTTGCATGATCTCTTCTTGCATTGATTGTCCTCCACGAAAATAATTTTCACCTTACAAAAGCCGATCCCCCTGGTCAACTTTCATTGGAATGACGAAAGAACAGGGCTTCGAGCATTGAACAACCAATATCTCACGATGAGAGAGGTTTCCGGCCCTCAATTCGTTTGACCGGTTTTTCAGGGATTCAGTAGAATGCCCTGGCTGAGTTGGAGCATCCAGACGTGCGTGGTATCTCAAGAGAAAAGGCTGGCAGTCTCATCTGTTCTTTCCATGAATACCCTTCCCCTCCCATGGATTTCAATCGTCATTCCGATCAAAGATGAACGGGACAATATCCCCTTATTAGTAAGCCAATTGCTCAAATTTTTTGACGTGCGGCCTGAGAGTGAAGGCGCTCCCTTTGAACTGATTTTGGTGGATGATGGGAGCACCGATGGCAGTGAGACCCTGTTGGACGAATTAGTCATGCAATCCCCAGCAGTGCGGGTCATTCACTTGGATGACAATCATGGGCAAACGGCGGCGTTTGATGCGGGGTTTCGAGAAGCAAACGGGGGCCTGATTGCGACCATGGATGGAGACCTACAATATGACCCGAACGATTTTGCGAAATTGCTGCCGTTAGTCAAAGAGTTTGATTTGGTTTGTGGGCGACGGGCGGCTCGACACGACAATATGGTGCGCCGCTGGTCATCAACCATTGCCAATCACGTGCGGAATTGGGTCGTCCATGATGGCATGTCGGATACAGGATGTTCATTGAAAATATTTCGAAGAGCCGTCGTCGAACGGATGCCTCTCTTTAAAAACATGCATCGGTTTTTCCCGGCTTTAGCGCAGATGTATGGATTTACCGTGACAGAAGTGCCAGTGCAACATTTTCCTCGAGCGCATGGGGTATCTAAATATGGGGTGGGCAATCGATTGTTTGTCGGGTTATATGATTTGTTGGCGGTTCGATGGATGCAGAAACGCTGTCTCAACTTTACCATGCGTGAATCCAAGGGTTTGTCATCAAATGAACATCCAAAGAGTGATAGCTAACGGATGGATTTCGCCGCACTGTCAACAGAAGAAATGATATGGTTGGGAATCGGCTTTCTCGGACAAAGCCTCTTTTTCTCTCGATGGTTGCTGCAATGGTTCTCATCCGAACGGCGGGAAGAAAGTCATATCCCGATTTCATTTTGGTATCTGAGCTTAGCGGGAAGTGTCATCGTGTTAGCGTATGCGATTCATAAAATTGACCCGGTCTTTATCGCAGGACAAAGCGTAGGAACGGTCGTCTATGTGCGTAACCTCATTCTTCTCTATCGGGCCAAGAAGCGAGCGGTGAGTGGATAATCTCTCGAGCCCTTCCGACACTTCTTCGACGCCTCCTTCTCCCTCTTCTCACATTCAATCCAGGTTTTCTCACTCCGCATTCTCCCATATCGCCCTGCTTCTTGTGTTGGGCATCTGGCTATTTGGTCTGGAAGGCGGATGGCTTGGTGGGTTAGAGATGGGTGGCCTAGGGCTGACCGATCGGGACGAAGGCAGCAATGCCGAAGCCGCCAGAGAGATGTTAGAAACCGGCAATTGGATTTCACCCACACTCAATTACGAACCACGCTTTGCTAAGCCTGCCTTTACGTATTGGTTGATCAGTAGTTCCTATAGCCTGTTCGGCGTCAATGAATTTGCCGCGCGATTTCCCTCGGCCATCTCCGGGCTCCTTGTGGTCTTACTGCAATACGCGTTTGTGTATCGATGGGTTGGTGCGCCTTTAGCTTGGCTATCGTCCATCATGCTGTTGCTCAATATGGAATTCTTGGCCATCAATCGTATGGTTATCACCGACCCGGAGTTGGTCGTCTTCACCACTTTGGCAGGCTATAGTTTTTGGCATGCGCTACATGGTTCCACGAAAAACAGTCGTTGGTGGTTCATCTGTTTTTACTTAGCCATGGGATTCGGGATGCTGGTCAAGGGGCCAGTCGGCATTATCATTCCGTTAGTTGGCGTGATTCCCTATCTCACGCTCACGCGACAATGGAAATTGTTTTGGCAAAGGGGACTCCCGCTGCTCGGCATCGGCCTGGTTATCTTAGTGGCGGCTCCCTGGTACATCGCCATGTTCCAAATTCATGGTGAGGCCTACTGGGCTGCGGCACAAGCCAACACCACTGGTCGGTTTATGAGTCCCATGGAAGGACATGGCGGGACGTTCTTCTTTTATGTGCCTATCTTGCTGCTGGGATTTTTCCCATGGAGTGCATTCCTGCCTTCTGTACTCTATCAATCGCTGAAACAGTGGAAAGCCTATTGGAACAGGCAGCCCTTTGTGACACGAGAAACCAAGCTGGAATTTTTTCTCAGTCTATGGGTCGTGGGTTTGTTGATCTTCTTTACTCTCTCGGCGACACGGTTGCCACATTATATTTATCCGTTGTTTCCGGCCGCAGCGATCTTGGTAGCGCTCTGGTGGAAACGTTTTCAAGGTATGGCTGTTCAATCAGATTGGCGAATCTCTCGGCGGCTTCTTCTTGGGATTGGGTACCTATTAGGCATTGCGATCATGGTCGCTCCAGAAATTTTCCATCACTTCATCAAGCAAATTACCAAGGAGTTTCCCGCTGCAGTGGATGTGGACTTTGGATGGCTCCCAGTCATGATGGGATTGGTCATGATTCTGGGAACCCTGGGAATACGACTGTGTCTTGAGTCAGAAACGAGGCAATCGTGGGCGGCGGGCATAGCTGGAGGAATGATGGTGATCTTTGGCATGCTTCTCGTGAAAGGGGCAATTCCGGTCTATCACATGTATTTCATTGAACCGCCGCAGCGAATAGCCCTATTGGCTAGCTTGAAGCTTGGAAAAGACGACCGGCTACTACAGGTGGGAAGAAAGCGGCCGTCCCTCAGTTTTTATGCCCAGCGTAAGGTGCATTTTCTGGGGCCACATGATGGGAAGGAATGGAAGGAGCACTTGGCGGCTTCAGGCAAGAAAATGATTATTCTCCAAACCCCTCTGCGTCGGGAGCTTCCAGAAGCCGTGGCTGATTGGACTGTTGTCCTTGAACATGGCGGTTTCTCCCTCCTCTCTAGCGAACCGCTGTTGTGATCAAAATTCCTTGACTTATTTTGGTGATTGACGAAGAATTACGGAACTAGGGCTGGTATTTGTTCCTTTAACTGGAATTATTTAAATTTTCCATAGATGTCGGGTTTCGGCCCGACAGCCGAGATCCTTTTGTTTCGGCAAAAGGACCCAAAACCAATGACGCCCCGTCCGGCCTCATTGGATGAGACGGACGCAAGGAGTAGGAGGGCGGACTAACTCGCTGCGCTCACACAAGGTCCGCCGGATGATCAGAGCGTCCGTCCAGAGAGCCGGGCGGCAGGCGTCAGACAAGGAGAAGAAGAAAGAAGTGGCCCTACGAATGATGAGCAATCAATCTTAGAAAAAATGATTCTCTCTCCACGAGTTTGTGGGCCTTGGGCTAAATAGGTGGTTAGGAAAATTTTTCTAAATATTTGGGGGATCAATCCAATCAGTGCTAGACGTGAATAGCGTGGATATAGGGCAGGTCATCATAGAAATCGAAGATCATGTTGTCTCGCGTCTGAAGCTCGACGTGGGTGAAGCACGGCTCTATTACCATCTTCTTCGACATTCCCGTTTCGTAGGGAAGCATGACGTTCTTATTTCTGTGACGAAACTTGGAGAGGTTCTAAACTGTTCCAAGAATACCGTTAAGCCTCGGCTGCGCACGCTTCAAGGAAAGAAAATCATCGAGGTTGCCAACACCGGATGGGCCGGCACTCGAATCAAAGTTTTTTTGCCGAAAGAAATACAGGATGCGGTGCCTGAGAAACTACCGCTAGAGGCTCAGGACATCGAGTCTATCGACTTTTTCAAAGACGCCAAATACAGGCCAGCAATTCTCGAACGAGAGCAGGGACGCTGCTTCTACTGTCTCAGAACACTGAACGACGAAGACTCGGGACTCGATCATGTGGAGCCTCAGAAGTTCAAGGGGACTAACACCTACCGCAACGTGGTTGCGGCATGCCACTCCTGTAACTCTTCCAAGTGCGACAATACCGCTGAAGACTTTCTCCGAAAACTCTATAGGCGAGGTTTCCTTGGCGTGGCTGACCTGGAAGAACGCTTGGCCACTGTAGACAAGCTCAAGGAAGGTCATCTACGGCCAATAATCTAGATGAAGTGGAGCTTAATGGCGGCCCCAACTGACGCCATGTCCCTACGCGACGCCCCTGCTAGGTGCCAAATGAGGGGTTCACCGTATTCAGGCGCATCCGAAAAAGCCGTGATTGTGCCACTACTTTTAAATCAGCATTCGAAAAACCAAAAACTATTAGAAACGAATTGAGAAAATCAGGAGGGATAGAAGAAATATTCCCATTCCAAGAGCTGCTTCTGTCAGAATAGGGTTTAGACCTGCGATAAAATTTTTTGGGTTTTCAACTTTCGACATTGGCTGAGATTGGGTTCCTAGCCACCAGGTGATTCCTGCCAATAGACTTGCTCCCACTACTATTAAGCTGCCGGTGCTTGTGGCTAGGCCGAGGCCCATGAGGAGGCGGGGCCTGGTTGGTACATTTAGGTCGGCGAGTGCATTAAGCGTTGAGCATTCCCGTATCCGCCAGAGGCGCAGGCTTAGTCCTACCATTATTAAGAACAGTCCGATAATTAGCGACAAATTGGGTTCGAGTTCAATGCCTGGATGTGGCACAAGAATCCAGAGAAGGCCGAAGGCTGTGACGAGCCATGGTAGGCCACGAGCAAATGCACTTGCGGTTGCTTGTTTCCAGGTATCGCGGGTGTAGACCAAGACCAGGCTGCACCCGATTCCTATCAACAATCCTGCCAGAACATCCGTGGGGAAGTGCGAGCCTTTGATGACCCGACATATCGCGTTAAAGCTGGCGAGTCCAAACCATAGGACTTTACCTTTGGGGAAATAATAGGCAAGCACCATTGCCATTGAAAATGAGCCAGAGGTATGCCCTGACGGAAAGGAGTCTAGTCCGTTTTCTAGGGTAGGGCGTATTTCCCACTCAGTCGTGTCCATGAGTCGCGGACGAGGTCGGCTGAGAGTGTGTTTTAGAAATTGGGTGATTAATGCCGCGATGCCATGCGCGAGTAAGGAGTAGAACCCAGCGAATTTCCAGCGGTCTGATTGCATCCACAGGCCTATTCCTCCAACGGTCAAGGAAATGAGGACCAAGGTAAGGCCTTTTCCTAGATAGTTGCCAATGTCGCCAACGTGATCAATCAATGGATCTGTGAGGCCATGCACGATATCAAGAGTGGGATGGTCTACTTGCCCGATGGCGGCAAATAGGATGATGAAGGTAAGGAGCGAGAGCGTAATGATTACGTTTGAAGCATGTTTAGCCAGGAAAGGAGGAGCGGGTGAAGCAGGAGAGAGAGAATGATTCGTCACAGGATATAAGAGCGGATGGATTCCTGCTAATTACTAGAGTGCTTTATTTGTTTTCTACGTCTCGACCCTCACCCCAGCCCTCCCTGAAAGGGCGAGGGAGCATAGAAAGGAGGGGAAGGACCATTATGGAACCCAGTCAGCTAAGAAAATGTTGAATTCCCCTTTGGCGGTCGTATTTCGGTCGGAGGACCATACGACTTGCTTTCCATTCGGAGAGAACATCGGGAAGCTATTAAAGTTGCCATTGAAGGTAATTTGCTCAGGCGTTGTTCCATCGTCTCCAATGACATGAAGATGAAACGAGGGGCGTCCTTTGTGATCGGATGGTGTGGCGAGATTCGAAGAATAGATGATGTGTTGACCATCAGGTAGAAAAAATGGTGCGAAGTTGGATCGTCCATTGTCGGTGATTTGCACTTTATTCGATCCATCGGCGTTCATAATAAAGATTTCCAAGTTGGAAGGCTCCACCTGATTTTGTGCTAATAATTCTTGGTAAGCCTTTACGTCTTCCGCAGTTTGTGGATGATGGGCACGATACACGATTCGTTTGCTGTCTGGAGAATAAAATGCCCCTCCATCGTAGCCTACCGCATTAGTTAATCGTTTGATACTTCGCCCATCGATATCCATTGAATAGAGATCGAGATCACCGTCGCGGATTGAGGTGAACACCACCTTCCGTCCGTTCGGTGCAATTGTGGCCTCCGCATCATAACCAGGTACCGACGTTAAGCGTTGCAAGTCGGTTCCCGCCACATTCATGGAAAATATGTCGTAATTATCCAAGGCCCATCGGTAATGTTCGGTTCGGGGAAGTTTCGGTGGGCAGTGTGTGCTGACTAAATGGGTAGAGGAAAAGAGGACTCGTCGGCTTCCTGGAAAATAATAACTACAGGTGGTGCCGCCCAGCCCTGTACTGACCCGACGGACATTCGAGCCATCAAGATTCATGGTGTAAATTTGGTAGCAGGAACGAAGGGTTTTGCCATCTGGTTCTAATGTTGATTGATAGACGAGTTTGTAGCCATCCGGTGAAAAGTAGGCTTCCGCATTTTTCCCAGAAGAAGTTAATTGTTTGATATTCGCGAGATGCGGCTCGAGTTTCGGGGTTGGTTTGGATTTGGTCTCGGGTTCGGCCGCCCATACTGGGGAAAGAATGAGTAGGACGAACATCGTTCCAAGTGCCCATGTTGCCATGTTTTTGATTTGGAATCTCCGCTTCATCGTTGGTATCTCTACCTCCCCTAGCCCCTCCTTACAAAGGAGGGGAATTATTAAGATCGTTATGAGCTTTTAAGTGTATTAGGCCTTCATTGGGCTGGGATAGTGAATTCACGAGAAGAGTGTACTGGCTGAAACATCCCGCGGGCAACAACCTTGCCCTGTTTGTAGACCAAATAACTATCCCATCCGTAAAAGAAGAGTAGCCGGGCGACAGGCGTGACGGCTTCAGGCGAAAAACCGAAAAATAGCGAGACAGTGTGGTTTGCGAAATTTGGATGGGGGCAGGTGATGAGAAAGGCCATATCAGATCCCTCAAATGTCTTTCCAAAAATCGTGGCACGTTCCGTTTCGACCTGAACATTCTTGTTGCAGTTTTGCAATGTCTTTGATTCCAATAGTTTCATGGCCGGAGTGCCGATGATGAGGTATGAAGCCTTATCTGTTATGGCAGGGGAATCGCTTTGACGTCGTTCAATGTCTGATTGTCCTTGGATTCGTTGCATGAGAGCCTGGAGACTGGCCACTTCTTCTTTTGAACCGGTCTTGGCGTGAACCAGGACACGACGAGCATCCGTATCCCAGCTATTCAACATGGGCGGCAATTGATTGCGTTGGAGTCGCAGCAGCCAATGGTGTTTTGGATCAAGCGTCACCGTCGTTGGGAGACCGGGAACATGTAATGTAAATGATTGGCTCGACTGATTGAGCTTGAGTGTGGTGGCGAAGGTTGATCCATCTTGAAGCTTCAGCTGGATGGGAAGAGGCAGTGTGAAGATCGTATCCTTTTGGGAGATCGTTCCAGACAGGATGCTTTGGTCTGAGCGAAGGGGATCTGGACGAACCAAGAGGTTGTGAAGCGTGATCGACGGCGCGCCGGGTTGCTCGATCCATTGTTTGAAAAAATCTGTCAGGTCCTGTTTGGCAACATCCGAAAACACGCGTTTGAGATCTTCCCACTCAACATAGTGGCCTGTTCCCTCTTGAATGATCTGACGGATGCCTTTGAAAAAGACGGCATCCCCAATTTTCTGTCTGAGCATGTGAAAGACCAATGCGGTTTTTTGATAGCCTACGGCGTTGTCGATCCGAGTTTCTTTATGATGGAACTGACTGATGGGATAGTCCTTCCCTGCAGTCGCATAAAGGTTATATTCGTCCATCATTCGTCGCCGAGTCTTGATCGCCGCTTCGTAATTGCTTGTCGCCTCATCATAATAATAATTGGAGAGGTACGTGGTGAGGCCTTCCACCCAATTACCTTTCGCAAAGTCATTAAAGACGGAATTCCCCAGCCAAGAATGCACGATCTCATGGCCCAGTGAATAAGGCTGGGTGTAGCCACGCCGCACAATGCGCTGTCCAAGTAAAGTAAATGATGGCATCCCCAATCCGCTGGGGAAAAAGTTTTCTACGACCGCAAATTGTGTGAAGGGATAGGGGCCTAAGAGTTTTGTGTACAAATCAAGATAGCTAGCCGTGGCATCAAGATATTGCTGAGCTAAAGATGCTTCGTCGGGAAAGAGATAGGTGCCCAATTGAATGTCGCGCCAGGGTTGTTTCTGGACAACAAAATGGTTGGCGGCTAGCGTCAATGCCTCGGTTGGAGAATGAATGCTCCATTGACTCGTTCGTTGTTCCCCCCTCACGGACTGATTGGTTTCCTGTCCCTGGGTGATCGCCTGCCAATCAGTTGGCAGAGTTACTACCACATCAAATGTGACAAGATGTTGTTCCCACGTTGGATACCAAAAGGTTTCTGATGTGAGATAGATCCCTTCCGGCCCAATATGGCCATTGGTCTTATCCGGCCTGACAAACCGCAGCCCTTCAGACTCTGTAGGCGACTCATCGATGTGCCCATGATAAGCAATAGTGAGGGTCGGTAATGCATCCGATTGTGTAAGACTCGATGATGGATATTCGATCATCCATTGCGTAGAGGTTGGTTTGGCTGAATGATTTTCAGGGATTTTTGAAACCGTGACCGACTGTCCGTTTATCGCAACTCGATCAATTGTGAGGTGTGCATTGAGTGAAAAGGAAAGAGCGGTTTGATTAAATAGGCTCTTCGGCAATTGAAGAACATCTGTTGCGGTAAGTCGGTGGGTTTCAGGGGTTAATTCAACCTTCAGCGTATGGTGAATGGTTGGTGGGGCATAGGCTTCAATAATCTGGGGAGCGATCAGGTTCCCAGCAATGAACCAGAAGAGACAACCAAGGATAGCCATATCAATCGGGAGGTGCTTCTTTAGGTAATAGGGCGTCGACGAAGGCGGAGGCGTTGAAATCTTGGAGGTCTTCTTCTTTTTCACCGACGCCTATAAGACGAATGGGGAGATTGAGCTCCTCGACAATGGCGACCACCACACCACCTCTCGCGGTCCCATCTAATTTGGTGAGGGCTAAGCCTGTGATTCCCAGTGATTCATGAAATTGGCGGGCTTGGGCAATGGCATTTTGGCCGAGCGTGCCATCTAAGACGAGTAAGGTTTCGTGTGGAGCCCCAGGCATTTCTCGCTCAATGATGCGTTTCATTTTCTTTAATTCATCCATTAAATTGACCTTGGTGTGCAGCCGGCCGGCGGTATCAATGAGAACCACATCGACGTTTCGGGCTTTGGCGGCGACGATGCCGTCAAACACCACGGCGGCAGGATCGGAGCCCTGCTTATGTTTGATCACGTCGATGCCTGTCCGCTTTCCCCAAATATCTAATTGTTCAATCGCGGCTGCGCGAAAGGTGTCGCCAGCCACAAAGAGGGTTTTGAATCCCTGCTGATTAAAACGATGTCCGAGTTTGGCGATGGTCGTTGTTTTTCCGACGCCATTAATGCCGATCGTTAACAGCACAAAGGGTTTGGGTCCTCGACGAATGATCTCTTCCAATGGCTCCGTTTCGCCTTTTCGAAGAATATCGAGGAGAAGGGTGTGAAGGACTTCAATCGGAGTGGCAGATTGAAACGGGCCGGTTTTTGAGGTGATTTCATCAAGAAAACGCTGAACGGTACGTACGCCCACATCAGCTTGCAGAAGACTCGCCTCGACATCTTCGATGACGACTGGATCGAGCTCGCTTCCAACCAAGCGGCGCAATGAGCTTTGTACGCTTTGGCGTGTTTTCGCTAATCCATCTTGAAGACGTTGAATCCAACTCATAATAGGTAGAGGGAAGAGAGCCGTGAATGTGTCGAGATCGTCGATTTAGATGAGCAGTCGAGGGACGGGCGAGAGCTTTTTTTGAATCGCATGTTCTTTTCGTTGCATTCGCTGGGCTTCCCGTGGTGAGAGTTCGTGATCATAGCCTAGGAGATGCAGTGTCCCGTGAATCAGTAATCGAAGTATTTCTTGGTCGGCGGTGTTCTCGAATCGAGATGCTTGCCCAACGGCGACGGGCAGGCATATGACCACATCTCCCAGAAAGACCTCTGCCTGTGCTCCCATACTTTCCATGGGGAACGCCAGGACATCGGTTGGATAATCTCGCGCTCGATATTTCCGGTTTAAGCTGCGCATTCGAGTCTTGCCGACCAATGTGAGGCTCAGCTGTGCAGTGGGATGTCCGGCTTGTACTAATATTGACTGCGCAAGGCGTTGTATCGTGGTGGCACGGACGGAAAGACGCCGAAGGTGGGTGTGGAACCAAATGGCCATGGGGCATTAGCCTCTTGGTCCTTGGCCATTCGTGTGTGATACCGAGTCCTGTTCAAATCGATCATAGGCTTTGATAATGTCTTTAACCAAACGATGGCGGACCACATCCTGTTCAGAAAAATACACGAATTGAATACCGTCAATTTTCACAAGAATTTCTGCAATTTGGGTTAAGCCGGATTTTTGGGAATCGGGCAGATCGATTTGCGTGATATCTCCCGTGACGATGGCTTTCGAATTCATCCCGAGACGGGTCAAGAACATTTTCATTTGTTCGGCCGTGGCGTTTTGCGCTTCATCTAGAATCACAAATGCATCATCAAGCGTCCGTCCACGCATAAAAGCCAGTGGCGCAATTTCAATTTCACCTCGTTCAATGAGGTGATTGGCCCGTTCCATATCCATCATGGTGTAGAGGGCATCGTACAATGGACGAAGGTAGGGATGGACTTTGGCAAATAAGTCGCCCGGGAGAAAACCGAGATGCTCTCCGGCTTCTACCGCCGGACGCGCTAAAATAATGCGGCTGACTTGTTTGCGAGTCAGTGCGGCCAAGGCCATCGCCATGGCCAAATACGTTTTCCCAGTTCCCGCAGGGCCAATGGCAATGACGAGATCGGATTGCTGGATGGCTTGAAGATACACCTGCTGGGTTGGTGTTTTGGGATTCACCGTTCCCTTAGTCGTGGAAAGAGTATTGGTAGAAAAGGTATAGGGCTTGAGAGGGACGTCGCGTTGTTCTTCAGTCGCTCGGATGGCTCGCGAAATGTCTTCTGGTTTTAATTCGTGATGGGTCTGGGTCCAATCGGCTAATTCCCGTAAAATATGTTCAGCTCGTTTAACGGATTCAGGTTGACCTTCCAGAGTGATTTCATCTCCGCGGGCGGCCATGTTGACCTTCAGCTCGCCTTCAATCATTTTGAGGTGCAGGTCCTGTGGGCCGAAGAGATTCGCTAAATCAACTCCTTCTTGTAGTTTAATTTTTTTCACAGACGAGGTGAATGACCTTCCTGGAAACATGCCGAACAATAATGCTTTAAGCTTGGTTTCATTCTAGCAAAGGACTGAACGTGCCTCAAGGAATGGTGATTCGTCTCAACGTTTCTTTTGACAGGAGGAGCAGAAAAATGAACTGCGTTCTTTCTGTAGGCGTTTAATGAGGGTTGCACATCCGTGTAAGCAAGCCTGGCCATCTTTTTGGTACACCTGATGTGCCTCTTGGAAATGTCCTTTTGACCCATTAGGGGCGCGGAAGTCTCGAATAGATGATCCTCCAGCTGCGATCGCTTCGCGCAAAACTTCTTGCATAGTCTGGTGGAGACGTTGGCACGATGTCGTTCGGAGTCGATGACCTTTGGCATCAGGGTGAACGTTGGCCCGATACAGAATTTCATTTGCATAAATATTGCCAATGCCAGCCAGGCGATGTTGGTTGAGAAAGAAGGATTTCATTTGGCCACGAGTGGTTTGAACAAGATGACAAAACGCGTCTTGGGTGATGGTGAGCGCATCAGGCCCGAATCGGCGCTGCATGAAGGCTTCCAACCCGGATGACTCAAAGAGCCACAGTCGTCCGAATCGGCGAGGGTTCCAATAATGTAGTTCTTTGGTTTTCGTGCCGGACAAGGTGATCTGACAATGAATGTGTTGAGGTGATGTGGCCAAGTTGGCCTTGAAAAACCAGAGGCCCGTCATGCCGAGTTCCGAGAGAAGGTATCGTGTCTCTTGTGAGTGTTGGCACGTCATGACCACACATTTTCCCATTCGATGCACGTGCGTCAGTGTGGCTTGGTGAAACCACGGGATGAGCTCATGTCCTGTACGGACAATATCAGCACGATGAATCGCGAGTGTGTGAATGGTCGCCCCAAGAATATGTTTGTTGAGGTGCTGGACGACCACGTCAACTTCGGGAAGTTCGGGCATGAAGACGATTTTCTATAAATATGATGTGGTGAAGAAAAGGGCCTGGTTGGTTGTCATGGGTCATCTACCTATGGGGTGACAGGTGTGGTGTTGTAGCAGATTTCTGGTCGAACCTGGAAATAGTCTTTGGGTGCCTTAAGAGCAGACCCGAGAAAATTGGTTGATGATGGTGAGGAGGAATGAAGGGTAGGAACAACAGGTCCTAACGAGTGGATGGGGTGAGGGCTGGAGTTCTTGCTTGTAATTCCTTGATGAAGGTGGCCAAATGGGGAAGGGGAGTCGTGCCAGGACGTTTTTGAGAGACGAGGGCCTCGGCGTCTTCGAAGGAAAGACCAAGTATGCAACAAAGATACGCAATAATGAGAGAAGGAGATCGACCGAAACCTACTCGACAGGCGACCAGAATATGGTGCTCCGGGAGATGCCGGGACAGCCAGGTGACACCCATTTCAAGATCGATAGGGTCGGGTTCGGTATATTCTTTGAGGGGTAATCTGGCAAAGACGATGTTAGGGGGTTGGGAAAGGTGAATGTCTAAGGCCGTCCAGAGGACTGCGGTAATGAATGCCGGGGGCGCTTCGGCATCGGCCTGTTCGCCAATATACAGCTGGTGGTCAACGTAACTGATCATAATAGATATCTTGTCGGCATCGGGAGGGGCAAACACAAGAGGAATCAGGAGCGGCTTGTCGCCTTCGTTTGGTCGTTAATTTTCCCTCTTCTGTTGTGGCTTTGGTTGCGGGATTCCCTCCAGCACCCTATACTGAAGAGACTTACGCATTCTTGAAGATAGGTGTTAAAATCGATGATACAACTAAGCATCAAAGAAGTCGAAGGCCGCTTAGGCGAAGTGAAGTGTGCTATTTGCAAAGGCAGTCGGTTCGGAATTGATTCCAGGACCGTGGCGGCAGGGGATGGGGATTGGAAAGCGATTTGCCTCGATTGCCATTATACGTTTCCCGTCTTTACGGATATGGATTTTTACCTGCAAACACAACCAGATATTCCTTATCATTTAAAAGAAATAGCTTGCCAATCCTGTCGGCATCGCGGGGTGGCCTTAGATTTTAGGGCGGTGCTTTCTGTTCGTGAGTCGGTCTATTTTGTGACGTGTGCCGCGTGTCAACTGAAGTTTCCTGAGCAGTCTTTTTTGGAATCGTTTGAATAAACATCGTAGGGGAGCTGGTCATGATGGATGATGAGAGAAAATCTGAAATACCCGAAGATGGCGGAGCCGACGCCAAAGATTCCAAGGCTCAATCTCCCAAGATCAAAAAAGAATTATCTGTTGTTTCTCTCCCTCATGATAATGATGTCATGGCGCAAGAAATGGCTGATCTGTTTGATGAAGACCGCGTCACCCATAAACATGGCGGTTCTGAGCCAGAGAAAGATTGATTGAACGGTCCTTTTTCGGGTTCACCTTTTCTTTCCTGTTGAAGCTTTTCTGTTTACTCCCTCCCGTATCAGTTCGGCGTTTCTGGCGCTCTAAGATTCTTCCCTAGCTCATTACACATTGTTCGCAGTTCTTCACAGTTGGCCCTTGTTATGGCGGCGTCCCCTAGTCCCTCCTAGGCATAGAATCAACCCGTAGTATTCCGGCATTCTATGAAAGAATCTTAAACCCTTTTCACAAGGGATTTATGTGATCATTCTCTAGGTAAATAGGAAAAAGCCTAGGAGTAAGGGCGATCCTATCTTGTTCATTGTTTTTCAGGGTGCTAGGATTCGTGTTCTTACGTGATCTTTCCTAGGCTGCAATTTGTGATGGAGAGAATAATTATGAATAGAGTTGAACAGTCAAAACGTCCGAGGAATATTTCTTATGAGGTGTCGGAAACCCCGAAAAATCAATCGGTCCCTTCAGCATCAGGGGAGTCTCACGAGTCAGCCGAAGAAGGAAATTTAGAGAAAGTTCGGGATATTTTATTCGGAACCCAGAGCCGGGAGTTTGAAGAACGATGTAACCTTCTAGAGAAACGATTATTGCAGGAAAGTACCGATCTCAAGGAGCAGTTGACTCGGTCGTTGGACGACATCAAAACGTACGTCAACCAGGAAGTCTCTCGGTTGACCAGTCAAATTCAACAAGAGCAGGCTGGACGCTCACATTCATTAGAAGACATTGGGCAGGTCATCAAGACGTTGGGCTCTCAACTCGAAAGCCGATTGTCTGGGTTACATGACCAGACGGCGACACAACATCACATGCTTGAAGAACAATTAACGCAACAAAAAGCTGATTTAACCGAACACCAGCAACAGGCGTTGGCTGACATTCAGACTCGATTTCAAGACGCAGTGAAAGAATTGAAAGCCGACAAAACGGATCGTGCCGTCTTAGCTGAAATGTTAATGGATGTCGCGTTGCGACTAAAGGTGGGCCAAAGGGAAACGGAACATTCCTAATTCCACCTCATGCTTTGTGAGCAATAGACCCCGTGTTTGTATGCTCAATGGCCAGTAGGTAAAGATTCATCCTATGGCACGTCCACCACGCCCCTCTCCTAACCCTTCTCGTCTTTCCGTGAAAGAATCCACAGGCTTTTCTCATCTTCGTCAATTACTCCTGGCTCCTGAGCAGACTGAACTTGAGCACCTCAAAAATCGACTAGACCAATTCACGCTACAGCCCCAGGATGTTGGTCGCGTGTTGCCAGATGCCATTCGACTTCGGGCGAAACAGGATGCACGATTATTGACTGCCATGATTCCTATCACACAGGAGGCGCTCTCACTTTCGATTAAACAATCGCCTCAGCTCATTAGTGATTCCATTGCTCCCATCTTAGGCCCGGCGATTCGGAAAGCTATTGCTCGCGCGATGCGAGGCATGGTGCAGTCGCTGAATCAAACGCTTGAATATAGTATGTCCTGGAAGGGCCTCCAATGGCGCTGGGAAGCATTCAGGACCGGAAAGTCTTTTGCCGAAGTGGTCTTGCTCCATACCTTGCGATTTCGGGTGGAACAGGTCTTTCTCATCCACAAGAAAACGGGGCTCCTCTTAAATCATGTGGTCGCCGAAGGGGTGAGTGGACAGGGCGAGGAAGTCATATCTGGCATGCTAACCGCCATCCAAGACTTTGTCCGTGATTCCTTTGGACAACGACAAGAGGATGGCTTGGAATCTCTTCGAATTGGAGATTTGACGGTCATGATTGAGCAGGGCTCAGGAGCCATCTTGGCAGGGGTCATTCGGGGAGCGCCCCCGATGGAATTACGAGAGATCTTCCAAGAATCTCTCGGAACCATTCATTCGCAATTCTCAGAGTTGTTGCAGTCTTTCCAGGGTGATGCCTCCTCTTTTGAAGAGACGCATCTTTCCTTAGAAGATTGCTTGCAAGCCCAATTTGAACAAAAAACCAAAGGTCTCCCGTTGGTGTTCTGGATCGTGCTGGGTTTGTTGATACTCGGGCTGGGTCTGTGGGCTTTTCAGGCTCGTTCGGATCAACAACGATGGGCGCTACTCCTGGAGCGGATCGGTGAGGAACCAGGCCTGGTGGTCACGTCCGTTCAAGATGAGGGTCTGCCAACCATTTTTTATGGGTTAAGGGATCCTTTGGCTCCCGATCCAGAGCAGATCCTTTTGGAGTTGGGTTATTCTGACCAAGAAGTGGTCTTTCGTTTGAAACCATTTATGGCCCTCACTCCGGATTTTGTGCACAAAAGGGCCACGAGTCAGTTACGCCCACCAGGTTCTGTGGCTGTCAACTGGGAAGGTACGAAGTTGGTTCTGGCTGGAGAGGCTCCCCATTCTTGGATTCAACAGGCGCAACTACTAGGTCCGCTGCTTTCAGGAGTGACTCACATTGAGATGGGGCAATTGGTTGATACGGATGTAAAACAGTTTGAGACAGTAAAAGCTAGCTTAGAAAAGAAAGCCATTACTTTTGGGGTCGGGGAATCGAGCATAAGGCAAGACCAACGGTCTGCCCTCATAGACATTGCCCAGACGCTTCAGGTTTTAGATCAATCGGCCATTGTCTTAGGTCGTTCACCCCGCATTCACATTCACGGCTTTACGAGTCCAGATGGTGGAAATGAAGTGAATAAACAGTTGAGTGTGTTGAGGGCGACGGCGGTCCTGAACGAACTGGTGGAAGGCTCTTTCCGGGCGATCAGCTTTAAGGCTGTGGGCATGGAGGCGGACGCGTTTGTAACGCTGGCATCAGGTGATCACGCTGTCTCGCAAGGGTGGTACGTCGCATTCCGAGTGGTTCTTCCTCTCGACAATGTACTTGAAAATTGAACGTGAGAGAGGTTGAGGTGATTCAAAAAAAGGTCTGTATGCTGGGTGGGTTTGCCGTTGGAAAAACAAGCTTAGTGAAGCGCTTTGTCACGGGGCAATTTTCTGAAAAATATCACACGACCATTGGTGTCAAAATCGATCAAAAATCTCAATGTGTGGATGGCACTGAGATGCTCTTAGTGTTGTGGGATGTGTATGGAGAAGATGACTTCCAAAAAGTTCGGGCGTCATATTTGCAAGGGTCAGCAGGATACTTGTTGGTCATTGATGGAACGAGAAAAGAAACGTTGGAGGTGGCCCGTCAATTACATACGTTGGCCGTACAGACGATGGGGCCTGTTCCGTATGTCCTCGTGATCAATAAACACGATCTTCGAGAGTCCTGGCAGGTGGATCCTGTGATGTATGAAGACTTGGCTTCGGACGCCTGCCTGGTGCTTCAGTCCAGTGCCAAGACTGGGGAAGGTGTCGAATTGGCATTTGCTGAATTGGCCAAACAGTTGCTCGAGGGCTAAAGGATCTCTTGATCTTATCCTCATTCCGTTTTCCGCAAGTTTGTGGGAACGCCCCCTCTACAGGATATATGGCATCGCCGATTCAAGGACTTAATGAAGTAGACGCTTCTTGTATTCGTGAAATCTTGACCAAAAGAAATGGATGATCGTATGGGCGTCGAAGGGGCCTATCCTGACATTCTGAATATTTTTGAGGCGTTGATTATCCAGGTTGAATCAGCGACTCAATACCGCATCATGAGTGTGCTTCCACGTTGGTACCCCGACTTCCTTTTAGCAGACGGTTCCTCGGCAGATTCGCGTGAATTTGTGCAGAAATCATTTTTTCTGCAGTGCTTCTTGTATGAGGCGGAAGAATTTTGGAAGGGGCATGAGCATGGAAAATTATCATCTGGTTTGTGGAGCGAACCGGCTCTCATGGGGGACGAGAGTTATTTGGAAGCCACCGCGCTGGTCGTGCAAGGCCAGCGTTTCTTAATTGTTCAACGATATCAGCCTGAAATGGTCACGATGCAGCCAGTGTTACAGAAAGCCAGAGCCAATCATTTGGCCCATGGGCAAGAACTTGAAGTTCGAAAACATGCCGAAGCTGAGCTGGGAAGTCAGTTAGCTGCGAGTGAACAAATTCGAGATGACGTGATGGCCGTTCTGGATCATTTGCAATTGGCCACGATAATGATCGATCAGGACAATGTCGTGACCTATGCGAGCCCTGCGGTGTTCTCTCTGTTGGCCATTGAAGTCCAAAGCTTGGTTGGTCAATCGTGGACCAAGACTCTGCCCTTTGAAGGTGAGCAGTGTCGTCTGGTACAGGAGCAAATGGCCATGCCAGAGATGGGTCGTACCCCAGTAGCGGTATCGTTGCAGAAAAAACAGAAGCCTTGGCTAGAAATTGAGATAGAAGTACATGATGATCCTCGGGATCAACGGCGAACTATTCTTTTCCTGAAAGATAGGACTGAAGTTGAAGATCTGAGGCGTCAACTGATTGGACATGCCCATTTCGAAAAGCTGATTGGCAAATGTCCTGCGATGCAAGACCTGTATCAAAAGATTCAGGAAATTGCCCCTGTCGATGTCCCTGTTTTGATTCAGGGAGAGACAGGCACAGGCAAAGAATTGGTTGCACAGGCCTTGCATCGATTGAGTCCACGAAAAGATAAGGCCTTCGTGGCCGTGAATTGTGCAGGGTTAACGGATTCGTTATTGGGAAGCCAACTATTTGGGCATAAACGAGGGGCCTTTACCGGAGCCATCAGTGATCATGAAGGCTATTTTGAGGCCGCAGAAGGCGGTATGCTCTTTCTTGACGAAGTTGGCGATATGCCGCTGGCGACTCAAACAACCTTGTTGCGGGCGCTACAGGAGGGAGAAATTATTCGTCTTGGAGAGTCTCGCCCAAGAAAGGTTGATGTTCGAGTGCTCGCTGCGACCCACCAGAATTTACAGGACCTGGTCGAAAGGGGACAGTTCCGTTCAGATCTCTTGTACCGAATTCGCGTCGCACGATTGCTTCTTCCCCCCTTGAGGGAACGACGGGAAGATATTCCCCTTTTGAGCGAAGCCTTCCTAGGGCAGGCACGGGCAGTCACTAGGAAACATGACGTGCGTGAAATTTCTCCGGATGCCATGCAGACCCTCCTTCGGTATCCATGGCCAGGGAATGTCCGTGAACTCAAAAGTACATTTGACTATGCGTTGATCCATTGTCATGGGGCTCACATTCAACTCTCAGATCTTCCGCCGGAAATAACCGGATCGACGGCGCCATTGGTTTCGGTTAGGCCTTCGCCTAGAAACGAACGAGAAGACATTCTGTCCGCATTGGAGCAAGTCAGAGGAAAGCGTGCGCAAGCCGCCAAACTCCTCGGAATGAGTCGATCCACGTTTTACCGGCGCCTCAGTGATCTGGGGATTTCTCCAGAAGAATGCTCGACATAGATTGTAGGAGATTTTCCCCATCAACGAATGCATACCTTGGTGTAAATAGGCTAAAAATAATTTGCCTGAGCTGGGACGAATTGAGTACCATCGAAAAATTTTCCGGCAAGAAATTTCATTCAGAGTGATCGTTGTGTAGTAGAAGAAGATTTCTGAATTCAGGCTTGAACCCTATTCCCCGCCTTTCCCCCTCTGCCCAGGAGTGTTGCACGTGAACCTGGAGCTGGCGTATGGGAAGAAATATGGCCATCTCTAGGCGATCACCATGTTCACCACATTCAATTAAGGAGGTCCAATGAGCAGGAAGCTGATGGCATGGACATTGTTCATTTTTCTTTGTCTCATGCCTATTGATGGCATGGCTGAACCTTTAGGGAAACTATCTTTGAAGGATGGAAGCCAACTATACGTCGAAATTTTGGAGATGACTGAAGGGTTCATTACAGTCAAAACCTTATTTCATGACGGAGATCCTATTAAGATTAAATGGTCAGAAGTGGTGGGTATGACTTCTGAAGATCAGGTGAAAGTGGTCTTGAATAGTGGGACCATCCTTCAAGGAAAGCCCCGCATGATTGGTCCAGGAATTCTAGGCATTCAAACCGATATGTTGACTGAGCCGATTCCCGTTTCGGTGGAGTCGGTTATGGCGGTCAATCCTCCCATCAAGAAAGCCGTGGTGTATACCGGTAATATCAACTTTGGCGCATCAAAAATTACCGGTAACACCAGATTGCAAAATTACAGTTTTCTTGGGGAACTCATCGCTAGAAGCGAGCGCCTCCGGTTGTCTCTATTGGGCCGGTATTTATACGGAGAAAACGATAATCAAATCGTCGCTCGGAATGCCTTCGGCACCATTAAACTCGATTTTTTTGTGACGAAACGGTTTTATTGGAATGCTGGAGCGTTGTTTGAGCAGGATACCTTTCAGGACTTGAATCTTCGGACCTCGCTCTTTACCGGTCCTGGCTATCAGTTTATTGATGCAGGAGATTTTACAAGCCCCTATCTGGCGAAGATGCAGTTGAGCGCAGAAGTGGGTTTGGGATTTTTCAATGAAGATTTTAAGCGTGCATCAGATCGTAACAATATCACGGGTCGATGGGCCGTCAATTTCAATTGGCCTGTCCTTCCATCCCTCGCTGTATTCCACCAACACCAGGGCTTTCCCTCGATAGAAAAGAGAAGTGATTATTACATCACGTCTCAGCAAGGACTACGTTGGACGATGTTGGAAAATTTTGTGTCGACCTTGCAGTATAATTGGCGCTATGACAATACCCCGGCTTCGGGGAACAAGAAAAGTGACAAGCAAATTCTTCTCACTCTTGGGTATGCGTTCGAATCCTAGTCTCTTCAATCTCTACGGAACCTAGTTCTTTTTCGAGAGCTGGGTTCCGTTCTTCTCCATTTTCCTCAATAGCGGTTTCCTTCTGCAGGGCCTTACCTCAAGTGTCCCAGGTGTTCCAGCCTGAAACAGTTTGACACGCCGGATTGTGTCTTGTTGAGACCTTCACGATTTTCAAAATTAAAAATATCGTAAAAACAGGACTTTACGCTTGGCACTATTCTTGAGATAGAACTTGAATGTAGCCAAAGGAGGCCATCATGAAAAATATAAAAAACATAAAACTCAAGACATCATTTTTTATAGGCGTGGTGGCATTCGTGAGCCTAGGACTAGCCGGTGCCGACCTGGGGGCTATTGGTCCAGATGTTCGGATCAGCACATTTACGGAAGAGGTCACAACCCAAACCTCATCGCAGTTACCAGATGATTGGTCAATGCGGGTCTGGCAGGGAACTTCTGACATTGAATTGGTTAAGGAACGCAAAGGAACGGTGTTAAAGCTACGAAGCAATGAGTCCAACGTGGCCTTGTACAAAAAAGTCCATGTTGATCTTTCGGAGCATCCCAATTTGTCCTGGGAATGGAAAGTGACCGAATTGCCGGTACAGGGTGATGCGCGGGATGGCCAACTGGGTGATCAAGCGGCCGGGATTTATGTGATGTTCCCAAGATTTCCAGGGTTTTTTAATACCCGCATTATTGGGTATCTCTGGGAATCTGATGCGCCGGAAGAGGCCATTGTGAGAAGCCAAAATGATTCAAGAATTCACTATGTTGTGGTGAGGAATGGAAAGTTGAAAATCGGGAAATGGGTTCAAGAAATGCGAAATGTGGGGCAAGATTATGAACGCATATTTGGAGAAAAAGCCCCCGCTGTTGGTGGTGTCTCCTTAATGATCGATTCTGATCATACGCAATCGTCTTCAGAAAGTTTTTTTGGGTAAATTCATTTTTCTTCCATGCCCGGTCTCAGTATGGCACAAACCGAGTGATGGCGGTCATGGGAACAGTTGAGGATATGAGTATGCCTTTAATGAAAAAATGGTTTCAACCTGCGGGTTTTAGTTCTTCAGAGAATGAAATTTCCACAGAATGGGAGAAAGAAATTCTTGGATATAACCCATCGGAGAACCAGCAGGTTCTCAAGGTTTCGATATTCTCCCCAGATCGATGTGTTCGAGAATTTCTCCAGGGAATATTAGCGTTTCAAGGGTACCAGCAAATCCATGCAACGGATCTTCAGGGTTCTTGCTTTGATCTCACCTCCCACTCGGATCAAGTCGTCATTTTAGATGGGGCGTATTTGATGGGTATTGAATCAGAGGGGATTGGGGGGCAAGTCCAGCGGCTCGTTCAGGAAGGGGTGCACCTCTTGGTCTTGGCTGATCGACAGTTGAAGTCAGATTTCACGGCCATACAAAGAACAAAAGGATGTCAGGTTTTATGGAAGCCTCTAGATTATCGGCAAGTAGGTCAGGTTATGGCGCAAATATAAGGGCGATTGAGGAGAGGCAAGAATAAACAATTAATTGGGTGGCTTAGTTTTTAACGAGGGCTTAGTACAGCATTGCCCAGGACGATTTCCGAATCCGTGTTTTCGTTTTGAGAAAGGGACTTTAGAGGGGGTACCTTTTTTAGGCCGGAGATAAGGAAGATGGAGATCGTCCAGGGCTTTTTTTTTAATCGCATATATCACAAGAGGCTCATGCTTACTCAACGATCTTGCAGATTGGTGAGGAGTAAAGGCTTGCATATAGTGAATATTTACGACAGGATAGTTTAATGCTGTCAATCAAAAGGAATAATCATTTATTTTTATGTTAGGCGAGCATCGGATTTTGAGGTCATTATTGACCTCCATTCAGGGCCATGAAAGATCGAAAGGCGGTCCGGGCCTAACAATCTACATATTCAAAAGAGGGTGAGATGCTCAATGAATTTAAAGAGTTTGCGATGCGTGGAAACGTCGTGGATATGGCAGTCGGTGTCATTATTGGAGGGGCCTTTGGAACTAGTGTAAAGTCTATGGTCTCAGATGTTCTTCTGTCGCCGATTGGTTTAATGATTGGGTAGCGTTGACTTTGTCAATCTCTTCCACGCACTGAAGGAAGGAGCGACGGCAGGTCCCTATTTGGCCTTAGCCGATGCACAAGCCGCAGGAGCCGTGACCATAAATTACTGGATCTTTTTGAATCACTTGAGGGTATATTCCCCGCTGCTTGCGGCGTAAATTACTCGCGTGAGCGAGTACAATCATTAGGACAGCATGTGAAGCAACAAGGGGGTGCGTGCAAGAATTTATATGTCAATCATCAAGTGGAACTCTTCTAATACCCCGTTGCTTGCGGCGGGGTTCTTTCTTTAGTTTTCTGATTGTTGCCTTTGCGGTCTTTATGATGATTTGTAATATACATAAAATGAAGAAGGAAGAGGAGGCGCCTTCAGAAGAACCAACAACCAAAGAATGCGGGTTATGCCAAATGACTATACCTATTAAAGCAACAAGATGTGGCCATTGTACTGCTGGCCTAAAAGCCTCGGCTTAGCCTGGAATCCACTTTTGATCAATTGCTGTGAATCTTTATGAAGAGGAGTCATCAATGGACATGACCAAATTAACGGAAACCTTGCAAGAAACCCTTGGCTCATCCTTGCCGGGTATTTTGGGAGCATTAGGGATTCTCATCATTGGATGGTTTGTGGCCATCGTCATCAGGGCTGGGGTTCGGAAGGGACTTGGTTTCCTTCAGCTGAATACACGCCTGGGTTCCACGACCGGAACCCAGATGGATGTCGAGGGTGGAACCGCCACGACATTGTATTATCTGGTTCTGCTGTTTGTGTTGGTGGGGTTTTTTAACGCCTTGAATTTGGAGTTGGTGTCAGGGCCTCTTCGTGGTCTGCTTGATCAGGTCTTGGCGTTTGTTCCAAAAATTATGGCTGGTGGGATCTTGTTGCTCGTCGCATGGGTGTTAGCCACCGTCGTGCGGACCGTGGTGAGTAAAGCCTTACAGGCGACGAGTTTGGATGACAAACTCAGTTCAGAAGCAGGGATGAGTCCCATGAGTGATAACCTGGGCAATGTGTTGTTTTGGCTAATTATCTTGTTGTTCCTTCCTGGGATTCTAGGGACGTTGGAACTTGAGGGGATATTGGCTCCAGTTCAGAGCATGGTCAATGAGATGATGGGGATGCTTCCCAATGTATTTGGGGCCCTCATCATTGGAGGAGTAGGGTGGCTAGTCGCTAAGATTCTTCGAGACTTGGTGAGTAATCTTTTAGCTGCAGCTGGAGCGGATGGAATGGGTGAGCAGGTGGGCTTACGAGGCACGATGTCCTTGTCGAAGTTAGTGGGGTTAGTCACTTATATTTTGATTTTTGTGCCCGCCCTTATTGCGGCCCTTCAGGCCTTAAATATTGAAGTGATCACGGTCCCAGCGACGCAAATGCTCAATTCGATGATGAGCGCGATCCCGAATATTTTTGCGGCGGCTATTATTCTTGCGGTGGCATTTTTTGTGTCGCAATTGATTTCTCATCTCATCAGTAATTTGTTGGGGGGCATGGGGTTCGACCAACTGCCGACCAAAATTGGCATTGGGCAAGTGTTTGAAGGAGGAGCCACGCCCTCTCAATTGGTTGGAAAGGTCTTAGTCTTTTTTATCATGCTCTTTGCGACAGTGGAAGCCGCCAACCGATTAGGATTTGAACAACTGTCAGAATTAGTCGCAATGTTTATTCAATTTGGTGGACAAGTGTTATTAGGGACGGCCATTATTGGAGTGGGATTCTGGTTGTCGAATGTCGCCTGTGATGCGATTCAGCGCGTCGGAGGAAGTAATGCCAGCATGTTGGCCGGTATTGCCAGATTTGCGATTTTGGGTCTGGTGTTAGCCATGGGCCTTCGTGCCATGGGCTTGGCTGATGATATCGTCAATCTGGCGTTTGGATTGACTTTGGGAGCGATTGCCGTCGCAATTGCTCTATCCTTCGGCCTTGGTGGTCGGGAAGCCGCAGGAAAACAAATGGAACATTGGTTAGGCCGCATGCGCGGCGAACGTTAATTCTGCCGTTATGTCTTGCCTGGGCCGTTTCCTATGGACCAGGCAAGACATTAGAATTCGTCAAGTCATTGAGGTATATCTTCGTTTTTCCCGCCTTCATTCTCGCTTTACATAAACTTCGTTGGCAGGTACTTTTACGCAAGCAATGGTGTCATGAGGGAGGGAAAGGTAGCGAAAGGTCCCTTTTTGACAACTCGACAAAACACTAGTGCTCTCTATTAAGGAGGATTGTTTATGGAAGATGTCATGAAGCAAGGAATAAGTTTGCTCACCACCTATGGGTTGAAGGTTATTGGTGCCATCCTCATATTGATTGTGGGGAAAATGGTGGCCAATTGGGTTCAAAAACGTGTTGCTGCCTGGCTGAGTCGATCAGGTAAGTTTGATGCAACCTTGCAAGGCTTTCTCTCAAATCTAGCTCGATATGTAGTCCTAATCGCGACGTTTCTTGCGGTTCTCGGGCAATTCGGCATTGAAACGACCAGTTTGATCGCCGTATTAGGGGCGGCTAGTTTAGCCATAGGGCTTGCGCTGCAGGGGACGTTAGGTAATGTGGCGGCAGGTGTCATGCTGTTAGTTTTTCGACCATTTAAAGCGGGAGATTTTGTTGAGACTGCAGGCATCGCAGGATCGGTAAAGTCTATCACTCTATTCATCACGGAACTTGCGACGCCAGACAATGTACAAATTCTTGTGCCCAATAGTCAGGTCTGGGGTTCGATTGTCAAAAATTTTAGTCACCATACGACAAGGCGTGTAGACTTAGTCATTGGCATTGATTATGGCGATGATATTGATAAAGCCCAATCAGTTGTCCAACAAGTCGTGCAAGCGGACTCAAGGGTCATGGCCGATCCTGCACCAATGGTGGTGGTGGGGAACCTTGGGGAGAGTTCAGTGGATTTGACAATCCGAGTGTGGTGTCAAGCTGGCGATTATTGGCCTGTGAAATTTGATCTCACCAAAACGCTCAAACAACGATTTGATGCAGAAAAATTGAGCATCCCTTTTCCTCAACGCACCATTCACATGGTCAAGGACAACTCATGAAGTGGTGATGTTGAGCGAGGAGAGATCATCAAATTCCCGCTTCACTAATGAATGACCGGTTAAATTATTTATAGTAGTTCCAATAACTTCCATGTGGTTATATGCTCTTGGCCACTATGGTCTATAGCATCGATTTACAGCAACGGGTGGTGGCGTCTGTAGAAGAAGGGGGCCGTAACGCGGAAGCGACCCGGCGGTTTTGTGTGAGTGGGTGGTGTGTCCAGAATTGGTGCGGGCGCTCCGACTTGGTTCCCAAGCAGCATGGGCCTGGTCAACCGAAGTTGGATCGCCTGGCCTTGCGACAGCATGTGGCTCATCATCCCGCGGCCACCCTGAAAGAACGGGCCCAACACGTTGGGGTGGCAATCAATGCCATCTGGTATGCCCTTCAGCGGATACAGGTGACCCATAAAAAATCTCCGCTATGCTGAACGGGACCCGACCAAGCGTGGGGCTTCTCTTCAGGAAGTTCGACAGATTCTGACGACACAAGGGGCCGCGAAGGTGGGCTATCTGGATGAAAGTGAGGTTGAGCGAACGACAATCGCACCCATGGCTGGTCGTGCCGCGGGCAACAAGTGGCGGGAGAACAGAGTGGCAATACGCGGCCACGCATGAGTGTGCTCGCGGGTACATGTGGCAAGCGGTTGGTCGCTCCCGTGTTGTTTGAGGGGAACACCAATGCCGAGTGGTTTAATACCTGGCTCGAGCAACATCTCTTCAGGGAGTTGGCCCCCACTCAATCCCCATTATGGACAATGCCGCTTTTCATAAAACGGCCACGACCCCAGAGTTGAGTGAGTCGACAGGGCATACGCTGCTCTTTCTGCCCCAGGATTCCCCTGACTTGAATCCTATCGAAGAGGACTGTGCGACGATCAAGAAACGCCTGCCAGATACACCGCTCGATGACATCATTCGAGCATATGGAACTTAATTGGAATGATTATAGCGAACGAGAGTGGAAAGTTCGGTGATTTCCCATTGGACAATATCGATCTCCTCAGGGATGTTCTATGATGGAGAAATGCCTCTTGGTGAAGAACGAAAAGAATGTTGTGGGCGAGGTCAGGGACTAGGTGTTTCTCGTAATGCGTTTACCTTTTCATAAGTGGAAAGGAAGGATTTTAACTTATCAAGGGTAGCCTGAGCTTCTTCTTTTTTACCTCTCACAATTAGACCTTCTATTACCAGATTCCATTTTTCTAACCACATTGGATCGTGTTCAAGAAGGGCTTTGTATGTACGCAGTGCTTCTTCTTGGCGTCCTTCTTGAAAACATTGTTCCGCAAACCAGAACCACATTCTCGTATCAAGTAGAGAGAACACCTCCCCACATTCGGTTTGTATCCAATCAGTGGGGTTTTGTTGCTTTGAGGCCTCTATCTTTTGAGCCAAGAGAAATGGAGGTTTTCCAAATGGGATCTTTTCAATAATGCCGATTGACTCAGAATTTCTCTCCTCTATTAAATGAAATCCAAGTTGGTTCAATTTTTCTGAAAGTTCACCTTCGGAATAAGAGCGAATTCCAATGGTATCCTCTAAGGGAGCATGTTGATGAAACCCAATGGGGATTTGGAAAGCTAAGTACCCCTGAGGTTTAAGGACCCGATTGCTTTCTTCCAAATATCGTTCAAATACTTGGCGTGGCATATGTTGAAATGCGACATATGAATAGACCAGATTAAAGTAATCCTGGGGCAATGGACTCAGGTCTACTCCTGAAGTTTCCAGTGTTTTCACATTCTCCAGACCTTGTAGCCATTTCTTGCTTTTTTTGATCATTTCCCCAGAGACATCAATGCCCACCAGATGGCGAAAGTGCTGGGCAAGAGGTTTAAGTATTCTTCCAATACCACACCCAATGTCGAGAACCGTCCAGGATTGATCATAGTAGGGGGAGATTGTGGTTAATAATGCTTGAGCTGATTGTTGCCCGGATTGTGCGAATTTTTGGTCATCATGGAAATCCTCTGTCGCAATCCAAAATTGAGCATGGTGCTTCGCTCGACGATTCCAATCTGCTTTCATTTTTGTGGAAATATTCATGGTGCTTGAACCGAGCGCACAAAAGGGATTTCACCAATACCAATGTCAATGTTTGCAAAAATATTGCCAGTTCTCTGGCATCAATAAAAAAGCATACCAACTGGCAATATTTACTGAACTGGAAAAAATCTCTTGAATTATCTGGTCTATTTAAAAAGAAAGGGGAATTCTTGCAATCAGATTTCGAGGCAAAAATGTAGGTAAGAACCTATAGCATGGGTAAGAAATGCCTAATTCCTATACTAAGGCATGAATGTATATAGTGTCTGCGAGAACACACCATTTTCCCTCGGACCTGTTCCGGAATATTTCCCCCAACCTCTTTTCAGCATCTTCTTTCGTGCTCACGAGCATTTTTTCTCATTCGCTATTGGCGCCAGGTCCTGAGGAAGAGCTCTCACCATGACGGTGGTCTTGATTCGCGACAGAGATCTTCCTCGGCGACAGGATTATTTTCGGTCGCTGGCGGTGCTACGCGGCGTGTTTGAGTCGAGGGTGGCGTTGCCGGTCGTGGGCCAGCAGCTGATTCCCGATCTTGTGAAGATTGTAGGCCAAGATCCCAAATCCGACATACCGCTGAAACCCCGACCAGCCTTTGTCGGGACACCGATTTAACCCATGGTGTTCCAAGGCATTGATGTTTGATTCGATGGCACTGTGCTGCCGCCGTAACCGGCGAAACGTCGACTGTGTTTCCCGGGCCTGATCGGCTTGGGACCGCCGCCCTTTTTTCGGCATGATCACCTCGGGGATAAACAGCTCGAGGAGTTCCCGATCGTCTTGCGCGCTGAACCCCTTATCCACACTCCAACTTTGGAGCCTCGCACCATACTGGGTCAGCAGGCGGTCGGCTAAGGGCAGGGTTTCTTTCACATCACTGCTCTGCTCCATCACCTTATAGTCGAGGATCAAGCTATACTGATCTGTCGTGATAAGCACTTTATGCCCGAGCTCCACCGCCGGCGAGATTTTGCCTTTGTTGATCCATTCGGTATGGGGTTCAAACAACGAAAAGTCTTTCTCGCCATGGGGGATCGTCTCGCCCTTCACGACTCGCCGTTCGATGAGATCCAGATGTTTGATGAGCTTCTCGTGGAAATACTCGACTTCTACGAGTGTACTCTGCTCCACGAGGGACAAGGGCTGAGTGCGAAGAGCCAACAGACTGGCAACGACTTTCGTTTCAAGTGCGTAGGCTTTCTGGAGATAGGTCGTCACGGCCTTCTTCCGCCGTTCGGGCTTCTTGGCACCCCCACCCTGATGAATCGACCCACAGACCCGAAGCAACGCCTTCAGTTGCGTCTGCCAGGTGGCCGCTTTGCGCCAGCCAGGCAAAGCGTGGGCGTGGGCAAGCCGTGGGAGTAGGTCCAGACATTTCCGACAAGCATCCCACAAGAGATTCAAGTCCGTCGGGAAGTGGACGTTGGTCTCTAATACATACGTGTCACTTTTAGCGTGAATGGGTTCGTCGTCTTTTTTTTTAAACACGGATCGACCGGCTTTCACGACAATAGCATTGATCTCGGCCAAGAGGGCTTCATCCACATGACAAACATTCTCACTCAACGTCTTGTGATGAAACCCGTGGCCAAACTCCCCACTGAAGGACGACTCTAAGCCCATGATACGTCGGAGTAAGATGTCATGATGGACCAGGTATTCCAATCGGTCATAGTCACAATCCAAGGCTAACCGGACGACGCCCAGGACCAGCACATGCCAGAGATCCATCCCGGGCCGACCCGTGGCTTTCTTGGTCCCGATGACTTTCTGCTCCAGCAGCTGAAACACCTGCTCATTGATCGCGGGGGTCTGAAAGATCCACTGAAGCCCACGCAACACGGGAGGCAATTCCTCACGACTTTTGAGGGGAATTGGGACGTCTTCGATCGGGGTCTGGCCTAAGGCTAACTGTCGTGCAAAGCGTTGCCGCATCGTCGCGATCCTCCTGGTGATGAGAGCGAATGATGAGGCATTCTACACAAAAAATACCCTGTTTTCAGGAGTTGTGCACACAGGAGGCAAAAGATTCAGGATCAAGGAAATGAAAAAGTCCGCGCCCAATTTGGTTGATGGCGTTTTCGCACAGACACTATATAGGAATATTCGCAAATGGAGTGGAATGCGTCTTCGGAATTGAAAGAGCAATGAGGCTGTGGTGGATGTCCTAAAAGAGGCTGTTCACCAATAACGGACTGGCCCTGTATCGAGATGAATGAAACCTTGGCGTCGATAATAGCCGACTCCACCTCGTTTGAGTTTGAAGGCTGCTCGTCGTACCTGTGAGAGCTGCACTCCTGGAATCGAAAAATCTAGGGCTTGTCCTGTGGTGTGAAAACTCTTTGGGGCGGCACCGTGCCCCTGGTGAATCAATAAATTATTGTAGGAGGGTGAGCGGTACGCGGAGTAAATTCGTATTTCCTTCCCTTTTCCCACCAGCTTTTCTATCTGATTGACGCTTTCTAATAATTGAAGATCTATCTCGCAGATTTGATTAGTGTGCGGACAACGTAAGAAATAGTTGAGGGCATTCAATGCGTCTTGGTCGTATTGACCTGACTGATTTCGATATTTCACCAACAGCTTCTCTTTTGTATTCACGTTATATAAACGTAACCGTCCTTCCTGGCGTGAATGGGCAGACGCTGAATGAGGAAACAGGAACTGACCGCCAAGAAGCATGACTCCGGCCAATGACGTTTTAAGAAAAAGCCGCCTGGACCAAAGTGCTGGTAGGTGTTGGGAAATCATTAAGCCCTCCGAATGAAGAGATACCTGGGAAGAATACAGGAGGTGAAACCGGCAAGAATGGGAGCTTTGTAGCAAAAATTAAAGAATTGAGCAACCTTCAACATGAGGATGCCTACAGGTTGGTCATCTCGAACCAAGGAATAGTCTTTCTGTAAATGAGTCATTTGGATGATTCTTTGAGTGGGATGCGGGATCACATGATGGAAGAACACATGATGGAGCACGTCATGCACTGAGCATATGAGAAACATCAAGAAACGAGTCCATTCATTTCCCTTCAAATCTCTTGGATGTGGACAATAATTCTTGGCTAGAGCATCATGAATCGCAGGAAATTTTCACAACTGCTTCAGGCTGGGTGAGGAATCGGAACGGGCATTCCTGTTCCCTACTCATTCACTCCCAACTCGATAGAGAAATTTCCTCAACAAATTCAGAGTTTTTCAGGTGGGCAAAATGCAGGCCAGCTAGCAAAAATGTATTCCCCAAATTTTGGGGATAACATGGTGGTGGCTGATGTGTTGAGCTTCAGATCCTATGGATTGAAAGAGCTTTAAGCTATTTGCCTATATTTTAGGCATAGTATGAAAGTATTTTATTACCACCATATTTTGTGGTGTGGGTGTTTTGGCATAGGCGTAAAGGTAGAAACGCACTTTTACCTTGACATTCTTTTCTTGGTTTGTTCCAGAGGAAGGCAAAGAAACGGAAGCTGAATTGTTCTGAATGATTTATCCACAGAATTTACCTATTTTTGTTGATAAACCAGAAGAGCAGCGTGATTTTCGCCTTGATTAATTGATCGATTTGGTGTTGCGCGTCGATTCCCCGCCTCCCTTTAGCCATTACGAAGAAGGCCATACGTTTCTCAGGCCACCCTGGCATTATGGTCCGTTCCTTCAATCAGGATTTCCACGCTAAGCGCAATCTTCCATGAAACATTTCATGATGTTTCGTGATGTGGGTGAAGTGGGCTGAGAGGGAGATGCAGCCGGGGATTTGCCAAGGGGCTTCAATTATGCGCCGCGAACTTTCCGGTAACCAAAAAGCAAGAGTAAGGCTCCGCCGACGGCCGTGGCCAGGCTGCCAAGATCAAAGCCTTCGACATCTCCATACCCAAGCCATGTACTAATGCCTCCGCCTAGTACGCCGCCGGCGATACCAATGAGGCTGGTGATAATCAGGCCGCCGGGGTCTTTGCCCGGCATAATGAACTTGGCAATCACCCCGGCAATGAGTCCGAATACAATCCAGGAAATAATGCCCATGGAACTCCTCCTCTCTTTTTAAGGAAGGTAAGTTTTAGCCCTTGTCTTTATTCATAGAGGAAATAAAGGAATCTGTCTGTTTAATTGAGGCTTCCATTTCCTTGATGAGGATGTTGATATTGCTTTCCACGCTGCCTAATTCGCCCTTTAACGATGCGATGGCTTGGGCATTGAGATTATGTTTGAGGTAGAGGACCTGGTCTTTGAACTTGGCTAAGACGGGAGGCATTTTACTTTCAGCGCGCTTCATGGCCTTGATGAGTCGAGAATATTGGGTCCGTGTTTGCGTGAGTTTCGCTTGACTGTTCTTTCGCAAATTGGCACTGGAATATTCCTTGAGCTCGGTCTCCCATTCACTAAAGAGCGCTTCTGACACATCTTCAACCGAGACAATGCGATCACGGACCGCTTTTGCCTTCGTCTCACTGCGCTCGTATTCTGTGTGTAACGTGTCGTATTTATCTTGGAGTTTACCCCCTTTGATATTGAGGACGGTGGTAAATTGTTCAAGCGCGGACTTGAATTGTTCTTTGGCTTCTTGTTGTGCGTCACGAGCCTTTTTCACATCGCTCACCATCAAATCACGTTTGTGGTAGCCCATTTTCTCCATGCCGGCGTAATACGCAGTCTGACAGCCGAGAAAAGACAGTGAGGTGACCAACATCAGTCCCAAGAGCAGGTGAGAAAAAGTATGATCGTTTCGATGCAGAGAAGACACGTTATCCATCTTCATCATCCTTGTAAGTTAGACATGCTGAATCCGGATCGTGAGATCCGGCAAACCCGTTCCTAGGCGGAAGGATTCAGGACTTTTTCTAGAAGTCCTTTGATGCCGTCACCGCCCTGATTTTGGACAAAGGACAATACAATAGGGGCAAATTTCCCAACCATCTCTGAGCTGAGGCCGAGTTGAGAAAATCCACTTGCTAAACTGGCCAGATCCCCCAATCCCCCCAACTTGTCGCCTAAGCCACCAGCGCCAAGCGCAGCTGCGGCACCACCGAGTGCTCCCATCATGCCGCCTCCGGCTGAGGCTGCGGCGGAGGGAGCAGGGGCTGCCCCTAAGAGGTCACTGACCCCGGGAATCTTGTCGGCGATCTGTTGAAAATCACCGGCACCTAACTTTTCTTTGGCTAAATTGAAGAGGAGTCCAGCGCCACCCTTGGCTTGATCTTCGTTGATGCCGAGTGAGCTGACGAGTTGTTGAATGAGTTCCATGGTTCTACCTCCGATTGAAGTGTAAACAGATACCGTCTACTAGGGGGAATCAATCCTCAGTCGACGGAAGGGAGAGGGGGTAGAATAGCACCGGCTGAAAGAATGCTCTAGCCAGGCTTCGAACAGAGAATACGAGATCAGCGCCTTGAAAGGAAAGTGGCTAGGGAGAAAATATGGACTATTCCTCAGGAGACGGTACTTTGAAAAACAGCAGGACGAGGATTTCCCGTATTGGTCATTTCCGGGAAGCCTGTCCTCGCGAAGACGGGGAATGGGCATTGATCATCTCCGTCATTCACGACATTTGTAATCGGGAGTCTATCCTGGTTAGTTGAGATGCCCGCCCGCCTGCGCGGGCATGACGATTGGATGAGATCCTCACAAATGGTGCGTATTCCCAATGGCCTGTTACTCCCAGGCAGGAGTTCGATGGCCTTGCGCATTTTGCCAATGCGGCACCCATCCTAATCCAAGGAGTTCAACAGCGATATTGGATTTTTTGGGTCGAATCGTCACGGTTTCCAAGGATTCGGATTTGGTCTGTAGTTGAGAGGCGAGGGCCTCGGCCTCTTGTGTAAAGGCAGTTTCAAGCTCAGCGAGCTGTTGCTTGAAGGCTTCGACATTCTCTCCTGCCCGTTCGATATCTTGACTCTCTTTCCGTGAACGACTGATGCCACGGATGGTGCTCGCGGCTTTGCCCATGGAGGATCGGCTCACAGCCTTCCTTCCAAGAAACGCAGAGAGCACCGTGGCGCCTAAGGAAATAATTGTTTGGAATTTCTGTTGTGTGGCTTGTTCTTCCTCGCGTTCCACAGCCTGCTCGGCACGGTGGATCCGATCTTCAATGCGGGCGATTTTTTTATCATATTTTTTCCGCAAGGTTTCGGTTTTTTCGTCACGTGTTTCACGAGTAAGTTGCTGGACTCGAAGGCGAAAATCTCGTTCTGATTCTCCAGAATCAGACGTGATTTTGAACGCAGGGCTTTTCCATCTATCGAGGGTGTTGTTTCGGTACACCCAGGTCACGAAGTTCTTGTGCCATTTCTTGTAATTCTTCACTTGGTTCGCTGGCGCAGGCAATTCTCCAAAAACCCCTCCGTCTTCTTGTGTGCTCTCGAGGTCGTCAGGGAGAAGATCTGTCTTCAGTGCTTCGTCCCATTCCACTGGTGTGGCATCATTGGTTAAGGGAACAAGGATAGTCAGGTCTCGAGACTCATCAATCTTTCGTCGCCCATCCAGAAAGTGGACATTGGCGGCTGCCAATAATCGAGGTTCGTAGATCAAGTTCGAATCGGCAGGCTGTGAGCCACGAATGGGCACAAAATATTGAGGAATCTCGGGAGGAAGGACGGGGGGGTGGGTGTCGGCCGAAGTGTCCCCGCGAGACTTTTGAGATGAAGTGACAGCAGGAGAATTCGAGGAGGTTCCGGCAAGGTTTCCGTCTTTCACCGGATCCATCAAGGTCTTAATCTGCGTTCGGGTCAAGGGTCCACGTAAATAGGACAAGACCCATCGCGTCTCAAAAATTTCCAGTCCATCGTCATGCACGTTATTCATGAGAAAGACGCGGTTGCCAAGGCCAGAGATGATCTGTTCCATCTTCTGACGATTAAACTTTCCATCACTGTTCGCGGCCGCCCCCTCCAACCCATCCAACACGCGGGCCATATCCCGGTCGGTTTGCAACCGTCCAATAAACCAGGTTCCAGTGTTGCCCAACCCTTTGTAATCCAAGTCCACGGGATTTTGCGTGGCCAGCACCACGCCTAACCCATACGCACGGGCTTGTTTGAGCATGGTCAGCATCGGGGTTTTTGATGGTGGATTTTTAGTCGGTGGGAAAAACCCAAACACTTCATCCATATAGAGGAGGGCGCGAAGACTGGTCGTGCCAGATTGTGTGCGCATCCAACTCACCATTTGCGTCAAGAGCAGGCTCACAAAAAACATGCGTTCGGTATCATTCAAATGCGCGATAGAAAATATAGAGATGCGGGGTTTACCGCTTGGCGAATACAAAATTTGATCGATGTCCAAGGGCTGACCTTCGAGCCAGGCCGAAAACCCTGGTGCGCCTAATAAATTGTTAAACCGCATGGCCAACGCAAAGCGATCTTTTGAGGGGAAGACCGATTCCAAGTCCATCACACCCAATTTCGTAAATGGCGGGGATTGAATAGATTGGATCAACGAGGACAACGTCAGATCTTGGCCAGCTTCCCATGAAGTCTTCAAAATATTGGCGAGCAGAATATGTTCAGGACTTTGTAGGGGATCAGCATCGACGCCGATCAAGTTCAGCAAGCTCGTTGCCGTCGTGCCGACACGCTCGCCTAAGAGTTCTGCGTCTTCAAGGATCTTTGGGGATGGCACCGAAAACGATTGGAGAATGGAAACCGGAAGTCCGGCTGTGCTCCCAGGGGTATAGACAAAAAAGTCAGCCGCTTTACGGAGTCGAGCGATTCTGGCTCCATCTTGGCCCCAAGACTCCAGGCCATCTTTCCATTTCGAGGCTTCTTTGTCCGCGAAGGCTTCAGGAGTGAGGTCTTTTTTCTTCGCGTCATCAGGATTGACCCAGGGAAGAAAATCGCTCCCTTTTAAATCTGGAAACGTCAGGAGGAGATTCGCGATATCGCCTTTGGGATCAATGATGATGGCCGGAATATTGTCAATCGCCGCTTCTTCCAGTAGCCCGATGCATAGCCCGGTTTTTCCGCTGCCCGTCATCCCCACACAGACGGCATGGGTTACCAGGTCTTTTGAATCGTATAACAGTAGACCCGGTTTGGCGGTTTTATTCTCCAAGTCAAAGGGACGCCCAAGATAAAAGGTTCCAAGTTTTTCAAAATCTGACATGGTTCGCTTTTCCCTTCTATTTCATATTGACCGTTCCCCCTTAGAAAAAGGGGGTGAGGGGGATTTTCTTATTCTCTTATTCGGAAAGAGCAAAGATACCAAATCGGCCAAGATCGCTGCATTAAGAAAAAGTGTAAGATCCAAGCCACCAAGGGAAGCCCACATAATAAACTTGGTGAGGATGTGTCGTCATCTCTTGATACAATTCATAGGTAAACGATGAACCCCTTTGGGTTTCTCCGAGCGTTCGGTTGGATTGTGCTCCCTTTTTCTCCTGGGGAATAGTATTTCCTATGGGCGAAACTTGCCATACAGTAAGTGGCACTATAGTATCACTTTATGCGAACTGAACTTGTGACGACTCTCAAGCGCCAGGCCGCAGAGATTCTTGCAAAGTTACAACGTGACCGAGAACCCATTCTCATTACTCAGCACGGTGTCCCGAGTGCGTACCTTCTGGATGTTGAAACTTACGAGGCTTTAACTCGGCGCATGAGTTTGCTTGAGGGCATTGCTCGTGGCGAGAAAGCGATTGAAGAAGGTCGGATCGTGTCTCATGCTCAAGCCAAACGGCGCATGGCACGATGGCTGAAATAATTTGGACCGAACCTGCTCTCAGTGATCTCGATGCCATTGCCGACTACATTGCCCTGGATAATCCAGAAGCGGCTCAGCAATTAGTCCGGCGAATTTTCCAACATGTCGAACAGTTAATCGATCATCCCAAAAGCGGATCTAAGCCTCCAGAATTGAAGGGATGGCGTTATCGACAAATTGTCGAGTCACCCTGTCGGGTGTTCTATCGACAGGACGGAGATCGTATTTACATCTTGTATGTCATGCGTGCTGAGCGCCTATTGGACATTGCTCATTTGGCAACCCGAGATACGAACGTACCAGGGTAAGGTTCTCTCACCCGTTCCTGTGCCTCATTCTTCTGTGATTTCAACCGAAGTCTTTCCAGAGGATATGAGGGGTAGGCATCCATAGCAAAATTTCATATTCGTAGTAGGGCAACATCCGGAACCTACATTTTTCTCTTCTCCAATTTCGTCTGCCGGGAAACCGCATCATGTCGATGACCCCTTGGAATGAGCCACAAGATCAGAGGGGAAATCTGTTGTGGACAAATTGTTCGTGTGCTCGTTTTTTGAATTGGCGGACTGCGATTTTCACATCTTGTTTTTGCGAATAGGTTGTACGCCAACTTCATTGCAATCCCGCCAAAAGTTCCCTGCCATTTTCAGATAAGACAACGTATTCTGTCGCTACGCGTTATTGTGCAAGCGCGAGCAGAGGTTTCGAGTTGTGTCGGGTAATTGAAGTGGAAGAATCTGCAATTGTTTCTTGTGGCCAATGGGCTACGATGTGCCAGTTGGATCTGCTACACCCGGCTCGATGTTGATGAAGTGTTGGACTGACCATGAACAATGTACCAATCTCGAAACGCACGATGAATCTTGAATCTGTACAATCCATGTGCTTGGCCTCCTGCTGACTCATGGACTTTGGGGGAGCAAAAATGGCATTCCACGATCTTGAGCGGAAGAGAATCGAAAACACGGTCGGCGCATTTGTGGAGAAACTTCGGCCTCTTCCACATATCCGGCCCCAACTCGATTTTGGATATCGTGTCACGGGTCAAAGTATTGAGCTATTCGAGATTCGCCCACAATGGAACAAGCCGGACGTCAAACAGGAGCAGGCGTTTGCCAAAGCCACGTTGGTTCAAACGCAGAACAAGTGGAATATCTATTGGAAACGGGCCGATTTGAAATGGCACGGGTATGAACCCGTTCCTGACGTGTCGACTCTTGAAGAGTTTCTCGCTATCGTAAAAAAAGACGAGTTCGCATGCTTCTTTGGCTAGGATGGCTCCTATCTATTTCCTGAAGAGGTAAAGGAGGAAGGCCAATGAAATTTGGAAAAACGACACCGACTCTTGGGGTTTTCGATGAGGTGAAGGCCGGGGAATTCTACGTGGACTTCTTGGGCTTCACAGTGGACTGGGAATACCGAGTCGAACCTGATTTTCCTGTGTTCATGTAAGTCTCCCGAGACGGGTGCGTTGCATTTGTCTGAACATCCTGACGGCTGCAGTCCGGGCGCGACGATGCGCATTGAAACCAGCGATCTTGACGCCTTCCATGCGGAACTAACCGCCAAGCGGTATAAGCATGCGCCATCGGGAATCGAGGGTATGCCCTGGGGAATACGCGATATGTCGGTCATTGATCCCTTTGGGAATACAATGATCTTCACGACGGCCATTTGCGCCTAAGGAATCAAGGCAGCCAGAAATTTGTGAATCCATCTCTGCCTTCCGGGTTTCAGCCATTCAGGCCATGAACGAATATCTTCCTCTTATCGTTGCCATAGCGATTACGGGTGCTGGAGTGGTGGCCGGGTTATTGTTTGCGTTCTCCAATTTTGTGATGCGCGCGTTGGAGGACCTGCCGACAGAACATGGCATGTTCGCCATGCAGCGGATCAATGAAAGGATCATCAATCCCATCTTTCTTATCTTCTTTCTTGGCACTCCGGTTCTATGCCTGATCATTGTTGTCGTTTCTGCATTGGAACTTGGTGCTTCAGGATTTTCGTATTTCTTTGCCGGTGCGGTGACCTACCTGTTGGGTCCGTTTGGGATCACGATGCTCTGCAATGTACCGCTCAATAATACATTGGCCGGAACGGCCCTCACCGAATCGGCAGAGGCCTGGCCCCTGTACCGAAAAAAGTGGCAGTGGTGGAATCACATACGTACCTACATGGGAATTATCTCGGTCCTTCTCCTCGCGTTAGGGTTGGGGAGCGACTTTGAGAGGTAGAGACAAACCAGGACGTTTTGAGAAAGAGGGTCTTTCATATTTCCCCTAAAGACAAGCATAAATCTCTCGCTCTTTACGGTTTTGTCATGACAAGGAATTTTCTTGCCGGGTTTCGTCCCGGCAGCCGAGCCACTGTTGTTTCGGCAAAAGTAGCCAAAACCAGAGACGCCCAGCCTGGCTATGTGGGATAGATCGGATGCGAGCCTTAGGAGAGCAGACCAACTCGCTTCGCTCGGACACGGTCTGCCTGGTGATAAGAGCATCCGACCTAGGGGCCAGTCAGAAGGCGTCGGAAACGAGGGAAAAGAGGGAAGTGAAGACTTTCCGAATAACAGTCGCATTGCAGGCAGTGTCCATCTTTATCTCCGTCCTTTCGCCTACCAAGAGAGTACCCCCGCCATCTTGACTTATTTCGTGCCTTTATCAACAATCTTTCCCAGTCACTGATCTTTCCGAGGTCGCCATTGAATCGTGTCTTATAAGGACAGAACATGGAAGATCTGGCTCTTATGCGAATCTGTCTAAACATTGTTGGGCGGCCTTACGACAACGGAACTCGACCAGGTAGCACTCTGCTAAGGGCTGCAACTCTCACAATCAGAAAGGGGTGGTTTGATGATTATCTCTGTGGTCAATCACACGAACGGCAAAGTTTCGGATGAAGAGTTACAGTTGGTTATTCGGGCGATCAACCGACAGATCACTGAAGACTTTGAACCGTACTGGAGCCTTGGAGCCACATTGCGCCTAGAAGGGCGCAGTGAGAAGAAGCCCTCTAAGTTAATGGTATGGACGCTCCTGTTGAAGCGCGGCAGTATACTCGCTGTGATCACACTTCATCAACAGGAGGAACTTATGAACACCATCACCACCATTGGGCTTGATTTAGCGAAACGGGTTTTTCAGGTGCACGGATTGGATCAGGATGGACAACCTGTCTTGCGGAAGCAATTACGACGGGGACAGGTCTTGAAGTTTTTTGCGACGGTCTCCCCCTGTTTAGTAGGCATGGAAGCCTGTGGCAGTGCGCATCATTGGGCGCGTGAGCTCCAGGCCCAAGGCCACGACGTCCGATTAATCCCGCCTCAATATGTCCGCCCGTTTCTCAAGACCAATAAACATGATGCTGCGGATGCCGAAGCCATCACTGAGGCGTTGGTGCGACCGAGCATGCGGTTTACCCCCATCAAGAGCACTGACCAACAAGCCGTGCTGATGCTGCATCGATCTCGAGAACTTCTCGTCAAGCAACGCACGATGTTCATCAACGCGATACGAGGACATTGCAGTGAGCTGGGGATGGTCGCGAGCCAGGGTGCGTCGCGGGTCAAGGACTTGATTGCGATCATTGAGGATCCCGAAGATCCCCGACTTCCAGCGGTTGCCCGTGAAGCCTTGGGCGTCCTCATCGCCCAGCTTGCTGCGGTGAAGGAAGCCATACGAACACTCGAGAGGAAACTGCAAGCCTGGCATCGTTCCCAACATGCCAGCCAACGGTTAGCCACAATTCCAGGTGTCGGCGTCATTACGGCCACGGCTCTGGTGGCCACCATCGGCGATGGCTCACAATTTAAGTCCGGACGACATCTCTCTGCTTGGCTGGGACTCGTCCCACGCCAACATTCATCGGGTGGGAAAAGTCGGTTAGGACGAATCTCCAAACGCGGTGATGGCTATCTCCGGCGCCTCTTGGTACACGGGGCTCGAGCCGTGCTCCGTTGGCAAAAGGGTGAACCCAAGCAGCCTTCCCCTTGGATTGGAGAGTTGCTGACAAGACGACCGACCAATGTCGTCCTGGTGGCCATGGCCAATAAAACGGCTCGAACCGTCTGGGCCATGATGAGAGATCAGCAGGTCTTCACGGCTGTGACCAGATAAGACGGGTCCGCACCAGACTTTCACGCAGTGTTTCTATAAGGAAAAGCGAGAGGAATTGCGAGGGTGAAAAAAACATGATGGCGAAACAGGGAGCCAGGAAAGATCCAACCCGAGGTATTGTCCGAGCCTACAGCTCGATAAGTTGACTGGGCGTCTTTCCTCCGCCCTTTTGAGGGGCGGATTCCATCAAGGCCAGCGGTCATGGGGCCGCATAAACAGGCCGGATACATGACGGCACACCTCACGCGCTATTGTCGACCAAGACCCCTTGCATTCTCAGGAGCGTCCATACATGACGATGCCCGATTTGCGCGGCGACGCCATTCTCTATCTATGGGACAAGACGGATTTACCCGACGCGTTGGGCTATCACGACCAAAGTGCTCGTGGCATTCCGTTCGGCTTTGTTTTCACCGATCTCGCAAAGAAACTGGGCGAGCCGTGGAGCGTAACGCTTTCGCACGAAGCCCTTGAATTGATCGCAGATCCCGAAGTCAACCTGCTCGTGATGGGTCCACATCCGACTGATCCGAACAAGACAGTTTTTAATTGGTATGAGATGTCCGATGCTGTGCAGGATGAGACGTACGAGATTGACCACGTCAAAGTCTCAAACTTCGTTCTGCCTCTGTATTTCACAGGCTCTGATGAACCCGGCGGAAGAAACGACTTCTTGGGTCGCAGCTACAAGGGAAAGACGCTGAACTCGTTCGGTGTCAATCCAGGCGGATACATTGGGTTCTACGATCCTGAAACAGTGAAACACGAGACGTTCGCCCGTCGTAGAGACAAAGTCGCCAAGAAGCGATTGAAGTTGAAGGGCGAAGCCAAAGCCGCCCGCCGCGCGGAGCGGTATCGTCGTTTTACCGAAGCCGCATCTGCCGAGAAGGCGGTCAGCAAGAAGTTGACTCGTGGTGCCACGCGTCGCGCCGCCGCGCCAGCGCGATCACGGACAGCCAAGGCACCGGTGACTGCCCCTTCGGTTGGACTCGAAACACCTGGGAAGCGGCGAAAAACCGGGGTCTAACGGAGCATCCGCCGTTGAAGGCACTCGCAAACTAGTACGCTCGTATCGCGAGGACGCACGATCCTTGTGAGTGTCCGTGAAGCACACGGCGCCAGCTGCAAAGAAAAAAGGGAGGTGACAGCAATGGCTAAAGCAAAGAAAAAGACTACGACAACCGCTAAGAAGCCGGCCGCAAGGAAGGTGCCGACCAGGAAACGAAGGACAACACCCTCGATGGTAGATACGGGTGGGCCAATGACGCTGACGCAGGCCAAGGCCATGGTCCGGGCACAGGGCAAGTCACCGAAACGGACCTCGCGCCGGCGGGCATTGGGCAAAGCAGCGGTCGATTTGGCCACGCCGGCGACCCTCGGTGCCGAACGGAAAAAACTTGTGTTAAAGAACCGCCGGGAAAACCAGCGGCGCATCCGTGAATACACGGCCACACTCAAGCTCCTAAAGCGGCGCGGTGTCAAAGGACTTACACCCAAGGGAACACGGCGCCGCATGTTCGGCGAGGGAGCCACCGTCATGCGGACGGGACAGCCGTTGCAGATCTTGGCCGAGGGCGATTCCTGGTTTGATTACCCCGTGCCATTTTTCGGTGGCGGTATCATCAAACGACTTGAGGACCTGGTTGGGGTGCCGATTCTGAATCTCGCGAAAGCCGGCGATGAGGTACGCTTCATGATGGGGGTGGAGGAACGAACGTTGCTCGCGGAACAGCTCACAAAGGGATGCCCGGCTGGCGGACCATGGGACGCGCTGCTCTTTTCAGGCGGTGGCAACGATGTCGTCGACAATCCGATGGTGCTCTGGGTCAAGGATTTTGATCCGGCCATTCCAGGGGCCAGCCACATTCACCAAGCGCGTTTTGATGCCGTGCTCGGGCTGCTACGAGCCGGCTACGAAGACCTCCTCGAGATGCGCGATACGTTGAGCCCCACCACGCATCTGGTGTTTCATGCCTACGACTTTCCGATTCCGGATGGGCGAGGAGTCTGTCACCTTGGGCCGTGGTTGAAGCCGACCTTCGACTTGCGTGGCTTCCCTAAACGTAAGGCGGCGTTCGAAGTAGTGAAAGTCATGCTGCAACAGTTTGCGGCACTGCTACAGTCTCTTGTGCGCCCTGATGTGACTTTCATCAATGCGCAAGGCACACTGACTCCGTCTCCAAGTTCGTGGCATAACGAATTGCATCCGGCGAAGGATGGGTTCAAAAGGTTCGCGAAGATCTTTCATAGGGAGTTGAAGACCAAATTTCCCGGTCGCGTGCTATGAAGATTAGGTCAACATTCTGTCGGCCGACCATAGGCAAAAAGGGTTCTGTCCTAGATTGAAAAGGGAGAAAATTTTTTGTTGAGAGTTTTGCCTCTTGATGCCAGGTTGCCTGTTGTAGGACATGTAAGTTGTAGCGCTAAAGTTTCTATGGTTGAGATAAAAGGGTTCTGGATTACGTTTTGCCATTGGAAAACCAATTGCCGGTGAGGGTAAAGTTGAGTGAAGCCGAAAAAGAGTTGCGTGATTGCAAGACCTGACCCAATGCTCAATCCGGTAGATGAGCGTTGAAGTAAGCGAAGAGGGTGGTTTTTCCGATCTGAATAAGATGCCATGAAAAAAGGCAAGAACTGTAGAAGCCTCTGATAGTTCGAGAATGCTGCACATCCGAAGTCGCCATTGGGTGGCGTCTTACACGGACAGAACATGGAAGATTCTGCTCTTCTGCGGATCCGTCAAAACATTGTTAGGCGCCACGTAAGAAAGCAAATGGAAACTGTTACATTTAAACACTGGAAAGATTTTCGCGATTACGTACATGCTCATAGGTATGTATGTCCAATTTATTGGCGAGGTCAGATGGACCCTGAATGGCCTATCGCATCTAGTTTTGAAAGAAAAATATTAGAATTGAATGGCGGCTGGGAGGACAGAGCCTCTAAAGTCTATCCTTACGCAACATCAATGCATCCAAATGGACGATATAAAATATATGGGAAGAAAATATGGGAAGAAGGTTTCATCCAAACATTTCGTGACAATTACATACTGAATTTTGAGAAGGCGTCCTCTGGATTGAGAGGCCCCGCTCCTGAAAAGATTAATCGAGACCAATGGTGGGCCTTGGGACGGCACCATGGATTGATTACACCATTGCTAGATTGGACAGAGAAACCATTTATAGCTGCTTTTTTCGCACTGTCAGAGTTATGGATAGAAATGAGTAGTAAGGGCGGTGGAATAGCTTTTGATGGCAAAGAAGTGGCTGTATACAAACTAATTCATAACAAAGATCTTGAAGGTGACGGCTTACGTGTGGTTGCTCCTAAAGTTGAAGAACTTGGAAGAATGCACGGTCAAAGAGGATTATTTACTTGGTTAGATTCCGAGGAATATTTTGAACTAGAAGGATTTCTCAATAATACAGGCCGTGAGAAATTGTTAACTCAAATTATATTATCTGATCAAACGATTATGGAAGGCTTAAAAGACTTTGATTCCTATGGAATAGATTACAGAATGCTGTTTCCCGATTTGGCTGGTGCCGCTTTACACGCGAATGCGCGAGTAAATTGGAACATTATTTGAAAATACGGCTAACAAGCGCATGCAGTCGGACAAAGCGCCCACTAGGCGCGCAATTTTCCGCTGATGCGGAGCGTTAGTTTGGGACGAGTTGAGGTTTTAGATATTTTCCCGTAAGAGACTTAGGGGTGTTGGCTATTTCTTCCGGGGTTCCTTCAGCCACAATATATCCTCCGGATTCGCCGCCACCAGGGCCTAGGTCGATGACCCAATTTGCGCATTTGATGACGTCCAGGTGGTGTTCCACCACCAGGATGGTATTTCCTTCCTCAATCAGTTGATTCAGCTCAGCTAACAGGCAATATAAGGTATCAGGAACCTTATATGGTTTTAAGCGGGCTTTGAGTGCTTGACTCTTTAATTCTCTTTACTCATCCATTTTCTGATATGGTGTTTTGAGGGTTTCCCCATTGAATGGATTTGGATGTGGATGATCTCATTTGACAAGTGATACATGGTAGGCCAGAATATTGTTGAAAATTTCAACAAGAGGGAATTGTATGGCAACCATGAATTTCAGTGTTCCTGAAGATGTCAAAAAACAATTTGATAAGGCTTTTGCAGGAAAAAACAAAAGCGCCGTGTTAACCCAACTCATGCAGCAGGCGATTGAAGAACAGCAGCGACTCAGACAGCGTAAGCGAGCCATTGATCAATTGCTTGCCTTGCGTGAGAAAGCTCCACGAGTAACGGACAAGGATATTCGACTGGCACGGACTCAAGGCCGTCCATGACGACGTGGGTCGTTGATGCCAGTGTGGCCGTGAAATGGGCTTTGCCCCTCAAAGATAGTGAGTCCCATCAAGAACAAGCCCTCGCTCTGTTGCAAGAAATAAAGCAGGGCAAGGCACGAGTTCTCCAACCGCCTCATTGGTTCGCTGAAGTAGGGGCCGTCTTGACTCGACTCGCTCCAAAACAATCGATTGATTTGCTTCAGACGTTTCTTGCGATGGAGTTGCCCATCACGACGGAATGGGAGATGTATGAGCAAGCCTGTCGTTTGGCCGTGGATCTCAATCATCATCTGTTTGATACCCTGTACCATGCCGTAGCCTTGAACACCCCTGATTCCCTTTTCATCACAGCTGACACTCAGTACTTCCGAAAAGCTGCTAAGCTGGGTCACATCCTCGAGTTAAAATACTTTGTGCCTCAATAATATTGACTTAGTTCGCGCCTTTCTCAACAATCCTTCTCATGCACTGATCGTTTATCTTGATGGCCACAAGTGCGGCTGACTATTGAAGAATGGCAGGGCTATGGGGGTATCAACTCAATGGTGTTTTATCCGCATGCCTGCACACGCTGGTCGGAATCCGGAGCGAGGAGCATGAGGCCGATCCGCATAAGAAGCCATGCGAAAGGCCAAAAACGATGGATGCTCTGATGCTTCGAGAAGGATGGTGGTCTGCCGTCGCCATCCGATGTCTCATATTTAGACAGAACATGGAAGAGCAGGCTTTTAGGCTCACCCATCTAAGCATTGCGAGGTTTTGTTGCATGATGCGCAACACGCTATTATTAGGGAATGATCCAATCGTTCCGACACAAGGGAATCAGAAAGCTCTTTGAGTCGGGCAACGCGGTGGGAATCCTTCCCCACCATGCTAAGCGGCTTCGGATGCTCTTGGTGGATTTGGATACTGCGCAGTCCATTGAAGACATGAATGTTCCAGGTTTTCGCCTTCACCCTTTGAAGGGCTCTGAACGCGGCCGCTGGTTGGTGTGGGTCAATGGAATTTGGCGATTAATATTTGAGTTCAGAGACGGACATGCCTACGTCTTGGACTATGAGGACTCTCACTGATGGCTCTACGCACAATCCTCCGCATCCCGGTAAGTTTATCAATGAGGTGTATCTGGCGCCCAACAACCTGAGTGGTCGCGAGCTTGCTGCCAAGCTGGATGTGTCGGCTTCCACGCTGAATCGCATCCTGAAGGGAACGAGCGGCATTAGCCCGGAAATGGCCCTGCGCCTTGCAAAAGCGCTTGGGCGCTCTCCGGAGATTTGGCTGGCTATGCAGTATAACTACGACCTTTGGCAGGCCAGGCAACACGTCAAACTCGAAAAGGTTCGTAAGGTTCGGCTGACCACAGCCTACCCCCTTGCTTCTGCCGACCCCAGTCGAATCCTCGGTTCGATTTGATCTGTCTTTTTTTAGGCCCACCTCAGGTTTTGCAATAGGACAACAGATTGTCTTGCGGTGGTATCGTTGAGTGAAGTCGAAAGCAGGTTGCGTGATGGCTAGGGCTGACCTCAAAAGCAAATCTTTCTGTCAAAAAATGGGGAGCCTATGAAAGGTGAATTCACCGCGATTATTGAAGCTGCTCCCGAGGGCGGCTATTGGGCAATTTGCCCGGAGGTTCCTGGTGCAAACGGACAAGGTGAGACGATCGAGGAAACCAAGAATAGTTTAAAGCAAGCTATTGAAATGATTCTGGAAGACCGGAGGGCAGACATTCTTCACGGACTGCCCGAAGACGCCATCCAGGATACGGTGCAGATTGGATGAAACGACGGGAGTTGGAGCGTAAATTGCGAATGGCCGGTTGTTATTTAAAGCGGGAAGGTAGTGTTCCCATGCACTCTGGATCAATCCGAAGACCGGGGCATGGAGGCAGTTCTGCGGCACAACGAGATCAAGGAGTCATTGGCAACCAAGATCTTGAAGCATTTGAACGCGGAATGAATGTGGAGCAACAGGGCACAGCGGACGACGTGTTGACGCGATTGGCCCCTAAGCAATCGATTAGCATGATTCAGACGTTTCTCGCGCTGGAGTTACCGATGACCTTGGAGTGGGAGGTGTATGAGCAGGCCTGTTGTCTCTCAGTGGATCTCAACCACCATCTCTTTGATCCGCTGTATCATGCAGTAGCGTTACAGGATTCAGATACGTTCTTCATCACAGCTGCCACGCGGTACTTTCGAAAAGCAGTCAAGCTAGGTCACATCATTGAGTTAAAGAACGTTGCATCCCTTCATTCTTGACTTAATTCGAGCCTTCATCAACAATCACTGTCCAGTTACCTATTAGCCTTTGTTTTTTGCAGGCAGTTTGCCGAATGAGGCGTAAGCATTCTTTCCTTCAGACTGCCAACGGCAGTCTCTGAACTCACAGGTGCCCTGATCTGTGTGAAACGCTTTTTAGGTGTTTCGTTGACCCGTCAGTGCGCGAGACATTCATCCTAAATATCAAACAGGAGATACTAATAATGAGCCCGGCAAATGCGACAAACAAGAAGAAGGTTGTCATTCTCGGTGGGGGAATGAGTGCTATGGCAACAGTGTTTGGTATCACTGAAAGCCCGAATTGGCAGAACGAGTATGATATTACGGTCTATCAGTTAGGTTGGCGGCTTGGAGGTAAAGGTGCCAGCGGTCGAAATAGTGCTCAGGACCAACGTATTGAAGAGCACGGTCTGCATGTTTGGGGTGGTTTTTATGAAAATGCCTTTCGCGTGATGCGAGCTTGCTATGAAGCGTTAGGGCGCTCAAGCACGGCTCCACTCGCAACATGGGATGAAGCGTTCAAACCCAATGCTTTAGTGACGTGGATGGAAGATCTCCAACCTTGGCTCGCCTGGAATAATCGTTTTCCGGAGTATTCATCTACTCCAGGTAATGGTGAGCCTATGCCCAGTGTGTGGGAAGGTCTATTACGAGTCGTTGAATGGATGATCCAGACGTATTTTGATGCGGATTCTGCTTCTGTCGCGCGAGAAGATGTGGTGGATTCAGCGCAAAGCGCAGGCAGACGTTCGGGGCTAATTGCGGAAGTTTTGCACTGGGTTGAACATGCCGTACACAGCGGAGAGCGGAAGTTTCTGGTCGAAGCCTACAAAATTATGAGGGGCGCAAGCTCAAAACCGGCTGAGCATTCGGCTGAAACGCATGCCATGGTGGTATCACTGCTTAAACAGCTTCAATCTCATCGCAACAGCCGTGGTCGCAATATGGACGATGACGGCAAGCGTCGAGCTGAAATTTTAATTGATCTGGGTATCGCCGAAGTAAAGGGCATCCTTGAGGATGGTGTTTTGATCGGTGGTTTTGAGGTTATTAACAATATTGATCTGGCAGATTGGTTCAGAAAACATGGTGCCCGTGAAACAAGTATTCAGTCTGGCCTGGTCCGTGGCTCCTACGACTTTATCTTCGCTTATGAAAACGGGGATCCTAATAAACCGATGCTCGAAGCTGGGACAGGTCTGAAAATGATTTTTCGTTTAATCATGTGGTACAAGGGCGCCGTTTTCTGGAAAATGCAGGCGGGTATGGGTGACGTAGTGTTTGGGCCGCTGTATCTCGTGCTCAAGGCGAAGGGGGTCAAATTTGAATTTTTTCAGCATATTCTTCAAATTGGACTTTCATCTGATAAGCAGTCAATTGAGACAATTACGATTGGCAAGCAGGCTACGATGAAAAATGCGTCATATGAGCCATTAGTCAACGTCCGTGGTTTACCATGCTGGCCCTCAGAGCCGCTTTACGATCAACTTGTGCAAGGTGAACAATTACAAAATGAAGGCATTGATCTTGAGACGCCTTGGTCGCCCTGGCAACCGGTTGAGACATATCAATTACAACAGGGTCCAGGCAAAGATTTCGACATAGTTGTATTGGCGACTTCACTTGCACCGATCAATGATATCTGTAAAGAGTTGATCGCCAGTAATGCCTCCTGGCAGGCGATGATGGCAAATGTTAAAACCACTCAGACCCAGGCTTTCCAACTTTGGATGACGCCGACATTGGGGAGTCTGGGCTGGACAGCTGGCCCGACTGTGCTAACCGGTTATGGGCACCCATTTGAAACCTGGGCGGACATGAGCCAGGTTATTCCGCGCGAAGAGTGGCCCGCAGGAGAGCAGCCTGACTCAATCGCGTATTTTTGCGGGTGTCTGCCTGACGCACACCCGATCCCGCCATATAATGATTATCAATTTCCCTCGCAACAAACTGCACTGGCAAAGCAGAACGCTATTGATTGGCTTAACAGCTACATTGTAGGGATTTGGCCACAGGCTGCTAATCAAGCAGAATTTAATTGGGAATTACTGGATGATCCGGCTGGTGCCAGTGGTGTTGCCCGCTTTGATTCACAATATTGGCGAGCCAATATTGCCCCGGCAGAGAGGTATGTCTTGTCTGTTCCGAACAGCACGAAATATAAGCTGGCCGCGAATCAAAGCGGGTTTAGTAACCTGTACCTGGCTGGAGACTGGGTGCGTAATGGGCTCGATTTCGGTTGCATAGAAAGTGCAACCATGGGCGGATTACAGGCCTCCCGCAGCATATGCGGTTACCCCACGGATATAGTCGGTGAAAATGACCACATTTAATGTTGATGCGGATGTTCTGCGCGTGCGCCTCTTGTTGGCAGGTATGAATACATTGCGCCAGGGGTGGTGCGGTGTCTTGTCGTCGGGCCGAGATAGGTTCCTCGGTGCACGGTCGGCGGCATGACGTGCCCGTTACAGTGTCAAAGTCTCTAGGCCTTCGATAAAAGAGTTTTGAGTTAAGTCTTGCCATGCGACAGTGGATTGCTCCTCTGGGGTATGGTTGAATGAGACCGAAAAAAGAATTGTGTGCTTGCACGTCCTGACACTAGAATGGCTAAAAGCCGAACACTAGGGGAAACCTCTAATAGTTCGAGAATGATGGTCGTCCAACGTTTCTATCTAATGGTGTCTGATCTAAACGGAGCAAGGAAGCTCTGGTTCTTATGCAATTCCGTCTACATTGTTAAGCGCTGGATCTCGCTGCGCTCCGCACTCACCCTAGTTATTCTTTTGTGGGCTTGTCCCAGCTACGCATGCGACTGCGCCACCTTACCCTTGGCCGAGCGCGTGCAGTGGAGTTCAGAAGTATTTCTTGCTGAGGTTCTTGAGTACAAGCCATTTCTCTCAGTAGAACTGAGAATTCTGGAATCGTTCAAAGGTGCGAGTTACGGAAAATTGACCGTCTCCAACGGGCCAAGCGAGTGCGATTATTTTCTTCCACCAGTGAATCCTCGCGCAGGCGATCAGTTTCTCGTGTTCATGAGCAAGACTGCGGAGAGAAACACAGTAAGCCGTTGTCTGGGCACTGAATCAGCGGCTTCAGGGTCAGCTGACATAGAGATACTTAGGAATCGCTTGCACAAGTGAAGCGACAAATGCCTACTCCTCTGCGTCAGCCAACGTGGGACGACCTGCCGACGACGCACGCAGCTGAGTGAAGCTGAAAAAAAATCCTAAATTACAAATCCAAACCCGATGCTTCACCTCCTCAGAAAATGGCACAACGAGGACGACCCGATAACCCGGGCACAAGCCGAATGCCTATTATCAATGCTGGATGGGCGACTCACCGAGAAAGCTATGGAGGGCTTCCTGATTGTCTGTTCACGGCTTGTTGACGAGTGTGGAAATCACAGAACGATGGAGCTGTCACGAATCTTCAAGACTGAAATGCCGGAAGGAAAAGCCTCGCTGCGAAAAAGCCTCGCTGCGAAAAAGCCTTGAGCATGTTACGGACTGGACCGGAGGAATGGAGGCCTATGAACGTGACTATCCCGTTACAGTGAATCCTTCGAATCCTGCATTCCCGCAGCTGAAGGTCATTGGCATCGAAGATCTTGCCCAAGAATTGTATCGCGTACTGAGTTCAACCTCAGTCGTGTATGGCTCGGGTGAGCTAGCAAAATCCTACATCCTTCGGACTGGCGCACTCCCACCCGTCCCAGTCCAGCGACTTCCAGTCCTTCGTGAGAAGCCGCTGTACCATTGGTGCTCGTATGAAAAATGGGGAACCCCAGACCTCACGAGAGACGCTCTGCAAATTCTGCCAAAATGGAATAACGATTGCCGACTACGAGTCACACTTGAAACCGCCAAAGTTGCCACCTCGTCGTACGTCGCATTCAACGGCGATAGGTATGACCCCAGCGACAATTCTCTCAGATTCTACAAGTACTTTTTCGAACCGCTTGCCCAGGACCACATAGAACTCGCTGGTGGCGGTCCACAAATAGGAGTCGAAGGTGCGCCCCCTGTGTCCAAGCTGGAAGAATGGGACGAATCAGAAAGCCATTGGCGAGTTCTCTCGTAAGCGTCCTGAGTCGTCAAGACGACCTGTTATGGCTGGCGGTCTCGGTTGGCAGATAAGCGCAATAGCAAGGTAGTGCAACCGACAACTAATGTGGCTGTCCGGCTGGGAATAGATGTTCCGAAGGGGGCTAGGGGAAACCGAGAGAGGATTGCCGCTGTGGAGTTTCAGCTGAGTGAATCCGAAAAACCCCCCGAGATTATAAACCTGACCCCAAAACCTCATCCTCGCTTTCTTCGGTTTGTGGACGCTGCGCAGTGCTGGTGAGCTCTAGATTAAGTGCAATAAAAGAGTTGTCCCTAATGAGTCAAAGAAATATTTTTATCATTTCCGTGATCGCAGGGTTTTTATTTTGGGGCATATTTGCTTGGTATAATATTGAGCCTTGGGATTCGCCATATGGGTTGCAGACTGTTGGCCTGCTAGGGCTTGTTTTAGGGTTTATTGGTAAAGAAAATCCTTGGCTATGGCCCTTAGGCATCTATCTTGGTGAGACTCTTTTTGGCTTGGGCAGTTTTATTTTCTCTAGTGGCGGCGGGGCCAATATGTTTATCCCCTTGGGAATGATTTTTCTTATACCTTTTACGGTTCCTGCATTTATCGGTTCTTTTGTTGGTTCCGGAATAAGGAAAGTCATAAAGCCGTTTTACGATTAAATTGCTGAGGGGCGCCCCAACTCGTCAGGCTCAGGCAAGGTCCAACTTTTGATTCGTGCGTCAGCTCAGTTAGCCAAGCTGAAGGGGGTACCCGAATTCGATAAAGGATTGTCACCCGATGGTATGGTTGGTGAAGCTGAAAGCGGATGGTGTGATGGCACGGCCAGACTGTAAAAACTATAGAACCCTCTGCAAAAGTCAGTTGAGTTGAGGCTCTTGGTCTCTCGGATCGTTTTTTGAGGGGTTCTGCTTACCTAGATCTCTTGTCTACTTCCTCCTGGCTTCCCTTTTCGCGGCTTGTCCGTACTGCTCCTCAATGACTCCCCTGAGTCAGGCTGCCAAGAGGAGCTCTCGCCGGCAGAAGAACAGATTCGACAGAGCACACAGCCTGGTGAATTGCGCCGCGTTTTTGGCCAGGCCTTTATACCGGAGCTTCCTGTGCCCCCACAGATGCTTGATCACTCGGAAGGGATGCTCGACCTTGGCCCGGATCCTCGAATGCCGGTGATTGCGTTTCTTTTGGGACGAGGACAAAGGATGCTTGCGGTACCCGCAGTCCGAGAGTCCGTAATAGAAGCCGGCCTGGCGAGCTTGGCGTTTGTCCGCTTGCTTGGTATAGGCGCTGTCGCCAAACAGCGCCTGTTCTTCTCCGTGTTGCAACTCCTCCAACAGCTGGCTGTCATGCACTTTGGCTGTGGTAAATTCCGTCGAATGAATAATGGGCTGCCCTTGCGCTTGCACGCCGATATGGCCGTTGGCCCCAAAGTGCCACTTGTTGTTCTTGCGTGTCGAACTCATCTCGGGATCCCGTTCCTTGCGGCTGTTTTTCTTGCTCACTGGTGCGGCCAACAAGGTGGCGTCCACAATTGTCCCCGCTTTGAGCACCAACCCATGCGAGTCTATGTGGGCATTAACGACGGCCAGTATCTGTTGCGACAGCCCGTGTTCTTCCAAGAGATGCCGCAACCGGCAGATGCTGCTCTCATCCGGAATCACCCCGCCAAAACAGTCAAACCCCAGAAAAGCCTGAAAACTGAGACGGTCATACAGGGCTTCTTCCATCAACGGATCACTCAAGCTATGCCACAGTTGGAAAAAATGAATGCGCAGCATCACCCTCAGCTCATGGGGCGGACGCCCGCCATGGCTTTGATAATGCGGATGAATCACTTTCTCCAATTGCTTCCACGGCACGACCTGATTCATCTCGTTGAGAAATCGCTCAATCCGTAAGGGCTTCGTTTTCATCTTGTCCCTCATGGTGGTTTGCATGAGGGCATTCTACAGGATCCTATTACTTTTGCAGAGGGTTCTATAGCCTCAAATTGCTACGATTCCATTGGAGATGCTCCATGATCTCACGCGCGCGCGCTTTGTTGGTTTGCTTATTCTGCAGTGTCAGCTGACTGCCTAACCGGCAAGGACATTCCCATCTGTTTCATTTCTAGGCAAAACTCTGCATATTGTTTTTGGCGTTTGGCTGAATTCATCTCTATCAGGGCCAACGCCTTGTCAGCGGCATCCTTTGCCTTTTGGCATTGTCCTTGAAGACGGTACGCTTTACTTAAATTCGTCCACGAGTAGGCGGGGAGCGTGGTGCCAGCGTTGTTATGTTTGATCGCTTGTTCGTAGTGATATGTGACTTCTTCCCAGCGAGGCGTCTTTAAATGCCACAGACTATGAGCTACACGAAAATGAAAATTCTCTTCTTTATAGAAAGGTGACGGATGTTGCTTTGCGTAACCCCAAGCTTGCTGAATGATGCGGACACCTTCTTCAATCGCATCGTCACGATCTTCCCAATCCCCTTGAGCCACGAGAATTCGTCCTTTCAACATGAGATACCGCACGGAATCAGGGTGCACGGAAAGGGCTTTGTTAATTTCAGTCAGGGCTGAAGGAAACGCATTGTACAGTAATCCCTCCCAGGCCTTGACGTAATGTGCAAACGCAATTTTCTGTTGCGCATGAGCCAACTTAATGATTTTCTTGAATTGAGGTCCAGCTTGCTGTAGATGATTGCTGCGATCGAGAAGTGTCCAATTCTTTGGTCTCGCTAAGTGGTTGGTGTAAGTTAATTGCCACAGCGCTTCGAGGTGTGTTGGGTCCTCTTCCAAAATGGCAGAGAGTCGTCGTTTTGCCGATGATATATCACCAGAATAGAATTCTACCCGTAGTTCTTCAACGGCGAGATCAAGCCATTTCTTGATAAGATCCTCCCCATAGGTTGGTTGAACCAAGAGAATGCTGAGCATGATCGTACTGATAAATGGTTTCATACGGGGCCATTCGTGAGAATAAATCCCGCCCAATAGTATGGATGACGGAACTTGCCTTGGTGAATGAGGGCTTGTTGGGCTTGTTGAAGCGACTGGGCAGTTTTTCCATTTGTCGCAAGGTTTTTATAGAACTCTTGGATGAGGTGAGCGGTCGCCCGATCCTGGACAGACCACAGCGGAGCAATGACCTGTTGTGCTCCGCCGAAGAAGAGTCCCCGCATGATTCCAAATACATCTCTGAGACGATTGTGATCCTTGAGCCCAGTCTCACAACTACTTAACGTCACTAGTTGAAGGTGACGCAAATCAAGCCTGGCTATCGCCCGAGCATCCCAAAGCACGGAGGAGCCGTTGGATTTGTCCGACGAGAGAGCGATACCTGATTTCATTGGATCCAAGTCATAGAACGATCCATGGGCGCCAATATGGAGAAAACCATCACGAGATGAGGATTCAACTGACTCTTCAAGATGTCGTGGTGAACACCGGTCCCCGGTCAATGACGCCATGTTGCCTCTAAAGAGCGTCTGTAAGAGGTGATCTGTCTCCAGTTGGAAGGGTAGACGGCGGTGTTTCACCGCAGGATCAACACACGTGATGCCTCCGGTAAGCTGTATAGGCGTCATGTGGTGTTCAGGGTTTAAAAAACGTAGCGATGGAATTCGCGTGAGTGCATAGTGCTCGGTGAGAAAGTCCTTCCCATCAGACAGAACACCGAGAGGAATGTGAAATAATTTATCGTCTGGACTGTAGACAAGATGAGTGACGGTCGGCTTGAGATATTTTTTCACCGGCAAAAAGAGATGCTTGTACAGACGTCGTGAAGGTTCCTGATAATGCTCCGTATATTCGTTCGATAAGGCCAGCCTGAGTTGAGCAATCGTCTGAGTAAAGTCTGAATAGGAGAATGTTGTCGGGATATATCGAATGTCGTTGTGTGTGAGAAGAAAGATGCCGATGTGTTTTTGACTGACAAAATAGGAAAGAACGGCCGACTCTGGTCCGAGATCTGATTGCAGCACCCGAATATCCTGTTTGGTGAGAGATTTGCTCACAGGGATATCTCGAAGTTGGAGTTGAATGTGGAGCTTACGTCTTTCTTTCTCTTGGTCGTTGATCAACTGAAGGTATTCATCCCAAGTCCTGTCGGTGACTTCTAAGTCGGCATTGGCCCGTTTCCACTGTTCTGCTAGTTCCACGACTTGTCTTGCCTGTTGTTCTTCTTGGGCATGTATTCGGGTATAGACATCTTTTTGGTTCATGTCCTCTCGGATGTCACTTAATGTTCTTGCTTTATTAGTCTCTAGCAGGGCGAGAGCCGCACTTGATTCGTTTTGCTCAAGGAGAAAGTTAATATACCCATTGATCAATCTCGTGTGTTTGGTATCAAGCCGGGCTCGGGCATGATCGCCCAGCTTGCGGCTACGTTGTAATTCATAGGAGGCATAGGCTTGGAGGAACGTTCTTTTGGCAAGCTCTTGCTGGTCGAGTTTGACAGCGCACTGAGCAAGTTCTGTCAAGAGATAGGAATACTGAAATGACTCTCGTTCTTGAGATGTGAACATGGAGAGGGCATTTTGAATGACCTCGATGGCTTGTTCGCAGGCACCGGTGTTTTTCAACATGCGTCCGTAAGCCAACGCGACATCCCATCGGGTCCATTTATGGTCGGCGGCCTGCCCAAGATGTTGAGAGCGTTCATGCGCTTCCTCATAAAATTGTCTGGCCTCGTCTGTCAGCCCAAGCCAATACAGATCGCCAGCAAGCACATTGAGTAATCCGACGTAGTCCCGTCCATATGGTGTTTCTTTTAAACTCTCTTTAGCCTTCATCCGCCAGAGGACTTGCAAGCGACGGCTATCGTGACCGACGAGACGGGCCAGTTGTAATTCCACTAATCCATATTCATAGGGATTATTCATGAGCTTCCCAACCTTGTAGGCAAGCTTGGCTGCTTTGAGTGCTTCTTGATCATTGTCCATGTGTTCAAAGACGGACGAGAGCCCCATGAGGCTATTCATGATCCCTTGTAAGCTTCCTTGTTGATAGCTAATATTTAGTACTTTCCGATAAATGTCATACACTTCCTGGTCTTTACCTTCAGACAGGAGTTGCCGGCCTTGTTGATCCAATTGCATTGCATAGAGAATGTTATTCTCCTTCCATGGCGTCTCAATCCCGTCGGTATAAGCCTCTATGTCTTGTTTGAGCGAGTGATCGAGGAGAGCATGACTACTGGTATTGACCCAGTAGAAGAGAAATGACCCAACGATAACGAGGGAGGTGAGGGTCGTGAGGCTATATCGGGTCGTTGGACCCCCGAGACTACGAAAGACCCGTAGGGTCAAGAGTGAGCCTAGGAGACCAATGAACCCTCCGATGAACCCGGAGATGACTGTAAGAAACAGTGGAAAGCCAATTATCAGTCGGTCATACCAAGTGAGTGGTGGACAGATGTTGAGTGGAACATGATCAATCTCGATTTGTGGCACGCGATCAATCCAATGTTTCTTAAGGACGATCGTAACCTCTCGGCCTGCATTGTCTTGGACTATGAATGTGCCTTTTTTGCCCGGAAGGGGATTTCCGTCAATCGAAATCTTAGAATCGCCTATGAATCGAATCGAAAGGAAAAGATCACGACCTTCGAAGCCCTGAACGAGTAATGGAAGCTTCATCAATCACCAAATTTAAAACAGAAGAGATACGAATATGTGAGAAGGTCTAAGTGTCTTCTCTTTGTATGTGGTTATATCGGCTTAATTCATATGGGGTTGAATAGTGAAATCCAGATATGAAGTGTGTTTGTTATCTGGCTGTACGTTGTTCGGAAGCTAGAGGCAAATCTTTTGTTGAGAGTTTCGCTGCTTGGTGCAAGGTTGGCTGAATGATGAGTCCGTTTCAGAGCTAGAGTCTCTCTGGCTAAGATACAAGGGGCCTGGGTGAAGTCTTGAGATGCGAACGCAAATTGCCGCGCGGTGGTATAGTTGCGTGAAGCCGAAAGAGATCTGTGAGGTTGCAAGATCTGACTTCAGATCTGAAATCGTGCTGACGTAGGCAATGGCGGGGCGGCCCAACTCGCTAGACTCAGGCATGGGCCATCTTCAAATGAACGAATATCTTCCATTCATCGTTGCCATCGCGATTACGGGGTCTGGGGTGGTGACTGGGTTATTATTTGCCTTCTCGAATTTCGTGATGCGTGCGTTGCAGGACCTACCGACGGAACAGGGCATGTTCGCGATGCAGCGGATCAATGAAACAATCATCAATCCCATATTTCTCATATTCTTTATGGGGACTCCGGTGCTTTGCCTGATCATTGTTGTCGTATCGGCATTTGAAATCGGCTTTCCTGGACACGTGTGTTTCTTCGCGGGCGCAGTGGCCTACCTGTTGGGCTTGTTTGGGATCACGATGCTCTTCAATGTCCCACTCAATAATAAACTGGCTGGAACGGCCTTAAACGAATCAGCAGAGGCTTGGCCTCTGTACCAAAAAAAGTGGCAGTGGTGGAATCACATACGGACCTACATGGGGATTCTGTCGGTCCTTCTCCTCGCGTTGGGGTTGGGGAGCGACTTTGAGAGGTAGATACAAACCAGGACGTTTTTAGAAAGAGGGTCTTTCATATTTCCCCTAAAGACAGACATAAATCTCTCGCTCTTTACGGTTTTGTAATGACAAGGAATTTTCTTGCCGGGTTTCGTCCCGGCAGCCGAGCCACTTTTGTTTCGTCAAAAGTAGCCAAAACCAGAGACGCCCAGCCTGGCTATGTGGGATAGATCGGATGCGAGCCCTAGGAGAGCAGACCAACTCGCTTCGCTCGGACAAGGTCTGCCTGGTGATAAGAGCATCCGACCTAGGGGCCAGTCAGAAGGCGTCGATTATTTGCGGCAGAAAGGGTATAAGGCGCTTGCTGAACGACAGTCGCATGGGAGCCAGTGCCATCTCTATCCAAAACCTTTCGCTAAAAGAGCAGGCCTACAATCTTGACTTATTTCGCGCCTTTATCAACAATCCTTCCCAGATCACTGATCTTTGTCCTTCATGCCCACTGGGGTGGCTGACAATTAAAGAATGGCAAGGCCTCTAATATTTCGAGAATGATAGCCATACGCAGTCGCCATTAAATGGCGTCGTATAGGGACAGAACATGGGAGATCCGACTCTAATGCGGATCCGTTTAAACATTGGTAGTCATTTTGAGGCCGGTGGCAATGTCATCAGTCGACTTTAAAAAGGCTCTCGCTAGGCAGCTCGGATTCGTGGACCGATCATGTCAAAGCTTTGATGCCGGATTTCATGACGAAGCGATTCGGATTGCCCAGTGTATCCGTGTGATAATGCATGACACGAAGGCGCAAAAATCTGTCCTAACCCACATGGGGGCAAAAAACATTTTGCTGTCCTCGACCTGTCTCGACATCGCCTCAAAATTAGCTGACCTAAATTCCTTGGCGTTTGGTTCGCGAGCACGGATGTTTAACGGCATGGGAGAGTTCTCGTTTGGGCCGGGTGGAACGCAATACTCTCCTAAGCTTGGTAAGGGAATGTTTTTCTCCCATTTGCCAGTCGACAATTGGTGGGCCCAGACCGTCTTTATCCTTGACCCAGATACTTTGGTCTCTCGCAAGGATGTAGTTCTTGTTGCAGCAGACAAGGATGGAGGATCGCACGTTGACTCCACACTAACTCCATATTACGAGCGTCTAATAGAGAGTCAAGATCTGGGGTGCTTTACTGATGAGCAAGGGTCGCAGACACCAATATCCGGTCACCACTATGTCGCGCTGCGTCAAATAGGGTACGTCTTAGTAGTCCTGCCCTTATGGCCCTTTGCGGAGATCCCGGTTGAGTGAAGCTGCCTAACAAGGGCGAGAAAGAGAGCAACTTTTTTGTTGAGAGTTTGAACGTACGGGAAAGGTCGGCTGAATAACGTGTCCGTTGCTGGAGCCTACGATCTGTCAAATTATTGTTAGGTTTCTGTTTTCATCAACGGTGCGGTGCACCATTTATAGAAAGGAGTAAATTCATGCGAAAATTACTTTGGAACCTCACGGCTGTGGTGTTTCTTGCTGTCAGCTCCACTCCTTGCGGGGCTGAGCAAGCTCAATTACTGAGGGGACAAACTGGCAGTGGGTCTGGAGCAGGATGGCAGGCTAGCTGGCTCGACTTAACGCGGGTCCTCAGCTTTAAGAAAGGTGAAACGTTGAGGATCAAGCTTGAGGGGAACGCCGAAAACTTCATCTTTAGGTTACTTCCCTCCGACTCGCAACCCAGTTCCTCAGATGGCATTGAAGGGTCGGTCAGGAAAGTTCCAAAGTCTGCTACGGTTGATATCAAGCTTGAACGCAACCATCCGAGTGTTAAGCAGATCTCCCTTCATGCTGGAACTGAAGCTTGGAGGAAACCGCTGGGTCCCAACAATGGGAGCGTAATGCTCATCAGTGTCGAACGAATTGTGAAGTAGCTCTTATGGAGTGCATGGCTAGTGTAGCGTCGTTTCTAGTGTACCTGCCTGTGGCAAGTTTCGCGCTCGCTGCCGGTGGTTTGTGCGTTAGGCTCTTCGTTCCCGCGGGTCCCGCTCGTCAAACACTAGTAGCAGCAGTACTCATTTTCCTAGTACTCTCGTCAGGCTTGGTGTGGCGTCAGGATCAGGAATGCAAGAGACAAATTGTCGAGATTGCAGAGAATATTGTTCGCATCCTCGGCAATGAGAAACGTACCTACGAGCAGATTGCTGCGGGACTGCGGAACCAGAGCTACTACACGACCAATGCTGCCATTGATCTGCTTCTTCGCGAAAAGCGAATCGGTATCGAGGTTCCAACAATCATAGACCGGGACTCCGAAAAGAGCTACCAAATCACGCTCTTCTATGTTCGTACCTTCTGAGTGAGAGGTCTCTATTGTGCGACCTGGAGACCTAACTCTTTGCTCTAGCCGACTGCGGGCGGCGGACGGGATGAAAATATGGATAAAGTAGAGCATTCCTGCTCGAAGAGTGATGGAACGGAATTAATACTGAGATCCCTAAACAAAGTCCGCGCCTGGGGCCGCTCATCAGGCGCCTGCGGAGGCTCGAGCTGACGGGCCTTCGCCACCCTGCTCAGTTGCGAACTTTGTTATGTTTTCAACTTGCGATTCCCCGTGGTCTTGCCACGGGGATCTTATTTTCCGAGAATTAGGGGGTGAGTGAAAGTACTGTCCACAAAGCGAGTCATTGTGCGTGGCAGATTCATTATCACATTGTCTTTCCGGTGAAATATCGTAAGGCCTTATTAGCGGAGGATGTTGTCGAGATCATTGTGGAAGCCACGCGAGGGATTGCTGAGCGGTACGATATGGAGTTTGAACGATTGGGGTGTGATCGAGATCATATCCATCTGTTATGTTCTGCTCATCCGAAGATTGCTCCGGGACAAATCGTGCGAGTGTTCAAGAGTATCACCGGGCGCGAGTTATTCCGGCAGAAACCAGCCTTGAAGACAGAGTTGTGGGGAGGGCAGTTTTGGGCTGATGGCTACTATGTGGGCACCGTGGGAGAGGGCGGCAATTGGAGGGTGGTCGAACATTATGTGCAGAACCAAGGCAGTCCCAGAGAAGACCTGCGTCAGTTAACCCTCTTCTAATACCCCGTGGTCTTGCCTCGGGGATCTTTATTAGCAATGTCTTCTGGTGGGCCTTGGGCCACTATGTGGCCGCCGGATTCTCCGCCTCCGGGGCCGAGGTCGATGACCCAATCAGCGCATTTGATGACGTTCAGGTGATGTTCCACAACCAGGACGGTATTCCCTTATTTTTAAGGGTCAGACCCGAATTAAAGGTATGGTTATTGGGACGATATTGAAAAAGGATCGTTAAGTCGGACCTTTAAAAATATTCGTGAGGAAGTAGGATTTTTGTGGATAAGGAGTATTGGCTAAATAGGATAGATTTCAAGCCAAGGAACTCGCTTGAAATGTTTGTGATCGTAGGTCGCGATCTGTGAGAGGCCTTGTTTTTGTAGATCATGAGCAGGAATGGCATCGATGAAATCGAGGTTTTCTTGGACATACAGATCCAAGGCCCTGACAATGATCTCGGCCTCTGGACAGAGGAGGTTGGGTGTATTGAGAATGGCCTCAACCTTTGAGGCCATGTCGGTCTTGGTGAGGTGATAATAGGATTCGAGTGTCCACACAATTTCGGCCATCACGAGTAAGCTGGTGCTGAGTTGGATGTGGCCTTTGATCGCTTTCCGAAACAGTGCTTCGACTCGTTTGGCTTTGATCGGATCGTCGTTCGTCAGAAAACGTAAAAAGACATTGGTGTCGACGAAGACCTTAGTTACGATCACCGGCTTTCCGTCCTACGCGTTTTTTGACCGTCTGCCGGATGTGAGGGAAATCTTCTGGACGAGCCGATGGGTTGACCGAGCCTTTTAAGTCAAGCACTGTCCCTCGAAGGACCTTCAGCAGGACCTCGTCTCCTCTGCGGACAAACATGACTTTTTCTCCTTCTTCTAGCCCTAATTGGTCGCGAATGGGTTTGGGAATCGTCACTTGCCCTTTGTGGCTGATCACAGAATTCATCATAGAGTACCTCCAAAAAAATGCTACCATTATCAGTTTGGTCATACTTTACGGTTTCCGTCAATGATTGAATTGAGTGTGTTGACAGAGAAGATTTGGTCTTTTGTGAATGGTGGTGCGTTTTTTCTCGCATGACTCTCTCCGTCCCTGAATATGCCAGAGAAAGAGGCTGGAGTTATTGGAGAAGTGGTTTCAGATATTGTCCCATGCGTGACTTAGGGGTGTTGGCAATCTTTTCTGGTGGGCCTTGGGAGACGATGTTGCCTCCCGATTCGGTGCCACTGGGGCTCAGGATCACCCTATTGGACGAGACATTGAATTGTACCTTCTGGCAGGGTATTCTGATCAGATGATGACCACCAAACAAAAAGTTTTGAAAGCGGTCGAGACCCTTCCTGAGGATGCGTCTTTTGAGGATGCGATGGAACGGCTACTATTTTTGGCCAAGGTCGAAAAAGGCCTTCAGCAGGCCGACGCTGGTCAATCGATTCCTCATGAGAAGGTGAAGCAAAAGATGCAAAAGTGGTTGAAGTAAGGTGGACTCTTCAGGCAGCGGAAGACCTTCATTCAATCGTCGAATTCATCGCTAGAGACTCTGCTCAGTATGCCCGCCTCCTGGTTGTAGATATCTTTCAAGCTGTTGACCGCATTGCTGAGTTTCCCCAGTCTGGCCGGATTGTTCCTGAGCTAAATGATCCTATTGTGCGAGAGGTCATTCTGGGCAATTATCGGCTGGTCTACCGTTTGAAAGACGCCAGTCTAGAATTGTTGACGATCTATCATGGTGCGAGATTGCTGGATCCGTCGAAGCTCGGATGAGGGAAAAGAGGCGATCCCTTCCATTGCTGTCAAACGTAAGTTATATATGGTGTTCATCGGCGGACGCTGTTAGTTTTGGAAGACTAAGGGTTTCAGATATTGTCCGGTAATTGAGTTGGAGTTATCTGCGATCTCTTCCGGGGGGCCTTCTGCGACAATGTGTCCGCCGGATTCTCCACCTCCGGGGCCGAGGTCGATGACCCAATCGGCGCATTTGATGACGTCCAGGTGATGTTCCACAACCAGGACGGTATTCCCTTCCTCGACTAGTTGATTCAAGACTGTTAACAAACGTGTGATGTCTTCCAGATGAAGCCCTCTGGTGGGTTCGTCCAGGATATAGAGGGCGCCTTTGTGGGCTGAGTTGGCGGCTAATCGTTTGGGGGTGTTGGCTAATTCCCTGGCGATTTTAAGTCGTTGGGTTTCGCCGCCTGAAAGGGTGGTGGCTGGTTGTCCCAGTGTGAGATAGCCGAGCCCGAGTTGTTGAAGCACGCGCAATCCTTTGAGGACTTTGGAGCAGGACGTGGTGAAGAAGGCGATCGCTTGGTCGACGGTGAGATTGAGTATGTCGTGAATGGAGTGGTCTTTGACTCGGACTTGTAGAATCTTGTCCTTGAATCGTGTGCCCTCACATTCTGCGCAGGGCACGTAGAGATCTGCGAGAAAATACATTTCCAGTTTTTCATACCCATTGCCCTGGCAACGAGCGCATCGGCCTTTCCCGGTGTTAAACGAAAAATGCGCGGGCGTGAGTCGTCGGGCGCGTGCTTCTGGGGATTGAGCGAATAAGGCTCGGATTTCATCATAGGCTTTAATGTACGTGATGGGATTAGAGCGCGGTGTTTTCCCGATGGGTTCTTGGTCGATGAGGCAGACGGTTCGGAGATGTTCGGTTCCCGCCATATCAACTAGGTTAGGTTGTGGAGGAGAGCCCACTTTAAAATATCGCGCGAGGGCTGCATAGATGGTCGCTTCGGCCAGCGTGCTTTTTCCGGATCCAGAAGGACCTGTGACACAGATCAACGTGCCGAGTGGAATGTTCACAGTGAGGTTTTTAAGATTTTGTTCGCGCACTCCAGTGAACTGCAGTCTCTTTCCATTTCCTGTACGACGTTTCGTAGGTAGAGAAATCGTTCGTTCCCCGCGCAGGTATTGCGCAGTTAGGGCCTGAGGATTCTTCAGGAACTTCTTATAGGGAGCGGCGCACACTACTTGGCCGCCTTGTTCGCCTGATTGCGGTCCCATTTCGACGATGTAATCAGCTTGCTGAATGATTTGCGGATCATGTTCTACCACAATGACCGTGTTTCCTCGTCCAGCCAGTTCTCGCAAAATCATGCCCATGGCCTCCGTGTCTCTTGGATGGAGGCCGATCGTTGGTTCGTCTAACACGTATTGGGTGCCTACGAGTTGGCTGCCTAATTGTGTGGCGAGATGAATTCGCTGGGCCTCGCCTCCGGATAAGGTCCGCATCTCTCGATTCAACGTGAGATAGTCTAAGCCAACCCGTAATAGAAAGGAGAGCTTTGACTGCAACGCCTTCAACAGGTCGTTGGCAATGCCATCTTCGAATTCTCGCAGCGGTAAGGATTGAAGCCATATCTGCAGATCTGAAAGCGGCCACCCACAGACCTTATGAATATGGCATTCATGGATTTTCACCAGGAGGGCTTCCGGACGTAACCGGGTTCCCTGGCAGTGTGTGCATGGAGAAGGACTGCGATACCGGCTTAGGAAGACCCGGACATGCATCTTGTAGCGTTTGCCTTCTAGGTATTCAAAAAAATCATGAATGCCTTCGATTTTCCCTTCGCCTTTCCAAATGAGCACTCGTTCGCCTTCCGTGAGTTGGTTGTACGGTTTGGTTTCGTCGAGCCCTCTCTTCTTAAACGCTTTGAGCATTTCTTTCTGCCACCACCGGTTCGAGGGCTTGGTCCAGGGTTCGACCAGGCCGTCGAGTAGAGATTTTTCGGGGTCGGGAATCAGCAACCGTTCGTCGTAGCGCAAAATATTGCCAAACCCTTTGCATTCAGGACAGGCTCCAAGTGGATGATTGAAGGAAAAGGATACGGGGCGTGGCGTGGAAAAGGTTCGGTTGCATCCGGGGCAAGCAAGATGAGAACTATAGGCTAAAGGTGGGTCATTCCCAATCATGACGAATGCCCGGCCTTCACTTTCGCGATAGGCCGATTCCAAGGCTTCCACTAACCGACTCCGTGAATCGGGCTCTAAGGTTAAGCGATCAACGACGACAAAGAGTTCTGATGGCAGAGGTGAGGGGAGGGTATCCGTGTTGAGGTTCATCAGTTGGTTGTTGATGACGACACGAATGAAGCCCTGTTTGAGGAGAGCCGTTTTCATGGCTTCAAGGGCATCGGGGTGAGGTGCGGTTTTGGGAAAGCAGATAAGGGCGCGTTGCTTGGGGAATCGATCAAGTAAATCTTGGGCAACCGTGGTGGGGTGATGAGCAACCGCTTCCAGCTTGCAGTCAGGACAGGTCAGTCGCCCAATTTTGGCGAAGAGTAATCGGAGATAATCCGAAATTTCACTGGTGGTGCCAACTGTCGAACGTGAGGTTCGAATCGGATTCTTTTGTTCTAACGCAATCGAGGGTCGGATATTAGTGAGTCGGTCGACATCCGGACGTTTCACGCGATCCAGAAACATGCGGGTATAGGACGACAGGGATTCGACGTACCGCCACTGGCCTTCCGCGAACAGGGTGTCGAAGGCTAACGACGATTTTCCCGAACCGGATACGCCGGTGATGACGGTCACGGCATTGTGCGGAATGTTCAAAGAAATATTTTTGAGGTTATTTTGTCGAGCCCCTTCAATAATCAGTTCCGCATGCGGAGAAGTGGATTTGGAAAGGGACTTCTTTTTGGGTGGCATAGGTGTGTTTGCAGACGAGCAGAAAGGTCCAAACGACGACATATGGTTGTACCCTGTTCACCCACTCTTCGCCAAGAGGGGGTGTCCTGGTTCTCCAGCAGCAATCATCGCTTGAGTTTTGTTGGCGGGTGAGGAATGAGGAACGATGTGTCAGAGGAAGAATCGTTGTCTGTTCTTTTGGGAAATGATAGTTGGAATCTGCTACGAGTCAGAAATCTTTTGCATCAAATCATGAAGGGAAATCGCGGTAATCCCTTCCCCCATCGAAAAGGTATCCTGCCTACCATAGACGACAAGCCTTTTCGATGGCTTGATATCTTGACAGCCAATATGAAATCCCTTGGCAAGGCTAGGAGCTGAGCTGCGTTTAATTTCAATGGCCCATCGTTCCTTTGTTGACCATTCTAGGACAAGGTCAATTTCTGCTCCACCAACGGTGCGGTAGAAATAGGGACGTACGTGAGAAGGTGCGACAGACATGATATTTTCAAGTACAAACCCTTCCCAACTCCCCCCTACGACGGGATGGCTGAGTAGATCATTCAACGTGGCAATTTGTAAGAGGGCATGGGTGATGCCACTGTCTCTCAGGAATACCTTGGGGGAACGAACTAAGCGTTTGCCAATATTAGCGGTCCAAGGGGGCAATCGTCGCACTAAAAGGAGATCGACCAGTAAATCGAGGTAGCGGCCGACCGTCATGCCTGACACTTCCAAGCTTCGTGCCATTTGAGAGGCATTAAAGAGACTGCTTTGATGATGTGCCAGCATGGTCCAAAATCGTCTAAGGGTTTCGGCTGGAATTCTTGGTCCAAGTTGCGGAACATCTCGTTCCAAATAGGTCGTAATGAAATCGCGACGCCATTCCAAACTGTTCGCCTCTGTCTTTGCCAACAGGCTTTCGGGAAATCCACCTCGCACCCAAAGCGGATTCATGTTCTTTTGCCGAGTCCCCCGGTACTCCAGGAGATCCACGGGGTGAAGTTCAAGATAGGCAATGCGCCCAGCGAGCGATTCGCCTGATTGTTGAAGAAGATCAATCGAGGCTGATCCCAGAAAAAGAAATTGTCCAACTCTGTTTCCTCGCCGCCGCTCTTTGTCAATAATCCCCCGGAGGGGAGTAAAGACTTCAGGCAGACGCTGCACTTCATCAAGAATAATCAACTTGCCTTGGTTTGCGGCATGGAAGCTTGAAATATCCTTCACCTTTTCAAGGTCAAGTGGGTCTTCCAGGTCAAGATAGACAGAAGGAATCTGTTCAGCGAGGGAATGGGCTAACGTGGTTTTTCCAACTTGGCGTGGTCCTAGCAACGCCACAGACGGACTTCGCTTCAAGGCTTCCAGGATTTTAGATTCTAATCTTCTCTGTATCATCTATGTAAATATAACATAAAATATTAAATTTACATACTAGATGGTCGTTCACTAATTATGGTGAGTGCGAGTAGAAATTCCCCTTTCAGATGTATTGGGAAGGAAAATTTTTTGAGGATATTTTGCCGAGCTCGTTCAATAATCAGCTCGCCATGCGGAGAAGTGGATTTGGAAGGGGACTTCTTCTTTGGTGGCATGCAGGTCTAAATAAGATATTGGAAAGTGACGTGTGGTGTTTCCTGGTTGTACCCCGTTCACCCTCTCTTTGCGAAGAGGTGCTGACTTTGGGGAACTGAAATTATAACCGGCCGAGGGTGTCGCCAAGCCAGACAGCAGCCAGGCCGACGAAGATATGCAGGAAGATATTGGCGGAGGCTTTGAGGAGGGCGCCGTCTTTGATGAGAGCGAGCGATTCAAATCCGAAGGTAGAGTAGGTGGTGAAGCCACCAAGTACTCCGATGAAGAGAAAGATACGGATGTCTGGTCCGAGCAGGGATCGGGTTTCTGCCAGTCCATGAAGGAGGCCGATTAGGAAGCATCCCAGGATGTTGACCGTGAGCGTTCCAACCGGAAAGCCTAAGGCGGGGCTGAAACGATTGAACGCTCCGGCCATGATGAAGCGACCAATTGAACCTAGAAATCCACCAAAGCCGATCCAAAGAAGTTGTGGTAATCCGTATGGCGTCATAACCGGCCGCAGTGTTCTTCGAACCAGTGAAAAGTGAGAAGGGAAATGTCAGGAGAGAAGGGAAAAAGAGATGGGCAAAGATGAACCATAGGTTTTTCTTCTTTCTTGTTTCTCACGTTTTCCTTTTCACTCCTGACTCCCACCCACTGGTAGAGTCGGTTGAAACATGCCCTGTTTTTCTTGATTGTCCAGATGACAGGGGGAGAATGCAAGCTGGTGTTGGTTTAACGATGAACGTAATTCTGGATGGCCTATTGAGCCGTCGTTTTTCTTTTTGGGCGCGAAGCTTTTTGTCCTGGTTGAGTTCGGGATCGCTTAACTGGGGAAGGGGCTTGGGCGGGTCCGTCGGCCCAGAGCGCGATGCCTCCCAGTAACCCGGCGACATTTGAGACTATGGCGACGTTGGATGGTAGCGTGATCGTGACTTTTTTCCCGTTGCCCCCGCCTAAATACAGACGGTCATAATTGATCACGTGATCCAGCGTTTCAATGGCTTGAGCCAAGCGTTGATTCCATTTCTTTTTCCCAACCTTTTTGAGTGCGGCGGCACCTAATTCGTCTTCATAGGTTTTTCCCTTTCGGAAAGGGTGATGGGCAATTTCTAGATTAGGCACGAGGGTTCCATTAACAAAGAGGGCTGTCCCAAATCCGGTTCCGAGTGTAATGACGAGTTCGACGCCTTTCCCCTTGATGGCCCCGAACCCTTGCACATCGGCATCATTCGCCGCGCGAACTGGTTTTTCCAACTGGCGGACTAGTTCTCCAACGAGATTGGTTCCTGGCCATGATTGATCGAGATTTGGCGCGGTTTTCACTTGCCCTTGCTGAATCACGCCAGGAAATCCCACCGACACTCTATCAAATGTTCCCATCCCTTTGACGAGTTCTGTGATGCCCGCAAGAATGGCTTTCGGAGTGGACGGCTGGGGTGTGGTGATTCGCAGGCGTTCCCCAATCGGTTGCCCTGTTGAACTGAGAAGAATCCCCTTGATTCCCGATCCGCCAATATCTATCGCGAGGGTGGTGGGTTTCGCTGTTGCAGTCATGCGTTTGGGGGTCGAGGCCATAGTGATTCTCCTTATCGGGTTGTTTCAATCGATCCTTGTCTGCTGTTATAGACCTCTCCGCCTTGATCGACATACTGTTGCAAGACTTGGGTGGCGTTCGAGCGTCCCATATCAACCGTCACCGAAATGCCGCGCTGTTCAAGGGCGGTGGTCCAGTTTTTTGGTTTGGGTCCCTCATCGAATCCAATGGCTTCAGCATCGCTTCCCCTTGCGCCACATATCAGATGCCGAACACCTGACCAACAAATGGCTCCTAGGCACATCGCACAAGGCTCACAACTGGTCACCAGTTCATGTGGCGGTAGGCCGTCAGCTCCTAAATCATGGACTCCCAGTGTTTGCTGAGCCATCATGATCGCCACGACCTCTGCATGGGCGAGAGAACTCTGAGAAGAGAGGACCAGATTGACGCCAGGCGCCACGAGTGTATGGTTGCCTGTTCGAAAAATTCCCGCTCCGAATGGCCCACCTGTGCCCTGTTCGATATTGAGTTGTGACAGCGTGGTGACGAGGCCCATGCGCATTTCCGGTGTGGGGAAGGTCGTGGGCTGTTGTTGAAGAAAATCGGATATCCATGGAGGCAACTCAAGTTGAAACCGAGGGGAGGTATTCGGGATGCTGTTCATGAAAGCGTTGATGGTTTTTGTTCAAAAAAGAAGTTAGATTTTGGTGCTGAAACGGGGAAGTCAGTTGAGGACAGGCATGGTTTGATGAACGAAAAGCTCATGCTACCCTTTTGGGAAATTGTAACAGGCGGGATGCGTTATTAAAAGATTGTAGGAGAAGCCATGCCAAATCAATGGAAAGATCAGGTCGTGATTATTACGGGAGCGTCCGCAGGCATTGGCAAGGCCTTGGCCTATGCCTTGGCGCCGCACTTGCCCAAGTTGGTGTTGGTCGCGAGAGATCGCGCACGATTGGAAGAGGTGGCAGAAGCCTGTGAAGGTTTGGGAGCGACCACGTTGGTGTTGCCAACGGATGTGGCTGATCCCCAGGCTTGTGCAGATATGGTTCAAAATGCCATTTCTACGTTTTCAAAGATCGATGTACTGGTGAATAACGCCGGCATGTCGATGTGGTCGACAGTAGAGGAGGTGCAAGATGTCTCTCGATTTCAACAAGTCATGAATGTGAATGTTATGGGAAGTGTATATTGCACGAAATTCTCCTTGCCGTATCTTAATCAAACCCATGGTCGGATTGTGGCGATTTCCAGCGTGGCGGGTTTGACGGGGGTGCCCTCTCATGCGATCTATTGTGCCAGCAAGCATGCCATAAATGGTTTTTTTGAGTCGTTACGTATTGAGTTGGCTGGAACTGGGGTCAGTGTCACCATCGTGGCACCTGATTTTGTGCAGTCCGAAATTCATTCACGAAGTCTTGGAGCCGATGGGAAACCACTTGGTCGACGACTTCAGGATCATGGTTCATTTTTAAGTGCAGAGGCTAGTGCCGACATTATTGTCAACGCGATGGTTCAACGCAAACGCTTGGTGATTACCTCTTTAAGAGGGAAATTGGGACGATGGGTGAAGCTGTGTTTTCCCCAGATCATTGATTGGATGGCTAAAAAGGGGGTGGTCGAGGCCTATAGAGGGTGATGGGGTGAAATTAGGGCATGGCATACGAGATGCGCTCAAGGTCGTAGCCTTTCTCTTTTAGTAGGGCAAGGAGGCCGTCCTCTCCGGCCAGGTGAGCTACTCCCACAATGACAAAGTAATTTTTGGTGTCCTTTAAAAACTTTTCAATCTTAGGGACCCAATTATGATTCCGACGAACAAGGATACCGTGATAATATTTCGGGAAGGTTTTATAGGTTTCAACATGTTTTGCCATGCCCTCCAAGTCGCCCTGATGCCAACTTTTTACCAATTGGACGAATTCCTTTTCGAGCTTGGTGCGATCCTTTAACACTTCAATGATCAACGCTTCTTGTTCTTTAAAGGTGAGATTGTCAAACGCATCCCATTGATCTTTTGGAGTCTCTAACCCTCCAATAGGTTTTCCTGCATCTTTGGCCTTTTGGTAAAAATACATTTCGATGCCTAAATCAGGTCTGAAGTCTTTAGATGAATCCAAGCCACCACTTGCAATTAAATAGGCTTTCCAGGGTTTATAGTTTTGAATGTCCTCGATGTAAATGCCCATTTTCAGAAGGTGCTTTTTTAATCGGCGGTAGGTTTGGGACGATAAGGCTTTTTTGAGTGTCATGCCATTTTGAAAAGTTGAGTAATTTTCTCGCTTGGTTTGTGATTCCTTTGAAAATAGAATTTCTGGGTCGATTTCAAATACTAATTTTTGAGAATCGAAATAGGCATAAGAAAAGGCCCTAGTCAGAGGATAGTATTCTTCAGCAAGGGCATGCAGGGATCCCAAGATATACACAGTATTGGTTTCGCCTCGAATTTTATAAATCATACTATTGTTATACCCCTTGCCCACCACCTGACTGTGCGCAATTCCAGGGAGTACCAAGAACCCGATGAGGGCCAAGAGCATGCTGATCGTCTGTGCTTGGGGTGAATACTGGCATCTGGTCATGGATCTCTCCTTGTGTGAGTCAGCGCGTGCATCTATTGAGAACGCCTATCTTTGTAATTAACGAACGTTGCTCTCTGTATAGAAAGGGTTTTTTCGAACTCAATTGATTATTCGGAAAAGCAGAGTGGAAGGTGAAGGAATTTGCAGGAAAGTATTTGGAGGAGAAACGGTTTATGCCCGTTGGTGGTGAGTTCTGTCAATTAGTAATGATTGTCCAGGAAAATTATAAGGATCCGAAACGGTATGATGCGGAGGAAGAGGAAAAAATCCTTTTAGCTATGAGACGTTATCAGGTTTGGGTTGCGGCTCTTGTTGGATGACTTGGAAATCTTTTTGGGTAATGAAATTTCCATCGGCGTAGAGGCGAAATTCATATTTCCCCGGTCCGGGAAAGACTAAATAGGGAATATTGACTCCGAAGTCGTGTGTAGCTAATCGGTCTTGAATGTCGATGGGTGGCAGCGAACCCTTTCCCACCATTTGATCTTTGTCCAGGTAGACTAAGTGAATCTCAAAGGCATATTTCCCTTCGGCGTCCGTCAAGGAGAAATAGACGCCGACCTGCGGGTGTTGGCAGGGAAAGGTCTTAGCCCAAAGATGGGTAAAGGCGCCAATGATGCTTTTCTTGCCGGTCAGGCTATCAATAATAATGGTATCGCAGACCAAAAAGGCGTGAATGCTGGGTTTGATAAATTCTGACATGCTTGAAACCTTTCGCTCATGAATTTCTCAATCTGATTAGTGAATAAAGAGACGTGTTACGCCAACTCCTACGATATACAAGCCAATGGCGAGGGCATATGCTGGCCAAAATCCTAATTTCGGAACGATAGCGATCATGGTGCCCACATAGATGAACCATGGGGGCGAGAGCCAGATTAAATTCTTGGCAAACGAAACGGTAGGGGAATCGCCAGCATTGAGATAGACAAGGATAAACGTCACACCGCTAATCACGGGTAACGTGCTGGCTAAGGCCGCCACAAATCCTTTTCCGTGGCTCCCCAAATACGTGGAGACACTGACCAGGGTTCCTCCGATCATGAAATACAACACATATTTGGCCAATTCTGACATTGTCGCTCCTGTGGGTTTTTTGTGAAGTGCAAGGAAGTCATCTTGGTGCCAGATCTTGGAAGCCAAGCATGGACCTCCGATTGTAATCGAATGACTGGCTTGGACAAAATGGGGTTAAAGGAGTGCCGCTCGGACAGTGAGGTAGAGGATCACCACTTCCACGGCATGCGCGATGATCACGGCGTAGAGATTGGTCAGGCGAATCCACATCCATCCCCAGATCAGCCCATCCCAGACCGCGATCCAATGTAAAGAGCCAAACGTGGCCACCATAAAGGGATCAAAGGAAAAGGTGAGGGCGGAGAGGAGTAAGGGCAACCATATCCAAAGCTTCTGCTGGAAGTCGTTGGGGAGGGATCGTCGATTTGTTAAATTTGAACAACAAGCCAACAACCGCCCTAAAATAAATCCACGAAAATTCAGCTCAACTGCACAGGCAATAAAGAATATAAATCCAGGGACCATGACCCACCATGGAATCTGGGCATGAGGGGTGTCTCGAAGAAAGGTGATATCTCCTCCAAAGGCCGGGATGAGGTAGAGGATGACGCTAGCATTGAGGCATCCCAAAAGGATTCCTGTAACGGTCCCCCACTTCACTCCTACGCTGATGTTGCGAGTTTCCAGGCCTAGCTTGTTCAGGAGATTATTGTTGGAGAATGCCCATAACCCGAACGCCACGTACGCGCTCAGCTGTGGAATGAATTGAATGGGCAGGCTGGATTGCCAATGCGACGGAAGGACGTAGAATCCGAATGTGGTTACAACGGGAAGGAATACTAGCCCAGCTCCTCGTTCCGAGTCTGGTTTCATGGATTGAGACAATCTTGATTGTGTGGTCTTTAAGGTTATTGATAGCGTAAGGCTTCGGCAGGGTCGAGTTTTGATGCTTTGATCGCCGGAAAGAGACCAAAGCCAATACCGACTGCCACGGCAAATACAAAGGCGACGGCAATGGCGGTGGGTTGAATGACCGCCCCCCAATCGCCACCTCCTGGCATGGATTGCGCGACCAAGTTGCCAAAACCATAGGCCGCGAAAATCCCAAGAATGACCCCAAAGCATCCGCCAATAACACTGATGGTGGTCGATTCAATAAGAAATTGCAGGAGGATATCTTGACGCCTCGCCCCGATGGCTTTGCGAAGCCCAATTTCACGCGTGCGTTCCGTGACCGTCACGAGCATGATATTCATGATGCCAATGCCGCCGACCAACAAGGCGACAATGGCAATGCCTCCTAGTACGATGCGAAACGTCCAAAGGGTTTGGTCAAGGGCACCTAAGAATTCTCCTTGGTTGCGCACACGAATATCGTCCACTCCGTCATGCCGCTGAATGAGGAATTGATGCAGTTGGTGTGTGACCTCTTCCATTTGATTCCGATCTGGCACATGAATAATCATCGACCGAATTTTGTCGTTGCCCTTAAAAAAGCGTAAGGCTGTGGTCACTGGAATAAAAATCATTTCATCGCGATCTTGCCCATATACTTCCCCCTTGGGTTCCATGACTCCGACGACATGAAACCGATGTTCGCCAATTTTGACCTGTTGCCCAATGGCCGATTGCGACCCAAATAGCACTTCGGCGATTGTTTTACCCAACACCGCCGACCGGTTCCATGTTTGGATATCGGTGGGTTTCAAAAATCGACCGCCTATGGGATGGAAATTGCGAATATCGGAAAATTCAGGAGAGGTGCCAGTAATGCGCCCGCTGTAATCGCGCTCTCCGGCTTTGACTTGTCCGTCGATTTCAATAATCGGCGCAACTTTGAGTTCCGGAAATCGTTCACGAATGGCCAAGGCATCGTCATACCGAAGCTGAAGATTGCGTCCCGCAAACATGCGTCGTTCATCGATGGTCAACCGCTTTTTCCAGACAAACAATAAATTGGTGCCTAATCGTTCAATCGAGCTGACCAACCACACCTGCCCGCCTTCCACGATCGCCATCATGGCAATCACCGAGGCCACCCCGATAATCACACCCAACATGGTGAGGCCGGATCGCAGCATATTGCTGGACAAATTTTTGAGGGCATCGCGAAAGATGGCTCCAAGCATGACAAGCTTTAGCTTTCTTGAAGGACCGGGGGTGTGGGGGCTTCAGTAGACTCATCGGCTACAACCCGTCCGTCTAAGAGCGTGATACGGCGGTTGGCGCGTTGGGCGATAAGCGGGTCGTGTGTGATCATGACAATCGTTTGTCCTTGACGGTGTAGCTCTTCGAAAATTACTAAAATTTCATTCCCGGACTGGCTGTCCAGATTTCCTGTGGGTTCGTCTGCAAGGAGCAAGGCTGGTCGGTTGGCCAAGGCGCGGGCAATGGCTACACGTTGTTGCTGGCCACCTGATAGTTGATTGCTGTGATGATTAAGACGATCATGAAGCCCAACCATAGTCAGCACCTCGCGGGCGCGGTCCTGTTGTTGCGTGCGGGGCACTCCAGCGTACATGAGCGGAAGTTCGACATTTTCCAATGCCGATTTGCGGGGCAAGAGATGAAAGGTCTGAAAGATAAACCCAATTTGGCGATTGCGAATGGTTGTGAGGTCCGAGTCCTGGAGTGTGTTGATATGGGACCCATGGAGCCAATAATCGCCGCTGGTTGGCTGACTCAAGCAGCCTAGAATATCTAGTAAGGTGGTTTTGCCGCTGCCCGACTGTCCTATGATGGCCACAAATTCGCCCTGTTCAATCTCAATATTCAGGTCGTCTAGCGCATGCACCGCCACTTCGCCGGTGGTGAAAATTTTATGGATGTGGCTTAAGGAAATCAGCATCACAGTGATGAAGTGGAGTTGCTGTCAGTCTTCTGCTGCAGGTTTAAATATCGGGATGACTACCTGATCGTGCTCCTGGAGGCCCTTGGTGATCACAGCTTGCGTCTCGGTTCGAAAGGCCACCCGAACCTTTTGATTTTTCGATGCTCCATTTGTGAGGACTTGGACAATATCATCACCATTTTTCACTTGTAGAACCTCCAGTGGGATGATGAGGACATCATTCAATCGCTTTGTCACAATGTCCACATTGGCCGTCAACATCGGCTTGAGGGATTTGTTGGGCTTTGTAATGGCGATCGTGACGTCATAGGTCACAATATTCTCTTCTTTCACACCTTGTGCAGCGATGGCGGTTACGCGTCCTTTGAACGCCTGACCTGGAAGGGCGTCTAGGCGAATGTCGACGTCTTGATTCACCGCCACCCGTGGAATATTCACTTCGTTAATTTTGGCTGTGACAATCATGCGGGACAAATCGGCCAGTTTCATGAGTATGGTGCCCCCGCCAAACGTCGCAGTTCCTGAGGTAATAATTTCGCCGGCATTCACCAGAATTTCTAGAACAGTGCTATCCGTTGGGGAACGGACCTGGAACTCTTCCGGCCGGGTGCTCTGCGTTGAGCTTTCTTGGTAGCGTTTGAATAGTTCTTCATTCCCACCCAAGGCCAGCAACAGTTGACGCTCGGCCAGATCCAAACGTACTAGTGCACGTTGATAGTTATGCTCTGAGGTTTCCAGAGCTTGTTGTGCAATAAAACCCTTCTTGAAAAGAGATTGCGAACGGATCCATTCTCGTTGAGCGGTATTCACGTTCAAGCGCTCCTCTTGTATGGCGGCCCGAAGCTGAGCCACCTGGCGAGCCTGGCTAGATTCCTGGCGAATGATCGCCAGTAATTCACCCTTTTTCACGGGCTGCCCGCTTGAGACGAATAGTTGAGCCACTTCCCCTGAAAATTGCGACTTAATTTCGATGGTTTTCAAGGGCTGAATCGTTCCCGTTTCCGACACCCGAGTGTCAATCGAACTGCGCACCACTTCGACGGTCGCCGGTGGTTGTTTTTGGAGGAATCGGATTGAAGGACAGGGAGATAGGCATACAGACCAATGCCCGTGGCAACGATGAGAACAACTACGGTAATCAAAACTTTTCGTGTCATGGCTGAAGGGGATGCTAATAAAGAGGTTTTTATTTTCCTATAACATGGTAGCAGGACGCCAAAACTCCTGGGAACTGTTGAAGGAGAAGAAAGAAAGGTCTTCTCAAGAAGGGGGTTAAGTGTGTGTGAGACTTATAGGATTAGGTGGGTAAGGGAAAGGACTACCTGAGTAGTCATTACATGGCTTTCAATGGATCGCGCCTTTTGTTTTCTAGGAAACAAGCAATGCAAATATCCCTATGAAACTTCCTGGTATTTTCCCACTTGTCATAGGAATTTCCGTCAAGGAGCCTTTTCTCTTCATTTGGCTCAGTTTCGTCCTTTGACCAGGGGAAGTCATATTTATCATGGGTGCCTTGTGTCCAATCAATTGCACGATTACTACGTTTAATAGAGGAGGCTTGCTTCATTGGAACTTCATAGGAACAAATCCCCCATTGAAATCGCTCGCCTGTCGTATTGGGTTGGGGAATCCGAGCCGCTGCTTCTAAAGTCAGGGTTGCACCAGACCATTCCTGGGCCTGTTCCAGCTCATATGCCTCTACAATTGCTTTGCCTAGGAATATCTCGTTTTTAGGTTCGGCAAAGAATTCGTTGTAAGCAATTCCTGCTCGGATTCGGGTCTCGCTCTGCATGGTGAAGAAAAGGAGCCAATTCACTGTCTCAAGTACGTTTCTACACGAAATATCATCATCCTTTTTTGCGTAAAAAATAATTGTATCTGAAAACCAAGCCAAACCAATACGGTTTTGCTCCCGTAGATCCTTTAACGCTTGTGGCAGATCAGGCATTTGCCCGTGCATTATTGAAAAGCTAACAAGCCTTCTGAAAAGGGAGAGTTTTCCCTCAATAAGTTCTTCTAAATCTTGATTGAGGATCAGATTTTTGAATCCAAGAATATCGCATACAGCGACGAGTCGTTTTTCACTCATATTATCTCCACGGATTAATCACTGACACCGGCAATTCTTGGAAATCTTTGGTATTTCGAGTGGCGAGTGTGCTTCGCTTGGCTACCGCGATCCCAGCGATTTGGGTATCTCTCATGTCCACGGTGATGTCCTTACGTCGTCGTTTTGCCGCAATATCAGCACTAGCCATGGCCGAGGCTTCGTCAAAGGGTAACACACGACCTTCGAGTATCTCTTCTAAAGCGAGTTGAAAAGTCTGTTCCAGTCTTTCCCGGCGTTTCCCTTTTTCTAAGATGGATAGTCCGAGCCGAATTTCAAAGACTGTGATAGCCGTGGTCCAGATGGATTCTCTGGCTTGTAAGTCTAACCATTCCACGATGATGGGATCGGGAATCTCACGCATGACTGCGGAGAGAATATTGGTATCCAGGATGATCATGACTCAAAGTCTGCGGTCTTAGGAGTTCTCCCTTTTAATTCGGGAATATCCGTTTTGAGACCAATGCCTTGGAAGGCTCTCTTTAATTCTGACCCTAGTCCGGCCTGACGTTTGCCGTCGACCTTGACTGCATTCCTGAGGATATCGCGGACTTCTTCTTCGACGCTTCTGCCATGTTGTGAAGCTCGACGGCGCAAACCGTTTTTCACTTCTTCTTCCAAGTTTCGGACGATGAGTTGTGCCATACGAACCTCCTTGATGATATCATGATATCATCTAAGGGAGATAAGGGCAATTCTCCAAAGTTTAGGGGTTTATGCTAAAGGTGGGAAAATTATGGGGATCTGAGGAAACTTCCTATGTTCTGAGGGTTTATATAACTTCGATGTTGTAATGATCCAGTGACGAGGCGGTGACGAGGCGGAGGCGAGAGAGCGATTGATTGTAGTCGAGAATGGCGCGGAGTTCTTGGCCTTGCGCAGCTTGTAAGTCTCGCTGGAATTCTAAGACGACCCGGGTGGTGCTGAGACCCAGTTGTAAGCGTTCTTGTTCGGCGTTGAGTTGTTTTTCCGAAAGTCGACGGGAAGTTTGATTGGTGCGAATGCGTTTGTAGTTGGTGCTGACTTGGCGCAACGCTTCTTTGACGTCCAAGATGACTTGCTGGCGGACCCGTCGTAAGGAGGCCTGTTGCTGATGTGTTTCAAGAATCCGACGTTGATGGCGGCTTTCCGCTGAACGGTTGCCTATGGGATAACTCAACACCAATCCTCCACCCATATTGTAGAAATCGGTACTGCCCAGGCGATTCCAACTATCGCTGGGATTGTTTCCCAGGCCAGCAAGGCCGACCCCACCTTGGAAGGAGAGGTCGGGCAGGAGCTGGTTTTTGGCAAATTGCGTTTGAATCTGAGAGCTATTGATATGTTTCTTGGCTTGTAACACATCGGGCCGATGTTCAAGGGCTTGATCGATTGTGGCCTGTATCGCGAGCTCTGATCGATGTTGAATGGGTTCATCCATAGGGACTAAGGGGGTGGTTTGTGTCAGATTCCATTCTGATTGGCTGAGCAACCGTCGTAATTGGTCTTCTTGGTCTTCCAGCGTTTTTTGTGCCAGTAAAATTTGTTCGATACGACTGGCCACTCCCGCTTGCGCTTGTAAGGCTTCCACTTCTGCCATGACGCCCGCCTTAACCTTTTCTCGATTGCTCGCCAAGAGTTCCTCGGTGGCTTTGAAGGTGGCATGGGCGACTTTGAGGTTTTCTCTGGCAAACACGAGTTCCCAATAGGTCTGCTCGACTTGAGCAATGACCGAGAGGACTTGTTGAACCAAGAAGAGCTGTTCCACGGCTGCCGTATTTCGGGCGACCGTGATCAGTGTCGTATTCGTGCTGGGGCCGAAGTTGCGCATGAGTGGCTGCGTGAGATTAAAGGAGAGATTGCTGCCATACGAGGGATTAAAGAGAAATCCGGTTGTGCCTGCGACGGAATTACGGTTGGTATCAAATGTGAGGTCGTAGGAACCACCGGTGAGCAGACGTTGTGTATAACCTAAGTTCAACCGTGTCTCATTTTGGTCAAAATTGTCGGGCTCGGTGTTGGCCGTGACTCCACCAAATCCAAACACGGGTCGGTTCAGGGGAGAGACAGTCCGGTCGTAGCGCCCTCCTAGTTGAACGGTTGGATCGAATTTGGCTTGTTCAAAGATAATATTGGTGAGCTGTGCATCTCGTGTATGTCGACTGACTTGAATGTCGGCATTATGTTCAAGGGCCTGCATGACGGCGTCACGAAGCGTGAGCGTGATCACAGAGTCGGAAGGAATGAGTGCTTTAAGCGCCGCATCTTCTACTGAGGACGGAACAGATTCCGGGCTTGTCGACTGACCCCACGTTGGCCCTAGGATGCACAAGGACCAAAACACTATGGTCAATGATGCCACGCTGCCTGTTCTTGCGGAGCTTTGCATAGATCACGCTAACAAAGGCAGAGGAATGAGAGCAATTTTGCCTCAATTTGCTCTCACCACTGTTCAAGGTTTACGCTTAAGGGTGGCTGATTTCTCTCAACCTTTTTAGCTTTATTTGTGGAGAAAGGGGTTGTCGCCGTCGGCAGGGAATGCGTATCATTTCATTCCTTCAACGGGACGAGGATTTTTATAATTTTTTCAACAGGGTAGGGGAACGTTATGACAAGGGATCGTTTGCATCATGATCTCAGCCAGGCTGAGAGAACCAATAGTTTTCGATGTGATGGAATATGTTGTGAAAAAACCTATGCCACACCAACCTTCCTCGTGGGTCTCGTGCTTGGCTTGTGTCTCGTCGGCTCCCCACTAGGAGTGTTCGCCGGGGATGGACCTCAGGAACTGCCGAAGCCCTCGCATATGACCGTGGCACCTATATTCCAAGAATGGCAATTTGACACATCGACCTTGAACGAGGTTCCCGAAGGTTTTTCCCTTGAAGTCGGTGGCACGTCTCAAAAGGGAGGGTGGGTCGTGAAAGAAGATAACCTGGCTCCTAGCCAGCCAAAAACGGCAGAACAGCATCTCACGTGCGAAAAGGGACTGTGCTATCAGTTGTTAAGTGTCGATGGAGTGACAGTCGAATATGTCGATCTTTCGGTTCGGATGAAAATGCGTTTGGGGACACCCTCCGGAAAAGCTGGCTTGGCCTATGGGATCCAAGATGCACAAAATTTTTATGCGGTGGTGGTTGAACCAAAACCCAACGAGATTGTGGCGTATGTTGTGAAGAATGGACAACCCAAGGAAATTGCTCGTGAGACCCTTATTCTCGAACCCTCCGAATGGCATTTTCTTCGCATTCAACGCAACACGATTGTGAGCAAGGAGTTTACGGAAATTTTCTTTGATCACCATCTGATGATTGATGTGTATGATCAATCGTTTAAAATTGGGAAAATAGGCTTGGTCGCCATGGGAGATGGGGCGTTTTCGTTTGATAATCTTCGCGCCATCGAATTGATGGCGAATCGTCCGCTCTCCCGACCTGCTGCCTATTAGAGTTTTTTGTCACGAACTCTACACTCAGGCTAAATTGGTGATGCTGTCAGGGCAAAGGCGAGGTTTCATTAAGGCGAGTAAGATTTCTGGGTCAGCAGCTTCGAGAACCAGGGCACGGTTTTTGGGCGAGACGAATCCCTGTTCAACTTGATGGTCGAGGAATCCAAGTAGACCGTCGAAAAACCCCAAGCAGTTCAGAATGCCGCATGGTTTCTCATGGATTTTGAGCTGTGCCCACGTCAGCATTTCACAACATTCCTCCAACGTTCCAAATCCACCGGGTAAGCTAATAAAGCCTGAAGAGAGCTTGGCCATCAGGGCTTTCCGTTCATGCATCGTTTCCACGATATGAGTGGTAGTCAGCCGGTCATGTAAAAGCTCTAGTTCGGCTAATTGCCGTGGAATCACCCCGATCACCTCGCCTCCGACCTCAAGAACTGTGGAGGCCAATATTCCCATTAACCCAATATTGCCACCTCCGTAGACGAGACCGTATCCCTGCTGCACAAGGATTTGGCCCAAACGTTGGGCCATGCTCGCATACTCTGGGTTGATGCCTGGGCTGGATCCACAAAAGACACAAATATATGGCATGGTGAGCTAGCGAGTACGAGAGCTCGTTTAATTTTCTAATGGCAAGGTCGTGAGCGCATAAGGATTGACTCGCGCGCCGTTGAGGCGAATGCCCCAGTGAAGATGAGGCCCAGTGGCTCTTCCAGTGGCGCCGACTTTTCCTAATGGCTCTCCTTTGTTGAGAGCTTGCCCTGGCTGAACATCGATTTCTGATAAATGAAAATACATGGAAAATAGCCCGACTCCATGATCGAGAATGACGCCCTTCCCTGAGAAAAAGTGATCCACGGCTGCCACGACTGTGCCTTTGTTGATGGCTAGGACAGGCGTCCCTCGGGGTGCAGCGATGTCTTCTCCTGAATGGGGCTGTTTGTGTTGTCCGTTTATTATGCGGCGGCTGCCGAATCGTCCGGTGACCGTGCCCTTTGTTGGCTCCAGAAAAGCCCCATCCCATTGTGGTTGCGTCCCGATGTGGTGAAAGGCCGCCGACATTTCTTTTTGTTCGAGTCGTACGCGTTTTAACGTTTTGGCATCCAGATCGACTTTATTCTTGGGTAACTTGAGGTGTTGGACGGTATAATTTTCTTTCATGATTTTTATGGCGTAGATGAGATGCTCCGTTGTGTCCGGTCTCTGTAACGTGATGTTTAATTCCTGTTCGCCAGGAGGATCTTGCATGTCAATGCCGACGATGGCCGCAAAATTCCCATTTGTGACAGGAAAGAAGGGAATGGTGCGTTGTAAAAGAATGCCCTTCACGCTCGTTTTTGGATTGCCCACCGTGACTTCGATCCATAACACTTCCCCTTGCTTGGCACTGAATTGTTTCGCTGAATTCAGATCAGGAGATTCTATTCCTAAAACAATAGAGAGAGGGAACAGACTGGCAAGGAACACACAAAGCACGAACATCGAGGATTGAGAAGGCCGAGCTGATGGAGTTGGCCGTAGATGTTGATGGTTGGTCATGGGTAGAGCCGATTATGCGGAACCTGGCTCAATAACTCATCAACCCTGGGGTTGAAAGGACAGAAAGGGTCCATGCAAAGAATGGTCTCTTCCCAATAGCCATTGAGCTTGAGATACGTCCAATCCACAGTATACGACCGATTTTTGGCTCGAGCAAATCGAATGAAATCCCCACGTACTTTGGCACGTGTGGTTTGTGGTGGGATCGTCTTGGCTTGTTCTATGGCTTCCTCATCCACAAGTTTTCTGATGCCTTGTCGTTCAGCTAAGAGATAGAAGAGACCTCGCTGTCGGTTAATGTCATGATATTGTAAGTCCATCATGCTCAGTCGCGGGTCATCCCATCCGCAGGACTTGTTGTCCATGTAATTTTCCATTAACCATTTTTTTGTGATCCAGTCGATTTCTCTAACCAATTGTATGGGAGACGTGGCAAGAAGTTGCAGCACTCGTCCCCATTCCTCATGTACTTCGGAAAATATTTTGTTCGGTGCCTGCGACTGTAAATATTCTCCCGCTCGCTCCCAAAAGATCTGTTGAATGTCGAGTGCCGTCAGAGTCCGTCCGTCTTCTAGTCTGACTGTTTTCTTGAGGCTGGGGTCACGAGAAATATCTCGGATGGCCTTCACGGGTTCCTCTAAATCGATGTGAGGAATCGTATAGCCATCCTCAATCATGGATAGCACAATCATGGCTGTGCCGACTTTTAAATAGGTCGCGAATTCGGACATGTTGGAATCGCCAAGAATGATATGCAGGCGACGATACTTTTCTGCATCAGAATGGGGTTCATCTCGTGTGTTAATAATGCTGCGAGAGGACGTCGTTGAGGATGAGGTTTTTTCATGGATATGTTGAGCGCGTTGAGAAATGAAAAATTGAGACTTCCCCGACACTCTGAGAATTTTCCCTGCCCCTGAATAAATTTGACGAGTGACGAAAAATGGGATGAGCTGTTCGCTGACCTTCCAGAAATCGACGTCGCGGCGCATGAGAAAATTTTCATGCGAACCGTACGTGTTGCCGAGTGAATCTGTATTATTCTTGAAAATGAATATCTCTCCGGAGAGGCCTTCTTCTCGTAACCGTTCCTCGGCTATCGGTAAGCAACCTTCCAGAATTCGTTCCCCGGCTTTTTCATGTTTGACTAAATCAATTAAGTCGTCGCATTCTGGCGTCGCATATTCTGGATGGCATCCCGTATCTTGATAAAATCGTGCGCCATTGGTGAGGAACGCGTTCGAAGGCCAGCTATTGGGAATCAGACCTTCAAAGATATAGCCGAGGATCTTTTCAATAGGGAGGTAGACGCGACCGGTGGGAGAAAATGTGAGTCCGTATTCGCACTCGAGGCCGAAAATTCGCTTGATCATGGCCGCCTTCTTGGTGCTAGGAAGAACAGTGTCTTAAGGAATGTCAGATGTTCGTTAACACGTGATGTAGTCAGAATACACCCCTCTTTGAAAATGTTCAACCTGAGAATCTGATGACAAAAACAGGAAAATTGATGGGCTTAGGAAAGGAGGGCAGAGGCTTCAGAAGTTTCAATTCGACGAAATTTTCGTCCAGCCCGTGTCCTGTCCAGAAGGGCCACTTCAAGTTCGTTCAAGCCTGTTTTATGGTCGGCGCCATTTTCAAATGCCTGTTGGCATAATTGTAAGGCCATGTTGAGCGTTGGACGTGTTTCGGAAGTTTCTTTGCGAAGAAAAGTTAAGATGGCTTCGGACCGGCCACCGATGGCGGTGAAATTTCGTTCGTCAATAATACTTCCATCGAAGGCGATACGATACAGTTCGTTTCCTTCTGGCGTCTCACCCACTTGGGCAAGAAGGAGTTCAACCTCATAGGGCTTCATTTCTTGGCTGAAAATTGTTCCTAACATTTGTGAATATCCATTCGCGAGGGAGCGCGCGGTGACATCTTCCCGGCTATACATCATCCCTTTCATGTCGGCATGTTGAATGCCGGCTTTCCGTAAATTTTCAAATTCGCTATATCGCCCGGCTCCTGAAAAGGCGATGCTGTCATAAATCTCCGATATCTTAAAGAGGGATGCGCTAGGATTATCTGCGACAAACAACACGCCTTGATCATATTCCATGGCGATGATTGAACGTCCTTTGGCTATGCCCTTTTTGGCATATTCCGCCCTGTCTTGCATCATTTGTTCGGGAGAGACGTAAAAGGGCATGGCCATGGTTTAGAATTCCCGTTCTTGCGATAAGAGTTCTTGGCAGATTGTGGCGAGCTGGGTGTCTTCGACGTCGCGTACCCCGTGACCATCGACTAATTTAACCAAGGGGAAAATTTTACGGAGTAAGTCAGGTCCACCCGTTCCCACATCTTCTTCTGCCGCATTTGATAATGCGCGAATAGCCACACGTACGGCTTTGTCTTCCGGTAAGTTCTTTCGAAAGTGTTCTTTTAAGGTGAGACGGGCATCCTTTCCGCCAGATCCTACAGCGTGAAATTCAGTATCTTCATACCGGCCACCGGTAATATCATATTTAAACATGCGGCCAACTTCGCGTTTCTGATCGTATCCCACAAAAAGGGGAATCACGACCAGGCCCTGCATGACCATAGGGAAATTGGCTTTGACCATGTATCCCAGTCTGGTGGCTTTTCCTTCACATGTTAGGGGTTTTCCATCGAGTTTTTCATAATGCTCGAGCTCAATTCGAAACAGTTTTGCCATTTCCACGCAAGGCCCGGCAGCTCCGGCGATCGCCATGGCTGAAAATTCGTCGGTTTGAAACACCTTATCCATTCGATTGGCGGCAATTTGAAATCCTTCGGTGGCACGACGGTCTCCGGCGATTAAGACACCGTTTTGGTAGGTAAACGCCAGAACTGTTGTGCCATGAGGCCAGGGAGGAAGTCGGTGAGAAAGAGGAATGTCGCTTGATCCTTGTTGAATAGGGAGCGTGCCCCATCGAGCCATGGGCAATAATTCTGGTCGTTGGGTGGCCAGAAATTGATAAAAGCTTGAACATGGATCAAAAGAAAAACCTGGAAATGGATTGTTATCAGCGTTCATGTTGGCTTAAGTCTGGTTAACGTATTGTGAACATGGTCTGGTTACGGATTGAGGCGTGATAATAACTGATCAACTGAGTCAATGTCCTGAAAGAGCTCTTGAGTGAGTGATTGCGTGCCTCGATAAGGGTCCATGAGAGGAATGCGCTTGATCGTGGCATCTGCGGCTTCAAGTAAAACCGAGGTCCAACTCATACCATAGACCTGTTGAGGAAATCGTTGAAGACAGGCCCCTCGAAAGTATGCGCGGGTCTGGGCTGGAGCGTGATGCATGGCGCGCTGGATTTCTTCATCGTGCGTGAGCCGCTCTATCTTTCCCGTTCGTTCCAAGGTGTAGTACAACCCTTTGGTCGGACGTACATCGTGATATTGTAGGTCCATCATGGCAATACGCGGGTCTTCCCAGGAGCAGTGCTTCCGATCCATATAGGACTCCATTAGGGCGCGTTTGGCGACCCAATCGATTTCTCGGTTGAGCTCGGTGGGGTCCTGGGCGAGTTGTTCAAGAACTGATTCCCAGCGAATTAAGACTTCTTTGGTGATGGGGGATAATTCGCGGGTCGTATAAAAATCGTGAGCCGCGTTGAGAAATGCCTGTTGGATGGCCACCGCCGTGATATGGCGCCCGTTCTGAAGTGATAAGGAAGTCTTGACGGTGAGATCCCGAGACACCTGTTTGATCGCGTTGACGGGATCGGCTAATTCAATATGGGGGAGATCTCCATCATGTTCTAACATATCTATAATGATGGCGGTGGTCCCGACTTTGAGAAAGGTCGAGACTTCGCTCATATTGGCGTCTCCAACAATGACGTGGAGCCGACGATATTGAGATTGTTGGGTATGCGGTTCGTCTCGTGTATTGATGATGGGACGATGGACCATGGTGTTGAGATCGTACAAGCATTCTAGGAAATCGGCGCGTTGCGATAGTTGATACGACGTGGGGTCTGTCCCGTTCTCCGCCCCGACTTTACCTGCGCCACAAAAAATTTGGCGTGACACAAAAAACGGCAGCAGGGCTTCGGCGATATGCTCAAATGGAACCTTGCGAGAAATGAGATAATTTTCATGATACCCGAAGCTATTGCCTTTCCCGTCAGAATTGTTCCGGTAGACCAGAAATTCATTTTCTCCAAAACTGCTGTTCAGGCGTGCGAGACATTCGGCGACGACGGTATCTCCAGCTCGTTCATAGGCGACGAGTTCGCGTGGATTGCTGCATTCGGGGGTGGCATATTCGGGGTGGGCGCCGTCAACGTATAAGCGCCCGGCATTCGGGAGAATTTTATTGAGTTGGCGATTGTAGCTGACTCCCGGACGTTCGGGTTCGCCTTTTACTGTAAAGCCCCTGGCATCCAAGAAAGGATTTTCGTTTTCATAATCCCACAGGGCCGCGGGTGCCGGAAGGCGAGGGCAGTGACTGATGAGGCGAAAGGAATTGTCGACAGGATCAGGGTTGTGAGGAGAGCGGGCGATGATCCCGTATTCAGTTTCCGTTCCAAGAATGCGCAGCAAAGAAACCTCATCTCATGCGGAAAGGGTCGCTTAAAAATAGTGACCGACGTTCATTGTTTCAATTTCGCGTGATTCAGAATCTTCATCAACGGTGAGGGTCCTCACGTGAATGATTTTCTCGCCTTTTTTCCCAGCAATCTTCGCCCAATCATCCGGGTGCGTCGTATTCGGCAAATCTTCTTGCTCTTTGAATTCTTCTTGAGTGGCTTGCAGGAAATCTTCGGTGGTGAGTCCCTTCTCTCCGCCGGAAATGGTGCGTTTGATTGAGATCTTTTTGGCACGTGAGACGACACTTTCAATCATCGCACCGCTGGAGAAATCCTTGAAATAAATGGTTTCTTTTTCTCCATTCGCATAGGTCACTTCGAGGAATTGATTTTCTTCGGTTTTCGCATACATGGCTTCTACTGTGGTTTCGATAAGATGCTGCACGTAAGCTGTGCGATCCAGGTTCAGTTCCGTCATCGCAGATTCAGAAAAAGGAAGGTCGGCCACCAGGTATTTCCCAAGTATATCTTTTGCGCCATCTTTGTCTGGTCGAGGGATCTTGATTTTAATGTCCAGTCGGCCAGGCCGTAAGACGGCGGGGTCAATTAAATCTTGTCTGTTGCTGGCGCCAATGACAATGACATCACGAAGACTTTCTACGCCATCAATCTCGGCAAGAAATTGCGGGACAATCGTCGACTCGATGTCTGAAGAAATGCCCGTTCCCCTTGTACGAAATAAGGCATCCATTTCATCAAAGAAGATAATGACCGGATGGCCATGTGAGGATTTTTCTTTGGCTTTGGCAAACACCTCTCGAATTTGTCGTTCGGATTCTCCCACATATTTATTCAGGAGTTCTGGCCCTTTAATGTGGAGAAAATAACTGCGAATGTCTTTGCCTTGAAGATGCCAGAGCTTTTTGGCGATGGAATTTGCGACGGCCTTGGCAATTAAAGTTTTCCCACACCCAGGAGGGCCGTAAAGGAGTATGCCTTTAGGTGGCAATAATTGATGCTCGGCAAAAAGCTTGGGATGGAGAAAGGGGAGCTCAACGGCGTCTTTTACCTGTTCCAATTCTTTTTCGAGGCCGCCAATGTGATCATAGTTAATATCTGGAACCTCTTCAATGACCAGCTCTTCCATTTCACCTTTCGGCAGTTTTTCGGTGAGATACCCTGATCGGGATTCGAACAAGAGATGATCGCCTACGCTCAGTTGGTGTTGTTTGAGCCCGTCAGAAATTTCGACCACTCGCTCATCATCCAAGTGGGAGCTGACAACTGCCCGTCCATCATCGAGTAAATGTTTGAGATGGACAATTTCTCCTTGTGGATCGTATCCCCGGGCTTCAATCACATTCAGCCCTTCATTCAAAATGACTTCTTGCCCTGTTTTGAGAGAATCTAATGGAATCGAGGGATGGAGATTGACGCGCAATTTTCGTCCGCCCAGTGAGATATTAATGGTTCCATCCGAATTGGAGCCGTAATAAATGGCAAAGGTGGAAGGGGGGGCCGTTAATTTTTCTACTTCTTTTCGAAGGGCTTCTATTTGTTTCTTGGCCTCTTGAAGACTTGAGCCCAACCGATCATTTTTCTGTTGTGTTTGATTAAGCTGGTGGCGAGATTCATGATGCTGTTGTCTTTCAAGTTCTAAAGACTCCAGCTGAGACCGCAAATTTTGAATTTCGCGGGTAGGGTCGTCGGCTTTTCTTATTCCCATAAGCGTCTCAGTCCGTTTGTACAACTCCTCCAACGATCCAGACAATAACCCCTTTGAGGGACTGTCCCACGTTTAGAGTGCTTAGAGATGTGAACGGGAAATCATGAAAATTCTCAGTGCTGGAATTGTACCACTCAAAAAAAAATAGGGTCAACCAAAAGCCGTGAAGGGATGCGTGGGGGTCTTATTGATAAATTAGGGAAGCTGTGAAAGAAATTCATTAGTGCTCTCAGCAATGCTGGGCGCTTGGAGAATGGCGGAAATGACGGCGACTCCATAGGCCCCGGAGGCGAGAACCGATGGCACGTGCGTGGGATTGAGCCCGCCAATAGCAAAAATAGGCAGCCGACTGGTTCGACAAGCGGCCTCAAGGGTGTGAAGGCCCAATGGTGGCCCGTACATGCGCTTTGAAGGAGTCTCAAAAATCGGACCCAACACGATAAAATCGGCACCGTCACCTTCTGCCTTTCGTACGTCCTCTACTGAATGAGCTGAGATTCCGATTAGTTTTTCGTGGCCTAACAAACGGCGAGCAAGGGGAAGTGGAAGACTGTCGGAACGAAGATGTACGCCATCGACATCGAGGGCCATTGCGAGATCAATTCGATCATTCAATAACACTGTCCCTTGATGCCGCTTGATTAGAGGCATGAGGTGTTGAACCAGATCGATTAATGGCTGGGTATCTAGATCCTTTTCACGAATTTGGACGAGGCGGATTCCCGCATCAACGGCTTGGCTGATGACCGAGGAAATTGGGCGCTGAGAAGTGTTGTGTCGATCTGTGAGAAGGTAGAAGCGAGGGAGGGAGGAGACGGGCATTCCCGGTTTGTTACAACATGCCTTCAATCGGGCTACTGGAAGTGGCATAGAGCTTCCGAGGTATTCTGCCGGCTTTGAAGGCTAATCGCCCGGCATCCACCCCGTACCGCATGGCCTTGGCCATCATGATTGGGTCCTTGGCGCCAGCAATGGCGGTATTCATGAGGACCGCGTCCGCACCATATTCCATTGCCAAGGCGGCATCTGACGCCGTGCCAACTCCAGCATCCACAATGACGGGTATGTTCACCGTTTCCATGATAATTTTAAGGTTATAGGGATTGCGAATGCCCAGTCCTGAGCCAATGGGAGCGGCCAGTGGCATGACAGCTGGGCACCCAATGTCCATGAGTTTTTTGGCCACGATGGGGTCATCGTTCGTGTATGGGAGGACGATAAACCCTTCCGCAATGAGAATTTTTGCCGCTTCAATGAGACCGGCGGTATCCGGAAATAACGTGCGTTCATCACCGATCACTTCCAGCTTCACCAAGTCCGAAACACCTGCGGCGCGGGCTAGACGAGAATATCGGACCGCGTCCTCCACCGTATAACAACCGGCAGTATTGGGGAGGATAGTGTATTTTTTCGGATCAATATAATCCAATAAATTTTCCGAATGCTTATCGGTGATATTGACGCGGCGCACAGCCACGGTGACGACGTCGGCTCCTGAAGCTTCAATGGCAAGACGTGTTTCTTCGAAATCTTTATATTTCCCTGTTCCCACCCAAAGGCGGGAACGAAATTCACGCCCTGCAATGATTAAGGGGTCGTTTTTAGTATCATGGGTCATCTTGTTTTCTGCCTCGTCAGTATCTTGGTTGTGGAGATCCGCCGCCGATAAAGCTTAAAATTTCTACCTTATCACCTTCATGAAGATTCCAAGTTGGAAAATTGGAGCGGTCCAGGATGGTAAGATTGATTTCTACGGCCACTTGTTCCGTTTGTAAATTCAATTCTTGGAGAAGAGTGGTGACTGTAAGTGGGTCCTTATATTCTTGCTCGTCTCCATTGACAATAATCTTCATCATGATGGTCTAAGGAATACATAATCAAAGGCGTATGAACGCGGGAAATCATCCTACGGGACATCTGAAATTCTTGTCAATGAAATAGTTCATGGTGAGCTTGAATCGCCTTTGGGCATAGGGCGAAAGACTTATCGTGGTGAACTAGTTTTGATGTGTGGGTATGGCATACAATGACATTTGAGGGTTTGTGATATCCTCCCTGAACCACTTGATACTGAGACACTTTCCTTTGGTTGTTCAATGAATAACGTCAATCAAGATCTAGCGGCTTTGTTTGCTTCAATGGCTGGGGTGTTGGCCTCACGAGCTGAAAACCCCTATAAAGTGAAAGCCTACCAACGTGCCGCTGATTCGCTTCGGAATCTCCAAGAAGAAGTCGGTGGGTATGCCGAACGGGGAGAATTGCGGACGATCCCTGGGATTGGCAAGGAGTTAGAACTTAAAATCCAGGAGTTTCTTGCGACAGGTCGGATCCGTGCCTATGAAGAACTCAAAACGCCTCTGCCTGATACCGTCAGGGAATGGGTGAATCTTCCTGGGTTTTCGGAACCAATCGTCCACGATTTATTTTTTCGATTAGGCATGACGACATGGGACGATTTGGAAGCGCTGGCACAATCGCATCTTCTTCAGACGCTTCCTGGGTTAGGAGGCCGTAGTGACGAAATTTTGGAAGCCATTCGGAGCAAACGATCAGTTTTTCAGCAAGAATAACGGTTTATTGGAAAAGGTGGCGGAACAGGGATTTCACCACGGTCTAGTTTTGACCGACAAGACCATGAGTGGAAGTAGGCAACAACGAACAGCCCAGACATTTGGAAGGATCAATATCTTATGGCGATCTCCGCATTTGTGCTAGTTGATACAACAGGGAATCATACCAAAAGTGCGTATAAGACTTTGACAAGGATTCAAGGCGTACAATCTGTGTATCCTGTGACAGGGCCTCACGATTTAATTGCTCAAGTCGAAGCGGAAACCTTAGAAGAATTAAACGATTTGGTGATGGTCCGCATTCGTGGAATTGATGGCATTACGAAAACGAACACGGCCATTGTCCTTAAATTTTAGAAGGGTGAAATATAAAAAGGTAAGCTGAAGAAAATTTAGTTGCTTTTCTTCCCTGCTCCCTACTTCTTCCTTTTCACTCCTTACTGTTTAAGCTGCTGTCCGAAGCTTCTTGAAAACTTTCCACGATTTCAGCATTTCCACTGCCTTGAGTAATTGTACGTCTTCTGGTGGAACAGGTTGAGGTGCATTTGGATCTTCTGGGGTGGCCGGTTCCTTGCTCTTCGGTTTAGGAGGCTTGGCTACTGTCGTGGTTGAGTTCTTCCCGCCTTTTTCCCCTCCTGTCGCTTCCTGCTTAGCAACCTGAATGGCCTTGGGGTCGATGACAATATCTGGTTGAACCCCGATTGAATGAATAGACTTACCCTCGGGGGTATAATATTTAGCCGTGGTTAAGCGCAGTCCTGAGCCGTCTGAGAGCGGGAGGATGGTCTGGACCGAACCTTTCCCAAAGCTGGTGGTCCCAATGACGACGGCCTTTCCCCAGTCTTGCATGGCGGCAGCGACGATTTCCGAAGCACTCGCCGAGCCATGGTTGATGAGCACGATCATGGGATATTCATAATGTTTGCTGTTGGCTCCAGCCCGGTATTCAATCTTTTTTTCGTTGCGACCTTGAATCGAGACAACCAGACGACCAGCTTCCAGGAATTGTTCAGAGACCCCGACGGCTGCGGTGAGCAAGCCACCTGGGTTATTCCTCAGATCCAGAATCAACCCTTGAATCTCTTTCGCAGTTAAACCTTCTAATGCTTTTGTTAAATCTTCAGCCGAGGCTTCCTGAAATTGACTGAGTCGGACATAGCCCACGTTTCCTTCTAAAAGCTTCGACCGCACACTTTGAATTTTGATGATATCTCTGGTGATCGTGAAGACTAATGGTTCTTCCATTCCCTCACGGAAGACCGTCAAGCTGACTGACGTTCCTCGTGGCCCGCGCATATGCTGAACGGCCTCCATCAGCGTCAAATCTTTGGTCGGAGTTTCGTCGACTTTAATGATGGTGTCTCCCGATTGAATGCCAGCGGCAAAGGCTGGCGTATCTTCAATGGGCGCGATGACCGTGAGGCGATTGTCCTTAATACCAATCTGAATGCCCAAGCCACCAAATTCTCCCTTGGTTTCCACCTGCATTTCTTTAAACATATCGGTAGTCATGAAAGAGGAATGCGGGTCAAGCCCGGCCAGCATGCCTCGCAGAGCACCCTGTACTAAATCTTTGGTTTTGGTTTCCTCGACATAATGTTTTTTCACTTGAGAGAGAACCTCGGCAAACACTTGCAGTTCTTCGTAAGATTCGCTGGCATGTCCCGTTCGGTCTCCCCCTTTTCCGATGAAAATCCCGACAAAGAGAATGGCGGTTAAGGTGAGACCAGAAATGAGGACAGTCGAAAATCGTTCTTTGGCCATGTGGTTTCCTTCTTTCAGTTATTCGATTATCGCTTTGCCAGCCATTTGAGCGGATCGATTGGTGTTGTGCCTTTTCGTAATTCAAAATAGAGGGTACCGTCATCGGTCACCCCAGTTTCACCGGTATGCCCAATCATTTGTCCTACCGTGACCGCGTTCCCTTCGGCCACCAACAGTTTTGAGGCGTGAGCATAGAGTGAATAGAACCCATTGGTGTGATCCACGATGACGACGAGCCCATAGCCTTTCAACCAATCGGCATACACGACCTTCCCGGCAGAGACTGATCGAATCGGACTCCCTTCGCGCGCTTGTATTTCAATGCCTTTTTTAGTGACATAGGTATCAAATGTTGGATGCTTTTGCCGTCCAAAGAATGATACCACCTTTCCTTTCGCCGGCCAAAGAAAAGAGCCAAGAGAGGGAATCTTGCCAGGCCTTTTCCGTAATTTTGATTGCGCTAATTGAAATCGCCGGTCGAGGGCTTTGAGCAGACTGTCGACTTGTTCTGCTGATCGCTTGAGATCTTCCACTGTGCGTTCATGGGTATTTTTTTCTTTGGAAAGACTCACCAGCACGGTGCGCTTCTTTCGTTTGAGTCCGGAAATTTCCTGGATGGTATGTTGGGTTTCACCCTTTAACGCCAGCAAGGTTTCTCGCGCATGAGCTTGTTGGTCCATCAGAAGTTGGAGCTGGGTGAGATCTTCTTGAAATTGTCGGACAAGAACATGCTCTCGTTGAGCTACCCACGAAATATAATCCATGCGATTGGCGGCCTTGGCAAATGTTTCCGAGGTAAACAGCGTTTTGAGATAGCCGGTGCGGCCTTCGATATAGAGCAATCGAAGCCGAGCGGTCACGGCGTCTCGGTGTGTCTGAAGATTTTCCTCAAGGGCAGTGATGTTGGTACTGAGATGGGCCAATTCCTGGTCTTTTTCTTTGATTTTCGTGTCGATTCGGTTCCGTTCTTTCTTTTTGCGATAGAGACGCTGGTCAAGCTTTTCAATGTTTTTGAGAACCGACCCATGCTGTTTTTTTGCTTTGGTGGCTTTTCTTTTTGATTCTGCGATTTTTTTCTGTAGTTGCTCAAGGCGTTTGCGCTCTTGAGACATTTCGTTTTCAATGGATGAAGGTTTGGCCCCGTATCCTGGGTCGATAACCCAGAACGAGACCAAGAGAGGCAAGCACATGGCCGTCATGAATAGTTTTCGAATAACCGTCATAGCCGAAACCGCATCCATCCGTACATGCTCGTGAGGGTACCGATACATCCTAACAAGATTCCCCCGGCAATGAGGAGCAGTGAAAGGGAAAATGGGAAAAATTCAATGATCGATGAAAATCCTCCAATGATGCTGAGCGTTTGCGTTTTATGTTTGAAAAATTCGAATCCACCTCGTAGAAAACCTAAGGCGATCCCGCCGCCTAGCCCTCCAATCACTGCTCCTTCAATGAGGTAAGGGATGCTGATGAAGAGATTCGTGCCTCCAATGAGCCGCAAAATTTCAATTTCTTCTTGGCGGGTATAAAAGGCGAGCTGCACAGTGTTGGCGATAATCGTGATCGACGCTAATGCGAGGACGCCTCCTACAATCAAAGCCCCGATCTCCATATACGAAATCACCAGAGTCAATCGTTCGATCCAGTCACGATTGTATCGGACTCGGTCCACATTGGGATTCTGTTGTAAATGATTGACGAGATTGGAGACCACGTCGGTAGAGGGAATGGTCTTGGCCAAATTCAGCTCGAGTGAGGCAGGAAATGGGCTCGTGCCCAGTCCTTCCAATAAATAGGCTTCATCTGGAAACTGCTGTTTGAAATCCTTTAGGGCCTCTTGTTTAGAAATGAATCTGAGCGAATCAATGGCCGGGTCATCTTGAATGGATTTTGTAAGAATTTGGAGTTGTTGCGGTTCGATGGCATCGTTGGGATAGACGATAATTTGAATATTCGTTTGGACCCGGCCAATTAAATTGTGCACATTGTGGTACAGCAGGAGAAATGTCCCAAAACTGGTGAGGGTGAAGGCTGTTGTGATGATGCCAATTATCGTGCTGGCTTGATGTGTCCGGAGACTCATAAACGCCTCTCGGGCAAAATACCAAAGGCGCTTCACGTGTAGGCTCCTTGATCGGAGAGCAGGTGGCCAGATTCAAGTCGCAAGACCCTGCCATTCAATTGTTCTACGACCTGCCGATTGTGGGTGGCCATCATGACCGTCGTGCCACGTGCGTTGATGGCCTTGAAGAGTGCAGCTATTTCAGTGGTGAGTTGAGGATCTAAATTGCCGGTCGGTTCGTCAGCCAATAAAATAATGGGGCTATTCACAATGGCTCGGGCAATACAGGCCCGTTGTTGTTCTCCGGCCGAGAGTACGGAGGCCTGGGTCGTTTGTTTATGCTCCATGCCGACAGCGCGTAGTGCTTCAATGACTTTTCTCCGTGATTCAAATGAAGATAAGCCTCGGATGATTAAGGGGAGTGCGACATTTTCAAAGACAGTCCGGTGGGGAAGGAGTTTGAAATCTTGCAAGACAAACCCCATTGTTCGTCGGTGATAGGGCACATCGGCTCGCCGGAGTCTCGCAATATTGCGATTTTGGACAAGAATTTGCCCATCATCCGGGTGTTCTGCCCCGAAGATCAGTTTGAGTAACGATGTTTTGCCGGCTCCACTGGGGCCCGTGAGTAAGACGCATTCGCCTTTCTCAATTCGAAGCGAGATGTCAGAAAGCGCTAGGCAACCTTCATAATATTTGGTGACGTGAAATAACTGAATCATGGAAGTCCGAACGTGATGAAGGAAAATGGACTATTGGTCATTCGATCATCTTCCACGATAAGCGGCGGATGATCGAACGGATCGGATGTATTTGACTGATCCCGAAGTCCGTTCTGTTAATTTACCCTTGCCAGGTTGAGCTGGGAACCTCAAATGCTTGTTCGATATGAGTGACTTGAGGCGAATTTTCCTGGGTCCCCATTACCAGAATAGCATCAAATCTGCACTGTTTGTTTGTTAGCTGGTGTTTGGCAAGATAGCACAGGGCCAATTTGATGATCTGCTGCTTTTTGCGAGTGCTGATGGCATACGGTGCTCCCCCGAATTCGTCGCCACGTCGGGCTTTGACTTCAATGAATACCAGAGTGCCTTGGTATTCGGCGATCAGGTCCAATTCTCCTCCAGCCAATCGCAGATTTTTATCCACAATACGATAGCCCTTTTTCCGTAACATGTGTTCAGCGAGGTTTTCTGCGAGCTGCCCAAAGGCTTGGGATGGTGACAGCATCGCGTGAGTTAGACCTTCAGGCAAGCTTGAACGGGACGAAAACTTCGTCGATGCCCTGGGCAGGGGCCAAATTGACGGAGTCGTTTCAGGTGTTCGGGAGTGGGGTAGCCCTTATGGAGATGAAACTGATAGTCAGGAAATTGTTCGTGATAGGTATCCATAATACGATCTCGAGTCACTTTGGCCAAAATGGAGGCAGCCGCAATGGAGACTGAGAGTTGATCGCCTTTGATCACAGGTCGTTGACGAATGTGAATGGTAGGAATGAGGAGAGCATCAAGAATCAGGTAGTCCGGGGGAGCGTCAAGATCTTTGATGGCGCGATATCCCGCTAACCGGGTGGCGCCTAGAATATTTAACCGGTCGATTTCATGCTCCGAGGCGATCCCGATTCCCCAATCTCGCGCATGGCTGGTAATAGAGGTAAAGAGGGATTGGCGTTGGGCAGCTGATAGGAGTTTGGAGTCGTCCAAAACATCTAGGGTGCAACGTCGAGGGAGAATGACAACCGCCGCCACGACTGGTCCGGCCAACGGCCCACGGCCAGCTTCATCCAGTCCGGCGATTCGTCGAAACCCACAGGCCCAGGCGGATGTCTCGAAAAAGTCCGTCGGTCCCATACTGGTTTCTCGAGTTGAGATAGCCAAGCTTAGATAGCAAGGAGCCCTTGCGCGCGCGGTCCTATTGCGAGGCTTCAGTGCTGCTGGTATCTTCTGCTGGCGGTTCCTCGACAGCCTTGGCTGTTGCCACTTTGCTGACTTTTGGCGTTCGCGAAAATTCTCGCTCGGAAATTTTTGCCGCTTTGCCTTTTTTGTCACGAATATAGTACAGCTTGGCGCGACGAACTTTTCCTTTTCGGACGACTTCAATGCCAGCCAGGTTTGGGGAATGCACAGGGAAAATTCGTTCAACCCCAACGCCAAATGAGATTTTACGAACGGTAAACGTTTCGGACACTTTTCCGTGTTTTCGAGCGATCACCAGGCCTTCGAAGACCTGGATCCGTTCTTTTTCCTCTTCTTGGGTTTTCTTTTTGCCTGAGGCCCGTGCTTCTACCACACGAACTTTCACCCGGACGGTATCACCAATTTCAAAAAATGGTGCTGGCTCTGTGACATACGATTGTTCTAAGCGTTCTAACTGATTCATGCGTGCCTTCCTCCTTCAAGGTCTCTGCGGATCGCACTCCGCCGAGGTATAGTCATGTTCAATTTCTTCTAAAAGTTGGTGGTCTTCTGTATTCAACGGATGATGATCCAATAAATCAGGGCGTTTGAGCAAGGTCTGGCGCAGGGATTCTTTCCGTCGCCATCGACGAATGGCTTCATGGTTGCCAGAAAGCAGCACGTCTGGAACTGACTGGCCTCGAAGGTCAGCAGGCCGGGTAAAATGAGGATAATCCAATAATGATTCAACAAAAGATTCCTGTTGGGCAGAATGGGGATCACCTAGGACCCCAGGAATATGCCGCATGGCGGCATCAATCATCATGAGGGCAGGAAGTTCGCCTCCAGTCACCACATAATCGCCTAGGGAGATTTCCTCAACCGATAAATGGGTACGCACCCGCTCGTCGATCCCTTCATAATGCCCGCAAATAAATACCAGTGGTCGAGTTTCCCGGCTCAACTCCAAGGCCAATCCATGTGAAAAGCGAATGCCTTGGGGCGAGGGAAGGAGAATGCGAATCTCTCCGCAAGCTTTTTGAATGGCCTCAATGGCAAGGAAAATGGGTTCGGCCTTCATGACCATTCCACCACCACCGCCGAAGGGCGTATCGTCAGTCGAGCGATGGGGGTCATCGGTATAGTCGCGAAGATTATGGGCCTGAAGCCTGAGAAGACCCTTGTCCTGGGCCCGCTTCATCATGCTCTGGGCTCCTACTGACTGAATCAGCTCAGGGAAGACGGTGAGAAGGTCACAATGCATGATGAATATCCCACCATTCCTTGGAGACAAGGTGCAAAGACTGCTTATCTAAATCAATCTTCTCAATGGTTCGTCGATTAAGAGGAATGAGAAACTCGGCGTCTTGATTACGTACCACGAGTACATGATGCTGCGGATATTCCAAAATTTCTGCTACCGTTCCCATTTCTTGTCCATCAGGATCGTCAACTCGGAGTCCGATCAATTCAAATTGATAAAACGTATCAGGGGCCCGGTGGAGTTCGGCACTCATGGGAATCTGAATCCATGCCCCACGATAATGAGCCGCCTCTTCCGGTGTCGCAAACGCAGAACAGGTCATAAGATAGCCAGCCGTGACTTTTCGAACTTGAGTTACGGTGATGACTTCTGGCGTGGCTCCCTCATGCGGAAGAGTGAGATAAGCCGTCTGTAATCCCTCATACCGTCCAGGGACATCGGACAAGGACTCCACTTTTACCTCGCCTCGGACCCCGAAGGGCTTCAAGATTCGCCCAATGGTCACCAGAGAATCAGTCGTTGGAGGCGTAGAACTCAATGCCGGAGCCAATTTTGTGAATCCTTCTCACGCTGAATTTATCGTGGCGACTGTGCCACGCCCTCACGTAACCAGTGTTAGGCCTTCGCGAGTTTCTTTGATTCTGCTAAGGCTGTGTATACGCCAGTTCGTCGTAATAAGGCTCGAACCGAATCCGTAGGTTGTGCACCTTTTTGAAGCCAATCGAGTACGCGATCTTCCTTGAATGAGGCTTTGTCAGTTTCCTTTAAGGGGTCATAGGTCCCAATGATTTCAAGAAACCGTCCGTCCCGCTTCATGTGAGAATCGGCGGCGACGACCCGATAAAATGGCCGTTTATGCCGACCCATCCGTGTTAACCGTAAGTGAACTGCCACTGGCATTCTCCTCTAGTGAAAAATGAACCCATAAAAAACGAGGGCTATTGGACAACCTTCCCCGACTTACCGAGCATGGATTGCCCGGATCAGCTTCCCTCGCTTTTTCTTCTTTCCGAAGCCCCCTTGCCCGCCAACTAATGATTTCATCATCCGGCGAGCATCCAAAAACTGTTTGATAAGCCTATTGATTTCAGGAACGGATGTTCCGCTCCCTTTGGCGATACGTTTTTTGCGATTTCCGTTGAGAATCGTATGATCCCGCCGTTCTTTGGGGGTCATGGAATCGATCATGGCCACCACCCGCTTCATCTCTTTTTCAGGGACGGCGCCATTGCCAGCGCCAGCAGAGCCCATCATATTTTTGATTTTTTGGCCACCAGGCAGCATGTCAATAATCTGGTCCAAGGATCCCAGTTTACTCACCTGCTGAATTTGGTCGCGAAAATCCTCCAACGTCAGAGTATTACTGGACACCTTTTTTTGCAATGCCTGCGCTTGTTCTTGCGAAAAGTTCTCCTGAGCCTTCTCGATCAAGGTCAACACATCGCCCATGCCCAAAATACGCGAGGCCATGCGATCTGGGAAAAATGGCTCTAATGCATCAAGCTTTTCGCCCACGCCCAAGAACTTAATGGGTTTGCCAGTTGCCGCCCGAATAGACAAGACAGCCCCACCTCGGGCATCACCCTCGACCTTGGTCAAGATAACCCCGGTCAGCCCCAGCGTTTCATTAAAGCGTTCTGCAACAGACACGGCTTCCTGGCCGGTCATGGAATCAGCGACGAGCAGCATTTCCTGAGGTTGGACACCAGTTTGGATATCCACCAACTCCTGCATCAATTCTTCATCGATATGCAGGCGACCACCCGTATCGAGTAATACGACGTCGTAGCCATGCTCACGGGCACGGGCAACCCCATCTTTGCAGGTTTGCACCGCTTGCGCGCCAGGTTGTCCCTCATTCGTGCCGCGATGGACGGGGACGTCCAGGTCGGTCCCTAGTGAGGCTAGTTGTTCGCCAGCGGCTGGGCGGCGGGGATCAGCCGCCACAAGGAGGACACGTTTCCCATCCGCTTTAAAATAGTTCGCGAGTTTACCGGTTGTGGTGGTTTTCCCAGATCCTTGAAGCCCCACCATCATGATGACTGTTGGTGGCTGGGAAGACAGGTGTAGGGCACTGTGCTCGTGGCCCAAGAGGTCGCGCAATTCTTCCCACACAACCTTGACGACCTGATGCGCCGGGGTCAGGCTCTTGAGGACGTCTTGGCCAACGGCCTTTTCCCGAACCTTCTCAATAAAGTCTTTAACGATCTTAAAGTTAACGTCAGCTTCCAGCAGAGCCAGCCGCACCTCTTTCAAGGCGTCGGTAATATTCTGTTCAGTGAGCACGGCTTGGCCGCGTAACTGCTTGAAAACGTTCTCGATTTTGTCTGTTAGTGTCGTAAACACAGAAGGCGGTCCTATAGTAAAATAGCTATTTTAAACAAACTCAAGACAATAGAGAAGGGCTTGCCTACTGTCAAGCAATTGGGAGGTCAGAAAGAGCATGGAGGAAGAGAAGACTATGGAAGAGATTGGCCGACTACACCGCTGAAATGACATCGGTTTGGGAAAAGTCATTTCCCTTAAAGAGGAGCGGAGAATTGGTCACGATAGCTAAGGCATAAGAAAAGCAATCCCCGAAATTCAGTTTGGCCGGGTGGCGGCCTTTCCCATACTGTCGAAAAGCCTTCCGTGCGACCTGAGCCTGTTCCAGGTCAACCGGCACAAACTCCACGACAGCTTTAGCCAGAAGAAGATCGAGGTCTCGCAAGCCTTCATACCCTTGTCGGACCTCAAGTACGAGCGAGGCTTCCACAAAACTGGCGGTCGACATGAGACATTCATCAGCGGCCTCAATGGCTTCGGTGAATCGACGACGTTCTGGTTCGTCACCCAGAATAGCCAAAATGGCCGAGGTATCAACGATCACGAGCGAGGGAGGCCATCCTGGTCGTACCCCAGAATGTCTTGAGCGGAGCGAGCATCTAAAAGAGGAAGGGCAGCGCAATGTTTGCCAATTTCATCTAACTCATCAGCCAGGCGGCGACGAGCCTTCCGCTGTTTCACCCGTAAGAGGCGGTCTTTTAGGGCCTTGGTCACGGCTTCGGTTTTACTTTCACCGGTTTCCTTGGCAAGGGACGCGGCTAATTGCTCAGTTTCAGGATTTCTGATATTCAGGGCCATATTTAACCACGTAATGAAAAAAATCAATCATGTAACATCTTAAGAGAAAAATGGGAAGATGGCAAGGGGGTGCGGTGTTTGCAAACTACGGGAAGGCAGGCTAACTTGCTGTGCTCGGATAAGCTGCCGGTTTATCTGAGCGTCCACCACGATGGTTGGGCAGCCGGTGTTTGGTGGTTGGGGTCTAGGGGATAGACGTCCCACCGGGACGTCTCTACAAATTCAGGATGTTCAATGGAGTTTTTGGAGAGACACTTCCCGGAGACAATTTTTTCGGTGTTAGAATTCAGGCAGCAATCTGGATTGAAGGGTGATGGGGGCGAAGTCTTTGGCCAATGGTGCAGCGAATTGGTCGTCGGTGCCAGCGGATTTAATGCCCCATTCTTTAGGTTTCAGAAATTGGGTGCGATCCACCATCACTGAGTCAGCCGTCTTTCCTGGCAGCAGCCGGGCGGCTTTCACGGCAAAGGCCACATAGCGATCACCAGCCACCGTCAGAGTATTACCTGCCGTTTTTTTGTAGGCCACGCTTCCCTCGACTTCTACGGGTAAATGAACCGCCGCTCCTACTTTCAGGGAAGGCGCGAGGTCTTTCCCTTCCTTGGCCACAATTTTCAGGGATTTAGCTCGAAACACTTCATAAGCGACGTAAGGCGTCAACCCACGCCTCGTCCAATCTCGTACTTTCGTGCGAAACAGGCGGGAATCTTTCCGGGTGAGAAACTTTTCCAAACTCGCCACCTTCATCTTTCGTACTTTGGCATCGGGCATGTCGATAGTCACGGTGCCAGTCAAGCCTATGTCCACACGTGGTTTCAGGCGAAACACACTCACCAGAAATTCTAGGGCCATCTTGGCGGAAAGTTGGGTCTTGCTATGGAAGCGACGCAACACCGCATCGACCTCATCCTTAGCTGAGCCGCCGAAGGCGCCGTAACTATGGTCCGGGTCAGCTTCCTGGTCCACATAGTCCAGGATATGATCGCCAAGAAAGGCTTCACTTCCGCGAGTGAGAATGAGGGTGCCGGGCTGGACGTCCGTTCGTAAGATGGCTAACCGGGTGAGGCCCATTTGCGCAAAATAGTCGTTTATCTCATCTTCCGGATCGCACGAAACGAGGGTACAGGACAACCCAATCAGCAACAGGCCGAGAAGTAGCGTTTCGTAGGGGAAACGAATAGGGCGTTTAGTCTGAGATGGCATAGGAATTCCTCATGAATTATGGCGCCTGGTCCATTTGGGATTGGGTATTGATCGATGACCTAGCCTGTTGCAATTTCTGAATGACCGTCTGTTCATCAGAGGCTTGCCCACTGGTATTTAAAAAATTCTGGTAATTGTTCAATACGGTAGCCACATTGGGATGTTCGGGTCCAAGGCTTCCATAGAAAATCCAAAAACTGCGCTGATAGAGGGGCTCGGCCTCAGCATACTTCCCTTGGGAGTCATAGAGGGCCGCCAGGTTGTTGAGACTGGTGCCAATATCGGGATGGTCGGGGTTTAACTTTTTTTCTCGTTGTTCTAAGGCTTGTTGAAGATAGGGTTCGGCTTCAGGATAGTTTCCCGCCCGAATCCCTGCAATGCCTATTTCATTGATGAGCTTCAGATTATTTGGTGGACGTAGGTTGGCCGCTTGGAGATACCACGAAAAAGCTTCGGTGAATTTGCCATCGTAGGATTCCATACGAGCTCGGGCGAGATAGAGGTCGGAGCGTTTTTGTTGTTCGGCTTCTTCTCGATCGCGTGATTGTTGATCGGCTTTGGCGAAGAGCGTTCTGGCGTCTTTCAGTCGGCCTTCCGCGGTCGCCTGGATAGACTGGGTATAGTAATCGTCGGGGGCCGGTTGCAACCCTTTCGCGAGGTCTTGGGCCTTTTTCGGCACCTCGGGTTTGGCTTTGGAATTGGCTCCTAAGGTCTGAAGGTGTGCGGCTAGGGCTTTATTGATTTCCTCTGTTTGCAGGGCGATACGATAGGGCGTGTGCAACACCCGAACTTGGTCTCGGCGATAGGCTAGAAATTGTTCTTGATTGGCATTGAACAGTTCCGGCTCCATGACCGCATCAACTTTTTTGGCTTGCCAGAGTTCCCGCAGCAGATTTTTCGAAAAAATCTGCATTTCAGCATAGCGGAGCATGCCGTCGCCGTCCCAATCGGCTTTCCCCCACTGTGGTCCCATGGCTTGCAAGAGGCTATAGGTAAAGGCGCTCATCTTGGGGAGATCCGGAGCGTTCAGGGGATAGGATTCTTGTTTACTAAAACGAACGTGGAAGCCCCGCCCTTTGGGCGGGGAGGAAACGTTCAGCCGGCCGCGGCGGCCGGTCACGGTTGTGATTGCCTGTGCGCATGTCAGCTTAAGGAATAAACCATACGGGTTATGAGACGAAATGGCACATCGCCTCGACTTAGCAATATCTGTTTCGAATTATTCGAGAAGATATTCGACGACGCCTTGTGCAAATGTATTGCTCGATGAAGTTGTTTTAAATTTCTTCAAAAGCCCCGCCCTTTGGGCGGGGTTATTTACTGGTGCCGGCCGAGAAGATGGTCGTGTTGCGCCCTAACTCACCCAGCGTGAGTGATTGGGAAAGTGCTCCCTTGCCGCTAAAGCAGGTATCGACGATGATGACCAATTCTCCCTCAAAGGCCGCCTCGCCTTCCTTAAAGCGTGTTCGGGTGACGAGCTCGGAAAGGGCAATGCCTTGTCCTTCGCCCAGTTCGTCCTGCCCATAGGTTTGCAACCAGAGATCTTTGGTGCCTACCGAGGCGTGGCCGGTGAAATAGATGGCAATGATATCATCCTCATTTTTCCCTTGATGACTAGTTTTGACCGCTTTGATGATGGCGCTTCGTGTGGCTTCTTTGCCCGTGAGGATTGGCTGGTCCGTGAGGAGGGGTTGATAGCCGAGTTCGGTGAGGGCCTTGGCAATTTCGGTGGCATCGACTTGGGTGAAGGGGAGGTCTGTATCGGGAAGGCCCGTTTCGTTGACGCCCACCACGAGAAAATATTTTTGTCGGTGGTGCCAATGTTGGAAGGGGCCGTCGGCTTTTTCCGGCGGAAGTGTGCCTAATGTCATGAGTGGTTGGGGAAGCTTGGGTTCGAGTGCGGCCTGCAGGGTCGGGGTGGGGCCGGAGAACCAGAGTAACGTGCACATGGCGGCGATCGGGTGGAATTTCTGGGTGAAACCGTTTCTCATGGAGAAAAATTTCAGATGATTGTTGCTTGCACGTTCTGTGTTGAGGGAACTATTACGAAATCTGCAAAATAAAGCAACAGAGGCAAGTCTTTTGTTGAAGTGTACCCGTTCTGGTGCCGATCCTATCTTTGTAGGGGGTAGCTCTGGTTGCGGGTGCGCTGTATCATGGCACGTACCATGTTTCTATAGAATTGTTTGTGGTTGGAGTTGGTTTTCCGCTCCTTCTGCTATCGACACGATCATCTTACTGTAATTAGGCATGAGAAAAAGTTTGAAAATTGTTCTATTTGTGTGTGTCGGGCTGTTTGTTTTGTACATGGCCGTTGGATTTTTGGCTGTGCCGTGGGCGATCACCAATAAACTTCCTCCCATGCTGACGGAAGAATTAGATCGACCGGTTTCTATCCAAGAGGCTGCGTTTAATCCATTTCTTTTTAAACTGCAGGTCAAGGGTTTTGCGATTCAGGAGGCTGATGGTTCGCCCTTGGCTGGGTTTGATGAGTTGTTCGTGGATTTTGAAGCACTGTCTTCTTTAAAGAATCAGGCATATAGTTTTGCGCTGATTCGTCTGGGCCTACCCCATGGATTGGCGATTGTCCGTCCGGATGGGTCGCTGAATTTTGCAGACTTGGGCAAGCCACCTGATGAGAGCATTGCCCCTCAAGAAGTTGAGCTTTCCGAGGCCTCCACGGAGGAGCCTGCCGGGTTGCCGCCGGTGTTTATTCGGGAAATCCAGATTCAGCAGGGGATGGTTGAATTTCAGGATGCCTCGAAACCCACTCCGTTTGTGGTTCATCTTGTGCCTATTAATCTGACGTTGGAGAATTTCAGCACGAAAAAAGATCAATCCAATCCGTATTCGTTGTCGGCGGAATTGGGCGATGGCGAGCGTATTCTGTGGGATGGGACGTTGACCTTAGACCCGTTTGGTTCTGATGGTCACTTGGCGCTTGAAAAGATCCAGTTGGCTACCTTGTTTGCCTATGTTCAGGATCAATTTCGGTTTCGGATTCCGCAAGGTCTTTTGAGCGTTAACGGGCAGTATGAGGTGTTGACGACTCCTGACGGAGTGGATGTTCGAGTCAATGAGGGAAATGTGACGGTTCAGGATCTTCAGATCCATGAAGCCGGTGCGTCTGAACCCGTCATTACGGTTCCACTCTTTGAAATTAAAGATGTGAGTGTTGATGTGGTTAAGCAGTCGGTGACGGTTCCCTCGATTGTTGCGCGGGATGCTCGCTTTATTGGATGGGTTGATAAAGAGGGTACGTTGAATTATCAACCGTTATTTGCCCCGACAGAATCTGCAACTGATTCGACAACCACGGTCTCTCCACCAACAGATGAGCCCGATTCAGGGAAGGTTGAAGTTCCGTGGAACGTGCTTGTCGAAGAGTTGGATTTGAATAATTTCACCATTGATGTGGAAGATCGTCAACCAGAAGAGCCAGCACGTGTGTTGGTTGAGGCGCTCCATTTTCATACGTCGCAGGTTTCATCTGCGTTGGATCGACCTCTACCCATTGATCTTTCGTTTCAATTAAATCAGACGGGGAAAGCCGAGCTCAAAGGCACGGTCAACATTGAGCCCTTGTCCGTGGATATGAAGGTTGGGCTGACGGATATTGCACTCAAACCTTTTGAGCCGTATTTAGCTCCATTTGTGCAATTTGCCATTGGGAGTGGAGCCTTGAACTTGGTGGGACAGACCCATTATCAGGAAGCATCAAAAACGGAACCTATGGTGACGTACGCTGGTTCTATTGGTATCTCAAAATTGGCTTTTGTGGATCCGGAAAGTTCGAAATCCTTTCTTCAGTGGGAAAATTTTTCGGTCAACGGACTTTTGCTCAATGTTGAGCCAACAACTGTGAAGATCCAAGAGATCGCGCTTCTTAACCCAGGGGTGGTACTTTCAATTGGCCCAGATGGACAATCCAATATCGCACGTCTTCTTGCCCCACCTGGCCAGACTGACGAACCAGCGACAGAAGGTGAAGAATTCGCGACTGAAGATGAAGAGCCATCGACACCTCCACTCCCGGTTCAAATAGAGACCGTTCGAATTGATAATCTTCAACTCCAGATGGCCGATCGTTTGATTACCCCTAATGTGGCGACGAAAATCGAAGAATTTTCCGGAACGATCAAAGGACTTTCTTCCCAACAATTAGCTAAGGCAGATGTCGATCTGGCTGGAAAAGTCGATAAGTATGCGCCCTTTAAAATTAAGGGCCAAATCAATCCTCTGAGCGAAGATGCCTATACGGATATAAGTGTGGTGTTTGAGAATTGGAATCTCACCACGATTTCTCCATACTCGGGGAAATATGCTGGATATCCTATTAATAAAGGCAAGTTGTCATTAGATCTAGCCTATAAGCTTTCTCAAAAGGAATTGATTGGTCAAAATAAGGTGTTGATTGATCAAATGACGATGGGTAGTGAGGTTGAGAGTCCGGACGCCACGTCCTTGCCTATTCCTCTCGCTCTCGCGCTTTTGAAAGATCGGAAGGGTCTGATTGATATTGATCTTCCAATTAGTGGCAATATCGATGATCCGGAATTTAGTTATGGCGGCATAATTTGGAATGCCTTAGTGAATCTGCTGAAGAAAATTGCGACTTCCCCGTTTTCCCTCGTTGGCGGGCTCGTAGGTGGGGTGATGGGAGATGATCCGGATGCCCTTAAATATATCGCGTTTCCGGCTGGAGTAATGGAAATACCAGCGACTGAGCAGGAAAAATTAGTGGCGTTAGGCAAAGCCTTATCTGATCGACCCGGGTTGCGACTTGATATTACTGGTGCTGCAGATTCCGTTGTGGACGGACAAGCTTTAGCGGAAGCGAAACTTCTCACTCAATTGAAAAAGATCAAATTTGTGCAACAGCCACCGTCTGGTAATCAAGCCACTGCCTCGGTTGAATCTTTAGAGTTAACACCGGTGGAAGAAGCGAAGTATCTTCAACAACTTTTCGTGGAAAAATTCGGTGAATCAGCGCTAACCAAGGCGTCTGCAATTCCTGATGCTAAAAACACGGGGAATGATTCTAAGGACAAAACTCCTAAGGTTTTGACTGCCGATGAGATGAAGGCCACACTGCTTGAAGGGATCGTCGTGGATGAAGGACAATTGCGTGTGTTGGCGCAGGAACGGGCCCAGCAAATTCGTGAGTTTGTAATTCAAGAAGGGAAAGTTCCCAGCAATCAAGTCTTTTTCGTTGAAGTCACTTTGAATCCAACTTCAGACGAAGGGATGGTTCGAATCCCCTTGGCTCTGGCCGCCAATTAAGTCTCTTCTGATATGATCAGAGTCGTTCCCCTCGGTCTGGTCTGCCCATATGCTTACCGCAGTCTTTTCACCTATCCATCTCTGGGAATGGTTGCTCGGGGTAAGTAGTCTCTTTACCCTCTTGTGGATTGTTCATCTTCGTGTGCGAAATGCGTCCATAGCTGATGTTGGCTTCTGCCTAGCTTTTGGAATAATCGTTTTAGCCTGTTGCATTTCTAGTGTTGGTGACCTTTCTCGCCGAATGCTGATTGCTGGCATGGGATTACTCTATGCCGTACGCCTTGGATCCCATTTGTTCAGTAAGCGGGTTTGGCATAAACCAGAAGATCCGCGCTACCAAAAAATTCGCACGATGTTGGGTGGTTGGGAATCTGTGGGGATATTTTGCTATTTCCAACTACAAATACCCGCCTGTCTCCTATTCGCCGGATTATTATGTTGGGTGATGAATCATCCAGCAGATGGCATTCGTTGGTGGGATGGCCTTGGTGTGATGATTTTTCTTGTCGCCGTTATTGGGGAAGGCCTGGCGGATCGCCAACTTGAGTCCTTTCGTGAGAATCCGCTCAATAAAGGGAAGACCCTGCAGTCGGGTTTGTGGCGGTACTCCCGACATCCCAATTATTTTTTTGAGAGCCTGCATTGGTGGGCGTATCTGCCTTTGGCAATTGGCCTTCCTTGGTCAGGTGTGGCGATTGTCTGGCCCATACTGATGACGGTTTCGTTACTCTGGATCACTGGTGTGCCATGGGCGGAAACGCAAGCTCTGGCGAGTCGGGGGGATAGTTATCGTGAGTATCAGCAAACCACGAACATGTTTTTCCCCTGGTTTCCACGCAGGGCGGGAGTACAGAGATAGGAGGTTTCAAGAGGAAGGAATCAAATTGTCCGGGATGGCCTGAAAGGTAAACCCTGCTTGTTGGGCGTTGATGAGTAAGAATTCCAGGCCTTCAATAAATGACGGGTGATATTTTGTATGTGTGTCATGTAGAAGAAGAATGTCTCCCGAGCGAAATTGGGAAATCTTGTTAACAATAGCCGTTCTGGGAAGTCCTCTCTGTGTATCAAAAAACCGTTGATTCCAATGCACCAATGGATACTGGAGTTTCCGTAACGCGATTCCCAAATGAGGTGTTCGAATTCCCAAGGGTGATCGAAATCCAATGGTCTGGACCTGAAGCGACTGTTCAATGACGTCCCGGGCCCGCCCTACCCATTTCATGAGATGCCGGTCATTAAGAAAAAAATGATGATATTGATGGTCCAAGGAATGATTGCCCACATGATGGCCATGAGCCACAATCGAGCGACCAAGGGAAAGATTTTTTTGTAAGGCTTCGGCCACGACAAAAAACGTGGCCGGGACATGGTGGTGCGAAAGAAGTTCTAGCACTCGGGGAGTGCAATGTTCATGAGGGCCATCATCAAACGTGAGATAAAGGACTTTCTCAGTCGAGGGTATGTTTCGAATACAGGCCCCCAATATTTTTTCAATCACCGGCTCTTACCCATTTCGGAATCCTACGTGTACTTTTGATGAAAAACGCTGCATGGTAATACAAGGTTATATAAAAAAGATATTGATCTTCTTTGTTTAAGAGGAAAAGTATTTTTTCGCCACTACCAACGATTGAAATAGATAACTTCAATGGAAGGAAAATTGCCCATGCCTAGGCCGGAGTTAGAGCTTTATAGGCATTTGATCGTGTGAGGGATGATTCTACTTCTCTTGACGTCTCGCATGACCGGTTGTGCGGTGGGCAGAGGGGAGATAGGAAAACCATTTTCCGAAGATCGTTGTACAGAAATGCAAACTGGTGGCATGGTTTTCTGATATTGCTTTGCTGATTCCAAGGCAATGCGAGTGAATTTTGGATGGATTCTGTGGTTCTTTTTGCCTGTGGACCCTTCGACAAATTGGAGCCGAAGCCAGGATGTTCCTTAAGTGCTTCATGGACCCCTAATCGTGAAGGCACCTCCTCCGTCACAGTTTTCCTTCTGGCCTTTTTAGTAGATCTTTTTGTATTTGTCGCTACAAGCCTTCTTTCCTACCCCTAATAAGGTGTTTGGCAATTTACCCCTCCCTTAATGGATTTCCTATCAATACTTTTCACTTTCACAATTTCCCATTGATGCGTTTTCATGAAGGATGATTAGCGTTAATTGATGTCATATTTTATGCAAAAGTTTTCTCGTCAGAAGCCGATACCTTTAGTCGATCAAGAGTTTCATTATTCATAATCTGTTTCAGGGCAAAACCATCGTGAGGTGGTGACGCAAAATTACCGATCTGGGAGAACATCTCAGACAGCGGGATCGCCGGGTTATGGCCGCAAGGGAGCCTTTTAAAGGGCTCTTCCTTTATTGACGGCTACTCGTGCCTGACCAGAATCCTTCTTGAGGAGGTTGAGCATGGAAACGACTGCGTTGTGTGAAGAGCTTGGATTAAAACCCCTACCCATCACCTCACGTTTTAAGCAATACCTCATGGTTCTAGGTGTAGCCTTGGTAGTCGGAGTCGTACAACCGGGAGCAATCTTTGCTAATGAACTGGGGATTTTCCCAGATGAAAATATAGAAGGAGAGGTTACGGTCATTCATATTGATGAAGTGGACCCTGAAAAATCTCGAACCGCCTATTTTTTACATAAACGTGGGTCGTCGGATGTTATTGAAATGATGTTTGACGGACGGCCTCCTAGACATTTCCGAAAACATTTACATACCGGAAAGAAAATTCGAATGAAAGGCAGACGAGCGGAACGTCGAGCCGAACGCCGAGCCGAACGACAAACCCGAAAAGAAGAAAAGCGAGGGCGAGGTCACAAGCATCAAGAATATATGGTCAATGAGGTGGCGGCATTGGGTGGTGATAGTTCATCCAACACGGTCAATGGGAGCACAGCCCAGGCGACGACCGGTGATCGAAAAACCATTACTTTCGTGATCAACATGGATGGGGTGGATTATTCAGCAGAGGGCGCTTCTCCCTATACAGAGAGTCATGTGGCGACGGTTGGAACCTATATGCATGATCCCGTGCAGTTTTCGGTGAACAGCGCGTATACAGAAGCTTCTTTTGGCCAAGTGACTTTTTCTGGGAATACCTCGACTGATGTTTTTTTGGTATCCGTTCCTTATGATCCCGCGGAAGCATGCGCCTATCGAACCATTGCCGCGAATGCGGATGCGGTCTCTCCCGTCAGTTTAAGTGGTTATCGCCACAAGATGTATGTCGTGCCGCCTAAAGCCATTTCAGGATGCGGATGGTTGGCTTTAGGGGAAGTGGGTGGTTATGCCAGTACTTCCACGAGAAAGTCATGGAGTACAAGAATAGATCCCATTGCCTTTGCCCATGAACTTGGTCACAACATTGGGTGGCATCATGCGGCGACGGATCCCGATAATGATGGGACAAAAAATGTGGAGTATGGGGATAGGTCTGATTTAATGGGCTACTGCTGCTCAAAACGGAAACTCAACAGTGTACATGTCGATCAGGTGGGGTGGTTTGATCGGGACGATTTACAAAGTAAAATCGTTGATGTGACCACTGCTGGTCAATTTACCTTAGCCCCGTTAGGGACGGATCCAGGGAGTTCCGGCGACCCACAAATTCTAAGAATTACTCCCACAACCGGTCGGCCATATTATTTATCCTACAGGCAGAAGACCGGGATGGATGCGGGAATGTCCTCAACCTATACCACGGGGGTCAATATTCACCGTGGGACGGAGTCAGATAATTGGTCATATTTTGTGAAGGTGCTGAAGAGCGACTTCAGCGATTCGAGCCTCTATGAATTTCATGATGCGACCAATGATCTAACAATTACCCAGGTTGAAAATAATGCCAACTATGTAACCATTGGCGTTAGTTTTGGTGGAGAATGTGTCGTGGGAGCGACGCAAGCGGCCCTATCTCCGAGCAGTCAAGAGGTGAATAATCTCACGCAGACCCCTTCGTATACGATGACCCTTACGAATAATGATTCGGTGGAATGTGGCGATACCACTTATTCCGTTTCGGTCGCTTCAGTGAAAGATGCCCAAGGCAATTTGGTCCCTGACATAGCCGGAACTATTCAGGATCCAACACTAACGGTTGGACCCCAAAGCCAAGGATCTACGGTTGTGACGATGGGGTTAGGCTCTGTCGTGAACGGCGCCTATGTTATGGATATGGCGGTTTCCGACCAGGATGTTAATGAACCTCTGCATGCTGATCGAGCTTCTGGTTCGCTGAATGTCAATATGGCTGTCTGTTCAGTGGGCACGCCCACAGTAGCGGTGACTCCTGCGCAGCAAGTGCTGACGGCTGTCAGTCAAGGGCAACCCTACACGGTGACCGTGACGAACACGGATAGCGCAGCCTGTGCGTCCACGCAATGGACGGTGGGCGTCGACTCCCCATTGGACGGAACCGTGGCGAATCGGGCGTTGACAGTGGCGCCGGGGCAAACGGGGAGCACCATGGTGACGATGGTGCTGACGGACGTGGCCAATGGCACGTATCCCGTGATCGTAGCGGTGACGGATGAAGCATCGGCGTCCAGCCAACATAATGGGCAAGCGACGGCGGAGATGGTCTTGGAAATGCCGGTGTGTGAAGTGGGCACGCCCACAGTAGCGGTGACTCCTGCGCAGCAAGTGCTGACGGCTGCCAGTCAAGGGCAACCCTACACGGTGACCGTGACGAACACGGATAGCGCAGCCTGTGCGTCCACGCAATGGACGGTGGGCGTCGACTCCCCATTGGACGGAACCGTGGCGAATCCGGCGTTGACAGTGGCGCCGGGGCAAACGGGGAGCACCATGGTGACGATGGTGCTGACGGACGTGGCCAATGGCACGTATCCCGTGATCGTAGCGGTGACGGATGAAGCATCAGCGTCCAGCCAACATAATGGGCAAGCGACGGCGGAGATGGTCTTGGAAATGCCGGTGTGTGAAGTGGGCACGCCCACAGTAGCGGTGACTCCTGCGCAGCAAGTGCTGACGGCTGCCAGTCAAGGGCAACCCTACACGGTGACCGTGACGAACACGGATAGCGCAGCCTGTGCGTCCACGCAATGGACGGTGGGCGTCGACTCCCCATTGGACGGAACCGTGGCGAATCCGGCGTTGACAGTGGCGCCGGGGCAAACGGGGAGCACCATGGTGACGATGGTGCTGACGGACGTGGCCAATGGCACGTATCCCGTGATCGTAGCGGTGACGGATGAAGCATCGGCGTCCGGCCAACATAATGGGCAAGCGACGGCGGAGATGGTCTTGGAAATGCCGGTGTGTGAAGTGGGCACGCCCACAGTAGCGGTGACTCCTGCGCAGCAAGTGCTGACGGCTGCCAGTCAAGGGCAACCCTACACGGTGACCGTGACGAACACGGATAGTGCAGCCTGTGCGTCCACGCAATGGACGGTGGGCGTCGACTCCCCATTGGACGGAACCGTGGCGAATCGGGCGTTGACAGTGGCGCCGGGGCAAACGGGGAACACCATGGTGACGATGGTGCTGACGGACGTGGCCAATGGCACGTATCCCGTGATCGTAGCGGTGACGGATGAAGCATCGGCGTCCGGCCAACATAATGGGCAAGCGACGGCGGAGATGGTCTTGGAAATGCCGGTGTGTGAAGTGGGCGCGCCAACCTTACAGCTCATGCCTAGTAATCAAGTGGTCCAGGATTTAGGAGCCGTTCAACCCTATACCTTAAATCTGACTAATCGTGATTCGGCGGCTTGTGACGTCACAACTTTTGCTGTGGCTTTAGGGCCTATTAACGATGAGGGAACAGCGGTTTCTGGGATTACTGGAGTGATCCAAGATTTGGTATTAGCCGCGGAACCAGGTATTACCAAAACGACGACAGTAAAGCTTTCTTTTGGTGAAGTCAGTGATGGGACCTATACCCTTCCTGTTCGGGTATCTGACCGGGATGGTACGACCTCAATCCATACTGGATCAGTGAATGGAACGCTCCAGATTCAGTTATCTAGGCAAGCCCCACTACCACCTTCTGCTTTGACGGCGACCCTTGGTGGGAAAAAACGCTTAAAAGTTAGACTGCGGTGGAGTCAACCAAATGAAGGGGCAGAAATCGCGTCCTATACCGTTTACCGCAATGGGATTCGACTGGGTTCTACTACGCGACTTCGAGTGAATGATCGAAAATTTTCACGGACCGAGCCGAATGAATATGAAGTGTATTCGGTTGGTAAGGATGGGAAGGTATCGAGTACGGCTGCCCGTACGACCTTCATGTTCAATGCAGAGGCTCCGAATGCACCATCTGGCTTGACCACGAAACTTAAAGGAAAGAATCGAAAGATGGTTCAAGTGGCATGGAATCCGGCCGTGGGGAATTCTGAAACCCCCGAGATGGTCAAGTATGAGGTATATCGGAATGGAGTACGGTTAGGTTTGACGAAGAGGCTTCGATTTAATGATCGAAATTTCTCACGGACTCAACCCAATACCTATGAAATTTATGCCATGGGTAAGAATGGAAAGCGTTCCCACACGTCGGCGAACGGGTCTTATACCTATGGGACTCATTCGAAGTAATGGTAAATAATTTGAAAATCTTCTTGTTTCCCCAAGGGGCGGGGTAGAGAGCCCTATCATAGCGTGTGCCTCCTTAAGGACGGGGGTCAGAGATTTCTCTGGCCGCCGTCTTTTGTTTGTAGCGCCCCTCCAAGAGCAGATTGGTTATCCAGCAGGTCGAGGAGCGGATGTTTGTAGTGCGGTCATATGACGAAGCTTGGGAATCAGTAATAACCCAGGTATGGCCAAGAGGGTACAGAGCAAAAAGAACCCTTCCCACCCGAGCGAGGTAACGAGGAAGCCGGTTGTCGATCCCGCAAAGACGCGAGGAATCCCCATGAAACTTGTGAGTAACGCATATTGGGTGGCCGTGAAGCGCTTATCGGTGAGGCTGGCCATGAAGGCGACAAAGGCGGTGGTGCCCATTCCTCCGGTGAGATTTTCAAAAGCAATAACCGCTGTGAGTAAAAATATGTGATTGCCAAAAATCGCCAGGAGAGCGAAGCCGGCCGTTGAAATCATTTGCAGAATCCCAAAAACAAGGAGCGAAGGAATAATTCCCCACCGATAGACCACAAGGCCTGCCAGTAAGCCCCCCGTAATTAAGGAGGCAAAACCAAAGGTTTTGACAATTGTCCCTACGGTAGTTTTTGAAACTTCTAAATCCACCCAGAATGGGGACAGCATTTCAGAGGCCATGCTATCGCCAATTTTATACAACAAAATAAACAACAGAATGGTCAGCCATCCGGGCCTCCGGCAAAACTCAAGAAACGGCCCAGTAAATGCTTCTTGAAATGATGCTGGGGGTGAAACGTCAATAATTGGTTCTGGAGCCAAGAGAGTGGTCATAATCCCTGCAGCCATCAATGCCCCCATCGTCATATATGCTGCAGGCCAAGAAAGATAATCAGCTAGGATGAGGGCTAGACCACCAGCAACCAGGGTCCCAATTCGATATCCACCGACGAAGATCGAAGAGCCAATCCCCAATTCCTCATCTTTTAAAAACTCACGGCGGTAGGCATCCAAGACGATATCTTGGCTGGCGCTGAAAAAGGTAATAAGGAAAGATAAACCTATTAATGTGGAAAAATTAGCGGCAGGCTGGATTCCTGCGATTGATCCAATGGCGAGCATTAAGACAATTTGAGTGATAAGCATCCAGCCACGGCGACGTCCACAAAATGGTGGAATCATCTTGTCCATGAACGGAGCCCACAAAAATTTCAAGGTATAGGGGAGCCCGACGAGTCCAAATAAACCGATTGTCGGTAAATCAAAACCTTCTTCTCGCATCCATAGTTTGAGTGTGCCTCCGGTGAGCAGGAGCGGGAGGCCGGCAGAAAAGCCGGTCAAGAGCATGACCAACATTTTGGGACCCAGGAGGAGTGTGAGAAAATTTCGCAGCCAGTGAGATGGCTGACTTGGTGTGTGCATCCTTATGACCTTATCAAATAAACATTCTTAGGTCTTGTTCGTTTGAGTGTGATTGGGTCAAAGTAGGAGGGGTAGGCCTGGTGAGTGAACGATGGGAAAGGTGGTAACCTTTAAGGGGCTTTGAGAAATCTTGCATGATGGAATCGACGGACTCAAGTCTTGATGTGAAAACATGGTTGATCTCGATGGTGGGGGAAATGATTGCCGTGGTAATCATTCAGAAACCACAAGTCGAGATACCACAGCAGGTGTTATGGAAGGGCCAGGGCAAGGTGTTGAGGTGTGTGCTGGAAGGTGTCGTATTAGATTTGAACGCTGGCGAGGCATCGTGGTGGGGTCGGCTCTGGGGAAATGTAGGGGTTAAAAATGTGGTCCCGCGTTGGATTCAAAAACCAGTATCTGTTCCGTATGGTGATTTGGCGGTTGATCTGAATCCGACAACGGGAGCGAAATGGTTGGTCATTGATGCCGAGACCTGGAAACGGTCTCCAGAAGAATTAACAGTGAAGAAGGATACGGAAGGTTAATAGCTGGGTGGCAATAAGGGCCCGAGAAACGAAGAGATTAGTTCAGGCTAGGATCAACAGGCATGTGGGCATACATGGTGTATTCATCTCCAAATGATTGAAGAACATCTGCCCATAGACCTGAGGAATGGTCTTCGAACACGAATTGAGGCTTGGCTGGCATGATAAGCCAGGAACCGCTTTTCATTTCGTTTTCGAGTTGTCCTGGTCCCCACCCAGAATAGCCCATATAGGCCCGGAATGATTCTTCCTCGGCAGGCACCTCGAGGATGCGTTTGAGTGTCTCCGTATTCCCGCCAAGATACACACCATCTATAACAGCATGAGTATCCTCAACCTCCTCGTTGAGATGATACAACACGAGTAAGCTATCCTTTTGTACGGGCCCACCAGAGAATACACGGTGTGGCTGGCCCTCGAGCACGGGCATCTGAGGAAGAACTTCGGTGATATTCATTTCGGTAGGCCGATTCAGGACAACCCCTAGGGCACCTTCGGGACCATGCTCACACAACAGAATGACCGTCTGACGAAAGTTGGGATCACGAAGCGCTGGAGTGGCGATGAGCACGACGCCTTTGCCGAGTGGAACATCCATCACATCATCCTACCGTGCATGAGAAAATCCTTCAAGAGGAACTCTATAATGTGCGTGGCCTAAAAAGGTTGTCATAGAGCCATTGAGCAAGCCAGCTCACATTCAATCAAACCCAAACCGAAATTCTGAGGAAGACCATTTTTGCCTGGTGATCAAACTCGATAATCTTTAAATTCGGCATTCGTATCATCTAATTTCAAAAAGGTTCGCATCTGAGTCTTCAGGGTTTCCCTGGCACTTTCATCCCCAAGATTGAGCTGATATTCGTTGATCACCATCGTCTTGGTTCCCCCGGGACCAGCCCACTCATTCCAACAGGCCTGACAGACTTTTTCTTTGACTTCAGCTTCGAGTTTTCCCATGAACAGATTGTCAGTAATAGAGTCACTATCCTTATCGCATTTGCGGCAATGAATTTGCGCCATTCTGCTCTCCTTTAGTAAGTGAAGGGACTGAAATTTTCTTATTCCCAAGTCGGTGTTTTAGAGTAAAATCCTACCATAGGAATAGCAGACTGGAAAAGAAGGAAAGTGCATTGAAATCTTTGGGTCATGAGAGGACTGCTGGCGGGTTATCAGAACATTGCCATTAGGAGATTGACGATCATGCGGCTAGCAGCCATTGATATCGGGACATTGACCTGCCTGTTGTTAGTGGCAGACCTGAATCTGCCAGGTGAATTCAAGGAAATTGATGCTGATCGGCGAATTTTGCGGCTGGGCGAAGGGGTAGATCAGCACAAGCGGTTATCGGCGGAAGCCATGGATCGGGTCGTGGGGATGCTTAAAGAATGGAAAGAGCGCACGGCAAAGTATGATCTAGATGCACTGGCCATTGTTGCCACCAGTGCAGTGCGCGAATCAGAAAACTGTCAGGAATTTCTGATGCGAGTCAAACAGGTAATTGGCTGGGATGTGGAAATTTTAACCGGTGAGGAAGAAGCCCGACGAACCTTACTTGGGATTCGTTTCGGATTGCCTGAGGTGATGGGCGATTTTTTAGGGTTGGATATTGGTGGCGGCAGCACCGAATGTATTCTCGCTCGAAAAGGACAAACTCCTTTAGTGATATCCTTGGATCTTGGCGTCGTGCGATTGCTGGAACGAGTGTTCCACCATGATCCCCCAATGGCCCAAGAAATTCAAAACGCTGAGGTAGATATTGATGAACAATTGGCAAAAGTAAGGCAGACTTTTGGAAAGATCCCAAATATCCCACTCGTGGGAACGGCTGGCACCGTCACCACGCTTGCAGCCATGGCTCAACGTCTCAAGCACTATGACCGAACTCGTGTTCATAACTATGAACTCACGCTCGCCACAGTCAAAAGTCTAGAGAAAGAACTCATGGTAAAAACGGGTTCAGAGCGTCTCGATATGCCAGGCCTCGAACCAGGCCGCGAGTTTGTCATCGTGGCAGGTACGATAATTCTTCGACGCCTCATGAAGGCCTTTGATTTTGAGTCATGCCTCGTCAGCGACTATGGTCTCCGCGAAGGCATTCTCGTGGATTTGGCGAAAAAATTATAGAACGATACTCACGGAAAATGGGAAGGAGATTTGGAAGGCTATTGTTGGGTGTACCAGCGGAAGCCGGCGGATTCTTTAAACGCGGGCTGTTGCCCGATGCTCATGCCACCGGGTTTTTCTAGGAGCATGACTTTGAAATCCCAGAGACCGAACCAGGGCGGGTCTAAGACGTTGTGGTAATGGAGTCCGGTGAGTTTGGGAAGAATGTCTCCTAGCGCAGTCCCCAATTCTTTTTCGGTGTAGGCCCTTCCAGAAAAGGGTTTTTCTCATTCACCTAAAATGGTGAGTTATTTTCACTCTGTCAGGTTTCTTTTTGCCGGATGTCTTGCGAAATACGATCAATGATCGTATTATATATCGTATGAAAGTAACTGCGCTCTTGCCGGATCAGCTTATTGAGGAGGTCAAAGCCCATGCGAAAGGGCAGACGCTGACTGAGTCGTTGACCCTGGCTTTGGAGGAGTGGCTACGACTGAAGAAAATTTCTCACCTGAACGAACAGGTTCATCGACAGCCTCTGGAGTTTTCGAAGAATTTTTCCGCTGGGCATACGCGCGCATTGAATCGACGATCATGATTGTCGTCGATACGTCTGTGTGGGTTGAATTTCTCAAAGGCCACCGGTCCTATTACCTCCCATTTAGTTCATTTCTTGATCAACAGCAGGTAGTGGCCGTGGAATGTGTGTTTGGTGAATTACTTCAGGGAGCGAAGTCTTCCAGGGAACAATCCATTATCTTGGGGTATTGGGATAATCTTCCCAAGCAGCCTGAAGGTGGGCTTTGGGTGCAAGCCGGAGAGGCCTCTATGAAGAATCGGTGGTATGCCAAAGGTGTGGGGCTCATTGATGCCTTTTTGTTATGTTTTGCCAGAACCTATGACTTACAGCTCTGGACGCTTGATAAAAAACTTGCCTCGATTGCAGAACCACAGGAATTATTTAGTCTGCCAGAATGAACCGTTTTGCAGGATCTGCCAAACGCAAGATCGATGATTTCTGTCGCCATTGGTCTTTCACTCCTCATCTTAGTCCTCTCCCCTGAGGGGCGATGAAAAATTACTAAAGTGGTGTTGGCCTTGGAAATTACTGTTGGGTGTACCAGCGGAAGCCGGCGGATTCTTTGAAGGCGGGCTGTTGGCCGATGCTCATGCCGCCGGGTTTTTCCAGGAGCATGACTTTGAAGTCCCAGAGGCCGAACCAGGCGGGGTCTAAGACATTGTGATAGTGGAGGCCGGTGAGTTTGGGGAGAAGATCTCCAAGCGTAGACCCCAATTCTTTTTCGGTGTAGGCGCGGACAGAAAATGGCTTTTCTAATTCACGGCAAATTCGTCGCAAGGTATAGGCGGCTCCCGTACAGAGCACTTGCGTGTCCGGCTTCATGCCGAGGAGTTGGGGTAAGGTACAATATTGTTCTCGAAACCCGAGCCATTTGGCTGCATGGCGCAGATGGCTGAATTGCACTTCATATTCGGTGTGGCCAGGCAATTTAACGGGTGACGGCCAATCTTCTTCGATACCAAATTCGACGAGAATGGCCCGTCCACCTGGTTTCAGGACTCGCCAGACTTCTTGCAAAAACTGAAGGGCGCCGTAATTAAAAATGACCTCGTCGGGGTAGGGTGGCCTGAGTGGTAAGCGCATGCGACGGATAAGATCTAAGGCTTCCTCATGTTGTGGGTTCTCACCTTTAAACATGAGGAGTTCGTCTCCGGTAAATTGAACCGGCGTCATATCGGCAAGATTTTCATTATCAATGAGCAGATCAACAGAATTGTCAGCTAAGGGCATACATTCAGCATTCGCTTGGATGGCCGTTGCCGACCACCCAGCTTTTTTAGCTAAAGAAGTTTGGGATCCCAAAAATGGGCCAGTCAGATCGAGGAAGGTATACTTGATATCTTTTCGTTCATCCGCAGAGAGTTCTCCGGCGAGTTCCTTTGAGACATAGCCCAGGCCCGCACCCACTTCTACAATCTGTTTTGGTTTGGGGGAAAGCCACCCCATTTGCCGCAGGGTCTTGCCAAGTAGTCGCCCATAGGTCGTACCGTTCATGGCCTCGCAGGGTTCGCGGAAAAGATGAGAAACGGTCGTTTCGATGAGTTCAAAATGCCCGTGCGGGCCTTGAATACCCTGGACATGAAATGTGGACAGATGATCTTCAGTTTCGGCTTTGACGTTTTGATGCCAGCCTTCTCGAACTTTTTGCAGCAACAAATCCCATTTGGCTTCGGCGCTGTGTCCGCTCGGGGGTTCGGTGCCATAGTAGGCGAGCGAAAATCGCGGTTGCGCCCACCGTTCTAGATGCCAGCGCCCATTTTGCTGTGTGGGGCTACACACCCATTTACCGTATTGATTGAGTAAGGCCCCAATAGTCAGTCGACCATCCATCGCGCCGAGCAGAGTTGCTCCCATACGGTTGAGGCGGACGAGTGGTAATTCTTCATCGAGTGGGGCCACCCACCATTCTTCCGGCCCATGCTGGTAAATCACAATATCGGGCATACGCCAGGCGCGCTGATTGAGCAGGTCTTCGTCTAGGGCTTGAGGGCTAATCTCAATCCAAGTATTGGCTTTAGCATCTGTGGCTGCGGAGTCGTCAGTCATGAGAGTCTTTCTCGGCTTAGAAAAAAGGCCAAAATGAGCTGCAAGGGTACCCGAACTGTTCGAAAGGCCGCAACCTGTCTTGAAACGTCAGGCGGTAAGTTCCTCTTGGTAGAGGCATCTCGCTGGGACCTCTCTCGTCATTGTGGTTTCTGTAATCCAGCAACAATTCATCTAGTGGTTTTTCGTTAGTATTGTGGGTATGATTGAGGACGTGGTGGTCGTTGGAAATTAAAGGAGTAGAGACATGCCTGCGTATGTTGTGACTTGGATACATTTAGCAGCGGTGATCACATTTATTGGGGGCTGGCTGTTTTTTCAATTGGCGGTGCGACCGAGCCTTCTCGAAGGCAAGGCCAAGACGCCGTCGAAAGAAGCCATGGAGATGGCCCAAAAAATGGGTCAGCGATTTAAAACGGTGGGGTGGGTGAGTCTGATGGTGCTTATTTTTACGGGGTCCTCGCAATTGTTAGACGAAAGTGGCTCGGCGCGCATTGAAACGAGCTGGGGGCTGATCATGATGTTCAAGCTCTTTGTGTTTGCTATCGTGGGAGGATTGATTTTTGTTCACGATCTCATTCTTGATCCCTATGGCGCGATTGGGAAGAGCCAACGGGCAGAAGCCCAACCGCTGTTGTTTGCAGGAAAAGTAGTCTGGGTCCAACGTTCCATTGTCATGCTGAGTTTAGTGGTCCTCGGTATCGCGGTGTATTTAACCTCCCTCTGATTCTTTTTCTTTATCCTCAGTTGTTCATGGCCCCCAATGGACTCCTGGTCATTTCTGTTTGCCTGTGGTGTAATCCGTGATCATTCCCGCAGAAGTGGTAGGATGCGAAGCAGGTGTGAATTGAGAGGAAAGAGGGTTTGGCATGAAGGTGCGTGAATGGCGGGGATGACTCGTGAGGACATTTTGCGTCAACTCCGTGAAAGGATTGTGGCGTTCGCGACATCTCGGGGGTTAAGGGACGGTGCCGAAGATTTAGCGCAGGATGTGATGATGGTGTTGCACAAAAAATATTCCCACGTGAAGGAATTGACCGAACTGGTTCCTCTCTCGTTTCAAGTTCTGCGGTTTAAAATGCTGGATCGTCATCGGAAAATGTTGAGACATGGAGAATATAACCAGGAATCGGTGGATGACTATCCGCTTGTGGAGCCAGGAGATGATCCAGCCATGCAAGCCGAGCAGAAGGAGCAGGTGACGCAATTGATTGCCGCGCTCCAACAGTTAGGTGAACGATGTCAAAAGCTCTTTCGTCTTAAACTCGAAGGGCATACCTTTCCAGAAATCATGGAGATTCTTGGTGAACGCTCCATCAATACGATTTATACGTGGGATTCCCGGTGTCGCAAGCAACTCCTGGTCCTGATGGGAGGACAATGGGAGGTCATTCCTTCTGAGGGGAAACACCAAAGGTCCCATAAGGAGACCGTGGACTAATGCCTAAGTCTTGGGAACAGATTCTCGGTGGCTACGCGACGGATACGTTGACCGCTGAGGAAAAGCGCCAATTATTTGAAGCAGCTCTTCATGATCAGCCGTTGTTTGATACGTTGGCTGATGAAGAAGGGTTGAAAGTGTTGCTCGCCGATCCAGATTCGCGCCAGCGAATCCTGACCAGTCTTCAAGCTTCAGGGAATCCGCAAGAATCTACCAGGGATTTTCCTCGGCGGTGGCGGTGGTTCCGCCAACCGTCTTCTCTGGCCTGGGCCGGAAGTATCGCAGCAGCAGGTCTGGCACTGATTTTTGGCTGGCAAATGAACCAAGATTGGGGAGCTATCGTTCAGGAAGAACAAGAAGCCGACCGTTCTGTGATTGATGATCAAGAGAGAGATGAAAATAAGGTGGTTTTTCGTTCTCAACCGGCACCATTGGAAGTTCAGAAACCTCTGACTGCTTTTGAGAAAAATGATGAGGGTCCCTTCTCAAGTGAGGTGCCGCCTCAATCTGTTATTGCCCCTATGCCTGAAGCCGATACCAAGATAGCTCAGAGCGTAGATAGTCTTGGATACGTTCAGGAGGAATTCAAGAAGGAGCGGCGCGAGCAAGAAGAAGGACTAGATTCCTCCTCCCAAAGAATGCAGGAACAAGCTTCTCAAGCTTCAGAGACATTGTTAGACCAAGAACAACCACAGGTCGAGCCAGTTGTTCAAGCTTCGGCGATGCCAGATGTTGCTGAGGTCGTTAAATCCGAGCCAGACAAAATAGCCGCTGCCCACGAAGCTATTGTCTTTCAAGCTGCAAAGGAGGAACCCTTAGCACCTCCAGGAGCCTTGGATCGATTTTATTCTAGCTTTGTGGCAGAAAACCAAGATAATGACCTAGCCAGAGCTGATACAGACCGTCAGGTTGGGGAGAAGGTGTCCGCAGATTCATCTCTGCCTAATGCCAAGCGGAAAAACCGCCAGTCTCTCCAAGGGAAAAGAGTAGGTGGTGAGGACCTCATTCCAAAGGCTCAAGGGATTCGGTACAGCTTTATTCGGAAAACAGGAAAGAAGGAAGAGGAATTGGCAGAAGGACAGCAAATAACTGGAGATTGGAGGGACGTTCGTTTAGCTATTGAACCGAACGAAGCTGGTTTTCTCTATGTCTTTGCACCGATAGGAAGGGGGAATTGGCAACAATTGGCGGGAGTGACTACGCAGAAACGAGAGAACAATCCAGATGGTGGCAATGTGCAAGCCTACCAAGTTGTGGAATTTAATTTGGGTGTCATAAGCAATCGATTTGGGAAATTAGTCGTTTCGTCTTTTACCGTGTTGTTTTCTCTCACCCCGTTAGAGGATGTTGGTAAATGGGTGAGCGGCAATGTGAACATGTCCGAACTTGAAATTGAACGGACCGACAATTCTGTCTTTGTGGTTCGATCCGGCCTAGCCTCTGATGCACCGTTTCGGGTGGACATTATTCTTGAAGAGTAAAGAGGAGGGGAAGAGCTCATCCAGAAAGGGCAAGGGAATTCTCCTGTGGGTTTTATTGGGACGGGTTAGTGTATCAAGATCTTAAAATTAAAACGGGGATTCATTGTAAGGACTGCAATCAAGCAAAAAAGAGCGAGGCTTCAGACTACCAAAAGCGAGGACGGCCAGTGTCAATGTGGATAAAGCCACGCGAACCATAATTCCCAACTCCGCCGAGTTTGAGTTTGACGGCAGCTCGTTGAATAGAGGAAATTCGGACCCCGGGGATAGAAAAATCCATGGCCTTCCCTTTCGTATGGAAGCTGTTAATAACTGCCCCCTGTTCGTGAAAAACCAGTTTATCGTTAAAGGCTGGGGAACGGTAGCCAGAGGAAATCCTGACCTCTTTGCCACGTCCAACCGATTTTTCAATCATATTCAAAAATTCCAATAATCGAATATCCATCCGACGAACGTTTTTCGTGTGATTGCATCGAAGCAGATAATTGATATCCTTGAGCGCTTCGCGATCATAGCGGCCAGAGCGGGATCGGTATCGCACCGTCAGTCGTTCATCCCTACGGACATTGTAGAGTCGAATTCGTCCTTCTTCCTGTAGCGATGAGGCTGAGGCCATGTCCGGAAAGAGCAGGCGACTTCCCAACAACGCCATGCCTGCGAGTGAAGACTGCAAGAAGAATCTTCTAGACCATTGTTCTTCTAATTGTTTGGGATCCACCATGCTCTCCGAAAAATATTTGATGGGGGCGGCAGAAGAGGGATAATCTAATCACTGGAAGGTGTATCAAAATCGAAGAAAATGGTCAACCAGCCAAAAGTGGGGGAGGATGGGAACCCTTGTTTTGATGGACTTTTAGGTCGAATGAAGTTGAGCTTTGATTTCTTCTGCTTCCGGTGCACAGACCAAAAACAGGTCTTGAGCTCCTTTCCCTCCCAAGAAACCATGCGCCGCCAAAAGGCCACTGCCTTCAACCTTCCAGGTATTATTTGATATTTTTCTCCATCGAAATAACCATTAATTTTTTAATTATTGGAAGGCAGAAAATGGTTATTTCCTTTCAATCTTTTCCTGAAAGGATTTGGGGAGTGGTGCCATCTCCTTCTGTGAAGCGGCATGGGGCCGTGGAACAAAAGGAGGAGGGGTATGATGGGCAAACATCGTGGAAAACCTTTTTTAGGGTGGGCTTTTGGTGGGAGTCTCGTTGGGGCCGTGGCCCTGTTGGGTGTGAGTGTAGTGGGGTTTCTACCCGGTCTAACTCCCATGGTTCATGCGAGTGCAGAGTGGGTAGGGGAGAAGTCCGGAGCTTTAGTAGGGTTAGACGACGAAGGAAAACCTACTCAGGCTTTTCCTCTCAAACACACCGATGTTGCTATTCAAGTCAGTGGGCCGCTTGCGCGGGCTCAGGTGACGCAGCAGTTCGAAAATCCCTATTCAGACAAAATTGAAGCGGTCTATACCTTTCCTCTTCCGCAGAATGCGGCTGTAGATGATATGACGCTGACCGTTGGTGATCGAGTCGTGAAAGGCACGATCAAAAAACGAGAGGAGGCTCGGGCGATTTATGAAGCAGCGAAACGACGTGGCAATGTGGCAGGCCTGTTGGATCAGGAACGCCCCAATATTTTTACCCAGTCCGTCGCGAATATTCTGCCAGGGGAACAGGTATCGATCACCATTAGTTATGTGCAGACGTTGTCCTATGACGGCGGAGTCTATTCGGTCGTATTCCCCATGGTGGTGGGGCCACGCTACATCCCCGGTCAGCCAATTGCAGAGGTTAAGCCAGCGCAACCCTTAGGCGGTGGTTGGGCCTATGACACCGACCAAGTCCCAGATGCCTCACATATCACCCTGCCTGTTCTGAAGCCGGACACTCGTTCAGGACATGACTTGTCGCTGTCTGTGAAGATTGATGCGGGGGTACCGATTCAAAAGATCCAATCAACAACCCATGAGATTGTGCTGAGCAATCCTATTAAATCGCAAGCTGCTGTTTCCCTCAAGCAAGAAGCGACCATTCCTAATAAAGACTTTATCCTCACCTATGTCGTGGCTGGAGAAGATATTCATGATGCAGTCCTAACCCATCGAAATGGGAAGCAAGGGTTTTTTACCTTACTGTTGCAACCGCCCGATCGTGTGAAGACGGATCAAGTCACGCCAAAGGAATTAGTCTTTGTCTTGGACACTTCAGGGTCCATGTCGGGGTTTCCTCTGGATAAGGCCAAAGAAACAATGCAGTTGGCTATTGATGGGTTGAACCCGCGCGATACCTTTAATCTCATCACCTTTGCAGGGGATACGCATATTCTGTTTCCCGAACCCGTTCCGGCCACGCCGTCAAATGTGCGCAAGGCCCAAAACTTTTTGGAATCCCGCAGAGGCGGCGGCGGCACAGAAATGATGAAAGCCATTCGAGCCGCGTTAGATCCAAGTGATTCTCAGGAACATCTTCGAATCGTCTGTTTTATGACAGACGGATATATCGGCAATGATATGGCGATCGTTAGCGAAATCCAAAAGCACGCCAATGCCAGGGTCTTTGCCTTTGGGGTTGGCTCCAGCGTCAATCGCTTTTTATTAGACAAGATGGCGGAACATGGTCGTGGAGAAGTGGAGTATGTGGGATTGCAAGATGTTGGCTCGGCAGCCGCCCGCCGGTTTCATGAGCGAGTGCAACATCCGTTGCTCACGGACATTTCGGTGGATTGGGATGGTCTCGATGTGTCTGAGGTCTATCCCAAGCGATTGCCAGATCTGTTTAGCGCCAAACCCTTGGTCTTAAGCGGGCGCTATACCACGCCCGGAAAAGCGACCATTCGGCTACGAGGAAAAGTCGCCGGTCATCCTGTTGTGCGAAAGATTGACGTGGAGTTTCCAGGATTTGAACCCGAGCATGATGTGTTAGCGACCTTGTGGGCTCGTACAAAGATTGGCGATCTGATGGCCCAAGATTTCAACGGCATTCAGCAAGGCAACCCAAAATCCGAAGTTCGAAAAGCGATCACGCAATTAGGCTTAGACTATCGATTGATGACCCAATTCACTTCATTTGTGGCCGTCGAAGAATTGATCATCACCGAAGGGGGGCAACCGCGACGAGTAGAAGTACCCGTCGAATTACCTGATGGCGTCAGCTATGAAGGCATCTTTGGTCGAGATGATCAACGGCAGGCTGGGTTTAGAAATCGATCGATGCGGCCTGCTGCCAAAATGAGCCAAAGCTTTTTGGGAGGAGTGGTTGCTCAAGAAGCGTATAGTGCGGCCCCGCCAGTTATGGCTGATAGACTAGAAGAAGATCGTTCCACGATAAGCCGCAATGAGCCACTTTCGAAATTAGATGTGGCTTTGTTGGCAATGATAGACAAAAAGAAAGCAGGAAAGGTCTTCTCTTCTGATGAATTAAAAAAGCTTCAAGAAGGAAAAGTCCTGGTCCAGGTTTGGCTGGCAGATACGAAAGAAGAAACCTTATCCCAATTAAAGAAGTTGGGCTTCACATCTGTCGCTCAACCCAAATCAGGTCATCTGGTTATTGGGTATCTTCCCCTCGAACAACTAGAAGCTCTGTCAAAGTTATCCATCGTTCGTTATGTAACCCTCCAATCCGCAATATCATAGTTGTAAGGTTCTTCCCGCAGGCGGCTCGAGTCTTTGCTCGAGTCGCCTTCCCTCTTTTGTCATTCCTGCATGCTTGTAGCAGGAATCCATCTTTGTTTTCTCTTTTCAAAAAACCAATTAGATATCGATTTTCTACTTCAAAAATTTAACTTCCATTCTTCTGTTTCGTGATTTTATTGCACGGTAGCGACCGTTGGTTTCTACCTGCCTGTGGATGGAGCACCTTGCGCCGATAAGTGTAAACACCACAGTGAACATCTTCGTCAGTTATTAGCCATGTGATTCCTATGAATGAATTAGCTGAAAACGTTTCTCTGGGAAAGCTTCCGGTCTTGGCGACGATTCGAGAAACCCTTGAAGTCTCTTGGCAGCATCGTAAGGTATTAGCACTTTGGATTGTTGGCTGTACCATTTTCACGGGAGGTTTTTGTTATCTCATTGAGCATATTTCTATTCTTACTAGGTCGGTCAATGGGAATTGGTACTCTCCTTGGCTCAGAGTACCTCTCCACTTCTTGGGGGTAGTTGTTTCTGTCCTTGTCCCTTTAATGATTTGCGCGCAGTTCTCGGTTTTTTGTCATCGTCTAGTTTTGGCTGATCAGGAAAACGCATCATTTGTTCCGCTTACCTTTAGTAAACGAGAATGGCGGTTCTTGGGATGGGATTTAATGTTGGTGGCGGCGGCACTTGTTATCGGTGTTGTTGTGATTATTGTTAATGCTCTTGTGCTGCAATTTTCTGAAATTTTTTACGAGTCGCAAGGGAATATCGCTTTGATCCGGGAATTCGTAGATCACTATCTATTGTCAGTTTTATTCTATGGGGTGGGCTCTTATGCTCTTGCAGGTTATTGTCTTGTCCTTCCAGCAACAGCGTTAGACCTTAAGCCTTCTTTGGCATGGTCATTGGAAAAAACCAAAGGGAATGAATTGAGACTGGCTTTAGGGCACCTCTAAAAACTTCAATTTCAATAATCCATGTTCAATGTTTTCAGTAGGTTCTGGCGCCAAATTTACGGAAAACGTAGGTTTTTAGAGGTGCCCTTTATTATTTGGAGGCCTGCCATTTGTTTTTGGATTTTTGTACTGCCCTCCCTCATTATTGTCATGGTTACAAATCGATCATTTGATGATTGTGAAACATGTGGTAAGGCCTTTCCTGGTGTTTTTAGTGACTCCTATCATAGTGATAGCTATATCCATCGCATTTCGCGAACTCACCAATTGGAATTCTATCCTTGTTGATAAGGGAAATTTGGAAATAGAAGCGGTTAGGTTAGATTAAAGCTGATTCCAAGCCATGAGTGATTTTATTCAAAATCTGCCTCAGAAAAAACTGCCAATTTGGGCGACGATTCGAGAAGCCTTTGGTTTTGCTTGGGGCTATCGTCGGATCCTGTGGGGTTGGATCGTTGTTGGTGCGATCGTCACTGGGTTAGGAGGCCTAGTGGGGGAATTTTCTTATGGGGAAGAAGGTTGGGGTTTAACAGGCTTCCCGTATTTCGCGGCGATATTATTGACTCCGATACCTGGCTTATTAGTTTTTGCGTTGTTAGCTGTTTACTGTCATCGTACATTTCTTATCTATCATGGAGACAAAACTCTCAATCTCAGATTTTTCTTTACAGAAAGGGAGCGGAAGTTCTTTGCTTGGATTATGGGAATCTCTTTGTGTATCTTCTTAATTATCTTGCCTGGAATATTTGTTGGGGTAATTATTTGGGATTCCATAATTGAAATGTTCCCAGAAGGTTTCTGGGAGGACACCATTATTGGCGATTTATTTGTCTATGGGGTATTTCTATTTCCTTTTTACTACATTTTTGGAAGATGGGTATTAGTGTTTCCCGCCATTGCAATAGATCAGGAGCCAAGAATGGGCTGGTCTTGGAAACAGACAAAAGGTAATGGCTGGCGAATGTTTGTTTTGGTGGGAATACTTCCACTGACAGTTGGGAATCTTTGGTTTTTATTGTCTTTTATTGGTCTGTCAGAATTTCCGGTGTTTAATTCTTTCCTCGCGTCCTTTTCACTGTTTCTCTTCACTCCAGTTGAAGTGGCAGTGATATCCATTGCGTTCCGTGAGCTCACGAATGGGACTCCCTCCACGCCCCAGCCTGAAGAAGCTCCTGTCGCTTAAACCTTCGCAAGATCAAGGTCTCCTATAGTCTGGGACCATTTCCATGTGCGAAAAATTCACCAGATCGTGCGGATGGCGTATTGGGTAATTAGGGGGTCTGGTGTGAGAATGGTTAATTCGTGCTGGATGGCTTGGCAGATTAACATGCGATCAAAGGGGTCTTTGTGGAAGGGGGGGAGTTTTGGCAGATGGACAGTTGCTTCTTCTCCCAAAGCTAAGGGTTCAATATGATGGCGTGCTCGTTGAGTGGAGAGAAATTGTTCTGGTGGGGTTGGGAGTGGGAGTTTTCCCAACGAGTATTTGAGCATGATTTCCCAGCTAGATATTGCACTGAGAAAGACGTCGTTGGTGGGATCGCTAAACTGTATTCTGGATTCAGGCGAGAGTGCTTCGTCGTCAGTCACGATCCAGAGGAAGGTGCACGTATCTAATAACAGCTTCATGAAGATTGGCTATGAAATGCTTGAATGACATCTTCGGGAAGCGGGTCGAAAAATTCCTTGGGAATCGTCAGTTGTCCTTTGCCTAGGCCAATGGGGCGCTTGCGCGTTGGTTGATTGGACAATGGTCGAATTTCGGCAATAGGTTCATTGCGTTTGCAGAGCAGAATGGTTTCCCCTTTTTTCAGCTTTTCCAGATAGCGGGAAAGATGCGTTTTGGCTTCGTGAATATTGAGCTTTATCATGATTCAATAATGAACTAGATAGTTAGTTTAGTCAAGGGCAAAGGTATGTGTCTTTGGCCTTGTCATTCCCGACATTTTTTATCGGGAATCCATCTTGTGATCATTTTTCAGATGGATACCCGCTACAGACTGCGGGTATGACGGATAGGAGGAAGGAGTGGGCCGTCAGGTTGAGGGCACAACCCATAGGAAACGGTTCTCAGTCAAACCCGAGCTTTGCTGGTGTGAAGTTTAGCTGTCTTCTGAAGGGTGGGAGGGTATTCTATTCGACTCCAAATTGACAGATTCTCTAAAAGATCATAAAGTACAAGTTGACCAGAATTTTGGTCTAATTTGCAAGGAGATCCTATGGCAAAAACATTACCAATTTCTGAGGTCAAGGCGAGGCTTCCAGAGCTGGTCACTGGCATCGCGGAGCGTGAAGAAGAAGTGGTGGTGACCCGAAATGGGAAGCCGGCTGCCGTGTTGATCAATTATGCTGAATACGAACGAGTGAAAGAGACCATTGATATTTTGAGTGATACGGATTTGATGCGGCAGATTCGTAAAAGCCAGGCCTTTTATGAAACAGGCCAAAAAGGGCTCTCATTTGATGAGGTATTTGACGAGCCGCTCGTTCCTCCCAAAAAACGTCGTCGGTAAGGCCGATGTTTCGGGCTGATATTCCTCCTCACGTTTCAGAAACGATTCAACATCTTTCTCCCGATCTCAAGTGTAGCATCAAGGCAGCTGTGCGAGCCTTATGCGAGAATCCCAACGAGGGTGCCCCTCTTGTCAAAGAATTAAAAGGGTTGTGGAAGTATCGCGTCCGGCGATTTCGTATCGTGTACGCTATTGATCAGAGAAGGAAGGTTCTTCGTGTCATGGCTATTGGTCATCGACGGAGCGTGTACGAAGAGCTGAGCGAAGATTTACGAAAAGTGCCTGAGCGAAAACGTTCAAAATAACGGACGTGAACGAATTCGTTTCGATTTAAAACGGTTCTTTCCCGGCACGGAGTTTGGTGAGGGATTCTTTGACGAAGGCGAGGTCCTGAGTGCCGGGTTCCATGTTTTGTGCGGCGAGGGACCAGGCTTCATCGGTTTCTTGCCTCCGATCTAAATACCAAAGGGCGATGCCACGATACCAGTTCACGGCGGGTTGATTAGGTAAGTCAGCAAGAACCGTATCAAAATGGTTGAGAGCTTCTTGAAAGAGTTTGGGGTCATCGATTTTTCGCGAATCAATGAGCAGCACGCCATAGTTGTAACGGGCTTCATGTTGTTTAGGGTCTAACTCTAAAGCTTTGGCCCAAGCTGTTTGGGCTTCGGCGGCTCGTCCTAAGGCTTGATAGGAGCGCCCCGCCATTATTTGCCCTTGTAGGTCATCGGGGTTTTCTTTGAGACGGGCTTCCAGCTTGGCCACCATTTCCATGGGATTAGGTCCACCACCCATTTCCGCTTCGACCGCTTGGAGTTTTTGCATGGCTTGAATCTGTAAGGCGCTGTAGATGCCGACGGAGGCTAGTAAGACTACCAATCCTGATGCGATGGCCGGGACCCAGCCTTTTCGTTGCGGAGCGGCCATCTGAGGGTGGCGACCTTCACCGTCTCTCCCATCTTTCAGTATTTCCAAACGATCTAATACGTGAAGCAGCCGATGTTCGTCTGTGGCCTTCAGGCGTTCATAGTCGGCGAGTTCCATCCGGCCTTGCGCGCGTTCCATCTCCAGTTCTTGTAAGGATTGAGCAATGACGCCTCGTTCGACTTGGAGGTCGGCATATTCTTGTTCCTGGTTATCGTCTAACCCAAATGAAATCGGGGAGGGGTCTCTTCGCCAAAACGGGAGTGTGAGGGCAAACAGTACAATGCCCAAGACGAGAAGAAGCGGAGTGAGAAAGGCAATGATCGGGGGCATGTTAGGGAAGAGGTGCTTACGATTCTAGTTCGCGCTCGAGTCGTTGACGAGCTTGTTCATCTATAGCTGGTGGTGGGGTGGTTGGGGTGGCCGGAGTGCTACGAACCCAGCCCCTGACTTCCTTATAGAGAAAGAGTCCTCCTCCTAGCAACAAAATGAAGGGCCCCGCCCAAAGAAGCCAATTCACCCCATGTGCAGGGGGTTGCATCATAATATAATCACCATATCGGCTGAGGAAATATTCTTTAATATCCTCGGGGCTATGACCCATTTTCAATCGGTCTCGCACCACACCACGCATTTGCTGTGCCAATGGAGCACCTGATTCCCAAATGTTTTCCGTTTGGCACACCGTACAGCGTAGCGTTTTTGCTATTTCTCGAACCTGGATGTCTAGCAAGGTTTCGTCTTGGACTTCGGCTAATAAGGCTAAAGGTGTCGTCAAAACAAACATGAGTGCAAGTACGAAGCGAATAGGCATAAAGTTTAAGATGGTGTGCTAATGGGTTTCCCCTTGAGTAAAGGCGCAATAATTTCTTGGGTAATCTTTGTGTACATATGGCCTGTGACCGGTCCGACATATTTATAGCGGATTTTCCCCTGTTGATCGATGACGAAGGTTTCGGGCACGCCATAGACGCCATAATCAATGGCCATTTGGCCGTGCAGATCTCGCATATGGGGAAAGGTCGTCCCATATTCCTTGAGGTATTGTTGAGCGTCAGGCAATTTGTCTTGGTAGTTGATCCCGATCATCACAAAATTGGGATCATCTTTAAATAATTGATGGAGCTGTAACACGCTTTCATGTTCCACCTTGCATTCATAACACCAGGACGCCCAAAAATTCAGTAAGACCACCTTGCCCTTGAATTGTTCCAGCGAAATCGTTTGGCCCGTTTCGACATTAGGGCCTTCAAGCATCGGAGCATCGGTGCCAATCAGCACCGTCGGAATGTGTCGCGGATCCCCCCACAGGCCTTGATAGAACAAGGCAAAGAGTCCGAGCAGGACGACGACTAACGTCAGTTGTGATCCCTTGGTCATTCTTCCCTCTTTCGTGGACGGAGAATGTTCAAGATGACTCCTAATCCCATAATAATGCCGCCGCCCCATACCCAGAGAATGAGCGGGTTGAGGACGCCCCGTGCGACAGCCACTCCGTCTGGGGAGACTTCAGGCATGGTCAAAAAGATATGCCCCATATTGATGGAGTAAATTGCGGATTCCGTCGTGGGTGTTTGGGTGGCGTTGTAAATACGTTTTTGGGGGCGAAGTTCCGTGAGGAGGGTATCATCCTCAAAGACTTGAAAGACGCCTTCTTCGGCTTTCCAATTCGCACCTTCGACATCATGCAAATCGGTGAGCTTCATGCGATAGTCGCCAATGGACATTTCGTCACCGACTTTCATTGAGACCACTTTTTCTGTTTGATAAATCGTTGAGGCAATAATCCCGATCACTAAAACGAGAACTCCGATATGGGTCAACATGGCCGCATAGCGTCGTTGGTTCGCCGTAAACGCGGCTAGGCATCCTTTGAAGATGTTGCTGCTGTTTCGCTGGGCATAGAGTTGAGAAATTTTGCTGAAGTCCATCACAATGGCCATGCCGGAAAAAGCGACCACATAGGTTCCTGCCAGGGCATAGAGGTTGCGTATGCCGGTGACCGCCAATAAGGCCACCATGACGGCACCAGCAATTAGGGGAATAGAAAAACTTTTTTTCAGGTTCGCGACCGAGGCTTTTCTCCATGGGATATATGGGCCAATCCCCATGAGAAAAAGCAGGCCGAGGGCGATTGGCATAAAGACCGCATTATAATAGGGAGGCCCAACTGTGACCTTGCCTCCACCGAAGGTTTCGAGGATGAGCGGATACAGCGTGCCTAAAAAGACCGTGGCGGCCGCCACTAGGAAAAATAAATTATTAAACAAAAAGATTGATTCACGTGAGATGAGCGAATCGAGCTCAACCTGAGATTTCAGTTTAGCCGATCGGAGAATGAGCGCACCGAAGGCAATGCCGATGATAGTGCCGACGAAAATTAAGATATACAGGCCGCGTTCTGGGTCGGTGGCAAACGAATGTACCGATGTGAGCACGCCGCTGCGCACCAAAAAGGTTCCAATAAGCGAAAGCGAAAACGTCACAATAATCAAGAAGAGATTCCAGACTTTGAACATTTTCCGCTTCTCTTGCACCAACACGGAATGTAGGTACGCGGTGCCAACCAGCCAAGGCATGAACGACGCATTTTCTACGGGGTCCCAACCCCAATATCCGCCCCAGCCTAATTCGTAATACGCCCAGTAGCCTCCGAGCAGAATGCCGGTGGTCAGGCACATCCACGCAAATGTGGTCCAGCGCTGAGTCACCTTGATCCATTCTTCTCCTAAGCGGCCAGAGAACAACGCGGCCATGGCAAAGGAAAACGGAATCGAAAAGCCCACATAGCCCATATATAACATTGGTGGATGCAGGACCATGGCCGGGTCTTGTAATAACGGATTGAGATCTTTGCCTTCTAGCGGGACGGGCAGCAGTCGTTCAAATGGGCTGGAGAGAAACACGATCAGACAGAGAAAACCAAAAATGATGGCACATTCCACACCAATCAGATAAGGCATGATCGTGGGTTGCGTGCGCCAATGCAGCCACACGGCCAGTGTGCTAAACACCGAAAGGATGAAGACCCACAGTAAGAGCGACCCTTCATGTCCTCCCCAGACGGCGGATACCGTATAAAAGAATGGAAGCTTCGAGTTGGAATTATTCGCGACGTAGAGAACCGAAAAGTCTCGGACGATAAACGAATAGACCAAGGCCAGCATGCCGATGCCCAGCAAGGCAAAAATCAACGTGACGGCCATGCGCCCTGATCGTGCCCAGTCGGGATTGCGGGTTTTGAGTGCTAAGGCAGCGCTGGCCATCCCAAAGACAGACAGCACCAAGGCGATAATGGTCGAAAAATGGCCGATTTCTATGATCATGGGGAAATGAGAACGCGCCTTACGGCGAGAGGGTTTTCATGAAATCTTTTTTGGGGAGTTCGACGCCCGCGCGTTTGAGTTCCATGGGCATGTAGTCTTCAGAATGTTTGGCCATGATCATGGTCGAACGAAAGGTATGACCATCATTCCATTGGCCTTCCACCACCGCGCCTTGGCCTTCCTTGAAAAGATCAGGTGGAATACCTTGAAAGGCGACGGGGATAGTGGCGGCGCCGTCGGTGAGTTCAAAGGTCAGCCCCACTGGTTCTGGCTGAGTTTTCAAGCTGCCTTTCACGACCATGCCACCTACACGGACTTTTTTTGCATAAGTTTCAGGCGTAAAGGCGATCACTTCTGAAGGCGTCACAAAATACACAATATTTTCGCCGAAATTGCCCAAGGCTAAATACCCTAAAGATCCGGCAACCAGGAGAATACTCACAATAATGGCGACTTTTTTATTTGTTGCTGGCAAGGGGATCAATCTCCGGTTCGTAGAGTTTTTCGTCTTTAATTTCCTTAAATAGAACCATGACTCTTTGGCTCATGGCAAATAGAGCCCAACACATTGAGATGACCGTGAGTAAATACGCAGCTGCCACAAATCCAAAATTATTGATCAAGGCCGTATCTTTGGCTTTAAACGTTTTGGTCGCCGGGTCGAGTTGGCCGATCAAGACCATCGTTTTCAACTCACGAATATTTTCCAACGGCGGACCAGCATATTCCACGGGGAGAGTCGTTGGGCCGTCAATCAATTCAAATGTTGCCTGCCCCTGTTCAACGTCTCCGGATAAGGTTCCACTTTTCACCATCCCCTGAATTCTAACAGGTTCTGAGGTGGCTGGGCGGTTTAATGTTGTTGCCAGAGAGATGGTCGATAAATCGCGCTGATATTGTTGGAAGGTCAGCAAAGCCAAGAGGATGATTCCTCCAACCATGATGGCCCATCGTGCATACAATCCAGTCATGGGGATGTCTGAGAAAAATGCGTCTGACTAAACAGACGGCCCTTTTTGGCTTGGAGGAGGTCGGTCAAATACAAAATCTGTGTGCGAACCATCACCATATAGGCAAAGAGGAGCCACGCCCCAATACTCATGAGGGTTAAGGGAACCAAAATGTCATCGGAAATGGCCACGCCTCGAGTCGAGAAGGACATGGGTTGATGCAACGTCCGCCACCATTCAACTGAAAACTTGATAATGGGGAGGTCGATTCCCCCAACAATGGCCAAGATAGCTGCATAGCGTCCCCCGCGCTCGGGATCATCCACCAGTTTCCTGAGCATGAGATAACCGCCCAAGATCAGCAGCAGCACGCTAAAGGAGACCAGCCGAGGATCCCACGTCCACCAGGTATTCCAGGTAGGTTTGGCCCAGATGGACCCCGTAATGAGCGCCAGGGCTGTAAAGAGCGCACAAATGCCAGCGGAAGCCTGGCACATATTATCCACAAGCGGGTCGCGTTTCCACAAATACCAAATGCTGCCGAAAAATAACACGGAATAGGCCAAGGTGCTGGTATGGGCCAGGGGAACATGCACATACATGATCCGAACCAGTTCCCCTTGGTAATAATCGGGAGGAGAGGCCAGCAGACCGGTATAGAGGCCTAAAAAAATGCAGATAGCCGCAGCCCCACCAAACCAGCCCTTATACCGTTGAATATATCGAATAAACCGATTAAGCATGTTCCCTATTGTAATGGGACAATCCGACGGAGGGAAGGGCTGAAAGGCCTAATCCTTACACAAGGTTTTTGAGCAAAGGAAGTGTACATATTAAGATTTCAGAGGACATGCCATGGCAGAATTTCAAGGGGCCAGCCGCGATGGTATTTGGCATCAATGCTTTATTGAACATAAATCTTAGAGTTCTTTCAAAATAAAAGTAGTCAGAAATTTTGTTTCATGAGAGTGTGATTTCATCAAACAACTTGAAATGAATAGGCCCCTGGCTTCATTTTTCAAGTCCGATGCAAGGCGTAATGAAATGAATTCAGGGGATCTAACGTGATCGTTTCACAAATTGCGTTATCACGCGTTTATGCTTTTTGATGACCAGCTCTCCAAGTTTGGAAAGATTGCGGTGCTCTGCAAAATCATAGTCAAGTTTTGCGGTACTGAATTGAGGATTGAATCCAAATTTGCCTTGTTTAAAAAGCTGGTTAAAAAAACTTGGTTGGTTATATGGCTCTTTGGCAGCGATCTTGTCGAATACGTTCCAAGATTTCAGCTTAATAAACAGAATATCAGGAATTCTGGAGTCCCCACGAAATTCATGAACGAGTTTATCTTTTTTATTAAGCTGTGCAACCACTTTGTTGGCGTTTTGCCCAAACGGCATCTTAATATGATGGCGCTTGAGCAAGGTACGAAGACCTTCATATTTTTGTCCTGCATCTTCAGCGTTGTGATTCTCGGGATCATGCTCAGCATCGACAATGATCAAATACCCGCATCCTCTATTTACTAAGGTTTCCACTCCCAAATTGTTATAGTGCCCCCCGTCTGCGACGTCAAATTCATCAGCATCGGTGACACGGTTCTTCGTAGGCACATGGTCTAAGGTGTAGTTTAAAACCTCTCGACTCAATCCAACCCCGATTACTTCACTCCCCAGGCCTGGAAGGTGTGCAGCAACAGCTGCTCCTGACATGGCGATTGCATCTCGGACTCTGATCAGTTTATCGGTGGCACGAAGGTCTTTACTTGGCATATATCCTAGGGTTCGACTTCCGCAATATAGTCGTGTCATCTCAAAACATTCCTGATCGACCCTAAATTTTTCTCTAGGCCTGAATCCCACCGTTCCATTGATAATAAGAAAAGGACGATCTTTGTCTTTGATCATAGTAGGGTCGGCTAAAGGCCGCCAACGACCGTCCGGGCCGTGTTCACGCAAGAACGTGCGAGCAAGCAGACGGCCATAGGTGTTGCTCACATAGTTGGCGTTTTTTCTTGCGAGGAAAAGTTCTTGCCCTGTGTGAATGGGATTTGCGAGAAAGGATTCGAACCCTTCTTCGATCATATTCGGCTTTTCTGGTAAATCGTCAAAAAAGTGTTCTAAGCTATTTGATGTGGCAAAAGAAGTGCCAATCCATGAACCTCCTGATACCACGGAAAGATAATCAATTTTGGGGATCACACCGATTGCCGTAAGTCCCTTAAGAATTCCGTAGTTGAAAATTGCTGATCGGTATCCACCTCCAGAGAGTGCAAGCCCAAGTGTGTCAATCTTTTTCCCTTTTTCAGAAATGATTTTCCCTTCCGGCCATTTCTGAGCTACATGCGCGCCAAGTTCACCAAACTTGGAATTGTATGAAGTTCGATATGCCATTAGCCGCCTCCTATTTGGTTTTTACTTTAGTCAATCTTTTTTTAAGATGAATCACCAAGTTCGCTAGCTTTGATTTCCCCTCTCTAATTTCGATTGACGGTTCATTGGTCTTTTCCGATTCTGAGGTCTCTTTGCCCCATTTTTCGGGGAGAAGTTTTGCTGAAACTAGGTGATTTTTCCCATAGAAACCATACTGAACCAGGAATCGTATACAGTGATAAACCTTGCTTCTCTTATCTTTAGGAAAATTCACCTTTTCGCCTTTATAGCGGTCCTCTAATACCTTTTGTGCATTTTCTATGATTGGTTTCATGATCAATTCCTGTTCTGGTTGCGTGAGTGCTCGCACGTTTTGAACGGCGGCCTTGATCATGGCATCAGGGTCCTGCGGATCGTCATGGGAAAATTCATCAGGTGTGAATTCTTTCAGGTTATCAAATCCTCGAAATTCTTCGAATAAGTGCCTAGCACACACAATACGTTTTTCCAGATGGGTTTCCGACCTGTCGATATCTTGCTGGAGCTGGGCCCTGCATACCGGCTTGACTCCAGTTGCCCCACTATATAGTGTTTTGCGACATGGTGAGTTACCCCACGGACATGTCCGATCTGATGACCCGTTTTTTTACTGAGGAGGCCTGTCGCACCCATATTGAGAAGCTTCGCTGGCCAGACGGGTATATCTGTGTGAAATGTGGGAATCACAAGAGGTGGAAAACCAAGCGAGGGTTGTCGGTGTGCTCCACATGTCAATATCAGCAGTCACCATTGGCCGGAACGATTTTTCAAGATTCTCGTATCCCGTTGCGCATTTGGTTTCAGGCAATCTGGTGGTTTACGAGCCAGAAAAATGGAGCGAGTGCTCAAACGTTGCAAAGGGTGTTGGGGATGAGCGGTCACGAGCCTGCGTGGCTCATGCTTCATAAATTACGGGTTGCGATGGTTCGCCCCTCCCGCAACCGTCTTGCCGGGCACGTTGAAGTTGATGAAGCCTATTTGGGTGGAGAAGGAAACAAGCAACTGGTTGGCGTTGCCGTGGAAATCAACGACAAAGGAAGTGGGCGAATGCGAATGCAACCGCTTAAGGGCCGAACAAGCGCGGATGTCAAGCATTTCGTTCAGCAGCATGTTGAGCCTGGCAGTACGATTATCACCGACGGACTCACAAGTTATTGCTGTCTGGCAGACGAAGGGTATGCGCACAAACCAATGCGAAAGTCCTCTGGTGGGGGAAATCACGACCCAGACGCAGACGACCTGTTGCCAAGAGTCCACCGTGCCATTTCACGGGTGAAACGTTGGCTCCTGGGCACATACCAGGGACGCCTTGATCATAAGTACCTCGACGCCTACCTGAATGAATTTATCTTTCGATTCAATCGTCGGACCTCGCGCTCTCAGGGCCTCTTGTTTCATCGACTCCTGGAAAATGCTATCGCCGTCGACCCGGCTCCGCTCCAAAAAATTCAGCGGACCACAAAATCTAGTAGCAACTGGAGTTAAGCCGGTATGCAGGAGCTGGGCGGTTAGCCGTTCTTTTTCTTCTGCAGTTCTAGCATGGGAATACACTTGTGTTAGCTCGTCTTTCATGCTGGATAAGGAGTTGTAATAAGAAAGAATATTTATAAACTTTTGTTGGTCTTGGTATCGTTTGCTCATAAGTCTTCGATTAAGCCATTTCATAGAGTTTCCGTAGAGCGTAGATAGTCCAATGGCTTTGCCCGTTGCCGTATTGAAAAGCGTAGATTTAAGGAAAGTCGTAGGGCCAATAGCAATGATCAAGGCTGTCAATGGACTGTCATAGGGAACACGGCCTGTTTCGGCCAGGTAAAAATAGAGTGTGCCAACGACCAGAACATTAAATAGGATGAATCCCCAGGATGTGAAGCTTCTTAAAAGTTCGCCTAGGCTCCCTCTAAACCAACTCTTAAGGTCAAGAATACTGAGCAATATTGGAATGATCCAGATAATCATTAGGCTGGCAATGACCCACAAGCCTCGAGTGTCATAAAGCAAGGTGATTTTCATTTTCACGAGATCAAGGAACGTCGGTGGCGTCACCAAGCTATGTTTTCCTGTTGAGTCGCGAAGAAGTACTCCAATGGAGGAATCGTTTCGACCCTTGGTGAACCTCATGCCCGTGAGCGTTGCTGTTCCAGTATGAGGCGTGCCGGAAAGCACATCGACCAGATGGTTGTGGAACGATCTTTTCTGGTTTTTAAAGCTGCCTGTTGTGAGTTGGTCCAATAGGAGTAAAACCGTGTCGTGGGTAAGAACTTCTACATCACCGGCCAAGATATTTATTTCCTCAGGTTGCGGTGCGACCTTCAAGGAAACTGTATGTAACATGTAATCTTCGAAATGCTGGGGGCGGAAATCGATAGGGCTGAAGATGATTGGGCGATAGGGGGGTCAGAGATACGTTCATTTCCTTTAAGAGCTTGGAGATCTCCTGAATCTCGGCGCGGGTCCCAAATAGCCCTAGTCCCTCAGGACGGTCCAGGAGGACTTGCTTAATCTGAAGATCTGGCCCATCGTCCGCAAAATTCTGGGAGTTATATTGCAAAGGTCTATATTGCGACTCAGGTTTTTGTTGAAGGTATACCTCACGAAATGCTGCCTCTGTTTCTTGGCCAAATTTACTATCTGAATGTAGAACAACAAGTGATCGAAGCCCGTACTTCGCTAACGTATGTGCCATGGTTCGAGTTCGTTTTTTAATGCTGACGTTGGTGCTAAAGATCAGCTTTTTAGGATTGAATGTATATTTCGCTGTCACGAGCGGAGAAATAATCGCGGTGGTCGTGTCACCAAGTTCTCTAATGGCGCGGAGAAAAACGCCGCTATCCGTTGGGCCAAGTACCATGTTGATATTCTTATCTTTTAAAAGGTTCCGTAAGATTTCAAAAGCAGTATCTTCATTTCCATAAGGGAATTTATGAACTGTTACGGTCGAACCGAGTTTGTGTTTCTTTAAAGCTTCGCAGATACTTTTTAAATAAGAGGATTCAATATCTTGACGGTAGAGTGCTGCCAAAGAAACGATGGGAGTGGAAAGAGGCGAGCGATTACATTCTTTGTTGGAGAGCTCGTTGGCCAAGGATGAATCAAAGCTGAATGCCAGAAGTATGAACAATAAAATGAAGACTCTTCTCAGGTGAGCTAGTAGCCTAGTTCTTTTGGCCATGCGATGTATCCTCATTGGTCGTAACGCATTGTGTTTCTAGGAGATTGAGTGGGTAGTCTTCGTATCTTAATGCGGTTGAGATATCATGGTCCCAACTGTGAAACTTAATAAATACCTCTTCAGAAAACGTGTGGCTGAATAGATTTTTGCCCTGCTCACCTTCATTATTATGCAGAGCTCGTGCCATTGACTCTGCTAGAGTTAACGTCCAGAGTTAGGAGGAAAAAGTGCCTGTTTTTAGGGGTATTGCTTTCCTCCTTTTGAGTAATTCGCTAAGAATTTTTTTGATTAACTTTGAGAAAGTATCTAATTCGATACAGAAAATATCTAATTGGATACTTTTCAAACGAAATAGGGATCTAGTTGAAATGCAGCCAAAGAGGGGCGATGGCTGAAGAAAGATGTTCTTTGTCATGGGAAGATCAGGTGTTTTCGGTCTACCTAGCAATGTTGCTGAGGGAAATAGCCAATGTTACCCTCTATCATGAAAGACCGTGGGCAATATTATTTCGTAAAAAGGAGCATGACATATGGGAGAAGTTGATGCTGGGTCAGCGGCGCCCGCGAAACCAATGCCGGATTTGACCGCCCTTGAAGTTGATCCTTCCAAAGGGGAACGGTTTTTTAAGGCTGTCTTAATTCATTCTAAGGAAGGGACCACGTATCGGATGGTGGCGAAGTCTCTGACTGATGGCCGCCTCGACTTAGTGCACTTTGTGTGTGATCTGACTGCTGATGGCACCATGAATGGGAAACGGCGAATTCGGCGGATTGAATCCCAACGCCCGGAGCGATGGGATAAAGAAGTCGAGACCATTCAAAAGGAAATTGTCGATAAGGGTGAAGAGGTCCAGAAGGTGTGGGCCCATGACTTAACGGGTATTCAGGATGTGGCGGAACAAGTGGCCAGTTTGGATGCTTGGATGCTTCAAACTTCTAAAGAGGTTGTGACGGCTTAACGCTTTTGGTGTTTTCAGTTTTGCTGTGCATGTCGGTTTCTACCTCCCCTAGCCCCTCCTTACAAAGGAGGGGAATTTTCGAAAGCGAACCCTGAAAGACCGATTTTTTTCAGACGCGGAATATTTTTTGGCGATCTGCGTTCGAGGTTTGGGGTTTTAGTACCACGGCTAACTTTCGATTGGATTCTCGTAGGGTTTCTTCTACTTCTTCTGGCTGGGCTCCTCTGGCCACAATGAACCCTAGGTAGCGTTTGCCTTCCGGCAAGGGAATAAGCTGGTCACCTGGTTCAGCCGTCATGACCAGCTCCTCAACGCCAGGAACCTGCTGCGCTTCATTTTGTCCTTCGACTCTCTCTAAAATCCCTTCATAGGGTATTGGGATCATCATGACTCCCCCTGCTCCCGTCGCCAGATCTAAGGCGGGAAGTTCCTGCCCAAGCGCATGAAGCAGGATCAGTTCCTCTAACGATTTCCCTGTTCCAAACTCCAGCATTCGAGAACATTTTCCACCGATGCTTCGGGCCGCTACCTCAATGACCCATATGTCTTGATCGTTAATCCGCAATTCTCCATGAACCGGGCCTTCTCGAAGCCCAATGGCTCGTGCTGCCTTCGCTAGAGATTCCGTGATTCGTGTTTGAGTTTCAATTGGTAGGCGAGACGGGGTGACATAGATGGTTTCTTCAAAATAAGGCCCGTCGAGTGGATCAGGTTTATCAAACAGTGCTAGCGGATGAAAGGTGTCTTTCGTGAGTAATCCTTCCAGCGCAACTTCGATTCCGGGAATAAAGTCTTCGATGAGAATTTGACGGCCTGCCAGATCTTGTTCCGGTCTGTCGAACGACTGCAAGAGATGGCCTATGCGGCTAAAGGCGTTCTGGAAGCTCTCCAGATCATCAGCTCGAATGACACCGCAACTCCCTGACAGGGTAAGGGGTTTGAGCACACAGGGAAAGTTTACCTGTTGAACAACATCATCTGGTTTTTCATCGAATCCCACCACGATAAAGTTTGGACAGGGGAGTCCTTCTTGTTGTAACAGGTTCCGCATTGTCTGTTTGTTGCTGGCCGCACGAACTGAAGCAATGGAATTCGTTGGAAGTCCTAATGCTTCAGAGATGGTCGAGGCTAGGACGGCTGTTCCATCATTCACTCCAAGCACGACATCAATGGGAGAAGTTTTGGCAAACTCCACAACGGCAGAAACTGCGGTAGTGGCATTGTAGAGGTCGAGTTGTAGGAAGCTTTCTGGCGCTTGTTGCAGGAACTCTGGTGGGGCGTCCCCGCCAATGGTCAGGGACACGCCCACTTTGTTAGCCGCCTCTAGAAACGCCTCTCCCCTATAGCTCATAGATGGAAGGAGTAGTAACAAATGGGCCACAGTGGTATCTCTCATGAGTTACTGGAAAGTCCGTAGTTAGGTGTACCGCCAAAGATGTGTTTTCCACATCATAGGTCATTCCCGTGGAAACGGGAATCCAGTGCTTTGCTTGCGTCTCTGGATGCCCGCGTTCGCGGGCATGACGAATTGGTTGAGGACATTGCTGTTGTAATTTTGGACTTCATACTCTGACTGATGGCTGAAAAGCGAGAGGAGAGGTTCTTGTTTACTGATGAGGTTTCATGTTTTGGATGAGCATTCGACTGAATTGAATTGATCGGTCGTGGGTTCTGCGCAACAAAACCAGGGTTCGGTCATTCTTGGTGGTCGAATGCGGTTAGGGTTCAGGGAAGCGACTTTGTGTAATGAAGCGAAATCCAGTCCTGCGGTGGCATAGACCAATTCCCATAGGCGATAAAATGTGCGTTCAGGATCTTCCTTCGCTTTGGTGCTGCTCTCCACTACTCTTGCCACGGCTTTTTGCAACGTGTCCATTCGTGAGTCAGGGTGAGTCCAGGTATGTTGAAATTTCTGTTGGTTCAGCGAACCCAGGAATTGAGCCATCGGCATCGGGTGGGTCTTCGGAGGTGTTAATAAAGCTGAGCCAGGAGGAACGAGGAGTCGTACGCTATATTGCACGGGATCAATGCAGTCGATGAGTCCATGCTGTTCAACCAAATCAAACATTTCCGCATAGTCTTCTAAGGTTGTCCATGGGGTGAACGCGACGAGTGAGGGGCGAAGCGTGATGCCGACGGCCTGAAGAATGTCGTGCGCCTTGAAGATGTCTTGGCGCGAGTGCCCTTTGTCTAAGTGAAGAAGCACGTTTTCACTAAATGACTCCACCGCAGAAATCACGAAGAGACATCCCAGTTGACTGAATTCTTTAAAAGTCTCTTGGTGCTTCAGGATATGTTCGATCTTTGTGGTGAAATCAAACGTGATGAGGGGAAATTCTTTATGCATTGCCCGAACAATGTTCAGTGAATGGCCGGGTCCGTTGAGAAAGTCTGGGTCGCCTAAGGTGATGTGGGCGGCACCGGCCTTTACCTGTTGTCGAATGTCCGCTAACACCACCGAAGCTGGAAATAAGAAAAATCGGCCTTGATACACGGGAACGATGGGACAATGCAGACAGGTATGGAGGCATCCTCGACTGGCTTCCACGTATCCCACAACATGCTCCTGTCCCTGGGATTCTAAGCTGGCGTATTCGGATAGCATGGGGAGCGTGGTGCGTGTCGGAGTAGGAAAGTTAGGAAGTTCAGACTTGTTCTTTGTTGCAACATCGGATGGCCCACTGAACTTTTTCAAGACAGGCTGGGTCATCGAATTTGCACGACTCACGCCTTCGATCTGGGGCGTAGAGGCTGCCCTGGTATCGTGTGGTGTGTTTTGTAACGATTGAGGATGATTCAGTTGGTCGAGGAGATTCACCAATGGCGTCTCATATTCTCCCCCGATGACGGAATCGGCAAGGTGACCAAGTAAATATTCTGCGTTTAGCGAGGCATAGAGTCCATAAAAACAGATGTGAACATCGGGATTGATCTGACGAATACGTTCTGCCACTTGGCATCCTAACGACAGCGCCGTATGCATGGGCACGGAAATACCTATCATGCATGCTTGTTCGATGAGCTGTATATTAAGATCTTCCACCGACAAGTCTAAGGTGTTCGGGACGTAGCCCTTCTGCTTTAAGAAACCTACAGGCTGCGCCAGGCCAATTGGTTGATGGCCCAACTCATAACAAGAAATGAGAAGGATGGCTCCCGGTTGTTGAAGAGGCTTACCAGAAACATTTGGTAGTACAGTGTCGTTTGTCACGCTTTTATCTTTTTCAATATCAAAATTATGGGTGCTTCTTCGTGAAGCGTCGACCGTCAGCGTTGGCGTAACTTGCGACGCGAGCATTGGCTTCGCGCCGTGCCTCCAGTTTTTCGACTACTTCTGTGAATCGACTCGCGGGTATCGCACAGGTCATTTCATCTGGGGACATCCCTGTTCGGATACGGCTGAGCGTACAGCCTGTACTCATCGCAATCTGGTTGTGCTCCTTCGCCAGCGGGATAATATGGCATTGCGGTTTCCCGACAATCGGCATGTCGCTAAAGGCATCATGCAGCACCATGCTTTGAAAGGCACTCAAGCGAAGGAGGATCACATCGGGATCGATGCTTGTCTGGGAAATTGGCCCATAGGTGATGAACTTGTACCGAGTCTTAACGACCGGCAGTTGCATCGCTTCTTCGGGAGTGACCCACTCACTTTCCAATAGACATTGGACATCCTCATTCTGCATGACCTCATCCAGTGTCTTCAGGCCGTGCGTGACGCTTCCCACGCTACAATTAAAATGATCATCAGCGTAGGTCATGAAGGTACGATCTTCTGATTGAATCCAGAACACACAGCCTGCCGTGACTTTGCCAGTACGTCCGTCCGCACTCGGATCAGGTATTTTCCCCTCATGTAGCGGAACTCCTGCCGGTGCTTCTTGAGAAAATGTGATGGCAATGGGCGCATGTGAGAGTCCTAACGCCTGTTTTAATCGCGCTCCAGCTTGTTTCCAATTAACAGATACCATCTTTATGCCTCCAATATATCAATAACAACATGTTTCGCATTGTAAACGGACCACTCCACGGGCGAAAGGCCGAATTGGTTCAATGTGAAATTACGAGTCTGGGATAAGGGAGCAGGATAACTACGAATTTAAGATGAATTTGAAGAGCCCAAAGGAGATGATGGTGGAGATGGGGTCCTATATGGCTGCTACAAGGAGTTATTGGGCGACAACGGTGAAAGGTTCCCAATTAGTTTATTCAATAAGTAACAATTAGTGTTCCTTTTGCTTATTATTCTAACTGGTTGGTATTTGTAAATTGGTCCACCAATTCTTTGATGCACCTGATGCCAAGAATTTTAAATAATCCTTCTAGGTTATTGTCCTCGCCTGGGTACCAGTACTTCACATCCTCCATTGTAAATATAGTGGTGTCCTCTAAATCACAAATACCCTGCCATAGAATACTTTCTTTACTGGGGTCAATAAGCCTGGCGCGCCCTAGGAATTTCGCTTTGCGACGATCCTGAGACCCGGAAGGTTTCAGGTATTCCCATCCCTCTACGTGTTTTACAATGCCCCATTGTATAGTCTGAAAATCTACAATATGCCCTTTCGTAAACTTTTCTTTGAGGTAATGAATGTCATCATTTTCAACCGGCTCTGATATTTGAGAAATTTTTAGATTGGGGAATTCATTCAGAGCCTTTGTAAGGAATTCTTCCTTAATGCGCACAATCGGGTCTTGCAACCTAAATTCTTCTACCATCCGTTCTCCTTGAGAACGAGCCACCATGCCTGAAATTGCCCCGCCTATCGCACCAAATATTGCTCCACTTGCGTAGGTTGAACGAAGGGGCATCTTGAAATCGGGAGGTGTGTAATGGATTGCCGTAATTTCATGCGTCCTGTTAAGTGAATCCTTTATAGCAGTATCCATCTTGATGACTTTGGGGGTACAGCCGACGAGGACAACAACAGTAATGAGCAGTAACATTCGAATTGTAAGAATCATATTCATTTCTCCATAAAATGGATCGAATGATTTGAGGGCCATTTTAAGCTTGGATCAAACTTGTACATTCTTTATACCTACCTTTAGAGGGAATAGGGCGGTTGGGTAGGTTACCCATCTAAAATGAATTCAAAGAGCCAAAAGGAGACGACGGTGAAGATGATGTCGAAGATGACCAGCAGATGAAGCCATTGGGAATAGAAATTATAGGGGTCGCCATTCAAGGCGCCTCGGGTGGCTTCGACGGCGGCGATTATGACGGGAACTGCTAAAGGCAACAGCAGAACTGGCAGCATGACTTCCCTAGCTCGAATTTGCACGGTTAAGGCTGAAAAGAGTGTGCCGACTGCGGATAAGCCTAAGGTTGCCAGAAAAAATATGAGTAACAGCATTCCCACGGAGTCGACGACCTCCAGGTTGAAAAATATGACAAAGAGGGGGAACAACAGAATTTCTACGGCGAACATGAAGAGGAAGTTGGCTGCCACTTTCCCAAGGTAAATGGCTCCTTTGGGAACGGGACTCATTTGCAGAGATTCAATGCAATCGTTTTGTAATTCTGAGGTGAAGGATTTGCCAATTCCAATAATGCCGGTAAAGGTAAACGCGACCCAAATAATTCCAGCGATGAGTTGACGCGCGGCATCTTGGTCCATGGCAAAACTGAAGCTGAAGACCAGAATGACAATGAGTGCGAAAAACAACATCGAGGAGATGGTCTCGCGCGTTCGCCATTCGCTGATCAGGTCTTTCCAGACCACCCAATGAATTGTGCTAAGAAAGGACATGGGCTTGTAATTGTTCGGGGGAAAGGAGTTGGAGGTGGCCATTTTGGAGAATGGCACCCTCGGTGGCGATCTGAGCGGCCTTGGTCCGGTCATGTGTGGTCATGATCACGGTTCCCCCACGTTTCATGGTATCTTGAATCAGCTGATTGGTAATGATAACGCCTCCGTCATCTAAGGCGTTGTAGGGTTCATCTAGCAATAGAAGTTTGGGCTCAGCCAGAATGGCTTTCGCGAGGGTGAGGCGTTTTTTCATCCCGGCAGAAAATTGCCGTATCTTGAGATTGCCATAGGCTCCAATACCGGTTTGATCCAGAGCACGTTTCAAATCAGCAGGTTCCGGCTTTTGTCCACGTAGAGCGAGGGAAAATTGTAGATTCTCAGTGGCACTGAGTTCTTCATAAAGATGTGAGCCATGCGCGATAAACAAAAGGATGGCGCGGACGGAATCTTTCTCTGCCACCCCGTCCTGCCCAAAGATGGTAAACTGTCCTCCAGATGGTGCTTGCAATGTGGCCAGGATTCGAAGGAGGGTAGTTTTTCCAGCACCATTTGGGCCAAAGAGTGCAAAGCAGGCCCCCGCAGTAATTGTGAAGGACATCTCCTCAAAAATGCGATAGAACCCGTAGGCTTTTGAAAGACCGGTAACTTGAATAGCGCTCATGCGTGTTGGTGGTGCGGATCGGAAGGTTCGGTTCGTAGTCTACGGATTGTGTGTGTTGTTGTCTAGAAACTCATGAGGGATTTCCAAAGGAAATCAAAGCTGTTGACGGTGAACTCAATAAAGGAAGCATCATTGACGATAAAAATCTGAGGATCATATGATGATAAGAACCCTGGGAAATTTTACGATTGGTTTCATGGATGTTTCGGATTCTCAATGCAAACTTCATTACCAATGCGTCGAGGGGAAAAGGAACGCGGATGACAATGACGTTTAGATGGGTAGTACTGATATTCGTGGCTTCCCTGTGGGGGTGTGATTCTGGATATTCAGAATCTCCAATGGTTGTGGGCGAATCTGCGCAGACGGTTGCCTATAGTCGTCCTGCCATCAATACGTTAGCCCCCGCGTTTCGGTTAATGGATTTGGATGATGTCGTTCATTCTTTACCTGACTACCAAGGCAAAGTGGTGTTTTTGAATTTTTGGGCGACCTGGTGTGGTCCCTGCAAAGTCGAAATGCCAGCCATGGAAGCCTTATATCAAGCGTTCCGTTCACAAGGTATGGAAATCTTAGCTGTCTCGGTGGATCAACAAGGCGCGGCGGTCACCAGACCGTTTAAAGAGGCGATGGGATTGAGTTTTCCGATTTTGCATGATTCGGATTATCAAGTGGGCCTCACCTATGGTGCCAGGACCTTGCCCATGACGTATGTGATTGATCGCCAGGGGATCATCCGGCAGCGAGTCTTTGGGGCTCGTGACTGGAATAGCCCAGAAGCGAGAACGCTCATGAGCGAATTGCTTGAGGAGCCATATCAGGCTCCTTCTGAAAGAATGTAACTGATGGATTCAATTAGTCAGATATCGTTATTTGCCGCGTTTAGTGCGGGGCTCTTGTCCTTTATCTCGCCGTGCGTCCTGCCTTTGGTGCCCTCGTACTTATCCTATATCACCGGGTTGTCCGTCGAAAATTTGGCGAAGGTGGAGGAACGTGAGCGGTTTAAGTCCGCAATTTTGCTGAACGCACTTTTATTTATTGCGGGATTTTCGACTGTGTTTATAGCGTTTGGGGCTTCGGCGAGCCTGATAGGCCAAGTGCTGTATGAATATCAAGATATCATCAGAAAAGTCGGCGGCATTCTGATTATCATCTTTGGGTTATATCTCTTAGGGATTTTGAAGCTGAGTTTTTTTATGACCGAACGCCGGCTGGTGCATTTCGAAGCACGTCCCGTGGGATATCTCGGTTCATTTCTAATTGGGACGGCCTTTGCGGCTGGCTGGACACCTTGTGTCGGGCCGGTGCTTGGAACCATCTTGGCCTATGCCAGTACTACAGAATCGATGTCTGGCGGGGTCATGCTCCTCTCGGCCTATTCGTTTGGGCTAGGCCTCCCATTTTTCTTAACGGCCTTTGGCATGGATACCTTCTTGAGGTACTTCAAAAGCTTACGGACCTATCTCGGTGGCGTGTCCTTTGTCAGCGGTGCACTCTTGATCCTTGTTGGCGTCATGATCTTCACCGATTCGGTGACCCTCTTCACCAGTTTCCTCGAACGAAATGGCATCGGCTGGTACATTGGCCAATAAAATACGCAGCTCAGACCCTCCATTCAATCCGAATTTGTCCCTCCATTGTTAGGCCAGGCTACTCCTCAGCATTCAAAACTCTTTAACATGTTTTTGCCGAATAGGCGGAGTGAGAAGGTGGAAGGGGTTAACACCATTCGCCGGTTTTGCAGGCTTTGGGATCAGTTGGTAATGGTTCGGGATGAGCTTGAGGTGTGGTGGGTTCAACGGATTGGGAATCGCACCAGGTTCCAATGGTGCAAGGCGATGGCGTAGCAGGCTGTTTAGTTAATACGGCAGTTTGAGCTTCAGGGGTTGTGCTACTAGGCAGAATGCCCGCGTTGGCAAAAGCAGGGCTGTCTGGTGTGTGAGGAATCGTTGTAGTCGCATGAATGGGAGTCGTAGGGTTTTCCAACATCATTGGAGTTTTGGGAAGGGAGGCTAGCAACGTCGGATTGTCCTTCTGAAGAGAAGCTAAGAGTGTTTGCGCTGAGGAGTAGTAAGGGCTATTGGGATATCGACTGATCAGTGCGACTAGCCAATCTCGAGTCCATTCTTCAATCCCCAAATCCTGGTAGGTTTTGGCCAGGTGAAACATGGCCTCACTGGTTGTCTCCAATTCGGGAAATTCCTTGATGATTTTTTCATATCGGTGAGCGGCGGCCAGGTAGGCTCCCCGTTTGAAATAGAATTCTCCTACCATTAAGTGGCGTTGTACGAGTTGCTCCTTACACGTCCGAATGGTTTCTTTGGCTTCCGCTTCATAGCGGCTGCCGGGAAATTCTTTCAGTAATTTTTTAAATCCGGTGATCGCCTTTTTCAGTGGCCCAGGATCTCGGTCGACCGTTCGAAATTGCTTGAAATGGCTGACGCCAATTTTGTATTGAGCATATGGCGCCAAGATGTGATTTCGATGGAGTTCGAGGAAATGTTTGTATTCGACGATGGCTTCCGCATAGGATTCTTTGTCAAAAAATGATTCGGCCCGTTTCATGATCACATTGGGGTCGTAACTCATTTCAATTGTGTCGCCCACGAAAATTTGTTCGTCGCCGGAGTAACTATCTTGAGACGCTGTATCCTTGGGGTCAGGTGTAGACGAACACCCTAGAAACAGAACGGTCATGCTTATGATGAGGAGCGAGAGAATTGAGGTCCTGTATAATTGGGATTGGTATGACATATTCAAGGATGTATGGAGCCTGGATTTATTAATGAAAAGCGTTGTTCAGCGAAACTTTCAGATTATTGTTGTGTTATACAAGATTTAGACCAAGAGGGGAAAGTCTTGAGTTTCAGAAGTTTGCGTCATTTAGCCACCCCGAGATAGTCTCATTCTTACAACACTTTCAATTATACCATATGGGATGATCGTTTGATTGTCCAATCCTTGAATTCGATCAGTACCATCATGTCTCAGCCACTATCGAGAATTAGCGGAACGGGTTCAGCTCTTCCTGCCAGACAGGTTGGGAATTCGGAGGTGGCCCAAGTATTGGGGAAGGATCCGGAATATATTTTTCGGGTGTCAGGAATTCGGACTCGGCATTGGGTTGGACCCCATGAGGATTGTTCTTCCCTCGCCGAACAAGCTGCACGGCAAGCATTAGCTCAGGCAGGGTTATCTCCCCAAGATCTAGACGTGATTATTGTCTCGACTACTTCGCCAGATATGCCCTTTCCTTCTACGGCCTGTTTGCTCCAAGCTCGCTTGGGCGTCGAGGGAATCCCAGCATTTGACTGTTCGGCTTCATGTTCTGGGTTTCTCTATGGGCTGTCCATGGCTGATTGTTTTCTTCGGACAGGGCAGTTCCAGCGATGCTTGGTTGTGGCCTCCGAAGTGAAGTCACGAACGTTGGATCATGAAGATCTCAGCACGGCTATTTTATTTGGAGATGGGGCAGGTGCGGCTATTCTGGAGCGATCCACGAACCAAGATCATGGGATACTGAGTATTCGACTCCATTCAGACGGTCAGTATCATGATTTGGTGAAAATTGCAGGTGGAGGCTCTCGTCAGCCGCTCTCGCAAACAGTTCTTGATAATCGGGCGCATACCTTACGCATTCAGGGTTCCAAGTTATTCCGGATTGCTATCCGACAATTACGGCAAGGCATACTAGAACATACGGAAGAAGCTAAATGGGAAGTGCCTGATCTGGATCAAGTGATTTTCCATCAAGCCAATGTCAGAATGATCACGCATTTGTGCCGAACGCTGGGGGTTTCTGCTGATCACTGCGTGACCATCATGGAGGATGTGGGAAATACCTCCTCGGCATCGTTGCCCATGGCCCTTGATTTTGCAAATCGTCATGATCGCTTGAAAGCAGGCAGTCGTATTCTGCTGGGTGCCTTTGGCGGCGGATTGACTTGGGGTACGGCCTTGGTTCGCTGGGGATAAAACCCTGGAGTCGATTTTCTTGCCGGGGAATCGAGATTTTACAATTGTGCATGATAGATTGCCATTTCATGTCATGCTAAAATAGTCCTTTCAACGACAGTAACCAGAGGAAGGAACGTGCTTTGAAAATATATTTAGCGAACCCAAGAGGGTTTTGTGCCGGTGTGGACCGCGCTATAGAAATTGTCGATTTGTCCATCAAAACTTATGGGGCGCCAATTTATGTCCGGCATGAAATTGTCCATAGTCGACATGTTGTGGAATCTCTTCGAGAAAAAGGGGCTATTTTTGTTGAAGAATTGGATGAGGTTCCTGATGGGGCTATTGTCATTTTCAGTGCTCATGGGGTGGCTAAGGCTGTTTGGGAAGAATCCACGCGACGAAATCTCAAGGTCATTGATGCGACCTGTCCTTTAGTGATTAAAGTTCATAATGAGGTGAATCGCGATTATACCAATACCTATGAGTTGATCCTTATCGGTCATGCCGGACACCCAGAGGTCGTGGGAACGCTTGGTCAGGTGCCCGATAAGTTTCATTTAGTGTCGTCTGTGGCGGATGTCGAAACGTTGCAGGTGGAGAATCCTCTGCATTTATCGTATGTGACTCAAACGACGTTGAGTGTTGATGAATGCCGGGATATTGTTTTCGCTCTCCATCAACGCTTTCCTGGGATTAAAGGCCCGCACCAAGAAGATATTTGTTATGCCACGCAAAATCGCCAAAATGCCGTCAAAGAATTGTCTCGTTTTGTTGATGTGATTCTTGTGATTGGCTCTCCGAATAGTTCTAATTCTAATCGATTGCGGGAATTGGGGGAGCGATGCGGAATTTCTTCCTATTTAATTGATTCTTACCAAGATATTCAGCTGTCTTGGCTAGAGGGCGCGAAAGCAGTGGGTATTGCGGCAGGTGCCTCTGCTCCTGAAGTGCTCGTTTCTCAAGTCATTAAATTCCTAAAAGATCAAGGCGCTGAAGGAGTCGAAGAGCTGACTGTTGTTGAAGAAGATGTGGAATTTCTTCTTCCCAAGGAATTGTTGATGGCCAATAAATCCAAATAACCTCCTATTTATTCTGCCTTTTCCTATTTATTCAGAGGGATCCTGGTTCCCTTTTGAGTTTTCCTCACTGTAATTTTTCAAAAATTCGAATACGCAGAATCCTGTGTTGTCCACAAGAATAATCGCGTATGATATCCTGTCCATTTCCAGATATGGCATATCTGGCATACGCAAACCACTATATTTTGTGTAAATTTTTGATTTTTGCTGGACCTTATGGTAAAAATTTAGCGTTTGTCTCGGTACTATCAGTAAGAATTGAGAGCCTCACCTTTACCCAGGTCCTGGAGGGAGTATGAATCTACGTACCCTAGTGGTGAATGGGTTTAAGTCTTTTGCGGAAACCAAGATAGATTTCCCCAATGGCATTACGGCCGTTGTTGGGCCCAATGGCACTGGCAAAAGCAATATTGTGGACGCCATTTTGTGGGCCATGGGTGAACAAAGTGTCAAAAGCCTACGAAGCGAGCGCATGGAAGATGTCATTTTCAATGGCACTGAACAGCGCAAGCCAATGGGCATGGTGGAGGCCTCGCTGGTTTTTTCTGATGTTTCACCTCAGGAACTGGAGCCGGTTTCGGCATTAGTTGAGGGGTTGGAGCAGACGACTGACGTAATGATCACCCGCCGCCTCTATCGTGATGGAGATAGCGAATATTATTTTAATAAAATTGCCTGTCGCCTCAAAGATATTCGTGGGTTTCTGTGGAATGCCCGGGCAGGTACGCGAGGACAGTCCGTTATTGAACAGGGCAACATCGAGCAATTGTTGAGTGCGTCACCACAAGAACGGCGGGAATTTATCGAGGGAACCGCGGGTATTATTCGCTATAAAAAGCAAAAAGCGGAGGCCTTACGAAAATTACAGAGCACAGAAAATAATCTCTTGCGAGTTCGAGATATTTTGGGCGAAGTCCATCAACAATTGCGTGTCCTCACGCGACAGGCCAAACAGGCAGAGGAGTACCAAGGGCTGTTACTGGAAGCCCGGGATCTTGAAGTGCGGTTGCTGACAGGGGATTTTCGGCGGTTATTTGCCGAATATGGTGATGTGGAAAAGGAATTGCAGGATTCGGAAAATCGGGAGACCGCTTGCGTCGCAGAAGAAGTTCGCCTGGTCACGGAGCAGCAACAGGCTCAGCTTGACTTGGGGACGATGAATGATTCCCTACAACAGGCCCAAGATGAATTTCGAGAGATTGAACAACGCATGTCTCAAGCCTTGACCGAAATCCAGATCGAACGGAATCGATTAGAACAATATGAACAGCAGCATGAGCAGGTCATGGAGGAACGCACCCGCCTTCAAGAGACCGGGCAAGAAGTTGAGGATATGCTGGAAGCCCTTCAGGAGCGAATGGTCCAAACTCGCGGGGAGATTGAATCTCTGGTAGCATCCATGGCCGAAAGCGAAGAGAACATGTCCGTTGTCGCAGCTCGTCGTCGAGAAATTCAGGAGAAGGTGAACCAGGAGCGGGAAGCGATCTTGGCGGTGGCTGTGGAAAAGACCAACGTGGAAAATCGCCTTCGAAGTCTGGGAGAAGGGCAGAGTGCGACCGGGCGTCGGATGGAACGTCTGGCGACCGAACTGACGCAATCCCAAAACGTTCGAATGACCTTGCAAAGTGAGCAGCAATCACTTCAAGTGCAACGGTCGGCGCTGGAAGGCGAATTAGGCCAATTACGAGCCCATCAAGAGCAATTAGAGGTCAGTCTGCAAAGCCATTGTGAAACTCGAGAAGAGCTTGATGGGAAGATCTTGGAGCTCCAAACCCAGACTGCTGGAACGGAATCTGAACTGAAGGCCCTTCAAGGCATTTTCCGTGAGGAATTGGGATATGGCCACGATGGAGAAGGTGCCGACGCCTCTATTCGTGAACAATGTTCGTCGATTCAGGCTGCCTTAGCGGAACGCATGCAGGTCCCCGAAGAGGTTGAGCTTGCCATTGAATCCGCACTTGGAGGACACCTACAGGCTTGGATTATCAATTCTCCCCACGAAGCCCAAGCATCGATTGCTCAATTTCAACGCCATCAATTGGGGAAAGGCCGTTTTATTCCCTTGCAGATTCCTCGGAAAGAGAATGCCGCTGCCCCTCGCTGGTGGGCTACATTGGAACACGAGCCCACCGTGAAAGGATTAGCCAGAACCTTTGTCGACGCTCCAGCCGATTTACGAACTGTCGTTGATGGCTTATTGCAAGATACCGTGATTGTTGAAACGTTAGCAGACGCCTTGGACTTGATGGATAGGCATGGTTGGTTTCAAGGAGATGGACCATGCCTGGTGACCGTAAACGGCGAGATCGTCTCTTCTTTGGGTGTCATCAGTGGAGGAGAAAGTAGAGAAGCCGGCGGTCTCTTGCGTCGACAAAGAGAGATTCTGACATTAGAAGAAAATCTTCAAACCCTCCAGGGTGAATTCAAGAATGTCCAAGAGACACGAAAAGCCTTGTGTCAGGACATTGAAACGATTTCGTCTCAATTCGAAGCGGCGATTTCAGCCATTCGTGAAAAAGAGCTCCAGGTGTTTTCGGTTCAAAAAGAGGAGATGTCCAAAGGACAGGCGTTGCCTGATCTGTTGCGTCGCTTGGAAATCCTTCAACAAGAGCGTGAGATGGAAGAAGCCGAATTTGGACAAATGCAGGCAGAAGAAGTGGACGTGAGGAATCAACTGGAGAGTCTTGAGCGTCGGCGCACCGAAGAAAATGCCATGCTTGCCCAGTCACAAGATTCTCTTCAAGAGCTTGAGCAAGACCAAGAAGAGGCCGCCACCCGTCTCAACGACATCAAGATGAACTATCACACATTGAATGCACAATGGGGACATGAACAGAGCAATCGGGAGAGACTTGAACAGGAAGAGGAAAACCGAAAAGTTCGGGTTCTGGACATTGATCAACAATTAGAACAACTCTTTCTGCAAAGTCGGACGAGCCAAGAGAAGCGTCTCAAGAATGAAGAAATTATTGAAGCTCTTGGAGGGCAAAAAGAATCGAAGGGCGAACACTTACGTGATCTTCAAAACCAGCATGCCGAATTTTTGGAAGAGGTCAAACGGGTAGATGTATTGATTGGAAAAGCTCGAGAAACCCTCTCCCAGATTTTCAAATCACGGGTGCCCATTGAAGGTCGTGTGGCGGAAGTGCGAACAAAACTTCAAGCCGTGGAAGAAACTTTGATGCAAACCTATGAAATCTCTACCGATGATCTGAAGCTTTCCCAAGGGCAGGGTATGGGTGAGGCTCTGGAACAAGATATAAGCGAAGAAGAGGTGGAGGGCTCGGAGCAATGGCGAGAGCATTTGCAACGTATCCGGAAAAAACTCGAGCGGATCGGTCCCATCAATTTGGCGGCCATTGATGAGCATGGACAATTAGAAGAGCGCTATCAATTTTTATTGGCCCAGGAAGAGGATTTGGCTGGCTCGATTCAATCCCTTCAGGAAATCATTGAGCGGTTGAATCAAACCACGAATAAATTATTTGTCGAAACGTTTAAAGAGTTGCAGGTAAAGTTCAATGAGGTTTTTTCGGCTTTATTTGCTGGAGGCCGTGCCGAGTTAGTATTAGTGGATGAATCTACGAATGCGTCAGAGGAGCTAGAGGCGGCAGACGCCTCAGAAGGTTCTCGTGATGAGAAATCATCCAAGAGACTCAAGCAAGAACCCGGGGTCGAGATTGTGGCGCAACCGCCTGGCAAGCGCCTGAAAAGTCTCACCATGCTTTCGGGTGGAGAAAAAACAATGACGGTCATGGCTTTGCTATTCGCCAGCTTTTTAATCCGGCCCTCTCCATTTTGTGTGTTGGATGAGGTTGATGCGCCGTTGGATGAAACGAATGTGGTTCGGTTTGGCCAATTTTTAAAGAAAATGGCCGACCGTTCGCAATTTATTGTCATCACCCACAATAAGCGAACCATGGAGGTGGCCAGTTCCTTATTCGGTGTGACGATGGAGGAGCCGGGAGTCTCGAAGCTAATCTCGGTTCGTTTGCATGACCTTCAAGAGGTAGGATAAATTTCGTTTCACAGAACAAGGTTCTTTCTAAGACATAAAAGAAAAAGCCCCTTCCTCTGTAAGAGGAAGGGGCTTTTTTATTGTTTCGAAGCCGTGAAAGGTATGAATTAATTTCTCACGCCAGCCCAAATTTTTTCTGGGTCAATTTCTTTGTCAGGATTGAGTTCTATGGCTTTCGCCAAAAGGACCTCCGTCGTCTCGGGGATTTCTGGATCAGGAATGCAGCAATCATCAACTGGACAGACGGCAGCACATTGCGGTTCATCAAAATGGCCAACGCATTCGGTACACCGCTCATAGGTAATGACGTAGACCGTATCACCATCTCCTTGGCCTTCCCCAAACTAATCGCTAAAAAACTCTGGATTATGCTGTCTGAATGTTATCTAAACAGATACATGTGTGTATCTGTTTAGATAAACACATCCCTCTTGTGCCATGAACTTATTTGATGTGTCACTTGACCTAGGCTAACTTTCTTTTGATTTCTCAGTATCTTGTAATGAAACTTTTGAAATTTGTTTTTTAAGATATCTCGGTATGTTTTGTGCTATCTCTTACTAGGTTTTGGCAAAAGTGGGTATGATATAAGCTGCAGTATTTTTATCTAGGGGTCGAAGCTAATGTTGTCTTGGATTGAAAAGAGTATTTCATGGCTTATTTGGATATGGGTGATTCTTGTTGCGGGACTTATAATCATTTGGTTTTTTTGGCCCTGTATTTTTTTAGCCCTCCTTTGGAAATGGAGTACCTTCGGTTTAAGTCTTTTCCTTTTTGCTTATGGAATCCTATTTATTTGCCTGCATCAAAAGCCCAACTCGGACCTTATGGGACCTATTGGAATTGTACTTGGTCTCTTAGGAATAGTTATAGCAATGATGGGCTGTGGGAGTGATGCGTGCAAATTTTGTAATGAGATTAGTCAAATAAATAAGGTTAATGCTGAACAAGCTATTTCCCAAACTCCAATTATTGTGCCGTGTCGTTTCAGAATCGATGGAATAAATTTTGGTGATCCCTCTTTGAATGTGTATGTATTTGTGGATGGGGTCCCTGGTTCTGGGAAGTGGAGTTATTTCCAGGCAGCAACTGGAGGGGAAAGCGGATATGGTGAGAAAAATACTGATTGGGTTGCGTGGGTGGATCTGTGTTCCACAAAGACAAGTGATTCCCACTTTAAAATTTATTCTATTGGAACCCTCAAAAATATAGGGCCTAAGGGCCATATCTTGGAACCTCCAGTACATGACTGCCAGTCACAGACAAAAATAATTCAAATTAACAAAGAACCAAAAATTCAAAGACCATTAGTGCCTACCTTAGGCAAAACGAGTGCTATCCTCGACCTCTATTTAGGTGAAAAAAATCGCCACCGAAGCAGTATAGTTTCTCGGAATGTGACAGCCAATATTTGGTACTCGGGTTTTTTAGCTTCTGCGAGGGCAGAGATAGATTGGGGTGAAGGTGAGGGTTGGGAAAAATCAATGGCTCTACAAGGTAAACCACAAATATTATTGCATACCTATAAAAAACCAGGGAAAAAGATTGTGACTGTTCGAATTCAAGGGGCAGCTCATTTAACGGAGAAACAATCAATAATCACAATTTTAACAAATGACTCTGGAAATTGAGAGGAGAAGGTTATCAATGAATAAGCCACATGATTTTGTTTGTACGCTGTGTCTAATGCTTGTCTTTCTTTTATTCGTACTACAAGCCACGTTGACACACGCGGAAAAGAATGTTGATCAAGTAGGCTCTCTGCAGGACTGGTCAAATAATGGGGAAGTAGTCTCTGGAAATTTTCTACAATTTTCGTTTGATATAGCCAAGAGTTCTTCAGTTCGAATACTTGAGATCGTCGAGAATTCTCATATTGTAGGAAGAGTTTTTGGCATTTCACCAGAACATGTCAATAATTACAAAGTTGTTGTGTATGTCAAAACTGACAAGTGGTACATCCATCCCTATGAGCGTGGGGGGGAAGGGTTGTCTTTTGCGAGTATAAACCCTGATGGCTCCTGGCAAATCCAAGCTGTCAAAAGGCGGTTTCTAGCAGATTCTGTAGCGGCACTACTGGTGAATCAGAGCTATAAGCCCCCGTCTGTTGTACGTAGCCTAACGGAAATATCCGCTGTGGCTATGTATATTGGTGAAGGCGATGGGAAATTGTAAGGCGCGAATTTATCTATCGTTTCCCTAACCTACTAGGGCGTGTTCACAATTAATGCCCGTTCCGGTATATTCTCCGCCATCATGAACCCTTTCTTGTGCAGGAGGCACGATGGCACGAACAATATTGCGGAACGACCAATGGGCCAAACTGAAAAATCTGTTGCCGGGGAAGGCGACGGACTGTGGCGTCACCGCGGCGGACAATCGGCAATTTTTGGAAGCCGTGTTGTGGATCATGCGTACCGGTGCCCCCTGGCGAGATTTGCCTGAAGACTATGGGCGGTGGCATACCGTCTACATGCGTTTTTCGCGCTGGGCGAAAAAAGGCGTGTGGCAACGAGTCGCCGACACGATCGCGGCTGATCCGGACTTTGAATGGGTGGCCATTGACAGCACCATTGTCCGCGCACATCAACATGCTGCGGGCGCAAAAGGGGGCAGCAGAATCAAGCGTTAGGGCGTTCACGGGGTGGGTTGTCCACCAAGATTCACGCCTTGGTTGATGCCTTGGGCAATCCGGTGCGATTTGTGCTTACGGGTGGACAAGCGGCGGACGTGACGCAAGGGCCAGTGTTGTTGACTGATTTGAGCGGAATCGGGGCCGTCCTGGGCGACAAAGCTTATGATGCGCAAGCTGTTCTGGACGCCATTGAACACTGTGGAGCCACCGCGGTGATTCCCCCCAAAGTGTCGCGGCGTATCCAGCGCCCGTATGACAAGTATCTGTATCGAGCTCGAGCAGACATCGAATGCTTCTTTCAACGGCTGAAGCAGTTTCGTCGGTTGGCCACTCGCTATGAAAAGCTGGCTCACCACTTTCAGGCCTTTCTGTCTTTGGCCGCAACCCTGATCTGGTTGCTCTAATTGTGAACACGCCCTAACTAGTGATACCCAATGTCTGCTATTAAAAAATATTTTTGGGCTATCTGGGAAAAACTGTTTGGCAGTTTAGATAATGGAGGTAAACCCAGCAACAGTTTTTTTCTTGAGCTTGATGTAGAAAAAATGAAAAGCCAGATGGAACTTTCCAAAAGAGCAAAAGAACAAGGTAATGCAGAGATGCCAGCCTTTGATAGTGAAGGGTTTGATGAAATTGAGCGACAAATTGTCAGAGAAATTGACGTTGCAAAGAAGGATGCATTTGAAAAGTATCTACTGCATCTGAACACATATGGAGAGATGATTGGAAGCTTAGGGTTTCAAGAAAAAATTGTTGCGCTGATGGCCGTGCCAGCAAATGGAATAGTGGAGTTGCGAGTACAGAATAGGAACGGGAAAAACGAACTTTTAAGTCTTCGGCTTGATGTCTTTAGAATTAATAAAGAATCGAAAATATTTCGCGATAAACATGACTTGCTCTATAGGGTTTATCGTGGTCCCGACTCAAGAGTATGGCACTGGGGAATAATTTCAATACTTATATGTTTCGAAACTATATTTAACGGATTTTTTTTGGCCCAAGGTCATTCTATTATTCTTGTGGGTTTTGCGGAAGCCTTTGTCATAGCCTGCTTGAATGTCTTTGTTGGGGTTTTGGTGGGATGGAAAATCCTTCCATGGATATTTCATCGAAGTTTGCTAGCAAAGCTTTGGGGAGTTTTAGGGGGCATTCTTTACTTGGGAGCTGCCTTTTTCTTCAATCTTGTTGTTGCCCATTATCGTGATGCTCTTGGAAGTGATGCTCCAGAATTAGCTGTTCAGTATGTAATGACTTCGTTGATTGCCAGCCCATTTGGATTAACCCATATGCCATCTTGGCTTCTTTTGGCAATGGGACTAACTTTTTCTTTTATTGCAACTGTGGACGGTTGGTTTATGGATGACCCTTATCCAGGATTTGGCCCTCTTTTGCGCAAGAAAGATCAAATAGAAACAGATTATTCTGAAACATATAAGGATCAAGTGAAGATTCTTGGTGATATTAAAGACCAAATATTAGAGGAAGTGAAGACACTGGGGGCTGTAATCGAGACAAAAAAAGCACAGCGTCAGGCGATTTTGGGTTGGGCAGCTTTGAAAGGTTTGTTGCATTCCCAGATGGACCACCTCGAACAAAGTTGTAACGAACTTCTTTCAACTTATCGTAGTGTCAACATTGCGGCTCGAAAGACCTCTCCGCCAGCATATTTTTCGGAGCAATGGAAAATAGATGAGCCGGAAGCTTCAGATTATCGATTAGAACAATACCTTGGTGATCAAAAGCTTGAGGATGAAATTTCCCAGGTGTTCACACGCATGAATGAAAGCATTTCCACGCTTTTTTCAATCTATGAAAAATGTGTAAATGAATATCAACTGATTGAGGAACTCTCACAAGAACAGATTGAAGATAGATTAAAGCATGGCCCAGACAGCTAGAGATAAAAGAAAAACACGCCAGAGAAAACTAGGTTTCTTGTTGATCGCACTTTCCCTTTTTCTTGTCGCGAGTGTCGGAATCGCTCTCGGAGTCATTCGGTGGGTATATCCTGAACTAAATAGGGAGACGCTTTGTCCTCAGGACGGACCAGTAAGTATCACTGTGATACTATTTGACCGAACCGATTCTTTAACTCCAGCACAGCGTGGGACCATTGAAAGAAGACTCAACCGTATTAAAAGGGAAATCTCACGTCACTCTAAACTGGTGCTTTATACCGTTGGAGCGATTGATGAAGAACTGTTGGAACCATTTTGCATTTGTAATCCCGGGAACAAAGAGGACATTAATCCCTTTTGGGAAAATCGGCGTTTGATAGAAAAACGTTGGCAGGAAGATTTTTCTAATCGACTTGACGAAATATTTAGTGAAATGTTGCAGCCTGATGAGGGAAATACTTCTCCTATCCTAGAAAGCATTCAATCCATTGGTATAACAAGTTTATCTGAACTCAAGATTCCCAAGAAACTAATAGCTGTTTCAGACATGCTGCACAAAACTCCTCTTCATAATCAGTATGATGGCGTTATTCCGTTCGAGGAATTTCGTGGTTCGAGCTATTACCGGAAAATAAAAGTTAATTTAAAAGGTGTAAAAGTAGAAATACACTATGTACGTCGCGAAACTCGGCGAAATATTCAAGGAGGAGACCACATTCAGTTTTGGCAAGATTATTTTTTTGATATGGGTGGTGAGCTGAGGAGCGTAAAGGCAATTTATGGGTAATGTTATGGCATCAACAAACCGTCCAGGTTCTCAAATTAGTAATAAAGGGCGAACTCCAAGCAAGCTGGACAAATATCTCTTTTTCATCGTCTTTTTATCGGGATCTTGCGGAATAATTGCATTTAAGGTTTCTGGGTTTTCTCAGGTGTTTGTGACTGCTTGGCCCATAGGATTAATGTTGCTTTATTTTTTCTTCACTCTTGTTACTAAGCAGTATCTTCTCCGTGAAGATATTGTAGGGGACAATCTTTATTATCTTGGATTTCTCTACACGCTTACAAGTCTTGCGTATTCTTTACATATTTTTTCACAAGACGAGGGTGGAGCAAGGGAAATTGTTTCAAATTTCGGAATTGCCCTAGCGACCACAATTTTTGGGTTAGCCCTGCGTGTTTTATTGAACCAGATGCGAGAAGACCCCGTGGAGATTGAACGTAAAGCCCGCGTTGACCTGGCTGAAGCGGTCTCTAGGTTAAAGAGTGAATTAAATGCGGCTGTTCTTGAGCTAAAGGGTTTTTGCCAGGGTGTAAGCAGAACTTTGACGGAAACGGGTGACCATGCGGAAAAAAAATATCGAACAATATTCAAGGTCTTGATCCGCTTGTTCAAAAGCTAACTCAAATAGTGGCTAAAGTCGCAGAAGAAAACAAAGGGCAAGAAACTCTGTTTCAAAACTTCCAAAAGACGCTTGAGAGAATAAATGAGCTAGGAGAAAACCAGCAGGTCATCATCGGCAACATTAATACTCAATTAGAGCCATTACTAGATCTTGGAGAAAAAGCAACCAATCTGAAAACTACAATAGTAGAGTATGATGGACTCACCCGTAAATCTATGCAAGAGATGAATGGGACACTCCAACTGCAGACTGAAATATTAAACACTCTAAGAAGCAACGCGGAAAAGAATATGAAATGTGTGGAAGCCTATCGCCAGAAATTAGAGGAAGATTTGAAAAAATCGCAAGAATTAGTTGCAAAGGTCAACAGCGGTCTGGTTTCGATGACATCTCTGATTATAGAGAAACTTGATGGATCCTGATATTTCATCCCAACGTCGATCCTATCGTCGGGGGTTGGTACTGGGTTTGACAATGGGTGAAATTGTCATTTTGATAATTTTCGCCTTACTTCTTGCATTCTCTGTCATCATTGAGGACAAGCAAAAAGAAATAGATGAACTTACGAAAGGAAATAAACCTAGTCCTGAAGTTAAAGGACAATACCCACCCATAATTCCTAAACCTAACGACTCTGGTGGGCACGAGACACAAGGAGAAATCCCCAATGACTTTGATGAACTTGGGCCAAGAGAACCTAAAAATACAGTGTCTCCACAGAACCCTAAACTCTTGGAAGAAAAAAAAGAAAAGCCTGGAGAGTCAATAGAAGATCCTTCTGCTTTAAGCAATGTGGAACCCCACCCTCAGGAGGCCCAAGCTGTTAATGAAAAAGGCACTGAAATGCCAGCTTGCTGGGTTTCCTCTGAGACTGGGAAAGTCGAATACATATTTGATGTAGCTTTAACTAGTAATGGAATTATTCTCCGAGACAATGCGCTTCCTCATCGGAAAAAAGAGCAGCGTAAGCTGCCCTTAGCTAAAATCACTTTTAAACAGGAGCTAAACATTAGGCAATTTCTGCGGATGACGAACCCATTGTTTAATTGGAGTGTAAATCACGGATGCCGTTTTTTTGTTAAAGCCTTTGACCTCACCAAAGCGAATGAAAAAGCTGTTTACAAACGTCATCTTCGTTATTTGGGACATCGATTTTACCATTTTGTCGTAGATGTTAAGAAAGAAGATCTTAAATTAAAAAGGAATTCATTTTTAATGAGTGGAATATTAAATGAAAACCGTTGACTTGGATAATTGCTTCGAAGAGCTTCGGGCGAAGGTAATTGTTCGGTTAGCTACACGTGTAAATCAATCTGTAGATTCCCGAAAAGTTTGCCTGATGGTCAAAACCAAAACCGATAAAGAAATATTTGCTTGGATCGAAAAGAAAAATAAGTGGAGAAAGATATTTCGATCATCTTTCATATGGGTTAAAGGATTCCTTTTGAAGCTTTGGAGGAAGCCAGGTGCTTAATAGCTGAGAAAAAAAGCCCCTTCCTCTCACAGAGGAAGGGGCTTTTTTATTGTTTCGAAGCCGTGAAAGGTATGAATTAATTTCTCACGCCAGCCCAAATTTTTTCTGGGTCAATTTCTTTGTCAGGATTGAGTTCTATGGCTTTCGCCAAAAGGACCTCCGTCGTCTCGGGGATTTCTGGATCAGGAATGCAGCAATCATCAACTGGACAGACGGCAGCACATTGCGGTTCATCAAAATGGCCAACACATTCGGTACACCGCTCATAGGTAATGACGTAGACCGTATCACCATCTCCTTGGCCTTCTCCAACCTTATGGCTGAGTTCTTCTGCGGCACTACGTGTTTCAAAAATGGCTTCGTTCGGGCATTCGGGGAGACAGGCGCCGCAATTAATGCATTCTTCGGTGATCAGTAACGACATAATTCCTCCTTCACAAACACATGAAAAGTATCGGCAATTGGATTAAGCTGAGCGGAAATCCTGAACCTCAACGGGATGTTCTCGAATCATTTGTAAAGCATCCCACTGAACCCAACTCATAAATCATTGTAGCGACTGAATTTTCTATGCGTCAACAGGACAGAAGACCTATGAAATAAGCCATCAGGGCCGATGAGCTTTGCCAAGAAAATGATATCGAGTGGAGGTAAAATGAGCCATGAAATTTGTGAATTGAAGGTATCCTTCCACTATAATCGTGACCGTCTTCAACATTGACGAACGTTAATTGAGAATCGGAGGCCCTCCTCTGTTTTTGACTCGATGATTCATCATTTTTCGCATCTTAAAATGGACATGCCATGAACACGGAACCCAGTAAGCCGTCAGTTCTTTCAGCCTATGGGGCCCTGACCACGGCGGCGATGGTCTGGGGTGGGTCGGTGGTTGCGCAAAAAGTGGCTTTAGGGGCGTTTTCCCCGGTCGAGACGTCTGTGTTTCGGGGTCTCGGTGCGTTAGCGATCCTCATTCCCTTATGGTTATGGAAGGAGGGTGGTGGGAGTTTCTCTAAAAATGACTGGGGGATATTTTTTCTCCTGGGATTGGGCGTCTTAGGTAATCATCTTTTGATCTTATTTGGGTTGCAATTCATCGGCGCGGGTTCAGCAGGCGTTATAATCGGGGCAAGCCCAGCGATCACGGCCTTTCTGTCTTCATTGATCTTGAAAGATATCCCTTTTCGGTTCATTTGGTTTGGGTGTGGCGTCTCCTTTATTGGGGTGGCGGTCATTTCTGGACAAAGTGGGATGAGGGGCACCGGCTCCAACCCTTTGCTAGGAGGGATTTTAGTGCTTTCCGCCTTGGTGAGCTGGGCACTGTACACCATTGGTTGCCGACGGATCATGGATCGTTTCTCGCCTTTGACTGTGACTTGGACGACATTAATGATGTCCTTGATATTGGAAGTTCCGTTGCTCGCGATTAGCCATAAAATGCTTGTAGCAGGTGTCGACACCGTGCCACTGGCGGGTTGGGTGGCCTTGGTCTATGTTATGGTCTTTGCTACGGCCTTGGGGCAGCAGGCCTGGCTGTATGGGGTTGATGGGGTGGGGCCCTCACGGGCTGGAATATTCGGGAATCTCGTTCCGGTATCTGCGCTGGTTTTTTCTTTTCTGATTTTGGGAGAACCGGTTGGCGTGAGAGAAATAGCTGGGGTAGGATTGATTGTGTTAGGTGTTTGGCTCGTGCATCAACGAGGACAGATGACACAGGCATGAACGAGCAACACATTCGACAGGGTCGAATGAACGATAGAGAGGAAGAGAGCGCACTATGTTGAAGGAACGGATTGAAGAAGTCACGCAGATGAATGAACAGTTTTATCGAGCATTTGAAAATCTTGATGTGGGACTGATGGATTCAATGTGGGCACATCAGGAATATGTCACCTGCATTCATCCAGGATGGAGCATTCGCCTTGGGTGGCCTGCTGTTAGGGATTCATGGGTGGTGATATTTAACAATACCTTCTCTATGGAATTTGAGTTGACGGAACTACAGGTGCAAGTTGCCGCAGACGTGGCCTGGGTGATTTGTACGGAAAACATTTCCAGTAGGGTAGGAGAGTCCCCTCAGAATAGTCGGGTAGTCGCGACGAATTTATTCGAGCGGATTGGGGATGAGTGGAAAATCATCCATCATCATGGGTCCCCTCTGATGGAGTGATAACGGGTGCGTGTGTCTAAACCGTCGAATGTTGAACAGTCTGACTCCATTCCTCAACAAAGCTGTTACGGTCATCCATGGTCATGGCACTATATTTCTTGAACATGCCGAGCCCGCCTTTCTTTTTGCGCCACGTCAGAAATAAGAGGAAATGTTCTTTGCAAACAGACTGCGTGCCAGCCGGGGCGTAGAGAGCCTCGGTGCACCCACCAATTAAACAGGATTCGGTACTCATTTTCTGGTCTCCTTCGAAAGCCTCATGGTTATGTGTCTTGTAAAGTATGCCCAACTGGAAGGACTCAAGGCAATCATGGTGGTGGCAGAGCATCTTCCCCTCAATGAAAATAATTGAGTCGCGTTCCATTCCCTTGCGTTCTCGATCAAAAGGCGGGTATCGTAGGTTCCCTATTCTCATGAGATTCATGTAGAAATCTATTTATTGAGCCCTTCAGCAAAGGAGTGTGTTTTGTGTTGACAGCTAAAGATGTGTGGGAAAAAACAAGAGAAGCCGCCTTGGCGGCCACGGATGAATCTGAAAAGCCACTTCAAGTTGATTATGCGGCCTTAGAAAAAAAGATGGAACGAGCCTTGGCTGGACGAAAGATTGAATTGCTCCATATCAATAAGTTTCTTCCAGAGGGTTACGAAGATCAGGGTCGATTTAATACCATTGTCATGACCAGTGGAAATGTCGTGTTTGATATGGTCATTGGTGATTCCTATTTTCGGTATGATGTGTTTTCCTGTTGTGATCTGGATAAAATCCAACTCATTGATGGGACGTGGGATAATAAAGAAAATCGTACCCAAGATATGTTTCTGAGTTTACGTCTCATGCATGGCGACGAAGCTCATATACTCTTAGCGCTTAGTGAAGATGCGAGGGAACCAGTCTTGGCCATTGCCGATAAGATTTCTCAAGGCCGACACCCTGAAAAGTAATCTGATTTTTGCCTAAAGGGCAGGAGGATATCATGCCATCGAAATCAATGAACCTGGCTTGGAATGTTTTTGTAGGCAGAATGAAGGTTCTCATACGGGCTGTTGCCTTTGCGTTCTTGTTTCTGGGTGTATTTCCGCAAATGTCCGCCCTAGCGGTTCCTCTTCTCACTGTGAGTGGAACGACTGATTTTGCAGCGCATGCCATTAGTCCAGATGGTGCCGTTGCCATACCTTTCGTCGTGAATTCTTCCATTGCCAATGTCAGTATTACGGCAGACCTCACCTGTGCGGCTAGTAGCCCGGATCCTAATGCCACATGTCAAGGTGTGGCTTATTTAACCACCGATATTGGAACCAATTTTGATGTGAGTACGGATTTGGTTGATGCCGTTGGATTTTCTGCAATCAATTTTTTAGGTGCTGGAAACGACACCACCTTATTTACTGGATTAACGCTCAATGCCGGAAGTTACTTTTTGCTCGTGGCGCATGATCAAAGTGCGCCTCCTTTCGATTTGGTCGTCTGGAATGGCAGCACATCGCCAGATGTGTTTAATGATGCGAGCGTTTCTGGCGGTGGGGCATTTACCAATTTTTTTGAGACCAGCACGGACCCAGTGGCTCCTTCCACTATCTTCAATTCGATTACTTCCAATGCTGCCTTCTTTTCAATCGTGCAGGAAGATGACAACGGTGGTGGAAATCCCACCCCCGTCCCAGAGCCATCTACCATGATCTTGCTGCTAACCGGTCTCCTGGGGGGCTACTTGGCCAAACGACGCGGCCAAGTTACATAACTTTTTTGCCTCCCTGACTTCAAGTCGCAAAACCAGGATTCCCACCTAATTGCAGACAAGTGGCTAAGCCTGCCCACGTCAGCTTGAAATCTGCTGAATCGGACCAAGATATCGTGTTCGTCGACTGAGAGACGAATGGATCGAGGGAAGGCGAGTCATTCGAGATCTTCTTGGCCACCACATCTGCGATCGTTTTAGGGATTGCATCCATTAAGCCAATCAAAAGCGACACGATGATTATAGCAGCGCCAAGAGCCGCACCATCGGTGACTATGACAAGGATTATGCCTATGAGGACCACTAAAATTTCCAGAAATATCTTAAGCGCTTCTCCCTTGGCCTCGGTGGTAAGGGAGTGATCTTTGAGGGGAGGGCGTGATTCTTCATAGCTCAATGTTTGAGAACCATCAGGCTTTGTGGCAAGAACGATTCGAAGATAATTCGTGACGGTAATCAGGGCAACGGTTCCTAATCCAATATTGACCTGAGTTTTGGTCGCAAACTGTAACTCGGTTCCATCGATAGAAATTTCTAACGATATCATCTCAGGGTAATAGGGTGTTCCAGCATTGGTGACAGGTTTCAGCTTAATCGTCGTGGTATTGCAGATCTTCGTTTGGTCGGAAGACATCGAGAAATCAGAGCATTGAGATCCTGGAAAGGCTCGAGGCAGGCCAGGAAGCACCATCTCTTCGAGAAAGCGTTGTTGGGAGATGAGAAATCCAGCACGCGAGCCTTTGGGGACCACGTTCAGATCGAGTTGCGGTGCCAATTCTGCAGGACTATTATCTTGGGTCATGCAGAGCACTCCAAGGTAGCTATCAATTTCACTCGTGCCTTTTAGACAGGCGTAGCTTGTCTTCTTGGGCTTGAGCCATTGATATTGCCCCTTATCAGCTTTCACATTTAAGTTGATACTGCAAAACACATGAGCGAACTCTTTCAGATGTTGATTGAACCATTCCCCCAGTGCATATTTCATGAGAGCCGGATCTTCTGCTTTTGCCGGTGGAGTTGTAAAAGAGAGCGAACGAACGCTCACGACGGGATCGTCAGGCTTAGAGGCTTTCGTTCGTACCACAAGGCGTAGAGCCAATTTAGAGTTGGCGTTGGTGTCTGTGGAGGATTTTTCTGGCGGAAGGCAATCTAGTTGCACTTCTATGATCGCTGTGATTCCTGCCATTGGTATCGTCCGGCCTTGAAATTGATAGGTTCCCTTGGTAATGGGGATCGCCATCCAGAGTAAACTCCCCTGGCCGCCCCAATGCGCTTGCCAAATTCCAAAATTTCCTTCGATAGCCATGCTTCCATCTGGTGAAGTGAACTGAAATGTTTTAGGCGACGTGGCAGCCTTTTTGATGGCGGCGTTCACATCTTTGAGAGTAATGGCAAAGACGGTATCCCAACCAAACGTTGTGGTGAGAGGCGAATCTGCGGTGGCCACTTCCTGTTTGAGTTGCACGAATGGCTGATAGTCGGATAAATGAGGCAGCCGAACTTCGATCGGGTGTTGCAGTATGGCATCGGCATCTATGTTGGGAAGGGTGGAGAGCGCCATGAAATCAGTCCTTTCTTACATGCTAGTTCTCACAACCATTATGCTCAGTACTATTACGTTGATTAGCGACAGAAAGCGTATGAACTTTTGATGAATAGTCTTCTCGCCATCGCCTCAATGTATAAATTGCGGATCGACTCCAAGTTGAAAGGCACCATTAATGCCGGCAGAGGTGAGTATGACCTCAGTAGCCCCTGGCCAATCAACCGTATCCGTGGCATTTTTAATCACAAGGTCGACCGGTGGCAACGCATCTTTGTTGCCCTCGGCTACGGCTTTAATAATGCCGGCAATATTGGTAATTAGTTCGGCAACAAGCAAGGTAATGATGGTGGCCACGATGCGATAGGTGGCTTTTTCGATGACCTTTTTGGCGGCGGCGCCAGTACCCAGGGTAGCTACCGCCACCAGCACCGACGCGGCGACTTCAGTCCATGTCACCCAGTCAGCCGTTTCCACATAATGATCGATGATAGGCTTACGGTCAGGTATGTCGTAATATTCAAATGTATGAGCGCCTCCGGTTTGAGTGGCCAACCGTAAATCTGTGAAGGCCTCGTAATTCATATGGATTTCAATTCCTGGGGAAAATAGCACCACCGCTTTCTTGAGATTGAAATCGAGATAGGTGCTTTCCATCGTCAGTTGGACCGTGTTGGGACCTAGGGTTGGAGTATAGTCCGAGCCGCTTATCGGGACCGAATCCATCTTCACCGTGTTGACATTGACAATCTGAGTGCCGCCATTGGTAAGAGAAAAGTCCTTATCTGTCGAACCGGGAAACATGGTATGAATCCCTGGCAGCACCAACTTTTCAAGGAATCGTTCCGGGGCGATCAGAAATCCAGCTCGGGCACCAGTGGGAATGGCATTGGGCGAGATCTGGGCGGATGCTGGTTTGGTGCGGCCCTCCGTCATAGCCAGGATGCCGAACAAACTGTCTCCCTCATTGGTCTCGTTTTTCAGGCACGCATATCCTAGATCAGTCGTTTTCAGCCACTGGAAGCTGTCTTTCGCGGCCTTTTGGCTCACATTCACCGTTGAAAAGATATAATTGAAATCTTGGAGGTTCGCGTTGAGCCACTGCGTGATCGCCCCTTGTATTAAAGCATTCACGACGCCAATATTGGGATCGCCCGAACCATTGGGATTCGTGAATTGCGTCACGCTTGCGGCTTGCTCGGTGTTTACCTTCAGCTGCGTCGGGGTTCCCTTTGGTCCTGCTGGTTGTGGCAACTTTGAGAGGGTAATGGCTGCGGTGGCTGAGGCGCCGTCCAACGAATAACTTTTTCCTTCATACGTGCCGGTTCCTGTGGCGATTGGAATGGTCATATGGAGTTCATCTCCAGTTCCACCACTGAGCTGCCAGCTGCCAAATGTCCCGGAGGAGGTCAGCGACGTGCCTAAAGGCGCAGTAAAGTTTGTCGGTGATGTGTTGGCTTTTTTGATCTGGGCATTAACATCCTTATAGGTGATCGCAAAAACGGTGTCCCAGTCATTGGTGTTCGCGGGTTGGGTCGTGTCAGCAACGGCCAGAGCTTCCAACGTGGGTCGCTGGACAAGATGGGGAAATCGAATGTGGGTGACCTGGTTTTCCTTGGTAGATTGTTCCATCATATGATTCCTTTCGAATGTGAGAGGGATAAAAAATTGTGATGGGATAATATGAATGGGAAAAAAGAGGAAATGTTATTCTTCCACAAAACGCAAGCCGCTTATTGCCCCCAGATTCTGAACGCCCCATTGAGTTCCCCACCTTGGATCGTAAAATTCTCTAATCCAGCCCATTTGACGGATTGTGGCATGGCCTGCGCCAAACCGGTCTTCGAAATAGAGGCATTCAATGAGGTCGATAATTCATCTGATATGGCTGCGACAATGATTAATTCTATGAGATCCGCACCACCCCATAGGTAGGCGTACCAAGCCCAACTCGTTGAGTGTGATTTTTGTGGGTTGGGATCTTTCGCGAACGAAAGCGTGGCCTGTTTATCATCGAACACGGCTTGGCAGTTTGTCGTGACGCTGAAGTTCAAGGTAATGCCCATATACATATTACAGGTACCTGTCGCACTGGTTCTTAGCGCGTTTCCCGTGACGGTGACTTGGAGGCTATTGATAATGGGGTAATACCATAGCAACCCATTTTTAATGCTTTGCACGTAGATACCCTTGGTATTTTTGATGGAGTTGGACGCCGGGTCGAAGGTGAAAGCCCCGTGGGTATCACGGTATGTATAAGAGTTGGGGAGCAGGGGTAGAATAACGTGCTTTAACAACATGGCGTCGGATATGGCGTAGAAGGCTATGGCAGAGCCCTTGATCAATAGAGGATCTACCTGACGATTTAACTTTGAAACGTCTCTGTCCGTCACGACGCCATAAATGACGATGTATCCAGTGCCGGACTGCTCTTGGTAATAGCTGTATCCAAATTTTATGGGAGTCAGCCAACTGTTATTCGCTGGTTTTGCCAAATTGAGACTGGCGAACACAAAAGAAATGGTGCTGGCGTGATCGACAAGGTACTGTGCGACCAGAACAGGCAGCAATGCTGTTTGTTCATCTTTTAATTGATGATTGGGGTCGTTCATTTGCAAAGGAACAATGACCCCATCTTCACCGGGAGATCGTGATTTGCCAACCTTTTTAAAATTAAATAGGAGATCTTGCTGTTCCTTTTGAACATTGGAGGGGAGAAGCGTTAACGTAATTTCAAGGATTACCGAAATGTCCTTGAATGTCGTGGTCATTTTTGTCGCGCCTGAACCTGTGGTAATCGACCCGGTGGTGAGGGGGAGTTCTAGATGAAGCAAATCTCCCGATCCTCCCACGAGTGCCCAGGTTCCTATCTCGCCTGACGCTGTAGCTTCTGACCCTAGTTGTGACGAAAAAACATGTAGACAAGGATTTTTAGCTGATGCAAGAGCCTTATTCAGTTGTGCGACTTGCACGACAGAGGCGGTATCCCATCCGTAGAGGTTCATTGAATTTCCTCATCAGTGAATGAAACAATGTCGTTAGGTATGTCAAAAAAATGGAGGATCTACCTATTTTTCTTAAATGTCAAGAGGCGACATGCATGCCTATTAGCAAAGTGTACAAGGCCAAAACGGGTTCAATTTTCTGAGGATGCTAGCCCTTGAGTCCTCTTTGGTTCTACATATTCTGCTCAATAACTGAGCAAAGTTCAGGAAGGAAAATGGCAACCCTGCACCATCAGAAAGACTTCTAGCAAAAGAAGTTTCAATAAAGTGCTTCGAAAAATTCAGGAAGTCCTTTCTTGTGCAATTTCCTGTTAGGCATGCGACATGCGAAAGGGAGTCCTACAACTATAGGAGCCGATTTGGGTGATGCTGGATAAGGTCTCGCTGAGTTAGCTATTTGCAGTAGAGTGAGGGGAAGTGAGGCGCGACTCAACAATTCTCGTAGAGTGACGGAAGCGGAGACCAACAATATTTCTGCTGGATAGGGTTAAGCAGTGAATGGTAGGGAGGTGACGCGAGCAGGAAACCGTCGATTCAATATCTCAAGTTCAAGCTGAGTGTCAGGTGCAGTGAAGTCTCGTAATGGAAACCCTAAGGCAATAGGTTTTTGGAGGAGGGGAGAAAAGGTGGCACTCGATACCCATCCGACCTCTCGTGTGCCTGAAAAGAGCTTGGCTCCAGCTTCTGGACGATCATTGACTGTTCCTTCAATAACTAACCCTACCAGCCTCCGTTTGACTGATCCATACGTGTCCATCCGTGCGACGACTTCTTGCCCGGGGTAACACCCCTTTGACAGGCTAAAGGCAATTCCTTCCAGATTCGCTTCAGGAGGGACAATCCGGTCATTGATATCCGGTCCCAGTCGTGGCAATCCCGCTTCGATTCGTGTTGTCTCAAGCGTGGTGCTTCCTATGGGTTTGAGTCCTTGAGGCTCTCCTGCCTTCAAAAGATGTGTCCACACAGAAGCCAGTCCTTCAAGAGGGACGAATAGTTCAAATGCGGGCATGCCAGTTTCTTCGGTCCGGGTGAGAAATCCATTGATCTTTTCAAAAGAAAAATCAAGAGATTGGAGCGAAGACAAATTCTCCACATCTAGTCCCAACGCTGTTTTCAGAATGCCTGCCGCCTTTGGTCCGCTGAGGAGAAGGATGCCTCGGCTCTCGATGCTTTTTGTCATTTTAGCTTTCGTGCCATAGAGCAGAAATTTTCGAAGAGCGGAAAATGTTTGTTCACCAACTTCACCAACATCTTCAATGACAACTTCTTCGGGACGAATCAACACTCGAAAATAGGACAGCATTTTCCCTTTATGATCCATGAATGCCGAATAGCGGCCTTGTCCGTGTTGGAGCGGCAGAATGTCCTGACTGATAATACTTTGTAGCCAGGTGACCCGATCATCGCCCTTAACAATGACGCTTCCTCGAGATGATAGGTCTGCGAGGCCAGCGCTACTGTGTAGAGCTTCATATTCTGATTGAGGGTTGCCATAGTGAATGGGAATTTCCCAATCCCCATAGGATTGAAAGGTGGCTCCTAGGGCCTGATGTTGTTCGTGAAGAGGCAGAGTATTCATGAGGCGGCCGACGATGTGATTTCCTCAAATAGTGCCAATGTGCGCGCCGAAAATTCATTGCGGGAGACCACTTTTTGAATGCCAAGTTCTTTTGCCAGTTTCCACGAATTCACTTCTTCATGATTGGCAAAGGCCAGAATCGGAAGTGATGCGGTTTGGGGAGAGGCTTTGAGGGCTTTCAGGATGTCTGGCGTATTCAATCGGTCGTCATTCATATTGACGATGATGCCCATTGGCTGACTTTGGAGGGCTTTCTCCTTCCAGTCTTCTGAGTTGCGGAGCCGCTCAAGCTTATAGCCTGCCGGCTTAAAGGCATCACGAATTTTGGTGTAAAAAAAAATATCACTCACGGCAACAAGAATAGTTTTCGTTTCATCCATGTGAATAAGCCTTTTATAAGAGGATTAAGGGCACCCCTAAAAACCTAAGGTTACATAAAATTTTGGCCAACAACTTACTTGAAACATTGGGTATGCATTTTTGAAATTAGGGTTTTTAGGGGTGCCCTTAATTCATTAACGTAAGAATGCGCATGAGGGCTTGTTTTGCGGCCTTATATTCTGGATTCAATGCCAATGATTTTTTGTAGGATTCGATGGCTTGGTCCCATTCCCCTTGTCGTTCGTACACTCGTCCTAAATTCATGTGGGGAAAGTTGGGGTTTTCGTAGCGTTTCGCGTTCATGGCTTTTTCTAACCAGGGGATCGCTTCTTCCAGTTGATTGAGTTCGATGAGATAGACGCCAATGTCGTTGTAGGGATTCCCAAATTCAGGATCTTGGCGAATGGCTTTATGACATTCTTCAATCGCTTCGTTGAGTTGCCCCATAAAACTGTATGTCCAACCTAAAAACGTGTAGGCTTCTGCCGTTGGATGGGTATCGATGGATTGTTTATACACATCAACGGCTTCTTCCAGTTGCCCCTTCATTTGGAGTTCATAGGCTTGCTGGAACAGATTCCAGGCAGCAATCTTGTCTTCTTCTTTTCCCTCGCCTTGATCGATAAAATCTTGGATTTCCATAGTGTGTTTATCTATACTTTCTAGAAGGTTTGTCCCTCATTATTATTCCCCTTTGAGTTTTTGTCGAACGAGTTCTGCGGCACGTCGGCCAGAGAGGAGCATGGAGCCAAAGGCCGGGCCCATGCGTGGAGACCCATCGACGGCGGCGACTGCCAAGCCTGTCACAAAACAATTCGGGTAGATTTCCCGTGTGTTCTCCACCACGAGCACTTCGGATTTGGCGATCCACATGGCACCATTTCCTGGAACTTTTGCATGAAGGTTCCGGCTATTGAGGAGATTGACGACGACGGCATCGTGCCCTGTAGCATCCACGACAATGCGGCTTTCAAGAGCGATCGGATCGACATGGATAATGTCATGTCCCGCCATCTCTGCGGTAGTATTGTTGACGACGACACCCTCCAACGATCCGGCTTCCCGCACAATTAAATCTAATACACGTGTGAGATTCATGACCTTGGCGCCGGCTTCATAGGCCGCAGCAATCAAGCGGGCGGTGGCATGAGGTGGGTCGACGATGGTCATGCCAGCACATTCTTTAATCGGTTTGTACGGAATGCCGAGTTCTTCCAAAATGAGATCGGCTGGTGCACAGATTGTGGCTTTATTCATGAGATAGCCACCAGACCAGAACCCTCCGCCGAGTGCTAAGCCCTGTTCGATCAGTAACGTCTTGAAGCCTTCGGCTGCTAGGTCTCTGGCACATAACAGCCCTGACGGGCCGGCTCCGACGATGATGACGTCACTTTCGATGAGCTGATCGAACTCTTTGTAGTATTCCCGGGCGATGTGACGAGTGACATCACGCTCACGAAGGGGGGCAATCTTCATCTGACTCATATCTGGTTCCTTTAAGGGACGTGCCTTATAAATAAATTTCGCTGCCGGCTTTTCGGAATTCTTCCGATTTTTCTTGGAACCCAATCTGAATAGCTTGATCTTCTTCGACCTGCTTTTGGGCGGCATACTCCCGCACGTCTTGGGTGATTTTCATCGAGCAGAAATTGGGACCGCACATGGAGCAGAAATGCGCACCCTTTGCGGCTTGTGCAGGAAGGGTGGCATCGTGATAGTTCTGAGCGGTTTCAGGGTCGAGCGATAAATTAAATTGATCTTCCCAACGAAACTCAAAACGCGCTTTGGATAACGCATTATCCCGGGCTTGTGCCCCTGGGTGACCTTTGGCCAGGTCTGCCGCATGGGCGGAAATTTTATAGGTAATGACGCCGTCTTTGACATCTTCCTTATTGGGTAATCCCAGATGCTCTTTTGGAGTCACGTAACAGAGCATTGCGCAGCCATACCAACCGATCATTGCCGCGCCAATCCCTGAGGTTATATGATCATACCCAGGAGCGATATCTGTGGTGAGCGGCCCTAAAGTGTAAAATGGGGCTTCTTGGCAGGTGCTGAGCTGCTTATCCATATTTTCTTTAATCATATGCATGGGAACATGGCCTGGGCCTTCAATCATGACCTGGACATCATGCTCCCAAGCGATCTTGGTCAATTCTCCCAGAGTCTCTAATTCGGCAAACTGAGCCGCATCGTTGGCGTCCGCAATCGAGCCGGGCCGAAGTCCGTCCCCCAGACTAAACGAGACGTCATAGGCCTTCATGATTTCACATATTTCTTCGAAATGGGTATAGGTGAAATTTTCTTGATGATGCGACAAACACCATTTGGCGTGAATGGATCCACCGCGAGACACAATTCCCGTCATGCGACGAGCCGTCAATGGCACATACGCTAAGCGAACGCCCGCGTGGATCGTAAAGTAATCCACTCCTTGTTCGGCTTGTTCAATCAGGGTATCTCGAAAGATATCCCAGGTGAGCTCTTCCGGCTTGCCGCCGACTTTTTCCAAGGCTTGATAGATGGGAACGGTCCCAATTGGAACCGGAGAATTTCGAATAATCCACTCCCGGGTCTCATGAATATTTTTTCCGGTTGAGAGATCCATGACCGTATCGGAACCCCATCGAATCGACCAGATCAGCTTTTCGACCTCTTCTTCTATCGAGGAGGTGACAGCTGAATTCCCGATGTTGGCGTTGATTTTTACAAGAAAATTTCGTCCAATGATCATCGGCTCCACTTCGGGATGGTTGATATTGGAGGGGATAATGGCACGACCACGGGCGACCTCGTCTCGGACAAATTCCGGGGTGATTCGTGAAGGAATCGCCGCGCCCCAGGCTTGGCCAGGATGTTGGACGACGCCTTGAGCCTTCCCGTTCAGTCGAAGCGACGCTTCTTGTTCATCCCGAGTTTGGTTCTCGCGGATGGCAATATATTCCATTTCCGGCGTCACGATGCCTTTTCGGGCATAATGCATTTGCGTCACATTCATGCCGGATTTGGCACGCAGGGGTTTGCGACTCAGCGCAAATCGAATTGCATCCAGGCTTGTGTCGGTTGAACGTTTGCGACCATAAATTGAGCTGACTTCAGGAAGTTCCTCAACATCGTTGCGACCGAATATCCATTCTTGACGCACAGGCTGTAGGCCTTGGCGAACATTGATCGGCACGTCAATGTCTGTATAAGGACCGGAGGGATCATAGACGGTGACTGGAGGATTGGGTGTCGGCGTCTCACCATTAGGCCCTTGGGTTGGCGTTAAGGTAATTTCCCGCATGGGCACCAGAATGCTGGGATGTGAGCCTGTCACATAGACCTTGCGCGAGGCCGGAAAAGGTTCCGTGGTCAACGTGGCTGAAGGGGTTGCGGTTGGGTCGGCCTTAGTAGGAAGCCCTTCCTTATTATTGGCAGAAAGAGTGAGGTCGCGTTGTGGAGTGCTCATGGTAGGATCCTTTCTCAGGATTTCCGGTTATGGGGCAGTGGATAGGTCTCTATAGGAGAAATAAAAAAAGGCCACATCCGGTAAGGAATGCGGCCTGTACATTTCTCTCGTCGTGGTGCCGCTTCCCTACGCTGGTATTACCCAGGTCAGGTATGAGGGTCGTCCAATGTTTAGGTTGGACATCTCAGCGAAAACGCTCCCCTAGCCTTGTGAAATCAATGCTAGCGCTCATTCTATACCTTGTCAATGAGGCGAGCGGGCCTCTCACGAGGGAAGTGAAAAGCCGTCCCTGAGACATTTTGCCTTTTTCAACTGGGTATTATTTGGTAGAATGAAAATTCTACCTAAAGCTTTTTTTGAATGATGAGAGACCGATGAGCCAATTATTGAATCCCACAAGTGTAGATATCAAGGAAGATCAGGTGACCACTTCACTGGATGCCGTGCTCCCCATCGCGGATTACCAGGACTGTCCAGAAGAGGAGCTCTTTGAACGAATCGTGGAGGCCAAGAAAAGCCTTGGGGATCAGGTCTTAGTGCTTGGGCATAACTACCAACGTGACGATGTGATCGTCCATGCCGATTTGCGTGGGGATTCCTTGTTGCTGTCGAAGTTAGCCGCGGAGCGATCGGAATTTCCGCATGTCGTGTTCTGCGGTGTGCATTTTATGGCAGAGACGGCGGATATTCTCAGTCGGTCGAATCAGACGGTCATTTTGCCGGACTTAGCCGCCGGGTGCTCGATGGCCGATATGGCCGCGATTGAACAAGTTGATGAATGTTGGGATGCGCTGGGACAGGTGCTCTCGGTAGAAGATGTGGTCACCCCTGTGGTCTATGTCAACTCAGCGGCTGACTTGAAAGCGTTTTGCGGGGAACATGGTGGGGTTACCTGTACTTCCTCTAATGCCAAGGCTGTGATGAACTGGGCCTGGGCAAGAAGAGAAAAAATCCTCTTTTTCCCAGATGAACACTTAGGGCGCAATGTGGCGAATAAAATGGGCTTTCCCAAAGATGAGATGATTGTATGGGATCCTTTTAAAGCCAATGGGGGCAATACAGCAGAAGCCATTCGCAAAGCCAAACTGATTTTGTGGAAAGGCCATTGCAGTGTCCATCAAATGTTTCAACCGACGCATGTCGATTTTTTCAGAAAGCAGTATCCCGGGATTCAAGTCATTGTCCATCCTGAATGTCACGAAGATGTTGTGAATAAAGCGGATGCGGTAGGATCGACGGAATATATTATTCAGACGGTCAGTAAAGCCCCTGCCGGGACATCCTGGGTTGTGGGGACAGAGTTAAATCTGGTCAACCGTCTCAAGGCGGAGCAAACTGACAAGCAAGTCTTTTTTCTGTCGCCTATGGTCTGTCGATGCGCCACGATGTATCGGATTGATGGACCCCATATGTGTTGGGCCATGGAAAATTTGGCGCAGGGGCAGGTGGTGAATCACATTTCGGTGCCAGATGATGAAAAGGTTCTGGCCAAGATTGCCTTGGAGCGAATGATGGCTCTGAGTTAATCGCCTTCCTTTATTGATTGTCCTTTCCTCTTTTGTAGGCCGCTCATCAAGAAACCTCTTCCCAATTCCCTCCCACGGTCATGACGGGGTTTCAACACGAACGTTGTTTGACGGGTTTTTAGGTCACGGCTAGAATGATTTTGTGGTTTTTCACGTTTTCCTGAGTCTTTTCTATGGATTATAAATCAACATTAAACCTTCCCCAGACTGAATTTCCCATGAAGGCCAATTTGCCTCAAAAAGAACCGGAGCGATTGGCCTGGTGGGAACAGGAACGCATGTACCAGCGTATCCAAGAGTCTCGCAAAGATCGTCCGCTGTATATTCTTCATGACGGTCCGCCCTATGCCAATGGGCATATTCATATCGGGCATGGGCTCAATAAAATTTTGAAGGACATCATTATTAAATCGAAGACGATGGATGGGTATCGGGTGCCCTATATTCCGGGATGGGATTGCCATGGACTGCCGATTGAACACCAAGTATCCAAACAGCTCGGTTCCAAGAAAAAAGACCTGAGCGCCGTGGAGCTGCGAAAAATCTGCCGAGAATACGCACAGAAATTTGTGGGGATTCAACGGGACGAGTTTCGTCGTTTAGGAATATTCGGTGATTGGGACCATCCGTATCTGACCATGGATCATGCCTATGAGGCGGCGATTGTTCGAGAGTTCGGGAAGTTTGTGGAAAAGGGTCGAGTGTATAAGGGGCTAAAGCCAGTATTGTGGTGCACCGTGGATCAAACGGCTCTGGCTGAAGCCGAAGTGGAATATGAAGATCATTTCTCACCGTCGGTCTATGTGAAATTTCCTTTTGAGAAAAGTCCAGGTGACTTGGCAATGGCTTTTAATATCCCCGAGCTTTCCCATGTAGAGAAAGTTTCAATGTTGATATGGACCACAACTCCATGGACTCTACCCGCTAATCAGGCTATCGCGATTCATCCTGAGATTGATTATAGGTTTGTTAAAGTAGGAGAAGAGGTATTTATTGTCGCAGACAGATTAGTTGAAACCGTAGCTAAGGAATGTGGTTGGTCAGAGTACACTCCTATCAACCCTACGAAAAGGGGAAAAGATGGTTTTGAAGGGGTATTACCCTGTAAGCGTCCATTCAGAAACGGTTTCTCATATGTTCTGGAGGGGGATTTTGTCACAACGGAACAGGGGACAGGTTGTGTGCATATCGCACCCGGCCATGGGATGGATGACTATCTGCTGGCCCTCGATTACACCACTGGAGATCACGTAGGTGTCCTACCAGAAACAGCAAAATTGGAAATTTTTGTGCCAGTGGATAATTCAGGAAAATTTACAAATGAATTTCCGGAGTTTGCGGGGCAACCCGTTTTGGAAGCCAATGCTGGGATTGTTGAACTCCTGAAATCCAAGAAATTATTAGTTGGTGAAAAGAAGCTTGAACATTCGTACCCGCATTGCTGGCGCTGTAAGAAACCGGTGATTTTTCGGGCCACGCACCAATGGTTTGTCTCGATGGAAGAAGCCAATCTTCGGCAGAAAGCCCTCAAGGAAATTGATCAGGTGCAATGGATTCCAGAGAAGGGGCGCGATCGGATTTTCGGGATGATTTTGAACCGCCCAGATTGGTGTTTGTCTCGTCAACGAAAATGGGGGACTCCTATCCCTGTGTTCTCGTGCCAAAGTTGTTTTTCCCCACTTCTTAATTCCAAAGTGATTGAGTCTATAGCTTCCCAAATGCAAGAGGGCGGAGCGGATATATGGTTTAGTCGTTCGGCTTCTGAATTACTTCCTGTTGGGACAACTTGTGTGCAATGCGGCCATGGGTCGTTTAAGAAAGAACATGACATTTTGGATGTGTGGTTTGAATCAGGCGTGAGTCATGCGGCGGTGTTGAGGCCTCAAGGAGAAGAGTGGTATCCCGCGGACCTCTATCTCGAAGGTTCCGATCAACATCGGGGATGGTTTCATAGTTCACTCTTAACCTCAGTGACCACGGATGAACAGGCACCCTATCGAGCCGTGTTGACGCATGGGTTTGTCTTGGATGGGGAAGGCAAGAAAATGTCGAAAACGGCTGGGAATGTGATTTCGCCACAAGAAATCATCAAAGAATCCGGCGCGGATATTTTGCGTTTATGGGTCGCTTCGCAGGATTACCAGGAAGATCTGCGTATCTCCAAAGATATTGTGAAGCAGTTAATGGATGCCTATCGAAAAGTGCGAAATACCTGCAGGTTTCTCCTGAGTAATTTGTTTGATTTTGATCCAGCCGCTCACGCGGTGCCTCATACTGACTTACCAGAGTTGGACCAATGGGCGCTCTGGCGGTTAGGCCAACTGATCGACAATGTGAAAAAGGGGTATGCGGAATTTCAATTTCGCCAAGTGGTGCATGAGATCGATTATTTTTGTTCCACGGATATGAGTGCGACCTATTTAGATATCTTGAAAGATCGGCTCTATACCTTTCCAACGAACTCGCTCCTTCGACGGGGTTCACAGACGGTCTTGTTTGAGATTGTGACAGCCTTAGCAAAGCTAATGGCTCCTATCCTGAGTTTTACCGCCGAAGAAATTTGGCAGGTGCTGCCAGATTCAAAGGAGAAGGGTTCAAAGCTGAGCAGTGTCCACCTGGCGGAATTTCCAGAAGCCCCGACCGTGTTTACCAATCTTGAATTACACAGGACGTGGGAGTATTTATTCCAGGTGCGAAAAGTTGTGCAAGGAGCCTTGGAGAAAAAACGACGGGATAAAGTCATTGGCTCCTCGTTAGAGGGTAAAGTCGTCTTGCAGGCGACTGAGCCACAATGTGCATTACTTCAACGGTATCTCGAGGATCTTCCTGCGCTCTTTATTGTCTCCTGCGTGGAGGTGAAGCCGATTGTAGAAGTTGTCGAGAAAGAACATGAACTGGCGGATATCAGCTTAGGTTTGGTGATTGATGTTGTAAAGGCCGAAGGCACTAAATGTGATCGATGTTGGAATATTCGAAAGGATGTGGGGGCTCAGCCGGAGCATCTCACGCTCTGTAGCCGCTGTGTCGAGGCACTGGTGTGAGTATGATCGGTCGATATGGAGTGCTAGGCTTCGTCGTCTTGACCATTATCGTGGTCGACCAAGTTACCAAAACCTATATCGACGGCTCCATGTTTCTCCACGAGTCGATCCAAATAATTCCAGGGTATTTTAATCTCACCTATATCCGAAATCCCGGCGCGGCGTTTGGCATTATGGGGACCTGGAGCAGCGGTTTTCGGCTGGTCTTCTTTTTCTTGACGTCGGTGCTGGCAATGGGTTTACTGCTCACCATTTTTTTACGGCTAGATCCAAAGGATTGGTGGGGGCAACTCACCATTGCGTCGATCTTCGGTGGGGCCATAGGCAATTTCATTGATCGGTTGCAATATGGCGAAGTCATTGATTTCTTAGATTTCTATATTAATGGCTATCATTGGCCAGCCTTCAATGTGGCTGATTCAGCCATCAGTGTCGGTGTGGTGTCGCTCCTCCTCCTGTTTGCCTTCGAAAAACGCAAGCCAGATCTCACCTCCCAAGAAGACCCTCAACTGTAAAAGAGCCTCCCAGAGGGAAGATTTGAAGGAAATAATTCGAGTCTGACCCCTAGAGCTATGATGCGGCGCTGGGGCGGTTTATATCGGCGGATACGATTGTGCCCGATCCGCTCGACCCATAGGAGCTGAATCGCTACGCATATACCTTAAATAACCCGGTGACCTTAACGGACCCCAGTGGGCATTTCACCGTGTCTCGGCATGCCGTTATATCCTATTGCCGTTATATCCTATCAGGTGGCCAGGGGGCAGGGGATGGGTATTCTCCAATCTCTTACCTATGGCTTGAAGACCGCATGGGTGGATCATCTCTTGCACCAAGGTACAAGTCTTGGTGATACTGCTATCCATGTAATGAGAGGAACTGCTAGGAATGACCCAAATACAAAATTGCCATTTTTTGATTCTCCCGCTCTGGCCTTCAAAAATAGTTTCGATTTGGCAGCAGAGGCTTTAGCCCATGGGGATATGGGGTTGGCCTTTCATATCGCGCAGGATTCTAGGGCAACGGGTCATGTTTTGGGAGGAAATCCACAAATCTGGGAGGGTATATTCGCGAAATCATTCCTTAGTCATATGAAGATAGACGCAGGAGCAACTAGCAAAGAGTTCAATTTGGCCCACCAAAGTACACACATAATGATGGTAGCCAGGCGTCTTATCAATCAAGGGCAGCTATCGGGGGAGAAAGCAATCCGTGAGTATTTGGTGCGGAATGGTGTGTTAGGTCTAGGGCCTGCACCCGGATTATCCCCAGATCGGGAAATCAGGTTGAGGGAACTAGGATTGCTTGATGAGGAAGGTGGATCGGACGGGGCCTTTGGAGTGAGCTCCAATGCTCGGTCCTGGTTCAATGGCACAGATTCAACAGGGGTTGGTCCTAATGCAGGAAGGGGCACTCAATTGAATCAAGATAATCGAACAAGGTCGCGCGAACCACAGGGGTATGCAGGTTCTGGTGGGGGATTCCATGGTTCTGCGAGCTTTTCGTGGTCGATCAAGATACCTCGGTTTTATTAAGTAACAAAAAATGTTTGTTATGGATGGTGAGGGTGCAATGTGGCAGGCTGTATGGCATTCTAATCTTGCCAATCAGGCATGCTTATCCGTACCAAGAGCGAATAAATTATGACACAAGCATCTTGGTGCCTAGGATTAGCGATTGGGTGGGCCCTCATTGGTTCAGGCTGCGCGTGGAGCATGACCGAAAAGGAGCGTTTGCAGGAAGAAGCAAAAATTGAAAGAGGCTCAGAAGGTTTAGATGAAGGCATACAAGAAGCTAATCGATATGCGTATATTCATGGACAAGGGGTAGGGGCACCAATAGGCAAACTATTATTAATTCGACGGAATAGACAACTCTGTGCGGTGCGATTTACCGACCCCAAGCGCGGTTATGATGGGAGTTTGGGAACGTGGTTTAGCTCGGGAAAGGAAAGTGTCTATGCCTCGTATGACTGGTATTATCAAGGGGATGGGAGTGGGGATCTGACTAAACCGAACGTCGAATTTGGCCAAGGCGAAGTTTCTCGATTAAGCTGGGTGGGTATCACCTTTCATCTCTCCTTTCCTCGAGGTAACCGCTATGTGGAATGTGGGGACTTTGAATTTGAGTGGGGATTTCCTCATGTACTCGCCTTTCCTCGTCAATCTGATCGGTTCAATCCTAATGACTTTGCTATGGCTCCGACCAATTGGACCCAGGTGTCCGAAATCAACCTTCAGGATCCTAAAATACGGTGGTATACCTTCAATGATACTACTGAGAGTGGTCGTGGGTCGCGGGACTCAGCGGAAACCTTGCCTGGCGGAACAGCCCCGCCCACTACACCCGGCAATTGATTTGGAAAGGAGTCGAGGCTATTGTTGGGAGTTTCACCAAAGGTGGCAGGAACCTTATGAGGATATTTATCGTTCTGACTTAGGTTGCTGAAGAGGAAAAGAAGCTAGATCTTTTGTTGATATATTCTTTCCGTTCGCCTTCTATCCGTAATGAAGTCTGTTTAGCGGCGCCTCAGATTTGCTCTTGTCCTGCCATGCAGCGATTTTTTCTGCCCTAATTCCGAATTCTTCTCAATATTCTGGGGTTTCCACTTGGGGTCATTTCTCACTTGGGGTCATTTCTTGACTTAACATTTCATTAATTTATGGGAGCACATGTATTGTTGAGGGTTTCGGATTTAGAGTCTAGGCTTCCTGCCATGTTCTTTCAACTTGCGATTCCCCGTGGTCTTGCCACGGGGATCTTATTTTCCGAGAATTAGGGGGTGAGTGAAAGTACTGTCCACAAAGCGAGTCATTGTGCGTGGCAGATTCATTATCACATTGTCTTTCCGGTGAAATATCGTAAGGCCTTATTAGCGGAGGATGTTGTCGAGATCATTGTGGAAGCCACGCGAGGGATTGCTGAGCGGTACGATATGGAGTTTGAACGATTGGGGTGTGATCGAGATCATATCCATCTGTTATGTTCTGCTCATCCGAAGATTGCTCCGGGACAAATCGTGCGAGTGTTCAAGAGTATCACCGGGCGCGAGTTATTCCGGCAGAAACCAGCCTTGAAGACAGAGTTGTGGGGAGGGCAGTTTTGGGCTGATGGCTACTATGTGGGCACCGTGGGAGAGGGCGGCAATTGGAGGGTGGTCGAACATTATGTGCAGAACCAAGGCAGTCCCAGAGAAGACCTGCGTCAGTTACCCCTCTTCTAATACCCCGTGGTCTTGCCTCGGGGATCTTTATTCACACCATTTCACTCTCTTCTCTGCTGCGCTCCTCTTTTTCTCCCGCTCATTGACCCGATCGATTCTCTGCGTAACCTGTTTTTTCTTGGCACTGTGCTGCAGCTGGACCTTGTCCTTTTGAAGAACCGGGTTTCGTCCCGGCGGCCGAGCCACTTTTGTTTCGGCAAAAGTAGCCAAAACCAGTGTGCCGAGCATGCTCAACAGCTTGAGGGTGGAAGTCCCTTTGACAACCTGATGGAGGTGAAGTCATCGCGAAGCGCAAGGGCGTCATCGTGAGGTGGGGTCTGAAGGCAGCGTGGAGCAAAGGCGTGGGCCGATGAACAAGAACCAGATACGAGGCAGTCAGGGCCGGACGAGTGGGCTGGTTTTCACGAAGTCCGTATCCATCAAGGGTCCTGGGTGTAAATCTGGCGGTCGTGCGCTGAAGGCGGTTGAGCTTCCCTCGGGAGACCTCTCGTCGGTCTTGGCAGCAAGACTGAGAACTGAGTGATCAGTTCAGACCGGGCGGGAGGAGTCAGCAGAGGGCATAGTAGTCCCGAGAGGGATGAAGGCCTGAACGGTGCGGAGTGGTGAGTAGGCAGTGGAACTCATGAGCGACAAGCGGCTGAATGACCAGTTAATTCTGGCCTTCCCGACAGAGGATAGGGGTGAAGCCCTAAGGGCTGACGAGGAAGTGTCGAATCGCTTGCGGCGAACCGCCCAGTCGAACGCCCGGCGAGGAGTGACCAGGGGCGAGCAGTCTCTCCTGGGGGCTAATCGCATAACCCACCGAACCGCCGTATACGGATCCGTACGTACGGTGGTGTGACAGGGAAAGTCCGTGAGGACCTACCTATGTCGATTTTCCACCCAGATCGTCCGTATTGAATCGTGCTGATGCAGGCAGGGGGGCATCCCAACTCGCAAGGCTCAAACAAGGGCTGCCATTTTATTTGAGTGTCAGCCCGGTTGGCCGATCAGCAGGCGGATAAGTGTAGAAAAAATAGAATAGGTGACAGGAACCTCTTATGTACTATTACGGGATTCTTGGGTGTGGCAAAGTATTTACGTTCTTGAACAGGATGGCAAGTTGTTATTCTTAGGTTATTGAAGCAGTGGATTGCGGGGCGAAAGGGTGGGGAATCGGCTGAAATCCCGATCAGCGGTCCATAATTCTTGAATGCCATGATGTTGGCACAAGGCGGCGATGCGTGCGTCATGGATGAGTGGCCCCTGGATTTTTCCCTCAAGTACTGCCTGCCGCAAAGCGGGCCAATAGCCATTGGTCTCGGTAAGAAGTACTGCTCGTGGGGATTCGAGCCAAGCGTCTACTTGGCCGCAAGCTACTTCTAGGGGAGTCGGGGGCTTGAAAATTCGCGGGTGGGTTACAATCGCGAGAAACTCATGTAGACAGGGCCAAGGAATGGCCCATGGTGTCGTCCCTTCGGCTAGGTCGGTGAGCTGATGGTTCGCCGATTGATGCCATGGCGAGTCTTCTCGATGAGCGTAGACCAAGATATTCGTGTCAACGGCAATCACCCTCCGCGACCTTCATACGCTCGTTCTCGTAATCCTTCCCATGAGGTCCCTTCCATTTCTGGTTGAAGGCCTTCTCCTTTAAAGGTGGCCTTACGAAGGTGAAATCCCTCTGAATGTTGATGCTCGTCGATGACGCGTCGAAGGCCTTCTTCTACTAAGGCTCTCACCGTAGTCCGATGATTGGCTGCGAGTTTTTTTGCTTCATCTAAAAGGGACTGAGGTATATCTACAGTTGTCTTCATACATAAAGATGTATCATTCCGTACGGGTTTATGTCAAATTTGTATTTGGTATTATTCCCTTATGGAGATTCCTATCCAAAAATTTGAATGTGGAACTGAGTGAAGGTATCTCGGAAAATTCCTCAACTCACTTGGTCATTTTGAGGAAATCTGTTTGCTTATCTCTAGCGCGTATTTTGTTTGACCAGAAAATTGAGGGTGTTGAACTTTTTTGAGCTGGGCAAAAGGTTGGGATGAACCATCTACTTATTTTAATTGTGACGACGGTGGTGAGCGTGGGGGCGGTTCACCAGGCGCCGTCCAATGGCTGTCCTTCCTGGGGGACTCCGATCCATGTGCATATTCATGGCATTCGTAATGACCAGGGAATGGTTAAAGCCGTGTTGTATGGACCAAATCCACAAGACTTTTTGGTAAGAGGGAAAAAGGCGGATAAAGAGCGTGAGCCTGCTGAAGAGGGTTCAATGACGCTCTGTGTCGCGGCCCGCAAAAAAGGGCAATATGCCGTGGCTGTTTATCATGACGAAAATGACAACCATAAATTGGACCGCAATTGGATTGGCCTTCCTACGGAAGGTTTTGGATTTTCCAATGACCCTACCTTATTTTTAGCCCCGCCAAGTTTTGAGGAATCAGCATTTAAGATAAATGGGGATCTCACCCATGTCGAAGTCGAGATGAAATATTAACAACTGTTTATTTGGAATGTGGTTATTTGGGGGTTGGCAGGATTTCTGGCTTCTCATACATAGTCTGAGACGGTGTTGTTTTTCTGCTTTTCAATAGAACCGAAATGATTTCTCTCCACAAACTGGGATCGAAGGGGGCCGTGCGCACGGCCTGGAATCCAAACTGACAGGCTATCTTCCATTCTTTCATCGCCACCATCATTCGTAGTCCATTTAGATGTTCGCATGCCTGAATCCAGCGCTGAACTTTATGGGAATGAAATATTCCTGCTGCCATGGCTTTTTCTCCTGACGTCTTCTGATTGTCATTGTTCTTTTTTGTGTGTGGCTCATTTTGAGATAGAGGCTGGTTTAAGTTGGTGTGGAAGTTCTTAATGGCCAGACTATACAATTCTTGTAATTTACCCCCGACCTGGTTCCATTGTCTTTTCTCCAAAATAGTATTTCGGGCTTCATTTCCTATGCGATGCCGCAATTCTGGGTCTTGTGCGAGCTGAAGAGAACGGTTGACGAATAATTCTGGAGCGTCAAATGATACGATAAACCCATTTTTGGTTTCGTTGATAAGATCAAGGGCGGCACCAACTGGAGTTGAGATGCATGGAAGACCACTTGCCATGGCCTCCAGCAAGGGAACTGGGCCGCCTTCAATTCGGGATGTGACCCAGAAGAGATCCATGGCTTGGTAGTATTTGGCGACCTGTTCGTGGGTGATTTCGTAAGGGGCTTGAGTGCAAGGAATACCTTGTTGGCGAATATCTTTGGCAAGTGCTTGCCAGCCGGGACCAATGATTAACGTAGCCAAATTCGGTAGCTGCTGACGAAGGCTCTTAAGAGCTTGGAGGAAACAGGTGACTCCTTTTCTGTCGTCGATATTGCTGATACGACGAGAAGAAAACCCTAGCACAAACGCATCTTTAGAAAATTTTAAGGCCTTACGAATCTTCAGCCGTGCCTCGTCTTGAGCTGGTTGGAATGTATTTGTATCGACACCAAAGGGTACGAGGGCTTGATGGGTTTCTGGAATGCCAAGTTGCGTGAGATACTGGTGCCATTGTCTGGATACGGTCATGACCCCATCACTTTGATGAAATGGAGTGAGGTTGGTGGCAGGATCAAGGTGATGAAACGTGGTGACAATGGGAAGGCTACCCCAAAATCCCTGAATGGTTTTCGTTCGGAGGAAATGGACGACATCAAAGCAAGTAGGGAAAGCCCCGAAGCGTTTGACAGTCTTTCTGATGGCGAATTGAGAGCATGTGATTGCTTTTATTTTAGCATTGTTTTTCGTGATTTGATGAGAAAAATTTCCTATAACCCAATACAATGAATCAACGATGATGAGCACTCGGATTGGGCTAGTTACGATAGGTAGGCTAGAAAGATCATTCATGTCGTGAGATGGGAATCCTCATGAGATTTGAGGGGAGTTAAAATGAAATCGTGAAAATTCACCGCTTTTTTAGGTATGTTTTTTTCATTGATGCCCGAAGCTTTGATATTCAAGAAGAGGATGTTATTGGATTTTTTCGTGATTGAGGCGGCAGCAGAGACTTGAAGGTTTGATACCTGCCGACATTGCGGAAATTGCTAGACTCATAAGGCCTTGAGGGTGGGGCTTATTTGGAAGAGGTTGCCGGAGCTTGTAACGAAGATGTCCTGAGGATTGATTGGGGGATGCCGCCTTGTCCCATAGAATGCTCATATCGAACAGCTGGAGCACCGGTGTTATACGGAATCCCTAGATGTTGACGGACATCAGCTTCGAGCCAATCGCGCAATCGCACAAGCTCTGGGGAACTCAAATGGTCGGTGTACACATAAGACGTATATTCTCCAGGGATGCCTTTGTAGTATTCAGCCGTTTCCCGGTAATCGACGGCGACGCTGTGGAGTGTGTCGCCGGTTTTTTGATAGGTGTAGGTCCAAATTCCAGGTTTGGTCTCAACCGCTTCATCGAAGTAGGGTGTTCCAGGATAGGTCGTAATGACGCTGGTATCAAAATCATTAGGTTCGACTTCGATAAGCCAGTCTCGTGTCGCTCGAATGGTTTCTTCTGCCTCTCCAGGGTGACCGACGGACATGAGCGCTTTCACTTTCAAGTTATGACGTTTGGCGATGTCCATGCAACGGGTGTTATCCGCTTGAGAAGCTTTTTTCTGGATATTCGTCAGGATCCGTTCGTGCCCAGATTCAAATCCGACAAGAATCCAGCGAAATCCTGCTCGATACATAACTTCAGCTTGTTCGTCAGTAAAGAGCTCGGCTTTAATGAACCCACGGAGGCGAAATTCGACGCCAAGGTCCTCTTGGGCTTTGGCAATCAGGTTCATGAGTTCAACGAACTTGGGGTTCACATTCAGTTCATCATCATAGAACATGAACCCTTTGATGCCGTAGGTCTTGTATAAGTGCACAACCTCCTCGACAATGCTTTCTGAGGTTCGCATACGAATACGTCGCAAGAACGGACTCATCCGTCCTCCGCAGAATCCACACCCGAACGGACAGCCTAATTGGGCGATTAAGGAAAGGGCTCGGACTCCGTCGATTTCGTATTGGTAACTGTCAACATCCAGGAGATGCCTGGCGGGCAACGGAAGCTCTGTTAATCGTGTATTGGTCAAAAATAATTCAGACTTTGGGTCATCCCCATCTACTAATTTAGGCGGGTGGTCGGCTAGGGCTCTGAAAATCGCTTCTTCCCCATCTCCTGTCACCAGCACATCAAACATGTCATGTAATTGGTTCAATCCTGTGGCCCCACGGCCGGCATGATTGTGCTTCTTCTCATACAATTGTGCCGCATGGATGAGGGTGACATGAGGGCCGCCTAAAATGATGCGTGCGTTGGGTTGAACCTCACGGATTGTTTTATGGATCTTAGAGGTGGCTGGCATTTGAGGTGTGGTGGCGGTAAGCCCATAGCATGTTGCACTGTGGCTTTCTGCATAATCGTGCACCACCTGTTCGAAGTTTTCTACTCCGGAAAGATCCAACATATCTACGGTAACTCCAGCCTTTTCCAGTACGGCAGCAATTTTCAAAATCCCAAGAGTCATGAAAACCCGTTCGTCTAATAGAAAAATAGACGGTGGTGTGATGAGGCAGATATGTGGAATCATCGAATTGACTCCTTGTGGTGGGTTGGTCTCATGCCGGGCCCATAAGTCTTAACTGGGGTCACAGTATTGGTTGGTCTTCTCTAGAAAAAAGGAATTGGGGTTTCCGTGTTCATCACTCATATCTTCTTGTTTCCACGTTAGAATACTATCAATTCCTATTCAGAATTCTCATCCAGTCTCCTTGAGATTTTCAAGTGAGGAAAAGATGAAAGTTGCGCCATTGGGTTTAACCAGGAAGTTTCTAGTCAATAAAGATTCACAAACGGATCAGACTTAATTAAATATTTGTAGGAAAAAATGAACTGGGTTCTCTTTAGTGAGGCAGAAATAGGTACAAATACTACCTCATTTTCAGAAAGAAATCTATAGGGTTGGGGCCTGTAGGCGTAATGCGTGCGTCAGTTTCTTAACTAGATGATAATGTTTTTCAAAAGGGCAACATACAAGCGAAAGGCCATGCTTCATGGGTTTGGAGAGGTGGACTCTTCATGCCAGGCCTGAAACATGAGAAGGCTCCATAAGAGCGTATCATGGTCTTGCCATCCTGAAAGATGTTGTTGCCAAACACGGTGCACCGCTTTTGGTACCAGTAAGCCTTCCTCTCGTAAGTGCGTCTCATTCAATAAATGCTCAGCCCAATCGCGCAATGGACCCTTAATCCAATCCGATACTGGTACGGCAAAGCCTTTCTTTGGACGTTCAGTGAGGTTTGGAGGGACATATCGTTCCAAGACTTTCCGAAGAATAATTTTCCCTCTATTGCCCTGTAAGCGCATAGATAGAGGAAGGCTCCAGGCAAACTCGACAAGTCGGGTATCCAGTAACGGACATCGGACCTCAAGGCTCACAGACATGCTGGCGCGATCGACTTTAACCAGAATATCATCGGTCAGAAATGTGGCAAAGTCTAAATGCATCATGCCTTGGATAGGATTTGACACTGCCGCCCAGTCCCTTGGATTTGTCAGTAGACAGTTCGTATCTGCTGCGTGAAGAACATAGTCTTGAATTCGTCGACATCGGGCATGCCTGAGTGCCACGAGATCGATGGGGCTCACTGCAGGAATCCACCTGGATTTTTTTTCAATCCTCCCGAAGAATTTTTGCCATTTGGGAATTTCACTCGTCTCCAAATTTCTGGATGACCCCAAGAGACTCCAGGCGGCTTGTCCGATCGACGTCATGGCTTCTGCCATTTGTTGACGAGCCCAGAGGGGTCTGTTTCCCCACGTTTCCCATCGTTTGAGACATTCGGGATATTTGGTATACCCCGCAAAGAGTTCATCGCCCCCATCTCCACTGAGAGCAACTTGCACGTTTTGTCGAGCTAATTTAGAGAGCAGTACTGTAGGGATCTGGGATGAGTCGGCAAAGGGTTCGTCGTAAATTTTGGGGAGTTCGGGAATAACGGCCTGAGCGTCCTTTGGCGAAATATAGAGTTCGGTGTGATCGGTTCCAAGGTGTCGAGCGATATCTTGGGCATGCTGGGCTTCATTGTATTTCGATTCCCAAAACCCAATGGAGAATGTCTTGATGGGACGAGTACTCATTGATTGCATCATGGCCACCACCATGGTGGAGTCAATTCCCCCGGATAATAAGGCTCCGAGGCTGACATCAGCGATCATCCGGGAACTCACGGTGTTCTTCAAGAGCTTCTCTAACTCGTCGGTGGCATCTTCCAATGAACCATTGAAGGGGGTGTGTTCCCCATTTTCGGCAATGGTTCGTGCTGACCAATACGAATGAGGAGTGGTATTTTCTAATGTGCTTTTGGAGGTGATCGTCACCAGATGCCCTGGAGGGAGCTTACGAATGTCCTGATAAATACAAAACGGCGTAGGGACCCAGGAGTATTTGATAAAGAGACCGAGGGCATTTGGATCAATTCGTCCATCAAATTCAGGATGGGCGCGTAAGGCTTTCAGCTCGGACCCAAAGAGGAATGTGTCCTGACACCATCCATAGTACAACGGCTTTTTGCCAATGGGATCTCGAACCAATGTCAGGAATTCCTGCTCTTTGTCCCAAAGGGCAAAGGCAAACATTCCGGTGATATTCGCGAGTGTTTTCTCAAGGCCCCATTCCATAATGGCCCCAAGAAGTACTTCTGTATCGGAATGGCCGCGGAATTGGAATCCCTGGTGTTCGAGCTGTTTTCGTAATTCGTTGAAATTATACACCTCCCCGTTGTAGCTGATCTGAAAGCGACCGCACGCTGAGGCCATGGGTTGGTGTCCTTCGCTGGAGAGATCTTGGATCGAAAGACGTCTGTGACCTAGGGCTATCCCGGTTTTTTCATCAACCCAGACTCCATCATCATCAGGTCCACGATGCACAAGGGCATCAGCCATGTGTTGTGAAACGGACTGCATCCATTTCTGGCTAGAAAGACGGTGGGGATTAAAAAACCCGCAGATTCCACACACAGTGATGTGTTCCTCTCAAAAGACCGAGATGTCAGAGTTCATGTTGGAAGTAAGGCCTCGAGATATTGTCCTGCAATGGTGTGGATATCAAATTCAGCTGCACGTGCTCGAAGTCGATCGACATTGGGGGGAGATTCTAAGGTCTGAATGATGGCTTTAGCTAAGGCCTTATCATCTCCAACGGGAACTAATGGGCCAAAGGCTCCATTGTCCAAAATTTCTTGTGGACCGCTACGACAATTTGTGCTGACGACCGGGCATCCACATGCGAGGGCTTCAATAAGTGCGTTCGGGAGGCCCTCTAATATCGAAGAAAGGACAAAGACGGAGGCCTGTGCCATATAGGCATAGGGGTTGGTTTCAAATCCTGGAATCGAAAAATCTGAGGCAATTCCTAATTCGGTCGCCAAATTTTCAAGGGTCTGCCTTTCGCGTCCTTCGCCAAGAATGACGAGTCGTGCAGAGCGTGTGGCACGAATGTGTGCAAAGGCCTTTAACAGAGTTGGAAAGTCTTTAGCAGGTACCAGACGACCGACGCCTAAAATAATGGGGATTGATTCCTGCTTAAACCAGGGATGGGACACGGGAAGGATTGATTGGGCGTTGATGTACTCGGTGAGCATGGGATTGTAAATGGTGGCAATCCGTTCTCGTGAAAGACCGGTGCAAGACGAAACATCGTCAGCGACCCCGCGAGAGACGGCCACCACGAGATCAGCTTGTGGATATGTTTTTCGAATTAAATTTGACGAAAAGCGCCACCGCCACTTTCTTGAATTTTTGATCACCGTCGACATCGTGGATCGTTCGCTGATGACCACTCGGGTTCGAACAGCCGCAATCTTTTTAGCCCATACTGCCACAAGGTTGGCATGGGTTTTTGCTGAAAGGAGCGCGTCTGGTTGTTCCCGTATAAGATAGGTCGTCAAATCAGAAAGGTACCGAATCGTTTTGGGTGGTTTGTTGGGTACGAGAATAGGAAGAAGAAGAGCCAGCGCTAGACAGGGATTAGAGCTGAGAACACGAAGTCGACTCACCAAGCTTGAAGAAGGTTTAAGGGCTACTACATTGATGGTGTGAGGGACGGTATCGAGAAACGCTCCCTTCGATTGACACAGAAGAAGATCCACCTGATGGCCAGATGTGGCGAAAGCCTTTGCCAGGTGAAGCATGACTCGTGCAACACCCCCTCCTGCCAAGGAGGGAATAAAAATTGCGAGATGTTTTTTCACTGTGGAAGGGGAGTGCTTGATCGAAAGTTCTTTCATGTATAAGTGTTTAGCAAACAGGGCAAAAGACGAAAGAAATTCCCTCTTGTCGGTTAGGATTTATTGCGCAATAGTTGTCGAGGAAGAGTTGAAAGTGCTTCTTTACTTAAAGAAGAGCTGAAAAAATATTTCCATGCGGCCCACCCGATATTTTTTTGAGCTGTCCAGCAGGCTTGTAGCCATTTTTCACCGAGTGCATAGGAAAATGCGGGTTCCGCATAACGAAGGGTTCGTTTATTGGCTTGTTGTAATTGTAATAACCATGCTCGAGCCCAGGTGAGATAGTCCGCGTCAGGAATAAACTTGGATTTTCGCATTCGTGAAAGCGTTAAATGAGGTTGGATATCATCAGGCGAAAATGTGACTCCAAGTTCTTGGAGTTGAGAGCCGATGATTTCTTGTTTTTTAGCATCACCTAAGTCCGGAGTTTGTCCTGTGATTTGTTGGGGGTGAATTCGGCCATAGACCAAACATTCCGGAATGTTCCTGACTTTGTAATGTTTTGTCAGTCTGACGTGAAGTTCATAATCCTGGCAGCGGGGGAAATCGTTGCGATACCCGTATTCTTGTAAAATAGCCGTTCGGGCCATAATAGAACGGTTACTCATGGCGCATCGAAAGAGAAATTGTGCGTGAATGTCGTCTGACAAAACAGGCTGCCGTTTGATTTTCTTGAGGGGGCGTCCATCTTTGTCCATCATGCGGCACCAACTCCCCACCTGGGCATACTCGGGATGGTTGTCGAGAAAGGACACCTGTTTTTCAAGACGTTGAGGGTAGGCGCGGTCGTCACTGTCGAGCATGGCCATATACTGTCCGCGAGCAAGCTCGACCCCTTTGTTTCGGGTTTTGGGAATACCAAGGTTTTGTTCACTGCAGACTAAGCGAATTCGCGGGTCAGAAAATGTGCGGATCTTGTCCACACTGTGGTCAGTCGATCCATCATCGACCAAAAGGATTTCGAAATCTGTAAAAGTTTGAGCCAAAATACTTTCAATGGCTTCTCCAACGTATTGTTCTCGGTTATAGACCGGGATGAAAACGGTCACTTTTGGGTTGTTGGAATCGTTCATCAGAAAGGGTTACGAATCATGAAAAGTTGGCGTATGAATGTTGTGGGAAGAGTTTTTGATAGCCCGATTACGAGAGGTCGTCTATCATGATCATGTGCTTTGCCAGATGCTAAGTGTTTGCTACAATTGCCTTTTAGGGCAGCTCGGTTGAGGCAGCATCTCACTTCTTCACTGGTCTATGCGAGTGGCCGGTAAATCTTATACAACTTATCAGGTAATTGCCATCACCAAGCTTTTGCGGATGTTGAAGTATTGAAAAAATCTTAATTATGGATTTAAAACGATCTATCAGTCAGGCCTCTCCCTTTTTGGGGAAACGGGTGAAATATTTTCTTTCTCGGTTGTTTGGCACACGCCTTCAAAAAGCTAAAAGTCTTCATTATGTCACGGTCAATGGACATCGATTCAAGCGACTCATTCTGTGTGATTCACTTTTGGCCACTGAAATAGAACAATATTTAGAGGTTTTTAGAGAAAGTGGCTTTTTCCCTCCTCTGGTGGGACGATATGAACACGAGATATGGCTCGAATATGTCGAGGGTGTTCCAGTTCGATCAGTCGATGAGGACTTTGTCCTAAAAGCCGCAGAATTTTATGCCTCGATGTATGGGGCAAACCCAACATTGGTGCATACGAAGCAATCACCATTTCCAGATAGACTCTTCCAGGACCTTCGCTTTCTTCTTCAGATTGGGGTCTTACCACAAGCCTCCTATCAGGATCTTCAAACTGCGGTGCCTGATTTGATTCCGGAACAGGTATGGGTAGGCTATGATTATACCGATCCCGTCCTGAAAAACTTTCTTCAGCGGTCAGAGGATGGGCAGATTTGTGTGGTGGATGTTGATGGGTTAGCTGGGAACCAGCTTTTAGGAATTGGGGTAGCCAAAGCCTGTGTTCGTTGGCTTGGTCCTTATCAGTCCCTGTTCTTCTCCTCCCTTGCCAAGCAAGGTGCACCTGATATTCAGAAGTATTTCAGCTTTGTGGAGTTGTGTTTCCTCGCTAAATGGATGAAGCGAGCGTTTCTAGAGCATGATTGGAAAGTGATTGATGCGACGCTCTTTGAGCGCTTTCGTCCCCCACAATAGTTACTGTGCCCTCTGCGGTTCGTGAAGATTTGTGCTTGCCCTCCCCTTCTTGAAGGGGAACATTTTACATTTGAGTATTATTTAGAGAATGAGGCGTTAAGAAATGAGGCGAGTTTGTTCATGGAAGGTAATGGTATGGACGCTCCTGTTGAAGCGCGGCAGTATACTCGCTGTGATCACACTTCATCAACAGGAGGAACTTATGAACACCATCACCACCATTGGGCTTGATTTAGCGAAACGGGTTTTTCAGGTGCACGGACGATACCTGTTTACGCGCATCTTGAGCAGCCAGGCGAAAGACTTTCTCGTAGCTTAATACCCTTTTGGGGATTTTCCGAAAAAACGTTTCAAGCGATCTAGCCTCGTAAAGCGATTGATCACCACAATGAACACTTTTCGCATCTGGTCGCTTGGACATTGAATTTCTCTGACCCCATGCCAGGAATTGCCTTTTCTGGCAAACAACAAACTATAGTTTCCTATCGCCTTTGAAACGGTGGCATTTTTGAAATCTTCAAAGTTTGGTGCTGATTGACGGTTAAATTGACCCTTATCATCAAGAATAACCGTTTCTCCGCCCCAACCTTCCTCCCAGTTGTGCTCGGTGTTGAGATAGAAGATATGTGATCCAAGCTTATGTTTGGCATCGCAATGAGGCGAAACGGAGCAACCATTGGGGGTGTAGTGCCAATGAAGGGTCAATTCTAAGGAATTGGTGTTGAATAAACGCTGAAGCCACATCCGATATTCCTTCCCCAGTAGTTCGGAGACGAAGGCTTTCCAGGCTGGTGCTAGGGGAAGATCGTTGTGGTATTCAAGAGTAAAACGATCATGACTTTGTTGGCCATGGGCTCTGGCGACTCCAAAACGTCGCTGGAATAATGAAACATCGGGGAGAGTTTTAAGTAGTTGTTGATGTCCCTCGGTTGTGAGTAAACCTTCCGGATTGACCCACGGGTAGGGTTCTGTCTGTTGGAATGTTTGTGGGTCTATGGCTACCAGGCGTTGAAAATCTACATACGTCATTTCTTTTCCTTACCGAGAGATGCCTTGAAGCCAACGGCCTAATATTTTCTGAGTAAATTGACTGAATGTCGAGCGTGGACGAAGGTTTTCACGACTAACGGGAACGATCTGCTGGTTCAGCTCATACACCATTGGATCTGCCGTGCGAATCGTGATGTTGGCAATGTCAGCGTCACTGATGTTTTCTAGGTGCTTCAGCAACCCTCGTAAACTATTATGATGCGCCACAATAAGGAGACGCTTCCCACTGCGGATCTCGGGTACGGCGACATCGTGCCAGAAGGGTAGAAGCCGTGCAAGCGTGTCTTTGAGGCTTTCACTTTGAGGAAGATCAGCTGGCGATAGATGGGAATACAGTGGGTCGTTTCCCGGGAAACGGGAATCAGTCACATCAAGTGGTGGCGGTGGGACGTCAAATTGTCTTTGCCAGATGAGGACCTGTTTTGCTCCATACTTTTTTCTCGCTTCCCACCAGGTTAACCCTTGAAGTGCTCCATAATGGCGTTCATTTAAACGCCAATCTTTCTGTATAGGGACATGCGACAAGTTCATGGCATCGAGTACGATTCGAAGTGTTTCGGTGGCACGATTTAAGTAAGAAGTATAGCAAAGGTCAAAAGTCACCCCGCGGGCCTTGAGAAGTTGGCCCGCCTGCTTGGCTTCTGCAATGCCCCGTGGGCTTAAGCCGACGTCCTCCCACCCCGTGAAGCGTTTCTCCTTATTCCATAGACTTTTACCGTGTCGGAGGATTGTGAGAGTTGTCATTAGTGTGAGGTCCTCATTTCAACCCGAAAGGCACAAGAAATGAAGCAGGGTCATTATCTTAGGGCTACAACGCGCCAATAAAATTTAGATGAAGTAAAAGATGACACAGGAAGGAGGGCTGGCTACTTTAGCTTGGGTTCAGATTGTTTAGGGCCGTCCTGGGAATGTTTATCACGGTTTGTGCCTTCGCGAAGGTGGTTTCTCTTGCTAGCTCATTTGGGAAAAGCTGAGTGCTGAGAAGAAATGTAAGGTTATTCTTTTGTGAGCATGAGATTATTTAGGAGGGTTTACGTTAGCATTTTTGCTGGGTTTGGACAATAAACAGCACTGAACAAGGCAGGGAGCCATTCATGGTACAGAAGGGGCGTCAAATGCTAATCTTGACGGTTGTAGTTTTATGAAAACTTGTTGTTTTGAAACCCTTGATTTCGTCTCTCCTGCCGATGCTTTTTCGTGAAAATTTACATATCGATGGAATCATAAGGCCTTTCCTGGCCAATATTGGAATTTCTGAGTACCAAGATTTCCTGAAATATTCCACTGGAAAGCTTGTGTCACGCCCTTCCAAACGGCATGTTCGCACGCTTTATCTGGATGTGGCCGGGAAGAGAACAAAGTACTTTCTCAAACAAGCCGGTTTTCAAGGTACTCGTTCGGACACAGCCCGTGAGCTTTTGATCCTAGAATTATTTCGTGATCATGGGATTCCGGTGATGAACGCTGTGGCTTGGGGCGAGCGCCAAGTATTCGGTTTGTCTATCAGTGGATTTATTTTAGTGGAGGAAGTTGTTGGAAAAGAATTTGTAGGCCTCTATCGAATTTCCTCGTTATGCACCCGGAGACGTTTGATGTGGGTCCATGGCGAGCTCATGGGAACGTTGCATGAGAGGGGAATTGAATCCAAGGTCCATCCTCGGGATTTAATTTGTGTTTCAGAAGACTATGCCACTTTTCGGAAATGTCTCGTGGTCATTGATCGGGAGCGGGGCCGGACGCGTCCTATCAGGCTTTCCCTAAAGGACCGAGGAAAGATGCTAGCGGATATTTGGATCAAGGGAGCATTTACCATTGGGCGAGGGGAGCGGAGTGAACTTCTAGCTTTCCTGTCTGGGTATTTCGCCGCATCAGGCATGCATCGGTTGAATAAGTCCGTGCGTGGAGATTTGGTCCATTGGGTATTGTGCGGGGCTGCCAATATACTTGCCGGTGACGAACGATTTTCTAGTCTTCGACAGGATTTTAAAAAAATGTATGGCATTCCTCGGAATTAGCACGAGTGGCGGAACTTCACTGGAATTGTGGGGCCATTGTTAAGTAGTATTGGCCTTTTTCTCGAATTCAGCTGGCGGAGGATAGTCGAGAGAGGAATGGCGACATTGCCGGTTGTACAAGACTTCGATGTAGTCAAAGATTTCTTTCCGCATAGGAATGAGCCCTCACTTGAGCTGGCCAACCTGACGTCTGCCTCTCCACTTTTTGCGAGAGGTCAGTTTTATAAATATCCAAGCACGAGAAAAGATTATCTTGAGGGTTGAAGGCCTAAGAGTTCACTGACTTTTTGAGCAATGATCTGGTTACCTCGCCCATTCACATGGCAACTATCGATGTAGATGTACTCATCTACATCAAACGCATCGGTGAGATCATGAATCCAATCCAGGTGTTCTCGTTCTTTGATTTCCAGCACCAAGGGATACACCAAATGAAAATCAGTTCCGGTCTGTCTTTTTGATAAATATTCGATATTGGGTTGGCCAATAGGAGCCACAGGCTGAAGGATCGCGTGAAATTCCGCTCCCCCCAGAGCCGCCACTTCTTTTGCAATTTTCCAATTATTCACCAAGGTAGAGGCAACCGTTTTGGCGTATGTCGGATTGCTCTGGCATTGAGAGACTGGGCGGTCCTGTTTTTTCCTTATCTTCTGAATGACGACTTGAATTGATCCAAATAAACCATCGAAAACCTGCCAACGGCGTTCTAGCTTGTTGGCCATCTTTGCTTGTTCTCGATGTCCATTAATTGAAACTTTAGGGTCACATAATGACAAAGAATCATTGCAGCCATCATAGAAAACGATTACTTGCATCGGTGAATTCTGATTGACCAAATTGACTAACCGAGCCAAGCCTTGGCGACTGACAAATCCAGATTGGCCATGATTATGTGCCTGATCGTTGGGATGAAGAGCATTGAAATGCGCAGGTATGGTGTTTTGATCATCAACCCCACTTCCCCACATTGTGGATCCCCCAAAAAAACGGATATGTCGAGAGGGTGTATCAGTCGTGAGGAGATGAGTCCTCTCCCCTTCACTATTAATGGTCGTCGTTTTACCTGAAAATGGTTTTCGGGCCCACGCCATATAGGGAGCATATCGTGTTTGTAATTGTTTTTTTTCTTGATAGATGAGACGGGTCCACTCTCCGTTTTCAAGACTCGTGGTAGAGGCTTTCTTTGAAATAGGTACGAAAATTTGTTTATACAAATGCCTCCCGTCAAGATAGACCGACGCGATGAAATTCAAGGACCCTAGCAAGACCAAGAGCACAAAAACATTGATCATCCCAAGCTTGAAATAAGACCAAAAGCTTTTCATCGGCTTAAATCTTTCCCATCTTCTCAATAGAGAACCCCGTGAATACCGGGCGAATCTCCAAATATAAAAAATTCAGTTGTAGCTGATGAACAGGGTTTTGGAAATCCAATAATCCTTAACCATCAAGCATATTCCCATGATTTTCCAGGATATTCATCAGTGGCAATAACATTACGGGGCACAACATCAAACTTAGTTGGAAATTATAAGGTTATCAATACTACCTCTATGGGTCTAGGGGGAAAAGAGTTGAACAGGCAACTCGCGGTCAACCAGGATAAAAATCTTAACAGAGAGGAATCCTCTTGGACATAAAAGTTTGCTTTGAAATTTGGAGTTCAACTGTAATGCCCCTGGAATCACAATGAATTTCCCCTGGAATTGTGGGCTCATTGTTAGTCAGCCTGGGAGAATATTGAATAGGGGCAGTGCGGGGAAAATTCTTAGGTAGAAAAACTAGACAGAAATACTCGGATTATCATTTCTGGAACAGCGAAAGCGATTTGATCATACCTCTGCCATCAATGGTGCCAGTTGAATGGCCATGAGCGAACGGTGAAAGCTCCACTGATTTGACTTAGTTGAGAGATGCGCCGGTTGTTGTGCTAGGTAGATTGAACGCTAATGGAATTGCTGCATTTTTAATATTCAGAGCTAAGTCTTCAAGGCGAACATTTTTTAAATAGCTTGAATGTGGCGCATGTTCAATCAGACTTTTGACAAGATGAGCCATATACACTTCGCTGGGATGCCATCCATCGAACATGCATGTGTCATCTAATCCGAACTGAATAGGATGAGAGACCGGAACAACCGAAATATTGTTTTTCTCTAATAACTTGGGGAACGCATTTTTATAAAAGTTCCACCACGGTTTCAACGATTGACTGCTTTCGATTGCTTCAAACACTTCTGTCGAAAATGGAGGCATGAAGGCATACACTTCCACTCCTTTTTTTTGTATGAGTGCCAAGGCCTTCACGATAAGGCGAAGCCGTTTTTCATCAATGGCGGCTGGCAGAGAGAATTCTCTTCTTTTTTTTTGTATGCGATTAATGATTAATGGCAATTCTCGGTCGACATATATCGGATTGTCCATAAATTCCCAAAATATTTTAGCCGGATAGAGGTTACTTCCGTCCTTTCTGAACCCTGTTCCGTCTATTCGAGCAGAAGTCCCAATGGTCTCATAGTCGAATCGTGGCCTTTCTGATGCTGAAATGGCTGCAATAATTTCCCCCAACCCCCCTTTTTTTAGAATTTGGCGAAAAACTTCAATGTGTCCGGCAAAACTGAAGCGTTCATCCCAATCATTTAGCCAAGTGGTATTTCCAGAGTTATAGTGGGTACGGAGCCACCAAGGGTCGATTCCAACAATGAGGACTTTGGGGAGAGGCAGTTCCTCCCGTGCGATTAGGGTGGCAAATGCATCAAGGTCAAACGGATTTCTGAGCAGGCCTCCAGCATTGTAAAATTCTTTCTCCAAAGGATGAAACATGATGTCTCGTATCTGCATAACCCGTGAACTTCCGATAGATAATATTGTGGGATGGCGATAGCGTATTCCAGCGAGTTTGAAAATATTAAACTGGTTAGAAAAAAACCGAGGGCCGTATATGGATTCATTTGTGGATTGTTGTTGATGGGTGAGGGCGTATTGTGATGGCCATAAATCGCCTGTTTTCCACAAGGCGAACTCCAGGGCCAGGCCGATAATGATGAAAGGAAACAGAAACGCGAGGATCCGTCCCAGGAAGGACGCAATGCCAGTCCGGCCCGTTTCTTGTCCTTCAGAATTGGAAGTAGATAAATGGGACATGGCCGGTTTTTCCAACAAAGAGAATGAGAATTGAGATGGTGTAGTAAATAGCCCAGCGCGAGTAACGAGGTAAGGGTGCAATTTCCAGGGGATGCTGTTTGTCTCGCTGAATCCAATCAATCACAAAAATAAGAAGGACATACCATAAACCTTTTGTGTGGCGTAACGGGGCGAGCCAACTGCTTGTTCCTATGTGGGCAAAGAACCCGATGGCATGAGAAAATGATGTGGCGCGAAAAAATATCCATGCAAAAGCTATGAGGGTAAAGGTTCTACAGATTTGGAGTAATTCTAATGGAGTTGGGAAAAAACGTCCCAGCGCTACTATTTCTGTCTGATGCCTATGAGGGCCTCTTATGGAGGGAGAGAGATAGTAGAGACCATTCAAAAATCCCCACATCACAAATGTCCAGTTCGCACCGTGCCAAAATCCAGAAATGGTAAAGGTGAGAATGAGATTTGAGAAGTGGTGGAATGTGGTTTTGGTGCGGTTACCACCCAGAGGAATATACACATAATCCCGGAACCAGGTAGAGAGAGAAATATGCCATCGTCTCCAGAATTCTCCAATATCTCTGGAGAAATAGGGGTAGGCGAAGTTGCGTTTGAGGTTAAATCCAAAAAGGCGGGCTGTGCCGATCGCCATATCGGAATAACCGCTGAAGTCGCAGTATATTTGAACAGCAAAATAGATCGTCCCTAGGAGAAGCATTGACCCTGGGTAGGTTTCGTAGTTCGAGAAAATTTTATCGACATATTTGGCTAAATTGTCGGCGATCACGGTTTTTTTAAAGAGTCCCCAAAGGATTTGTCGCAACCCATCCTTGGCTTGCTCCATATTAAAGTTTTTTTGTTGTAGGAATTGGGGAAGTAGATTGCTGGCACGTTCGATTGGACCTGCAACGAGTTGAGGGAAAAAGCTCACAAAGGCAAAGTAGGCGATCACATTATGGGTTGGAACAATTTTTCCTCGATAAATATCAATGGTATAGCTGAGCGTTTGAAACGTATAAAACGAAATGCCCACCGGCAAAATGATGGCGAGAGTATGGAAGTTGGCTTGGAGGCCAATGGCTTGAAGCATTTCCATAGTAGATTCGATAAAGAAATCATAGTATTTAAAAAATCCGAGAATCCCTAAGTTTGTTGTAAGACTGATTCCCAGTAAGATGTTCCTTGTTCTTTTCGATTGCGTCTGATGTAACGACCTCCCAATAAAAAAATCTACAGTGGAATTGATGAGGATGAGTCCAAGGAAATGCCAATCCCACCATCCATAAAATACGTAACTGGCAATCAGAAGAAATGCATTGCGTATTCCTAAGGGCCTGCTTGGCAAGCTCCAATACAACAAAAATACAGTGAGGAGGAAAACGGCAAAAATTAATGAATTAAATGCCATGGGTGTATTTAGACATGAAGTGGAGGAAGGGCTGGTGGAGTTGTCGGTGAGAACAAAACATGATAGCCAGAAAATAGTATCTGAGTAAAGAAGTCATTCCCAAGGGTATTAGACAAGGAGTTTCCGGTTCCCTGAAAACCAAAATGTATTGTTGATGAGTCAATGGTTTGCCAGGGGTTCCATTTTCAACACCTGTTGAGGGAAATTGCCAAGATGAGTCTTTTGGCAGCAGTGTGACCTTGATATTCAATCAAAGGATACGATGGTTTAAGGACGATCTGAGGGGCGTTGGCCAAAAACCCGAAGGCAATAGTGACGCAGCCCTTCTAAACGCGCTTTGAGTATTACTAGTTGAGATTTTCGGTCAGCCTTGGTTGTGAAGATTTTTTTTACTTGCCTGAAAATCACCTTGATGTGACAGGTGTACGCATAAACTTTTTCTCGACCATGTAAGTGGCGCTCAATCCATAACAGCCAATTTCGAGTCAGGTAGTATTGCGCGGTTCCTAGCTTGGTTTTATTTTGAATGGTTGAGGAAATTTTGTGCAGAACTTTTGCTCTTGGTACATGGAAAGTGGGAATTCCTGCTTTCTGTGCTCGAGTACACCAATCCACCTCTTCCCAATTTAAGAAAAAAATTGAATCAAGAAGCCCGATTTTCTCAGGTACTTGTCGATTGAAAAACATCGCGCATCCCATAGCAAATTCAGTCTTGTAAATCGTGGTTGCACTATATGGAAAGTTTGTATTTGTTGACGTCAAAAGACGAAATCGTGCCTTTTTTGGTAACCATTGTGCTCCTCCAAAGCAGACTTCATTTGGCGAAGAGTAAGAATGAATTCTTGGTGAATAAATAGCTAAGCCGTTGTTGGACATGGCCTCTCTTAGAAGGTGAGAGAAGATTGATGGATCGAGAACTGTGTCGTTATTTAACATGAAAATGTATTCTGCCTGTGAATCCAAGGCTTCTCTTATCCCAACGTTATTCCCCTCAGAAAATCCTAAGTTTTTATCGTTCTGGATAATGCGGATGTCAGGGAAACTCTGGCGGATTTTTTGTGTCGAGCCATCATTGGAATGATTGTCAACGATGATGACCCTATAATTGGGGTAGGCGATATTGGCAATAGAAGTAAGACATTCGATGGTATCTTGCCATCCATTCCAATTTAAGATAATGATGGCAATCTGGGGAGTGGAAGCGGTTGACATGATTTTTAGGAGAAGGTGACCATTTAGACTGCTAAAAAAGACTAGCGTTTGCTCTAGAGGTCAGAAAAACGTTCCCTTACAAAAAATGTAGAGAAAAATGTGGACCATTCACAGAAGCCCTAAATGGCTGGATGATCTTTTGTCCCCTTCCACCAAAGAATCCCAATGCCAAATCCGTCTTGTTCTGGGTTGTCAATGAGCTCTTCTGTTGTCTGGTGAGCCTGCTTTATTTCTTTCCAGAATGTAGGTACTCCACCTGTGTAAGCCTGGGTTTCTGTCCCGTAGCGGGTTTTGAAATCTTCCACGATATCATGGAAAATGATGCATCCTCCCGGTCGAACGTACGGAGAATATCGGTCGAAGTCTTTCGATACACCGGGGTACGAGTGATCTCCATCAATGAACAGGAAATCTAGTTGTTCGCTCTGTAGCCATTTCTTAAATTCTGTCACCGTTGCTGGTGCTTGACTGTCGCCACTTAAGCAAACAACCTGTTGATTGTGGTTGGCAAAATATGGGAAAGCGCGAATTTGTTTTGTGGAATAATTCAGGTCAATTGAAAGGATTTTGGCATCTTGTGGCGCGATCGCAGAAAAGAGCGCTAATGTTCCACCATTGAACGCTCCGATTTCACAAATCCGCTTGGCCTGCATTTTCTCTAACGCCAATAATAGCCCTGTTATTTCGGAGTGTTTCTGAGAGGCATTGAATTGTTTGGCTTCCAGTACTTCCTGGACCTTTTCTTGAATAGAGGGTTTTTGATTCAAAGCCTCTCGGAAAGTTTTTGCTGCTTTAATAAAACGCCATTGCTTTAAGATTTTCTTCAGCATTCAAATCGTCTCCATGGGTGAGGAAGGAACAAGATTCCATTTTCCAGGAATATTTGGGTGGTATATGAAGGTCGGTTCGTTCATTTTCAAAAGAGATACCCTTTGGAAATCAAAAAAATTCCGTATTCCTCCAATTCGATAGAGGTCGGTCATTGGTGGGAGCTGGCGGAGAACCCAGAACTGCTTGTTTGGGAGCAAGCCTGTGGTATAGATCTTATTTCTTTGGCGATACCTATTTGATGAATTGTGCATGAGTTTGTCACACTGTGTTACTGGCTCTCAATTGAGAGCTCAGGGTTGTCAATAAAACGGGCAATGCCATATCTCATGAATGTGTAGATTTTGTCGAGAAAATTATAGTTTTAAGAAGACAGAGTTGGAGTCGGTGCTTTGCCTCACGAGGGGGGCTAGGGTCCTTAGATGGAATGTACTTGCTAGGAACTCTGCAAGATCTTCTAGTCACCTGTTGATCTCTTTCTTGAGAGAGAGAATGTGGAGCAAGTACGGCGATGAAAAAATATTATGAGGAAGAAATATACCAGAAATCTGAAGCTTGATTCCAAACAGTGCCTATATGCCTCGTGGATCTAATTAGATTATTCTCGAATTTTTATTATCGTGAAGCAAGTTTGCGAAAAAATGTTGATGGCAATTTCAAGATTTATGTCTATCTCAGGCTATTTTCATGCAGCTTGACAATCTTCATGATTTCGGAATGAGGATCGCGAAACGTCTTGCCTCTTTGGGGAGTTTAGTGCTCGCCCCGATGACGATATTCGAGTGGACTGGGTTTCTGCCAGTTGAAAAACGATCATATCAAGAATTTTCTCCTGTTCTATACAAAGAGCAGGCTCCCTTTCCCAATGAGCGGCCCCAATCGATTCGAGGGAGTGATTGCTGGAACTCTACTCCCACTAGTCCCATAGTTATGGGACATCTTCTTGAGCTTCCCTATGGCATGGTGAGTTGTTCTGGATATGTATTTGACAAATCGTGGAGTCTGATTGATGGGGCGTCTCATCGCTATAGTCGAAAAATCAAGCGAGCACTCGTGAGTCATCCCTTTCAGGTGTGGCCTGAGATTAGAGAATATAGGGGGGTGGTGGCGGCCATCACCGCCTCCAATCAGGATGCCTATTTCCACTGGCTCTTTGATCTGCTGCCTCGCTTGAAAATGTTGGAAGATTTGGGCGTGAAGCCGGATAAGATTTATTTACAGAATCACTACCGATTTCAACGCGAGACGCTTGAATTGCTAGATATAGTTTCAACACAAGACATTATTAACTGTAGTGATGTGCCGTTACTCTCAGCCTCAACCCTTATTGTTCCTTGCCACGAAGTGATGGATGGACGAGAATTTCCTAAATGGGTCATTGATTTTGTTCGTTCAAATTTCCTGCCAAAAGTCGATAGGCTTCAGCTTAGCTCTCCGAAACGGCTCTATATCTCTCGTGCTGATGCCCTGTTTCGACGTGTTCTGAATGAACAAGAAATCCTTCCTGTCCTGAAAGAATATGGGTTTACGATGGTGAAGTTGGAGAAACTCTCTTTTCAGCAACAAATCATCTTATTTCGAGATGCTGAAGCGGTTGTGCTTCCGCATGGTAGTGGACTCGCAAATCTGGTCTTTTGTGCGAAGGGTGTCCCGGTGATTGAACTTCTTCCAACTCAAGTTCTTGACCATGGGTACCGGCTGAGTAGGGCCGTGGGACTCGACTATTTTTTTCTTAGTGCTCAAGCAGGGGATTCGAGAATTTGTGAAGGGACTAGTCATTCCGGAAATATACCCTATGATTTCACCATAAGCCCTCAAGACTTAATCGAGACTCTTCGGCTAGCTCGAATTGTTCCTATACCAATAGGTCATCCAACTCAGGGTATCGTGGAGGTGAAGCACGATTTAGCGTCTGAGTATGTTAAGCGACCTGCTCTTGGGGTTAAATAAATTGCTAATTTTTGGAAAAACACTGATCAGGCCTTGCCTAAATCTTGATCCAATATATGAAATTGACAACGCGCCATTATTCAGGAAAGATATTTACGCTTTTCGTTTCAATTAGGGTTACATTTGCCGGGCAGATAACCAAAATGGGTATTACCAACCCCAGGGATGATTATGCTCTCTGAGCCCAGCTCCGAACCTCGCAAGCCGCCAATTAGCGCGACTCACCGACTTCATAAACTATTGCACAAACGGCTGAAGATTCCCCAAGGTGCGCTACAGCCCTTTCTTAGTGCAGCTAGGATCGTCAGAAACCCTTCTCAGTACTTTCTTCGGAAACGGTTGGCGAAGGAAATTTTAGCGAACGGTCATCGAAGGATCCAGGTCGCTCAAAAAGATGGGTACCATTTTTTTTCTCGAGATGATATTCCGGGAATTGAGGAAATTGTTCGATACTGTACTTCCATATTTGAAGAATCTCGCAAGAATCTTCCGCTAGACTATTTCCAGAATAACCCCAAAAAGAACTATTTCAATGTGCTTCTTGAAGGTGCGGAATTTTGTGAACATCCCGAACTTCTCCAACGTGTCATTGCCAGGCCTATTCTTGATGTAGCGACAAGCTATCTAGGAGCCGTCCCTCGTTTGAGTGGGGCCATGTTGGTGTGGTCGCCAGAAAACGATTCTGCACGATCTAGCCAGCTTTTTCATTTTGATTACGAAGATCTTACGCAATTAAAGATGTTTATTAATATATTTGACACAGCAGAAGATCAGGGGCCACTGACATTTCTGCCTGCAACTATTTCAGCTCAAGTGCAAAAGTCCATTGGGCGCATTCTCGGTCGAGTATCCGATGAACGGATTTATGAGGCAGGAGGTCGTAATCATGCATTGAAGTTGGTGGGGCCTAGTGGTTCAGGGGCATTTTTAGATACATCACATTGTCTTCATTATGGCAGCCGGTTTAATAAACGAGATCGCCTCATTTTAATCGTGCAATTTCTGAAGTTTCATTCTTCTTACCGAAGTTATCTTCCATTTAAGGCCCCTTCAACTTTTCCAGATTTTACCCCTGATGCCGTTCAGAAGCTTGCCTTGGGGATTCATTGACATAGGGGCTTATATTCGGCTCCATGATAGTGGAGACGAAAGGGGATGTGATTAGTTGGTTGATCTTGGTTAGTGGCCACGAGAATCCTCACTGAATCGTCATGTGGGTATTGATATAAGGCATCGACAGGTGTAGCTATGAAATCATACAATCTCTGAAGACTTCTGGAAATCGTTTTTTTGCGCTGTCTCCACTTTCACAAAGGGTACATACATGTCATCTCCGGCTCCATCCTCGTTGAGTTCTTTTGCGTTGCCTGGCTCTCTCCCTATTCCTAAATTCATTGCCGAAATTGGATGCAATCATAGGGGCGATGTTGAGACGGCGAAGCAGATGATGGTTGTCGCGAAGACTTGCGGTGCTGATATCGTGAAGTTTCAAAAAAGGCATTCTCGTGAATTGTTAACCCCAGAGCAATACAATGCTCCCTATGAGAACATTAATAGTTATGGGAAGACGTATGGAGAGCATCGAGAATTTTTAGAATTTGACCTCGACACTCACGCCAAGTTGAAAAGTTATGCGGAAGATCATGGTGTGGAGTATTCGACCTCCGTTTGGGATTTGACCAGTGCACGGGAGATGACGAGTCTTAAGCCCGGGCTGCTGAAGGTTCCATCGGCCTGTAATAATCATGTAGACATGTTGAAGGTGTTGCGAGACGAATTTGAGGGGCAAGTACACATCTCGGTCGGAATGTCGACAGAAGAAGAAATTGAAACTGCCGTGGATGTGTTTCAATCTTGTCCTGAGCGGGTTGTCCTGTATTCCTGTACCTCAGGGTATCCTGTCCCTTTTGATGATGTCTGCCTTTTGGAAATTGTCCGCCTCATTCAAAAATATAAGAATGCAGGACGGGTCGGTGAGATTGGGTTTTCCGGTCACCACAATGGGATCGCTATTGATTCGATTGCCACTGTATTAGGAGCCTCATTTATCGAACGACATTTTACGCTTGATCGAGCGTGGAAGGGGTCTGATCATTCTGCTTCTCTTGAGCCAAGTGGTTTTTCCCGGTTAATCCGCGACATCAAGCATCTCGGCCAAGCCTGGACTCTTAGGTCGAGCGAATTGCTTCCCATCGAATTACCTCAACGAGAAAAACTGAAGTTTCGACACCAATAAGACGTTAATTGAGAAGAGAGAGAAATCTGTGCCGGAAGTGTTGGCCATAATCCCTGCCCGCGGAGGATCAAAAGGATTACCTCGAAAAAACATTCTTGCCTTAAATGGACATCCCCTCTTGGCCTATTCAATTGCTGCCGGCCGACAAGCCCATAGAGTTACGCGTACAGTATGTTCAACCGATGATCTTGAAATTCAGCAACATGCCCAGGCCTATGGTGCCGATGTCCCTTTTCTTCGTCCGTCCTCTTTAGCCCTAGATTCTTCTCCCGATCTTTCTCTTTTTCTTCATGTGCTGGAGTGGTTTGCTGAACATCAAAATTGGAAGCCAGAAATTGTTGTGCATCTTCGTCCGACCTCTCCCATTCGGTTCTCTGGCCAGGTGGATGATGCTATTGAGCTGCTTTTAGCTCACCCTGAGGCGACCAGCGTTCGTGCGGTTTGTCCTTCGCCATGTACGCCCTATAAAATGTGGCGTCCGGGTGCCGAGGAACAAAACAGGGCGTTTATGAAGCCGCTGCTTGAATTGTCTGGAATACTTGAACCATTTAATCATCCGCGCCAAGAATTGCCAGTTGTGTGGTGGCAAACGGGGGGGCTTGATGTCATTCGAGCTTTAACGATTCTCGATGGATCAATGACTGGGAAAAATGTACTGCCTTTGATAACGGACCCAAACTATGCTGTGGATATTGATGGCAAACTTGGTTTTCAAGTGGCGGAGGCCTTAATGAAAGGGTTGGATTGTATTCGACCTTCCTCTCCTCATACCCTCAAGTAGCCGATGGCTTCCTATCTTTCCCAGACTGCATTTATTCCCTTTTCCCCCTATACCGATAATGAGTTGTAACGTGAATACCGCTCATCGTATTTTGGTTTGTGGCGTCGGTTCTATCGGTGAGCGACACATTAAAAATCTGTCTGCTCTTGGATATATGGATATTGCCGTCTACAGGGCTCGCAATTTGCCGTTCCGAAATGTGAATGGTTCAATCCCAATATATACCGACCTCAAAGAAGCGTTAGCAGACTTCGCTCCAACGGTCACGTTTGTCACGAATCCTACGGCATTCCATGTTTCCATAGCGATGGAAGCTGCTCGAGCGAGCAGCCACGTTTTTATTGAAAAACCGATCAGTCACAATTTAGACAAAATTGAGGAGCTCTGCCATACATTAGAATCCCACCGTTGCTTAGCCATGGTGGGATATATGTTGCGGTTTCATCCCTTTTTCAAACAGCTTAAATCATGGCTGGCTGAAGGCCATTCCGGGATTCTTGGGCGACCTATTTTTCTTCGGACGACGTGGGGTGAGCATCTCCCTGACTGGCATCCATGGGAAGATTATCGCCAAAGCTATGCCGCTCACGCGGCAATGGGTGGAGGGCCGGCTTTCACACTCAGCCATGATCTTGATTTATTAGTCTGGTTGTTCGGAGTTCCGGACAAGGTGGTGGGACTGCCAAATTCTATATCCCCATTAGATATGAATGTGGAGCATAGCATTGATATCCTTCTGGGATTCCAACACGGTGTGACGGCGAATGTGCATCTTGATTTTTGTCAACGTCCACCAAGGCGGGTGTGGGAATTAGTCTGTAGTCATGGGAAAGTTGAGATCGACATTCTTGCTGGAACATTGACTCTGTGGAAATCGACTATTGGGGAAATTCACTCTCCGCAGGAGGGCTCCCAAGCTCCTGGAGAGGTGCAGGCCTTGCCTAAGACGTTTGACAGAAATGTTTTATTTCTTGAAGAATTGCGATATTTTTTCTCCTGTGTGAATGCCGGCGAACAACCAATGCCAGATATTGCTACCGGGGCGGAAAGTGTTCGTATTGCCCAACGGGCTCTTTCGAAAGGCCTGACATGAACGAATCAGAGTTTTCGCTGAATGGAAAGATTATTCTTGTGACGGGGGCAGGCGGACTAATTGGACGAGAAGTGTGTGATGCGTATGCCGCGTATGGGGCTACGGTCATCGTCACGGACAACCAAATGCCGGAACAATTAGATGCGCAAATTGCAATCTTGACCAAACGGTATCCTGAGGGAGATTTCTGTGGAGTGAGTGCTGATGTGACGTCTGAGGAGTCGCTCACCAAGCTTTTTCAAGGTATTAAAAATACATATAACCAACTTGATGTGTTGGTTAACCTTGCGGCTATTGATGCCAAGTTTGATGACGGCCAGAAGGCGATCAATCTCTCTCGATTTGAACATTACCCACTTGAGCTTTGGGAGCGTTCGGTTGCCGTGAATGCCACTGGATTAATACGCGTCACTCAGCATGCCGTGCGGCTCATGCTCCCTCGTCGTTCTGGTAACATTATCAATGTGGCCTCTACCTATTCGCTAGTGGCTCCGAATCAATCTCTTTATCAAACAGACGCTGAAACTCCCACAGTTTTTAAGCCCATTGATTATGTGGGGACGAAATCAATGGTGCCAAATTTTTCTCGATATGTTGCGACTTTTTATGCTCGTGAAGGCATTCGATGTAATACGGTCGTACCACACGGGATATTAAACCAACATCCCAAGGCGTTCCAGGACAATTTTGCCAAACTTTCTCCTCTTGGACGCATGTGTGAATTGAAGGAAATACGAGGACCTTTTGTATTCTTGGCATCTAATGCTTCGAGTTATATGACGGGCAGTACTTTGGTGGTTGATGGTGGATGGACGGCATGGTAGTCGTTCCTGCGAATCTGCTGATCGTAACTTTGATCAACAGCGGTGTCATTGGCCGAGGTATAGTATGGGATGGGTAATGAACTCGTGGCGGTTACTTCAAAAATTCCCTTTGTAATGCGACGAGTGGCGAGGCCTTTAAAGCGATTCAGTATCAATTGGAAATTTTCGATTCGATTTTCTACGTCCCTCAATTCGATATCTGGAAATATGTGGTTGAGGTATTGGTAGCGTTCTTGTCGATTATTTTTGTTCATATGAAAAGACGCATTGTATTGTCGTTTGATCCTCCGCCAGACCGCCTCTGTTTTGCCCGTGAGGTATGTAGGAAGATTCGTTACAGGTTTATCCGCTAGCGTATTGTCAAATTGCTCTAGGACTTCAACGATCTTTTCCGAGGCAAACGGCCCCTCCAAAAAGGCGATATATTGTTGAATGAGGGTTTTTTGTTTTGCTGAAACATTGGGGCTAGGTTGATAGTTCCCCTTCACAGAAATACTTATGAGCGTTTGCAATTCATTGAGGGTAAAGGCCTGTTGGCTGAGACTGTTTGGAAGTGTTCTGTCGAATCGATCTGAGGTCAGAGGACGGTAGGCTATCACTGGTGTCCCAAGGACATAACTTTCAAGTCCTGTTGTACAGCTGTTATGGATAACCACTTGCGCTCCAAGAAGCCAAGGCACAATATTGCCTTCAAACACCACTTGAACATTTGAGCAGTCTGCTGTTGCTTCCACCCAGGCCGCTTTGCTCTCCGAAGGATGTGGGCGAATAACAATGGTATGGTCTGGATATGAATGGGCAATGGCTGACGCCATTGCTTGAAAGCGCTGGAATAAATCACGATGATAGGTGGCTATCGCAAGCTCTTCTTCACTGATCGAAGATGGATCAGTTTTGGCAGCTCGAAGTATTTGTTGGTCTTCTCCTTTGCCAGGACGATGGTTATTAATGCGATCATAATTGGAATTAATTAAGATGTATCGGCCATAGCGTTCTCGAAGGTTTTGAGTCTGAACTTCCCAAAATGGCCGCAACTCTGGTCGTAATAAATCGATTCGTGGATTCCCGGTGATAGAGATGGGTGCCCCTTGATAGTTTGAATGAGTCTCCCAGATACGGCGATTTTCTGGGCCCCAGGCCAGAAAAATTTCTGGTTTTTTGAAAACTTCCGGCCCAAGCTTTTCTTTGATGTACACTTCCGGTGAAGAATAGACGATGCCTTCTTCATCACCTCCTGCGATTCTGTGCCCCAACTTCTGTAATAACGTATCAATGACAATATTTCGATCAGACAAATTAATGGCGAGATAAATTGATTGTGGCAAGGTGTCCATCTTGAGATGGATTTCACGTTTTGACCCAACAATGACAGAAAATCCTCGCTCTGCGGCAAAGCAGGCGAGTAAGACTTTGGCATCAAATTCCCTATTATACACTTCAACAGGAAGAATCAGGCGACGGCGTGGTGTTAGCATTCGTCAGGGACTTACTTTATTGAAGCTGGATGGATTTTTTTACTTTGGAGGATGACCTGGTCAGACATGTTTATGGTCGAATATTCCCAGAATGTCTTTTATTTTTTTTGCGACCCTCTCGGTTTCGCGTAATTGGGGACGTTTCCCATTTTCTATGGCTTCGCCGAATGGTCGGGCAATGCCATTTTTAATCAGTGAATCGTGCAGTAACGAGAGATCTCGTCGGGGTTGAATGAGTCCCGACCGAATAAGTCGAGCACACAATCGTTCTAAGCCCTGTTGTGGACGAGCGGTTCCCCGTTTATTGAGGGGTTGGGATTGCGCTCGTTGGACAATGGCTTCACTGAACCGAACCTTCCAGGTTGGTGGATTTTCAGGCAGTGGAATAATATAGAGGGGCTTGCCTAATGACGCGGCTTCGGCCAACATTGATTCGCTCTCCCCAGTCACAATGATGGCATCCGCCCCTGCAAGATAGGCGAGATAGGGATTGTCAGATTGGTTGGGTTGCCATTGATGAATGTGGTGTTCTGGCAATAAACAAGACTTCAATGCATGACTCACCTTGTCGTTGGTTCTCGGAGAAGTGACGGCAAAGACTTTTCCCCCACAAGCTTGGGCTAAATTTTTTAATTGGTTCCCGATGGCCTCGGCCATTTCTGCCGTAAAGGTGAAGCGGGCTGTTGAGCCACCAACCACCAATACGATCCGAGGATGTGGAGCCCCATCAAAAAGGCTGGGCCATCGTTGGGAGACTGCATCCAGGTTTTCCTGGCTTAATTCATTCAGTGGAACGAGGGTCTCAATCCGATGAGGATGCGGTGTAAAGCCGTAGTATGAGGGGGTAATGACGACATCAAATAAATCAGCAGAGGCGCCACCTTTTCGACCCAATTGAATAATGCGGGTGTTCCCACCATTTTGCTCCTGGATCCATCTTGCAATAGGTGCAGGCCGCCAGCCTGTTGAAATGACAACATCGGGCCATGGTGTCTCAAGAGTAGATGATTCGAGTTTATTGAGACCGAGACAATTTGGAGGGAATAGACTCCAAACGAGCTTTTGTGTGTTGTTCCATGAATGAAAATGGAGTTGCTTGATTTCATAAGGCCAACCCAAAGATTTAGCCAAACCCTTGGATTGGGTGGAGTGACCCATTTTCCCATCGGAAAGAATCCAAATCCGAGGTGGTACGGTGAGCCAGCGTCCTCCATCACGAACCAGGGTCGACGGTTTGCCTTGACGGTTGGTCGTCTGAAAGTGAAGGGCCCAGTGAATAGATGGGTAACGAGAGCTAACCATTTGCAGTTGGCCTGCCCACCAATGGAAGTCTCTAGCATGTCCACGAAAATAAGATGGAAGAGTAGAAATCAATTTCACATCGCGGATGGTGACATACACAAGTTGAAAAGCCAGAGAAAATATTTCTTCAAGCATCCAGGGGACATCTTCATTCGGAAGAAGGGTGAGTTCATCAGATGCAAAGACGATATCGCTTGGTGTATTCGGTCGGGGAGATCCTATCGTGCTCCAATTGAAAGCCGTCGTGTCTAATGAGTCATCTGAGGTACATGATGGATCGGTCTCAGAAGAAGGATCTGGCGAAGATCCCATGTGGTAATGAAGCAGGCTTGGGTTGTCTATGGAAGAAAGGAATGGGGCAAGATCCAATTTGTTGGGTTTTTTCGTGAAAATGTGATCTGCAGCGTTGCGAGCTTCTTTTTTCTCTGAAACCATTTCTACCAACTGAGAAAACTGAGAACTTGGGTGGGACCTACTAAACAATTGGAACCCTATTTCATTAGCCGATTTTTCTAATTCATTCCAAACATACCCTACTGGGCTTTCTTGATACACAAATTCTTGAGGAGTGGGGTGCCAGGGCTGGGTATGAAGGGCGGTGTAATGAAGCACCTTGGACTTTCCAGGTACATATTCTTCATCGCGTGCATTCCATTCAGATTCTAGTCTCCCCCAAAGATGATTCAGGCTTAGGGCGTCTGCCAGTAAGGCGGATTTCCGCTCATGCTGGGCTCGTGCAAGAGTCCAAACCGAACGCATTTTTTCGCAGTCCATGACCATGACCGAAGAGTCATTTTCCGCAATGGTTAAAAACCCATGTTGGTTTAAGTCGAGATCAAATAACTCCCCAGGATCGGTCAGGTAAATTTGATCTACATCATTATAAATGGCCCGTCCTGAGCCTCCGGCTAATTCAGGAATAGCGAAACGGTAATTGGTAAACCCTGTCAGCCATCGGCGCCGGTCAAATCCAGCTAATTCTTTCATGAGGTAGATTTCATAGGTTCGGGAAGGGTTACGAACCAAATCGATGGACCAGACCAAAATTCGTTCCGCTCGGGCTTGAGCGGTTTCTGTGCCGACAAATATTCGAACCGGTGTTTTTGGAGAGGCAGAAAGAGGGTGCTTTGGCCCTAAAACAATCTTTTCCGGCTGGAGTCGATATCCCGGTGGACGAGAATGGGAGGTCTTCATAAAAAGACTTCTTCCTTGAAGAAGACACTTAACTATTACAGGGGGCGGCCACCCACACGAATTTTAACAGGTCAAAAGAATGCCTGTATGTTCTAGGTTGAGGCAGAGGCGGCATGTTCCTTTGATAGAGCATGAACGTTTGCAAAGCTTTGAATAATGGTTTCCAGTTGTTGTGGAGAATGGGCGGCGCTCACACTACATCGTAAGAGACTTTCGCCATTCGGTGTGGCAGGTGGGATCATGAGATTCACATAGATTCCTTGTTCTAATAACCCTTTCCACATGGCCAATGCCTGTTCTTTTGAGGGGATCATGGCTGCAATGATCGGCCCTACTTCGGCTCCCAACGTATACCCGATCTTCCCCAATCCATCATACAATAATTGGGCATTCTTCCATAATTGTTGCTGAAGTTGAGGAGTTTCTCGGATGATGCGCAGTGCCACTTTGGTTGAGGCTACGACCGATGGGCAAGGCGATGCCGTGAAAATATAGGGTCGGCTGGTATATCGGATAAATTCAAATTCTGGATGAACGCTGACCCCGAATCCTCCCGTCGAACCTAAGCTTTTACTAAAGGTGCCCACAATGCAATCGACGCCCTGCTCGACTCCGGCCTCTTCGGCTAGGCCTCGCCCCCGTTTTCCAAGGACCCCTAAGGAATGCGCTTCGTCCACAACCAGGGTGGCCCCATATTGTTGTTTGACCTCAACAATATCCTTGAGAGGGGCTCGATCACCTAACATGCTATAGATACCTTCGACGATGATGAGAGTTCGGCGACTCCGGTCTCCCAATCGGCGGAGTTTTTTGTCCAAGTCGCTCACATCATTGTGTTTGAAGCGAAGGACTTCTGCGCCACCCAGTCGACACCCGTCGTAAATACTGGCATGGGAATCTCCGTCCATTAAAATGGTATCACCGGGGCCCGCCAATGCAGAGAGAACCCCTAAGTTGGCTTGATAGCCGGTGGAGAAGACGATGGCGTATGGCATTCCGTAAAAATCTGCGATGGCATGTTCAAGATCGCCATGGCTTGAAAATGAGCCATTGGCCATTCTTGATCCGGTGGTGCCGGTTCCCTCCTGGGCCAGAGCCTCTTGCCCTGCTTGAATGCAGTCTGGATGAAAGGTCAGGCCTAAATAATTGTTTGTGCCGACAAGAATGGTTGAGCGCCCATTGATCACTGCTTCGGTCGGGGAAAGAATTTTTTCAATGGTGAGGTGAAACGGATTGATCCCACTTGTCAGTAGTTCTTCACGAACCTGTTTGATGGGGAGGAATTTTTCAAATAACGACATGGTTAGCCTTTCAACAACGTCTCAATTTCCTGTCCTAAGTCTTTCACCGTGCGGATATTGGGTAAGTTGTTCAAAGGAATTGAAATATCAAATTGGTCTTCAATTTTGAGCAACACTTGCATGACTTGAAGTGAATCTAAGCCCAACTCTGACACTAAATCGGTGGTTTCTTTCAGCTGTCCCGCTTTTTTGGCGTAGGGCTTCAGGGTGTCCAAGAGTTGCGGAAGAATATCAGCATAAGTGGTCATAATCAGTATAGTGGAAAAGGCTTTTCGGTAGATTTCAAGGGGTCAGAATCTCGCTCTTCTTCGATTAGATGAGACTATCCGATGCAAAGAGATGGCGCAAGCCTTCCTCTAAGGGAATTTGCGGAGTCCACTGAAGTTGCTGGCGGGCCTCGAACGAGTCACAGACCCAATTGGTATGACAGAGCTCGGCTACTTTACCGGTCGTGAAAAGTGGCGTATATCCAAACAAGTGAGCCAATAGTTCATTACTCTTCCCGGTCAGCCATAAAAGTCTTGGTGGAACAGTCATGCGTATTTTCATATGAGGGTTTATTAATTGAAAGACGGATTCCCATGAATATCCACCCGCATGACCATCATCAACTTCAAATATGGTTGAGTGAATGTGGCACTCCTCAAGGCTTTTCATCACGACGTCAGCTAAGTCATGCACGTGGATAAGGGAAAATTTACCTTCATGGGGTCCGAGTTGTAAGGCAACGCCTTTTTTCCCTAATCGGAAAAGAGGAAGAAGGGCCTTATCAGTAGGGCCATAGACGGCGGGGGGACGGATAATGACCCAATTCAGGGATCCTGCATCATTTTGGAGCCGGAGTTCTCCTTCTCGTTTGCTCCAGGCATAGGGGGAGAGCGAAGGTTCTCTGGCCGCCAGTGAGGAGAGATGAACAATCCGTGGAGGGCAAGGTTGAGAACGACAGACTTTGAGAAGATTCACGACTCCCTGGACGTTTGTTGGGGAAAAATCATTTTTCGTTGACCCGCAGATAGCCCCTGCGCAATGGATAAGTCCGGTGCAGCCTTGCACCAGTCTATGGAGGCTTTCATGGTTATCGAGGGTTCCAGAAATCAGCGAAATATTCGGATGTTCCAGGCTGGGAATGTTCTTCTGTGTCCGAACGAGCCCTCGCACTTTTAGGCCTGATTGGCAAAGTCGATGGGCAATGGCTTGGCCGATAAAACCGGAGGCTCCAGTAAGGGCAACCGTCGTTTGCATAAGAAAGAGGAAGGAGGAGGCTACCTGCCTTGGCAGATCTGCCCTGACAAGTTACGCCGTAAGAGACAGTGCTGGAACTAACGATTCCCAGTTCACGCGTTTGAGAAAATCAGATTTTGCACGTGAGCGTGATAATTTACCCGAAGACGTTCGTGGAAGGGTTCTTGGTGGAATAAGCTCAATATAGCTAGGAATTGAAAGTTCTTTTTGAATTCGTGAGCCTAAGCGATGAATCAGGTCGTCTCGTTTTTCAGAATCTGTTTCCCGACATTGTACAACCATGATGGCGACTTCATCCCCATCTGGTCCAGATACAGAAAAAGCGGAAGAGTCACCAGGGCGCACCTCTGGTTGCTGCTCTGCGACATATTCCAGATCCTGAGGCCAAATATTCCGACCATTAATAATAATCATATCTTTTGAGCGGCCAATGATCACAAGGCTGCCATTAATCCAATAGCCAATATCTCCTGTATTGAGCCATCCATCTTCAGATAGAGCCTCTTGCGTTAAGATCGGGTCGTTGAAATACCCTGTCATGGTGCTAGCTCCGCGGACATATATCGTCCCACTTTCTCTATCAGGTAAAGCGACGCTCATATCATCACGTATTTCCACTTCATAGCCTGGAAGTGGCACTCCACAGTTCACAAATTTGCTAACACGAGCCTCCTTGTCGTCAAGCATGCTGGCTGAACTCGGTAAGGCTGTTCGATTATTAGATAATTCATCAGCATCCACGAGATCTACGCTAATGCCAGAATGTAGTGGAGCAAAGCTAATAGCCAAGGAACATTCTGCCATACCGTAACAAGCGAGGAATGCTTGTTGATTAAAGCCTGAGGGCTCTAGAGCCTTGGCAAATCTCCCCAAGCTATCGGCTCGAATGGTTTCAGCGCCTACTCCTGCAATACGCCATGCACTGAGATCATATGACTCACTTGAAGAATCTTCACGCAAGCGTCGGACACACAGTTCATATCCAAAGGACGGGCTAAAGGAAATCGTCGCTTTGCTGTTGGTCATCAGCTTGAGCCATTGTCGTGGTCGCATGGCAAAATCTCTCGTACTGAGATAATCAACGGAGAGTTGAGAGGCAATTGGTCCAAGAACGAAACCAACTAAGCCCATGTCATGATAAAAGGGCAGCCAGGAGACGCAACGATCTCCAATTTGAACGTTCAATCCATGCTGAATGATTCCCGCTAAATTGGTCATCACTGCAGATTGGGTGACTTCAACACCTCTTGGCCATCGAGTACTGCCAGAGGTGTATTGGATATAGGCCAGTTCATGGGACTCAAGAGGCTGAAGTGGCGATTGACTTTCTTCTAGCGACGCAAAGGTCTCAGGGCCACCAATGAGTTGGATATTCAAGCCAGTGCCAGCTTCCTCTAGGAAGGGAACAAGCCCCTCTGGAGCCATCGCGACTGAGGCTTGGCAGCTTTCAAGTAATCGAGCAAGTTGCTTGACGTAAACCTGGTGCCCACCTAAATGAATGGAGATAGGAAGGGGTACAGGAATAAGGCCAGCATACTGACATGCAAAAAAGAATCGAAGAAAGTCAGGTGTCGTATCCGCAACTAAAGCCACCCGAGACCCTCGTTGTAAACCTAATCCATTAAGCCTTTTTGCGAGGTTAATGGACTGAGATTGCAACTCCGCATAAGGAAGGGAATGTGTCAAATGCCCACGGCCAGAATAGAAATTACTTCCCGTCTTCCCGGAAGCCGCATAATCCAGAGCCTCAGAAAGAGTTGAGAAATTTCCCGGACGAAGGGATATTGTAGGATGTGTTTGAGTTGCGATCATGTCGACGTTGCCTATGTTTTTGAGGGGCATATTTCTATGTTCGAGTGTCAGGGCATTAAAGGTCAATAATGAATAAGCAAATGTGGTGCCATTTAAATTCTTGAAATAATGTTAATAAACAGATGCCTACGATGCCAAATGATTGAAATGAACCATAGTTGTGTCTCAAAAAAAACACAAAATGAGTCTATTAGGCAACAAAAAATCCAAGGAAAACAGAGTTTTTGAATTGATGCCTTTCAATTAGGCAGACCAAAATTTTTGAAGATGTGCCATGATTTCGGTAGCCATTTCTGGTGTGACATCATTGGGATTTTTTAGGACCGGTGGACCTGGCCAACCCTGGTCAAGAAATTGCTGTTGAAAAAATGTTTGGGGGGCATCATATCGAGGAATGACATGAAAATGTACTTCAGGGTCGACCATCATAAGCATGAGATAGTTGATCTTGTTATAAGCAAAAGCGCGGGAGAGATTCGCCTCCATCTCACGCAGGACGGTTGGTAGTTCCGCAAAGGCTTCCGGGCTGATTTGAGAGAAAGCTGTGGCGTCCTCTCGACAAATCAAGACCAAGGAGCCAAGAGTCACTTGTTGGGGGCGCAATAACACAACCCATTGATGAAATTCTTTGACGCAGGTATCAGGGAAACCAAATTTATTCATCGTGGTGTTCATAGAAATGGTCTTATACCCAAATAGTCGTTAAGCTGTCTATGAACATAATAATTTGAGATTTCTTCTCTATTGATGTTTGTGAAGCTATCTAGAAACTTATTTGAATTATACCCTGGGTTTTATACCAAAATCTTGTCCCAACATGACCATTTGGTAAGCTTCAGCATCATGCAACGTCAAGAGGTGTTCCAGGTTTGGTTGGGAGGGTTGGGGTATGATCATCTTATTCTTGTGCGTTCTTCGACAGGTTTCTATAATTGCGAAGTGAGTCAATAAAAAGATTGAGGGGATGGTCCCGAGGAAGCCGTTCAATCAAGTGGTGAAGGAATCGTGAGTCACGCATGTTAACGAAGCAGTGGTACCGAGAAAAATATCATTTAGACCGCATGGTGTTTCGTGATCTGATGTGGGCGTATGTCTCATACCCCAGTATTCAAATCTATACAATTTTATTGGTGAGTAGCATCATTTTAGCTGTCGTGATCTATCCCTATGTGCCCGTTTCTCCATTACATGTCATGGGGAGTATTTTGGCGACGTTGTTGGCCTATCCATTCGTCGAATATGCCGTCCATCGATTTATTCTCCATGGTCGCTATCTGTATCGATCACCGTGGACGGCCGCGTTATGGAAGCGGATTCACTATGATCACCATCAGGACCCAAATGATTTACGTGTACTCTTTGGGTCAGCTTCAACGACTCTTCCCACTATTGTGGTGACGACCTTTCCTATTGGAATGAGTATTGCGGGCTGGGCGGGGGTTCCCCTATCTTTTGCGACGGGCTTGGCCTGTTACATGGTGTATGAACTCTGCCATTGTATGCAACATCTTCGTGTGGCTCCCAAAAACAAATTTTTACGAAAGATTAAACGCCACCACTTATTACATCATTTCCATAATGAACAGGGTAATTTTGGTATCACCAGCCTGATTTGTGACCACCTATTTGGTAGTCTGTATTCCAGTGCGGAAAAAATTCCTGTCAGTCAAACGGTCTCAAATTTGGGCTACCAGGACGACGAGCGAGTGCAGTATCCCTGGGTGGCGCAATTATCTGAACACAAGCCGTAGCCATTGAAGATGGTGGTTGATTCCCAAGTTCTTTTTCGCTTCATTACATTTCATCTCCCTATCTTGAGTGCACCACATCCGAGGACAATCTGGGGTCAAGCATTTTGATTCGGATTGAACCAGTCCATGATCAGGCTGGCCTTAAAACATTCGTTCAATTTCCTGCGCAAGTGTATCGGTCAGATCCTGCTTGGGTGCCGCCTCTTCATTTAGAACGGCTTCATTTTTTCTCAGCAAAAAACCCGTATTTTGAGCATGCTCGCTGGAAGGGTTGGGTGGCGTACCGAGGGGCGATGCCCGTTGGCCGAATGAGTGCGCAAATTGATGAGTTGCATCTCGCACGCTACGAGGCACGGACGGGATTTTTCGGATCGCTAGAAGTGGAAGATTCGGTGGACGTTTTTCAGGCTCTTTTCCAAACGGCTGAAACGTGGTTGCAAGCCGAAGGAATGACCACCGTACAAGGGCCATTCAATTTGTCCATCAACCAGGAATGTGGGTTGTTAATCGAGGGCTATGATGCTCCTCCCATGATCATGATGGGTCATGCGCGACCCTATTATGCGCAGCACATTGAAGCCAATGGGTATCAAAAATCACAGGATATGTTGGCCTATCGCCTCGGGATTCATTTCCCTCTTCCTGCCGAGGTGGCCAGGTTTTTACAGAAGGCGAAGGGTTCAGTACAGATTCGCCCGTTACGCCGGAAACATTTGCAGGAAGAATTGGCCATTATCAAGGAAATTTATGAGGAAGCGTGGGCTGAGAATTGGGGGTATGTACCATTCACAGAAGCCGAATTTGCAGAACTAGGCCAGCACATGAAGTTGTTGGTCGAAGACGATTTTGTGCAAATAGCAGAAATCGATGGGATGCCTTGTGCCATGCTCGTGGCGTTTCCTAATCTGAATGAAGTCATCCATGATCTTCAAGGCCGATTATGGCCATTAGGATGGCTCAAGCTTCTGTGGCGAATGAAGGTTTCGTACCCCAGGACAGGGCGTGTGGCCCTCATGGGGGTTCGAAGGCGTTATCAGTCCAGTCCAATGGGTGCGCTCATGGCCTATGGAATGATTGAAGCCGTCAGGCAAGCGGGGTTGCGAAAAGGGATTGAGCAGGTCGAACTATCTTGGATTTTGGAAGACAATAAACGTATGCGACATGTTCTTGAATCCCTGGGAGCCGAGCCCTATAAAACCTATCGGGTTTATGAGAAATCGCTTCAATGACCCTTGCGAGAGCTGACAAACTGAATCTGCACGAGTCTGACCCACGACCAGTGACTGTATTGGTCTTAGCCGGTGCACGGGCTGGCCGAGATGCAGTTGCAGAGGTGGCTGGGGTGCCAATAAAAGTGTTGGCCACAGTGGGTGGTGTGCCAATGGTGGCAAGAGTCCTTACGACCCTCGGTGCGTCTTGCTTCGTTGAGAAACGGGTCTTGTGTGGCCCCGCATGGGAAGTCATGCAAGGGCAAGCTTTGCTACATGATTTGGTCGAATCGAACGTGATCCGCTGGGTAGCACCTCAGCAAGGGCCAAGCCTGAGTGTGAAAAGTTTTCTAGAACAATCACCTCAAGATGTTCCTCTCCTGGTGACGACGGCGGATCATGCGTTGTTAACGGTTGAAATGGTGGACTATTTTCTTCGAGAAGCTCGTCAAGCTCAGGTAGATGTGGCGGTCGCGTTAGTTCCGTATTCAGTCGTGGCAACAGCCTATCCGCAATCGAAACGGACGGTTATACGATTTCGAGGAGGAGGCTATTGTGGCTGTAATTTGTTTCTGCTTGGTACGCCAAACGCGGCGCGATTGGTGGAATTCTGGACGCAGGTTGAGCGTGAGCGTAAGCGCCCGCTTCGATTGATTCGTCGCCTTGGATGGATCATGCTGCTTCGCTATCTTCTGGGGCTGTTGTCGCTGTCAGACGCGCTGCTTGAACTCAGTCAACGCATGGGAGTTTCTATTAAGGAAATTATTCTGCCGTTTCCTGAGGCGGCCATTGATGTGGATACCCCACAAGACTTGGCCCTGGTGGAACAGATTGTTGAGCAACGAGAAAGAGGCACAGGAAAAGAGGAAACTTCAAGCCATCTTGAACGGATTGATTGAGAGGAAGACAGTCAGTATGCAGCGATGTTGACCCTAGGGGTCTAACGGGAGTGAAGGGACAAAGGGTTTGAGCAGGGTCTCGGCATGTTGTAAGTCTTCGGGATTGTCGATCTCTGCCCAGGTCAATCCTTTAATCGAGACCGTGGAGACATGGCCTTGTGGGGCGAGTTCATCGATGAGAGAGAGGTACCATTGCTTGAGCGATTCTGGTTGTCGAATGCGACGTTCGATGGTTGAGCAAAATAATTGGGGTCCTTCGTGTTGAAACCGTATCATGCCAATGGATTCACCATTCACGGTTTCTGGCGCTAAGGTTTTCCCAATTCGTACCAGTCGGGTGCCCTGCACAATTACTTTCATGTCATCCGCATCATATTGTGGTTTTTCATCGGTCACTAAGGTGATAGGGGCTGGCGGGGCCTGTAAGAGACGTTCAAGGACGGCCGTTTCAAACACCGTATCACCATTCAATAAGATGAAATCTTCCGTCATTTCATTGCGGACTGTCCAACAAGTGATAAGGTTATCTGCCAGTGCATAAAAGGGATTGTACAACGTGTGAATGGCATGACTACTGCTGTGATTGGCGATGACCTGTTCCACTGTGGAAGCTCCAAATCCGACGACCACATGAATAGGACTGATGCCAAGCTTGATTAATTCCGTGATTTGCCATTCCAGGATGGATCGACCATGGATAGGAATCGTGCATTTTGGCCGGTCTTGAGTGAGTGGGAGTAACCGCCTTCCCTGTCCAGCGCTGAGGATGATGGCTTTCATCAAAATATTAGTACCATCGGGTATGACAAATGTAAAGGTGTTCTGGAGAAGAGTGGGATGTTAGATCGATACCTGATTCGAGAAGTGCTGAAGCCGTCCATTGTGGTCTGTGTCCTCTTTATCGTCCTCTTCGCAGGATATAGCTGGATTATTTTTTTAGCCCAAGCAGTGGATGCTCTTCTGTCTCCCAGTATGCTCCTGAAATTGATTGTTTTAAAAGTCGGCATCGCTCTTGAGGTGTTGCTTCCTGTCTCTCTGTATTTTGGGATTATCCTTGGGTTAGGACGATTGTATGCTGATTCTGAGATGAAAGCGCTGCTGGCTTCTGGCGTGAGTCCCTATCGTGTCATGGCTACCATTGGGCTGCTTTCGGGATGCGTGGCTGTTCTCGTGGCTCTTTTTTCATTGTATCTTCGTCCTTTAGCCTATGAAGAGAGCTATCGCGTGAAGGCGCAAGGACAGGCTGGATTGGGAATCAGTCATTTAGAGCCAGGGCATTTTTATGATCGACGGGATGGGTCACTGGTTCTCTTTGCTGAAGAGGTGGATCAACAGCAGCGCCAATTAAAACGGGTGTTTGTGCTAAGCGAACATGGAGATAAATTGCGGATCATTTCAGCAAAAAAAGCCGGAGAGCAATTCCATCCTGAAAGTGGCATGTCGATTCCCGTGCTCTATGATGGCTTCGAATACAAATTGACCCGAAAGGGCAGCATTACCCACATGTCCCATTTTTCTCAGTTATCCATTTTCCCTCAGGAGACCATTGCGGAATTCAGACGGAAGGCTGCTCCGACCCACGAGTTGTCCATGTCTGATTTTCGAAAGGATCATGCCGAACTTCAGTGGCGATTTTCAACTCCATTTTCGACCATTCTGCTTGGATTGTTGGGGATACCTTTGAGTCGATCCTCCCCAAGAAAAGGCAAATACGCCAAAATATTTACGGCCACGGTTCTTTTTGCCGTGTATTATTTTTTGGGATTAATCATGAGGACCTTGGTTGAACAAGGAACGATTCCTGTCTTTCCAGGTCTTTGGTGGATGGTGATTGGGCTTGGGCTGCTGGTGACCGTGTTTGTGTGTTTCCCTAAATATTCAGTGGGGCAGCATTCCTGAATGAAAGAGTTTTCAGCAGAGAACAGAAAAACTCTCGAATCTGGGATCTGTTCGTTTCTTCTTATTGCCAGCATCGCCATGATGTATTGAATCAGAAATCCAAAACATTTCAATATGTTTATTCCTATTTTTCATCGGTACCTGTGGGGAAGTGTCATCAGAGGCTATTTGCCGGTATTGGCCATCCTGTTGGCGGTGTTTAGTTTATTTGTTTTTGTCGAAGAAGTGGATGAGGTGGGGAGTGGTCGTTATACCTTTTGGGCGGCTGGTGAGTTCGTTCTCCTAACCCTTCCAGAGCGGTTTGTCGTGTTATCACCATTCATTGCGCTACTCGGGAGTATTATGGCGCTTGGTGGTCTTGCCAATGGTCGAGAGCTCTTGGCCATGCAAGCTGGGGGAATCTCTCATTTCCAAATAGCCGGGTCAGTCATGCAAGTGGGGATGGTGTTTGTGTTGATTGTGGCGTGCTTAGAGGAGTTTGTCACGCCAACCTTAGACCAGTACGCGCATATTTCCCGATCGTTAGCGCTCTCTAATTCACAAGTCTATCAGGGGAAACAGGGACTGTGGTTTCGAGAAGACAATCGCTATATTCGAATTAAGACATTGAAATATGGCGAAATTCCCCAAGAGATCGACATCTTCGAATTCAATCCCAATGGGGAGATGATTGCCTATCTGTATGCGGAGGAAGCCGACGTCCAGAATTCTCAACAATGGGTTCTGAAAAACATTCAGAAAAAAGTGATTGATGGTCCTCGTGTGTCAGAGGAAACGATTCCGAGTCTCGTATGGGATTCCCCTTTTAATCGAGAAGAAATGCGGTTGTTAACCTTGCCGGCTTCTTCTCTCGCCCCATCTGATCTTTTCCGCTATATTGAAATCCTTCAACGCAAGAATCAAAATGTGCTGAGATATGAGTTAGCATTCTGGGATAAAATTTTCATGCCTTTGAAAACGGGATTGATGGTCTTACTTGCCCTGCCATTTGCCTTTGGGCCATTGCGAAGTGCCTCGGCTGGCAAGCGAATCATGTTAGGGGGGTTGGTCGGGATTGGATATTATTTGACCACTGAAATATTAGAACATTTAGGAATCTTATTAGGCGCCACGGCATTGTTGACGACCGTCATTCCCTTTCTAGGAATTGTGCTGGCCACGACCATCATTTGGTGGGTGTGCTTTTCCTGACTGAGAGAAGCAATAATTTTTCCGAAAAATTTTGAAGGACGATCATTTTTTTATGCGCATATATTGGTCCATCTGCCATGAATCGGATATTCGTTTGTGGGGTCTGACTTCACGTGAACGATTGGGGCGAATGTTTGATCGGATTGGGAACTATGAGTTTGTGGCCGATCTGGGGAACATGCCTCCTGAGAGTTCCGTCTTCATCATTCGCGGAGACTTTATTTATGATGACCGGGTTTTCCGCAGTTTGTCGAATGACCAGAACGTGATTCTAGAGTTGGAGGCGGGCGAACGTGCTGTGCCTGTGGTGGCTCATGTCGCGGCATCGGAGGCGGTTTCTGTTTCGGAGACTATGCAGACAGAGCAGTTTGCCGACATCTCAAACGTCAGAAGAGTTAGCTTGAACGATATTTCGGGGTCCTTTTCTAATGAATTGCGAAAAACCGACCTGCCTTATGTTTTCCCTATTCGCGAGGATAACCGACCGCGTTTAGAACAACATTTATTCTCTGGATCCTATAAGAGCGTGACGGATTTCGTGACAAAGTTCTGGTGGCCAATTCCTGCTCAATGGGCCACCCGATTGTGCGCGATGGCGGGGATTTCACCCAATCAGGTGACCTCTTTAAGTTTGGCCTTGGTGATTCTGGCAGGGATGTTATTCAGCTATGGCTACTTTGCTCTTGGCCTTGTCTGTGGATGGGTGATGACGTTTCTGGATACGGTTGATGGAAAATTAGCGAGAGTCACGGTGACGTCAACGAAATTGGGTAATATTTTCGACCATGGTATTGATTTGATTCATCCGCCGCTTTGGTATGTAGCCTGGGGGATCGGACTCGTCTCGTATGCTCCGTTGTTTTCTAGCATGACTCTCGCGATCACCTGTTGGGTCATTGTGATTGGATATATTTTGGGGCGAATTGTAGAAGGCATCTTTCAATGGTGGCTAGGAGGATTTGTCATCTTTTGTTGGAAGCCGTTTGATTCATTTTTTCGACTCATTACCGCCCGACGAAATCCCAATATGATTTTTTTAACAGGCAGTATCCTGATTGGACGACCAGATTTGGGTTTAGAAGCTGTCGCAATCTGGACCGTGTTGTCGACGGCCATTCTTGTAGGGAGATTAGCGATGGCGATGGTGGAAAAGAGCATGAAAGGACCACTCACTTCCTGGCTCGCAGAAATTGATCCGGTGAATGGTCGAAATTCTTTAGCTGTCCGAGTGTTTACCAACCCTCCTGCCACAATCAAGTGAAAAGTGAGAAGTGAAAAGTAAGGAGTAAAGAGTGAGAAAGAAGAAGAGCCTCCTCGTATCTGTCTCTGTGGCTTCTCACTTCTCACTTCTGTTTGAAGGGATTTTTATTTCTTTTTCTTTTACTACTCACTACTCACTTCTTACTCCTTACTTCTTCTAAGATGCGCGTGGGGATCCTCCATAATCCGCTAAGTGGTCGAAATAAGCGCAAGCCCAATCTGTTTCAAGACGTGTTTGTTCAATATCCCGAGGTCGCAAAGGCCGAAATTCATACCCCGACAGATATTCTCGAAGCCCTCAAGGCCTTTGCCCAAGAGCAAGTCGATTGTGTGGTGGTCATTGGAGGGGACGGAACAATTCAAGCCACCATGGGTGCCTTGTTTCATCATCGCCCCTTTGTCTCACTGCCTCAGTTGGCGGTGTTGCCAGCAGGAACAGCCAATTTGATGGCCGGTGATGTGGGGTTGGGGAAATTTGAACCGAAGGCCTTGGAGCAACTTCTTGCCGAATCCCAGAACTCCCGACCCAATACATTCACGGAAACACGACCAATTCTTCGGGTTCGATTTCCCGAGGTTCGGGAGCCCTTGCATGGGATGTTTTTTGGAGCTGGAGCCATTTATCATGGGACACAACTAGGCCTTCAAACGAAGCAATCGATTGGGCGGTTAGGGGAATGGGGAGCAGGACTAATACTTCTGAAATTTTTATTCGCGTTGGCTACAGGTTCTCGTAAAGGATTGAATCCCATTAGTGCGCGCGTTGCAGCTGGTGAAAAGCCATCGACTGAGGAAGAGTACTTAGTGCTTTTGGTGACCACGTTAGATCGCTTGTTTTTAGGGATGAAACCTTTTTGGAGTAACAATCTTGGGCCGTTGCGATATACCAGCCTTCGCGTTCCCTATCATCATTTATGGCGGGTCTTGCCGAAACTACTTCGTGGAAAAACACATGCTCTTGCGACTGTGACCCACGGATACGTGAGCGAGAACGTCTCTGAAATTCGTTTGAGTTTTGATAGTGGGTTTGTGTTGGATGGCGAGGTGTATACATCTTCAAGACCTCAAGAACCGCTCATCCTGGATTCTCCTGGGGAGCTTTCCTTTGTCCGGTTGAAATCAGAGTAGCCATGGTTCCTTCTTCAACAATTTTGGATATCGTTGGCCAGCCGAGTGCGCAACCCATTCCTCCTTCTATTCAGGCCACAGGGAATTTTCTTGCCAACAAATACGGTCAGGCCGTCCAAGGGATTTTACTCTATGGCTCTTGTCTGCGAGCCGGCACGGATCAAAACGGTCTGGTGGACTGTTATGTCATTGTGGATCAGTACACGGAAGTGTATCCCTCAGCTTGGATGGCGCGTCTTAACGGGTGGCTTCCTCCCAATGTGTTTTATGGAGAGGTTGATGACGAGGGCCATATCGTGCGGATGAAATACGCAGTCTTGTCGTTAGAGGATTTTGAGCGAAGTGTGACGCCCAAATGGTTTCATTCCTATTTTTGGGGGCGTTTTGCGCAGCCTACGGCTGTCATGGCATGTCCGAGCCAAGCGATGAGCCAACGGATTATCTCTGGCTTGGGAAGCGCGGTGGTCACTTTTTTGGGGAATGTCCTCCCTCAGATGTCCGAGGATTTTACGGCCAAAGATATATGGAGTATTGGGCTGGCCCTCAGCTATGGCGCGGAATTACGTGCTGAATCGAAAGGGCGAATCACCACGTTGTGGGAAAGCAACCAAGATTATTATCGGCGAGTCGCCGATGCGGTGCTTTCAGCGTACTTTCCAAATGTTACGGTCATTCAGGTCGCCGATAGCAAAATGTATGAGGTGGAATATTCGAGTTGGGACCGGACGAAGAATCGAATTGAGTGGATGCTTCGCACGGTCCAAGGGAAGATCTTATCGATTTTGCGCCTCATGAAAGCGGCCTATACTTTCCAAGGCGGAGCAGATTATCTCATTTGGAAGATCGAACGGCATTCCGGGGTTAAGGTTGAATTGACGGCCGCGCAGCGAAAGCATCCGATTTGGGCTGGTATTACCACGTTTTGGCGGCTTTATCGACAAGGTGCTTTCCGGTAGCTCGCACATTTAATTCCAATCAAGACATTTCATAACTCCGTAGCCCTCTAAGTGAGAGCGGTGAGGCCACTATTTAGCGTTCATTGGCCTTCCGATGTTGCCGAGTTTCGCCTCGGCGGACGAGCCACTTTTGTTTCGGCAAAAGTAGCCAAAACCAGTGTGCCGAGCATGCTCAACAGCTTGAGGGTGGAAGTCCCTTTGACAACCTGATGGAGGTGAAGTCATAGCGAAGCGCAAGGGCGTCGTCGTGAGGCGGGGTCTGAAGGCAGCGTGGAGCAAAGGCGTGGGCCGATGAACAAGAACCAGATACGAGGCAGTCAGGGTCGGACGAGTGGGCTGGTTTTCACGAAGTCCTTATCCATCAAGGGTCCTGGGTGTAAATCTGGCGGTCGTGCGCTGAAGGCGGTTGAGTTTACCTCGGGAGACCTCTCGTCTGTCTTGGCAGCAAGACTGAGAACTGAGTGATCAGTTCAGACCGGGCGGGAGGAGTCAGCAGAGGGCATAGTAGTCCCGAGAGGGATGAAGGCCTGAACGGTGCGGAGTGGTCAGTAGGCAGTGGAACTCATGAGCGACAAGCGGCTGAATGACCAGTTAATTCTGGCCTTCCCGACAGAGGATAGGGGTGAAGCCCTAAGGGCTGACGAGGAAGTGTCGAATCGCTTGCGGCGAACCGCCCAGTCGAACGCCCGGCGAGGGGTGCCCAGGTGAGAGCAGTCTCTCCTGGGGGCTAATCGCATAACCCACCGAACCGCCGTATACGGATCCGTATGTACGGTGGTGTGACAGGGAAAGTTCGTGAGGACCTACCTATGTCGATTGCTGGCCGTGTTGTGGCCCTTCGAGTCCCCTGAGCGGTTCGCCGACTCTGGCGGCGCGCAAACTCGCTTCACTCAAACACTGCGCGCCTTTTTCCCGGTGTCGGCTGCACGGCTCGGCCACACCACAAGGCCATGGAAATCTTCTGAAAAACGGAAAGACAAATGAGATGACAAAAAAATCCGAAAATGTAACACTTTGCCTTGGGGAATTGTTACATTTTCGGCCATACCTAACAGGATAGGCAGAGGGATTTTGTAAGGTTTTGATACAGAAAGAATTTAGCCACCAGCCACAATCTCGGTACGCTGAAAAAAGTAGCCGAATACGGAATTCTGTCACATGATCTCATCTAAATCAGGATTTTGAGGCCATCAAAATTTTCTTTAGACAAAAAATCCAATGAATAAAAAGAAAATTATTTCAGAGATTATGCGAACAGCATCTCAGAACAACGATGTTCCTCTGGGCGTCGATCGTTTTAGGGAAGAGACAGGCATTCGCAAAGAAGACTGGTATGGAATCTTTTTGGCCAAATGGTCTGATGCACAACTAGAGGCTGGATTCAAACCCAACCAGTTCGGGGAACCAGCGTTTAATAAGGAGTGGTTGCTTGAGAAAATCGCCCAATATATCAGAGAGCTTGGGCATTTTCCGACCAAAGGGGAACTCAAGTTGAAAAAACAGGATGACGCAGAATTTCCAAATATTACGACTCTTCGAAATCGTCTTGGAACAAAAGCGGAAATGGTGAATGAGGTCTTAGAGCACTTTCGCTCAAATGAGAGTTGGCGGGATGTCATCAACATCTGTTTAGCAATCCAAGCTTCCCTTGCCACGAATACCCGGTCAGACGGCAAAACGGACGAAGGCGTTGTGGGGACTGGACAGGTCTACCTTTTGGAACACGACAAAACATACAAAATCGGAAGAAGTACAGACCCCTCACGCCGATACAAGGAAATTCGCACTCAAATGCCGTACGAGACCAAAGAAATTCATGTTATAGAAACTGATGATCCGGTAGGTATCGAAGCCTACTGGCACAATAGGTTCAAGGATAAGAGACTGGAAGGGGAGTGGTTTAAGCTTACTGCGTCTGAAATTAAGGCGTTCAAGAAACGAAAGTACATGTAGGCTCATCAATAAAGCTCAGACGGACATGGGTAATCCTGCCGCTTCGCTTTGGGAAGGATGAAAAATGTTACCGAATACGTCATTCGGTTACATGAGGGTTTTAGAAATCATTAAGATGGCAAAAGAGGAATTTATGGAAACTGCGGATACGATTTGTGCGCAAGGAGATTCTCTTTCCTCGCTGAACAACTCTGATGAGGCCATTGAATGTTACACAAAAGCGTTAACATTAGAACCGGAACACTTTGTCGCAGTGTTCAAACGAGGCCTTGTATTTTTCAAGCTAGGCAGGCTTGAAGAGGCGCTCATTGATTTCTCAACGGCCACGACGTTGAAGCCGACCGATTCCAATGCGCAGGTCAATATCGGCCTAGCTTTGAATGGGCTCAAACGATTTGAAGATGCGATTGGTGCATTCGATCAGGCCCTCGTGATAGAGCCACCCAGCACCTATGCCTTAATTAATAAGGCCGTTGCATTGGGAAATCTTCAAAAGCATGAGGAAGTCGGTCGCGTGTGTGATGACACTCTCAAAATCAACTCTGATGATGATATTGCGTGGACCTGCAAGGGAGCCTCTCTTGGCTTTCTTGGGAAATACGATGAGGCGATTGAATGCTGTCAGAAGGCTTTAACACTCAATCCGAATAATCACATGGCAAAGATGAACCTCACGTCATGGATTGAGCTGAAAGCGCAATCCAAACAGGGCTAGACCATGACTGCTGCGTTGATGTCATGTAGTTGAATGCCCCGTTCTATGCCCTGGAATGGCGATTGGAATTCTTCTTCCCCAATTTTTTAAGCCAGAATGAGAACCTCCATTTGCTCGGTGCCTTTGGTATAGCCAAGATGTGCAGCCCTCATGTGTCCCAAGTTCTTCCCGCTTCTAATTTCCGACGCCTGCTGACTGGCCCCTGGGTGGGACGCTTGTATCGTTGTGCGGTCATTGTTCGAGGCCTTCGATAAGACTCAAGACAGGCTCCGCGAGTTAGGTTTCTACCATGCACTACGGCCCATTTTTTCAGCAGGCGCCCTGGCTTTGTGGTGTGGCCGAGCCGTGCAGCCGACACCGGGAAACAGGCGCGCAGTGTTTGAGCCCTTCGGCATGGCTCAGGACAGACTCCGCGAGTTTGCGCGCCGCCGGAGTTGGCGAACCGCGCAGCAACCGTGTTGAAAGTCAAGGCACTGTACCCTGAACTATCCTTCTTGAGGCTGCCACGCAGAGCTGTCTCCCTGAAGATAATACTCACGCATTTTGGCATTGAGCCTGACGAGCATTTTTCGCATCACCGCGACGAGCGCAACTTTTTTGGGCTTCTTCCCGTGTTTCACGAGATGCTGATAAAACTGCTTCATCCCGGGATCATGCTGAATCGCACTCAGGACGGCCATATAGAGCGCACAGCGTATGCGAACCCGCCCTCCATGAATATGGCGGGTGCCGCGCCGCATCCCGCTATCGACATTATGCGGCGCCACGCCGACTCAACTACTGATTTGTCGATTCCCAATGCGACCTCACTCCGGAAGCTCCGCCAGCAAGGTCGCCAACGTTAAGGGCCCAATGCCTTTGATTGGCTTGACCACGTCATGAGTATTGGCGAAGGCCTGGTGACTCTTCAGCAGCTTGGCCATACGAGTATCCATCTCCTGGATTTCTTCTTTAAGAACACGCAGCATCCGTTGAATAGATTCTGTCGCCAGATCATCTGGCGCTTTTTCCAAGCGGTTTTTCTCGATCGTCGCCAGCTCAACCAACTGGCGGCGACGCTTGACCAATTGAGCGAGCTCGGATTGCTCGTGCGAAGGACTCACCATAGTTCTGGGGCTCATCACGTGCCCATAGTCGGCCAGCACGGCGGCGTCAATGGCATCCGTTTTCGCCAATTGCCCCTTTGCGCGGGCAAATTCTCGCACTTGCCGGGCATTCACCTTCGCCAGCGAAAAGCCCTGGTCGAGCACCATGGTCTGCAAGGTGTGTTCATAGCCCCCTGTTGGCTCAATCACAATCAAGGGCCGAGCCGTTCGCTGGCCAATCCAGGCCAACAAGGCGGTCATGCCTTGCGGGTGATTTGGCATTTGGACGCCCTGCTGATCGTGACGACAAAAGGCATCCAAGTACTGTTTCGAGACATCAATGCCAATCGTGGTCGTGGTGTGTGTCATTGTTTGCTCCTCCTTGTATACGGGCGCCATGGCCCAACCAACCGTTCGAACACCAACGATGGCCGGAGGATCTTGCTGCGCGACGAAGAACATTCAAGGGAACATCGCGATCGTACCCGGCCCTTGCGACGAAGTGGCCACCTCGTCACAAGCCTTCCTACGCTACCAAGCGAGGAAGGAAAAACAAACAGACAAGGGCACCCGAAGAGCTTGCCCCTGCGGAGGCAGGGGGCCAGGCTACGGCCAACATGGTTTTGGCTACTTTTGCCGAAACAAAAGTGGCTTGCCTGCCGAGGCGAAACCCGGCAAGACTGAAAATCAGTGAGAGGTTGTTGTTGGATAAAAAAGGAAAAGGCTGTGGATTTGAGAGCAAATTTGTATTCTTGGAAAAACCCTGCCATACTAAAATAAGAAATTCATAATTTACGAAATTGAGGTAATGATTTGAATAAAAACACGGCAGAAACCCATCCTTCGGCATTGATCAAAGTTCGGCGGGCCGCGCAAATTACGTTGCCGCGTGAAATCCGGCAAGCGGCGCATCTGGAAGAGGGCGACTATCTGGAAGCGGAAGTTACAGATTCTGGTATCTTGCTCCGGCCTGTAAGTATCGGCAGTCGTGAACCAACCGCACAACAGCAAGCCGAAATCCTCGCCGTCGTGAACAAAGAACGCCGGACCTATGCTGCACAACGCCGTCGTTGATGCCTCGGTGCTGGTCAGCGCCTTCCTGTTCCCTGATAGTGTGCCCGGACAAGTGATCCGTTTGGCAGACCAAGGGCTGTACGAGCTGCATGTTTCGCCTATTCTGATGGAAGAAGTGACCCGATCCCTCAAAAACCCACGTTTGAAGAAACCCTACGGCCACACCGATGAGGACGTGCGCATATGGTGGAAAAAAATAATAAGAGACATTGGCTCGCTCTGGACCAAGCCCTTACCCAAAATCGGAAAGGTGTGCCGCGATGCTGATGACGATCATGTGATTGCAGCCGCCGTGGCCGTGAAAGCCAAATGGATTGTCACCGGAGATTTAGATTTACTTGATCTTGGCGAGTATAAAGGTATTCGGATCGTGAATGCCCGGACCTTTGTCGATGAAATTCTTGCAGGGTAACAATGTGACCGAATACGTTATGCTGTTTCATGAGGATTTAGGAAATCGATAAAATGGCGCAAGAGGAACCTATGGAAACCGCAGACACGATTTGTGCGCAAGGAAATTCTCTTGCCTCGCTTAACAACTATGATGAGGCCGTTGAATGTTTCACGAAAGCGTTAACACTAGAACCGCAACACTTTGTAGCAGTGTTCAAACGAGGCCTTGCATTTTTCAAGCTAGGCAGGTTTGAAGAGGCGCTCCTTGATTTCTCAACGGCCACGACGTTGAAGCCAACAGATTCTAATGCGCAGGTCAATATCGGCCTAGCTTTGAATGGGCTCAAACGATTTGAAGATGCGATTGGTGCATTCGATCAGGCCCTCGTTATAGAGCCAACCAGTACCTATGCATTAATTAATAAGGCTGTTGCATTGGGAAATCTTCAAAAGCATGAGGAAGTCGGTCGCGTGTGTGATGACACCCTCAAAATCAACCTTGACGATGATATTGCGTGGACTTGCAAGGGAGCCTCTCTTGGCTTTCTTGGAAAATACGATGAGGCGATTGAATGCTGTCAGAAGGCTTTAACACTCAATCCGAATAATCACATGGCAAAGATGAACCTCACGTCATGGACTGAGCTGAAAGCGCAATCCAAACAGGGCTAGACCACGATTGCAGAATTGGTGGCATGTAACACAATACCCCATCCCTAGTTCATAGGTTGGTATTTGGAATCTTCCCTACCCACTTTTTAGCAAAAGTGGAACGCTCAATTTTCAGAGTACCTTCGGCCTAACTAAGACGCTCAGGGATTTGGGTTTGTGGCAGTGTTTGTTATGAGGGAACCGAGTTTGGCTGCTTTCCTTTACTCGTTTACATGTCTCAAGCCATCCCTCTTCCTATTTTCCGACGCCTGCAATCCGATTCAAGCGACGGACGCTCGCATTTATTTGGCGGACCTTGTTTGAGCGCAGCGAGTTGGTGTGCGCTGGGCATGGATGAGTTGATGGGGGTGGAAGTCCCATAAGCGCTAACTTGTTTATTGATTTATCTCGGCAAGTCCCCTACCATAGCGGCAGACATTCTATGGAGGAGAACCCATGGACGAAGACTGGACCCTTTTACGGTCATTTTTCCCAGATGACTGGGAGAAGCTGGCAGTAGGTACGGGCGCCTTAAAGGGATTGCGGAAGAATAAATCGGCCGAGAGTCTCTTGCGTACGCTCTTGATTCATCTTGGGTGTGGGCATTCACTTCGTGAAACGGTGGTGCGGGCCAAAAAAGCTGGGTTGGCTGACCTGTCTGACGTCGCGCTGCTGAAACGATTGAGGAAATCCAGGAAATGGCTCTACGCCTTATGCGTGGCCTTATTTCAAGAGCGAGGAGTGAGCATCTCCTCCACTGGCGGGTTTCAGGTGAGAGCGGTTGATGCCACCACCGTGAAGGAACCTGGCAAAACCGGGAGTCTCTGGCGGATTCACTATAGCGTCTGTCTCCCCTCGTTGGCCTGTGATTTTTTGAAACTCACCGAGACTGAGGGGCAAGGGACAGGTGAGTCGTTGACGCAGTTTCCTGTTGGGGCAGGAGAGTATATCCTGGCGGATCGCGGGTACTCCACAGCCAAAGGCATTCGATATGTTGTCGCAAAGGGCGCGTACGTCACCGTGCGAGTCAATACGGCCAGCCTGCCGTTACACAACCGACACGGGACATCTTTTGACTTACTCAAGACCGTCTCATCGCTCAAGAAGGCAGGGGCGGCCAAGTCCTGGCCGGTGCTCGTTCTCGAAGCCGGGTCAAGGATACCAGGGCGGCTGTGCGTGATCCGGAAATCCAAGCACGCGATTCACTGTGCCCAAGCCACGGTTCGCCGCACGGCTGCGAGGAAGGGCACACAGGTCAAGCCCTGTACGCTGGAGTACGCCAAGTACGTCATTCTTTTCACCACCTTTCCAGAGAAAGCCTTCCCAGCACAAGAGGTGTTGCAGTGGTATCGAATCCGCTGGCAGGTGGAGCTGGTCTTCAAGCGCTTTAAGTCGCTGGCACAACTGGGCCATCTCCCCAAATCCGATGATGAAAGCGCCAAAGCGTGGCTGTATGGCAAGCTCCTCGTGGCCCTGCTTATTGAGAAGTTGCTGGCGCATGCGGAATCTATTTCCCCCTGGGGATATGGAGTGGAAGAATCACCAGCCACCCAGTGCGTGGCGTGAATTTGGGTTCCTCCTCAACCAGATGAAGCGCGCCATCGAACCGCAGTGGTCATTGTCTGAGGCGCTCCATGATTGGAATCATGTCTCGAGAGCATTAGCGGAGCGTCCGCGACAACGACCAGTCCAGTTAACGGACTATTTCGAATAGGAATAAACAAGTTAGCGCTTATGGGTGGAAGTCCCCTGTGGGGTCTGTCGGAGGCAACCACGAGTCAGAGGCAACTGCACGCGAGGAAGGCTGGCCAGCGGCCAACACCTTCTGCCCGTGAGGGCGTGTGGGATGGAAGCCCGAGACGAACCGCCGTACCGAATGCAAATGAACCCCTATGCAGGCTGGACCGGACTGGGTGAGCGTGCGCCACAGCGCGACGCCCCATATCCGACCGAGGCCGGACCAGTAGTGGGGGCGGCGATGGCGGGACGCAAGTCATCCTTACCCCAGGAGATCTCCATGGGTCCACCATCAAGTGGTAGCGCGGACGAAGGCAACGACGTCGGCACCACGCCCGTGGAGAAGTCGGACCACCTCATAGTAGTGATGAAGCCGGGTAATGCCGGGGGAGCGAAGGGGGTGGCAAGTTGAGAAAGGTTGGAGTGGGTCAACTGTCATTCGCGTTTGCCGACAGCCCGCAAGGGGGCGATGACGAGGCGGGTTCGGACGTATCCGACGCCCACACGTGGTTGCTGCTGAGAGCGGATGACAAGGACGCCCACACTCCGACCGCCCAGACAGGTGAGGGTCCTCACCTGTTAGAGCAGGTGGCGAGGGCGAGCAATTTAGCGAAGGCCTTGCGACACGTCGCGCGGAACAAGGGCGCGGCAGGGGTGGATGGGCGCAGCGTCGCCGAAGTGGTCGAGGCTTCTCGGCAGCTTCTCCCGGCACTGCGTCGCCAGTTGCTGGCGGGCCACTATCAACCGGGTGACATCCGTCGAGTTTGGATTCCCAAACCGGGGGGTGGTGGCCGCGGATTAGGTATTCCCAATGTGGTGGATCGCTGGGTGCAACAGGCTCTGCGACAAGTCGTCGAGCCGATGTATGAACCCTCCTTTCACGACAGCAACCACGGGTTCCGTCCACGGCGAGGGGCCCAGACAGCGCTGGCGCAAGCCAAGGGGTACGTCGAAGCGGGGTACGAGTGGGTGGTGGACATCGATCTGTCGAAATTCTTCGATCGAGTCCATCACCAACGGCTCCTGAACCGCCTCGCTCATCAGGTGAAAGACGGGCGTCTCCTGCACCTCGTCCATCAAATGCTCAAGGCGAACGTGGTACTGCCAGATGGGCTGCGGGTGTCGACCGATGAAGGCACCCCCCAGGGCGGTCCTCTGTCTCCCCTCTTATCTAACGTGGTGTGAGATGAACTTGATTGGGAGCTGGAACGTCGTGGCCTCCGGTTCGTGCGGTACGCCGACGATTGTCAAATTTTCGTGCGGAGTGAACGATCCGGTCAACGCGTGTTGAAGGCCACGCGTCGATTCCTTGAAGACCGGTTGCGGCTGCAAGTGAACGAGGCCAAGAGTTCAGTGGATCGACCTGGCCACCTGAACTTTCTGGGGTTCTGCCTGAAGCAGAATCCGGAAGGGGGCGTGGAGATTCATCTGTCTCCCCGTACCGAGCAACGGCTGACCCAACGGATTCGAGGGCTCACCCCTCGAAACTGGGGGTCATCCTTGCGCGGTTGTATGGGGGCAGTGAATCGCTATCTACGCGGATGGTATGGCTACTATCGGCTATGTACCGAGCCTGGAGCGCGTCGCTTGAGTCGAATTGATGCCCATGTGCGCAGGCGACTGCGAGCGATCATCATTCGGCAGAAAGGACGGTGTCCTCGCTACCTGTTGCGGCACTTACTGCAACGTGGTGTCTCTGTGAAGTCGGCGACCAAGACGGCGTATAGCCGTCGCGGGGCGTGGTTCAAAAGTCGCACCTATGGGATGCATCAGGCCTATGGGAACCAGTGGTTTTACGACCGGGTGACCACGCTGATGCGATTGTGGGAACGGGAGCACCACCAGCCCAAATGGGTCTTACCCCAACAGCTGACGCTGTTTGGGGCATGAGGGATCGACTTGAAGAGCCGGATGTGCGACCCACAAGTCCGGTTCTGTGGGAGCTGGGGGCGGGCAACCGCCCCTGGCTACCCGACCCGCTTCTTGTTCCCGGCGTCTGCCCAACCTGATGAGGCCGAATTGGGCGTCACTGGTTTTGGGCCCTTTTGCCGAAACAAAAGGGCCTCGCCTGTCGGGGCGAGATCCGGCAACACAGAAAAATGCTTGGACATTGTTAGTGGATAAACGAGGAAGAGAATTTCCAGCTATCAACGGGATGTCGCACATTCATAAATTTAAGATGGATTTCCGAGAAACCCTGTAAGAATGACCGAGGTGGCGCATGTATTTCCTTGAATACTTCAATGTTTGAGGGAAGGGGGTCCTCTAGCGGCTCGGCGCATGACTGTATACACCAGAAGACATGTCGTTATACACCTTCTCATGGTATAGTGAAAGTTATTACAAGGAGGTGTACTCAATGGGTCGAACCAATATCGAATTGGAGGACAAGTTGGTTGAGGAGGGGATGCGTGTCTTTAAATGCAAGACGAAGAAAGAACTGGTCAATTTAGCCCTTCAGGAGTTGTTGAAAAAAGAAAAGCGGAAGGAGATCCTCAAACTTCAAGGGACAAAACAGTGGGTGGGTAATATAGACGAGATGCGCACGGTTCGGGTGTGATTGTTGTTGATACGACGGTCTGGATTGATTTCTTCAACGGGGCACAGAGTCCTGAGCATCTTCATCTCCAACAACTCATTCTCCAAGACCGGTCTCTAGCCCTGACGGAATTGATTTTTTGTGAAATTTTACAAGGAATTCGGGATGATGCCGTTTATGCACGAACTCGTCGTATCCTGCTTGCCTATCCTATTCTTCGAATGGATACACTTGCGGTCTTTGAGCAGAGTGCGAACATCTACCGAGCTTGTCGGCGGCAAGGAGTAACTGTACGAAAAACTATCGATTGTCTTATTGCCGCCGTCTGCCTCACCAATCAAGTTGAATTGTTTCATAAGGATGCAGACTTTTCTGGTATCGCTCGTGTCACGCCGCTCCGCATTCATGAAGTGCCGAATCTTCCTTCATAATTTCTCATCGGACCATGTTTTTCAGTCTTGAAGCAACGTTAGCGTCATCCCATCAGATATGGCCAGATGAGGTACCCTCCTCGATTTTTTAGACGGGGATTTTTATGAGGGGACGTCTTCCTCCCTTTGCTTAAATATCTCATCCCCTCCCCATTCCATTTCCCGACTCCTGCGGTCGAACTCTTGGGGTGAGAACCTATGGTCTCACGGGTCTTGTTTGAGCCTTTCCATAAGACTCAGGACAGGTGCTTTGAGTGAGTTTTTCCCCATAAATCAGGACTTATTGTTTCAGCGGTCTTCCCTGGCCTTGTGGTGTGGCCGAGCCGTGCAGCCGACGCCGGGAAAAAGGCGCGCACTGTTTGAGCGTAGCGAGTTTGCGCGCCGCCGGAGGCGGCGAACCGCGTAGGAAACCCGAAGGGCCACACCACGGGCAACATGGTTTTGGCTACTTTTGCCGAAACAAAAGTGGCTCGTCCGTCGGGGCGAAACCCGACATCACCAAAAACCACTTAGACATGGTCGTTTAATAAACTTGTAAGGCCTGGTCCACTATCAAGGCTAGCGGGGAGGACCACGTGGCGTGAGCCCGTGGGTGAAAGCGCTCCTCGCTGGAAGCGGGGACTCCTTGCCACATGAGGGGGTTTTGATGCCACTCGCGCATGGAAGTTCGCCTCAGTGCCCATGGTGCGTATCAGCATCAATATCATGGGGTGTGGATCCCCAAGTATCGCCGACGCATTTTGCGGGGGGCGCTCAAGATCTTTGTGCCGGAGCATTTGCCTCAGATCCAACACGATCATCCCGATGTGGCCATACCGCAATGGAGTGTGCAGGTTGATCACATTCATGTCGTGCTGGTGATTCCTCCGAAATATGCAGTCTCGAGTCTTGTGGGCAAGATGAAAGCGAATGTGAGCCGGCAACTACGTTCCCAATATCCCGAGCTGAAGCAGACCTACTGGGGGGCGGTGCTGTGGTCACCCGGGTTCTTCTCATCAACGGTTGGATTGAATGAGGCGGTGATTCGGCGGTATGTGGCCCATCAAGAACGAGTGGACAAAGGGCGGATTCAGCTCGAGTTTGAATTTTAAGTGCCACGCGGCGTAAGCCCGTGGGTATCTACTCATCGATGTTTGAACTTTCATCAGAAAAAAAATGGATTCCCGATAAACAATGTCGGGAATGACAGAGTAGGAAGATAGAGTTAGGTCGAATGATGTTATTGGTCGCGGTTGATGATGTAGGCGGACACAATGGCGAGGGATCGCTTGGCTGGGCGATCAGGGAATGTTGTTCCTTTGATTACGCTCAAAAGCTTGATGGTTTATGTAACTCTGCAAGCTCCCTAGGCTTGACCAAAAATCGAAGCTCTTGTTCTTTAGTGCTCTTCTGTTAGTATCCTTTGATACATCAATTGTTCCCTTGCAAGATTATAGATCTTAGAGAAGTGTGTGATAGAGGTATGGTGTGTCGCTCTTTCGCCGTTTTGGTAGAATTGTCACGAGCCATTTACGAGATCTTCCATTTGGCCGTGACTCTGTTCAGCCGGCCTCTTCCTCCTCGGATGCGTGGAATGATGCCCCTGACCCACCTTCGGCTTCCTCACCATCACAAGAAGAGCAGTATCGCGCCAATTTAGAGGTCGGTTCCCATGCGACCCTTGCGGACATTCGCCTATCGTATAAACGACTGATGAAACAATATCATCCCGATTTTCATGCGACGGATTTGCAGAAGCGGGAGATGGCTCATGCCATTGCGCAACGGTTAAATGAAGCTATGGACTATTTTGAATCAAAATTGGGGAAAGGAGCGTAGAACGCATGACGCATTTTGAACAGGTGAAAGCCTATCTTCAAGAGCTCGAGTTTGCGATTACCAAAGAAGATCCAAGCCAAGAGCTGGTGGTGATAGATGATGAGGACCAAGGAATCAATCATCTGGTGATCGACTGCGAAGATCCCATTCTTATTCTGGAACAATTTATTTTTGAGATCAAGAAGGATCCGCAGGTGAATATGCTGAAGCGATTATTACAACTGAATCGCACATTAGTTCATGGGGCCTTTGTTATTGATGATTCCGGGACGAAGGTCTTATTCCGGGATACCTTACAATTGGAAAACCTCGACCTCAATGAACTTGAGGGTTCGATCAATGCCCTGAGTGTCGCCATGGCCGATAATGTGGATGAGCTGCTATCTTTGGCAAAAGCTGAATAAAGGAGGACTGACGCATGTTTGGTGTGTTTAAACGACTGTTTAAAGTTGCAGAATCCGAAGCTCATTCGGCGATGGATAAGCTCGAAAATCCTATTAAAATGACCGAACAAGGGATTCGAGATTTAAAAAAAGATCTGGAAGAAAGCATGAAAAGTTTGGCCCAAGTCAAAGCCCTGACCATTCAGCTCAAAAAGGAACAGGCTGAGAAAAAGCAACTAGCCACAGACTATGAGCGGAAGGCGATGCTGCTCCTCGAAAAAGGGCAAAAAGGGAGTCTGCCCGCTGAGGATGCGGATCGATTGGCTGGCGAAGCGTTAGGCAAAAAGGATAGTGCCATTCAGCAAGCGACGACGGTTTCGGCCAATCTTGGCAATCAGGACAAAATGGTGTCTCAGCTTGAGTCGAATGTCAAAAAATTACAGTCACAGATTGGTATGTGGGAAAACGAGTTGACCACCCTTCGGGCACGTTCAAAGGTGGCGAATGCTACCAAAAAGCTGAATCAACAATTGGCAAACGTTGGGTCGGATAGCACCATTTCGATGCTGGAAAAAATGAAAACCAAAGTCCAGGAAGATGAAGCCCTTGCAGAGTCCTATGGCGAAATGGCGATGTTGGAAACCAATGTTGATGCGGAAATTAATAAGGCGCTGGCTGGTGAGGTCAACCCGAGTCATTCCGACTCTCTGGCTGAACTGAAAAAGAAAATGGGCATGTCGTAAGGAGACGCGCGATGGAATTGGCAACGCTTATCCTTCTTCTCGTGATTGCGGGGCTGGGCTATTTCTTTTGGCAACATCAGCAAAAGGGGCAGGAGGCCTTACTGAAAGCCAAGGAACCGTTTAAGCCCTACGGCAAGGATGAACTGCGAATAGAAAATGTGGGGGCTGGGGCGGTTATTCAGCTTACGGGTATTGGGTCGGATATGGACGACTGTGACCTGAAGGTCATCGCGAAGCATACCTATCGTGAAGGGGAATCCAGTTGGTATGAGCTGGAGTGCGATAAGGGCGAAGAAAAAGTATGGATTGATCTGGAAGAAGATGATGAACTTGAGTTGGCGATCACTCTCCGTCAATTGAAGCTCAGGGATATTGGCTTGTCCAAAGATGATTTGGTTCGAATGGATGATGATGAAGAAGGGAAATTCGAATTTGAAGGGCAGACCTATTGGTTGGAGGATTCTGATGCTGCCATCTTCTATCGCTATGGTGATGATAAGAATGCGGAGAAATTTTATTATTGGGATTTCGAAGTTGAAAACGGCAAGAAATTCATCGGTGTCGAAAAGTGGACCGATGGGTCGTATGATGTGAGCTATAGTGAAACGATTAAACCTTCGCAAGTCACCGTCTACAGTTTAAGCTAGCCCACCAATTACGTATGGATATTTTTCCAGGAGCATTCATTGAAGGCATGATCTTTCTTGGGCTATCCGTGTGTTTGTTTGTGGCGGCCAAGTTCATTAAAGATTTTTTCACGCCATACAGTATCTACGAAGAGCTTGGACCCAAGAAAAATCTGGCCGTCGCCATGAGCCTGGCAGGGTATCAGTTCGCTGTGATTATGGTGTTGATTGGCGCTCATGTGGGTCCTTCTCAACATTTACTCAACGACTTCTATGCGTTTGTGGGCTATGGCCTCTTCGGTATTGCCTTGTTGAATGTTTCTCGTGTGATTAATGATCGATTCCTCTTGCGTAAGTTTTGCAACGTCAAAGAATTGGTCGATGATCAAAATGTCGGAGCTGGGGCGGTTGAAGCTGGTGCCTATATTGCCTCAGGGCTCGTGGTGGCCGGTGCCATCCATGGGGAAGGTGGGGGTGTCCATACGGCGCTCGCCTTTTTTGGGTTGAGTCAAGTGGCGTTAATTGCGTTCACGTTTTTCTATGACCGGATTACGCCGTTCAATGTGCATGATGAAATCGAACGCAATAATGTCTCGGCGGGTGTCGCGTTTGGGGGCACGTTGGTGGCGTTGGGCATTATTTTAATGAAGGGGGCGGTGGGAGATTTTGTGAGTTGGCCGTATAACTTAGTTAATTTTGGTCTCAGTGTGATTTGCGGTCTACTGTTTCTTCCTCTCATTCGAACCTTACTGGACAAGATTCTCTTGCCAAAAATTAATGTGAACCAGGCCATTGCCCACGACCAGAACTTGGCAGTCGGTCTATTGGAAATGACGGTGGCGGTATCCTTCGCCGTGATTTTATTTTTTTCCATTGATTTCGACTTGAAATTCTAAAGGCCTTTCCTCATGGCTCACGATTCTGAAAAATTGGTGGAATGGACCAAAGCTTCCTATGCCTTACTGGCGTTTGCTGGGCTTTGTTTTCTCACCTCCTTTTTCCTCAATATGGATGTGGGGAAGAGTGTGGAGCAAACGATTCCGTTGTCCGGGGGAGATGTGGGGCCGATTGAAGTGAAAGAGGACTATTCGGTGTATCGTATTGCGGTGGCACAAACACTCAAGGCCTATGGTGTGTGGAGTTTTGTCGGAGGGGAAGTGCTGGATGAACAAAAAGAATATCTGTTCGGATTTGGCAAAGAGCTCTGGAAAGAATCTGGTCGCGATTATGAAGGCTATGCATGGTCGGAACAAGATACGACATTTGACTTGAAGGTCACGTTTCCCAAAAAAGGTTCGTACTTTCTTCGTTTCAGTATTGAGACAAACCAACCTTCTAGAGCGGGTTCGGTCGTGGTGAAGGTGACGCCCAAGCAGGGAAGCTCCTTAGCTCATTTTATTTTGGGGATTCTGTCTCTTATCGGAGCTGTTGGTCTTTGGATGTGGGTCAATGTCCACAACGCTCCCACGGATAGACGGTCGAGGATGATTGATGATGATGAGTGGTAACGCGGAATCAAATAGAAGACTGATCGTTGGGACAACTGCGAGGAGTGAATTGTGACAAAGAGGAGTGGCATGCCGAATAACCATCCGGGGAAAATGAGCAATCAACGCGGTGGGGCGCTTCTTGCCATGCTGGTGATTCTTGGGGTTATTTATATGGGGGCCTTTTATTTTGGTCAACGAGGTTGGGGCTACACGGGGTATTACGGGTATCGTTCTGGTCCATCATTTTTCTATTGGGGCGGACCGCCCATGTACTACGGCCCTAGTGTGAGAACGGGGAGTGTGGGCGGCCCCGATCATCGTGGAGGCGGAGTGAGAGGTGGAAAATAAGGCGCACGCGCCTTCCCCGACATTTGAATCTGCGGTCCTTCTCATGACCGTTTTTGTCGTGGGTCTTTGCACGATTATCTATGAGTTGTTGATCGGCAGTGTGTCGTCGTATTTTCTCGGCGATAGTGTGAAGCAATTTTCCATCACCATTGGCCTGACGATGACAGCCATGGGTATAGGAACGTTGTTGTCTCGCTATATTCAACAACATCTTCTGCGATGGTTTATTGCGATTGAAATTCTCTTAGGGGTTGTCGGGGGATTGAGTGTGCCCTTGTTGTTTGGGGCCTATTCCTATACCTCGATGTATTATCCCATCATGGTGATGCTGATTCTGGTGATCGGAACCTTCATTGGGCTAGAAATCCCGCTCCTGACCCGTATCATGGAAAAGCATTATGCCCTTCGAGCGAATATCTCGAATGTCTTATCCCTCGATTATTTTGGCGCATTTGCGGCGACATTGCTTTTCCCGTTCTTTCTCCTGCCGTTTTTTGGCATTTTTAAAAGTTCATTGATTACTGGCGGACTCAATGTGGCGGTTGGCATGTTTACCCTCTGGTGTTTTCGATCAATTCTTGACCTTCGGAATTTGAGAATGCTTCCCATTGCAGCCTCGGTCGCTGCGATTATTCTGGTGGGGATGTTTTGGGGTTCACAAAGTCTCATCCATGCCTGGGAAACCACTATTTATGATGATCGCGTCATTTATTCCCAACAATCCACCTATCAAAAAGTGGTGCTCACAAAGCACAGGGACGACGTTCGCCTCTATTTAGATGGAAATCTTCAATTTTCATCCATTGATGAATATCGCTACCATGAAGCCCTTGTGCATGTGCCTATGGGGCTGACCTCGCATCGAGAGAACATTTTGATCCTTGGCGGGGGGGACGGACTCGCTGCACGTGAAGTCTTGAAGTATGCCGATGTGAAAGCCATTACGCTTGTCGATTTAGACCCGCTCGTGACCGAATTGGCTTCGACGCATGAGATGATTCGGCATATCAATCATGAAAGTTTTGGTGATGAACGCGTCAAGGTGGTCAACCATGATGCCTATCAATATCTGTTGGAAGGGACAGAGTATTTTGATGTCATTATTGCCGATTTGCCTGATCCGAAAAATTCTGGGTTATCACGACTGTATAGCCGAGAATTTTATAAATTAGCCAAGCGGCGTTTGGCCAAACAGGGTATCTTTGTGACGCAATCGACGAGTCCGTTTTTTGCTAAACAGGCCTTTTGGTGTATCCATGAAACATTGAAGACAGGTGGGTTTCCATTTGTAAGGCCCTACCATGCCTATGTTCCTTCGTTCGGTGACTGGGGTTTTATCCTTGCTTCGCACGTGCCCCTTTCAAAGGATACGCTCACGATTACAGTCCCCACGCGGTTTGTTGCCTCTGACAATGTAGAGGGACTCTTTGTTTTTTCTAAGGACCTCATGGTCGAAGATATTCGCCCCAGCTCATTAGATGATCCAACGATTCTTCAGTATTATTTGGATGGGTGGAAGTATTGGAATTAAGGGCTTGAGCGAAAATAGCTTGTGCATATTCACAACAAGATTTGGGTCAGATTTGGACGGAACGATTGAGGAGAAACCGAGGCATAGTAGAGCTATGGTGAGATTTATTCGATTGAGGCGCGTTCAAAGATGGCCTGAAGATTGGCTGCGAAATGTCCAAGTTATTTTCACTCAAGGCCTAAGAACGAAATGATGAAACCGAAATCACGTTTATTAATTGCCGATATTTCCTTACATGAAAAGCCGACAAGCCAGGTCGTCGCCAGGATTGAAGACGTCATTCGACGTGAATTTACGGTGGTGAAAGATTGTGAATACGAATATACCCCCCATGGCATCACCAAAGTCCTGGTCCTTTCCGAATCTCATTGTGTGATTCACACCTACCCCGAGTACAGCTATCTTTCTCTTGATTTGTTTGTCTGCAATGCAGAAATCAATTTAGAGGACGTCCTCCAGCGTGTGTTAGCCCCATTGTCCGTCAAAGATGTTCAGTCCACGGTGCTTGATCGTCGGATTCCGGTAGGACATGCCGAAAGTCTTCTCTCCCAGTAGTTCTACGCCCGCATATTCCAGATAGAAAAAATCAGAATTTAGTACTTGTGAGTTCTTGGTGAGCCTGAGGATGCTGGCGATTCTGAGCTAGGGCCTGTTAACACTACTCAATGCATCAATGATCAGCGCAAAGTTGATGAAGAATGTGAAAACACTGTCCAGCTTGTCAAAGCGCGAGAACACCCGACGAAAGCCTTTGAGTCGACGGAATAGCCGCTCCACTTCATTGCGTTGCTTATACAGCTGCTTGTCGTACTCCCATGGTTCGCGCCGGTTCTTTTTTGGTGGGACCACGGGCGTGCAGCCCAGATCCACAACGGTCTGGCGTGTCTCATCGCCCTCGTAGGCTCGATCCATGATGACATACTTCGCAGACAACTTGGTCGCCTTCAACAACTTCCGGCCTTCGGGCGCATCCCCGGCTTGACCCGGGGATAAGGCAAAACTCACGGCCGTCCGAGCATCTGCGGCAACCAGATGAATCTTGGTGGTCCACCCGGCGCGGGACTTCCCGATGGCTTGCGGCCCGTTTTTTTGAGCGCGCCCGTCCCATCGGGGTACACTTTGACGGCGGTACTATCCAACGAGACAGCCTCAACGTGGACGCGAATGATTTGTTGTTGTTGCAACTCGGCAAAGACCCGGTCCAATACCCCACGTTTCGCCCAGCGATTCATGCGAGTGTAGATGGTATGCCAATTCCCAAAAGACTTGGGCAACCCGCGCCACTTACACCCCTGTTCAGCCACATATAATATGGCATTGAGGACTTGGAGATTGCGCATGGAGACATTGCCACGCTGGCGCGGCAAAACCGATTCAATGAGCTGGTACTGCGAGTGAGTAAGTTCCATGGCCGCAGTATACCATAATGGAATCCATTAGTGTTAACAGGCCCTAGTCTGAGCATGTTTTAGCTGCGCTAACGCCAAGGCCTTTTTCTGTAACTAACGCAATAAATTTCCAACCAAGATATTTCAAACTCCCTCGCCCTTTAAGGGCTTGGCCTCGAAGAGAGGACAAGATTGGGGTGAGGGTAAAGACTTATAGAGTCTTCAGATTCTTCGAGGGTGTTCAACTGTTATTCGATGTTGCCGGGTTTCGCCCCGGCGGACGAGCCACTTTTGTTTCGGCAAAAGTAGCCAAAACCAGTGTGCCGAGCATGCTCAACAGCTTGAGGGTGGAAGTCCCTTTGACAACCTGATGGAGGTGAAGTCATCGCGAAGCGCAAGGGCGTCATCGTGAGGTGGGGTCTGAAGGCAGCGTGGAGCAAAGGCGCGGGCCGATGAACAAGAACCAGATACAAGGCAGTCAGGACCGGACGAGTGGGCTGGTTTTCACGAAGTCCGTATCCATCAAGGGTCCTGGGTGTAAATCTGGCGGTCGTGCGCTGAAGGCGGTTGAACTTACCTCGGGAGGCCTCTTGCCTGTCTTGGCAGCAAGACTGAGGAGGGAGTGATCTCTCCTGACCGGGTGAGAGGAGTCAGCAGAGGGCATAGTAGTCCTGGAAAGGATGAAGGCCTGAACGGTGCGGAGTGGCCAGTAGGCAGCGGAACTCATGAGCGACAAGCGGCTGAATGACCAGTTAATTCTGGCCTTCCCGACAGAGGATAGGGGTGAAGCCCTAAGGGCTGACGAGGAAGTGTCGAATCGCTTGCGGCGAACCGCCCAGTCGAACGCCCGGCGAGGAGTGACCAGGGGCGAGCAGTCTCTCCTGGGGGCTAATCGCATAACCCACCGAACCGCCGTATACGGATCCGTATGTACGGTGGTGTGACAGGGAAAGTTCGTGAGGACCTACCTATGTCGATTATTGGCCGTGCTGTGGCCCTTCGGGTTGCCTGCGCGGTTCGCCGACCCCGGCGGCGCGCAAACTCGCTACGCTCAGACAGTGCGCGCCTTTTTCCGGTGTCGGCTGCACTGCTCGGCCACACCACCAGGCCGGGGAAGACTACTGAAAAACAGATGGAAAAATGAGATGACAGAAATGGAGCACTTGCCTTAGAGAACTGTTACATTTTTTGGTCATGCTCAATAAATATAGGTATTTTATAAACTATTGATTTGAAATGGATTTGTCTTCGATCAACAACTTGAGATTCCTTGAAAGTGTAACAGATTGACCCATTCCGTTACACGTTTCATGAGAACTATAAAGCTAGGGATGGTGTGCGTTTGGTGGTATGATAGTGGTACAATGGTGGTATAAACTTATACTAACTTCTTTGGAGACAAAACTATGGCCATTGTTAAAACCACCTTGAGCCTCACTGAGCAAGACCGCAAATTCATGGACGGGGTGATTGCGAGTGGTGAGTTTGTCAGCAGTAGCGAGTATGTGCGAAATCTCATTCGCAGGGATAAGGAACATCGTATCGAAACCCCCGCCGAAATCGAAGCGATCCGCGCTAAATTGATTCAGGCTGAGCAAAGCGGTTTTACGGATAAAACCCGCGATGAAATATTAGCTGATATCAAAACAAGAGCGCGGCGCGATGGGCTCTTATAAAGTCACAGGCGATGCGCAAGCCGATTTAGACAGAATTTGGCGGCGGGGGTTGAAGGAATGGGACGAAGCCCAAGCCGATAAATATTATAACGCCTTTTTTGACCGTTTTGAATTGCTTGCAGAGCAGCCCTATTTGTACCCAACCGCTGATTATATTCGAGAGGGCTACAGAAAAAGCGTGTGCGGTATGGATACGATTTATTATCGCATTGTTGGTGAGACAGTCGAAATAATAAATGTGTTAGGCCGACAGGATAGGGACAAGTGGCTTTAATCTAGGGCCAACATGTAACCGAATGGCCCATAGTGGTTACATGGGTGAAGGTTTCTGAGTGAATCGCCCGACTGTTTCCCGCATATTCCAGAGCCTCTGAGCAATTTTCGCTTTCTTGCCTATCGCAGGAAAAGCCAAAATTGATGGCCTTTGAAGAATACAACTGATTGATTTTGTGAGCCTTTTAATTATCGCTTTTCACGAAAGCGAAAATTAAATTTGCAAGAGAGATGAGGTGTCTTTTTATGTTTAGGGGACTTCCGTTGTCGGCCAACAGCGGTCATTCGGCTGACGGGGAACAAAATCGGTGTGGCAGAGCCTCTTAAGCCTTATTAAATGAAATTGTACCTACTCATTATCTTCGGCTTTTTGTTTATCAAACAAACCAAAACCGTGTTGAAGGCAATCAATTAATTCAAGTCCCTGAGTTGCATAGAGTATCTTGGGGTTTGTGCTCATGTGTGTAGCCACCCCCAGCAAAGCGCTTTCACCATTCACACCATCTTTTGAAATCTTGGAGCCAATAATTGGAGATCCACTAAGGCCCTGTGTTGCTTCATAAAGATTCGTGATACCCAATTTCTCTGTAAACAATACATTGCTTAGTGATATCTCCATGGAATTTCTTCCTGGATGGATTTTGAACTCATCACAGATGAAACCAAATATTTTGGGAGCGATCGTCTTTGAAGAATAGTCAACTTTTGATAGCTTGGTTGGGTAACCCATACAAAGGATTTGGTATTCATTATATGATTTTGGAGGTGCGAGCATCATTAATGGAACAATTTTGAATTTGTCTGATGTAATTAAGTCTGTCGGGTCAGGAACTTCAAAAATAACAAGATCAGAATCAGGATAAACCACGCCCTTATTCGACCGTACGCTGATTCCCTTTTCCTCGTCTCCACACAATACAAAAATATGCCCCTGAAGCGCTTTATCATATTGATGCTTGGTCATAACGAAAACACACTTTTCGTTCCACTTCACGAAGAACCCCGAACCGATGAAGAAATAATCGTAATCTTCAACATTTGTCGTGCAGTAAACGGGGAAAACATAGCCCGTCAAATGGCTCAGTATGTTTTTCTGTATGTGATCGTCTGCCTCTTGCAACTTCACCGTTCACACCTCTTTACCTCGTTAAACCCTCTTTTTCCTCTTCATGAAAACGTCCGCTCTGGGTCCAGGCTGTGTGAAAACTCACGACCCCAATCATTTCAGCGCGGCAATAGGCGCGTCAGCACCTCTCCTCTTCGTTTGCTGTTATTCGTGTTGACTCGCATTTTCGTTTTTGTATCACCCCGAGCCGACCTGATGCGTCACCGGGGGCGCTGCTGAGCCTATTTTGGCGTGTCGGAGGGCGCCACTCACGATTGGATCGCATTGAGCAGCGGTTTCACGCCTAGAATCGACAGTACCCGCTTAAAGTTATACGCCAACACATGTAAACTCATCTCGGTGCTGACATGCTTGAGGGTTTTTGTGAGAAAGTGCGTAGACCCCATCCAGGCTTTCAATGTCCCGAATGGATGCTCGACGGTTTCTCGTCGAGTACGCATACGCTCCGGCTCTCGCTCGAGACGGGCTTCGACTGCCTCGAGCACGGCTTCATGCTCCCATCGCGTCACGCGCCGGTACGCACTGGTCGTGCACTGCGCCTTGATGGAGCAATTCGGACAGTGTGAGGACCAATATTTGTGAAGCGTCAACCCCTTCTCCTCCGTCTCGAACCGCCAGATGAGGCGTTCCCCTGCCGGGCATGCGTATTCATTCTCGTCCACGTGGTAGATGAAGTCGCGTTTACTGAACAAGCCTTTCTTCGTGCTGCCTGATGTCTGGGGCTTGGGAAGATAGGTCGTGATCTGGGACTGTTCGCAGGCCAGAATGTCTTTCCCATTGAAGTACCCGCGATCGGCCACCACGGCGAGAGTCTCCGCACCAATGGCCTCCTTCGCTTGTTGCGCCATGTGGTGCAACTGGTGACGATCATGCCCTTGATTGGTCACCTCATGCGTCACGATCAAGTGATGTGTCGCATCCACGGCCGTCTGCACGTTATACCCCACCGTCCCTGTGCCTCGCCCGCTGGTGGCCATCGATCGCGCATCTGGGTCCGTGAATGAGATCTGTTGGTCCGGCGTCTGAAGCATCTGGACTTCGAGTGTTTTGAGGCGTGCCATTTCTGTCTTCAGGGCCGTGATTTTGTCCTCCAGCCGTTGGGCTTTGTCCGTGGCCACCGCTGCTTCCTGGCGATCCGCGCTGGCAATCTGGCCCAGATAGCGTTCAATGCTCTCATCAATCTCTTGCAATCGGCGCTGCATCTTGGCCTTGGTGAAGTTACGGTCTCGGCTATTCACGGCCTTAAACTTACTGCCGTCGATGGCCACGAAGGCGTCGGCAAACAGATGGAGCTTCTTGCACAGCATGATGAACTCGCGACAGACCAAGCGGATGGCGGCGCCATTGTTCTTGCGAAAGTCGGCGATGGTCTTAAAGTCCGGCGCTAAGCGTCCGGTGAGCCACATGAGCTCAATGTTGCGGTGCGCTTCTCGTTCCAATCGACGACTGGACTGCACACGGTTGAGATATCCGTAGACATAGAGCTTGAGCAGGATGGTTGGGTGGTAGGCTGGGCGACCCGTTTTCTCTGAATGGGTTTTGAAGCCCAGACCGGAGAGATCCAGGTCGTCAAGAAAGACATCGATCACCCGAACCGAGCTATTAAACCGGCAACTATTTAGAGTGCATTCAATATTCAAAAGGCATTGTTTTAAATAGCTTTTACAGAAGAATTTCGCAATGAATAAAGTTGCCGGGTTAATATCCTCAGCGATATAATCATCCAATCGCTCGGGAAACAAGGTCGCTTGGTGGCGATCTTCGCCTTCAATAAATCCGCTCATCACAAACACCTCCGTGAGAAAGGTGCAGTATACTCTCTTGCCGAGTTTTCACACAGCCTGGGTCGGTTTGCGACCATCTAGTTTTGGAATCCATTCTATGCTTCTGAACGGACGCTTATCGGCCATGAGCCGACATTCACTTTATCAATAAAGCTCCGTTCAACAGTTCCGATTTCGGATGCTTCATTCAGTTCAGTGCATTCCTAATGAATACTGTTTCCGATCCTGTCCCATCGTGGGGCTTCACCCTCAGACCAGTAAATCATCTTCGCTTTGCCCACAATTTTTTCTCTCTTCACGAATCCCCAGAATCGACTATCCAGACTTTGGTCCCGGTTATCACCCATGACAAAATAGGAGTCCGGCGGGACCGTAATAGGCCCATGATTATCACGGGGATTGATACGACCATCAATGATGCCCGGATCAACCCGTTGGGTAAAGGACTCATCCTGCAACGGCGTTCCATTGACAGACACCACCTTATCCTTAATTTCGATTGTATCGCCAGGAGCTCCGATTATCCGTTTCACCCATACTTTGGTTTCATCTTCCGGATATTGGAACAGGACAACATCTCCCCTGACAGGGTCTTTAAAGTGGTAAGTGAGTTTATCGACGAGGATATTTTCTCTTTTCAGGATCGTGGGGGTCATGGAGCCGCTGACGAGCAGGTAGCCCTTGCCCACTTGACTGCCCAGGAGCACGACAACGCCCAATATTAGAAGTCGTTTGACCATGAGTTGACCTTCGGTAACTTGCATACCATTCTTAACAGTCAACCCTCGTTAACAGGCCTTGGGATCGGGGGGGCTAGGACAGATGAAAAGCTAGCTTCTCTAACTAACTCGGGACAGATTGGTTAGGTGAAGCCATTAGTACCGGTTAAATTATTTAGTAAGGTATAAGCCCATTTAAAATTTTTTATTAAAGCAGTCAATAAAGGGGCTAAGGGTGTCTGGTCTATCCCCGATTTGGTGGACACACCTGAAACGCACGATATTGTGCCAGGAGGTGTGTTGGTGAATTCAATCTCTCAATTTTTGCATTTGGTAAAAGCGAAAATTGAAAAGACGCTCTGGGAGAAACTGGATGTCCGCTGTGGGTCGCTTTGCGACCGTCGAAGCTCTTGAGTTCATTTCATATCTGTGAACAGGCGCTTCCGGCCGAAGCGGACATTCAAGGTAGAAACATGCCATGGGAAGGTCTACTTTTTCTGATCGTTAGGATTTTCAAGGGCGTCAGCTAACCTCTCTTGTGTTGTGTCACCCAAAATTAGTGTTGTGCTTGGCAGCTTTTCGGTTGATCCCACGAGAGAGAGTTCTTTCAACGTGATGTCTGGGCAAGATTTGAGGTTCATGTAAAGCCTGTGGAGAGCACTCTCGAACTCGATTTTACCAAATTGCCCTTTCTTGAAGCTGTTCACGTCATTTTTAATGATCCGTATATAACTGTCGTTCTTGGAGATATGAGAAGGATCGGCTGGAGCTTCATCGGCGCCCTCAATAAGCGTGAGCAAGCTTGCTAGCTGAGCAAAGAAATGGCGTAAGTCCATCGCGGCGCGGGTTTGTTTTAATTGCTCTGGAGTAAAGAACCGAGCGTTTCCACTCTTATCTCGCCAGAAATCAAGCTGGTGTGTAGTACCTTCCACAGCAAACACGATGACAGAGGAACCGTAGATCCATTCTCTATCGACCGAATTTGCTTTGATCGCGTAGTGGTCGGCTTTCCATCCTTCAAGAAGCTCGACCGTATAGTGCTCTTCGGCCCCTTTCTCATCGATCGTTTTGTGATGCTTCTCGCACAGTAAGATCAGATTCTCTTCTTTGTTTAGAATATCCTTCGGATAATCTTCATCATAGCGCTCTTCGCCATTTTTTCTTGCCCGTATATGAGCTATTAAACCGGCAACTATTTAGAGTGCATTCAATATTCAAAAGGCATTGTTTTAAATAGCTTTTACAGAAGAATTTCGCAATGAATAAAGTTGCCGGGTTAATATATCTCCGTGATTAATAGGCTTTTCGGTGTTCTTGTCGAACTCAATCATAAGCCGATCACACTCTGGGTGAGTGCATTCATTGTAGGTTTGCCCGTAGAGCCTCTTGATGGTTAAGTCATCATAAGACATGTGCTCTGCCTCCTTTAAATATCCGCTTCGGGTCGGGTGCGGACCGTTTCACTTATCAAATGACATAGTCTATTTTCGCTTTTTGCCAAAGCGAAAATTGAAGACGGGAAACAAGAATAAGGCCAAAAATGTAACCGACAACGGCCTAGTGTTACATGGATTGGCCGTTGGAAGCATCCCTGCCCACTCTTTAAGCAAAAACGGAACTTTTCATTTGCTCGACGACTTCTGCACAACTCAGACGCGCAGCTTTTTGGGTTTCTGGCAGCCTGTGTTTTAGCGAAGCAAATTACGCTGGCTCCCTTCCATCGATCGTTGAATATCCCAATTTCTTTCCCTGTCCGAGATTTCCGACGCCTTCTGGCTGGCCTCCTAGTCGGACGCTCTAATCTAAAGGCAGGCCTTGTTTGAGCCCTTCGATAAGACTCAGGGCAGGCTCCGTGAGTTAGTCTTCCACCATGAACAAGGGCTCATTTTTTTTATTGCTTTCCCTGGCCTTGTGGTGTGGCCGAGCAGTGCAGCCAACCCCGGAGTAACCTGCATACCGGCTTAACTCCAGTTGCTACTAGATTTTGTGGTCCGCTGAATTTTTTGGAGCGGAGCCGGGTCGACGGCGATAGCATTTTCCAGGAGTCGATGAAACAAGAGGCCCCGAGAGCGCGAGGTCCGACGATTGAATCGAAAGATAAATTCATTCAGGTAGGCGTCGAGGTACTTATGATCAAGGCGTCCCTGGTATGTGCCCAGGAGCCAACGTTTCACCCGTGAAATGGCACGGTGGACTCTTGGCAACAGGTCGTCTGCGTCTGGGTCGTGATTTCCCCCACCAGAGGACTTTCGCATTGGTTTGTGCGCATACCCTTCGTCTGCCAGACAGCAATAACTTGTGAGTCCGTCGGTGATAATCGTACTGCCAGGCTCAACATGCTGCTGAACGAAATGCTTGACATCCGCGCTTGTTCGGCCCTTAAGCGGTTGCATTCGCATTCGCCCACTTCCTTTGTCGTTGATTTCCACGGCAACGCCAACCAGTTGCTTGTTTCCTTCTCCACCCAAATAGGCTTCATCAACTTCAACGTGCCCGGCAAGACGGTTGCGGGAGGGGCGAACCATCGCAACCCGTAATTTATGAAGCATGAGCCACGCAGGCTCGTGACCGCTCATCCCCAACACCCTTTGCAACGTTTGAGCACTCGCTCCATTTTTCTGGCTCGTAAACCACCAGATTGCCTGAAACCAAATGCGCAACGGGATACGAGAATCTTGAAAAATCGTTCCGGCCAATGGTGACTGCTGATATTGACATGTGGAGCACACCGACAACCCTCGCTTGGTTTTCCACCTCTTGTGATTCCCACATTTCACACAGATATACCCGTCTGGCCAGCGAAGCTTCTCAATATGGGTGCGACAGGCCTCCTCAGTAAAAAAACGGGTCATCAGATCGGACATGTCCGTGGGGTAACTCACCATGTCGCAAAACACTATATAGTGGGGCAACTGGAGTCAAGCCGGTATGCAGGCGGAGTAAAGGTGCGCATTGTTTGAGCCCTTCGACACATCTCAGGACCAGCTCCGCGAGTTTGCGCGCCGCCGGGGTTGGCGAACTGCGCAGGGAACCCGAAGGGCCACACCACGGCCAACATGGTTTTGGCTACTTTTGCCGAAACAAAAGTGGCTCGCCTGCCGGGGCGAAACCCGGCAACACAAAAATTGCTAAGACATCATTGTTTAGATGAATGAGGAAGAAGCTTCGTTGCTAATCCAATGTGATGGTGGCATTCACAAGACTTAAGATGGATTCCCCAAAAAATAGGGGTGGTGCCGACCAATTCAACGGCGGTTTTTAGTGCGGATATTACTTTGGGGAATCTATTGGTCGCGGTTGACCATGTAGGTGGACACAATAGCGAGGGATCGCTTGGCGGGGCTCTCAGGGAAGGAAACCAGGTCTAACGCTGACGCTTCAATATATTCTTTGGCACGCAGGGTGGAATAGGCTAACGAACCTAGTTTTCTCATCATGCCAAGAATACGTTCGAGTTCCTGGTCATCAACCGAATGCGAGAGAATTTTTTCTTTCAGCCAGGTTTGTTCAGAGGGGGAACAGGTTTGGAGAAGATGAATCAGTGGAAGGGTAATCATCCCCTGACGAATATCTTGCCCCAGTGATTTTCCCAGTCGGGCATGATCTGCGGAATAATCCAACCGATCATCTGCTAATTGAAAGGCCATGCCCAAGTTAAAGCCAAATCGATAGAGGGCCATCTGTTCTTCCGGGGTGGCTCCTCCAATAATAGCGCCCACCCTACAGGAGGCGGCTACCAAGGTTGCTGTCTTATATTCAATGATTTTGAGATAGGCGGCTTCGGTGAGATCAGGCTGGCTCTTGGCGCAAAGCTGGAGGACTTCCCCTTCAGCCATCTTTCGACAGGCATCGGCCATAATCTCGTTAATGTCATGGTTATGAAACGAGGCAATGAGTGCCATGGCTTGAGAGTATAGGTAATCCCCAACCAGAATGCTGGCATGGTTTCCCCAAACTCGCCTGGCCGTTTGCTCGCCTCGACGGATATCGGCTTCATCTAAGACGTCATCGTGAAGCAAGGTCGCGGTATGAATGAATTCAACCAGGCTGCCAAGCAGGAAAGAGCGCTTCTCCGGATAGCCAAACAAGCGAGCCGATAAGATGAGTAGGAGTGGCCGTATGCGTTTCCCCCCACTGGAGAGAATATGATCGGCCACGGTATTGATGAGGGATGCATGAGAATCCAGATGTTTTTGAATCTGGGCCTCGACCTCATTGAGTTCGGGTCGAAAGGCTTCCCATACCTCCTCCATGGAATCTAGGGCTTTTACGGCAGGATCATTCGCCATGGGCGCGATACTATGGAGTCTCCTGTGGATTGTCAAGGTTGGGAAGAGAGCTCAATTGCTCATAAATCTATGGAAAAAGAGATCGAATGTTTTAGGTGGAATGGTTGAAAATTCAACACGTTGTCTTGACAGATTTTTTTACTTTGGATTACTGTGGGCGGAGACAATTCTGACTCGTTCTTCATGTGTTTGTCGAAAATCTCCGGGACCAGTCCGATCATTTCTGAGACTCCCCGTAACGTCAGGGGGGAAGCCTGTCCCTCATTTCTTCAATCGGTGTAAGATTAACGCGTTCGTTTAGGTGAAATTTTGAAAAAGATGCGTAAAAATTGGGAAGATTCTCCTGCTATGAATATACCTGGGTTGCCGCCCGCTCAAGGGCTCTATTCTCCTCACTATGAGCATGATGCCTGTGGGATTGGCTTTGTCGCACACATCAAAGGGCACAAGTCTCATGAAATGATCGAAAATGCGCTGTTGGTGTTAAAGAATCTTGAGCATCGAGGGGCACAAGGTTGTGACCCCTGTACCGGTGATGGCGCCGGTATTTTGTGTCAGATTCCACATGGGTTTTTTCAACGCGTGGCTGAGGAGATCGGCATTCACCTGCCTTTGGCCGGCGGCTATGGGGTGGGCATGGTGTTTTTGCCGCAGGATCGATCAGCGCGTGAACAATGCGAAGCCTTATTTGAATCGATAGTTCGAGAAGCAGGACAAGAATTTTTGGGTTGGCGGGATGTGCCAGCCAAAGAGGATTATATCGGGGCCGAAGCACGCAAGACGATGCCCGCTATTCGGCAGTTTTTTATCGCGCGCGCGTCCCTCAATCCGACGCAGTTTGAGCGAAAACTCTATGTCATTCGGAAATTGATGACGCGAGCTGTTCGGGAATCGGCGTTGAGTGGGAAAGAATGGGTCTATATTTCCAGTTTGTCCTGCAATACGATCGTCTATAAAGGGATGTTATTGCCTGATCAAGTCGCATTATTTTACCCGGATCTTGCCGACCCCACGTTTGTCTCAGCCCTGGCTCTGGTTCATGCTCGATTTAGTACCAATACTTTCCCAACCTGGTCTCTGGCTCATCCCTATCGCTATTCCGTGCACAATGGAGAAATCAACACGCTCAAAGGCAATGTCAATTGGATGCGAGCCAGGCAGGGACGGTTGGCCTCCGATCTTTTTGGCGATGATCTGAAAAAACTGTTTCCGATTGTTGATGATGCGACGCAAAGTGATTCAGCCTGTTTAGATAATGCGATTGAATTTTTGGTGATGGCCGGTCGGTCGCTCCCGCATGCCATGATGATGTTGATCCCGGAGCCCTGGGTTGGCAATCCGCAAATGGATTTTGATCGTCGTGGATTTTATGAATACCATGCGGCGGTGATGGAGCCCTGGGATGGTCCGGCAGGTGTGTGTTTTACCGATGGAAAATTGGTTGGCGCAACCTTGGATCGTAATGGATTGCGGCCCTGTCGTTATCAGGTGACAAAAGATGATGTGGTGGTCTTGGCCTCAGAAGCCGGGGTCTTGCCGACAGATCCGCAAAATATTCGGATGAAAGGACGCCTGCAACCAGGGAAGATGTTTATCGTCGACACGGTGGAAGGGCGGATTATTGACGACGAAGAAATCAAAACCGACATCACCAAACGCAAACCCTATCGGCAATGGCTGACACAGCATCGAGTGTCGTTGGATGAATTGCCGGAACCCATGAATCTTCCCCAACCTGATCATCCCACGCTTCGCCAACGTCAGCAGGCCTTTGGCTATACGGTGGAAGAACTCAAAATGGTGTTGATCCCCATGGGCGTGAATGGTGAGGAACCGACTTCCTCCATGGGCACTGATACGCCATTAGCGGTGTTGTCTCAACGGCCGCAGCTTCTCTTTAAATATTTCAAACAGTTGTTTGCGCAGGTCACGAATCCTCCCATCGATCCAATCCGTGAGCATTTGGTCATGTCTCTCGTGACCAACATTGGACCGAAGCCCAACCTCATTGCTGAAATACCCGAAGCCTGTCGACGGATCAAACTCCAGCAGCCCATCCTGAGTAATGTGGATCTTCAGAAAATCCGTATGATTGGCGATCCTCATTTTAAAAGTAAGACCTTACCGTTGCTTTTTAAAGTCTCCGAAGGGCCTGATGGCTTGGCGTCGGCGATTGAGCAGCTGTGTCTGCAAGCCTCCAAGGCCATTAAAGATGGAGAAAAGTTTTTAATTCTGAGCGATCGCGGAGTGAATGCTGAATGGGCGCCTATTCCGAGTTTATTAGGGGTCTCGGCTGTGCATCATCATTTAGTGCGAGAGGAAACACGAACCGAAGTCGGATTGATTCTAGAAACCGGTGAGCCGCGTGATGTTCACCATTTTGCCTGCCTCATTGGGTACGGCGCAGGTGCGATTAACCCTTACCTGGTGGTGGAATCGCTGGTGGATATGGAGCGGGAAGGATTTTTCCCTGAAACCGTGGATGCAGCCACTGCGGAGTCACGATTTATCAAAGCGGTGAATAAAGGGCTGCTGAAAATATTTTCCAAGATGGGCATATCCACGGTGCAATCGTATTGTGGTGGGCAAATTTTCGAGGCCATCGGTCTCCGGTCTGATTTGATCGACCGGTATTTTACCGGGACCGCCTCACGAATTCAGGGAATTGGCATTCAAGAATTAGGGGAAGAAACCTTACGACGCCATGCCTTAGCTTATCTACCAGTGCCTATTCGTCAGTTAGATTTCGGTGGTGAAATCCATTATCGCATCCAAGGGGAACATCATAATTGGAATCCTGAAACGATCTTTAAATTGCAGCATGCGACCCATACGAACAGCGCTAAAACGTATGCCGAATATTCCGCATTGGTGAATGATGAACATAAACAGCGTTCGACTATTCGTGGCCTGTTCGATTTGAAATTTCTTCCCCAGCCCATTCCTTTAGAAGAAGTTGAACCGGTCAGCGAAATCGTGAAGCGATTTACCACTGGGGCCATGTCATTCGGGGCCATCAGTCAAGAAGCCCATGAAACGTTGGCTATTGCGATGAACCGCTTAGGGGCGAAGAGCAATACTGGCGAAGGTGGTGAGGATCCTGAACGGTTTATTCCCTTACCTAATGGCGATTCTAAGAACTCATATATTAAACAAGTGGCTTCTGGCCGCTTTGGGGTGACAGCCCATTACCTCGTGAATGCCAAGGAATTGCAAATAAAGATGGCCCAGGGTGCGAAGCCTGGGGAAGGCGGGCAATTGCCGGGGCATAAGGTCGATGAAGGCATTGCCAAGCTTCGATTCTCCACTCCAGGGGTCCAGCTTATTTCGCCGCCGCCGCATCATGATATTTATTCTATTGAAGATTTGGCACAGTTAATTTTTGACCTGAAGAATTCCAATCCGGAAGCGGACGTTTCTGTGAAGCTCGTGGCCGAGGTGGGAGTCGGGACCGTGGCAGCCGGAGTCTCCAAAGCCCATGCCGATAAAGTGTTGATTAGTGGAGATTCAGGAGGGACGGGGGCGTCCCCGCTTTCTTCGATCAAATATGCTGGAATTCCTTGGGAATTAGGGTTAGCAGAAACCCATCAAACATTGGTGTTGAATGATTTGCGTGGACGTATTCGTGTAGAAACCGATGGGCAATTGAAAACCGGGCGGGATGTGGTCATTGCCACGCTCTTAGGCGCTGAGGAATTTGGTTTTTCCACGGCACCCTTGATTGTGGAAGGGTGCATCATGATGCGCAAGTGTCATTTGAACACCTGTCCCGTTGGCGTAGCGACTCAGGATCCGGAATTGCGCAAACGATTTGCCGGCAACCCTGATCATGTCGTGAATTTTTTTCTGTTCGTCGCGGAAGAGATTCGAGGACTCATGGCGCAATTAGGATTCCGCACGATGAAAGAAATGATCGGGCGAGTTGATAAAATCAAAGTTCAAAAAGCTGTGGACCACTGGAAAGCCAAAGGGCTGGACTTGTCACTCTTGCTCACGAAACCCCAGGTTGGCTCAGACGTGGCAACATCCTGGGTCCAAGCACAGGATCATGGTCTCGCACACATTTTAGATAATCAACTGGTGGAACGATGTCAGCCGGCAATTGAACGAGGAGAACCAGTTTCCTTCGAATTGCCCATTCGCAATTTAAACCGGACCACCGGCACGGTGTTATCCAGCCACATTGCCCGTCGATACGGACCCGATGGACTTCCCCCGGATACGATTCGCATTAAATTTACAGGCTCTGCAGGCCAATCCTTTGGGGCATTTTTATCAAAGGGGATAACGCTGACCCTCGAAGGCGAATCGAATGACTACTTGGGGAAAGGCTTATCAGGCGGGAAAATTATTGTGGTCCCTCCACCTCACGTCACATACTCCCCCGAGGAAACGATACTCATTGGAAATACCTCGCTCTATGGCGCAACAGCCGGGGAGGGCTATTTTTACGGTACTGCGGGCGAGCGCTTTGCGGTTCGCAATAGCGGAGCCCGGGTTGTGATTGATGGCACTGGGGATCATGGGTGTGAATACATGACGGGTGGTGTTGTCGTGATCTTGGGAAAAACGGGGCGCAATTTCGCGGCGGGAATGTCCGGCGGGGAAGCCTATGTTTTAGATGAAGAAGGAACATTCCCCGAGCGATGCAATATGGGAATGGTGGAACGGGAAGGGGTTGAGGCACCCGAAGATATTCATACGCTTCGCACGTTGATTGAGGCGCATTTCCGTTATACGAAGAGTAAGAATGCCAAGCGAGTGTTGGCTGCGTGGGAGACTATGTTGCCAAAATTTGTGAAAGTCATGCCGAGAGACTACAAACGCGTCCTCCAAGAACGGAAAGCCGCCTTAGCCAAGGAACAGGCCAAACGCGAACGCGAGGAGGGTGGGAATCGTGGCTGATCCTCGTGGGTTTCTAAAGTTTACCCGTGAAGGTCCGCAACGTCGGCCAGTGGAGCTTCGCGTCAAAGACTATAAAGAGCTGTATCAGCCCTTTGAGGACGAGAAGCTCAAAGTGCAGGGCGCTCGGTGTATGGACTGCGGGGTCCCGTTTTGCCAAAGTTCGACCGGTTGCCCGGTGGTCAATTTGATTCCAGAATGGAATGATTTGGTCCATCGCGGGCGTTGGAAAGATGCGCTCAAGGCTCTGCATACGACGAATAACTTTCCAGAATTTACGGGCCGCTTATGCCCCGCGCCCTGTGAGTCGGCCTGTGTCTTGGGTATCAACAGCGATCCCGTGTCGATTCGCGTCATTGAATGGAATATCATCGACAAAGGATTTGAGGAAGGCTGGGTTGAACCGGTCTTGCCGGTGGTATCCACGGGGAAAAGCGTGGCTGTTGTGGGCTCCGGTCCTGCTGGGTTAGCGGCGGCTCAACAATTAGCCCGTGGGGGTCATCAAGTCACCGTCTTGGAAAAAGCCGACCGAATTGGTGGGCTACTCCGCTATGGCATTCCTGACTTCAAAATGGAAAAGTGGGTGTTGGATAGGCGGTTGGAGCAGATGCGCAAAGAAGGTGTGGTATTTGAAACGAGTGTGTGTGTTGGGGTCGATACCGACTTAGAGAAGCTTCGGCAAGATTTTGATGCCGTCTTACTCGCCATGGGAGCGGAGCAGGCTCGAGAGCTTCCGGTTCCTGGTCGAGATCTTCATGGAGTCCATTTGGCGATGGATTATCTCACCCAACAAAATAAGCGAGTCGCGGGGGATACCATTCAAGGCGAAGAAATTTCTGCCAAAGGCAAACGTGTGGTGGTCATTGGGGGAGGCGATACTGGCTCGGATTGTTTGGGAACCGCACATCGACAAGGCTGCGTGGAAGCGCATCAATTTGAGTTGTTGCCGGAACCTCCACCGACGAGGGCCGGCTCCACTCCCTGGCCGCTCTGGCCGATGAGGTTGCGAACCTCTCATGCTCATGAAGAAGGATGTGATCGTGAGTGGAGCATCTCGACAACCAAATTCACAGGCGAAAATGGACAGGTCAAAAAACTGCATACGAACCGAGTTGAATTTAAAGACGGAAAGATTATTCCGGTTCCTGGTTCCGAAACCGAATTGGATGCTGATTTGGTACTGTTGGCGATGGGCTTTGTAGGTCCAGTAAAAAACGGTCTGCTAGATTCGCTTGGGTTGAACTACGATGCCCGGGGAAATGTTGGAGTCGACCAACATTTCATGACGAATATCGATGGCGTATTTGCCTCAGGTGATACGAAGCGTGGGGCGTCTCTCATTGTCTGGGCCATTGCTGAAGGTCGGAAAGCTGCACAGGGCGTTCACCGCTATTTACAAGCAGGACAATCCCTTCGGACTCATTAAGTCCTTCCTTGCAACATTCAGGGAGTCCTCTCGATCCTTCCTTCCACCGCTGATACTCGCTGTTATTTTTGAAGCGTTAATTCGGTCCCGTTAGCGAACCTAGAAGTTCTTGGCGTGGGCCGCACTTCCCCTGGCGAGGGTTTGATGGATTTCTTGAATGAGACGTAATTCTATGTCGGCGAGTTCACCTTGTGGGGCGGCAAAGATATGTCCATTTCTTGAGAGTTTTTCAAATTCCGCTCGAACCCAAATTGTGGTGTGGTCGGCAGACCCCTTCTCGATCACCGCAAGATATTGATTGCGAAACCCGGACAGTTCTAGCGAGGGTGGAAGCGAAGTTTTTCGATCAGTAATATAAATAGCTTTTTGGTCGGTTTGCATGGTGGTCAGCACCGTATAGCCATTTTTGGTTAAGGCATCTTCCATGATGGTAGAGACAGTGGAAAACGAAAAAGGCAGTTCATGGGTTTGCCCACCAATTTGTTGGATGACTAGAGATTTCCGCATGAGGTCTCGCTGACTGCGTAACCATTGGGCATCTTTTTGGAGCTTGGTATTCTTCTGTTCTAGGGATTGGATGGTGGCCACGTCTTTTTTCGGTGTATTGGTCAGCACATTGGTCAGTTGAGTAATCTGGCTTTGAGCTTCTTGTAATTTGGCTTTGTACGAGGCTTCCGCCTCCCTGCTTTCCTGACTCAAGCGGTCGATTTGTTGTTGTAAGACCTTGTTGCCTTCCTGAAGCGTTTGATTGAAACGCTCCAATCTATCAACCTGATTTTTTTTTGGCTGAAGTTCTTCCGTTTGAAGCGTGGTTTGATCTTGAGGAGTGGTGCTATTAGTGTCATCTCCACATGCTGTAAGGAAAAAGAAGCAAAGGACGACTCCGAGAGCATTGGCCACTGGAGTCAAAAGAGGGTTCATAGTGAAAGTCGGTTGAGATGTTGGAATGTGCCGCATTCTTGGCATGGTTACCGGGTCAGTGCGGTGAGCAAGGATTCAATGTTGGAGGAGAGTTGCAAATGGGTACCTTTTATTAGGTAGTCTATGCTTAATCGTCTGTTATTTCAATTGTTGAAGCGGTAGGCTCCGTCTTTGCTGAAGAGTCTCACTATACAAAAAGGAGCGATATATGGCGTCACTGATTCGAAAAACCTTTCCTGTTCCTCCCCTTTCCTGCAATTGCTCCATTATCGGAGATGCCGAGACGAAACAGGCGGTGGTGATTGATCCCGGTGGAAACCCAGAACGCATTCTTGAGGAGATTGAATCTTTAGGCCTCACGGTCTGTGCCATTTTGCATACCCACGCCCATTTCGATCACTTTCTGGCATCGGGGTATATCAAGGCAGCGACGGGAGCGCCGCTCTGCCTTCATCCCGATGATAAAGATCTTTGGAGTATGTTGGAGGTGCAATGCCAAATGTTTGGCGTTCCCTATGTCCCGGTTCCGCCTCCTGATCAATGGATCCAGGATGAGGAAGAGATGGTCATTGGTCCGTATACCGCCACAGTGCTGCATACCCCTGGACATACTCCCGGTTCAGCTTGTTTTTATATTCAAAGCCAAGGTTTAGTTTTTTCAGGAGACACCCTGTTTCGGGGAGGAATTGGCCGGACAGATTTATGGGGAGGAGATGGTCGAGCGATTGTTCAATCCATCAGAGAGCGGTTGTTTTCGTTGAAGGAAGACACGCTGATCATTCCGGGTCATGGTGGGGAATCGTCAATTGGCTGGGAACGGGAACATAATATGTTTGTGTCCTCTTCATAATTACTGTGGGGGCCACTGAATTTGAAGGATGAACCATGAAACCTGAAACGAAATATATCCTTCTGGCTTTCCCTTTTGCCTATTAAGGGTTGGACACCGATTGGTCAATTTTGCACGAATAGGTCTACAAACCCATGTAAAAACAGTAGATGTTGAATTTTGGAATAGGAACCTGATAGGTGTTTTTACTTCGTAACATATGACTGTAGTGGTCAAGTATTTGTGGAAACCAAGTTAGAAAGTTCCCCGCGTGCCGCTTATACAGCTGGGGCGCTGTAGTTGTTATAACTATGAAGTTGTTCCTGGTTGCAAGAGTCCATCAGATAGGTGGCAATATCGTGCTGTCCTTAATAAAATAGCAGGTCAAGATGAGTAGCTCCGTGAATGGTCATACCACACACCTCAATCCTTCCCGTCGTCAATAATCGTGACCGTTTTCCCATGGACGGGCAACCGGTAAAAAAGCTCCGACGCGTACTCACGATGGCCAGCCTTGTCTTGGCCGGCGAGAGCATCTACTCGCTCCCCTATTATCTTCGACGCGACTATGCGAAGGTCATCATTGACGCGACGGGCATATCGAATACCGAGCTCGGCACCCTCACCTCAATGCTCGGTGTGGTCGCGCTCCTTTGCTACTTCCCCGGTGGCTGGCTCGCCGATCGGTTCCAAGCGCGCAACTTGTTAGTCGTCTCCCTTGTGAGCACCGCATGCGGTGGCTTGGTCCTTGCCACTCTTCCAGGCTACAGGACCATGCTCGCGCTCTTCGCGATATGGGGCATCACCTCGATCCTCACATTCTGGGGTGCGCTCATCAAAGCGACACGCGCCTGGGGTGGAAATGAAGAGCAAGGCCGCGCATTCGGCATCTTAGACGGTAGCCGCGGCATGGCCGGCGCGCTGCTGTCCTCCATCGCGTTGGCGACGTTCTCCTCGTTCGACGATGCGACGGGCGGACTGCGCAGCGTCATCTGGTTGTACACGGCCAGCACATTGGCCGTCGCGGTGTTCTGTTGGTTTGCGATGCCCGCAGGCGATGCCCTTCGCGCAGATGCAGAGAAAATGATTACGCCGAAACACGACAGAGCCCGCGCAGATGAGAATGGTCTCACCGCAGTACTGCAAATGCCGGTCGTCTGGCTTCAAGCCGTCATTATCCTTACCGCCTATGCGGGCTACTGGGGTACGTTCGATGTGGCCCAATATGCGGTCGAAGGTTATGGCCTGAACGATGCCCAAGGCGCAGGCTACAGCGTCTTTGGCACATGGCTCCGTCCGTTTGCCTGCATCGGCGCGGGGATCGTCGCAGATCGCGTAGGGGCAAGCCGAACCATTGCCGGCGCCTTCGTGGTTTTAACCGCAGCATTCGCATCCCTGGCCCTTACGCCCCCGACAGCCAACACCATGTGGCTTCTGGGGCTGAACACAGCAGCGATTTGTGCAGGAGCATTCGCGCTCCGTGGCATCTACTACGCCCTTCTAGAAGAGGGTCGCGTACCGCTGCATTTGACGGGCACTGCGGTGGGTGTCGTGTCTATCATCGGATATCTGCCTGACATCCTCATCCCTCCCTTGCTCGGCTGGCTGTTAGATACTTTTCCTGGCGGAACGGGCCACCGCGTATTCTTCACAATCCTCGCAGCTGGGGGTATCGTCGGCTTGAGTGCAGCCATGCTCCTTCGACGACGAAGCAGAGCGTAACGGCTTTGGTGCAAAGTCCCTTAGTTCTGGCAGAACGCTAGCCATGGAGGAATTGGTTCAAACTCGTCTGATCTAGCACAATGCCGACTCTGGATATACTATCCAAACTCTTCAAACTTTTCATCGGGCGGCATGTTAATCAAAAGAGCATTCTCCTCTGCATCCGCTAGAACGTCACCTACAAACTGAGTTATCGCGATCGTGTGGAGATGAAGGCTGAGTCTAATCCAACTATCTGATCAAAAATCAGGTCCGGTTATCTTTTCTAGACAGATGGCTTACCGTACATTTTTACACAAATATGCGTAATACCCTAAGTAGCAGATTGACAGCCTAGGGGCTCTTTGTTAGATAAGGTCGTTGAATCATTCTATGTACATCGTTTGACGAATCTCCCATTACATTTAAGAAGTTTAACTTCCAAGTGCCTGAAGCGAGGGTCGTGTACGTCCCTCGGGAGAAAAAGTGGAATAATCTCTTTCGGAAGTGCAAGCCAGGCTTCAGCTCTCGCAAATAAGTAACGAACAGGGAATGGAATCCTCCCCCAATCACGAACAGAGCATGATCAGGCAACGACATATGTGCGTCCGATGCGGAGGGTACTTGGTGCGAGAAGACTTCGTGGATCGGGGCGGAACCTGTGAGCCGCCTAGCAATGTGGCTTGTCGTTGCATGAACTGCGGAAATGTGGTCGACGAACTGATTATTCAGCACCAGAAGAGCTCTCCTCGCCCAATCAGAGGTGGCTCCCATTCGCCAGAGCGGTAACTATTTCGCTTCTTCCTACCAGCCACAAATCTCACGAGGGAAGAGCAGTTTCGCACTGTCATTTTCTTTTTCGCAATTCAATAATTCAGATATTTTGCAATGTTTTCAATTATTTATATTTTTTAATTTCATAGCGATTGACAGTGATTTGGCTGTCAAGCCCTTTGGAAATCTAGCGTACCCCCGATTTGTTGATTGCGGGACAAATTAGTAGTACATTCGACTGGGATCAAAAGGGAGGCTTTAGTTCTTCACCTGCTGCCGCAATGTGACGTGTTGGCATCGAAGAGTTCCCCACGCCCGTTTCTCCACTAGACAGCAAGGGCTCCCGGAAGTTAGGGAACCGGTATTCTCGAAAACAACCCAGTAGGGTTCTAGCGGAAGAAGTGGGTGAGTTTCCCCTCATACGATCCAGTTTGTCATCGTGTACCGGTTTCATCACTCATTAAGGAATGACCATGCACAAGGCTTCTAAATTAAAGTCCCTGTTTCATCGATCTGGAATCATTCCTAGCAAAGGCTGAATAGAAGTCGATTCGTTTGAAGATTATCAAAAGGCTTGGGCAAAGCTACCACGGTAAGGGAAACTGAATATGATGAAACCACTCGATCCAGAGACTCTCAATATCCTCACCGAGTACGAAAATTATTCCGTCACCTCACAGTCGTACGACACCACGAGGCAGTCCATCGGACTAGAAATCATTTTGGGTTGTTTTGCTGCCACCGACACTCGCCCCCTACATGAACAAGTGATTCTCGATGCTGGATGTGGCACGGGGAATTATCTGCAAGCCATTCATCACAAGGTCGGAATCTGTCATGGAATTGAAATCAATGAAGGGATGTTAGCGCAGGCTCAAAGCAAGTTCGGCAATGGCTCTCATGTCGAACTTGCTCACGGCAGTCTGCTCAATCTTCCCTATCCTGACGATTTTTTCGATGGGATCATGTGCAATCAAGTCATTCACCACTTGGATGAACCCGGGAAAACTGACGCATTTCCCAACGTAAAGGCCATGCTTTCCTCCGCCCATCGCGTTCTCCGGCCCCAAGGGGTGTTGGTTATCAATTTATGCAGCCGCCAACAACTTGTTGAAGGGTTCTGGTGGGCTGATCTCATTCCCAACATTGTCGATCACATGGCCACACGTATCCCTTCCATAGAGCTCACGACCGAAATGTTGGAGGTCGCGGGGTTCCAAATGGGAGGCATCATCGTCCCACTCCATGAGATTCTTCAGGGGTCATCCTATTGTGATCCCAAGGGACCCTTGCAGAAACCTTTTCGTGACGGTGATTCTACGTGGGCCTTGCTATCAGAAAAAGAATTACATCAGACGCTGGAACACATACACACCATGAATGAAGATGGCAGTATGACGCAATTTTTAGACGAACGAGAGAAACGACGAAAGCGCGTCGGACAAACCACCTTCATTTTTGCCAGAAAATATTGAGAGGAGGAGGAAATAACCATGACGACTCAAGCCACACATCCTGAACGACAGGAACTTCAACCTGAAGAAGAAGCCAATCGCTATTCCCAACCAAGTATCTTGCGGTCGGAATTTATGTACGGAGAAGGCTTCCAAAGCCCTGGTGGGGTGAAAGCGGTTGAAGTCTTTTGTGCCCAGCTTCGCATGTACGAAGGGATGAACATTCTTGATATCGGAAGTGGCCTGGGCGGTGCGGATTTTTATTTTGCTGAACGCTATCACGCCAAGGTCCTCGGTTTGGACTGTTCACAAGAAATGGTCGATATCAGTACTGAACGAAAAGAAAGAAAAAAGCTGGCCGAGGTTTTCTTCCAACAGGGAGATATCCGCGCGGCTGTACTTCCCCTAGATATGTTTGATTTAGCCTGGACCCGTGACTGTATGTTATATATCGCGGAAAAACACCTTGTTTGGAAGAATGTGTCTGCATCCCTCAAAACCGGCGGGCAACTCTTTATTACCGACTTCTGTAAGGGGAACGGCCCTCTTTCCGAGGCATTTATCACCTACTTAAAGGACTGCCACTATCATCTTCAAGATTTAGACACCTATGGCCAAGCGCTGGAAACCGCTGGATTTCACCACATTCGGATGGAAGATCAGACGACAGCGTTTATGGATTCCCTTCGGGACGAACTCAAGGTTTTAAATGCCGACCGTGAGCAGTTCCTTCGAGAGTTTTCTGAAAACGATTTTGACTATTTAGTCAATCGATGGATGAAGAAAATTCAGTTCTGTGAAGAAGGGGATTGGATCTGGGGGCTCTTTATTGCGGAAAAGTAAGCAACCATACCAGTTGGCCATAGGTGAAATGCATATCTATGGCGGTTTGCATCCGTTTCTTCACGGTCGTGGTTCGTCTTTGCCTCAGAGGTCTCATTGAATTCTCCACTCCTATTGTTTATCGAACTGCAAACGTATGATCGTCGTCTCGTTGAAATTCTGGACAAAAAGAAAACGGCTCTCGCGACGATCAAGACCGCCCAAAGTCCTGTCCTGGAAGTGAGCAAGCAGCTCGAGACGGTGCAAGAGGCGGGAGCAGTGTTGGACAAGCAACGCCACGAGGGGGAGCAAGAACTTGCGCTCCAAGAGGAGCACCTTCAAAACAGCCGAAGTCGCCTGAATGAGTTGAAAACGAAGATGGAATATCAAACACATTTGGTGGAAATTGAATTGGCCAGAAAGAAGAAAGATACGCTTGAAGATGCGGTGTTGAACATCCTTGACCAGGTTGAACGAAATGAACAAGAAGCCAAAGAACTACAAAGTAAAATTGGCGAGATCGAGCAAGCCTTTGCTCACGCCAAAGAGCAAGGAGAATCAGAGATCACGGCGTTAGAGGAAGAGCTGTCGGTCCTCGAAGAGCAACATGGAGCGTTGACGAAGCGGATGGGTCCCACATTGCTGGCCAGCTATACGAAATTGAAATCGTTACGAAAAGGCTTGGTGATTGCCAAAGTGGAGGATGGGACGTGCTTAGGCTGTCGATCGCGGTTGCCACCTCAGCTCGTAGCTGAAGTCAGACGTGCTGATGAATTATTACATTGTGTGTACTGTCACCGAATTCTGTATTGTGAGTCGGCGACCCGAGCAGATGTGGAAACGCAGTCGTCGCTTGGAATCGATCATGGTCAAGAGGGCGGGTGAAGCCTAACGGGTTTTGCATCGTTCCAGAATGAAGAAAAGGTACACCCGTGGCTAGATCGGGCTATCTGGAAAGTTGGAAGATGAATAAAAAAATACTTTCTGTGGTTTTCCCCCTGATTATTTTCACAGGGCTTCTTAATGTAGGCGCAGGCGCGGAAGTTAGCCAATATCAGGAATCCAAAGTCGCCAGTTTTTCGGGAAATAAAACGACAAGCACTCCTCCGTTCACTGTTAAGGGGAAGTGGGAACTTCAGTGGATGGCTGAGGGTATCCTGGGTATCACTCTATATGAATTATCCGAAAAAATACCTAAACAACGTATTGAAAACACGGTACTTTCTATGGAAGGTGGGACTGGTTCACGTGACTACGCTAAGGCAGGTACCTACTATTTAAAGGTGACAGCCTCTAAGGCGTGGGGCATTGACATTCTTGAACTCAATCCAGAGTGACACTTCGTTGTCTTCGCCTCATCATCCCACGTTCCCCACTACGAAGAATCCGCATGAAAATGGGCATTTTGACCCTTTCGAAGACACGCCTTGCTAATCACGGCCCCTTGACGATTTGCGCTGTCATTCAATCTCACTTGCGAAGTCGCAGACCACACTCTGTACAATAGTTGTTGGTTCGGCGTCGCTGGGCAGAATGTTCCTCATCAGTACATTGTCCAATTCGGACGGTTTGGTTGACGACCTCACCACACATAGGACAGCAACGAATTGGGACCGGTGAACGACGGTGATTCAGGTTGGTGCACGTTGTACTTGGTCTTACCATTTTGGGTTCACTCCAACAAAGATACGAAATGTGACATTGGCGAATTCACAAGGCATTAAACGTAAAAGTCCTTTTCTGAGTCAATCATATTTGGATACCTCATTGTTTGCAGGAAGGCACAGTATTTAAGCGCGCCGCATTCTGATCAGTTCTTTCTTCTGTTGAGCGGTGGGGAGGGGGCAATCCATTCAAGCCTTCGATATGACGATCGCCAACCCAATTTCATTCAAGTTAGCATGTCTTAACGGCGGTGACGTTGTGAGTACCTACAGCCATACTATCCTACACGTTTTCTTTTCCCATTCCCTGTAGCCATTGGGTCCCTCCTATCATCAATGAATACAAGTAGGTGGCGATGAAGGCCATGGCGATGAGTGGCGTAACGGATGGTATGAGCCATGCCGCCACCAGTGCCAGGTTCACACTAATGGTCGCCGTGGCGGTCTTTGCCAACCCTCGAATAAGGATGGGTAACTTGATCGGCATAGTCATGGTGATCGAATGCAAGAGGAATATCAGAATCAGATAGAGCCCAGGGTCCACATCGTACATGTGGGTCAACAGAAGGACGAACAGCATGTGGCGCATGAGTTCATTGGTGGGGGAGCCCACGCCAGGCACCGCATCTGGATTGACCCGTGAGGTGGCACGAAGAATAATTGACGTTGCCGCGATCATACTCACCCCTAAAACCAGTCCCCCAAAATGTGCGCCGACTGCCAGGACTAACACCCCATGGGCCACGGCATCACAGACATTATCAAGATCGGCCCCAAACCGGCTGCGGATATGTAATTTGGTTGCCAGAATGCCGTCCAGGTCATCCATCACATTATTGAAAATAATCAACGGGATCAGATAACGATACCCATCCTCCAGGAAGAGGAGTATCAGAGGCAGCACACCGAGAATCGAGGCGATATTCGCGAGGTTTCTGTAGAGAAAGTTTTTTTGAGGTTTTTCCATTTTATACTTTAGGTCACTAGTGTCCGGTTAAATGACGTGTTGATCTGCTATAACCTATGACTGGAGCGAGAATTCGAGCAATGAAGGCTGGTGTCGACTTGAAATTATCACATCAATCGTCCCTCTTTAAAATCAACGAGTTAGAGAGAAGAAATGCCTCATTTTTTGTTTAACCAGACAGTAGTGACTTTAGGTATTGGTATTCTTTCCTCATGAACAAGGGGGGCGGGCTTTTTGAGCACAAAAAAGTGATTTTCCAGACATGGAAACGACATTCCGAGGGCCTGAGGCAGACGTGTAATCCAGTGAGTCCCCACGCGCATCCCCCAGTAGGTTAGGCCGCCTATGAGGCGGAGGGCATGAAACGGTTCGGGGACGATGCGCTTCCATTTTTCGATTAACTCACATCCCATTTGTGTGAAAATGTAGGCTTCATTTCTTTCACGGTTCTGGAGAGTCAATCCGCATTGTGTGAAGATGCGTGTATAGTCAGGCACAGAACGATAGACAACGGAATAATTGCCAGTACGCGTCTCCGTCTCACCCTGAACCGTTGACTCTCGACAGAGGATAACCCCACCCGGCTCAAGGCATGGGATCAACTTTCGTAACAGATCCATCACGTCATGTTCGTCGAGGTACATGAGTAGGCCACCGAAGAAGATCAGGCGATAGGGGCCATCGGGCACGAACGATAAGACATCACCATGTATGGTGCGAATATTGGAATGCGGAGCGCATCGGTCTCTCAGCGCTTGATAGAGCGTCAGGCTCCCTTCGACCGCGACCACTCTGGAGAAGCGGCGGGCGAACTCCTCAGTCCAATACCCGACACCACTACCGAGATCTAGAACTGTCCCTTGGTGTGTTTCGTTGGAAAGTAGACGGTGGACGATTTTGGTCTCTCCACGGAAACGAAAATCGCCCGCACTCATTGGAAAGCCGAAGCCATCCATCATGTATGGCCCGAGGATCGAAGGCTTGGCGTTCTCCCAATACTGGTTGACTGAGGCGTGATTGATCTCAGGCAAGATTCGCCGCCGGTTCGATACCTCTTAGCGGGTCCTGTGCGATGGGATGCGATCGAGCAAACAGCATCTCTGCCGCATGCAGATCTGCCATGGTATCGATCTCATACCATTGATCTGCATCGAAGAAGACCGCGTCGAAGCAAAGTGTGCCGTCAGCGACCATCTCGGCTATGACGACCTCGTAATACTCACCAAGTCGATCTTCCGAAACATAACGGCTTAACCGTTCCTCAATCTTGCTCCATGAGTAAAGGGAAAAACTGTAGAGATTGACCGTTTTGTACTGGCGGGCGATATCATCACGAACGCCAGACAGGTGAAAAGCCGTCACTCGCCTGTTGGCCCCAAGTGCCACCGTGGTGCCGTTCATCCAAGGGTGTATCCTGGAAATCGCGATTTTGTCGGGTTGGAGCATGTCGTCCAGCATATGGGCCGCAAAAATCACGTCACTCTCCACCAACAAAAATGGCTCCCGGATCTGCTGCCGAGCCAGCCAGAGCGAGTAGATATTATTGGTGGTCCGGTAAACGGGATTGACGACGTAATCAATCCGTAGCCCACCTGCATGTTGTTGAAGGAATTCCTGGATACGATCACCTAGGTGTCCGATGACGACGACCAAACGTTCAAATCCCTTTGCACGCAGATTGTTGACCAGCCGCTCGAGGATAGGAATCCCCCCGACCTCCGTAAGACATTTGGGCGCATCGAAGGTCAAGGGTTGCAGGCGAGTTCCCGTACCCGCAGCAAGGAGCAGAGCTGTCGTGACTGTTGTGGGATGAGTGCTATTTCTGGAATAGGTGATCGTATGCATCTCTTTCGCGATTTCTGTCATGTTCGGTCAATGGAATAGATTCTTCTCGATGAAAAACCCATTGCCCTCTATCCTATTCGGCCATCATTTTCTGGTGAGCTCGCGTGTTTGTCGGCTGTACGTACCAGCCAAGTTGGTCAATGTGAACTCCTTCTCTACCACATTATATTTGTCATTTACAAAGATTGATGAGGGTTCAAGGGCTTTTCTTGATTTGGCAATATCATGCCCAGAAAAAGTTAAGCCAAGATAAAGTAGAAGCGAGATGGTTGGGAATAATAATGCAGAATTTACGAAATTATATCTAATGTTAATAGCCTAGGCTTATTTTTATTCATTACGAGCAATTATCTGAACTAACTAGGAATTCAGAGAATTTCATTGTGGCATTTAATATTCAGCCAAAAACATTCTTGCGTCACTGATTGTCATATGCTATAAACATCTCCTCTTTTGTATGGAACGTGTGCTATTAACTAAGAATATTCACTTGCGGTTAAAAGTAAATTCTTCATTATCAACAAGCTTCTCATGAGGAGGTGGGCGATGCACAAAGTGCTTCTATCCGTCCTTTTAAGTGCGGTGTTAATTGCAGCCGGTTCTTCAGCTTCTTGGGCGTTACAATCAGGTGGTGTGGCTTATGGTGATCTCGAAACAGGAAAGGTCTCTGGGATTGGGTTTAACACGTTAGATGTGGATCTCGACTACACGATTATGGAAATCGGTGGGAAAAAAGTCATCTATCCTCCAACCTCTGTTTTAGATCTCAAGACCGGTGGAACTGCTGGCCGTGGTGCGTTTCGCCCAGTTCTTATCAAGGTGACCAATGCTACCGGTGCGGATCATGGCTTTGATTTGTCGGCGGATTCAAAATACGCCGCCCCAACGTCTATGCATGTTCAAGTTGTTGTAAAACCGGGCGAAACCAAATATATTGGTATTCCCATCAGCGACCTCACCTATGTCACGGCAAATAGTATTTTGAAATATAAATGCCAATTGCACGCCGGACATATAGGCGGTACGCTCATGATTCTGACAAAATAGTCTGAAAAATATTTGGTTATTATTGCCTGCAAAATTTGTGGGTGATACGAAAAAACCCCGTTCCTCAAACAGGAACGGGGTTTTTTTTGATAATTTTAGTAGCTTCAGTTGGGTTGGTGAATGTAAACCTTCTTAGATTTCTTTCTCCTCACTGTGACAATCTACCTTCGCTCCTAAGGATATTTTTTGGGCTCCAATCAGTTGTCCCTTAGCAAAAAGAAGTAAAAAACGGTTGGGCTGGGCATCCTCTTCTTCTGATTTGACTTGAAGCTCGGTATTAATGTCCACAATGATTTCATTCGAAACATCTGACGTTGTATCATTGATGACCCAAAAATACCGACTGCCTTTAGGATAAACCTGCGAGACAAATTGATCAATTGCTAAAGAAACTTCAGGGTATGCTGATTCGCTGGCATTAGGAACCAAAACGAGGAACAAGAGCAAAGCGGCGATTGGGAGGTAGCGCATGTGAAGCCTCCATGGTAAGAAGTACCTGTTAGGATGTTATCGTAACCTTTTTCCCCTACTCATATTCTTTTTCGGGTAAAAAGAATAAAAACTAAAATGATAGTGTAACGGGCCTGGCCTGTTGAGTAAAATTGGTATCTCATGAAGGTATTATATATTCGTTTGGGCTTACGTTTGAGAATTGGGAATGATTGATATGCTGTCATTTTTAAAATTACAGGACGGAACCAATAAAAAACGTATATTTTTTCTACTGCTCATGGCCTTGATGTTGATTTCTGGGGCATTATTATTTAATTCACCTGGGCAAACACAAGTCATCACGGTGAAGTTTCCCAATGGATCTTTTCTGAAATCTGAAGTAGCAGATACGCCAGAAAAGTTGTTATTTGGATTGGCGTTTCGGCCGAGTCTTCCCGCTGACGAGGCTATGCTGTATATCTTTGGGGAATCCGGTCTCCATCGAGTATGGACAAAAGAATTTCAATTCCCCGTCGATGTCATATGGGTCGATGAAAGTAAAATTATTGTGCATCTGGAAAAAGATGTCCCTCCCTGTTTCGAAAATCCTTGTACGTGGTATGGTCCACCGCCGAATGATGCACGATATATCCTTGAAGCCAATGCGGGCTTTATTGCCCGAGAGTTGATTGCCGTTGGCAACCAACTCAAGTTTGCGTTATTTATCCCTTAGGGTCTTGTAGATTCTGTGTCAGTCTCTGAATGATGGATAGTCAACCATGTGAACCGTTAAGCCCTAAAGAGGGATATGTGTTCGTGGCCAACCTTGAAGACCTTCCCCAAGGGAAAGGGCGTGTCTTTAAAGTAGAAGGCAAGACCTTAGCGGTGTTTCGTATTGATGACCGGTGTTTTGCAATTAATGATATCTGTCCTCATCAGGGGGCTTCATTGGGGAAGGGTAGTCTCAAGGGTTTTGTGGTCTCTTGTCCCTGGCATTATCAAAAGTTTGATATTCGGACAGGGTTTGGACCAGATGGTGGGGGGTACTGTGTGGTGAATTACGATGTCCACATCGCGAAGGGCCAAGTGTTTGTTTGCCTTAAAAAGCGTGATTGGTTAACAGGGAAATAGATAGGTATTACTATCAAATGTAGTCGTATGAAGGACAGGAACATGGATACCAGTCAAATTGCAATAAAACCGATCCAGGCGTCGCCATCCGAAACATTTCTGATTCATTTATGGGAAGATCGGACACGTGGAGAGCAATGGGTCCCCACCTATGATCCCAAGGCCCTCTCTTTAGTAGAAGATGATTTTCTCCGTACCGTCAATAATAACGCCGTCGATTCTGGCCGTCGTTCGTTTGAGTTTCAGGCCTTGGTGCCTGGAATGCATCGTCTAGAGTTTAGTAAGCGAATGGCTTGGAAATTCACGGCGGAAGATCGACGTGTGTTCGAGGTGACGGTCCTCGACCCTCCTGCAAAGTAAGGTCTTATGCCAGATATTGGGTATCTCAATGGTCAATTTTTACCCCTAGACCAGATTGCCATCTCCCCAGATGATCGGGGGTTTCTATTTGGGGATGGTATTTATGAAGTCATTCGCGCCTACCATGGCGTCCCGGCCTTTTGGCAAGAACATTGTACTCGCCTCGTTCGCAGTGCCAAAGAAATTCGTCTTCCCTTTAGCATTGAGCCACAGGATTTTCATCGTCTTCTACTGACCGGCCTTCAGAAAAGTGGATATGCGGAAGGCAAAATTTACATTCAACTAACCAGAGGCGTGGCCCCTCGGGAACATGGATTTCCTGGTACGACCAAGCCCACCGTTTTCTTGTCATTTCGGGAAATGAGCGTTCTGCCAATTGAGATGGTGACGCAGGGGGTAAAGGTTATCACGGTTCCCGATATTCGCTGGAATCGGTGTGATATCAAAAGCTTGAATCTTCTTCCCAACGTGTTGGCAAAGCAGCAGGCGCAGGAAGCCGGTGTGTTTGAAGCGATCTTTCTGAGAGAGGGGTTTGTGATCGAAGGCGCGACCAGCAATATATTCATGGTAAAAAATGGACAGCTTCGAACTCCTGAACGAAATAATTTCGTCTTGTCTGGTGTGACTCAGCAACAAGTCATCAATTTAGCTCAGGATCAGGGGCAGAACGTCCAATTTGACCCCATCACGCTTGATGCTCTTTGCCAAGCCGATGAGGTTTTTCTTGTTGGGACCACGATTGAGGTGCTTCCTGTTGTGAATGTAGATGGGCAAGCCATTCATACCGAGAGTCCTGGTCCGGTAACCTGTGCCCTCCAACAACGCTTCACTGATAGGGTTGCCCAGCTCCTATGAAGTGAGGCCATAGAGGGAAAAGTCATGAGCAAGAGAGTCGAAAGCTTAGCCGTTTAACCCTGTCCTTCCCGTTTTCCCTCATTATTCTGTTCGCCACCCAAATCGAAGCCCATGAATTCAATGAGATGGGAATTGGACTTGACAGGCCGAACTGTTTTGGATACCTTTTCGGCTCCCCGAATTACGGGGTGATGCGTCTATTAGTCTGATTGAATTTGAAGAAATAGCGGTTTTGGTAAGGTTATTTATTTTCAAGGAGGCCGGTCCATGTTTTATGTGAAAACTCGGAATGCCGTCACATCTCTTTCTCTCGGATTATTTCTGGGAGGGATTTCGCTGATTTCGGCGGGGACTCTCTTGGCCGGAGAATCTCATGAAGCCATGATGCACGAGGCTGCAATGACGTCGCAGTCGCCAGGTTGGGCGGAAAGGCTCAAGGGCCAGACTATAGTGGAAGATGCCATGGAGGGTCGTGCCGAGCGTGCAGCGCTCGTGGAGCTACAACACGAACGCATGATGCAGCAAATGCAAAAAGATATGGAACTCAATGGGGATAATACTGGTGCGTACAATGGCATGTCCATGATTCATCAATATGGTGGTGGACCAGGTAATGGTCTTTTATCCAGCAATACTGGTGTGGAGCCGGTTTCGATGAATGGTGGAAAATGTCCAACCACGGCAGCTGTTCGAAGCTATGACATTTCAGCCATTGATGTAGAGATTACCTTGAACCAATGGCTGGATTACTATCCAGGCTACATGTACACCTTGACGGAAAATATTGAAAAAGTTCGGGAAGAAGAGGCCAAAAATGCCAAAGCCAGGGAATCCGAAGGGCACCATGATCCAGGTGGGGTGAAAAATGGGATTCAAGGTCAATGGATCCAGCCTTTAGTGATTCGAGGGAATCAAGGCGATTGCGTCAAAATCACACTGAACAATAAGTTGGAGTTTGGCGAAGAGGTGAGTTTGCACATTAATGGCTCGGATATGGTCATGAGTGAGTCGGGCCAGCCTGCGGCGACTACGAATCCCGATACCGTAGCGGAAGAAGGTAAAACCATTCATATGGAATGGTATATCCACCCAGATACGCAAGAAGGTGGACGACAATTCCATACATTCAGCAATGATCGGGAATTGACGGTTATGGGGATGTTTGGGGTGTTTGTCGTGGAGCCTCATGGATCGAATTATTATGAACCCCTAGGCACAGGCCCAGCCACGGAAGCCACGAGCGGTTGGCAAGTGATGATTGATAATGGAGACGGACCGGATTTCCGTGAATTCGTCCTGATTTATCATGAAGTCGGTGATGAAGCCTTCCGTCCTGTGAATAAGCATGGAGACTTCTTGCCCCAACGTGATCCATTAACGGATGCGTATCGTCCAGGTGCCAGAGCCATCAATTATCGAAGTGAACCGTTCGGCATCAATAATATGCATGTGCAACATGAATACTTTGGGTTTGAAGATGAATCGATGGCCTATAGCTCGTATACCTTTGGTGATGCCGGTCCGACGATTCCTCGTAGTTACTTAGGGGACCCAGCCAAATTCCGACTGGTTCATGGTGGTTCGGAAGTGTTCCATTCCCACCATCCGCATGGTGGGTCTATCAGATGGCAACGTAATCCACGAGCCACGCAAATGCCGGTTTGGAATACTGGACAAAATGGTCCTGTGAAATATCCGGTGATACGCACCAAATCTGACCGTGTTGACGTGGAAGTCATTGGGCCGTCAGAGGCTTTAGACTTAGAGACTGAATGTGGATCAGGGTTGTGTCAATGGCTGGCAGGGGACTTTCTCTTCCATTGCCATGTGGCGCACCACTATGTGGCCGGGATGTGGGGTTACTGGCGAGTGTACAACACCATGCAAGAGCCAGGCAGTCAAAATGACGTGATGGCACCGTTACGCGAGCTGCCAGATCGATTAGGCCGCATTCATAAGCCTGTGTCTTCTGATCAGTTGATTGGGGAAACCGTCAATTGGTTTGGCAAGAAATTCAAGATTGTGGGTGAAGGTAAGAGCAATTGGAAGGTTGAGCCTGCGGTCGTTAATATTAAAGACTGGGTAGAAATGCAGTTGGCGAACCAGGGGCAACCCGGAAATACTGATAGTGAAGAGGGTCAGTTAAAGTCGTATGATGCCAGTGTCATGGATTGGGTATGGCAGGGCAATAAAGCGATGAGTGAAAAAGAAGCTTCAATCGGGGATAATCCAAAATATCATCCAGAATGGCAAGGATATACACCAGGTGAGCGTAGGCAGATATGGTTTGAACCGAAGACCGGCAAAGTGGCTTGGCCTTGGTTGACGCCACATTTTGGCAAGCGGGTACCCTTCTCGAACGATCATAATCCTGCTCCATGGTTGGAAATGATTCGTTTGAATCCCGATGGGACACGTTCGGTCGAACCAGCCAAGCCAGGTGAAAACGGCCCTTGGAGCTTATGTCCGGTTCGCGCAGGCTCACAGGATTACAAGGTGCATTTTATTAAATTGCCTATTGAATTGTCGGCTGCGCAGGGTGATGAACCTGCCATTGTCGATCCTAATGGGCTGTTGTATGTCGTGCACGAAGAGGAAGCTGACGTTCGGGCCAACAACGACAAAAAGTTTCCGTTGGTGGTCAGGGCCAATGTATATGATTGTATCGATTGGACGCTGACCAGCGAATGGTTGGATGATGATATTACTAACTTCCAATCGTCAAAAATTAATACACATTTCCATTTCTTTCAATTTGACAACCAAGCGTCTGATGGGGTGATTTCAGGATTTTCCTATGATCAATCCATGCGGCCATTTACGCAATTTGAAAAAACGACCAAAAAGGGACTACCTGTGCCCATGAATGCGAAGGTCACGAAGGCATCAAAAAAGGGAGATAAGACGCTCCATGTGACTAATGCGAAGCAATATCATGTGGGCATTCCGATCCTCGTTGGTGCCGATAATGTTGAAGGGCAAGAAGTTCGACGAATTATCGCGATTGGTGGAAGTGGCGGTTCCTCAGCGTCCGCGACGGGAGCTTCCAATTATACTGTGGTCCCTGGTGACACCTTAGGGAAGATCGCCAGTTCGTTTGGAGCTTCAGTTAGTTCATTGCGTGACTTAAATGAGTTACAGAATGAAAACATGATAAGAGTTGGACAAACCTTGAAAGTTCCTGGACTTGGGTCCGGTGATTCAACTTCTGCCCCGACTGGGGGAAATACTCTGACGTTTGCTCAACCACTCAAAAACGATCATCCTGTTGGGGATATTGTGACAGTGGAATATGTGCGCCAACGGTTTTGGGTGGATGCGGATGTAGGAAGTGTGTTCTGGCATGACCATGCCTTTGGTGGAACAACCTGGCCTCATGGGGCGGTTGGGACCATGATTGCCGAACCATTTAACTCAACCTGGCATGATCCGAAAACCGGTGAGCCTATCCGTACAGGTCCGGTGGCAGATATTCATGCCGTCGAACGAGTCGGACATGATGTGGCAGGGAGTTTCCGTGAACTCATGGTTCACGTCATGGATACCGTGCCTCACACCGTTAATGTGGTCACGGCTGGAAATCCTCCAGGCCAACCGATTGATGTGGCGCTTGAGGCCGGTCGGACCGTGTCGTTCATTATGCCTCCCAATGAAATGATCAAAATGACCCCAATGCCGTTCTTGAACGGTGGAACGCATACAACGGGGGGAGCCTTGAATTTCCGAGCGGAGCCTTTTGCGCAACGCTTGGCTAATAACCCGGAGCCATCACAGATTTTTAGTAGTTCGGTTCATGGTGATCCCAGCACCGCCATGTTGCGGGCCTATCTTGGGGATGCCATTGTGTTTCGTTTGATCGATGTGACCATGAATGAAAGCAATGTGTTCACGGTTTCAGGCCATACCTTCTGGACTGAACGGTATGCACAAGAAGCCAACCGCAAAAATTCCATCCATATTGGAATTGCGGAACGTTATGATTTGGTGGTTCCAGAAGCTGGTGGTCCTCGCCATCAACCTGGCGACTACATGTTCTTTAATGGCCGAAGCTCCAAGTTCTCTGAAGGAGCCTGGGGAATCATTCGGGTGTTAGATAAAGAAGTCGATGATCTGAAGCCTTTGCCAACAAAGGCGTATGGGAAACCAGGAATGCCAGAAAAATTGCCGGTGTGTCCTAGTGATGCACCAGTCAAGAGTTTCAATGTGGTGGCGATAGATCATCCTGGCATGAGCTTTAATTCTAATGCCGAAGAATCCATTGAAGTGGATTTTGAACGAACGATTGAACTTCGGAATCCTGAAGCCAAGATTTATGTCTTGGAAGATGAAGTGCAGAAGGTATCGGGAGAATTCCAACCCATGCCGTTAACCGTTCGGGCAAACGTGGGCGATTGTCTCAAAATCAATCTGACGAATAAACTGAAAGAAGGCCGGGCGTCTTTTTCGGCCTTTGGTTTAGTGTTTGACCCCACTGATTCCCAAGGTGTCAATCTAGGGAATAACCCTGGCGACCAGACCCTGGCTCCTGGGGAATCACGCACCTATACCTACTATGCTGACCCATTCAATGGGGAAACACAGTCGTTGGTATGGGATTTTGGAAATGCTGCGATGAATCCTCGTAATGGATTATTTGGTGGGGTGGTGATTGGGCCAAAAGGATCAACCTATCGTGATCCTAAGACAGGCGAAGATATTTCCTTGAAAAATAGTTGGAAGGCTGATGTGATTGTGGATCGGACCATTCAAGGGAATGAAGGCCGAGCCAACTATCGGGATGTGGCCTTGTATTTCCAAGACGAGGACAACATCATTGGGACGAGCTTCATGCCATATGTCCAAAATGTGGCTGGTCTGATCGGAGTGAATTATCGGGCGGAACCCTATCTGCACCGTGAAGAAGCTGGTTGCTCCTTGGGTCGGATGTTCCAACCCTGTGAAGTGGATAACCCGCAGGACCCTGTTACGCCAACCATTGAAGCCCATGCCGGTGACCAAGTCCGGATTCATGTCTTTGGTGCCAGCAGTGAGCAAAATGGGATGTTCACCGTTGAAAAACACGAATGGCCAATTGAACCCTTCCTGCCAGGTGCCGATATGATTAGCACCGTGGAGTTCTCGGGTTCTGAGGGAATTGACGTGTTTATCCCATCGGCAGGTGGAAAGTGGGCCATGCCTGCTGATTACGTATGGAGCAATGGACGGTTACCCTATTCCCAGTCAGGGCAATGGGGGTACTTCCGGGTATTGCCAAATACGGATCAACGAATATTGCCGTTATCCGGTTCCGTATCTTCTAATAAACAAGCCGCTATTCAGAATGATTTGGGTGAAGCCCGAATCATTCCGACTGTAGCGAAATAAACTTAGAATTAGGTCAGAGATTAAAGCGGGGGAGTCGGAAGGCTTCCCCGCTTTTTTTTTATGGGGCCTAACATGGTATCGTATCTCATGAGATGTTGTGGTTTTCGGATATCTTAATAACTCTGGATTGATTAAATAGTAAGTCAATTAGAGGAGGGTGAAAACATGTTGTCTCGGGTTCTTTTCGTTGCATGGTGTGGGTTACTCGTTGGTACTCCCGCATGGTCTTATACCGAAATTTCTGTGGAAAACGGAGGCACGCTGAAGGGAAGGGTGACCCTGTCAGGGGACAGGCCTCGACCGATGGCCATGAATTTGGTCACGATCCCTGATGCCGTCTATTGCGGGAGGATTTCAACGGGAACGGGGTGGCGAATTGTCGAAGATTTCATCATTGGACCATCTGGATCCTTGAAAGATGCCGTGGTGATGTTAAAGGATGTCAAAAAAGGAAAACCCTTTAACCTCAATAAGGTGGAAGTTGAAGCTATTGATTGTGATTTTTTGCCTTTTGTGAATGTTATTAAAGATCAGGATGAACTGACGGTGATTAATATGGATCCGATCGAACATGATATTCAAGGGTATGAAACCGCGCGTGAGCGAGGAGCAAGAATCCTGTTTAATCGACCCTTGCCGATGAATTCCTTCCATAAGGTTGTCTCGCTGTTTGGAAATAATGCCCATACGCATATGCCTGGCAAACCGATGGTAGAAAATATTCATCTTCGAAAAAATCGGAATATTTTCGTCATGCAATGTGGATTTCATCCGTATATGTTTTCATGGGGCGTGGTGCTGGATAATCCGTATTATTCTATTACCAAAGAAGATGGCGTCTTTGAAATTTCAGATATTTCACCGGGAGAGTATGAAGTGGTTGTCTGGCATCCTGGTATGAAGACCTATTTGAATCAAACAGTTCAGGTTGAAGCAGGAAAATCGGTGAATGTGAGTTTTCAATACGAAGCTCCCAAAGGGAGGCGCAGTGCTCATGAAATGCATGATAATCCTCGTTTTGGGGTGGAATTACTTGCAGAGGGTGAAGAAATTATCCCATCCCTTCGTCGCCAAATCCCGTAATTTCATATGAACGTTCTATCTTTGATCATTGTTGTCGCGGTGCTTCTATTCGGTGAAGGTCCCTTAGCGTTAGCCTATGAGGTGATACATGTTGAAGCGGGGGGGACGATCAAAGGGATCGTGACTCTCAATGGGGCGACACCTTCCCCCAAAGCCTATAACCTCATAACCTTTCCTGATCCTGAATACTGTGGTCGTATTTCTGATGGAAAGGGGTGGCGATTATTGAAGGACTTTGTGGTGAATAATCGCCATGAATTGCAAGGTGTGGTGGTGGTGGTAGAAGGAGTTGATGCGGGGAAACCCTTTACGCTTTCCATTCCAAAGATCGAAGCGAGAGATTGCCAATTCCTCCCGTTTACGACTGTGGTACGCAGTGAACATGGCATCGAAGTCGTGAATATGGATCCTGTGATGCACGATATTCAGGCCTATGAAACCTCTATGGCCCAAGGGACGCGTGTCTTGTTTAATTCCCCACTTCCCTTTAATCAGAAACATCATCGGGGGAATATCCATGCGACGCATGAGCATGTTCCGGGTAATTCCATGGTGCATCAATTTCAACTGACGAAAGATCGAGACACATTTGTCATGCAATGCGGGTTTCATGCCTATATGGAAAGTTGGGCTATTGCCGTGGATAACCCCTATTTTACCTTTACGAGTGAGTCTGGGAGTTATGAAATTCCCGATATTCCTCCGGGAACCTATCGACTGAGAGCATGGCATCCCAGTGTGAAACACGAGCAGATTCAAATGGTAACCGTAAACCCGTCACAATCCACGCAAGTGGATATGGCCCTTGAATCTCCCGTTGGACGGTGGACAGCTCACACTCGCCAACAGCCAGCCAGATTTACGTCAGAGGCATTAGGACGTCCCGTTCACATTGAGCCTCTGGTTGAACTTCAAAGGCCATGAGATGGCGAATTCTCTCCCTTCTTTCTTCTCCTAATTCTTCGAGCGGGCTTTGGAGTTTTGTGGTTGTCAGCCTTGCTTTCACTATAATCTGTTTCCTGCAGGGAGCCGTCTGGGCACAGCAGGGAGAGTTGCCGAATACAAGTGCGGCAGAATTTTCGGCGAGACTGGTATGGAAACACGATGGGCGTAAGGCCAAGGCCCAATTATTTGTCAAACATGATCGTTATCGTATCGAGCATTTTGGTGGAGTCAAAACAGAGTTGGGATATGCCGGTGTCACAATTGTGCGCTTAGATGAACAAAAGGTGTGGTATGTGTTCTCTCAACGTCGGATGGTCGTGAGCGTTCCGTTAACATCTGAGTATTTGTTACCATTCGCTGTCAGATTGGAAGGCGAAACCAGCCGGACGTTGATAGGTGACTCTATGGTGAATAAGAATGAAGCCGTGCTCTATGATGTCGAAGTACAGGATCGTGTTGGAAAAATCCAGCGATATTTCGAGTGGATTAATCCTGATGAAAATATTTTATTGAAACTCGTTAGCCAAGATCGAGATTGGTTTGTGGAATATGAGCATGTGGTGCTCTCGCCACAGCCGGATTTTTATTTTAATCCTCCGTTAGGGTACAGAATAATTGAGGCCCAAGAAGCGTTCATTCCTAGAGGATAAGTGATGAAGTGGAGAACATTGATTGTGATGACAGAAAAAATTAAGTTCCTGTTAATGAGTGCGCTTTGTATGTGGGGTGTTTTGGTGGGAATCGTCTTGGCTGAAGGCCCTGGCGACTCAGTGGTGGCGGAAGCGCAGCAGGCATTTGAAGGGGAAGAATTTCAAGAAGTCGTCGATATGCTCAAACCGGTCCTGACGAAAGCTCCTGTCCCGTTGCAGGCGAAGCGCTTACATCTCTTGGCATTGGCTCGCTTAGGAGAAGTGGTGGAGGCATTAGATGCGTATGAGGCAATAGTTAAAGCCACGAAACGGGAAGATGAAGGGTTGCTACGGCAAATGGCTCTTGCCAGTATCTTACCCAGGCGTACGGATATGCGTGAACAAATTCGTGGCGCGGCCTATACGGCGCTCAAAGAAATTGATTCGGATGAAGTCGTCTCATACTTGGAGGATGGGCTCACCGATGCGTCGGGGATGCTTCGTGCGTTGGTTGCGGAAACTCTGGCCAAGCGGAAGGCCGGTCAGCAATCCAAACGATTTCGGAATGCCTTGAAAGATGAAGCAGGACTTGTTCGAGCGGCAGTACTGATTGGTTTAGGAAGAACCGGCGAAGCCGGCTTGACTGCCTTAGTGGTGAATTCCTTACAGGATGAGCAAGCGTTAGTGCAAATTGCGGCCGCTCGGGCCTTATATGAGTTGGGTCATAAAAAATATTGGGCAAGAATAGAGCAAGGGGCTCAGAGTAAAGAAGGGTATGAACGAGGGGCAGCCATTCGAGCTTTTGGTGAATTGGGAGACAAGCGTGCGATTTCAATTTTAGAGAAAACCGCGACAGATGCTCAGCCTTCTATCCGTGCGGCTGCATTGATTTCATTGGGGAAGTTGACCTTTCCTGAATCGCTCCCCACGCTCAAGGCCGCGTTGTTCGATCCAATTCCTGCCGTGCGTAGTGTGGCGGCATTAAGCTTAGGATACTTTGAAATGCACGAAGTGTTGGCGCCGCTGAAGAGGGCCTTAGTGGATGTGAATCCCGGGGTGAAAGCGGCATCGGTGGCCTCGTTGTTACGGATTGGCGCGTCTTTTTCAGTCGTTGAGGGTGCGGTGCATCAACTTCTGCAAGACACCAATCCGGCTATACGATCAGGTGCTGCCAAAGCGTTGGGAAATGGAAAAGGTAATAGAGTGATCGCGGCATTGACGATCATTCTCAATGATCCTTTACCGCGGCCAAGGATTACCGCCGCTCGTTCGTTAGGTCGGATACAAGAACGGACCTTGTTGTCAGTGTTGAAACGGACACTTCGGGATAGCGATGCGGCTGTGCGTGTGACCGCCGCTGCCGCCATTGTTCGACTTCTGGATGCGAAGATCGGCACCTAAGAGGCCGATTTCAGTTTCACTAAAACGAACGTGGAAGCCCCGCCCTTTGGGCGGGGAGGAAACGTTCAGCCGGCTGCGGCGGCCGGTCACGGTTGTGATTGCCTGTGCGCATGTCAGCTTAAGGAACAAACCATACGGGTTATGAGACGAAATGGCACATCGCCCCGACTTAGCAATATCTGTTTCGAATTATTCGAGAAGATATTCGACGACGCCTTGTGCAAATGTATTGCTCGATGAAGTTGTTTTAAATTTCTTCAAAAGCCCCGCCCTTTGGGCGGGGTTATTTACTCCCTTCCTTTTTGTTCGAGGTTCTCCACTCCAATGAAAAAAATAGTACTCATATTCTGTTGTACCGTTTCCCTTTTCCTCAATGCGGAACATGTTGCGTTCTCTCACCAAGCTGAGCCGGATCATCAATCGGAGATTCAATGGTATGAATGGGGGCCAGAGGCATTTGATCGAGCGCAGGCAGAGGATAAACTCATCCTTCTCGATCTGACGGCTGTGTGGTGTCATGCCTGCCATGTCATGGATCAGTCAACGTATGCCGACCCACAGGTTCTCACCTTACTACAGGGCCATTTTATTGCGATTCGAGTCGACACCGATCAACGGCCTGACCTTGAATCCCGCTATCGCACAGGTGGATGGCCAACGACCAGTCTTCTCCTGCCAACTGGAGAAATTCTCTTTCAAGCGAACTCGCTTGAACCAGAGGTGATGGTCGAACTTCTCCAAGAGGTTAAGGTGTTGTATGAATCAGAAAAAGAAGATCTACGCGAGCAAGCTGCCCAGTTGTGGGATCGTGTGAAAGAACATGTACAAACCAATGAACCTCCTAATGGGACACTTCGTCCTTCTATGGCCAGCCACAGCGTAGACATGATGAAAAAAGAGTTTGATTCCGTGAATGGAGGATTCCGAGATCACCCGAAGTTTTTTGAGCCCGAAGCCATTCAAATGGCTCTGGCCTATGGGTTCTTTGAGCATGATCTGGAATTGATCAACATGGGTTTGACCACATTAGAGAAGCAAGTGGCTTTGCTTGATCCGGTCTGGGGTGGTTTTTACCGCTATGCGGAACATGCCGATTGGAGCCAGCCGCATTTTGAAAAAATGCTGACGGTTCAGGCCACAAATCTTCACAATTATGTCAGGGCGTACCAGTTCACGGGGAATACGGAATATAAATATATTGCTGGACGAATTATTGAGTATGTGGAAAGGTTTTTAACTGATCCGGAAACTGGTCAGTTCTTTGAAAGCCAAGATGCTGATGTTCGGGATCAAAACGGAAAAACTTTCATTTCAGGAGCTGACTATTTCTCTTGGGAAAGGATCCGGCGTAAGGCTCAAGGCATGCCCTTGGTGGATGGCAGAATATATACGGGTAGCAATGCCGATATGGCATGGGCGTATCTTCACGCCGCGCAGGGGTTAGGAAAGCCAGAGTTGCAGGAGAGAGCCATCACGGTTCTGCAACGAATTATTGCTGAGCGGTTTGATGCCGAAAAGGGATTGGCCCATGGAACCGGTCATGATTCGTTAAACCTTCATGGAATGTTATCGGACCACATTCGATTGGGACGGGCCTTGTTGGAGGCCTTTCGTGCCACGGAAGATCTGCAGTTTCTACGGAAAGTCGAAGCGCTTGCCCAGACCACGGAATCGTTATTGGGAGATGCGAAAGGTACCGGATTTTTTGATCGGCCACAGTCTTCCGACAGTTTGGGCCTCTTAAACATTCCCATAAAGCCGGCGCGTGCGAATATTCAAGCTGCCAGGTTCTATCTGGAACTTTATCATCTCACGAAGAGGGATGAGTATCGATTGACGGCGGAACGCACGCTACAGTCTGTTGTGGGGACCCCGCAACCACTTCCCATTTCATTAATTGGGTTAGCCGTTGATGAATGGTTTCGGCCACCTGTACATATTGCCGTAGTTGGAATGCCGGATGATATGAGGACCAAGGCTCTGTGGGAAGAAGCCCGACGCCTGTACTGCCCACGCAAGATGGTCAAAAAATTCGATCCACAATATGGGCCGATGAAATGGGATGAAATTACCTTTCCGTATGATGATAAGCCCTCAGCTTTTATCTGTACGGATCAATTGTGTTTGCCACCTGTCAATCAAGCGAGAGAGATGAAAGATCGGTTGCAGGAGTTATTAGAGGTGTTGAGAGAACCGGTTCTCTAGGAAGCTCTAGGCATTCTTGGGATTCAGTCTTTTTCTTTGGATTAATGGGTTGAACCAAAAATTTGAACAACTGGTATTTCAGTTGAACTAAAAGGCCTAAGGGTCGGTCCAAATGGCCTAATTAGCCGATGTTTTCTTGACAGGTTTTTTTTATTCCTGATATATATGGAAGTGGGTGTTATAACTCAATCATACCAAGGTTGTTTGTCTGAATCTGGCCGGGATACAGAAGGCAGCCTGATATCACTCACATCCAATTTGTTCATTCACCCTCGTCACCGAAACGAATTTTCTTAACTAGGAGGAAGAATTATGAGGAAACGTCAGTCTCTAACTTTGTCTTTATTAATGGGTGGGCTGCTACTTGCTGCCCCGCTGGTTGCCCAAGCGGGTGGAACCATTAAAGGAAAAGTCACCTTTACTGGGAAAGTGCCTCCCCCAAAAGAATTTGCGTTTTCAAAATTCCCGAATGTGGACTTTTGCAAAAAAAATACACAAAAAAGTGCGGATGGTGAAACTCGCCTGTTGAATGAAGTGGAAGTGGATGGTAGTAAAGGATTGAAGAATGCTGTGGTGGCTATCACCAGCATTAAGGATAAGGATTGGATGGCGGGTTTTAAAAAGGCACCTGCCCAAAAGGTGATGGCTGAGCTTTGCGAATTCTTACCGTTTACCGGAGTAGCCGTGAGCAAAGGCCTCTTTTATGTGGAAAATAACGATGCCGATCCAGATGATCCCAAGTCTGCATCAGGGGTTTTGCATAATCCCCATAGCTTTGATCAATTGGGTGCTAAGTCCAGTACAGAGTTTAATATTGGGTTGGCCAAAAAAGGATCAAACTTGTCAAAGAAGGTGAAATTGAAATTTGCCAAAAAAGGGTCTGTGTTACGGTTACAATGTGACCAACATGAGTTTATGCAAGCCTGGTATTTGCCTGTGACAAACCCTCATTATGGAACCTCTGGCGCCGATGGGACATTCGAAATTAAAGATGTGCCAGCTGGCAAGCATACCGTCGCGGTGTTCCATCCTTCCGTAGCCAAACAAGCCCGTGGGAAAAAGGCTATGACGATGGAAGTTGAAGTGGCTGATGGTGGCACAGCCGAAGCCAATTTCGAGATCAAATAAGAGCTATTTTTCTTAGAGAATGCTCGAAGTTCGAGGGCAACTAGCCAATCGCTAGTTGCCCTCGTTTTTTATGTGTTTCTTCGACGGGGTTTCTTGCCATAGAACAATTGTCCCCGTTAAGATCGAGGACGAATAATCAGTGATTATGCACCATTTTGAGTTTGAGGCCTTGTGTGCCACGTGAGCTATCCCTCGCTGATATTTTCCAGATAGGCTACTACTGGGAAACAAAAATTCTTCTCACCGCCGTTCAGCTTGATCTGTTCTCCACCCTCAAAGGGGTTTCCTTGACGATTCAGCAGATGGCTGAAACGCGAGGGTTGAACCTCCGTGCTTTGGAACTGGTGATGAATGCCTTAGTGGCCATGCGTGTGGTAGCTAAAGAAGATAAAAAGTACGCGAACACCGCTGTGGCCGAACGATATCTGGTACAATCCAGCCCCGAGTATGTGGGGCATTTGCTGACTTTGCATGATGCTGAATGGAATAACTGGGGTCAGTTAGAGCAGGCTGTCAAAACGGGAGATTCGCCCGTAAAACAGCATGTGTTTGAGACGAATCCAGAGTTGGGGGCACAGGTGTTGACAGTGTTGGATCGTATTGGTCGTGGGAGTGGTCCTGCCTTGGCTCAACGTTTGAATCTCACTGGTGCGAACCGAATGTTGGATATCGGAGGCGGAGCTGGAACCAATGCCATCGCATTTTGTCGAGAATATCCAGAACTGACCGCGACTGTATTTGATCTCCCTGCAACCTTACAAGTGACAAAAAGATGTGTCGATGAAGCAGGCTTAACCTCTCGGATTCAATTGCAGCCAGGAAATTTTCATGAAGATGCCTTTCAGGGTTCCTATGATATCGCCCTCATGTCCGATATTCTGCATTACCAAGATGGGAAGGCCAATGCAGCATTAGTTGAGAAAATCTTGGGCTGTTTGAATGAGGGTGGACGATTGATTATTAAAGATCGATTTTTAGATCCCTCTCGAACCAGTCCGGCATGGACGACAGCCTTTGCGGTTCATATTTTGGTAAATACTGAAAAAGGGGAATGTTTTACGATTGACGAATCTCGCCAATGGATGGAACAAGCGGGTTTTCAGGAAATTGAAGAATTAGAACCTTGCGCCATGATTCAAGGCACCAAATGACGAAGGGATGGGCACAGGGATATGTATGAACTCGCGGCATGGCTTCGGGAGCCAGGGTTTTTGGGGACTCATGCGACCATGGGGGCGGATGTCAGTCAATTCATGGCGACATTTTTCACCCTGTTGTTTATTGTGGGATGGGTGCAGGCTCGAAAGAAGAAAGCGGATCATCATCACTGGCTCATGCTGGGCGGAATGATCGCCATGTTGGCCTTTTTTACGAGTTATTATCTGTTTCGAAATTTAGGCGTCTTAGCATTTGAAGGGAAGGAAGGGTTCGGGGGTTCGCAGGCTCTGTATGACAATGTGTTTATCCCTCTGTTAACCGTTCACATTCTCTTAGTCGTGATCGGCTTGATCATGGCAATTTATATGATGGTCTTGGGGTTTCGCTCGCAAGCGTTCATGGATGGGCGTCGGGTTTTGAAAGATGCACTTTTGCAGACATCCGGGCGTCGAATTGTGACGATTCTCGGAGGCATTACGACATTAGTCATGTTGTTCTTTTTGTCGCGTGTGATGACGTCGGGATTTTCTCTGGGCAAGTTGAGTGTTTATATTGGCTTGGCTCTTATTATTGCGATGGTGTTTGGAATTGAGATTTTGATCCAACGAATTTGGCCGAATGGGGAGCGTCGTCATCAAGTGTTGGGGAAATTCACGATGATGATTTATTGTGTGTTATTTGTGACCGGAACGGCCACTTACACATTGTTGTATATTCTGTATCCTGGGAAAATTGGATAAGCTTACTGTGCTGTGTGGATGCCAACAGACTTTTCGTGTGGAGGAAATTGAAGAGTTGGCATCTGATGAGGTGTTTGCACGATTTCATTGTGAGGTATGTGGGTGGGCTGTCGGTGCGGAAGGGTCACTCAAAGAAATTGATCCTCTTGTTCCAGTAAACACATGGAGCGATGAGGCGGAGTATCATCTTTCCCGATTGCCACCATATTTGGCGCATTTAGTGCGTGATGAAGTCGAGACGTTTTCCCGTGAGCAGCATTTTCAGGTTGTGACCTATTCCCGACTGGTGACTGCGCGCAACAAGGGGATGGTGGAATGGAGCCCTGATGCGGAGCGTCGATTGGCAAATGTGCCTTCTGGTATCCGCACGATGGCAAAGACTGAATTAGAACGTACAGCTCTTGATCGTGGAATGCCAGAAGTGACGGTTGCGCTGATGGAAGAAGTCAAAACCCGATATTTTGGTATGGCGACTGGACGATCATAGGGTTCTGATCCACGATGGCTCTTGCTTCATATCTGCCAGGTAACGCGACGAAACATTTCCTTTAATGATACATCGACTTTCTCTACGCGTCCTTCCACAATTGAACCTTCTAGTGACGGATCAACCTGTTCGTAAACGCAAGCGCATCGTGATGTTGGTTCCTGGGCTTGTGGCATTTGGGATTTATCGTCTGCTTAAAGATGTCTTGCCTCTCTCTGAACCCTTGGTCTTATTAGGGTTGAGTGGGTGTGTGTCGGCGCTAACCGCGATTTGGGCGTATCGACAAGGGCGAGGCATTTCTCTGCAAGAGTCTTTTCGCCAGGATGGACTAAAGCGGTGGTTTTGGCTCGTCGGTTGGGTCGGAGCCTTCTATGGTATGCAGCTTTCCCTTTTAGTGTTAGCCATCTTGCAGGTGTTTGTTGGCTACGATTTTCTCCTTCATCCTGAAGGGCCTGCCATGATGGCGATGATCATTCCCTGTACTTCCGTCACTCGAGACGCATTCGAGATTGGCCTGGTTCAGCGTTTGTCTCAGGAAGGTACCGTCGTGCCAACCTTTCCCAATGGAGAGGCGTTACGAGAATGGATTCCGCAACAGTCAGCCACTGTGATCAAATGGGGAGGGTTAGGCATTGTTGCAAGCATCATCAGTTCATGGGTTGTATTTGACTTGGGTTCTGCCACTTGGCAGCCTATCCTGCAATCGGTTCTCGTTCCATTAGTCGTGGGATCGCTCAGCTTGCTTGCGTTCTTTGCCGGAGAGGCCATTTTTGAACAGAGAGACGGGCAACGCAAGTCTCATACATGGACATCATGTTTATGGTTTTGGCTGTGGCCAAGCGTGACATTTGCACTGACGTATTTCTTGGTGCTGGTGGGGACTGCATCCTATGTCTTTCGAGTGGGAGAGATCTCGCAGCTGGGGTTTGTGGCGATAGCGGCCAGTACGGGTTTAGTGATGTCCGTCTATTCGGTCTATCTGGGATGGCGGAGATCCTATGAAGCTCGGGTTGTCACCATTCCTGAAAATATTCAACGATGTCCGTTTGTCATGGGGATGCTGCAGCAAGCAAAAACTCCGGAATCAATTCCTCCTTTAGTTTCACACGGCGATTTAGTGAAATAGTGCGGATACACCAATCATTCTTGATTCTGTTGGTTCTTTTCCTCGTTTCTAGTGGTTTGGTGTGGGCTGTGGAGCCTGTACAACCTCCTGTTGTTGATGAAGCGCAGGATATGTTTTATCAAACCCTCGGGACCATTGATGGCCCTGCAGCTGCGGAAAGCCCTCGGAGCTATTCCAATATTCCTTTCGTGAACAATCGCTTAGTTGTGTGGTTTGTCACTCAACAGCATACGTACTTCGGTGGTTTTGTGTTAGCCCTCCCAATATTTAGTCTTCTGCTCGAATTTTTAGGGGTGACGCGGAAACAGGAATTGGCTCGCCAACAGTACGATGGGTTAGCCCACGATATTTTACGAGTGGGATTGCTGTCTCTATCGATTACCGCCGTGTTGGGTTCGGTAATGCTGGCTCTTTTTATCGCCTTGTATCCCGGATTCATGAATTATATGGGCTCGACCTTTAAAGCATTGATGCCGGTGTATGCAGGGGTGTTTGTGGCAGAGGCATTGTTACTTGCCCTGTATTACTATACGTGGGATCGATTAAGAGAAGGCTCTTTAAAATGGATTCATATGACTATTGGGGTGGCAGTGAATGCGACGGGTGTGATTCTCTTAGTGTCTGCTAATGCCTGGGCCTCGTTTATGATGGCCCCTTCTGGTGTGGATGCTGAAGGGCATTTTTTAGGGAATGTGTGGCATTTGTTGCACTCACCTCTCTGGAACCCCCTGAATGCGCATCGATTTTTGGCGGATATTATGTCGGGTGGCTCGGTGGTTGTGGCCTATGCGGCGTATCGATTTTTTATGGCGAAGACTGAAGAAGATCGCGCATATTATGATTGGGTAGGGTATGTGTTTATGGTGGTGATGGTGTGTGCGTTGTTGCCCATGCCGATTGCGGGCTATTGGCTGATGCGAGCGGTCTTTGAATTCAGGCAGCAAATGGGTATCACCATGATGGGCGGGATGTTATCGTGGTTGTTTGTTCTCCAGGCGATTACGGTTGGTGTGTTGTTTTTGGGGATCAATTATTATATTTGGCAATCCTTGGCGCGCTTGCAGGGAGGTGAGCGCTTCCATCCTTATTTTAAAGCCATCGTCTTTGCCTTGATGGCCTGTTTCATCGTGTGGTTTACCCCTCATACGATAGCCACGAGTGCAAGCGAGATGAAGGCAATGGGCGGTGCTCAACATCCAGTTATCGGACAGTTTGGGGTCATGTCTGCCAAAAACGGTGCAATTAATGTCATGATTTGTTTGACGGCTCTGAGTTTTATTCTGTATCGCCGTGCTAATAAAATTGCGACAGTTTCATGGGCATCATGGGGGAATATTCTTTTGGGCCTGTTGTTTGTCTCGGGTATTGGGACTATTGTGGGAATAGCCATTTATGGATTTTATATCCCGGCGAATGTGCGAGTGAGCCTATCTACCCCGCAAGGGGCCGCAACCGCGACGGTGGTGATTGGCGGGCTCCTTCTGAATTACTTGCTGCTGCGGGACTCAAAGGTCATTGGTCCGATCCGATGGGGGCACATTACCCCGCGTGGCATGGTGGCGCTGCTTATTGTGGCGGCGGCTTTTTCTTGGGTGATGGGACTCATGGGATATATTCGGTCGGCTGGTCGATTGGAATGGCACGTCAATGAGTTGCTGCAAGATGAGTCTCCATGGGCGTTCACGCCTACAATTGGATTTGCGGCGAAGATGGTGACGATTAATATGCTTGCCTTTTGGTCAGCAGTGTTTTTCGTATTTTGGCTCAGCCAGTGGGATCATCGAGTGAGTGAGCAACGGACGGCTCAGTCTGTTCGATCGACTCCAGTGGTTCAAGTCCTTTCACGAGAGGAATCAGCATGACTCTAGATTTGAATGAACAACGACATCGTTTGCGTGAATCATGGATTCATATGTTGTGTGTCTCCTTATCGTGCTTCGTGCTGATAGTGGGTATGAATGGAGCTGGTCTCGCATGGGCAGAGGAATCGGCAAACCCGGAGTCGTCAAAGGATTCAATCCTCATCGAAGATTTTGGAAATCCAGGTGAAAGAGGTTTTCCAAAAGGATGGGGAGCGCAACGAAGCGTGGTGACGGCGCATGAAACGTACATGATTCAAGAAGAAGAAGGGGTTGCTTTTCTCAGGGCTCAGAACGCCAGTCAGCGTGTCTATACCAAGCAGATGACTTGGGATCCCAAGACGCATCCGGTGTTAGTGTGGCGATGGCGGCTCCAGGCGGTTCCTGAGGGAGCAGGATTTATAGCGGCCGTGTACCCTTCCTTAGATACGGATATGATGTTTATTCCGGTGAATACTAAATATGTCTGGAGTGCCACATTGCCTGTCGGATCAATTAAAGAAGGCGGCATGTTTAGTTCGACGGAAATTGTGATACGGAGTGGGGCAGAGCCGCTTGGCAAATGGGTGGAGGAGCGGGTCAATGTCTACGAAGACTTTTTGAAGATCCATAACCATGAACCTGCCGCTTTAGCTTGGGGAATTTCGTTGTTAGGGGGCTCAGCGGTAGAAATTGATTTTGGTTCGCTCCGAGTTGAGTCCGAATAAGGTAGAAGTTTTTATATTGAGAGAAGCTGATGCCCCCATCAAAAATATTTGATGTTGCGTTAGGAGCCCTAGTCTTAGGGACGGTTGGGGTTCTAACGGGTCTATCCATGGGCGTGGGGTTTCTCCCGGCAGCTCTGGTCGTCGGATTGTGCTTGGGGGGGGGCGTTGGGTTTTTTGGAGGACGACGATTTTTTGTGAGTATTTTTGTGGGTACGATTTTGGGAGGATTGTTAGCGTGGAATTTAGGTGGGGTTGATGCCCTTTCCGTTGGGGCTTCTTCTGGTGCGGCGATGGGCGGTTTTTTGGGAATCTGGATTTCGATGCTGCTCGATCTTTTGCAACAACGAAAAGAATCTGTGTCGACCCCGTCTGGGGAGTCATCGACGAATCCTCAATGATCAAAATGTATGACGTCTTACTAGCGTTTTTTGAATCTGATAAAGGAATGGGGTAGACCGATGGAGAATAATAAAGTCCTCATTGGTTCGATTATTTTTGTTTTTGGGTCGTTTATTGGGATGATGGTGCTGTTCGTGTATGAGACCTCTAAGAGTAAACGTGAGATGGAAGCGTTCATGGCAGGCCGTCCCGCTAAGGCGCGTGTTCTTCAGCCTATGCCCACTCAGGATTTTTCGATGTATAAAATGCTTGTTGGGGATGATAATCGAGAGATGATAGAAATCCCTGAAGGTCCCTTTACCATGGGCGTGAGCGATGGGGATCCAGATGAGGGGCCGGCTCATCCTGTGTACCTTCAAACTTTTTATATGGATCTGAAAGAAGTGACCCAAGGGGAGTACGAACGATTTGTGAACATGACCAAGCGGGACAAACCAAAAGTACCAGTGTTTGAAGATAAGATCGAAAAACTTATCAGTCCTGATTTCCCCGTGGTGGGGCTCACGTGGAATGATGCCTTTGGCTATTGTCGCTGGGCGGGTAAGCGGCTACCGACGGAAGCCGAATGGGAAAAAGCTGCTAGGGGTGAAGGCAAACGGCGCTACCCCTGGGGAAATAAATTTGAACATTCATTTGCAAACGTAGATGGCCTAGACGATGGATTCCAATATCTAGCACCGGTCGGATCGTTTGAAGTGGGGCGAAGCCCTTTCGGGCTCTATGATGTTACAGGTAATGTCGCGGAATGGGTGGCCGATGATTACACGGCTGATTATTATCAGGAAGCCCCGTACCGTGATCCACCAGGTCCTAAAACGGATGATGTCTTTAAGGTGATTCGTGGAGGTTCATGGCGAGAATCTCGATTGGGCGCGCGCGTTACCAAGAGATTTTCAGCTAAGATGTGGCGGAGCGATGCGACGGTAGGGTTTCGTTGTGCAACGGATCCTCCAAAGAGTAATGTCCCTTCGACCTAGGTAGGGTATTTCAGCATTCTCGTCGAGGTTTTTGATTTTACTAAAGGCCTCATCATGGATACTCGTTTTAAAGTCGTCTTTCTCATTGCTGTGTTGGTGATGTGCAGCTTGCCTATTATGGGAATTTTCAAAGGCCCACCTCTTCCAATAGAGGATCCTGATTCCTCAGTTACTCCATTAAAAACAATATCCCCCTCAACGCAAACAAACATCAAGCTTTCAGAAGAAACAATGGTCGAAATCTCAGCTGGGGAATTTATTCTTGGTAGCAACAAGGGGGGCTACAATGAAAAACCGCAGCATGTTTCAACCCTGGATACTTATTGGATTGATCAGTATGAAGTCACCTACCAGCAATATATGAAGTTTGTGGAAGAGACAGGGCATCGGCAGCCTGGTCCGCCATCGCGTTATGCCAGGAAGCTCGAAGCTCTTCGCGGAATCAATCAACCGGTCTCCTACGTATCCTGGAATGATTCCGTAGCCTATTGCGAATGGAAAGGTAAGCGTCTTCCCACTGAGCGAGAATGGGAAAAAGCGATCCGAGGTTCAGATGGTCGAACCTGGCCATGGGGTGAAGGCCGAGAGGGGTTTCCAGCTAACTTTGATGGGGGGGATGATGGCTATGAGGTCACGGCACCGGTGGGAAGTTTCTCTAAAGATCAAAGTATGTATGGAGTGTATGATGGTGCAGGAAACGTCATGGAGTGGGTGGAAGATTGGTACGTGGAAGATATCTACAACAGGGCCGTAAAGCCAGGCGGCGCCCGCTCTCAACCCGTTTCAACATATAAAACGATGCGTGGCGGAGGGTATACGAGTCAAGGCGTTGACTTACGCATAACCAATCGAAGTTTTATTGTTCCAGATTTCCGCGATGAAACGATTGGATTCCGGTGTGCCAGGTCAAAACAGGGCAAGGAGGCGGCAAACTTAGCTACTGAATTACTGAACGTTATCCAAGAAAATCGAAGTAGTAAAGGATGAGAAATACGGCCAGGAGAATATTGACAACCATTCCGGCCAAAACTATAATGTCGAACACTTTTGCATTGGTACGCATAGAATTTTCCTTTTTTTACGAAAGCAATAATTATTTGAAATACCATGATATTTGAGAATCTGTCAATGAAATTTTTTAGGTGTATCTATCTAAATAGAAACGTGTATTAATCAAGGGGTGGTGAACAATGGCTGAGGCAGGACCAATTCGAGAAGCAACGAGAATAGAGACCCAAGTGGGGAAAGCGATTTTTTATGTGACTTGCGCTGTAAGTCTGTGGTTTTTTTATTGGTTTGCTGGCATTCAGTGTCCTTGTTGATTATTTTGCACTTCCAACTTGAATGTAAATTTATTGAATTCCTTGAAGGAGGATTCTAATGACTGTTGTATATGTCTTAATTTCTACCGCCATTTGTTTAGCGTATTTCATCGGTGTAGATTGGTTGCTTATGGATTCTCAGGGGTTAGACTTTTTTTATATGTTTAGGTGATCAAATTTAGCTGTAGTTTTTTTAAGGCAAGCATGATGAAAAAGCGAAATGCGAAGTTATCAAAGAATAAATTTAGTTGTACCAACATCACGTTTTCAAAGGAGGTAGGTCCATGGGTCGCCTGTTCACTCCAATGACCCGAGGTAAAAAGAGGTTTTCCGCTGTCACCGCATTGATTGTGGCTGGAGTGTTTTTAACGCTCCCCATAATTTTGTCGGTCACGGCATTGGCTGGTGGTGGTGGGGGTTCCGCCGGTGGTCCACCGCCCGAAGTTTTAGAGCAGCGGAAAGCAGCGGCAGCTGCAGCTGCAGAAGCAGGTGAAGGCGTAGAAGGTGAAGAAGTAAAGGTGGAAGTGGGCCGCGATGTGTATTACAAGATTGAAGGTCCAGCTATTGGTATGCCTGCCCCTATTACTGCGGATAATGAAACATTTTATCCTCGGTATAACTTTGAGAGCCGAGTTCTCCTGTGGGTAGCTAATCAACAGCATCTCTATTATGGCAGCTTTGTGCTCGCGGTTCCGATTTTTTGTATGTGTATCGAGTTTGCGGGCATGATTAGCAAGGATAAGGCCATGGCCAAAAAGTATGATCAATTGGCCTATGACTTTATAAGAATTAGTTTAACGGCCTATTCCCTGACGGCCATTCTTGGTGGAATTCTCATCTTTACCTTCCTGACGCTTTATCCCGCTTTCTTTGGTTATTTGTCTGGTATTTTCCGCCCAGTCATGCACATTTATGCGTTGACGTTCGTTGCGGAAAGTGGGGTCCTCTACATCTATTACTATGGCTGGGACAAAATGAGGGAAGGCGTGCTGAAGTGGGTTCACTTAAGCATGTGTGTCATCCTGAATGTCATCGGAACCGTGCTGATGTTCTTGGCCAATTCCTGGATTGCCTTCATGATGTCTCCTGCTGGCGTTGATGAACAGGGACGCTATTTGGGGAACATTTGGCATGTGCTGCATACCGCTCTTTGGAATCCTTTGAATGTCCATAGAATTCTGGGGAATATGGCCTTCGGTGGTGGTGTTGTGGCAGCGTATGCAGCCTATCGATTCCTTTCATCAACGACAGATGAAGAGCGTGCTCATTATGATTGGATGGGCTATATCGCCATGAGTTTAGGTGTGGCCTTCCTCATACCTCTGCCATTTGCGGGCTATTGGTTGATGCGAGAGGTCTATGCCTACAGACAGCAAATGGGCATCACCTTGATGGGTGGATTGTTGGCGTGGTTGTTTATAATTCAAGCCACGATGATTGGAATTTTGTTCCTCACCACAAATTATTACTTGTGGCAAGCCCTAGGGCGGATGACGGGAGGAGAAAGATTTCAAAAGTATATTAAGTATCTCGTGTTTATATTGGTCGTAGGTCTTCTTGTATTCATTACGCCGCATACGATCGTTATGTCTCCTGCTGAATTGAAAGCTATGGGAGGTCAACAACATCCGGTGTTGGGTAACTATGGTGTGATGTCTGCTAAAAATGGTGGAATTAATGCCATTATTATGACGACTATTCTAAGCTTTATTTGGTATCAGCGAGGGAATAAGGTACCCACGGTGAGCTGGTCGAAATTCGGAAATATATTTATGGGGTGCTTTTTTGTAGTTGCCCAAATAAATAATATTGCGCTCGCCGTCTATGGATATTTCATTCCAGCAAATGTGAGAATTGGGTTGTCTGTACCTCAGGTGGCTGGGACCTTGTCTTGCTTACTTCTCATGACGCCATTAAATTTGGCCATGTTAAAAGGTGGAAGGGAGCTTGGCCCCATTCGATGGGGTCAAATACCGCCCCGTTCCCAATATGCGATTATCATGTTGGCCACGGCATTCACTTGGATGATGGGCTTGATGGGGTATATTCGTTCATCGGTGAGATTGTTTTGGCATGTCAACGAAGTCATGCGAGACAACTCTCCTTGGGCCTATACCCATACCATTGGTTTCGCAGCTAATGTTATTTCCTTTAACGTGTTATTTTTCTGGATCAGTATCATGTTTGTCTTCTGGCTCGGAACTCTAGGTGCCAAGAAAGTAGTCATAAAGGGCCCAGTTTCGGAGCCCATTCCTGCTGGGGCATCCCCGCAGCCGGCAACTGGTCATTAATGAATAATAGTTTTAACCAATAATTATATGCCCCCCTTCGTTGGGGGGCAAAAGTTGGAGGAGTAAACAGTGGTTGAATTAATCGGTAGAGCATGGGATTTGGGATGGCCAATTATGCTTGCATTGGTCGGACTTCTAATCTACTTTCAAGCGACCATTAAGGATCCGGTTAGTAAGAAAAGCGCGACATTCAAGACATTGATTGGAATTTTGTGCATGTTTTTAGCGCTAATTGGTATTTCAAATTATGCCCATAATTTTGAAAGTAACCCAGGAATGCTACCTGTATCATTGGTCATGATTACAAGCATGGCATTCATTATGGGTTTATATTTCGTAAATATAAGTGCCTTGATGAAAATCGGGGGATTTATGTTTTTTGTGGCTGCTGCCTTATCGGGCTATGGGAATTGGCTTCCTCAGGTGGAAGGTGGGTTTCCTCCTCCGGTTGTAAAATTAGACTTTCAAAGTATGTCTCCTCAGCAATTGGGAGATGAAGGTGAAAAAATCATCTTTGGCGGAATTGGTCAAAGCAAAACTCAAGGAGCCATTGGCAAAGGCCAATGTCCATTATGTCATGGCTTTCAAAAGGGTTTTCTTAGTGAGCGAGCGCCTAATCTTTTTAATATTCCTGCTCGAGCTGCTGAGCAATTAAAAGCCCCCACTTATCATATGAATGATGCAGCGGCGAGAAATACGGAACAAAAAGAATCTTTTGAGGGATCAGGGACAGCAACAAATGCCCAAGAATATATTGCTGAATCTCATGCTTGTCCGAGTTGTTTTGTCGTTCCAGGTTTTGGTGTAAAGGGATCAAACGATACGGTCAGTCCTATGCCAAGAATTCATAAACCACCGATTTCTCTTCAACTGGGTGAATTGGCTGCTGTTGATACGTGGATGTACACCCGGGAAGGGGTCGAGTCCCCTGGGTATGATGCCATCGTGACTTCATACGAAAAGTTTATTCCCGAAGCGGACAGGCCTGTAGCAGTTGAAGGTGATGAAGAAGGAAAGGGTGGGAACATGCTGGTGGATGGAACCGAATCCCATGACGACCTCTTTATGGGAGCAGGTTGTCCAGCATGCCATACAATCCCCGGCATCAAAGATGCGGTGGGGAAAGTTGGTCCTGTGCTTTGGGAGGGAACTAATGCTCCTAAGCGTATGAAAGATCCTGGCTATGCAGGGAAGGCCAATACAACAAAAGAATATATTACCGAATCAATATTAAATCCGAGTGCCTATGTGGTAACTGATTACCCTGACGGTCAAATGCCACCAGATTTTGGAATGACATTGACCGGGGGGGCACTCAATAAAATTGTTGACTATTTGGCGGCATTAAAAGAGGGCCAGCCACTACCTGCAAAAGAATAGAACTTGATCTACAGGTGTAAACCTCGAATATAGGAGTACGGAAGAATGACGTGGCTTAAATTAGTAGAAGGCTACATGCCGATGCAGATGATTACGGAGTTGGCCGTCTGCATTCTGTTCTTTTCGATCTGCAATTATCTTCTCAAGCGCGCAGGGATTGGGGTACCAAAGTTTTGGGCTGGTATCCTCGTCTGGTGTTTTGTGAATATGTTTTATTTGAAGTACCGCATCTATCCACCTATTCCATTTAGTGTACGAGCCATTTATGGGACCGTGTCGGCTTGTGGTATTTTCATGTGGGTTTCTGGCTCACAGGAAGAATGGTTGGAATTTAAGCGCCCAATCATCAATGTTCTGGATGCCAAGACAGGATTTACAAAAGTACTGAGAACCGCATTGTTGCTGCTTTTACCAATAGGTTTAGGAGCTTTTGCTTATAGCTCTCTCATACCAAGTTTTGATGAACCAATTGAGCTGCGGACGGTACATCCAGCACCACCGGCCACCACGAAGGTGCATGGCAAGACTTATGTGCTTCAAACAGCGCAACAGCCTTATAGGGTTGATACGGAAGGCACGTACGATCCGGCCTACTCAAATGCCCATATTGTCGATCAATCAATGGGGCGCCTCATGAAAGACGTCAATAGTTCTGAAGATAATCCATGGGATCCTAATGCCAAGGGCTATATCAAGCATGTGCGGGAAGGTGGGGAAATCTTTTACCAGAACTGCCATTTTTGTCATGGGGATAATTTGAACGGACGCGGATTGTGGGCCTTTGCCTTTAACCCGATTCCAGCCAACTTCACGGACGCTGGCACCATTGCCCAGTTGCAGGAAACTTTTGTTTTCTGGCGCGTTGCAAAAGGCGGTATCGGGTTGCCTGGCGAAGCGTTCCCCTGGGCCTCGGTCATGCCCCCATGGGAACAACATCTTACAGTTGATGAAATCTGGAAAGTGATCATGTTCGAATATTGGCACACAGGCTATTACCCGCGTACCTGGGATTAAGGGGGACCTGAGCTAATGGACATGAGACAAACGTATGCAGTTAATTCAGCAACAATGAGGCAAACAATGAACAGAGATAAAATGGGCCACAAATGGCGTCCAGCCTTGCCAACGAGCCTCATCGCTCTTGGATTTCTTATGGTAGGCCTGGGATTCAGTAGTCCTGCTTTGGCCCAAGAAGCAGAAGGTTTTATAACTCAAAAATTGCCAGCACCTTTCCCTGCTGAACAAATTGAAGCGGGAAAAAGAGTCTACTTTACAAAATGCGTATGGTGTCATGGGGTCAATGGTTCAGGTGATGGACCAGGAGCCGATCGTCTCTGGCCACGACCTCGAAATTTCAATGCGGGAACTTTTAAAATTCGCCACACAGCTAGTGGTGAGTTGCCATTAGTTGATGTTGACTTGCTCCAAACGGTTACTCATGGGCTTCCGGGTTCGGCGATGCCATCTTGGGAAGGTATTTTGAGTGAGGATCAACGTCGTGATGTGTTGGCTTTTATCACCTCTGAGCTTGTGGTGGATAGATCATGGCAGGATGAAGAATTTGAAGAATTACATGTCCTCGAACTTGATAAGTTAGCGGCAGCAGCCGTGCCGAATTCAGCCGAATCCATTAAACGTGGGGCGGAGCTTGTAATAGAGAATAAATGCATTGAATGTCATGGGGTTGAAGGTCGTGGCGATGGCAATGCGTTTAACTTAAAAGATGACTGGGGCTTCTCGATTCAACCGGCGGACTGGCATAAATGCTGGAACTTCCGAGGGAGTCGACAAGATGCCTACAACGTGAAGAACATTTTCCGCACATTTTCCACAGGAATCAATGGGACCCCAATGCCTTCGTTTGCGGATAACACCACGGTTGAAGACCGATGGCATATTGCTAACTATGTCGCTTCCCTTTGTGAACGTGACACAGATGTGGATATTGCTGGTGGCAATGTCACTGATGAGATAGCGGCGAACCTCTTTGCAGCTAAACCGCGAGGGATTGATCCTATGACGGATAAGCCCAAAGTGAATTTTGTGATTCCCTCCAAGTTTGCGGAAGGGGAGTTGCCGAAAGATGAACACGATCCTCGATGGTATGATGAACGATGGAAAAAAGAGGGCCGTCGTCTTGTGGCCATTGGTGGTCAAATTACGCATAAACCTCGGAATTTTGTTAGTCGAATTGATGATATGTGGGTACAGTCATTGTATAACGAAACCCATGTCACCATGATGTTCCGCTGGGATGATCGTACGAAGAGTGTGCAAGAGGATGAGGTCGATTGGGACCCTTATGAGGTGAACCTCAAGGATTACGGTATTGTAGAGCAGGAGCCAGGAGGGAGTAAGTTTGATGATGATGGCACGCATCCTGACTCCATTGCCTCAAAACAAAACAGCTATCAAGTGTTTAACGATGGTTTAGCCTTTCAAATGCCTATTAAATTTCAAGAATTGCCGGCACCACGGAAACCACGGTATTTCTGGGGTGATGAGGGCTTCCCGGTAGATATTGCTAAGTGGACGGCTGATGGTAACCTGTTGGCTTATGAAGGCACAGGTTGGGACCAAGATCTTGAAGATCGAGATGATTTCACTGAGCAACTCAAGCTGGAAAAAGCCGAATGGAAAGATGGGAGATGGACGGTGATTATATCCCGTCCTCTTAAAGCGGATTATGAAGAAGATACTTACATTGAGTTAGGAAAATATATTCCGATTAACTTCTTTGTGTGGGATGGCCACAACGGTGATGTGGGCCGGAAGATGGGTGTGTCAGCTTTCTATTATCTCGTATTAGAGCCTCCGATTCCTTCAGAAGCCAAATGGTATGCGATTTTGGCCGGGGTTGGATTGGTTATCGTGGAAGGGTGGATTTTAACCCGTCGGTCAAATCGACGCAAAGAACTTGGTACCTAAGTAAATTTTAACCCTGGGAATAACATCAGGGAAAAATTAGGAGAAGGGGGTGGGATAGGTCTCACCCCCTTTTTTTATGAAAAATCACCAAAAACTTTCTCACATTACAGGTGTCGTATTAGGCGGTGGAACCAGTCGGAGAATGGGTCGTGATAAAAGGGGTATTCATTGGGACGGCGAGGCATTTTTGGATCGAGTTTGTTGGTTAATGCATTCATTATTTGATGAAGTGCTCGTCGTTACCGCACAAGAAGATTATGATTGTTCTCATCTTCCTGTTCGTTTAGTGACCGACAAGATTCCTCAAAAAGGTTCTTTGGGTGGTCTGTATACCGGTTTAATTGAGGCTAAACATTCTCTCGTCTTTGTTGTAGCCTGTGATATGCCATTTTTAATCAAGGAAAGTATTGAACGGTTATGTTTGGAAGAACCGAGTGATGTATTGGTAGTGAAACTTTCCACAGGTTTACAACCATTACATGCTCGATATTCAAAACGTTGTTCTTTAGTTGTCAAACAAATGATTGAAGAAGGGGACTTAAAGATTCAAAATCTATTCGTTCGAACGGATATAAACGTTAAAGTCATTGATGAAAAGTTTTTTGACGATATCGATCCCTCTCGATTGTCATTTAATAATATTAATACTCCTGCTGATTTGGAATTTGCACGAAAAAGGTTCTCCCAATCTTCCCTCCCTCAATGAGCCGTTTACCAAATTCCTTATGGTTTCTCTATCCTAGGGCATGAGGCGATGGTCTTCTTTCGCTGAAGGATGGGGGGGCAAAAAGGGTTTCCTCATTGACGTATAGAAGTTTCGACCATTGGGATATTGAAAGCCATTGAAATCCTTGCCTTGTCAAAAATGCTGTGCTACATTCGCCGCGGGATAAAACTCCTTATTTTATGCGTAGATAGGATGAATTAGCGTGGAGACCTTACTCCAAAATCAGGTGGTTGAGGCCATTGCTGCGACCTTGAAAAAAGTTCATGAGTCTGGACAATTACCTATTGAGACGATTCCTTCTCCGATGGTGGAACCCCCCAAACGGTCTGAATGGGGTGACCTTTCCTGCAATGTGGCGATGGCCTTGGCTTCGAAGGTCAAGCAATCTCCATTGAAAGTGGCTGGAGTCTTGGCGGTGAGTCTTCGTGCGGAATTTCCTGAGTTATTCGAACGCATTGATGTGGCTCCACCGGGATTTTTGAATCTCACGTTGCAACCCCTGCGTTGGATAGAAGTGTTACGAACCATTGAGGAACAGGGCTCTTCATACGGGACGAGTCTCCTAGGTAACGGGACGCGCATTATTCTGGAATTTGTGAGTGCGAATCCGACTGGACCATTACACGTAGGACATGGGCGTGGAGCAGCCTTAGGGCAGGCGATGGCCTCACTCCTGTCCACGACAGGGTTCGAGGTCTCTCGAGAATTTTATATTAATGACGCTGGTCGACAGCTACAGTTGTTAGGGCGGTCTGTGTATGCCCGCTATCGTGAATTATCGGGAAAGGATTCGTCGTTTCCTGAAGATGGGTACCATGGAGCGTATATTAAAACGTTAGCGGAATCTGTCGTCCATACTCATGGTGAGACCTTATTGGAGAATCCACCAGACCAGGCGGAAACGGTGTGTGCTCAAATCGCTAGCCAGATTCTCCTAGATCAAATTAAAGGAGATTTGGCAGTTTTTGGAGTGAACTTCGAGACCTGGTTTTCCGAGGCATCGCTCCATTCCAAAGGACTGGTTCAATTGAGTTTAGATGAATTGCGTGAACGTGATCTGGTTAAGGATGAAGATGGGGCTCTGTGGTTTCGTTCTTCTGAATTCGGGGACGAAAAAGATCGAGTGGTCAAAAAACAGGATGGAAACTATACCTACTTGGCTGCTGATATGGCCTATCATCGAGATAAATTAGCACGGGGTTTCGATACCCTCATTAACATTTGGGGCGCGGACCATCATGGCTATATTCCACGAATGTCGGCGACCGTGCAGGCCTTTGGTCATGCCAAAGAGTCGTTACGGGTGGTGTTGGTGCAAATGGTGAGCTTGCTGCGAGGGACGCAGAAGATTGAGATGTCCAAGCGTTCTGGAGAATTTGTGACTCTTCGTGAAGTGGTGGAAGAAGTCGGCGCCGATGCCGCCAAGTTTTTCTTTCTCATGCGGCGGGCCGATACTCATTTGGATTTTGATCTGGAATTGGCGAAGCAACAGTCTTCAGATAATCCTGTCTATTATGTGCAATATGCCCATGCTCGAATAGCCAGTGTGTTTCGCGTTGCACAGGAACGCCAAATTCCTCTTCCAGGTATTCATGAAGTGGATCACACGTTATTGCTTCATGAGGAAGAGTTGGGATTGATCAAGACTCTGGCGCAATATCCCTTTATTGTGGAGGGGAGCGCCGTCGCCTTAGAGCCTCATCGTGTGACGTTTTACCTTCAAGAACTTGCCGCGCAATTTCATTCATATTACAACAAGCACCGGGTGCTCCCACCGCTGGAAAATGGTGGAAACTTGGAAGATGAGTCCCAGGAAGGGCCATTGGAGACCAAGGGAAAGGGTCTGGGTTCAGAAAAAGTGTCTGACCAAAACCTTCTCACGCCTGCTGTGACGGCAGCCCGCTTGGCTCTCCTGCGACAGGTTCAGACGGTGCTTCGCAATGGTCTCACTTTGCTCGGAATTTCTTCTCCGGAGAAAATGTAGGGAATCTTCAGATTACTCCAGCATGACTCTTTCTGAACAGCAATCCATCGCCTCTTTTGGCACGAATAGTTTTCAGGTTCATCACACCACCGCCTCTGGGGCTCGGGTCGGTCTCCTGTCTACTTCCCATGGAACTATCGACACTCCGGCCTTTATGCCGGTGGGTTCACAAGGGACGGTGAAAGGCTTACATCCCGACGAAGTCCGTGATTGTGGCTTTCAGATGATTTTGGCCAATGCGTATCATTTATTTCTTCGACCTGGGCATGAACTGATTGAAGCCCAAGGAGGATTGCATGAATTTATGCAATGGTCTGGGGGAATTCTTACCGATAGTGGTGGTTTCCAAATGGTCAGCCTGGCCGATCTTTGCAAAATTTCTGAGGAGGGGGTGAAGTTTCGTTCCCACATTAATGGAGAATGGCATATGCTCTCGCCCGAGAAAAGCATAGGCATCCAGGTGGCGCTGGGTTCAGATATTATGATGGTGTTAGATCATTGCCCGACCTTTCCCTGCACCAAACCACAAGCTCTGGAAGCCCTGAAACGCACGACTCGCTGGGCCAAGCGTTGTGCTGATGTCCCCAAGAAGCCTCATCAATGGATGTTTGGGATTATTCAGGGTGGGGTGTTCCCTGACTTAAGAAAAGAATCAACCCAGGAATTGGTCGACTTAGGTATGGATGGGTATGCCCTGGGCGGGCTCTCGTTAGGTGAAGAAAAGCTCGCCATGTTTGAGATGATTGAAACGGTGGTGGGCTTCCTTCCGCCTGACCGTCCTCGGTATCTCATGGGAGTGGGACTTCCTGAAGACCTTGTGGAGGGTGTGGCTCGAGGATTGGATTTATTTGACTGTGTCATCCCGACTCGTCATGGTCGAACCGGGTGGCTTTTTACGTCTACTGGGCGGGTTCTGATCAAGCAGGCACGCTATACTCAAGACCCTAACCCTATTGATGCCACCTGTGGGTGCCCTGTATGCCAACGATTTTCCAGGGCCTATTTACGGCATTTATTTATTTCTCGTGAAATGTTAGGTGTTCGACTGAATACTGTGCACAATCTTTGGTATTATGGAAAGCTTATGGCCGAATTGCGGCAGGCCATCAGGGAAAATCGATTCGAAGACTATCGAAAAGATTTTTATCGGCGTCGTGAACCGACGGATGCTGAGCCATTGTCTCAGGACATCGTCAATTGATGTTTCCATGTTAAGGGCCTGTTAAAATTTCTACAAAAAACCCTATTTGTCCTAGAAGCATTCGATGCCAGGAACCGACGGGAATGGTCAAAAAAGTCGTCCAGCAAGGCCGCAGCGCTTTTGACGCGCGGAGCGTACTTCCAGTACGTGAGCACGACAACAGTGCGAGAACGCCGCTGGTGGCTTTTTTCAACATTCGCATTAAACCATTTGTCATGTTGAGGTAAGTATGGATTTTGTTTCGCAAGCATGGGCTCAAGCTGGAGAGGCTGCCACGGATTCATCAGCGGGGTTGCTGTCGCTTATTCCTTTCGTTTTGATTTTTATTGTGTTTTATTTTTTATTGATCTTGCCGCAACAACGTCGGCAAAAAAAACAACGAGAACTCTTGGAGGGCCTCAAAAAAGGGGACAAGGTCATCACCTCTTCGGGGATTTGGGGAACAGTGACCAATTTGGATAAAGAAACCGCCACAGTCCAAGTGGCAGATAACACAAAAATTCGGTTGCAACGGGATCATATTTCCAGCATTCGTACATCGAGTGAATCATGATGGATCAAGAGGTTATTGCATGAAAAAGCTTCGTGGGAGATTTCTCCTCCTTCTTACTGTCACCGTCGTGTCTTGTCTTTTGGCGTTACCTTCCATCCCAGGGCTGTACCAAGCCTTACCTGATGGGGTGAAAAGTCTCTTGAGTCATCAGGGGCTGTCGCTGGGATTGGACCTACAAGGTGGGATCCATCTCGTGTTGGAGGTGGAAGAAGATCGCGCCGTGGAGATTGCGGTTGATCGTTTCCGAAAGGCTGTGGAGGACATTTTAGCCGAAAAATCGATTGCGGTAGAGGCTGTGAGCCGAGAGGGTTTGAGTGGTCTCTCGATTGATCTGCAAAACGAATCGGATGCAGACGAGGTCCAGATACTGGTTAATGAGTCATTCCCGAGTTTTGTTTCGCAGAAGAATTTTGGCACTCGTCTAGAATACGAACTGAGTTCCGATGATGTAGAGCGCATCAAAACATCAGCCATTAACCAGGCGCTTGAGACGATCCGGAATCGTATTGACCAATTTGGGGTGGCAGAACCCTTGATTCAGCGGTTGGGACTCAATCAAATTGCGATTCAATTACCTGGAATTGAAGATCCGCAGCGGGCGAAGGACCTTATCCAAAAAACAGCCTTGCTGGAATTTAAAATGCTACATGAATCAAAAGTGGCATTGGATCTTCCTGGGCAGGTGGAACGTGGGCAGGAAGAAACAGTTCGGCAAGAGTTTGCAGGAAAAGTTCCGGAAGGGGCTGAAATTTTATTTGAAACAGTTGAGGAAGCGCTTGATGGTACCAAATATAGCATTCCCTATCTTGTGAAAAAAGATGCGGCCTTAATCGGTGATCTTCTTCAAGATGCGCGAGTGTCGATTGGGGACTTTAATGAACCTGCGGTGAGTGTGACCTTTGATAGCAAGGGCGCGCGTGAATTTGATCTGGTGACGGCAGCCAACGTGGGAAAACGCATGGCCATAGTGTTGGATGGAAAAGTGTATTCCGCTCCAGAGATTCGGGAACGCATTCGTGACGGGCGTGCCGTGATTAGTGGCACATTTACGACAGACGAAGCGAACGATTTAGCGGTGGTACTTCGAGCTGGGGCTCTGCCCGCGCCGCTCAAGACCCTACAGGATCTCACCGTGGGCCCTTCCCTTGGAAAAGATTCCATTGAAAAAGGATTGCGCACCACGTTGATTGCGGGCTCGTTGGTCTTGATTTTTATGATCGTGTATTACCGGCTTTCAGGGTTAATCGCCAATATGGCTGTGGCGTTGAATTTGATCGGGTTATTGGGAGCCTTGTCGGGGTTGAATGCAACATTAACTCTGCCGGGCATTGCTGGAATTATTTTGACGATTGGAATGGGCGTTGATTCCAATGTGCTTATTTTCGAACGTATTCGTGAAGAATTGCGGGCTGGTCGGCCTGTTCGACTCGCGGTGGATGCTGGGTTTGAAAAAGCCTTCCTGACGATCGTGGATGCGCATGTGACAACCTTGATTACTGGACTGGCTTTATTCCTATTTGGAACTGGTCCCATTAAAGGATTTGCGGTCACACTCTGTCTGGGAATTGGGATCAATCTCTTCACGGCATTTGTGGGGACGAAAGTGGTCTTTGATTTCATGAATCGTCGAAAATTAGAAACCCTGAGTATTTAAGTGGTATGAGAATGTTGAATAGGAGCATGATTCAGCCATGATGGAAATTGTGGGAAAAACCTCTGTGGATTTTATGGGAAAGCGGAACATTGCGTTTGCGATATCAGGTGTTCTAGTTTTTCTGGGTATTTTGGCGGTTATCGGAATCATGGCCGGGTGGGCCAATTTGGGTATTGATTTCGCTGGAGGAACAGCGGTGCAGTTGAAATTTGATCAAGCATTGGGTATTGAGGATGCCAGAAAGGCGTTGCAGAAACATGGGCTCGGGGAAGCCGAGTTGCAAGAATTTCCTCAAGATCAGAAACTACTCATTCGTGTAAAAACTGAAACCACGATTGAAGATGAAATCAGCAAGCAAATCATTGAAGCCTTTCAAGTTGAATTTCCCAATCATGGATTCGTGGTTGATTCCAGTACATCCATCGGACCGACGATTGGGCAAAAACTTCAAGAAGATGCCTTGATCGCGATCGTGCTTTCATTGGTTGGAATTATTCTCTATGTCGCCGTTCGCTTCGAGTTTCGTTTTGGTGTGGCTGCCGCGATTGCGACGTTCCATGATGTGTTGGTCGTGTTGGGCATTTATTTCTTGTTGGATAAGGAAATTACCTTGCTTGTCGTGACGGCGTTACTCACGCTGGCTGGATATTCCTTGACGGATACCGTGATCGTCTTTGACCGAATCCGCGAAAATCTTCGACGGCGTCGGCGGGAAACGGTCTCCGATATCATTAACAACGGAATCAATCAGGTCCTCAGCCGAACCTTAGTCACCACCTTGACCGTGGTGTTGGTGCTTGTCCCATTGACTCTATGGGGTGGGGAAGTCCTGCACGATTTTTCCTTGGCCCTGCTCTTAGGCGTGATGGTGGGGACCTATTCGTCCATCTTTGTGGCGAGCCCACTCCTTCTCCTGTGGCCTGGGGCTGAAGGGAAATTATTAAGCCGAGGCAAATAAATCCTCTCGTTCTGTTTCTTGACAGTACGGAGAAAGGATTATCAAAGTGTAAATGATTTTTGGGAGTCACTTCTTCTTATGGTTAATGTGATGTGACCAAAGTGACACGCTTTGGATTCCCCCTCCAATTAAAGGGAAAGACCATTCTTGCCGTCGTGCTGGTTGGTCTTCTCCCTCTCGTTCTCTCTCTCCTCCTCACCTATTTCGAAGAAAAACGCGCACTTCGGGAAGCTGCCGGGATCACCATGAAGGGGATCGCCGTTGAAGTCGCCCGCAAAGTCGAAACTCAAATTGTTCGAAGTATTAATGAAGCCCAACAATTGGCCACTATCCCCTTTATTCGTAGTGCGGTGATTAACTCGAATCAGAGCTATGTCTATAAAAGCGCCGAGGAAATTCAGGCTCTGATTCAGGAATGGCAAGACAGTTGGCAGGCTCAATCCAGTCAGGATCAGTTCCCGGTCTTTATTAATAAATATGCGACGGATTATCTCACGAAATGGCATGCCATTCGAAAATCCGATTATTTAGCGATTGTCGTGGTGGATAATAAAGGGGCCTTGGTGTTGAGCTCCTTTCCTCAGGTGGGATTTTTCCATGGGAGCAGTCTTTGGTGGCAAGCGGTCATGCAATCTGGAGAGACTCAGGCGTTTGTTAGCGATTTATCCTTTGATCCTGGCTTCGGGACTCATGTGCTCAATGTCGGGGTGCCTATTTGGGATGATGCTCGTTCGAAGATTGTGGGTGCCATTAGTATCCGATTGCGGCGGGATTCGCTGTTTCGTTCGATTTCCGAGGTCTCAGTAGGAAAGAGTGGTCATGCCATGCTGGTGACGACTGATGGGATTCCCATTCTTTGCCCGACGCTTTCCTTAGAAGAACATGCCCTTTCAGCTAGGATGGTTGGGGCCTTTCAGCAAGATTTGGCCGGGTGGTTAGTGGCGGATCCTGATTCTCATGGCGCGCAACATGCCATCGTGGGATATGCGCCACTGCATTTAGGCGTTCCCTTGTCGGCTCAAAGTTTTGGTGGAAAATCCTGGCAAATGTTAGCCAGTCAGGACCCATCAGAGACCTATGCACCGTTGGATCAATTGTTGATCAAAGTGTTGTCGTATGGAGGGGCCGTCTTTGTGATCTTGTGGGTTGCGGGAATCGTGGTGGCTGGTCGGATCGTGAAGCCTATCCAGGCTCTTTCAGAGGGCGTTGAACAATTTGGTAGTGGAAATTTGGTTGAACCTATTGCGATTCGTACGGGTGATGAAATTGAACGCTTAGCTGAAACCTTTAATGGCATGGCCGGAAATCTCCAACGGTCATTTTCCCAATTGAACCAAAAAGTGGAAGAAATTGGGCGATTAGAGGAGAAATATCGAGACCTGATCGAAAACGCTCCAGAAATGATCCATCAGTTAGATCCGTCTGGACGGTTTGTGCATGTGAATAGCACGGAATTACAGAAACTGGGCTATTCACTTGTTGATATGCTTGACCTGTCCTTATGGGATATTGTTCCAACCGAACAACAAGAGACTGTGAAGACCTATGTGAGGGGGTTAGCGGTGGATGGGACCCGCACCATCGAAACCGTGTTTTGCACGCAATCGCAAAAAATGATCGAGGTAGAAATCCATTCCACGACTTTGGTCGATCCCGATACGCAAACCATTGTGTTTTCCCGAGGGTTTGTCAGAGATATTACGGACAGGAAAGCGTTACAGGGTGAAGTTGCGCGCTATACCAATCAATTGGAGGATTTAGTTTCAGAGCGAACGCAACAATTGTCCGATTCGGAGGCAGGGTATAAAGCCTTATTTAATTTAGCGGCGGATTCTATTTTCGTCGTTGATCTTGAGGGACGAGTGGTTGATGGCAATGCCCGGGCGCGGGATATTTTTGGTTATGCGCCGTTGGATTTCGCAGGCGAATCGTTTGTGAAAGTGGTCTCACCAGATTTTCAAGAGATCAGCCAAAATTTGTTAGAGCGGGTGAGGCAAGGGGAACCAACCGTCCCGACCACAGAAATTCAAACCATGGATCGGCATGGCACCATCAAGTCTATGGAGATGGATCTCGTTCAAATTGACATGGGTCCTCGCTCATCTATCATGGTGCAATTGCGGGATATTACCGAACACAAAACGCTGGAAGTGACGCTGCAGCAATATAACGAAGTGTTGGAAGAAAAGGTGGTCGAGCGGACACGGGAAATTGAACAGGCTAAAGTCTATATTGAGAGTTTGTTAGAAAATGCGAATGACGTGATTTATACCTTGGATGTGGATTTGCGGTTCACGTATTTGAATGGCAAGGTTGAAGCCTGGGGGTATCGAAAAGAAGATTTAATTGGGAAGCCGTATTTGTCACTGCTTTCCAAGCGATTTCGAAGTCGGTATTTGCAGGAAACATTGGATATGAGTGCTAAACAGGTCTATGAAGTGGAAATCATGAGTGGCCATGGAGAATTGCGGTCCGTGCTTGTGAGTGTGGCGCCTCTCATGAACGATGCTGGGGAACAACAGGGTGTGTTAGGTATTGCCCGAGACATTACGGAACGAAAACAGTTGGAGCAACAGGTTCAAAATTCTGAGCGGTTGGCTTCGATTGGGCAACTCGCTGCCGGGGTGGCTCATGAAATTAATAATCCGTTAGGTGGAATTTTGAATTGTCTGTACAATATTCGCAAAGGCACCTTGACGCCAGAGCGCGCTCAAGAATATTTGCATTTCATGGAGGATGGTCTCCAGCGAGTGCAACGTATCGTGCGCCAACTTTTGGATTTTTCGCAGCAACGGGAGCTAGAGCTAGCGTTGGCTGATCTTCATCCTATTTTAGATCGTGTGGTGGTGTTAACAGAGCATGTGTTTGTTGAGCGGCATGCCGTTCTCAAGAAACACTACGACGAGACGCTTCCTACCTTGCTAGTTGATGGTGCCATGATTGAGCAGGTCATCATGAATCTGGTCCTGAATGCGGTGCAGTCCCTTCAAAAAGGCGGATATGTGAGTCTTGAGACTCGAAGACATGAGGATGTCTGTGAAATTGTCGTTAAGGATAATGGCTGTGGCATTGCCTCAAAGGTGCGCCCGCATATTTTCGATCCGTTTTTTACGACAAAAGGCACTGGAGAGGGGACGGGTTTGGGATTGTCGGTGAGTTTGGGAATTGTGCAACGGCATGGAGGCGAAATGTTGGTAGAGAGCGAAGAAGGCAAAGGGACGCAGTTTACGGTTCGTTTGCCATTGGTTCGATCTCGCATGCCCTCGATGGTGAAGGGGAGTTCATGAACCACGGTTCTATCCTGATCATTGATGATGAGCCGCTTATGCGCGTGTCCATGATGGATGCCCTTGTGGCGGTTGGCTATGAGGTCCAGGAAGCTAGTACCGGAACTGAAGGATTGGATCGATTACAATCGTCAGAATTTAATTTGGTCATTACCGATTTACGATTGCCGGGGGCGGATGGGCTTCAAATTGTCTCACAATGTAAAGAGCAATGGCCCAATACTGAAGTGATCGTGATTACGGCGCATGGCTCGGTTGATACTGCCGTTCATGCCATGAAAGGTGGAGCGTACGATTATATTACGAAGCCCTTTTCCATGGATGAATTATTGTTGAGCGTGGACCGTGTCTGCGGGATGGTGGCCTTGCGTGAAGAAAACCGTGTTTTACGTGAGGAATTAGAGCATAAATTTAGCTTTCAAGGGATTGTCGGGAAAAACGAACGCATGCATCAGGTATTGGAAAAAATCAAGCTTGTCTCCAACACCGATTCAACGGTGTTAGTCGTTGGGGAAAGTGGGACAGGCAAAGAATTGATCGCGAATGCTATCCATGCCAATAGTGCCAGACACAAGCATGCGTTAGTGAAAGTCAGTTGCGCTGCCCTTCCCGAAACGCTGCTCGAAGCTGAATTATTTGGTCATGAAAAAGGAGCATTTACAGGGGCACTTCGACAACGTTGTGGTCGTTTTGAGTTAGCTCATCAAGGCACATTATTTTTGGATGAGATTGGAGAAATTTCCCCTGTCGTCCAGATTAAATTGTTACGGGTGTTACAGGAACGTCAGTTCGAACGAGTAGGCGGGAACGAGACCATTGAAACCGACGTGCGACTGGTCTGTGCCACTCAAAAGGATCTGAAGAAAGAAGTCGAGCAGGGGCGGTTTCGGGAAGATCTGTATTACCGCTTGAATGTCGTCCCGGTTCAGCTTCCCCCGCTTCGGGAAAGGCGAGAGGATATCTTGGCTCTGGCACAACATTTTTTGCACACGATGGCCGTTCGTAATCACCAACAACCTCAGACGTTGTCTCGTCAAGCTCGGGAAGTGCTGTTTCGATATGGATTTCCAGGAAATGTGCGTGAATTAGAAAATACGATTGAGCGGGCAGTAGCACTGGCACAGCAGTCGCAAGAAATCCAAGTGGCGGACCTGTGCGGGCAAAGCCGCTGCCCGTATTCAGGAGGGGAGCCTCAAAAGGATTGTGGGTTTTGTGGGGACCAGGACCGAAGAACAAGCATGAAAACAGGAACAGTAGAAACCTTAGCCCTAGCTCGAGAACAATTTGAGCGAGCCCATATTCTTGAAATACTTCAGCGAACCGGATGGAGCCGGACAACCGCTGCTCAAGTGTTGGGCCTGTCTCGAAAGGGCCTTTGGGAAAAGTGTAAACGCTATGACATTGTCCGTTCTGGAGAAGACGCAGGTTCGGACCGAGATGATGGTCATGAGGTATGAGCGAATCTGAAGACTGGTTTTTCTCTAGGCGGGGAATTATTCCCCGCCTTCCCATAGAGTGATAATCCGGTCATTGCCTGCTGTGGCCAAGAATTTCCCATCAGCAGAGAGTGCGATCCCTCGTACAGGACCTTTATGGGATTTGATGGTCCGAAACTGGCGGCCCTTCTCGATATCCCACATTTTAACCGTGCCATCATCGCTCGCACTGACTAAAACTTTCCCATCCTGACTGACCAAAAGATTTCTCACCCATTCGGAATGCCCCTTCAACGTGCGGCGTTCTTCCAGGTTGGGCATATCCCAAAATTTTATTGAGCAATCGCGGCTGCCGGAAATCATGGTTGAGCCATCTGGGGTAAATGTCAGTGCCCCGATCCAATATTGCATGGGTTTTTGAAAGCCCCCCGCGTCATCCACATAGAATCCACGATTTTCTGTTTCTTCGTCATCCTCGTCATCTCGCCAGTGACCGTCCAGCGAAAGTTTTTCTTCTCCGCTGGGCAGGACTTCGTATAATTTGATTTTGCCGACATCACTGCCGGCAACGAGATGGAGGCCATCCGGAGAAAAGGAGGTGCAGACACTCCAATTATGGTCGAACTGATCTTTTCCTAACAGGGACATGAGTTCCGTGCCTGTGGTGACTTCCCAAATTTTGATATCTTTATTTTGGCCGCAACGTGCCAACATTAAGCTGTCGGGAGAAAAGGAAATACTTGTGACGGCATGATCATATCGCGTAAAGAGCAAGCGGAGTGATTCCCCCGTTTGGGGATGCCATAACCGAATGGTCCGATCCTCACTAGACGTGGCCAATAGGAGGCCATCCGGACTATATTGAACTTGTCGGACAACAGCGGTATGGCCGCGAAGGGACCGAATGAGCCGCCCCGTTTCAATATCCCACATACGAACAAAGCGGTCATTCCCTCCGCTGGCAAGGGTGAGCCCGTCTGGAGAAAAAGACACAGACCAAATTTCTTGTGAATGCCCCCGGAACGACTTCAATTCTTTTATGCCATTTTTCCAATAGGACAGGGAATCTAAGAGAGGAGCAGGTTCTATTCCGGTTTCTGGTGCTCCCATCTGAGGGGCAAAGGTATCTGAGCTTGTTGTCTGAGTCATGAAAGTCCTCGCTTCGTACGCTATGAATCAACGTATAATAGGGTGGAACAACCGTTTAAGAATCCTGGGTGAAGGGGGCTTCCCTTGCCAAATAGGAAAACCCATTTCTATAATCCATTCATCTTGATACTAATCGCCGCTTTTGAAGGGAGTCAAGACGCATCTACTCGAGGTTATTCACGTATTGCTAAGGATTTATCGCCAAAATATTATTTTTTAGGTGATGAGTACGTACACGGAGGCTAGTTCATGGAAATCCGCTTTCAGCCCGCCCTTCTTCAGGAAGTGATCGACTCGTTCGCTGAGAAGACTGAACGTGAGGGCGATCCGACCTATTACAATGAATTTCATGAATTGGCTGATCCGATTTATGAGAAGTTTGCCCTTGATGATCGCGATCCGGAATTTAAACGGCTCTATCAGCATTTATTTGCGAAATGGGGATTTGCCGATATTCTTCGAGATGGATTCGATGATTTCCCAGCTCTTCGAGATAAAACCGGTATTGTGCTTGTGCGCGGAGTCTTGAAGGAAGATCAAGAGGGCGTAGACGTCTTACGGAAATGGGGAGTCGTGGAAGAGAAGCTGGCTCGGAAATTTGAGGAAGCTGGCAAAAGAGGCGTGGGGATTAAGTTAGTCCCTCGACGATTTTATGACCCGGCAATTCCTCGATATTTACGTCATGAATTGACGCATATTTCAGATATGCTTGACGATGATTTTGGGTACGACCCCGATACGAAAGTGGGCTTGAATCCAGGAGAAGAGCATTTAATCTTGAATCGCTATCGAGTGTTATGGAGTATCCATGTTGATAGTCGTATTGCCCGATCTGGGAAAGAACCCATGTTCTCAAGAGAATATCGGTTTCGAGAATTTCGTTCCTGGTATCGAAAAATTCAACCTGGTCAAGTGGAATCGGTGTTTGAGGGTATTTGGCAGGCGGACTATCTAAGTCATGCGGAACTCGTCGAAATGGCCTCGGATACGACTCGAGTTATTGAACGGGCTGTGGAAGTTGACGAAGGTGGAGTGCCTGATGTGCCGACTAAGCCGATGTTGCTTCCTGGGTTTCCTTGTCCCCTCTGTCGATTCCCAACCTATACTTGGGTAGAGGACATGGATGAAACGTTAGAAGGGTTTGTTTTAGATTTTATTCGTGAAAATCACCCAGGGTGGGATACAGAATATGGTGCCTGTGATCGATGTGTTGAAGTGTATAAATTACGGGCCTCTGGCGTCGTCTAGGTCTCATTGATGGCTGCATCTGATTCATCTGATCACATTGCCGACGATCCGGCCCTGGGACGCAGGACTTTTCTTCGGCATTCAATGGTTTCTATTGGCGCAACCGTCCAAGAGTTTGTGAAGCATCGTGATGCCCTGACAGTCGAGAAACCACCTGAATCGAAGGTTCTCGAAAAGACCGGGTGGCTTCGTCCCCCTGGTGCAGTGCAAGAGGATCTTTTTTTAGAACGTTGTACGAAATGCGGTGATTGTATCGACGCTTGTCCTCATGATGCGATTGAAACGTTGTTGGTTCAGGAAACTCCAGGTATTTATCCAGGAGAAACTCCTTGCCAATTGTGTGAGGATTTTCCCTGTATCCATGCCTGCGAAACCGAGTCCTTGATCCCCGTCAACAACCAATCTGACGTCCGCATGGGATTAGCCAAGGTCTTCCGAAATATTTGTACGGCAGGAAATGGGTGTAATGCCTGTGTGGCCAAGTGTCCGACACAGGCCATTGCCATGGATTTTGGGTCTTTTCTTGTTGCCGTTGATGAGGGCTTGTGTGTGGGTTGTGGGATCTGTCAGTATATTTGTGGCACTGTCAATGACCGAGCAGCCATTCGAGTCGTTCCATATCCGGTGGCTGGGTGAGGAATCTTGCGTTCCGGTATGATGGCTATTGCATAGCGATAAATAGGTTGCAATGCGTAGGTTTATATACGCAATAAAGAAAGTAAGCCTTTGGAATTAACAGAAATACGGTATTCCATTGATCAAAGGTTTCGATTCGAAAGTTTGGTGTAGAATGTCTTATGAAATTATAGATGGAGAAAGGCCATTTGGAGGGTATTCACGTCTTGACTTCATGGGCCTGTTGTCCTATGATCTGCTCCCGTTTTCGTGAATTTAAGATGTTTTAGTGATTGATATTTATAAAAAACGTGATTTAAGATTTTTATTATTTTTTTAGGTGGAATATGGCAACTGTGGTGAAAGAAAAGAAAAATACCAGTGCCAATGGTTCGTCGTTAGCTGGCGACCAAAAGGCCGTAAAAATTTCCCCAAAAGATGCTCCTGCAGTGGATCGTGCGCTATGTCGAAGCAAACTCTATCTGCTCGTTTCATGGGGGTATCTCTATCCTGAAGATGATGAATTTTTGGACTACCTCCAAAGCGGTGAGTTTGTGGAGGATGGTCGCACAGCATTAGAAGGATTAAGGAAAGAGCTTAGAAATGTCGGTGGAGAGGAAAGCGAAGAACGCCTACAGGCGGTTGCAGCTCATTTTGATACTATTGAATCTTGGATTTCATCCGAAGGTGAAAATTGGAATATCCAGGAGTTGCGTGATGAACATCGACGAGTCTTTAGTAATGTGATTGCGTTAGACTGCCCACCTTACGAAACTTTGTTTGGGAATGATCACGTGTTTGGACAATCCTATGTCATGGGCGATATTGCGGGTTTCTATAGTGCCTTCGGACTTCAACTCTCTCCTGATATTCATGAGCGTTTAGATCATCTAAGTGTTGAACTAGAATTCATGCATTACTTGGCCTATAAAGAATCGTATGCCATTCTTCATGATGGTGCAGAAAAGCTGAAGACGGTTATTGAAGCGGAAAAGAAATTTGTTAAAGAGCATATTGGTCGCTGGGTGCCATTATTTTCGGGAATGTTAAAAAGAAAAGCTGATTACGGGTTCTATAAAATTCTCGCTGATTTTACCAGCGATTGGATGGCTTTTGACATTGCCTTTCTTGGAGTCACTCCACAACCCTATTCAGAAACTGATTATCGTCCAGCTATCTATATGAATCCTGAAGGCCAAACATTTGAATGTGGGGCTCAAGACAAAGGCAACGAATTAAGTATGCTCATGAATGAAGTTGGTGCAGATGCATTTTTAGAAAAGGAAAGTGGAGATTCTGAGCAATCTGGTAATGCCTAAATTTTTAAGTTGTGAATTTTGTGATTTATTTAACAGGTTTCAAGAGACAGGTTGTTAGCAGTCCTTTCGGTTTTAATCTTTTATCAAAGGAGGATGCGTCATTATGAGATTGGTGCAGACGCGTAACAAACGACTGGTGTTTGGCGTTCTTCTATCTGTTCTGGTGGTATGCGTAGGGCTTACCATGGGGCAGATTCCGTTGGCCGTCTCCCAACCGGTGACAATCCCGGTCGGCAAAATTTCTGGGCCAATTCCTATGGATGCGGCCAATCCTGTGTGGGAGTCAGTTCCTGGTATCGTGGCCCCTTTAAGTGGCCAAACCATTACCACTCCTATGCACCCCAACATTTCCGTCAAAACCGTCATGATCAAAATGGCCACTAATGGCAAAGAGATTGGCGTATGGGCGAATTGGGGAGATCAAACATTGAATAACACCACCATTGGTCCACAAGATTTCCGTGATCAAGTGGCGGTGCAATTCCCTGTGCAAACAGCTGGGGCGCCTCCGTTCCAATGTATGGGCCAATCTGGTGGAACCGTGAACATTTGGCGGTGGAACGCAGAGTGGCAAAAAGACTTGGGTCGAGGCGTTGCAGGAATGTGGGATGTGGACAACCAATATCCTTCAATTGCATGGGATTACTATTATGAAGAGCCAGCTGGTGGTGTGACCTACCCAGACCGGATTGGACGGAGCTTAGGCCCCTTCAACCCTGGTATTTGGTCGGGTAATATCATGTCAGACCCGGATATGCGGGTAGGTTCTGTGGAAGATTTAAATGCCAATGGTTTCAGCACATTGACCACACAAGCATCTCAGGACGTTGTGGGTAATGGATTATGGGAACCATATGGTGCGTTGAAGGGTGGCTGCTGTAGTGGTCCAACCTGGCGCGTGGTGATGAAGCGGAGCTTGGCGACGAATGACCCTAATGATGTTCAGTTCAAAGCCGGTGCGAGCTTCCCAGTGGCCTTTGCCGTATGGGATGGTTCGAACGTAGAACGGAACGGCATGAAGGGCATTTCGACCTGGTTCACTGCTCAAATGCCATAAGTAGCATTGTAGTGTAGTTTACTCAGAGTCTTTTTAGGTAACTTAAGGACTCTTCATACAAAATAAACCTCCGGTGATTCACCTCAGTTGATGGGGAGAGTTACCGGGGGTTTTTTTTTAAGTTTAATTTACAATGTGATCACTTTACTAATAATGAAACACAACTCTGAATGGGTATTTGTTTGTCAAGAATTTGATGATTTTTTACTTCATACGTCATTGCCTAGTTGCATTGATAAGAATATGAGGTGTATAAATTTAGAGTATTTTGAAAAACCTTGTTTTTTTATCTTCCCTAAATAGACTGGGAGCTGCGCTGTGAATATTTCTCTTCTATTTCCTCCTAGCTGGCATCCTTCTCAGCCATACCTCAGTATTCCATGTCTTTCAGCGTTTCTTGAACAATCTGGTGTTCCAGTTCAAGAACAGCGAGATCTGAATATTGAACTATTAGATAGGATGTTAACAAAAAATTTTGGATTAGATATTCATCAACAACTGATAGACCTGGTCAAAAAGCTTGAACAGTCCGTTGATGGAGAGACTGGGCCGGGGAGTAAGGAGCATTACGCTAAAGCTGTTGAGTCATTAGATCGGTTTCCTCATTTAATTGACGAAATAGAGCGTGCCAAGGGGTCATTGCGTAGCCAAGAGTTTTTTGATGAAGATCGGTATCGTGAATCGCTCTTTGTGATTGATCGATGGTTGGACGTGGTGTCTTCTCTCTATTTCCCAACACGAATGACCGTAGTTGATAACCAACTCTCCTACTCGATCTATTCTTCTCGAGATATTATTAAAGCTATTCATGACGAAACCCAAAATCCCTATCTTGATCTTTACCGAAGATTCTTTTTACCTGGGTTTGCCGAAAATGCCCCAGACTTTGTTGGTGTTTCGATTACGGCCACTTCACAGATTATCCCTGGACTTACTCTCTGTCGGCTCATCAAAGAACAGCTCCCTCAAGTTCATGTGACCGTTGGGGGAAGTATTTTTACTCGACTAGTGGATAACCTCAGGCGTTGTGACCGGTTATTTGAGGTCACAGATGACTTCATTGTGTTTGAAGGGGAAACAGCCCTTCTCGAAATGATCAACCAATTGGAAGGCAGAAAAGACTTTAGTAAGGTTCCTAATCTTATCTGGCGGCAAGATGGAAAAATTACCGTCAATCAACCATTTTATTCAGAAAATCTCACAGAACATCCAGCGCCTAATTATAAAGGTTTTCCGTTAGACCAATACTTGGCTCCCCATACGGTGTTGCCGGTTCAATTTTCACGTGGTTGCTATTACAAGGATTGTGCATTTTGTGCCCTGACCTTGGATCATCAGAATTTCCGCCAAAAAGATCCTATAAAAGTTGTTGATGAATTGGAAGCCTTATCGAAGCTGCATAACACGCCCTATTTCTTCTTTACGGACGAATGCCTGGCTCTTTCCCCGACGAAACGGCTTTGTAAAGAATTGATTTCTCGGAACTTAGACTTGCAGTGGACTGCGGAGTTTCGATTTGAAAAAAATCTGTCTCGTGAACTTTTGAGTTCCCTTCGTGAGGCAGGGTGCCAAAAAATTGTCTTTGGGTTAGAGACCTATAACGCCCGGCTTATGGACTTTATGGTTAAGGGTATTACCCAAGAGAACGTGGCGCGAATCTGTTCTGAGTGTGTGGACATTGGGATTGCTGTCCATTGCTATGTGATTGTCGGGTTCCCCACCGAAACCGAAGAAGAATCTTTAGAAACGATGAATTTTATTGTGGATAACACCAAGCTGAATTCCTCCTATGGATTTTCATGCCAGCCATGCCTGTTTGATTTGGAAAAAGAGGCGCCGATTATGAGTGATCCTGGAGCCTATGGAGTTCAACGAATTATGCGTCCGGCTTCAGAGGACTTAAGTCTTGGGTTCTTTTACGAAGTGAAATCAGGCATGACTCCTGATCAGGCTGAAAAAGTCTATCAATATGTCTATGAGAAGATTAGTGAAGTCGTCTGTGAGCTACCATTTAATTATTCCATGGCTGATGGGTTACTCTATATTGCCCGGCACAATAAAGAGCGAGAAGCACAGCTTTCTGGGGTATAACGTCGGTGCTCCACCAACAGTACCAGGATGTAAGGTAATGAGATTGTCCAATCGTTTAAGGGGCTCCATATGATGGCTGCAGCAGAAAAATTCTCCGATAAATTAGAAAACCCTGGCCTGCTGTTTGAATGGGGTCTCAAGAGTCTGCTCTTTGCGGCCTTTTTTGAATTAGTGCTCTACCGGTTAGTTTCTCGGTTGGGGATGCATCTCGGGAAATTAGCTGAAAAATATGAAGCGGTTCGAATTGGATTTCGGACCTTATCGTCGTTAGGGTTTGTCCTTCTGAATATGACAGCGATCCTCGTTTTTCTGATTTTAGGGATCTTGCTAATCCAAAAAATGCGGACCAAGCTGTGGGTCGGCCAGTGGGACAAAGTCGTCATTCCTTTGTCAGCCCTCTTAGTCGCGTGCACCGTGGGGTATTTATTTTTTCCGCCGGCTATGCTGGGCTCCGTGGTCTATAACATCTTGGCGTTTGCGATATTGGTCTTTCTCTTAGTGGAATATTTTGGGACCCACCGCTTGTTGACCCAACGGCTGATGGTTGGGACATTTTTCCTGGGAATTACGGGGTGGCTCTATTATCAAACAATGTCTACCTCGTATGGGTTACTGAATATTCTGGACGCTCCGCCCTTGGTTCATGAAGTGAACCGGTTGGGGGAGGCTTTGATGGTCCTGTCGAGTATTCTGGTCTTTTGGGCCTATGGCAGTACCTCATTTGTGACCAAAAACAAATCCCAACGAAAATGGGGGCTCACGCTCTTAATCAGTGGGGGAAGTGTTTTCCTCCTCCTCTTATTTATGGACTATTTTCTGACTCTGTGGAGTCCAGAAACGGCCCTAGAGGTCAGGAAGGCTGGAGAAGGCATTGGATGGATCTTCCAAATGGGGATGGGCTATACCTTTTACCTCCCCTTTGCCTTTTATGTGGCAGGATTTACCTTATGGGCCTATACCGTCGTTAAACTGGTTATTATTGGACGATTGGCTGGGTATGGGCTGGGTTTGATGTTTATGGCCGGGTATGCCCTTCAATTGTCGCATTTGACCTTGATGGTAGTGCTTGGGTTAATGTTATTAAATATCGATAAGCGGGGTAGCTTAGGGCGACTGCGTAACAAAGCTCATGACGGAATTCTCTATCAACCAATTCGACCCGTACTCGGGGAACAAACACCGTAGTTAGGATATACGCAATGGAAGAACAATCTGCTGGAAGCCAAACGATAGAAGCCAAATCTGGTGATGTGGCCACTGAAGAGCAGGCCTTAACCGTTGATGAGGAAATTTTAGAGCTTGAAAAGCTCTTGGGCGAAGAGCCTGACGATTTCCAGGCGCGCTGTCGGTTAGGCGAACTGTATTTCAATAAAGGGCGTATGGATGAGGCCTTGTCCGAGGTCAAAAAGTCCATTGAAATGGCCGAAGGCCTTCGGGTGGAAATGGATCGGTCTCTGGCGATGTATTACTCCAATCTTGGGACAATTTATGGGACCAAAGGGATGCAGGATGAGGCCATCGCGCAATTCAAGCGGGCCTTGGAACTCAATGCGTATGATGTCTTGGCCTTATTCAACGTTGGGCGGTTGTATAACGAGAGGGCTGAGTATTTGCAGGCGAAAGACTACTTTGAGCGTCTCATTGAAATTTCATCAGAAGATCCGATTGCTTGGTATAATTTAGCGGGAGTGTATGAAAAATTAGATGACCCACAGGTTTCCGATTTCAATACCTTGGATATGGCGATGCAGGCCTATATGAAAGTCTTAGAGTTTGATCCTAGCCATTTAGAGTCGAGCTTTAAGCTCATGGAGATTGCCTTGAATCTGAAGAAACATGACATGGCGGTCAAAGTGATGGAAGATGCGGTAGACAGCAATCCTGATGAACCATTAGCCTATTACAATCTGATCAATACGTATGAGAAATGTAAGATGTTTGAACAGGCGGAGGAAACGCGTAATCGTTTAAAGGAGCGATTTAGTAAGCGTTCTCGTGAAACCGCGAAAAAGTAATATCCTAGTTAAGGAGACGAACTATGTTTGGAAGTTTAGGTTTTACAGAACTGATTCTTATTTTGGTGATCGTCCTCATTATTTTTGGTGCTGGGAAATTGCCGCAATTGGGCGAAGGCGTTGGAAAAGCCATTAAAGGATTCAAGAAATCAATTCATGAAGCGGAGCAATATGATCTTGATCCGCAAGCTCAGGCTGAAGAGGGGATGGCAGCTTCAACAGTTGACTCTCCTCAAATTCCTCAACCGATTCAGGCAGCATCTGTTGAAGCCGCTCCACAGCCACAACCGGAAATGGTCCAGGCTGTGTCTCCAGAACCTGTGGCTGTCCAAGCGAAGGCCTAGGATTAGAGACAGCCGCGTAGTAGGGAAAGTGCTTGACGAGCAACACGAAGGTTTGTGTTCTTTTAGCTAAACAGAAGAGGCTTCATTCATATGGAAACAGAGACACCAGTAGTCGTTGATGCGATTGAAACGTTCGCAGGAAATGGAAAGTCTCGCAGTACGGGTGATGGGAAGCGAGCTGTGAAAGCTGGGATTCCTCTCCCGAACCAAGTCACCATTGATCGAAAAGGCCAATTTGTGTACATAGCCGAATGCGGCTCTGACCGAGTTCGACGGGTCGATTTGGAAACGGGACGACTCCATAATTTCGCCGGAAATGGCGAAACGTGCTACAGCGGTGATTATGGGCCCTGTGGGGAAGCCGGCCTATATCTCCCTTTGGATGTAGCCTGCGATTCTAGAAATAATCTCTATGTGTGTGATTCTGGGAGTAATCGCATTCGAAAAATCGATGCGGAAACAGGAATTATTACGACGGTGGTGGGCACAGGACAATGGGGATTTAATGGTGATGGGCCTGGGTTAGAAGTGAACTTAACCTATCCTGCTGCCATCGTCTTTGACCAACATGACCGACTGTTTATTGCGGATACACAAGCCCATCGTATTCGACAATATGATCTTGAGACCGGCTTAGTCACCACCATTGGGGGGTGTTGGACTGGTGAAGATGATGAACGAATCAGTCCTTTGACCGCGCAAAATCTCATTGTGTTGTCAGGCGATGCGATTGGGATCGATTTTAGTAATGACGAAGGATTATTGCGCCCCAAATGTTCTGATGGATTGGACCTGAGCTTGTATTTAGATGATGGAAAGCCTGCGATGGAATGTAAGTTTTATGATGCGGTCGACATTGATGTGGATCGCCATGGCGATCTCTATGTGACTGATAAAGGAACCAATCGTATTCGGAAAATTGATATGAAGACGGGTACGGTGTCGACTATTGCCGGAGTCTGTCGATTTGGATTTGATGGCGATGGAAAGTTAGGGATCCAATCCATGCTGAATGTTCCGGAAAGTGCTGTGGTCGATCAGGAGGGGAATGTGTATATTTCCGATTCCATGAATCACCGGATACGGAAAGTTGACGCGATAACGGGTATCATTACGACAGTCGTTGGCAATGGAGATAGTGGATATGACGATAAAAATATGGGAGGTTGTGGAGCCGCTCGCTTTGTGGCGAAAGAAGACGCCGGTATGCTGAAACACGGGGATGGGCTGCTCGCCACCGAAGCCATCGTGAACACACCTGCTGGCCTGACCTTAGACTCCGAAGGATATTTATACATTTGTGAGCGGAATGAAAATAAAATTCGACGGGTGAAGTTGGGATAGCCCCTTCACCCATTGGATAACCACAAAGTCAAACTCTTTGAGTTAATGCCATCATCATTTGGCTTGCCCACCGTTTCCGTGAAATCATTTTCCTTGAATCCCAATCATGTTCTTACTGCCAATGTGGCGTATGTCCTGCTGGAGTCGACGTCCTGTCACCTGAAAATGGTAAGATGGAATAACCGTTTGAGTGTCCGATACATGGAGTGATAGCAGATCCTTGAGCATGAAGTATTTTATTCTTTTGAAGAGTAATTCCCAATGAAATTTGGTAGAGGCATTTGAGTTTGGGTACGGTATTTAACAAGATCAACGCCATGTTGATGCAACCTCTGTGGCTATGGGGAACCATGGGGCTGGCGTTGCTCATCGGGTTGACCTGGTATGAAGTTCCCTTAGTGAGTTCGCAGGGCATGGTGGTTCGTGCGCATTTTCAAGAAGGCAAGGTGCCTTCGCATCCTTCTGACCCAGCTTGGGAAACTGTTTCACCTCTTCCACTCCCATTAAGCGGACAAATTATTACGCGTCCTGTTTGGCCAGAGCCCAGTGTCCGCGCGTTATCGATTCGGTCAATCCATAATGGAAAAGAAGTCGCATTCTTAATGGAATGGCAAGATGCCACAGTGAATGAATCGTTAACGCCTGGCGTGTTCCGCGATGGAGCTGCGGTGGCGCTTCCAGTTGGTGATGCGCCCGCTTTCTTTTGTATGGGGCAGCTAGACCATTATGTGAACATTTGGCATTGGAAAGCCGATTGGCAAAGCGATGTGGATCGGAGAGCCGCGCGAGCCAAAGAATCTAAACGAAAAAGAAAAGGCCCTCGTCGATTTGAAGTCATTCCACGCCGACCCTCTTCGGTAGAGGATCTCATTGGAGGTGGATTCAGTACGTTGACCAGTAAGAAACGACAGGGGAGGATTAAAGGGCAAGCCGAGTGGAAACGAGGGCTGTGGCGGGTTGTGATGAAGCGACCACTGACGGTTGAAGGGGATGATCTTGAAAATGAAGCCAAGCTCATTCCAGGTCGGCTACAGGCGGTGGCCTTTGCCGTGTGGAATGGGGAAAACAAAGAGCGTAATGGACAAAAAGCTGTGGCGTCGTGGATGCAGTTACAAATTGATCCTGTTGTAAAGGGCTCGAGTGATTCTAAAGGATAGCGCGCTCATGTTGTTCAAGATGATGAAGTTTGCCATGAATCAAAGATTCCTTACTACAGGAATACCCATGTTGGTGTTGTTCTGTTCATTGTGGATGGGACTAGGGGGTATTTCCACCGTGGTGCTGGCAGAACCATCTCACGAGGAAATGACGGAAGAGAAAGCTCTCGCTCTCGCCGAGCAATTTGGCATTGATGTGGGAGAAGTCGATGAGGAAATTCAAAAGATTTTGGGGCTGACCAAAGCAGAAGGGGTGGTGGTCTTCGAGGTTATTGGTGGGTCACCCGCAGAATTATCCGGCATTAAAGTTAAAGCGGTCATTAAGGAAGTTGATACCTTTGAAATTGTCACGTTGTTGGATTTGGGCCATGCCTTGGAAAAGACCATATCAATGACAAATTTTACCGTGGCCACCTATGAGCCAATGAGTGGGGTGGGGGTTACCGGCGGGTTGAACTTCCATTTTGTGCGCGTCTTACAAGATTAGATTTTTCATGATGAGGAACGGATTCAGTCATCGAAAAATATCGGGGTGGGTTCTGGCTAGGACTCTAGCTGGAAGTTTCTTGGTGGTTCTATGTTTGGTCGGAGTCGTGGTCGCCCAAGATTCGTCAGCCATTGCCGAAGCTGATCAAACATGGATGGAGGAGATTGAAAAGACATTTATCCCCTCCGAACAATGCAAACAATGTCATGACCGTCATTATGAAGAATGGAAGGGCATGCGTGAGCAGACCATGGACCTCAAGACCTTTGGTCGTGTGGATGGTGCCCTCCTGCATGGAACGGCCTTGGCCTCTCCGGTATTTCAAACCGTCCTTGGCTTGTGGTTACAAACTAAACCGGACGCCGAACAACGCAATCGGTGCCTGTCCTGTCATGCCCCGTCGGTCACGGTGTTTCCTCAACATACTGATCGAATTATTGAGCAGGTGATGAAGGGCGGAAAACACGTCAAAGTGGAAGGGATTAGTTGTAGTGCCTGCCACTTAATTTCCGGGACCCAAGAAAATCCAAATGGACACCCGACGTTCAAAATATCTGCGGGTGCCACGATCTTTGGGCCTTATGCGGAACCGGAAGAAAATCTTGTGCATCCATCAAAACAGGCTGACGTCTATAAAGGGGCACATTACTGTGCCTCCTGTCACTTTGGAAAAGTCAAAGATGTGATGCGAGCGGATATTCCCGGCCAAATTTTGAAGGGTACGATTTGTCAGGATTGTCATATGGAACAATCGACGGGTAGTTCCACTTCACAACGCGGGGCGTTAACCCGGCCGATTGGTCGCCATTGGTTTCAAGGAATTGTCATTCCGGGTATCATGCTCAGTAATCGGAATCTTCAGGCCGAATGGTTTTCCCGTGTGGACATTGAAGCCAAGTCTGGCGAAGGAGTTGTCGAAGGAGAAGTGCTCGTGAAAAATGGGGCGCTGCCACATACCTTCCCTGGGGGAGACCCGGTCCTGAAACAATTCTTTGTGACCGTGACCCTCAAATCCGCAAACGGCCAAGTTGTTGATCAATATGAAGAACGATTTGGAACGCCATTTGAGGAGTTGTTACGTGGACCCATCCCGCGGCCTCTCGTGAATGGAGGCACGACTCGACATATCCCATTCTCCTTGAAAAATACGAAAAATGCCAAAGGGTTGGTGCTAGAAGCGGCCCTCAGCTATGCCTTGATCCCTGTCCCAACGGTAGCGTTAAAAGAGGCCTATTTCGCTACGTTACCGACAGATAAAGATCGTGAAAAGGCAGAAGCGATTATTCAAGACTATGCGACTCCACGATTGCTGACCTTCCGGACCATGAACTTATAAATATGTATTATTCAGAGCGTTGTATGAATAAGAAAGACCATTCAATCTTTTTCGTGGCGAAGAATCTTACGTTCCTCCCCTTTGGAAGGGGAGGACTAAGGTGGGGTAGAGTTCTGCCAATGGCGACAATCGGGTGTATCCTGGTGGCAATCATGTTGGCGGTGGGTGTGCCTTCGGTGATGGCTGCGAAAAAGCCAGTGGAGAAGGCTTTCCCGAGTTCAGAAAAATGCAAGCGCTGTCATCTACGAGTCTTTGAGGAATGGGAAGCTTCAGCTCAATCACGATCAATCGTGACCGCACCATTTCGAATCACCCTGGAGCGATATTTGGCGAAAGCCGATAAAAAAGATCAGGCCATGTGCTTTCAATGTCATGCCCCGCACATTGCCGAATATCCTGAGCTCTTGCCTCGGTTTATCAAAGAAGTGCAATCGAAAGATCCGCACATGGATGGAGTTGGGTGTCCACAGTGCCATTTGATTCATGAGGTCGATGAGAAAGCCCATCCGCCTGTACCGACGTTTCAATTAGGTAAAACTATTTTTGGGGCCTACGACAAAGCCGCTGAAAACTTAGCGCATCAATCCCAAAAGCTTGAGTTATTTGGAAGTTCCCAGCTCTGTGTGACGTGTCATGATTCCTTACCGCAGACCCCACAAGCAGCCAAGGACCTTCCCGGTTGGTTGGGAGCTTGGAAAGCGTCTCAAGCAGAAACAAGCGGCAAGTCCTGCCAATCTTGTCATATGCCGGAAGCCGTTGATGAATCAGCCAATGGCGAAAAAATCAGGAAAGTGGCCAATCATAGTTTCCCTGGAAGATTTGGGAAAGTTCGTGCCGAAGCTGTCGAGCTTGATTTTTCAACCACAGTCCAAGGCAAGTCATCTCAGGTGGATGTGACCATTAAAAGTCTCGTCCCTCACAATCTACCGTTGCCTCATCCGGGATGGTCTCGAGTGGTCGTCGACCTGACTATTAAGGGCAAAAATCTCAAAACGGTGTATAGTGAACAGCGGTTTTATCAGCGAGTGTTTGGCGGAGCGGATGGCAAAGAAACTGTCCTAGATTTCGAAGCCAAAAAAGTGTTGCAAGACACCCTTCTCCGGCCTGAAGAAACGCGTAAAGAATTGTTTACGTTCCCCACACCGAAAGATGCGCCTTCCATGGATGTGGTCGTCACCCTTACCTATGCTCCCGTTCATGGGCCACAAGAATTCTTGCAGGCCATTGAACAGGACGCCCCACTCGGTCAAAAAGACCGAGCCTTCCAAACCGTCCAAATCACCCAAAAAAAGACGAACGTCCTCCTCAAGAAATAAAGAGCAGGCCGTTCTGGCCTTCCACTTTGGAGGCGAGCACTTCGACTTTCTCCCTTCCTCCCGCTGTGTAACCTCGCTGTCAGCATTGGCAATTCTAAATTGGATTCGTCAGATGCGCACCTTATTGTCCTAACTTCCCTGTCACCGGTGAATGAGCCTGCCGACGCAGAACAGCGCAGCAGCGCCGAGCGGACCCTCCTCCTTTTTTTGAGGGGGTTGATGTTATTCATCCGTTATGCTGGAGTCGGGGCTGCTAGTTGTTGTTCTTTGAGTGAAAAAAGAGGAGGTCTTCCCCCTGCCTTCATCTAGAGGTTTCTCTCAACCGAACGCCTCGCGTTCTACCACACTGGAGACACCATTGCAGTCGGCAATGGTGGCAAGTTCTTCCCTTCGGAGAGGCACCTTCGAGCAAGCACGGGGGGCACACAAAATCTTCTTGTGGGATCCCAACGGAGTCTATCTTGATTGCGATTTTCCGAGCCCTCAGTTCGGACATTTTCTTAACCCTCAGAGACTCATAGGGGCCTGTGTGCTTGACCTATTTCCTCGGACCGTTGGCCGTCTCCTAAAGACCACGATTCAAGCAGCATGGAAAACACAAGAAGCCCAGCGCACGAAGATCTTTTTTGAGCGCGATACGCAGCTCTACGAGGCAACCGTGATGTGTATACCGACCCAAGCAGAGCAAATCATCGGCTTCGTGACGGATCGATTTGTTGAGTCCAAGGAGTTAGTGCTTAATGATCCTCGTGCTGTGGTACCTCATGGCTTGTCCTTGGTCACCCCCGTACTCCAGAAATGGTTTGAGCAGCAGCGCGTCGCTCTGACCCCTCAGGAGTACAAGATATTGGCCGCCATGGGCCTGCAACCGTCAAAGGAAGGTAGCCATTTCCCATGTGAAAAAATTGAGGACGTGTATGGAAGCGTCACGCCTGGCCCCACCAACCTAGAGATTGCCGAGCAAATGCACCTTTCCGTGCGAACCGTCAAATTCCATTTAACAAACATTTATCGTAAGCTGCAGATCACCTCGCGGTACCAATTGCTCCCACCTGCGTAACATGCGCGGTGCTATGAACCCGCACCGTCTCCTCTGAGCCTGCCGTGACAAAGTAAAAGGGGGTGCGTCATCTCATGGAGATGATCGTAGGCGGGTCTTTCACTCTCCTCGATTAGCCTCTAGGTACTTACCCGACCTGTACCTCGTACAGCTTTCTTTTCTGCTGATCTTTGCGATAGCTTCCCCCCTTAATTGGCCAAACATCATTCATAGAGGACAGAACGAAAAAAAACGTGGAATGTTTACTTCAGGAGTCCTCGGCATAGCAAAATGCCAAGCAGAGCGATGGCCTCCGGAATGAACCATTTCTTTATCAAAGAGCGTGGAGACGAAACATGATGAATGTACGACAATGTGGTGTTCGTTCCCTAACAAGAGTGATCTGGGTTTTCTTCACACTGACTCTCTTTCTGCCCTGGCCGCTGAGTCTTTCTGCTGATCAGGCCCAATACAGCTATGACGAACTCGGTCGGTTAAACGCGGTCGTGGATGGTAGCGGCAATGCCGCGGTCTATCAGTATGATGCGGTGGGGAACCTTTTATCGGTCGTTCGAACAACCAATGCCCCACCGGTTATCACCAACCTGACGCCCAATCTTCTGAATGCTGATTCCATAGTGACCCTTGCGATTGATGGGAATAATCTTTTTGCGCCCATTATCACCACTTCCAATCCGGACGTTGCGGTGACGCTTATTCCTGGCGGAAGCGAAGCGAGCGTGTCCTTAGAATTGATCATTCCCTTAGTAACAACCTTTGGGGTGACGACATTAACCGTCGCCACACCTTTTGGTCAGGATTCTACGACCTTTACCATCTTAGAGGCCTTCACCACCGTGATCGGCACGGTCCTCGATTTAGATGGCGCGCCAATTGAGGGTGCCATGATCGATCTGAACCTCGGGCAGTCTGGACTCACGGCGACGGATGGGTCGTTCTCATTCCCTAATATTTCCTCCATCTCAGGCGATGTACAAGCTCATGCCAGTGCGATCAGGAATGGTCGGGAATTGGTGGGGACTTCCCTGGCTTTTGCCCCGGTTCCTAATGCCGTGATCGATATGGGCGTCATCACGATTACTGACCTCCAATATGAAACCGATTTGGGCGTCCCGCTCCCACCGAAAAATAATAGTTGGACGTTTGTGCCTTTTGCGCAAGGCTTCGCCTTTCCCTTCTTTGGGACTACCTACCCCGGCGTGTTTGTGTCAACTGAGGGAAAGTTGACGTTCGATTTTGGGGATGGGGAAAAACGTGAGAACGTCAACAGCTTGGATAACCAGCCGACGATTGCTCCGTTTTGGGATGACCTCAATCCTGGAATCAAAGGAGAGATCTATGTCAATCAATTCACGAATCGATTGGTGGTGACTTGGTTTCAAGTTCCTGAAGATCTTAACGTCGGCCAGAATACCTTTCAGGCTATTTTATTTGATGATGGACGGATTCTGTTTGCGTACCAAGGGCTGTCGTCCGATGACGCGATTGTCGGGATATCCCCTGACCCTTCCCCCTCCCTCACTGAATCTGATTTGACAGCTGATACCCCTTTGAGTCAAACGGGGTCCGTTGCTATTTTTGAACAGTTTAATGGACCGATTGCGAACCCGTTTGAAGGCGTGCCACCAGGCGATGATCCTTTTGATTTGGACCGCCGGATGGTTACGTTTGTTCCCAATATCAATGATGGGTTTGATGTCAACGTCCTGCCTCTCCCGGAAATGTTCACGACGATTGTGGGTACCGTCGTGTCGGAAAATGGGACACCCGTTCAAGACGCCGTCGTGGGAATCCAATCGGGGCAATCGGCTGTCACGGCATCTGATGGAACTTTTATGGTTCATCAGGTTCCCACTCATCTCGGCAATGTGCAAGTAGTCGCGACGGGGACCATGAATACCCAGCCGCTTTTTGGATTATCAGCCTCGATCCCCCCGATCGGAACAGGCACGACCGACGTTGGTACGGTGACTCTTGGCGCCCCTCATTTTGAAGAGGATTTCGTTGGGAAGCCCTTTATTCTGGGGAATAATAATTTTGCACTTGTCCCCTTTACGCACGACTTCACTTTTCCTTTCTTTGGGACTACCTATTCTGAGGTGTATGTAAATTCGAATGGCCGGTTGACCTTTGCCTCTGGGGATGGCGATCGGTCCGAAACCGTGAATGAATTCAATGAACAACCAGGGCTTGCCCCCTTTTATGATGCCTTAAGCCTTAATCAGGCTCGACGAGATGTTATCCATGTGAAGCAATTCCCCAATCTCTTTGTCGTCACCTGGGACCATGTTCGAGAAAGGCAAATAAATGGAGAGAATACCTTTCAGGTACTCATGTTTGCGGATGGAAGAATTCTCTTTTCTTATAATCGAATGTCGTCGGATGATGCCATTGTGGGTATCACACCGGGGAATTCCTCAACCGTATCCGAATCAAATTTCACGGTAGAGACACCGTTGAGTTCTCCTGGTCCTATAGCCATTTTTGAAGAATTTGATGGGCCACTTCCCGCTCCGGAGGAGCTGACGGGGAATGATCCGTTTGATCTGGATCAGAAATCTGTTTTGTTTGTGCCCAATGCCAGCCAAGGGTTTGATGTTACGGTCACGCCCCCAGCGGTTGAGTCGGGTACCACGACGATCATCGGAACCCTCGTGGATGAGAACGGGATCCCGGTTGCGGGCGCAACGGTCAGCACCGGTGGAGGACAGACAGGTCTCACCGACAGCACGGGGGCGTTTAGTCTTGCCGATGTGCCGTTCTCCATTCTTGAGAAGCTTCAAATGTCTACGATGGTGCTCATCAATGGGCAGGAAACCTTAGGCGTTTCCGCTCCTGTGGCCCCTGTTCCGTTTGGAATGACGGATGTTGGGGAGATGGTGCTGGGAAGAAAGCATCGAACCCTGGTATCGAGTACTGCGGACCTTATAGCGTTTGTCAACCTCACGACAGGTGAAGTGGCCTCGACGCCTACAGTAGTGGATGAACCAGAAGGAACAGCTGTCACATCTGATGGGCAGCTGGGCCTCGTGGTCCATAATCCTCTTGGCCAGTCGACCCTAAGTTTTTACGATCTGACTGTGGATCCACCAGTCTTCTTAGATGATCTGCCGATGGTAGGGCTCCAAGGTGCGAATAGTGTGGTTGTTAGCCCGGACGACCGGTTTGCCATCATTTCTGCAACGGGGCAGCAAGATACTACTCCCTTCAAATTACTGGTAGTGGATGTAGCCCAACGTCAAGTAGTGAGTGAAGTGGCGAATATCCCAAGAAATCATGCAATCGCCATAACTCCGGATGGGGCCGTCCTTCTAATGTTAGATTTTATTGATGACAAAGTCTCTGTGCTCACATTGGATGCCAATGGGATGGTGCAAGATACGGGACAACGTGTGACGATGCCCGAATCGAATGCTTCTATCACCTGTATTCGTATTACACCGAATGGGAAACGAGCCTTGATAAACGATGCGGTCAATAATGCCGTCATTGTCTTAGCGATAGACGGAACGACGGTTTCGGTTGTGGATACCGTTCCCGTTTCAGCAACGGTGAGTGGGGGACTGCAAGACCTTGCCATTTCCCCCGATGGTACCAAAGCGTACGCCAGCAATATTATCGATTACACGATTTCTGTTCTGACTATTGACCAAACTGACACCGTGATGAATTCCGGAGTCCAAATCCTTATTCCCGGTGGAACCGCCCTCGGCCCTATTGGGTCGGCTGGATTGGATCTGACCTTTGATGGCCGAACGTTACTCATTCCGAGTCGCGATCGATCGCTGTTGTCGTTTATGGATACGGCCACCAACACGCTTATTCCCTATACGATATTTCTACCTGGCAAGCTGAACGGGATATCGGCCTATGTCCGGCCATAGAAGTTGGAATACCTGATTACCCCAGAGTGAGAAGGGTAAGAGAAGTGCTGTGAAGGATGATGATGACTTTTTGCCTCGCCGATTCCTGCGTATAGTGACTATAAAGGAACAACCTTATGAAAAAGATCATTCCCGTCTCTGGTAAAAATCGCAAGCTTACCAAGTGTCTGAAGGAGGGAGTATTAATGCCTCAATCACGGACGTCTCATGATGTACCGGCCCGATCAACTCACCACCGACGATGGTTGGTGGCACTAATCGGGCTGTTACTGACATTCGGGAGTCTCTCTACCAGCTATGCCGCTGAAGATTTTGTCGTCCTGGGGGAAGAAGGTATTTGGGTGCGAGAAGGCAGCACGGTGGTCAGTGGGGATGTCGGTGCCAATATGGCGAGTGCCGGGCCGTGGTTGGCCAGCGACCAAGAAGTCACGTTTGGCATCAATGTCATCGTGCAAGATCTGACCAGCCGCGTCATGGGTGATACCATGCGTCTAAAAAGTGGCACAATGGTGCACGATGTCTTCGTCAATACGCTGAAAGGTCCCGGCATCATTCAAGGCACACTCACCACACCGGTGACCTTGCCGTTGGTTGTAGCGTTGCCCCCGGTGCCATCGGTCACCCCCGGTACGCAAGACTTCGATGTCCCCTCAGGCGGAACCCTCAGTTTAGATGCGGGCAATTACGGGGTACTCAAGGCGCGCAATGGGGCCGTCGTCACCCTTACCGGAGGGGTCTATCACTTTCAGTCATGGAATATACGCGCGAATGCGCAGGTCTTAGCCGCAGCACCCGTCGACATTCGGGTCGCTGACCATCTTGAAACACGCGATCATGTGGTCGTCGGTCCAGCTCCAACAGCCCCGACCTTAACGGCGGCTGATGTGGTGATCATTGGGACGGGGATCAATGGGACGACTGGCGCCATCAATGCGACGCCAGAAGCCGTCAGGATTGGCACCGACAGTACTATCCGCGCCAATATGTACGTGCCGAATGGACTATTGCGGATTCGGGATAATGGGAGTGCCACGGGTGCTTTCGTCGGTAAGTGGGTGCGCATGGGTAATGGCGGAACGATCACTCTTGAAGGCGGCTTTGGGTTAGGCCCAGGCGGCGGGAACACGCCACCTGTGGCAGATGCGGGATTCAATCAATCTGTTGTTGTGAATGAGCCATTTGAACTCAATGGCAGTGGGTCTAGGGATGCCGATGGAGATGTGTTGACCTTCGCCTGGACTCTGGAAAGTCAACCACCCACCAGCACCACGACCCTGACGAATTCCACAGAGGTCTTACCCACTCTCCTCGTTGATCAACCTGGCGACTATGTGGTGCAACTCATCGTCAATGATGGCACCGACGACAGTGCCCCAGACACGGTCACCCTCTCAACTGGGAATTTAGCACCAGTGGCCAACGCGGGAGCCGATCAAACGGTTGCGGTCACACAACCGGCCTTCTTAGACGGGACGGGCTCAACGGATGCCAATGGGGATGGGCTGACCTATCAATGGACCTTAACCAATCAACCTGCAAACAGTACGGCCACCCTGAATGATCCGGTATCGGCCACGCCCAGTTTTATTGTGGATCAAGTGGGCGCCTTTACCGTGACCCTTCTCGTTTCCGACGGGTTGCTGATGAGTGAAGCCGATCTCGTCATTATTGCCACAGATAATTCTGCACCGGTGGCCCACGCGGGCCCAGATCATTCTGTGCGTGCGGGAACAATCGTGCCATTGGATGGCACAGCTTCGAATGATGCCGATGGAAATTCCTTGACCTACCAATGGTCGCAAACCGTCGTCCCCCCGGGGAATACCACTAGTCTCAGTGACCCCACGGCTGTGTCGCCGACGTTGACGCCAGATGTCGAGGGGGACTATGTGGCGCAATTGCAGGTGAATGATGGCACGGTCACGAGTGAACCGGACACTGCCCTCATCCGAGTGGGCAATACCGCGCCCATTGCCGATGCCGGCCCTGATCAAAGCGTCGACATCACGACCACGGTGCAACTCGATGGGGCGAATTCCAGCGATCCACAAGGCGATCCGCTCACGTTTCTCTGGATGCTCACGCTACCCACAGGCAGTGGGGCCACGTTGTCCGATGCGACCATTGCGGAACCAACGTTCGATCCCGATGTGGAAGGCACCTATGCTGTGACGTTGACCGTCAATGATGGAGACTTGGATAGTCCGTCTGACAGTATGACCGTGTTTGTGACGGTCACGACACCGCAACCAACGATCAGCGGGTTCAACCCGAGTTCGGCCTCGATCGGCGATCTTATCACGCTCACAGGCACAGATTTCGTGTCGGCGGCGGGAGAAGTGGGGCAAGTCACCTTAGTACAACAGGGAGGGGGGGCTATCCCAGCAACCGTCACTGCGTCATCACCGACCATGCTCACGTTTATCGTGCCCTCTGGAGCGGCCACAGGATTGATGACGGTGAGCGTTGCGGGAGAAACAGTCTCATCAGCTTCCCCACTAACCATCGTGCCCTCACAGACATTTGATCTTGCGGTGGAACCCGGGACAGTCGATGTGCAGCAAGGACAAACGGTCAGCGTGGCCATCAAGGCAACCAGCACCTCAGGCTTAACGCAATTGGCCACACTGGGAGTCACCGGATTGCCCACGGGAGTGACCGGAACATTTCAACCGCCTCAAATTACGGCGGGACAAACAGTCATGTTAACGCTGACGGCGTCCTCTGCCCAAGCGTCGGGTACGACGCCATTTGAGGTCACGGCCACGGTGAATATTGAAGGCCTGGATGTGCTTCAAACCGGTACAGGAACTCTGACGGTCCAGCCACTGACCACATCTTTCTTGGGCCGGACGGTTGTCGCGAATACGCTTCAAACACCACTCGCGGGTGTCACAGTCAACATGTTAGGTCAAGATGGCAGTGGCAATGCGACGGCATGTGTGGGGCAAACGGTCTCCGATGCCGCCGGGAATTTTGCCTTGACCACCCTTCCCTCTGAATGTGTAGGCAGTCAATTGATTCGCTATGACGGGGGAACGGCAACATCCCCACCAGGGCAGTATGCCGGCGTGGATTTGGTCTATACGATTGTGGCGGACCAAGCCACGGTCTCACCGGTGCTTATTCATCTCCCACGCATCGATAATGCTGAAACGATCATGGTCCAACAGAATCATCCCACGGATCAGCTTGTGACGTTCCAAACCATTCCCAATCTCACGGCCACGGTCTATGCGGGGACGATCTTTACCTTATTGGATGGCACGCAACCCAATCCGTTTCCCCTGACCGCTATTCAAGTGCCCCTTGATCGACTCCCCGATCAAATGCCGCCCAATACGACGACCGTCGACCCCTTTATTGTGGCCTTTCAACCCGCCAATGCCAGGGCTAGTCAGCCTGTGGCAGTGTCGTTCCCTAATTTGCTTAATACCCCACCGGGAACTCCAGCGGTTACCCTGACAACCCTCGATCCGACCCAAGGGGTCATGGTGAATTACGGCACGGGAACCGTCTCCCCCGACGGTCTCCAAATCATCCCTGATTTAAACCCGGCCACTCCTGGACAACGTTTTGGCCTCGTCCATTTTGATTGGCATGGGCCGGGGCAGATGGCTCCTCCAGAGAATCCCAGTAACGACAATGATCACCCTGAGTGTGGAGATCCCATCGATCTCTCGTCAGGCATCTTGGTCATTCGAGCCACTGACCTCGAGATCAGTGGTGGCCGTGGACGGATTGGGATAGATCGAAACTATCGTTCGCTCACGACCGCGGTGGGTCCATTTGGGATTGGGACGAGTCATAACTATGGTCATCGACTCGACACCATCAATCCTCAGGGGAGCACGGTCATCAACGTGATCATGCCGAATGGCAGCTTCTTTTCGTTTACCAAACAACCGGATGGAACCTTCACGAATACCACCATCCCAGCGGTGCGGGGAGCCGTGCTGTCGGTGGTTGCAAATAATGAAGTGGATCTTCGGTGGAAAGATGGACAAGTCTTTCACTTTGTGCCTGGCAATTTCCAACAAGGGTCAGTCCTGCAATCCATCACGGATCGCAATGGGAATCAAACCATGCTGGTGAGAAACGCCAATGATCTCGCCCAGATTCTTGAGGTCATAGATCCGGTGGGCCGATCTCTCACGTTGACCTATGACTCCAGCAATCGCATCACCTCAATCACCGACCCCATCAATCGCACGGTCCAGTATACCTATAACACCCAAGGCACCTTAGAAACGGTGACGGATCCAGAAGGGGGCGTCACGCGGTATGACTACAATACGCAAAATCAATTGACACAAATTACTGACGCACGAGGCATTGTCGTGGCGCAGAATATGTATGACGCTAATGGGCGGGTGATTGAGCAAACTCAGGCCGATGGCGGGGTCTTGACCTTTGCGTATGAATTACTCAATCCGCTCGTGCCCCTCAGTCCGGTGCAGCGCACGATGGTGACGGACCCGCGTGGGAATTCATTCAGCTATCGGTTTAATCCCCAGGGCTTTGTCTTGTCGCAGACGAATGCTTTGGGCCAGACCACCGACCAGACCATCGAGCCTGGCACCAACTTACCGATGACGACGGTCGATCTGCTTGGTCGTCGCACGAGCGTGACCAATGATGCCCGAGGCAATCGTACGTCATTCACCGATCCTGATGGACAGGTCACGACGATCGTGTATGAGCCGCTTTTTAGTTTGCCCACACGTATCACGGATCCGGAAGGGCAGGTGACGGAGCTGACCTATGATGCGACCGGCAACCTCACGGCCTTTACCAACTCGCTGAATGAAACGACTACCGTGTCCTACAACGCCTTTGGGCAACCCACGAGTGTCACCGACCCACTTGGCCAGACGAGCACAGTGACCTACAATCTCCAAGGGGACCGCATCGGGTCGAGCGATCCCCTCGGGAACCAGATGCAAGAGGAGTATGATCTGGTGTCCCGTCTGAGCGTCGTCACGGACCCACGGGGTTTCACTACCCAATCTCGCTTTGATCGCAAGGATCGCGTGACGCAGATCACGGATGCTCGGGGTGGGGTGACACAATTGGCTTATGATGTGAATGATCAGCTGCTCAGCCACACAGATGCAAAAGGGCAGTCGACCATTTTTACCTACAATACCCGCAATCGCTTGGTTACCCGGACCGATGCGCTGGGACGGCAAGAATCCTATGCCTACGACCTGAATGACAATCTCATCCAGTTTATTGACCGAAAGAACCAAGTCACTCATTTTACGTATGATGATCTCAATCGACGTACACTCGTGACCGATGACGATGGCAATACCACCACCGTGTCGTATAATGCTATGAACCGGGTCATTCAAATGAATCATTCTGTCTCCGGGACCATCAGCCGCACTTATGATCCGCTCAATCGATTAGTCCAGGAAACGACTCCCCAGGGAAATCTCACATATACCTATGACAGGATTGGTCGAAGGACGGCCATGGCAACCAATGGGCAGGCGTCAGTGACCTATGCTTATGATGGTGCCTCCCGATTGACCCAAGTCGCCCAAGGCCTCCAACTCGTTAGTCTCGACTATGATGCGGCCGGGAGACGTACCCGGCTGACCTATCCCAACGGCACCAGTGCTACCTCTACCTATGATGCCGCGTCCCGTCTGATCCATCTGCTTCATCAAGGACCGACCGACATCATTGATGCCCTGACATATACGTTCGATGCGGCAGACAACCGAGTCTCTTTGAATAGAATGCAGACGGTCGCCAGCGATCTACCCGCGGCCCTGGATGCCGCCTATGATGGGGCCAACGAACAGATTCAGATGAACAGTGCTACGCCCAATCTGACCTATGATGCCAATGGAAATCTGGCCACTCGGACCATCGGCACGAACACCACCACGTATACGTGGAATGCCCGGAATCAGTTAGTGGCCATTGACGCGCCCGGGTCGGCAACAACCTATGTCTATGATGCGGTGGGCCGACGAGTCAGTAAGAACGTGAACGGGGAGACGATGAGCTATCACTATGATGGCGTGGATATCGTGGCGGAGATGCGAGAAGGAGCAACCGTAGCTCGCTATCTCAACTCCTTGACGACTGATGAACGGTTTATCCGCCAAACGGCCACGCCGGAGTATTACCATGTGGATGCTCTAGGGAGTGCCATGGCGTTGACCGATGCGGATGGGATCGTCCAGGCACGTTATAGCTATGATCCCTTTGGCAAGGCCAGCCTCATTGGCCCAACCACCAACACGTTCACCTACACCGGGCGACAATTCGATGCCGAAAGTGGGTTATACTTCTACCGCGCCCGGTACCTCGATGCGAATACGGGCCGGTTTCTGAGTGAAGATCCGCTCAGATTTGAGGCAGATGATCAGAACCTCTATCGGTATGTATTCAATAATCCGATTAACCTCAATGACCCTTTTGGATTAACACCCCGAACGCCCGCAACTGGTACACCAAATTCGACGCAGACATTTCCAGATGGGCGGGGAGGGTCTACTGAACGACACTATGGCCCTGATGGCCGAGCCACAAAAGATTTAGACCAAGGCCATGATCATGATGGATCGGGGGATCCCCATGCTCATGATTGGGATTGGTCTAAACCTAAGCCTAGGCAGAACCCTCGACCTGTTACGCCCGGAGAAGGCGCTGGTGGTGCGGAAGGTGGAAATGGTGGGAGCAGTCAATTCAGTTGTGGCGACAGTTGCCAGGAGCAGATTCAAAAAGTCATCCTTGCCACTGGTGTCATAATTTGGACAATTGTGACAGCCTGTACCGGAGCAGGTGCATCCTAATTGATGTTCCTTCTTTATAATACTGTGCGTCACGGCTATTTGTGACCGAAGAAGACTTTTGAAGTAAGTTTTTCGGTTAAATTTAAAAGCAGAGGATACGCAATGAGCGAAAAATCACTGTTAGTTGATGATATCTGTAATCAATTTGAAAAATTAAGATGGCATGATTCTAAGCTTAAAGAATTTCGTTTATATGAAGTAGCTAATAGGGATGAGGTTAGTATAGAAATTCTATGGGTTCCAGTTTCCGGGAATGACTGGACTGCCGGAAAAGTTATTTTCTCGAACTGTACATATTTAATAAATGACATGGATTTGGATGGAAAAAGGTTGTGCGCTGACAGCATTGCCTGCGGCATCTGTGAAATTGACTCGGAATTAAAACATCGATTGATACGAGAACAATTTCCTCTTGAACCTCGGCATCTTGATGATTTCCTTCATTTTAACATTCACCTCATTGATCCCGGAGGTGATATCCATATTTTCGCAAAAAGTTTTGAAGTGCTGTAGACTGGAGAGCAGTGAAAAGTGTGGGGCATTTTTAAATACTTAAAATGAGGGACCTTGAATTCAAGTAGTAAGTGCAATTGATGGCTCCTCCAGCGGGACGAAATGGTTGTGGAAGAGTTGGTTCGGGGTGCGATACCGTCGTGTTTTTCTGGGACGGTTATTGAGGATATTCACGGCCGCTTGTACCTGTTGCCACGAGACCTGGCGGAAGTCCGTCCGTTTCGGAAAAACTGGCGAAGCAATTCGTTCGTGTTCTCATTGATCCCACGCTCCCAAGATGAATAGTGATGGGCAAAGTAGGTGCGTGCCTCCAGCGCGCGCACAATCGTTTCATACTTCACAAATTCTGAGCCATTATCAAAGGGCAGGGTCTGCACCCGCTTTTTGAAGGGGCGCAGCATTCGGATGATGGCCCGACCGACGACCTGCGCGGATCGGCTGATTACGCGCGAACAACAGGTGTAGAGTGACGCTCGATCCACGACCGTGACCAGCACACTCTTCCTGTCTAGGGCCTGTTAACACTACTCAATGCATCAATGATCAGCGCAAAGTTGATGAAGAATGTGAAAACACTGTCCAGCTTGTCAAAGCGCGAGAACACCCGACGAAAGCCTTTGAGTCGACGGAATAGCCGCTCCACTTCATTGCGTTGCTTATACAGCTGCTTGTCGTACTCCCATGGTTCGCGCCGGTTCTTTTTTGGTGGGACCACGGGCGTGCAGCCCAGATCCACAACGGTCTGGCGTGTCTCATCGCCCTCGTAGGCTCGATCCATAATGACATACTTCGCAGACAACTTGGTCGCCTTCAACAACTTCCGGCCTTCGGGCGCATCCCCGGCTTGACCCGGGGATAAGGCAAAACTCACGGCCGTCCGAGCATCCGCGGCAACCAGATGAATCTTGGTGGTCCACCCGGCGCGGGACTTCCCGATGGCTTGCGGCCCGTTTTTTTGAGCGCGCCCGTCCCATCGGGGTGCACTTTGACGGCGGTACTATCCAACGAGACGGCCTCAACGTGGACGCGAATGATTTGTTGTTGTTGCCACTCGGCAAAGACCCGGTCCAATACCCCACGTTTCGCCCAGCGATTCATGCGAGTGTAGATGGTATGCCAATTCCCAAAAGACTTGGGCAACCCGCGCCACTTACACCCCTGTTCAGCCACATATAATATGGCATTGAGGACTTGGAGATTGAGCATGGAGACATTGCCACGCTGGCGCGGCAAAACCGATTCAATGAGCTGGTACTGCGAGTGAGTAAGTTCCATGGCCGCAGTATACCATAATGGAACCCATTAGTGTTAACAGGCCCTAGTCCAATCACCGTATCGCACTCCCAATCCCCGAGCCGTGTTTTCTTCTCCACCTCTTTCGGGCGCTCCGTAATGGACACACGATTAGGAATACACGAAGCCCGAGCTCCCGAGCCATATCGCTTGCGACGCGCCTTGCCCCCTTGCCGCAGAAACGGCTTCAATTGTGTGTAGCGAGTGGGATCGCGGTAGATCCACCGGCAGATGGTTTCATGACTGAGGCTGAGGGCGTGATGCTGCTTCAAGTACCCACTCACTTGCTCAGGACTGAGTCAAGCCCAAAGTTAGTTGAGATTCTCCACGGCTCCGAGGTTCATGTTACGCAACCTTCTTTGACACGGTCTTCTCCATATTCAAGTCTCGCTGTAGGGCCTCCCGGAGCTTGGACAAGTGCCGATAGCCCTTGACTCTGCGGAGTCGCGGCTCAATATCCAGCCACGCCGTGGCCAACCACCGCTGTCGCTGATTGGAGTTCGTCCAGCGATCGACCTTGGCACAGCGTTCCTCCACCAAGGCATTGATGGATTCTAGGCAATTCGTTGTCTTGAAAGACAAGCCGAAGAGGGCCAACACTCCCAGCCGATGCAACGTCAATGTTTCCTCCAACCCTTCCGCTAAACTCCGCGCGGCCGATTGGTTGCGGTCCACCAATTCCGCCTGCAAGCGCGTGAGCGCGGCTCTGGCTTCCACATAGGTCGGGCGCTGATACGCCCGTTGAAGCCGGCGTCGCCAGGTGGCCTGCTCCCCTTTCGGTAAATGCCTCACCACATTCTCCCGTTTGTGCCACTGGCATCGCTGGACCAGGGCTGATGTCCCAAAGGCCTGTCGCACGGCCGCTCGTAGGCCTTTCCCCCCATCAATGATGAACAAGAGCCCCTGCGAACTGGTGAGGCCTCGCTCCTCCAACTCCCGGAGAAACGACGTGAGGACTGGCTCGTTTTCCGTCCCCGTTTCCACAAAACCCAGGACGTGCTTCTCTCCTGTGAGGGTGACCCCGACCGCCACCACCATCGTCATCTCGGCAAAGGTCTTGCCATCAAGAAAGATGGCCAGCAGATCCAGCTCCCTCAAATCGCGTTCCTGTAATCCCTTCAACTGCTTGGCGCTGGCCTGGGTAAAGTTCCGCGACACCGTCGAACTCGACAAGCCAATCGCTCCGGGGACGGCAGCGGCGGCCGCTTCATAGTTTCGGCAGGAAATCCCATACAACACCCGCTTGAGGAGAACCTCAGCCAGCTGGCCCGTGCCGCGGAGGTGCGCCAGACTCTCTAAGGGGATTTCCCCACCGCCCTCCACGGATTGGATACGCGGAATCTTGCACGGATGCCGTTGCCCCGCCAGCCGGACGCTCCCGGGATTGCTCCCGTGACGATACCCGGGGAGCTGTGCCGCCGCCTTCCGTGCATACCGGATCCCCGCCAATGTCCGCACCTCATCCTCTAAGAGCTCACGAATCCGCATCAAGCCCAAGGGAATAAGGGCCTGAATACATTCCACCTTCGTCTCCACATCAAAGTCGGCATACTCTTCGGCGCGAAGGATTTTCACGGGACCCAACCGTTTCGTCTTCTTGCGTCTCTTCGTCGTTTTCGCAAGACTGCTCATGCAGTGGCTCCTTTGCGTTGTTGATGAGTGTCGGTTCTTCGTCGAACGCCATCTCATCACAGGTGGGGGAGCCGCTTCAAATTTCAACTAACAGTAGCACCCATTCTCAGGACTCAAGTAGTGCCGAATGAGCTGTGTGACGATGCGCGCGTGCGCATCTATCAGCTTTCGAGACTTTTGTCAATTGGCACAGGCTTGCCGCGCTTGCACGATTTGCAGCGCCCAGTAATACGTATACATGTGGCAGTAGGCATAGGTATTCCGTTTGAGTTCACGGCAGATCGTTGAAGGATGGCAGCCAAGGGTCTTGGCGATATGGCCTTGCGTGCTCCCTGTTCGCCGAGCCTGCCAGATGTAAAACCGTTCTTGGTCGCTGACATGCTGATACGAATTCATGAATAGCACTCCTTGGGTCAGATGGATGGTATCGTCACCGCATCGTACCCGAGTGAGAGGTCTTGAGGAATTGCGCTTATTGTATGAATCCGCGGTGTTCGAAATTGTATGAATGCGCAAGGGTGCGATTTTTGACATTCCATTTCAAGGGCGGATCTATGATTAATGATAAACAAATTGCAATACAAATTATTCAACTTATGGACAGATGTTCAGAAGAGATCAATGCCTCCATTCGAGAAGTCCAGGGTTCTTGATCTGAAGATGAATTCAGGGCGTATCGAAGGTCAGCGGGAAAAGTTATGGGGGCTATTTATATAGATGTCGTGGCTCAACTCTATAAAAAACATCCAGACCTCGAACCGGAATGTTTAAAGATTAAAACAGATGGAGTTGGGGGACCGTAGAATGATGAAGAGGAAAAAGACGGAAACCAAGGCAGGTGGAGTATTCTTCACAAAAAGGGGAATACTAGATGCAATGGTGCTAGAAGTTATAGCCAAACTTTCTTTCTTAGCAACAACAAGGTCTCACGACTCATAAATATATAGAAACTAACTAGTTGTTTAGTAAATGTGCGAGTGACCTTTCAGGGTTGTTAAGAAAGGCCCTTGTTATTTGATAATGATCAGTTTGGGCATAAGGAACAATTTTTATCTGACTGTCCGTTAAGAGGAATATCTGAGCATTGGGGAAGGCCATAATAATTGGGGAGGCTTTGGGGTCATTGCTTGACTTGCCATCTCCTGACCGGTAGCCTCTCGCTCATGGCTCGACAATTACGCCTTGAGTACGACGAGGCACTCTATCATGTCACCGCGCGGCCTTGGGGTCATTGCTTGACTTACCATCTCCTGCCCGGCAGCCTCTCGCTCATGGCTCGACAATAACGCCTTGAGTACAACGGGGCCCTCTATCATGTCACCGCGCGTGGTAATGCAATAGGGTCACCCATTAGCAGGCTCTGTCAAGTAGGCGCACGACTCCGCTCTTGTTGGTTCTACTTTGTTCAGCCCTCCGTTCTTCATTTTCCGTCATGAGAAATCTGACTCGCACCTGGATCTTCCTTGGAGTCGGTGTCGCCTTCATGATCTGAGGCGCACCAGTCACCCATCAGGATCAAGGCTCAGAAGATGCTGGCCGCCGCCACGCTCCTCAGAACCCCTGGCACATTCGTGCCCCAGACAATCCTCAGTACCCGACGACTGTCCATGCGAAAGGGTCCAAGTCGTGTGGCTACCCGAGGAGAGATGGCTCCCCCCCTCATGGTGCCAATCCCTTGTTGGCTCAGTCGCGAGGCGACTCAGTCTCTCTCATCGCGAGAGAAGAACAGGGATGGGAACGCGGCCAATCAGGCCTCGTGGTTGTCAACCAACCCTCATGCCAGCTCACGTCCACATCCCGATCATCCTGTTAGGCAAAGGCGCGGGTCACATCAAACGGCACAGCATCCCGCATGATGTAATAACAAGCTCGGGCCAGTTTATGTGCGACCGCCTTGCGGGCCACCACGACCTTGGTCTTGGCCCGTTTCCGTTGATAGAACTGGGCAATCTGTGGCTCGTAGCGAATGGCAAAGTGGGCGGCTTCGACAAACGCCCCGGCTAAATACTTATTGCCATTCTTTGTGTTCCCCTGGCCCTTGCATTTGCCATTGCTCAGTTTGGTGCTGCCCACGCAGCGACAGTAAGAAGCAAATTTCCCCACGGTCGGGAAACGAGCGATCGCGCCGGTCTCCCGCATGATCGTCAATGCCAAAATCGGCCCAATGCCCGGAACGGTCCTCAACGATTGGAACGCGGGGCGCAGCTTCACACGGGCATGCACCGCTCGTTCCACGCATGTGATCTGCTCCGCCAAGTGCTGCATTACCGCCACGGTCACTTCAAGAGCGAGGGCTTGTTCCGGAAATGGCATCAACTCGCGGATGATGAGCGGCGTGAGCTGCTTGATCTGGGTCGCGTTCAGGGCGTGGCCCGTATTGCGAGGGAGTAAGTTTTGAATACGCAAGAGATTCATTGTCCGCTGCCGAACCAGTTGGCTACGTTTGCGAAGGAGGTCGCGGACCGCCCGCTCCTCCTTTGGATAAATATATCCCGTGGGCAAGAGCCCTAAGCGCAGCAGGTGCGCTAACCAGCGCGCATCCGTGTCATCGTTGGTATATTTCAGCCCGGCATACTGCTGCATCGCCGCAGGGTTGGCTAAGTGCACCTGATAGCCCGCCTCCATCAGCCCATCCACCAACCAATACCAGTTGTAGGTGGATTCCACGACAAGCCCCTGCAACTGAGCCTGGAAAGGGGCGAGCTGAAGAAGTATCCCTTCCAGGTCATTCGGCAAGCGCTTCTGATACTGCACGTGATCCGCTTCATCCAAGACAATAACCACACTGTTGTTTCCATGTAAATCAATCCCGCCGTAGAATGGCTTCATGGCTCCTCCTTTGGGTTGGAAAGGTGAGAAGAGGTTGGATCCACTCCCCACTGTACCGCTCACTCGAGGAGCCTGCTAGATGTTTATCAGGCCTGCGTAAGTGCATTATTGTATTGATTCAACTTGAATACGGGTCAAATCTGTTGTTGCGAGTTTTTCATATAGGTCCTCCCGTCGTCTGTCGCAACCCAAGGATCTGCGAGAATTTTATATCAGTTAGAAACAGCGTTGGCCCGTATTTGGAAAGTTATCGCTCCCATCTAAGTCTCCTGTGAAAAAGGCTCCTACGACCACATGACGCTCTTTGCAACAGAACGTGTGCCACGAGCACCGAATTCCTTTAAAAGAAGGCGGTGCGCAACTTACGAAGAGATGGAGGAAGGCCCTCCAACGCCGCCCGACAGGGGGAGGCGTTAAACGACCTCAAGCTGTGTGGGTCAAGAGCCCAGGTGGTGAGCGTTGAGGAAAAGGCGTTCAGAGAAACGTCACGTATGGACCAGTGAGACGAACGCAAGTGAACCATTGCCGACGCATCGAAAGCAAATCGAATGACATCAAAACCGGGTCTTGTTTTGTGGCCTGGGATCAGTTCAGCGGGGACCTGTATCTTGGCTGAGCGGTGTCCGGTGTGGAGATGGCGTGACGCTGGTCTAGGCTCTTGGTGGGAACGTGGGAACCTGTCGTGCTGATGACAAGGGAGAACTTCAAGTGAGTCATGTCACAAGAAGGAGCGTACCGACGCGGCACACAGGGGCGGAGCAACTCGTAGTAGCAGTGAAGCCTGGTAACGCAGGTGGAGCGAAGGGGTTGCGTCATTCGGTGGTATGCATGGGTCAACCCAGAAGGGGAGGAACTGATGGATAGCACAAAGTCATTTGCCATTTCCAAGGAAGCCGTTTGGACGGCCTATCAGCGGGTCAAAGCGAACCGCGGGTCGGCAGGGATCGATCGACAGTCTCTAAGCGATTTTGAGCAAGACTTGTCGAACAATCTGTACGCACTCTGGAATCGGTTGGCCTCCGGCAGCTACATGCCACCTCCGGTGCGGATGGTTGAAATACCCAAAGCCCAGGGTGGCGTGCGGCGGTTGGGAGTGCCCACCGTCGCGGATCGCATCGCGCAAACGGTCGTCACACAGGCCTTTGGGCCCTGTGTGGAGCCTCATTTTCATCAGGACTCCTATGGCTACCGACCAAAGAAGTCAGCCCTCCAAGCCGTAGCCGTGACGCGGACACGGTGTTGGAAGTACGACTATCTGGTAGAGTTTGATATTCAAGGACTCTTTGACGCGATTGACCATCCGTTATTACTACGAGCTGTGGCCAAGCATACGACGTGTCGGTGGGTGCGCCTGTACATTGAGCGTTGGCTCAAAACACCCTTTCAACAAGCCGATGGGGTTCAAGTCGCCCGAGATCGTGGGACTCCACAAGGCGGATGTGTCAGTGCGGTACTGGCGAATCTGTTCTTGCACTATGCGTTGGACCAATGGATGATACGGACCTTTCCAGATCTTCCATTTGCTCGGTATGCGGATGACGCGGTGGTGCACTGCCACACACAAGCGGAAGCCGAGCGGTTTCTAGCGGCTCTTCAAGAACGCTTGAGGGTCTATCACCTTGAGCTGAATTCGGAGAAAACCCAGATTGTGTGTTGCCACGTGAAGAGACAGGGTTCGAACAACCTGGCCAAGAAGTTTACCTTCTTGGGCTATGAGTTTCGCCCTCGTCTTGTTCGGAGTCGACAGGGGAGAATGTTTGTGGCGTTCATGCCGGCAGTGAGTCCGTGCGCCGCCAAGCGTATGCGGCAGCGGATTCGACGATGGCGGCTGAACCTCCAAGCCAGTCGAACCTTGGAGGAGATTGCGCATGAGGTGAATCCCATCGTGAGAGGATGGGTGACCTACTATGGCGCGTACAATCGCTCCGCGCTCTATCCAATCCTCCGGCAGATTGATCTCCATTTAGTCCAATGGGTCAAACGGAAATGGACAAAGAAGGGACGCTATTTCAAACGCGCCAAACACTGGCTTGGGAAGACGGCTTTCCATCGGCCGAAGCTGTTTGTGCATTGGCAGTTTGGAATCAGGTTTCCGACTGGATGATGGGAGCCGGATGACTCGAGAGGGTCATGTCCGGTTCTGCGAGGGGCTTGAGGTGAAATTCCTCAGGTCTACTCACCCCAAAAAAAGAGGGCTTACGCTAAATTTGATTGCGCATCTTTCAGGGTAATCATCAGGTCCATGGCATCTGTGGGGGAGGGCTGAAAACCAAACTGTTCGTAAAATCGCTTGGCTTCTTCGGAAAGGGCGTGAACCACAAAGGCCCGGATCCCGGCAATCTCTGCGGCCTGTAGGGTACGCTTTACCCCATCAGCAAGAAGATCCCCACCCAAGCCTTTCGCTTGCCACTTAAGATGAACGGCCAGACGGCCAAGGATCATCACAGGAATTGGGTCCGGCATATTACGGCGGATTCGGCCTGGAGCATCCGTGCATTGGACGGAACCGGTCGATAGTGTGTAATACGCGATCACGTGGCGTTGATGGCAAACCACATAGGTCCGTGACGCGCCTGAAGCATCGTTTTGTTTTGGGGTCATTGCTTGACTTACCATCTCATGCTCGGTCGCCTCTCGCTCATGGCTCGACAATTACGCCTTGAATACGACGGAGCTCTCTATCATGTCACCGCGCGTGGCAATGGGCGGCAGAATATCTCTCTCAATGACACTGACCGTGGCCGATTCCTGACGCTGCTTGGCGAAAAAGTTCGACAACAACAGTGGCGGTGTGATGCCTAGTGTTTGATGGGCAATCATGACCATCTGTTGGTCGAAACCCCGGAAGGGAACCTCAGCCAGGGGATGCGCCGCCTGCATTGGGGACAGGCCTGCAGTATTGTTTTAATCGAATCGATCAATGACTCTTCGCCCATGGCCAGAAAACCAAGACTGCATGTCCCTGGGGGTGTCTGTCATATGATACTGAGGGGGAACGGATGGAAGAGAAACTGATCATGGGGGCAGGCCTGCGTTGCTACCTTAATCAAGTCGGTTAATCTGTGGCGTCAGGTTGCTTATTTTATGATATAGATTCTTTCCGGTGGCGTCATGCCGCGACCCATTTTCATTGAATACGATGTAAGGCAAAACAGCATGTGAAGCGCTGTCTTATGAAGAAAGCGACCTGACCCCTTATTGGTGAGGAAGTTCGACCGCGGATTCATATAATAAGTCACTGCTGTCCCGTTAACTTTCACAGCAAAACCATCTGGTTGATGTCGGTATTCCCATCGTGAAACGGATCCCCTCGCAGCAAAGCGATCAGATCTCGTTTTTCAAACAGATTGAGATGCAAGACACGCAGTATTTGTTGCAAACTTCTCTTCAGCTTTGCCTGGAACTTGAGGAATGACAGGAGGAGATACACGCACAAGGCAATCCAGATTTGTGTCAGTACGGCATTCTTACTGGTTCCGATGAACGACTTGATTTTCAGATTCTGTTTCACCCACTTAAAAAACAACTCCACCTGCCAACGCGCCTTGTAAATGTCCGCAATGGTCTTGGCCGCCAATGTGAAATTATTAGTCAGGAAAATATAGTGTCGGCCGGTTTCCGGGTCACGATACCCGACCCGACGCAGGTGAATGGGGCATGTCTTTGCCGTCTGCGTCCCCGTGAACGCAATGGTGTGATCGCTGGTGAGTCCTTTGTTGGGCAAAATAGGACGACGGCTGACCACGCGAGATTTCGCATTGGCCTTGAGGCGAGTCACAAAAAAGATCCCGTGTTCTGTCAATTGGTTGTACCAGGCGTAGTCATTATAGCCACGATCAATAGCCACCATGCTGCCTTTGGGAAACTCCACGGTACGTCCCACGGTAATATCACTGGTTTTGCCATCCGTGATGGTCGCGAACTCGGGGAGATAGCTGTCGTGGTTCAAGCCCACATGCAGTTTGATGGCACCCTTGGTCGAACGGAACTCGGCCCACGGAAAAACCTCCAGACACAGGTCAATGGTCGAGGCGTCCATTGAATACAACGGGTTGTTAAAGCGAAACGTGTGGCCAGGTGAGAGTCCCTGACACCGACTCAGGAGTTTTCCGAACAGGGCCTCGTACAGGGCGTAGGGTTTGCCTTCGTTGATACGAGAGAGATTGGAGCGAGAGAGCTTGGCGCTGCCAAGATGATAGAGCCGATGTGCCTGTGTGGAAATATTCTCAACAATATCCCTCAAGCTGTTCCGCCCTGCCAGTTGGGCGATGGCCATCGTGACGAACGGCGACCACCGGGATGCCGTGCGGAAAGAACGACCTGCATGGTGTCGGTTGGCAAGGGTCTCGAATTCATGGCGAGGAATATATCTGAGTAATTGTGAGAATACCGTGTTGTGATGGGCCAAGGCTTCAATCTCCTTTGTTTACAGTGTTTGCGCGCTTGCCCATTGTAACAATTCATTGAGAGTGAAGCCTGCTTTGTTTCTGTTAACGGGACACCAGTGATAATAAGTGCAATATTTCGCACCTCCTCAATCGGGTACGATATGGACCCCACACCATTCATGACACACGAGGAGCCGTACGGATGCCCCAGTACCAACAGTTACGAGATGAAGAACGTTTTTACATCTGGCAGGCCCGCCGAGAAGGGCGTACGCAGCAACACATTGCCGACGCCCTGGGCCGGCATGCCTCGACGATCAGTCGAGCACTCAGACGGAATACCTATGCGCAGTGCCATATGTATACGTATTACTGGGCGCGGCACATCGTGAAACAGCGCAAGGACTCTGCGAATCGGCAGAAGGCGCGCAAGCTGACAGATGAACTCACGCCTCTTATCGAGCAGCTCATTCGTCACTACTTGAGCCCAGAACAGGTCAGTGGCTACTTGAAGAAGCATCATGCGATCAGCCTCAGCCACGAAACCATCTATCGATTCATCTACGGAGATGCTACCCGCAAGGCTCCATTGAAGCCGTTTCTGCGGCAAGGGGGCAAGCGGCGGCGCAAACGGTACGGCTCAGGCGCACGCGCCTCGTGTATCCCCAATCGCGTCTCGATTGAGGAGCGCCCCCAAGTCGTGGAGAAGAAAGTCCGACTGGGTGACTGGGAATGCGATACGGTGATTGGGAAGGATCGCAAGAGCGTACTCGTCACGGTGGTGGATCGCGCCTCCCTCTACACGGTCTGCTCACGCGTCTTGAGCCGGTCAGCGCGCGTCGTGTGTGCCGCCATCATCCGCCTGCTGCGCCCCTTCAAAGCTCGCGTCAAGACGCTCACCTTTGATAATGGCTCAGAATTTGTGAAGCATGAACGGATTGCACGGGCCTTGGGGGCCCAGACCTACTTTGCCCATCCCTATTCATCATGGGAGCGCGGGATCAATGAAAATACGAACGGCCTGCTTCGCCAGTTTTTCCCGAAGCAGACGGATTTCAGGCAGGTGTCATGGCAACAGGTGAACGTGGCCGTGGACCACCTCAATCATCGTCCCAGGAAAACACGAGGGTATCGAACCCCCAACGAACTTTTTCACAAGCACTTCGTCCCGCTGGTGGAGAAATAATTGCACTTACTACTTGAATTCAAGGACAACAACAGTGGCGGTGTGATGCCTAGTGTTTGATGGGCAATCATGACCATCTGTTGGTCGAAACCCCGGAAGGGAACCTCAGTCAGGGGATGCGCCGCCTGAATGGGTGCGACACCCAAGAGTTTAATCGTCGGCATCACCGCGTGGGGTATGTGTTGCAAGGCTGGTATACCAGTATTCTGGTGGAAAAGGAGGCCTATCTGTTGGAGCTCTGTCGGTATATTGTCCTCAATCCTGTGCGGGCCCAATTGGTTCGACAGGTCAACGATTGGCGGTGGAGCAGCTATCGAGCCACGGTGCGAGGAGCGGGTGGGGTTGATTGGTTCGATGAGGGGGCGGTCCTTGGGCTCTTTCATCGGACAAAAGACGAGGCGCGGCAGCGGTATGGCCAGTTTGTTCGGGAAGGCGTCGACGGCCCCTCTCCATGGGCGGAGGTCCGTGGACAGATTTTCTTAGGAGATGCGCCCTTTTTAAAGAAAATGGCGCATCTGATTAAGCAGCCATCGCTCACGAATGTGCCACGTGTGCAGAGGCAGCCCACCCGGCTGACAGGGGAAGAGGTCTTAATCCGAGTCGGCGACGTGTATTCCCTGACGCCCAAGGAGTTGTGCACTCGTGCCCAGGCCGAGGCCTATCAGTGTGCGGCCTGGTTGTGACGCCGGGAGGCCAATGAACCGTTGGGCCAGGTGGCTGACCGTTTTTGGGTTTCCCCGTCTCGAATATCCCATATCCAACGGGCGCTCGAGACCCAGGGCTTGAATCGGCGGCAAGTCCAGGCAAGGAATCGATGTAAAGTCAAGCAATGACCCCAAAAAGCAAGTCCAGGCCAAGAATCGATGTAAAGTCAAGCAATGACCCCAAAAAATGACCCCCAATAGTTTTCATATCAGGAACAATCCTGGGTTTCATTCGTCTCAGAAATCAACAGCAATACGAAATTCTTCCTTTTTGGGGATCAATGATTGGCGCACTTCTTGTTCTCATTTTTACAACCCTGGTTTAAGCCTGTTCTTTGCGAATTCTTAATTCGGAAACGGATTCATCCCATACGTTTAATTTTATAAGGCACCGTATTCGAGGTTTGATGGATAAACCCCTGATGTGGTGTATTCTCTTTCCTCAGCAGAGGCCTACCTCGGAAGAGGCGAAGAAAGCGGAATAACATCGACCAAATCAATTGTCGCTGAACTTCACGGCAAACCTGTCCTATGAAGTAGGACCACCTCTTCTCGCCGTGTTTGAATCATTGCACTAATAAAGGTACACTAGATTCGCTTACTCCTCGTTCTCAAAAGACAGGGAGGTCTTTGCTCAGTCCTGCTCTTCCTGGTGTTTATTTCCAGGACAAAAAATATTACAAAGGTGTATGGGGTGCCCTTCTTTTCCCCAATCCAACTTTGTTGTCATTACCTTACGGATGATCATTCAAAACCTTCTCCCTAATCAGAATTTGGTGATGCGGCATCTTTATCTACTCATGGCCATAAGCATCACAGTGTTATCGCCTCCGACGGCCTTCACTCAGCCCTATCACCCTTCTTGTGGAACGGCTCTCGAAAAAGTTCATAAGGCCAGAAAAGCGTTGCTTCCCTATCAGCGTACGATGGAATTGGCTCGAGCCCGTGAGCGGAAAGCCTATGGGGAACTCACCATTTGTACGGGTGGTGGAATTTACAGCGTGGATAAAGCCGTTCGCTGTAACGAGGCGACGTGGCAAGCCCCTGAACGAACCAGAAAGGTGATTGATGCTGAAGATCAATATCGTCAAGGGAGGCACATGTTTGAAGAATTGTTTGAACAAGCCAGACAGGAGTGTCTCCTTGAGCCGTAAGCATTCATTCTGATTTCCTAGGTTTGTGCCCAGTCACAATCTATGTCCGCTTTTCCCCCCTTCGCCCTGCAGTGCAAAATAAACGACAGATAGATATTTAGCCCCACCTCTTAAGCTTTTCCTTCTTGTGCTGTTGTGAACTCTGCCAATCAAAGGGAGAGGTCGGCCGAACCCAATAAAAAGATGTTGCCCGGAAAATTGTAGTTATTGGGATTGTTGGCGGTGACCGTAGAGAAGAGTGACGTTGATGCGGCGACTTTCATAGGTGTCCTGAAAGTCAATCACGTCCGTTTCGTGAAAGAGATTGGAATTGAAGATGACTGCCCGATTTTGGCGGTGGGGGATGGTGATGGGCTGGGCTCCGCTTTGTTCCAGAAATTCCTGAATTTTATATCGGTTCTTGTCGTTATTGTATTCCGCAAAGTCCCAATCGTCTGGGGCCTCCTTATCCCACACCACGAGTCCCCCGTTAGCGGAGTTTCGATTGGCTTCGTTCGGGGTGATCCAGAAATTCACATTTACAGCGGCTGCATCAGCGTGCATGTTGAGCCCTCGCAATGCACTATCGTGCTTGAAGGCCCAAGCCTGAACTAATTGATGGTCTTGGAAAATTTTGGGAAATTGATTGCGCAATTCTTTCGCGATTTGCAGGAGCAGCGGGCATGCAAAGCCATTGGCTAAAAACGTCCCGATATAGCCGTTTTGATAGTCCCGTTTCCATATGGTGGATTCCAAACAGAAGGCGCGTAAGTTGGTTAACGCCTCTTGGGTCAGGAGGGTATCGATAAACATGGCCTCGGGTTGTGTGGAGAAATATTGTGATTCAATTGCGGCAACGTCTAGGTCGGGGTTGACGGCTGTTCCAGATATAACATCGGTGGGGCGAATATACACAAGGTTGTGAAATGAGGGGGCCAGGGATGTTTGCTCGTGTGGTGTGAGTTGGACAAAAATGGAGTCGGAGGTTTCCTGGCTACCGCGCACTGATGTAGCTTTCAAGGTGTCCAGATAGTTCTTCGGAAATGGTATCGAAGGTACATGGGCTGAAAGATATTCAAGTTGTTCGGCATCATGTTTGAGGCGGGCTTTCGTGACGAAAGGCGGAACCATCCCGTGTCCCTGGTTGTAGGTGAGATCAGCCGAGCGTTCGAAACAGGCGAGGGCATCCGTGGTGCGTTGTTGCCAAAGCCAGACTAACCCCAAGTGATAATGGGCATTGGGATAGTTGGGTTTTAAGCTCAGGGCTTGTTGGAAGGCTGCCGCCGCTTCGTCAAGTTTTCCCTGATCCTTCAGTACGACTCCCATATTGTGGTGGGCTTCGGCATGTTGAGGTGATAGCTGTGTGGCCTGTTGATACTGTGCGAGGGCGAGAACGAGGTCACCTTTTTCCTTATACACCACCCCCAAGTTATTGAGCAGATCGGCAGATTGCGGTTTGAGCGTTCTGGCCTGTTTATAAGCAGCAATGGCATTCGCCCATTGCCGTTGCCGTCGATAGACATTCCCCACATTACTCAATGCTTCGACATACTGAGGTTTGAGCCGAATCGCTTCCTGGTAGGCTGAGACGGACTCATCCCAGCGTTCTTCTTTTTCAAACACCAAGGCCTTGTTGAAAAAATAATGCGGTTTGTGAGGATCTAGAGCAATGGCTTGCTGAATGAGTTTCAACGCCAGCGCATAATGACCTTGTTGATAAGCCAAGAGGCCTCGAAGGTGGAGCGAGTCCGGGTGAGCGGGGAATTGGTTCAGTATATGGTCATAGCCAGCTTCCGCTTGTTGAAACCGTTTGGCTTGATGATGACTGATGGCTTCTTGGAAGAGGCGATGGGCTTCAGGGGGCAGACTCTGGGCCACGGGGGTTTCTGCAGGTTTTTCGGATTGTCGGGGGGATGCGCGTTTCATAGGAATACGGAGGTCAGTCGTTGAGAATACCCCCAAATAATTTGATGGGAAAATCCTATGTCGGACTTAAGTCAAAAGTAAAGCCGAGGATGGCTTCCTGAGTTGTTGAAAGCACATGAGGATATATATCTGCTGGGCGCCCAGGAGTGGAGCCAATTCAGGAAGGCCCAGCCCAGTTTCTTGCTAATGAGATCCTGCTTGAGGGTCCAACTGATAGAGGGTGTCATTCAGGGCTTCTCGCAGGGCCTGCATATCAGCATGAGTGGAAGGATTGGACCATGCTTGAATGTTAAGAGTTTCTATCGGGGCCATCGCATCTTGATTGCCTAATGTCCCTAATCCTCTGACGGCGATGGTTTGCATCCGGGGATCTGAGGATTGTAATTGTTGGATAAATTGATCATAGAGGGCTGGCACTGGGCTGTGTGTGGCGATGCCACCGAGTGATTGGAGGGCGGCTAGGGATTGTTCAGGGTTAGCTGGAGCATCCAAAATATCAGCTAAGGTGGGGATGGCGACTTCACCCTGGTCGCCGAGAGCCGTAATGGCCGTCATCGCCAATTCGGGGTTTTTGGTGGCTTCTTCGATAGTCGAGAGAGCATCTGGGGAAGTCAGCGGGCCGAGTAATTGAAGAATAAGGCGACGACGGTCAAGGTGATCTGTGGCTTGTTGAAACAGGTGGATTAAGCGATCGGTCTGTCTCCATTCGGCGGCTAAGTACAGGGGGAAATCATCCTGAGCGAGTTGCGTCTGTAATTCTTGCAAAGCGTACAGGCCACTATTGGTAGCGCCTGCCGCTTTGGCTGCTAGCCGTGGGTCTTCAAACGAGGTTCGTACTTCCCAGCTCCAAAGGGCAAGTTTGCCCTGGTGCCGGTAGAAAATATCGCAAGCTGGGCCCTTCCAAAGCCGAGAAGCGGTTGACAAGGGATGGCCACCTTTTCGGTGTTTACTGGGCCCTGTCCGAGACTTCCGTTCTTCGCATTTGACGCGCACCGTGATATCGTGGGACCTGTTGCCGTCGAGAACAGGCGTGAAGCCCGCCTCGGCTAACCGTGCACTCACCGCCTGATGAATGGCGGTCGAATCCTGCAACCCTCTTTCGGTGAGGGCTAGGGCTTCAATCCATACTTCTTGAATCTGTTCAAGGGGAACTGATGTAGGGTTGATTGGCGCCGGGGGCTCTGCAGATAGGATGGCAGGCATTCCCATCCATAGGCACAGTACAAAAAGGATAGTTGTGTAAGGAACTGATTGTGGGAACAGAGAATGTGCGGGTGAATCCATCGAATCGGCTCCTTGGCAAAATTACCCGCTATCATACCCAGGTGGTTGGCAAAATAAAACCCATGAAGTCAGAAAGGATAAGATTCGCATTGATTCTGAACCTTGTGAGACCGGCCAGATTTCTCACGCATTGTTGGGCTGTCCTGCTTTTGCCGGGCAAGACCTTCTGCCTTTGGAGCGTCCTCGTGCTGAGCAGCATAGGGATCGGCGAGGCCGCGATCCTTAACCTGACGAATTTTGAGAATGGCGAAATGGCACCCTGGGACACGTTTGTCACCTCCAATGGCACGGTCGGTGAGGCTGGCATGCCTGCGGTGGTCTCATTTGAAATGGTGAAAGAGGGGCAAGAGTCACAGGCCCTTCAATTTAAAACGGGGCAAATACGATATGACTCGGAAAATGAACCCGAACAGGGCGGAGGGGTCGTGGTTCAAATCAAGACCAAAGCAGGAAAATTAGAACTTTCCGCGAATGTCGCCGTGACCTACCATTCCCCCAAAGATAAACGCAATTTAGCTGGCGGTCTGTTTCAGTGGATCGTAGATGATCAGGTGATCGCCAGTCAGGACATTGGGCCAATCGATAATCATGGAATCCTCCGGCATCATTTGCAAGCCTCCCACCAGGCCAATGCTGGTGTGCATGTTATTCGCCTGCGCATCACCAGGCCCTTTACCAGCCATCCAGGGCAACATGCCCCATTTCAATATATCGATGATCTGCTCATTCGCCTCTTCGCCCATCCCTAATCTCTTCATTGTTGGGTTGAGCCAATCCGTCCCCTGGGTCATCTGAAACGGTTAAGAGTTCTCCCTTTAAGGCCGATAGAGAGGGGAAACACCATAACTGAATGGGGGATGTATGGTCGTGTCCGAACGCAGTCTGAGTGAACATACGTTGGTCGAAACATTTGTCGGGCGGTTTGACCAACATGCTCGGCAAGATTTTAAATGGCGGATTGACCATGCGATTACGCAAGGGTATCGGTTTGTCGTGCTCAATATGGTTGCCGTGTCGTTTATTGATAGCGCGGCCTTGGGATGGCTGGTGCTCGCACAACGACGCTTTCAACGAATTGGAGGAAAGCTGGGTATCATCGCGCCGAGGGGATTTGTGCGAGATATTCTAGAGCTCACTGAAATTAATGAATGGATTCCCATTTTCCAAAGCGAAGATGAAGCCTGGAAGGCATTTGAATCGCTCGAAACCATTCCATTGGGTGAGTAATCATGCGAAACGCATCTCTCCTTGAAACCGATTCGCGCCGACCGGTTCCGGTGGCTCAGAAAGACCGGCGAACAGTAAGACGTGCCTCAATCACGCCGCAACAAGTGTTGCCGGTGGCGATACGCTGTGGGCAAGGGACGGTGTGCAAGGGCCGGGTGATTAACGTCAGTGCCCAGGGGATGCTCGTCGAATTTTCGAAAGATCAAATTCCACCTGTAGGAGTTAATGCCAAAGTCGATGTCAAATTGCGTTATCTCGGAGATAGTATTTGGTTGCCAGGCCTCGTTCGACACCGCATGGGTCGCAAGGTGGGTTTCTATTTCCCTGCCCTCACTAATCAACCCAAACGCAACATCAAACACCCCCTCACCGTTGTGCTCCATTCCCTCTCCCGTGCCGTCATCTCCGCGAAGACCTAACAGTCCGTAAAATTAGCGTGTTGTCAAAGAATTCCAAAACAATTTCCATGCATAATTTCGAGTCTGACCCCTTATATTTGGGGCGCTGACTCCGTGGGGGAGTCAGCCGGGTAGGTCTCGGGTTAGTGGGGTTCGGAGTTAGGCTTTGCGGGTTTGGCGGGCGCGCCAGGCGGCGAGGCCCGCGAGGCCAGTGCCGAGGAGGAGCAGGGTGCCGGGTTCCGGCACGGCTGGTACGGCCGCTGTAGGTTCGGCGAAGACCAGGTTGTCGACATTAAATAGAAAGTTGGAAGTTCCTGGAATTGAGAATCGGATCGTCGAGAACGGGTTCATGCCCACAATTCCAAAAAACCCGTTGGTGGGTGTGAAGGTGGTATCGCCCGTGCCGTCGAAATTTCCGGTGATTTGGGCATTAGTGGCTAAACCTGAAAAATCAGCGCCAAACCCCAAAATAGCCATGGGAAACGTCCAATCAATAAATTGGGAGGCGCCGTTGCCGCTACCATCCACGGCATTAGTATACACCCCTCCGACAACAGAGTTGTCAGCGAAACGCACCGCTTCAGGGGAGTTCGTTGACATCACGCCGGAATCAAAGGTAATCGACTGGGCCCGGGCGATGTCGGTATTAAAGAGATCATCCGTAAAGCTAGCCATGGGGTCGAGGGCTGTGATGGCATTTTGCCACATGGTTCGATCCGTATAGGTTTGTGTGCCTGCCCAGGTGGGGGCCACGCTGGTTAGCAGCAATGTGAGCCCGATGCCTAAGCCCAGTAGGGCTCGAGCGCGAGAAAGTGTTGAGGGGGGGTTGTTCATGATGTCCGATCCTTTCAGGTATTGAGAATATTTGCAATGAGGATGCCGAGAGATGCCATCGTGCTTGAGCACTTCTAGGGTACGCCGCTGTTGGCGTTGACCCCTGGTTTCATTCCTGACTGTTATTAGTGTTCGGAGACTATAGTCCCCCCCCGCTTCCAGTACAACCATTCTTTTAGGGCATGGAGTGCGGAGGGGGTGGAATGTTACCGATGGGCTGTGGGGACCACGGTGAGGCGTTTTCGGATTGTGTTGGGTTTGGTCACAAGTGGGTGATGGAGGGTGAGGGTGCATTCCATTCTCGGGCGGGCGGGGTCTGCATCTTTGTGCAAATGAATTTCGGTGATACGGTTGTCGTTGAGGCTGATTGCTTGGCAGATAGCATCTTGCGCGATTTTGAGTCCGCCATCCAAATCTCGCCGAAGGGCGGTTTTGAAATAAAACCTGATGGAAAGCGTAACCGCCTGGCTTCCTAGGCCTTCAAAAAAATCAGCTCGGTGCGGGGATTGGTGGAGGATGGCCGAGAGATGTTTCCCTACGGCGATTTTGTAGTGGCGGCCTATGGAGGACAGCACCCGACGGCCATTCACCGTGGCATATTGATGATTGATGCTGGGGGGCAAGGGTAAGACGATGAAGAGTTCTTGGGGATTGAGCGTATCACCACCCAGGTTGCTCCAATCCTGGTTGCTGGCTCCCGATTTGGCGCGTTGCGGTTGGCGCGAGAGCAGCACTAAGCCCCCCTTCCCTCTCGTTTGCTGGAGCTGAGGCAAGGATCGGATTCGAATGGGTCTCAACGTGTACCTCGGTTTAATGTGAAACGATGCCAGACAGACGGTGCGGAAGGAGTTGGCGTGGTCAGGGCTTACAGTATGCCCTGAATTTTTCCTAGGTTTTGTTCGTAGGCTTCTTCGTTTTTGCGAGCATAGAGCCGCCATTCCGAGGGGTTCCAGACTTCTAAACGATGGAACATGCCGACGATGACGACTTCTTGATCCTCATCCACGGGAATGAGTTTGCGTAAACGGCTGGGAATGAGGATGCGACCGGCGCGGTCCATTTCAGAGGGTGTGGCTTCGGAGACCATGTGATACATGAAAAGCCGGCGTTGGTCTTCGTCTAACGTGTCTTTAGCTTCCTGGAGGCGGTTCTCCCATTCCGGTTTGGTATAGGCCAGGACCGGCATATCTTGGCTTTTCAAGAACATGAGACTATTGCCGTTAGCTTCGATGTCCTCCCTGATATGGGTGGGGACGACGAAGCGACCTTTTTCATCAATCTTGCAGTAGTATTGTCCGGCAAACATGCTCATCGTTTGGTGAGGAATTTCCCTAGTCGGCTATGTTTGGAAGTAGAACGTAGCTTACCCAAAGATGGAAAAAAGTCAAGTCGTGTGGTCTGGCTTGGGTGTTCCTTTTTGAAGCCACACTGTCTGTAGTATGTGAGGGAATGTTGAAAACATATTTGCCACGGGGCAGTATGAGGACGTTCTCTAAAAAATTAGCAAGGAGTGAACAGTTAGGAGTCAGGAGCAAAAGGAAGGAGATTCATTTCGGTTTCCCTTCCCATATTTTCTCATCTCCTTACGCCTCACTCCTTACGATCTTTAGTCCATGTCAGGAAGACTCATGCTGTCTTCTTCCATGCCCCCCTCTCCCATGGACTCCATGGCTTCGTCGAAATCTTCTCCCATGTCTTCACCCATTTCCTTGCCCATCTTTTTCATGAAGCGAGCCATACTTTTGGGATCGTTCTCATCGACCCCACCAAAATTGCTGGGATCGGCAAGGGCTTCCATGCGGGCTTCTTCGGATTTTGGGGAGGCAAAGCGGGACATGATGCGTTCTAATTGTTGGCCCTTGCAATGTTTGCAAGATAGCGTGGATGAGTGACCCTGAAGAATGAGATAGGTGTTGTATTTTTTGCAGTCTCCGCAACGATATTCATAAATGGGCATGGGCGATACTTTCTTCTCTTTCGAATGAATGATGTATATAACCCAAAGACGACGATTTGGGAAGAGGGTGATGGTGCTTTAGATCATTCGAGCGAGCGTTAACCCATAGACGGGACCTGAGCCAGCTTTTCGAAGAGCTTTGGCGCATTCATGAAGGGTCGTGCCTGTCGTGAACACGTCGTCAATCAAGAGGATGCGTTTGTCTTTGATACGAGTGGCATCGTCTATGGAAAAGGCCCTGTGAAGATTCGTGAGACGTTCTTTTCTCGAGAGCGACGTTTGCGGCACCGTCGCTTTGATCCGGAGAAGACACGACAAGACCAACGGGATCTGAAGATGTTGACTCAGGCCATGTGCTAATAAAAGCGATTGGTTGTATTCGCGTTCTCGTAAACGTTGGGGATGGAGGGGAACCGGCATGAGGACATCAACCGTGGGCAAGGTCGGCAAGGCGGGGATCATGGCTTGAAGGAAAGGTTTGGTGAGTGAACGTTTTCCACGATACTTGAATAATATGATGGCTTCTTTGAGTGGAGATTGATAGGGAAACAGGCTCCATGTTTGAGTAAAGGCTGGTGGTTTGCTGCGACAGGCCCCGCATTCATGTGTCGGACTGTGTTGTAGGGCCACCGGAGAGGCAAAGGGGCCGCCACAATGTGGGCAACACGGTCCGGAAATGGGGGTGACGGTTTCCCAACAGGCTTGGCACACAAATGGAACCGGATCATCCCATAGAGGCGTTTTACAATTGGCACAGGTTGACGGAAAGATGACGTGGAGGAATGTGCGAAGGAAGGACGAAGGGAAAGAGCAATATCTCATGGTCACCATCTCAACTACATGAAAATCCTAGAGTCCAGCTATTCCCTCCTTGGTCACATAGGCACAATTATGATATAGGAAGACTGCCTCAGCTGTCCTAATTCCTGAATGGCTTATAGAGCTGTTTTGGGGAGATCATTCGCATGATTCAATGCCAACATGTGTGTAAAGAATATGGGCGTAGTGCCATGCCGGTGGTCGCTTTGCGTGATCTGTGTGTGAACATTTCCCAAGGGGAGTTTTGTGCGCTCATGGGGCCCAGCGGGAGTGGGAAAAGTACATTGTTGCATTTAGTGGCCGGGCTTGATTGGGTGACTTCTGGCGAGATATTGCTAGAGGGGCGCTCATGTGTCGGATTTGGTGATCGTGAATGGACACATTGGCGTCGGGAAAAAATCGGGATGGTGTTTCAGGCGTTTCATCTCATCCCGGGATTGACCATCGAAGAAAATGTGGCCTTGCCATTACGTTTGCAAGGAGGATCTTCCACCTCCGTGCATACACAGGCGGTGGACATGTTGGAGAAGGTCGGCATGAGTCATCGGCTGGGACATCGTTCTCATGAATTATCTGGCGGTGAGCAACAACGTGTGGCGATTGCCAGGGCATTTGTGCACCGTCCGCGATTGATTGTGGCGGATGAACCCACGGGGAATTTAGATGGGCCGACGGGTGAGAACATTGTGTCCTTGCTTCGTGAATGCGCCAAAGAGTTTGGGCAAACGGTGCTGTTGGCCACGCACTCAATGACTGCGGCGAAGATGGCTGATCGTGTACTCACGATTCGAGACGGACAGTTGGAGTAAGACCGTATGGATCTTTCAACGAAAATTGCTGGCGTCACATTTGGTGTGGGGCTCATGAATGCTTCGGGAGCCTTGTGTGTGACGCAGGCTGAATTGGAAGCGTTAGGCGAGTCGGATGTCGGCGCGATTGTGACGAAGTCGATGACTCCGCTGGCGCGTGAGGGCAATCCTCTTCCACGGTATGTGGCCATTGATGGTGGGTCGATCAATTCTATGGGTCTGCCGAATCTGGGTTATCCGGCGTATGCGAAGCTTATCCCTGGTTTGAAGCGCTTTAAGAAGCCGGTGGTCGCCAGCTTAGCTGGGCTACATCCCAATGATTTCCTGGACGGGGCGAAAGCCTTGAATGCCGCAGGGCCGGATTTAGTCGAAGTGAATTTGTCCTGTCCCAACATTCCCGGGAAACCGCAGATTGGCTATGACTTTGACGAAACCGAGCGTTTGCTGGGAGCTATTCGAGATATTTTTACGATTCCCTTTGGCGTGAAACTCCCTCCGTATTTCGATCCCATTCATCATCAAAAAATAGCAGAGGTTCTGCAACGGATTGGCGTGGCCTTTGTCACGGTGATTAATTCCGTGGGGAATACCCTGGTGGTGGATCCTGAACAGGAACGGGTGGTGATCAAGCCCAAAGGTGGATTTGGTGGGCTTGGTGGGCGAATCATTAAGCCGGTGGCGCTAGCCAACGTTCGCGCCTTTTGGAAGATCTGGGGAGATCGTATTCCGATCATCGGCACCGGTGGCGTGGAAAACGGCACTGATATTTTTGAACACGTACTCTGTGGTGCTTCAGCGGTTCAGATCGGAACCATCCTGGTAGAGGAAGGCGTTGGAGTGTTTTCTCGGCTCGAACGGGAAGTCACCGAGTGTCTTGAGCGCAAAGGCTATCCATCGTTACTGTCTTGTCGAGGAAAACTTCGAGAGATGGATTGATCGATTCTTCGAGGTAGAGAAGAAAAAAGTCAGACTTTGGTGAGGGAGGGACCTCTCGGAATAATATTCAGCGCAATGGCTTGGCGGAGGAGTTGCGCGACATTCCGAACACGTAACCGTCGCATCAGGTTAAACCGGTGAACTTCCACAGTTCGCACACTAATCGATAATCGTTGCCCTATTTCCCGATTCGTACAGCCTTGAGCCACCAAACGGAGAATTTCTTTTTGCCGGGAGGTTAAGGCTTGGCCTTGGTCGACACTTTCGGTGACAGCTTCGGCTGTGTCCGGCTCCTCAATGTTGTCTTTTGGCATCTCGATTGACCACTCCACGCATAATTGATTAGTCGTTTTAACATAGGCCTCACTTCCCGGACAACCGCAGCCATGATCAGAATTTTCCTACTCTTAGTCGTTGAACATCTTCGCCATCGGCCCATTCGAGCCCTATTAACATTGATTGGCGTGGCCATTGGTGTATCTGCTTGGCTCGCGATTCGGGTGGTGAATGGGGACGTCTATCAGTCGTTTGAACAATCCGTCGAATCAGTCGTTGGAGAAGCGTCGGTCACGATATCTGGTCGATCTGAGGGCATGGATGAGCGAGTGTTGGTGGATATTCAACGACATCCAGGAGTTCGGTCGGCCAATCCTGTTCTCAAGATAGAAGGAGAGATTCAGACAGGTCCTTTGTCGGGACATCCTCTTGTGATTTGGGGCATGGATCTTCTGGAACAAGGAGACAATTGGGAGGCGCAGGGTTCTACGAGTGTTTTGCAAGAAGAGGATTGGGAAGAGCTTTTCGCCCCTTCAACCGTTTTTCTAGAGGACGAGTTCGCCAACAAACTTGGTCTGCATCAAGGGCACACGTTCTCGGTGAAAGTTAAGGGAAACGTGCATGAACTGGTTGTCGGAAGGGTGGTGAAATCTTTTGGGTTTCACGGGGGTATTCAACAGCAAGTGGTGATGGATATCGCGTCCGCCCAATGGTTGTTTGGATGGTTGGGCCAGCTTCATCACGTGGCGATTATCCCCGAACCTGATGTGGCGACTGCTACGCTCATCCAAGAACTCCAGTCACTTCTGCCAGAGATTCTTCATGTCAGCCAGTCCTCCCGACGCAACCGGCAAGTGGAATCCATGTTGCGAGCGTTTCAAATGAATCTCACCATGCTCAGTGGGATTAGTCTGCTGGTCGGAATCTTTCTTGTCTATAACACCACAGCGTTTTCCGTGGTCCACCATCGTCAGGAGATTGGCATTCTGCGGTCGCTCGGGATGGAGCGACAATCCATCACCACGTTGTTTCTATTCGAAGCCGGAGTATTGGGTGCGGCTGGTGGTCTATTGGGGTGTTGGTTGGGCGTGGTGCTTGCGCGATGGCTAACTATCATGATTGGCCAGAATGTGGGAGAGCTCTATGGCATGACCTCATTATTGGCCATGCCCATTCCCGTTCACATGCTGGTAGAAGCCATAAGTTTAGGAATAGGTGTTTCGCTATTGGGAGCGTTTCGCCCAGCTTGGGAAGCCAGCACCATGCCTCCGGTCCAAGCTCTAGCTGGTGGACAATCCCAAGCTGAAGAAGAACAGGATGCCCGAGGATCGAAATGGGTCGTCGTGGTGTTGTTGTTCGGGGCTGGAATGTTGAGCCAGATGCCATCGTTTCAAGGGATTCCTGTGGGAGGCTATGCGGCAGCTTTTTGTTTATTGATGGGAGGTGCAGCGGCAGGGCCGGTCTTGTCCCAATGGTTTAGCCGATGGAGTCAACGTCGGCTCGGAACCCGAGCGGGGCTGTTGCCTGTCCTGGCTGCGGAGCAGATGGGGCGCAATCCGCGTCGAACCAGTGTGACAATGGCCGCTATTATTGTGGGGTTGGCCATCCTGGTGGGAGTGGGCATCATGATCCAGAGCTTTCGACAGACGGTTGAAATCTGGATTGAGCAAACGCTGATGGCGGATATTATTATCGCACCCACGTCTTGGTTGGGAGAACACGAAGCCTCTGAGAAGGGACAAGGGCTTCCACGAAATCTATTGAAGGTCATTTTGCAAATTCCTGGAATTGAGGCCATTGATCCATATGTGGAAACTAGTGTGGAAATAGCCGGCCAAACAGTGGCGCTGGTATCGCGAGATATGCGTCTTCATGCGAAGCGAAGCCAGTATTTATTTGTGGCGGGAGAATCCTCTGAGGTGTTAGCACACGTCGTTGATGATCACGGTGTGATTATTTCTGAAGTATTGGCCAAACGATTAGGCGTGATTGTGGGTGACCAATTGCCATTAACGACACCAGGTGGCATCGAACAATTTCCGGTCAAAGGCGTGTTTTATGATTATGCGACCGACGGAGGAAAAGTGGTCATGGACCAGGGCCTCTATACAGAGAAATGGGGAGTGCGAGATGCCACGGTGTTTGCCATCTATCTGAAGGAGGGTCATGAGCTCGCGCCTGTTCGACAAGAGATGGAAGACACGCTAAAGAAGGAGAGACCTATCGTCACCATCAGCAATGGTGAACTCAAAGAAGAAATTCTCGATATTTTTGATCGTACCTTTCGTGTGACCTATGTGTTGGAATTGATTGCCTTAAGCGTGGCCGTGTTGGGCATTATGAATACGTTGCTTACATCCATTCTGGAACGGCGGCGGGAACTGGCAACCCTTCGGGCCATTGGAGCCAGTGGGGGGCAAATCCAGGGCCTGATTGTGTGGGAATCGTGTTATTTAGCTGGGTTGGGTGCAGTGGTCGGAATCGTGGTAGGCATGGCGTTGTCCGTGGTGTTGATCAAAGTGATTAATAAACAATCGTTTGGGTGGACGATCCAATACACTATAGCCTGGGAAACCATCGGAATGGCTGTGCTTGTGGCATTTGCCGCAGCATTGATTGGCGCCTGGGCCCCAGCCCGTTGGGCTAGCCGCCAGACTATTGCGGATGACTTACGCTATGAATGACCCTCTCTCTCTTTTCTTTCTCCACGGCAAAGCTCGCAGGTACAATGTTGAAATATGAGAAAAGCTGAAATAAAGGTGAAGGTAAAGAAATGGGACAAATGAAATCTTACATGTGACAAGTTACTTGGAACGACTATGAACAGACAAAAAAAGATCAAACAAGCACTGAAGAAAATCACAAAAAAGCTGAATACCAAGAAGCAACCCAAAAAAAGAGCACGTATATATGTAAAGCAGATCGAGCCCTGATCCAAGCCAAAGAAAATGCAGACAAAGAACTACTACCTGAGTAAAGGTGTCCGTGACACCTCATCCCTTTTCCACGTTGTCATTCCCGACATTTTGTATCGGGAATCCATCTTGAGTTTTTTCCTTAAATTGTTTTTGAGAGCCGGAACACGGCCTACTCGTTTATTCAACGACAGAGTTCAGTAGGCTATTGGTGTTGCCGGGTTTCGGTCAGGCAACCGAGGTCTTTTTCTTTCGGCAAAAGGACCCAAAGCTATTGACCCCTCGTCCGGCGACACCGGATTGGACGGACGCGAGCCTTTGGAGGGCGGACCAACTCGTGGAAGTCTGAGCCTTACCGGAAAGGGCTCAAACAAGGCCCGCCGGTTCATCTGAGCGTTCAACCATGGGGCCGGGTGGCAGGCGTCGGCCTGAATTGGTTTTGATATCCCCACAGCACGCTGAGTTAGTCGCTAGGTTATTGGTGAAGAGCTAGGATACAGATGATCAAACATGACTCTTCCTGCCAACTTGTCGATGTGATATTTGATGTGTATGATAATGTAGACCTATATACAATGATGGAGGGTTGCCATGCGAACGAACATTGTCATCGATGATCAATTGATCACGGATGTGCAAAAGATTACGGGCATTAAAACGAAGAAGGGCGCAGTGGAGGAAGGCCTGAAGCTTCTCCTTCGCCTCAAACGCCAAGAGATGGTGAAAAATCGACGAGGAAAACTCAAATGGACTGGAAGTCTTGAAATGATGAGACTCGATAACAAGGCATGATCATCGTCGACACATCCGTGTGGATCGATTACTTCAATGGAAAACGCTCTGCAGAAACGGATAGCTTGGATACCATGCTCGGCAACCAAGAAATCCTCCTGGGAGATCTTATCCTGACAGAAATCCTACAAGGATTTCAGGAAGATCGGCTGTTTCGTGAGGCTCAGAAGATGCTTGATCATTTCCCGGTCGTGTCAATGCTTGGGGTGCCACTCGCTATCAAAAGTGCAAAAAATTATCGAGTCAAGCCCAAAGTTAGTTGAGATTCTCCACGGCTCCGAGGTTCATGTTACGCAACCTTCTTTGACGCGGTCTTCTCCATATTCAAGTCTCGCTGTAGGGCCTCCCGGAGCTTGGACAAGTGCCGATAGCCCTTGACTCTGCGGAGTCGCGGCTCAATATCCAGCCACGCCGTGGCCAACCACCGCTGTCGCTGATTGGAGTTCGTCCAGCGATCGACCTTGGCACAGCGTTCCTCCACCAAGGCATTGATGGATTCTAGGCAATTCGTTGTCTTGAAAGACAAGCCGAAGAGGGCCAACACTCCCAGCCGATGCAACGTCAATGTTTCCTCCAACCCTTCCGCTAAACTCCGCGCGGCCGATTGGTTGCGGTCCACCAATTCCGCCTGCAAGCGCGTGAGCGCGGCTCTGGCTTCCACATAGGTCGGGCGCTGATACGCCCGTTGAAGCCGGCGTCGCCAGGTGGCCTGCTCCCCTTTCGGTAAATGCCTCACCACATTCTCCCGTTTGTGCCACTGGCATCGCTGGACCAGGGCTGATGTCCCAAAGGCCTGTCGCACGGCCGCTCGTAGGCCTTTCCCCCCATCAATGATGAACAAGAGCCCCTGCGAACTGGTGAGGCCTCGCTCCTCCAACTCCCGGAGAAACGACGTGAGGACTGGCTCGTTTTCCGTCCCCGTTTCCACAAAACCCAGGACGTGCTTCTCTCCTGTGAGGGTGACCCCGACCGCCACCACCATCGTCATCTCGGCAAAGGTCTTGCCATCAAGAAAGATGGCCAGCAGATCCAGCTCCCTCAAATCGCGTTCCTGTAATCCCTTCAACTGCTTGGCGCTGGCCTGGGTAAAGTTCCGCGACACCGTCGAACTCGACAAGCCAATCGCTCCGGGGACGGCAGCGGCGGCCGCTTCATAGTTTCGGCAGGAAATCCCATACAACACCCGCTTGAGGAGAACCTCAGCCAGCTGGCCCGTGCCGCGGAGGTGCGCCAGACTCTCTAAGGGGATTTCCCCACCGCCCTCCACGGATTGGATACGCGGAATCTTGCACGGATGCCGTTGCCCCGCCAGCCGGACGCTCCCGGGATTGCTCCCGTGACGATACCCGGGGAGCTGTGCCGCCGCCTTCCGTGCATACCGGATCCCCGCCAATGTCCGCACCTCATCCTCTAAGAGCTCACGAATCCGCATCAAGCCCAAGGGAATAAGGGCCTGAATACATTCCACCTTCGTCTCCACATCAAAGTCGGCATACTCTTCGGCGCGAAGGATTTTCACGGGACCCAACCGTTTCGTCTTCTTGCGTCTCTTCGTCGTTTTCGCAATACTGCTCATGCAGTGGCTCCTTTGCGTTGTTGATGAGTGTCGGTTCTTCGTCGAACGCCATCTCATCACAGGTGGGGGAGCCGCTTCAAATTTCAACTAACAGTAGCACCCATTCAAATTATCGGACACTTCGAAAACAAGGAGTCACGGTCAGAAAGACCATTGATGTCATGATCGGCACCTACTGCATCGAACACCACATCCCCTTACTCTACGCTGATCGAGATTTCGGCCCCATGGTTCGACATCTGGGGCTTCAGTCAGTTCTGTAGGGTCGCGTTACACCGAACCTATTTCCCCTCGTCGTCATTCTCGACATTTTTTATCGAGAATCCATCCTGAGTTTTTTCCTTAAATTGTTTTTGAGAGCCGGAACACGGCCTACTCGTTTTTTTAACGACAATGTTCAATCGGTTATTGGTGTTGCCGGGTTTCGCCCCGGCAGCCGAGGCCCTTTTGTTTCGGGAAAAGGACCCAAAACCATGTTGGCCGTGGTGTGGCCCTCTTCGGGTTCTCTGCGCGGTTCGCCGACCCCGGCGTCGCGCAAACTCGCTGTGCTCAAGCACTGCGCGCCTTTTCTCCGGTGTCGGCTGCACGGCTCGGCCACACCACAAGGCCAGGGAATGTACCTCATGATTCGTGTTGCCGGAAAGACTGCTGATACCTTCAATAACTAGTAGGTAGATGAGCCGTTGCTACCCGTCTGCACCTTCTGTTAGGGAGAACTTTGAATGACTGAAATCTCTTCCGGGTTCCCATTTTTCGCCGCCTGCTGACAAGCCTAGGGGACGGACGCTCTGATGATCTGGCAGACCTTGTTTGAGCGTCGCGAGTTGGTGTGCGCTGGGCATGGATGAGTTGATGGGGGTGGAAGTCCCCTGTGGGGCCTGTCGGAGGCAACCACGAGTCAGAGGCAACTGCACGCGAGGAAGGCTGGCCAGCGGCCAACACCTTCTGCCCGTGAGGGCGTGTGGGATGGAAGCCCGAGACGAACCGGGGCCTGTCAAGTTAACTGTGTAACTGATTTGTTTAGTTGCTTTTTGGGACTCGATCTCCTAGGGCCTGTTAACACTAATGGATTCCATTATGGTATACTGCGGCCATGGAACTTACTCACTCGCAGTACCAGCTCATTGAATCGGTTTTGCCGCGCCAGCGTGGCAATGTCTCCATGCTCAATCTCCAAGTCCTCAATGCCATATTATATGTGGCTGAACAGGGGTGTAAGTGGCGCGGGTTGCCCAAGTCTTTTGGGAATTGGCATACCATCTACACTCGCATGAATCGCTGGGCGAAACGTGGGGTATTGGACCGGGTCTTTGCCGAGTGGCAACAACAACAAATCATTCGCGTCCACGTTGAGGCCGTCTCGTTGGATAGTACCGCCGTCAAAGTGCACCCCGATGGGACGGGCGCGCTCAAAAAAACGGGCCGCAAGCCATCGGGAAGTCCCGCGCCGGGTGGACCACCAAGATTCATCTGGTTGCCGCGGATGCTCGGACGGCCGTGAGTTTTGCCTTATCCCCGGGTCAAGCCGGGGATGCGCCCGAAGGCCGGAAGTTGTTGAAGGCGACCAAGTTGTCTGCGAAGTATGTCATCATGGATCGAGCCTACGAGGGCGATGAGACACGCCAGACCGTTGTGGATCTGGGCTGCACGCCCGTGGTCCCACCAAAAAAGAACCGGCGCGAACCATGGGAGTACGACAAGCAGCTGTATAAGCAACGCAATGAAGTGGAGCGGCTATTCCGTCGACTCAAAGGCTTTCGTCGGGTGTTCTCGCGCTTTGACAAACTGGACAGTGTTTTCACATTCTTCATCAACTTTGCGCTGATCATTGATGCCTTGAGTAGTGTTAACAGGCCCTAACAAGATGGCGAATTGATTGAGCGCTCGCTTCCAGTGCGGAATGGGCATGGTCCATTTCTTGGCAATCCGTTGCATGCCGAGGTAGAGCACCTTCAGGATGGATTCATCGGTCGGAAACGCTCCTCGACTTTTCAGTACTTTGCGCAATGAAAAATTGAGTGATTCAATGGCATTGGTGGTCTAGATGGCTCTTCGGATTTCTAGGGGATAATCAAAAAAGACCGTGAGCCGACTCCAATCTCGTCGCCAGGCGGCACTGATTGTGGGATACGGCGCATCCCACATGGCGGCAAATCGCTCCAACGCCTGCTCCGCCTCGGACAACGTCGCCGCGCCATAGATGGCTCGCAGATCCCGCGCCACGGCGCGCCGCTCTTTCCACACGACATACTGCAAGGATTGCCGCACCTTATGGACAATGCACAATTGCACCTGGGCTTGTGGGAAGACGGTCTCTAGGGCTTCGGGTAAGCCGCTGAGCCCATCGACGCAGGCCACAAAACAATCCTCGACACCCCGCTGCTGGAGTTCGGTGAAGATCGACAGCCAGCATTTGGCCCCCTCCGTCTCACTGATCCACAGGCCCAGCAGTTCTTTCTCTCCCTGCAGGTTCACCCCTAAGGCCACATACACGGCTTTATTCTTGACGACGCCCTCCTGCCGCGATTTCACAAACAGGCAATCGAAATACAGAATGGGATACACGGCGTCCAACGGACGACTCTGCCACATCCGCACATCCTCCAACACCGCATCAGTGATGGTCGAAATGAGCGTGGGCGAGACCTCCACGCCATAGAGTTCTTCTAGGTGCCCTTGAATATCGCGCGTCGTGAGCCCCCGGGCATACAACGCTAGCACTTTCTCGTCAAAGCCCTCCAACCGTCGTTGCCGTTTGGGGACCAACAGGGGCTCAAAACTGCCTTGGCGATCACGCGGCACCTGGAGGGGCAGGGCGCCGTTGGAGGTCTGCACCGTTTTCGGCGTGGTCCCATTGCGGACATTGCCGGAGTGACGGTCGGCAGGAGCATGCGGGGCATAGCCCAAGTGCTCCGTGAGTTCCGTCCGCAGGGCGCGTTCGACCAGTCGCTTCGTCAGGTGTTTTACTAATCCATGTTTACCAAAAATGTCTTCAGGCGTCTGACAGCCTTCTAGCAATTCCTCTAACAGCACATCGGTTTTGCTTGGGGCCTTGGCTTTGGTCATCAATTCCTCCTTCGTCAATGGAACCGTCATGATAACCAGTTACACAGTTTATTTTACACCCTCAGCATTCACGGTATTTTTCTCTCTTTGCCTTGTCCGACGCCTGCAGCCCGGTCCCGGGTTGGACGCTCTTGGTAGTCGGCGGGCCTTATTTGAGCGCAGCGAGTTGGTGTGCGCTGGGCATGGATGAGTTGATGGGGGTGGAAGTCCCATAAGCGCTAACTTGTTTATTGATTTATCTCGGCAAGTCCCCTACCATAGCGGCAGACATTCTATGGAGGAGAACCCATGGACGAAGACTGGACCCTTTTACGGTCATTTTTCCCAGATGACTGGGAGAAGCTGGCAGTAGGTACGGGCGCCTTAAAGGGATTGCGGAAGAATAAATCGGCCGAGAGTCTCTTGCGTACGCTCTTGATTCATCTTGGGTGTGGGCATTCACTTCGTGAAACGGTGGTGCGGGCCAAAAAAGCTGGGTTGGCTGACCTGTCTGACGTCGCGCTGCTGAAACGATTGAGGAAATCCAGGAAATGGCTCTACGCCTTATGCGTGGCCTTATTTCAAGAGCGAGGAGTGAGCATCTCCTCCACTGGCGGGTTTCAGGTGAGAGCGGTTGATGCCACCACCGTGAAGGAACCTGGCAAAACCGGGAGTCTCTGGCGGATTCACTATAGCGTCTGTCTCCCCTCGTTGGCCTGTGATTTTTTGAAACTCACCGAGACTGAGGGGCAAGGGACAGGTGAGTCGTTGACGCAGTTTCCTGTTGGGGCAGGAGAGTATATCCTGGCGGATCGCGGGTACTCCACAGCCAAAGGCATTCGATATGTTGTCGCAAAGGGCGCGTACGTCACCGTGCGAGTCAATACGGCCAGCCTGCCGTTACACAACCGACACGGGACATCTTTTGACTTACTCAAGACCGTCTCATCGCTCAAGAAGGCAGGGGCGGCCAAGTCCTGGCCGGTGCTCGTTCTCGAAGCCGGGTCAAGGATACCAGGGCGGCTGTGCGTGATCCGGAAATCCAAGCACGCGATTCACTGTGCCCAAGCCACGGTTCGCCGCACGGCTGCGAGGAAGGGCACACAGGTCAAGCCCTGTACGCTGGAGTACGCCAAGTACGTCATTCTTTTCACCACCTTTCCAGAGAAAGCCTTCCCAGCACAAGAGGTGTTGCAGTGGTATCGAATCCGCTGGCAGGTGGAGCTGGTCTTCAAGCGCTTTAAGTCGCTGGCACAACTGGGCCATCTCCCCAAATCCGATGATGAAAGCGCCAAAGCGTGGCTGTATGGCAAGCTCCTCGTGGCCCTGCTTATTGAGAAGTTGCTGGCGCATGCGGAATCTATTTCCCCCTGGGGATATGGAGTGGAAGAATCACCAGCCACCCAGTGCGTGGCGTGAATTTGGGTTCCTCCTCAACCAGATGAAGCGCGCCATCGAACCGCAGTGGTCATTGTCTGAGGCGCTCCATGATTGGAATCATGTCTCGAGAGCATTAGCGGAGCGTCCGCGACAACGACCAGTCCAGTTAACGGACTATTTCGAATAGGAATAAACAAGTTAGCGCTTATGGGGCTTGCCCCCGCTCTCATCGTGATGGAAGCGACGGGAGGATTGGAAACACACCTGTATGCGGCCTTAACGACCACAGGCTTGCCCGCGGTCGTGATGAATCCTCGGCAGGTGCGTGATTTTGCGAAGGCCATGGGCACGCTGGCGAAAACCGATGCCCTGGATGCCCGGATCTTGGCGCACTTCGGTGCAGCCATCCAGCCCGCAGTGCGGCCCATGAAAGACGTCACCACCCAGGAATTGATGGCCTTGGTGACGCGCCGCCGGCAAATAATCGCCATGCTGACGGCCGAAAAAACCCGTTTCCAGCAAGCCGCCAAGTGGATTCGCCAGGATATCAAAGCCCATGTAAAATCCTTAGAACAACGGCTCAAGAAAATCGACGGTCTCATTGCCAACATGATCACAAGGACTCCCGGATGGAAAGAACACGATGCGCTCATTCAAAGCGTTCCTGGAGCTGGCACGGTCTTGTCTATCAATCTTTTGAGTAACCTACCCGAGCTGGGGACGCTCAATCGACGGGAAATCGCCACGCTCGTCGGCATCGCCCCCTTAAACCGCGATAGCGGCAACGTTCGCGGCAAACGACGGATCTGGGGCGGCCGCGCTCAAGTGCGGGCCGCCCTCTACATGGCCGCGCTGTCCGCTTCACGGCATAATCCCGTGATCAAGGCCTTTTATCAACGGTTGATTGGAAAAGGCAAAGCCCCCAAAGTGGCTCTGACAGCCTGCATGCGAAAACTGCTGGTCATTCTCAATACGATGGTCAAAAATCAAACGGTATGGAACCCCAGTCAGTTTGCACCCCTTGACTTTGATCACGGTTGCTGAGTGGAACGAAGGATCTGTGCCCAGCTCACTCGGGCCATGGCTCAGCGAGATGCTTCGCCTTCCTCTCAGCATGACAACTCGATTGGAAGGGCTATCGTTCAGAGTCGTGAGGCAGCGGCTTGGGAGAGATGAGGAGGCAGGCCGCGTTCTCTATTTCCCTCCCCTCTTGTTTTGCCAAACCGTTGCTCCACTAAATTTGCAACTGATCCCCGATTTCTCAAAAATGTAACCGACTACGGTAATCTGTTACATAAAACGACGAATTAGCCTCTAAATTTCGGCTTGCAACAAGGCTTTCTCTTCCGGGGTTTTTGATCCAGAGGCGTGGACGCTGAAAAGTCAAACTTTGGATTGGCAAATATCCACGCATATCGGCGGGGAGGCACTTTACCCGCTTTGTAAAATGACGCAGTCACTTCCATCCTGAAAGTATGAAACGGAAAGACAGGAACGCCAAGGCGTTGCGTCGTGTTTTCCACATGAACCACCTGACAGTTTCTTGCTTGCAATTATAAGTAATTACTTATAACATAGAAGTAGAGATGCATGACGATGAAATAAGGGCTGTCGTGTGGGTAGGCGATGCACGCGAACACGTGCAATCGTTTTCTAAGGCTTGTCAGAGCGGATATCGGGGCCGCGCTCTATGACGTGCAATTAGGCGAGAAGCCGCCTAAAGCCAAGCCGTTTAAAGGGGCCGCCAGTGGTGTTTTAGGGATCGTGACCCGTTTTGAGACTGATCCCTATCGAACCGTGTATGCGGTCAAGATTGGGCAAAGAGCGTATGTCCTGCATGCGTTTCAAAAGAAATCGCCCAAGGGACAGAAAACTGCCAAGCTGGATGTAGACATGATTGCCCGCCGCTATAAGGAAGCGGTGAACATGGAAAAGGAGCGAGAGCCATGAAGAAGAATGGGAAAATAGCCTTTGAAGAAAGCTCAGGCAATATCTTTGCCGATTTAGCCCTTGATGATGCTGACGAACTCTTAACACGGGCCAAACTCGGGCATTCCGTGCGGATGATCCTTGTGAAGAAAAAACTCAAGCAACGGGAAATCGGCAAGCTGTTAGAGATTAAACAACCAGAAGTATCTAATCTGATGAATGGCCGCTATACGCTGTTTTCTCCTGAACGCCTGTTCGGATTTTTGAATAAGCTAGACTGGAAAGTCACGGTGCAGGTGTCACGGCATCGAAAGAACGAACCGTTACAAGAAGTCATGATGGCGTAAGACTTTCAAATGCCATCAAAAAACATTTCTTATTTCCCATAAGACGCCTAAGCCTCGCTCCCTCAACTCTGCCCTAAACCTCACGTCTGCCAGCCCGAAGCCCGGCAACACCAATAAACCGCTAAAGACTATTTGTTGAATACACGAGTAGGCCGTGTTTCTGCGCTAAATAATGTTGAGGGGAAACCCAAGATGGATTCCCGATAAAAAATGACGGGAATGACTGAGGGGGAAAATTTTTGATTAGTACAACAGACCACAAATCTGTTGGAGGGGAATCATTTTTATTGGGAATCAGTATCGTTACCTGTCCCGATACACTTCTCGCCTATGCCCCACTTTCACCACGGTGATCACAAGCTCCTCGTCTTTAAGTTCATAGACAATTCGATAGACACCTTGCCGCACACGATATCGCTCTTGCCCTGATAATTTCTCACTTCCCACTGGCCGAGGATCATTGGCTAGTGCCTTGATGCGGATCAGAATGCGAGAAACATCGTCTTTTGGAATGGATCGAAAATCTTTGGTGACGGACTTTTTAAACGTTAGCCTATAACTGGCCATGAGCTTTCAGGTCGTCAAGAAGTTCTTCATAGCTGAGATTAGGCTCATCGGCTCGCTGCTGAAACGCCACCAAGTCTTCTTGATCTTCGGCAAGAGCCGCCCGCACAGCATCATTGACGATGTCAGATACGGAACAGTGGGTATGCGCAGCCTTGAGTCGTAGAGCTGCATGGAGATTTTCATCAAAGTAGACTGTAGACCGTTTTGACGTTATTCCCATAAAAATCACCTCCTATACTTCATCACAGCATAGCATTATGACGTTTTGACGTCAAAACGTTCATAAATAGTCTGAGTACGAATCAAATCTATTGTTGTAAGTTTTTGGATTATGTATCGAAGTTGCATTGACGCTTGCCGGGGTTCGACCCTGCAACCGATCTACTTTTGGTTCGGCAAAAGTAGACAAAACCAGTGACGCCCAAACAGACCTCCCCGAATGGGCCGACGCTAACCTTAGGAGAGCAGGTCGGGTAGCCAGGGGCGGTTGCCCGCCCCCAGCTCCCACAGAACCGGACTTGTGGGTCGCACATCCGGCTCTTCAAGTCGATCCCTCATGCCCCAAACAGCGTCAGCTGTTGGGGTAAGACCCATTTGGGCTGGTGGTGCTCCCGTTCCCACAATCGCATCAGCGTGGTCACCCGGTCGTAAAACCACTGGTTCCCATAGGCCTGATGCATCCCATAGGTGCGACTTTTGAACCACGCCCCGCGACGGCTATACGCCGTCTTGGTCGCCGACTTCACAGAGACACCACGTTGCAGTAAGTGCCGCAACAGGTAGCGAGGACACCGTCCTTTCTGCCGAATGATGATCGCTCGCAGTCGCCTGCGCACATGGGCATCAATTCGACTCAAGCGACGCGCTCCAGGCTCGGTACATAGCCGATAGTAGCCATACCATCCGCGTAGATAGCGATTCACTGCCCCCATACAACCGCGCAAGGATGACCCCCAGTTTCGAGGGGTGAGCCCTCGAATCCGTTGGGTCAGCCGTTGCTCGGTACGGGGAGACAGATGAATCTCCACGCCCCCTTCCGGATTCTGCTTCAGGCAGAACCCCAGAAAGTTCAGGTGGCCAGGTCGATCCACTGAACTCTTGGCCTCGTTCACTTGCAGCCGCAACCGGTCTTCAAGGAATCGACGCGTGGCCTTCAACACGCGTTGACCGGATCGTTCACTCCGCACGAAAATTTGACAATCGTCGGCGTACCGCACGAACCGGAGGCCACGACGTTCCAGCTCCCAATCAAGTTCATCTCACACCACGTTAGATAAGAGGGGAGACAGAGGACCGCCCTGGGGGGTGCCTTCATCGGTCGACACCCGCAGCCCATCTGGCAGTACCACGTTCGCCTTGAGCATTTGATGGACGAGGTGCAGGAGACGCCCGTCTTTCACCTGATGAGCGAGGCGGTTCAGGAGCCGTTGGTGATGGACTCGATCGAAGAATTTCGACAGATCGATGTCCACCACCCACTCGTACCCCGCTTCGACGTACCCCTTGGCTTGCGCCAGCGCTGTCTGGGCCCCTCGCCGTGGACGGAACCCGTGGTTGCTGTCGTGAAAGGAGGGTTCATACATCGGCTCGACGACTTGTCGCAGAGCCTGTTGCACCCAGCGATCCACCACATTGGGAATACCTAATCCGCGGCCACCACCCCCCGGTTTGGGAATCCAAACTCGACGGATGTCACCCGGTTGATAGTGGCCCGACAGCAACTGGCGACGCAGTGCCGGGAGAAGCTGCCGAGAAGCCTCGACCACTTCGGCGACGCTGCGCCCATCCACCCCTGCCGCGCCCTTGTTCCGCGCGACGTGTCGCAAGGCCTTCGCTAAATTGCTCGCCCTCGCCACCTGCTCTAACAGGTGAGGACCCTCACCTGTCTGGGCGGTCGGAGTGTGGGCGTCCTTGTCATCCGCTCTCAGCAGCAACCACGTGTGGGCGTCGGATACGTCCGAACCCGCCTCGTCATCGCCCCCTTGCGGGCCTGCATACCGGCTTAACTCCAGTTGCTACTAGATTTTGTGGTCCGCTGAATTTTTTGGAGCGGAGCCGGGTCGACGGCGATAGCATTTTCCAGGAGTCGATGAAACAAGAGGCCCCGAGAGCGCGAGGTCCGACGATTGAATCGAAAGATAAATTCATTCAGGTAGGCGTCGAGGTACTTATGATCAAGGCGTCCCTGGTATGTGCCCAGGAGCCAACGTTTCACCCGTGAAATGGCACGGTGGACTCTTGGCAACAGGTCGTCTGCGTCTGGGTCGTGATTTCCCCCACCAGAGGACTTTCGCATTGGTTTGTGCGCATACCCTTCGTCTGCCAGACAGCAATAACTTGTGAGTCCGTCGGTGATAATCGTACTGCCAGGCTCAACATGCTGCTGAACGAAATGCTTGACATCCGCGCTTGTTCGGCCCTTAAGCGGTTGCATTCGCATTCGCCCACTTCCTTTGTCGTTGATTTCCACGGCAACGCCAACCAGTTGCTTGTTTCCTTCTCCACCCAAATAGGCTTCATCAACTTCAACGTGCCCGGCAAGACGGTTGCGGGAGGGGCGAACCATCGCAACCCGTAATTTATGAAGCATGAGCCACGCAGGCTCGTGACCGCTCATCCCCAACACCCTTTGCAACGTTTGAGCACTCGCTCCATTTTTCTGGCTCGTAAACCACCAGATTGCCTGAAACCAAATGCGCAACGGGATACGAGAATCTTGAAAAATCGTTCCGGCCAATGGTGACTGCTGATATTGACATGTGGAGCACACCGACAACCCTCGCTTGGTTTTCCACCTCTTGTGATTCCCACATTTCACACAGATATACCCGTCTGGCCAGCGAAGCTTCTCAATATGGGTGCGACAGGCCTCCTCAGTAAAAAAACGGGTCATCAGATCGGACATGTCCGTGGGGTAACTCACCATGTCGCAAAACACTATATAGTGGGGCAACTGGAGTCAAGCCGGTATGCAGGAAATGATGAGAAGTTAGCTCGCTTAGACTACCGGGTTGTGGTGGTGGATAATTACCTCATTTTTTATAAAATTTCAGGGAAAACTGTACACATTTATCGGATCGTTCATGGGGCTCGCGATGTACCAGGATTACTGAGTGACTGAGACGTTGGTTGAATCTTGAAGTTATTTGTATATTATGAGAATACACAGCCATGTTTGATTTTCAGGAAATCGATGGGTTCGATTGGGATGCGAATGCTCGAAAAAGTGAGGATAAGCATGGAGTGACTCAGGTTGAGGCTGAGCAGACGTTTTTTAACGTGCCGGTCGTTCAAGTCCAGGATGTAAAGCACAGTGAGGCGGAAAAACGTTTGCATGTTCTTGGGCAAACCAATGAGGGCCGACTGCTTCATATTACGTTCACGTTAAGATTTGGCGAGAGAAAAATTCGAGTGATTTCAGCGTGTGCGATGCACCGAACGGAACGGAGGACGTATGAAGAAAAAACTCAAAACAATTCCAAAGTTTAAAACCGAAGCGGAAGAGCGAGTATTTTGGGAGAGTCACGATTCAACGGAGTATAGTGATTGGGCGCAAGCACAGAATGTGAGGTTTCCCAACCTGAAGCCGTCGACTCAGTCCATTTCTTTGCGCCTCCCGCTTTCGTTGCTCGAGAAGATTAAAGTCGAGGCCAATCGGCGTGATGTTCCCTACCAGTCTTTGATCAAAGTGTGGTTAGGAAAGAAAGTCGAGCCTTATTCATCAGTGAGCACCAGCCGACCCTCACGTTCCAACGCACGCCGTGCTCGCAGCCCTGTTTCATGACAGCAATAAAATAAAGGGCATCTGTCGAGCAAGCTCGCCTCAAAAAAGTCCACGACGCCTATTTCCCCCGAAAACAACGAAATCAGAAATAAGCGCGAGTACGTCTTCGTTCAGCTATGAGCAGGGCTAAGGAGTGTGAAAACAGAAGCCGATGAGCCGTAGATTATAGTGGGTTATATAACGATATGTTAGGGATTCGTCGAAAGTCAGAATCTAAACTGTAAACCTGGCAATCATATTCCTGGGCCAAGGCAGCCACAATTAAATCAGGTATCCCAACGGTCATACCTTTACCTCGTAATTGACCTCCCATTTTTCCAGTCAGCAGCCAAGTATGTGGGGTCATTTCCAAATAAGGCAAGGCGATTAACGTATCCTGAAGGTGCGCGCGCTCTTGATGCGATCTGGTGCCTTGAATCAATTCGCTCAGGACGACGCCAACTAACATGACCCGTTCTTCATCTAGAAGATGAATGACAGAAGGTTTCTCTTGAGAATGAGCAGATCTGAAAAATGCAATCCACACCGAGGTATCAATGATGACCATGCTCAGGTTCGTCGTGGCTTAGTGCGGCGCTGTTCGGCTGCGCGGAGCGTGGGGCGAACATAGGTCAACGGAATGGTTCCACTAAGAGCCTTGAGGCGTTCAATCTTTTTTCGACGAATGAGATCGGTCATAGCCAGGTGAATGGCTTCCGTCTTGGTTTTCGCCTGGGTGGCTTTCATCAATTCAGTCACAAGGGTTTCGTCTAGATCAAGCGTGGTTCGCATAGCTCCTCCTTTTATGCATAGATTATATGCATAAAATTGGGAAAGATCAAAGGTCTTCATTTTCTGTCATACCCGCAGTGTTAAGCGGGTATCCATCTGAAGAGAGAGTAGCTTTTATCAAACATATCATAATAATATCATTATTATGATAATTGCAAAGGAGGGAAGACATGCCAATTATTAAGCCGATTTCTGATTTACGAAACAAGGCCAATGAACTCTCAAAATTAGTGCACACGAGTGGCGAACCTGTCTTTATCACAAAAAATGGTGAAGGAGACATGGTGCTCATGTCTCTTTCCCACTATGGAGAGCTTCAGAAGCGTCTGGACCTCTATGCCAAACTTGCCGTAGCGGAGGGACAACGGGCAACGGGAGACAAGGGACGTTTGCTCAGCCAGGTCATGAGGGATTTGAGAAAGCAAATACGTGGGGACGAATAGGTATTCGGTCAGACTTCTTTCAACGGCAGAACAAGATTAAAAAGATCTTCTTTTCTTTATCGCTGCGGACAATATGGCAGCAGCGCTGGTCCAAGGGGATCGAATTGAGAAAAAACTTGGCGCTTTGAGCACGTACCCGCATTTGGGGAAAATTCCAAATGATGAAAATTTAGCTCGGTTACATTGCCGAGTGGTCGTAGTAAATAATCATCTCATTTTTTGCAAGATTGTCGGGAAAAGGGTACTCGTGTATCGGATTATTCATGGTGCTGGAGATGTTCCAGGATTGTTGACGGATATAGGGCAAAATTATTCCCGATCGGTAATATTAGTGGCTATAGAGCAAGTAATCCATTTGAACTTGCGATTCCCCGTGGTCTTGCCACGGGGATCCGATTTCCTAACAAGAGGAGGGTGAGCGACAGCACTGTTCAGAAAGCCAGTCACTGTGCCTGGCAGATTCACTATCACATCGTCTTTCCCGTGAAATATCGCAAGGCCTTATTGGCGGACGATGTGGTGAAGATCATTTCGACGGTCACGCGAGGCCTGGCCGAGCGTTACGATATGGAGTTTGAGCGGTTGGGCTGTGATCGGAATCATATCCATCTGCTGTGTTCCGCTCATCCGAAGATTGCGCTGGGGCAAATTGTGCGAGTGTTCAAGAGTGTCACGGGACGCGAATTGTTTCGGCGGAAGCCGGCCTTGAAGAAAGAGCTGTGGGGCGGGGAGTTTTGGTCCGATGGCTATCAAAGCTAGCGCGGAGGACCACGTGGCGTAAGCCCGTGGGTGAAAGCGCTCCCCGCTGGAAGCGGGGGACTCTTTGCCACATGAGATGTTTGTGATGATACGAGGATATGGAAGTTCGTCTCAGTGGGCATGGTGCGTATCAACACCAATATCATGTGGTCTGGATTCCCAAATATCGCCGACGTATTTTGCGGGGGGCGATCCGGATCTTTATTGAGGAGCATTTATCTGAGATTGAGCACGATCATCCCGATGTAGATGTACAGCAAGGGAGTGTGCAGATTGACCATATTCACGTCGTGATGGGGATCCCTCCGAAATATGCCGTATCGAGTATTGGGGGCAAGATGAAAGCGAATGTGAGTCGACAACTTCGTCTCCGGTCCCCCGAGCTGAAGCGGACCTACTGGGGAGCGGTGTTGTGGTCTCCGGGGTTCTTCTCGTCGACGGTTGGGTTGAATGAGGCGGTGATCCGGCGGTATGGGGACCATCAAGAACGAGTGGACAAAGGGCAGATGCAACTTGAGTTTGAATTTATTCCCGGTCGGGATGCAAGAGCCGAGCAGCCAGAGAAAGGTTGGGGGTCTGGATGGGAATCAAACAGGTTCTAACTATTTGATATTACCTTTCAGTTCATTTTCTTATGCAGTCCTATCCTATCGGGTTCCAGCCCCTGTGGGTGACGGAGCGACATTGACAGATGTCGGTGTAACCGCTTTTCTGTTCCACGATTAATTCCCCGGACTAATCTTCTTCCAATGCGTTTCCATGCTCTCACTTAAAGACAGGGCTCTTTTCTCACTTCAATCCCGACAAAGTGGGAATGTTAAGTGAATATCGAGTGTGCTTGCGTTCACCTGTTCGGTGTAGGGCGCCCATTTCGACGAGGTTCTGTAAATCTCTCGTCGCTGTGAGGCGCAGGAAATTTTGGTGATTGCCAGATAGTTTTCATAAACCCTCAGGAGAATGGTTCCATTCTCTTTCTATCGCGCCTTGTTTGGTAATCCGGCAAAAGCAAGAAGCGGGGCGTAATTTCCTTGATCTGAAGTTCGTAAGGCTGTGAGATATTCCTTTCGACGGTCCCCCATTGTTTGAAGATCATGTCCTCCTGCCCAATCAATCGGTTGCTTGCCAAATACCTTCATCAGTAATGCGTCAGCCATAATCCGTGCATGACGGCCGTTCCCATTTGGAAAAGGGTGAATCCAGACCAACCGATGGTGAAAACGAATGGCGAGCTCCTCTGGCCCATAGGTTTCATGCTCAATCCAGTAGCGAGCATCATCCAGCAACATTCGAAGATTCACTGCAATCTCCCGCGGATCAACGCCGATACTTTTTTCTGTCGTGCGGAATATGCCTGCCCATTTCCAAACATCTCCGAATAATCTTCTATGAAGATCTCGTACAAACCTTTCATTCAGAATGTCCTTCTTCCGGCTTTTCTTCATCCATTGCAACCCGCTTTGAATATTGGCCTGCTCTTGATGATCGAGTTCGGCTCGGGTTGCGACATGTTTGTGTTTCAGGCCCTCCATTTCGTTAGGATCAAGAGGTGTTGCACCTTGAGGATAATCAATCATCCTCAATCTTCGTTATTCCAGAAATTCGCAGGCAGGTCTTTGAGCATTTCCTTTTGCAGACGCTCAACCTCAAAGGCCATTTGTTTTTCGGACAGAGCTTGCTCTTCCAGCGCCATGTGTTTAGTGGCTTCTTCCACTATTTTCATGGCCTTCTTCTTCGCACGCGCAGCGAGTATTTTCTCCACATCATGTTCGGGAACAACGGCATATACCAGGCGACACCCCATGGCTTCCGCCATGTTTTGCAAGGTTTTGATCGTCATGCTCCCACTAAGCTCACCTTTTTCGGTCTTATTGACGTGAGCCCGCGTGACCCTGAGTCGGCGCGCTAGTTGAGCGACCGACATTCCTAAGGCCTTTCGGACAGTGCGCAGCCAGCCCTCAGGTGGTGTATCTACCTTACGCAGTTTGGTGGCAGTCGTATTCACCTTGTCCTGATATTGTTTCGATGTAATAGTTTTTACGCTCATTGTATACTCATAGGTTTGCATATTTATAATTTATGTATAGTCATATATATACAATAAATTAAATAATGTCATGTATGGACGCTCCTGAGAATGCAAGGGGTCTTGGTCGACAATAGCGCGTGAGGTGTGCCGTCATGTATCCGGCCTGTTTATGCGGCCCCATGACCGCTGGCCTTGATGGAATCCGCCCCTCAAAAGGGCGGAGGAAAGACGCCCAGTCAACTTATCGAGCTGTAGGCTCGGACAATACCTCGGGTTGGATCTTTCCTGGCTCCCTGTTTCGCCATCATGTTTTTTTCACCCTCGCAATTCCTCTCGCTTTTCCTTATAGAAACACTGCGTGAAAGTCTGGTGCGGACCCGTCTTATCTGGTCACAGCCGTGAAGACCTGCTGATCTCTCATCATGGCCCAGACGGTTCGAGCCGTTTTATTGGCCATGGCCACCAGGACGACATTGGTCGGTCGTCTTGTCAGCAACTCTCCAATCCAAGGGGAAGGCTGCTTGGGTTCACCCTTTTGCCAACGGAGCACGGCTCGAGCCCCGTGTACCAAGAGGCGCCGGAGATAGCCATCACCGCGTTTGGAGATTCGTCCTAACCGACTTTTCCCACCCGATGAATGTTGGCGTGGGACGAGTCCCAGCCAAGCAGAGAGATGTCGTCCGGACTTAAATTGTGAGCCATCGCCGATGGTGGCCACCAGAGCCGTGGCCGTAATGACGCCGACACCTGGAATTGTGGCTAACCGCTGGCTGGCATGTTGGGAACGATGCCAGGCTTGCAGTTTCCTCTCGAGTGTTCGTATGGCTTCCTTCACCGCAGCAAGCTGGGCGATGAGGACGCCCAAGGCTTCACGGGCAACCGCTGGAAGTCGGGGATCTTCGGGATCCTCAATGATCGCAATCAAGTCCTTGACCCGCGACGCACCCTGGCTCGCGACCATCCCCAGCTCACTGCAATGTCCTCGTATCGCGTTGATGAACATCGTGCGTTGCTTGACGAGAAGTTCTCGAGATCGATGCAGCATCAGCACGGCTTGTTGGTCAGTGCTCTTGATGGGGGTAAACCGCATGCTCGGTCGCACCAACGCCTCAGTGATGGCTTCGGCATCCGCAGCATCATGTTTATTGGTCTTGAGAAACGGGCGGACATATTGAGGCGGGATTAATCGGACGTCGTGGCCTTGGGCCTGGAGCTCACGCGCCCAATGATGCGCACTGCCACAGGCTTCCATGCCTACTAAACAGGGGGAGACCGTCGCAAAAAACTTCAAGACCTGTCCCCGTCGTAATTGCTTCCGCAAGACAGGTTGTCCATCCTGATCCAATCCGTGCACCTGAAAAACCCGTTTCGCTAAATCAAGCCCAATGGTGGTGATGGTGTTCATAAGTTCCTCCTGTTGATGAAGTGTGATCACAGCGAGTATACTGCCGCGCTTCAACAGGAGCGTCCATACCATTAACTTAAGAATATACATATGTTAATGAGAATGATGTATAAAGGAGGAAAAAGGAGATTCAACTTTTCTGGTAGTCGTAAAAGTGGGGCACTGATACAGAGGAGTGGGATTAAGACCCCTTCGTTAGGGAGACGTCCATATTAAGGGTCAGACAGGAAACATTTGGTCTATCCACTCCTCCCTTCCTGCTGCCTTACGGCGTTAAGGGGCGCCGGGGTCTGTTGAAAAAAGCCGCCAACGGCGTTCTCGCCAATTTTGAGTGCTCACGTACTGCATGTACGCTCCGCACCAAAACTTGGCTGCGGCCTTGCTGGACGGACTTTTTTGAACCGACCCGAAGCCGTTGCGATTCAGCACGTTCCTGGGTCTGTTTTCCCCTTGGTATCCTCATTATTCAACACCCCACGCCGGTGAAACAAAATTTGGAGCCGCGGTATTTTTTCCTTTTCCTCACGCTTAATTTCTTGGATTGAGTTGCAATCGGAAATTCGCTTGTGGCACGCTACGCGCTGCTATTTATTCTATTTTTAGAGGGGGTTGGTGATGAAGTATAAGAAGCAAGTGCATTATGTGAAAGGGGTGTTTGCGTGCCCTAAATGTTGCAAACATTTTGTGCAAGAGAGGTGGATAGAGGAATTTCGCGTACGGTGTCATGTGTGTGACCACCGAGGGGGGCTCACTCATGTGTCGGTGGAAGAGCAATATGATGAGGAAACTGGGCGGCAGTAACGTTTCTTTATTTGGCATCTTTCAGTCAATCCTTTCTTGAGTCATTCGTTGGTATGGTTTCTCCTACCTCTCGACTTTCCTGAATTTTGATGATGCCTCAATCTGCTGTGGGTTGGCTTCTGGGATTGATTGTCCTGTGTCTTGGATGTTCACACGTTTCGGCACAGGTCCAATCTTCGGAAGAAACCATTCAGGTTTTGGTGGTCTACCATTCCCTGTCCGGCAATACTGAAATCATGGCACGCAATGTGATGTCAGGGGCCCAAACGGTTCCTGGTACGCATGTACTGCTTCATCCGGTGGATGAGGTCATCGCAGATGTGTTATTCGGCAGTGATGCGGTGGTCGTGGGGTCGCCGGTGTATTGGTCGAATATGTCAGGAGAAGTCAAAACCTTTTTTGATCGGTGGCAATTTGAATTTGGGGTGTTCCCAGAATTCAAAATGCGCAATAAAGTGGGAGCAGCCTTTGCCACAGGCGGCCAAGTGTCGAGTGGAAAAGAGCTGACCATGTTAACCATCTTGGCTGCCATGTTAGGGAATCAGATGATAGTCGTGAGTGATGGTGGAGCCTTTGGCGCCTCGGCCACGACCGAAGGTGAAAGTCCTGGTATTAATGAACAAGAAAAAGCCGATGCGAGAGCGCTGGGAAAAAGAGTGGCCGAAGTGGCGTGGATGATCAAGCGAGGTCAGCAACGATAGCGAATGCTTTTGTCGTCATGCCTGCAGCATTTGGCAGGCATCTTTTCTCTTTATTTGTTGAAAGAGAGATTCCTGCTAAAGGCCAGCAGGAATGACCAAATCTTTAAGGACAAGAATTTTTCTCCGTAGGATGACAGTTATTATGGATGAGTTACCTGGCAGTACCAATCACAAGTGGGTCGTGTATTGGGAACGGGAATATTCCACGGCCTTTGCCCCGGAACGCCTGAAGCTTGATTTTCAGCCGCATCGGCCCATGATGACGGGTATGGCTTTAGACGAACAGCGCAAGCTGGCTGCTAGCGGCTATAAGGTGATCCCTGATGATTGTGGCCCAGTCCGTTTTGTTGGGCAGTATGGGTGGCTCATCCGTTCTCCAGCAGATTGTCGTATTCGGCGAGCTGCGAAAGGATTTGAGTGGCAATCGCCTCCTATACTTCCAGAGGAACGATTGCTGGGCTATAAATCATTTTCTGGGATGTATGTGGACAGCATCCTCAACAGTGGGTTTCCCAAATTGTGTTGTGGCATTCGGTTTTATTATCCCAAGGAACTCGGCATGATGATGAAGGATGTGCCGAACCATTTTTATCATTATCCTCAACGCCCGTTTTCCGTGTGGGAAGGCATCAAAACGCAGGAATATAAAACGACTCCTAATCTCTACGACTTTCTTCCGGATTACGATGCCTTTGTCACGAACTTCCTCCTGCAATTAGAGATTCCTTCCCAAGAACCCATCACGATTCATCGGGGTGATCCGATCGGCATCGTCTTTCCCGTTCTCCTTCCCAAGTATGTGGTTCTCGAAGAGCTCAAGCGCCCTCCCGAATCATCCGGATCCTAATTGACGGGGCCAACGTGTTGACGCTTCGTCGCTTTGCCTGTTGAAGATGATCTTTGGATATGGCTTCTTCTCTTCCCACGTTTGCCCATGTGCAGCAGGCCTCCAAGATTTTAGAAGGGGTGGCTTATGTGACACCCGTCCTACATTATTCATTTTTAGATGACCAATGCGGGGGCACCGTCTTCCTCAAATGTGAAAATTTGCAACGAACCGGGGCTTTTAAATTTCGAGGAGCATATCACGCGTTAACGTGCAAGGAATCTTCTGCGCCTTTTCATCAGGTAGTCACGGTGTCTTCCGGAAATCATGCGCAAGGTCTCGCGTTGGCCAGCCAGCTTCTTGGCTATTCAGCACATATCGTCATGCCTGAGCCAGTTAATGCCTTCAAACGATTACGGGTAGAAGAATTGGGGGCGGCCGTCACTGTGCGGCCCACACATCAGAATGCGCAGGAATTCGCCCAAGACTTAGTGTGGCGAAAACGAGGCCTGTTCATTCATCCCTTTAACGATGCCGATGTGATTGCCGGGCAGGGCACCGCCACATGGGGTGAGTAGACCTGAGGAATTTCACCTCAAGCCCCTCGCAGAACCGGACATGACCCTCTCGAGTCATCCGGCTCCCATCATCCAGTCGGAAACCTGATTCCAAACTGCCAATGCACAAACAGCTTCGGCCGATGGAAAGCCGTCTTCCCAAGCCAGTGTTTGGCGCGTTTGAAATAGCGTCCCTTCTTTGTCCATTTCCGTTTGACCCATTGGACTAAATGGAGATCAATCTGCCGGAGGATTGGATAGAGCGCGGAGCGATTGTACGCGCCATAGTAGGTCACCCATCCTCTCACGATGGGATTCACCTCATGCGCAATCTCCTCCAAGGTTCGACTGGCTTGGAGGTTCAGCCGCCATCGTCGAATCCGCTGCCGCATACGCTTGGCGGCGCACGGACTCACTGCCGGCGTGAACGCCACAAACATTCTCCCCTGTCGACTCCGAACAAGACGAGGGCGAAACTCATAGCCCAAGAAGGTAAACTTCTTGGCCAGGTTGTTCGAACCCTGTCTCTTCACGTGGCAACACACAATCTGGGTTTTCTCCGAATTCAGCTCAAGGTGATAGACCCTCAAGCGTTCTTGAAGAGCCGCTAGAAACCGCTCGGCTTCCGCTTGTGTGTGGCAGTGCACCACCGCGTCATCCGCATACCGAGCAAATGGAAGATCTGGAAAGGTCCGTATCATCCATTGGTCCAACGCATAGTGCAAGAACAGATTCGCCAGTACCGCACTGACACATCCGCCTTGTGGAGTCCCACGATCTCGGGCGACTTGAACCCCATCGGCTTGTTGAAAGGGTGTTTTGAGCCAACGCTCAATGTACAGGCGCACCCACCGACACGTCGTATGCTTGGCCACAGCTCGTAGTAATAACGGATGGTCAATCGCGTCAAAGAGTCCTTGAATATCAAACTCTACCAGATAGTCGTACTTCCAACACCGTGTCCGCGTCACGGCTACGGCTTGGAGGGCTGACTTCTTTGGTCGGTAGCCATAGGAGTCCTGATGAAAATGAGGCTCCACACAGGGCCCAAAGGCCTGTGTGACGACCGTTTGCGCGATGCGATCCGCGACGGTGGGCACTCCCAACCGCCGCACGCCACCCTGGGCTTTGGGTATTTCAACCATCCGCACCGGAGGTGGCATGTAGCTGCCGGAGGCCAACCGATTCCAGAGTGCGTACAGATTGTTCGACAAGTCTTGCTCAAAATCGCTTAGAGACTGTCGATCGATCCCTGCCGACCCGCGGTTCGCTTTGACCCGCTGATAGGCCGTCCAAACGGCTTCCTTGGAAATGGCAAATGACTTTGTGCTATCCATCAGTTCCTCCCCTTCTGGGTTGACCCATGCATACCACCGAATGACGCAACCCCTTCGCTCCACCTGCGTTACCAGGCTTCACTGCTACTACGAGTTGCTCCGCCCCTGTGTGCCGCGTCGGTACGCTCCTTCTTGTGACATGACTCACTTGAAGTTCTCCCTTGTCATCAGCACGACAGGTTCCCACGTTCCCACCAAGAGCCTAGACCAGCGTCACGCCATCTCCACACCGGACACCGCTCAGCCAAGATACAGGTCCCCGCTGAACTGATCCCAGGCCACAAAACAAGACCCGGTTTTGATGTCATTCGATTTGCTTTCGATGCGTCGGCAATGGTTCACTTGCGTTCGTCTCACTGGTCCATACGTGACGTTTCTCTGAACGCCTTTTCCTCAACGCTCACCACCTGGGCTCTTGACCCACACAGCTTGAGGTCGTTTAACGCCTCCCCCTGTCGGGCGGCGTTGGAGGGCCTTCCTCCATCTCTTCGTAAGTTGCGCACCGCCTTCTTTTAAAGGAATTCGGTGCTCGTGGCACACGAATTGTTGCAAACTGAACCGACTCTTGATGTGATCCTCGCACCTGTGGGTGGCGGCGGATTGCTCGCAGGAGCCTGTCTAGCAGCTCACGGAGTCAATCCTGCTATCAAGGTGTTTGGGTGTGAACCAGCCCAAGCGTTGGATGCTCGCCTCTCACTGCAGCAAGGGTTTGTTGTGCAGCCTGACTCGACTGCCACAATGGCAGAAGGCTTACGGACTAGTTTGGGTGAATTAACCTTTGGTGTGTTACGAGATCATGTGGAAGAAATTTTCGTGGTAAAAGAAGAGGAAATTCTGTCTGCCATGAAGGTGGCATTTGAGCAACTTCACCTTGTTCTGGAACCATCCAGCGCCGTGGCCGTAGCACCACTTCTTCGCGGAGAACCTATCTTGGCTAATAAACGAGTCGGGGTCATTCTCTCAGGCGGGAATATCAGCCTGCCAGAATTTTTTTCGCTCATCAATCAATCCTCTTAAACGATCCACCTTGTGGGTAAGCCTCAGAGCTCTATGTCCATAGAGTATAGTTTTTGGTGAATCAACTTGTGATTCCCCGTGGTCTTGCCGCGGGGTTCTTTATTCTTTTCCTAATGCTGGGCGGCCTCGCGGGAGTGGGGCAACACGGCGGTCTAATTTTTTGGCGAGGCGATCTTTGAATTTTTCACTTCCTAAGACCCAGGCTTTATTGGTTGATTCACGGATGGCGTCGAGGGTTTCTCCGCTTAAATGGTGGCGAAAGAGCGCTCGATAGGCCTGTTGCCGTGCCGCTGGCGTTCCGCCCAATCGCTGGTAGAGGCTATGTGGAGTCAGGAGTGGGTTGGCTTTTCCTTCAGCATGGTACTGATAACTCGACCATCGGTACTCTCGAGGATGGCGCACCATCCCGGCACGCACGGGATTGAGTTCAATGTACCGACAACAGGTTAACAGATAGGCCTCACTTTCTATCAATGTCGCTCGATAGCGGCCTTCCCATAACGTTCCCGTCCGCTCATAGGTCTTATTGAAATACTGCACATAGCGGCGTCCTAACGACTGAAAGGTTTTGGGCAGACTATCTTCGTGAGTTGGGGTGACCAAGAAATGCACATGGTTGGTCATGAGGACATAGGCATGAATGGCACATCCGTGCGATTGAGCGGCTTCCTTCAGCCAGTCTAAATAGACTTGATAGTCAGTAATTTGGCTAAAGAGCTTTTGGCGGTTATTGCCTCGTTGAATGACATGCAGGGGAATGCCAGGAGCAAAAAAACGTGGTAAGCGTGCCATAGGGTATTCCTTTAGCCTGGTGGCTGGATGTTAAAGTCATGAGCATACCAATTTGTCGGCCTTGAAGTCGAGTCTGACCCCCTATGGATGTGGGTGGCGTTAGGCTGGAAGGGATGTGCGGAGTTCTTCTAGATTTTTGATCACGAGCAGGTCGCCATTGGTGGTCGCGACGGTGATGCCTTCCGCACAAATCGAGCGACATTTCTCAAGCTGCTCCAGTTGTTGAAGTGATTGGGCCAAGGCAAAGAAGGCGGCAGAATAATTGGGTCTGACTTGAATGCATTGTTCCAAGGCTGGGACGGCTTCACCCCAGTTTTCGTCACCCATATAGGCTTTCCCTAACCCGAACCAGAGGGTTTCGTCCTTGGGATCTAGTTGTAAAATTTTCTTAAATTGTTCAATCTTAGGATTAGGCATATCAGATGATTGTCCTGCGTCATGAAGGGTTGCTGTCAAGAAGAGTTGGCACCCTATCATGGGCCTCAATCCGTTGTCTAAGAATTGAGGCTTATGGTAGGGTCTGCAACGAATTTCCTTCCTGAGTTGAGTCAAGACAAGTCTGGCATTCGTTGATTTTTTCCCCAATCCACGTTGTGAACCTCAAGCCTGAGAATTGATAACTATGGGACGCGTCGGCTTTGTCTATGATCCGAGGTATTTAGGCCATGAAATGGGGCACGGCCATCCGGAATCCCCTGAACGACTCCGAGCCATTTGTGCGCAATTACAATCGTCTGGCACCTGGTCTCGTTTGCATCAGCTCACCCCTCGTCGTGCTGAACGGCAATGGATTGAACGCATCCATGACTCCTCCTATGTCGATAGTCTTGAGCGCCGTTCTCCGACGGAGGGTTATGCTTCCTTGGACCCTGATACGTCCATGTCACCAGGAACATTGGAATCGGTCTATCTGGCGACCGGTGGCGCGTTGGCTGCGGTTGATGCCATCATGAATAACGAAATCGATCAGGCCTTTTGTGCTGTCCGGCCTCCTGGTCATCATGCCGAAGCGGATCGAGCCATGGGGTTTTGCTTTTTCAACACCGTGGCTATCGCTACACGGTATATTCAGCAGCAGTACGGCCTGCAGCGGGTATTGATTGTAGATTGGGATGTCCACCATGGGAACGGCACTCAACATGCCTTTTACGATGACCCATCAGTCATGTTTTTCAGTACGCACCAATTCCCCTATTATCCTGGAACCGGACGAGCGACTGAAACTGGGGAAGGGCAAGGCAAAGGATTGACGATCAATGTTCCGTTTGCTGGCGGAGAGGGCGATGACGAGTATCGAAAGGTATTTCAGAATGTTCTTGTTCCAGCGGCCGATTCCTTTAAGCCGGAATTTGTGGTGATTTCAGCTGGCTTTGATGCCCATCGAGATGATCCTCTGGCGAGCATGGACCTGACCGCGCAAGGGTATGCGGAGTTAACGGGTATTGTGGCTTCAATTGCGAAGAATTTTTCCGGTGGCCGAATCTTGTCCTGTTTAGAGGGCGGATATCATCTGCACGCGTTGGCTGAGTCGGTCGATCATCATCTTTTGGCCCTATTGGATAGTGAATGACATGAAGCCCAAACGATCATGGCGGTTGCGAACCTGGCTCCTTCTCACATTGTTGGGCGGAATCGGCATCTATTATTTTTACACGGAAGTGCGTCCCGTTGTGATTTTTGGCTTGCGTGACGATTATGCGCATGCCATTCCCTATCAGCAGGTTCCCGTCGGGCTGCAGAGTTTGAAGGCTGAAGAATGTGGACAATGTCATGAAGAAATTTATCAAGAATGGAAGTCCAGCATTCATGCCCAAGCCTTTCATGATCCATTTTTTCAGGCTTATTGGAAAAAGGATAACAATATTTTTGTCTGTTTGAATTGCCATACGCCGTTGGAAAATCAGCAACCCACTCTGGTGAAGGATATTCCCGGTGGACGAGTCGAGAAGGCGTTTGAAATTCCCAATTATCGGTTCGACCAGGAGTATCAACAGGAAGGGGTGACCTGTGCGGCCTGTCATGTGCGAGATGGGAAGATTCTCGGACCGTATGATGACTCCGCAGCCCCTCATCCGACGCAATTCGATCCTTCCTTCCGTACCGACCAGGTCTGTTATCGGTGTCATAGCGTGGTTTCCGGTCCCACCCAGTTTTATTCCGGCGGTCCCTGCGGGACGTTCAACGAGTATGAAGGGGCGTTTTTCAGGAAGGAGAAGGGCCTTATTTGCCAGAACTGTCATATGCCCGAAGTCCAGCGGCCGGTGGCCAAAGGCAGTCCCATTCGAAATGGCCGTCGGCATCTCTGGCGTGGTGGACATGATCCTGAGATGATTAAGCGGGCTGTGGCGGTACAGGTCCAAGCCGATCCGCCCGCACCACAGCCAGGTGAGGATGTGACGTTGACGCTCACCCTCATCAATGCTGGAGCGGGACATAAGATCCCGACCGGGGATCCAGATCGGCACTTTACGGTCGAATTTGAGGTTCGCGACCCTCAGGGAATGGTGGTTCAGCAGCAAGCCGATACCATGGGCCGCTGGATTCTCTGGCAACCGGTCATTGTGGAGGTTTATGATAACCGGTTGTTGCCTCTAGCCAGCCGAGACTACACTTTTAGATATGAAGTGCCGGATAGCGAAAAGGGGTGGAGCGTGAAGGCCAAAATTCGGTATCATATTTTGACGGATGACCAACATCAGATGCTGAAGGATGAGTACAGTCTGACGGCAGATGATCCGTATGTGTTTACGATTTATGAACGCGATTTTCCATTAGGTCCAACATTGTCTGTGGCTTTAGAGGACCAGGAGATTGATCCGCGAGTGGGTTGTGCGGTGCCCACCGAGGACGGTCGCATTGATCAACCGCCAGAGAAGTTTCCACTTCATTCAGTAAAGGGATAAAGGGTTATGATGGCGACACAAGATTTTTTCATTGATACGGAATCATTGTCCCAAAATTTGGGGCGTGAAGATTTGGTGCTGATTGACGTCCGTGGGCCTGCCGCCTACACCTCTCACATCCCAGGGGCCGTCAATAGTACCTGGCATGAATATAGTGATCCTTCTGTTGTGTCAAAGGGAGTGTTGAGTCCGGACTTATCTCAGATAGAGCAGCGAGTTCGAGCCTTGGGGATTAACCAGACCAGTGATGTCGTGATCTATTCTAATCCCTTCGATAATTGGGGCGATGAAGGACGGATGTTTTGGATGCTGCAATATTTAGGTCATTCGAGTGTGCGGATATTGGATGGGGGCTGGGTGAAGTGGGTGGCGGAACAACGGCGCTTTGACCATGAAGTGGTGAAACCGGCCACCGGTGATTTTACGGTGAATGCACAGCCCGACCTGATGATCCTTAAAGATGCCCTCAAAAAACTGGTGAAGGGGCACCATCCCAATACCGTGATTCTGGATGCGCGAAGCGTTGAGGAATATGCCGGTAAGGAGATTGACGGTCTGCCACGGGCTGGGCATATTCCATCGGCGATTAATATTTCCTGGAATCAGTTTTTACAAAAAGATGCCACTCTCAAACCTGCGGAACAGGTGCGGAATATTTTTGAAGACCATGGTCTGCGAGAAGACCAAGAGATCATTACGTATTGTCTGGGCGGCGTCAGAGCGGCTTGGGTGTATTGTCTCCTTCGCTATGTGGGATTTCACCAAGTGAAAACGTACCCCGGTTCGTGGTGGGAATGGTCGAGAGACTTTGCCGCTCCGGCTGAAAAAGATGTCAAGCTGTTGCATAAGGTGAACAATCCTACGCCAATAAAGCCATCTTGATCTTGTTGAGGTGGCATGAGAGGATAAGAGAGCGTTCGTCGCAGTGAATGCGTGAATTTTTTACTCTTTTCATAAGGAGGTCAGAGATGCGTATTGGAACAGTGGTCAAGGGAATTGGCCTGGTAAGTATGCTGGCATTACTCACCGTAGGAACATGGGGTTCATTGGCCGTGGCAGGGGGAAATCCTCATGTGGCTGAAGCCATTGCTCATGCTGAAGGTGCAGCTGAACATGGTGGTATGGGCCATGCGGATGCGTTGGTGAGTCATGCTGAAGAAGCGTTGACGCATGCGCAAGCAGCCCAAAAAGAGGTGAAGAATCCCCATTTAGATGAAGGGGTACATGAGCTTATGGAAGCGATCAATCATGGCAAACAAGGTCATGCGGAAGTGGGGACCAAGCATGCTTCCAGTGCCGTCATGCATATGAAAGAAGTTCATTAATCCTTAGCCTGGAATAGTGTTTGAAAAGCGGGTAGGGGAAACTCTACCCGCTTTTTTTATGAATGAATGTGGTGAAACGATGAATGTCGGATTTTTTCAATTTGCTCCACAGTTTGGCGAAACCCAAACAAATTTGGACTCGTTGGTACATGCTATTGAGGCCTTCCAGGGAGACCTCTTGGTATTTCCCGAGTTGGCCCTGTCGGGCTATCAATTTCTTTCCAAAGAGGAAGTCTGGGAATTAGCGGAAGAGGTGCCCTCTGGGCCAGTCTGTCAGCGTTTGGCTGAGGCCATTCAAGGTCGGACTTTCTATATTGTCGTGGGATTGGCAGAGCGTGAGCACCATTGTGTCTATAACTCCGCTGTGTTAATTGGTCCGAACGGGTATATCGGGACCTATCGCAAAACCCATTTATTTTTTGAAGAAACCCTCTGGTTTACTCCAGGTAATACAGGATTTCAGGTATGGGATATCGGTCAAGCGAAAATTGGGCTCTTGGTCTGTTTTGATTGGTTTTATCCTGAAGCAGCCAGAACCTTAGCGCTCAAAGGAGCGGATATTCTTTGCCACCCCAGCAATCTGGTCTTACCTCATTGTCCTGATGCCATGGTGACCCGATGCTTGGAAAATCACGTGTTTGCCATTACCGCTAATCGCATGGGTCGGGAACAGCGAGGGGCCAAATCGGCTTTGTCATTTATCGGTCTCAGTGAAATTGTTGCCCCGAATGGGGAAATTTTCCATCGCGCGTCACCCAATGAACCGGAATTGTTCACCTATGAGATTGATGTGACCCTGGCACGCAATAAACACCTCAATCCTTATAATGATCTGCTCAAGGATCGACAGCCTCAATGGTATGTGGAGCGGTAACAGGTGAAAAGTGAGAAGTGAATAGTCGGGAGTAAGGAGAAGCCTGGGATTGTGTTCCGGTACGCCTGGAGTCAGCAGAGAGTCGCTTGGTATAGCTGTGCCGATACAATACTTCCTTTCCTTAGGGGGCAAAGTGTAGGATACTAGTAAGGACAGACGGAGTTGTCTTGAATGAATATTCTTATCAGGGACGAGGAGGTTGATATGGCACGGTGGGTTGTGATCGCGATAATACTGACTGTGGGCCTTTCGGGTTGCATAGTGTCGAAAGGGAGTTATGAGGCGGCCGTCTCTGATATGGAGTCGGCCAAGGCTGACTTAGAAAAGGGTCGCATGCATCAGGAAGCGCTTGAAGAGCAAATTCGAAATCTTAAAGGGCTGAACGAAAAAATTTCCACAGATCTTGAAATGATGACGACGGAAGTTCAGCGCATTAAGGAAGGGCGGAAAAACGAACAGACCTTGCTGGGAACCCGTGAACGGGAGCTTGAACAAGCACAGGCCAAATTGAGTACGAAGTTACGGGTTATGTCTACGCAGTATCACAAGGCCAGGGCACGAAACAAAGCGTTGGTTAAAGATATTTTTCGGTATAAAAAGGAACTCAAAGATTCACATGGTGGCACATCGACCACCGGAGGGTCGAAGGGAAGTGGAAGGTCAGCAACTTCTACCAACTCCACCGCAGCCGGTTCAAAATCGAAGATGTCTTCCTCAGTCACATCGGCCGTTGGAATAACTTCGAAACCTCAAGCGCCAAAAATTGCCTCGCTCCCTACGCTTCCAAGCGTTAGTGGTGACCTGGTCAATATCAATAACGCCTCCGTCAGTGATCTTGTCTTAACGTTAGGATTGAGCCGAGAGGTGGCGGAAGAGGTGGTGTCCAATCGTCCTTACCGCCTGCGTGGGGAATTAGTCGCGAAAAATGTGATCCCTAAGGCCACATTTGATGAGATTAAAGGCCGGATTACCGCTTCTCCATAAGAATATGGTTTAGATTAATGCAGCGAACTGGGCACTAACAGACAAGCGCAATATTTTGAGGAAGGGGACGTTCATCTTAGATGAACGTCCTTTTTTTGTTTACTCGACCTCTGAGGAAGGGGAAGATTCTTTTAGATAGCGGTCTTCGAGTATTTGGCCGTCCTGGAGGTGGATCAAACGATCAGTTTGGTGAGAGAGTTTTTCATTGTGAGTCACGATGATAAACGCGGTCCCATGAGTCTCATTTAACTTTCGCAACAAGCCAAAGAGTTCCTCCCCCGTATGCGTGTCTAAATTTCCTGTGGGTTCATCTGCTAAGACCAGATCAGGTTGACGGATCAGTGCACGGGCCACGGCGACGCGTTGTTGTTCTCCTCCCGATAATTCTCCAGGTTTGTGATCAAAGCGATGAGATAATCCTACTTCGGATAACAGGGATTTGGCCGACTCAATGGCTGTATGCTTGGGGATTTTTTGTATGAGAGCAGGCAGAGCGACGTTTTCCAAGGCGGTGAATTCTGGAAGGAGATGATGAAACTGAAACACAAACCCGATTCGTCGATTTCGAAAGCTGGCTAGTGCGGTTTCACTCACCTTGAACATGTTCTGGCCTTCAAACAAGACTTCTCCCTTTGTGGGACGATCCAAGGTGCCCAAGATATGTAAGAGGGTACTTTTCCCAGCCCCTGACGCTCCGATAATCGCGACCATCTCTCCTCGTTCTATGGTCATCGTGATGCCATTCAAGACATGGACGGTTTGTTGCCCCATGTTGAATGATCGCTGCAGGTTGTCGACCAGAACCAAGGGCGTTGGTGAAGTCGATGGCAGAGCGTCGGAGTTATTCATAGCGAAGTGCGCTGATCGGGTCTAATTTGGCGGCTTGCCAGGAGGGGTAAAAGGTGGCAGCAAAACTAATGAGAATCGCTGACGTAGCTACGAGCACGACATCTAAGGGAAGAATGTGAACGGGAATACGAGAAATGTAGTAGACCGAGGCATCAAAGGTCCAATAGTTTTCGATGAGCCATAAGAACGAATACCCTAAGGGCACGCCAATGCCGGTTCCCACCAATCCAATCACCAATCCATTGAGCATGAAAATTTTCATAATTGATTGCGGAGTTGATCCCATGGCTTTGAGGATGGCAATTTCCCGTTGTTTCTCATTCACGATCATCGTCAAGGTGCCGACGATATTGAAGGAGGCCACAAGCGTGATGAGAACCAACAGTAAAAACATCATCGTTTTTTCTAATTTTAACGCGGAAAATAAATTGCGATTCAGTTGCATCCAATCTCGGGCCATAAAGTTCAGGCCAAGGGTGGCTTCCAGGCGTTGGCCAATTTTCTGTGCTAAAAAGACATCATTCACTTTCACTTGAATACCCGTCACTGTGTCGCCAAGCCCAAAGAATTTTTGTGCTTCTTCCAAGCTGATATAGGAGAGGGATGAATCATATTCGAACATCCCAGACTCGAAAATGCCTACCACAGTAAACGGCCGAATCTTTGGGGTCATCGTGAATGATTTGATTGGACCGACGGCTGAGACGACGTTGATGGAATCACCGATAAAGACACTCAGCCGCATTGATAGTTCTTTGCCGAGAATAATGCCTGGCCGATTTTTTGACGGCGTGGGTGTTTGCCCAGAAAGGGAATGCCCACTGTTTGGCGGAACGAGTGACGGATCTTGTAGCCCAGCCAAAGCGCCGAATTTCATATTGGCTTGTAAGTCGGTGACTCGAATTTCCTTGTCTGCCTGAATCCCTCGTAAGATCACTCCCTGTACGCTGGTTTTCGAAGAGATGAGAACTTGTTTAAATATGAATGGGGAAGCGGCAATCACATCGGGAACAGCTTCGATATGCTGCAGGAGATCAGGATAGCCCTTCATGTCATTCGTCCCGCGTTCCTGCACGATGATATGGGCGGTCGTGCCGAGGATTTTTGATTGGAGGTCTTCCTTGAACCCGGTCATGATGCCGAGTGTCCCAATCAAGGCCGCGACGCCTAGGGTAATCCCTGCGATAGAAATGAAGGTGTTGAGGGAGATGGTGCGCTGTTTGCGCTTGGCCCGCAAATATCGCAGGCCGATAATTATTTCATAGGGCAAGGTCACGAGGTGTGGTCCGGTCGCAATTGGGGAAAGAGAATGACGTCACGGATGGAGGCTTGGTTGGTCAATAGCATCACGAGCCGGTCAATACCGATACCTTCACCGGCTGTGGGTGGCATGCCATATTCCAACGCGCGAATGAAATCTTCATCTAGATAATGGGCTTCTTCATCGCCAGCATCGCGAAGAGCGACTTGCTCCTCGAAGCGTTGACGTTGGTCGATCGGATCGTTTAACTCAGAAAATCCGTTGGCCAGTTCTCGCCCACCGATAAACAGTTCAAACCGATCGGTGAGGGCCGGGTTGGATTCTTTCCTTCTGGCTAATGGAGAAATCTCAATGGGGAAATCCGTAATAAATGTGGGTTGGATGAGCTTGGTTTCCACGGTTTCTTCAAAGAGACTGACAAGAAGATCGATGTGGCTGACTTTTGGAGGAATGGATATTCCCAATGTTTTGGCAGCCTGTTTTGCGTGATCGTGATCAGTCAGAACCGACTTGTCTAACTTTCCCACTTCCACAATCGAATCTAAATAGGAAAGACGTGTCCAGGGGGGAGCGAGATTGATCGATTGCCCCTGATAATCCACAGTCGCGCTCCCACACACCTCCAAGCTGAGTTGGTGGAATAGTTGTTCTGTCAGATCCATCAAATCATGATAATCAGCATAGGCCTGATAAAATTCCAGCATGGTAAATTCGGGGTTATGAATGGTGGAAATGCCTTCATTTCTGAAATTGCGATTGATTTCAAACACTCGCCGAAATCCGCCAACGATGAGGCGTTTGAGATAGAGCTCTGGGGCCACGCGTAAATACAAGTCGACATCTAAAGTATTGTGATGCGTCACAAAAGGGCGGGCAGTAGCGCCTCCAGGGATGGGGTGCATCATTGGCGTTTCCACTTCGAGGAATTCCCGGTCCGTCAAAAACGTACGTATAGTGGAAATGATACGGCTGCGCATTCGAAACACCTGATGAACCGTGGGGTTGGCAATCAGGTCGACATAACGTTGTCGATAGCGGGTTTCGATATCGGTCAGTCCATGCCATTTCTCAGGAAGTGGACGTAAGCCCTTGGTGAGAAAGGTCAAGGTTTGCACTTCGACCGTGAGTTCGTCTGTTTTCGTTCGAAAGAGGCGCCCTTCCACGCCAATCCAATCACCCAAGTCCAGAGATTGGCAGAGTTCGTAGGCTTCGTCTCCCAGAAGATCTTTTTTTAAATAGACTTGTAAGCGATGTCCTTCTTCCTGAAGCCCCGCAAAGGCGGCTTTACCAAATCGGCGCATGGCGACCACGCGCCCGGCGACTGTGCATGAAATAGGGGTGGCTTCTAATTCTTCCTTTGGCAAAGCTGAATAGGTCTGTAAAATGGTTTCGAGCGTATGGGTCGTCGAAAAGCTTGTGCCAAAAGGCCGAAGCCCTTTGGCTTGCAGTGCGTGAAGTTTTTCTAGTCGTTGCTGTTGTTGTTCGTTGGGTTCATCCATGAGATAGCAAAGAGCCTAAGGTGAAAGAAAAAATTGGTTGTTCCTATGATGTGGTCAACTAGGAGGTTGAGGTTTGTGCATTTTTTGACGCTTTCATTGTGAGATAGGCTTCAATGAAGGGGTCGAGCGCGCCATCCATGACTGCAGCCAGGTTTCCTGACTCATGATCGGTGCGATGATCTTTCACCATCTGGTAAGGTTGGAACACATACGATCTGATCTGACTCCCCCAAGAGATATCCTTTTTCTCGCCCACGATGTTTTGAAATTCTTCTTCTTTTTTGCGCTGCTCGACTTCATACAGCTTGGCTTTCATCACGCGCATGGCCCCGATGCGGTTCTGAAGTTGCGAGCGTTGATTTTGACATTGGACGACAATGCCGGTCGGAAGATGTGTCATACGAATGGCTGTTTCAACCTTGTTGACATTTTGTCCACCAGCGCCGCCTGAGCGGAAGGTGTCGATTCGTAATTCTTTCTCATCGACCGCAATCTCAACGTCATCGTCTAATTCGGGGTAAACCCCAACGGCAGCAAAGGACGTGTGTCGCCGTTTATTCGCATCAAAGGGTGAAATGCGCACGAGCCGATGGACCCCGGCTTCGGCTCGTAAATAGCCATAGGCCAGTGGTCCAGAAATGCCTAATGTCACGCTTTTAATACCTGCCTCATCACCGGGCTGCAAATCAATCGTTTCCACGTTGAAGCCACGTTCTTGGGCCCATCGAACATACATGCGCATGAGCATCTGGGCCCAATCTTGCGATTCCGTTCCACCTGCGCCTGAGTTGACGGAAAGGATGGCGTTGCGGTGATCATGTTCATCGGATAAGAGTTTCTCCAGTCGCCACGCTTCCAACGAGGTTTCCATGGCGCGAACGCCCTGATTCCATTCGGCTTCGAGCTCAGCGTCCCCTTGGGACCCAATCAGATCCTGAATAGCCAGCAACTCATCCCGTTGTTGTTCAAGCTGTTCTAACCGATAGAGCTGACCCTCAAGTTCGGCTTGTCGTCGCCCAATCTTGGCCGCATGGCGGGGATCATTCCAAAAGTCTGGCTGGGAGGTCTCTTGCTGAATTTCGTCGAGTTCAGATGTTAGGCGAGGGAGGTCAAAGATACCTCCGAAAATCTATGATATGAGCGTTGATTTTGTCCATACGAGGACGAATGTCTTCGAGCATGTGTGGCGTTCCTCTCGTAATGCCTGGTGTACAAATGGAGGTTATTTTTCGGATGCGAGCTTCCTTCGGGAAGCGATCAAAAATATTCCTGACAGTATAACACAACCCCAACTAAAGGCATCCCCATACTGCGTATAAAATGTGGGTGGTGCTGTCCGGAGTGGGAGTGAGCCAGTCATGGCTTGCTGGGTAAAGATGGGTGTCTCTGCCAGGATACGTCCATCAGGACCAATGAATCCAGAAACGCCAGTGTTGGCGGCACGCGCGACGGGTAAGTGATTTTCAACGGCTCGAAAGACCGCCATGGAAAAATGTTGATACGGTGCGGATGAGTCGCCGAACCAGGCATCATTGGTGAGCGTGACGAGAAGGTTCGCACCTTCTTTCGCCATTCGTCGCACGAGATCGGGGAAAATAATTTCGTAGCAAATGGGGACACCAATCGACACAGGAATTTTTTCCGATGAAATAGAAAGTGAGAGCGTCATCGGGCCTTGGCCTGGCTTGAAATCGCCAATGCCAACCACAAGTTTTTCAAGGAAGAACAACACGGATTTCAAGGGAACATATTCGCCAAATGGGACCAGATGGCGTTTGTCATATCGTCCGGTCAGCAATTTTTCTGGAGAGAGCATGTACGCGCTATTGAGCAAATACGGGCTTCCGTCAGGTTCAAAGCGCAGGGTGGGACTCCCAAAGAGCAACGGGCTTTGACTTTTTCGAAGTAGAGAAAGAATAACTTTCTGGTAACCGAGTTCCTTTTTAAAGAAAAAAGGTGTGGCCGCTTCAGGCCAAATAAGCAGATCCAGGTTCTGCCCAGTTTGATGGCTAAGTGTGGTGTATCGCTTCAGGGTCTCATCGATGTACGCCGCATCCCATTTTTTGTCTTGTGAAATATTGGGCTGAACCAGTCCGATAGAGAGGGATTTGGCAGATTGATCTAACATGGTTTGTTGATGGATCTGCCATTGTCCATAGCCGAGAGATGCACTCAAGATGATCAGAAAGGTTAGCGTAGGTTTCCATGGAAAGGGCCCTGCTAGTTGGTCTTTTCTCTGCCATACCCACGACAAAAGGAGAGTGATAGCTATATTGCCCATGACGAGTAAAAAGGACACACCATATACGCCGGTCATATCGGAAAATTGAATGACCTCTAGCCATTGATATTGCGAATAACCAAGGAGGGTCCAGGGAAACCCGCTCAAGGCATGGGTGCGGAGATATTCCAACGAGACCCACAGAGAAGGGGCGCCCAACCAAAGCCAGACCGAAAATTTCTGTTGCAAAAGCACGTAGCCCGCAGCATAGGCTCCAACAAAAAGTCCAAGGTACGTGGCGAGGAGTAGCATTAACAGCGTGCTTACGACTAAAGGCACTTGTCCAAACTGATTCATGGCCGTAATCACCCAAGGAACCGTCCCCGCAAAAGCGATGGTTCCACCCAGCCAACCGTACCGAAAGGCTTTCCCTGTGGTGAGGCTTGTCAGCGCAAAATGGAGAGGAATAAGGACGATCCATGCCAGCCACCCTAAATCAACATGCGGGAAACAGAGCGGATGCATCAGCCCAGTCAGGCCGACGGCAAGGAGGCGTGGAAGAGTGGTCTGTTGCACAACCAGAGGATATAAACAAACAGGCGGTCTATGGCAAGGAGGCGAAAGAAAACTGCCCGCCTCTATTCAAAAGAGGCGGGCGGTTTATCAACAACATCTAAGTGGAATGAATTAGGCTTGTTTTGTTTTTTTCATCCGCCAAGCGGCTAAGCCAGCCAAGCCAGTACCAAATAAAATCACGGTGCTTGGTTCAGGAATTGGCGCTGGGCCTGGTCCTGGGCCACCGACGACTTCTCGAGTGAGCTTGCCTTCAAGAACAGTTTGGAGATTGCTGAAATTACCAGCTGCTACTTGGAAGGACTGGTTGCCACCTGCTCCGCCGCCAGTATTGAACCCACCGACTGCACCCCCACCTATTAAGAGTGCGTTGACATTTACGTCAGTGAAACCGGCTCCTAACCCAGCTGTAACGGCAGCCTGGGCTGCCGACAGCGGGGTGGTCGCGTTTTGGTTGTGAAACCCATCTGTTGACACGTCGATCACTAATTTGGAGTTGACCAATGGACCAAAATTGACCGCGGCGTTGGCCGCTACTGTGATTGCACCTGATATGTTCGTAGAGCCATTGAGCTGGGTCATGGTGCTGATAGCGGTTGTGACGAGGGCGAGATCGCCTGCGTTGTTGATGGTCGTATATCCGATCTCTTGTTGAACGCCTGACGAGAACTGCCACACCCCGATGGCAATATCTCCAAAAAGACTTGTGTCAATCACGTTATTGAGGGCATTGACATATGCTGTCTGCTGAGTGGCGAAATTGCCTGAACTAATGCTGCCTGAGCCATCAATGACCAGGCCCAACGTCGTTGCGCCTGCTGATCCGGTAGCGAACAGGAGAGCGACCGCGAAGACGCTCACTACCAAAGATTTCCAATTTAAAGGTTTCATGATTAGAACCTCCTATCGGTTAATTAATTTGAGAACAATGAATAGGAAATACGAATTTTTATAAACAATTCGCACCACAAATATCATTTAATTAACGAAATTTATTGCAGGATTTATGCCTGAGAAGTCCGATATAATTCTTTTAAAGTCTAAGTAGTTGGTTTTTTTGAAAAATTACTTCAAAACTTTCCAATTAAATAAATAAAACTAAAGTATTTTTTAATCAAAATAGATAGAAAATCCGACATCAAACACTCCCCAAGTTCACCAATGACAACGAAGAGCACTGTTTACGAGATGAAATCTTAGATGGGGCATTCTTGTGAGTATGAAATGTATGAAATACCAAAACCATTGAATTAATTTGTGATAGTGGACATTCTCTCTCTCCTCAGGCCAGATTTTGGTTGTTGATGCCGGATCTTTTTGGACGTCATTTTCTTGCTTATCTATGGTGTCATTTTTTTTTACAAATGAATTTTTGGTCAAAAAAATCAATAAAATCTTGAAATGGTTAATGGAAATTGTTGTTTTTTATTGATGACCTGTTCCCTAGACTGACATTTTTCTTTCGCGCTGGCTGATGTTCCAGCTGAACCTTATCTGAACCTGGCTGGAGGGGAAGGGCTCACCGTCTGATGGGTAAGAAAAGTGTCTTCTTTGTGCCTGCATACCGGCTTGACTCCAGTTGCCCCACTATATAGTGTCTGTGCGAAAACGCCATCAACCAAATTGGGCGCGGACTTTTTCATTTCCTTGATCCTGAATCTTTTGCCTCCTGTGTGCACAACTCCTGAAAACAGGGTATTTTTTGTGTAGAATGCCTCATCATTCGCTCTCATCACCAGGAGGATCGCGACGATGCGGCAACGCTTTGCACGACAGTTAGCCTTAGGCCAGACCCCGATCGAAGACGTCCCAATTCCCCTCAAAAGTCGTGAGGAATTGCCTCCCGTGTTGCGTGGGCTTCAGTGGATCTTTCAGACCCCCGCGATCAATGAGCAGGTGTTTCAGCTGCTGGAGCAGAAAGTCATCGGGACCAAGAAAGCCACGGGTCGGCCCGGGATGGATCTCTGGCATGTGCTGGTCCTGGGCGTCGTCCGGTTAGCCTTGGATTGTGACTATGACCGATTGGAATACCTGGTCCATCATGACATCTTACTCCGACGTATCATGGGCTTAGAGTCGTCCTTCAGTGGGGAGTTTGGCCACGGGTTTCATCACAAGACGTTGAGTGAGAATGTTTGTCATGTGGATGAAGCCCTCTTGGCCGAGATCAATGCTATTGTCGTGAAAGCCGGTCGATCCGTGTTTAAAAAAAAAGACGACGAACCCATTCACGCTAAAAGTGACACGTATGTATTAGAGACCAACGTCCACTTCCCGACGGACTTGAATCTCTTGTGGGATGCTTGTCGGAAATGTCTGGACCTACTCCCACGGCTTGCCCACGCCCACGCTTTGCCTGGCTGGCGCAAAGCGGCCACCTGGCAGACGCAACTGAAGGCGTTGCTTCGGGTCTGTGGGTCGATTCATCAGGGTGGGGGTGCCAAGAAGCCCGAACGGCGGAAGAAGGCCGTGACGACCTATCTCCAGAAAGCCTACGCACTTGAAACGAAAGTCGTTGCCAGTCTGTTGGCTCTTCGCACTCAGCCCTTGTCCCTCGTGGAGCAGAGTACACTCGTAGAAGTCGAGTATTTCCACGAGAAGCTCATCAAACATCTGGATCTCATCGAACGGCGAGTCGTGAAGGGCGAGACGATCCCCCATGGCGAGAAAGACTTTTCGTTGTTTGAACCCCATACCGAATGGATCAACAAAGGCAAAATCTCGCCGGCGGTGGAGCTCGGGCATAAAGTGCTTATCACGACAGATCAGTATAGCTTGATCCTCGACTATAAGGTGATGGAGCAGAGCAGTGATGTGAAAGAAACCCTGCCCTTAGCCGACCGCCTGCTGACCCAGTATGGTGCGAGGCTCCAAAGTTGGAGTGTGGATAAGGGGTTCAGCGCGCAAGACGATCGGGAACTCCTCGAGCTGTTTATCCCCGAGGTGATCATGCCGAAAAAAGGGCGGCGGTCCCAAGCCGATCAGGCCCGGGAAACACAGTCGACGTTTCGCTGGTTACGGCGGCAGCACAGTGCCATCGAATCAAACATCAATGCCTTGGAACACCATGGGTTAAATCGGTGTCCCGACAAAGGCTGGTCGGGGTTTCAGCGGTATGTCGGATTTGGGATCTTGGCCTACAATCTTCACAAGATCGGGAATCAGCTGCTGGCCCACGACCGGCAACGCCACCCTCGACTCAAACACGCCGCGTAGCACCGCCAGCGACCGAAAATAATCCTGTCGCCGAGGAAGATCTCTGTCGCGAATCAAGACCACCGTCATGGTGAGAGCTCTTCCTCAGGACCTGGCGCCAATAGCGAATGAGAAAAAATGCTCGTGAGCACGAAAGAAGATGCTGAAAAGAGGTTGGGGGAAATATTCCGGAACAGGTCCGAGGGAAAATGGTGTGTTCTCGCAGACACTATATAGTGTTTTGCGACATGGTGAGTTACCCCACGGACATGTCCGATCTGATGACCCGTTTTTTTACTGAGGAGGCCTGTCGCACCCATATTGAGAAGCTTCGCTGGCCAGACGGGTATATCTGTGTGAAATGTGGGAATCACAAGAGGTGGAAAACCAAGCGAGGGTTGTCGGTGTGCTCCACATGTCAATATCAGCAGTCACCATTGGCCGGAACGATTTTTCAAGATTCTCGTATCCCGTTGCGCATTTGGTTTCAGGCAATCTGGTGGTTTACGAGCCAGAAAAATGGAGCGAGTGCTCAAACGTTGCAAAGGGTGTTGGGGATGAGCGGTCACGAGCCTGCGTGGCTCATGCTTCATAAATTACGGGTTGCGATGGTTCGCCCCTCCCGCAACCGTCTTGCCGGGCACGTTGAAGTTGATGAAGCCTATTTGGGTGGAGAAGGAAACAAGCAACTGGTTGGCGTTGCCGTGGAAATCAACGACAAAGGAAGTGGGCGAATGCGAATGCAACCGCTTAAGGGCCGAACAAGCGCGGATGTCAAGCATTTCGTTCAGCAGCATGTTGAGCCTGGCAGTACGATTATCACCGACGGACTCACAAGTTATTGCTGTCTGGCAGACGAAGGGTATGCGCACAAACCAATGCGAAAGTCCTCTGGTGGGGGAAATCACGACCCAGACGCAGACGACCTGTTGCCAAGAGTCCACCGTGCCATTTCACGGGTGAAACGTTGGCTCCTGGGCACATACCAGGGACGCCTTGACCATAAGTACCTCGACGCCTACCTGAATGAATTTATCTTTCGATTCAATCGTCGGACCTCGCGCTCTCGGGGCCTCTTGTTTCATCGACTCCTGGAAAATGCTATCGCCGTCGACCCGGCTCCGCTCCAAAAAATTCAGCGGACCACAAAATCTAGTAGCAACTGGAGTTAAGCCGGTATGCAGGTCTTTGTGTAGTGTTGCGAGGGAGACAGGGTAATTTTGAAAAGATTTAGCTTGCCTCCAAACACTAAATTCTGTAAGAGGGCATTTTCCCTCAATTTAGAGGAGGAAGGGAAATGTAAAGGATTCGGAGATTTAGAAAGTTTTTTGAATAATGCCTGAGCGCAGACCACGAAAGTGCAAACGCGGATTGGGGCATGGACGGTGCGGAGGTTTGGCTGAAAGACGTGTTTGGTGCGGTTAATGGCACAGGCAGAGGGTATAAACGAACTCACGGCTAGCGAACAGGAGGGTTAGGAGATTAGAATTTTGCGGTCCGAACGGGCCAGTGTTGAATGGTTAAGAGTTTCTCACGCCACTTTTTGCACAAAACCTGAGCGTAGGCAGCGGGTACACACTTTGATCCTTTTGGCGGCACCCTTAATGAGGGCCCGAACGGTTCGAAGGTTGGGGCGGAACACCCGCTTGGTGCGGTTATTCGCATGACTGACATTATTGCCGACTAATCGGTGTTTCCCGCATACGTCACATGAAAAGGCCATCGTCTACTCCCTGAATTTTTTGGATTCCATCAGAAATTGTTAATTGGCATGTGTTATCACAGGTCGTATTATACATGCAATTCTCCCAAAATAAAAGAAGTTGAGCAGGGGGCGGTGTTTTTTGATAAATTTAGCTCAGTAATTTGTTTGGACTCTGCTTAATCCATGTCTCTCGATCACTTGTGAAAATTCCCCCTTCCTTCTCTAGTCTGCGATTTCATTTCTAACCATGGTGCACCAATCCCCGCTTTGGAATACCCCCATTCAATTTGCTAAAGGGGTTGGCCCACAACGGGCTCGTCTCTTAGCAAAATTGGGGGTTGTGACGGTCGAAGATGCTTTTTGGTTTGTCCCATGGCGGTACGAAGATCGTTTGGAAGTTCTCCCTATTAGGAATCTCCTGCCGGGAATGAAAGCGACTATTAGAGGACGTGTTGAGGGTTGTCGGGCCAATACGACCTCTCGGCGGCGCCTCGTGGTGGTGACCATGACGGTTCGTGATGAAACCGGTGTCATAGAATGTGTGTTTTTTAATCAACCGTATTTGGAGGGCACGTTTGCCGCAGGGGTAGCTGTCTTGTTGACTGGAGCCGTGAGCCCCAATCCCAATGGCTTTCCTCCTTTTGTGATGAAAGGCCCGGAATATGAATTTCTTGATGGTGCCGGTTCCTCGGATGGTGTAGGCGGCCGCATTATTCCGATTTATCATGAGACGCACGGACTGAGCTCTAAACAGCTACGCCGGATCATGCATCCAATTTTTGTCCAGTATGATCACCAACTCCAAGAGATTGTGCCTGGTCACATACGGAAGCAACTAGGACTTCCCACGTTGGCTGAGGCTTTGCCGGTTTTGCATGTTCCAAATTCACGACAGTCGGTCCAACTTTTGAACCAACGGGCGACTCTCGAACATCAGCGGCTAGCTTTTGAGGAATTGTTGCTTCTTCAGCTGGCCTTGGCTATGAAACGGCATCGTCAGGTGACGGCCGCACCTGGCATTGCGTTTTTGGTTCAAAATGGCTTGCTTGAGCGACTCAAGAAGGTCTTGCCGTTTTCTTTGACCTCAGCCCAAAAACGAGTCATTCACGAAATCTTTCACGATATGAGCCTACCGACCTGTATGAACCGATTGCTTCAGGGTGATGTGGGATGCGGGAAAACCGTGGTGGCGCTGCATGCCATCGTGAGGGCCTGTGGCTCCGGTTATCAATCTGCTCTCATGGCGCCGACTGAAGTGTTGAGTGAGCAACATTATTGGTCCCTGAAGCCATTGTTTGAGGCGCTCAATATTTCTTGCGTGCTGTTGAAAGGCGGTCAAGCTGGAGGTGAACGGGCTGCGACCCTGGCAGGTCTCCAATCGGGTCGCATGCAGGTGGTGGTGGGGACGCATGCGTTATTACAGCCGGATGTGCATTTTGCCAAATTGGGTTTGGTGATTGTGGATGAGCAACACAAATTTGGGGTGTTGCAACGAGCTATCCTTCGAGAAAAGGCCCCATGGCAACCAGATGTGTTGGTAATGACGGCGACGCCGATTCCCCGAACCTTAGCGATGACGTGGTATGGCGATTTGGATGTGTCGGTCATTGATGAATTTCCGCCTGGCAAAAAACCCATACAGACGAAATTATTTGAGGAGAAGCATCGGAATCGAGCGCATCAACTCTTGCGACAGGAATTAGAGGCCGGGCGGCAAGCCTATGTGGTCTATCCTTTAGTGGAGCCATCGGAAAAAGTGGACTTGCAGGCGGCCATCGAAGCCGCTGAGAGTTTGCGAGAGCAATTTGCCCCGTTTCGAGTGGGTGTCTTGCACGGGCGTCTTCCGTCACGGGAAAAGCAATCGGTGATGGCCCAATTCCAGCAACAAGAGATTGATCTGTTGGTGGCGACGACGGTCGTAGAAGTGGGATTGGATATTCACAATGCCACCGTGATGCTGATCGAGCATGCTGAACGTTTTGGCCTGGCACAACTGCATCAATTGCGAGGGAGAGTCGGACGAGGGCAGCATCAGGGCCATTGCTTGTTGATTCATTCTTTAGGAAGGCTGCCTTCCTATGGCCAGCAACTTTCGTTGAACGTTGAACGCTCCCTAAGTGGTCGCCAAAGGTTGGACCGGGTTTCACCTTCAGAGGAGGCTTCTCGATCCACTGCCAAGCGACGACTCGCCGTGTTCGCTCAAATAGATGATGGGTTTGCGTTAGCCGAGGAAGATTTGAAAATTCGAGGACCCGGCCAGGTCTTGGGCGTGCAACAATGGGGTGAGATCACGTTCCATGCCGCCGATTTGGCGCGGGATGTGGATCTCTTATCCCAAGCCAGGCAAATCGCAGGTGAGTTATTGCAGGGTGATCCGGATTTATTGCTTCCTGAGCATCAGGCACTTAAAGAAACGCTCCTGCGAAAATGGGGTGAAAAATTGGCGCTGGGCTCGATTGGGTAACGCAAGTAGGCGTAGTGTCCTCATCTGCTATCTGGAAAAGGTGTGTGCGGTAAGCAACCATTCCGGAAGCTATAGCAAGTCTTCAGGTCGTTTGACCTGTTCTAAGGTTCATGGTAAAAATCTTTTCATTGATTGAAGTGGCATGGCAATCGTCGCCCGGATGGCGGAACTGGCAGACGCGCCGGACTCAAAATCCGGTTCTTTAACGAGAGTGGGAGTTCGACCCTCCCTCCGGGCACCATTGGCAAATATATTTGATGGGAAATTGAGGAAAATAGGATGAAAATCTTACGCAGAAATACGTTGTTTTGTGTGACGGCTTCAAGGGCAAAATTGACTTGACAGTGGCACTCACCTTGACTATAGTCTGTGCCCAGATTAAGAAAAAAAGGTCCAGATAATTTTAGTTCGTTTTTTTGATTATTAACACACAGTTTCCAAGGAGGAGCCACATGCGGAAGGTAGGGATTATTGGAGCAGCTATCATTCTTGCAAGCTCGGTTGGCGTCGCATTTGCGCAAGAGCGTCCGCCTCAGCACGTCGGTTACGGTACGGGTGTCGGAGATTCACAAGGTGTCGGAGACAGATCGAGGGTCATGGATGAAGGGGATTTCTTAAGGTATCTTTCAGCCGCAGAAACCGTTCAAGGTGAAGTGGTGGCTGTGAACCTGGCTGCCGGCGTAGTGTACCTCGACATGGGTGGAAGCTCCCATGACGAACGGCAGACCCTTAATGGATCGTTAAATATGCAGCCCTTGTATATTGACCAAGACACCAACTTGGAAAACCTAAAAGCAGTTAGTCGGGGCGATTATGTTTCGGTTCAAGTTCGTCAAGAAGTCGGACCCAACCATAAGTTTTCAACGGGCCGAAAAATGGTTCGAGAAGTCTACCTTTTAGATAGAAGCCAATTATTAGGTGGAGCTGACAATACAGATTTTGGTGGTGGATTAGGGCAACGTCCCAATCCTTACAAGCATCGTGGGCTTGAAATTAAGCATGGCGGCGCCACAGGTGTTCCTACCGGTGGTATTCAACAAGGTGCTGTGATGACAGGTATCACTAGCCCAGTTGGTGCGACGACCGGTGCGGCTCCTTGCTGGCAATGTGCGCCACAACCAGACACAGTCAATGCTCGAACGGATAAAACGATTGCCACTGATTACGGTGATAATCGGGCCAATTTCAACAAAGGTACCGTTCAGTAAGATCTTTCCAGAAAGATTTGTTTCTTAAAAGAGCGTGTCGGTTTCAAAGCCGACACGCTCTTTTTCTATGTGCGGATGTTTGATTGAGATTAACCAGATAGATAAATTGTGCAGGTCAAATAGAAATGGAAGAGTTAGATCTACGTGGGGTCATTTGCCCCTATAATTTTGTCAAAACAAAGCTGAAGTTAGATACCTTGGAGATTGGTAGTCAGCTAGCTGTGTTATTAGATGATGGTGACCCCATTCTCAATGTGCCAAAAAGTATCATGAATGAAGGGCACCAGGTGCTGACTCAAGAAAAAGTTGAGGCCTATTATCGAATCGTTATTCAAAAGGAAGATTCTTGATGGGGTTTTGGGGCAGCAAAATCGATTTGCTTACTTTTTCTTTGAGGTTGTCCTTGAATTAACAGGGTGATTTCCCCTTTGATCGTTTTCCCTTCGAGGGCCTGACATATCTCCTCCACGTCTCCCCGCATGATTTCTTCATTCAGCTTTGTGAGTTCTCGAGTCAGGACGATTTGGCGGTTTCCCATCGTTTTATGAATGGCCCGTAAGGTTTTGAGTATTCGGTGTTGGGTCTCAAAAACAATGATGGTTCCGATCTCCGGTTGAAGTTTTTCAAAAAACTTTTCCCTGACCCCTGGTTTTCGAGGTACAAAACCTTCAAAAATAAATCGATCCGTAGCCAGGCCTGATACACACAAGGCCGTCAATGGAGAAGAGGGTCCAGGAATGGGAACCAGGGGAATCTTGGCTTCTATGGTGCGATTGACCAGATAGTATCCAGGATCTGAGACAAGCGGCGTTCCTGCGTCGCACACTAACGCGATAGAACTTCCCTCCTGTAGGCGCTGTAGTAAGATGTCTGTTTTTTCTTTCTTGTTGAAATCATGATAGCTAGTAAGAGGAGTCCCGATTTGATAGTAGGTACACAGTTTTTGTGTGCGGCGGGTGTCTTCGGCTGCGATGATGGATACCTCTTTGAGGATTCGAATGGCCCGAAAGGACATGTCTTCCAGATTGCCAATTGGCGTGCTGACAATGTAGAGGGTGCCGCTCATGAGAATGATTTAGTAAAGGCCATGGGGATTGTGTGTGCGCCTGGCATGGTACTGAGTGGGTCGGAGATTGTCTAGGAGACTTTTCTTGCTGCCGGTGGTCCATCGGATGCAGTAACCTGTTGATTTTCTTGACCTTCTCTGGACGCAGATCTATACTCGAATTTGGGAAATTCTACTTTTAAATGGGGAAGAACGTAGGTTATGTCTGAAACATTGTCCTTTCTGACAATGGGTCTGTATTTTGGAGGAACGCTCCTCTTTCTGGCATTTCTTCTTCATCGTTCGGACGTTTTGGTCAAAGGGGCTGTTTTTGTGGCTGGCGCTGGTTTTCTTGCCCATACAGGAGCGTTGGGAATAGCCATAATCGACACCGGGCAAGTCCCGATAATGACATTTCGCGATGCCATGTCCTTTTTTTCATGGGGCTTGGTCTTAGTTTTTCTGGTTGTAGGCTTAAAGCGAGGGTTACAGGTACTAGGGGCCTTTATTTTACCACTGGCCTTTCTCTCTTTGGTGTCCGCGACGCTGGCCCCCGTGGAGGCTGGTACCATTGCTCCGGTCTTTCAGGCGGTATGGGTTCACGTGACGTTGAGCATTTTAGGAACCATCGGGTTTGCGGTGGCGTTCGTGGCTGGGTTGATGTATCTAATGCAGGAACGGTTGTTGAAATCCAAACAATTTAATGTTTTAAATTTCAAGCTCCCACCCTTGGACTTTTTGGATACGCTCAATCAGCGCTCTATTCTCTTTGGTTTCCCCCTACTCACGTTGGGGATTTTGACTGGAGCCGTTTCAGCTCAATTAACCGTTGGCTCCTATCTGAGTTGGAATCCTGAACAAGTTTGGGCCCTGATTACGTGGGTGTTTTATTTTGTGGTCCTCATGGGAAGAGTGACCGTGGGTTGGCGGGCCAAGCGGGCGGCGTATCTGACCATCGTAGGGTTTGCAGGAGTCATCTTGACCTTTATTGGCATTCTGATGAAAAGCCCTCAGGCTATCGCCCATTTATGAATATCATTGTGGTCGGACTTAATCATCGGACCGCACCGGTGGAGCTTCGGGAGCTTTTGGCGATCCCGGATAGTCGAATGGGCGAAGCCCTGACTCGGCTCAGAGCGTATCCTGGTATTAAGGAAGCCATGTTTTTGGGAACGTGTAACCGCGTGGAAGTCTATGCGGTCGTTGAAAAGGGAGAGTGGGGATTCCGAAAGCTTGAAGACTTTTTAGTGGCGACCCATATTTCCCTTTCATCTGAAGATTTGCTGCCACATTTATATCGCTATAGTGATGAAGATGCGATCTCTCATCTCTTTCGAGTCTCCGCGAGTCTGGATTCCATGGTCGTGGGTGAGCCACAAATTCTCGGGCAAGTGAAGACGGCGTATGAGTTTGCACTCACCCATCGTTCTTCTGGGGTTATCCTCAATAAAGTTGTTAAAAAAGCCATTTCGGTAGGGAAAAGTGTTCGGACGAATACCAGGATTGGAGAATATGCGGTATCCGTCAGCTATGCGGCCGTCGAATTGGCCAAAAAAGTTTTTTCTAATCTTAAGCAACAAGTGGTCTTGTTGGTGGGTGCTGGGGAGATGGGAAAGTTGGCGGCGCAACATTTGGTCAACCATGGTGTGAAGGGTGTGTTATTGACGACGCGCAATCAGCATCGCGCCTTGGTGCTTGCCGAGCGGTTTCAAGGCCAGGCCGTTCCCTATGAACAGCTTCGTAGCACCTTACCCAAAGCTGATATTGTTATTTGTGCCACGGGAGCTCCGCACTTTGTGATTTCCAAAGATGATATTGAGGGGGCCGTCCATCAACGGAAGAACCGGCCAATTTTTTTGATTGATATTACGGTCCCTCGTAATATTGATCCGGCAGTCAAAGACGTGGACAACGCCTTTGTCTTTGATATTGATGATCTCAAGGCCCATGTCGGGCACAATCAAGATGAACGCTTGAAAGAGGCGGCCACGGCCGAAAAAATGGTCAAAGGAGAAGTGGAGTGCATGGTGGCCTGGGTTCGTGGTCTGGAGGCCACGCCGACGATTGTGGCGCTCAAGAAAAAGGCGGAAGATATTAAAAATACTGAATTAGAAAAAGCCTTTCACCGGTTAGGCGAACTTTCTGAAAAAGATCGTGGGGCTATTGAAGGGTTGGCTTCGGCTATTGTGAATAAGTTACTTCATGGGCCGTTGGTGACGTTAAAGGCGGAAGCCCAATCGCAAAATGGGTTTGCGTTCATAGAAGCCGCAAGGCGGTTTTTCGAACTGCGAGAACGTGAGCTCCATTCACTAGAGGCTCAACCTGAGGAGTTTGAAGTGGGCGATGAGGCTTCTGAGGAATCTTTGTCGCAGAAAGAATCTTTGTGAGTATGGCCGATCAATCGCGCTCGACGCTCGTCATTGGAACCCGGGGTAGCCAACTAGCCATTTGGCAAGCCGAATGGGTACAAGCGCAGCTCAAGCAGTTGGCTCCTGATCTCACTGTTGTCCTTAAGCGGATTCAGACTAGTGGGGACAAGATTCAAGATGTGCCCCTCGCCAAAGTCGGCGGAAAAGGGCTGTTTGTTAAGGAAATTGAAGAAGCCCTCTTGCGAAAAGATATTGATCTCGCTGTGCATAGCATGAAAGATCTTCCTGCGGTGTTACCACCAGGCTTAACGATTATTTGTGTTCCCGAACGCGAAGATCCTCGCGATGCCTTACTCTCACATGAGGGGGAAAACTTGAATGCGTTGCCTCTGGGCGCGCGAGTGGGCACGAGCAGTTTGCGGCGGCAGGCCCAACTTTTACATGCTCGTTCCGATCTTCAAATTGAAATGTTACGAGGCAATGTTGATACGCGACTTCGCAAACTTCAAGAGAATCAGTTCGATGCCATTGTGTTAGCCGCTTCCGGTTTGAAGCGATTAGGATGGGATGCTCATATTACCGAATGCCTCCCCATTGATGTCTGCCTCCCGGCCATTGGACAGGGAGCCTTGGGCATTGAGGGCCGTGAAGATGATAGGTTTGTGAGGAGTTTGCTGGCTAGGCTTGAACATCTTCCGACACGGGTTACCGTGACGGCAGAGCGAGCACTTTTGAAGCGACTTGAGGGAGGATGTCAGGTGCCGATCGCTGGGCATGCGGTCCTTGAAGGAGATAGCCTCACGCTGGATGGATTGGTGGTGAGTCTTGATGGAAAACGCTATGTGCGATATTCCTTGTCTGGTTCGATGTCTGAAGCAGAATCCATTGGCACGAAAGTAGCCGAAGAATTATTAGCACGTGGTGCCCAACCAATCCTACAGGAAATCTACGGGGCGGCTTAACCGAATGGGAGACTTTCAAAAACAATCTCATGTGTATCTTGTTGGTGCCGGTCCTGGTGACCCAAAATTGCTGACCCTGCGTGGGAAAGAATGTTTGGAGATGGCTGATGTTGTGCTTTACGATCACTTAGCCAATCCGGATTTGTTGAAGCATGCGCCTAGGGATGCGGAACGGATTTACGTGGGTCGGAAAGGTCGTGGATCCTATCGGGATCAAGAAGAAATCAACGCATTGCTGGTCAATAAGGCGCAAGAAAGAAAATGTGTCGTGCGATTGAAAGGCGGTGACCCCTTTGTCTTTGGTCGAGGTGGGGAAGAAGCCGAAACGCTCGCGGACGCTGGAATTCCATTTTCCGTGATACCTGGGGTGACTGCTGCCGTTGCCGTGCCAGCTTATGCCGGAATTCCGGTGACGCACAGAACCCTGGCTTCGACGGTGGCGTTTGTCACAGGCCACGAAGATCCAACGAAATCCTCAAGCGCCATGGAATGGCCTCGCTTGGCTTCTTCGGAGGGCACGCTTGTCTTTTTGATGGGGACCAAGAATCTTCCACACATTGTTGACCGACTTCTTCAAGAGGGAAAGCCTTCTGCCACGCCTGTTGCAGCCATTCGATGGGGAACGTATGCTCGACAACAAACGGTGGTTGGAACTTTAGCGGATATTGTTGAGAAGGTGACCAAGGCCAATTTGAGTCCACCAACGGTTATTGTGGTGGGAGAAGTCGTGCGATTGCGGGACCGTCTCAATTGGTGTGAATCACGCCCGTTGTTTGGGAAGGGGGTTTTAGTGACAAGGCCTCGAGATCAGGCTCCGGCCCTGTCTAATTTACTGGCGGAACAGGGGGCAGAGCCAATTGAATGTCCAACATTGGAAATTTGCCCACCAGATAACTGGAGTCCTGTCGATGAGGCCATCCAAGAGCTTTCCTCGTATAATTGGGTGATCTTCACGAGCGTGAACGGAGTACAGGCCTTTATGGGGCGGTTGTGGTTTCATAAAAAAGACGCACGCAGTCTTGCGAATGCCAAAGTGTGTTGCATTGGGCCACGGACAGAAGAGGAAGCCAACCGATGGGGATTGGTCGCTGACCTCGTTCCCAAGGAATTTCAGGCCGAAGGTATTTTGGAAGCTCTGGGTGGCCTAGGTATACAAGGACAACGAATTTTGATTCCTCGTGCGAAGGTGGCAAGGGAGATTCTTCCTGAGCAATTGAGGCAGATGGGAGCAATTATTCGGGTCGTGCATGGCTATCAAGCTGTTCCGCCTGAAGCCGATTTTGAGCCGATCTCTCATCGTTTTCGTAATCAAGACATTCAATATTTAACATTCACCAGTTCCTCAACGGCCAAAAATTTTTGCCAGTTATTTGCTGACCGGCAGGAGATGCATGTGCTCACACAGCATGCCACGGTGGCATGCATTGGTCCGATTACGGCCAAAACGGTTGAAGAAGAAGGGATGTCTGTGGATATTGTGGCTGCGGAAAATACGGTGCCGGCCTTGGTTAAGGCAATTGTCGCTCATGCCAATCAGAGCCTGGGCAAGGCGTCTTTCTCATGAAAATTGTTAATGATGACAGATCACGCTGTCGCCATATTTTGTTAACCGATTCATTGGAGGGGTAGAGCTATGGTTCCGGTAAAGTCATGTATGGTGCCCATAGAAAAAATCATCAAAGTTGACCGCGATGTGTTGGTAAAAACTGCTGCCGAAATGATGCGCGACAATGGCATTGGCAGCATTTTCATCACGAGTGGAGAAGAAATCATCGGGATTTTGACTGACACGGATTTAGTCCGACGAGTGGTTGCTGCGGGGGCCGATCCCCTCACGACGACCGTCGAGCAAATCATGTCGGCTCCGATTGCGTCCATTGAAGGTAATCGTACGTTGTTGGATGCCAACGATTTGATGGCCAAACAACATATTCGGCATTTAGGTATTACCAAAGATGGGGTGATGGTTGGGATGATTTCTGTTCGAGATCTTGTCGTGTTCTTAACCAACCTTCCACGAAAATAGAATCAAGAGGCTTGCATCGCAAGGGCTTTGAACCTCTTAAGCGCAGGCTCATGTGATGGCGCTCATGGTCAAAGACTGATCTACCAAGAATTGTTGATGGACTTGTAGGAGCAGATATGGGATTTCCCCTTCACCGAATGCGGCGACTCCGTCAGCATGCTTCGTTACGACGGATGGTATGCGAGACGTTGTTCACTCCCGCCGATTTGATTTATCCCTTATTTGTCACATTTGGGGAGAATAAACAGGAACCGATTGCTTCGATGCCTGGCCAATATCGATGGTCGGTTGATCGTCTTGTTCCAGAGGTCGCCAATGCTTGGGCCTTAGGGATTCCGGCGGTCATTCTTTTTGGAATTCCTGAGCAGAAGGATGAGAGAGGATCTGCCGCTCTTGAGAAAAATGGTGTTGTGCAAACGGCCGTTCGAGCATTAAAAACCCAGCTTCCTGATTTGATGGTCATCACGGACGTCTGCATCGATGAATATACCTCCCATGGCCATTGCGGTATTGTTCGTGATGGGAAGATTGTGAACGATGAAACGTTGGATTGCCTGCAGGCCATGGCGCTCAGCCATGCTGAAGCGGGTGTGGATATGGTGGCCCCCTCGGATATGATGGATGGACGGGTCAAAGCCATTCGCGAGGCCTTAGACCAACAAGGCTATTCCGAAATGCCAATCATGTCCTATTCTGCCAAATATGCTTCGGCCCTCTATGCTCCCTTCCGGGATGCCGCCTATTCAAGTCCTTCGTTTGGTGATCGGCGTTCATATCAAATGGATGCTGCCAATGCGCGAGAGGCGTTGCGTGAAGTCGAGTTGGATCTTGAGGAAGGCGCGGATATCGTGATGGTGAAGCCGGCGTTATTTTATTTGGATATTATCAGGCAAGTGCGAGATATGGCGACGGTCCCCGTCGCGGCGTATCAAGTGAGTGGTGAATACAGCATGATCAAAGCCGCCGCGCTGCAAGGCTGGATTGATGAACCCTCCGTCATGATGGAAAGCCTTCTCTCAATCAAGCGCGCTGGGGCCGATCTCATTCTCACGTACTTTGCTAAGGACGCCGCTCAGCTTCTCAATCAAAATGGCCTATGAATATTACCAGAAGGTTGCCGCCAGCTCCGCTTGCCGCTTTTCCTGTTCTCAGCATCGGTAATTTCGACGGGCAGCATATCGGTCATCGTGCGTTAATCGAAGCGGTCATTGAACAAGCTCAACGCTTCAACGGTGTTCCCATGGTGTTGTCATTCGATCCCCATCCGATCGAAGTGTTGCGCCCGAGTACCCTTCCTAAGTTTTTATCCGATGCTCAAGAAAAATTCGATTTTTTCGAACAGCTGGGGATCGCGGAGCTTATTCTTCTTCCCTTCACCCAGGCCTTGGCCGCGCTGATGCCAGATGAATTTGTGCAACAGGTGTTGCATGAGGGGTTGGGGATTCGACAGCTGCTGGTCGGCGAAAACTTTGTCTTTGGCAAAGGACGTAGTGGTACCATTCAAGATCTTGTTCGATTGGGCGCACGAACAAATTTTGAAGTTCAGCCGGTGATGCCGGTGATGTTGGGTGGAGAGGTCGTGAGTTCCACTCGAATTCGAACATGTTTAGCTAATGGCAATGTAGTGGAAGCGCGGGAATGTTTGGGGCGGGCTTATACGTTACATGGTACCGTGATTGAGGGAGACAAGCGGGGGCGTCAATTGGGGTGGCCAACGGCGAATCTTCGCATTCCCACCCATCGTGTGCTTCCTGCCGATGGGATCTATGCCACCTTGACCGAGATTGATGGCGCTTGGCTTCCTTCTGTCACGTATATTGGCAAACGCCCGACGTTTCAAGAAGGTGAGCGTCTCCTAGAAGTCCATGTTTTTGACCGAGTATTGCACCTGTATGGCCAAGATATTTCGGTGTCATTTATTGAGCAGGTGCGAGGAGATATGGCTTTTCCTCAGGTCGATGATCTGTTGAAGCAAATGGATCTTGATGGTATTCAAGCTAGAGAAATCCTAGCGAAATAGACAGCCCTCCATCCGAATCAGGCGATGGCCAATAAGGAACAAAGCTCAATGGGCAAGCAGCCACCCTTTCCAAAGATGGAAGAACAAGTTCATCAAACGATAAAGGCTCACGATTTATTGAGTCCAAGTGACCGTATTGTTGTGGCTGTGTCGGGCGGCCCCGACTCGGTGGCCTTGTTCGCATGCTTAGTCGCGTTGTCGGCACGATGGAATTGGGAACTCAGTATTGGGCATGTGAATCATGGTCTTCGTGGGGCAGAAAGTGATGAAGATGCCGCATTTGTTAAACAGTTGGGAGATCACTTTGACGTCCCGGTGAGCATCCGAAAGGTTAGCCTCAAGAAAGAGGATGCCAAGCGTACAAAGCAGTCATTTCAAGCGTATGCGCGAGAGGTTCGGTATCAAGCACTGGAAGATATTCTTCGGGACCGCGGAGCCACAAAGATCGCCACGGGACACACGGCGGATGATCAAGCCGAAACAGTTTTAATGTGGATGCTTCGGGGCAGTGGAACTGGTGGGTTGAGCGGCATCCCGCCAAAAAGGGGAGTACGAATTGTACGACCAATTCTTGATGTTCCGCGAAGTGAAATTGTGGCCTATTTAGACGAGCGACAGCTGACCTATCGCATGGATTCTTCGAATAGTCAGCCGGTGTATTTGCGAAATCGGGTTCGAAAGGACTTGATGCCTCAATTGAAAGGCTATGCTCCTGGAATTGTGAACGTCTTGTCCCGACAGGCAGAAATGATCCGTGTAGACCATGTCTATCTTGAACAGATCGCGGCTGAAGCGTTTCAGGAACTGTGTGTGACCCAGGATGAAAGGGAAATCCATTTAGATCGAACAGCCTTGCTTGCCTTGCCCTTGGCCATTCGACGCCGAGTCGTTCGCCACGGTTTTCACCAGATGAATGAGGATATGCGTGGCCCTCGCTTTGACATCATTCAAGGGCTGTTGGATTGCTTGGAATGTGGGCAGTCCGGGTGGAGAATGCACATCAATACTGTTGATGTTGGGCAGGAATATGACCGACTGATTTTTTCAAAAAGAGAAACAAACACTCCCAATGAATTGAGCCATTTTTCGCTTAGGGAAATCGGAATGGACCTTCCTGGAGAAGTGATTTGGCCCTTGACTGGACAACATCTGAAAGTGTCCGTAAAGGACGTGACAGGGATTGCCCGCAGACAAAGTCCTTTGGAGATGCATCTTGATGCGGATACGTTTACTCATGACTTACGAATCCGGAGTTGGCTGCCGGGTGATGTGTTTCATCCCAAAGGCATGGGCGGGCGTCAGAAAAAACTCCAGGATTTTTTTTCAGATATCAAACTCCCTCGGTCTCAGCGGAAAAAGGTCCCCTTGCTCGTATCTCGCGAAGGCATTCTTTGGGTAGGGGGCTTACGCGAGGATGAACGGTTTCAGGTGTCGTCGGGTACCACATCGGTCGTCATTGCGACGATGACTCGTTCATAAGAAGATTCCATGCCAGAAACATTTGGAAAGCCTTTTGTGACGCAAGAAGCGATGCGTACTCGCATCCGTGAGCTTGGTCAGCAAATTTCTCAAGATTATCAGGGTAAGGATGTAGTCGTCATCGGCGTCTTAAAAGGGGCGTATGTCTTTTTTGCGGATTTGGTTCGAGTGATTCAATTACCCATTGAAATCGATTTTCTTTTAGCCACAGGAACGAAAAAAGTTGGTCGTCCCCAAAAAATAGTCAAAGTTTGGACGGAGTTAACCGAAAAGATTGCGAGCCGGCATGTCTTGCTGGTGGAGGACATTGTTGATTCAGGGCTTACTGCGCAGTTCTTGGTCTCTCAATTACACAAGGACAAGCCTGCATCCGTCGAGATCTGTACTCTGCTGGATAAGCCAGCTAACCGAGAGGTAGAAATTAAGGTCAAATATGTCGGGTTTGAAGTGCCTTCAGTCTATATTGTGGGCTATGGATTAGACTTTGAGCAAAAATATCGAAATCTTCCCTATTTAGCCAAAATGGATTCTGAGCAGGATTAAGAAGAACCCTCTGACGCGAATGGTTGTCAGTTCTGAAAAATGCATGGTACAATCAATTGGTTCGCTTAGTGTTTTCACATTAAGTTACATAATCGATCCTGATGCCTTGGTAAGGGAGTTGTTTTGAATATTAATTCTCGTGTGAAAAATCTCTTGTTTTGGGTATTTGTCTGCCTTTTTATGATCCTCCTGTTTAATCTGTTTACTGTACCCAACCAACACCCGGAAGACCCTGTCATTTTCAGTGAATTTATGGCTCACTTGGAACGTGGGGATGTCGAAAAAGTTATTATCAAACAGAATAATATCAGTGCCATTTTACGAGATGGTAACCGCATTCAAACGTATGCCGTTGAATACCCGGATCTTGTCAAAGTCTTACGAGAAAAGTCTGTACAAATTGAAGCGAAACCACTTGATGATGGTCCTTGGTATATCACCTTCCTACTCTCGTGGGGCCCCTTCATCCTGTTTTTAGGCTTGTGGTTTTTCCTGATGCGCCAAATGCAAGTGGGAGGGAACCGTGCATTGTCCTTCGGCAAAAGTCGCGCCAGGATGCTCACCGAGGACAAGAAAAAAATCACGTTTGCTGATGTGGCCGGAGTGGATGAGGCGAAACAAGAAGTTGTTGAAATTATTGAGTTCCTCAAGGACCCACAAAAGTTCCAAAAACTTGGTGGCCGAATCCCCAAGGGTGTCTTGATTGTCGGACCTCCTGGCACAGGAAAAACGCTCTTGGCCAAGGCCATTGCAGGGGAGGCAGGAGTTCCGTTCTTTAGTATCAGTGGTTCTGACTTTGTGGAAATGTTTGTGGGGGTTGGGGCCTCACGCGTTCGTGATTTATTCGAACAAGGAAAGAAGCATGCCCCTTGTATCATTTTCATTGATGAAATTGATGCGGTTGGTCGGTTGCGAGGAGCGGGTATGGGCGGCGGCCATGATGAGCGTGAGCAAACCCTTAATCAGTTACTGGTTGAAATGGATGGGTTTGATACCACTGAAGGGGTCATTTTAATTGCAGCGACCAATCGACCTGACGTGCTGGATCCTGCGTTGTTGAGGCCCGGTCGTTTTGATCGGCAGGTGGTGGTGAATCGGCCAGATGTCCGTGGGCGTGCTGAAATATTACATGTGCACACCAAAAAAGTGCCGATATCTTCTGGTGTCGATTTAGAGAAAATTGCGAGGGGTACTCCTGGATTTTCGGGAGCGGACTTAGAGAATTTAGTCAACGAGGCAGCTTTGTGGGCAGCTCGATTAGATAAAAAGTCTGTCGATCAGATTGATTTTGAAAACGCTAAAGATAAAGTATTGATGGGTGTCGAGCGTAAGAGCATGGTGCTGACTGAAGAAGAAAAACGGACGACGGCGTTTCATGAAGCTGGCCATGCACTGATGGCCATTTTGTTGCCTGGCACGGATCCCGTGCATAAGGTCACGATTATCCCTCGAGGACGAGCTTTGGGTATGACGATGCAATTGCCCATTGATGACCGACATAGTTATTCAAAGGACTTTTTGTACAATACCCTTTCGATTCTCTTTGGTGGTCGAGTGGCTGAAGAATTAATTTTTAAAAGTGTGACGACCGGAGCTGGGAACGACCTTGAGCGGGCGACTGAATTAGCTCGCAAAATGGTGTGTGAATGGGGCATGAGTGAAAAGCTTGGTCCATTGACCTTTGGAAAAAAAGATGAAGAAGTTTTTCTAGGCCGTGATTTTGGCTCTAAGCGTGACTTTAGTGATCAAGTTGCCTTGGAAATTGATAAAGAGGTCAAACGGCTTGTTGTTGAAGCGTACGACCGAACAACGCGAATGCTGACGGAACATATCCATTCACTGCGTGCTATTGCCGAAGCCCTGTTGGAAAAAGAGGTTTTGGACGGAATAGAAGTTGATCAAATCGTTCAACAGTCTTCTTCGCTCGAACATATTGCTGCAGTCTGACACGTATTCTTCTGCCTAAATCTCCCTCAAGAGACCATAATCCTATACGTTGCATTTTTTTCAGAACTTCTCTTTGGTAGCTCCGATGAATCCGAAGGAGTATGCTGAATTCGGCAGGCATTCAATGTATGTATTCTTGCATACAGAATAGGGAATAAAGCTCTATGTCGGTCGTGGCCTTCCCACAGATTCGCTGCCGAGAGAAAACCCTTCTCATAGATTCCAAGGTGCTCATTATGGGAATTCTGAATGTGACTCCAGATTCGTTTTCTGATGGTGGACGGTTTCTAGATCCCGCCCTTGCCGTTGAGCAGGCGCAGGAAATGGTTGCCCAAGGCGCTGATATCATCGATATTGGCGGAGAATCGACAAGACCCGGTTCGTCCTATGTGAGTGAAGAAGAGGAAATTGATCGAATCCGTCCTATTCTCCAAGTATTGGGAAAATGCATCGATATTCCCTTATCGATCGACACTCGGAAAGCTGCTGTTGCTCAAATGGCACTGGATTGTGGGGCCTCAATTGTCAATGATGTAAGTGCGCTAGAGGATGATTCTTGTATGGTGAAAGTCATCCAGGAATCCGGAGCCGGTGTGGTGCTCATGCATCGTCAGGGTCCTAGTGCGACGATGCAAAAAGCGCCTCATTATGAGGATGTTGTGGAAGAAGTAAAAAGTTTTTTAGCCCAACGAGTTGCCTTTGCTCAGTCGATGGGAATTCCTTCTGATCATATCATTGTAGATCCTGGAATTGGATTTGGGAAAACATGCAACCATAATCTTGAAATTCTCTCGAGCATTGGCGAATTTATTAAATTAAATCAGCCACTTATGATTAGTCTTTCGCGCAAGGGGTTTATTGGAGAATTGACGGGAAAACCCGTGGCTGAACGAGAGATGGGAAATGCGGCAGCAATTGCCACAGCTGTTTGGCAGGGCGCCCATATTATGAGGGTTCATGATGTGTCGGCCATGAAAGATCCGATCCGAGTGGCTCAAGCTTTGCGAAATTCGTGCGACAAGTAATAGAAACAGTCAAATTATGAGAATTATTGAAAGAAGGTAATGGGACGACTATTTGGCACAGATGGAATTCGGGGTGTGGCGAACCTGGAACCGATGACCAGTGAAATGGCGATGAAGGTCGGCCGAGCCGCTGCTCATGTCTTTCGCAAGCGGGAGGGTCGTCATCAAATCGTTATTGGCAAAGATACGCGTATTTCTGGCTACATGCTGGAGTCGGCCTTAACAGCTGGTTTGTGTTCGATGGGGGTCGATGTATTGCTCGTGGGACCGTTGCCCACGCCGGCCGTCGCGTTTCTCGTCACGAGTCTTCGAGCCGATGCAGGAATCATGATTTCAGCTTCTCATAACCCCTATCAAGATAATGGCATCAAGTTTTTTTCCAATGATGGAATGAAGTTGCCGGATGAATTAGAGCAACGCATAGAAAATCTCATTCTTTCAGCTGAAATTGAACATATTCGTCCAACTGCCGAAGCCATTGGCAAAGCCTTTCGTATTGATGATGCGGAGGGTCGGTATATTGAGTTTGTCAAACGGTCGTTGCCTCGTGATATGGACTTTCAAAATTTGAGGGTGGTGTTGGATTGTGCCAATGGAGCCGGGTATCACGTATTTCCAAAAGTTATTCGTGAATTAGGCGCGAAGGTATGGGTGACGGGGAATGAGCCGGATGGATTGAATATTAACGACGGATGCGGAGCGGTACATCCGGAACGGCTACAACAAATGGTGCGCGATCGAAAGGCTGATATCGGCATTGCCTTGGATGGAGATGCTGATCGAGCCATCTTTGTGTGTGAACAAGGAGGGGTAGCCAGTGGCGACCACGCCTTGGCGGCCTTTGCTCGGGAACTGAAACGGCAAGGACGATTAAAAAAAGATACGGTTGTGGGTACGGTCATGAGTAATTTTGGCTTTGACCTCTCCATGCGGGAAGCCGGAATTACGTTGATTCGCACAGCAGTGGGTGATCGATACATCTTAGAGCGCATGGTCGCTGATCAATATAACTTAGGCGGAGAGCAATCCGGCCATATGATTTTTATGGATTATCATACGAGTGGCGATGGACTCATCACAGGGTTACAAATGCTCAAACTCATGAAGCGAGAGCAGAAACCCCTCTCGGAAATTACCCAATGTATGCATTCCACCCCGCAGGTCTTGCTCGGGGTTAAAGTTTCGCATAAACCCGACCTTGATTCTCTGCCTGTCCTTCAACAAGCCATTCAAGACAAAGAGCAACAGCTCAATGGCACGGGGAGAATTCTTGTGCGGTACTCAGGGACTGAACCCTTGCTGCGAGTTATGGTCGAAGGACAAGATGATAAAGTCATTCAAGACATTGCCGAAGATTTGGTCAGTGTGGTGAAATCGTGTATTCAATAATCATGTGTGTAAACCCCTGTGATATTGCATGGAGTTGTGGCTTACCTGGCTGGGCTCTGGCTCGGTCCGTTTCTCTCCCTGTTTCCCCTCTCACTCCTTGGGGCTCTCCTTAGTTTTAGTCTTTTCCTCACGTGGCTTGAACAACGCGGATCGCTTTCCCGATGGGGAGGGGTCTTGCTGTTTGCTGTGGTGTTGGCTGGCATCGGTCAGGGCCATTGGGCTGCCATAAGCAAGATAGAGAGCCCCCTCCTATCGTTGGCTACTGAGCATCCTGCCAAACTTCAGGGAGTTATTGTCGCTCCGGTTCGTCATACACCAGATGGGGTCATTCTGCTCGTGGATGTCCAACGCATCATTTCCTCTGGAACGCCACAACCCATTCAAGGGCGGATTCGCCTCACGTGGCGAGAGCCTCAAGGGGCTGTCATGTATGGCAACCATGTGAGTTTTACGACACGCGTGCGTGAACCTTTTGGGACGCTCAATCCTGGAGGGTTTCATTATGGCAACTACCTCAAGCGAAAAGGCATTCAGGCTGTGGCGACGGTGGTTGGACCAGATGGGGTGACGAAGCTCAACATAAGGCAGGCGACTATTTGGGGAAGTCTGATGGGACGCGTCGATCAGTGGCGAGGGGCCATTCATCATGCGGCGACCACGAGTTTGTCGCCCCCGGCCTTAGGGTTATTTTTGGGGATGATTATTGGCGAGCAAAGTTTTATTGAACAGGACATCCGCGATGCCTTTATGGCCAGTGGGACGGTGCATATTCTCTCCATTTCTGGATCGCATCTTGGGCTCCTTGCCCTCGTGGTTTTTGCTGGAGCCCGGTGGAGTTTTCGTCGATTGCCTGCTTCCTGGTTTGAACAGATATCGATCTATCTCACCGCCACTCAATTTTCAGTTGTCATGACCTTACCCCTGGTCACGTTCTATATGCTCTTGGCTGGTGCAGAAATGGCCACGGTTCGGTCATGGATCATGATTGTGGTCTGTTGTCTGGGTATATGGTTAGGACGGGAACGCAATCTGGTGACCGCATTGGCTGTCGCCGCACTTTTCATGGTCCTACCTCATCCTGAAGCTATCCACGATATTTCCTTTCAATTATCTTATCTCTCGGTCGCAGCCATTGGAATGGTTCTGCTTGCCAGAAAAACTGAAGATCCCGACGAATTAGGAGCACTGGTGGCAGAGTCGCATGAGGCCCCAAGTTGGTTTGCCAGTATTTGGGATAAAAGTAAACTGGCATGGCTCATGACGTTGGCGGTCAGCCTGACAACAGTACCGGTGGTGGCCTATTACTTTCATCAAATCCCATGGCTCGGTCTTTTTACCAATATGGTCATTGTCCCGCTAGTCGGAATTGTGGTGATACCTCTTGGCCTTTTGGCTGGCATTGCGGTCTTAGTCAGTGGAGCAGAAACCCTGCCTCTCGGAATGGTCAATCAATGGGTTTTTGATCTGTTCGCGCAAATGGTTGTCGGTTTGTCCCAAATGCCAGGAGCCGAATGGTATGTGGCATCGCCCAGTATCAGCTCAATATTTCTATTTTGGGGTCTGTTGGCGGGGGTGGTGCTGTTACGGCATCGGCCGATAGTCCGATGGAGTTGTCTCACCCTGCTGGTGGGGATTCTTGTCTGGTGGGCGTGGTCTCCACGAACCAACTGGGAACCAGGAACGCTACGAGTCACCTTTTTAGACGTCGGCCAAGGAGATGCGACCTTTCTGGAATTACCAGATGGCCAAACAGTCTTGATTGATGGTGGGCCGGCGTATCGTCGATTAGACATGGGGCGAGCAGTGATCGGCCCGTATCTCTGGAATCGAGGCATTCATCGAATCGATCATGTGGTTGCGACGCATCCCCAATGGGACCATGTCGGGGGGTTGCCGTGGGTCCTTCAAACATTTGATGTGGGAGAATATTGGAGCAACGGAGTTCCACGATCCAGGGCGTTTTATCAACGGCTCCAAACCGCAGTAGACGCGGCTGACCTTGATGAGCAAGTTGGTGTGGCCGGCTCTGACATTATTGGGTCTGGGCCTTGTTCTCTCTCGGTATTGAGTCCTTCAGCTAAGGAAAACTCGTTAAAGTTGGTTGCCACTCAGGAGATCAGTGGGAAAGAGTTGAATAACCGATCATTGGTCTTGAGGCTGGATTGTGGCCAACATTCCCTATTATTCACGGCCGATGCCGAGCAAGAAGCATTAGAACAGTTACAACATCTGCTTCAAGGTTATTCGGCGAATATCGTGAAAGTTCCCCATCATGGAGCCAAAAGTTCTCTGCACGCGGGATGGATCAAGCAGATTGAGGCTCAAGCCATGGTGGTGTCGGTCGGATCGCATAATCGCTACGGGCATCCAGCTTCCGAAGTCGTGGCGGCCTATGAAGAACAAAGGCTTCCCATGTATCGAACGGATCAGGATGGGGCGATTATCATAGAGGCTTCTTTGGACTCATCAGATCTTCGTATTACAACGACTCAACAGCAGCAATTGGTACCGGTTACTCTCACCGAAAAAATCTGGAGTCAAGAATGGGCAAACTGGCAACGATTGTGGAATTGAAATATTCGTTGGCTAATCGATTAGCTTGATTCTCTAGGGAACGGGTTGTTCTTCACCTATGTAAAAATTACGTCAGAAGGTTGGCCAAAATGTCGCCGTTTCCCTCTGTTGGGGGGAGAGCAGAATTTTCGGTATTCTGTTGGTTGGTTTCTTCAGCTAATTCCTCTGGCCTCTCTTCTTCGGGGGTCAGTTTTTGTAGAGATTGAAGGAGAGAGGGAAGCAGTTCTTGTCGAATTTTCTCGAAAAGTGACTCGGAAGATTCATCCTTGGAAAAAGATTTATCCAGGGCTTCAACTAACTTTGAGAGAAGTCCTGGGATTCGTTTCCCTAATTTCTCGGGATCAATTTGAAATTGTTCTTGAGCCTTTCGGATGTTGTCAAAAATACGTCCAACCCGCTGACCGAGTCCTTGTCCCTCATTTGACCCTCTTTGTTTCGAGGCATGTTCTTGATCATCTCCCTGAGCAGCCAATGTGGTTGAGCGAAAGGCCAGGGAGGCCGTTGTGGTCTGCTGGAAGAAGAGAGAAGCACTCGACAGCGAATCAAGCTCATTCAAGGAGAGGGCTGTTTCCGTCGCATTCTTGACATCCCCTGCAGTAATGTCCTGCAAAAGACTCTTGGACGATTGGAGGAACGCCTGAATGTCCGCGAGTTCTTGTTCATTCAGATCGCCTTCAATGAGCAGGCTGAAGTCCGAGCGAGTCGACGTACTTAATTGTTGGCTTCGGAAATCCACAGCCTGTCCCTCTGTTAACCCTTGGAAATTATAGGATTCAAAAGAGAACTGGCTCTCTGACCCCGAGGACAGAGAAACGCGATCCCCCTCTGCCGTTGTGAAACTGAAATTGGACGAGGTCGATGTCTGGGCCTGTGCCTGAAATTGTTGGGTTTTCACAGCAAAAGGTGTGCTGGAGGACAGATGTTGAAAGTCTGGGAACTGATTAAGGATATTCGAAATTGAGGACATGAGGATTTCCTTTGTTGTTGGATAGAAATATGAAACAGTTAGAGTAAGTATCGGTTGGTGAAATCACAATCTGAAAACGACGCTAGGGCACTCCTTCCCCCTTTCGCTCAGTATTGGAGCCAATATGGCTGTTCGATGCATGCCGGGTTTCGGCCCGGCAGCCGAGTGACTTTCCTTTCGGGGAAAGTAACCAAAGCCATTGACGCCCTGTCCGGCCTCATGAAATGAGGTGGACGCAAGCTTGAGGAGGGCGGACCAACTCGCTGCGCTCAGACAAGGCCCGCCGGGAAATGAGAGCGTCCACCAAGAGGGCCGGGCAGCAGGCGTCGGTCATGGAGGAAATATCTAGGAGACGAAAAATTAGAAACAAAAATTCTCAGACACTCTTAAGTGAATAAGACTTGCAGTTATTGGCCGGTTCTGGCCAAATAGACCCCGGTAAGAGAAAGAGAGAGTTTTGAAAGTAGAAAAGGGAGAACCATTTTAATCACGAGTTTCTCCGCTGTACCTACGCACCTAAGGTAAATGGATCTTCAAGATAACTTCATTGTAAGGCAACCCACTCCGGTTCTTTCCATCATTTTAAACGAACTTTGGTTTTGAGACGGAAGATATCTTAACCATTGCGAATGTCGTATTTTCATCCTAGCCAGGTTTCCGTCCTCATGAAAATGGAGAAGTAATGAATCAATCAGACGTCATCCAATCGATACTCAAAGACAGCAATTATCATCTTGCCTTGTTCACCAAAGAAGAAATTCAAGCTTTGCGTGGGAAAGTGGTTACCAAAATCACTAAAGGGAAGGAAACTTGCTTTGTGAACTGTATTGTTCGAGATAAGGATATTCAGCTCAAACCGGAGGAAATCGTTCGTCAGCTTTATGCGGCCAGGCTTATCAGCCAGTACGGCTATCCTAAAAAACGCCTAGCCTTTGAATATCCTGTAAGTTTTGGCAGAGAGAAGAAAAGTGCAGACATTGTCATTTTCGATAAAGATCGCTTGGATACCGCTTATATTATCGTTGAACTTGCGATTCCCCGTGGTCTTGCCACGGGGATCTTATTTTCCGAGAATTAGGGGGTGAGTGAAAGTACTGTCCACAAAGCGAGTCATTGTGCGTGGCAGATTCATTATCACATTGTCTTTCCGGTGAAATATCGTAAGGCCTTATTAGCGGAGGATGTTGTCGAGATCATTGTGGAAGCCACGCGAGGGATTGCTGAGCGGTACGATATGGAGTTTGAACGATTGGGGTGTGATCGAGATCATATCCATCTGTTATGTTCTGCTCATCCGAAGATTGCTCCGGGACAAATCGTGCGAGTGTTCAAGAGTATCACCGGGCGCGAGTTATTCCGGCAGAAACCAGCCTTGAAGACAGAGTTGTGGGGAGGGCAGTTTTGGGCTGATGGCTACTATGTGGGCACCGTGGGAGAGGGCGGCAATTGGAGGGTGGTCGAACATTATGTGCAGAACCAAGGCAGTCCCAGAGAAGACCTGCGTCAGTTACCCCTCTTCTAATACCCCGTGGTCTTGCCTCGGGGATCTTTATTTAAAAAAGCCTAAGCTTAAAGATGGGAAAAACCAGCTTCGTTCCTATTGCAACGCGACTGGTGCACCCATCGGCGTATGGACCAACGGTGAAAAAATCTCCCATTACCACCGTAAAGACCCCAATTACTTTGAAGACATCACCGATATTCCCAAAAAACAACAAAGTCTAAAGGACATACTCACTGAACGCTTTACCCTAAAAGACCTGATTATCAAGGATAAAATTTCCAATGAACGAAAATCCCTGAAAGACATCATTCTGGAAATGGAGGACGAAGTCCTAGCAAATGCTGGGGTCGATGTATTCGAAGAGGTCTTTAAACTGATTTTCACCAAGCTCTATGATGAATTTTTAAGCCAGGCAGACAAGGGGATTATTAATTACTTCTTACGTCAGGTAACGAAAACTGCGGTTCATGAACAGACATCTGAATACGATAATGCCCCAAGCTATCTTGACGGGCAGGATTATGATGCGCTCAAAGCAGCGGTTAGCGGTATTTCGGATGATAGTTTCAGAGTGATGGAGTTCCGGAACACTGGACAAACCGACACCGAACTGAAAAGTAAGATATTGGACTTGTTCAATCGAGCAAAAACGCAATGGCCAGGGGTCTTTCCGGAAGGCGCTACGTTTGACCTTTCCGACAGTCATCTGTCCATATGCGTATCCAGTTTACAGGATGTGAAACTTTTCAATTCCAATCTGCTAGTTGTGGATGAAGCCTTTGAATATTTGGTCAACAAATCCGCCAAGGGTGAAAAGGGACAATACTTTACGCCTCGTCATGTCATTGATATGTGCGTGCAAATGCTGAATCCCCAACGGGGCGAGTACATGATTGATTCGGCCTCAGGCAGTTGCGGTTTTCCGGTGCATACCATATTCAAACTCACCGGGCATCTTTTTTCCAATGAAGAAATTCCAGAAGAAGACAAACAGCATGTCCTCAAAGTTTTTGGCATCGACTTTGACGAAAAAACCGTCAGGGTTGCCAGAACCTTGAATTTGATTGCGGGAGACGGTGAAACCAATGTCTTGCATTTGAATACACTGGATTTTGACCGCTGGAACGATAAAACTGAAAATGACAAAAAGTGGATTAAAACCTACGGCAAGGGCTTTGAACGGCTGGAAAAACTGAGAGCTGAAAAAGGCGAAAACAAACAATTCAACTTTGATATTTTAATGGCCAATCCGCCTTTTGCTGGAGACATCAAAGAGAGTCGAATTTTGCATCAATATGAACTGGGCTTTAAGACAAAAGGAAAGGCACAAAGTAAAGTCGGGCGGGACATTCTTTTTATTGAGCGTAATCTGGATTTACTCAAGCCTGGTGGCCGTATGGCCATTGTGTTGCCCCAAGGTCGCTTCAACAACACAACCGACAAATATATTCGAGAATTTATCGCGCAGCATGGACGCATCCTTGCCGTTGTTGGGTTGCATGGAAACACATTTAAACCCCATACCGGAACCAAAACCAGCGTCCTATTTATGCAGAAATGGGATAATGAGCTATGCCAAAAAATTGAAGACTACCCCATCTTTTTTGCCGTAAGCGAGAAAGGCGGAAAAGATAATTCCGGCGATTATGTCTATGTGAAAAACGGTAACGGTCAATACAAGCTGGATAAAAACGGTCATCTGATTGTCGACCATGATCTGCACAATCATGATGGGGAATTGCCGGATGGGATAGCCGATGCATTTATTGAATGGGCAAAGAGTCAAAATCTTTCGTTTTGGGTGGAGAGGTAAGGATGCAAGTCACTATTGGCTCACAATTCGAAGCAAAAAAAAACGAACGGATTGATCCTCAATTTTTCCATCCTGAATATGTCGCCAGTTTCAATGTAGTGCTGAATGGTTCATATTCAACTTTATCTGAAATTGCGCACATCACCGATGGCAATCATCTGAAAATAGCTGAAAATTTTGATAGCGCAGATGGGGTGAGGTATTTGCGTGGTCAAGATTTAAGTACCGACATGATATTGCATGACAGGAATATCGTACATATTCCTGAATCTTGTTTTGATTTACTGAAAAGATCGCACATTTCCCCGAATGACATACTAATAACAATTGTTGGTGCGAACACTGGCCTTGTTGGGCTGGTTTACGATCCGCCAAAGAAATTGGTGGCAAACTGTAAATTAGGAATAGCTAGAGCAGTCAAAGACAAGATTCTTCCCGGTTATCTGTATTCGTTCCTTATTGGCCGTTATGGGCAACATCAAATTCTACGTTCCATAAGAGGTGGTGGCCAAACGGGCTTAATATTGCCTGATATCCGCCAATTACGAATTGCAAGATTAGACAGTGAATTTGAATCCACAATAAGTGATTTAGTTTTTGACGGGCATTCAAAAATAGCGGAATCAAAAGACGCTTATAGTAGGGCACAAAATATTCTTCTCTCTGAGTTTGGTCTAGTCAACCAGCAACCGAAACACAAGCTAACTTTCATCAAAAAATATTCTGACATTCAGAAAACTGAACGAATTGACGCAGAGTACTACCAACCAAAATTTGACGAAATCCTTTCGGCATTGTGGAATCGTGGCGGTGTGCCACTTAGTAAAATCGCTTCTGTAAAAAAGGGGCATCAAGCGCGTAGTGCAATCGGTGCAATTCCTTACGCAAGCATTAAAGATATATCTGGAAACATAATCGATTCCATTGATTGGGCAGAATATAGCAGCAATTTAGTTACTGTTGGATTTAATGATTTGGCCCTAGCGATTACCGGAGCAACTATCGGTAAAGTAGGAATGAATAAAACCAAACAGGAAATTGCAATTTCTGGAGATCTGTTGAAAATTACCGCTAAAGAGGTATCCCCTCATTATCTTCTTACCTTTTTGGGCTTGCCCATAATGACGGATCTTTTCAAAAGAAGTATTACTGGCATGACCAACGGTCATTTATCTCCTGATATTGTTAAAGGGGTTCCTGTGCCTATTTTAGGCAAAAAGGTAATGGCAGATATTGAAAAGAAAGTTATTGATTTTTTTGACTATCGTCAGCAATCCAAGCACCTATTGGGATGTGCAAAGCGAGCGGTTGAAATGGCAATCGAACAAGACGAACACACTGCAATCAATTGGTTGGAGAAAGAAACCCAAGACGTGGGAAAATAATAAACGCTTTCCCTTGGCAGAATATCTATCCCATACTTTGCGGAAGGAAAGGAACTAGGACATGGAACGTTTCCTACAAGATCCGAAAATTTCTCAGGTGTTGACGCCGGTTGGGGATACGAAAAAAAGTTGGCGAGGTGTGCTTAAACAGTTCCGGAAGGGTCAGCGCGGGGTCACTCGTCAGTCAGTTGGGGAAGAGGCGATTAAAGCGGTTCAACGAATGCTCATTTTCCTGGGGTATTCCACGTCTTCGACCGGGGCCTTTGCTATTGATGGTGATTTTGGGCGTGGGACGAATCGCGCAGTCGCTCAGTTTGAACTTGCGATTCCCCGTGGCAAGACCACGGGGAATCGCAAGTTAAACAAGAAACTGGAGGCATTGTTCGCCCAAGATTTGAGCAGCACATTCTGACTCGGCTGAATAAAAAAAAAGGGCGAACTGATCTCATTGGACTTCGCTATCAAGCCATGAGCCAAGGTTTGGGCCAAGTTCTAGGGTCAAATTACAAAATGGTTGGAGCCGAATCAGCCGTGGCTATGTTCCAGAGTTCTATTGAAGAGCAAGTCGTATTCGTCGCGCGTTTTCTTTCGAGAAAACCCAAGATTGTTTCGAAGAGCACGCCGACCAGCCAGGCCTTTGCTCAACTTGCCAGATTCTATAATGGCCCGGGCTATGCCAAGCATCATTACGATGAATCCCTCGCCCGATGGTTCCGCGAATTCCAATCATTGGCACGTTGAAAAAGTCCGCCAGCGGCGTTCTCGCTCCTGGCCCGTGCTCACGTACTCGAATGTACGTTCCGCGCGTCTCAGAAGCTGCGGCCTTGCTGGACGGGTCTTTTTGAACATGCCAGTGCCATCGGCAATGTGAATAATCCCGTCCGTTCCCGTCATATCCACACAGTAGGACGGAATCTCTTTTTTTCTCAGACGCATCCAATCTTTATGTGCCATTGCTAGGCGTCTAGTCTAGGTGTATACTTTAGTCGTCTATATTGTGTCCCTTAAAGTGGGAATTAGAAGAAAAAGGAGAAGGGTATGGCTAAAATGAATATCTCTATTGATGAGGAAGTTCGGGAAGAACTTTTCCGGCTGGTGCCTCCACGACGGCGAAGTCAGGTGGTGAATGAGGCGTTGCGGAAAGAATTGCTCCATCGCAAGCGGGAGCAAGTAACCAAGCAACTACAGGAGTTGCGTCAGCGAAGTGCGACATTGACTAGCAAAGAGATCATCGACGTTCTCAAGCAAGATCGAACGAGAACCGGCAGATGATTATTGTGCCCGATGCTTCAGTGATCCTGAAATGGGTTCTCGAAAAAGCCAGTGAGCCGGATCAGGTACAAGCTCGTGGGCTTCAAGAGGCGATACTCGCCGATCAGGTGGAGATTAAATTGCCAACTCTCTGGCGTTTTGAAGTAGGAAATGTTTTGGGTCTTAAGCAACCCAAGTTAGCCAGAGAGTTGTTGAGTGCGTTGTTGGCCTATGACTTTGAAGAAGTGCCGCTGGGAAAAGAATTTGCTGGGGAAATTCTCGATCATATGCGAGAGGTTCACGGCGTGACGTTCTATGACGCCGCGTATCATGTGCTTGCCATACGCTTGAAGGGATTTTATCTGACGGCAGATAATGCCTATGTGAAGAAGGCTAAGCGAAAGGGTCATGTCACTCTACTTTCGGAATGGTCAGGGCCCTAGTCGAAAGAGGAGGGGAGAAAATCTGTTGTTGATAGTTTTGTCTTCAAGTGTATTGTGGGCGATGCCTACCTAATCAATCTCCGTCATTCCGGCAGGTCGAAGGCCGGAACCTCTCTTTTTCCTTTTCGGTTAAATTCCTGTAGATACCTGCCAAAAACCGCAGGTATGACGGATGGGGGAAAAGTTTGATTGCTCAGTGCTAGGAACGGTTCTGGAGTGTTTCAAAGATTGGACGAGGGTGGGGGAGGGGTTCCCATTGGAGGATGGTGAGGGAGTCATCGGCGTAGATCGTGTGGCGCATGCCGTTGAGGACGCTGGTGACGCCTGGTGTGCTTGCGAGAACCCACAAGGATTTTCGGGAGAAAGATTCTTTGTGTTTGTCTTCTGGAAGTAAGGGATCAATCACGCCTTTTATTTCAGAAAGTTTCTTGGCGCTTTTGTGCGCGGCTTCCATTCGCATGACTTTTAAGAGGGCGACGAGTTCTGGAACATATTTATCTCGCCAGGATTGCCAAATTTGTTCTTCTTCTTTTCGGCCCGTGAAATGTTGAGTGAGTAGTTGGAATACTCGATTCACATGGGGCGCAATCGTTTGTGATTCGATTTGATCCCAATGTTCTAAATTTTGGACGGACTCCCGTACGCGTGTGAGTTCCTCGGCCCAGTTGAAGTAATCCAGTGGCGAGGCGCCTTTATCGGGTGGAGGAATGTTTGGCCCAAGGACCTGTTTGTAATCATGTTCGAGTGCGGCCACTTTGGGTTGCTGGGCGTCAAAGTTTGTATTAGAAATTTCAGCTTGCGGATCGGCCAAGCGAATCATGCCGCCGCCTTTTCCGGGGATCGCGTTGAGCGGGCGATTCACGAGCACGGCGATTTCTTGTTCACGAGCCAGGGATAAGACGGTTTCTGAGTCTTCCTTCCCAGTGTTCTGGTTCAGGAGGGCACCGGCTTCAAAAAGATTCATGGGCAATTGCAAGACCCGAAAATGATGCGCTGCCTGCCCAGCTTGCTGTGCGGCAGCTTGAGCGGCCTTGAGCATCTGTGACAGTGACGTGGCTTCAGGGTTGTCAGGTTTGGCGGTGCAGGTGTTTGATGACACGCCATAATATTGCATTCGGCCGGCAACAACTTGGGATTCAAAATACACAAAGGCTTGCTCCACCCGCCGATAGAATTCCTGCCGCAGATCGTTGAGTTGGATGGCATTGAGCGAAAGATTGCGATTTTTGGCCTCTGAGAGGAAATATTCGGGATTGTGAAGGAGGCAGATATCTAAGGTTGCCAATCCCAGCCTATCCAATGACATGGTGAGTTGCTCTTCTAGAAATTCAGGATGAAGGCAATGCCAAATGCCATCCCCATATTTGACCATCTCAGGGAATGGCTTACCGGCTTCTTCTCGGGCTTCGGCTCTCGTCAGATTGTTTCCTTGCACGTAACCTATTTTGGAAACGATAATTATTTCTTCTCGTGTCATAAATCGTTTGGCAATTAGGTCTTTGACGACGGTTCCCACTAATCGTTCGCTTTGCCCATCGGCATAATTCGTCGAGGTGTCGATGAGGTTGCAGCCTTCTTGGAGTGCTTTCTCTAGCGCGTTTCTATGGTCGTCCACTCCCAAGCTGATTCGATATCCACCAAAGCCGATGCGGGATGTGGTGAGTCCGGTTGACCCCAGTGCGGTATAGCCATGTGATGACGGGCGTCCTGTTGCTGCGCTTGCCAAGATGTTGGCCACATAGGTTCCCGTGCCTTGCGGCGTGGCATGTCCAGGTAGGCCGTCTGTGGTGAGGGATTGGCGCGTACCTTCTGCTTGAGCTGTGGTCCCTTGAGGATGTTGTAGTGCCGACGGCACGGCTTCTGGATCGGTGATCGGAGCTTGGCAGGCAAAGTTTTTACAGATGTACAGCGCAGCTTTTCCATTGACGGGTATTTTCCCGGCCAAGAGAGGGTGAGACGTTTCCACGTCAGTGTCCTGATGGTAGGCCATAATTCGATACGGAATGAAGCAAGTATTCACGGCACTGCGCAGTTGTGAATAGGTCTTGTCATCCGTCCCGCCGACCAATGCTAATTCGATAGGCCCTCGAAGTAACAGGTCGACGACCATCAGGCTTTTCGGGAATCCTCGCGGAACTTGTCCAATTTGTTGCCCGTAGGCTCGAACGGCATTCGTCGCCGCCGTACGAAAATCTTCGCGGTCAAAGTGGAAGGACAAACGAGCCAGAACCGAAGCTGCCACGGCATTGCCACTCGGTGTGGCGCCGTCGGCTCCTTCTCGCCCTCGAAGAATGAGTGTTTCGTGATCGACGGCGGTCGTGAAGAATCCACCATGTTCCCGATCTTCAAAATCTTCAAGAATTCTTTCGCTTAACCCAACAGCTTCATGGAGATATCGTTCAATGCCCGTCGCTTCGTACACTTCCAACATGGCTTCCGCGGCATAGGCGTAATCTTCGAGGCACCCATTCAGGTGGGCTTTCTCGGTGCGGTAGGTTCTCCATAAACGATTTTCTGGTCTGGACAATGTGGTGAGGAGGAAATCAGCCGCTCGAATCGCACCATCAAGATAGGGTTGGTGATTGAACACACGTCCAGCTTCCGCCATGGTGCCGATCATCATCCCGTTCCAGGCGGTAATAATTTTGTCATCCAACCCAGGTGGAATGCGCGTGAGGCGGGCTTGGTAGATTAAAGGGCGAACCCGATCAAGCGTGATTTGGAGTTCTTCTGTGGAGCATCCTAATTCTTTAGTAACTGCTTCGAGGGATTTCTGGGTGCGAGGAATGCTGGTCTTTTCCCAATTCCCGTCCTCGGTGATGTCGTAATAGGCGCAAAATCTTTTGGCGTCTTCTTCATCAGCAACGATTTCTCGAATCTGCTCGGGTGTCCAGACAAAAAACTTGCCTTCCACGCCTTCGCTGTCCGCATCCGTGGCTGAATAGAAGCCACCCTCGGGAGCCGTCATTTCCAGGAGAATATAATCCAAAGTTTCGGTCGCCACGTTGCGGTAGCGTTCTAAGCCTGTGGCTTGAAAGGCTTCGACGTAGGTGCGGGCCAGCAGGGCGTTGTCGTACAGCATTTTTTCAAAGTGCGGGACGAGCCATTCATCGTCGGTGGAATAGCGTGCAAAGCCTCCGCCAATATGATCGTACATGCCACCGGTGGCCATGCCATCCAAAGTCTTGGTGACCATGGTGAGGATTTTTTCTTGGCGACTCCAATGATATTGGCGAAGCAGAAATGATAGGCCCGTGGCTGGAGGAAATTTTGGCGCGCGGCCAAAGCCGCCGTGCCGTGGATCGAAATCCTGGGCGAACTGTTTCACCGCGCTCTCAATATCTGCTTCACCCACCGCTAATGGGGAGGCTGGCTGTAATGCCGAACGCAGTTTTGAGGTAAACCGTTCGGCTTGTTGCACAATACTGGAATGGTCTTTGATCCAGGCTTCTCCAATGTTCGTGACAATGGACCCAAAGCCCGGTCTTCCCCATTTGTCCGTGGGTGGGAAATAGGTGCCCGCAAAAATTGGCTCTTGATCGGGTGTGAGAAAGACCGTCATGGGCCAACCGCCATGGCCCTGATTCATGGCCGTGGTGGCTTGCATATAGATTTCATCGATATCCGGTCGTTCTTCTCGATCGACTTTGATATTGATAAAATATTTATTCATGAGTTCAGCGATGGCATCATTTTCAAACGATTCCCGCTCCATCACGTGGCACCAGTGGCAGGCCGAATACCCAACAGATAAGAGAATAGGTTTGTTGTGCTCTTTGGCCTGGTTAAGGGCGTCCTTCCCCCAGGGGAACCAATCCACCGGATTGTGCGCATGTTGCAGCAAATAGGGGCTGGTTTCGTGAATGAGACGATTGGGTTGGTGGTCGCTTGAACTAGTCGTCATAAGGAAGGAATAATCCCATCTCTGGAATGGTCAATTGTGGTTGCCAGATTTTCACAAAAAATAAAGAACGGTGATGTGCTATTTCGTCTCTCCCAGACTTCGTTCGTACAAGAGGACTTTCCAGCCATCGGTCTCAGAAATGAATCCATTCGGTTGAACAACTGGCAACATGCCGGTACCGGGCACTCGGCCGGTTTGACCCATGCTGCCATTTTTGAGGACCCACATCATTTCACCAGGCGTGCGGTACTTGTTAAATTTCGGATTCGTGAAATCCCTTGGCTGAATGGGCAAATTTTTGGCTCCAGCCCCATCTCCTTTGCCTTCAGCTCCATGACAACTGATACAGCCTCCACGACCCAGAAAAATATCCTTGCCTTCGGCGAGGATCTCTGGGGTGGCTTCGAATGGTGATTTGGTTGCTTTGGCTTTTGCGCGTTCATTAGCAGGTACGCGGGAAATTTTAATATTGAATTCTCCACCGGCACTGCCGTATCCGGCAGGGTTCACGGCCAAAGCCGGAAGAGCGGGCGTCAATATGAGGAGCATTCCCATCAGATAAGCCTTGTGTGTCATTGGTTTCTCCTTTAAAGGGCTACGTGGTGAGTGAATGAAAATCATGAAAAAGTTTCGCGTAGGTATTTGAATGATCCTGGGGTCTGTTGAATAATTCTCAAAAATAGCCCATAGATGTTTGAGGAAATTTTCGGTATCAACAGCCGACGGGAATGGTCAAAAAAGTCATCCAGCAAGGCCACAGTCGTTTTGGCGCGCAGAGCGTACTTTCAGTACGTGAGCACGGCAAAAGGCCGACCTGCCTGCGCGAAGCCGCTCCGGCGAAGGCAGGGAACGCCGCTGGTGGCTTTTTTCAGCATTCCCTCTTGTGATGTCACAGATGAAGGCGCAAAGATAGGCAGGATACCAAGCCCTCTAAATATTGGGCAATGCCTTGTTTTTCGTCTTCGAAGCGGGTTTGGATATCGGAAACGGCCTCATCAGGACGACCTGATTATGATACAATGGGCCGTTTTTATTGCGGAATATTATTTGAGCAGAGGGTATGGCCTTAAATAATCACAATCGACGTAAGTTTATGACGGGGATGGCTCGCCGAATCGCCCAGCTTCGAGGACAGACCGAAAAAAGTTTGGATTTTGCCCTTGAGACCATGTTCCAAGAGCGGACAGAAGCCTATTTGCATGTGGAGCAGGGTTTACTGGAAGTCGATCAGATGCTGTCAGTGGTTGAAGAGGAAGTGGAACATATCTGTGAGCTCAACGCCGCCCAGAGGTTGGAGTCTCGATTGGAATTTATTGAGGATCGCTTCGAAGAATTTGAAAGTGAAATCCGGCAGCGTCCGCGTCGTCGACGGAACAAAATCAATCTGTTCAATTTCTTTAAAGCCGCAACCGGTGGAGGCGGGGACCCGATGGTCCCAGCCGGGGAAGTCCGATCTGCTATTCAAGCATTCGAAATTTTAGATATAGAATTTGGAGCATCGTTGCCTGTGGTGACGCGAGCATTTCGGGAACGCGCCAAAAAACTTCATCCCGATAGTCGACAAGGGGATCGCAGCTCAGAGCCAGAACTCCGCAAAATCATTGAAGCCTACCAATATCTCAAAACCGAATATTTCGGCACCGGCAGGGAAGAATCACCTCAGCGTCCCTTTTAAGCCATTTTTGGGTTCAGGTTGTAATTGATATTAGCCTTCCATGAGAGCCTAAATGGTTTATTTTTAAAGACTTATCATTGTAGCCCCGCGGATCGGAAGTTCCCGTGCTTCTGTTAAGGTGGCCTATCTGAATATGGGGAAGAAATCCATTGAAAATTCAGTCTTGCTAGAGAAATTTTTTTTCAAGCCGGAGGCTTGATGTATTTCAACAATCTAGTTAACAATGACCTATTGGGATGAAGTACTAATGGGTTCCTGTGCTGTGTGCCATCCGATACCAAGAAGCCCTTAGTTAAAAAGGTTGATCATTTCTTTTAGGTTCATTGGGATCGTTTTTTTTAAAAGGAGAGAACAATGCTGAGAAATAGGTGCGTCGTTTTGGTGTTATTAGTATTTTTATCTGCGGCATGCTCAAAAAAAGGGTTTGAAGGTTTCAAGAGTTCAGTTATTCCTCAGGAAGCTCCACCTCCGACTTGTGAAAATTTGACTAAAAAAGACCCATGGGGCAATACCTATCCGATATATCTCTCCTGCAGCACGCCCACAAAGGTTCCAGTATTAGCTTCCCATCCGGCTGAGATTGATTTGACAAAATATGAACGGGTTGCCTTCACCAACATTGGCGGAAATTATGGAGAAGCGTTTTCTGCAGCATTCAAAGAGCAGATGGTAAAAAATGGGAAAATAAAGATCATGGATCGAGCCCAACTGGATAAGATTAAAGAAGAGATGGGATTGACCGATTCGGATTTATTTGACGCATCAAAGCGAGCAAAGTTAGGGAAGCTGTTACCTGCCACCGCGCTCGTAATCGGGCAGGTGAATAAGGATGACTATCAAGAAGCCACAACAGAATCTTCTGAATGCTCTCCTGGTGTTAATCTTACAAAAAAGAAAATTTGTTCAAAAACTGTGCGAACAGGGATAGCGCATATTCAAGGTGAAATTAGTATTGCTGAAGTTGAATCTGGAGCACTCATTCAGGTGAAACGTCTTTCATCGACGGCAGAGAAAAAAACGGAGTCAACAAGTGGAACACCCGGACTCATTAATAAGAACGGATTGTATGAACAAAGTTTAAATAGCATTGTGGATGATATGGTACGGGCTATTCTTCCCTGGGAGGAAAATCTTACGGCGATTTTCTATGCCGATAGTGACTTGCCGGTCTTGGCTCGAGGTATTCTTGAAGCCCAGTCAGGAGGCTTACAAGAAACGAAAAGCATCTTTATCAAAGCGGTGGAAAGTAATAGGGACAATGAAAAGGTCTCACAAGTCGCTCTGGCTAAGGCGTATTTCAATTTAGGGGCGATTCATGCCTATTTAGGTGAGTATCAAAAGGCCGATGAAAATTTATCAAAAGCCGAAGATTTGGCTCCAGGAAAACTTGAAGCAGCACGAATGCGACAAATGGTGAAATGTTTGGTGAAAGAAGAAGAAGAGCGAAAACGTCAGGCTGAAGCGATTTAATTCTGAATCGGATACTTGTGTGGATAAAATCCGCAAATGTTTAAAAACTGAAGGGGAGAAAAGGCTTCTCCCCTTCAGTTCCTCGTGAATTCATTCATTCAAAATTGATCAAAGATGTCGTTGGTATTTATTAAAAAGAGCTGGATTTTTTTGTGCCTTGTGGTGCTCTTGGGGGGGTGTGGCGGCCCTCAAGTTGTTCGAGAGACATCTCAACCTGCAAAGCCTGTCTGGATGACCCAGCTGCCGCAGGAAGACGAATATCTATATTTTGTTGGATCTTTTACTGGAGCCGGTAGTCTTGAGCGAGGGCAGAGTTCAGCGCGGAAGGATGCCCAGGCCAAGATTGCGGAATACCTTGGTGTCGATGTGGCTTCTCAATTGGAAATGACCATCACCGATGTTGAGCAATCAGTGAAGGAAGAATTGCAAACGAAGACGGATGCCATGGTGAAGCAAGCCTTCATGGCAGATTCATACCATGAAAAAACAACAAGAACGGCTGAAAACTCTAGGATGGTGACTTTTAATGTGCATTTGTTGGTTAAATACCCCAAAGCACAAGCTCAGAAAGAATTAGGAAGAAAGGAGAATGAAGCGCAGCAGAACGCGCTAGCTGCTTATGATCTCTACCAAACAGGGCAAAGTCACCAAATGCAGGGTGAGCATCAACAAGCCAGGCGGTTCTTTCGCGATGCCTTGAACTTACTCGCGGAACATTCGATGGTCATTCCCCTTAAACAGGGTGATATTCAGAGTAGCCGTGAACTCGTTTCCCGCCTTAAAAGTGAGGAACAGAAAACCATTTCGAATCTTCGCCGCGTAGTGTTGTGGACGTGGGAGACCAATCCTTCCGGGAATCAACCATCTTTGAATATGTCCACACACATTCAGACGGTCTTGCAGCAACATGATTTTTCCGTGGTCGAGTACCCTGCTCCCTTGTTGAATGAAGCCAGTGGCCTTTTGGATGAAGCTAAATGGCCAGAAAAGCAGGCCATTTTTCAAGCGTTAAGAGCCAAGGGGGCGTCTTACCTCATTGTTGCCCAGGCCAAAGCGGAGTTTAGTAGTACGAAAATAAAAAACCATTTCTATAAAGCCCATGGTCTTTTGAAAGTTTTCAAAACGAAAAGTGGAGAAGCGGTCATGACTATTCCTATTGACAGCAGAGGCTACGATCGAATTAAAAAACAAGCCGGTTTAACTGCCTTAAATGAAGCAGGGACGGCTGTTGGGGAGATATTAGTCAAAGAGCTTTTGGCCAGAGAGGATTTTTTAATTTTTAAACTGCAAGATTTGGTCAGATGACCCCAAAAGACGCATTTTTTCGTTTCTACTTGTTCTCACCTAGCATTATTTTCTTGATGGTATCTTCAAAATGTTTGCGTGGAATTCTGGCCAAAGCGTAGGCATCGTTTTTCTCGGGATGTTCCCAATATTCTACAATTTCCGCCCTGCGGAGAGTAGTCTTCACGACTTGTTTTGTACTGAGTATTGTTGAGGTGTTGGATTCGGCTTGGTCCCCCTCTGTGCTCTCTTCAATGGTCATGGCCATCGTATCTTCTAAATTAGCTTCAAGCGTCGCGGCTAAATCTTGTCGTGCTTGTACCTCGGCGACTCTTCGCTTGAGAGTCGCATGCTTGACGCCTGAAGCAAGTCCTACTCCAAATAGAAACTCCTTGTCTTTGCTTAAGGAGAGGCCTTTTTCAGTGATCCATGGAGGAACACCTTCTACATCTTGAATGGCTGTTTCTCCCATCACGTTTGAACTCATGGTAAATGTCATGAGTCCAAAAATGACAAAGGCTAGTTGCATGATTTGAGTCATATCATTCTCCTTGCATCGTGTTATCAATAAAGCCAATTCTATTCTTGGAGCGTAAGGGTAAGGGTTTCACCCGGCCTACCATTGGTGTATTGTGTAATGGTCAAGTCCTTGCCCGTTTGCAGGGCACTTACCACATGTTCTTTCCCCCAATTTTTGAATTGTTGGTCATGAGCCTTTGGGTCAATGGTTCCCACTCTTCCATACGACAAGCCATCTGCTAATTTATATTCGTAACGATAGGATGTAAGGGAAGGGTGCCTCTCTTTCGGGCCGGTGTACCATTGTGCAGAAAAACTTCTATCTGAGTTGGAAATGGTCCAAGTCTCTCGATTGGCGAGATTTGAAGGTCCGCTCATTTTATAATTTATATTTTTCGATTCGTCAGTATATGTTCCGGCTTTAAATCCTGAAGGGATTTGTGTTTTCTGATTTTGCTCGTTGGTCTTTGACCTGCTTGGTTTGGACTGTGATGTGGAAAACGGTGGATCTTGGTTTCTGGATGTTGTAACTACATTTTTTATCTCTGTGACATTCACTAGTGTTGTCGAAGAGGAAGGTTGATTAAAGAGTTGGTTTTCAAAGCCTTTCCAGATAGCAGCACTTATTACGCCAAGAACAATTGTTATCACGATGCCCTGTGATAGCTTATTTTTTATTTTTACAGATTGGCTTGTCTCATTTTTACTTGAACCAATATTTGAATTCTGGCCGAAACTAGAGCCATGGTTTTGTATGATGGTGATATTTTCTGCTTTAATTGATCCCCCGTGTAACGCAGCAGAAATTTTTTCTTTATCTTGTTCTTCACTCATTTCTAAGTGTTCTCCCTTCCAATCATTATGCAGATTGCATTGAATAAACGCTAGGAATATCACTGTACTAGACATAGGTGGCCACAGGTGCCCGAATCCTTGCCCTGTTGGTCTAGGCTGGCATGCTGTTGTCTATTTGGTTAAGTGGGGAAAAAGAAGGGAAAAGTGTGAGCTATTTGAACTGATTTGGCCGTAGAAATGTGCTAATGAAAGAAAATGAGACTCTTCCTTGTATCTTTACCTTCTTTCTGGATCTTTCTATCTGACGATTAAAGGAGAGTTTTGACGGTTTCTGGGGGGCGGGCGAGGATGACTTGGTCGCCTTTTTGCACGAGTGGGCGTTGGATGAGATCAGGTTGTTTGACCAAAATGTCCAAAAGTTCGTCATCCGTGAATTGGGATTGGGCGAGATTGAGTCGTTTATAGATATCCTCTTTTTTGCGTATGACATCAGATGATTTAAGGCCGGCCTTTTTGAGGAGCCCTTTGAGCTTGGATTTTGAAAATGGTTTTTCATAATAGTTGACCGTCGAAAAGGGTTGCCCGCTTTCCTTCACTAACTTGATGACCGTCTGACAGGTAGAGCAGGTGGGTTTGTGATAAATCGTGATTTCAGACATCGGTGCATCTCCTTATGACGTGAAGGGGCTATCCTTAGCGACCTTGACCTTCATTTTGAGGCCATGCTACAAGCTGTTCCGCTTAGTTCATGAATGCGGCGCGTGACAATGTATTGCGTTAGGATGTGTAAATAGGATGAGCGATCCGTCAGTCCCTCAAGAATTTTTCTGTACGACTCCAACTGAGAGAACCTTAAAGGATTTACGTATAAAACGTAAAGGCCAGCCTGTGTATGTGATTGGTCATGAGGATCGGTACAAAGGGCAGGAGGGACTTTTTGAGTTTTTTAATGTTCGGTTGGCGGTGGTGAAATTTCCTGACGAGAAGACGTTGGGCTATGACCCCCTGGATTTATTGTTGCCCTGTGAAATTAACGAAGATGGCATCCCCTTCTTTGAAATCCGCTATTGTGAGACGTGCGACCAACTCTTTCCGTTAACATCCGAGGAATTCAATTTGGCAGATGAACGGCATGAATGCCCAGAATGCTCACCGTAAGATTCGCTTGACTCCTTGCCCCGTTTGTTCTCTCACCGTATTTTTTGTCATAGCCATAAGAAATTCCTAGGCACTTCTTGGTGTCGTACCCCATCGACTTCTCTCGTTCACAGAATCTGAGCATGTGTGCGTTTCACACCAAGCCGTCGCCCCAGCGGAGCTTTTCCCGAAGTACTTCGAAATAGCTTCGACCGGGGAAGCGGATGAGTTGGGTACGGTGTTCCGATGCACCAATTTCCACTATGTCACCAGTGTTAATTTCTTGCCCCTCCTGGCCATCAACGGTCGCCATCGCGCATTCTTGACTCGTCAGTTCAATTGAAATGGAGGCCGTGCTTGGGGTCAGAAATGGACGGTGAGACAAGGTATGCGGGCAAATAGGATTAATGAGAAGGGCTTCAATGCTCGGATCTAATATTGGGCCATTGGTTGAAAGTGAATAGGCTGTCGACCCGGTTGGCGTGGAGACAATGAGGCCGTCGCTTTGTATGTTAGTCATGAAGGCATCATTCACAGAAACTGAGGTGGAGATCATCCGTACTAAATGCCCCTTGCTCACCACGACATCGTTTAAGGCAGAATACGTTCCGATGATTTGGCTCGCACGTCGGATTTGAACGGCTAGCATTAAGCGAGCATCTAATTGAAATTGTCCGGAGAATATTTTTTCTAATGCTTCCGGAAGATCATCGAAGTTTATTTCGGTGAGAAATCCCAGCCCGCCCATGTTGACCCCTAAAATGGGAATGCCGCGTTGTTCTACGAGTCGCGCCCCACTTAACATCGTGCCGTCGCCACCGAGGACAATGAGCAGGTCTGCTTGTTTCGCGATGCGTTGTCGTTCAGGGCACGTGGGAGATGGTGGCATGTCTGTGGAATCAAGCAGGACAGTTTTCTGATGAATGTTCAGGCATTCCTGAACTTGCTTTACTCGTTGACGCATGTTTGGCGCCGAGGGTTTGGTGAGAATGCCGATTGTTTGGAAGGTGGTCATGACTTTTGAGGGGTAGTCTCGCTCGAAGATCCGATGGTAGTCTCTTGATGAAGCGGATAGCAAGAGTTGAATGTCTTCAAACCACTAGGCAATAATTTCCCCTTTATCAAAGCTTTCTTTGAGTCAATTTTGTTGGTAGAGTTTGTCTTGACGCAGGTTGAAACTCCGGGTGGCATCACATGACGTTGCTTGACAGTTTTAGGAGGTCAGGGATAGACTAAAATCATGAATTTTACTTGTCATTATTGTGTGTTCTGAATGTCAATGGTGAGCGAAAAGTTTCGCGTATAAATCGGCTAGAGGAGGTACAATGTTCGAACGATTTACGGATCGTGGTAGAAAGATTATCATCCTTGCCAGAGAAGAAGCGGAACGGCACCAAAACGATTATTTAGGTACCGAGCATTTAGTTCTGGCTATTCTTCGCGAATCAGATGGCATTGCCCTGATGATCATCAAAAAGATGGGGCTCTCACCTGAACAAATTCGTTTAGAAATTGAACGCAATCTACCAGGTGGCGGGACCACGGTCACCTTCGGTGAAATTCCCTTTAGTCCCCGCGTCAAAAAAGTGATTGAATATGGTGTCGAAGAGGCTCGGCTCTTGGGACATAACCATATTGGCAGTGAGCATCTGCTGTTAGGTCTTTTGCGTGAAGAGGAAGGCATTGGTGGCAAAGTGGTCAGAAGTTTGGGGGCGAACCTCCTCACTGCACGACAATTAACCGTCACTTTTTTACGGAAAACCGGGACGAGAGAGCGTGATAAAAAGAGTAGTACACCAGCATTAGATGAATTTGGAAGAGATTTGACTCAATTAGCCCAAGAGGGGACATTAGATCCCGTTATTGGTCGGGCAGATGAGATTGAACGGGTACTTCAAATTCTGAGTCGGCGAACGAAAAATAATCCAGCCCTCATTGGTGAGTCTGGTGTCGGGAAGACGGCCATTGTCGAAGGGTTGGCTCAACGAATTATTGGATTGGATGTTCCTGATAATCTGTTAAATCGGCGGGTTATTGCTTTGGATCTCGGCTCTTTAGTCGCAGGTACGAAATATCGGGGGCAGTTTGAGGAACGCTTAAAGGTTGTGATGAAGGAAATTTCTCAGGCTGGCAATATCATTTTATTTATTGATGAATTGCACACATTAGTTGGTGCGGGTGCGGCTGAAGGTTCTATCGATGCGGCCAATATGTTAAAGCCAGCATTGTCGCGTGGTGAAATTCAATGCATTGGGGCGACCACACTTGATGAATATCGCAAGCATATTGAAAAAGATGGAGCCTTGAAGCGCCGGTTCCAATCAATCCATGTGCAGCCTCCGTCAGTAGAAGAGACGATCAGTATCATTCAAGGTCTGCGTGATCGCTACGAAGAGCATCATGGTGTGGATTATACGGATGAAGCGGTTGAAGAAGCGGTTAAGCTGACGGATCGTTATATTACGGATCGATTCTTACCTGACAAAGCAATTGATCTGATTGATGAAGCTGGTTCCCGAGCAAAATTGTTGACTTATGCGCTTCCACCGGAATTGAAATCGCTTGATCAAGAACTCAAGCGGGTCGCCCGAGAGAAAGAGGTGGCGATTGGGTTGCAGAATTTTGAAGAAGCCGTGAAATTTCGTGAAGAGGAAGAAAAATTCAGAAAATTATTGGACGATGCCAAGCAAGATTGGAAGAAAAAACAAGAAAAAAATCGTCCTGTAATTTCTGGTGAAGATATCGCCTACGTGGTTTCAAAAATTACCGGCATTCCTCTCTTTAGGCTAGAAGAAGAGGAGTCGGAAAAACTCTTGCATATGGAAGACTATCTGCATAAGCGAATTATCGGACAAGATGAAGCTATTTCAGCTATTTGCCGGTCTATTCGTCGGTCTCGTGCTGGGTTGAAGGATGCCAAAAAGCCTATTGGGTCATTTATATTCTTAGGACCAACTGGTGTTGGAAAAACAGAATTAGCCAGAGCCTTGGCAGAGTTTCTGTTTAACACGGACGACGCATTGATTCGAGTTGATATGTCTGAGTATCAGGAAAAATTTACGAGTTCTCGCCTGTTTGGAGCGCCTCCTGGTTATGTGGGCTATGAAGAAGGTGGACAGTTGACAGAAAAAGTCCGACGTCGTCCTTACTCGGTTGTGTTATTCGATGAAATTGAAAAAGCCCATCCCGATATTTTCAATGTGTTGTTGCAAGTGCTTGATGATGGAGTCCTCACAGATAGTCTTGGGCGAAAGGTCGATTTTAAAAATACGATTTTAGTCATGACCTCGAATATCGGGACACGATTTATTCAAAAGGGTGTGTCTCTAGGCTTTCAACGTGATGTTGAAACCGAAAATACTTCTCGAGTGAAGGGCGAAGTTCTGGGCGAACTCAAGCGGCATTTCAGCCCTGAATTCTTGAATCGACTTGATGAAACGGTCGTGTTCCATCAACTCACAAAAGAGCATTTGTTCAGTATTATCGACATTCTCATCGGTGAGTTGAATTCTCGGTTAGTGGACCGAGGGATACATTTGGATGTGAGTGAAGAGGTGAAACAGTGGCTCATCGACGAAGGCTTTGAGTCGCAATATGGAGCCCGCCCGCTTCGGCGAACGATTCAACGCTGTTTAGGCGACCCTCTTTCTGAAGAACTCATTAAAGGTCGATTTAAAGAGGCCAAGAAAATAAAAGTTGTCCTCACTGATCAGACACCAAGTTTCATTGAGGAAGAAGTCTTAGCGAGTGTCTGATTGGAAGTAAGCGAGGCTTGATCCTAGACAAGACCCTCAGGACGTCAGGTTCTGAGGGTCTTGTTGTTTTTAGGGAAAAGGTTATTGCAGGAAAGCCAAGCCATGATATTAGGCATTGAGACATCGTGTGATGAAACCGCTGTCGCCGTATTAAATCGTGAAGGGAGAATCCTCTCGAATGTTCTGGACTCCCAAGTCGAGATGCATGCCCCCTTTGGAGGCGTCGTGCCCGAGTTGGCCTCTCGGCGTCATATGGAACGATTGGAGAATCTGACCAAAGAGGCCTTGGATCGCGCATCGCTTTCTCTTGCCGAGATCACAGGCATCGCTGTCACCAATCGTCCGGGTTTGGTTGGTGCGTTGATTGTCGGTGTGAACTTCGCCAAAGCGTTAGCCTATGCCCGGAACATTCCCTATGTCACCGTGAACCATTTGGAGGGGCATCTGGCTTCTGCCTGGTTGGCCAACCCTGACATGGCGACTCCGGCAATGATGCTGGTGGCCTCAGGGGGCCATACCCATTTGGCGTGGGTTCCGCAGCGTGGGGAATTTCAATTTGTGGGTTGGACCTTGGATGATGCGGCTGGAGAAGCCTTTGATAAAGGCGCAAAAATGTTAGATTTGCCCTATCCTGGTGGTCCTGAAATTGATGCGTTAGCAAAAAATGGCAATCGGCAGGCGATTTCGTTCCCGCGCCCTCAATTACATAGCGGCGATCTTACCTTTAGTTTTAGCGGGCTCAAAACCTCGCTCCTCTATTTTTTAAAAAATGCGAAGAAAAGAGAAGAGGCGCAGGTGTCAGTCGCGGATATTGCCGCGAGTTACCAAGAAGCCATTGTCGATGTGTTAGTGGAAAAACTCTGTCGTGCGGCCCGTCAGTATGGAGCCAAAGCGGTCTCGGTGGTGGGAGGAGTCGCGGCCAATTCCCGTTTGCGGGAAAGGCTTGAGGAGCAGGCAGGAGTGAACGGCTTACAGTTGACGTTGCCGCCACGTTCATTATGTACGGATAACGCTGCCATGATTGCCGCCGCAGGATTGGAAAAATTGAAACGACGGGAATATGCGTCTTGGGAAGAAGACGCCATATCCACCTTGCAATGCAAGAACGAGTTTGCCGCCAAGACCGCAGCATCCATTTGAGATTGAATGCCAGATAACAAAGGAGCCAGATCATTTCGCAAGTACTCGGCAATCTTCATGGGTTAAAGGCCAATTTTGTGGGCCGTATCGAACATTTGTATCGTCGACGGATTCCTCCTGAAAAAGTTGTCACGTTAGATGTTGCTCGGGAATGTGCCGATCTGACATTTGAAACTCGCCGCCAGATTGGCTTATTGGTGAATCGGCAGGGCCAAATAGAATCGGTCATTATTGGTAATGGTCATGAATTGGAGATTCCCAATTTATCGAGAACCCGTTCGGGGATTCGGTTGTTGCGTGGGGTACGACTGGTCCATACCCATTTGAAAAATCAACCACTGACTCAGGATGATCTCACGGATTTGGCGCTCCTGCGTTTGGATTTGATTATGGCATTGGGTGTGGGAAAATCAGGCGGACTGCAGGATGTCTTTGTGGCTCATAATGTTCCGAGTTCCACAACGGATCAGGGGTGTAAACAATTAGAGCCTTGTTCCTTCGAGTCGTTTCAGATGAACTGCCAGGAGTTCATTCAGTCATTAGAGCAGGATATTCTGAAAGGCTGCCAGGTATCCAAAGAAGGAACTCGGGAAGGACGTGCCTTATTAGTGAGTGTGGGGACAGGCCATGTGTCCTTTCAGCAAGAGCGGCTCGATGAGCTTCAGGAATTAGTGCGGGCCCAGGATGTTGAAGTCTTAGGATGTGTGACGCAGCGTCCTGCCTCCATTCATCCGAAGTATGTGGTTGGTTCAGGTAAAATGAAAGATTTAGCAATTCAAGCCTTGCAATCTGGGGCGGACATGTTAATTTTTGACCAAGATTTGACGCCGGCACAAGTCCGAGGCATTTCTGAATTGACAGATCTTCGGGTGTTGGATCGTTCGCAAGTTATTTTAGATATTTTTGCCAAGCGAGCTCATTCTCATATTGGGAATATTCAAGTGGAGTTGGCTCAATTGCGATATCGGCTGCCTCGATTGGCTCAGTCCAGCACGGCCTTTTCTCGCCTAGCCGGTGGGATTGGAACTCGTGGGCCAGGCGAAACCAAGTTGGAGACCGATCGTCGACGGATCCGTGAACGCATCCAACATTTAGAACGAGATTTAGAGTCCATCGGGCAAGGTCGTCAGGAGCAACGAAAGCGACGAGTCAAACGGGGAATGCCCGTCGTTTCGATTATTGGCTATACGAATGCCGGTAAATCGACGCTATTCAATGCATTAACCGACAGTCAGGTGTCCGTGAAGGATCGCGTTTTTGAAACCTTAGACACCGTGAGTCGTGGCTGGTATCTTCCAGGCTTGGGAGAAGTGATTCTGACTGATACGGTCGGGTTTATCAGAGATTTACCCAAAGATTTAGTCGCGGCATTCCAAACCACCTTACAAGAGTTACAAGAAGCGGATGTCCTGGTGCATGTGATTGATGCGCATGCACAGAATCCTGATCAGCATATTGCCGCCGTTGAGCACATCTTGACGGAATTAGGGCTGCAAGATATCCCCTGTTTTCGGTTTTTCAATAAAGGGGATCTTATTGAGCAGGAAGACATGCAACGCCTGTGTCGTCGCTATAAAGCGATAGGTGGGTCGGCGTTGGAAGAGGCTTCTCTTGAGGTGATTCAGCGTGAGATTAGCCAGTTACTCCCAACCCTCCAAGGGTACAATCCACGCACTTGGGAAACACACACCAATGATATGGTCGAAAATGCGACATCTGGGAATAATGTTGAATGAGGATGATGGTGGCTCGAAGTCTTTCCCTCAAAAAAGTTCTTCGACCCCAGAGGTCTCCGTCTGCGGCAAAAAAACGTGTGGCGGGCATATTAGAAACATTAGCGCAATCCATTCCTGACCCCACTGTCGCATTACATTCAAAGAATCCCTTTGAATTATTGGTGGCGACTATTCTGTCGGCTCAATGTACGGATGAGCGGGTCAATCAGGTGACCCCGAATCTTTTCGCTCGGTATCGGACCGCAGCAGATTTTGCCAATGCTGATCAGGCCGAATTGGAAGTGCTCATCAAGTCTACGGGATTTTTTAAAAGCAAAGCGCGACATCTGATTGGGTGTGGAACAACATTAGTCACGAAATTTCATGGTAAAATTCCCGAGACGATGGATGAGTTGACGCTGCTACCTGGGGTAGGGCGGAAAACGGCGAATGTTATTTTGGGGAGTTATTTCGGAGAACCGGCGGTCGTGGTCGATACTCATGTCAAACGTGTGGCCAATCGGCTTGACTTGACGAGAAGCCAAGATCCCACCAAAATCGAAGAAGATCTTCAATCGCTGATGCCGAAACCTCAATGGACCATCGGGGCCCAACGCCTTTTACTGCATGGGCGTCATGTGTGCCAAGCTCGCACTCCACAATGTGCTCAATGTTCGCTGTATGACCTGTGCGAATGGGAAGGGAAACGAACGCTCGCATGAAAAGTATGACAGGATTTGGTAAACGAGAAGTACTCTCACAGGGAACCATGGTGGGAGTGGAAATTCGATCGGTGAATCATCGATTTTGTGAAATTATGGCCCGTCTTCCGAAGACGCTCTCGAGTATGGAGCTGGATCTGAAAGAACAGGTGAAGCAGGTGTGTGAGCGGGGGCGTGTTGAGGTGATGGTGACGGTCAGTGGTGGCGTCTCTTCTACAAAAAGAATCGTCCAGTTGGATAGAGATCTCGCTCGTCGATATATTGAAGGGTTAAAAGGGTTGCAACGTGAATGTCAATTGACTGGAACCATTGATGTGAATGTCGTTGCAGGTTTTCGTGATCTCTTTTCAATCAACGAAGAGACTGCGCCGGTCAAGGATTTGTCGAAGGTTGTGACTGGATTAACCCAAAAGGCCTTAAGCGATCTAGAAAAAATGCGGAAGAAAGAGGGGACGGTGTTGCAAAAGGATTTAACTCAACGTCTCCAGGTCATCGAAGGACGTCTTCGTACGGTCCAACAACGTATTCCCCTTTCGTTAAAAGCTTCTGCTGCGCGTTTGAAGGGGCGAGTTGCGAAATTACTCGAGGGGCAATCTGTTCATATGGATCGGTTAGCCCAAGAAATTGCGATGCTGGCTGAACGCTCTGATGTGACCGAAGAGCTCACCAGATTGAATAGCCATGTTGCGCAATTCCGTACGGCGTTGAAAGCGAAGGCCCCTGTGGGAAAACGGCTGGATTTTCTTCTTCAAGAAATGGGACGTGAAGTCAATACGATTGGGTCGAAAGCGAATGATGGGGATATTTCCGCCGAGGTTGTGGAATTAAAAAGTGAATTGGAAAAAATCCGAGAACAGGTTCAAAATATTGAATAGAGTTTCTCTGAAGCTTTCAGCAGGTGAATCGGCATGTCGATAAAAGGGATGAAACTCTTGTTTGTCGTCTCCGGCCCGTCGGGCGTGGGGAAGTCGACCCTGTGCCGGCATATCCTTCAGGAGGTTCCAGATATTCGCCTGTCGGTGTCATGTACCACTCGTCCTCCACGTTCTGGTGAGACCGATGGCAAGGAGTATCGGTTCATTCCAGAAGAGGAGTTTCGTGCAATAATCGAAGAACATGCCTTTGCGGAATGGGCTGAAGTCTATGGTCGACTCTACGGGACTCCATGGAAAGAATTGGAACAGGAAACTGGGGTCCACACCGATATTTTATTAGATATTGACGTGCAAGGTGCTCGCCAGGTCATGAAAACATTACAGAAGGCCGTGACGATTTTTATTCTTCCACCTTCGTTAGAAACCCTGCGGGCACGGTTGGCTGGACGGGGTACGGATTCTGCTGAAGAACAAAACCGGCGGTTTCAAAAATCGCAAGATGAAATGAACAACTATTCAGAATACCAATATACGATTCGTAATGAGACTTTGAAGCAGGCAATAGAAGAATTGCGAGCCGTCATTGTGGCCGAGCGAGTGAAAACCACCCATGTGGAGCCTGCGCACGTCTTTCGGTAAGGGCTGCAAAGATGAGGGAAATACGCTACACTCAATGAGGAAATTGTTTACCGTCACGGAAAGGAAGAGGTGAGTTCATGGATGCCTTATCGTTATTACCGCAACATCATCAAAAGGACTTTGATTCGCGTTATCGGATCGTGTTGATTGCCGCTCAACGAGCTAAGCAGTTGGTGCGAGGGGCAGCGGCCAAGGGAGGCAGTAAGTTTTCAAAAGACACGTCCGTCGCTCTTGAGGAAGTTCTAGGTGGCGGGGTGCCCTATCTTATTGGAGATGAGGCCAAACAGGCGATTCGTGACGCAAAAATGGCCAATCAACGGCCGATTGATCCAGCTCTTTATGCCCAACCTGATGAAACCGCGAAAGAAATTAAAAAAGAATTGAGTGTGTATATTGATGATACTGCTCAACATGGCCTCGCTGAGGTTGAGCCATCAGCCGAGCCATCAGCTGAGCCCTCAACTGAGACCTAACAAGGTTACGGTCAGCTGATGTCCAATGCTCAATTAGCGGGGAAACGAGTAGTTCTTGCGGTGACGGGAAGTATTGCCGCCTATAAAGCCATCGGACTCTTGCGTCTTTTCTGTCAGCAAGGAGCCACCGTACATGTCGTGATGACGGAATCCGCCACTCGATTCGTCGCTCCTCTGACATTTGAGGTGTTATCCGGCTCGCCGGTGACGAGTGACCTATTTGCGGGTCATCACGACATGAAACATCTTTCACTCACCGAACAAACCGATGCCATGCTTGTGGCTCCGTGCACGGCCAATACTCTCGCGAAATTGGCCTTGGGTCTTGCAGATAATGTACTTGGAACGATGGCGCTCACCCTGCAATGTCCCATGGTCATATGCCCTGCCATGGATGGAGAAATGTGGTCTCACCCTACCGTGCAAGGGCATGTCAAGACCTTGCAGAGCAGAGGGGCGATCATTGTAGAGCCTGAGAATGGAGAGCTGGCCTCAGGACAATGGGGTCAGGGGCGGTTAGCTGCGGAGGAAACGATCCTGGCGACGGTCCAACAGGTTCTTCAGCCTCGACGGGATTTGTTGGGAGCGCGCGTCCTTATTTCAGCAGGTCCCACGCGGGAACCTATTGACCCGGTTCGGTTCTTGAGTAATGGTTCATCAGGAAAAATGGGGTATGCGATGGCTGAAGCGGCCGCGGCACGAGGCGCTGAGGTGTTTTTAGTCTCCGGTCCGACTCAGCTTGAGTGCCCGCAAGGAGTGACGCAAGTACCTGTTGTGACGGCAGATGAGATGTTGCAGGCCTTAACCGCACGGTTCGATTGGGCCACCACGCTCATCATGGCGGCGGCGGTGGGGGATTTTCGAGCCAAAGAATCACATTCCCACAAAATGAAAAAAGACCAGTGGAATGGTGAAGCGCTTCCCTTAGAACGAACGCCGGATATTTTGCTGGCGCTTTCTGCCCAACGCACGCATCAACGCATGATAGGGTTTGCGGCTGAAACCGATCATCTTATTGAACATGCCCAAGCTAAATTGAAGAACAAGCAACTTGATATGATCGTTGCGAATCAGGTTGGAGGCGAAGATTCTGCCTTTGGCAATGATTCCAATGAAGTCATTGTGCTTACGCCCAATACCGTTCCTTATACCATTCCCCGTATGCCCAAACGGCAACTTGCCGATGTTCTTTTGGATTGTGTGAAAACACTTTCCCCGTCTTCACAATCTCAGCCCTCTGCTTCGCGCCCGTCTTCATAATTCGTTCGTTTTCTCCTTCTCAAGAATTTGTCAATCTGAAGACATATGTGCTCTGCCCATTTCAGGTGTAGAGCCTTTTGTGGGTATTTGAGCAATAAGAACGAAATGAAACAGGGGAGAACAAGAAAAGACTTAACTTAATACGTCAATTTGCCGATAAAGAGAGAGATGGAAGGATTCTTTATGAATATTCTCTTTCTCGGTTGGCTCGGCACCATAATCGTGGTGGCCTTACGAAAAACCTAGCCAGATCTCTCCTGCTTTCGTGTTGGTTCGGCCACCTCATGATTGGGAAATACCCCTTTCAAAATTCTTGTTCCAATTCCACCTTCTTCATGAACCCCAGTTAGCAAAATTCCGTATTCCACTCCTAGATGAGTGGGTTGATGCTGGGTGTCGTCAGCAGCGAAATTCTCCATTTTGTTCCTTAACCCCTCCTAATTTCAGCAGTCATGTATTCCAGCCTCATCGGTGGCTGAGAAACACCACTCAAATCTCACAATCCGTTTTTTAGCGAAACGACAGTGACATTGCCGCAATGAATTTCGGGAAATGTGCTCGATATACCTGAACAATCAATAAACCAGAGATGTTTGAAGATTCCCATTCCTCGGCGGACAAGCAAAGCTCGAGAAATGAGGCTTTTAATAGAGGGGTGTTATGGGGCAGGGAGTTTTTTGATTCCACGGGTTTTTGAATAACCAAAAAACGCCTTGGTCATCTGAGATCTCAAGAGCCCTTGTATCGCAAATAACCCAATAAAAGGAATAATCTCAGAAAACAATTTATTGCCTTGCAGAGAGAATGAAAGAATAAAAGCTATCAGAGCCACAAGAAGTAAGGACAGAGAAAACAGGACAACTTTTTTTCTATCTGGAGACACGACACCAATAAACCCTGCTGGACTCACCAGAAGACTGACCACGCCCACGATGATGATTGAGGCGAGCATGCCCGAGGCTTCCAATTTTCCATACATCTGGTTGAGCCAGGTATGATTGGTCAAAAGGGCCAAGCTGCCTATGATGAGATACAGGGTAATGCCGATGAGCAGACGATTCAAAGGGACCTTGTTGAAGAGTAAAATGGTTGTCGTGAGTATGGCGATGCTACTGCTTGCGACGAAGGGGCCGAGCCAGTATTGAGGAATACTTTGATCAATCAATGCGGCATAGAGAAGGAAGACGGGAAGAGGAAGGGCTTCAATGACTCGAAATAATAGCAAGGGCTTTTTCATTGGACACTTCCTAGGACACTATATAGGGGAAAGTTTTGTTTGCAGAACTCACCCCAAAAATCGTTCTTTACCATATTGCAAGGATTCTATTTATTGAATTATGGTACATCCTTGATGACGACACAATGAGGTCAATGTCTTTTAAATGAACAGCATGGATTCAAAGCCAAAGAAGCAAGCATCAGAACAGGAATGGGTTCGTGAATCTCGATTTGGTCAATGGTTCCAGACGACCGACATTTGGTATGAGTATGTCTTGAGCGAGGCCATTTTCGACTTCAAGCAACTCCTTGGAAACAGCATTGCTGAAACACCCCAACTTTTGGATATTGGCTGTCATCAGGGCTTAGCATTTCAACTCCTGGAAGAACATTTTCACCCAAAGACCATCATCGGCGTTGATATTGATAGGGAACAGATACGTCTGGCCTTAGAAGCGGCGACGCGTTGTCAGTGCCACGTGAAATGTGAGCCGGGGACGGTGTACAACCTGGATCTCCCAAACAATTCTATCGATCTGATATTTTGCCATCAACTCCTGCATCATCTTTCTGCACAAACGAGTGGGTTGGACGAGTTGTATCGCGTGCTCGTGCCTGGCGGGGTGTTACTTCTCGGTGAATCGTGTCGGTCATTTCTTGACTTGCTTTGGGTGCGCCTTTTTTTTCGGCACCCCAAGCAGATTCAAAAAACGGCTCACGAATTTGTTGAGCTGGTCAAATCTAGGGGTTTCCATATAGGTGATGAAGATATTAAATCCTCAATCCCTTGGTGGTCACAAAAAGATTTGGGTGTAACCGAAAAAATAGGATGGCCGCAAAAGCCGCAAGAGCCAACAGAGGTGTTGATGGTTGCCAGAAAACCCTTTTAGCTATTCTGGAGATTAGGAACCTGCGCTGAAGCGGCATGAAAAATTGGAGGGCCGTGGAGAGTAAATTGCCTGTATTCGGCTTCTAGCCTATCGCGATTGCGCGTTCAGGAAATTTCGTAGCACTCTAGATCAGTGGGCTGGTGATATGGTGGCGGAGAGGGTGGGAATTCGAAGTCGTGCGGGTCTTGCTAGTCTCGCACTCCCACTAGGAGGCCAGCCCCTCGTGCCTTCGCATGGCTTCGGTCACCCTAGGAAGGGGAAATATCCAGATTACCATAATATTTTCTTGGAGAAGGCTCGTCCCGAACCCGTTTTAAGGTAGGGTTCGAAGGCCAGAGTCTTTGAATCTTCAGAAAAAGCCAGACTGGTTTGGAGCTTCCAAGGCTTGAACTTCGAGGTATGGACCGAGCCACCGCAGTTATGAACGCTCAGTCGTTTTTCCAAATCAGAAGTGATACCGATGTAACTCTGGTTAGGTTGTGAATTGCTTTTGATGAGATAGACATATTTCATGAGAGAGGAATAATGTGGGTCCGCCTTCGTCACTACGTCGTGCTTGCTACTAATGAACGCTATCCTAGTGCGAAAGTAAACTGAGCTGTCGATTGTTAGTTGTAATGCTTCGGCGGACAGCCTTCGCTTTTCATAATGGAATCCTAACAACGCGGTTTGCTTAGATCCTAATCTCAACGCTGGCATGCCAGCCGTAGCCTTCGCGAACGCTGGCGGAGAGGGTGGGATTCGAACCCACGGTCCCTTTCAGGACAACGGTTTTCGAGACCGTCCGAATCGGCCACTCTCGCACCTCTCCGACAAACATTTTTCAGGATGGGACTGGCTGGGCCTCGCGAAGTTGCTGGAAAAATTGTTGTAACAGAGTCCGGCAGTCTTCTGCCAATATCCCTGATTGGACGATGACATGATGGTTGAACAGGGTTTCAGCAGTGAAATCACAAATTGATTCACCTGCTGCGGGGGTGCCAAATACCAAACGGCCTATTCTCGATTGAATAATAGCTCCCGCACACATGGTACAGGGTTCTAATGTGACATACAGGGTTGTCTCCGTCAGGCGCCAAGAACCCATAACTTCTGCGGCTGCGCGAATAGCCAAGAGTTCCGCATGCGCGGTTGGGTCTTGTAAGCCTTCTCGCCGATTGTAGCCCGTGGCAATCACTTCGCCTTCTTTGACTAAGACTGCGCCGACCGGGACTTCCCCAGCCCGATAGGCTTCTTTCGCCACACCCAACGCCATGTGCATAAATACCTGATCTTTATCGAGAATGTCGGAACCTCCGGTTAGCATAACTGTTTGATAGCGTTGAGATGGATGTTCGAATTTTATCGTTCAGAATTGTTACGAATGAGAAAAAAAATGGTAACATAGCCACTATCCCATGTATAGGCAATCTTCCCGGTACGCTTGGTGACCGCTCCCACCTCTGTTTCTTCTCAAGATCTTGTACCATTGTCGTCTTTGCAAACGATGTGGCAAGACTTGGCTTGCCGTTTTTTTGAGAATCGACTTCCGGCCATTACCATTGAATGGAGTACACGGTTAACGGCCTCGGCGGGGTTGTTTGTCAGCCAAGTCGGCCCGAGAAGTCGTTGGGTGTCGTCTGCCTATCGGCATGGTGCGGCCCGAGTGATCAGGCTTTCGGCGCCGTTACTGCATGGACAATCGGAAGCCGAGCTTCAGGGAACCTTGGCGCATGAGATGATTCATCAATGGGAGTTTGATATTCGAAAGCGCCGGCCCTCTCATGGTCCAACGTTTCGAGAAATGATGGATCGCATGAATGAGGCTGGACTCAATATTACCATTCGTCATCAATTGAATGAGACGGTCGAAGCGTTAAATCGGTATGCTTGGGAATGTGTTCGGTGTGGAATGGCCTACCATCGGCAACGTCGCACGATCATGCCGGCTCGACACCTCTGTAGCCGATGTCGAGGGAGACTAGTTGAGGTCTCTCTTATACCTTCAGAAAAGGCGCCCGGAGATATTTTGGCGACGCCGAATATTTCAGACCCATGCCATGAGCTCTTGCAGCCCCAGCAATTATGTTTTCATTTCTGAGATGCCAATTCCGTGAGATCAAGAAGAGGATTAGCGACGAAAGGCATCTTTGCCTTTGATGACGTCGGCCAAGAGTTTGTCGGCCAATTTGGCCGCTCGTCGATGCCGCCACCATTTTTGGGCAATGGTAAAGATGAAGATAGTGCTGAGTGTGAGAATGAGGCCGGTGGTTATGCTGTCCATAGGGGCAGTGTAGAAGAATTTTTTTCCAGATGGCAAGACCTTGGAGGAGAGAAATTTTTGGTCGATGGATACGAGAATGTCCTCCTATCTTCAAGTAGCTAAGCCATTGAAATAGTAGCGTATTTTCGTAAATAGTGTTTGATCTCTTTTCATAAATCGATCGATAGTCTGTAGTCATGGAACTTCTGATTTTATTTGGGGCGTTAGTCGTAATTTTGCTGGGGGCGGAGGCCTTTACCAATAGCCTTGAGCATTTTGGCGAACGACTCGGGATTTCTGAAGGCGTGACCGGGTCGATTTTTGCGGCCATCGGGACCGCGTTGCCGGAAACCATGGTCCCTCTGTTTGCCATCTTTTTGGGATCGGGGACGGAAACGCTACGTCATGAGGTGGCCGTTGGGGCAATTTTGGGTGCCCCACTGTTGCTGGCGACCCTGGCCTTTTTTCTCGTGGGAATCTTTGCCGCTCGATCAAGGGGATGGCACGCGACATTGAATCCTGAGCCTAAGGGGTTTGCTCGTGATCTGGTCTGGTTTAATTGGGCATTTTTTATTGGCGTGATGGCCGCGTTTGTGCCGCCGGATTGGCCAGGGGTGCGAGGGATGATGGCCTTCACCCTCGTTGGCATGTATGTGACGTATCTGACGTTGACGATTCGGGCCTCGACCGATTTAGTTGATGATGGGCATGGGACCGAAGCCGATCATCCCCTCTATTCGACGAAGATTGGTCTGCCTGATAATTTATTAATGATTCTGTTTCAGTTGGGATGTGGCTTAGGCTTGATCATGTTGGGAGCCAAGGGTTTTGTGTATGGGATTGAGCATCTCGCACCTCGGTGGGGGATTTCGGCATTGACCCTGTCTCTCTTGATCGTCCCCATTGCGACCGAATTGCCGGAAAAGGTGAATAGTATTCTTTGGATTCGGCGAGGTAAGGATACCTTGGCTGTTGGCAACCTCACCGGAGCTATGATGTTCCAAGGCAGCTTGTTGCCGGCAGTGGGTATTATGCTGACGGCGTGGGTTCCGCAGAAGGAAATTCTTGTGGGGATGGCCATGACGTTGATGGCCGCCACCTATCTTACGTGGCTGGTGCGGCGTGGCACCGTGAAGCCCATCCATTTGGTCGTGAATGGGCTGTGTTATCTTGGGTTTGTCCTCTCCGTTCTATTCTGGTAGGTCAGTCGGTGAAGGCCTTTAACGCCCATCCGTAAAACGGTAAACGAGGTGTATCATGCCCTTGCCCATGGTGGTGGTCACTCGACAACTTCCACCGAAAGTCTGGAATCGGTTATCAACTCATGCCCATGTGGTGTGTTGGGAATCGGAGAGCCCGGTCACGCATGAATGGTTACTGGACCGCATTCCTGAAGCAGAGGGGCTCTATTGTTTGTTGACGGATTGTATCGATCAGGACGTGCTCCGTTTTGGGAAACGGTTGCGAGTCGTCAGCACCATGTCAGTCGGGGTTGACCATATCGATATTCCAGCCTGTACGGTTCGGAATATTCCTGTTGGCCATACTCCAGGAATCTTAACGGAAACGACGGCCGATTTGGCCTTTGCCTTATTGATGGCCTCGGCTCGACGAATTGTGGAAGGCGCCGACTATGTGCGGCAGGGCCAATGGGCAGAATGGAAACCCGATCTGTTCCTTGGGCAAGATATCGATGGGGCGACGTTGGGAATTGTGGGATTTGGGCGAATCGGGCAAGCCATGGCCCGGCGAGCCCAGGGATTTCGCATGAAGGTGCTGGCCGTGGGATCGCCCAGACAGAATCGTGAAGCCTCGGAATCCTCTGGTGTTGTGTCGAGCAATAAGGAATCATCGGATTCGTCTTCCGTGACGTTTGTGGATTTGCCCACGGCTTTGAGAGAATCAGATTTTCTCAGTGTACATGTTCCGCTCACTTCTGACACTCAGCACTTAATCGGCGCATCTGAATTTCATCAAATGAAACCTTCGAGTATCTTAATTAATACATCTCGTGGGGCGGTGGTGGACCCGACCGCGTTGTACCATGCGTTGGAGCAGAGGACGATTGGCGGGGCCGCATTGGACGTCACCGACCCCGAGCCTCTTCCGGCTTCCCATCCGTTGCTCACGCTCCCGAATTGTCTGGTGATCCCGCATTTGGGCAGTGCATCGACAGCCACGAGGTCTTTGATGGCCGACATGGCCGTTGAGAATGTCCTCGCAGGGTTACGTGGTGAACGTCTTCCGCATTGCGTGAATCCAGAAGTCTATCAATAGCGTCCATTTCGAACGATTATTTTCATTTTCTCTGTGACGTATGGAAACATTTTTTGCCACATGCCCTCGCGGGCTGGAAAACGAGTTAGCGAAGGAATTTCAGGTCTTAGGGGGCCAAAACATTTGTGTCACTCCCGGTGGCGTGGAATGTCAGGGGGCGTTTTCGCTCTGTTACCGATTAAATCTTGAGAGTCGAATCGCGAGTCGAATCTTATGGCGAGTGGGGCACGGGTCGTATCGTCACGAAGAAGACCTCTATCGTCTGGCGTTCCAATTGCCCTGGCCTTCGTGGTTTTCGGTGAATTGTCGGATTAAGGTTCGACTGGTGGCCCAACAGTCCCCGCTCACGAGCCTTGAGTTTTCGACGCTTCGGGTGAAGGACGCTATTTGTGATCGTTTTCTGCGTGAGCTCAAGAAACGTCCAGAAGTGGATAAGCGCAATCCCGATATCCAAATTGTCGTATTCGTCGATGAAGGACAGGTGGCCATGTATCTGGACACGACTGGCTCCCCGCTCTTTAAACGTGGTTGGCGACAGGCGGTCGGAGAGGCTCCTCTGCGGGAAAATTTAGCGGCAGGCATTCTTCGGCTCTCAGGATGGACAAGTGACCAGGTCCTCCTTGATCCCATGTGTGGATCAGGAACATTTTTGATTGAAGCCGCACTCATAGCCAAAGGCGTGGCACCGGGATCTCGGCGAGAATTTTCGTTCTGTCATTTCCGGAACTTTGATCGAGAGGCTTGGGCCGAGATACGGTCTGACGTGCAACAGGCCCTTCCCAAAACGCCGCAGTTGAAGTTGTTTGGGTTTGATCACGATGCGGAGGCGTTATCTATGGCAAGAAGTAATCTTCAATATGTGGGGTTAGGCGGCGTGCAGGTGAATCAGGGAGATGTCCTGGAGATCACCCCACCGGCAGACAAGGGAATCATGGTCACCAATCCGCCGTATGGAGTGCGGATGGGCAATCAGCCGGCGTTGGAGGAGTGGTATCCGAAATTTGGAGATGTGTTGAAACAACGGTTTTCCGGTTGGACGGTGTATGTGCTGACGGCGGACTTTCGTTTCCCTAAACTTATTCGGCTGGCGCCCTCGCGAAAAATCCCCCTCTTTAATGGAGCGTTGGAATCGCGGTTGTATGAGTTTCAGATGGTGGCCGGTGGGAATAGGAAAACGGCACGGTTGTCAAAGCGACAAGGAGAAAACTGAAGGTGCGTTATAGCCGAGGTCGTCCGGCCATGCTCAAAAGTGTGACCCAGACGTCTTCGACGCATCGCAACACAAAAATCCATTCATCGCAGGTTTTCGGGCGCATAAATAAATGGCAATTTTCTGGGAAGGTGAAATTCTGCGATGTGGTGGGATCGTCTTCAGAAAACAGGGCGACTGGAATGGTTCGCAACCGACGGTCTTGTTGGAGTTCTTTGATGAGCTCGGGACCGGTGCGATCGGGTAAGTGGTTGGATAAGAAAATAAGATCGGGTTGTGGCGCATCCATGTGTGGGTACTCTTGGTGTAAAAATGCCATGGCTTGATCGCCATCTTCGGTTTCGAGGATTTCCACGCAGATGATTTGGGCGACGATGAGCGCTTCTTTTAAGGCTTCAGTTTGAGACGGGTCATCCTCAACGGTCAGGATTTTTATGGTATTTTTGACGGCACCGCGCATCACAATAACCCACGCTCAGGGTGGTCGAAACTTTTCGACAACGAGAGCAACATATAGTGAATGAATATGACTCGATAGTTTATCGAGTATTTAGCTCTTCTTTGTTTTCGGTTGAATGATGGATAGGGTTAAGAGGGCGAAAAGTACAGACTAGGCTGCGTGAAAGATGCGCAACCAACAACAACAGACGACAATGAAACAGAACTGTGGTGTAGGGAAGACGAGATGCATCCCAATGTCAACCAATGAGATTGATCGTGAAGTATTGGTGAGAAACGGAAACGATGAAAATCGATGCTTCAGAACGGAGGCAGGATTGCGTCAGGCATGAATTTCAGCCAGCCATTGCTGAATGGTTGGAAGGGCACCGGGGCGTATCGCGATAATCCCATTCACAGTAGGATTGGGTTGATTGCATGAGATCGGTTGTTGATGCTTATCAAAGACGAGACCGCCGGCAGCTTGAACGAGAAGAAGGCCTGCGGCAATATCCCATTCATTTTGTTGGCCAACATTAATCAGGCCATCGACCTGTCCGGCCGCCACAAGAGCTAAGGAGTAGGCAATGGATCCCAAGAGTGGAGGGCAGTGATGTTCTTGTCGCCAGGCTTTCAGCAAGGGTTTGGGGACTTGCCAGGTATTCACGAGGAACGTGCTACGCGGAGAGACTGATGGGAGGCGTACGTGAAGCGGTTGGCCGTTGAGCGTGGCCTGCTGCCCCCGGATCGCACAAAAGTATTCTTGGGTAGCCGGATTGAAGATCACCCCAATAGCGGATTCTCCCTTATCGATCAACGCAAGAGAGATGGTGTAGTGCGGCAAGCTTTTAATAAACGGTTTCGTGCCATCGATGGGGTCTAAGATCCAGACTCGTTGAGATTGGAGCCTTGCGGGGTTGTCTGGCGATTCTTCCGACAACCAGGCATCGCCTGGGAAGGCCGTCAATAAGGCCTGTTGGAGGATCTGATTAACTTCGAGGTCCGCATTGGTCACCGGAGATCCGTCAGATTTAATCTCGACTTTCAGGCCTTCGTACCTGATTCGTTGCAAGCGTTCACTTGCGCGGGCCAACGCGGAGCGGATGGTTGCCAATTCTGAAGAATAGTTGGACATGGTGTTTGAGAGAGAGAAGCGATGAATGGTTGTCGGGTTGAGTGATCACCCTCTGTATTTTTAGCATATCTGAAAACGTTCGTTAAGTCTGGGGAGAAAGACAGAGAAAACAGTCCAAACATTGTAGCCGGTGGAGAGCGATGCAACGAGTGACGGTTCGGCTCAACATTTCGTCTGAACGGTTTCAGGCGTATTACCAGGGAGTGGTGGATTCGGTAGTCGCCACCACGCACGATGGCCGTACGGTGAAATTTCCGGCTCGGGTATTGCGAACCTTTCTCACCTACCAAGGGGTACAGGGTACATTTGAGATTACGTTTGATGCCAACTTGAAGTTTCAAGCCATTCGTCGCGCGGGCCTTCCTCCTTCCCATTAAATCGGTGAATATGACCGGAGAAGACTATTCGTTATTTGGGCTGTTTTTCAGCGCCTTTCTGTCTTCGACAATATTGCCAGGAAGCTCAGAAGTCGTGTTAGTCGCCTTAGCCACCCAAGGCAACCTCCCTCACTGGGATCTTCTGGCTATTGCGACGGCGGGCAATACCTTGGGCGGTATGAGTTCGTGGATTGTGGGGTGGGTGATTGCGTTACGGTATCCGCTCACTGAATTATCCAGGGAGACGCAGCGCCGAGCCGTGGATCGAGTGCGAAAATGGGGGAGCCCGATCCTGCTGTTATCCTGGGTGCCCATCCTTGGCGACCCGTTGTGTGTGGCGGCGGGATGGCTGCGGATGTCTTGGATTGGAGCGTTGCTCTTTATTGGGATAGGGAAAGCGTTCCGCTATTGGGTGCTCTTAGCTCTCTTGCCATCTTGGACCTGAGGCTTTGCCGTCTGTCTGTAGCAATCGGGTCGGGTTGTTGGTAATGTTGGTTCGCCATCAGGGAATTGGGAGCCAACGATGGCTGAAACACAGATCTGTCGTCCTCCCTGCGGAAAATGTTTTCATAATGTTGATGGAGTTAATTTCAAGTGCATGTCCCCCTGCTTGATCTGAAAACACAATACACCCGTATTCAGCCTGAAATCATGAAGGTGATGGCAGAGGTCTGTGCCCAGCAAAGCTTTATCCTTGGCGCACACGTTGAAGAATTGGAAGAGACATTAGCGAATTTTCTCGGGACCAAGTATGCCGTAGGAGTCGCGTCGGGGAGTGATGCCTTGCTGCTCTCGCTTATGGAGCTGGATCTTCAACCTGGCGATGAAATCATCACCGTGCCGTTTACGTTTTTCGCGTCGACCGGAGTCATTTCTCGATTGCAGGCGCGTCCGATCTTTGTCGATGTGTGTCCGGACACCTTTAATCTTGATCCCAAACAATTAGCCCAAGCCATCACGCCTCGCACCAAAGCCATTCTTCCAGTGCATCTCTTTGGGCAATGTGCGGATATGGAGGCGATCAATGCCGAAGCCGACGCGCATGGCATTCCAGTCATTGAAGACGCCTGCCAAGCCATTGGCGCGGCTCGAAACGGCACCAAAGCTGGGGCCTTTGGTCGTACCGGTTGCTTCAGCTTCTTCCCATCAAAGAATTTAGGGGCTTTTGGAGATGGTGGGCTCATTTCGACGGATGATTCGAAGGTGGCCGAACGGTTACGATTGATGCGAGTCCATGGGAGCCGGTCAGAGTATCATCATCATTTGATCGGCATGAATAGTCGATTAGATGCCTTACAGGCCGCTATTTTACAGGTCAAATTTCAGCATTTAGCTGACTGGACCGCAAAACGGCAAAAGAATGCAGAGAGCTATCGACAGCTCTTTCACGAACATGGCTTGGATGATCACGTCACTCTTCCGGAGGTAGCCGCTGGCAACACCCATGTCTATAACCAATTTACGATTAAGACTCCCAAGCGAGATGCCCTGAGTGCCTATTTGACGGAAAAAGGCATTGGCAATCGCATCTATTACCCCGTCCCTCTTCATCTTCAGGAATGTTACGAGACGTTGGGCTATCACAAAGGAGATTTCCCTGTCGCGGAACAAGTTGCCCAAGAAGTCCTTTCCCTTCCCATCTACCCCGAGCTCACGACAGATCAGATCACCTACGTCGTCGAAACCATTAAACAGTTTTTTGAGAAGTAACGTGAAGATCTCTGCCTAAGGGGTGGGAATCTGTACAAACACCTGCACCTTTCCGAATCGGATTGAAGAACGTCCTGGGGAATGTTGAATATTACTGATCGTCAAGGGCAGATAGCCCCAGGAACTGGTTGAATGTCAGCGGCTTCGGGTCGGTTCAAAAAAGTCCGTCCAGCAAGGCCGCAGCCCTTTTCGCGCGCGGAGCGTACTCTCAGTACGTGAGCACGGGGAAAGGGCGAGAACGCCGCTGGCGGCTTTTTTCAACAGACCCTCCTGGGAAGACCCGCAAGGCTGCAGGTAGATTCATCCCCCCTATTCAACTATTTACTGGGTCCCGTCGCTTCCCTACTTTGGTAAAGAGAATATCTCCTTATCAAATTGAGGTTGGCGATGCCGTTAAAACTCACCCAATTTTCCCAGACACCCGCCACTCGTTCCACGGTTTGCCCACGCTGCGGTTATCGTATGTTTCAAACGAAACGGTGCATGTGGGTGTGTGGACCAGGCTGTGATGGGGCGGAGCAATCGCATCAAAATAATGACTTAGCTCAAATGCCAAAGGCCAATTCTCTTAAAAATGACTATTTGGTAGATACCTCAATGAATTAGGCAAATTGTCTATCCAGTCATCCCTCCGCTGTTCTCTACTCACTAAAACGAACGTGGAAGCCCCGCCCTTTGGGCGGGGAGGAAACGTTCAGCCGGCCGCGGCGGTCGGTCCAGGTTGTGATATTCTGAATGGATGCCCGTTAAACGGACCAGCCATGCGGTGTACGACACGAAATATCATCTGGTGTGGGCTCCCAAATATCGAAAATGGATTGCCCGAGAAGATATTCGGTGACGGATTGACGAGGTGTTCCGTCAGATTGTGGAAGACTTTGGGTTTGAGCTTGACGAATTGGAGGTCGCCAAGGACCATGTCCACATCTTTCTGAATTTCCCTCCCCGGTATGCGATTGCCAAGGTTGTCGGGATATTGAAGAGTATTTCGGCGAGCCGGGTGTTTAAGGAATTTCCCGAACTGAGGGAGCAGCTGTGGAAAGGGGAGTTTTGGGAGGACGGGTATTTTGTCCGCACGGTGGGAGATGACGTGACGGCCGCGGTGATCAGGAAATATATTCGCTACCATCGGCATGAAGAACGTGAAGGCACCCAACTGAAGTTGTTTTAAATTTCTTCAAAAGCCCCGCCCTTTGGGCGGGGTAATTTACTTACATTATTCTTGTAGCTCTCATTTTTCGATAATTGAGGGCAGGTCTAGATTCATCAGGCCTCCACGATGTTGTCAGTTGTGTAATTGGAGATGCCGGGTTTCGCCCCGGCGGACGAGCCACTTTTGTTTCGGCAAAAGTAGCCAAAACCAGTGTGCCGAGCATGTTCAACAGCTTGAGGGTGGAAGTCCCTTTGACAACCTGATGGAGGTGAAGTCATAGCGAAGCGCAAGGGCGTCATCGTGAGGTGGGGTCTGAAGGCAGCGTGGAGCAAAGGCGCGGGCCGATGAACAAGAACCAGATACAAGGCAGTCAGGACCGGACGAGTGGGCTGGTTTTCACGAAGTCCGTATCCATCAAGGGTCCTGGGTGTAAATCTGGCGGTCGTGCGCTGAAAGCGGTTGAACTTACCTCGGGAGGCCTCTTGCCTGTCTTGGCAGCAAGACTGAGGAGGGAGTGATCTCTCCTGACCGGGTGAGAGGAGTCAGCAGAGGGCATAGTAGTCCCGAGAGGGATGAAGGCCTGAACGGTGCGGAGTGGCCAGTAGGCAGCGGAACTCATGAGCGACAAGCGGCTGAATGACCAGTTAATTCTGGCCTTCCCGACAGAGGATAGGGGTGAAGCCCTAAGGGCTGACGAGGAAGTGTCGAATCGCTTGCGGCGAACCGCCCAGTCGAACGCCCGGCGAGGAGTGACCAGGGGCGAGCAGTCTCTCCTGGGGGCTAATCGCATAACCCACCGAACCGCCGTATACGGATCCGTACGTACGGTGGTGTGACAGGGAAAGTCCGTGAGGACCTACCTATGTCGATTGTTGGCCGTGGCCTGGCCCTTCGGGTGCCCTGCGCCGTGCAGCCGACTTCGGCGGCCCGCAAACTCGCTCCGCTCAGACAGTGCGCGCCTTCCTCCGAAGCCGGCTGCACGGCTCGGCCAAGCCACAAGGCCAGGGGACTCTAAATCATGTTCAGTTTTTCCTGGACAAACTCTGGCACCTCCTATTGGCTTTCAATTGATGTAACCGGGAATGTCTTCAATCTCTTTTCCCTTCTTTTGATTCGACGCCTGCTGACAGGCTCCAGGGACGGACGCTCTGATCATTCTGCAGACCTTGTCTGAGCGTAGTGAGTTGATCTGCTCTCCTAAGATTCGCGTCTGTTCCATCCAATGAAGCCTGTCTGGGCGTCAATGGTTTTGTCCACTTTTGTCGAAACAAAAGTGGGTCGGCTTGCCGGGCCGAGAACCGGCAAGTGTCAATGAAGTTTCAAGATACATGACCAAAAATACACAACATCAGACTTGACCCCAGAACCGGAATTTCTTGGTCAAAAAATCTCATTTCTCTCAACGGTAACTGCTAGATGACCTGGAAGCATTTCACCGTGAGTGCTATGGTGAGCAATGCGAGCAATGCGAGCAATGATAACGAGGAATGTGCAAAGGTCCGCTTCCGACCCAAAGCGGACATAAGAAAGACTAACGGGAAATGTGTCGTAATTGAAGTAGAGTGAAATTCCAGAAACTGGGCCAAAACAGGTTTTCCCCGGGAGGGGCCTGCACAGGATTTTCGCAAGTGCTTGGGAAATATGGTGGACCTCAGAGGAGAAACATCGAACCAGGAGTTATATTAAAAAGTTGGGGATGATCTGAAAGACAAAGGCGGCGTATCCTGGTGATAAGCACATCACCACCCTTTCAAGCAAAAGGAGGATACGCCATGAACGAGCGTAGCAATGCAGCGCAGCAAAAGCCAGATGATGAGTGTACGGAGGATCCCTTGACGGAGGTCTTACGGCAGGGCGCCAGAGAATTACTGGCTCAGGCGGTGGAGGAGGAAGTCACGACCTTTCTGGCGACGCATGCCCACATTCGTGATGCCCAGGGACGGCACATGATTGTGCGGAATGGGCACCTCCCCGAACGCACCATTCAAACGGGCATTGGGGGTGTCCCGGTCCGAGGCCGGCGAGTCCGCGATCAACGGAAGATTCCCAAGGTCGATCAGATTGCGTTTACCTCGACAATCCTGCCCCGGTATCTCCGGCGGAGCAAGAGCCTGGAGGAATTGATTCCGTGGCTCTATTTGAAAGGGATTTCGACGGGAGATTTCTCCGAGGCCTTACGGGCCCTTGTGGGCAGTCCCGCCGGACTCTCCCCGGCCACCGTGTGTCGGTTGAAAGCTGGCTGGCAGCACGAGTGGGACGTGTGGCAGCAGCGGGATCTGACGGGGAAGCGGTATGTGTATTTCTGGGTGGATGGCCTGCACGTGAATGTACGAATGGAGGACTCGCCCTGTCTGTTGGTGGTGATTGGGGCCACCGCCGACGGGCACAAAGAGTTGGTCGCCGTGGAGGATGGGATCCGGGAGAGTGAACAATCCTGGAAGGACCTCCTCCTCAATCTGCACCGTCGTGGCTTGACGGTGGGGCCAGATCTGGCGACGGGCGATGGCGCCTTGGGATTCTGGAAAGCCCTGCCTCAAGTCTATGGTCCGACTAAGGGACAACGGTGTTGGGTGCATAAAACCGCGAACGTGTTGAACAAACTGCCGAAGAGCCTGCAGGCGAAAGCCAAGGCCGGGCTCCACGAGATCTGGATGGCCCCCACCCAAGCTCAAGCGACCAAGGCCTTTGACGGATTCCTCCAGATCTATGAGGCGAAATACCCGAAAGTCGCCGACTGCCTACAGAACGATCGAGAGGCCCTCCTGGCCTTCTATCAGTTTCCAGCAGAGCATTGGCAGCATATTCGGACGACGAATCCGATTGAGTCGACGTTTGCCACGGTGCGCTTACGCACGGCCAAAACACGAGGCTGTCTGTCTCGAGCCACCGCGTTAACCATGGCGTTCCAATTGGTGCGCTGTGCAGAGAAAACGTGGCGACGATTACGAGGCTACCATCGACTCGTCGAGATGATGAAGGGCATCGCATTCATTGATGGAGAACCGGATACCAGGATAGCCGCCTAGTCACGTCATACCCAAGATTTGACAATAGCTCTCGAACCAGTTGTTTAAGATTTTAGAAGAGTAGAACCATATTCTCCAGCGCGCTTCAGTCGATCTTAGCCCGTCTTTTTAGCATCCAACAATATAGTTCTTCAGAATTAACTACTTTAAAACGCTAGCTTAAGCTGACGTGTTTTCTATTTCCTTAATTTCAACCCTAAGAATTAGTGGTTCATACCTGCGCTGTTTGCCAGGAATCAGGGACTGGCCGTGTGTTGTCCTTTTTACGAAAAACGAAAGATGTGCCTGCATCCAGCAAAAAGCTATTACCCCCCTTTTCTCTACGCCTGACGCCAGAAAAGCGTGCATGCTTAAAAATGTATTTAGTAGTAATGTCTTTGGGATTTGCTATCGCCGTATCGGAAGGAAGAAAAAAAATCTGCAGTTAAAATGAACTTGAGAAAGAAAATTCCGAATCCGTGACATGACCTGTATCCGCAACACGAAACCATTTCGGAACAAAAATTGAAGCCCTACAGCTTACGGTGAGGTTAAGGTACCCTCTTTAATATTTCATTTTCTACAACTAGCTTTTTTTCAACGAATGTGTAACAGTTTCTTTCATAAAGCAGTGAAATTCAGATTAAACCCAGAGAGTATTCTCCCTGTGGTGGATGGGCTACAAAGAAAGTTTCTTCTTTTTTTCAATCGCCCTTGGTAGGGTCCAGACTAGCACGATCATGATTTGAACCAATGGTCCGACTTGGTAGCCAGAAGGTTAAATGGAACCTGGTTGTGATTATAGCAAGGCATTTAATCTCTTAACCCTCCGGAAGATAGTGTAAACTTAAGCCACATTTCCATGAGGACAACGCGTGGAATGGCAATAGGGGGTCATCAAGTGAAATTAAACAATCTTGTGCGCAGTATCGGAACATTTCTGCTCCAGCAAGAGAATCAACTTTTAGGAGCAGTCCTCTTTATTTCCTGTATCTTCTCCTTAAGCAACTTTACAAACCGACTATCTCAGGCGCAGCTTGCAATCACTCAAGGAATGGTTTATTTACCCGCACAACTCATAGTGAACAGTTTGGTTCAGATTATCTATTTAACAGTCGCTGCAACTATTCTCATCTTATCGGTAGAGCCCAGGCGTCGCTATCGAACCTCAATACCAAATCTCGTATCTTTGCTTGCCTCCTTTTTACCCTATGGATTGGTGTTATTTCCTCTAACTGGCCCTATTTGGGTCCCGATAAAACTTCCATTAACTCTTATGCTCATCGGTGGCCTGTTTTCTCTTTTGGCTCTTTTTTGGTTACGTCAAAGCTTCAGCATAACCCCCCAGGCCAGAGGGTTGGTCACTGCTGGTCCGTACTCCTTCGTGCGTCACCCCATGTATGTGGGAAGTGTTGCTGCGATGGCGGGAGTAGTACTCCTGAAGTCTAGCGTACTTGCTGTAGCAATGTTCTTAGCCTGGCTTGGGCTCCAATACTGGAGGTCGAGATTAGAAGAGCAACTACTATTGGAGGAGTTTCCCGATTACAGGAATTACTTAGAAGGAACCGGCGCGTTCTTTCCCAGAATTCATATGGGTAGTAAGGCAACTCGAGCAGTTGTAATTATGTTCGGATCAATACTATGGATATGGACGCTTCCCAGCCCACTTCTGAAGGCGCAGGCATCTGACGCACAATCAATGGAAGTTGAAGAAAAACAGAAACAACAAGATGGACCTCAAGCTACAAAGGGTGGGAACGATGGCCTTGTGGGAGAAGTTGAGCCAGAAAGTAGTGAAAATTCAGAACAGACGATGCAGGTATGGACTTGGTGCATTTCACAAAATTCTAATGCAGGTGAAGCAATCTGGAATCCTGATAGTGTTACTGTTCATCAGAGCCGTCCTCCAGAAATCAAAGAACTCTCAGCTTCTAACTGTATTAAAAATATCTGCGCCTTCTTAAAACAAAAAGCGAGCAGAGGAATTCCATTAACAAATGGTGAGCAATTGGCATTTTCGGAGTGTCTGAATTTCCAAATCAGACGAGTACCCCAGAGTTCGGGAGCACTTTAGATGAGGGGGCACTATGATTGAAGGAATTCTATTGAATTCCGTGTTTTCAGTAATTCTTCTCGTCGTTCTGGCGACGGTGGTCAGCGGATTGGTGGCCGTTACAGTCGGGTTGTTTATGGTTGTTTCAGGTCGACACCGTGATAATGGATTAATGACAAGAACCGTCAGGCTGGCCTGGCTCTCGGGTGTCCCCTTTGCGATCGTGGGCATTGGGGTAGGATACATGACAGGACTTAGCCGAGAGTCCGCAGTCGGAGCCTTAATTCCAGCAGCATTGACTATTATTGGTGGTTTAGGAATTTATCTATACGGCAAGAGTAAAAGGGCTGCGGTGCTGGCGACATTCACCATACTCAATTTCACGATTCTCCTGTTGATCGGAGTACTCTTCGGCGCAGGCCAACGATCCGAGTCTGAACGCATGCTAGAATCTATTGATTATCAAAAGCACCTTATTGAAAATGACTTTATCTTGAAAAAATACAAGCGCGGCCTGGGCTTGGAAAAATGCCTCCCTGTACAAAAATATCTAGAGAAAACTTTGTGTGATTAGAGCTCAACATAACCAAATAGGTTATGCATAGAGAATTCATCATCAGTCAGTCATTGTTGTTTGAAACGATCCCTGACCATGGCCAACGTCATGAGTGAAAAAGCAGCGCTCTGACGGAAGCTAGCCTTACGGGCTTTAAATGGACTTCAGCCTCCATACGATATAGTCTGCTATGGATGCAGGCTTGGGATGATGTAGGAGAATAGGCGATCAGAAAAGATTATACTAGATTTCACTGCTGTCCCGTTAACTTTCACAGCAAAGACATCTGGTTGATGTCGGTATTCCCATCGTGAAACGGATCCCCTCGCAGCAAAGCGATCAGATCTCGTTTTTCAAACAGATTGAGATGCAAGACACGCAGTATTTGTTGCAAACTTCTCTTCAGCTTTGCCTGGAACTTGAGGAATGACAGGAGGAGATACACGCACAAGGCAATCCAGATTTGTGTCAGCACGGCATTCTTACTGGTTCCGATGAACGACTTGATTTTCAGATTCTGTTTCACCCACTTAAAAAACAACTCCACCTGCCAACGCGCCTTGTAAATGTCCGCAATGGTCTTGGCCGCCAATGTGAAATTATTAGTCAGGAAAATATAGTGTCGGCCGGTTTCCGGGTCACGATACCCGACCCGACGCAGGTGAATGGGGCATGTCTTTGCCGTCTGCGTCCCCGTGAACGCAATGGTGTGATCGCTGGTGAGTCCTTTGTTGGGCAAAATAGGACGACGGCTGACCACGCGAGATTTCGCATTGGCCTTGAGGCGAGTCACAAAAAAGATCCCGTGTTCTGTCAATTGGTTGTACCAGGCGTAGTCATTATAGCCACGATCAATAGCCACCATGCTGCCTTTGGGAAACTCCACGGTACGTCCCACGGTAATATCACTGGTTTTGCCATCCGTGATGGTCGCGAACTCGGGGAGATAGCTGTCGTGGTTCAAGCCAACATGCAGTTTGATGGCACCCTTGGTCGAACGGAACTCGGCCCACGGAAAAACCTCCAGACACAGGTCAATGGTCGAGGCGTCCATTGAATACAACGGGTTGTTAAAGCGAAACGTGTGGCCAGGTGAGAGTCCCTGACACCGACTCAGGAGTTTTCCGAACAGGGCCTCGTACAGGGCGTAGGGTTTGCCTTCGTTGATACGAGAGAGATTGGAGCGAGAGAGCTTGGCGCTGCCAAGATGATAGAGCCGATGTGCCTGTGTGGAAATATTCTCAACAATATCCCTCAAGCTGTTCCGCCCTGCCAGTTGGGCGATGGCCATCGTGACGAACGGCGACCACCGGGATGCCGTGCGGAAAGAACGACCTGCATGGTGTCGGTTGGCAAGGGTCTCGAATTCATGGCGAGGAATATATCTGAGTAATTGTGAGAATACCGTGTTGTGATGGGCCAAGGCTTCAATCTCCTTTGTTTTACAGTGTTTGCGCGCTTGCCCATTGTAACAATTCATTGAGAGTGAAGCCTGCTTTGTTTCTGTTAACGGGACACCAGTGACTAGATTTACATCTTATGTTTCTGCGGAAGCAGAAATACAAGTTTGGGCAACCCCATCCCTCTCACCTCGTACCGACCAAAATTAAGTAAAAATATGTAACTGGTGAAGCGCAGGGGAATTGAACCCGCCACATGTTGATTAAGAGTTTCTGCGCTCTTAAAACTATGTGGAAAAATAAAATTCGACCATACAGACAGTGTCAGTTTGGGGAACAGGTTAACAGTCCGCTAATGGCCGAAGGCAGACATGTCGGTTACCGACCCAGAGCAGACATTCTCATAAAGGAGTTTTGATTTAGAGATATGAATATTCGACTCGAAACTGAAAAAGATAAAACGGCTATACAAGAAATCAATCAATCAGCTTTTGAAACATTTGCTGAAGCTACACTTGTAGATACACTTCGGGAGCAATGTCATCCTATTCTTTCTCTTATCGCAGAAGAGGACAGGAAAGTTGTTGGTCATATCATGTTTTCACCTGTGACTCTCAGTGGGTCTTCTGATCTTAAAATTATGGGGCTTGCACCTATGGCCGTATTACCCAAATATCAACAAAAAAGTATTGGATCTGCTCTTGTGCAAGCTGGCCTTGATGAATGTAAGAAGCTTGGCTTTGGTGCTGTTGTTGTGCTCGGCCATACAAAGTACTACCCCAAATTCGGATTTACTCCTGCCGCAAGATTTGGAATAAATTTCGAATACGATGTGCCAGAAGAAGCTTTCATGGTTTTAGAATTAGAGCCAATCTATTTAACCGGAGCAAAAGGTAAGGTTAAATATCATTCTGCTTTTAGTAACGTATGACCGCTTCTGGCCGAGGCTGTGTGAAAACTCGGAATTTTCTCGATTCAGGGGGTGCCTGACCCCTTGCTTACACGGAGATCGTGGGATACAGGCGATCCTCGGAGGCTAAATTTTTAGATCCAAATTTTATACGGAGTTTTCACACAGCCTCGGCCGAGAGCGGACCATCAAAGCGCGACCAGACTTGTCACTGTTTTTAAGATCACATGGAGACAATTTCATTTAATCTCCTCGGACAACCAATCCGAAACAGGTCTTAAAACAGGTTTTTCGACATAGAGACCTGACTCAAAGTCTTCGCCGGAAAGGGCTTTTCTTCCGCAGGCCCACTGACTGTGAATCAGCTGCTCTTCCCCCGATCTAGTCGTCTTAAGTCTTATCCTTCAGTGAAAGCTTCGAGCCCACATTTTGGCAAATCGTCCACTTTTCAGAATTTCTTTTCTAGGATCGCGACAAAAAACCCATCGGTCTTATGGACATGCGGCGCGAGCTGCAGACATTCCTTGAGGCTCGAAAGCGTGTGCGGTGCCGGGCTTTCCAGCACGTTAGCCCAGATATCGCGGTAGTCCAGCAGACACCAGCTTTCGCTGTTTTTTGCCAAAAATCGTTCAATGATCGCTTCATTTTCTTCGACCAACACTGAGCAGGTCATATAGATCAGGCGCCCTCCAAGGGCGACCATCATGGCGCCTTCTTTCATTAACTGGTGCTGGGTTTCCGCCAATTCAGCCAAGCGTTCTGCGTCAATTCGCCAGCGCTGATCGGGGTTGCGTCGCCAGGTCCCGCTGCCAGAACACGGCACGTCGATCATCACACGATGGCCCCGACCCTGCAGATCGGCAAACGCCGCCATGCGGCCTTCGACTTCGGTGCCAATGCGCGTGATCTGAATATTGCCGCAGCCCGCGCGCTGTAGCCGTGTGTGGAATTCACCTAAACGCCGCTCGGAAATATCAAAGGCGTGGATCTGGCCCTTGTTGGCCATGCCGACCGCGACCGCCAAGCTTTTGCCGCCAGCACCTGCACAGAGGTCTATGACCTGATGACCTGGATTGGCATCCACAAGCGTCGCTGCGACCTGCGCCGCCTCATCCTGAACTTCGACCAGACCAGATTTGTACGCTTTGGACCCGCCCAGATTTATAATGGGGTCACCCATTAGCAGGCTCTGTCAAGTAGGCGCACGACTCCGCTCTTGTTGGTTCTACTTTGTTCAGCCCTCCGTTCTTCATTTTCCGTCATGAGAAATCTGACTCGCACCTGGATCTTCCTTGGAGTCGGTGTCGCCTTCATGATCTGAGGCGCACCAGTCACCCATCAGGATCAAGGCTCAGAAGATGCTGGCCGCCGCCACGCTCCTCAGAACCCCTGGCACATTCGTGCCCCAGACAATCCTCAGTACCCGACGACTGTCCATGCGAAAGGGTCCAAATCGTGTGGCTACCCGAGGAGAGATGGCTCCCCCCCTCATGGTGCCAATCCCTTGTTGGCTCAGTCGCGAGGCGACTCAGTCTCTCTCATCGCGAGAGAAGAACAGGGATGGGAACGCGGCCAATCAGGCCTCGTGGTTGTCAACCAACCCTCATGCCAGCTCACGTCCACATCCCGATCATCCTGTTAGGCAAAGGCGCGGGTCACATCAAACGGCACAGCATCCCGCATGATGTAATAACAAGCTCGGGCCAGTTTATGTGCGACCGCCTTGCGGGCCACCACGACCTTGGTCTTGGCCCGTTTCCGTTGATAGAACTGGGCAATCTGTGGCTCGTAGCGAATGGCAAAGTGGGCGGCTTCGACAAACGCCCCGGCTAAATACTTATTGCCATTCTTTGTGTTCCCCTGGCCCTTGCATTTGCCATTGCTCAGTTTGGTGCTGCCCACGCAGCGACAGTAAGAAGCAAATTTCCCCACGGTCGGGAAACGAGCGATCGCGCCGGTCTCCCGCATGATCGTCAACGCCAAAATCGGCCCAATGCCCGGAACGGTCCTCAACGATTGGAACGCGGGGCGCAGCTTCACACGGGCATGCACCGCTCGTTCCACGCATGTGATCTGCTCCGCCAAGTGCTGCATTACCGCCACGGTCACTTCAAGAGCGAGGGCTTGTTCCGGAAATGGCATCAACTCGCGGATGATGAGCGGCGTGAGCTGCTTGATCTGGGTCGCGTTCAGGGCGTGGCCCGTATTGCGAGGGAGTAAGTTTTGAATACGCAAGAGATTCATCGTCCGCTGCCGAACCAGTTGGCTACGTTTGCGAAGGAGGTCGCGGACCGCCCGCTCCTCCTTTGGATAAATATATCCCGTGGGCAAGAGCCCTAAGCGCAGCAGGTGCGCTAACCAGCGCGCATCCGTGTCATCGTTGGTATATTTCAGCCCGGCATACTGCTGCATCGCCGCGGGGTTGGCTAAGTGCACCTGATAGCCCGCCTCCATCAGCCCATCCACCAACCAATACCAGTTGTAGGTGGATTCCACGACAAGCCCCTGCAACTGAGCCTGGAAAGGGGCGAGCTGAAGAAGTATCCCTTCCAGGTCATTCGGCAAGCGCTTCTGATACTGCACGTGAGCCGCTTCATCCAAGACAACCACCACACTGTTGTTTCCATGTAAATCAATCCCGCCGTAGAATGGCTTCATGGCTCCTCCTTTGGGTTGGAAAGGTGAGAAGAGGTTGGATCCACTCCCCACTGTACCGCTCACTCGAGGAGCCTGCTAGATGTTTATCAGGCCTGCGCTATTGCTTTAATCACGTCGATCAATGACTCTTAGCCCATGGCCAGAAAACCAAGACTACACGTATCGGGTGGTGTCTATCATGTAATGGTATGAGTAATAGGTTAGGCTTGCGTTACTGCCTTAATCGGAATGGGTGACCCCATTAGACCCCATTACTTACTTTTATTGTTCAGGTCAAAATGTGGCAGATACTTCGCTAGCATCAATTGGGATGAGTATGGAGCTATTTTTGTTCTATTTTTCTTTAGGATGGGCTAACAAAGATGGCCTCTATTTTCAGAGTTTCCCCACGAAGTTTACAGTCTGGGTTGTGTATTGGACGCATGTAGCAGGTTCTATTACAATGAATGTTCCAATTGAGAGTTTGAGGACAAGGGGGGCGTATGGAGCAGATACTTGGGAAGCATATCGAAGTGACTCCTGACGTGGCCGGAGGAAAGCCTCGCATTGCCGGTCATAGGGTTACGGTTCAGAATGTGGTGGTGTGGCATGAGCGCCTCCTGCATACCGGCTTAACTCCAGTTGCTACTAGATTTTGTGGTCCGCTGAATTTTTTGGAGCGGAGCCGGGTCGACGGCGATAGCATTTTCCAGGAGTCGATGAAACAAGAGGCCCCGAGAGCGCGAGGTCCGACGATTGAATCGAAAGATAAATTCATTCAGGTAGGCGTCGAGGTACTTATGATCAAGGCGTCCCTGGTATGTGCCCAGGAGCCAACGTTTCACCCGTGAAATGGCACGGTGGACTCTTGGCAACAGGTCGTCTGCGTCTGGGTCGTGATTTCCCCCACCAGAGGACTTTCGCATTGGTTTGTGCGCATACCCTTCGTCTGCCAGACAGCAATAACTTGTGAGTCCGTCGGTGATAATCGTACTGCCAGGCTCAACATGCTGCTGAACGAAATGCTTGACATCCGCGCTTGTTCGGCCCTTAAGCGGTTGCATTCGCATTCGCCCACTTCCTTTGTCGTTGATTTCCACGGCAACGCCAACCAGTTGCTTGTTTCCTTCTCCACCCAAATAGGCTTCATCAACTTCAACGTGCCCGGCAAGACGGTTGCGGGAGGGGCGAACCATCGCAACCCGTAATTTATGAAGCATGAGCCACGCAGGCTCGTGACCGCTCATCCCCAACACCCTTTGCAACGTTTGAGCACTCGCTCCATTTTTCTGGCTCGTAAACCACCAGATTGCCTGAAACCAAATGCGCAACGGGATACGAGAATCTTGAAAAATCGTTCCGGCCAATGGTGACTGCTGATATTGACATGTGGAGCACACCGACAACCCTCGCTTGGTTTTCCACCTCTTGTGATTCCCACATTTCACACAGATATACCCGTCTGGCCAGCGAAGCTTCTCAATATGGGTGCGACAGGCCTCCTCAGTAAAAAAACGGGTCATCAGATCGGACATGTCCGTGGGGTAACTCACCATGTCGCAAAACACTATATAGTGGGGCAACTGGAGTCAAGCCGGTATGCAGGGAGCGCCTGGGTATGAGTGCCGACGAAATTGCCACGGAATACGGTGTGACGTTGGCCGATATTTTTTCCGCCCTTGCCTATTATTATGACTATCGAGCTGAAATTGAACAGTCCCTCAAAGAAGATGCAGAGGTGGTGACGGCTCTGCGAGCACGCACCCCATCAAAGCTCAAAGAGAAATTGGGTGTTTGACCTGATAAAATTCTATATGGATGAGCACATTCCTAGGGCAGTCAGTGAAGGACTTCGTCGGCGAGGATTTGATGTATTGACCACACAAGAAGCGGGCATGCTCGGAGCCTTTGACCGCGATCACCTCAAGTTAGCCGCAACGCAGCAACGGGTCATTTTGACTGGTGATGCGGATTTTTTACGAATGCATGCAGCGGGCGAGCCGCATCATGGAATTGTGTTTTTGCCATCTTCTTCTCCTATTGGGGGTACGATTCGCGACCTCCTGGTCCTGGGTGATATTTTGACATCAGAAGACATGGTTGGTCATGTTGAGTTTCTCTAGGCTGATCTCACCAAGAGATACCTTTCCTTCTCTCTCTCTTCCTTTGCCCACCCACTTTTGATCATAACGGAGGCTGCCTTGTGAGTGACATCATGAGCTGTGTCCAATTCTCGTCATGGATTTTCCCATCTCCCACCATTGACAAGACAAAGCCTGGCTAAATTTGAGTCTGTTTCTTGAAGAGTTTTCTAGTGTTACCGGTAGGAGGCTTCGATGGTGCTGCTGAGACCGCCGCGGGCGGTGAACTCGCCTATGACGGTGGTGGAGATGGGTTTGCTGGCTTTGACGACATCGGCCAAAATTTCATTGACGGCGTTTTCGTAGAAGATGCCGAGATTGCGGTACCCCTACATATAGACCTTGAGTGATTTGAGTTCTAAGCAGCATTGATCAGGTATGTATGTCAGTCGAATGGTTCCGAAGTCTCGCAGTCCTTTCATTCTTCAAGGAATAAAGGCCGGCGTCCACTTTTCAGAATTTCCTCTCTAGGATTGCGACAAAAAACCCATCGGTCTCATGGACATGCGGCGCGAGCTGCAGACATTCTCTGAGGTTCGAAAGCGTGTGCGGCGCCGGGCTTTCCAGCACGTTAGCCCAGATACCGTGGTAGTCCAGCAGACACCAGTTTTCGCTGTTTTTCGTCAAAAATCGTTCAATGATCGCTTCATTTTCTTCGGCCAACATTGAGCAGGTCATATAGATCAGATTAGGGGTCAAATCTGTTGGAACGAGTCAAGCGGACTCTCCGTGTCTTGGTCACACCGAACGGTGCGGAGCGAATACTTTTATTAATTCACTAAAACGAACGTGGAAGCCCCGCCCTTTGGGCGGGGAGGAAACGTTCAGCCGGCCGCGGCGGCCGGTCACGGTTGTGATTGCCTGTGCGCATGTCAGCTTAAGGAATAAACCATACGGGTTATGAGACGAAATGGCACATCGCCCCGACTTAGCAATATCTGTTTCGAATTATTCGAGAAGATATTCGACGACGCCTTGTGCAAATGTATTGCTCGATGAAGTTGTTTTAAATTTCTTCAAAAGCCCCGCCCTTTGGGCGGGGTTATTTACTATAAGGAATAAAAATGTTACCAGATGAGTGGCGGTGACCTCTGGCATTCATCATTCAGTGGGCCCGCTACTGTTATACGTCGGCACTGACCCAGTGCCAACTGGTTCAGATGGGGATTCTTAAAGGGAACGCCAGGAAGATTGTTTACGGCGAGAAGAGCCCATTCAATCGATGAGTTTAGGCAAAGACCAAGCGACCTTTTGGTTCTGGAATCGGCCGTCCCATCTCTTTGGCCGTTTCTAGCCATTCCTGAATCACAATTTCTACATTGTTCAATGCCTCATGGTATGTGGGGCCGTCAGCGGCACAGCCAGCCAACTCAGGGACTTCCGCGATAAAGGCCTCATCTTTCTGACTCCAATAGATAATGATTTCGTATTTAGGCATCGACGGCCCCTCCTAATTGATATTTAATCAAAACCAGACGAACTTGTTTGACTTGATAGGGTTTTGCTTGTGATCCTTTGGCTTGAAGATTGAGGATTTCTTCCACATTTTCCCTGGTGAAAATATGATGAGACCCTTTGATGCGCTCTTTAAATTGAAGGTGAAGCAGTAAATATCGCAAGCCTTCAAAGGAGATATGGGCATCGGCTGTCCCTCGCAAAATTTGAAGCAGAAGTTTTTCGTGTTTCGACATTCTAGCAGCAATTCTCCTTAGCAATATCGATGATTAGTAAAACAGTCTAGGCAAATTCTCTCTGAGGAGGCAAGGAGATGCATGCAGATCGATGGTAAGTATTTTGTGGACTTTTTCTCAGGTACCCGTCATTTTTCAACCAATGAGATTAAGGCGGAACTGCCGGCATCAGTGTTCTATACGCCCACGTTAACCATTGCAGAAATTCTCGATATTTATGCGAAATTGGGGGAAAGCTTAAGCAGTGCAGAAGAGTTGACGAACACGATTCATCATTGCCGGGGGATCATGCGATATGCTGGTGAGGCAACAGCCGCTGAGTGTGGTGTGGTATGACCTCGGAGAATTTGCCATGTCCCGGACGGAATTATCGGGAAGAAGGTCAGGAGGGGAGCTAATTGTTTGTTGAGAGTTTCGTTCGTCGGTTCTACGCTGCTCTGGAAAAGGTGGGAGAAGCTCTTTGTGTGAATCCCAGAAGATTCCACGGCTTGTCCTTATCAGGGGTAGAAGGCTTCGATAGTGCTGCTGAGGCCGCCTCGGGCGGTGAATTCGCCGACGACGGTGGCGGAGATGGGGTTACAGGCTTTGACGACCTCGGCCAAAATTTCATTGACGGCGTTTTCGTAAAAGATGCCGAGATTGCGGTACCCCTGCATATAGACCTTGAGTGATTTGAGTTCGAGACAGGATTGATCCGGCACGTATGTCAGTTGGATGGTTTCAAAATCGGGTAGGCCGGTTTTTGGAAAAATGGCCCTTGAATTCAGGCCGTTCTTTCATTCTTCAAGAAATAACGGACGATGTCCACTTTTCAGAATTTCCTCTCTAGGATCGCGACAAAAAACCCATCGGTCTCATGGACATGCGGCGCGAGTTGCAGACATTCCCTGAGGCTCGAAAGCGTGTGCGGTGCCGGGCTTTCCAGCACGTTAGCCCAGATATCGCGGTAGTCCAGCAGGCACCAGCTTTCGCTGTTTTTCGCCAAAAATCGCTCAATGATCGCTTCATTTTCTTCGACCAACACTGAGCAGGTCATATAGATCAGGCGCCCACCAAGGGCGACCATCATGGCGCCTTCTTTCATTAACTGGTGCTGGGTTTCCGCCAATTCAGCCAAGCGTTCTGCGTCAATTCGCCAGCGCTGATCGGGGTTGCGTCGCCAGGTCCCGCTGCCAGAACACGGCACGTCGATCATCACACGATGGCCCCGACCCTGCAGATCGGCAAACGCCGCCATGCGGCCTTCGACTTCGGTGCCAATGCGCGTGATCTGAATATTGCCGCAGCCCGCGCGCTGTAGCCGTGTGTGGAATTCACCTAACCGTCGCTCGGAAATATCAAAGGCGTGGATCTGGCCCTTGTTGGCCATGCCGACCGCGACCGCCAAGCTTTTGCCGCCAGCACCTGCACAGAGGTCTATGACCTGATGACCTGGATTGGCATCCACAAGCGTCGCTGCGACCTGCGCCGCCTCATCCTGAACTTCGACCAGACCAGATTTGTACGCTTTGGTTCCGCCCAGATTGATGGCATCGGTGGTGCGATAGCCGAATTCAGAATATGGTGTTTTTTTAAAATATACTGAGTCCTCGCTGAGAATATTTGGTAGGTGAATGTGGCTGACTCGAAGTGCGTTGACGCGGATATCCAGCGGAGCTTTTGCGTTGAGCGCTGCGGCGGCGACCTCAAAGTCTTCCGCGAACCGTGCCTCAAGCCGTCCGGCGATCCATTCCGGAATATTGTGCCGTGCTGCCTTTGGCGCCGATTGCCAATCAAGACTGGCGAGTGTGGCCACAAGCTGTTCTTCTTTGGCGCTGAGCGGCGGGCTGCTATGGTTGCCCGCGCCACCAAAATGCACTAATTCTTCTGGTGCATGTTGGTGCAGATGGCAAATTAAGAGTGCCCGTGCATTCACTCGGCACATTGCGGCCTCAAGCGCCCACAGGTAAAGCGCCCGGGCCCGCAACACACCATACACATGGTGGGTAATCGCCAGGCGATCCTTGGAGCCTGCATAGCGCCGTGCGCGAAAATAGTCCTTAACCAAGCGGTCAGCAGGCGCCCCGCCCGCCACAATGCCCGCCTCGACTTCGGAAAGAAGCTCAATCGTGGCGGTGAGTCTGGCGGATGGCTGCATATCGAGGCTTACTTGGACGGAGATTTTTTGGATTCGTGCGTCATGATCATATTATGTATGTGACTTTCTCTAAGGAGATGCCCACAACAGTTGGAGCTAAATGAACATACAGAATTTATGGTTCTACCCTTACCGCTTGATGATGTGTATTGGGAATCCAACTGGGGGTTTTCCAGTAAAAAAGCATTGGGAGGAGAACTCATCGCACTTGTGTCTCCAATTCTCGGGTCATAGTGATCTTCTGTGTTGCCGGGGTTCGGCCCGGCAGCCGAGGCCCTTTTGTTTCGGCAAAAGGACCCAAAACCATTGACGCCCCATCTGGCCTCATTGAAGAGGATGGACGCAAGCCTTAGGAGAGCGAACCAACTCGCTCCGCTCAAACAAGGCCCGCCAGCTGATAAGAGCGTCCCTCCATTGGGCCAGACGGCAGGCGTCTGAACATGGGCGACAAACTTTTCAGGGATTCACACGATAGAGCGAGAAGCCATATATTCTGTTTGATCTGGGTCAAATCGGTTGTTGCAAGATTGGCTTTTCGATTCGTTCAGGTGTGATCCTGAAGCCTTTCGCACATCCTAGCTTCTCTCTCATCCTGGCACAAACCCACTCACAGTGGATCAGCTGCTCTGACGCCTACCGAGCCTTCTTACGCCTTATCCGCAGGTAAAAGCCTCAAGACTCTATGTTGCCCCCACCGTTCAGAGATATCCAAGTACGAGTGAAGAGGGTGAATTCAAAGGATTGGGATTTCTGACGGTGACCGGGACGGGAGTTTTTTCGAAACCGGGGAGGGTATGTAAATTGAAAATCATGGGTAGGAGGCTTCGATGGTGCTACTGAGGCCGCCACGGGCGGTGAATTCGCCAACGACGGTGGCGGAGATGGGTTTGCAGGCTTTGACGACATCGGCCAAAATTTTATTGACGGCGTTTTCGTAGAAGATGCCGAGATTTCGGCATCCATGCATAGAGATTTTGAGGGATTTTCGCTCAAGATGGAATTGTTCGGAGCCTCCTCATCTTCTCGCGCGGCCGCTTCGATCGTGATCATCTCCGCAGTCTGAAAATCTGCATGACCTGTTCTTCCGTGAATCATTTCTTCATTTATGCCGGGCCTCCTCAGGTAAAAGGAGTTCTTTTATTGTTCAGGTCAAAATGTGGCAGATACTTCGCTAGCATCAATTGGGATGAGTATGGAGCTATTTTTGTTCTATTTTTCTTTAGGATGGGCTAACAAAGATGGCCTCTATTTTCAGAGTTTCCCCACGAAGTTTACAGTCTGGGTTGTGTATTGGACGCATGTAGCAGGTTCTATTACAATGAATGTTCCAATTGAGAGTTTGAGGACAAGGGGGGCGTATGGAGCAGATACTTGGGAAGCATATCGAAGTGACTCCTGACGTGGCCGGAGGAAAGCCTCGCATTGCCGGTCATAGGGTTACGGTTCAGAATGTGGTGGTGTGGCATGAGCGCCTGGGTATGAGTGCCGACGAAATTGCCACGGAATACGGTGTGACGTTGGCCGATATTTTTTCCGCCCTTGCCTATTATTATGACCATCGAGCTGAAATTGAACAGTCCCTCAAAGAAGATGCAGAGGTGGTGACGGCTCTGCGAGCACGCACCCCATCAAAGCTCAAAGAGAAATTGGGTGTTTGACCTGATAAAATTCTATATGGATGAGCACATTCCTAGGGCAGTCAGTGAAGGACTTCGTCGGCGAGGATTTGATGTATTGACCACACAAGAAGCGGGCATGCTCGGAGCCTTTGACCGCGATCATCTCAAGTTAGCCGCAGTGCAGCAACGGGTCATTTTGACTGGTGATGCGGATTTTTTACGAATGCATGCAGCGGGCGAGCCGCATCATGGAATTGTGTTTTTGCCATCTTCTTCTCCTATTGGGGGTACGATTCGCGACCTCCTGGTCCTGGGTGATATCCTGACATCAGAAGACATGGTTGGTCATGTTGAGTTTTTTTAGGTAGCTTTCACCAAGAGACACCTTCCCTTCTCTCTCTGTTGTTCCTTTGCCCACACACTTTTAGATCATAACGGACGCTGCCTTGTGAGTGACATCATGAGCTGTGTCCAATTCTCGTCATGGATTTCCCCATCTTCCACCATTGGCAAGACAAAGCCTGGCTAAATTCCAGTCTGTTTTTTGAAGAGATTTCGAGTGTTAGGGGTAGGAGGCTTCGATGGTGCTGCTGAGGCCGCCACGGGCGGTGAATTCGCCAACGACGGTTGCGGAGATGGGTTTGCAGGCTTTGACGACATCGGCCAATATTTTATTGACGGCGTTTTCGTAGAAGATACCAAGATTCCGGTATCCATGCATATAGACTTTGAGCGATTTGAGTTCTAAACAGGATTGATCAGGCATGTACGTGAGTTGGATGGTTCCAAAATCTGGCAGACCGGTTTTGGGACAAATGGCCGTGTATTCCGGAATTTCAATGGTAATGACGTATCCAGTGTATTGATTGGGCCAGGTTTCCAATCGAGGGAGTTTGGCGGTCAGGCCGCTTTTGGCATGCTCTTCAGTATAGGTCGATTTGGACGGGCGTTTTGTGGATTTCATAATCTATGAGATGGCCATGGGTTGTAGCGCGGTCTGGCGGATCAATTGGAGTTTCTACCTCCCCTAGCCCCTCCTTACAAAGGAGGGGAAGGCTTCCTTTTCTCTATTCTTGCGAAGACATGGCATATTGATAGGCTGATTTGAGGATGATGCCCTTTCAATATCAGAAGAGGGCAACTCATTGCTAGTCTACTCTTTTCTGAATTTTTCTCGCAACTTCCTCGTGCGGTTTTCTTGAGAATGCCCTTCTCTCGGGGCTATAATCCCTTCCTTGTTCGGTACGCTTGCCTGGTATTGGTGCCGGTGTTTATCCATCCTTCATTCCTGTAGGTTTTTTCAACTTGCGATTCCCCGTGGTCTTGCCACGGGGATCTTATTTTCCGAGAATTAGGGGGTGAGTGAAAGTACTGTCCACAAAGCGAGTCATTGTGCGTGGCAGATTCATTATCACATTGTCTTTCCGGTGAAATATCGTAAGGCCTTATTAGCGGAGGATGTTGTCGAGATCATTGTGGAAGCCACGCGAGGGATTGCTGAGCGGTACGATATGGAGTTTGAACGATTGGGGTGTGATCGAGATCATATCCATCTGTTATGTTCTGCTCATCCGAAGATTGCTCCGGGACAAATCGTGCGAGTGTTCAAGAGTATCACCGGGCGCGAGTTATTCCGGCAGAAACCAGCCTTGAAGACAGAGTTGTGGGGAGGGCAGTTTTGGGCTGATGGCTACTATGTGGGCACCGTGGGAGAGGGCGGCAATTGGAGGGTGGTCGAACATTATGTGCAGAACCAAGGCAGTCCCAGAGAAGACCTGCGTCAGTTAACCCTCTTCTAATACCCCGTGGTCTTGCCTCGGGGATCTTTATTCTGAAATGGTGTATTGAGCGGGCGCCTGGGTCACAATGGGGCGAACAAGAGAATTGTCTAATTTTCTGAATGGATGGTTATGATAGAAGCTGACGATTTTGTGAAAGGGCTACAGGGGATTGGATTCGACTTCTTTACGGGAGTCCCGGATACGATTCTTGGTGGGATTATCGAGCATCTCACTGAAGAACGACTCTACACCCCTGCTGTTCGTGAAGATGAAGCGGTGGCCATGGCAGCGGGAGCCTATTTTGGGGGGAAAGTTCCGGCCGTGCTCATGCAGAATTCGGGGTTAGGTAATGCCCTGAATGTCTTAGAGTCCCTAAATCTCATTTATCAAATCCCGTGTTTGCTGTTGGTTTCTTGGCGTGGCTTTGAAGGGAAAGATGCCCCTGAGCATTTGGTGATGGGGGCGACGATGACTACGCTGTTGGATACGGTCAAAATTCCTCATCGGACGCTTGCAGCGGAATCGATGAATGATGATCTCCAATGGACTGCCAAAACTTTTATGGAACAACGGATTCCCGTGGCGCTACTCTTGAAAAAGGGCATTGTCAAAACGGTACAACCCTAGAAGAAGTGAAAAGGGAAACGTGAGAAGTCAGAGAGGAAAAACCGATCCGTTATCTACATCTTATGCCTGTACGCCCTTTCTCCTTACTTTTCACTACTCACTTTTTACTTACAGAGCGGAGCTGACATGATTGGTCCTGAAGAAGGGGTGATGCAAAGTCGGGCGCAGGCCATGGCGGCGATTTTTGAATTGCTGACCGATCAGCCCCTTATTGTGTGCAATGGATTTCCTTCGCGTGAGGCGTGCAAACTTCGTGACCGCGACCAGAATTTTTATATGATCGGGTCGATGGGGGCCACGGCCGGAATCGGACTGGGCTTGGCGTTAGCACAGCCAGAGAAAACGGTGGTGGTGTTTGATGGTGATGGGAATGTCCTGATGAGTTTGGGGACGCTCGCCACCATTGGCGCGCTGAAGCCGAAGAACTTCGTTCATGTGGTGTTTGATAACGAAGTCTATGGAACGACCGGGAACCAACCGACGTATTCTCGATCGGTGGGATTGGATAAAATGGCGAAAGCTGCGGGCTATGTGAATGTCGAGCGCGTGTGGGAAAAGGAAGATATTGTGTATGAGTTTAAGACCATGCTTGCTGATCCCGGCCCAAGTTTTCTGCTCATCAAAGTGAATGAACAATTGGAAGAGGCTGAGCGTATTGCGCTCGCTCCACAGGAGATCACGAAGCGATTTAAACAGAGCCTATCGTGAGCACACTCGTGTGCCTCACATGATAACCATAAAGGAATTGTCTACATGATCTTATTAAACCCGGGTCCAGTGAATGTGTCTGATCGCGTGCGACAGGCCTTGCTGCAACCGGATATTTGTCATCGGGAATCAGAATGTTCGGAGTTGGTTTATGATATTCGCCAAAAATTGCTGCAAGCCTTTGTTCCTGGGGAGGAAGACGAGTATACGGCAATTATTCTGACGGGCTCTGGGACAGCGGCGGTTGAAGCGGCGCTGCTGTCCAGTCTGCCCTTGGGTAAGCGAGCGATGGTCATTACCAATGGTGTGTATGGCGATCGCCTGTCGACCATGATCAAAATGCATCGGTTAGGTGTCCCTGATATGAAATATGATTGGGGGGTGACACCGGACCTCAAGATGATTGAGCTGGCCATGATCCAACATCCTGAGGTGTATACCGTGGCCATGGTGCATCATGAAACGACGCTGGGTTTTATCAACCCCGTCAAGGAAATTGCGGAAATGGTGGATGCCAAAAATCGCGTCTTTATGCTGGATTCGGTGAGTGGCTTGGGAGGGGAAACGCTGGATATTGCTGGGAGTAAAATATATCTCGTAGCTGGAGCCTCGCAGAAATGTATTCAAGGGTTTCCAGGTTTGGGGTTTGTCCTGGTTCGGAAGGGGTTCATGGAACGTGTGAAGACCTACCCCAAGCGCTCGATGTATTTAAATTTAACCAATTATTATGAAGAACAAGAACGTGGGACCATACCCTTTACGCCAGCGGTTCAGGTGTATTATGCCTTTCGAGAAGCCCTGAATGAATTATTAGAGGAAGGTGTGGCCAATCGCATTCAACGATTTAAAGGCTATGCGTCGACGATCAGGACAGGCATGGAAAAGATGGGCATTCAAGCGGTCTTGCCGCCTGAAGTACAAGGCAATACCCTGACCGCCTTCAATCTGCCAGACGGGGTTTCCTATGCGCAGCTCCATGATGGATTAAAGCAAGAAGGCTACATCATTTATGCGGGGCAAGCGCAACTGGAGGATAAAATTTTCCGGGTCGCCAATATTGGGGCGCTGACCAATCAGAATGTTGAGGGATTTTTATCGGCCTTTCAGTCCACGCTGGAGAAAGCTCGAGCATGAAAGCCATTATTTTCGCGGCGGGCGTCGGGAAACGCCTCCAAGCGGTCACACAAGGCAAGCCCAAATGTCTGGTGCAAGTTGGTGGGCAAACCTTGTTGTCTCGGCATGTTGAAGGCTTAAACCAATTAGGTGTGTCTCCCATTGTGCTGGTGGTGGGATTCGCTCAGGAGGCGATTCGTGAAGCCATGGCCGCTGACTTTCCCGCCGTTGATATTCGATGGGTGGTGAATGAGCAGTTTGTCCGGGGGAGCATTACCTCGTTATGGGCTGCTTGCAATGAAATGAATGATGATGTTGTGCTCATGGATGCGGATGTCTTGTATGCGCCAGAAATTTTGGCTCGTCTCGTGCGGTCTTCACAATCTTCCGCTCTTCTGATGGACGAGACGGTGACGCAAGAATCTGAAGAATGCATGATCGCGGCGCAAGACGGCCGGGTGCTGTCGTTGAGCAAGAAATTGCCGGCACATTACCAAGAAGCTGGAGAGGGCGTGGGATTTCTCAAGGTTCAAGAATCGGATATCCCCTCGTTGCTGGCTTCTGTCCAGACCTGTATTGATGCTGGCCAGCTCGATATGGAATACGAGGATGCGCTCACGAAGTTTTTCCAGGATGTCCCTGTTGGGTATGAAAAAATTGGAGGTCTACCCTGGGTTGAAATTGATTTCCCTGAAGATATTCAGCGAGCGGTTTCCCAAATCTTGCCAGCCATAGAAGCTCTGGAGAAAAAAACTTCAGCCATTCCTGTTCCTTGAGCATGGCTCAGATGTACACGTAATTATGGATGGGATCCTCAAACAAGAAACCACGGATGCCGTTGATACGGCCATTCTCCTGACGTCCTCGGGCGTCTTTGCGTCGGCAAGCATGGAGTCTGGAGAAACGCTGCCCAGTCCACTCACGCGTGTGGGTGGCATGACGTTGTTTCAACGAGCCGTGTTCACGCTGCAGCGAGGCGGGATCTCCCAAATTTGGGTGCTCGCTGGGAAAGAGGAACCGGTCCTGCGAGAACTCCTGCGGGAAGACAGCCGATTGCAGGCTGCCGTCCGTTGGCTCCCGGTACGAGAATTTCCTCCACATGATCCCCAAACCTGGGAAGCGCTGGCCGATGAAGTCAGTGGGGCCTGCATGGTCGTGGGTTGTCACACCGTTTTTTCTTCTTCATTAGTTCAGCGATTACGGCTGGAAGGTGCGCAAGGAAAAGCCGTGGTGGTCGTTGGGCATTCTGAGGAGGGGTATCACGTGGGCAATCCAGGCGTGATGATGAAGTCTGATGGTCTGGAAGGGGCTAGGGCTCCTTCTGTGGTGTTTCGCGATCCGCCTGTCGTATCTGCCATGGAGGCCACTGCTCCTACCAAGAATCATGATGGTCCACGGTTACCTATCGTTGGGGATTTGATGGTGTTGCCAGGTCGGTTATTAGGCATATCAGGGGTATTGCAGGCCGGTGGGACGAATCCCTTGCGGTTAGCCCTCGAGCAGGCTGCCGTAGAAGGGAACGTCCAGACGATTGCCGGCTCGACGCATTGGTTTCGAGATGTTCGTGGACCCAAAGGGCCAAAGTTGGCAGAACAAACGCTGGTCCGTTCCTTACAGACATTGAAAGGTGGGATGGACGGATTGATTGATCGCTACGTCAATCGCAAATGCTCTGGTCTCCTCACGCGATTGTTTTTGAAGCTACGATGGACTCCCAATACGATTACGATCATATCTATGGTCGTGGGGTTGGTTGCCGCGGGCTTCTTTATCCCTGGCTCATGGGAATATGCGCTGATAGGGGCGTTGCTCTTTCAGTTGTCGGTGATCATTGATTGCTGTGATGGCGAAGTGGCTCGGCTGACATTTTCCGAATCGAAATTTGGTCAGGAGTTGGATATTTGGGCAGATAATGTCGTGCATATCGCCATCTTTGCCGGGATTGCCTGCGGCGCCTATCTGCAGGGACCGTGGGAACAGACGCTCCTACCACTCATACTCGGCGCTTCCGCTGTGCTGGCTAATGTGGTGTCGTTGTTATTGGTCAATGCGGCTCGGCATTTGCGGTCTCACCAACAAGATTGGCGACGATTAACCGAACAGGAACGCCAGAAAATTGAGTTTATGCTAGGCAATGTGGCCAACCGAGATTTTTCCATTGTGGTGTTGCTTGGTGCCGGTGCTGGTTTCTTACATTGGTTTCTTGCTCTCGCCGCGATTGGTTCGTGGTTTTTTGTGATGTCCATGGCCTGGCTTCTCCGTCGAAATCTCACCTCTCGTGCTTAAATTCGGTTTCCTGATCATTGGGCTGCTGGCCCTGGTCGGGATCGTGTGGCACATCGGTCTTGATCCCATCTTTGTTGCGGTTTCACAATTGGGACCCCTTCCTCTTGTCATTATCCTGCTCCCGATGATTCTGGTCTATGGGCTCGAAGCCTGGGGGTGGCGACTCACGTTAGGTCCGTATGCTGAACGCGTGGGATTTCTCCGTCTTTGGGCCATTCGAATGGCTGGAGAGACGGTCAACGTCACGACGCCTGCGGCCTATGTCGGTGGCGAACCCCTGAAAGCCTACTTGCTCAAGCGTTATGGCGTGCCAATGGTCGAGGGCATGGCGTCAGTCATTACCGCAAAAACTTCGATGACCCTGGCACAAGTGCTGTTTATTTTACTTGGGTTGGGTCTGGCGTTTTGGATTATGGATGCGGACAGTCACTACTGGATGGCCATGTTCGTAAGCCTGGGGCTTTTAGCGTTTGGCGTCGGACTATTTGTGGTGTTTCAACGCTATGGGCTAGGGATGGGGTGTTTAACCCTGTTGCGGGCTTGTGGCATTCGATTGGGGTTTCTTGAAAAACGAGAGTCACAATTGAAAGACATGGATCGCACTATACGACGGTTTTATTCCGAAAATCAGCGAACCTTTTACGTGGCTTTTGGCACGTTTTTTCTCGCGTGGTTCTGTGAGACGCTGGAAGTCTATGCGATTTTGTATTACCTAGGAATGGGTGTTGATGTGTGGATGTCTATTTCCATTGCGGCGCTCACGGTGTTTATTAAAGGGGGTACGTTTTTTATCCCTGGGAGTCTCGGAGCCCAAGAAGGAGGCTACACGCTGCTGCTCATGAGCTTCGGGTATACGGAAGTCACGGGAATTACCTTTGCGTTGATTCGGCGATTACGTGAAATTCTATGGATTGTGATTGGCCTGGCGTGTTTAATGGCATTAAAAGGCAAGGATGCGCGCACACCCATTGAACCAACCTCACCTCTGTAGGCTGCCCTCAAATTTGGGGTAAAATTTTAGGATATTATTGACCCAAAGGCTTGAATTGTATGATTCTTCTGAGGAATAATTAGATTAATATATTTTTGAATCTAGGGAGAACAATATCGTGGATATTCAATTAGGAACAAACACCTTGCGGAATACGAATGGCACCTTTTTGGCTCATGGCAAAGAGCAGCTCCGCATTGAATGGGTGGAAGATCAACAGAAATTTTCATTAACCATGGGTGTCTTCATGCCAACTGGGACCGAGGTTGCTACCCTAAAACAGAATGCATGGGCAACCAATCCGAATGACCGTTTCCTTCTGACGAGTACGGCTGAAATGATCAAGGTTGAAGATACCACATTAAAAACGACGGTCATGGAAGTTCATAAAGCTGAAAATCAAAAAGTTAATATTCCTGCCGCGAAATTCTACACGTCTAAAGGCACGCTCTCCGAAGTCTCTGCCGAATGGTGGCGAGTCGGTAATAAAATGGAGCTCACCGGTATCGACACCGATCTCGAAGGTGGCGCCATCGAACTCCCCGAATAACCTGTTTCCTACTTCCCCATTTCTGTAGGGTAGAGATAGCTCTCCTTAGTCATTCCCGCATGCTGTTAGCGGGAATCCATCTTGCTTTTTCTTCTGGTTGATACTTTTTCCTATTGGTCCCGCGCATCATCCATCATTATCTCCTTCATCTCTTTCCCTTAGCTTTTCTTGACACAGTCGTTACATAGACCGATAACGAACCTGCGGAGTTCTTCCGTTACGAGTTGAAGATGCTAGTATTTATGAGTCTGTGTAGGCTCGGACTAGAATTGCGAATAAGTCGATGCCAAGATGTTACCCAATAATTTTTCTTATAAGTTTGCTGGGTGGGTTGCTGTTTCTCGTCCCAAGTGATTCGACTTTTGCCTCGGATTCTCTCCTCACTCTTTCCCCTATATCTCCTTCAAACCCTGCCAAACCTAAAATCTCCAGAGATGTGTATTACAAAACTAAGGGCCCTGTGTCTGGGCCACGTGCGCCACGGTTAACCGAATTGTCCTATCCGTCTGGATTTGGGGAAAGCCGGGTGGTGGTGTGGGTTGTGGCTCAGCAGCATGTGTATTGGAGTGGGTTTGTGGTGGGGGCTCTATTCCTCGTAACGGTGTTAGAAGTCATTGGGATGATGGGATGGGGATCTGGCCACCCTCAAAACTATGATCGTTTTGCCACAGAGATTTTTCGATTCATTGTCTTGGCATTGGGCCTAGCTGCAGGCTTGGGAGGTTTCTTGTTTATTAGCCTGCTGGTGTTGTATCACGATCTCACGATGTATCTCACCTCCGTGTTTCGTCCTATCTTTCTGGTGTATGGGGCGCTCGTGATCGGTTTTACTCTCTTAACATATGGATACTATTACTCCTGGGACAAGATGCAGGGAGGAGTAACGAAGTGGCTGCATGTCAGCATGGGAGTGATGGTGAATCTGATTGGGATCGTATTGACGATGCTGGGGAATGCCTGGAGTAGTTTTATGCTCTCTCCAGCGGGTGTAGCTGAACATGGGGAATATTTGGGAAATATCTGGCATGTGCTGCATACGGCGTTATGGAACTCGTTGAATGTGCATCGAATAGCCAGTCATATCCTTTTAGGTGCTGTGGTGGTTGCGGTCTATGGCGCGTATCGGGCGCTGACTGCCCAATCCTTGGAAGAACGGCAGCATTATGATTGGTTATCGTGTGTGGCATTTTTCTTTGGAGTTGTGGCTCTGATGACCATGCCTTTTGGGGGTTATTGGCTCATGAGAGAGATCTATGCCTATCGACAACAGATGGGTATCACGCTCCTGGGTGGTCTGTTGGCGTGGCTGGGTGTGGTGTTAGTCATGGTGATGGGCCTCTTGTTCTTTGCGATCAATTATTACCTCTGGCAACGAATAGATGCGGCTGGCGGTTCTCCTCGCTACGGGCGCTATGCCAAATATGTCTATGCCATTCTTTCGTTGTGCATGATGGTTTCTATCACACCTCATACCATTGTGATGACTCCGCTTGAACTCCAACAGATGGGAGGGCAACAACATGGAGTGCTGGGAAATTTTGGGGTGGAATCGGCTAAATCCACAGCGGCCTGGCTGATGATTATCGTGACGCTCTGGTCATGGGTGTTATGGGGGCGATGTTGTATTCCTACTCAGATGTTAAATCAAAGTAGGCGAGACTTGTTCTTAGTCGCAACGTTTATCGTCGGAGCGGCCAATATTCTTGCATTAGGAATCTATGGGTATTTTATTCCAGCCAATGTTCGGATTGGATTGCAGCTCCCAATGTTGGGTACCGTGTTTTCTCTGTGTGTACTAGTTTTGATCTTTCGTCCAAAGTCATCCAGCCTCTCTCATACAGCTGTTCCGTGGGGCGGGCTGTCTTTCCGTGGCTATGCGACACTCATTTTTTTAGCTTTTGTCGTGACCTGGGTGATGGGATTAGGCGGCTATCGCCGTTCCTCTGTGCGGCTCTACTGGCATATCACTGATGTGATGCGGGACCAATCTCCTTGGGCCTTTACCCATAGTATCGGATTCGCGACGAATCTGATTTCCCTCAATGCGCTAGTGTTTTGGCTCGGGATCGGTCTAATTTTCTGGATGGCCAGGAAGAAACGAGGAGATTATTCTCCTGCTAACATTGGCAGGGAAGAGGTCTCTCAAAAGCTATAAAGTGTAAGGGCGAATTTTGACCTAGCCTCTCTGGTTCGGACCTTTCCTGGAATTGGAAATTTCTTGGAAGGCTATAAAGAAAAAAGTTAGCGTATGGCGAGTTGGGTGATGTGGGTTAAGGGCGTCGTGGCCGGCGCGGGGCAGAGTTTTTGGACTTGTTTGGCCAGCGTCCTCAGTTGGTTGGCACCTTGGTGGGTTGCCGTGACGAGTTGGATCATGGCTTGGAATTGTTTCGGGGCCTCTGTTTCGAGTTGCTGGCAATGAAGTCCCTGCTTCTTGGAGACCATGTCGGTGGAATGGCAGATGAACAGTTCTTGGTACATGTGACGGACACGTTCTTTGGTGACTTCCTGTTCACGGTCTAAGGGCATACTCATGTGACGAGCCTGCTCCATATTTGTCTGAGCCATTTTACAGTCAGATATGGAAGAGGTTTCCGCACTGGCCGTCAATGGGAGAAAGAATAATAAGTTGAGAACCATTAATGAGAGGGATGTTCGTGTCATGGATTGGTTTTCCTGTTCATGTGGGCCAGTATTCTTTTCATTACACAAGGAAACGCCAGGATTGCCTATTCATCAAAAGAAGGGGGCGGAAAGAAAGCATACGTCATGTTCAGGGAACATCTGTATGGGGGTTCTCCTACTTCAATTACATAGAACTTGTCGGATCGCGCTGTATTCAACTTAATTGGATAGGATCGTATCCAGAGTGGGTCTGTTGAAAAAAGCCACCAGCAGCGTTCTCGCTAATTTCCGGTGCTCACGTATTGGAAGTACGCTCCGCGCCTGAAATTGGCTGCGGCCTTGCTGGATGACTTTTTTGAACCGACCCGAAGCCGCTGGCATGCCGCGAGTCTGTGTGCCTTTTTGTTCTTGGCAATCATTATTATTCAACACTCACAGAGTGGCCGGATAGAGCCTAAGGAATACCCACATTCATGCTTGTTTCTGACTGAAAAGTGTCGGATCGTAGCCCTCAACGAGAGCTAGGTTCCAAGTCAAAAAGCCTAAGAAGTCATGAACAAGGGCAATCTATCCAAAGAAGGACTGGGGCTCCAAGAGTCTGCAAGAAATCCAGCTTCAGACAACGGTGAAGCAAGCAACAAGCCTATGGGTAACGGAATTTCGGCTCATTGATTGTCATCTCATAGACCGCGTACAGTAAATATCACTTCACCGCCATTACAACGGACTTTATCCCTGACACCGACCAAACACGTGTAAAAGGGCCGGAGCCCAACACAAAATGTGTGGAAGTCGCCTTTGACGTCACCTCTGTGACATTGGCCGTTACCCAGGCCACACTTTCGATCGCGACATAACTGAAGCGGGAGATCAAAGCCACACAAGAGGTTTTGACATGGTACATGATGTCGTGTTGACGACCTTGTGATACGACCCCGGTCTGAAATTTTTCCCCGATAGGCAGAACCCCAACCAGAAAGGTTATTGAAACAGGCTATGAAACAGAGCAAGACAGACTCATCGACGACTCCAACCATGAAGGGCTTTTCGCCTGGCTTCGCGGCTCTCGGGCTCGAAGCCGCATTGCTGACCACGCTTGAGGCCTTAGGATACGAGGAGCCGACACCCATTCAACGGGAAGCCATTCCACCACTGTTGGAGGGACGAGACCTCCTTGGTCGTGCTGCCACCGGAACAGGGAAAACAGCCGCGTTCACGCTGCCTCTTTTGCAGCGTTTGGCTCATTTGGCACCGCAGGCCAATCCTTCTGCCCTCATTCTGGTGCCGACGCGTGAATTGGCCATGCAAGTGTGCGAGGCCGTCGGGCGCTATGGGAAACAGCAGCGAATCGCCATCCTCGCCGTCTATGGCGGTGCGGCGATCAGGCCACAGCTTATTGCGCTGAAGCGTGGAGTCAATGTCGTCGTGGCGACACCAGGACGAGCCTTGGATCATATTCGTCGCAAGACCCTTCAGCTCCAGGATTTACAAGTCGTGGTGCTCGATGAGGCGGATGAGATGCTCAACATGGGATTCGCTGAAGATTTGGATGCCATTCTTCAGCAGACGCCTAAGGGGCGGCAGACTGCCCTGTTTTCGGCGACGATGCCTCCCCGCATCGCGGCGATCGCACGCCGTCATCTACAAAATCCTGTTGAGATTCAAATTCTGAAGGAGCCCGTTAAGGCTGGAGTTGCCCCTCTTGTACACCAGACCGCCTACCTTGTCTCACGACCTCATAAAGTCGCAGCCCTGGCGAGAATCTTGGATATGGTCAGACCGAAGTCGACACTCGTGTTCTGTCGAACGCGTCTGGAAGTGGATGAGTTGACGTCCATGCTCAACGGTCGTGGGTATCGAGGGGAAGGGCTTCATGGCGGGATGAACCAAGCTCAGCGGGATCGCGTGATGGCCTCCTTCCGTTCCGGGAAGACCGAGCTGCTGGTGGCCACGGACGTGGCTGCACGAGGGCTGGATATTTCCCATGTGTCGCATGTGATGAATTACGATGTGCCGACGTCTCCTGAAGCGTACATCCATCGGATTGGCCGGACCGGTCGAGCCGGCCGGGGCGGAGAAGCGATTTCGCTGGTTGAGCCGCGCGAACGTTGGTTATTGCAGAACATTGAGCGTCTCACCAAATCCACTATTAATATGGCGACGCTTCCGACAGTCGCGGATCTCCAAGCCAAACGATTAGAACGGATTGGGGTGGCGATTCAGGGAATTCTTGAGACCAAGACGTTTGATCGATTCCGGAGCGTCGTGAATACCTTGACTGAAAAATTTGACCCGGCTGATGTAGCGGCGGCGGCTATTCAACTGGCTTCAGGATCACAAGACGGTGGACCAACCGAAGAAGAGATACCAGCCGTACGGGATCGTGGCCAAGAAACATCTCAGCCCTCACGGCGCCCGAGACGAGAGCCCCCGAGTTGGTCGCAAGGCGCCAAGCCAGGAGGCGGCTCGGGCAGGCCAGTTGGCAGGCGCGAACGTCCCGTCCGATCAGGGCAATCCACCAACATGGCCACTTTACATTTCAGCGCGGGGAAAAATGCGAGTATCCGCCCTGGAGATTTTGTCGGGGCTATTGCCAATGAGGCTGGACTGAACTCGAATGTGATTGGGCCCATTAAAATTTCTGATGATTTCTCACTCGTCAAAGTACCAGAAGAATTGGCGCAGAACATCATGAAGGTGCTTGGCCGGACGAGAATTAAGGGCAAGAAGGTCAAAGTTCGGCTCTATCAAGAATAGTACTCTTGTGACATGTTTGGGTGATCAACCAGTCACACAACTAAGATGCCCCTCAATTATTGCCCCATTTTGCATGTAACTTCTGCAGCTTAGTTTGCACACCTTCTATATGGGGATGTGTTGGTGGCACTGTGGCTTTCAGTATCTCCAGGGCGCGACGAAATAGCGGTTCCGCCTCTTCGTATTTCCCCTGGTCATCGAGGTTGGACGCGACATTGTTATAGCTGATTGCGGTGGATGGGTGGTCTTCCCCTAGCATGCGTTGGCGGATGTCCAGGGCACGGTGAAACAGCGGTGCGGCTTCTTCGTATTTCCCCTGGGCGTTAAGGTTGGATGCCACATTGTTATAGCTCCTTGCGGTGGAAGGGTGGTCTTCCCCTAGCATGCGTTGGCGGATGTCCAAGGCACGGCGAAACAACGGTTCGGCTTCTTCGTATTTCCCCTGGGGGTAGAGGTTGAACGCGACATTGTTATAGCTGTTGGTGGTGTCAGGGTGGTCTTTCCCTAACACGCGCTGGCGGATATCCAGGGCCCGACGATACAGTGGTTCGGCTTCTTCATATTTCCCCTGGGCGTTGAGGTTGGATGCCACATTGTTGTAGCTGCTTGCGGTGGAAGAGTGGTCTTCCCCTAGCACGCGCTGGAAAATCTCCAGGGCGCGGCGATACAGCGGTGCGGCTTCTTCGTATTTCCCCTGGCCATCAAGGTTGGATGCCACATTGTTATAGCTGCCTGCGGTGGAAGAGTGGTCTTCCCCTGGCATGTGCTGAAAAATCTCCAGGGCGCGGCGATACAGCGGTTCGGCCTCTACATATTTCCCTTGGTCATCAAGGTTAGAGGCGACATTGTTATAGCTGTCTGCGGTGGAAGAGTGGTCTTCCCCTAGCACGCGCTGACGGATCTTCAGGGCGCGGCGAAACAGCGGTTCTACAGTTAAATACGCTCCGCGTGAATTAAGGTGATGTCCCACGAACGAAAGTAACGCTGCGGTCTTTTCATCGTTGAATTCCAGTATTTTCCCCTGTTCTAGTAACGTGAGGGCATGTGGCAACAAACGGCTACAGTTTGGCCAGAATTTTGGATTCCTGCCATCATTGCCTTCCGGCCACTGTGCGAGTATCGCATCAAACCCACGAGATATGACGACAGATTGTTTCTCCCCAAGGCGTCCACGAGCCACCTCTTGAACAAGCCGATGTTGGCTGATCGATGATGATCCGTCGTTGAATGCGCTGTAGGTCACCAATGAGACATTCGCCAGCGCGCTCACGGCATCATCACGCTCATCTTCATTCCCATCGCTTCTGATATGAGGTCTAGCGGTACATTCTCCGGCGAAAAAAACGTTAATAGCTCGATGAGTTGTTTTGCCGCCGGACTGGCTTTGAATGCGTTATTCATCGCGAGATCAAATGTCGCGTACACCGTCTCGGGATATCGGGCGCTTTGAGGCGCCTTATTGATGAGCTCAGGCAGTCGAGCTCGATAGTTTTCAAACCCGCACCGTGTACGCCAACAATATGTTCGCGCATGCTCCAAGGCCAGTGGCAAGTAGCCGAGATCTTTTGCAAGACGACCTGCCGCCTCTGAATCGTTGTCGCGGGTATGTTCAAGCAAATACTTGACGGCGGTGTCGGGCGGGAACGTGTCAATCGGTAATTCCTCAGCGTACCCGTACCAATCTGTCCAGCGGGTGGTGATGAGAATACAGGCGCCTTCCCTCGGCGTCATATTCTCGATTGCTTGTGGCTGTTCGACGTTATCATAAATCAGAAGCCACAACTTGGGTGTGTGTCCTTTCGGCGACCCCAAATAGGCAATGTGATCGAGCACGGAGTGAACCGCCGCCTCACGATCCGGCCGGTCTTGAATATTGGGAATCAACCGGGCGCCAAGCGAAAGGAGATCTTCAACTGCGGTTTCAGTATTGTCCGCACGTATCCACCAGATTCCTTGAAATTGCTCGCGATGGGTCCAGGCGTATTGCTTGGCGATGACGGACTTGCCCACTCCTCCCAGACCTTGAACGGCAGCCTTCATTGATTGGCTATCTGTGAGCGCTGCCGAGACCGTTTTGGGGGTTTCGGGACTGCGAAAAGCCATGTCGATGGCCTCTAACTCACCTTCCCGTCCGGTAAACCCAGGCACAGCCTCAATTGACGGATGGAGAATCGCCCGTGGTGCAACAAAATACGGGTATTCGGCTGGGCGTTGTTCCACGCCAATCGCGATACGAACTGCACGTGCGAGCTCACCGGCATCATTTAATACCGGAGCAAGATCCGTGAATGCCAGATCTTTCAAATGTTCAATGGGGGCCACGTCTTCTATCCGCAGGACGATCAATTGCTCCTTGAGGTTGCGTGGATCACCGACGAGAGTGTGCTCATATTCTTTTTTACAATATTCTGATTTCTGGTAGTTCATTGAAAGGAGCGCGATCATCCGCGCGTCACTGGAGAAGCCTTGTGCCATTCGCGCCATGAAGCTGGCATGGCCGAAATCCTCATCCTGTAAAAAAGTTGTGTGCCCAGCGTTACGAATGACGGCGGCGATGGCGAGGGCTACCTGCTTATCGACCCCAGCCCGTGATATGAAAAAATCTCTCTTCATAAAATGCCTTTAATGCCCATGCAAGATCTTGAAAGTGCGTTCATTCACCAACTGCCGCCGGGACCGAGAAAGGTCCCTCAAATGGAGATCAATCACTTTCGTCGCCTGCCGTGCCTCCTGCAGGCTATGGATTTTGGCAGAGTCGTCTAAAATGTCAAGTAAGATATTGGGGTAAACGCATCAGGAAAGATGTGGAGATCTTGAATTGACTCAAGGCGAAGCTCTAACCCTATAACTATCGTGATTCTAAATAATGTCCATATGAAGCTTACACTCCTGCCTATTCATGATTTTCTTATTAATCCGAAGCCTGCAGGCTGGCCAGCAGAGAGGGGCGTTTTATGTTGGTGGCCCTTGTTTGAGCGCAGCGAGTTGGGGCACCGCACCTTCTGTTAGCCCCTGCTCTTTCGAAATGAGGCCAGACTGGGCTTCAATGGTTTTGGGTCCTTTTGCCGAAACAAAAGGACCTCGGCTGTCGGGCCGAAACCCGACAGGGACATCGTAAAATTATGTCACACGTAACTCAGGACATGCTTTTGCCAAATCCAACCTGCCTGACTGGATGGGAGGAAATCTCTGGGAACTGTTCTCTGGTGGCGAAGTAAGGTTTTAAGACGGGTTTCGGGCGTTTAGCGAGTAGGCGTTTTCGCTCGGGCCATCATGCGACAGAAAGAGCAGGTGCCTGCGGTTGTGGGTTGGCCACAAGTCTCACAGGGTAGAAGCATGGTTTGGTCATTATCGGCCATAGATATCGATGATTCCGCTGCCTTTTTTTGTTTCTCTAAAAATCCCCAATAAAAGCGATGTTTGGTTCCCGGCGATTCGGCTTCCAGTCGGTTGAGGGCATCTTTGTACACCAACATCTTGGCACCTTTAGCCATCGGGCATTCCTCGACCAGATAATCAATCCGGTTCACGACGGCATAGGCGGCAATTTCCCGTTCGGTCATGCGATAGAGCGGTTTGACCTTTTTGGAAAAACCCTCAACAGATGCCGGTAGCGTCGGCGACTGCTTTTGTAAATATTCTTCCTGCCATTGCAAGACATTGCCGAGTAGCCGTGCGGCTTCATCATCTAAATTATGGCCGGTGGCCATCATATCGTATTTGTTCTGCCAGGCGACGCGATTGAATTGGTAGCGTTTAATCGTGCCACAGGTTGAGCACGTGGGTCGTTTGACGAGTGTCGCTAATTCTTTAATGCCCGCCCCAGCGTCCTCTTCCACAGTATGCACGATAAGCTTTGACCCACAGGATTCCGCGACATCACGGGCAAAGCGTTCCACTCTTTCGTGAGAACGTTCCGAATATCCTGCTATGCCTAAATCCACATAAAGCGCATCGGCGCGATAGCCGAGCTTGAGAAGAATTTCCCAGAGGGTCAAGCTGTCTTTCCCACCAGAGACGGCGACTAGAATGCGATCTTCCGGGGAAAACATGGCTTGAGCTTTGATGGCCTTTTGGACTTGGGTTCTGACAAATTCCGTCAGGCAAGGTCCGCAGAAAGCGATGTTGTGGCGAGGCAAGCCTAAAACCGCTCGTTGAGGACATTTTCGACACTTCATAGGCTACCCTCCAGAAATAACGGGGCGGACTTCAATGCTGTCCCCATCTGCCACGATTTCATCTTCGGTCATGAGGTCTTGGCCTCGAATAACCAAAAAGGCTTCGGGGATCAACTGGAGTTCTTTGAATATGTCCGCAACCCGTTTGGGGCCTGGGAGTTCAATGTTACGGGTGGGATGGCTGAGGTGAATTTTCATACCATAGAATCATAATGACCGATTAGCGGACTTGGCAACTTAGAAGTACTGGCCTCTGTTTCTTCTATTAAGTCGGCAACTGTATTCTCCGAAAAATCTATTGGGAAACCATGCAAAGTGGTAGAATTGGGATATACCGTGAGGTTCGAGGCCCAATCTGGCTTCTGTAGTGGAGAAAAAATTACTGGAACGGTTCCCTATGATAATTTTTTTAAGCAAATGATTATGGAAGAAAATACCAAAGATTTACTCTGGCAAGGTGTCCCTCATCGAAAATTTTATGTATTAGCTGGATGGCCGATAAGCTTGTTTGGCTTTTTGTGGCTCCTTATTCCAGGTTGGATGGCACTACAAGTTATGGGTTTTGGGGAAGGCATAGAAAAACCGGATTATATGCTGTTGCTGTTTTTACTCCCGTTTTTTTTTCTTGGCGCCTTCTGGCTATTCACCCCTCTTTCTCGTTATTTGGAGCACCCAAATGTGAACTATGTGGTAACCAATACCAGTATTATCATGAAAGGTGGGTGGCTTTTTCCCTCTACCAAACGGCTCTTGATCAGCCAGATTCGATCGATTGAAGTGCGGCATGGATTCTTGGGTTTGATGCGCAGTCTAGGTGATGTGCGAGTGTCCTCTGGAGAAACTTCGCAAAATCGAGTGTGTCAATACTCCCTCATTGGGATTCAAAATCCCGAGCAGGTGGCTGCTATCATTGAAATGAAATCTCAAGAATGTAATAGAATATAGAACGATAGGACAGAAGAAATAATGAGGGATAACAATAGGAGTGAAAGATGAGATCCACGGAAGATTCACAGGACCAGCTCTGTATTAACACGATTCGGACCTTGGCCATGGATGCGGTGCAGGCAGCCAATTCCGGTCATCCCGGCACACCGATGGCGTTGGCGCCGGTGGCCTATTGGTTATGGAATAGACTTTTGCGCTTTGATCCCGTTGATCCCATTTGGCCAAACCGTGACCGGTTTGTCTTATCGGCGGGTCATGCCTCCATGTTACTCTATTCGTTGTTGCATCTCTGTGGTGTGAAAGCCGTCAACGGTGAATATGAACAGTTGGGCCAACCGTCAGTGACGTTAGACGATATCAAACGCTTTCGCCAATTAGAGAGCAAGTGCCCGGGGCACCCTGAGTATCGTTGGACCTCGGGAATTGAAACAACCACGGGCCCACTTGGGCAGGGTGTGGCCACGAGTGTGGGCATGGCTATGGCGCAACGTTGGATGGCCAGCTATTTCAATCGTCCTGATTTTGAGATGTTTTCCTATGATGTCTACGCTGTATGTGGTGATGGGTGTCTCATGGAAGGGGTTTCTGCGGAAGCGGCCTCCCTGGCAGGTCATTTGAAACTCTCGAATCTCTGCTGGATTTATGACAATAATAAAATTACGATTGAAGGCCATACCAATTGGGCGTTCACTGAAGATGTGGCCACTCGATTTATTGCCTATGGATGGAATGTGACACGAGTGGGTGATGCCAATGATTTAGAGATGTTGGATCGGGCGTTTGGTACATTTCGCAAAGAATCCGATCGTCCGACTCTCATCATTGTCGACAGTCATATCGCCTATGGTGCTCCCAATAAACAGGACACGCATGCGGCGCATGGAGAGCCGTTGGGTGAGGAGGAAATTCGCCTCACCAAACGAAATTACGGATGGCCGGAAGACGCGAAATTTTTGGTGCCTGATGGCGTGCCCGACCATTTCAATCAAGGTATTGGTGCACGTGGGGCAGAACTGCGGAATGCCTGGATGGCGCGCTTTGCCGAGTATCAAGCACAGTATCCTGAGCTGGCCGACCATCTCTACAAAATGCAGCATCGGCAGTTACCGGATGGCTGGGATACGAAAATTCCAACGTTCCCACCTGATGAAAAAGGCTTGGCCGGTCGAGAAACGTCAGGAATCGTCCTCAATGTCTTAGCGGTGAACGTGCCCTGGTTATTGGGTGGTGCCGCTGATTTGGCTCCCTCGACCAAAACTCGATTAACATTTGAGGGAGCAGGGGATTTTACCAGTGAGAGTTATTCAGGGCGGAATGTGCACTTTGGGGTGCGAGAACATGCTATGGGAGCCATTTTGAATGGCCTGTCATTATCCAAGGTCAGGCCCTATGGTTCGGGATTTTTCATTTTCAGCGATTATGCCAGACCGGCGATTCGCCTTTCGGCACTGATGGAAATCCCGGTGCTCCATGTGTTTACCCATGACTCGATAGGGGTGGGGGAGGATGGTCCGACGCATCAGCCTATTGAACAGCTTCCATCACTTCGCGCCATTCCTGGATTGATCGTGTTGCGTCCTGGTGATGCCAATGAAATTGTTGAAGCGTGGAAAGTCATTATGCAGTCGCGGCATGAACCGGTTGTGCTAATTTTATCACGTCAAGCCATGCCAACATTGGATCGGACGAAATACGGATCCGCGTCGGGTCTGGCCAAGGGTGCCTATGTCTTGGCCGATGGCGCTGATGGGCGACCCGATGTTTTGCTCTTTGCCACTGGGAGTGAAGTCGCACTCTGTGTGCAGGCGCATGAACAGCTGGCCATGGAAGGGATTAAGAGTCGAGTGGTGAGCATGCCATCCTGGGAATTATTTGAACAACAATCAGAGGACTATAAACAATCAGTTATTCCTGACGAGGTCACGGCGCGAGTGTCTGTTGAGCTGGCTTCGACGTTTGGCTGGGGACGGTATGTCGGTACCCAAGGGCACTCGATTGGCATGCAATCCTTTGGCGCTTCGGCTCCTCTCAAAGAACTTGCGAGAAAATTTGGATTTACCGTCGATCATGTGGTGGCTGAGGCCAAAGCGCAGATTGATCGGGCTCGGCAGCAGATGGCGACTTTGTAATTCTCAACGGTTTGTGAAAAGGAGATGTGCTCATGAATCCTCTCGTGCAACTTCGTGAATGTGGACAAAGCCCTTGGTATGACTATATCCGTCGCGGGATGATCACGTCGGGTCAGTTGAAATCCTTGATCGATCAGGACGGATTGATGGGGATGACCTCGAACCCGGCCATTTTCGAAAAAGCGATCGCTGGAAGCACGGATTACGATGATGCGCTTAAACAAGCGGCATCCGAGTGCATTGGGGTGAAGCAGATCTATGAGCGAGTGGCGATCAAAGACATTCAGGATGCCGCAGATGTGATGAAGCCGGTGTATGAATCGTCACAAGGACGAGATGGATATGTCAGTTTTGAAGTCTCGCCAGATTTGGCCTTTGACACTCAGGGATCTATTGAGGAAGCGATTCGCCTTCATGCAGCGGTGGCACGAAAGAATGTCATGATTAAGGTGCCGGGCACACTTGAGGGTCTACCGGCCATTGAGGAGTTGTTGGCTCGCGGCATCAATATCAATGTCACCTTGTTATTTAGTGTGGCGATGTATGAACAGGTGGCATGGCGCTATGTTCGTGGGCTTGAACGCTTGGCAACGAATGGTGGTGATGTTGGACAGATCGCTTCGGTTGCTAGTTTTTTTGTCAGTCGAATCGATGGTTCCATTGATAAGCAACTCGAAGCCAAAATCAAAGGCGAATCGAATACCAGTCAACGAGCGGTGATGGAAGGGCTCCTTGGAAAGGTGGCGATTGCCAATGCCAAGTTGGCCTACCAAAAATTCGAAGAAATTTTTGAAAGTCAGGATTTCCAATCGTTGAAAGCGAAAGGCGCGAGAGTTCAGCGAGTCTTGTGGGCCAGTACCGGTACCAAAAACCCGAACTATCTGGATACGCTGTATGTTGATCAACTCATTGGGCCGGACACCGTCAATACGATGCCTGAAGCGACTTTTGCAGCCTTTCGGGATCATGGCACGGTGAAGAACATGATCCAAGAAGGGGTGGAAGAGGCCAAAGCGACCATGCAACAGTTAGCTGACGTGGGAATTTCTATGGAAGAGGTGACCGATACTCTCCTGCGCGATGGGGCCAAATTATTTGTGGATGCCTTTGATCAGTTGATGAGTGTGATCAGTCGCAAACGTGCGGAAGTGCTTGGAACACAACTGGATCGTGTCACCTATTCTCTTGGTGTGATGCAGAATCAGGTTGATGCGACGCTTCAAGAGGTGCACAAGAAAGATCTTATTCGCCGGATTTGGGCGAAGGATCCCACTGTCTGGCATCAGGATCCTGAAGCCCAGAACATAATTCGTCATGCCTTGGGGTGGTTAACGATTTCGCAAGAACAATTGCCTCAGATAGCCAGACTTCAAGCGGTGGCGAAAGACATTAAGGATGCTGGGTTTCAACATGTCCTACTCTTAGGGATGGGGGGAAGTAGTCTGTGTCCGGAAGTCTTACGGATGACCTATGGAGTCATTGACGGGTATCCCGCATTACATGTGTTAGATAGTACCGTGCCCTCGCAGGTTCGGGCCTTCGAACAGCATGGAGATTTGTCGCAAACACTCTGTATTGTCGCGAGTAAATCCGGTTCCACGACGGAACCCCTCGTGTTTCAGAAATATTTCTTTGAGCGTATGCGGCAGGTGGTAGGGGAGAAGGCTGGAGAACATTTTGTGGCCATTACCGATCCGGGATCATTGCTGGAAGGGGTAGCGAAGCAATTACACTTTCGGCATATCTTGCCAGGGGTGCCAGAAATCGGTGGGCGCTATTCGGCTCTCTCAAATTTTGGCATGGTCCCCGCAGCTCTGATGGGATTGAATATTGACCAGTTCCTCCATCAGGCGGAACGCATGAGACATTCCTGTGAGGCGTCTGTGCCCGCTCAAGAGAATCCTGGAGCCGTGCTTGGTGCGGTGTTAGGAATGTTGGCTAAAGCTGGGCGAGACAAATTGACTTTTGTGACATCGCCGGCGTTCTCGGATCTTGGTGCCTGGCTGGAACAACTCGTCGCAGAAAGCACGGGCAAGGAAGGCAAGGGCATTATTCCTGTGGAAGGGGAATCTGTAGGTGCCCCAGAGGTGTATGGCCAAGATCGAGTCTTTGCGTATATTCGCTATGAACAGGGCCCTGATTCCAAACAAGATGCGGCCGTGACTGCATTGGAACAAGCGGGCCATCCAGTTATTCGCGTTGCTGTGGCTGACGTATTGAATCTCGGCCAGGAATTTTTCTTATGGGAAATGGCCACCGCTATGGCCGGAGCCATGTTGGGTATTAATGCGTTTGATCAACCCAACGTTCAAGAAAGTAAGGACTACACCAAAGCCCATCTTGAAACATTCAAAAATGCGGGAAAACTTTCCGAATCCTTACCGCTCCTCGTTGACGGGGATGTGCAGGTCTTTGCTGATGAGATGAATACGCAGGCCCTCAAAGGATCTTCGACGTTGGACGATCTGGTGGCCGCGCATGTCACGCGTCTCCAGGATGGCGATTATTTTGCGATGAATGTCTATGTGGAACGAACTGATGCCGTGCATGAGATCTTTTCCAACATTCGAACAAAAATTCGTCAGACCAAACACGTTGCCACGACGTTAGGCTATGGGCCACGCTTCCTCCATTCGACAGGGCAACTGCATAAAGGCGGGCCAAACTCTGGAGTCTTTATTCAAGTCACGTGTGATGATGCGGAAGATTTGGCGATTCCCGATGAACCCTATTCCTTTGGCGTCCTCAAAGCCGCACAAGCTTTGGGTGATCTGCAAAGTCTGACCAGTCGTGAACGCCGCGTCATTCGTGTTCATATCGGCTCAGACGTCATCAAAGGGCTTACTCGTCTTGAGCAGGCTATCGAAGCCGCTCTGTGCGTCGGCAAGTCTTAAATACGCGTAAGAAGTGAACAGGAAAAAGATAGAAGAGAAAAGAGTTGACGTCTGAGGGTGGTGGGAAGACGGCGAGGAAGTAAAAGTAGGGCAAGACGAGAAACGTCACGCGCAAGGGAACACATGACTGGATAGGTTCTCGCTTTACGCCACCCGCTTCATATCCTTACGTCACGTTTAGAAAAAAGTGGGAATTTTGGAAAGCGAAATGCTTAGACTTCTCGCCAATGGTGGCCGTCGGTTTGAATGAGGCGGTCGGCTTCCACAGGTCCCCAGGTCCCCGCCTGATATTCGGGCAACCATTTGTGTCCGTGTGTGGCCCAGCCTTCTAAGATATCGGTGACCCAAGCCCATGAAGCCTCTACGGCATCGCGTCGCATAAAGAGGGAGGTGTCGCCGGTCATGACGTCGAGTAACAATCTTTCATACGCTTCGGGGGACGGGGCGTCGAATGCGTCGCCGTACTTGAAATCCATTTCTACGGGGTGAGTATTGGCTTTAGACCCTGGAACTTTTGAAATAATCCGCAAGGACAACCCTTCTTCAGGTTGAATCCGCAACTTTAGAACATTCGGAGCCTGGGGTATGTTGGGATTGGCATTGAATAAGATTTGCGGAATATCTTTGAATTGCACGGCGATTTCCGATGCTCGTTTTGTCATGGCCTTGCCAGTCCGCACGTAAAAGGGTACGCCTGCCCACCGCCAATTTTCCACAAAGACTTTTAACGCGACATAGGTTTCCGTCGTCGAATCAGGTTCCACGCCGTCTTCACGGCGGTATCCTGGAACTTCCTGATCGTTGATGGTCCCGTGGGCATATTGCGCTCGGACGGTCATCTCTTCTACGTCTTTCCCTCGAATCGGGCGTAACCCTCGCAGAACATCCATACGGGCATTACGGACCACATCGGGGTCAAGCGAGTAGGGGGGTTCCATCGCGATGAGACAGAGTAATTGCAAAATATGATTTTGCACCATGTCTCGAAGTGCGCCGGCACCTTCGTAATAGGCGGCCCGGCTCCCCAGTGTGACCGCTTCACTCACCGTGAGTTGCACATGATCGATATATTTATGGTTCCAAATGGGTTCAAAGATGGAGTTTGCGAATCGCATGACCATGATATTTTGGACGGTTTCTTTACCGAGGTAGTGGTCGATGCGATAAATTTGTGATTCCTCAAACACATTCCCAATGGCTGCATTGATTTTTTGCGCAGAACCCAAATCATGACCAATGGGTTTCTCAACAATCACCCGTGAATAGACTTCTGAACCATCAATCTGAGACACCAGTCCCACCTGGTGTAAACCTTCACAGGCCGGCGCAAAGGAACTAGGAGGAATCGCCAGGTAAAATATTCGATTGCCGGGTAGGTTGAGCGGCGTTTCGATGACCTTGAGACGATCCCGAATGGTCCCATAATATTCCGAAGTTTTGATGTCCCCTGCACAATAAAAAAGGCGGCTGTGAAAGTGTTCCCATTTTGCAGATTGGAAGGTTTGCCGCGAAAATTGTTCGATCCCATCTCGGGCTATGGCACGAAAATCTTCGTCAGAAATATCCTTGCGACCTAATCCCAATACCGCAAAATTCTCGGGTAGCAGCTCATCGAGCATCAAATTGTAAAGGGCCGGGAGGAGTTTTCGCCGAGTCAGATCGCCGGAAGCCCCAAAGATCACAATCGTACAAGGTTGGGTGATAGCGGAGCGGGTCGCCTTATTCAATGGGCTGGGTGGATTTGATGGAGGGCTAGGGGTCATGGCGATTGTCCTAGTTCAGGTAGCAGACCGTCACCGCTTGACACTATGTCCGCCAAAGGCATTACGGAGGGCGGCCAGCATTTTTTCTGAAAACGATTCGTCTTGCCGAGAACGGAATCGAGTAAACAAGGCGGTGGAAAGGGTAGGAACGGGGACATCCTTATCCAAGGCCTCCATTAACATCCAGCGGCCTTCGCCTGAATCTTGGACATAACCTTTCAGCCCTTCTAACTTGGGGTCGTCTTTCAATGCGCCAACGGCCAATTCCAGCAGCCAAGAGCGGATGACGCTGCCTTGCATCCATAGGTCGGCAATTTTATGGAGATCCAAGTTGTAATCGGATTTGGACATGAGTTCGAAGCCCTCGGCATATCCCTGCATAATACTATACTCCATGCCATTATGGACCATTTTGACATAATGCCCCGCACCGACTCCGCCGACGTGCGCCCATCCATTGGGAGGCGCCAGAGTGGTAAAAATGGGTGCGAGTCGATTGACGGGTTCTTTCTCTCCTCCGACCATTAAACAAAAGCCGACTTGCAAGCCCCAAATGCCTCCACTGGTTCCAGCATCGACATATTCAATCGAACGCTTGCGAAGATCTGCGGCGCGGCGCACATCATCGTGAAATTGGGTATTGCCCCCGTCAATGACAATGTCATCTTTTTCCAGAATCGTCCAAAGATGCCGGATGGTTTCTTCGGTGGGATCACCTGAGGGCACCATGACCCAGACGGCCCGTGGTTGAGAAAGTTTGGAGACGAGATCCTCGAGCGACGTGGCGCCAGTCGCGCCTTTCGATTCAGCTTGTGTGATGAGGTCAGTGGTGCGGTCATAGGCGACGACCCGATGCCCGCCTTGGGTCAGGCGCGTCACCATATTCATGCCCATTTTGCCGAGTCCGATAAATCCAATATCCATCGTGCCCCTCCTTGGGTTAAACCTGCTTGCTGTCTTTTCGGTCCGTGAAAAGCGAAAAATTAGTGCGATGAATGGGAAGACGGTCGATTCCGCCGGGCGACAGTGTGGGCCGCGCGTTTCGTATTGAGGGCGAGATCAAGGTTGCAGGCCGCCGTGATGAGCCCAAAATGGGTGAAGGCCTGCGGGAAATTGCCCAACTGCTCACCGGAATGTGAAACCTCTTCAGCATATAAACGAAGATGATTGGCATAGCTTAACATCTTTTCGAAGATCAGTCGTGCTTCGGTCAAGCGGCCAGCTTTGGTGAGGGCTTCGACTAACCAAAAGGTACACATGCTAAAGGTGCCTTCCTCGCCTTCCAAGCCATCGGCGGCGGCAGAATTGGTATCGTAGCGATACACCAAACTGCCCAGCGCCAACTGCTCCAACGTCCGGTCCAGAGTCGAGAGCATGCGAGGATCAGTGGGGGAGACAAAGAAGACCAGCGGCATAATGAGATTGGCCGCATCTAAGGCTTCCGAGTCGTAGGCCTGAACAAAGGCACCGATTTTTGGGTTCCACCCTCGATCCATCACTTCTCGATAGATACGGTCGCGCTCGGTCATCCAGCGGGCACGGTTGCCAGGAAATCCGCGTTTGTCTGCCAAGCGAATCCCGCGATCTAATGCGACCCAGCACATGACCTTGGAATAGACAAAATGTTGGCGTCCCCCGCGAACCTCCCAAATGCCTTCGTCAGGTTGTTCCCAGTTGTCGCACACAAAATCCAAGAGTCGACAGAGGTTGACCCACAGGTCATAGGAAATTGAGGCACCATGCTTATTGTACAGATAGACCGCGTCCATCAGGGCGCCATACATATCCATTTGTAATTGCGAGGCGGCGCCGTTGCCAATGCGAACAGGACGTGAGCTACGGTGCCCATCCAGATGTGGGAGTTCTTCCTCCGTCAGATCGCGACGGCCATCGATGCCGTACATGAGTTGAATCGATCCATCAGGGTTTAAGTCATGGCAGCGGGCATTGATCCATTCCATAAAGCGACCCGCTTCAACGGTAAAGCCCAATCGCAAAAGCCCATAGAGCGCGAAGGCGGAATCGCGGATCCAGGTATAGCGATAATCCCAGTTCCGGGGCCCACCAATATGTTCTGGAAGACTGGTGGTCGGTGCGGCGACAATCGCCCCGGTAGGCGCGTAGGTGAGGAGCTTGAGCGTGAGGGCCGAACGGTGGACGACTTCTCGCCAGCGGCCATCATATTGACACTGCGAGAGCCATCGTTGCCAAAACGCGGAGGTATTACGAAAGGCTTCCTCTCCAGATTCCGGAGTGGATAACAGGGGCGTGCCATTTTTGGTTTCCAAATATTCTAAAAAGAAGGTGAGGCTCTCGCCTTGTTGGAGCGTGAATTCTTGAAAGGCCATGCCTTCGCGCGTCTCGAGCGGAATGGGACTCACCAACCCAACAGATTGGTCGCCAGATTGAAAAATGATGCCTTTGGGTTGCACTTCGATTTCATGGGCATCCCGTCCAAAATTAAATCCTGGTGAACATTCCAAACGAAAGGTGACGGTCCCACGGACGACAGACAGCATGCGAATAATTTGATGCCGGCGAGGGCGGTAGCCGGCTTCATCAGATTCCACCGGCATAAAATCGGTGAGTTCACCCACACCATCATGTTGGAGAAAGCGCGTGAGAAGAATGTTGGTCTCCGGCAAATACATTTGCCGGGTATTGCCTTTCTCAATTGGGGCAATCTTAAAATGCCCGCCAATTTTGTCGTCGAGAATGGCGCCGAAAATACTCGGGGAATCAAATCGAGGGAGGCAGCACCAGTCGATGGACCCATCAATATTGACAAGGGCCACCGTGTGCAAATCCCCAATAATCCCGTAATCGCCAATATTGGTGTAACTCATGAAACTCCAATGAGGTCAGGTGTTTGATTTCAGGGCGTAATGCGCCAATATACCCAAGATATCTCAAAAATACTATATGTAGTGATAATTTTATTCATACCTACCAAGATCTGGGATGGGGGTTGAGAGTAATCACATCATTTATTCGATCCTAGGTTTTGAGTGAAGAAATCAAAATTATTCCCCTCGTCATTCTATCGGAAGACTGATTCACGGGCTGTACAAAAAGTTTAGGTAAGGAGCAAAGGGGCGAGACTCAATCACAAAAGGGCATGTGGACAGGGCAATGCGGTGGGGCAAGGACTAAGGGACTGTTTAAGCTTCCTGCAGGCTACACTTTGATGTCAATATGTGAAGCGGAGCCCTCCAATCGAGGTGCCCGGTCTTCGGTCTGCTCTTTGTGCGAATCCTTTTGTTTTTTTTGTTGGCGACGATAGTAAGGACTATTGGGCCCAGCATCGCCATCGCCTACTGCGGACGGCGCACGAATCGGGACAACTGAGGAGGGAGGAGGCAAATTGTTAATCTCCATAAGAGCACCTATAGGTTTGAGGTGATTTTTAGGCGTTTCAGCCTTTTTTCTCTCTTCTTATAACTTTTCGTCAAAATTCCGTAAATCTTTAATTTTTTCTTTGATCCTTCTTTTGGAAGCGGGAATCTAGGTTCTTGAAGGTCAATGGGAATGTGAATGGCGGCGATATAACCTCAGGGATGACACGGTTATCGTAGTGGGTAGGGTCTCACTTTTGCTGGAGCGGCACCTTTCTTTAATGAAGGGAGCTCTGGTTCGCATCCGGTGAAGGTAAGCAATGTGCCAGATAAGCCTGACTACAATTCCCCGGTTGTCAATATTGGCAACCCAGCAGATGGAAGCAGGGTGAGTCGAACCGTGCAAATTCGTGCCATCGCTTCTGATGATGTCAGCATTACCTCGGTGAATTTGTATATTGATAGCAGCTTAAAAGCCTCTTCAAGCATTGGTCCATTGGATTATTCTTGGAATACCAGAAAAGTGAGTAATGGGATACATACGATTAAAGCTGTGGTTGTCGGTGGGGCCAATAATTTGTCAGAAGCGCTAGTACAGGTTACCAAGGGTTCCTCCTCATCGGGTAGAGGAGGGTCAAAAGGTGGCAAAGGGCGAAAGAAGTAAGGACGCATTCTAGAGGCAACAGCCAACCAAAACGATTGATATGGCAAAACCCCTTCTCGAATGAATTTCGGGAAGGGGCTTTTTTATGTAGGAAAAATCGACGGTGAATAGGCTGTGGGCAATTATAAATTAATAAAAATAAAAATAAAAATGCATTTTTACGAATGGATGTTTCAGAGACCGAGGGATATCATAAGTAGACTGGTATAAATTCTTTTGTTTTTCATGAGGTTAGGAGATGTTATTGCGAAATAATCATTGAAGGAGTGTCATCATATTTTACGCTAAATAAAGCTGTCGTGTAGAATGAGGAAAAGATTCGTCGTGAAAACAACGTGTTGAGAAGATAATTGGTATTGGCACGATGATTGCTCTATCAACTGGTTTAGTACAAAGAACGAAGGAACGTATTCAAGCCTTCATAAATTCTTAGAATATAAAAAAAGGAGCCTGGAACCATGAAATTTAAATGTTTAGCAGCTACGGTGCTAGCGGTTGGGTTAGTGAGCACACCAGCCTTTGCCACCACTATTACTTTGACCCCACTGGAATTGGATGGCGTGAAGTTTGTCAGCAATTCGAATTGTGAGCCAGGTTGCGTGGAAACCCACTTTAGTCAGACGGGACTAATCTTGTTATACAAAGGTGATGCTGATGGAGCTCTTGACGAAGGCACTTTCGAGAACGATTACAATACTACCTTTGGTGGTGGTGGTAAAGATGCAACAGTTTCCCAAGACGTTACTGGTGGTGGCGATACGATTTCCTGTCCTTTCTGTTTCTTAGCGGTGAAAGATGGAGATGCCGATCCCAACTACTATTTTTATGATTTAAGCGCCTGGGACGGAACGATGGATATTGTGTTGGCAGGGTTATTTCCAGGTGCTGGAAATACCATCCCAAAAGGTGGGTCCATTTCGCATGTTTCCATTTGGGGCAAAGATGGTGGTCCAGGCACTGGGCCAGGCACTGGACCAGTAGGGAACCAAGTTCCTGAGCCCGGAACGATGCTTCTCTTGGGGTCAGGCTTGCTCGGATTAGGACTCTGGAGAATGAAGAAGAAATAAATTTTCAAGCGACGTGTCTTGATAAGCGGCCTTCATCATCAGATGGAGGCCGCTTTTTTTTGCTGCCTTCCTCAATCGCGGTACTCTGCCTTGCTTTTCTCTTTCTGGAAAAATCTTGTTCAGCAGCAAGGAGCAAAATTCTTTTCCTGCCTAATCCAACTGTCCTAAAATGCTTAGAAGAGGGTGTGAACCCTTGATGTCCAAATATGTTGAGTTAATGCGAGTTTATAATATAGATGAAATCTATGTCCCCTGGTTGGCTGCCGATCATTTTTTATACGCAATCGAGACCTTCTTTTCACTAAAACGAACGTGGAAGCCCCGCCCTTTGGGCGGGGAGGAAACGCTCAGCTGGCCGGAGGCCGGTCCAGGTTGTGATCGCATGTGCGCATGTCGGCTTAACGAACAAACCATATGGGTTATGAGACGAAATGGCACATGGTTCAGGCTCAGAAATATCGGGTGCGATTTGTTCGAGAGGATATTCGACAACCCCTTGTACAGATGTTTTGCTAAATGAAGTTGTTTGAATTTCTTCAAAAGCCCCGCCCTTTGGGCGGGGTAATTTACTAAAGCGAATGTGGAAGCCCTGCCCTTTGGGCGGGGAGGAAACATTCAGTTGGCTGGAGGCCGATCCAGATTGTGATATGAGAAGCGCACGTTGGGTAAACGAACCAGCCATAGAGTTGAAGAGACGAATGAGCATCTGATGTGGGTCTGAAAAAACCCGACGAGGTGTAAGGTGTTTCATCAGATGAAGTTGATTGAAGGGTTTCGAAAAGCCCCGCCCTTTGGGCGGGGAACTTTACTCATGACTACTCTCAAAACAGTTTTTGGCTGTGACCTTCGATCATTGGCTCTTTTTCGAATAGGGCTTGGGTTGGCATTTTTACTCGACCTGGCGAGTCGAGCGCGTGATCTCCGAGCCCATTATACCTATTTTGGTGTCCTCCCAGAGCCTACTGGCCCTGAATCGTTGCTCAAGGCTATAGCGCACCTGCTTATCGGCACTACATGGTTTCAAACCAGCCTGTTTCTTTTTGGAGGGCTGATGGCCCTGTGTCTTGTGGTGGGTTACAAGACTCGATTGGTCACCATCATCTGTTGGGGGCTATTGGTCTTTATTCAATTCCGGAATTGGATGGTCCTTCAGGGGGGGGATAATCTTTTCCTGCTGTTGTTTTTCTGGTCGATGTTTTTGCCCTTGGGTGCACGATTTTCCTTTGACGCGGCCGTCAATCAACAAGCCAAAACTGACTCCTCTCATGCCTATTTCTCCACGGGAACGATAGCGATCCTTCTGCAAGTGGCCTGTCTGTATTTTTTTAGTGCGCTCTTAAAAACATCTCCTGAGTGGCTGCCGGATGGCACCGCCTTATATTACGCCATGCATATGTTTGCTTTTGTTCTGCCCACAGGGGAGTGGTTGTTGAATTTTCCCCGGGTTCTGCAAGGACTGACATATTTTACCTGGGTCTTAGAAATTATCGGACCGTTCCTTCTTTTCTCTCCGTGGTTTTTTCTCCATCTACGGCTAGGCATGGTTGCGAGTTTTGGGCTCCTTCATCTCGGCATTGTGGCTTTCATGGCGGTGGGTATCTTCCCCTTTGTGAATCTGGCTTCCTTGGTTCTTTTTATCCCTTCCTGGTGTTGGGATAGACTCACTCCTTTACTGCAGACGCCTACTCGACAAGGACTGACTATTTTTTACGACGGGGATTGTGAGTTTTGTCGAAAAATGTGTTTGCTGTTGAAAACCTTTTTGGTGCTTCCAGATGCCCGCATTCTTCCAGCCCAAGAGCATCCCCCTGTCTTCGATATTATGGAGCGTGAGAATACGTGGGTTGTGCAAGATGTCCAAGGTCGCCAGCATACCCGTTGGTATGCTGTGGTTTTACTCATAAGTCTTTCCCCCCTTTGGTGGCCCGTTGCTTGTATTCTGAATAGGCCCATCTTGCATTCTCTGGGTACGAAAATTTACGGGAGCATTGCGTTGAATCGTGGGCGATTGAGTCAATTCTTTCGGTTGGCGCTTCCTTATCATCGGTTGGAATTGCGGCCACCTCTTGTCATTGAATGGGTCGTGGGATTGTTAGCTCTCTATATGGTGTTTATTAATCTCACAACGATGCCCCAGATGCCCTTCCCTCTTTCTGATCCTATTCCCATTGTTAAGTCCACGATTAAATTGGATCAGAAGTGGAATATGTACGCGCCGCACCCTCGAAAATATGATGGGTGGTTTGTGATGCCAGGACGATTGATTGATGGGACCGAGGTAGATGTCTTTAATCATCGTATGCAGGCCCCTCAGTTAGATGACTCCACTTTCGCGGAATATCCCTATCCGAGCTACCGGTGGCGAAAATATTTACAAGAAGTTGCTCAAAAGGAACATGAAGAACAGCGAGAAAATCTTGGTGGGTATCTCTGTCGAGAATGGAATGCCTCGCATGAACCCTTGCAGCATCTCTTGTATCTACGAGTCTATTTTTTTCAGGTCAATACTTCTCTTCCTGGTGAGCCCTTACGCCCCAAGAAAAAATTGCTGATTTGGGACCAATCTTGTCTCAAAAATTCTGCGTAGAGGTCTTTATTTTTATAATCAAGGAGAGGCCCAAACGAATTGTACCCATTTGATATATTTAGTCGTTTGATATAATTTTTTGAGTCTGCCCCCTGAAATTCTTTGTTCTTCTGGATGACAAGAAGTGAGGGGGATCGTATAATCGGCCAGAATGGGATCTCAAAAATCTTTCGCGACGCCTTCCCTGAATCTTCCACGTCTTTCTACCACGCTTCACAATTCCCTTCCGTTTTCGGCTAGCTTTGACCAATGTGTGCCGTTGGCTGGCGATGCTTCGAATCGTCGGTATTATCGCGTGCACCTTTCTGGGGCTCCCGTTCACTCGCTCATTCTGATGCAATTAGCTGCGGCTGAAGGATTTAAGGCCTCTGAAGAAGCGGTCAGTGGAAAGGAACTAGAGATTTCAGAGTTGCCGTTTATCAATGTCTTGAAGCACTTACGCGCGGTCGACATTCCGGTGCCGGTTTTATATTTTTATGATGAAGTAGGAAGGTTGCTCTTTCTGGAAGATTTTGGCGATGTGACGCTGGCCCAGGCTTGCGAGGGGGCATCAGGCGCTACCATTGAACGGCTCTATCGGCAAGCGATTGATGTGTTGGTGCAACTGCATGTGCAGGCTTCGGTTCCCTCCAAATCTCCCTGCCTTGCATTTTCTCGATCCTTTGATGCTCCATTGTATCTGTGGGAATTCGATCATTTTTTGGAATATGGCGTTGAGGCCCGTCAGAACAAAGCACTGGGCAATGCTGACGCCCTTGTTATCCGCGAGGAATTTCAAAAGATTGCGGAATGGTTGGTTGCGCAATCGAAAGTATTCACGCATCGAGACTTTCATTCTCGCAATTTGATGGTGGATGGTGATCAGCTTGGCGTGATTGATTTTCAGGATGCATTACTGGGCCCCGTCACCTACGATTTGGCTTCGCTCCTGCGCGATTCGTATATCGCGCTGAATGAGTCGTTGATTGATGAGTTGCTCGTCTATTACCAAGAGAAGATGTGTCAGGCCCTTCCTTCATCGCAACATTCAGTGATGTTCTTGAACGATGCTGACACGTTTCGTCGACTGTTTGATTACTCGAGCATCCAACGCAATTTGAAGGCGGCTGGACGATTTGTGTATATTGACCGCGTGAAGGGCAATCCGAATTTTCTTGAATCTATTCCTCGGACCTTACAGAATGTTCGTGCCAATTTAATGAAATACCCCCAGCTCCATCGGTTATTGAAACACCTCTCCCCCTACGTTCCTGAATGGCAGTAAGTTATCGATGATGAAAGCGATGATTCTCGCGGCCGGGTTGGGTATGCGTCTTCGGCCGCTCACTGAGACGATTCCCAAGCCCTTGTTGCCGGTTGGGGGAACGCCGTTGATCGTGTGGAACCTGTTGCTGTTGCGTGCGGGGGGCATTCGAGATGTCATCATTAATCTGCATTATTTAGGCTCAATGATTGAAGAGGCGTTAGGTGATGGGGCACGTTGGGATATGCACATTGCTTATTCCCATGAACCCGCGTTATTAGGGACCGGTGGTGGGTTGAAAGCGGCAGAAGAATTTTTTGAAGGGGAGTCTTTTCTGGTCATCAATGGGGATACCCTCATCGGGTTGGATCTGCCAGCCCTTTTACAATTTCATCGTTCTCGTAATGGGGTGGCGACCCTTGTCCTTCGCGATGATCCGCAGGCTGAACGATGGGGAGCCGTGGAGTCAGATTCCCAAGAAGCCATTCTTCGCATCAATGGCCAGGGACGTGACAGGGTTGGTTCACCAACGGTGGCTCATACGCGAATGTTTGCAGGCGTCCATATTCTTCATCCTTCTATTTTTGACGATGCCCTAAATGGGAAGCCTTTTTCGATTATTGATTCCTATACGAATGCCCTTGCTGATGGTTCTCCATTGTTGGGGTTCGTTCATGCCGGTTATTGGTCGGATGTGGGGACTCTGGCACGCTATTCACAAGCCCAGGTTGATGTTGAAGCAGGATTGTTGGCGCTCCCTCATTGATTGTTTAACAGATACGCGCCACAATGCGTGATGAAGCACAATTTCAGCCTGTGAATGTCTAAGGGGGGGTATCCCATCATAAGCGCTAACTTGTTTATTGATTTATCTCGGCAAGTCCCCTACCATAGCGGCAGACATTCTATGGAGGAGAACCCATGGACGAAGACTGGACCCTTTTACGGTCATTTTTCCCAGATGACTGGGAGAAGCTGGCAGTAGGTACGGGCGCCTTAAAGGGATTGCGGAAGAATAAATCGGCCGAGAGTCTCTTGCGTACGCTCTTGATTCATCTTGGGTGTGGGCATTCACTTCGTGAAACGGTGGTGCGGGCCAAAAAAGCTGGGTTGGCTGACCTGTCTGACGTCGCGCTGCTGAAACGATTGAGGAAATCCAGGAAATGGCTCTACGCCTTATGCGTGGCCTTATTTCAAGAGCGAGGAGTGAGCATCTCCTCCACTGGCGGGTTTCAGGTGAGAGCGGTTGATGCCACCACCGTGAAGGAACCTGGCAAAACCGGGAGTCTCTGGCGGATTCACTATAGCGTCTGTCTCCCCTCGTTGGCCTGTGATTTTTTGAAACTCACCGAGACTGAGGGGCAAGGGACAGGTGAGTCGTTGACGCAGTTTCCTGTTGGGGCAGGAGAGTATATCCTGGCGGATCGCGGGTACTCCACAGCCAAAGGCATTCGATATGTTGTCGCAAAGGGCGCGTACGTCACCGTGCGAGTCAATACGGCCAGCCTGCCGTTACACAACCGACACGGGACATCTTTTGACTTACTCAAGACCGTCTCATCGCTCAAGAAGGCAGGGGCGGCCAAGTCCTGGCCGGTGCTCGTTCTCGAAGCCGGGTCAAGGATACCAGGGCGGCTGTGCGTGATCCGGAAATCCAAGCACGCGATTCACTGTGCCCAAGCCACGGTTCGCCGCACGGCTGCGAGGAAGGGCACACAGGTCAAGCCCTGTACGCTGGAGTACGCCAAGTACGTCATTCTTTTCACCACCTTTCCAGAGAAAGCCTTCCCAGCACAAGAGGTGTTGCAGTGGTATCGAATCCGCTGGCAGGTGGAGCTGGTCTTCAAGCGCTTTAAGTCGCTGGCACAACTGGGCCATCTCCCCAAATCCGATGATGAAAGCGCCAAAGCGTGGCTGTATGGCAAGCTCCTCGTGGCCCTGCTTATTGAGAAGTTGCTGGCGCATGCGGAATCTATTTCCCCCTGGGGATATGGAGTGGAAGAATCACCAGCCACCCAGTGCGTGGCGTGAATTTGGGTTCCTCCTCAACCAGATGAAGCGCGCCATCGAACCGCAGTGGTCATTGTCTGAGGCGCTCCATGATTGGAATCATGTCTCGAGAGCATTAGCGGAGCGTCCGCGACAACGACCAGTCCAGTTAACGGACTATTTCGAATAGGAATAAACAAGTTAGCGCTTATGGGGTATCCCATCCGCGCACCATTTTCAAGAGAGGCTCCCTCTTTTGATGGGTTGATGTTCTAGATGTTTCCACAAAGGATACTGTAACGTGGCTTTTCAGATTTCACATCCCACAGATCGTTTTCCCGTTCCGCGTGCAGAGGTGACCGGACCCATGGACACATTTTATCAACTTCAGCAATTACTCGAACAATCCTTACGGGATCTTCAGGCTGAATCCCATGATCTGGAATCTGAGTCAGACCAAGCCTTAAGTGAGGCGCTTCAACGATTATCTGGACAACTCCATCATATTCTTGCCGAGTCGATCGACACCAATCATATTAATGGGGAACTGGGTACGGCTTCTCCTCTTTCAGCTTTGCCTCTTGCCCCCCATTCTTTACCTCTTTCAAGAGGCCCCATTCATGTGATCACTTCCTGTAATGGCGTGGTTCAGATGGCCAATGATGCGGCGGTTGATGCGTTGGGATTGGATTTGGCTACTATCGGGACGATGTCGTTAGCGGATTGCATTCCCTACGAGGAATGGCGGTTGATTCGACAGCAATTGAAGACGGAAAAGCCGCCTTACAACGCTCTGACCTGGCTTGTGACTATGGATCTATCAGGAGCGGCCATAAAAAAGGTGCTGTGTTCGGTTACCCCCCTATTGGACCACTCTCGCACAGTGACGGCTTGGCATTGGGACTTACGTGAGCACCGTGATTCGGTTCCTTCTCATTCCTTCGATCAGCTCATCCAAGGTCTTGAAACCGACCTCTTGAAGGGGCAATGCCTTGATGAGAGCTTGAAACGCATTTGTGAAGGGTTGGTCCAGACCTTTGGTTATCCCTTTGTGTGGATTGCGACCGTTCGAGAGAGCCAACGCATTCAATTGCGAGCCCAAGCCGTGACCTCAGAAATGGATTGGGACGCACAGGGTCAGCGCTGGTGGGCAGCCATTTCTCGACAAGAGATGTTGGCCCAAGCCTGTGTCGCCTCCGAAGGTTCTTTGGTCTCACATGAGACTCCGAATACCGGTGAATTTTCCTGGTTCCCAACTGGTTTTCATCTACAGGAAGCGTATTCCTTACCTTTTAGGCACGGTGATCTCTCTGGTTTACTCGTCGTGTGTTCGAAAATTCCCAACGGGTTTGATCTCTCTGTTCGAGAATGGTTGGAAGGCCTCGGACATCTCATTGAACGCTTGATGGCTCATGGCATGGAAATGGAACAATTACGTCTTCATAGTGCCGTGATGACCTCTGTCCATGATGCTGTGTGCGTGACTGATCCGCACGGTCGTGTGGAATGGGCGAACCAGGCTTATTTGAAGTTATTGGGTGTGACGTCTGGGCAGGTGTTGGGTGAGCCGTTGCGTTCTTTTCCTCATGCACAATTGCAGGAGGTCTGGTCGAATATCCAGTCTTCCGCCACTGAGATCGGGTGCGTGAAGACGGAGGTGATGGAGAAAGGGAGTCATGGAGAATCACTCGTCTTTGAACAGGTGCTGACACCATTGTTAGATGCCGAGGGCAAGATCACCCATTTTGTGGGAATACTCCATGATGTGACCGCTCGTGCTGTGACAGAAATGCAAATGAAGCATCAGGCCTATCATGATGCCTTAACAGATTTGCCCAATCGGATGTTGTTTGAAGATCGGTTGCAGTTGGCTCTGGCGCAGGCTCGGCGGGATGGGACCTTGCTGGCGCTCCTCTTTTTGGATTTGGATAATTTTAAATCCATTAATGATCAATATGGGCATCCAATGGGGGATCGCTTATTGCGAATGGTGGGCAAGCGGCTTGTGACCTGTGTTCGAACCACGGATACGGTGTCCCGCTTAAGTGGAGATGAGTTTACGATTATTTTGCAAGGACTTGATCGGATTCAGGACATTCGGCAGGTGGCCCAGAAAATCGTGGATTGCCTGACAACACCCATTCACTTGGATGGGCAAGATATTCCCGTACAACTCAGCATTGGCATTGCGGTTTCCCCAAAAGATTCCACCGATCCCCGCCGTCTTTTAGCGATTGCCGATCAGGCCATGTATCGTGCCAAAAATTTTGGTGGCCAGCGTTGGTATTTTGCGACGCAAGAATGGAATGTCGAATAAGAGCTCGTTCAGCTCTCTCTCTTCTTTCTTTCCTCAGAATTTTCCCATCCCAGACATTCTTCTTGGGAATAGCAGGGAGCTTTCCTTCCGTTGAGGAAAAAGCACGATTGTTGAGAAAAAGCTTCGTGCTGTATTTTTCTGCTGTGCATGGTGTGGAATACGATTCGTAGGCTGTTCCCTCCAATATGCCTTCCCTTCGACCTAATTGTGCGTTGGATACGTCAACCATTCGTTGGTGCTTCAAAAAAGATTTCAAATTCGTAACTGCCCGCGTTAACACGTGAATTTTTGCGATGTTGTGTCAACGTCAACGCCTGTGTTGGCAAAGATCATCGCCGTCTTGTTTTGGTACAGATGGATGTTTTTAGGCTGATAACCCTTCGGAAATATCTTTTGGTCTTGTTTTTGCTATTTGCCTAACAGGGATGTTGTGCGCTGAGAAGATTCGGCCCATTCGTTGGTGCGAGAAAAGGAGTATTGATCCATGATCGTTCGACTGCAACCTATAAGAATATTAGCGTGGGGCCTTGTGTTGGTAATGGTCATATTAGCCATGGGGTGTGGACATCGCTCATCGCATGGGAGTCAGGCACATTCCAAGAAATTCAATAAAAATCGGATGGTGGCCCACCAACCAACTGCATCGGATCTCACGTCTTCCAAGGGCAAAACTGGTGGTGAAGGGTACTTCCCCAATGAGTCCGGCACATTCTCTGATTTGCTAGATGGCGAATCGTTGATTCAAGAGGACCCGCAGTTTGGCAATGATGGAGTCGGGGGTGGGTCTCCGAATGATTATTGGCTCAATCGGACCCGTGCAGAGCAGTTCACGGCGAAAAGCGGATTGGAAGACGTTCATTTCGATTTTAATAGTATTCAATTGAACGAAGATGCCAAACGTGTTTTGATGGCCAATGCTGAATGGCTAAAAGTCCATCCAGAGGCCGAGGTGACCATTGAAGGGCACTGTGATGGTCGAGGCACGTCCTCGTATAACTATGTCCTGGGTGAGAAACGTGCAGTTCGAACCAAATCTTTTCTCACCAGTTTGGGCGTGTCGAGTGAGCGGTTGAAGGTTATGTCTTTTGGAAAAGACAATCCGGCCTGTTGGGATCCGACGGAACCCTGTTACCAAAAAAATCGACGAGCTCACTTGGTTTTAGGAATTAGAGTCGCGTCCACAGCCATGCGGTAATCAGGGTCATCTGATGAAGCACGGCCTCGCTTTGGAAATAAAGTGAAATGAGAACCAGTTATACCAACGAAATAAGCCAAGCGTGCCCCATGCTTAGGTGGGGGAGTTCGTTAGCCGTCATACTCGGTCTTAGCATAATTGTTTCAGGATGCGTCGCACAGCAGGCTGATGTTGTTCGTATTAAACGGGAATTGGATGCCAAGATTGGGCAACTCGACAAAAGTGAAAATTCGCTTCAACAGGCTGTCACTGATGCCAATGTTGCGTTAGAGAAAGCCAATGTTCTCATTGCCGGTCAACGAGTGGAAATCCAAGAATTGCTGCACACTCGTGCCGAAGTCATGGACCAAGTGGCTACGTTGAAAGACACGGATTTATCTCAAGTACGTGGAACGATCGAAAAAAATCAGCACCTAGTTGGAGAGCTTGATCAGAAATTCGCCTTACTTGACACAAAAATACAAACGGTTGAGTCAAAAGTTCAGGCATCGCAGGGAGTGATAGAACCCCTTGTGAAAGAACTGAGAACCCAATTAACGGCGGAAGAACACATTCGAGCAGAACAAGGGGGGAAACTCGGAGAGTTTCGCACGTCGTTGGTGGACTATCAACAAGTGTTAACGACGCTTCGCCAAAATGTGGCGAAACAGGAACAGCAGGTTGCTACATTACAACAGCAAGTTGATCGTCTCGGGCAACAGCAGGATACGCACTATCAACATGTTCAAAAAGATGTGAAGGATGTTCGGCAACATATCCAAACCGTCATTGGAACGTTAGACCAAATCAGCACAACGTTTAGTGGACGATTAGACGCATACGAGCAACAGCGTTCTCGGGATTCTCAGCAGACCAGAGCCGACCGTTCTTTGCCTCCTCCTATATCTTCTTCTCTCCCGTCGCCTCTAGATCGAAAAGCGACGAAGTCGGTCTTTCCAGCGAACGTCCATTCTTCACGAGAAAGGACCTCGGAAGCCTCGATGCTATCACATCGAAGTTCGCAAGATGTAGTGGCGGGATCGGCTGTCGCGTATGCGTCTTCACCTCCTCCAATTTTGACGCCATCATCCCCAGCAGCTTCAAATTCTTCTGTGCAGAAAATTACGCAGAATGAGCGAGTGGCGTATCAGCAAGCCTTGAATTTGTTACGAGCAAAAAAGTATGGAGGGGCAGCCAAATATTTTTCAGGATTTCTTCGCACGTTTCCAAGCTCTCCGCTCGCGGCGAATAGTCAATATTGGTTGGGCGAATGCTACTATGGGCAACGGCGTTTTCATGAAGCTATTGACGAATTTGAACGAGTGTTTACCTTTTATTCGTCCAGCAATAAAGTCCCAGCCTCTCTCCTCAAAATTGGATATTCACATCTCGAACTCCAACAGCCCTCCATGGCTCGTTCCGTCTTTCAGCAACTTGTCCGTACTCACCCACAAAGCCAAGCCGCCATCAAAGCCCACGGCCGCCTTCAAGAAGTCAACGCCCTCCTCCACAACCCTTCTTAACTCACTAGCGATCTTCTTCTATTAATGGGCATCTCTAAAACCCCCTGACACGCGGACGCTGATTTGCGATACTCCACCCAAGGAGGATTTTGTATGTTGACACCGCGCCAACTCAGCTTTTGTGATCTTGCCACTCGGTATGCAGCCCTCAGTCAAAAGGGGGATCCCTTGGACGCGCTCGCGGTGCATGTGCCCTGGGAAACCTTTCGCCCAGCCCTTGAGACCGTGTTCCTGTAGTGGTCCATTTTCACTGGACCACTACACCTTATGGACAATGCACAATTGCACCTGGGCTTGTGGGAAGACGGTCTCTAGGGCTTCGGGTAAGCCGCTGAGCCCATCGACGCAGGCCACAAAACAATCCTCGACACCCCGCTGCTGGAGTTCGGTGAAGATCGACAGCCAGCATTTGGCCCCCTCCGTCTCACTGATCCACAGGCCCAGCAGTTCTTTCTCTCCCTGCAGGTTCACCCCTAAGGCCACATACACGGCTTTATTCTTGACGACGCCCTCCTGCCGCGATTTCACAAACAGGCAATCGAAATACAGAATGGGATACACGGCGTCCAACGGACGACTCTGCCACATCCGCACATCCTCCAACACCGCATCAGTGATGGTCGAAATGAGCGTGGGCGAGACCTCCACGCCATAGAGTTCTTCTAGGTGCCCTTGAATATCGCGCGTCGTGAGCCCCCGGGCATACAACGCTAGCACTTTCTCGTCAAAGCCCTCCAACCGTCGTTGCCGTTTGGGGACCAACAGGGGCTCAAAACTGCCTTGGCGATCACGCGGCACCTGGAGGGGCAGGGCGCCGTTGGAGGTCTGCACCGTTTTCGGCGTGGTCCCATTGCGGACATTGCCGGAGTGACGGTCGGCAGGAGCATGCGGGGCATAGCCCAAGTGCTCCGTGAGTTCCGTCCGCAGGGCGCGTTCGACCAGTCGCTTCGTCAGGTGTTTTGCTAATCCATGTTTACCAAAAATGTCTTCAGGCGTCTGACAGCCTTCTAGCAATTCCTCTAACAGCACATCGGTTTTGCTTGGGGCCTTGGCTTTGGTCATCAATTCCTCCTTCGTCAATGGAACCGTCATGATAACCAGTTACACAGTTTATTTTACACCCTCCGTCGCCATGGAGGCCGCCCACGCCCACCCCACGACTTTGCGAGAAAACAGATCCACCACAATGGCGATGTACAGCCACCCTTCCAGAGTCCAGAGGGCGGTGATATCACTGCCCCACACGCGATTAGACGCCGCGACCGCAAATTGGCGGTTGAGCACATTGGGCGCAATGGGCAAGGCATGACGACTATCGGTCGTCTGCGGACAGCGCCACAGGCGTCGCGGCTTCAGGTTCGCCTGGCGCATGAGTGTCCGTGTCCGAAAGCGACCCACGGCATACCCCGCCTGCTGCAAGGCCACACACAGCCGTCGTGAGCCATAGGTCCCACGGGACGCTCGATGAAGGCGCTGGACCTGGAGAAGCAGCGCGGGATCCGGCTGCGCCCGGCCTCCTCCGCGGTGCACAAACCGATAATAGCCGCTGGCACTCACCTGTAACACGGCACAGAGCAGCTGCACAGGATACGTCTGCCGTTCTCGGTGAATGAAGGGATATCTCAGGTGCTGTGGGTCGCGAAGAAGGCCGTGGCTTTTTTTAAGATGTCGCGCTCCATCCGCAGTCGCCGATTGTCCTCGCGTAACCGGCGCAGTTCGGCTTGCTCGGGCGTTTGATGCCCTTGGCCGGGAAAGGCGGCGTCCTGATGGTGCTGCTGTTCGCGCTTCCAGCGCGAGAGTAATTTGGCTGTGATCCCCAAGTTCTGGGCGGCCACCGTCATCACATAGCCATGCTCCAGGACCAGGGCCACGGCGTCTCGCTTGAACTCCGCCGTGTACTGTCGTCGTGTCGTTTCCATTGAACACCTCCTGAGGGATATCATCCCCTTTCCAGGTGTCCCATTCAACTAGACCACTACATCGCCTCTCAGAGGCCTGCTTGCCCGTCAGCCAACCCCATTGCAAAAACTTCTCTGCCAGCAATCGAGGCGATGGCGGTCAAAGTCAGGGGTTTTTAGAGGTTCTCTAATATCTGTGTTGGTTTAACGTAGGAACGTCAGTGTCAGTAGGGAAAGAAAAAAATAGGATATTGACATGTCTGCAATTCCAAGCCAGGGTATGCCGACTTGGATAAGCTTTCACTGCTGTCCCGTTAACTTTCACAGCAAAGACATCTGGTTGATGTCGGTATTCCCATCGTGAAACGGATCACCTCGCAGCAAGGTGATCCGCTCTCGTTTTTCAAACAGATTGAGATGCAAGACACGCAGCATTTGTTGCAGACTTCTCTGCAGCTTTGCCTGAAACTTGATGAATGCCAGGAGGAGATACACGCACAAAGCCATCCAGATTTGTGTCAGCACGGCATTCTTACTGGTTCCGATGAACGATTTGATTTTCAGGTTCTGTTTAACCCACTTGAAAAACAACTCCACCTGCCAGCGCGCCTTATAAATGTCAGCAATGGTCTTGGCCGCCAATGTGAAATTATTGGTCAGGAAAATATAGTGTCGGCCGGTTGCCGGGTCACGAGACCCGACACGACGCAGGTGAATGGGGCATGTCTTTGCCGTCTGAGTCCCCGTGAACGCAATGGGGTGATCGCTGGTGAGTCCTTTGTCGAGCAAAATGGGGCGACGGCTGACCACGCGAGATTTCGCATTGGACTTGAGGCGGGTCACAAAGAAGATGCCTTGCTCGGTCAATTGGTTATACCAGGCGTAGTCATTATAGCCACGATCAATGGCCACCATGCTGCCTTTGGGAAACTCCACGGTACGCCCCACTGCAATATCACTGGTCTTGCCATCCGTGATGGTCGCGAACTCGGGGAGATAGCCGTCGTGATTCAAGCCCACATGCAGCTTGATGGCGCCTTGGGGCGAACGGAACTCGGCCCACGGAAAAACCTCCAGACACAGGTCAATGGTCGAGGCGTCCATTGAATACAACGGGTTGTTAAAGCGAACCGTGTGGCCAGAGGATAGTCCCCGACACCGACTCAGGAGTTTCCCGAACAGGGCCTCGTACAGAGCGTAGGGTTTGTCTTCGTTGATACGAGAGAGATTGGAGCGAGAGAGCTTGGCACTGCCAAGATGATAGAGCCGCTGTGCCTGTGCAGAAATATTCTCAACAATATCCCTCAAGCTGTTCCGCCCTGCCAGTTGGGCGATGGCCATCGTGACGAACGGCGACCACCGGGATGCCGTGCGGAAAGAACGACCTGCATGGTGTCGGTTGGCAAGGGTCTCGAATTCATGTCTAGGAATATATCTGAGTAATTGTGAGAATACCGTGTTGTAATGGGCCAAGACTGCAATCTCCTTTGTTTACAGTGTTTGCGCGCTTGCCCATTGTAACAGTTCATTGAGAGTGAAGCCTGTTTTGTTTCTGTTAACGGGACAGCAGTGATAAGCTTTAGAAGGTAAAACTGATTAGGAAGAGCCGAACAGAAAACGTTTGGTGTCAGGATTTTCTCTTCTCCAAATGATGTTATCAATGAAATAATGATAGATATTGATGAATAGCCAATAAATAAACATGAACATTGTTCCTACAAACACTGCCTGATCATAGGGGACCATAGAGTCGAAAAGCTGTGGAGCAGCCCCAAAGCCTAGATGGCCCAAAACTATTCCTACTGTTAAAAAACGTACAAATTACCAAAGATCGATAGAAGAAGAGGCATTGTAAGCTTCCCCGAATTGAGGACAGGCCAAAAGTAGAGCTTTCTGGCGCAATTGACTCAGGAGGTTTCTATGAAAACGAGTCGATTTAACGAAACACAAATTGTCGCCATCTTGAAACAAGGCGAGGCTGGCCTCAAAGTCAAAGACCTGTGCCGCGAGCATGGGATTAGTGATGCCATCTACTACAACTGGAAAGCCAAATACGGCGGGCTGGAAGCCTCAGATCTTTAATGTCTCAAAGAGACCGAGAGCGAATTGGCGAAGCTCAAACGCCTGTATGCCGATCTGGCGGTAGAGAATTGCGCGTTCAAGGATTTGATCGAAAAAAAGCGTTAACCTCGTCCGACAAACGGGCGGCGGTGAACACCATGCAGGAGACCCATGGCGTCCCAATGGTTCGGAGTTGAGCCGCCGTTGACCTGACCTGTTCAGCCTATTACCGTGCACCAGCTGATTGGCACGCCCGAGATGCGACAGTGATTGAGGCCCTCAAGGACTTGGTTGAGGCTGGGGGTGTGGGAATACATGAAGCGCTTACGGATTCTCGGACATCCCTGGCATCACAAACGCATTTATCGCGTCTCTCGACAGTTGGACCTGAATCATCCGTGCCGGACGACGCGCCGACTGCCAGGTCGGCCCTCCATCCCAGCGTTTGTTCCAGAGGGCCCGAGCGAGGTGTGGTCAGCTGATTTTATGAGCGATGCCTTGTCTCACGGCACGTGGTTTCGCACGTTCAATCTTCTCGATGATTTTAATTGGGAAGTCTTGGCCATTGAAGTGGACACATCCCTCAGAACTGAGCGGGTGATTCGGGTGCTGGACCGCCTGAAAGCGGACCGAGAGTGACCCCACATGATCCGAGTGGATAACGGCCCAGAATTTCTGTCGCACCAGCTGCACGAGTGGGGAAAGGCGAACCGAGTGCTGATCTATCACATTCAACCTGGCCGCCCCACGCAGAATGCTTTTATCGAACGCTTCAATCGCACGTATCGGAATGAGGTACTCAATCTCTATCTGTTTCAGAGTTTGGAGCAGGTGCGGGAGATCACGGCTCAGCGGATGCCCATCTACAATGAGCAACGTCCGCATGTGTCACTGCAGGGCGCCGCCCCTGCACGTATGCCCAATCACCGCCTTGAAACTCTATGTATGAACTGTCCACTTGACGGGGAAGCTTGCAGTTCCCCATAGCGGTATACCTCGAAAAACGAGTCTTTGGAGAGCAAACGTGAGTGCTTACGGACGTGTTCCATGATGGCCAATGAGTGAGGGGTGTTCCTTTGTGAACCTGGGGCAAAGGTGATGATGCGAGGACGAAGCCTTTCCAAGGTTTGGATAACGTGTTGTACTTCTGCTTCACACAGCACACCGTGGTCCGTGCTGAAGAATCGAAATGGATTGCGCCTCTCCGTCATAAAATAGAGCTCGGCATTGTTCGGAACCGCGAAGAGGTAGTCATCTGGATCTGTCTCTTCCTCAATGATACGAACAACCTTCTTGTACGCTTCCAGCGAGTTCCCCCTAATCCACAGATCCACTTTTGGTAGCTTGCGGCGACTGTCGAAGAGTTCAAGCTTTTCGGTGCTAATGAAATTCATGATAGAACTCCGGATCGGCACACCGGCATGGAAGGCGATGCTGACTCCTGACAGAATTACGAGCATCGTGCTCATAGGAAGTTTCCACTTAGGTTTCAACTCAACAAGGACCCATAGTGATCCCGCAATTGATAGTATGGACGTCCAATGCAAATAGATAGGGACTTGAATGAAGAGCGCCACTAAGCCGTAGAATGCCGCCAGAATAGGCAAGGCGAGTGAGATGTTTAATGCTCTGTGGCGCAAAGCCAGAAACAATAGGAACCCGTTGAGTGCCGCCAAGAGTGGCACAGCCAGAAAGTACATAGCATTCAGGAGGCTGAATAATCCCGGGCTATTGCCGAATTGGACGGCCGCGCCTAAGGGCAGCATCCAATACTTTACTTCCTTGCCCAAATTCCAGTTGAGGGTATCGAAAGCCCGAACCACGTTGTCGTCGATCATCGCGGCGAGGGACCCGTTCACCACGTGATAGGCAAGAAGGGGTACGGTACCGATCGCCATACCCAGACACAGTCCTCCGAAGATACGAATCGTTCTGGTGTTGGGCACGGGAACTGCGGTGAGCTGCCAGGCCAAAAACCCTACTGGCCAAAGGCCAAACATGAGAAAGGCTAGAAAATCGGTTGCTTGCACGAGGTACAGGGCGAGCAGGGCCAGCATCGCACCATAAAGGAGACGTCCCATCCACTGCTCGCGCATGGGCAAAGACTCTCTGCTTTCTTGCGCCTCCGCAAAGAGCAGAAAGGAAAGCGTGCCCATGCCCACGAACGCGCCCGTCAGGTGCCGCATCAATCCGATGGTGACGATAAGCAGGCCCGCGAGTGGGAGATACCAGCGACTGGTCCGTGGGGTCCAGACCAAATGGCAGATGAGCAGCACGGTCAAGAATAACGCATACCAATGGTGATTGGGATTGATGTAGTGCAGCACCCCGAGTGCCACGGAACCCAGGGAGAGGGCTCCAGCCAGCATGGCCCCGTGCGACCGGAAGAGAAAGAACAACAGGGCCGATTGGGCAAGGGCGATGAGCACCAGGGGGTAACGCAAGCTGAGCAGGCTCGGCCCAAAAACATACAGGGCGGCTGCGTTGATAAAGTTTATGTATCCTGGTCGAACATCCTGGATATCGCGGTGAAGCACTTCGCCACCCAAGAGACGCTCGGCGACATGGGCGAGCTGGCCATCGTCGGGGCCCCACCAGGTGCGGTCGTGATACCACCAGAGGAGCCCTCCATTGATGAGCGTCACCGTGACGAAAATTGAAATCCAGGTGAGTGATTTTTCTCGAATATCCGGTGTTAACATCGAGTGATTTCTTGAGATGGAACAGTTTCGAGCGAATGTTCGATGGTCCGTGCGAGCAACTCATTGACTGTCGGAGATGGTGTGGCTTCACAGTATATTTGATACGAAAAGACGCCAGGCAAGATCATGGCCATGATTTGGTTGCTCTTTAACAGGAATTGTCCGATCCAGGATTTCCGTCCAACAACTAGGGGAAAGGGCGCGGGAATCCCTTGTAAGGAGGTGATAGTGAAGCCAGCCTGTCGGAGCATGCGTTGTAAGGAACTGAAGGTAAACAGCCTGGTGTGCGTTCGATCAAGAATGCCTCTCTTTCCGTAATTAAAGAAACCAAAGAGAAACATAAACCGCAGAGGCAGAAAGGTGACGTTGGGTGTCGTCAGAATGAGGCGGCATCCTCGCAGGCAAGGTGACTGTCTCAGGTCTTCAAGGAAATTTTCCGGAGATACGAGATGCTCAATGATATCTAATGCTAAGACGGTGGTGTAGAGGGGAGCGTCGGGAAGATCCTTGAAGTCAAACTCGTTAAGATTCACCTCGGCACAATGCTCGCTCAGGGCTTCCAACTCAAGGGAAATATATCGATCGAGCACGCTCACTCGGCAGCCTTTTTTGACAAACGGAGCGACAAGTGCGGCGGAACCACAACCAAGAATAAGTAGTCGTTCATGAGCATTTACCGCGTTCAGGGCCAGAGAGTGTGAAGAAAAAAAATCAAATTTTGGTTGATATTGTTCATTGTTGATTTGAAGGTCAAATTTGCGATTGTAGAACAGACTCAACGTTTGTATTCGGCTGGCGATGCAGGAGGATAGTATGTTGAAGGCGTAAGGAATGCCGTTCACATTACAAATCTCGTCGCCATAGAAGGTAGGAATTGGGATTTCCTGAATGCGAAACCCAGCATAATGGAGTTGGATAATGATATCGGTGTCGAAATCAAATCCATTCGAATTGTATTCAAAGGGAAGCATTTTGAGGGCTGGGACAGAATAAAGCCGATACCCGCTGTGATATTCCGAGAGGTTTGTGCCCACAATGCTGTTCTGGAGCCAAGTCAGTGCTTTATTGCCGTAGTATTTATAGAGAGGCATTCCGCCCTTAAGTGCAGCGCCAGACTCTATCATTCTTGAACCGAAGACGGCCTCACAGTCTCCATTGAGCAGAGGCCTTAGTAGCTTCGGTATCTCTTCTGGCGCATATTGACCATCCCCGTGCAGCAAGCAGACCACATGGAAGTCGTGGTCAATCGCGTACTGATAGCCAAGTTTTTGATTGCCGCCATACCCCAAGTTTTGAGGATTGACGAGAATGGTCAACGGCACGTCAGGGTAATGCTGACGAAAGACATGACATTCGTCGATCGTTTTGTCCGACGAACCATCGTCGATAATGAGCACTTCAACGTGAATATTCTGATTGCGAAAAAGCTCAGCAGGAATTCTAGACAAGACACTTGTAATGGTTGTATCTGCATTGTAGCTGACAATGAAAATGAGAACGTTCTGTTGCACCATCGCCTCTCTCCTCAAAATGACCTGCAGGCGGTGTTCACAATAACACCACAACTAAAGAACATGAGCGGACAGGGCCGGTCCGTCCCCCACTAGCCCCAGGGTACTCTTATCGGAAAAATCCTAGTGCAACCTTGAGTGTTCAATATCCATATGGAGGTTGTCTGAGTTGAAAAGACCTGTCACTAAAGCGAATGTGGAAGCCCTGCCCTTTGGGCGGGGAGGAAACATTCAGTCGGCTGGAGGCCGATCCAGATTGTGATATGAGAAGCGCACGTTGGGTAGACGAACCAGCCATAGAGTTGAAGAGACGAATGAGCATCTGATGTGGGTCTGAAAATAACCGACGAGGTGTAAGGTGTTTCATCAGATGAAGTTGCTTGAAGGGTTTCGAAAAGCCCCGCCCTTTGGGCGGGGAACTTTACTAGTTGAAAGAGTTGGCTCCTGACTGTCACAGTCAACTACTTGCGAGGTGGCACTAGGATAAACGCGTGTACAAAAATGGAGGAGAAAGATTGAGGGAGCTTTGATGTGGTGACAGCATTGGGGTTGGTGGGAGCAGGAAAATTAATGGAAAACCAGGGTTCTTACTTTCTCAATCATTATGTGTATTGCTGCGTTAGCCTGATTTATGTTCTTGGTTGACGAGTTGTCTCCCTAAAATGGCATCAACAATTGAGCCGGCCAACTAGGAACTTGCAAATGGACAATCCTGCGCGGGGGGTGGACCATCAGGATTCATCTGGCTGCCTCTCCGTGGTCCCTAAGAAAAGCAACAGCCGAGAGCCGTGGACCGACAATCGGGAGCTGTAGAACCAACGGAATGGAGCAGCTCTTCTGCCCACTAAAGGGATTTCGCCGATTCTTCTCGCAGTTCGACAAGCTGGATGTGGTGTTCACTTTTTTATCAATGTTGCGTTGATCACAGATTCGCTGAAAAGTGTTAATACGCTTTAGGATATAGAAGTCCGCCTCAGTGCCCATGGTGCGTATTAGGATCAGTATCACGTGGTATAGATCCCTAAAATATCGCCGACGTATTTTGGGAGGGAGATCGGGATTTGTGTACAGGAGCATGTACCTCAGATTCAGCAGGAATAACCCGATGTGGGTGTACAACAATTGGATGTGCAGATTGACCATATTCATATGGTGGCAACACTCCAAAATAGGCGATGTCGAGCATTGTGGACAAGATGAAAGCGAATTTACGTCGACAACTTTGTCCCCGGTCCCCCGAGCCAAAGCGGACGTACTGGGGGGCGGTGTTGTGGTCTCCCAGGTTCTTTTCTTCGACCCTTGAGTTAATGGAGGCGGTTATTCGACGTGACGTAGAACACCAAGAACGAGTGGACAAAGGCCACATTCAGCTCAAGTTTGAATTTTAAGGGCCACGGGGCGTGAGTCCTTGGGTATCTACTCTTAAACTTTTGATAGGCCTACTTCTTGTCGTTTTGTTCTTAGGGAAATTTGGAAATCTACAGTAGGTGGTTGTTTGGGTTGACGGTGGGGAAAATCTATGACTCGACAGGAGGATCAATCAGTAAACGGCATGATAGTATGGAAGAGGTACAGAAAATTTTATTCTGACAATTTCAAGTAGAGGCGCCTCAGGGGGAACTCAAGTTCCATTGTGGACGACGGGAATTATGTAGAATCATTAGAAAATCGCACGACTCATCATCACGCTCGGGGCATTCCCATTGCCACCGCCAAACCAATCTAAATTGCCGAAAGGTGTGATCGGATCGTGCTGATAGTAGACCTTGACGACCGTAAATTGACCAACGGCGGCACCAATTCCTGCGTTATAGGTCAGATAACCTAGGAGATTAGGGGTTAGGTCACAGTCTGGATCTGCGGGAGGCTGGACGCCGTTGGATAATCCCCCTCTTTGCGTCACTGTACAACTGGGAGTTGGATCTCCTGCAGTGCCTGCAGTAACTTTCGCCAAGAAAATGGCATATTTCCCAGGGTTATTGGCAAAATTTAACGCGTTATCAGTTGATTCCAACAAATCCAGCATATTCGCATCCGAAGTCAAATTTCTTGAGGCAAGGCTCGCCCCTTCCCGAGCGACCTGAGTAAGGGTGTTTCGCTCATTCAATATTGAACCATATTCGATGACCCCAAAGGCCATAAAAAGGAAGAGCATAAGGGAGATGCTAAGTTCCAGAATGGTTGACCCCTGATTATTGTGTAAATGTTGGAAAGGTGGCTTTGACATAAACTGAGTCTCCAATACGGGAAGTCTATAAAATAAAGTCTTCATTGCGGAAGGTTCCTTCTGAAGTCATTTGAATCGGCCCACCGCCGAAAAATCCACCAATCAATTGCGTGAAGAATTGATGACTATACTGAACGCGCACGCGCATAAAAGCGCCCGCTCCACCGGCATTGTTGACGGCTGGATCGTCGTCATCCGTAAAATCTGCTTTAACGGGGAACATGAGAATATTTGATGGATCAATATCCATGATCCCAGCTGCTCGATCTTCGATCGCTTTCTTGATGCTGGCTTCTCGGGAAAGTTGCCCTCCCCCCCCATCGTCCAGTGTTGCACCAATAGTTCCTACTCGAATGCCATCTCTCACAGCGGCCGTGAGTGTATTTTGATGCAGGAAAAACCAACCAAATTCAACCACGGCAAAGAGCGCGATTAAAAACAACAGCATGGTCATTCCGGTCTCAACGGCCGAGATTCCCCCTTCGTTACGACAAGGGGCAAGAGCTCGACATAGGAAGGAGCCTGAGTGAGGGTGATAATCTTTGTTTCCCATAATGGCGAACCTTTCTAATCACGTTCCTGATTTATTCGTGTTTCTCAAGTCGATTTCAACGTTCCTTAACTCACCAACACCAGTTTCAAAATATTGGCAATTTGCTGAAAAATCCCTTCCAGGTCCGCTGCATCAGACGTCCAGTAGTAATAGCCATCACCGCTGGAAATCGCTTTCAGGTAATCTTGGTCCACGTTGCCCAACCCGATGGTGTAAATATCAATGTCTTGGTTGTCTTTAATGGATTGCGCATTATCGAGGGCCATTTGACGAACGAGGTCCTTGGTATACAGGCGCAGGAGATCATGGTCGATCTCACATGCTTCTGAATCAATCCCTACGGTAGGTCCAAAACTATCCAACCCATACATGGGATCAGAGAAAATTTCCCATTTTACGGTATGCCCTAGTCCTGAGCCGCATGCTGAAGAGTTTTTATCTATTCCGTCGCCGGTTATGCGGACCCTATTAAAGCTCAAAAATGTATGCTGTGTGTCATGCTCTGCCAGATTAGGAATGACGTCTTCGGTATTAGAATAAATCGCCGCGACGGCATCATAAGGGTTATCCCGATACTTAAAATCACCTCGGAAGGCTGTGGGATTGCCATCAGAGAAAAATATAAGGACTTGTTTATCCTTTTCATTGTTGGGGGTGCCCGATTGATCACGCCAATCAAGCGCAGCAGCCTGGCTTAAGGCTTCCTCGGCATTCGTCGAACCGTTCGCCAGGAGGCTGGTAATTTTTGTTTTTAGGTTACCCGAATAATAGTTATGGTCTAAGTCGAACTGATTTATCACACCGGACGAAAAAGATATTAAGGCGAATTTACTAGCAGTTTCCTGCTCTTCGAAATTATCCACAAAACTTTTAGCCGCGTCCTTTAATTTTCCTATATCCCCACCCATAGATCCCGAGGTATCGAGAACGAGCGCAATTTCTGCATTCCGGAGTCTGGCCGAGCCAGTGGTGGCCACGTGAGTCGTGCTGTAGGTGGGGTTATACCCCTTTGCTAAGTCGTTTATAGCGTTAGTCGAGCCAGCCACCGTGATTTTCCCATTCCCGTCGGGTGTAACCACAAAAAGCGCGGTATCCGTTCCTAATAAGCCATCTCCAAAATTTGCCTGAGCGACTTGTTCGACAAAAAGAAGTTTGTCGGGAATAAGAGGATTGTTCACATTTTGTGCCCCGGCAAATGCCGCTCCATCAATGGATTTGGCCAGTTCGGCTTGAACGGCATACCAACGACCTGCTTCCACGCCCAACGCCGCAAATCCGAACAAGACCAACAGGGTGAGAGCGGCCATGGCGAAATAGGCTCCACGTTGATTGTGAATGACATTCCAAGGTCGTTTAAGTAGTGGGATCAGCATAGTGATTTCTCCGGGTATTCGAAATATGCATTTCAAAAAATTATGCCCTTCAAATACCCATTAAAGATTTTGCGGTAAGACTCCTGACAGTATTGAATACCAAAAAACATCTTCATCAGGTCTATCGACAAAATCATCAATACCTTGCGAGAGCCTCAGAGGTGGTCCTGCTTCTTTGGTAACATGTTGTTCGTTGATGACAGTTTCTGGAAGTCTGGAGGGAGAGGAGTCGCTCGGGTAGCTAAGTTTTTTGACCTTCTGTTTGAGGCTCATGGTTGTCCTGGCATGAAACGAATCGTTTGAAGTGACTCTATTGCCTCCCTACAAAAGGTGGACAAAGCCTGGACCTGTCATTTGGAGGTTGACGTTGAGTGTATGAGAGCCGATGGGATGAATGAATAAGGGAAAAAAGAAGTGTTGAACGATTGGAATGTGTAGGGAACGATAACGATGTTAGGCGGGTTCATTCGGTTCGTCCCAGGTTTTGACCGGGAAGGAATGCCAGGTTCGAGGCGAAAGATTGTTTGAAGGTGATAACAGGATTTTCCGTAGAATTCCAGCGCAAGTATAGAAGAGCCGATAGACAGGTATAAAGATTATAGTTATGAATGACTGTTGCCGAAGTAATTTATTTTATTCATGAATTGACCAGGAGTTGGCCATGCGACGATCAACGATATTCATCGCGCTTGTTGTATTTTTCATGATTTCGAATCCCTTTGCGAGTGCTTACGCCTATCTGGATCCTGGAAGTGGAAGTATGCTTCTCCAGTTATTGCTGGGTGGGGTCACAGGAGTGGTGGTTATTGTTAAGCTGTACTGGCAACGTGTCAGAGGATTTTTTAATCGGAGGGATTCAAGTGGACCAATCCCTCCTAATACTGACTAACCACCATGCTTACGGTCAAAAAAATTTCTGGATCCTTTCGGGATCCCAGTGGGCATGTCTATGTAGGTGACGGTCGAATCTTTCGAACAGTGAACTCCTGCTTCGCATCAGATTTTGAGTATGTTCATTCGAGCGGCATTCTGGGAAAATTGTCCAACGCGGGTCAGCTTCTTCCGGTAACCATCGTTCCTGATGGTACTGATCTCGGTGTGGGGATTGAAACCGACGCGAAATATATTCTCGAAACCACCAAGCTGCCATTTATTTCATACCCCTACGAATGGCCGTTTTCTGCGCTGAAGGCTGCCGCATTGCTCCATTTGGAGATTCATCTATCCGCCTTAGAGGAAGGCGTCACTCTCTCGGATGCGTCGGCGTATAATATCCAATTTCTAGGGCCTCGCCCGATTTTTATTGATCACCTATCCTTTCGTCCGTATCGGAAGGGAGAAATGTGGCTGGGACATCGCCAGTTTTGTGAGCAATTTCTCAATCCGTTACTTCTGCAATCCTACTTTGGCCTTTCCCATAATGCCTGGTATCGAGGAACGCAAGAAGGGATTCCGGCACATGAAATAAACCGATTGTTGCGTTGGCGTCATTTCATGAACCCCAATGTGTGTCTGCATATTGTGATGCCATCATTTCTGCAGAAAACGGTTCAAGCTTCTGTCGGTGGCATACAGAAGGAAGAGCTTGGCAAGGCTTCCTTTCCCCTTGCATCATTCCAGCGTATGCTTCAGCGTCTCTATAAATGGATTGGCAAGTTGCAACCGCAAGGTGCGGGAAAAACAGTGTGGCAGGACTATATCAAGACACATAATTATTCCCCGAAAGAAATGAGTCTGAAAAAACAATTTGTGAAAAATTTTGCGAATCGGATTCAGCCAACACTTCTCTGGGATCTTGGCTGTAATAGTGGAGAATATTCCAAAGTTGCCTTACAGGAGGGGGCAGGTACTGCCGTGGGTTTTGATGCTGACCATGGAGCATTGGAAGCGGCGTTCGAACGTGCGTGTGAAGAAGGGTTAGCCCTCCAACCTGTGTATTTAGATATGACGAATCCAGCGCCTAACCAAGGATGGAGGGAGTGCGAGCGTTCAGGCATTCAGGCACGAGCCTCGGCAAATGGAGTGCTGGCCCTGGCCTGCATTCACCATCTGGCTATTTCTCGCAATATTCCTTTTGGTGAATTACTTGAATGGATAGTCGGCCTTGCCCCCAATGGCATCATTGAATTCGTTCCGAAGAATGATCCCATGGTTCAGAAACTTCTGAGGTTGCGAGAAGATATTTTCACGGATTATTCGGAAGAAAATTTCTTGAAGACGATTTCTCAAAAAGCCACAATTGTTCATTCGCAATGTGTCTCGGAAAGTGGACGGTTGCTCATAGAATATGAGCGTTTTTCATAACTACCCCTAGGGCGATTCATAGGAAATTGAACATAATTCCAAAGAGACCTTGTCCGTGCCTGGTCCATATGAAGAGAGATTGAACGTTTTTTTTGAAATGCCGCTTAATGAACGTATAGAATCCTCTCAGTCGGCCGATCTCTCCAATCGGTCAAAGACGCTGAATTTCAGTATTCTTATTCTTCCTTTTTTCACCCTTGTCACTCCGTTTCTCGTCTTTCTGAATAATTATGGCTATGGGCTTTTGCATGCAGAAATTGCCATTGGTATTTTCGGAATTCTTCTTGTTTCTCTCCTGTGTTCGGCTGGCATGAGATACGGTGGATTTATCGGAAGCCATATTCTTGTCTTCGCTCTGATTACCTTCTTTTTAAGTATACAATTTGGTTCCAGTGGGGAAACCGCGTTTATCGTCATGCTTTTGGGTGTCGCCGTACTTCTGTTGATCTTTAAAGACAATTTCCCTTTGATTGCTGCTTCGATTTTTGCCACATTTTTTATCGTTACCATTTTTCAAGCCTTAGTACCCCAAGAGGTTCAGAGCTTTGCGTTTGGTAGACAACCTGAAGTTGTGAAAAGTGTTCCGTTTCCTCGTGTCATTCATCTTGTGTTAGATGAGCACATTGGGCTTGAAGGTATTCCGGTAAATTTTCCTGAAGGGGTGAAGATTAAAACCCAGCTCCGTGAGTTTTATGAAAAATATGGATTTGTCACATTTGGCGGTGCCTATAGCCATTATTTCCATACCGTGAATTCCCTTCCCAATCTCTTGAACTTTTCATCGGCTTCCACAGCTAGAATGTATCTTGGGGATGGTGATAGCCCGAATCGACTTCTTCAGAACTCATATTTTGAGCGATTGGCACAGGCTGGGTATCGTCTAAATGTCTGGTGGGGGCATCATGTGGATTACTGCTCTCATAGTCCGGTGCCGCTTGCTAACTGCATTCAAATTCCTGCCGAGGGGCTTAAACTTAGTCAGCGGTTACCTCTCACGACATTTGAACGGGTACAGCTAGTATTTTCTGGCTATTTAAATCTTTCAAAAATATACCAACGAGGGCGAGATTTTTATCAGTCTATTCGAAATTCGCTTATACCCTATGGCATTTCTTTAGCTTCGGCGACTTGGGACAGACATACTGTTACGGCCTTGCCGTATTTATTCACTCTTGATGACCTCTGGGAAAACATCTTGAATCTACCAGAGGGGAATGCGATCTTTGCCCATTTATTGATACCTCATTATCCCTATGTAGCTAATGCGGATTGTACGATTAAAGAAACGATAAACGAATGGAAATATAGTAGCCTCTTGTTTACACCAAATTATCCATACCGAGAAGGGCTACATAACACTGAAGGTTCTCGGAGAACCCACTATCAGGAATACTTTAAACAGGTGAAATGTATCTATACAAAGTTAGATGAGTTGTTTGCAAAAATGGAACAGGCTGGTATGTTTGAAAGTGCGGTGATTGTCATTCACGGTGATCATGGATCACGGATTGTAAAGAGAGAACCAACTATCGAAAATGAACAAGAACTTTCAACGGAGGATATCGTTGATGGGTACTCGACCCTTTTTGCCGTCAAACTCCCTCAAAAGCAGGGTTATTATGATACGCAATCCTATCCCATAGAATTTCTCTTACAAGAAAAAGTTGTGAAACCTCTCTTAGGAAAACAAGGCACACTCCCACCTCCACCCCCGGTTGTGTTTTTGAGATCAGACGATCAGACGATTAGAGATCTGAGCCCCATTCCCTACCCGATGAAGCCCTAGTTCTTCATAGCTCTCGGGACCGCGACACTCAAATTTTCAAGCGGCTTATAGGCGAATTCCTTGATGTGCAGGAATCCCGGGTTCGAGTTGAAAGGGGGTCTGAACGGTTTGCCAGGATTCTCCACGTTGTTGGATGGCCATGTCTTGAATGGGACCTAACCATTGATCGGCTCTTTTGAGATAGGAAATACGAGCGGGGTCGATGCCCATCACCCGACAACAGGTCGCGTCGACGGCAGGTAAATTTTGTCCCATGATAATCACGCCTGCATGCACCGGAGTGCCCATGATGGGGCCATCGCCTTCCATGCCGGTAATCCCGTCAACGATGGCAAAATGTGGTTTGAGGGTGGCGTTAATATCCAGGATGGATTGCGAAATACCTTCTTGGTGAAGTACGTTTTTTGGCCATCCGTAATAGATGCCAGGCATCATGCCAAACAAATTTTTCATTGATAAGGTGGCCCCAGCCCAATGGTGAGTTTTCATTTTTGCCATGGACACCACCCAATCCACGTTTTGTATGATTTTAGGAAAGGTGAGGGTGTGGAGTTTCGTTTGTCTTCCCAGATTTGAAAGAGCAACCCCTTCCATCATATTCACATCATGGAATGGAATATGATCCTCGTAGAGCACATCTCCTAACCCGGATTCTTCCAAAACCAAGAGCGTGTCATGCCGATGGCCTGGCCCCTCCGCGACTGCGACGGAAGCGGCCCCTAGGCCTAGAAAGGCTTCAATGGCTCCACGAATCACGAGTGGATGGGTATTGATATGTGGAGCGGAGGGATGAGGCTCTACCAGATTGGGTTTTAATAGGATGCGTTTGCCCGCTATCATGGTAGAGGTAATGCCCAATTCGCGAAGGCCATTTCGGATGAGGGTGGCTAAATTTCCTTCATAGTCATGAGCTTTCCCGATAAAAGTTGAAGCTGTGAGCAATGGCCCCTTAAGCCATTGGAGAAGAGAAAACCCGGAAAGGGCTAACCCTCCGCCAACCATAGTCGCTTTTAGCAATTCTCGACGAGAAAGGGTGTGTGTTTCAGTTAATGATGAAGGTGGTGTTCTATTCATGGTGTGATTGGGATGAGGAAGAGCGTCATGGCTCAACTCACCTGAGGTGAAAAGATCGAATCAAGCCCTTGAGGGGCGATGGCAGCACATAACAAGATGGCTAATGAAGGCAGGGAGTATGGCCCATGTCGTTCTTGTAGGCGCAAGCTGGTTGAAACCAATTCTTCCGTATGAGCGGGTTTCAACCCCCAGGCACTCAACCCCAATAATGCCCAACCCAATGAGATGGGTGTGCGTAGCCTCGGTAATTCATGTAATAAATAGTCTAAGCTTTTTTGAATCACATTAGGTTCTGTATTCCCCGCCAACGCTTGCAGCGCGATCCCTGTACATTCCGGCAATGGAAGGAGTTCTTTGCCGAAAACCAAGGTATTCCCCGAATTCCACCCGCCATGGGGCAGTTGGCGATCTAACAGCATTGAGACTCCTTGGGAAATGCGTTCGTGCTGGGGAATTTTGGATAATTGTAAAGCCGTAATGGCCATAGAAGTTGGGATGACCCAGCTATGTGTATTGGCAATCCAGGGCCATCCAACAATGGCAGTGTTGTGGCCCATCACCGAGTCCGCAGTTTGTTCAAAATGAAGCCCAGAAAAGCGTAGAAGAAATTGTACAGCTAACGCGTGTGCTTCTTGAGCCAGGGGTGTATTCAACCAGGCAAGAAGTGCCAAAGGGGTTGGCCAGGATGCCTGGCTATGCTCCGGTGAAATACTGATATGTCCGTCCTCGGATTGCAGGGAAATTAAATAATTTTGGGCTTGTTCACATTGTTCTGAGCCTATTTTGAAAGCGGACAGTGTTATCACTGCCCATGCTGTGGCGTCAGGCCGTGACTTCTCTCCCGCTTGATACGGAAATCCTCCATCATGTAGTTGATATTTCTGGATCGTATTTAGGGTGGAAGTTATGTTGTTCATATAGAAATGGTTGGGTGATGAAGAATGTTCATGAAGCGAAGCATGCTATCTTCATCGGATGTCCTAAAACTGTACTTAATAACCGGGGCTCCGTCGCCCGCTCGTCAGGACGGTGTTGTCAGGAAGAAAAATATAAAGTGTAAAACTATTTTGATCACAGAATCATGTAGGAACCGGCATATCATGAACCATCATGGAAGAAAATGTAAAAATACGCGAAGAGCAAGTTTGGCAAGTATTTTAAAGGGCTGACGATAATGGTGCATGCAAGTGATTGAGCATAGAAAATTCCAGGGAGTTCTTAACTGGGTTCACGCGCATATGCAGATGACATGGATTCACAGTTTCGATCGGGTTCCCCTTCCCGATAAAGGCGAACACGTCGTAAGGCGTGGGCGCAAAACCGCGGGTCAGAGCTGGTCTCTGATAGCCGGGTTGCCGAAGGTACCAATCAAGGGGAAACGACTACGTCAGTCCATTCCGGGCAGGCTGGCGTAGCGCAAAACATTTTCGCCCGACAAGGAGAGACACTATGGTTAACCAATTAGTGCGTTTTATGAATGATGAAGAAGGAGCCACGGCCATTGAATACGGTTTGTTGGCGGCCTTGATTGCTGCAGTGATCGTTGGGACAGTCGGTACCCTTGGTGGAACCGTCAATACGGCATTCAGCAACGTCAACGCCGGAATCAGCTAATTCTTTAGAATTAGCCTGTTTCGGAGGAGTGCTCCGTGTCCTTATTGAAGCCGTCTCTGGGAGCAATGCCCAGAGGCGGCTTCATAGGAAGACCTAGAGTAATTGTTGACTTGCTATTTCCAGTAGAGTGCGACAAGGATGTGTGTGAATGTCGATAATCGGTGAATAGTGATGGGAAATGGCGTTAAAAATGGGAGTTTCTAGAAAGTATTGATGAGAAGGAACCATTGTTCATTATGAAGCCATATTTAAACATAGAACAATTTATTCAGAGTGAAGACGGCGCTACGGCTATCGAATATGCGCTCATGGCGAGTCTCATTGCGGCTGCTACGGTAGGTGCGCAAACCACCATGGGGGCTACGGTGGTGAATATGTATACTGTGGCCATTGGCTCGATAACTGCCGCCATGAGTTAGGTTGTCTGAACTGGGGAATATTCAACAGTCGGGGCTTGGTTTTACCCTGATATTCCCAATGACGACCCCCTGCAATTTTCAAGAACGTTCTTCAGACTTTCCAAGAAACCTTTAATGTATTGGGTGAGCTGTAATGTCTGAAGGTCCGACACGCTATAGTCATGCGTTGGAAAAGGAAACATACGATGCCTCAAAAAATCCGGAAGTTTAAAAATTCTGAAAGAGGATCGGCCGCCGTGGAGTTTGCGTTGTTACTTCCGATCCTGGCAACACTCACCTTTGGGATGATCGATTTCGGACGGATGTTGTGGTTCCAAGAAGTGCTTGTGAGTGCGACTCGTACTGGTGCCCGACAAGGCACTTTGTTTAACTCAGGTAATGGCACCTCTGAGATCCAAGGATTTATCACACAGGCCCTCGCGAATGGGGGAGTCGGGGCAACAGGACTAAACGTCACCGTCACTGGTCTTGGAACAGGACAGGGGAATCCGCTCACAGTGACGTCCTCTATTCCCTGGCAATTCATGGTGATTGATGGCCTCATTCCATCGTTGGCCACCAGCCAATTACAGTCAACTGTGGTGATGATGAATGAATAAACCGTTCTGAGAAAACCTTTTTAAGGATGACGCATATGACTAAAAATCACAATTCGAGAATGATCACTCTTCTTCGCGAGCAAAAAGGGATGGCGGCTATTCATATGGCCATGCTGGGTACGATTTTAGTCGGGATGACGGCGTTTGCGGTTGATATAGGGCATGCGCTGGTCACTCAGACTGAATTACAGAATGCTGCGGATTCGGCGTCGTTGGCTGCTGCAAGACAAATGGGAGCCGAATATTTGGCCATGTCTATTGCCGATCAACAAGATCTAGGTCGTGACCTAAGCGGAGATGAACAGGGACGTATTTCTGGACAAGCCACGGCTGCAGCCTTTGCCAACAAAGCTTCCAATGTTGCCAATCTTGCGCTCGGCCAAAGTGACATTCAATATGGGACCTGGGATTTCATCGCTCATACATTTGTGCCAACCGTGACCCGACCGAATGCCATTCAGGTGACCGCCCGACGCGATGGAGGCCAAAACGGTCCGATCACGACATTTTTTGCCGGCGTGCTAGGGGTGAGCACCATGAGTATTGCGTCGACCTCTACGGCTGCGTTAGGGACTTCCGGCGGACCCGTGGGGCCTGGAGTCGCGGATGTTCCGTTTGCGATCTCCAGCAACTGGTTTAATAATACGGCGAATTGCAATGATGGGATTCAGTTTTCTCCCACTGGTCCGGACGGCTGCGCGGGATGGCATGTCTTTGACCAAACTCCTGCGACTGCCAATAAGCTTCGGAATACGATTGATGGACTCAATGACGGGAGTTATACGGCCCCCGGCTTCACTCCTGGCGTGGATCCATGGACGTTTACTGGGGGAGAAGTCTCATCAGCGTTTAATAATTTGATAGATCTGTGGGATGCCAAGAAACAGTTTAACAATGGGCGATGGGAGTGGGATGTCAATCTTCCCGTCTACCAAGCCAGTTCACCTTCGGTGTGTGATAACCCGAGCGGGTCCATTGTTATCGCCGGCTATGCCATAGCGACGATTACCGAAGTGAAAAAGAACGATATCCAAGCCGAAGTGAAATGCGATGCGTTTTTTGATGGCAATCCTGATCCGAATCAAAATCCTGGAGGTGGTGGTGCAGGCGCCCTTCAACCACTTTCAGTCTTTCCAAGACTGGTGACCTAAGAGTGGTGTCATATTGAGAACATACGATACGTAACGATCAATCTACCAATCAATAAGCCCATGGAGGAGTCAGTTTAATGGCTCTCCCATGGGCTTTGTGTTGTGTCCCTCCAGGCTCTCATTCTCTTCCTTATTCTTTATCTTTCTTCAAAGAAGTGGCCTCTTTCGGATGGGGATGAATTTTCTGTTTAAGGGATTCTTTCCCTTAAGAGCGTTGCCTTATCTACCGACATAACCCCCAGGCGTGTACAGGGATTCTTAGAATAACCACCCAAAGAATTTCACAGAAGGAATAACGGATTGTCATGGTGACGTATCTTCTGCTCATGGGTTTAGCCATTGCCCTTATTCTGGCTGCGGTCACGGATGTTCGAGAAGGCCGTATCCCCAACTGGCTCACGTTTTCGTTAGCTGGGTTTGGGATATTTGTTCATGGGTGGCACCAAGGTGTGAGCGGGTTGCTTCTCAGTGTGGAAGGTTTGGCCGTGGGAATCCTCTGCCTGATCTTTTTTTATATCAAAGGTGGGATGGGTGCTGGGGATGTCAAATTATTAGGGGCCATCGGGGCCATTTTGGGCCCGCACCTTGTGGTGTACGTGTTTGGGTTTACTGCCTTGTTGGGGGGAGTATATAGCTTGGCCATATTAAGTTCACAAGGAGGTCTTCGCTATACCTGGGACCGAATCATTCTCTTGCTCAATACCTTACGATGGTCCCAGACGGTCACGATGGCTGAACAACCCGACTACAAAGAACCCAAACTACGGTATGCCTTGGTGCTGGGTCTAGGGACGATCATTGCTCAGACGCTCTCTCTTTATGGCCTGCTCTAAAGCTATTTGGCTCGTCCATAGTGCTAGAGGAAATATTTCCAGGTTTCTTGGTTTTTAGTCCTAAAGAATGTTTTTTCTTATCCGATATGCTCTGTAGATCGTTTTCATTATTGTCGTAGGGTTGAATGCATTGCCATGAACGAGTGCGAATACCATAGCGTGAGTTAGATAGGGGAGGAAGTGTAATGGGACAAAAACGACCGTTAGTGTTTTTAGGGGTCGCAATCGGTATCGCGTTGGTCACGACAGTTTTAGTGTATCAATGGTTGCAAGGACAACGGGGCACCGAAACAGCAGCAGCCCCGGAAGTGGTGATCGAGGGGGTCAATGTGGCCGTGGCCAGTGGTGATATTCCTTGGGGCACTCCCTTAACGGAAGAGACGATTAGGATGGTGCCGTATCCAGAGGGTAGCGTCCCTGGCGGACATTTTACGGATCGAAATTTGCTCAAAGGGCGTGTCATCTTGGCGAACCTTAAGAAACATGAAGCCATCTTGGATTCCAAGTTAGCCCCCATTGACATTAAGACCGGTGGAGTTGTGGCAGTCATGGATCCGAATAAACGGGCGATGGCCGTGAAGGTCAATGAAATTGTGGGATTGCCGGGGTTTGTGCAGCCTGGAGATCGAGTCGATGTCATGGCCACCTTTGATAAGCCCAACTCGAAACGGGGCCAAAATGAGCTCATCACGAAAGTTGTGTTGGAAAACACATTGGTGTTGGCGATTGGCACTCAGATGGAACGGAGAAAGGGAGAAGACGAACTGGTTGCTGTGAAAGTGATTACCTTGGAAGTCACGATTGAGGAGGCTGAAAAATTGGCGATGGCGGAAAATGGTGGAAAATTACGGCTAGCGTTGCGGAGCCCTCTCAATCCGGACATCAAGAAAACCACAGGGGCAGATTTCAAAGCTTTGGTGAAGTCGCATCAATTGATTCCTCCCAGGCCAAAAGGCTCACGAAAAACGAAGGTTGAAGTCATCAATGGGACGAAAAGCTCTACGATGAGGTTTTAAGCTTACTAGTTGTGGGAATGACTATGAATGTTATGAAAGGTACGGTTATGAACAAGATGCACGGTGGTCCAATTACAACTGTATGCATGGTATTGACCTTGATGTTCTGGGGCAATACAGGGGTGTTTGCGGCAGATTCGCTTCAAGAGGGTCTGACACATCAAGCTATACAGTTGAATACGCCTCAGATGCTGCGCCTGACGGTTGGAGAGTCAAAGATTGTGGAATCCGAATCATCCTTTAAACGGGCGTCGGTGGCGAACCCGGATGTGGCCGATCAAATCGTTCTTTCCACCAACCAAGTGTATCTTGCTGGAAAAGATGTCGGAACTACCACACTCACTCTCTGGGGGAATGATGGCAAGGTGTCGAATGTCTTTAACGTGCAGGTCTCACCTGACATTAGTCGTTTGAAAGAGCAGATTCATAGCCTTCTTCCTGAGGAATCTGGGATTAAAGTCATGAACAGTCACGATCACATCACCTTAGCCGGCACGGTGTCGAACATGGGAGCCTTCAATCAAGTTTTAGCTCTGGCTGAACCCTATGCGCCTAAGAGAATCGTCAATATGCTTCAGGTGGGTGGTGTTCAACAAGTCATGATGGAAGTGAAGATTGCTGAAATGCAACGAGGCCTGCTGAAGAGACTCGGCGTCAATTTTAATCGCCGACAGGAGGGGCATCGAGATTTTTCAATCGGAACACTCAATTCACACTCGGCACCGAATCTTGATCAATTCACTCGCGTTTTCCAACCGGAGGTCTCTGGCCGATTTGGCAGTCAGGGGGGAACGACAACAGAGCTGTTTGATATTTTACCTGCTCTGAGCAACACCGCCCTTTTAGGATTTGGCGTCGGAAAAGATTTATGGACGGTCTACTTAGATATGTTAAAGGAGCATGGGCTGTCCAGGCTCATGGCTGAACCGACCTTAATTGCCGAGAGTGGGCAGGCGGCGGAATTTCTTGTGGGCGGAGAATTTCCGATTCCGATCCCACAACAGTTCAGTCAAGTCACCATTCGATTTAAAGAATTTGGTGTGGGGTTGAAATTTACTCCCACAGTTCTATCGGAAGGGCGTATATCGGTCATCGTGAATCCTGAAGTGTCGGAATTAGATTTTGCCAACGGCATTACCTTGTCAGGTTTCACGATCCCTTCATTGACGACGCGTCGTGTGAAAACGGTGGTGGAATTGGGAGATGGGCAAAGTTTTGCCATTGCCGGGTTGTTGCAAGAAAATATTCGAGAGACCGTGTCGAAATATCCTCTCTTAGGCGATATTCCCGTTCTTGGCGCCTTGTTCCGGAGTACGTCTTTCCAGAAAGACGAGACGGAGTTGATTGTGATTGTCACACCACATCTGGTGAAACCGTTGGATATGGCGAAACAAGCCTTGCCCACCGATTCCTATTTGGAACCGAATGACTTTGAGCTCTTGCTGATGGGCTACCTGGAAGGGAAGAATCGGGAACCCGGGGAGCGACGGACGGATGCCTATATTCAAGGAAAGCCTCAGATGGCCAGAACACTGCCCTACAACAAAGGTGGGATTGAAGGTACTTTTGGTCATTTAGCACCTTAAGAAGAGAGATGATGAAAAAGGAGAATACCATGCAACGGCAATTAAAGATGAAAACGATTAGTGTATTAGGCATTGTGGTCATGGGTCTGACCGGTTGTGGCGTGTGGCCCGTGATGACAGAAGATAACGGGCGCCGCCCTTTTGCAATGGGTAAAAGCGATCAAGTGATTTGGCCATGGGCTCCTCAGCCACTTCATTTAAGCGAAAATTATGGTGCGGCGCAACGACAATCCGTCGAGGGACAAATTCTGAATCCAATGGCTGCCAAGAATTTGGGTCCAGTGGAAGGAGCCGCCGATTCGAAAGGGTTGCATTATAGCCTTTTGCGTTATCAAGAAGCCTTTAAAAGTCCTCCGTATTCTGAGTTTGATTTAAAGATCACCACCTCTGGTGGCGGGGCCTCTGGGGGTGGAGGTAAGAAATCAGGTGGTGGGGGCGGAAATAGCAGTGGAGGAGGGAAGAAATGACGGATACAGCCTGGCAACCCAAACGTGTAGGGGCAGGAGGATCGGATAGTTTATCCAAGGAAGCGCTTGTCGACATTTCCGTGAGTAATGGGGAATGTAAGTCTGCGCTCACGAAATATTTTAAAGAAATCGAAGGCATTCGTTTCAGAGATTCACAAAGTTCTGAATTAGCAAATTTGGTCATTATGGACTTAGGTGAAAATCCGGAAGAGACCTTTGCTGTCATCCGGGATATGGGAAAAATGGCAAATGCCCCTGAAATATTTTTGACCGCACCGATGCCGGATTCAACTGTCTTGCTTGAAGGGATGCGGGCAGGAGCTAAGGAATTTTTGGCGCAGCCCATCCAACAGCTGGAAGTGCAGCGAGCGATGGGTCGGTATTGGGAGCGTGCCACTACGCAAACCGAAAAAAACAAAGGTGAGAAAAAAGCAGGAAGCCTGATGGCCTTGTTCGGTGGGAAAGGTGGAGTCGGCACGACCAGCATTGCTGTCAATTTAGCATCAGCCCTCAAAGGATTGCCTAGTAAGCCTTCGGTGATTCTGGTTGATGTGAATCAACATGGTGGAGATCTTCCCCTCTACTTGGATCTTCAACCGAATCATAGTTTTCGGGATATTGCGGCAGATCTTTCTCGATTGGACCCGGCGTTTCTCCTTCGCGTGCTCACGAAATGTGAGTCCGGGCTACAGGTGTTGCCATCAGGCTATGATGATTTGAGCACCGGGCGGTTGAGTCCCGACTGTGTTGATACGACGTTGAAGCTTCTTCAGGCTAGCTTTGACTATGTGGTCATTGATTGCGGCCATGTTCTGGATTTAACCACGAAAAAAGCCTTGGAATTGTCCACATGGATTATGGTGACCTCAACGCTCATGGTGCCAGTTGTGCATCGGACGAAACGGATTTTAGAGCTGCTTCGCGGATCGGGTTTTCCTTCTAGTAAAATTCAGTTGCTGATGAATCGATTCGTACCTGCGGAGCAAGATGTCTTAACGGAAACAGAAGACATTCTTAAGCAAAAAACATTTTGGTGTATCCCTAATGACTACCCATCTTCCAGTCAGTCCGTGAACAGCGGGAAATCCATCATAGAGGCGGCTCCGCGTTCTTCTATTGCCAAATCGATTAAAGAGTTGGCCGAGGCATATGCTGATCAGCCCACAACCGCATCAAAAAAGAGTGGGTTGACCAGTTGGTTGAATCCATTTAAGGGGCGTCGTGTCCAATCATCCCCATCGGGCGCTTAACACTTTGAATTCGTTTTATCGCATGAGGTTTGGAAAATTATGACTACAAAATGGGATGAGGTGGGCACTACTTCTGGTAACGGGTTGCTGGATTTGGGACCCTTAAAAGAACGGTTGCACCGCCAAGTTATTGACACGCTGGATCTGACGATTATTGCCCAACTGGACGGTGGTCAGCTGAAGGCGGAGCTCTCTAAACTCGTCACTGAACTGCTTGAAACAGAATCCATTCCTCTCAGCATGAAGGAACGGGAGGTGCTCATCGCTGACATTCAACACGAGGTGATGGGGCTAGGGCCGCTTGAGCCTCTTGTTCAGGATCAAACAGTGAACGATATTTTGGTGAATCGGTGTGATCAAATTTATGTGGAACGAGCTGGAAAACTTGAATTAACTGATGTGAAGTTTCGCGATGAAAGCCATCTCCGGAAAATTATCGAAAAGATTGTGTCTGCCGTAGGTCGGAGGATCGACGAATCGTCTCCAATGGTCGATGCTCGTTTGTTGGACGGGTCTCGTGTGAATGCCATTATTCCCCCGTTAGCCCTTGATGGTTCATCGATTTCAATCAGGAAATTTTCAAGAGATAAATTGCAAATTTCTGATCTGGTTGAAAAACGCTCCCTGACGCCGGAAATTGCTGAATTGCTTCGCGGAATTGTTGAGGCCAGGCTGAATATCTTGATTTCCGGGGGAACCGGTACTGGTAAAACGACCATTCTCAATATTTTGTCGGGATTTATTCCCTCAGATGAACGTATTGTGACTATTGAAGATTCCGCCGAATTGCAATTACGCCAGGATCATGTGGTTCGACTGGAAACGCGTCCTCCCAATGTAGAAGGACGGGGTGAAGTCAGCCAACGAGAGCTCGTCAAAAATTGTTTGCGAATGAGACCGGATCGTATCGTGATGGGTGAGGTACGAAGTGGGGAATGTTTAGACATGCTTCAGGCGATGAATACGGGTCATGATGGATCGTTGACGACGATTCATGCGAATACGCCACGGGATTGTTTGACCAGGGTTGAGACGTTGGTGGCGATGGCTGGTTTGAATCTGGCAACGAAAGCCTTACGCCATTATATTAGTTCCGCGATTGATGTGGTGTTGCAAATGACCCGATTGTCAGATGGATCTCGAAAAATGACCAGTTTGTCTGAAATCGTCGGGATGGAAGGTGAAACGATCACCTTACAGGAAATTTTTCTTTTTAAGCAGACTGGCCTTGATGCAGAACGAAAGGTTCATGGAATCTTTAAGGCTTCCGGTATCCGACCGAAATTTGTCGAACGGTTTAATTCATTGGGTATTTCGTGTGATGCCGAAATTTTTGATCCAGAAAAAATTTATGAAGTGTAGGGTTTACCTATTGGCTCTTTTGGTTGCTGGTGTGTCTTGAGCGTTTGCATTGAACAATCATTCCTTCGTCTGTACCTGACAATTGTGGAGTATGTTTAATGACCATTGCCATTAGTATTGGAATCTTTCTTTCTATCATTTTATTGGTAGAAGGATCGTACTATTGCTATCACCAATATATTAGTCCTGATAGCCGTACGCTGAAGCGACGACTGCGTGGTGGGGCGTCGCGACCCCAAGAAGGGCCGGAATCGGGTAGCATACTCCGGCAGCGTAAACTCAGTGAACTTCCCTGGTTAAATGCCATGCTGTCCAGCATGTCTAACACGGGAGGATTGGAAAAAATCCTCCAGCAAGCCAATAGTCAAATGCCTCTCGGGGTGTTTTTGTTGTTATCTGCGGTGCTTGGTGTCGCAGGGATGGGGATTGCTGCCTTTATGGATTATCCACTGCTTGTGGCCGGCGGTATTGGTCTGGTGTGTCTGATGCTGCCGTTGATGAAAATCAAAATGCAGCGGACTGCGCGATTTAAGGAATTTGAACGTCAGTTGCCTGAAGCACTGGATTTGATGGCTCGTGCATTGCGAGCGGGGCATGCGTTTTCAGTCGGCATGAAAATGGTGGGTGACGAATTCTCTGACCCCATGGGCCCGGAGTTTTGCCGTACCGTCGAAGAAATTTCTTTTGGTATCGATGTGCCAGAGGCTATGAATAATCTCAATGAACGCGTGGTTAGTACAGATTTGAAATTTTTCATTACCGCATTGGTTGTTCAGCGAGAGACCGGTGGAAATTTGGCTGAAATCATTGAAGCGATATCTCGACTTATTCGGCAACGGTTTGAGTTGCTAGGACGAGTCAAGGCCTTGTCTGCGGAAGGGCGATTGTCCGGAATGGTGTTGTTTGTCATGCCATTCGTCATGGGTGGGGTTTTATGGTGGATGAATGAGTCCTATATGAGATTGTTGATTGAAGATGATCTTGGCCTCATGATGTTGGGTGGCGCAGGGGCATTAATGCTTTTTGGTGCTGTGGTGATGAAAAACATGTGCGACATTAAGGTATAACGCATGACTATGGATCCATTACTACTCATCTGTTTATTGGTCTTTTTAGGCATTCTGATCATTGGGTGGGGGATATATTCTTTCACGCAATCTCGCGAAAAGCTGAGTGATTGGAATACACGGGCGAAGGGTCAATCCCTCACTCAAAAAAAATCCCAGAAACAAGACGACCAGAAAACAGGGATTAAGGAGTACGGTCTCAAGCTCCTTGAAAAGCTTGGGCAAACCAATAAGCCCAAAGATCAAGCTTCTACATCTAAGTTGAAGGCCTTGTTAATTGCAGCTGGGTATCGGAAATCCCAGGCTCCCGTCGTATTCATGGGGTCTCGGATTTTTCTTGCTGTGATGTTTGCCCTGGCCTTTTTGATTTTTGGATCAGAGGCTGCCCAAAAAAAGGATCCCATGTTGTTTCCTGTCTTTCTTATTGGATCTCTGTTTGTGGGGTATTACGGTCCCCAAATGTGGCTACGGAATATGATCGGTAAGCGAAAAGAACGGTTAGTGAATGGTTTTCCGGATGCCCTTGATTTGATGGTAGTCTGTGTTGAGGCTGGCTTAGGGTTAGATCAAGCCATTTTTCGGGTTGGCAATGAAGTGAAGCAGGGCCACCCGGAACTTGGAGAAGAATTTATCCTGTTAAACTTGGAATTGAGAGCTGGGTTATCTCGAGAGCAGGCTCTCCGAAATTTGGTCAATCGCACCGACCTCGAAGATATCCGCAGCTTGGTGGCCTTGCTTATTCAAACGGATCGCTTTGGGACGAGTATTGGACAAGCGCTGCGCGTGCATTCAGATTCCATGCGGTTAAAACGGCGATTGAAAGCGGAAGAAAAAGGAGCCATGCTCCCTGTGAAACTGATGATTCCCCTCATTCTCTTTATCTTCCCGGCTCTTATGGTTGTGATTGTGGGACCTGGAGTCATTAATCTGATGCGAAACCTGTTGCCTGCTATGGGAGGAAAATAATGGTCCCAATTAAATTGAACAGAAATGAATTTCATTCCTACAAAGCGAGGCGATCATGACCAGAATAGACCTTAAGCATCAGAATGTAGATACCCAAACAAATTGGAGTTGGAAAGTCTTTCCGTATTTCATGAATTTTAAACCAATGAGGTGTATGACTATGAAGGCGAGCACAATATTGCTCATGTTTGCGATCCTTGGAAGTTTGATGATGGGGTGTTCAAAAAATGAAAAGCCACAATTTACGCTTCAAGACGAACATTATCAACAAATTTTAGAGCGACAAAAAGCAGGCATTAACCCAGAACCCAAAGCCGCTGTTGATCTTTCTCAAGAAATGACCCATCAAGAATATGAACAGTTAGGAGATGCGCATTTTTACCAGGGGGATTTTCAAATGGCCAAGGTCCAATATGAAAAGGTCCTTCAAAGGCAACCAGAGCAGATTGCCCCACGTTACAAATTGGCCGTAATTTATTTAGAAAAAGGCTCAGCGCAATCAGCTTATGATCAATTTCATAAAATCTTGAATTACGAGTTAAATTTTGCCCCGGCCTACGAGGGAATGGGACGGGCTTTGCTGAGGATGGAAAAAGATGTTGAAGCCGAGCAGGAATTTCAAGCGGCCTTGCTGTATGATTCTGAATTGTGGACGTCGACGAATTATCTAGGAATTGTGGCTGATCGTCGGCATGCCCATAAAGATGCCATCCACATGTATAAAGTGGCGTTGGAGAAAAAAACAAACCATCCGGCAATTTTGAATAATTTGGGTATGGCGTATTATTTAGACCAGCAATATGAACAGGCCGTAGAAACCTTTCAGCAGGCTGTGCAGACGGGCGGCAATTACAAAAAGATCGCCAATAATCTTGGCATGGCCTTAACAAAATTAGGTCACTTTGACCTAGCATTTGATGCCTATTCACGTGGAATGGATGCTGCCAAGGCCTATAACAATATTGGCGTCGCATTTTTGGAGAATGGGAACTTTGCTAAAGCTTCCCGATGCTTTGAAAAGGCTCTCGAAACTCAACCGACATTTTATGAAAAGGCCAAAGAAAATTTGTCCCTTAGCAACCGTAGACTACACAAGCTCCCCCTCAGTCAACAGCAAACCTTGATTCGTCAGGAGCCGGCTTGTTTGTAAATGAGGAATCGGAAAGGCCGGCTATATTTATTCCAATTGCCTGTGACTCACTCAAGGGGACTGGAGGAAGTGTTATGAAGCGATAATTAACTGTCGTTTCTGAGCGTGTTCTTCTCTTCGTTAGAATCTCACACCGCATTTTTGCCACAATTATTGGCTGGTCTTCGTTTCTTCCTATTGATTTTTTGAGGAATTCTCCTGTGGGTAAAGTCATAGGTAGCCCTCAATTCCGCTTCAAGAAGCAATGCTTGGATTAGCGGACTTTCTTGCCATTTGATTGAAGGCAGAGGGATTCGAGAGTCTTGGCGAGATCGACAATTTTGTATGGTTTCACCAAAATGTCTTGAAAACCATAGGCTTGGAAATCTGACATGATTGGATCATCTGAATAGCCACTCGTCACAATGGCTTTGACCTGAGGGTCTAATCTTCGGAGATGTTGAATAGCTTCCTTCCCACCCATCCCACCCGGAATGGTCAGATCGAGAAGTACCGCGTCAAAGGCTTTCCCGCTGGTTTGGGCTTTTGAAAATAAATCAATAGCAGCTTGGCCATCCTCGGCAGCTGAAACGTCATAGCCGAATTGGGTCAAAGCGTCTTCGACCATTCGACGGATGCTTTGTTCATCATCCATGACCAAAATCCTCCCTCGGCCTTTCTGAATGACGTGACGGTCAACGTCTGCTGTTGAATAGGAGGATGGCAAATATACGGTCAATGTCGTGCCTTGTCCAACATGAGAATGAACGCTGATGTGTCCTTGGTGCTGCTGAATAATACTATGTGCCGTAGCCAATCCCAAGCCAGAGGCGCCGGGTTTGGTGGTGAAGTAGGGATCAAAAATATTGGGCAATGCTTGCTCTGAAATTCCCGCCCCCTGATCTTCAAATGACATTTTGACATAGTTCCCTATAGGTAGCGTGGGTGAGGGAAGAGTTGGCAGGGTATGACGCTCGGCATTTTCCACGCGAATCGAAAAATGGCCGCCATCAGTCATGGCTTGGCGAGCATTGATCGTCAGGTTTTGAATGACCTGTCGGAGTTGACTGGCGTCGGCATCCAATGGCCAGAGATCGTTGGGAATGTCGAAGTGACAACTAATTGATGAACCGGATAACGCAAAAATGGCACTTTTCCGAAGAAGATCTCCAAGTGCAATTGATGTTTTAATCGGCGCGCCACCTTTCGCAAATGTTAAGAGCTGCTGAGTGAGTTCTTTGGCACGGAGACAAGCCTGTTCGGCTTGTTCGAGGTTTTGTGTCAGCGGGTCTTGAGGGACCATCCGCAATTTCGCGACGAACACATTCCCGAGTATCGTCGTCAATAAATTATTGAAATCATGGGCCAGGCCTCCGGCCAAGACTCCTAGCGAGTTTAATTTGCTGATCCGTTGTTGTTCATCTTGGTGCCGGTGCTGATCAGTAATATCGTGAAACACCATCACGGTTCCCAACAGATGGGAATTGTGATCTCGGATGGGAGTTTCACGCATGGAAATGGTTCGTTGATTCCCATTTTTGGTGATGAGATAATTTGGGGCATGGGGTTCAGTGAGAGCTGAAGAAGCTGGAGCAAATTGCAATATGGCTTCATTGCCGTGGTCGGGGACTTCGTTGTGTACGCGAAACACGTCTTGAAGGGGGCGAGTGACCGCGTCCTGATGAGTCCATTCCGTGATCTGTTCAGCAAGGGGATTGAGAAAGGTAATACGGCCTTCTCGATCTGTGGTGATGATTCCCTCGTCGAGAGATTGTAGCGTGGTGACTAAGCGGTCTTTTTCTGCGACAAGCGATTGCTCAAGACGTTTTCGATCTGAAATATCTCGCAGGATAAAGCCATAATGTGTATCCAGGCCAACTTTCCAGCTGGTCAATGAAATTTCTAGGGGAAACGCTATTCCGGATTGACGGAGTCCAGTCAACTCCAATGGCCGCTGAATGGGATGATTTACAGGCTCACCGTAGCTAATATCCTCCAATCCTTTTCGGTAAATGTCCCGATACCCCTCTTCCAAGAGCATGAGGATAGATTGGCCGATGATCTCTTCCTGCTGGAACCCAAACATGGCCTCGGCTGCCGGATTCCATGAGACAATGGTGCCGTGGAGATCAGCTGAGATGATCCCCTCGTGAGCGGAGTCGACTAGGGAGGAATATCGAGATTGGAGCTCTGTCAGACTATTCCTGACGCGGACATGGTTCGTAATATCCAAGCCATATCCCCGCACCAGTCCCTTTTCTTGTATAGGAGAAAATGTCCAATCAAAGTGATGCGTATCAATGATGACCGTCAATCCTCTTTGCGGAATCATAGATTTCAAGCATTCCATTGCGATGTGGGTGAGGGCAGGGGGTAAGGTCTGTGGAATGCCATCTTCTCTGAAGCCATACGTGTCCAATAACGCGATCATGGATGGGTTGGCATAGGCTAAACGTCCTTGAGCGTCCACTTCCACAATAGGATTTGGGCTTTCCTCCGGCATGGATGCCAGATGTTGGTGTTCCTCATGTTGTTGGAGTTGTTGGCTTAAATCGCGAAAGATTAATAACGCTCCAGGGTTATGGGGATCGGTGAGCTGTGTACATTGGAATTCCACCCAACGTGTTTCTCCACTGGGTCGTCGAATCAAGAGTTTGGGTGTCCAGATAGATTTCCCAGTGTTCAGAACTTGGGTAATGGGACAATCTTCGTCTTGTGTGATGGGGTCGGCATATAGGCATCCGGAATGTCCATGAAAATTTTGCCCCAGGCACGATTGTTCTGTTCGGTGAAGAATGCGGGCACCTTCTAAATTGAGGGAAAGAATGTGTCCCTGGGTATTCACCTGACATATACCAATATGGATGGAATCTAAGAGCGTATGCACAAACGTTTGAGCTGAACGCAGCGCTTGATTGAGGCTTGGGAGATCCATCTGTTGGAGGTCTTGAAATGGATGGTGAGGGTTCATTGATCAATTACTCGCTGCGAAAAATGAAAAATGCGTTTGTACCCTTTACCATAATGAATCCAGGATCTTGGTCATATCCCACCCTGCCTCATGGGGATCGATGGATTCTTGAATTGACCGTGACGTGCCGTTAGTTGTTTGCGAAGAGAGGTCAATAATTTCTTGTTCTTCAAATGGTTGGCCTAAGTCGTTTTTGAGCAACTTAATCGTGGGAGTCATCCGGGAATGGCTGTGGACCCAGACCACGACGGCCTGCTCACCGGTATTGAGCCGAACGAGGGAGCCAATAGGATACACACCTAAAAGATGAATGAGCCGTTGCACCAAAGAGCTGGCGTACTGTCCGGCTACGGCGGCCCGGTACAATTCGGACAAGGCTCGGGAAGGAGGGACAGGCGGTTGGCTGCAGCGCCCACTAATTTGGGCATCATACGTATCAGCCATACTCAAAATTTGCGTGAGTTCAGAAATTTCCCCACCCCGTAAGCCCTTGGGATATCCGGTGCCGTCCAATCGTTCATGATGTTGCAAGACCATCAGTTTTGATTCTTGGGGAAAATCAGGGAATTGATTAATGATGGCCTCACCCATGTCACAATGGGCCTGAATGAGTTTATGATCTTGAGGGGAGTAGGCTTGAACTTTTCGCAACAGATTAAGCGGCAAACGCAGTTGCCCGATATCGTGAACCATGGCGGCGAGTCCCAGATGTTTCAGGCTTGAAGCATCGCAGCCATATTCTTGCCCAATGGCCATCGCTAGGACACTCGTATCAACTCCATGGGAGGCAAGGTTGGCATCAAACCGGCGCATTTGGATCAGTGACACCATGGCGGCCTGGTGTTCTAAGAGCCCATCCAACAATGTGCTGACCACATCCCGAACTTCCGTGAGCTGTTGTGGGGAAGACGCTTCCATCTGACGGAAAAATACATCCAAGGTTGAGATGGCTTCCGAACGGAGCAGTCGAGCCGATTCGATGTCTTCGGGCTTAGGCCCGAAGTCAAGGTGTGGAGGGGGAGCCGGTTCGTCAGGAGTGGAATGAGTGTGTGAGAGTTCCTGGACACTGGAATCCACAGCCACATCACACCCCTTTGCTGTATCGATGAACACGTCCTGAATCCCATAGCTTCGTAACAACGTAATTTCGTCATCACGTTTTACCAGCCATTTGTGACGAAGGAAGGGCGTTTGAAACCAGGACTGGTCCATGCCAGCGATATACATACCTGGTCGCAAGTCATGAATGGCAATGCGTTTTTTCATTGCAAAGGGGATCGCTAGAGGAGAAGGAAACCGCACCTAAGACAACTGCCAAATCAATGAGAGAAAAAAAATCGGAATGATCGAACCCAATCGCCCGTCTAAAATATAACAAATATCGTAAGGTAATTTTGCGAAAAGAGCAATAGAGAGTGGGTAAAACTGGGTTTTTCCCCAATCCGTGAGAGGAGGTGAAGCTCAGAATTCAAGCCATTCTTTTCTTTGGGTGTGTGGAAAGGCCGTCCGCCGATGCTTGCTTGGAGAAAAGAGATCAATGGGGCGTTTGCTCAAGATGAGAAATACGCGTCAAGATTCCCACGGCTTCTTCATGGTGGTCATTGAGCATGAGCAAGACATGATAGTGCTTAAGCGTGGGGAGTAATTGTCTGCTCGAGTGTCCCCAGATTTTTTCCCGAATGGCGAGGGCTCGTTTTAGGAGAGGCAAGGCGACATTGGGTTGGTTTTTGGCTTCATACAGTGTTGCGAGTTCCGATAAGGGGTCAGCCATGCGGACATGTTCCGGGCCGAGAGATTGGACAATGAGGGGTAAGGCTTTCCAATAATACGATTCGGCTTGACTCAAATTCCCTTCAAGGCGAGCAATGGTTGCCAGTTGAAAGATGACTTGTCCATGCCGTTCATCGGTCGGGCCATTAGCACGAAGGGATGGTAAAGTATCCTGAAGAAGGTCTTTCGCCTCTTGAAGACGACCCTCCTGGATTATGGATTGGATGTGTTGCCATTGTTGATCCCAATCCGAAGAGGCCGGGCATCCTGTAACAAAGCAGAGCAGCGGAACAAGAAGCCACATCCAGAAGCCGCGTGCATCGTTTATGCTGGCCCTAAATGAACTTGCTTTCACAACATGGTTTTCTCTAGGCGTGGTGCGTCGCATGGATTCGCGTACAGTTGGATGAATGAAGAAAGGCAACAGTGAAATATGATGATAGGCTCAGGGAAACTCTAGACATTTCCTGCGTCTCTTTGTAGTGTAGCGATCGAGGAAACATAGGACAACGATAGATATGATAGATCGAATCATACGCTTTTGCGAGCATGATGTGTGGGTGATAAATGTTCACCAACTCACTGGGCTTCGCCAGTTTGGGGTGAAGCTCTTGCGCCTTGGGTTAGTGGCGGCTGAAGAATTTCGCGAAAGTTTTCTCAGTATTCGGGCGACGAGCTTGGTGTATACCACGCTTCTGTCGATGGTTCCGTTCATTGCTGTGACCTTTTCCGTACTCAAAGCCTTTGGTGTTCATCAACAAATTGAACCCATTCTGGCCCAAGCGTTTGATCCCTTAGGAGAAAAAGGCGCAGAAATTACCACCAATATTATCCAGTTCGTTGATAATATGAAAGTGGGAGTCTTAGGAGCCGTCGGTGTGGCCGGGCTCTTCTATACTACCTATTCTCTCATTGAAAAAATTGAAGAGGCCCTCAACTCCATTTGGCGAGTAGAGGTTGGTCGCCCGTTGGCGAGGCGCATCACGGATTATTTAAGCGTGGTCCTGGTCGGCCCGGTGTTCGTCTTTACCGCCTTCGGTCTGATGGCGTCTTCCCAAAGTCATTGGTTGGTTCAACGAGTTATGGAGATTCAGCCTTTTGGCTATCTCATCCTGGCACTCACCAATCTCTTGCCTTTTTTATTTATGTGCATGCTGTTTACCTTTTTGTATAAATTTGTACCGAATACCCCCGTTAAGATCAGTTCCGCATTCGTGGGAGGCCTGACGGCAGGACTGTGTTGGCAGGTTGCTGGGATGGCTTTTGCGGCGTTTGTGGCGAGTTCAGGCCGTTATAGTGCGATCTATTCCAGCTTTGCGGTCCTCATTCTTTTTCTCATCTGGCTCTATGTTGGATGGCTCATTGTCCTGGCCGGGGCACAAGTGGCCTATTACCATCAGAATCCATCTGCGTATTTGCTGCATTTGCGTCGAAAGCATCAAACACCTTTATTCCGAGAATATCTGACTCTTGCCCTCCTTGGGCATATCACTCGACGCTTTTTAAGAGGAAAGATGCCACTCAAAGAAGAACAATTAGCCCGTGTGCAACGCGTTCCCCTCACCTTTGTGGGGTCCTTAACCAATGATCTGATCCAGGCCAACATTCTTGTGCGCACAGAGAAGCCAAAAGGTGTGGTGTTAGCGCGACCACCTGAAATGATCGCTGTTGCGGACGTCTTGAAGGTGGTCCAACATCAATTGCATAATGGGCCACAAGGATTCACGGTCGGGACTGACAAAATTAGCCAACTACTGATGCGACGTGACGCCGCGGTACAAGGAGCCCTAGAGGGCATCACGCTCCGGCATCTAGTGAAAGATCAACCAATTGATCCGGTTTCTGACGAAGAATGGGAGAGGTCAGCTGAGTTGGATTCTGATCAATCTGAGGAGAGAGAACTCATCAGTCCCATCTCTCATGATCCTCTTGGTTGAATAAAAAACCTCATACCCATTTCCTACTAAGAGGGAAATAATGGTTCTCCCACCTTTTTCACGACCTACCAGATAATGAAGAACCTCTGGATTGTCCCGGGAGCCCCATTGCCGAAAGGGCAGGGGTGGGTCATTTGGTGTTCACGAAAAGGGGAAGGAAATTTCCCGCAGCCGGAGGTGGTGGTTCAACATCAAGCGGCTCCTGTTTCATTTAAAACGGAGTGGGAGCTCCTCCCAACCTTAAAGGGTCTTCAGCGTCGGGTGGGTTTGTTGACTATTACTCTCACCACCCCTGCACCATCAGAAGGAGCACAATTTCGCCTCACGCTCTCTGCGAACAATCAAAGCCAGGATTTCAGTTGGTCAACGATGCCCTATGAAGTGAGTGAAAAAGGAGTGACCTTTCTCTTTGCGTCCTGCTTCTGGCAGAACAATGACCGAGATGGCTATTACCGAGCTGGCCTCAAAGACCTACAAGCGCTGTCCAAGCCTCAGTTTAAAATGCTCATTGGAGATCAAGTCTATCTGGATTGGCCGCTCGCTTGGCTAAGTGACGATCCTATCGAATTATTTGGTAAACGATATCGGCAATATTGGGGAGATGCCTTCTATCGAGAAGCCCTACAGATTTGTCCAAATTTTGTCACATGTGATGACCATGAATATTGGAATGATTTTCCAGAATTTCAAATTCAACTTCGTCAAACGCGAAAACTCAGTAGACGAAAGAAATATGGACGTGGGGCGAATGACCTCTACGGCCAATTTCAGCGTTGCCTGAATCCGGGGCAAGCGAGCTGGTATACCTTTGCTATTGAACCGGTGTCTTTTTTTGTGACCGATACAAGGTCTGAACGCGAAGAATGCAACGATGAGGGAACGAGTCATTTTATGTCTGAAGAACAATGGACAGCACTGGAGGCATGGCAAGCGTCTCTCCAAGGTCCTGGCGTCTTAGTGCTCGGACAGCCGTTGTTTCAAAAAGATGGAGATTATACTGATCATTCTTTGTCGAACTTTAGAGATGATTATGATCGTCTTTGGCGGATAATCGAACGAAGTTTAGGAGGAGAAAACCTTCAACGCATACCCCATGACATTTTAATATTATCAGGGGATATTCATACAGGACGCTATGCCGAAGCTCACGGGCCATTTCCGGATGCTCCGCATGGGGTGCCAGAATTCATTGCCTCACCGGCAGCCATGATTGATCCTGGCAATACCAAACCGGAAAAGCCCCCGAAGAAAATCACGATCCGTCCGAATGCGAAAGGCGGCGAATCGGTATGGCGAATTGACCGTGATAAGGATATCGACATTATGACGATTAAGAATAATGTGGGAATGGTAAAGATTTTTCCAGGTGGTCAGGTTGGAGGAACACCTCGCGTTCGTTTTGAGTTGGAGTTATGGCGTCTTCCAGCCAAGGTCCTTCCACCTCTTGGAGTGGACGAATACGAACCGGCTCAAGGAATGGGCGGGCCGCTCAAACAGCTATTTCACAAAGAGTTACTTCTACGCTAGTCGTGGTATATGTTCTTATCCATAGGTTGGATTTTTGAAGAAAGGTAGCCCTCATGCGTGATTCCCAAACCAGCACAAAAAATCCCGATATTAAAGATTGGACCGGTAAATATCAGAAACGCACAAACCTGCAATTTTTCAATGATGCCTTTGCGGCATTGCGCAATCAAGACATAGGCAATCGAGGATTGATGACGGTTGGGTTGATTGGAAGCCGGGATTTGCCAGGCCATAGCTTGCGGATGGCGCAAAGTATCTTACGATGGGATTTGCGACCCAGTTATTGGTCACATGTGTTTGTCGTGGCAGAACCCGTGTCCTCGCGAACCTCATTGAGCAAATTAAAAATACTGGAAATCCCGCTCTTCCCTCGCAATGGACAATTTCCTAAACCTGAAAAGAATGGAGTCAACGAAGGCACATTGGGGCAATATGAGGATAAGGCCGTGGATGCGAACGTCGGGTTAGTGGCCATCACCATGTCTGATCCAGAAGTGCAAAAATTATTCAAACGAGCGCAAGCCTGGAATGCGGATCGAGTGCGATACAATTTTTGGGACATGCTCGGGGCGTGGCAGAGCTACCTGTGGTCGCAAGGCGCTAAAACAAATCCATTGCGCGAAGGGGTCCCGATTGCCGCGTCTGCGTATATAGAGTTTATTTTTGAACGGTTGGGTATGGGCGTCACGCCAGGAGCCTCATCGCGGAATAGCGCGCCTGAACATTTGTGGAATGCGGCCCGTTGGTGGCACAAAGCTTTCAAAGAAGACAATCGAAAAATCGCCGGCATGTATGTCGCCCGAGACCCAGGCTGCGCCATGCTCCGTCCCAACGAATAAATCAATTGGTTCCTTACCTACGCGCTTTGAAAAGATAATGATAATTGGTGTGATTCAAATGGCTTGCTCGGCCAATCCTGCTGAGAACCTTGATCAGGGTTTGGCCAAAGTTGAAGAGGCGGCAAAGAACGGCGCACAGATTATTTGCCTGTCTGAACTTTTTCGATCGCAATATTTTTGTCAACAAGAAGATGCGGCCTTGTTCGATTTGGCTGAGTCTCTGCCTGGGCCTACTACTGAAGCATTCAGCAAGCTTGCCAAGGCATATGGCGTAACGATATTGGTATCGGTGTTTGAGCGACGAACAGCTGGCGTCTATCACAATTCTCTTGTTGTGTTGGATGAACGGGGAGAGATAGCTGGGCTGTACCGAAAGATGCATATTCCTGACGATCCCGCTTATTACGAAAAGTTTTATTTCACGCCAGGAGATAAAGGGTTTCAAGCGATCAAGACGGCTCACGCCATGGTTGGGCCTTTGATTTGTTGGGATCAGTGGTATCCCGAAGCGGCGCGAATGACGGCGCTTCTAGGAGCGGAGATTTTGTTCTATCCCACGGCGATTGGCTGGCATCCCAAGGAAAAAGTTGAGGAAGGTCAAACTCAACGGGATGCTTGGATGACGATTCAACGCAGTCATGCCATTTCCAATGGCGTATTTGTGGTCGCGGTGAATCGGGTGGGACTTGAGGCTCCAGCTGGTGGCGATGGGTTGGAGTTTTGGGGAAGTTCGTTTGTCTGCGATCCGTTTGGTGTGGTGTTAGCGCAGGCATCAATTGAGAAGGAAGAAACATTGTTGGTGGACATTGATCTCAAGCGTATTGAAGAAGTTCGTCGCAATTGGCCGTTTCTTCGTGATCGGCGTATTGATGCGTATGGGGGGATCATGAAGAGGTTTTTGGATGGGTCTGTGTGATCTGGAGTCGGTATCAGTTTGATGTATTTACCCTCACCCTAACCCTCTCCCTTAAAGGGAGAGGGAATTTTCTTGTGTTTCTCTCACATATCATGGCGATTTCAATCTTTCATCTCAATTTGTTTTTCTATTTCCTCTCCCAGGAGGGGAGAGGATTAAGGTGAGGGGCGCGGTGAAACGGATTCCACCAACATTACGATCGTTTGCTCAACGCCTCCGAGGTCAGCAAACAGATGCTGAGCAGAAGTTATGGATGAGGCTTCGCAATGGGCTGCTTAAGGGATGGAAATTCAGACGCCAGCATCCCATTGGTGGCTATATTGTTGATTTCTGTTCTTTGGAGGGGATGCTGATTATTGAGTTGGATGGTGGGCAACATCTAGATCAAACAAACGCTGATGAGGAGCGCGCGAATTATTTGAACTCTGTGGGTTTTCGTGTGCTTCGATTTTGGAATGATGAGGTTCTGACGAAGATGGATGATGTGTTGGAGGAGATATTGAGGACGCTAGAAGGTAGTGAGAGTCTTCTCCCTCACCCTAGTCTTGTCCTCTCTTCGAGGCCAAGCCCTGGAAGGGAGAGGGAACAAGAGAATTCTCATCCTAGCGCTTTGACTTTTCAAGAGAAAGGCTCACACAAGGAGAGGGGATTTGAAAAGGGGTGGCGGATGCCGGCGGAGTGGGAGCGGCATGAGGCCACGTGGATTGGCTGGCCACACAATACGACGGATTGGCCAGGGAAGATGGCCGTTATTTCGTGGGTGTATGGAGAAATTGTCCGTCAATTGTCTGCGAGTGAATGCGTTCGCATTTTGGTCAATGACAAAGCGCATGAGTTGAAAGCACGTCGAGTTTTGGACCGTGTGGGAGTGGAATGTGAACATGTCGAGTTTGTCCGGATCCCCACGAATCGCGGATGGACTCGTGACTTTGGACCGATTTTTCTCAAGCATGATGATTCGCAACCCCAAGTCAGTATTGCCCGATTTCAGTTCAATGCATGGGCCCGGTATTCCGACTGGCAAAAGGATAATCGGATCCCCGAACGTGTTTCGGCCAAATTTCAGATTCCCCTGGTTTCGGTGACTCATCAGAAACACAAGGTGGTGTTGGAAGGTGGCAGTATTGATGTGAACGGGCAAGGGACTCTGTTGACCACGGAGGAATGTTTGTTGGATGAAACGATTCAGGTTCGGAATCCTGGATTTTCACGGCAAGATTATGAAGAGGTGTTTCGAGGATATTTGGGGATTTCCCAGGTGCTATGGCTAGGCCGAGGCATTGCCGGGGATGATACGCATGGGCATGTGGATGATCTGTGCCGATTTGTGGATCCTTATACGGTCGTTCTCTGCCAGGAGCCCAATCCCTTGGATGAAAATCATCGCCCGCTTGCTGAGAATCGAGAACGGCTTGAAGGGATGCGCGGTGAAGACGGTCGAAAAATCGGCATCGTGCCCTTGCCGATGCCGGCTCCATTATTTTTTGATGGACAACGTCTTCCAGCGAGCTATGCGAACTTTTATATCAGCAATTCTGTCGTGTTAGTGCCCACGTTTAACGATCCGAATGATCGGATCGTCTTGGGCATCTTGTCTGAACTGTTTCCTGATCGAAGGGTGGTGGGCGTTCATGCAGTGGATTTGGTGTGGGGATTTGGGACGATCCATTGCCTCACGCAACAGCAACCGGCTCTTTGACGGATGACTCTATGACTGGCTCACTCCTCTCAAATGACATTCTTCCTTCGTCGGTTCGTCTTGGATGGATTGGCACCGGAGTCATGGGTGGTCCCATGTGCGCACATCTTATTCGTGCGGGATATTCCCTGACGGTGTTTACGCGCACACCTTCTAAGGCTCAGGTGTTATTGGAGGAAGGGGCCTTGTGGGCGGAGTCTCTTATAGCGTTGGTAGAAAAGACTGATGTGATCTGTACCATGGTGGGGTTTCCCAAGGATGTTCGAGACATCTATTTGAGTCAGAACGGATTGCTGGCCAAGTGTAGGCCTGGACAGGTGTTTATCGATTTCACCACCTCCGAACCCAGCCTCGCGCAAGAGATTGCTGAAAGAGCCAGTGAACAGCAGTCCTTTGTCTTGGATGCTCCCGTTTCAGGAGGTGATGTGGGAGCAAAACAAGGCACGTTATCCATTATGGTGGGTGGTAAAGATTCTGTCTTCGAAGCCCTTAAACCCATTCTCCGTCTTTTTGGAAAAGTCTTGGTGCATCATGGACCGGCCGGTTGTGGACAACATGCCAAGTTGTGCAATCAAATCACGATTGCCGGGACGATGATCGGCGTCTGCGAAGCGTTGTTGTATGCCCAGCAAGCTGGGTTAGATGCTGCGAAACTTTTGGAATCTATCCGTCAGGGAGCGGCAGGGTGCTGGACGTTGGAACATCTGGCCCCAAAAATGTTGCAACGAGATTTTACCCCAGGGTTTTTTGTGGAGCATTTCATTAAAGATATGGGAATGGCTTTGGCTGAAGCCAATCGTATGGGCCTGCTCCTCCCGGGGCTGGCTGTTGTTCACAAACTGTATCAATCGGTGCAGGCGTATGGGCATGGTCGTTCGGGAACGCATGCCCTGTTACTGGCATTGGAACATTTATCTCCTATCCATCTCTCGGTCATCCGCCATTCTTCGTCCTCTTCATCGTTACGATAAAGATGGTCACAGCGACCTCTTGAAACATCTTTGTAAGCTAGATGAACCAGTCTATCTAAAAGGATTATCCTTCATCAGCCAGGATTCCCAAGAATAAGATCGCGAGACCCATTCGTTTCTTCTTCGCCGGATTTTTGTCTGTTCTTTCGTTTTGAATAACTGGATTGTTGTTTTTTCGACTTGAGAATATAGGACGGGACTCTATTTTTACGACTTTTGTCGAGTCAGGTGATTGTATGTGTGAATGCAGCCTGCCGGCTTGAGTCGTCGAATTTTCTTGAGAAGAGGGATGGGTCCGTGCTTGACCTTCGTCAAGGAGTACTCCTGCCAGAAGCACCATGCAGGTCAGTCCACTAAGACACCAGACTTTTGTTGTGGGGTTCTGATGAATCGTGTTCATACGTATTCCTTCCAGCCCTGCATGGGTTGTGAAATGAAATTTATGCTGCTGACCATCCCCTTATCGCCATTGCCAAGGGAATCTTGCGCTTTAGAGCATTCATGGTTTTTTCTGTCCAATTTTGTTGTTTCTGACAGGTTGAACGTGGGATCGGATGATCGTATTCCTAAGAAGAGAGAATCATGGATTATAGCAGAGAGGGATTCGAGAGTGGGTTTGCAGGAAACTGAAAATAATACGATCTAAAGCGTCACCCAATCCTCCAAGGCGGTATCGAGCTGAATACCCACATCTTCTGGTAGCAGGATTTTCACGATCTCCGGGCTTGGGCTATCTGCTCCCAAGACTGAAAAATTGAAGGGAATGGGTTCAGGTAAGGGTTGGTGTGCGGCGTCCTGAATGAGCAAGATGGTGGGGTGGAGAAGGTTATCTCGAGAGTTGGCCGTGACGATACCGCGTTCACCCGTACTGAGTTCAACTAAGCTGTAGGTTGGATAAATCCCGATGAGGTTAATGAATTTGCCGACCAATTCTGCATCCAAGGTTCCTTTCTTGCCCTGTTGATACAAGGATTGAAGGGCTCCACGAACCGTTTGCGGTTTTCCACTGTGATGGCCACTTAACAACTCATCATATTCATCGACTAAGCGAAGAATGCGGCTGGCGGGTTGGATCGTGGTTGGATCAACATTCGAGGGATACCCCGAACCATCTAGGGCAACATGATGTTCCCGAATATATGTTTGGACCTGGTCGGACAGGGTGGATTGTTGCATCAAAAAATCCAGTCCGCGTTTGGGATGAGATTGATAGATCCCCAATTCTGACTCTGATAATTCATGGCGGGGTCTGTGTATGGATTGTGGAATTTTGGCAAGTCCGACATCGTGAAGGAGGCCAGCGATCGCCAAGTTTTGACATTCGGAATCTTCCAGCCCAACTGCACGTCCTAATAGCACGGATAATGTACTCACAGCTAAGGCATGATCGTACAGCGCCGGTGAAAATTCTCTTGTGCGAATGAGGGCGATGTAGGCTTCCTCATGGTCCAGCGTTTCAGCCAAGATCGATCGCGTGACATCATGGACTTGTTTAGTGGCAAACCCTCCTGTCTTTGATAACGTCTCCAGGATATCTTGCACGCCTTCCAGAATATATTGTCGCGTTTGGGTTATCGCGGTGAGTTCACCACCCAAGGATTTCCCTTGGGTTTCTTTGGGAAGATCTTGAATCCGCGCGACTTCGAGAGGGATTGATGGCTTGCTTTGTACTTGAGGAGGTTTGAGAGCAGACGTTTCTTCTTGGGGTTCGATTTCTGCGGTGGAGGGTTCATCAAGTCCACGTTCAGTATCTATGATGATTTCTTGAATCCCGGAACCTTGTAACTTGGTAATGTCCTCAGCTGAACGAATCAGAAAACGATGCCTTAAAAATGGCGTATCTAACCAGGATCGGTCGATTCCGCAGAGGTACATACCCACTGTGACGGATGTCATTGGAATGCGTTTTTTCGCCATAAAGTTTAATTCGTGTAGGGTGTCAGTCAATGAACCTGGTTTTAACGAATGGGTTCATTATTCCCTTATCGGCATTCTCATTTTCCTTCTTAATGCAGTGAGCAAGAGTCGCTCTGGCTTGTCAGGAGCCATGATCCAGCTATGTGATCTTGCATCTCAATCGGAAAAATTTTCCCACAGAGAAGGGAATATGAACATGCCATAGTTTAGAAAACCACGATTGTGGGGGGCAAAGCATCAACCAAGACGCTGCCTCCTGAGACTTAAGTTTCCATTTCGCCGGACCGAAGGGAAACGACAAGTCTTTAGGAGGAATAGGATGCCTGGATTCTCCACAACGTCCTGCAAGTTATCTTTCCATGTTTTACGATATGCGGTATCGTCTTTACACCGTACTGGCCCTCTAAGGTTTTTTGCATTTTATTCCCTGCCTCTCAGTTTTCTTTTCATTGCATGCCTTTCACTGAGTTGGCCTTCGCATAGCGAAGCTGCTCCGGGTATGGCTGAACCCCAAGAACACATTCGAGCATCCATTCCCATTCTAGGAACCACGATGAATGAAGCGTCTGAGCCGATTGGGATTGTGGCCGAAATTCAACTGGATTTTCTTCAGCGGTCTGACCATGACGGGTTAGATATCCAATTTCACACCACCCCTGGGAAATTTTCTCCCTACGCACAACAATCAGTGATTGAAGCGCTGTATCGAGTGGTAGAGGTTGCGGCCTTGAATCCAGATTCGTGGACGATTCGCTTTTCGTTGCCATATCCAGGAGTGACGTTATATGGGGAAAGCCTCTCAGCGATGGCGGCACTCACGATTGTGGCACTCGCAAAAAATGAACCGGTTGATGAAGAAACGGTCATGACAGGCACGGTAACGGCGGACGGACATGTCGGAACTGTGGGGGGCGTCCCGTTAAAAATATTAGCGGCCTATGAACAACATTATCGAAAAGTCCTCATTCCGGAAGAACCTGATATTGCTGATGACGATTGGGAAACCCCGTTTCTCATGGAGGTTCTGCCTGTTGGCTCCATCAGTAAAGCCTATCTGGCATTGACCAATCGGCCGCTTCGAACTTCACTCGTGAAGCATTCACTCACCGCCGGATATACTCCCTAAGAGCTTTCTTTTCTCCATATTCTTTAACTGAATGGTTTTTTGTAGTCTGTGGGGAAGGCCAGCCCACCCATATAGGCTTTTCGAATGGAATGATCGATTGTTGGGCATGCTTGATTCTTCACTCAGAATATTTCTATGGTGAGGCTTCGCCTAATATCCTGACTCGACAGACTTTCTCATGCTTGATTCCTCTATCACGTTTACCCAAAGAAATGGCTTGCCATGAACACTGAACTACAGCCCTGTTTTGCCGTGGATATTGATAATGTCTTGGGGAGAGCGGAGCCCGAAGTTCAACGCTTGTTTCAAGAAATGACGGGAACCCCTTGGCCAACAGGTCAATATGGCAGCGCAGGAGGGTTGGATTCTAGTGACATTGAACGTTCCCTGCTTGAGGAAATTTTTACACGATTCCACGAAGAATCTATTCCTCAGTTGGCCTTGTACCCTGGAGCCAAGTATGTCCTGAAGGTCATTCACCAAACCTGTCGTATTATTATTGTGACAGCTCGGCGACCGTATTCACGGCCGCAGACCTTGGCGTGGCTCGTGGCTCATGGTCTTCCCTTCGATGCGCTCTACCATACCGAAGAAAAGACAGAGATTCCCGAATCCATTACTGTTGCGATCGATGATCATCCTGAGCATCTCCAAAGTTATCAAGCCGTGGGGGCACGGGTTTTTGTGATGGACCAACCGTGGAACCGTCAGGTGGTTGATCCGAACGTGATTCGGGTGAGTGGATGGGATGCACTTTTACAATGGTGGCACATTCGACAAATTGGCGAATGGCCGACTTCTTTGAATGAAACCCCTGCTCCTCATCATCTTTGGAGACGTCTTCCAATCCCTGCTTAGTCGATGATGTCTGGATCTTCTCGCCGAGTAAGCCCTTCCGAGCAAGATTTCCACGGTACCCGCCGATAGGAGGGGAGACGATTGACTTTTTGGTCGTGGTCTGTCTTCCAGTATTGCTGTCTAAAGGAATTCAATTAGCACACGAATAATTGAGCAGAAGAATTATGGTGTACCCTCCTATTCAAACGATATTGCTGGCTGATGATAACCCTGATGATTGTGAATTGATCAAAGAAGCCTGGGCTGAGTCGCCTATTGGTGATCGTTTACGAATGGTGGAAAATGGAACGGAGCTCCTTGAGTATTTGTGCCGCCAAGGGGCGTTTCAGTCTCCGGAGACCTCCCCGCGTCCCAGTGTAATTTTATTGGATTTGAACATGCCTGGGATGTCAGGGGCTGAAGTTCTGATGGAAATCAAGCAGGATTCAGGTCTTGCGTGTATTCCTATCCTTGTGTTGACGACATCCAAGGCTCCTAAGGACATTCTTCAAACAGCGGGCTTAGGAGTGAATGGCTATATGCAAAAACCCAATACGTATGCCGGGTATCTTCAGATTTTCGCCAACCTTCGTGAGCATTGGGGGGAAATTCTTGACAGGCCCTTTTCTGGTGGGGGGGCTGAATGGAGTGGAAATGTGGCGTGGTGTTAGGCGTCTTCTTCTTGTAGACCCTATCTTCCTTTTATTTTATCGGACAGCCTGAGTGAGCCATCTCCCTCAACAATCTAGATTTGTGCACCCTCCTCACGTATAGTTCTTTTGGTGAGGGTGCCCCTGTTACAGGGGACATCCCTCGCACCTTTCATTACTGGCTTTTTTACCAGGGAAGATGCTGATGAAACTCAGTTTGTTTGATTCACACACGACACAATATCGTCACCAGAACGGGCTCCTATTGGCCCAGGCCTCATTGCTTGCCTATGGATCTCCCGATGTGATTCAGCCAGAAGTTGCGCAGTGGGGGTTCCCTCAGTTCGCCTTTTTTGATCGTAAGGATTCGCAAGCGTTTATGGCAGGGAATGCCGAAATGATCATGATTGTGTTTCGTGGAACCGAACCAACGAATTTGCAGGACTGGATGACTGATTTGAAGATCCGCAAAAAACCTGGTCTTTACGGAAAGGTCCATCGGGGATTTTTGAAAGGTTTTCAAGTGATATGGCCAGAAATTCGTGCAAAGGTGAAGGAGTGGCAAATCCAGGCCCAATCCCTGTGGTTGACGGGACATAGTTTAGGCGGTGCGCTGGCGACGCTAGCGATGGCGTCCTTGGGAGAGGAAGCGAAGCCAGTGCATGGCCTGTATACTTTTGGCCAGCCACGTGTCGGTGGAAAAACATTCGCCAGAAACTTTGATCTGGATTTCAAATCGAGAATGTTCCGTTTTGTGAATAATAACGATGTGGTGACTCGAGTCCCGACTCGAAAAACAGACTATCGTCATGTTGGGCAGGTCTTAATGTTTGATGCGTTTGGCAAACTTCAAACAGACTTACATTTCTGGAATCATTTTTTGGATCGAGTGTTGGGGAGGGTTGCTGATTTAGGCAGGCCTGGAACTGATGGTATTCATGATCATAGTATGGATCAATATATCAAGCATCTCAGTCGAAAAGAGAATCGAAAAATTTCTATTTAGGTATTAAGAGATTTCCTTTTCCTCGCTAAATTTGCCTATTCTTAGGATTTGTACTAGTTGGGATGGTCCGGTCCTATCTCCTCTGGTGTGTACAGCAACTCAGCAGTTTGCTCTCTTTCATTAAATAATTTCTTCTCTTTCTCTAAAGTTCTCCCATCAATAACCGACAGTATTGTATACAGGTTGTGGAGAGGTGGTGTTGAGTTTCGCCTCCGGTAATCATTGTGGCGATCTCGGATCATTTCCAACGATTAGGAACCAAGAGGACAACGAGAATTGTTATGAAAACACATCTTTTTTTAATTGGCGCCGTGTCATTGTTGGGAACCACCCTATTGGCCACGAGTTATGCCGCAAATACCTCTGAGTATTTGCATTTTACCCGGCATCGTGATTCCAATGGCAATTTGCTCATGGGGCCGACCCAGCATCAAGCTGAGCCGTCCGTCATGCAAAAGACTATGATGCCGTCTCAATCGAAGACATTTGAAAGACGAAGTACCGATTGGGGTATGAGTGTCCAAGAAGTGAAAGATAATGAACCAATCCAGTCCACATGGGAATTGCAGTCCCCGATATTGGCCGACTTTGAACGGCGGGTGGCGTATCACACCCAAATCGAGGGGATTGAGGCAGGATTGACGTATACGTTTTATCAAGATCATTTAGGTCAAGCGAAGTATGTGTTTGAACCTCAGCATGAAGATGCGGTGAAATTTGTGGATGATTTTCATACGGTGAAAGGTTGGATTAGCCAAAGTTATGGTTTACCCACATCATCACAAGAAATTTGGCTGGATAAACTTTATCAATATGATAAGAGTTTGTGGGGTCAAGCCATCAAGCGCGGGCATTTAGTGATGGTCGCGGAGTGGAAAAACTCCGGGACGGACATTGTTCTTGTTTTGGATGGTGGCGATGACTCCGTTGGAATAGTCGCTGATTTTGCCAGTACCACGTTTGTGGTTCCTGTGTCGTTGGATACCCAGAGTCAGGAAGAAAGTGTCGAAGCCATAGTTGAAGAAACAACAATTCAGGAAGCACTTCCAACCGAGCCCGCAGTCGATCCTTTGGTTGAAGATTTGCCTGGACAAGATATGACGCATGATATCGAGGGTAGTGGTGAATTCCATCCTGAAGCTAAAGTTGCTTCCCAAGGGCCAGTAAGCGAAATGAACGAATTAGCGGAAATCGAGCAAATGCTCAACGAAGAATATCCCATAAGCGTACCAGCGGAACCTGCTATGGAAGGCAGTTCAATGGGCAGTGGAATAGATGGACCTGTGCTTGATGAAGCGGTAATTGAAGCTGCTCCCGATACACAGACATCCATGACAAGCGAAGAAGTTGTGCACGAAACGTTGGATGAACATTCTATGGGGGAACAAACCCTTATGGATGAGGGAATGAGCAAAGATCATCCCATTAATTCATCGGTCGATGTTCAAGCGTCAGAAAACTTGATGGATATGTCAGAAGCTATGCCTGTAGAGCCCTCCAGCGAAGGACAAGCCATGGAGGCGCATCCTACGGATGAACCCATGATGGATATGTCAGAAGCCATGCCGGTAGAGCCCTCCAGCGAAGGACAAGCCATGGAGGCGCATCCTACGGATGAACCCATGATGGATATGTCAGAAGCCATGCCGGTAGAGCCCTCCAGCGAAGGACAAGCCATGGAGGCGCATCCTACGGATAAACCCGTGATGGATATGTCAGAAGCCATGCCGGTAGAGCCTTCCAGCGAAGGACAGGCCATGGAGGCGCATCCTACGGACAAACATGCCACTGACCACGTGATGGAAGCCGAAACAGAATTAGAACTGCAACACCTGTAATGTCTGCGCGCGGCATTATTCAGATCGTGTAAGACGAAATCAACGTTCTTCATTAAATATTTTTGCTAGGGGAGTGGAAACATTCTCCTAGCATTATCTTTTCTGGCCAATCATTTGTACCTACCCGAGTAGACCTGTACCTTCCCCTTGATCTCCATGCCATTCTGGCAACAGAATATTTTCCCTTGTGCCTACTTCGATCTTTTGAAGCCTTTTTTCTCTACCAATACCAATGGGGATAGTGTCCATAATAACGGCCTCGTGGGCCCCAATACGGATAGGTGAAGGGATACGGTCCCCAATAGGGGTAGGGTTGACCATAGCGAGAGTAGTCGGCAGGGGCAGGCCAGGTTTGGAGTTGTTTGATGGTGAGGGTGGGATAGATATAGTCCGTCTCATCTAACTTTTGAGTGACAGATCCCGACAGTTCTCCCACAAGAGTGATCCGGGTACCTGCAGGAACAGTGGCAGGGTCTAAGAACTTTTGCTGGTAGGCAATAAACCGACCTTGAGAATGGGTCAATTCTGTGGAGGGTTCACGCTCCTGGATAAGTGGTAAATGAAGGATGATCAGTTCGGTAGAATCTGTGAGCCGTTTGGCTGAAAGAATTTGTCCTCCGAGGATGACTAGTTTGCCTTTATGTTCCTCTGGAAACGCTTTGATTTGTGAAAAAGACAGCGAGTCATTGATTTGATTCGTTATATCTGGTGGAAGGGTTGCTTTATATGGTTGAACGCAGCCTATCAAAAGAACAAGGACGCCGAAGGCTATTGCCAGCTTGTAGATGGTGTGTAGTGCATGGCCAAGAGTGACAATATGAACCATGGTTCCAAACCTCATTGGGCGCGAAAATGCCGGTTTATGGCTTGTTCTTGGGTGTAGCAAAGGTGATTTCCGCAGCAACCCAGTCTCGATTTTCAGGCAGTCCTTTCCTGGTGACTTCAGCGACTAAGCGGTCTCCCACCTTCGGCCGAGCATCTTTTTCATGGATCCCATTGTGCTTGAAAATGGTCGCAGGTTGAAACGCCAGAGAAAGCGATTCCCCCTTGGGCGTTTTCACCACGACATGATCCGTTTCCATCGCGGTCACGGTGCCCATCACATGGCCTGCGTCTCCATGGCCCCAGGCGAACGCAGGAAGAATCAGGACAAAGGCGATAAACAGAAAGTAACGAACGGTTCTCATTTTCATGCTCCTTGGACCAGGTAGTTAATGATGGTGTGGAGTGGCAGGTTCCACGTCTTCACCCGATAAGAATTGATCAAGCATTTCTTGTTGTTCTCGCTCAGCTCGAGTTAGAGGATTGTCTTTTTTCATTTCAGCGATTTCTTCTGGTGTAATATTCGGTAAATGGCGGATAAATAGGACCAGCTTCCAGCTCTCTTGATCTTCTTCTGGAGGCCCTTTGCCCCAGGCGGGCATGCCAGTAAAACGAATGCCTGAGTGAATCACGTAAAAGAGTTCTCCATCTTGCATTGATTGAATGACTGGATCCCGAAGGTCGGGAACCGGTGGATAAAAGTTGGGCCCCATGTGAGTTTTTCCGCTTCCATCATTCGCATGGCAAGTGGCGCAATGGTCCGCAAAATGATGCTGAGCTTCTGCTAAAATCTCTGGAGAGAACCCAATCGGGTTGGACATTTTGAGGAAGTGACTCGGCGTCGCCATGTGGCGGATGAACCGGGCAATCTTAATTTCCCATTCTGGAGGAGTGGCTTTGGCGGTAAAGGTGCCAGGCAGAAACCACAAGGCAGCCAAGACTCCGCCAATGAGGAAGAGTATGCACAAAAAGAACAGCCATTTAATTCGTCGTAGCATAAGATACCTCTATGAATCAGTGTACCTGGTCGGTGATTTTCGTTACAAGTCTGGCGGGAGCACCTGGTTGCAGGCCATTCGCCAATACAAGACAATTGTTGTGGAGGGCTGAAGGAAATGACCAGTAGATGGAGGTGGACATGTCAGATTGCCGGTTTCTAAGGCGTCAGTGCGATGAATGAGCCATCCGCCACATGGGTTAACGGATTGATAGACCCTGAATGTTATCCTCATCCAGTAAATCAAGTGAGAGTAGTCGAAACCCATATTTCTTGGGTGTTATTAACCGGATCGTACGCCTATAAAATCAAAAAACCGGTGAAGTACTCGTTTGTGGATTTTTCAAGCCTAGAAAAGCGTCGGTGGTTTTGTGAGGAAGAAGTGAGACTGAATCGCCGGTTGGCACCTGATCTGTACCTGGGAGTTGTTCCTATTACTGGATGCTTCACTCATCCGCATATTGAGGGTCAGGGGACTGCGTTTGAGTTTGCCGTCAAAATGAAACAGTTTTCCCTGGAGCAGGAAATTCATAATATCTTGGATAGTAAAGAAAAAAGAGAGAACTTTATTTTTCAATTGGCTGAAAGAATAGCAATATTTCATGCACAAATTGAAAGAGTCGGCGAGGGCTCACCCTATGGCACTTCAGACATAGTATGGCATGCGTTGCAGGAATGTTTGCATGAAATCCCTCTCTCTCTTCTCCCGGAAAACACAAAAGGATTTCTGACGCAAATTGAGGGATGGGTACAGAAAGAGTGGCGGAAATTGACCGATGTCTTTTTTTTGCGGAAACAGGGAGGTTTTGTTCGGGAATGTCATGGGGACCTTCATCTCGGAAATATCGCGATGTTCGAAGGAAAGGTGTGCGTGTTCGATGCCTTGGAATTTGAGCCACGTCTTCGCTGGATTGATGTTATGAGTGAGGTCGCGTTTCTTGTGATGGATCTCGAAAGGCATGGGCATCAGGACCTGGCCTTTGTGTTCTTGAATCGATACCTAGAATTAACGGGAGACTACGCGGGACTAAGAGTCTTTCGGTTGTGCCAGGTCTATCGGGCGTTAGTGCGAGCAAAAGTGGCAGGATTACGGTTGGCCCAATTGGCCGAACACGGCGCGGAAGAAGAAAAGGCCAAACGCGAACTGACTGGATATCTGGAACTCGCGCATCGTTTCATAGCTCGAACCATTCCAGTCCTCATTCTCATGCATGGGGTTTCGGGAACGGGAAAAACGGCGGTGTCCACAGAAATACTCAAAGCCATTAGTGCCATACGCGTTCGATCTGATGTGGAACGAAAGCGGCTGTTTGCGGAAACCTTAGAGTCCAAAGACAAAGTTACTTTAGGGGCCGGACTCTACCATTCAGACATAACAGTGCGTACCTACGATCAATTGCGGGATTTGGCCCGAACGCTACTGCAGGCGGATTTCTCTGTCGTCGTTGATGCCACATTCCTTCAACAACAGCAGCGAGAATTATTCAGACGTTTAGCCAAAGAACAGGGATGTGCCTGGTTCATCATAGATGTATTTGCTCCCCAATCGGTCTTGATGGAAAGGATTGAGCAACGCTCTCAAGAAGGCGGGGATGCGTCAGATGCGACTGTCGAGATTATGAAACGACAACAAGAAACCAAAGAGTCTTTTACTCAGGAAGAACTACTGTATGTGATCCCAGTGGATTCAAGAGATCCAAAATCAATTACTTTGGCAATCGAGGAAATAACGAGGGAAACGGGGCTTTGAATTTATAGAAATTGGGGGTCTTTGGTGGTTCTTGAATTCCCTTCCTACTTCATTAATTCTTGAATCCTACCGTCGGTTCCTCCTAAGTCTAAGTAATTTTGGTAGTGATGTTTGGCTTTTTGCAGGTCTGCTTTGTGGAATTCATAAAAGGCTCCCATATTGAATTGTCCTTCTACCGAATTCGGTTGTAAGGCCAATCCTTTCTGATACGCCTCCTCGGCCTGGTCGATCTGTTGCTCTGCGACCAGTAGCACCCCCAAATTCACATAGGCTTCAGCGTCAGAGGGTTTGAGTTGTGTGACTTGCTGGAAATGTTCAATAGCTTGTTGTGGCTGGTTTTGCTGTTGATATAGGAATCCTAAATTGTCATGAGCATCAACATGCTCTGGTACCAGGTATACGACGTGGGTGTATGCCTCCATGGCTTGTTCGAATTGCTGGTTTTGTTCGGAAAGTCGCCCCAAAAGATACCAGCCTTCAGCATGTTGGGAATCTTGTGTGGTGAGGCGGGTGAGGAGCTCGTGGGCGCGATCATTTTGTTTGCGTTGCATTAGATGATACGCCAGGTGAAAGAGTGCTTCTGAGGCTAAGGGCTCTTGTTTCAGGACCCTCTCATATTCCGGAATTGCCTTGTTAGGCTTACCTGTCTGATCCAACCACTTCGCCAGTGTCAGCCGGGCTTCCCAAAATCCAGGGTAAATGGTCAGGGCCTGCTGAATTGCCTGTTGTGCCTCTTCCATCTTTTCTTGCTTCAACAACAGTAATCCCAAATCATAGTGGGCTTGAGCAAAGTTGGGATTCAGTTGAACGGCTTGTTTGAGTGCCGGGATAGCCGCGTTGGCGTCCTGCGTGCGTTGGTAGTGCACCACTCCCAGAAGATGATGGGCATTGGCGTAGGATGGGAATTCCGTGATGGCCTGTTGAAGCAGTGATTCAGCTTGTGAAAAATCTTGGATTTGGATGGCGGAAATGGCTTGTTGGTAGAGATCCCCGGCTGGGTGACTCAAGGCGGGCATTGGCCAAAAACTGAGAAAGACCATGATGGAGAGATAGACCTGGAATGAAATGGGTCGGTTCGGCATTCAATCATCCTGGTGGTGTTAGGAATCTGATAAGGGTTGGGTGGCGATGCTCATACTGGTGATGCCACTGAGTCGAATGAGATCCATTACTTTAATGACTTGCCCATGCGGGACCTGTTCGTCGGCATTGATTAATAACGAAGGATCCGATGATGTTTGTCGAAGATTCATCAGCCGTCTTTCGAGTTCCTGCAGGGTAATGACCTCTTTGTTGTAGTAGAGTGTGCCTTCCCGAGTCAGGGTGAGTGACACATGCTCGTCGAGGGAATCGATTGAAGATTCGGCTGTGGGCAGCGAGACGGGCATGCCGTGCTGAATGGTCATGGACAGGGTAGCGATCATGAAAAACACCAGCAAGAAAAACATGGTGTCAATCATGGGAATGATTTCGATGCGCGGTTTCTTTTTGGCGGCGGCAGACAGTCTCATGGATTGTTGGGGTTGATCAGGCGTTGGAGTGTGGCCTCGGTTTTGGTGGCATAATGTTCGATCTTTTCGATTTCTTGTTCTATGCGTGCGACGAAAAAATTGTAGGGGATCAGGGTGGTCACCGCGACAACAATCCCCGCGGCTGTGCAGATCAGGGCTTCCGCCACTCCTCCGGTCACCGCGTGGGGATTACCTAAGCCAGATTGGGACATGATGCCAAATGAATCAATCATGCCGATGATCGTTCCCAATAAACCCAAGAGTGGCCCGAGGGTGATCACCGTATCCAATGCGGGAAGACCGCGTTTCATCTTGGTGAGTTCGACAATGGCGGTGGCTTCCATGGATTTAGTGGGCGTGGTGGTACGTTGGTGAACCCCAGTGGCCATGACTCGAAGGACCGGACTGGGTTGATGCTCTGCGATGGCGAGTGCATCGGTGAATTTTTCTTGTTCGATAAGCGACAGCATCTTCGGTGCCAAACGACTGGCTTGGAAATTTCTAAAATAGATGAATCGTTCAATGCTGACGGTGAGCGCGAGGAGAGAGCAAGCTATGATGGGAATCATCATCCATCCCCCGCTCATGAGTAAGTTGAGAAATTTCATTCAGGTATCTTTTCTGTGTGATTCGTTAACTATTGAGGTCAAAGTTTATGGGGATATCGACCCATTTCACGATGGGGATGTTCCCATCTTTGGCTGGTTGGAAGATCCAGCTTTTCACGGCGTCTTGTGCCGCCTGATCCAATGTGGGATGTCCACAGCTTTTACGAATTGAGACCTGGCTGGAAATGCCGTTCGTGTCGATGAGTGTACGAATAATGACCGTTCCTTCCCATCCAGATTCTCGTGCCACTCGTGGGTAAACCGGCTTGGATGATGACATGATCGTTGGGCGAGTCATCGTCATTCCTGCATGAGCCGGTGGTGTGGCGGTGAGCGTCCGTGATGCCGTCAATGTCGGTGGAGCGGGAAGTGACCGCGTTGCTGAATGTTTTTTTGTCACCATCGGCAGCGGCGGCAAGCTTCGATTCTCAGACTTGGTGCGCCGATTCATAGTCGGCAAGGAAGGTGCTGTCTGTTGGCCTTGTGTCTGCTCCCGCATTTTCATCATCGCTCTGGCTTTCATGGCTTCTGAGGCTCGGATATCTTTCAGAATTGGTTTCACTGGAACAGGGGGGGGTAACAGGGACCGTTTCACGGGCGGTGAGGGCGTCAGGTTGGTCTGTAACGGCGGCGTTGGAGCCTGTGACCGATTGCGTTGTGTCAGAGGAGGCATAGCCGGAGGCGCTGATTCCCGCATAATGGTGTGCGGATGCTGGGACGGTGTTGGAGGTGGGGGCGTCTGAAGGACTTCTGGCGATGGCAATAATTTGACCTGAACCGTTGGGGGTTCATTCTGCACGATAGTGGATTGTGGCATAGAGGCCAAACTGGCCATGAGCAGGCCATGTAACAGAAGGCTGCCCAAGGCGCTGAGCACAAAGATTCGGATATCTGAATACGGTGCAGGAAATGTCGACGTCACGACCCAACCCGTTTGAGAAGTTTGGCGATTCGTTCATCTTGTCCGCCAAGCTTTACATATTCCTTATAATATTCTAGCGCTTTTTCTGGCACGTTATGATGAAATTCGTAAAGCAGGCCCAAGTTGTAATGGGCTTCTGATAAATCAGGATTGAGAGCTAATGCGGCTTGGTACTGCTCTTCAGCCTGTTTTAGCTTAGAAAGGGCCGCATAAACCACGCCTAAGTTAATATGGGCTTCGGGATTATCCTGATCCAGGCGGAGCACCTGTTCGAACGCTTCTGCTGCTTCTGCGTATTGTTCTTGTTGTTGATACAACATGCCCAGATTGAAATACGGGTCGACGAGTTTCTGTTGAAGAGCGACGACCTGTTGATAGGCTGCGATGGCTTTTTCTGGCTGGTTCGTGTGTTGCGCCAATGAACCGGTCATGAGCCACCCATTCACATGTTTCGGATTCTGAGCCGTCAATTGTTCGACATAGGGCTGTGCCTGTTCGGGATGCCCTTGCTGAACGTACCAAAAGGCCAGGCCGTACAGGGCCTCTGCATGATGAGGGTCTAAGGCTAATACTTTCTGATGGGCTTCTATGGCCTTGGTGGCTTGTTGACGTTGATCAAACAGCGCCGCGAGGGCCATCCAACTTTCAAGGTAATTTGGGTAGATCATTGAGGCCTGACGGAACGACCGTTCGGCCTGTTCGAATTGTCCTTGGTCTTGAAAAAGAAATCCTAAATCCACATAAGCTTGGGCAAAGGATGGATAGGCCTTGACCGCTTGTTGTAGCGCGGCAATGGCTTGTTCCGGTTGGTCGAGTTGTGACAAGACTAACCCCAAGAGGTGATGTGCTTCGGCATAGTTTGGATAGAGACGGATCGCGCGCGCTAACGGGGCTTTGGCGGAAGACCATTGTTTGTGCTGATAGGCAGAATAGGCTTGGGTGACGAGATCTTGTGCCTCCCCCGCGTGGCTGAATGGTTTGGGACTGACGGCCAAGATTACGGCGCAGAACAAGAAAACGTGGATGTATCTAATTGAGGTCATCTGTCGGTCTTTTGGGGTGTTATGAATCATTTACTTTAACAGATCGAATTGAATGGGAATATTGACGGTGGTGGCTATTGGGAACCCACCGTTTTTAGCCGGTTCAAAGGTCCATTGTGTCGCAGCGTTGATCGCCTTGTCATCTAATAGTTGATGCCCGGAACTTTGGTGGATGGTGCCAGATTCCACCGTCCCATTCGCCAAAATCTTCAAACGGACGATGACCCGCCCTTGCCAACCCTGTTCTCGAGCTTGTCTTGGGTATGGGGGACGCTCGGTTTTCAGTGGCTTGACGGGAGTATGGAGGTTTCTGGTTTGGGCGGTTCGATCGAGAAGGACGCGTGAAGGAGTTGGGATTGGTTTTATGAGTGTTGGTTTTGGTCCTTGCAGATTCTTGGTTGAATTCTGATGAGCATAGCGTTGGATTTCTGGAATGGGGAAAATTAGGGTTCTTTCCCTTTTCTCTATGACTGATCCGGTAATTTCAATGACATCCAGGGTTTCAATTTCTTCTTCTAATTGTTCCATCCCAAGGCTGCTTGGGAGAGGGACCAGGAAGAAAATCCCCATGCACCAAAGAAGGAAACTGGTGCAGGGGGATCGTCGTGGCAACATGATAAAAGGTTTGATGTTTAGCAAGTGCCGGTAGCGTGGGTGGCTGTTTACGTTGCGCTATTGATATTAAAGAATTTCACAAATCCTGTCAGGAAGCTGACTCCCTGTTCCAATCCACCATTATAATCTTGAGCGAGGGGAATTTGGGAGTAAAAATACCAACTGGTACTGTCATCGAAATTTACCGTCATGCCAGGTGTAAATAACAAATTAGTCGAGCCTGTATTATTGACTGGACGCGTTTGTAAGCTTTCATCAATATCCGTTTCGCCGGCCAGACCCGTTCCAATGCCTCCAGCTTGTTCCAATGCGCTTCTGAAACTGTCATGAACATTGTAGATCCAGTTGACTTGGCCTGAAAAGGCAATAGCAGAGGTCAGATTATATATCAGCCCGCCGGTGACTATATGGGTGTCTCCAAATTGGTAGTCAAACTTATTTTTGAACGTGTGACGATAGGTATAGGAGAAAAATTGATTCAGTGTATGAGGGATGAGTTCATACGCCTGATAGACCTGTCCGACCACTCCATAGTCGCCTCGGCCTGCTTGTAGTGTCGGTTCTTGAATCGCCCCTTCTGAATTTCTCGCTTCGAATTCACCTGTCGGGAATTCAACTCCTGCGCCAAAGACAACGAGACTCCTGAGAGAAGGAAGGATGCCATATTTGGCCATCAGACGAATGTCGCCCAGGCCAGCTGTATCGAAATTTTCGAATTCTCCGGCACCCTCGTTAGCCCCAGCATCAGGTTCAACCCCGACTTCAATGCGGTGATCATGGTCTCGAAAGATGACAGGTACGGTAACTTGAAGTGTGAAATTATCCGTAATACCGTAATTCACGTTGAGGCGAATTTGTTGGTTGAGGGTCTCAAATTCTTGATGCTCATCGAGAATTTGCTCCTTGCCTTCAATGTTGACGGCAGCGACACGATTTTCAGGGCTTTTTTGTGGAATATACGCATAGGATAGATCGACCCTGGCCGTTCCTGCAGGTTGGACACTGGGTTGATTGCCGACGTTGAGAAAACAGGATGCTGACCCGCAACTGGCATGGGCAGGCGCAAGAGTCAGGGTGACACTGAATAGGGGTAGAAGGATAAGACCTACAATATAATGAGTTTTGACCAATTTGATTCTCATGAATAATATTCCTTATGAGTCAACGAATTAATAATTGACAAAAATAATCAACGCGCCGCATCACGATTCCTTATCTTCCGTTAAGGCCAACAAAGGAACCCGCAGGCTTAATAAATCTGAAAAACGTTAGAATGTAAAAAATAACGGAAGCCGACTTGGCGGGCCTCTGGCCAGGAGCGGAGAAACAGTAAGCGCGAGATGAGAGATGTAGATAGGCGGTTCGAGGTTGAATACGTAGCTTTGTGCAACCTTCGGAGTTGGATCTGCAATCTGTGCCATTTGGCCCGCACTACAGAACAAGGTACAGAGGGGCGAGGCGTGGGTCGTGGCTTGATGGTGAGTATGAGTTTTCGCATGCCCCATCAACTGAAACGGGAGCCAGACACTGATCGCTAGAAGGGTACCAACAAGGGTAATGGCGACACGATGGATGATCAGACGTTTCACGGTAGTCAGACTATTTTCTGGAGATGGTCGATTCTTGCAGCAAAGGGTGCACGGTTTCTGTGATGGACTGTTCGGTCAGGAGCCCACCCTTCACGATTTTGCGGACATGTCCGGTTTTGTCGATAAAAATACTGACGGGGAGACCGACGACCCCATATTGATTGGCCACATGATTATCCGGGTCCAGAAGCACCTCAAATGTATGTTGGTGTTCCGTAATATGCTCACGAACTTTTGGGATATCTTCCAATTCGTTGATGGCCAACACCACAAACCCTTGATCTCGTAGGGCATCATAGGCTGCCTGCATGGCCGGCATTTCTTTCGTACAGGGTTGGCACCAGGTCGCCCAGAAATTGAGTAACACGACCTTCCCTCGGTATTGAGCGAGCGAACCTGCCGCTCCAGTCAAACTGCTGAGCTGAAACTCTGGGGCTGGACTTCCAAGAAGCGGTGGACGGCTTGCCATGCCCCAAGATGCTGACAACCCCATTCCTAAGCAAAGAAATGTGGCGGTGACATATATGCTGGCCATGCGTAGTTTTTTTCGCATCACGGAATCTCCTTACCTTTCGTGAGCCCAGATACGTTCAATACTCTGGTCGATCGTGAAAACTAACGCTTGATCCCTACTAAAACAACAACCTATGCCAATCTGGTGCTCAATTGGATGAGCGTGCGAAGGGATCAGTGAACAAGAAGAAAAGGGTTAGTAGGGAGGCGCGCGCGAAGGAAGAAAGGTTTGGGTGAGAGTTGAAAGGGAGGAAAACGGAAAGGATTCCAGAATGTCCAGCAGGGAAAAACTTGGGGAAAGAACGTGGGAGTCGGAGGTTATGCTTTGGGCAGCCGCACACATCCAGGCGCAAATGCCGGTGGTATGGGTTTGTGCTGAATGGTGCTGATGATCGACAGAATGCGAACCGACATTAAGTTGCATCGACCCCATCATGAGGATGAGCGCGAAGCTGAGTGAGAGAGAGAATGTTTTAAGGAGTCGGTGCATGATGATGATCAACAGAATAAAGATCTGCCTCACTAAAAATTTATTACGCTAGGCGAAAAATCGTATGAAACTTCTCAATATCCTGTCAAGTTACGGAGCCTGAGATGGAGAGGGGCTTTGCCGAGCTATAGGTTTGGATTTCCTGACATTTTTGAGTCAATCGAGTTGATTCCCATCTATTTTTCGGTATACTAACAACAATCATGAGAGCAGAAGGCTTTCCAGCCAAGATCCCTATCTCTTATTGCGTCGTTCCACATCATTTTCCTTTTTTAAGGTAGCTAAGGCCTATGTTTGTACGTCTTCTGAATAGTCTGTTTGGCAGTAACAATGAGCGAGAGCTGAAGCGGCTTACGCCGCAAATTGATAAGGCGAATGCTTTTGAGGCTTCATTGGAACCTTTGGATGATCAGGGGTTAGCAGCGAAGACTGAGGACTTTAAAAAGCGATTAGAAGGTGGAGAAACGCTGGATGATCTTCTCCCGGAGGCTTTTGCGGTTTGTCGGGAAATGTCCATACGCAAGTTGGGGATGCGTCACTTTGACGTTCAATTGCTTGGGGGCATGGTTCTCCATCAGGGGCGCATTGCGGAAATGCGAACAGGTGAAGGGAAAACGTTGGTGGCCACGCTGCCTCTTTACCTCAATGCCTTGGAAGGTAAAGGTGCGCATCTGGTGACCGTCAATGATTATCTCGCCAAACGCGATGCGCAATGGATGGGCCCCCTCTATCACGGTTTAGGTTTATCAGTGGGCATTATCCAACATGAAGCATCCTTCCTCTTTGATCCTACGTATGATGCACCCGATAAGCGCCTTCAGTTTCTCCGTCCTTGTTCGCGTCAGGAAGGATATGGAGCGGATATTACTTATGGCACCAACAATGAGTATGGCTTTGATTACCTTCGGGACAATTTGCTTCCGACTGGTGAGGATAGGGGCGTTCAGGGAGAACACAATTTTGCCATCGTCGATGAGGTGGACAGCATTCTCATTGATGAAGCCCGCACACCGTTGATTATCTCCGGTCCGACGGAACAAAGCACGGATTTGTATTACCAAGTCGATCACATCATTCCTAAATTGGTTCGTGAAGAAGATTTTACGATCGAAGAAAAGACCAAAACGGTGTCTCTGACGGATGAAGGGAATGTCAAAGTCGAAAAGCTGCTTGGCGTGGACAATCTCTATGATTTGAAGCATCTCAACCTCGTGCATCATGTCGTCAAAGCGCTACAGGCTCATGCTCTCTACAAACGTGATGTGGAATACGTGGTGAAAGATGGTGAAGTGGTCATTGTCGATGAGTTCACCGGACGAATGATGCCTGGTCGTCGCTGGAGTGATGGGCTTCATCAAGCCGTGGAAGCGAAAGAAGGCGTAAAGATCGCTAATGAAAACCAAACGCTGGCATCGGTGACGTTTCAAAATTATTTTCGAATGTATAACAAACTTGGGGGAATGACTGGCACGGCAGATACCGAAGCTGCGGAGTTTGCCAAGATTTATAATTTAGAAGTGAATGTTATTCCAACCAATCAGTCAATGATTCGCCTCGATCATCCCGATGTGGTCTATCGCACGGAAAAAGAAAAGTTTGAGGCCATCGCGGATGATATTAAAGAGCATTATGAAAAAGGCCAGCCGGTGTTGATTGGTACGGTATCCATTGAAAAATCTGAACGGTTATCAGCCCTGCTCAAACAACGCGGCGTCAAACATAACGTGTTGAATGCGAAGTTTCATGAGAAAGAAGCCGAAATCATTGCCCAAGCTGGTCAGAAGAGCGCTATCACCATTGCGACGAATATGGCTGGTCGAGGGACTGATATTTTATTGGGGGGCAGTTTCGAAGCCCTCTTTAAACAGCAATTCATTTATAAGGGTGAGGAGCTGAGTAAAGAAAACTTAGCCAAGGAATTCGAGACAATCAAGACGACTTGTGAAGCCGATAAGGAAGAAGTGTTAGCAGCAGGTGGCTTGCATATTGTGGGGACGGAACGTCATGAAAGTCGACGAATCGATAACCAGTTACGAGGCCGGGCTGGGCGCCAAGGGGATCCTGGTTCTTCGCGCTTTTTCCTCTCGTTAGAAGATGATCTCTTGCGCATTTTTGCTTCTGAGCGCGTCTCGAATCTCATGCTGAAATTAGGCATGGAAGAAGGCGTGCCGATCGAACATCGCATGGTCACGAAATCGATTGAAAATGCCCAAAAGAAAGTGGAAGGGCACAATTTTGAAATTCGTAAACACCTCCTTGAATATGACGATGTCATGAATAAGCAACGCGAGGTGATATACAGACATCGTCAAAATGTTTTGAGAGCTACGGATGTTCGTGAAGAAGTATTGGATATGCTCGATGGGATTGGCGGAGGATTGGTTGCGACCTATTGCCCTGAAGAACAATATTCCGAAGAATGGGATTTCGACGGACTCGTGGAATCAGTTCATGGTCAATTTGGCTTGGAAAATTTCAAGGTTGACGAATTGAAAGAATTAGGGCGCGACGCGCTCATCGAAGATATCCCAGAAAAACTGAAGCAGGGTTATCGAGATAAAGTCAAAAATTTGGTGGAAGAACATGGCGCGGGTGAAGACTTGATTCATTATATAGAGCGAACCATCCTCTTGCAGATGATTGACCAGCAATGGAAGGATCATTTGTGGGGAATGGACCAACTCAAAGATGGCATTGGTCTCCGTGGATATGGTCAAAAAGATCCCTTAGCTGAGTATAAACGTGAAGGATACGACATGTTTTCCGGCATGATGGACCGTATCAAAGGCGATACGTTGGAACGTCTCTTTAAGTTTCAATTAGTGCGTGGGGAACGTCCAGAAGCAGAAGTGGAAGCTCCACGCCCTCCGCAAATGAGTCTCAATCGCGGAGAAGCTGCTGCCCCAAAGCAACCTGTCCAACGTACTGAAGACAAAGTCGGTCGCAACGATCCCTGCCCTTGTGGCAGCGGTAAAAAATACAAAAAATGCCACGGAGTATAAGGCTAGACCCTCAATACAGCCGAAAGAATCGAAGCGATTAATCTTTTTTCTCATCTAGAACGAATCCCTCCTAAAGTCCTACCAAAAGCTCAAAACGCACGAGTTTTGGCCACACATAGCGCACGGAATTCTAAATAAAATCATGGTAGTGCTGGATAACAGTAGGCAGGATCCAAACAATTGAGGATGTGAAACTTGAGGGGTGCGTCTTCCGATCAGGCCTCTTGCATGGTAGGGACTATGGAGAGCATTTCCCCTAAATTCATGGTTTGCAACACGGTTAAGACACGGCCTGGAGCGGCGATGAGGGATAGCGTTATTTGGGCTTGGGCGAATTCGTGCTTGGCTCTCACCAATATTCCTATGGCTGCGCAGTCGATAAAGGAGATGTTGGTGAGATCCAAAATGATATGTTGTGTTTCCTCTGTGTGCGCATCTTTAATGGCCGCCTGGAAGTCTTGTCGAACCATAAAATCCAATTTGCCTGAAAGAATAAGGACGGTTTCTCCAGGATTCGTCTGTTTTTTTGTGAATTCCATGCGATTTTTTGATCCTTAAAAAAATACGAGCAAAAAAAACACATTCAAAATTCTTTGGATTTTTGATTGTGCCAACAACTGAATGGACCTGCTTCTGCCACCATTTCGTTAGGGCTTATCTCAATATTAGGATGTGAGCATACTCGGTCCTATTCGTTTTTGGTTTTGCTGGTCACTCTTTTACGCAGGTTTGATGCGCTTGGTCATGATTTTTTATCTCTAAGACTTTTCGGAATAGTTCATTGGAATCTTAAATGACATGCTTTGAAAGGTTTCTAATCGTAAGACAGAAAGCCTCGTTGAAAGTGGCGGTGTTTCTCGTAATCCTTGTTCTCAGATTGAGGAAAGCCACGTGCCCCTCGGGTTCTTCATGCGATTCGCCTTGGCTTTCGATAATCTAATAATGTAACTGATTGAATCTATTGGTATTTTGTAATGTGTTGGTGGGTATTTTTCTTGACTTGGTGATCATGAGGTGGGTATCGTACGCGATTCCCATAGGTATATCGAAGGAGCGACTCTAGTCCATTCGTGCCATCTGACTCTTCAAACTTCGCAGGGAATCTCAAACTTATCCAGAAGATGATTGATGAAATTTCTTTACATGGCCCCCTGACGTTTGCCCGTTTTATGGAACTTTCCTTGTATGACCAGGACCATGGCTATTACATGACGTTGCTGGGTGATCAGGACCAGTTTTCGAGCGAGCGCATCGGTTGGGAAGGGGATTTTTTTACCGCGCCGGAATTATCCCCGATTCTGGCCAAAACCTTGGTTCGGCAGGTGCTCGATCTTGATGCGCAGTTAGGACACCCTTCAACGTTTACGTTTGTGGAAATGGGCGGTGGGAATGGGACATTTGCAGCAGATTTTCTTCAACACTGTCAGACAGTCGCACCTGATTTTCTGAACCGGCTGAGGTATGCCCTCGTCGAGCGCAGTCCGTATCTTCAATCCCTGCAACAATCTTGTATTCAAAAGGTGATGGGTAACTGGGGCGAGGGACAACTTTTCTGGGTGTCTACTGTTGAAAAGCTGGATCCGAATTCTGGAATTGGGGCGCTGTTTTCCAATGAATTGGTGGATGCTTTTCCTGTTCATCGTGTTCGCTTCGACAATCAACGCCTTCAAGAACTATTTGTTGATTTTGCCGAGGGAAAGTTTGTAGAACGGCTCGGTCCTCTGTCTTCTCCGAAGTTGCAGGAATATGTTCACCGGCATAATATTGATCTACAAGAAGGCCAGACGTCTGAACTCCATGTAGCCGCCGAACAGTGGATGACTCAGATGGCTCGGGTGTTACAGAAAGGCGTGATGATCACCGTCGATTATGGCCATACAGGGAGCGACTATTATGCTGCTGATCGGAACGATGGCACGCTGCTCTGTTACTACCAGCATGCTGTTTCGACGAATCCGTATACTCGTGTGGGGGAGCAGGATATGACGGCCCATGTGAATTTTTCAGCGCTGGCCAAGGCTGGGAAAGAATGCGGGCTCTTGCCTGTGGGTTTTACGACCTTGGCCAACTGGCTCATGGGGTTAGGCGTGGAAGAGATGGTTGAAGCCCAGGATCCCGAATCAGATGAAATCCAAGCCTTGAGCCAGCTCTTGCGTCCCCATGGAATGGGCAACACCTTCAAGGTGTTGGTTCAACAAAAAGGGATTGAATCTGTTTCTCTTCGTGGGCTACGCTATCGTGCCTTTTTTGACGATGTTCTCTAACGCCAAAAATGTGAAAACGGATCTGACGGGTTTATTTATGAGCCTTCTCATTACATGCTGTAGGGAGTCTTCCAATGGGTAGTGAACCCGTTCCCTTCAATTATCTTCCCATCATCATCTTTATGGTCTTAGGGTCTCTCTTTGGGATTGGCTCAATCCTGTTTGGCTGGCTTGTCAGACCACACCGACCGTATCGCGAAAAACTATTGCCGTATGAAAGCGGAAGCCCCTTGTTTATGGATGCACGGGTGCAGTTCCCCATGCGGTACTACATTATTGCCATGCTCTTTGTGATTTTTGATATTGAGGTCGTGTTCTTGTTTCCCTGGGCTGTCGTGTTCAAGAAGCTTGGATTACTTGGACTGATTGAGATGGGATTATTTTTAGCCATCCTTATCGTGGGTTATTGGTACGCCTGGAAAAAAGGTGCATTGGACTGGGATTGATTAATTATAGGTCTTTAGACCTAGCGTAAGACTGTAGGTACGCAGTACAATGCCACCCCAATGTATCTGATGTTTGAAGTATGAGTTTTTTAGAACGACAACTTGAGCCCAATATTATTACCACCAATTTGGATTGGTGTATCGCATGGTGCCGGAAATCTGCCCTATGGCCGATGACGTTTGGCCTGGCCTGCTGTGCCATTGAAATGATTGCGTCGGTTTCCTCTCGCTATGACATTGATCGGTTTGGGGCAGGGGTGTTTCGGGCTTCTCCACGGCAATCTGATTTGATGATTGTCGCTGGTACGGTCTGCCGAAAGATGGCGCCGGTGATCCGTCGAATTTATGACCAAATGGCTGAACCGCGATATGTCATCTCTATGGGATCTTGTGCCACCTCAGGCAATCACTACAATAGTTATAGTGTGGTCCAGGGTGTGGATCAGATTGTGCCCGTCGATGTCTATATTGCCGGGTGTCCGCCCAGGCCTGAAGCCTTGATGGATGGACTGATTAAACTACAAGAAAAAATTCAAAGAGAAAAATATTTTGTGCAATAGATTGTCATGTAAGTTGGTTTTCCTTTCCTGAATTTCATTTATTCCCAACGAAGTCGTCGTCTATGCATCCCTTCCTTGAACCCATTGTTAGCAAGTTTCCCGATGTCGTGATCGCCGCTGAACAAGATTCGGTTCGTGGGGATTTATGGATGCAAGTGAAAGCTGATCACTGGCGAGAGGTGGCTCAATTTCTTCATGATGATCCCAGCCTCCTGCTTGATCATATTACGGATATCTGTTCCGCCGATTACCCAGATGATGCAGAACGGTTTGAGGTGATTTATCAATTCCTGTCTTTGCCTCACGGGACTCGCCTTCGGGTGAAGGCTCGAGTATCTGAAGAGACACCGGAAATTGGAACGATCAGCGATATTTGGCGCGGCGCCAATTTTTTGGAGCGAGAAGTCTATGACCTGATGGGCATTCGTTTCATTGGCCATCCAGATTTACGGCGGATCCTCATGCCTGATGACTATGAGGAAGGGCATCCGTTGCGTAAAGATTTTCCCGCAGAAGGCCGTGGGTGGCGCAGCCGATTTGATTTTCTTCCGAAGCTCGATGAACCGGTTGGTGAATGGTCCGAGGCCGAGGTGCCAGATGATCAGCGGCATCAGTTTATGGCCGATGATCGACCAGGGGACAAAAAACGAACCACCGAAATGCTTTTGAATATGGGGCCACAGCATCCCAGCACGCATGGGGTGTTACGAGTCGTGTTGGAATTGGACGGTGAGCGCGTCAGTAAAGCCATGCCGGATTTGGGGTATTTGCATCGAGGCGTGGAAAAATTGGCTGAAGGCCTCACGTACATGCAAGTGCTGCCGCATACTGATCGTTTAGATTATGTGTGTGCCATGACGAATAATTATGCCTATGTACGGGCCGTAGAAAAATTAATCGGGATGACGGTTCCTGAGCGGGCGGAATATGTACGCACGATCATTGCTGAAGTGCAACGGATTGTGGGCCATTTGTTTTGGTTGGGGACTCAAGCGTTGGACATCGGTGCGATGACCGTCTTTTTTTGGACGTTTCGCGAGCGCGAAGTGTTGTTAGATCTCTTTGAAAAACTCTGCGGCGCACGCTTAACCCTTAACTATTATCGGATTGGTGGGGTTGATGCTGATCTTACGCCTGAAATTATAGGGATACTTCGAGAGTTTTTTAAAGCCTTTCCCGCCCATATTCGTGAATATGACACGCTTCTCCAAAAAAACCGCATTTGGTTGGCACGGACCAAAGGTGTGGCAGTCATTTCCGGTGAAGATGCCATCAACTTTGGTCTCACCGGGCCAGTGCTGCGTGGGTCAGGCGTTTCCTATGACATTCGTAAGCTCGAACCATACGGAGTGTATGATCGCGTGGAATGGGAAGTGCCGCTTGGGAAGGATGGTGATACCTATGACCGATATTGGGTCAGGATGGAAGAAATGTGGCAGAGTGTCCGCATCATTGAACAGTGCTTGGATCAGTTACCTGAGGGTCCGATTCTGGCGACAGATGCTCAAGTCATTCCTCCCCCTAAACCTGAGGTCATGCGCGATATGCAAAGCTTGATTCATCATTTCATTATTTTTACGCAAGGGTTTAAACCCCCAAAAGGCGAAACCTATTGTGGTACCGAGGTGCCTAAAGGCGAGTTGGGATTTTTCCTCATCAGTGATGGAAGTTCACGGCCGTATCGGTTGAAAATTCGCTCTCCATCGTTTATTCATATGGGTGCGTTTGATTATATGGCGAGGGGTTATTTAATTTCCGATATTTGCACGATTTTTGGAACCTATGACATTGTGATGGGAGAATGTGATCGATAGTAAAGACGTGAAGGGTAAGGCGATGGGGAAATCGTATCTTTTCGCCTCACGCCTAACGAAAAGACAATGCTTTTAACGAAATTCAAAGACGAAGTTGAAGACATTTTATCGCGTTATCCGGTGAAACGGTCGGCTCTGCTTCCGTTGCTAAATTTGGCGCAGCGTGAAGAAGGGTTTGTGAGCGAACCGGCTATGCGGGATATTGCGAAGGTGTTGGAGCTCACGCCGCCTCAAGTATTTGAGACCGTCACGTTTTATACGATGTTTAATCTCAAACCTATTGGGAAATTTCATCTTCAAGTCTGTAAATCACTCATGTGTGCGCTCGTGCGATCGGATGAAGTGGTCACGTGGATTTCTAAGAAACTCAATATTACACCTGGGCACACGACTTCGGATAACACATTTACACTCAGTGTCGTGGAATGCTTGGGCTCATGTGGGACTGGCCCCATGATGCAAGTCAATGATGACTATTATGAGCAATTAACTGAAGAAAAAGTCGCTCGTGTGTTAGATGACTTGGCAAGGGATGGAGCATGTCCTCTAAAAAGTGGGCCGTATATGTATCCAATGCCTCTCGCGAAGTCATAGATAGGTGGAAAGCGTCAAAAGGTCGTTATGCCGCAATACGAAAAAATCCTCTTAAAGAATATGGAGCAGCCTGGCTATACCGGGTCGCTGGCCGATTATGAGAAGACTGGTGGGTATCAAGCTTTTCGCAAAGTCCTGAAAGATATGCAGCCGGATCAGGTGATTGAAGAAGTGAAAAAGTCGAGTTTGCGAGGGCGGGGAGGTGCAGGGTTTCCCACTGGCGTGAAATGGGGATTTATTCCCAAAGATCATCCAGGGCCAAAATATCTCTGTTGTAATGCGGATGAAAGTGAGCCTGGCACCTTTAAAGACCGACAATTGATGGAGCGTGATCCTCATCAAATGTTGGAAGGCATGGCCATTACGTGTTTCGCCATTGGTGCAGAAATCGCCTATGTCTATATCCGCGGCGAATTTCGTCTTGGCGCAAAAATTCTAGAGAAGGCTGTTCAAGAAGCGAATGTTGCCGGATATTTGGGAGAGAATGTTCTAGGTAGTGGACGGACGATTAAAATTTATGTTCATGCGGGTGCCGGGGCCTATATCTGTGGGGAAGAAACGGCTTTGTTGGAATCTTTAGAGGGTAAACGAGGCATGCCGCGCTTTAAACCACCATTTCCTGCGACCCATGGGCTCTATCAAAAACCCACTGTGGTCAATAATGTCGAAACCATGGCGAACATTCCTCATATCATCAATCGCGGGGGAGAATGGTTTGCAGGGATTGGGTCTCCGCCAAAAAGTTGCGGTACCAGGATTTTTTGTTTGAGCGGGCATGTGAAGCGCCCTGGTAATTATGAAGTGCCAATGGGCATTCCCTTCCGTGAATTCATTTATGATATCGGCGGTGGGATGCGGTCGGATAAACCGATCAAAGCCTTTATCCCTGGTGGAGCCTCTGCCCCGTTTCTTACGCCAGACCATTTAGATGTCAAAATGGACTTCGAAGCCGTGGCGATGGCGGGGTCCATGTTAGGGTCGGGTGGTGTGACCGTGATGGAAGAAGGCACCAGTATGGTATGGGCAACATTACGATTAATGGAATTTTTCTATCATGAATCCTGTGGGAAATGTACGCCGTGTCGAGAAGGCAGTTCATGGTTAGCGCAGACGCTACAACGAATCTGGAATAAACAGGGACGTGACGGCGATCTGGAGTTACTTGCTGATCTTTGTAGAAATATTGCCGGCCGTACCGTGTGTGCTTTTGGCGAAGCGGAGACCGGGCCAGTCCAAAGCACCTTAAAATATTTTCGACATGAGTATGAAGAATTGATTCGTGAAGCTGAATCAACCAGACCTCGAAGCAAAGAGATTCCCGTTTTGACCCAGTGAGTCAGGAATTTATGGCTGCTCAAGCAACGACAACAGAAACGGTAACCTTGACCATCGATGGTAAGTCGATAACCGTGCCGAAGGGCACATTGGTTATCGAAGCCGCTCGTCAGGTTGGGGTGATGGTGCCGCATTTTTGTTATCACCCCAAGTTAACGCCTGATGCCAATTGCCGGATGTGTCTGGTCGAAATTGAAAAAATGCCTCGATTGCAGACATCCTGTAGTACGCCCGTGGCTGAAGGTATGGTGGTGAAATCTGATTCTTCTGCTCAGGCGAAGGATGCACGCAAATCGGTATTAGATTTCATCCTCGCGAATCATCCATTGGATTGCCCTGTGTGTGATCAAGGCGGGCGTTGCGATCTGCAGGACTTTTCCCACGAATATACGGCGACGACCAGTCGTTTCAAGGAACTCAAGCGCGTGTTTCAAAAAGAATACTTTAGTCCACTTATTGAAACGCAGATGAATCGTTGTGTGCAGTGTTTGCGATGTGTTCGCTATTGCGATCAAGTGATGGATGTCAAAGCCCTGGCGCCGGTGGGTCGTGGGACGTTGACGGAAATTAAGTCTTTTGGCGCTCATGAATTAGATTGCGAGTTTTGTGGTGGGTGTATCCAGATTTGCCCCGTAGGAGCCATTACCAGTCGGCTCTCGATGTATGAGTTTCGTCCATGGATGCTCAAGCGAACCGACTCAGTCTGTGGGTATTGTGGCGATGGATGTCAGATCACCTTCCAAACTAAGAGCAATGCCCTCATCGAAATTAATTCCACACAAGGCTCTGGGCGTAATAATGGAGATCTCTGTGCACGAGGATATTTTGGATACCATGTGAGCGAGCATCCGGATCGGTTGACTTTGCCCCTCATTCGCAAAGGAGACAAATTCCAATCAGTGCAATGGGAAGAGGCGTTGGAGTTAGTGGGCCAACGTTTATTAGACATCAAAGCGAAGCATGGCGCCGATGCGATTGGTGGGCTGATCTCTGGACGCTGTACGAATGAAGATATCTACGTCTTTCAGAAATTTATGCGTGGAGTGGTTGGGACCAACCGGATTGATAGTAGTGTGCGGTATGGCCATTTGAATGGCGTACATGCCATGCAACGAGTGCAAGGCACGCATCGTTGGGCCGTGAGTTTTGACGACATTGAATCGGCAGATACTCTTCTCCTGGTGGGAACTAATATTACGGAAACGAATCCGATTACAGGGCTAAAAGTTAAAGAAGCCGTCAAACGCCGAGACGCCAAACTGATCACCATCGAAGCGTTGGAGCCAGCCATTGGGAGCATCAGCAATATCGTGAATCTGGCCCAACATCAATTGGGTGTGAAGCCAACAGGCTACGCTGCTGCGATTTTGGGTTTATTGAAAGCCGTGGGGGAACAGCCAATTCTTGATGTTGAACTCCAAGCTCAAGCTCCGGATTACTTCAATGACATCTCGGCTCGGCTTCAGGCTATTTCGTGGGAGGCGATTCACGCCCAAACGGGTATAGCCTCGGATATCTTTACGCAAGCGGCTCAGGTATTTGGTCAAGGGAAAAAGGTGGTGATTCTTGTTGGGCCAGGTGTCCTGAGGTCTACGGGTGGATTTGGGATGACGATGAATCTGCTAGATCTCTTATTGGTGACCGGTAAATTAACGATGCCTGGTTGTGGGCTGGCTCCTTTAGCGGAAGAAAATAATGATCAAGGGGCGTTTGAAATGGGTGGGACGGGAGCCATCTTACCTGGGGGAACTTCCCTTGGTGATCCGGTGGCGCGAAAAAGTTTTTCCCAGGCATGGGGTCGACCGATTCCCGATACGCCTGGTTCTTCATTGCCACAGATGATTAAAGATGCCCAGGAAGGCAAGTTGAAAGCCATGTTTGTTGTGGGTGAAAATCCGCTGGGTTCCTTGCCTCCGTCATCGGGAATTCATTCCGCATTCGAGAAGCTTGAGTTCCTGGTGTGTCAAGAACTGTTCCTCACCGAAACGGCGAAGCAGGCCCATGCCGTGCTCCCAGCATGTTCCTATGCGGAAAAAGACGGCACGTTTACCAACACGGAAGGGCATATCCAGTCGGTGAGAAAAGCCATTGATCTGGTTGGAGACAGTCGGCCGGATTGGGAGATCTTTTCGGCCATTTCGGTGATGATGAATGATCCGATGGAATATGGGGACGTCAAAGAAATTGGCAAAGAAATCAGGAATCTTCTTCCTGGGACGCGCACGTTAGGGCCGGCGCCATTACCGGCGCAACCGGTTTCCTCGGCTATTGCTCACTATGTCACGGCCGATTATCAACGGGATCTCGCTACGAGGTACCAATTGCCGGCAAATGCAACGGAAGCTGATGACATAACGTTACAAGTCTCTCAGTCATTGTTTCATTCTGGAAAATTTTCGCGGAAAGCCAAAGGATTGCTGCAAGTCGAAGCGTTAGGCAAGATCTATGTACACCCGGAAGAGGCAGCTCGACGCGGAATACGTGATGGGGACACTGTGAAGGTGAGCAATCGTTTAGGCGACGTGATGGTGCCGGTCGGACTTCGTGAGCGCATTCCCCAAGGGGTTGCCGTGTTTCCCGAACATTTTGATGAAGAAATCAGGCGATTAATGCCATATGACGTAGACCCTGAAACGCAGGTGCCCTATTGCAAGGTGGCTCAGGTTCGTCTCGAAAAAGTAACCGGGGCCTGAGGCGGTGCTTAGTGTGTGTGTTGATTCATAGAGAAGAGGAGTGAATCCGTCATGGAAACGGGAATTCGATTAGCTCTAACGTTAGGCCAAATTGGCGCGGTCATGGTTGCGGTGCTGCTGACTGTGGCCTTGTTGACCTTGCTGGAACGCAAAGTGTTGGGATGGATGCAAGATCGCATGGGACCGATGGAGGTCGGACCGTATGGCATCTTGCAACCGGTGGCGGATGGTTTAAAGCTCTTTTTCAAGGAAGACATTATTCCAGCTGGAGCCAACAAGTTTTTGTTTAGCATGGCGCCGATCTTGGCATTAGTCCCTGCGCTTATTGGATTTGCGGTGATTCCCTTTGGCCCAGATTGGACGATTGATGTTGGGGGCGTCGACTTTAAGCCGTTTGTGATTACCGATATCAATATTGGCGTGTTGTATATTCTCGCGTTTGCCTCTATTGGAGCGTATGGCATCATTCTTGGTGGATGGGCATCCAATAGTAAATATTCCTTACTTGGCGGATTGCGGTCGGCTGCGCAATTGATCAGTTATGAATTGAATGTGGGACTCTCGATAGTTGGCGTCTTGCTTCTTTCAAGCTCCTTAAGCCTGGTGACGATTACCAATGCGCAAGCCGGTGGTTTTTGGAATTGGTACTTTTTCGCCTGGGGGTCATTTCCTCAAGCCATAGCATTTATGGTGTTTATGATTTCTTCCATCGCTGAAACGAATCGGACCCCATTTGATTTGCCGGAAGCGGAAAGTGAATTGGTGGCGGGGTTCTTTACGGAATATAGCGGCATGCGGTTCGCGTTTTTCTTTTTGGCGGAATACGGCAATATGATTTTGGTGTCCTGTGTCGCCACGGTGTTGTTCTTTGGTGGCTGGCATGCGCCATTTGAATCCTGGCAAGGTCCAGAATCTATTCATGGGCTTACCGGCATTGCCTGGTTTGCGTTAAAAGTGGCGAGTTTCCTCTTCTTGTTTTTCTGGATTCGGGCCACGTTACCTCGTCTGCGGTATGACCAATTGATGCGGTTTGGGTGGAAAGTGCTGTTGCCCATTGCCTTGGGGAATATCGTGATAACGGCCATTGTTGAGTATATGTTCCCTACATGATAATTGAGAACGGCGATCAATGAATCTAAAAGAATGGATTAAGACTCTCACGTTTTATGAGATTCTGTTAGGGATGAAGGCTACGATGTCGCATCTCTTAAAGTATCGGCCGATTACGTTGCAATACCCGCATGAGAAGCGAGCCCTCCCGTCTAACTACCGAGGGATGTTAGCGCTGTTGCGTTACGATGACGGGACGGAGAAATGTGTGGGGTGTGATCTGTGCGAAGCCGCCTGTCCGTCTCGGGTCATACGGGTGGTGAGTGCAGAAGTGCCGGAAGAGCCAGCCAAGCGGTATTCCAAGGAATACTACATGGACATGACTCGCTGCTTGTTTTGCGGTCTCTGTGTTGATGCTTGTCCGGTGGATGCCTTGGGTATGACTCAGGAATATGAATGGGCGGTATACGATAAACGGCAACTGCATTTAAATAAGCAGCAACTGTTGGCCATCGGGGATCGAAACTTTCCGGTTCGTGAAAAGCGGTTGGAGTTTCAACATCCCAATGTGGCGTATTTTAATGTGGGGTTTAAAGGAATTCCGCAGAAGGAAGCGTAACGGGTTTGCTGGCGAATATAGTTGCGCATGGTGTTGTGAACGGGTGACGACGAGTTTTTCCTGATTTCGACTGCGACGACCTTATGGGAACCTTTGTCTTTTTTTATTTTGCCAGCATTATTGTTGTCACCGCTGGGTGCGTGGTTGCGCTCAAAAATCCTATCTATAGTGCCTTGGCGCTGTTGGTCATGTTTTTCCACGTAGCCGGGCTGTTCGTCACTTTACATGCTGAGTTTTTAGCGATTATTCAAATCCTGGTCTATGCCGGAGCCATTCTGGTGCTCTACCTCTTTGTCGTGATGCTGCTGAATTTGAAACGAGAAGAGCATTTCCATAGTCAGCTCATTGTTGGATTGTTTCTGGGATGTGTCCTCTTTGCGGAAGCCGTTCTGCTGGTTTTAAGAGGAGAGACCACCCTGGGGAAAAATCACGCGGCGTCTGCTGCTCCAATCGAACTCACACGAGGGAATACGGAATCCATTGGCGAGCTCCTCTATTCCACCTATTTGTTTCCCTTTGAGATCGCATCCCTCATCTTGTTGGTGGCGATGGTCGGAGCCGTGATCCTGACGAAAAAGGGTATTTTGGAGGTCAAAAGCTAGATGGATGTTCCCGTGAGCTACTATGTCGTGCTCAGTGGCATGGTCTTTTCTATCGGATTAGTGGGTGTGCTCATCAGGCGTAATATCATTATTATTTTGTTATCCGTCGAGTTGATGTTGAATGCTACGAACATTAATTTTGTGGCGTTCTCTTCCTATCTTGGGAATCTGTCTGGTCAGGTCTTCGTGTTTTTTGCACTTACCGTGGCTGCTGCAGAAGTTGCCGTCGGATTGGCGATTATTATCGCGCTCTACCGTCATTCGGCGAGTATCAACATTGACGACTTCCGGTTGCTGAAATGGTAAGGCGATGGTCTACGCCTTAATCCCCCTGCTCCCACTTCTGGCCTTCGTGGTCCTTGGTCTTGGTGGCCATGTGATCAAGGAACGGGCCCATTGGATTGCCGTACCTGCCGTTGTCGGTTCCTTTCTCCTTTCCCTCATGGCCCTGAGTGAAGTCGCCAGTGGAGCTGTCCTGCGCATTCCTCTCTATACCTGGGCCAATTCAGGCGATCTCACCATTACCTTAGGGCTGTTTGTCGATCAATTGACGGTGGCCATGCTGATGTTGGTGACCATTGTGAGTTCCCTCGTCCATGTCTACACCATTGGGTATATGCATGGGGAGCCGGGCTATGCTCGGTTTTTTAGTAATATTGCGTTGTTTACGTTTTCCATGTTGATGCTGGTGATGTCTGATAACTTTCTGCAGCTGTTTGTCTTTTGGGAAGCGGTGGGCCTGTGTTCATATTTACTGATTGGGCATTGGTACGAGCGGGAATCAGCTCGAGCCGCAGCGACAAAAGCCTTTCTGGTCAATCGCATCGGGGATTTCGGATTTATGGTCGGGATTTTGTTGGTGTTTGTCACGTTTGGCAGCTTGCAATACCAAGCGGTTTTCTCCCAACTGGATCAAGTGGCTGGGGGGACGGTGAACCTGCTGGGGACCATTGGTGGAATCTGGGAAATCTCGGTCATGACCATGATTTGCCTCTTTCTGTTTGTGGGGGCAGTCGGCAAGTCCGCGCAAGTTCCGCTTCATGTGTGGTTGCCGGATGCGATGGAAGGACCGACGCCGATTTCGGCGCTCATCCATGCAGCTACGATGGTGACAGCCGGGGTCTTTATGGTGGCACGCTTGGCCCCACTCTATGACCTTTCGCCGGTGGCTATGGATGTGGTGGCCGTCGTCGGGGGAGTCACGATGTTTCTCGGTGCCACGATTGCCATGACTCAAACCGATATCAAACGTGTGGTGGCGTATTCCACCTTGAGTCAACTGGGATACATGATGATGGCCTGTGGGCTAGGAGCTTATGTCTCCGGCATGTATCATTTGCTCACCCACGGGGCGTTTAAGGCCTTATTGTTTTTGGGATGTGGCGCCGTGATTATTGCGTTGCACCATGAACAAGATATGAGAAAGATGGGAGGCCTCAAAGACAAATTGCCTGTGACCTATTGGACCTTTGTCATTGGTGCATTGGCACTGGCAGGTTTTCCGTTGACGGCAGGATTTTTTAGTAAGGATGCCTTGCTGTTGTCTTCCTGGATGTCGGGTGGGCTGGGCCAGGTGCTTACGGTTCTGGGATTGCTTACGGCTTTGATGACGGCGTTTTACAGTTTCCGCCTCGTGTTTGTGACCTTTTGGGGTGAATCCCGTGTGGATCCTGAGCATGCCGGACATATTCATGAGCCTTCCAAGACGATGACGGTCCCGCTCTTAATTCTTGCTGTCTTGAGTATTCTAGCGGGCTATATCGGCATTCCTGAATTTCTTGCACCAGTGTTTACTAGTGGGGAAAGTGCTGGTCATCATGAAGGGGCCGCAGCAACGGGAATTATGATAGCAGCAACGGCGATGGGCCTGTTGGGAATTGCCGGGGCGTATTTTGTGTATGTGAAATCACCTGGTTTACCGGATCGTTTAGCGACGCAATGGCAATCGCTGTATCAACTGTCGTTGAACAAATGGTTTGTGGATGAAGCCTATGATCGAACAGTCATTACACCGACGTTGAAGATGGCGGATAGTTTATGGAAACGAGTGGATGTGGCAATCATTGATGGTGCGGTCAATGGAGTCGCGCGTGCCGTGGCCTGGGGAGGATGGGTGACGCGGGTACTTCAAAGTGGGCAAGCACAAAACTACGCGCTGGCCATGACGGTCGGCGCCGTAGTGATTCTCGGGGCGCTAATTTTCTTGTAAAGGCAATACGTGAGGCAATTGAGGCAGGAGAAATTTAATTGTGACTGAAGTGGTAGCAACCGGGGGCATACCCTGGCTCACGTTGGTTCTTATTCTGCCCCTACTAGGCGTGGTCGTCACGTTACTGGCGCACGAGTCATGGTCTCGTCAGATTGCGTTGGGAACGTCATTGATCACGTTTGCCGCGTCGTTGCCGCTCTGGTTTGCGTTTGATATTGGCACGAGCGGTATGCAATTTGTCGAGAAACATCTCTGGATTGATTCTCCGGCCATCCATTATGCCTTGGGTGTCGATGGTATCAGTATGCCATTAGTGCTTCTGACGACATTATTGACGCCGTTATGCATTCTCGTCTCCTGGACGGCGATCGAAACACGCATGAAAGAGTTTTTGATCAGTTTGCTTGTCATCGAAACTGCCACGATTGGCGTGTTTGTGGCCTTAGACTTTGTGCTCTTTTATATTTTTTGGGAAACCATGCTGATTCCCATGTATTTATTGATTGGCGTGTGGGGCGGACCGAATCGTGTGTATGCCGCGATTAAGTTTTTTCTCTATACCCTGGCAGGCAGTATTCTTCTGCTGGTGGCGATTCTCGTCTTGTATTTTGAAGGTGGACGAACATTCGATATTCTGGCGCTCACGCATGCCTCGTACGCACCGAGTTTGCAAGCGTTGTTGTTCTGGGCCTTCTTTGCGGCGTTTGCGGTGAAAGTGCCCATGTTCCCGTTTCATACGTGGCTACCCGATGCCCATGTGCAAGCGCCAACGGCAGGCAGCGTCATTCTGGCGAGCGTCTTGTTGAAGTTGGGTACGTACGGATTTTTACGTTTCTCATTACCCATGTTGCCGGATGCGTCGGTCACCTATGCCCCCATCATCATGACGTTGTCTGTGATCGCGATTATTTATGGAGCCTATATGGCTCTGGCACAAAGTGACATCAAAAAGCTGATTGCCTATTCCAGTGTCAGCCACATGGGGTTTGTGACATTGGGTATTTTTGCCTTCAATGCCCAAGGGATCGAGGGTGCCGTCTTGCAGATGGTCAATCATGGCATTACGACAGGCGCGCTCTTTATGTGTATCGGGATTATTTATGAACGTACCCATAGCCGGGAAATTAGCGAGAACGGCGGGCTGGCCAATGCCATGCCCAAGTATGCGACCTTCTTGGTTATTTTCGCCCTGTCTTCCGTTGGATTGCCTGGCATGAATAGTTTTGTCGGTGAATTTTTGGTATTGCTCGGCGTGTTCGCCTGGGACAAGTTGACGGCGACCTTAGCGGCGTTGGGGATTATTCTCGCCGCCGTGTATATTTTGTATTTGGTGCAGCGAGTCGTGTATGGCCCAGCCTCTCCAAAGATGCTTCCAAAATTAACCGATCTGAATGCCCGTGAATTTGGCATGTTGGTGCCATTAGTGGTGTTGGTGTTTTGGATTGGGCTCTATCCTAAGCCGCTCTTGGATGTGATGCATGCGACTGTCGAACGTGTGGTTGCCTCGCAATCCGCATCGGTTATTGTGCAACAAGATGGTGTTCCATCGGATCCTCATACCTTGGTCATGTCGGAAGTTCTTTCTCCCGCCTTGCCTTCTCTTGAATACGAGGCGACCCCATGAGTCTCCCACTTGCTGATCTGATTGCAATCCTTCCGGAATTGCTGATTGTGGGAATGGCTTGCCTGATTCTTGTTCTTGATCCTATTACGCCGTCAGGCAAAAAAGATTTCATGGCTTGGATGAGTCTCGGCGTGTTGGGGGTCTGTGCGTTGATCACCATGGGAAATTTTGGTGAAACCACGGTGGCTTTTGGCGGATTGGTGGTGGTGGATGCTTATGCGGCCTTCTGGAAAATGTTGTTGTACCTGGTGAGTGGCCTGACCATTTTATTGTCGATGAGCTATCTCAAAGAAGAAAAAATCGAACTCGCGGAATATTACGCCTTTGTGTTGCTGGCCTTAGTGGGCATGATGGTGATGGTCTCAGGTACCGATCTGCTCACGATCTACCTGGGCATCGAACTCATGTCCATTACCCTGTATATCATGGCTGGGCTGAAACGCCATGAAGCCCGATCGATTGAGGCCTCGGCAAAATATTTTGTGTTAGGGGCCTTTTCTTCAGGAATTTTACTCTATGGTATTTCCCTGTTGTTCGGCGTGACTGGGAGCACGCGACTGAGTGAAATCGCGACCGCGGTGAATGGACCAGCGTTGGATGACCCGCTCATGCTTTTAGCGCTGATGCTCATCATTGTGGGCTTTGGGTTTAAGGTCGCAGCGGTGCCCTTTCACATGTGGACACCAGATGTGTATGAAGGTGCGCCAACATCAGTCACGGCGTTTATGGCTGTCGCTTCAAAAGCGGCTAGCTTTGCGGCGTTCCTCCGTGTGCTTTTGGAAGCGTTTGGTGGGGTCAAGCCCAATTGGAATATCTTGATTCTGGCCGTCTGTTTAATCACGGTGGCGTTGGGCAATTTGGTGGCCATTGTCCAAACGAACGTGAAGCGGATGTTAGCCTATTCCAGTATTGCTCATGCCGGCTATGCTTTGGTGGGAGTGGTTGTCGCAGGCTGGGTCGGAACCGAAGCGGGCGTCTCATCTCGTGGAGTATCCAGCCTTATGCTCTATCTCGCCATCTATTCGTTTATGACCCTTGGGGCGTTTGCCATGGTCGCCATGTTACGAAAGGGTGGCCTAGAGGGGGAAGAAATTGAAGACTTTACGGGATTAGCCAAACGGCATAAGGGTGGAGCCTTCCTTATGCTTGTGTTTATGATTTCATTGGCAGGTATCCCTCCCACCGCTGGGTTTATTGGAAAATTCTATCTATTCATGGCGGCGGTCAATGCAGATTTGGCCTGGTTGGCAATTTTCGGGTTGATCTTTGCGGCCATCTCCGCTTTCTATTATTTGCGCATTGTCATGGTAATGTACATGCGTGAGCCGTCACCTGAGCAAGAGCAAAATACGCGTCTGGCCCTCTCCCCTCAGGTTTCGATTGTCCTTGCCTGCGCCGTAGCCGGTGTCGTGTTGTTGGGAATCTTCCCCGGCCCCTTAGTCTCCATCGCCGACCTTTCCGTCCTTCCCATTAGCTCACTTAAATAGCTTTTTTATTTCTTTGACTCTGGATCTCTCTGTATTGGATGAGAGTGGGAGAGTTATGTGTGTTGTTTGAAGGCTGAAATTCCTGTTCCAAGGACCATTGACGCAGCGCCAGCCAGTCGTCTCTTTCTTTTGCATAAGAGAGGACTTTTGACGGGTTGTGAAAAATCAAATATTTTTTAAAAACAGAGTAGAAACAGTTTTTGAAGGAGATACCTAGTCGATCTTACAAGGATTGAAGGGATTCATCCAATTTTGGTTGCTGGGGTTGATTGCAGCAGGGGGATATTCGAGAAAGTAATGACGGAAAAGCTGTTTTTGTTATCGTTTAAGAGGTTTGCAGAATGGGGCAGTGTTGCAGCATTTCTTGAAGGGCGGCGACAACGGTTTTGATGGTTTTAATCTGTACATTCTGCATGGATTGGTTCGGGATTGAGCAAGTGGCTCCACGCGAAAGAAGGTATTCGGTTATTCCGACTTGACCCGACAAGGCGGCAGAATGAAGAGGGGTCATGCCGATGGCATTGGTGGCGTCGATGGGCGCGCCAGCATCAAGAAGCAGGCGAGTCAGATCAGCGTCTCCAGCTTGTGCTGCCACATGTAGGGCCGTCCATCCGTCTTGAAATGGAGTATGAACCGTCGCTCCATTGGCCAACAAAAAAGCGGCCATGCGTTGATGGCCTTCTTGCACGGCAATGTGGAGGGGGGCGGCTGTGCTTTTTGAGTCATTGATGGCCGCACCATATTTTAGTAAGAGTTTCGCCACATCCACATGGCCTCCCTTGGCGGCCAAATGAATAGGGGTCCAGGTAGATTGATATATGGCGTGAATATCTGCGCCTTGTTCTAGTAAAAGTTGTGTGAGAGGAATTTGCCCAAGACGCGCAGCAAAGTGTAAAGGCGTTGCCCCTTGTGGTGTCTGTTGATTGACGTCTGCGCCTTGGGAGATCAGTTGACGGACAAGCGAGATATTCCGTGCTTCAATGGCTTGAAATAAATCCTGGTGGGGAGAATTATTCCATCCGGAGGTCAGCACATACGAGAGTAATAACCCAATACCTAGGGCCACATATTTGACGATTTTGAATCCGCGTGTCTGTGTCATGGCTGTTGGGTACTCCAGAGGCCGAGGTTGGTCGCCAGTGCCGATACCGAGCATTACTGAGATGGTCTGAGTTCAGGAGACAGGATTTTGTGGATTGAAGCTATCCCCCGTTTGGCGGGGAAAGAAAGAAGAATATTGGGTGGTAAACGGAAAAATGCTAATTGTGAATCTGATAGATGCCAGGAATAGATTTTAACTTGCGATTCCCCGTGGTCTTGCCACGGGGATATTTATTTTTTTGAGGAAGTTATTTGGGGGGCTAACAAACGGGTTTAGGTTTGAGAGAATGTTTTGGTTTGCGGAAGAAATTATGGTGTGGTTTCCGCCATTTCTTTTTCTTGTGTTGTTTCGACTTGAAGGCGAGAAATTCGATCGGCTTGAAGGATGATTCCATCTAATACATAGTGCCAATGCTTGGCGGTACTCATGGTTTTTTCGAAAAGAATGCCGCCCTCTTTAGTTTCCATGTCGAGAAAATTCACCACCAGAATAGGATCGTCTTGGTCGTGAACAACTACGAGCAGATCAATGCGCTGATTACCTGCAGTGGACCATCCTCCGATGTGGAGACTTGTGATAAGCGATTCTTTCTTATGGTGGAGGTCGTTTAAAAACGTCACAATCTCTTTTGGTTGGTTGCGTTTTCCTTCCCCTAAAATTTCGCCATTATGGATTAAAAATGTTCCCAGAAGTTGGGTGATAGGAAGAATCCGTGTGGCATGAGAAGGGCTACCGAGCAGGCATATTTGGAGGGTGTGTTCATTGACAGCTAATCCGGAAAGGCCGTCGTTTCCCATAAACATTTGTGAAGGAATGAAGCTCGTTCCCTCAATTTCCTTAGCGGATGCCTGGTGCTGTCCGGGAGCCTGACTTAAAATTAGGAAGAGCCCCACGAGGACGATTATGCCCACGAGTCCAAGAAAAATAAATATGGCGTCCATAGTAAATAGAAAGATTAAACTTGTGCGTTATCGCACGGAATAAGTGTTCATGATGACTGAAATGATTATGATAAACAGCAGATAGGTGTACCCGTTTGCCTTAGACGATAGCTTCCCTTCTCGTTATAAAGGAACCTATGGGCGCATGATGCCCCGGTCGCAAGAGTCTTGGCCCTCGTTTGTTGTGGCGAGAGACACTCAGGCGACAATTCCTGCCAAGAACACATACATGTTTTCAAGATGTTCAATTCGAGGATATCGATACTATTCGGTTTGATTCGAGAGACCCTTTATGGGTCGGCCAAGAATATTTTCTGTTAGGAAAATAAGGAGTTCTGGTGAAAATGTGGAGTCTCTTTAAGGGTTTCTCTTGGCTTATGGCGTCGGTGAGGCAGTGGGAAATCTGCTTATGCCATGGCGAGAGAAATTAAAAATGAAGGAACCTGAACTTTCTTGTCGGATGTTGGCGATTCGTTGAAGTTACCAAGGCCGTTTGGTAAGCTGCTCTTCCTGTTTTGCATCTTTTTTTTCACGTCACAGCGATAGGGGAAATCATGGCACAGTTGGGAAAAGCGCTGATTAGCGTCTCGGATAAGACCGGAGTTGAAGCCATGGCCAAAGGCTTGGTTGGGCTTGGAGCGGATATTCTCTCCACCGGCGGGACGGCCAAGATGCTGCACGATGCCGGGGTTGAAGTCACAGAAGTGGCGAAATATACAGGTTTTCCCGAAATTATGAATGGGCGGGTGAAAACGTTACACCCCAAAATTCATGGAGGGCTCTTAGGGCGACGTTCGATCGAAGCTCATATGCAGCAGATGAAAGAGCAAGGGATCGCGCCTATTGATGTGGTGGTGGTGAATTTGTATCCCTTCGAGTCCACTATTGCGAAGCCTGGCTGTACCTTTGAAGAAGCCATTGAAAATATTGATATTGGAGGGCCGTCGATGCTGCGCTCGGCGGCGAAGAATCACGAGGATGTGTTAGTTGTCGTCGATCCTCAGGATTATGCCAGGGTGTTGGAGGCCTTACAGTCAGGGACCGTGTCGTTGAGTTTGCGGCGTGAACTCGCAAAAAAAGTGTTCTTCCATACCGCTCAGTATGACAGTCTGATTGCGAATTACCTCAATGCGCAGTTGGTGGAGTCATCCGAGCAAAAGTTTCCATCACTGTTTACCCAAACGTACGAAAAGGTTGATGACCTGCGGTATGGCGAAAACCCTCATCAAGCGGGTGCCGTCTATCGGGACCGTCACACGAAAGAGGCGTCCGTCTGTCAAGCCAAGCAACTGCACGGCAAAGCCATGTCCTACAACAACTACCTGGATGCCAACGCGGCCTTGGAGTTAGTCAAGGAATTTGATGAGACTGCCGTGGTTATTGTCAAACACAACAATCCTTGTGGGGTGGCATTGGGCGATACGCCGGTCGAAGCCTATGTGCGCGCCCGAGAAACCGATCCGGTGTCGGCCTTTGGAGGAGTCATTGCCTGTAACCAGAATGTCGATCTGGCGATGGCCAAAGAGGTGACGTCTACCTTTGTAGAAGTATTAATTGCCCCGTCGTTTAGCGAAGATGCGTTAACCGAATTGCAACGTAAAAAGGACCTACGTTTGCTCGAGGTTGGTTCGTTGGAAACCACGCAACGCGATACGCTGGATATGAAAAAAATTGTGGGTGGCATTTTGGTGCAAGATCGGGATTTGGGGTCGTTGCGGGATTTGGGAGACTTAACCATTCCCTCTCAACGACAGCCCACGAATGAAGAATATCAAGCCTGCGATTTCTCGTGGAAAGTGTGCAAGCACGTGAAGTCCAATGCCATCGTGTTTGCCACGTCTCAGCAAACGGTGGGGATTGGCGCGGGACAAATGAGCCGGGTCGATTCAGTCAAGTTAGCCACCATGAAAGCCAATCTGCCGATTAAAGGCTGTGTGATGGCGTCAGATGCTTTCTTCCCCTTTCGTGATGGCATTGATGCGGCAATCAGTGCGGGAATCACCGCAGTGATTCAGCCAGGCGGCTCGATCCGAGATAAAGAAATCATTCAGGCGGTGGATGAGCAGCAAGTGGCGATGATTCTCACCGGCATGCGCCACTTCCGCCATTAATCCTAAGAAAGTGCATGACATAAGTAGTGATAGAATCTTAGCTGTTAATCTATTCTTGCAGTCCTCCCTCGCCCTTTCAGGGAGAGGGTTGGGGTGAGGGTAAAGGCTCTTTGAATAGATAGAGGACTCACAACAAAGGCCTCGTTCCCATTTATCTTCTCTTTGCCTCTCTCTGTATTTCTAAATAATCATGAAACTTCTTGTCATTGGGAATGGTGGGCGTGAGCATGCGCTCGTATGGAAACTCGCGCAATCGCCACGGGTGTCAAAAATCTATTGCGCGCCAGGCAATGCCGGAATCGCACAGTTAGCGGAATGTGTGCCCATTCACGTTGATGACCTACCAGGCTTGCAAGCGTTTGCCACAGACCACGCCATCGACCTCACAATCGTGGGGCCTGAACTGCCCTTGTCGTTAGGCATTGCCGATCAATTTCGAAAGGCCAAGTTGCGAATTTTTGGTCCGACGCGCAATGCCGCGCGCATTGAATCCAGTAAATCCTTCGCGAAAGAACTCATGCTGCGCGAAAACATTCCCACGGCCGCTTCCCGAACATTCGACACCATGGATGCGGCGTTTCTGTGGCTAGAAACATGCGACATGCCTCTCGTGGTGAAGGCGGATGGCTTGGCCCAAGGAAAAGGGGTCATCATTTGTGCGACGAAAGCCGAAGCGCAAGAGGCCGTCAAGAGTATGTTGGGCGACCAGCGGTTTGGCGAGGCTGGGGCACGCGTGGTCCTGGAAGAATTTTTAGAAGGGGAAGAACTGACGGTGATGGCCTTTGCGGATGGGCGGACGGTTATTCCCATGATCCCTGCGCAGGATCATAAACGTATTGGCGAAGGCGATACCGGACCGAATACTGGTGGGATGGGCGCCTATGCTCCAGCCCCGCTCGCCACATCAGAACTACAACGACGTATCGTAGAAGAGGTGTTGCAGCCTGCGGTGATAGGTTTATCCAGAATGGGAAGTCCATTTTATGGCGTGCTCTACGCCGGCCTCATGATCAAAGACGGCAAACCCTATACCCTCGAATTTAACGCCAGATTTGGAGACCCCGAAACACAAGTGGTGTTACCGCTCCTACAAACCGACCTCTTGGATATTATCGAAGCGGTGGTCGATCATCGTTTAGATCAAATTCAGGTGGCGTGGCATAATCAGGCGGCTGTCTGTGTCGTGCTCACGTCAGAAGGCTATCCGGGTTCCTATCCGACTGGATTGCCAATCACCGGTTTGCCGGAACAACCCTCTGAATCCGTCGTGGTCTTTCATGCGGGGACGACGCAGTTTGAGCAGACAGTCCTCACCAATGGCGGAAGAGTGTTAGGGGTTACGGCACTCGCCGATACAATTCTAAACGCGCAAGCACAAGCTTACACCGCATTAGCTCCCATTCAATTCAAAGGCAGCTATTATCGTTCCGACATTGCCCACAGAGTACTTTCGGACATTCCACAAAATTGACAGAATTTTGTGGCTCTGTCATTCCTGCCAGTGGTTAGCAGGAATCTCTGACGAACATGGCGATCATCCTCCCATTCAACGTTCCCCCTTCTTCACACACCATTGAACAAGCCGTAGCTTGTATTCAAGATGGTGGAGTTCTGGCCGTTCCGACAGATAGTTTTTACGCATTAGCTGTTGGAGCGTTTCAGTCGATCGCATTGGAACGGTTGCTGGCCATCAAAGTCCAACGCGACCACAAACCATTTCCAATATTAATTGCCGACCCTTCTCAATTGAATCAATTGGTCGACGAGGTTTCGGGAAATGAAAAAAAGCTTATGCAGCAATTCTGGCCGGGACTCTTAACGCTCATCCTCAAAGCCAAACCACAGATGTTGCCACTGTTAATGAGTGAACAGGGGACCATTGGTGTGCGGCAACCCAATGACCTACGAACGTGCGAACTCTTGCGGCAGACCGGGCCCTTAACCGGCACGAGTGCCAACCGCACGGGCCACCCTCCGGCACAATTCGCTGAACAGGTCATGGAACAGATCGGATCAGACATCGATCTCATCCTAGATGGCGGCCCAACCCCGGGCGGCCAACCCTCCACTGTCATCCAAATCGAACCAGACTTCCAAATCATTCGCCATGGGGCGATCTCTCAGCAGAGTCTTTGGCACATCAACCAATAGGACTATCTGTTTGTGTAGAATAGGAATAGGGGCCAAGTTACTTGCTTCATAATATACAAAAGGGGGCAAGTCTATTGTTGAGAGTTTGGCCTGTTCGTTCGAGATGGCTTGCATAATTGCCCTGCCACCACCATTCTCATTTCCGCCTGCTCTCCCAACGCCGTCATTTCTCTGCTTTTCGTTTTTCATTCGCCACACTGTGCGGCCCGTTTGTCCTTGCCTCTGGTCGTACTTAGGGCATTGCTTGATTTGCAGACCCCGTCCCTGATCTCCCGCATCCAACGGATGCTGGAGGGGCAGAGGGTGACTCGGCTGCAAGTTCAGGCGAAGAGGTTATGTGAAGTCAAGCAATGACCCCAAATCCGAACAAGAAGAACAACAAACATTTGATAATTATGCTGAGAGTGAATGGGAAAGCCTTAATCTAAAATTTGATGAAAGAGAAAAGGCGATAGCTCGGGATGAAGATTTATCTGAAAAAGAGCAAGTCGAAGCTATGCGGGAATTAATGGATGAACGTCAGCAAGCATCTAATGAATTAGCTGACAGGCTCGGCTTTGAAGGACAGACAAATGATTTAGATTATGGTGGTGGTGAACATTCATAAATGAAGAAATCAGTTTCTATTTTCGCTTTGGCAAAAAGGGAAAATAGAAAGTCTTATAAGTCAGTTTTTACATCTTCGCCTTCTTCAACGTTAATATTTTGGCCTTGGGAACTTGAAGTTCTACCATTTAAATCTTCGGATTTTTCTTCAGGCGATTCAGCAGGCCTTTCGGTTGGAGACTGGCTTTTGAATTCTGAACAAGCTCCTTTGGTGTCGAAGTTCTTTAAAGTACAAGCTATTTCTTTTACCCACGCTAAATGAGGGGAGGATGGAGTTTGCCATCCTAAAACAAAGATCCCAAAAGCAAGAGTAAAAAAGACAGCCCACATTTTACCCGGGATATTATGTAAAAAGGCCTTCCAATCACCCAAAGAGCTAAATTCCGGCCATAAATTTCCTGCTCTAATCCTCTTTTGTTCCTCTAAGGTCAAAATATAAACATTGGACACACTCCCTTGGCCTAAAAATTTGTCCCGAAGTCTTCGGGAAACAGTCTCAAGTTGTTTTGCTTCATTTGAACTAATATATATGCGTTTAGGAGGTAAGCTTCTAAAGACTCCCAGAAGATTATTAAAATCTTTATACGGTCCTCTATTTTTATGTGATTCCAGTTTAAGCTCTTCAATGATCGTTATAACCTCTTCCATATTGGAAATAACGTGGTCTGGGCCAAATGGTTCCTGAATTCCAGATTGTACTTTGTATGTTACATCTATGAGATAACGGATAGCTGTGCCGAGCTTTATAATTTTACTAAGAGAATGAGCTTCCATAACTACTCGGAAATATACCAAGATGTTTGAAATAAATCGCCTACAAGCCAACCCATTTTATTTGTGCTTTCCGGAAAAGCGCCAATTGAACCTATAACCCATTAAGTCGTTGCAATTCCGCTCCCTTCAGATTTGTAAAAGTGGCCGTGTTTGTATCTAATTGGATACGTTTGCATCAATCAGAAATAATTATCATTCTTTGTTTATGGCACAAAAAAAGCCCCTCAGCTTATTAGGCTGAGGGGCTTTTCTTTTTCGCTTACCAGTGCGGGTTTATGCTGCTTCTTGCTGTTCACTCACAACAGTAGAAGGCTTAAACGCATTCCTAGACTGGGCATTCTCTTTTCTATAATGCCTTGTAACATTGTCTTTGTGAGTGTTGCCGTGAAAATCGCCTACGGCAACACCTACCAATTCCGGAACATTTCCACGCGCGTTCGAAGCGGTTCCAGAAGACGCAGAAGTAGTTAGAGAAATATCCGAATCGATCGAATCAGAAACAGTGTACTCGCGCGGACCATCTCGTTCAGCTGCAGGAGTATTACCCTTGCCATCATCTCCATGATCCGTGACGGATTCGGCATCTCCACCCTCCTCCCTGCGAGTTGAGGACGACGTCGAAGACGAACCGGTGACGCTGATATCTGAGTTGCGAGTGTCTGAGGTGTGATGTCCGCGCGGACTATCTCCCCCAACAGAAGGATTGAGATTTATCGTTGGTCGGGCTTTATAGGCGATATAAAAAATCACTACTGAGGTGGCCATGACTACGGCACCAAACCCTCCAGCGGTAATCTCTACCATGCTGCCTATTTTAAATAAGATTGTTGCAGCACCAGAACTTATATGGGTCACCAACATTTCCTTCCCAATTTCAAGTACATAGATCCCGGCCCCAATCAGCGCAAGGGTAATAATGGTTCGAAGAACAAAAAGTGTTTTTAGCGAACCAGTAATCCCTGGGATTTCTGAGTTAAGATTTGCTGAAGGCTGGGATGGCATAGTTTTAGACAAACCCTAATAAAGTAAGAACAGTGATTCTAATATTCTCCTACAAATGAAAAAAAACATCAAGAGACCCCTTATGAAAGATATTAACCAAATTGCCAACCATATCACTTAGACTTTCTATTTTCGCTTTGCGGAAAAGCGAAAATTGAGATCAACGTAGAATCAATGGTTTACACCACATACTCCCTATGTTACTTTCCCTTTCTATGGTAAAAAGACCAAAAGCGAAAATTCAAACAGGGCCATGGAACAAAGGTAAAGCGGTTGGGCAAATGTCACCCTTTACCCCCGCTCAGGTGCAAATTATCCGTTCCTTACTTGTCGCTGAACATAAGGTTCGGGACTTAGCCCTCTTTAATGTTGCCATTGATACGATGCTACGGGCTTCTGACGTATTACCACTTACCGTGGAGGATGTCACCGATCATCAAGGCGGGGTTGTCAGTGAAATTCAGCTACGCCAACAAAAAACCAATCAAGGGCATGTGGTCGCCCTCTCCCCTGCCACGCAAGATAGCTTGGCCGATTGGTTATTACTGAGCAGCAAACGCGGCACAGATTTTTTATGGACAAGTCTTGGTAATCGCAAAACTGGGTCGCATCTAAGCCGCGTTCACTATGGCAATTTAGTAAAGCAATGGGCCGAGCTCGCGCGGCTGAATCCCAAACGGCACAGTACCCATTCGATGCGCCGCACGAAATCAGCCGTCATTTATGACCAAACCCAAAACCTCGCCGCCTGCCAGCAATTGCTCGGGCATAAGAGTATTGGCAGTACCGCGGTCTATCTCGGTGTCGATCAGCGCAAGGCACTTGACCTTGCCAAACGGATTAAACTCTAAAACCTTCCTCATAGCGGATTTTTTAGACTGAATGTGTAACACTTCTCCCAAGATAATGGGTACATGGTTCCATCGAAATTGTCGTCTAGCCCATGGTTACTATTAAACTAATTCTGCTCGCAATACTTTTTGTTGCTTCAAGCGGAAGTTTATTTTCTTCGTATTTCAAGCATCACAAATATCTCACAGTTATAGCCAGTATTATGGCTTTAGTTAGTTCTTACTATCTTATTAACACTATTTATAGCGATATAAAAAATGAATCTTCTCTAGAGCAATCGAAGGATCTGATTGAAAATTCGAATCAAAGTTCATCTCTGAAGCCATACTTTAAATCCCCTACGTCTACTCCAAAGCCGGTTCCCCAAAAACCAGAAACCAAAAAAGCGAAGACAATTCCGAAAAAACCGCCAACCCTTTCCCAAGAAAAAATAGATACTATTTGGGAGAGCGCAAATTTTCAAAACAATATAATGAAAGGAATCAAATATCCAACCGCTCTTGATAGGGCTAGAGAAAATAAGAGGAAAGCCAAGGCAGCCTTAAAGGCAGCCGGAATGTGGTCCGAAAGTAATGATCGTGAGGTATGTGAAAAAGCGCCCACCCTTTCCCAAGAAAAAATAGATACTATTAGAGAAACTGAACCAGGCATGGGAGGATATTCAGATAGTGAGATCAGGACTCTCCAAGCTGCTCCATATTTATGGGGACCAAACAGCAAATGTAAAAACCAATAACCGAAAGCTCAAGTCTAAGCCCTCTTTGCCTAAACCTTAAAAATTATATGAGCTGTTTGTGAATTTTTTAATCCGGCCCCTCCGAACCAAATACATCTTCCCCTGACCACACAAAAGCCCTAATATTTTTGGTACGCCCTAAACCATAGCAAGTCTACAAGCAGTTTCAAGCAGTAAAAATGTTGGTTTTACAATCGAGATTTTAGATGCACCCTATTTGATAGGGTTTTTAGATTGGGGGCGATACAGGATTCGGGGATTATCGTACGCTAAGCCTCGGCCGACAGCAGACATTTAAACGCATATTTATCGTAGCAGTTTATGGGATTTTATCATTTGAACCTTCTGACCATATATTTTTCCATTTCATGGAGAATTATATGAGGAAGTTCTTCATAGATCATATAATCTTCTTTAGTATCCATGAATTCTTCCATCATGGGATGCTGTGTTGATAGTTTCACTACATCTCGAAATTCATTAAAAGCTTCTTGTCTTTCTTTCTCGCTTTTGCTTGAATCTATGGTACGTATTGTTTCAATGCCGATATCATAAAGCCAAGGCATTCCTTCTCTCATTAACCCTAAAGAAACCAAAATGCCCGCCTTATTGTTTTTCGACCTATGCATCATTTCTTGCATCATTTCGTGCATCATAAATGGATGAAAATGACGTTTTTTACGACCCCTATATTTTGGAGATATATTATTTTCTATTCGAGATGGTAAATCCTGAAACATTACCTTAATTTCTTCAAATAACCTTGCCGATGAATTATCTTTACTAGGCGTCTCCTGCAAATACTGATCTGATACAGTGTCGTTTGATTTTAATATTTCAGAAATTATTTTCTTGAACTTGCCAACCTGAAACTTGATGGTTTCTTCGTCAGGCTCTGAATTAGGAATACGATCCACCAATTGAAAAACTAATTTAGTTAAAGATTCCTCATCGTCTCCGCAATTTTGGAACTGAGCAAAAGGCCCGGATGATGCATTTTTCAAAGGAATGCCTAATGCTACACCAAGAATAGCCTGCATACCGGCTTAACTCCAGTTGCTACTAGATTTTGTGGTCCGCTGAATTTTTTGGAGCGGAGCCGGGTCGACGGCGATAGCATTTTCCAGGAGTCGATGAAACAAGAGGCCCCGAGAGCGCGAGGTCCGACGATTGAATCGAAAGATAAATTCATTCAGGTAGGCGTCGAGGTACTTATGATCAAGGCGTCCCTGGTATGTGCCCAGGAGCCAACGTTTCACCCGTGAAATGGCACGGTGGACTCTTGGCAACAGGTCGTCTGCGTCTGGGTCGTGATTTCCCCCACCAGAGGACTTTCGCATTGGTTTGTGCGCATACCCTTCGTCTGCCAGACAGCAATAACTTGTGAGTCCGTCGGTGATAATCGTACTGCCAGGCTCAACATGCTGCTGAACGAAATGCTTGACATCCGCGCTTGTTCGGCCCTTAAGCGGTTGCATTCGCATTCGCCCACTTCCTTTGTCGTTGATTTCCACGGCAACGCCAACCAGTTGCTTGTTTCCTTCTCCACCCAAATAGGCTTCATCAACTTCAACGTGCCCGGCAAGACGGTTGCGGGAGGGGCGAACCATCGCAACCCGTAATTTATGAAGCATGAGCCACGCAGGCTCGTGACCGCTCATCCCCAACACCCTTTGCAACGTTTGAGCACTCGCTCCATTTTTCTGGCTCGTAAACCACCAGATTGCCTGAAACCAAATGCGCAACGGGATACGAGAATCTTGAAAAATCGTTCCGGCCAATGGTGACTGCTGATATTGACATGTGGAGCACACCGACAACCCTCGCTTGGTTTTCCACCTCTTGTGATTCCCACATTTCACACAGATATACCCGTCTGGCCAGCGAAGCTTCTCAATATGGGTGCGACAGGCCTCCTCAGTAAAAAAACGGGTCATCAGATCGGACATGTCCGTGGGGTAACTCACCATGTCGCAAAACACTATATAGTGGGGCAACTGGAGTCAAGCCGGTATGCAGGAAGAATAGGGGTTCCTAGTTTCCCTTTTGCCATTCCTGCTTCAAATAAAAGCCAGGGCCTGTCAACACTTCTCTCCGTTAAAAGGCAAACCACGTCAGATGCATCTTGAATGTTTTTTATAATTTCAGGATACCATTCAGTCCCATACTCTATGCCCTGATTGCCCTTTTTATCTGATGGGCACCTCTAAAAACCCCTCATTGCGTCATTCATTGATTCGGCCCTTGGCGAAATAGCTTCGGCAGGTGTTTGATCGCAGGGTGAGCCGTGCCCAGCGTGACGTTTTTCGGCCTGTCTGGCCTCCTCCCCACGTTCTTATGCCCGTTGAACCTTCCGAGGCCGCGTGAGAATCAGGAAGCGCTGAAAGTTGTAGGTCAAATTCTTCAGCCCGATCTTGGCTCTGGCTCGCAGGAGGCCAATCGTGCGAATCAGTTTCCCACCCATCGCGGTGACCTGATGGCCAAAGACATGTTCGACTCGGGCGCGAATTCGCGAGCGAGCTCGATTCCAGGTCTGCTGTTGAGTGGTGAGGGCATTGTTGCGAGACCCTTTATAATGAATCTTGGAGCGCAGGCGCTTGGCCTTGAGCGTCGTGTCGATCTCCGCTGACCGATAGGCCGAGTCCGCCCAAATGTCGCGTCCGACTTCCGTGGGGAGTAAGAGCTCTTCAAGCACCTGACTATCGTGTACGGCCGCATCGGTCACCGCATACTGGCGAATCAGCTTGTGCCTTTTATCCACGTTCACATGGTTCTTGTACCCATAGTGACTCGTTCCATTCTTTTTCGTCCAACGCGCTTCCGTGTCTTTCTGCCGGCGTTTGTTGGGCTGCTCGTCCCACTCAGCCGGGCAGGCCCCGGCTTTGACGGTGGCGTTCTCTTCGCGGGAGTTTCGTTGTGTGGGCACAGGAATCAGTGAGGCATCAATCAATTGGCCGCTCCGCGGTTGTAACCCGTGCGCGGCCAAGTAGGCTTCAAATTGGTCAAACAGGATGCCTACGACCTGGGCCTGCGTCAGGGTTTCGCGAAACAGCCAGATAGTTTTGGCATCGGGAATGCGCTGATCCAGATCCAGCTCTAAGAACCGCATGAAGGACAGCCGGTCGCGGATCTGATACTCGGTTTGGTCATCGGACAAATTATAGAGGCTTTGGAGCACAAGGATTTTGAACATGAGCACCGCATCAAAGGGCGGCCGCCCACCGTTCTTCCGCTTGGATCGATGGAGGACGGCGTCGAGAGCGGGGCGAAAGGTTGCCCAGGGCACATGACAAGCGAGAGCGTCTAACGGATCTCCGTGCTGACTGAGGGCCTCGTAACGGGTGGCGAGATCACAAAAGCTGAGTTGGCGCGATGTCAACATAGAGAATCCTCCTTGGGAGGAGTATCGCAAATCAGCGTCCGCGTGTCAGGGGTTTTTAGAGATGCCCTGATGTTCTAAACGACTTTAAAACTCCGGCACTAACACTTTTCAGAAGTCCACTGAATGCTTCTGCTAACTTTGCATCACGCGTATCATGGCTGATAAATACCAGTGAATTAGCTGTCTTTGCGACTTCATTTTTTGTTGATTTTTCGTCACTATCCATTCTAATTCCTTATGTGTAGTCACTAGTGTCCGGTTAAATGACGTGTTGATCTGCTATAACCTATGACTGGAGCGAGAATTCGAGCAATGAAGGCTGGTGTCGACTTGAAATTATCACATCAATCGTCCCTCTTTAAAATCAACGAGTTAGAGAGAAGAAATGCCTCATTTTTTGTTTAACCAGACAGTAGTGATGTGTAGTAGAGGTTTAAAAATTCAAGGTCATAATAGCAATTCAAATTGCTAGTTCGGGTTTTCCCATTTAGTCTTTTTAGCGTAGCTCTAAAGGCTGTGGTGTGAGCTTATAGCCCATGGCTTTCATGATGGCGGTAATATTCTCAAGGCGGGGATTGCCATTTTCAGAAAGCGCGTTTTGCAATCCTTGGCGCGATATCCCTGTAGTTTTAGAGATTTCAGAAATACCGATTACACGAGCCATTACCCGTAATTGAGAAAGTAAGGCGGCGGTGTCTTCGTCCTCTGCATATGCGGTAAATATCTCCGTAAGATAATCTGGTATTTCTTCTGGATGCTCACGAAAATACTCTTCATGCACCTCTTCCAGTTTTTTATGTTTTTTCATTTCTGATACTCCTTCCAATATTCCTTGGCAGTCTCTATATCCTTTTCTTGCGTGGATTTATCTCCACCGCACAATAAAATCACTACCGTGTTTCCCTCTTCGGCAAAATACACACGGTAGCCACTGCCAAATGCTAACCGTAGCTCAAACACCCCATCTTTTAGCGATTTAAAATCACCATAATTCCCGCTTTCTAAGCGGGTCACACGCTGAATAATCCGTCTTCTGGTTGCCCCGTCACGAAGCCCGTTCAACCAATTACTATAGGGTTGTTGTCCATCTTCTGTTGTATAAACAAATACTTCTTTCGGACTGACAGAATGCGCCACTCGAAAACCTTTCCTAAGACCTAATAACACTATCACTGCCAATTATACTTGGCAAGCAAAAACACGCTGTATTAGTGAAAAAATTGCTTGATACTACTCATAGCTTTCTGGAAAGAGTTCTTTGTCTCGAAATTCGATATAGAGCAGGGCGGTAATGATCTTCAATTCGTGCTCGATGTCGGCTTGCCTTACCCCTTCCCCTATATAGTGTCTGCGAGAACACACCATTTTCCCTCGGACCTGTTCCGGAATATTTCCCCCAACCTCTTTTCAGCATCTTCTTTCGTGCTCACGAGCATTTTTTCTCATTCGCTATTGGCGCCAGGTCCTGAGGAAGAGCTCTCACCATGACGGTGGTCTTGATTCGCGACAGAGATCTTCCTCGGCGACAGGATTATTTTCGGTCGCTGGCGGTGCTACGCGGCGTGTTTGAGTCGAGGGTGGCGTTGCCGGTCGTGGGCCAGCAGCTGATTCCCGATCTTGTGAAGATTGTAGGCCAAGATCCCAAATCCGACATACCGCTGAAACCCCGACCAGCCTTTGTCGGGACACCGATTTAACCCATGGTGTTCCAAGGCATTGATGTTTGATTCGATGGCACTGTGCTGCCGCCGTAACCGGCGAAACGTCGACTGTGTTTCCCGGGCCTGATCGGCTTGGGACCGCCGCCCTTTTTTCGGCATGATCACCTCGGGGATAAACAGCTCGAGGAGTTCCCGATCGTCTTGCGCGCTGAACCCCTTATCCACACTCCAACTTTGGAGCCTCGCACCATACTGGGTCAGCAGGCGGTCGGCTAAGGGCAGGGTTTCTTTCACATCACTGCTCTGCTCCATCACCTTATAGTCGAGGATCAAGCTATACTGATCTGTCGTGATAAGCACTTTATGCCCGAGCTCCACCGCCGGCGAGATTTTGCCTTTGTTGATCCATTCGGTATGGGGTTCAAACAACGAAAAGTCTTTCTCGCCATGGGGGATCGTCTCGCCCTTCACGACTCGCCGTTCGATGAGATCCAGATGTTTGATGAGCTTCTCGTGGAAATACTCGACTTCTACGAGTGTACTCTGCTCCACGAGGGACAAGGGCTGAGTGCGAAGAGCCAACAGACTGGCAACGACTTTCGTTTCAAGTGCGTAGGCTTTCTGGAGATAGGTCGTCACGGCCTTCTTCCGCCGTTCGGGCTTCTTGGCACCCCCACCCTGATGAATCGACCCACAGACCCGAAGCAACGCCTTCAGTTGCGTCTGCCAGGTGGCCGCTTTGCGCCAGCCAGGCAAAGCGTGGGCGTGGGCAAGCCGTGGGAGTAGGTCCAGACATTTCCGACAAGCATCCCACAAGAGATTCAAGTCCGTCGGGAAGTGGACGTTGGTCTCTAATACATACGTGTCACTTTTAGCGTGAATGGGTTCGTCGTCTTTTTTTTTAAACACGGATCGACCGGCTTTCACGACAATAGCATTGATCTCGGCCAAGAGGGCTTCATCCACATGACAAACATTCTCACTCAACGTCTTGTGATGAAACCCGTGGCCAAACTCCCCACTGAAGGACGACTCTAAGCCCATGATACGTCGGAGTAAGATGTCATGATGGACCAGGTATTCCAATCGGTCATAGTCACAATCCAAGGCTAACCGGACGACGCCCAGGACCAGCACATGCCAGAGATCCATCCCGGGCCGACCCGTGGCTTTCTTGGTCCCGATGACTTTCTGCTCCAGCAGCTGAAACACCTGCTCATTGATCGCGGGGGTCTGAAAGATCCACTGAAGCCCACGCAACACGGGAGGCAATTCCTCACGACTTTTGAGGGGAATTGGGACGTCTTCGATCGGGGTCTGGCCTAAGGCTAACTGTCGTGCAAAGCGTTGCCGCATCGTCGCGATCCTCCTGGTGATGAGAGCGAATGATGAGGCATTCTACACAAAAAATACCCTGTTTTCAGGAGTTGTGCACACAGGAGGCAAAAGATTCAGGATCAAGGAAATGAAAAAGTCCGCGCCCAATTTGGTTGATGGCGTTTTCGCACAGACACTATATAGGGGGTCAGTATAGGGGGTCAGGTTGCGTGTTTTATGAGATAGAGGTCGCCGCAAGTTTATTGTGCTGAGTGTTGTCTGTCTGTGCGAGATGGCTTGGCTGATTTCACGGCTATCGTGATAACCCTCATTCCCTTCTGAATAGGGGGCAAGTTATAGTCATTCCAATTAAGTTCCAATGTATGTATTATTCTGGATACTATGGCATACAGTCTCGATTTGCGGAAACGTGTGGTGGGGTTCGTGGAGGAGGGTGGGAGCAAGGCCGAAGCGGCTCGGCGGTTTCAGGTCAGGGAGTGGTGTGTGCAGGATTGGTGGCGGCGCCCAGATCTGGCCCCCAAACGTCATGGGCCGCGGCGGCGAAAGCTTGCTCGACTGGCCTTGCGGCACCACGTCGCCCAATCTCCCGAATCGACTCTCAAGGAACGCGCTCAGCACTTGGGAGTCCAGATGAATGCGATCTGGTTTGCCCTCAATCGATTGAAGATCACGCATAAAAAAAACTCTGCGGTACGCTGAACGAGACCCACCCAAGCGCGGGGCGTATATCCAGCAGCTCCGACAGATTCTGACAGCTCAGGGATCGGCCAACATCGTCTCTCTTGATGAAAGTGGGTTTGAACCGACGACCCATCGAACCTATGGCGGGGCTTGCCGCGGACACCGAGTCGCGGGTGAACGGAACGGGAAGACCAGCCCGCGCACGAGCTTGATTGCGGGGAAATCTGGCAAGCGCTTGCGGGCTCCGGTGCTGTTTGAGGGGAATACGAATGCGGAGTGGTTCAATGTTTGGCTGAAGCAGCATCTGTTCAAGGAGCTCGCCCCTCAGTCGATCCTGATCAGGGACAATGCGGCCTTTCATAAGACGGCCCTCACCCGTGAGTTGATTCAGCAAGCTGGGCATAGGCTCCTGTTCCTACCCCCTTATTCACCGGACGACAATCCTATTGAGCAAGATTTTGCGACGATAAAGAAGCGACGCCAATATGCACCGCCAGAAATCACGCTGGATGAAATCGTCAGAGACTATGGAACTTAATTGGAATGACTATACTTGCTTCATAATATACAAAAGGGGGCAAGTCTATTGTTGAGAGTTTGCCCTGTTCGTTCGAGATGGCTTGCATAATTGCCCTGCCACCACCATTCTCATTTCCGCTTGCTCTCCCAACGCCGTCATTTCCCTGCTTTTCGTTTTTCATTCGCCACACTGTGCTGCCCGTTTGCCCTTGCCTCTGGTCGTACTTGGGGCATTGCTTGATTTGCAGACCCCGTCCCTGATCTCCCGCATCCAACGGATGCTGGAGGGGCAGAGGGTGACTCGACTGCAAGTTCAGGCGAAGAGGTTATGTGAAGTCAAGGAATGACCCCAAATCCGATAAAGGTGTCAGGAACTTTTTTACTTAACCTTTTGAAAATGTTTAGATGAAACTGTAGGACCTCCTGGAAGTCCATGGTGGGATTTAGAAATCATCAAGGTGGAGCCCCGTGGTTTTAGCTATACGACTCAATATTTTTGGTCCAAGGGTTTCCTTATCATGAAAAGCAAATATGACATTTTGCCAACCTTCACGTGTGAGGGTCTTATGCGACCCAGTTTGGCGTTTAATCACTTGAGGGTATATTCCCCGCTGCTTGCGGCGTAAATTACTCGCGTGAGCGAGTACAATCATTAGGGCAGTATGTGAAGCAACAAGGGGATGCGTACAAGAATTTATATGTCAAGCATCAAGTGGAACTCTTCTAATACCCCGTTGCTTGCGGCGGGGTTCTTTATTTTTTCACCCGATTCTGAGAAGCGTGGCGAGTACTTGTTTTGCCGATGTCGATGCCCATTGACTCATGTGCCGACAAAGGACACGTTCATTAATTCGTCCGGAACTACCTCACCATGCTCTAATCGGTCGGCTAAGACCCGCAAGGCTAACGCCTGTACCGCCGCTAATGCGATTTCCCTTGTTGGTCCATAGGCTATTACTCCTGGCAGTGCGGCGATTTCACCAATCTATCGTCCGTCGTCTTCCTGCTCAAGCTCAATTTGGAAGGATTCTAATCTGGGCATTAGCGTTTCTCCTTATTTATGGCGGCGCCTGCTACTTTACCATACTACCCTTTTACACGTAACTGACAGTCTCTTCCAATATGAAATGAGTCTGAACGGCGGGCGTGTTTCTAGCATGAAGTGAGTCTGACACTGGGCTGCGGTTTGGGCATGATGGAAGGATGAAACCCATCATGACTCTCCACGCTCTGACCACGCTTGCTCACCTAGAAGAGTTTCTGGCTGGCACCCAGCCCGTCGCCTTCTCTGTCCTCAGTACAAAAGATGAATGTTATCAGTGGATTCAAGCTACCTTGATTCAGTTTGAGTACCTGCCTCTCTCCAAGCCGCAGAAAGGGCTCGTCTGCCGCTATCTGGGGAAAATCAGTGGGTATTCCCGCCAGCAGCTCACGCGACTGATTCACCAATATCGGCAGACAGGGCGCCTCACCCGTTGTCAACGCACGGTCCAGGGCTTTGCCCGTCGCTATACGGAGGACGATATTCGCTTGCTGGCCGCCATGGATGAACGCCACGACACGCCCTGTGGGCCGGCGATCAAGAAGCTGTGCGAGCGGGCCTGTCAGCTGTTTGGGGAGACCGCGTACACACGGCTGGCGGCCAGCTCGATCAGTCATCTGTACAACTTACGGAAATCCACCGGGTATCTGCGCCAGCGACAATCGATCGAGAAGACCCGCCCCACCCGCTCCAGCATTGGTGAACGTCGGAAACCGGCCCCCGACGGCCAGCCCGGCTTTCTCCGTCTCGACACCGTGCACCAAGGGGATTGGGATAAACCGAAAGGCGTCTATCATATCAATGCCGTCGATGAGGTGACGCAGTTTCAGGTGGTCTGTACGGTGGAGCGAATCAGTGAAGCGTATCTCATCCCCGCCCTGGAACAGCTCTTGTCCACGTTTCCCTTCCTCATCCGAGGGTTCCATTCCGATAATGGCTCGGAATATATCAATGGGCGCGTGGCGCGCCTGCTCAGCAACCTCTTGATTGAATTCACCAAATCTCGTGCGCGGCAGACGAATGACAACGCCCTCGTGGAAAGTAAGAATGGGGCCGTCGTGCGAAAACTCTTTGGCCATGCTCACATTCCCCAACGCTGGGCGTCACTGATGAATACCTTCAACCACGAGCATCTTACGCCTTACCTGAACTTCCATCGGCCCTGCTTCTTTCCCGAAACCCGAAGAGATTCGAAGGGGAAGGAGCGGAAGATCTATCGCTATGCCATGATGATGACGCCTTATGACAAGCTGAAATCGCTCGCGCAGGCCAAGGCCCACTTGAAACCCGGGATCACATTTGAAATACTGGATGCCATCGCGCATCGGCTCAGTGATAATCAAGCGGCGGACCAGCTCCAGAAAGCCCGTCAGCAATTATTCACCACGATCCATGCCCAGACTCAACACACCGGCTGACTCACTCACCACGGACTCGGAGTTCAGACTCATTTACGGATTGGAAAATACTCTGACCTTTGAATCGTTTCTCAGAGAGATTGCCCGAGCATTATTGATTAAGTAGTAGGGTTAGGACTGCGTTATTGTTTTAATCGATTGAAGGAGGTAGGTTGCGTGCTTTATGAAATAGAGGGTCCCTCAAGTCTGTTGTTGTGAGTGCGGCCTGTCCGTGCGAGCTGGCTTGGGTGATTCTGTTGGTGCAGCCTCCTCTCTCATTTCCCTCACTTTCCCCACGAACGAGCTGTTGTTCTAATATTTTCATTCTTCTATCCGTTGCCAAGGTTTGATCTTGGTGTTTGAGAAGGTCGGGTTTCGGCCCGGCAGCCGATCCACTTTTGATTTGGCAACAGTAGCCAAAACCAGTGACGCCCTATCCGGCTTTATCTGATGGGACGACCGCCAGGAATAGAAAAGCGATCCAACTCGCTTCACTCAAACAAAGCCGCCACTATTCAGAGCGTTCGTCCTGAGAGCCGGATGGCAGGCGTCGAAAAAATCTTCAGATTGTTTTGCTTGTTGCTTAGGGGAAATAGAGGAGTCTCGACTCCGCCCGATGAGCTTGTTGTTTGGCATGACCCTTCGGGTGCTGCGCGGTTCGCCGCCCCTGGCGTTGGCTGTACGGCTCGGCCTCGCCACCAGGCCAGAATTATTAGGGGTCAGATTCGAATAAATTTATGAGACTATTCTTCCTACTGAATCGGATGCCCTGGAAATGTGTCCTCTCCCCTATCTTTTAAACTAGAAGCCTCTCGGACTTAGGAAGAATCGGCTGCAAAAGTGTCTAAACGATTCATATTTCACCGATTTCTTGGACCATAGTCCCACTATGGGCTGGCGAAATCGTCAAAATCTGTCCTCGCTCAGCCGCTTTTTCGCTCTCGATTCCCTAAGTCCGACAGACTCCTAGACCGAGACTTCAATATATTCTACTTGGCTACTTGGGGGTGGGAACGGTTGCCCATCAGCTTGAAGGCCTTCTAAATGGAATTCAATGGCTTCCCGTATGAGAATTTCAGTTTCATCCACGGTAGACCCTGTGGCCACACACCCTGGTAAATCGGGTACGTATGCCGCGTAGTTTGATGTGGCTTTTTCAATGACAATGGCGTAGCGCATATAACCCTCTTACTTTTTCCAACCTGCTTGTTTGAAAATACTGCTCAATGTTCCCGGTGGCAGATCGTGGCTGGGGTTTCCTGCTACCGTGACACGTCCATGTTTGGTTGGATGTTTGAATTGCCGGTGACTTCCTTTTGTTGCGACCAGATACCAATCATCTTCCAATAGTTTATCGATGAGTTTGTTCACTTTCACTAAAGCGAATGTGGAAGCCCTGCCCTTTGGGCGGGGAGGAAACATTCAGTTGGCTGGAGGCCGATCCAGATTGTGATATGAGAAGCGCACGTTGGGTAAACGAACCAGCCATAGAGTTGAAGAGACGAATGAGCATCTGATGTGGGTCTGAAAAAACCCGACGAGGTGTAAGGTGTTTCATCAGATGAAGTTGATTGAAGGGTTTCGAAAAGCCCCGCCCTTTGGGCGGGGAACTTTACTGGGTGATTTTACCGAATTGTTAGGAGAAGTCCAACTTTTCTCATGTCGGACTGAACGTACTTGAGTGATTCGTCTGCTGAAGTTAGCATTTGGGAGTCATTGCTTGACTGTATATAGCTTCATCGCTTGAAGCTTGGAAAAGAAAAGAAGTCAGGTCTGTTATTGCGCTATTCTTTTCAGTTGCTTTCTCTCCGCAGTGAAGACGAATTTGCTGCGCCTCGGGGCATTGCCTGACTTTACTCATCTTTGATTTAGGGGATGGCACAGAAGATTGCCTAGGTGCTTCCTTCTTTGAGCCAGCTTTTGAGGGCCTTCAGTATTTGCTGTGGCGAGTACGTCTTGAACCGCTATTCATATTCTTTGAGAAATACATTGAAATAGTGCTAGGGAATCTCGTTGGGTTTGCGTTACGTGGCGTTTGCCTTGATTCCATGTATGTATTGTGATATGTATTAAGATATGAATGAAGGGCCTCCAGTGCGGCGGGTGACGGCTAATTTGCCTGTGGCTTTATTGAAAGAAGCTTGTCAGGTCTCAGGGGGTGGCATTACGGAAACGTTGGTAGAGGGGTTAACCTTGGTGAAGCGACGGGCGGCTGCCGGAAAAGCTGCCAAATTGCGTGGACGGTTGAATTTGAATATCGACCTTGAGACTTCCCGTGAGCGCACTGGTCGTTGATACTTCCAGTTGGGTGTCGTATTTTGCTTCCTCTGGTCCTTCTGTTATTGACGAAGCTCTTGCCGAAGGGCGTGTGTTCCTCCCCCCATTGGTCGCGGCGGAATTAGTGAGTGGTCGTCTGACTGCTCGTCAGCTAGCTGAGCTTCAATCTTTTTTGTCCGATCTTCCTCTCTGTGTTGTTGATTTTGATCATTGGTTGCGCGTCGGCTTGTTACGAGCCCAATTGTTTGCCGTTGGCCTTTCCGTTTCTACCCCTGATGCACACATTGCTCAATGCGCGCTTGATTTGCAAGGAGATTTGTTGAGTGAAGATGGGATCTTTTCGAAGGTGGCGAAGACGACGGTATTGAAGGTTTTGAGCATTTAGGGTGCCAAGGCAGATATAGGGTCAGGTTGCGGTTTTTAGAAAGTAGAGGTTATCTCAAATCTGTTGTTTTGAGTTTGGCCTATTTCGCTCTGCTCAAACAGTGCGCGTTTTTTTTCGGGGTCGCCTGCACGGCTCGGCCTCGCCACAAGGCCAGGCATTGAATGCTTGTATGGTAGTCAGGCTTGTTGTAAGTAATTCGAGTCGGATTTTTCGTTTAATCCGTTGCGGTAGACCGATCCAACGCAGAATTTCTTTGATGATTGTTGCGGTGGGAGGCTAGAGTAGAGGTTGATACCGTTCGTGGTGAAATGCACGCAGCCTAATCGCTATCTTTTCTGTGTTTCGAGTTGATCTAATCTCTTTTTCATGCCCAACATTTCGTTTTCCAGTGTTCCTATTCGCTGATCGAGTTCGGCAAACGAGAACTTGATGACTGCCCGTACTTCTCGAAATTCTTCTCGAACTTCTTTTCGAAATTCTTTCACTTGGGTTAATACGATTTCATGACCTTCGGCTACCTGCTGAATATCGTGACGCAACCCTTCAGCTACGACGCCAAAATATCGTTTAATTTCCTCTGTTTCTTCGGTGTTCATTAGAAACGGTGCCTCTCGTTTGACTTAGGTATAAAGCAAATATGTTATATGGATTGATTATGCCAAACATTGACTATTATTAGCGAGAGGCTGTAGCTAGGGCACGATGCGAGGTTGCTCGGATGATTCGTCTGTACTGTCAGCAAACGAATTGGTCTTCCTCATCTTTTTCTTTAGATAAAAAGATGGTTTCTCGATGAACCATGTCGAGAATGATGGAGGGTTGCGTCGGGAGCCTATTCTCGGATGGGTGGCAAGTCAAACGTCAATGCTGATGGAGAGAGCTATTGGGGATATGGCGCGTGATGGATCTGAGCGCGCTACTGGACTTTGATGGTTTGTACCTGGCCAGGCTTAATTCCTTCTAGTGCCGCTAGACAATGAGGCATCACCTGCTTCAGGTCATGATATCGATTGGAGGTGGCCACCAATACCAGAATCGCTATTTTTGAATTTCGGAGGTTTTGTTGATATTCAAGGTTTTGATCAACTGTGATAAATATGTCAAAGTCATTTTCAATGGTTGTGAGTAACTTTCCATTATCTAGACCAGAGAGCTGCAATTAGTGAACGGTTGAAACTTGGAACGGGACTTCGTTTGCGAGTCGTTTGGGGACACATTCGTCCAGCAGGATTCTCACGAAGTCAATTGCATTTTGATGAAGGTTTCCTTTGCCGTTTCGAGGGCGACGATGACTTGTTCTCTGGTGACGGTTGGAAAGTCCTCAAGAAAGGTATCGATCGAGTCTTCAGCTTCCAGATAATCTATTAAGGATTGAAATGAAACTCGGGTTCCCGCAAAAACTGGGGTGCCGCCTAACACGTTTTTTGAAGAAGTGATGAGATGATTCATCATTCGATGATATAGCGGATTTAACCGTTAAGACAACCATCGATCTTGAATTAGAAGAAGCAATGGGTTTGACTTCTTTGCCTCCACACCAAGATTGGGCCCTACGGGACTGATTAAGCGAAAGGTGGCGCCCTTCGGTGCACACCAAGCAAAATCGCCTGCTGGGGTGAGACCTGGCAACACTGGAAATCAGGGAGACTACACGGCCTTATCATGGTGTTGCGAATGTGGACCCTATCTTTCCAAAAGAGAAGGGGGCAAGTTGCTTGCTTCATGACAGTCTGAAAATGGGGCAAGTCTGTTGTTGAGCGTTTCGTTTGCTGCTAATAAGTGTCTTGGAAGATTCGCCTGGTTCATTGTTGATTTTTGTATCCCCTTCCACGGAACGAATTCCCCTGCTTGGCTTTCTCATCCTTCACCTCGTGCCGTATTTTGATCTTGGCGTTTGGTAGAGCCTGGTCTCGGCCAGGCCGCCGAGCCACTTTTATTTCGGCAAAAGTAGCCAAAAGCATGCAGGTCGTGGCGTGGCCCCCTGCCTCCGCAGGGGCAAGCTCTACGGGTGCCGCGGTTCGCCGACTCCGGCGGCCTGCAAACTCGCTGCGCTCAAACAGTGCGCTCCTTTTCCCCGGCGTCGGCTGCACGGCTCGGCCTCGCCACAAGGCCAGTTCCCAATTCCTTTGCCCGTACGCACAGGTGTTCGCCTGCCGGGACGAGTGCCGGCAACATGGAACATCAGTGGGCTTCACTGCTTTATGACTGTGTTTGAGGGATCGAATCATCTCGAAAATGACTCAAAAATATTTCCCCCCAGGTCCGCCACATGGAGTCGGGCTGACGCATAACTAGGGAGGGGTACTCAACTCCCAAGGCTCAAACACGAACCCACGATTGTTGCGAGCGTTCACTAGGGGTTAGGCAGCAGGTGTCGATTGGTCAGGGGGGGATGGTTGTAGAGGGCCTTGGAATTCATTTTTCACTACCATGGAATCCTAGTCAGAAACGGTGGAAATGAATGCGGTGTGCCATCTTCTGTTGGGCCCCCAAAGCGCTCTCGATTCAGGATGTTCATTGACAGAATACCTCCAATGCTTTACCTTGAAGTAAAGTGATTGAGGGTTGTTTTACCAAGGAGAATTTATGCCTGATGCCACGTTGAGTTCTAAACATCAATTGGTTATACCAGCGGCCGTTCGCAAGCAACTAGGACTCAAGCCTGGAGATCAGCTTGATGTGCAAGTGGAGGGAGATCAGGCCGTTATTCGAAAAGCTCCTCAATCTTATGTGCAAGCTCTCGAAAAGGTGACGGCCCCCCTCTGGAAGGGATACGCACGGGAGTTACAGGGTGATCGTGACCAATGGGATCGGGAACCTTGAACCGAATTCCCACAGGCAGTCGCATTGCGCTTGATACGGTTCCTTTTGTGTATTTCCTCGAGCGGCACCCTACCTTTTTTGGTGCTGCCAAAGATCTCTTTGAACGCATTGAAAAAGGAAAGATTGAGGCCGTGGCTTCAACTTTGGTTTTGACCGAATTGCTCGTCCCTGCGTTTCGGGCGGAAGATTCTTCGAGAGCGCAGGATGTGTTGAGGCTGCTTGCGCATTTTCCTCATCTCAAGCTGATTGAGGTGGATCAGGTGATTGCGTATGAGGCATCACGGATTCGAGCCGAAACGGCACTTCGAACTCCCGATGCTTTGCATCTGGCTACAGCCCTTCTGCAGAAGGCTGACTGGTTTGTGACCAATGATAAAGCCTTTACCCGCCTCAAACATCTTTCTTTGAAAGTCAGCCTGTTCTCGGCTACTTGAGTCGAGAACCTATGAAAGGTAGGCTCTTCTGAAGAGAAGTTGTTCGGATTTGCGTCAGATTTGAAGTCATTCATTCGCAAATGGGTTCATGCCATGACTTTGGATTTGTGGTCGAGTCTTGCAATTCAATATTTTTCAATCTCGCCATCTTTCTCCCCACTCTGCAGTGGCTCAAACTTTTCCCTGTCCTGCTCCCAAAGCTTTTCGCTGCAAACCAGGTCATTGCCTAATTTTGCATAGCATAAACTCATAGGGGCAAATTTTTGGCTGAGAGTTTCTCTTGTTGGTCGGAGGCTCGGTTGGATAACTCGTTCGCTAGGGCTCCTTATTCCCCAACAATAAAAGGGCTGCCCGTATGCCGTTATCGGCGGTGTGTCTCGCGGGTTGAAGTCCCGCGAAAGGAATTGTTCGTACACCTTTCTAGTACCGGGAAGCAGCGTCGGAGTAATCTGGGGTGGAAGTTTCCTATGGGCAAAGCCGCAGGCCGTAGCGCCAGCGAACCTAGATGTAGCCTCGTCAATGAACTGGAGAGGCCGACCCTGTGGTCAGAAGGGGAAGGCCGCTGTCTGAGGGATTCGAACGAACACCCGCCCTCAGGATCTTCCGGGGTAGCAGTGTAGTGGTCTAGTTGAAAGGGACACCTTGAAAAGGGATGATACCTATCAGGAGGTGTTCAATGGAAACGACACGACGACAGTACACAGCCGAGTTCAAACGAGACGCCGTAGCCCTGGTCATGGAGCACGGCTATGCGATCACGGTGGCCGCCCAGAACTTAGGGATTACGCCCAAATTACTCTCGCGCTGGAAAGGCGAACACCAGCAGCATCGGGATGCCGCCTTTCCCGGGCAGGGGCATCAGACGCCGGAGCACGCCGAATTGCGCCAGTTACGCGAGGAGAATCGGCGGTTGCGGATGGAGCGCGACATTTTAAAAAAAGCCACGGCCTTCTTCGCCACCCACAGCACATGAGATATCCCTTCATTCACGCAGAACGACAGCGCTATCCCGTGCGGCTGCTCTGTGCCGTCTTGCAGGTGAGTTCCAGTGGATATTATCGGTTTGTGCACCACGGAGGAGGCCGGGCGCAGCCAGATCCGGTGTTGATTGGGCAGGTCAAAAGCATCCATCGAGCCTCCCGCGGCACGTATGGCTCGCGCCGGATGTGTGCAGCCTTGCAGCAGGCTGGGTGTCAGGTGGGTCGCTATCGCACACGGACGCTGATGCGCCAGGCGAAGCTGCAATCCCAACGCGCGCGCCGGCGTCCACACACCACGGACAGTCGGCATGGGTCTCCTATTGCCCCCAATGTGCTCAACCGCCAGTTTGCGGTCGCGGCGCCCAATTGCGTGTGGGGCAGTGATATCACGGCCCTCTGGACCCTGCAAGGGTGGTTGTATATCGCGATTGTCGTCGATCTGTTTTCCCGTAAAGTCGTGGGCTGGGCCTGTGCGGCGTCGATGGCGACCTGTTTGGTGACGCAGGCCTTGCAAATGGCCATTGGGCAACGACACCCGAAGCCAGGGTTGCTGCATCATTCGGATCGAGGGAGTCAGTATGCGAGTAGCGAGTATCAACGCCAGCTCCGGGACGCCGAGATGGTCTGCAGTATGAGTCGGAAAGGCAATTGTTATGACAATGCCGTCGTGGAACCCTGCATACCGGCTTGACTCCAGTTGCCCCACTATATAGTGTTTTGCGACATGGTGAGTTACCCCACGGACATGTCCGATCTGATGACCCGTTTTTTTACTGAGGAGGCCTGTCGCACCCATATTGAGAAGCTTCGCTGGCCAGACGGGTATATCTGTGTGAAATGTGGGAATCACAAGAGGTGGAAAACCAAGCGAGGGTTGTCGGTGTGCTCCACATGTCAATATCAGCAGTCACCATTGGCCGGAACGATTTTTCAAGATTCTCGTATCCCGTTGCGCATTTGGTTTCAGGCAATCTGGTGGTTTACGAGCCAGAAAAATGGAGCGAGTGCTCAAACGTTGCAAAGGGTGTTGGGGATGAGCGGTCACGAGCCTGCGTGGCTCATGCTTCATAAATTACGGGTTGCGATGGTTCGCCCCTCCCGCAACCGTCTTGCCGGGCACGTTGAAGTTGATGAAGCCTATTTGGGTGGAGAAGGAAACAAGCAACTGGTTGGCGTTGCCGTGGAAATCAACGACAAAGGAAGTGGGCGAATGCGAATGCAACCGCTTAAGGGCCGAACAAGCGCGGATGTCAAGCATTTCGTTCAGCAGCATGTTGAGCCTGGCAGTACGATTATCACCGACGGACTCACAAGTTATTGCTGTCTGGCAGACGAAGGGTATGCGCACAAACCAATGCGAAAGTCCTCTGGTGGGGGAAATCACGACCCAGACGCAGACGACCTGTTGCCAAGAGTCCACCGTGCCATTTCACGGGTGAAACGTTGGCTCCTGGGCACATACCAGGGACGCCTTGATCATAAGTACCTCGACGCCTACCTGAATGAATTTATCTTTCGATTCAATCGTCGGACCTCGCGCTCTCGGGGCCTCTTGTTTCATCGACTCCTGGAAAATGCTATCGCCGTCGACCCGGCTCCGCTCCAAAAAATTCAGCGGACCACAAAATCTAGTAGCAACTGGAGTTAAGCCGGTATGCAGGCGTGGAACGGGTGTTCCGAAGCCTGAAAGAAGAAGGCTTCTCTGACCAGCCACCCGAAACGCGAACTTACGCCACGCTCCGCGTGATTGACTACCTGGTCATGTTTTATAATAGTCAGCGCCTCCATTCGACCTTAGGCTATCAGAGCCCCAATACGTTTGAGGCACAGGCTGCGAAGACAGATCAAGGGGATACTCCAGCATGGATCAAGCCACGTTCGGCCCGTGAGAGGCAAATATGAATGACACATTTCCCCAACACCCCGGCACAATCCTCAGAGAGGACCGTCTGGGCTTATTCACACTCACCCCTTTTCTTCCTGTCCATTTTCATTGGACCACTACACAGGGCTGGCATGTGGCGGAAGAGCCCCCGTGCAGGACGGGAGCCCCACGACAGTGCGAGTGCAGCCCTCGCAACCGAGGCGTATAAGGACAACCGAAATCGCCAAGGGCCGTCGTGGGAGTCGGAGGGGTGCAGAGTACCGCTGGAGGGCTTGGGACAACAGAACCCGGCCCGAGGGAAGGGACCCTCCTTTGTTCACGTTATCCGACGAGTGGAGGATCAGGGGATTGCCGTGAGGCGATTAACCCCGAAATGATCAGGACACGACAGAGGAGACGGTCTCAGTGGGCCAAGCTCGTGAACCGCAGGCGCCTGCCTGCCGAGGAAGAACATCGGAAAGCCGTGTAGGGGAAAACCATACGCACGGTTGTGTGTCCAGGTAAGGCGAGTCTGTTCAGTGGGAAGCAAGCCCACCAGGGTAAGAGCCTGTGCCCTGTAGCGTGGATGGCCGCGTGGAGAGAAACCGAGACGCGGAAGCCCATCGACAAAGCCATCGTATGGGATGGTAAGCGAGTTCCCGGGCCGTAACGGAAGTGAACGCAGAGGTAGCCTCGAAAATATGGAACCTCGGAGGTCGAGTTTCTGACCGTGGGACGAAGGCAGCAGGGGTAGGCGAAACAAGGCTGAGACGCCTAGCCACTCCGGCGGGGTGAGAGCGACAGCACGGGAGCAAGGACAGACGACGCAACTGGAGAAGCCCTCCTCGTCCCGAGGCGAAATCCTCGGAGGAAGCTCGGCGCTATAACCAGCTCTCTGGGAAGTGAGTCGAAGACGAGAGGGTGGCGGAGGGGCTCGTAGGAGCGACGAAGCAGGGTAATGCCTGTGGAGCAAAGGAGCCCTACTGGCTGTAAGCTGTGATCAACATGGGAGGCAGGGACGAGATGACAACGGCGTCCATTTTACTGCAAGACCTGCGACAGCGGCTGTACGTCAAGGCGAAGGCTGAGAAGCCATGGCGGGTGTGGGGCCTGTACGTCCACGTGTGCAAAGAGGAGACGCTCCGCGCGGCCTATGCGATGGCTAAGAAAAACAACGGTGCCCCCGGCATTGATGGGGTGACGTTTGCGGCCATCGAGGCCACGGGGGTGGAACCATTCTTAGCACAACTGCGAGATGAACTGGTCACGCAGACCTACCGGCCATTGCGGAACCGGCATGTGGCGATTCCCAAAGATGGCGGGCGGGTCCGCGTCTTAGGGATTCCGGCGATACGGGACCGCGTGGTGCAGGGAGCGCTCAAGCTCCTGCTCGAACCCATCTTTGAGGCAGACTTTCGTGACGGGTCGTATGGGTATCGACCGACCCGGACGGCCCATCAGGCAATTGGCCTGGTGGCCAAGGCCATGGTGCAGAATAAGACGCGCGTGATTGATGTGGATCTGGCGGCCTTCTTCGACACGGTACGGCATGACCGGCTGCTGGCGAAGGTGGCCCGACGCATCCAGGATCCCGCGATCTTGCGTCTGGTGAAACTCATGGTCAAGGCATCTGGCCCGCGTGGGGTGCCTCAAGGGGGTGTCATCTCCCCACTGTTGGCTAACATCTATCTCACGGACGTGGATGAGATGTTGGAGCAGTTGAAGGAGACAACCCGGCAGGGCCAGTATACGTACCTCGAGTATGCCCGGTTTGCGGATGATCTGGTCGTGTTGGTGGATGGCTATCGCCGCCACGCACGACTGGCGCAGGTCGTGGAGAGGAAGCTGCGAGAGGCGTTGGCTCAATTAGGCCTTCAGGTGAATGAGGAAAAGAGCCGGATCGTGGATCTGAGTCAGGGAGAGAGCTTCGGCTTCTTGGGTTTTGACTTTCGGCGTGTGCGGTCGCGGCGTGGGATGTGGCGCCCGCAGTACATACCGAAGATGAAGCGGCGCACCGCGTTGCTGCGAAAGCTCAAGGAGGTGTTCCGACGCGGGCAGGCCCAGCCGGTGGGACGGATGATCGCGGTGATCAATCCGATCGTACGAGGCTGGGTGAATTACTTCCGGATTGGGCATGCGAGCGGGTGTCTGACCTACGTGAAGGATTGGGTGGAGCGGAAGGTTCGGCGTCACATGATGCGCGTGCGCCACCGTCGAGGTTTCGGCTGGAAGAGGTGGAGTAAGGTTTGGCTCTATACCGTGCTTGGGTTATATGGAGATTACCGTGTCCGGTACGGAGGGTCAGCGTGAAAGCCCTTCCAGGCTGATAGGTCGCATAACCCTTGAGGTGAAGCATCCAGGAAAGCCCGGTGCTGGAAATCAGCACGCCGGGTTTGACGTGGCGGGGACTGGAACCGTGACCATGGGAGTCGGACTGAGGCCCACTTCGAAAGGGGTGGATGGGCCACCGAACCCTACCGTTGGCGCGCCAGTCCTCGACCCTACTGATGAGGGGGCGCTGGGAATTTCCTGACGGCTGTGGTCCGTGGTAGACGCGTGCGTCGAAACGGTCGCGAGCAGCTCCAAGTATGCACCAGTGCTCTACTCTACCTATTACATTGAGCCTTATACCTATTCCGAAACACCCACTTATATAAAGGTCCTGACAGCCATTCCATTACTGACTTTCAATCAGTGACATGTGCCTATAGCCTTTTCTGAGTGTGAGGCAATCATCGAGAGTCTCTCTTCCACTCACAAGAGCCAATCGGGTCCGACCTAATGCGTCAGGGCTGTTTTGCGCAAAACGACCTTCGTATCCCATTATAGTTAAACAATCGTTTCGGTCTGCATCAAACTCAGCCTGAGTAAACCCGCCGTCTTTGGTGTACATGGTTTGGGCGCATCCGCTAAGTAAGAGAGCTAGCCCAGCAATTATGATTCGAGTCATTTCCGCACCCTCCTGGTTCGCCGTCTCGGCCTTAAAACAGGAAATCCAATATTTTTGAGATCATTTCATCTCAGGATATAGTCCCCTTCCGAAATACTCAATGAGGCACGGAGTGACATCCTTTTGAGCCATTGCGTGATTCAACAGCCCTACAACATCGGCTTAGGGCCTGTTAACACTAATGGGTTCCATTATGGTATACTGCGGCCATGGAACTTACTCACTCGCAGTACCAGCTCATTGAATCGGTTTTGCCGCGCCAGCGTGGCAATGTCTCCATGCTCAATCTCCAAGTCCTCAATGCCATATTATATGTGGCTGAACAGGGGTGTAAGTGGCGCGGGTTGCCCAAGTCTTTTGGGAATTGGCATACCATCTACACTCGCATGAATCGCTGGGCGAAACGTGGGGTATTGGACCGGGTCTTTGCCGAGTGGCAACAACAACAAATCATTCGCGTCCACGTTGAGGCTGTCTCGTTGGATAGTACCGCCGTCAAAGTGCACCCCGATGGGACGGGCGCGCTCAAAAAACCGGGCCGCAAGCCATCGGGAAGTCCCGCGCCGGGTGGACCACCAAGATTCATCTGGTTGCCGCGGATGCTCGGACGGCCGTGAGTTTTGCCTTATCCCCGGGTCAAGCCGGGGATGCGCCCGAAGGCCGGAAGTTGTTGAAGGCGACCAAGTTGTCTGCGAAGTATGTCATCATGGATCGAGCCTACGAGGGCGATGAGACACGCCAGACCGTTGTGGATCTGGGCTGCACGCCCGTGGTCCCACCAAAAAAGAACCGGCGCGAACCATGGGAGTACGACAAGCAGCTGTATAAGCAACGCAATGAAGTGGAGCGGCTATTCCGTCGACTCAAAGGCTTTCGTCGGGTGTTCTCGCGCTTTGACAAGCTGGACAGTGTTTTCACATTCTTCATCAACTTTGCGCTGATCATTGATGCATTGAGTAGTGTTAACAGGCCCTAATAAAGAAAAGATACCCATGCAATGTATGGGGCAATGAACAAAGATGGAATGGTTCGCAGGTTCTTCTTCGATGTCCACAGCTTCATTCCACCACCCTTAATTGGCAATTCGGTTTTCTTTTTACTTCCCCTTTGGCAACAGTCCCTTCTTTTCTAAATCCTTCAGATGAGCCCTTATCATGTCCATTGACGATGGCTTAAGGAGCTATCTGGTCTTCCCCGGGTTTTGTAGACACTTGGTTAAGCTGCGATAGCCCGTTTCTCACATTTCGATCTTCGTCTACAGCTAAGTTCTTGACATTCTTCATGAGATCTTGATTTAGGCTCAGGCCATAGATTAAATAAGAGGTCCAGACGCTTGCTTCATTATACTTGGTCTACTCAACTTTCCCGATGGTCCCGGTCACTCGCAAGGCTTTCTTGAATGAGGGCTCACGTCTGTTGTTGCATAAATGGATAGGTTGGTTAGAGTCTTGGTATAGGGCGTTTTCAGAAGCTGTTTGGACATAAAAAATAGTGAGCTACCGGTACGATTGAACATGGAGTAGGGTTTCTGATGATAGGAATGGTGTGCGATTCGGAGGGAATTTAGTGCCGAAGGCGGGATTTGAAGCCATGGGAATGGAAGCCTGGCTCTTGCTCTCAACCAGGCTGCCACAGCCTTTCATGCCTTCAATACGCTTTGTTCCTTCATGACGGGGAAATGCCCCTTTCAGAACCCCTCATTCAAATCGCGCTTGTTATCCAAGTGGAAAAATTCGTGCAGCTTCTGAGAACAAGATGTCGCTGTAATCGGTAGGATTTTTTGGTGCCGAAGGCGGGACTTGAACCCGCACACCCCGGAGGGCGCTAGACCCTGAATCTAGTGCGTCTGCCATTCCGCCACTTCGGCACGTGAATTCGATTATCGTCTTTTATCGAAAACCGGTCAAGGTCGTTGATGGTTCAGCAATGGTGGAAAGGTGAAAGGGGTTTCGTGGTGTAGGAGGATGTTCGCCGGAAGTTTGTTTTGAAATTTCTCTTGATACCTGCTTGGGCTGGTCACGCCCGTCATTATCCTACAGGTGTGGGGTGGGCAGGGGAACTGAGCATGGTTCCCAAGAATTTGTGCGGCCAACACATTTGACCTGGGTGTTCTCCCTGAACGAGATCATTGGTATCTCCACTCAGGAAAATGCGCTCACGAATGAGTCCACTGGCAGCAAGGAGTAATGGAGTCGGAATGCGGGGGGCGTCGTCCACGATGAGAAGATCATAGGGCATTTTTCGAAAGAGGGGATCGGTTAAGATCCGACCAGGGGTGGTCGCCATGACCCGTTTGTTTTGCGCAAAGGCTTGCCGATTGGTACCTTCTCCCGCGCTGAGCATTTCTCGAATTTTTTTGGTGCCGCCAAGTCGCTTGATTTCTTCTTTGAGGACATCGTATTCCGGCCGCATATCTTTCGGGATCGTGGCTTCAGGAATGAGTTCTTTGATGCGGGCTTGAGCCACCTCGACCTCCTGCATGAGTCCATGGATTTTGCCTTCGTAGATCACGCGGTATTCCGCCAATGTCTCCACATTTTTCCCAGCGAATTGCATGCCCATCCGCTTCCAAATGGGCAAGGCTTCATAGTCCAACAGAATTTTATCGATCCCTTTTACTTTCCCCTGCCAATCACTGAGCTCGGTGAGCAGTCGCCATTCTAAGAGTTTCACTTCGTTCAGATCTTTTTGCTTGTCGCGTTTGTAGGCCAAAATGGGCGTGAGTTCTCGGAAACGATCGTACTTTTTCCGCAGGGCGATTTTGTTCGCATTCGCTTTGGCATAAAAGTGATACATCTGGGCCTCATACCCTAATTCATAAATAGGCATGGTGGCTGCTTCTTTGGTGAGTGGCAGCTCATAGCGACAGAGTATGCTGCGGTGAGGTAGGGCAGCCATCTTTAAGGCTCGGGCAACCGCCCCAGTTAATGCATCGACGGTTTCATGGTCGGGTGCGACCAGGAGAATGCGTTTATTTTTCCGCACTTGGTCGACGATGAGGGTGGTCAGTTTGGTCCATCGCGTTGTACGGTCATCCCCCCACAGCATCGACAGGACGGTGGTTGGAATATTATCTCGGATCTGTTGCGCATCCGATCCCGGAGATGGCTGGAGCCATGGTACCAGACGTTCGGCTGGCCCAAGTGTAAACGAGTCGGGTTTGGTGGCCATATCGGAAAGCCGGGCAGCGCCGGTCTCTAAAAATCCTGAGGTGTCGGGAATAAGGGTGCAATGTTCTAGCGTCTGGCCCACATGGTCAAAGGTTTGAATCAGGAGTGCGCCATTCAGCCAACCCAGAAGATAGCCTTCGGTGGCCTCCATGTCGTTTCCAGGTAAGAGCGTGATCGGGACATCAGCGATCATTTTGCTTCCTGGCAAGACTTCACAGCGATACAGATGGAGCGAGCCTACTTTGCCGAGGTGGGAAGCATGGGGAATATCTAAGGGCGCATCGAGCCCCTGGTTCATGGCGACTTCCCGTTCATCAAGAAGTTGCGATGCTGATTGTGCAAGAAGTTCGTCGAGTTTCATGTGTTCATCGAGAGAGAGGATTGCCGGCAACGGTCTCTAGAAGTTCTTTGAGGCAAACCGCTAAGCATCCTAGTCCACCAGTTAAGGGCGTTCGATCTGTCTGACAACTGCGAGCATTCGCACATTGAACCAGGCTGGGGAGCTTGGGATCAAGGGGGAGTGGTTCTAGCAGAAAGAGGGTGAGATGTCCGGCCTCGTTGGTGGAAAGAACCGCCAGACGTTGGCGTTGGTCGTTTTCGAAAATGACCGCTTGTGGAGTTGGGGCTACAAAAGGAGAGGCGACTGAGAGGCCGGTCAGGGGGATGGTTTGGACAATGAGGTTCTCAGGAGGGTTCAGTGGACGATTGCTGAATCGAAGATTCAGGTCCGTGAAGGGTTCGGGTCCAGGGGGGGTGCTGGTCATTCCTTCCTTGCCCATGGCTGGAAAAGGAGCTATCGCCAACCACATGGCAATCAACGTTCTCCATATGGTTTGTGAAATCATGTTGCGCCAAGACGCCTATTTCTACGTGGAAATATCTACCTATTGAGTGCTCTTGGGCCAGTATACGGTATCTTAGGGGCATCCTGGAAATGAGCAAACCTCAAGATGGCTCCTCTGGCGTTTTCTCAACCCATATTACCATCGTTACCTATTAAATATGCGAAGCAACAGGGCCATTCAATTGACTTTTTCCACCATCGGTCTTAAGATGTTTCCCTTATTCGCTAGGCTAAGGAGAGCTATCTATGAAGGTGATTTTGCAGGAAAATGTCGAAGGTTTGGGGTATTTAGGCGATGTCTTAACCGTGGCAGATGGGTATGGCAGGAATTTTCTGTTGCCGCGTAAAAAAGCCGTGTTGGCTGAAGAGCGACAAGTGAAATTATTGCAGCATCTGAAGCGGCAAATCGATCAAAAGGCGAAGAAAGAAATTGAAGCATTAGGGGATATTGGCAAGCAAATGTCCAATGTTTCATTGACCTTTGAAGTCCAAACAGGGAAAGACGATAAATTGTTTGGCTCGGTGACCTCAAAGGATATTGCGGAGCAATTAGCTGCCCAGGGCATGACGGTGGACCGTCGAAAAATACAGTTGCCCCACCCGTTGAAAGAATTGGGCACGTTTCCTGTGCCTGTTAAACTACACCGCGATGTGGTGACAAAAATTCAAGTCACGCTCGTGAAACAGGCCGGAGAAGAGGTGGTCACCGAAGCTCCAGCCTCGGAAGAAGCCCCTGCCGAAACGACAGAATCCGAATAATCCATGCGTCATTCAGTCGGGACATTGAAAGCCATCCGCGACTCCGATTATGAGGTGTATGCGGCTATCCGCTCGGAGGAAAAGCGACAGCGCGAAAACTTAGTGTTGATCGCTTCCGAAAACTATGCCAGTCCGGCCGTCTTGGGTGCCCAAGGCTGTCTCATGACCAATAAATATGCCGAAGGCTATCCGGGTAAACGGTATTACGGTGGCTGCCAGTATGTGGATGTGGTCGAAGAGCTGGCCATCGCCCGTGCGAAAGAACTCTTTGGTTGTGAGCACGTCAATGTTCAGCCACATTCAGGATCACAAGCCAATATGGCCGCATACCTGGCGGTTCTCAAAGTAGGCGATACGATTATGGGGATGGACCTGGCGCATGGTGGCCATCTGACTCACGGAAGTCGCGTCAATTTTTCCGGGAAAATCTTCCAGTCTTTTAGCTATGGCGTGGATCGAGAAACCGAAGCTATTGATTATGATGCCGTGGAGAAACAAGCCAAGGAAGTTCGACCGAGGATGCTCGTGGTTGGGGCCAGTGCCTATGCCAAAATTCTCGACTTCCCTCGTTTTCAATCCATCGCCAAATCCATTGGTGCCTATTTGTTAGTGGATATTGCCCATATTGCCGGTTTAGTGGCGACGGGGTTGCATCCCAGTCCCGTTCCCTATGCCGATTTTGTGACGACGACGACGCATAAGACCTTACGTGGGCCACGTTCGGGCATGATCATGTGCAAGGAAGAACATGCCAAAGCCGTCGATAAAATGATTTTTCCAGGGATTCAGGGTGGGCCGCTCATGCATGTGGTTGCGGCTAAAGCGGTGGCATTTAAAGAAGCCTTGGCTCCTGGGTTCACCGCGTATCAAAAACAGGTGTTAGCCAACGCCAAAGTGTTAGCAGAAGGTTTTGTGAAACGGGGCTACCAAGTGGTTTCCGGCGGAACGGAGACTCACCTCTTTCTCTTAAATCTCAATTCGAAAAATGTCACGGGCAAAGAGGCTGAAGCGGCCTTGAATGCGTCGGGCATTGTCGTGAATAAAAATGCCGTGCCTTTTGATGAGAAGCCACCGATGGTCGCCAGTGGGATTCGCATTGGTACTCCAACGGTTTCTACTCGTGGCATGCGAGAAGCCGAGATGGAGCAAATTGTGGAATGGGCGGATGACATCATCCAACATTCACAAGATACGGCGCTTCATAAACGCATTCTACGAGAAGTTAAAAACCTGTGTGCCCGTTTCCCCATCTTTCATTCCTACTAACTTTCTTCCTCCACCATTCCCTCCAATATTATGGACGCTCTTCCGTGAAATGTCCGTTCTGTGACAAGCTCGAAGATAAAGTGATTGACTCGCGGACGGCACGCGAAGGCGAAGTCATTCGTCGTCGTCGGGAATGTTTAGGCTGTAAACGGCGGTTTACGACCTATGAACGGATTGAAGAAAACCTTCCGATGGTGGTCAAAAAGGACAACCGGCGTGAGCCGTTTGATCGAGCGAAAATTTTAGCTGGACTCAAGAAGGCGTGCGAAAAACGGCCTGTCAGTATCGGCGCGTTGGGTGCCGCGACGGATCGCATAGAGAAACGGGTACAAGACTTAGGGGAAACCGAAGTGCCCAGCCGGGCCGTTGGGGAAGAAGTCATGCGAGCCTTACAGGAACTTGATCCGGTTGCCTACGTACGCTTTGCCTCGGTGTACCGTGAGTTTAAGGATATCGACCAATTCATGGATACCATTCGAGCGTTAACGCATGAGTCTGGGCGTTCGTAATAAGGGTGCAGATTACTTGGTCTAAAACGTAATCTGAGTTTTCGAGCGACGAATTCGATGCTCTTCTGCAAAAGAAGAGATTCCTTGGTTCCTCAGGAAAGTTTTCCAATCCCTTCAAACATTGCGCGTGTGTTCTCATGCCACCTCTCAAATCTTCCAAACCCTCCAAGCGCGCCACACCTCCTCGAAAGCCATCAGTTAGCCGAACTGCAAAAGGTGTCACCGCAAGCCGCGTGGCCATTATTGGGGCGGGGCATGGAGGTACTGCCCTCATGGAAATTTTTGCGGAAGACCCACTGGTCACCGTCGTGGGGGTGGCAGAAACCCGACCGATAACCGGAGGCGTCCGTCTCGCGAAAAAATTAGGCATTCCCGTCGTGCGCCGCTACCAAGATCTTTTGAAAATGAAAGACGTGGATTTGGTCATAGACGTGACTGGCAATCCCGAAGTGGAACAAAATCTCTTAGACGTCCAAGCGCCGCATTTAGCCCTCGTGGGCGGGGCGAGTGCTAAGTTTATGTGGCAACTCATTGAAGCTCGGATTCGCGCCTCAGTAGAAATTGAAAGCACGCTGACTCGCTATCAGTCGCTCTTCCGCTTGTATGTGAAGGAAGAGGCCGAAGGGGCCGTGGATGAAGAACGGACGCGTATTGCTTGTGAAATTCACGATGGGCTTGTGCAAACCTTGGTGGGTGTGAATCTGAAGATGGAACGAGTGCGGGAACTGGTCTTGGAAGATCCCAATAAATGTTTGACGATGATGAATCAAACTAAAGGGGAATTAAAGCATGCGATTCAGGAAGCCCGCGAGGTGGTGTATAATCTCCGCCCGGGGCAATATGATCACATGGCGCTCATCCCGGCCCTGTCGAATTATTTGACGTTATATGAGCGGGAACATCGAATTGGCACCACCTTTGAGGGAAAAGGAGACGAATCGCAGCTTGATCCTAAAGCCAAGGTGTTTGTCTTTCGGATGGTGCAGGAAGCCTTGAGTAATGTCGTCAAGCATGCCAAAGCCACCAAAGTGGTCGTGAAGGTTCATCTCAAGAAAGATCTGTTAGAAGCCAAGGTATCAGATGACGGACAAGGATTTAATCTACAGAAGGAAAGTCAGAATCCAGAGAAATGGGACCATTTTGGAATAAGAAGTATGAAGGAACGCGCACGGATGTTGGGGGGTGAGGTTCAGTGGGTGTCCAAGTCCCGAAGTGGAACAACCGTGAATATTTCTGTCCCGCTCGCCACAAAGGAGAAAATCAGGTATGTCAAAGAAAACTAAGGTCTTAATAGTCGATGATCATCGGGTGGTGCGCGAAGGACTATCGGCCATTCTCGAAACCAAAGATGATATCCAAGTGATTGGAGAAGCCAAAGATGGCGGTGAGGCGGTCGAGCAGACTCGACTCCTCTTGCCGGATGTCATTCTCATGGACGTCAGTATGCCGGGCATGACGGGGATCGAAGCGACTCGCATTATCAAACGCGAGTTTCCGCATATTGGAGTCGTAGCCCTCACCATGTATGAGGAGCAGCAATATATTTTCGACCTTGTGCGTGCTGGGGCAACGGGGTATCTCCTCAAAGATTGCGATTCGGCGCAAATCATTGCTGCAATCCGAACCATCGCGAAAGGCGAGTCGCTCATTCATCCATCCGTCGCCAGTAAGATCTTGGCAGAATTTTCGTTGCTCTCTGAAGGGAAAGGGAGGAAAAAGGGAATTTTAGAGCATGATCTTACCGAACGAGAAATTACGGTTTTGCAATTAGTTGCTGATGGGAAGACCAACAAGGAAATTGCCAATGTGTTGGATCTCAGCGAGAAAACTGTCAAAAATCATGTTCGGAATATTTTCCATAAACTGCATGCCTACGATCGGACACAAGCCGCCATCCTGGCTATTCGCAAAGGGATTATTGAACTCGATCCCGGCAAGCGGGATTAAAGTCATTGCACAAAAAAGGGTCTAACCTAACGGAAATTCCACCCTTCGCACATAATTCAGTTGGAGAGATCCATTGATTTATCAGGGATTACGCTATGCGGTCCGCATGGTCAATCAGCCGACTCTGGCCTAACTTGCCAATACATTATAGATATCAAGCAGAAATCTAGCCCCTGGTTTGTCCTACGTTTCATGTGGGGCATTGTGCAAAAATACCCTTTTACGCTCGTGGGCTTGTTACATAGTTGGAGTAGTATCCAAACAGATACACATATGTAAGTATTTAGAGTCACTGCTGTCCCGTTAACTTTCACAGCAAAACCATCTGGTTGATGTCGGTATTCCCATCGTGAAACGGATCCCCTCGCAGCAAAGCGATCAGATCTCGTTTTTCAAACAGATTGAGATGCAAGACACGCAGTATTTGTTGCAAACTTCTCTTCAGCTTTGCCTGGAACTTGAGGAATGACAGGAGGAGATACACGCACAAGGCAATCCAGATTTGTGTCAGTACGGCATTCTTACTGGTTCCGATGAACGACTTGATTTTCAGATTCTGTTTCACCCACTTAAAAAACAACTCCACCTGCCAACGCGCCTTGTAAATGTCCGCAATGGTCTTGGCCGCCAATGTGAAATTATTAGTCAGGAAAATATAGTGTCGGCCGGTTTCCGGGTCACGATACCCGACCCGACGCAGGTGAATGGGGCATGTCTTTGCCGTCTGCGTCCCCGTGAACGCAATGGTGTGATCGCTGGTGAGTCCTTTGTTGGGCAAAATAGGACGACGGCTGACCACGCGAGATTTCGCATTGGCCTTGAGGCGAGTCACAAAAAAGATCCCGTGTTCTGTCAATTGGTTGTACCAGGCGTAGTCATTATAGCCACGATCAATAGCCACCATGCTGCCTTTGGGAAACTCCACGGTACGTCCCACGGTAATATCACTGGTTTTGCCATCCGTGATGGTCGCGAACTCGGGGAGATAGCCGTCGTGGTTCAAGCCCACATGCAGTTTGATGGCACCCTTGGTCGAACGGAACTCGGCCCACGGAAAAACCTCCAGACACAGGTCAATGGTCGAGGCGTCCATTGAATACAACGGGTTTTTAAAGCGAAACGTGTGGCCAGGTGAGAGTCCCTGACACCGACTCAGGAGTTTTCCGAGCAGGGCCTCGTACAGGGCGTAGGGTTTGCCTTCGTTGATACGAGAGAGATTGGAGCGAGAGAGCTTGGCGCTGCCAAGATGATAGAGCCGATGTGCCTGTGTGGAAATATTCTCAACAATATCCCTCAAGCTGTTCCGCCCTGCCAGTTGGGCGATGGCCATCGTGACGAACGGCGACCACCGGGATGCCGTGCGGAAAGAACGACCTGCATGGTGTCGGTTGGCAAGGGTCTCGAATTCATGGCGAGGAATATATCTGAGTAATTGTGAGAATACCGTGTTGTGATGGGCCAAGGCTTCAATCTCCTTTGTTTTACAGTGTTTGCGCGCTTGCCCATTGTAACAATTCATTGAGAGTGAAGCCTGCTTTGTTTCTGTTAACGGGACACCAGTGATTTAGAGTACAAAATAACGCGGCGCTGACCTCTTCCTTTTTCAGATCTCGGCCTTCCCTGTCCCTGGCGAATTACGAATGTCTTCTAGCGCAGTCTTTCGTCAGAGTTGATCTTCTCTGTCCCACTCCGTACTTTCACCAGCCATTAAACATCCATGCATGGGTTTCACCTATATGGTCTCTCTCACAAACAAACTCCTCAAGCCTGGCGGCATGAAGGCAGAGGAGCCATGCTCTATCTCGATAGGGGATACCCTATAAAAGGGAGTGGCGTAACACCTCGCCATCGCCTCGTATGGTATTGGGGGGTATCGGTGGAGCTTGATTTCCTTGAATCAAACAGGTAATCGAAAAGTAATTTCACGCAATAACACTTCGGTATTCTTCAGTTCTTTTCCAAACCCACGCAGGCCCAGAAAAAGGATGCGACGCAGATAGACCTGCGCATGACGCCACCCTCACTGAATCTAACTCATCAAGCGAGCAAACTGACCCCTATTCTGACCCCTATTTCTTAGAAGAGACAAGAGGAAAACTCGTTCCATCAAGTCAGCTGTACGTTCACCTGAGACAATCCTTGAACGATATTGACTCTACACGAGGTTGCTATTATTCAACGACTTTGCTGCAATGGTGGTGACATGTGCTGATCGCCTGTCACGTCACACCCCGCTCGACAAGACACTCAGAGAAGGATCTTGTGAGCACGAAAAGGTTGGAATGGATCCACGACGTACCCGTGCCCAAGTTCTGGTCGAACTCGGTGAGCTCCCTTTTTCCTCTGTTCCCCTTCACGGCAAAGATGCCCAGTTTCAACAGGAAGTGGCCCATAAAATTTTTGTGTGGGATTCCAATGGTGTCTATCAGGATGCCTATTATCCGTACCCACGATACGGACATTTTCTCAACGACCACCACACACTCAAAGGTGCCCATGTCCGGGACGTGTTCCCTGGCATAGTCGGGTGCCGGCTGCAGGCCACCATAAAATCGACCTGGAAAAAGAAAACCCGCAAGAGCATCCAGCTGGTGTTTGAACGAGACCGACAGCGTTTCGAGGCAACTGTGACCTGTGTGCCCACGCAAGAAGGGCGTGTCATGGGGTTGGTGACGGACCGTCTCGTGGGGCCTTGCCTGGTGACAGAGAACTCCGTGAGCCTGAGAGGGTCAGGCAGGCTAGCGCCACAGTTAGCCCAGGGCCTCACGCCTCGACAGTGCCAAGTGGGCAAAGCCGTGATGGCAGGATGGAGTAATGAAACAATTGGCGCACACCTGGGCATCACCGAACGGACGGTCAAGAAGCACCTTCACCATATCTATCTCCAACTGGGTGTCGTCAATCGAATGGCGTTATTCGTCTACGTGGCCAACGCTGGCACGTGCGACCCTTCCCTGTTTTTTGACGACCGCCTCTGACCTCACTCCCAGCCCTGGCAAATGTACAAATCCGTCCCTCGCAATGAAAAAACGTCGGCCAAGTTGTGGCAGGGTCTACGTATTTGACCGGTGTACCTAGGGACACTTCCATTTTTCCTATCGCTTGCTATAGTCCCCTCGTGTTTTTTGCGACCTTCATCTAACCGAGCGCTTGCTGACCGGAGCATGCATGCCTAGAGCTGAACGAGACCACCGTCATCCATCGAAACGTCGGGGCATGCGGGGCAATGATCCCAACGATTGGCTCGTGTTGGCCAGCCCTCTCTCCTCTTGCTGCTGGAACGAGCCCCAAAAGACGGGGTGGTCGTATTCAGGCTCAACCGCCCAGTCTGTCACGCATCCGATATTCGTGATCGGTGCTCGCACGTGATTATACGTGCTCTGTCTCTCGCTCTTGCTCACAGAGGTACACCCTTGCAGATCCGTTCCCTCAATGAATATCTGTCTGTTCGCCCAAAAGCATTGACCGAGAAAGGACCGCTATGACCACTTGTACCGACATCATTCATCCAATATGGACTCGTGTGTTACGCACGGCACTGTGGAGCCTCCTCCTGATGGGCTGTTGGAGCACAGTGAGTGCGCCCGCGGCTGGGGCCGCGACCGACTTTGTGGTCTTCGGGGACGAAGGCATTTGGGTGCGAGAAGGCAGCACGGTGGTTAGTGGGGATGTCGGGGCCAATGTGGCGAGTGCCGGGCCGTGGTTGGCGAGTGATCAAGAAGTCACGTTCGGCATCAATGTCATCGTGCAAGATCCCATGAGTCAGGTCATGGGCGACACCATGCGCCTCAAAACTGGCTCAATGGTACACAATGTCTTCGTCAATACCCTGAGAGGTCCCGGGGTCATTCAAGGCACAATCACAACACCCGTGACTTTGCCGTTGGTCGCGGCGTTACCTCCGGTGCCGCCGGTCACGCCTGGCACGCAAGACTTCGATGTCCCATCAGGCGGAACCCTCAGTTTAGATGCCGGTAATTATGGAATACTCAAAGCGCGTAACGGCGCTGTGGTCACACTCACCGGAGGGGTCTATCACTTTCAGTCATGGAACATCCGCGCGAATGCACAAGTGCTCGCCGTAGGGCCAGTGGAGATTCGTGTCCAGGGGCATCTGGAGACCCGAGACCATGTGGTTCTCGGACCCGCTCCATCCGCGACTTCCTTAACTGCTGCTCATGTAGTGATCATCGGGACAGGCATCAATGGGTCGACTGGTGCGATCGATGCGACACCAGAGGCCGTGAGGATTGGTACCGACAGTTCGATTCGCGCCAATATTTATGCACCCAATGGACTGTTGCGGATACGAAAAAATGGCAGTGCAACGGGAGCCTTTGTGGGCAAATGGGTGCGTATGGGCAATGGGGGTACGATCACGCTAGAAGGCGGATTTGGGTTGGGCATAGGTGGCGACACTATCCCACCGGTCGTGACGACCCCTGGCAATATTGTCGTTCCTGCGGACCATTCGAGTGGAACCTTCATTTCCCATCCTTTGGTTGAGGCGTTTCTAAATGGTGCCACAGCAGTGGATAATATTGACGGAGTTCTTGAGGTTTTTCCAGATTCTCCTCATATCCTTCCTTTAGGCCAAAATCTTGTCACATTTAGTGCCATTGATGCAGCGGGTAATATTGGAACTGCGACGGCGGTCATTACCGTAGTTGATCAAACCGTACCCGCGATTGTAGTGGAAGAGGATATCCTAGTGGAATCTCTTAATTCTAATGGAATTCCTATTTCCGATGTGAACATTCAACGTTTTTTGAATGGGTCTCGGGCCATTGATAATGTGGATGGCGAGCTTTCGCTGACTCATGATGCTCCAGCCGTGTTCCCTTTTGGAGTTACGACAGTGACGTTTTCAGCAACAGATAGTGCTGGGAATACGGGAGTAGAGACCGCCGTGGTTACTGTGGCTGATACGACACCACCTGTCTTTTCCATCACCAGTCCTTCAGACCTTCAAGTCTTCACCAGTAGTCCGATTACCCTCACGGGAACGATTGATGATCCCATGGCCACTCTCCAGGTGAATGGAACGCAAGGTACGGTTAGTGGAGGAACCTTTACAGTGAACAACGTGCCTGTCCAAGAAGGGCAGAATACGTTGGCTGTTGTGGCGAACGACCCGGCTGGAAATTCGAGTCAATCCGTGATTCAAGTGAGTTTGGTTAATCCGCCTGTGGTGACAATTACGAATCCAACTAATATGTCCGTGGTCAATGCAGAAACGCTCAATGTGACAGGAACAGTGGACACGGGAGGAGCGACCGTATCGGTAAATGGCATAGCTGCGTCAGTGAGTGGTGGATCCTTTACGGCGTCAGGGGTTCCTATTCGAGATGGAGTGACCATCTTGACAGCCGAAGCGATCAATGCAGCGGGCTCGGTTGGGACGACGATGGTCCAAGTGATCCGAGATGCCGCTCCTCCACGGGTGAATATTCTGTCACCTGGCCCAGGTGAGGTCGTGACGACTCCCACGGTAACGGTTTCGGGAACGATCAATGACAACGTGGTAGGAACGATTCATGGAGACAACATGACAGTGATGGTCAATGGCCAAGCAGCAGCCGTGGCTAATCGAAGCTTCGTGGCGACCAATGTGCCCGTTTCTTTGGGCTCCAATACCCTCACCGTCATAGCGACAGATCTAGCGGGGAATATGGGACAGGTATCGAGCTCTGTCACTCGAGAAGCGGCTACTGGGCAATCCCGTATTCTTATCGAATCGGGAAATTTACAAACTGGCGGGATTGGAAATGTTCTGCTTGATCCGTTGGTCGTGCAAGTCTTCGATGCCAATGGAAGTCCCGTCGAGAATCAACAAGTCATTTTTCGGGTGAAGGAGAATAATGGGACCATCAGCACGAACGTAGAACAGAAGCGAGCTTTGGTGACAACGACGGATTCACAAGGCTTCGCTCAAGTTTCTTGGACGTTAGGGAGCCGAACCGGGGCTGCCAATAATCGGGTGGAAACCACGGCCGTAGGATTTGCTGGAAAAGCCGTATTTCTGGCTACGGCGTTGGCTGGTTCTTCCGATAAGATTAATGTGGATGCGGGGAACAACCAAGTGGGCCTGGTTGGCCAGACTTTAGCACGACCGTTTGTCGCCATCGTGACCGATGTCGGGCATAATCGCTTGGCTAATATTCCGGTGACGTTTTCGGTAGTAGAAGGCGGAGGCCATTTTAATGGACAGTCGTCCGTGACCACCATGACCGACAATGACGGCCGAGCATTAGCTGCATTGACGTCTGGATTTCAAGAAGGCATTGATAATAATCGTGTCCGAGCGACTTTCCCAGGGAATATAGGTTTTCCTGCGAGCTTTACAGCCTCGGGCCGAGTGGCTGGTGATCCAAGTGCAACTCAGATTAGTGGAGTCGTCTTTGATAACACCGATCAGCCCATTCCGGGGGTGACGTTAACCGTTGCGGGGACAGCCCTGACGACACAATCTGATGCCCAAGGGCAATTTGTGTTGACGCCTGTTCCAGTGGGTACCGTTCACCTCCTTGCTGATGGCAGTACTGCCCAGCGTCCAGGGACATGGCCTAACTTAGAATATGAGCTGGTAACCTTGCCAGGTCAGGATAATACGTTGGGCATGCCTATTTATCTTCTCCCCTTAGATATTCCCAATGGTCTATTTGTGGATCAAACAACCGGGGGAACTCTCACGCTACCGCAAGTGCCGGGCTTTGCCTTAACCATTGAACCAGGGGCTGCGACGTTTCCCAATGGCAGTCAAAGTGGGACTGTGTCGGTGACGGTCGTACATTCCGATAAAGTGCCGATGACACCCAATTTTGGGCAGCAACCACGGTTCATTATCACCATTCAACCCCCCGGAGTGCATTTCGAACCTCCGGCCGCGATGACCATGCCTAATACCGATGGATTGGCCCCCGGTCAGATTACGGAACTCTATTCGTTTGATCATGACTTAGGCCAATTTGTGAGTATTGGAACAGGTACGGTGAGTGAAGATGGGACGAAATTGGTTTCCGATCCTGGAGTGGGCATTGTGAAAGGTGGATGGCATTGTGGAGGCGATCCTGCCAGCACTGGAAGTGCAGGCAGTTGTGAAGAATGTAAAATCTGTGATGGCGATGAGTGTGTCATCGATCCTGCCAAGGATGGAAATAATTGTTCTAAAGAAGCTGGTGCACAGAAGATAGCTTGTTGTGCAGGAGGAGATTGTGGGGCTTGCGAAAAGGATGACGCTTGCGAAGGTATTATCCATGTGTGTATCGCAGGCCAAGGATGTAATGTAAGCGAAAATTCTCCAACTGATTGTGAAGATGATGGGCTTTGCGGAACAAATGATGATTGTGAAAATAGTGCAAATGGGCGAGTGCCAATGTGCGAATACCCTGTTGACCCCCTCGCTGACCAGCTTAGAGATCAGTGCCTTTTTGATAATGACGTGGCAAAGGGGCTTTGTGTCCTTGCTTGCTTTCAAAATGGGGAATGCTTACTTGGCTGTAACGTGAGGGGTGACAGCAGAAAGGGTGACTGTAATAGCAGTCGAATCCAATGGATTAAGACCTGTGTATTTCCAGGACCTACTTTTTGAAGGAGGAAAAATTTTGTTGAATATCTTGTCAGGAGGTAATAAGAAAATTCTTATGAGTCTTGTACCTCTTTTGACCATAACCATATTTTTGTCAACTTGGTCTATAGCCTCAGATCGGGAGAATACATTGGAGTGGCGATTGCCAGCTGAGACTGAATACTTCTTAATTCAAGAAGAATTTAGAATAAAAAAGAAAAAAATGGTGGCTCGGACTAGTAATAATCTAACGGAAAAGAAAGGTGCCTTACAAAAAGAGGAGAATCGATTATTAAAACATGTTATGGATCGGCATGGCTTTGAGGAAATTGAATTTTGGAGTTATTCATCAAAGCCGGGCGATGAAAAACTTAAGGCAGAAATACGTAAAAAATATCCTGATTTAAATCAAAAGTTTGAAATACAGAAGTTGAAAAGTAGGTATGAAAGTCAGAAGCAGGCCCTATTAATCCTAGAAAAACTAAAAAAAGATAAGAGAGAAACCGTAGAGGCTCTTGAAAAACAAGTAGAACAACAGAAATACTTCCAAGAATTAAGCAAAAAGCACCTCAATAAAATTGAAAAAATTGATGTCAAAGAGATTCCCTTTGAAGATTTACGATTGGACTTATCTCGATTAGAGAAACAATGGGAAAAGCTACAAATAGAAGAAACCAAAAAAAAATTCCCTTTCCCCAATGAAGAAAAAAAAGTTTTCCCCAAACTTCAGATGAAGTGGTGGAATTTCAAGAACCTGTTTATTCAAGATTTATTGGAGATGTCAACTGCTTCTTCAAAGTACCCTCGTCAGCGATGGGATAGAGTTCAAGAATATAGAAATGATTTACATGTGCTTTTTCTTTCGCATCGAGTCCAAGTCTCACACTTTGATGAGTTTTCTAAACGACATCTTCATTCACTCAGCCAATATGTAAAGGAACATCCTGAATACCTAAAGAACTGGCATTCCTTAAATGATTCCTTCAAAAAAGAGCTCCCTGACTTTTCGTTGGAAAAATCCACCGGGATGGGGATGATTGTTGGGAACGTTATTCAATGTGGTGTTCAAGCAGTGCGGTGTCGAGGCGAAGAGAAAGCGAAAGGAATTTCCCTGTCGGGATTCCCGATTACCCTTCATACCGAAGGAGATGACCCCAGAAACCCCAAAGGTTTCTTTTTTGAGTCGAAAAGTAATGAGCAAGGTCAATTTCTGATTCCCGCCGTGCCGCCGGGTGACTATGTCTTGTATGCCAATCAGGTATTGCCGAAAGAAAAAATTGAATATCGAGGGAACGGGCGGAAATTCTTTGTCGGAGGGAACCACGAAGTCCTCATACTCGATATGCTTGTTCAAAAGGTTCCTCTTACCTTTCGCCCTGTGGAATAGTGAACAATCTTTCCTTACAAAATTGGCTTCCACGTTTACTTTGTGGTTGGTGTGTCATGAATCTTCGAGACCCAAGAATATTGCGAACGAGGACAGAATATTTCTTCTGGCTGATGATATCCTCTTTGTTCGTTCCGTTGTTAATCGGGATATCATTGTGCATTTCCTACGAACAGGCTGTTGCTGCTGATTCTCGAACTCCGGATCAATCTGACCCTGTTGACGCCAATCTCCTAATCGAAACCATCAACAACGACCGCCCCGCTTTTCTTGAAGAGCAGTCTGGAAATCAACTCCATAAAATGGCCAAGGGAGCTTCCGCAGCCACTATCACGATCGTCGAGTTTGCGGATTTCCAATGTCCATTTTGCGTCAACGTCGTTCCGACTCTTGAGGCCATACTTGAGCGCTACCCCGATCAGGTTCGTTTGGTCTTCAAACATCTGCCTTTACCCATGCATCCGAAGGCCCCCCTTGCTCATGAAGCTTCAATTGCTGCTGGGGCACAAGGTCAATTTTGGCCGATGCATGATCTGTTGTATGCCAACCGACAACAGATGGACCGGGTCGATCTCATCGGCTATGCCGAGACACTGGATTTGGATGTGTCACAATTTGAAATGGCTTTGAATACTGGACAATACACGGATGTCGTTGAGGCGGATGTCCAAGAAGCTCAACGTTTGGGGATCACCGGTACTCCGACATTTTTTATTAATGGTCGTAAGTTGGTTGGTGCCCAACCTGTGGCGGTATTTGAGAACATTATTCGTGAAGAGCTGGGGTTAGAGCCACTGCCCTCTGCTCCTGCGCCGCCTCCAATGTTGCCAACGGCTATACAGGTTCAGGCATCACCTGTTCAGGGGTATTGGGGGGCGCCGGTCACGATCGTGGAATATTCCGATTTTCAATGTCCGTATTGTCAGAAAGTGACTCCAACCTTACGGAAGGTGTTGCAGCACTATGATGGCCAGGTGCGCGTGGTGTTTAAACATTTTCCTTTGCCCTTTCATGCCGATGCGCCGTTGGCCCATCGCGCGGCTTTGGCCGCCGGTGAGCAAGAGAAGTTCTGGGAGATGCACGATGTGTTGTTTGAGCGACAAGAGGCTCTCAAGCCTGATGATTTGATGGACTATGCACGTCAGATTGGTTTGGATCTTCCAAAATTCACGAGTGCCTTAAAGGACTCGAAACATCCCGCCCAGATCGAACAGGATCAGTTGGAAGGTAGAAGACTAGGGGTAACGGGGACTCCTACATTTTTTGTGAATGGCACTAAACTAGTGGGCGCTCAATCATTTGATGCATTTCAGCGAGTCATCGCGTCTTCGCTTGGGACCACTCCAGCTTCGCTGTCGCCGTCGGAACAAAACAAGCTTCCGATCACTGCCCAGGGATCGGCCACAGCATCAGTGAAGCTGACTGTATTCGCGGATTTTCGAAGTCCGTTGAGCGCCAAAGTTGCTGAGTTGCTTCGGACTCTTCCTGGGGACTATCCCGAGCATGTGCAAGTCGTCTTTAAGCATTTTCCTCTTCCGTTTCATCCGAAGGCGAAATTGGCCCACGAAGCTGCCATGGCGGCAGGAGCTCAAGGGCAATTTTGGACAATGCATGATTGGTTGTTTCAACACCAAGGACCGTTGGGAGCTGAAGCCCTTGTCGCGTCGGCTAAACACTTGGGTTTAAACGAAGAGCAGTTTCAACAAGATCTCAATGGGCATGAAACGTTGGAAGCCATTCGACAGGATATGATTGAGGGTCGAGCCCTCAACGTGCGCGGGGTGCCGACCCTCTTCATCAATGATGTGCGACTAGATGGAGTGGTGCAGTCAGCGATGATCCATTCGGTCATCGATCGGGAACTTGCTGCGTCCTATCAGGCGAAGAAGTAATCACCAAGACTGTCCTTCAATTTCTAAGAACGATGGAGTGATCGCATGCACATGAATCAACGACAACCCGTGACCTCGCCGTTTTATCACGCCAAGAGCATCATTGTGTTGTGGATGGCGTGTTGGTGCGTCGGTATTGGAGGGGGCGAACCCGTTCACGCTCAAGAGTTAAACGAGAATTGCATCGTGGCGGTACTGAACCGAACTATTCCTGTCCAGCCAGATGGGGTGTGGGTTCTACCTAATATTCCGGCTAATGTGGGGCAAGTTCGCGCTCGTGCTACCTGTGTGGAAAACGGGGTGACCCAAGCCGGGCAGTCGGATTTTTTCACCCTTTCAGCCAATGAGTCGATTACGTTGCCGGAAATTTTGGTGGGTCAGGTTTCCCCTATTCCTGCTACCTTAACACTCAACCCACCTACCCCCACCTTGACGGTCTCGGGTGCCACAGTGCCTTTAACCGCCACCGCGATCTTTTCTGATAGCAGCACAACTGATGTGACTTTAGCGGTTGAAGGCACCAACTACACGAGTAGCAATTCTGGGATTGCTACCGTGAATAGCAACGGACTTGTGACGGCCGTGGCCAGTGGCACGGTCCTGATCTCAGCCCTCAATGAAGGGGCTTTAGGGCTGCTTCAGGTGCAGGTGTTGCTTTCGGGCGATTCGGATGGGGATGGGATTCCCGATGATCAAGAAATTGCCCTGGGCTTGAACCCTAATGACCCTATCGATGGCCTAGAAGATGCCGATCAAGATGGGCTCACGGCTGCGGAAGAAGTGGCGCTGGGGACTAATGTGCTGGTAGCCGATTCGGATGGCGATGGCATTCTTGATGGTGAAGAAGTCACGGCAGGGGCTGATGGTTTTGTCACCAACCCGCTCTTGCCGGATACCGATGGAGATGGCGTTCGAGATGCATTAGAGATTGCCACAGGGAGTGATCCGACTGATCCCAATAGTTTCAACCTGGCGGGAGCGTTGGACTCATTACAAATTTCCCCCTCTGCATTTACGTTGACGTTTGATTTATTGCTGGGGGAAGCCTCCGAACAGTTGACGGTTACGGGGGTGTTGCTAGACCAAACAACCATTGACTTGACCGCGACCACGCGCGGCACCAATTACACCTCCAATGATCTCACCATCTGTAATTTTGGAGCGATGGATGGACTGGTGTTTGCCGGCATGTCGGGCAACTGTACGATCACCGTCAGTAACAATGGGTTTACCAGTGTGGTCGATGGACTCATTCAAAGCTTTGACCCAACAGCGCTGTCCTTTGTCGATCTTCCAGCGCGTGCGCAAGCGGTGGAGGTTCACCAAGATCTGGCCTATGTAGCGAATAAAGACGGAGGCCTTCAAATTGTCGATGTTTCCAATCGAGAAACGCCGGTTATTATTGGCAACTATCCGACTGCAGGATTCCTGAAAAACGTGCAACCGATGGGGTCGCTCCTCTATCTGGTTGAAGGCGCTGGTGGTCCAACCATCGGCCCTCGGTTGGAAGTTGTGGATGTAAGTGATCCGACGACTCCGACGTTCGTGGGAGAAGTCCTACTCCCGGGGAATGCAAGAAAGGTAGTGCTCTCGGGTCCCTTCGCCTATGTGGCGATGTTGGATGCTGGGATGCAGATTATTGATATTTCCACCCCATCAGCACCCCGGCTGTTGGGAAAAGTCGATACAGACGACCGAGCATTTGGTGTGGCGGTCGATCCTGTTCGTCAATTAGCCATTGTCGCTAATGGGTTGGATGGCCTTCAGATCATTGATATCTCCAATCCGAGCCAACCGGTTGTTCTGAGTAACTGTGAAGGAGGTCCTCTTGCCGAAAGTCGGAAAGTCGTCCTCCAAGGAACGCTGGCTTTTGTCGCCGATGGCGATGGAGGCTTTAGCGTGGTTGATTACTTGGATCCCTTGAATCCCATCCTCCTTGGGGGAATTCCCTTTGCGGCAGGTTTTCTTCGTGACGTGGCGGTGAGTGGGCGCTTCGTCTTTGGGGCGGAATTTTTCTGGTTCACCAATGGGGGTCCTATTATCGAAGTGAATGATCCAGCAGCCCCGGTCATTCGACCCGGCATAGATTTTGGTGGTTTTGGACCGGCAAGCGGAACTGGAATTACGGTGGATGGCACTTATGTGTATCTCACGGCGAATAGTTTGTTCCCCACAACAACACGGTTGTACATTGGCCAGTACTTAAATTTGTCCGATTCCAACGAAGTTCCTCCTGCGGTGACCCTAGCCACTCCTGCGTTGGGACAGGTGATAACGGAAGGGTCTGTTTTGCCAATCATGGTGAATGCCATCGATGATAAATCTGTTCAAGCGGTGGAATTTCTTGTGAATGGATTAGTGGTCTTTACCGACACGACGTTTCCTTATCAGTACGATACGCCAGTGTCTGTTGGAACCACGACTCTCACCGTGGCCGCGCGGGCCATTGATTTAGGGGGGAATCAAGCTCAGACGGCAGATGTGTCCGTGACGGTTCAGCCTGATCTGCTGACGACCGTGATCGGTACCGTTGTCGATCCGAACGGAATTCCGGTCTCTGGTGCCCAAGTGATCACAGCAGGTGGGATATCAGGGACAACAGCAGCTGATGGCACCTTTAGCCTCGCAAATGTCCCCACCTTGTTTGATAGTTCCGCGTCGGCGTCGGCCACGATTAATCTAGAGGTGTTCCAAGGGAACTCGCTCTTGGTTCCTGCTGTACCACAGGGGATCACGGATGTGGGACAATTGATGCTTATGCTTCCCCAAACATATAGCGATGAAGATGAAGATGAGCTTGAAGATATAGCAAATAACGGCCCACAATAACTGCCTGGCTTGCTTCTGAGAAAAAGAGGACTTCGAGAATAATGATCTAGATCTGATGCTAGATGATTCATTTGTGGAAGAGATATTTTCGGAAGAATAAACCTTCTTTTCTTTCGGGAAACCGTTCGAGCGGTTGTTTGTTAGTATGTGGCTTTGAGCTTATTGTGAGGCACCAGGAAACTGAATGTTTATGGTGATCCGTTATAAAGTCTAGCTATCAGTCAGGAACCTCTGGGCATTTTATGACTAGTCTTTTATACTAGTCATATGAAAGAAATCCACGAAGCAGAATTTAAGGCAAAATGCCTGGCAATTTTGGATGAAGTCGCCCAGCAGGGGGAATCAGTCACGATTCTCAAGCGAGGCAAACCTGTAGCGCAATTAATTTCTCCTATCCCTCGTATTGATCAGTTTCCTCAACAGGGTCTGATGGGGTCCGTATCCATTCTTGGTGATGTTGTCTCTCCAACCCTTCCTGCGGAGGAATGGGAAGCTGAAGGTCGTCCTCCTACATGAAAGTCCTGTTGACACCCACATCCTTTTATATTGGCTCGGAAAAGATTCGCGGCTATCGAAAAAGCAAAGTTGCACTATTCAGCAGGCTAGTCCTGAACAGCCGTTATTGATTGCCAATATTTCCTTGTGGGAGATTGCCAATCTTCATTCATTGGGTCGTATTGCATTGAATCTTCCGTTACGAGAATGGTTGGAAGCCGCAACTGCCCCACCTTTGGTTCAGCGCATTGGGCTCTCGCCAGCTATTGCTGCGGGGGTTGCAGGACTACCATCCACGTTTCATCGTGATCCGGCTGATAGAATCATTGTGGCGACGGCCCAAATGTTAGGGGCGACCCTCCGCACCCACGATTCTCGAATTATTGACGCCAAACTCGTGCCTTTCCTTAACTAACCTCGTCATCTATTAACGTCTGGCCCAGGTTGAAGTTATGGAACCGTTCCTTACCTTGCCGGGGGTTTTTCTTGGGTGCTAACATGACGCTTTATTGTATTAGGTGAAAGGGAGTGTTGGGTTATGGCAAATGTGACGTTATTGGTGTCGAAAACTTGTTCAGCGTGTCCTTCGGCGAAAACCATGTGGAAGGGCATGAAAATCAAATATAGCTTTACGTATCGGGAAATTGATATTTCTTCGGAACCAGGACAAGAACTGGCGGAAAGACATTCGATTCGAGCTGTACCGGCCACGATTATCAATGGACGACTGACCTTTATCGGGGTGCCGCCTCGGGCAAGTGCAGAGAAAGCCATTAAAGCCAAGGCCAAACCGAAAAAGACGGATGACGAAGATTAGGATATTTTGACCATGCATGATGACGATGACGACGAAATAGAATTAGATATTGAATTGCCCGTCATTCCTCCAATTGATTACGGACCTCCGCCAGAATGTTCATTTTGTGGTGATCCGATGTCTCGCATTGATGGTGGGTGGGGGTGTCAGGATTGTAATGGCGAATTAATGGGTCCAGAAACGGGCTAGTTTCCCTCTTGCCTGCCTCTTGCCTCTCACCGTGACCAATTTGATATGGTCACGGGTTAAGGAGCCTGTCCAGGGTTAGACGACTCTACTGCGGCTCTTCTGGATTTGGCCAGATCTTCCGATCCCTTTGGTTCAATAGCCAAACTATTCCGCCTCAAACGATCAAAACCTCTGACTCAAACCAGCAGACCCTCGTAACGATCGCTAATCTTGGACAGGCTCCTGGATGTTCACACTTCTCAGCGGTCCCTTTCATCCTCATTTAGAATCCAAGCTGGTTGAAACGGTTCAGCAGAGCAAAGCTGCTGATCCTCGTACTCCCTTTGCCATCGTTGTTCCTTCCGAGTCGTTGCGACGGCGTCTTCAGTGGCTCTTCTGTGTTGAACATGGGTTCGCGCTGTTTGACGTCCATTTTTTAACCTTCCATCAATTGGCGCTTCGTTTAGATGCTGAGCGGCGAGCTGTCAGTTCGTTTGGAGCACCGGTCGCCTCCCTTGAACTTGTTGGAGACTTCTTTTATGAATATCTTTTGTCCAACATCTTGCAATTGGATTCGTCTGCCTCTAATCCCTTTGCCTTGCGTCGTGCCACGTCAGGATTGAGCCCCGCTTTGTGGCGGACGATTCAGGATGTACAGGAGGCCCAAGTTGAACCGACTGTGGTGCTTCGTGGTTTGCAAGAAGGGCTTTTTGACGAGGCGGCAGCTGAGCGCCTGAGAGGGGTGTTTGGACATCATGCCAGGCTTCAGGCATGGAGTGAACAACTTGGCGTGGGGTTGCCTGATGATCTCACCCATTCAGTTATTCCTTGGATTGCGCAGTCTCCCTTCCTTGCCAAACTTTCTTCGGTTCTCTATTACGGGTTTTACGATATCACGCAGGTGCAGTTGTCTCTCTTAGAAGAAGTGGCGCGCGCGACGGTCGTGACGGTCTTTTTCCCTCTTCTCCCAGGAGAAGCCTCTCAGTTTGCTCAACGTTTCTTGGACCGACATCTGTTGAAAGCGGGTGTGGTGCATCAATCGGTTCAAGGCAAGAGAGAATCGGTATCATCGGAACCAATGAAAGGCTGGTCTCCCCAGGTACACGTGGTGAATGCGGTTGGCCCGGAAGGAGAACTCACTTTTACCTGTAAAGCGATTGTGAAACATGTAGAAGAACAGGGGTATGCCTGGCATGAAATAGGAGTCGTCGCCCGGAACCTCGAACCCTATCTTTCCTCTATTCCAAGAATCTTCGAGGCGCATCGCATTCCTTTTAGCACGACAGGTACCAGACCAATTTTCGAAGAACCATTAGCGAAGGTGTGGTGGACGTTGGCTGGACTTCGAGAAGACCAGTTTGTCTGGCGAAACGTGGTGGATGTGGTGACCTCTCCATCGTATCGGGGCGTGGCACAGACGGAGCAAGTGGTTTCGGCGCATTCATATCTATGGGTTCAAGCAGTCCATCATTTTCGTATCGTGGGAGGCCTAGAAGATTGGGCGCGATTGGCCCATGTGGCGCAGGATTCTTCAGCCACTCACGAGTGGCAGCTATCAAGTGGGATATCTCTTGAGTCTGCCTCGGAGTCCTTGCAGGTGTTTGCCGAAATCGTGGGCGCCCTCATCGCAGATTGTCAGGCACTTCCTGTCAAAGGGTCTATTGATGAACTCACGCAAGCCTTTGAACGACTTGTTGAAAAACACTTGTGGTTTCCTGACGGTCATCCATCCTTTGCCGAGGATGGTGCAAGCGATGAGCGAAGCGAATGTTTGCTGAATGGGTTTGAGCAGGCCATCACCTCTTTACGCCAACTGGATCGGATCGAACAGGAGGTAACGTGGGAGCAATGGCTGGTATTGTTCCGTTCCCTGTTAGAGCGATCTCGTCTTCCTGTCCTGGGGCAAACTTCAATGGGTGTTCAGGTATTGGATGTGATGGCCGCTCGTGGGCGTCCCTTCAGAACCCTTTTTGTGTTGGGGATGAACGACCATGTGTTTCCCCGGGTCGTGCGTGAAGATGCCTTTTTGCGGGATCGTGATCGACGGGTGTTGGCCGAAAGTCTCGGCTATAAGATTGATGAAAAAATGACGGGGTTTGATGAGGAAGCGCTCTTATTTGCGCTTCTTCAACAATCCACGCGGGAGTATTTGTATCTCCTCTACCAGCGAGCCGATGGGAATGGACGGCCACTCATCCCGTCTTCGTTCTTGCGAGATCATCTGGAACGTGCTGGGGCCGAACGTGGCGATAGCGAACGCGCGTATCCAGTTGGGCTTCTTGATCGATCCGTTGTTTCGTATTTTTCTTCCGATCATGCCCCTCCTCAAGAAATGAGGCTCCGCTCAATTCTTGCAGGCCGATCAATTCACGCGATGGTTTCTCATGGATCCCCATGGTGGAATCTGTTTCAGAACGGAATGGACATGATCGCTCATCTTGAGCGGAGTGGGTCAAAAGCCGGACCCTTTGATGGGATCACGAATGCCAATAGCCTACATTGGCAGGAACAGGTCTTTCGTGGATTCTCGCCAACGGCGTTAGGAACTTATGCCCAATGTCCCATGCGCTATTGGATGATGCACGTGTTGAAGATGCAAGGGTACCAAGACGCGATCTCGAAAGATCTTTCCAGCCGGGTGTGGGGAGAACTTGTTCATGACGTGCTGTGTGAGGTGTATCAAGCCTTGTCCATACAGGGGTGGCCGCAAGAATCGATGAATCCCGTGCAGCTGGCAGACATCGTGAACTCACATGTGGAACAGGTGTTTCAAGAATATGCGCAGAGATTTGGAACAGGCTATCGACTTATCTGGGATTGGATGAGAACACGGCTCACCCACATGATGGTCGCCCTGATTGAACGTGATTATGGTGATTTCATTGAGCAGGGGTGGGTGCCTTCTCTCTATGAAGTTGAGGCCACGGGAGTGGTGCCTCATGACGCTCAGGATCAGCCGGAGTTGCTCAACATTCGTGGCCGGTTTGATCGGGTCGATTCAGCACACGATCATTCTGGTGTTCGAATCGTGGACTATAAAGTTTCCATGCGCCGATCATTTCAAGCCGATGAATTAGATTTGGTGACCAAAGCGTTGCAGGGCCGGCAGTTGCAGCCTCCATTGTATTCTTTCATGACACCCATCCCCGTTCAATCTGAAATGGAAAAGGGTGGATCAGCCACGCTTCCCATCCAGTCAGTGGATTTCCGTTACCTGCGGCCCATGCAAGAGGAGTCGGTTCGCACGGCCTCATTTTCAGGGGCCATTTGGGATACGGCGACGGGGGCGCAACTCAGGCGAACCATTCATGGCTGGGTTCAGGGGATTCGTGAGGGGCAGTTTTTTCTATTGCCTGGGACCTATTGTCGAAGTTGTCAGTATGCCTCGGCCTGTCGATTTCAGCATCATCCATCTTGGTCACGGGCCTATGGCCTTCCTCTCGCGAAGACCTATCGACAGATTCGTAAACAGAAAGCGTCCCATGACTAATCTTTCTCTGCTGTCTGATGCGGATGCGCGGCAGATAGGGGAAACCACGTTTGATCGCAACGTGGTCGTCTTGGCTGGGGCGGGAACGGGAAAGACGACGCTATTAGTGAATCGACTACTGCATGCCCTACTGCGGGAGCCGCATCCGTTTCGAGTGACCGAGGTGTTGGCCCTGACTTTTACGAATAAAGCCGCGAATGAAATGAAAGGGCGTCTACGCGAGGCCTTGCATGAGTTGTTCACGGTCTGTCAGTCACCATTACTCGGGAAGGAGTCAGCGAAGACCACACTCAAAGAATTTCAAGAGCGCTATCATGTCTCAACGGAACATATTCAAGACAAAGTCAGCGGGGCGATCAATGATCTTGAGAAAGCCCACATCGCGACGCTCCATAGTTTTGCGGCACATGTGCTGAGACTCTATCCCCTAGAAAGTGGAGTCGATCCTCATTTCCAAGAAGATGACGGCACACAATTTGTAGAGATGTTTGCTGAGGTCTGGAGTCATTGGCTTGATGAGGCATTCGGCGAACATGGGCTACAGCATGCGCAATGGCGGGAGGTGTTAGATGTTGTGGATCTCAAGGGGATTCGAGAATTTGCCTTGGCCTTGTGTGACGATCAGGTCTCACTCCGAGACTTGCGGACGCAATTAGATTCGGAGAGCCCATCTTCGGCTTTTGTGTCGTGGGTTGAGAGGAATCAGCAACGAATTGCTCACCTGTTAGAAGAGAATGCCCCATCGAAGCCACGAAAAATTGAAAAAATGTTGGAGGCCGCCGCTCGTGTGTTTGACCTGATGGAGCGAGAGGGGTGGCAAGGGGTTACACATCTTGAGGCCGATGAGCAAGCCTTGTTGTCATCGACTATGGGTCAAGCGCCGAAGGGATGGAGCCCCGATCATTTCCACGAAGCTCGACGCATCGTTCACAATGCGCAACGCCTATTGAATGTCGATGAACGTTTTCTGAGTAAGGTGGTGTGTCTTCTTGAGCCGTTTGTTGAACGAGTGTGTGGCATGTATGCCGACAAGGGGTGGATTCGGTTTGACGGACTCTTAGTTCGAGTGCGGGATGTTCTTCGCGATTTTCCGATGGTCCGCGAACAACTCAAAGCTGATTTTCAGGCAATTATGGTGGATGAGTTTCAGGATACGGATCCCTTGCAATATGAAATCTTACTCTACCTGGGTGAGCAACAGGGTGATCATGGTCAGCAGTGGGATGCCATACGATTGGTCCCGGGGAAACTTTTTATTGTCGGTGACCCCAAGCAGTCAATTTATGCCTTTCGCCGTGCGGATATCCAAGCGTTTGATCAGGTGGTTCACAAGCTGACGGCTGATGGCGGGGTGGTCTGTACGTTGACGACGAATTTCCGCAGTGATGGCGCAGTTCTCGATGTAGTCAACGCCGTCTTTGATCGCGTGTTTGTTCAGAAAGACAATGTTCAGCCACCGAATGTGCCATTGATGGTTGGGCGAGGTGGGGAGAAAGCTATCAGCACTCCAGGGGTCGAGTTGTGTGTCATGGCCAATGCCGGAGAAGAAGAATGGGATGCCGAACGGGCCACGCGTGTCGAAGCTGAATGGTTGGCCGCATGGATTCAGGAGCAGCTGTCTTCCGGCCAACAATGGGTGCTGGAGAATGGCAGTCAAATCCCGTTGCGACCCGGACATCTTGCCGTGCTCTTTCGGAAATTCACGAATGCTCATGTCTATTTGGAAGCCATGCATCGTCGAGGCGTGCCATACTTAACGGATGGGGAACGACATTTCTATCGTCGTCAGGAAGTCATCGATCTCGTGAATGTGCTGCGGGTATGTGATGACCCCACTGATGCGATTGCGCTTGTCGGGATCTTACGCTCATCCCTGGGTGGGGTGCCCGATCAAGAGATTATGGAATTAGCCAGGCTTGGTCCTCTAGATATCCGCCGGACATCCATGCTGGATGCCTGGGAAAGTGCGCGAAAGCCTGTGATTCACACCCTGTTTGAACAATTGGCAGTCTTACATGTCCAAGCAAAACAGATCCCTCTTCCTGAATTCATTGATCGTGTATTTGTGCACCTTCCCATTGTGGAGTTAGCTGCAGCCTCCAGTCATGGCGAGCAGGCAGTTATGAATGTGTGGAAACTTCGAGATCTCATGGCGAGCCAGGCGGCCATCCCGCATCTCTCTTATTCCGGCTGGATTCATCGGTTGATGGATTATCTGATGACCCATCCGCCTGAACCGGAAGCCTCTTTGGAGGAGGAATCGTTAGATGCCGTGCGTGTCTTATCGATTCATAAAGCGAAAGGATTGGAGTTTCCGGTGGTGATCTTACCGGGCTTGCACCAAAAATCGGCGGGGCTGGATCGTGGCGCTGAAGTGACGGTTGATTGGATGAGTGGCGTCTATGGTTGTACGTTTCCTCCCACCTGGAATGCGGGGCAAGTGTTACTTTGGGAAAAAGAACGAATACGAGAGAAGGCTGAACAACGTCGGGTCATGTATGTGGGAATGACCCGAGCTCGAGATCGATTGATATTATCTGGCGGACAATTGACGAAGCCGATCGGCGAAAGTTTTTTAGGATTTCTTAAGGAGGTAGCCGATGGGGAAATCGGCAATGCCGAGGATGCCACCATTTACGTGGGTTCGGCTGCTATTCGTCAAACGGTGGTCACCTCTCGCGACTTGCCACCCTCACAGAGGGGGATGCCTTCTCTGGACTCGGATACGTCCGAGCGAAAAAGCGAAAGTTCCTTTTCCTTAGATAAAGATCATGAGCGTGAGATAGGCTGGCAGCTGGCATTGAAAGATGTGGCCTTTAAGACCCCGTCCTTGTTGCACTCGCCGCAACCTCCACAGCCTTCTCCTACTCGACGCGGGCGTTCGAAGGCAGTCAGCCAACATGTCGGAACGTTGGTGCATCAACTTCTTGAACAGTGGGATTTTCATGTAGATCATGAGAATTCCCAAGAATCGTTAAAAGATTTTTACCAGAAAGAATTTCCTGCTGATCTTGATGATGGTGAAAAAGATGCCATCGTTGGAGAAATTGAAGCCATGATGGAAGCCTTTCTTCAGTCATCTTCTTACAGGGAATTACAACACGCGACCGTGATTGGGCGGGAAGTGCCCTTTGTCATGTCCTGGTCAGACGATGTGCAAGGTGATTCAATGGTTTGCCCCTGTGTGATGGAAGGAGTGATGGATGTGGTATACGAAGTAGCCGGTGAGGTATGGGTGGGAGATTATAAAACTGACAGGGTGACGGCTTCCAATGTGGTTGGGTATGCTGAGGTATATCGCCAGCAAGCGCAAGCCTATGCGATGGCAGCGTCCCGGTCCTTGGGGATGAACGTTAAAGGGTGTAAGTTATTCTTTTTACGGATTGGTGAAGCCGTCACGGTGATGACGGATATTCACGAATGCTCATGAGGAGGAATCAATGAAGGTTTTGCGATTAGTGATGGTGGGTGTGTGGGCGATGATCGTTCTTGGCATAACGGGGTGTGCGTCTGATAAGCCTGCTCCCTTGATGGTGCTTGATCCACCTCCCAATACCGTGACGCAGGTGCAGACGTTCTTAACCGAAGGGAACCGTCTGTTTCGTGAAGGGCGGTGGGAAGGAGCCCGGCAACAATTTCAGGCGGCAGTACAAGCGCAACCTGATTTGGCCGAAGCGCATTACAACTTGGCCCTAGCCATGGATCACCTGGGTGATCGGGACGGGGCAAAGCCACATTTTATTAAAGCCGCCAATCTTGCGCCTGGGAATAAAGTCATTTGGAATTCTCCTCCTCTTCGACGCTATGGCGATGTTCCCGATAAACCCATCGATCCCAGTACCTCGCCCGTACTCCCAGGCGGCGGTTTCGGTGGCGGCGGCGGCGGCCCAGGCGGCGGATTTTAGCGCAGCAAAGAAATGCGGAGGAATGTCAATAATTCAAGAAGAGGAGGCGGGAGAGCGTTGAGAACCACGAACAATCATGATAAGGCCAATGGCGATCATGGGGATGCAGAGGAGTTGACCCATGGTGACCCATTGAAAGATAAATCCTAAATGGCTGTCGGGTTCACGGAAAAATTCTACAAAGAAACGTGCGACGCCATAGCCGCTGATAAAGGTCCAAAATATTGTGCCGGGTGGCGTCTTCAAGCGATTGATGATCGTTAAGAGAAGAAAGAGGGCAAGGCCTTCCAGCCCGGCTTCGTAGAGTTGAGAGGGATGCCGGCATTCAGGTCCACCATGGGGGAAGACCATACACCAGTCGACATCGGTTGCCCTTCCAAATAACTCCCCATTAATAAAGTTTCCCATTCGTCCAAAGGCTAAACCAATCGGCGCAGCTCCTGCTGCCAGATCGGCAATGGATGCCATGGGCAATCCGCGTTTTTTGCAGAACAGGACAAGGGCGACGCAGACTCCGAGCAATCCTCCATGAAAGGACATGCCTCCTTCCCAGACCGCAACGATTTTAAGGGGATTCTCAAGATAAAATGGCAAGTTATAAAACAGGACGTAGCCTAGGCGGCCGCCGATAAAGACCCCAAATGCGGCAAACACAATTAAATCAGAGAGTTGTTGGGGTGGAAGCGGGATCTGTTTTTGAGCCGCTCTGGCCTTGATAAGCCAATAGGCGCCGCCTAAGCCCAACAAATACATAAGGCCGTACCACCGGAAAGCCAGGGGGCCTATTTGAAAAAAGATCGGGTCAATTTCCGGGTATGGTAGTTGTGCCAGGCTTGGGAGGAAGTCCATTAGTTGTTTTGTTGGCGGATTTGCAAGAAGGCTGTTTTTAGGGAATTGTGGAACGGAATAAGTCTAGCTTACACTAGCTTTTGGATCTTGACGATGAAGATTTTTCAATATTTATGCGCATAGGTCTGGTTAACATAGCAACCTGTACAAGAAAAGGTCGAGTTCTTGGCCACGAAAAGTTTTCTTGGTTAAAGGCTGAGTTCTATGGAAGAAACTAAAGCCATCTCCCGTTCTCGCGGTGCCGAAGCTATCTTAGACTGTATTAGCGACGGAGTCATTACGATTGATTTGGACAAACGTGTGACGTTTTTGAATCGTGCGATGCAGACCATGTTGGGTTATGAGGTCCCCGATTCCGGCATGTTGTTGGCCTGTGATGTCTTAGTGCAAAGCAATATTTGCTCAAGCCAGGATTGTGTCTTGGAGCGTGCGCTTCGAGGAGAACGGGTGTCAAATTTTGAGGCCCTTGTTCGTCGTCGGGATGGTATCCAGATGCCGGTGAGCATCAATACCGACTTCTTGTTAGACAAAGAAGGCAAATTAATTGGGTTGATTGAAGTCATCCGAGATATTTCCCTTGCAAGAGAACTCACGGCCAAAACCGCGGAGGTCTCAGAGCTCAAGCATCGTTTGGAGGAGCACGTTCAATTCGATCATATGGTGGGCCGCAGTCCGCTCATGCAAAACATTTTTGCCAAGCTTCCAGCCATTGCAGCGTCCAAGTCTTCGGTGTTGATAACAGGTGAGAGTGGGACCGGAAAGGAATTGATTGCCTATGCTTTGCATGCGCATAGTCCGCGGAAACAGGCGCCGTTTGTGGTGCTCAATGGGTCGAGTCTGTCAGAAGGGGTATTTGAAAGCGAGTTGTTTGGTCATGTGAAGGGGGCCTTCACCAATGCCTATGTCGATAAACCAGGCCGGTTTGAGATCGCGAATGGGGGCACCATCTTTCTGGATGAAATTGGTGAGATGAGCTTGGCCACCCAGGTGAAGTTGTTGGGAGTCCTTGAGCGGGGACGGTTTGAACGAGTTGGCTCCAATGAGACGATGAGTGTCGACGTCAGAATTGTGGCGGCCACTAATCGAAATTTGGAAGAAGCTGTTCGGGAAGGGCGATTTCGGGAAGACTTGTATTACCGGATTCGGGTCATCCCCATCGTGTTGCCACCACTTCGTGAACGATCAGATGATATTCCCTTGCTGGTCAATCATTACCGGGAGAAGTTTAATCGGGAAATGGGGAAACACATTGTTGGGCTCTCTCCACAATCCTTAACGGCTCTCGAGCAATATTCCTTTCCTGGGAATATCCGTGAACTGCAGAATGTGATGGAGCATGCCTTTGTGTGCTGTGAAGAGCCTATTATTCAATTTGAGCATCTTCCTTCTGATTTACAACGGCATTACCTGGACCATCAGGAATGGCCCGAACCAGAATCGCTCCAAGCGATGGAGCGTCAGGCGATCTGCCGTGCATTGGATAAATCAGGTTGGCATTTAAAGGAAGCCTCTCAGCAGTTGGGTATTGGCCGTTCAACCTTATGGCGAAAAGTGAGGCAATTTGGTATAAAGCCAGATGCCTAGGATGTTTCATTTTGGGATCATTTGATACCAATTGGTATCTCTTGATGAAATACATAACATAATCAATAGCTTATACTTCTATCCCACAATATAAGTATTTTTATTGTTTCATTTTGAAACTACTTGAATCTTGTCGTTCTTGAAAAACGTTCTAAATCAATGGCTTATATAATATGGCATTCGGTATCTCCCTTGCTACGTACACTGACCGACGAACTCATTTTTTATTTTATGATGTTTTGAGGAAGGGGTGCAGTATATGGATTGTCCACGATGTCAGGGAATCATGATTCAAGATAAATTTGGGGATGTGGCAGATGAAGCCGGTGCCATGTATTTTTCAGGCTGGCGTTGTATCACCTGTGGAGAAATTTTGGATCCGGTCATTGCGGCCAATCGTGCACATCACCATGAACCCCTCATTGGGCGTTCGCGCAAAAAATTTGCGACCCAGCTTGGTTGAAAAATTTCCAACCAACCACACTCTCTTCACATTTTGCTGATTGTTGTCGGTAGAGCCAGGCGAAGTTCTTTTCTTTGAGGAAAGAGTTTGAGAATCGGTGCGGTCTCTGTATGATGGAACCCATATGGTGTGTGGCTCAATGCTGCAATGACGTTATGAAATTGTACACGATGATGTTTCAAGAAGGAGAAGAGTAAATGGCTGAACAACAACCCTCACAATCAGCGGCCGCTGCCAATCCGCCTCAAGAAAATCCGCTTCCTGGCGTCAAGCATATCATTGCGGTCAGTAGCGGCAAGGGTGGAGTGGGGAAATCCACGGTGACGGTGAATATGGCCGTCGCCCTCAAGCAAGAAGGCTTTACGGTTGGGATCATGGATGCAGATATTTATGGCCCGAATATCCCGATGATGATTGGCGTGACCAAGGAGCCGGTCAAAGAAGGCGAGAAGATTACTCCGGCTGAAGGGCAGGGCGTCAAAGTGATCTCCATGGGATTTTTTGTTCCTGAGGATACGCCGGTCGTGTGGCGAGGGCCCATGGTGCATTCCGCTATTCAACAATTTTTCCGCGATGTGGTGTGGGGCGAGCTGGATTATTTGTTGATTGATCTTCCACCAGGGACTGGAGATGTGCCGTTAACCCTTTCTCAGCTCGTGCCCTTAACCGGTGCGATAACGGTCACCACCCCACAAGCAGTGGCCTTGTCCGATGTCAGAAAAGGCATGACCATGTTCAAGAAAGTGAATGTGCCGTTACTGGGCGTCATCGAAAATATGAGTCATTTTGTGTGTGGCCATTGTGGCGAGCGCACTGAGATTTTTTCACATGGCGGAGGCGAACAAGCGGCGAAGAAATTCGAGGTTCCGTTTTTGGGGCGCATCCCTCTCGATCCGGCCATTCGTGAAGGTGGGGATCAGGGAAATCCGATTGTGGTCAAAGACCCTGAGTCTCCCCAAACTCAGGCGTTCCTCCAGATTGTACGAACGCTCGTGAGCCAAATAGAACAAGGAGAAAAGAAAGAGGATGGGTCAACACCGACGCTTTCGAGTATGCTGAAGAAAATAAAAGACCCGATACAGAAATCATCTTAGGCCATTGAGCGCGTATCTGAATGGAATGAGGAGAGCTTTATGGGAGAGTGGATTCGAATAGCCAAAACAGATGAAGTCAGTCCAGGGAATGGTATGACGGTAGAAGCGAAGGATAAATGCTTAGCGGTTTTTAATGTAGATGGGGCGTTCCATGTGACGGACAACATGTGCCTTCATCGTGGCGGGCCGTTAGGAGAAGGTGATCTAGACGGTGAGACCGTGACCTGTCCATGGCATGGATGGGAATATTCTATTAAAATGGGTCATTGTGTGAACAATCCGTCTAGCCATGTCAAAGCCTACGAAACGGTAGTTGAAGATGGTGAAATAAAAATAGAGATGTAGCCGTCATCGAAAATTCTTCCCTGTATTTCCTGCCCCGGTCGCTGCTCATCAAGCCGTAATTTGATGCAGCACTTGACTAAGTTCTGCCAGACGAAATGGTTTGGCGACCACACCGTGAAAACCAAACGTCGAGAAGCGTGAGAGCACAGGATCATTCGAGTATCCGCTTGCCACAATGGCTTTGACCTGAGGGTCGAATTGTCGGAGTTGTTGGACGGTATCTTTCCCGCCTAACCCCCCAGTGATGGTTAAATCCAAAATGACGGCGTGAAATGGCTGACGGGCGTGATAGGCTTCCTGGTAGCGCGCAACCGCTTCATGCCCTTCCGCCACACATTGCACCTCGTATCCAAGGTGTCGCAGCATTTCGCCTAAGAGGAGGCGAATTGATTCTTCGTCATCCATCACAAGGACTCGTCCTTCTCCTGTCAGGGTAGAAGATGAAACCTGGGGGGTAGTCGTGCTGACGTGAGCCGCCGGCAGGTGAATGACAAAGGTGGCTCCTTGGCCTTGATTGGATACGGCCGCTATCCTGCCATGATGATTCGTAATAATGGAGTATGCCGTACTTAGGCCGAGTCCGCTGCCAGTTGGTTTCGTGGAATAGTACGGGTCAAAAACTTTTTGCAGGGCATAGGGCGGTATGCCATGTCCGTTATCTTGAATCGTCAGTTTGACATATTTCCCGGCATCAGCCAGTCCATGCTGTTGGGCCTGCGCCGTGTTCTCCGTGACATTTTCGGCCCTAATGGTGAACGTGCCTCCGGTCGGCATCGCCTGATGCGCGTTGACGGCAAGGTTATGAATGACTTGACTGATTTGCCCTTCATCAGCTTCGATCTGCCAGAGGTCGTCTGGGATGTCACATTGGCACTGAGTTGATGATCCAGAAAGGGCAAACGCGGCTGCTTTAGGGATCAGCTGCTGCAAGGCGAAGGGCTTTTTGAGGGGGGTGCCCCCTTTGGCAAAAGTGAGGAGTTGTTGCGTCAGTTTCTTGGCACGAAGCGAAGCATTCTCCGCTTCAGAGAGAAATTTAAATAAATGATCCCTGGAGTTCACTTGGGCTTTCGTCATGGAAAGATTGCCTAGTATCGTCGTGAGCAGATTATTGAAATCATGCGCAATACCTCCCGCGAGGAGCCCCAAAGAATCCAATTTACTGGTTTTAAGATGTTCTTCATCTAATTTGATTCGCTCTGTCATATCACGCAAAATCAAAACAGCACCTAAGAGGTTGCCGTCTGATCGTCGTAAAGGCGATACACTATAGACAACCGGTCGTTCACCATGGGTTGGATCGAACAGCGGGTAATGATCAAGGGGGTGCAGTGGAGTCCCGGTCTCTAATGCATGAGTGACGGGATGGTCATCTTCTTTGTTCACGCCGGAATGAAGAAAACGAACGACTTCTTCAATCGAGCGTCCCATGGCATCTCGCTGTTTCCAGCCACTGAGTTCTTCTGCCCTGTGATTCATATAGGTAATGCGTCCTCGCGTATCGGTCGTGAAGACGCCTTCAATTATGGAGGACAGCGTAATCGCCATGCGCTCGCGTTCTTCGCGCAGCGTCTCTTCTGTGAACGTCAGGCGCTGCTCTTGCTGGATCTGTTCAAAGGTTTGCGTGACGATAGAGGGGAGAAGTTCGATGAGGCTGCTATCTTTAATGAAATAATCGCGGGCGCCCTGTTTCATCATCTTGACGGCGAGACGTTCGTCCCCTTGACCGGTCACGACGATAAATGGGAGCGTGAGGTTGCGTTGAGTGAGTTGGTGAAGGAGATCTTCGCCGGACATATCGGCGAGTTGTAAATCCAAAAGAAGGAGATCGGCGTGATGGTCGGAGAGCCACGCGAGAGCTTCTTGACCGCTATGCGCGAACGCGGTGTGAAACCCTTCTCGAGAAAGGCACCGTTGGAATAGGGAAATCAGACCTTGATGGTCGTCAACAATTAAGACGGTGCGTGAATGAGCCCAATCCTCCATGAACAACCCTCCTTCAACAAACGATTCGGGAATGAGAACTCTGCATGTCGAACGTCACATTGGGGGAAAAATAAAGACGAATAGGACACAGAGTTCATCCTGAATGGATGAGAGAAGGAAAGCGAATGTCGAACGTGACCAACTAGCATAGGATGGAGATGAGGAAAATATTACTGCTGAGCAACAATTTGAAAAGTACCACTACCGCATCGGAAAAAACAAATTGTTTGAAAAAAGGAACGCGGAGTCTAGCGAAATCAAAAAAAGACTGCAAGGTGAAAATGCGCTGCCTGGGAAAACCCCTTCACTCACGAGAAGCTGCGAAAAACAATCAACAGGCTGTGGATAAAAATAATCAAGCATGGCATCATCTGAAAGTTCTTGATACTATTGAAATATTTTTGGCTCTCTGGATATCTCCTCATAGCTAATGATCGTTAAACGACTCCTTCTCTTCATTCCCCTGGTCCTCGTCCTCCTCCTTCTACAATCATATTTCTGGGTTCCCACATACGAAAATCAAGCTGCGGGAAATCCCAATCGTCTGGTGACCTACATTGAGGGGTCGAGTGGCGATGCGAAAATTCTTAATCCCATTTTGAATGCCGATTCTTCAAGTTCGAATATTGCCACACAGGTTTTTGAGGGGCTTTTGGATTTAGATGAGAACTTGGATTTGCGGGGGCGGTTAGCAACGGATTGGCAGATTACCGAACGGGCATACCTGCTGGTCAATCCCTATCATCGTTTTCCCGATGGGACTGAGGTGACGGGCACGGCGCTCTTTCACCACATCCAAAAAGCCTGGAAAACGGGAACAGACGAAGGGCTCAAAAATTATGTTCAGTCGCTGGAACTCTTGCCATCGACTCAACGAGAAGAAACCATTTCTTTATTACTGCCCAATGCGGAAGGCAAGCCGCAGTTGAAAGATGTGCAGGTGACCGTCAAGGTTCCGGCGAGAGTCGCGTTTACCCTTTCACAGGTCGACCAAGACTTATTTGATCGATTGATGCCCATTCTGGGCGAACAGTATTTCCAGCACTTTCCTTTCGATGAAATGATTCGCTATCCGAAAGACATTGGAAAGGAGGCCGAAGAAGCTCTCCATGAAAAATTTCCTGAAATTCTTCCAGTTGGTGAACACAATCCCACCATTGTGTTTCATTTGCGTAAGGGTGTGAATTTTCAAGATGGTCATGAATTCGACGCGGGGGATGTGAAGTTTACCTATGAAGCCATTCTGAATCCGAAAAATCTCTCGCCACGGACGCCGGATTTCGAACCAATCAAAACAGTAGAAATCCTAGATCCCTATAGGGTGAAAATCATCTATAAACGGCTCTATTCTCCCGCAATCAATGCTTGGACCATGGGCATCCTGCCTGAGCACTTGCTCAATGACGCAGCATTACATCGTGAAAAACAAGAGCGGAATTTGTCAGAAGAAGCCCAAAAAACATTTGGAATGCGAGATAGCCAATTTAATCGACATCCAATCGGCAGCGGCCGGTTTCAATTTGTCGAATGGCAGGGAGATGAATTTATTCATCTCAAACGCTTTGATGATTATTGGGAAGGGCCTGCTCAATATCAAGACTATTACATGCGAATTATTCCAGAACTCTTCACGCAAGAAGTCGAGTTTCGAACAGGAGCCATCGACTATTATAGTGCCCAACCGCATCAAGTTGATCGTTATAAAAACGATCCCACGTATCAATGGTTTTCGAGCTTGGGCTTTGCCTACACCTACATCGGCTACAACAATCGAAAGCCTTTGTTTGCTGAGACGGACATTCGGAAAGCGTTGGGGATGGCCATCAATGTTGGGGAAATAATTCAATATCTGATGTATGGAGAAGGCGAACGGACTACCGGTCCTTATCCAAAAAATACGGAATGGTATGACCCAGCTATTCAACCACTACCCTACGATCCTGAAGGAGCCCAAGCGATTTTCCAGCAACATGGGTGGGAATTAAATGGGGAGGGGTGGTTAGAAAAGAATGGGAAAATTTTCGAATTTAATTTGATTACGAATAATGGCAATCCCATTCGAAAAAATCTCATGACTATTGCCCAAAATGCCTGGAAAAAAATTGGAGTGAAAGTGAATACCCAAGTGTTCGAGTGGGCGGTGTTCTTGGGTGATTTTGTGAACACGGGGGATTTTGATGCGGTCGTGTTGGGATGGAGCATGGGCATTGACCCAGATCTCTATCAGATCTGGCATTCTAGTCAGGCCGGACCTCAACAATTGAATTTTGTCGGGTATAAGAGCCAACGAGCGGATGAACTTATTGTTCGTATACGACAGGAATATAATCGAGATCACCAACGTCAACTGACACATGAACTGCATCGATTGATCCATGAGGATCAACCCTATACATTCCTGTATGCTCCATTAAGTACAAGAGTGTTGGATAAAAAGATTGTCTTGGTGAATAAAGGCGATGATGGGCAAGAAGGTTATCAAAAGATTTATCCGATCAAGAGCGGAGACATTACCTTTCATTTTCACAAATGGCGCAAGCTGGAATTTACCCCAGATTTTTAGTTGATCTGGGATTGGCATGTATTGGCATTCTTTCAATTCATATCAAATTCCCCTGAAGTCATGCCTGCAAACAGTTGGCAGGCATCTTGAGCCAAGGGAGCAGCAGCCATTCAGTGATCCCTGCCAGAAACATGCAGGGATGACAATATTGCAATAGGAAACCGTACAGAAGAACATGTGGAATTTCATCTTTCGAAATATTGGGCAACGATTGATTCTGCTGATCATCGTGTCTTTTGTCGCTCATTCGTTTATTCATCTAGCGCCTGGAGAGCCTAGCGAAGTGGATCCGATGAATCCACGAATGAAACCGGAAGATATTGCAAAGATTCGTGCCGCGTTTCATCTTGATGATCCACTGCATGTGCAATATGCCTATTGGATTCGAGATTTGGCGTCTGGGGAGTTGAAGTCGTTTAAAGATAGCCAACCCGTTTTGCCGAAAATTTGGGATCGATTTCTCAATTCGTTACCCCTGTTTATCGTGGCCACGCTTTTAGTCTGGACTTGGGCCTTCCCCGCTGGAATTTACGGGGCGGTGTTTCGAGGTGGGGCGTATGATCGTGGCACCGTCTTTTTGTCCTATGCGCTGATTTCCGTCCCAGGATTTTTCTTGTCCTATTTAGCCATTTTGTGGGTAGTGGGGTGGTTTGGTGTGCCCGTGATTAGTATCAAAACATTTGGCATGGAGCATGCGGAGCCAGCCTATAAAGTCATGGATCGTGTGTGGCATTTGGTCATTCCATCCGTCATGGCGGCTGTTGGAGGCATTGCAGTGTTGTCACGATATGTTCGATCCCAAATGTTAGAGGTCTTAAGCCAAGACTATGTGCGGACAGCCAGAGCGAAAGGTCTAGAAGAAGACACCGTGATCTATGGCCACGCACTTGGCAATGCCTTATTACCCTTTGTGACAATGTTTGGCCTCCTCCTGCCAGGCCTCATTGGCGGGTCTGTCATCTTTGAACAAATTTTTGCCTGGCCGGGGTTGGGCCGATTAGCGTATGAAGCCATCTTATCGCGAGACTTTCCTGTCATTATGACCTTGAATTTTATTGCCGCAGTATTAACGTTGGCAGGCACCTTAGTCTCGGATATTCTTTATGCCGTGGTGGATCCTAGAATCCGTTTGCATTAATGGAAAGAAATTGAAAACCCGCTATTTATGAATGGACCAAATTCATCGGATTCGAGCCAACTAGCTACCATGTCGTTAGACCTGGAAGCGATGGCTCCCCCAGAAACGCCCTGGCAAGAATTCCTTCGCATTTTTCAAAAAGATTATCAAGCGCTCTTTGGGTTTTGGGTGCTCATGATTTTGTTAGTGACCGCCTTAGCTGGAAAAGCACTCACGGAATGGTGGGTCGTGTTTGATCCGGAAGTTGTCCGGTTGACTGACAAATTTCTTCCCCCCTTCTCCGTTCCATCGTTAGATAGCCTGTCAATCGACAGGCCTTTTGGCGGTGTATATTTTATGGGGACTGATGAATTAGGACGGGATGTATTTGCTCGAATGTTTCAAGGCTCGTTTGTGTCCTTATCCATTGGATTTGTGGCGGTTGGGATTTCATTGGGCATTGGTATCCTGCTAGGAGGGCTGGCTGGTTTTTACGGACATGTCAAATTAGGGTTTATCACCATCGATACCCTCATCATGCGATTTACCGATGCCATGATGTGTTTCCCAACATTTTTTCTTATTCTGACGGCTGTTGCTCTGTTGCCTCCGAGTATTTACACCATCATGATCATTATCGGGTTGTTTAGTTGGATGGGGACGACGCGTTTTGTACGAGCAGAATTTTTATCAATCCGAGAATTGGACTACGTGACAGCCGCGAAGGCGCTGGGTATACCGGAAGCTCGGATTATTTTTCGCCATATGGTGCCGAATGCGTTAGCGCCGGTGTTTGTATCAGCCACCATTGGCGTGGCCTCGGCCATTCTGACGGAATCGGGTTTGAGCTTTTTGGGGTTCGGAGTCCCTCCGCCAGATGCTACATGGGGGAATATTCTCTCTGATGGTAAAGGATTTATTTTTGACGCGCCTTGGCTCTTTTTTATTCCCGGCATGGCCATTTTTATCGTTGTACTGGCCTTTAATCTTGTAGGAGAGGGCTTACGCGAAGCCCTTAATCCGAAATTGAGAAGTCGATAAATGGCATCTAGCATCCATCCTCTCTTACAGGTGTCCAATCTTCGAACGTCGTTTTTTACGGACAAGGGCGAAATCAAATCGGTGGATGATGTGAGCTTTGCCTTGTATGGGGGGCAGACCTTGGCCTTGGTAGGCGAGTCGGGTTGCGGAAAGTCAGTGACGGCCTTATCCATTATGCGATTACTGTCTTTGCCTGGGCGTGTGGTTGGTGGGACGATCAATTTTAATGGACAAGATCTGTTAAGCCTTCCTGAAAAGGCTATGTGTAAGGTAAGAGGGAAATCAATTGCCATGGTCTTTCAAGAGCCCATGACTTCATTGAATCCGGTGATGCGGATTGGGGATCAAATTGGAGAAGTGCTGCAGATTCATACGGATCTTTCGAAGCAAGCGATTCGTCAAGAAGTCATTGGGCTATTGGAAAAGGTCAGAATTGCGTCGCCCGAACAACGCATCGATCAATATCCCCATGAAATGTCCGGCGGCATGAAACAACGGGTAATGATTGCCATGGCCTTAGCCTGCAAGCCGGACTTGCTCATTGCTGATGAACCGACCACGGCGTTGGATGTCACGATTCAAGCACAGATTTTGGATCTTCTGGCCGATCTCCAAAAAGATTTGGGTATGGCCATTTTGCTCATCACCCATAATCTGGGCGTGGTCGCGCAATTCGCGCAAGATGTGATTGTGATGTATGCCAGTAAAATCGCCGAACGGGCTTCGGTGAAGACTCTATTTCAGCAACCAAGCCATCCCTATACGCGTGCACTCTTGAAATCGTTACCGCGTCCCGGAGAACGACAGGTGCGATTGGAGGCTATTCCAGGGACAGTGCCGTCGCCCTTGCAATATCCCACAGGATGTCATTTTGCCTCACGATGCGCCGATGTGCTGGAGCATTGTCCGACGCAACCTCCGCCGACCATTCAAGTGGGAGAATCCCATGAAGCCGTCTGTTGGCTCCATGCTGCATCCAATAGCTGATGCGTTCATTTCTTATCAGCAGAGGATATTTCCCTATAGTTTTCGTATTAATTTCCTCCCCTTTGTAAGGGGAGGATTAAGGTGGGGTAGAATTCTAAGGATGAAGTTCAAGATGTCAGTTTGTACACCAAGAAATGTCGATTGCGTTCTGATGTTTCTACCTCCCCTCAACCCCTCCTTACAAAGGAGGGGGAAAATAGCACCCAGAGATTTCACTAGGTTAGCGGAAAATGTACAGTTAGTGGTGAGTCTCTGATGCCAGCTAATTCCTCACCACCACTTCTTCAAGTCACTGGACTCAAAAAATACTTCCCTGTGCGCAGCGGGATATTTTCGCGTGTGTCGGCATGGGTCAAGGCCGTTGATGATATTACGCTGCATGTGAATCACAGCGAAACACTGGGGCTGGTAGGGGAATCGGGCTGCGGCAAAACGACCGTGGGCCGATCTATCCTCCGCCTCATGGAACCGACGGCTGGCGAAATTCGATTTGAAGGAGAGGATCTGCTGGCCCTCAAGCCGCGTGAGTTGCGACAAGCTCGGCGGCGCATGCAAATCATCTTTCAGGATCCCTATAGTTCGCTGAATCCTCGCATGACCATTGGGTCCATCGTGTCTGAACCGCTCAAAATTCACAAAATCGCCAAGGGCCAGGAATTGCAGGATCGGGTCAATCAATTATTTGTGAAGGTTGGTCTCAGACCAGAACACCAATCACGCTATCCTCATGAGTTTTCTGGCGGTCAACGGCAACGGGTGGGGATCGCTCGGGCGCTGGCGCTTAATCCAAAATTTATTGTGTGTGATGAAGCGGTGTCGGCATTAGATGTCTCGATTCAAGCGCAAATCTTAAATTTACTTCGTGACCTCCAACAAGAATTCCATTTGTCTTATCTCTTTATCACGCACGATCTGAATGTGGTGCAATATCTGGCTGACCGCATAGCCGTCATGTATTTGGGCCAATTGGCTGAAGTGGCCCCAACCGAAGATCTCTTTACCACGCCCAAGCATCCCTACACACAAGCGCTCCTATCAGCGAACCCTGTGCCGGACCCGACGGCCGTCTCCCAACGAATGATTCTTTCCGGCGATGTTCCCTCGCCGTTAAACCCACCCAACGGCTGTCGGTTTCATCCCCGTTGCCCGCAAGTCATGGATGTCTGTAAAACCACGGATCCCCCTTTGATCACCATTGGTTCACCTGCCCGTGGGCACCAAGTCTGGTGTCATCTGCATACGTAAGTATTCTACCGATGAACGCGCCATATCCTGCAGTTGATTGAAAAGAAGACAATAATGGCGTATGGTTTTAGCGAATAGACTGCGTGTTCTCTGGACAGTACCAGGATGATCCGCCCAACACGATGATTACAGAGTGCTTGTCAAAAATCAGTTTTTTATCTAAGTCGGAGGAATTGAGATATGACTATGAATGCTGAGGCAAAGCAACTGCTCGCTAAGGCGATGCATCTCCCAGTGCTTGATCGAGCTGCAGTTGCGGAAATGCTGTTGTCGAGTCTTGATACGCCAGATCCTGCTATCGATAAGTTATGGGCAGAAGAGGCAGAGGCCAGAATTGATGCGTATGAACGTGGTGAAATTGAGGCCGTCTCGGCGGAGGATGTCTTTGGGAAGTACGAAAAACCTTGAACGTTCGTTTTTACAAAGCGGCGCAAATGGAGTTTGATTTGGCGGTGGAATATTACGAAAACCAGCTTTCTGGGCTTGGTGTCAGTTTCCGTCACGAAGTTCGAGAATCTCTAGAGCGCATCAAGCACTTCCCTGATGCGTATTCACCAATGAGTAAGCGAACCAGGCGATGTTTGGTCAGCAAATTTCCTTTTGGCATCATATATAAAGCGACGTCAGACGAAATCACTGTTGTTGCAGTGGCGCATTTACACCAGAGGCCTGATTACTGGGCCTCTCGGAAAAAATAAACTTCACAATCGCTTTATTCTCTATCTTCACCAGGCGAGATCTTGAAAATTAGACTGTGCGGACGTGCGGTATCATTTCGCCTCAAGAGAGGGCAGGTGAGAGACGAACTACCTGTATGATGCTGATAAAAAAGCTTGGAACGTAGGGATGTGAGAGTTGCCCAATATTTGAGAGTTACCATCCTCGCTGCCGCCATGGCATGAATGTTTGTATAACCGCCGATCCCCCACTGATCACCATTGGCTCACCCGAGCGCGGCACCAGGTTTGGTGCCATTTGTATACGTAGTCACACTCATGATGAACGTTCTACAACCGTCGAGCTCTCCAAAGGTCTAACCTGCCCGTAGGGCGCAACCCGATTTGAGGGACAATGTGAATCGAGATCAGACCTGGAAGAACTTTGATTTGGGCAAGGAGATCGACGTTGCTGGTACATTTCTCTACAACGGGATCCGCTGTTTCCATGAGATGCAGACCCTCACTCACTCCACGGAGATATTCGAGTGCCTCTACAATATCGCGGTCGGACTGGAGCGCCTCCTCAAAGTAGCTGTCATCTTTCTCGAACACGACGGAACTCAGGATCAAGAGGCATTTGAGCGGTCACTCATCACTCACAACCATCTGGAACTCCTCAGACGCGTAAGGGCCAAGACCAAGATCGATCTTGCGGGTCCTCATAATGACTTTCTGGCGATGCTGGGGACCTTTTACAAGACGCATCGCTATTATCGCTTCAATTTGTCCAAGGAATGGGACCCGGAAAAAGAAAAGATCGCACTTCGCACGTTTCTGGAGAAGCACCTTCAGGTTGCTTTAGAACCAGTCTCGTCCATTTTGCCCACCGAGAACACCCTGAGCTATAGAAAGTTCATCGGAAGCCAGGTAGTGTCGATCGCGGATGAGCTCTACCGAATCATCTCTGATAAGGCTAGGGCTCTGAACCTGTACACTTGGGAACTACGCAGTGATTCTAAGGCGGCAAAGATCCTTCAGAAGCGCGAATCCACTTTCACCTCAGAGGACGTCCTCTGGAAAGAACTCCTTATCTACTTCATGAACACCAAGGACCGATCAGGCCTCCTGGACTATCTACGGTCGATTGAGCCGCTTGGTTTCGACAAGGCTGAAGCTCCAGACTACCTCCAGTGCTTTCGGATGAGGGCAAGCGAGCTGTGATGGATGAACTGGAATCGCTTTATGACGAACTTAAGGACCCGGCGGAGAGACTGGCAGAGATGAGTCCAATCGGTGACCCAAGAACCGATTTCGAAGTGGATCATGACGATTCGGATGAAGAGGAAGAGCGAGTCTACTCTTGTGGACAAGATCCTGATCCCCAAATCCCGTGAGCCAGATATAAGGTGTCAAGAAAACTTCTGCGAGGTTTTAAAAATAGGAGGTCAGATTTGTGAGTATTACTTGCAATGCTTCTCTTTAGCTTGGGAGGAGTAGGTTGCCTTTTTGTGGATTCCTTCTCCCTCTTGTGTCGAATCTCATTATATCTTGCCTGCTCCTTTCTCCCACGGAATTTTTATTTCTCATTTTTTCTCTCAAAAACCCCTAGTCCTGATTGGTTGCGGGGCTGAAGAGGAGGCCCGTATAATGACCTCTTTCGAGGCATAATTCTTTTAATTCCAAGTTAGGACCGTTATGAGTACTGAGATTGTGGAAAAAGATTCGAAAAATTACCCGCTTCTTCGGAATTTGCAGTATTCGCCTCTGAAGCAGGGGGAGGAGCAATACATTGTGTTGTGGGATCCCACAGGCTTGTCGTCGGAAAAGCTGGTGTTGCCGCTCAATTACTTCTGGCTGTTTCAGTTTTTTGACGGCGAGCATTCGTTAGAGCAGTTGGGTGGGGAATATCTGAAGAAGTATGGGGAATTTATGATGCCGGATCAGCTCACCAAATTGGTGACCGATTTGGAGGAAAAATTATTTTTAGAAGGCGATCGACTGAAGCAAGTCCAACAGCAAGCCTTTGAGGCCTATCGCAAGCTTGAGGTGAGGCCGATGGCCTTTGCTGGTAAACAATATGAAGCCGATCCCGTGAAATTGCGTGAACAGATCGACGGCTTTTATTCTTCGAAGGAAGGACCGGAGAAGGGGAAGGCCGAATGTGCTGGTCAGGTGATCAAAGGCTTGGTCGCTCCTAATTTTGACATCAAAGATGCTGGTTCTATTTATGCCTGGGGGTATCAGGAGTTACAGGAAGGCCAGGTTCCGGATGTGTTTGTGTTGATCGGTACCTGTCATGCCGGTCTCGAAGGTGGAATTGCCATGACGGATAAAGATTTCGAAACGCCGTTTGGGACCGTGCCGGTCAATCGAACAATTATCGATGCAATCCGCAAAGAGGCGGGCGAGACGTTTTTTGCCGAAGATATTGCTCACCTTGGTGAGCACAGCTTGGAATTACAATTGCCGTTTCTCCAGCATGCGCTAGGAGAAGGTCGTGCGATTTCTATTGTGCCGGTTCTGGTCGATTTTCCCCCGGACACCCTGACCGGTGGAGAGTATCAACAGCTCTTTCATCGAATTGATCAATTTTTGACGATTACGAAACGTGCGATTCAAGCCAGTGGCCAACAGGTGTGCGTGATTGGCAGCGCCGATCTGGCGCATATCGGCATTCGGTACGGCGATCAAAAGCCTCCCACTGATTTTTCCTTTCATCGATGTATGCAGATTGATTTGGAAATGTTGAAGAAGGTGGAAGAGGCTGATCCGGAAGGATTCGCGGAATTTATTCTGAAGGAAGGCAATCAACGTCGCATCCTAGGATTTTCCGTGATCTTTACGTTGATGAAACTGCTGCAACGGGACGGGGATCCGCTGAAGGGGCAGGTGCTACGCTATGATCGAGGAATCACGGATCAGTTTAATTCGACGGTGACGTACGCCAGTATTGCCTTTGTGTAAGAGAGCGTTTGAACTTCATTTTTTTCGTCATACCCGAGAAAGCGGGTATCCATATCCAGTTTGTCATACCTGCATGTCTTTGGCAGGTATCTATCTGATAAATCCCAGATAGATTCCCGATAAAAAATGTCGGGAATAATGGATATAAGGAACAGAAAATCTATAGTCTTCCCATCCATCGACTCTATCTTTCCTACTTTCCACTTCTCACGTTTCCCTTTTCACGTTCAGTTATTCCTCAGCTCGAATCGTCATCCTGATCGGATCTAGGGGATTGTCTCGGTCATCGGTTGGACCTGCCACGATTTGATCGATCACATCCATTCCTTTCACCACCTTCCCGAAGACTGAATATGTGCGGTCTAGACTGCCCTGGTCTTCCACGCAAATAAAAAATTGTGAGCCGCTATCTGTGATGTCTCGAGTGGAATCTTCGTTGCGTGGTACTTTGGACATGGAAAGGGTGCCTCGGCGATGAGGGCGATCGCTGGTTTCTGGGGGAAGACTAAACCCCGGCCCGCCGGTGCCATGCAGGCTGCGGTCGGGATTCTTGCTCAGGGGATCTCCACCCTGGATGAGAAACCCAGGAATAATCCGATGAAATGACAGGCCATCGAAGAATTTTAATCTGATCAGATTCAGAAAGCTTTCGACGTGGCGTGGGGCGTCGTCGGTAAAAAACCGAATTTCTATATCCCCCAATGGTGTGGAGATCACGGCCTTAGGGTTTTTCTTTTGAAATTGAAATGAAGCTGGTGTTGGCATAGAAAAAGCACTGTAGCAAGCGCCTGTAAAGGTCATCAACCCTTCGAGCTATTTCTAGAAAAATAAAGAAAAAAGTTGACAGAGAGTGATGTCTCAGTGGTCGTAGTTGTAGGGCGCCGCTGGAAAATTCTAGGGAGATATCTTCTCAATCAGGATAGCGCTCTCCGCCAGAGGGTTGGTGTTTTTGAATGAATTTTTGAGGGTCAGACAGGCCGTGGCGACTTCTGTGGACGTAAGGATGTCTTGGACATGCCGGGAGATGGTTGGCGAACGAAACAATCGTTTGGAAATTGTCTGCCCCACGCCTAATTGTTCGATGCGGGCTCCGTTATCAAATTGATCAAAAGCGTATGGCTGAATGAGTTGAGGAATACCGGTTTGTAACGCTTGGGAACATGTGCCAATGCCTCCGTGATGGATGAGTGCGGCGCAATGTGGCAGCAGTTGGCTCAGCGAAGCATAGGAAGTGTGGATGATGTCGGGGGGTAGTGGGTGGGGAAGTTGTTCAGGGTAACGCGTCAGAAAAATTCCAGGTCGGTTCATGGTTTGGCAGGCTTGGGCCGCTTCCGTGAAAAACGAGTTTCCATGTTTATTGGCGGATCCCGGTGTGAAGACCAAGGGCTGGGGGCGAGTCTCTAAAAATTCTTGAATTGGTGTTGGCAGAACAGAATCGCCAGCGTCGTCATATAAGGGAAAGCCAGTCAGGACGGTTGAGGGAGGCCAGTCCGGTTGAGGGGCGGCAAACCATTCCGGAAACAGGCCGAGTACGAAGTCAGGAGAATGCAACCAATGATGAAAGATCCGTGATACGGGAGGAAGTCCCAGTTTCCGACGAAAACGATTGAGCTTTGGTTTGAGAATGGGGTCGATGACGAGATGATCTATCAAGGCCCACACGCCTTGTTTGAATGTGACGGGCAGCCAATCGGGAAGCGGGAGGCCTGGCATGCGCGGTGCCTGATATGCGGAGTGAAAGACGGCGGGAGATAAATGGACCGTGACCAGAGGAATCTGGTGCGTTTCCTGAACCAAACGTGCGATGAACCCGAGTGTGGTACTGATGAGTATCGTCTTTCCAGGTACGAGGTGAGAGCAGAGAAGTTGGTAGGCTTCCTCCAGGAAAGTTCCCGACATCATCCGTTTCATGATGACTCGCCAACCTTTATGGGCATGCCATAAATCTGGATGGTTGGCGACGGCATCGTATTCTTCAGCCGAACCCATGGCGACAAAGTGTAACCCGGCCTGTTGTACCAAATCGGCGAAATGGCCATTCGTGAACAAAGTGACAGCATGCCCTCGTGAGCGAAGCTCTCGACCTAATCCGACCAACGGCAAGACATCTCCATAGCTTCCCACTGCGACAATTAACATGTTCATAGGATTTAGTGTGCCGGCTAGTCTTGGTCTGCCAAATCGGCAAAGGAGAGATTATTCGTTTGCCATCGTTTGAGCCGGCAGAACCCCCAGGGTATATAGAGGCCGAACGTGATGATGGTGAGCACCAGAATGAGAAGCCAGTTCCAAAAGAATCCGAATCCAGTTCCATGAAAGGCCAATTGGCGCTTGTCGATAAAGGTGTGCTCAGAAATCCATCGTTGTTGGGCAGAATACGCCCAGGGGAAAAATAGGCCGAAGGTGAGGAGGGTGAGGATCCATGTCCACAGAAATAACCATAAACAACTCAATCCAGTTCCGCGAAAATCAAATTGACCGTGTTGCATGTGATACCTCAGTGAATGGGATTGTAAGAATTTAGGAAAACGCTTTGTCAATCGAGAGGCCTAGAGTTGACCTATCAAATAAAGCCATACTAGCGTACCAGATGTTTGAAATAGTTGGGATATTCGAAATTGAAATTATTTTCCCCATTATTCATTCTGATTCTCAAAGGAGGAGGCTATGAAAAACGTAGCGGTTATTCTTTCTGGCTGCGGGTTTTTGGATGGAGCCGAAATTACCGAAGCTATTAGTACGCTCATTGCCATTGGACAACATGGTGGACAGTATAAAGTGTTTGCGCCGAATAAAGATGTGGCCGAGACTAACCATCTCACGCAAAAGTCGACGGGTCAGCAGCGAAATATTTTACAGGAAGCGGCCCGTATTGCGCGCGGGGATATTCAACCGTTAGAGACGTTGAAGGCACAAGATTTCGATGCCCTGGCTTTTCCTGGAGGATTTGGCGCGGCGCTTCATCTTTGCAATTTTGGAGAGAAGGGGAGTGGAGGCGAAATTGATCCGCAGGTGGTCAGGATTCTGAAAGAATTTCATGAGAGCCGAAAGCCGATTGCCGCAATTTGTATTGCGCCGGCGATTATGGCGTTAGCGTTTGGGGAGAAGGGTGTGAATGTGACGATTGGCGACGACGTTGGGACCGCAACCGAAATTGAAAAGACCGGAGCCAAGCATCAAAATTGTGCGGTCGAGAAATTTGTGGTGGATCAGAGCAACCGGATCATCACCACGCCGGCCTATATGTATGGATCAGCCCAGCCGCACCAAATCTTTGCTGGCGTCAGTGGGGCCATTGCCGAACTCATCAAGATGGCGTAGTGGTAATGGGCGAGTCCAGATAAATCCTAAGACGCCAGTGCCAATACAGATGAGAGTCCCCTTTATTATGAGCGAAAGGTTGAGGGTCAAAAAGGAAATTCCAAGCATGCCTACCAAGAAAACGGTAGCCGTGATTTTTGCGCTTTGACTGATACTGCCTTGCTGCTCCCAGTTTCTGATCATGGGACCAAGCCGTGGCTGATTGAGCAACCAGTGATGGAGCCGTGGGGAGCTCTTGGAAAAACAATAGGCCGAGAGCAGAACAAACGGCGTGGTGGGTAACAATGGAAGGAAGATTCCAATAATTCCTAAAATGAGGCTCATCCAGCCAGAAGCTAAGAGGACGAGTCTGATGGGAGTTGATGCAATCATGGGAACCACCTTCAGGAGGTTTCGAGGCCAAAAATAAAAATGGACATACAATGTTATCGGCCATTTTGGGCTCATGGTTAAGTGATTTTCTATGTGGTTCCTTACTTGTTTGACTTCCTTGAAAATTAGGCATAGGCTATTTCTCTAACAGAGGAGGTGCCCCATGGGGCAAGCTCTTGTTGTCGAAGTCCTCCACAACGTTCTTCCGCTATTAGCCTTTCGAGACACCTTATGTCCGAAAGGCTTTTCTGTTTCTAGGGCAGTTGGTCCATGGATGGAGCATCACTCACAATGTCAGTGTCCGCAAAGCCGTAACTAGGAGGTGAATCATGTCAGGGACTCATTCCACGTCGATGTTTGGATCTCACGGAAAATCAAATGGTTGTGTCATGATTGTCGAGGAGGAACTGGCTGTCAGAGAATCTCTGCAAATACAGCTGGAGGAGACGGGATATGACGTGATTAGTGTTGAGAATGGAGAAAAGGCGATGGAAGCCATTCGGTGGGGAGAAAATCCCTTAGCCGTTGACGTGATTATTACCGATATTGATAAGCCCAAAAATTTGGAGGCGGTGACCTATTTCAGGCAGCAATTTTCCACGATTCCCTTGATTGGCTTATCGGGATCGGGTGAGGAAGAACAATCACCAGGTCTGAATCTGAATGTTGCCATTTTAGGAGCTGGAAGGGGTGGACGTGCGCTCCTCGATCTCTTTAGTCATTTGCCAGGGGTGCAAATTCTTGGGATTACGGATATGAACCCAATCGCAGTAGGACTAGGACGGGCACGCGAGTTGGGTGTCATGATCATTGGGAATCCTGTGAGTCTCATTGCGAATGAGCAAACAAATCTTATCGTAGATGTGACCGGGAGTCCGGACATGAAGCAACTGATTGCTGAGCATAAAAACCCGAGTGCAGAAGTCTTAGGCGGTACGGCGGCGAAATTGCTTTGGCAAGTGGCCACTCATGATTCACACATGGAAACCCATAAGTTCCAGACGGAACGAATGGCGAACATGGTTCAGAAGGGTGTCTTTGTGAACTATTTAATGAAACCAGTGCAAGGAGAGAATCTTGTGCAGTCGGTCGCTCGAGCAATAGAACAGCGGGAAATCCATCATCTTTAACCCATTTTCCTATCTGGTGATGTTCTCATGAGAGAACAAATCGTGAGGGGGGAAAGGTGAAAGTGGAGGATCTTGATCCTCTGAGAACGTGTCTCAGGGGATCAGCATGACCATGATGTGTTGTGTCGTATGTGACAACCACTGATAAAAAAAAGGTGGCCATTCACACCGTCACAACGATTTTGCTTTTTTGTTGGTTGGAGGCCATGTAGCGGTGGGCTTCGACAATTTCTGCCAGGGGGAAGGTTCGATCAATGATGGGCTTGAGTGAACCTGATTCCAATCCTTTGTCAATATATTCTTTCCCTCGCTTCAACATCCCTGGGTTTTTGACGATTTCGAACAGGGTATAACCTCGTATGGTTAATCCTTTTGCCAGTGCAGGGAACAACGGATAGGGTGTGGGATGTGGAGCTAAGGCTCCATATTCAAAGATAATTCCTCCAGGCGCTGTGATGGCAGCGAGTTGTTCCAATAGTGGTCCTGCGACTGGGTCGAAGACTAGCCGTACACCTTTCTCGAAGGTAAGGGCCATCCCCTGTTCAACGAGATCTTCCTCATTAGTTACGATCACATGATCTGCACCGGCTTCTAGGAGAAAGGCTTTTTTGTCGGCACCACGAGTGGTGGCAATGGCCATACCTCCGGCTGCTTTGACAATCTGAATGGCCGCCAATCCCACGCTACTGCTTGCTGCAGTAATTAAGACGGCATCACTCTTTTTGAGTTTGCCGTATTCGATGAGGGCTCCAAAGGCCGTCATGTACTGCATCCAAATGGCGGCGCCTTCCACAGCTGTTAAGGTCTGAGGATATTTCGCAGCGGCGTAGGCCGGGACGATAGCGCTTTCGCCATAGACGCCATATTGTCCAATCGAGAACGAAGGAATCGTACTGACTCGGTCCCCCACCTGAAGATCTGCTACTTCCTGCCCCACTGCGTCAATGACCCCGGCAGCTTCATACCCTAATCTCGAAGGCAGTTGAGGGGTCTCCAAATATTGGCCCTTTCGAAACATGATTTCTGCGCGGTTGAGCCCAATGGCTTCTACCTTGAGACGAACTTCTCCTTTGCCTGGCTCGACCAAGGGTAAGTCTTCCAGTTTGAGGACCTCGGCTCCACCCGTTTCATGAAAACGTACAATTTGTGGCATCAGCAATCTTCGCTCCAGTAATTATGGCATTTTATATTTTTGAACGGTCTGTCACGAATTTCACGATGTGATCCACATCATCTCCCGCCTCCCGCACCACTTGGAGAAATTCAACGGGGTTAATCCCAACCTTGTTGAGAAATCTCCGATCGCCCCCACAACTATACATGAGGTCTGCGGGTAGTTCTCCACGAAGTTTCGCTCTGGCTTTTTCAATGATGCGAGGAAACCAATCCAGGCTTGCGAGAGAGGCGCTTCTGGATGGAAAATCGTCTTCACTCTTGAACTTTTCAGAAAATTTTCCCTGTTGTACTTTCAGGAAATAGTCGCGGCGAATCTTGGTAAGAGCCAAAACTGTTTCTGGATCAGGAACGCCATCATCAGCCCAATCTTCCACGAAATCGAATATTTCTTGAGGCGTAGCTCCAATCGAGCAGAGAAAATCTTCTTCTTCCTTAGAAAACATGGCCTCCGCCTTCTGAATGCCGTTCTTATAGATAGTAACTTTGCTTGCAAAGAGAACACGAAACTCTTCAACCCAATCCAACGATTCTTCAGTCATGATCAGATGTTCCTCTTCTGGCATTTCTTTATGCTTGAGAGCCACTCCGTTTATGGCGTCCAATTGGGCTCCAGTTGATTGTACGGTTGTTGGCATTTGATTGTCTCCTGTATTTTTAACTTGTGATTCCCCGTGGTCTTGCCACGGGGATCTTATTTCCTAACAATAGGTGGGTGAGGGCGGGAATTGGCGAGTGGTCGAACGGTATGTGCAACAGCAAGGTAAGCCGCAGGAAGAACTGCGCCAGTTAGCTCTCTTCTAATACCCCGTGGTCTTGCCGCGGGGTTCTTTATTCTGTTGATTCCTTACACCGATTTGAATACTGAATTTTTAAGATCTCATTTTCCGTTTCTAACGCAACTACACGCTCCCTGAGTGGTTGCACGATGGCTTCCACCTTTTCTTGAGAATACTTCAGGGGAATGTGTTGTCGGCAATTGGCATCCCACGCCTCCACATGAAACCGAATGACTCGTTCAGGATTTCCCTTGTACTGGGAATCGGTGAGTTGTGAAAGTAAGTCGAGATTATCCTCAATCACCTCTGCCGTTCCCCAAATTTTGATACGGGTTTGAGTGGCATAATCCATCAGAAATATAAAGGCTTGATTATTTTCGGCCAAATTTCCTAATGAGATGTATTGGCGGTTGCCCATAAAGTCCGCAAAGGCCAGGGTTCGATCATCCAGTACCCTAAGAAAGCCTTTAGACCCTCCTCGATGCTGAATATACGGTCTCCCGTCCACATTGGCCGTGGCCAAATAGATGGAGTCCACCTGACTCAAAAAATCCGCAAGCTCTTGTGTGATGGTGTTTGACCATCCGTCTCCCTCTTCCATTCGAGCATATTGTCTGCGTGATCCCATTCGCTCCTGAATGGCTTTCACGGATGAGGTAAAAGCAATATCACTAATTGGTGTTTTCATATCCTAGTCTCCTTTTCTCAACTCAATTGGTTGTGAGTCCGCCATCAATATTAAAAATAGCTCCGGTAACCCACTTGGCAAGATCTGACGCAAGGTACACGGCTAGTCCCCCTATATCATCAGGATGCCCAATTCGCCCAAGCGGGTACATCGTGAGGATCTTTTCCTGGTACTTCCTGGCGTCTTACCTCAGATATGTTGTCCATGGCCGTACGCACGAGTTGGGTGTCGACGGTTCCTGGTGCAATGGCATTCACTAAAACGAACGTGGAAGCCCCGCCCTTTGGGCGGGGAGGAAACGTTCAGCCGGCCGCGGCGGCCGGTCACGGTTGTGATTGCCTGTGCGCATGTCAGCTTAAGGAACAAACCATACGGGTTATGAGACGAAATGGCACATCGCCCAGACTTAGCAATATCTGTTTCGAATTATTCGAGAAGATATTCGACGACGCCTTGTGCAAATGTATTGCTCGATGAAGTTGTTTTAAATTTCTTCAAAAGCCCCGCCCTTTGGGCGGGGTAATTTACTGCTCCGAAGCCGTGGTCCATCATCTGAATGCCGCGTCCGTCCGAATCTGGACGTACAACAAAGAGCAACATGTACTAGAACTACAGGCCAGTGCTGGAAAGTATACACTCGTCGACGACTCCCACAGTTGCATTCCCCTCGGTCAATTCAATATTGGCCTGATTGCCGAAGAACGTACACCATATTTTACTAATGCGGTGAGCGGTGATCCCCGAGTCCATGATCAGGCAGGGATCAAGCGAGAAAAGCTAGTGGCCTTTGCTGGCTATCCCTTCGTCGTGGAGGATCGGCTGGTTGGGGTTATGGCGATTTTTTCGCGTCAACAACTTTCGGAAGCCACCCTGCAAGCGGTGGGAACAGTGACAAAACTGATCGCTCTGGGTATTGATCAAAGACAGGCGGAGGAAACTTTCCGAGAAGGTGAGGACAGGTTTCGACAGCTTGCACGGCATAGCCAAGAGGTTTTTTGGTGTACGAGCATCGATGGACACGAGATGGTCTACATCAGCCCCGCATACGAAGAGATATGGGGCCGTACATGTCAAAGTTTATATGACCAACCGACGAGCTGGATTGATGCGATACTTGCAGAAGACCAACAGCGAGTTCGCGAAGCCTTTTTTGGAAAGGCGTTCGAAGGAATTGTTGACGAGGAATATCAAATCGTTCGACCTGACGGCACGATCCGATGGATTCGGGATCGTGGTTGTCCAGTTAAGAACGAGGCAGGGCCCGTCGACCGAATTGCCGGAATTGCGGAGGACATTACTGATCGCCTATTGGCTGACGCTGCCCTACGCGAAAGCCACAGGGAATTAGAACGACGGGTTCAAGAACGAACCAACGAACTTCACATCACTAACGAATTACTGAAAGACTCTCGAAGAAAGTACAAGGAGCTGTACGAGAACGCTCCAGATATGGTTGCTTCGGTGGATCAAAAATCCATGTTGATTACGCAGTGCACTCAAACCTTAACTAAACAGCTAGGCTATTCCAGCGAAGACATCATTGGTCGTCCTGTCTTGGACCTGTATCATCCCGATTGTACAGAAGGTATCCATAACGCCCTTGACGTGTTCGCAAAAACCGGCGAGAGCCACAACGCCAAGTTCCAATTGAAGCGAAAGGACGGAACCAATATCGACGGGATATTACGTGTCTCTGTAATGCGGGATAAACAAGGGGAAATCCTGTTTAGCCATTCCATTTGGCGTGACGTCAGCAATCGTAAGCGGACGGAGGAAAAGTTTCGAGGACTGTTGGAGGCCGCGCCGGATGCCATGATCATCGCCAACACGGAGGGGCAGATTGTCTTGGTCAACTCACAGACTGAGGAACTGTTTGGCTATGCCCGCAAGGACCTGCTGGGACAACCAGTTGAAATACTCATACCTGCTCGATTGCGGGGTTCCCATTCGGCCCACCGGGCAGATTATTCTCACAACCCATGCGTACGGCCAATGGGTGCGGGGAGGGACCTGTTCGGATTGCGTCAAGATGGCACCGAGTTCCCAGCGGAGATTAGCCTCAGTCCGTTGGAGACGGAGGAAGGAAGGTTAGTGATCAGTGCCATTCGTGACATTACCGCCCGTAAGCGGACGGAGGAAAAGTTGCAACGCCAGGCTGAAGAGTTGGCACGGTCGAATGCAGAACTGCAGCAGTATGCGTATATCGCCTCTCACGACCTTCAGGAGCCGCTACGTGGGGTGGCGGGTTGTTTGGGAATCCTAGAGCGGCGATACAAAGACTCACTCGATGCCTCTGCCCATGAATTAATTACTCACGCTGTAGGTGGCGCTTGCCGAATGCAAGCACTGATCGAGGCTCTGTTATGCTATTCGAAGGTGGGATCTCGCGACCAGCATTTTGAGCCCACAGATTGTGTCAGAATCCTGAAACGAACGCTTTCCGATTTGCATAGTTCCATTCAAGAATCCGGAGCAGTCGTGACGTACGATCTACTTCCGGAAGTCTCCTATCATCCCACTCAGTTGATGCAGGTCTTTCAAAATCTCATCAGTAATGCGTTAAAATTCCGTCGGGAAGCTTCCCCTCACATTCATGTGGGAGTGAAACGTGGGGATCGTGAGTGGATTCTGTGGGTACAGGACCATGGTATTGGTATAAAGCCGGAATATGCTAAACGCATTTTCGTCCTGTTTCAGCGCCTGCACACGCGGACCAAGTACTCCGGCACCGGGATTGGCTTGGCGATTTGTAAGAAGATTGTGGAGCGGCATCATGGGCGTATTTGGTTTGAGTCGGAGCCAGGGAAAGGTTCAACGTTTTTCTTTACGATCCCTTTAGGATGAGGGCACATTTCATGAATTCTGCGGACATGGGCCGACCTATCGAGATTCTGTTGGTAGAAGACAATGCTATCGATGTGCTGTTGACACGGGAAGCCTTACATGAGGGACAGATACGCAACGTCCTGCACGTCGTCGAGTATGGTGAGGAGGCTCTGGCATTTCTACGCAATCAAGGTACGTTTGCTGATGCCCCACGTCCTGACTTGATCCTGCTGGATTTACACCTCCCAAGAATGGATGGCCGGGAAGTGCTGGCAATGATTAAAGCAGACGATGGCCTGAAACAAATTCCAGTCGTGCTACTCACCACCTCGAAGCGAGACGATGACATCTTCGAATCGTATCGTCTCCATGCGAACTGCTATATCACTAAACCCATTGACTTCGAAAACTTCACGGATATCGTTGGAAAAATCGAACATTACTGGTTCAAGGCGGTGACGCTGCCAAGGGGGTGAACGACTATGGGAAACCCTGTCCTGAGAGTTCTGCTGGTAGAGGATAACCCCACTGATGCACTGCTGGTGCGAGATGTGCTGGAGACCAGCACTTCCGCACAAATTGACATCACCCATGTGGATTGTCTTGACGAGGCACTAACCCAGTTGAAGAAAGCGCCATTCGATATCACGCTGCTGGACCCTGGATTGCCAGATAGCCAAGGGATTGAAACCTGCAGACGTCTTCACACGAATGCATGCGTCGTGCCTATTATCATTTTAACCAATAATGATGATGAGGAACTTGCATTGAGGGCCATTGGGACTGGAGCGCAAGATTATTTTGTCAAGGGCAAGATCGATGAGAACGTCCTCGTACGAGCTATGTGGTATGCCATCGAACGCGAGCGGGCTGATGCGGCGCTACGGGAGAGTGAAGCCCGCTACAGGACTTTGGTGGAACATGCACCTTTCTGCATCCATGAGATTGATCTAAATGGAAGGTTTTTGTCTGTAAACTCTGCTGGTGCCAAATTGTTCGACCTCAGTGATGAACAGCAACTTATTGGTGTTCCTTATCTAGACTGCGTGTCTCAAGAGGATCATGTGCGGGTTCAGGCTTTTCTGTCAAATGCCTACCAAGGGGAACCATCAGCATTCGAATTCAAAAGGGTCGGCGAAAGACCGGCAAGAGTTATAGCCGCGAGTTTTATCCCTCTCATGAATCCAGAGGGGGATACCCTAAAAATCATGGGGATTTCACAGGACATCACCGACTCCAAGACTAAAGATGAGGAACGCTTACGTAGCAATAAACTGGAGTCGGTCGGTCTATTAGCTGGCGGGATTGCTCATGACTTTAACAATCTTCTTACGGGAATTTTGGGAAATATTTCCCTAGGGCGTGTTCACAATTAATGCCCGTTCCGGTATATTCTCCGCCATCATGAACCCTTTCTTGTGCAGGAGGCACGATGGCACGAACAATATTGCGGAACGACCAATGGGCCAAACTGAAAAATCTGTTGCCGGGGAAGGCGACGGACTGTGGCGTCACCGCGGCGGACAATCGGCAATTTTTGGAAGCCGTGTTGTGGATCATGCGTACCGGTGCCCCCTGGCGAGATTTGCCTGAAGACTATGGGCGGTGGCATACCGTCTACATGCGTTTTTCGCGCTGGGCGAAAAAAGGCGTGTGGCAACGAGTCGCCGACACGATCGCGGCTGATCCGGACTTTGAATGGGTGGCCATTGACAGCACCATTGTCCGCGCACATCAACATGCTGCGGGCGCAAAAGGGGGCAGCAGAATCAAGCGTTAGGGCGTTCACGGGGTGGGTTGTCCACCAAGATTCACGCCTTGGTTGATGCCTTGGGCAATCCGGTGCGATTTGTGCTTACGGGTGGACAAGCGGCGGACGTGACGCAAGGGCCAGTGTTGTTGACTGATTTGAGCGGAATCGGGGCCGTCCTGGGCGACAAAGCTTATGATGCGCAAGCTGTTCTGGACGCCATTGAACACTGTGGAGCCACCGCGGTGATTCCCCCCAAAGTGTCGCGGCGTATCCAGCGCCCGTATGACAAGTATCTGTATCGAGCTCGAGCAGACATCGAATGCTTCTTTCAACGGCTGAAGCAGTTTCGTCGGTTGGCCACTCGCTATGAAAAGCTGGCTCACCACTTTCAGGCCTTTCTGTCTTTGGCCGCAACCCTGATCTGGTTGCTCTAATTGTGAACACGCCCTAGGAAAAGCCTCGGTGAATTCGGTGGCTTCGCTATATAAGTTTTTGACCGAGGCAGAAAAAGCTTCATTACGAGCAAAAGATCTTACCCAACAACTGCTGACTTTGGCCAGAGGAGGAGCCCCGATCAAGACCCAGACCTCACTTGTGGAATTTATCAAAGAATCTGCGGGATTCGCTCTGACGGGGTCCAAGGTCCGATGTGAGTTTCTGTTGCCGGCTGATCTCTGGCCGGTCAAAATCGATGTGGGACAAATGAATCAGGTGCTCAATAACCTCCTGATCAATGCTCAACAGGCGATGCCAACTGGTGGACATATTACCATTCAAGGTGAAAATCTGAGCATAAATGCTGAAGGAAGCAACCAACATTCAAACATCCAAGCGGGTGATTATGCAAAAATCTCGGTCAGGGATCAGGGAATTGGAATTTCGGAACACGATCTGTCCAGAATCTTTGATCCCTATTTTACGACCAAAGACAAGGGAAATGGTCTAGGGTTGGCCACGACTTATGCCATTGTCAGAAACCACGGTGGGTACATCACGGTAGAATCGGAACTTGGCGTGGGTACAAAGTTCTCACTGTATGTTGTGGCTTCTTCTGAGGCCGTTCTAGCCAGGAAAGACGAAACGACTACATTACAGACTGGGCATGGTAAGGTACTGGTGATGGATGATGAACCATCTATACGAAACCTGTTGCAGAGTATGCTCAGCTACCTTGGGTACACGGTTGAGGTCACCTGTGATGGGGTCGAAGCGATCGAGCTGTACAAACGAGCAGAGGAAAGTGACCAACCCTTCGTGGCCGCGATCATGGATTTAACTATTCCAGGAGGAATGGGGGGCAAGGAGGCGGTTCGGAAACTCCAGGAAATCAATCCACGTGTGAGGGCCATTGTATCAAGCGGTTATTCTACCGATTCTATCATGGGTGACTTCAGGACCTTTGGGTTTAATGGTGTGATTACTAAACCGTATAATATGGTGGAAGTCAGCCGATCCTTACATGAGGTGCTTTCCTTGATGAACGAATAACCAACATTCATCTAGGACTTCGATTGATCCCTCTATATGGCCCAGTAGATGAAATAGGTTTTTCTTAGAAGCCTTCAGCAAAACGGCCGGTCCTTCAGCTGTACTCAAACACAGCTTAGACCTTCGAGAACGCCGTCGTTCATACCTAGAAAAGCACTCCTGATAGATACCCGTCTGTACGAGTGCTTGGATCTATAGGAATTGTCTCCATCACAGCACAGGTTAAAGCAGCAACGTCGATAATTTTTCCGGTTGTGAGAACGCAGGGAAGTGTCCAGATTTCAGATCAAGGACGGAATCGACTTCCCAGTTTGCAATCATGGTGTCTTGGAACGCGGGCGAGACCATTTTATCCATTCCGGCGGGAATGTACGTTTTAGGTACCGACCCGAAATTTTTCTGACTCAATTCTACCTTTGCCATAAAGGGCTCGGTTGCCTGCCATTCCGCCATCATTGGCAAAAGCCGGGGAATGGCTGATTCTTCGATATCGTGAAATCCGATTTTCCGTAATGCCGGCTCGGGAAGCGTGGCGTAGGCTTGATCGTTTGAAAATATGATTTCCGGAAGGACCTCGCCAGCTGGATCACTTTGCATGGCTTCCAAAACAGAACCTCCGTCTTTCAACAAAAATGCGGTGACGTAGATCAGGCGTTCAATCTTCTCAGGTATCTGTTCCGCCACCTGAGAGATCAGCGTACCGTTCATGCTGTGACCCACTAAAATCACCTGATGGTCTAACGGCGCAATGACAGCAAGCACGGCTTGTTTGTAGGCTGAAGTCGTGACCGCTGGACCTAGCTGTTTGTTCGTGCCATGGCCTGGCAAATCAATCGCCGTGACGGTATGACCGTTTTGCTGGAGAATCGGTGAAACGTCGTCCCACATTCGTGATTCTTCCCAGGCACCGTGAAGTAAGATGTAGTGGCTCATTTTTGGATCCTCCTATGTTGACTGGCTGTTTCGTTACGCGACTTGTTCCTTTAGCGTTAGATAGTCGGTATATCCCTTCGTCTCACCTCCATAAAATGTGGCGCGATCATATGGATTGAGAGGGGCAGACTTTCGGATACGTTCTGGGAGGTCCGGGTTGGAAATGAAGTGTCTTCCAAACGCGACAGCATCAGCCAAATTTTTTTCTGTATATTCCAAGGCTGAATCAGGGGTATGTCCTCCTGCCGAGATCAGAACAGATTTAAACACACCCCGAAACAATGAGGCTGTGTGTGGTTGGTCTTCAAGATTATCCTCTTGCATGCCCGCGAGCGCTGCACGTGGCTCAATTAAATGAACATAGGCCACGCCTCGTGTATCCAATTCACCAAGCACATAGGTAAACAACGTGATGGGATCACTATCCTTCATGCCGTTAAACGCGTTATAGGGAGATAATCGTATGCCGACACGATCTTTCCCCCAGACCTCGATGACGGCCTCAACGACTTCCAACAACAGACGGGCACGATTCTCAATAGATCCTCCATAGTAGTCAGTGCGTACGTTGGAACCATCTTGAAGGAACTGATCCAACAAATACCCATTGGCGCCATGCACTTCCACGCCATCAAAACCAGCCGCTTTGGCGTTTTCAGCACCCGCTTTGTAATCAGCAACAATTCCCGGTATTTCATCTGTTTCAAGTGCGCGCGGAACCAAAATAGGCGTTTCCTGCCAATCAGCCGTAAACGTCCCACTGTTTTCCGCAGCAAGGGCCGAGGGCGCAACCGGCAATGCACCATTGGGTTGATGAGAGGGATGAGAGATTCGTCCAACATGCCAGAGCTGAAGAAACATCCGGCCGCCAGCCTGATGCACGGCATCGGTCACGAGTTTCCAACCCTCGACTTGCTCAGGAGAATGAATGCCTGGGGTAGCCGGGTAGCCCTGGCCCTGTTGAGAGACCTGCGTGGCTTCAGAAATAATCAACCCGGCAGAAGCCCGCTGAGCATAATATTCAGCATTGAGCTCGTGAGGAACATTTCCTGGCTGCTTTGAACGCATCCGGGTTAATGGTGCCATGATGATGCGGTTTGGCAACGTCAGGGAACCGATGGTGAGTGGCTCAAAAAGTTTGGTCATGGTCAGGTTCCTTGTTTAATGGGAGTCCAGAAAAATATTCATGTTTCTTTTCATCTACTGTCGTCCAAGCCTCGTGATTTTTTCTTGCGACGTTAGCCCTTAGAAATTGCCTGACCCAGTTCTTCGTTCGTCATGGCTTGGCCATCAAGATTCCAGGCTCCGTCGACGGCATGGACCACGTTGGCATAAATATTATCCTTGGGTTGTTTGCCACCAGACAGTTCGTGAATGATAGCGGTGATGTCCTTGAAATGTCCTATTTGTATTTCTCGACTGCTCAATGCGAACGATGGCACCTTCCATTCAGCCCAGGCGCCGGCGAATTCTTCTCCACCAGAAAATGTGGATCCTTTAGGGGGCACATGTACTGTCGCGGTGATGTTGGGGGTCATGACTGTGTTGCCGGTGAGGCCATGCCACTTCAACATAGAATCGGTGATACGTGCCACAGCCTGTTTTTCGGTTCCAATTGGCAAAACACCTTCTGTAAGAGTGAGTGTGAGTGGCATGATGAGTCTCCTTTAGATTTGGCAATATTTAATTTTAAAAAAAATGATCAGTTTCTGTTTTTTACTTCTTGCTAGCTACTTTAGTATCGAAGAAGTGGCGAATATAATTGGCAATGACTGTCCCGTCCTCTTCGAGGGCAAAGTGCCCCGTGTCGAGTAAATGAAACTCCAAGTCTTTCAAATCACGTTTATAGGGATGGGCACCTTCAGCCGGAAAGATCTCATCCTTCGTACCCCACACAATCAATGTCGGTGGTTGATGTTTTCGAAGATACGCTTGCCATTTGGGATACAACGGTGGATTTGAGCCGTAGCTATAGAACAACTGCAGTTGAATGTCTACGTTTCCTGGCCGATCAAGAAGTCTCTGTGTCACGTGCCAGTTGTCAGGACTGATCATTTCCTTGTTGCGAACCCCGTTGGTGTACTGCCATTGCGTCGCGCCTAAGGTGACGAGGAAGCGGAGTGCGTCCTCATTCGACATATTGGGCTGCTTGTACGCGACTTTGACGTTCTTCCAGAATGCGTTGTCGAGGCCCTTGTTCACGGCTTTGCGATCGTTCCAGTATTCCTTGATCGGTTCCCAGAAATTATTGTCGATGCCTTCGACGTAGGCGTTGCCATTCTGGATGATAAGACCATCAACACGCTCTGGATGATTCACGGCTATCCGAAATCCGACGGGAGCCCCGTAATCCATGAGGTACAGGCTATACGTCTTTAAACCCACCTTTTGAATAAACTGCTCCATCACGTTCGCGAGGTTGTCGAAGGTGTAGTCGAAGGCATCGACGGTTGGCATGGAGCTGTTCCCATAGCCTGGGTAGTCTGGCGCCACGACATGATACCGATCCGACAACTGCGGAATCAGATTGCGAAACATGTGAGAGGATGTGGGAAAGCCATGGAGCAACAAGATGGTTGGCGCATCCTTGGGCCCTGCCTCCCGATAAAAGATGCTTTGACCATCCACCTCGATGGTCTTGTGAAGAGTTGGATAGCTTTTTGACGCCGAAATCTCTTGAACCTGAGTCGCTTCAGCGTTTGCCGATTGTGAAGAGACCATGCCCATGGCGATGGTCCCAATGAGACTCAATGGGACGAGGGCCGTTATGGTTAGAAATATTTTGAATGTTGCGAGGAAGCGTTTCATTGTTCTACCCTTCTTTCTTGTTGAGTTGTGAAGTTATTTATTGATTCCGACCCGCCATCACGCCACCATCCACATCCCAATTTGCACCGGTCACCCACTTGGCTTTTTCTGACAGCAAAAACGCAATCACTTCCGCAACCTCCTGGGGCCTGCCAACTCGCCCGATCGGGTGGAACCCATTAAAGCCCTGTAAGGTCTCTTCGATTTTGTCCGGCTCAATGAATGAACCGTAAATAGGGGTGACAACTACTGCGGGAGAAACGGCGTTGACTCGAATGCCATCGTCGGCGAGTTCCATCGCGAGATGCTGGGTCAAGGAATGGAGACCGGCCTTGGCCATGGAATATGCCGAGGACGGGGTGGCTTTGATGGCTTGTTTCCCCCACATGGAGCCAATATTGACAATGCTCCCTCCACCGTGAACTTTCATGTTTTTGGCCACCGCTTGGGTAATCAAGAAGAAGGCTTTATTGAGATCCATATACTGGTCGTAGTCCTTCCCTGTCATTTCTAGGAAGGGCTTGGGAGAAAATGTCCCTGCGGCATTGACCAAGTATTTAATGTGCCGCGTTTCCTTTTCGATTTTACCAATAAAGTCATGAACATGTTCGGCATTCGACAGATCCAATGACGTGCCTTCAGCTTTCTGGCCTAATTCGCTCTTGGCCTGTTCCACGTTCGTGGGTTTGCGACTGGTCACCCAGACTGGAATGTCTTGATCCACCAAGAGCCTGGCGGTTTCTTTTCCTATTCCACTGGTTCCTCCAATAATGAGTGCAAGTTCAGATGTGGTGCTCATGTTGCTGCTTCCTTTCAAAAATATAAATATTGGTCTTTCGAATTATCTTTCTAAATAATCCCTCTCCTTTGTACGGAGAGGTTAGGTGAGATAGATTCGTCCAAGTGACTAAAATCTGTTGAGAGGAATACTGTCACTCCTGTTCCACATTTCTACCTCCCCTTTATCCCCTCCTTACAAAGGAGGGGAGGATCTAGGATTTACGGATTGTGGTAATACCGTTCGGAGATGATCTTGCCGTCCTTCCATTTCGCGACGACCACTTGTTCCACATGAACCGGCGTGTCATCAGTCGTCACCCAATCCATCACGGTTTCGTAAAATGTGACGTCGTCGCCGACCCCTTTGGCCGTCACATCGAAGCGTTGCCAGTCTTTCACCGTGCTGAGAAATTGTTTCTCGCGCTCATAATTGGCGTCACGGCCAACGGTCGGTGGTAGACTGTTCTCCTGCATCGTGGCGTCTTCTGCATAGAACTCATTCATCGCATCCAGAATTCGACCTTCTCGAATATACGAAAACAGGTCTTCCAGTCTGTCTTGAAGTGTGATGGTGTTTGGTGTGCTCATTTTTCTTCTCCTTTATTCAATAAATTGTTGAGTGATGAATTCAAATCTTTGATCGTCTGGCTTTACACGCGGGTTTCAAGTTTAGAAGCCTCTGGGAAATCCACTTCCGTCTCGGCTACGTGATTGAAATAGTTGGTGAACACGGTTAGGGAAATATTGGCCATGAGTTCCACAATGTCGCCTTGAGAAAACCCAACCTTGCGGAGTTTGGCCACGTCCTCATCGCTCACCCACCCCCGGTCTTCAACAACCTTTCGGGCGAAGGCCAAGACGATGGCTTCTTTGGGGTCTGGAGATTCTGCCCTCCGGCTATCGCCGATGGCTTCCTCGCTCAGACCAACCGATCGCCCAATTGCCGAGTGAGCGGACAGGCAATAATGGCAGTCATTCACTTCCGACACCGCCAAGGCGATTTGCTCGCGAAACTTCGGCGAAAGATTGCCTTTAGAAAGAGCAGTGGAAAATTCCAGGTAACCCTGCAGGATGGCTGGCGAGTTGGCCATAGTCCGCAGAATGTTGGGTGTAAACCCAAGTTTGGTCTCTACGCCCTGTAGTAACCGTTGAGCCTGACCGGTCGCCTGGTCGGGATTAATGGCTGGTATTCGTGTCATCGTGTGATCCTTCCTCAAGTTCAGAGTGACAAATTTCAATCAATGGTTTCGTAGTATTACAATGACTGTGCCACACAACGAAAAATTGCAAGATGTTGTTTTTATGGAAAATTTAATAAATAAACAGTTTTTGATAGCAACGGTATATCGTGTTTAACGAAATCTCATTGCATGTACACGAAATTTCGTTTATCGTTTCACTTATGGATACAGCCTTCGACACAACCAAACTAGAGTGCCAAACATCGACGACCTTAGATTCCCTCAAATGCCTGGTGCTGGAAATTGCCCAGCAACGATCGCTGAATGATTTGTTGTGGCTCATTGTGCGGCGGTTGGCAGATCGACCCACTGTGGTTCTTGCCAGAATTTGGCTGATTCGACCTGGAGACATTTGTTCAACATGCCGGTTTCAAGAAGAATGTCCAGATCAGACCCGGTGTCTCCATTTGGTCGCGAGTGCGGGTCGGTCACGTGGGCCAGACAAAACGGAATGGTCCAACATCAATGGTTACTTTGCTCGATTTCCGTTAGGTGTCTGTAAGGTGGGGCGTATCGGAAAGACCGGCGAGCAGCTGGTTATCAATGAGTTGGAAAATAATCTGGAATGGATTGCCAAACCCGAGTGGGCCAAGCAAGAAGGCATTCGCGGATTTCACGGGCAACCCATCATCTATAAAGGAGAGGTCTTAGGGACGTTGGCTGTGTTCGATCGGGAACCGGTCTCCCATGAAGCCACGCTGTGGTTTCGCATGATTGCCGATCATGTGGCGGTCGCCATCGCCAATGTCCGAGCCTTCGAAGAAATTGAGAATCTGAAAGCCCAATTGGAATTGGAAAATACCTTCCTCAAAGAAGAAGTCTTGGAAGCACAGAACTTTGGTGAAATTGTTGGCCAGAGCCCGGCCATCGCCAATCTGGTGGAACAAATCGAACTAGTGGCACCCACTGATGCGACTGCACTCATCTCCGGCGAATCAGGAACCGGCAAAGAACTCGTTGCCCGCGAAATTCATCGCCGAAGCAAGCGTAAAGACCATCCGCTGGTACGCGTCAACTGTGCGTCAATTCCTAGAGAACTCTATGAAAGCGAATTTTTCGGCCATACCAAAGGCGCATTCACCGGGGCAATGAAAGATCGGGCCGGACGGTTTCAAGCCGCCGATGGCGGTACGCTGTTTCTGGATGAAGTCGGGGAAATTCCTCTAGAGATGCAAAGTAAATTGTTACGCGTGTTACAAGAAGGGGAATACGAGCGGGTAGGGGAGGAAGCCACGCGAAAGGTCAATGTTCGCATCATTGCTGCGACGAATCGGAAGCTCGCACAAGAAGTGGAGGCCAAGCACTTTCGACAAGACCTCTATTACCGGTTGAATGTATTTCCCATAGAAGTGGCCCCGCTTCGAAATCGCAAAGAAGACATCCCGCTACTGGCGGCCACTTTCATGACTCTGGTCCGTAAGAAACTCAACTGCATCGGAAGAGATCTGGTTCAGGCCGAAGTCTTGAAATTGCAAAACTATCATTGGCCGGGCAACGTGCGAGAACTGCAAAACATCATTGAACGCGCGGTGATTTCGTCTCGATGCGGCTCGGTCAAATTTGATTTTCCAGTCCCGCAAGCCAGCGGCGCGTCACTCAAAACGGCCATCAAAAAAAATGGCGAGAATCCCAACGAGGTGCTCACCGACGAAGACATGCGCCTCCGCGAAAAAGCCAATATCGAAACCGCCCTACAACAAACCGACTGGAAAATCTACGGCACCGGCGGGGCCGCCGAACTCCTAGCCATCAAACCCACCACCCTCCTCTCCCGCATCAAAAAAATGGGGATTGGAAAGGTCAATAAAAAAAATTAGATGTAATCTTAAAATCGAAAAAATGGGTCGAGTCTTTATTTTAGAGGTTTGTTTTCTCCAGAAGCAGTTCAACTTGCGATTCCCCGTGGTCTTGCCACGGGGATCTTATTTTCCGAGAATTAGGGGGTGAGTGAAAGTACTGTCCACAAAGCGAGTCATTGTGCGTGGCAGATTCATTATCACATTGTCTTTCCGGTGAAATATCGTAAGGCCTTATTAGCGGAGGATGTTGTCGAGATCATTGTGGAAGCCACGCGAGGGATTGCTGAGCGGTACGATATGGAGTTTGAACGATTGGGGTGTGATCGAGATCATATCCATCTGTTATGTTCTGCTCATCCGAAGATTGCTCCGGGACAAATCGTGCGAGTGTTCAAGAGTATCACCGGGCGCGAGTTATTCCGGCAGAAACCAGCCTTGAAGACAGAGTTGTGGGGAGGGCAGTTTTGGGCTGATGGCTACTATGTGGGCACCGTGGGAGAGGGCGGCAATTGGAGGGTGGTCGAACATTATGTGCAGAACCAAGGCAGTCCCAGAGAAGACCTGCGTCAGTTAACCCTCTTCTAATACCCCGTGGTCTTGCCTCGGGGATCTTTATTTTTATCGGCCACATTAAAAGAATCGTAAACTTGTCGGTTATCTTTTACAGCTTGCTTTAATTTGGCAGCCATATCAGGTGTAATATTAGGTGCAGCTTGACTCAGCAAGCTAACGGTCGATTTTGATTCAGAGAAACTTTTAGAGTTGCAGGTTTTGTTGACAAGAGCAGTGGTCATTCTCACCCTTGTGGTGCTGTTTTCTAGAAGAATAGAAAAGATATTGTGACACAGCGAATCAATATTTTGATCCCCGAGAGATAGACCCTGGTACTTCCCAATTAAACCATACGGGTCAATTCCTATCCGCAGAGGGATTACGAGTACCTTTCGCCCTAAAGCAACCCCAATTTCTTGGTCGCACCACTTGCTTTCAATGAATCCATCAGTCAGTAAAGCAGCTAGAGCATCCATAGAAGATAAGGCAAGCTCAATTTCTTCCTGCCATTCCTTGGTTGGCTCTATATCTTCGTGGGCAACAAATGCAGAAATGCCATATATTTTTAGGTTTTCTTGAATATCAGAGGCCATCTTTCTTTTATTAGATAGATGTGTTAGGAAAAGTCTTAGGTATCCTGGCTCCCAAAACTTTATTGTCCCAATTCCCAGTGGGGTTTCATTTGTGAAATTATCTGAATCAGGAGACAATTCAAGAAGTTTAGGAGAAATGATGATTCCTTCCAAAAACTCATTTTCATAGGCTCTAGTAAGAGGCTCTAATTTTGCGAGCAACTTTTTTTCAATGGATTCTATATCTTCTTGAATCTTACTGTATAAATCGATGGCAATTCGGAGATGAAGAGTATATCCATAAGTGCCGCCATCCCAATTGTCATAGCTTGTCTCACGAATATCGATGCTGGAGTGTTGGAGTATTGCAACCAGCAAGTCTTCACCTCGGTCTTTCATCACACTAGCTAGAGTGCGAACAGTTGGTTCAATGATTTCAGTTAGGGAGTTCATGCGAATAATATTTACATAAATCTATTCTTTTTTCTAGGAAATTATCGGGGGTTGGCAAGACTATTATCCTTCCATGAAAAAGCCAAAATTAAAAAGGGTGTTGAATCGATATAAAAAGAGGCACGGCTGACTATCTCTGGACAAATATTGGGAGCAAATGGGATGGATGATAAGATTGAATAAAATGCTAAAATTATTTTGCGATATTTAGCATCGCCTCAAAGAAGAGTAGATGCTGGTGTTGCTTTGACCTGTCCCCTTTAAACTAGATCAGATTTTGAGCTAGGGTTTCGGATATCTGGAGAATTCTGGAGACATAGGACGGAATCGTTATACACCTGAGGACATTATTTGGCATTTACCCACGGTCGTGAACGAATGGAGGTATCGTCCTATTTCGTAGGGGAAGAGCACTTGAGTGAGCACGATAGAGCGCTAAGGAACCACCAGGAATGCAGAGGTTATTTTGTTGATGTGATTGAGTGCGATTGGGATAGATTCAGAAGCGCCACTAGAAAAGTGTGGTTAGATAAATGAGTAGTAGTCTTGCTTAATAGTCGAGCCATTTTACATTGTCTTTACACAATTTACACAAACTGTTAATTTTATAGCTGTAAAGTTGCGTTGGTGCTCTAATTTAGGTAAATTTGTGCTTTTGTAGGCTGGTCCCTCCCCAAACAAGAATGGCGCATGCGTTCTGCAATGAATTGTCGCCAAAAAAATTTGATGCTTATTACATTACAATAAACAGTCTTATATATTAATTATTATTACTAACTACTACTTTCAGTGTATTGATCTTGTGCTTATGAGAACCCTATTTTTCTCAAAACTGGTCTTTCCAGAAATTGAGGGTTAGAGTAAAAGACAAGTGTTATTACGGCTGAAGTATGTATTAGCTTGGTTAACAATATGAATATTTCTACAAGAAAACAGACCGAAGGATTGAAAAAATTTTCGCGTACAGTTGCGATTTGCAACACACCGAGTTTTGCGGAAAAGCTACCAAATGCTTTGGGAATTGTTAAAAAGGCGAAAAGAGAAATAGTAATTTGTTCAGGAGAATTTAGCCCACGGTATTATGATCACCCTACCATGCTTCTAACTTTTAACGAAAAGCTTGGGGAGGATGTAGATATTTGGATAAGTGCGGGACCATGCATCGCTGTTGCTGATGAGCATGACGCTACCTTGGAAGAGTTTAAGAAAACTTGGCAATCTCACAAAGAAAATAACATAAAGTTCGATGATTTAGCAGGAATTTTTATAAAAATTAGACCAGTATTTAAGTTTTTCTTTTTCGGGCATCCCGAGACGAAGAAAAAAATGAGGCTCTTTATTACTTTCTTCAGAGATGAAATGAACCACATTTCTGTCGATAGGGAATCGAGCATCCGCTATATACAACCATTTATGCAACAAGAAAGCAAAGAAGTATGGATGGATGAGGGTGAACCGGGTGTAGAGCAAATAGTGGATGAATTTATGAATGAACTAATTGTTAAGAAGGAAATTACTTCTGCAGAAGAATTCTTTACTTTCTATACTGAAGATCATATTGAGACTCGCACTACGTTACAGAATCAGACAAAATTGATCGTTGCTCAAGAAGTGCTGGGTGCTTCTGCGAATCATGAAGAATTATCCAAGGAAACCGGTCTAGATCACAAAGAAATAGATAAACAGTTGAAAAAAATAAATCGACGAAGAGAATGGCAAATAGTTTACGCTCTTGAGCAGCCTGGTACACTTGGCCGCTCTATTAATGAATTAGCAAATGATTTCAAAATCAGTCCTACTAAGGTTGAGGAGCTATTGGAAAAGGTGGAAGATCTTGCAGCGTTCCCAAAGGAGTTTGAGGTGGGAGCGAGAGCAGACGACGAGGATCTTTACACCACTAAGTCTTACTATCTAAGAAAGGCTTCTTTCCCGAGAAGGCTCCTGAGTGCTATAACCAATGAAATGTGTTAGCGGAAGATCACTCATTAGTACAATTTCCCACTCCAAATTTTACTTAAAACAAGTGAACTTAATCCGTGGACATTCTTTCCGACCTGCCGCTCTATTTTGCACCTATTTTAGGGGCTCTTGCCTATAGGATACTTGAAATAGTCGAGGCTCGAAGGTTACCTCCAAGCAAACGTCCAAACTTTAAAGATCCTGTCTATTGGCTAATATTTATTCTTCATCCAGTTTTAGGTCTTCTGCTATTCCTTGCCTTAAATTCAAAGTGCGGTAACTCGCTTCAGTTTTGGGAAGGATTTTTCATTGGAGCGGGAGCTCCTATGATATTTCGAAACGCCATGAAAATTCTAAAAAACTTAATACATTAAATCAAGTTTGCTGAAGGAATCACAGTATGACCTTTCTTGAAATATTTCCCGTGACCGAGCTTTTCTCAAGTTAGGGTGACACATTAGTAGGCGCTGTCAAGTAAGCGCACTTCTGTTCTGGCTTACCTTGCACTATTGATTTATTCCACTCAACCCTCAGCCGGGAGCGACACCTAACTCGTATAGCAGGGTCAAGCTTGAGTTATTGCTTTCATCTACTCAGACAATTCACCTAGTACCATAACCAGAAACCAAGACGTCATATAGCGGGCGGCTTGTATTCAAGCCATTACTCTTCAGTCTTCATGTCTTGTAGTTCCTCAACCGTATCCTCTCCATGACCCCACCGTTCTTATGGGGTGTCAGGAACCTATTATATTTTCCTTTTGAAGGGCTTCCTGTGTAATTTTGAAATCAGGGTGGTTAGGGGAATAGATGTGCAGCTCGAATGACTGAAAAAAACTGCCATGCCATGAATGTTTGACACTAAAAGTAGGAATTCATACAATATATGTATGAAAGCCATTCTTTCCGAGAAAGGACAAATTACGATTCCTAAGCCACTTCGTGAACGTCTTGGTTTGCATGCTGGCCAAATCCTTGAGTTTCACGAAGAAAAAGGGAGGCTCATTGCGACGAAATCTGCCTCGTCTGACCCCGTCGATGCGGTTTTTGGAATTTTGAAAACGACACGAAAGACTCATCAGATCATGAACGTTCTTCGGGGTGAACCGGATCCACAGTGATTACGGCCATTGATACGAATATTCTGATCGATATTTTTGGTGCAGATCCGACCCATGGTGAGCGATCGAAAGAAAGTCTACGATCCAGTATTCAGGAGGGATCGGTCATTGCTTGTGAGGTTGTGTGGGCAGAAGTGATTTCTTTGTTCCCGACAGGATCCATGGCACAAGAAGCCCTTGAAGGTATTGGAATAGGGTATTCTCCTCTGGAAGCTGATGCCTCCATGACTGCAGGACAACTGTGGAAGATCTATCGAGATAAAGGCGGGAAGAGGACGCGGATGGTTGCAGATTTTTTGATAGGTGCGCATGCCCTCCATCAAGCTGATGTCCTGTTGACTCGAGATCGCGGATTTTTTCGACTTGGAATACCATCTCTGAAAATCGTCGATCCTTCTCGCCAGAAAAATTCTTAAGCATTGTTGTCTCTTGCATCGTCACTACTAATTTGGGGTCATTGCTTAACTATGCATCGGTGGTAGATTTTGTCCTGTTTTCCGACCGAGGTTGTGGGTTGTGAGCAGGGAAGGATGTTGATTGTCCATCAAGCAATGTTCGTCGCAGCGCTATTATTGTTGCTCCACTTCACGCCCCAAGAAATTGAGAAATCGATGCCGATTTGCGGCATCACGATGAATGATCTGCCCTCCATTCCAACAGGTCGTCACATGATCGACGTCGTCCTCATACTTCAGACACAACAGACGAGCCATAGGAGAAGCCTTGTGAAAAGAAAGTGCAAAGTTAAGCAATGACCCCAAAAGCTTCTCAAGAGGTTAAGCCGCGTGTTGTGGAGGGGAGGAGAGAGAAAAAAAGTGTTGACCTCTGGTGGTATATGTGCCACCATTCTATGAATGAGACCCATTTCATGGGTCAAAGCGGCAAAACGGGACTTTATGAAGTTTCCTGTTCCTGTTCAACAGAAAATGGTTGCAGCGATCACGATGGCCGTCAAAGGCGATAAAGCCGATCTAGCAAAACCCATAAAAGGTTTAGGAGCCGGAGTTTTTGAAGCGGCTATTAAATATGCCACGGATGCATATCGTGTTGTGTATGCCGTGCAAGTAGGTGGAAATATATGGGTTGTCCATGCCTTTAAAAAGAAATCAAAAAAAGGTATGGCCACGCCTAAAAAAGAAATTGATCTTATTAAAGAGCGGATTAAAAGCATTAAGGAGTAAATCGCATGAAGAAAAAACAAATTGAACTGGAACGGGGGAGCGGCAATGCGTTTCGCGATGTCGGTTTACCAAATCCAGAACTCCAACATGCACGAGCGACACTCGCCGGTGAGATTATGAGGATTTTGAATAAACGGGAGTTAACCAATAGCCAAGCCGCAGAAGTCACAGGTATTGATCGTGCGGACATTGCACGTATTCGTAATGCTGACCTCGCAAAATTTAGCATTGATCGAATGATTAAAATACTAGAGCGGCTGGAACAGGAAATAGAGATTACCGTGCGGCCGTCACGGGTACGTCGTCGGTCGTCAATCGAGGCACAGGTGCATGTCTAAAGATACGATAGCCAAGAAGCATATAAAAACGATTAGTACCGAAACCTAGAAACGGCAGGAAGGGTGGTGTTTGTTTCGGCCTTGCCTCCTGTCGGCTGGTTGAGTCCTGTTGGTAGAATGGAAGTAAGGGGCAAGTCTGTTTGTAAATAGTACAAAATTCTCGCAAATCTTCGGATTGCGTCGAATGGCAGGAAGACCTACAAGGAAAACTCATAACAACAGATTTGACCCGTACTCCTAGTGGAGGCATGGAATGAGTACTTCGGTCGTTAGCCAAAAGATCCCCAGTGCACAGGACGTAAAAGTGACAGACGATACCTTAAGTGTCGACCTTGGGGATGGACGAACCATTTCGGTCCCTTTGGCATGGTTCCCAAGGCTTGTTCACGCGACCGCAAAAGAACGAAATAATTGGCGATTGATTGGGGGTGGCGAGGGCATCCACTGGGAAAACCTGGATGAAGATATTAGCATTGAAGGTTTACTTGCCGGGCATGCTTCAGGAGAGAGTCGGGCCTCATTCAAAAAATGGCTAGACAAGCGTAATGCTTCCCAAAAATAATGGTGAATACCCAAGATTGCTCCACCTGGGATCAGGATAAACAACAATGGTCCGATGATTTTAAGAGGAGAAGATCATGAATAAAAGAGCCACCGTCAAATTGCTGCGCGAAGGAGAATATGCGGCGGAAGTTGATGTTGAGTTAATTGACTCAGACGTAGGGTGGGCTCCCTACTTATCCCTGGAGGATGCCCAGAAACTTGATGAGGTTCGAATGGCGCTTCGCCAGGAAGACCTGAAAAAAGCCGGGAGACTGGGGCGGCTCTATAAACTGACACCGCTAGTTGGGTAGATAGGTCATCAAAAATATTGGTTTTCGATGGTGCTTGCACGTCAGATACTTGAAGACACGTTAAATGATGGGGGCAGGCTTTGCGTTATTGCATTAATGGGTGACCCTATTCTGACCCTATTACTAATACATCAATCAAAACACCTATCAAGAAAAATGGCGACAATCCCAACGAGGTGCTCACCGACGAAGACATGCGCCTCCGCGAAAGAGCGAATATTGAAAGAGCCTTATAATCCACCGATTGGAAAGTCTACGGCTCAGGCGGAGCCGCCGAACTCCTCGGCCTCAAACCCACCACCCTCCTCTCCCGCATCAAAAAAATGAGGATTGAAAAGGTCGGGTGATGGTTAATGGCAATGACACGAAAAACTTCATTCTCAAGAGGGTTTTTTTTGCTTACTCAATCCAAGAAAATTGTCTTACAACTGGACTTCACCTATAATATTTCATGATTCTGGTAATTCCCATCAACGATTGAAAAAGAGCATGAATAAACTGAAAGCAACCGACGCTCTACAACTTTCCATACCGGAGCGCATTCAACTAGTTGAAGATATTTGGGACACGATTGCCAATCAGGCAGAAGCCCTGGATCTGACAGAAGCGGAAAAGACCGTACTTGATGAGCGGTTACAGGCCTATCATCAGAATCCTACCGAAGGTTCTCCTTGGGGAGATGTCTACCAGCGACTAACTCGCCAACATGGCCTTTAGCCTCCTTGTCCGTCCAGAAGCGGAACAGGACTTGTCCGTAGCGTTTCATTGGTATGAAAAACAACGAACAGGCTTGGGGCATGATTTTCTTTTACAGGTCGATGCTGGGCTTCGGTTTCTAGAGCGAACACCTTTGGTATTTCCCGAAATCTATCGAGGGGTTCGCAGGCATTTAATCAAGCGGTTCCCTTACAAAATTTTCTATATAGTGGAAGAGTCGACAGTTGTGATCTTAGCCGTTGTCTATGGCGGTCGAGACCCACAGTGGATAAAGAGACGTCTTGATCCGACCTAAATTGAGTGCCTTGGTTTACTGATTCCTCACACACCTCTCATGCTTGCTTTTAGTCTTTGAGCCCATTTGGAGTAGGTGTTTGTTTTGCCTGATTTTTGACAACTTCACTGTCTTTCTCGGCCTCAAACCCACCACCCTCTTCTCCCGCATCAAAAAAATAGGTATTGAAAAGGTCGGGTGAAGTTAGGAGAGGAATTCACGAAGGAAAGCCTTGCATGACTTACGCAACTTCTTGGTCTCATGGGGCCTGAGTGCTATCATGAATCTATTGGAGGGTTGAATATGCCAAAACCATTAGAAGTCAAACCACTTCCAAATTTCCGCCTATGGCTTCGCTATGATGATGAAACAGCAGGTGAAGTCGACTTGTCCGATCTAGCAGGGAGGGGTGTCTTCAAGGCTTGGGATCACCAGGAATTTTTCAAAGAGGTCAAAATTGGACCGCATGGGGAAATTACTTGGAGTGAAGATATTGATCTGTGTTCGGATTCCCTCTATATGAGACTCACAAAAAAATCGTCAGAGGATGTGTTTTCCAACTTAAAGACGGGCGTGAATGCCTGAAATCTGCCGCTTCTATGGGATTGTGATCAAGATGTATTTCGATGACCACAATCCTCCTCATTTTCATGCTGAGTACTCAGGCCAAGAAGCGTTGATCGAGGTAAACACCTTGACCGTGTTTTCAGGACGATTGCCGACACGTGCCCAGGCTCTTGTCTCAGAATAGGCAATCCTCCATAGGAATGAGCTTCTCTCTGATTGGGGAAAAGCCAAGAGCTTAGAACCCTTGGGAAAAATAGAGCCTCTTCCCTAAATCAGAAGTGGGGTTTCACTCAAAGCCCCCATCAAGAAAAATGGCGATAGTCCCAACCAAGTGCTCACCGACGAAGACATGCGCCTGCGCGAAAAAGGAAATATCGAAACAGCTTTACAACAAGCCGACTGGAAAATCTATGGCACCGGCGGCGCCGCCGAACTCCTCGGCGTCAAACCCACCACCCTCCTCTCCCGCATCAAAAAAATGGGGATTGAGAAGACCCATTAGATTTGTGCTATTCCCTTGAATTCAAGTAGTAAGTTCAATTTCCTTCTCCACTAGTCTAGCAAGTCTGTTGATATATAATTTCCCTATTCAGTAAATCCAATAACTCCGATACTCTTCACTGAACATTACGGTAATAACGTAAAACAATATATTTGACCCGTATATTTCCCTCCATTTTTTTAGACGATTTTCTTTTGCGAAAAAAATTCTTTAAAAAATTCCAAACGTATTTTTTTCTCGATTTCTAAAGCTGGATTATTAATATCCTGTGTGTTAAACGTTTATTTGCCTTAATTATACCTTATAGGGAAGCCAATAAAACATGACCAAATCTAACATCACAAAAAAGTCAATATTGGAATTATGTTTTGACTACTTTCAAATTGTATTGCCGGTTGGAATTTATGTTGCCTTAGAAAGTATTCATCGAATGAATTTTGGTTTTCTGTTCACATCACCCGAATGGGCAATTGTAACAATTTTCTTGTCATTTCAAACCCCTATGCTTTATGAGCAGAACTTAAAAAAAACCGAAAGGATTATTTCCAGACCATTTATGAATTTGTTGTGGCTCGTGTGTCTTTTGATAATTATTTGTTCAGCCATTATTGCTTTTCAGGCTTTAATTAAGGATTCCAGCATTCTGATATTTTGCCGGATGATGATTTTCTTAGTCACATCCGCAGCATTTTTGGGATTTGTGGGAGCGGCAAAAAATGCCAGAATTAGCCATGAGGAGGGGAATAATGGCAAATAAAAGAAGATTCTTAGGAGACCCTGATGCTGCTTATGACCAACAATTTGGACAGCATTATGTGGATTCTGGGCAAGTAGATAAAATCCTGACTAGGGATATTTCTATAATCTATGGCGCAAAGGGCATGGGCAAAACGGCTCTTCGTCGTGCTTTAACAGAACTCAAAGGGAATCATTATTACTCGACTAAAACCATAGATATGGATGCTATCAGTTTTTCTCAATTTTATAATTCTCTAACGAAACTCCAAAAAACAGCAAAAAAGGAAGTTTCTAGGCTTGCACAAAAAACTTGGCAAAATGTTTTAATAAATTACGCCATAGAAGCATTGGTTGAAAAACTGCCAGAGGGAGACATCCTTCGAGATGACATAAAAGCTGCACTTTCAAAAGAGGGTTTTGGAGAGAAAGGCACAAACATTCGGCTGTTAGGACAAGTTCAACGAATTTTTGATCGAATTGTAGATGCATGTTCTGAAGACAATGCTCCTTCTAAAGAATCGCTTCTGGGCTTAACTGAAGAGCAACTTAAAGCCTTAGATACCTACCCTCCAAGTTCTTCCTTGCTAGAATCAGTACTAAAAAGAGTCGTAAATAGAGTAATAGAATCTAGGAAAAAAATCCTTGTTTGCGTCGATGGATTCGATACAATCGTTGAGCATTCTGCCGAATCCAGAATGGTTATTTTCGCTGGGCTTGTCGATGCGGTTCAAAAACCCCCCAGAAGTCTTCTAATAAAAGAAGCTTTCTCATTCAAGGCTTTTTTACCTGCTGAGCTGACAAGTGGTGCTCATGCAGCGATTTGGGATTCTGACAAATATATTGGAACTACAGATTATGTTCGGTGGACAAGGGAAGACTTTGAAAAATTTATCATCAAGCGTTTGCAAATTCACTCAAGAATAAAGAGTAATGTCTTCGCCCATATCTGGGAGGAATGTTTGCCCAAAAAGGTATTCAATCCAACCCATAAAATTGAGGAAGATACAATGGATTATATTCTTAGGCATACTCTTTATAGACCAAGGCAATTTCTATGTCATTTGCAATTAATACTTGACGATTGGGATGCCCGATCAAATGCTTTCAGGGTAGATCCCACTTTTATCCCCCAAACAGTGGCAAAAGCTAACAAGGAACTTGCAACAAGTGTCGTGAATCAACTTGAGGTAGAAAATTCTGGGATTTCCAATTTATTAGCATCACTAAATGGGCGACCAAGCACAATGGAAGTAACTGTACTCTTGGACAGGATAAAAAGGGTTTTGGGGCTTGAAGATCAGTCTGAGATACACCTATTATTTGATAGATTATTTTTATTCGGAGTTCTAGGCTTTGCACGACGAGAGGCAATAACAAAAGGAGCCTCGCGTTCAAATTTTCGGTTTGGTTTTATAGGAGATCAGATCAAGGGAAAAGCAAGTGCTATTGTTGATCCAGGAGACATAGTAGCGATTAGCCCTATGTTTAGGGAATATTCTGGATCGGCCCCATCAGAATACGGGGCAATAATTCCCATTGCTCCCGATGCTATTGAATTCCCTTAATTCAACCAATTTCAATAACACACTTGCATTAATACTTTGTGGATCAAGCTATTGAAGAAATAAGACTAGGGGGTCAAGCTGTTGTTGAAAGATTTAATTTTACCTGTTGCCCTTCCTGAATTGGGGGCGTATCTTTTATTAGTACTGCCCCCCCCCTTAATTCCCAGTTCTTTCCCTACCCTTTTAAATTTTCCAGGAAAATTCAGGCGTCCTTCTTTTCGTCAGGCCATCGGTGATCGAACCCCAGAGGCCTCGACTCACCACACGTCTCTCGGTAAAATCTTTCTGATGGGTAGGGCCAAGACGAACTCATAAGGCTCAAGTCCTATGGGAATCCAACACCATTGCGGCAACCGGTAATCAAGGCGACTTAGGTTCGCCGTATCTTACGGATCAAAAAAAAGAGATCGAACGACATGACGGTTCACGCTCAAACGCATACCTTTCAAGCGGATACTAAAAGACTCTTACACTTGATGGTCCATTCGCTGTACACCGATAAGGAAATCTTTTTACGAGAGCTGATTTCCAATGCTTCAGATGCGCTGGATAAAATGCGAATCGAAGCCCTCAGACAGCCGACGTTACTCAAAGCTGGCGAAACTCTAGAAATTCGAATCGATACCGATCCGCAAGCTCGCACACTGAGCATCCACGACAACGGTATTGGGATGTCCCGCGACGAGATTGTGTCGCATATCGGCACCATCGCCAAGTCCGGCACACGTGAATTGATGGAGAAACTCAAAGAAAATTCTGACGGCGACTCGGCAACCGAACTGATAGGCCAATTTGGTGTTGGCTTTTATTCTGCCTTTATGGTTGCCAGTAAGGTGACTGTGATCACACGCCGGGCCGGCGAAGACACCGCGACCCGTTGGGAATCAACTGGCGAAGGCGAATATACGCTTGAAGACACGCAACGTGACACTTACGGCACCACGGTGAGCTTGGATTTGTTACCCACTGACAGCGAAGGCGGCATCGAAGATTTTACTGATCAATGGGTGCTCACACGTATCGTGAAGCGCTATTCCGACTTCGTGACTTTCCCGATCATTCTCAAGGTTGAACGGGAAGACGTTGAAAAGGACGAACAGGGCCTGCCTAAACCCGATGGTCAAACATCTACCGTGGTGGAAGACAAAACGCTGAATTCTATGAAACCGATTTGGACGCGAAGCGACGTCACCGACGAAGAATATGCCGAGTTTTATAAACATGTCTCGCATGATTGGTCCGAACCGATGAAAACGTTGCGTTTTCATGCTGAAGGTCACATTGAATACCAAACACTTTTGTTTATCCCCTCGCAGGCCCAGAGCGATCTGCACTACCATGGATCAGAGTTTGGCCTTCAACTCTATGTGCGACGGGTGATGATCATGGAACGCTGTGAGGAACTCCTCCCACGGTATCTGCGATTCATCAAGGGAATTGTGGATTCCGCTGATTTACCTCTGAATATTTCCAGGCAGCGTCTGCAGGAAGATCGGTACATCAACCAAATCCGAAAATGGATTACCCGAAAAATTCTCGAAACGCTCGAAAAAATTCAACGTGATGATGCCGAGCAATATCTCAAATTTTGGGAACTTTTTGGCAACGCCTTGAAAGAAGGCGTCGCTGACACCGACTACAAAGACAAGATTCTCGGCTTGTTGTTGTTTTCCTCGTCGCACGATCCAACAACCTTGACCACACTTGAAGCCTATGTGCAACGAATGAAGCCCGATCAAAAAGAGATTTTTTACATCACCGGGGAATCTCGAAGCGTGGTGGAACACTCACCTCACCTTGAAGCCTTCAAAGCCAAAGAATACGAAGTGTTGTATTTGGTCGCCCCCGTGGACGAGTTCCTCGTGCAATATGTGTTCGAGTTCCAAGGTAAACGACTCAAGTCCGTCGGAAAAGGCGCGGTTGATCTCGGTGACGAGAACGAGCGGAAGGAAACCACGGAAAAATTACACACACTTCAAGAACAATACAAAGATTTGTTCGAACTATTGAAGAAACAACTTGAGGATCACATCAAAGAAGTTCGGTTAACCAATCGTCTCACTTCCTCACCAGTGTGCTTGGTGGGAGCTGAAAATGATTTCAGCCCCCAGCTCGAGCGATTGCTCCAAAAGGGTGACGTCCCTAAGCAAAAACGGATCATGGAGCTGAACCCGGATCATGCGATCGTGACGAAGCTCAAAGAACGTTTCGAGAAGGATCCGACGGACACCTTGTTATCCGATTACGCGGAATTGCTCCTTGGCTATGGTTTATTAGCCGAAGGGTCTCCGATCCCCAATCCGGTGCGTTACAATCAGGTTTTGGGTGATCTGATGACCCGAATGTTGTAGGGGCCTGTTGAAAAAAACCGCCAGCGGCGTTCTCGACATTCGCGCTCGCCGCTGAAGCCAGCTTTGGGGCGCAAAGCCTACTCCGCCGAAGTGAGCTACGAAGGCCGGGAAAGGCTGCGGTCTTGCTGGACGACTTTTTTGATCAGGCCCGAAATCCTTGGGAACAGAAGTAGTCTTGGGTAAATTTGTCCTTGGCGCTTGGTATTATTCAACACTCTCTTGTAGCCACCCAGCTGATGGGCGAACCTGATCTGCCTATCCCCGCTTCGTTTGTGGACATTCGCTTGCGCGATAAGAGCAATAATGAAAAATCTTTACAACCCACTGACTAGAAAATCTACGGCACCGGCGTGCAGCAGAACTCCTCGGCCTCAAGCCCACCCTCCTCCTCTCCCGCATTAAAAAAATGGGGATTGAAAAGGTAGGGTGAAATGAGTTCTGGCTGATGGCCTTAACTTACTTAAACAAATGGGGTAGAGTAGAATGACAAGTCTATGAGTCGATCACGTTCGATGTGACATGAAGAAAATAAATCAAATGGCGCTTTAACACCATGCCAACTATTCTCAGAATTGGTCCTTACCGGTTCTTTTTTTATGCCGGTGATCGTGATGAGCCAATGCATATACATGTTGAGCAAGAAAATATGATTGCAAAATTCTGGCTGGACCCGATTAGGTTACAGAAGAGCGGAGGATTCAAGCGCGCTCAAATTCATAAAATTCAAAAGATTATTGAAGAGAATTGTGAAACACTCGTGGAGGCATGGAATGAGTACTTCGGTCGTTAGCCAAAAGATCCCCAGTGCACAAGACGTAAACGTGACAGACGATACCTTAACTGTCGACCTTGGGGATGGACGAACCATTTCGGTCCCTTTGGCATGGTTCCCCAGGCTTGTTCACGCGACCGCAAAAGAACGAAACAATTGGAGATTGATTGGGGGTGGCGAGGGCATCCATTGGGAAAACCTGGATGAAGATATTAGCATTGAAGGTTTACTTGCCGGGCACGCTTCAGGAGAGAGTCAGGCCTCATTCAAAAAATGGCTAGACAAGCGTAATGCTTCCCAAAAATAAGAGTAGACCGCTGTGGTGGGCGTGGCTTTTTTAATTTTCTTGTCCGGCAGCGCCCAAGAATTTGACAGTCACACGGAAAACGATTGTGAACAAATAAGCAGTTTCTCTCTCATGATAGTTCGTATCTCCTCCTCTTCGAATGGATGGGAATTAGGTACGATCATGAATCTATTGGAGGGTTAAATATGCCAAAACCATTAGAAGTCAAACCACTTCCAAATTTCCGCCTATGGCTTCGCTATGATGATGAAACAGCAGGTGAAGTCGACTTGTCCGATCTAGCAGGGAGGGGTGTCTTCAAGGCTTGGGATCACCAGGAATTTTTCAAAGAGGTCAAAATTGGACCGCATGGGGAAATTACTTGGAGTGAAGATATTGATCTGTGTTCGGATTCCCTCTATATGAGACTCACAAAAAAATCGCCAGAGGATGTGTTTCCCAACTTAAAGACGGGCGTGAATGCCTGAAATCTGCCGCTTCTATGGGATTGTGATCAAGATGTATTTCGATGACCACAATCCTCCTCATTTTTATGCTGAGTACTCAGGCCAAGAAGCGTTGATCGAGGTAAACACCTTGACCGTGTTTTCAGGACGATTGCCGATACGTGCCCAGGCTCTTGTCACAGAATAGGCAATCCTCCATAGGAATGAGCTTCTCTCTGATTGGGGAAAAGCTAAGAGCTTAGTAATCCTTAACCAAAATTGAGCTTCTTCCCTAAGCAGATCAGTCCCGCATTCAAAACAGCCTCAAGAAAATGAAGACAATTCTAACGAGATCCTCACCGAAGATGACGTGCGCCATCGCGAAAAATCCAATATCGAAAAAACCTTAGAATAAACCGACTGGAAAATCTATGGCACCGGCGGCGCAGCCGAACTCCTTGGCTTAAAGCTCACCACACTCCTCTCCGCATCAAAAAAATGGTGATTAAAAGGCCAAGTTAATCTAGGGCCTGTTAACACTACTCAATGCAGCAATGATCAGCGCAAAGTTGATGAAGAATGTGAAAACAATGTCCAGCTTGTCAAAGCGCGAGAACACCCGACGAAAGCCTTTGAGTCGACGGAATAGCCGCTCCACTTCATTGCGTTGCTTATACAGCTGCTTGTCGTACTCCCATGGTTCGCGCCGGTTCTTTTTTGGTGGGACCACGGGCGTGCAGCCCAGATCCACAACGGTCTGGCGTGTCTCATCGCCCTCGTAGGCTCGATCCATGATGACATACCTCGCAGACAACTTGGTCGCCTTCAACAACTTCCGGCCTTCGGGCGCATCCCCGGCTTGACCCGGGGATAAGGCAAAACTCACGGCCGTCCGAGCATCCGCGGCAACCAGATGAATCTTGGTGGTCCACCCGGCGCGGGACTTCCCGATGGCTTGCGGCCCGTTTTTTGAGCGCGCCCGTCCCATCGGGGTGCACTTTGACGGCGGTACTATCCAACGAGACAGCCTCAACGTGGACGCGAATGATTTGTTGTTGTTGCAACTCGGCAAAGACCCGATCCAATACCCCACGTTTCGCCCAGCGATTCATGCGAGTGTAGATGGTATGCCAATTCCCAAAAGACTTGGGCAACCCGCGCCACTTACACCCCTGTTCAGCCACATATAATATGGCATTGAGGACTTGGAGATTGAGCATGGAGACATTGCCACGCTGGCGCGGCAAAACCGATTCAATGAGCTGGTACTGCGAGTGAGTAAGTTCCATGGCCGCAGTATACCATAATGGAATCCATTAGTGTTAACAGGCCCTAGAACGTATGAGATAAGGGCATCACAGTTGAGACGTGGAAAAGACTCACGCAAACTTGCTTCTATTTTTTTGGACGAGAATCCCTTAATAGGCTATTAAGATCACTTGGAATTACCTGTGGTATCAAATGCTTTTTTCTCCTGTTTGTTTGGTATTCGTCCAGGGAAGGTATCTCTAAACCGTTACAAGTGCCCCCTCCTTTGCTAATGCTTTCAACATCATTTCTTGATTCTGATAGATGAACGCGTTACGACCTCGTTCTAAGTTCGAGAGAAATTGGTGCCGGTCAAGGAAATGTAACGGGTAGCGGCTTCGAGTGCACACTCCAAGTTCATAGGTTTCCACGATCTGCTCCAGTGTGGCGAGCATTGTGTCATTATACTGGTGAGTGTTGTCGTGAAGGAATTTCGTATATTCTTCTAATCCTTCAGCGGGTGGGTAAAGATGTTTTAAGATCGTCAATTCGTGCCAGAACGTATTCAGCTGATGGTTGGGGGCCTCCATACCGTTGACCCAAGAAAATGTGAGCTGGCTGAGTTCGTCAAAATACTCACCCATCCTTGGATCTAAGAAGTCATAATCGGGACGAGTAATGTCGCCTTTAAATCTGCCTGTTTTGATGAGCTCCTCTTTTATTGGAGTGCCGTCGTAGGGGAGCATTTTTCCGAATGTGACAGCGATTTCATCGAACTGCACCACTTTTCTTAGGAACCTGATATTGTCTTTCACGGATTCAAAGGTACTCGAAGGATCAAAGAGCATGAACCCGTATTCCCACATAATACCTAATTCTTCGAGAGTCGAAACTGCTTGAAGATTTTGCTCCACCGTGATCTGCTTATGGAGCGTATCTAAGCCATCCTCTGATCCAGATTCTAAACCCATATAGACTAGGTATAACCCAGCATCTCGCATTGCCATAAATAGTTCTCGCTCTACGGCGTCTGCCCGACAGCTAATTTTCCAAATGACACGATCAGCTAAGTGTTGACGATGGAGCTCATCTACAAAATTTTGTGTCCAGCGACGCCAAGACGGACCGAACAAGGGAAAGTCATCATCTTGAAAGAGAAAGATAGAGATGTCACGTGTCTCATGAAGCATTTTCATTTCTTCGACAACATTTTCCGGTTTCCGTGTTCTGACGATTTTCCCTGGAGCCGATCGATAAAACATATGGATGGAACAAAAGGAGCAGGTTCGCGCACAACCACGACTGGCCAATAGCGGCATATACTTTTTCCCGAGAATGTTTTTCGAGTCGATTGGCATATACGGCCAGGGATAGTCATCTAAATCATGCACCAAAGCGCGTAATTCGTTTGATTGGATTTTTTCGTTCTCTCGATAAGCAATCCCTGGAAGATTACGCCATTCAGTCGAATGGGCGATACACTCAACGAGTTCTAGGAGAGTTTGTTCACCTTCAAATCGCACAACACTATTCAATTCAGGCGCAAGTTGTAATGTCTGTTCGTGGCTTAAACTTGGAAAGTGGCCACCCATGGTGAAATGACAGTCAATCTCCTGTTCCCTTAACGCCTCCATGAGTTGAGAAAACCGAGGGAGGTAAAACTGAAAAATGAGTGAGAATCCAATGAGCAAAGGGTTCCTATTTTTAGTAAATTCAATAATTTTCTCTGGTGGTTCTTCGAAATCGAGAATGTCCACTGGATAGCCGTGTTTCATGAGCATAGAAGCGAGATACCCGATCCCCAGATTACCTTGATTTTGAAATCCGATGAGCAAGATTGGACGATTTGATGTTGGTCCTTTGAACGTTATCGAATCTAATTGCTGTTGGTTGAGGATCAAAAGTTTAGTCATGATAACTCCTTAGATAAAAAGCCGGGAGTGGGTTTGAAAAAACTGATTGGGACTATTGTTTTGCTCTTTTTATGGCTTCAATGGCCTTATTGCAGATTTCTATTTGGTGTTGATGCATGCCTCGTTGATTCTCCACGCAAAGCACAGCCATTTCCGTCAAGGATTCTTTCCCAAGTTTAAAGCGATCGAAAAACCATGGTGGAACAGGGTCGGCAACCCAGTCTGGCTGAATTCGGAGTAGATCGTTTACTGGAAATTGGTTGTCCATCTGAAGCCTCCTAGTTAAATGTTCAAAGCAAGAAGATTATATTTCGCACTCCCGGCTAACAATGAATTAAGCAACATCTAGGCCAAGGTGTGTGCTGATGGATGTTACATTAAATATGCAAGAAAATGTTAATAATCAACGAAAATTTTAGTGGGCCGAAGGAAGTTGGCAACAATACCGAATCTGAATTGCGCGTTGGGTAGTATCGGAATTGATACTTATATTATCTTTATGGATACAACCTCCAATGATATTCAGTTTGATGTTCTTGGCGAAGTTGATTGGGGAGTCGGGTAAGTTCATCGGGATACAAGCGTTCGCATTATTATTATTGATCTACAAGAAAATTTTGAGCCATCTAGGTTACATGGCCTGAAATTCATGAATTTGGGGGAAAGGTTAGTGTTGTCTGTTGTCTTTAAATATGTAGATATTTGTGCTCGCATTCACTGATTTCGATGTTCCTGATATAGATAGTTTCAGGAAAATTTTTGATAAACTTCCACTTTGGTCAAGGAGTCGCACTCTCCGAAAAGGAGGATCCTTGTACTAATTTATATCACTAGTGTCTGGTTAATTGCGCCACGTTGCCGTGTAAGTCCATGAATCATTTCATCTTTTTCGCAAAACATAGCGGTGTCGACTTGAACTCAGAATCACATCCATGCAGGCTTCCCCTCGGTAATTATTGGAGGATGCCCCATGTATGTCGGCCAGACCTTGTTTGCACAATTGATGGATTGTTTGCCATGGACCACCTTTGCTCGACTCGTCACGCGTTACGACGGCGATTACCGGGTGCGGACACTGCCGTGCACCGAACACTTTCGGATCTTGGCGTTTGCCCAGTTGACCTATCGCGAAAGTCTGCGCGATATCGAGGTCTGTCTGGCCGCGCAAGCCGCCAAGCTGTACCACATGGGTCTTCGTACGCCGGTCAAACGGGCCACACTGGCCGAGGCCAACGAGCGCCGAGACTGGCGCATCTACGCCGACTTCGCTCAACGCCTGATCACGCAAGCCCGCATTCTGTACAAGACCGAAGACCTGGGGCTGGACTTGTCGAATACCGTATATGCTCTCGACGCCACCACCATCGACCTGTGTCTGACGCTGTTTCCGTGGGCCTCGTTTCGCCGCACCAAAGCGGCGGTCAAACTGCATACCTTGTTGGATCTGCGTGGAGCCATTCCCAGTTTTATCCATATTTCCGATGGGAAACTGCACGATGTGCATGCCCTCGATCTCCTGCTTCCAGAGCCGGGAGCCATTTACGTCATGGACCGTGGGTACCTGGACTTCGAACGGCTGTTCACGCTTCATCAGGCTGGGGCCTTCTTTGTCACCCGGCCCAAGTCAAATACCGATTGTCGCCGCCTCTATTCAGCCCCCAGCAATCGCCAGCAAGGGATTCTGTGCGATCAGACGATTGTGTTATCCGGGTTCTACACGCAACACAAGTATCCCCTTCATTTGCGCCGTATTCGATTCAAAGATCCCGAATCTGGCAAGACGCTCGTCTTTTTCACCAACCTCTTTGGTCCGCCTGCCGCCACTATCTGTGCCCTGTACAAAGCCCGGTGGCAGGTCGAGTTGTTTTTTAAATGGATCAAACAGCATCTGCGGATCAACCAGTTCTACGGGACTTCAGCGAATGCCGTGAAAGTGCAGATCTGGACCGCGGTCTCGATCTACGTCCTGGTGGCCATCGTCAAGAAACGGTTCCACCTCGAGGCCTCCCTCTACACATTGCTACAGATTTTTTCGGTGACCCTGTTCGAGAAAATCCCTTTAAACAAAGACTTTCTCGACGGAAATAACAACAGGGAGGACGAACGGCTTCGTAACCAATTGAATCTATTTGATTCTTAACCAGACACTAGGGCGTGTTCACAATTAATGCCCGTTCCGGTATATTCTCCGCCATCATGAACCCTTTCTTGTGCAGGAGGCACGATGGCACGAACAATATTGCGGAACGACCAATGGGCCAAACTGAAAAATCTGTTGCCGGGGAAGGCGACGGACTGTGGCGTCACCGCGGCGGACAATCGGCAATTTTTGGAAGCCGTGTTGTGGATCATGCGTACCGGTGCCCCCTGGCGAGATTTGCCTGAAGACTATGGGCGGTGGCATACCGTCTACATGCGTTTTTCGCGCTGGGCGAAAAAAGGCGTGTGGCAACGAGTCGCCGACACGATCGCGGCTGATCCGGACTTTGAATGGGTGGCCATTGACAGCACCATTGTCCGCGCACATCAACATGCTGCGGGCGCAAAAGGGGGCAGCAGAATCAAGCGTTAGGGCGTTCACGGGGTGGGTTGTCCACCAAGATTCACGCCTTGGTTGATGCCTTGGGCAATCCGGTGCGATTTGTGCTTACGGGTGGACAAGCGGCGGACGTGACGCAAGGGCCAGTGTTGTTGACTGATTTGAGCGGAATCGGGGCCGTCCTGGGCGACAAAGCTTATGATGCGCAAGCTGTTCTGGACGCCATTGAACACTGTGGAGCCACCGCGGTGATTCCCCCCAAAGTGTCGCGGCGTATCCAGCGCCCGTATGACAAGTATCTGTATCGAGCTCGAGCAGACATCGAATGCTTCTTTCAACGGCTGAAGCAGTTTCGTCGGTTGGCCACTCGCTATGAAAAGCTGGCTCACCACTTTCAGGCCTTTCTGTCTTTGGCCGCAACCCTGATCTGGTTGCTCTAATTGTGAACACGCCCTAGTGAATTTATATATCTTTTGGAGGAATTCTAAGTCAGTTGAATGCTAGACTACATGAATTTCTTACTGTGATATTTGACATTATTCAGAATTTTATAGATTGGAGTAAGACATCATGATGCGAATTGGCCTATTTCTCGCTACTAATCTTGCTGTTCTGTTTATTATTAATTTGATCATCACGTTTCTCGGGCTGAATCAACCAGGGGCTAGTTGGATGCCCATGCTTATTATGGCGGGGATCTTTGGTATGGCGGGATCACTCATCTCGCTCATGTTGTCAAAAACAATGGCGAAACGGTCGTCTGGAGCACGGGTCATCAAGCCACCACGTAACGAGACTGAGGGATGGTTGGTCAGGACAGTCCATGAGCAAGCAGACCAGGCTGGGATTGGTCATCCTGAGGTTGCCATTTTTGAGTCACCAGCTCCGAATGCCTTTACGATGGGAGCCAAAAAAGCAACGCTCTCGTCGCGGTCAGTGCTGGATTGTTGAACACGATGGAGAAGGCCGAGGTGGAAGCCGTGCTAGGTCACGAAGTGAGCCATGTGGCGAATGGAGACATGGTGACCCTGTCCTTAATTCAAGGCGTGGTCAATACGTTTGTCATTGTGTTCTCGCAAATCATTTCTACCCTTGTGGACCGCCGACGTGGCGGGAGTTACAACGAGACAGGTTATGGTTTTGGGCGTGGCATTGGTTATCGGTTCACCTCACTAGTGTCCGGTTAAATGACGTGTTGATCTGCTATAACCTATGACTGGAGCGAGAATTCGAGCAATGAAGGCTGGTGTCGACTTGAAATTATCACATCAATCGTCCCTCTTTAAAATCAACGAGTTAGAGAGAAGAAATGCCTCATTTTTTGTTTAACCAGACAGTAGTGGGTTCACCTATATGATCACTCAAACGATACTTGGATTTTTAGCCACTCTTATCGTTCGTTGGTTTAGTCGTTGGCGAGAATATCGTGCGGATGCTGGTGGAGCGAATTTGACAGGTCGTCACAACATGATTAAAGCTTTAGAACGGTTGCAGGAACTTCAACGTCCGGCACAATTAGTAGGGTCACCCATTAGCAGGCTCTGTCAAGTAGGCGCACGACTCCTCTCTTTCGCGTTCTTCTTTTTTCAGCTCTCTGCTCTTCGTCTTCCGTGACGAGAAACCTGATTCGCACCTGGATCTTCCTTGGAGTCGGTGTCGCCTTCATGATCTGAGGCGCACCAGTCACCCATCAGGATCAAGGCTCAGAAGATGCTGGCCGCCGCCACGCTCCTCAGAACCCCTGGCACATTCGTGCCCCAGACAATCCTCAGTACCCGACGACTGTCCATGCGAAAGGGTCCAAATCGTGTGGCTACCCGAGGAGAGATGGCTCCCCCCCTCATGGTGCCAATCCCTTGTTGGCTCAGTCGCGAGGCGACTCAGTCTCTCTCATCGCGAGAGAAGAACAGGGATGGGAACGCGGCCAATCAGGCCTCGTGGTTGTCAACCAACCCTCATGCCAGCTCACGTCCACATCCCGATCATCCTGTTAGGCAAAGGCGCGGGTCACATCAAACGGCACAGCATCCCGCATGATGTAATAACAAGCTCGGGCCAGTTTATGTGCGACCGCCTTGCGGGCCACCACGACCTTGGTCTTGGCCCGTTTCCGTTGATAGAACTGGGCAATCTGTGGCTCGTAGCGAATGGCAAAGTGGGCGGCTTCGACAAACGCCCCGGCTAAATACTTATTGCCATTCTTTGTGTTCCCCTGGCCCTTGCATTTGCCATTGCTCAGTTTGGTGCTGCCCACGCAGCGACAGTAAGAAGCAAATTTCCCCACGGTCGGGAAACGAGCGATCGCGCCGGTCTCCCGCATGATCGTCAACGCCAAAATCGGCCCAATGCCCGGAACGGTCCTCAACGATTGGAACGCGGGGCGCAGCTTCACACGGGCATGCACCGCTCGTTCCACGCATGTGATCTGCTCCGCCAAGTGCTGCATTACCGCCACGGTCACTTCAAGAGCGAGGGCTTGTTCCGGAAATGGCATCAACTCGCGGATGATGAGCGGCGTGAGCTGCTTGATCTGGGTCGCGTTCAGGGCGTGGCCCGTATTGCGAGGGAGTAAGTTTTGAATACGCAAGAGATTCATCGTCCGCTGCCGAACCAGTTGGCTACGTTTGCGAAGGAGGTCGCGGACCGCCCGCTCCTCCTTTGGATAAATATATCCCGTGGGCAAGAGCCCTAAGCGCAGCAGGTGCGCTAACCAGCGCGCATCCGTGTCATCGTTGGTATATTTCAGCCCGGCATACTGCTGCATCGCCGCAGGGTTGGCTAAGTGCACCTGATAGCCCGCCTCCATCAGCCCATCCACCAACCAATACCAGTTGTAGGTGGATTCCACGACAAGCCCCTGCAACTGAGCCTGGAAAGGGGCGAGCTGAAGAAGTATCCCTTTCAGGTCATTCGGCAAGCGCTTCTGATACTGCACGTGATCCGCTTCATCCAAGACAACCACCACACTGTTGTTTCCATGTAAATCAATCCCGCCGTAGAATGGCTTCATGGCTCCTCCTTTGGGTTGGAAAGGTGAGAAGAGGTTGGATCCACTCCCCACTGTACCGCTCACTCGAGGAACCTGCTAGATGTTTATCAGGCCTGCGTTATTGCTTTAATCTACTCAGACAATTCACCTAGGACCATGACGAGAAACCAAGACTGCACGTAGCGGGTGGCTTGAATTCAAGCCATTACTCCTCAGTCTTCATGTCTTGTAGTTCCTCAACCGTATAGTGTCCATGTACCCACCGTTCGTATTTCTTGGATATCTTTCGGCGCTCTTCTGCTTCACGATCCAAACGTGGCTTATTGATTAAATAGAGCTCAAAAATTTAGGTGTCAGGACCCTTATATATTTTCCTTTAGGAGGGCTTACTGCGTATTGTTTGAATCAAGCCGTTTAGAGCATAGATACTCCACTCGACTGACTGAAAAATCTACCAAGCTATGAATGTTCAGTTTTTTTCCTTACTTTCATAAATCTTCCATGAAAAATTGCTGAAGCAATCTCCAGATTCCTGAAATTTCCAAGTAGAATCAAGCCTCTTGTTTCATCTTTTTATCTACTGTAGTATTTCATGTATTACAATGTAATACATGGAGGGGATTATGGCTGTCCTTACTTTGAGGTTAGATGATCAATTAGAGAAGAGACTCAAGCGACTTTCGAAGGAAACGGAACGTCCAAAGAGTTATTTCGTGAAGAAGGCTTTGGCGCTGTATCTTGATGAATATCAAGATTACGAGACGGCACTGGCGAGACGGGCTGATAAGGATGAAGAAATTTTGTCATTGGCGCAGATGAAGAAAACTTTGGGTGTTTAAGGTTCAATTCAAAAAATCTGTCCAGAAAGACTTGCGAACTCTGTCCAAGGCTGACCAAAAACGAACGTTAGATCAAATTGGAAAGGTTCTGGCCAAAGATCCATACCTAGGGAAGGCCTTAACCGGAGAGTTTAAAGGGTTGTACCGGTGGAGAACCGGTCAATTCCGAGTGATTTACGAAATCCAGAAAGAAGTCCTTCTTATTCTCGTCTTGAAAATTCGCCATCGAAAAGAAGTGTATCGAAAATAGGCATTGGGGCTATTTCCCTCGATAAGTTTACGATGCGACACCCTGGAACGTGATGAACCCTGGTAAAAGTATGCGTTCATACCCAGACTAGAACGCATTCAGGCCGGAAAAGAACTGATTGAGTCACCCATCCCCACCAAACAAGCTTCACGATATCGGCTCAAAACGATCTTCTCATACTCATTGGCATGAGAATCTTCGTTTGATGGTTGTGCTGCTTTCCATTTGGTTTGTTGTTTCCTATCTTCTCGGCATTGTCTTTGTCGAGCCGCTCAATCAATTTCATATCGGCGGTTTCCCTCTGGGTTTTTGGTTTGCGCAGCAAGGGTCCATTTATGTCTTCATTATTCTGACGTTTGTGTACGCATTTGCGATGGATCGTATTGACCGACGTCATGGCGTGGATAAGAGCCCGGCTTCCGGCGTTCCTGAAGATTCCTCGGAGACGGCTGAGTGAACATTCAGGAGTGGACCTATCTGCTTGTCGGCATCACCTTTGCCGTCTACATCGGGATTGCTATTTGGAGCCGCGTAGGAACGACCGCTGGGTTCTACGTTGCGGGGCGGGGTATTCCCCCACTCGCGAATGGCATGGCGACGGCTGCCGACTGGATGAGTGCGGCCTCGTTTATTTCCATGGCCGGGCTCATCTCGTTCATGGGGTATACGGGTACGATCTATCTTATGGGTTGGACTGGTGGCTACGTCCTCTTAGCCCTCCTTCTCGCCCCCTATCTGCGTAAATACGGGCGCTATACGATTCCGGAGTTCGTCGGTGATCGCTACTATTCTCAAACCGCTCGTGTGATTGCGGTCTTCTGTGCCATTTTTGTGTCGTTCACCTATGTGGCTGGACAGATGCGTGGGGTTGGCGTCGTCTTCTCACGCTTCCTTGAAGTCGATGTGACCATCGGGGTCATTATTGGCGTGGGCATCGTGTTTTTCTATGCCGTCGTTGGGGGAATGCGGGGTATTACCTATACGCAGGTGGCCCAATTTTGTGTGTTGATTGTGGCGTATCTGATTCCTGCCATAGCGATTTCATGGAAGATGACCGGCTGGGCCATTCCACAAATCGGGTTTGGCGCGACGCTGATTGAAGGACAGTACGCGGGCATGGCGCTTCTCGAAACCCTCGACGCCATCCACCGTGACTTAGGACTGCCCGAATACACCGGCGCATGGGTGGGCGGGAAGAAAAGTATGGTCGATGTCCTGGCGATCACCATGGCGCTGATGGTGGGTACGGCGGGGCTGCCCCATGTCTTAATCCGCTTTTATACCGTGCCCAATGCTCGTGCGGCTCGGTGGAGCGCGATGTGGGCGTTGATCTTTATTGGCCTTCTGTACACCACTGCGCCGGCGGTGAGCGCGTTTGCTCGCGTGAACATGATCGTGACCCTCAACGAGCAACCCTATACGAGTGCGCCTGAATGGTTTAAGAGCTGGGAGGGAACCGGGCTTATTGTCTTCAAGGATCGCAATGGGGATGGTCTGATTCAATATAGCGGGAACGTTGACACCAATGAACTCACGGTTGATCGAGATATTATGGTTCTCGCGAATCCGGAGATTGCCAGACTTCCTGCATGGGTAGTGGCCCTTGTGGCCGCTGGTGGGCTGGCTGCCGCCCTCTCAACCGCCGCAGGGTTACTGCTGGTGATTTCTGCTTCGGTTTCACATGACCTGCTGAAATCTGTCATGTGGAAAGACATGCCCCAACATGTGGAATTGCGCATGGCGCGCATTGCCGCGGCCTTTGCGGTGGTCGTGGCTGGGATTCTTGGCATTTATCCACCTGGATTTGTGGCGCAAGTCGTGGCATTTGCTTTCGGCCTGGCCGCGGCCAGTTTTTTCCCCATCTTGCTCCTTGGAATATTTGATAAGCGCACGACCAAAGAGGGGGCGATCTCCGGCATGCTACTCGGGATCGGATTCACAGCGACTTATATCATCTGGTTCCGTTTTGTGGATCCGACGGCCACGGCCGATCAGTGGCTCTTCGGGATCAGCCCCGAAGGGATCGGGACCATCGGCATGGTGCTCAACTTTATCGTGGCCATCACTGTCAGTCGTTTCACCCCACCACCACCACTAGATGTTCAGAAGATGATCGACGATATACGCTCCCCCAGCGGTACCCGCGATGTCTAAGGATTTAGCAAATCATGAAGCCTTGAAATCCTCTGCCTGCCTGATATTCAGCTGATTCTGGTGAACATAAGAATTTCTGGTCATGACCTAAAATATTGATTTGCCAGATGGTATCCATCTGGTTTATCGTTTCGAGTTTTCATTTTTCCCTCCTGACTCGAGGGGGTTGAAATATTTCCCGATTATCACATGGAGACGGAGATGAAGGTTGTTGCCACACCGCCTGCTGAAACTGAGGATTTACCGAGTATGAATGAGGATACGTCAACGGTTTCCGGACTACGGCGCCTGCTCTCGTTCCTGAGAAAGATAGGGATGTCCTGGTTTGACGGTGACGCCAAAGCCGGACTGGCGCTGGATGCCGAGAGCAAACAAATGGATCGGGTGCGCACGATCCCGTTTTTTCTTATGCACGTTGCCGTTTTCACCGTCTTATGGGTTGGCTGGAGTCCAGTGGCCATGGTGACGGCTGTCTTGTTGTATGGCATACGCATGTTTGCGATTACAGGGTTTTATCATCGATATTTTTCCCATCGCACCTTTCGGACTTCTCGAGGCATGCAGTTTGTGTTTGCATTCATCGGGGCCTCTGCCGCCCAACGTGGTCCATTATGGTGGGCCGCCAATCATCGTGTGCATCATGCTCATCCGGACCAACCTGCGGATGTCCATTCTCCTGTTCATCACGGGCTGTGGTGGAGTCATATGGGTTGGTTTTTAGCACAGAATCAGCTTGCCACAAAGGTGACGCGTATCAAGGATTTTGCTCGCTATCCCGAATTGCGTTTTCTCAATCGGTATGATGTGTTGGTGCCGATCATCTTGGCCGTGGGCTTGTTTCTGTTCGGGACATGGCTGGAAAATGTCTATCCGGCCTTTGGCACTAATGGGTGGCAAATGCTCGTCTGGGGATTTGTGATTTCCACCGTGGCGTTATGGCATGGAACGTTTACGATCAATTCCTTGTCGCATCGGTTTGGTACCAGACGGTATGCCACTGCCGACAATAGCCGGAATAATTTCGCTCTTGCTCTTCTTACTTTTGGTGAGGGCTGGCACAATAATCATCATCAATATTCCAGCTCAGCCCGGCAAGGGTTTCGATGGTGGGAAATCGATATCACCTATTATCTGTTGAGAGGGCTACAACTTTTCGGTCTTATTTGGGATATTCGTCCCGTACCGGCTTGGGTCTTGAATCAACCCTCTCCCAGCCAGGTAGCTGGGGATCCAGACTCCGAAAAGATTGCTGTTTAATATTTTTCACCAAAAAATCCTGGCCCGTCCGTTCCTTCTCACATTCCTATCCATACCGTTTATTTCTCTACAAATGGGTTGCGAATGACCGACTAAACGCAGCTTCTTTTTCGCTGGTGTAGGGTCGTTATCTACTGTATTTCCTTTTCGATTTTTCTCATTTTTCCCCCTTCCTTCCTCATATTCACTCCTAATTTTCCTGGGCATTGATTACACGTCCTTCCCATCTAGTTGCGGGAGATCCATGCGTTTCAAGTAATGGCGCAATGTTCCGATATATTTCACCTGAGGGATGAGGGCTATTATGGTTTGTGTCGGCGGTTTTTTCCCCGGAAAGGTCAATTATTCAAATGGTTAGGATAAAATGCGAGATTAAGCGTGATCGATCCTGATATTTGGGTTTCCAAGGGGAGACAGGGCCTTTATCCAGGAAGGTGGATTTAACCCAGCCTATACTTTCTTCAAGTGCTGAGATTTTTTTCTTTTGACAACCTCGATATAGATTTAAAGGAGCAATCATTATGATTCGTCGTGTATTCACTATTTTCACATTGGCGACTGGCCTGATTTTTTCATCAAGCCTTGTCCAATTTCCTATGGCTTGGGCAATGCCATCAAGTTCACAAAAAGTTGAAGTAGAAATTAAGGTGAGGGTCAATGAAAAGGGATTTCTTGATCACAAGGGCAAGGTATTTAATAAAAGGAATATTCTCCAACTCCCGAAAGGGAAGGTGGTACGTATTACCTTTGTCTTTGACGAAACGGTGACGAGTTTAGCCTATGGCGATACCCATCAAGTGGCCATTACTGGAGATGATTGGACCAAGGAGTCTGATAAAATTTGGATGTTCAGCCAACAGACTAGCATGACCTTTCCAGCGGGTGAAAAGGGCGCCCGCTACCGGGCTTATTGCATTCTCGACTGTATTGGAATGAAACAGCTCAATAATTTGATCATCTCTGTGGTATAATTTCTGCTAAGACGTTAATTTAACGAGGGGCCAGAGCAATCTTGCTGTGGCCCCTTTTCACATTTTTCGCTGATAAAGAGACCCAATGTCTATACCCCCGAATGCCCCCTCCTCCACCTCTTCGACAGATCCAGAATCTACTATGGACCAGGACGTATCAACTCACGAAGATTTCAGATCGCCAGAATTGCAAATTCAGCGAGACAGCCACCCCGTTTTCCAGCAATCGAACCCAGGGCAAACACGGCCTCCGACTTTGTTCGTGATTTTTGGTGCACAAGGAGACTTAACCAAGCGAAAATTAATCCCTGCTCTCTACAATTTGGCAGCGAGCGGGCTTCTTCCCGAAGAGTTTGCCATTCTTGGTGTGGACGCCATTACCATGAATCCCGAGGATTTTCGGATCAAGATGGACCGAGATATTCAGGAGCTGTCGACGTTTCCCATCGACGCCACCATTAAAGAATGGCTTCTGGACCGGCTCCATTACCTTGCTGGAGATTTTCGTGATCCCAAAACCTATGAAAGTCTGAAGAGCACCCTCACACATTTAGACGTCCAATATGGGACTCGAGGGAATTATCTGTATTATATGGCCACGTCCCCAACTTTTTTTGGAGAAATTGTGCAACAGCTTGGTGAACATGGGTTAGTAGCACAAGATCATGGCCATACCAGGCGAGTGGTCATAGAAAAACCTTTTGGGCATGATCTTGAATCTGCTAAATCGCTTAATAGTGCGTTACGGGGAGTCTTAGAAGAAAACCAGATTTATCGAATCGACCATTACTTAGGGAAAGAAACCGTTCAGAATATTTTAATTTTCCGGTTTGCCAACGGTATCTTTGAACCCGTCTGGAACCGCCAGTATATTGACCACGTACAAATTACGGTGGCGGAAACGTTGGGCGTTGAACATCGAGGTATTTACTATGACCAAGCAGGCGCCTTGCGGGACATGGTTCCCAATCATCTGTTACAGGTATTAGCATTCGTCGCAATGGAACCACCCAACGCCTTTGATCCCGAAGCGGTCCGCAATGAGAAGGCCAAACTTCTTCGCGCCATTCAACCCATGAATCCGGTTGAAGTGTTGCAATCTACTGTTGCTGGGCAATATGACGCGGGCTTGATTCACGGTCGACAGGTTCCACCTTACTGTTCAGAGGCTAATGTTTCCCCAGCGTCTCTCAGGGAAACGTACACGGCTATGACGTTGGGTATCGAAAGTTGGCGGTGGGAAGGTGTCCCGTTTTATCTTCGAACAGGCAAACGGCTGAAGAAACGAGTGACTGAGGTGGTCATTCAATTTAAATCGGCCCCGCTCATGTTGTTTCGCAAGACACCAGTCGATCGTTTAACTCCGAATGAGTTGGTCATTCGTATTCAACCAGATGAGGGGATTTCTCTGAGTTTCGGGGCCAAGATTCCAGGTCCGCAAGTGCAAGTCGGGAATGTCGATATGGATTTCCACTATGCTAAATACTTTGGAGACGCTCCGAGCACCGGCTATGAAACGCTCTTGCATGATGCTATGGACGGGGATGCGACACTCTTCCAGCGAAGCGACAATGTGGAGTTGGGATGGAGTGTCGTCGATCCCATTTTGAAAGTGTGGGATAGTCTCGGGACTCATGCTCTTCATCATTACCCCTCAGGATCGTGGGGCCCAATTCAGGCCGATGCCTTGCTTGCCAAAGACGGGCGAACCTGGCGTAATCACGAGTAACCTTTCAAAAACTTCTTTCCAGAAAACGACAGAAACCCGTTCGAATCCTTAGTTCTGATTTGTATCCATGGGTGTCTCTGCCTTCACTACAAGGGACAACGGGATCGTTTGTTCCGTTGATGATGAGGACGGCTCATTGGATTCGTGAGTTGAGCCTTGGCCAGAAGGTAAGCGATTTGGGCCGTGTGTGGCGCGATGGCCAAAAAATAGTGGCCAAGTTCAATGGCCAGCCGTTGTGGGAATATCCGCCATTTGAAATTCTTGCTGCATAGATTATTTTGTTGTCGACCGAGTGAGTCGTGTTGAGTTCGGTGATGGGCGCGTCTATCTAAGCCACATCGTTGACCTTCTCCTTGTGCTCTCGAAACTTTTCGCTCTCCCTTCTATCATTCTTTTGTTTGTCGATAGATTGAGGGTAAATAACAAAAAAACCATTCTCCTCGGATAACTTGTTGAAACTTGAAAATTTGGCAATCTGCTTGGCATTACCTCCTCCTCCATGAAACACCAACACTACAGTTGCAGCTAGATCATTGCGATAGGTTGAAGGAATGTGGATGAAATATTCTGGATTGAAATTTCCTGATCGCATCTCTTTCCTAATAAGCTCTGATGAATAACGATGGCTTGGCAATAAGAGGAAAAAGATTACGGGTAGGAATTGTAGTGATTGAGAGATTTTCACGACTGCATCATACTTCCTTTACTCACTAAGAATAGACGAGATCCATGGGGAATGAAGGCGCAAATTCCATTAAACAAACGGAGACTTTCCTTGTGCCTTCATGAAGTTTTTGGATTGGTTTCCGTAAACGTTAAATGATATAACAAAAACGGCTGCTTGGTGGCTTGAGCAATGGAAACAAGGAAAGTAACGGAAGAACTCATGCACTTCTACTCACCTACGGCAGAAGACCCCTTTGGGCCTTTCTGCCTAACTACAGGAGGCCTCTATGCAAGTTCAAGATGTCATGTCCACTGGAGTGGTCACCGCACGAGCTACCGATAGCCTTCGGTCGGCTGTCATTAAAATGCTCAGCCGTCATTGCGGGGCCGTACCGGTCATTGACGATGAACACAATTTGGTCGGACTTGTGGCACTTCGAGATGTCATGCTTCCTCTCTTCCCTCAACTTGGGGACTACATCCATGACAATGTTCACAGTCGAGACTTTTTGGAAATGGAAGAAGGGTATCCCGAGGTTTTGCGTCGCACTATTGAATCCGTGATGACTCGTAATCCTCTTACGATCTCTCCTGCCATCTGTATTTTAGAGGCCGCTTCCTTTATGGGCCGCAAAAATTTTCGGCGGATTCCAGTAGCCGAGGATGGAAAGCTTTTAGGAATGGTGAGTATCGGGGATATCAATCGTGGATTGTTTTTCAATAGGGGATTCTTGAATCAATAATTTTTTACATGAAATTCAGGTTCCTGGCGCGCTGATCTTTCTTCCTGTTCTTCTTGTCAGTAAAGTCGACACAAAAGGTATGCCCTCTCCTTACGACTCCTTTTATTAAAAGGTATTTTTTGCTTGAGACGGGTAAGGGCGTCTAAGTGAATGTCGAATAGTTTTCTGTCTTGAACCATCCTTGTCTCATCTTCGTTATTCAAAAGACGAAAAATTCAAACCATTTCTTGTATGAGATCAAGCTTTCCTCTTAAGCCGCCATGCACTCGTTTAGGGTATTTTAAAATTATCATCAAGAACGATGACTTGTTACGGGATATCTACACAACGGGACCATGCTAATTCCTAAACTCGAAACATGGAGGTGTTTGTCTCCCGCCATCCTACTGTGCGGATTCATCATGATGGGGTTGATCGCCTGTGTGGGGAGGTTTGAGACAAAGGCTACATTGACGTCTAAGTGCCATCTTGATTGGAGAGAACAAGCACGTATTACCGATTCCCTGCTTCCTGATTCCACCGTTGCTGAAGGTCTACATGTGCTGGTTTGGAATATTCATGATCGTCTTCTTTCGGACTCAATGTTCTCTTCCAGTGGCCACACCGAAGAAGAAGTGACCTGTATTGGCGACGTAGCTTCGCAGTTTGATTTGGTGCTGTTCCAGGAAGCTTTCGTTCGCCCTGCTCAGATTGCTCGCTACACGGGGCATGTTTGGCCGAATCACCCGAGGTTTATGGAAGGCGGTGGTGCTGACTGGTGGCCCCTTCGAGCCATGTGCGAAATTTGTCTGAGTCCTGGTTTACTCATGCTCGCGCAGGAGAAACCCGAGTTTGTCCATGCCGAACCGTATGAGGCCTTCGCGGGTTGGAACACCGACTTGAATAAAGCCGATGATTTCTTTTCGAAGGGATTCCAGCTTGTCCAATTCCCAACCTTTTGGGTGCTGAATAGTCATATGGACTCGGGTCGTGGACAGGACAGCATTGAAGCGCGAGTCCTACAGTTTCGCCAGATCACGGCCACGCTCATGCGGCTTGTTCCCAATGATGCCCCGCTCCTTATCGGCATGGATTCGAATTTACGACCTGAGCAAGAGGAGCAAGATCGCAATGTGTTGAGAGAATTTCTTGACGCGAATGCGTTAACCTTGGTTCGGCAGAGCGGGCCTGATTTGATTGCATCCAGGAATCTTAGAATTGAATCACCCCAATCCCTTCCCTTGAAAGACGTCCTCAGCGATCACAACGCCTTGTCCGCCATCATGTTCCCACCATCCGTTCTAGAAGCCTCGCCATGATCGTGATTGCGACGGGTGAAGTGTTAAATCTGTGAGGGTTTGAAATTCCAACGGCGCTGGATGAGTCGTTCGACAGCAGTCTTCATTTCATGATGAGGCAAAAGAATGCCTTCTCTATTTCCAGAATGTTGTCTAACTCTAGATTGCCAGATAGGGTATTATTCAGATCAACAAGACATGGAACACGGACGCATTAGAAGTCCTAAAAACCAAGTATAAATGTACGTACGTATTCACCTTAACCATGGAGGGGTCTATGAATAAGATCGTAGCTTTTTTAGTGACAGGAGCCCTGCTCTCTGGGCTCAGTGGATGTAGTTATATTTTCTATCCGCGTGCGGATGACTATGCGGTGAAAGCCAAAGGGGCCACCAGCGTGGAAACCGTCATCAATCTCACCACTATGATGGAAGCGAGTGCGGATGCGTCAAAAGGCGGTACAGGGTATGATCAGGCATTAGACGACCTTCACAACCAATTCCATGCCTTTGACAATTCGCTGTGTTGTATCGATGAGGCCAAGCGGGAGACACCCGCCTACGATCTCGCGGTGACCCATAACAAGGAACTATGGGCGATCTTTAAGCGGGTATGGAAATTTAAGGACACGCAACCTCAACGAGATGAACATCTGGCCTTATTTAAAACGGAGGTCCAAGAACTTCGTACCTCCCTTGAAGCCTTGAAATAATCGTTGGAGGTACAAGACATGGGGGATCCCGTTTTTTGCGCGGCTACCTATGTATAGCGGGAATAACTGGCCGGTTGGCGGGGGCGTTTTTTTAAAATCAGTCCGAATATCAGGCCGATAAGGACGAGGGCGCCACCATACAGGAGCCATTGGAGTTGTACGTTTTTCTCCAATTCTCTAGTTTTAGAAGATAGCTCCTCCACTTGGCCAACTAAGAGGGTGTTCTGTTGGATCAGCTCGACGTTGCGGGCATGTTCCTTAATTGGTTCGGCTGAGACTAACTTCAGTTCTGCAAGTTCTTTGGTCAGGGCTTCCACCTGGGAATTCAGCGTCTTGTTGGTGCCCACGGTTTCTTTGTGCTCGGTCTGGATGCTGGCATGACTTTCGCGATCTTTGGCAATTTTGGCTTTGAGGTTTTTAAGGCGTTTCTCGGCAGCGGCCAGCTTGACACGGGCGATGGGTTCCTCGACGAGATACTGGGACGTGAGCCAGCCTTCCAACCCCCCAGCCGTTCGGACCTGGGTGAACCCGGCCTCCTCGTCTGTCGCGAGAATAGTCAGTTGTGTCCCACTAGGGATTCCACGGTGGATGATGCGATGGGCATTGGAGGCCCCACTACGTAGTGGCACATTCAACACGTCAGAAATGTAATTCACGTCTCCGACTGCGGCCAAGGATTGGGGGGGTAACGGGAGCCAGAAGAACAATATCAAGACGAAATACATCAACAATTTCAAAGCGTGGAATCTCCTTGTTATGTCGCGTGTCTGGAGAAAGGGGTTCTTCTTACGAATGGGAGAGCCCAGTGATCACAGGAAAAAGGTATCTACGTGCTCTGGGGGAGCAACGATAAGTAGCAAAGGAGCCGCGAAGTGTCAATGGTATCAAACAATTGGCACATGAAAAATGGACGTGAAAGTGGGGTAAATCTCATGTTGACCGCCTATTGATTCATTTTTCCTAATCCACGAAAGTAGAAGGTCTAGAGATGCTCAAGCCAACAAATTCGAGCCAGGGAGTAGGATTGAAAAAATTCGAACTTGTATATGATCTGCCTGGGCGAGGCGCGATTCTGACGTCAACATCAAAACGCTCTGTTAGAGGGAAGGAAGTGATTGCAAATCGGGATTTGAACAATCCGGGTATGTGTCGGTGACGGATTAACTCGCTCTTAAGATAGCCTGTACTCGTTTTCTAAGGATCGGCAAGAGGCGGGTTGCAAACCAGGGATTGCGTTTCAACCATATATTATTTCGCGGACTGGGATGGGGAAGCGGGAGCCGTTCAGGCCAAAAATCTTTCCATGCTTTGACGGTCTCTGTGACCGTGGAATAGGGAGTATCAGGCAGGTGATAGTCTTGCGCATATTGCCCAATCACCAGGATGAGTTTGATGTTGGACAAATGAGCTAATAGCTGGGCTCGCCAGGTTGCGGCGCATTCGGGACGAGGAGGGAGATCTCCCGATTTCCCTGTACCCGGATAGCAAAAGCTCATGGGAAGGATAGCTATTTTCTGGGCATCATAAAAGGTTTCTCGATTCACCCCCAACCATTCCCGTAGGCGATCTCCGCTCGGATCATTAAAGGGTATGCCGGTTTCATGGACTTTTCGCCCCGGTGCCTGTCCTGCAATGAGAATGGAAGCCTTGGGATGAAGTTGGAACACCGGACGTGGTCCGAGTGGAAGAACTGGTTGACAGATGGCACATGCTTGAACGTCTTGAAGGAGAAGAGAAAATTGCTTTTTCATTGTCTGGATTCTATATATGTCCGACCTCATGCTACCAAGAACGAGCATGAGTCCCCCAGCGACGTTTCAGGTGGTTCTCCTAAATGGGTGCCGTGTTGGAGGCTAAGTGAGGCTCGCCACTAGGGGGGTGGCGAGCCTCACCCTCCTTCCTTATAAATCAGACACTGCCTTATTTTTAATATCTTTCCAATTCGCATCCGCTTTTTTGATGTAGCCGGGGATATCCTTGTTCCATTTGCCTTGAATGCCTTTATCTAAATTCAAATAGAGTATCCCGTCCACGACTTTCCACACTTCCGGGTCAGCGACAAATTTCTTGCCAACCGCAGCCCCATAGGCACAGTACCCGCCATAGGCAGGAACGAACTTTTCTGGGGTCGCCTTAAACATTTCCTTGTTTTCTTTGCAGGAGAAAGCATAGGTCACGCCTTGGTACTCAGCCACGTGGTACCCGCTACCCCTCATGGGCTTCCCTTTCGTGAAATAGGTGACAGGATCATAGCCGCTAATCCCAGGGGTACTTTGGGTCACATCAAGGGCTAATGCCGGCGTCGCGACAAGGGCCATGAATACTGCAAAAACTGAAACGAACAATGCATTCATCATTTTCATGATGAATCTCCTTTTGTGATGAGTGGATGGTTAAAGTCTTTTTATATACTGATCTGTATACACTATGGAGACTGGTCATCCGAGATCATATTTCGTTACACAGTGTGTGTAAATCCGTTTCAATGAGGGGTAACATATCTAAGTAATTGGTATAGATCGAAAATTCTAGTAAATTTCAAAATAAGTCATTGATGATTTTCATGAGTTGTTGAAAATAATAGAGAAGACAAGGCTGTAGAGTGACATGAAGCAGACGAGAGTGGTGTCTTCAAAACGAGAGCAACTCATCAAGACTGCCTTGGAGTTATTCGCAAAGAACGTGATTCATGCGACCGGCATCGATGCGATTGTGACACGGTCCGGTGTCACGAAGAAAACGCTGTATGTGCATTTCCGTTCGAAAGAAGAATTGGTGCTCGCCGTCTTGCGTCAATATGACGGACTCGCGCGGAATGAATTTATGCGCCGAGTTGAGGGCGGTGGGAAAACGGCTAGGGGTGGGTTGTTAGCCGTCTTCGATTTTGCGGAACGATGGTTTCAGCAGAGTAATTTTTACGAGTGTTTGTTTATTAATACCATTGGGGAATATTCGGCCCCGGATACGCCCATTCATCAAATATGTAAGGATTATAAGAAAATGGTGAAAGGCTACTTCCTTTCGCTTTGTGAACAAGAGGAACGGACGATCCACAAGAGCTTGCAGAGGAATTGGTGTTATTATTGGAAGGAGCGACCGTGACCGCCCAGGTCTCTCAAAATCCCAAAACGGCCAAAATAGCGAAAAGGGCAGCTAAGGCCTTGATTGAGAAAGCTCTAACCTAAGTTGAAAAAGAATACTCTGCGCTTTTGAATATTGTGGTGGAGAAAAACGAGGTGAATTGTTTGGTGAAGAATTCTTCGTCAGTGTTTCTATTCGGAGGGTGTTGAGTCTGGGACAGGGGGGGCTTCCGGTTGATGCTTAAAGGACGTTGCGAGGTTGGTGACCAAGTCACGTAACAGTTTATGGTATACCGCATTGTGATGATCCTTAGCATTTTTTTGATTGGAGATGGCTTCGCTACTGCCAGAGACCAAAGGCCCTTCTTCATGCTGGGCCTTGGCTTTGCTAGGTGGGTCTTTGCAAATTTCGTCATCACACACAGCGAGAATATTCATGGCCTCGTCCCGGTCCTGGACTTCGGCATGGGTCCATTCGTAGAACCACAAGGTTTCTCCCGTTTCGACCAGGGAGGCGCTGGCGTTGATGGTCACACTTAATCGTTCCGCAAGGCTCAGAGAGGCCTCTTTTTTCTTCACATGACTGATCAGTTGCTTGCTTTCATTTTCGGGAAGCGAAACGGGTTTGAGTTGCACGCCCTCTTCGTTGGATTCATAAAATCGACGTTCCCACCGGGCATCTTGACCCGTCTGCACGAGCGAACGTTCTAAGGAATTGATTTGGAACAAGACTTCTGCTCCAAGTTCTTTCGAGGCAGCACTTGGTGTGGTTTCTTCTTTGAGGACCTTTGCTTGAAGGACATTCCAGGAGATGACCTGGAACCCGGCTTTGGTCAGGGCCCGCTCTAATTCCGCCATTTCGATGCCGCAGGTTGTTTTGAGCAGCACTCCTTGGCCAGCGGCCTCGCCGGAACTTTCAGTGGCTGTCTCATCGGCACAGCCTTCTGGCGCCTTCACGACCAACGATTGAATTTTTGGAATGATGGAGAGGTAGGTTTGACTTTCCACAATTTCTGGAGGAGCTTCCCGACTGTCCGCGACGACAAAATCGGAAGTCACGAGATAGTAGGGCGACGCACATGCCGTCAGGAAACTGGAAGCCACGACCAAGAAGTGCATCGCGAAGACCGGTCGAATACCAGATTTCATAATTATCTCCGAAGGCGTTTAATACACATCCCAACGCAATTGGGGGGGGAGGCGCAACTTGTATTGGGTTGCCATAATTTCTCCCTTTTCATCCAGGGCATCCGCGTCAAAGCAGCCCTCGAATAGGAGGATCAGCGTGGTCTCGCCAGGCTTAATGTCCTTGGCCATTTCTTGATAGGCTTCATACGGTTTGGTACAGGGTTTAATCAGGAGTGTATGGATTGGGCGGGCTCCATGATTTCTGAGGATGATGGAGTCTTGATTTTTCACCACAATTTTCTCGCTGCACCCTATAAAAAAAACGGGCAAGAATATGAATAGGCAAAAATGGGTGAGGCGTGAAATTTGGTGTGGGCAGGACATGAAAAAATGCCTATGCATGACGAGGAGGATCTGCCGAATGGCATTCAACCCTTTAGCGGACATACCATACTACAATTGATAACCTTGTCAATATGAAGGGAGAGGCCTACACCGGAGTCACATGGCGATGGGACTTGGTCATGTTTGGGCAACTCGTGGTGAAGGAAAATTGCAGTGAAAGCCTGTAGGTATAGGGGAAAGAGTTATTCCTCGAATGTCTATGTGAGTCCTTCCTGCATTCTTTCGAAATATCCAGGGCAAGGACGGTTGTGCTAAAAAAATTTTAGCTAAATGGGTGTCGAAGAGATTTAGCTACTACGTAAACAGGAGATTAATTGAATGGCAACGATTGCACCGTTTCGCGCTGTGAGACCAAACCCTGAGTTGGCAGCCTAAGTGGCCGCTCCCCCCTATGACGTCGTTTCCTTGAAAGAGGCGTGCGATTTGGGCGAAGGAAACCCCTATTACTTTCTTCGCATTGGCCGAGCAGAGCTTGAGTTAGGTGATGGGGGCGATCTCTATTCCGCAGAGGTCTATTAAAAGGGGCCGACAACCTCCAGAAGGTCATCAAGGACGAGGTGTTGGCTCAAGAATCAAAATCTCTCTTTGGGTTTTCCGACGAAAGTGGGGGCAGCATGAGCAGACCGAAATCGTAGCCTTGGCCTCCGTGGATGCTTGAATTCAAGTAGTAAGTGCAATTATTTCTCCACCAGCGGGACGAAGTGCTTGTGAAAAAGTTCGTTGGGGGTTCGATACCCTCGTGTTTTCCTGGGACGATGATTGAGGTGGTCCACGGCCACGTTCACCTGTTGCCATGACACCTGCCTGAAATCCGTCTGCTTCGGGAAAAACTGGCGAAGCAGGCCGTTCGTATTTTCATTGATCCCGCGCTCCCATGATGAATAGGGATGGGCAAAGTAGGTCTGGGCCCCCAAGGCCCGTGCAATCCGTTCATGCTTCACAAATTCTGAGCCATTATCAAAGGTGAGCGTCTTGACGCGAGCTTTGAAGGGGCGCAGCAGGCGGATGATGGCGGCACACACGACGCGCGCTGACCGGCTCAAGACGCGTGAGCAGACCGTGTAGAGGGAGGCGCGATCCACCACCGTGACGAGTACGTTCTTGCGATCCTTCCCAATCACCGTATCGCATTCCCAGTCACCCAGTCGGACTTTCTTCTCCACGACTTGGGGGCGCTCCTCAATCGAGACGCGATTGGGGATACACGAGGCGCGTGCGCCTGAGCCGTACCGTTTGCGCCGCCGCTTGCCCCCTTGCCGCAGAAACGGCTTCAATGGAGCCTTGCGGGTAGCATCTCCGTAGATGAATCGATAGATGGTTTCGTGGCTGAGGCTGATCGCATGATGCTTCTTCAAGTAGCCACTGACCTGTTCTGGGCTCAAGTAGTGACGAATGAGCTGCTCGATAAGAGGCGTGAGTTCATCTGTCAGCTTGCGCGCCTTCTGCCGATTCGCAGAGTCCTTGCGCTGTTTCACGATGTGCCGCGCCCAGTAATACGTATACATATGGCACTGCGCATAGGTATTCCGTCTGAGTGCTCGACTGATCGTCGAGGCATGCCGGCCCAGGGCGTCGGCAATGTGTTGCTGCGTACGCCCTTCTCGGCGGGCCTGCCAGATGTAAAAACGTTCTTCATCTCGTAACTGTTGGTACTGGGGCATCCGTACGGCTCCTCGTGTGTCATGAATGGTGTGGGGTCCATATCGTACCCGATTGAGGAGGTGCGAAATATTGCACTTATTATATGAATCCGCGATGAATATGACCGAGGAAAAATACGGGTCAAGTTGCTTGCTTTATAATATAGATTTGGCCTGGAAATCGGGTCAGGTCATGAATCGAAAAAGGGGCAAATTTTTTGTTGATAGTTGATGGACGGCGACTAAGTCGCCACCCACTCTGCTTGTCTGAATCGAAGTACTAGGGAAGAGGTCACCACATCACCTGGCTTTTATACCTCAGGACCCGGGATTGAAATTTCCATAAAACCGTATGTGAGCGACCTTGCCACTTTTCCAGCGCTCGATGATGGCTTGATTGACGGTGACATGTCCTTTGTCACTTTGCTCCCATTGCATCAGCGCCTCGTAGAACACGACCCCATTGCCATTCCCATGATCATCAATAGCTGTGGCTAAGATCTCAATGCCGTGGTATGCCGTGACCTTTTTGAGAAATGCCTGTTCATTGGCCATCATGGTTGCCCGACCAACAGTTGGCGGATTCGTATTCTCTTGTGCTGTGACATCTTCGGTATAAAAATCTTCGATGCCTTCGGCAAACTTGCCTGCTTTCAGATAATTAATGAGTTGGTCGTGAAGATCTTGAATGTTTGCAGACATGTGTTGCTCCTTTTTTTAAGTGGGAAAATTTTTTTGATAAAACGTTTACTTTTTCTGCAAGACGGGATACACCAATGTGTAAATCCATTTGTCGTCTTGTTTGGCATTCTGCGGCGCTAAGTCTTTGGCCGGCACATGGCAGGGTAGGCAATCGACCTTGTAATCCGTGGAGATCGTGTTCTCGCGATCATCCGCGTTGAAGAACGACCATCCCCAGCCATCGCCCCACGGTTGGCCCTGTGGTCATGAACATGGTTTCCGCATGGAGGAGTTCTTTGACCAGAACCGCTTCGTCGGGAAACCGACGTTTCTTTTGGTAGTACTCGATGGTTTTCGACTGGGTATAGACGACATGATATTCGTGAATGTTCGTGGCCCCGCCATGAACCTTCGCATGACTCCAGGTCCCGAGGGTGGGCCATAGGGTATAGTTTTCAGGCACATTGATGGCGCCGGTTGTTGGATTGACGTTGAGAACAAAGGCGTTGCCTTCGCTCGCCATTGCCCATCTTGTTGCACTTCCCAGGCTTATGGCCAAGATGGTTCCAAGTATGAGGGTTCGTTTCGTGTGCATGTTCATCGCTGATTTCCGTATTCTGTTGTAAGGCTCACCGTAGACGGTACGGCGAGCCTCATGTTCAATCGTTACAGGGCTGATGGTGACGTGTCTTGGATGTTGGTCCAGTTTTTATCAGCTTTTTTAATGTGGCCAGGAATGTCTTCGTTCCATTTTCCCTGGATGCCCTTATCTAAGTTCACATAGAGTTTTCCGTCGACGATCTTCCAGACTTCTGGATCGGCCACGAATTTCTTTCCTACGGCGACGCCATAGGCACAATATCCGCCGTACATCGGGACGTATTTTTCAGGATTGCTTTCAAACGTTGCCTTGTTTTCCTTGCTTGAGAAGGCATAGGTGACCCCTTTGTACTCGGCCACATGGTACCCGCTGCCTTTTACGGGTTTACCCATCGAAAAATACGAGACGGGATCATAGCCGCTAATCCCTGGGGTGCTGTGGGTGACGTCTGTTGCGAATGCTGGACTGGCGGCGAAGGCCATGAATATGGCGAAAACGGAAACATACAGTGCGTTCATCATTTTCATGATGGTTCTCCTTGCTGGGTGGTGAATTATTTTAATTTTAGTATACTGATCTGTATACTTCATGGAGAATAGTCAACAGACTTTTGATTTCGTTACAAGAACGGATCTTTTATTTCGTGGGCGTGAATGTCCGTAAGCTATTGGTATTACAGGTCTTTCATGATATTTTTATGGGAATGTTGAAAAAAGCCACCAGCGGTCTTCTCGCCTTTTTGTCGTGCTCACGTACTAGAAGTACGCTCCGCGCGTCAAAAAGACTGCGGCCTTGCTGGATGACTTTTTTGACCATTCCCGTCGGGTCCTGGCAGTGAATGCTTCTTGGGAAGATATGGGCCTTTCCCGAGAAATATTCAATAGGCCCTTTTATGGAGAATTGTGTGGTTGGAGGCAAACACATGAAATACTTTTTGTCGACTTCGGAGTAGAGCGAGATGGGACGAGGTAAAGCCGGCTCTTTCAAGCGAGAGCAACTGATCAAGACCGCAGTCGAACTCTTTGCGAAGAACGGCATTCATGCCACGGGCATCGATACTATTGTCGAGCATTCGGGAGTGACCAAAAAAACGTTGTATGCCCATTTCGGTTCGAAGGAAGAATTGGTCTTGGCGGCTTTGCGACAGTATGATGGGCTCTTTCGTCAATCGTTTATGCAACAGGTGGAACGCAAGGCACGGACGCCTAAAGCACGTCTTCTCGCCATTTTCGATGTGAGTGATGCCTGGTTTCGACAAAACAATTTTTATGGGTGTATGTTCATTAACGCTGTTGGGGAACATTCCGAACCTGATACGTCTCTTCGGTCTGTCTGTAGCGAGTTTAAGCGTTTGATGGGAGAGTTTATTCAGGATTTGTGCGTACAGGCAGGAGTCAAGAATCCCAAATCGTTGGCGGAGGAAATTGCCCTCTTATTAGAAGGCGCTATTGTGACTGCTCAAGTTTCTTGCAAACCTGACGCAGCGAAAATCGCCAAGCGAATGGCCAAAACTCTGATTGATAAGGCTATCGCTTCCTAGATATCAAGCTTCGCTATAGAAAAGTATCAGGAACCTTTTAGGAATTACTAAGAGATCTTACTGCTCGGGTTTTTCGTTTCGCATCCGTATAAATACTGGAAAGCGAGGAATGCCGTTTTTGGTGAATCCCTGATGCCGAAAGGTGATTTGGCTCTGTAGAGGCGGAGGGTGACGTCGTTGTGCATCGCTAAGGCCCGTGCCAACGAAAAAGACGATTCCGTCTTTGGTTTGTACTTTGAGCGAGCCAACCTGGCCTGCATGTTTCCCTTTTCCTGGTTTGTACCCAATGACGGTTGCCTCGGCATCGGTATATGGCTTCAGCTTCAATAAATTTTGACTGCGACCGGTGGCGTAGCGGGCTGTTTTTCGGTGTAACATGAGACCCTCGCCACCTTGATCCAGTATGGTTTGTAAATATGATTTTAAAGTTTCTTCACTGGTAAATGACCGTTGTTCAATCATTTCAAGATACAGAATGTTCCCTTGCGTCGCCATGCGTCTCATGGCCTTTACGCGTTCATCAAAGATGCCGCCATGTGTGGGCAGATCAAATACCATGAAACGAATATTTCGCCAACCTTCATGGGGTTGGTGTTTTCGGACAATGGATGACGTTTCCTCATAACGTCCTCGTCCTATCCATAATTCTCCATCCAGTACTCTCTCTGGGAAATCTTCCGTGAACCATGTTGGAGGTGCAAACACGTGGCCACCGCGTGAGATGAGCCATTTCCCGTCCCATCGAGCCCGCACGCCATCCAGCTTTTCACTAACCAAATATTCGCTGACATCGATCCCTTTCTGGTAGATTTTCGCCAGCATGATACTGGGTTTGTCGTCAGCCAGAGCAGCTGATAACGATAGGGCACCGACAAAGACGATGGTCAATATCCACCAAGGGTGGCATGTCATGCTTGATCTATTTTCTAATAGACGATGGTTCGGCATAGGATTTCTCTATGAAGAATCTTTTTGTTTGAAACCCTGGTAATGTGTGCCTTTCGCTTGAGGTCACGCTTGGTTCTTATTCTGTTTTGCGAGTCTGACCACTTAAGCCTATAGGAGTTGATTTCTTAATATCCAGAGTTGTTCCGGTTGTGGTAAATAATGTCACGTAATCAAGATGGTGTTTAGACATAAAGGAGGATATTGGAATGGCAACGATTGCACCGTTTCGCGCTGTGAGACCGAAACCTGAGTTGGCGGCTCAAGTGGCTGCGCCCCCCTATGACGTGGTTTCGTTGAAAGAGGCGCGTGATTTGGCAGAGGGGAACCCGCATTGCTTTCTTCGCATTGGTCGAGCAGAGCTTGAGCTGGGCGATGGGGTCGATCCCTATTCTGCAGAGGTCTATCAAAAAGGGGCCGACAATCTTCAGAAACTCATCAGCAATGGCGTATTGGTTCAAGAATCCAAGCCTCTCTTCGGAGTCTACCGACAGAAGTGGGGGCCGCATGAGCAGACAGGCATCGTGGCCTTGGCCTCTGTGGATGAATATGATCGAGGCATCATTAAGAAACATGAGTTTACGCGGCCAGTGAAAGAAGCTGATCGTGTGAGGATTGTTGAAACGCATGAATCGCAGTCAGGCCCGGTGCTTCTGTTTTTTCGTCAGACGGTCAACATTGATCAATGGCTCAAGGACGTGACGAGTACCAAGCCTGATGTACATTTTGTGGCGAATGATACGGTTGAGCATACCGTCTGGAGCGTGCGGGATGATGCTGCTATTCAACAGGTGATCAAAGAATTTCAAGATCTTCCATCATTATATATCGCGGACGGTCATCATCGGTCAGCTGCGGCAAGCCGAGTACGCGCCTCTCGCGGCTATGCAGGAGTGCTCCCTTCGGGTACTCATGAAGAAGGTTTTCTGTCAGTGATCTTTCCGCATAATCAACTACAAATCCTTCCCTACAATCGAGTCGTCCGGGATTTGAATGGTTTGACTCCAAAGGGATTGCTCGAAAATTTAACGGTACACTTTGAACTACAGGAAACCGCACAACCAGGTGAGGCTCCAGCCGCCGGCTTTGATCTGTACCTAGAAGGACAATGGCATCGTGCGACACCGAAACACAATCCGTCCTTGAACAGTCAGAAGGATCCGGTTCGTGCTCTTGCTGTGTCGGAATTAACCGAGCGTGTCCTGGACCCGCTCTTAGGAATCAAAGATCAACGGACAGATTCGCGGATAGATTTTATTGGAGGTATTCGCGGGACGCAGCAACTTGTGGCGTTAGTGGATAGTGGGGACTGGGCGGTGGCGTTTTGGTTATATCCGACGACTGTCGATGAATTGATGGCGGTCGCCGATGCCGATCGCGTCATGCCGCCAAAAAGCACATGGTTCGAGCCCAAGCTCCGTGACGGCCTTTTTGTGCATATGCTTCGCGATGACGACACGGTAGCGCATCGCTAGATTGGCACAGGAATCCCGGTCATATTCATCAGGCCGACATAGGCATGAAAATGGGTAGGCGAATAGTAAAGATTGTTCCTTTTCCCTCTGTTGATGTCACCGTGATGGCTCCATGATGTTTGTTGACAATGATATCATACGCAATGGCCAATCCTTGTCCCGTGCCTTGACCGACAGGCTTCGTTGTGAAAAATGGGTCAAAAATTTTGTGAATGCAATGTTCCGGAATTCCCCGACCGGTATCTGACACCTGCAACTCGACCTGATCGCCAACTTGATGTGTGCAAAGGTGAATCGTACCGGGTTGGTCCTTGGTGGTTGAACCTGCTTCTTTAATAGCATGAGTGGCGTTTATTATAATATTGAGTATGACTTGATTAATTTGATCGGGCGAACAGGAGACAAGTGGGAGATCTTTATCGAAATCTGTGGTTAATTCGGCCACATATTTCCATTCACTGCGAGATATGGTGATGATATTCCCGATCGTTTTATTCAGGTCTACGGGTATAATTTGTTTGGCTCCAGGATGCGAAAAATCTTTCATAGCCTGGACGATAATGGTAATTCGGTCTATTCCGTCGTTTGTTTGTTCTAGTGCAGATGGGAGTTCTTCTATGAGATAGTCGATATCTAATTTTTGAAATAACTGCAAGAGATTGGTTACCTTGGTCTGAATGGGAGCATATTGTTGAGATTCAGTAAGGATTTCTTGGTAAGTGGCGAGAATTTCTTGAATAGCCGAAAAGCTTTGCTGAAAAAAAAGAATATTGTTGCCAATAAATTGGATTGGGGTATTAATTTCATGAGCGATGCCAGCAGCCAGTTGTCCGATTGATTCGAGCTTTTGCGCGAGTTGTAATTGCGCTTGCAGGTATTGTTGTTCAGAGATATCCCGAAAGGTAATGACGGTTCCTCTGATCCGGCCGTCTTCTTGGATCGGAGCACTTGAGTATGCGACGGGAAATGAGGTTTGATCTTTTTTGAAAAAAGTCCCGTGGCTTACATGTTGCACAGACCCTTCCTTGATCGTCTGGCAAATTTGACAGATCGCATCTATCGGTGTCGTGTTGTGAGGCATGGACTCATGAATAAAGCGATGGTGAGAATGCTGAAGCAGGTCTTCTTTCAGACACCCAAGAATCTTGGTGGCAGCAGGATTGGCAAAGATACAGTTTCCTCGATCATCCACTTCAAGAATCCCTTCAGTGACCGTGCTTAAAATCAGATGATGCTCTTGATTAAGGCGTTCTAACTCAATTTTGGAGTTCTGAAGGTCTTGGGTCCGTTGGTCGACTATTTTTTCCAGGAAGGTGTTATAGCGTTGCACTTCTTGGCGGAGGTTAATGTTTTCCAAAATATCACGATATGAGCGAAGGGCAGAGAAGAGAAGCGTGTGGAGCTTTATTTGAGTGAGTTCTGTCTTCTCCTTGTAGTCATGAATGTCGTAGTTTTGAATGATCTGCTGTTCAGGTACTTCACCGGGTTGGCCGGTGCGGAGAATGATTCTGGTGGTGTAATTTCCTAATTTTTCTCGAAGCCCACGAGCTGTTTGCAAGCCCGCATCATCAGTTTCCATGATCACATCTAAGAGAAGCACGGCGATGTCAGGTTTGGCGTCTAAAATTTCAAGGGCTTCTTTCCCTGAGTAGGCATGTGAAATTTCTAGCTGCTCACCTTCAAATGTAAATTGTTTGAGGCTTATGGTTGTGACCTTATGGACAAGCGGATCATCGTCAACAATGAGCAGCTTCCATTTTTGAATGGAGCCTACAGTGGCCTCCCCATCACGAGCCTCAGTGGTCGGTTCATCATCTTCAATAATCAACAATGCGTCTTCTTTGGTCTTCTGACTCATAGGAATACCCTTCTATGTGGTCTGTACATGGCTGATTTCTCTCTTGAGTTGGGAGATTGATGGATTCCGTAATGGCACTGTAATGCAAAACGCTGTCCCATTCGTACCGCTGCTCGTACAGGTAATTGTCCCTCCGAGTTTCTGTGTGATGGCATTAAAAACCACATGCATTCCTAAGCCGCTGCCGCCTTTTCCTCGCGTAGTGGCGAAGAAAGGCTCGTAGATATATTGCTTCGTTTCTTCTGACATGCTTTTCCCATCATCATTGAAGATCAAGGTGACGCTGGTATCATCTTTTTCGGCATACAGTTGTATCGTTCCTTGTTGCTCCGCATCATACGCATGGCGAAGAGCGTTGGTGAGGAGGTTGGAGATGATGTGTTCCCACACCATGGGATATGTGGTGATATGCCAATCTCCCTCACTTTTCACCGTGATCAGGTGTGGGTATTTTCCGGTTTCGGGGTTGAGGGAATAGAGGATGTCGTGGAGATGCTGATGGAAGTTCAATGAGACAGACTTTTGAGTATATTGGTCACCAGTGAGCGCTTGAAAATCCTTAATGAGGTTCACCGTGCGCTGAAGGTTGGTCTCAAGGATGTGTACGGATTCAGAAGCGTTACTGAAGAAGGCCTCAATTGTTGATCGTTTGACCGTTCCTGTATCGATGGATACTTTGATGTTGGTCAATAATTCTGCCAATCGAGAAGTCAGCGTGACACATAAGCCAACAGGAGTGTTCACTTCATGAGCCAGTCCGGCGGCTAATGATCCAAGGGACGCCATCTTTCCTGATTGAACGGCATGGGCTTTTTCGGCCCGAAGATCATCCAAAGTTTTTTCCAGGGATCGTTTAGAATCAACATACTCTTGCTGCAGAGTGGAAAATTCTTGCTCTAACGATTGGTTAAGCTTTATCAGGCCCTTTACGACCCCATTCCAATGAGATGGAGCGAGAGTACTGGGAGAATCTGTGTGCGCGTCAGGGATCATGTCAGATGATCCTCCTGAGAGTCTCAGATTCAACGGGTAGTTGATAGAGGGCCAATTGAGCAATTTTACGGAAATTGGGGCTTGCCGGAGGGAGTAATTGCTCAAGGTCGATGGTTTTAAGAAATTGTGCAGCTAATTGAAGCCTTTGAATATTTGTCAAAGACGGGATTTGGTCAGAAGGGGAGGGGAGATACGGCCACGCTTGATTGATTGTGCGAAGTGTGGATTCAAGATAAGACAACTGTTCTTGGTCGACAGCTTCTCCAATAGCGAGAAAATCCATTCCTCCATGAAGTAGAACAGAATGGGAGATGTGTTGACGAACCGCTTTGACGCCCATATCTTCCGCATTCAGTTGAAGATTGAGAGCACTCACGCCTAAATTACAGAGGTCTTTCAGAATAGGCTTCACGGCACCGCACGTATGAAATAAGATTGGTGCCCCAATTGAACGCTGGATATTCACAAAAATCGTTTGCATTCTGGGTTTTAAAAATACACGAAAGGGTTCTTCCGAGAAAAACATATTAAATTGGTGTCCGAAATCATCACCGTATAAGACCATATCCGGTGTTTCTGGCAGCTGGTTCCCGATATCCTCGTAGGATCCAATGATGGTCTCCATGGCCCAATCTAACAGTGCATTGGCCATTCTTGGATGATGGGCGAGATCATCCAAAAATTGCCACCAGCCACGGAGTCGAAAACACAGTTCGAGTAAGCCAGGAGAGGGCGCGTCACACAGAATGGCGGCATTTCGTTTTGTACCAAGTTGTTCCGCAGGCCAATAGATTTGTGATCGTCGTGGCCGAGGATGGCGGAGAATTTCCTGAAGATCGGCATGCGCAAGAGGATGGATGATGGGTGCTGGCTCTTGGTTCTGTTCGCGGAGCCATGCCCCCCCGTATTCGTCAGTGATCTTGCTTTGGTCAGGCTGCCCTGCTGGATAGACCGTGCCTGTGCGGAGAACATCGGAATACCACGTGGTTCGTAATTCTTCGGGAAGAAGAGGGACATTCGATAAAGGAGATGTGTACAGAGAAGGAAGGTTGGTGCCAACGCGAGACTGTCCTGCCAAGCATCGCCATGAGACAAGGCCCAGCGCTGTGATGCTGCTGCTTCCGATATCCACTGGACATTGATCAGGCACACTTTCCTGAAATAAGGTTGTGCAACGTTCACGCGATGTAAGATTTCCCTGAAACGACGGAGGAACGGTATTCGGCCTTCCCATGGATTTCAGCGGATGGTTTTTGGGAATGGTCACACCTTGAAAGAAGTTGGTCGCATATCCAAGAGAAACTTCACAACTCGCAATCAGATGAAAGGCACTATCAGCGTATTCGATTGGGCCATAGTGGAGAATGTTAGCTCCAGCGACACGGCACAGGCTGAGTAGAGCGCCAAGGCTCCATCGAGTAGGTGTGACATCCATAGTCGCCAGGCCTTTCCATTGAGGGAGCGCATTGGCGACAGAACACATGATGGGATTGGGGTAGCGGTGTCGAAATAAGGGAATGGTCTGTAGCGCGATACCGATAGATGCGGCGTCATTGATGGGAACCTCAATGATCAGGCGCTCTTGTGGGAGGTTGGTCAGTTGGGGAAGAAGGGTCTGTTCAAAGAACTCTAACGAGCCTTCTGGGGATGGATTTTCTCGATGCTGTGTTAAGACGATGATCGCAGCTGGAGTGTATTGTTCTAATGTCTGTAGCTCTAACCTGGTCCAGTCAGCGGTGAGTGAGGAATAGATGACTCGATCCAAGATTCCAAGTTCTGCAGCCGTCTGAAGGCCTTTGATTCGGATGGAAGGATCTGTGCCATTAATGAGGACAGGATACGGAAAATATTTGACCATGAAGTGGAGATACCGTTCCATGGCGATTCCAGTCGATCCGATTACATCGATGGCAGCCTGTAATCCATATTGATCTGCCAATTGGCCAATGCGGTCAAGGCGTTTGAGCGCACGGTTTTTGTCAAAGGCGCCAGTCGAAGGATTGATCAGGAGGGAATGGTTGTCATAAAAGACACTACCGACTAAGAGAGGGACATCAAGTCCGCCAATTTCTCCAATTCGAATCGGGCCTGTCTGACATTGGATTTTAGACACAGCCGGACTCGGGGTGATTGGTGCTGAAGGAAAGACGAATGAATGTTCACTCTTCTGACGAACAAGGGTTTCGTTATTCATGAAGAGCCCTTCATGACCAATTCACAGTTATCATTTTCCTCAGTTGCCGATCGACAGGAATTGAGCTTCGCCATCGTGGCCTCATTGACGGTCATTTCAGGAATGGTTCCATATTTAGTGAAATGCTTGATATATTTCACGCCTTGGTTCGCATGCGCACCAGAAAGAATGCCGAGCCGTTTAGCGAACGGAACAGAAACCGCGCCCCCCCCACAGAGAACCAGATAGTTCTCAAAGAGACCTTCGTCATGGAGAAGCTGAACGAGGCGTTTGACGTAGACAGTCGATGAATCGGTCATCACTGCCATCGCAATGACGTTGGCTTTATGGGTTTTGGCCGTCTCGAAAAAGGTTTCAGGCGTCACATTTTTTCCAAGATCAATGAGCTCGAACCCATTGGCAATTAACATGAGACGTACAAGATTCTTCCCAATATCTTGGGTATTTCCTCGAACAAGTCCAATGATAATTTTGGGCTGGACCGAATCGACCGACTGCTGAGTCTGAGCTTGAATGCGTGGCAAAAGGAGAGGAAGTGCCTGCTCCATCGTCTTCGCAGCTTTAAGCATATCAACGACGAACCGCTCATTTTGTTCATAGAGATCACCACAGATTTGCATGCCCACTGACAACCCTTTGAATAATAGGTCGGTGGGTGAAATATTCATCGCAAGGCCTTTGTGTGTCCATTCCACTGCTTGTTCCCCATTAGAGGTAATGACAGCATCACGAAGGTGGGTAAAGACCTCCGTGAAAATTGAGAATCTCCGCCATATGACAAATGTGAATCTGCAGATACGGTTGATTGCTCCAAAATAAGACAAACGAAATAGAGAACAAATGACTATTTAGTCTGTCAGTGTGTAGAGGAATCCGCCTCTATTAAGTCGGTAAGGTGCCCCCCTGGCTTTAGTCAGAGAAGTGGAGGATAAGAGAAGGGCGACGGAAGGGCTCCTATAGACGTTTTGGGGCAACGGCTATGAGGGGAGCGCAGTTTTTAGAGTCGACTCATGCCTCCAACTCTTGAACGTATGTTCTGTTTTCTTGCTAGAGATTGTGCCGATTGTGGGTGTGATGACCGAGACGAGTGGTATAGAGGGTATTGTCATGTATGGACGCTCCTGAGAATGCAAGGGGTCTTGGTCGACAATAGCGCGTGAGGTGTGCCGTCATGTATCCGGCCTGTTTATGCGGCCCCATGACCGCTGGCCTTGATGGAATCCGCCCCTCAAAAGGGCGGAGGAAAGACGCCCAGTCAACTTATCGAGCTGTAGGCTCGGACAATACCTCGGGTTGGATCTTTCCTGGCTCCCTGTTTCGCCATCATGTTTTTTTCACCCTCGCAATTCCTCTCGCTTTTCCTTATAGAAACACTGCGTGAAAGTCTGGTGCGGACCCGTCTTATCTGGTCACAGCCGTGAAGACCTGCTGATCTCTCATCATGGCCCAGACGGTTCGAGCCGTTTTATTGGCCATGGCCACCAGGACGACATTGGTCGGTCGTCTTGTCAGCAACTCTCCAATCCAAGGGGAAGGCTGCTTGGGTTCACCCTTTTGCCAACGGAGCACGGCTCGAGCCCCGTGTACCAAGAGGCGCCGGAGATAGCCATCACCGCGTTTGGAGATTCGTCCTAACCGACTTTTCCCACCCGATGAATGTTGGCGTGGGACGAGTCCCAGCCAAGCAGAGAGATGTCGTCCGGACTTAAATTGTGAGCCATCGCCGATGGTGGCCACCAGAGCCGTGGCCGTAATGACGCCGACACCTGGAATTGTGGCTAACCGCTGGCTGGCATGTTGGGAACGATGCCAGGCTTGCAGTTTCCTCTCGAGTGTTCGTATGGCTTCCTTCACCGCAGCAAGCTGGGCGATGAGGACGCCCAAGGCTTCACGGGCAACCGCTGGAAGTCGGGGATCTTCGGGATCCTCAATGATCGCAATCAAGTCCTTGACCCGCGACGCACCCTGGCTCGCGACCATCCCCAGCTCACTGCAATGTCCTCGTATCGCGTTGATGAACATCGTGCGTTGCTTGACGAGAAGTTCTCGAGATCGATGCAGCATCAGCACGGCTTGTTGGTCAGTGCTCTTGATGGGGGTAAACCGCATGCTCGGTCGCACCAACGCCTCAGTGATGGCTTCGGCATCCGCAGCATCATGTTTATTGGTCTTGAGAAACGGGCGGACATATTGAGGCGGGATTAATCGGACGTCGTGGCCTTGGGCCTGGAGCTCACGCGCCCAATGATGCGCACTGCCACAGGCTTCCATGCCTACTAAACAGGGGGAGACCGTCGCAAAAAACTTCAAGACCTGTCCCCGTCGTAATTGCTTCCGCAAGACAGGTTGTCCATCCTGATCCAATCCGTGCACCTGAAAAACCCGTTTCGCTAAATCAAGCCCAATGGTGGTGATGGTGTTCATAAGTTCCTCCTGTTGATGAAGTGTGATCACAGCGAGTATACTGCCGCGCTTCAACAGGAGCGTCCATACCATTACATTAACTCGTTTTTGGCAGACTGCCCCGTATGATTACGACAAAGATTAGCTCGTAACGCCATCGTTTTCCTGCCGAAATTATGAGCCACGCTCACCTCATGCAGACGGTGAATTATCCGTTGTGGCGCACACAATTCTTCCAGGTTTGGAAGGAATCAGGAGAAGGGATAACCGTTTCATTGTGTCCGCAGTAAGTTAATTTGACAATGCCCTCGTTTAAGGGCAAAGGCAAAAAATCTCTCAAGAAAAGAATTACCAAAGAAAAAGAACCAGTTTTCAGGAAAGTCTGCTCCATGAAATGTTTAAGACCTCCAAAAATATCCGAGGGAGCCTGGGCACCTTGGCTCAACCGGGCTTTAAAAAATTTCATGAAGATTGGCCTGGGACTTGTGCTAGGGGGAGCTCTTGCCTTGCTTATTTTTGATCCCGTCGTTACCACAGAATTTCCTCCGTCATTAAACGGAAAATTTGTCGATGAATTGGTGGCCGATGGATTGACGGGTCCGACGGATTTAGCGATCGCGGAAGATGGGACCATTTTTGTTGCCGAACGACATGGTGTTGTTCAGATTATTAAAAATGGTGTCCGGTTAAGTCAGCCATTTGTCACACTGACGGATGTAAATACTTCAGGAGAAAGTGGGTTGCTGGGCTTGGATGTTCACCCCCAGTATCCCGAAGTTCCCTATGTCTATCTGCTCTATTCCGTTCATGCTAAATCTCACAAGCGTCCTCAATCGGACTTAGTTCCTACATTTGGACGGCTTGTCCGCTACACTGCAGAGGGAATTGTTGCAGCTGAACATTCTGAGCACATCCTCATTGGGAATGGGCCAGAAGATGGGATCCCGAACTGTAGTTCATTTCATGGTGTTGGCGCGGTGAAGGTAGCGGTAGATGGTTCGGTGTATGTCAGCGCTGGGGAAGGCGCCAGTTGGCAAGGCGTGGATCTTGGAGATCGGGATGATGAGTGTCTTCTCTTTGGGGCGGAGCAAGCTACTGGGGCACGACGTGCACAACAACTCAACTCTTTGGCAGGAAAGGTGTTGAGAGTCGATTCCGAGTCAGGGTTAGGTCTTCCAGAGAATCCTTTTTATGATGGGGATTCTCACAGTCCCACGTCGCGTATTTTTGGAATGGGATTCAGAAATCCATTTCGCTTGACGTTGCGGGACTCCCCTGGACAGTCTTCTTTACTCTACGTTGCTGATGTTGGCTGGACTGATTGGGAAGAAATCTCAATTGTTCGCGCAGGTACCAATGCTGGATGGCCCTGTTTCGAAGGTCCGGTGAAGGTAAAGGCCTATAACAAGCATGCAGCCGTAAGCCAACTTTGCCAGTCAGTGCGTCACGATGAACATGTGGTTTTTCCCCTGCTCAGTTGGAATCGGTCGAAGCCGCGGGAGGGCTGGTTCAGCGGAGGTCCAAGGGGCAGTTTTACGGGACATACGGTCACAGGTTTGGAATTCTATACTGGCGATCAGTTTCCCCAACGATACTGGGGCGCGCTTTTTTTTGCAGACTATGGGGAGGAATGGATAAAGGTGTTGTGGGTTGATGGTCACCAACGTCTCGAACGAGTAGAGGATTTTGCGGGTGTCGACAGTCCGTTTGGTTTGAATCGTATTGAAATGCCGGTTGATCTTGAGATGGATCCAACGAATGGGGATCTGTTGTATGCTTCCATTAGCGCTGGGCAGGTACGTCGAATTCGATTCGTTCCTCAAGAAAGCCTTCCCTAGATTTTCATGAAGAACGAGGTCCGTCCTTCATCGTGTATGAAATGCGTATTTGGAGCTTCTTTGGGATAAGAGTGTAGATTTATGTGCAAACTTATGTGGGAGGTTAAGGCATTTCAGCAATTATCCTCAACTCAGCTATTTGATTTTTTGCAAATGAGGGTGGATGTATTTGTGGTGGAACAGCAATGTGCGTATCGGGAATTGGATGAGTTTGATCGACACTCAGAGACTAGGCATCTTTCTGGACGAAATGAGAGTGGAGAATTGCTTGCCTATGCGCGGCTTCTTCCACCAGGCCTCCGTTATCCTGAAGTCAATCTTGGGCGGTTTGTGGTGCGGGCCGATTCGCGTAAGCAGGGGATTGGGCATCAACTGTTACAGGCAGCCCTGCGGGAAATTTCTGGTTGTTGGCCCGAAACGCCTATTCGAATTTCTGCGCAAGAATATTTGCAAGGGTTTTATGAACAGTATGGGTTTATGCGAGTATCAGATGTGTGTCTGGAAGATGGGATTCCGCATGTTGAGATGGTGAAGAAAGCCTAATAAATATTACGATTTTCGTGGGAAAACTTTTGAATTCATGTTTTCCCCTTGCATTCCTCTCTTTTGTAAGGAGGGGAAAGGGGAGGTAGAATCATGGTATTGGAATACGGGGTTTCCAACTCACAAATTATCGCTATTCGTATGACTCTACCCCACCTGCTTGAGCCCTCTTCGGGTTCAAGCCCCTTACAAAGGGGAGGGATGTACCCGACAAATAAGATTCCATATGAAAAACTTACCTCTGGGTGATCTCTCCCTTGAAACGTTTTTGGCAGAGTATTGGCAGAAGAAGCCGTTGTTGATTCGACAGGCGTGGCCTAACGTGAATCCGCCGATTGCTGCGGATGAATTGGCGGGGTTGGCTTGTGAAGAGGAGGTTGAATCGAGACTGATTATTCACGATGCTGCGACCGACCAATGGGAGCTGAGCCATGGACCGTTTGTTGATGCGACATTTTCTGAATTGCCCGCCACGCATTGGACCTTGTTAGTCCAGGCTGTAGATCATTGGGTGCCTGCCGCCGCAGACTTTCTCGCGCAATTTTATTTTATTCCCAGTTGGCGGGTTGATGATTTGATGATCAGTTATTCCGGCGACAAGGGTGGTGTCGGGCCGCATTATGACAATTACGATGTGTTTTTAGTGCAGGTGAGTGGCCGTCGCCAATGGGAAGTCGGCGGACTGTATGATGAATCATCGCCTCGTCGTCCGGATGTTCCAGTCAAGATATTGACGGAATGGGAACCGGAACATTGTTGGATATTAGAGCCGGGCGACATGCTCTATGTGCCTCCCCGTGTCGGGCATAGTGGAATTGCTGTCGGTGAGGATTGCATGACCTGTTCAGTGGGATTTCGCGCGCCGTCTCACCGAGATATCTTGCTTGATTATCCTGAGTTTATTGGGGAAGGACTCAGTGAAGAGATTCGCTATGCGGATCCTGATCTTGTGCCACAAGCCAATCCCGGCCAGATCACTGCTGAGGCTGTGAAGAACGTGCAGAAGATCTTAAAACACTATGTCGAGGATCACGATGGGCTGGCTCAATGGTTTGGTTGCTATATGACCTCTCCCAAATACCAAGATGAAGAGACGACCCAAGAGGAGCATCTTCTTGCCGATGTCCGTCAGCATGTAGCGGGAGGAGGGACGCTTATCAGGAATGAAGGTTCCCGTTTTGCGTTTCAAGAACACGGGAAAATTCTGTGGCTGTTTGTTGATGGCCGCCAATATATCTGCAGTGAACTCATGACGGATCTGGTGAAAACCTTATGCGCCGAACGAAGTATCTCTAATTTCTGTGGTGGGTCCGAAGAACATGATTCGTTGGTCTTAGACTTACTGAATCGCGGCAGTCTCTATCTTTCTGACTAGGGAATGTTGAAAAAAGCCACCAGCGGCGTTCTCGCCCTTGTGTCGTGCTCACGTACTGCACGTACGCTCCGCGCGTCAAAAGAGCTGCGGCCTTGCTGGACCTGCCTCCGCCGGAGCGGCTTCGCGCAGGCAGGCGGACTTTTTTGAACATTCCTTCCACCCCTTGGTCGTGCTCAGGGGAATGGAACACACAATAGCTAGGGGAGGTAGACTCTTCGCGTAGTAGCGGTGGCGGCAACCATCAATGTTTCCTGAGACGTCAACGACTCTACCCCACCTTTCATCCTCCAAGATTCGAGAAAAAACACTCCCTGTCCCAAAAGTAAAGAGACCGAGCAACAGCAGCCTGTTTCTGTTGAGTGGAGGATTGATGCTTTTTTTGTAATTATTATATAAAATGCGGATGACTCTCCCGTTTCGGTTCGGGAAAATGATATTTTTTTACAAAAATCAATATAAGATCGGAGCCATTTCCTAAAGTGATAATACTTGTTCTTTGGAATTCTCTTATGAACGAGGAGAGAATCAAACTTCATCGTCATGTTTTGTGGAATATGCAAACGAAATCTCTTGCGGAATATCAAGGAGAGGGCTATGGCTTGTATTCATATAGATAATATGCAGAATTCACATATTATCTGCAGGAATTCGGTCTGTTTTTTGAAGAAACATCACTGAAACGAACGTGGAAGCCCCGCCCTTTGGGCGGGGAGGAAACGTTCAGCCGGCCGCGGCGGTCGGTCCAGGTTGTGATATTCTGAATGGATGCCCGTTAAACGGACCAGCCATGCGGTGTACGACACGAAATATCATCTGGTGGGGGCTCCCAAATATCGAAAATGGATTGCCCGAGAAGATATTCGGCGACGGATTGACGAGGTGTTCCGTCAGATTGTGGAAGACTTTGGGTTTGAGCTTGACGAATTGGAGGTCGCCAAGGACCATGTCCACATCTTTCTGAATTTCCCTCCCCGGTATGCGATTGCCAAGGTTGTCGGGATATTGAAGAGTATTTCGGCGAGCCGGGTGTTTAAGGAATTTCCCGAACTGAGGGAGCAGCTGTGGAAAGGGGAGTTTTGGGAGGACGGGTATTTTGTCCGCACGGTGGGAGATGACGTGACGGCCGCGGTGATCAGAAAATATATTCGCTACCATCGGCATGAAGAACGTGAAGGCACCCAACTGAAGTTGTTTTAAATTTCTTCAAAAGCCCCGCCCTTTGGGCGGGGTAATTTACTACTAAAAAAAGCCATGAGTCAATCAAAGCTAGCGCGGAGGACCACGGGGCGTGAGCCCGTGGGTGAAAGCGTTCCCCGCCGGAGGCGGGGGATTCCTTGCCACATGAGGTGTTTTTGATGACACTCAAGCATGGAAGTTCGCCTCGGTGCCCATGGTGCGTATCAACATCAATATCATGTGGTATGGATTCCCAACTATCGTCGACGTATTTGGGGGGGGAGTGATCAAGAATTTTGTGTAAGAACATTTACCTCAGATCCAGTACTGTCACCCCGATGTGGATGTCCAACAATGGAGTGTGCAGATTGACCATATTCATGTGGTGCTGGTGATACCTCCGATATATGCGGTGTCAAGTATTGTGGGCAAGATGAAAGCAAATATAAGCGGCAACTCCGTTTCCAGTATCCCGAGCTGAAGCGGACATATTGGGGAACAGAGCTGTGGTCTCTCGGGTTCTTTTCTTCGACGGTTGGGTTGAATGAGGCGGTGATCCGACGTTACGTGGACCATCAAGAACGAGTGGATAAAGGGCATATTCAGCTCAAGTTTGAATGTTAAGCGCCACGCGGCGTAAGCCCGTGGTTATCTACTTATAAAGTGTTATCTATAAACGTATTAATCGCTGGTTAGCGCACAAACGGAGAGAACACACTCGTGTCAATAGTCGCATCTTTTAGTTGGCTTGAGCTATTTTATGCCTCAATGACAGCAGTTGTCACGGTGCTGCTGGTGATAGGTCTCAGAGTGTTTGGGAAACTACCCGTTTCTTCGTTCGGGCCTGACTTTAATTTGCTTACCTATGGGTTTCTTTGGGATACGACCATCAATGCTGTCAAAGGCAACCAATATTGGGATCGCTTTGACCCAACTGTATGGCCTATAAATAAGCCGACAACGTTATTGGTCATCGCGATTTTTAATTTAGTTCTGTTGGCAGGGAACATGAAATTGGCCAACAAAGTGGAAGAAATCTACAAGCAAAAAGGACGGACCGCTTATACAGAATGGTTCCTTAAGCCAGTCGCTATTGCATTAGGCATCACAAGTCTTATTGCATTTCTATTTATTCAGTCCGTTTGGAGTTGATCAATGGAAATGTTGTTAGTGCTCGCGTTTTCGTTTGGTGGAGCGGTTGCCGTTGGCTACCTTGGCGTGTTTTTTGAGAAGGGAGCACGGAGTGTCAGTGAGTCGGAACTAGGGAGCAAAATAGGAAGATGGTTATTTCTCTTTCCGCTGCTTGACGTTGCGGAAAGGGGCGCATCTAGAGCGTTTGAGTGGGCGCATAAAGGAAAGGATATACATGGTCTTCTTAAAATGGACGAAGTCGGCAAGAAATTGAACAGCATTCTCCTTACTATAGCTCACCTGGGTTTGATACTGATAGTGGGTGCGGTTGCAATCTCAATAGTTGTCTGGCTCTTCTTGTTTATCTTTTTAGATTATCTGTTTGAGCTAATTCTAGCTGGAGCTCTTATAGGAGGAGCTTATTATCTTTCTAAGAAGCGCTAATAAGGCGCTTGAGAGGGACGCTCCACTTCGCTGCGCGCCCCTCAGCTCTAGCGTTATGAGTAGAAAACAAACAGGCTACGATGAGGAGTGTTAAATGAATCCCAAAACAATCAACGCTCTGAAAGAAATTAAGACTCCACTTGCCTTCCTCTCCCTTGTAGTTCTGGTGGCAGAAGTAATACTGGTTTACTTGTCGGAAAAGGTAACCGGAACGGATCTAACTATCTTGATCGTCGGTTGCCTACTGCTTCCCTTTACCTGTTTGTTGACACTCTATTTAATGTACGGGCCACGCTCTGGGCAGATCGCTACTCTTGAGGTAATAGACGAATTCAAAGCGCCATCTGGAAGGTCTTACGACCTGTTTGTATCCGCCCCAATGGCGGCTTTTGAGACGGAAAATGAATTTCAGTCCTCTCGAAACGCCATACTCGACGTTGTGCGCGGAATTAAGAAATATTGCCGATTTAAGGATGTGTTTTATGCGGGAGACGAAATCGAGTCTCACAAAGACTTTGAATCAGAAGACATATCGGTAGTAGAAGACTATGACGCATGCTTTCGTAGCAGATATTTCATCCTTATCTACCCGCAAAAAATTGCAACAAGCGCGCTCATTGAGCTTGGATGGGCTATGGCTCACAAAAAGCCGATTGTAATCTTTGCAAAAAAAAGAGACGAGCTTCCTTTCTTAGCAAAGAACGCCGACAGCGTCTTTAAGAATGTCAGAATCTATGAGTACAAAACTAGTTCGGACATTATCAATCGGTTTTATGTGAACAGCAGTAGCCTTTTTCAACAGTTGGAGAATGCTACGAACACGTCCTAACAAAGTGTTGCAGCCGACCGCCAAGCCGCTACACGGTTTGGTTCCCTCCATGGCCTTCGGCCATTCCGGCGACGACTGAACACAGGCGTTATGAGTACAGGATGAGCGAATGATTACAGCAGAGGGAATTGTCGGAAAAGTTGTTGCCTTTATAGTCAATAAAACTGTTGGGAAACTTATTAATCTCCCATTCGACAAACGACGAAAAGCATGTAGGGCGCTAACAAAACTATATTACTGCGTTCAGACACTAGACGACGCTACAGAGGAGTTCTATAGAACGCTGATTGACTTTGAAGCTAGTGGCGATGCTGAAGCAATGGTTCATGCACTTAACAACAATAAGTATAAGATTGAGCAAGCGTCCAATATGTTTATCGAGTTGGGCGAGGAGCTGTTTTCAGGTTTAGAAATAATTGATCCTGCATTAGCTAGCTGTTGCAACGCTCTCTATGTGGCAAAGTTCAATTTCTTGTCTTTTATGTCAAACTCTATTGAGTGGGATCGCTCAGATGATAAGCCCAAGCTTTTAGTGAAGACACCGATGGACAATATGCTTGAAGTTGACCTTGAAGATCAATATAAAAAAGCCAAATTGGCTTTGTCGGAAGGCGACAAACATTATTGGCCTAGTTCAATACTTGATGACTTTAATAATCATACGAATACGGTTCTTATAACGTTTGATAATGCTGATTCAGCAAATCATCTGAAAAAGCACATCGATAAACACCGAGAATTGCTAGCCGCTGCAAAAGAATCGCTAAGAAACCTTCTAAAGGATAACTTTTCTATAGAGGAAGTGCTATTTCAGAATGATAGTCACCCATGGAGATGACTCATAACAAACAGCTTCAACGGATCAAATTTCGCTGCGCTCAACTTGCCCGCTGAGCTGTGCGTTAGCTTTCTGGAGCAGTTTTCTGTATCAGCAAAATAGCGATAAACGATGACCGCTTTTTTGGAAAAGGAGTTCGAGAATGCGCAAACCAACGTTCGGCATATTGATGATGGAATCTCGTTGTTATTCGGATTCTATTTCGCTATCGCTGGTTTCGTCGGTGCCGCACTAATACTTGTCCTTGAACAAACCGGCCCACGTGTAACGTGCGCACTCGAAATAGTTACAAAACCCATATATATCCTTGTAGCGATACTAATGTTTGTCGGGGTTCTTGGGTTAATTATCACCGCTATCGTGGCGAGATTAAGGAAAATGCAATTCATGCAGTTAGAGTTCGTCCATAAGCTTCGACAACATTTCATCTCGAATAATGACGTCGTATATGTCTACACGTTGCTGAGCCACATTGACGACACGAAACCTTTTCGTACTCTCAGTCTATTGAGAATGGCTATCCCTGTTCTGGTAAGTTCTTTTTATTTCTCTTTCGGTGTGTATTTCTTAGTTTCAAAAGGCTGGGGATGCATGACGGGGGGGCAGGTTTCGGCATGCGTATTCGGCGCTGCATTCTTGGCCACACATTGCTACTTGTATGTTGCTCCGCTCCGCAGCGATTTATCGGAATCTAATCTCGCGCCCCTTAGTAAAACGTTAGAGTTACATAAATCGTAACAGGAGGTATTGTTATATGAAACTCAATCAAATTGAAGCCGAAGCTCTTAATTTATCTGGAGAAGAACGGGCTGAATTAGCTCAGAAACTATTGCTAAGCCTTGATACCCCATCCGAAGAGGAGATTGCGGAAGATTGGGTGATGGAAGCACAACGTCGTGCACGAGAACTGGACGAAGGTATTGTCCAACCAATTCCGGCAGAGGAAGTTAGGCGAAAAGCTCAAGCCCTGTTGCGATGAACTACGTATTTCACCCTTCCGCAGAAGCGGAGCATCTTGAGTCTATTGCCTACTACGAGTCAAAACGGCCTGGGCTTGGTGCTTCTTATCTGGCGGAGTTTGAAAGGATATTAGTATATGTATGTGAGTCGCCCCAACGGTACCCGATTGAAATGAAACCTGATTTGCGGTGTGGTCGAATGAAGCGGTTCCCATACACGGTACTGTATCGAAACGTTTCAGGCACTATTCAAGTATTAGCAGTTGCTCATCACCGTAGGCGTCCACAATATTGGCTTGGAAGGCTCTAACCATAGACTGCACTCCGCCATGCAAAGGCGCGCGCCGCTCATGCAATTCATTAGACGGACGCGGACTCGACGCGATGACCGGATCAAGTTTCGGGGCATGCAAGTTTTGCCTGCATACCGGCTTGACTCCAGTTGCCCCACTATATAGTGTTTTGCGACATGGTGAGTTACCCCACGGACATGTCCGATCTGATGACCCGTTTTTTTACTGAGGAGGCCTGTCGCACCCATATTGAGAAGCTTCGCTGGCCAGACGGGTATATCTGTGTGAAATGTGGGAATCACAAGAGGTGGAAAACCAAGCGAGGGTTGTCGGTGTGCTCCACATGTCAATATCAGCAGTCACCATTGGCCGGAACGATTTTTCAAGATTCTCGTATCCCGTTGCGCATTTGGTTTCAGGCAATCTGGTGGTTTACGAGCCAGAAAAATGGAGCGAGTGCTCAAACGTTGCAAAGGGTGTTGGGGATGAGCGGTCACGAGCCTGCGTGGCTCATGCTTCATAAATTACGGGTTGCGATGGTTCGCCCCTCCCGCAACCGTCTTGCCGGGCACGTTGAAGTTGATGAAGCCTATTTGGGTGGAGAAGGAAACAAGCAACTGGTTGGCGTTGCCGTGGAAATCAACGACAAAGGAAGTGGGCGAATGCGAATGCAACCGCTTAAGGGCCGAACAAGCGCGGATGTCAAGCATTTCGTTCAGCAGCATGTTGAGCCTGGCAGTACGATTATCACCGACGGACTCACAAGTTATTGCTGTCTGGCAGACGAAGGGTATGCGCACAAACCAATGCGAAAGTCCTCTGGTGGGGGAAATCACGACCCAGACGCAGACGACCTGTTGCCAAGAGTCCACCGTGCCATTTCACGGGTGAAACGTTGGCTCCTGGGCACATACCAGGGACGCCTTGATCATAAGTACCTCGACGCCTACCTGAATGAATTTATCTTTCGATTCAATCGTCGGACCTCGCGCTCTCGGGGCCTCTTGTTTCATCGACTCCTGGAAAATGCTATCGCCGTCGACCCGGCTCCGCTCCAAAAAATTCAGCGGACCACAAAATCTAGTAGCAACTGGAGTTAAGCCGGTATGCAGGAAGTTTTGACCGATTGGCCATGATTTTCTCATACATTCAAATTATTCCCCATATAGAAAAAAATTGTTGAAGACCTGAAGGAAAATTTAGAGTGGAACCTTTCGACCCTGAGAGAGATCTTGATACGAAAGAATACGGCGATGGCCGTCTGGGTCAATCTGAATAATCATCTCTATGGGTGTCCCTTTTGCCATTGGTTCTAACTCTTTATACTGAGTAGCGTCCTGCGGGTAGACTAATAGGGTTGTGCCTTCTGGCACCAATTTCCAGCCGCCGTTGAAATCTGGACGATCGTCTGATCGTTGTTCCCAATCTAACCAGATATTCTTTTCTCCCTTATCGATATATCTGATCGTCCCGCGTATGCCGGTTGGCTCGCGAAAATTGAGAATGTTGGTGAGAAATGTATCGAGAGGATGAGGCGCAGGTTCGAGAGCGGTAACAGGGGAAGGGGTCAACAGCAGAACGAGGATACTCCCTAATACGAAATTACGAGAAGGGAAGGATGCGAGAAAAGAGGGGATGCTTTTTTTCATCGTTTTTTTGCTGATATTTGGTTGTTAAGGGATTCTACCAGATACGTCCTACATAGCGTCATGCCCGCAGTTGTTGAGCTTGCCCCTGGTGTTGTTGGCAGGGGCGGGCATCCATCCTGAAATACCATGTTAGATTCTCGATTGAAAATGTCGAGAATGACGAGGTAAACCTTTAGAGTTCTAAATGGGATCAAAACAAAAAAGCTCTCCTTTATATTTCGCTTGGCTTGGAGGCTTAGAGTTGTGTCATGCCTCCATCGACAGGGAGGTCAATGCCGGTGATATATGATGAATCATCCGATGCCAGAAACAGAGCGGCTTTGGCAATTTCTTCTGAGGTTCCCATTCGTTTCATGGGGTTTTGACCTGCAAAACTTTCTTTCATCTCTGGAACCCCTTCTGGCGGCACGCCCACTTTATCGAAGATGGGAGTATCAATGGGGCCAGGTGCCAGGGAATTCACTCGGATTTTTCTCTCTAATAATTCGGCCGACAGGGTTCGAGCTAAACTCCGAACGGCGGCTTTCGTGGCGGCATAAATATTGGTGTTCGGGAACCCTTTCTGGTCCGCAATGGACGAATTGATGATGACCGACGCGCCTTCATTCAAGAGAGGCGCCGCTTTTTGTACGTTAAAGAAGAGGCCTTTAAAATTGACATTCACCATGGCATCGAATGCGGCTTCGTCCATGGTGTCAAAGGGGCCAAAGATGGCAATGCCAGCATTGAGAAAGAGGACATCAATTCGAAATCCTGACTGTTGAATCTGTTCATAGAGATGAACAATGTCATTGAGGTTCCCGGTGTCGGATACGATTCCCTTGCAGGTCCCTCCGATTTCTTTGACGGCAGCTTCCACTGCATCTTTCCGTCTTCCCGTGATAATGACCCTCGCCCCCTCGGCCTGAAATAATTTGGCGGTGGCCAATCCAATTCCGCTATTTCCCCCTGTAATGATGGCGACTTTGTCTTTGAGTCTAGAAGACATGATCTTTTTCCTTTCAACGTAGATGGGAACTTTAAATATGTCGTTTCTTTACATCTAACTGGTTAGGGTATTGTGATATTGATGTCGGTATTGTGGGGCAATTGCATAAGAATTCACTCCTTTGTAAGGAGGGGCTAGGGGAGGTAGAATCGTGGAGTGGGTTTTTGTAAAAGTTCTACTTGATGACTTTTAGCTATTTGTCCCACTCTATCCCACCTATTCCTCCCCTTGTATCATGGAAAGGATTGCTTCTACGATGGACTCTCTTTTATTCACCCCGGTGCCTGACAGCCCGACTCCCCTTGGGTCTGGCAAGACCGTTTGTAAGCCTGGTGCGTCAGGCGCCGCCTCCTTGAGAGCCCGAACAGTTGCCAGGGCTACCCAAGCCCGCATCAACAAGGCAGGGCGCTTTTCGCAAGGAGGCTCGAACCGGGAGGATTGCATGGAACCACCATCGTCTGTTGTCGGCATTGATGTGGCGAAAGCCAAACTGGATGTGGCCCTCTCGCCCACCGCCTCCATCATCACGCTCCCCAATACCGAGGAGGGGCTGTACCCGCTGGTCACCCAGCTGCGCACGCTTCGGCCTACCCGCATCATCATCGAGGCCACCGGTGGGTATGAACAATTGGCGGTGCGGCTCTTGGTCGACGCCGGTCTGCCCGTCATTGTGGTCAATCCCCGGCAGGTGCGGGCCTTTGCCAAAGCCCTGGGGCTGTTGGCGAAGACCGATGCGATCGATGCCCGCCTGTTGGCCCTGTTTGGGGTCCAGGTGCAACCTGCGCAGCGAGCCCAGCCCGATCCGGGCACGGCCGCCTTGGCGGCCCTGTTGACCCGTCGGCGACAACTGATCGCGATGATGACGGATGAGAAGCATCGGCGGCCGCAGGCCCCACCGGCGATTCGCCAGACTATTCAAGCGCATCTCACCTGGTTGGAGCACCAAGTGGCGACGCTGGACCAAGAATTCACCACCACGATTCGGCAGAGTCCGGTGTGGCAGGAGCACGAAGATCTGCTCCAGAGTGTGCCGGGCGTGGGGCCCGTCATGAGTCGGACCCTTTTGGCCGATCTGCCGGAGTTGGGAAAACTGAATCGCAAGCAGATCGCCGCGCTCGTCGGGATTGCCCCCTTCAACCAGGACAGCGGGCTGCGGCGCGGGCGTCGAACTTGTTGGGGCGGACGAGCACCGGTACGCACCGCGCTGTATATGGCGACGCTGGTCGCGACCAGACATAACCCGGTGATCGCCGCGTGTTATCAGCGACTCCTGGCTGCAGGCAAACGCAAGAAAGTGGCGCTGGTGGCCTGCATGCGCAAGTTGCTGACCATCCTGAATGCGATGGTGAAGCATCAGAGGAAATGGCAAGAGGTACGTAGCATTACTAGTTGACATTCAAGACAGTTGCTTACAAAGGGGAGGATTCTAAGACTTTGGACAGTCTAGGTAAAGATTGTCCATGTGATCGTTGTAAGACAATCTATCAGACATCCCAATCATCCTCCCGCCATTGTTTCTTAATAGCGGCGGATCGCCTTCGCTGTTTGGTATAGACCCAAAAGGCGAGGAGTGTGATCGTCAACCAGACCATTCCCGAACTGGTGGCGACAGGAATCCAACGATTCCACAGAGTCTGACGACTCCAAAATTCTTCTTCTGCATGGGTAAGGGTCATGAACGTGGTTTGAGCAAAGGCTTCAGGAAAGGAGAGGCCTTGTTTGACTTTTGCCAGTATGTGCTTGGGAACATCTGGTTGTGTGTGCTCCAACAGATCCCGGGTAAAGGCATGGGCGAGGACATACGCGCGTCGGACGGAGGTATCGTCTTTCACAAAGAGGATATTCAGTTCAGCCAGAGAGACTTCGGTGCCTGAGACCATGGCCCAAACTAGTCGAGCTCGATCTTCCAAGTCCCAGGTTCGCGCGGCCATCATGGCCAATCCTTCATCAAACCATCGAGGCAGGGGCTGCCCTTCTGCGGCCCGGTGAGCCAGGATGTGGGCAATCTCATGGAGGTACACGTCGTTAAGTGAATCATTCGGGTAGGTCGAAGTTCGGTCAGTGAAGAGCACAATGGTGGAGGCCTGGCCTATGGCGTAGCCTGACATCCATTCTGGGGCTTCCTGTGCAAGCGGAGAACTGTTTGGCGCCAGAATGACTCGAATGGGTGGTCCAGGATGTTGGAGACCCACGAAGTCTATGATGTGCTGAATCGACGCTGGGTTGATCTCATGCAAGTGATCGGCTAAGGGTTGCAAGGCCTCTGGCGCTTCAATGATGAATTGCGGGGAAGCTGCCCCCAGGAGTAGCCGTGGGTGAGCAATGATCAAGATGATCATCATGCCAATGATCTGAAGCCAAACCTTCCCAAGCAGACAATTGGGCTTTCGGACTTTTTGATGAATGGTGTGCAAACTCATGATTCAGAGCAGAAGGTTGGCTTCCTTGAAAATAGTAGAAAACGTAGAGGGTTTTCCGCAGACTTAGGCTCAGATCTTTGAATGCAGATGGTCAAGAATGATGCGTGTGTCGGTGATGGGATCTGTGGTCATGGGTAACTGAGCCTGTTCGGTCACTTTGGTCAGTAGTCGTTGCGCGGCTTCTCTCACAGGCAAGGGGAAGGTGGTTTCTCCTTCGATTTGCCGTAGTTGATGCATGGCATCTCCTTGCCAATTTGGTAGGTGACGGTGCTTAGCCCAATGTTGTGCGGCAAGCGCCACAGCTCGTCGCGCGCACACGCGGGCCAACCCATCGTTCCCACTTTGGATTCCCTCGAAGGCCTTGGTGAGTTCTTGCTCGATGGCGTCTTGCCAGCTCATGAACCTTTTTGTGTGGCATTGTGTCGATATAAATCGCGACGGGTACAGATCCGATGAATGGCGACGACATGATCTTCCCGATCAATGGAATACAGTATTCGCCAGTGAGCGACGGCATATTGGATCATCCCTGGCAAGTCGGGGTGCATGGAGTCGTGACGAAGGTTCACCGCATTAGACGCCAGCCATTTGGTTTTATCCAACAGGCGCTGGGCTATCGGCGGTTCGGCCGCGCGCAGGTCATTGAGCACGGCAGGCAGATAGGCGACACGATACCAAGGCATGATGGATTACCAGCGGAGGCCGAGTTGTTCGGTGATCTCATCCCCGGTTATCCGTTCTGAGGAGGCCAAGGATTCTTTGAGTCTGGCACGAACGGTTTCGTCCAAGGGCAATCCCAAGTCGGGGTCGCCTAACAGATCACAGAGACGATCATCGACAAGAGCGGTCACGAGTTTAGTGAAGTCTTCCTGAGACAGATCTGCAAGATTCATAAAAAATATTCCTCTACATAGGTCATTCACGTGAAAACGAGAATCTATGGTTCATGCGTGTCTTCTGGATACCCGCCTTCGCGGGCATGACGAGCATGTTGATGATCGTCCTATTGCATGTCAGGAACAAATGGTAGTGAGAAACCTAAGGGAATAGGTTAGGGAGCACAGGTCAGAAGCTCCCAGCCTGTATGACATCATCCAAATTATTGATATCGAGCCAATGTCCCACGGTGTAGAGCACGCGAATAGGTTGCTGTTCTTTCAGTAATTCTTGAAACAACGTGGCCATCCCGGCCCTTCGATTATCCGGAACCGCGAGGAGCTTGGATAACAGCTCTTGTAGCTGGCTTGCTCCCGAAGCTGAGACTTTGAGGAATCCCATCCACACGCCGTGAATGTGTTCATGATGAACATTTGTTCCCAACTGCTTGAGATGGATCTGCGCATTAAAGGCCTTGCGAGAATTCGGCGCCGTGCATTCCGCAAATCCCCCTAGTCGGGAGTAACTCGTTTTTTCTTGCCAATCACTATCCACAAAAATGACAAAGTCGTCTTTTTCCTGTAGCAGGGCTTGCGGAATATAGGAATTGAATAACACGTCCCCATACGAAATGATGATGTCCTGATCGTGGTGGTCTTTGGCTTTGAGTGCTTTCAAGAGGGAGTCCAATTCTCCTGTTGCGGCAAAGTCGTCATTATCCACGTAGGTCAAATGAGGCAGATTCACGGCCTTCTTTTTGTATCCGCGAACGACACTGATATCTTTGATGCCGACCGTGTTATAGGCATCCATAATATGTGCGAGGATTGGGAGGCCGCAGATGGGCACCATGGTTTTGGGTTTGTCGTTGGTCAGTTCACCTAATTCATCTCCACGCGAAGCCGCCAAGACGATAGCTGATGCGCGCTCCATACTTTTCGGGAGATAGCGTTGTTCGGCGTCTTGAAGATCTGCTGCACCTTGTAGGCGAAACACTTCGGAAACGGGAACGATCTTGTCTTCAATGGACAAAAGATTTTCTTGTTCTTTTAGGGTTCGCGCAGTCGTTTGCATCGTGGCAATTGCGGCACGGAGCATGTGATTGGCCCAAATCACCAGTGAAATACCCTGCTGTCGAAAGACATCGGTGGGGGTGGAGTAATATTTCGTGGGAACAATGACCACAGGACAGCGATCCGCCCATTCTTGTTTGAAGGCCAAGATTTCATCAGGGACGGCTAATGCGCTGTGAATTAAGATCCCATCGGCCCCGGCTTGGTGGTAGGCCTCTGCTCGACGCATCGCTTCCGCCAAGCCCCATCCACAAATAAACGCTTCCACTCGGGCAATAATGCAAAAATCAGGATCGGATTGCGCATCTTTCCCAGCTTTAATTTTTCCACAAAATTCATCCATGTCGGCGAGGGGCTGAGCCTCGCCTTTGAGAAAACTATTGGTTTTGGGGAATAACTTATCTTCAATACACACGGCAGCAATCTGTCGTTGCTCCAACTTTCGGATCAGCCGTTGCATATTATTGAAATTGCCATAGCCTGTGTCGCCATCAAGCAAAATGGGAATCTGGGTCGCATCAGACATGAATTCCAAATTATCTAAGACTTGGGTCCAACTGGCTTCGTTATTGTCTCGTACGCCAAATTGCGCAGAAATGGAGAGCCCACTCGCCCATATGCCATGGAAGCCAGCCTCTTCCACAATTTTGGCACTGAGGCCATTGTGGGCTTCGCAAATGAATTCAAGTTGAGGGGACAGTAGAAGCTTTTTAAATTGAGAGGCTTTATGTGGCGTGGGCGTGATGCTCATAGGTCAATCTAGTCGCGTTGTGGAGATGAGAAAACCAAGTTTACACCAAGGTGAATCCGAGTGCCAAACTCTTGCACAGAAAGAGAGAATTTCAGGGAGAGCGGGGAAGAAAGATTTGGGGGGACTGGTGTCGAGAAGAATTCGAAAGGCAAGGACATCACCATGAGGCGATGGCCTTGCCTTCAAAAGCTATTGAGGTTATGGCGTACGACTGGTGATCTCTAGGAGGTGATACCCAAATTGTGTTTTGACCGGGCCATGGACCTTGCCGATTTCCTCATTAAACACGACGGTATCAAATTCTTTGACCATTTGCCCTGGCCCAAATTCGCCTAAGTCTCCACCTGATTTGCCTGATGGGCAGGTGGAATGTTCCTTGGCGACAGCGGCAAAGTCTCCACCGCCCTCAATCTGTGTTTTCAAGTTTGTGCAAGCTTCTTCTGTTGCAACCAAAATGTGACGGGCACGCGCTTTCGCCATGAGTATTCTCCTTTTAGGCTAGATGTATGAGCAAAAGCCTTTTTCTCATGATTAGCGCATTCACGTCAAATTTCAAGAGAATCACTGAGGAAACCTGTGAAACTCCACATCCATGTATCTCCAGAAAAGATTTTGTTGATAGTTGGCGCTTTTAGTCTTCAGGAAAGAGTGGCTTGAGGACTGGATAGGATTGGGTGGAGAGAGTCAGCGAATGGAGGGGAGTGGTGGCTCAACGGATAGTGAAGCCATCTCAAGGCAAGATTGGCCGAAGGATCGTAGTGGGTAGTCAGGTTACCGTTTAGGGTTCATCGCCAGATAATCACAAATAAAATCGAAGACGAGTTCGTCGACATTGTCGTAAATGGCTTTAACGCCACCGGTCGTCACGACGCCTTGCTCCCAGGTGCTGCCATGCCCACTTGCAGAATGGTGAACGAGGGCGACGAGTTGGTGGACTTCCAAGTCGATCCGACAGGCGAAACGCTTTGGCCCCAAAGGAAGAGCCGCTAAATTAAGATACAAATAGGGTTCACCGGGTAATTTGGCCGCCTCGAGTTTCTTGATGAGACGAATCCCTGCTGTCAGCAGTTGCAACTCCACTCGTTTTCGTAGCTCATTTCGACTCACTACGCCCTTCAGTTCCGGTCCCAAGTCTTCAACGACCACATAGATACCAGGCATCCCGACGAGTGATTTTTTTTTCAGCATAGAATCATCTGCCTTCCCATAAATGTGTTTGAGCTCACAGTATGTGTTTTGTTTCGTTGAAGGATTGTAGCTAGGTTCCCTAAGCCTTGTCTTCTTTGGCCTTCCGTACATAATCACCAAGGATTCCACGGCTGTGTTCATCATCGTGGCAATATGTGCAAAGATTTTCCCAATTCGATCCGTCAGGGGGATTGTGATGGTGATTGCCATCTTTGTGGTGCACTGTGAGCAAGTGTCTGGTTTTATCGTTAAATTCTTTAGCACATTTGGCGCAGATGAGCCCGTGAATCTTCAGTGATTGTTCCCGGTAGGTGCTATTGCTGGAGGAAGAAGGCTTGGGGCGCAGTTTTTCAAGAATCTGATCAACAGGTTTGTCATTGGCTGGTTTTTGCAGCCGTCGTAATTTGGGTCGACCCTGGTAGGAATTTCCCATAAGCTGTGTCGTTAATAAAATGGCGTCGGTTTTTTCTCTTTTTCTATCCGTCAGAAAGCAAAGATAGATTGATGTAACAATTTTGGAAGGTTTGCAGATATTTGTCAACGCAATTCCGATGCAAGGACTGCCGTGGAAGTTAAAGCACTTGTGGTAAACGGCATGAATTTAAGACCCAATTGGACGTTGATGGGCTAGACAGCTCTCCGTGGTTATGTGTGGCTAGGGAAGGCGGAGTCCCATGGCTTTGAGCTGCGTCTCCGCTGTTCTCGCCCACCCACGATTAGCAGCAGGACTGGCAGGGCTTGGATGCAATATAGTCCCAATCGACGTGTGGCGCTCTCCAAGGGCAGCTTTGGCTCGGTCGGTGGCGAAACGTCCCACGCCGATAATGAGGTTGGGCTGAAGGCGATCTACGATGCGCGCCAGAGCCAGATCACAGATCGCAAAGAGTGCTTCACGCTCTTCTAGGGGAAGTTTATCCGGAGTTCGGTTCTTGCCGGACTCTTCCATGAAGACCAACGGGCAGTAATTGACGACGAAGAAACGATTGAAGAAGGTTTCAGGTTTTCCGAACTTTTCTTTGAAGAATCCCCACAACCGTTGTCCGCTGATTTCACTTCGAGGGCAATCAAATCCCTGAATGGGTCGCTTGGGATGTTCCACGCGTGGGCGATCGATAGGGCCTTTGATCCCAAGCCAATCTCGAACATGCGCGATTTCGCCGAATGGCACACCGGTCTGAGCCATCCCATAGGGACCGGGATTCATGCCCAAAAAAATCGCTTCTTTCGTGCCCGCACCATATTGCCTGATGAATTGATTGTGAGCCTGACGGGCATACACCAGCGGATTATAGATCGTCTTCACGGGATCACTGAACGTGAGCTGCGTCAACTCGTTGTTCAAATCATTGATGATCTTATTCCAAGATGTCCCCATGTTTTGTCGTCTAAGTCGAGAGTGACGGGGGCGCGATAAGAAGCCTGGCTGTTATCGAGGCCTATGACCTTCTATAGTGGTAAGACGGAACCGTTTTCTTATTGTTTATTCTATTGCAATTTTTTTCGGTACCGTATAAAAGCGAATGGGACTTTGTTGTTGAATAATCTTAATGAAACGATTGAATGTTTTAATCTCTGATGTGAGAATTACAGCCTGCGGAACATCAATTGATGTTGTAACTATGAGGTTTCCCTTTTCTAGTACATAGCTCCGAATCAATTTTCCATATGTCGAGATGAAATTTAAAGTAGGCCCAAGATTTGTGAATTTCTGGTTGTCTGAAGGAGAATAGTGGTGAACGCTTTTGTAGAGGAACCCTGGAAAATGGTAGGGGTGCCGTTCATTTGTACTTTGAAAATTTCCGGCTAACTTGGTGCCCCAGCCCGCAGATTGGACATAATTTAAGTTCTCCTTTGGGCTAGTGAAATTTTTATAGACGGCGAAAGATTGGAAAAGTAAATTTGATTGCTGGTCGTCAATCCCTTGGAAGGTGAAATCAGGAGACACTGTATCGCTTACATTTTGCTGATAATCCTCTACCGCCAATTTTGTAATTTCCTCTTTACTAAGGGTTGCAAGGGTAGTCCGTATTTGGGCGGCATACGCACCTACATAATTTCTGTTTTGTCTCTCTGATAGATTGCCATCATAATCAAAGACGTAGTGGCTTTCTACTTCGAGCTGCCAGCGATTTCGTCTTAAAGGCATTTGCTTCGGTTGAGAAGTCGGATCTTGTATTTTTAAGCCAATGGTGCCTTGAATGTTTCCAGGCATGGTATCAAATCCTGAAAAAGGATCGGTTAAATCAACGCAAAAATTCATGCCAGATCTTAGATTCCCACATGCGACCATGTGATCGAAATAAAAATGACTGGGTAGGTAAAATTTGCTTAGATTTTTGCGAGATGATGAAATTAGAACAGGATAGGCCTCAATTCCCGCCAACTTGGCAAAATCCAAAAATAAGGTTGTTTTATCTTTGCAATCTCCATAGCGTCGAGAAAGGGTCGTGAATGATGCCATTGGAAGAATCCCGCGGTTTCCATGGGATAAGGCCACGTATCTTATCTCCCGACTCACAAAACTATGGATACGAGACAGTTTGTCTTCCTCGGATATTGCCCCATTGAGAATTTGGTTGAGTTGTTTTTGAATAAGAGAATTGCCAGATTGCGATTTGGTTACGATTGACTGAATTTTGTTGCTAATTTTTTTCCATGTAGTTGGAGTTGCAAACATTAAGGTTGGTAGGACGTCCAAGTAATTAATATCGGGATCTCCTTGATAGGGATCAATTTGTGTTCCAAGGCATGTAATAAGGTGGATTTTTTGTTTTTGGCAATTTAATTGGGCAAAGTCAGTTTTCCAGCTAGGGCGAAGACTTTCTTCTTGCCAATATACATTTACCTGGAAATTTTCAATGGCATGTAATTGCTGTGGCAAAAACATCCGCGTCCAAGGCATACCTAGCTCGTCCTGCCTTCTAACCAAAGAATACTCTAAAACGGTAATTGCCCCAGTTGTCAGCGAGGGAAAAGGGATTACTGCTCTATACGAGTCAGAGAACACATTATCCACTGCATCTGCTGTAATCTGGACCGTGTCGGATTTGACGGTAATTTTTTCTCCATTTGGAAGTACAACATAGGCTCGATGAAAGGTCAGGGTTTCGCGGTAAGCATTGATGAAAATTTCTTGATTCCCATGACTTCGTATTCCTGATTCGCTCAAGAATTGAATCGCTCGAGTAATTGCTTCCTTTGTGGTGCCATCCTTTTGTAGTGTGATTTTTGATCTGAAGATTAGTTCCGTAATGCCAGATCCGAAATGTGAAAGTTCTTCTTCCCTCTTTTTTGATATGGACTGGACTTTAAGGTTAATTGGGGAATTTTTAGGTTCCCATTTTGCAAATTTGGCTGAAGAAAGGTTTAGGCCAACTTCCGACGCTTGAACAAGGCTCGGGGGATGAAAGAATAGAATGGCGAATAAAGCCATAGGCAATACAAATCGAGATTTCATTTGCTATTTCCTATTGGGTAACGAAAGACTTTTTGCAAGCATTTCAGACTGTACTTGAATTTTTAATTCCTCGGAGGTATGAACGATAAGTTCAATGGTCTGATTTTCTGTTTCAACAGTGGAAACCCACCAATACAATTCATTTCCCAAGAGCGGATCTTTGGCAGTAAAGACTAAATGGGATACGGGAAACAAACTGGTCTTTAAAAATTCCCTGTGCTCGGTAAAAGTGATGTCTTCTGTGTCGTCCTGCATTGCCGCTCGTCGAGCATAAACGGCTTCGTCCAGAGTGCGGTTAGTATGAACGTATGATAGAGCCCAGGTATCAGTAGTTGGACCATAGATTTCTAGGTCAGTTCCTTCTGCTAATGTCCCCAGTTCTGCCTTTTTCCAACCGGTTCCGGGGATTCTTATGGAGTACAAGTTGTTGGAGTTTTCCACAGTCTGCCCCAATAAAAGAGGTTCCCCAGAAAACCGAGGGAGTTCCGTGTAAATCAAAATTCCAATTAGCATCAAAATGATGACGCCGGCAACAATTCCAAGCTTATTCATGACCCTGGAAAAACGAGTGGGTAATATCCAATTAGGCTGAATCAAAGAATTCTTTATGAGATTCACTTGATACTGTAAAGGGAGCCATGGAATTGGAAGCATGAGAAGCAACATGATCCAAATGGCATCTTCATCAATTTTATTACTGACAAATGTGAATATCGTCATAAAAAAAAGGAGAATGCCAATAAGCCAAGGGTTCGTTAGTTTTGTTTGAGTATTTCCCATTCCTATCAAACGTAATTGTTTTGCCTGGCGAACACCAACGAATACCATTCCGAAGGGCAACAATAGAATCAAGGGATAATGCCAAGGTCGAATTTTGGGATCTAAATGATTCCGGATATCCTTGGCTAGGCAATAGGACCAAATAAGTAAATACAACCCAAAGGAAAATAGAAAACGAAGATACAGCTTCCAAAGTGCAAGAGGCCGGTACCACGGAATTTCTTTGTCGAAGGTCAATGAACGTTCTTCTGTATTATCTGGGGAAGCTGGGAGAGAAGAAGGAATGTGTTCCATGCTGGATGGCGGATTCGTAGGGTGGTATTGGGAAAGTCACGGGAATTTTGAATGTAAAGGGCGTCTCACATAATTCCCAATGAACAGACAAATTTCATTAGGAGGTAAGAATACAATGGCTTTCTATGAGATAGCCAGTGGCCAAAAATCTTAGTCAGACCAGTGCACAAGAAAATTTTAATCTTGTACTAATGTTCATTATGAATAATTAACACTCAATGTGCTAAGACTTGGGTTGTTTCTTTGTGGAACCCCAGTTCTTGGGATAGGCGCTTGAGGTCGTCGATTCGTTGTTGGAGTTCGGGGTGGGTGTCAAAATAATGGAGGAGTTCGAAGTCAAATGTTCCTTCCTGAGATTGGAGGGTTTCAAAGAGTTCCGTGGCGCCGCCAACATGGCCGAAATGACATTGGAGAGCCTGCAGGGCGGTCTGGTCAGCTTGGCTTTCGCGGGTTTGGGAATACTTGGCTGTCCGGAGGTTTATCGTGGATGCCAAGATATCAGAAATGCCTGAGTCTCCTCCCAATGCCAACATGGCCAGGATGCTTAGGACAATACCTCTTCCCATTAATCTCAGGTGATCGCGATTTTTAAAGTGGCCGAGTTCATGGGCCAAGATAAACATGAGGCCATTCGTTGAGGAAAGAGCATCTAACAGTCCCGAGAAGACCACCATTCTTCCGCCGGGAACGGCCATCGCATTGACGACATCCGATTTCACGAGGCTCACGGTAATTGGGTAGGGCAGGGCGAGGCAGGGGGTCAGTGAGTCAACCAGGCTTTGGAGCTTAGCTTGTTCTTCCGGTATCGACTCTTCCCCGAAATCCCAATTGATATCAACCTTGGAAAAAAGTTTGGCTTCTTGTTCAGAGGAGAGATAGTCGACCGCCACGTCGACAACCAAACCGAGCGCCCAATAGCCGAGGAACACGAAAACCAAGACGCCGGTCATGAGCACGAAAAATTCGCGCAGAGGGCGTTGATGCGACACGTTGTCGTTGTGTTCAGGGAGAGACGGTTGATAGTTCACGAGCTGAGATGCTGAGGGGAGGCTTGCTCATAATAAATGGCCGTACCATAGGCCAAGACTTCGACCGATCCAACTCGATCACCACTCCCGCCCTTAGAAATAGACGAGGTTTCAATGCGGAGATTGAGGATCTCATTGGCGGTGGGGCAGCTTTCTTTCAAGCGCAGCACGGCTTCACGCCTGGCTCGATCAAGCAGGGTTTCATAGGCCTGGATCGTCCCGCCAAAAAAATTCCGTAGTCCGGCAAGCATTTGTTTGAAATAATCGACGGAGATCACGACGTGGCCGTGAACTAACTCGGCATGACTGATAGGTGAGGTGTTTACCATTGGTTTTTTGCAAGAGGTTGCGGCAAGACGAAAGAACATCTCTTCTCGAGCTTGAATGGAACGGTAATGTCTTCCTTCAGCCAGTTTTCCGAAGACAAAACCGAGGGCCAATAAAATGAGGAAGATTGTGACGCTCTCCATCCTGCCTTACTCCACCGTCACGGCTGTGCCGTACACATAAATTTCGGCCGCACCAGCGGCGATAGATGAGGTAGAAAAACGCACATTCACAATAGCATTGGCGCCAAGTTGTTGGGCTTGGGATTTCATCCGGTTCAGGGCTTCATCTCGAGATTCACCCAACAGTTCGGTATAGCCTTTCAGTTCCCCGCCAAAGATATTTTTAATGCTGGCGAAAATATCGCGCCCCAGATGTTTGGCTCGAACGGTGCTGCCGGACACGATGCCATAACAGGTGGTAATCTTTTTTCCCGGAATGTCTTCAATGTTACTAACGAACATAGCTCCTCCTTGTATAGTGAGCGAGAATGCAGAAAAGGATAGAGTAGGCTATTGATGAATAGTATACCAATCTCAGTGAAATCTTACCCTATACCGACATATATCGGAAAACGGGGGAGCGGACTAGAGGAATGGTGTGCTGGATAAGGTCTGAAAAATGAGATCAGGGCTTGGTGGCGTGAACTTCCAAATATTCTGATTCGACACACGTGGTTCCATCAGAGCGTTGATTGTGGTCTGTCCACAGTTGAATGAGGTCGCTTCGGAGGGCTGCTTGCTTATCGGGATCGGCTTCGAGCGCAATAAAGGCTTGGTTTATCGGTCCAAAATACACGCGAAAATACTCAACGACTTCTTGGGGTGGGAAGGAGAAGGTCAAAGAGATGAGTCGTTTGGTGAACTGGAGATTGGCATGATCGGCGAGTCGCTCGCGGACCGTTTCTTCTTCTCCCCATTCGATGGGTGAGGGCATATGAGGTGGGGGCACATGTTCTGAGACGATTTTGAATGTTTGACCGACAAATCCGGTTGGCGTCCAATTAGCCATAGCAATGGTGCCTCCCGGTTGGCACACCCGGAGCATTTCGGCAGCAGCCAATTTTGGGCGTGGAGCAAACATTGCCCCGAACATCGTCATGACGGTGTCAAAACTGGAATCCTCGTAAGCCAATTGCTCTGCATCTCCGACATCAAAGGTGGCGGTGACGTGTTCGACTTGAGCGCGCACGCGTGCCTGTTCGATGAGATTCGTCGCGATATCGACCCCGGTTACCTGGCCCCCAGCTTTTGCTGCGGGAATGGACAGATTGCCGGTTCCACAGGCTACGTCCAGCACCTGGTTCCCAGGTGCTAACTGGAGACGATGGACAAAATCGGCGGCTCCCGTTTCATAGGACTTAGCAATCAAGCCAAAATCACCAGCCATCCAGGTGGCCTTGAATTTGGTTTTTAGCGCATCGAGGTCAGAGGGAGAAGAGCTCATCATGAACCTATTCCGAGTTGGTTAAGGCAAGGGATACGTGAGCGAGCGGTACGGATACATATGAGTGATGATTGGATTTGAGGTCATGTATGTTGAGTATGGTTCGGCGCTTGGGTGTGGGTTTCAATAATGTGAAAAATCATAACGAAAGAGAAAAATAGGGTCAATCCAAAGGATGAAGTGAAAGGTCATTGGTCTATGGTAGCCTACTTTAATCAGAGGACTGGTTTGAACTATTTCTCAACTGCCCAGCCGTGTAAGCAGGGTGTCTGACCGAGGAGGTTGTTATGTTTGGTCCTATTACCATTCCCTTTGGAGCGAAAATGCTCTTGAATACCGTGAAACTCAAACCTGGAGTCAACTTTGATCAGTTGGAAACCGCTGTTGGTGAAATGTGTATGGTGGTCAAACAAACCTATGGCGGAGATCAAGGCGGGTTTATCGCTGGGCAGGTGTTCCGGTTCTCGGGGTTCGTTTCAGAGCAAGGCTCTCTCAATAATGCTCAGAGAGCTGATGAACATTATGCAATTGTGACCTATTGGAAATCATTCGAAGAACATGAAAAATCCCATGCCGACGAAGTCTTTCACAAGACATTTGCCGCCGTGACCGCGATGTGTTCGGACGCGATGGAGTTAGGGTATGAGATGCTCTGGCAGGGTGAAGCGAAAAAATAAAAGTAAATTCTCGATGAAGCATGATGAAAAAGTCATAGATATTTTCGTCTTTGCTTAAAAGTTTTTTGGGATTTAGTTAGAACTAAGGTCTAATAATATATGGGTTTTTCAGACTTTGAATTATTTTATCTGCGAAAAACTCTGCGCTTTGCTTGAGTGATTTTTTAATAAGGAAACCCTGGTCCTTTGCCAAATGAAGGGCGGCTTCTTCTTTGGTGGTGGTTCCTAACCCTAGGTGATGGGAAAAAGGAATAGTCTTTTTGTAAGTCACGGCGTCCTCTAAATCTAACTCGGACTTTGGTCCTTCGCATTTTTCTTGTGGGAAACACGAATACATCCACAAAAGGGTCTGGGCTTTAAAGCCTGAAAAATTAGGAGTTAAGTTAAATGAAGGGTCAATAATGATTAGAGAATCTTTTGTTTCCATTTGAAATTGTTTTTCCACAAAGTTTTCTTCCATCTCATAGACAACTTCTACCGGCGCAATCTTGATCCAAGGAAGGGATTGCAATTTTGTCTCTAGGGCAGCTTTAATTTTTTCTCCAAAATTAAATCCATCCAAGATGGCTTTAATTGGTGTGATGGCTTCTTTTGCATCATTTTTACGGGAGTTTTCAATAGCCACATCGATTAGGGCAAGAATAAGCCCACCTCCACCCCATCTTGCAACATTGGATTTTTCAATTTCTGCCCCAATTTCTTTTTGTGTTGGTAGAATGATCAAATGCGCATCGTTGAGGAAATCCATCCCTCCTTTTTGCATCGGTATATTTGTAGGGGTGGAACAACCTCCGACGAAAAAAAGTGCGATCACCCATAGTCCTATTGTTTGTCTCTGTCCCATTTCCTTCTCCATATGAGTAATCTTGGATGCCTAGTCCTTAAATAGGCTACTTAATAGCCATTCAAATTATGAAATAACATCACTGCTGTCCCGTTAACTTTCACAGCAAAACCATCTGGTTGATGTCGGTATTCCCATCGTGAAACGGATCCCCTCGCAGCAAAGCGATCAGATCTCGTTTTTCAAACAGATTGAGATGCAAGACACGCAGTATTTGTTGCAAACTTCTCTTCAGCTTTGTCTGGAACTTGAGGAATGACAGGAGGAGATACACGCACAAGGCAATCCAGATTTGTGTCAGTACGGCATTCTTACTGGTTCCGATGAACGACTTGATTTTCAGATTCTGTTTCACCCACTTAAAAAACAACTCCACCTGCCAACGCGCCTTGTAAATGTCCGCAATGGTCTTGGCCGCCAATGTGAAATTATTAGTCAGGAAAATATAGTGTCGGCCGGTTTCCGGGTCACGATACCCGACCCGACGCAGGTGAATGGGGCATGTCTTTGCCGTCTGCGTCCCCGTGAACGCAATGGTGTGATCGCTGGTGAGTCCTTTGTTGGGCAAAATAGGACGACGGCTGACCACGCGAGATTTCGCATTGGCCTTGAGGCGAGTCACAAAAAAGATCCCGTGTTCTGTCAATTGGTTGTACCAGGCGTAGTCATTATAGCCACGATCAATAGCCACCATGCTGCCTTTGGGAAACTCCACGGTACGTCCCACGGTAATATCACTGGTTTTGCCATCCGTGATGGTCGCGAACTCGGGGAGATAGCCGTCGTGGTTCAAGCCAACATGCAGTTTGATGGCACCCTTGGTCGAACGGAACTCGGCCTACGGAAAAACCTCCAGACACAGGTCAATGGTCGAGGCGTCCATTGAATACAACGGGTTGTTAAAGCGAAACGTGTGGCCAGGTGAGAGTCCCTGACACCGACTCAGGAGTTTTCCGAACAGGGCCTCGTACAGGGCGTAGGGTTTGCCTTCGTTGATACGAGAGAGATTGGAGCGAGAGAGCTTGGCGCTGCCAAGATGATAGAGCCGATGTGCCTGTGTGGAAATATTCTCAACAATATCCCTCAAGCTGTTCCGCCCTGCCAGTTGGGCGATGGCCATCGTGACGAACGGCGACCACCGGGATGCCGTGCGGAAAGAACGACCTGCATGGTGTCGGTTGGCAAGGGTCTCGAATTCATGGCGAGGAATATATCTGAGTAATTGTGAGAATACCGTGTTGTGATGGGCCAAGGCTTCAATCTCCTTTGTTTACAGTGTTTGCGCGCTTGCCCATTGTAACAATTCATTGAGAGTGAAGCCTGCTTTGTTTCTGTTAACGGGACACCAGTGAAATAACATATATACTATCAAGAGAAGGAGTGGGCCATCCAGATATTTTTGATTAAGAGATAAGACGTTAAGAAAAGACTATTTGCTCTTAATCTGTTGCCCTACTTCAAATGACGAGAATTTCAATAAAGCCTTCGTGGTTGTCGCGATCATGTACCAGGATACGATGGAGATGGGGTAGGACGTGCTCTGGTAGGGTGAAGCCAATCATTAAGCTAAGAGTTCCGAAATCATCACCCCTTTGAAAAATCGCATGTGGACTCTCCTAGATGGAATGGCCGGAATGGAGAATAAGGATTGAAATTTCTGGAGGGACGAGGAAGCGAACGGGCAAGATACTCGTGCCGATACCGGGTGTCACAAACAAATGACGTCCTTGTTCAACGATATGTCCGATGGCGAATCGTTCGCCGTATTGAGAAGGGACGACTGGTCGTCCAACGAAGGGAAGATAGACCTGCCCACCATGAGTGTGCCCGGCCACGGTTAAGGCGACACGAGAAGGCACCTCGGGGAAAATGTCGGGGTTATGAGTAAAGGCCAGGATAGTGCCATCCTCTGGGATCTGAGAAAGAGCTAAGGGGACATCATGTGCCCCTTCCATAAAATCACTGATTCCCGCCAGCCAAAAATGACAGGCCTCTGACTTGATTGGAACTGAGACATCCTCAAGCACCTGAATGCCTACGTGTTGGAATACCGCCGCGGTGCCTGGTCCGTCATGCCACCAATCATGATTGCCCAGAACGGCAAATACTCCTAGCGGCGCCGTCAATCTTGCCAAATGCGTGGCCGATTCTTGAGGGGAGACAAACGTTCCACCAGGAACCCCATGAACGACGTAATCTCCCGCCAATAAGATCAGATCTGGCTTGGCCTTGAGCGTCAGATCGATGCTTCTATTTAAATGGTTGAGATGATTAAACGGCGAGCCGACATGCAGGTCTGAGAGCACCGCGACTTTCAATCCTTCGCAACTTGCAGGCCAAGAAGGAATAGCTAATTCGTGAGTTTCATTATGGAGACTGGCCGGTTCCCACCAGAACGCCCATAGGACTAAGGCCAAAACTGGAATCGACAAGAGGGTCAGCACACGTTTGAACGTCATATCCAATATTCAGGATATGAAGGAAATGAAATTGTGTCAAAAAATGAAGAGAAACGAGTGTTTTTGGGGAAGGCGAATTGCTAGAGAGGGTGTAGTCACATCACCGGAAATTGACATACCCGCAGTTTGTAGCGGGTATCCATCTGGAACATGGATGGGAGAGATTCCTGCCAAAAGCTAGCAGGAATGACTGTATTGAGAGAGAGTCTTTTCTGGCTTGAGAGACTTCCGGCTTACCTTGAAAAGGCTATGGTTCTTATTTGTTTCCGCAGCATTTTTTGGATTTCTTGCCGCTGCCGCAGGGGCAGGGATCATTGCGGCCGACTTTGGGTTCACTGCGCATTACAGGTTTCTTGGTCGGATCACTCGCGTCAATGAAGTACCATTTGCCTTCGTGCTTTCGAAAAAGACTCAGCTCCTGGTGCTCTTGAAGGCCCTCGTCGGTCTCAAATTTAGCTTTAAAGGCTACGGTGCCAACCTCGTCGTCTACGCCTCCCTGTTTGGTCTCAAGAATCTCTAGTCCTGTCCACTTCGTGGACTCGGCCCATTTCCGGTTGGCCTCCATATCCGTTTCGTCCCGGGTCTTGGGATCGTGCGTCTTCTCGATATAATCCATCTCTACTTGAGTATAGGCCGTGTACCGGGCCCGCATGAGTTGCTCCGCTGTCTCAGCTTCTTTTGCGCCACTGATGAATGGCTCACAACACTTTTTGAAGGTATTCCCACTTTCACACGGACATTGCATAAACACTCCTTTGAGAGATTTCAGATGATGTCGGATTCTTGTACTTTGTCTGTCACAACAAAGTCAAAGGGACTGAGCCCTGCACCTACTTCCTCTATTTATTTTCAGTCTTTGGTTTGGCAAGGTGAGTCAGATAGTGATCGAGGTGTTTAGCAAATAATTGGCGATCGCGCTGGCTGAGTGCGGATGGCCCTCCTGTTTCGATGCCGCTGGCTCGGAGTGTCTCCATGAAATCTCGCATCGTCAGTTTGGCTTGAATGGTATCGGCCGAATGCATCTCGCCTCGTGGATCAAGTGCATGTCCACCTTTCTCGATGACCTCAGCGGCAAGGGGAATATCCGCGGTAATCACTAAGTCCCCGGCTTCGAGTCTTTTCACAATTTCGGAATCAGCCACATCGAACCCATCGGCGACTTGAATGGCAGAAATGAAAGGGGAAGACGGGGTGTAAAGCAGTCGATTCGCCACGAGTGTGACCTGCACCGCCGTCCGATCGGCCGCGCGAAACAAAATTTCTTTAATCACCTTGGGACAGGCATCCGCATCAACCCAAATCGCCATGATTTACCTCTAAAAATTATTAGCTCCGGCACAATACCATGAAAATCCACTATGATATACTCGAATTTCATGGTATTATCAGTGGTCATGATCAAGCGTCAGAACATCCTCTCCACCATCAAAACAGCCATCCAACGCAGCAGGGTGGTCGTGTTGTCTGGTCCTCGCCAGTGCGGAAAGACCACTTTAGCTCGAAAACTCCTGAGTGAGGAATCCATCAATTATTTTGATTTGGAGGATCCCACAAGCCTTGCCAGGTTGGATGAGCCAATGACCGCATTGCGTCCTCTAAAGGGCCTTGTAGTGATTGATGAAGTTCAGCGACGACCTGATTTATTTCCTGTGCTACGTGTTTTAGCAGATCGCAAAGGTAGACCAGCAAAGTTTTTAATTTTGGGAAGTGCTTCTGGCGATTTGCTCCGACAGAGCTCAGAAAGTTTAGCTGGGCGGATGGAGTATGTGAACATTGGCGGATTTATCTTATCTGAGCTTGGCGCACAGGTCGAGCCGATACTCTGGAGACGAGGAGGCTTTCCCCTATCCTATTTGGCGAAAGCTGAGGCCGATAGCCTTGCCTGGCGTAAAAATTTCATCCGGACATTGCTTGAGCGCGATTTCCCACAATGGGGCGTACGGGTTTCAGCAGTAGCCTTACAACGTTTTTGGGCCATGTTAGCTCATTACCATGGCCAGATCTGGAATGCGGCGGAACCTGCACGGGCGTTGGGTGTCAGTGAATCCACTGTTCGACGGTATCTTGATCTGCTAACCGATGCGCTCATGATTCGGCAATTGCTGCCGTGGCATGCCAATCTGCGCAAGCGTCAAGTCAAAGCACCCAAGGTCTATGTCCGGGATACTGGCTTGTTGCACCACCTTCTCGGAATCAATACGGCCAAAGCCCTTCTGAGTCATCCCAAGCTTGGAGCCTCCTGGGAGGGTTTTGTCATTGAACAGATATTGATGACCGAGCCACACGACGACGCCTACTTCTGGGCAACACATCAAGGCGCGGAAATTGATTTGATTTTACGCCGAGGTGACCGGTTGTTGGGGGTGGAATGCAAACGAGCCGATGCGCCGCGCCTCACTCCTTCGATCCGCATCGCCCTGGAAGATTTGGGCCTAGAACGTATCGCAGTCATCTATCCAGGCAATAAACGCTTCCCCATATCTGACAACGTGGACGCGATCCCCTTGGAAGAATTAAAGCAGAGTCGATCGCTATTCGCGTAAGACAATCCGGATATTCTCTATCCGAATCACTCCGCTTTTCTCCTTCACATATAACTACGAACGATTCTCAAGAGGGCGGATTCCCCGATTCCTCTCATAAAAAATCCGGCTAAAACGATTCAGCCGTTGATTAGCCACGAGCGTGACCGGCACGGCAGTCCGTCCCGCCGCGCGAAACAATATTTCCTTAATCACCTTAGGACAGGAATCCGCATCAACCCAAATTGGCATGGTTTACCTTGGCTACTTGCGTATTCGTGGCAAAGACAAATTGGTCACGATCAGAATGGGTAACGTGCCTATATCATTAGTTGGAAGTAAATTAGGGAGTCTTCCAAGAACCTCCAAAATAACCTGAATCTTGATTTTTCTTCCAGATTTCAGAGTTGATTGGTTGATGATTTTTGGATGCTAATTGAATTATCTCTTGTAGGAATTGAATCACCTGTCTTTTTGGTTTTCCACTCGCATCATGCTCATTCTCGGGATAAGCTATGACATTTTTGAATAGAACTTTTAAAAGTTTAGGTTTGTCCAAACTATAGTCTAGTTTATTTTTATATAATTGACTCAATGTATCCTTGTCCTGCTTACTTGTTTCTGATCGGCAAAGTGCAATTTCGGACGAAGAAAACGAATATCTATTCTCTGATAATAAAGTCATTGCGTTTGCAATTTCCTCATCGGTGAAATTTGAAAATTCAATAGTTTTCCCGGCCCATAAATTAACGTAATTGGGATTGGTCAAAAATCGGTCTGGGTTTAGCTTGGACCGAGCCTTTGTTAATTTTTCCTTTACCGGTCTAATACGTCCTTCGTCATCTAAAATTATAAAAACTATTGTTTGGTTTTGATGGTGATAATCAATGAACCTCTCAAATGCGCCGTAATTATCAAGTCTTTTTGTTCCAGTAAAGCCTGATATACCCCCAGTGTGGAATATTTCGATTCCAAGCCGCAGGAATGGGTAACCGAGAAGTTCTTTAGATAATACAGGAAATTCCTGATATTCACCTTCACCTTCAACAATAAGAATTAATTTTGGATTAGGATTTAGGTGATAGTCATTAACAACATACTGGAGGTATTTTAGTTCATCGTTCTCAACATGCTCGCCATAAAAATTGGATCCAAGAGGGTTTAATGGTTCTCCTGCTGGTGTAAGTTTTTCACCGACAATTTCTTCATAAAACAATCTGAGCATATGTTCCATTGAATAGTAAGTCTGAGCCAAAAGGGCTTTTCCTTTGAGGTGGTCCCTTTTATTAATTGAGATAAAGTTTACCAGAGGTTTCCACCTTTCTAAGGGATCGATCACGCAAGCTTCGTGGGAAATTAACTTTTGTAATTTTTTTAATTCTGTAGCGGGGAGCTTTAATTGTTCAAGAACGTTTTTTGCATTCCAGTTGCAACAATATTCGTCCCAGTCCCAGTCGTGGTAGCCGTTTGAACGAGATGCTCGAATTGTTCGTTTATCTGTTTGAGTATTGGGATAATAGCGATTGGATATAGCCTGACAAATAGTAGGTATTTCTTTTTTAAGATTTGGCTCATTCTTAAACCAATTGATTTCATGTTTGGTCTGCTCTAGGTACAGCTGAATAGTTTTGGAAATTTTCTGTTCCTCACCATCCAGCAGTAGTCCAACTGGGATGGGTTTTGAAAGGATGTGAATAAAGTTTCCCAGCGTGAAAATTTGAAATTTTGAACTTGTGATTCCCCGTGGTCTTGCCACGGGGATCTTATTTCCTAACAATAGGTGGGTGAGGGCAGGAATTGGCGAGTGGTCGAACGGTATGTGCAACAGCAAGGTAAGCCGCAGGAAGAACTGCGCCAGTTAGCTCTCTTCTAATACCCCGTGGTCTTGCCGCGGGGTTCTTTATTAATAACTTCTAACTCTTTCTCTACCGTCGCTATCCTTAAAAGAATTCCAGGAATCGAAGGGTTTTAGAATTGGGTCCCATATTAAATTGGCTTCGTACCATTCGATGACCATTGGATTTTCAAACCAAAATTGAGAATATTCTTCAATTGTATCTCCATTCCAATCCTCACCATTTCTTAATATGCCCAAGTCTCTATATCTTTTTCCATCATCCAAATATTCCACTTTATTCTTGTATTTGTGTAGGGAAACTCGTGCAAGGGGATAAAATAGCTGTAATTCTTCTAGTTGTTCCAAAAGATCACGGGAAATGATAATCGCTCTTTCGGTGCAAAACTTGATGAAACGATCAGTCGTTAATAATTGACTCGCTATGAAATATTCTTTCTCTAATAAATGGTTTAATTCCATATCTAGAAGAGGAAATGAAGTAATAGATTAGGTTTTGAAACCGTGAGCAATTGTTTAACCAATGGCAAAAGAAGATCAAAAATTTTATGCAGAAGTTGGATGGTTTTATTTTTTCAGCTATTTTTCAAACCAAGCCTTGGTCGAATCATAAACCAACATATTCCACCCATAAACGCAATGCCTGCTGCGAGGCCAAGGGCGATGGGCTAGCCGAATGTTGCGGCAATCCAGGGTGTCAGGGTTGGTGAAAGAGTGCCGCCTAGATTTGCTCCTGTGTTCATCAGGACTTGGGATTTCTTCCCAAGGGGTGCCGTTCAATATTTTTCTGATGTTATTGGAAGTGAATTTTGAGGGTTTTAGGAATGGTGGGCTTCGCTTAGGCGAAGCCCACCACTTCCATCGAGGAAAGCGCCTCGGCTATTTCTTCTTGTCCTTTTTTTTCTGTTGCTCGGCTTTTTGCTTTTGCGCTTTGTCTTTATCTTTTTTCCCGCCTTTATCTCCCATAGTAATCCTCCTTTCTCTCTGAGATGGACTGTCTGTCCGTCCGTGGTAATCCCAACTACGTGGATCTGTAACTGAAGATGCTTCTTCTGTTCCAAAGCCGAAGCTCAGTTTACCACGCAAAGGATCAATCTGGATGAGGTTTCTTTATACATGCTTCACTCTGATGCCGTTTTTAACTTGCGATTCCCCGTGGTCTTGCCACGGGGATCCTATGTCTTAACAATGGGCGAGTGAGTGAAAGTACTGTTCAGAAAGCCAGCCACTGTGCCTGGCAGATTCACGACAATATCGTCTTTCCGGTGCAATATCGTAAGGCCTTATTGGCGGACGATGTGGTGGAGATTCTTACGGAGGTCACGCGAGGCCTTGCCGAGCGGTACGATATGGAGTTTGAACGGTTTGGGGTGGGATCGGAATCATATCCATCTGCTGTGTTCCGCTCATCCGAAGATTGCCCCGGGTCAAATGGTGCGAGGGTTCAAGAGTGTCATGGGACGCGAATTGTTTCGGCGGAAGCCGGCATTGAAGAAAGAGCTGTGGGGCGGACAGTTTTGGTCAGATGGCTATTATGTAGGGACTGTGGGTGAGGGAGGGAATTGGCAGGTGGTGGAACGGTATGGACAAACGCAAGGCAAGCCGCGAGAAGAACTGCGCCAGTTAGCTCTCTTCTAATACCCCGAGGTCTTGCCTCGGGGATATTTATTGAAGAACCAACGAACTTTCCGATGTACGCAATGGTGGCGGCTAGGCCGAGGGGGTGAATTTATAGTTCTACTATTTGAGTCTGTGCTGAGGGATGTGGACCTGTTGAGATCAACGATCAGACTGATTGTTTGGCAGGGGGTGCGGGAAGGCCTTCAAGCATACTACTGGCGCTAATATCTTCGTCAATGTCTGGCCAATGAACGCCATAGCCATTTCCAATCATTTGGTTGTTGTTGCGTTGTTCGGGTGTCACATTCGTTAATCGCCATGACCATACTAAGGGCACGCTAATGATTCGCCCGTTGGCTAAATGTGCTGTGATGGTTTCATCTGAAACTTCTATTGTAGAAATTTGTGGCTCATGCTTGGATGACATTCTATTTCTTTTTAGATTTCTTTTGACGAAGGATCGGAGCATACTTCATTTTCCATACGTTCAGTAAAGCCTTGAAACCCTGGTCGAAACCGTTCCGAAAATCAATATGCTGAAACCCTGAAAGTGTCCAGGACAATTTATTTACGTCACAGGATTTATAAAGGATCGGAACGATTCTTCCTTTATAACGATTTTGTTGAAGGGTATAAATGAGTTCATGTTTAACCCATTTAGAATTGATGGCTTGTGGGGAAAGAACTACGAGAAACCAATTGCAACGCTTGAGGGCCTCACCGATTTCATCGTGCCATTCCTGAGCTCCCACGATGTGCTTTCTGCTATAAAAGGTGTTGACGTTGTGGTTGGTGAGGCTCTTGGCGAGTCGATTAGCAAATGCCAAATTTTTTGATGAATGAGAGAGGAAAGTCTCCTTAGGTCTCGCGAAATAATCACTTCTCATTTTCGCATCCCACCTTCAGGCCATCTTGGATCGATCTTCATTCGCACAATCCTCAGCGTAGGTCTTGGCTACGCTTGCGGTTGTGCTCCATCAGATCGACCCAATCTGCCCAAAATCTGGGCGCGAATTCTGGGAAGTGATTATTTCGCGAACCCTTGGGTTTTTTATTTGGTAGCTTGGGAGCCATGCTGAGAATGTTGAAGCCGTTCGAGAATTTCTTGAGTGGTCTTTTCTGGGTTATCTCCCAGCTTGACTAATTGTAATTCTCGAAGAATCCAAGGAATTTTCCTGGTAGGACGTACCAAAACAGGGATCAATCTGTCTTGTAATCGCTTAGCTCCCAGTGCATATTCAATCTCGTGAGAAACCCAACGAGAGTCAACGGCATCTGGTGAAAGCAATACCACCATCGCTTCAGCAGATTTCATTTGCTTCATAAGAGTGGCTGCCCAGTCACTTCCAGATATCAAATCACGCTCTGGATCCCACACTTGGTGGCCTTTCGCTTCTAGCTTTTTCCCCAGTATTTTGGCCGACACTTGATCCTGTGAGGCATAGCTCAGAAATATTTTCATATATTGATATTATAGTACCTGTCTCAACTAACTCAAGGTAGAAACTGTCCAGCAGAGCAGCAGAATGGCCTCTTCACCTTATCCGGGACAGGTTGATTTGATTTTCGGGACGGATCATAAACCAACAGAGTCCGCCAATGAACGCAATGCCTGCGGCAAGGCCGAGGGCGACGGGCCAGCCGTATGAGTCGGCTATCCAGGGTGTCAATATTGGGGAAAGTGTGCCGCCTAGATTGGCTCCGGTGTTCATGAGGCCGGAGAGCGTGCCGGCGTAGGGTTTGGATAGATCTGTCGTGGCAGACCAAAACGGACCGACTGTGAAATAAAGCCAACCTGCCCCTAATGACAGGAATCCGATGGCCACATAGGGGGCTTCGACATTGGCCCCGATGATAATGAAGAACGCCGCCAGGATCATCCCCGTTCCACCCACGCTTGCTCTACCAAAATTGATCCCGTATTTTTCAGCAAGGCGGTCGGTGACCCAGCCGCCTAAGGGACAAAAGATGGTCATGGCGATGAATGGAGCTGAAGCGAAGAACGCGCCTTGGAGGATGGCGAAGCCTCTGACATTGACGAGATACAAATAGAACCAGGACATGTAGATGTAGGCCACGTATCCCAGGCATGTGTAACTGATGGTGAGCCACCAGACGGTTGGTGTGGTGAGGATGGCTTTCCAGGGGACGTGGTCTGTTTTTTGAAGGTCGCCCTTCCCTTGGTCCTTTCCTTCAATGATGGCGGCTTCGGCTTCGTTGACGTGTGAATGTTGACGGGGAAAGTCTCTGGCATACCAGTACCACAGCAGTGCGATCACGAGTCCTAGCAATCCGGCGGCATAGAAGGCGGTTTGCCAGCCATAGTTCACCATGATCCAGGCGGTGACTGGTGGGGTGAGAGCTGAGCCGATTCCTATGCCCCCGATGGTAATGCCGATACTCAAGCCTCGTTCGCGTGGGGGATGCCAGTTTGCGACGGCGCGGTTGAAGTTGGGCAGGGCAGCGGCTTCGCCAATTCCGATCAGAAATCGCACGACCATGAGTGAACCGAGGATGCCAATGAGATTGACCAGAGGGAGGGTGGGCGCAATAGCGGTGAGGGCGGTGAAGATCGACCACCAGATAACTGCAAACGTCAACACGCGACGTGGTCCCCATCGGTCGCCCATCCACCCGCCGGGCACTTGAAAGAGCGCATACCCTAAGACGAATGCTGAAAAGATCCACCCCATTTGGATATCGGTGAGTCCCAAGGCAGGCATCATGTGACGGGCGGTGACGGAAATGTTCACCCGGTCGATGTAGGTGACGATGCTGATGAGGAGCAGAAGAAAGAGAATTCTCCAGCGAATGCCAGTGGGTTGGGTAGAAGGAATGGAGGAGGGGATGTGCATTGGCAAGCGAAGGAAGAAAAGGCTTTGAACTCCGGGGGAGTCTACCTCCCCTTGCCCCTCCTTACAAAGGGGGGGGATTTGGGGTGGGGCGCTGAAGTGGTTTCTTTTTCGATGAGGAATTTTGCCATGCGGTGTTCGTCTTCTTCTGTGCCCACCATGCCGTCCAATTTGGCTTTGAAAATTTCATCTAAGACACGCCTGAACGCCGGGCCTTTTGGGAGGCCCATGTCTTCAAGATCGTGGCCGGTCAGGGCAATTGAGCAATGCTGCCATGTCGTGAGATATTCACGAATGCGTTCCATAGCTCTCTGAGTCGTTGACTTGAGTTGGGCTTTGGCCATGAGAAATACCACGAGTTCGTTCGGCCAAGCTGACAGTAATGCGTAGCCTTCTGAAGGGGCCAGGGTTTTTCTATTTAAGGTTCGCATGCACGTTGATTGTGCGGATAGATAATCCCCAGACGTTTTGATGTGCCCTTGTGGAAAGCCTAACCGTTTCCAGGTTTTCGTGAGTTCGAGGCTCCCTAACGATTCGAACCACGCCAATCCGTAGACAAGCCATCGCTTGATGGCGGTATCCGGATGTTCAATGGTGCTCCAGGTGAGTATGGTTTCTACCGACTCAAATATTTTCTGTACCTGTGGCTTCGCGTGCAATTTGGCATGGATACACGGCATGAGACGAAACTCTTGTAACCGGCCAATGCCCTTGAGAGGCGCGGGTTCCTCTAACATATGGATGAGTTCATTGCCCATCCGTGACCCGGATAATCTTTGAAAGAGCTCCATCGTTTGGGCCTGTTTGATGAATGATTCGGTTTCTTTGCTGATGCGGAATCCAAATCGTTGTTCGAATCGGATGGCCCGAAACACGCGGGTGGGGTCTTCTACGAAACTTAAGCTGTGGAGAACACGGATGACTTTGTCTTTCATGTCCCGCCGCCCGCCAAAATAATCCAACAGTTCTCCTGGCGTGCGATTGATGCGAATGGCCAGGGCATTGATCGTAAAGTCTCTCCGGTAGAGGTCTTTTTTAATGGAGCTCCGTTCCACGGTGGGTAGCGCGGTGGGGTATTCGTAATATTCCGTCCGGGCGGTGGCTACATCGAGATGATGCATCTGGGGGAGATTGAGGGATTGGGGCAGTTTGATTGAGACCGTGCCGAATCGCTCGTGGGTGGTCCATTCTGCGGAGAATTCTTGAGCCAGGGCTTTTCCGAATTGAATGCCGTCTCCTTCGACGACGAAATCCAGATCAAAGTTGGCCCTACCCAGTAACAGGTCTCGCACGAATCCACCGACTAGAAATGCCGAGACGTCCAGCCGGTCAGCCAGTTGCTCAACATGTTCCAGTAAAGAAAGGAGGGGAGGAGGCAGATGGGTTTTGAGTAGGTGGTTGACGTTCCATGTATGCAACGGGGTTGAGGTGGAGGGAGTGGGGATGGTGGGAGTCACCTCTGAGATTGGTTCTGGTGTTGTTCCTTGCCCTGGTTCCTGGTGGAGTGCGCGCAACAGATCTGTTCGGCTGAAAATGCCGATGACGGTTTCCCCGTCGAGAATGGGGACAATCCGCTGATTGCGCTCCACCATTTGCAGTTGGACGTCTTCAAATGGTGTGTCAGGGGTGGCCAAGAAGATGTCCTGCAGCATGATGTGGTTGACCGGTTGGCTCGCTAATTTGTGGTAGAGACCTTTTTGAATAGCCTCACGCGTGACCAGGCCAATGAATTTCCCATGAGGGTCCACGACTGGCAGGGCATTCACCTCATATTGGGTCATGAGCCGTTCTGTCAGTTTAATCGTGGTGCCTTGTTCGACTGTTCGCACCGGCGAGGTCATGAGCCGGCGAATGGGGAGCCAGGTTTTGGCCTGCTCCTGAAGCAAATTGTGTAATCGTTGCTCTACCTCGGCCAGGGTCAGTCCTTTGATGCTGGCGGCGGCTGCCATCGTGTGCCCTGCTCCTCCAAACGCCTGGGCGATGTGATTCATATTCATGTCTGCGTGCCGACTCCGTCCGACCAATTGAATTTTCCCTGCCATGGCCACGGTTGTGAGAACGGCATCGGCGTTGTAGATCTGCCCCAGTTGTTGTGTGACGGGCGCGAGATCGGATACATACTCCGGCCAGGCTACTGTCGCCAGAGCGACGCGGCGTCTCCCCAAAGTCAGGAGTTGCGTGGCCTGCAAGAGCGCACTAAAGATGGCGGTTTGCGGTTCGGTCCATTTGCGTTGAATGACATCGGTGACGATCGTGAGATCTGCGCCTGTTTCAATTAATCTCGCGCCGACCTGGAGGTCACGAGGCGTGGTATGCAAATAGGTGAAATCGCCGGTTTCCTCATACAGGGCAATGGCAAAGAGGGTAGCTTCTTTTGGTGTCCAATGGATGGATTGTTCTTGAAGTGCTTCGACGATTAAGGTAATAGTGGCTCCTACCGATTCTACTTTGGTGAAGGCTGCTCGCTTGGCGAGTGGGTTGGTTGGTTTCATCGGGTGGTGATCCCAAATATGGAGAGAAACCGATTGATTTTCAAGAGCTTTTTGTAGAGGGCCTAAGCGATCTTGATGATCGGCATCCACCAGAATAATTTGGGAAATGTCTCCAAGAGAAAGGGCGGTCATCGCGGTTAAAGGAAGAGGATGCAGAGCCAAATAGGCGCGCTCTCGAGATTGTGCGCCACCCGGAAGCACCAAATGGGCTTGGGGATACAATTTACTGGCTGCGACCATTGAAGCGATGCCATCAAAATCTGCTTCAAGATGGGTGGTAAGAATCTTCATGGCCGCCGGTATTTTAGCAGGGATTGTGAACTCTCGGAAGCGATCGATATTGACAAGAAAATTCTTTTTGGCATTCTTTGGTTGATTGCGAGGGTCGCTCCATGGTAGATGGGGGAAATTCAAGAGGCGATCCGTTTCTCAGAAATTAGTGGTCGTTCATATTTTCAGGAGGGTGACACATGGCTGCTAAGGCTAAGCCCAAGTCGAAGGCCAAGCCCCAATCGAAGTCTAAGAAGACGGTGTTGAGGAAGTCCAAGGCTGTGTCGAAGAAACCCGCGAAAGCCAAAAAAAACGTGGCCAAAAAGGCCAAGGCTCAACCGAAGAACGCGAAGGTAGCTACGAAATCTCAATCGAAGAACAAGGCCGCAACAAAAAAAGCTTCTGTACGATCAAACGTTACGCCAAAAAAGGCGGCGAAAGGGAAAGCGAAGACTGTGACAAAAGGGACGAAGACGATCAAACCAAAACCGAGCGCAAAAAAGACCAAGCCGGTTTCCAAGAAAACTCAAGCTAAGAAAAAAATGACGACTGTCAAAACTAAGTCTGCGTCAGCGACAAAAGCGACTGGAGCGAATCCACGTACGAAGGCGAAATCGGTGGCCAACATTCCGAAGGTCGGTAAAGCTCCCAAAGCCACGAAGGTGACGAAGGCTGTTGCTAAGAGTAAAGAGTCCGTTTCCATAAAGTCTGCGAAAAAAGATATTTCTAAGGCAGGCGCATTAGCTGCACTGGTTCAGGATAGTTCTTCCAACAAGTCCAAGACTTCTTCTTCTCCAGTTTTGAAAACGACAGGGGCTGTGCTCCCCGATGATATTGATGCCGAATTGGGTATTGAAGTAGAAAGTGATGGAGATATCACCCTTGAGTCCCTTACCTCTGACTTGGACGAAGATTCGGATACGTTGGCCGTAGATAAGCTTGATGACGAGTTTGCTGATGATGACTTTGCCGAAGATTTGGCCGATGAGGCTGATGAAGATTTGGATTTAACCGAAGATTTAGCGGAGGAACTGGGTCCAGGAAAGTTTATCCGAGAGACCGAAGGGAATACCGGTGATGATGAAGATGAGATCCCGCGTTCCTGGTAAAGATAGTCAGTGATGGAGAGTCTCTCTTGGGGTCTCATTTGGCCCTTGCCCACCGTTATGATCTCATCGCCCATCAATGAGGGTCTTCTTGTCCGGTGATGGGTCTTCCTGCTACAAAGAGAGCGGAAGCGATTAGGTGTTTTGGTTCTGAATAGAAGGAGAATTCATGTCAGAAGAACACGGGTTGCCTCGCATTGGAGATCCTGCGCCAGATTTTTCGGGCGTAACGACGCAACATACGGATTTCAGCTTTAGCGTCTGGCAAGAACAGAACTGGGTCGTGCTCTTTTCTCACCCAGCGGACTTTACTCCTGTGTGTACGACGGAATTGATCGCGTTTGCCCGTCAACATGATCTTTTTCTCCAGCGGAAGGTGAAGCTTATCGGACTCAGCGTTGATAGCGTTCATTCTCACTTAGCATGGGTACGGAATATTCAAGAAAAGATGAATGTGAGTATTCCGTTTCCGATGATTGCGGATGCCGATATGAAGATTGCGAAGCTCTATGGCATGATTCATCCCAATGCCAGTTCTACGGCGACCGTGCGTGCGGTGTTCATCATTGATCCCAAGCGTATCATTCGAGCCTTAGTCTATTATCCCTTGAATGCTGGGAGAAATGTTGACGAAATCCTTCGGTTAGTGACAGCCTTGCAGACGACGCAACGGTTTGCCTGCGCGACTCCGGCTAATTGGCAAGAAGGGGATAAGGTCGTCGTTCCTCCACCAAAAACCCTTGAAGAAGTAGAGAAGTCTCTGGCTCATGTTGATTATGATCACCAAGATTTTTATTTGGCCTTGAAAGATATCTCCAAGCCGGTTGAAGTAAGTCTTCCCACGGCAGATGAAAAAGCAGATGCCCCACAAGTCGCTGAAGCGGAGACGACCAAATCCGCTGAAGCCCCTGCAGCAAAACCTGCCGAGGGGAATGGCGCTTCAGCTTCCACCACTGAATCTTCCCCTTCTGCATAAATAGGTCGATTTTTTCCATTTGAGGCCAATGCCGATCTGGGTTTCTCGTCTTCGTCGGCCTCAACGTCTCAGGTTTGCCCTGTCTCTCCTGGCTTGTACTTTTTGAAATCCATGTGTCCCTGATCAGCTATTTCCCAAACCAAAAATTGGGTGCGGTTAGAGTGAAAGAGCAAAGAAATATCGGTAAAGCGCTGCGCCTGCTCTTGGTGCTCATGCTGTTCCTCATGAGTATCTTGCCTTCCGATGCCTGGGCTTGTCGGCTCCTTGAGCCTCCCGAAGATGGCATTGATACCCTTTGGGTTCACCTTGATGGATTCTGCTTGGCCTCTGCTCAACGTGAATGGGCCATTACAGGGGATGAGGTGCTCGAAGCGTTGATTGCTGGAAAGAGCCTTGATTTCCAGGGAGCCCTCGTCGTGGGCGATGTGATGTTGGATCAATTGCCCTTACAAGACGTTGCTGACCTTCCTCATCTTCCTGCACACATTCAATCCAGTCTTCAGAAAAAAGGCCTTAAAGCCGTTCGAGTCATTGCAGGGGCCATCACCATACGTGATAGTCAATTTGAAAAAGTCTTCGCGACCAATTTAGTCAACGATGTTCTGGTCATAGTAGGAGAGGTCCACATTTCTGGAACCACCTTTTTACAGTCTGTGGATTTCTCCAAGATCATCTTTGCCAAGCCGTTGGTTTTTTCGAAGGTTAAGGTAGAACATGAGAGTTTTTTCATAGGGGCACAATTTGAAGAAGCCGTAGACTTTTCTCATACTAGCTTTGGAACCCATACGCGGTTTCATAAAGCCGTGTTTCGAGGTCCAGTCACATTTGCCGAGGTCGCGTTCCAAGGTGTGGCGGAATTCCTGGAAGTGGAATTTCAACAGACCGCCAACTTTTCACACACGAAATTTTTGAGTGGAACGGGTTTCTCGGGTTCAGTGTTTCATGGTCCTGTCGATTTTTCAGGTGTGAAGACCAAGCAGGAGATCTATTTTCGATTTTCTGAGTTTACGGAACCCGTGTCTTTTCGGCAGGGGCAATTCCAATCCGTGGTCGATTTTTCCAATTCTCGCTTTGCAGGAGAGCATGATTTCACGGATGCGGAGTTTGCCGTCCAACCCGAATTTACGGGGAGTAATATTTCGGTTGAAGTCCCCATTTCTCGGCGAAGGTTCAATCAGCCAACCCAATGGCTGCTCTTTGGTGGGCTGGTCATTTTGGTTGTTTTTTGCCTGTGGATAACGAAGAGGCGTACATCGGGCTATTTCCCTTAAACCACTATATTTTGATAGGGTATTGCAGCTTCCCACAAAAGATGGTATACCATTTTTATATTCTCCTTTCTTGGTTTTTGCAGAAAGGCTTGTGATTGGATTCTGCTCCTTCCCTCGATTTTCCCGATATTTCCGATCTTGATGACGATCAGGCCTATGAGGTAAAGCTTGAAGCGTTTACCGGGCCCATGGACCTCCTGCTTCACCTGATTCGAAAACAAAAGATCAATATCTACGATATCCCGATTGCCTTGATCGCCAGGCAATATTTGGAATATCTCTCCATCATGAAGACGCTGAATCTCTCCATGGCTGGGGAGTTTTTAGTCATGGCTGCCACGCTCCTGTACATAAAGTCTCGGACTTTGCTCCCTAAAGAGGAAACCATTGATCCTGAGGATGAAGAGGTCATTGATCCTCGGAGCGAATTAGTCCGCCAGCTTATCGAGTATGAGCGGTTTAAAGATGCGGCCGGGAGCTTAGTGACTCGAGAGCAGATCTGGAAGGATTCATTTACCCGTGAGCCACTTCCGTTACCCAAGAAGACTGAGGAAGAAGACGATGTCTGGACGGAAGATTTACAAATCTTTGATCTGCTGAGTGCCTTACAGGGTATCCTTGATCGTGCCCCTTCAGATACCTATGTTGACGTCTTGAGAGAAAATTGGACTGTTGAAGAACGTATCCAGGTTGTGATGGAACGATTGGAAACTGAAGCCACGATCCCCTTTGAGGCGTTGTTTGAAGAACAGTGGTCACGTCCGCTCATTATTGTGACATTTTTAGGTTTATTAGAACTTGTGCGAATGAATTTGGTTCGGTTATTTCAGCCGGAATGGTTTGGCGCGATTCATGTCACCAGACGATTTGTGCCTGTTGCTGAAGACAATTCTCCTGGTTCAATTTTGTTGGAAGACGTGTAGAAATGGAAGTCTCTCATGTCGCGGGATGAATCGGTTGGGTCTACAGAGGGAGGAATCATGATGACGCATGCAGTCACGAATGGCCATGTCTCCTCAGAGATTATCGAAGTGGAATTATCTGAACATCACGATGCCCCTGATGAGGGTATGAATGGAAATAGCGTCGTTGAGTCTGATGGCGCAGATGAATCTCTTCACGACATGCAATGGGATTTGGAAGATATCAAGGCGACGTTTGAAGCGCTCCTCTTTGTTTCCCATGAGCCGCTCACGATAGAGAAGCTTGCGTCCGTGCTTGAAGGGGTTCCTAAGGCGACTCTCAAAACCACTATGCAGATGCTTCAATCAGAATATGATCAGCTTGGGCGAGGCTTGCAAATTACGGAAGTGGCAGGAGGGTTCGTGATGTCGACACGACCTGAGCAGAGCGACGCCATAAAACGTCTTTCTAAAGTCAAACCTTCAACAAAGCTTTCGCGTTCGGCCTTAGAGTCGTTAGCCATTATTAGTTATAAACAGCCCATTACTCGCGGGGAAATTGAAAAAATTCGTGGGGTGGAAACGTCAGGTGTCTTGCGAACCCTTTTGGATCAAAAGCTTATCCGAATTGTCGGGCGGCAAGAGATTCCAGGTCGGCCCATGTTGTATGGAACCGGGAAACAATTTCTCCAACGTTTTGGATTACGTGATCTTCGAGATCTCCCACCGTTGAAAGAGCTGAAAGAGTTAGGCGCTTCGGAATCTCTCTCCCTGGAGCTTCCCTTTGATTCTCAAGAGGTACCAGAAGAATCTCGTGTTGCAGATCTTTCCGCCTAGGATACGTCGACACCCTCCTGTCCTTTTATTGTTTGCCTCATTTCTTTTGTACAATTGACAGCGCTGATCTGAAATAAAAGAAAACATAGGGTGGTGTGAAAATTGAGAGAAACACAATGGTAAAAGTGCTTATGTTCGGACATGCCATTCGAGAAGCCGTGGAGGACCCTGAGGTAGAAATATCCTTAGAGGAATCCGTTTCGCTTCGTCAATTGTTGGACACGTATCAAGAATACTTTCGAGAAATTATGCCATTTCTTGAATTGCAGGAACTGATGTTTACCATCAATCAAAAAATTTCTACTTTGGATGCTCTCGTGAAGAATGGGGACACGGTGAAGATTACTCATCAGGGGGGAGATCAGTCTGCAGATGGAGCCCGGTGGCATAATCCCTAAGATTTTGGCTCATCTATTATTTATTCTCCCTTCAATCCCTCCTCATCGCATTTTTTACAATTCAACGTGGTTCCTAGATATTGGTGACGGCCTTCTGAAGATTGAACCCAGGGGCGAGAGCTGAGGGGAGGGTTATGTCGGACATGTTGTCCATGTCCGCAATGTAGATCGGCTACCCAATCGCCATGGTCATCCTGGTGAAATCCGATTATTGCTTGATTCACAGGGTTCCGTACGAAAAAAGAAGAGACGATGCGGATGGGCAGATACCAGTAGAAGAGAATTGAAAACGACCAAGGTCTTGGCCTTGTGGCCTACGACAAGCCGAAGAAAGGGACCCACAAGAAGAGGGGAGCTTACGGCCTGAGATTATCCTGGGGAGGATAGACTTGCTAATTAATCAGTCTGTGTATCCTCAGGGTGCAATTTCCGGCTCATCCTTGTGGGTGTTCCAAAAAGCCATCTATGAACTGAGTTGGCCTCAGTTGATTAGGCAACTGGGCTACAACTCATTCCTGCACTTTTGCTTTTGGAAGAAGCCAGGGGTCTGGATAACAAGGGACGTGTTTTTTTCTTCATGGCTTCGCGTTCCGGATGCTGGCGATTTTCTAAAATGACAGGGTCAATCACCTCTCCACATTGCAAGCACCGTTTGGTGAGTATTTCCATCCCACCAGCATCGTAATTGACATTCATACACCAATGAGAAACCAATAAGCCTCCGCAGCGTGTGCAGGCATCTGAGCTTGCCGCTTTTTCTAACTTCACGGGTGTGGCGTCTTTAATCGTGGGCACCGGCACAGACTTGAGCGAGCGTTTTGTCGTTCCCCGTCCAGTAGATGATTTTTTTTCTATACCGTAGTGTCCCATGTTTTTCTCCTACAAGTTCAAATTCAAAAAAATGATTGTGCCTGATACCTTTAGATATAGCCTTTTGTTCTTAAGTCAAGATTAACAAAATATTAAAAAATCCTCATAATTAAAGATAGTATTGAGCGATAACCTCAAATAAGTTAATAAAATCAGTAGATAGCGTGAATAACATAACAAATAGCCCTGTATTTATAGGGTAGTTATACTTAGGTGGCAACGCCGTTTTATTTCTGGCCAACGCCGACTTCCGAAACCTTCAACGCTTAGCTTTTTAACGAATTGAGGCTTGGGGGGGATGCTTTGCCTCGATTGATCCGAGGGTATCATTATACGATTAGGGAAAGCGAAAGTGCACGACGGTTAATTTGTCGTTCTGGATCGTGATGGTTTTTTCAATGGTCGTGCCATTGGAAACGGCTCCACTGACCATATATTTACCGGCTGGAACATTGATAAACAGCCACGGTCCCTCGACCTCTTCTCCAGGAATTTTGAGGTGTCGCGTCCCATCCTCACTGACAAGATGAATAGATACCCTGGCTAAATAGGCTCGTTCACCTTGAACAAAGATCAATTTAAGTGAAAAGGGTGGATAGTTGAGCCTCCGTTCTTCCTTGCCCAAGCCAGCACTAAAATATTGGATTCCCTTCTGTTCATACAAGGGAAATGTCAATGTTGTGGGGATACTTCCTTCAGAGGCTGGGATTTCTAAGACTCGCACATGATGGGAGGAAGCTTCAATAGGTGTAACCCAGAAAGAACTCATGAACGCACCAGATAGGAAGCAAATGAGAAAAGATGGCCTCAAGAGCAGACTCCCTACCTTTTTCTCCACAATTTGGGAGACATGTACATCAGATGGTCGACCTGTTTCAAGAATTGTAGGTGTGGTATCCATCAGGTATTTCCTCCTTCCTCTTCCAAAGTGTTTTGGGGAGTGGGCCATAGAGATAGCAAAGCTTACTTAAGAATAGCGCAATTACCAATATGGTCAAGATGCTGCTCGATCGCAGAATAGGGCAGCCCCATTGTTTGGGCTCCAGAAAAATCATTTTGAAGAAAAGACCAACCCTGCCCTATGGAAGGCATGATTTAGAGGTGTGGAGGAAGATCGTCAGTAGAGGAATGGAACTCAGATGATGTTCGTGGACTCTGTTCAACGGGTTGGAGATCAGGGATCTCTTTCCGTGTATTGACACCAAGTTGTTTAAATTTACGAGCAGAAGGCAAGATGCGATTCTCTAATGAAGCCACGGTGGCATTATAGGATTCGACTGCCCGACCTAGGGATTGACCGACTTTTGAGAAATGTTCAACCATGGTGCCTATTCGTTCGGCTAATTCTTGTCCTAACTGGCTAATGCGTTCTGCGCTTTCAGCAACCTGTTCTTGCCGCCACCCATAGGCAATCGCTCGCAATAGCGCAATGAAGGTGGTGGGTGTTGCAATGACCACTTTCTGCGTTAGTGCAGACTCGATCAATGATGGATCTTGTTCCGCGGCAGCCGCCAAAAAAGAATCATTGGGAATGAACAACACGACAAACTCGGGTGCTGCAGGAAATTGATCCCAATATTCTTTAGAAGCCAGTTGGCGAATATGGGTTTTGACGTGGTTGGCATGGCGTTTCAATGCCAGGTCACGCGATTCATCGGTACTGGCTTCCAGGCTATCTAGGAACCCGCTCAAGGGCACTTTCGAGTCGACGATGATCTCGCGCCCGGCGGGGAGTTTGACGACCATATCAGGACGCAGGCGGCCTGTGTCGGTTGTCACGCTTGGCTGCTCCTGGAAATCACAATATGCCGACATGCCTGCTAATTCTGCCGTCTTCCGTAAGGCAATTTCCCCCCATCGACCTCGTACGTGAGGAGAGCGTAACGCATTCACGAGTTTGGATGTTTCGGTTTGGAGTGTCGATTGAGCTGTCGCCAAATGTTTCAATTGTTCACTCACCGAACTAAATTCACGAAGCCGCTTGTCTTCCAAGGCTTTCGTTTCTTGTTGATAGGTTCGAAGGGTTTCAGAGAGCGGGTTCACTAAGGCTTCCAGTGAAGTGTGACGATGATTGAGCTCCATGGCGGTTTCGTCTTTAAGCGCTTTGAATTTTTCCTCGGCTAAGGCCAGAAATCCCTGATTATTTCCGGCCAAGGCTTCGGCTGCTAAGGAGCGAAACGTGTCGGACAGCGTGAGTTTGGTTTCATCTAACATTTTCAGTTGAGATTGGAAGTGTTGCTGGGTATCCGATAATTGAGTTTCTGCTGATACTTTCGCAACTTCCATGAGACGAAATTCCTTGCGAAGATCATCGTGCTCTTGATGCAGAGACGCTAACTGATTTCGAAGGTCTTCCAATTGGACGGTGGTGGCAGCGAGTCGGGATTCCACTCTCTGGAGAGCTTCGAGTTTACGGCTTCGATGAATGAGAGAAGATAAGGCCCAGGCGATGGCTCCTCCTAATAGAGCCGCACCGGCTAGCCACCAAAGGTCTTGAGGATGGAGAAGAATATTCACGTGTGCGAAGGAATGGGTCTCTTGAGTAATGTCCAGGAAGATCTTCTAGCCTGACAAAATTCAGTAGGTCTTTTCAACTGTGACCTCAAGATCCATGAGATGATGTACCGAGTGGTGGGTGATGAATCCAAGTTTTGGGAAGTGTTTCGAAATGACCCTTCATAGACGAAATCCCTATTCTTGGGTACAGTAACATGAAAATCAGTGGGATGATGGCGTTGAGCGATTAGAGAACAAGGGGAAGTCTATATGGAGAAAAAACATCGCGTCTCTCTGTGGTATTTCATTATTGCATTCTGGGCCATAATTATTCTCCAGGAAATGTATGTCGCGTCCCAACATATGGATGAAGTGCCCTATAGCCAATTTAAGGCATGGGTTCAGAGTGATCAGGTGGATGAAGTTTCTATCACGGAGACGATTATTCATGGCAAATTAAAACAGGACCGTGAGCAGGAAGACTCTCAATGGTTTCAAACGGTACGTGTTGACGATCCAGATCTAGTTCGGTTGCTTGAGGAAAAGCAAGTGGAATTCGCCGGGGTGGTCATCAGTACCCTGTGGAAAGACGTCGCCTCCTGGGTTGTGCCGATCTTAGTCTTTGCCGGGATTTGGTTTTGGTTGTTGCGAAAACTTGGGCAGGGAGCTGGGGGCGGATTTATGCGTATTGGGAAATCCAAAGCCAAGGTGTATATGGAAAAGGATATTCCTACGCGCATGAAAGATGTGGCCGGGGTCGATGAAGCGACTGAGGAATTGTTAGAGGTTGTCGAATTTTTACGCACACCCGAAAAATATACGCGAATAGGGGGAAAAATCCCAAAGGGAGTGTTGCTGGTCGGGCCTCCTGGAACCGGAAAAACGTTGCTCGCGAAGGCCATTGCCGGAGAAGCGGGTGTGCCGTTTTTCTCCATTAGCGGGTCCGAGTTCGTGGAAATGTTTGTCGGAGTTGGTGCGTCCCGTGTCCGCGATTTATTTGAACAAGCGCAAGCGAAGGCGCCCTGTATTATTTTTATCGATGAGCTCGATGCGATAGGAAAGGCCAGAGGATCAGGGCCGATGGCGCATGAGGAACGTGAGCAAACCCTGGGTCAACTGTTGGTCGAAATGGACGGGTTCGATCCTCGCGTCGGGGTGATTATTTTAGCGGCGACGAATCGACCGGAAATTTTAGATCAAGCCTTGCTCCGTGCCGGACGGTTTGATCGGCAAATTTTGGTTGACCGCCCTGATAGGGTAGGACGAGCAGCTATTTTGGCCATTCATGCGAATTCTATTAAACTGGCGTCTGAGGTGGAATTAGAAAGCATTGCGGCGATGACGCCAGGTATGGTGGGGGCCGATCTGGCGAATGTCGTCAATGAAGCCGCATTACTCGCCATTCGACGTGGGAGGGAAACCGTAGAACAGGAAGACTTCCAAGAAGCGGTCGAACGCGTCATTGCGGGGTTGGAAAAGAAGAACCGAGTGCTGAGTCAAGAGGAGCGTCGGCGGGTCGCCCATCATGAAGTCGGGCATGCGTTGATTGCGATATCGTTACCCGGTTCCGATCCAGTCCATAAAATTTCCATCATTCCGCGTGGCATTGCGGCATTGGGCTATACACTTCAATTGCCCACTGAAGATCGGTATTTATTGACTCGAACAGAATTAGAAAATCGGATTGCAGTGCTGTTGGGTGGGCGAGCGGCGGAAGAATTGGTCTTTGGGGAAGCGTCGACTGGCGCTGCTGATGACTTACAAAAAGCCACAAGCATTGCTAAGCGAATGGTCAAAGATTATGGCATGAGCGAGAAATTAGGGACGGTTGCCTTGGATCAATCAGTAAAACCAACCTTTATGCCCTCGTCTGAAACGTATTCGGCTGGAACTTATTCAGAGAAAACCGCAGAAGAAATTGATTCAGAAGTACGACGGTTGATTGATGAACAAGGCCAGCGTGTTCGAGACTTGCTTGCCAATTTACGGCCCGTATTATTGGCTGCTGCGCAGCAATTACTCACGGCTGAAGTCATGACCGGTGATGAATTGCAGGCCCTCCTCTCTCCTAAACAAGAAGAACCGATTCTTCAATAAATCTACGTCTCTTCTGCCGATCGTTAATGGTTGCCTGGTTGCCCTTGGTCTTCGTGGGTCACTTGGATGTCAATGACCGCGCCTTCTCGCTCTAACGCACCAGTGCCAAATCGATAGGTCGGCGACATGGTATTGTGGGCCATCCGTCGGTCTCGCGGTTCGGGAAATTCCATTCGAATTTTCATGTTTTCCTTGCCGATCACGACCACTTTCATATCCAAAAATCCTGCCATACCTGGATGCCAAGCCACTAATTTATATACCCCTTCAGGAATGTCGGGGAGCATGAAATTTCCGTTTTCATCTGTCACCGAATAATAGGGATTGTTGACAGCAAGTCCCCAGGCTTGCATATAGGGATGAAAGCCACATTCTAGGAAAAATGTTCGGCGACCTTGAGTAAAGTGGAGGGTGTCAATCATGGCTTCGCCCGGTTTGTGTTGATGGTCTTTGAGGAGATCTTTGGGATGAAACGGGTTGAGACGAAGTGGACGGTGGAGCATCACTTTGGCGCCAAAGGGCGCGGTTTCATAGATTTGGACATCATGGATAATTGGGTCCATATTCTTGATATGAATGGGTTGTGGATCACGAACCACTAAGAGCCATGGAACAAACACACAGTCTTCCACGATCACCTGGGAAGGCGGTGTTTCAGGAAAAGGTTTTCCTTGAGAAATATCTTCTAAAAACACGACGGTGTTTTGTAGCCCACCATCAGGGGCGACCTGAAATTCATCGATTAAGCGCCAGCCAGTACCGGTCGAAATTCGTCCGCAAAATTCCGTGTTGTTATTAGTGATGAGCGAAAAAGCCAGGGGGGGTGGTTCTTGACCGGTGAGCACGATCTTGCCGGTAATCGCGCCTCCGTTAGAAACAGAAATTTCTTTATAGGCCACGGCTGGCGAAAAAAGGCCAAGGGTCAGTGCTATGGTAAAAAACCCTAATGCGAATCTCATGGATCAATCCTTTGGTAAATCAGATAAAAAATGGTTCTTGACACAAACAGTAATTCTAAGGAATCCTCGAACCCCATTTCTAGTCCCTCCTTCCTTCTAAAAACTGGGGTCTCCGAATTTTGTAGATCTTGAACATTCAGGAGCATCAAAAATAGGGTGCCTTAGGTATATGTTGTCGCATTCGGCGACACCTCTAATAACGGCGACTGTCGCGCTTTTCCCCATCATCCGACATTTTTCTTTCTTGAAGACCTGTTATTGACCACATTTTCTTCAATTTTCCTTGAGTAATATCGTGCTTTAGAGAAAAGGCATATCTCTTGCCAAATATCTTTATGACAGAAATTTGCGGAAGCAGAAACCCAATCAGAACAGCTTGTAGATCGATGCTTGAAATACGAATTCATGGGCGAGGAGGGCAGGGGGTGGTCACAGCCGCAGAGTTGGTAGCCTCTGCTGCGTTTCGAGATGGGAAGGTGGCTCAAGCTTTTCCCAGTTTTGGATCTGAACGAACCGGAGCTCCCGTCACCGCATTTTGCCGTATTGATACCAGTTCAATTCGTAGCCGTGAGCCGGTGTCTCATCCCAATGTGTTACTCATTCTGGACTCGACCCTGCTCCATCAAGTGGATGTCTTTAGCGGGCTTTCTTCCCAAGGAATTATTTTGATGAATTCGACACGAAAGATTGAGGAACTGGGGATTAAAGATTGGATGCTTCAGCATCCTGAAGCGGAGTTATATAGTTTCCCAGCATCTGATTTAGCGGAGAAACACTTAGGACGGCCAATAGCCAATGTCGGCATGGTTGCGGGTTTTGCCTCAATAACAGGAGCGATTACCAAATCGTCGGTCGAGCACGCCATTAAAGAAAGATTTCCAGGAAAATTGGGTGAGTTGAATGCGGTGGTCGCAGCTGAAACCTTTACTTATGTCTCATCTCACACTGCCAATGCCTAAGCATTCCACTAGGAGGAATCCGTGAAACAACAAATTGAAGGGTCTCAAGCCGTGGCCCAAGCCGTGGCCTTATGTCGGCCCGAGGTGATGGCCTGTTACCCCATTTCCCCTCAAACCCATATTGTCGAAACTTTGTCGCGGAAGGTGAAGGCAGGAGAGATCAGCAATTGCCAATTCCTCAATGTCGAATCGGAATTTGGCGCGTTGAGTGTGCTCATCGGCGCGTCTGCGATGGGAGCGAGGACCTATACGGCGACTTCTAGCCAAGGCCTCTTATTCATGGCCGAAGCCGTGTATAATGCGTCGGGATTGGGATTGCCTATTGTGATGACCATTGCCAATCGTGCGGTGGGCGCGCCCATCAATATCTGGAACGATCACTCAGACAGCATGGCCATGCGGGATGCCGGTTGGCTTCAGCTGTTCGCCGAAGACAATCAAGAGGCCGTGGATCTTCACTTTCAGGCCTTCCGCTTAGCCGAGGAATTGAGCTGTCCAGTCATGGTATGCATGGACGGATATATTCTCACCCATGCATTTGAAGCGGTCGATCTACCAGGACAAGAGCAGGTCGATGCCTTCTTGCCGCCCTTTGAACCTGTTCAAGTGTTGGATCCTCAGGATCCGGTTTCCATTGGAGCCATGGTTGGTCCTGAGGCCTTTACAGAAGTGCGCTATCTCGCGCATCACAAACATATGGAAGCCTTGGAGGCGATTCCACGAATCAGTCAAGAATTTCAGGATATTTTTCAGCGACCCTCTGGCGGTTTGTTGAAGCTGTATCACACCGATGATGCCGAAACCCTTTTACTGGCCTTGGGATCAGTGAATGGCACGATTAAAGATGCCGTAGACGATTTGCGAGCGGAGGGCTGGCCCGTGGGAGCCATACAACTCTGTTCCTATCGGCCCTTTCCCTCTCAAGTGCTTCGTCATGTCGTCCATAATGCCAAGCGGATTATTGTAATTGAAAAAGACTTAGCAGTAGGGAAGGGGGGGATTGTGTCCAGTGAGGTCAAGCTAGCGCTTCAGGGATTACCGACTCTTGTGGATACCGTCATTGCCGGCCTTGGAGGACGTCCTATTTCCAAGGCTGCCGTGATTGATACGGTGAAGGCAGCATGTTTAGAAGGTCTGGAAGAGCCGCATTTTCTGGATCTGAATTGGGTGGCGATCAATCGAGAGTTAACGAGGCAAGCCAAACAACGACGATCGGGTCCGACGCCGGAAAATCTTCTTCGTGAGATGGGGCTATCGGGTGGAAAGATCGTTTAACGCAAACAGGGAAACGTGATGTCCTATCAACGCGTCAAATTTTATCAAACAGGGACCTTCACGGTAGGCAACCGGCTATTGGATGAAGCGGACCGCACGGTACAAGCCAGGACGGATCGGACCAATTCTCTGAATTCTGGACATCGTGCCTGCCAGGGTTGTGGGGAAGCCCTCGGTGCCCGGTATGCCTTAGATGCGGTGATGCGGGCCACTCACAATCAGCTTGTGGCGGTCAACGCTACGGGATGTTTGGAAGTGTTTTCCAGTCCCTATCCGGAAAGCGCATGGCAGATTCCTTGGTTACATTCTGTGTTTGGAAATGCCCCTGCAGTGGCCAGTGGTGTGGCCGCAGCCTTACGCGCCAAAGGGAAGACTGATATTCGAGTGATCGCACAAGGTGGAGACGGAGCCACGGTGGATATTGGATTCGGATGTTTGTCAGGAATGTTCGAACGCAATGATGACGTGTTGTATCTCTGTTATGACAATGAAGCCTATATGAATACGGGCGTTCAGCGGTCAGGGGCTACGCCAGCACGAGCCTGGACCAATACAACGCAAGCGGTAGGGCCCGAACCGGGAAATCCTATGGGAGTTGGAAAAAATCTTCCACGAATTGCCATGGCCCATGGCATTCCGTTTGTGGCCACGGCGTCTGTTGCAGATTTGCATGATCTGGAAACCAAAGTGACCAAAGCGATGTCCGTACGCGGAGCCCGATATATCCATATTCACGTACCCTGTCCGCTAGGATGGAAATCCGATCCGGCCCAAACTATTAAGGTTGCGCGATTGGCCGTGGAAAGTGGTTTGTTTCCGTTGTTTGAAGCGGAATGGGGAATGGTGACTGACCGAACACCTATTAGAAAACAGGTTCCGGTTGAGGAATACTTGGCACTTCAGGGGCGGTTCAAGCATCTATTCAACCCGCGAGATGAACAGGCACTGGTGGCCATTCAAGCGATAGCCGATCGAAATATTCACCTGTATGACCTATTGCCAGCCGAGCCGGAGATGGAGTTGTGATATGGAACGTAAACCCTTTGCCATCACCTTAGATCCTGCCTCGAGCTTAGCGAATCATACGGGCAATTGGCGCACGATGCGTCCAATCTACGTGGACCATCTGCCGCCCTGCAATCAAGGGTGCCCTGCTGGAGAGAACATTCAGGGATGGTTGTATGAAGCGGAAGAAGGAGAATACGAAGAGGCTTGGCGCAAGATTATGGAAGACAATCCGTTCCCCGCGATTCTTGGTCGTGTGTGTTATCACCCTTGCGAATCGGTATGCAATCGCAGTCAGCTAGATGAGGCCGTGAGCATCCATTCAGTAGAACGATTTTTAGGGGATTATGCGATTAAACAGGGTTGGCAAATTGAAGCAGGGGTGGCCACGGGAAAACAGGTACTCATCATCGGAGCTGGCCCCAGCGGACTGTCGGCGGCCTACCATTTGTCTCGGATGGGGCACGCCGTCACGATCTATGAGGCAGGGCCTAAGCTGGGAGGCATGATGCGATTCGGTATTCCGCAGTACCGCCTACCTCGAAATATCGTAGATGCTGAAATTGCCAGAATTGAAGCCATGGGCGTGTCTATCCAGTTAAATCGAAAAGTCGACAATTTGGAAAAGGCCATCAAAGAGGGATCATTCGATGCGTTGTTTCTGGGTATTGGAGCTCATTTGAGTAAACGAGTCCATATTCCGGGCCCTGACGCGGGCCGAATGATCGACGCCTTAGGGTTGTTAAAAGGGATGGAGGGAGAAGAGGTTCCCAAAATTGGTCGACGGGTGGTGGTCTATGGTGGAGGGGATACGGCCATTGATGCTGCACGAACGGCGAAGCGGTTGGGTGCAGAGGAAACCCTGCTCATCTATCGGCGTGATCGTGAACATATGCCCGCACATGATTTTGAAGTGGAAGAGGCATTAGAAGAGGGAGTGCTGACACGATGGCTGAGCATGATTCGGCAGGTAGAAGGGAGTACGATAACCGTTGAGGAAATGGAATTGGATGATAAAGGGTACCCCCAACCCACAGGCCGAATGGAAACCTTGGAAGCGGACTCCGTGATCCTTGCTTTAGGACAGGAAGTGGACACCGGGTTTTTACAGGATGTGCCAGGATTAGAAATTTCGGCAGACGGCGTCATTCAAGTAGACAAAACGATGATGACCGGACGCTTGGGCGTATTTGCTGGAGGCGATATGGTTCCGGCAGAACGTACCGTGACAGTGGCCACCGGCCATGGGAAAAAGGCGGCGAGATATATCGATGCCTATTTGCGTGGATTTCATTATGTCAAAAAACCATCAAATTCTTTGGCGGTCTTTGATCGCCTGAATACCTGGTACTACACCGATGCAGACAAGAGCCGCCAGCCATGTTTGGATGCAGTCCGCAGACGATCGACCTTTGAGGAAGTGGTTGGTGGATTAGATGTTGGGACAGCCTTACTCGAAGCTCGGCGCTGTCTCTCCTGCGGGAATTGTTTTGAATGTGACACCTGTTATGGCGTGTGTCCTGATAATGCAATTATCAAACTCGATCCGGGGAAGCGGTATGAAATCAATCTTGAGTATTGCAAGGGATGTGGCATCTGTGTGGAAGAATGTCCTTCCGGTGCCATTGATATGATCAAAGAAATCAGATAGAAGGAAACATTACATAACGAATCATGAAGGGAGACACATAATGAAATACCTTTTGGCGGTTGATGGATCGGACCAATCGTTAGATGCGACACGCGTCTTTGAAGCTTTAACCCCAGCCGAAAGCTTGAAGGTCTTAAATGTGGTCAGTGTGCCAGGTATCCCCTATCCGGCCATGGGTGCCAATGTCGCAAAAGATTTAGCCATGACTGTTGAACTTGCGATGAAGGAAGAAGGAGAACGTGCGTTGGATCAAGCCGTGTCACTGTTACCTCTTCACCCAGGTTCTGTTTCAAAGCAACTGGAGATGGGTAGTCCGGCTGAATCCATCCTCAAAGTGGCTCAGGAAGAGAACGTCGATTTGGTGGTTATGGGTGCTCGGGGGTTGGGGCGTATTCGAGAGCAAATATTTGGAAGTGTGTCACATCGTGTGATGACGCATGCTCCCTGCTCGACCCTTCTGGTCAAGCAACCTATTCGAAGCATCAAGAATCTGCTCGTTCCCATTGATAGCCAGGAAGATGCCGATGCCGTCTTGAGCTTTTTCAAAAAAAATCCTTTTCGAGAGGCTTGTTCTATTACCGTCCTCCATGTGATTCCCATGGTTGATCCGGTGTGGCCGGTGGGGGCGATGATCCCTCCAGAATTCCGCAAAGAAATGCGCAGCTATGCAGAGAAGTTTACACAGGTTCTGTGTCTGGAGTTTGAACGGTTGGGGCATCAAGCCAAAGGCGTGGCCATTGAAGGGGCGCCATCCTTCACGATTGTTGAAGAGGTCAAAAAGATAAAGCCCGATCTGTTGGTCATGCGACCACAGAGTCAATCAGGGGTCAGCCGATTTTTTCTGGGGAGTGTCTCGCATTCCGTCATACACCACACAGACTGTTCGCTCTTGCTGGTCCGTGAATAAGATGGAACCAATAATCTGTGCTAACTCTCAACTAAGACATTTCAGAAAGCCCTCGCCCTTGAGAGAGAGGGTTGGCGTGAGGGTGAAGGGCGTATTTGTCTGATGAACGCGAAATGGTATCTCATAGGTGCAATTGCTCTGGGAGTGATGGTCTTTCTCTATCTTTTCCTTTGGTGTGCCGAACCTTGTCATTAAATAACCGCTGGATGTGGAAACTTCCCTTCTCGTTGTCATTCCCGCTTGTTCTAGGCGGGAATCTATCTGGGGTTTTGTCAGATGGATACCTGCAGCCAACGGGCAGGTATGACAAAACAGGGATGGATCTTCGCGACCAACCGGCAGGGATGACAAAATAAAAAATGAATGTCTGCCCCTGTTATGAAGAAGAATTCGTTTTCCAACCTTGTTTCATCTGAATATACATAAACGAAGCAGTCCAGGTGATGAGGAGGAGTCCGGTTAAGGCTTCCATGCCCGTCAGGAATCGAATGGGCCCCTTGGGAATGAGGTCCCCGAACCCCAACGTGGTATAGGTCACAAAGGAGTAGTATCCACAATCAGCCAATGTATGGGTAAAACCACCTTCTAGCGAACCGAATTGACCCGACTCGGTTAAATAACAATACCCCAATCCAAACACCCAAATTTCGATCACATGAGCGATTATGGCTCCGAACATACAGATTAATAGAGCCCGGCGGAAGCGGCTGTGCGGAGAGAGCATAAATTCTGTTAACCAACGAAGTACTTCAAAGTGGATGAGAACAGCCAACGCAACTAAGAAAATGGTCACAAGGAGAGTAATGAACATAGATGTCGTGAAATTGGGGGAGGCGTACCTGATCCAACGATAGAAAATTTCTTAAATATTAACAAATTCTTGGGAGTTGTTCTCCTGAAAGCAGATCGAGGATCCTGTGGGTGCCATACCTGGTTTGAAGGGTGACGAGTGGCTGATGCGGCGTTGATTGAGTCATTCCAATTTCTCCGATATCCATTGCCTTTTGTGAGACGGCATGTTGATGCAGAAGAGAAAGGGCCCTGTCTACCTCCTTGGGGGGAAGAAACATTACGAACCGTCCTTCATTGGCCACATAAAGCGGATCCAGCCCGAGAATTTCACAGGCTCCACGCACCGGCTCACTAATCGGTATGCAAGATTCTTCAATCGTCATGGAGAACGGACCTGCTGCTGCGAGTTCGTTTAATGCGCTGGCCAACCCACCACGAGTCAAGTCTCGAAGACAATGGATCGCAACATGGTGGTGGAGCAAATCAGCAATGACGCCGTGGAGTGGGGCAGAATCGCTCCGCAGGTTTCCTGAAAATTCCAATCCTTCGCGCTGGCATAACACGGCCATGCCATGTGCGCCCAAGTCCCCGCTGACAATGATTCGATCCCCAGGGGTCAGACGATGCGGGCCAATATCGATTGATTGAGGAATCACACCAAGGCCAGTGGTATTAATGAAAATCTGGTCGCCTTTCCCGCGATCCACCACTTTCGTGTCACCGCACACAATTTGAACGCCACAATCATGTGCCGTTTTGGCCATGGATGAAACGACTTGTTTGAGTGTGGCAATCGGTAATCCCTCTTCCAAGATAAATCCCGCACTCAGGAAACGCGGGCTCGCTCCCATCATGGCAAGGTCATTGATCGTGCCATGGACCGCAAGGCTGCCGATGTCTCCCCCAGGGAAAAAGAGTGGTTGGACCACATAGGAATCGGTTGTCATAGCCAAGCGACCATCCTGGGCAGGCAGGACGGCACTATCTTGTAACGCGTTCAAATATGAATTGGAAAAAGCCTGCAGGAAAATTTCATGAATCAGTTGTTGCATGAGACGTCCACCACCCCCATGGGCAAGGCGAATGGTTTCATCTGAAGCGAGAGGTAAGGGACACTGAGGTTGAAAGGAAGAATGTTGAGACATGAATTACAGTTGAGCAACCTTTGAAGGACGGTACTGAAAATAAGCCGCGCAAGCTCCTTCACTCGACACCATTGGGGCACCAAGGGGATGGTCTGGTGTACATCGAGTCCCAAATGCGGGGCAGTCTGAAGGTTTCATGAGCCCCTGAAGAATTCGACCGCTTTGACATTCGGATGAAGGGGAAGTTGTGGCGTCAGTCAAGTGAATGCGATCGTGGAAGTGTTGGAGCGCGTCAAATTGGGAAAAGGCCGGACGAAGTTGCAGGCCGCTATTGGGGATATTCCCAATTCCTCGCCAGATGCGCGAAGAGGGTTCAAAGACGTCATTAATAACTTTTTGCGCATCCAGATTTCCTGACCGGTGCACCGATCGAGCATATTGGTTTTCCACGACAGAGCGCTCTTCCTCCAATTGGTGCACGACCATCTTCACACCTTCCAGAATATCTACTGGCTCAAATCCGGTCACCACAATGGGTACTTGAAACTTTTTACTGATGGGTTCGTACATGGCATAGCCCATAATCGTACAGACATGTCCTGCGGCAAGAAATCCCTGTACGCGATTTTCTGGCGAAGAGAGCAGCGCTTCCATGGCAGGTGGGACTAACACATGGGCCACAAGGACGAAAAAATTGTGAAGCTTAATCCGTTGTGCCTGAAGAATAGCCATGGCCTGAGCCGGGGCCGTGGTTTCAAAGCCTACCGCAAATATGATGACCTGGCGCGAGGGATTGGCTTGGGCAAGGGCCACGGCGTCGAGAGGTGAATAGATGATCCGGACATCTCCTCCTTGGGCTTTGACCTTGAGTAAATCCTCATGGGTTCCTGGGACGCGGAGCATGTCTCCGAACGAACAAAAAATGACGTCGGAGAGTTTGGCGAGTTCACAAGCTGTGTCAATCAAATCAATGGGAGTGACACAGACGGGACATCCCGGGCCATGGCTCAGGGTAATCTCAGGTGGCAGCAAACGGTCCAGTCCATATCGGACGATGGAATGGGTTTGTCCGCCACAGACTTCCATGATGGTCCAGGGATGGTGAGTGATTTGTTGAATGTCCCTGGAAAGCGCTTGCACCGCTTTCGGATCTCGATATTCATCCACATATTTCATGAAGAAGGACTTTCATTGGGGTGCAAAGAACTCAACTGGTCAATCAACGATAAGGATTCTTTTGCCGCTTGCTCGTCAACTTTGCTGATGGCAAAACCCACATGGACAATCACGTAATCGCCAACCAAAGCTTCGGGAACTAAGGCCAAACACACCTCTTTCGTCACCCCGGCAAACGAAACCGTTCCCGTGCGGAGTTCATCTTCTTCAATACGTTGAATTTGTCCTGGAATGGCGAGACACATAAATTTTGCCAAAAGCGGTAAGAATATGGAGAGAGACTACTTTGAGGTGCCGGGGCTCTGTTCAATTATTTCAATTGATTCGTTGAGGGTATTTATTAGCTTAATGAAAGTGTTATCGATGTTGAGCATTTGGGAAATTACATATTCATCAGCTGTCTTGTTACTAGCATAAGACAATTTTTCTTTTGGAATTCTTTTTCCATTTTTATAAATGGCTTCAGGAATACATAAGCGATGAATTTGATGGTTTTCTTGCAGCAGTGTTAGACCAAAACCCTTGCCTCCTAATGGGGATTCATGTTCAGTATAATTTCGAAGGTCGTTTAAATCTTTACCCCAGGAATGCCAGGAATCAACCAGAGACATTAAATAGGGAAGTTCTGGAAAACTATTGTTTTGTTTGAATTCGTTCACGAAGCCACCCAAGGAATCGACTTTGGATAAATTCCCATCCAAGTTAGACCGAAAAAACAGCCATGCACCATCCAAAAAACGTTTCCCTGAAAAAATGAAGCTTTCAAATTCCATAACCATCACCATCTTTTGCCAATATCGATTTCGTTCTTCAATGGGAAAGTTAACCCCTGGGTTAAAGTCAGATGGTGCCTGGCCATTTCCTAATCCTAGATGAATTAAATTATCTTTATGGTATCGGGCTGACTCTACAAGATGGACAAGTTCCAAGGAATTGCTAATAAAAGGTTCCTTAAAAGTATTAAAAATTAATGGCAGATATTGGCTAAATACCGATATCATTTGTTTTTCAGCCTCAAGTCTGTATTTGTATTCATGGCTTGACCTAATGCAAGTCCTCCATCGTTGCTGGGGAATTTCTCTGGAAAATATACTGTGAACCCGCGTTTTGTGAGTTCCATTTCGGAAAGTTTGAGGAGAAGAGCATTTTGGAAGACGCCTCCAGAGAGGATAATCTGAGGAACCTGAATGCGCTCCGCCACATCAGCAATCAACATGGCGAGTGCGCAATGAAATCCGAATGCAATCTCTGGGGGCCTTTTTTGTTCTGAGATGTCCCGGATGATGGCAGAGATCAATGGTCGCCAATCGGCCACCCAGGGCCCTTGCGATTCTGACTGAGGTTCTAAGGGAAGGGGATAGGGTTGAGGATGAGTTCTCTCCATTTTGCTCTCTGCTAAAAATTCAAGGGCCATGGCCGCTTCACCTTCAAAGCTCGTGACTTGTGAGAGACCGAACAACGCACTCACCCCATCAAAGAGACGACCGATACTGGTCGTAATCGGACAATTTACACTTTTGTCCAATAAGGCCACTAAAGATCGAGTCATATGTTGTCCTAAGGATTGAAGTGGCGGAAGGTGCCATTCAAATACGTTCTCACCGATAACCTCATACAATAATGCCAGCGCCACCCGACGAGGTTCTCGCATGCACATCTCTCCACCAGGAAGACGGAACGGTCTTAAATGAGCAAGACGTTTAAAGCTGGTATCATTACACAGAAGAAACTCTCCGCCCCATATCGTTTCGTCTAACCCATATCCAGCTCCATCCCACGCTACTCCCAGTACAGGGCCTTGCAAGCCGTGTTCAGCTCGGCATGCGGCGATATGGGCTTGGTGATGCTGGATTGGAATTACAGGAATATTGTGTTGCTTCCCAAACTGATGAGCAAATCTTGTTGAGCGATAGTCCGGATGGCTATCACAGGCAATGGCTTGAGGTGTGAGATGAAACAAGGTCAGCAGATCAGCAATGGTTCGTTCAAATTGAGTCGAGGCTTTCGGAGTCGAAAGATCTCCGATGTGTTGACTGACGATAATCTGATCGCCAGTGGTCACGGCAACCGTATTTTTGAGATGGCCGCCAACAGCCAGGATTGGAGACAATCTTTGAGCAGCGTCAAAACCTGGTTTTACCGCTAGGGGAGTAGGCACATACCCGCGGGCGCGACGACGCATCACACATTTGTCGTTGACGACTTGAACCACTGAATCATCAACAGGTCTCACGATGGGACGATTATGCACCAGAAAGGCATCGGCTATCCCGTGAAGACCATGTACCGCATCCTGTTCATCAATGACGAGAGGCTCTTCCGAACGGTTCCCACTCGTGGCAATGACCGGAATGAGGAGATCATTCATCAAAAGATGATGGAGCGGGGTATGGGGAAGCATAGCTCCCACGTAGGGATTATTGGGTGAAACGTCTCGTGCCAAGGTGGATGGGGTTCTTTTTCTTATTAATACGATAGGGGCAGCAGGGGAGGTTAAAAGGGCAGTCTCATCTGTTGAGCCCAAGCAATGTTGTTCGAGCGATGCCAGGGAATGAAAAAGTACCGCCAACGGTTTGGTTGGCCGAAGCTTGCGTCGGCGTAAGCGTTGAACGGCTTCTGATGATTCAGCCTTCACCCACAGTTGAAATCCTCCCAACCCTTTCACGGCCAATATGCTGCCCTGCCTGACGAGCTCTGTGGCGGCTCGAAGAGCCTCTTCTCGTTTGGCCAGGAGGTTCCCATCGTGATTCCATAATTCAACCTGAGGGCCGCATGAAGGACAGGTAATCGTTTCTGCATGAAACCGGCGGTCAGAAGGATCATCATATTCCCGCTGGCAATTCTCGCAGAAGAGGAACCGGTCCATCGTCGTATTGAAACGATCGTACGGCAGGCGAAGCGCAATACTGAATCTTGGCCCGCATTGGGCACAGGTGGTGAATGGATAGCGATACCGGCGTGACCGGGGGTTGTTGAGGTCCTCTAGGCAGTCTTCACAGGTAGCGAGATCGGGAGAAATAACTGATTGCGCTTGCCTGTCCCATTGGCTGGGGCGAATAGAAAAGGACTGTTCACCGATGACCGGAATAGGGATTGAAGACATGGTCAGAATGCTCCCGGGAAGAGGGAGCTCGGTAATGATCCGCTTTTGAAAAACCTGAAGGTGTGTTGGAGCCCCTTCCAATTCAAGTGAAGTTCCCTGTGCGGTATTCGCGATCCACCCGGCTAGCGATAGGTCTTGAGCCAAACGAAACACAAAGGGGCGGAAACCAATGCCTTGAACCGTTCCACGAATCGTCAGTTGAATCCGCTCACGCTGGTCGGATCCAATATGGGATTGGACGGCAGAGGTCATGGGGTGCTCTCCACGAATTCAATGTCGGTAATGATCAGTTCAGGGTGATCTTCCCACGCAATATCTCCTGAGAAACAGTGAGGGCAGCCGTAGGTCTCGGGAGCACGATCAAAAACCGCTTCGCAGGATTGGCATGTCCCGGTTGAAACCCGAACATGAATGTCTAAATCGGCGGTATCGACAGGAGTACCTTGAGCTGCGAAATGAAAGGTGGCTTGTAATTCTTCCGCGGTATGACTGGCTAAATGGGAGTGACTGTCAATTTCTAGTCGAATGAGGGACAGATTGGTCCCTGGCCGAGTCTGGCACCGTTCTTCGACTTGCCTCACTACCTCCTTCAGTAATTGCAGTTCATGCATTGGACAGGCTCAATTCTTCGACGGCAATCCGATTGACCACGGTCGTCATGGCCTTGGAGGCCGGAAGTGATAAGGCATGTCCTTTTTGGAGGTGGCCCAACTCGATGCCAAAGAGGATGACCTGTGCAGGTAAGACTTCAAGCGTATGAGCCAGAGTTAGCGCTTCAGCCAGACCAAAGGCATGGGTAGAAGAAGCCGATGTGCCCCAAGCCAGTTTTCCAATTTTCTCAAGATCTTGTGGGAGGGTGAAACGAACAATCGTTCCGGCTTTGGAGTGGCTATGAACCGCATCAATGAGAATGAGCGTATCTGTTTCTTCCATATCATGAAGTAAGCTGAGTCCTGACGACCCGCCTTCTAAAATAGAAACGTGAGCAGATGAAAAGCCGTGAAGCTGACGGGCCACTAACACGCCAACGGCATCATCACCCATAAAAGGGTTCCCCAATCCAATAATTTTTATCTTCGCCATTGTTTTCGTCATAACTTTTGGCGTCATCCCCCTCTTGGTAAAGGGGGGTATGGGGGGATTTTCCTGGGCTCTGGTAAAGCCTGAAAAATCATCTCAACGACAGAATCGATTTGCTGTAACACTTGCAGATTGTTGAATCGTAAAATTTGCAATCCTTTTTTTTCTAACTCAGTCGATCGTATTTCATCCTTTTTAATATTTTCAGAAGTGAAATGTTGGGAGCCGTCTACTTCCACCACGAATTTAGCTTTTGGCGCATAAAAATCAACAATGGCATTTCCGATTGGTCTTTGCCGATAGAATTGCACCCCCTTCAATTGCTTTCCTCTTAATCGAGACCAGAGAGCCTGTTCGCTGTCTGTCATATTTGCGCGCAGGGTTCGAGCCATTTTTTTGAGGTCCCTGCGATATGGAATCAAGGCAAATCCCCCTGTATCCCCCTTTTAAAAAGGGGGAATCAGATTAGAAGGAAAAGATTAGATCTGTCATGGAAATTCATTGTATTGTCCCCCCTTTGTCAAAGGGGGTGTGGGGGGATTTTTTCCGTAACATCATTAGGAAATAGTATCGCACGGTTATATTCGTGTTGCTGATGGCAATTCTTCCTTCGTGAATTTTAGAAAGTGGGTGGCACAAGAGATACATGGGTCATAGCTGCGGATATGTCGCTCGCATGTGCTGGCGATTTCCTTATCGCTCAGATGCAATAAGCCGGGAAGCATATTTCGCAAATCGTCTTCGATCCGTCGCTGATTTTGAGAGGTAGGCGGGACGATTTTCGCCACATGAATGGTTCCGTCATCGTTGACGTGAAAGCGGTGATACAAGACCCCACGCGGTGCTTCGGTGGCGGCGACGCCGGTGCCAGCTTTAATAATCACGGGTACCGATGGAGATGGGGGAGGTTCGTATTTTTCAATGATGCGAAGGGCTTCATCCAAGGCATAGAGCACTTCCACCGACCTGGCGACGATGCCCATAGACGCGCGCTTGAAAGGCAAGGAAAAACCGGTCTCTGCAAAGATTTCTTTGGTGAAAGGGGAGAGTTGATCATGGTTCAGAGCCAGGCGAGCCAGGGGCCCTGTCAAATAAGCCTTTCCCTGAAAGGTACAATGCAGGGCAGTGGAGTACGGCACTTGTTCTTCATGGAAATGCTCTTCAAATTCTGACACATTCAGATGATGGCCTTCATTGGTGACTAACGGGCCGGTATTCATGGGATATTCTGCAGGGCCACGAAGCGCTAAGAAGGTATAGTCCTGTTCCGGGTCTTCAAACGCAAAGCCGGTCACCCATTGGAGGGTTTTCACGGCTGCATCTCTGGCCCAAAGTAACTCGTCTGTCAGTGCTTGAAGCTTGTCTTTTGTGGGTACTTGAGAAAATCCGCCGATCTTGACTGATACGGGATGAACGGAGCGTCCACCCAGCAAGGTTATTAACTGATTGCCGGCCTTCTTGAGCCGCAGTCCTTGCTTCACAAGATCGGGATGGACGCGCGCCATGTCGAGACCGCTGGCGAATCCCAAAAAGTCAGGGGCCTGAAGCATATAGATGTGCAGGACATGGCTTTCGATCCATTCCCCGCAATAGAGCAATCGACGAAGATCGCGAATGGCTGGTGGGATCTCCACGCCGAAAATCGGTTCCAACGCATGCACGGCGCTCATCTGATAGGCCACAGGGCAGATGCCGCAAATACGCGCGACAATATCGGGGACTTCGTTCACATGGCGGCCTTGGAGAAAGGCTTCAAAGAATCGTGGCGGTTCAAAAATACGAAGTTGCACATCCTGAACCTGTCCATCCTTCACCGTCACGTTGAGCGCGCCTTCGCCCTCCACGCGAGCCATCATGTCGATCTTGATAGTTCTGGTGTTATTGGGATTGGTTAAAGGATCATTCATTTTTTTAGGTTGATGGGGGCCTTTTAAAACATGGGGCTGGCACAGAAGATTGAGATTTTCTATGCTGCTGTGTGCACCTAAAGTATTCTAAACTCAGACCTTCTCAGGTTCATCGGCTGCTTGAACATTTCGTGGCCGGCACAACCGCTCGTATGGCCGCCGAGTTAATTGGCATTCATCGCAATACCGGCCGTGTCTTCTACCATCGCCTGCGGCAAATCATTGTCCAACATTTGGACGATGGGTCCCCTTTTGTCGGACCCATCGAAGTTGACGAAAGTTATTTTGGCGGACACCGCAAAGGCAAACGAGGGCGTGGAGCCGCCGGCAAAGTGCCGGTCTTTGGCATCCTTCAACGAGGGGGACGCGTGTATACCCAAATCATTCCCAATGCGAGGCGCACAACCCTTATGCCGATCATGGAAAAGAGGATTGTCCCTGACAGTATTGTCTATAGTGATGCCTTGCCTAGCTACAACGCGTTGGATGTGGCTGCGTTTCGGCATTTTCGGATTAATCATTCGAAGAGTTTTGTGAAAGGCCAAACCCATATCAATGGGATCGAAAACTTTTGGAATCAGGCCAAGCGCCACCTACGCAAATACAATGGCATCCCACAACACCATTTCAACTTCTTTCTGAAAGAATGTGAATGGCGGTTTAACACGCAATCGCCTCAAGTCATGCTCAAGGAACTCAAAGGGTGGCTCAAAGAAGAGAACATTTAAGAAATCTTCTGTGCCAGCCCCTAAAACATTTCCTATTTGGATTCCCAGGCATGACTTTCTTCTTGAAACGGCTGAACCGATCCGTTGATGCCTCGAAATCGGCGAATCATCTCGACGGGGATGAGTTGCAGATGCTGATGGAACTGTTGGGCGAGAGAGGCCGTGTTGGGTGGCGCACCAGGTGGACGTGCGGAATCATGTTCTGCCGGGCCAAAACATCCATAACAATCCCGGCCCATGCTCGGGCAAATGGCGCCACAGCCGGTGCGAGTGACGGGCCCAAGGCAGGGAAGGCCTTTGGCGACTAGCACGCAGACATGGCCCTGCCGTTTACAGTCCAAGCAGACACTGTGCGTGGGAATATGCGGTTTCACGCCTTGCAGTAAGTCGGTTAATACTCGCAAAAGCTGTTGCTTATCAATTGGACAGCCCCAGAGTTCATAGTCCACGGTGACATGTTCGGAGATAGGAGTAGACGTGCTCAAACTCTGGATATATTCGGGGTTGGGATACACAGCACGTTTGAAGGCTTCGATATCAGACCAATTCCGCAGAGCTTGGATGCCGCCGGATGTGGCGCATGCGCCAATGGTAATCAAGGTCGTGGTCTGTTGGCGAAGTTCAAGTACTCGGGGCAAATCTTCTGGACAAGTAATCGAGCCTTCTACAAAGGCAATGTCATAGGGTCCTGCCTGCATATCGCTGGAGGCTTCCGGGAAGTAGGCGATATCGATGGCGGCTCCTAATGCCAGGAGATCATCTTCCAAATTTAAAATACTCAGTTGACAGCCATCACAGGACGCAAATTTCACCACCGCCACCCGCGGCCGTCCTTGCATCGTAGAATTGAGAGTTTCTATCATAGCCATAATTCTTTATGGGCGACTTATTACTGTATAGCGTTTCGCCTGGGAAATCCCCCCGTACCCCCCTTTTTCAAAGTGGGGAAGACGAAGACGAAATTCGTGAGTATTTGTCTGTCCCATTTGTTCAACCTGTTGATCTGGCTTTTTCTTCTTATTTTTGATGACAAGGTTAGTTCCCACTGCATACCGGCTTAACTCCAGTTGCTACTAGATTTTGTGGTCCGCTGAATTTTTTGGAGCGGAGCCGGGTCGACGGCGATAGCATTTTCCAGGAGTCGATGAAACAAGAGGCCCCGAGAGCGCGAGGTCCGACGATTGAATCGAAAGATAAATTCATTCAGGTAGGCGTCGAGGTACTTATGATCAAGGCGTCCCTGGTATGTGCCCAGGAGCCAACGTTTCACCCGTGAAATGGCACGGTGGACTCTTGGCAACAGGTCGTCTGCGTCTGGGTCGTGATTTCCCCCACCAGAGGACTTTCGCATTGGTTTGTGCGCATACCCTTCGTCTGCCAGACAGCAATAACTTGTGAGTCCGTCGGTGATAATCGTACTGCCAGGCTCAACATGCTGCTGAACGAAATGCTTGACATCCGCGCTTGTTCGGCCCTTAAGCGGTTGCATTCGCATTCGCCCACTTCCTTTGTCGTTGATTTCCACGGCAACGCCAACCAGTTGCTTGTTTCCTTCTCCACCCAAATAGGCTTCATCAACTTCAACGTGCCCGGCAAGACGGTTGCGGGAGGGGCGAACCATCGCAACCCGTAATTTATGAAGCATGAGCCACGCAGGCTCGTGACCGCTCATCCCCAACACCCTTTGCAACGTTTGAGCACTCGCTCCATTTTTCTGGCTCGTAAACCACCAGATTGCCTGAAACCAAATGCGCAACGGGATACGAGAATCTTGAAAAATCGTTCCGGCCAATGGTGACTGCTGATATTGACATGTGGAGCACACCGACAACCCTCGCTTGGTTTTCCACCTCTTGTGATTCCCACATTTCACACAGATATACCCGTCTGGCCAGCGAAGCTTCTCAATATGGGTGCGACAGGCCTCCTCAGTAAAAAAACGGGTCATCAGATCGGACATGTCCGTGGGGTAACTCACCATGTCGCAAAACACTATATAGTGGGGCAACTGGAGTCAAGCCGGTATGCAGGTAGTTCCCCCTTTGAGAAGGGGGCTAGGGGGATTTTCCTTCCTTGTAACTCGTCATTTTCCACATCCTTAATCGGGAATCCATCTTTTTCTTATTCCCCTCCTTTGTAAGGAGGGGCAAGGGGAGGTAGAGATGTCAATTAATACCGCCAACCAAGTTTTTTATTTGACGCCATCACCATTTCTGTCTTGCCATTTCTCACACACCCACTTTCCCCATAAACGGCAACACCCGGTCTAACCGCATCACTGGCCCATCTTTGCACAGGAAAAATGGACCAAGCTGACAATGTCCACACAAACCGATACCACATTCCATATGTCGTTCGAGGGACACATACATGAAATCAGGACGGAGCCCTTTATGCGTCAACACATTGCACGCGACTCGCATCATAATTTCTGGCCCGCACATCATGACGAGGGTCTTGTCAGGGTCCACCTGCAAGTCGTCAAAAAGTTCAGTGACAACGCCGACATGGCTATGCCACGTCTTACCGGGTTCGTCGCTGGTAAGCAGGACCTGCGTATTGGTTTGATGCCGCCAGGCATCGTAGCGTTCACGATACAGCAAATCATGCGGGGTCTTGACCCCATGGAGAATGGTCATGGCCCCATACTCATCTCGCCTCCGGAAAATATACTCGATGGCCCCAACAACCGGGGCACATCCTAGTCCTCCAGTGACGACCAAAATATCTTTGCCCTTGGCTTCCTGCATGGGCCATCCCTTTCCGAAGGGACCACGAATGCCCAGGGTCTCGCCGACCTGCATGTTGCCTAATACCTGTGTCACTCGCCCCACAATTCGAATAGTGTGGTCTAAAAAATCTGGTTCGTCCGGATCGGACACGATTGAAATCGCGACTTCTCCGACACCAAACACATAGAGCATATTGAATTGCCCAGCCTCAAACCGAAACGCCTCTTGGAGCGCAGGATCGGTAAGCTGAAGTCGAAAGGTGACGATATCGGTGGATTCTTGTTTCCGCTCCACAATCGTGATTGGATGAATAAGGTAGGGATTCGGAGTCATGAGATGGTCTGATCTGACTAGAAGAAATCCATTGGCAACAGATTGGAATCAAAAACAGTGTAGCCTTTTTCCTCAAAAACCAAAAATACGACGTTCTTCCACCTGATATCAGCAATTCCAAAGCCAAAAATTTTGCAAGCTCTCATGAAAGTGGAGGATTGAGTTGCCTTGGATAAGGCTGTAGCGTACGACATTACGTACGCTAAGGAGAGTGAGTTATGGATTCTATTACGGCGACAGAGGCTCGAAAACAGCTCTATTCACTATTAGATGAGGTGGCGGATTCCCATCGCCCTATTCAGATGACCGGCAAACGATCATCGGCAGTTCTCATTTCTGAAGAAGATTGGAGGGCTACCCAAGAAACCCTGTATCTTCAATCCATTCCTGGAATGAAAGCTTCCATAAAGAAAAGTCTCAAAACTCCGGTGGATACCTCTGCCACAGAGCCAGGGTGGTGAAAAAATGGAAAGTGGTGTTTACCAAACAGGCACAAAAAGATGCCAAAAAACTTTTCTAATCTGGGCTACGACTTCTAGGCAGAAAAATTATTCAAAATTCTCGAGCAAAACTCTTTCAAAAAGCCCCATTCATATGAAAGGCTTGTAGGCGATTTATCAGGTGCCTGCTCACGCCGTATCAATATTCAACATCGTCTCATGTATCAAGTGCTAGCGGCGATTCAAACAGGTAAGTTTATTCGGATGTGGACGCACTATGAATAGGGGAGTGATTGGCCAAATATTCGTGAATGCTATGAAGGTGGCTGGGAGAGTGCGCGGACCTCTTCGGTGAGGTCGATGCCGAACGGACACCACGTGATGCAGCGCCCACACCCGACACATTCAAATGTCCAGAATTGATCGATCCAGGAGGCTAGTTTGAGTGTCAGCCACGCTTGCTCTCCGGCTAATTCGGAGATACAGTTATAATTATGTCTCAACCAATCATTACGTGTTTGCCGGATGTGATGGGGGGCACCCCAGTTTTTTCAGGGACACGTGTGCCCGTTCAAACTTTGCTCGACTATCTTGAAGCTGGCGAAACTATTGACGATTTTCTTGAAGGATTTCCAACCGTCAGTCGCGCACAAGTTGTGGCATTCCTTGAGGAGGCCAAAGATCGAATGGTTGCAGCAGTTCCGTGAAAATACTCCTTGATGAATGTCTTGACCGACGGCTTGCAAAAGATATGGTCGAGCATGAAGTCAAGACAGTCCCGCAAATGGGATGGGCAACCATTAAAAACGGCGAATTACTGGCTCTGGCAGAAAAAGAATTTGACGTTTTCCTCACCGTAGATCGCAACTTGTCCTTTCAGCAGAATCTTCCCCGTTTTAACCTAGCGGTTATTGTCTTGCATGCATCGAGTAATCGTTTATGGGATTTGCGTACCTTGGTGCCCAAGCTTCTGGAATCATTGCCAATGGCAAAAAGGGGTGAAGTGCTTTTGGTCAGTAGCTAATCCTTTTCCCCAGCAAACACCCACATTGGGTTTCAGGTAAAAAGTTGACTGCCCATTTATTTTGGAGTCATTGTGGTGGCTGGGAGAGGGCGCGGACTTCTTCTGTGAGGTCGATGCCCACGGGGCACCAGGTGATGCAGCGCCCGCAGCCGACACATCCCGATGTGCCGAATTGATCAATCCATGAGGCCAGTTTGTGCGTGAGCCACATGCGATAGCGGTCTTTGGTTGTTGGACGGAAATTCTTTCCGTGAATAGAACCATGATCGGGTGTAAAACAGGAATCCCACACCCGGGTATGTTCGGATTGTTGGAAGTCGAGGGAAGGGGTTTCTTCTACACCATGGCAGAAGCACGTGGGACAGACCATCGTACAGTTGGTACAGGATAAACAGCGGGCCGCCACTTGATCCCAATGCGGATGATCGTGTGCTTCATACAAGGCATCACGAAGGTTGGTCTTGGGCAGACTGCGAGTTTGGCTAACCGCGCAGGCCTCTATCCGTTCATCATCCTGCTTGATCCGTTCTTCTGACGCGAAAGAACAGGTGAGGTGCTCCAAAACTTTCAGACCCTTTGCACTTCCCGCTTCAATCAGAAAATCTTCATCAGCCTCCGTTAGGCGCAAATCGAATCCTTGCTGAGCTTTTGGGCCTGTTTCCATTGAGGCGCAAAAGCACGTTGAATGGGCTTTGGTGCAATTGACTGCGATCAAAAATAGGCTTTCCCGTCGTTGTTGATAATACGGATCGGGATACGTGCCATGTAGGAAAATTTGATCTTGAATGCCTAGCCCGGCGAGGTCGCAGGCCCGAACACTCAATACAGCGGTCGGTGTGGTATCAGGCTGAATCTCTTTTGCAGTAAACGTGTGGTCTTGACGATCAAGAATCAGCAAGGTTTCTCGTGGCGCAAAGGTCAGGGGCTTGAGTGATTCGGGGCCATGGACAATGTTGAAAAAACGTGGGCTGGGATCGGGCTCAAGGCGATAGTTTCCGGGTTCTTGCTGATCTTTCCACCCGATGGGCAAATCTTCAGGTGTGGTGATCGCTTTCCACTGAATGGCTCCTTGAGACAAGACGGGTCCCAAAATTTGGTAGCCCAACTGCTTGAGTGTTTCAAGGAGCTGAGCAAAATCTTCCCGCCGAAATAATTGAGGCAGTGGTGCTTGCCCAGAATTTGAAGCCATCGTTTGACCTATTCCTATAACCCGATGTGTGCTCTGAGAATAGAATAATCGTAGGCTCGTTGTCCCGTGCGTTGCCGGCCTAAATCATGTTGTTCCATGTGATCGATTAGCTTGGCGACCTCTGTCGTGTCATGATTCTCTCGGCAATATTGGCGTGGTGTTTTCCCTTTGAGTGCGGGCGACGATTGTTCGGCCCAATCTAAGTAGACCTTTTCTAAAAACGTGGACAAGAGTTTGCCTTCCTCCTCGGCTGGGACTGTGACTGGCGGCGGCATATACTGGCCGGCTAGCAAATCCACCTGCGGAAGCGTATAAGACGGTGGGATTAACGTTTCCCCTTTGAAATGGAGTGCGAATCCGAATGTGGCGGCCAGTTGGTGTTTGATCGTATCCAGTCGACCTGGCGTATTCGCCTCGACGGTGAGTTGGGTCGGGGTGAGTGTGAAGCGGGCGACGGCATATGTCAGGGATGGTTCTTCTTGCGTATGTTGGAGCCACACCTTCTTTTGCTCTGTTTCGCAGTTGGGTGCCGTCGCCTGAGGTTGAGCCCTGATGTGTTTCAATTCATCTAACCCTGCAGCTAATGTTGGGAATTCGTGATGCTCATAGAAGGCGATGGTATATAAAAATAGTCCGCCGGTTTCATTCCAATACGTCACGTGAGCATCCGCAGTGGCTATTGCACTTCCTCGGAGCCTCGCCAATCCCCAAATCAAGAGATAGCCATATTCATAGGTAAATTCGGGCCATTCGGCGAGAGCGAAGTTGCCAGTGTTAAATTCAACTTGCGATTCCCCGTGGTCTTGCCACGGGGATCCTATGTCTTAACAATGGGCGAGTGAGTGAAAGTACTGTTCAGAAAGCCAGCCACTGTGCCTGGCAGATTCACGACAATATCGTCTTTCCGGTGCAATATCGCAAGGCCTTATTGGCGGACGATGTGGTGGAGATTCTTACGGAGGTCACGCGAGGCCTTGCCGAGCGGTACGATATGGAGTTTGAACGGTTTGGGGTGGGATCGGAATCATATCCATCTGCTGTGTTCCGCTCATCCGAAGATTGCCCCGGGTCAAATGGTGCGAGGGTTCAAGAGTGTCATGGGACGCGAATTGTTTCGGCGGAAGCCGGCATTGAAGAAAGAGCTGTGGGGCGGACAGTTTTGGTCAGATGGCTATTATGTAGGGACTGTGGGTGAGGGAGGGAATTGGCAGGTGGTGGAACGGTATGGACAAACGCAAGGCAAGCCGCGAGAAGAACTGCGCCAGTTAGCTCTCTTCTAATACCCCGAGGTCTTGCCTCGGGGATATTTATTTCCTCGACGCATATCATGAGTGAAGGCCAAAAGCGTTTGCCCCATGGCTAATGACAGAACGAGGAGCGGACCAGGTAGGTAGTTGCCTGAAGCCCCACGTATGAGTCGCGTAAGGAGGATGCGGGGGGGTCTCCTCCATATAAGAGACATCGAAATGTTGCTGGTCTCCCAAGGATTGAAGCTGCAGGCGGGGAGGGTGCATCTCCTCATCAAATCCAACGACCTGTAGCAAATCTATATACGAATGTCGTACTGGATCAAGCCATTTGCGCTCTTCTTCCGGGATATGTTCGGTGATGGTGTCTCGGACCTGTTCGATGAGTGAAGGATGGCCATCCGTAGGAAAGTAATCGGCGTAGAGATACCAGTCCGCCAACGCGATTTCTTCTGGCAACGGGGCCAAGTAGTTTGCGGTTATCGGATCCAGATAGGGTTTCAAGACCAGACTGAGCGCCATTTCGCGCTGGGCTTGAAAGTCTAGCTGACACGATTGGGCTTTTAAGCGGACAAGGAGGTTTCGGATTCCTTCTTGGTCACTTGATACGGCAGAAGCACTCTGGTCAGTCATGCGTCTCAGCCATTTCCTGATACGGCAGGGGTCGAAGCCGATTCACCTTTAGTGGCTGGGTGATGCCCTCCCTCAAACTTTGGACTTCTGACGGTGAGGATGGGGTAAGGGCTATGCTGGAGGACCTTGGCCGTCGTGCTGCCTAAGAGTAGTCGAGACAGGCCTTTTCGACCATGCGTACCCATGACCACCAAATCCGCTTGTTGGGTGGAACTGGTTTCCAAAATGGCTTCCACGGAAGGTTTCTCCACTAACTCGTATTGGGTTGACAGCCCTTCCTCAACGAGTAGCGTGGTCAATTTCTCTAATCGTTGGACAACTTTTTTGCGGTTGGTTTTGTCCTCCAGTGGATGAGTCAACGAAAAGTCTAAGCTATAGGACAACGGTTCGATGGCACACACCAAGGTCAACGGGGCATCAAACCATTTGGCCATTTGCACCGCGTATTCATAGGCGTCCATTGAGCAGTCCGAGAAATCTATCGGCATCACAATTTGCCGTGGTTGTATCGTGAGGGCATGCATGCCCTCGGTTTCTTCTGGGCTTCGATCCGGAATAGAAAGGACGGGGCACGGGGCCCGTTGAATGACCCGTTCCGCCACGCTTCCAAACAGGAAGCGGTTGAGCCCCGCCCAACCATGTGTTCCCGTGATAATTAAATCGGCTTTGGATTCTTGAGCCACATCGCAAATTTGGGAAGAGGGAAGACCGGCTCGCATCTCTATCGAAGTCTGAGGAACCTGTTGGTGCGCTTCAGCCAGGAGTTGATTCAAGTGTTCTTCGGCCACCTTGCGTTGCTCTTCCAGGTAGCGTTGGGCGATGCCGGCGTCGATATCCAATCCGGGTAGGGGGGAGAGTCCATGAAATATGGTTAATTGGGCATTAAAGACTTTGGCCCATTCCATGGCATAGCGAAAAGCCGGGACCGAGCAGGGAGAAAAATCCGTGGCAAAGAGAATATGCGTCACAATGTTTACCATGTGTTCCTCCAGCGTTTTAAATAAAGAAGGTGAGAAGTAAGGAGTCAGTCGTGAGGAGTGCAGAGTTGAAAGTAGAATCTTGTTTGTTTACCCCTCACGTTTTACTCCTGACTCCTTACTGCGGCATTGGATTGCTACACCGCATCAATAATGAGCAATAGAATTTCGCCTTTCATGTCAGGATGAATGGAACATTGAAATTGAAAGCGTCCAGGTTGATCGAGCATCAATCGGAAGGAGGCTTCCTGCCCTGGATCCAGGTAGGCGCCTTCCACGCCCTTCCCGTATGTGACGACGCCATTGCTCTCGACATGCGTCAAGGTATTCAAAAACATTTGTGATCCGAAATCATGCCGCACATTGTCCAGATTTTTCACTCGAATAATCGTATCGGTATGGAGTTGAAGAGGCGTTTGTGAGGTGAGAAATTTATACCCTTCAATGGTCACATTCACTTCCTGTTGTGACTGTGCATTGGTAAACAGTGTTCCCCCAACCAAAAGAATTCCTAGAATCAGTAACCCCATCATTGGCAAACGGCGTCCCCATTGGTTTTGCATCGATCGATCCTTCCTTCCCTTCTTTCATCCATGTGGTTGTCGTGGTCATTGACATCATGTATTGAGAAAGCAATGGATATGCCAAGAAGAGAAAAAGAGAGGCGTCCAAATATTTTAGGGAATTTCTTTTAAAAAACAGGGGTTTCCTGAATCTTAAAAAGAAAAGTTCGTGTGTAAAGAACCGTTGGCTGTAGCAGATCTCCGCAATGAAGTTATGAGGAGAAAGGAGTGCGAAGTAAGGCGTAAGGAGTGAGGCGTGAAGGATAACGGAAGGAAGAGTAGGGAGGAAAAGGAAAAAACATGGCAATCCCCCCTTAGAAAAAGAGGGGTAGCGGGGATTTGAAAATCAGAGATTTCTTCTGAATGCCCTAAAGTCTTACTGCGAGGAGCTTTTTTGTTCTGCTAACGAACGATGAGAACGGGACAGTTGGCCTGATGGAGGACAGAATTCGACACACTTCCTATTAAAAATCTGGCTAGACCTCCCTTGCCATGCGTGCCCATCAGAATCAGGTCTGCTTGAGAGGCTTTGGCTTGTTCAAGGATGGCAAATGCGGGATCACCTATTCCCACTTTGGCCTGCGAGGAGTAGTTCATTCGTGTGAGCCTGTCGGTCACCGATTTCATTCGGTCCTGTGCTTCTTCAATGGCCTTCATTTCCAGAAGTTTTGATTGTCCTAAGGTGATGGGCCATGCGAGTTGAGGTTGCGGCCAGACCGCGATGACATCAATGTCTACGGCTTCTCGAAAAGGTTGCAGCGCGAGAAATTGTAAGGCAATAGAAAGGTCTTCTTCTCCCTCTATTGGCAGGAGGATCTTTTTCAAGCGAGGAACGGGTTCTTTAATGATCATGGCCGAACAGGGTGTATGCATGAGGACTCGATGCGAGGTGCTTCCCAATACCAGTTCTTTAAAGGAGCCAAGACCTCTGGCTCCCAGAATAATGAGGTGAGATTTTGAAGAACGAGCGGTTTCAAGAATCACATCCACCGGGTGGCCAATTTGATGAATTTCTTGGGCCTGTGGAAAATCAGAAGGGAGCTTTTCCTTCGCTTGCGTCAGAATGCCTTCCCCTTCCTTGCGTAATTTGGCTTCCATATCGGCCCGAACTTCAGCGCGAAGGGCTGGTGAAATCATGGCGTAATTGAAATCGGGAATATTGATGGCGTGGATGAGGACGAATTCTTCAGGAGGCGCGAGATGTGCAAGAGCTTGAACTGCATGTCCTGAAGAGGTTGAGCCATCAATAGCCACAATGATTTTCATTTAAATATCCTTTCCAGAGTAAATGAGGCTCGACATGAGAGTTCTAAGTTCAGCAAGAGAAGTGCCATTGCAAGGCAAATACATTTTGTGTGGTGTCCCGCGGACAAAAAACATCCGGAAATCCTTTAATCTATCGTGAACGGGAAATCTTCACAAGATTGATTGTGATTAAATGGTCCAGTCATGATGGGTATGGCTCCTGAGTATCATAGATGCCCCAAGATGATGCAAAATGCTACAGATGGGAATTTGGCAATTGGCGCTAATTGCTACAGACCGATGAGTTAAGAAAATATGGCCACAAATTTTCCAAGATAATAGCTGAGAAATTTGTATAACTAAAGGTTTAAGAAGCTTCCTTGTATTTTTGCCAAAATGTTGGTGATCGACCACCCCCAATTGTGAAGGATTAACCCCTGTGAAACAAGGAATTGTTCTATGACACAAGACCCTTCTTCTATCTTAGTGGTTGATGATGAGCTAGAAATGCGGAAATTATTACAGGACATGTTAGAAGAAGAGCACTATCGAGTGGTTGTGGCCTCCGATGGGCAAGAGGCGCTGACTTGTATGGAATCTGAAACATTCCCGGTGGTCGTCACTGATTTACGGATGAAAGGGATGGATGGGCTTGGTTTATTGGAACAAGTGGTTCAAAAGCATCCAGAATCGAATTTGATCATGATGACGGGCTTTGGCACTGTGGAATCGGCGGTTGATGCGATGAAACATGGCGCGTTTGATTATCTCACTAAGCCAGTCAAAGCGGATGAGCTGTTGGTGACGGTGCAAAAGGCGTTGCGAGAGGCACTCCTTCGACAGGAAGTGCAGCAATTACGGCAAGTGGTCAACCGGGAATTTGCCTTTGATCAAATCCTGGGTAAAAGTAAGCCCATGCGAGAAATTTTTAATCTCATTCGCCGAGTGGCTGATTCGCAGACAAATATCTTAGTGACCGGGGAGAGCGGAACGGGAAAAGAACTCGTGGCCAAAGCGATTCACTTTAATAGTCAACGGAAATCTCAACCGTTTGTCCCCGTCAATTGTGCCGCCATTCCCGAGCTGTTATTGGAAAGCGAGCTCTTTGGGCATGTGCGTGGGTCCTTTACGGATGCGAAATCGGATAAGCGCGGCTTATTTGAGGAGGCCCATGATGGGACGTTATTCCTGGATGAGATCAGCGAATTGCCCATGATACTACAGGCTAAGTTATTACGGGCGGTGCAGGAGCGGGAAATTCGGCGAGTAGGGGCCACGAAGTCGACGTCAGTGAACGTTCGCTTGATTGCCGCCACCAATGTGATGTTAGCCGAAGAAGTCCAGGCGAAACGCTTTCGAGAAGATTTGTATTATCGATTGAATGTGATTGAAATACGCCTTCCCCCTCTTCGGGAGCGAAAAGAAGATATTCCTTTGTTGGTTCACGGGTTGTTACAAAAAAGTTTGACGGCACAACAGAAGCATGTTGAGGGTATCTCGGATTCGGCGCTGGCTCGATTGATCGATTACCCATGGCCTGGCAATGTGCGGGAATTAGAAAATATTCTTGAGCGTGCAGCCACTTTAACGCAGGGGCAGAAAGTCTCCTTGGAGGATTTGCCGCTCAACATTCAAAATATTCAAGGGGAGGGACAATTCATTGAAGATGCAGTCGAACAGATCCTTCCCCTGGCACAAGTGGAACAGTCCTACATCCGTCGAGTCTTGGATAAATTAGGTGGGAATAAATATCAAACGGCCCAGGTCTTAGGCATTGATCGAAAGACTCTGTATCGCAAGCTTGCAGAAATGGAAGAAGTGAAGCCGTAAAATGGAAAAAGTAAGGAGTAAATAGTGAAGAGCCAGAAGAAGAATTTCTTCCCCCCTACCGCCTTACGCCTCACGCCTTACGAGATATTATTTTGTGAATAACGAGCCCTCTGCCTCACATCATGAACGAGAACAAGAACTCATCTTGCTCCGGCAAGAAGTGGCCGAGTTGCGCTCCGAACAGACGAGGCACCTTGAAGCAGAGGAAGGCATACACGCATTGGAGCGGCAAATGGCCAGCATCATCCAGTCGGCCATGGATGGCATTATTACGGTTGATGAAGAGCATAACATCGTACTCTTTAATGCAGCGGCTGAAATGATTTTTCAATGCTCATCTACCGATGTGCTGGGGAAACCTCTCGATCAATTTATTCCTGAAACGATGAGGGAAGCCCATCATGATCACCTGCGGCGGTTTGGAGAAAGTGGAGAGACGTCACGACGAATGGGAAGATATCGGGAAATTTCTGGGTTGCGATACTCCGGGGAGCCGTTTCCGATGGAAGCCTCCATTTCTAAGGTTGAACGAGGAGGAAGACGATGGATGACCGTGATTCTTCGGGATATCTCACAACGAGTGGACGATATGACCAAGCAGCGAGTCTTAGAAGCCCAGCTACGAAAAACGGAACGGCTGGCTGAACTGGGGACATTGGCATCCGGCATGGCCCATGAAATTGGGACGCCGATGAATGTGATTTTGGGTCGAGCCGAATTATTGATGCGCAAAGCCACAGATGAATCGACCAGGCGGGGGTTGGGAACCATTGTGACGCAGGTAGAGCGCATCACAAAAATCATGAATCAATTGCTAAGCTTTGCTCGGAAACGCCCATCTGAACAGCGTGGCGTTGATTTGGTGGTGGCGATTGGAAGTGTCCTAGATATGTTGCTGGAGAAATTCAAAAACCACGGTATTCATGTTGTCAAAGATTATGTGCCAGATCTCCCGCTCGTGTTGGCGGATCCTGATCACATCAGTCAGGTGCTCTTGAATTTGCTGTTGAATGCCTGCCAAGCCATGCCTGGAGGCGGCACGCTGACTCTCCAGCTTGGCCCCAAAGGAGATATGGTCGAACTCGGCGTGCAAGATACAGGAATGGGAATATCTGAGGAACACCAATCGAAAATTTTCGATCCCTTCTTCACGACAAAAGCAGTTGGAGAGGGTACGGGTTTAGGGTTAACCGTGGTCCATGGCATTATTCTGGAGCATAACGGAGCGATTCAGGTGAATAGCATTCCTAATCAAGGCACCACCTTTACGATTTCGCTCCCCATTCATGCTGCAGAACACTCCCCGGAGACGTGAGGGGTGAAGCGTAAGGTGTGAGGCGTAAAGACCAAAGACCTGGCCTCTTCTTTCACTTATTCCTTACTTTTCAAAAATGATGTTGTATTTTTTCATTTTTTCATCTTCTAACTTTGACGCCTCACCCTTTACCCCTTACCCCTTACGATCCTAATGGTCTTAGTTCGTGTCCTTCCGGTTCGATATGAACCACGACGTCCTCCACGGAATCAAAATGCGCTAACAAGAAGTTTTCCACGTCAGTAGCGAGGACATGGGCTTGTTCGACTGACCAGTCGGGCTTCACATGGATAGAGAGGTCGACAAAGTTTTGGGGTCATGTTTTGGGGTCATTGCTTGACTTACCATCTCCTGCTCGGTCGCCTCTCGCTCATAGCTCGACCATGACGCCTTGAGTAGGACGGGGCTCTCTATCATGTCACCGCTCGTGGCAATGGGCGGCAGACTATCTCTCTCAATGACACTGACCGTGGTCGATTCCTGCCGCTGCTCGGCGAGGAAGTGCAACAATAACAGTGGCGGTGTGATGCCTAGTGTTTGATGGGCAATCATGACCATCTGTTGGTCGAAACCCCGGAAGGGAACCTCAGCCAGGGGATGCGCCGCCTGAATGGGCGCGACACCCAAGAGATTAATCGTCGGCATCAACGGGTGGGGCATGTGTTGCAAGGCCGGTATAATCGGCGGCAAGTCCAGGCAAAGAATCGATGTAAGGTCAAGCAATGACCCTAAGTGTAAGTGCAGATTGTAAACCTGAATGTCGATACATCAACCCCGTCAGGTGAGTTGATCTATACGGTCATGGCGGCGTTCGCGCAGTTTGAACGCCACACACTTATCAAGCGCACCAAGGAAGGTATGGAAGCGGCACGGCGGCGAGGTAAGCATATAGGTCGTCCGTACAAACTGACGATGGAAGAAACGATCCTGGGTTACTCAAAAATTCAGGAAGGGGAATCGACTCTTCCTGATATGGCGGCAGAATTCGGGTGTTCTCGTGAAACTCTGGTCCAGGCAATCAAGCGGTTTGGACTAGAGGTATGAAGCGGGACAAAAAAGCTGCTTTAGGCGAATACAACCTCTTGTGGTTTTTCCCCTCTGCGACGAGGACTCACCCTGACCGTCACCTTCTGATCAAGTTTATTCAAAAAACTCATGAGCCGCGCTTCCGAGAACCGATGAAACCGCGCATTCATCAGCAGCGAGACTTCAGCTTGTCCAATTTCCAAGGCCTCTTGCGCGTCTTTTTGTTTTTTCAGGCCACGACCTTTTAGGATTTTGAGGATTTGGAATCCCAGTTCTGCTCGCATCAGCAGACTATCAGAATCCTTTAATCCTAAATCGGCAAAGACATTCCAGGAGCTTTCCTCAAATTCAATGGTATCTTTTTTCTTCATGACTCATACTCCTTTTCCATTGCAACGGCTTCCTTATATCGCCGTGCGAGCAAGTCCACGTCTTTCTTAGAGGTCGCAATTCCCTTGGGACTCTTCTTCTGAAACGCATGCAGCACATAGAGCCGTGTTCCGATTTTGACGGCATAGACTAGTCGATACGTATTCGTCTCAAAGTCGTCTTTAATTTCAAAGACTCCACTGGCAATGCCTTTAAAGGGTTTTCCATGTGGCGGCATCTCTCCTTTTTTGGCAAAATATAATTCACCACCCATTTGTTTTTGCACATCTTCTGGCATGTGCTTGAGTTGTTTTTTGCTGTCTCCCACCCAAACAACAGGCCGGATCGTGTCATGCTGGGCCAAGCGCAATCTCCTTCTCTGTATAGAGTATTACAATATTGTAATATTTGCAAGAAAAATCTTGGCGCGTTGGCTAAAGTCGAATGAAGAAATATAGCAATAAATGGTCATGGCCCTGTCATTCACAATATGAACAAGACCAGTTTTATATCGTACAATGCAAAACTGAGTTGTATGACCCAAGCCAAACGACAGCTATCGAGCTGATGGGACAGACCGGAACATAACAGGAACAGCGGGTCTTGGTGGGAAAGGAGAAGCTAAGGCAAACTGAGAGGACCGTGCCTGGAATGTCAACGACGGTTCATCGTGGGTCAGTGCAGCGCAAACCCCTGATCCTTACTCAAAAGTTATTGATTCCGATAAGGCAGAATGCAAACTGAGAGGACCGTGCCTGGAATGTCAACGACGGTTCACCGTGGGTCAGTGCAGTACAAATCCATGCTCCTTACTCCAAAGTCATTGATTCCGATAAGGCAGAATGCAAGATGTGTACTGTAGTACATCTTGGCAAGGGGACCCGCTGCGCGTCCCCGTTGCATCCCCCCGGCTATTGGTGCTCCAGGGTTGTGAACCCTTTCGCACCATCAAAACGTATCGCCGTTTTATCACTCGCAGGAAGAGACTTCGCTCTCCTCCTGCACCTCCATCGACCAACCCTGCGTGGATTGGATGCATGTCCTCGTTTTTGCCGAGGGATCACGGCCATCATTTCGATTGCTGGACTTCGAACAGAGGTTTCGCCCTCTGCACCACGACCAAGGATCGACCTTGGATGCGTTTCTTAAACTTGGCTTCGCCTCGTCCTGGGCACTGCCCAGACCCGATACAACCCAGCTACCCCGCAGTTTTTTTTGGAGAAAAAAGAAAGAATAGTATTTAAGACCAAGAAACTTTAATACCTTTATGAAGAGAGAAATTTGACCGCTGAGACCAAAGATTTTTTTTACCACAAAAGTAGGAGAGGCTACCCACCACAGAACTTCCCTGGCTCAATCTGCGCTTCTTAGATATAGCATCCGATAAAAATCTTTCCCATCCACGAAAATCGGTTCCTCGATTCTGAAGGAGTCGAGCCATTCCTCTTTTTCCCTTGTTCTTGTTTGGGTATGGGCACAAATGGTTTTGGGGTCATTGCTTGGCTTACCATCTCCTTGAGTACAACGGGGCTCTCTAGCATGTCACCGCTCGTGGCAATGGGCGGCAGAATATCTCTCTCGATGACACTGACCGTGGCCGATTCCTGACGCTGCTCGGCGAAGAAGTTCGACAACAACAGTGGCGGTGTGATGCCTAGTGTTTGATGGGCAATCATGACCATCTGTTGGTCGAAACCCCGGAAGGGAACCTCAGTCAGGGGATGCGCCGCCTGAATGGGTGCGACACCCAAGAGTTTAATCGTCGGCATCACCGCGTGGGGTATGTGTTGCAAGGCCGGTATACCAGTATTCTGGTGGAAAAGGAGGCCTATCTGTTGGAGCTCTGTCGGTATATTGTCCTCAATCCTGTGCGGGCCCAATTGGTTCGACAGGTCAACGATTGGCGGTGGAGCAGCTATCGAGCCACGGTGCGAGGAGCAGGTGGGGTTGATTGGTTGGATGAGGGGGCGGTCCTTGGGCTCTTTCATCGGACAAAAGACGAGGCGCGGCAGCGGTATGGCCAGTTTGTTCGGGAAGGCGTCGACGGCCCCTCGCCATGGGCGGAGGTCCGTGGACAGATTTTCTTAGGAAATGCACCCTTTTTAAAGAAAATGGCGCATCTGATGAAGCAGCAATCGCTCACGAATGTGCCACGTGTGCAGAGGCAGCCCACCCGGCTGACAGGGGAAGAGGTCTTAATCCGAGTCGGCGACGTGTATTCCCTGACGCCCAAGGAGTTGTGCACTCGTGCCCACTCCGAGGCCTATCAGTGTGCGGCCTGGTTGTGACGCCGGGAGGCCAATGAACCGTTGGGCCAGGTGGCTGACCGTTTTTGGGTTTCCCCGTCTCGAATCTCCCATATCCAACGGGCGCTCGAGACCCAGGGCTTGAGTCGGCGGCAAGTCCAGGCAAAGAATCAATGCAAGATCAAGCAATGACCCTAAGTGCAAGATCAAGCAATGACCCTAAGTGTTCATCATAACTGTCCTAATTTAAGGTGCTCGTTGGCCTTAGCGCAAAAAGTGGGAAGATGATATTTTTCGAGAAAAATTCTTATCCTCTTTGCAGGTATCCCTAAACTGTACGGAGGTTTTCTTTCTCCTACAATTCCCACAACTTGGTTGTTGGATAAAATTGCGCCACCCAAAGTACCACTATTACCAGTTGTATAAAAAAGCAGTCCAGGAAATTCTAGAGATAGGACGGTTCTTTTGAAGACTGTTGAAGAAGCATCTCCTTTCCCGTAACCGATAATTTCAATTGGCTGGCCTTCCGAAAGAGTTAAATGGGAAGGGGCTATTGAATGAGTGAACAGCTTATCTGGGAAATGTTTATAGCCACTGACCATGATTAGTGCCAATTCCTGTATCTCATTATCAAATTTTGAATTTGATAAAACCTTTGCCTCAACAGGCTTGCCAGCACTTTCCGGAAAAATAACAAGAGGGTTTGGATCTCCGTCAATTACCGTGGGAGTTGTTAATATGGATAGGCAACCTTGAGTATGCCCTACGATTATGCCAGATCCTGTGGCCTGAAATTTTGCATGATTACGTGTTGTGATGTGTACGACACCAGACTTTAGTTGGCTGAAGTCCTCGGCGTGGGCAACTAATCCAACGCTCAGAGAAAAAAGTATTGCTTCACATATTGGGAGGAAAGTTGCGGATAATCGCATTGTATGGCCAGAGGATTTCTTCTTCGAACAGTTATTCTCTCAATAAAAAAGAACGAGTTTGCGCAATATAGATCCAACTGATCTAAATAGCCCCAAAATGTTCATATAATATTATTTGCTTTTTGGGGTTTTATGTCCACCAAAGAATTAAGCTATTTGAGGGCCAGTGCCCTGAAGGATCTGATTCCATTCTTCCAGAATCTGGAAGAATTGGTTCGAGGTTACTCCGTTTAGGCGCACCTTACCCTTTACGTTTCACTCCTCACGACTGTCATACTTCGGCGAGTGTCCTTCCGGTTCGATATGAACCACGACGTCCTCCACGGAATCAAAATGCGCTAACAAGAAGTTTTCCACGTCAGTAGCGAGGACATGGGCTTGTTCGACTGACCAGGCGGGCTTCACATGGATAGAGAGGTCGACAAACACATGGCTAGCGAGTCCACGAGTTCGGATGTCGTGACAATCTACAATGCCAGACATCGTCATCACGGCCGTTCGAATGTCTTGGGGGTCTAACCGTATCCGATCGGTTAGGGAGGACAACACATCTTTCAGAACAATAATCGCGGTCCAGGCGATGACGCCAGCAATCACCACGGCCACCAATGGGTCGACCCATAGATACCCAGCTTGAATGGCGATGAGTCCGGCCAAGACTGACAACGAGGTGAGCACATCACTGGCTGTGTGATAGGAATCAGCGGTCAGAATATCGCTTTTCAACTCCTTCCCTTTTTGTCGTTCCCATTTCGTGACAAAGATATTGATCCCCATGGTGATACACATGATCATAAAGCTAATCGTGGTGACCTCAGGGTGTAAGTCCATGGTCCATGATCGGTAGGCTTTCCAGAGAAGATAGAGACAGGTCAAGACGAGAAACCCACCAATGGCTCCCGCAGCTAACGTTTCAAACTTTTTATGTCCATAGGGATGATCAGCATCAGGCTGAGGTGAAGCGAGCCAGAGTCCAACCAACCCAACAACATTTGACAGCCCATCAAACAAAGAATGCAGCCCATCGGCCTGCATGCCAAGTGATTGGGTGATGATTCCATAGACCCACTTCGCAGCGGCCACACCCAGATTCAAAAAGAGCACCCACCACAAAATTCGGCGAGTTTCTTGTAAGCGCGTCATGAAATTTTTGAGGGGAATAAAGTGAGTATGGTATTTGGGATAGGCATAACTATTGAAGAAAGACTTTTTTAGGGTAGTGGGGAAAATTCTGCTTTCTGCCAAGGCTAAGCATACCTGATTATCTTTGTGCGTCGCCTGCTTGTATTAACGCTTGGCGGGTCATTAATGGACCAATCAATTCAAAAATAATGGTGGAACCAATGGCAATTGGCAAAATGACATCTTTTAAGTTGGGGAAATGTTGACTGGCGAGGAGTGCCATACCCAATGCCACTCCAGCTTGAGGCCAAAGTGCCAGACCCATCCACCGTTGCCAGATAGGATTCGCGCCACAGATGGCTCCTCCTCCCCATGCCCCGATGATTCGCCCCAGAAGCCGCAAGAGGATATAGGCGATCGCCAAGAGACCGGTGGCTTGCAAGGCCTGTATGTCGAGCGAGGCTCCGGCTAAGATAAAAAAGAGAATCATAAAGGGCCATTCAATCCCTTCGATGGCCGAAAAGGGTCGACGATGATGTGTTGCCAAATTGGCGACTGTGGCGCCTAAGACCATTCCGGCTAAAATGAAGGAGACTTGCAACCATTCGGCAAGTCCTCCACAAAGAAGGACGATGCCTAAGGCTTCGGCTTGTGTCGGTTCTCCTGGCTTGAGCCGTCCAGTGATGTAGGCCATGGGAATTCCTAGCCCCAAGCCCAAGAGAAGGGCTCCTCCAATTTCGTAGCCTCCTAAGAGAAGGGTGTGCCACCCATCGCCATTTCCAGATATGGCTTGTGCGATGGCCAACAACAGGCTGAAAATGATGAGCCCCCAGGCATCGTCGATGGCCACAACACTTTCCAAGACTTTCGAAAATTCTCCCTTTGAACGAGTTTGACGAATCACATCTATCGTGGCCGCCGGGTCAGTTGCCAGGGCGATTCCAGCAAGGATAAGAGCGAGTGCGGGTTGGATGCCTAGGAGCATGAGTCCGATGAATACTGTGAGTGCCGTTCCAACGACCGCACCGAGAGATATCCATAGCACACATTTCCCACGTTGTTGCAGTGACGTCAGGGTGAGGGCATGACCCAATAAAAATCCTACCATCGATAAGGCGATATCGGTGATGACTGGAAACCAGGCCTCTTGAAAGTCTGGGAGAACATCCAACCCTGAGGGACCAATGCCAAAACCGGCTAGAAGTAATAAAGTGACTCTTGGTAACGGTGTCCGGCGTCCCAACAGATCCGTTAAAAGACCTAGAAGAAACAGGAGACCCAACATGATCAAAATTTTTGGAACAATGTCCATAGAAACGTTTATTGAAAAGACAGAATTGAGAACCTGAATCGATGATTAGTCATAAGGTGGCAAAATGCTACATCTGTTAGAAGTCTTATGGGACCAAAAAAGGGCATTGGACTTACTATGACTTTGATGTCCGAATCCTGAAGGAGGAATCGTATGGTTATTATAGGAGAAAGAATCGCTACATAAAGTACATGATTGGCAAGATTCGTGCGTAACCAACGAGGGGTATCTGGACTATTGTTAATTCATTGGGAGTTTTCGAAACATGAAAATTTTATGTCCCGTTGATGGATCGGACTTTTCTCGTCTTTTGATGCAGGGCGTTGGGACCGTTTTTCGGAGCAGGGTAAAGGAAATTGTTCTTATGCATGTATTGCCTGCGGGTCGTGGTGGAAAACTGCATGTTCCGAAAGACGGGGAAGCGGTGTCTGTCTCGGGTCTTTCTGAAAAGTTGACCCAAGCCAGTCAGAAACTATTACACGGGCAGGCCGAACGGCTCAAAGTGGTGCTAAGCCAAGCTGGCAGCAGTGGGGTCGTTTCTCTCAAAACGATAGTCATGAAAGGTGATGTCTCGGAGTCCATTTTGCGGGCGAGTGAGAGGCTTGACGCTGATTGCATTGCGGTGGGCTCTAGGGGTATGAGCGATGTTCCAGGATATTTGTTAGGAAGTGTGTCGAGAAAGATTGTCACCCATGCGTCCTGTTCTGTCTTCATGGTCAAAGGGGAGTTAGAGGTTCCCCTTCCGGTCTTATTGGCTTTGGATGGTTCGAAAGCATCGAAACGAGCGATAAGGAAAATCATCACCTGGCTGGATCCTGTGGGAGTCGTCTTACATGTGGTTTCAGTGGTTCCCGAGAAGTTGACGGACCTGGGCTTGGAGGTGTTGGGGAAGAGACAAGCGAAGGCGTTAATGGCCCCCGTTCGAAAACATACCCAAGGGTTGTTAGTCGAAGCCCGAAAAAATTTCCTCAAAGCGGGCTTTCAAGTGGATACCGAATTTTTGGAGGGAAATCCTCGAGCTAAAATTCTCGACGCGGCCCAACGTTTGAAAACGCCATTGGTTTGTGTCGGGTCGAAAGGTCTCTCGGGTATTGAACGGTTTACGTTAGGGAGTGTCTCAGAGTGGGTGAGCACCTATTCGCCGGAATCGGTGTTGGTGATGAGGTAGTCATACGTTTGGAAAAATGAAAGTGAGGTTGAAATTGGTGAAATATCAGTTGGGTAGGCAAACGTGGAAAATCGCCAGAGGCCTGAGGATTGGTGCGCTGGCCGTCATAGTGTTGAGTCTCCTGTCTGTTGTCCCTTCTGTCTATGCGGACCATGTTCAACAAGGACCATCTTCAGGAGAGGAACAGCGGTGTATCGGGGTCTATGCTGGCCGTTCCGTGAGCGAGGAAGTCCTGCAGACTATTTTGGATGACCATGCCAAATGGGTTTCCCATCACCCCAATTCCAGTGGCAAGCCGGCCAATTTGTGCGGGGCGCAATTGTCTGGAGTTGATTTTCGTGAACAAGACCTGAGTGGCGCCAATTTTCAAGGCGCCAACCTTTCTCGTGCCGACTTTACGGCGGCAATTCTCGTCCATGTGAACTTTCACAAAGCGAATGTGACTGAAGCCTCACTCTATGCTGCAGATATGCGAGGGGCCAACGCGTCTGGTGCATTGTTTCGTCTTGCCAATTTCCGAAAGGCCGATTTGAGTCAAGCCAATTTTGCTGGAGCGGATTTGCGAGAAGCGAATTTGGCTGAAGCTCGATTGCGTTTCAGTATTCTCCGTGGGGCTAATTTGGAGGAAGCGTACTTGGTGGGTGCCGATTTAGAGAGGGCCAATGGGGAAGAAGCCAATTTGGTGCGTGCGGATTTGCGGGAAGCGAATCTTCATCGGGCGTTGTTTATCAATGCCAAATTGATCGAAGCGGATCTGAGTCGTAGCCATTCGCAAGAAGCCGATTTTCGTTCGGCTGATCTGTCTGCAGCCGATTTAGGGGCCGCCAATCTCAATGAGGCCATGCTCGAAGAAGCCAACCTCCGTGAAGCCACGTTGGAACGGGCGGTGCTCTATCATGCCAATCTCCACAAGGCCAAATGTGCCGGCGCCAATTTTCAGGAAGCGGATTTGTTAGGAGCAAATATGAGCGAAGGTTCTTTCGTTCGAGCGGAAATGGGTGAAGCGTTTTTGTCCAAAGCCAATTTGCAACGTGCCAATTTAGAAGGTGTGGATTTGTCCTGGGCCAACTTGGTTGAAGCCGACCTTTCGGATGCCACGTTAGAATTCGCGGCGATGTTTAAAGCCAACTTACAAGAAGCGATTCTGGATGGTGCGAATTTTTATGGAGCCGATGTGCGTGGGGCCAATGTGACGAAAGCCTCGTTTCGAGGGACGAAGTTGCATGGGGTGGCCCTTCGGTATGCGCATGGATTTTCTCAAGAACAAGTAGATGAAGCCTGTGTGGATAGCCGGACGCATTTACCAGAAGGGATGAAGGCCCCAACACCCTGTCAGTGAAATTAAAGGGAGCAGCGATGATTTATAGATCATACTTAACCCGGTGGACTATTTGTAGGCTAATGGATCAGATGGATCCCCGCCACCAACCGCAGGGATGACAGAATTCAGTAAGATGGGCTCGCCTTTCTAGTCCCCCCTTTGAAAAATGGGGAGAGGGGGATTTGAAATATAGTCTTACCTAGGGGAGTTGTAGTTGTATATGAAACGTCCTTTTGTCGTAATCATTGGCCTAGTTTTGGGGGCATTCCTGCTTCCGGGTGGAGTGCCTGCGGAAGAGGGAGATTTTAAGGAGGGGAGAAGTCTCTATCTGAAACATTGCAAGGTCTGCCACGGTCCAGAGGGGAAGGGCGATGGGTATACCCACTTCAATCCACCCGTTGCAGATCTGACAGTATCTCGTATTCAAAAGAAATCGGATAAAGAACTATGGGAAAGCATTCATATGGGTGTTCCGAATACGGCGATGGGGATGTGGAGGTTTGTGTTGTCGGATGAAGAAATTCGCCTTGTCTTAGGGTATGTTCGTTCCCTGGCTTCAGAATCATAATATTAGGGGAGAACAGGCAGGCCGCTGCTTTTTCCCTGAGAAAATATGAAATACCCAAGAAACAAACCGACGCATGGTTCAATATGCGACTTAGTTGAATTCCTCGTTGTGATGCGGATAGGGTCTTTGGGCGTACAGGGCGAACGTTATTTGAAAGATTCTTGACGAAGAATCTTCACTAACCCTACGCAAGCAAAAATCAGTAAAATGCTTTGGGGCAAGCCGGCCGAGATCGATGCGGCTTGAAGAGCCTTCAGTCCACCGGCCATGAGTAAAACTGCAGCGGCTGCCCCCTCTGATACACCCCAAAATACACGATTGGCGACAGGTGGATTGGGGTTGCCCCCGGAAGTCACCATGTCATCAACAAACGAACCTGAATCTGAAGAGGTTATAAAAAACATAACCATGAGTATGAGACCAATCCATTGCATGAGCTCTGTCCATGGCAGGTGTTCTAATAAGAGAGGGAGCGACATGGCGACATTTTTTAAGATCGGTTCTAATAGACCACCTTCACCAAAACGTTCAATATGTAAGGCTGTTCCGCCAAAGACTGAAAACCAAACGACGTTCACCGCTGTTGGAATCAATAGGACAAAGAACACAAATTCCCGGATCGTGCGACCGCGTGAGATTCGGGCAATGAAGATTCCGACAAAGGGGCTCCAGGAAATCCACCATCCCCAATAAAAGAGGGTCCAGTTCGTTTGCCAATCAGATGGTGATTCCCCGTCCACCCATACACTGATGTGTGCCAGGTTGAGCACATAATCACCGAGGCCAAAGATAAGGGTTTTAATTTGGTAGAGGGTTGGCCCAGTTAGAAAGACAAAGCTTAACATCAGGCACATGATGGCCATATTTGCAATACTTAAATATTTAATGCCCCGTGATACGCCACTGACCGTCGATGTCGTGGCCACGATCGTGATGAGGGCAATAATCCATAGCTGGTTCGAGGTGATAAAGCTGATATCAGTCAATCGGCTTAAGGTGGCATTGATTTGCATGGCTCCTAACCCGAGGGACGTGGCCACTCCCAACAACGTTCCCACAGTACAGAAGGCATCTGTCCCATGCCCTAACCAACCTTCAATACGTTTCCCAAACACTGGATAGAGTAATGACCGTGGGGCTAAGGGCAAGCCATGGCGAAAATGAAGAAGCGCAATGCCCAAGCCGAAAATGACATACATGGCCCATGGATGCAGGCCCCAATGAAAGTAGCTGAAATAGATGGCCTCGCGCGCCGCTTCGTCCGTCATCGGGGTGGCGCTGGGTGGGGTATGAAAATGATTCAATGGTTCAGCCACTCCCCAGAACACCAGGCCCATTCCCATTCCTGCTGCAAACAACATGGCTAACCAGGCCAGTCGGCTATATTCCGGTTCTTCATCTTGCTTGCCAAATCTGATTTGCCCATAGGGGCTCACCACAAGCCACAACACAAAAATGACAAAGCCCGCCGTCGCCAGTATGTAATACCAGTCAAACGTCTGCGTGATGAAGGTCAGGATGGCTTGGAAGAGCCTTCCGGCCGTCTCCGTCCAGAGACCGGCAAAGAGAATGAGCCCGACGTTGAACGCTGCTGCGAGAAAGAAGACTGGAGGACTGATCCCCTCACGCCATTCAATGAGGGAGTCTTTTATGTGACGTGTCATCTGCATGGGTGTTCTTCGACTAGCTTTCTTGGCATCCTTGCCAGTTGGGTTTTTCCTTTATACTGCGTCACTCGGGCGTCACAAGAAGTAATCTGTTTAGTCCAAGGATGATCAAGTCCCCCACTATTCTAAGGTCCTGTCCTTCATTCTCTTGGAGCCTGCGGCATCAATTTTATCTCACTCCCCTCAACTTCAACAGCTCTCTTCATCGTCTAGGGAAATCGGATGCCCGTCAATTGCCTTTCGGTACGACACAGGTAGTGCACGGTGGGTTGGCCAAAATGGCCCGTACGCATGACCTATGGTTTAAATGGTAAAGCTGACCTGATACTGTACAACCAGACCGACGGCTTCGCTACAAATAAATTGTTCAAAAGCCTGACTCCGCAGAGGATGAATCCTTCTGTGATATTAGCGAGTTCACTCCACGCATTATGATAAGGTTCGGTGGTATAGAAAAGATAACTTCAACGCGGGCACATCAAGTTTTCCACCTGAAACCGTCCGGAAAAGTTTGGGGGAAACCATAGGCATTCAGTGGATAATCATACCTTTTTTCTTCACCTGCTCATCATTCTATTATCCGCAAGAATTTTTGCGGAAATCGCTATACGCCTTCACACTCCACGAGTAATAGGAGAGCTCTTTGCCGGCGTTCTTCTTGGGCCAAGCCTTCTGGGGTGGATCGAACCCGAGGCTGTCATCAGATTATTGGCAGAAATCGGCATCATCCTGCTGCTATTCGAAGTGGGGCTCGGCACGGACATCAAGCGATTGGTCCGAACCGGGAAGGAAGCCATAGTGGTCGCCATGGCCGGGTTTGTTTTCCCGTTCACTCTAGGTTTCGCCCTTGCCTATGGGTTGTTCAATTTGCCCATTTTGGTATCTCTTTTCATCGGAGGCACTCTCACGGCCACGAGCATCGGCATCATCATGCGAGTCTTAATGGATCTCACGCGCCATCATGAACGAGAGGGCCAAATCATTTTAGGGGCTGCTGTGCTGGATGATGTTTTCGGTATTGTTCTATTGGCGCTCCTCTATGAATTTTCCATCGGCGGAGGCATTAATCTTTTCAATGCTAGTAAAGTCTTGCTGTTCGTGGTCACATTTTTTGTCCTGGCGCCTATTGCCGCAAAGTTCATCTCCCTTCTTATCAAACACATTGACCAAAACACCAAAATTTCCGGCCTCATCCCGACTTCGGTCGTGTCCTTAGTGCTGTTCTTTGCTTGGTTAGCCCATGCCGTTGGCGCACCGGAACTCTTGGGAGGCTTTGCAGCAGGACTCGCCCTTTCCAGACGATTTTTCCTTCCCTTCGGGATGTCCCTCCACAGCGACCCGGCCTTTGCCCACCGCATTGAAGAGCAAATGAAACCGATCATTTTCCTCTTTACCCCGATTTTTTTCGTTATGGTCGGCCTCACTCTTAACTTGCGAGCCATTGACTGGAATTCGCCCTTCATCTGGACCTTTTCCGCATGTCTGTTCATAGCAGCAGTAGTAGGGAAACTTGGAGGAGCTCTCGTCATTCAGGAACCGTGGCGTGACCGGGTGATTATCGGTCTTGCCATGATACCCAGAGGGGAAGTTGGCCTGATTTTCGCGGAACTAGGTCGAGTCAGCGAAATTTTTAGCAATGAAATTTATGCTGCTATGGTAATCGTCATCGCTCTCACCACTGTGTTTCCGCCACTGATTATCAAGTGGGTTTATCAATCTTCCGGCCATCCCCGCCAGACAAATATCGAGGGAGAGAGATAGCAGGGGGCTTTGGAATATGGAATCCAGTCGTATGAGGGTGAAAAAGCTACTCCGCTCGGACAAGCTGGGCTGTTGTTTGTGTCAATTAGGCCATCATAGACTTGCTTAAGTATCAGGCGAACCGAGTTCTTATTCTCAATTCGGGCAACGGCAAAGAATTCGCCTACCATGAGTGCCTTCACTAAGAATAGATCATTTTCTGCCAGGGTATAATTCTTGAAACTGTTCGTTTCACTCCTCTATGCGAGGAGTCCTCGTCGTGAGAGAGTCTGGTCTTTCAAGTGCATCCTAATCCTGACCTTTACCTGAAAACATGTTTGTGGAAGATTTCATAGAAAGATTTTAATAACACTGGTCTTTGTTTCTGGTCTTACTTTCGATGTTGCTTCCGGAGTCGCCATATTTCCTCTTCCCCTAGAGGGGCTGGATGTTTGATCCTCAGGCTCTCTGCCCATTCTCGGGCGAAGTCTCGTTGAAAATTGATGTTCAAGAAGGCGGTGGAAAGCATGGCCAGAAAAGCTCCCAAGCTTGCCAATGCCATGTCCTTATGGGCATCCCATACATCGCCCTGGGTCCCGAGGTAAGCCATGCCTAAGTCTCCACCAAAGACTGTTGCGGCTCCCCATTCTATGAGCTCAAAGATCATCGATGTTGACATGATGAAGCTCAGGGGCAAGGCATAACCCCAAAATCCCTGTACGCCGGCAATTCGCAAGTACACCTCGCGAATGGGATAGGCCAGCAAGAGACCATAAGAAAAATGAACGAGGCGATCGAAATTATTACGTGTCCATCCGAGTAGTTCGTTTAGAGAACGACCGGTGAGCGCGTTCCACCAGGAATCATAAGGGACTTCCGCATACGTATAATGGGCATCGACGACATGCAGACACCCAAAAATAAAAAGCAGTGTATAGGACACTTTGGAGAAGGGGAATCGCCTGTACGTGATGGCAAGAATTGGGACGATAAGAAAGACCAGAATGTTTTCAAGGAGCCAGTCACTTCGATGGAGTGGGGTAATGGCGAGTGCAATCCATTCTGTCAAAAAAACTACTGTCAGAATGGGCACATAGAAATGATGAGTAGGAGTGGAAAGCATGTGGAAACGAAAAATGCGTGGGTTCCTCAGTTCCGGTTGGTCCGTACTCTAACGGCTTCTGCAGAATGATTCCATGGGTAATCCAACACCCTAGTCAATCAGGTTGAGTGCGACGCAAGATATTCATCAAACAAGAAATTTCGTGAGCTTGCCACTAATTACGAATCATGTATAGTTGAAGTATACCTGTGATTGTGTGGTTCTTATGTAGCGTGCCACTGAATACTCGGTGGTTTTCCTCGGGAATCAAAATCATTTTCGAGCCATTCGCGATTTGAACCCCAAACCCTTCAAGCCATAAATCGATCTGAAACGTTTCCATAGGCCGGGTAGAGAAAGAACGACGAATCTAGTCGCTCTTGTTCATTATCCTGGCGCAAGGAATTTGAGAATGCGCTCTATCCTAAGGGAGGGATGTGATGTTTGCGGTCGTTGACGTTGGTGGTGCAAAGGTGCCCTATGTGGCCGGGGTGTTTCGAGACCGGAAAGTGGCGAAAGTGTCCAAGGCGTCGGCTATCAAATCAGTTGGTCGGGAACACCAGCCACCTGAACAGTCACTCAACAAAGGCTCTTCTTCTTTACAAGCCCGTCTTTATGAAGAGGTCGAGGCCTTTTCCCAAGCTAACCCTTCTTCCTTGGTGGCTCGAGACATCATGGCCTCACCGGTGACGACTCTTCCTCTCACGGCTTCGTTGGCTCAAGCTTGGGAGCTAGTGAAGAATACGCGATTTCGGCATATTCCGATTCAATCGAGAGATGGGGCGTTGGTTGGAATTTTGTCCGATCGGGATCTCTCCCGGGGTACAGTCGAATCAGCTTTGGCTGGGATCAAAGGATCGGCCTATCTGGATACGGTCAGCATTGAACCCTACGTCAGTCATCCCGTGCTGGTGGCTGCCGCTGATACGACGATACTCGCTCTTGCGCGTGTGTTATTAGAGGAACGCCTTGGTGCCATCCCCGTAATTTCACAAGAAAAGGAATTATTGGGCATGATTACTCGTAGCGATATTTTGCGGGTTATCGTTTCGCATCCCAATTTTGAACAATGGGGCTAACACGAATCGCGGCATCGCTCTTGCTTCAGTAATGGTCTCAAGTCCTATCGAGAAAAGGGCTGGGTCGCGTATTGTTGTATAGAAGGGGGAGACACTATGCTTGAGCAGGGAGACAAACTCTTAATCGTTCATCGCCGATTGTTTGAAAAAGATACGCCACGATTTTTTGTGGGAGACGTTCAGGCCTATGAAGCTGGGATCGCCAAAGTTAATGGCTATACCTTTGTCAAAGATTTGTTTAGCGGAAATATGCAGAAGAAGGCCCATGCTCGTATAAAAATCATGTCTATCATCTCGGGGACCTTTATTGTGTATCAATTGCCGGTGACCGTTCTCTTGGATTCGGTGAGGTTTGATTTGGATCAGGAGGGGGCGTTGGTGCTAACGGATGATGGGGGATTTTCCATGGATGTAGCGGAATCAGTGCATAAACACGAAACACAACAGTAGAAAAATATTAGGCCACGGTCACTATTTTTGACAGATAGACATCCTGAATGGCATTTCATAACGCGATGCCCTCCTTCATCGGTTGTTGGAAAGATTTGCGTCCGCTCATGACTCCCATTCCTCCAGCGTGCTTATTAATCACAGCGGTACGAACCGCTTGATGCAAGTCGTCCTTGCCTGAAAGCCCTCCCGAGTTGAACATGCCGACCCGACCCATGAAGCAGTTCGCAACCTAATAGCGAACCAGATCGTTTGGGTGATCAGTCGTCCGTTTTCGGTAGACGCGGTCAGAGGAAAAGCTCAAGCCATGGTCTTGGGATGATTCTTGAATCGTTGAAGTCGAACGGCAAGTCACAGGTCCGTATCCTGGCGATCAGAAAATGGTTGAATCGGCGTGCTCATGCAGTCCTTCTTTAGGGTGTGAGGCCGCATGATGGTGGTCGACTTTGCGGCTATTGATGCCCACCGCATGCCAGGCTGGGCAGTACCCGATGATGCCCGTCAATAGTGTCATGAGACCAACCATCATGAGCAACAAATCCCCCCACTCTGGCAAGATGGCAAAGCCAGATAAGGAGAGAAAGACAAGCCCCACAGCGATGCGAATCATTCGTTCATGATGTCCAAGATTCCTACAGGTCTTCATTCCTCACCTCCTCTATTCCATTTGAGTAACCCATTTTTGGTCAACGTCAATGGTTCCCTTGGCCACACGCACCGCTCCGAGGATTTGATTTGCAGAAAATGGGCGTCCCACAATTTGCAGTGCCCCCAAGCGGGTGGCTTCTTGAGTTAAGGATTGAGTGGATTGTCCGCCTAACACGACGACCTTCCCTGCATACCCTCCAGCCCGAAGTTGACGCAAAATGGCCAGTCCACTCGGATGGGTTAAATATAAATCCAAAATGACGAGAGAAGGTTGATGGCAAAACACCGAATCCACAATATTTTCTCCTTCTTCGAGTAGAAGAAAGGGATCTCCCTTTGCCGTCAGCCGGTATTGTAAATGACTTCGTAGGATTGGATCGATTGTGGCGATGAGAAGCATGTGATGAGCCTCCTGATTGGGAATAATGATATAAAAATAACTCAAGAGTTGTGCCACAAACAACAGCCCCAGGAAGTCTTATGTTTTCACGTACATGGTAATTTTCGAGATGAGGGGCTGTCCCTTAATTCCCCATTTATTTCAGAACAAGTGAAGGGATTTGCCTCATTGAATTCTAGAATGAGTTATGGAAACTCTGTAGATCCCCGGTTCGAGTAGAGGGAGTGTCGCGAGATGTGGATATTTTCTCTTTGTTCATGAGTGGGAGGGAATCCAAGAAGGGCATAGAGCTTGCTGTGTTCTTCCATTGGGTTGCATCGTCAAGGAGGACGAGCTGTCACTGAATGTTGAACGAGCCAAAATTAACGCTGGACGAATAATAGAATGAGGTGTGCATGAAAAAATCATTATTGAAGATTCTATTGACGGCGGTCATCGTGTTGGTGGGGATTCAATTAATACCAGTGACTATGAACAATCCTTCGATTGAGGAAGACATCTCGGCATCGCCAGACGTGAAGGCAATTCTGAAACGTGCCTGTTACGACTGTCATTCACATGAGACGGTCTGGCCAGGATATAGTCGAGTGGCTCCGATTTCCTGGCTGTTGGCCTGGGATGTGGCAGAAGGTCGAGAAGAACTCAACTTTTCGACATGGAATCGTTACGGGCAAAAAAAACGCAACAAATTGATCAAGGAAATCTGGGAAGAAGTGGAGGAAGGTGAAATGCCACCGTGGTTCTATCTTCCGCTCCATCCGGAAGCGAAGCTTTCAGATTCTGATCGTGTCGTCCTGCGTGCTTGGGTAGCCAGTGTTCCTTCTGCTTCAGAGGCAGGGGGCGAACATTAACCAAAATGGAGAATATCAAAGGGTGAGGATGTTTTCTCTCCCTATTTTAACAAATAATCTGCCTTCAGATTGAGGGTCGTCGCGTGGGATTGGTTTGAATCAAGCATTTTTATCCATACGGTCTTTTGGGAGGATGCCGCTATTCAGTCTGAAGAAGTTGCTAGAGTCGACATGGTGAAAAAATGAAGATTTTAGTCGTCAATTGTGGAAGCTCATCCCTGAAATTTTTAGTGCATGATATGGCATGTTCTGGTCAAAATGAAGAACCATGGGATGGTCATACATTGCTCCATGGAAAAATATCCGAGATCGGGGGAGAGTCTCCATGCGTGCTGATCGACGACCAGGGTTTGATTCGTACGTTCTCACGCCAAATATCCGATTTCAGATCTGCGATTCATTGGATGTGTGACATTTTACAAGATCCCCTACAACCCTATGCTTATTGGAAAGACATAGATGTGGTTGGGCATCGGGTCGTGCATGGAGGAGAAGTTTTCACACAAGCGGTGCGAATTGATGATGAGGTCCTCCACCAGATTGAACAACTGAACGACTTCGCTCCGCTCCATAATCCTTTCTGTGTGGCAGGAATTCAAACGTTGCAACAGGCCTTGGGTGCGACCGTGCCAATGGTGGCGGTGTTTGATACCACCTTTCATGGCACTCTTCCTGATCATGCCCGAAACTATGCTCTGCCGTTGGAGTTAGCCAGAAAAACAGGGATCCGACGATATGGGTTTCATGGCATCGCCCATGCGTCGTTAGCCCGTGGCTATGCCCGATTCACGAGGCAATCACTAAAGTTATCACGTCTCATCACGCTTCAATTAGGCAATGGCTGTTCTATGTCAGCAATTGATCAAGGCCGTTCTGTTGAGACATCTATGGGATTGACCCCTCTGGAAGGGTTGGTGATGGGAACGCGGTCGGGAAATATGGATCCGGCTGTGGTCTGGCATCTTATGACACACCATTCCATGAACGTGGTGGAAGTGGAGCAACTGTTGAATGAACAATCTGGTCTCTTAGGAGTTTCGGGACGATCCTCCGATATGCAAGTCTTGCTTCGTGCAGCGAACGAGGAGCACGATACACGGGCACAATTGGCCATCGACATGTTTTGCTATCGCATACAACAGTATCTTGGAGCCTATCTGGCCGTGTTACATGGGGCAGATGCCATCGTGTTTGGCGGAGGGATTGGGGAGCGTTCACCTGAGATACGCGCACAGGTGTGCGCTGGGATGGAGTGGTGTGGATTGCAAATAGACTCCGTTCGTAATGAGCAAGCCATCAACTTGAGACCAGGGGAAGCTGCAAAGATTAGTGGAGATGAGTCGTCCATTGCGGCCTATGTTGTGGCAACAGATGAGGAAACCCTTATTGCACAAGAAACTTTCAGCTGTTTTGAACCCTCGACTACATAGAACGAGATCCTTTTTCTATTCGTTTTTTAACGTGTAGCATTTTTTCTCATTCTGAACAGGAGACGAATATGTCGACGAGTATTTCTGAACAGGAACTGGCTGATATCGATGCCTATTGGCGTGCGGCCAATTATTTGTCCGTTGGGCAAATCTACTTGCTCGATAATCCATTGTTAACGAAACCGCTCACGCTTGAGCATGTGAAGCGACGGTTATTAGGGCATTGGGGGACGACTCCAGGGCTAAATTTTATTTACGTTCACTTGAACCGACTCATCAAGAGGCATGACTTGAACATGCTGTACATTGCGGGACCTGGCCATGGGGGGCCGGGCCTTGTGGCGAACACCTATCTAGAGGGAACGTACAGTGAAGTCTATCCCAACATTTCTCAAGATGCGGAAGGGATCAAAAAACTGTTTAAACAATTTTCGTTTCCTGGTGGCATTCCGAGTCATGTTGCCCCTGAAACACCCGGTTCAATCCATGAAGGTGGGGAACTTGGGTATTCGGTCGCCCATGCGTATGGTGCGGTGTTGGATAATCCGGATTTAATTGTGGCGTGTGTGGTGGGTGACGGGGAGGCGGAAACCGGCCCGCTTGCGACAGCCTGGCATTCCAATAAATTTCTGAATCCGGCAACTGACGGGGCCGTTCTGCCTATTCTACATCTGAACGGGTACAAGATTGCGAATCCCACCGTGCTTGCCCGCATCAGCCACGAGGAATTGAATAATTTGTTTTTGGGGTACGGCTATCAACCCCATTTTGTCGAAGGGTCGGATCCCGACACGATGCATCGACTGATGGCCAAAACCTTAGATGATGTGATCAGCGAGATCCAAGCCATTCAACACCATGCACGAAACACAGGGGATATCACGCGTCCTCGGTGGCCTATGATTATTTTGCGTTCCCCGAAGGGCTGGACGGGGCCTCAAGAGGTGGATGGCAAAAAGACGGAAGATTCCTGGCGATCGCACCAGGTCCCCTTTTCCGATATGGCGACCAATAAGAAGCATCTCAAGGTTTTGGAAGATTGGTTGAAAAGTTATCGTCCCGAAGAGCTCTTCGATGCGCAGGGACAGCTCATTCCACGGTTGGTTGCGCTGGCTCCCAAGGGAATCAGACGGATGGGTGCCAATCCCCATGCCAATGGCGGTCTTCTCATGAAGGAGTTGAAGATGCCTGCCTTTCAAGATTATGCCGTGGATGTTCCCCAACCGGGCACGGTCATGGCCGAGGCCACACGAGTGATGGGGCAGTTTCTTCGAGATGTCATGAAAAAGAATATGGGCAACCGGAATTTTCTGGTATTTGGTCCGGATGAAACGGCCTCGAACCGGTTAAATGCCTTGTTTGAAGTCACGAAGCGTCGATGGGTGGCCGAGACTCTTCCGGAAGATGACAATCTTTCCACTGACGGCCGCGTGTTTGAAATGCTGAGTGAACATACATGCCAGGGTTGGCTAGAAGGCTATTTGCTGACTGGGCGCCATGGATTCTTTTCGTGCTATGAGGCGTTCATCCATCTGATCGATTCCATGTTCAACCAACATGCAAAATGGCTCAAGGTGACACGAGAGGGCATTCCCTGGCGCCGACCCATTGCGTCGCTAAACTATTTGTTGACCTCCCATGTCTGGAGGCAAGATCACAATGGATTTTCTCATCAAGATCCTGGCTTTATCGACCACGTGGCCAATAAGAAAGCTGAGGTGGTTCGTATTTATTTGCCTCCTGATGCCAATAGTTTGTTGTTTATCACGGATACATGTTTGCGCAGTCGACACCTCGTGAATGTGATCGTGGCGGGCAAGCAGCCTGGGCTGCAGTATCTCAGTATGGATGCGGCGATCAAACATTGCACGGCAGGAATTGGTATCTGGGAATGGGCGAGTAACGACAAAGGGGAGGAGCCGGATGTGGTGATGGCCTGTGCGGGTGATGTGCCAACGTTGGAGACCTTAGCGGCGGTGGATCTTCTCCGAAATCAAGTGCCCGAACTGAAAGTGCGTGTGGTGAATGTCGTAAATCTGATGAAGCTGCAACCCCGGAACGAACATCCCCATGGGCTTTCAGATCATGAATTTGACACCCTGTTCACGACAGACAAGCCGATTATTTTTGCCTTTCACGGATATCCGTGGTTGATTCATCGTCTGACGTATCGGCGAACCAATCATACAAATATCCACGTTCGGGGGTATAAGGAAGAAGGCAAGACGACCACACCGTTTGACATGGTCGTGCTGAACGATCTTGACCGGTTTCATCTTGTGGCAGATGTCATTGATCGCGTTCCGAAGTTGGGGTACCTAGCAGCCTATGCTAAGCAAGCCATTCGTGATAAACGCGTGGATCACAAGACCTACATTGCGATGCATGGGGATGATATGCCAGAAATTCGTGACTGGAAGTGGCCTGAATTGTAAAGAGATGGGTTCTATACTGAAAACTGAAGCCAGATACTTTCCTTGAGATCGAATTGTTGAGGCTTGGTGTTGGTTGAAGATATGTAACGGGTTTGTTGTATGACTGGGCAGGAGGAGTGTAGAGAGCAGTTGGGAAATGAAACCCACTATGACCAAGTATGATAGACACCAAGTATAACAGATGTGTTTTCTTGGTTGTATGGTGCGGGGCCTGGTTCCTCATGGGGCAATTAGACGAAGGACGATCAGCTATGAATCAATGGAATGATCATTCACGCCAAGTCGAACGCGATTGGATGGTGGATACTCAAATTATAGTTCAAGGAATTACCGATCCAGCAGTCATCGCGGCGGTGCGACGGGTTCCCCGGCATCGGTTTATCCCTGATCAGGATTCTGAAGATGCCTATGGAGATTTTCCACTGTCTATTGGCTATAACCAAACAATCTCTCAACCATACATAGTCGCTTTTATGAGTGAAGCGCTGAAGGTGCAACCCGGCGAGAAGATTTTAGAAATCGGGACTGGCTCAGGATATCAGGCGGCCATCCTCGCCGAACTCGGCGCACATGTGTTTACCATCGAAATTGTCGGACCACTTGCGAGACAGGCCACTGAGGTCTTGGCGACGTTAGGCTACGAGAAAGTTAAGGTGCGAATTGGAGATGGCTATCAAGGTTGGCCTGAAGAAGGTCCGTTTGATGCGGTTATCTTAACGGCCGCGCCCGACCATATTCCCGAACCGCTCTTAGAACAGTTGGCTGTTGGTGGGCGTCTTATTCTCCCGGTTGGTGATCAGTCCCAAAGTTTGGTTTTGATTCGACGAACGGAAGAAGGTTTCCAGAAAACTCCATTGTTGCCGGTTCGTTTTGTGCCGATGACCGGGGAAGCTCAACAAGGTTCCATACATTAATTTTTTTTGAATGCTGCCTATGGCAAAAGACCGCTTTGCCCAATGCCATCAAATATGAATTGCACAGCCAACGCGCAAAGGAGCACTCCGAAGACCCGACTGAAAACATGTTGTCCAGAGACGCCGAGCATCTTCTGAATGTACGTGGCCCCGAAGAGGGCCAAGAGAGTGATCAATAAGACCGCTAAGAGTGCAGTGATGACGATAAGTTTAGTGACGAGATCCCCTTGGGCATTGGCGATGAGCAGGATAACTGCTCCCATTGCGCCGGGGCCGGCAATAAGGGGGGTGGCCAGAGGAAAAATCGAAATATCCTGCTTGTGTTCGGCTTCCTGAGTCTCAGCGTCTGTCGTGGTCGTCCCACCAGAGCCTCGCGCAAATACCATATCAATGCCAATCAACATGAGCAGGATACCTCCGGCGGTTCGAAGGGCAGCCAAAGAAATTCCCAATAGACCTAATAACCAATCTCCAAGCACGGCGAAGGTCAAGAGGATTCCCGTGGCGACCAGGACGGCACGGAGAGCCATTGAATGACGATGTTTGATTGTTCGGTTTTGCGTTAAGGCCGCAAACATCGCCGCTGCTTCGATGGGACCAAGCGTGACAAAAAATGTGGTGAACGCAACAGCGGCAGTTTCTAGCATGAGATCAACCCTGAATAGCTTTATTATAGACCGTTTATCGTGAGGATATAGACGATTGTTCGAATGAGATCACCTGCAGCTCAAACCCCGGTGTACGCCATGCGCACCTTTAATCGTGCAATTCTACGCGATAGTCACAGAGCGAAATCGCACAACTCAAAAGAACTACCATCCGCTCATCGCTCAAAAGGGCGATAGGGTACCAGTAAAATTCCTGATTTCCCAACGTCATAGAGAGAGATGCCCAGTTCTCAGTCGTGTGGAAAATACTAGGAACACTCCTTGCACACCTTTATGTAACAGCCTAGCTGTCACGTGAATCCTCATTATGATTGTATTGTTATCGGTATCATTGTTGCGATGGTCTTCGTCAACCTGTATTCCGCATGGAAACCATTAAAGTCTCACACGACCTACTGGCCAGATCCTATTCAAAAATTGACGAGCATCAATGGCGGAGACAAAACCCCGCCCTCTTCTCTCACGGTTCAGTCAAGATTCTTAGGGACGAATCGACCCAACGTTCAAGTCTGCAGCAATGTGGTTAGCTGTCTCCTTATTTTTTGCGAACATGGCTTGTTGTGTGCAGCAGCGTACGGTACACAGGGCTAGGCCTCGATTACCCTCATCCATCTGTAGGTCAATGTGATGACATTTGAAAATAGAAAAATCCTGAATATTTTTTTTGGCTTTCTGTGGCCGGAGGATGTTTGATGAATCGGAGCAGAACGTCCCATTCCGCATGACAACCATTCAGCACTAAAGTGAGAAGGGCAAAACGATCACATGTATTCTGCGAACATTGATATTAAAGGGGCCTTAGATGACTTTAGTCTTGAGGACACAACCTTTCCCTACAACGGTTTTGTGGCACGGCTGTATAACTTTTGTCGATCGCTAGGATTCGAACATGGGAAAATCTTGCCTTCGCGCGCCTTTTGTTCTGATGAGACCCAGGGATATCCCAACATTCTGATCGCGAAACATTTCGGAGCGTTTCCATTTAATCATGGAAGAGTTGGAGGGATTATTTCCACCGACCGTCATGGTCCTCATGCGCACCATGGAAAGGATTTGCTGATCATCCATGCTAGCCATGTGGGGTATGATTCCGACACGTGCTCATTTGGAAGCTATCATCGGAGGCATACGGAGCATTTCGAGAGGACGCCTGCCTGTGGGAAGATCGATAGTGTGATTGAGTGGTACTTGCAACAGTATGCTTTTGCCAAAGAAAACATTTTCCTCCATCGGTACGCTGAAGATCTTCTGGTTACGATTGACAACCAAATCCTGAATGAGAACATGAAAGAAGGCTTGTTTCTCCATCTGGACAAATTTGTCGAGGTTGGACGCCATGGAGAGTTCCATCCACGCAAATCCTACAGTACGTCTAAAGGTTACGTGGCCTCCCCAGAATTTCGTGAGCTTCTGGGAGATTCCGCGTGGCCCAGTATGGGGGGGCGGCAACCCATTGGTGAGAGACTGCTACCCGAATTGTTCGGTTTTAAGCGGCACATTTCTGGTGATCCTGATACCCATGGGCAGCTAGAGGAGAATCTCATCCCGCCCATGCCTTGGATTGTTTCCTCGAAATTTCCTCTGTTAACCGCTGCCAAAGCCAACACGCAAGTCGAGTTTGACCGCACCTATCGTACACTCGTGCGTGCCGAAGGCTATCGGGGGAAACGGGTCGTGTTTATCTCGGGCCTGAATATCGATATTTCTCCTCATCAACACCAAGATTTCCCCTTGACCACATTTGTGCCATGGGCAGCTTCTGTGCAAGACCAACATGGGCATTGTACCCTCCTAGAACAGGGAGACATTATGGATCGCCTCCTTGAACAACGTGAAGATAATCCAAATGAAGTCGATCTTGAGGTGGCGATTCAGCACATGAAAGATGCCGAGGAAATTAAGATAAAAATCGTCTGATCCGACTTGGCTATTTCTTCAGAAATGCCTATCTTCGCCATACCTCTTAGCCTACTTGAAGGCGAAAGGGAGCAAGAGATGCAGGCATCTGGTTGAATGGAGGATTCTTTTTTTACCATTTACTATCTACTTCGAAGTTCCCTGCCAATACCTTCTTCTTTTCTGTGTAACTCCCAAATAGCATCACTTTCCTTTTTTATCTGTCGCGAAATGCCACAAAAATGGCATTCCTCCCGTTCTTGCTTTACATAAAGTCGAACGATTTATGTCAGTGGAGAGATGGTATCGAAATTGTAATATTTAATACGGAGTGACAATTTCGTGAACATCTACAGGTCTGAGGAAAAACGTGACTGATCAAGGTGAATCTGAACGTATTCTGTGGGAAGCGTATCCTTCTTGGGGTCAGTTCAGTTGGCTGTATTTTTTGAGCCTTTGGACGGCCTCGAGAGGGTTAATTTTTCTCTATGCGGAAATTCCTGGCTGGATGATGTGGATGGTGGGGGCAAGCTTCCTGCTTGGCGTGGCCGTGGCCCTTAGGTATTGGGCCAAATATCTTATCACCTCACGGCAAGTCCTGATTCGGAATGGATATTCGGGAAAAACGATTAGGTGCGCGGACCATGATAGGATCCATTCCGTTGAAGTCATGCAAGGGCCTCTCGCCAAAATTTTGGGAATAGGAACCGTCGTCATTCAGGCTGATGATTCGAATCGGACTCTGCGATTTCGTGGGGTTAAGAATCCAGAGGTTGTGGAATCAAAGTTACGAGCTCTCCTGCCAGCTTCTTCTTCTGTCTTTGCCTAAGTTTCTTGACGGTCGAATGGGCATGTTGTCGTAAGTCACGAAGAATATCGTAACCCTCTTTTCCCAGTATTGAGAAAAGCATGTTTTCGACCTTATTAGAAAAACATTGGCATCACCTTTCTCTCAACGACGTTCTGACTTTTTTGGAAACTGATGGCAGGCGAGGCTTGGATTCCTTTGAGGTGGCGCACAGGCAAAAACAGTTTGGCCCAAATATTCTCACTCCCCATAAGGGAACCAGTCCCTTCGTACTTTTTCTCCTTCAATTTCATCAACCTCTAGTGTATATCCTTCTTGCGGCCACGTTGATCACCGCTCTCCTTCAAGAATGGGTGGATTCAGGAGTGATCTTTGGTGTTGTGCTGATGAATGCCTTCATTGGCTATATCCAGGAATCAAAAGCGTTGAAGGCCATTGAGGCATTGGCTCAAACAATGGAGGGGATGACCACGGTGATTCGGGCTGGTCAAAAGGAGCGACTTTCCGTCGGGGAGCTTGTGCCAGGCGATCTGGTGGCATTGCAATCTGGCGATAAAGTCCCGGCTGACCTTCGACTGGTGGATGAGCGCAATTTGCAGATTGATGAATCAGCCTTCACGGGAGAATCCATTCCCGTTTTGAAACAGGTTCACGTGCTCCCAAAAGATACGGTGTTGGCTGATCGAGCCAATATGGCCATTTCCTCCTCGTTGGTGACGGCGGGTCAGGGCCTTGGCGTGGTCGTGGCAACCGGGGACGCGACCGAGATGGGACGAATCAAAGGGCTGATCGAATCGGCGGATATGTTGGAAACCCCACTCACCCGAAAAATTAGAAATTTCAGTGGAGTGTTGTTATGGGTCATCATTGGATTAGCAGGGATAACGTTTTTGGTTGGGTGGCTTCGCGGGGAAACGGCCTTTGACATGTTTATGGCGGCTGTGGCTGTGGCTATAGGCGCTATTCCTGAAGGGTTGCCTGCGGCCATGACCATCACGTTGGCGATTGGGGTGTCACGTATGGCCCGTCGCCATGCCATTGTGCGAAAACTTCCTGCCGTGGAAACTTTAGGCAGTACGACGGTAATTTGTTCTGATAAGACCGGCACTCTGACACAGAACCAAATGACCGTGCAGGTAGTCGTTGCGGGTCACGAGTTATTTTTATTTTCAGGGTTAGGGTATTCACCAATTGGGGAAGTTCAGAGTCATGGGACGTCTGTCGATCCTTGTTCGTATCCGGCGTTGCTTGAATGCACAAAGGCAGGACTCCTGTGTAATGACTCCCATCTCGTCCATAAGAATGGAGGTTGGGGAGTGGAAGGAGATCCGACAGAAGGGGCTCTACTAGCAGTAGCCGAAAAAGTTGGGCTCTCCTTCAGCTTGATGGCACAAAAATTTCCGCGCTTGGATACCATTCCTTTTGAGTCACAGGATCAATTTATGGCGACGTTGCACGGTCAACCCGATGGAGCCGCCAAGGTGATGTATGTCAAAGGCGCCGTGGAACGAATTATCCTGCGCTGCGACAGAGCATTAGATCCCACGGGTCTTATGGTGGATTTGGATGCAGAAGCGATTCAGCACGCGGTTCAAGAGATGACGGAAAAAGGCTTGCGCGTTCTGGTGTTTGCCTCCAAGCTGCTGCCATCTGAACAATGCTCCATTTCGCAGGATGATGTGAGGGAGCTGGTGTTTTTAGGGTTGCAGGGCATGATGGATCCGCCTCGGTCGGAAGCAATTCGAGCTATACAGACCTGCCACCATGCGGGCATTCAAGTCAAAATGATTACGGGCGATCATGTGGGTACGGCTGTGGCCATTGCCAACCAGATGCGGCTGGCACCTTCGGGGCAGGGTCTGCGAGTCTTGAGTGGCCAAGATATTGCTAGGTTATCTGATGCTGAACTGGTCAAACAGGTGGAACAGGTTTCTGTGTTTGCTCGTGTCGCACCCGAACAAAAACTCCGGTTGGTCGATGCCTTGCAGGCTCAGGGCCATATTGTGGCGATGACTGGAGACGGCGTGAACGATGCCCCAGCCCTGAAACAAGCGAATATTGGGATTGCGATGGGGCACATGGGAACCGAAGTCGCAAAGGAAGCCGCGGACATCGTGCTGACAGACGATAATTTTTGGTCGATTGAAGCTGCAATTGAGGAAGGGCGTGGGGTCTTCGATAATCTCGTAAAATTTGTGACCTGGACGCTTCCCACAAATATTGGGGAAGGATTGGTCATTATGGTTGCGGTGTTTGGTGGGGTCACGTTGCCCATTCTTCCTGTTCAAATCCTTTGGATTAATATGACGACGGCAGTAGTGTTGGGGCTCATGCTCGTCTTCGAAGCGAAAGAGCCTGGCTTGATGGCACGTCCGCCTCGCGATCCACAAACTCCCATCTTAACTGGTACGTTGGTCTTTCGAATTGGTATGGTCGGGGTCCTCCTTTTGGTTGGATCGTTTGGGTTATTTGAATGGGTACTCTCGCAGGGTCAATCCGTTGAAGTTGCGCGAACGGCGGCGGTGAATATGTTTGTGTTTGGGGAAATCTTTTATGTCTTAAATTGTCGATCGCTTACGTTCTCTATGTGGCACGTCGGATTTTTTTCCAACCGGTGGTTATTGATCGGAGTGACTCTCATGATCGGGCTGCAACTGGTGTTTACCTATTGGCCATGGATGAACCAGACCTTTCGTTCAGCCCCCTTGGATCAGACCGAATGGTGGCTTATCATCGGATGGGGGCTCATCATTTATGGGCTCGTTGGTATTGAAAAAGCCCTTCGTCGATGGATCTCTCACAAACCAAAGGATGTCTTTCATGAAACTCTTATTAGCGATTGATCAATCCAAAGATTCAAAAGTTACGATTAACTTGCTACGGAAATTGAAGTGGCCAGCCGGATCAACCTTGATATTGCTGCATATCACGACTATAGACGACGAGATAATGCCAACGAGGGTGGGTCGATTGCCTACAAAGAAATTAGGCAATTCCGGGGAACCTGTAATCCGAGTTCATTCAGAACTTCAACGACTGGAAAAATTGTTGGCCTCGGACACGTTACAGGTGCAATCTATGGTCGTGAACGGTATTCCGGGGCAAGAAATTTTGAGCGTCATTCAGAAGAAGAAGATTGATATGGCGGTCCTTGGCTCTAGAGGTCTGTCTCGAATCTCTGGTTTGCTGCTGGGACGCGTCAGTGAATGGGTCTTGAATGACGCCCCATGTTCCGTTCTTCTTGGACGACCAACTGCACGAAAAGCGGAATCATCAACGCGCCTCAATATCCTCCTGGCGACTGATGGCTCACGCGACGCCTGGAAAGCTGTGGATGTTCTGAAGTCGTTTGAATTTTCCGCTGATACGACCGTGACGCTGCTTCATGTGATCAAAAAACAGATGTATGAAACGGAGCAGGTTGTGGAAAGCACCGGAAAGAGTCGGGCCGAATTTGCCAAGTTGGCCAAAGAACTGTGTCGGGATCGTGATTCAACGGGTGTTCGTCTTTTGAAAGAGACGCGAGACGCGCTCGCTTCCTCGATACGCAACATTCAGGAATGCATGGCTTTGGGGCACGATGCCCAGGAGATCTTAAAGGCGGCACGGCTACAGAAGGCCGACTTGGTGATCGTGGGTTCAAAGGGATTGACTGGACTCAGACGGTTTTTCATGGGAAGTGTGGCGCAGACCGTTAGTCAACATGCTCCTTGCTCGGTGCTGGTTGTACGATCTTCGAAGAAAGCATAGAGAGATTTGGAAGAATTCCTGCAACGTGTTTAGTGGTCAATGTCATCCCGTTTATTGAAGACGTCTAATCGTTCACATATAGAAAATGAGTGAACCTACAATAGCCCTTCTGTAGAAAAATTCCACACTGCTTTCTCTTGAATTCCTTTATATCTTCTCAAAACGGGGCATTTTTTAGATAATCCGGCCGCAATTCGCAGGTCTGGATTTTGCATAACTTTAAAGTGTTGTCTGAATTGCTTATCGCAAGGAAACGTTTTTCGGGCGTAGAGGAGGGGGTGATGGGGGAGGTCCCGGTTCATAATCACGGGAAAGGGCAGGAATGTACCATTCTGGTGGTGGATGAGGATGAAGCCATGCGAGCCGTGTTGGTCGAGGCACTTCAGGAGAATGGGTGTCGAGTGGTTGAAGCCTCTGATGGGAAAGGGGCATTCAATGCCCTCCAGACTGCCATGCCCAATGTGATTGTGACCGAATTGAAGATTCCTGATGGTGGGTATTCGTATTTGCGGGTATTGAAGGTCACGGCTCCACAGAGTGCTATTGTGGTGATGACTGCTCATGGTGATAGTCAATCCAAGTGCAAAGCGTTGGAGTGTGGTGCCAAGGGATATTTTGAAAAACCCCTCCACATAAAAGATTTACAATCATGGCTTTGTCAAATGTGTCTAATGAATCCCTGTGGAAATATTCTGTGATGGGAAGAACATTATTTATGAATGAGAGGAGTCAATGCGATGGCCGGATCGTATTCAGCAACGGAAGTTAATCTTCCAGAACATATTCACGCCCGCCTTGAGGGCTTGAAATTTTTAGCGCAACATTTGGATGAGCCCATCGTTATTTTTAATCCTCAGATGGAATTGGTCTATGCCAATCCGTCCGCGAATCAATTAGCCCAAGCCTGCCCCTTCATCTCTTCGGAATCAACTCGTCCCTTCGATTCTGGCCTTTTCGAGGATCCTTCCTGTGATGATTGTCCTGCGACGCTTTTATTTAAGACAAGCGATCAACGTCACGTGGTTTCATCCAGTTCTCTATCCTTTGCTGAGGTCCCTGCTCGGTGTCCGTTGCCACGGGCCGTGCCAATGAGAGGGGAGACGGGCGCGACGCATTTCGCGGTACTGATGGGTGCGCGTGGTAGCGAAAGTGTCGTCGCCGTTTCGAAAGCTGAAGAGACACCGGTTCATCCTGACCAACTGGGGATTCCTGTAAATGAGGCGACCAGCAGGACAATTATTGGTGAAAGTGAGCCCATTCAACGGTTGGTAGAATTGATTCAATTAGTCGCGGCCAGTGAGGCCAGCGTCTTGATTCAAGGAGAAAGTGGAACGGGTAAAGAATTGGTGGCTAAAACCATTCATGCCTTGAGTTGTCGGCGAGCTTACCCCTTTATTGTGGTGGAATGTAGTGCGTTACCTGAAACCTTACTGGAGAGCGAATTATTTGGGCACGTACGGGGAGCCTTTACCGGAGCCGTCGCTGATCGCAAGGGGTTGTTTGAAGAAGCCGAAGGTGGCACGATCTTTTTAGATGAAATCGTCGATACGCCCCCGGCCTTCCAAGCCCGGTTGTTGCGGGTATTGCAGGAAGGCGAAATCAAGCCTGTGGGGAGCAATCAATCCATTAAGGTGAATGTCCGAGTGCTCTCGGCTGGCAATAAACCTCTTGAAGAGTTAGTGAAAGCGAAGTCTTTCCGGGCTGATTTATACTATCGGTTGGCGGTGTTGCCATTAACGGTGCCGCCTTTGCGCGAACGCAAAGAAGATATTCCTGTATTAGTTGAGCATTTCTTACGATGGTCGGCACACAAACATGGACGTGCTCCAATGAGGCTGAGCCAAGAGGCGGAGTTGGCGCTGGTTCAACATCCTTGGCCGGGCAATGTTCGTGAATTGGAAAATGTCATTGAACGAGGCGTGGTGACTTGCCCTCATTCTATTCTTGGACCTGAGGATCTATTCGTTGAGCATAAAGAAAAGCCAGAAAAAAATGACTTGAATCGAATTGGAAAAGTTGCACGACAGGAAGCCGAACGCGATCATATCTTCAGGCTCTTGCCAAAGCCAAGGGCGATAAAACCCGTGCTGCCAGACTTCTGAGCATTAGTCGTTCTAGTTTGTACAATAAATTGCGAACCTACCAAATCTCGTAACTCTTCACTGTTCTGCCCCCTTTCGCCTCACACCGTGTTTTCGGCAGTCCTAGTATTTGGACACGTAAGTTGCTGAAAAACTTTTAGTATTCCTGAGTCAATGTGTGTATGTCCAAGACTGTGGAAAGTGGCCTTCGACTCTCTTCTCCTTTCTCGTTCGTGATGGTTCTTTGACGTCCTTCAGCATTGGTGCTTCTCAGTTTTTGCCTTAAAAATTTCTCATGGCACTATTGTTGCTGTTTTGGCCTATTGCTGGTGCGGGCGGGGTGTCTTGGACTGTCCGTGCACTGAAATCTCCAATCTTTCTAAATGGAGCAACCGAGGCAGACAAGGTTGACCCTCGAAATTCATATTCATTTTCACGTATTGTATAAGGAGGTGGCGGAATGATCAGCGATCGGATACTTGGGCCAAAGGGTTTATGTTGGTTGATGGGATGTGCATTGCTTTGCTTCCTTACCGGAACTGCGGTTCAAGCCGCTACGGTGGAGGAACGGTTGGAGCGGTTAGAGCAAAAAACGCTCTCTTCATCCCCAGGTGCGGAGCAAGAAACAGGGAATATGGTGTTCTTTCGTGGTGGAGGGGCTTGGGCCACGAGCGACCGATCTAATGAGGTGTTTACCGATGTCTTTGGGTTTAGTGAAAACAATGATGGTGATTCTGGCTATTATGTGGGCGCAGGTCTCGACCTGGTCCTCACCAGAGATATTTGGGATTTGTTTCCTGGAACCTGGGTGTTGGGAGAAATTGGGGTGGAATTCAAGCGATTTGATTCTAAGAAAGTAACTCAAGCTGTTCCCACTACCTGTGCTGTTGCTGGTGTTGGCACATGCTCAGTCCAAACGAATAAAAAAGTCCAAATCACGATGCTGACAGTGAATGTGGCACCGAAAATCATGTTTATGGAAGGCAGTCGTTTCCGCCCATGGATTATTCCTGCAGGATTAGATTTTCATGTCATCAGTCCTCCGTCCAATGATACGACGGTGTTGGATATTGGCGTGCAGTTCGCCGTGGGTGCTCAGGTTCGAGTGTGGAAAGCGCTCCACCTAGGCATCGATGGTCGCTTTCATTTAGCCACCGGGCAAACAGATACGACGAATAATTTTGGAACTGCTGGCGCATACTTCGGTATCGCATTCTGAATATTCCTGTCCGATGAGAAACGGGGATTTCCCCGTTTCTCAAACGGAAGGTCTGGCAATGTTTGAGCCTTCATGAATGCAATGGAGCGAGTTGCGGATACCTGTCCAAACAGCCCTCCCCCTTTTTTTTAACCTAGAGCCTGTTTGCAGTTTATTTGGTGAGATCGATCAACTCTCGGTTTGAACCCAACCGGAAAAACTGCTTTTCAAAGAGAGAAGAAGGAACAGCATTCTTCAAGCGTTTGAGGGTGAATTGAGAGATAAAACCTCTTGGTGCCCGACTGCTACCTGTGAGTTATTCAAGCTTCGACAATAATTTATCGAACTGCAACATTACAGAACTCTCCGCATTCATGCCCTAAATTGCCCCACTTTTTACTGCCATGTGTATATTTTTTTGGACATGCAAGTGACTGAAAAAATTTAAGTATTGATGAACCAATCCATTTTTGACCAAGACTGTGGAAATTTGGACTGCGCCTGTCCTCTGGTTGGTCTTTTGGAGTGGGGTCTTTGAAGGGCTCCAGTATTGGTGGTTCTCGCTTTTTACTTAAAGCTTTTGTTGCTGGCACTGCTGTTGCATTTTATGCCAAATGCCGACATTGGGCGGGCTGTGATGGACCGGCCTCCGGAATGCCCAACCTCCTGAATTTGAGGCTACCTGATGTCGGCACTTAAGATTGCTTGAGATGGACGATGTACCAGAATAAAAAAGTAATCAGAAAACCAGTGGAAGCCTTGGGTAACGAGATGTATGGATCCAATTTTGATTTTGATTTTTTATTTACCAACCGCCTTATGTAAAGGAGGCCGGAGCATGTTTCATGGCAAATCGACGTTATTGACAGTCTCGGCGTTTTTGGCGCTGTTTGGGGGAGTGGCCTTGTGGGGCTCGCCGCCTGTCCTGAGTGCTGAAGATGTCTCATCGCCACAGGTTCATCCCGTGGGGATGAATTCCCAGTCCCCTGGTTGGGCTGAAAGGCTCAAAGGGCAAACGATTGTGGAAGATGCGATGGAAGGTCGCGCGGAGCGGGCGGCCCTCGTCGAGCAGCAACATCGACGGATGATGCAGCAAATGCAGAAAGAAGGGGATCACCGAGGGGCTGACACGGGTGCGTTTGATTCCATGTCGATGATTCATCAATATGGCGGAGGACCAGGCAATGGCTTGCTGGCCAGTAATTCCGACGTGGAACCCGTTTCTATGAAAGGCGGGTTGTGTCCCAAGACGGCACCGGTCCGGAACTATGATGTGTCGGCCGTCGATATCGAAATCACGTTGAATCAATGGCTCGATTATTACCCTGGATATATGTATGCGTTAACAGAAAATATGGACAAAATCCGTGCGGAAGAAGCGAAGAATGCGGCCGCGCGGGAGACGGAAGGGCATAACGATCCGGGTGGTGTGAAAAATGGCATCCAAGATCAATGGATTCAACCCTTAGTCATTCGTGGCAATCAAGGCGATTGCGTCAAAATTACGCTTCGTAACAAATTAGAGTTTGGCGAAGAAGTTAGTTTGCATATTAATGGCTCGGATATGGTAATGAGCAAAACCGGCCAGCCGGCCATTACCACCAACCCCGATTCGGTGGCCCCTGAGGGTGAAGATATTCATATGGAATGGTATATCCATCCAGATACGCAAGAAGGTGGCCGTCAATTCCATACGTTTAGCAATGATCGAGAATTAACAGTCATGGGAATGTTCGGAGTCTTTGTGGTGGAACCCCGAGGATCAAATTACTATGAACCTTTGGGCACGGGGCCAGCTACGGCAGCCAGCAGTGGTTGGCAAGTGATGATTGATAATGGGGATGGCCCGGATTTTCGGGAATTTGTCCTCATCTATCATGAAGTTGGGGATGAAGCTTTCCGTCCGGTTAACAAGCATGGGGATTTCTTACCTCAACGCGATCCATTAACTGATGCCTATCGTCCAGGTGCGCGGGCGCTCAACTATCGGAGTGAGCCGTTCGGCATCAATAACATGCATGTGCAACATGAATATTTTGGGTTTGAGGATGAGTCGATGGCCTATAGTTCCTATACCTTTGGCGATGCCGCTCCGACCATTCCTCGTAGCTATTTAGGTGACCCCGCTAAGTTCCGCATTGTGCATGGCGGATCGGAAGTCTTCCATTCTCATCATCCTCATGGTGGATCGATTCGGTGGCAACGCAGTCCGCGTGCGACCCAAATGCCTGTGTGGAATACGGGTCAAACCGGGCCAGTGAAATATCCGGTGATTCGTACCAAGTCTGATCGGGTAGACGTCGAAGTCATTGGGCCGTCGGAAGCCTTAGATTTAGAAACGGAATGTGGCTCGGGCCTGTGCCAATGGTTGGCTGGAGATTTTCTTTTTCATTGCCATGTGGCGCATCACTATGTGGCTGGAATGTGGGGCTACTGGCGTGTGTATAACACAATGCAAGTGCCTGGCATGCAAAATGATGTGATGGCCCCCTTGCGGGAGTTGCCGGATCGATTAGATCGCATTCACAAGCCAGTGTCATCTGACAAGCTCGTGGGTAAGACCGTCAATTGGTTTGGCAAACAATTCAAAATTGTCGGCGAAGGCAAGAGCAATTGGAAGGTCGAGCCAGCCGTCGTCAATATCAAAGACTGGGTAGAAATGCAGTTGAGCAATCAAGGGAAGCCTGGTCATAAAGATGATGAACTGGGTCAGATGAAAGCCTATGATGCGACCGTGATGGATTGGGTATGGGACGGCGCAAAGGCCATGAGCGAGAAAGAACCGACGATTGGGGAAAATCCCAAATACAAGCCAGAGTGGCAAGGGTATAAGCCTGGTGAGCGTCGGGCCATTAGGTTTGAACCTTCAACGGGAAAAGTGGCCTGGCCATGGTTGACGCCGCATTTTGGAAAGCGGGTTCCATTCTCTAATGATCATAATCCCGCGCCCTGGTTGGAAATGGTCCGGTTAAATCCAGATGGAACGCGGTCGGTCGAACCGGCGAAACCAGGGGAAAACGGTCCATGGAGTCTGTGTCCGGATCGCGCCGGTTCTCAAGATTACAATGTGCATTTCATTAAGTTGCCTATTGAATTGTCTGCGGCGCAGGGTAGTGAGCCTGCCATTGTGGATCCCAACGGGTTGCTGTATGTCGTGCATGAAGAAGAAGAAGCGGTACGGGCTGACAACGACCTGAAGTTCCCGTTGGTTGTTCGAGCCAATGTGTATGATTGTATTGATTGGACGTTGACGAGTGAGTGGTTGGATGATGATATCACCAATTTCCAATCGTCCAAGATCAACACGCATTTCCATTTCTTTCAATTTGATAATCAAGCGTCAGACGGAGTGATTTCTGGATTCTCCTATGAGCAATCCATGCGTCCGTTTACGCAATTTGATAAGCCAACTAAAAAAGGGTTGCCGATTCCCATGAATGCCAAGGTCTCCAAGGCAGCGAAAGCGGGATCGAAAACTCTCGAAGTGACCAATGCCGAACAATATCATGTGGGCATTCCCATCTTGGTGGGTGCAGATAATGTCAAAGAGAAAGAAGTCCGACGTATTGTGAAAATTGATGGCAAGACTCTGACGTTTGCCTATCCACTGAAATTCAACCATCCGGTTGATGAGATCGTGACCGTGGAATATGTGCGGCAACGGTTCTGGGTGGATGCGGATGTCGGCAGTGTGTTCTGGCATGATCATGCGTTTGGTGGGACCACCTGGCCACATGGTGCGGTGGGAACGATGATTGCCGAACCTTTCGGCTCTACATGGCATGATCCGAAAACCGGCGAACGGATTCGGTCGGGTCCGGTGGCCGATATTCATGCGGTGGAGCGTGTTGGCCATGATGTGGCTGGCAGCTTCCGTGAATTGATGGTGCATATCATGGATACCGTCCCGCATACCGTCAATGTGGTGACGGCAGGGAATCCTCCAGGACAACCGATTGATGTGGCCTTAGAAGCCGGACGGACGGTGTCGTTTATTATGCCGCCGAACGACCAAATTAAAATGACGCCGATGCCGTTTTTGAACGGTGGCACCCATACGACGGGTGGGGCATTGAATTTCCGAGCGGAGCCATTTGCGCAACGCTTGGCCAATAACTCCGATCCATCGAAAATCTTCAGCAGTGCGGTGCATGGCGATCCCAGCACGGCCATGATTCGGGCCTACTTGGGTGATGCCATTGTGTTCCGGCTGATCGACGTGACGATGAATGAAAGTAATGTGTTCACGATATCCGGCCATACGTTTTGGTCAGAACGATATGCGCAGGAAGCTAATCGCAAGCATTCGCTGCATGTCGGAATTGCCGAGCGGTATGACTTGGTGGTGCCAGAAGCTGGTGGCCCACGTCATCAAGCCGGCGATTATATGTTCTTTAATGGCCGCAGCTCCAAATTTTCGGAAGGAGCCTGGGGCATCATTCGGGTCTTAGATCAACCGGTGGGCGATCTTCAACCATTGCCGAACAAGGCGTATGGCAGAGAGGGGATGCCCGAAAGAGTGCCGGTTTGTCCAAAAGACGCCCCTGTGAAAGCGTTTAATGTGGTCGCCATCGATCATCCGGGCATGAGTTTTAACTCCAATGCTCCGGAAGCCATTGAAGTAGACTTTGAACGGACGATTGTATTGCGCAATCCCGAAGCGAAGATCTATGTCCTTGAGGACGAGGTCAAAAAGGTCGGAGATGATTCGCAGCCCATGCCGTTAACTATTCGGGCCAACGTGGGTGATTGTCTCAAAGTTCAATTGACGAATAAACTCAAAGAAGGGCAAGCGTCATTCTCAGCGTTTGGGTTGGCATTTGACCCCAAAGATTCGCAAGGCGTGAATTTGGGAAATAATGCGGGCGACCAAACTGTGGCTCCTGGGAAATCTCGAATGTACACCTACTATGCGGATCCCTTTAATGGCGAAACGCAAACGTTGGTGTGGGATTGGGGAAATGTATCGGTGAATCCTCGTAATGGATTGTTTGGTGGAGTCATCATCGGTCCGAAGGGGTCGACGTACCGCGATCCGAAAACGGGCGCGGATGTGTCGCTGAAAAATAGCTGGAATGCCGATGTGATTGTGGATCGAACTATTCAAGGGAATGAAGGCCGAGCGAACTATCGGGATGTGGCCTTGTATTTCCAGGACGAAGACAACATCATTGGAACCAGCTTCATGCCGTATGTACAAAATGTAGCAGGGTTAACTGGCGTGAATTATCGCGCCGAACCCTACCTGCATCGGGAAGAATCGGGTTGTTCCTTGGGGCGGATGTTCCAACCCTGTGAAGTGGACAACCCACAGGATCCTGTCACACCGGTGATTGAAGCCCATGCCGGCGATAAAGTCCGGATTCATGTCTTTGGCGCCAGCAGCGAGCAAAATGGCATGTTCACCGTTGAAAAGCATGAATGGCCGATCGAACCCTTCTTGCCTGGTGCGGATATGATTAGCACTGTGGAATTCTCGGGTTCGGAAGGCTTAGATGTGTTCTTGCCATCAGCTGGTGGAAAATGGTCAATGGCTGGAGACTATGTGTGGAGCAATGGTCGATTACCTTATTCCCAATCGGGGCAATGGGGCTATCTCCGAGTGTTGCCCAGCACGGATCAACGGATTCTGCCGTTATCCGGTTCCATGTCTTCAAATAAACAGGCCAAACTTAATGATCTAGGTACGCCGAGAATCATTCCTACAGTGGCCAAATAACCCGCAACGGGTGAATGTGTGAATGAAAGGCGGGGAAGTCAGAAACGATTTCCCCGCCTTTTTTTGGTAATCAGGAGGTATACTGCATGAATGGTGATTTGAGTTCTGTAAGTAAGTCTGCTCGGGAGGTCGCCGAACGGGTCGTATTCTTCAAGCCTTTTCCAAAGCGCAAGGCACAAGACTTGTGCAGTACGTCTCCTAATGATTAATCGTTCCAAGCCTTACAACACGTCGTCGGCCTTTCAAATTCCTAAAGGCCCAACAGTTCTGCCCTAATATCCCACACTCAGCATCATCTGGCGTCCAAAAGTTTAGACACCTAACTTATTGATTATATGCTCTTATCCTGCCTCATGTGGGCAGGATGTCCAGAATTGCGGAAATTTGCGACCTAGCGAGCCATTTCCCCACTTGACTGTTCTTCTTCAAAGCCGCATGGATATTGCCTATTGCTGTTATTTGCCACGGGTTCGACGCTATTGGCATTTTTGTTGCTCTTTTCGTCAGTGCCGACATTGGGTGGGGTGTGATGGACCGGCCTCCGAAATGCCCAACCTCCTGACCTAAAAAGAGGATACTCGGTGTCGGCACTTATTCTTGATTGAGATGATAATTTTTCAAATTCAGAAAAGCCGGAAAAGAATTGGTCAAACAGATAAAAATGTTCAATTTGTCTTATTATTTTTTATTCACTAACCGCCTTATGTAAAGGAGGCCGGATCATGTATCACGGCACAAACTCAGTTCTCACAAGTATTGTATTTTTGGCGCTTTTTGGTGGGAGCACGTTTATAGGAGGTGCACCTTCTTTTGGGGCCGAGGATGCCTTATCTCCTCCCAAAGCTCACAAGATGGCTATGTCGTCCCAATCGGCAGGGTGGGCGGAAAAGCTGAAAGGGCAAACCGTCGTTGAAAATTCAATCGAAGGGCGTGCTGAACGAGCAGCACTCGTCGAGCTTCAACATCAACGTATGATGGACCAGATGAAGAAAGAAATGGAACATCAGGGCAAAAACACCGGCACCTTTAATGAGATGTCGACGATGCATCAATATGGTGCAGGAAAAGGGAATGGGTTGTTGATGTCGGATCTGGAGGCTCAGCCTGTGTCAAATAAGGGTGGACGATGTCCAAGTACAGCGCCGGTCAAGGAGTATGACATCTCCGCCATCAATGCGGAAATTACTCTGAACGCCTGGCTCGACTACTATCCTGGTGTCATGTACGTCCTGACCGAAAACCTGGACAAAGTTCGGGCTGAAGAGGCCAAGAATGCTGCGGCCAGGGAGGTGGTAGGGCATACTGATCCTGGTGGGATCATTGCCGGAGTTCAGGATCAGTGGATTCAACCCTTAGTCATTCGTGGGAATCAAGGGGATTGCGTCAAGTTTACCTTGCGTAACAAGTTAGAATATGGAGAAGAAGTCAGTTTTCACATTAATGGTTCCGATATGGTGATGGCCGATACGGGGAAGCCGGCGCTCACGACCAATCGGGCTTCAGTGGCAGAAGAAGGCCAAACCATCAAGACGGAATGGTACATTCATCCTGACACGCAAGAGGGTGCTCGCCAATTCCATACCAATGGGAGCAATGATCGGGAGCTGACAGTCATGGGTTTGGCCGGCGCGTTCATCGTGGAACCACGAGGGTCTAAATACTGGGAGCCACTCGGAACTGGTCCGGCCACTCCAGCTAAAAGTGGTTGGCAGGTGATGATTGAGAATGGGACCGGACCCGCGTTTCGTGAATTTGTGGTCATTTACCACGAAATCGGGGATGAAGCTTTCCGTCCGGTCAATAAGCATGGAGACTTCCTTCCACAACGAGATCCGTTAACTGATGCCTATCGCCCAGGTGCACGGGCGCTCAACTATCGTAGTGAGCCATTTGGCATCAATAACATGCATATTCAACATGAGTACTTTGGGTTTGAAGATGAATCCATGGCCTATAGCAGTTACACGTTTGCCGATGCAGCTCCGACTATTCCGCGGAGCTATTTAGGGGACCCAGCCAAGTGGCGGATTGTGCATGGGGGATCGGAAGTCTTTCATTCCCATCATCCGCATGGTGGGTCGATTCGCTGGCAACGCAGCCCTCGGGCGACTCAGACGCCTATGTGGACCAAGGGGCAGAATGGGCCACTGAAATATCCGCTAATCCGGACGAAGTCCGATCGCGTTGATGTGGAGCTCATCGGACCAGCGGAAGCATTGGACTTGGAAACGGAATGCGGGTCAGGTCTATGTCAATGGCTGGCGGGAGATTTCTTGTTCCACTGCCATGTGGCGCATCACTATGTGGCGGGGATGTGGGGCTACTGGCGGGTCTATAACACCCTGCAGGTGCCAGGATTTAAAAATGATGTGATGCCGCCGTTGCGGGAACTTCCAGACCGATTGGGTCGGATCGCGAATCCCGTGACTTCGGACAAATTGGTTGGCAAGACCGTCAATTGGTTTGGCGATCTCTTTAAGATTGTGGCCAGTGGGAAGAGTAACTGGAAAAGTGATCCACCGGTCGTCACGATTAAGGATTGGGTGGAGATGCAGTTAGCTAATCAGGGGCAACCCGGGAATACGGCCGATGAAAAGGGCCAGCTTATGGCTTATGATGCCACGGTCATGGATTGGGTATGGCAAGGCAATAAAGCCATGAGTGAAAAAGAGGCGACCATTGGGGAAAACCCCAAATACCGGCCGGAATGGCAGGGGTATAAGGCAGGAGAACGGCGGGCCATTCGGTTTGAACCAAAAACCGGAAAGGTGGCCTGGCCATGGGTCACCCCCCATTTCGGGAAACGGATACCTTTCTCAAAAGATCACAATGGAGCCCCTTGGCTCGAACCGATCAAGCATGCTGAGGATGGAAGCCCGAGCGTCTATCCTGCGCAGCCCGGTGAAAACGGACGATGGAGCCTGTGTCCTGAGCGAGCTGGTCGAATAGAATACAATGTTCACTTCATTGAAACTGAGATCACGCTGGCCGATGCCCAAGGGACTGAGCCGGCGATCGTAGATAAGCATGGGTTAATCTATGTCGTCCACGAAGAGGAAGAGGCCGTGCGCGCGAATAACGACCTGAAATACCCTCTGATTTTGCGGGCCAATATTTATGATTGCGTGGATTGGCTCCTTACAAGCGAATGGACTGATGATGATGTTACCAACTTCCAATCATCGAAAATTAATACCCATTTCCACTTCATCCAGTTTGATAATCAAGCTTCGGACGGGGTGATTTCGGGGATGTCGTATGAACAATCCATGCGACCCTTCCATCAGTTTAAGAAGGAAAAAGAAAAAGGGTTGCCGGTTCCAATGAACGCCAAACTCACCAAGGCGGCCAAAGCCGGTGACAAGAGCATCCAAATCACCAATGCCAAACAATATCATGTTGGGATCCCCATCATGGTTGGTGTGGATCAAGTGGGGAAATGGGAAATTGTCCGAATTGCAAAAATCGGGGATAAATCCCTGACCTTCACACATCCGCTCAAGAACGACCATGCGGTCGGTGAGATTGCAACAGTGGAATACGTCTGGCAACGATTCTGGGCTGATGCGGATGTCGGTACCACCTTCTGGCATGACCATGCCTTTGGTGGAACCACCTGGCCTCATGGGGCGGTGGGAACGATTATCATCGAGCCCTTCGGGTCAACCTGGCATAACGCGAAGACCGGGGAACGTATTCGCACCGGTCCGATTGCCGATATTCACACTATCGAGCCAGTTGGCCATGGTGTGTCCGGTAGTTTCCGGGAATATATGCTGCACATCCAGGATACCGTCCCTCATACGGTCAATGTGGTGACTGCCGGGAATCCTCCTGGGCAGCCCGTGGAAGTGGCGTTGGAGGCTGGAAGGACCGTCGCCTTCATTATGCCTCCCACCGAATTCATCAAAATGACTCCCATGCCCTTCCTCAATGGAGGGACGCATACGACAGGTGGGACGTTCAACTGGCGGGCTGAGCCGTTTGCCCAACGGTTGGCCAACAATTCGGATACCTCACAACTCTTTAGTAGTGCGGTGCATGGTGATCCATTTACGCCGATGCTCCGGGCCTACGTTGGGGATACGATGGTTCTCCGGATGCTGGACGTCACCATGAATGAAAGCAATGTCATGACCCTCGCAGGACATACGTTCCTGTCGGAACGGTATGCTGGAGATGCCAATCGGAAAAACTCGCTTCATATTGGTATCGCTGAGCGGTATGACCTGGTTCTTCCGGATGCCGGTGGTCCACGTCGGCAAGCTGGAGACTATATGCTCTTCAACGGAAGATTTTCGAAATTTTCTGAAGGGTCATGGGGAATTATTCGAGTGCTCGACAAGCCAGTAGCGGATCTCCAACCCTTGCCAAACCAGGCAACGGGTGGTGAGGGGATTCCTGCAGCGCTTCCGGTATGCCCGAATGATGCTCCAGTGAAAAATTTCAACGTGGTAGCCATTGACTATCCGCAGATGGACTTCAATCCGAATGTGCCCGAAGCCATTGAAGTGGACTTTGAGCGGAAGATTGAGGTCAAAAATCCGGATGCCAAGATTTATGTCTTGGAGGAAGATTTGACGCGCGTAGCCGGCGAGCAACCAATGCCGCTGACTCTTCGGGTTAATGTGGGCGATTGTATGAAAGTGAAGCTCACCAATAAGATGAAGAAAAGCCGGGCGTCGTTTTCGGCCATGGGGATGGCGTTTGATCCAAAGGATTCCTTGGGTGTGAACCTTGGGAATAATCCTGGAGATCAGACCGTGGCTCCAGGCGCAAGTCGGACTTACACCTACTATGCCGATCCCTTTAACGGGGAGATGCAAATGGTGGTGTGGGATTTTGGAAACGTCGCGCTGAACGTCAGAAACGGGCTGTTCGGAGGGGTGATCATCGGTCCAGAGGGATCACAATATCGAGATCCTAAAACCGGAGCGGATATTTCTCTAAAAAATAGCTGGATGGCTGATGTGATCGTGGATCGGACGATCCCGGGCCAAGAGAGTCGGGCCAACTACCGTGATGCGGCCTTGTACTTCCAAGACGAGGACAACATCATGGGGACGTCCTTCATGCCCTACGTGCAAAACGTGGCAGGACTCACGGGGGTGAACTATCGGTCGGAACCCTACCCGTATCGGGAAGAAGCCGGGTGTTCGCTGGGCCGGATGTTCCAACCTTGCGAAGTGGATAATCCTCAAGATCCAGTCACTCCAACCATCATGGCCCATTCGGGAGATCCGGTTCGGGTCCATGTCTTTGGCGCCGCGAGTGAACAGAATGGTATGTTCACCATCGAAGACCATGAATGGCCGATTGAGCCCTTTATGGAAGGCGCTGATATGATCAGTACGGTGGAGTTTGCCAGTTCTGAAGGGTTGGATGTGTACCTATCATCAGCTGGTGGCCGCAATGCCAATAGTGGTGATTATGTCTGGTCTAATGGGCGGCTCAATTATGCCCAGTCAGGCCAATGGGGATACTTCCGAGTGTTGCCTCCCAATGACCAGCGGATTCAACCGCTGCGGGGAGCCGCGACGGCCGGAAGTTCAACCGCTCAATTGGAGCAGCCTGAATCTATTAAACCCACTCCAACGTCTTTTAAGTAATCGAGAGGGGTTAGAAAGACAGGGCGGTTCTGAACGGGGGAGCCTTCATTGGGCTCCCCCGTTTTTTTTGAATTTCTGGTAAGATGCCGGACTTAGAACGGGATCTCTTCATGGTTTTTCTGATTGGGATAGGATTGAATGTTGGTCTGTTTGATCAGTCCGCATGGGCAATCAATATAGATGTCTGCGTATAATTCATAGAATGGTTCGAGGTAGAGTGTTCACTATTTTCTTCATTGCTCAAAAACGGTACAAAAACCTTTTAGACATCTTTTAGAGAATCATCAAGCCCAAATAGATTTCTTACTAATCCCGAGACACGTATATGAAAAGGACATTTACCATTTTCATGCTGAGCTGTTGCTTGGCTCTGGGGGCAGGAACTATTGGCTGCCAAAATGTCGAAGCCAAATATCAGGAAGGTGTCACGGCACTCGAAGCCGGTGATTACGAAACGGCTTTGAAAAAGTTTCGTTCTGCTGCCGAAGAAGGGCATGCCGGAGCCCAGGCTGTTATTGGAGAACTCTATCTTAGAGGGAAGGGAATCGAGCGCGATGCGCCAAAAGCCGCGAAGTGGTACCGATTGGCTGCAGAGCAAGGGAATGTGGATGCACAAGTGACGTTGGGATGGATGTATAACGCCGGCACTGGGGTTCCCCAAAATTTTTCAGAAGCCATCAAATGGTTTCGATTAGCTGCCGATCAAGGAAATCCAGGTGCGCAAAACAATTTGGGGGTACTGTATCGTCAAGGGAGAGGAGATACGAATGATGTAAAGACGGCTGCGGTCTGGTTCCAGAAAGCCGCAGACCAGGGGATGGCCCCTGCCCAATATGCACTCGGTCAAATGTATTTGAACGGAGAAGGCGTTAAACAAAATGTTCCAAAAGCCGTTGAGTGGTATACGCACGCTGCCACCCAAGGGCTTTTAGAGGCCCAGGCCGACCTTGGTTTTTTGTACGCAACAAGGGAAGATAAGGTTCCCCAAGATTTTCTCATTGCCTACAAATGGCTATCCTTGGCCGCCCAAAAGGGGGACAGGATAGCTAAAAAGGATCTGGAGAAATTGACGGCAACCATGACTAATAACCAAATTGAAGAAGCGAAAGAACTTGTTCAGAAAGAGTCCAGCTGAATGAGTCAAGATTTTGTCATGTGAAGTAGATAACCCGCAGGATAAGGTAACTGATTTGTGGAGGCACTCATGAATTGGAAATTATTTGTCATAGGAATCATTGGGATAGGGTTTGGTTCGATTCTGGCGCAACCGGCTTGGTCCTACGATGAAATCAAGGTAACAAATGGAGGATCTATACAAGGCACGGTGTTGATTGAAGGAGGGAAACCTCGCCCCATGGCCTTTAATCTGGTGACGATTCCAGACCCGGTATTTTGTGGGACCATTTCAACGGGGACGGGGTGGCGAATTGTTGAGGATTTTATCATTGGGCCGAATAACACCCTCAAGGATGTGGTGGTGATGCTCAAGGGTGTGACCAAGGGGAAATCGTTTGCATTGCCGAAGGTCAAGATTGAATCCATCGACTGCGATTTTATTCCTTTCGTGAATGTCATAAAAGACAAGGATGAAATTGAAGTGGTCAATATGGATCCCGTGCAACATGATATTCAAGGGTATGAAACGGCCAGAGAGCGGGGCGCGCGAGTCCTGTTTAATCGGCCGTTGCCCATGAATCCCTTTCTCGAGCTTGCGGGAATTTTTGGAAAAAAATACATGGCCGGTAAGCCGATGGTAGAAAAAATTCATTTACGAAAAGGCCGGAATATTTTTGTGATGCAATGTGGGTTTCATCCCTATATGTATTCCTGGGGGTTAGTGGCCGAGAATCCCTATTTTTCCATTACCAAAGAAGATGGAAACTTTCATATCACCGATGTTCCACCTGGGGAGTATGTGTTAGCTGCCTGGCATCCTGGCGTTAAGAAGTTTTTGGAACACACGGTCGTCGTTAAAGCGAATAGCGTGACGCCGACACAGTTTACCTTTCAGTCTCCGCAAGGCCGGCGGAGTGCGCATGAAATTGAGGAAAACCCCAGGTTTGGCTTGGAGTTATTGCAAGAGGGACAGGAAATTATTCCTTCGATTAGACGGCAAATTCCGTAGAGGAGATATGGGCCTTGTTTCCCTTTGAGGCTCTTGAGGTTTATGAGAAAATTGTGGTCGAGCAGGAGACTCCCAAAGCAGATTTGATCGGGTTCAAGGTCTTCCCACGAGTTTTGAAGTAGCGAAAGGAGGGGTGGTTATGAACATGAAGCGCGTCATTGGCAGGTCAGTTTTGAGTGCCGTGATTTTATTTGGGTGTATAGGGATAACCTTTGCTGCTGATGAGGAGAAGTTGGAGGTGGACTTCTCACCTGAAGTTGTGGCCAATTATATTCATGCAGTTATTGCAGCGGACCGGGCTATTTATGCTACTCATGTCGTGGACCGATTGCAGGAAGAGCGCGTTGTGGTGGCGACCGAATCCTGGAAACAACGAAAGGCCCTTCCCCTGCCGGCACAAATGCTCTTAATGGCAGGACGGGTGGTCGAAATGGGTGGGTCTGGCCTCCGGTATCGTCTGGCGAGTCTGTGGCCTATTTTTGAGGAGAATGGGCCGAGTAACGTTTTTGAAGAAGCGGGGTTGCAAGTGGTTTCCGAGGATCCCGATGAGGTCTATAGCGGGATTATCACCAGAGGGGACAAACGGTTCTTTAAAGCCATCTATGCGGATCGAGCGGTTTCTAAGGCCTGTGTGAATTGTCACAATGGACATATTCTGAGTGGAAAACGAGACTTCAAATTGGGGGATGTCATGGGTGGAATCATTATCTCCTTTCCATTGCCTATTGAAAAAAAAGAATCCCCTGAATCGCCTGGATAATGTTGAAGGGGCTGTTTGAATTTGGTTTATCGAACATGTTCGTCAAGTGAGACAAAAAAAGGCGATGGCGAACTCCATAGTTACCATCGCCTTTTTTTATGAAACAGAGAACTAATCTTGAAATCTTTGCGATTGAAAAATCATCAAGCCCCTTGGAATTTTGAAATGGATTGCGTGTCGCACTTCGAACTTGAATCCATCCCTAGATAAATCAGGACGTTAGACATAAAATTTGATGCGCCCAAAGGTCGTCTCTATGCCAATGAAATTGAGGAGAATCCTCGCTTTGGATTGGAATTGCTGGGTGTTGTGACTATCGATCCTATCGTCGAAAGACAAGTGCTGTAAGGATGTAAGATATTCGTCACAGGGCAAAAGGCTGAAAGAGCCTCTATGGTTATTACCGCAGAGGCTCTTGGTCTTTAGGTTGTTTGTTGATTGGTTTGCCCTTCTATCTCATCTTTGGTACATATCTGGCTCCCCCCTCTCTCAAGACTATGCCAAGAACCAAGAGAAATACGAGCAAGTATTCTCCGCAAGATTTATTCAAGCATCATTTTTTTGGAATGTTTTTAGCCAAATAGGAGATTTTCCCATGAGACACCTGATCTTTATTCTTTTTCTTTTCCCAGTTGTTGCGTTTGCCCAAGACAATCCTGGTATGCCGCCCAATATGCCAATGGATATGGAGAAAATGCAGCAGATGCAGAGAAATATGCAGCAGATGGATATGGGAAAAATGCAGGAGGCCATGGCTTGCATGAAAGGTCTTGATCAGTCGGCATTTAAGGGATTAGAGGAAGAAGGGAAAAAAATGGAAGCCGAGATTACAGCCATGTGCAGAAGCGGGAACCGCGATGCGGCTCAGGACACAGCCATGGCCTATGGCAAGGACATGATGAATCGTCCGGAAATCCAGAAAATGCGGGAATGCAGCAAGCTAGCTGTAGGCATGATGCCGCAAATGCCCTTTGAGAAATTTTCCGAAGAGAACAAAAATCGTCATGTCTGTGACGATTATTAACAAGGGAGGAATAAACGGGACTATTCCCAGGCGTCAGGATGCAGTAGTTCTGTCGTATTCATTCACGGGCCGGCCACGCCAGATCGTTGCAGTGTTGATATGAGCTTGGAGCTGAAACTCACACTGGCAACTCTTTTTTTAACGGCCTTCCTTTCAATCCTTTCTGTGTGACGGGTAGCCTCCCTTCCCATTTTGCCTGCAACTTAGAGGGGGTTAAAACGTCTTTACCTTCCCATAACGGTTTTTCTTTCTTGCAGTGGTCTAGCTAAGCTCTTCAGAGAATTTATGTATCGGGTTGGATAACCTCATGTATCCAAATGGTTAGGTTCAATTTGTATTGGAGCTGTTGGCTCTTACCCTCCGATGGTTATTTTCCCTGGAAAAATAAGGATTTCAAAAGGTGGCGCCCTCTTTGGATTGAAACGTGAGGTCTTGGTATAGAGCTTGCTGTCCATTCTATTCATGGATCTATTTTGTCAGTCAAATTTGTCAGTGGTGAGGAAGGCTTCTTGCACCTATCGAGGAGGGAATCTATGAGTCATCTATTTCCTCCAACATCTTCATCCACCATTCTATTGGTCGATGATGAACCAGATATTGTTCTCACGTTACAGGATCTTCTTGAAGGGGAAGGATATGAGATTGATGTGGCCACAACAGGAAGTGCAGCTCTCGAGCGAGTGAAAGATTGTTCGTATGACTGCGTACTGTTAGATATCCGACTTCCTGACATCGATGGGCTGCTTGTTCTTGAAGGGATGGGGAAGTTGGCTCCCGGACTTCCTATCATTATTCTGACAAGCTGTACAACGCTTGATTCTGTAACTGGGCCTCTGGAGAATCTTGGTGCCTTTGACTTTCTCCACAAACCCATTAACCGGTCAGAAATCAAAACGGCTATTCGTCACGCGTTGAAGGCGCAACATCTTGGGAAAAAGATTGAACAGGCGCATTATGCCTTATTGGAAAGCGAACGACGTTTTCAAGCAGTTTTCCATGCAGCCAATGATGCCATTGTGTTAGCCAATCATCATGGTCGTATTATGTCCTGGAATCCTGCGGCTGAATCGATGTTCGGGTATTCCACCGAAGAAATTTTTGGCCAGCCCCTTACGACCATTATGCCCACCCGATATCGGGAAGCGCATGTCAACGGAATGGAGCGGCTTCAGACGACGGGGGAAGCTCGTGTTCTGAGAAAAACTCTCTCACTTCATGGGTTGAGGAAAAATGGCCAAGAATTTCCCATCGAATTGTCCCTCAATTCCTGGAACAATGGATTGCACCCTTCCTATTCAGGATTTATTAGAGATATTTCAGGCCGTCATTCCTCAGATCTGAATCAGAAAGTCACCGTTGATTAAGGGGTTTGAATCTTTTCGTTGAAATTTTCTTATCCCATCTTTTTTGGTTCTTTCACATCTAGCCAATCACGAAGCCAGTCGCCCAGAAGGTTGGCAGCGAGAACAACAGCCATGAGTGTGAGGCCGGGTATGAGGACCAAGTGCGGTGCCACTAACATATAACGTGTACCATCTCGAATCATGCTGCCCCACGAGGCCTGGGGTGGCTGGACCCCCAATCCTAAAAATGACAACCCAGCTTCGGCGATGATGGCGCCGGCGATACCAAAGCTGACTTCAATAATCAGTGGGGCGATGATGAGGGGAAGCAGATGGCGCCCCATGATTCGCCAGGGTGAGGCCCCAATCGCTTGGGCGGCGACCACGTGATCGGCGTGTTTGAGTGTTAACACCTGTCCCCGTGCCAAACGTGCATAGCCCACCCATCCTACAATGACTAACGCAAATACGACATTTTCAATTCCCGGACCCAGTGCTCCCGCTAAGGCAATGGCCAAGAGTAGGCCAGGAAAAGCCAGCATGATGTCGACGATTCGAACGAAGACCTGATCCACCCAACCCCCGAAGTATCCGCTGGAGATTCCTAGAATCACGCCGATGAGAAGGCCCAATGCCACGACGCTGAGCGACACCAAAAAAGACGTTGTTGCCCCTGTGATGAGGCGATCGGCCATCGAACGCCCAAGTTCATCAAAGCCTAACCAGGAGTTCTGGTCGGGCGGTACGAGTATGTGGGTGAGGTCAATGGTGTTGGGTGTGAGGTGAAGCATGGGACTGGCCAACGCCATCATTCCCCACATACCAATAATGCTGAGGGGGAACCACAGTCGCATCATGATGGGCTCTGCCAATTGATGCGAGGGTCGAGCCAAGCGTAGAGCAGGTCGGTCAAGAGATTGACGAGGATATAGGTCACGCTGATGCAGAGCACGGCTGCCTGGACAACGGGATAATCGCGTTGCTGGATGGCTTCGATTATGAGGAGGCCTAATCCGGGCCAGGCAAACACAGTTTCCGTAATGACGGCGCCGCCCAGTAACCCACCAAGTTGAAGCCCCAAGAGTGTCAGGACAGGCAAGAGGGCGTTGGGAAGGGCATGAATGAAAATGGCTTTCATGGTTGAGAGTCCCTTCGCGCGCGCGGTTCGGAGAAAGTCCTCCCCTAAAATTTCTAACAGGCTACTGCGAATCATTCTGGCCAAGATGGCGGCCATGGCCGTGCCCAATGTTAAGGCAGGGAGGACGACGGCATTCCAGCCTTCTTGCCCACTCACGGGGAACCAGCCTAGCCACAAGGCACCCACTAAAATCAATAACGGGCCCATCCAGAAATTAGGGATGGACATGCCGAATAATGCAAAGCCCATGCTTCCGTAATCGTAGATCGAATGTTGACGAGTGGCGGCCAACAGACCAAGTGGCAGCGCAATGATGATGGCGACCATCAAGGCGATGATGCTGAGATGTAGCGTCACGGGAATGCGTTCTAAGAGGAGATCGATGATGGGGCGCCCAGAAAATAAGGAATGGCCAAAGTCGGCTTGAGCCAGCGCGGTGAGATAATTCCACCATTGTTCGTAGAGTGGCAGGTGTAAGCCTAACCCCTGACGTAAGGCTTCTCGATCAGCAGCGAGAGCTGACTCGCCGAGCATGACATCAATGGGGTCGCCAGGAATCATGTGAATCAGAAAAAACACGAGACTGACCACACCAAGTAATCCAACCAACGCACTTATCATTCTCTTTACAATGAAATGTGACATCGTTAAAGGGAGGATGAAGCGCAGCCCGTGCAAAAATAGTCAATAACGAAGTGAGAAATTTCCCATGCCATGATCATTGATTTGTTTGCCTGGCTTGTTGAGTGAGAGTGGTTGATGATGTCCACTGAATGTCCAACAGGCCATCGAAATTGCCATCTGTTCGGACTGTATAGCCGCGTATGGCTGTGGTTGAGAGAGCAACGTTCTCTTCATACCAAAGAGGTAAATAAGGGAGAGTATCCAATAGGCGCGCTTGTAGTGATTGGTAGATCCTTTGTTGTTGGTTGGTTTGAGATGTGCGCTCCGCTTCTGCAATGAGATCATCGGTTAACGGATCGGTGTATCGTCCACGATTGACCCCGAGTGGAGGGACCGATTCACTGTGGAAGGCATGTCGAAAGATATCCGGAGTTTTGAGGCCGACCCATGCCAGGCTATACATCTGAAAATGCCCGGCTTTGATATCTCCGTAAAATGTTCCCCAGTCATGACTGTGAATCGACATGTGAATGCCGACCTGCTGGAGTTGTTCTTGGATGATCGTGGCCAATCGTAATCGAAACGGGTCCGTCGAGGTTTTATAAATCAGTGTCGGTGACCGCTCACTCGTGAAACCCGCTTGGCGTAACAATTCCTTTGCCCGCGCGGGGTCATAGGGATAGCCTTCTAACTGAGAAGCTCCTACCCAATGGCTTGGGGGAAAGAGGGCTTGGGCAAGCTGGGCTCGCCCTCCCAATGCGTATTGAATGATCTGTTCACGATTAATCGCATGGGCAATGGCTTTCCTCACGAGATTTTGACCGACGACTGGATCCTGATGATTGAAGCCGATGTAGGCAAATTTTGACCCTTGCTTGTGCTGAAACGAAATGGAAGGGTTTTCCGCGAGATAGGTCACCAATTCTGGCGGTAGATCATTTTGGAGAAGGTGAATTTCCCCAGCCAACAACTTCAATGTTCGGACTGTTGGGTTGAGAACCTTCACAAATTCAATGAGTTGGGCGTCCTTGCGTCGTTGGAGAATGAGGCGCGAGGCATCGGGCCTTTTGTGAAAGAGGAATGGCCCACTGCCAACAGGGTTTTCGTGAAACGGATGGTTGATCGCAATAAGGTTTGCCGGAAGAATGCCGATAACTAAATAGCTAGGAAATAAGGGATCTGGGTGTAACAAGAAGAAGTCTATGGTCGATTCTGAGGGTGTGTGCATTCGACTAATATTTTGCAAGAGACCTCGATGAGGTGAGACCGTTTTCGGATCTAGTAAGGAGGCATACGTTTCTTGGACGTCCTGTGCGGTGAGTTGAGCGCCATTGGGAAATGTTGGCCTGGGTTCGATGAGATGAAAGCGATAATGGATTGGGGTGAGTGCTTCCCACGTTGCGAGAGCGGGAATGGGAGTCGCATCCTCCGCGAAATCGACGAGGCGTGAATACAAGAGCCGATTGACTCGAGCAGAGGGGGCATCGGTTGCCAAGCGAGGGTCAAGGTTTGTGGGGGCAATGGCTAATCCAAGGCGGATGGTACTCTCGGGTGCCGATTCTGTGCATCCCCAAGTGAAGAACATGAGTGCCAAGAAGAGCCAGACGATTGTCACTAGCTTGCCATCCTTACCTGAATAAGGTTGATGTTTTAGAGCCAAGGAAGAGCACGATGCGGTACATCAATATACGGTATCTATAATGTTACAGGGATTACGGACTTCGTGAAAGAGAAAATTCCCGTGGAAGAAGTTTTCATCCATCCTTTTTGTGGAACGAATAAAGGAGTGTACGAATGAGCGATACGATTACCATCCCAAATTATGGGAATGCCACAGAAGAATTCGCCTCGGCTGATAAGGCTCCGAAAGCCGTCCCCAACTCACGAGTGATTACCGCGCCGACAACTATTGCAGAAACGGGCGTGCCGGAAGAACTCTTAGTGCAATTGTTGGTACGAACCTTATTCACTCAGGGAGAGCTGACCGAGCGAACGGCCGGGGACATCATGAAGTTGCCGTATGGGGTCATGAAAGAACTCTTTACGCTGATCCAAAGGGAGAAATACTGTGAGGTGAAGGGCCATGGAGAATCGCTTGGCGTGTTACTCCGATACGTGTTGACAGAGGCGGGGCGTGACCGAGCAAAGGGGTTTATGGATCTCTGTCGGTATGTAGGCCCAGCACCCGTAAGCCTTGATCAATATATCGCGATGGTGAAAAGTCAGCCCGTCAACGGATTGACCATTGATCGGCGGACGGTGACCGCGGCCACGGAACATTTAGTCTTGACCCCTGGCACGGTTGATCAACTTGGAGAGGCCGTGAATTCTGGTTGGGCTGTTTTTTTATATGGACCTCCCGGGAATGGGAAAACAGTCCTGGCCGAAGCCATCGGAAAAATGTTGGAAGCCGTAGGGGGCGGGGAAATTTATATTCCCTATGCCATGGAAGTGGATGGTCAAATTATTCAGGTATATGATGCCATTACCCATGTAAAAGTAGATGTCCCCCAAGAAGCGTCACGATCCTTGATTGAAGGTAAAAAAGAATATGATACCCGATGGGTGCTGTGTAAACGTCCGATTGAGTTTGCGGGCGGTGAGTTGACCATGTCGACATTGGATTTAAATTTTAACGCCTCCGCGAAATATTATAAGGCGCCTCCACATATCAAAGCCAACGGCGGTGTCTTTCTGATTGACGACTTTGGCCGGCAGTTGGTGCGCCCCAGAGATCTATTAAATCGGTGGATTGTGCCATTAGAAAAGCGGGTGGATTATCTGACGCTGCATACCGGAAAAGTTTTTCAACTTCCCTTCGATACGATTGTCTTGTTTGCCACAAACTTAGAGCCGGCCAAATTGGCAGATGAAGCCTTTCTTCGACGTATTCGAAATAAAATCTACATTGCAGACCCGACACCAGAACGTTTCAAGCAGATCTTTCAAGAAGTATGTATGAAAAAAGGTGTGCCGTATGACGAAGGTGCCGTCGATTATCTTTTGCAAGATGTGTATGCCAAATATGAACTCAATATGCGAAGTTGTCATCCTCGTGATTTAATTGAACAGATCATCAGTATTGCAAAATTCAATAGCGTGCCGCCGAATTTGTCAAAAAAGTTCATTGATCGAGCCTGCCATACGTATTTCTTTGTCGAGGTCGCTGATTACGATCAACCCGCAAGCTAGCGGTTTTTACCTGCCTTGCTCCTTTCGATATGATTAGCGAACTTCCAGGGAGGGAAGGGAGCCAATCCCCTATCCAGTTAGATGCTGCATAGTATCAACAACATTCGCGAAAATTATCTCGCAGTCATCCTGACTTCAGTGTGGGAGCTCCATGTCTGATTCGACGCCCATTTTTCTCATTGTCTGTCAGGACCCAAAAGGGTTGGTCTCCAGGATATCGGGGTTTATCAACGAGTATCGGGGGAACATTTTGGATCCCAGCATTTTACATATCGAAAGGCGCGGCTTGATCTACAGCCGCAAAATCGTGGTCTTTGATTAACCCCATCTGTAGGAGCTGTGGTCATCTTTTTAGAATAAGACTTTGGCTTAGTTTTTTCACTTCTTCTTCCTGCCTATGCTAGACTTTTCATCATTAGCGATGATCTTCCTTATCTCGAACTTTCGAATTTTTTAGGCGAATTACTTCATGCGTGGAGCATGGTTTCGCCCCTTCCTTTATAATGGCCTCGCTTGGTCCTACGGTGAAGAATCTATATAAGTTCTCCAATTCATTGGGTCGCTTCTGTAAAAAAGTTGGCTATGCCATGCCGGTGATTCAGCGATATTTCAAGAAATACCAATAGACGTGTGGTGCGACGGAAAGCTGGGGTGCTGATGGGCAATCATGAGGAGAAACAGTTATGTCTGCAACGGTGTTAGTCGTCGATGATGAAAAGGATCTGGTTGACCTTGTTCGCTATCATCTCGAAAAAGAGGGCCTCAACTGTCTGGAAGCTCGAGACGGGGAGACGGCGCTGCAATTAGCCAGGGAGCGAAATCCTGATTTGATTGTACTCGATCTCATGTTGCCGGGCGTGGATGGGTTAGAGGTGTGTCGCAAACTCCGTAAAGATTCTAAAACTGCGTCGGTGTCCATCATCATGTTAACCGCCAAGGCAGAAGAAGTGGATCGCATCGTGGGCCTTGAGATGGGTGCGGATGATTATATAGTGAAACCCTTTAGTCCTCGTGAACTTGTGGCTCGGGTCAAAGCCGTCTTGCGACGCGGACTGCCCCAAGACCTTCCCTCCGTGAACCATGTTGGAACCTTACTCGTGGATGAGGGGAAACATCAGGTTTTGATTGCAGGAAAAACGGTGGATCTGACCGTCAAAGAGTTTGATCTATTATGCCGTCTGATGAAGGCCAATGGACGGGTACTCAATCGGGAACAAATTATGGAAACGGTGTGGGGATATGCCAATGCCGTTGATATTGAGTCGCGTACAGTGGATGTCCATATCCGACGGCTTCGAGAAAAGTTGGGAGAGGAACAAAAGCGAGTGGTGACCGTGAAAGGTGTGGGATATCGTTTTGATGCTGAAATGGATTGATAATCGGTTGCTTCTGTCAGTGAGAACCAGTCATGGGTAATCCTCCGTTTGTGCTTGTTGGTTGGATGGTTGTCGCCATGTTCGTGGTTGGGGCCGGTCTGGCCTGGGGCGGGTCATGGTGGGTAGTCGGGTTGCTGGGGATCGCTTTGCTGAGCGTGGCGTATAGGATCACTCAGAAGACTTGGAGTCAGACTTGTGACAGGGAAGAGTCGATTCGCGCCAACCTTGTCGAATTACAGCAAGTCACGGATGGCTCACAGAGTCGTTCTTTTCTACCGATCTCACGGGAGTCATTGAGTTTAGAATTTGAGCAAACGGTCAAACACATACAAGCACGGATAGGTAACCTTGAAGAGGAACGAGCGAAAATTTCAGCTATTGTTCAAAATTTGCTGGAAGGGGTCGTGGCCTTTGATTCTCAAGGACAGATTCTTTTTACCAATGCCAGTGCTTGCCGAATTCTTGGGTTAGATGAACCGCAGTTGCAAGGGCAGTCAGTGTGGGAAGTCATTCGCAATAAGGAATTAGCGGAATTAGTCGAAGGGTGTCGAGATCTGGCCCTCCATGAGCAGCAACGTGTAGAAGTTGTGATCCATGTACCGGCACGAATGACCGTTGAAGTGTATGGATTGCCGTTTCCTTTGGCCAATCAGAAAAATGGGAGCGTGATTGTGTTGCATGATGTCACCCAATTGCGTCGCTTGGAACAAGTCCGGGCTGAATTTATTGATAATGTGTCGCATGAATTACGAACGCCGCTAGCCGCGATCATTGGATATCTGGAGACGTTAATTGATGAACCGTCTCTCGAAACACCAAATAATCGTAAATTTGTGCATGTGGCGCATCAACATGCAGAGAGACTCAATCGATTAGTGGATGACTTGCGAAGTCTCTCAGAGATTGAATCTGGGAAAGTCGTCCTCCGGTGGAAATCGGTCGGATTGAAAGATGTGGTTGATGAGGTGACCGAAATGCTTCAGTCTCAGGGCCAAAAGAAATGCCTTCAGTTCCTTAACCAGATTGATGAAATGGCCTGCGTATGGGCTGACCGTGACCGCGTGGTTCAAGTCCTCGTCAATCTTGTCGACAATGCGATTAAATATTCATCTGACGGTGGGAGTATTTCATTTCTGGTGCAGCGATTGGAATCATCGATCGTCTTGCAGGTGAAGGATACGGGGCAGGGAATTCCTTCAACCGACCTATCTCGAATCACCGAGCGGTTTTACCGTGTGGATCGTGCGCGTTCACGGGAAGAAGGCGGGACAGGCCTGGGTTTATCTATCGTCAAGCATCTGGTCCAATTGCTGAATGGTCAACTTCGTGTTCAGAGTGAATTAGGCAAGGGCACCACAGTCGAGGTGGTGTTGCCAATCTCCAGGGATTAATCTACCAAATAGCGGAAAGTATAATTTCATTACCTGACCCAAAATGCATTCAAACAAAAGGCGCCTGATCTCCAAAATTAGCCGAACACTCCTCTGCCAATGGCCAACGTTCTTTTGACCCTCGCCCCACTTGGGGGAGAGGGAAGGGTGAGGGGGGAGACGATCAATGGTGCATGGGCGCAGGGTAGAGCCGCAAGTGATTCCGCCTAATGGTTGACTGGATTCAGGAGGAAAATATGCCAATTTATCACATGGCCCCAAATTTATGCGGATCCATCTAATCATGTTGCGCGTATCTGAGGGAAGCAAGGCGGCTTAGTGTGATCGTGAGTGAAGCCTTTCCCCGCAATTCTCTCGTTGCGGCTTGGCGATGCCAGGTGCTGGCAGTAGGCGCGATGGTCCAGACAATCCTAACCCTTTACGTTGACGGATAAACCAATGGCTGATTCGTACTACGCTGATACCAGTGCAATCCGTGCGGCGGGGGGAAGTTTTGCGTCAATGCTCGAATCCAATCGGCTACGCACGTCGGTGCTAACCGCGATTGAGCTGCTTCACGGCGTGACCAAGTCAGAGGATGAATTCCGCAGACGTCGAGCAGGCCTCCGAACGTTGAACGGGTGGATCGACGGTAGGATGCCGGAACAGGTTATCTTCAGTAGCTTCCCAGCACTCTCGGTCGAATTTAATTTCATTGAGAAGAGACTGGGGTCCTTGGCAAACATTTTGAAAGCTCTTGACCAAACCGATACTCTCGCGGACTTTGGTCATGCCCTCGCTGCTGCCACGCCTGAATTTTCTTTAGACTATTTCGCCTCATATGATCAAAGGTTTGAGAGTATCTTTGGTCGTTGTACGGAAGCTGGGGCACAGGAGGCTCGGCGTTTGTTCGAAGGTCATGACGCTTCCAATGTTGATCCAATAGGAATGATACCCAGCGAAGTATTGGCAGGCAGTTTTGCGGATTTCTGCCACTGGCTTCTCACCGATGCCATTTCCCTGAACGAGTATCTAGTGAAAATGGGGCTCGCTGCAGAGGCAACGAACCTGGCCATCGAATCACCCTCTAATGAGCTGATTTATAGAGTTTGCAATAGCTACAATGGCATTGGCTACAATTTCTTGAAGGTCCTGACGGTGAAGTTAACCACTCAAGAGAGTACCAATCAAGACTGTCACAGAAATGATGGCATGGACGTTGCTCACTTCCTCTACCTTTGCGAAGGCGAAGTTCTGGTCTCCGAAGACTCGGCCCAGCGAGAGCTTGCAGCAAGGATCGGGGTGCGTGCGATTACGCTCAATGAGCTACGCGATGTCCTTTTCTGACAAAAAACAAGCTGAAGTTTTAGACGAGGGCAAATTGCGATACGGGTCTTCAATCAGCGCGTTGCATCCGACCGATAGGTGCGCAACAATTCTCGAGTAGTGCGACGGGGCCTCCGGGCGCTACGTCATGCCTGTTCCCGCCATCTGCTAGGCGGATAGGGCCTCGCAACATGAAGAGAAGGACGAAAAGAAAAGACATGCGTACGGGACTGCTATTGGGGGCTGGCTTTTCCTATGACCTCGGCATGCCTTTGACAGCCGAAGTGACCAGCGTGTTTCTGAATCTGTTTAACGAACCCAACATGTCAAGGGTTACTGACATGCTCTCCACCAAGAATCCATATGGTGCAGATCGCCCAATCAACAAATCAGCTATTCATGAAGTGTTGAATCTCGTTCTTAAATACAAAGGGAACCTTGGAAATAACTATGAAGAATTATTAGCAAACATAGAGGCTCTTGGGGACCTTCCACAAAAAACGCAGCCAGATAAAGATTCGTATCATTTTCTTTTTGATTTCTTCTACGGCATCCTTTACAAAATTCTCGTCGCATATCAGAGGGAATCCTACAAAACTCTCTACGCGCTGAACAAGCCCTGGTTTTCGAATTTGTGCAACTTGTTTTCCACCAGAGAGACTTGGGTCTTTTCCCTCAACCATGACCTCTATCTTGAGTGTCTTGCAATTGATCTAGGTATACCCATTACCTATGGCGACTTAGAAAAGATCACCTTTCCTGTTAGCAACCTTGAGCTGAATAGAAAGGTCCAGCTATCGTGCTTGCAGCGTGATCAACTAAGCGTGGATGCTGCTGGATGGATAAAGGGCAGAAAGGGAGTAAATCTAGTTCGATTGCATGGCGGATTTAGTGAGTTTGAGTACCAAGACAGCACGCTCATTTGCAATCAGTCGCTTGAGCGCTCTGGATCAATGGCGCTGATGTTGGATTTCGAGATGATTGAGTCCATGGGGTACTATCATCTAGGACGACGAATTCCCTCAGGCAAAGACAAAATAATAACTGGCCTGGATGGCACGCTCGACATCGTTAAGCGAGCCTTGCTAACGGGTGGCAGAAAGTACAGCAAAACCACCAATGTAAAGAAGGGCGAAGAAAAGTTGAAAATCTTTTCCGACGTGCTAATTGAACTGGACGAGTTGACGATCATTGGTTACAGTTTCGGTGATTCACACATTAACTCTCGGATCTCAAACGCGATGGTGCTAAATCCTGGGCTTACACTCAGATCGGTGGACCCGGAAAGTCGCCCATGGCCTGGTTTTCTTCAGCAATTCGACTACGACCTTCGAATACGAAAAGCACACTGCGGAGCAGCTCAGTGGATGGCCTACCTCGGAGACGAACAATGGGATCAAGCTCAGATAAAAGCTCTCAAGGAGAGCGAGAGTGTTCGCACCGATTTGAAACGCAAGGTGGAAGCGATGTTTGTCAATGAGGCTTCCGGGGTACTGACTTGATGCTTGGTTCGTGGCGTATTCGGAAATCACCTAACAGACCGTTGAGTCTGACGACGCTTGTAGATCGCAGGTGAAATCCATACCGTTAGGCCTCCCGTACGATTGCGGGTGACTTCTATGCGAGAGCCACATGTTATGACGCTGCACTATACCGCCGTAATTGCTGACTCAACAGGCTACAATCGCGTTCCACTGTTTGCGGCGATTAAAAATTCTCAGGAATCGTTTATTGATATTCAACCGTGGCTGGGGTTTAAGCACTTATGCTGCGTTTGAGTTTGGAGGTCAAGTATTGATGATATAAAATAGAGCGGGGCACGAGTTTTAATGGGAAGGCCATTGTCGATCTAGTTCCCTCCATGCTCTGCAAGTGAACGCATTTTTCTGCGTTATATTTCCCTTTTCCTTATTTTTGCTGTGGCTTGACTCGGTCGTTTGGAAAAGCCGGGTTTCGTCCCGGCAGTCGAGCTACTTTTGTTTCGGCAAAAGTGGCCAAAACCAGTGATGCCCAGTCCGGCCTCATTAAGATAGGACGGACGCCAACCTTAGGAGAGCGGACCAACTCGCTGCGCTCAGACAAGGCCCGCCAGTTGATAAGAGCGTCCATCCCGATGGCCGGACGGCAGTCGTCGTTATGTTGAATTATTTTTCATATTTCATTGCCAGCATTGGTTATCACCATGACGTACCCATGGCCTACCTATGATTTCAATTGGTAGGGAAAGCCAGGGAAATCACATGTTGGAGTTGGTGAGCTTGAGGAGGGAGAGTTTTGATGCGTCCGAGATGAACCGATGGAGAATATTTGAGAGAGCTTGGTTGTAGGCCTTAATGAATATGGGGTCAGGTTGCGTGCATAAAATATCGGGTCAGGTTGCGTGCTTCATGAGATAGTAAGTAGGCCATCAGGCCTGATGGATTGACTTTATGGCGGCTACGGTGGCGTCATTGTCTGACCTTACATGCCCGTATTCTAAAACGAAGTGCACCACGTTATTCTGATGTAACAGGAGGTGGTGTATGCCCAAGGGTTATAAGCATTTTGATCACAAAGAACGGACACTCATCTCTTGGTGGCGGAAAGAGAAGCTCACCCTCCGCGACATGGCGCAACGTTTACGGCGAAGCCATACGAGCATCAGTCGCGAACTGAAGCGGAATCGCTGGTGTGGCAAGGAGTATTTCCCCTGCGGGGCTCAGCTCCTCGCTGACTACCGTCTGCAAGCCCGCGTGCGCCGGGAGCGCCTCAAATCCAAACAGGTCCGTGCGTATGTACAACAGCAATTGCACAAAGGCTGGACGCCAGAATTAATCGCGGGACGCCTCAAGCAGCAAGGGGAGTTGCCGACGGTGTGCCATGAAGCCATTTATCAATACATCTATTGCGTGGCCCCTGACTTCATTGGCTGTCTGCCTCGCCACCATCTCAAACGAAAACCGAAGCGGCCCTATCGGAAGACCGCCGAGCGAATCAAAAACCGAATAGGCCTAGAACAGCGTCCGAAAGCGGTGGACACACGGCAAGAGTATGGCCACTGGGAGGCTGATATGATTGTGGCAGGGGATCGCCAGCATGGACTGAATGTCTTGGTCGAGCGCAAGAGCTGCCTGACACACATCAGTGTCCTCGCAAACAAGACCGCCACCGCCACCCACCAGGCGGTGTGTCGGAGACTGAGCGCCTATCCCGCTCCGCTCAAACAATCCATCACGTATGATAATGGCAGTGAAAACACCTGCCATGAAGAAATCAACGAGACCTTGGGCACCCAGTCATTTTTTTGTGCGCCGTATCACAGTTGGGAGAAAGGCAGCGTGGAACAGATGAACGGATTAATCCGCCGATTTCTCCCCAAAGGCAGCAACTTCCATGAGTTGGAGCCTGGGGAGATCAATCGCATCGAAAAGCTCTTGAACAATCGTCCACGGAAGTGTTTGAACTATCGAACCCCGTATGAAGTCTTTCGGAAAGCACGTGGTGCACTTGACGGTTGAATGTGGGTGGTTGTAGGCCTTAATGAATATGGGGTCAGGTTGCGTGCATCAAATATCGGGTCAGGTTGCGTGCTTCATGAGATAGTAAGTAGGGCGTCAGGCCTGAGGATTGACTTTATGGCGGCTACGGTGGCGTCATTGTCTGACCTTACATGGCATGTATTGATTGGATGCTCGGAACACGGGGGTTGAGTTGGCTGCAATTTAAGGTGAAGAAGTAATGCAAGATTAAGCAATGACCCCAATTATGCAAGGTTAAGCAATTACCCCAATTGCAAGGTTAAGCAATGACCCCAATTGCGGACCACTTCTCTTCGGGTGGCCTAAAAGATTCTAGGCCATTCCTTGCCCCTTTCGTTTCGCCTCAGAAAAATAAATCAGAACTTGTTGTTGGTGAGTTTGAGGAGTGGGAGTTTTGATGCGTCGTTGATGAAGCGATGTAGGATTGTCGAAAGAGCTTGGTTGTAGGCCTCAACGGAGGTGCCGACTTCAAGGTCCATGGTGGGTTCTTCTTCTCGATAGGTGCGTAGTAAAACTGTTCGGCGATCTTTTATCGAGGTGATTCCGAGTTCAAGCTCCAAAATGACGCGAGGGGAATGATCGAGCACTCGTTCTAATTTCGCAATCCGACAGGATAAGGCGTAGTCGGCTTTCGTGCGCATTTCCGATGTAACCACTTGTTGGGCGAGTCCAGCTTTTCTTAAATACTGGGTCATTTCTTGTTGTAATAAGAGGGTTGGCGAGTCTACCCATCGATGGTAGGCATGGTGATTGAGTTGGGAAATATTGTCGTCTTTGCGATAAACGAGATGCCGCTCACTGGTCAGGGCATCAGCCCTAGGCCGTGTGACTTGAAGCGCTCCCCGTAAAGGGGCCGGATCTAATCGTGTTTCTGGATCGGCCACGTTTAATCGATAAAAATTATCCGGCGAGGGTTGCCCGCCGAAACACCCCGGCAAGCCCAAAATCCCGACTACACATAGGCTGATTAAACAGATCCTTATCGGTATTTTCATGTTCATATGTCCCTTTACGGGTCACTAAACTCACGGCCCCGTACGATAAGCCCCGGGTTGCGGCGCAGGTCGGTCGTCAATTCATTCATGTTTCGCGTCGTGGCTTCCAAGTTGGAACTAATTTCTTGGATATGGCTGGCCACCACTTCTAACGTATGGTGCAGGTCAGCGACAGAATGATCAATCTCTCCACTATTATTGCGCACGATCTTTCGAAGAGAGAACAAGAGGGTATCCAATTGTTTCCGAGTTTGGTGGAAATCTGTCGTCAGAGTAGAAATATTTCCAGAAGCCAGCTCGGCCTTTCCTAAGATCGTCTCAATGTGTCCCCCGCTTTGATCGAGAATGTGATTGAGCCGTGTTGTGGCGGTCGTCAATTGCTTGGTAAACGTTTTGACATTATTGAGAATGATAGGGGCATCTTGGGAGAGAGCAGTGAGGGTATCCGTGCCTCCTGAGAGATTTTCAAGTAAGGGTTTCAAACTGGTATCGGCCAGGTTGCCTAACTTCGCGGCGACGGATGACATAGCCGTCATGATATTGGTAGATCCTAAACTGGAGATACGCTCACCAGGCTCGAGCATGTGGTTCGAGGCTCCGGCTTGGATGTCGACGACCATGGCGGAAAGCAGGCTCGCTTGCGTCATAACGGCCAGACTGTCTTTAGGGATCTCCCATCCTTCACGAATCGTGACATTGAGACGATAGACGGACGATTCAGGACCTCGCGTGAAGACAATATTCTCGATTTCTCCGACCGGATAGCCTTCGAAGAGGATTTGACCGCCGGGAGAAAGTCCGATGACATTGTTAAATTCCATGTAATAGGCCGTGGTCGCTTGAGTGCTACCAGAAAGCACGGCAAGCCAGATGACGAGGACACTCAACATGGTGAGAACAAACACTCCGACGATGAGATAATTCTTTCGAGAATCGCGCATACAGCTTAATCGGTTTCTAATGAGTGAGTGAATAGCCTGTTAGGCATGGGTCAGCGTCGCTTTGGGTTCTCCAGTGAGCCGGGCCATATATTCATCGGGATCGAGGATCTCTTCTTCAAAATGGCGGTTCAGCAAGTCTTGGATGCGTCGGTTGTCAGATGCACGAACCTCGTCCACAGTCCCGATGGTCAGAATATCGCCTTTATCCAACACGGTGATTCTGTCGGCAATGCGGAACGCGCTTTCCAGTTCATGTGTAACCACCACGATGGTCATGTCGAGGGCATCTCGGAGCCGGAGAATCAATTCGTCTAATGATGAAGACACGACGGGGTCCAACCCTGCCGAGGGCTCGTCGCAAAATAGCAGGACGGGATCCATGATCACGGCTCGTGCAAATGCTGCTCGTTTCAGCATGCCGCCTGAAAGTTCGGAGGGCATCAGATTTTCAAACCCGGCCAAGTTCACGACTTCCAGCTTGAGTCGTGTCATGATTTCCATGGTCTTGTGATCCAATTTGGTGTGTTCTCGGAGCGGGAGCATAATGTTCTCCCCCACGGTCATCGAACTGAACAACGCGCCACTTTGAAAGGCGACGCCCAATTTGCGATAAAAGGACGTCATCGCTTGTTCAGTCATCAGTCCGATGTCTTGTCCTATAAGTTTGATGCACCCGCTGCTTGGATGTTCAAGGCCAATCAGATGTCGCAATAAGGTGCTTTTGCCTGAACCGCTGCCACCCATGATCACCATGATTTCGCCTTTGTTGACGGTGAGCGAAATGCCGTTCAAGATTTTGCGTGATCCGTAATGGGTTGTGAGGTCCGTGACTTCAATCATGGGCTCCGATTCAGAAAGAGGAGTCGTCATAGATAATTATCGAGTGAGCAGAAAAACAATCAGAAGATCGGCCAATATGATAGCTAAGATGGAATGAACGACGGCTCGAGTGGTCACATGCCCCACCCCTTCTGCTCCACCAGTCACGGATGAGCCATTCACCACCCCGACTATGGTGATGAGCCCTCCAAATACCAGACTTTTTCCGAGTCCATGTAAGACATCGTCAGTTTCGAGATATCCCACTGTTTGAGCGACATAGGTGCCCATCGAAATGCCAAGATCGGTAGTGATATAGAGCCCCGCCCCAAGAAGGGCGACAATATCTGCCCAAAGGGTGAGCGCCGGGACCATGATCGTCATAGCCACCAAGCTGGGAATCACCAGGAAGCGCACCGGATTGATGCCCATGACTCGCAAGGCATCAATTTCATTATTAATCATCATAGTGCTCAGGCGAGCGGCAAAGGCCGAACCTGAACGGCCAGCCACTAAAATCCCTGTAATCAATGGAGCGAATTCACGAACAACTGATAGGGCGACTCCGAAGGTCACTTGATGCTCAGCGCCGAAATCTTTCAAGGCATCAATGCCTTGAATAGCCAGCATGAGTCCGATGGTGATGGACACGAGTGAGATAATCGGCAAAGCCAAAATACCGACTTCCATCATTTGTGAGATGATGGGACCAAGGCGAACCTTCTGTTTTTGACGACCTCCCCAAAAGATCCAATGGACCGATTGATAGAGTAAGGAAGCTCCAAATCCCAGGGTATCAACCCATTTAGTGGTGGCTCGTCCTATGTCTTCAATTTTTTGAAGGAAAGGCGGAAGGGGGCGGTCAGAGCTCAGCATGGATCGCGCTTTCAATATTCGCATGGATGGCAAATACTTTGTCGAGTCTGGCTAGGGCCAACACGCGGATGACTGCTGGGTTCAGACAAATAAAGGCGAGCTGCCCACCCTTTTTCTTGGCTCGTTGAAAGGCTTCCACGAGGGTGGCGATACCGGAACTATCAATATAGGTCACGGCGGCCATATCAATCAGAACTTTTGCGCTCTGATCGATAGTGTCGAGCAAGAATTGGCGAGCCTTGGGAGAGGTTTCTAAGTCAATTTCTCCGGTGAGAGCCACGATGTGATAACCCTGTTCTTCGTAGACTGTATGTTCCATGTGTGTGGCTCAGTTGCGGAATGAGTTAATGTATGCTTTTGACCATCCGTAGACGATTCCCTTGCCCTGTTGGAGATGGTTCGATAGAAACGGTATCCATCACTTGCCGCATAAAATGACAGCCCAGCCCGCCAGGACGAATATCGTCAAACGCACGAGGGTTCATGCAATCAGGACTGACCGCTGAGGCCTGATCTTCGAGTACGACGACCACGGTATTGTGGTGACGTTCGATGTGCAGAGTAATAGGGTCATCGCATTCCCCAAGGTAAGCATGGCGAATGATGTTTTGGCATGCTTCATCAATGGCCAGCACGATATCTTCTACTATATCGGAGCGCCAACCATGATTGTTGAGGGCCATTCTCGTCATGGCTCGCGTGGGGCCGAGTTCTCTCGCGTGAGCAGAAAACTGATGTGAAAGAACCACCTGTTCTTTCGGATTGTGTAGCTGTTCGCTCACGTTTGAGGTCCATTCGAAGGCGAGGATGGATAAATCATCTTGCGCGTGATTGTTCCCAGTCCAATCTAACGCGGCCTTCACGATTGAATCGACACTGACTTGTAACGGCAATGGCTGCGTGGCCTCCAAGGTTTCTTGTAATCGGTCCTCACCGAAGAATTCCTTTGAAGGATCCTTGGCTTCGAGCACCCCGTCCGAATACAAGAATAGGCGCCCACCCGGCTGAAGTTGGATCGTTCCCTCCTCATAGTGACTGTCTTCGAAAAGGCCGATCGGGACATTGCCAATTTCACAGGGGATCACCTGTTGATTGGGCGCAAGGTAGAGGGGAGGCGGGTGGCCAGCACAGGTGTACCGAAACATGCCGTTTCGGATATTGAGAATTCCGTAGATCAACGTGAAATATTGCCGCCCCTCTTCGCTCATGGGAAACATGCAATTTAAGCGAGTGGCGATTTCCGCAGGAGAAATAAGGGTGTCTGCTTCAGGTGCCCTATTAGCCTTAATAAAGAGGAAAGAGGGGTCGCGCCGAGGGATCAATACGCGGCTGAGAGTGACTGAAAGAAGTGATGCGGAGACTCCATGTCCGCTGACATCCAACACGTAGAGTCCTACATGGTCAGCATCAAGTTGAAATACATTTAACGAATCCCCACCTAATTCTGAGCAAGGTCGATACGTCCAGGCAAAGTTCACGTTGGAGAATGCAGGCAAGGTGTCAGGGAGTAGCGCTTGTTGAACTCGCGCAGCCGCAGCAAGATCATTTTTCATACGATCATTCGCTTGTTGGACCATGAGCATTGATTCCTGCAGTGCTTCTTCAGCCCGCTTGCGTTCCGCCACCTCTTCTTGAAGATTTGAAATTATTTCTTCCAGGAGGACCTGGAGATTTCGAATTTTCAAATGAGTGGTGATGCGCGCAATGACTTCCTCTATTTGAAATGGCCTGGTGACGTAATCCACAGCACCCACCGAAAATCCCTTCACAGAGCTAACCGTATCTGATGGGGGTGTGACAAAAATCACGGGAATATGTTTAGTCTCATCCTGATCCTTCAGGCGAAGACAAGTGTCAAACCCGCTTAAGCCCGGCAAGGTGACGTCTAAAAATATTAAATCTGGCTTGAGAGCGTCACAGGCAGAAAGGGCTGTTTCACCATCTGGGACGAGAGTCAACTCGAATCCATAGGCTGAAAAGCTCTGGATGAGCATTTCGATTTCGGAAGAGCTTTCGGAGGCCATAAGAATGAGGCCCAAATGCATGGAATGGCTGCTCATGTTCGGTAATTACCAGGTGGGATTAAACGCCATTATGAAAGGTGCAAAAGATAAGCAGAACGTTCTACAGGCTTGCAGTCGAAATCTAAGATATTCCTAGATGTTCCCGGTTAGTCAGCGCATTTCTTCTTTCCTCAATGTATCGACAAAAATTTGGAGAGACCTAAGTTCGAGATTCCACCTCCTTCCGGCAAATGGTGCGGCTCTTGGGTGGTTCAACGCCACATTCTCGTCAAATAGTTCATCATCTCCTAAAACGTTACAGAGCTGTAACCTGATCCCAACTTGCTGGCAACATGTTGCGAGTAGGATTGGTATGGCAGAGTTGATATCGGGGGCAATTTGATCATCGACCAATCAACAGAAATCCTGGAGGTGAGAAATGGTGTCATTGAAAGAAAAGGGGGGGGCCAAAACAACGATTGATGGACAAGATGGCAACGGGTCCTGAATTTTATTGCGTCAGAAGAAGTGGTCACGTCTGAAATGATCGTGGAACAGTTTCCGTGGATTCGATGGAGTGATCTGGTTTCAACTTTGGGTCGGTGTAGGCGTGAAGGTCTTATGACCGTACACTAAGTCGATTCTGCTTTGGAGATACGGATACAAGAACGCGTATGGAATGTGGTCCGAACTGCAAGCAATTAAAACAATGTATGGGTATGTAACACGTTCGTAACATACGTGTTACCTGAGAGAAATCTGGAAAAGGTACAATTTTGACTTATTGAAGGAGGCATGATTCATGAGGAATGCGTTGAGGAAATGGCAGAGAGGAATCGGGGCTGTCATGTTTGGCTTATTGCTAGGATATTCTGGTGCTGGAGGGTTTGATCCTTCTATCGCCTTAGCCAAAGAATCCATGGATGACCCCAAGTGGCTAGGGTACACGCGTGTCAGCGGGGTCTCTGGGAATGTGAATAGTATTGGATCGGATACGCTCAATAATTTGATGACGTTATGGGCTGAGGGCTTTCGAAAAAAATATCCGAACGTCAAGATTCAAATCGAGGGCAAGGGGTCGAGTACGGCGCCCCCGGCCTTGATCGAAGGCACGGCACAGTTGGGTCCCATGTCGCGAAAAATGAAGGGCAAGGAAATGGATGCCTTTGAGGCCAAATTTGGATATAAGCCAACGGCCTTTCCTGTGGCGATTGATGCGTTAGCCGTCTATGTCAATAAGGACAACCCCATATCCGGGATGAGTGTGGCGCAGGTGGATGCGGCTTTTTCTAAAACGCGTCGTCAGGGGTATAAGAATGATATTACTACCTGGGGAAACTTGGGATTGAAGGAGCCATATACGAAGATGCCCATTAGTTTATATGGTCGGAATTCAGCCTCTGGGACCTATGGATTTTTCAAAAAGAAAGTCTTGCAAAACGGAGATTACCGAGATCAAGTCAAGGAACAGCCAGGGTCGGCGTCTGTGGTTCAAGGAGTGACGGAAGATCGTGCGGGGATGGGATATAGCGGTATTGGGTATCGCACGTCGGGAGTCCGGACAATCCCGTTGGCCATGAAAGATGGTGCCAGTTTTGTAGAACCGACCTTTGCGAACGCCTCAAAAGGGACGTATCCATTGGCACGCTTTTTATTGGTCTATGTGAATAAGGCTCCGAATACACCTCTCTCTCCAATCGTCAAAGAATTTTTGAATTTTGTCTACAGTCGAGAAGGGCAAAACGTGGTCATCAAAGATGGGTATTTCCCGTTAAGTGCAGATCTTATTGCGAAACAACGTGGAAATCTTGAATAGGTTTGCTAGCAATCTTGTGAGCCGCTTCTTTGTCGATTGACGAGGAAGTGGCTTTTTCTGTGATTTCCACAACTCAAATCGTTTCAATCCCATGAATACTCCATCTCCTATTCCTACCTCTGGCGAAGAAATGTTGTCAGCGCCTGGCCAATGGGCGACACGAAACACTCGAACGGCGCATCGACGTCTGCGACACACCCTGGATCGCTCGGCTGGGGCTGTTGTTTGGGTTGGTGGTCTTGCCACTATTGTGAGTATTTTGGGGATTTTTTTGTATTTGATGTGGGAGGTCGTCCCATTGTTTCGGGCAACTAGTGGGGCTATTTCGGCCGATGTGGCCATTCAAGAGAATGCCGGTTTCACGGCTGAAGCCACGGTCATCGGATTAGACGAATATCAAGAAGTCGCGTTCATCTTTGCGAGGAATCAATTGCAATTTTTCAAGATGCCTGAAGGGACACCTCTTGCCAAAGTGGGAGAGACCTTTAATTTCTCAGGTTCAGTACAGTCCGCTGTATTCATTGGTCAAAAGGGCAATCGAATCAGCGCGGCCACTCAAGAAGGTTTGATGTTCCCAGTAACGGTTCAATTTCGATCAGAGTTTGAAGATTCCACGCGAACGATTGTCCCAACTCACATGGTTGGCAACCCTATACGGGTGATTCCTGATGGGGGGGAATTGGTGCGTCATGCTCATGCACAACAAGAGGAGCAACAGGTTATTGCGGCCCTCACATCGGTTGGTGGGTTGTGGTTGACCACAGTAGAAGAGCCAGGGGAATTTTCACTCTCAGATGAAGCCATCGTCACGCAGCAACAGTTGAAAATGCCCGAGCAGGCAAATATCACGCACCTGCTGTTGGATAGTTTTGGCAAACGTTTGGTGGCTGGGACAGAACAGGGCGAACTGTTGGAATGGTCGCTACGGGATGGTGACGAAACGAACATTCGACGGGTGGCTGTTCGTGAACCTGGAGATGCGGTAACAGCTTTGACCTATCTGAATGGTGAGCGAACACTCGTCGTGGGGACACAATCTGGGCAAGTGATGACCTGGGTTCCAATGGATGAAAGGAAGGCACGATCCATCGTTCCATTCCGAAAAGTTTTCACATTCCAGGCCCATGCTGGAGCGGTCCAAGCCATTTCTCCCTCTCAGCGGGATAAGGGGTTCTTGACGGCAGATAGCCAGGGGCACGTCATTCTGCATCATGCGACGACAGGTCAGATGATCATGGAATTTGACGAGGTTTCAACGGCGACAAGGGCGCTTCGTTTTTCACCCAAGGCTAATGGTGGGATGTGGTTGGGGGTGGATGGACGCTTGCGGACCTTTTCTATCGACAATCCGCATCCCGAAATTACGTTTCAAACGTTATTTTTCCCGGTCAACTATGAAGGCTACGAAGAACCTGAACTAATTTGGCAATCTTCAAGTGGATCTGACGAATTTGAACCGAAGTTTGGCATGATGCCTCTGATATTTGGAACCTTGAAGGGAACCATTTATGCCATGATTCTGGCCATCCCGTTGGCTGTCATGGGTGCGATCTATACGGCAATGTTCATGCATCCCCATCTTCGGTCTGTCGTGAAGCCCAGCATTGAGATTATGGCTGCGCTCCCGTCTGTGGTCTTAGGCTTTTTGGCGGGCCTGTGGTTCGCCCCCTTATTAGAGAAGATTTTTCCAGCCGTGGTGGCGGGGATTCTTATCTTGCCGGTGATGATTGGATTGGTCTGTCTCCTCTGGCAGGTTTTACCGCGCTCCTTTAGAAAACTTGATACATATGGAATGGATGTATTGTTGATCATGATGGCAGTGGTCGTCACAATCGGCATCTGTCTTACCTCGAACGCATGGATTGAAGCTGTCGTGTTTGGAGGGAATTATAAACAATGGCTCACCGACCATCTTGGGTTGGTTTATGATCAACGAAATGCGATTGTGATTAGTTTTGCGATGGGATTTGCCGTCATCCCGATTATTTTTAGTATTGCGGAGGATTCCCTTTCCAATGTGCCCCGTCATCTGGTTGCGGGCTCGCTCGCCCTTGGGGCGACTAAATGGCAAACCCTCACGCGTCTTGTGTTGATTTCAGCGAGTCCCGGAATTTTTTCGGCGCTCATGATTGGCTTTGGCCGTGCCGTTGGCGAAACCATGATTGTTCTGATGGCGACAGGCAATACGCCAATTGTCGATTGGAGTGTCTTGAATGGATTTCGAACCTTATCCGCGAATATTGCCGTGGAAATGCCAGAAGCGCCTCATGGCGGAACGCTGTATCGCGTCTTGTTTCTATCCGGGCTCATTCTTTTTGCGTTTACCTTTGGGATTAACACGATGGCCGAGTTGATTCGCCAGCGTCTTCGGGAGAAGTATTCACAGTTTTAAAAGTTAAAAGTAAAAAGTAGGTAGTAAATAACCCCGCCCAAAGGGCGGGGCTTTTGAAGAAATTTAAAACAACTTCATCGAGCAATACATTTGCACAAGGCGTCGTCGAATATCTTCTCGAATAATTCGAAACAGATATTGCTAAGTCTGGGCGATGTGCCATTTCGTCTCATAACCCGTATGGTTTGTTCCTTAAGCTGACATGCGCACAGGCAATCACAACCGTGACCGGCCGCCGCAGCCGGCTGAACGTTTCCTCCCCGCCCAAAGGGCGGGGCTTCCACGTTCGTTTTAGTGAGAAGCAGATATTAAAAAAATGAAAAGGGAACAGTGAGAAAAATCTCCATAAAGAAATTTCTTGATTCAGGTTCGTTATTCATTTGGCTATGTGGGGGGGCGCTGAGTGTGTCCTTACTCATGATCGGCGGACTATTAGTGTTAATTATGATTAACGGAATGGGATATTTTTGGCCAAAAGATCTGATTCAATTCACGTTGAAAGATGGCGATGTTGTGCTTGGAGAATGGGTGGCCACAGAAATTATTCCTGAATCAGAATCTATAGACAAACCCAAAGGGCATGAACGGATTCAACTCAAGATCGGCAATCGTGATCTCTACGGACTGGATTTTCGATGGGTGGACCGAGCCGATATTCTGAGCGAGCAGTATCCGTCGGACGTGCTAGCGTTTGAGCGTCGAGAATGGGGGAACTTTTTTGGGCGGATCAAACAGATTCAAAAGGGGGAATCCCTTCTAGCTTCTGGTCATGAACAGGCGCTGACGGTCTTGTCTTCCTTGTTGGAACAGACCAATGGTATTCAAGAAAAAATACATGATATTGAACAGAACGAAATTGGGGAGTTGAATCATCGGCTTGAACAAGCTCGATTAGGGCTCCGTTCGTTGGAACTTGCCGGACAAGTGGGAACAGAGGAACAGAAGAAGATTGAGGCGCGTGTCCTTGAGCTGGAAGCCTTGTATGAGGTTCAAAACACGGCTCTCATCGCTCTCTATGAGGAACTCGAACAGTTTGGGTTAACGGTCATGGATGTGGCAGGAGCGGAGAAAACCATTCAATTAGGAACGTTAGTCAACGTCTGGTCGCCTAATAGTATGGGGGTGGGCGATAAACTCCTCATGTATGTGCAAAACTTCTGGGAGGTGTTGAGCGAAGAACCTCGAGAAGCCAATACAGAGGGTGGGATATTTCCAGCCATCTTTGGCACGGTCTTGATGGTCGTGATTATGAGTATTGCGGTCGTGCCCTTTGGAGTATTGGCTGCGATTTATTTAAAGGAATATGCGAAACAAGGGCTGGTCACACGAATGATTCGCATTGCGGTGAATAATCTCGCAGGAGTTCCCTCAATTGTCTTTGGTGTGTTTGGATTAGGATTTTTCGTATATGCGGTCGGCGGAACGCTGGACCAATTATTCTTTGCCGAAGCTTTGCCCAATCCCACCTTTGGGACGGGAGGGATGTTGTGGGCGTCGCTCACTCTGGCGTTGATGACCGTTCCTGTGGTTATCGTGGCGACGGAAGAGGGATTGTCGGCAGTCCCCCGCGAATATCGAGAAGGGTCGTTAGGTCTTGGGGCGACAAAATTGGAAGCCTTATGGCGTGTGGTACTTCCCTGTGCAATGCCAGGAATTTTGACGGGACTGATCCTAGCCGTTTCTCGAGCGACAGGCGAAGTGGCGCCGCTCATGCTGACAGGTGTGGTGAAGTTGGCTCCGTCACTTCCCGTGGATGGATTCTTTCCGTTCCTTCATTTGGATCGAAAATTTATGCATTTAGGATTTCATATTTATGATGTTGGATTCCAATCTCCCAACGTGGAAGCGGCGAAGCCCATGGTCTATGTGACCACGTTCATCCTTGTATTCGTGGTCATTCTCTTGAATCTGGCGGCCATTACCATGCGCACGCGTATGCGGAAGCGCTATGCTGGCTCTTCCGTATAAATGAGGTACAATCATGCAAATAATTTCCCATCCGCTGATTCCAGGGCGCGCATCGGTTCAACAGAGAAAACCTCCTGTATCGACTTTTGTTGTGGAGAAAACCACAGATAAGCAGTATCGAATGAAGGACGAACAGATGAAGCCCACCCTTAATCCCTTAGCTGGCAGTCATCCAAAAATTGTCATTGAGGAGATGAATTTTTTTTACGGGACCGTTCAAGCCCTGACTCAGGTCACTATGCAGATTCCAGCGAACAGGGTCACTGCGTTTATTGGGCCATCGGGTTGCGGAAAATCAACGTTGCTTCGTTGCTTAAATCGATTGAATGATTTAGTGGATGGGACACGAATTGAAGGGAAAATCCTGTTGGAAGGGCATGATATTTATGACCCGGGGATTGATGTGACCGATCTTCGCACTCGTGTGGGTATGGTGTTTCAAAAGGTCAATCCTTTCCCAAAATCTATCTGGCAAAATGTGGCCTTTGGGCCACAGCTGCAACATGTGCGAAAGCGGACGACGTTGGATGAGGTGGTCGAAACAAGTTTAAAAGGGGCAGGCCTTTGGGAAGAAGTGAAAGACCGTCTGCATGCCAGTGCCTTGAGTCTTTCGGGTGGGCAACAACAGCGACTCTGTATTGCCAGGGCTCTAGCGGTGAATCCGAATGTTCTGTTGATGGATGAGCCCTGTTCGGCGCTTGATCCAATTTCGACCGGACGGATCGAAGAACTCCTTCATACACTCAAAGAACGATTGACCATTGTGATTGTGACTCATAACATGCAGCAAGCTGCACGCGTTTCTGATTTGACGGGGTTCTTTTTGTTGGGAGAGCTCATAGAATTTGATGACACGAAAACCATCTTTACGAACCCTTCCCAGCGCAGAACAGAAGATTATATTACTGGTCGATTCGGTTGACCGTATGAGAAGAGGAATCCGCCATGTCTATTCAACGACGATTTGACGAAGATTTAGCCGAGCTCAAAGAAAAAATACTGCGCATGGGGTCATTGGTGGAAGGTCAGATCAGACAATCGCTCAAAGCCTTGATTGATCGAGACGATATCCTGGCGAAGCAAGTGATTGAGAATGATCGTCAGGTGAATACCATGGATGTGGCCGTCGATGAGGCCTGTCTCGAACTCTTGGCCCTACAGCAACCTGCCGCACGGGATCTGCGCTTTATCACGACGGCCATGAAAATTTCCTCAGACTTGGAGCGTATGAGCGATTTAGCCGAAAATATTTGTGAACGGGCTATTGAATTGAATGAAGAGCCACAATTGAAGCCGTATATCGATATTCCTCTAATGGCAGATCATGCGATAAAAATGGTTGGAGAAGCGCTTGATGCCTTTGTTCGAGGAGATTCAGTCCTTGCCCGCAAAGTCCTGGAGGATGATGACAGAGTCGATGCACTCAATGAACAAATTTTCCGCGAACTCCTGTCCTATATGATGGAAAATCCGAAAACCATCTCTCGCGCTATTCGCCTGTCGTTTATTTCCAAATACATTGAGCGCATTGCCGACCATGCCACCAATGTGGCCGAATTGGTTGTGTATATGGTGGAAGGTAAAATCATCCGCCATATGACTTCTCCGTAAGACCTTCCGTTTTCCATCGTGGCGTCTTTTCCTATCCCCATATTCCGGATAAGATAGAACAGATAGTCGAAACTTTTCTCTTGGATGTTGATATGAAGAAAACTGAATTCAAACAGGTCATTGCCAGTCGTGGGGTATCTGTCAGTGTGACCCCAGACACCTCGATGCACATGCTGTCGCAGCAGGAAGTCGAGAAGCTTCGGGAGACGAGCGAAGGCGGCCTCCATGATCTATTTAGGAACAGCGCGTTGGCCGTTCTGACGAGTGGAAATGATACGGACGATACCAAAGCTTTTTTTGCCCGCTATGTGGATTTTGATATTGCCTTGGTGCAACGTGATCGCGGAGTGAAACTTGAACTCACTAACGCTCCAGCTCGAGCGTTTGTTGATGGGAAGCTCATACAGGGGATTAAAGAACATCTCTTTTCTGTGCTGCGGGACATCATTTATGTTCATAACGAAATTCAGCACAATGAAAAATTTGATCTCACAACATCGAATGGCATCACCAACGCGGTATTTCATATTTTACGCAACGCGGAAATTATGCACGCTGTCGAAGAACCACATCTCGTGGTGTGCTGGGGTGGTCATTCAATCGGGGAGGTCGAGTATCGCTATACCAAAGAGGTAGGCCATCAACTTGGGTTACGTGGGATGGATATTTGCACAGGCTGTGGGCCAGGGGCCATGAAGGGTCCCATGAAAGGGGCCGCTCTCGCACATGCGAAACAACGGATAAAAAATGGGCGGTATTTAGGGTTAACGGAACCGGGTATTATTACGGCAGAAGCCCCGAATCCTATTGTGAATGAACTGGTCATCTTGCCGGACATTGAAAAACGGCTTGAAGCGTTTCTTCGCGTCGGTCATGGGTTTATCGTGTTTCCAGGCGGGGCGGGGACGCTGGAAGAAATTCTCTATTTGCTAGGCGTCCTCCTGCATCCAGACAATGAAGAGGTCCCTTTTCCCCTTATCTTTACCGGACCCAAAGGGAGTGCGGACTATTTTAACGTGATTGATACCTTTATCACACAAACATTGGGCTCAAAAGCTGCGCAGCGGTATCACATCATTATTGATGATCCCCAACGAGGGGCTTCTGAAATGACGGCAGGCATTCAACGTGTACGAGAATTCCGGAAGGACACCCATGATGCCTTCTACTTTAACTGGCGCCTCACCATTGATCATGAATTTCAACAACCGTTTGAACCGACGCATGAGTCCATGGCGCAATTAGATCTTCATGCCGATCAACCCATTCATCTGTTGGCCGCAAATTTGCGCCGAGCCTTTTCAGGTATCGTCGCAGGCCATGTGAAGCCTCAAGCGCTCAATGCTATTGAACAGCATGGCCCATTCAAAATTCACGGGGATTCCACAATCATGAAATTAATGAATGAACTCCTGCAATCGTTTGTCAATCAGCGCCGTATGAAAATCGATCAAGAAAACTTCACGCCGTGCTATGAGATCATTGCCTAGAGGTCATACCCGCAGTTTGTGGCGGGTATCCATCTTCGTGATCGGATACGGGCAAAGAACTCCAGGATGGATTCCCGCCAACGTCTTGCGGGAATGACCGAGTGGGGAACGAGAACGTTCCGGTTTTCTATTGTTTTTCAATGTCGTCTTACATTAGGAGAAAGAAAGTTATTCTTTGCGCAGTCGCCACCCCATCTTTTTGGGATCTTGCCCATTCGCATCCAATCGCTCTACCAAACCTTCCCGGTGGAGGAACTTCAGAATCTCCCCACAGGTGTGATCGAGCTCCACGCATTCCATACTATGTAATCCTGCTCGGCGAGCCACTTCCTCCTGGAGAACGCCATTTCCCTCAGGTTCGGCATCCGGATGACTACGCAGGACCTCTAACACATGGTCCTTTAATTGTTTGATGAGATCTGAACCCCGTTGATGAAGATTCATCGCACCCCCTCTCATGAGATCGTGGACTGTAGAAGCCTATGCGCTGGCCATAGATGGTGTCCGCTTGATGGCTGAGCGTTATCCACCTACATGGGCTTTGAGAATACCAGAGTCTTTGATCCGTGGATCTTCTGGAGCCAAATTCAAGGCCATTTTAAAATGATTCGTGGCCTCACCATGGTTCCCGAGTTTATCCAACGCGAGCGCAAGGTTGTATTGGCCTTCAGGAAGATCCGGATTAATGGCTAAGGCTTTATTGAAATGTTCTTGGGCAACATCCCAATGCTCTTGCTGGAAATGAGTGACCCCTTCATCATTTTCTTTAGCGCCAGCAGATCCTGCAGTGGCCAAAAGAGCCCCTCCCATCGTTGAGGGCTCTCCCACTGCCGGAGGTTCGGTTGTGAGCTTAAGGGCACTTTCGGACTTTGGCTCTGGAGGAGTTGACGTTCCATACTCCCCGGAATCACATCCACTCGATAGTAACCCGACCAGAAACAGTACTCCGAGCCCTAACGATTGTGTTTTCATCATGTTCTCCTCGATTGAATGGTGAGCGGTATGAAGGAATAAAAAGACAGGCATTTACTCTGAATAAAAAAGGCATGACAGAAAATATCTCGGTGAAAGGGTAAAGCACCTAAAAACAACACGGGCCCTCTTTCATATGAAAGAGGGCCCGCACTCAACCCGGCACGTCATGTGCCGGAATTCCCATTGTTCTGTTAACCCGCTGGCTGCGGAACATCCTCTTCGTACTGTTCTTCGAAGAATCCGTTGCCGTAGAGTAGATTCTTGTGGGTGGTGTCCTATGTGCTGTCGTTTCCTTTTTTCTAGGTTATCTTCTGACTGACTTTTTTATCCACCCGTTTCTGGCTCTCATTGGATGTCTTTGGAACGCATTGTGGTCTCAAGGACCTTTTGCATGCCGAGGGCATGGACGGTGTTTCAGGGAGACATCCTTCTCAGCAACTGTTCTTCACCCGCCTAGACGAGAAGTTCATGCCGGCGCTCGCCACGGGCCTCACCTTTTTGGTGGACTGAGGTCGTTCATACGTCACCTCCTCATGGTTGAATCTGGGACTGCGGCTACTGTGGCTTTTCAGAAGTCCCATGACAGTACATTTGCCTCACTTAAAATGGTATGCCTCTACATAGAGGATGTCAATTGATTTGTATTTTGGGGAAAATCAGCTGGTACTACTGAGTGTTTTATACTCATTGAAACCTGCCTTGGTTCGATTTATGCTATCGCTATTGTCATACCTAGGACCCTCCACAAAATGTATTCCGCAACTTGCGTCAGGGGAATGATTCTGTTCGTAAATCATCTAGTTTTGAGTAGCCGGGAACTTTACTTTTTATTCAAAAAGGCGCACAGTATATTTTTAGAGAATACATAGTGAGGTAGCCATGGGGTAGGACGCGGGCTTGTAGGACCACATGGAAATATCGATGGGAAAGCCTTTCGGGCAATGATATGCCTGAAAGGTTTTTGTGCTTTTGGGACAAACAAGTGAACGATCAAAAGATGAATGTGACGATATTCACAGGGCTTTGAAGTTCCCCCTTTTGGAAAAGGGGGGTAGGGGGATTTGAAATTGAGATCATCCCCTGAATACTCCTGGTCTTGCAGCGGTGACATGAACGGAAGGAGGGAAGGCGATGCAAAAAGATCACAATGAGTTCATGCGTGTGAAAGCTTGGCTGTTCGGACACCCGGTACCAAGTTGGGGAGAGGAAGTCGCGGAATGTCTGATTTTTAGCTTTATGGCGTGGAGTGTATGGAGGGGGTGGGGATAAAGGCCTCATCGATTGCGCCATTCCAAATCAAAAATTCTTGCGCAATCCTTCATTAAACAACACGGAATGAAAATGGATGCACACAACTTCCAGCCTTGCTATGAATTCATCGTCTAGTTGTCCTATTGAAACATTCTTGGCAGAGAGCAGGATGGCCTGGGCGCTATGAAAATGGTGCTGATGTCATTTCAGTTGAATTCGGTTCTAGCTTACTGACCTGAAGTTAGCGTTACCCGCACCATTGAATTCAAGGTCCCCTAAATGAACTAATGATGGGCAAAGTCAAGCAATGACCCCGAATGATGACCCCGAATGATGACTCCGAATGCGAATTTGAATTTTAAGTGCCACGCTGCTCTTAGTTGTTGCCGTAATTTAGATTACTGCGTGGTATTTACGAATTGAATCCACATCTAATGTTATCGGAGAGAGCTATCAACAACTCAGGTTCCAACCGTCTGGACATTATTATTGCAATATGTAAATCTACCACGCAGGCTGTTGACGTGGCAGAAGGTGAGGGGAATTTCACGCTTAACTTCAACTATTTGGGGAAGATCACAAGTTTATCCTTAATTGTTCAATAATAATAAAGAGGCTGTTGAGGGAAAAAATATTGCATCTTGAGCGATTCTTTAGATGAGTGGTCCCTCGAGAATTTTTTCTATTTTCATTGGGGGTGTTTAATGCAGAGATTGAAAATTTTATTCGCGTCAATTGTGGTGAGTCTTATGTGGGTTCTTTGCCCGGCTGTAGGTATGGCCCAAGAAGCGGAATCAGGCTGGCGATTCGGCTTTATACCCCGTCTGTGGGTGACGGCCACAACCGTCCCTGATGAAGATAACGTTAGTAATGGGACTGTCTTGATTCCCTTGTTTGGAGGAACCGTGAGTATTTCTCCAGGATTTGCTCCCAATATCAGTGTATTAGCCACAGGATTCTACGGAAAAAATGATGGAGATGGGGTATTTACCCCAACGGGAACGGACGGAGAATTGGAAATAAAGCGAAAAGATTTTGAAATTCTCCTTCGCTATGTATTCACCGGAACCGGGGTCAATGTCAATTTTGGAGGGCGCTTTGTAGAGTTCATATCGGAATTTGATGCCAGTTCAGGACTTGGGGGATTTAGTAATCGAGGAGAGACGAAGGTCTACTTAGGGGAAGTTGGCTTAGGGTTTGTGAACGATATCTCTGAGGATGGTCGCCATCGGTTGTTTGCCAACCTGATTGGTCTCTTTGGAAAAGTGAAAACTGATTTCAAAGATAATATGGGCTTTAAGTCTAACGACTCTGATTTTGGTGCAGGGGGTGATATCAATATTGGCTACCAATGGTGGGTGACTTCGTTTGCGAATATTGGCCTTCGGTATCGGTCATTTCTGTTCTTCGAAGAAAATGATTTTGATTTAGCGAAGTTTGTCACCGTCCATGGTCCAGAAGCTTCGATCGGCATTGTGTTTTAATTTTCCCCTCATTAGTTGAAAATTTAAAGAGGTATATGAGAACAAGTTTTACCAGAGCCATAATTTGTCATTGGGGATTTCTAGGCATTCTGATTAGTCTTTCCTGGGGCTGTGCGGGTAAAGCCTCAGATCGATTGGCTTTGGTCGTCGGCAATGCCGCATATGCCCATAGTGAGGTCCTGAAGAATCCTGTGAATGATGTTGATGCCTTATCTCGAGCCTTTGCTAGTTTGGGTTTTCAAGTGCTTCGCAGCCAAGATCTTTCAAAAGCTGCGATGGAGTTCAGGCTTCAAGATTTTTATCAAAAGCTCGAAAGTGCCAAAGTGGCTGTATTTTTTTACTCGGGCCACGGGTTGCAATTAAAAAATAAAAATTTTCTGGTGCCTGTGGAGTTTGATCCCAGCATTGAGGGGTATTTGGAGGACCAACTTGTATTATTAGATGGTATTCTCAATCAAATGACCAAGCGGACAGCCGTGAGTCTGGTATTTTTGGATGCATGCCGTGACAACCCGTTTACGGACAACCTCAATACTAGTATAGCCAAAGGGCGTGCCGTGACCATTGATCAACGAAGGGGGGTAAGGGTAGGTAATGGGTTGGCTGAGGTTAAGGGGAGCGTTGGCACTTTCATTGCCTACGCTACACAACCTGGTAATGTCGCTATGGATGGAGCCGGAATCCACAGTCCATTTACTCTTGGGTTGCTAAAACATTTGGAGACTCCGGGTTTAGAAGTCCGTGAATTATTAATGAAGGTTCGTGGAAGCGTTGTTGATGAAACGGACGGAGTGCAAGTCCCCTGGGACCATTCCTCGTTGATTGAACGTTTTTATTTTAAGAATAAAGGAAATCCTTCCCCTCCCCCGCCTTAATTTGGGGATTTTTAGGATAAGGGTTGGATTTTTCTGTACTAGAAAAATAGTGGAAAATAATTCTGGTTTATGAAAGCTATTTTTAATGAGGATTTTCTATGCAAGTTAAGGCGGATTAAAAGGTGTGGCGCTTCAGTCGGTTCGTAAGAACGGAAAAATAGTTTTATGATAGGTTTTCTAGCGAATGAAAGTATTCTGCTTTAGGCTGATTGCGGTTTGATGCCTTTGCCTTTCGATTGCGAGACAAACCAATCTTGGGCATGGAAGGGTGGGTTGTCGGGGGAGGGTTTGATTCGCGTATAGGTGCCGTCTGATTCCAGCCGTCGCCCTAGGGAGTTGTCTTTGAGGTAGGGCGTTAAGATCGATTCCACCATATATTTGCGAAGCTTGGGATTTTCGATGGGGAATAAGAGTTCCACGCGACGATCTAAGTTTCTTGTCATGAGGTCGGCGCTTCCGATGAAGAGTTCGTCTTCTCCTCCATTATAGAAATAAAAACAGCGGGAATGTTCCAGGAACCGTCCGACATGGGAGGTGACCCTAATGGTCTCGCTGAGCCCAGGGATACCAGGACGAATGGCACACATGCCTCGGATGAGTAACTCAACTTTGACGCCGGCTTGAGAAGCGCGATACAGGGCTTGAATACAGGCTTTGTCTACCATGGAATTCATTTTGAAGACGAGAGAGCCGTCGCCATGTTCTTGTTGCCGATCAATTTCACGGTTGATTCGTGCGATGAGTTGATCCCGAATGCCTCCGGGCGCGACGAGTAGTTTGGCATAGGTGTCTTTTTTGGAATATCCCGTGAGGGCGTTAAAGAGATCCGTCACATCTTCGCCCATGACCGGATCGCAGGTAAAAAAACTCAAGTCCGTATAGATTTTACTGGTGATGGGGTTGTAATTGCCTGTGCCGAGATGGAGGTAACTACAGATGCCTTCTGGCTCACGCCGCACCACCATGCAGACCTTTGCATGGGTTTTAAGTCCGAGAACGCCGTAGACGACGTGAACGCCTTCATCTTCCAATTTTCTCGCCCATTCAATATTGTTTTCCTCATCAAATCGCGCTTTGAGCTCAAGGAGGACGGCCACTTGTTTGCCGTTTTGTCGGGCTTCCATTAAGGCCGCGACGACTGGCGAGTTGGACCCCACGCGATAGAGTGTCTGTTTGATGGCTAAAACCTGTGGATCGAGGGCGGCTTGTCGAATGAAATCGACCACCGGGGCAAAGCTGTCGAATGGATGATGGAGAAGGATGTCTTCCTTTTTGATGAGGGCAAACAACGATTCTTTTGATCCAGGCTCGGTTAACATCGCTGGATGAAGGGGAGGGAATTTCAGGTCACTTCGCTCAATATTCATGAGTTCCATGAGATTGGATAAGCCCAGACGAAAATCGTAGGTATAGACTTGATAGGGAGCTAACGTGAGATTGCGGACGAGAATATCTTTGATGAAGTCTGGCGTGTCCTGCGCCAGTTCCAGCCGGACGACGGAACCATACTGTCGCAGGTCAATTTGTTCCTCAATAGCGGCCAATAGATCTCCGGCTTCATCTTCTTCGATCTCAAAGTCGGCATCGCGTGTAATCCTGAAGTAATACGCAGCTTGGACGCTGACACCTGGAAACAAGAGATCAACATTGGCCGCAATGATGTCTTCGAGCCATACGAAATTGGTGGCTCCTTGTCCACTTTCTAATCCTATTTGCTGATCATCGGCGACCTGTTGTTCGTTTGGAATTCGGATGAGTCTGGGAAAGAGCGCTGGGACTTTAATGCGGGCAAAACATTCGCCACGTTCCGGGTCGTTGGCGACGACCGCCAGATTCAAGGTTAAATTTGAAATATGAGGAAAGGGATGGCTGGGATCAAAGGCCAAGGGTGTGAGTGCGGGGAAGATTTCTTTTCGAAAATATCGTCGAAGTAAAGAGCGTTGTTTGGGCTTCACATCTTGATAGGAAAGTATATGAATGCCGGTTTCTTCCAGTTTGGGTAATAACTCACCCTGTAAACATTGCGAGATTCGATTAAAGTTGAGCAACAATACGTCTCGAATTTTCCCCAATTGGTCTGAGGGGCTGGTTCCATCTAATGAGGATTCCAGGACTCCGCTGGTTAATTGTTCGCGAAGGCCTGAGATCCGGATCATGAAAAATTCATCGAGGTTGTTAAAGAAGATCCCTAAGAATTTCATGCGCTCTAATAACGGATTACTGGGATCTTCGGCCTCTTCTAGGACGCGTTTATTGAATTCTAACCAGCTCAGCTCTCGATTGAGGTATAGCTTGGGATCATCCAAGTTGGTGATTGTTTCTTGGGATGTATTCTGGGAAAGGGCCGACGGATTATTCATGGGATTTAGAAGTTGCGAGGTGTAATCAATTGAATTGATTAAAGGATTAATTCTTTGTTCTGGGCGTATTTCTTTATTATAGCAGAGGTGAGGTTTTATGCCGATGCCGGGTGTTCGGGAAAAAAGATATGGCCACAGGAAAAAGCATCTTATACAATCGATGAAAGGCCAAAAGACTGATCATGGTTCGATTCGGGGCGGTTCTGTGTTATTCACGATGATGATGGGAATTCCGGGAGGAGCTTGGCAGTGAGTGAGACACTTTCAACGGATCAATTAGGACGGTTGCTTGAAACGGCGGTGAAGGCGGCCCAGGCGGCGGCTGTGCCGATTCAAGCCTATTTCGGGGGACAACATCTTGATGTCAAGCATAAGGGGGATGGGTCACCAGTCACGTTGGCGGATCAGGAGGCCGAGGCCTTGATTCGCAGGCAACTTCTCTCGGACTCCGTTCTGGGTCCCTTGGATATCTTAGGGGAGGAAGAAGGCTTACAAGGAACAGGCACTCGGTGGCGTTGGATTGTTGATCCCATCGATGGGACTCGTTCGTTCATTCATGGCATTCCCTTATTTGGGACGATCATTGCGTTGTTGGATACACAAGAGAATATTCCCGTTGTGGGCGTGATTCATCTTCCCATGCTCGGCCAGACCTATGCTGCCGCAAAGGGGTTGGGAGCCACTTGTCAGGGGACTCGAATAGATGTGTCGAGCAATCGTTCCTTGGACAAGGTGATGATTGGCGTAGGGGATATTGCACAGTTTACCAGTGCCAATCGGTTGACGGACTATCGTCGTTTGCAAGACGTGTCTGGATATGTGCGTGGCTATACGGATTGTTTCGGACATGGGTTAGTCATCAGTGGGTCTCTTGGGGCCATGATGGATCCCGCCCTCAATCCATGGGACATTCTTGCGACGCAAGTGCTCATTGAGGAAGCGAAGGGGACAATCCTGCTTTCTCCATCAGTTGTACCCGGTAAAGTTGATGCATTGTTTGGGAATCCGAATGTGGTGGAACATCTTGCCCGAGAACTTTCCTTTGCCTAATGGGAATGTTGGAAAAAGCCGCCCTCCGCGTTCTCGCTCTTTTGCCGTGTTCCCGTACTAAGTGTAGGCTCTGTCCGTTAAGCAAGGGTGAGATCTTTAAGGACCTTGCCAGCCATTCGCGGTCTTGCTGGTCGTTCGTTTTTGATCATTCCCCTCCTTTGTAAGGAGGGGCTAGGGGAGGTAGAAACGTTGGACGATTCGATTTGTGTATCGTGTGTGTTCGTCCTCTCTAATGACTCTACCTCACCTTCCTCCTCCCCTTACAAAGGGGAGGAAACGTACCTAATGGCGCTTCGGAAATTCTGGCACAGCCGTCAATCCTGGGAATTCTGGAAACTTCTTATTGAATTGATACACGGGTAACTGAAGGGGTTTTTAAACGATGCAGCGTCTTGCGGTTATTGATATTGGGACGAACTCCATTCATATGGTGTTGGCGGAAATCGGGAAAAATTTCTCGTATAAAATTGTCGATCGAATTAAGGAAATGGCCCGGCTTGGTGATGGCACCTTTACTACGCATCGGCTTTCCCAAGAGGCCATGGATCGTGGGTTGGCGGTCCTCAATCGGTTTTCGCTCCTCGCGAAGAATAAAGGGTTTGATACGATTCTTCCCGTGGCCACGAGTGCGGTTCGAGAATCGAAGAATGGTGGAGATTTCATCAAGCTGGTTCGCAAAAAATTGGGCTTGAAGGTTCGAGTGATTACGGGGGAGGAAGAGGCCCGACTCATTTATCTCGGTGTCCGGCACAGTATGGATTTGTCAGATGCCCCCGCGATGATTGTGGATATTGGGGGGGGGTCTGTCGAACTGATGGCCTGTACTCCGAAACGGCTCAAATTTGTGAGAACCCTCAAGCTGGGAGCGATTCGGTTAAAGGATCAGTATCTCAAGACGGATCCTCCTGATAAAAAAATGATTCAGCGCATGGAACAGACTGTTTCGCAATCCCTCAAAAAATCGTTATTCAAGAAAAAAGCGCTTTCATTGGGATCCTTGGTAGCCACATCTGGTATGGCGGGCAATCTGGCCGAAATCATTTATCTGGCTCGAACGGGCCGTGCCCTCTCGCAAATTGACATGGCCATGATTGATCTGAAGGAAATCAAAGAAGTGGAGCAGCTTCTTCGCACCAAAGACACAGAAGGCCGGTTGAAGATTTCTGGTCTTGATCCTCGGCGTGTGGATACCTTGTATCCTGGTGTCCTGGTGCTCCGGGTCTTAATGGAATGTCTTGGGGCGAAGCAGGTTCGAATCAGCGATAAGGCAGTCCGAGAAGGGGTGATCTATGATTTCATTCAACAGCATCATGAAGGCTTAGTGGCTGAGCAAGAAATTCCCAATGTGCGTCGCCGACAAATTTTGTTGTTGGCTCGCCGCTATCAATATCCGAAAGTGCATTCCCATCATACGGCCAAATTGGCCCTTAGCCTATTTGAGCAAACCCAACCGATTCATGGGATGGGCGAAGCTGAGCGAGAATGGTTGGAGTATGCGGCGCTGCTTCATGATATTGGACATCATATTCAGGAAAATCAACATCATAAACATACCTATTATTTAATCACGCATGCTGACTTGCCTGGTTTTTCGTCAGATGAAATTGGCATTCTCGCCAATGTGGCGCGCTATCATCGGCGAGGCTTGCCGAAAGTGGGACATCGAGGCTTCAAGCTCTTGAATGCAGGGCAACGGAAGGCGGTGCGGGGTTTGAGCGCGATTCTTCGGATTGCCGATGGGTTAGATCGCACGCATTTTTCCGTGGTGAAAGCGGTGAAGGTTCAATTGGGGCAATCTCTTCGTCTTGATGTGGCCTTTCGGTATGATCCCGAATTAGAGCTGTGGACAACTGAACGACGAAAGCGACTCTTTGAAAAAATCTTTCATTGTTCCGTGGAATTACGTCCCGCCGCCGTCACGGTCAAAGGTGCAGCGTAAATAATGATGGCGATTGTTCCTCGCCTATAGAAATGCCCCAACCGTTTATGGAATAATTCCTCCGACAGTCTCACCTATTCAAAAATGTTGGAGCGTGTGATCGTGCCCACACTTTCTTAGATTGTCGGTTACCCTCTCACATTTCGAATTGCCACAATACATGTATGTCAGTTGATATTGTTTTATGCCTTAAGGAGCAGGTCGCGGTTCCTCAGATTTTCAATCGAATGGATTTTCTTCCCTTCATCATTCCGGTTTAAGGAGCAGCCTATGTTCAGTCTCATGCCTCGGGAAACAGGGTTTTTTGATTTATTTGAACAGGCCTCTGAAAATGTCGTGGAAGCGGGGCAATGTTTGAAAACTTTGATGAATGATTTTGAGGATTCAGAAAAGAAAATCCAACATATCAAGGATCTGGAACATAAAGGGGATGGGCTGACCCATGACCTGATTCTCAAGCTGAACAAAACGTTTATTACGCCATTGGACCGTGAGGATATTCATGCTCTGGCGAGTTCCTTAGACGATATCCTGGACGAAATCGATGGGGTGGCGATCTTGTTTCGGGTATTTAAGATTGATCGTCCGACCCCTACCGCCTGCAAGCTTGCTGAAATCCTTCATGAATCTTCCATTGAGGTCGGGAAGGGGATTAGCATGCTTTTGGAAAAAAATTGGGATATCAAAGATTGTGCGATCCGGGTGAATAGTCTAGAAAATGAGGCTGATGAGGTGAGTCGGGAGGCCATCTCCAGATTATTTGAAGAAGAACCGGATGCGAAGGTGGTGATGAAATGGAAAGAAATTTACGAAAAATTTGAGGTTGGCACTGATTGCTGTGAGGATGCGGTGAACGTCCTTGAGCGAATTGCCTTGAAGCATGGGTAAGAAGTGAAGCCCTCGTCTGTTTGCTCAATCGATGTGTCCCTTGATTTGTCACCACCCTGTGTAACGATCAGTGCCTGATTACAGCATCCTTTTATTTTTAGTGATAGGGCTGGCCCTGCTGTTTGATTTTTCAAACGGCTGGCATGATAGCGCCAATGCGGTCGCCACCGTTATTTCCACCCGTGTACTCAGTCCCCTCACCGCTGTCCTGTTTGCTGGAGTCCTGAATGTCATCGGGGCCTTTATGTCCACCGCGGTGGCCAAAATGGTCGGCAAGGGCATTATCGATCCCAGTGCCGTCAATGATGTGGTGATTATTGCGGCATTGGGTGGTGCGATCATTTGGAACTTTATTACGCTTCAAATGGGATTACCTTCAAGTTCGTCGCACGCCTTGATTGGCGGCATGGTGGGTGCGGGCTTCATTCATGGCGGGGTGGAAGTGTTGCAGGTTGCGGGGTTGGTGAAGGTGATGAAGGCGATGGTGTTCTCTCCATTTTTTGGATTTTTGATCGCGTTTATCCTGATGGTGGTGTTGAGCTGGGTATTTTTCCGAACCCAACGCGGGGTCGCCATGGTTTTGTTCCGTCGACTGCAATTGGTATCTGCAGGATTTATGGCACTCAGTCACGGGGCAAATGATGCCCAAAAGGCCATGGGCATTATTACGCTGGCTTTATTATCGGCTGGGCATATCCCTTCGGCAGAAGTGCCGCAATGGGTGATCGTCTCCTGTGCCCTGTCGATGGGATTAGGAACGGTTCTCGGGGGTTGGAAAATTATACGAACCTTAGGGATGGGAATCGCCAAGCTGGAACCCGTCCATGGGTTTGCGGCTGAAACCGGAGCGGCGGTGGTGTTGATGGCCACCGCGCATATTGGTCTGCCAGTGAGCACGACCCATACCATTACCTCCTCGGTCATGGGCGTGGGTGCAGTGAATCGTCTTTCTGCTGTTCGCTGGGGTGTCACCCGTCGGATAGTCTATGCTTGGGTTTGTACTCTTCCTGGAGCTGCTCTCCTGGCTATTGGGTTATATCTCCTCTTGTCTGCCATCCTGTAGATCCTCCTCATTATTCTCAACTTCTGCGGTTTAGCATTATAAGCTTCTCAAAATTCTTCCGCCCCCTCAAAAGAGGGGTAGTGTCGTTTCGCATGGTTCCATAGCCTGATTGTTCACGAATCTGCTGGTGAAGGAATGGGGTAATTGCGCCGGTTCCCACACCATGGACCTGTATTACCGACATAGGAGGAAGTTATGGAAGACGTGACATCAGCCACGACGCTCAGTCCAGCCACTGGGGTTTTGGAAGAGGAAGGCTATCAAATGTATTTAGGCCAAGGCTGTCGATTAACAGGGATCCTTAAGGTTCAGGGTATGATGCGCATTGATGGATTTGTCGAAGGAGAAGTGTTTGGGAGTGATTTGATCCAGGTGGGCAAAGAAGGCACTATTGAAGCCACGGTGAGAGCGAAGCACATCGTCGCACAAGGGCCGCTTCGTGGAGATATCGCCGCACAAGAAAAAGTCGAATTGTTAGCTCCGGCTAAGGTTGAAGGGAGCATTGATTCTCCCGTGTTTTTGCTTGAAGCAGGCGTATTGGTCAATGGCACATTGAAAATGGCATCGATGAATCCCACTCTCCAATAATTCCCAAGAGATCCATTTCCCATATTTTTTAACCCTTGCGCAGAGCTCGAAGCTGCGCAGGGGGCATCCACCATTCCAAAATTCCTTTTCCGACAATCACGATCTTGTGAAATGCAATGAGCGCACTCCCGGTCTTTTTGAACGAAAGGCTTGGCGAGTGTTGGCCAAAAAGCATGAGTGCGGCAGTTTGTCCTAAGTGCGGCTCATGGCCAACACACATGATGACGGCATCTGATGGGAACGTCTGAAGGATAGGGAAGAGGAGCATGGGAGATTGGTCATAAACAAGTTCTGGCGTTATGGCCAAGTCTGACTGAATCATTAAAATATCTTTGGCAATGGTTGCGGTTTGGTGCGTACGGGTTAATGGGCTGCAGAGAAGGTGCGTGGGCTCAATGCCGATTCGCTTCAGTCCTTCAACGGCCTGTTTCGTTTTGGTGATGCCTTCCTTGGTCAACGGACGAGAATACTCGTCCCCGGGCCATGTGGATGGTTCTTCGGCAATTCCATGTCTAAAGAGGAGACAGTGCATAGTGGGCCTTCAGGTGACTTGGAATTTTAGCAGAGTGTGGCAGGGAAAATCGTTGGTTACATGAGCAATGCAATTGTCTCTTTTTCCTCTTTCCGAACTGAGTGAAATCAGTTGCCCTTTGCTTTAAGGAGATGCAGCAAGGTCGAGGGGCTGTTCGGTTTTTGTTGGAGACCATTGAACAGCCACAATACGAATAATTCCCAGGATTAGGAGTATCCCTCCCAGCGTGATCCATTGAGACACAGGCGCTTCTGAAAACCATTTAGAAATAATTTCCGTCAGCATGACGACTAAAATTGTGTCCACAATAAACGTCACCTTGACCCGTCCTTCTGAGAAGTAGGTCAAAGTCGTTTTGAAGACCTCCACAATGGCCAGGATAATGAGCGTGTCCACAATCAAGTGGCGCAAGGCTTGTTCTAGGGATGATTGAAGAGCGTGTGGAGGTTGAGGAATATTCTCAATACACCTCCTGTCAGTCCCAAGAGAATGGTAATAATGAGGAGACTGAGGACCACCTTTATCCCCTTCATCCAAAAGTAAATAACCCCGCCCAAAGGGCGGGGCTTTTGAAGAAATTTAAAACAACTTCATCGAGCAATACATTTGCACAAGGCGTCGTCGAATATCTTCTCGAATAATTCGAAACAGATATTGCTAAGTCTGGGCGATGTGCCATTTCGTCTCATAACCCGTATGGTTTCTTCCTTAAGCTGACATGCGCACAGGCAATCACAACCGTGACCGGCCGCCGCGGCCGGCTGAACGTTTCCTCCCCGCCCAAAGGGCGGGGCTTCCACGTTCGTTTTAGTGAGTCAGATCTGCTGCGAAAGTTTGGGTTAGCCAAGATGGGGAGTCTCGCAACGATGACTGGAATAAGGTGGAAGTTATTCGAGATGACATGCTTCTCATGTTACAACTCATCTCGTGAAACGGGGGATAAGAGATCACGAACCGACAACATTCCGAGAACCTGATCATCGTTGCCGACGGCAAGATGACGTATTCCTGCGGCTTTCATGATGCCCGCTGCTTCAAAGATGGATTTCGTTTCATCAATGGTGACGATGGGAGTACTCATGATCTGCTTCACTTGCACGAATTCGGCTTGAAGATGAAAGGCCACCACTTTTCGAACGATATCGCTTTCTGTCACGATGCCAATCATCTCGGAGCCGTGCATGACCAACAGGCTGCCAATTTTTTTGACGCGCATGAGATTCGATGCGACAGATACAGCCTGGGTTGATTCAATACAGGCCAGCTCTCGAGTCATAAGTTGTTCTACACGTACCATTCTTCTCCTCCTTTTTTAATGTGAATTCTTTACCTGAATCATAATCTTGAGCGATGATTAATTGGTCACAACTAGATGACATTTTTGTTACATTTTTCGACACAAGCTGTTTAGGACAGGGATATGCGGTACAATTTTCAGACGAGAAAGAACGAATGTGTTCGTGTCGATCATAAAAGGAGGATGTCTATGAAGCGAAGTGTGGCAACTGGAGTACTTGTGGGTCTGGCTCTGTCTCTGGGGGCCTGCAGTACTCCTCAATTTCAAACCTTGAAAATATTTGATAGTCCGAATCGGGTAGTCGCGTTACGTGCCATGCCCGATGCCTATGGTGAAAAAGGCTATGATCATCCAGTTTCGTTGACGACGAAGGAGATGAGTCGGCTTCTAGAAGGCGTTCGAGTTGAGCCAGGCCTCTTGTCCTCAACTCGATATGCGGCCTTGAGTGAGACAGAGATTCGTCTTTTTGCCCCTCACTTTGTGAAGGCCTTGCAACAGGCGACCAAGGAAGAAATCGTGACGTTTTTTGAAACGGCTGAACTTGGGGAAGAACATCAACTCACCACTTCAGGTGGATTGTATATTGCTGGTGGAAATCTTCATGTCGTCTTAAGCAATTTTTCAGTGAAAACAAGAATTTGGCAGGATAATGAACAATATGAGGCTTCTTACCGTGACCGTCCACTTGAACGAATGGATCCTCAGCCCGGACGCCTAGTCTATCAACCTCGTGAATTTATGGTGGAATCGCCTGATGGGGAGATTGGCAGTCGATTGAAGGGAAAACCCTGGCAGGTGGCCATTCGCTATCTTGAATTTCTGAAAACACCATAAATCTGGACTCTCCTCACTGATCATAAGGGGTTCATGGTAGAACATTGAGAGATTTCCCTTACACCTCACGTCCGCCTCTCCCCCATAAGGAATATTCTAGGAGTACATAAAAAAACCCATCCGAGAAGGTGGACTCGGATGAGCTTTTTACGGGACGACAGGAGGAGAACCTTCCGTCCCGTTGCTTATTCAAGTAAGATTTCCTAGAACGAGACATCCCATTGTAGGCGGACCCGCTGTTCGTGTTGATCACTCCCTACAGGTCGGTCGAGCGTTAAGTGCGATGCATCAAGAGTCAGTTTATTTTTATGCCCGGCAAAAAACCAATTGACCGCACCTGTGAATTCTTGACGGTTATCATTCTTGATGGTGGTGTTGGGATCTACGAATGCATACCGGAAGGCCACCTCTAGTGGTTTCGGGATTTTAGGGATCAAGCCATGAGGAAAGTATCCAATTTGCGCATAACTTCCCCTGAGATTGGTTGTTGATCGGCCCGCACCAGCAATAGTTGCTGTTCCAGGTCTCCCAGCGTCCTTAATCTGTTTCCAGTGGAATTCATGTTGTATGGATAGTCCACGCCATTTAAATGCGAATTCTTCGACCACGCCTTCCACACGAAATTGTCCGTCCACAGCACTACCATCTGAAGTAAACGATGTGGCCAATGAGTTGGGGGAAGAGCCTATGACTCCACAGCCACTCGAAGACCATCGGGTACATTTTCCGATTGTCGTATACCCACCAAACGCGACACTTCCTGTGGGTTGTTGATGGTATTTGATGTCGCTTTGCGACCATTTGAGATCACGTCCCAGAAAATTCCATTGGAATCGTCCGAAGTACATCATGTTGTCGTCATCATTAGCTTCGCCGCGTCCTGAGCCTGTAAACACGCCAGCGTAATATCGAGAATCAAAGAAGGAGCCCGGAGCGATATGCCCATACAACATAGCCCCAACCTGTCGGTCAATCGTTAACTCATCGTTGACGATCGACCGTTCAACGAATTGCTGAGCACCTGAAGAATCTCGTCGTTCTCGGTTATAGTCGACTTTCCATTGACCAATTTGAAGCGAAAGAAATTTGTATTTTTCTAGCATGATTCGCCAGTCAATTAACCGAGTATCCGACCCACTTGTGCCAGCTGACCGTGTGGGTTGTAAGTCGAGTTCAAAATAATATTTGATCCAGGGTTGATAGCCATGGCCCCCAATCTTCATGCGAACTCGCCGTAGTTCAAATGTGCTCTCTGGATTATCATTGAAGTCTCCAAACGAGTCTTCATTGCTTCTATCTGGATACGACCATCGGCCTTGAAATCGCCATTGGAGCTGTGTGGCAAATTTGCCATCGGTGGTTTTGAATTCAAACCCCTTCTTCCCCCAACTAACTGTGACTGGAGATTTCGACGCCTTCGCCATTTTCTGTTCTTCGGCCTTTTTCTCTTCGGCCGCCTGAATACGAATCCAGTCTTCTTTACTAATCATGCCCTTTTCTTTGAGCACGTCTGATAGCGTATCTCCGGACCAGGCATTGCCCTGAAACAAGAGCCCAAAACACGCAACCGCACCGATAAATTGAAGGACCTTCATAAATACGGTCTCCCTTTGTTGAATAAGAACGTATGAGGGGAATGTGGCAGGACAAATGTCATGGTTATTGAAAGAAATAGTAGCGTGGATGTGTTACAGCCGTGTTAAGAACAGGTCAAACTGCCGTAAACTTCAAGGAGGTTGGGGAATAAATGCTGAAAGGTGTTAGCCTCGAGCGCCAGAGATATAGGCTGCTGTTAATTCATGTTGAGGGGCTTCAAATATGCTTTGCGCGGGGCCATTCTCAATAAGCTGACCAATGCCATTCACGGACCAGAATAGGGCCACATGATCTGCCATGCGGCGGGCTTGAGCCAAATTATGGGTGACGATAATCACCGTATAACGGCCTCGTAAACTCACAATGAGATCTTCCACAATTCCACTAGAGATGGGGTCTAAGGCGCTGCACGGTTCATCCAGGAGCAGGACTTCGGGTGAGAGGATTAAGGCTCGTGCGAGACACAGGCGTTGTTGTTGCCCACCAGACAAGGCTTGGGCTGATTGGTCTAGGCGGTCTTTGACTTCATTCCACAACCCGACTCGTTGCAATGCGGTTTCGATACTTGATGCCAATGTTGTTTGATCATGCATGCCATGTTCACGAAGTGGAATTTCGAGATTTTTCCTAAGGGAAAAAGGAAAGACGGTGGGTTTTTGAAATATCATTCCCACCTGACGCCGTAGATGAAGAAGATCGGTGGACGGAGCCATAATATCCATTTCATTTATGTGCAATCGACCGGAGACCTGGCAGCCTGGAATAAGATCGGTGAGGCGATTGATGCTCATGAGAAAACTCGTTTTCCCGCAACCTGAAGGCCCGACTAATGCCGTAATACATCCCTTGTTGATTTCGAGATTCACATTCTGAAGAGCCAGGTGCTTGTGATACCCGACAGAAAGATGTTCGGCTCGAATGTGGGTTGACGGCTCGCAACATGGCTGAGCCGATTGATATGGTCGCCAGGATTGAACACCTGAAGCCTTGTCCTGAGAAGGCCTTAGGTCGGGAGTTGATTGAGTGTGGTCCATTTTTTTGCCATCCATGATGCGGAAAGATTAATCACGAGTAACAGACCAACAAGGACAAGGGCGGTGGCATAGGCATTGGGATTGCCCCCGGCGACGTTCATGGCCAGGTCATAGATATGGATGGATAAAGCCCGTCCTGAATCCATCAAGGACGTGGGCATTCGATCCACATACCCACTGGTAAAGATCAACGCTGCTGTTTCGGCCATGGCGCGTCCTAGTCCGAGGATACATCCTACTAGCATCCCCGGTATGGCAGCTGGGAGCAGAATGTGCTGAATTGTCGCTCTTTGGGACATGCCAAGGGCGGCTGCGGAGAGTCGTTGGTCTTGTGCAATTGCTCGAAAACTTTCTTCGACGGTGCGAATCACTATGGGTAACACCATACAGGCTAACGTGAGTCCTCCTGAGAGAATGGAAAAGCCTAACCCCAAGATCTGGCAAAAAAAGGCATTGCCAAATAATCCGAAGACGATGGACGGCACTCCTGCCAACACATCCAGGGAACCTCGAATCAATCGGCCGCTCACCTGATCATTTTTCGTGTATTCAGAAAGAAAGAGTGCGGTGCCTAGTCCAATCGGCATGGCGACGACCATGCAGACGCCTACAATCAATCCTGTAGAAATCAAGATCGGCCCGATCCCACCTTCGCGTCCGGCGTTCTGTGGAACGGATACGATAAAGTTCCATGACAGCTGATGCCAGCCATGCCACAACAGATCTCCAACTAACCATAAAAAAGGGATGGCGATCAAGGTAGCGGTCATCCACACCATCAGCGTGGCGCCGGTTTCCCTAATGGTGTTACTTGGTGACAGCATAGTTGGCCTTATGGCGAAGGGCCTCCGCGACACTCACAAAACAGATCACCAGCCCCATCAGCAAGAGGCCGCTCATAAACAAGACTGACCGATGTGAGTCTAAGGCGTAGGCCATCTCTAAGGCGATGTTGGCTGTTAAGGTTCGAATAGGATCAAACATGTGGGAAGGAAGTTGGACGACATTTCCGCAGACCATTAAGATCGCCATCGTTTCTCCCAGGGCCCTTGCCAAACCCAAGAAGATTCCGGTCAACACGCCGATCCGAGAAACAGGAAGCACGACGTGCCAAATCATAGCCCACCTGCTAAGCCCTAATGCGGTGGCACTATGTATATAGGCAGCCGGAACTTGGGCAATACTGGAATGAGTGATGAGCATGATGGTGGGAAGGATCATCAGGGTCAGAATAAGAATGCCCGCCAACAAGCTTGGCCCAGGGGGATGCCAGGCGGCAATGAGGGGGACGAGTGCAACCAAACCCCAAAAACCAAAGACCACCGAAGGAATACCAGCCAAGAGTTCAATCATGTGTCGGTACCATTGTCCAGGAAGTGATGGCGCATAAAAGTGACAAAATATGGCTGATAAAATACCGAGCGGAGCTGCCAGGAGAATCGAACCGCATGCAGCCAGCATCGTGCCCACAATAATTGGGGTAAGCTGATACGAATGTTCAGTGGGAAACCATCCGGGATCTGTAAAAACCCTTGCTGCGCCAATGTGGGTGAGGGCTGGCCAGGACTCTCGAAGAATAAAGCCGATAACCAACACCAACAGACTTCCAGCCACAACGGCAAGCACCCGCAGGCTCCATAAGAAATAGAGGTCAGTTTTGGAGTGGGACGAAATATTGTTGGAGGATAAGATCATGAACGTGAGACGACTGAGCAAATTCAATGAATGTTTTGGTCAGTCCCGTGGGGGAGGATTTCGTGACCAAGGTGAGTGGCCTTGAAAGCGGAAAGATTCCAGTACGGACGGTGTCGTTGGAGGCTGGAATCTGTTGTAAGGGGAGAAGGCGAATGGGAAGACCATGTGAAGCGTCGTACTGCGCAGTGCCAATCGAGACATACCCAATGGCATGGGGATTCCCTATAACCGTTTTTATTCCTTGTTCATTGTCTCCGATCACGACGTGGGCCTGAATGTCCCGGTTGGACAATTGAAAATACTGAAGGAATAGTTCTAGCGTAGATCGGCCCTGGGCTTTATTGACGACGGTGATGGGCGCATCACGTCCACCAACCTGTTGCCAATTGGTTGTCTCTCCGGTGTAGATACTACGAATTTGTTCATTTGTTAATTCTTGAAGAGGGTTTGATTTATGGAGGATGATCCCAATTCCATCACGTGCGACCACAGTCCCATGTAAGTGGTTCTCTTGTGGAGTTAAGGCTCGGGAGGCCATACCAATATCAGCTAGGCCTTTAACCGTATCGGCAATCCCTCGTGAGGAACCGCCTGTTTGCACATCGATTCGTGTGTCTGGATGATTGGCCTCGAATCGTTTTCCTATTTCCAACAAGAGCGGAGCCATAGTGGATGAGCCGGTGATCACTAATTTCCCTTCTTGGGCCTGGGAGAAGGTGCCCACTCCAAGAAGCTCCACGACAAAAGCCAATCCGATGACCATTACAGTGGCGGAGCGGGAAGGAACGAGCGCGCGCATCATCATTAAAAGTGGGCTGTCCTTCTGGGTCAATCGAAAGATATTTTGCAACAGCCTAGGTTAATGGCCTTGCCGGCAGTAGAATCGGTAACAGAGGTTGGTAAGTGATAGATCATGGTTTTGCCCTCTCGATACGACTCGACCAACTCATGTTCTCGAAGAATGGCCAGGTGGTGAGATAACAAGCTTTGCTCTACATCCAATTGCTCCATGAGTTCTCCCACATTTTGAGGGCCAGACATCAGGGCTTCCAACACCGCTAAGCGGGTCGAGTCTGCTAATACTTTTAATTTGCTAGCACAAGTAGGAGAGAGGTTTTTGGTCTTCATGGTCGGAGAGTCCATAATATGTAAGGGATGTCACAAGTATGATTTTATATTCATATGAAAGAATTCTTATATGAAATTCATTCGCGAGTCAAGTAAGGTTTCTTGTCCCTTCAGTTTTTGTGAGCCTCCTTGTACGGAAATGGAGGATCTAGCAGGCTTCTTGTCAGCCTAGATCTTTTCTTGCAATTCCTTCAAAATAGCCTCTTATCCTCGAAGGTAAGAGAAAGGAAACAAAGCATGGCAACTGTTGGGCAATTAATGACTCGTAACTTAAGCTTCATTCATGAGGAAGCCAGTGTGCAGGAAGCTGCCCAATCCATGCATGCCAAACGCATTGGATCGTTGTTGGTGAAAAAAGGAGACGACTTTTTTGGAATTGTGACGGAAACGGATGTGGTTCAGGCTGTGGCTCAACAGCCGGAAGCCGTCGCTCGATTAACGGTGAGAGAGGTCATGTCGAGACCCGTTATCACGGTCGATCGTACGATGTCTCCACATTATGCTCGGGATCTGATGGCTGATCGCAAAATACGGCATTTGGGTGTGACGGAAGAAGAGAGGATTGTCGGCGTGATTTCGGTGCGGGATCTTTTGGCCTATTTTAAAACGGTGTCCAAAGAATTAGAGGAGGATGGATAAAAAACAGAATCTCTAGGATAGTTATACATTTTCCACCTGAGTTAACCCTCGATTCCAGTTTATTCAATTTTGGCTTGTTCTGCTTTTTGGATCAAGATGCCAAGACGTTCTTCTTCTTCCCGAATCCGTGTAATGCGTCGTTGAATCCAGGGTCCGATGGTTTTCTCCTTTGCCTTGCCCTGCGTTTCTAATCCCGAAATTTCCTCGCCTAAGGCCTCTCGGCGTTCTTTTAATCCTCTAATTGAGCCACCGCGTCTGCTTTGTCAAAAATAAGAGCTTCCGCCTTCGTGTCTGGCTCTTCGTCGAAGGTTCGATAGGGGCCTGGTTTCTGGGTAGGAAGAACCCGTATGGCCTGATCCATTTGGCGTTGATTCATAAAACTGGGCGACACTATTTCGACCTCTGCCTCATGGAGCGTGGTGAGCATTTTGGTGCGGAGTTTTGAGCGGGTAGTGATGAGGTGTTTGACGTCACCTAGGAAACCGGCCACGCGATAGGTGACCGAGTAATCTCCTAATTCCATCACAAGGACAAACGGATCAGTCAGCTTGGCTGCCAGAGCGGCTTCCAGTAACAGTGTTTCAACTTGCGATTCCCCGTGGTCTTGCCACGGGGATCCTATGTCTTAACAATGGGCGAGTGAGTGAAAGTACTGTTCAGAAAGCCAGCCACTGTGCCTGGCAGATTCACGACAATATCGTCTTTCCGGTGCAATATCGCAAGGCCTTATTGGCGGACGATGTGGTGGAGATTCTTACGGAGGTCACGCGAGGCCTTGCCGAGCGGTACGATATGGAGTTTGAACGGTTTGGGGTGGGATCGGAATCATATCCATCTGCTGTGTTCCGCTCATCCGAAGATTGCCCCGGGTCAAATGGTGCGAGGGTTCAAGAGTGTCATGGGACGCGAATTGTTTCGGCGGAAGCCGGCATTGAAGAAAGAGCTGTGGGGCGGACAGTTTTGGTCAGATGGCTATTATGTAGGGACTGTGGGTGAGGGAGGGAATTGGCAGGTGGTGGAACGGTATGGACAAACGCAAGGCAAGCCGCGAGAAGAACTGCGCCAGTTAGCTCTCTTCTAATACCCCGAGGTCTTGCCTCGGGGATATTTATTCATCTGATTGCACTGGTGTCCCGTTAACAGAAACAAAGCAGGCTTCACTCTCAATGAATTGTTACAATGGGCAAGCGCGCAAACACTGTAAAACAAAGGAGATTGAAGCCTTGGCCCATCACAACACGGTATTCTCACAATTACTCAGATATATTCCTCGCCATGAATTCGAGACCCTTGCCAACCGACACCATGCAGGTCGTTCTTTCCGCACGGCATCCCGGTGGTCGCCGTTCGTCACGATGGCCATCGCCCAACTGGCAGGGCGGAACAGCTTGAGGGATATTGTTGAGAATATTTCCACACAGGCACATCGGCTCTATCATCTTGGCAGCGCCAAGCTCTCTCGCTCCAATCTCTCTCGTATCAACGAAGGCAAACCCTACGCCCTGTACGAGGCCCTGTTCGGAAAACTCCTGAGTCGGTGTCAGGGACTCTCACCTGGCCACACGTTTCGCTTTAACAACCCGTTGTATTCAATGGACGCCTCGACCATTGACCTGTGTCTGGAGGTTTTTCCGTGGGCCGAGTTCCGTTCGACCAAGGGTGCCATCAAACTGCATGTGGGCTTGAACCACGACGGCTATCTCCCCGAGTTCGCGACCATCACGGATGGCAAAACCAGTGATATTACCGTGGGACGTACCGTGGAGTTTCCCAAAGGCAGCATGGTGGCTATTGATCGTGGCTATAATGACTACGCCTGGTACAACCAATTGACAGAACACGGGATCTTTTTTGTGACTCGCCTCAAGGCCAATGCGAAATCTCGCGTGGTCAGCCGTCGTCCTATTTTGCCCAACAAAGGACTCACCAGCGATCACACCATTGCGTTCACGGGGACGCAGACGGCAAAGACATGCCCCATTCACCTGCGTCGGGTCGGGTATCGTGACCCGGAAACCGGCCGACACTATATTTTCCTGACTAATAATTTCACATTGGCGGCCAAGACCATTGCGGACATTTACAAGGCGCGTTGGCAGGTGGAGTTGTTTTTTAAGTGGGTGAAACAGAATCTGAAAATCAAGTCGTTCATCGGAACCAGTAAGAATGCCGTACTGACACAAATCTGGATTGCCTTGTGCGTGTATCTCCTCCTGTCATTCCTCAAGTTCCAGGCAAAGCTGAAGAGAAGTTTGCAACAAATACTGCGTGTCTTGCATCTCAATCTGTTTGAAAAACGAGATCTGATCGCTTTGCTGCGAGGGGATCCGTTTCACGATGGGAATACCGACATCAACCAGATGGTTTTGCTGTGAAAGTTAACGGGACAGCAGTGATCTGATTGTTGAAAGTTTCTAGCGCTTTTATTAAAGCCGTTTGAGAACATGTACTATTAAACTGACTTTTACTGAGTTTTGATAAGGTTTTCTTCCCATCCTATTCGCCGGGAGACATTATTTAAGTAATTTCCAGATTTCCTAAAGATTGGATTCTAACTTCCGATAAGACAATACGAAGTTAAGGAATAAGTGTATAAATGAATCAGGTCTAAATAAAAAGAATCTAGCTGCTCATATTAAAGGCATCGGGCGCATCCAAATGAGTTTCAGGTGATAAGAAATGAGAAAAGGGTCGGTTATCAGTTCCTTAATCGGAGTCTTAAATATAAGTGCTGAATCTGTAGGTGTTATAACGTTTAAAGGTAATCGAATGACCATTTTAATGAACCATCATGCAGGAGGATTTCTCAAATTCTCCTGTGAGAACGAGGGCTAAACTCATGGATGAACAAGAACAGCTAAGTAAAATGCGAGCAGCCGGGTCGAAGGAAAAAAAGTCTTCGGGAAAGATTCAAACTTCAGGGAAAAGATTCAATGTACGTTTTCTCATTGGGCTGATTGCCGCCTTGGTCGTTACCATCTGCGGTGGTGTGGCATGGGTGGTCAATACCAATAATGTCGAGATAGTCGGGGTCCATAAGGCCAAAGCATTAGCCGATCAAGTGGTGACCTTACGAAATTTTTATACCCAACAAGTCGTATCCCGTGCCAAAGAAGGAGGGATGAGAATTAATTACGATTGGGAGGTGATGCCCAATACTCTTCCCTTGCCAGCCACGTTTACGAATGTATTGGGTGAGCAAATAAAAAAGGAAAATCCTGGCACAGCCATTCGGCTCTATAGTCGATACCCGTTTCCACATCGAAAAGGGACTGAAGTCTACGATAAATTTGAAACAGATGCGCTTAAGGCACTTGAACGAAATCCCAAAGCCCCTTTCTATCAAAAAGAAGTCATTAATGGCAGGTTGTCTATGCGCTATGCCACTGCCGACATCATGACTCAGGCATGTGTCGATTGTCACAATTCCCATCCAGAAACCCCAAAAGTCGGATGGAAAGTCGGGGACGTTCGTGGAGTGGTAGAAGTGATTACCCCAATCGATCAAGTCAACACAGGTCTATTAAATGGGACGATGATTCTTTTGGGTTGTGTGGCAGTCGGGTTGCTTGTTGTGGCCTGGTTCAGCATTTTTATCATTAAAAAACCACTTCACGATGCGGTGAAGGCATTATCTGCCACATCGGGGCAATTGGCTGACACGGCTGAGCAGCAGGAACAATCAGCCATATTACAATCCGGGTCGGCGAATGAAACAACGGCTACTATGGAAGAGTTAGGTGTGTCTTCCTCCCGGATGGCAGAACAATCGGAAGTGGCGTCGAAGGGAACACAGGAAGCAGCCGCTCTGACTGAACAAGGTTCGGGTATGATTGAGCTGGCTCGTGAGGGAATTGATGTGATGCTAGAAAAAGTCGAAAAAATCGCTGAAGAAATTTTTCTTTTATCAGAACATACCAGCCAGATCGAAAACATCACTCGGCTTGTGGGTGATTTAGCCAATCAGACCAATCTATTGGCTTTGAATGCGGCCATTGAGGCTGTTCGAGCCGGAGAGCACGGCAAAGGTTTTGCTGTGGTGGCTGGTGAAATCCGGAAACTTGCCGATCAGAGTAAATCTTCAGCCGAAAAAATTAATCTGCTGTTGATTGATATCCAGAAAACGACAAAATCTACCGTTATGGTCACCCAAGAAGGGACGAAGACTGTTCAACAAGTGAAGGTCCATGCTCAAGGAGCTATCGATTCATTCGCGAGTGTTCGGGCAGCAGTGGACAGTGCCTATCAAAGTGCCATGCAAATTACGCTGAATGTCAAACAACAAGCCAAGGCTGTCCAACCTGTTATTACCGCAATGAGTTCGCTCAATGCTGGAGCAAAGGCAACAGCCGATGGGATTCATGAAACGAAGGAGGGTGTGCAAAGACTGAAAAAGATTGCTGATAATCTCCAAGGTATGGTGTAACGCATGGTTCTCATGGAAGAGATTCAAGAGGGCCAAACCTCGATGAGTCTATCGCTTGGGGATGAGTCCATTGTGGCGTGGATGGGAGATCGATTGTCTTCTTTTTGTGGGCTTCGAATTTCCCAGGAACAAACGCAAAAACTCAGTGGAATCGTTCGGAAGAGGATGATGGTTCATTCTCTGTTAGATCCAATACGATATTTTCAGCTTGTCGAATCGCAGTCCGAGGAAGGTGTCGCAGAATGGGAGCAATTGCTCGCCCTCTTCATGAACGGGGAAACGTTTTTCTTTCGTGATAGTGGGCAGTTCAGACTTCTCAAAGAACACATTCTTCCTACGTTGATTCATCGCCGGAAGGCTGTACTGTCGCTTCGAATTTTGAGTGCTGGGTGTTCGACAGGCGAAGAAGCGTATTCTCTCGCGATTTTGGTGGATCAACTCCTTCCAGATCGCCAGAATTGGGACATAGAAATTCTGGGGATGGATATCAACTTCCGATCTATTCAACATGCGAAGCAAGGTAGCTATGGGCAGTGGGCCTTCAGAAAGGTCGATTCAGGGCTGCAATCCAGATATTTTCTGGAAAAAGGAAGCCAATGGGTTGTGAATGAATCCATTCGGAAGATGGTGACGTTTCGTATGGGAAATATTTTTGCCGACTCCTTCCCTTCATCGGCTTTGGGGGTCGAGGAGCTGGACTTGATTGTTTGCCGGAACGTCTTCCTCTATTTTCATGCTGAGGCGATTGAGCGGGCGGTGGATAAAATGACAGGGACATTGGCAAGTGACGGATATTTTCTCACGGGTCATGGGGAATTGCCTGCTCAGGCGGTCAGAACCTTAGAGGCCAAGATATTTCCAGATTCTGTCATTTATCAACGACCACAAACGCTGTGTGCCATGTCTCACGGGGACAGGCTGTAAGAACATGAAAATCTGCGTTAACCCGGTTCCGGCATCCAAGATTTTTTTCCATCTCAATGCACGCTCATTCTCACCCTTTGGGGAGAGTGGTTTGTGCTCACGCTGTGGGTGAACCATGCTTTCTTCCGCTTCAATTTTGCCAATCACATCTGGATTGCATTTACTCTTCAATCGGCATCAAACACGGTATGCATTGACTCTTCCTTTAGTGAAAGAAATCATTTGTCTCCCCGAACTAGTCGTCCTTGACAATATGCCAGCTCATATCGTCGGGGTCTTTAACTATCATGGACAACTTGTACCGGTGATGAACTTGGATAGCCCCCTTGGGCATGTTTCATTTCGGTACAAGCTCAGTGACAATCTGATCCTTTTCGAATGGGATGGCTTGATTAGTGGATTAATTGTCGATGAAACTCGGGATTTGTTGGATATTCAACCCGAAGAAATGGAATGTGAACTCCCACCAGAAATCGAACCTGGGCAACCGAACCCTTTCATCGCCCAATTGGTGTCTCATGATGGTGGTGTCATCAACGTGTTGCACGCACTGCCTTTACCTCAAGATCGAAAAGTCATAAGAGAATTTATTCAACACATATCTGAATCTGACAATGATGGGCAGCTGAGTGATGCTCCCAATCTTATCCGGGGAATGACGTTATTGGAACAATCCCTGATGCGAGATCGTACCACGGATCTCATGCAATCTGAGGAAGCAGACCTCTCAGATCATACGCAACTCGTGGTTATCCGTATCAAAGAAGAATATTTTGGGATTGATTTAGACTTGATACGAGAATGTGTGGAATTTCGGTCCGTGCACACCATTCCCGGTTGTCCAGAATTTGTTGTCGGGATGATCAATGTGCGAGGTGAAGTGTTGCCCATTGTTGACGTGCGGTCTACCCTCGGCGTGCCTGTCAATGAGAGTGATAATTTTCATAAAGCCGTGGTTATCCAGTTTGAAAATATTTTCGTGGGTATTGTTGTCGAAGAAATCATTGAGTCTGTACTTCTTCAAGCCAGTAATATGGTATCTGGCTCCTTGACTGGGGAGGTGAAGGAAAAGGGATATATTCGAGGAATTGCTCAATTCCATGATCAGAAATTCTTGAAAGTATTAGATTTACAAAAGCTTCTGTTGAGTGGAGAATTGACGGTTGACCAAACCTTTTCTCAGGTAGCATCTGAACAGCAGCAGGTTAAGACGGAAACGACTACTGAACCTGTCGTCGGTGAAGTGGCTGGTGAAGTGAATGAATTGCATGTCATTTTTATGCGGGAGAGCAAAGAATCCCTCAGAGATCTCCGTGAAGCGATCATGGATTTACGAGAGGTACTGAGTGCCACAAGAGAGACAACGAAAGATGCCGCTCAGGCGTTACTACAACGAGCTTTCAACCAATCTCATTTTCTGATGAGTGTCGCTCGAATGCTAGGAGCGAGAAAAATGGAAATTGTCGCTCGTCGGGTTGAGGATCTCTTGCGAGTGGCCAAACAAGGACAGAATGTGGTGACGTTAAATTTTGTGGATTACTTGGACCATGGCGTCAACGGAGTTCAAGCTCTTTTGGAAGAATTTACGACAGAGGCCACAACGGATATAGATCTCCTTAGTTTTTTGGATGAAAAAGCCTTCGTCGAAGTAGGAATGACTCATGAGTCTACGGAAATACGATCGGATGATGGAGGAAATCAAAAAGACGAAGTGGGAGCTCTCTTAGTTGAATCCGTGCGATTAGATGACTTGAGGGTATTAATCGAAGACCTGAAGGCGGTGATTTGTGGACGGCAGGAATGCCTCGTCGATGCCGCCCATCTTGTGGAGTTTACAAATTCCTGGAGTCAAGCCGTTTTTGACTATCGCGATATTGGTGTGAGGGGAATCCGTTCAAGACAGCAAATGACGAGGAAGGATATGGGGAATTTCTATAAACAAGAAAGCGAACGGCTTACTGTATTAACGAGTGTAGTCGGGCGCGTAGCCAGAACGGTCAGTGATGAACAGCAGCGATTGGGTACGATCTCTGAGGCTGTAGAGGAACATATTCGTTCCATGCGGCTTCTGACTTTTTCCTCCTTCTTCCAACACCTACCAAAGATGGCTTCTGATCTGGGTCGAGAATTTCAGAAAGAGGTCGAGTTAAGCCTTGAAGGTGGGCATATGACCGTGGATAAGCAAGTACTGGAAGAATTAAAGGAGCCGTTGCGGCACCTTATCCGAAATGCCATTCATCATGGAATTGAATCGCCAAGTGAGCGAATTCAAGCCGGTAAGCCACCAAAAGGGTCCCTTCGGCTCTATGCCTTTCAAATGGGAACGTACCTGCTCCTTGAATTATGGGACGATGGCAGAGGCTTGGATATTGAGGCGATCAAAAAGACCGCCGCACAAGACCGATTGTTTTCTCGTGAGGAATTGGAGGCGATGCCACTTCCACAAATTGAATCATTCGTGTTCAACCCAGGCTTTTCTACGGGATCTTCTTTCCGAAGTGGGTCGGAAAAGGGAATGGGATTAGACGTGGTCCAGTCCGCAGTCAAGCATCTTAAGGGTGCCGTGTATGTCGGGTCGACCCCCGGTTCTGGCTGTATGGTCCAAATCCAGTTACCAGGGCCCATGCCACCCGTTCACGTGTTAATGGTGTCGGTGGCAGGGCAGAAGTATGGCATTTCTATCGACCAGGTGCAGACCACGACCCATTTGAATGCAAAAGGATCGCGGGGTTCCAAGAATCAGGAATTTGTGAATCAGGATGGTCAAGTTGTTCCCCTTGTGTCTCTTGCTGATTTATTGGAAGTGGAAGTGCAGTCTAGCCAGGACGAACTTTGTCCCTGCGTCGTGGTGGTGGTTGATGGTAAACCGTTTGGATGCCTTGTTGATGAAATTTTGTTTGAGGAAGAAGTTCGTCCTCAACCACAGGGACTTATTTTAAAAAGGGTCAGGAATATGTCAGGTTCAACTATTCTCAATACTGGAGAAGTCTGTCTCATTCTGAATCCAGATGATCTCATACGAACGGCTGAAAAACACTTGGCCGTTTCTCGCTCTCATGAGATTGATCATTCATTGACAAAAGGAAAATAACCCACCTGCAGGGCATCACACGTTATTCCATTTGCTGCTCGTAGTTTGTCCTGAGTGTAAAGGGGACCATGTCGAAAGCCGTAGGTCCATCTGTTGGGCAACCAATCCGAACCTTCCTCGTCGGCGAAGCGCTCACCTCTCTCCACCAGATGTTCGCCACCTCCTTCGATATTGAAATCAGTGGGACCGCAAACAATGGGGAAGAGGCCCTAGCGCTTATTCCCAAGAGCCATTCACAGGTTATTTGCACCGAATTAGACATGCCCATCATGGATGGTCTGGATCTCACAAGAGGTATCATGGCAACCGATCCTTGTGCCATTCTTGTGGTGAGTCGTCTCGGCCAAGAAGAAGACCACGACAAGACATTCCAGTTATTTGAAGCCGGTGCGCTTGAAGTGTTTGCCATGTCTGAGCATGAAGGTGGACTGGCTTTTGACGCAAAGATGCAGGAATTGATAAAAAAAATAAAAATACTTGCTGGAGTCATGGTATTGCGAAGACGACAGATCCTTCCACATGTTGCGATGGAATCTAAACGCACGGTTTCTGGTGATGATTCTCCGGCGATTCTAGGGATGGTTGTGATTGGAGCGTCGACGGGTGGGCCTCAAGCCCTCAAAGAAATTTTGGCACAACTCCCGGCAGATTTCCCATTCCCAATTGTGTGCGTGCAACACATTTGCCAAGGGTTTTTACAGGGTTTGATAGAATGGCTGGCATTGAATTGTTCCCTAGTCGTCGCTATTGCGGAGGCTGGAGAGACGCCTCAAGCGGGAACCGTCTATTTTCCTCCTGAATGTCGACATCTGAAATTCGATGCCGAGGGAAACTTTCTTGTAGCCCATGGGTCTGAGGCGGATCATCACATTCCGTCTGTCTCAGTTTCTTTTCAATCAGCTGCCTATCGATTCGGAAGTCTTGTCATTGGAGTGTTACTCACTGGGATGGGAGAGGACGGAGTCGACGGTATGTTGGCCATTGCCGAACAAGGGGGGATCACCATTGCGCAAAACGAGCAAAGCTGTGTGGTATTTGGTATGCCCCAACGCGCTATTGAACTCAAAGCCGCTTCTCACATCCTTCCTTTACAGAATATTGGCTCTATGTTGCTCAGCACTGTAGCGAAATACGCCATCTAGAAGAGGGATTAGTGCCATTCCCAGAAAAAATCAAGGACAGAATCTCCGTGTTGGAACACATATGAATCTTGAATAGCTCCGTTGCCTGGACAGAAAAATATTAAAGAAGTACCGGGGAGTATTGTGTTGGTTTGGGTTATGAATCAAAGGGTTGAGCAGGAGAGAAGAACCGGGTCAGTCTTTTTCGTCCAGGTTGAGGCCAAGTATATTGAGATGGCTTGGTGGGGGTTGTTTGATGTGGTTTCAGGATTGATTCAACCACCAAAAATGCGTGAGCAAGGAAGGTTGAAAAAGATCAAAGTGTGAACTCATCAATTGGTTACACAGAAGAGGGAAGAGAGGTATAGACACTAAGGCGGCCTTCCAGGTTTTTAACTTCGTCATTTTTCATTGAAAGCTCATTATCCAATAATTGATTCTGGAGTTCCATATTTTGAAGCTCATCCTGGAGACTTTGTAACTCAGGATGAAAGCCATCAAGCTTTTTCTTGGTTTCTTCTAACTGCCCAGTAAGTTGAGCTTTCGTCTCCTGTAACTCTTTGATCAATTGGTCATTGCTGGCTTGTAACCGCAGCATCTCTTGCGTGGGTTCGGTCGGCAGAACCTGTTTCGTTTGGGCGGCTTTGATTTTGATCTCCTGCAACTCTTGGGTCAATCGGGCATTGCTTGCCTGTAAGGTCTGTATCTCTTGCGTTGGTTCAGCCTTAGGCTGCTGAGGTGCCTGTTTGGCTTGGGCGAGTTGGGTTTTGATCTCCTGCAACTCTTGGGTCAATTGGGCATTGCTTGCCTGCAAGGTCTGTATCTCTTGCGTTGGTTCAGCCTTAGGCTGAGGAGCCTGTTTTGTTTGAGCGAGTTGTGTTTTTGTGGCCTGCAGCTCTTCGGTCAAGTGCGCATTGATTTCTTGTAAGTTCCAGATTTCTTTGGTTTTTTCCGCTCTCAGCTTGGACAAGTCAGATTCGACTTTCGTGGGTTCGGCTGTCGTGGCCGCCTGTAAGGCTTGGGTGAGTTGGGCTTTCGTGGCCTCCAGCTCTTGAGCTAATTTGGCCTGACTGGCCTGTAATTCCTGTTTTTCTTGCGAGGATTCGGTGGGCAGTGGGGGTGTCTGTTTGATTTGGGAGAGTTGGATTTTGGTCTCTTCCAACTCTTTAATCAACTGCGCATTACTGGTTTGTAGCGTTTGCACCTCTTGAGTGTATTTGACCGTTGGAGGTGCCGCTTGTAAGGCCTGGGTGAGTTGAGTTTTTGTGGCTTGCAGCTCTTCGGTCAAGTGGGCATTGATCTCCTGTAAATTCCAGATTTCTTGGGTTTTTTCTGCTCTCAACTTGGACAAGGCGGCTTCCACTTTCGTGGGTTCGGTTGGCGGGGCTTGTCTCGCTTGGGCAAGTTGGGCTGTGCTTTCCTCTAACTCTTTGGTCAATTGGGCATGGCTGGCCTGTAGGGTCTGTACCTCTTGGGTGAGTTCGGTTTTAGCCTGCAAAGCTTGGGTGAGTTGAGTTTTTATTTCTGGTAGTTCTTTGGTCAATTGGGCATGGCTAGCCTGTAGCGTCTGCACCTCTTGGGTGAGTTCGGTTTTAGCCTGCAGGGCTTGGGTGAGTTGAGTATCCTGTGCTCTAAGCTTGGTCAATTCAGGCTCAATTTTCTTCACCTGGACTGCCAGACTTTCTTTTTCGCTACACAAGGTCTGAACAACGGTTTGAACTTCTTCTAACAGTTGAAGAATGTCTTTTTTGCTCTTCATGGCGATGGCCTTTCGATTCGCTGAATATTGCGTATTCCGGGGAAATTTAATTGACTATTCCCGGTAGCTTGATATGTGGGTTAGGGCTGGAGGGGGTCAGATTTATTAGCCACAAAAAATCCCGTCAGCTCCCCACGAAGTTCTTTATAAGTAGTTCGGTTTATTATTTCTAAAAATTAAGGCTTTCTAACGAAAAAATGGGCGCAGATTTCCTCATGTTTGTCCTTGCAGCCAAATTTTGTTGGGTTGAGATCTGACAATCATGATTAGTCCACCATTGATTAGGGAAGGTCTAAAATAATGTTCCATCACGGTCGTTCTTATCAGAAGCCTTATAATATTCAGTTTAGAATAGAGATAGTTTTAGGTGGTGGGTAATGATGAGGCGTTGTCTTTCAAAGCTCCCATGGCGTCGAGCTCTCGGTAGTTTCCTCTCCATGGGGAATGAATTTTGCCGAATGGAAATATGAAAATTTTCATTCAGAAATTTTTTTGGTTAGACTCAGGATTCATTTATGGCATACATCCAGCAGTAATGTTGATTGAATTTTTTTCTTGAAATCCCTTATTTCATAGGACTTTATGATATTTCATGAAGTATTTTAATTTTCCCTGTTAATATTCGCAAAAAAAATCCGATAACAAAAAGTATACATCCTTAGCAAGAGGAAATAGCATGAAAACTTCTCTAAGTATCCTAATCTTACTCCTCGTTACGATTTCTGCCTGTTCGGAGACCGTTGACACTGAATATTCCACTTTGGATGTGGCAACGAAGGAAAATGCCATTCGAACGGGATTGATTCCAGAATGGTTGCCAACGACCTCTCGGCAAATCACGGTAGCCTATGATATTGGTACGAATGAAAAAATTTTGACATTCCAATATAAGATCGCGGAAGGCTGGAACCCGCTCGAAATATGCAAGCAAATTGACCCCTTGGATCCTCCAAAGCCTCATATCAGTCGCGCATGGTGGCCAGAGGATATTCCTGCCAATAAAACCTCTACACCCCGACATACTTTTTACACATGTGAAAATGGAGAGTCTTTTCTTGCGGCTCATCCGAAGGGCGGACAAGCATTTTATTGGAACACGAAGATTTAACAATTTCAGAATTTTGACCATTCGGTGTTTCAATACCCCAAGCTGACTCAAAAAGTGAATTCTCCCTCGGAGAAATGGGAACAGGTTGATAAGCTGTCCCCATTCTTTGGCTGGTTTGCCTGTTAGGGCTTCCGGGTGTGTGTTCTTTTAAAGTTCGCAGGCGGAACTTGGTAGCAGGGTACTCTATGCTACCGTTTCTGATTGTACTCCCCTCGCCAATCTTTGATTATCCCTCTAATTTCCCTCCAAATGTGGAAGAGTTCTGTGTTAAGGCCGTTCTCGGCGTAAGGGCCTCACGCTTTTTCGCTTACGGCTATTTTCCCAGACGGTATTTGTTGCAATCTTGGTTTCCAGGATTTCTGGATCACTAAGAAGAGCGGTTACGTACTGCCTGACCGAACTCAGAGCCGCAGACATTCCTGGTTATGCCATGGCTCGCTTATCGCGAGCGATTCACTGCTGTTCGAAACTGATGGCCAGTTGGCGAGACACGGTTCTAGGTCATTCAATCACCAAAAGATTCGCATGGCTTTCAGGAAATTTTGGCATCGACGTATGATGCTGGGAAGAGAGAATGCGAAAGGGTAGGCAAGAATCAGGTTGACGGCTTGCGAACAATCACGGAAGTGGTGGAGTGGTACACCGCCAAATGAGTGGGGTCTTGAGAGAGCCTGGCATACTGTTGAATGTCTTCTGGTGAGCAGAGGCCAGTGCGACAATATTCCTGTTCCAATACCAAGGCCGATTCACCTGCATACCGGCTTGACTCCAGTTGCCCCACTATATAGTGTTTTGCGACATGGTGAGTTACCCCACGGACATGTCCGATCTGATGACCCGTTTTTTTACTGAGGAGGCCTGTCGCACCCATATTGAGAAGCTTCGCTGGCCAGACGGGTATATCTGTGTGAAATGTGGGAATCACAAGAGGTGGAAAACCAAGCGAGGGTTGTCGGTGTGCTCCACATGTCAATATCAGCAGTCACCATTGGCCGGAACGATTTTTCAAGATTCTCGTATCCCGTTGCGCATTTGGTTTCAGGCAATCTGGTGGTTTACGAGCCAGAAAAATGGAGCGAGTGCTCAAACGTTGCAAAGGGTGTTGGGGATGAGCGGTCACGAGCCTGCGTGGCTCATGCTTCATAAATTACGGGTTGCGATGGTTCGCCCCTCCCGCAACCGTCTTGCCGGGCACGTTGAAGTTGATGAAGCCTATTTGGGTGGAGAAGGAAACAAGCAACTGGTTGGCGTTGCCGTGGAAATCAACGACAAAGGAAGTGGGCGAATGCGAATGCAACCGCTTAAGGGCCGAACAAGCGCGGATGTCAAGCATTTCGTTCAGCAGCATGTTGAGCCTGGCAGTACGATTATCACCGACGGACTCACAAGTTATTGCTGTCTGGCAGACGAAGGGTATGCGCACAAACCAATGCGAAAGTCCTCTGGTGGGGGAAATCACGACCCAGACGCAGACGACCTGTTGCCAAGAGTCCACCGTGCCATTTCACGGGTGAAACGTTGGCTCCTGGGCACATACCAGGGACGCCTTGATCATAAGTACCTCGACGCCTACCTGAATGAATTTATCTTTCGATTCAATCGTCGGACCTCGCGCTCTCGGGGCCTCTTGTTTCATCGACTCCTGGAAAATGCTATCGCCGTCGACCCGGCTCCGCTCCAAAAAATTCAGCGGACCACAAAATCTAGTAGCAACTGGAGTTAAGCCGGTATGCAGGCCGATTCACCCATGACGGTGGCCATGGGAGATCTCCCCGGACATAAGTGCATAATGGATTGCGCTCGGGCAATATGGAAGCCGGTTTGTTCCAGTTTCAGTGGGAGCCGAAGGGCGTAGCCAGGATTCAGTCCAGCATTGAGGAACATTTGACAAATGGCCCCATTTACTCGAGCTTGAGCGCTCTCGAGGCCATGATCTTGTAACCGAGCAGACGTGAAATCTGGTTCCTCAAAAAGAGCCCATCCTCCGGGTTTGAGAAGCGAAAACATTTTGCGAAGAATGTCCAGGTCGGCTTGGTTGTGAATGAGGACGTATCTTCCATGAATGAGATCAAAGGTATGAGGCAACGTCACCTCCAGAAATGTCCCTTGATAGATTTGAAAAGGAGGGGAGGTGAAATTCTGAAGGTACGTGGTGTTTTTGTCGATGCCCATTGCCAATCCAGATGGTCCGACGCGATGCCCTAGCCATCGCAGGATGGATCCGGCACCAGTCCCCAACTCCAAGGAGTGCCAACCAGGTTGAATCCCCGTTTCTTTCAACAAAGCAATAGTGGTGAGGTCATTCGCCGCTTCCACTAATTGAAGGCGTCGAAATTCCCGCTTTTCTGATTTATGGTCAAATATATACTGACTCATACACGTTCCTTGGTTGGGGTTTTTTGCTCTAGCGTTGCTAGAGCGGCATGATATCCAGCGAGATGTCCGGTTGACCAAGCCCATTGAAAGTTAAACCCACCGATGCGTCCATCACAATCCAACATTTCTCCGATGAGGTAGAGGCCCAGCACTTTCTTAGATGCCATGGTTGAAGGATTGATTTCTTGCAAGGGCACTCCGCCTGCGGTGACTTCCGCGAAATTCCAGCCACGTGATCCGATAACAGGCAGAGGCAGGTCCGTGAGAGCGTGAACGAGGGAGCGACGATTGGCCTTTGAAAGAAAGTTGACCGGTGTGTGAGAAATATCTGGTTCCACGAACTGAGCAAGACGAGCTCCCAGACGGGCTGGAAGGCGCTCGGACAAGAACGATTGAACGGTCTTTCGCCCAGGGAGGGCTACGGCTTGTATGAGCCACTTCTCAATGTCCTGATGGGTGGCATGGGGAAAGCAATTGAGATGGAGTTGGACTTGGTGCGCCTGCTCAGTGGCTTGAATCCAAAATCGACTGGCATCCATGACGACCGGACCGCTTACTCCGAAATGTGTCCATAACAAACTCCCAATTCGACGATCAACGATTTGATTGTTGATGCGGGTAGTGAGCATGACGTCATGTGAAATGCCCGAAAGGTCGGCATGAAAAAATGAGGCATCCAGGATCAAAGGGACAAGAGCTGGGTAGGTTGGTGTGACGGTATGGTCCAGGTGTTGAATCAGGGCTAACCCCGATCCATCTGATCCGGTCTTTGGAAGGGAACGTCCACCTGTCGCCATAATGACTTGCCGTGCCTGAAGTATCCCTTGTGCATGCTGGATGGAAAACACGGGTCCTTGATGGGTGATCGATTGAACATGGTGTTGCGTGAGAAGAGTCACGGATAATTCTTGGCACCGTTCTAAAAGGGCATTCAGCACTGTGCGGGCTTTATTACTGACAGGAAAGAGTTTCCCCGTCTGTTCCAGTTTGAGCGGAACGCCCAGAGAGTCAAACCATCGGATGGTAGCCTGCTCGTCAAATTGACGGAGGATTCGGTCAATGATCTTACGGTTGCCATGAAAGTCGGAAGCGGTCACCTTCTGATTCGTGACATTGCAGCGCCCGCCGCCTGAGACCAGAATTTTGGCCCCAAGGGTTTTGGTCCCATCCAGGAGAACAATGCGAAGTGAAGGGTTGGCTTCTGCCGCGAAGATGCCTGCAGCAAGGCCGGCTGCTCCGGCGCCTACGATAGCAATATCGGCAATTTGAGTCATTGAGATATCCGAGTCGGCCGGGAAAAAAGAATTAGAGTGTTGGTGGAAATTGTTCAAGTACTTCAAAGGCATCATGGCCTAAAAGCCATAGGCCATTGGATTGTTTGACCCATTTTTCTAACGTAATCACACCATGTCCGACATTCATGCGCCATTTTGCCGAAAGATGAACGGTGGTCTCGTTGATGATTTCCAGTGACACGTCTTGGTATTCCAAGCTTGTTGCCCCTGAAGTGATGAAGGGACGCCAAAAGGCTTCGATCTCTTGTGCTCCTGTAAACGTCCCGAGAGGTTTCGCCTCCATAATCGCATTCGGTAGATAGGCGGCGACGCAAGCGTCGACGTTCCCGATATTGAAATTGGCAATCCATTGATGGCTGGCCGTGAAGACTTCGTTGCGGAGGGTTGTCGCGTTATCTTCCATCGTATGCGGTCCTTTGTCTTTGCAAAAAAGAGTGATGGTTCTTCTGAAGTTGCCGTGTGTCAATCCGGTATTACTGAGTTAGTTGCTAAAATGAGCTCTCTGGTAATTCCTTCCTTTTGTAAGAGGAGGTGAGGCGGGGTAAAGCTTTTGATATATTGAGAAGAACCTATATTATTAGCCACTGCCCTCCCAAAAGAATCTACCTCCCCTCCGCCCCTCCTTACAAAGGAGGGGAATTCAGCTTGATGGGTACTTGAATGGCCTGTTTGGAAAACAGCATGACATCGTTATGGAAAAATTCTAACTCAGCCTGCCATTGTTCAGCCAACCATTCAAACGTGGCCTTCGAGAAAAAGCACACATGGGTGAGATCATTTTTGTAATGCCAGTTCGCAAAGGCCTTTTGATCTCGGACAAGTTTGGTCATGAGGCCAAGATCCCCTCCTGGTTTCAGGAGCGTCCAAAGTTGCCAGAGAATCGTGGAGGGGTCGTGGAGGTGTTCAACCACTTCGGTAGCCGTAATGAAATCATATGGTTGAAGTAAGGCTGCCGGATTGTGAGCATAAAAATGATCATACAGGGTGACGGTATGACCAATCTCTTCCAGCATGATAGATAAGGTCGGGCCAGGGCCTGACCCAAAATCAAGACCGTGACTGTTGGGGGCTAGGCGATCTTTCAGTGGGCGGAAAAGACGGTTGAGGAATTGACGATAATCCGGATCGGAGGGAGAGTTTTGGTGGTGATCATAGGCCGCTTTCTCTTCCGTTTCTGATAAAAATTGTGTTGACGGCACAAAGACTAATTGGCAATGGCCGCACACAAGAAAGTTTCGGCGATGGTCATGAAAAAACTCGTCTTGGGCTTCTTTCCGGCATAATGGGCACAAGCCATGAGGTGTAGGAGTTTTCAGCTTATCCCTTTTTCCCTTCCTTGGCGCAGTCGATACACAATGGTGCGGTTGGGTCGAACGCAAGCCGTTTTGCATGGATGTCCTCGCCGCACCGCAGGCAGAGTCCGAATATTCCCTTTTCAAGACGTTGAAGGCTAGCTTCGATTCGTTGCAATTGAATCACTCGTCGTTGTTGTGTTTCCTTCGCGATGGCTTGTCCCTGCATGGCATCCATGCGGGAGACCCGTCCGATGGTGGTTTGATCAAGCTCAACCGTTTGTGCCGCCTCTTTCCCGGATTGTTCCACGGCAAGGAGGTCTGATTGCAGAGTGAGCAAGGTCTGCTTGAAATGTTGATGGTCGAGGTCGTGTAACATGTAAGAAGTCGATGGTATGCTTGGGCTTGATGCGCTGTTTTTGGCAATGTACCCTAACAGTACTCCAAAGGCCAATTGTTAACAACTTGCTCGGCGGGAATCCGCTCAACAAGGAGAGACGATGGAAAAAGTTTTAAAAGGATTAGTCACGTTTCAAAAAGACGTGTTTGCCAAAAAGAAAAAGTTGTTTGCGTCCCTCACCAAGCAGCAGAAACCCAGCGTGCTGTTTGTCACCTGTTCTGATTCCCGGATTGATCCATCCTTACTGACGCAAACGGATCCAGGGGACCTTTTTATTATTCGCAATGCCGGGAATCTCATTCCCACCTATGGCGCGGCTATTGGAGGAAGCACGGCCACCATTGAGTATGGTGTCTCGGTTCTCCAAGTCAAAGACATTATCGTATGTGGCCACACAGACTGCGGGGCGATGACTGGCCTGTTGCATCCTGAAAAACTGCAGGAACTTCCAGCCGTCAAAGCATGGTTGCAACATGCGGAGGCGACGGTACGAATAGTCAAAGATCATTGTGCCCATTTGAAAGGGGATGAATTATTCGCGGCCACCATACGGGAAAATGTCTTGGTGCAATTGGATCATCTCCGAACCCATCCGGCAGTCGCCACGCGATTGCGCCAAGGAGATTTGCGTCTACATGGCTGGGTGTATTCGATTGGAACGGGGGAAGTCTGGGTGTATGATGAGAAGAAGAAAGATTTCGTCAATCCCATCAAAAAGAGCAAAAAATGACCCTAGCGATGAATTTCAGCGCTGCCGGAATTTAGAGACGTTTGAGGGTGTTCTGATCCGTGTGATGAAACAGGTCAGGACGCCCGGCAATCTGCAATTGCGTATCTTCCTTGTAGCTGAATTTCCAGGGCTCCTGAATAGTCACTGTTAATTCATATCGAACCGTTTTCATGGCTTCATCCAAAAAGGGATTGGAGAGAATGCCATACACTTCAGATCCGGCATCAGCGACCATACAAAATTCTTTGGCGTGAGGCTCAGAAGTCCCTCCCGCGTTCACGACGACTCCTCGTGGAACAATGAAACAGCGCATGATTTGTTTGCGTTCCGCATCCCACAACCAATACCCCACTTCTTCGTGAAACGGCTTTTCCTGAATCAAGGGCCACGCCATGGTGGCATAGCGTAGGCCATATAAGGTCTGTGGTCCATTCACGACGGGACCAATCGGGTCAAAGGTCATGCGTTCCCGAAAATGTGTTTCCTTCGATGCATCTTTCGTTGGGGCAATGTCCACGCCTTCGTTTCCTTCCCAGGTGCCAACCAAGCCTGCCAGTGGTCCAAGATGAGCTAACATTGCTGGATCTGTTGAAGGGGTATCAATAATTTCTGACATTTGTGAGCTCCTTGGTGAATGGAGAAAGGGCCAGATAACAAAATAGCATGAAAGAAATTTCATGCAACCATATCAAAAGCCCAAGAGTATTCAAAGAAAATTATGACAGCCAAACTCGGAGCGACTGCAGCCAACGAATCCCGTGGAGAGCCAGGCCGAGTAATTTCGGAATGCTGAGTTGCATGGGTTTCGTGGTGAGACACCGAATGACGTGGGCTGCGGCTTGATCGGTGGTCATCATGAGGGGTCTCCACGAGGCCTTGGGTAATTTGGTATCCACAAAGCCAAAACGAATATTGGTGACGTGGATCCCCTGGGGCTTGAGTTTCATGGCCATGGACACCAGATAGTTACTGAACCCGGCTTTTGACGCGGTGTAAGACGGGGCATCAGTGTTGTAAAAATCATCCGCTAAACTGGAGAGGCCGATGAAGTGCCCTTGCCCCTGTTGTAACCATCCTGGGAGAAGATCCGCCAGTGTATGGACCATGGCCGTAAAGTTGACGTCAATGACATGGGCTTCCTGGGAGAGGTCCGGGAGCTTCAGCCCCGAACCAATCGCGGCACAAAAAATACAGGTGTCGAAGGGACCGTCTTCTACAATGATGCGATGTAATATCTCAGGATAATTGGGTGCGGAAATGTCCTGGACGATATGCTTTGGTCCATCAGGTCCAAGAGGACTTGGGCTTCGAGAAATCCCTACCACCTGATCGCCTTGAGCAAAAAGCTCCCGTGTGACGGCGGCCCCAATCCCATCAGAATTTCCAATGATGAGGATGTTTCGATTCATAATCAACAGAGTAGGCGGTGAATACGCACTTGAAATCCTGACATGAATCGCTCTCTATGAAAAGAGAAGAAATGCTCTGAGCCATTCTGTACATTATCTGAGGTGTTGGATACCATATTGATGAATATGCCTACTAGTGTAAATGACCAAATGACCTCACGGCAGTATGCCTTCGTTCTTTTGATGCTAACGGGTCTTTTTTGTTTTCGTGTTGTGGCGCAACTCGTTCAGGCTTGGCATCCAGTGAATTTCCTCCCACCGTATGCAGCTTGGCACAGTGGCGCATTGCCCTATGGTGTGTTGATTAGCGTACAAGGAATAATTCTAGCTGCTTGTCTACGAATTGTCTGGGGAGTATTCAAGGGAACAATAGCCCCTTCAGCGCAAAAGGGGAAAATCCTATTCGGGCTGGGGATCATCTATTTGCTTGGCATGTGTATTCGATTGATTGTCGGATGGACCATCGCACCAGACCATTATTGGTTTGGGGCGACGTTACCAACCGTGTTTCATCTGGTGTTGGCTTCTTTCGTGATACTCTACGGTCGATTCCATTACAGAGATTCTCAGCTCTGATCATCTTAACATCGAGATAATTCTGCATGAACCTGATTGTACGCTATGGAGCCTATCCCTTTGTTCTAGCCTTCGGAATTGTCCTGCATGAGCTAATTCTTGAGAATCATGGTGGGATTCAAATGGCGACGTACCTACCTGTTATTGTTGGAGCCATAATGGTGGCTGGATTGGAAAGGACCTATCCCTATAGACAACACTGGTGGCCTGAGAAACAGGAGGTGGTGCAAGATGCCATCTTTATGGCATTGCTTCAAGGGCTGTTCCCAAAAATTGTCGCTGTGGCCGTGTTGTTTACGCTGTCCGGAACTTTTTATGCGCAAGATCTCATTGTTGAAGGATGGTGGCCGACCCATTGGCCTGTTCCCTTACAAATGTTGCTCATGATTGTGGTGGCCGATGGTTTTCGCTATTGGTTACATCGCTTGGCGCATGAATGGGAGCCACTCTGGCGTTTTCACGCCGTGCATCATTCCCCGCATAAATTGTATTGGCTGAATGTTGGGCGGTTTCATCCCATTGATAAAGGACTCCAAGTTTTCTTTGATACAGTTCCCTTTCTGTTGCTAGGGGTGGGGGAGGAAGTGCTGGGGCTCTATGTCGTGTGTTATGCCATCAATGGCTTTTTCCAACATTGTAATATTGATCTGCGTCTTGGCCTGTTGAATTACCTCATCAGTGGACCGGAATTGCATCGTTGGCATCATTCCATAGTGAAAGGCGAATCCAATCATAATTATGGGAATAATCTCATCATTTGGGATCTTGTGTTTGGCACGTGGTATCTCCCGGGAGAACGTGAGGTGCAGGAGCTGGGTTTAGTGAATCGAGCCTACCCCTCAGCCTTTCTTGAGCAGATGACGGTGCCATTTATCCCTGGCGCCGATAAGAAGATGGTGGGGTCATGAATCTTCCCATGATCGGTCACAATGCGCGTTTGCATGCGCATATGATGCGGGTCAAGCAGCAATGGTGGAAGCCTTTCATCAAACTGACTAATGATCCTCAGGCTGTGCAGCAAGCGCTGCTCGAACGCATTCTGACGATACAGGCCGACACGACATTTGGACAGAAACATCGATTCAGTCGACTTCGTGGATACCATGAGTTTCGGTTAGGTGTGCCGATCCAGACGTATGAAGATGTGCGTCCGTATGTTCAAGGGCAGGAAGATCTCAAGCAACCGCAGCTCAATAATGAACAACCGGTGAGCTATGCGATGACCAGCGGAACCACTGGAAAGCCCAAAATGATTCCAATGCTCAATCGCACGACCCAGATGCTTCGGCATTATCAACGCTTGAGTACGTATGCCCAATATCAGGGCATTCCAAAGATCTTTCAAGGGAAGATGCTGGTCATTTCAGGGCAGGAAGTTGAAGGGCATCTTGAGTCTGGAGCCCAGTATGGCTCGATGTCCGGCTTCTTAACGGCGGCTTTGCCTTCCGTGCTTCAGGCGAAACGATTTCTCCCAGAGGCCATTCATAGCATGACCGAGTATCAGCAGAAATATCTGTACTTAACCGCGTGGGCGTTATCGGAGCCAGATCTTTCCGTCGTGGCCACGGCCAATCCCTCAACGGTTCTCAAGTTATTAGAGATGGGTCGGCAGCATTTCTCTCAACTCGTGGAACAGTTGGAAGCGAATCGCAAGAAAGCCCCTGACGGGGTCGCCCCCTTTCCTCGTCCTTCCCGGCGGCGACTTCGTGATCTTCAATCGTTTCTTGGTCATGAAGATCAGCTCACAGTCGATGCGCTATGGCCCAAGTTGCAGGCCGTGGTGACATGGACGGGAGGAAGCTGCGGGGTGCTGATCCCCAACCTCAAATCAAGGCTTCCAGCCAAGACCGCGATTGTAGAAATGGGGTATCTGTCGAGTGAGTTTTTGGGAAGTCTGAATGTGGACGTTCAAACCAATCAATGTGTCCCCACCTTCCACGAAAACTTTTTTGAATTCGTCGAACAAACCGATTGGGATGCTGATCGTCCCAATACCGTGACGCTCGATCTATTAGACACAGGCAAGCGGTACTATGTCCTCGTCACCACCATGAATGGGCTATGCCGGTATCTGATGAATGATCTGATTGAAGTGACAGGTTGGTTCCATCGCACCCCAATTATTCGCTTTGTGCAAAAGGGCAAAGGGGTCACGAACTTGACCGGCGAAAAACTCTATGAGTTTCACGTGATGAATGCCGTTGAGGCCATCCTACAGGCCTATCAGACGACGGTGGATTTCTATGTCATGTTAGCCGACCCACTGACGTTGCAATATACCTTGTATCTCGAACACCCACCCTTGGACTTTTTCGTCGGTTACAAGCTTGAGCAACATATGGGGCAGACGAATCTTGAATTTCAAGCCAAACGAGAGAGTGAAAGATTGCAGCCTCTTCGCATTGTCTATCTTCAGCCTGGGACCGGGGAAGCCTATAAAACCCATTGCCTGCAACAAGGCCAACGAGATGCCCAATTCAAAGTCGTAAGATTGCAATATAACAAAGACTGCTCATTTAATTTTCCCGACTATGTGAGAGCGTGAATCGATAGATTCTGTGATACTCACGATCAAAAAACTGGAGATCCCCTTTAAGCAGGCCTTCGCCCATGCGACGGCCACGCGTTCTTGTACCGAAAGTATCCTGGTCAAAGCCGAATTATTGAATGAGGTCGTTGGGGTGGGGGAGGGGTGTCCTAGGAAATATGTCACCGGAGAAACGATTCACACCACCACGAGGTTTTTTGATGCACATCGGGAGGTATGGGAGGAGTTCAAGGGCTTAGAGGATCTGAAAGCTTGGATGACTGCCAATTTGCAAGCCATTGATAAAAATCCTGCGGCCTGGTGTGCAGTAGAATTAGCCTTGTTCGATGGCTGGGGGCAAGAACAGGGTGCATCAATAGAATCCCTTCTGGACCTGGAGGAATTAGCAGGGCAGTTTTACTATTCGGCCGTGTTGGGAACGGAGAATGTCTCCACGTTTGAAAAACAAGCGCAACAATTTACGGCGCTCGAATTTTGTGATTTCAAGATGAAGGTCACGGGCAATCTTGAAACTGATCGCCAAAACATTGCTTTCCTCAACAATCTACCTATCAAGAACCTCCGCATACGCCTAGACGCGAATAATTTCTGGAAGACCGCAGTCGAAGCAGTAACCTATCTCAAAAGTCTTAACTATCCAATTTTTGCTATCGAAGAACCATTGCAAGTTGGAGACTATGATGGTTGCCGGCAGATCAGCCAACAGCTTGGACTCTCGATTATTTTAGATGAGAGTTTTTTACGCTCCGACCAACTTGAATGTCTACGAACTGATCCTCAATCTTGGATCATCAATATCCGTATTTCCAAAATGGGTGGAGTGCTGCGATCTTTGGCCGTTGCGGAGCAAGCAAGAATCGCAGGAATTCCGATCATTCTTGGTGCGCAAGTGGGTGAGACCAGTATCCTGACCCGAGCGGCCCTCACCGTCGCCAACCATTACCGAGACATTCTCTTGGCTCAGGAGGGCGCCTTCGGAACCTATCTGCTAGAACACGACATCATTGATCCACCCCTCATCTTCGGCAAAGGCGGTAACCTCGATCCTCAACCCTTCAGCAGCCAGCCCGGTCTCGGTCTGACCCTCGCACAATAAACATAAGTATTTTCACCCTTCTGCTCCTAAGAATTTTCGGCCATCGGCAAAACCCTTCTGTACATTTTGTGAGGGGTTGGCTAGGATGGTGCGCCAACCTGGAAATTCTCAATATATTCAGATATGAAAAAGAAAATTACGGTTTTTGTGTCCTATGCTCGCGCGAATCGATATTTGGCGACACGGTTTTTGAAAAAGTTCAAAGAGCAAGCCGCACCGTCAAACCACTACCAGTATGTCTTTTGGCGTGATGCCGATATTCTTGTGGGAGAAAAATGGCATGAGGCTATTCAAGAAGCTTTAGCTCAGAGTGAAGTGGGTTTGGTGCTGATCAGCCCGGCGTTCTTGGGCTCGCAATACATCCAAGACCACGAATTGCCCAAAATTCATGAAAAGCGGAGGGAAGTCGGTGATTCCGGTGTTGCTACAACCAATTGATTTAGATCGTCATGATTTAAAAGGACTCCAGCGCACGTAAATATTCAGGTTGGATCGCCCCCGTTTCGCCTCACCGAAGGCTTATGGAGAATGTTCAGGAGCGCAGCGTGATCAATTTGCTCTAGAGTGATTTCCGCAAGTTGAGGCTCGTTTAGATAAAGTGGTGGGAAAATAATGGAAACATTTTTGGGGAAAGTCTGTTTGTTTTTCTTGTCATACCCGCAGGTTATTAGCGGGTATCCATCTGAAACAATCCAGGATAGATTCCCGATACAGGATGTCGGGGATAATGGTATGGACTCCCCCTTTAAGGGCGGCATCACGATGTGCCACGCTGAACAATCATTCCCTCAGCGTTTAACTTAAAGGAGGAGTCATCATGAAAGGTCCCACGATGGGCATCGACCTGGCGAAGAACGTGTTTGAAGTATACGTGGAAGACGAGGCGGGGCAGGTGGTCGAGCGTCGCCGACTGTCTCGCAAAAAGATGTTGTCGTGGGTTGCCACTCGCCCTCGTGCGGTGGTGGGGATGGAAGCCTGTGGCGGGGCGCATTATTGGGCGCGTGAATGAGAGCAGCTCGGGCATACGGTCCGGCTCATTCCTCCGCAGTATGTGAAGCCGTGGGGACAGACCAATAAGAGTGATGCGGTGGATGCGCGGGCCATCTGTCGTGCGGTGCGCGAGCCCGGGATGCGATTTGTCGAGATTGCCAGTGAAGCCCAGCAGGCGGTCCAAGCCTTCCATCGTGTGCGCAGTCGCTTGATGGGCAATCGAACGGCGCGGGTGAATCAGATCCGTGGGATCTTGCTGGAATACGGGGTGGCCATCCCGAAGGGCGTGGCGGCGGGTCGCAAGACACTGCCCTGTTGTTGGCTGAGGAACGGTGGGCGCCTCTGATTCAGCAGTTTTTGCTGGAGCAACAAGCGGAGCTCCTGACCTGGGATACCAGGATTCAGGAAGTCACCGACCACATCACTCGAGAGAGTGCGGCTCAGCCGGTGTGTCAGCGGTTGCAGGAGATGCGAGGGATCGGACCGTTGGCGGCCTCGGCCCTCTGGCTCAAAGCCGGCGGACAACCGTATCAGAATGGGCGCCACGTAGCGGCGGCCCTCGGCCTGGTCCCTAAACACACGGGCACGGGCGGCAAGATCCGGTTAGGGGGGATCAGGAAACGCGGGGATCGGTATCTGCGGCGGTTACTGATTCATGGGGCCCGGTCCGTGATCACCCACGTGGGCGAGAAACCCGATCCGCTCAGTTGCTGGCTCCGAGACCTCGTCGCGCGACGGGGTATGAATAAAGCCGTGGTGGCCCTGGCCAATAAAAATGCGCGCGTGGCCTTCGCCATCATGAATGGGGAGCAGCCGTATGATGTGACGAAAATGTGTCAGGCAGCGTAAGATCGAGGAGAGCTTCCAAGGATTGCGTAGTAGGAGCCACCACCTGATGGGCGAAAGCGGTCACCCCCGCGAGAGCAAACCCTGAGTTCCGTCATCGGCTGAGTGATCAAGCCGTGGGAATGCATAGGAGCTGTCGCGCGACAACCATCAAGGCTCGGAACCATGAACGTTCCACCACGAAGCCGGATATATGACAGCAGCCCCGCTCCTTATCAGATGGTCATCCTACTTGCAAAACAGGGGGAGTCCATATATGACCGGAATGGGGGCGGATTCCTGCCAAATGCTTGAAAGAAAGACGGATCATTCATCCACTACCCACAAATAAGAAATCTATGACAGAACCCACAATCACCTGCCCTAGCTGTAAAACGGAAATCAAACTCACGGAGTCGCTTGCCGCCCCTCTCCTTGAAGCGACCAAACGAGATTTTGAGCAGCGGTTGGCGCATAAAGAGGTCGAATCGACTAAGCGTGAAGCGGGCATTCGTGAGCGTGAAGTCGCTTTATCCAAAGCGAAGGAGGCTCTAGATGAGCAAGTCGCAGAAAAGCTGAAAGTGGAATGCACTCGAATCGCCGTCGAGGAGTCCAAGAAAGCGAAACTCGCAGTCGCCAACGAGGTTGAACAAAAATCCAAGGACCTCATTGAGCTCCAGGAAATCCTCAAACAACGCGATGCAAAGCTCGCTGAAGCGCAAAAAGCTCAAGCCGATTTGCTCCGGAAACAACGTGAGCTGGATGATGCCAAACGTGAACTCGATCTCACTATTGAGAAGCGGGTGCAGGCCGGTCTCACCGCTACACGCGAGCAAGCCAAGAAAGAAGCAGAAGACGCGCTCAAATTCAAGGTGATGGAGAAGGAACAGACTATTTCATCCATGCAAAAGCAAATTGAAGAACTGAAGCGTCGGGCCGAACAGGGTTCCCAGCAACTGCAAGGAGAGGTGCAAGAACTCGAACTGGAATCGGTGTTGGCTGCCAAGTTCCCATTGGACAAAATCAATCCGGTGCCGAAGGGCGAATTTGGGGGAGATGTCCTTCAGCATGTTGCCGGACCATTCGGCCAAGCTTGCGGCACGATACTTTGGGAGTCCAAGCGCACCAAAAATTGGAGCGATGGCTGGCTCGTGAAATTGAGGGAAGATCAACGGCAAGCTAAAGCGGAGTTGGCGGTCATCGTGAGTCAGACGTTACCGAAAGATGTGGACACTTTTGATTTAATTGACGGTATCTGGGTCACCCATCCCAAAGCGGCCCTTCCTGTGGCCATGGCGTTGCGGCAGAGTTTAATGGAAGTCGCGGCAGCCAGACAGGCCACCGAGGGCCAGCAGACCAAAATGGAAATGGTCTATGACTATTTGATGGGCCCACGGTTTCGTCAGCGAGTGCAGGCTATCGTCGAAGCCTTTAGCACGATGCAAGAAGATCTTGATAAAGAACGCAAAGTCATCATGAAGCAATGGGCTAAGCGAGAGGAACAAATCGGGCGAGTGATGCAAGCCACCGTCGGCATGTACGGCGATCTCCAAGGTATCGCTGGGAAAACCCTCCAAGAAATCGAAGGGCTGGAACTCAAGGCTCTCGATGGTCCACTATTGGAAGGCTTAGAAGAAAAAGAATGAGGCGATGTGGAAAACTATTTCCTTCGGGGAATGAAAAATTTCATTCTGGAGAATAAACAATAATAAATGGGTGTTTTGGAAATATTCCTGGAGTTGAATTTCTTGTGATGAAGTTTAATTCTTTTTCGATGCCCTATTCTCCATCTTTGTTCTGACTAGACTTGTGCCCGAATCCCCACCACCCATTATTCAGGAGCTTGTCGACCGATTTCATCGGAACGTCGAAGCCTATCGCACGCAGGGCTATAACGAAACCCAGCTGCGGAGAGAATTCCTTGATCCATTTTTTGAGGCGCTAGGTTGGGATGTTATCAATAAATTGGGGCATGCCGAAGCGTATAAAGATGTCATTCATGAGGATGCCATCAAAATTGGGGGAGTAACCAAAGCCCCGGACTATTGTTTTCGCATTGGAGGAACCCGCAAGTTTTTTTTAGAAGCCAAAAAGCCATCGGTCAATGTCAAAGACGATATGAGCCCGGCCTATCAGCTGCGCCGGTATGCCTGGTCAGCAAAACTCCCCCTCTCAATATTGACGGACTTCGAAGAATTTGCCGTTTACGATTCCCGCACCAAACCCAAGCCGACCGATAAAGCCGGAACCGGACGCATTCTGTATCTCACTTACCAGGATTATTTGACTCGTTGGGAGGATATTGCGGTAATTTTTTCCAAAGATGCCATTCTCAAAGGGTCCTTCGATAAATACGCGATATCTGATCGAAAGCGTGGCACGGCCACCGTCGACAAAGAGTTTTTAACTGAAATCGAAGCCTGGCGCGATGCCCTGGCCCGTCATCTGGCCTTGCGAAACTCCGCCTTGACCGTTCAAGACCTCAACTTTGCTGTACAACGGACCATTGATCGTCTGATCTTCTTGAGGATTTGTGAAGATCGCGGGGTAGAAATCTATGGCCAATTGCAGGCGTTGCTTAAAGGAGATGAGGTCTATCATCGGCTTTGTGCCCTCTATAGCCAAGCGGACGATCGGTACAACTCCGGCCTGTTTCATTTTCAAAAAGAAAAAGGGCGTTCCGAGGAACCCGATTCGCTGACGCACAGCTTGCTCATCGACGACAAAATCCTCAAAGACATCATTCGGCGTCTGTACTATCCCGAAAGTCCCTATGAGTTTTCCGTCTTTCCTGCGGAAATCCTTGGGCAGGTCTATGAACAATTTTTAGGAAAAGTCATTCGGCTGACGGAAAACCACCAGGCTAAAATCGAAGCTAAGCCGGAGGTGAAAAAAGCCGGTGGGGTTTATTACACCCCGGCCTACATCGTGGACTACATCGTCAAACAGACGGTGGGTGCCCTGTGTGAAGGGAGGACGCCAAAGCAACTGGCCAAACTCCGCGTCCTGGATCCGGCTTGCGGGTCTGGATCGTTCCTCATCGGCGCTTATTCCTACCTATTGACCTACCACCGGGACTGGTATGCCGTCCATGATCCGACAAAGCATCGCAAGGAGGTCTACCAAGGCCAAAGTGGAGAATGGAAGCTGACGACCAATGAAAAAAAACGCATCTTGCTGAATAATATCTACGGGGTGGATATCGATAGTCAGGCGGTCGAAGTCACCAAATTGAGTCTGCTCCTCAAAGTGCTAGAGGGAGAAAGTGGTGAAACACTCAAAATCCAGCTTTCCTTCGTCGGCGAACGAGCCTTGCCAGATTTGGGGAATAATATTAAATGCGGCAACAGCTTGATCGGGCCTGATTATTTCACAGGTTCGCTTTTGCCGGACGAAGAGGAATTGCGGCGAATCAATCCATTCGATTGGGCAATGGAGTTTCCAGAAATCATGAAGAACGGCGGGTTCGATGCCGTCATCGGGAATCCTCCATATGTTGATGTAAAGGGATTACCGAAAGAGGATGTTGAGTACATTTTTGCTAATTACTCTACTTCAAACAACAGAATTAATTTATTTTCATCATTTTTGGAAAAATCCCATTCGATTTGTAAATCGGCCAAGTTTCGTTTAGGGATGATTGTTCCAGCCGCCCTTTTAACTCAAGACTCTTATAAAGCTTTGCGAATAAAACTTTTGGGTGGCTCGCACATTTTGGGTTTGGTAAGACTTCCGAATGAGTCTTTTGGAGAGTTTTCTGGGGACGTTAAGGTAGACACTGTAATTGTCATTTTTGGACAGCCTACAAAAAGGGATGATTCTATACAGGTTCTTGCCTATGAAGGCTATGAACGAATCAGCAGCATTGATCCTTCAACAGCACACGTCGCAAATTTGATTAGCCAATCCACCTGGGCCAAAAATGCAAGCTTCATTTGGACAATAAACACAGGTTCAATCGTAGATAAAATAATAAATAAATGTGAGCAAAGGACAGTGCCTCTGGAGGATTGTGTAGACTTTAGTCTTGGCCTCACCCCCTATGACAAATACAAAGGGCATACACCTGAGCAAATTAAAAATCGAGATTTTCATGCTACATTTAGGAAGAATGACACCTTCAAGGAACTTTTAGCTGGTAATGATGTAAATCGATATTTCGTAAAATGGAATGGCGAAAAATGGATAAGTTATGGTCCGTGGTTGGGTGCGCCAAGGGAAAAAAGATTTTTTAGAGATAGACGAATTCTTGTGAAACAGATTATAGATTGGACCTCAAAGCGAATTTGGGCGGCTATTACCGAAGAGGAGCTCTATAACACACAAAATGCCTTCAATCTGTTGGCTAAAGATGGGTGGAATTTAAACTATCTCTTGGCGATCATAAATAGTAAGCTGATGAATTTCTACCATCGAAAGAAGTTTTTGGATGAATTTAAGATGCGATTTCAAAAAATTTTAATTAAAGATTGTCGCCGTTTTCCTATTCGAGAAATTAATCAAAGTGAAAAGGAAGGCAAATTCTTATACGACAATGTGGTATTTCAGGTTGATCTAATAATAAATCTACAAAAGCAACTTGCGGTGGCTAATTCCCCAAATGAAAAAACACGCCTCCAACGGCAGATTGAGGCAACCGATCGAGAAATTGATCGCTCAGTCTACGATTTGTATGAACTCACCGACGAAGAGATTGCCATTGTTGAAGACAGGGCGGTTGCCTCTTTAGAAGAGGTATGTGAGAATGATGTTCATGAACGTGCAAACCCCGCTCAATCTGGATCTGCTCTCGAACAAACTGCGCCAGTGGCAAGCCCACCACAATACTTCGGAGAAAGTGGCAGTGGCGCACCGGCAGGTACTCAGGGAACGGGTGATCCAGTCGATGGCATTCGAGAACCAACCCCTGACTATGGATCGCCTGGAAGCCCTTCTGGAGACTCCCCCGAAGAGCTAGGTTCTACCCGGTATTTCACCACTTCACAGGGATCTCTGTCCTATTCCCAACTCGCCGAACGGCTTGGTGTGAACCTGGCTGGGCTGTTGGAACGTTTGTTACACATTCCCCCCATGGAGCTTGAGATTTCTCCGGCCTGGATTTGTGAACGGCACAAAGAATTGGCGGGAGATTTGTTTTCTGACTGGGCCGGTCGATATCGAGACCTCAATGTGCAAGTGGGTCCGCATACCCCGCCGCCGTATTATGAAGTCCCGACCTTTATGCGGATGTTTTGTGATGATCTTCAGGAACGACTGCATCATCTTTCGCCAGAAGCCGCCAACGTTCAAGAACTGGCCGAATTGCTGGCTTGGGTAGATTGGCGATTTCAGTGGATTCATCCGTTTAAGGATTTCAACGGACGGATCGGGCGAGTCCTACTGGCTGCGCTCCTCTATAAACTGGCCTTGCCGCATGTGGAAACGGCACCACTGGCGTCGGAAGTTCGCCGGCAATATTTATCTGCCTTGCGGACAGCCGATGAAGACAATCTTGATCCCTTAACGGACGTGTGGCTCCACCGTTTGGCTGCTTGGTTATAGACAATCCTCTACAAGGTTGGAAAAGTTTGAGCCAGCCACGAATCTTATGCCGTTAATTATATCTTCAAGAGCATCCTGGCTGTTATTTCGAGGCTGACTTCAAAATATCGCATCGGAGCAGTTGTCTTGAGCCTGGTGTTTTTAAACCGGTGCAATGATTTTGTTATTTGCAATTGTCTCGAAGCCAGAAAGCAAAGTTCTCTTCGGTGACAGCAGTACTCGCCAAGGCCATGATGGCCGCTGTGGCTTCTTCTTCTGAAGCATTCAACTTCTGACCATTTCGTTCGAGAAATATTCCGCCAATCACATAGCCCGTACGTTTATTCCCGTCGATAAAAGGATGGTTCTTGACGATTCCGTGTGTGTACGCAGCTGCTAACTGAAAAAGAGAGGGTTTTTCGTACGACCAAAGATTCAGGGGGCGAGCGAGCGCTGATTCCAATAAGGATTCGTCACGAACGCCAGGTGCGCCCCCGAACTCAGCAAGGAGAACATCATGGATGGCCAATACCGACTGGTGGAGTATCCAAACGGGTTCCTTCATTTAGCTAAAGCCCGCAAGGTGTTGCGGTAGCGAGCCATGAACTTTTTCCCAATGGTCAGTTGCTTTCCAAATTCGGGATCATAGGGCGTGATTCGGTAACTGCCATCTGGCGCTTCGGTTAAAAAAACCTTATCACCATCCTGCACATTCAGCCGCGACAGTACTTCTTTGGGAAGCACCACTCCCAGGGAATTGCCGACTTTGCGAACCTTCATATCTAACATCGTTGTTCTCCTTTTTTAAGTTATAACATATGTTATAACTAAGCTGAGATCTTAGCAAGGTGGGCAAGGCCCTCTCAATTGAAGTGTTATGAGGGAGCAGACCATTCGTTCCTCTGGTTTTCCACTTAAGGCGTACCACAGAGTAGTTGAGCTACCGCTCTGTTTCTCGCGACTGACTCCCTAGCACGTCATTACCATACGGATCATTCTCCAACTTGGCCTGATGGTCGAAGTTAGGAGGTCTAGCTAAGGAGCTTGTGTCATGAAGGGGATTGGAGGATTGCTCATGATTGTATTGTTTCTATTTCCGTTTCTTAGTCCGGCCTATCAAAGTTAGCGCGGAGGACCACGTGGCGTGAGCCCGTGGGTGAAAGCGCTCCCCGCTGGAGGCGGGGCTCCTTGCCAAATGAGCTGTTCGTGATGACACTTGCGCATGGAAGTTCGTCTCAGGGCTCATGGTGCGTATCAGCATCAATATCCTGGGGTGTGGATCCCCAAGTATCGCCGACGGATTTTGCGGGAGGCGATCAAGCTCTTTGTGCCAGAGCATTTGCCTCAGATCCAACACGATCATCCCGATGTGGACATACAGCAATGGAGTGTGCAGATTGACCATATTCATGTGGTGATGGGCATACCTCCGAAATATGCGGTCTCGAGTTTTGAGGACAAGATGAAAGCGAATGTGAGCCGACAACATCGTCTCCGGTATCCTGAACTGAAGCGGACCTACTGGGGGGCGATGCTATGGTCGCCCGGGTTCTTCTCATCGACGGTTGAATTGAATGAGGCGGTGATTCGGCGGTATGTGGCCCATCAAGAACAAGTGGACAAAGGGCGGATTCAGCTCGAGTTTGAATTTTAAGTGCCACGCGGCGTAAGCCCGTGGGTATCTACGTGGAACGGTATGTGGAGGTGAATGGGCGACGGTTCACCATTCCAGAGATTCAATATTTCGAGCAGCTGCATTGTGGCCCGGTCCTCAACGGAAAATATTGGATAAATCTACGGACCGGGCAGTGGGGGTACGCGGGTAATCCTTGGTCCCAAGGGCACGTTGGGGCCAATTGTCGTAAACCGCAATCACGACCAATTTTATCCGAGAGAGGAATGTTGTTTAGCCCCAGTGACTGGGTGCGCTAGATGATGCCCTTACGAACAGGGAGAGGATGCCCTTGCGAAATTTAAAGCGCACTACGCAGGTAGTACAAAATTGTAGTAAATAACCCCGCCCAAAGGGCGGGGCTTTTGAAGAAATTTAAAACAACTTCATCGAGCAATACATTTGCACAAGGCGTCGTCGAATATCTTCTCGAATAATTCGAAACAGATATTGCTAAGTCTGGGCGATGTGCCATTTCGTCTCATAACCCGTATGGTTTGTTCCTTAAGCTGACATGCGCACAGGCAATCACAACCGTGACCGGCCGCCGCAGCCGGCTGAACGTTTCCTCCCCGCCCAAAGGGCGGGGCTTCCACGTTCGTTTTAGTGACCAACTAAGCCATTTGAAATTTTCCCTGATGGGTCTGCTGCATAGTCGACAATCACTCGTTCTTGTTCTTCTGGAGTGAGTCGGGCATCTAAGATGACGACATCCTTCGGGAGTAATTCTTGATTAAGGGCATTATTTGGGATGTGTTCTCCTCTGAAATAGAGCTGCGTCACGAATTTTTGATGTCCAGGGGAGAGTATTTTGAAATGAAGATGTGACGGTCGATAGAGCCCAGCTTTCAGATCAATGGGATAAAATCCTGGCACGATTGTTTTAAACCAATAGTCTCCTTGTTCATTGGTTACAGCTTTTCCCCAATATTGAAAATGTTCGTCATGAGTGCGGTGAATGATTTCTCCGGTTTTCGGATGTGGAAAACGGTGCGTCCCCTCGTCCCCTTTATGGTTGTATCGACCTGAAGCCGAGGCGCTCCACATGATGAGGGTCGCGTTGGGTATGGGTTGGCTAGATTTGGCATCGAGGACCTGGCCGCTCAGAACAATCACCTGTCCTTGGGCTTTTCCCTTGCGTCCTTTCACAAAGGTCAGGTCTTGATCATTGGCCTCACTGATTGAGAGCTTCGGATCAGGGTTTTCACGAATAGCATCGACTTCATCCCCATCATCAGGGAAAAAAGGCCCCAACCCTTGTTGGGGTGTGGGCTTGGTAAGGAGCACGGCCAAACTCGTGTGGGTGAATAGACCGCTCATGATCAATCCGACAAGTCCTGCGGTACGTGTTAACATCGTTCGTCGGGATAGGTCTTCAAAGGGGAGTGGCATAGGCGCTCCTTTCTTCAGAGCAATGTTGAATTCTTCGGACTGTGTGCTGACTACGTAGGGTCTGTGTTCGGGCTATCAAGGAAATATTGCGGACACTTGGTGGGTTCTGTTTCTAATTGTTCGTATTGGCAGGGAGGAATATCTTCTTTCAGGCGACGGAGGAGGATGCGGAATTTCATGTTGGGAGGCATGTCACACACCCAGACATGCATGCCCGTTTCCAGTTCATCGAAATGTTTGTTGACTTGGAAGCCCGGACGTTCCATGAAGTAGGCGGAGAGAAACCCCGTTATGCCCTGAACCACCCAGGGGTGGTCTTTAATGTACCGATAACTGGCTCGAAGTTCGACTCGTTCGTTCATTGGGCGGTATTTAGGAGTATAGGCGAAGAACTATTGTGGTTGCGTGTGATGGTCGATGAATACCTTTGCATCTTACCTATGCGGCAGAGGAAAAGAAATGCATACAGTAACCTTCATCCGATGGTCCTATGAGTGAGCGTGTTTTCTGTAAAATTTGTGAAAAGACATGGCCTCCACGCGATCATTTAATTGGCGATCTGGGCCTGACCAAGGCCTATTTATTTGAAGAACAATTCTTTGCGGGCTGGACGGTCCTGATTCTTCAAGATCATCGCACCGAGTTGTTTCAATTGACACGAGAGGAGCGAATGGGGCTGATTGAGGAAGTGAGTCGGGTAGGGGAAGCGAGGTCAAAAAAATTAATTCAGAACTCTTGGGCAATCAGGTTCCGCATATTCATTGGCATGTGATTCCTCGGCTGTATTCAGACCCCAATTCGTTGAGCCCGGTGTGGTGCGTGTCTCATGAAGCTGTTCACCTGTCTCCCAAATTATTGGTAGAACGTCTTTCTCTGTTTCGTGGAAGCTTAGGAATCTCCTGAAAGAGAGACAATCCCCTTAAATTTCCCATCTGTTTCTTGAAAAAAGGCCGGGTGCCCATGACGGTGAGCGACCCGGCTTCTGGTTAATCATCTAGAATTAATCGTGTCCTTTATCCTTGTCATGTTTCCCTTTTTTATGGCCTTTGCCTTTCCCATGCTTTTCCTTGTATTCCTTCATCTTTTCCTTCCGCTCTTTCCTCGATTTTTGGAATTTTTCTTTTTGCTCCGGGGTGAGCTCCGCTTCGACCTGTGACATCGCATGTTGTCGTAGGTCTTTCATTTGAGTATGAAGGGCTTCCATTTTTTGATGTTTGTCTTGAAGGATAGGAAGAATCTTGTCTTGCTGCGCTTGGGTGAGATCCAGTTTTTTGGTGAGGTGTTCCAGTTTTGATTTCGGATCGTGCTTATGCCCATGGCCACCTCCACCGGCCCATGTTGCCCCGGCACCGACAATCAACGCGCATCCAAACAAGCCGGTGATGAATAGTCGAGACATCCATAACGTTGGGCTGTTTTGGGTCATCTGACTGTCCTTGGCATTTTTCATTCGTTTCTCCTTTGAATTGAAAATGAGTGAATAAGATGCATTTGGGGGTACTTGGCAGTATATCAAATACAGAAGAAAGTATGTCGTCGCGAGATTTTGAAGGACACTTTCCCTGATAGCGATCTGGCAGCTTTCGGTGCTGTCCTAGAAGGAAGAATAAAATCCAGAAAGTTAAAGCATTCCACGGCATGTGGCACTCCCACACTTACAGGGAAGAGTGCCATTGTGGTGGGAGGGGTGACAGTCGACGGTCAGTTCCGTACCAGCCCTCATACCATGGAGGGCATAAAACTCTGCTCGTTCACCGATGATTCTCATAAAAGTATTCGGTGAACAGGAGTGATTCATGAATCGAAATCCTTTGGTTTCTGTTGTGGCGTCAATGGCGAGGGTATTGTTGATTTCTACAATGGCAATCCATTTTTGCGTTTTCGCTCGTCTTCGACCCTCTCGTTGAGAAATTCGCTCTCCGGTAAATTCTCCGATTTTTTGTCTGGCCCGTAGGTGCACGGTCGTGAATAATCCACGCCCTTCAATGTGACTGGGTTTGACCTTCATGGGGACTGGCCAAGCATGACGAGTCGACGAGTTTTGCCTTTTACTTCTGGCTTTGTTCATATTAAGGATTATTTGATCCCGATGACCATAGAGTCCGGACCGACAAGGTGTTCTACTCGAGTTTCACGAAAACCGGCTTCCTTCAGCCAGGCGGTGCAGTCGGCTCCTGTGTAGTCGAACCCTCCTGATAATTCGATGAGCATATTTAAGCTCATGAGTAATCCGAAGGCGTTTGCCCGGCGTTCGTCATCAATTAATGATTCAAAAATGATCAGCGCGCCGCCATCTGGAAGGGCGTTGTAGGCCTTCGCAATTAAAAGTTGTTTCTCTTCGAGATTCCAGTCATGAAGAATATGACCCATCGTCAACACATCGGCTTTGGGTAAGGGGTCAGTGAAGAAATTACCTGGGATAAATCGCAGTCGATCATTGAGAGCAAACGACTGAATGTATTCTTCAAAGATAGGGCCTGTTGCGGGTAAATCAAATCCACCGCCCCTGAGGTGAGGATGCGCTAAGGCCACTTGAGCCACGAGGCCTCCTTGGGCCGTCCCAATGTCAAAAAATGTTTGGTACTGGGCCCAGGGGAATTGTTGGGCAATGGCCTTACTTGCGCCCATGCTCAACCCGGTCATGGATTGGAGAAATTCCTTAAGTTTGGTTGGATCAGCGTACAATGTGCCAAAAAAATCTCCACCTTCCTTGGCTTCATTTTGAGGAAGGCCGGTCTTGAGCCCTTCCGTGAGCGATCCCCAAAAACGATAGAGCCGGGCATTGGCCATTTCTAGAAATCCGCCAATGTACGAAGGCTTGGCCTTGTCCAGAAAGATGTCAGATTCAGGCGTGTTGGCATAAAGCTCATGGTTCCTCTCCAACATGCCTAATGCGACAAGGGCGTCAAAGAAGTCACGTGCACTGCGAGGGTGTAATCCCAAACGGGTTTGTAAGGTGTGAGCATCCAAAGGTTGGCGAGCCAGTTCGGTGAAAATTTCTAACTCAACCGCACTAAGGAGAGTTTTGGAGCCCCAAAAGGCCATCCCAAGTTTCATGATTTTTTCTGGTGATTGATCGTGCATGGTGCGCTCCTAGATTGAGAGGAAACAGGAGGACAGACGTGTTAGTCCCCACCCTGGAAGGCATCTTCTTCGTGCTCCTCGATGATCTCCTCGGTTTCGATACCCAATCCCCCTTGGAAGGATTCTCGAATGCCTGAAATATGTTGCTGGGTTGGCGTGCCTTCGATCTCCTTGGCAAACTGTTCGAGAAACCGGTTGCTGGCATCCAAGCCATGCTGGAAATATCGAGCGAGTGGACCTTCCGTCACTTGTTGCCAGGTGATATAAATCAGATATTCTTGGAACCGTTGAGCCTGAGGAAGTTGCTCGCCAAATCCTTGAAGCACGTCAAAGGCCGCTGTGGCTTTCGGACCTTGTTCCGTCGAGAAAATCTCTTCGGCTTCAAGAATGGCGGTTTCAAAATCTCCCAGTTCTCCCTGTTGTTCAGCTTGCTGAAGAGCTTGGTGGGCGGCTATGGCTGGATCAAAGTTCATGAGTGCCTTTCGTGTGGTGCTTGGCCATTTGTGAATGGTGAGAGAAAATGGGGAGGGCAGTCATTCCTCAGGCTTCTTTTGCGTAAAGGCTGCACGTGTCTGTTGTAAAAATTTCCCGAGGCCATCCATCGCGTTTTGAAAGAGGTCGGCCCCTTTCCAGGTTTGGGTATGGAGGTCTTGGTGTGTGTCGGCCCACTCAAATGCTACGGGAAGAGGCATGAGCCGAACGGGTCCTCCAGTAAGGTCGGCCCATAGTACACTCAAGACCGTTCCGGCACGGACTGGAATATGGAGCACTTCAACATCATTTTTTTCGGTGTCTTCGCACAGGTTCGCCGGTGAGGTAACTAAATATTCCCGGCAAGCGGCCGGACGATGTTCATAAATAGAACAGGCGTCGTTTTCGAGAAAAATACAGGGAATCCGTAAAGCATAATACGCCCGATTAACGGGGTCGATTTCCGCATCGGATTTTTGGCGAGGAGACTCGGCCAAATCTTGTAATAATGGGAGGAGGCCTGCGGTGTGTAACCGTGCGCGTGTTTCTGTCAGACGGTGTTCGATTCGTTCTCGGTGGTCCTGTGGTAAGGTTTTCATCATGTCTGCCAACCCAAAAGCTTCTGGTGGGGAGACCGGGACCATAATGCGTTGGCAACAGGCGGCGCATCCCTTCTGGCAGGAAATACTTTTTCCGGTTTGGAGCGTTTTGGACACTTCGAGGGCCTGCGCTTGTTCGCCTAATGACCGAAGCACGGGCACAATGTCGGTAATAGGTATGACCTCGGTGGGGACATCCACTTGAGCATGCATCTCACCTGAAGTCGTATCGATGGAGAGATTGAGACGTTCGGAAGACATGGGCATAGTCATCGGTTCAAAGGCGGATTACCTATCCGCATTGGGGTATCATTTGAATTGTAAAGGGAAAGCATAGGCGAATGTCTACTCAAGAATCTAGCCAAGAGTCTCACGACTGGAAGAAATTTTGTGATCGGCGTGGCCATGACCTGATGGCGTTAGCCGAGAGGGTAGAAGAGAGCTTTCTTCGACGAGATACCGACCATCCGGCCTTCTGCGGGTGCATTGATTGGCATTCCAGTGTTCATGGGGCCTACGCCTTATTAACGGCGGCGCGACTGACCGGACAAACTCGCTGGGCTGAAATAGTCGAGGCGGCACTCACCGCTGCGTGTTTGGATGCGGAATGGGCATCACTTAGCCAAGGAAAACTTGATCATGAAATGCCGTATGGCTTTGCTTGGTTGTTGAAGCTGGCGAAAGAACGTGAGCAGGGATGGGGGAAACCCGATTTGCGACCCTTGGCTACGGAAATCGCTTCACGGTTAGAACAATGGATCCTTACCCTTTCTGATGAGGCCGTTATGAATCATGCCCAACGACGGGAATATGGCAATCTCTCATGGGCGTTGCTCAATCTCTGGGAATGGAGCAAATGGAGGGGAGACGTCGGGTTGTGCGAGAAACTTCGTGAATGTACCCAACTGCAAATCATCCCGCTTGATGAAGCATTGCCGCTAGCATATGACAATATGACGAATGAATTTTTCGCAGCTTCTCTCCAACGGATCAGAGCGATTCTGACTATTCTTCCTAAAGAAGAATCCTTGCCGTGGCTTCAGTCATTTTGCCCAGAGGGTCTTACCATGGAACCGATCCGCACAGCTCCGACGCCACATTCAGCAGGCCTCAACTTCAGTCGTGCCTGGGTCTTCTGGACGCTCTTTGCTTCGACTGGGAATGAATTTTATCGACAACTCTATATCGATCACATTGTGACCCATATAAATCTCCCTGAATGCTGGCGCGATGACTATCTCAAGCATGCTCACTGGGTCCCCCAATTCGGCATCTATGCCATTGCGTTAAGTATGGAAAGGTAATGATCAAAAGTAATTCCTACGTCATTCCTGCTAGTTTTTGGCAGGAATCTCTCCGATCCGCGTCATTCCTGTTAGCGGATCCAGCCCCTGCAAGTGTTTGGCGGGGGGCAGGAATCCATCTGTGGTGTCATCCCCGACATCCTTAATCGGGGATCCATCTTTTCTTTCGGGGTTTCGTCCCCGAACGCCGAGCCACTTATGTTTCGGCAAAAGTAGCCAAAACCAGTAACGTCCAGTCCGGCCAACTAGGAGGGGATAAACGCAAAGAGAGGGGCAGATCATTGTTAATTATCAAATACCTCTTTCATTCTCACTAAAACGAACGTGGAAGCCCCGCCCTTTGGGCGGGGAGGAAACGTTCAGCCGGCTGCGGCGGCCGGTCACGGTTGTGATTGCCTGTGCGCATGTCAGCTTAAGGAACAAACCATACGGGTTATGAGACGAAATGGCACATCGCCCAGACTTAGCAATATCTGTTTCGAATTATTCGAGAAGATATTCGACGACGCCTTGTGCAAATGTATTGCTCGATGAAGTTGTTTTAAATTTCTTCAAAAGCCCCGCCCTTTGGGCGGGGTTATTTACTTCAACCGATTATTTCTCCGCAAAACACACTTCTGAAAGGGCGAGGGGGTTCTGGAGTGTCTTAGTTGAAAGTTAAAACACTATAGTTACATATTGAGCCTGTAGGAATTGCCAGAGATTATAAGGTAGGATAAACTGATTATTATCAGTAAATATTCTGTTGAAAGGAGTAGTCATGTTTACCATAGATTCCATTCGGCCTGTTTCCGATTTTAGCAGAAAGCCTGCCGAGCATATTAAACGGCTCAAAAAGACTGGACGCCCTGAAGTGTTAACCGTGAATGGTAAAGCAGAACTGGTCATTCAGGATGCCAGATCGTATGAAGACATGATGAGCCTCTTGCACTCACTCAAACAAATTGCCCAATCCAAAAAAGAACATGATGCGGGCAAAGGGGTTTCGGCCAAGAAAGCATTTTCCCGCCTCAGCAAAAAACTAGCAAAGTCCTATCCCGATGCAGGTTTTTGAAATTCATATTCCCCCAACTGTTGAAGATGAGATTGAGCATTACGTTCATGAAATCGCCAAGGATTCCGTCACTCATGCTCTGAAATGGTATGGGGGCATTATGGGCAAAATTTCAACACTGAATAAATCTCCTGCCCGCTGTCCCTATGCCGATGAAATGGCCTTCCATGATTATGAGATCAGGAATGTAATTTTCGGCAATTATCGCATTCTCTTTCACATCAAGGGCCAAACTGTTCAGGTTTTGCATGTGAAACATGGCAAGATGAAACGCCGACCACTTGAATGATGGCTCCACGCTCCATTGCCTAATGAGAGGATCTCTACAGGAGGTCTAACAGAAGGCGTCGTTTGGAGTAGCTAAAAGCGTCCGACCCTTGAGCCAGAAGTAGGCGTCGCGAAATGGAAAGAGGAGAGGGCGTTTTCGCCTAAAAATCTGGCAGAAATGATATCAATTGCCAATTCATGTAACAGATCGATGTAGTCCGTTACATTTTTGGCCACTACGACAATAAAATTATGCGAATCTATCGAAGTTGTAGTTCCAATTTTAGCCCAACCGCTTCTGCGGCCTTTTTCATCGTATGAAGCGTGACGGATTCATTCTCGGGGTCTAGTAAGCGATCCAATTGAGAACGGCTGGTTTCCATGTGAGAAGCCATCGCCGCTTTCGAGAGTTTTTGTTGTTCCATCGCTTCACGCAGTTTGTACGCCAGGACTTTTTTAATCGCATCGGTTTGACATTCTTCAAACTGCCCTTCCGCTCTCAGTAATCCTTCAAGTGTGGACCCTGACCGTAGGTTAGTTTTTTTCGGTTTCATATCGTTCATGCTCCTTCTTCCGTTTGTTGGCTAATTTCAATTCCTTTTCCGGGGTCTTCTGTGATTTTTTGACAAAACCATGGAGTAAGATCATTTCAGGCCCATTCACAGAGAAAAACATCCGTGCAATCCGTCCATCCGGTAAATCACTGCGGACTTCTCGTTGTCCTGCATAACCTGATAGGGACTTACAGAGCAGTTCACCACAGGGCCACCCCATTTCCACGGCCAGAATATCTCCGCCGATAATCTTGCGATCAGCCGCGGCTAACTTCAAGAGCCAATCCCTCACAGGTTCTTTCCCACTGGGAAGCCTGTAAAACGTGGCGGTTATGACTTTCTGCACTTGGCTCACATACTATGGTACCAAAAAAGGTACATGCTGGCAATGAGTTTTTTGAGGGTCTTCACGCAAGGCGGGTGGGGTGTTCTTTCGCGCCATGTAACAGATCGCGGTAGTCGGTTACATTTTGAGCGAACGTTCGAGGCCAGGGGCTACTTTCTAGGGTCTCTTGGCTTCAACTTGCGATTCCCCGTGGTCTTGCCACGGGGATCTTATTTTCCGAGAATTAGGGGTGAGTGAAAGTACTGTCCACAAAGCGAGTCATTGTGCGTGGCAGATTCATTATCACATTGTCTTTCCGGTGAAATATCGTAAGGCCTTATTAGCGGAGGATGTTGTCGAGATCATTGTGGAAGCCACGCGAGGGATTGCTGAGCGGTACGATATGGAGTTTGAACGATTGGGGTGTGATCGAGATCATATCCATCTGTTATGTTCTGCTCATCCGAAGATTGCTCCGGGACAAATCGTGCGAGTGTTCAAGAGTATCACCGGGCGCGAGTTATTCCGGCAGAAACCAGCCTTGAAGACAGAGTTGTGGGGAGGGCAGTTTTGGGCTGATGGCTACTATGTGGGCACCGTGGGAGAGGGCGGCAATTGGAGGGTGGTCGAACATTATGTGCAGAACCAAGGCAGTCCCAGAGAAGACCTGCGTCAGTTAACCCTCTTCTAATACCCCGTGGTCTTGCCTCGGGGATCTTTATTAATAACAATGAGCGGAAATAGGCAGCTCAAAGTGACATTCTCATTCACAGGGATTGCCTTCTTGGAGAGAAAGGTTGTTATAGAGGTTGTGGCACAGGATGGCCAGTTCGTCTTTCGTCTTCGCGTAGGTCAACAGAAACACTACTGTGACGACATGAAAAGCACCGAGGACAGGAAGAGCCAGGGCCTCCATCAGAGCTGGCAGACCCTGTCAGGAATTTTATCACGGTTCACTGATGAACGTTGGCGGTATGTCCCTACAGGTTATGGCTGCCCTGCAGCCGTTACTGCGGTTGCGGCCAGGGGCGGCACGACAAGGGTGATCAACGGAAGGGGCGGCTCAATGCTGCATGGACCATGGCGATTCGCATGTTAGGGTTTCGTGGGAATCGGAGACGTGTCAGAAACCTTGTCAGTGGTGGAGCCGATGGACTGAGGTTCAGACCACGACGGGACACCGCCATGAACCACCAGGCCACACAACGAGCCACAACCGGCTCACCATAGACCTCAAGTGTCACATAACGAAGAACGCCAGAATCGGCCTTGAACTTGCTCCATGCTCCCTAAGAGCGGCATGGCCAGTTCCATGGTGGCAACCCTACGCAAAAACTGGTCGATCTTTACACTGGCATCTGAGAGGAGACTGTAGGATGAAAACTTTATTGCATACCGTATTCGGAGTCGTATTAATCGGGTTCCTTCTGACCGGGACGCCCGCATTCGCCACCCCCATCTTACAGATTGATGGCAGTGGCCAACTGACCGGCGCCACTGGGGTTGATGTGGCAGGCACGCTGTACGATGTCACCTTTGTCGACGGTACCTGCAGTGCCTTATTTTCAGGGTGCGACGATGCATCCGATTTTACGTTCCAAACCGGGGCGGCCGTCATGGCCGCTGCGGCCGCATTGTTCGATCAAGTACTTATCGATACGCCACCGTTCCTGTTCGACACGAACCCAGCACTAACCGCCGGCTGCGGATCAACTCGAGGCTGCCTGACGCTAATCCCATTCAATATATTTTCCCCGTTCATCGTGAGAGCGGGCGAGGTAGTCAACGGGCGCAACACGTCTCTTGACTTTCGTATACGCGATATAGGTCCAGGCGGTGATACCACCGGGAGCCCTTTTTTTAATTTCGCCCAGTTCACGGCATCGGCCAGCGTAAACCAAGCGCCCGTCCCCGAGCCCGGCACGATCTTGTTACTGAGCTCAGGCCTCCTGGGCCTGGCGGGCTATCGGTGGCAGCAACGGCGACGTGAGGGGACCCAAATCGGGTAAGCGCCCTCGGCCCATCGCCACCACCGGGACATGTAGACACCAAACGCCGAAGGCCATGATGGTCTTCGGCACTCTTGCTCATAAAGCCGGTGTATGCGTGTCACACTGCGTTCATCCGTGGCCTTCGCCACCGTCATTTCCTTTCTCTCAACGTGATAACGACCCCCATGTAACAGAATGGGCCATACTGTTACATTTTCGAGGAGTCTCAGTTTGTTAACAAAATGAAAATTATTTTAAATCAATAGCTTATAAATTCACTATGCTTCTTGATGATGGCCAAAATGTAACCGTTCTCCTAAGCGAAGTGTTACATGTTCCGCCTTTTTTGTCATCTCAGTTGTCCATCCGTTTTGCCCTACAACTAGATTGCCTTTCTTGAGCACTTCACCTCTTCCCTATGTCCGACGCCTGCTGGCCCGCTCTCGGGATGAACGCCTATATCACTAAGCGGGCCTTGTCTGAGTGCAGCGAGTTGGTCCGCCCTCCTCCTTGGGTTCATCCCTTTTAATGTGGTCGGACTGGGCATCAATGGTTTTGACTACTTTTGCCGAAACAAAAGTGGATCGGCTGCCGGGCCGAGACCCGGCAGCACCAAAAAATTGAGCGGACAACGCAGATGAACGAAATTGTGAAAAGTAATCTACATGTCAAAAGTTGTTGGCAGGCACCCAAGAAAATCCAGATGGATTCTCGATGAAAAATGTCGAGAATGACCGGGTTTTGCGAAGAATACAAATTTGCTCGGTAGTGTCCGGCAATTTTGCCAAGGTAGGCACATAACAATTTGATTTTGAAGAGGAAATAGCAGGCTTAGGGGCGTCACCGACTTGAATGCGTTTTTTTTTGAAACTGGGATCTTTTCCCAGGAGCTTCGCATCATGTATTCAGGCCAATTGGTGTTCGCACAACTCAAGGAGCATTTACTTCTCCACACATTCTGCCGCTGTGTACAGCGTTACCCTTCCAATTACTCTACCAAGACGTTTTCATATTTCCGCCCATGGAACACTACGGGGTAGTCGGTTACATTTTCAGTTTTTCTTGCCTGTAGTATTCCTCAAAGCTTTTGTTCTATTTTCTTGCATTCATTACTGAAATATAGTAATTTTAGAATAGGCTATACCATGAAAGGACATGTCATGAGCAACACAACCAGCATCAATTTAGGTGATCATTTCACAGGATTTTTAGGACACCTTACAGAAAGTGGGCGATACGGTTCTGCGAGCGAGGCGGTGCGCGCTGCATTGCGTCTGTTAGAGCAGGAGGAAGCCAAACATGAGGCGCTGCTTAGTGCGTTGGATGAGGGTGAAAATAGTGGCGAATGTACCGAAAACTTTGACGACATCGTGCAAGACGCTATAGCAGAGTCTAAGTCTCAAGCGTCACAGTGAATACATACATCCGTTCAAAACGCACCAAGCAGGATATTCAGCAGATCACTAGGCGCAGTGTAGAGGATTTTGGGGAAACCCAGACTTTACAATACATGGCGGACTTAAAAGCTAAAATGCAACTGCTTGCGGATCGTCCTGACATAGGACGTGATTTTGTCCATAGTCGTTCAAGACGACAATATCTGTTTTTTCGTCACGAGAGCCATGTGATCTATTATCGCAAGCGGAAAAGTGATGTTTTCATTGTCCGCATTCTGCATATCAAGATGCTGCCTGAAAAACACCTCTAGCGTTCACGACCCCTCTTTGCCTCATGTAACACTACACCGTAATCGGTTACATTTTGATGACTTTTCAGCTATCCTCCTGAAGTCAAACCCCTTTCTCATCAAACCTTTACAGAATCCCAATACTTATTGGATATGCCAAAATATGTAATAGTTCTCTAAGGGAAGTGTTACATTTCCATCATTTTTTTGTCATCTCAAATAACGCCTGCTGGCCGGCTCTTGGGATGAACGCTCGTATCATTCGGCAGGCCTTGTCTGAGCGCAGGGAGTTGGTCCACCCTCCTCTCTTCGTTCATCTCTTTTAATGTGGCCGGACTGGGCGTCAATGGTTTTGACTACTTTTGCCGAATCAAAAGTAGTTCGGCCGCCGGGACGAAACCCATAGCTGTTAAGCTAAAGTGAGGGGGGAATCTTCAAGAAGCGCTTGTTTGGCGTTTTTTTTGTGCTAGTATACCGGTAGCCTTACAACTGCTATCGGTTTTACCGGGAGAACTCGATGACCAAAGAAGAACGCACGCTTCACCGCCTTAAGACCCAATTGACCACCCTCGGGCCTGTCTTGCCGGGCAGCCTAAGCCAACAGTGGAATGTGTGCGGCACACCAGGTTGTCAGTGTAAAGACCCTCAGCAGCCCAAAAAGCATGGGCCCTACCATCAACTCAGCTTCACCGTGGCCGGGAAAAGCTCCACGCTCTTTATTGCCCAGAGAGATCTGGTTGAGGTCCGGCGCCGACTCAAGCGGTATCAACGCTTGCAAGCGGTGACGACGGCCCGGGTGCACGCTGAGGTCGCGTTGGTCCGCGCCCAGGGCTTGGGGAGCCGGGCATGAGCACCGCCCTGACGAAGGTGTTCGACGCCTTTAAACAAAACGCCTGAATCGTCTGGCCAAGGAGACCGGATTCTGTCAACGCCAGGGCGTGCTGCAGCCCTATGACTTCCTGGGGCTCATGACCCTGGGGCAAGTCGGAATGACGCATCCGTCGCTGGGAGGAATGGTGGCCGCTCTGCACGCTCGCCTCAGTCGGGAAGCCCTCCATCAGCGGTTTACCGCGCCAGCGGCCGTGTTTCTCCGGCGCTGTCTGCACGCGATCTTACAACAGAAACTACAAGTGGCCACGATCGGCCCGAGGGTGCGGCAGCCATTCGGCCGCGTCTTATTGATGGATAGTTCGAGTTGGGATGTGAGCCCGAAGCTGCAGCAGGTGTGGCCGGGCGCGGGCGGGAATGCCTCACCGGCCAATTGCAAGATTCAAGTCGCCTATGACTCTAAACAAGGGGAGCTGATCTCCCTGGAGCCCACGGCGGGGACTGTCCCGGATAATCGCTACACGGATCGGCTTCCTGCTCTGCTGCACCCGCAGGATCTGGTGCTCATGGACCAAGGCTATTTCAAGCTGCGCACGTTGACGGCCATGATCGACCAAGACGCTTATTTTGTCACGCGGTTCATGGTGGGCCCCACGATCAGCGCGGCCCAATCTGGTGCGCGCCTGGAGCTGGCCCGTCTCTTAGCCCACGGCCCCGCTCTGACCAGGGAGATGCTGGTGCGCCTGGGCCAGGGGCCGCAGCAGACCGCCCCCTGTCGTCTCGTGTGTTTGCGCGTGAGTCCCCAGATGGCCATGCAACGGCGGCGGCGAGTCAAGGCGCCCGCCCGCCAACAAGGTCGGACCGCTCGAACCTCGACGCTCACCTGGGGTGACTGGACGCTGTTGATCACGAATGTGCCCGACGCCTGGGTGCCCCTCGACATGGTGCGGGCCCTCTATAGCCTGCGCTGGCAGATTGAGTTGGTGTTCAAACAATTCAAATCGATTCTCCGTGTGCACCATTCGACCACCGGCAATGAGCAGCGAGTGCGCTGTGAACTCTATGGCAAATTGATTGCGGCGGTCTTGGTCCACCGGATCCATGCGTGGGCCAGCCGAGCCCGGGGCCCGGCCGTGGGGCGAGAGATCAGCTTTGAGAAGGTGTATAAACGAATCCAGGAGCGGGCGTTTCAGCTCGCGCAGTGGTTGTTTGCCTCGTTCAGCCAAGGAATGGCCCATCTTGTTCGTGAACTCGAGCCGTTGCTGAAGCACTGTATCAAATATCGGCAACGCTCCCGCATGACGACGTTAGAAATGTTGGAAGCCAGAGTCGACCCCAAATTGTACACCAGAAAGAAGTCCTCTTAGCTTAACAGCTATGGGCCGAAACCCGGCAATGCAAAAATGAAGATGGATTCCTGCCCCCTGCCAAAAACTAGCAGGGGCTGGCTCCGTTAGAAGGAATGACGAGGATGGAATGACTTAGAAATGGCTTTGGTTAAAACAGCTCTAGTCAGAACTATAATCCAACCCCAATTTTTTGTAGAGCTTCTGTTGCAGAGATTAAATTTCGGTTCAGTCCTAAATTTTTCGATTCCATCCCCATGGCGAGGCCGAGGAGTTGGGGGAGGTGGAGGATGGGCAAGTTAATGGAGGTGTTGTGTTGACTAGCGGCTTGGGCTTGCATGCCATCTAAATTGAGGTGGCAGAGAGGACAGGGGGTCACCATGATATCGGCGCCATGAGATTTAGCGTCTTGGGTATGAGTGGCTACCATGGATAAGGAATTGATTTTGTTAATGGTCAGAATAGGGAACCCACAGCAGCGTGTTTTTCCAGGAAAGTCCACGACCTCTGCGCCGAGTATTTCAATGATGCGCTCCAATGACTTTCCTCTGTCGGGATGTTCTTCGAAACCTAATGCCTCAGTTGGCCGTTGGATATAACAGCCATAAAATGGGGCGGCCCGAAGACCGGTTAAAGGTTTGGTCATGTTTGCTCGCAAAACAGCCTCCCCAACATCCTCTAATAATATCCACAGGAAATGTTTGATGACGGTGGTGCCGCGATAAGTCAGCCCTTCCGCCTCTAGTATTTCATTGACTTCTTGAAGGTGCTCGGGCTGGGTCGTCAGCCGGTGATTTGCCTGGCTCATGACCCCTTGGCACGTGCTGCAAATGGTCATGATGGGTAAGCCCTGCTTCTCGGCCAGCGCAAATGTTCGCGCATTAAGCACGTCTCCTAATTTCTCATCTTTTTCTTGAAGGACACCTGCGCCGGTGCAGGAGGCGGTGGTCATTTCCTCCAGGTGAATGCCCAGTTTGGGATAGACCTGCATGACCGCTTGATAGAGTTCGGGGCAGGCGCCTTTTGACACGCAACCTGGGAAGAAGGCGTATTTCATAAACTATTCCTTAAGGACATTTTATTTAGGTTTGTCATGACGTTACTATTAATCGATGACTCTACCTCACCTTAATCCTCTCCTTACAAAGGAGAGGACTTTTCAACTATTTCCCACGGACCCGTTTAAAGAGCCGTTGAATATGCTGAATGCTTGAAATGGGGCGATGCAGTGGTCCGGTCAAGGTGACTTTGCCCTTGAACAGGGATTGCATGACCATAGGAAGCATATCCAATAAACGTCCCACATGTTTGAGCCCAAAGGTTCTGATGGCCAGCATGGGCTCATCCAGGATGCCTTTATGTTTAATGATGTCGGTAAAGACTGCTGCATGGCGAGAGCCACAGGTGTCTGGCATTTTTTCAGCCATGGCCATTGATCGCAACGCCATGATTCGGTCCATGGGGCCGACACCTTTTGGGCAGACTTGAATACATTCCATGCAGCGTGTGCAATCCCACATTCCGCTTGGTTGATTGAGGTTTTTCAATCGTGTTGATGTGGCGATATCGCGTGGATCGGCCACAAACCGATAGGCTTTTGCGAGAACAGCGGGGCCAAGAAATGTTTTATCAACTTCCAAAACCGTGCAATCGGAGACGCAGACGCCGCACATGATGCAACTCATCACGCCTTCCAAATGTCTCATGGCTTCTGGTGGTGCGACAAATTCGGCAACGGGTGCTGGCTCTTCGGTGCGCAGCCAGGGTTGGACCTGACGCATCTTTTCCCAAAACGGCGCCATATCGGTGACTAAATCTTTAATCACCGGCATATTGTTCATCGGTTCGACTTCAATGGTGCCACCAGTTGGGGCGACGGAGACCACTTTGGTTTTGCAGGCGAGGGCGGCATGGCCGTTGATACGCATGCCACACGATCCGCAGATGGCGCCTCGGCAGGAACATCGGAGCGTCAAGGAATCATCAAGAGTTTCTCGTACCTTGATCAGACCATCGAGAACGGAATCGGCGGGATCGAGTTCAAGGTTGTAGTCCTCAAAGAAGGGCTCCGGTTGTGGATCTTCGGGATTGTAGCGGCGAACGCGAAGGGTTGTTTGCATAAGGTATGTGATCAATCGTGTGAAATGGGCGTTCTAAGCCCTCAGCCTATTGTAACAAAGAAGAGTCGGAGGAAGGGTTAAAAGGAAAGTTAATACACACGAATCTGAGGTTGCCATTGCGTGATGTGCACGGGAAGAAAATTAGCATGAGGGCTTTTCTCGTGTTGATGATAGAGCAAAATATGTTTCAGCCAATCCTCGTCGTCACGATCCAAGTAGTCCGTACGGAAATGTGCTCCTCGACTTTCTGTCCGTGTCAGCGCACCTTCGATGATCGCCTCAGCGCAATCTAACATAAAGCTCAATTCAAGAACGGCAATCATTCCTGTGTTGAACACCTGGCCTTTATCTTGAATGGTGATAGCAGGCCATCGGGCTTTCAGCTCTTGGATTCGTTGCCTCGCCGCTTCTAGTCCTTCTTGTTCTCGAAATACTGAGACATAGCGATTCATGGTTCTGCCCATTTCCAAACGAATCGCCGCAGCACGTTCTCCCGGTCCTTGACGAGCCAAAAGGCTCGTCACGAATTGTTGGTCATTCTCCATGAGATGTTCTGAAATCGATGGGGAAGGAATGGTGCGGGCATATTCGGCGGCACAATGTCCGGCTCGCCGGCCAAAGACGATGGTGTCCAGAAGTGAGTTGGCCCCTAGCCGATTGCCACCATGTAGACTGACGCACGCGGTCTCTCCGGCGGCGAAAAGGCCTGGGAGCCCTTTCCAATTTCCGGCAATGTCCCAGCATCGCCCTTCCGTATCGGTTTTGATGCCGCCCATTTGATAATGCATGCCGGGACGAATGGGTAAGGGTTCTTCGGCCAGGTCAATATTGGCGAACGTTTGAGCCTCGGCATAAATTTGCCCCAGGCGGTCTTGAAGAAAAGGGCGGCCTAAGTGGCGGCAGTCGAGGAGCACGCATCCCTTGATCCCTCGTCCCTCATTTATCTCAATCTGTTCCGCCCGTGAGACCACATCGCGCGAGGCGAGCTCTAACATGGTTGGCGCATAGTGTTTCATAAAACGGTCGCCATCTTTATTCAAGAGATAGGCCCCTTCCCCTCTAGCGGCTTCAGTGATCAGGAGCCCTTTGCCCTTGAGCGTGGTGGGGTGGTACTGCACCATTTCCATATCCATGAGGGGTGCACCCGCGCGGTAAGCCAGGGCCATGCCATCGCCTGTGCAAATCAGAGCATTGGTGCTGGGTTCATAGACGCGGCCTAAGCCGCCTGAGGCCATAATGACCGTTTTGGCCCGGAAGAGCGAAAAGTGGCCCGTGCGAATTTCAAAGGCCACCAGTCCAGCACAATAGCCTTGGTCATCTTTGACAAGTGAGGTCACAAACCATTCCTCATAGACGGGAAGGTTGGCTTGCATCAGTTGTTCATACAGGACATGGAGCATGGCCTGTCCGGTGAAGTCTGACACAAAAAAGGTGCGTGCTTTTTTTTGGCCACCAAAACGCCGTGTTCCCAAGTGGCCTTCATCATTGCGATTAAAAATGACGCCCATATGCTCCAGGGTAATGATGTCTTGCCCCGCTTCTTGGGCCAGAATTTCCACCGCATCTTGGTCAGCCAAATAATCACTGCCCTTCACGGTTTCAAAGGCATGGTCTTCCCACTTGTCGCCCCGATCCGTCAGGGCGGCATTGATTCCTCCCTGGGCGGCGTTTGAATGACTGCGAACAGGGTGGACCTTGGTGAGAATGGCCACTGAGGCACCGTGCTGGTGAGCGGAGAGTGCGGCACGCATGCCAGCCAGGCCGGCGCCGACAACCAGCACATCATACGTAGGGGGAGATTTCATAACGTAAGGGGTGAAGCGTAAGGAGTAAGGGGTAAAAGCAAGGAAAATAAAAAAACCCGACTCATATCGGGATGTCTCCCACGCCTTACTCCTTACTTTTTACGACTTGCTTCGTTTCTTTCCTCTACTGGTTGATACGGTCGGTGGTGGGGGCCTTCATAAATTTGGTCGGGGCGAAAGAGATGATTTTCTTGATATTGCTCAAAACAATGGGCCAACCACCCTGCCACCCGGGCCATGGCAAAGATGGGTGTAAAAAGATCCGTCTCGATTCCCATCCGATGGTAAATGATACCTGAATAAAAATCTACGTTGGGACGAATCCCTTTTGAGCCCACACGAGCTTCCATGTGTGCTTCCACCGCTCGGGCGAGCGTGAAGAGCGATTGAGGCCCGGCTTCGGCATCTAATTGCTGGGCGAACGCTTGCATCACGATGGCACGCGGATCTTTCACTTTGTAGATCCGATGGCCAAATCCCATGATTTTTTCTTTATTTGTGAATTTGGTATCGATATACATGGCAATGCGATCCACTGAAGCGATTTCTTCCAACATATGAATGACGGCTTCATTGGCGCCACCATGGAGCGGTCCTTTCAAGGTTCCAATGGCGGATGAAATCACGGTGTACGGGTCGGCAAGGGTTGAGGCCGTCACCATGCCACTGAATGTTGAGGCATTCATCGTGTGTTCGGCATGTAAAATCAAACAGACGTCGAATATCTTTGCCAGAGCCGGATCTGGAATCTGTTCCGTTAACATGTAGAGGAAATTCTCAGCGTAGGTCAGATCATCGCGAGGTGGGATTGGTTCATCTCCTCGTCGTAGGCGGGCAAATGCCGCGACCAGAGTGGGAAGCTTGGCGATGAGTCGAACGGCTGTAAGGTACCGGGTGGTTTCTTCACGAACATGCATCGCAGGATAGAACATCCCCAACGCGGCAACGGCCGCTTGTAAGGCGTCCATGGGATGCCCTTGCTCTGGAAGGGATTTCAAGAGATCAATGAGTCGGTATTTGATACGACGGTGGTGAGAAATATCTCTGCCAAACTGTTCTAATTCACGTTTTGCGGGGAGTCGATTGAAGAGCAGGAGGAAGGTGGTTTCAAGGAAGGAGCTGTGTTTGGCGAGATCTTCAATGCGGATCCCACGATATTCCAAAATCCCTTCTTCTCCATTCACAAAACTGATGGAAGATTTTGCGGCGGGAACTCCAGCTAATCCCGGGAAGAAATCATGCATTATTTTCGTTTTCTTCGTTGGTATGGTTGAGGCCATCTCATAATAAATGATTATAGCCCCGCGAATTCCTTTCTCCCAATCATCTATCAATCAGATAAAGATAAGATAGGAAAGGTCCCTTCCATCTATAAATAATGATATGTATTACATGAACTTTTCTCTCCTCTTTTTGCCTCACATTCTGTACTGTTCTCCCTACAGCGGTTGGATGCATATTGTAGGTGGTGCCCTGCATGTGGTGAAAGCCGTGGCTGGTTCCCAGAAGAGGAATTTTGACATAACCCATTGGATTTATGTTGAAAATGAGGAGTGATTATTAAACGGAACAGCCTTTGCAAAATCTAATATCTATTAATCGAGAATGGCCGGGTATCCAGTCTTTATGTGAATTAAAGCCAGAGGAGGTAGGCGATGAAACAATTCAGCTATCTTTGTGCATGGGCGTTGATTCTGGGATGCCAGGGGGTGGCACCAAGTTTTGCTGGAGATTCTCAAGAGGGCAGCGCCCTTCTTTTGAGTCAAAAGGGCATACACCCACTATCGACTCAATCGGGAGAGGCACCAACGACATTTCAAAACGTCGAGGGAACGCTCAAGGAAATTCAAGGTAATGTGTATGTCGTTGAAGGAGCAGCCACCAGTCAGCCCATTCGTGTCGAGGTGGGGCGGGATACCGCGTTTCCAAATGGACAAAAGGAGCCTGGTCAAATGCTTCAAGCGTTAATATCGACCAGCGATGGGCATGCGTTGATTATTCGTTAATAGAGGAAAGAGAGCCGAGCGCGGTAAGGCAAGAATGCGGGAGGGTCGGGCATTTTGGGACGTTCACTTTGTCACTTGGGGGAGTCACGGTGGGAATCCTGAAGTGTTCGGACCTCCGCTATTTTTTTCAATGTACCACGGATTGGAGGGGAAGCCAATGATGAGGTGCGAAACCTGTGCTCATGAATGTACCGTTGTAGATTTTGTGACGCTTCGGAATGTGTGCGACCATTTATATTTAGACTCTCTCGCAAAAAGGAACCATCCATTTTCGGTCACTGCATCTGGTTCAATGTATCGTGAGAATATGTGGCACGATGACTGGCCAAAAACGAATGGATCCCCCACCGTAGGTGTTGAGCTATTGCCTCTCAGGTCATAAGCTCAGTCGTGAGGGGCCAGGGTATGAGAGGCCTGTTGCTCGGCGTGATACGAACTCCGGACGAGAGGGCCGGATTCAACATGGTGAAACCCCAAGGCGAAGGCTTCCCGTTTGAACCCTTCAAATTCTTCAGGTGTATAAAAACGAGCGACTGGTGCATGCGCTAAGGTTGGGCGAAGATATTGTCCGAGGGTGAGCATCTCGCAACCGACCGTCCGAAGCTCGTACATCACAGTTCGAATTTCTTCTTCCGTTTCTCCTAATCCCGCCATCAATCCCGATTTTGTTCGAGCACCCATTTCTTGAGCCCATTGAAGGACCTTGAGGGAACGAGCATATTTGCCTTGTGGGCGAATAGTCGGGAAAAGGCGTGGGACCGTTTCAATATTGTGATTGAGGATATCGGGTTTTTCATCAATGACGGTGGCGAGACTGTGTTGCTGGCCTTGAAAGTCTGGAATAAGAACCTCCACCGTGCAGGTTGGATTCACCTCTCGAATTCGAACAATCGTTTCCGCAAAGAGTTTCGCCCCTCCATCGGGGACATCATCACGATTGACCGACGTGATGACCGCATGCCGAAGCTTTAAAATCCTGACAGCATCAGCCACACGTTGAGGTTCCTCCACGTCGAGCTCTGACGGACGTCCGGTGGTTACGGAGCAGTAATGACAGCGTCGAGTGCAAATATCCCCAAGGATGAGGAACGTGGCCGTTCGATTATTCCAGCATTCCCAGAGATTTGGGCAGCGCGCTTCTTCACAGATGGTATGGAGCTGGTGCGTCTCGGTGAGCTGACGGAGTGCTTTATAATGAGGACCTGGTCGTAGTTGAATCGTAAACCATGGGGGAAGTGATTTTTTCCTCGTGACTTGCACCTTGGATCTGTCGAGCGGAGCGATGTCGGAAGTGGGAATAAACGTCATAACGTATGTCGGTTCTATAGGAAAATGCGGGAAATAAAAGGCCTTGGTCAATAAAGCTCGAGTTGGCGATCAGGACGCCTGATCATAACATCTGGAGCGAAGCCTGCCTACCTGATCTGGATGGAAGGGGGCACGGTTAGAAGAAAAAGTGGAGTGAAAGAAAAGTGTGGAACTGTGTCGTGTTAGGCAATCATGGGAGAGAACTGGTTGGCCCAGTCGATGGATTCTAAGTAACATTCTCGAATAATTGACGGATCTAATTGCAGGTGTTTCAGTTCCATCCATTCGCCTTCTTCATACGCCTTGACGCATGAGAGAACTAAGCCCATTTCCCCTGTTCCCAGAGTCAATGCGTCAACGATGTCATCAGGCAACGGAAGTTTATCCAGGATATCCCCCATGGGGGAACTATATAAGGCTTCTAAGACTGAAAGAAGCCCCATGGTGAAAAATTTTCCAGGCAAATGGGCTCCCAATTGATGTCCTAATCGCTCACACATTTTTGCGCGGACTAAGGCGATGACCAAAATTTCATGGGCTTGGGTCTGCCCGCTCGCCATAATGATAAGCGTGGACCAGGTACGAATGCGATCAATGCCCACCATGCACGCGGCATGTTCAATGGATTCCACACGATTGGGGAGGCCGACATAGACTGAATTGACGTATCGTAGCACTTTATAACTTAACGATAGATCGTTGCGAATATGTTCCACTAATCTCTTAAAAGGAGTATGGGGATCCTGAATTTTCCCCATCAATTCTAGAAGAGCAATGCGATTTGCCGGAATTTCTCGGCCTCGAATAATGTCGGGTCGGAAAAAGAAATAGCCTTGAAAATAATAAAATCCAAGTTTTTTGCATGTGGTATACATTTCAGGCGATTCGACTTTTTCCGCCAAAAGACGGCCACGGAAATCTCTCAACTGTGAGACTTCGTGAGATAATTGTTCTTCGTTTTTTCCTAATACATCGACTTTGACGATATCAGCAAGTTCGAGAAACGGCTTAAAACGTTCCTCGTATACAAAGTCATCGAGTGCGATGGTATAGCCTTGTTGTGAGAGAGAAGTGAGAGCTTCAATGACTTGAGGGGTCGGTTGCACATTTTCAAGAATTTCCAAGACCACGCGATTTTTGGGAAGGGCTTCACAATAGCGTTCTAACAGGAAGGGCTTCGGAATATTGAGAAAAGCCAAATGCGAACCCACCACATGCTCCAGGCCAATATCTAAATACGTGTTGAGGAGAACCGTGGCGGTCGCGAGGGCTTCGTCACGAAAGACGGCTTGCCCAATCTCGCCATTCCGATACAACAATTCATAGCCAATCGTTTTCATATTTGGACCGAGAATAGGCTGCCGACCGACAAACACATCTCCGTATTGTGCAATGGAAGAATTCATTGTATGTCTCTAGGCGATGAGGAGGTCCTTTGATGCGTGAGCCTGTTGTGATTCGATATCGGTGGCGATAAAGAGGCTGTGCTCATAGATGAATGAATGTATGCAAGAAATACTGTATGTATTTTCGGCAAAACGTACGAAACAGTTAAGATGTAAAAGGAAAGGCAAAGATCATCAATTCAAAATTCAGGAAACAGGCTTTCCTCCTTCCTGTCTTGTATAAAGGCGTGATGCAGTGAGGCACTACGTTGGGGTTATTATTTTTTTTCATGTTTGTGCCGGTTCCTTCGAATTCATGAAAATTGTGCTACGGCGAGAGGACTGAGGCCAAGAGCCAATGATGAGTGAGGCAAGATGCGGAGATCTCAGGCGGGAAGTGAGAGGGCTAGACGACTCTTGAGGCTCAAACGCCAGAGAGAGGGGGCGTGGGAATTCAAAGAAATACAGATTTGGCGCAGCAGATTACACTTCAAGGACGTTGTACCCTCTAGGCAGGCAAGCCAACGCTGAGATTGGAAAGCATCGGGGTCAGTTCCTGTACGCGAATAGGCCGACTAAATAAATACCCCTGATATTCCTCGCAATCCAACTCGATTAGAATGTCAAGCTGTTCCTGTTTTTCCACGCCCTCGGCCACCACTTTTAGCCCAAATTCATGCGCTAAATAAATCATCGCAGCCACCAAGGCCTTGTCTTCCGAATCATCGGTCATTTCCATCAAGAATGAGCGGTCGATCTTCAATTCATGAAGAGGGAAACGTTTTAAATAGCTGAGGGAGGAATACCCTGTTCCGAAGTCATCCATGGAAATCTTGACTCCCAATGCCATAAGACGGCTCAAGGTTTTCACGGCCAGTTCGGCATTGTCCATGAGCAGACTTTCAGTCAGCTCAAGCGTTAAATATTGTGCGTCCACGCCACTACTTTCCAAAACGTCACTCACGAATTCCACGAGAGTATCAGCATGAAATTGTTTCACAGAGAGATTCACCGCGACTTGAATCCACACGCCTTGGGCTTGCCAACGAGCCATTTGAGCGCAGGCCTCTCTGAGCACCCATTCACCCATGGGCATGATGAGGCCAGTCTCTTCGGCCAACGGGATGAAGGAATCAGGAAAGATGAACTGGCCATCTGGTTTCTGCCAGTGAATGAGCGCTTCGACTCCAGTGATTTGACCGCTCCTAACAGAGACCTTCGGTTGATAGTGCAACTCCAGTTGGTCTCCAACAAAAATGGCTTGGCGAAGATCTGCCTCTAGCTGCAGACGCTCGCAGCTCCTCGCATTCATTTCGCTGGAGTAGAATTCGAACCCTCCGTGCTCTGAGACCGTGACTTGTGCGCTCGCCCCCACCGCGCACTGGACTAATGTTGTGACGTCCCTGGCATCGGTGGGATACGTGGCAATACCGATATTCGGGGAGATGTGGACGGCAGTTCCATTGGCATCGAAGGGCGGTTTCATGATTTCAATAATTCGTGAGGCGATCTTGATTGCGTTTTCAGGATGTAAGATATTCGGACACAAGACGGAGAACTCTTCACTACTCACACGAAACAGGGATGCCACATCTTGATCATTGTGAATTCCACGCCCAATCACATCCGACTCCCGAACGCACGCCTGAATACGCTCAGCAATCTGCAGGATCACCTGATCACTGACCTGAGGCCCCAAGGTATTGTAGACACGTTTGAGCTGGTGGAGCGTGATGTGCAACATAACAAGGGTTTGGTTATGGCGCTCCGCGTGCTGGAGAAACCAAGTCAACCGATCGAGAAACAAGCTTCGGTTGGGCAATTTCGTTAAGCCATCATAGTAGGCCAGTTGGTTTTGATACGCCTTAGCCGCAAGTGTATTACGCACGCGTAAGGTCAATTCACTGGGATCAACCGGCTTGGCCAGGAAATCCGTGGCGCCGTAGTCGAGAGCCTTAAGTTTCGTCTCTGCATCCGATGAAGAAGTCAGGATAATGACGGGGAGATGTGACAACTCGGAATGAGTTCTCACCTGTTGCAGGATTTCGAAACCACTGACGGTAGGCATCAGCAGGTCAAGCAGGAGGATGCCCGGTTGAAATTTCTCAATATTCGCTATGGCTTGCGATGAATCCTCTATGAGCACAAAGCGCTGATACCCAGCGTCTTCCAAAAAGGCCTGCATGACCTCCATGGTTGTCGCCTCATCGTCGACCATCATGATCGTGGCTTGGGTCAGGGAGGATGCCGTGTCTCTCAAGTCATGGGGCAACTGATGCCCAATGATGAGCCCGTGATTACCCAATGATTCGTGAGGGAGGTGAACGACGCTCTCTGTTTTTATGCTGTTTTTACTCATCATACGATCTATCGTGAAATGGCTATCCGATTTTCTGCCTCGATGTGGTGGTTCTATCCATTCCGATCATGTACCGTCACGCGATTCAAGGTTGAGTCATACTGGGTATGGAAGTAAATCGAGATTCCACTGCCTTCCTTTCGGTCACACGCAGTTCACTCATAAGGGAAGAAGGTGATTAACCAGACATTCCCATGAACAATGGGAAAATTTCCCCTATTCAAGTTGCGAGTCCTGGATAGCAGTGACGAGTTGATTGGAATGATGAATCCGTGCGGCCAGGCCATGAATGACTCCAATTTGCCGCTCTATTTCAGGGAAATCTCCTGCTTTTGCAGCCAATTCCAGTTCACTGGCTGGATCGACCAACACATCAAATCCGACCGTGCCTCCAGCACCTTTCAGCCAATGGGCCAGTTTAGCCAATTCATCACAATTTTGGTCGGAAGCGGCTAAATCCATCATAGGCAATTGTTCTTCGAGCCGACCGACAAAACGGGAAATCGCCTTGGCAAATTTGGGATTGTCATGCCCGAGCCTGGAAGTAATCGGTGAGGTATGTTCAAGTCTGGACGGTGTGGCTTGAGATCCACTTGATGTGGGTGATTCTGTGAACGAGGCCTCTGTTGGCTTGGCATGAAGAAGAGAAGCCAATTTGGAAAGAAACAGGTCTAGGTTAATGGGCTTGGCCACATAATCGGTATACCCGGCCTCAGAGAGTTCTTGCTCGGACCCTTTCATGGCGTTGGCCGTTAAGGCAATGATTGGCGTTGGTACCGCACGGCGCCGGAGTTCCTTCGTGGCCGTGAGACCATCCATCTTGGGCATCTGCACGTCCATGAGAATCAGGTCGTATGCCGTGGCCGTGGCCATCTCAACAGCCATCAAGCCGTTGTCGGCCTCGTCTATCTTCAGGCCGTACCCTTCCAAGACCGCTCTCACGAACTCTCGATTCTCTGGGCCGTCATCCACAACTAAAATTTGTGCTTCGGGAAAGATCCAACTTGTCGATGCTGATAACAGAGGAGCATCAAACACGGCCATCGCATCCTCGGGAGTAATCCAGGCCACACCGTCAGCGCTGCCACCATCCAGCGTCACCATAAACCGGCTGCCTTTGCCAGGTTGGCTGTTCACCGTAATATCACCACCCATCGCACGAACAAATTTCCGACTGATCGATAAGCCAAGGCCGGTTCCTCCGAACTTTCGGGTGGTGGAGGCATCGGCCTGTACAAAATCTTCAAAGATGCGGTCGAGGGCTTCCTCATTCATCCCCACTCCGGTGTCAGTGATATCAATATGAAATTGAATGTCGTGTTGGGAGACTTGTTCAGCATGGGCGGTCACGATGACACTTCCATGCTCAGTGAATTTCACGGCGTTCCCTACGAGATTAGTAACCATCTGCCGTATTTTCCCTGGGTCGCTGGTGATGGTTTCAGGAACAGTGCCTTGGACCTGGAGGGCAAGGCTAATGCCCTTCTTCCCAGCTTGGAATCCAAGGACTTTCACGACCTCCATGATCACGGAATAGGGATTGAACGAGATCCGTTCGATATCGAGACGGCCGGATTCCACTTTAGATAGATCTAAGATATCGTTAATCAGTTCCAATAAATGCGTCCCGCTGGAATGAATAATTTCTAAGTGATTGCGGGTTTCCGTTGGGTCGCGTCCGAAATCACGCTTGAGTAATTCTGTGAAACCCAAAATCGCATTCATGGGGGTGCGGATCTCATGACTCATATTGGCGAGAAACACACTCTTGGCTTGATTGGCCGCTTCGGCGGCTTCTTTCGCGCTCAGTAATTCGATTTCGGCTTCTTCTAGTTGAGTCACGTCATCAAAGCTAATCAAGACGCCAACATGTTTGGCTCCACTCCCTAGGATAGGCGAGCAGTTGATCATGAACGTCAGTCGAGTGTCCTCGGAAATATGTAAACGGATTCGTTGGTTTTTTTGGGCCTCGCCTGACACCAAGGCCACATGCCAGGGATAGTGACCTGACTCTAACGATTCTCCTCCAGGTCCAGACCACAGAAAATCTTTCACTCGTCGACCCAATAACTCCTCGGGAGTGGTGGCCAATATCGTGGCAAAAGCCTGATTCGCGAGCAGAATCTGTTCTTTGTTGTCTAACACCAACAAACCTTCTGCCATGGTATCCAAGGCCGATCTCACACGTTCAGGAATGGCTTGTGAAGGGTCGAGCTGTTTCAACATTTTTCCCAAATACAGATAAAACCCGAAGAAGCACAGAAGCGCCACGAAAAGGAGTAATTGCGTATGTTGGCCGGTGACCATGGCCACCCAGCCCTCGTCAACCAAAGGAGTGAATCGCAGTTCGACCTGGCCCCATTTGGCCTCGCCTTCCCAAATTGAGACGGCCAGCTGAGTATTGGTCGACACATCAGATGCCTCGTCCACCCAATAGTCCTCGTGTTCTCCGATGGTCACGAGCGGTTGGCCGGATTTCGTGCGAATGGCAGCAGAGAGCAGGTCCTTGTTACGGCTCACAACCAACCCGAGGACGCCTTCCAGACGTTCGAGATCTTTTTGAGTGATGAAGATGGAGCTATTGGCCGCGATGGATTCCGCCAACGCCGCACGTCCTTCTCGAACGGGGGTGATGCGATCGGGCAAGAGGCCCAACAGACTGGCCGTTAGCAGAACGCTGGTCAAGAGGCTCACGAGACCAATGGTCAGGCGAGATTTGGTGGAAAGAAAGGTCATAATTTAATACGTCGAAACCAGCGAGAGAGACGAGTCATTGGCGTGACCGGCGTCGGGTTCTCTGAAGTTTCAGTCGTGTGCGGTTGTTGTTCAAACATGGACTCGAGGGAATCATCTTCCAGATCTTCTTGCCCCTTCTTGTGCTTCTTTTTCGCAGGTGAGCCCAACACGAGGAGGGGATTCACAAACTGCCAAGCCGGAACGGAAGACAGCAGGGCGGTGAGGAGTACTCCACTTCGCAGAAGCCAGATCACATAGCCAATGGACAGCCCGGTTGAAGCAGCCACGCTGGATGCCAAAAAGGTTTTTTCGGTCGCCACGAGGTTATTCAGCTCGTCTCGGGAATCATCGAGATCTTTGAGAAATCCTGACGAGGCCCCCAATAGGGCTTGAATCTCGCTCTTCAAAGTAGAGAGACCCAAAGGCTGCCCCAAAACATCCAAGAGTTCGCTCCCAGTGCTCCCAAGGCCTTTTCCCCCTTTGTTCAATTGGACCATGGCCAAATCATTGCCGGTGAGTTTCTTGTCGGAGTCGGCATTTTTAGGATCATCGGGTGTTGAGCCCTGGCTCACCCCGGACAAAAACCCTGGTGAATGTTGGACAATATTTCCTCCTATTGGAGGGAGGTCTTCATCGGTATCCCCATCGTCAGGTGGAGGCGAAGGTTCAGGTGAAGGATCTAGGGGAGGAGGAAGGACAATGACAGGCGCATTGGTGACGGTGACGGCAATGGCCTGGGAGGCAACGGCGGTACCATCAGAGGTCTGCACAATGACGTCATAGACGTTGTCTCCGCCCACATCGCTTGGTGTTCCAAGATTGGGGGCGGTGATGAAGGCCAGGACCCCGGTGTTGGGATCGATGGTAAATAATGCCGCATCGGCCCCACCGGTAATGCTGTAGGTCAGCGTTGCGCCTTCAGCATCGGTGGCATTTACATCAGTCACCGCGGTAGTACCTGTGATCACCGTGATGCCGGCACTTGCGCCACCCCCATCAGAGGTAATGATGGGGGCATCGTTTTGTGGGGTGACCGTCAGACTCACGGGTACAGTGTTTGAGGCGGCTCCGGCTAGGTCATTGATCGTGTAGGTGAAACTGTCCGAGAGGGTTTCTGAGCCATTGTGGGTGTATGTCACCGTCCCCCCTGCATTAATGCTGTCGATGGTGCCGTTGGTAGGCCCAGCGATAATGGTGATACTGGTCAGGTCCAATCCATCATCGGAATCAGTATCATTTCCGGCCAGGTTCAGGGTGTTGGTTGAACCTTCGATAACGGTAAAGCCGTCAGTCACCGCCACGGGAGAGGCGTTCACCGGATTCACATTGATTGTGGTGCGCGCGGCCGCACTGTCCGTTGTGCCGTCGTTGACGATGACATCGATCAGGCGGTCGCCGTCGGTAGGGGTTGTGGAATTGGTATGCTGGTATTGAATGGCTTGGATCAGGGTCTCGGTCTCGATCTCCGTGAAGGTGCCACCGCCCTGTTTGGTGATGGCCACGGTAGCCGTTCCGACGCCAGTCGTCATCACGACATGATAGCTTCCACCAGTCGTATCCTGGCCAGCCACTGCGGTGGCCAATGCAAATGTGTCGCCGTCCAGCACGAGGACTTCGGTATTGCCGTCGAGCAATCCACTGATTGCCAGTTTGACAATTGTGAAGGTCGAACTATCCAGATCGTTCAGGTCGGCATCTGAATCGGCGATTGCTGTGGAGCTGTCCCCTTCAGTGAAGGAGAATTGGAAATCATTGCCGGTGGCTCCAGAGCTATTGTCCAAGTCCAGATCGATGGTGGGGGTAGTGGATGAACTAGCTTCAAAAGCTCCAATATCGACGTTGGCGTCACGTGCCGCACCACGTTGATCAACGGTAGGAGCCCCCGTGGTTGTTCCAGCATTGATTGCCAGACTTCCACCTAACAGTGCGTGGGTGTGGGTTGGGCCGCCATTGTCTGCAAGGATGCCAAGATTGGCGCTAACCCCCGTGATGTCACTGCCAAATCCAGTGGCTCCCGATATATCTTTGATCAGATTAAACCCATCACTGTTGAAGTTCCCTTGCACATCGGCATTGGTGCTATTGCCTATATTGTCACTCACAATCGTATTGGAGATGGTGACCGTCGTCCCGTTCGCAAAAATTCCACCGCCGTTATTCCCATTGTTAAGAGTGATGGTTGAATTTTTTATGGGAATGGCCGTATCAGTATCCACCCCGCCGCCGTTTCCGGTGGATGTATTCCCACTGATCGTGACGTTGGTGAGCGAGCCACCGGTGGCTCCGTGAAAGCCAATACCTCCGCCGGTGGCTGCGGTGTTTCCGGATAACAGCACTCTATTGAGGTTTGCGGTTCCATGAACGTGAATGGCCCCACCACTTCCGGCATTTCCAGATCCATTGTTGTTGTTTCCTGTGAGCGTGGCATCGGAGAGATTCAGGATACTCGAATTATTCACAAATATCCCACCTCCATTGTTCTGATTACCGTTTTGAATCGTCAGCCCATTCATCGTGACCGTGTTGCTCCCTAGGGTCTCAAACACACGATCGGTATTATTGCCGTCGATGATCGTGGTGGCAGCGCCGGCACCAGTAACGATCGTATCTCCATTAATCTGCAATTGACCTGATGTCAGGAGATAGGTTCCTGTTGGAATGACAATCGTGTCCGTTCCAGGTGCGGCGTTTGCGTCGATGATGGCTTGGCGGAGGGAACCTGCACCGGCATCATTAGTATTGGTCACAGTAAATGTGGCCAGTACCCCTTCCCAAGCCTCTTGGGTGGCTTCGCCAATAATGACCGACGTTTCAATGAAACCGGTTGCCACTTCCAATTCCCAGTTGGCATATTCGCTGACGTGTCCGGTGCGATCGGTACTGGCCGCGAGATCGGCCCCCGTCAGTTCCGCTAAGGTTTTCATCGCACCTAGCCCGGTTTCTCCCTGCCCGAAGTTGCAACCATAGATCAACAGGTCAGCGTTGGCGGAGAGACTTTGTCCAATTTGTGTCAAGAGGTTGGCATACTTTCCAATGATCGACTCTTGCGTGAGGAACGTGGTGCCCAGATGCAACTCGGCGGCATTCCCCTCGGCAATCAGATGAATGGCATCAATGTCGGAACGTTCACTCAAGATTTCGGCAATCTGTTCTATGCCGTCACGAGTTGCATCTAGCAAGATGGCCTCAGCACTCGGATCAATCCCAAGCAGGAGGGTCTGGTAATCATCGACGCTGGTATCGATGAATATGATTTCCTGTCGAACGGATGGAGCCGTCACAGACGATAGGGCGGAAAAAAGATCAATTGGGTCGGTGAACGGGTTAGAAAATGTCTCGGGCTCTATCTCTACATTGAGGTTCTGAATGTCCAGATCTTGGGTGATTTGTTCTTGGACCACTTCCGCACCAGTCATGAAGGCGGCCCCATCGAACATAATTCGCGGTTCAAGTGCTAGAAGAATCCCCAAGCCTTCAGTCTTTGGATTTTTGTTGCTTTGATGGTGCATTGAGTTCTTTTTTGATCGTGCCTGCCTGGGGTGGTCCCTTTTCCTCTTCTTTTTTGGGGGATCAAGAATAGCCGGTATTGTTGGAGAGGTTGAATGGGTCAACAACATGGGAAGGTACGCCTCTTGAGTGACATTCTTTAATGAATCAATTCCATTCCCCACAGACCCTGAGAGCATGTTATTCCTCCATCTCCCTTTTCGGACATCAGGTTGACGATCTGGAAAGGGTTCTTGAAAGAACATGTCCCATAATGTCTATTCCTGATGATTGGATGGGGTTGTGGAAGGTTGTGGGGAAATATGGCTAAGAAACAAGCAGCATAAAGATCAAGCATTTAATTCCAAGTCAATAAAGACCGAATAAACGGGCTAGAGTTCCAATAATTGTGATGAATAGGGTGAATCGCGAATGAGCGTATGGGTGTCTATATGAAAAAGACCTAACGTCATGGCCAGTGGCTCAACGATATGGTGGGGTATAAAGGGGTCGTCAAGCTCATGACGCGATGATGTCGTGAATGTCCAAATGGTATGGCTTGAGCTGGGATGGCAACTGGAATGAGGAATGTTCCGCATGCAATGTTGGAATGTGGATGGTTTCCAAAATTTCAAGTTCTCTCAGAACGATTATGTAGGCTTGAATTTATGGCAGCAAACAATATCAAGGTACTGGCGTCGATCCTGGGGCTGGGAATCATGTGGCTCGTGACAGGCTGTGCGGTGATTCCTGTTCCACTCACTCCCGAAGATCTTGAGCAACGTGTTCAAGATGATCTGAGTCAGCTCACGCAGTATCAGGAGCCGGTTTCTCGCCCCATTACGTTGTATGAGGCCATGGCTCGTGCCTTACGGTTTAATCTTGAGGCGCGAGTGCAAGGGTTAAAAGAGATGGTCGCGCATCGTCAGTTGGATCTGGCTCATTATGATTTGTTGCCCAAAGTCGTTGCCGATGCTGCCTATAGTGGGCGTAATAATTTCGCGGGGGCTCGAAGTCGATCCTTGTTGTCGGGGCAAACCTCCCTGGAGCCTTCAACGTCATCGGAGAAGAATTTGTACACGTCGAATCTCACGTTGAGCTGGGATGTGTTGGATTTTGGCCTGTCCTATGTCCGTGCGCAACAAGCGTCGAATGATGTGCTCATTGCGGAGGAAGATAAACGTCGAATTGCGAATCGTGTGATTCAAGAGGTGCGTTCGGCCTTCTGGAAGGCCCTGGGCGCGGAGCGCGTCTTAGGCCGGCTGTCTTTTCTCGATGATTGGGTCAATCATGCACTCGGAGAAGCCCAGATCATTCGTGCTCGAGCGTTGGAGACACCCCTCACCTCGCTCCAATATGAACGAGAACTCTTGCAGGCCCAACAGGAAATTCAGCAGCTGCATCAAGATCTTTCTGTGTCAAGAATTCAACTAGGGGAATTAATGAATTTAGAGCCGGGTGAGCCATATGAATTAGTGAAGCCAAAACGAACGCCTCCGGTCTCCAAAGTGAAGGAAAGTCTCAGTGAATTAGAACGCCAAGCCTTATTGAATCGACCAGAGCTTCGAACGGTGGATTACCAAAAGCGCATCAATTCGAAAGAGACGAAGGTGGCGCTTTTGGAATTGCTGCCGAGTTTAAACGTCTATCTTGGAGGAAATTATGACAGTAATAGTTTTCTCTTTCATAACAATTGGCTGAGTTATGGCGCAAAAATTAGTTGGAATCTCATGAATGCCTTCCGACATCCTGCTCGTTTGCAAGTCATTGATGCCCAAAAAGAAGTCTTGGATGTGCAAAGCCTGGCTCTCACCATGACCATCATGACCCAAGTCCATGTGGCGGTGGCGCAATATGAGGCGGCGCTAGAAGATGTAGAACTGACCCGACGGTATTTCGAGACGCAAATGAAAATTGCCGCGCATGTCCAGCAGTCCTGGGCTTTGAATCGATTGAGTGAGCACATGGTGATTCGAGAAAAGGTTCAAGGGTTGTTGGCAGAGCTGCGCTATGAGATGGCGTTAGCTAAATTAGAAATGGCCTATGCCAATGTGCTCGCCGCCATTGGGGAAGACCCCTTTCCGGTTAATTTATCAGATACAGAGGTTGACAAGTTGGCGCAGGAACTTCAACAGCGCTGGGAATGGTTAAGCCAACATGCCACGGTGACGAAATTGAAATCAGAACCAAAACCCATACAAAAAGAGAAGCAGGAAAGAGGAGGCGTACAGCCATGAGACGAATATCTCTAGGATCCCTTGTGTTGATGGTCATGAGTGTCCTGCTGTTGAGCGGGGAGATGAGTGTTGGGAAAAGTAATGGGATTCAGTCTTCCGACTTGAATGCCGTGAGGGGCGTCGTGAAACCTTCTGAGGAGGCCGTGATTTCAAGTGAATTGCAAGCCCGCGTGAAACGGATGCCATTCCGTGATGGGCAATGGTTTAAAAAGGGCGATCTCTTAGTTGAATTTGATTGTGCAAAATATTGGGCCGAACTCGCGGCGACGAAAGCCGAGTTGGATGCGCGAGAAATGACGGCCGTGAATAATCAAGAGCTCTCGAAACTCAATGGCATTGGGCAACTGGAAGTGGACATTTCTGAAGCGGAAGTGAAGCAAGCCAAGGCCGCAGTGAGGAGTGCCAACATTGCCGTCAGGCATTGTAAAGTCACCGCGCCTTTTTCCGGGAGAGTGGTCAAGACACTCGTGAATCCCCATGAGACGGTGAATCCGTATGACGAAGTCATGAGTCTGTTAAATGACAAGACCTTTGAGATTGAACTCATTTTGCCCTCAACGTCCTTACGCTGGGTCGCAAAAAAGAGCGCCTTCAAATTTTTCATTGATGAAACACAAGAGCTCTATCTCGCCGAGGTCGTCGAAATTGGCGCTCGGGTCGATCCGGTGAGCCAGACCATCCGGGTCTTTGGGAAATTTCAAGAACAACCGAAACAGGTGTTGTCGGGCATGAGCGGGAGTGCCAGATTTATGGATAAAAAAGTTAGGTCCAAGGCCTCAAAGCCCAGGTTTAAACCGAGTACCACTCCTGGTCCTTCAACGGCGTCGGCCACGATACGCGGTTCGATGAAATAATGACGATGGTGGGTCATGATGGTGGCATAAAGCCAATTGTAGCAAGAACACAATGAGTGCAGACATTCAAGAAGATCGTCAGTCGTCAGCAGGAGCCCAAGTCATGGACCCTCCCGCTTCTTCCACAACCACCGTGCCTCCTTCATCCGAAGAATCTGACGCCCCAACCAGAAGAATTACCGATATCGATCCCCACCTTCTTGTCGCGTTGCTTCAATTAGAAAGCCAGGCGCGTGGGGCGCAATCGGTCAAAGAACTCTGCTTTCTGTTGGCCAATGAAACCCGACGTCTCGTCAGTTTTCGACAAGCCTGCGTGTTTTCGATTGGGATGCATCTCCGGACGGCTTGCCAGGTGGAAGTCGTGTCGAGTGTGGCGGTGGTGGACCGAAAATCGCCTATGGTGCAATGGATTGAAGCAGTGGTCGCCAGTCTCTGGGACAATCAAGCGCTGCAAGCACCCTGTCACTTAAACGTGGAGCAATGCCCCAAGCACCTTCAAACGGATTGGCGACGATTTGCGTTTCCTCATGTGTTGTGGTGCCCCATTATTTGGGCGAATCAACAGGTGATTGGGGGAATGTGGTTGGCACGGGAACGCCCCTGGCAGGAAGGTGAAATTCAATTGATTCGGCGGTTTGCGGAAACGGTGGGGCACGCCTGGAATGCGTTGGGGAAAACGAAGACCTCAGTGAAGAATTGGACCGTATCGAAACGCTGGCTATGGCTAGGGTTAGCCTTGTTCGTGGGAGTCATGTTTGTGCCGGTGCATTTGTCCACCTTAGCCCCGGTCGAAGTGGTGGCTCGAGATTCAATTGTGGTCACCGCACCGCTTGATGGGGTGATTGCGGACATTGTGGTTCAGCCGAATACCGTGGTCAAAAAAGGGGACACGTTATTTCGGTATGAGGACACCAAATTTCGCAATGACTATGAAGTTGCGGAAAAAAACTTGGCAGTGGGCTTTATGGAATATCGGAAAATGACGCAAGGAGCGTTTTTCGATGATGAAACCGGAGCGGGTATGCCAGTGCAGGCCTCCGAAGTACGGCTAAAAGAAGCGGAGCGAGACTATGCGTGGGAAGTGCTGCAACAAGTTGACGTGAAAGCGTCACGAGAGGGTGTGGTGTTATTCGGTGATAAATCAGACTGGGTGGGAAAACCCGTCGTGATTGGCGAACGGATCATGGAAGTCGCGAATCCTCAGGAATATGAGTTGAAGATTGATCTGCCAGTAGACGATGCCATTGTGTTGCGAGAAGGTGCCGAGGTCGAGGTTTTTCTCAATGCTGATCCCTTAACGGCCATTCCCGCGATCCTCACTCATGCCAGCTATCATGCGGAAGTGTTGCCCACGAATGAATTGGCCTATCGGGTCAAAGCCGAGGTCACTGAGCCTCCAGAATCCATGCGTATTGGCTGGCAGGGCACGGCGAAAATTTATGGGGATCGGGTGTCCCTCTTTTTCTATTTATTCCGTCGCCCCCTCTCTGTCTTTCGCCAAACCATAGGCTGGTAATGGCGCTAACCCCTCCACAAGACGATCTGGCCCTTCCCCCTTTACGGGATGACTTGCAAATTCTGTCGGGCACACCGACGGCAGAAGGGGTGCCCACCTGGAATATTTTAGATCCGGTTCGGCACCAATATTTCCAAATAGGCTGGGCAGCCTTTCAATTGCTGTCGCAATGGCACCTTGGGTCGGCCACACGCCTGATGGAGGTGGTCTCTAGCTCGACGACCGCCCAGGTCACACAGCGGGATGTGATGGAATTGGTGCAGTTTCTCTATCGCCACAATTTGACGAGAGATGCGCCGATGGGTGGAAGCCAAGGGCTCTACGCACAAGCGGAACAGGCCAAACAACACTGGCTGCTCAAACTGCTCCATACCTATCTCTTTTTTAGAATTCCGCTATTCAACCCCGATCGTTTTCTGCAAAGAACGTTACCGATAGTCGCTCCCCTCTTCACCAAAACCGCGTTGGTGTGTGTCGTCATCTTGGGCGTCATTGGATCGATCGGGATCGTGCGTCAATGGGAATCGTTTGCCAATACCTTCTTGTACTTTTTTTCACCACAAGGGATCACCGCCTACATATTGGGGTTGGTGGGGATCAAAATTCTGCATGAATTGGGGCATGCCTACACCGCTGCGCGCTATGGATGCCAGGTCCAAACCATGGGTGTGGGATTTCTCATTATGGTTCCCGTGTTGTATACGGATACGACCGATTCCTGGAAGCTGACCTCGCGGAAGCAGCGAGCAGCTATCGCAGCTGCCGGCACCGTGGTTGAATTGAGCATCGCCATGATTGCGACCTTTTTGTGGCACCTGTGTCCGGACGGAGTATTGAAGAGCGTCCTCTTCGTCTTGGCATCGACCAGTTGGATCATGGGTCTGTTCATCAACCTCAATCCGCTGCTTCGGTTTGACGGGTATTATGTCCTGTCAGATTGGTTAGGGGTTCCCAACTTACAATCCCGAGCCTTCGCCTTCGGACAATGGAAAATGCGTGAATGGCTGTTTGGGTGGGGGGATGCCGCACCTGAAGCGCTTCCTCGACGACGTCAACAAGTTTTAACGGGATATGCCTGGGCGATCTGGGTCTATCGGGCCTTCATGTTTTTAGGGATAGCGGTGTTGGTGTATCACTACTTTTTCAAGGTATTAGGCATCTGTCTGTTTGTGGTGGAAATTGGATGGTTTTTGGCCTGGCCGGTCTATCAAGAAGTGCAAGTGTGGTGGAAACGACGGGAAGAAGTGATGCAATCATGGCGAGGGCGCGTGGGGGGCGTGGTGGTGGTGGTGATTCTTCTATCGGGACTCATTCCGTTAGATCGAATGGTGGCCATTCCCGCCGTCTTGGAGGCTCGTGAACGCGCGACGATTTTCTCCTCGGTGCCAGCCAAAATACGTGAAGTGAAGGTGCAGGAGGGTGATGTCGTGGAAAAAGGCGAGACACTCCTGATCCTGGAATCACCGAAGCTTGAGCAGCAGATCCATATACTGGAGGAGCGTCTGGCTGCCTTAGAAGTCCGTGTGCAACGTGAGGCGGCCTACCAAGAAGATCGTGATGATCACCAGGTTATAGCCGAAACGCTGCAAGGGGAACGAAAGGAAATGGAAGGCCTGCTCAAGGTTCGTGACCAACTCACCTTACGTGCGCCGTTTTCTGGACTGGTGACGGATACGCCGTCTTCCCTACATGAAGGAATGTGGGTCAATACCGATTTTCCTCTCGCCCATTTGATTAACCCAGAGAAGATGGTCGTTCAGGCCTATGCCATGGAAGAACAACAGGTGCGGTTAACCGCAGGCAATGAAGGATGGTTTTATGCCGATGATCCTGCACGCCAACCCAGGCATGGCCGGGTTGAAGATCTTCGTCACGTGGATGAGTCAGAATTCACCCTGACCTATCTCGCGTCCTTGTATTCCGGACCCGTACCGGTTCGACAAGATGACCAGGGTAACATAAAACCAGAAGCGTCCATCTACCGTGTGACGTTAGATGTGGACGATGCTGGAGAGGGATGGACTCAAGCGGTTCGAGGATTGGTCCATGTCGAAGGCGAATCCCGCAGTGTGGTGAGACAACTCTGGGAGCATGTCGCTGCGGTTTTCATTCGAGAAAGTGGAATGTGAAAAGGCAAACGTGAAGCGTGAGGCGTCGGGGGTGAGGATTAAGGAGTGAATAATTTGGAGTAAACAGAAGTAGAGCCAATCTATTCTTTTTGATCCTGCCGGTTTCTATTTTTCTCGTCCTTTCACAGTCTCCCGTCATTCCCACGTCTATGCGCCGAAGCGCCTTGACGCGCAGGCCGGAATCTATGCTAACCGTATTCAGATGGATACCCGCCACCAACCTGCGGGTATGACGGATGGGGCGAGGGATACCCGCTACAACCTGCGGGTATGACTGAAAGGGGAGATGAATCCCTGTTCAAGATCTCGGGATCTGACAACCGGAAAAGAGCCACAGAAGCCCCACTCCAACCAAATGATAATTCCCATCAAAATCTACACACCAGCCACAAGACGAATCAACGTCCACCAACAATCAGAATCCACAAAATAACGCGGAATAAATTTCCCCATTCTGCGTCAAGGGATTGGTGAAATACCCGACAAAGAAGATGGGGAACCCCCTCGTTGGAGGGGTGTTGCTCTATGGGGCTCAAGGTTTGAGCCAGAAGCCATAGAAAAAATGGAAATGGTGAAGGAACGCATCCATGAAAAAAATGATTTGTAAACCTCCCACGATGGATGCGGTCAAAGAGAAGAAGTCCGCGGCATCCACCTCCAAAGCTAAGGCTGAAAGCAAAAAGAAGAAAAAGGCTCCACCTCCCGAAGAGAACGAATCGTCGAGTGGTATTGGCATGCTGATCGCGCTTGAGCCACGCATCATGTTTGACGGGGCCGCGCTGGCCACTGGGGCCGAAGTGCTGCAAGACACCACAACCATCGATCAAACGGTCATCCCCGGGATCAATGAGGAAACGGCGACCGATTCCACTACCACCGAGAATGCTGATGATGCCCTCTGGTCATCTGGTCTTTCCCTGACCGCACCTTCCGACCGCAAAGAAATCGTCTTTATCGATACGAGCGTGGATGATTTTCAAACGCTGCTGGAAGGCATTGATCCGAATGCCGAAGTCATTCTCCTCGATTCCACCCGTGATGGCATTGAACAGATCGCAGAAATTCTTGGTGAACGCACGGACATCGATGCGGTGCATATCATTTCCCATGGGGGTTCGGGTGAATTGCGCTTAGGCACAGGTGTGCTGGATCTCGCGTCGATGCAAGGAGAGTATGCAGATGAGTTAGCAACGATCAATCAGGCACTCACTGAGGAAGCCGATTTTCTGATCTATGGGTGTAATTTTGGAGAAGGTGCATCGGGTCATGAAGCGGCCACGTTACTGGCTGAACTCACCGGTGCGGATATCGCGGCCAGCGATGATCTAACCGGCAGTACCGAGTTAGGTGGCGACTGGGATCTGGAAGTGCAAACCGGCACGATTGAAAGTGAGGTGATCGTAGATGAACAGGGCCAAGAGGACTTTGCAGGGGTATTGGATATCACTACGGGCTTAGTTGGGAATTGGACGTTTGATGCCGATGCCACCGATTCCAGCGGCAATAATTATGATGGCACCCTGACCAATGGTGCGACCATTGATACTACAGATGCGACTGACCAAGTAGGGGCGGGGAAACTATCTGTGAATGGAATCGATGACTATCTCGATCTTTCGAGTCATGTCAGCAGTTTTGACGGGTTAACAGAAGGGACCATCTCAGTCTGGGTGTATGCGGACGGTAACTCGACCGGAACAATTTTTAGCGCTTCTGATAGTGGTGATGCAGATTCAAGCCTGACAATTGGAAGAGGAAGCGATGGAAGCTTGGAGTTCTATCTTGCCGAAGGTCCGTCAATATTGATGTATGCCTACACTTCAGCGGACGATATTCCATTGCACACCTGGACGCATGTCGCCGTGACTGTTGAGAGTTCTGGCAACAAGTTTTATATCAATGGGTCCCAGGTCACGGGTGGGAATTTGACGTATTCAACAGGCTCGGCGTCGACTAATAGCTTTTTTGATGATGTGACCCAAATGGACTTTATGGCATGGGGTGTCGACAGCAGCCCTAGTTCATATGAATTTGATGGTTTGATTGATGATGGCCGGGTGTATAACCGGGCCTTGACCTCAACCGACATTGCGGAGCTGGCTACAGAGGCGCCGGTGGCAAATGACGACTCCGCCACGACCAATATGGATACGGCCGTCAACATTGATCTGACCGCCAACGACACCGACCTTGATAGCGAAACGATCACCGTCTTGGATGTCGGCAACCCGACCAATGGCACGGTCATCAACAATGAAGACGGCACCGTCACCTATACGCCTACCACCAGCTACACAGGTGCTGACAGCTTTACCTATTTGACGGCCGATCTGGATGACACCACGAGTTACTGGCGCTTAGATGGGGATGCGACGGATGCGGTTGGCAGTAACGACGGCACCATTACGGGGACGACGACTGTTGAAGGACATTTTGGCGATGCGCTGAGCTTTGACGAAGTCGATGATAAAGTGGTCGTTTCCGATTTCGCCATCAATAACGAATTTTCCCTATCCTTTAAAATCAAAATCGACGACAACACCGGATCGCTGTTTCAATATATTTACAGCCATGGAGATGTCGCTACCACCAACAGCTTGAATGTGTTTTTGAATGAAGCATCACACGGAACAGATCCGAATATGTTACGGACGGTCATTCGAGACACGAATGATACGCTCGATAATTTCGCCTTGCAATTTGATGCGAGTAGCATCATCGGAGATGGCAATTGGCACACCTATACCCTCACCGTTGCCGCGGGCGAAGGCGCCAAAGTCTATCTGGATGGGGTGGTGCAAAACACCGATGCCACGCGCGGCGGCGATGCGTTTGATCCTGGAACGGATCTGTATCTTGGGACAAGGCATGATGAAGCGGCCGATCGCTGGTATGGAGGTTCCCTCGACAGCGTCCAAGTCTTCAATCGCGCGTTGAGCGCAGCCGAGGCCAATGATACCCATACGGGTGGGAGTTCATTGGGTACCGTTAGTCTCACCATTTCCGATGCGCCCGTCATCACCAATTTGGGCAGTGACAATTTAGCGTACACCGAAGGCGATGGCGCAGTCGTCATCGATCAGGGCACGGCGGCGGCGGTCACTGACTCTGGTTCGAGTGACTTTGACACCGGGACGTTGACGGTGTCCTTCCAAGCTGGCAGTGACAGTGCGGAAGATGTGCTGGCCATCCAGAACCAAGGCACGGGGGCCGGACAGATTGGCGTGAGTGGCTCGAACGTGACGTATAACTTCGGCGCGGGGGCGGTCACGATTGGGACGTTCACCGGTGGCACCAGTGGGACCGACCTGGTCATCACCCTCAATGCCAGTGCCGATGCGGCCGCGGTGAGTGCCCTGACGCAGAACATCACCTATGAGAATACGGATACCGACAATCCGACGACGACGGCCCGCATGGTCCGCTATGTGTTGACCGATGGTGATGGCGGCACGAGCGCCAATTACGATACGACGGTGACCGTCAGTGGCGTCAATGATGCGCCGGTGAACACGGTGCCGGGCCCGCAAGTGGTGGCGGAAGATACGGCGCTCAATATCTCGGGTCTCAGTGTCACGGACGTGGATGGCAATCTGAGCACGGTGCAACTGGCGGTGACGCAAGGGACGGTGAATGTCACGCTCTCGGGCAGCGCGACGATCAGTGCGGGGGGCAATGGCACGAGCACGCTGACCTTGTCGGGCACGCAAGCCGACATCAATGCGACCTTGGCCAGCCTGAGCTATCAGGGCACCCTGAACTACAATGGGGCGGACTCGCTGACGATGACGAGCACGGACGGCAACAGTGCGACGGATGTGGACGCAGTGGCGATCACAGTCACGGGGGTGAATGATGCACCAGTTGCGGCCCCCGATAGTTACAATCTGTTAGAAGATGGCTCACTGACCACCACGCTGCTTCCGGCCTTCACCGAGCAGGTGATTACCAATACGGCCAATGGGGCTCACTCGGTGGTAGCAGCGGATGTGGACGGTGATGGGGATTTGGATGTGTTGGCGGCGTCAGATAACGGCGACACGGTGGCGTGGTTTGAGAACACCGACGGGCTGGGGACGTTTGGCGCCGAGCAGGTGATCACCAATCTGGCCGATGGGGCATTCGCTGTGACCGCAGCGGATGTGGATGGAGACGGGGATCTGGATGTGTTGGCGGCGTCAACAAACGACGACACGGTGGCGTGGTATGAGAACACCGACGGGCTGGGCACGTTTGGCACCGAACAGGTGCTCACCAATACGGCCGATGGGGCTTACTCGATTGTGGCAACAGATGTGGACGGAGATGGGGATCTTGATGTGTTGGCGGCATCAAAAAACGACGACACGGTGGCGTGGTATGAGAACACCGACGGGCTGGGGACGTTTGGCGCCGAACAGGTGATCACCAATACGGCCGATGGGGCAGTCGATGTTACCGCAGCGGATGTGGATGGGGATGGCGATCAGGACGTCCTGGTGGCGTCACTTATCGACGACACGGTGGCGTGGTATGAGAACACCGACGGGCTGGGGACGTTTGGCGCCGAGCAGGTGATCGACAATTCGGCTAATGGGGCGAGATCTGTCACGACAGCGGATGTGGACGGAGATGGGGATCTGGACGTGGTGGCAGCCATACGCGTGAGCGACACGGTGGTGTGGTATGAGAACACCGACGGGCTGGGCACGTTTGGCTCTGAGCAGGTAATCAATAATACGACCAATGGGCCGTCTTCTGTCATGGCAGCGGATGTGGATGGGGATGGAGATCTGGACGTGGTGGCGGCGTCAGTGTTTGGCGACACGGTGGCGTGGTTTGAGAACACCGACGGGTTGGGGACCTTTGGCGCCGCGCAGGTGCTCACCAATACGGCCGATGGGGCGATCTCTGTCGCGATAGCGGATGTGGATGGAGATGGTGATCTGGATGTGTTGGCGGCGTCAGGCGGCGACGACACGGTGGCCTGGTTTGAGAACAACGATCCCGGGGTACTGTACAACGACACTGACGCCGATGCCGATCCGCTGACTGCGGTGCTGGTAACAGACGTGAGCAACGGCACGCTGGTCCTCAATGCCAATGGTACCTTTACCTATACCCCCGATGCGAATTTCAACGGCGTCGACTCGTTTACCTACAAAGCTAACGACGGCACGGTCGATGGCAATACCGTGACCGTCACGTTGAACGTGACGGCGGTCAACGACGTGCCCGTCATCACCAACGTAGGCGGCGACATGCTCGCCTACACCGAAGGGGACGGGGCGGCGGTCATTGAGCAAGGGGCGGATGCCGCCGTCAGTGATGTGGATAACAGTGACTTTGACACCGGGACGTTGACGGTGTCCTTCCAAGCGGGCAGTGACAGTGCGGAAGATGTGCTGGCCATCCAGAACCAAGGCACGGGGGCCGGACAGATTGGCGTGAGTGGCTCTAATGTGACGTATAACTTCGGCGCGGGGGCGGTCACGATTGGGACGTTCACCGGTGGCACCAGTGGGACCGACCTGGTCATCACCCTCAATGCCAGTGCCGATGCGGCTGCGGTGAGTGCCCTGACGCAGAACATCACCTATGAGAATACGGATACCGACAATCCGACGACGACGGCCCGCATGGTCCGCTATGTGTTGACCGATGGTGATGGCGGCACGAGCGCCAATTACGATACGACGGTGACCGTCAGTGGCGTCAATGATGCGCCGGTGAACACGGTGCCGGGCCCGCAAGCGGTGGCGGAAGATACGGCGCTGAATATCTCGGGTCTCAGTGTCACGGACGTGGATGGCAATCTGAGCACGGTGCAACTGGCGGTGACGCAAGGGACGGTGAATGTCACCCTCTCTGGGGCGGCCAGTATCAGTGCGGGGGGCAATGGCACGAGCACGCTGACCTTGTCGGGCACGCAAGCCGACATCAATGCGACCTTGGCCAGCCTCAGCTATCAAGGCACGCTCAACTACAATGGGGCGGACACGCTGACGATGACGAGCACGGACGGCAACAGTGCGACGGATGTGGACGCAGTGGCGATCACAGTCACGGGGGTGAATGATGCACCAGTTGCGGCCCCCGACAGTTACACGCTGCTGGAAGATGGCTCACTGACCACCACGCTGCTTCCGTCCTTCACCGAGCAGGTGGTGATTACCAATACGGCCAATGGGGCGATATCTGTCACGACCGCGGATGTGGATGGAGATGGGGATCTGGACTTGCTGGCCGCATCGCAAAGCGACGACACGGTGGCGTGGTTTGAGAATACCGACGGGCTGGGCACGTTTGGCGCCGAGCAGGTGATCACCAATACGGCCAATTGGGCTGTCGATGTCACCGCAGCGGATGTGGATGGCGACGGGGATCTGGATGTACTTGCAGCGTCAGCTGTGGACGATACCGTAGCGTGGTTCGAGAACACCGATGGGCTGGGTACCTTTGGCGCCGAGCAGGTGATCACCAATACGGCCGATGCGGCATGGGCTGTCACCGCAGCGGATGTGGATGGCGATGGGGATCTGGATGTACTGGCGGCGTCATTTGCCGACGACACGGTGGCGTGGTTTGAGAACACCGATGGGCTGGGGACGTTTGGCGCCGAGCAGGTGATCACCAATACGGCCGATTCGGCGAGATCTGTCACGACCGCGGATGTGGATGGTGATGGTGATCTCGATGTGTTGGCGGCGTCAATTGGCGACGACACGGTGGCGTGGTTCGAGAACACCGATGGGCTGGGGACGTTTGGCGCCGAGCAGGTGATCACCAATACGGCCGATGGGGTGTACTCGGTCACCGCAGCGGATGTAGACGGAGACGGGGATCTGGACGTGCTGGCCGCATCGGAAAACGACGACACGGTGGCGTGGTTTGAGAATACCGATGGGCTGGGCACGTTTGGCACCGAGCAGGTGATCACCAATACGGCCGATGGGACTCACTCGGTCACCGCAGCGGACATGGATGGCGATGGGGATCTGGACGTGCTGGCCGCGTCATTTAACGACGATACGGTGGCGTGGTTTGAGAACACCGACGGGTTGGGCACGTTTGGCGCCGAGCAGGTGATCACCAATCTGGCCGATGGGGCAATCGCTGTCACCGCAGCGGATGTAGACGGCGATGGGGATCTGGACGTGCTGACCGCGTCATTTAACGACGATACGGTGGCGTGGTTTGAGAACACCGACGGGGGCGCTCTCACTAATGATACTGATCTCGATGGTGATCCGCTGACCGTGGTGCTCGTAACAGACGTGAACAACGGCACGCTGGTCCTCAATGCCAATGGTACCTTTACCTATACCCCCGATGCGAATTTCAACGGCGTCGACTCGTTTACCTACAAAGCTAACGACGGCACGGTCGATGGCAATACCGTGACCGTCACGTTGAACGTGACGGCGGTCAACGACGTGCCGACCATCACCAACCTAGGCGGCGACATGCTCGCCTACACCGAAGGGGACGGGGCGGCGGTCATTGAGCAAGGGGCGGATGCCGCCGTCAGTGATGTGGATAACAGTGACTTTGACACCGGGACGTTGACGGTGTCCTTCCAAGCGGGCAGTGACAGTGCCGAGGACGTGCTGGCCATCCAGAACCAAGGCACGGGGGCCGGACAGATTGGCGTGAGTGGCTCGAACGTGACGTATAACTTCGGCGCGGGGGCGGTCACGATTGGGATGTTCACCGGTGGCACCAGTGGGACCGACCTGGTCATCACCCTCAATGCCAGTGCCGATGCGGCCGCGGTGAGTGCCCTGACGCAGAACATCACCTATGAGAATACGGATACCGACAATCCAACGACGACGGCTCGCACGGTCCGCTATGTGTTGACCGATGGTGATGGCGGCACGAGCGCCAATTACGATACGACGGTGACCGTCAGTGGCGTCAATGACGCGCCCGTGAACACGGTCCCGGGCGCGCAAGTGGTGGCGGAGGATACGGCGCTGGCTCTCACTGGTATTTCGGTCAATGACGTAGACGGCAATCTCTCGACGGTGCAGTTGGCAGTGACCAATGGCACCTTGAATGTCACCCTCTCTGGGGCGGCCAGTATCAGTGCGGGGGGCAATGGCACGAGCACGCTGACCTTGTCGGGCACGCAAGCCGACATCAATGCGACCTTGGCCAGCCTGAGCTATCAAGGCACGCTCAACTACACCGGGGCGGACATGCTGACGATGACGAGCACGGACGGCAACAGTGCGACGGATGTGGACGTGGTGGCCATTACGGTGAGTGGGGTCAACGATGCGCCGACGGATCTGACGACAGATACGTTATCCATAGCGACGGACCAAGTGAATACGTCTGAAGTTGGCGATCAGACTGATGTGAAGACCACTGCCCTTTCTGGGGGAGGCTATGTTGTTGTTTGGAACGATAATAGTGGGCTAGATGGCAGCGTGGAAGGCGTTTTTGCACAAGTCTATGACGCATCTGGTGCACCGGTTGGAAGTCAGATTCAGGTCAACACACACACTACCGACGCGCAGTTTGTTCAAAGTGTGACAGGTTTGCAGTCCGGCGGATTCGTAGTCGGCCTCCAAGGCGAGCGATCGGGTGATTGGTACTCAACATTCCGCGTTTTTGATGCCGCAGGAGTCCCGGCTGGATCCGAGATTGATGCTGATATCTACGGATACCGGACTCAAATCACTCAACTTCAGGATGGCAATTTGTTCATCGCCTATGTCGATACCGCAGGGACTGATGATATGTCATTTAAGGTTGTGGATCTTGCCGGCAATGAAATCGTTGGGGAAACCCGAATTGCCACGATTGCCAACTGGGCTCCTAATGCGTTTGTCGAGGTTTTGAGCACTGGAGATGTTGCTGTTACTTGGCGAGATGGTGCGACAAACCAAGCCATGTTGCGGGTATATCAACCTGATGGCACGGCGCTTGGTGCAGCTGTGGCTTATGGTGGAACGAACACACTGGGTAGCTTTGCTGAAAGTGTTTCATTAGCAGCCACCACCAATGGGTTGGTCACAGTTTACGAAGATTCCGGAAATGTTTTTGCGCAGTTCTGGGATAATGATGGGAGTGTGAATGGTTCTGCCGTCATGGTGTATTCCGATGCCGACGTACAAAGTGCTCCTAATGTCGTTCATCTTGCTGATGGCACGTTCTTTGTGACCTGGCAATCGGCAAATCAGGACGGCAGTGGGCTTGGCGTGTATGGGCAACATCTAATGGCTGATGGTACGCCAATTGGGACGGCTCAGCGAATTAACGATGTCACTGTGGGTGACCAGGGGAATCCGGAAGTCATTCAGCTGACCAACGGGGATCTTCGTGTGGTGTGGGAATCAGAAAACGTCGATTCTGACGGTTTCGCCATTGTCCAGAAGACGCTGTCATTTGATGGGTATGTCAATGAGGGGGCTGCCTTTGGAACAGTCGTCACTCAAGTGACCAGTGTGGCTGATCCCGACTCAGGTGATTCTCACATATTTACCCTATTGGACGATGCTGGAGGCGCCTTCGATATCAATGGAGGGACTGGGGAGATCACCGTGGCGAATGGCGCTCTGATTGATTTCGAATCCACGCCCACAATGAATGTGACTGTTCGTGTAACGGATGCAGGTGGTCTGACATACGATGAAGTCGTCACCATTCAAGTGATTGACATCAACGAGGTGCCGGTGAACACGGTGCCGGGCCCGCAAGCGGTGGCGGAAGATACGGCGCTGAATATCTCGGGTCTCAGTGTCACGGACGTGGATGGCAATCTGAGCACGGTGCAACTGGCGGTGACGCAAGGGACGGTGAATGTCACGGTCTCGGGCAGCGCGACGATCAGTGCGGGGGGCAATGGCACGAGCACGCTGACCTTGTCAGGCACCCAAGCCGACATCAATGCGACCTTGGCCAGCCTCAGCTATCAAGGCACGCTCAACTACAGTGGGGCGGACACGCTGACGATGACGAGCACGGACGGCAACAGTGCGACGGATGTGGACGTGGTGGCCATCACAGTGACCGGCGTCAATGACGCCCCGGTGAACACGGTGCCGGGCCCGCAAGCGGTGGCGGAAGATACGGCGCTGAATATCTCGGGTCTCAGTGTCACGGACGTGGATGGCAATCTGAGCACGGTGCAACTGGCGGTGACGCAAGGGACGGTGAATGTCACCCTCTCTGGGGCGGCCAGTATCAGTGCAGGGGGCAATGGCACGAGCACGCTGACCTTGTCGGGCACGCAAGCCGACATCAATGCGACCTTGGCCAGCCTCAGCTATCAAGGCACGCTCAACTACAGTGGGGCGGACACGCTGACGATGACGAGCACGGACGGCAACAGTGCGACGGATGTGGACGTGGTGGCCATCACAGTGACCGGCGTCAATGACGCCCCGGTGAACACGGTGCCGGGCCCGCAAGCGGTGGCGGAAGATACGGCGCTGAATATCTCGGGTCTCAGTGTCACGGACGTGGATGGCAATCTGAGCACGGTGCAACTGGCGGTGACGCAAGGGACGGTGAATGTCACGGTCTCGGGCAGCGCGACGATCAGTGCGGGGGGCAATGGCACGAGCACGCTGACCTTGTCAGGCACCCAAGCCGACATCAATGCGACCTTGGCCAGCCTCAGCTATCAAGGCACGCTCAACTACAGTGGGGCGGACACGCTGACGATGACGAGCACGGACGGCAACAGTGCGACGGATGTGGACGTGGTGGCCATCACAGTGACCGGCGTCAATGACGCCCCGGTGAACACGGTGCCGGGCCCGCAAGCGGTGGCGGAAGATACGGCGCTGAATATCTCGGGTCTCAGTGTCACGGACGTGGATGGCAATCTGAGCACGGTGCAACTGGCGGTGACGCAAGGGACGGTGAATGTCACCCTCTCTGGGGCGGCCAGTATCAGTGCAGGGGGCAATGGCACGAGCACGCTGACCTTGTCGGGCACGCAAGCCGACATCAATGCGACCTTGGCCAGCCTCAGCTATCAAGGCACGCTCAACTACAGTGGGGCGGACACGCTGACGATGACGAGCACGGACGGCAACAGTGCGACGGATGTGGACGTGGTGGCCATCACAGTGACCGGCGTCAATGACGCCCCGGTGAACACGGTGCCGGGCCCGCAAGCGGTGGCGGAAGATACGGCGCTGAATATCTCGGGTCTCAGTGTCACGGACGTGGATGGCAATCTGAGCACGGTGCAACTGGCGGTGACGCAAGGGACGGTGAATGTCACGGTCTCGGGCAGCGCGACGATCAGTGCGGGGGGCAATGGCACGAGCACGCTGACCTTGTCAGGCACCCAAGCCGACATCAATGCGACCTTGGCCAGCCTCAGCTATCAAGGCACGCTCAACTACAGTGGGGCGGACACGCTGACGATGACGAGCACGGACGGCAACAGTGCGACGGATGTGGACGTGGTGGCCATCACAGTGACCGGCGTCAATGACGCCCCGGTGAACACGGTGCCGGGCCCGCAAGCGGTGGCGGAAGATACGGCGCTGAATATCTCGGGTCTCAGTGTCACGGACGTGGATGGCAATCTGAGCACGGTGCAACTGGCGGTGACGCAAGGGACGGTGAATGTCACCCTCTCTGGGGCGGCCAGTATCAGTGCAGGGGGCAATGGCACGAGCACGCTGACCTTGTCGGGCACGCAAGCCGACATCAATGCGACCTTGGCCAGCCTCAGCTATCAAGGCACGCTCAACTACAGTGGGGCGGACACGCTGACGATGACGAGCACGGACGGCAACAGTGCGACGGATGTGGACGTGGTGGCCATCACAGTGACCGGCGTCAATGACGCCCCGGTGAACACGGTGCCGGGCCCGCAAGCGGTGGCGGAAGATACGGCGCTGAATATCTCGGGTCTCAGTGTCACGGACGTGGATGGCAATCTGAGCACGGTGCAACTGGCGGTGACGCAAGGGACGGTGAATGTCACGGTCTCGGGCAGCGCGACGATCAGTGCGGGGGGCAATGGCACGAGCACGCTGACCTTGTCAGGCACCCAAGCCGACATCAATGCGACCTTGGCCAGCCTCAGCTATCAAGGCACGCTCAACTACAGTGGGGCGGACACGCTGACGATGACGAGCACGGACGGCAACAGTGCGACGGATGTGGACGTGGTGGCCATCACAGTGACCGGCGTCAATGACGCCCCGGTGAACACGGTGCCGGGCCCGCAAGCGGTGGCGGAAGATACGGCGCTGAATATCTCGGGTCTCAGTGTCACGGACGTGGATGGCAATCTGAGCACGGTGCAACTGGCGGTGACGCAAGGGACGGTGAATGTCACCCTCTCTGGGGCGGCCAGTATCAGTGCAGGGGGCAATGGCACGAGCACGCTGACCTTGTCGGGCACGCAAGCCGACATCAATGCGACCTTGGCCAGCCTCAGCTATCAAGGCACGCTCAACTACAGTGGGGCGGACACGCTGACGATGACGAGCACGGACGGCAACAGTGCGACGGATGTGGACGTGGTGGCCATCACAGTGACCGGCGTCAATGACGCCCCGGTGAACACGGTGCCGGGCCCGCAAGCGGTGGCGGAAGATACGGCGCTGAATATCTCGGGTCTCAGTGTCACGGACGTGGATGGCAATCTGAGCACGGTGCAACTGGCGGTGACGCAAGGGACGGTGAATGTCACGGTCTCGGGCAGCGCGACGATCAGTGCGGGGGGCAATGGCACGAGCACGCTGACCTTGTCAGGCACCCAAGCCGACATCAATGCGACCTTGGCCAGCCTCAGCTATCAAGGCACGCTCAACTACAGTGGGGCGGACACGCTGACGATGACGAGCACGGACGGCAACAGTGCGACGGATGTGGACGTGGTGGCCATCACAGTGACCGGCGTCAATGACGCCCCGGTGAACACGGTGCCGGGCCCGCAAGCGGTGGCGGAAGATACGGCGCTGAATATCTCGGGTCTCAGTGTCACGGACGTGGATGGCAATCTGAGCACGGTGCAACTGGCGGTGACGCAAGGGACGGTGAATGTCACCCTCTCTGGGGCGGCCAGTATCAGTGCAGGGGGCAATGGCACGAGTACCCTGACGCTCTCAGGCACCCAAGCCGACATCAATGCGACCTTGGCCAGCCTGAGCTATCAGGGCACGCTCAACTACACCGGGGCGGACTCGCTGACGATGACGAGCACGGATGCCAACAGTGCGACGGATGTGGACGTAGTGGCCATCACAGTGACCGGCGTCAATGACGTGCCCATTGCAATCAATGATAGTTATACGACGGCAGAAGATACAACGCTGGCCACTACTCTGGTCACGGGAGTCTTGGCCAATGATAATGATGTGGATTTTGACACGTTAACTGTCAACACTACTCCAGTGGCCAATGTGACTAATGGGACGTTGGTCTTAAATGCCGATGGCAGCTTTACCTATACCCCTGCTAACGGGTGGAGTGGGGTGGATACCTTTACCTATCAGATCTCCGATGGGAATGGCGGCAGTGCCCAGGCCACGGTGACCCTTACTGTGGTGAGTGTGAATGATGCTCCGGTCATTACCAGCCATGGCGGGGGGGGCAATGTGGCACTCGGGATGGCCGAAAATCTGTCTGGTGTGACGACGATGACTGCCACAGACAGCAACGGCGATCCGTTGACCTATAGCATTGTGGGGGGTGCCGATGCGGCCAGGTTTACGGTTGATTCCACCACGGGGGCCTTGAGCTTTGTGGGGGTGCCTGACTTTGAGAATCCCACCGATGTGGGCGGAAACAATGTGTATGACGTACAGGTGCAAGTGAGTGATGGGCAAGGGGGCACGGATACGCAGTCGTTGGCCATCTCGGTGACAGACGTGATGGAAGGGATGGCACCCCCCCCACCTGGACCGACGCCTGAACCGATTCCCGAACCTATGCCCGAGCCGGAACCTGAGATCCCAGGGCCCCTTCCCGGTGAGACCGCGAATACGGGGTCAGTCAGCGGCTACTTGGATGACAGTGGGTTGGCAGGCCGAGGGCCAGAGGAAGGTGAGCATTTGACGAGCCATCATGAGGTGGTGAATGTGCTGGATCTTCCTCCCTTGCTGCGACCGGCATCGTGGGCCACGACGTCGGATCAAATCCGGGCCTATTATCCCGATCCCTTAGATATGACGAAGACGGGGTTGTCGTCCGAGGTTCTTCAGCAACTCAATCAATTTTCCGATGAATTAGGACAGACGATGGAGGACCAGGCAGGAGAGCGATCCTGGTTTTCCAATACGATAAAAAGTGTGGGACTCACCCTCTCCGCAGGGTTTGTGGCGTGGATGGTGCGCGGAGGGGCGTTGGTCGCGGGCTTGATGGCCTCCCTCCCGGCCTGGCGACATTTTGACCCGGTGCCTATCTTGAACATGAATAAACAAGAGAAAGAAGCCTGGAGTCGGCGGGTGAAGGACGCGGCCACATTGGACGCCCACGAACATCATGGCTTAGACCAGATTCTGCAAGGAAAAACGGAAGAGGGGCCAAAGGCCACGGTCTCTGCCAAGTCTGAGGCACCTTCAAATACGACAACGACACCGTCTTCATGAAGCGTTCCACCCCATTGCTTTGGATCAGTTTCGGGTTGGTTTCCATCACGTTGAGTATCCTGCTCATGAGTGATTTGGCGGTCAACCTCATACCCAATCAAGCTGTTGAGATTTTCCAGTATCGCCAAAAATATAGTGAGGCCCTAGCTGTCCAGTATTCTCTTTTGGCTGAGCATGGGGATAGTCGCGCTATCCAAGAGGCGTTTGATCTACTTATCGAACGTAATGAGGATATTCTCTCTGCCGCTGTTATTTTGGCGAATGGAGAAACGTTGGCTTTTGCGGGTCGGCATCAGGACGTCTGGACGCAACCGACTGGCGATTCGTCTACTCCCGATCACATTCAGATTCCCATTTTTAATCACACGGAACGATGGGGAACGGTTCAACTTCGCTTTCGATCTCTTGACGAAGGAGGATGGCTTGGTTGGCTGAAGGATCCTTGGGTTCAGTTTTTAGGGCTCGTCGTCGGGTCAGGTTTTATGGGGTATTTTTTGTATATGAAACGAACCCTTCATCAACTGGATCCCAGCTCAGTGGTGCCCATGCGGGTGAAGACGGCGTTTGATGTGCTGTCTGAAAGTGTGGTGCTCTTGGACAATGGGGAACGGATTGTTCTGGCGAATCGCGCCTTCGGTGCAATTGTCGGAAAGGACGCCAATGCTCTCGTGGGCAAACGGCTTGATGAATTTCCTTGGGCATCGATCCCTCCGGCTCCTCCGTTGATCATGTTGCCCTGGAATATCGCACGGAAAGAGAAGTGCGTGGAATTAGATTTCCCCATGAGCCTTTCGGATGCCTCCGGAAAATTGTTGAAATTTCGGGTGAATTGCACGCCTATTCTGAATGAGGAGGAAGATGCACAAGGGCTCTTAGTCTCGTTTGATGATGTCACGAAACTAGAAGAGATCATCTTGGCTTTGGAATCTTCAAAAGCCGAAATGGAAAGTCTCGCCATGCGGGATCCGCTCACAGGGATTTTTAATCGACGGGCCTTATTCGATGCGTTTGAAGACCTCCATAGTGGGAGTTCTTCCGAGGGCCAGGATTTTGGCTGTATCATGGCCGATATCGATCATTTTAAATCGTTCAATGATCGCTTTGGTCATGCTGTTGGGGATCAGGTGATTCAAGTGGTCGCACAGATTCTCTCCAGCACCATTCGTCCCACCGATATTATCGGTCGATATGGAGGAGAAGAATTTTGCATCTTATTGCCTGGGCAAGGTCCTGAGGGGACCGCCATTGCCGCTGAACGCCTTCGTCTTGCGATATCCGCTCGGGCCAGTCAAGCGGTGCGGACAACCGGAGACAACCGAATTTTGATGAGTTTCGGCGTGTCCTGTTTTTCACTAGGAGCTTCCGATCCCTTGGAGTTAGTTGATCAAGCCGATAAGGCGTTGTATGCCGCGAAGGAGTCTGGACGGAATCAAGTTGGGCAATGGACTCGGGAGGGTCCTCAAGCTGGCTTGCCCATTGAGCTGGAATTGGTGGGGTCTTTTTCTGTGATGTAAGGCCAGAAAACACTGGACCCTAGAACTGTATTTCTAGGAGTGTAACGCCTTAAATTTTTGGTTTCATGGCCTGATGCAGGGTGTCGGTGACCCAGAGTTTAAAGAATCGTTGAGCAGCTTGATGATAGCATTTGAGTGTTTCGGGGACTTCCTTCATAGGGAATTGCCCATCCACAAAGAAGTCGTGATCAATGAGGTAGCCCATTTCTTGAATGGGCTGGGCGATGGGCACTAAGCCATGACGAACGCAGACTAAATCCTTCCCCCCGTTTAACCCCATCAAGACTTCACTGTGTGTGGCTTTTATTTCTCCTGCCGTTCCTGCCCAGGCTAAATCACCGGTCCATTTCTGTTGAAGGAGTTGATTCCATTCCTTGTCTGTCACCCCCAAAGCCGATTTGCGAATGATGTTGCGAAATCGTAATCCCATACGCAGTAGAAATTGTGGTGGATATTCTTGCTCCAGAGCCCTCATGACTTTTTGAAGGTGCTTGGAAAAATTCTCCCATCCGTCATATTGTCTCGCCACCAGCGTTAGTGTTCCCTTCCCAAGCACGGCCTGCCATCGTTGATCGGTACTCATGAAATTGTAGGCGCTTTTATCTTGTGTGAGCGCGAACATAGGGAAAAAGTCTTTGACTTTTTCCTGGAATCCGACCGGAGGGGCGGCGGAGATTTTGAGGTTTGGTGGAAATGTGATCTGGCATGTCACATCAACCAAGGGTGTGTTGGTGTAGGTCACGGTGGGGATCGTTGTTTGAGCCATAAGCGCGTTTCCTTTTATCCGCTTTTGCATTGCCATGGCTATTAGATTTCTTGTTTCCTTAGGCCTCCTTGTCGGTTCTTTATGTCGTGAAATGGACCGGCCATCTCTTTCTTCACCCTACGCAACACGAGATTGAGCTTCCTCCATGAGATCCAACATCGGGGAGAGTTGTTTGCCTGCCTCTATTAAGCATGTGGTGATTCCCTCTTCATCGAGCCCAGTGAGAGTCCATGATTCCGGGGCTACCATTGTTTTCCAATTGCCCTGACCATTCGGTGATTGAAACCCTTCTGTGAGCGCACCGGCGATGTTGAGCAACGCGGCCTCGAATTGATAATCTGGTGTTCCACTGGGATTATTTTGATGGCGGATGGCTTCTCCTAAATTGATGGGTAAGTGCCACGCATCAACCAGAGCTTTTCCGACCTGGGTGTAATCAAAGCCTAGCAAGCTTTGTTCAGTCGTCTGAATGAGCTCCCCTGTGTTGGCCGATATCTTCATCGCCTCTTCTGCTTGCTCCGGAAGGTGTTGGTAGATCAGAAGATGGCCAAGATCTCGGAGTAATCCTTCCACGAACATTCGCTCGCTATCTACCAGGAAACATTTTCTGGCCAATTCCCGCGCGGCCAATCCGCTAAAGAAACTGTTCGCCCAAAAGATATTCATATTCATGACCTGCTGGGATAATCCGGAAAACGCTTTGGTGACGGATACCGCTAGCACCAGGTCATGTAAGGGTTGCATGCCCAAAATCCCGACTGCACGGGAAATGGTTTCCACTTTTCTCGGCATGGCGTAGAAGGCGCTATTGACGAGTTTCAACACCATCGCGGTCATGCCAGGATCGATACTGATGGCTGCCGAGAGGTCGGCCATTGTGGCCTCAGGATCATCAATGACTTTTTTGACCTGCAAATAGACTTCGGGTAAGGACATCAATGAGGAGCAATTTTCGACTAATTCTTCAGCGTTTTTCATACGTCGGCCTTCTCCTTACCAAAGGTGAGAGCATGGTATTGTCCTTATATTGATGTTCTTTTCGGTCACTTCATGTTGGATCTTAACGTATTGGGTTCGGTTGTGTGGAAGGTGTGAAATTCCCCTTATTTTTCGGGTGTCTGCGATTCGACATAGCTGTCAATCTCCTACGTGATGGGTAGGAGTCTGGGAACTACTGAGGCTTTGGAGTATCAGCGTTGGTTGGGTCGTTTGAGGAGGAATGTTGTTGATGAATCCGCTTTTTCCCCCAGGTGATGAGTCCAAAGGAGAGTAGCAAGGCCACCGGTACAAATATCCCTGAGGCCAGGGTCTCGTTGGATAGCCAGCCTACATCATGAAACGCTTTGAAGAGATAATGGGCTAATCCACTGAGATAGTAGGCGATGACAATCACCGAGAGACCTTCGACGGTATGTTGCAGCATGGCTTGGCTTTTGGTTGTTTGATCCACACTGGCCAAGAGTTTCATGTTTTGATCCTGTTGCGCGAGATTTTGTTCCTGGAGAACCAATTCGACTTTTGTGCGGAGGACCGCAATCGTTCCCTCAAAATCCTGTTCCAATGCATGAATTCTGGCAACTAATTGCTGGTATCCATCTGTCACCCCCGTAATTTTCCAGTGAATATAATCTGAGAGTGTGCGAGAAAATGGGAGGGCTTGTTCCTGAAGCGCCCGAGTATTGCCATGTACAATCCGATCATAGGGAACCGATGCTGAGAGGCGAAAGCGCATCGAGTCTGCAAGACGCCCTACTTCTAAAAAATCATGTGTGAGGCCTTCCAGCCATTGCTGTAACCTGGAGTGATTGGCATTTTTGAGTTCCTTGGTGATGACACTTCGTTGGTACAGATGGCGTTGCTCATAGATTTGGACTTGATCCACTGACCGAGCAAAGGCATTGTAAGGCAGGAGAATCAGGTGGGTATAGTTTTCCAATGAAATGAGAATATCAATAAGGCGTGGGAGTTTCGGGAGAAGTCGTGATGCGTCTGGCGCCCAGATCAGGTACCGTTCTCGTCCATGTTCATCGGGCGTAAAGCTTGTGGCGACGGAAATGTCTTCTTCTAACACTTGGCTGGCATAAATTTTCGGACCTGGCAGGAGTGTGGCCAATTCTTCTTGATCGTAGGCTTGTGACGGAGTCACGACGATGTCGAGTGCATTCACTTCAAGACCCAACGGCGAAAAGGGGAAGACATACTGAGGAAAGGTCAATGGGCCAAATCCCAAAGGGGTAAATGAGTCTTGTGGAATGTGCCAAATCTGATAGCTGTAATATTCGGTGTGAGCTTCCCATTTGGCAATTAAGCGATCTCCATTCGGTGCCGTCTTCACGCCGAATCCCACTTTTTCCTCAAGAACGCTCTGTGACGGATCAATGCCTAAGCAAGACAGCAGGTGCTGGAATTCTTTTCGGCTTTGTGGGCGTTCGAGGGGCGGATTGGCCATTCGCCGTGCCGTATGATGAATATGGGCTGGAGCGTTCAGCCACCCTTCCAAATATTGTTCTTGGGCATTGTGAAGGTTTCGGAGGAGGCTTTTTTCTGGTGATGTGGGTTTGAGGCTCATGGGAATGTGACAAATCGAGGTTGAGCGTCAGTCTGCTTTGGGGCTGATCGTGTCGATTTCAGTTCTACCGTAGTCGGCTGTGGAGTCGCAAGGGGAGTCAGAGAGCTTGAGCTCTGCGGGGCGGTTGAAGTGGCCCGGCTATTTCTTGTGGATGACGGGTGGAATAATTTGAGTATTCATCTGATACTCAATCCAGTCCACGATCCGATTTTCTGCCCAAAACGGATCTTCTTGTCGTTGATGCTGTTGAAAAAACCCGCAATGCCCACCATGTTTAGGGGAAAGTAATTGAATGAGGGGGTTCTCTTTCACCGAAGGATTGTCAAAAATAGCAAAGGGAATAAAAGGATCATTTTGTGCGGTGATGATAAGGGTGGGAATCGCTATCGAGCTGAGATTGTTTGCGGCTGCGCTCTTGGCATAATAGTCTTTGGCATCCTGGTAGCCTCCGTCCGGGGCGGTGTAGGCATTGTCGAATTGCCACATGGTTCGTATCGCTGGAAGCTGGGAGAGATCCCATTTTCCAGGATACAGCTGATCTTTACGTGTCAATTTGGCCTTGAGGCTTCGTAAGAAATGGTGATGATAGATCCAATTGGTGGGGCGTTGTAGTGCACGCACGCATGATGCCGGGTGGATGTTGGGGCTGACGGCTGCCACGCCTTGAAGTGAAGGAAGTGCGTTCCCTATTTCTCCAGCTAATTTCAGGGTCAGGTTGCCTCCCATTGAATAGCCGATCAGCCAATTGAGTTGGGACTTGTCTTGTTCGGTGATTTCTTGGATAACCTGCTGATAATCCTGGCTCAGGCCATTATGATAGAGCGTCGGCGTGAGATGTTCTGAGTCCCCACAATTGCGTTGATTGATGCGGATGCAATTCCATCCTTTGCCCCAGATTTTGTGGGCGAGGCCAATCATGTAATGCGATTCTGTACAACCTTCAAGCCCATGGATGAGCAAGACTGTCGGTTTGTTGTGCGGAGATGGCTGCCAATGACATTTGGTGAGTAGCCTCGTTTCCGAGGTAAGCTGAAAGGTCCGATGTTGTGTCGGCATACCGGGTGGGGCGATTCCGCGAGGCCACCAACGTGGCATAAGGGTCATCCGGTGAGGGCCCCTTAATAATGGATGAGGACGGAATGGGATGAGATTCAAGCTTGGACGGTTAGGCATGGCTAGGAGAGCGACAGGGAATTATCGAGCATGGTTGATTGATTGATGGTGAAGAAGGGCATACCAAAAATATGGGAATTGGACAAGGTCTTGATCCTAGCTTCCCAGAAAGGTTCAACATGAATAGGTGTGAAGAGCCTCATCTTTGGTTCATCTTCATTGACAGGCGATCCATGAATTCGGTACAGGAGCCAAGAAGGCCCTGTTTGGTCAAATGCCAAAAATAATTGGAGCCTGTGATCAGTTGGCCTCAATGGCTGAGGAAAGGATGGCAGAGGAGTACATTGAAAACGCCTAAGTCTTCGGGTGGACGAGAAAGTTTTTTGATTTTTTTGGTGGTGGGTTGCGGCATTCTGGCGACCTTGTCGTTGAATTCGTTGACGAAGCCTGATGCCATTCAGGAAGAAAATGCCGTCTCGCCGAAGAATGCGCAACAGGCAAATACATTGGTTAAGAAAAAAGATCAATCAGTAAGCCTCATTGACGTACCGTTGTCTTCAGGTAATGAACCCCTTGATAAACTGTTTGTGCAATCAGGATGCGCGGTGTGTCATACCATTCCAGGCATTGATCCGGCCAAAGGCCGCCAGGGGCCTAAATTGGTTCTTGGAACGAACGGCCCGAAACGATTGGCGGACCCTAATTATAAAGGAACTGCGGAGAGCGTTCGGGAATATATTCAGGAATCAATTCTGAGCCCTGGGGCCTATGTTGTTCCTGGATATTCTGATCGGGTGATGCCTCGATGGTATGGCAAACGGCTCAATGCCAAAGCCCTGGATCGTATCGCCCACTATTTGGAGGGGGTAGAAGAGTGATCAGGAAAGCTTTATCAGGGATGGATGAAGCTGGTTGATTTTATGGGTGGAAACGAAATCCAAACAATAAACCGATATTGAAGTTGTCGCTATTCTTTCGATTGTCCAAATCTAGATTCTGAAAGGTAAAGAGGAGTGTGCTGGCCAATGAAATAGTCCGGCTGATATGAAAGGCCGCCGTCGCTCCAAATGGGAATGAATAACTCACATCGTTGTCATCAGTTCGACCGCGCTCATAATCTGCATACACAAACCCTATTCCGCCAAATGGTATGATCGAGACCGCGCCAAGGGGGATGTGGTATCGCGCGATTCCGGCAAAGGTTATTTGCGTTAAATCCCCACCGGGCGAAATTACGAGTTGTGGTCCGATGGAAAATTCTGAATCTACGAAATAATCACCTTGGAAACTCAGCGTAAACACCGTGTCATCGACGGTATCAGTCAAAAAGCCAATATCGGTTCCAAATCCCCACGGATTTTCGGCCCAAACACGAGGGCTGCCTATGGTCAGAAAAATGAAGAGGGCAACAATTGCCAATATGGTCTTGAGCCATTTATCAATCATTCAAGCAGATCTCCATTTTTTCTTTTTGTTTTGAATTGAAAATTGAGAAATTAAAATGAGATCAAAAAAATATACCTCATTTCCCAAACTTTCTTCCACCACTTTAGTAAGTAAAAGCGCCTGTAGTTCTTCACGCCATTTTGAATGTTTTTGCGCAGACTGTAGCCCTCCTCCTTCCGGAGGGTGCTTCTTGATCTTTTCGGTTTGAGTTTATCCGAATATGTTATCTGGCAGTAACCCTGGTTCTAATCTTTAAGCCCAACGGCTTCAGCGGTGGACTTTCCAGCATCCTTCATCGCCTCTCCTGTGCTTTCAGCAGCATCTTTGATCGCATCGCCTGTACTGTCAATTGTGTCTGATATTGCCTCTCCGGCAGTTTCAGCGGCGCCTGTGATGGCGTCTCCGGTATTTTCCATGGCATCACCTACTGAACTGGTCGTGCTTTCAACAGCGCTATCAAGTGCTTTTCCAGCTTTTTCGGCTGGCCCATCGGATTCACCACACCCTGCAACGAATAAACCCACCATGCCAACTAAGAACATGTGTAAACGTAATGCTCGAATGAATTTCATATTCCAAACCTCCTGTTAAAAGAAAATTGCCCGTGGGTCTTCATCCTGGGATTCGGATGTCAAAGGGGGGAATCTTGCCTACATATAGGGCATCCTCCAGCTTTGGAGGATGAACCTCTTAGACATGAACTAGCCGTATTGTAACGCAAATCGAAAAAAGAGCAAAGGGTGGCATTCGACCAAGTGAGAATTCTTGAAATGTTCTCTGGTGAGGAGATTGGTTTGGTTAGGTTGAAATACCTAATATTCAAGCCTTTTATTTATAGATGAAAAATCGTGTTCTGGCCTTTCTTATGGAGAAATGAAAACGAGGAAGAAGAGTATGGAAATTTTCATGGGAATAGGGTCTTTTGTCTTTTAACCTTAATTTTTTCAAAAACTCGTCGATAAGAATCAGTACATACTTTCATGAACTTTAGTTGAGATCCACAATTTTAAGAAGTTGAGGGTGTTATGGCAAAACCGGTTGGAAAGCTCAAGAAAATTAATTTAAATGAAGTGTGGGCCAATGAAGTGGATGGATTTGCTTCATGGTTGCAGCAAGAAGAAATTTTGGAAATGTTGGGTGAAGCACTGGAAGTATCCTTAAAGCCTGCCGGTGGAGATAGTCCTTTGGATACCTTACCAGGTGCCGTCCTGGCGAAAGATGCGAAAAGTGGAAATTATGTGATTGTGTTAGGCCATTTAGATGGTCTTAGTCATGAATCATTTGGGAAACTCATTATGTATGCTGCCGGCTTAGAGGCCAAGGCCATTGTGTGTGTTGCACAGGAAATTGAGGCTGAAATTCGGCAGAGTTTGGACTGGCTCAATATGGTTTCTCGAGATGATGTGAATTTTTATGCGACGGAATTGGAATTATGGCGAATCGATGATTCGGTTCCCGCTCCTAATTTCAATGTGGTGTGCCAACCGAACATGTGGGCCAGGCAATTGAAAATGGGACAGGAGGATGGCCAATCAACTGGCGAACCAAAGACCAAAGATTTTTCCGATCCAAAGGCTAAAAAAGAAGATCCCGCAAAGAGCGTAAAAGAGAAAGCCGTAGTGCCTCAAGGCAAGGCGAGTCCAGGTTCTAAGGATGGCGTATCAGTCCGTCAGAATTTTGTGTACACAAAAACCTTCTCTTAAGGATTTTGATGCCGTGCTTAGGATTTAGTCGTCAGTTACGTACTGAACCAAAAGGTCTTTAGCTCTGGAACGTGAAATCAACATTTAGAATGGCTGCATGGATATTTATCCCGAGCACATCTTGGCATGTTTAAATTCTAACGTTTCACTGCCATAGATGAGGCTGGGCTCTTTTCTCGTTCCTGATCTCGCCAACGTACGGCTGCCATCCCCATATCCAGGTTGCTGACTAGAATTCAACTGCCTGTTTTCATTCTTTCTAGACAGAATGTTAGACATTCGGTATTCTAACGACCTTCACCTGGCTATGACATCTCCCGAACACCACCCTCCCTTCGATTTTATCAGAGCCCTGATCGCCACTGATCAGGACGCCCAGCGATTTGCGCAACGAGTTCATACGCGGTTTCCGCCGGAGCCAAATGGACACTTGCACATTGGCCACGCTAAATCCATTTGCTTGAATTTTGGGATTGCTCTTGAATTTGGTGGCCTCTGTAATTTGCGGTTCGACGATACCAATCCAACCAAAGAGCATCTGGATTATGTGCAGTCGATTCAGCAAGACGTTCGATGGCTAGGTTTTGATTGGGGAGATCGTTTGTTTTTTGCCTCGGACTATTTTGAGGCACTGTATGCGTTTGCCGTGAAGCTTATACGGAAAGATAAAGCCTATGTTGATAGTTTGACGGCGGAGGAACTTCGAGAATATCGAGGGACGTTGACTCAAGTGGGGCAAGAAAGCCCTTATCGACATCGAAGTCTCGAAGAAAATCTTGATTTATTTACTCGAATGCGGGCAGGGGAATTTGAGGACGGAGCCTATGTGTTGCGGGCCAAAATCGATATGGCTTCGCCTAATATCAATTTGCGAGATCCGGCGTTATATCGCATACGAAAGGGGAGGCACTATCGGACAGGTGATGCCTGGTCTATCTACCCGACGTACGATTTTGCTCACCCGCTTTCTGATGCCTTGGAGGGGATTACGCATTCCTTGTGCACCTTGGAATTTGAAGACCATCGTCCCTTATATGATTGGGTGTTGCGTGAATGCGAAGTTTCCTGCCATTCGCAGCAAATTGAGTTTGCTCGATTGAATCTTGCGCATACGGTTATGAGTAAACGCAAACTCCTTCAATTAGTTGAGGAACGGCAAGTACACGGCTGGGACGATCCTCGCCTGCCGACGATTAAGGGGTTGCGTCGTCGTGGATACACTCCCGAGGCCATTCGAACCTTTTGCGAACGAGTTGGTGTCGCCAAGCGAGATAGTGTGATTGAGATGGGCCTGTTAGAGCATGCGATTCGAGAGGACTTGAATCGTTCTGCCCCTCGTGTGATGGCCGTGCTCCATCCTGTGAAAGTGATCATTGAGAATTATCCGGAAGGGCAGACGGAAGAAGTCGAGGCCGTGAATAATCCCGAGGATGCGAGCCAGGGAACCCGTCAATTGGCGTTTTCACGTGAAATTTATATTGAGTCTGATGACTTTCGAGAAGATCCACCCAAAAAATTCTTTCGACTCTCGCCTGGGCAGGAGGTTCGTCTTCGGTACGCGTATCTCATTCGTTGTGTTGGCGTAGAAAAGGATGAACTCACAGGAGCAATCACGGCCATTCGATGTACCTTCGACCCAGATACGAGGCGTGGAGGCTCTCAAGCGGGGAGAAAGGTGAAGGGAACTATTCATTGGGTTTCTGTTCCCCATGCTCTCCCAACCGAGGTCCGCCTGTACGAGACCTTATTAAGCGACTCTTCCTTCAGTGCGGACGGTCCATCGTCGGAAATTCAACCTCTGCTTAATCCTCATTCGTTGCACGTTCTTTCAACTTGTTGGGCTGAATCCAGCCTGGAGCATGCCACAGTCGGTAGTCGGTTCCAGTTTGAACGGCAAGGATATTTTTGTGTAGATCCTGATACCAGTGACCAAAAGCTTGTGTTTAATCGAACGGTTTCTCTCCGTGATTCTTGGGCGAAAATTGAGAGGAAATAGGCAGTTAGTCAGTGAGCGATCTTTAATAGTATTCTAAGTGACTTTTCATTTTGTAATATAATGAACCGATGTTATTTCTAGGGCTGTTGAGGGTGTTTATGCTCTGGAGAAAATCTGAACAACATATTGATTCTCATTCCAAAAAAATTCTATTAGAAAGAGAAATGTTTTGGGGACAGCTACATGTCCGAAAATATATTGAACAAGATCTTCCATCCCCCAGTGCGTATCAACTTGGAGCTGTCTATTGTCTAACTCGGCGACGATTTTTTTGGCGTTTCCGCTTGTGGACACCACTTCAATCAACCTACTTTAGCCTTAGTAAAGAGGGGCGGTGGATTCAAATCTGTCGTACTTTCTCTTAGTCAATTAAGGTTTCTTTGGCTTTTCAACTTCATAAGCCTGTTTTTGCCTCTAAGGAATTTTCAATCTCTGGGAGACCCCAATGAGATTTTTAGAACCTTGGTTTTTCCTAGGTAAAAACAATAATATGAAATGGTATTCTTTCAGGTGTAGTATTTCGTGAACTATTCGTTTTTGAACGTTGAAAAGAATAAGTGAGATTTCGAGTAAAGACTTATCAGGTTCCTGCCGATAAATTACCTAGATGGCAGGAATGAAGAGCCGCTTAGTAGGGGGGTCTTCCATATGTTAGGGAAAGCGTGTTTTGTCATAGCCATAGTTTTCTTAGCCTGTTGTGTGGCTGTGCTCTCTTGGTTTGGTTGGGTGTATGGAATATCCTGGTCCCAGCGACGAACCAGTTTCCCTTCGCACATGTAAGTCCCTCATGTAGTTGCCTAGTCCCTGCCTGTTTCATCTGTTCAATCCTTAATCGTTTTGTGTAAACAGGGCTTTTCGCCTTGGCGTGTCTTTCGGCCCAGAGGCTGAAAGAGCCAAAAGGTTGAGGAAAGCTATGGTTCCCTCGTTTGCACAAATTGTGCTGCCATCATTTTCCTAGAAAGAAGACATGGTGTGATATGCGTGGAAAAGATCGTCCGGTAAAAGACATGAATGGCCAGCACGTTCAAACAGGGGTAGCCCCTAATTGGACGGAAGGTGAGACGTACCCTCAACCAGAGAATGTGAATGATACGTTTTGGCGATGGGAGTTTCTTCGTCGTCGGGCTGATTATCGACAGGATTGGGAAAAGTATTATCAGTCCACCTATGAATACGACGTGGCTTGTGCCAACGACCCCAAATATCCCACGCGCTATCGAAAGAAAGTGGTGTCGCCAGATCATCCCGCCTTTAAAGCCCGCATGCCGAATTCTCTGGAAAAATATCATTTGAGTGGACTTCCCAATCCGGCGATCTCCAAGCCGTGGATGTTGTCATTTGATTCAAATTATGGACGGATTTATTTTGGGCAGGGTCCGGATTGGTTGGGTGGTGGAGAAGAAATCAGTTTGTGCTTATCCGAATGGCGTGTGGCAGTTGTGTTTGATCTCAAAAAACCACTGGCGCCGCAATTGGATAAAGTGAAAACGGATCTTTTGGAATGGCAAGAACATCAAGTCGGCCAGAATCTTGATCGGCGAAAATCTCGCGACGAATGGCCTCTGTACTTACGGGTGTTGGATGGCGTTGAGCTGGGTGTTCCCTTTCGAGAGATTGGGCACCGGCTTTTGGATATCCAAGAGGACGATATGGCCGAAGCTCGTATTGCTCAACTGTATAAACAAGCTTGTCAAATCAGCATGCATTTTCCGGTTTAGGGCTTCTATCGTTTGTCTCTGCTTATATGAATAATCAACGCACATGGCACTATTCCTTGATGTTGGTCAGGGTGTGGTAAACGGAGAGTAGGAAACCGAACATGAGTCAACTAATTGATGCGTTAAACCGGCTGCAATCTTTGAAAGATGAAGCCCCACTTGTGATGGACAATCCTTCCGTTGCAGTGACGCCGACTGCCCCTCAAACTTCTCCCAGCTTTGTCACGAGCTCTCCAATCGGCAGAAAGAAATTATCTTCTAGGAAGACTGTGGAAGTAGAAAAGCCGCTATTTAACATGGTTGCGAAAGATTGGCTAGGCGTCCTTGAACAAGATTATTGGAGGAATTTTATACGAGAAGGTGGAGGGGCTATCAAAGTTGCTGTTTTTCCTGACCAAGCCTCTCTCCAAGGTTGCCAACAAGATTTGGACGGTATGGCCAACTCCGAAGCCTATGTTTTCGCCAAAGTTGATGCTCGATTTACCAAAATACATATGGTGGAACGGCTATTCCATAAAATTGCTAAACAGATAGATTGGGATGATTTAGCCTATCAATTTGTCCTTCGTTTGTTAGAGGAAAATGGGTATCAAATCCCGACCAATCGCCATGAATTTTCTTTGCGGCAAGTTGCCGCGCTGAATGAGCGAAAAGAGCCCATGCTGCGGCGAGATGTTCAAACGTGGCTGGAAAAATCAATTGAAGGGGATACTGGCCTCTGCCGTGAATTTCGTATGGCGATGATCCGTTTATGTTTGGCGCAATTTGATGCCGGTGATTCTGATCGGGTGTTGGCCACGTCTGTCAAGGAATGGTTATGTGGAGATCTTCGTCTCGTGTCGGGGGTAAAAAAGGCGCTGATCTATCAAAAGGTCGCACGTCACAATGCTCGGTATATGTTGACGTCCTTAACCCGATGGTTACGCTTAACCGGAAAAGGGGGCCTGATTCTCTCACTGGACATTTCCCGATATTTTGGCAAACGACAGGAATCTCTAACAGATGGCTCACTGACGTTTACGCCCTCGGCCACCATGGATTTATTCGAATTGCTCCGACAGTTTTTGGACACAGCAGATGAAATCGAAGGGCTGATGATGGTGGTGTTCGCTCCTGAAGCGTTCCTTATTGATCCCCGCCGAGGCGTTGATCGCTATGAAGCGTTGAAGCTGCGGGTCTGGGATGATATTCGCCCGAAACACCGGCAAAATCCGTTGGCGTCTTTGGTGCGGATTCAAGATCAGGAACATGGGCGCGATGGTTCAACCCAACTGGCACCACCCAAGCTGCAGGGGCATGGGACCGTTCCTGATGTCGAAGCTCGACGTGTGGTTGAAGGTCTGAGAGCGGGAGTACCCAATAAGCATGTGGTGACGGCATTAGGCTGTTTGCAGCCCGAGGTAGAAGGCCGGTTTCGTCGAATGTTGGAAGCCACACAACAAAATATTACGACTGGGCCATGCCCACGCGGGATGGTTCTTGAAGGGGAATTCGGGAGTGGAAAATCCCACGTGCTCGAATATTTACAACATCTGGCCCTGGATGCCAATTTTATTTGTAGCCGTATTGTCATCAGTAAAGAAACACCGCTCTATCATCCGGTACGACTCTTTTATTCGGCCATTGAATCAGCCGTAGTTCCGAATAAACAGGGAGAGGTGTTTGCTGAAATTGCAGGGGAATGTGATGTGTGGACGCCTCGTTATAAAGAGTTGGTGGCTTGGGTAAATAATCCGGACAATCAGGTTGATGCGCGGTTTGCGGCGACCTTATTGCTCTACGAGCGGATGAGTTCGGATATGGAGTTAGGCCATCGTATGGCCAGATTTTGGACGGGTGATCCCATTGGGATTGGAGATTTAAAGAAGTATCTTCAGGAGGCCGGATTTGGTGGCCAATATACATTTGGCCGGGTATCGGCTGCAGACTTAGCTGTGCAACGATTTCAATTCGCGTCGCGTTTGATGCAGGCCGCTGGATATGCCGGATGGATTTTGTTAATTGACGAGGCCGAACTGATTGGTCGGTATTCAGTGACGCAACGTGCCAAGTCCTATGCGGAAGTGGCGAGACTCATGAATATGATTGATGGGCAGATGCTGCCAGGGCTTGGGACGGTCATGGCGTTAACCAATGATTTTCGGGAAGAGATTTTAGAGAAAAAAGGCGATAGCGTAAAAATGTTGGAGAAGCTTCGAAGCAAGGAAACCGACGTTGATCGAACCTTGGCCGACAAAGCCGAAAAAGGTATGGGACTCCTCCAGTCGCAACGCATTCCGTTAGGGCGGCCTTCGTCCGAGACCATTCAGGAAGTCCATCAGATCATTCGTGGTCTCCATCTCAAGGGGCATGGATGGCATATGTGGGAAAATGACTCAGAGCCTTCCGCAAAAATTGTGGCCGGAACCAGTATGCGGAAGTATGTGAAAAGTTGGGTGACGGAATGGGATTTCCTTCGTCTCTATCCGGGAGAGGAATGTGAGATTGAAGCCTCTTCGTGGAAGCCTTCGTATGAGGAAACTCAAGATATTCCCGAAAAACCCGCGGTTGAAGCTCATGACTTTGCTCCTCAAAATGATGAGCCTACTGAAACGAGAGTCACTTCAGAAGAACGGGCTGAATTAGTGGCTCTTACCAGTGCAACGATTCCTACCTCGGCCGCCACTCCAACTTCGTAAAAGGATTGGTTTGGCGCAAAAATCAATTTCTGTGTTAGGCTCCTACGTGCAGCATGTGCGGTTAACAGGGAGTCTGTGAAACCTTCAGAAATGCTAAGGGACTCTTCCTCATACTAAAACAGATTCCTTTCTAGACGTTTAGGCCTTCCCTCTGGTTTCTTCATTATTTCATTAAACATGTCACACCCCTATTCTTCCCCCTTATCCATCATTTTTCGCATGTGGTGGCCCCTAGCGGGCAGCTGGCTGCTGATGGGCGTGGAGTTGCTGCTCGTGGCCGCGACAATATCTCGCCTGACTAATCCCGAAATTCATTTAGCCGCCTATGGGGGAGTGGTCTTTCCTCTCTCGCTTTTCATTGAGGCCCCAATCATCATGATATTGGTGGCGTCCACAGCCTTGTGCAAAGACTGGTCAGCCTATCGCCTGATGCGCAATTTTATCCTGACGTTAGGGGGGATCTTGACACTGCTGCATATGCTGCTGGCTTTTTCTCCCTTGTATGACCTGGTGGTGAAAACCCTGTTAGGGGCGCCGTCGAGTCTATGGGAGCCGGCCCAAATGGGTTTGCAAATGATGACTCCATGGACGATGTCTATTGCGCTAAGACGATTTTTTCAGGGAATGGTCATTCGTGGTGGTCGAACGCGATTGGTTGGGCTGGGAACCTTAATACGATTAAGCGTGAGTGCCTCCGTGTTGTTGGGGGGCTTAGCAGTACAAACCATTCCGGGAGTGGTAGTCGCCACCGGGGCTCTATCCGCTGGTGTCATCTTTGAAGCCATTTTTATGTTTGTGTGTACTCGCCCGATTGTTCGAGATCTTCAGCACAGCGACGCTGTACCAGAGCATTCGCTGACACTTCCACGCCTCTGTTCATTTTATTGGCCCTTAGCTCTGACACCGCTGGTCATGTTGGCCACACTTTCTATTGGAAGTGCCGCGATTAGCCGTATGCCGCGAGCGTTGGAATCATTAGCCGTATGGCCAGTGTTAGGCGGGCTGACGTTTATGTTTCGTAGTGTGGGAATTGCCATACAAGAGGTTGTCGTGACGTTCTCTGATCGACCTCATTTTCTACGGCCCTTACAACAATTTGTGTGGTTGGTCTCCTTGGGTGCCAGTTCGATGTTGTTACTGATTGCAGCCACCCCGCTCTCCACGATTTGGTTTGAATCGTTTGCGGCGTTAAGTCCGGAACTCTCCTCAATTGCTCGCACGGCCTTGTGGATGGCTATCGTTCTTCCGGCTCTGAGTCCTTGGGAAAGTTATTTCCAAGGGGAACTGGTCTATCGAGGTGCGACGACCTATGTGACACAAGCGGTCAGTCTGTATCTCCTCGGGAGTTCAAGTATCTTAGTCTTAGGGATTTTTTATGGAAAGATCCTTGGGTTGTACGTGGGTGTGGCAGCGACGCTGACGGGGATCAGTGTTCAACTGTGGTGGCTTTGGAAGCACAGCCACAATATACGCGGTGTCCAGAAACCTTCTCTGATTGTTTCCTGATTGAGGGCGCGCGACGTTTTCATGCGCTAGGCTCTTTGATTGACGTAAGATAGCCGAATTTTGCTAAGTGAGCTTCTGCATGACCTTGCCTTCAAGCTGAATGGAATTTCATGCATGAAGTGGATAGGGACTTGAGAGACGGTGAATGCTAATTGGTTGAATACAGAAGAAAAATTTGTCCTTGTTCAGGAAAAATGAGATAGGAACGTTCCTTGCTTTTCCTACAGGACGTATGAACAAAATTTTAGTGATTGAAGACGATGAACAGGTTCGAGATTCTGTCTCGCTCTCCTTGGAATCCGCAGGCTACGTGGTCATGGAGGCCGCGACGTGTCAGGAAGGTCTCCAAAATCAAAAGCAATTTGGTGCGTCGGTGATTATTTCCGATGTTGTGTCCTTAGAACATGAGGGAGGGGCGCTTCTTCGTCGGATTTGCCAGCAGTCTGCAGATCTCCCTCTAATCACGCTCATGGGTACTATGGCTTATTCTGAAACGACATCGTCATGGTCACAGTCTGACGTGCCCGTATCTCCTCACATCTTGCAAAAGCCTTTTACTCTCGACGAACTGCTCGCAACAGTCCAACGTGCCTTAACTCGTTAAGTCCTCTCGCCTATCTCCAGCGTTCTTTTCTCAGACCAGATTTTCTACGTAAGTTGTTGGCGATTCAACAGGCAGAAATCCATGGCCCTGAATGTGGATTTCACGAATGTTCTAGCGATTAGTCACTGGGAGGTTCGAAATGGCCTGGAGGGCGTGAGCCCCATGGAAGGGTGGTCGCACGAATTTGTTTGGACAAGCTCTGGAGATTGACGTGAGCGGCCCGAATGAGTTTTGGGTCGCCATGATGAACAAGATTGGTCAGTAAGACAAAGAGTGCCGGATGGTCGTGGCGGACTTGAATCATGCGTTCAAATACGGGATCGATGTCATGAGGCTCAGGGAGTTCAGGTTCGTCTTCATCAGCATCATTCCATAGCTTCTGGATGACCTGGGGGTCGTAGTGGAGCCAGGATGTGGGAATAGCCAGCTCTTTGGCAATGGTCTTCAATAAGGCGAGAGAAGGATCCAGACTTCCATTGTGTATGGACTCTAGGCTTGTGATCTCAACACCAGTTTGATCGGAGAGGTGAGCGAACGAAACCTGACGATACTGGCACCACTGCTGAAGATAGAGGTCGTGTGACATGGGCGGATCATAGCCAACCGTTTTGACCAAGTCTACCGTGTACTAATTTGTCCACCGGTCACTTTGGACGTCTTCATCCTGGATTCGGTAAAGTATATCAATGATACGCCACTGCTTTCAGTCATCCCTTGGTCTCATCCTGATGGGGATGGTGTTTTCTTTCCCAGCCATGGCCTTTGTGTCGCCTGATCAGGTGGCCGTCCTCGTGAATGCCCAAAGTTCTGAAAGCTTGGATTTAGCTACGTATTACATGGAGCGTCGAGGCATTCCGTTGGCTAATCGTGTGGATCTTGATCTTCCTATGAACGATTCGATCAGTCGTGAAGTGTATGAACAGAAGGTACTCAAGCCTGTGCGAGAGGCACTCATGAAAAAAGAGCTGGCCAATCGCATGAAAGTGTTGGTGACGATGTATGGCATGCCGCTGCGGGTGAGAGCTCCACGGCTAACGGCAAAAGAAGACGAATGGATTGTTGATGCTCGAGGCTGGAGCCAATCGGCCATGGAGCTTCTGGGTGAGCAGGAACAGGACATCGTGAAGCAGAAAGCCAGTTTGTCTCAATCACCACAACCTTCTGGCGATGCTATTATCCCGTTGGCGAAAACTGTGAAGAAGATTTCCTCGTCTCAGGTTCGGACCTGGAGAAAACAGCTGATCGAAGTTCTCAATGAGCTTCACCAAGAAATTGAAGGCAAGGACACAGACGAGGAAAAGGAAACCCTGAGAGCCACACGTGCCAAAATCATTCGACGGATATTGGGGAAAGTTGGGGCGAAGGCTGATATCGAAGGGATTCCTCGTTTCACTGTTGAGCAACAGCGTCAGGAGGCGTCCGTTCAACAGATCCTAGCGGGCCTCATGCAGCGACCTTCAGCGGCCACACGCACCCAAGCCTATGCGCTGGTGCAAGAGGCGTATGGTCTGTGGGGAATTCTCGCGTTTGCGCAATGGGAAGTCGAGCGGTATCAGCAGACTGATGGCAGTGCGAGTCTGGATAGTGAGCTGAGTTTTCTTTGGTGGGAATCGGGAACTTACCCCCTGGCCGGACGTCTTCCTAGTCCGTTGTATCTCGGGTTCGCCGGCAAGGTGAATGATTGGCCCCTGCCTCTTCTCATGGTGAGTCGTCTTGATGCTCCGACTATGCCACAGGCGAAAAAGATGATTGATCAAGCGATAAGTACGGAAGCTGATAGCCTGACAGGAACCGTGTACGTTGATGCACAAGGGATGAAGAAGGGGCGGCCATTGTCCTATGGATATTACGATGCTGACTTACGGGATTTTGCCAAGACATTTCGTCGCGTGGCGAACTATCCTTTAACGTTAGAAAATACTGCACAACGCTTCAATCAACCCGGTCAAGCGCCGAATGTCGCCCTGTATGTCGGATGGTACCGGCTTCGGCATTATGAAGATGCCTTTACGTTTAATCCCGGAGCCATTGGCTATCATATTGCGTCAGGCGAGGCCGTCAGTGTTCACAATCCCAAAGAGCTAGGGTGGTGCAAAAATGCGTTGGAACGGGGTATTACGGTGACGCTAGGACCGGTGGGTGAACCCTATCTGGATGCGTTCCCTTTGCCGACAGAATTCTTTGGCTTATTATATTCCGGAAAATATTCGTTGGTTGAAGCCTATTATCTTTCCAAACGGTATCTGAGTTGGAAAATGGTCCTATTTGGGGACCCGCTTTATCGTCCGTGGTTCAAGCCGAATGCTGATCAACCAATGGCCGCACAGACGTTACTGCAGAACAGACCATTTCCGATTTCCCCAACGCAAGTCGTATTTCCTGCGCCTGATGCGGCGCAAGACCTTTCCAAATTTCCAGGAAAATATGTTTCTTATCATTCGAAGGTGTTGAGCCCATGAACCAAGAAGGTGGTCGAACATGAAACCCACTTCCATGTCCCGTTCCTATTGGATCTGGCCAAGTCCCGTCGGCAAATTATTATTGGTGGATGATGGACAGGGTCTGTGCGGGCTTCAGTTTCAAGATGGCGCACATCCTCTAGACATAGAGAAGAGTTGGAAGAAGCAACGCAGCCCGTTTACTCTCGTAATTCAACAATTGGAAGAATACTTTGCCGGTCGGTTACAGACCTTCACCATTCCCTTATCCTTGCAAGGGACTGTGTTCCAACTGTCCGTGTGGAAGGCTCTCCAAACGATTCCTTACGGCGTGACCGCGTCGTATGGAACCATCGCAAAAAAAATTAGGAATCCCAAAGCTTCCCGTGCCGTTGGGGCGGCCAATGGAAATAACCCCGTCTCGATCATTGTGCCCTGCCATCGAATTATTGGATCAACTGGGAAGCTGGTGGGCTACGGCGGCGGGCTACCCATCAAAACCGCCCTATTGGAATTAGAACAACCCAAATAGTAAGTCGTCCGTCGGCCCCTCCGACCACCTTCCCCATATTCCCAACAGGGTATTTGCCCCCTTGCCACTCATTTATCCTACTATGTTGTCCAAGTGGTTCATGGGTGTTGCCGGGTTTCGTCCCATAGCTGTTAAGCTAAGAGGACTTCTTTCTGGTGTACAATTTGGGGTCGACTCTGGCTTCCAACATTTCTAACGTTGTCATGCGGGAGCGTTGCCGATATTTGATACAGTGCTTCAGCAACGGCTCGAGTTCACGAACAAGATGGGCCATTCCTTGGCTGAACGAGGCAAACAACCACTGCGCGAGCTGAAACGCCCGCTCCTGGATTCGTTTATACACCTTCTCAAAGCTGATCTCTCGCCCCACGGCCGGGCCCCGGGCTCGGCTGGCCCACGCATGGATCCGGTGGACCAAGACCGCCGCAATCAATTTGCCATAGAGTTCACAGCGCACTCGCTGCTCATTGCCGGTGGTCGAATGGTGCACACGGAGAATCGATTTGAATTGTTTGAACACCAACTCAATCTGCCAGCGCAGGCTATAGAGGGCCCGCACCATGTCGAGGGGCACCCAGGCTTCGGGCACATTCGTGATCAACAGCGTCCAGTCACACCAGGTGAGCGTCGAGGTTCGAGCGGTCCGACCTTGTTGGCGGGCGGGCGCCTTGACTCGCCGCCGCCGTTGCCTGGCCATCTGGGGACTCACGCGCAAACACACGAGACGACAGGGGGCGGTCTGCTGCGGCCCCTGGCCCAGGCGCACCAGCATCTCCCTGGTCAGAGCGGGGCCGTGGGCTAAGAGAGGGGCCAGCTCCAGGCGCGCACCAGATTGGGCCGCGCTGATCGTGGGGCCCACCATGAACCGCGTGACAAAATAAGCGTCTTGGTCGATCATGGCCGTCAACGTGCGCAGCTTGCAATAGCCTTGGTCCATGAACACCAGATCCTGCGGGTGCAGCAGAGCAGGAAGCCGATCCGTGTAGCGATTATCCGGGACAGTCCCCGCCGTGGGCTCCAGGGAGATCAGCTCCCCTTGTTTAGAGTCATAGGCGACTTGAATCTTGCAATTGGCCGGTGAGGCATTCCCGCCCGCGCCCGGCCACACCTGCTGCAGCTTCGGGCTCACATCCCAACTCGAACTATCCATCAATAAGACGCGGCCGAATGGCTGCCGCACCCTCGGGCCGATCGTGGCCACTTGTAGTTTCTGTTGTAAGATCGCGTGCAGACAGCGCCGGAGAAACACGGCCGCTGGCGCGGTAAACCGCTGATGGAGGGCTTCCCGACTGAGGCGAGCGTGCAGAGCGGCCACCATTCCTCCCCGCGACGGATGCGTCATTCCGACTTGCCCCAGGGTCATGAGCCCCAGGAAGTCATAGGGCTGCAGCACGCCCTGGCGTTGACAGAATCCGGTCTCCTTGGCCAGACGATTCAGGCGTTTTGTTTAAAGGCGTCGAACACCTTCGTCAGGGCGGTGCTCATGCCCGGCTCCCCAAGCCCTGGGCGCGGACCAACGCGACCTCAGCGTGCACCCGGGCCGTCGTCAACGCTTTCAAGCGTTGATACCGCTTGAGTCGGCGCCGGACCTCAACCAGATCTCTCTGGGCAATAAAGAGCGTGGAGCTTTTCCCGGCCACGGTGAAGCTGAGTTGATGGTAGGGCCCATGCTTTTTGGGCTGCTGAGGGTCTTTACACTGACAACCTGGTGTGCCGCACACATTCCACTGTTGGCTTAGGCTGCCCGGCAAGACAGGACCGAGGGTGGTCAATTGGGTCTTAAGGCGGTGAAGCGTGCGTTCTTCTTTGGTCATCGAGTCCTCCCGGTAAAACCGATAGCAGTTGTAAGGCTACCGGTATACTAGCACAAAAAAAACGCCAAACAAGCGCTTCTTGAAGATTCCCCCCTCACTTTAGCTTAACAGCTATGGGTTTCGTCCCGGCGGCCGAGGTCCTTTTGTTTCGGCAAAAGTAGCCAAAACCAGTGTGCCGAGCATGTTCAACAGCTTGAGGGTGGAAGTCCCTTTGACAACCTGATGGAGGTGAAGTCATCGCGAAGCGCAAGGGCGTCATCGTGAGGTGGGGTCTGAAGGCAGCGTGGAGCAAAGGCGCGGGCCGATGAACAAGAACCAGATACAAGGCAGTCAGGACCGGACGAGTGGGCTGGTTTTCACGAAGTCCGTATCCATCAAGGGTCCTGGGTGTAAATCTGGCGGTCGTGCGCTGAAGGCGGTTGAACTTACCTCGGGAGGCCTCTTGCCTGTCTTGGCAGCAAGACTGAGGAGGGAGTGATCTCTCCTGACCGGGTGAGAGGAGTCAGCAGAGGGCATAGTAGTCCTGGAAAGGATGAAGGCCTGAACGGTGCGGAGTGGTCAGTAGGCAGTGGAACTCATGAGCGACAAGCGGCTGAATGACCAGTTAATTCTGGCCTTCCCGACAGAGGATAGGGGTGAAGCCCTAAGGGCTGACGAGGAAGTGTCGAATCGCTTGCGGCGAACCGCCCAGTCGAACGCCCGGCGAGGGGTGCCCAGGTGAGAGCAGTCTCTCCTGGGGGCTAATCGCATAACCCACCGAACCGCCGTATACGGATCCGTATGTACGGTGGTGTGACAGGGAAAGTTCGTGAGGACCTACCTATGTCGATTGTTGGCCGTGGCGTGGCCCTTCGGGTGCCCTGCGCCGTGCAGCCGACTTCGGCGGCGCGCAAACTCGCTGCGCTCAAACAATGCCCGCCTTCTTCCGAAGTCGGCTGCACGGCTCGGCCAAGCCACAAGGCCACAGAATGCCGATGGGTAGCTGATCTTCTAAGTGGAACCTCGGCATTATAAAAACCAATCGTGCTGCCTTGGAAAGTGGTCAGTGAAAGCCTACGGAATCTTTCCCTCTTTCCCGACGCCTGTCGCCCGGTGCCTGGTTGGACGCTCTTGGTCGTTGGCGGGCCTTGTTTGAGCGGAGCGAGTTGGCGTGCGCTGGGCATGGATGAGTTGATGGGGGTGGAAGTCCCCTGTGGGGCCTGTCGGAGGCAACCACGAGTCAGAGGCAACTGCACGCGAGGAAGGCTGGCCAGCGGCCAACACCTTCTGCCCGTGAGGGCGTGTGGGATGGAAGCCCGAGACGAACCGCCGTACCGAATGCAAATGAACCCCTATGCAGGCTGGACCGGACTGGGTGCCTGCATACCGGCTTGACTCCAGTTGCCCCACTATATAGTGTCTGCGAGAACACACCATTTTCCCTCGGACCTGTTCCGGAATATTTCCCCCAACCTCTTTTCAGCATCTTCTTTCGTGCTCACGAGCATTTTTTCTCATTCGCTATTGGCGCCAGGTCCTGAGGAAGAGCTCTCACCATGACGGTGGTCTTGATTCGCGACAGAGATCTTCCTCGGCGACAGGATTATTTTCGGTCGCTGGCGGTGCTACGCGGCGTGTTTGAGTCGAGGGTGGCGTTGCCGGTCGTGGGCCAGCAGCTGATTCCCGATCTTGTGAAGATTGTAGGCCAAGATCCCAAATCCGACATACCGCTGAAACCCCGACCAGCCTTTGTCGGGACACCGATTTAACCCATGGTGTTCCAAGGCATTGATGTTTGATTCGATGGCACTGTGCTGCCGCCGTAACCGGCGAAACGTCGACTGTGTTTCCCGGGCCTGATCGGCTTGGGACCGCCGCCCTTTTTTCGGCATGATCACCTCGGGGATAAACAGCTCGAGGAGTTCCCGATCGTCTTGCGCGCTGAACCCCTTATCCACACTCCAACTTTGGAGCCTCGCACCATACTGGGTCAGCAGGCGGTCGGCTAAGGGCAGGGTTTCTTTCACATCACTGCTCTGCTCCATCACCTTATAGTCGAGGATCAAGCTATACTGATCTGTCGTGATAAGCACTTTATGCCCGAGCTCCACCGCCGGCGAGATTTTGCCTTTGTTGATCCATTCGGTATGGGGTTCAAACAACGAAAAGTCTTTCTCGCCATGGGGGATCGTCTCGCCCTTCACGACTCGCCGTTCGATGAGATCCAGATGTTTGATGAGCTTCTCGTGGAAATACTCGACTTCTACGAGTGTACTCTGCTCCACGAGGGACAAGGGCTGAGTGCGAAGAGCCAACAGACTGGCAACGACTTTCGTTTCAAGTGCGTAGGCTTTCTGGAGATAGGTCGTCACGGCCTTCTTCCGCCGTTCGGGCTTCTTGGCACCCCCACCCTGATGAATCGACCCACAGACCCGAAGCAACGCCTTCAGTTGCGTCTGCCAGGTGGCCGCTTTGCGCCAGCCAGGCAAAGCGTGGGCGTGGGCAAGCCGTGGGAGTAGGTCCAGACATTTCCGACAAGCATCCCACAAGAGATTCAAGTCCGTCGGGAAGTGGACGTTGGTCTCTAATACATACGTGTCACTTTTAGCGTGAATGGGTTCGTCGTCTTTTTTTTTAAACACGGATCGACCGGCTTTCACGACAATAGCATTGATCTCGGCCAAGAGGGCTTCATCCACATGACAAACATTCTCACTCAACGTCTTGTGATGAAACCCGTGGCCAAACTCCCCACTGAAGGACGACTCTAAGCCCATGATACGTCGGAGTAAGATGTCATGATGGACCAGGTATTCCAATCGGTCATAGTCACAATCCAAGGCTAACCGGACGACGCCCAGGACCAGCACATGCCAGAGATCCATCCCGGGCCGACCCGTGGCTTTCTTGGTCCCGATGACTTTCTGCTCCAGCAGCTGAAACACCTGCTCATTGATCGCGGGGGTCTGAAAGATCCACTGAAGCCCACGCAACACGGGAGGCAATTCCTCACGACTTTTGAGGGGAATTGGGACGTCTTCGATCGGGGTCTGGCCTAAGGCTAACTGTCGTGCAAAGCGTTGCCGCATCGTCGCGATCCTCCTGGTGATGAGAGCGAATGATGAGGCATTCTACACAAAAAATACCCTGTTTTCAGGAGTTGTGCACACAGGAGGCAAAAGATTCAGGATCAAGGAAATGAAAAAGTCCGCGCCCAATTTGGTTGATGGCGTTTTCGCACAGACACTATATAGTGTTTTGCGACATGGTGAGTTACCCCACGGACATGTCCGATCTGATGACCCGTTTTTTTACTGAGGAGGCCTGTCGCACCCATATTGAGAAGCTTCGCTGGCCAGACGGGTATATCTGTGTGAAATGTGGGAATCACAAGAGGTGGAAAACCAAGCGAGGGTTGTCGGTGTGCTCCACATGTCAATATCAGCAGTCACCATTGGCCGGAACGATTTTTCAAGATTCTCGTATCCCGTTGCGCATTTGGTTTCAGGCAATCTGGTGGTTTACGAGCCAGAAAAATGGAGCGAGTGCTCAAACGTTGCAAAGGGTGTTGGGGATGAGCGGTCACGAGCCTGCGTGGCTCATGCTTCATAAATTACGGGTTGCGATGGTTCGCCCCTCCCGCAACCGTCTTGCCGGGCACGTTGAAGTTGATGAAGCCTATTTGGGTGGAGAAGGAAACAAGCAACTGGTTGGCGTTGCCGTGGAAATCAACGACAAAGGAAGTGGGCGAATGCGAATGCAACCGCTTAAGGGCCGAACAAGCGCGGATGTCAAGCATTTCGTTCAGCAGCATGTTGAGCCTGGCAGTACGATTATCACCGACGGACTCACAAGTTATTGCTGTCTGGCAGACGAAGGGTATGCGCACAAACCAATGCGAAAGTCCTCTGGTGGGGGAAATCACGACCCAGACGCAGACGACCTGTTGCCAAGAGTCCACCGTGCCATTTCACGGGTGAAACGTTGGCTCCTGGGCACATACCAGGGACGCCTTGACCATAAGTACCTCGACGCCTACCTGAATGAATTTATCTTTCGATTCAATCGTCGGACCTCGCGCTCTCGGGGCCTCTTGTTTCATCGACTCCTGGAAAATGCTATCGCCGTCGACCCGGCTCCGCTCCAAAAAATTCAGCGGACCACAAAATCTAGTAGCAACTGGAGTTAAGCCGGTATGCAGGACTGGGTGAGCGTGCGCCACAACGCGACGCCCCATATCCGACCGAGGCCGGACCAGTAGTGGGGGCGGCGATGGCGGGACGCAAGTCATCCTTACCCCAGGAGATCTCCATGGGTCCACCATCAAGTGGTAGAGCGGACGAAGGCAACGACGTCGGCACCACGCCCGTGGAGAAGTCGGACCACCTCATAGTAGTGATGAAGCCGGGTAATGCCGGGGGAGCGAAGGGGGTGGCAAGTTGAGAAAGGTTGGAGTGGGTCAACTGTCATTCGCGTTTGCCGACAGCCCGCAAGGGGGCGATGACGAGGTGGGTTCGGACGTATCCGACGCCCACACGTGGTTGCTGCTGAGAGCGGATGACAAGGACGCCCACACTCCGACCGCCCAGACAGGTGAGGGTCCTCACCTGTTAGAGCAGGTGGCGAGGGCGAGCAATTTAGCGAAGGCCTTGCGACACGTCGCGCGGAACAAGGGCGCGGCAGGGGTGGATGGGCGCAGCGTCGCCGAAGTGGTCGAGGCTTCTCGGCAGCTTCTCCCGGCACTGCGTCGCCAGTTGCTGGCGGGCCACTATCAACCGGGTGACATCCGTCGAGTTTGGATTCCCAAACCGGGGGGTGGTGGCCGCGGATTAGGTATTCCCAATGTGGTGGATCGCTGGGTGCAACAGGCTCTGCGACAAGTCGTCGAGCCGATATATGAACCCTCCTTTCACGACAGCAACCACGGGTTCCGTCCACGGCGAGGGGCCCAGACAGCGCTGGCGCAAGCCAAGGGGTACGTCGAAGCGGGGTACGAGTGGGTGGTGGACATCGATCTGTCGAAATTCTTCGATCGAGTCCATCACCAACGGCTCCTGAACCGCCTCGCTCATCAGGTGAAAGACGGGCGTCTCCTGCACCTCGTCCATCAAATGCTCAAGGCGAACGTGGTACTGCCAGATGGGCTGCGGGTGTCGACCGATGAAGGCACCCCCCAGGGCGGTCCTCTGTCTCCCCTCTTATCTAACGTGGTGGTAGATGAACTTGATTGGGAGCTGGAACGTCGTGGCCTCCGGTTCGTGCGGTACGCCGACGATTGTCAAATTTTCGTGCGGAGTGAACGATCCGGTCAACGCGTGTTGAAGGCCACGCGTCGATTCCTTGAAGACCGGTTGCGGCTGCAAGTGAACGAGGCCAAGAGTTCAGTGGATCGACCTGGCCACCTGAACTTTCTGGGGTTCTGCCTGAAGCAGAACCCGGAAGGGGGCGTGGAGATTCATCTGTCTCCCCGTACCGAGCAACGGCTGACCCAACGGATTCGAGGGCTCACCCCTCGAAACTGGGGGTCATCCTTGCGCGGTTGTATGGGGGCAGTGAATCGCTATCTACGCGGATGGTATGGCTACTATCGGCTGTGTACCGAGCCTGGAGCGCGTCGCTTGAGTCGAATTGATGCCCATGTGCGCAGGCGACTGCGAGCGATCATCATTCGGCAGAAAGGACGGTGTCCTCGCTACCTGTTGCGGCACTTACTGCAACGTGGTGTCTCTGTGAAGTCGGCGACCAAGACGGCGTATAGCCGTCGCGGGGCGTGGTTCAAAAGTCGCACCTATGGGATGCATCAGGCCTATGGGAACCAGTGGTTTTACGACCGGGTGACCACGCTGATGCGATTGTGGGAACGGGAGCACCACCAGCCCAAATGGGTCTTACCCCAACAGCTGACGCTGTTGGGGGCATGAGGGATCGACTTGAAGAGCCGGATGTGCGACCCACAAGTCCGGTTCTGTGGGAGCTGGGGGCGGGCAACCGCCCCTGGCTACCCGACCCGCCCTCTTAAATCTCGCGTCCGACCCATCTTCTCTAGCCGGGCTGGGCGTCAATGGTTTTGGGTCCTTTTGCCGAAACAAAAGGATCTCGGCTGCCGGGCCGACACCCAGCAAACATCAATGCAGCTACCATCCTCATGGCCAAGAACTGACCACCACGGTCTTGCACCCAGGTCAATCGAACGCTATATCATGAAGCACGCAACCTGACCCCATTCTCAACCTGACCCCATTCCTTTCTTGCACCTGCCAAGGAGAACCGTCTACCCGGAGATAATACTCACGCATTTTAGCATTGAGTCTGACAAGCATTTTTTGCATCACCGCGACGAGCGCGACCTTTTTGGGCTTCTTCCCTTGGTCAACGAGATGCCGATAGAACCGTTTCATGTCGGGATCATGCTGAATCGCACTAAGGACGGCCATATAGAGCGCACAGCGTATGCTGACCCGCCCTCCACGAATACGGCGTCGCCCTCGCATCATGCCGCTATCCACATTATGAGGGGCGACTCCAACTAAGCTACTAATTTGTTTGTTGCCAATTCGACCTAACTCAGGAAGTTCAGCGAGCAAAATGGCAAACGTTAACGGACCGATGCCTTTGACTTGCCTCACCACATCTTGAGAATCCGAGAGGGACTCGTGTGCCTCAATCAGCTTGGCCATCCGAGCATCCATATCCTGGATTTCTTCTTTGAGGACACGCAGCATCCGTTGAATGGATTGTGTCGCCAGATCATCGGTCACTTTTTCCAATCGGGTTTTCTCGATAGTCGCGAGCTCCACCAACTGGCGACGGCGCTTGACCAATTCAGCTAACTCTTGTTGCTCACAAGACGTCACGACCATCGTTCTGGGGTTCATCACCTGGCCATATTCGGCAAGCACTGAGGCGTCAATGGCATCGGTTTTGGCCAATCGTCCCTTGGCTCTGGCAAACTCTCTGACTTGTCTGGCATTGACCTTCGCCAGCGAGAGGCCATTCCCTAGCAACATGGCTTGCAGAGTGTGTTCGTAGCCTCCTGTCGGCTCAATCACAATCAAGGGCCGCGCCGTTCTCTGGCCAATCCATGCCAATAAGGCAATAATGCCTTGCGTGTGATTCGGCACCCGTACGGTCTGCTGATCATAACGACAAAAGGCATCTAAGTAATGTTTAGAAACATCAATCCCAATCGTGGTCGTGGTGTGTGTCATTGTTTGCTCCTCCTTGTATGCGGGCGACATGGCCCAACCAACCGTTCGAACAACAACGATGGCCGGAGGATCTTGCTGCGCGACGAAGAGCATTCTGGGAACCTCGCGATCGTACCCGGCCCTTGTGCCGAAGTGGCCACCTCGTCACAAGCCTTCCCCAACCTACCAAGTGAGGAAGGAAAAACAAACATACAAGGGAACCCGTAGGGCCACAGTACGGCCAACAATCGACATAGGTAGGTCCTCACGAACTTTCCCTGTCACACCACCGTACATACGGATCCGTATACGGCGGTTCGGTGGGTTATGCGATTAGCCCCCAGGAGAGACTGCTCTCACCTGGGCACCCCTCGCCGGGCGTTCGACTGGGCGGTTCGCCGCAAGCGATTCGACACTTCCTCGTCAGCCCTTCGGGCTTCACCCCTATCCTCTGTCGGGAAGGCCAGAATTAACTGGTCATTCAGCCGCTTGTCGCTCATGAGTTCCGCTGCCTACTGGCCACTCCGCACCGTTCAGGCCTTCATCCTTTCCAGGACTACTATGCCCTCTGCTGACTCCTCTCACCCGGTCAGGAGAGATCACTCCCTCCTCAGTCTTGCTGCCAAGACAGGCAAGAGGCCTCCCGAGGTAAGTTCAACCGCCTTCAGCGCACGACCGCCAGATTTACACCCAGGACCCTTGATGGATACGGACTTCGTGAAAACCAGCCCACTCGTCCGGTCCTGACTGCCTTGTATCTGGTTCTTGTTCATCGGCCCGCGCCTTTGCTCCACGCTGCCTTCAGACCCCACCTCACGATGACGCCCTTGCGCTTCGCTATGACTTCACCTCCATCAGGTTGTCAAAGGGACTTCCACCCTCAAGCTGTTGAGCATGCTCGGCACACTGGTTTTGGCTACTTTTGCCAAAACAAAAGTAGTTCGGCTGCCGGGCCGAAACCCGGCACCACAGAAAATGAGAGTGATACCAATGTTCTAATTGGATCTGAATGAATGATGGCGGTGTGGTGTCAGGTGTCCCGGACTTGCCGGGCCATTCTTAAGAGGAATAAAAGGACGGTTGCTTTTGGGTGGGGACCACGGCGGAATGGGTTTGAGTGATGGCGGCTTGGATGTCTTTGACGTAACGGCTTAAGGCTTCGTGAATGACAGGGAAGGCCAGCTGGTCCCACGGAATGTCCTGAAGGGACACAAGTTCGACCTCTAGGCTTTCGGGGCCTGGCTTGAAATTCAGATTTTGAAGATGCGCTCGGTAGACAACATACACCTGAGAAACATGGGGAAGACTAAAGAGGCCAAACAGGGCATGGATGCGGACGTCAGCATGGGCTTCTTCCACGGTTTCTCGTGCGGCGGCTTCTTCGGTACTTTCCCCCAACTCCATGAACCCAGCCGGGAAGGTCCAGAGCCCCACGCGAGGTTCGATGGCGCGGCGACAAAGGAGGATTTTGTCTTCCCACTCCGGGATAGTGCCGGCCACAATTTTAGGGTTTTGGTAATGAATCGTCTGGCATTTTGGGCAGACCGCACGGAGGAGTGTTTCCCCTTCAGGAATTTTTTGCTCGACGCTCGTTCCGCATTCATTGCAAAAATTGATGGAGGGGAACATGTGTTTCTCGGTGTTCTTGGGAATATGAGGCTGAATACTTCTCTTTAGTTATGATACCTGGAATGGCGCTAATTTCAAATCGATATGAGTTTTTCTGCCTACCTGTTAATGATTGTGGATTGGCGCATTTCTTTGGTAAGGTTGTTCTCCATTTTCTCTGTCAAACAACCCCATTCTTCAACGTATTTGTGAGTAAAGGATCAAGCCAGTATGAGTGCGAACGATAAACAAGTCATTTTTTCCTTGGTAGGTGTTGGGAAAATTCATCCACCCAAAAAGCAGGTCCTGAAAGATATTTATCTTTCCTTTTATTATGGCGCCAAAATCGGCGTGTTAGGGTTGAATGGTTCTGGGAAAAGTTCGCTTCTTCGGATTATTGGTGGGGTGGATCCGGACTATGTCGGAGAAATCACCTTTTCCAAGGGGTATTCGGTTGGCCTCTTTGAGCAAGAACCACACCTTGAGGCAGGGAAGACTGTCAAAGAAGTCGTGGAGGAAGGCCGGGCCGAGGTCGTGCAACTTCTGCGTGACTATGAAGAGATTAGCCAGAAGTTTGGCGAGGATATGAGTCCAGAGGCTATGGAGGCGTTGATTGAACGGCAAGGGAAATTGCAGGAGCAGATCGAGGCCGTAAATGGGTGGGAGTTAGAGCATCAACTGGATATTGCCATGGAAGCGTTGCGATGCCCTCCGAAGGAAGCCATTGTGGATGATCTTTCAGGGGGTGAACGTCGACGAGTCGCGCTTTGTCGGTTGCTCATTCAAGAACCAGATATTTTATTGTTGGATGAGCCGACCAATCATTTGGATGCAGAAACCGTCCAATGGTTGGAGCAACATCTTCAGCAATATAAGGGGACCGTGATTGCCGTGACCCATGATCGGTATTTTCTCGATAACGTTGCGGGGTGGATTTTAGAACTGGACCGAGGACAGGGTATGCCCTTCCAAGGGAACTATTCCTCTTGGCTTGAACAAAAGAAAGATCGTTTGGCCAAAGAAGAAAAAACGGAGTCTAAGCGACAAAAGACCCTTGAACGGGAATTAGAATGGATTCGTATGTCGCCCAAAGGTCGGCAGGCCAAAGGCAAAGCTCGCATGACCCGGTATGACCAAATGGTTGGGGAGGAGCAAGGGCAACAGGTTGATGATTTGGAGATTTATATCCCTTCGGGTCCTCGCTTAGGTGATGTGGTGGTGGAGGTCGAGAATCTTGCGAAAAGTTATGGCGACAAGCTGCTGTTTGAACATATGACGTTTTCCTTACCGAAAGGCGGGATCGTTGGGGTGATTGGCCCGAACGGTGCCGGTAAGTCTACATTGTTTAATATGATTGCGGGGCAAGTGACGCCGGATTCAGGGACATTGGTTCTTGGCAAAACGGTCAAGCTGGGCTATGTGGATCAACATCGAAAGATCGATGGTGCGCTCAATGTTTGGGAATGTATTTCTGACGGCCAAGAAACCGTGATGCTCGGAAAAGTCGAGGTCAATTCGCGCGGGTACGTGTCTCGATTTAATTTTTCGGGTTCTGATCAACAAAAAAAGGTGAAAGACTTATCGGGTGGCGAACGCAATCGGGTCCATTTGGCTCGCATGCTGAAAGAGGGTGGAAATGTGTTGCTGCTCGACGAACCGACCAACGATCTGGATGTGAATACCTTGCGGGCGCTTGAAGAAGGCCTCGAACATTTTGGTGGTTGTGCGGTGGTGAGTAGTCATGATCGATGGTTTTTGGATCGCATCGCCACCCATATCTTAGCGTTTGAAGGCAACAGTCAAGTGGTATGGTTTGAAGGCAACTATACCGAGTATGAGGCTCATCGAAAGAAACGATTGGGGAAAGCAGCGGAGAGTCCTCATCAAATTCGTTATCGAAAGCTCACGAAAACATAATCAGACCGTATGCCCACTGAAAACCCTGAAACTTCTTCAGATCCCCTGACGCCTCCTTCTCAGGTGACTGAGTCGCTCAAGTCTCGATCAGTGATGATCGCCCGAATCGTCGGTATTCTGTGTGTCGCGGGAGGGTTTATGCTAGGGATTCAAGCCTTGGATCATCCAGCTTCACCGATGCTTCCTACAGCCTTGGGAATGATTGTCGCCGGTATGCTCGCTCAAGTGTTTGCGTTAGTCAGATCATGGTATCTGTATTCGCAACGAACCGTCTAAGTCTGTAGAAAGTTGGTTATGAATCTTGAAAGACGATTTGTGAGGTATTCTTTTTTCCTACTTGCCATTGGGCTGAGTTGTCTCATGATGAGCTGTTCGCCATGGCGTGATAGGTATTTTGATAGTGGTATCGGAGAGTTGACTCAACCTGCTGTCAAAGAGAAGTTAGGGAAGCCACATATGGTGGATGATCCATTGCTCTCCGATGAGACGACCTGGAAATATCGCTATATTCTTTCTGAAGGTGACTTAGATCCATGGGGCGTCAAAACGTTTGGCAAAGAAGCCGGAAACCTTTTGGGTGGACCCGAGGAAGCCTTGCGGGAAAACGTGTATTGTTATGTGTATGCGTTGCTCTTTGATAAGGAGGCGGTGCTTCGCAAATGGGATCGTGAGCTCTGTCAGGTCCCGGTTCCGCCCAATCCTTTTGAGCAAGGCCTTTCTGGGTCGTAAAGGCTTTCTTCATGAGTTCAATGAAATCGTGATAGACCTTCCTAGACTGGTCTTTGTTCCCCAACGGAGCTATTCAATGGAAATGTCCTATGAGTGTTTTTAAAAGTGGTGCCTTTCTTCAACAATGTTTTTCCGTGCACCCGCTTACCCTCAACCTGAAGCTTGTGACACCCCCTGATTTGGTGGGGGTCTTCTGCACCAATTGCCGGATGAAGCATCGGATGACTATTCGGCAGGTGACGCTGCAGGAGTTCACGAGCACAGAGAAAACGGACGACGCGATACGACTTTTTCAGCATTGTTCACAGACGCATCCCGAAGATGTTCGGATTTCACTCGTGGATGTGGTTAAGGATTCTGTGGAATTTCGATGCCGTCCTTGTCGACGCACCTACCTTCTTGATCTTGCGCTGATTGAAACCCACCAATCTTGAACGTTAGCCAACGATGATGGTTGCTGGGAGCTTGAAGGGGCGAGAGATGATGAAAAGGAAGTGGCCACACCAGGTTCATCTGATGCGGCCACTCCTGATAATAACAAGGTCCTAGCGGTTAGGCTGAGGGGTATACCGCAAGTAAGGTTTGACCACTCGATGGCCTTTAGGAAACAAATTAGGGATTTCTGCATCGGTCACCGCTGGAGTGATGATGCAATCTTCTCCATCTTTCCAGTTTGCCGGTGTGGCCACTTTGAATTTTGACGTGAGTTGCAGGGAGTCAACCACACGCAAGATTTCTTGGAAATTCCGGCCAGCTGATGCGGGATAGGTCAACATGAGTTTCACTTTTTTGTCTGGCCCAATGACAAAAACGGAACGGACGGTCATGTTGTCCAAGGCATTGGGATGAATCATGTCATAGAGGTTGGCGACTGTTTTTTCAGGGTCAGCAATAATTGGGTAGCTGACGGTGCAGCCTTGGGTTTCATTGATATCGTTGACCCAGCTTTTGTGTGAGTCAAGAGCATCCACACTGACGGCCAAGACTTTCACGTTGCGTTTTGTGAAATCATCGGTGAGCTTGGCCATGGCCCCAAGTTCAGTTGTGCACACAGGAGTGAAATCTTTTGGGTGTGAAAAGAGAATGCCCCATCCATCACCTAGCCATTCATGGAAATTCACCGTGCCTTGTGTGGTTTCTGCGGTAAAGTTTGGTGCTTCATCTCCAAGTCGTAATCCCATCATGCCCCTCTTTTCTGTTATGAATACGGTGAATAAGATATCTCCGGGTGACAAACCCATTGAGAATAATTGCTGATGATGCGTATTTTTTTTTGATTCGCATGCATAGGCAACAATTCAGAAGTCTAAGCCAGTGTCCTTAAGATGGTCAATATGAGAAGGGTGGCAGTTCGGATGGGGCCAACGCCTCTGGATTCGCAATCATCAAAATTTTGATTTTCACAACCGAAGGGGGCAATACGTTATGACAGCATCTTCCTTGCAAGTCGCCGTGATTATGGGGAGTAAATCTGATTGGGACACGATGCGGTTAACCAGTGAGACCTTGATCAAGCTTGATATTGCCCATGAATGCAAGGTGTTGTCGGCTCACCGGGCTCCGGATGCTTTGGTTGAGTATATTGCACAAGCTGAAACACGAGGCGTTCAGGTATTTATTGCAGGGGCTGGTGGTGCGGCACATTTAGGCGGGGTCATTGCTGCCAAAACTCAATTACCGGTCTTAGGGGTACCGATGCAATCGAAGGCCTTGCAAGGACTCGATTCGCTCCTCTCTATTGTGCAAATGCCCAAAGGGATTCCTGTGGGTACTTTGGCCATCGGCAGCGCCGGTGCGGTGAATGCGGCGTTATTAGCATCCGCAATTTTGGCCTTGGCCGATCCAGCATTAGCGCAGCGCTTACGAGATTACCGAGAAGAACAAACCCGGGCGGTATTAGCCGACCAACTCTAATTGGTGCCGAGTGTTCGGGACTCGTCTTTTATAGATTCTTCCTGCCATGGACTTGCTGTTGAGATGGCTCATGTGAATCTCCAGTTTCTTCCAGTATCAGCTCAAAGCGAGGGATGATCTTCCTATCTACTTCCACCTTCTCACAAAACATATCCAAGGGTCTGACCCACAATCCACATTCTCCGTAGAGGGCTTTGTACACGACCAATGGTTCTTCGGTTTCTGAATGCTTGGCAATACCAAGGACCTGATAGGTGTTGCCTTTGTAGTGCCGATAGGTCCCTATTTGGATCATACGTCTCTCCGTTTTCAAGTAAATGGCTGTTGGGATGATCTGCGCAATTTGATTGATAAGCCTGTGTGATTGTTAGGGGTGCTGTTGGCGATAGGCATACAGGGCGATGCTGCTGGCCACGGTGGCATTCAACGGAATGGAGGTGTGAATTTGGGAGATGCTGAACCGTTGTGAATATTGCAGGGCTGGAATTCCAACGCCTTCTTCGCCAATGAGTAGGCGGATGTGTTCTGGCCAATTGTGGGTCGAGATATCCTCACCCTCCATGTCCAATGGGGTAATCCATTGTAATATTTCAGGTGTTTGCAATTCAGTAATCGAACATCCTTGACCGAGTGATTGGACAAACACAGCTCCGCTACTGGCTCGAATGACTTTAGGATGAAAGGGATGAACGGCTTCACGAAGAAGAATGACCGTGCGTACGTTGAAGGCTCTGCAGGAGCGAACAAGCGCGCCTAAGTTTCCCGGGTCACCGATCGGGCACAGTATTTCGAGACCTACGGGAGGTTGTGTCAGATCACAAGGGGGTATCGGGGGAGTGGAACAGATTAACAAAGGTTCTTTGGTGCCGAAGACATCTAATTCATCAAAGAGTTCCCTCGTTAGGGAAAAACTGGTTGCCTGTGGTAACAACTCCTCGGTAATTTCGTAAGATTGGGGAAATATGATTTCACAGGTGGATAATGTTGAATCCTGTGTCATTTCCAGTCGCAGTTTTTTCCCCGCGATAAGACATTGCTGGTGGGTTTTGACACCTTGAGACTCACGCAATGATATCCAGCGTTTAAACTGTGGGTTGTGGCGGCTGGAAATGAGTTGCGGTTGAGTCATGAGCATTTAGAACACGTGAAAAATAATGGTGGCATTGATGTAGAGCGAAGATACAGTCATGGGAAATATTGGGCAGTATAATTTCTTGATGATCATAACAAATATGGTTCAAGGGACCTACACGAATAGCCGATAATTGAATCAAACGGATGATCCACGTCTTTCCTCGCTGAGGAGGCGACCGACCAACGTTTAGCAATCTACTGTCTACATGGCCTACACACCGGTTGATAGAGGAGGAGTCATCTATGTTGGGATGCTGGTCAGGGGAAAAGCCGATCAGAAGGAGCAGGAAACCATGAGTACTCCTATACCAAGTCAAACGACGGAAGTTGTTGAAACAGAAGAATTTGATAAAGCCATAGAGTCCGTGGCTAGAATTCTGCGCTCCTTGGGACGCCATGCATTTGATTTGGAGGAACTTTCGGAAAAAGATATTGAAAAGGAATTTGAGCGGTGGTCCATGCATGTGTTGGTGGGAGCGTCTACCCATGATCGTAATGAAGATGAAGAGGTCGAGGAAGGGCCGATTAAACGGAATTGGGGTGAACTGACGAGATATGTGAATAGACATCGTCAACAGGAAAAACATTATGTTGATCGTAATCTCCAAGATGTGCGAAATGTCCTGTGGGAATTTACGAATACGGTGGGACGGGCCATTGTGGAAGATCAAGAATCTGATCAACACGTGGATCAGTATCTTGTCCAATTGCGAGCGGCCACGGAGGCTGGATCGTTTAGTGAGGTGAAGGAAGCCTTGCATTCGGTGGTTCAAGGCATGAATACGGTGATTGATGAACGAAAAAAGCGACAACAACAGCGGATCAAACGGCTCGGTGAAAAATTGCGAGCCGTGGAGCAGGAGTTAGGAAGTGCGAGAAAAGAAATGGAGCTCGATCCGCTCACCAGGCTCTATAATCGTGGGGCTCTCGATTTACAATTAGAACGGACAGCGAGTGTGAGCTTCTTTTCAGAAACTCCGGCTTGTGTGTTTATGGTGGATATCGACCACTTTAAACACGTGAACGACGCGCATGGTCATCCGGCGGGGGACGCCGTCATTCAGCAGCTGGCCGATCGTCTGGTCTCAACCTTCCCTCGCAAGACGGACTTTGTGGCCCGCTATGGGGGTGAAGAATTTTGTGTGTTACTGCCTGGCGCGAATATTGAGCTCTGCCAGCGCTTAGGAGATCGGTTATTGGAAGTCGTGCGTCGTGAGGCGTTTCGTTACCAAGAAATCAGCATTCCTGCCACGGTCTCGATTGGTGTCGCGGAATTATTGTCAGGGGAAACGGTGGCCACATGGTTGGAACGGGCAGATCGTGCGCTCTATCGGGCGAAAGAGAGCGGGCGAAATCAATTATGTACGGCGTTGGACGTGGTAGAAGCGTCTTCTTAAAGAGAGCGGAGACCAGGAAACTCAGGTGATGGTGAGAGAATGAGTTCCTAGATCGTTTGCGGTTGAGTGGTCAGCGTGAGGTGTTTGAGTGCCAAGCGATGGATGTGAGTGATGTCTTCAAAGCTTCCCAGTTTCGTATGGAAGAAGCTGGCGATTTGGGGAATGCCTGCCATGATATCATCCAAGATTGGTCCCCAATCTTCAGATTGAATGATCAAACGCCCTTGGCTTCTCTCACGTACTAAGTCGATGGCTGTTTCGGTCTGGGGATTCATCCACATATCCGCAACGAAGCTAGAAAGCGCGACCACATCCACCAGTGCCTGGAAATCTGGTGGAGTTTCAAATAATTCTGGGGTATGGCTATAGAGAATGGCTACCTGAAATTCTTCGGGTAGTTCCCATTGTTGGGCCAGCCACGCACCGACTTGCGAATGGTCGACCCCAAGATGTTCCAGTTCAAGGCGGTATAACTCGGCGTGGCTTTCCGTGAGATGTCCGTGTAACGCCATGAGTTCATCAGATGCCACTTCGTTTAAGGCTAAAATCCCAATATCTTGCAGGAGGGCGGCAAGGAACATGAGTTCCGTGTCTTCATGTGCCAAGTGTTTCCCAATAGCCCGAGCGGCGATGCTGGCAAAAATGGACCGTCGCCAGTATTGCACATGATCGATGGCCGAATTGGATGTGTCTTTGACGTCTTTAATGAGACGGTAAAAACAAAACGAAAGTGCCAAATTGGCAATCGTGCTAAATCCAAGAAGATTCACGCCCTGGATGACACTGGTCACTTTGTGGCGAGCTCCACCGTAATAGGCGGAATTGGCCATGTATAAGATTTGCGCAGCCATTCCGGGATCTTGGGCAATGACATGAGCAAGTGTTGACGCTTCGGTTTCCTCGTCTTGGCACATCTTGAGGATTCTGGAGGCCAATGGAGACAATATCGGGAGAGACTTACAGTCTTTGATTCTCTCAAATATCGTCTCTGTCTCTTCGGTTTGCTCGATGTCTAATGGGAGTGACAGTTGCATGAACGTGTCCTTGGCAAATGGGGGTTATTTGTGACTGTCGAAAATAATCGATTCGTTTTTTTTAAATGATTCTTCTCTCCTATTTCGGCAAAAACGGCCCTAAGCTTAAGAGAGATCTTGAGATGAGTGTGGATTGATGACTTGGCCTCGCACGCCTTGGCCATGATATGGGGGAAGAATTACTTGAAAAAGCCCGACCCCATTTGGCACGCACACTTATTATGAGGCGGGAGAGTACTGATACTCGATTCCTAACCGGAAGGTGAGGGGTGGGGCGGGGAAGCCGCGAAAGTCTTCATACGATGCATTGGTGAGGTTTTCCAATGCGGCATACCAGCGCCAGGCTGGGGCAGGTTGATAGGTGATCGTCGCATCGGCTTTGGTATAGCCTCCGACACGAGTCGTTTGCGTGGGTATCTGAAAATCTAGGCGTGAACTGACCAAGGTGACTCGGCTGCTCAGGCTGACTTTTGGAAACATCTGGACGGTCAATCTTAACCCACCTCGCCATTTGGGACGGTTTCTTAACGGGTCTCCCGTTTCCTTGATGCGGGTGGTCAAATACGTAAGATTCGCCTGGAATGTGACGGGAGCTAGGGGAGAGACCTTCAAAGAACATTCCCATCCTTTCGTGATCGCCGTATCCAGATTCGTCAGTTGAAATCGGTTTTGAATGAGAAGGTCTGGATCCAGATCGATCAGCCCGTGAAAGCGATTATGAAAGTATGTGATTGAAGCCGTGAGTTCGTGATGGGGGGTGTGATACCCCACGCCGAGGTCCCACCCCGTGCTAGTTTCCGGATCCAAGTCTGGATTGCCAATCAGAGGATCACCGAGGCTAGCCAAACCAGGAAGTTTGAATCCTTTCCCATAGGCTCCGCGAAGATGCAGTAAGGGAAGCCATTGATACCGTGCGCTCATTCGTGGACTCAGCCTAGGCTGCGATTGTTTGGAAAGATCTACCCGAGCGCCTGTGTTCAACGTGAAGCTTTCCCATGGAGTGGCTGTCAGCTCCACGAAGCTTCCTCCGAATGTTCGGTTCAAAGCAAAGTCCAACGGTTCACCAGCGCGACCTCCGAAGGAACTCAGGTCTTGAGTGCCATCGCGCTTCCCACGTTCGTGGGTGATGTCTCCGCCAAATGAGAACGTCCAATACGGGGAGATGGTCCAGGTTTCAGTGAGGCGGCCCTGATAGCGGTGATAATCCGTCGTAAAGTCTGTGGGAGGAATAGCAAAGAGGGATGGGGAGGAAAGGACCCCTGGATTATCCACATCCTGAGACCGTCTTGAAAGGCTTGTAAAGATCTGGTGGTGCCAACCATGAGGAGTATTGAGAGCCGCAGTGAGGCCGGTTAAGAATGTTTGGGTCTCGCGCTGTTCCGTTTCTCGTAATAGGGCGAACGTGGCCCCCCCGCTGCCTTCTGGGAAACTTCGAACGGAAGAAGCCGCATAGTGGCCAGTTAGGCGGATATCCCAATGCGAACCGGGGTCCAGGCCAAGATTCCAACTCACGGCATGCTGAGAAAAGGCATCGTTCTCCACTTGTGCTTCATTGCTCGAATGGGAAAACGAAAGGTTTGTCGATAGGGGACCTATTCTTCCTCCGCCCTGTATCATCCCTTTCTGAGAATCAAATCGCCCCCCTTCCATGAGAACTCTAATATGGGCATCTTCCGTATGAGATTTCGTAATGAGATTGATGGCGCCCGCCATGGCTTCGGAGCCATAGAAGGCTGAGAGCGGTCCGCGAACAATTTCAATGCGGGTGATCTGGTTAATGGAAATCGTTGAGAGATCAACGGACCCGCCGCGTTGGTCCGTGGAATCGTTCAAAGGGATGCCATCAAGCATGATTAACGAAAAATTTGGGTCGGCACCTCTTAGGTAAATTGAACTGATTCCACCACGACCTCCCATTTCATCTAGATGAATTCCGGGGACGTGTTGAAGGATACTGGAGAGACGATTGGGTTGAAGCGGAGAATCATCCTGATGGTCGATCATCGTATGACTTTGAGTTGAACGATGAAGTTGAGTAGGATGCGCGGATCCGGTGACCAGGATCGGATCGAGAGTGGGAATGTCCGTTTCGTCAGCCTGAACGATCGGTATGCCGAATGGGTGTATGGCCAAGGGCAAAAAGAACACAAAGCAAAAGAGGATGAAGGGCCTATTGTAGAATGACATGAAGGTGGCAATCGTACAGTGTTGTTGCGGTTGAGAAAACGGCTGTGGGATTGTACTGAATGTGGTGCGTAACCGGTAATCTTTAAATTCTTCCCTGATTCATTTCTCCTTCAACCCAAAACGCATGATGTCTCAACAAGAATTTCGTACAAAACCGTTGGTGACTTCTGCGATGCCCTCAGGGGTATTTCATTTAGTCGCGAATGAGGGAGCAGAGCGATTTAGCTACTATGGCATGAAGGCGATTCTCGTGGTGTTTATGACCAGTATGCTCATGAATGCTCAGGGGGACCTTGAGCCCATGGGCGAGGCGGAGGCCAAGACATATTTTCATCTCTTTGCTTCGGCTGTGTATTTTTTCCCGTTTGTTGGTGCTCTGTTAGCGGATGCCTGGTGGGGAAAATATCGAACAATTATGTGGCTTTCCCTGGTGTATTGTGGTGGACATTTGGCGTTGGCGTTGGATCATACTCAAGTGGGTTTGCTTGTTGGATTGACGTTGATCGCAATGGGTTCCGGAGGAATTAAGCCTTGCGTCTCAGCGAATTTAGGAGATCAGTTTGGTCCAATGAATCGGTCACTGCTTCCCAAAGCTTTTTCCTGGTTTTATTTTTCTATCAATGTTGGGGCGTTTTGTTCGATCCTGCTCACCCCACTATTACTGGAGCATTATGGCCCGAATGTCGCCTTTGGGGTGCCAGGGATCCTGATGCTGTTGGCAACTATTATTTTCTGGGCTGGGCGGCATCAGTACGCGCATATTCCATCTGATAGGTCCGGCGTGATTCAGGAGTTGAAAAGCCCTGAGGCGTGGCAGGCCATTTTCAAGTTATCTGGGATTTATCTTTTTGTGGCGTGTTTTTGGTCGCTGTTTGATCAAACGGCCTCTGCATGGGTGCTCCAAGCGCAGCAGATGGATCGACAATGGATGGGAATTGAATGGCTGCCTTCGCAAATTCAGGCGGTCAATCCGATTCTCATTCTCGTGTTTATTCCCTTATTTGTGTATGGCATCTATCCTTTGTTGAGTCGCTGCATGGAATTAACGGCGTTACGAAAAATATCGATTGGATTTTTCGTGACGGTAGTGGCGTTTATGATATCAGCCTATATCGAACAACTGATTGCCCAAGGGCAGACGCCACCGATTGCCTGGCAATTATTGGCATTTGTGGTAATGACGGCCGCCGAAGTGATGGTGTCCATTACCTGCTTGGAATTTTCCTATACCCAAGCTCCTCTCAAGCTGAAGTCGCTCGTCATGGGATTGTTTTTATTATCTGTTTCGGTGGGGAATGGATTCACCGCACTGGTGAATTTTTGGATTCAAAACCCAGACGGCTCAGTGGCGCTGACAGGGCCTGAATATTATTGGTTTTTTGCTGGCGTGATGTTTATGGTCGCGTGCCTGTTTCTTTTAGTTGTGGGAAGGTATCAGGAAACCACGTACTTGCAAGGCTCTGAACCTGAGGCGTGAGGGGACAGGCGTGTAGAGAAAGTAAAGCGTTTATCTGGGAAGAGATAAAGGGGAGGTTTCTTAACGGAGATACAGGACATAGGGTCAGTCGAGTTCTCTCGGAAGCGCGAAGGATGATTAGCTGGATGGCTCGACATTTCGGGACAGCTACCATACAAGAGGTGGTCACCTATTTTCATCGTGATGCGTCAACCTTCAGTCGTCATATTGGAAAGATTGATGCAAGTGTGAGAAGTCGTGATAGGGGCATGAGTCAGTTGAGTCAATATATTAATACACTTACACAGGCTTGACCCCATTACAAATACAAATTTTCTCTAAGACCCGTTTGAACTACTGAATAAGGAGTACACCAAATGAGTTATAAAATTCATGATGATGAAATAATAATAATAGTAAAGAAGTTCGCTTCTTCAAGACCACAAGATAGGCAATATCTACCTGAAGAAACAGTAGAAATTGCCGCATATAACTGTCCTACGCTTGCATCGTATGCAGAGAGTTGGGGAATGGAAAAATGGGAATTTGAGGCGAAATTAATGATGCATTGCGAGCATTATGGGACACGTATGCATATCGCAAATTATCTAAGAAAAGATTACATACAAAAGGCGCGAGAACTGAAGGGTCATGGATGGGTAAATACCCTGACAAACATCCCGACATCCTATAAGCTTACGGCGATTGGCCTTTTCGCCTTATTCATGTTTTCTACATGCGATGGTGCAAAAGGAGCAGAAATTCCAACAGCAGAATGTAGTGGAATTGAAAGAACAATTTCGCTGAAAAATACTGCACCCCCTGAATCGTCCGGACCGCAGTAAATCGATCAAAGCTTTCGCGGAGTACTATGCGGCGTGAGCCCGTGGGTGAAAGCGCTCCCCGCTGGAGGCGGGGACTCTTTGTCCAATGAGATATTGGTGATGACCCGAGGACATGGAAGTTCGCCTCAGTGGCCCGTGGAGTATCCCAGGTTCTTTTCGTCGACCGTTGGATAGAATGAGGCGGTGATCCGTCGGCACGTGGAGCATTAAGAACCAGTGACCAAAAGTCATATTCAGCTTGGTTTTGAATTTTAATGGCCACGCGGCGTAAGCCCGTGGGTATCTACTTTTTAACTTGTGATTCCCCGTGGTCTTGCCGCGGGGTTCTTTATTTTTCTAAACCATCAATGAGCCATTCTTGCTTGTGGCTAACTTTTATTGATAAAAACCTGCGCGTCTTCAACCCTAAAAAACTGTTCCTTACCCTCCACCGCCGCGAATAACAACTCCTCCATCCCCGTCAGTCAAACCCCGTGAATAGAATTATTGAAGTCCTTTTTGACTGGACCGGAAAGTACTAAGGACCGCGTTGAGGATTCAATCCCCAAACTTCGCTGTTTGAAATGCGGGAGTTCATCCTGCGAGTAGGGTCTGACCGGTCCAATTCCCCAGGCTCAGGTCGGGCTGTTGCTCCATTGCGACATGTGAGCTGTGATCAATACATACAAAACGGCGTCTCGATTGCGTAGGCGAAACCCTTGACCAAGGACGGAGAACGCTTGTTAAAAAACACGATTTTGTTTCACTGCCTGCAATAAACAGGTTAGAATCACCGGTGCGTCGACTTAGCCTTGACCTTTTCGGCCGCAAATAAGCGATGAGCGCAGAGTTGTCGACAGTGCTTTTTGAAGTGAAAAAGCAGCTGAGGCGGACCGGTTATCATAATCGTTACCAGGTCGGTGCCAGAGATAGAACACCAATGTATACCACTTTGCTAGACATTCCAGAATGAGAAAACAGGCAAGAATTCCGTTGTGCGACCAGCTCTTCCTACCAATTCAAAAACGAGGTAAATGAAATGGCAAAGGCAACTCCGCCCCGGAACTGGACTCCGGAAGAACTCCGCAACAAGACCGCAGAAAAGTGGCAGGGGATATTCTACGGCGGCGGTTTGCTAACTGGCGCGATCTCATGGGCGTCCTTCGCCAACCATGCTGCCAGTAAAGGCGTTGTATTCGCGCTGGTTGCCCTTATAGCGTTTGGATTGGGTAGTTTGATCAAGACCTTATGGGTTAAGCACGGTCAGGTTGACGTGTATGTGCGTGACAAGGTGCGGGAAGCCTTTCGGATGAAGTTGTACGGCGCGGGTGTAATCTGCGGTGTGATCGCCGTTCTGGCTCTCGCCAACGGCGGGCATGAGGCAGGTGGCTTCTTTGCCGTTGTAGCAAGCAGCGGACTCCTGATCGGCGGTCTGATTCCCATCAAGTGGATAAAGCGCGCTGAAATAGCGGATTACAGGTAGGGCTTGGTCCAAAAGGGTGTCGCGGACGTATGGGAAAAGGGGCAGGCCACATAAGTGTTTGCCTAGACCCTAGAGAAGAACTTCTTGCCGAACTATTAAAATCTGGCATTCGAGCATTTAGTGTAAGTGCACATTCTGTAAGGGACGTAATAGCGAAACTATGAGCGTTTGCATGCGGCTGAACCTCTGATATTCCCTTCGCGCCGCAGAGAGATCACCAGGAGTTCGGGACGTATGTTCCTTTGAGATACTGCTCGACTGCCTCGTTAGCTATAAAGGAAAAATCGAAATTATGGAAACATGGGTTGCGATATTGGTCAGTGCATGTGTTAGCGCGCTTGTGTCATTTGCAGTGTCGTTGTTTGTGGCTCATGGAAATCGGCGGTACGCTTCTTATGATCGTCTTATATCCGCGCTGGCAGAACATAATTAGAACTTGTGCTCCAACAGCCTTAAGCCCGGCTTACCTGTTACAAACATCTCTCAAGAAGTATCGATAGTATGCTACCAGCATATTAATCTGCTCTTTCTTGTATGGCTAAACCGATCATTTACTATTAAAGATCACTGCTGTCCCGTTAACAGAAACAAAACAGGCTTCACTCTCAATGAATTGTTACAATGGGCAAGCGCGCAAACACTGTAAAACAAAGGAGATTGAAGCCTTGGCCCATCACAACACGGTATTCTCACAATTACTCAGATATATTCCTCGCCATGAATTCGAGACCCTTGCCAACCGACACCATGCAGGTCGTTCTTTCCGCACGGCATCCCGGTGGTCGCCGTTCGTCACGATGGCCATCGCCCAACTGGCAGGGCGGAACAGCTTGAGGGATATTGTTGAGAATATTTCCACACAGGCACATCGGCTCTATCATCTTGGCAGCGTCAAGCTCTCTCGCTCCAATCTCTCTCGTATCAACGAAGGCAAACCCTACGCCCTGTACGAGGCCCTGTTCGGAAAACTCCTGAGTCGGTGTCAGGGACTCTCACCTGGCCACACGTTTCGCTTTAATAACCCGTTGTATTCAATGGACGCCTCGACCATTGACCTGTGTCTGGAGGTTTTTCCGTGGGCCGAGTTCCGTTCGACCAAGGGTGCCATCAAACTGCATGTTGGCTTGAACCACGACAGCTATCTCCCCGAGTTCGCGACCATCACGGATGGCAAAACCAGTGATATTACCGTGGGACGTACCGTGGAGTTTCCCAAAGGCAGCATGGTGGCTATTGATCGTGGCTATAATGACTACGCCTGGTACAACCAATTGACAGAACACGGGATCTTTTTTGTGACTCGCCTCAAGGCCAATGCGAAATCTCGCGTGGTCAGCCGTCGTCCTATTTTGCCCAACAAAGGACTCACCAGCGATCACACCATTGCGTTCACGGGGACGCAGACGGCAAAGACATGCCCCATTCACCTGCGTCGGGTCGGGTATCGTGACCCGGAAACCGGCCGACACTATATTTTCCTGACTAATAATTTCACATTGGCGGCCAAGACCATTGCGGACATTTACAAGGCGCGTTGGCAGGTGGAGTTGTTTTTTAAGTGGGTGAAACAGAATCTGAAAATCAAGTCGTTCATCGGAACCAGTAAGAATGCCGTACTGACACAAATCTGGATTGCCTTGTGCGTGTATCTCCTCCTGTCATTCCTCAAGTTCCAGGCAAAGCTGAAGAGAAGTTTGCAACAAATACTGCGTGTCTTGCATCTCAATCTGTTTGAAAAACGAGATCTGATCGCTTTGCTGCGAGGGGATCCGTTTCACGATGGGAATACCGACATCAACCAGATGGTTTTGCTGTGAAAGTTAACAGGACAGCAGTGATTAAAGATGGTTCTATGGAAGGCTGGAAAAGATGGTCAAGCGCAATAGTAAAAGGTAGTAAATTGCCGGAAAATAGTGAATTTAGAGCTTGTTATAGACAAATACTTACTCATGGAGACTTATATCCAAAAAAGTTCGTCTTTTGGTTGGCTGATAATATGGGTTTTTCGGTTTCAGACTTCCATGAAGTGGACACCTAAATGTCGAACAAGGCAAGTCCAGTTGACTTTCGGGAGTAGCTGTTAGAACCCTCGTTCTTGAATCGGTAACGACGCCTTACTTCCCTAATTTTCGACTATTCTGTTTCTTAAATGTGTTCCAACATGTTGGCATTATGCCCATATTTGAGCAGAGATATTGGCAAAACTTGTGTTTGACCCGTTGATTGCGCGGTGACTGGTTTCTCTCGAAGTGTATTCGGGGATTTTAAAAGGCCTTTTTGAGCGAACCGCAAAGTACCAAAGAACTCGTTGAGGAATCAGTCTCCAGACATCGCTGTCCGGCATGCGGGAGTTCATCCTGCGAGTGGAGTTTGATTGACCTATTGTTCTCGGATCGGGCCAGCATGTTGCTTCATTGTGGCATGGGGAAGGGATGCAGGCTCAACGATTGGCGGGTAGGGGGAAGGTTCGATGAAGGTTAAGATTCTTGCCTTAGGTAGAGGATTTGGTTGACTCGAAACGCTTGATCGTAGTCGCCAGGCTGGATGTATTGTGAGTGAAAACAGCGGCCATCAAACATCATGAGCCGATTGGGCCGCATCTCGATGAGTTGGAGTAATTCCCAATAGGCATTCCCATCATTGATATAGCGATGGTCTCGACAGGCAAACAGTGGGTTGAAAATCATACTATTCTGAAAGTTTTCATACCCTTCCGGACTTCCCAAAAATTCATCACTCAATTCCAGTTGATCGGCTAATTGCCGGATGGTGGCATCTGGCAAAATCGGTACGCGTTCGAGTTCTGTGGGCCTATGACGATAGAGGCCAGTCCCTCCTTTACAGAATCCTTCAGGGTTGAGATACACCATGGCCGTCACATCTTGATCGATATGGGGCTGACGTTGTCCCACGTTTAAGCGGAAATTCTGCATCTTGATGCCTTGAAAGACGACCGGCTGAGGTGAAAAAAATGGTAAGAGGTTGCCACCCCACATTTGACTTAATTGGTCGATCAAGGGTTGAGTATCCACGTTGAGACTCGCCCGTACGCCAGGAAAGTTCCCCACAATTTCGAACCGGTCAGTATAGGGTAGCGCTAAGGCTGCTTGGAGAATGTCATCGGGATATTGATAGAAGTGATCGGCAATGAGCACTTTGTGTTGTCCCAATCCAACCTGGTGAATGGACATCGTGGGATTGGGATTCACGGCAAATAAGTTTGGGCGGACGGTGGTGGACATTGAATCCCTTTAAGAAATAAGTACGGTAAAATATAGTGAGCAATCCGAAATATGGTGCGCTGGATAAGGATAGAGAGTCAAGTGTCTGGAATGGAGTAAATGACTAGCGGGATTTTAGGAATTTTCCGAAAGCCCTCGCTCATTAAGGGGCTGGGTGAGGGGGGAGACGTGCAATGAGGTACCGACGTGAGACAGGGGAACGAGAGATTCCGGTCAATAGCGAACGGGAATAACGGAGTGAGATGAACGATGGAAAAACGGGACCGAGCCTTTGCTGTATTCTGTCATCCCTGCAGGTTGGTGGCAGGGATCTATTGAGGGAGTGCTCGTCGATATGGTTGCATTCGCGTCAAGTCTAGTTGGCAGAGGATGCATGCGGTTGAAGACAATGGGAATTGATGTATGGATTGGGGGCGTTGGACTTGGCAGGAAAAATTAGTGCGAGGGTGTAAGATTAACGGTGTAACTGGTTATCATGACGGTTCCATTCACTCAGGAGGACTGATGACCAGAACCAAAACCCCAAGCAAAACGGATGTGCTGCTAGATGAGCTGGTGGAAGGGTGTGCATCACCCGAAGACATATTCGGCAAACATGGGTTAGTGACACAACTGACGAAGCGACTCGTGGAACGTGCGCTGCGGGCGGAGCTGACAGAGCATTTGGGTTATGCCCCGCATGCTTCCGAGGGACGAGGGTCCGGGAATGCGCGCAATGGGAGCACGGCGAAGACCGTGCAGACGGCCCACGGGGATCTGGCCCTCCAGACGCCCCGTGATGGAGCCGGCAGCTTTGAGCCGGTGTTGGTGCCGAAACGGCAACGGCGCTTGGAGGGGTTTGATGAGAAGGTGCTCGCCTTGTATGCCCGAGGCTTGACGACTCGGGATATTCAAGGGCATCTGGAAGAACTCTATGGCGTGGCGGTCTCGCCCACGCTGATTTCGACGATCACCGACGCCGTGCTGGAAGATGTGCGGACGTGGCAGAGTCGGCACTGAGATGCCGTCTATCCCATTCTGTATTTTGATTGCTTGTTTGTGAAATCCCGGCAGGAGGGGGTCGTCAAGAGCAAAGCGGTGTATGTGGCCTTGGGGGGTGACCCTCCAGGGGGAGAAAGCACTCCTGGGGTTGTGGGTCAGTGAGACGGAGGGAGCCAAGTTCTGGCTGTCGGTCTTTACGGAGCTTCAGAGCCGCGGCGTCCAGGATGGTTTTGTGGCCTGCGGGGATGGGCTCTCTGGCTTGCCTGAAGCCTTGGAGACCGTGTTCCCCCAGACCCAAGTCCAACTCTGTATCGTGCATAAAGTCCGGCACTCGTTGCAGTATGTCGTGTGGAAAGAGCGGCGACAGGTGGCCCGTGATCTTCGAGCTATCTATGGGGTGTCGACCCTGGCCGAGGCTGAAGCGGCGCTTGAGCGATTGGGAGCCACCTGGGATGCGACGTATCCCACGATCAGTGCGACGTGGCGGCGGGATTGGGGCAGACTGACGGTCTTCTTTGACTATCCCCCTGCCATCCGCAAAGTCATCTATACGACCAATGCGATTGAATCCTTGAATTTTTCATTACGGAAGGTCCTGAAAAGTCGGGGGGCGTTCCCGACCGATGAATCAATTCTGAAAGTGCTCTATCTCGGAATGCAACGGATTGCCAAGAAATGGACCATGCCCATTCCGGACTGGAAACGCGCGCTCAACCAATTCGTCATTCTCTTGGGAGATCGGGTGCCAACACGCCACTAAACAAATCAGTTTCACAGTTAACTTGACAGGGCCTAACATTTTCATTGAACGGCTCTGGCGCTCCGTGAAGTATGAAGATATTTACTTGCACGACTATGCCACGGGGCCGGAGCTCGAACGAGGTCTCGGCACTTATTTTGACTTTTACAACCATGAGCGGCCCATCAAGCTCATAGCTATCAAACACCGTATGCCCTCTTTACCAACTCATAGGCCCAAGGATCTTCAAATGGAGTCTATCTTATTTTCTATCAATGACTGTCTTGACAATGGGGTCTACTATACATCGAGCGGTGGTGGCGTGTTTATTTGCCCCACCGGTAAGGTTTTGTGCACTTTCCTGAAAGGCATGCGACAACTATCTTGACAATTACCGACCTGCGGAACGCGATGAATAATCAGTTAATAAGTAAATATACTGAATGGTATTGCCTTCATAGCAATTACTTTTTTCCTAGAAAATCCATGTAGTTTATCAAAATGGCTGCTTCAAGGTAGATTCATAAAACAAGAGAGCAGAGGTGTTGACCACAAAAAAATAACTGAAAATAAAAGGGTTATTACCTTGGGTCCTTTTACAAAGCTTCAAAGGCATAGATAGAGAATATTTTGTTGGTCTGAATATTGCTAGGACTCTCCCTAGTCGGCAAATACGGGCTATTCAATAAAATAGCAAAATTTAACGGTGTATCAGATAAGGATCTAACAAGAGATTTCCGACAAAGAATATAGATAAACGTAGTTCAATCGCACTTGACTTCATTCAGATCACGAGAATCCTTCAAATTGCCCTCTAAAAGTCAGAAGATTTAACAAAACAACTTTTTCGTCAATCTTAAATTTTAAGGTAGGAAAACTGTATGGTACAGAAGGTATTAAGTTTATTTAGTTTCATGGTCATTTGTTTTTTGGTTTATGATGTTCCACTATCATATTCCCAGGCGTTTCCCTCTACTCCTGTTCTTGATGATTTCAATCGATCCGATCAGGGACCTCCTGGTGGACCAAATTGGGTAACCTCAGCTCCATCCAACCGCGGGCTATCCGTAAAAAATAATCAGGCGGTTGGAGCAACCACGACCACCTCGTATGCCTCGGTCTGGATGGAATCGTTTTCGCAAGATCAAGAGGTCTATTTTACTTACGGAGCGACTCCAGGAACTCATGCGTGTATGGGCCCATCGGTACGGGTTAAAACGCCCAATGATTGGTCCAGTGAGCAATATTTGTTATTTTTCTGCCAAGATAGCTTGGGGCTAAATAAGAGTACTGCAAATATTTGGAGACGAGCCAATAATTCCTGGACCCTCATAAAAAAGAGTACGGTCAATGCAGATATAACATCGGGCGATCAGATTGGTTTGCGGGCGGTAGGTAATAAAATTGAAGCCTTTTTTAATGGAAATGTAGTTTCGACCGTGGTGGACGCAAATCCTGTGCTGGGTGGCGGGTATCTTCAACTCTATGTTGGAGATGATGTTGGGCATATAGCTGACAACTTTGGTGGAGGTGACATTTCATCTTCCCCTCCTTCTGGTGGCGGCAATCCTGGATTAACTACACCCCAACCAGGGTCAATCCTTCCTGGTGTATCAGCGACTTTCTCCTGGACGTCTAATGGCAGCCCTGTGACCAAGTGGGCCATTCAAGGCGGCAGTACTTTTGGCGGTGGCGACCTCTTTGATGACGGCGGCACTCTCGGCACCAACACCACCTTTACGGCCACGAATCTTCCCACCGACGGCCGCACGATTTATATCCAACTCTGGTATCTGGCAAACGGGTCATGGGATGTGCTCCAAGTGCAATATACTGCGGCGAGTAGTGGGGGCGGCAGTGGCAGTGGGCCGACCATGTTGGCTCCTGCTCTCGGGTCGGTGCTGCCCGGGTCTTCAGCGACCTTCTCCTGGACGTCTAATGGCAGCCCTGTGACCAAGTGGGCACTCGAGGGCGGCAGTGCCCTCGGCGGTGGAGACCTCTTTCATGATGGCGGCACCCTCGGGGCCAACACCACCTTTACGGCCACGAATCTTCCCACCGACGGCCGCACGATTTATATCCAACTCTGGTATCTGGCAAACGGGTCATGGGATGTGCTCCAAGTGCAATATACTGCGGCGAGTAGTGGGGGCGGCAGTGGCAGTGGGCCGACCATGTTGGCTCCTGCTCTCGGGTCGGTGCTGCCCGGGTCTTCAGCGACCTTCTCCTGGACGTCTAATGGCAGCCCTGTGACCAAGTGGGCACTCGAGGGCGGCAGTGCCCTCGGCGGTGGAGACCTCTTTCATGATGGCGGCACCCTCGGGGCCAACACCACCTTTACGGCCACGAATCTTCCCACCGACGGCCGCACGATTTATATCCAACTCTGGTATCTGGCAAACGGGTCATGGGATGTGCTCCAAGTGCAATATACTGCGGCGAGTAGTGGGGGCGGCAGTGGCAGTGGGCCGACCATGTTGGCTCCTGCTCTCGGGTCGGTGCTGCCCGGGTCCTCCGTCACCTTCTCCTGGTCAGCCAATGGGGTGTCGGAGGATGTGACATGGTGGATTCATGTTGGGACTAGTCAAGGGACCAAAAATATTAAGAATACTGGTGCCATAGAGGGCAGTACTTTGTCCACAACTATTTCCGGTCTTCCGACTAACGGGAGTCCCGTGTGGGTTAGACTGTGGTTTAGTGTTCCGAGTGGCTGGGAGTTCATAGATGTTCAGTACACCGCACACCCATAAAAAGTGGAGTTATATTCGAAAGTAGCGCATGGAGGGAGTTGAAAAGACGCGGCGTCTCGGGTTGCAATGGGTGTTGCGAGACATCCACACACAACCACAAAAAGAGGAGACGCCACGATGCACGAGCGTAGCAAACCCGAGGAAGAAGATCGAGACAGCAAGGATTCGCTCACGGATTTGATTCGGGCAGGAGCCCAGAAGCTCATTGCCCAAGCCTTGAAGGCGGAAGTGGCGAATCTCTTGGCCTCCTATGGAGACCAACGGGATGAGCAGGGCCATGCGCGAGTGGTCCTCAGCGGCCACCATCCGACGCGAGCCATTCAGACGGGCATTGGGCCGGTCACGGTGCAATGCCCCAAAGTGCGGAGCCGCCAGGGCAACCCGGTGACGTTTCACTAAAACGAACGTGGAAGCCCCGCCCTTTGGGCGGGGAGGAAACGTTCAGCCGGCTGCGGCGGCCGGTCACGGTTGTGATTGCCTGTGCGCATGTCAGCTTAAGGAACAAACCATACGGGTTATGAGACGAAATGGCACATCGCCCAGACTTAGCAATATCTGTTTCGAATTATTCGAGAAGATATTCGACGACGCCTTGTGCAAATGTATTGCTCGATGAAGTTGTTTTAAATTTCTTCAAAAGCCCCGCCCTTTGGGCGGGGTTATTTACTCGGCACTAGTTCCCCCCTCTGTACGTAAGACGGCCAGTTTGGCGGCGGCGATCCCCTGGCTGTACTTGAAAGGGACCTCGACCGGCGACATGCAGACGGCGCTGGAAGCGTTGGTGGGTGAGCCCAAGGGGCTTTCCCCCAGTACCGTGGCGCGGCTCAAGCAAGTCTGGCGGGAGGAATATGCCCGCTGGCAACACCGGCGCCTGGATGCTGACCAGTGGTCTCTATCTGGGTGGATGGCATCTATTGTGGCGTACGAGTGGAGACGCAACGCTTGTGTGCGTTAGTCGTGATCGGCATGAATATCCACGGAGAGAAACAGCTGTTGGCCATGGACGACGGGAATTCGGGAATCCACCCAAAGTTGGCGAGACGTGCTGTTGAATTTGAAAGCGCGCGGCCAAAGCCACGGCGTGTTTGCAAAAAGATCGGGCGGAGCTGCTGCAATTCTATGCCTTTCCCGCCGCCCATTGGCCGAGTCTGCGAACGACGAATCCCATCGAATCGACCTTCTGGACGATTCGGCATCGGACGGTCCGCACGAAGGGGTGTCTGACACGTGACGGGATGCTGCATATGATGTTCAAGCTCGGTCAGTGTGCGGAGAAAACCTGGAGACGATTACGAGGATTCAGCGAGTTGCCCAAGGTGATCGCAGGCATTCAATTTATTGATGGTCTCGAACAAACAACCAATGACTCAGTCGCCGCGTGAGCCACTCTTCAGACACTAGATTTGACAATAACTCGTTCTTGGTGGCAGGGCTGGAGGAGTACGTGGAACGGCTTGCTGGGTGCTTGGTGGCTCCAGATACAGACAACGTTCCAGGACAATCATGTGTATGGTGTCGTGGTCAGAGGGACAAGGAGTCCACAATTCCTCGCGGGCGTCTGAGCAAATCATGGAACATGCTTTTTTCAGCAAGCCCTATCTAGTTGTTCAGATTCTTGGAGCCACCTCTGTTGTCTCAAGATCTCCTTTGTTCAGAACCTTTAGGAAATATAATAACCCTAAAAATCCAGTGTTCCATAAGAGGGCTTGATAGACAGAGGGTATATCGACAACCAAAAAAATAACCGCTCCCCAACCAAATCCTATCAAAAGGGGTTTCACCCAAACCCCCCACCAATCTATGCTAAAAATAACCCTATGCACAATCCAGCACAAGATCGCGCAAACTAGTCCCTCTACAACAACGGTGGCAAAGGCTGCACCCATGTATCCGTAGAGGGGAATAAGAATCGCATTAAAAAGCACGTTTACAGCCAGACCAGCAGAGGAGACGTAAAAAATTAACTTTTGATGATCTACGGATATCATGACCGTTTGAAGAAAATTAACTGTGAAGACAAAAATGAATCCGGCAAATAAAACTTGCAGGGCATAAATAGAGTTGAGATACATCTCCCCAAAACTGAGACGGACAAGGATATCAGAAAAAAGTATCCCATTGACTCCAACAATTAGCGAAGTTAAGACAACATATTTAATACCCCGTTCTAAAAGAGTGATAAATACCCCATTATTTTCTAGAAATAGTCTTGATAATCGAGGCATAAATACCGTGGCGATAACAGAGGGGATCAGAAGGGGGCCTTCGTATAATTTGTAACTGGCACTATACCAACCAACTTCTATATCGCTTCTTAAGAGGGATAACATTACGGTATCCACATGGTTGTAAATCTTTAACGTCATATAAAAAGCACCAATTGGAACGGCGCTCAGTAGGAGGTGCTTGACGAAGGCAAGTTCCCGTCCGAATGAAAATCGGCACACTTTGAGTTGGACCACTACCGCAATGATGGATAAATCAATAATTCTTACAATAATAAACACCCAACAAAAGCCTAGGAGGCCATTTTCATAAAGAAGGACCAGTGAAGAAAAAATCAGTAAAGATAGTCGTTCAATAAAGACGCTGATCGCGTCTAGGCCAAAAAATTCGTGCGCCAAGAGGATGGGTCTGAAGGCATCCTTCCATGAAAGTAAGATTTGTGAGACTGCCATCAAATACACTGCCTGAAGCGTCATCGGGGATTTGTGCATAAAAGAGACAGTGCCACAAATAATCAGGAACACAAACGGGGCGCAAAAGACTTTCCAAGTCAACGTATGAGAAAGATATTTTTCGGAAAGATGTTTTCTGCGGGCAACTTCTCGAATAAGTAAGTAGTAGAGTCCTGGGTCAAGTAATGGTGCGAATAGTGTCACAAATGCCACTGCAAATGAGAAACGTCCAAAGTCTTCAGCTCCCAGGTAGCGAGCGGCGATTAAGTACAAAAAAAACATGATCAGCGTGGTTATGGCCGATGCAGAACCGTAGGTGAATGTATTCTTTAAAATTGATTTATCTTTGGACATGAGTTGAAGCGAAGAGTAATAAAGTAGAAAATATTCACCCTGGAATGTATAATTTGAACTTTCCCGAAAATAGTGGATACCTCGTTAAGCCGAGAGCAGAATGGCGACGTGGCCGATTATAAAAAACTTCGTTGTCGTCAAAATCTCCCGTCGAGTTTCCAAACGTGTGCGATATTGTTGAGCATGAATGAACTCCACCTTGAGGGTGTGGAAGAAGCCCTCAGCGACGGCTTTGAGCCATGCCTCAGCACGGGTGCGTCGACGGCATAACTGTTTGACCTTGGGCATTGCTCACTCGATGAGGGCTAGATTGATAAGGTAGGGGTATCTTTACGTCGGCATGGTTGACCAACCCCTTTTATTCCAAACTAGGGCTTCCTTAATGGGGAAGAAATGAATTATTACCGAATGAAATAAGATTGAGGGTTAACGCAAGGTCTTAAAAATAAGAAATTAATCTTTTTGAATATTGTCGTGGCAAGAGAGGTATGCGGATTAATTTTTGGCCACTCGCCCGATTGCCATGATAAAGCGTCCAGCAGATGTGCAACCCTGCCAATCAGCTGCCTCCAGTTCAAACAAAGGGGAATCAAGTATATTCCCAGGAATATCATGTACATCCAAAATGGCCGCCATTCCGTCATTGTCCTGACCCGAAAAAAGTCCTACAGGCCTCATTTTCAATATTTCAAGATTATTTTCTCTGTAAAGTTGAAGAACATCTTCCTCCGAATGCCAGTTGTAATAAGTTGGCGCTTTGTATTGTTTGAGTAATCCTTCCGAATGTTTTGCCACGTATAGGGCATTCTTGAAATCCTTCTTTCGAAGGAAAGTCGTGATGAAATAAAAGCGACTGCGAAAATTCGCAAGAAGAATACCGTCATTTTTTATGACACGACTAAACTCTTTGATGATCTCTCTATATTGGGCGCATGCATAGAGAACTCCTACGCTTATCCCTGCATCAAAGTAATTTGAAGGTAATTTTTTAATAGATTCATATAGGTCTCCAAGAATATATTCAATTGACACTCCTGCGGCGGCGGCTCTCTCCTTCGCTTCATCCATACTCGGTTTATTGAGGTCAATTCCTGTGACCTGATGGCCAGCCTTAGCCAATTCAACAGTGAGCCGACCTGTCCCGGAACCTCCATCAAGGATTTTTAATGGGAGGTTGTCTTGGGGAAGTAATGATAACTGAGAAAACATGTGGTTTAAGTTTATTTGTCTATAGAGGATTTCACCATCTTGTTGCTTTAAACTTGGCCCTTTGGCCTGGTTCAATTGGTTAAGCACCTTTTGGACACCAATATGTACAGCTTTCCTTAACATTCCAACTATTCCCCCTTAATTACTTAATGGCCAAAAACCCTTCAAAACAAATGAATTTCATGACGCTGATAATGTCTGAAAAGCCAGCTCGTTTCAACATGTCGATGTTGGCTTGAGTTGAAAAAGGCTCCAGAACTCCTTTTAAGCTTTGATTCTTTCCAATAATTTCTTCCGTAGTGTATCCTTGGTCTAACTTGAAATCGGTATAAAGGCCCGTCATGATGTCTTGAAATCTGGCGTCATTCCCTCGTACCTTTTCAAACAACAGTAAGGCCCCTCCCCATGCCAAGTTATTATAAACTTTGTTTATGATTTCTTGTCGGATGCTTGGCCTAATAAATTGAATGACATAATAGGAAGTAATGAAGTCCGATGTTTCTAAATCATTCAATGCAATATCATCTTGCAGGAATTTTGCATTCTTGATTCCCCGCTGTTTTTGTTTTTTTTTAGCCAAAGAAATCATATCTTTTTCAATGTCAATTCCAATAAAGTTGGCACCTTCTCGATTTTTGTTATGATCGGCAAGTTTGAGGGTAAGTTCACCTGTTGAACATCCTAAATCCAAACAAGTTGATCCGTCTTTGACAAAATAGTCACTTATTCTACATATGAGTTCCTGACCTTCTTGGTATAAGGGGACAGATTTTTTGACATGTTCGTCAAAGTTTTTAACCACTTCGCCACGAAAACGCCAATTGGCTTTGTCCACATTAATATTTTCTCCTACCTTCATACATCCCCCCTTTTTTAGCACACCTTTAGTTTTCGTTAGCTGGCTTACTAGGATTACTGTACTAGAATCTATCTAGTTAATTCCACCCATTTGGCCTAAGGCCCGGCCTAAGAATTGGTAGCTGTCGGGTAAGAGAACGGCCTCGCGGCCGCTCCCTCCCCCAAGAACGGTGCGTGAGAGTTTCCCCTCACCCCGCTCAAGTCTTTCAAGAGCCAGCTGTCTGACCCGGTTACTCCGCCTGCGGAACCACTGGGGCCTACTATTCATACCTCAACGAGTGTCCCATCCCCTGCAAACGGATTGCCTGATCGCGATCGCCGACGGCGTGCGAAGTAGTCCCCGAATGTCGGGTGATAGGGTGTCGTATCGGCGCAAATTTTGACGTGTCAAACGATAGCAACCTCAGACGCTCGCTGTAAATCGAGCGGTGTCGCCTACCTCTGTTTGTTCCCTCATAGGCCTTTCTGTGCGTTGAGCATTGCTTCTCCCCTTGTGAAAGCTTCCCTGGCTCTTGTTTCTGAGGGGCTGGTGCCCAAAACACTGTGGTGGGTGTCTGGTACGCCAACGCACGGTGAGGCTGTTCATGATTATACCTGTGGCCAATCCTCTATCACCACCCGTGCTTCCCTCAAGCTGTGAAAGCGTTCGGCATCGAGACATTTGCGGCGAAAGGTGCCATGACAGCTTTCATTGCTTCCGTTCTGCCACGGTTTGCCGGGTGTCATACGACTCGGCTTGATGCCCTGTTCGTCCAAAAATGTCGTCAAGGCTTGGGCAATGAATTCTGGCCCGTTAGCGCTCCGGATATACGTGGGGCGCCCATAGAGCCGTATCAGCCGGGTGAGCACCTCGATGACCCGCTCATGCGAGAAGGAGCGCGCCACGACAATGCCCACACACCAGCGCATGTTCTTATCTTATCCTTCACCGTCAGACAACGAAATGCTTGACCATCTATCGTGACATCGTGCACGAAATCCCAGTTCCAGCCCGCGTTCCTGGTCTGTGCCGTGGGCTGCAGTGTCGTCCCGGTTCGAATTTTCTTCCGTACCTTCCGTTGAGGCCCCTGCAAGCCGCACTGGCGCCAGATGCGGTGCACACGCTTGAGATTGACACGCCACCCACGGCCCCGCAGAAAGCCCTCGACGAAGCGATAGCCCCACTGGGGATAATGCTTCGCCACCCCCCGTAAGACTTTCGCCAATCGCGCATCCCGTTTCGGCCGCTTCGCTTCATACCTCAGCCCGGAGCGAGCTGTCGTCCAGAGCCACGCCGCCCGTCGCAGACTCAGCCCCCGGGCACACGCGGCTTGGGCGACCTGCTGCCGTGCCCGAGGGCTTACCACTTTTTTGCCTGCAGTTCCTTCATGACTTCCACTTCGAGATCTCGTTCAGCTAAGACCTTCTTGAGGCGTGCATTGTCTTGCCGCAGTTGCCGTACTTCTTGGACGTCGTCCACCTCCATCTGCCCAAACTGGCGCTTCCAGCGATAGAGAGATTGCTCCGATACGCTATGCTGTCGAGCCGCGGCTTCAATGATGGTCGTTTCTGCGGCCCGTAAAATGCGCACAATCTGTTCTTCCCTGAAACGGTTCTTCTTCATACTGGTCCTCCTCAGGTTGAGGAAAACCTCACATATCAGATGGTCCAAGTTTCGGAGGGCACTCCAATAGAAGAGCAATGAGCACAGTACTAACCATGAAATGGCCACGCGATGATGATTGCGTTTTCCTATCGAGAAAAAGACCACCAATGTTATTGGTAGAAAGAAGAAAATGAATTGAAAAGAGTTGAACAGCATAGGTTTCTAATGGAGCGGGCATCGGTTGTTGACAGCCCGAAAAGTGGTATTTCTGTCATTTGTTAGGCTTCCTCCACGCTTTAGGGGGGGGTGGGGGACAGATTTCCCCCAACGATTTTACAAGGTTTTGGAACCCCCCCGCCCTTTTAGCGTGGAGCTTCACCTTGTTCATCCCTATGCATCCTGGGAACGGAGTATAAACGAAACCACAAACGGCCTGATTCGTCAATTTTTTCCGAAGCACCGTGGCCTAACCCAGCTGGGTGATCCCCAACTCGTAGTCGTCATGTACAACCTGAATCATCGACCCAGAAAGATGCTGGAATTTCGCATGCCATTCTGAGGAATTCTCTATCCCCCCCCATTAATTATTAAACGCTGCACTTACGAATTGAGTCCAAGCGGTAAGGGTGAATAATACTTGTGGCTTATACCCCCGGGGTGGAGTTTTGTCTAAAAAACATGTGTCGTTGACTTAAAATTCTATGGCCATGTGCTTGAACTATAAAGTGGCTTAAGCTAAGAATGAATTCTTCTGAATGCCTAAAGTAATGATTTAGTTGAGATCGTTATTGACCGAATTTATATTGGTTGCTCGACTTAATAGATCACATATCTTATGTTGGTAATGGGAGGAGTCTGGAAAGATCCATGATTTCAATTGGTTGACTGTATGAAATTTATGATGCATGCCCTCATTAAATAGAGAGATTCATGGAATCATTTCGTCAAGAGGCACATGACTAACGAACATTTCCAACGAAAGATCGGAAAGCAGAAGACGCACTGGTGGAGTGCGCTGATTCTTGTGTTATTTTCATGTAGTATTTTTTTTGTTGCTATAGAAATTATTTTGCGAATTATAGGTTATGGATCTCCAATTGAACGTAGAGATCCATTTCAAGGCTTTGAAGGAACGAATCGAATCTTTCAAGAAACGGCCATACCCGGGGAAGGAAATATCTATGTCCCAAGTCCTAATAAATCCTATATTGATCAGCGATTCCCAACTGTAAAGCCTGAGGACGTTTATAGAATATTTACATTTGGTGGGTCTACAACTGGAGGGATCCCATGGGGTCGGGAATACTCTTTTTCTGCTCTGATGCGTGAGAGCCTTCGGAAACGAATTCCTTTTAAGCAAATTGAAGTGATTAATGTTGGTGTAGCCGGGTATGCATCAAGCAGAGTCTTGGTCATCCTTAGGGAAATGCTGGATTACGAACCGGATTTGTTGATTGTGTATACAGGGCAAAATGAGTTTCGAGATGCGCATTTTCATAAGCGGGAGCTTCCGCGTTCCGCCTTTTGGGGTAATCTGTTAAAACTATTCTATAGTAGCAGAGTATTTTTTTTAATTTCGGAAAGATCCGAGTTGCTCATGCAACGAATTTCTGGAAAGCGGATTGACTCATATGCAAGTGAAAGTATTGAAGCTGTTGTTACAAAACCGTTTACAAAGGAAACCTTTCAATCGTTGGATTATTACCGAAGACCTGATTTTACTAAAAATCAAGTGCCAGAAAAATCCGTCGATTCTGATCAAAAAGCGGATGAGAAGATAAGTTTTGCGAGTCCAAAATCTTTGGTCAAAGGGATCCTTGGGAAAAATGGATGGCAAAGTTTGAAGTATTTTCTGGGTCTTGAGGAACTTTCTGAAAAGGAAGTCTACGGAATTTTTGAAAAAAACATAAGGACAATGATAGACCTGTCCAGGAATCGGGGGGTCCCAATCTTATTTGTAGCAAAAGCACAGAATCCTAAAGTCATGGATCTGCAAAATCCCTACAGAATTGACCCTCAAATATTTATTGAAGATGGGAAAATTGAGGAATGGGAACGTTTTTACTCGAATGGTATACAACACATGAAGGGGGGAAATTTTCAAAAAGCGCTCCAAGCATTTCATAGAGTGCGGGATCTTTACAAGCCATCTTTTCGAACGCGAGACAATTTTTTAGCGTTATATATTGGAGAATGTTATGAAGGGCTAGGTGACTATGTCAGGGCAAACAACGAATATGATCAACGGTTACATCCCAATCATAAATATCTTAATGCGTTATTGAAGTCGGTTGCCCTTGAGAGCGGAGTGCCGATTCTTGACGCCTACGAAATTTTAGTGGAGAAAGCCGAACACGGTATCGTTGGTTATAATTTTTTTGTTGATGCCGTTCATATGACACTGGCAGGCTATAAGGTTATTGGATTGGCTTTGGCTGATTACATTGGGACCCAAGGTTTCATTTCCAAGAGCAATATTCAAGAAGGGAGGGATATCCAGGCTTATGACATCAGTTTGGGGGGTGTAGAGCACAACCTTTCTGAGAAAGATTTTCCTGCCGATGTTTTCACAAGCCTCGGTTGGTCTGCCTTTAATCAAGGGCAGTATGAGAAAGCTCTTTTTTGGGGGCTTCGGGCAGTCGAGAAGTCTCCTGAAGATGTTCAAGCTCATCTGCTGCTTGGGTATATTTATGCCAAACAGCAAAAGGAGGACGCTGCAACAAAGGAATGGGAAGCCCTTAAGCTCTTATGGGGGGAGCTAGAAAAGCACTAGTCCTATCTCAATTGACTGTCCGAATATTGGGTCCACCATGGTATGTTTGATTGCCCTCGGTAATAAAACACCCCAATGCAAGCATCTTTTAGAGGGGGGAAGGAAAAATGCAGAACGCTCTGGCTTAATTCTGTAAAGAATTGTACTTGTCAGCCTGATAAATGACGAGCAGTAGTGGCCTTGATTTTTTGGCCCAGTCTTGTAGAGTTTCTAACCTAGGTAACGTTGTGGCCCAGGCTTTGAATCAATATTCTGTCTGGTACGGTAAAGGAGGGCTAAACATGAGAAGGATCATTCTAATTGCAATCCTCGTATTTTATCCGGCTACCGCATATGCCTATTTCGATCCCGGAACCGGCAGCCTCATCATTCAGGCGCTGATCGGTGCGATGGCTGGCATTATGGTGTTCTGGGGAAGGATGAAAATATATATCGGCTCTTTTTTTCGTAAAGGTGTTGATACTTCCTTGCCCGTTGACGATAGTACCCAAGATTTGAATAAAAAATACACGCACAACGAAGACGTTGAAGACAAGCAATAAGCACCCCTCTTCCTTCCGCGACCCATCAGGATATATTTTCCTTGAGAATGGCGTCATACATCGATGCATTAATCCATCTTATTTCAAGCAATTTAGTCTCCTGTCTGAATCTGGACTGTATCGTACCCTGACTGGTAAGGGATTCTTGCTTCCCCATGAGATTGTTAGCGACACTCCAGATTATAAAATTATCCGACCCGAACAACTGGCTCTGACGACATACCCATATGAGTGGTGCTTTTCTCTACTGAAAGATGCTGCCCTGCTCACTCTCAATACTCATCTCACAGCACTTGAATATGGCATGGTGTTAAAGGATGCCTCTGCCTTCAATGTCCAATTTCACAACGGCAAGCCTGTCTTTATCGATACGCTATCTTTCGACACCTATCATAATGGGGACCCATGGACCGCGTACGGTCAGTTCTGCAGGCATTTCTTAGCTCCTTTGTTATTGATGAGGTATATCTCACCCGATCTGAACAAGCTGCAGATCCCATTTTTAGACGGCATCCCGCTTGAGGTAGCAAGTGTGATGTTGCCGACAAGAACCCATTTTAGCCCAATGATCAAAGCTAACATACACATGCATGCAAAGGCTCACAAAAAGCATAAACAGACCTTCGCCACAAAACATACGCCGCAGTTGCCATTAGACACACACAAGAACATGATTGTCAGCATGATCAGTTTCGTGGAGAACCTGACTTTGAATTCGAAGACTGAGTGGGGCGACTATTATAGAATTACCAATTATGCTGATGACGGGTTCAAATTCAAAGAGGAAACTGTCCGTATCTGGATACAGAAATACAGTCTAAAGAAAATATGGGACATCGGTGGCAATAACGGACACTTTTCGCGTTTGCTACAGGATCACTGCGATATGATCATTTGCACCGACATAGATCCAGTTGCCGTGGATGTGAACTATCGCACTATCCAAAAGAAACGCGAACACAAAATCATACCGCTGCTGATAGATTATACCAATCCTTCACCCGGACTCGGGTTTGACAATAAGGAACGGACTTCTTTGTTTTGTAGAATACAAGACTTAGAGATCGACTGCGTAATGGCCCTTGCATTGATTCATCATCTAAGCATTTCTTCAAACTGTACGTTTGAAATGCTCGCAAGCTCTCTTAGTGAAACCGCCAAGCATCTGCTCATTGAGTTTGTCGACCCAACCGATTCCTGGGCCGATAAGCTTCTTAGCAGCAAGCGCAGTGCCCGAGATCTTTTTGCCTTTTACAATAAGCAGAACTTTGAAGCCGTATTTTCGCAGTATTATAAGTTTGTTGAAGCAGTTGATATTCCTAAGAGCAAGAGAAGCCTATACTTTATGGCTCGTAAAACAACGAAATAATTTCTATGAGCAGATTCTGGGACAACTTAACTTCCTCACATATCTTTACTGCGTTTATGGTTGGACTTTACGCCTCGACGTTCTATCTCATGACCAACATTACGCTGTTGCCTGCAAGATCGGCATTCCTTATCGCATTGGTCCTCATTGCACCGGTAGTAATGGTCGCGGTCATTGTCAATATCTTACTGAGTAGATATAAGGGTGGCAAACTTGCAAGGGTAATTTCCATTTTTCTCTCAGCCATTTATTTGATGCTCATAATGCGCGTCCCTATTCTTGACACAGACTTCGTTAATAATTACCTGATCCAAATTGGGAGCAGCGCGAGCACGGTCGTCAAGATACTGTATTGCGTCCTACCCGCTGCGGTGTTTGCCGTGGTTTTTCATCACGATATACGTAAGTTTTCCTTTGTGCTCGGCATCATGACCCTAGCCTCTATTTTCATGAATATCACCTCGGCAGTAAACAATCTGGGCATCAACGAAACATACAGCAAGTCAGCGAAGAATTTGAATGATATCACGCTTTCAAAGAAATCCAATATTTACCTAATTCTTGCTGACGGCTACGCCAGCTTCGCCTACATGAACGAAAATGGTATTGATGTATCGGGATTTAAAACCTATCTGCGCGAAAGCGGCTTCCGACTATATGATGAAGTGTTCAGTAATTATCATCCTACGACCGCTGCCATGCCAGCTATGCTACACATGAACCACCATTATTACACGTTAAGTGAAAAATTTTCTGAAGTCACCAAGACTGGGCGGGTTATTGCTGGTGGCGAAAACAATCTCGTGCAGTTGCTAAAACGCAATGACTATCAGACTCATTATGTGCACCAAACAACCTATTTAGTGGCTCATGGGTGTACCGCCGACCATTGCTACCCCAAAGTTCATTTCCCAGGGGCCAAAGTATTTCTGAAGCGGATCTTTCCGACGTTTGTGAAGATAGAGGAGGACAATCAGTGGGATTGGGTCAGATCAGAAGTGGTACGAGATGAAGTTGTCAGCCTGATAGAAATGGATACGGCACCTTCAAGGCCTCATTTTCAGTACATACATCTCTACGCACCGATGCATTCTGAGAACAAAGTTGAGGACATTTGTAACGAAGTCGAAGAAGTGCAAAAATATTCGACACGTGTGGGGGAAGTCAATGTTTTCCTGCCCTCGTTAATTGACAATATTATTTCACGTGACCCGACTGCTGTTATCGTGATTGTAGGAGACCACGGGCCTTTTATTACCCATAATTGCTCACGAAACGCTGATCTTAGCACCCTTAGGGAATATCGTGATCGTGTTGGTGTTGTTATGGCCATTCGTTGGCCGGAAAGTTACGATGGTATATATGATGATCGGCTCAAGACAACCATTAACTTGTTTCGGTATGTTCTCGCCTCATTGGTTGACAATGATACGGACATTCTCGAGACGTTAGTGCCTGATGACGTATATATTCGTGGGAAGAGAATACTAAAAGTGCTCCAAGACGGCAAGATTCTTATACCTCCAGAGCATTATGCTGAAGATGCTCTTCAATAGAGCATGATGGTGTAAGAGAGTCAAAAAAATCGAGACCGTAAACTTTACGACTTCTGTCAGAAAGCCCCTTGCTTTGCATGGGGATGAATGGCAGGTCGGAGCGAAGCGGAGGCAAAAATCCTGGATTTTCAAGACTCCCCGCTCTGTGAGCGGGGAGTCTCACGTACTAGCTTCAATAATATTGGAGCTTCCTATGTTGAATCTGTATCGAGGGTTAATTTCGACACCAGTACTTCAGTCGGCAAAATTTTTGATCGCGGGTCACTGTCGCTCAATTATACGCAAGGGATTACACCAGGTGGAGATCTTGGGACACAGTGGCATTAAGTCAAAACCTTGTGGGGATGGTCAATCTCTCAATTAGCTGAAGGTGTGAATGGATTGTTGTCGGGTGATTTGGCTCAGAATGAATCACTTTTCCACAATAGTGTAGACGTTACCAGTTAGCAAGGGCAGGCAGGAATAAGAGTTGTCTTACTGCTTTGGCTAGCCGGCAATGTCTTGTATGGCTATATCAATCAAAAATCCAAAGGTACGGCAAGTGGGAGTCGGAGTGCCAAGGGTAATGAAATTTTCATTGAGCTGACCGCATCGGTTCCTGCGTGGAGGATAATTAACTTGAGAAATTCTAATTTGAAAGAGCGACCAGTACTTTCCATCGTTGTTCCAATATTCAATGAAGAAGAAAGTATTCCTGTGCTCTATAAATCGATTGCGGCTGTTTGTGAATCGCTTTCTGAGCCATATGAAATCATCTTTATCGATGATGGAAGCTCTGATCGAACGCCTGTGGTATTGGCTCAGTTGCATAGAGATCATGCCTCAATTCGAGTGATCGAATTTCGGAAGAATTATGGTCAGACGGCAGCTATGGCTGCAGGGTTTCGTGCGGCCAGAGGACAGTATGTTGTCAGTATGGATGGTGATTTACAAAATGATCCTCAAGATATTCCCCGGTTAATTGGGAAGCTTAACGAGGGATATGGGGTAGTGTGTGGTTGGCGCAAGAACCGGAAGGATAGATTGATTTCCCGTAAGATTCCATCCATGGTGGCAAATTGGCTTATTGGGAAAATCACCCGTGTTCCGATTCATGACAATGGATGCTCACTAAAAGCCTATCGTCGGAGCGTGGTGAAGCATCTACCACTATATGCTGATTTTCATCGGTTTATTCCTGCCATGTCGACACTAGGTGGGGCGACAGTAACCGAACTTGAGGTGGCTCATCATTCAAGGAAGTTTGGCCAAAGCAAGTATGGCCTTTCACGTGCTTGGCGTGTGGGCTTGGATCTTTTTGTCATTCACTTGATCGTTCGATGTTCTTCACGACCAAGTCGTTGGTTTGGGAAATGGAGTGTCCTTGCTTTTTTTGCAGGCGTAGGTTGTTTTGCGGCTTTTATGTTAAACGGCGTTTCTGGATTTGTCCTGCCCTCCGTCGCTTTTATGTTCTTGGCACTTACAGGACATATGGTTGCTTTGGGGGTATTGGGAGAAATGATATTGGCAACTGGTGATTACTATCCTGAACGTGTAGTCAGTGGTATTCTATCCACTAGGGATAAAGGTTGATCCCTGGTGCTTTTTCTCCCAGATTGGAATCGACAAAATCGCTAATTTGTTCACAGAATGAAATTGGTCGTTGTATATGCCGATAGTTTCGGTAAAAGCAAATATCTCTGATACTGCTCAAGTGGCTCAAGAATCAAAACTTTCCTCGAATTGCACTATCTCCATAGTTGTGCCCGTGGTAGAGCGATCGCAAAACGTTGAAGAGGTGTACCAGGCCTACTCAACCATTCTTGCGCAATGGCCCTTACCCATTGAGTTTATTTTTGTGATTGATGGGGGAGATGCCACTGTTGTGCAATCGCTAGAAAAAATTCGGAGTGAAAAAGGCTCAATTGTTATTATCCCCTTACCGTATTTTTTTGGAGAGTCGACAGCCTTGTCTGTGGGCTTTGAACAAGCTACGGGAGAAATTGTTGTGACTCTGCCAGCGTATTTCCAAACGGTTCCTGAAGGCATCGAAAAAGTTCTCAATCTATTAGATGAAGGGTACGACCTTGTGGTCACAAGGCGTTTGCCCAGAATTGATACCTGGGTAAACCGATGGCAAACGCGATTATTTAATTTCGTTACAACTCAATCAACGGGCATTGAATTCAACGATCTCGGGTGTAGCCTTCGTGCCATGCGTCAACGTGTGACGAAGGAGGTTCATCTATATGGAGATCTTCACCGGTTTTTGCCACTCCTCGCTTATCAAAAAGGATTTCGTATCGCTGAAGTCGATATTCCCCAACATCCAGCTGATATGTGTCACCGTGTGTATCGGCCCGGTGTCTATCTGCGGCGTATCCTTGATTTACTAACCGTTGTATTTCTTTTTAAGTTCACAAAAAAACCGTTGCGGTTTTTTGGCCTCATTGGAACGGGTTTCTTTTCCGCAGGGTTTGTTGTTTCTTGTGTGCTAGTTGTAGAGAAGATTGTAGGTTCAACAGCCTTGGCTGATCGACCGCTCCTGGTTCTAGCCGTCCTATTAATGGTGTTAGGGGTGCAAATTGGGTCGATTGGTTTGCTTGGGGAGATTATCATTTTTACCCATGCGCGTAAGGTGAAAGATTACACCATTCGAAAGTTTTTGCGGTAATGGGATGTTCGCCAGGTAATGCCATGAAAAATTCAATCCGGTTTTTACTCCTGAGTCTGATCTGAGCGGCGATGGACATAAAGTCTTATACCCCTCTTGCTCAAGAACGATGGGATGATTTTGTCGCCATGTCCAGGACAGGCACATTTTTTCATACCACGGCTTGGAAAACGGTTATTGAGAAAGTTTTTGGATACATCCCCCGGTATTTCTTTGCTGAAAGTGCTGGTGCCATTCAAGGAGTCCTTCCGTTATTTTTAGTGAAAAACCCATTGCGTGGACAGGCCCTTATTTCGGTTCCATTCGGCGTCTATGGTGGGATTTGTGCGGATTCTTCCGAGGCAGTCGGGAATTTGCAGCGGAAAGGAGAGAGTCTTTCACATGAATTAGGCGTTGACTTTCTTGAGCTTCGGCATGTGGAAGCGTTGGGTTCAGATCTTCCCGTCAAAGAGCTCTATTTCACGTTTTCCCGTGAAATCTATGATGGAGAAGAAAAAAATATGTTGGCAATTCCCAGGAAACAGCGTCGGATGATTAGGCAGGGAATGAACCATCAATTAGAGTCCAAAGTTGGAGGCAAAGAATTTCTCAAAGATTTTTATAATATTTACTCCATGAGTTTGAGAAATCTTGGAACCCCAGCCTTTCCGTATCGTTACTTTGAGGTCTTACTTGATGAGCTGGGAGAGCAATGCAAAATTTTTTCTGTCTGGTATCAAAATCAGATGGCTGCCGGGGTCATGACTTTTTGTTATAAAGATCGCCTTTTGCCATATTATGGTGGAGGGCTTCCTCAGTATCTCAAGTATGCTGTCTATGATTTTATGTATTGGGAAGTCATGAGATATGGTTGGGAGCATGGCTTTAAAATTTTTGATTTTGGCCGAAGTAAAGAGGGTACCGGCGCCTACAACTTTAAACGACATTGGGGGTTTGAGCCTGTTTCCCTTCCCTATCAATACTACCTTCCCCATGGAGGGAGCATTCCGAATATCAATCCGACCAATCCGAAATTTCAACCTTTTATTGCACTCTGGAAGAAATTACCACTTCCTATCGCTAATTTCATTGGTCCTCAGATTATCAAGTATCTTCCGTAAGAATCCGAAACGACATGAAAGTGTGAAATTATTCGGTAGGTGGCCAGTTTGTGCTGTCCAGGCTCTCTTATCCTGATCTTTCGTGGCTCTCCTCTTCTTGTAGTGGGCAATGAATGCTCCTAAGCTAGCATCTCGGCTTCCGTTTTCAATGAATAAAGGGGATAAGATTCGGTCCGATCTTCAGATCCAATATTCGGCGAAAATCTGGTGCCTCTCGCTATCAAGTCTGATGGTTGACACTCACGATATTCGGTCTGTCGATGTGTTGAAGGAATCGTGTTGCGCTATTGAAACTGCCTAAAACAACGATTATTGGTAAGTTATTAGTTGCGAGTAATATTGACGGGTATCGAGAAATTATTCGTCAGGGGAAATTGAAGTAATTTTTAGGAATGATGTCGCGGAAGGTTTGGATACTTTATGGCTTCGGTTCTTGTCGAGCCAATCTTACCTTAGATGAAGAGTTTAATGGAGCCAGTCAATCGTGGGGTAGGTCCGTATGGCTGTGGGGAAAGAACACGGCTGGGTGTAGTCTGATCTTCTGAGGAATTGTTGAAACAGGGAAATGCGTGATACGAAATTAAAATCGCCATCGCGCCAAAATCTTCCCGGACATGCCAATTGGGTATACCGAATGAATGAGTAATTTCTTTGTTGTGTGCCCAATGTCAGCTCGCGGTCGGTTCGCACAAATAGCTTTCCAGCGCGGAGTTGATCTTTATCAAAGTTTCCGAGCTAAAGAGCCGACAAAAGTTATTGAATCAGATTGGATCATGGCAGCTTCCTTTTCTCGGGACAATGGGTCCGGTTCGCCAATTGCGATTGATCCGGAAACAGGGAGTTGGGTTCTGACGTGTGGCACGTGGTTTCATCAGGATAATTATGGGGTTGGTCAAGAACTGAAATTGCTGAAGCGCTACCACGCTGTAGGCGCGAGGCAGTTAAGTCAGGAGCTTGAAGGATTTTTCGTCATTCTTATTGGTGATCAACGAGAGAGAGAATTACGAATTATTACAGATATTGTTGGGAGCTGTCATGCGTTTGTAAGAGTTTGGGATGACGCTATTGCCGTATGCAATTCTTCGCTGATGTTAGCCTCTTTGGATGAGGTTACACTTGATTCAATCGGTTGCCAGGAGTTCTTAAATACGGGTGTGGCCTATGAGGATCGGACGGTTTATCAAGAAGTGAAAAAACTTGGGCCGAGCCAAATTTTTCGTGTCATCCAGGGCGAGAAAATTTCACATGAATCATATTGGCAGATCAAAGATTTGGCATTTGACTCACTAGATGGAGATGACGCGGTCAATCAACTTTCAGAAGGATTATTGAGAGCAACCCAGAAAGTGGCAAATGTCTACTCGAATCCGGTTTGTGATCTCACCGGGGGTTATGATTCTCGCCTTCTGGTTTCTGCATATCTTAAATCAGGCTCATCCTTTTCTACGACAGTCACAGGGGATTCTTGCAGCCCAGATGTCCAGATTTCCAAGTCGATTGCAGGTGCATTTGGCTTGTCTCATCTTCATATTCACAGTCATGATCCTCCATCATTTCATCATATCAAAGAATGCTTACGCTATACGGATGGTGAATATGACCTCATCGAGTATTCACGCATTCTTCGAGTTCACCGTCGGCTGATGGAGTCTTTTGATGTCAGCCTTAACGGGTCTTTTGGGGAAGTGGGACGGGGGTATTGGTGGGAATTACTGTTCCCATTTGCGGGCAAACATGAAAAGTTAGATGCGCGTCATATTGCCAAAAAACGATACGTCACACAAATGGTTGATGAATCCATTTTCCCAATGGAAATTCGTCTTGACCTTGTCTCTCACTTCTCGCGGATGATTGAAACGGCAAATCTTGGATTAGAAGCGTTGCCAAATACTGCCCAAATGGATCATGCCTACCTTCGATTGCGGATGCAGCGATGGCAGGGGAGGTTGGCGAGTAGCACGAATCAACTCTGGCCATGCTTCTCTCCATGTATGTTTCGGTCGGTGTTGGAAGTGATGTTGCAAACATCGACCCACCTCAGGCGTCGCGGTCTGTTGGTTAGGGAAATGCTTGAGAAAGTTCTTCCGAAGCTTGCGGTATTTCCTCTTGAACATGGCTGGCCAGCCGTGCCCGTTCGATGGAATACGTTTCACAAATTTTGGCCGGTGCCAATGCATTTTGGGAAGAAAGTTGTGGATAGACTAGGGAGTAAGAGAGGGTTGTTTGGTGGCAATTCTTCGATTGGAGCGTCAGAACTTCCTGTAAGACTACAATTGTGGAAAGAGGAAGAAGTGCAAGATCTTTTTGCGTCCTCATCGTTAAGTGGGAGAGAACTTTTCGAGCCACGTGCTCTAAGTCAATTTGTCGAGCGATCCCGAAAGGCAGACTTTCCATTTGATGAACAGTGGTCAAGGCTGCTTTCCCTGGAGTGCGCTTTGGCGACGGTTAGACAAGCCAGAAGACCCTTGGTTATTTGAGGGGCCAAATGTCTCGGGCTTCTTATTTGGAATACCTCGAAGATTTGCTGAAATTTGAAAATATTAGGTCGATGATTTGTGAAATTTTGAATCACTTGAGGGTATATTCCCCGCTGCTTGCGGCGTAAATTACTCGCGTGAGCGAGTACAATCATTAGGGCAGTATGTGAAGCAACAAGGGGATGCGTACAAGAATTTATATGTCAATCATCAAGTGGAACTCTTCTAATACCCCGTTGCTTGCGGCGGGGTTCTTTATTATGGTTGCTTCATAGAGATTTTCGACCCTGTTCCAAATTGGCAGAAACATCTATTTCCTATAGTCCTAAGCATTATTGGTGTGAGCAAGGTTGTTGATGACTTCAATAAAAGACAGAGTCGCGAAATCGATTTTTTGGATGGTCTGGTCACGTGGGGGCGTACAGCTAATTTCGGCCGCGTCCTCAATACTGATTGCGCGGCTTTGGTTAGAGCCAAGCGATTATGGGTTGATGGCCATCGTGGGCATATGGACTACGACAATGGGGATGATCGCCGAATTGGGATTAGGTGCCGCGATTATTCAATTCCGAGATTTGGAGAAGGAAGAGCTGAATGCATGTTTTTGGTTGATATTTGGTATTGGGGTTGCGGGCTATCTTGGATTGTTCCTTAGTGCTCCTTTCGTTGCTCAATGGTTTGGTAACCCCATGCTTTCAGATCTGTTGCGTGTAGCCGGGTTAACGTTACCACTTATTTCTTTTTCAGTTGTTCCTGATAGCCTACTCCGGAAGCGTCTCGAACTTGATAAGATTGCGAAAATCCAATTAGTTGCAGCGTTGGCAGCCATCATTACCGTGTTCACCATGGCGGCTAATGGGGCAGGAGTGTGGGCTCTCGTTTCGGGCATCTTGGTTGCTCATTCGACAGTCAGTATTGGGTTGTTCTGGGTTGAGCGTTGGTGGCCTGGACTCCATGTTGGGAGCAAACGATTGTTGAAAATTTTGGAATTCAGTTTGTCGAAGCTAGGCTCTAGATTTTTTTGGGCAATTTATTCTCAAGCCGATCTCGTCGTATTAGGGAAGGTCACGAATGAAGCAACCCTCGGATTCTATTCGTACGCAAAGGATTTGGCTTTGCTTCCCGTAGTTAGAGGCTCGAATGTAGTAAACTCCTTGGCCCAGCCTCTTATGGCCGAGCTGCAAAACAACCGTGATGCCATGCGGGAAGCTTTAAAGAGGGCGCTCAGGATTGTATCCTGTAGTTTTTTCCCAATATGTGTGGGCCTGGCGTTGGTCGCACATGATGTTGTTGTTGTATTTTTGACGGACAAATGGCTTCCCATTGTGCCTATGTTGCAGATCCTATCCTGTTACGGTTCTCTTAAGTCAATTGATGTATTGTTTCCTCCCGTACTTGGAGCCTGTTACCGGCACCAATTTGTTCTTTACTATACGATTGTTCTCTTTGTGGTCATGTCGTTAGCATTTTGGTTAGGAGCCATGTGGTATGGTGTGATGGGTATTCTTCTTGTATGGGTTGTTGTGTATCCTCTTTTGATGATGTGGTTGCTCAAAGAGGTATTAAAGGAAACATCGATGTCGTTTATGTCCTTTTGGCAACAATTACGTCCAGCTGTGATCGCGAGCCTTGTAATGGTCTTAGTGGTGGTGGCCTTACAAACGTACCTTCTCCCATCAGAAGACTCAACGCCGATATTTCGATTGCTTGTCACGTCAGTAATTGGAGCGGGCACATATTTCGGTATCTTGCTGGTTCAAGGAGGAAAACAAGTTGAAGAACTTCAGCAGATTCTGCGATGGGTTTTTGTTCCTAAACCAACGTCCAATTTGGGGAAATAATTATTAATGTTTTCAAGATGCATAAGCTTTTAGGTGTCTTTCAGTTAGGGTGTTGGGCATGGAAGGATTTTATATGGGAAGGAAACCAGAATGAAAACGGATTTTTTCCTGGGTCGACCTGCTATGTATAAAAACGTTCTTTGGCAACTTATTGGGTCTGTGGCTGTTATTGTTCTATTTCTGATATCTCCGGCTTATGCCGACATTTATTTGGGGTATGAATTGAGGGCAAGTTGCAGCTGGGACAATTTACGATGCCCACAAGAAGTAACTCCAATTATTATGCATAAAATCAATCATGATCCAGCAGGGCCAACACTCAATCATGATTATTATGAGGAAATCACAAATCCGACAACGTTGAACCTTGTGCGGCTCGTTGAGAATGCTCACGTGAACAAGATTTTGCCAAATCTTAGGAAGTCTTTTACGGCGCCGGAGCCTATGAGAACGGGGTTTTTAAAGCAGGGCCTTCAAGAAATCCGGTACGTGATTGGAAGATTAGTCAATCATCCAAAAGCGCTTGCATTCTCCGCACCCGTTACTAAATTATTGGGGCGTCCAACGTTGCCAATAACTTTTTATGAACGAGCCCTCAAATTGTATCCACGGCGTGCTTTTACTTGGGCGCAATATGGGAACTTTTTAGTTGAACTAGGGAAAGTTGAACAGGGTATTGCACGATTGAAAATAGCCATTGAAATTAATCCCAAGCTTGCTATGTCGTATGGGTGGCTTGCGTGGGCGTATGAAAAAAATGGTGACTTGGATTTAGCAGATGAATATCGGGAGAAGGCGAAGGAAAAAGGCTTTAAGGGAAAATTGCCTGCAGCTCAATCAAACGAATAGTTTTATTTGGGTATGCGATTGGTGATTAAGGAGAAATGTACATTTAAATGAGTGGTATTTGTGGGATAGCACTGAATGATAGAACACAACAGGAAAGTTTTGCTTTCCTGAAGCCAATGCTTCGAGAGCTTGATCCAGCAAGGAAGTCGAAGGGGCATACAAAGATCGGAGTGGGGATCGGTTCAGGCGTTCAAGATTTTCCAGGGCGCATGTCGGGGATGGCGGAACTTCAAGAGCATGGGAGAACCCATTTATTCGGATTCCATGGAAGTATCTATAATTTGAAGGAGGTTCTTGTTCCCTTCGGAACATATGACTGTCCATTCTTGGCAATGCTTAAGCTGGCGCTGCAAGGGGTCGTGCCATTTTTGCATACACTTCGTGGGGATTTTGTTCTCTCGGTTTGGGATGCTCAAAAAGAAACCTTGTTTCTCGCTTCAGATCGTTTTCGGGTACACCCCATTTTTTATCGGCAGGATCAGGAGAAGTTTGTGTTTTCCTCAAGAATGAGAGGTTTGCTTGCCTGCTCGTTCGTTGACTCAGTGACCGTTGATCCTTTGTCCATTATTGATGTCGTCACTTCTTCATATATTCCGACACCCCGAACGATTTTTCGAGAAGTTCGTAAAATACCTCCTGGACAATTACTCACTTGGAAACAAGGAGAGGTCAAATTAGAGTCATATTGGGATCTTTCTTTTTTGAATTCCAGTGATTCCCCTAAAAACGCACTTGTCTCTGGTCTGAAGGAGAGATTTTCTGAATCGATTATGGTGCGGATGAAGGAAGATGACAAGCGTGGCCCAATCGGAAGTTTTTTGAGTGGTGGAATTGATAGTAGTACGGTCCTGGGTGTGATGACTCAGAGTGCCAAATCGCCGATGAACACCTTTTCTATTGGATTCGGTGAGGAAGCCTTCAATGAAACGAGCTTTGCTCGATGTGCTGCTGGTGCCTTTCAGGCTCAGCAGCATGAATATGTGGTAACTCCTGAGAACACATTTCAGGTGGTCGATGAACTCGTTGAATCATTTGATGAACCTTATGCAAATGCGTCGGCTATCCCAACCTATTTTTGCGCTAAGTTGGCTAAAGAACATGGAATGAAATTTCTTTATGGAGGCGATGGAGGCGATGAATTATTTGCTGGAAACGAAAGGTATGCTACGCAGAAAATATTTGATTACTATGGAAAGTTTCCTCGATGGTTTCGAGATTTAGGTGTTCAGCCGGCGGTGTTTCTTCTCGCCAAACTCTTAAAAGCGAAACTATTCTTGAAGGGTAAGAAATACATTGAGCGAGCGAATATACCCTACCCAGAGCGATTACTGTCCTGGGGATTACTTGAAGTTCTTCCTATGGAAGAACTTTTTTCGAGAGATTTCCTCCTAACGGTTGGTGATTATTACGACCCCCATCGGCATATTCGAGAACTCTATTCAATTTCTGAGTCATTGGCAAAGACTGAGTTAGATCGTCAATTGTATATTGATCTGAAGCTTGTGATTTCGGATAACGATATTTTTAAAGTGACCCGGATGACGGAGGCACATGGCATCGCTGTCCGATTTCCATTTTTAGATCATCGTTTGGCTGAATTTGCTGCGAGTATACCGGCGCACATTAAAATGCGCGGAACTAAGTTGAGGACGTTTTTCAAGGAGTCGTACGCTGATTTACTTCCAAAGGAAATTCTGACGAAAACCAAGCAGGGCTTTGGATTGCCGATTCCTATCTGGCTCAAGACTGACAAGAAGCTTAGGGAGATGATGATGGATCTCTTGTTGAGTGAAAGATTTTGTCAACGAGGATACTTTACTCGTCAGGGAGTTGAAACATTGATTAAGCGGCATCAGGAAGATACTACCTCATTTTATGGAACGATCCTTTGGAACTTAGTCATTTTGGAATTATGGCTTCGACGGTATACTGACCATCGTTGAGTGGTGAGTGAAGCCATGGCCGCCATTTTATCTGCCCACCTTTCTAGTGAGAATCGTGAAAGTAATGGAATCGTTATTGGAGAAAATCAAGAGTCGCAGCTTTAAGCTTTTTGCAGATATTGTGTATGGGGTAGGGCTGCTCCGTTTGATTGCTCAGTTGGTTGATCGTCTACAACCACGCAAAGGGCTGGCAGGACACAAAAAATTTCCTTTTATTCAAAAACGAGTAGCACGGTCAGTGCAGATTTTGATGTATCATGGCGTAGGTGATGAACGTTCACCTTATCTGCCTACGACCTCTATTCGTGTTTTTCAAAATCATATGCAGTATCTGGCTAAATATTGTCATGTCCTCGACCTTCAACATGCGGTTGAAAGAATGGAGGTCCATGATTTGCCAGAAAGAGCGGTTGTGGTTACCTTGGATGATGGGTATCGTGATAATTATGTGCATGTTTTTCCTATACTCAAACAATTAGGCATATCTGCCACCATCTTCCTAGCTACCGGTGTGATTGGGAACGGTAGCGTGTTATGGCACGACCAGGTATGTCGAATAATCAGCCAGACAACCCTCAGGAAACTTCAAGGCTTTGGAAGTGACGATGGATATGTTCTTGATACGGGGGAAGAGAAGCGAAAAGCCCAAGATGGAGTTTTGTGGTATTTGCGTTCATTGGAAGATGACATTCGGAAGGAGAGCATTCAACATCTTTCCCAAGAATTGGCCGTCCCTGGTACATTGCCCGATTCGAAGTTGATGCTTAATTGGATGGAAGTGAAGGAAATGCATTCTGCCGGGATTCGTTTTGGGGCTCATACGGTGACGCATCCTATTCTTTCCAGGTTATCTTTGGATGAAGTTGCTCGAGAGATTCGCCAATCCAAGAGAGCCATTGAAAATATTCTGCAGGAGTCCATTACCACATTTGCCTATCCAAGTGGTCGGCCACAGGATTTTAATGCCGAGATAAAAGATATTGTCAAACAAGAGGGGTTTCGGTGCGCGGTGAGTACGATGCCTGGAACGAATCGTGGGACTAATGACATGTTTGAAATGAAGAGGGTTGGATTCTGGGATCAGGATATTGCAACGTTTGGACTAAGGTTCGAACATTTTAAATTTTGTGCGTAGCGCAGAGTAATTTTTTTCTTTTGGTAACCTCAATGATGTGGAAATTCCATCGTGCTCAAGAAGTATTCGAGAAATATCAGGAGCAGTGGGACCACCTGAACGAGGCAATTGACAATCATGTCTTGCTTGATTCAAATTTTTGGGGAGCGCTAGTCAAGCTTTTTTCGAATGAGAAAACCTTACTGGGCATTTCCGAGAGCCCTGAATACCCGGGAATGATTCTTCTGGAAAGCAATGGATTTGGAATGTGGAGTACGTTTCAGCCTCCTCAAGCACCGATAGGCCCCATGCTTCTTGGAAATCCACGGAACATTGAGGAGCAGTTGCGCGCTATCATCAGAAGTCTTCCAGGCTATGCACTTGGGCTGGGGATTACCCAGCAAGATCCCCATTTCAGCTATCTGAATTCAGTGGAGTTGAATAAGCTTGTTGAAGTGAAGAATTATGTGCAAACGGCACGAATCCGAATAGAAGGAAGCTTTGAGCAGTATTGGAGCGCGAAGGGAAACGATCTGAAGGGGAACGTTCGAAAGCGATTGCGGCGGCTAGAACGTGAGGGAATTAATCCTACTCTTCATATCCACCAATCCTCAAGTGATATTGAGCAGCGTATTCAGCAATATGGTGAGTTAGAGGCGTCAGGATGGAAGGGTCGAGAGGGAACAGCGGTTACAGCAGATAATCAACAAGGAGCTTTTTACCGAGGCATGCTTGAAAACGCATGCCAAAGGCATGAGGGTTTGATCTATAGTTTACGATTTAATGATAGGGTTGTCGCTCAGAAAATCTGTCTTCAACGAAATAAAATGGTCGTATTTTTAAAGATGGCCTATGATGAAACATTTCGATCCTTTTCTCCAGGCTATATTCTTCAATATATGATTTTACAAAAACTATTTGAAGATCGAAATGTCCAGGATGTAGAAACTTATGGGCGGGTGAATGAGGGGTGGACGAATAAATGGACAAATGATTTTCGCATGATGTATCACCTGAACTATTTCCGGTACTTTGGAGTAAAGCGTGTCAAGCAATTTTTCTCAGGACTTCGTGTAGAAAGTGAGCGTGTTCACCTCGACTCCAACAAAAGTCTTCCTCAACCTACAGCTTCGACTTGCGAAGAAATGGGTATTCCTTCGAACGGACATGCCTCTGGGCTGGCATCTTCCAATACACAGAATGATGCCAGAAATGTGCATTCATCGACCCGAGGAAAAGAATGGGAAATCCTGAATGCGCGTGAAGGTTTTGCTAAATACCAAGGTCAATGGGATGAATTAAATAAGGCTATCGATAACCATTTGCTCTTGGATTCGAAGTTTGTGGCTCCATTGATCAAATACTTTTCTTCACCTCAGACCCTGTTAGCCATATCTAAAAACCCAGAGTATCCTTGCATGACTCTTGTTGAGAGTATCGGTAAAGGATTTTGGCAAACGTTTCAACCTTCTCAGGCTCCCATTGGGCTCTTCTTATTGGGGAATAAAAACAATCTTGAAGCGCAAGTGCAAGCCCTAATGGGATCTCTTCCTGGATTTTCCCTTGGATTATCCATTACCCAACAGGATCCGGACTATTCAGTCTTTGCCCCGTTTAATAAATGGGACAATTTGGAATTCGTCGAATACATCACTACCCCGAGAATTTCAATAGTTGACACCTTCGAGAACTATTGGAAGTTGCGGGGGAAGGATCTTGTGGGCAATCTGGTTCGACGAAAGAAAAGACTGGATGAGCAAGGTGTGCATTTATCAATGTCGGTCATTCGAGATTCGGAACAGGTCAGTGAGGCCATAAAGGTGTATGCGCAGTTAGAGGAGACAGGTTGGAAAGGGACTGAGGGAACGGCGGTTTCTGTGGGTAATGAGCAGGCTTGGTTTTATTGCGATATGTTACTGAATTTTTGTTCTCAAGGCGAAGGGCTCATCTATCAATTTTTCATGGATGGAAAGCCGATTGCCAGTGATTTATGTTTGCAACGACACGGAATGTTAATTCTTTTAAAAACGGCTTATGATGAACAATATAAGAAGCAGTCCCCAAGTTATCTCATGCGAGAGGAAATTCTCAAAAAATTATTTTTTCGGAAAAAGATCAAGGTTCTAGAGTTTTATGGACGAGCTCGGGAGTGGCATACCAAGTGGACAGATGAAATGCGAACGATGTTTCATATTAATTTTTATCGGCACGCATTGATTGAAAAAGGGAGGAATGCTTTGAAGTCAGGAGGCTTGTGGACCAGGGAGATGCGGCATTGAGTGGCGTGGTTGTGAAACGGGCGGATCTTATACGGGATCGTGATACAATCGTACATCTTCATCAGAAATTCCTTACCTCACTTTCTAGTGAGAAGCGTTTTGATTGGCTCTACAGGGAAAATCCATCTGGCTCGGCTCTGGCTTGGCTTCTTCAAGAGGCAGAGTCCGGTGAAGCCATTGGAGTTGCTGCTGCTTTTCCTCGCACTTTGCGAATAGGTTCCAAAAAAGAAAGTGGGTGGGTCTTAGGAGATTTCTGTATTCATGATGCCTATCGATCTCTTGGCCCAGCCCTTCAGCTTCAGCGGAAGTGTCTGGAAGGGGTTGGATTAGGGGGAAATTCTATTTGGTATGATTTCCCTAGTCAAAAAATGCTGGCCATCTACAAACGACTTAAGATCCCTCCTTCGGGAAAGATGATACGGTTTGTCAAACCGCTTCGAGTGGATCGTAGAGTTCGGTCCTGGGTTAAGTCGGAAGTTTTTCAAAAAGGCCTATCCAGCTTTGGGAACCGATTTTTGAATTGGAACACGAAAAGGGTCTCTGTGAGGAATGGAATTACCTTTCATGAGCATAAAGGGGATTGTGGAGATGAATTTACTCAGCTTTTTGAGGAAACCGGAAGTTACATAGACAATTGTCTGGAACGAACGGCTTCTTATTTAAATTGGAGATATGGGCAAAACCCTCTCTATTCATGTGAATTAGTCACGGCTCGCCTTAATAATAGGCTTAAGGGTTACATCGTATTTGCCGAACTAGAAGGGCAGGCCATCATACTGGATGTGTTTGGGTGTGATGGACAAGATGTCATTCTCGGACTTATTAATCAGGTGGTTGATAGGGTTCGTGATCGTGACTATGAGGTACTTTCCGTATCAATGGTTGAAGGACACATCTGGATTCAATCCTTTGAATCATTTGGATTCAAGCCACGAGATATGGTTCCTGTCATTATTCAAAACCCAATGGTTGCGTCCCAAAAAATAAACAGAGAATACGATCAAGCTTCTCTACTCCTTATGCAGGGAGATCGTGATGCTTAATTAGGAGGAATAGGTAAGGATGAAAGAAGTTTCTGATGCTGAGCGAATTAAAGTTTTTATTCTTGAGCAAATCCCAAAAGCACGGCAACTGGATATTAAAAATGAAGATGAATTGATTGAGACCGGTTTATTAGATTCCTTAGGCATATTGGATGTTGTGACGTATCTTGAAGAAGAGTTTGAAATAACTGTGTCAGATGAAGAATTAATCCCAGATAATTTCCAGTCTATCGATGCCATGGCGGAATATGTTCATGGGAAAAATAAAAATATTGCTGTTTCTGATTAGCAAAACAAAATTAGGTATTCTTTGATCATTCCTAGAATTCAGTATCGCAGTTTCTAAGATTTTTCCCAATGGAGAAATGGGATTCCTTGGGTCATGGCTTTTTGAGATCGCATGCAATTGGAATTGAAAACTTGTTCCCATTTTCAATTATCCTGACCATGCGTAACCATTTTTTATTTCAACCTTCCGAATGTTGATGATGGTTCTTTCCCTGCTTTATTAGATTTTCAACTTGCGATTCCCCGTGGTCTTGCCACGGGGATCTTATTTTCCGAGAATTAGGGGGTGAGTGAAAGTACTGTCCACAAAGCGAGTCATTGTGCGTGGCAGATTCATTATCACATTGTCTTTCCGGTGAAATATCGTAAGGCCTTATTAGCGGAGGATGTTGTCGAGATCATTGTGGAAGCCACGCGAGGGATTGCTGAGCGGTACGATATGGAGTTTGAACGATTGGGGTGTGATCGAGATCATATCCATCTGTTATGTTCTGCTCATCCGAAGATTGCTCCGGGACAAATCGTGCGAGTGTTCAAGAGTATCACCGGGCGCGAGTTATTCCGGCAGAAACCAGCCTTGAAGACAGAGTTGTGGGGAGGGCAGTTTTGGGCTGATGGCTACTATGTGGGCACCGTGGGAGAGGGCGGCAATTGGAGGGTGGTCGAACATTATGTGCAGAACCAAGGCAGTCCCAGAGAAGACCTGCGTCAGTTACCCCTCTTCTAATACCCCGTGGTCTTGCCTCGGGGATCTTTATTTCTTTTCTCACGATGTCTTAAAGCATGAATCGTGCAAGCCAATGTGTTGATTGTGTGTGTGTTGTATTCTTCAAAATAAAACCAATTCTGTCCTTTCCCTGGGCCTATAATTTAAGAAGGAATACTGCATCGTGACCGTGCCATTTTATCGTAACGTATGGAATAAGTACGCCCCCTCTCGGAATTATTGCTTCCCGTTCATCTGCATTGTTTTGTTGTGTCTAGCATCTATCTTACGACTGTCACATCTTGGTGATAAAGATTTTGGGTTTGATGAGGTACTGCATGTTTACGTGGCTCAGGAGTTAGTTCAGGGTAACCCACCTGTATTACCCTCTGGCTATGTCTACGACCGAGGTCTGTCGTTTTCCTATCTTGTCGGACTTGCTGGATTCTTAGGAGGGTTCAGCGAGTTTACATTACGTATTCCATCAGCGGTCTTTGGCGTGTTAGTGATGCTATTTGTCTATTGGGCGACAACAAGATGGTTTTCTGCATCAGCCGGTGTTGTTGCAGCTTTTTTAACTACATTCTCTCCTATGGAAGTTGCGTTGTCTCGTGAGGTGAGGATGTATACCTTATTCCAATTCCTCTATTTGCTAACCATTTTTCTATTTTACGAAGGATTTGAAACATCTTCAGGACAGATTACTTCTAGGGAGAGGTTCTATAAAGCTAGGAAGTGGACGGTAGATCGTCAGATTCGACCGTTATTCCTATTGTTTTCTGGTGGGATTTTTATGCTGGCGTGGGAAACTCACAAATTAATTCAGCCAGGAATTTCTGGAGTTCTTGCCTACACCCTTCTAATGGGAGGGTTTGGTCTTTTGACAAAAAAACTCGATTTCTCGGTACGAATGAAATATATCGGAGGCTCTTTCCTCCTAATTCTTGCCGGATTTGTATTCTATTTTCTATTCCCTGAAAAGGTGCAAGAACTTATTGGGACGACTCAAGCTGTTCCTCCTTGGTACCAAGAGCGAGCAGGTAATTGGAATTATTATCGATGGCAGCTTTTAGATGAGTATCCGATTATTTTTGGAAGTCTAACCGTTTCTCTCGTGTTCTGTTTTATAAAAAATCTGAAACTCGGCTTGTTTCTGACCCTGTCTTTTTTTGTTCCAGTGTTTCTGCATAGTGTGTTTTTCCCTCAGAAAAGCTATCGTTATATTTTCCATGTTTTGCCCATAATGTACATTATGGCTGGAGTTGGTTTTGGAAGTGTTTTTTCATTCTTGTGGTCAGAAGGCTTGAAGCTTAACGCCCAGGAATACGTATCGGAGAAAGTCTGGAAACTCTTAGTGGTAGGCTTTCTCGGTTTTGCGGTTTTAGGAATGTTGCTTAATATGCCGTGGTTTATGAGGACGGTAAAGGATTTTTCGAATAATTTTCAATCACCACATATAACGGACGTTCAACATCATCATTGGAAAAATGTGATGGAGTATATTTCCTCGCACCAGAAAGAAGGGGATGTGATTATTTCGAGTTATCCTTTGCTATCTAGTTATTATGGTGAGACCCAAACTCTTTACTTTATGAATGACACATACGATAGTAATAACAAACACGCGAATATTAGAAATGAGCATGGAGATCTTCTGGATTATACTTATGGGGCGATCGTTTTGAGGACGTTGGAGAATTTCAAGGAAGTCGTAAAAGCCAATCCTTCAGGTTGGATTGTTACCTACCGTTGGCGGGATGAACGATATTGGAATCATGAAGATCGTCCTATTCCTATAGATGGATCCTTGCCTAAAGAAGTGGTGCAATATTTGAGAGAGAACTATCAATTGGAAGACGTCCCCAATTCCAACGATATGGCCTTATGGCGTTGGAATCATGAAAAGGTTTCTGAGTCTAATGCGGTGACAAAAAATAACGAGCTTACGGCCTTAATATCTCCAAAGGCAACAATGGACCGGAATGATTGTTGTAAAGGGCCATAAAGGAAGATGGGTGGCCATTAATTTGACAACAGCTTGGGGATATTTGATGTTCTGGTGGTTTAACGTTTGGAATGGGATGAAGCTTGCAAAACTTCTCCGATGATAATGGCATGAATGTATCGATAATTTTGGCAACGTATAAGCGACCTGACACACTTCATGCTGTTCTCAGGAGTTTTTGCGATCTAGAGTGTGGAGGAATTCAATGGGAGATTCTTGTTGCTGATAATGCAGGCGGAGATGAGGCGAAGGAGGTGGTTTCCCAATTTAAGAAACAGTTGCCAGTCACGCTCATTATTGAAACTCATTTAGGCAAAAGCAGTGCCTTGAACTCGGCGATGGCCAAAGCGACCGGCGACCTTTTTCTTTTCACTGATGATGATGTCATTGTCGATCCGAAATGGTTGATGGCGACTTGGGAAGGAGTAAAAAAACGTCCCAACCATTCGGTGTTTGGAGGAAAGATACTCCCAAAATTCCCAGATGGCACGGATTCGACAAATTTTTCAATAGATTTTAGTCACACCTGGGTCAAGGGGTGTTATGCCATTGCCGATTCTGAAAATGAGGAAAGTGAATTTCATCCATGGATGGTCTTTGGTCCAAATTGGGCCATGCGATCTGATCTTTTTCGTAGGGGGTTTTTGTTCCGGACTGATTTAGGCCCCGGCACGGAACTAATTGTAGGAGAGGAAACAGAATTAGCCTATCGGTTGCATAAGGCAGGATTGGCGCTTGCGTATCTTCCGATGTCCCTTGTTTACCACCAAATACGTCCGGAGCAACTCACAGTCCAATGGCTGTATGGAAGGATTTTCAAGTCGGGTCAGTCATGGGCGTTGAATGGAGGACTGCCTAATGTTCCCTTACTCTTCGGCGTTCCCAGATATCTGTATAAAAGTGTCCCTCTTAAGTATTTTCAATATTTGGCGTCAAGTTTTCAGATGAACAAAATGACTCGTTTCCATAGTGGATTAAAATATTGGTTTGTAAAGGGATACTTTTATCAGTTTTGGAAAGGGACTCTTACTGAAATCCACACTGATTCGGTTGTTGCCAATCAGAAATAAAATAAACCTCGTTCGTGTGGGTGAGTATATGGGTAATTTGAGATCAATTACCTCTAAGGGCAATGCCGCTGTCAATCGGGCATGATTAAATTGAAGGTGTTTTCTCAGCACCTTTATTTGTGACTTAGTTGGGAGTTTAGCCTTGTGAGGGTTCTCCGATGACCTGCTCCAGCTTTTCCCTCACCTGGCATGTTAGGTTTTTCTCAATTTGAGTTGGGACTGGATGAAATAGTGCCAGTTTGTGAAGAAATAAATTGTCCGGATTGTGCGTGCCACTGCAACGTTAATGATCGAAGCGGTCGCCCGTCGGTGTGGGTTTAATATTTTCTTCAAAGGGGAAAATGATAGTCTATGTGTTCTAATTCCCGCATATATATTAGTGTTTTCCCATCCTTCACTACTTTTGTGACGGTACTTTTCTTTCCTTTTTTACCCTTGAGGATGTAGCCATCATCTGGTGTCTTGGTTTTTAAAATCTTTTCACTTTGCGTTAAGTAAGCGAAAATGTATCGAAATAGATTTACATTCGTTCGCAGTCTTTTGTGATATTTTGGTGGACCATTCGGCCATCGAATAGCAAGAAGTACTCCTAAGTGATCAATGGCAATAAGGTCATCAAGCAGTCCTTCATGAAGGTCACTATCTACTATATTTGATACTCCCAGCCCCCAAGAGCCGTGATCCGCATTAATCATTATCAACGCGGTCGGATCATGTTTAATGATTCGCTGGATAATGTTGTTAACAGCTTCATTGGTTAATTGTATTTTCTTAGAAAAACCTTTGCGGTGAACCCTTAAATCGTCAGGTGTTTGTTCTTGCCAATTACTATGAGCAGGCATCAAAATATGGACATACAAAAAATGAGGTTCATCTTTTTGTGAAGTCCTATCAATATGATGGAGAAGGCGTTGCTCAAATGCATGCAGGGTTTGGTCGACCGCCAGGCCAAGGGCGTCTTTAAGTTGCCAAGGCATCAGAATATCGACTAAATTTCCCCAAAAAACGTTAGGATAGCAGAAGTCGATGAAGCAGCCTCTTGTGAACATGTACTCCACCTGATGGACGAAATGTACTTGATACCCATTCCTTTTAAAAGTCCGTACAACAGGGTTTTGCTCACTGACAATGAACTTTCGAGAATGTAAAATCTCAAAACTTCCAACATTTCCTCTGTAATAGTGGTGCGCCATATCGAAGGATGCTCCGATAGAGGCTAGTGTATTCATATAATTGCTAAATGCAGAGTGGTACAACGTGAAGCCTGACGATTCTAATTGTTTGTAAAATATTTTGTTGTCTAGGTCATAGACTTTCTTTAAAGCTTCTCGACTTGGATATCCATCCGGCACAATATAGTAAACATTAGGTTTCTTAGAAAATGCCACTTCGTTTTCAATGCTCTGTTGGAGGGTATTCTCGTGTTTGCCACCGTAGGCAGTTGTCTCAGCGGTAAGAATCGAATAGATACCATTGACGAGATTCACTAGGCATAGGATCACGAGAATAATATTGATGTGAAAAATCGGTTTTGCTGGTGTGAGCCAGCCGATGACAGCGGCTGTCAAGCCTATGATGAGGCCTAGATGTAATTTATTCTCGATCATTTGAGAAAGTGTATGTCGCAATAAGTATCCTAATGCGAGAATCGACACCAGGATAAAGATCCGCTGCATCATTGCGGAATGGTTGTTCCTAGACATTTTCTTGATGAACCAGGAGAGGGCCAGATAAAAAGATCCCATGATCATGAATACGATAAGGGAGAACGTTCCAAAGATGAACAGGCTGCGAGATGCTTCAAACATAAACCAGTTATTAGTGATATAAAAGGCAATAGGATAGACGCCGATTAAAAGAGCAAGTACATACGGGTTTTGCAAGAGTTTATTCCACAATTTCAAAATCTCCACTTATTTCAAGAGGGATCCGTTTTAATTAGATAGAATTTTCGATCTGTTCCTTCTATTCTCTGCTGGGGTTCGATCGAATATCACTCTCCAAAAATTCCCTCAAGCTCACTTTGGCGCGATAGGCAATTTTTTTTGCTCGTCCTGCTTGCGTACTAACAATTTCGATGCTCACAAGTTTAAAGCGTACTTATCCGGTTGTCACCCAAAGACACTATAGGTAGTATGTCGAATATCTGTGACGACATGGAGCCACCGTGGGCATTGATGTACTCGAGCGAGGCGAGTTGCCGTTTCCCTGTTCGCTTCCGGATTTCCAACGCCTTTTTCCAGATGAGGCTGCGTGTGCGACTTACCTTGAACGCACGCGCTGACGCGACGGGTTCGTCTGTTCCCGTTGCGGAACGCTCGGGGTTCCCTATCGTTTCGCCAAACGCCCAACCGTCCTGCGATGTTGCCACTGCCAGCACAATAGCTCTCTCACGGCCGGGACAGTCATGGAGCGAACGCATACGCCGCTCTCGGTGTGGTTTTGGGCGGCGTACCTGGTGGCCAGGCAGACACCTGGCATGTCGGCTATGCAGTTCCAGCGACAACTCGGTCTGTCGCGCGATGAGACGGCTTTCCAGATACTCCACAAGCTGCGTGCTGGCATGGTGCGCCCCGACCAGGATAGGATTGGAGGGAAGCGTGGGGAGAACGTTGAGGCCGACGAAACCTCTGTTGGCGGACGTACTCACGGCAAGGGACGTGGCGTCCACGACATGGTGCTCGTGGCCGGCGCGGTCGAGGTTCGGCAACGTCAGCGTACCAGGGCTCTCAACAAGCGGAAGGCCCGGCGGTACGCCGGCCGGGTTCGGCTGGCCGTCGTTCCAGATCGAAGCGCCAAATCGCTGGGCGGCTTCGTCGAAAGCACGGTGGCTTACGGCGCCAGCAGCATCACTGCCGACTGGAGTGGGTATGCGAAGTTGGGCGAGAGCGGCTATTGCCATACCGCCGTCGCAGAGCGGGGCGATAGGCAAGTCGCTGAAAACTTTCTGCCGATCATTCACCTCGTGTTCTCCAATCTCAAAACATGGCTGCGCGGGATCCATCCCGGTGTCAGTCCGCAACATCTGCCAGCGTATCTCAACGAATTCACCTTCCGCTTCAACCGCCGCGTCTATCCCTTCAACGCCTTTCGCTCCTTGCTTGGCATCGCCGGCGACATCACTGCGCCGACCTATGCCGAGCTTTAGGCCAAAAACAAATCATGACCCACCACATCTAGTACGGTTGGGCGTTAACCGGATAAGCACGGTTCGTTCTATCGTGGTTTGAACTAAATCTTTGGCATGCGAGGGAGGGGCTCCCTCTTGTCCAAAAGCCGTAGAATAGAATCCGGCTACTACGATCAGTAAGTGTAAGGGCAGCATCACTAACTGGACAGATGTGTGTCTTAGGAAATTTGGAACATTCATGGAGAAATCCTTGCGTGGCTACTTGATGAACCCTTCCCATCCTATCAAAAAAGCTCCCATCCCTGAATTTACTAGAAGTTTCACCTTCAATGATCCCATTAATTAGCTTGCGTTGAGCATGCGGATTTCTCGTTGTGGGAAAGGAATCTGGATGCGATCCGTTCCGAATGCTTCCACAATGGCTTGGTAGAGTTCAGCCTGGGCTGGCACATAATCCGAGATGGCGACCCATGGCTTCACGGAGATATTGATGGAGGAATCCCCAAGCTGCCCGACGCCAATGACGGGAGCAGGATCTTGCATGACACGAGAATTGGCATTGACGACCCGTTGAATGGTTGCAAGGGCTTGGGTCAGGTCGGTGGAATAGGCCACTCCCACGGTCAAATTCAATTGGCGCATTTTCCCATAGTTATGCAAAATTTCCCCGATGATTTTTCGATTGGGGATGACCACAATGGATTGGTCGATATGCAGCAATTTAGTGGTAAAAATGTCGATGGCTTTGACTTCCCCATGCTCCCCTAAAATATCGATAAATTCGCCGACACGAAACGGTTTGGTAATGATGATGCTGAGGCCTGCGAAAAGATTGAGAAAGACCCCTTGGAGGGCCAGGCCGATTCCCACTCCAGCTACGCCAAGTCCAGCAATCAGAGGAAAAATCTGAATGCCGAATTGTTGCAGCATAATCAATAAGGTAAAGAGAAAAATGATGCCTTTCACGACGCGGACGAGGAGAAGTCGAACCGGGGGCTCCATCTCCAATTTCGCCAAGGTCTTGTGGGTATACCGGCCAGCCGATTTTGCCAGAAACGCTCCAACCCCCAAAATTAGCAACCCGCTAGCCGCCTGCAGCCCATACTGAATTAATAAGTCCATACTGATATCAGTTCCAAACATGTTGGCTCCTCCAGGTGAACGTGAATGTGAAAAGTGAGGTGGTTCTTTCTTTCCTGTAGGGGATCCTCATGTGCAGCGAAAGGATTTAATTGTGCCTGCATTCGAATATTCAGGCAAGTCGATTGGTCTCAAAAGTCAAAGTATCGAGTTTTTGGAAGAGCGAATTCAATGAAGCAATATCTAACAATATGCCGTGAGTTAGAAAAGGGAATCGTGCAGAGAAGAAGTCATGACGATGGGTTGGTCAAATGAGGAAGGGCATGCGAGAAAAGATCTGATGACCTCTGTGGATAAAGGCGTTCCGCCAAAGACGGACAACTGAAGGTTGACGTTTCAAACAAGATATTGTGGACTTAGGCCCATAGCGCGCCATCTAAACGTGCGAGAATCCAGAGCATGCACCAATAATAGATAACTCCGTTCAATCCTGAAAGAACTGCAAATCGAATGCTGAATTGATCACTAAAGCGAATGTGGAAGCCCTGCCCTTTGGGCGGGGAGGAAACATTCAGTTGGCTGGAGGCCGATCCAGATTGTGATATGAGAAGCGCACGTTGGGTAAACGAACCAGCCATAGAGTTGAAGAGACGAATGAGCATCTGATGTGGGTCTGAAAAAACCCGACGAGGTGTAAGGTGTTTCATCAGATGAAGTTGATTGAAGGGTTTCGAAAAGCCCCGCCCTTTGGGCGGGGAACTTTACTATTAAAAGGTTGAGATTTACCGAAGCTTACTCCATCTCGTTGGCGTTTCAACCTGTGGATGAATTTTGATGTCTTTGAGTTGGGTAAGAAACTTCTTCCACTCTTTAGGATTTTGTTTTTTGATGTAACGGAAAAATGCGGCGTAATGCATGGTCTGTGTTGCTGCGTTGAAGACGGCTGGATTTAAGTTGCGAACGGCTTCCCAGTTCTTCTTTAACTCGTTCGTGGATTGTGTGACTTCGCTAACCTCAGGTTCCAAGCTATTAATTTGTTTCACGATTCGATTGTGCTCTCTTATCTGGCCTAATCGACTTAGCTCCCTGACACGTGCAATCAGTTTGGCGGATTTTTTTTGATACCCTTCGAAATCAGAAATCCAAAAATAATAATATGGTCGTCCGGTAAATTGAAGCTTGCCGTTGACGAGATCAGCGTGAATCGTTTCTTCGAAATCTGTAAAAACCCAAGATTGAAATCGTGCACGTCTCATCACGGAAGAAATTGTGATTGCACTTGATACATTCAATTCTTTTTGAGAGACTTCGTCTTTTCCTAAGACGATGCTTCCATCTAACGTTGGGAGTTTCCACGTTTCGCTTGTATCCATTAATAAAATATCCGCGTGCAGTAGCCTCATTCCAAGTAAGGTATCTTTAAACGCGGAATGGTAGACGATGTCGTGATAGTCCTGGGTGCTCTTTTCTCCGAAAAGGGAGACCACGGCGTTATAGTTCGAATTGGCATAGCGAGCAACAGGGAGTAACACCCAGTCTGGTAGATCTTGGGGATATGGCTTCCCATTTGTCACGACAAGTAATCGCTTCCCATCTGGATTAGCTGGATCATACTTCAAATGCAGATTCCCGGATTGTACATTTTTCCCTGGTGTGGCAATGGCTTCAAAGGCGACACCACCAACTCTGCCAACAAATCCATAGCTTCGAAGTCCTTTGCTCCCAGACATTGTGGCTTTCAATGGGCCACTCGATTGACCCGTTGTCATTTTGTGGGAGCCAAAGTTCCATTGCCCTGACCCTCCACTGCCCCCAGAAGGTCGACCTTTAGGGCTATTTGGAGTGGAAGGTTTCCCACCCCCTCCACCCCCTCCACCACCCCCACCTCCGCTCGAAGGTGAGCCTGGAGAACCTGGATCCTTAAATCCACTACCTCCAGGTGGCTCAGTGCCGGGGCCGCCAGAAAAACCTGGCGACTCTGAAGGAGGTCGTCCAAGAAACGCAAGAAATACTTTTTCATGGCGGGCAGCCTCATAATGTTTTGCCACGTCTCTTGTGAGGTTTTTGACTTTTTCACTTCTTTCGTTTTCAGGCGTTTGGAGTAAGGCGACCTTATATGCTTCGGCAGTAGAAGAGCTTTTGCCTAAGAGAGCATATGCTTGGTCTTGCGTCAGACCAAAATGAGTTTGAAGGATTGTTTGAGGACTGCCTAGCGGACCTCTTGTTGTATAGTCGGCAATTCTATCTATAGCCATGCTGATGTCATGAGGTAGGCGGGAGGTTCTTGGTGGCCCCCTAGGGTTTTGAAATTTTACTGGGGAATCAATTGAGGCTTCTAAGTACTGCGCAAGAGCTTGTTCTTGCTTAATTGGTGCATAGTGTCTTGCCAGGTCTTGTGATAGCAGTGCAAGAAATTTTCCGCCTCCCTGCTTGGGGTCGGCTTCCTGTGCTGCAAGATAGGCTGTTTCAATCTTTCGAATCGCTGGAAAATATTTCCATGTCTGTTGAGGAACTGAAGGGTTGTAGCCAGCCCGTTCAAGCAGTCGGTCAGTCTGATCTGTTGAGCCAGTGGTATATTGAGCAATCTTGGAAATAGCTTGCTCTTGGGTTTCTTCAAGCGCGGATTGAGCTAATAGTGTGTGGGGTGTTAATCCTCCAATCAAGAAAAGAGATGCCGAGAGGAGGAAGGCCAGAAGGTACTGTTTTTTAAATGTTATTCGCATAATGGTAGCCCTCAAAAATTAATGATGAGAATGATTTTCAAGGAATTCAACTTCCTTTATGGGGCGAGGGGGTTCACAGATCTTTTTCTTTATGAGTGCTCGCTTTGTTGATTTATAGATTGCAGATATTGTAAGAGTCGAGCACGATCTTTTCTTGCTGCTTCCGGAAATAAATCGTCAGGTTCAGCAAGGAGCATGGCTCCGACCATTCGGGGGCCATGCTTGCAGGCTTCTTCAAAGGCAGGTTGCCAAAAAGGAAAAGAGCCTACGGCATCAATATTAGGCAAGAAATGCTGTTCAATAGTCGTGACGAAAGAATCATCAGGGTCGGCATCTCTACGCAATTGAATGGCCTTATTGATGACCATTACAGCTTTAGCTCGTAAGGAGAAGGTGTCTGCATATGCAGAAATCAGGTTTCCAGTTATCAGGGTGAATGGCACTATAGGACCGCGGGGAAGTTTTCGAAGCAGCCGAATTTCTGAGACACCATGTTGCAAATCGGCAATGGGTTCGGTGGGTGTATTCGAGATCCATCCGGAAATGATCGTGGCATCCTGAATATGATCACCGGTTGTGTAAAAATAGCGTCGTGCAGAAAAAATCGTTGGAATTGGTGTTTCATCCAGCACATGAAAGAGAATAGATTCCCCGCCAGGGTGATGCATATAAAAACCACTTATCTCGTTCCACACATGGTCGGAAGCTTCAGCATGTTTCGACCATCCAACGAGGAGTTTCTCTGATTGTTCTAAACCTTCAGAGATTTTCCGAAGAATGTTCCCTCCGTACGTAATACTGGATTGATCAAACCACACCTGTATTTCGTTACTTTTCAGGGCATCAACAACCGGTTGTAAACGAGGTTTGTCCGCTGAACTATGACTGAGAAAAATCATTTCTGATAGGGCCTCCCAATGATGCAGTTGCTTTGCCAAAAGGCCTGAAAGCAGGGTCTGAGAAAAAATGGCCTATGAACGTAAGCCCGTAGAAATTTAGTTTGACGACACCGGACAGCTGTTGCAGCCGCAGACTGATCCGTCTTGTGCCGCCGGGTATGCGTTGGTCCATTGCCCATTCCACCCTCCGTTGTTTTTACAGGTGGTGTTACAAATTGCGGTAGCCGCAGTATTGTCGGAAATGGGTAGAGCGGCTGGTTGGTCACAACCACAGGCATAGTTCTGTCGGGCATCAGAGGTAATGGTACTCTTCATCGAGGCCAGCCATTCGCGTGATTCGCTGTCCACCTTGAACATGATTGGATCGTCATTGGTGATGAGTGCATACATTTCTTTGTACAGAGGAAACGTCTGCCAGAGGGCTTGAAACACACTGGGGCGGGTGGCCATGAGGTATTGCGGATAGGGGTTACTGTTGTCTGGCCCGATACTCGCAATCATTGTGTTTGATGCCGCGATGACGTTGGCGAGCTGCACCGCGAGGGTACGGGTTCCCCGTTGATTGGTTGTGGTATTGACACCGACAACGTCGGCATAGAACAACGGGGCGTTGTCGATATCAGAGAGAGGCATGACTTTAAAACCGATGTTTTGACGTGTTTCTGGGCTCATGACCGACATGTGTTCGGTAAACCCGATGAGCGCGCGTCCCCAGCCTTTGCTGAACCATGTGCCACGTTCGTAATCCTGAGAGACGCTGGTAGTTCCATTCTCATAACTGGCCATGGCTAATAACTCGCGCATGTTCTTCATGGCGGCAGGATTAATTTGCGATTGATCCTGAGGCAAGGGAAATGGATATTGTCCGGTGATGCTATGGGCTGTATCCAGATACAGCGCGGCATTGGTTGTGCCGCCAGACATATCCAGCATGAGTCCACGTTGGTCAGGAGGAATTTCGCTGGTGTAGGTACATTGTGACAGGGTGCTATTGATTTCACTGAGTTTTGTGGCTTTGGCCAGTTCACCATCATTTTTCTCGTAAAACAGAATGTTGGCGCACCCGAGTTGTGGGAGTGCATAATACTGTTCTCCGACTTTGACGCCTTCTATGGCATAGCCGACAAAATCGTTTAGATTGCTGATTTCGCTAGCCTGCATAGCCTCCAACCATTTCTGACTCAAAAAGTAGTCGAAAAACATGCCGTCGAAGACATAGACATCCACGTTGGCTGGGGGATTGTCTGAATAGCCACCATCCCACTCGCTGGATGGAAGGAAATTCAGGGTCACTCCGGGTTGCACTTTGTCCCATTCAGTCTGGATGGCCGTTTGAAATTGCTCAAAACGAGGTACATAGGGATAGAGGGCCACGGTGAGGTGTGTCTCATTTGCAGAGGCTGACCCAGTTAATCCTTCGAAGGGGCTTATCGCGACGGTGAGGATAATTGTTAGGCTGACCCGCAGAAATTTTTTCATGACCATTCTCCTTTTTGGGGCGTGGTGTGAATCGTGGGTTCTATACATCCAATTAATAACGAAAGCGCCATGAGCATCAAAGGGTCTTTCTGTCTTGTCTTTTTCCCAGGGCGTTCCTTTGTTTGGCTTTCTTGTTTGATGGCAATTTTCGAGATGGTTATAGACGGTAATTAGCTAGAACTCTCTGTCTGGGAGAGAAGGGAGGAGAGGAAGGTCCGGCGTCCTTTAAGAAGGTTGAACATCAGACTGACGCAGGTTGAATGTTCAGAGCAGTACATCTGGAAAAACCTAGGTATCTATATTGATAAAGCCAGTTAAAGAGCATGAAATAGGCCAGAAACGCATTGTTGAGAAATGGAATCCCACAATCTGTTGACTTGTTAGTGGAAATTAGAATAGGGGTTTGGTGAGGTGAGAAAATGGCAAGACAATTGATGCACGAATTCGTATCTGTTTAGATACAATGTTGTATCTGTTTAGATAACAATTGAGTGAAATGTCGTTGTATTGAAGAAACTGGAATAGTCAGATAACGGACATTGTCAGATAATGTTTGGGATTTGGCCTACATGCTGGGAACCAAAGGCGGCATTCCTGTCGTCGTAAGCAAGTAGCAAGGAGATGGCAACGGGTTTCCTGTTCATTCGAAAATGATGGCGTGACTTTCCTTCATGCTTTAGGTCACAACATGTACATAACCCATAGGATATTGGCTAAAGAATAAACGGTCGGTTTTTTCCGGGAGGAGACGAGATAATATGAAACAGACATATGTTTTGGTTATTTGGCTTGGGTTAGCCTTATTCATCATGACTGAAGGGATTTTCCTCGAGTTTGGTTGGGCGAAAGAAAAAGCCGTTCGGCTTCAGGGAAATCTGGGGAGACATCATTTTCGGATTTCCACTCCTCATCCGATGGCTCAGCGATATTTCGACCAGGGGATGATTTTGATGTATGGATTTAATCATGCCGAAGCGGCGCGATCGTTTCAGTATGCACAGACACTCGATCCTACCTGTGCAATGTGTTTTTGGGGAGAGGCCTTAGTGCTTGGTCCGAATATTAATGCGCCGATGGATGATACGGTTGTTCCTCAAGCGCATACTGCGGTTCAGCGGGCTATGGCTTTGCGAGAGACGGCGACCGGAAGGGAGCGGGCGTTAATTCAGGCTGTCGCCAAGCGTTATGCCAAAGAGGTTCTCGTGGATCGATCAATCTTGGATGTGACCTATGCCGATGCCATGCGCCAGGTGGTTGGGCAATTTCCCGAGGATCCTGTTATTAGAGCATTGTTCGCGGAATCGTTGATGGATTTGCATCCGTGGAATTTTTGGACGAAAGACGGAAAGCCTCAAAGCTGGACGACAGAAATTGTTTCGACGTTGGAACGGGCCTTGGATCTCAACCCCAATCTTCCCCTCGCGCATCATCTGTATATTCATGCATTGGAAGCTTCTCCGCATCCTGAAAAGGCGCTCTCCAGTGCCGCTCGCTTGCCAGCGTTGGTTTCGGGGTCTGGCCATCTGGTGCATATGCCCGCGCATATATATATTCGAATCGGCCGGTATCAGGATGCCTTGGTGGCCAATCAACGGGCGGTGAAAGTGGATGCGGAATATCTGCATCATGCTCATGTGGAGAGCCTGTATACCGCCGCCTATGTGCCACACAATTATCATTTTCTCTGGGCCGCTGCGATTAAGACCGGACAACATCGTCTGGCCTTACAAGCGGCGAACGATACGGCGGCTCAGGTGAGTCCTGAAGCCATGCGGGATCCTGGGTTTGCCGGGACTCTGCAACATTTTTGGTTGATGCCGCTTTTTACGAAGGCGCTCTTTGGACAATGGGAGGAAGTCCTGCAAGAGCCGGCTCCACCGGTAGACTTGGTCTATCCCGCCGGTATTCGACATTATGTAAGGGGCTTGGCTTTTCTTCGACAAGGTAAGGTGAATCTAGCGACACAGGAGCTTGAAGATTTACAGAACATTGCCAAGGATCCGGCTCTTGCTGATTTGACCATATTCGACTTAAACGAGATTCCTCAGATTGTCAAAATTGCGCAAGCGGTGTTGGCCGGTGAAATTGCCGCGCAAGGCGGGGACTATGTCACTGCCATTACCCATATACAGGACGCGATTGCGATAGAGGATGGCCTGAATTATACGGAACCCAAGGATTGGTATCTGCCTCCACGCCAAGTGTTGGGCGCGATCTTTTTGAAAGCTGGGAAACCCAACCAAGCCGAGCAAGTGTACCGCCAGGATCTTGTGGCCCATCCACAAAATGGGTGGTCTCTCTTTGGCCTTGCCAAAAGTCTTGAAACTCAGGGGAAACTCGAAGAAGCTAAGGCGGCACAACAAGCATTTGCAGATGCTTGGGCTGATGCCGATGTGACGCTCACCAGTTCACGGTTTTAAGGGCACATTGTTGAGACTTTGAGTTGATTCCCGAATGCAAGTCTCGCAATGGGATAGGACAGGTATTGTAGGTTGTGCCTAGAGCTATTGGTTTTCATGGGGAATTCCTCGCCTTTACTCTCTTTTCTCTCCCCGTTTATTTAAGTTCTTCATCTCTCTTTCCGAAATAACTTCTCGGGGATCTTGCTCCCAGGATCTCAAGCATTTGGAGTAAATAACGGTTCTGGTTAACTCTATGACATTTCACCTATCTCCCTGGAGTCCCTCGTGAGTCGTCGATCGATTGGAATCCCATGTTCCACTCAGTCAAATGGCCATAATGGTGGTGGTCAGACTCGCATTGAAGCCATTGCGGAGCGCCGCTCAATCCCAGGTGTGATGCTTTTTGCGGGGACGGGCGATGTCCTCTTTATGAATGCGGAAGCCGAAGTGTTGAGCCGACAAATAATTACCGCGCAATTTGGGGACGTGGCTCAGGAGATTTTGCCCACAGAAATTTTAGATTTGTGCGTCTCCCTGAGAAATCTCATCGAAAGTGGCGATGAAGAAAATTCTGAAGGACAACATGAATTGAGGCGAGTGACGGGCGATGTGCATGCGCCAGTGTTGCTACGTGGATTTCCATTAGCGCCCCATTCCCCAAACGATGATGCTTGTATGCTCATCCTTATGGAAAAAATTGGCCGTGAACGGAGGATCGTTCCTGATCAAACGAAAGATCAATTCCGTTTGACTGATCGGGAAGCGGAGATTGTGAAATACATCAGCGAAGGTTGGACCAATAAGGAAATTGCCCGCCATTTAGAAATCAGTGAACATACCGTGAAAGAGCATGTGCGACATCTCCTCAAGAAAACTAAAAGCACTACTCGCACAGGCATTCTTGCCCAAATCTTTCAAGACACCTAAATCGCACCTCCCTCTTTTCTCGTTTTTTCCTTAAAATTTTATTGTTCTTGATTATCACCGGCATCCAGTGGATAATCTTCGCCATGTCTTTGTTTTTTGGGTCAAGGTCTTTCAATCTGTTCTTTGCCTTAGGCGTTCCGTCCTTACAAGAAACTCTTCAGCTTGATGAGCCTGGATTGGTGCAGGCGTTGCAACGTGGTGATGAACGGGTCTTTGCTGCGGTGATGGACTTGTATTCAGGCTCTTTGCTGCGCTTAGCCATGTCTTTTGTCCCCAGCCGAGCGGTTGCGGAAGAGGTGGTGCAGGAAACCTGGATGGGGGTGTTGGAAGGGATTGGTAGGTTTGAAGGCCGCTCCTCCTTTAAAACATGGTTGTTCCGCATTCTCACGAATCGCGCGAAGACTCGAGGTACCCGAGAGCGCCGTTATGAACCTTTTGGATTGCCAGGTTCCGATTCTGATGGAGACGATGGCCCCTCGCTTGAAGATTCGCTATTTGTCACGGAAGGGTCTGGGAAAGGTCATTGGGCTGATCCTCCGCAAGGTTGGGAACCAGATACACCCGAACGCGCTTTGCTGTCAAAGGAATGCCGGACCGCGATTGAGGCGGCCATTGATGGATTGCCTGACACTCAGCGGCAGGTGATTACCCTGCGGGACGTTGAGGGAGTGAGTGCCGAAGAAGTTTGTAATATTTTGAGCATTAGTGAGACCAATCAGCGTGTCTTATTACACCGAGCCCGGACCAAAGTGCGACGTGTGTTAGACCCCTATGTGCGTGGAGATAGTAGGTAACAGCAATGGATAAGAATTTCAAGCAACAACTTATGGGCTATATGGCTGGTAATTTCCGGTGCAAGGAAATAGCCGGACTGATCACTGATTATCTGGAAGGCTCATTTTCGCTGAGTCAACGCCTTCGCTTCCAAATGCATATGGGTCTATGTTTAGCCTGCCGAAATTATTTGCGCCAAATGAAATATACCGTGGCAACGTTACGCCAACTGCCCTCCGAGCCAATTCCGGATCAAGTCAAAGAGGCATTAATGACTCGTTTTCGGACGTGGAAACACGAACAATCCTCCCAGGGCTCTTCGCCAGATTCTCAATAATTTCCTTCCCTCTTTCATCGCGAGCCGGTGAGCTCCATCGATAATTTTGAGGTGCTCGACGCATCCGTGATATACACGATAGGTGAATTTTATTGAACGTATTCAACCAAGGAGCCTGTGATGGCCTTAAAAGAATCCACAATGCTTGCGTTAGGGACGCCGATGCCAGATTTCGTGTTATCCGATGTGCGCACCCAAGCGATGATATCTCCCGAAACCTTTCGGGACAAGGCTGCGCTGTTGGTGATGTTTATTTGTCGCCATTGTCCTTATGTGGTGCATGTGCAAGATGAACTCACCAGACTAGGGCGGGATTATGAAAAGAAGGATCTCGGGATCTTGGGAATTAGTAGCAATGATAGTACTGAATACCCGGCTGATGCTCCAATGCGGTTAAAGGAGATGGCTGAGCAATTGGGGTGGGCATTTCCCTACTGTTATGACGAGACGCAGGCTGTGGCCAAAGCCTTTACCGCAGCCTGTACGCCAGACTTTTTTGTCTTTGATCGCCAAAGACACCTTGTTTATCGCGGACAATTGGACAGCAGTCGACCGGGGAATGGTAAGTCCGTGAATGGGCAGGATTTACGTACGGCGCTTGATGCCGTGCTAACCGGAGACCCTGTAACGAATCAGCAACGTCCCAGCGCTGGATGTAATATCAAATGGAAACCAGGCAATGAACCCGCGTATGCGTGAAAAAGTTAGAAGGGAAATGTAAAAAGTCAAATGGTAATACCGCTAAGAGGCGAATGGTGAAGTATGGGCAAGTACAATCCAAGGAGTCGTTGGTGTCGTTAAATCTCTAGGTTTTCAACTTGCGATTCCCCGTGGTCTTGCCACGGGGATCTTATTTTCCGAGAATTAGGGGGTGAGTGAAAGTACTGTCCACAAAGCGAGTCATTGTGCGTGGCAGATTCATTATCACATTGTCTTTCCGGTGAAATATCGTAAGGCCTTATTAGCGGAGGATGTTGTCGAGATCATTGTGGAAGCCACGCGAGGGATTGCTGAGCGGTACGATATGGAGTTTGAACGATTGGGGTGTGATCGAGATCATATCCATCTGTTATGTTCTGCTCATCCGAAGATTGCTCCGGGACAAATCGTGCGAGTGTTCAAGAGTATCACCGGGCGCGAGTTATTCCGGCAGAAACCAGCCTTGAAGACAGAGTTGTGGGGAGGGCAGTTTTGGGCTGATGGCTACTATGTGGGCACCGTGGGAGAGGGCGGCAATTGGAGGGTGGTCGAACATTATGTGCAGAACCAAGGCAGTCCCAGAGAAGACCTGCGTCAGTTACCCCTCTTCTAATACCCCGTGGTCTTGCCTCGGGGATCTTTATTTTGTTATTCGGACTTCTCACTTTTTACGGTTCCCTTTTCACTTTTTCTTAAATACAATATCTCCAAAGTAGGCCACGGCTCGTTCTTTGGTATTATCCGTATCCGTCATGATGGCCACCCCTGATATTTTTGGGGGATCTTCTCCAAACGCTTTTTTGTAATCCTCGAAGACATTCCTTTCTTCGGTGATCCATTCGTTCAGTCGGGTTTCTCCGCTTTCAATGACGATCATGTTGACTCGATCGGTGTAAGGATTGGGGACCATTGTGCCAATTGGACTCTTGCTCTCCCAAATATAATTAATGGCTCCAATCGGAGGATATTGGCCATAAATGAGTTTGGCCGTCTCATATTTGGCTTTTTCGAAAAAACCAACTTTCGTACTGTCATATTCAAATGTAATGTAGAGTCGGGCAGGGTAGTCGTCTCCTGATTTTTTGTTCACATTGCCGTTCTTGAGAACGTTAGTGACTTTCCAGCGCCACTCGATGACAGGAAATTCGCGGGGATCAATGCGGATCTCTCTGGTCATTCCTGAAGATGATTGGTCGCTCACGGCTTTGACGACGATGGCATCCCCATCTTTGACCAGGTCATATTGGGTGTGAGTGGAGATTTTTTCAAAGGTGAGAGGCTTCCATTCAGGGGGGAATATCGTTCCAGGTTGAGCTAAAGAAAATGTTCCAACTGGCCATGTTTCTTGCGTTTCTGCCAATGTGATTGGTGAAATGACGAGTGCAAGCGCTAGCCCTATCGTGAGTGAAGAAAATACCTTTGGTCTGTGTATCTGTCGCATCATCCATTTCCTTTTCACGATTAACGGGTCCAAGAAAAAAGTTTCTTTAAGAACTGTTTTTTGCCTTCACTAAGCGTAGTTTTTCGCCAGGCATTTGCCGTTTTTTTCACCACTTCTGCCTGTGTGGGGTAGGGGTGAATGGTGCTGGCGATTGTATTCAATCCGAGCCCACCTTTCATGGCCAAGGTATACTCACTAATCATATCCCCAGCGTGGGAAGCCACAATGGTGGCGCCCACGATTTGATCTGTACCCTTTTTGACATGGACTCGTGCAAACCCTTCATCTTCTCCATCCAGAATCGCCCGGTCGACTTCATGCATCGGAAAGGTGAAGGTATCTATTTCTATGCCCTTAGCTTTGGCATCATTCTCATACATACCCACATGGGCGATTTCTGGTTGGGTATACGTGGCCCAAGGGATGATGAGGTTCTCGGTGCTGGCATACCCGAGTCCTAAAGGATGGGGGAATAAAGCATTTTGAATAACAATTTGAGCTAAGACATCTGCCGTGTGAGTGAATTTGAAGGGAAAGCAAATGTCTCCGGCTGCATACACTTTTGGGTTTGTCGTTTGAAGACGAGAATTGACTTTGACCCCGGCTCGGGGATCGAACTCTACGCCAATTTTCTCTAATCCAAGACCATCGACGTTTGGCGCTCGCCCGACTCCGACCAGAATTTCATCCACCACGATTTCCTGTTGGGTCCCGTTGGTATCATATTGAATGATTTTTGTCTGGTTTCGTTGTTCAGCTTTTTGCACTTTGGAGTTAAAGACAAACTGTACCCCGTCTTGTTTCATTTGATTTTGAACGACCGCTGCGGCATCGCTATCTTCACGCGGGAGGACGTGATCGGATTGTTCGAAAAGAAACACTTGGCTGCCGAAACGAGCGAAAGACTGAGCCATTTCACAACCAATGGGCCCTGCGCCGATGATACCGAGTCGAGGAGGCAATTCCGTTAAAGAAAACACGCTTTCATTCGTCAGATATCCAGTTTGTTCCAGTCCGGGAATTGGCGGAGCCGCTGCTCGAGCTCCGGTACAAATCACGGCTTTAGCAAATTTCAGTTTGGTGCCAGCCACATCAATGGTATTGGAGTCAGTGAATTGACCATTGCCCATATACACATCCACCCCAAGCTTCGTATAGCGATGAGCCGAGTCGACATGACTGATGCGTGCGCGGAGTTTTCGCATCCGAGCCATGGCTTCGCCAAAATTCCCTTTGATTTCTCCAGGTATAGATAAGCCGAAGTGCTTGGCTTCCTTGACCGCCGTCCAAGCCTTGGCGGCACGTATAACGCCTTTAGAAGGGACACAGCCGACGTTCAAACAATCGCCGCCCATCAGATGTCGTTCGACGAGCGCGACTTTTGCTCCGAGGGCTGAGGCGATCGCGGCCGTGACTAACCCGGCTGTCCCTGCGCCAATGACCACTAAATTGTATTGTCCCGATGGCGTGGGGTTTTTCCATTGTGGTGGATGCACATTATTGACCAATTCTTCATTGAATTGATCTTGCGGAAGAATCAATGCCGGATTGTCTGTCGCAGGAGTCGTGTTCATAGGATGCCTCGGGATTGCTAAAAAAGTACGGGTTTGTCTTTATGCTTATATGGAATGCGACTTTTTGTCTGTCCATTTTCGATAGGCGATGGGCATCAGTGCCAAGAGGCCTAAGAGTGTAAAGGCTAATAAAACCGGCGGACTGGCAATTTCGCTCAAGGAATTAATGGAGCCAAGCTGGCGTCCGGCAAAGGCAAAGACAAAGCTGCCAGGAATGATGCCAAGGGATGTCGCAAGGACATAGGTTCCGAGGTTGACGCGTGTCAGGCCTGAAACTAGGTTCACCAGGAAAAATGGAAAAGCTGGAATCAGTCGCAGAGTCATGAGGTAGCTAAACGCATTTTGAGCAAATCCTGCCTGAATGGTATCCAAGCGGTCGCCGAATTTGCGTTCGACCCAATCTCGCAAAAGATACCGAGCGGCTAAAAATGCGAGAGTCGCTCCAATAGTCGCGCCAACGTTGACAAAAACGGTTCCCATCAGACTGCCAAATAGAAAGCCACCTGTTAGCGTGAGAATGGCCCCGCCTGGCAAAGAAAATGTCGTCTGGAGTATGTAGATGAGAATAAAAGTCCCAACGGCAATTGCATAGTGGGATTCAGTATAGTTCAATAAGAGATCGCGATTGGCTTTGAGTGAGTCAAGGGATAAATACTGGCCTAAATCAAAAAAGATAAATGCTCCTATGCCTAGGAGAAAAATGATTCCTGTGAGAATTTTGCCAGTCGATGAGTTGGGTGAATCGTTTGACGTGGTAGTAGGATCAGCCATGTGTGACTCCGTTATATGAATTTATACCAATTTCTCTTCTTGTTTGCTGGATCGTTTTTGATCGTTTCTCGATAGCATCGCTCTTAATGGGTTTTCCTGTAGTACTACATTGAGGGGATTCGTTACGAACAAAAAATCATGGATAGGACAAAAGCCTTGTAATGATCGGCCTACCTGAACAGACCTATTCATGCTTACATCAGTACGAATAAACCATAAAAGCCAGTAAGCCAGGAAAGATATTCAATAGCAAGTCTATGTCTTCACGTTTTGGAAAATTGATTCTCGTTTTGCTGGCAATTGCCGGTCTTTACGGTTTGATTCAATACACGCCTTTGCAAGAAATTCTCAATCCGGAAAAACTTACCTCGCTTCTGCATGACTTGGGCATGGCTGGGCCTTTCGCCTTGATGGGCTTGATGACGTTGGCGGTGGTCGTGAGTCCTATTCCTAGTCTGCCCATAGATTTAGCGGCTGGGGCAGCGTATGGGCCATTTTGGGGCGCAGTCTTTGTGTTGATCGGTGCCGAGTTAGGAGCCATTATCAGTTTTCTTATCGGGAGGGCTTTGGGACGGGATGTCTTGAGGCGGTGGCTGAAACAGGATATCACCTTTTGCGAGCAATGTTCGGATCGTCATTTAATGGGCTTAATGGTGGCAGCCAGGCTTGTGCCGGCTTTTTCGTTCGATATTGTGAGTTATGGTGCCGGACTGACCAAGATGAGTCTTAAAGCGTTTGCGTTTGCGACATTGGTAGGTATGGCACCTCCCACGTTCGCGTTCACGTATCTGGGAAGTACGGTCGTGACCCTGCAGTGGCCATTCATGCTTGCCGGGGGATTGTTGGTGTTGGTCTTCCTTTTATTACCGAAGTGGATTATGAAGCATCGGTCTTCTTGGTGGGCCCGAGTGCTACAAGGGAAGCCCATGGTTGCTGCGTTGCCAATTGATGCACAAATTGACGACGGGCAATGTGCGGCCTGTGGAAAATCATATGGAGAAAAAGAATAAGACCAACGATTTGTCTACGAAGCTGGAGGGAGTTGGTCTGCCAGTTCTTCGGCCGGGTAGGTGAGAATTTCTGCCAACGTGGGATGGTAATGAGGAATTCGCAAGAGGTCACGAACCGTGGCATGAAAATACATGATGGCAATAATTTCGTGAATGAGTTCTGAGGCTTCCGGGCCAACGATATGGCCCCCGAGAATTTCACCCGATTGAGGATGACACAGAATTTTGACGTGGCCATGTAGTTCCCCAAGGCAAAGGGATTTGCCGTGGTCATTGAATGCGTAGGAGGCCACAAGAAAGGGTATCTGTTGAGCCTGACATTCTCCTTCGGATAATCCGACGCTGGCCACTTGAGGATCCGTAAACGTAACTTGTGCTTTTAGCCGGTCGTTGTATTGTCTTTGTGGCCGATCTTGATGCACGGCGTTCCACCCGGCAATTTCTCCCTGCTCAATCGCGAGATGTACAATTTCATGCAATCCATTCACATCGCCCACGGCAAAGATATGGGGCTGAGAGGTGTGCATGGATTTATTGACAGCAATGGCTTTCTTTTTCATTTCAACGTGAGCGGCTTCCAATTGTAATCCATCGATATTGGCGTGTCGCCCTAACGCTTGCAGGATGGTTGTGGCTGAGATCTGCTGAGGCTGACCGTCATGGAAGAAATGTACGGTTTTCAATCCATCAGATGATTCAGTCACTCGTTGAATCGAAGTTTTGGTATAGATCATCATGCCTTCTTCTTGGAGTTGGGTTTCGACAGGCACGGCCAAGTCTTGGTCTACTTGAGACAATATATGCTCGCTTCGCTGAATCACACTGACCTTGACACCAATCCGTGAGAAAAATTGCGCGAGCTCCATGGCCACCGCTCCACCACCCAAGACAATCATAGAATCGGGAGGGGTGCGAAGTTCCAGCGCATCATCACTGGTGAGATATCCGGCTTCTTCCAATCCAGGAATCGGAATGCGTGAGACCACCGATCCTGTCGCAATAATGAAGGCATTGGCTGAAAGGAGATGGGGGCCGGCTTGTATCAATGTTGGAGTGAGGAAGTGAGCCTTTTCTTGATAGAGCGTAAATCGAGGATGTTGGAGCGCCGCAATTCGATAGTCGGTGAATTCCTTGATTAAACGATTTTTTCGGTCAATAATGGCATTGAGATTTGCTTGCAGGTTTGAGGCATGAACCCCAAACTCTGGTGCCCGGCGGATCAGTGCCGCAATATCGGATGATCGGAGCATGGCTTTCGTAGGCATGCAGCCGCGTAAAATACAAAGACCACCTAGCGGGCCGTGGTCAATGATGCCGACATTCGCGCCTTCCGCTTCGGCTGTGCGCGCTGCGGCATAGCCAGCTGAGCCGCCGCCGATGATAATGACATCATGGCTGATGGTGGGTGGGTGTGATTCCGAGGATGGAGTCATGAGAGCAACTCTTGATTATGAAGGGTCAATCATGAATAATTTTTTCCAAATAAGAACGACGTCAGGGTGGTTTGGAGTCATCATGGTGATCTGCGTATTGAGCATGAGCGGATGCTTTCCGCAGTCTGTCCCCTTAGCCATTTTGCCAATGGCTGAGCCAGAGGCGGCGGCGCTGAATATGAAGGGAATTGATCAGTATCATGTTGGCGAATGGAACGCCGCGCTTGAATTATTCGAATCTGCGATACAGGTGAATCCCTTGTTGGTCGAAGCCCACTTCAATGCGGCCCTGACGCTCCATAAATTAGATCGTCATCAAGAAGCCACGCAATATTTTGAACGGTCCGGAGCGTTGGCTCCTGATAACAGATCTATAATTGATTCCACTTTGTATCGCAATCATTTGGGTTTGTCGTCAACCCTAGAGCAGCATATGAGTGGGGGATATCGGTATCATCAGGAGAAGTGAAATGGGAAAAGGAAAAAGTCGAATGTACGTTGAGCTATGGCTTCCTGCGGTTCACTTCTCACTTTTCGCTTTTCCCCCTATAAGTTCTTGGATTTTGGCAATGAGGATTTCGACTTGAAACGGTTTTTGGATAAAGGCGTTAATGCCAGATTGCGTAAAATGTTTCATGGCTTCTTCTTCTGGGTATCCGCTAGACACGAGAATGGGGACATCTTGGTCTCTTATTCGAATCTGCTCAGCTAATTTCCCTCCATCCAGATGCGGCATGGTGAGGTCGAGGAAGATGAGGGCAATCTCCCCCTGATACTGTTCGAAAATTTGAGCGCCGGCTTTCCCGTCCTGAGCTACCAAGGCATCAAAGCCAATTTCTTTCAGGATGAGGGAGCAGGCCGTCCTCACTTCTTCTTCGTCATCGACAACGAGCACTTTGGATCGGAAGGAGTTCTTTGATAGTTCTTGAGGTAATGTCAGGGAAGGGATGTTCTTTGGAAGAGGTGCATTGGTGGTTGGGAACAAAAATAAAAATTCAGTGCCCTCACCCATGCGGCTGTATACGGCAATAGCGGCGCCATGTCCACGAACAATCCCTAAAAGTGCAGCTAAGCCCAATCCGCGCCCGGGAAATTTTGTGGAGAAAAATGGATCAAAAATTTTTGGGATCAATTCCGGTTTTATGCCGCATCCACTATCCTGAATCGTGAAGGAGACACACGGCCCACAGGGCAGATCGCCCATAATATGGTAATTGCGGAGATCGTGCGTGGAGGTATCGATGATATTGGTCCGTACCTGAATGGTTCCCTCTTGGTCTCCAATGGCTTCCGCCGCGTTCGTGACAATATTCATGAGCAATTGCCTGAGCTGGGAGCGATCTCCACGGATGGGTGGAAGGTTGGATGACACATTGAGCGTGAGGGTAATGCGCTTGGATATCGTTGATCGCAGAAATGCCTTGATGTCTTTGAAGAATTGTTGGAGATGAATGACCTGGAAATCTAATTGCGTTTTTCCTGCAAAGGTCAACATTTGGTTGGCCAGTTCTCCTCCACGAAGCCCAGACTTTTCAATAATCTGTAAATGTTCGCGAGCCTTGGAGTCCGGAGGGAGCGATCGTAAAGCTAATCCTGCGCGTGCGACGATTGACATCAGTAAGTTGTTAAAGTCGTGAGCAATACCTCCTGCCAGTACCCCCAAACTTTCTTGTTTTTGAGCAAATTGCCGTTCTGTTTCATGTCGGTGCCGTTCTTCTTCGGCTTTTCGGCGTTCTGTTAAGTCACGCAAGGAGGTGAGATAGGCGGGTGCGTTCTCCCATTCAATTGGGATCACCCTCATTTCCACGGGTGTGGTCTGCGCGTCTCCACATCGAATAGTAATTTCTCTTGTTTCCCCTTGTACCAATGGATGCTCAAAAGGTGTTCCGACCAGTTGCTCGTGTGATAGCTGAAAGAGGTGTTCGGCTGCGGGGTTCGTAAAGCGGATGCGCCCATCTGTGCCAACCACGACGAGGCCATCTCCTGAGGATTGAAGGATGATGCTTGCTTGACGTTCAAGGGCTTGAATACGTTTCAGTGTCATCAATGGGTGGATCGCTTGCTGAATATGTCGCCAAAGGAATTCCTGAGAGAGCGTGTTTTTAATGAAGTAATCGTGGGCTCCCAACGTAATGGCCCGAGCGGCCACTTCCTCATTGCCATCTCCTATGAGGAAAATACTGGGTGCCTCAGAGGGCCAACGCGTGCGACTAACTTTCTCCAGGAAATCTAACCCAGTCATATCGGGAAGTTGATTGTCTAGGAGAATGCCGTGTGGAGGGGAGAGTGCACAGGCCAATAGGGTTTCTTCTCCAGTTTCCATTTCCTGGATGGCGACGTGAAGGGAAGCCGTGTGCTCAATCCATTGACTATAGACGGATCGATGGCTTGGGTGCCCACCGACAATAAACAGGCGAAGATTGGTGAGTGGAAATTGTGAAATTTGAGGTACCATGGGCGACTCAGTTTTTTGGAACGCTGAAGGGGATAAGTCTTCTTATAAATCTGGTGCAGGAGGATTTTACTGGCAATGACGACCAATCCCTCTGAAGCGTCTCGATAATTTTTTTGGCCACTGGAAGCCCTCAGGGATTATTGGTGAGAAAAAAGAAGGAAGGAAAGAATGAATACGTGTTGTGTATCATACCTGTCAGGAAAATCTGTTTCAATCAGTGATCTTCTTAGTGAATAGAACAGCTGGTAGAAGGGCAATGTGGAAAGGAAGAAGTGGGAGAAAGAAATAACGAAAAAAGACTACGAAGAACGTAAAGAGGAGGGTACGTCCCAGAAAAAAAAATGGTGTCGGTTTGGTTCTTTCTCTGTTTTTGTCTTCTCTCTTTTGACCTAGCAGATCTGAGCCATGTGGTGGGCGCTCTCATTGGCTGGAAGCGGAGGGGCAATCCAATAGCCCTGCATGGCATCACAGCCATGCTCTTCGAGGAAATCGACTTGCTCCTGGGTTTCCACGCCCTCTGCGATCACTTGTAGCCCTAAGGATTTTCCAAGAGAGATGACCGCAATAACAATGGCGGCGTCATTGGTGCTATGCGGGAGTTGCTGAATAAGGCTTTGGTCCAGTTTGATACCATCAACGGGAAATGATTTGAGATATCGTAGTGATGCATATCCAGCTCCAAAATCATCAATGTAAAGATGGACGCCCATGGCTTTGAGTTCGCGCAGGGTTGTGAGCGTGGCCTCTGTTTCATGAAGGAGAAAAGTTTCTGTTAATTCTAGCTTGAGATTGTCTGGATCCAAATGGGAACGTTCAAGGATATCTTGAATGAGGGCAGGTAAATTCCCCTGGTGAATTTGTCGAGCCGACAAATTGACTGCGACGTGAGGGGAAGAGAAGCCCTGTTTTTCCCAATACTTGGCTTGTTTGCTTGCCGCTCGCAAGACCCATTCGCCAATCGGAATGATCATGCCATTTTCTTCAGCTTGCGGAATGAATTGATTGGGGCCAATCAGTCCTTGATAGGGATGGTGCCAACGCAACAACGCTTCCATTCCGATGATTTGCTTGGTGCGAAGATTCATTTGGGGTTGGTAGTGCAAGAGGAATTCTTCTTTAGCCAAGGCTCGACTCAATTCGACCTCAAGGGTTGAGCCATCGAGTCCAGCGGTCTTCATTCCGGCCGTATAGAATTGATAATTATTCCCCCCTTGTGCTTTAGCCCGGTACATGGCTGCGTCGGCGTGAGAGAGAAGGGCTTGTGGGTTGGCACTATCCCAAGGGTAGATCGTGACGCCAAGGCTTCCCGTCACCTGCAGCTGATGGTGATTGACCATGATGGGTTGAGCCAACAGTTGAAGGATACGTTGTGCAACGGCGGCCACGTCTTCGACCGAGATGATTTGTTCAAGTAAAATGGCAAATTCATCTCCGCCTAAGCGCACCCCGGTGTCAATTTCCCTGATACATTTTTTGATTCGTGTGGCCACCGTTTTGAGTAACGTATCACCGCATTCATGGCCGAGGGAGTCATTGATCGCTTTGAAGTGGTCTAAATCTAAAAACATGAGGGCCATGGCCATATCGTTGCGATTACATCGAGCCACGGCACAGTTTAAACGTTCGTAGAAAAGGCCACGGTTGGCCAATCCTGTGAGATGATCGTAATGGGCCAGTTGCGTGATACGTTGAGTTGCACGATGACGCTCCATGGCATAACGGATGGCACGGCACAAGGTGGAGCTGCTGGTCTGTCCTTTGATTAAGTAATCCTGAGCGCCACTTTTCACGGCATGAATGGCCTGGGCTTCATCTTCCACGCCACTCAGGATCAATATGGGAGCGCCTGGGCAGTATTGAATAAATTGAGGAATGGATTCGAAGCTTTGTCCTTCCGGTAAATGTAAATCTAAGATAATGGCTTGAAAGGTTTCCTTTTGGACGAGATCTAAGGCTTCACTGACTGAGAATCGCTGCTCCAATGTAAATTGATTTTGGAGCCCTTCCTTCAGCATATTATTTATCCTCAACGCTTCTATTTCGTCATCTTCTACTAAAAGGAGCTTAATCATGGGGCCGCCTTTCTGTAAGTTGGCTGTTCATCAAGGTCTTTCAAGTTTGGGGGAGGACCGTCCTCTTCCTCTTATCTTTTCGGATATTATGGGGCTTTCTTGATGGTTGCTAAAAATAGGTTGCTTGCAGGGGAGATAGAGCGAAGAATGAAATGTTCATGAAAAGTGCAATGAAATTAGAAGTTTATGAAATTTCATTGATCGTGCGAGAGAAAAGCTAAGGGCTTTATATGTAAGTAAAAACACGTAATTTTCAGGAGATGATTTTGTGGGGGATAAACTCATATCTCTTTACTTTTCAATGAAAATTTTCGTAAAGTGTGTTAATATTTTGCCTTCTCACTATTCCTTTAATTTTCTTAAACAATAGTTCTAATTCCTGGTTTCGCTTCTGCTGCGAATCACGTAGTCTTTTTTTGAAATTTTCAGGCACGTCTTTTTTTCATTTTGTCTGAACTTTTCAAGCCACTTGTGCGTTATCAAATCAAGGCCTGTATTGAAACATTTGACCGGGATAGACCATAAAAATTGATTACTCATGAGATTTCCAGAAAAGTGTTATGATTGGGATGCGTTTTTTATTTTCTTAAGGAGCCATGTATGGGAAAAACGACAACATTGGTTGAGGTGATTAAACGGTTGATTGAAGTGGGTCGACCGAAAGGGCACATCACCTTGAAGGATTTGACGCATGAACTTCCTGCCGATCAAATCACGTCTGAACAATTACATGCGATCTTGGGCGCGTTACATGAGGCCAGTATCCAAGTCATTGATCCTGTCAAACGGACCGTGTTGCAGTTGGCTTCACTGAAAAAGGGCGCGGGAGTTGAGGATGCTGAAGATGCGGAAGAGGAGACTGATTCCTCTTTAGACATCGACTTAACTCCAGGCGAACCTACACGGATTGATGATCCCGTGCGACTGTATTTGAAGGAAATGGGTCGCGTGCCGCTCTTGACCCGTGAAGGAGAAATTGAGCTTGCGAAGCATATTGAAGAAGGGAAGCGAGATTTGGCTTGCTCAGTGTATGGCATGCCAGTCACGATTCAGCATCTTGAGTCGCTTCATGACCAATTGAAACTAGAAGAAATTCGGGTGCGGGATATTGTCTTAATTCAGGAAACATTAGAGGATGAGGATGCGACTGACCAAGAGCCAACGGTGAGTGACCCGGAGGATGAAGAGCTTCGTCTTCGGACCCTTGAAGGGTTGGTCACTGTTCGGAAGCTCGGGAGGAACCTCCTCTCACTCTATACCCAAAATCGAGAAGAAGGAACCGCCAAAACCAAACAAGCCCACATTGATAAACGGCTCAACACGGTTATCGAGCAGTATGTTGATCAAATCGAGTCATTAAATCTGCATCAACGCGTGAAAGATGCCATGCTGATGCGGGTCAAGGATGTAGGGCAGGAAGTTCGTACGGCTGATCTGGTGGTGGCACGGAATACCAAGAAGCTGGGCTTTGCGGGTCAAGATGGGATTCAGGTCATTGGAAAGAAACCAAAGGCTGTGACAAAAGTGGGCAGCAGTCGACGAAAGTCTCAACTAACCCCTGAAGACATTGAACGACTGAAGAAAGAGGTTCAAGCGGCTCAAGAGGGTCTTGCCCACATTCAGACGGATGTGTTGGCTATGCCGTTGGACGAGTTTAAATCCGCATTGATCATTTTAGCGAATGCTGAAGAGAAGGTGAAGCGAGGCAAAGCGAAATTGATTGAAGCCAATTTGCGCTTGGTGGTCAGTATTGCTCGGAAATATACGAATCGAGGCTTACAGTTTATTGATCTCATTCAAGAAGGCAATATTGGATTGATGCGGGCAGTGGACAAGTTTGAATATCAACGTGGGTATAAATTTAGTACCTATGCGACGTGGTGGATTCGACAAGGCGTGACTCGTGCGATTGCTGATCAGGCGAGGACCATTCGGATTCCTGTCCATATGATTGAAGCGAACACGAAGCTGGCACGGACGGCCAGACAATTAGTGCAGCAATTGGGGCGTGAACCGACTCCCGAAGAAATAGCAGAACGGATGGGTTTGACTCCGGAAAAGGTTCGCATGATGTTGGATATTTCCAAAGGAACCATTTCATTGGAAACCCCGATTGGAGAGAAAGAAGATAGTCAATTAGGTGATTTGATTGAAGATAAAAATGCCGTGTCCCCCATGGATGCGGCTAATCGATATGACCTGCAACGCCAAATTGCTAATGCGTTAGGAGTGCTGACGCCACGGGAAGAGACGGTCATTCGAAAGCGATTTGGGATTGGTGATAGCACCGATCATACCTTGGAAGAAATTGGGCAGGACTTTGATGTGACGCGTGAACGAATTCGTCAGATTGAAGCCAAAGCTTTGAAGAAACTCCGGCATCCGAGTTGTAGCCATAAATTGCGGAGCCTGGTCGATCATCTTTAATCCAAGGACATTCTAGAGAATGGAAAAAAGGCCTCGTCATGAATCTGACGAGGCCTTTTTTTGTGTATCATTGTGAGCCTCAGGCAGGTCGGTTATAGGCAGTCATAGGAATAATCGGATTTTCCTTAAATGGTGCTGGCCCTTCTCCCTTCCGATCTCTAGATGGTACCATTTCAATATTATGCGAATTTTAGTTGTTGAAGATGAACCAAAAGTCGCGTCTTTTATCCGACGTGCATTAGAAGAAGAAAGTTATGCCGTGGATGTCTGTGCTGATGGAGCTGGTGGATTAGATTGGGCGCAAACGGTCGATTACGACCTTATTGTTCTGGATTTAATGTTGCCAGGGTTACCTGGAGTCGAAGTGCTGAAACGTGCGCGTGCGGCTGGTGTCAAAACTCCGGTGATGATTTTGACGGCCCGTTCAGAGGTGGATCAACGCGTCAGAGGTCTTGATGCTGGGGCTGACGATTATTTAACCAAGCCCTTTGCCATCGAAGAATTACTCGCCAGAGCGCGGGCCTTGCTTCGGCGTGCTGGGGGTGCGCCATCAGGAATTCTGCAAGTGGAGGACGTGGTTCTGAATCCGGTGACGCGAGAGGTTACTCGTGGCGAGCAGCGGTTGGAATTTACGACCAAGGAATATGCGCTGCTGGAATACTTGATGCGAAATGCTGGACGGGTTTTGACGCGCTCAATGATTGCCGAGCATGTGTGGGATCTCGATTTTGATACCTTCACGAATGTGATTGATGTGTATATTAGTTACCTCCGAAATAAAATTGATAAGGGGCGCGAACGCAGTCTCATTCAAACCATCCGAGGGAGTGGGTATATGATGAGGTCTGATGGGTGAGTAATACCTCGATCCGAGTTCGGCTCACCTTATGGTATGGCTCGGCGTTAGCCCTTATTCTGCTCCTCTTTGCTGTGGCATTATATTTGGTGATGTCACGGGCCCTGCGAGAACAGGTGGATGCCTCCCTCGATGAAGCAGCCGCGGTGGCCATTCGGACATTAGGGGAGCATCGATTTGGGCCGTTCCTCATTTTTGAAGATCTCTCGCAAGAATTCCCTGAACTGGCGCTGTTGGATAAATTTTTTCAAATTTTTGGGCCAGCCGGGCAAGTCACGATTCAATCCTCCAACATTCAAAGTCGAGAAATTCCCCTGAGTCAAAGCGCCTTTCGGGCTTCGCTTGAAGGAGAATCAACCTTCGAATCATTTCAATTCACCAAAGGGATTTCCCTTCGTTTGCTTTCTGTTCCCATTCGGCAGGATGAACAATTGGTCAATGTTTTGCGAGTAGGCACATCATTGGGACCAACTGATCGGATGTTACGTCGATTATTGGTTGGATTGTATATTGCCTCCCCCATTGCGTTACTGGTCTCGTTAATGGGGGGATGGTTTTTGGCAGGACGCGCTCTGCGACCCGTACATGCCATTACGCAAGCGGCTCGCCGCATTACGGCTGGCGATTGGAGTCAGCGAATTCTGACGCCTCATTCCAATGATGAAATTGGTCAGTTGGCCTCAACGTTTAACGACATGATTGGTCGTTTAGAAGTGTCATTTAAACAAATCCGCCAATTTAGTGCTGACGCCTCTCATGAGTTGCGGACGCCGCTCACGATTACCAAAGGTGAAACCGAATTGGCCTTGCGCCGTCCTCGTCAAACGGAAGATTATCGGGTGGTCTTGGAAAGTAATTTGGAAGAGATTGATCGTATGAGCCGGATTGTGGATGAATTACTATTTTTATCACGTGCCGATCTTGGAGAGATAAAATTAAAAATGCTTCCCGTGCAGTTAGATGATCTCTTTCGAGAAATTCACCAACAAGCGGCAATTTTAGGAAAGGAACGTTCAATTCAGACTGTCATCACGAACGTTGAACCGGTCGTGGTGGAAGGGGATGACCTGCGATTACGTGAACTCTTATTGAATCTTGTCGACAATGCTGTGAAATATTCTGAAGAGGGCCAAGTGGTTGAGTTGGCATTAGTTGTGGCGGGGAACCAGGCCAAAATTATTGTCCAAGACCATGGAATTGGCATTGCTCCGGAGAGTCATACCCGGGTATTCGATCGTTTTTACCGCACAGACGAAGCTCGTGCCCATGCGACCAAAGGTACGGGCTTAGGCTTGGCTATTTGTAAGTGGATCGTTGATGTTCATCATGGAACTATTAACCTGCAAAGCACGGTTCAAGGCGGGTCCTGTTTTACGGTTTTTCTGCCATTGTCTTCAACGAAGACCTGACGATTTCCCTTTTTTTCTCTCGCTTCCATTAAAAAGTTTTAATGTTCTGTTAATTCCCCTTTCATGACGGGATGGTACAACTATATCTGGATGATGGAATTGGTAAGACACGCAGGCCATTTTTGAAAAGGGGGTTGTGATGACCACACTTCAGGCTATTCCAACGTTGACGCAAGCCAAGACAGATCATGCACCATATTTACAAAAACGACGGGTCATCAAGCGAGCCGCTCTCGTATCTCGAACGTCTTCAAAGCGGAAAAGTGGAAGCTGGGAGAAAGATGAGCAGGGCAAGCAAGTCCTCGAGGCGGCTTCAGTGAATTTAGAGTCCATGTATTTTCGAGGGTTCCGTACCCGTCCCTTGTTGGATGCCGATGAAGAACTGAGCTTGGGAGTACGTCTGTATGATGGCACCACCCAACTTCGAACCTTGCTCAAGCAAGCCCTTGTCTTGTCTGAGAAATTACAAAAGCACCCTGAAGTTGAGGCCATTCACGCGCATTTACAAAAAACAATAGATTTAAAAGGCTTTTCGTCTCCGGTTATCGATGAGAGCCTGGAATGTGTGCGGACGTTACAAACCGTAGCGGTCTCGAAAGGGAAAGCCGGGGGAAAAATACATCAACAGGCTGGAGTGCTAGATTGTTCAATCCAGAAAGTTCGCGTAGAAATCGAAGAGCCGAAGGATACTTTGGTGCAACGCAATCTTCGTCTGGTCGTGAACGTGGCCAAGCGATATCTTGGGCGCGGCTTGAATTTTTTAGACTTGGTTCAGGAGGGAAATATTGGATTAATGAAAGGGGCCGAACGCTTTGATCACACTCGTGGATTTAAATTCAGCACCTATGCCACGTGGTGGATACGCCAGGGGATCACGCGGGCCATCGCCGATCAGAGCCGGACGATTCGGGTGCCGGTCCATACCAATGAAGCCTCGACTAAAATTGCCAAAACCGCGCAACGACTGACACAACAGTTTGACCGTGAGCCCACCTTTGAAGAAATTGGGCAAGTGTTGGATATGAGTCAGGAGCGAGTCAAAGAAACCTTAGAAGCGTTTCAAGAGCCCGTCTCATTAGATGCTCCGTCTGTTGATGGAGAAACGCAGTTAGGTGAGTTGATTCCTGACCTGGACTGTGCAGCTCCAGACGAAGAGATTTCGCGTAAATCAGATGCCCAATGGCTCGCCAAAATTTTTCAGGTGCTCAATCCTCGAGAGGAGCAAGTCGTTCGGTTGAGATTTGGGATTGGAGGAGATGAGCCTTGGACCCTGGAGCAAGTAGGGCGATCGATGTCCGTCACACGCGAACGGATTCGCCAAATTGAAGTGGTGGCGCTTAATAAGCTAAAAGACTCGCATGTGAAGGCCATGCTGGCAGAAATTAAGTAACGGGATAAGGTTGAAACTAGTAAAATATACTTATTGAGTTGAGTATGTAGCGACGTATCGTTGAAAATAGGGAGTGGATCTGACAAAAGCAGGAGTGCTATCGCTCCTGCTTTTGTCGTTTGGTACGTATCGTAACGCATAGTGAAACTTACGAGAATCGAAGGAAATGCCAACAATATTGGTACATATTCTCTATAGATATGGCGGGTTAGCTGAATCGCAGTTCTGGGACCCGTGCCAGAGAAATCATTTGGTCTTCTGCCTCAGGGGCTTCTGGCCGATGAGAGGGTAGGGGATCAAGAGGGCCACCGTATGCCGATTGTGATTAATGCTTCCACATCCATTCCAGATGCTGACATTCAGTTTTCTGCCACTCGAAGCACAGGCCCAGGTGGCCAGAATGTGAATAAGGTCAATAGTTGCGTGATTTTGGAGTTTGATCTTCATCTCTCTTCCGCGCTGACGTCTTATCAAAAAAGACGAATTTACAATAGGTTGGGCTCTCGTATTAATAAGCAAGGGATCTTGCGCATGCAGGCTCAGCGGCACCGATCTCAGGTTGCCAATCGGACAGAATTGGTTGAGCGATTTGTGGAATTGCTGCAGAAGGCGTTACAACCCGTGAAATATCGTGTGCCGACTCGTGTGCCAGCCCGTGTTCGAGAAAAACGCCTGGAAAGCAAAAAACAGCGAACGCAGACAAAACGCATTCGCCAAACTCCACGAAATCTTGATGATGCCTAAACCCATCCCGACACCGATGGAACGAAGATAAGGAAAATTCTATGACCACTCCGGCTCCTCCTCACGCGAAAGTCATTCCTCGTCGCCTAGAACAGCATGGCCAAGTTCGTATTGATGACTATTATTGGCTGAACGACCGCTCAAATCCAGAAGTTCTGGCGTATTTACAACAAGAAAATGACTATGCCGCAGCTCAAAGCCGACATACGGCTGATCTGGAACATACCTTGTTCGAAGAAATCAAAGGTCGTATCAAGCAGACCGATTTATCCGTTCCATTCAAACAAGGGGATTATGTTTATTATGTTCGGTATGAAGAGGGAAAAGAATATGCCCTCTATTGCCGGAAAAAAGGATCGATCAATGGCCCTGAAGAAATTATGGTGGATGGCAATGAGCTGGCCGAAGGGCACGAGTATTTTTCGTTGGGAAATTGGATGGTCAGTTCAGGACAAGACATTTTGGCGTATGCCATCGATACTCAGGGACGACGAATCTATTCCGTTGGGTTTAAAAATCTGACAACAGGAGAAATATTGTCAGATGTCATTCCTACCGTTACCGGGAATATGGAATGGGGGAATGACAATCAAACCTTGTTCTATGCGAGACAAGATCCTGAAACGTTACGGTCATTTCAAATTTATCGACATGTGTTAGGGCAGGCATCTGACCAAGATGAGCTGGTGCTTGAGGAACCTGATGAAACCTTTTCGGCCTATGTGACCAAAACCAAGTCAAAGCAGTTTCTCATGATCGGGTTACACCAAACGGTGAGCAGCGAATATTGGTACTTACATGCAGATACGCCTTACGAGAAATTCCAAGTCTTCTGCCCACGAGAGCGAGAGCATGAATATGATGTCGATCATCTTGGAGATCATTTTTATATTCGTACGAATGATCAGGCCAAAAATTTTCGACTCATGAAGGCCGACCTGAGTGCAACGCTCAAGACGCAATGGCAGGAAGTCATTCCGAATCGCGACGACGTCTTCTTTGAAGGGTTTGAGCTCTTTCGTGAGTATTTGGTTGTTGAAGAACGAAAAGAAGGGCTCATACATGTACGTATGCTCTCTCATATTGGAGGACCTGAGCATGAGTTGGATTTTGGTGAGCCAGCCTACTATGCGGCATTGGGAGATAACTATGAAATCGATACGCCCTATCTGAGGTTTGGGTATACCTCCATGACTACGCCCATGACGATCTATGATTATCATATGGAGACTCGTGAAAAAGTCTTTCTAAAACAAGAGGAAGTCCTCGGGACTTTTCAGAGCAGTGACTACACAACAGAGCGGCTCTTGGCACCAGCATCCGATGGGACGCTCATTCCAATTTCGTTGGTGTATCGAAAAGGCTTTTCTAATAATGGATCGCATCCGCTGTTGCTGTATGGCTACGGTTCGTATGGGGCCAGCATGGATGCCAGTTTTAGTGCCGCGCGTCTAAGTTTGTTGGATCGCGGGTTTGTGTATGCCTTAGCTCATATTCGAGGAGGAGAAGAATTAGGGCGACACTGGTATGAGAGTGGGAAACTTCTCCAGAAGAAAAATACCTTTACCGATTTTGTTGCATGTGGAGAATTTCTCATTCAACAAGGGTATGCCGATTCACAGAAGATGTATGCCATGGGTGGAAGTGCGGGAGGACTGCTGATGGGTGCCGTGATGAATATACGGCCAGATTTGTTTCATGGCATGGTCGCGCAAGTCCCATTTGTTGATGTGGTCACTACGATGCTGGATGCCAGTATTCCACTGACAACTGGAGAATATGATGAGTGGGGAGACCCGAATCAGCGAGATTACTATGACTATATGTTGTCCTATTCTCCTTATGACAATGTCAAAGTCGAGGCGTATCCACATTTGTTAGTGACGACGGGTTTGCATGATTCACAGGTGCAATATTGGGAGCCGGCTAAGTGGGTGGCGAAGTTACGTGCGCTTAAAACGGATGATCATCGTCTTTTGCTTAAAACGAATATGGATGCGGGGCATGGGGGAGCGTCGGGGCGTTTTAAGCGTTATGAGGAAATTGCGATGATTTATGCGTTTCTTCTAGATCTAGCAGGAGTTGCTAATTCATAAATGTGTCCTCGTGTTGTCGTTTTCTGCAAGTGCTTTACTCCCAGGTTTGACTACGTGGATGCCTTCACTTGGCGTTTGCTCAGCGAATAACCAATGAGGCTCAAGGCTGGCAATCACAATTTACCGAAACGATGAGCAACGCGAGCGGCTAAAGCATGGGATTTCCACTCAACGGTTGGCCCCGTCCTGGCTCAGATAAGATGGGTCCTTATGAACTCTCCTGAAACTTGAAGCCAAAAAACGCGCTCTTCCGTGGGCGCTCAAAGAGTAGTTGTTCTTTCCCCCCTGCATTATTCTTCTTTTTCATCCTAACTTCACCACATTCTTCTCCCTAACAAATGTAGGAGTCTTACGATTTCCACTATTATCAATGTTTCCGATTGGGAGTTGATGTTATTCACCGGTTATGGTGAAGTCGCTGGAGGCGATGAGTCATTGACTTGAACCACAAACATCATTGAGGAGGACTCCCCCATGCCTACTTCTTTTGGTGCCCCCCAACCACAAGGCGTGAGTGCGACGATCACGCGCGCACCAGCTTCCCAGTCCTTGGTGCTGGCACGGACCGCTCCTCAGGGCAACCCCTCTTTGCAGGGCTCCTTCAATACGCCTCATAAAATCTTTGTCTGGGATCCCAATGGGGTCTATGTAGATTGCTATTATCCTAACCCGCAGTACGGGCATTTTCTTAACCATCAGACTCTCAAAGGGGCTTGTGTCCTTGATCTGTTTCCCCGGGCAGTCGGTCGCCGTCTCAAGACCACGATTCATAGAGCATGGAAAACACATGAGGAGCAGCGCACCCGGCTGGTGTTTGAGCGCGATGCGCAGCATTACGAGGCAGCTGTGACCTGTGTGCCGACGCAAGAAGGGCAGGTCATCGGCTTCGTGACGGATCGGCTCGTGAGCCCTTGCCAGGCGTCTCAGGGTTTGTGGAGAGCGGGACGGTCAGAATTTCCCATGCAGCTGGAGGAACAGGATCTGACGCCTCGGCAATATAACATTGTCCAGGAAGTCATGAGAGGACAGAGTAATCTTCAGATTGCCATACATCTGGGTATTAAGGAACGAACGGTTAAAAGCCATCTCCACAAAATCTATGACAAGCTGGGCGTGGTCAATCGGGTTGGGTTACTCGTGTCCTTGGGGCAACAAGGTCTGACTGCCCCCCATGCCATTAATCCCCTCTGATTTTGAAGCCTATTCCTCACAACCACTTCGTCGTCAGAATCTGAGTGTGTGAGAGCTATTAGTACGTACTTTACCTGATGTACTTAGGGACATCTACCGTTTTTCCTACAAGCTGGTATGATCGCACTCACAATTTATGTAGGTCTTTGCGCGAAGATCGCGAAGATAATGTTTGATTTTTTTCATGTTGTTGCCCAGATCACGGATCAATAGTTCATAGCAATAAACAGGAATATCGTTAGCCCGCATTATTTTTCAAAGAAGACACCCAATGCGTCATCCTCGCCTGCTACTCACCAGCCTGGTCTGCGGTCTCCTGCTGAGTGGTGTCCTGGCTCAAGCTAGTGAACCTATCCCCGGTGACTATCCCGTCGTTGGCCAAACGCAAATTGAAGTCAAAGGGACGGTCACGGTGAATGGGGTGGTGGTTCCGTTAGGGAAAACCGGACTCGATTCAGTCATTGCCAGTGATGGGACACGTGCGACGGTTCCCTTCATCTTGCCCGCAGTTGAACCTTCTCCCTTTCCGCCAAACACGTCCGGAGTCGACGCGACGCACGCGAATTCGCCATTTGTCAGCAACACCGAGGTGTTCTACAACAAGATCTCCGTGGGAGAGAACAGTACCGTCACCTTTTCAGGGGGCGGACCCTTTCACATTAAAGAACTCAAAGTGAGTAAGGGGGCCACGGTCAATTTTGACGCGGGCACCTATTTTCTTACCAAGTTTGATATGGCCAGTGACAATACCGTGCTGGCTATCACCAATGATCCCGTGATTCTCCACATTGAGAAGGAGTTCAAAGCCAACGGCCTCAATGGGCAAGTGAACAGCGGGGGCACTGTCACCGGCTTGCGCCTGTTTCTTCATGACAATGCGCAATTTGCCGGAGGCAAAGGGTTAGATTTCACGGGCTTGGTGTATGGTTCCAATAACAAAGCGGTGGAGTTAAAAGGAACCACAACCTTTCATGGGGCCATTATTACCGCAAAGGCCATCAAGCTCGAAAATAATATTGCCATTATCTATACCGCGGCGGATCAAGCGGCGGTGGCCACCATCAATACTGACGGCAGTGGTGGGGGTAGTGGAGATACGATTCCTCCTGTAATCACGCCACCGGCCGATATTTCCATACCCGCAGTGGACAGCATGGGAACGCCTGCCACAGATCCGGCCATTGTGTCCTTTTTAGCAACAGCCACAGCTCTTGATGATATTGATGGGTCACTCACGCCAACGCACGACGCCCCAGCGCTTTTTCCGATCAATACCACCACGACGGTCACGTTCTCGGCGACCGATGCCGCAGGCAATACTGGAGTGGCCATCGCCACCGTGACCATTGGTCCACCGGTCGGAGATATCACACCACCACTCTTGTCCATTCTGGCCCCAGTAGATCAGAGTTTTGTCACCAATACGAGACCACTCATTCGCCTACAATTCAGTGATGATGACAGCGGGGTTGATCCGGATAGTGTGGCGTTGACTCTGAATGGCACGACGCTCACTGTCACATGCTCCGATACTGCGAGTGGTGTGGATTGTCTTCCCGATACGGATTTCCCTGAAGGCCAGGTCACGCTAGAAGCCACGATCGCGGATATCGAAGGGAATAGTACTGTGGCACAGGTCAGTGCCACGGTCGATAGCGTGCCCGTGGATATTTCGATTGTGACGCCCACCAATGGCACCATCCTCAAAACGGACGAAATAGAAGTGACGGGCACGGTGAGTGTGGTGGCCACCGCCGTCACAGTGAATGGAGTGGTCGCCACACTTTCAGCTGGGACATTTACGGCAACCGTCCCGTTGCGAGAAGGCCTCAATATGATTGTAGCCATTGGCACCAAACCCAATGGCAATACGGGAACAGATACCATCGACCTCACCCGCGACTTAGTCGCCCCTATCGTGCGCATTGCGAGCCCGCGTGATGGGTTACTCTCGGTAGACGAGACCGTAGCCATTGCCGGAACAGTCAACGATATGGTGAATGGGGCTACAGATGCGCAAGTCACCGTCAATGGCTTGGTCGCGACCGTGTCCAATGGAACATTTATGGTCCCGAATCTTACGCTAGTGCGTGGGCCCAATAGCATCGAAGCCGTCGCAACTGATGCGGTAGGGAATGTGGGCCGTCATACGATTACAGTGACCTTCCAACCGGTGGTCGGTCCACGCGTGGGCATTGTCTCGGGACAGGGACAAACCGGCGTCGTCAACCAACCATTAGTCACCCCGTTCGTCGCACACGTGACCGATGAAATCGGCAATCCCGTGGCCGGTCGAGTCATGACCTTCGAAGTCACCCGTAACAGTGGGACTTTGGAACGGCATTCCGGGGACCTTCCACGACGGAGCCAGCAAGTAGCCACAGATGGCAACGGTCAAGCCACCGTATTCCTGACATTAGGCGATACGGCTGGGGAGGGAAATAATCGTGTAAAAGTCACCGCGGTTGGCGTGACCGGGGAGGGGGAATTTTGTGCTTCGGCGCTTCCTGCGCCACCCGACAAAATTTTGATGGTCATGGGTGATAATCAACGAGGATTAGTGGGCCATCCCTTAGCGACACCGTTTGAAGCCCTGGTTATTGATCGAGATGGCAACCCCATCAAAAATCTGCCCGTCACCTTCACCGTCTTAGGCACGGGTCATATCAATGGTGAGCAAACAGTTGAGCAGAACACGGGTGTGGATGGCATTGCGCGAGTGGTCCTCACATTGGGACATGATCCTGGCATCAACAATAATATTGTCTTTGCCCATTTTGCTGGAAACCTCGGACTCCCGGCGACGTTCAAGGCCTCAGGTCTCGTAGCTGGCGATCCTTCAGCCACGACCTTCCGTGGCGTCGTCCTGGATAATGGGCACACGCCCATTCCCAATGCGGTGGTCACCATTCCTAACACCCCGGTCACGGCCACGACCGACGCTCAAGGACAATTTACGCTCGTGAATGTGCCGGTCGGACATATCCACTTGCGGATTGATCCAACCAATAGTCCACGACCGGAAACCTTTCCTCCGTTAGAATTCGAAACCGTCACGGTGGCTGGCAATGTCAATGTGTTGGGCCAACCCATTCTGATCCCGGCCTTGCAAACGGACAGTTCCAAGCTCGTAGGGGGGAATCAAGATGTCATCATTTCCATGCCAGGCGTCGAAGGCTTAGAGCTGAAAGTCTTTGCCAATTCCGTCACTTGCCCTGATAGTTCAACCCAATGCCAGGTGAGTATCAGCCAAGTACATTTGGACAAGGTCCCGATGCAACCACCAAGTGGCACCTTCTTCATGCCCCCTGCATGGACCATTCAAGCAGCCGGGACGGCCTTTGACCCTCCCGCGCAAATATCCATTCCAAACGATGGCCTTCCTCCAGGTCGAGTGATCATCATCTATCAGTTTGATCATACGCTCAATACCTTTATTAATGTCGGACAAGGTACCGTGTCCGAAGACGGACTGGTCATTGTGTCGGATCCCGGTTTTGGTATTACGCGTGCGGGTTGGGGAGGCTGTGGCCAGCCACCACCACCATCCACGGGCGTTGGTGGAGCTTTTGGCGCAGCGGGTGGACCTGGTGGCGGACCTGGTGGCGGACCTGGTGGCGGACCTGGTGGTGGTGACAGTGGTGGAGATGGCAGCAATGATGGTGGGCCTGATGATGAAGATCCCGGTCCAGGCAATGAGAAAAAGGAGGAAACAGAAGAGTCCCCAGATGATAAGGCAGATAAAGAAGCTGACCCCATCATCATGGCCACTGGTGAGCTGATCGTCACCAAAACGGATCTGTCTATTCCCGGTCGTGGATTCCCATTTGAACTCAAACGCACCTATCGCAGTCAATTTAACTTTAATGGTCCGCTCGGACACAATTGGGATTTTCCGTTTCGAGAGAAACTCATCTTGCCCATTCTGGGTGATCCTGACCAGAACATCTTACGATCGAATGGTGGAGGCCGTGTCGATCAGTACCTCAGGAATCCGGATGGGACCTATTCTTCCCCCGATGGGTTCTATGATGAACTTCGCCAGAACCTCGATGGCACCTTCACCATTCGCAAGCGAAATGGTTTCAAAACCAATTTTGATGCGGAAGGAACACGAACGAGTCAGGTGGATCGTAATGGCAATACCATGTCGTTTGCCTATGATGATCTGGGGCAAATCTCAACGGTTACCGATACCATGGGTCGCGACATCACGTTTACCTTTAATGGGGTGGGTCGACTCATCGGCATTATCGATTTCATGGGGCGGGAAGTACAGTACCGCTACGATGATCGTGGCGATCTCAGGTCGGTCCGCTCACCGGTCGTCGTCGGGACAGTCAATGGCAATGATTTTCCCAATGGCAAAACCACCCGATACGAATATACTTTTGGCTTTGATGAAACCACGGATCCGCGGTTGGCTTTCCTCAATCATAACCTCAAAGCCGTAACCGACCCAAAAGATCAGCAGTATTTGGTCAATACCTATGGCGAAGATCCGGACGCCTATGACTTTGATCGGGTCATCCAACAACAGTCCGGTGAAGCCGATCAAGTCTTTACCCTGGCCTATACGGAACTTAATCCGACTGGGGGGACGGCCCCTGATATGCCCCGCAACCAAACCATTCAGACCGATCGCAATGGCAACCGGATGGTCCTCATTCATAATACTCTGGGGAATCTACTAGAACGTCGTGTGGAGACCAATCGGAATGTCAATTCCCTCGACCCACCGGAATTTGTCACCATTCACACCTATAATGCTGATGGCGAGCGGATAAGTACTACACTACCGGAAGGCAATCGCATTGACTATGTCTTCGACGAGACGAATCCTGATCGACTTCAACAAGGCAATCTGCTGTCCATCACCAGATTGCCAGGTCCTCGTGCTGGCGATCAAACGCAGATTCAGGTCACATGGCAATACGAACCCATCTATAACCAATTTCGGGCGATCACGGACCCACGGGGAAACGATCCGACCTTTATTTCGCAAAATGGTGGAGCCGCCACACCCGAGCGATACACCAAAACGTTTATCTTCGACTACCAGGAAGGGAGCACCCTGGCACAATTGGCGATTGAAATGGGCCGTGCTGAAGCAGAGGTCAGCATTCTTCTGGCTAATGCCGGCGTGGTCCTTAATCTGGGGGATCAAAATGACGATGGGCTGACGGACCAAATTGGCGGTAACGTGGTTCGTAAAGAAATGCCCACCGTGAATCTGCTCCCAGGCTCCCAACAGGCAAGTATTGAAGGCGATACGACCCAAGAAATCATCACGACCTTTACCTTCAATCGTTTTGGACAGATGATTTCTGAGACCGACCCAGACGGCAATGTGAATGAGGTGCTCTATTATCCAGAGAATGATCCGGATGGGGACGGGACGGTTAGCCCGGTGAGCGTCTCAGATCGTATTCCCGCAGATGACACGGGGGGATACCGGCAAGCCAAAATCTATGATGTGCGGACCAGTCCGCGTCGCCGCTCATCGGCGCCGCTGACCAAGATTCGCCATGAATGGCTCTACGATCTGGTAGGTAATGTGATTCAAAGCATCGATGGGCGTGGAAATGCGACCACGTTTGCGGTGAACCAACTCAACCAAGTGGTTCGACGAACCTCGGAAGCGCCATTCAACTATCAACACCTGTTTTTCTATGACGCGAACAATAATCTCATACGCGAAGAAGTCCAAAATTTAGATACCAATGGCCCGGCCTTAGATGGGTTCCAAACCTTCACCTATGACTATGACATTCTGGACAACCGCATTCGCAAAACCGAAGAAGTGTCCACCAACGAAACCCTCATCACCCAATATACCTATGACAAAAATGAAAACCGCACGCAATTGATCGAACCTGAAGGGACCATTATTCAACGGGTCTATGACGAACGAGATCTGGTCTTCACTATCACCCGTGGCTTTGGCACGGCAGAGGCCAGTACGCGCACCTTCACCTATGATGGCAATCGCAATCGCATTCAGCGGGAGGATGCGGTCGATAACACTGGCGATGGCCTGAAGGAAATCACGATTACGCAATATGATGGCTACGATCGCCGTGTGCGTATGGTGGATGCCATTGGTGATGTCATGACCTACACCTACGACCCGGCAGACAACCTGATAAGCGAGCAACATTTTGGCCCCAACGGCGGCCCCAGCCCCACCGGTAATGCGGGAGCCGGCAATGTCCTGTTGGCCGAGAGGACGATGAAATTCGATGAGCTGAACCGGAAATTTGAAGGCAACGCCCGGCTCTTGGCGAATACAACCTCTGTCGGTCCTGAAGGCCCTCTGACCCCAGGAGATGGGTTTGTCACCATGCGCTATGAATATGACCGGAATAGCCGTAAGACGCGCAGACTCGACGACAACATTCATCAAGTCGTCACAGAATATGACGGCGTGGATCGTGTTATCCGGCGCATTGATCATCTCAATAATCAAGTCACCACGACCTATGATCAAAACCATAACCCCATCCAAACGGTGGAAGTGGAACGGAGCCCCGAAGGCCTCGTGCCCGACGAAACCTTCACCACTACGCGACAATTCGACACCTTAGATCGCCTGACCATCCGAACCGACAATCTGGGTAATACGACGACATTCACCTATGACAGCCGCAATAACATCACTGCAAAGATGGATGCCTTAGGCAATGCCACGAGGTTTATCTGGGATGGCATCAACCGTCCCCTGGCCGAGCATGTGGAATTGCGGACGGGTGGCACGGGCGCAGGATCCATTGACACCTCTAATACCGCCAACCCCGATGGGCGTCTGACGCGGCTACGGGATTGGGATGGCAACTCCCGACTGGTGTCGGAAACCGATGATAAGAGCAATCGCACCCAATATGCCTATGATGCCCTCAACCGCAAGGTGCGGGATACCTTTGCCGACACCACCACTAAAACCTATGCCTATGACGCCGACCATAATGTCTTGCGCTTCACCGATCAAAATCAAAACATTCATCTGAACCAGTTCGACGGCATCAATCGCCCCATAGAAAAGAATGTGACGCGTGGCCCCGGGGTTTTGGGAACCACCCAATGGCAATTTGAATACGATGGTCTCTCGCGTCTGACGCAAGTGAAAGACAACAATGATCCAGCTATCTCCACCGACGACAGTGTGGTGACCAAAGCCTATGACTCCCTTTCCCGTTTATTAGTCGAAACCCAGAATGGCCACACAGTTTCAAGTGAGATCGATGGTGTGGGCAATCGGCTCTCTCTGACCTATCCTAATAACCGTGTGGTGCAGATGCAATATGACGAACTGGATCGTCTGGATCACATCGATGACCAGTTGCCGACGCCGATCATGATCGCCGAATACGATTATCTGGGGCCCGCGCGTGTCTTAGAACGCCGCTACCGCAATGGACTTCGTCTGCGGTTCCACGATGGCGCGAATCAAGATACGGGGTACGATGGCATGAAACGGCGCATTGGGCATCGGCATGAGACCGCGACCGGGGCACTTGTGGCGGGTTTCACCTATGCCTATGACAAAGTGCATAACCGTCGCTACGAGGCTGATCTGTTTGCCGGCACGGCCGATGTCTATGAATATGACTCGGCTTATCGTTTGACTCGCACCGGGTTTGATCTGAATGCGAGTACGGTGTCAGGCATTGAGAATAACGACACGACCAATGCGGACGTGGCACCGCTCTCCGGGGTCTCGGACACCTTGTACAAACTGGATGGCGTGGGCAATTGGGTGGAACGGAACAAAGGCGGCAGCACGACGGCGTATACCGCGAATGAAATGAATGAATATGCCACGGTGGGTGGGGTTGCTCAGGGCCATGATGAGAACGGCAACTTGATGGCCGATGGCAACCACACCTATATCTATGATTTTGCTAACCGCCTCATCCAAGTCAAGGATGTTGGTGGGATCGAGAAAGCTCGGTATACCTATGACGGGATAGGCCGCCGAATCAAAAAAGTGGCTAATGGCGAAACCACGGCCTTCTTTTACCAAGGGGTGCGGGCTATTGAAGAACGCAATGGAGCAGATGTCATGGTGCGGCAGTTTGTCTATGGACGTGGCATTGACGAAGTGTTGGAGCTGACCTCGTCCGGCCAATCCTTCTTCTATCATGACAATTCAATCGGGTCAGTCGTGGCGTTGACGAATGGTTTGGGCCAAGTGCAGGAGCGTTATCGCTACACGCCATATGGCGAGGTCACCGTTTTGGCTGCTGATGGTGTCACCGTTTTACCAGACAGCACTGTCGGGAATCCCTACCGTTTTACGGGCCGGCGTTTCGATGCAGAGTCCGGCCTCTACTATTACCGTGCACGTTTTTATGATCCTGAGCGAGGGCGATTTCTGCAACGGGATTCCATGGGCTACAAGGATGGCATGTCACTCTATGCCTATGTCAGTAACAATCCGCTGAACTTCGTGGATCCGTTTGGGTTGGAAGGCAAAAGTCTCACTGAACAAGCGCAAGAAGTCTTGAAGAATGTGAAGGAAGCCATTCAAGATATGGTCGAGGCTGTCCAAGAAACTGTAGAAGATATGTGGGAAGCGACCAAAGGCGTATTTGACCAGGTGACGGAATTACTGAATGATGTGATGGATGCTGTCGAGAACACCGTGCAAGATACAGTAGGAGACATCATAAAATGGGCGGGGCAAGAGTTTGGAGGGATTGATTCGGATGCGGAAAATGATTCACTTGATAAATATTTATACCCTGACGACAATGATCTGCCCCAAACAACCGAGGGCGATTATCAAAATGAATGGTCGGACGCTAATACGGATTTAGTCGAACAGGCTGCAGGGGGTCCACCAAAAAGTGGTACTGAGACGACCACAATTAATGGGCAGCAATATACAACTAGCTCAGTAGATTTCAGCAATAACTCCACTTTGGATAAAGTCCTGGGAGATGGAGCTACAGTTTTTTGGGACAGTAATGGACAATTTGCAGGTTTCCAGGATAGCTATGATTTTAATATTACAGGGTCTGATCGCTCTTTTGAATTTCAGACGGAAACCATAGCGGTTGGGATAGCAGAAAATATCTTTGGAGGTAGGAGGGAGCATGTCAATTGTGGTGGCGTAGGGTGTTCGTCGCAGCTGCAAGTACCGCAGTAGTTATTTTGGTTGTGGCTGTCACAAGCTGTGACAACCATCAGGGTAAGTATATTGAGGCCTCGACAGGTCTGTCGTTTCCCTCTGACGCGCAGTGGGTCTACAAAGACGATGATGACTGGGCTGGAGATGGACGTATGTTCCATATCTATGAGTTGTCACCAGGCCGCATCTGGATTAATGAGGAACAATGCCTGGACCTGGGGATGAAGCATGGCTTCTTTGAAGATATGGCTTTTACGAATTCACGAATAGCTATGCATAGCAATTTTGAAGAACCTTTTTGTTTTATTTCAAGAAGAATTGAGCCAAAAAATAGGAACATTGAAATAGTGAGCATGCAACAGAATCGACTCTATTATTATTATTATTGGGATTAAGAACGTTGAGATTTGGCCAATCTCCAGTTTCTTTATGAGCGTGAGGCGGAATGGGAGCGAGGATGAGGATCAATCCTTCTGGAATCGTATGGGTGTGTTGTGCGGTCTTGGCCATAGGAGCTTGTGGGCTGAGTGAGGAAGACATGCATCGTCGTGAATGGCAACGCCTCACGGGAGTCCCCTTCCCCTCGCCTCTGCCATCTTTTACAAAGGAAAATGCGGGTTTTGGGGAGCCTATGATTCGCTATTATCTGCGCACCTATGAGCGTCAAGATGGAGCTAAGCACTGGCTGGATGATCAAGATTGTACAGCATTCGAATTCAGAAAGGGACTCTTTGCAGACATGCCGGTGCCCGTTGAACCCATGGCAAAACATGTGGGTCTTGAGCAGGAACTGTGCTACCGCGTCCTGGCGCAAACAAGGTCTACCCGAGCAGTGTTCATTCAGGGAAACAAGCTGTTTTATTATTTTCATGTACATTTGCCAAAACCAGTGAAAGAAGAAACTCAGGGCTCAGAGACTCACAGAAGTTCATGACGAAGAAAATCCAATAGAACGCGGCTTGGATAGGCAGAGGGGATGTGGTTCACGGTGAGAAAGATGAGAATTGGTTCATGATAAAATACAGCCTAATCTATTTCATGCCTATAAAAAAGGTGCTTGGTATTTCCTGGTTTGCGGTCATTCTCGGGCTTGGCTTCTTGTTTTATTTTTCTGAGGGGAAGGCCCAAACCTCGCCTCCCACCCTTGATCCTTCTTGCACGGCCACCGTGTTAAACCGTCTCACGCAAGTGAGTGAAGACGGGAGCTTTCTGGTGCAGAATGTGCCGGTGCCGCAAGGACAATTTCGTGTGCGCTTTGTCTGTGATCGAGACACCGGTACTGAGCTGGCTCAATCCACCTTTCTTGCCGGTGTGCCCAATGGCTTCACCCCGGTCACCGAGATTTTCCCCGGCGCGGATAGTCCTATTCCTGTAGGACTTCAGCTCACCACACCAGCCCCGGTGCTCACCCCTACGGCCAATGGTGCGCAGCTCGTCACGACTGGAATATTGGCTGATGGAACGCCGATTGATCTGACCCTTTCTGATTCTGGGACCTTTTACTTGTCCTCCAATTCAGCCATTGCGTCTGTGTCCTCGAATGGTTTTGTCCTGGCTTTCTCCAGTGGCCGAGTCTTGATTACCGCTATGCATGAAGGGGTGATTGCCACCACCTCGCTCACCGTTGATTTGGCTCAGGATGCGGATGGAGATGGGTTGCCCGACGATTTTGAATTGGCCAATGCCGTGAATCCTGGTGGGGCCAATTTGGCGCGGCTCCCTGGCACCGTTATTTCAGCCAGTAGTTTTTCGTCCGGTACGGGGCCGGAGCGAGCCATTGATGGGAATGTGTTGACCTCTTGGTTTACGGCTGTCGGGGATGCGGCGAACAAACGCAGTGCACCTTTTATTGAGGTGACCTTGCCCCAGAATGTGAATGTGGCCCAGGTACGCGTGGTTGGGAATCGGCAAAACCCTGAAGGCTTTGATATATTTTCTGGCATCTTTCAAATTTTTGATTCGGCGGACGTCGAACGGTTTAATTCCGGTGAGGTGACGTTACCGGCTCCGTCTCGGGATCTCACTATCCCCGTGGAACAGGATGGGCTTCGACGTGTGCGCTTTTCGTCTACTGCTGATGAAAGCAATACGCCGGGACTTGCTGAACTGCAAGTGATCGCCCGTGCCGGTGGGGCAGGCTTGAATCCTTCCAACCCTTCGGATGCGGTACAGGATTTTGATTTGGATGGGTTGACCAATCTGGAAGAGTTTTCCCTAGGCACGAATATATTTTTGAATGATAGTGATGCGGACGGTTTAACTGATAATCAAGAATTGGGGTTTGGCTCCAATCCCGTGCTCTCTGACACTGATAACGATGGGTTAGTGGATGGGAGTGAAGTCAGTCCGACCATCGACACTGATGGTGACAGTCTGATTAATGTCTTAGACCCCGATAGCGACAATGATGGGGTCCCCGATGGGGCCGAGATCGCCTTAGGGACTGATCCACTACAAGCCGATTCGGACAATGATGGAATTGCCGATGGCAGCGAAGATGGGGACGGCGATGGGGTCGTGAATGGTGATGAAGTCTTAGAAAATACGGATCCAGCCAATCCGGACACGGATGGTGATGGGCTCTCCGATGGTGAGGAACTGACTCCGGGCACTGATGGGCTGCTGACCGATCCGTTACGAGCCGATACGGATGGGGATGGGATGAGCGATGGGTTTGAAAGTCAATTTGGGTTAGATCCCACCGACCCCAGCGATGCGGGCCTAGATCCGGACGGGGACGGACGGACCAATCTTGAAGAATTTCAACTCGGGACAGACCCCTTCAACCCCGATATCACGCCACCAGCCGTGGCGCAGATTGATCCTCTTGATGGGGCTACCGATGTGCCCGTGAATGGGATGGTCGTGGTGCGGTTTACCGAACCGTTGCAAGCCACTTCGGTCGTCATCGGGACCATCAACGTTGTTGGAGATGGGACGGATGTGCCGGGTGGGGTGGTGCTTTCCAATGATGGCCTGTCCGTAACCTTTGAACCTACCGAGATGCTGGTCCCGCTAGCTATTCATACGGTAGAAATTCAAAACCTTCGTGATCTGGCCGGGAATCTCATGGCCAATACTGCCACCAGTACATTTACTACAGCAGACTTTGTGGATATGGTGGCGCCGACGGTGGAGGCAACCAGTCCCATTGCGAATCAAGCTGATGTTCCCATCAATGCGCCTTTCACGGTGGAGTTTAGTGAACGCATGGATCCTGCGTCCCTCACGACCACGACCTTTACTCTTCAGGATCGAGTGTCTTTTGACTTTGTTCCAGGCATGATTCAAGTGGATCCGGATGATCGAACGGTCTCCTTTGTTCCGGACCAACCGTTGGCGTTGGGACGGTTGCATCGGGCGACCCTCGGCACGGCGATCACGGATGCGGCTGGAAATGGCCTGACGTCCGCTCAGACTGTGAACTTTACGACGAGTCTCGTGGCTGATACCCAACGGCCACGTTTCACGGTGAGTAGTCCAGCCGATGGGGCCACAGACGTTCCCGTGAATGCCCTCATCATGCTGGAATTTGATGAACCCTTGCAGTCGGTCAACGTGTTGGAAGGGATTCAGGTCTTGGCCGATGGTGAGGTGGTCTCAGGGTCCTTGGCCCTCTCGAATGGCAACCGCCGCGTGACCTTTACCTCAGGCGCGGCCTTTGTGCCCACGACCACGCATACCGTCACCGTGACGACAACCATTACAGACCTTGCCGGGAATCCACTTGATAACCCAGGGAGCCTGTCCTTTACTACGGGCCAGACTGGGGATGTTGTTCGCCCCACGCTTCTCCAGGTGGACCCGGTCAATGGCGCGACGGATGTGCCGACCAATCTGGTGGCGCATGTACAATTTAGTGAAGTCGTGAATCCGTTGACCGTGACGCCTAGCACGTTTTTTGTGGAGGAACGCAACACGGGCCGCGATGTGCCTGGCACTGTCATCGTGGCGCCGAATCGGCTCAGTGCGACGTTCAAATCTGATGAGCCATTGGCGACCTCCTCTCAATTTTCCGTGCGCACGTTCAGCACGATCACGGATTTGGCAGGCAACCGGTATGCGAGTACCAGTATTCCTTCAGCCTTTACGACTGGCTTAGGAGAAGATTTCATTGCCCCCACCGTCTTGGCGGTCAGTCCGTCTGATCTCAGCGTTGAGATTCCGGTCAATGGCCACGTGACGGTGCTACTGAGTGAACCCTTCCAAGCGGCTGGGCCCAATAGCGCGGTCCTCCAAGTCACGGGGCCCTCGGGGCCCGTGACTGGTACGATCACTCCCAGTGGGGATCGACGGGCTCTGACGTTTGTGCCTTCGGTCGCGCTCACCGTGAATACGTTGTATTCGGTCAGTGTTTCTGGTGCGGTCGATTGGGCAGGGAATTCGATGGTCCCATTCGCGAGCGGTTTCACGACGGCCATCATTGGTATCCCAGGGAACAATCTCGCTCGAGCCGTTGGAGTCACCACCAACGTCAGTAGTCAATTTTCCTCAAACTTCGGACCTGAACGTGCCATTGATGGTGCCCTCAATACGTCGTGGTTTACAGCTGCGGGTGATGCTGTAAATTTGGGGACGACCCCTTTCTATGAAGTGAATTTGCCAGGGCCCGCCACCGTGACCGAAGTACGTATGTTCGGCAATCGTCAGTTTGCTAGTGGCTTCGATTTCTTTGCTGGGATTTTCCAACTGTTCAATGGAACGGGCACGGAATTATTTAATAGTGGGGTGGTCATATTGCCTGCTCCTGAACGTGATATCACGCTTACCATTCCAAATATTAGCGGAGTGGAGCGGGTGCGGTTCACGGCCACCGATGATGAAAGTAACGAGCCAGGTTTTTCGGAGTTAGAAGTCATTGGGCAATTTGCTGATCCGACGCTTGGGGTTTTTCCCGACCTAACGCCGCCGACGGTGGTCAGCCTGGCGCCGCCCCATGGCAGCATTGATGTGTCGGTGACGACCCCGATTGTAGTGACGTTTAGTGAGACGGTGGATAGCACGAGCGTGCATAGCGGGTCGATGCCGATCACCATTGATGGCTTGAGTGGGCAAGTGGCGGGCAGTTATGCGGTGACTGGGGCGGTGGTGACCTTTACGCCGGCGACGCCGTTGCCCCCCGCAGTGCGGGTCCGTGTGCGAGTGAACAGTGGGGTGCGAGATCTGGCGGGCAATCTGAGTGGTTCCTTGTCTAGCACCTTCACCACGGTAGCGACGAGTGGGGACACCACGCCGCCGACGGTGGTGATGGTCACCCCAACGGATGGGGCCACCGAGATTGCGCCGACGCAAACGGCGGTGGTGCTGACCTTCTCAGAATCCCTCAATGCCAGCACCATTACCAGTAGCACGTTTGCGCTGTTTGCCGATGGGGTCCTGCTGAGTACGCGGCAGACGCGCTCGGCGGACAACCGGACGGTGACGATTACGGGGTTCTTCGATCTCGTGCCGGCGGCGAGCGTCATCACGGTGGTCGTAACCAATGGGGTGGAGGATCTCTCGGGCAATGCCTTGGCGAATTTCAGCAGCCAATTCACCACCACGAGTGTGGATACGAGTGCGCCACAGGTGGTCACTCAACGTCCAGGCAATGGGGCGACCGACGTGGCGTTGGGGAGCAGTGTGGTCTTATATCTCAATGAACCGCTGGACGTGGCCAGTATAGCCGGGGCCTTGGTGGTCTCGCAGAATGGGCTGCTGGTGCCGGGCACCACGACCGTGACGGGCCAAGATCGCACCATCGAGTTTGTGCCGGATGTGCCGTGGGCGCACGACGCGCTTGTGGAAGTCTTTCTCACGACAGCGGCCCGGGATGTGGCGGGCAATATGCTACGCCATCACCAGGGGTCCTTCCGGACCGTGGCGGATACGAATACGCTCGCGCCGGCGGTCGTGCGAACCTATCCCGTGAATTTCGGCCCCACCCTTGTGCCGCGCAATAGCGTCATTGAAGTAGAATTCACGGAACCATTGGATCCCACGACGGTGAATGAGACGACGGTGCGCTTCAACGAAAATCTTTTCCAGGCGCCGCAAATTCCTCGCACCGTCACACTCGAAAGGGGCGGGCGAGTCATTCGCATTGTGCCCACCGCCCTGTTAACCGGTGGCCTGCTTCATGTGGCCACGATTACGAATGACATTCGCGATCTGAATGGCGTGGGCCCGGTGTTTGCGACCTCCAGCGTGTTCTTTAGGCCCGGGACGCAGGAGGATACGACCCCGCCCACCGTGTTGGCGGTGACCCCGCCAGATGGGGCCATCGAGGTGGGCGTCAATGCCAATGTACGCGTGCGGTTTGACGAGGCGATCAATCCGTTGACGGTCACCGGGAGCACCATTTCAGTGATGGACAGCAGCCAAACAATCGTCCCCTGTACGATGACCTTCAATACCACGAACACGGATGTGACGATTGTGCCGCATACGCCGCTGCCGGATGGCATGACGGTGACGGTGACCGTGCAGGGGGTAGAAGATACGGTGGGGCAGGCGGTGACGCCTCGGATCACGACCTTTACCACCCGGACAGGTCCGGATACGACGGCGCCCCTGGTGCTTCAGCACACGCCGTTTGCCGGGGCGACGGATGTGCCCGTCAATGCGGTGATCACGCTTGAGGTAGATGAGCCTATTGATGCCACGACCGTGAACGCCGCCAGTCTCTTCGTGCGAGACAATACAACGAACATGGCCGTGCCGGGAGATTTTTCGGTGAGTGTAGATGGGCGGACCGTCATGTTTGTGCCGACGGTACCCTTTGCGGTGGGCCGCAGCCATAGTGTGTTCTACCGGGATCGAGGGATCTTAGATCTCGCGGGCAATCGCCTGACCGGGCCATTTTTTACCTCGGACTTCTCGTTTACGGTGGCCTTTGAGCCGGATACGACGGGGCCGCAGGTGACACTGGTGTTGCCGGTGGATGGGAGTGTGGCGGTGCCGACGAATATGCCGGTGGTGATCACTTTTGATGAGCCGGTGCAGGCGTTGGGGTTGGAGCAGGTGACGGTGTTTGCGGGCGGGAGTGCGGTGCCGGTAGTGCAGAGTGTGTCGAATGGCAATCGCACGTTAACGTTGACGCCGGTAGGACTGTTCACGCCGCAGACGCTGTATACGGTCCAGATTGCTGGTGTCCAGGACTTAGCCGGCAATGCCCTGACGACCGTGGTGACCTCCACCTTTACCACCGGCGATGGCGCGGATCTGAGTCAACCGATCTTTATCCAGGTGGACCCCGTCAATGGGGCCACTGATGTACCCACCAATTTGGTGGCCCAGGTGCAATTTAGTGAAGTGGTCAATCCGTTGACCGTGACACCCAGTAGCCTTTTCCTGGAAGAACGCAACACCGGACGGGATGTTCGGGGGACGGTGCTCGTGGCACCGGATTGGCGTAGTGCGACGTTTAGGCCGAATGAACCTTTGGCCGGATCCTCTCAATATAACCTGCGTTCGTTCAATACCATCACCGACTTAGCTGGTAACCGGTATGCCAGTACCAGTATTCCTTCAGTCTTCACGACCGGCTCAGGAGAGGATTTCATTGGGCCCACCGTCTTGGCGGTCAGTCCGCCTGATCTCAGCATCGAAGTTCCCGTCAATGGTCAAGTGACAGTGCGAACGAATGAGCCCTTGCTAAGCGTTGGGCTGAATAGCCCTGTGATCCGGGTCACGGGACCAGCAGGGCTTGTGACCGGCACGGTCACCCTCACTGGGGATAGACGAACCCTCACATTTTTGCCTTCGTCAACTCTGGCGTTGAACACCTCGTATGCGGTGGATGTTTTTGGGGCGCTGGATTTGGCGGGGAATATAGTGACTCCGTTTAGTAGTAGTTTTATCACCACTGGTATCATTCTTCCGGACCTGACGGCACCGACGGTGGTGAGCGTGAGTCCGGCCCAGAGCAGTATTGATGTGCCGGGAGCGACGCCGGTGGTGGTGACGTTCAGTGAGGTGGTGGCTCAGACGAGCGTGCATGCGGGCTCTTTGGCCGTCCTGGTTGATGGCTTCAGTGGCCAAGTGGCGGGGAGTTATGCGGTCAACGGCGCGATGGTGACCTTTACATCGACCGCACCGTTCCCCCCCGGTGAGCGTGTGCGGGTGCAGGTGAATCCCAGTTCTGCCGTCCGGCGGATCCAAGATTTAGCCGGCAATATCAGTGGATTCTCCTCGAGCACCTTCACCATCGCGGCGGCGGCGGCGGACACGACCCCGCCCACGATCATCATGGTCACCCCGACGGATGGCGCCACCGAGATTGCCCCGTCCCAAACGGCGGTGGTGCTCACCTTCTCGGAATCCCTCAATGCGGCCACTATTACCAGTACGACGTTTGCATTATTTGCGGATGGCAATTTACTGAGTACGCGGCGGACGCGCTCGGCGGACAATCAGACGGTGACGCTCACCGGGCTCTTCGATCTCGTGCCGGCGGCGAGTGTGATCACCGTGGTCGTGACGAGTGGGGTGGAGGATCTTTCGGGCAATGCTTTAGCGGACTTCAGTAGTCAATTTACCACGGCGAGTGTGGATATCACGGAACCGCAGGTGGTGACGCAACGGCCGGGTAATGGGGCGACGGGCGTGGCGCTGGGGAGTAGTGTGGTTTTGTACGTCAATGAACTGCTCGACGTTTCCACCATTCCTGGAGCCCTGGTGGTCTCCCAGAATGGGGTCTTAGTGACGGGCACCACGACAGTCACGGGGACGGGGCGGACGATAGAATTTGTCCCGGATGGGCCATGGCTGCATGAGGCGTTGGTCGAAGTGTTCCTGACCACTACGGCGCGGGATGTGGCGGGCAATACATTGCGCCATCATCAGGGGTCCTTCCGGACCGTGGCGGATACGAATACGCTCGCGCCGGCGGTCGTGCGGACCTCTCCCGTGAGTTTCAGCCCCACGACTGTGCCGCGTAATGGTGTCATTGAAGTGGAATTCACGGAACCATTGGATCCCACGACGGTGAATGAGACGACGGTACGCTTCAACGAAAATCTGTTCCAGGCGCCGCAAATTCCTCGTACCGTCACACTCGAAAGGGGCGGGCGAGTCATTCGCATCGTGCCCGCCGTCCTGTTGACCAGTGGCCTGTTTCATGTGGCCACGATTACCAATGACATTCGCGATCTGAATGGCGTGGGTCCGGTGTTTACGACCTCCAGCGTGTTCTTGACCCCCGGGACGCAGGAGGATACGACTCCACCTACGGTGCTGGCCGTGACCCCGCCAGATGGGGCGGTCGAGGTGGGCGTCAATGCCCACGTGCGCGTGCGGTTTGACGAGGCGATCAATCCGCTGACCGTCACCGAGAGCACCATTGTCGTGATGGACAGCAGCCAAACAATCGTCCCCTGTACGATGAGCTTCAATACCACGAATACGGATGTGACAATTGTGCCCCATACGCCGCTGCCGGATGGCATGACGGTGACGGTGACGGTGCAGGGGGTGGAAGATACGGTGGGGCAGGCGGTGACGCCTCGGATCACGACCTTTACCACGCGGACAGGCCCGGATACGACAGCGCCCCTGGTGCTTCAGCACACGCCATTTGCCGGGGCGACGGATGTGCCGGTGAATGCCGTCATTACCCTGGAGGTGGATGAGCCCATTGATGCCACGACGGTGGATGCGGCTAGTTTCTTGGTGCGGGACAATACGACGAACCTGGCCGTGCCGGGGAGTTTTTCGGTGAGTGTGGATGGGCGGACCGTCATGTTTGTGCCGACCGTGCCGTTTGCCGTGGGCCGCAGTCATAGTGTGTTCTACCGGGATCGAGGGATCTTAGATCTCGCGGGCAATCGCCTGACCGGGCCATTTTTTACCTCGGACTTCTCGTTTACGGTGGCCTTTGAGCCGGATACGACGGGGCCGCAGGTGACACTGGTGTTGCCGGTGGATGGGAGTGTGGCGGTGCCGACGAATATGCCGGTGGTGATCACTTTTGATGAGCCGGTGCAGGCGTTGGGGTTGGAGCAGGTGACGGTGTTTGCGGGCGGGAGTGCGGTGCCGGTAGTGCAGAGTGTGTCGAATGGCAATCGCACGTTAACGTTGACGCCGGTAGGACTGTTCACGCCGCAGACGCTGCATACGGTCCAGATTGCTGGTGTCCAGGACTTAGCCGGCAATGCCCTGACGACCGTGGTGACCTCCACCTTTACCACCGGCGATGGCGCGGATCTTTGACTGGTTTCGCTGCGAAGCATGTTGATTACGTCGATAATTTTTTTTGCTGACGTCGCAACGGCGACTGCGAGATCTACTTAATTTTAATTAATTAAGTGGGTTCTTCCGATTTGCGAATTCTCTCCTTGTGTATTCCATGCCTGCCTACATTTCATATTTTGTGTATTTTCCTTGTCCACTGTTGTTGCGCAGCTTAAATGCATATGGAGGCTAAGGGGTGTAAACAAGGAGGTGCTGCCAGAGACCGTTGGCGGCTAAATCTCAATCTGTGTTAAAGAAATTGCGTGTGCGTAAGGCAAGGAATTTTTAGTCCGCGTTTCTTTTCTTTTTAGAGTGGGCCAAGAATAAAAGGTTCAATAAGATCTGTCTTTCAAGCGATATTAGTTTCCTTGTTTTTGGTATGTTGATCCGTTTCCCTTTTTGTGTTCTGGAGTATTTCCTCTTCTAGCCCGTTGACTTTTCTTCTTTACTGGTTATCTATAAATCATCGACAACACAGCCTTCCCAGCTGGGTGAGTGAAGGAGATGTATTAAGTTGATGACTATCATCAAAGAAGGAGGGAACAGCTATGTTAGTTAAATGGAATCCTTATACTGAGTTAGAGAGAACGGTGAATGAGTTATTTGATCAGCCGTTGGGGTTGCGTCCAATTTGGGACGATAGAAATGCGGAGACCCTTGCCTGGCAACCTCCAGTCAATGTGTATGAAGACAAAGACCATTTGTCTATTGAGGCGCAATTGCCGGGTATTGATCTGAATGACATTGAGTTGTCAGTCAAGGAACAGACGTTGGTGGTGCGAGGTGAGAGGAAGGCTGAAACGGAAAAATCCAAAGATGGGTATCACGTGCGCGAAGCCCGTTATGGAAATTTCTCAAGAAGCTTTGTACTTCCGAGTACTGTGAATCCTGATGAGGTGAAAGCGGCCTATGATAAGGGAGTCTTGACGATCACGATTCCCAAACAGGAAAAGGCGAAGCCGCGAACGATTTCCATTGAAGCGACATAACCCTCACTGGTGAGGAGCTCTTGACGAGGGCCGGCCTATCCTTTCGAAAGGGTAGGCCGGCCTTTTTTTTTGAGGGGAAGGGATGGGGCGTTAGGAAGGAGAGCGGGAGGAGGGCAAAAAAACTCTTGCCAGAGGGCTGGAGATTCTCTACATTCCTACACATGATGGCTCGTCCCTTTCGGGCAAAAGTCCAACAAATTCGGCCTTTAACGCCAGATATTCGAGAAATGACGCTGGAGATGGTTGAGCCGTCCTCCTTGTCCTTTCAAGCTGGGCAATCGATTGCTGTGGCCGTTCCTGATGACACGTCCCGTTCCCCCGTGCTCAGATACTTTTCTCTCGCCTCCTCTCCGCGTTCTTCGACGCATGTGACCTTATTGTTGAATAGTCAGGATCGTGGCAAGGGCTCGACGTTTTTGTTAGGGCAGGAGGTTGGTGGAGAGGTTCAAATATTCGGCCCCTACGGATCATTTCTTCTACAACATGAGCGGGATAAAGAAGTATTGTTTATTGGCACGGGAACCGGCGTGGCTCCCTTATGGTCCATGATGGCCACGCTCTTAGAAGAGGCCTCTTCTCAACGCATGAAACTTATCTGGGGGCTCAGGGGCGAGGTCGATCGTTATTATCTTCAGGAGTTAGAAGCCTGGGCCACTCAACATCAGACTTTTTCCTATGTCCTGACCTTGTCGAAGCCCAGTGCGGCCTGGGCAGGGAAGAGGGGCCGCGTCACGGATCTTCTCCAAGATCTTTCCACGGTCGATCATCTCGCGGCCTATGTCTGTGGGAACCGCGCGATGGTGAAGGAAGTCAACGACTTGTTGAAGGAAAAAGGCGACTGTGCCATTTATCGAGAACGACATTCTGAAAGCAGTTAAGCTAACGATTTTGAGCAGTGTTGATAGGGCTTGTCAAAATATGGATGACCGTTTCGCTACTTTGATCGATCGGGTTCTTCAGGACATCATGGTGTCGCATGAGCAACTCAACTGTGCGAGTAGAACCCCCTCCTTTGTAAGGACGGGGAATTTTTCTGAAGAGGGAAATTCTGGAGGTAGAAATTTAGTGGCCACTTGACTGAGAAAAACTTCGATGCGTCAATAGGCGCATGGCCGATTCTCTACCCCACCTAACCTCCCCTTACAAAGGGGAGGGATATACATGAAATTCTGTAAAGTTATGGATGAAAGATTGACCCACACCATATCCGAAAGAACTCAAACGAGTGGTGTTGCTTCTATGAAAGTTGCTGGAGACTCAGATGTTGGGCTGTATCTCCATGTTCCGTTTTGCGTGAAGCGGTGTCATTTTTGTGCCTTCTACTTAGTGATGCAGGAAGAAGGGCGTATTCAACAATTTCTGGATGCCCTTGAAGCGGAGATCGCGGTCTATGCGACTCAATTGAGTCGTGCTGGACAACGTGTCTCGACGGTCTATGTGGGGGGAGGCACCCCGACCGCTTTATCGGCTGCACAATTGGCTGCTGTCCTGGCAAGGGTTTCTACAGAATTTTCTTTGACAGATGATTGTGAAGTGACCGTGGAAGCCACCCCGGAATCATTGACGTCTGCCTATTTGGATACCTTGCTTGACGCTGGCGTGACGCGGCTGAGCTTGGGAATTCAAACCTTTGACCAACATGAACGGGAATGCTTAGGCCTTTCCGGTACCCTTGAGGAGGCGATCACAGGCATACGATTGGTCAAACAGGCGGGGTTCACCAATTTCAATGTGGACCTCATCTATGGAATCCCTGGCCAAACGGTGGGGTCTTGGGAACGCACACTTCAACAGGCCTGTGAATATGAACCGACTCATCTTTCCTGCTATGCCCTGTCGCTGGGAAAAGGGACCCGCTTTGATGCCGCGTTTCGACGTGGTGAGTTGGTGCTGATCGAGGTGATGATTGAAAGACAGTTACAATCGCACGCAACTGAACTATTAGACGTTGTCGGATATCTCCACTATGAAATTTCCAATTGGGCGAAACCTGGTCGAGCATGCCGCCACAATCGGCGCTATTGGCAGGGGGAAGATTATCTTGGATTTGGTCCCAGTGCTCAGTCCTATATGGCTGGATGTCGCTTTGGGAATGTGTCGAACCTTGAGCAATATTGTCGGCGTCTTGAGCAGGGAGAGTTGCCCGTTGTGGAACGCGAATCGTTGTCCATTCTTCAACAAGAGAAAGAGCGGGTCGTGTTTGGGCTAAGACTGCTGGAGGGTGTGCCACTTGATTGGGTTGAAACCAATATGCGCGATCCGGCCTGGGCTGCTTCATTTGACTCCTTCTTACAAGAGGAGTACCTCGTGCAAACCTCAGAACGTGTGACCTTGACGTCAAAAGGTCGTCAGTTTGCAGATGAGTTAGGCTACCAATTAATCTAGGTGGATTGTTGTTATTGGAGGGAGGAAACTAATTGGGATTCTATTCTGTCAGGCCAAAACCCCAAGAAGTGAGGAAACAACCCAAAAGAGAAATGCGCCTGTGATTCCAAGGAGCAGCAGCAGCCCCATGACGATACCGGCGACATAGACCCAATCACTCAGATTTGGGGTTGAAACGGTTCTTTGGCAATGACGATGGAGCAGTTGGGCATTTTGCACATTGCTTTTAAACCAAATGGAAAAGAGATCGCCTATTCCTGGAATGGCGCCGATGAACATATTGATGGCGATATTGAGCGACATTCGTAAAATGACGATTCGAGGGACTCCGGCTTTTGTGGCAAGCACGAGGAGCGACGATCCAATCGCATTGCTGATAAAGTCCCCTATACCTGGGATGAGGCCAATAAGCGGATCCAGGCCAATTTTTATTGAGGTACCAGGGATGGTGAGGGAAGAGTCAAGAAGTTGCCCCAACGCTTTGGCGATCTGCCCCAGATCTTTTTTGTTCCAAGCTCCTTGATTGTTGGATTGAGGCGGAGATTGATGCGGTGAATCTTGGTGATTTTTCATTATGGGTATTCTACCAGTCTTGGCAAGTCGATGTGCACCCTGAAAATCTTTTCCGGAAGCTAACTAACGAAACAAGCATGATTGGTTGAATGTTATGCTGATTACCTCACTATGTCGCCATCAGATGAAAACCTTGTAGTGGATCCTCTTAGTCTCACGCCGATTGTTTCTCCTTCTGAGAGCCCACCAGAGACAATTGTGCCCACGCATCGTTTATCCAAAAGTCGGTTTTTAGCCGGGCTGCAATGTCATAAACGATTGTACCTGGAAATTCACTCCCCGGAATTAGCCACTCCACCGACCCCAGATCGTCGAGCGATTATGGATATGGGCACGGATGTGGGCGTCTTGGCCAGAGAATATTTCCCGGGCGGGGTATTAGTTGAAGAAACGCATCGCCAAATTCCGGCGGCGCTGACTCGAACCGCTGAATTGATTGCTGATCCAAATGTGACGGCTATTTTCGAAGGCGCCCTCGTGTGGCAAGGCATTCTGGTTCGCGTGGATGTCATCGAACGTTTGGATGCAGTGCGCTGGCGATTAATTGAAGTGAAGGCCACGTCCAAAGTGAAAGCGACACATCTAGATGATTTGGCGATTCAATCGGCCGTGTTAGAAGGCGCTGGCCTTGTTGTCGATACATGTTATTTGATGCATCTCAATACGCAGTATGTGTTTTTGGGAGGAGCGCTGAATCTAGAAGAAATGTTTGCGCTCGACAATATGACCGATGAGGTGCAGGCGCGTCGGCAACTTGTTCAACCACAGCTCGAAGACATGCGGGAGGTGTTACAGAAACCCGCCCCGCCTGTGATTGAACCGGATGGACATTGTTATCAACCGTATGAATGCCCCTTTTGGAATCATTGCACCAAAGCGAAATCCCCTCGGTGGGTGTTTTACCTTCCAGGGGGCTCGAAGCTACAGAAAAGTTTGATCCACGAAGGCGTGGAAACGATTGATGACATCCCAGACCATATTCATTTGTCTGATATCCAACAGCACGTCAAGGGTAATGTCGAATGGATCTCCCCAGTGTTGCGGGCCAGACTGCAGTCGGTCCGGTATCCGGTTCATCATCTAGATTTTGAAACCTTTATGCCAGCCATTCCCGTTTTTGCCCATACACGACCGTATCGGCCGATTCCTTTTCAGTGGTCCAATCATATTGAATATGAAGACGGGACTGTCGTGCATCAACAGTTTTTGTGCGTGGATGGGCGTGACCCTCGAGAGGAATTGGCTCACAAACTGTTAGACAGTTTGGGTGAGACTGGGAGTGTGTGTGTGTATTCAGAGTACGAACGGTTTCTCCTGTTTGCGCTGGGAGATTTTTTGCCGCATTTAAAGCCAGCCTTGTCCAAGGTGGTGCGGCGGCTGTGGGATCTCCTTGCTGTCATTCAGCAACATTATTATCATCCTGAATTTGCGGGATCGTTTTCAATAAAAAACGTGTTGCCAGCGTTGGTCCCCAAGTTGGCCTATGAAGATTTAACTATTCAAAATGGCGCTGTGGCTGCGGTGATGTATCAGAAAATGGTCTTTTCAGAAACTGATCTGATGGAACGAGCGCATATTGCACAGGCTTTGGAGGAATATTGTGGTAGAGATACTTGGGCGATGGTGGAGTTGCGTCGCGTCCTGATGGAGCGAGTCGGGGGACTCTACCTCTAGAGCTACGTGAACACATCCGTTGACCCATCTCCCTGTCGCTGATAGAATTTGCGGCACCCTATTGCGTGCCGAATTTCCATGAGATTCTCAATGCAGGTGGGCCTACGTATCGACCTTCGTCTCGATTTCACTCGTTTGGTTTGACTTGAATATGGTACACATTCTGGTGCTGCATGGTCCGAATCTTAACTTGCTGGGCACCCGTGAACCGGCCGTCTATGGGGCGACCACCTTGGACGAGATTAATGCGACCCTCATGACATTGGGGAAAGAGCTTGGAGTCGCTGTGGAAACGCGGCAATCGAATGTGGAAGGTGAGTTGGTGACGTGGATTCAACAAGCTCCATCTCAGTTTCAAGGATTGCTCTTTAATCCTGCGGCCTATACACATACGAGCATCGCTCTTCGGGATGCCGTCACGGCAGTTGGTTTACCGATGGTCGAAGTTCATTTATCGAATATTCATAGCCGAGAATCCTTTCGCCGTCGCTCATATCTGGCTTCCGTGGCATTAGGGCAAATTTCAGGATTTGGTCTGCAGAGTTATGCATTGGGTCTTCGAGCGTTAGTGCATGCGCTTCAAGATACACCGTAATTATTCTTTTTTATTTTTTCGTCAGGAGTATCAGACGTGATTTCTACAGCCGATTTTCGTAATGGGGCCAGACTGGAGCTAGATGGGCAACCCTATCATATTGTGGAGTTTCAGCATGTCAAACCAGGGAAAGGCCCAGCGTTTGTTCGTACGAAGCTCAAAGCCTATAAGACGGGGAATGTCCTTGATCGCACGTTTCGTTCAGGTGAGAAATTTGAAGAGCCAGATTTAGATGAATGCGAAATGCAGTTTCTCTATAGTGGCGGGGATGAGTATTCGTTTATGGATACCTCGAGCTATGAGCAGATTGCCTACTCTAAAGATCTATTGGGTGAAAATGTCGATTTATTAAAAGAGAATACCGTTGTGAAGTTTTTGTTGTATCATGGTTCGCCCATCACCGTGGAATTGCCAATTTTCATGGAGCTGAAGGTTGTCGAAACTGATCCTGGTTTTCGTGGCGATACAGCCACTGGTGGGACGAAGCCGGCCAAGGTCGAAACCGGTGCTACCGTCAAAGTGCCGCTTTATCTTGAATCGGGAGAAATCATCAAAATCGATACCCGAACGCGCGCGTATGTAGAGCGAGTCCGCTAACGTTCATTTTTTTGCCCGCACGAATGGTGACCTATAGAAATTATGCCTGATTCATCAAGACGAGAAATTGAAGATCTTGTCGAGCTTCTCAACCGGTACCATCTCACTGAGTTAGAACTCGAAAAAAAAGGTGTGCGGATTCGTGTGCGGCGAGATCCTGCTCCCACATTTACCTCATCGGCTGTTGAGGTCACAAAGACTCAGGAATCCTTTTCTCCCTCGGTACCACAATCGTCTCCTCAGCCATCTGAGTCCTCACAGTTTCTGACCATCACCTCTCCCATTGTGGGAACGTTTTATCGCTCATCTTCTCCGGATGCCGATCCTTATGTTGAAGAAGGGGCATTGGTCAAAAAAGGGCAGGTGCTGTGTATTGTTGAGGCGATGAAACTGATGAATGAAATCGAAGCCGAGGCGGATGGGAAAGTCATTAAAGTTCTTGTCGAGAGCACGACGCCGGTGGAGTTTGGGCAACCCCTCTTTCTCATTGATCCTCTGTAGATGTCTTGAGGGACGGGTTCTTTCCCGCGGATGATCGGTCTGCGCAATTTTCTCGAAAGATAGTCACCATTCAACAGTCTATTCAATACCGTTTTCTTCGAGGATGAACCGTGTTTAAAAAAATTCTGATTGCCAATCGTGGAGAAATTGCCTTACGGGTGATTCGTGCCTGTCGGGAATTAGGCATTCGCACGGTGGCGATACATTCCGAGGTTGATGGGGATTCCTTGCATGTGCGCTACGCTGACGAGCATGTCTGTGTGGGCCCAGCAGAAGGGGGTTTGAGTTATCGCAATATTCCCAATGTGTTGAGCGCGGCGGAAATTACGGGAGTGGATGCGATCCATCCGGGTTACGGCTTTCTCGCAGAAAATGCACATTTTGCCGAAGTATGTGAATCGATTGGGATCACGTTCATCGGGCCGTCCTCCGAGCATATTGCCTTATTAAGTGATAAATCCAAAGCCAGGGCCCATATGAAAAAACATGGGATTCCTGTCTTACCAGGCAGCGACGGGGAAATTGACGATCCTAAGGTCTGTTTGGCTATAGCCAAAAAACTAGGTTTTCCGGTTATCGTGAAAGCGTCTGCTGGCGGCGGTGGTCGGGGGATGCGGGTGGTTTGGCATGAAGAAGATTTGGAGCAAGCCGTCGATTCTGCCCAATTAGAAGCGCGGACGGCATTCGGCCATGGCGGCGTCTACCTCGAACGATTTTTTGAAGATCCTCGGCATATTGAATTTCAAATCATGGCGGACCAAGATGGCCAAGTGGTCCATTTTCATGAACGTGATTGTTCTGTTCAACGGCGGTATCAAAAAGTGATCGAAGAGTCCCCCTCGCCAGCCTTGGATGAGACCTTGCGAAAAAAAATGGGGCAGGTGGCCGTACAGGTCATGAAATCCGTGAAGTACCGCAATGCTGGGACCGTTGAATTTCTTATGGATGCAACAGGCAAGTTTTATTTCATGGAAGTGAATACGCGAATTCAGGTAGAACATGCCGTGACAGAGATGGTGACGGGTGTGGACTTGATCAAAGAGCAAATCCGAATAGCAGCCGGACAGCCACTTTCTTATCGACAAAAGGATATTCAATTATTGGGGCATGCGATCGAGTGCCGTATTAATGCAGAAGATCCCGTCCGTTTAACCCCATGCCCGGGAACCATCACGAAGTTTTGTGCTCCCGGAGGACCTGGTATTCGGGTGGATACTGCGATGGATACGACCGGGGTGGTCTCCCCGTTTTATGATTCGATGATTGCCAAACTCATTGGGTATGGCCGAGATCGGGCAGAGGCGATGGCTCGCATGCGGCGAGCCTTGGATGAGTTTGTCATCGAAGGCATTCAGAGTAATATTCCCCTTCATCGACGAATTCTTGATCATCCAGAATTCCAAAAAGGTCCAGTCTCCACACGATTCTTAGATCGATTATTGACGCTGCAGTCCGCATGACTTCTCCCCGCGCTTCGCGCAACCGGTTTTTTTCTCACCTCACTGGACTTTATCTCATTCTTGATGAACGATGGGCCTCGCATTGTTCATTGCTTGACGTCATGCGTGAAGCAGGAGATGCCGGGGTCAAGCTGGTTCAATATCGCAATAAAGCCGGGTCCATGAAGCAAGCGGTTGATGTGGCGAGTGCTCTTCGGGAAATCGCCAATGAATGGGCGATGGTGTTTGTGGTGAATGACCGTTGCGATTTGGCGATGGCTGTAGGAGCGGATGGGGTCCATCTTGGCCAAACCGATCTGCCGCTCACCCTTGCCCGCAAGCTGGTGGGCAAGGAGATGCTCATCGGTGTATCCACGCATAATGCTAAGCAAGTTCAACAAGCCACTGAGGATGGAGCAGATTATTTGGGGTTTGGTCCCATCTTTCCGACAAGCACAAAATCGAATCATGATCCTGTGGTGGGCATTCAGGGTATGACTCACATTCGGGATCTGACATCGCTCCCGGCATTTGCCATTGGGGGTATCGAACCTGGATCAGTTACTAAACTGCGCCAGGCGGGAGCCAGTGGGGTTGCGGTGGCATCAGGAATTTTAGATGCTGCAGATCGACAATTGGCGTTTACCCAATATCTGGCACCGTTTCATTGAGTTGCATAGCCAGCCGTTGAATCTCCGAATCCTCTGATAACCTATCGACTCCTTCCCGCCAGCGTGTCGCTACCATCTGGGAAAATCCTATTGGGCCAAAGACCGGGGCTGAGGCCCATTCTCGAATCAATTCTACTGTTGATTCTTGCTGTTGACGAGATCTTGAGGTTGGGCTTGGTGAGCGAGGCTCATTCAGGACGATGCCCCTCACGGGTATTCCTGCATGCTGCAACGCTTCCATCGTGAGCAGACAGTGATTGACGCCACCAATTTCTGCGTGTCCGACGATAAGACATGGGATCTTTAATAGAGCGATGAGGTCTCGCATGGTGTGCTTTGATGTAATTGGAGTGAAGAGACCACCCGCTCCTTCAATTAGCAAGAAGTCATATTGTTGAGTGAGTGCGTGTATCCGTGAATGAATTCGAGAGAGATCGATTGTTTCGCCTAATTCACGGGAGGCGGCTAGTGGTGCAAGAGGTTGAGGGAACGCATATATGCACACCTCATCAAAGGGAAGGGGAGGTGACAGCAAATGACGTAAGCGTTCTGTGTCAGAATGTTCGAGGTGTTCAGCATTTACTCCGGTTTCAAAAGGTTTGAGCACGCCAACCGAATGACCCTGTTGCTGTAAAGCAAGAATCAAGGCTGCGGTCATCGTGGTTTTGCCGACGCCGGTATCGGTTCCTGTGACGAAAATTGATTGGTTGGCCATTTTGGGTGGTAACAGGTAGAAGTACGGTATTTTTTTTCTATCAGAGTCGACTATCCAGATTCCAGACTTGGCCAGAAATGTCCTCGTTGGAAGCTAAGTGATAGACGCTTTTCGCGACCAGATCAAGGGAAGGCGTGCGATTCAGGATGTGGGGTTGATGCGCCAAGGCCAAATCTATGCCCTGGCCTGATAAGGGTGAGGAATGCCACCCTGGAAAAATTGCATTGACTCGAATATTCCAGCCGCCCCATTCTTGTGCGGCTGTCCTCATCAGTCCCATCAATCCCGCTTTTGACGCGCCATAGGCTGCCTGTCCGGTCATCCCTTGTTCGCTTGACCGTGATCCTATAAGAATCACGGCGCCGTCTCGTTGCTTTTCGAAAATGAGTCCTGCCTGTTTTAACACCTGAAACGCTCCAGTAAGATTGGTCTGTAAGGTGTGGTCCCATTCCTCAGTCGTCGTTTTGGTCAGAAGGGATGAAGGCGCTACGCCAACGGCCCACACGAGAAGGGTGAGAGTCTTATAATCTTGTATGAAAGATTGAAAAAGTTTTTTAATTTGGGAGGGATCATTGACATCAGCCTGGTAAAGGCGAGCATCTCCATCGGTCTCATTGATGATGTCAGCTGTTTCCACAACGGATGCGCGATTTTGGTGAAAATGAATTCCCACGGACCATCCCTGTCGTCCAAACTCCATGGCAATAGCACGTCCAATAACGCCAGACCCTCCAAATATCAAGAGATTGGAATGTTTGTCCTGTATGGCCTTGGTGGATTCTGAGCTATTCATACATGAGCATTTTGTGTAAATGGGGTGATGGAACACAAGTCCTTGGTGTATCCGTTAGCCCTCAGGTCCTTGCTGCGTTTGCAGATGCTATGATAGGTTTATACAACATTGTCAATTATGATTCTTTCTTCAATTTCCCTCCTACATTTTCGTCCAGCTTTTGGCGCTTTGCTATTGAGTCTTTTGTGGCTCGGCCCCTCGTCTCATGTCTCTGCCGCTGACCCAGGATCTTTGGTTATCGAGGACGTTCATGAATATTTCCCTGATCACGTTGGGAATGAATGGGTGTATCGTGGCACGATGATCGAAGGAGGAATGGTCCAGATTGCTGAGAAGGATACACAGTTTACCAATGTATCCAAAGTCATGAGAAAAGAATCGCAGGAGGGTGTGGAAGTGATGGTGTTTCACGATACGAATCCCGGCAATCAAGGGCCATCGGATAGTTTTTATCGTCGTGACGCGGCAGGTATTCGCTATTATGGGTCTAAACCTGGGACGACATTAGAACGTCAGTTAGTGCCCTATCAAATCGTGCGGTTTCCCCTGGAAATGCCCAGCTCCTTTGAGCAATTTCATCGGAAAGGGCTGGAGCTTGGTATGGATATCGATAGAGATGGTGAGGCTGAAAAGGTTGATATTGTGGCCATCTCGTCTGCGCAGGGCCTGGAGACGGTGAACGTTCCTGCTGGGACCTTTCCCCAAGCGATTCGTTTGGAAGCCAGCATGACGATGCAGGTGTATTTATCTGGAAGTGGCAAAACCATTCAGGGAACCGATACCATGACTGTTTGGTTTGGGCGTGGAGTTGGTCTATTGAAATATAGTGAACGCCAGACCATTCCCTCGTCGCGAAGCGAAAATGAACGCGTCATTGAAGTGACGGAAATGTTAGAGAAAGTCACCTTGGCCACTGATGTAGCCTTATTGCCTGAGCATTCTTCTCGTTGAACTCTTTCCAATGTGAGCAATTCTTTATCAAGAATTGCTCTCCCTTCCGGTGTCATCCGGTAATCATTCAAATTCCCCAAAATTGGTTTCAATTTTTTTGATCTCTCAAGCCATGGCGCTGTGATGGGTTGATTGGCCAAGGCTGTTGGGATAACCAACGACCGATCTGCGTTTCCTCTTATTACTCCAAAAGAAATCCTGTCTAGGATGAAACTCTGGCAACCATGGGGATGGTGCCAACGTCATTTTCCCAACCCTTTCCTTTTCCCTCTGGTCGAACGATTTTTTTCGCTAAAAGAATAGGGGTTCACGTGAAATTAGTTCTGGCAAGGCGAGAGTCTTTTGCCGGAAATACTGCCGTGGGGACCTAGAGAGTTGGTGAAGGTTCCTTCAAGACGAGTATCGCGGTTGCTGAGCAGCAGGCTATCTTCTTGGGTGCCTTGGGGAAAGGTCCATTTGAGGTAGACGGTATCTCCATGAATGAGAATGGTGGTGGGTTGTACTTGCGAGGGTGTAGCGAGATCTGGTGAGTGGAAGGTCATGGTGGTTTTATGATCCCCATGGTTTTGGTGATTATGAATGATCCATTTCCAGTTCCCACACAGTCTCATCCTGGCTTGCTTATCCTGTTCCTGTTGTTGCCATTGTTGTATGTGATGCCATGATTCCCACGCGACATGATAGGCCTGAGCTTCACTCTCTATCGCCTGCGCCAGTAGATAGGTATGAAAGATGGGGAGCAGCCTTGATGCCATATACTGCTGAATGTAGACCTGTTTTTGTGAATCAGAAATGGGATGTCGGGCCTGTTGATCTTTTTGTTGCCAGTATTCGAGTAATTTGTCTTCTATTCCTTTCAAGCCATGGTCGTTCAGGAGGCTCATCCATGAGAGGCCCTCAGTGGTTGAGTTGGTTTGGTCGTGAAAGAATGTAAATTGCGCATACTCATTATCAGGAGGAAGAGTTCGGTTCCCTCCTGTGAGAGCCATAGATGCTTTATGTTGAAAATCCAGAAAGTATGTGAATTTATCTAACGCAGGCTTGGAAAGGATCCACTCTCGTTGTATAGCTGAGGGGAGATTTTTGGAAAAGAAATGGGAGTCCAACGGAGTATTGGGAACAGCACGGAACTTCTGAATATTGGCAATGGTTGCCATAGCGGCCAAGAAAGTGGTGATTGTTGTTTGTCTTTCAGGTGATATGGTATCCGATGAATCTTTGTTGCTAGCATGTTTCCGTCGCCTGGGATGCTGCTGCGATTGCTGTAATTGAGGCATGAGGCGTTGGGTAAATTCCAAAGCCTCTTGGTCAGAGGAAAGTGGTAGGATTTCAGCATGTTTTTCCTCTAGAAGCTTCCAAGGATTCTTGAAGTTGCTATCTTGCCCCCATGCGGGTGGAAGGTTTCCTATCGTGAGTAGACAGGAGAAAATGGCCATACTCCGAAGCCATTTCCACCAGATTAGGAATGACATGATGAGCTATTGTATAGGATTATCAGATTGGAGATGCGCAGGAAATCAGTCTTTGGTCTGAATGCTGGGAAAAGTTCACGATTGGTTGGTTACGCTTTTTTGACCAGGTTGCTTATGAAATCCAGCGATTTTTGTACCGCTGTATCCATGTCAGCAGCGCGATAGTTCGGTGAGTTGGGATACCAGAATCCAGGGGAGGCGTCGGAATAGGTCTCTAGCTCAACAGTTTTCCCAGCTTCTTTGGCTGTGTGACAAAAGTGGTCGAGTTCTTCTGGAGAGGATTGTGGGGTTTGTCCGGCCTGTTGCAACAGTAAAGGACAGTAGAGACCCTGCGCGGTTTCTGCGCCAACGGGGACCGTTCCTCCTATCGCGACGGCTGCTTGGAGCCGACGACGATGTGCCGCTACTTTAATCGCCAATGTTCCGCCCATCCCAAAGCCCACGACACCATGTCCATTGCGCACCGTTCGTTCCAGGAGAGTATCTTCTGCAATGTTGGTATTGAGATATTCAAAGCAGGCATTGATGTCCTGAAGGGCGTGCTGCTCGTTGAGTTTTTCCATCAGAGCTTCGGCCACCTCTGCATTCGCTGTGACCATTCCCCCCATACGGCCATAGAGGTTCGGAATCATCACGATATACCCATGGCACGCCAGTCCCTTAGCTAAGTCTTGTATGGGGGCTGTCAGACCCCATTGATCATGTAAGACTACCAGGGCAGGCAGAATTTTCCCGGTTATCTGGGGCGCATATTGAATCCCTTCAACCTGGGGGACTTTATGCATTCGCGTTTCGGCATAAGGGTCGACCATCATATCTTTATGGGTTTCAAAAATCCCTGTGCTATTAAATCTCACGAGCGTATAGCCAATTTGATCTAGGGAATAGGCGGTTTCTTGTTGGGTCATGTGGGCTACCTTTGGATAAATTTTACAATCGGTGTACAATCAAAACAGTTGAATTTATTCGAGAAAAATCTGAAAAGACTATATCGGTGCTGTCTTAAGACTGTCAATTAAACTCACAATTCTCAGCTAATCAGTCATCAATATTACTTTTTGCCGTCAATGGCTTTCCGTCTTATTATGGTTCTGGATTGTATTAGGAGGCCCTAGTCTTAAGGAAATGAGTCTGTCAAGATATACAAATTACTTAGGAAAACATGAGTGATTTCTCTGTAGCCATACTCAATGGAAGAGAATGATTTATCCACGGAAGGGAGTATCTGTATGCCACGGACACGGTTGACCGGATGGGTTTTTTGCTTGGTGTTGCCTTTCTTAGTCCTGAGTCTAGGTAATTGTTCCCAATTATCGGCTGAAGAGAAGAAAGCCAAGCATTATGAACGAGGCATGGCCTATTTCAACGACGAAAAATATCAAGAAGCCCTCATAGAATTTAAGAATATCATTCAACTCGATCCTAAGGATGCGAAGGCCTATCATCAGCTTGCCCTTATACATCTAAAACTCGGAGGTATGAGTGATTTACGGGCGGCCTTTGGAGAACTTGCTAAAGCCGTGGAGATTGATCCAACTATTCAAGATGCTCAACTGAAATTGGGTGAATTTTATTTACTCTCCCAAGAACCAAAAGAAGCGAAGAAACATGCAGATATTGTCTTGGCCTCTTCCCCTCAAGACCCCAAGGGCCATTTATTGCGGGGTCGGAGTCTTATCGTAGAGAAGGAGTTTGAGGAAGGCATTACCGAATTGAAAAAGTCGCTTGAGCTCGATCCGGCTAATGAGCAAATTTATCTTGATTTGGCTCGAGCCTATGTTGCCATGAAAAAACACGAAGAGGCGAAAACAATCTTAGACCAGGGGCTGGAACGCAACAGTACGTCGACGACGTTGATCTTGGCAACAGGAGATTTATTGTTAGTTCAAGGCAAACAACCAGAGGCTGAAGCTCAATTTCAGCGAGCCTTGGAATTAGACCCTGACAACGACGGCCTCTATGCCAAATTAGGAAAATATTATCTTGCGACCCAAAAGTGGAAGGAAGCCGAAGAGGTGTATCAGAAGTTTGGGAATCAGAAACCTGAGAGTGAAACCCCTCAAATCTTATTAGGAGAATTTTATACGTTTCTCGGGTCAGGAGCCAAAGCTTTAGAGCATTTCCAGAAAGCGGTCGCTTTGAATCCTCAATCCAAGCCGGCCCGTAATTCGGTAATCAATTTTTATTTAGACAATCGAAAATGGGATGAGGCGGAAAAACTGGTTTCGGCAGCATTAGAAGACAATAAGAAAGACTCCTTAGCCCAAGTCTTTCAGGCACGCTTGCTCTTAGGCCAGGGGAAGGCTAATGAGGCCATTCCTCTCTTTCAAAAAGTGCTTAAAGATGACCCGAGACAGGCGATGGCTCATCAATATTTAGGTGTTGCGTTTGCGACAAAAAATGATATTTCTCAGGCGCTTCATGAATTAAGCGAGGCAGTCAAGTTAGCTCCACAGGATCGAAGCATACGCAAGGCCTTGGCTTTGGTTCGCATGGCTGCGGGCTCGTATAAAATGGCCATTGAAGAAGCACAAATGGCCATCCGATTGAATCCTCGAGATGTGCAGGCTGTGCACTTGTTGGGACAGGCGTACCTCAGACAAAAGGATGTTTCCCAAGCGAAAAAAGTCTATGAAGCTATTGTGAAACAAATCCCACAAGATCCTGTGGCACATTATCAACTGGGGCTGATTGATCGACAGGATAAACAATATGAAGCGGCGATTGTTCATTTTGAGGAGGCTCTCACTCGAAATCCGAACTTTGCCCAAGCCGTGGGCCAAATTGCGAGCATTCGAGTAAGCCGCGGGGAAGTCAAACAAGCTCGCGAACGTGTGCAGAAGCAAATTGAGGCCACTCCCGACAATCCTTTCTTGTATAACTTGCTGGGTGGATTATGGATGCAGGCCAATCAGGCCGATAAGGCCGAGCAAGCCTTCAAAAAGTCGCTGGAGCTCAATGACCAATTGCAGGTTTCGTATATGAATTTGGCGGAACTGTATCGGCGGACCAAACGTACTGATGAAGCCGTGAAAGAATATGAGCGACTATTAGAAAAAAATCCACAAGCGGCTTCGGCTCATATGATTTTGGGGATGATTGCGGAGCAACGTAAGGAAATTGCAAAGGCCCAGGCACATTATCGGGAAACCTTAGACATAGAGCCGAAATTTTCTCCAGCGGCTAATAATCTTGCCTGGCTTATGGCAGAGCATGGAGGAAATTTAGATGAGGCGTTGTCCTTTGCAGAGGACGCTCGGGCGCAACAAGAAAATAACCCACATATTGCAGATACGCTTGGGTGGATTTATTACAAAAAAAATGCCTTCTTGAAAGCCGTTTCGTTACTGAGCGAAGCAGCAGCAAAGCTTTCAGAAAATCCTGTAGTGCAATACCATTTAGGCATGGCACAGTTTAAAAATGGAAATCGACTGGAAGGCAAAAAAACATTAGAAGCCGCCTTTCAACTCAGTTCAAATTTCCCTGGGTCTGAAGAAGCAAAGGCGACTTTGGACATGTTGTAAGACCAACTTCCTCGTGATACCGTTTTGCTCTTTTCCTTTGATGTGTTGCTTGGCCGGTTCATTGCCTTGTTGAGTAAGAGAGGCCCGTACGACTCTTCTTCTGATTCTGGTAAATTCCTTACGACATTATTTTAGTGGGATTATCCATGACCGATTATGTTCTGCTTTTCTCGCCGGGAATTTGAGGGATAAGTCTTGCTAGAAAAGTTCATTAGGGAATATTGCCAATTAGTATTAACCTCATGTAAAATATAACCGCATCTGTTTTTAAGTAAGAATGGTGAATTTTTCACCAAGGAAGGATTTGATCATATGGAACGGCGAGTGACTTCCCATACGGAAGAAGAAGAAATGAATCAACGCCGCCGTCTTCTCACCCTTGCACGCAAGGGAGACCAAAAGTCTATTGACCTATTATTCGAGCTTTATCAAGTCAAAGTGTTTTCTGGAGATGCCTTAAAAAAGAAGAAATTGCCGTCTTTTCCTATTCTTAAGCCTACTAATGGCTCGGGAAAAGGTGGGTCAAAGGCTTCGAAGAACAAGGGAAAGACGGCAAAGGTGGCATTGCCAAGAAGCCCCAAGCCTCAAAAAGAGGATACGGAGAAACACAAATCTGCTTCAAATGGGCTCTCAACAATTAAGGCAAATTTCAATACAACTAAACCGTCTTCAAAAAACTCTACAAAATCAGCTCTTCAGAAAAAGGTAGGAGTGAAGAAGGCAACCTTGCCGAAGAAAAAATCACCGGGAAACCCACCTAAGCTACAAAAGCGAAGTGCAGCCAAAAAGCCAAGAATCGCGAAGAAGAAATAAGGAGGTAGATTTGAAGTTTAGTGACGAACTTCAATGCGCAAGCCTCCTGTTGCTAGTTTATTCCCGATATTCTCTGCTTGCTTAATATCACCTTGAAAGACACTGGCGCTGCCATGGTGATCAATCTTCCAAGCCAATTCAAAGGCTTTAGGCGGAGTCATCCCTGGAATAATCTGACAAAATAGCGCAATGACATCTTGGTAGGTGTGACAATCACAATTGAAAACGATGACCTCAGCCTCGAAATCTCTTCCAGTTCCTACGTCTGTGGTTTCTTCGGTGTACGGAAGATCAACTGTTTTCTCGGCCATTTTGTTCATGATCCAGCTATTGTAACAATGGAAGGCTTCGCTCTCAATATAAACGCAAAGGGCAAAGATTTGCACCATAAGTAATCAAGCTTATTGTGAAACCTGCCGAAATGCTTGAGTGTGAAATCGTCCGGAAACAAACCGGGCTTTCTTTATTTTTTTAAGGAGTAGAGTGTGGCGAAAACGATCTTAGTGACAGGGGCTGCTGGTTTTATCGGGAGTCATGCCGTGGAACGACTCGTCAAACGAGGGGATCGGGTTATCGGTCTGGATAATTTGAATGATTATTATGATCCATCTCGCAAAGAAGCCAATCTTCGAGAAGTGACGGACCAGGCTCGGGATCAGCAATGGCCGGGAACGTTCGAATTTGTAAAAGGAGATATTCGCGACCGGAAATTGGTTGCAGATCTTTTTTCCGATCATCATATTGATGCCATTGTTCACTTAGCTGCAATGGCCGGCGTGCGCGTATCGATTGATGATCCAGGATTATATTACGATGTGAACGTGCTGGGAACGCTCGCCTTATTAGATGCGGCTGTTGGGCGAATGGGTACGAATAAGCCAGAAAAGTTGCCAACCTTTATATTTGCGTCAACTTCTTCGGTCTATGGAAATACCCAAACGGTGCCCTTTGTTCCTGAGGATACCTGTGATCGGCCTCTGGCCCCTTATGCAGCGAGTAAGCGAGCCAGTGAGATGCTAAGTTATACCTATCATCATCTCTATGGATTGGATTGCACCATGTTTCGGTTTTTTACCGTCTACGGCCCGCGTGGAAGACCAGATATGATGGCGTACAAAGTATTGGATAATATTTTCACGGGATGTGATGTTCCGCTGTATAACAATGGCAATATGTATCGTGATTGGACGTATGTAGGCGATATCGTCAGTGGGCTTGTTTCGGCCGTAGATCATCCCCTGGGATATGAAATTTTAAACCTGGGTCGTGGGGAGCCGGTGTTGTTGTCTGATTTCGTCAAAGGGATTGAACAGTTGGCGGGGCGTTCTTCCCAATTAACTTCCACTCCCATGATGGATGCAGATATTGCGTATACCTTTGCCGACATTTCAAAAACACGATCACTTCTTCAGTATGAACCGCAAACATCAGTTCCAGAAGGAGTCGCCAAGTTTTGGGAATGGTATCAAACAGCAGTGCTTCCTTCTTCAACCTCTGCCGAAGGCTAGGGTCTGATAACCGTCTTTTTTCTTCTTTTTTATCATCGTTTGTCCTCATAGCTCTTCCCGTAAACCTTCCCTGTCTCTAAAGGTAAGGAGAGTTTAATGGGGCCTTCTTCGCTTCCCTTCATCTGGGTTGAAGTAAAAGTGAATAGTGATTTTTAGGTCTAGTGACCATTTCGTATACCCTTCCTCCCCCTTTTTCATTTGAAAAATGGCCAATCTTTGACTCTAGGTTTTTTTAAGTAAGAATTGAAGGGTGCGAAATGGGTCTTTTTACGGCTTAGATTCTTAGTGTTTGTAAGATGTCTTTGTCTATCTTGTTATTTTGTAGGGAGTCCTTAAGTTCTTGGTGAATCTGCCGACAAGTCTATGAGGACTATTTATTAGTCCTTATGATTGACAATACGGTTGGTGTTTTAAGGTTAAGGGAAAAGGAATATTCGAATAGTGAAAGGTAAAAGAAATCAAAAAAGACTGGCCATCATTATACCAGGAGGACCTCATGTGCTTGAGTCAAATCAATAAAAGAATATTTGTTGTTGTCGTGTTGGGGATGTTTTTGACCTCAGGGTGTAGTGGACATTCAGTCAAGTACGGAGCCAATTCAGAAGGCGAAGGGATGGCTTCAGAAGAAGAAATGACCGGATCTGTCGATGGCGTGTCGTATGGGACCCCGCGTTATGACGATGGTTCCCCGGTGCATGGAGGAACGGTTAATGGGAATAGTGGCCTTGGAGCATTGAATAATGCTGGGACCATGAATTCCGAAATAGCTGGGCTAGATGGTGTTTCATCTGTTCCCGGGAGTGGGTCAAATTATGGACGTCAATTTAGCGGGGTAAATGGAAGTGGCCCTAATCATGGAGGCGTCACAGGGTTTGGGAGTGGGTCAGCCAATCCAAGTAACTCTGATCCCGAAGCTTGGGCGAATGCCTATTTGCGAGAAAAACGGAGCAATCAAGATTTTTATGGGGATCCTTCCTCGGATGGTTCATCCAATGGCGGGTCTTCTTATGGGCGGGATTATGCTGGAGTTCCCGGAAGTGGGCCAAACCATGGAGCCGTTGATGGGTTTAGCCAGGGCAGTGCGTCTTCAGCAGATCAAGATCCCGAGGCATGGGCGCAAGCGTATGTCAGGGAAAATGGGGGGGCTTCACTCGAATATGTCAAACCCGAGATTGGTATTGTGAAAGCTTTTGGAGCACAAGACGCCAAATTGATGGGAAGTAATAATTCAAAGGGGGGGCTTCTAGAAAATAACGATACTCGTGGTGGTTTCCAAGGTCGGGTGCAAGATATTTATTTTGCCTTTGACAGCTGGAGTATTTCTACTGAGGGTGCGAAGTATTTGGAAGAAGACGCTGCATGGTTACATGCCAATCCTGAAAAAGGGTTGACGATTGAAGGGCATTGTGATCAACGCGGGACTCAGGACTATAATCTCGTTCTTGGCAAAAAACGAGCAGAAACAGCTCGTGAATATTTAGTGAATTTAGGTGTCCAACCACATCGAATCAAGATTGTTTCGTATGGGAAGGAACGTCCTTTTTGTCAAAAAAATAATGAAAATTGCTTTCAAGAAAACCGGCGAAATCATATGGTGGTTCGAATGAATCAATCATAAAAGTCCTATTGACTTCATTGGGATTTCAATGAGGTGTCTGTCCCGATCAAAGGAGGATACGGAATATTCGTATCCTCCTTTTTTTGACCAAAAATTTGGAATTGTTTGAGAATCCTATCATCAGTTTACCAATCGACCCTGACAAGTAATCCGAAATTATTCAAGAAATCTTGCACCGATTTAGAGGGAGTGGTACAGTCAGCGCATTCACCTGGACCATGCCGGAGTGGCGGAACAGGCAGACGCAAGGGACTTAAAATCCCTCGGCTCGAAAGGGCTGTGCCGGTTCAAGTCCGGCCTCCGGCACCATCTCGGATTTACCCCCCTCAAAACCCTCTAAAACCCTGAATGGGAGCGAGGTTTGGGCGGTTCTAAAACCCTCATTTCGGTAGTAAGGCAGTTTCTCCGAAAAAGCCAGTCTGAGCACCGTTCTCTTATCTTCTATCCGGTCAGAACTCCAGAGTTTATGCGGGTTTCCGAGAAATTCGAAGGCGGTTCTATAACTTTCATCGAAGCTCCTTAAAGGACGACCGCAATTTCGGATATTCTCACTCATTTTGACCTTCTGCTTTTGTAAAAGCCGGATTCTTTTTTCGTAGGTCTCCACAAGAATGGGGCTATCGGCATCAGCAATACGATCCAGAAATTGATCTGTCTTTCTATCGAGTTGGAGCAATTGTTTTTTCGTCTCCACCGCTTCTTCTTTGGCAGATTCCATTCGATGGTCCCAGAGTTCCTTAAACATTTCCAAAGACATATGAAAGAGATCGGTGGACGGTCTCAACTCTTGTAACAGGACTTCAAATTCTCCCTCGACCTTTTCCTTGCGCACAGATTTGCCGTATTCGTCGCAACCTTTTGTATGACACAAATAATAGGGGTATTTTGCGCTTCGCCCCCTAGACCAGCATGATCGCATGGGCATGTCGCAGCCGCCGCAGGTCACAAAACCTCGCAAAGGAAAATCCTCATGGATATCTTTCCGCATGGGAGCTTTGGCGGTACTCTTCAACCGCTCTTGGACCGCTTGAAAGGTCTCGTAGCTGATTAGCGGTTCATGCTTGCCTGGTATCAAGTGAATATCCCATAACGGGAAATCAATATACCCGGCATAGATCACGCGCTCAAATAATTCCGCAAGCCGTTGATAGTGAACCTCCCCGCCCTTTCCTTTTGGGAAATGCGCTTGAGCATCAAGAAAGCGCTTCACTTCGCCTTGCGTTTCAAAGCGCCCGGAGGCATAGCCTTCAAACGCTTCAACGACAATCGAGGCCAAAGGTTCGTCTCGTACCAGAACTTTGCCGTGTCCCTCTTTCTTTTCGTATCGGTAGCCTCCTGGCGGGGGAAATAACCAGTAGCCGTTCTGCATTCGTGCACGCATACGATTTTTAACCTGTTCAGTATTCTTTTCGCGTTGGTGCGCAGCGACTGAGGCTAATAAATGTTCGACCAGTCGGCTATCTGAATCATCTCCAAATTCAATAGACGGGCTTTCCAGCTTGCCTCCCGCATCAGCAATTGAGGCGCGCAGTTTAATATGAGCCTCTATGTCTCGGGCAAGGCGGCTAATATCATCAATGATGACCACATGTTCTTGGTTGCGCTTGTGCTGTTTTAGGAAGGTCAGCATGGCTTGCATTTGAGGACGATCCAGGAGCTTGCCGGTTACGCCTTCTTCATGAAAAACCTGGACCACCTCATAGTTCTTGTGTCCGGCGTATTCCCGGCAGCGGGTTTCCTGAGATTCCAGCCCATGCCCTTCACTTACCTGTTTCTGGCTGGAAACACGGCAATAGATGACAGCTTTTTCTGTCTTTCTCTTCTCTGACATGGGCTTTTCCTCTTTATTAATTATGAATCCCGCTCACTCTCCAACAAGGGAGGGATCGCAGGGTCTTTAAATGTTTTTTGGTTGCTGCCCTTTGATTCTATGGCCCTGATTGCCCCCTGGCAATCCCTATCTGAGCCTTTCCCACTGCCTTGTTGCAGAGGGTGAATTCCCCATGCCCGATCCACAAAACTCTCCATGGTTTTCCACACGGTCTGGATAAGTTCCCGTTTCCGCTCATCACTCAAATCGTATTTTTCGACGCGGTGGAGGTATTTCTGGATATCTAACGGCATGACAAAATCACAACAATTTCTTGTGCCCTGCCTTAAGGCAGCCACATCACAAAGGGTTAAAACGAAAGACGGGTAAAAATATAGCATCGCAAGGCTTCCTATCTGGGAAACAGAACGTATCGTATGACTTCCTGAAACGTAGAAGTTAGAACAGACGCTGAGTTATTTCGACGAAAAAACAAAGCCCGATAGAGGGGTTTTCATAACAAAAAGCAGTCTACATATTTTGGGTGAGTTCGAAATCAATGTACATGATTTGTTCTCATTTGCCGAGTCAAAAATGGAAGAGAAAAGAGATTGACATTTGTATAGACAAATGTATATATTCATGTTATGATTAATATGCAGATAAACGGCTTTGATTGGGATGAAGGAAATCGAGAGAAATGCCTAAAACATGGACTCTCGCAAAAGGAGATAGAATATTTCTTTCAGCAAAAAGAGGTGTTCGTCACTCCCGATCCCAAACATTCCGATGAAGAAGAGCGTTATCTGGCCATTGGAAGCTCTAAAAAGCAAAAACCGATGTTTGTGGTGTTTACCCTACGGGATGTGAATGGAGAGAGATTAATCCGTCCCATCAGTGCCCGTTATATGCATGAGAAAGAGGCGAAACGATATGAAGAAGAAAATGCCAAAAATGAAAAACGATAAAGACGCTGAAAAGTTTTTGGACCAGGATTTGACGGATTACATTAATCTGAAAAATTTCACCTCGGTCAATTTTGAGATGCTCCCGAAAGACAAGCAGGTTAATCTTCGCTTTTCGGAGCAACTGCTTTCTGCGGTCAGGCAGAAGGCAGACCAGGAAGGCATTTCCTACCAGAAATACATTCGTAAGGCTGTTGAGGAATCCCTGACTTCACAATAAAAGTTTTACCGCCCCGCTTGGCACCTCAAGGAAAAATTTAATCCAAACGCAATGGCTCCCAATCGTTCATGGGACAACCGCTAGCCTTGTTCTAACTTGGACAAGGCCTCATTCATGGCATTTAGGAGGCCATGCATTCATTCCATACTGACAGCATTCTCAAACATCGGTGTTTTTCCTTCCTCTTTTGAGAAGTAGCACAGAATGTTGAATTTTCGACAAAAATCCGATCTTCCTGCTTTTGATTAACAATTCGTTAAAAAAATCTTAACGTTTTTTCGTCATACTGTTGAGGCAAGAAGTTTTTGAGTGCAGGTGAGGCAGATGAGTGTAAAACACGGTCAAACAATTGAAATTCCGTCAATATATGATCCGTCCAAGACGGAAATTATTTTGGGTGATGATTTTGAAGCCTCTGTTGGTGCCGTCCATGAACAGGCCAAACTTGATCACCAACGCGATCACAATCACACCGTGGCGCAGGCTGAATTGGAAAGCAGTGCCTTAGCCAATGGCCGACGAGGTCTTTCTCACAAGAACCCTTCTGATAGCCTGGCTGCGCGGAAGAAGCGTCAAAAAGAGGAAGCCACGCATCGCAGTCTGTTGAAGCAATTACAAAATCGGCTAGAGGATATCTATCGTCAGATTGAAGTCATCAATCAACGTTTGGATGAAATTGACACCGAAATCAGTGAGCTGGAACGCCTGAAGGAATTAGCCGAGAGTGAGTTGCTCGATCCCACGAACCCCGATCATGCCAGGTTACTCAAGAAATACGGTATCACGCAGGAAGATATTGATAGTGGGAACCTGTCAGCCATTCTGGCTAAAAAACTTGGACATCGATTTGATGAACGCACTGAATTGCAAAAGCGTAAAGAGTCATTGCAGTACCAAGCGGATAAAGCCATTGAGGAAGTACAGACCAACGGAGCCATCACCTCAGAAGAGGCTGGTCAGTTGCGGCAACAATTTAGACAACGCCTGCAATCTTTGGAAACGGGTGTGTCTTCGCAAGTCAGGATCACGGTAGAAGCGTCCCAGCAGTTGAAAGACATTGCTGTTGATCACTATACAGACGAGGTCGATCACTCAAGTATTTCGGGAGAACTTGATTTTTTAGCTGTTTCGCCATCGTCGGGTTCAGTTTCCGCCTCGCTTGATGGTGACGCTACATACCAAAAGGGCATTCAAAGCCAGGGAGAACCTATATCCCTTCAAGACAAGTTCACGGCCAAGGCCAAACATGAAGAAAACAATCTGGGATTGGAAGAAGTAGCCTCAAACCCTATCGCACCAGGTTTAAAGAAGGGGTAAATTCCCATGCTATGAAGTGTTGACTTACGGGTCGGGCCCGTATTCTTCCTTGTAATGCGCGGCCACCGTTTGAATAACTGACAACGCTTTGGCTAATCCGATGGGTCCATAAGAAACACCTTGAAGAAAAAAAGATGCGGCTGATTTCATTTGATTTTCTTTAGCTAAGAAATATTTTGATTGAATATTCTGTCCTGCAAAGAAGGTTTGAATTCTTTCTGCATTTTCCTTTGCCGTAAACTTTTCCGTTCTCCCATAAACCGCAAAGGCGATCACGGGATTGATCAACGAATAATCTTGCGCCTGTTCCCAGGCTTCTAATGGTCTTGGTGGTGGTTGACTTGTATTTTCTGCATACGTGACGGTGCAGAAGACCATCAACAAAACCACAACCATAGGTAGACTTATTTTGAACGTTCTGGTAGCTAAGTCTTTGAATCGCATGCAGAAGATTCCACGAAAAAGGGAAGCCTTGTCTTGGTATTGTCATAGAGAGTGAGAGCCGTTTTAAAAACTGAGGATTATTGAGCACTTAGCTCTAGCCAGCCATCCCATTACATTGTAATTTGTGGCTGGCGAAAAACCGTTCCCTTTTCAATGCAGGGAAGAGTCTTTTCCCGTGTTCAATGAAAGGGGAATGTGATGAAGATAGGATATTTGCGTGTTTCGTTAGAGAATCAGAAGGAGGACCGGCAGGAAGACGGGTTGAAAGGTCTGTGCGATGAAATCTATGTTGAGAAAATCTCAGGGGCGAGCAAGAAGCGTCCGGTCTTTCAGCAGGTCGTCAAGAAACTTCAGCCGGGTGATGCTCTGGTGGTCTGGGATTTGGACCGGGCCTTTCGAAGTACCGTCGACGCCTTACTCGAAGTGGAGAAGTTGCGGCATAGAGGTATCGAGTTTCAGGTTGTAAATCTCAATGTCGATACCTCAACGCCGTCGGGCGAGTTGATCTATACAGTCATGGCAGCCTTTGCGCAGTTTGAACGGAAAACGCTCATCAGACGCACAAAAGAAGGCATGGCTTCAGCTCGGAAGCGAGGCGTTCACATTGGGCGGCCTTATAAATTGACGATAGAGGAAGTGATCTTGGCTCACAGTAAAATTGAGTCTGGTGAATCTACGCTTGCCGGTATGGCGACTCAATTTAGGTGTTCAAGGGATACGCTAACTCAGGGGTTTGTTCGATTAGGACTTTCAGTGTAACTTGCAGATCTAGTAAAAAATCGTTATTCAAGATATCGCTTCCCCATTTCTTCATCTTCCCAAGTTGAGTTTTCTCCAACTTCTGGTAGAGATTGGACCGAAGAAATTTTGTGTCCATAAAGACGTAGAAGCACCCTTAAGCCCAACAAGTCCTCTTGTCGGATTGAATGCTCAAGCAGAAGGTGGACATTATTGGCTACCGCAATTGCAAATTGTTGTTTTTCTTCTGATGCTTGAGCAAAGTTAAATTTTTGTGGTGATTTATAGTTTTCATTCCATTTATCGATATATTCTTCTCCAGCATCGATTTCTTCATCTTCCAGTTCCACTTCATCCCATTCTGGAGGCACAAAGAGGTCATTAGGATAATTTAATGGAATCCCGTAACCCTCATGGTTAAGAGCCGCACGCAACAATTGATAATTGTGTGTGTTCAAAGCGGCGTCAATGACATCGTCAATTGTATCTTTTTCGAATAGAGTAATCTTTTCGCTCCCATTCTTAGCGTTTCGAATTAGGGAACCTCTAGCAGGACGTATACATTCTGTCAAAGGAAAAACAACATCTTTTCCTGCACGAATGTCCAGATAAATAACTACCCAAGGATGGTTTATAAGAATTTTGGTGTCCGGTAATGTAAATTTAGGAAGGGATAAGATTTCACATGTTTGAGAGGTATTACTGGTTTTTACACGTTTTCTCGCTCCTCGGGTATGTTGCTCAGATGTGATACTGCCATATTCTTTTATCACTTTATCCGTTTGTACAAAATAAAAATCTGTTGGCCTTTCTTCTCTGGAAGTGGATTCGTCGTAGCCTTCCAATACGTACTCGGGGGTATCAAGGTGCGGAGACTTCTCGCCTAGAAATTTTCTCTTTCCTAAGAATAATCTCAGAAGCCTTTTGAAAAGATAATCAAGAATCTGCCCCCCCCACCTTTTTAAAGACCCCAAAATTCCTTTGTCAGTGGCATAAGAGGGAATGTCATCTCTCGAAAAGTAAGGTAAGCCGATCAAAAAAATAAAACGAATGTCATACGGATAATTCTGTACGTTTTTAAAGTTCGAATTTCTCGAAAAGTTCATAGGGAAAGTTTTTCTTACAATAAGTGTAGGAAGGGAGTCTTGAGGATATGCACTGGTGAAGTCGCCTCTAACAGAATACCACCTTTCATTTGGAACAATTTGAATTATAAAAATCTTGAAAGGGTTGTGCGAATTCATTAAGTGCCCTTTGGCGTTAAAATTTTTTGAGTTAAATCTCTCCAGGTTAGAGTCCTTTACAACATCAGTGAAACCCGTTGAGGTTAATTTTGATTTATTCTTAAACAGGGGAAGATTATCAAGTCGCGATTGAACTAAAGGTAAATGTTTCTTGACTATCTTTATTCCGACAGTGGAAAGTCTGGCTTTTGTCCCAACGGAATTTCCCTCTTTCAATACCGATCTTCCAACTGCTTCAGTAAGCCAGACGATGTGGTTCTGCACCGTTCTGGGGGAGCATTTCATTAACTCTGCTGCACCATCTACACTTTTTGCCAAGTAAATAGCTATGAGGTAATCAACATGATCTGCAATGTCATGGGCTGAGCGAAACTCTTCTATGAGCGTATGAAATTCTTCCCTCTTCATAATAGGACTATTTTAAGTAACCCAACAAATAAAAAGCCATTATGGGCCATTGAAAAAAAATTCTGGGTCTATAGGCCCAGACCTCCTTACCCCTTGCCTCAGAAATTCTTTTCTTGCTTTTGAAATTTTCTTCGCTGCGTATCTCTCCCTTCAAAATCTGATAATACCTACAAGTTTTATACGCGAGTGTTTGATCAGTTTCATACAAGAATTTCACAAAGTAGGTTTAATCAAGGGAGGAGTTGGCTGTGGCTAACCAATTAAAACAAAAAGTCTTTTTTACTGCTACGAAAGAGCATCTGGCCTGTCGAGCTTGCTACGAACATTTATGGCGAACGACCGTATCGCTAACATATTTGTCGAGTGGGGGTCTGATAATAGCGATTGAGGAGTTCTTTCGTGATACGGACATTTTGGGCATCGAAATCCATAATCCCGATGGGAGTTATTGGACTATACCATTCATAGATAGTGCTTTTCCTTGTAATGATGATAACGAGTCCGGGAGGCGTTGGGTCAGTAATTATAAGAAGCCTGATGAAACCGGCCTAAGGCCAAAATCGATGAGTCGTTGTTTGCTGAAACTTCAGTGTGTGGAACTTCTAGTACATGCCACAGTGGCAAAATATGCCCGTGAACTGGAGATTGAACGGTGTTCCCTTACCCATCTCCCATTGGGATGGTAGCTCAAAATATTCTTTCCCGGATCGTGATTCTTGATGGTTTATCTTTGGCCGTTATGTCTGATGAGGAATTTTCAGTGAACGAGTTATCTACTGCACAGCTTCAGGGTAGCGACTCTGAAATTTTGCATCGTACGATGCAAAATTCTGAAGCTGAGAATGCTGCCTTCATCAGTCCGTCCAGAGAGTCCTACGGCGCTCTTATCTACCTCTTCGATTATTTCAATGAGCAATTGTTTAATAGCACATTACCGCCATGCATTATCACGATGCCACGAAGTCGTAGGCCCCAGCGTGGATATTTCTGTGGAGAAAGCTGGGGCAAAGCCAATCAAGTCGTTATGTGCGATGAGATTGCTCTTAATCCAATCCACTTTCAGGGCAGTTCAACAGAACGGATTCTCAGCACATTAGTTCATGAGATGGTGCATCAATTTCAAGCGTATAACGGAACACCGGGCAAGGGTGCCTATCACAACAAGGAGTGGGGGAAGCTGATGCGACAGGTGGGCCTGATCCCATCTTCAACTGCGAAGCCTGGTGGCAGAGAGATTGGAAGGTCGGTGTCACATTACATAGAGGAGGGCGGAGCCTTTCAGCGTGTGTGTCAAAAATTACTGGATACTGGTTTTGTTATTCCCTGGCACACCATTACCCCTCAGGACGGCGACGATAATAATGGGGATGACGACGGTACCACTAAAAAGAAACGAGAAAGCAAGACCAAATATACTTGCCCAGGATGTACTTTGAATGCCTGGGCAAAGCCGGATGTTTGTATTTTATGTGGAGAGTGTCATCGGGAATTAATGGCTGCTTGTTCCTGATGGTGATGTATCAAAAATTTTATTTCCCTGTTTCCCAAATACTTGTTTTTGTAGGTTTACAATCCGGCAAATATTCACCTTTAAACGATTGGAGGATTTATGGACAAATCAGACGAGAATTCTCAAAACAAAGATGATCCGGACTTTCTCAAGCTTCGGGCTGTGATGATCCCTTTCTTGCGGAGCTATCTTACCTATCAAGATTTTCAGAAAGCATTAAAAATTGTAGAAGAGCAGGCCAGGTTGGTGTGGGAGAAACACTTTATAGCAGAGCTGAAACGACTAGGTCTTGATATCAAGGTAATTGAAAACACTTTTTTGAAATCTTCCAAAATTATGGCGTCCTTGATGGACAAACGCGCCAGCACCAAACCATATATTCAGATTGCTCAACTATATGGAGACGGCGAAAACAAAACGATTTCCTTTGCGCAATGGCGCAGCAAAGACAAAGTCATCGTTGTGGTTTCTTTAACATCTGCCTTGGTCGTTCTGTTTATGGGGGCTGCGAATGTTTACGCCAACATCATGGGATCAGGCAATCCTACCTTTATAGAGAATTCTTATCTCGCTGTGATTATTTCCATGCTACTGCCCGCAGGGGCGGTGGCCATGAAATTTGTGACGGATATTTTTGAATCGGACAAAACGAAAGCGCGGTACGTCAAGACGTTAAACATCCTGACCGTCGTGGCAATGTTGGCCTGGACAGTTCTTTTTGCTCAGACCTTTGATGGCCAGAGCGCAGGAATTGATCTTGATGAAATGTTAAAAGCCAATCCTGCGTCTTCCATGCTTACCTGGATTCAATTATTGGCCGAACTCCTTGTGGGCTTCGTCTTGTGTCAGACCGCATCCGATACACACGCTAAATATGCTCAAAATTCATACATCCGCAACCCTGAACGAACCGAAATCGAGGCGGTCTTAGAGGAACATTCCGATTCCCATGAAGCGTTACGAGATGACCTGAATAGCAGGACTGGCCGCGAGGCAGAGCTGAATGCTGGCTGCCAGATTTTCGTCAATGAAATGGTCGCATTGTTCTTAAACATGCGAGGCCGTTTTGATGATTCCGCTCCTCAATGATTATTAACTTTATAGGAGGTGTGCGATGAAAAAAAATCTTGTTCGATTTTCTCTTCTTTTGGTTTTGGCATTCATTCCCACGACAACATTGGCCAAAGACCTTGTGATTGGATTATCTCCTTTTCAGGAACCTGCGGCTGCAGAAGTGCAAGTTAAATCAGTATTGCAATTTTTAACCAGCTCTCTTGAGCCTGGGGACTCGGCCATGTTGTTTGATGCCTATCATATTCGGACGCTTGGAAACTTTATTGTTCCAAATAAATCTGCCTATCGCCACCCCAAGGCAAAAATCCAGGCCAATAGCAAAGCCGTAAAAAATTTGCTCAATTTTGCCAAACAGGCGAGAAAACCCCAAGGCGGAAATGAACCATCTGTCACGGGGGCTATTCGCTGGCCGCAGGCATTGCGCTTTATTGGTGAAAATTACCCGGCTGCTAAGGGTTCAGATTTAATTCTGTTAGGCAGTCCCATCTACGATGATCCAAATGAAAAGCTCTTTAATATGAGCGGCTATCTTATACCAGGAGATGGTCATTTGATTCATGCCCGAAACGCAACGCCTTATGGGATCAAAGGGCAGGAATCCTTGCTATCCAAATGGAGAGTACATCTGGGATTTTCCAATAGGAATTGGCAGAGAGATGAAAACCATGGTTTTCATGTACAGAGGCTCTGGACTCTGCATGTTGAAAAGCAAGGTGGAGCGCTTGTGAGTTTTACAAATGATTTACCAACCTTGTTTCATCGCGTTCAATCAAGGGCTTTATCTCCCAAGCATTCTTATGAGTTACAAAAAACGGCTAAATTAGAAATGATTCTGCTGAACAAGCCCAGGGTTGAACAGGATATCTCAATCTATGAACGTCCCTTGAGCAAGGAGCCGCCTGCTGAGGATCTGGTTCGTCGGGCTACGAATGTAGAGGTAGGAATTACATGGGATTGTTCGTGGTGTGATCTGGACCTGTATGTTCGTCCAGGCCCATCAGCAAAAACATTATCCTTCCAGACGATGCAATCAGAAGCGGGGAAGTATTTCAAGGACTGGCAGCGTTCTCCCAGGGCCACGAACGGCTATGAAACAGTGGTGCTGGATGGGGTCGTCGACATGACCACGCTTTTTTTGGCGGTGAATATCTATGGTGGACGAACTGAAGATGGTGTCCATGGCGAATTGCGTATTTCGCTTGATGGTGAGACTTATGCGAGCGCCTTTCATTTGCAGGCCCGTATCGGAAACGTTGGCGCAGAGCGAGAACAGGTACTGCAAACAGGCCAAGCGCCGAGCCATTTCTGGCTGGTGATCGATCCGCTGGAGGTGATTGGGCACGAAAAAGATTCGTCAACGCTTGCATGGCAATAAGAACAAAAAAAGTTGCAAACGCGCCGTGAACAACCTTCGCTCTTCCTGGTCTTTGCCCTCACTAGTCTTTTTGTTTGGGCGGCCTGGAAGAGCTGGGCGCTTCAAAATGCCTTTCCTTTTATTCCCTATGTATTGACCTTCTTCGCTCTGGCTGGGGGCTTTAAAGCCCTCAGCCTGTCTATCGCACAGTTTTATAACCATTTAATTTGGCGTGACGCTCTGGCTCAAAGTGAGGGTAAGGGCTCGGCTGCCTGGGCAACGAAAAAAGAAATCAAGCAAGCAGGCTTGCATGACACCAAAGGGGTGTTTCTCGGATGTGACCTAAGTGGACATCCGATTTATTTTGACGGGGAATGCCATGGCTTAACCCTGGCTCCGGCAGGCTCTGGCAAGACCGTGGCTTTTTCTGTTCCCGCCCTTTGTCATTTGCCTTTGCCGATGATCATCAGTGAATTCAAAGGGACCATGGCTGTGATGATGGCCAATAAAAGAAAAAAACAACATAACCAGAACGAGTTTTTCGTCAATCCAGCCCATCTTTATTCAGACAAACTGGGCAAACCGGCTCGGTACAATCCCGTACAAATATTAATTGATGACTGGATGGATGCGGACCGGAACAAGGATTTGATAGCAGATGCGCAGGCTATGGCTTTCCAACTTAATCCGGAACCTTCGCCCAAAGGCGAAGGCACATTTTGGAGAAACGGTTCTCGAAAATTTTTGGTGTTTGGGCTTGTTTTTCTTGTTACGCATTATGGCGCAGAAAAAGCGACCTTAAGTGAAGTGCTGCGCTTGCTTCGTAATGTCCCCAAACTCATTGAAGCCTGCAAAATCGCTTCCTCATCAAGCATTTTAAATGGAGAACTCGCCGATATGGCGGCGGATCTCCATTACAAACTCACCGCACAGGATACGCGCCAGGTCGATAGTTTCCTGGAAGGAGCCATTCAATCTTTGAGTGCGTTTTCATCAAGCGGCTGGCTGGCGGAAAGTACCAGTACCTGTGATTTTCGCTTTAAGGATTTGAAAGAGACTCCGGCTACCGTGTATCTGATCGCCGATCCCACCAAGATGAAAGTCTTTGCGCCCTGGCTTGGCCTTATGGGTTGGGCAGCGATCACCGAACTCACCCGTTGTCAAAATACCAAGCCGGTGTTTTTCTTACTTGATGAGGCGACCAACTTTCGCATTGAAAATTTATCTGAATCATTAACGGGCTTAAGGGAGTTCGGGATCAGGGTCTGGTTTGTGATTCAGGAACTGGAAGAATATGCCAGGGTCTATGGTCGGGAAGCTTTGGAAACGCTACTTTCACAAACAGAAGTGAAACAAATCTTCGGGGCAACCGGTGCCAAAACTTGTGAGCTTATTTCCCGGATGCTCGGAGATCAAACGATAAAATCGGTGAACTTCAATTTAGGCAATAACCTGAATGACCCCATTACCCAATCCGTGAATGAGCATGCACGGCGATTATTAACGCCGGATGAAGTGCGGCGGTTCTCCGATACCATTTTGTTTATTCGTAATCTGCCGCCCATTCATGCGGTTAAGACCGGGTATCACCAGGTGAAACCCTGGTCGAACTGGGTTGCAGCCAATCCGTTATTTGGCAGCAAGCTCAAAGGAAAAACGAAAGTCTGGCTGAAATATTAAGGAAAGGTGAAATGAAGAAGGCCAAAATTAGAGGCTATAAAAAAATCCGAAAACCTTTGAGTTTGGGTAGGGGAGTGAGTGGTCTTTTTCGCTTGGCCTTAAGAATCCTCCCAGGCCTTTTTCCGCTATTACCCTTTATTGCTATAGGAATTGTCTTTTCTTTGCCCCAAACCCCGCATCTGCGGGTGTCGTATACCTATACCGGATCGAAATCCCATCCCCGTTACATCACATGTGATTATCTGGGAATCTACGGCCAAACCACAGTGTTTGGTAATCGATGCCCTATGATTGTGTTTATTGGCAGGTAGTCTTAGTCATGAATAGTATCAATTCAGGATAGCAGAACATCGTGAATTCAACGACCAAAAAGGAAGGCATCCAGAAAACTTACAATTCTTTCGGAAACTCGTTTATCAAGCTATTGGGCTCAGATCATGGGTAATAGCTTGCCGTTGGCTGGTGTATGCCGTCCTGAATTGCGCGCATTAGCACCAGCGCCGACGAGTATAAGTTCGCGGCGCATTCTCATAAATGTCCAGCAGAATTGGTAAGACCGTCTCCCTTCCTCTTTTAATAATCCCCTCATTTAACTGGAAAATTAAATATTCTGGGATATAATCGGCAATATAGAACAATATCCAAGAGTCGACCCACTATTAGCTTAGGCCCCTTTGAGGTTTATTGTTAAATCGGCAGCCTCAATGCCAAATGAGAACTGCTGAGGATCAATAGTTCAAGGGGTTCAAGACTTCGGAAAAGTCTAATCAGAATTGCATAAAACTTTTAAATAAGATTGAACGAGTCGATGACGAAAGCCCATACCGAAAAAACTAGCGCGGCAGATAAAGCCATCGGCTTCGATTTTCAATATTACTATTTCCTTTATAGGCTGTTAAATCTAAAAACTGGTGAAACGATTGGATTGGAAGTTCTGGATGATGTGCATTCTGAACTTGAAAACGACAGGCAGATTCTTATTCAACTTAAACATTCTACGCAGACAAAGGCTGATGGAAGCGCAAAAAATCTTACAACCTTAGACGTAGATATCTGGAAAACATTATCAAATTGGAGCAAAGTCTCTGCCGATGAAAATGCTGGAAGAAAAGGCAAAATAGAACAACTAAATTTTATTAACAAAACAGATTTTTTACTTGTCTCTAACAAAACGGATAATGAAGGGAACACTTTTCTAAAAATAATTAGAGACGTGCAAGAAGCCACAAAGCAATGCAAGGATTTGAATTCTTATTTAATTACATTAAAAGGAGAAACGTCAGATGAAGACATCCAAGGTTATATGCAAGACGTGCTCAATTTGGACGACGAGGTAAAAGATGAATTCTTTAAAAGTGTAAAGTTCGACCTTGGAATTAATGACATTATTGAAAAATGCAAATTGGCTATCAAAGAAGCTAAAATTGACGAAAGCAAAATTGAACAAGTTTTTAAAAGTCTTGATTCACAGATACGCGCCGACAACTTTTTGGCAATTCAAAGCAAGCAGAAAATTATAATAAGCTTCGAAGAGTTTTATAAAAAGTATAGACGGCATTTTGATCTCGCCCGCAATGAACACTTGAAGATTAACCCATTTGATGGGCTTCTTCCAGACGACCTGGCAGATCAAAAATTCATACAGCAGCTAATAGATATTCAAGACATCCCGATTGATGATTCAGAAAGTATGGCAAAGTACACACGCTATTTATTGCAGATGCAAAACAATCTTGATGATTGGTATCAAAGCGGTGATCTTACAGAAAATGAAGTGAAAGATTTTAACAGTGAAGCAAAAACCAGATGGGAAAATGAATATCGGAGAGCCTATAGGAATTATGCAGAAGTTAACATACCTGAAAAAGCGGTAGAGCTATTAGACTCAATCAGGAAAGAGAGGCTGTCCATTGCATCGCAAATATTGCCCACAGATATGAGCAACGGTCAATATTATCGCCTTTCAGATATTCCTGAAATTGGGTGGCATCAAGACTGGGAAGAAAAATATAAATGAGTCGAAAATTCTTTTACAACAATATAGGAATAACTGCGTTAAGCATTGCATTTGTTTTAGGCGAAGGGAAAGCCATGCCTCTCTCTAAAGCTTTATTGATATTGCCTTTTATCACCCACAAAGAGTTATTGAATTATCTTTCAAGAGGGAATGTAAAGATAAAGAGTCTAGAAAAACTTATAATTGAAAAAACCGGCTGTTTTTCGAATTTCAATCGAAGATATTACGATAATTTATGTAACTCTTTGAATTCGATCCAAATGCTAAATGAAATTGAATTGGTTCAAGTTAAAGACTCCCACATTTTTGTTAAGTCTGAATTATTCTATGACGACACAATGGGTCGCAGAGCAAAAAAGATACATAAGGCCGCTAAAAACATAGCGGTGATATTGGATGATAATGTAGAAAAACTTTATTTGAATTTAAGAGTGGAGCTATGAAATACAGCTTCGATAATCTGGTTCTCTGGTTAAAGAATGGAAAAGTTCGAACCATTACATTTTATCCAAACAAAATAAACGTTATTACAGGTGACAGTAATACCGGCAAAACAGCAATTCTGGATATCATTGACTATTGTTTATTTTCCAGTCGCCATAAGATATCTGAAAGCATGATAAATGAAAATGTAGCATGGTATGGCATTAGGTTTACGATAAACGAGAAATGCTACACCATTGCTCGAAAAGCACCATCTGGAAATAGTGTTTCTCACGCATATTATTTCTCTTCAATAGGAGAAATACCAGAGCAGTTTCCTGAAGAAAACATAGTTGCAAGCGCTTTGAAAACGTCTTTAGAGACTGATTTAAAAATAGATAGAGATACGAGGGTCTCGTACGGGGGCAAGGCTATAAAAGCAAATTCTAGAATATCACTCAGGTATTTTTTGTTATTCAATACTATTTCCCAAGATATCATTACGCATAGCGAAGAGTTTTTTGATAAGCAAAAGGATGATAGGTACAGAGAGGCTTTACCGCGTACTTTTGATCTAGCGGTAGGCATCGATACTGCAGAGAATATTATTAAGAGGGAAAAACGAGAGGACATTGAACAAGAGATAAGAAAGCTAGAACGTGAGGAAGAACAATTAAGTCGCAAACAAGAAGCATTTTATAGTCAGTTAGCTAAAATGATAAAAACGGCAAAAGAATTTTCACTGATACCTGAGAGTTCCGATATCGACGATGCAGTCTTACGGTTAAAGCAGGTGATTGCACAAGAAGATGTGCAGATTGAAATGAATGTTTCTGAAAAATACGATTCTATAAGCACAAAAATTAATTCATTAACGAGAAAAATAAGAAATTTAGAACGCTTCTCTAAGGAGTATAAGAACTACAAAGCAAACCTCAATCAAACGGGCGATAGCTTAAAGCCCATAGAATTCATTACTGAAAGATATGCTGATATTATAAAGACATCAATATATGATGATGTCATTTCTAGATTAAGAGAAGATTACACCAAAATTAAACAAGCTATTGTGACAAAGACCCCACTCGACAGCAATGTGTCAGATATTATTAAAGGCTATGAAATAGAACTTCGGGATCTTGAAGGACAGATGGATTTACTCCCGGAAGATATAAGAGCTTTTGAAAATGATAAAAAGAAATACATGTTTATTGGCGAAACAAAAGCCAAGTTGGCTCTTTATGAGAGAGACAGAAAAGTAAATGATGAAACTAAAAGTACTAGAATTGAGACGCTTAAAAGTGATCTCGACAACTTGAATGTTGAATCAGTTGAAAACAGAAGGGATCTTTTTAATGAAGTATTAGATGAAACAATACAAGAATATATTGGTAGGACCAAGGCAGCTCTAGAAAATTATGGCGAATATCGTGCTTCCTTCAACTACAAGGAAAAAAAATTACAATTAAGAAAGCCAAAAACAGATTCTGTTGAAAATGTTGGAAGTAGTTCCAATCATATGTTTTTGCATCTTTTCCTATTTCTTGGCTTGCATGAATTAATTATCAATCGGGGCATACCTCATGTACCTCCTTTTCTGATAATCGATCAGTTTAGTAGGCCTTATTGGGGGGAGGATGGTAGAAAAAAGGAAATATTAGATCACACGGATATTTCAAAAGTTAAATCAGCACTTAATCTACTTAACTCTTTTGTCGCTGACATCAATAATAATGGAAACGAATTTCAAATGATTGTTTTTGAGCATATCAACCACGAGCTGTGGGAAGGTTTTGACAATATACAACTTGTAGAAGAATTTAGAAATGGTAATGCCCTAATTCCTGAGGCTATGTTGTCCGACTAATTTTATTGAGACCTACTTGGGAAAGGAAATATTAACCTGTCATGTGGGCTTATTTTTAAAGCGCTTCAACTTAACTCCCCTAGGAACCCTCGACCGAAGTGGAGAAATCCTCCCGTGATTTGTTGTCTGTCCATAAGCCCCTGATCGCTTCTGCGCGGTCAGGGGTTTTCTTTTGACAATAGAGATTTTTCCCCTGCAAGGCTTTCTCAGAGGTTTTCCGCATAGTGGTGATTGCCTTGCTGTAAGTCTTCCTCCTATTGATGTTTCCTCACCTTTTCACATCAGTCAGGGTATGGGAGGGCTACCACAAAGCGGAAAACTGTCAATGAAGATATTCCGTCTTTTTTTCAAGGTTTTTAATAAAAGAAATAGAAGGAAAAATAGACAGAATATTTCGTGCACAGTTTCCCTTCTTCTTTGTGGTGATGCCTCACCCAGGACTGAAATGGTTCAGTTCGAAACACAAAGGAGAAGACTATGTTAAAGCAAACACAAACCACTGAAAGCGAAAACGGTGAAGAAAAAACCACGAGCGGGAAGAAACCCGACCTTATCGCCTATGATGTCCGTGAGGTAGAAGGACGTAAAGGGGCTATCTGGAATACGGTTGGAGCGGTCTGGCTGCACAAGGATGGCAAAGGAGCCGATGTACTACTCCATGCAATTCCGCTCACGGGTCGTGTAGTACTACGTGAACGCACCGAAAAGCCGGATCAATCATAATTCAAACAAATCAGACCTGGCCCTGTGACCACTCGGTTGCAGGGCCTTTTCTTTGCTCAAATCTTCTGTCTTGATTGAATCTTCCGGCTTTGAGGCCCGGAGCGGCGCGAGGTGCAAGGCAGGTCCTCAGCAGCGAAGCGCCGCGACGGGTAGGGAGCCTGGGATCGTCTCACCTACGGTTCATCTAAGCCCATCCCCAAATCACCAGTTCGCCAAGGACTATTTTAAGGCTTGAAGTTAAGGCTCACTGCAAGATGTGTGTTGTACTACAACACATCTTGGCAAGGGAGACGCTGCGCTCTCCCGTTGCATCCCTCTAGCCTTTGGTACTGCGGGGGCATCTAGCCCCACTTCGTACCATCAAAACGTATCGCCGTTTTATCACTCGCAGGAAGAGACTTCGCTCTCCTCCTGCACCTCCATCGACCAAGGGGACTTCGCTCCCCTGTGGAACCCTCGACCAATCCTGCGCGGATTGGATGTGCGCCATCGCTTCCGCCGATGGATCACGGCCAGCATTTCGATTGCTGGACTTCGAGCAGGGGTTTCGCCCCCTGCACCACGACCAAGGAGCGTCCTTGGATGCGTATTTTCCTGGGCGCTGCCCAGACCGGACACAACCCAGCTATCCCTCCGTTTTAGTCTCAAGTCGAAGTAATGGGCCCTATTTGTGAACTTTGGAAAAACTGTATAGATGCAATAATCACAGTGTGTTAGCATTTTAAGTATTTAATGAAAAACATGTCTCAATTAGGAGAAGCGATAATTTATGCCTGAAGATATTCAGATTCCTTCTGGCTGGCCACCAGCCCTTTCAATAGACGTAGCGCCTGTCTTGCATTTATTCACAGGGGAAAACTTTTATTCATCGGCGGATGCCGCGCTCAGGGAGGCGGTGTTAAACGCCATTGATGCTGTTGGAAGGCGAAAGAAATCAGATGAAAGCCTTAGCCAGGATATACAGATTGTATTCGATAGGAAGGAAAAAACCGTTTCTATTTCTGATAATGGGGATGGAATGACCCAGGAAAATGTGGCAACCCTTTTTGCCAAGGTTGGAGCCTCGGCTTCCAAAATTGCCTTGGGGGGAAACCAGGATTACCGGGCTGTCGGGGAATTTGGAATTGGGGCACTTAGTTATTTTCTGGTTTGTAATAAATATCAAATTCATACAAAAACTGAAAAAAGCGAGCCGCTTGGTTTGGAGTTTTCAGATGAAATGCTGGATGGAAAATCACAAGCTAAAGAATTAACCCCCTGTCAAAGGGAAGTTGGAACGACTCTTATACTGTTTCTTAAGGACTCTAATTTTTTTGACTTGCTGCTCCAAAAGTTCAGTCACTGGATGCGTAACGTTGAGGGTTTGAACGCATCCATCCTCCCAGAAAATAAGCCGCTTCCCCAAGGGGGACTTACAAGGACAATTCGTAGTATTAAATTGGATTCTCCGCCAGATTGGATTGAAAACGCCAATATAGGGCCTCCCGAACAGCTTGATATATGGGAGCGTTACGATGGAAAAGGTCATGTAGATGTATTGTACCGAGGGGTGTTTGTTGAACGGATTGAAATCGATGGCCTATGGGCAATTGAAGGCGCAATTCACGTTGATCCTAAACATTTCAGGCCAAAGTTAAATAGGGAAGGTTTTGTTGGAGAAAATCTTAAGGCAGATGTAACTCCCTATTTAACATCCTTACATCCTGCAGTTTTAGAAGAAGCTATTGAATGTATCCGCGATTTATTAACTTCTAAAAAGGATTGGAGTTTACAAAAAGCTGTCACGTTGTGGCTGGCTGTTCCACGAAGTGTCCAATACCAAAGGGCTGCCCAGGCCTGGGATCTTGAATTCAAAAAACAAAAAGCATTTCGAATTCTAGCTCAAGATTCAGAAAAAGAAGTTCCCGTGAATGATCTTTTAGAACTCAATGCAGAAAAGATTTTCCTTGCTCCTGATAATCTTGGCAAATCCGATCCAGTTATAAATCAAGCAGTTAGAGTACTTCGGGCTCGTGGGGAATTAGTTGTGCAAGGACTACTTCGGGACAATGGTTACCTGTTATCTGTTTCATTAATGTCAAATTCCTCTACATGGCTTCTACTGAATTCTTTTAAACAAGAGCTTCCACCCATTATTCAGGTAGAAAGTGTGGCGGCGGATATCGTCGATCAGGAAAGTATCGCTGAGGTTTATTCAATACCTCCAATTGTAAAATTAATGCGGCTTGGGTTGAAAGCAGCGCCCTTTGTGGCCGTTAATAACGAAATTTGGATAAACATTGAAACTGATAACGGAAAAAATATTTTAGAAGAAATTTGCTTAAGAAATGAAGGTCATCTGGGTTTATGGGTGGCATGTATGAAGTTTGCGCCAGAGCAGGCGCAAGGATTAGAGCAGGTCGCAAACTTTCTTAGACGAACTAAGCCTGAACCAAAGCTCTTAGGACTTGTTCGTCGTCAATTTCTAAGGAAATTTGTGGAATGAAACTTTTACTCTTTACCGGGGCTGGAACTTCTGCAGAGTTGGGTGTCCCTGCCATGCGCTCGATGGCCGAGCAATTCAAAAACCATCTTTACGATATAAAGCTTCCTCAAGAAATCCTTCAGAAAGTGGAACAGTTTCTTGATGTTCAAAGTAATGACATGGAGCACATGATCGATCTCATTGATCGTGTCGAGGGAGGGTCCCGTGCACGTTCTGAACTAGGAGAAACTGTAATAGATGAAGAAATTATGCCTTATAAAGTTATTCGCCAAGAGGCAGAATGGTTTGTCCAGCATAGCTGCGAACAGGTAAAGGCAAATGCGGCTGTTACAATGTGGACCCCTACCTTGAGAGCGGCATCGAATATGGATTTGACCATAGCATCTACCAATTATGACCGGGCTATAGAAATTTCATCATCTCGTCTAAGGTTGGAGCTTTTTGACGGATTTGAAAATTTTGAAGGAAAAGAAATTGTCCCTTGGAAAGGATTTAATAATAATGATAACAATCAACTCCGATTGTTAAAACTCCATGGATCAACCGACTGGTATCATGGCCCGGACCTTCAAGTTTATAAACTCCGCCATCCCATGCCTTTATACGGAAGGCTTGGGATTGTTTCAGAATCGCTTCCAGATGTGACTTTTAAGAGTGCGCTAGTTTTGCCTTCTCGTGAGAAAAAGGTGACGCAGCCACCTTTCCCAGATATTGGAGCCGAATTTAGGAAATTTGCAGAAAAAGCAGAGATTGCCATTTTTATTGGTACCTCATTGCGCGATCCTCATATACGTGATGTATGTGCTAAATGTGCAAATCAAATCCCTACTTTCGTCGTATCACGGAGCAAGAATTTTCCTGACAATCTTCTTCCAGAAAATGTAGTGCTTATAAATCAAAACAGTGGCCAATTTTTGATTTCTACACTTCCTAAGTTTCTAAAAGATCAGGATGTAGAAAGCCTTAAATTACTAGGAAATTCAACAAATTCCGCTATTCCGACGGTTTTAAAGTGGCTCATGTCAGCTCTTGATGAAAATGCTCACTCTAGAGAACGGTGCAAGGCCATTGAAAAATTGGCTGCAGAGCAAATTTCTCTTCAAGAGGTTGAAATTAAAGCACTCCTTCAAAGCAGCAATCAGGATGTTTCAATTTTTGGGTTAGGATTATTGCAGGCATCCCAAGACAAAGATAAACTCCTGGAATTTGCAAAGACCTTGCATAAATCTGCACATAATGAAGAATTTAAATCTGAGTTGTTATTGTTGGAAGAAATGTTTTGACGAATTTCTGCACAGATCATTAAAAATTTCAGATTGAGCAGGCATAGTACATTTTCGCATATTCAAGCGGATTAAAAATTGAAGGTTTGTTGTGTGATAACCGTTATTCCGACAAATCGCCTCAAGTCTCTTAAGGGTAGTAGAAGTAGTTAATTTGACGTATGTGAAAATAATATAGCGTTTAGATAAAATCCCGCCTCATTCCCGATTTACGAAATTAGTTATTCAATTATGGCAATAGACACAAAGTACTATTTTGGCTTTGTGGTCTTTTGTTGTTCTTGTGCAACAAAAAAGAGAAGGGATTAATTGTGAGACTTCTAAGCTCTCCAGTGGTGGCAGGTATCGTATGTATACAGGCTCAGTTGGAGACGGATTGGATTATTTATGCGAAAGGTATAGGATTGGCATACATTCAGTAATGATTTGCCAGAGTGGTTTACGGAAGAACCTCCTTGGCCGGAGTGGTTGGGGAGGTTTTTTTATATCTGGAAGAAGTGAAACAGGACATGGAAACCAGCAGAACGGTCATTATTCTGTTGTGCGGCCTGCCGGATGGTGGTGGTGAGGCTGAGCAGGGCCGTGAATTCATAAGTAAACATTTATAGATTCATTCATAGGGTTGAGTAGAAGGAGAATGGGGTATGCATATTTTCCAGCGCAAGGTGAGCAGGGTCAGGGGAGTGGTGTTGGTAGTCTGTGGTGGACTCATGCTGGTGTTGGGGGCATGGCCTATTGGAGTAGAGGCACAAACGACGAGCCGGGTGAATGTGGAAAGAGGTGGAGGGGCGGGAAATGGTGAGAACAACGAATATTCCATAAGCGCTGATGGCCGCTTCCTGGCCTTTGAATCCGATGCCACCAATCTGGTGCCGGGGGATACCAATGGGGTTACAGACATTTTTGTCCATGATCGCCAGACAGGAAGTACTACAAGAATTAGCGTGGCTACGGGAGGGTCTCAAGGTAATGGACCGAGCAATCAAGAAACAGCTCTGAGCTCGGACGGGCGAGTTGTTGTATTTCATTCCGAGGCCACCAATCTGGTGCCGGGCGACACGAATGGGATTGAGGACATTTTCGTCCATGACCGGCAAACGGGCATCACGACCCGGGTCAGTGTGGCCACAGGGGGTGGACAAGCCCTTTGGAATGGGCAACCAAATATTGGTACTAGTGAAAACGCGAGCATGAGCGCAGACGGCCGTTTCGTGGCGTTTGATTCGTTTGCTAACAACTTGGTGCCGGGCGATACAAATGGACAATACGATATCTTTGTCCACGACCGACAGAGTGGCGTCACGACTCGGGTCAGTGTGGCCACAGGTGGGGGGCAAGCGAATGATGGTGGTGGGCATTCGCAGTTAAGCGCAGATGGCCGGATTGTGGCTTTTGATTCCGAGGCCACCAATCTGGTGCCGGGCGACACGAATGGGATTGAGGACATTTTCGTCCATGACCGGCAAACAGGCATCACGACCCGGGTCAGTGTGGCCACAGGGGGTGGACAAGCCAATGGCGAAAGCGGGAATCCTGTGCTTAGTGGAGATGGTCGCTATGTGGCGTTTCCATCAGAGGCTACAAACTTGGTACCAGGGGATTCCAATGGGGTGCAAGATGTCTTTGTTCACGATCGACAAACCCGCGTCACAACTCGGGTCAGTGTGCCCACAGGCGGGGGGCAAGCATTTGGTGGTGGGATTGATGGTAGTGGGAATCCGCGGTTAAATGAAAATGGCCGGATTGTGGCTTTTGATTCCGCGGCCACCAATCTGGTGCCGGGAGATACCAATGGAGACGAAGACGTGTTTATCCATGACCGGCAGACGGGGGCTACCACTCGTGTAAGCGTGGCCACGGGTGGTGGACAGGGCAATGGGAGCAGCAGTGGTGGGTGGCTAAACCAGGATGGCCGTTTAGTAATTTTTTCCTCCGATGCTTCAAACTTGGTACCCAGCGATACCAACGGAGTGGCGGATTTCTTTGTCCACGAATTGATGGGGTCTCCAGGACTACCCCAAGTGACCGTGCCAAATGTGGTGGGGCAGTCGCAAGCAGCGGCAGAAGCGGCGATCACCAGTGCGGGGCTTGCCGCGGGTGCCATTACCACGGCCCACAGTAATTCTGTCCCTGCGGGCCAGGTGATCAGCCAGACTCCGAGTGGAGGCAGCACAGTAGCCGAGGGGACAGCCGTCGCGCTTACGATCTCCTCCGGGCTGCCACTTCCAGACCTTTTTCTTTCCAACGTCCGGGTCACCCAGGCGGTATTTGGCACGGATAAGCTTGTCCTGAATCGTAAGACGGCCATCATGGCAAATGTCGAGTCATTAGGAGGAAATTTTTCTGGCTCGGCCTTAGTTGGAGCCAAAATTGGCGATCAGCTGGTTAACCTCGTCTCGGTAATATTCGCAACTGGTGAAACTCAGATGCCTGTCGAGTTGTTTTTTACACCGAGGAACGAAGGACTAAACCAGGCGCTCATCGTGACTGTCGATCCAAACAACCAAATAAACGAAGCCAATGAAGGCAATAACCGTTCAATCCCACAGGTGTTTGAAGTCGTCGAAACAAAACAATTGGTCATTCCCTCAATGTTGATTAGACATCCTGACTGTACAACCAACCCTTTAGAGCCATGTGAACAGGCACAAGCTAACCTGGATGCATCCATTAATGTAAGTAACCAATTTATGTGGGACATCTATCCTCTTGCAAACGGTGTAAATCCTTTGAAAAAAGAGAACATCTCTGTGATCGGCTCCATTAAAATAACGCTAGGAGAAAAGGAAGGGCCTTGCGGGAAAGCCACGGTGGCGAAGGGTGTTTATATAGACACGCTTAAAATTGATCACCTCAGAGCCAGGTTTGGGGGTAAACGAGGCATTGGATTTATTTCAAAAGATTACTTTGAATTTCATGACCTTCCAAAGATAGCACAGGGTATACGTCTCGGGGGAAATTCCGTATTAGTTGAAGTTGGGTCTGACACACTGGTTGCTGCACACGAAATCGCACATACCTTTGGGCTCCCAGAGGGCTATGTTGGTTGCTTTTTCCCTTCCAAAATTACTGTGGATGGGTATCAGGTTAGGGATAATCAAGAGATCTCAGGAAGATTCGACTTTATGGACGTACCTGAGCCAAACGACCAAAAGGCTTGGATCAGTAAACAAAATTGGGATATCCTAACCGAAAAACTCAGAGAGACAGCTGCTGATCCAGCACTTCTGATGATCAGTGGTCTTCTTCACCGTGATGGAAGAATAGAACTGTCGCCATGGAGTTCGTTTACTGGCATCCCGGATTTTATTGAACCAGGCCAGTATTCCATTATCATGAAAAATCAAGACGGAACAACACTGAACAATATTCCGTTTGCGGCTGATTTCACTATGAATATTGATCCGATCGGGGTTGTGCAGACTGATATTGCTCTTCTTTCCTTTGCGGTTCCCTACTCGGCGGAAACTACCATTGTTCAGATTGTAGGACCTAATGCGGAAATATTATTAGAGATCGACCCAATCCAAAAAAACCTCAACGATGGTGTAGAGGCTATACCGGAACAATGCTTTATAAGTTCTCCTACGGATGATAGGACCTTTCTTCGCAATGCCCTTTCCGACATTCAAATGCTCTTAGATAACTCCAACATCGTGGCTGCGATAACCAAACTCCAGGAAAGTCGTAGTTTTACAGAAAATGCCTTAGAGGATGATTGTGCAATTCAAGACCCTCTAGCAACCACCAAAGAGCGGATATTGCCATTGATGGACGATTCTATTGAGAGATTGAATGCGCGGATTGTGGAAGTGCCTATTGTTCCCGGCGATTTGAATGGAGATGGCACTATCGACATGGCCGACTTCCAGTTATTCCTAGCCACCTTCGGCAAATGTGAAGGACAAGCGGGGTATAACCCGAAAGCCAATTTTGATAGTGATACGTGCGTGACATTTGTAGATTACCAAACCTGGTATGGATTGTTTGTAGCCCAACAATAATCTAGGACGGAGCAGTGTTGGAAAAGAAAGGGTTGTGTGTGATGAGCATTAAAAAACTGTTATGTGTGTGTGTTCTTCTGTGTCTTCCTGTTTCGAATGCGTGGGCCGCCTCGGTCTTTTTTAATCCTGCAAGCCAGTCCGTAGTGAATGGCAACTCGGTGAGTGTTGATCTGGTCGCCGATCTGCCTCTTCCGGTCCTTGGCTGGGGCTTGGATGTGACCTTTGACACGGCCATTCTTTCACTGACCAATGTGGCGATTGGTGCGTCCTGGGCACCGGGCATTGGTCTTGATGGAGATGGCTTGGCCGGCTTGGCCTTTCCCTTCCCGATTTCCGGAAACAACATCACCTTGGCTAGGTTAACGTTTAATACCCTGTCAGTCGGAACAATTTCTCTTGATGCCAGCATCACCCCGTTTGATTTCACAGAAGGCTTTCCGCTTCTGACCGGCGGATTTGATACCGTGAGCTTTACCGCAGGGTCGATTGAAGTCACCCAGGGCAATACCCCGGCAGTGCCAGAACCATCGACGTTGCTACTCATGGCAAGTGGGTTGGCCGGACTAGCCGCATGGCGGATGAAGACAAAGAAAAGCTAAGCAAAGGAACGATAAGCAAATTGCAAAGAGCTTCCTATTCGTCGCAGAGTAGGAGGCTCTTTTTATATGTCGCCCAGGAATCGAGCATTTGTCGGATAATCGTCATTCCGACAAATTGCTCAAATTCTCCTTAGACAAAGCATGTAGTACATTTGACGTATGTGTAATAATTTCTGGTGTTTGCTATAATCTCACCCGTTATTACCAGAAAACGTTATGTCAGCGAATCTCAGCCACAAAGTTCCGCTTGGCTTTGTGGCCTATTTTTGTCTGTGCTCGGCAAAATAAGGGAGTAAAGAAGTGAATTTTTCATTTCGTGCGTCATCTTATGTTTTGGCCATTTCTGTAAGTCTGTTGTTATTCATCAATAATAAGGATTTTGCGTTCGCAACCATCTATACAAAAACTATTTCTGTTGTAGGAATTGAGCCTGATATTGGCGGGGTCGGGGTTGGTGGTAACGGCATTGTTGGCGGACCTAATTCATTTTTTGCTGACTCACTCACTCCAGTGAAAGATTTAATAGGAACGATTACATATACCTTTGAGCTCAGCGGCCTAATAAATCCTCCTTCGAGGGTGAATCTTAGGACCGGTCAAAATCCTATTACCCTTGAACACTTTGCCGAATGGGATATGGAGATTGGAACATCTAATGGAATAAGTTTGGCAAAGGTCTCATGGAATTTTAACGGAAAAACATCTGAATATTCTGTATTTAGCCCAACACCTTCAATTTTGTTAGACCCAGATAGTGAAAATGTCTTAGAACCAGACAATGAAAACCATGTCCGGAATAATGTTATGGGAGTTAGAGCTCGTAATAACGCATCAAGCAATCACCAGTTAAACCTAGTTGGAAATTTTATTAGATGTTCAGCCGAAGATGTTTGTGTTGACGTAGCCAGTGCAGTAAATTTTAGAAACCCTGTAAACTTTATCCCTCTTGTTCAAGGTATCGGAGTATCAGAAGAATCACTAAAACTTCTTTTAGATGAAGTTTTTGCAAATATAACAGTCATAGTCTTTCGGGGACGTTCCCAAAACGGACCTGGTGGCCGCATCATCGAAGATGTAACAGTTAAGCCAGTTGCTCCTGAAAACATTATTATTCTAACCCATGGATGGCAGCCTGGGGTGGATCAATCCTTAATTGGCACCTCTCGTCTTCCTGAGGTTCGCCAAGCATTAGAACAACGGCTCATAGATGAAGATATTCAAGACAAGACACTCATAATTGAAGAATCATGGCCTGAGGCGTTTGTAAGTGGGGTTGTTGTTCCGAGTTTCGAACCAACTTCAAATTATCTGTTTTCTTATAGGAGAACAAGACAAGTAGGGAATCGTATTGCCTTAAAATTATTATCGCTTATTCAAGAAAATCGTAAAAACGATCCTAATTATGACCCGCAAATACACTTTATTGGACACTCATTAGGAACAATGGTGAATGCGTATGCGGTCGAGCGATTACTTAGAGAAGGGCAACTCGATACCAATAATCGTGTAACAGTCGAACAAGTCACTATACTAGATGATCCTTTAGGCGTTGATAGAAATTGGTTTTATGATTTTATGCCATTTTTGAGTGTTGGATTTGTTGAAAATTTCTATGCTACGACATTTGTTGGGTCGCTCCCTCGTGTTGGTGATTCTATTCCTGGAACTTTCCCCTGTGTCCCAAGCTCAGGAGGAACCCTTCTTTGTCAAGGGGAACAGGCGCCTAATACCACTCACAACCAGGTACACACAGGGTTTTACGCCAATAGAATTGGCTCTTCTGCTTGGGAATCTCCAGTGTTGCCAGGGTGGAACCCAGAAATTGCTTGGGATCCACAAACGGCTCGCTTGAATTTGCAAGAGGAAGTGATCTTTGTTGATGGTGAAGCGTTTACGATTTCCCCATTAACCGCTCAAGTCATTGAGGTATCTCCGGGTCGCTTTGTACTGAGAACAAATTCCCCTGCGAGTATTGGGGGAGTGAATTCGATGCCGGAAGATTTACAGTACATACGTTTTAAATTTGCTGATCTAGACCCGAGCATTAGCGCGTCTCTCACTCTGATGTTTGATGATCTCATCTTATGGGATGGGACTAATGAAGACGAACTCAATAGCGAAGCGGGGGAAATCATGATCCCTGCCTCGTTTATTAGTGGAAAGACGGGACTCTTGAAATGGGAGCTCAACAATCTCTCAGAAATTTCAGTGGAAGTAACACTTCATGACATTGAATTTGGAAGAGTTGTGCAGATAGACAACCAGCCTGACCTTCTTCCAGGTGATTTAAACGGGGATCAGGTTCTTGATAATGCAGATTTCGGATTTTTTCTGAGTACGTTTGGTCGTTGTACGGGTACACCGGAATTCATTGAACTTGCCGATTTTGACGATGACGGGTGTATTACCTTTATCGACTATCAAACCTGGTATGGCTTGTTTACTGCACAATAAAGGTGTTGCTTAAGAAGTAAATAATACTAATGAAAAAACAAAGAATGGAGTGGCTCCTAAAAGAAGTCCCGGAACACGAAATTCGTTTTTAATTAAACAGAATAGCGCGAAGGGAATAAAGAGCACGGAAGAGAATAAGATAAAAAGAAATGCAAACATATGTAATATGTCACTGTACCCTAACAATAACCCAAATGCGGAATATACGGACGCATAGAGCGCACTAGCAATGAAAAATATTCCTAAAATAAATTTATAGATAGTCTCCATGAATAATATCTTTACTATCATTTTGATCGGGAGCAAAGACCAATGATTTATAAAAGAGTTCTTTTAGTTTTCATATTATTATGTCTTTCTTCAAGCAACGCGTGGGCCGTCTCAGTCACGTTTCAACCCGCTAATCAATCTGTAGTGAATGGCAACTCTGTCAGTGTTGATCTTGTCGCCGATCTGCCCAATCCCGTTTTGGGATGGGGATTGGACGTGTCCTTTGACACGGCCATTCTTTCACTGACCAATGTAGCCATTGGTGCGTCCTGGGCACCGGGTATTGGTCTTGATGGAGATGGGTTGGCCGGATTGGCCTTTCCCTTCCCGATTTCCGGGAACAACATCACCTTGGCCACCTTGACCTTTAATACCTTGGCTGTCGGAACCAGTTCGTTAAATGCCAGTATTACACCCTTGGATTTCACAGAAGGCTTTCCGCTCCTTATCGGCGGGTTTGATACCGTAAGCTTTACGACAGGCTCGATTGAAGTCACCCAGGGCAACACCCCGGCAGTGCCAGAACCCTCGACGATGCTGCTCATGGCAAGCGGGTTGGCTGGGTTAGCGGTGTGGCGGATGAAGACGAAGAAAAGCTAAAAGAAGACAGTAATCAAACTGAACAGAGCTTCCTATTCGTCGCGGAGTAGGAGGCTCTTTCTGTCTGTCGCCCTTGCCATAATAATTGAGTGATAATATTACATATGGAATTTGAATACGGAAACCATGGAAGTGTGCCAGATTGAACTTAAAAGTCAATAAGCGTCTGGACTTGGTGGGTTTATTGGCAGCAAAAAGTCAAACTTTAGGTTTTGGAAAATTTGGGTGCCATGATGGTCGGACGCGGCGTGAAAGCTTCGGGTTATACCAGTGTGAATCATGACGACGAGGTGGAAGCGTTGAGCGTTTCCATGAAAGTTGCAAATTGATGGCATAAGTGGACATGAGAAGACTCCTATATCTTTATAGATTTCAATTGTTGCTTTTTCTGTGTTGCAATAGAACCTAGCTGTATGTGAGCGTACCTCCGAATTGAACAGTTTCTCTGGGCCATTCCCTCTATAGCTGGGTTAAGTATTGTTCTACATTTCCTGAATGTAGCCACGGTTCTGGCCACGACCATTTTGCCTTGTCTCTTCTTCAGCCATTTGATTGAGCTTTTCCTGTAGAGTTTTTTTGTCCAGCTCCCCCATCTTCATATATTTAGCCACATCCTTTTTGAGTTGAACGATGAGGTTTTGATGTTTGCGATGGATGGGCCGGACCTGATCCTGTAGATTCTGCCGGTCCGTAAGCTGGCGGTCTATTAAAGCTTGTTTTTCTTCACGGTCACGAATTTTACAGCGATCCGTCTCACGTTTGTTCTGTGACTTGATTTTACCGTACTTTCCGCTCATGCGTGACCATAGGGCCTTAAACCCTTTTGGTAGATTCTGATAACGCTCGTTAGCTTCTTCTTTACGGCGCTCTTCCTGTTTTTTTTGAAAGTCCTTTCGCTGCGTTTGGTGGTAGTTTTTCAGCGACTCTTTCTTTTGCCTGAAAGGCTCAAGGGATTTATTCATGCCGGTCTGGACTTGGCCTATATATGTCTCCAGCCTTTGGCTCATACGCCCGGCGATTTGAGCACGAACCTCTTTCGTGTTTGGTAGCGACTCCAGATTTTCCAGACGATGTTTAAGGTCTTTGGTCTTCACCCCCATCCAGCGGCTCAAAGAGTACACTTCGCCGCGATAATCAATGGCGACAAAGCCGCGCCGATCCCCTTTGGCCAAATAATACCCATACTCATTTATGGCCTTTTCAAATGAAGCCTTATTGTCTGAAACTGCCCAGCAATCCTGGAAGAGTTTCTTGATCACTTTCGGGTCTTCCTGTAGACGCTTGGCCTGTTGCCATTCTTTTAGAGAAAAATTGAGAGGATTGCGTTCCTCCTTATTCATCAAGCCACGAGGCATTTGCCAGCCATATTGGAAATAGAGCTGCCTGGAAATATCCTGAAGCTTCATTTTGAAATAGGGTAGGTTGATGGCCTTCATCTCACCTGTATCAATCCGTGACCAGACAGCATGGCAATGCCGTCTGCCTTCTTTTTCATGAAATACGATGGCGCGGGGCTGGCCTTCAAGTTTCAGCTCTTTTTCAATATCAGCCAGGGCTTTTTCAAAATACTCGGGTGGGACAGATTCGAATTGAGGCGGATTGAGGCTTAGAGAAAACATGAATTGCTTGCAGCGCGTTCCCTGACTGATGGCGTGTATTTCTCTTAAGGCCCCATCCAGGTCTTCGGAGATAAAGCCGGAAATTTCATGGATTTCAACGTGCTCGTTTTCTTCCACCTTTAAGAGATGGGTCGCCAGTTGCCTGGCTCCACCACGTTGTGAGCCTTTCAAAATCATGTTCTTTCTCCTCTTTTAACCCCAAAGCCTCCATCAAATAGAGACGTATCTTGCTGATATCCGCACAGCCATTTTGAATGGCTATTTCTGTTTCAGCCGAGATATCCCGTGGGTACATGTTTACTTTCTTTGCGATTTGGTTGTGATTATTGGCCAAACGTGAGGCCTGGAATTCAGCCAAAACCTTGGCCAGTAGCTGATGATCCTTAACAGGGAATTTGTTTCGTGTTCGTCTTTTGGGCATTGAGGTATCAAAGAGCCGAAAGCGGCTATAAGCACTCAAAGACATACCTACACTTGCTGCGTCCTTTTCAAGCTGTACGCGTTCCTCGGGCGTCAAGCGCAGTGATAAGGGCGATAATTGCTTTTTCTTCTGTTTGGACATTTCTTTATTTTTCGTAAAAGAGACAATACATGGCCTTCCCCTGATTCCTGGGAAACAGGGGGAATAAATTGCCGCAAATTGTCAGGGTTAAAATCAGGGGGAAAAAGAAAAACGCCAGCCCCATATGATCTGGGCTAGCGTTTAAAGCAGTTAATTCTGAATTTTTGGCTGTCGGGCGCTAAAAAGATGGGCTAAGATCGACCGAAGCGCCCTGGAGAATTTGGTTCCATTCTTCCAATATTTTGAAGAATTGGTTCGAGGTTAGTCCGCTAAGGCGCACCAAGGTCCCCATCCTTTCTTTTTTTTCCCCCTTCCCTTCCCTTCCCGATTAACCGCATCTTTCCCATTTCTTGATCTTGTGATTCCAAGTCTAGGGTTTATATACGTGCGAGTGGTCTCTGGTTAGGGAATGTTTTTCCTATGGGGTAAGGTCTGCATCGTACAGAAATATAATCCTGACGTTTGCGCAACCGTACTTTTTGTAAAGGTTTAGGAAATCCACAGATTTTATGATAATTCCTTCTGCCCCTTGGGAATTATTGAAGCTCGCTTTGATGGCACGTAGGTTGCTGAACAAATACTCGTGAGAGCACAGGTCATGGGTAAATAAGCAGAAGGAAAAAAGGGATGATCCAGGAAGAAGCAAGAGGAGACACAGCATGTTAGTCATGACGCGATGGGATAAGGAGACTCGTATTTTATTGCTTTCGGGACGTTTTGATAAAACAGCCCGAGTGCCGGTAGAGACGGCGTTAGCGGCAGGAGAAGGTCGTCAATGTAAACACGTGGTTCTTGATTTTGCAAACGTATCGTCACTGGATAGTGCCGGTATTGGCAAACTATTGCTTCTTTATCATTCACTGCGAAAAAATGGAGTCGCGCTGACGGTAATGAATCCTCGGCCGCCAGTTGACGCATTGCTGCATTTCGTGCATTTGGCGACCCTATTTCCCATTGTGCATCACAAAACCGAAGTTCGATCTGTTGCGTAGTAAGGTTCGGTTGGATGGTGGGCAACGTATTAAGTTGGCCTTCTGGGCAACCGAAAAGATGGCCCAATTATGAATGCCATGCCAATCCAAGCAAGTCCTCGTTTGCCTATGCATATCATTACCCTTGGAGCCTGTTTAGACGCACAGGCGGAAAACCTTTTGGAGTCGGCGGTGTTGCAGGCCCAGGAGGCGCAAGGCCGGCATATTCTATTGAATTTACAAGCGTTGACCACGATTGATAGTCGCGGGTTGGGGAAACTATTTTTAACCTATCATCATCTCAACCGCCAACGAATTCGTTTGAGTATCGTGAATCCTCGGCCTCTGGTTCGTGAAATGTTGGAGTTTGTGAACTTTCCGAAGCTTGTTCGGATGTATGACTCTCTGGAAGAAATCGGAGGGCAGGAACATGAAGTGATGAAACCCTCTGTGCTCCTTTCAAGCCCTTTGAATTAGGATCGGCTGCTCTCTTCTTTATTCTTCTCACCAAGTCTTCTTTTTCCTTTAAATAGAACGAATGGGGTGTTCCGCTAAGTCATTGATGGCAAAAAATGGGATTCAGAAATATTGAGTGAACTTATCCATAAATTAAAAAAAAACGCCCACCATTCTGCACCATTCGCTCAAGAAGTCTGAAGCCAGAGCCGATGTGTTTGAATAGGAGAACATTGAATCAGTTAAGGAGAATCGTCATGTATATAAAAACTGGCCCAAAAAATAGCGAAGGATCGTCACGTACGCGGTTATTTCATCAGGATCCAGATATCCGTTTTGATGCCGCCATTCAATTGGGCGGCGACACAAGTCGGATCTCTGATCAACGAATAGCACTTGAAGCCTTAACCACGGCATTAGAGGACCCTTGTTCAACCGTCCAAGAAGCCGTGTTGCAATCTCTTATGCGAATGAGTGTCAAGAATTGAAAGGGCTTCCTTTGATTATTTGTTGAAGTTGTGAAAAAGATCATCCTCCGTTATTAGTTCCTTCATTGACTTCCTTTTTCTTCTCCTCCTAGAATCCCGACCGACTCTGAATTATTTCTGTCCCCCTACCAGGAAGATTTCCTCCTGTGTCATCCCTCGTTGAACTCAAGGATGTGGTCAAAACTCACGGCCAGGTGGTCGCGGTTGACCATGTGTCATTGAGTATTAGAAGCGGGGAGTTTTTTTCGATATTGGGGCCAAGCGGGTCAGGCAAATCGACGCTCTTGCGGTTAATTGCGGGCCTGGATCGTCCTGATTCTGGAACGATTACCATCCAACAACGAATTGTCACTGCCGATCCTCCTCATATCCGTCCTGTGAATATGGTGTTCCAGCAGTATGCGCTGTTTCCTCATATGACGGTGTTTGGAAATATTGCCTTTGGGTTAAAAATGCAGCGACAAGCCAAGAAGGAAATCCAAGGGTCAGTCGAACGTATGGTTGCCCTCGTGCGTTTAGAAGGGAAAATGCATCGATTCCCCGCACAACTTTCTGGCGGGGAGCAGCAGCGGGTCGCGCTGGCCCGAGCGCTGGTGACTCGCCCTGTTGTTTTGCTACTGGATGAGCCCATGGCCGCACTAGATCAGCAGTTACGACAAGATATGCACACCGAGCTTAAACGTATCCAACGGGAAGTGAACGCGACCTTTATTTGTGTGACCCATCAACAGGATGAAGCGCTCATGCTTTCGGATCGTATTGGGGTAATGGTTGCTGGAAAACTCTTACAGGTAGGGACACCCCAAGAAATTTATGAACAGCCAGTATCTTCAACGGTTGCCAAGTTTATTGGACTCTCCAATTCTCTCTCTGGAACGATCACGCGCATAGAAAATGGTGTCTGTTGGATTGGCCAGGAAAATCTTCCTATGGTCGTGGCCCGTTGTCCTGAAGGCCTGGTGCATGGGCCTGTCATGGTCATGGTTCGGCCTGAGCATGTACATATTTCGGTTGATCAGCCTGATAACACATACGAGAATACTCTATCTGCCGTGGTGCATCATGTGGCCTTTCATGGCCATGAAGTGGTTTGCCAATTTCGTCTATCGAATGAAGCGATATGGACGGCTCGTGTGCCGATTGCTGAAGCCCACGCAACCTCATTGGTCGTCGGGCAAACAGTCTATCTTCAATGGGCGGCTCATGACGGATTCGCGCTTTCTTGCTAATTGTCCAGAACCTTTATTCTTGTGATATCCCTCATTTCGCATGCATGGCCATTACCTCTGAAAGGCTCATTCTGGGCCGCATCATTTTTTTTGCTCCTGTTCTTTTTTCTCCCCTTGATGGTGGTGTTTGGGGTGAGTCTCGCGAGTCGAGGCCTGTATGGCGGGGTTGAATGGATCGCAACCTTAGACAATTATCGGCGATTAGCGGATCCCTTGATTGGTGCCATCTTTCTTCGATCATTCCTCTTCGCGAGTCTGACCACCATCGTCTGTGCGCTTATTGGTTTTCCGTTAGCCTATGTGGTCGCTCGGGCTTCCCCTCGCTGGCAATGGGTGTGGCTCACGTTAGTCATGATTCCATTTTGGACCAATTTTTTAGTGCGAACCTATGCGTGGATCTTAATTTTACGGGCGGATGGTTTGGTGAATGGGGTTTTGCTTCGGTTAGGCATTGAATCGGAACCTCTTTCGTTATTATTTACTGACTTTGCGGTGGCCATTGGGTTGATCTATGGCTATCTTCCGTTCATGGTGCTGCCATTAATCGTGGCCATTGAACGAATCTCTCCCCAATTGGAAGAAGCGGCCTACGACCTGTATGCTTCGACGGGTGCGATGTTTCGACATGTGGTTCTTCCTCTGAGCAAGTCAGGCTTCATTGCCGGTGGGGTCCTGGTCTTTATTCCGTCTCTTGGCGCGTTTATCACACCCTATTTATTGGGGGGCGGCCAAAAGATGATGATTGGCACGCTTATTCAGCAAGAATTTCTCGTCTCACGGGATTGGCCGTTTGGCGCGGCATTGTCGTTTGGGTTGATGGGAACAGTCCTGATGCTGTGGTTTCTGATCAGCCGGACGTCTTTCGGAAAGAATGTCCAATGAATCGGCTGCCAAGATCGATGGTAATAGCAGCCCTCATGACCATGACATTTTTGTATCTGCCAGTGATCATGTTGATTGCGCTCTCCTTTAATGCCTCGCTCATGGGAGTGGCCTGGAAAGGCTTTTCGATTCAATGGTATGAGAAATTACTGGCTGATCCATCAATTGTGGATGCGACCGTTAATAGTCTCATTATCGCAGTCATCTCCACGGGTTTTTCCCTGTTGTTAGGCCTCGGTGCCGCTATTGGATTGGAACGTGGGGGAAGTCGGTATGCCTCCTGGATGAACACCCTCATTGTTCTGCCTCTGGTGATTCCAGAAATTTTAATGGGTGTGGCGTTATTGATGGTATTTGTGTTGTTCCAAGTCCCTTTAGGTTTTGGGTCAATTATCATTGGGCATATGGTCTTTAATCTTCCCTTGACCGTTGTGATCCTCCGAGCGCGACTGCGCAAATTTGATCCGGCTTGGGAAGATGCGGCGCGTGACTTAGGGGCCACCTCATGGAACGTCCTCACACATATTACTTTGCCAATGCTGCGCCCAGCGATGGTGGGAGCAGCCCTCCTTAGTTTTACCGTCTCACTGGATGATTTCGTCGTGACATTTTTTGTGGCTGGCCCAGGGGCTACGACATTGCCGCTTAAAGTGTTTTCCATGATCAAAACGGGAATCACTCCAGAGGTGAATGCCTTATCTGCGGTCATGGTTGTGGTCTCCATGCTGTGCGTGGGATTGTCATGGGTGTTCCAGCAACAGAGCTATTCCTCATTCGGTAAAAATGGTTCTTCTTCATGATTCAACCATGAACCTGCTCCTCTCTCTACTGTTATTTGGTTTGGGTTCTCTGCTAGGGGCATGTTCCGATTCCTCATCCTCTTCATCATCAAATGAAGCTGATACCCCAACGCTCTATTATTATACGTGGTCGGATTATGTTGATCCCGAAATCATGCGAGCGTTTGAGACCAGTCGAGGTGTGCGTGTGGTGGTTGATACGTTTAGCAGTAATGAAGAATTGTTAGCGAAAATTCAAACAGGGATAACTGGCTATGACGTGGTGGTGCCTTCTGATTTTATGGCCGGCATTATGGCCCGATTAGGCCTCCTGGCAGAATTGGACCTAGCACAAATTCCACATGTCCAAGAGTTGGAAAGACATTTGACCCAACTGCCATTTGACCCGACGCAACAATTTGCCATTCCCTATTTATGGGGCACCGTTGGTATTGGGTATAACACAGCAGTCGTGACCGAAGTGCCTACCAGTTGGGATGTGTTGTGGGATCCTCAGTACTCAGGTCGCATCAGTATGTTAAATGATCAACGAGAAGTATTCGGATTAGCGCTACGGTCTTTGGGACATTCATTAAATAGTCAAAATCCTCTATTCATTCAACAAGCGAAAGATAAACTCATCCTTCAAAAACCGTTGGTCAAAGCCTACACCAGTGAGCAATTTGATCAGCTGTTAGTGTCGGGCGACATCGTGTTGGCACATGCGTGGGGTGGGCCTGTAGCACGGGCGATGCGAGAAGATCCGTCTATTCGGTATGCGATACCTAAAGAAGGGGGTACCATTTGGACGGATTGTTTGGCGATCCTAGCGAGTTCAGAAGAGAAAGTGTTGGCCATGGATTTCATGAATTATTTATTAAGCGAGCAGGTAGCTCTTCAGACTTCTACGCGACTGTTGTTTGCTTCAGCGAATCGGCATGTTCGGAGTCAATTGCCGCCTGAGATTCGAAATAATATTGCGGTGTATCCGCCTGATGATGTTCTTTCCCGCATGGAGTGGATGGAAGATGTTCAAGGGGCGATTCGGGACTATGACCGGGCTTGGACGGAACTGAAAGTTCATTAACCGACCAGTTAGAAATCCCAGGTCGATAAGCTTGGCTTGACCGTTTTAGGCATCTGCCACTAGACTCAATCTATCACGGTATTTTTGATTTGAGACTCACGAAAGGCTATCTCATGATTCAGCAATTGACTCGCCAATTCCAATTTTTGTCCTGCCTTGCTCTCATGCTTTTCCTAGGCAGCGGGGTTGTGCTGGCGAGCCAAAATGACAATCTTCCCAAGACGTATCTGGTTCAAATGCCGTTTAACCCTCCGCCTCAGCCTGACTATACGCCTGGAGAAGAGGCCACTCCGGCTCCCGAGCAATTAACTGAACAGGAGCAGAAACGGTTGGATTCTCTTCTGCCGTTACTTGATGGTAACCAGGAACTGTGGGCGATAGGCGAATTTGTGCATTTTGGCAAACATTCCGTTCCTCATTTAATCAAGGCGTTGAAAATGCCGGGATCCCGAATCCGGTTTAATGCAGCCGAAACCTTATCCATGATTAAGGATCCGTCTGCCGTTCCTGCCTTGGTAGAATTGGCACTGGAGCCTGAAGAGGAATCAAAGGTTCGAACGCATGCACTTCGAGTGGCGACCCGCTTGGATCCGAATCAAGTCATTCCTGCCATTGAAGGTATGGCGAAAGATCCCAATTCAACGATTCGCCATACCGCCGTATTTGAAGCGCGCTATGTCCACCGAAAGGAAGTGTTGCCAATTATCATTGGCGTGATTCCTGATTCTGAGCAATATGTTTCCATTACAGCCCGTGATTCATTTTGGATTCTCACCAGATTTAGTGGCCCCATTCATGATTGGGAAATCTCGACGGCAGAAAAACGAAAAGAATGGGCGAAAGAATGGTGGGCATGGTGGGAAGAGAATAAAGATCGATTTGGTAGTGGACCTGCTCCAACGACCTCGCCAGAAGCTCCAGCCAATTTAGATGTGAGCTAATCAAACGTGAGAAGATTGACTCGGTTTGTGGAAAATTCCATAAAGGACATGGACGCCGAAAATAAGGAGTAATGTGGTATGGCGGTGCTCTCGATTGCGAAAGTAGGGAATCCCATTCTTCGTCAAATTGCCAATCCTGTCGATCCTTCTACGATTGGGAGTCGGCGCTTCCAAGAATTTCTGGATGATATGTTTGAAACAATGGTGAAGTATGAAGGGATTGGCTTAGCTGCTCCGCAAGTGGCCCACTCTGAACAAGTGGTCGTGATGGAATGTGAAGGGAGCGATGGTATTCCTCAAACAGTCCTCATTAATCCAAAAATCGTGTTTTATGGGCCGACCCAAAGCGAAATGTGGGAAGGGTGTTTGAGTATTGATAACATGCGGGGCAAAGTCATGAGGCCCTCCATGGTGCGGGTGCAGGCCTATGATCGAGAGGGTGTGCTCCAGGATATCGAAGCCAATGGCCTGTATGCGGTGTGCATTCAACATGAAATGGATCATCTACTTGGGAAGCTGTTTATTGATCGAATGACTGATATGTCTACTCTGACGCAGATGGAAGAGTTTGATACCTATTGGAAGGAAGAGTCTTCCACGGTGATATAACGACTCGTCATTTACGAGCCGGCTACCCATTTTTTCTCGTTACCCCATCCACCTTTCAAATTAGTGAGCCCTCGGAATCCCCTCCCCGGGACTCGGTCTCGGTAACAGAATAAGGTTTGTAAGTTTATCGTGAAATCATTGTTCCGTTTTATGACTTATCTCCGCCCCTATCGGGGGTTGGTAGCCTTGACATTTTTCTTTGCGGCTTTGACGACCGCGTTAGAACTTCTCCCACCATGGCTGATAAAAATTGTGATTGATGACGTACTCCCTGCAGAAAATATGGATTTGTTGTCATGGGTACTCATAGGACTCGTTCTGGCCTATGGTCTGAAAAATATCTGTAATTCGCTTCGCATTCGTTTTAACAATATGCTTGAACAACGGGTGGTGCATCGTCTTCGTCAAGAAGTGTTTGAGGCCTTACAGCGATTATCCTTGACCTACTATGAGAATCGGTCAACGGGAGAAATTATGTCGCGAGTGGTGAATGATACGGAACCGGTCCAGCGCATTTTTATCGATGGGTTTGAGGGCATGCTGACGGCTACGTTGACGTTGGTGGGCATTACGACCATTTTATTTGTCATGAGCTGGAAGCTGGCTCTCTTAGTATTACTTCCCATTCCTGTGTTAGTGATTGGGGGTGTGTATTTCACTCGTCGTGTTCATCGGTATTATCGCGAAATTCGACAACATGCGGCGGACCTCAATGGCTATCTTCAAGATGCGTTGTCGGGGATACGTGAAACGATGGGATTTAATCGACAACCCTACGAGCGATCACGTTTTCAAGACATGTCGCAGAACTATAGCCAAGCCAACTTAAAAGCGATGTATCTGTGGTCGGTATATTCGCCGGGCATGATTTTTATTGGAAGCTTGGGGACGGTGTTGATCGTGTGGTTTGGAGCAGGAGAAGTCATGGCGGGGCGATTGACCACTGGAGAGTTGGTCATGTTTCTGTCGTATCTTGTGTTATTTTATACGCCTGTGAACCAAATACATTCAGTCAATCATTTGCTGCAACATGCATTGGCAGCCGGAGAGCGAGTCTTTGATGTCTTAGATGCCAAGCCTGCGGTGCCAGACGAGGGTACGCTTAAATCACAGAATTCTCGTTTGACGGGAAAAGTCGAATGGAAGCAGGTAAGCTTTGCCTACCGGGCGGAGGCACCGATTTTTACCAAATTGTCCTTGTGTGTTGAGCCTGGCGAACATGTGGCATTAGTGGGACCGAGTGGAGTCGGGAAAAGTACGCTCATGAAACTGCTCTTCCGTTTTTATGATGTTGGCGCTGGAGCGATTGAATTGGATGGGTACGACATTCGAGATCTTCCATTATTCACGTTGAGAGAACAAATTGGGTTTGTTCAACAAGAACCCTTTTTGTTTAATGGGACCGTACGGGACAATTTGGCGTATGGGTATATCTCGGCCTCACATGAGCAGATTGAAGCGGTGGCCAAAGCCGCGCAAGCGCAGGAGTTTATCCTAGCCCTTCCTGAAGGCTATGACACGTGCATTGGTGAGCGGGGTGTGAAGTTATCCGTTGGTCAAAAACAACGGATGGCCATTGCTCGCGTACTATTAAAAGATCCGCCCATTGTTGTGATGGATGAAGCGACATCCAATATCGATACTGAGACGGAAGTCGACATTCGTATGGCGATGGATGAGCTGATGAGGGGACGCACCACCTTTATTATTGCCCATCGATTGTCGACCTTACAGTCAGTGGATCGAATTGTGGTATTGGATGGTGGAGCCATCGTCGAAGAAGGAGATCATACCTCCTTGCTGTCCAAGGGCGGCCTGTATGCCGGTCTCTATGAGGCGCAGTTTCATGTGTAACAACTCGATGGTAAAGTTGAGCAAGAATGGGAAAGAACACACATACCTGCCCAACCTGTCATAAGGCCATTTCCTGGGAAGGCAATGCGTTTCGGCCTTTTTGTTCTGATCGGTGTCGATTGATTGATTTGCAAGGATGGTTTGGTGAACGCTATCGTATTCCTGAAGATGAAAGCCCTGATCCCGATGACTCCATGGAATCAAATGGTGATCGGGTGCCGGATCGTGAACGCTTCTAATTTGAACGGAAATCATGCCTAAAGTTATTACAGCCAGACGACATGAGGATGAGACGGAGAAAGCCCAAGAGTTTGTCCGTACGTATATTTTATTCCCTGCCAGCCTTTTAGGCCTCATTGCCATTCTGGTTGGTGTGGTCGCTTTAGGATATCAATTATATCAAGGACAATATGGCTGGGAGACCTTTAACTCGAGTTCTGCTCTACTGATTACTGGGGTGCTATTGGGATTGGCGCAAACGAAGTATCAACAGTATCTCTTAAAGGAGTTCCCGGGATACTTTGCTAATCGAATGAAGGCCTTTACGCAACGTTCGGTGAGGAAGGCCAAGAAAACCGTTTCAGATGTGACGATTGAGCATCGCGGTCGGGGGTTGGTTTTTTTGTGGTATTTTTTAGGCTTTGTTCTTTTGGTGTCTCTTGCAGGGCTTTGCGTGTGGACAGGATTATTGCATCCGGCTGCGGCATTTTCGTTGCCATGGGCCGGGTATTTTTGGGCCAAAATGTTTTTCTGGAAAGGGCTGGTCTTGCCACCAGGGAAAAAATAACGGCCCGTGTTTTGAAAAAGTCCCTGATAACCCAGGATGGAAACGTTGATTCAGGTTGAGGAGGGTTTGTGGAGACGTTGCTTCAAGTCGTCCACTTCTTTCCTGAGTGCCCGCAATTCATTCCGCATCTCGGGCAGTTGGTATTGCAGGACCTGCGCTTTCCGCCAGGTATTGTGGGTCACCGCTGGTCGTCCGCCCACCGTTTGATTCGATTCCACATGATTGGTGACCCCTGCTCCTGAGGCAATTCTCACCTGATCTCCAATCGTGAGATGGTCCACGAGTCCAGCCTGCCCGCCAATCATCACATGATGCCCGAGGCGAGTGCTGCCAGCAATTCCGACCTGCGCCACAATGATACAATGTTCGCCAATGGCCACGTTATGGGCAATCTGCACTTGGTTATCTATTTTGGTGCCTTGCTTAATGAGGGTGCTTCCAAAGGTTGCCCGGTCCACGGTCACGTTCGCACCTAATTCCACGTCATCCTCGATCACGACATTTCCTAATTGAGGGATTTTATGGTGACGCCCTTCATGCTGGGCGTACCCAAATCCATCACTGCCAATGACGGTCCCACTATGGAGAATGACTCGATGCCCTAGAATACAATTGGCCAGTAGAGACACATGTGGATACAGGATGCAATTGTCTCCAATGGTCGCATCCTCTCCAATATGGACGCCTGCATAGATGGTGACGCCTGATCCAATTTCGGCACGATCCCCAATCGTGACTAATGGTCCAACCGACGCCTCCGGCCCAATGCGCACATCATGCCCGGTCACCGTAGTCGGATGAATGCCTCGCTGGGGAAGGGGAGGTGAAAAATATTTTTCAGCAAGCGTTACGATGGCCATCATGGGATTCGGGCAAATCAGTTGAGGGCGAGGATCATCTGAAATGGGTTGAGCTGAGAGGAATGCCGCAGCTTGGGAATGTTTAGCCGCTTCATGAAATTTTGGTTTTAACACAAAGGAAAGATCACCGCAGGACGCTCCTTCCAAATGGGATAACCCCGAAATCAACACGTCTGAAGGTCCATGAAGTGTAGCCTGGACACACTGCGCAAGCTCTTCAACGGGAATGGGAGTTGGGCAAGCTGGGTTTGAGTTAGTCATTCAGATGATGCTTTGGAGCGAGACACGGGTTTCGATTTGGTTGTGGAGCTGGTACTGGTCTTTTTGGCTTTGGTGTTGATCGTAGGAGGTGTGACATGATTCAGGGGCTGGCTCAGGCGTTCGCCCAGATAGGTCACGACATCACCAATGGTTTGTAATCGTCCAAAGTCTTCATCTGGAATTTGTATATCAAACGCCGACTCGACCTCATACACCAATTCAATCGTTTGTAGCGAGTCTAGGCCTAAGTCGTCCCGGAGCGAGTCTTCAGGATGAAGGGCCGTAGGATCGCGTCGAAGGTAGTCTCCTAGCGTGGAATAGACTCGCTGGTGAAGATCGTTAGAAGAGGGTTGGGGCATAGGTCATGAATATTTCTTGAGCACGAGTACGGCATTATTGCTTCCAAATCCAAAGGCATTGACCAAGGCGGTCTTGAGAGATTTTTTCTGGGACTTGGGAGAAAGACCTGGTAAGGCACAGTTGGGATCGGGGTCTGTGTAATTGACCGTTGGATGGATAACACCTGTGTCGAGGGATAAGGTTGACGCAATAGTGGCAATGGCCCCAGAGGCTCCCAGCGTATGACCAATTAAGGATTTCGTGGCGTTCACAAGAATTTTCTCCATCCGTTTGCCAAAAACGGCGCGTAAGCCCTTCACTTCTACTTCATCTCCGATGACGGTGGACGTGGCATGCGCATTGACGTAATCAACCTGCTTAGGCTGGACTTTGGCATCTTGGAGGGCCAGTGTCATCGTGCGAGCGATATCCAATCCATCTTCCTTGGGAATGACCATGTGATACGCTTCGCTGGTGGCCGCATACCCGGCCACCTCGGCATATATGCGAGCGTTGCGGCGGGTGGCATGTTGCAATGATTCCAAAATTAGCGTCCCAGCCCCTTCACCCATTACAAATCCATCGCGTCCGCGATCAAATGGACGGGAGGCTTGACTGGGTCGGTCCTGATATTTGGTGGAAAGGGCACGTAACGAACAAAAGCCAGCAAACACGAGTGGCGTAATGCTGGCATCGGCCCCGACCGCAATCATCATATCAGCTTGCCCTTGGCGAATACACTGCATGGCTTGTCCTATCGCATGAATGCTTGAGGAGCAGGCGGTCGACACCGTCAGATTAGGGCCTTTGGCGCCTACGGCCAGAGCAATAATGCCTGAAGCAGAGTTCAGGGTGATGGTCGGAATAAAATTAGGATGGACGCGATGAGGTTTGTGGAAATCATACAAGTTGGTCAATTCTCGTTCGCCCATCATCATGCCGCCCATGCCGACTCCCGCCATCACGCCCAGGCGCTCTGCCCGTTCATACTCTAAGCATAAGCTACTATCGTGAATCGCCTCTCTGGTTGCCATCAAGGCCATTTGGGCGTAGCGATCGACTCGAGAGAAAAACTTGTCCTCATCGGGCCCTGGAGGCTGAAAAGAATGGATTTGTCCGGCTATTCGTGAGCGGTACCCTTCCATGGGAAGATCGCCAAACGATTCGATGGTAGAAATGCCAGATTGTCCACGAAGGGCAGCCTTCCAAAATGGAGCAATCCCAATTCCTATGGGGGACACGATCCCCAGACCTGTAATCACCACGCGTGCTGCCATCGGTCTCCTTAGAATACGAGGTGTAACCTAACAAAATCAGGGAAGAATTGGGAAAGAAAAGTCAGTTGCCAGAATTTTTCGTGCTGCCAGAACCTCAAGTGATTACGTAAATAAATTCTGGATTGATTTCAGCAGTAGTGCAGTAGAATAATTGGTGTGGTTGGGTGAGATTGTAAATTAAAGTATAGCATGAGAATTCTTGAATGAAAGAACCGAGAAGAAGGCAGGTGCAAAGGTAGAAATGATAACAATGCGAATAAAAATAGGGTAGGGACGATGGGAAAGAATTAAGGCTTTAGACGTTAAATTTGAAATGACAGACATCGCCGTCCTTGACGATATATTCCTTGCCTTCGGAACGGATAAGGCCCTTATCGCGTAAGGCCGGTTCCGTTCGGTGTTGGTCGATATCAGTCCAGCCATAGATGTCGGCTTTAATAAAGCCCTTCTCAAAATCCGTATGAATGACGCCAGCGGCTTGCGGCGCTTTCGCCCCAATGGGGATGGTCCAGGCTCGAACTTCTTGCGGGCCACACGTAAAATAGGAGGACAGCCCGAGGGTGGCATAGGCACCGACAATGACCTTTTCAAGGCCGCTTTGGTCCATGCCGAGATCTTTCATGAACATGTCACGGTCCTCACCAGAGAGTTCCGCAATCTCGCTTTCCAATTTGCCACAGATGACGACGGACTCTGAGCCACGAGCTTTGGTGAACGTTTGAAAATCAGCCAGAACAGCCGCGTCAGGACTCTCATCAGTGTTGCCCACATAAAAGATGGGTTTGGCCGTCAACAGAAAATATTCATTCAAAATAGCTGGCTCAATGCCGAGCGCGCGGGCAGGTTTGCCCTCTTCCAAGCCCGTCTTGAGGATTTCGAGGATCGCCAGCGTGTCTTTCGAGGCCTTATCGCCGGACTTGGCTTTGCTGAAGAGTTTATCGAACTGCCGGGTCACACTATCTAAATCAGCCAGCATCAGCTCCATCTCAATCACCTCAATGTCACGTGTAGGGTCGACACTGCCCATGGTATGCACTACATCCGCATCGTCAAAAAGACGAACCATGTGGAGAATGGCGTCCACTTCACGAATATTGGCCAAAAACTTGTTACCGAGGCCTTCACCCTGAGAGGCCCCTTTGACGAGACCGGCGATATCCATAAATCGACAGGAAGCAGGAATAGTCTTTTTGGGTTGGAAGAGTTCGGTCAGGCGCGCTAAGCGAGTATCCGGCACGGCCACAACCCCGACATTGGGTTCGATGGTCGTAAACGGGTAGTTTGAGGCAGTGGCGCCTCCGGAGGTCAGAGCATTAAAGATGGTTGATTTGCCAACGTTAGGAAGGCCGACGATTCCAATTTCCATGGGGAAGGCACGGTATCAAATCATGGTGGGGTTGGTCTCTAAGGCAAAAGCCCTATGGTGCTGATGGCCGCTACACTGGAGGGTCTGTTGAATATTTTACAGAAAACGCGCGTACTCGTTCAATGAGTATTCGATATCAATGGCCAACGGGAATGATCAAAACAGTCGTCCAGCAAGGCCGGAGCCATTTTGGCGCGCGGAGCGTACTTTCAGTACGTGAGCACGGCTAAATGGCGAGAACGCCGCTGGCGGCTTTTTTCAACATTCCCCTGGAGGCAGTGCGGCTAACTCCAAGAAGGTCGCAAGATTAGAGGGACTGTTGAACCGGTGATCCCCGGTCTTGAGAAGGAGTTCAACTTGCGATTCCCCGTGGTCTTGCCACGGGGATCTTATTTTCCGAGAATTAGGGGGTGAGTGAAAGTACTGTCCACAAAGCGAGTCATTGTGCGTGGCAGATTCATTATCACATTGTCTTTCCGGTGAAATATCGTAAGGCCTTATTAGCGGAGGATGTTGTCGAGATCATTGTGGAAGCCACGCGAGGGATTGCTGAGCGGTACGATATGGAGTTTGAACGATTGGGGTGTGATCGAGATCATATCCATCTGTTATGTTCTGCTCATCCGAAGATTGCTCCGGGACAAATCGTGCGAGTGTTCAAGAGTATCACCGGGCGCGAGTTATTCCGGCAGAAACCAGCCTTGAAGACAGAGTTGTGGGGAGGGCAGTTTTGGGCTGATGGCTACTATGTGGGCACCGTGGGAGAGGGCGGCAATTGGAGGGTGGTCGAACATTATGTGCAGAACCAAGGCAGTCCCAGAGAAGACCTGCGTCAGTTACCCCTCTTCTAATACCCCGTGGTCTTGCCTCGGGGATCTTTATTGGGAAATTGCGTATCTACCTTCAGAAGCTCTTCGGTAAACTTCCAACTGCCTTGGGGAAGAATCACATCATCCTGCAAGCCATGCAAGATCGTTGTGGGCACTCGACGAAGTGAATGAAATCGTTGATCCCATAAAGCTTCGCTTTCTTCTACCCATTTCCAAGAAAGGGGAAAATCTTTGTGAAGGGCGTCATCAGCCCAGGGCATCCACCCAGTCGTTTCCCATTGTTCCCGTCGAGAGGGAGAAATTTTCTTCGCATGTTTCCCCATCATATTAAAGGCAGGAGCCAAGAGAACAAGTTGTCGTACCTGGGAGAATTCCTGCCCAAGCATCCATGCCAGCCATCCGCCTAAGGATGATCCGATAAGGGTGAGAGGAGGGCCGTCCTCAATCAGTTGAAGGACGCGACGAGCGTCATCAACCCAATCACTCAGGGTGTAGTCTTTAAACGCTCCCTCGGAATCCCCATTGCCACGAAAATCAAAACAGCAAAATCCCCAGTTCTGTTCACCACACAATTCAGCCAACGCCTTGCTTTTCGTGCCCCACCGCTTAGAAAGAAATCCGGTGATAAACAAGAGTTGCCGGTCCTGACCTGGCATACGATCACCGACGATCAACTTGAGATCTGCTCCGGGAATTTTAAATTGGGTTGTGTTGGTCATGGAGTTCGGCCTGGGAAAGGATCCCTAGGTAATCGTCCTTTTTCCGTTTTTAAGTCCGTTGCCGTGGGGTGACAGCCTAACAAAAGCAGAAAGGAAAATATGAAATATTTTCAGGCGTTACTTTTGCTGATGTAGCTGGAGCGGTGAAGCAGCGGAAACTATTCTATCGAATTTGTTTCCCAATTTTTCTTATTTGGCCCATTAAAGATCAAAGGAAAACTTTCACAGTGCAATAACGGCCTATTCGATTCATCCAGCCTGATTTTATAGGGCATGGAGGAGTGCGTGCATTAAAATAAGTCGTTTTTTAATAAAGAACAACACGGGGAACGCCGAAATACAACAGCAAGATGAGCGTTGGAAATGAGAAGGAGTACGCAAAAACCGTGAAGGATAAAACATTCAGGGTCATTCACCAGGACGAGGAACGTGGCGTGTTTTCGGGGTTGGTGAAAGGGAAAGATTGGGGAGGTTTGGTGTGGTATTGGCTTCCCTTACTCGTCTATGCAATGGCCATTATTAGTCTCTCATCAATATCAGCACCTGAGCAGCAATTGGGGGCTTTGCTCAATTCGGTAACCCCTCTTTTCCCTGCCGACGGCGAAATTTTCAAGATGATCAATGACAAATTTTATCATCTGATTGAATATGCGATATTGGCTGTTTTGATGTATCGGGCTTTCCGGTATTCCTGGAAAGATCAATCTGAAATCTCGGTTGGAATTTTGACCTGTGGGGCAGTGGTCCTATTTGGCTGCACCGATGAATTGTACCAGTTATTGACCCCTCTTCGGTTTTCCAATGCGTGGGACCTGACGGCCGACGCCCTGGGTGGAATCATGGGGGTGAGTGTATGGCAGGGCGCACGCAACATCCGAGTGATTCGCCTTCTTGAAGAACGGATCCCTCTCAAACTGCAAGTCGCGTTGGGCATTCAGGTTTTATAGTTATAATCCATTCCCTCTCTCTCTTCTCAAAAAACATGTTCGTGAGTAACCCAGAATTTAGGGAGTCATCTGTCGTGAAGCCCAATCCGTAAAAGAGGTGAACCCTTCGGGATACAAGGTACGGGTGAGGGCAAGCATACGTTCGGCTTCTGGACCAAAGTACGTGTAGTCTTCAAAATAGTTCATCATCTCTCGAAGTTCGGCTGCGCCAGGGAAGGGGAATGCATCAAAGACCTCATTGGGCACTTGCTTGAATTGAGAATTATGGCCTTGTGCATTGAGGGTATCGATCATCTCTTGCCAACTGGTGAGTGCTGAAGCCTGTGCCAGGTATTGGCCCGCGCCCAACGTGTCAGGATGTTCAAACACTCGAGCCGCCAGTTTCCCCATTTCAACAGGATCGCCAATATGAAGAACTTTGGCTGTGGGGTTCATAGGCATCGTCCAACCCTTGCCGCCACCTTCGAAGGGTTGCGGGGCCATCATCCCTAAAAAATTCTGAAAGTACATCGGAGCTTCCACGAACGTGTAATACGGAAAGGAAGCCGCCTTCACCTCAGCATCCACAAGAGCTTTCCCGGTGAAGTGAATCACCTCGTATTTGCTCTTGGAAATTTCTTGGCAATTGGGGAGAGTAGACCACACGAGATGCTGCACGCCTGCAGCTTTGGCAGCCTTCACCGCAAGCGTTCCTTGCGCCGTTTCGCTGGCCATCGTGCCGGGATCACAAAAATTGGTGACCACAAAAGCCCCATAGGCGTTTTGGAAAGCCGGTTCCAATGTTTCTGGCTTGGTAAAGTCGCCCTGCACGACCTCGCAACCTTTTGCCTGAAGTGCCTTGGCTTTATCGCTTTCAGGGTTACGAGTTAAGACCCGCACCGCAAATTGTTGACGGTCCAAGAGTTCATCAACGACACCACCGCCTTGTGTCCCCGTTGCCCCCATGACTGCAATCAGTTGTTTAGACATTGGCGCCTCTCCTTATTTTAGGGATGAGATCATTGAATGGGTAGGATTCTGCCATTTTCTGATCATGCTCGCATATGGGAGGCTTAGGCTTTTGCCAATTTGGAAAATAGATGGACAGGAAAATACAGGGAATCAGAGTTGTCACAATTGCCAGTACATAGACTCGCAACGATTATTGCCGGGTTTCGGCCCGGAGGCCGAGCCACTTTTGTTTCGGCAAAAGGATCCAAAACCAGTGTGCCGAGCATGTTCAACAGCTTGAGGGTGGAAGTCCCTTTGACAACCTGATGGAGTCAGCAGAGGGCATAGTAGTCCTGGAAAGGATGAAGGCCTGAACGGTGCGGAGTGGCCAGTAGGCAGCGGAACTCATGAGCGACAAGCGGCTGAATAACCAGTTAATTCTGGCCTTCCCGACAGAAGGTACGGGTGAAGCCCGAAGGGCTGACGAGGAAGTGTCGAATCGCTCGCGGCGAACCGCGGTGCTGAAAGCTCGGGTATGGGTGCCCAGTTGATGGAAGCCGTCTGTGCGTGGAGCAACATCCAGCAGGCGGTGAGACGAGTGAAGAGGAACCACGGGAGTGCCGGGGTGGATGGCATGACCGTCCACCAATTACCGGCGCACCTGACGCAGCACTGGCCCAGGATCCGTGCCCACTTGATGGCGGGCACCTACGTGCCGCATCCAGTGAAGCGGGTCGAGATTCCCAAGCCGGAGGGTGGGACCCGTCGCTTGGGGATTCCGATGGTGCTGGATCGCTGTATTCAGCAAGCCGTCTTGCAGATTCTCCAAGGTGAGTGGGATCGGACCTTTTCGGCCCACAGCTATGGGTTTCGTCCAGGGCGATCGGCGCATCAGGCGGTAGCGCAGGCTCAGCGGTATTTGGCAGAGGGCTGCCACTGGGTGGTGGACCTGGATCTAGAGAAGTTCTTTGATCGGGTCTGTCACGACAAACTGCTGGCGCGACTGGCCGAGCGGATCAGCGATAAGCGCCTGCTGAAACTGATCCGGGCCTTTCTCACCGCTGGGGTGTTGTCCCAGGGGTTGGGTAGTCCGCCGGCGGGCACGCCGCAAGGTGGCCCGTTGTCGCCCTTGTTGTCGAACATTGTGCTCGATGAGTTGGATCGCGAAGTGGCGCGGCGCGGCCTTCGGTTTGTCCGGTACGCCGATGATTGTCAAATCTATGTGCGTAGTGGTCGAGCCGGACGTCGTGTGCTGGCCAGCCTGACGTGTTTTATCACGAACCGGCTGAAGCTTCACGTGAACCAGCAGAAGAGTGCCGTGGGGTTGGGCGCCACCCGGACATTGCTCGGGTTCAGCTTTACCGCCACCCGTGAGCCGAAACGGCGTCTGGCGCCGGCGGTGATCCGGCGGTTCAAGGGACGAATTCGAGCGGTCACGCGGCGGACGCGTAGTGTGTCCATTGTCCGCATGGCCGGCGATCTGAGCCAATATGTTCGAGGGTGGCTTGGGTACTTCGGGAAGTGTCAGACCCCGTCAGTGTTGCATCGGTTAGAGGAGTGGGTGAGACGTCGGCATCGGTCGGCGATCTGGACGCAATGGAAAGGAGGGGCGCGGCGGTTTGCCGCGTTACGAAAACGGGGGGTGGGATGCGCTCTGGCCAGCCGGACGGCGCGGAGTGGGCATGGCCCGTGGCGGTTGGCCCAGAGTCCCGCTCTCACGATCGCACTGCCGAAGGCCTACTTCGAGTCACTCGGGATTCCAAGATTCACTGGAGGCCGATAGCTGAACCCACCGAACCGCCGTATACGGATCCGTACGTACGGTGGTGTGACAGGGAAAGCGGGTGACCGCCTACCTATGTCGATTGTTGACCGTGGCATGCCCTTCGGGTGCCCTGCGCGGTTCACCGACACCGGCGGCGCGCAAACTCGCTACGCTCAAACACTGCTCGCCTTTCCTCCGGTATCGGTTGCACTGCTCGGCCATGCCACCAGGCCAGGTGAATTTATGAGATAAGGCGAGGGTCCTAAATCAATCAGGATTCTTTTTAGGATAGTCAAAGTCCAGCAACTCGCCTTGAACCTGGCCAATCTTCGACCACATGTCAGTTGGAAATCTCAAGACAGCCATACCACAGGTGGGCACATTATCGATCTGACTGCCGCTAAGGGCATTAATCAGGTCGGTAAAGGTAGGGTTATGCCCAACGAACATGGCGCAATCGATGGCGTCATCCAGTTCGTGAATAATCAAAATCACATCGTTCGGTTCGGCCCCATAGAGGCGTTCGTCAATTTTGATCTCTGAAATGGGAAAGCCAATCGCCTCGCCCAAAATGGTTGCCGTGGTTTCGGCGCGGACCGCTGAGCTAGAGATCATGATTGTAGGCTGTGGTTTTCGCGGGCGTAGCCGTTTTCCCATGCGAGGGGCATCCTGCTCTCCGCGATTGTTGAGAGGCCTAGCATGATCGGAAAGATTGGAGTTGTTCCAGGAAGATTTGGCATGACGACTCAAGTACAATGTTTTCATAGTGGTGATCTAAAAAGAAAAAATATGTAAGGTTTGAATAGACTCTTATACCAGTAAAGGAGTATCAGCGGCATTAGCAAGAAGAGAAATGCGGAAGATAGTCATCACCAATACATCGTACGTACTCCGTCATCCCGCCATTTCCCACTTCGTCAAATGGGACCCCGCAAAAACTTGAAACTTTGAAGGGGAGAGGCGACATTCACCTGAAAACCATTTAATTTTTCGAACGAAGAACAATTTGCCATTCAAGTGGTCGTTCAAGCCTCCATGTGGAAGCCGTGCGGCCGATTCCTTTATTGGATCATGGTTCTTGTAATCATAATCAATAGGCTTGGTATCTTGGTGCAAGGTGGTTCTCACTACACCCAATGAATCGTAATTTGTAGTTGGTGCCACAGGACTGAAAGCCCTGCAAACGTCACGCTGAGCGGGGCGAATCGACATTCTCGCAGCATTCGGCTTTAAGATAGATAATTCGCGGAAAGTTGTGTTACAAATCACTGCTGTCCCGTTAACTTTCACAGCAAAACCATCTGGTTGATGTCGGTATTCCCATCGTGAAACGGATCCCCTCGCAGCAAAGCGATCAGATCTCGTTTTTCAAACAGATTGAGATGCAAGACACGCAGTATTTGTTGCAAACTTCTCTTCAGCTTTGCCTGGAACTTGAGGAATGACAGGAGGAGATACACGCACAAGGCAATCCAGATTTGTGTCAGTACGGCATTCTTACTGGTTCCGATGAACGACTTGATTTTCAGATTCTGTTTCACCCACTTAAAAAACAACTCCACCTGCCAACGCGCCTTGTAAATGTCCGCAATGGTCTTGGCCGCCAATGTGAAATTATTAGTCAGGAAAATATAGTGTCGGCCGGTTTCCGGGTCACGATACCCGACCCGACGCAGGTGAATGGGGCATGTCTTTGCCGTCTGCGTCCCCGTGAACGCAATGGTGTGATCGCTGGTGAGTCCTTTGTTGGGCAAAATAGGACGACGGCTGACCACGCGAGATTTCGCATTGGCCTTGAGGCGAGTCACAAAAAAGATCCCGTGTTCTGTCAATTGGTTGTACCAGGCGTAGTCATTATAGCCACGATCAATAGCCACCATGCTGCCTTTGGGAAACTCCACGGTACGTCCCACGGTAATATCACTGGTTTTGCCATCCGTGATGGTCGCGAACTCGGGGAGATAGCCGTCGTGGTTCAAGCCCACATGCAGTTTGATGGCACCCTTGGTCGAACGGAACTCGGCCCACGGAAAAACCTCCAGACACAGGTCAATGGTCGAGGCGTCCATTGAATACAACGGGTTGTTAAAGCGAAACGTGTGGCCAGGTGAGAGTCCCTGACACCGACTCAGGAGTTTTCCGAACAGGGCCTCGTACAGGGCGTAGGGTTTGCCTTCGTTGATACGAGAGAGATTGGAGCGAGAGAGCTTGGCGCTGCCAAGATGATAGAGCCGATGTGCCTGTGTGGAAATATTCTCAACAATATCCCTCAAGCTGTTCCGCCCTGCCAGTTGGGCGATGGCCATCGTGACGAACGGCGACCACCGGGATGCCGTGCGGAAAGAACGACCTGCATGGTGTCGGTTGGCAAGGGTCTCGAATTCATGGCGAGGAATATATCTGAGTAATTGTGAGAATACCGTGTTGTGATGGGCCAAGGCTTCAATCTCCTTTGTTTTACAGTGTTTGCGCGCTTGCCCATTGTAACAATTCATTGAGAGTGAAGCCTGCTTTGTTTCTGTTAACGGGACACCAGTGGTTACAAATAGTTATTCATTTCTCACTATTGATATTTGGTCAATCATTTATTCAGATGGAGTATTCCCATGCCACTTAGACACCACCCATTGGTCAAAGAGTTTCCAGAACATCATGATCGTATTCATGAATTGAAAATGTCCGATCGGCACTTTCTACGCCTTATGAACGACTATGAGGATCTTGATAAGGAGATTTTTCCGGCCGAAAGCGATGAAGAGCCTACTGATGACACCCATCTCAAGGAGTTGGGGGTGCGACGGCATAAGCGCTAACTTGTTTATTGATTTATCTCGGCAAGTCCCCTACCATAGCGGCAGACATTCTATGGAGGAGAACCCATGGACGAAGACTGGACCCTTTTACGGTCATTTTTCCCAGATGACTGGGAGAAGCTGGCAGTAGGTACGGGCGCCTTAAAGGGATTGCGGAAGAATAAATCGGCCGAGAGTCTCTTGCGTACGCTCTTGATTCATCTTGGGTGTGGGCATTCACTTCGTGAAACGGTGGTGCGGGCCAAAAAAGCTGGGTTGGCTGACCTGTCTGACGTCGCGCTGCTGAAACGATTGAGGAAATCCAGGAAATGGCTCTACGCCTTATGCGTGGCCTTATTTCAAGAGCGAGGAGTGAGCATCTCCTCCACTGGCGGGTTTCAGGTGAGAGCGGTTGATGCCACCACCGTGAAGGAACCTGGCAAAACCGGGAGTCTCTGGCGGATTCACTATAGCGTCTGTCTCCCCTCGTTGGCCTGTGATTTTTTGAAACTCACCGAGACTGAGGGGCAAGGGACAGGTGAGTCGTTGACGCAGTTTCCTGTTGGGGCAGGAGAGTATATCCTGGCGGATCGCGGGTACTCCACAGCCAAAGGCATTCGATATGTTGTCGCAAAGGGCGCGTACGTCACCGTGCGAGTCAATACGGCCAGCCTGCCGTTACACAACCGACACGGGACATCTTTTGACTTACTCAAGACCGTCTCATCGCTCAAGAAGGCAGGGGCGGCCAAGTCCTGGCCGGTGCTCGTTCTCGAAGCCGGGTCAAGGATACCAGGGCGGCTGTGCGTGATCCGGAAATCCAAGCACGCGATTCACTGTGCCCAAGCCACGGTTCGCCGCACGGCTGCGAGGAAGGGCACACAGGTCAAGCCCTGTACGCTGGAGTACGCCAAGTACGTCATTCTTTTCACCACCTTTCCAGAGAAAGCCTTCCCAGCACAAGAGGTGTTGCAGTGGTATCGAATCCGCTGGCAGGTGGAGCTGGTCTTCAAGCGCTTTAAGTCGCTGGCACAACTGGGCCATCTCCCCAAATCCGATGATGAAAGCGCCAAAGCGTGGCTGTATGGCAAGCTCCTCGTGGCCCTGCTTATTGAGAAGTTGCTGGCGCATGCGGAATCTATTTCCCCCTGGGGATATGGAGTGGAAGAATCACCAGCCACCCAGTGCGTGGCGTGAATTTGGGTTCCTCCTCAACCAGATGAAGCGCGCCATCGAACCGCAGTGGTCATTGTCTGAGGCGCTCCATGATTGGAATCATGTCTCGAGAGCATTAGCGGAGCGTCCGCGACAACGACCAGTCCAGTTAACGGACTATTTCGAATAGGAATAAACAAGTTAGCGCTTATGGGGTGCGACGGGTGCAGTTAAAGGATCAGATTTATGCCTTGATTCAGCAATAGTACCGATTTGACTGGTTTGTGTTCTGCACTACGCCTTCCCGTTGTTCTTGAGGGGGTATTAACGCCTTCCCAAGCGAACATCCCCTTTCTTCAGATACTTGCATGAGTGCGATTCCTTCTTGTGCTTCTAGATCAGTGTTTTTGAGTTCGACCTTTTTGAGCTCGTTCATAATATTAAGTCACCGGCCTCACTAAATGAACTGGACGCAAATGCTTGGAGGGTAAACCAACTCGCTGCGCTCAAACACTTCCCGACAATTGTAATGGGTGCCCCCATTATTTCCGTTCTTCTGTGGCAAGTATTACGTAACAACAGACTTGACCTGTATTCTATCTCTCTGTCATCCCCGACATTTGTCATCGGGGATCCATCTTCTCACCGCATTGCTGGTTTTCGCCGTAGCATGCCCTGCGGGGTTCACCGACACTGGCGGCGTGCAAACTCGCGGAGTCTGTCCTGAGACTTGTCGAAGGGCTCAAACAGTGCTCGCCAAAGAGTCTGGCTCGGTGCTATGGCTCGGCTAAGGAAGATTTCCCAAGATGTTCTGTAAACTATTGTGAAGGGATTGAAGATCTTGCCTGACTAAACGTCCAAGTTTCTTCAGGATTAATCTATGGTGAAGGGTTGTGACGATGGGTTTTACAACGGAAGGCTTCAATAGTCCGGCGGCTTTCCAGTCGTCGACCAGAAAGGTCCCTATCTGGGAAGGCGCCTGATGTTGGCTCGTGATTGCCATAATAATGATGTCTGGTCGATCACGATGGTAGGCAGCGGAACTGATAACAACAGCTGGCCGCTTTTTGACTGAAGGTTGGTCAGTAAAGGGAAAGGGAACGAGAACAACATCCCCAAAATCAAAGTTGGTCATAGGCCGCATCTTCGGAGTTGGCCCAAACGTCTTGAAATACTGGTTCGGCGAGTCGAGCAGAAGCTTGAGTCATCTGATTTTCCACTTCACGCTGCTGCAGAAAATCCACAAAGTCTTCCACTTCAGCAATTTTTTCCGGAGGAAGCCGTTGAAGTTTATTCAGAATGGCCTGCGTTAACATGTTCTACTCCTTTTCTCAAGCTGGGCAAAGGACCTTTTCCCATTGTTCATAGAATCCCTCATTGATCAAAAAGTGTCAAGGGGAAATGTTGGGAAAAGCGTATGAGTAAGGGGGAGAGTATTCAGGAAAAAAAGACAAAAGACCTTTGAGGCCCCATCCGGCCTCACTAAATGAGCTGGACGCAAATGTTTGGAAGGCAGGCCAACTCACTGCGCTCAAAGACTTCCCGACAATTCTAATGGGTGCCCCCATTATTTCCGTTCTTCTGTGGCAAGTATTACGTAACAACAGACTTGACCTGTATTCTATCTCTCTGTCATCCCCGACATTTGTCATCGGGGATCCATCTTCTCACCGCATTGCTGGTTTTCGCCGTAGCATGCCCTGCGCGGTTCACCGACACCGGCGGCGTGCAAACTCGCGGAGTCTGTCCTGAGCTTTGTCGCTGCGCTCAAACAAGGTCAACCGATTGATTCGAGCATCCGTCCCCGGTCCGAACAGCAGGCGTCGGTAAGGGGAAAGAGGAGGACATGTTTCTAATTACAGAAGGTGAAGCTTGGCGAGTTTCTTGAAGATTTGAAAGTCTTGATCTCGTGTAACCAGGGGAACCTGATGGTCCAGGCATGTTTGGGCAATGAGGGTATCAGCAAGTTTGGCTTTTGAGCCTTTGGCTAAGACCTTGGCTCGCAGAAGTCCGGCACGTTCCCAATACCCTTCCTGAATGGATAACATCGGAATGGCTAAAAGGGTTTCTCGAAGATTGGATGAGAGATTAGGTGCACTTAATAATTCTGTCACGGTTACGGGCGAAAACGCGGCGACTTGATCCAGAAGCGCGTGGTCAATCAACGTTGCATCGTTTCCGTCCACTCCCTGCAAATAAGCAATCATTGAGCTGGTATCAAGACAAATCATTGATCCTGCCGAAGTTTCTTGAGATCTAGCTGCAACTTGATCTTGCCTTTCAAGGAACGTAAATTCCGATAGGCGCCACTAGCGGCCACCAGTTCCAATCCACGTCGAATAGTCGGAGTTATTCCTTGCCCGGTGGCCTGGGTTGCGCGAGTGAGGAGGTCATCCGGGACCTGAAGCGTGAGTTTTTTGAGCTTAGTCGGCATGGGTTCTCCTGAGCTAAAAGGATTCGAATGATACCCTCGAAAATATACCATGCTTTATGCCATATAGCCATATGGTATCTGGCGCGTATCTCAGGGTTTGGAGAAGTGCAGCCTACCTTTTATGAGATGTGGGGTCAGGACGCTTGATTTTTATGTTGATTCATTTACGCATGTCGTCATGCCATGACTCGTCTGCATTGACTACGATGCAAGGAATTCATTGAGGCAAGGCAGCAGATGAAAGGCTATATGATAAAACACGCAACTTGACCCCTTATTTTATTTCTGACCCCTTATTTTTTGTCAGAAGAGGTTGTGTGATGTAGAGTGAACAGGGATTGTTAAAACACAAATGAACCAGAATTTTATCCTTTACATCTTTGGGTTTCTCAGTATCTTTACGATTTTTTCCTGCCAGGAGGGGGGAACGACTTGGGGAAAACATTGGCAAAATGGCGAACGGTTTATTCAAGCAAAATAATTTGATAGTGCAGAGAAAGAATTTAAAAAAGCACTAGAGGAAGCAGAGAAGTTTGGTGAACAAGATTCACGATTTCCTCAAACCTTGACTCGCCTCGCGGCTGTCTATGATGCGCAGAGCAAATGGACGCAAGCTGAGCCCTTGCTTGAACGAGCTCTCAAGGTTAATGAAAAGATTTTGGGATCTGAGCATCCTGATTTAGCCATATCACTTCGTAACTTGGGGGCTCTCTATCATGTCCAACATAAATTTGATCAGGGACGACCTTTGTTTCAACGAGCTCTTCGGCTTCGTGAAGAACAATTGGGTCCCGATCATCCGAACGTTGTAACCGATTTAAAAAACCTCGTAGGGTTTCATGTTTCCCAAGTCCTCTTTCAAAAATCTGGTCCCTTTCTCACGCGTACGCTGAGTGCCACTCAAACACTCGGAAGCGAAACCGAATCAGAAAATTTCGAGGATCATGATGATTTTTCCAAGCTCTACACCGCTCAAAGCCAATATGAAAAAGCGAGGCCTTACATAGGGATCTCGCGGTCGTGTGTTTTCCCAGGGCACCTTCCATTCGGTGATGTCCACCTGATTACGTTCATCTTGTGCCCCATGCGTGGACGCGGTGGAAATCAGCATGGTCAGTATGGAGATGAAGATGTTTGCGAGCAGCGAATAGGGCTTCATGTTTCTTTACCTCGAAGATGATGGGGAGGCCCGGATCAAATGCTCTGTGGTGAACCCGAGCTGTTGGCTGAATGTGACCAGTTCTTGATAGGTGGATTCTGGGAGACTTGGTGTACGAGCCAATATCCATAAATACTCGCGATCGGGTGTGCCCACTATGGCGTGGCGGTACTCTGGATCGACTTTGAGAATCCAGTAGTTCCCATTGTTGAGTGGGGTATAGAACGCGACGATCTTTGCCGCCCATTGGTCGAATGCCACATCTAACTTTGCTTCATGTATCTGGTCCACAATTGTCGCTGTTCCTTCAATGCTGGTCTCTTCGCCATCTGCCGTGGCACAGGTGTTTTTGACACCAATTTCATCGGATTCCAATAAGGTGTATTCTGCTGTAGACCGCAGGCAGTTTCGTTGTGCCCACATGGGTAACCTGGCAATTTCATACCATTTGCCGACATAGCGAGAGAGATCCACAGAGGTCGCGGTCGGTAACTTTTCAACTGGATCGACCGTTGCGCAGGCGGAAAGCACAAGAACGATGACACCAATTATCATTCGCATTCGTTTGGTCTCCCCCAGTGGTTGAGTGTCCATGTCATTCTGATCATTTTTTTCTTCTTTGATTGTCTCAATTACGAACAGACCGAGTCGAGCCTTTCGTTCCCTAACCACTCATTCCCTCCGAATTATCGTGCCAATGATCTGACCCTTGCTGACTGGCCTTGTGGCATGGCCGAGCCGTGCAGCTTACTCCGGGAAAAAGGTGCGCATTGTTTGAGCCCTTCGGTAAAGCTCAGGCCAGGCTCCGCGAGTTTGCGCGTCGCCGGAGTCAGCGAACCGGGGAGGGCACCCGAAGAGCTTGCCCCTGCGGAGGCGGGGGGGCATGCCACGGCCAAGATGGTTTTGGCTCCTTTTGCCGAAACAAAAGGGTCTCGGCGTATGGGGGCGAAACCCCATAGAAATTTTAAATCAGAAATAGGATGGATCCCCGATGAAGGATGTCGGGGATGACAAGATGTGAAAAATGGTTGGTGGCCTGTGGTGGTCTGACTGCGTTATGGCGTGCCAAAGAAAGAGTTCTTGCCAGGAACAGAGTTTTAAGGTTGTTGCCGCGCGTTTCTAATACGAGTCAGTATGATTTCGTTTTTTACGATTCGGTAATACACGAGGTGGCTTTTGTAGATATAACGTCGTCCTTTGCCATCCCACAATCGGCCAAGTTTCGGATTATCCGTGAGCAGATCAAAACTATAATCTAGACCTTCCAGATATTCACGGGCTTGGCCTTCCCCGAAATATTCAACTGTGTAGTGATAGATGGCTTTAATGTCTGATTGCGCTTGTCGTGTAAGCCGGTAGGTCATCCACCATTCTTTTCGGCTTTGGCTTCGGCAATCAATTCTTGCATGGAACGTTGTTCGGCTATTCCGCTGTTATAGCCTTCTTCTTCGTCTCGGACTTCTACCGCTTTGCGCTGCTCAGGTGTGAGACTTTCCCACAGCTTCATGTCGGCATCCGTGGGAAAGACGGTCGAGGAAAATTTCACCTTTGAAATGTCAACGATTTTTGTGTCACTCATAGCATGTATTTTATCAAAATTCCATTTTAACTGCACGGTTTTTTAGTCTACCTCAGAAACAGTACGTCCGATGCCTGTTGCCTGGCCCTTGGGGGCGAACCTTCGAATTGTGACGCAGGCCTTGTCTAAGCAAGGCGAATTGGCTCGTTCTCTTACGCTAGGCTCTCTGGCCTCGTGGCATGGCCGAGCCGTGCCGCTGACTCCGGGGAAAAGGCGCGCATTGTCTGAGCGTAGCGAGTTTGCGCGTCGCCGGAGTCAGCGAACCGCGCAGGGCACCCGAAGAGCTTGCCCCTGCGGAGGCAGGGGGCCATGCCAGTGTGCCGAGCATGTTCAACAGCTTGAGGGTGGAAGTCCCTTTGACAACCTGATGGAGGTGAAGTCATCGCGAAGCGCAAGGGCGTCATCGTGAGGTGGGGTCTGAAGGCAGCGTGGAGCAAAGGCGCGGGCCGATGAACAAGAACCAGATACAAGGCAGTCAGGACCGGACGAGTGGGCTGGTTTTCACGAAGTCCGTATCCATCAAGGGTCCTGGGTGTAAATCTGGCGGTCGTGCGCTGAAGGCGGTTGAACTTACCTCGGGAGGCCTCTTGCCTGTCTTGGCAGCAAGACTGAGGAGGGAGTGATCTCTCCTGACCGGGTGAGAGGAGTCAGCAGAGGGCATAGTAGTCCTGGAAAGGATGAAGGCCTGAACGGTGCGGAGTGGTCAGTAGGCAGTGGAACTCATGAGCGACAAGCGGCTGAATGACCAGTTAATTCTGGCCTTCCCGACAGAGGATAGGGGTGAAGCCCTAAGGGCTGACGAGGAAGTGTCGAATCGCTTGCGGCGAACCGCCCAGTCGAACGCCCGGCGAGGGGTGCCCAGGTGAGAGCAGTCTCTCCTGGGGGCTAATCGCATAACCCACCGAACCGCCGTATACGGATCCGTATGTACGGTGGTGTGACAGGGAAAGTTCGTGAGGACCTACCTATGTCGATCGGCCAACATGGTTTTGGGTCCTTTTGCCGAAACAAAAAGGCCTCGGCGTATGGGGACGAAACCCGGCAATACCAAGGGGGAATAGATTCCTGCCAAAGGCTTGCAGGAATGATGAGTGTGGGAAGTCTTGATGTAGAATTTGTCCCTAAACCGTGCCTTATTACTGTAAATTGACGGCCAAAAAGAGGGCTTGATATAGTCATGAGTCCACCTTAACTGGCAGGTTGTTGGTACCCGCCAGAATAAGTTGGTCCTCTAGGTGCAGGGTTTTAGGAAAACAGATTCATCCATTTCATTTTCTTTTAAAATCATAAGGTTGTACGCACTATGAAACAGATATTACGCCTTCCAATGGTCAGTGGCCTTGCGTTCCTGGCGATGAGCTGGGGGATGGTTGCCCAGGCAGAGATTTTTCCGGCTGAGGGCCCGCCCGGGACGACGGTGACGATTAGTGGGGAAGGGTTTGGCGATTTTACGAATACGCAAGATAACCGGGTGGAGTTTCAAGGGGCGTCGGCGCTCATTCAATCGTGGGAACCCGACTTTATTCTGGTGAAGGTGCCGTTGAAAGCCACGTCCGGGCCAGTGATGGTGATGAATGGGGGCAAGAAGAAGGAAGTCGGAACCTTTGCGCTGCAGGCGGTGAAGATTACGAAGGTGAGTCCTTCGACGGTTGAGGCGGGGTCGTTGGTGACGGTTGAAGGGGAGAATTTTGGCAATACGGCGGGTTCGCGCGATCCCAACACGATGTTTGGGGTGAATCAAGTCATGATTAATGGCATTAAGGCTGACGTTCGGCGGTGGCGGCCCAATAAGATTGAGGTGCAGATTCCAGCGAATGCGAAGACGGGTGATGTGGAGGTGCGTTTGGCCTCGAGCGATCCGTTGCCTGATGGGTCATGCTGCGCACCGGTTGATTATGTGAAGAGTAATTCGATGCCTCTGACGGTGATTCCTCCCATTGCCTATGATCCAGCATCGGGTCCAGTTGGGAGTAAAGTCGTGTTGGCAGGACAGAGTTTTGGCGAGAAGGCTCCTAAGGATGGCCAGGTATTCTTTGGTGGAAAATTGGCAGCGATTGCGCAATGGACAGATCGGACGATTGTGGTTCATGTGCCGTTAAATGCGGAATCGGGCCCGTTGGTGTTGCATCGTGACGGACAGGATCGGACGATCGGGAAGTTTGATGTGTTGGCCACTGAAGTGGGTGAATACTATCCCAAGAAAGGTCCCATTGGGACATTGGTGATTATCCGGGGTAAGAATTTTGGCATTCACTCAGAGGGTGGCGATACAGCCTATGCCTTTGATTTTGAAGTGGCCAATAATGGGGTCTCGATTGGTGGTGTGCCTGGTGTGATTCATCGTTGGCTTGATGATCAGATTGATGTGTGGGTGCCCTTTAGTGCCAAAAGTGGTCAGATTGTGGTGAAGCGTGGGGGGGGTATTCCTCATGCTGATGGAACCTGCTGTGAACGCAAAGAAGTGGTGAAATATGTGGCTGGGGAGTTTTCGGTCGTGAGGCCTCAAATCGATGATTACTCACCCAAAGAAGGTGGACTGGATGAAATCGTGACCATCAAGGGTTCTGGCTTTGGTGAATTTCTCAAAATATCTGAAGCGACCCGTCTTGCGATGAATCAACTCGCGCATTCATGGAAGAGTTATCGCTTGGGTGAGGATGTTTCGAGGACGGAAGTGTTAATTAACGGGCTTGCGGTGCAAGTCGTGTCGTGGACTGATACGGAAATTCAAGTGCGCATTCCCAGGCGACAAGCGTTCGGGATTGGGCATCCAGAAGGGTTTGAAAATGATTTGATGAATGGCACGCTTCTGATCAAACGCGGATCCTGGGATATGTTAGAGAATGGGAATTGCTGTAAGCCGAAGCAATGGATCACCATTGTGGGTGGGCCGTTTAAAATGTTACGGCGTGGGCTTCCGGATATGGATTACTGGAATGAGAAGGGCCGGGCTCAGTAAGCCTGACCTGTTGTCTACTTGTGGCGGATGGATCGCTGTTGATTGACCATTGATTTCTTGATTCGGATAGGACTGATCAAAACATGTTGAATGATGTGGTAAAGAATTATGTGGTGACTTCTGTTTTGTTTGCGGCATGCCTTGTGGGAATGCCGCTTCTTGGATGGGCGCAAGAATCGCCGTTGACGATGACGCTTCAAGAAAGTCCCACCCCAGTGACCCTGTTAGATGTGCATTTTCAAGATGCCCAACATGGTTGGGTGGTGGGTGCCGGTGGCACGATGTTGCAGACGAAAGACGGTGGAGCTACTTGGAAAAAAGCGCCACGTCGGACCAACGTGCTATTGACGGATGTGACCTTTGCCGATGCCCAACATGGCTGGATTCTCGGACAAAATGGCACGGTGTTTCACACCACCGACGGTGGCGCAAAATGGTCGCCTCAAGTCAGTGGAACCAACAGTATGCTCTATGGGGCGTATTTCCTTTCTCCACAGCATGGATGGATTGTTGGGGCCCGTGGAGTCATTTTAGTAACCAAGGATGGCGGGGAGACGTGGGACGATCAAGTGAGTGGGCTGACCGCCGATTTATTTGGCGTGCACTTTTTGGATGACAAGCAAGGATGGGCGGTTGGTGCGCTAGGCACGATTTTGGTGACGAGTGATGGGGGTGCGTCTTGGACCGCGCAGTCCACCAATAGCCCAGCGACATTTTTTGATATTACGTTTACGGATGCGGTCTCAGGTTGGGCCGTTGGGACTCAGGGAACGATTTTTCAAACGTTGAATGCTGGCAAAGATTGGGTTGATCGTCCGCGTGCTTGCGGGAGTCCCTGTCTGAAGCCGGCAGACTTGGTGAATATCCAATTCCGCACTCAAATGAGTGGCCGTATTATTGGCGAACGAGGAACGATTCTGATGACTGAAGATGCTGGGTTTACCTGGCAAGAAGTCGAAACCTTGAATACTGAAACCCTCTATGGTCTCTCCCTTCCTGATGCCACCCATGGATTTGCGGTCGGTGACCATGGCACCATTCTGCATTTCACACCCACACCTGCCGACCCTTCCGATTCCTAGTCGCCTAAATTTCCTCTCCTTTGAAGGAGAGGTTAGGTGAGGTAGATCTTCCGTGTTGCAGTGGTGAGTCCTTCGTTTAGGGGGATGTTGAATAGTTGCAATCTCCACGCGCAAATACACTTACAAACATCTTGAAGATCAGAGGCAGCGGGCCTGTTCAAAAAAGTTCGTCCAGCAAGACCACAGCCAATTTTTCGCGCGGAGCGTACCCTTCGTACGTGAGCACGGAAAAATGGCGAGAACGCCGCTGGCGGCTTTTTTCAACAGGCCCTTTAGGTATTCAATCGCGCTTGCAGAATAGCTAGAGCTGCGAGGCTTGCGGTTTCTGCGCGTAATATCTCTTTTCCAAAAGACGCGAATTGGTAGTGTTGAGATTGTGCGGCTTCGACCTCTTCCGCCGACCATCCACCTTCAGGTCCAATGATGACCGTGACGCCTGGTCTCGAATTATCTGTAAAACAGGGAATGGTTAAGAGTGATACGCCTTCTTCCCGTTCGGCCATAAATATGACCGACTCGTGTTGAGGGGTTTCCAGAAATTCCTGAAATGTTTGGATGGGCAAAATAGTGGGGAGCGTCCAGCGCTCGCTTTGCTGTGCGGCTTCTAAGGCAATGCGCTCCCAACGACCGTGATGCGTCTCTCCTTGATTCTCAGATAATTTGAGAATGACTCGTTCCGTGATGAGGGGAACAATCGCCGATACTCCCAGTTCGGTCGCTTTTTGTATGACCCATCCCATTTTCTCTCCCTTGAGCAGCGCTTGTGCCAATATGATGGGAGGGCGAGTGGAAAGGGGAGGGGTGTCAATCTGTTGAATGGTGGCTTGCAGCTGGTGCTTGGTGATCTGACCAACCGTTGTGTGATAGCGACGCCCCTGGTCGTCATTGAAGAGGAGAGCATTGCCAGGCTTTGTGCGTAGGCTTTTTGCGATATGGCTGAGGAGAGGATCAGTGATCGTGACTGTTCCATCCACGACATCTTGGGACTGGATGAAAAAAACAGGCATGTGAACCGAAGCGTTGGTGGAAAGAAATTGGAGAGGAATGTTTAGTCAAACAAGTTTTTGACTTTATCGAAGAGGCCTTCCCCTTGATTCTCGGTGTTCAAGCCACTTTCTTCCGCAAAGGCATTCAGGAGTTCTCGTTGTTGTGGCGTGAGTTTGGTGGGGATATCAATTTTGATGCGAATTAATTGGTCGCCACGCGTTTGAGACTTGAGCCCTGGAGCGCCAAGGCCTTTTAATCTGAGGATTTGATCATGTTGCGTGCCCTCGGGAATTTTGACCATGGTGTGGCCGCTTAGGGTTGGCACTTCTACTTTGCCGCCAAGTGTGGCGGTCACAAAATGTAAGCGACGGTCATAAAGAATGTCTTGGCCTTTCCGTACGAAGTGCGGATGGGCTTTGACGTTTAACGCCACATAGAGGTCGCCAGGCGGCCCGCCATTCATTCCATGTTCGCCCTCATGCGACAGTCGTAAGCGCATTCCTGATTCGATCCCGGCTGGAATCGTCACGGATAGCATGCGCTCTTTATGGACCCGTCGTTGCCCACGACAGGTCTTACACGGGTCGGCAATGATTTTCCCAGCCCCTTGGCAGTGCCCACAGGTTCGGTTGATCGAGAAGAAGCCTTGCTGGAGTCGAATTTGCCCAGCTCCGCGGCAGGCAGAACAGGTTTTGACGGATTGTTCGGATTTGGCTCCGGTTCCTTGGCAGGTATCGCAGACTTCCCATCGAGGAATTTTCAGCTTGGCTTCTTTGCCGTTAATGGCTTCTTCGAAAGAAATTTCGAGATTGTATTGAAGGTCGTTTCCCTGTTCGGCTCGGCTTCGCCCACGTCCTCCGCCAAAGAAATCTTCAAAAATATCGCCAAAGGCATCGCCGAAGCCTCCCCCGCCAAATCCTTCGTGTCCGCCGCCTTGTCCGGAAGCGGCATGTCCGAACATGTCGTATTTTTGTCGACGCTCGGTATCACTGAGGACTTCATAGGCTTCTCCAGCCTCTTTGAATTTTACCTCAGCGGCAGCTTTTTTGTCAGATTCTGTATGAAGATCGGGATGGTGGAGCCTGGCGAGTTTTCTGAAGGCTTTCTTGACTTCATCTTCCGAGGCATTCCGCTCCACCCCCAGCACGACGTAATAATCACGTTTCCCTGCTTGTGCCATTAATGGTACCTAACAGAGAATTGCTGAGGATGGATCGAATGCAAAATGCATTGTCTCATGAATACAGAATGTTAGCCTTTGCCTTTATCGACTTCTTCAAATTCAGCATCAACGACCTTTTCATCACTGCCGGAGGCATCTTCTGAGCCTGAAGCGGTTGGCCCTGAGTCACCGTCTGGACCTGGTTCAGCAGATTCGGCAGCATCGGCCGATGCCTTTTTATACATTTCTTCGGCCAATTTATGTGAAGCCGTCGTGAGATTTTGCATAGCCGTTTTTAAGGGTTCCAGCTCGGATTCCTCAAGAGCCTTTTTCAGGGCATCAATGGCCGTGGTGATATTGGTTTTCTCTTCCTCACCAATTTTATCACCATGTTCGCTTAAATTCTTTTCCGTACTGTACATGAGCGTGTCGGCTTGATTCTTGAGCTCAACCAATTCACGTTTCACTTTGTCTTCTTCGGTATGGGCTTCTGCGTCCTTCACCAGGCGCTCGACTTCTTCTTTACTCAAGCCACTGGAAGCCGTAATTTGAATCGACTGTTCTTTTTGGGTCGCCATATCTTTGGCCGAGACATGCACAATCCCGTTGGCGTCAATATCAAAGGTGACTTCAATCTGGGGCATGCCTCGTGGAGCAGGAGGAAGACCCACGAGATCGAATTGGCCTAATAATTTATTATCATTGGCCATTTCTCGTTCACCTTGGAACACTCGAATGGTGACGGCCGTTTGGTTGTCGGCAGCAGTCGAAAAGATCTGACTCTTTTTTGTCGGAATCGTCGTGTTGCGTTCAATGAGGCGGGTGAAGACTCCACCCAATGTTTCAATGCCCAATGAAAGTGGGGTGACATCCAAGAGCAACACGTCTTTGACATCACCTTTGAGCACGCCTCCTTGAATGGCTGCGCCAATGGCGACGACTTCATCAGGGTTGACGCCGCGATGTGGTTCTTTTCCAAAAAATTGTTTGACTCGTTCAATGACCTTCGGCATACGGGTCATTCCGCCAACTAACACGATTTCATTGATATCCCCGGTCGTTATTTCAGCATCGGCCAAGGCTTTTTTGCAGGGGGCGATCGACCGTTCAATCAGGTCGTCCACTAATTGCTCAAATTTGGATCTTGAGAGTTTGAGGACTAAATGCTTAGGCCCACTCGCATCTGCCGTAATGAAGGGTAAGTTGATTTCTGTTTCCTGCGAGCTGGACAACTCAATTTTGGCCCGTTCGGCCGATTCTTTAAGCCGTTGCAGCGCCATCTTGTCTTTGCGGAGATCAATGCCTTGGTCTTTCTTGAATTCCTCGATGAGCCAATCAATCACCCGAAGATCGAAATCGTCGCCACCTAGGAAGGTGTCACCATTCGTTGCTTTGACTTCAAAGACCCCTTCGCCGATTTCGAGGATGGACACATCGAATGTCCCGCCCCCTAAATCGTAGACGGCGATCCGTTCATCTTTTTTCTTATCGAGGCCATAGGCCAATGAGGCGGCCGTAGGCTCGTTAATGATACGCAGAACATTGAGGCCTGCGATTTGTCCGGCATCTTTGGTGGCTTGTCGTTGGCTATCGTCAAAGTACGCGGGAACGGTAATGACCGCATCGGTAACTTTTTCGCCCAAATAATCTTCCGCAGTTTGTTTCATTTTCTGAAGAATCATGGCGGAAACTTCGGCTGGGCTATAGCTCTTGCCTCGAATTTGCACATTGGCATCGCCGTTGTTGCCTTCGACAATTTTATAGGGAAGACGTTTCGCGGATTCAGTCACTTCACGGGAAGTCATTTTTCTTCCCATCAGGCGCTTGACCGAGAAAATGGTATTTTCGGGGTTCGTGATGGCTTGTCGTTTGGCAATTTGCCCAATCAAGCGTTCGTCTTTGTCTGTGATGGCGACCACAGAAGGGGTTGTCCGTGCGCCTTCTGAATTAGAAATAACGATTGGCTCGCCTCCGCTCATCACCGCCACGCAGGAATTTGTGGTTCCTAAATCGATTCCGATAATTTTGCTCATGCTTGTATTCCTCCCTCTTCAACTGTGTCTTGTATAGATGTTGGTTCAGTCTGATCTGATTTTTCCTTTGCCACCGTGACCATCGCCGGGCGTAAAATCCGGTCGTGTAACAAATAGCCTTTTTGAAACTCTTCGACGACCGTATTGGGCTTAGCCGTCTCAGATTCTACGTGAGCCACCGCTTGGTGAATGTTGGGATCAAAGTCACCTCCCGTACTGGATACCTGGCGTACACCTAATTTTCCGACGGTTTCCAAAAATTGTTTGTGCGTGAGTTGCACGCCTTCGATGAGGGCTCCACTGGCTCCCGCATCTAGTCCGCTTTGGATGGCTCGTTCAAGGTTATCCATAGTGGGAAGTAAGTTTTTCAGTAACGATTCATTGGCATAGCGAATCGCATCGCTTTGGTCTCGTTGTGCCCGTCGTTTGTAATTTTCAAATTCAGCCGCCAGTCGCATGTATTTGTCTTGGTAAATCTGCAGCTCTTCTTGAGCCTGTTGTTCTGTGGTTCGTAAATCCACTGAAGGAGGCTCTAATGTCTCATCCGCTCCCATAAGGTCGACTGCAGGGAAGGCCTCCTCAAGGTTGTCCTCAGGGGTCGACGTGGGATGACTTTCTTCAGGAAATGTGGTCATGAATATTTATTTTCTGAGCGTTAACATAGATTTGCGCATTCCTAGGTCAGATAGTCACTGAGGCTGGCAAGTCAACCCATCCTCATAAATTTCTTGTCGTTTTTAGAGAGAAATTCTTTAAGGGGAGAGGTGAATGAAGTTATCCACAAGTAGGGGCCATGCGGGAATACAGGAGGGCAAGTCCTTCAAGCGTGAGGTTTGGCCTCACTTCTTGAATGGTTGAGGAAATGGGTCTGATGGCGGCGGCAAGTCCTCCTGTGGCGAGAACATAGAGGGATGGCCCACTTTCCTCTTGAATTCGGTTCACGAGAGCATCAACGAGCCCGGCATAGCCGAACATGATGCCGGATTGCATGCTGGTGGCCGTGTCACGACCGATGACCGAGGCTGGAATGGCTAAGTCGACTTTAGGGAGCTTTGCGGTCTTAAGATGGAGGGAGTCGGCAGCCAGTTTGAGGCCAGGAGCGATCGCTCCGCCAAGATACTCCCCTTGTTGCGTAATGGTGCAGAAGGTCGTGGCTGTTCCAAAGTCGACGATAATCAGTCCACGTTGGTAGTGCGAGAATGCGGCGGCGGCATTGACGAGGCGGTCTGCTCCAATTTCCTCAGGGTTGGCATATCGAAGTGTGAGCCCATGGGGGCATGAGGACGTAACGATAAAGGGCGCCCGTCCCACGAGAGAATCAAGCAAGATTTCAAAGGCATGGGTAAGGGGAGGGACGACACTGGTCATGATGCAGCCGTGAATCTTTGTCAGGTCGACCTTGTGAATTTCAAGGAGAGACCGAAGGGTCATATCGTATTCGTCGGCTGTTTTGATGTGGTCGGTTGATAGCCGCCAGTTGGCAATGAGGGTACTTTCTTGAAATACGCCACAGACAATTTGTGAGTTACCAATGTCAATAGCAAGGAGCATGTTGATGGCCTAAGTTAAAGTTATACTCGAATTTTAATTATTTATGAACTGGTGGACTTTCTGATGTGGCGAATATCGCCGGCATGGACGTCCACTATCCTAGCTGATTCTCCTTTGAAGTCGGAAGTGGATGGCATCATTTGCAATTGACCCTGTTCGCCGATGGATTGTGCCAGACCTTCTAGTGTCGTGCCATCAGGAAATTGGGCCACGATCTGTTTTCCTAGCGTGCTGCAACGCGCGCTGTATGTGAGCTGACAGGCTGATGCGCCTTGGGTGTTCAATGTTTTCCAGCCCCGCTCTAGGGAGAGAATGATCGATTGAATGAGCTGGACTCGATCCAGTGGCTGCTTGGCATGGATTTGAAGGGAGCTGGCCATCTGTTCAAGTTCTTTGGGGAATGCCGATTCGGTTAGATTGACATTGACGCCAAAGCCAATGACCACGCACGTTTTTGTTGAGTCTTGCTTAAAGGATTCGCATAAAATCCCCCCAATCTTTTGTTCATCGATCAGAATATCATTGGGCCACTTGAGGCTGATGTTGATTGTTGTGGAGTCTTCAATAGCTTGAGCAATAGCCAGTCCTGCCATTAAGGGAACCCATCCCAGGGATTGAACGTGACCCGTAAGCGAGAGGATGAGTGATCCATAAATATTGGCATCTGGTGGGGAAAACCATGAACGTTGCAAGCGGCCTCTTCCTGACGTTTGTCTATCAGCCAAGACCACGGTGCCTTGTGGAGTAGGGTTTCTGGCAATTTCTAAGGCAAAGGTGTTGGTCGAAGGCAGTACATCAAAGACAAAAAGCGATTGGCCGAGAATTTTTGAGGGAAGGGCGGCCGCTAGTATTTCTGGAGATAGCACGGCTAAAAAGAGGAAAAGGTGATAGGCAAAAGGTTAACTACGGGTTTGCTATTTTTTCATTTTCCGTTGAGGGGCGGATGGGATGATATCGAGGGAGAGATCCTTGGCCGGCGCGGAATGGGTGAGTGCGCCGATTGAGATAATGGCTACTCCCGTGTTGGCCATGTCTCGAATATTTTTTAGGGTGATGCCGCCAGAAACTTCAATTAATGCTTGACCTTTTATGATTTTCACTGCCTGCTGAATTTTCGTGGGAGACATATTATCTAACAAAATAATATCGGCTTTTCCCTGTAAGGCTTCGCGAACTTGTGCCAAAGACTCGACTTCCACGCTAATTCGAAGTCCATGAGGAGCCTGGTCTCTGGCTAATCGGCAGGCTTGGCTCAGTGAAATCTTATTGGCTGCGAGAACCATCAAGTGATTGTCTTTGATCAGAATGCCATCGTGAAGGGAAAACCGGTGGTTAGAGCCACCGCCGAGTCGAACGGCCCATTTTTCTAAACTACGGAGTCCAGGTGTGGTTTTTCGGGTATCAGCAATCTTGACCGAATGTTCCCGAACCGCCTGACAAAACTGACGCGTCAGGGAGCTGATCCCAGAGAGCCGTTGGATGAAATTGAGGGCCACCCGTTCACCTTGCAGCATGGATTGGGCGTTCCCGGTAATGGTGAGGAGTTGAGTGTTGGCTTTTACCACGGCTCCATCGCCTTGATGGACTGTTAACTGAAGCGAACCGTCGATTTGGCGGAACACTTCTTGGGCGACGGCCAGGCCAGCCACCACCATCGCTTCTTTTGCCACGATCTGTGCCTGGGCGGTCATGCCTGGAGCGAAAAGGACGTTGGAGGTCAAGTCCCCAAAGCCTATGTCTTCCTCTAGCGCCGCTTGGACGATCTGTCGAATATGAGAAAGTGGCGGAGTCGCCACCGGTTTGTTGGTGCCCATTAGCGCAACATGGTGGCGAGCTGTTGTTCGCTGCTTGTGAGCAAGGCCAGTTCCTGCCGGAGACTGATCACTCGTTCTTCGGATTCTTGAATGACGGCTGGTTCGGCTTTTTCTCGGAAGGATGGAGAAGCCACGCGATCTTGAAGGCGACTACATTCTTTGTGTTTGGCCTCAATCTGTTTTTTGACTTTTTTGACGACTTGTTGCAATTCCAAATTCGGTTCTACGGGGATACCGATTGTGAGGTTTCCGGCCACCAACTGCAATATTCGGTCTGAAGGCCAATCCGTGGTTTGAGCGAGAGTCAGTGTAGAGCGCAATATTGACTCGATATAGGGCTGTAGGTTGTTGAGGCTGGCTGCTTCCTCGTCGTTTGTCGTCGTACCAAAAACGGTGAGGCCTTGTTTGGCTGGAATATTCAAGAGGGCGCGACCCGTTCGGGTGGTCGAGACAAATGCTTGGAGTAAGGAAAAATCTTGTTCAGCATGGCTATTGGTCCAACCCTCATGCTCAGTGGGAAACGGTTGCGTCATAATCGAAAGGCCTTCGTGGGGGAAGGATTGCCATAGCTCCTCGGTAATAAATGGCATGACGGGGTGGAGCAGACGTTGAATAATTTCGAACGATTCGAGGAGCGTATGACGCGTGGCGGCGCCATCTGGATGCTGGTCCTGTTGAAGGCTGGGCTTGGCCAATTCAATATACCAATCACAATATTCATGCCAGATAAATTGATAGAGGTGAGAGGTGGCTTGGTCAAACCGATAGTTCTCTAAGGCTTGAGTGACTTCACGAATGGCATGGTTGAGGCGACTGAGTATCCATTGGTCGGGGAATGGTCGTGATTTTGGCGGGGTTGAGGTTTTGGTTTCATCAGTATGCAGTTGAATGAATCGCGCCGCATTCCAAATCTTGGTAACAAAGTTCCGGTAGCCTTCAATCCGTTCTTCAGCCAATTTCATATCGCGACCCGGCGAAGCCATGGAGGCCATGGTGAATCGTAAGGCATCGGTTCCGTATTGGCTCATTTTGGTGAGGGGATCGATGACGTTGCCCTTGGACTTACTCATCTTTTGTCCTTCGGCATCTCGCACCAAGGCATGGATATAGACATCGCGGAAGGGGATTTGTCCTGTCAGCTTGATGCCCATCATGACCATTCGGGCCACCCAAAAAAAGAGGATATCCAGGCCCGTGACCAACGTCGCATTGGGGTAGAACGTTTTGAAATCTTGCGTCTGTTCTGGCCACCCCAGCGTGGAAAACGGCCATAGCGAGGATGAAAACCATGTGTCTAAGACGTCGGGATCTTGGAATAACTCTGATCCTCCACATTTCGGACAGGCGGTCGGGTCTGTTTGTGACACGATAGGTTGAGCATTCGGTGAAATAAAACAGCTCATAAACGAGGGAGCCGTGTCTTGAGATCCTCGCGTTCCTTCAGTGGCCGTATCAGCTCCGAGTAAGTGGTCTTTGTTGCAAGAGCGACAGTACCAGGCGGGGATTTGATGCCCCCACCAGATTTGGCGGGAAATACACCAATCCTTAATGTTGCGCATCCAGCCCAGATAGTTATTTTTCCACCCTTCAGGAATAATACGAATGTTTCCGGTTTCCACGGCTTCAATGGCTGGAATGGCCAAAGGACCTGTCTTCACAAACCACTGTGGTGACAGATAGGGCTCGACAACGGTCTTGCAGCGGTAGCATTTCCCCAGGGCCATGGAATGGTCTTCTTCTTTGATCAGAAGTTCTTGCTCTTGTAATGCTTCAATGACTAGGGGACGAGCATCATGAACGGGCTTGAGACTGAGGGTCGTGAATAAATCTTGATCGACCTTGGCCTGTTTAAGACCTAATGGATCCATTCTAGCCTTAATATCAAGAAGGGTGAGAGGATCCAATCCGTGGCGCTCACCGGCTTCGAAATCGTTAAAGTCATGGGCTGGCGTAATTTTCACCGCACCGGTACCGAATTCCCGATCCACTAAAATGGCATCGCCTACGATAGGAATCGTGCGGGTCGTTAAGGGAAGCTTCACTTGCTTGCCGATGAAATGTTGATAGCGGGGATCTTCTGGATGGACGGCCACAGCGCGGTCGCCCAGCAGCGTTTCAGGACGTGTGGTGGCGACGGTGAGAAACGTTTCCGGATCATCAGCAAGGTTATAACGAATGTAGTAGAGCGTGCCTTTGATATCTTCGTGCTCGACTTCAATATCGGACAGGGCGGTGAGACATCGAGGGCACCAATTGATGAGTCGTTCTCCTCGGTAGATGAGTCCTTCGTCGTATAGCTGCACGAACACTTTTCTGACGGCAAGAGACAACCCTTTGTCCATCGTGAACCGGAGCCGGTCCCAATCGCAGGAGGCTCCTAATTGTTTGAGTTGTCCAATAATGGTGTCCCCTGATTGGTGGCGCCATTTCCACACCCGTTCAATAAATGCCTCGCGGCCAAGATCCTCACGCGACAGGCCTTCTTCTTTCAGTTGACGCTCCACGACATTTTGCGTGGCAATCCCGGCATGGTCGGTTCCTGGTATCCAGAGGGTTGGGATGCCTTGCATGCGTTTCCACCGAATGAGGATATCCTGAAGGGTATTATTGAGCGCATGGCCAATATGGAGGGAGCCTGTGACGTTGGGAGGCGGAATGACGATGCAATAGGACTCGGGCTTGTCCGTATGGCGTGGTTGGAAAAGCTTATGCTCCGCCCAATGGCTGGCCCATTTTGGTTCGACGGCCGCTGGGTTGTAGGATTTGTCTAAAGGAGGTGACATACAAGTTGGGAATCAGTGTTCAAGGCGGCTGGATGTTATCATGGGACCTGGGCCCCGGCAATATCGGCTCTTGTTCCCTTGAGGAATCCTATGGTATAGAATAACCTCATTAACATGAATCACTGAAGGAGAATCCTTATGCCTCGTGGCCGTGAAAAAGATCGTGAAATGCGCAGAAAACATCGAAAAAATCAACGTCGTGTGAAAAGTCTGGAAACGGTTCGACGCGAAAAAGGCAAAAAGAAGTAAACGCTTCCCGGTTCCTTGGGAATTAGGTTGAGTTTGGTTGCGTGTCCTCTCCTGCCATATTTGTCACTATCCTGTCAGTTTCCTCATTCTGAAAATATCTCATTTCTTTGGGCTGCAGACCATCATGCTGCCTGTGATCGATCTTCATGACACCCTCTCCCATTAAAGCCATCTTTTTTGATGCGGTTGGAACGTTGTTTGATGTGAAGGGTTCTGTGGGAGAGGTCTATCTGACCTATGCCAAAAAGTACGGGGTTCCTTATTCTGCAGAAATGGTCACCACCTTGAATAAACGATTTAAGGAAACCATGAAGGATATGCCTGCACCTATTTTTTCGGTTGAACGACCGGAAAAATTGAAGCAATGCGAGCGCTTATGGTGGTTTGATGTGGTGCATGCGGTTTTTTATCGAGTGGGGATGTTCGAAGGGTTTGATGACTTTTTTGATGAAGTCTTTGAGGCATTTGGGCATGCAACGCATTGGGAACTCTTTCCCGAAACTTTTGAGGTATTGACTCATTTAAAGGAACGGGGTTTCGAGTTGGGGATCATTACCAATTTTGATAGCCGCTTTTTCCCGGTTTCTCGGGCGCTTGGCATTCATCAGTTTTTCGATTCGGTAACCATTTCCAGTTTGGCTGGAGCCGCCAAGCCCGCTTCCAAAATATTTTCTTATGCGTTGGCGCAACACATGCTCGATCCCGATGAGGTTCTCCACGTCGGCGATCATCGAATCGAAGATTTTGAAGGAGCTCAGCAGGCTGGGCTTCATACCGTCTTAATTGATCGTTCTGGGTCTGCTTCGTATGACAATCAAACCCTTTTAAATTTAGCTTTAGTGCCTAAGCTTCCTCTGCTTCAATCATCTCATTGCTAGTTGTTCTTCTCTCTGTATTTGTATTGAAACTCTTCGGTATTATTTCTGTCGCTATCGGCACATTTTGCCAGAGCTTTGCATAATAATCGCTTAAGGCTTGACCATTTAGTCTGTCCGCGCTACGGTTTGATCTAAAGATAGAATCTCTCGAGACTGGTGCGGAGTTTGGGTATACTCATCTCTTCTAAAGGTGATACTTTCCCCCATTCATAATTCTCCCTCGCTAAGACCAAGCCGATATGGAATTATTTGCGATTAGTGGACTACTCAATGGGCTAGCGGCTCTTGGCCTTGCTTCGTTTATCTATTTCCGGTCTCCAAGAGACCCTCGCCATTGGACCTTTGGCCTATTTGGAATTTCTACAGCTATCTGGAGTTTTGGATATTTTGCTTGGCAAATTTCGGCTTCTGAGGCATATGCCCTATTTAATCTTCGACTCTTGATGGCGGGCGCTATTTTTATTCCGATCACGTTTTTACATCATGTGCTGTATTTGTTGAAAAAGGAAATTCCCTGGAAAAATGTTATTAAGTGGAATTATATTGTTGGTGGAATTTTCCTGATTTTTGATGGCACCCCTCTTTACATCCAAATGGTTCAACCTATTTCTCTTTTCCCTTATTGGGGAGTCCCTGGCATTGCCTTTCACTTTTGTTTGGTTTGGTGGATTGCTCTAGTGGTAGTTGCTCTTTCCCTTCTTCTGCAAGGGTATTTAAACGAAAAGGGGCTGCCTCGGAGACAATTTCTCTATCTCCTCATAGGATCGGCAATTGGTTATGTCTGTGGAGGGACCAATTATCCCCTATGGTATGGCATTGAAATTCTGCCCTACGGTTCGGTGGGTTGTGGAGTGTTTATCTCAATTGTGGCCTATACCTTATTACGGTTTCATTGGCTAGATTATTCTGTGTACGTTGAAAAAGGATTCTCCTATTTTGCGTTGTTGTTGCTGCTTTCCCAACCGATTTACCCCGTCCTTCTCCTTGCCCAAATATGGGTTTTTGGCACCATTAATCCCCAATTTGCCGTTATTCAACTTATTGTTCATCTTTTGACTGTTGTGGCGGCATTTCAAATGAAGGTTGGTACAAAGGGGGCTGTGGCGAGAACGATTATGAAGGGCCGAGAATTACGAATTCAAACCATAACGAATTTCTCATCGGAGGTAGCCAACTTTCAAAACGTCCCCGATTTAGGAGAGGCTATTCTAAAAACGTTAGGGAAGGGCAACAAAACATCCAAAGCGGCTATCTTCAGTTTGCAGGTGAACGAAAGCCGGTATAAGGCCATTGCCACGATTGGTTTTCCCCAAGATCATCCTCTCATCCAAAAAGGGTTGGCAATTTTTGATGATTTCCCACAATGGCTATTAGGCAATCAGTCTAGGCTTTCCTTGAAAGAATTAGACCTTTCGGACGAATGGGAAAAGCGGATTGCGGAAGACCTCGAAGCGGTTGGTCTAGAATTGTTGTACCCCATCTTTGGAAATAATCAACTGCTGGGATTTTTGGCTTTTGGTTCTGATTCTAACGAGGTTATTCAGAAATTAGGTGGAAAAACGATTTGGGATACGCTCATTCAGGAATCGGCCCTGGCCTTAGAGAATGCCATTTTGCGAGAAGAAAATCGTCGTTCAGAAAATTTGCTTTGCCAAGTTGATCGTTTGCGTTCACTTGAAACGATGGCGGATGGCTTGACCCAGGAGCTTCATAATCCTTTGGTTTCGATTAAAGCGTTTGTTCAAGTTGCCCAGTTGCGGCAGCATGACGGGGAATTTATGGATAGGCTTCATCGCATTCTTGGCGAAGATCTAGGCAAGATTGAAGAATTAACCAAAGAAATTCGCGAGTATGTGAAACCCTTATCTGTCTCATTGGCTCCCAAAGTGCAAATCAATGAAGTGCTTGAGTCGTGCCTGTTATTCGTTTCTAGTAATCCTAGCTATCATCATATTATGATTGAGAGAAAGTTTAACCACGATATTCCGATGATCCACGTGGATCGTCAGCGGCTCATGCAAGCAATTTTTAATGGGCTCTTATTTCTCTTGAAAGATTCTGGCAGTTTGGCAGAGACATTAATTATTGAAACAAAAGGGGATTCTCAAATTTATGGGAAAAATTGGCTCCAGATTGATGTTGGCTGGAAGTCAAAAATTCCTACCTCAAATCTCACATTTATTTCAGCGGATAGTTGGGGGTTTGATGATTATTCGGAAAATCCCCCCGATCAATTTTTGGCCCAAGGAGTCCTTCTCGCGGCTCAAATCATTCAACGCCACTCCGGAATTTTCCGACTACTAACAAACAGGAATTCAGTTCTTGGATTTCAAATTCAGCTACCGCTAGGCATTCCCAATGAACAGGGGCATCTCATCGGATCTTTGACCCTTTCGTCTCCTTCTCCCCAACAAGTTACATCGAGTTCTGAACCTGATTCCATTTTCTCCTAAAGGAGATTTGGTACAATACCGATCGTTGGGCAGTCATATCCTTTGTATTCATCTAGGCTAGTTGTATCCTATGGATGGCCCTGAGCAAGCATTACAGTCATTGTTTGAGCATGTTCCAGTTGTGTTCTATCGGTGTATCCAAAAAGGTCTCGATCGAAAATTTCTGTTTATTACCCCGCATGTACAAATTCTCCTTGGGATGACACAAGAACAATTAGTGTCGGATTCTAGGGCATTTTTTCGTTGTATCCATCCCGAAGATCGCAATAAATTTTTGCGAGCATGGGCAGACCATGACTCCTCGCCAGCGGTCATTTGCGTCGAATACCGAATTATGACTCAAGATAAAGGCGTGTTCTTAATTCAAGAACATAGTGTGATGTCCTCCGATGAGCAAGGACAGGGGAGAGTCTGTCAGGGCTTGCTACTAGAAGTTCCAAATTACCAGCACGTTCAAGAAGAATTGCGGCGTTGGGACCAAGAGCTACATTCCTTAACCGGAAACCTTCCCGATATCATCGGGCGAATTGATCACAAAAATCGCATGCTGTATTTAAACCGATGGTGGGATAGTCTTGATCAAATTCCTCCTGAAAAATATTTGGGAAAACGAATTGAAGCCTTAGGGGTATCTGCAAAGGTTGCAGATGTTTTTGAAATGAAGATAGCCAATGTTCTACAAAGTGGGATAGCTGAAACATTTGAAATATCCCACCCAACGTATCGGGGGATGAGATGCTTTGAGGTAAGATTCTGTCCTGAACCGGTACGAGGCAAACAAATTCTCACGGTGCTCATGATCTGTCGAGATATGACAGATGTGCGAACGGCTGAATTGGCATTTAAAGAAAGCGATGAGAAATTTCTTCAGCTCGCAGAAGCGATCGATAGTGTTTTTTGGATATGGGATATCGAATTGCAGCGTATGGTCTACGTGAGTCCCGCCTATGAACGTTTGTGGGGTGGAAATGCAGAAAGACTGCTCCATAACCATTTTGATTGGCTCACGGTTGTCGCACTTGAAGACCGGTCGCGAGTAGAGAATCTGTTATTGAAACGTTTAGATGGGACAAGCCTGGATATAGAATATCGGGTAATAGGGCCTGATACAGAAATTCGGTGGGTCCATAATCGAACCTTTCCGTTAAAAAAAGATTCTGGGGAAAATTCTAGAATTATTGGATTAGCTCAGGATGTGACCGAACGAAAGAAATGGGAAGAGGAGCGAGTCCGTGGAGCTAAACTGGAATCCTTAGGTCTTTTGGCCGGGGGCTTGGCTCATGATTTTAATAATCTCCTTACCGCTATATTGGGACAGTTGTCCTTAGCTAAATATGAAGTTGATGCCTCCCATCCTCTTTTTGGGCGACTTGTCGAGGCCGAGCAAGCTTCCTTGCGTGCACAAGATATTGCAGGACAACTCCTCACCTTTTCTAAGGGAGGAAATCCCGTCAAAGATGTGGTGTCCATAGAAAGTATATTGGAGGAAAATGTTCGATTGGTCTTAGCTGGATCAAAGGTTCGCCCCGTGTTTAAAAAAGCGCAAGGTCTGTGGTCTGTCAATGTTGATCTCGGTCAAATCTGTCAAGTGCTTCATAACCTGGTTATCAATGCAAGACAAGCCATGGAAAATGGAGGAGAATGTTATATTGAAGCCAAAAATGTCAGTAAGGAAGAGGGTGAAAGGTTGAGTCACAGCCCTCAATTAATGTCTTCTCACGATCGATGGATTGTCATTTCAGTCCAAGATCAAGGAATCGGTATTTCCAAAGAAAATTTAGCCAAAGTTTTTGATCCTTATTTTACGACCAAGTCCACTGGATCTGGTTTGGGGCTCGCAAGTTCATATTCTATTATCCGAAACCATGGGGGAGTGTTATGGGTTGAGTCAGAGGTAGGGGTTGGGAGTCAGTTTTCATTTTTGCTTCCTGCTCAGGTCCCTGAAAAAAATGAAGTTCTCCCGCTTACGAGCGAAATTAAATTTGGTCATGGGAATATCCTCATCATGGATGATGAACCACAAATCCGGAAGGTGCTTGGGGAAATGGTTCAAGCTTGTGGATACAGCTTCGAGGCCGTGCCTGATGGAGAACAAGCTATCAGTGTTTTTCGTCGAGCTCAAGACAGGGGGAAACCCTTTTCTGCGGTAATATTGGATCTTACGATTCCTGGAGGCCTTGGTGGAAAGGAGGTGGTCAAGGAAATGCTTTTGTTAGACCCTCATCTGAGAGCCATTGTCGTAAGCGGGTATTCAAATGACCCGGTGTTGGCCAATTACCAGGACTATGGGTTTAAGGGAAGGGTGGCAAAACCTTTCAATCTTGTTGATTTAAGTAGTGTTCTGGATTCTGTCATAAAAGAAAGGGTGTGGTGAATTCAGGTCTCCCCTCCAGGATGAAGGTCGTGTATTCAGAATGAAAAACTTACCCCCTCTCCTACATCTCTGTGGCCATTAGATATTTCGGCCTATAATAACCTAGTCCCAATATTTTATTATTCTGCCTTTTTCTGATTCAGAGAAAGTGAGGGAAGATTGAACTTGCGATTCCCCGTGGTCTTGCCACGGGGATCTTATTTTCCGAGAATTAGGGGGTGAGTGAAAGTACTGTCCACAAAGCGAGTCATTGTGCGTGGCAGATTCATTATCACATTGTCTTTCCGGTGAAATATCGTAAGGCCTTATTAGCGGAGGATGTTGTCGAGATCATTGTGGAAGCCACGCGAGGGATTGCTGAGCGGTACGATATGGAGTTTGAACGATTGGGGTGTGATCGAGATCATATCCATCTGTTATGTTCTGCTCATCCGAAGATTGCTCCGGGACAAATCGTGCGAGTGTTCAAGAGTATCACCGGGCGCGAGTTATTCCGGCAGAAACCAGCCTTGAAGACAGAGTTGTGGGGAGGGCAGTTTTGGGCTGATGGCTACTATGTGGGCACCGTGGGAGAGGGCGGCAATTGGAGGGTGGTCGAACATTATGTGCAGAACCAAGGCAGTCCCAGAGAAGACCTGCGTCAGTTAACCCTCTTCTAATACCCCGTGGTCTTGCCTCGGGGATCTTTATTCGCGACTTTAGCTCAGCGGTACAGCGAACGATCTGTGTATCACGGAACTTTCCGCTTGCCATTAGAGCCTTTGTTTGCTGTATGCCCCGTCTATTTAGACGGGGCATAGGAACGCAATAATTTTCTTAGTTAGTGATGACCAAAAAGAGATTTACCCCTTGTGGTTCTTCTTCAACATGAATCTGATGATCCTGGAACCCACATTCTTTAGAGAGTTGGAGCAAATGCTCTTTGCTTCGGTGAATCAATTTCCACTTACACAATTCCATATGTCCGCGATTCGGATTGTGCGGCGCAAAGTTCCCTATCACCATCCTTCCACTTGGCTTAAGTAAAGGAGTAAACTTCCGAATGGCTCGTTTGAAGAGGCTGTCGTTAAAATAATCAAATAACCCAGCAGACCAAATTAAATGGTAAGTGGCATTGGTGGAAAATCGGAAAATATTCTTGTGGGTAAAGTGGATATTGTGGAGAAATTTTTGGCACAGATTTTTAGCGAAATCAATAGCGTGAATGTCTTGCTCTACACAATCTATTCTTACGTCTGCCGCCCCTAAGACCTTAAGGGCTTCAAACATATCTCGTCCGGGCCCTGAAGCCACATTGAGAATTTGAGTGCCTGAAGGATGGTCTCTTTTTGTTTTCCATAATTGGTCTAGAAAAACGGATAATCGATTTCGCACAGCTGTAGGGGCTACTTGAGCATGGAAATAGTCATCCCATTTAGCTAATTGAGGGACAGATGATCTGTGGAAGTTGTATATTTTTTCAAGAAGTTTAAAATCCCCTGGGTATCCAAGCGGTTTTTGGTAGGCCCACCCTTGAATAGTTTCCGATGAAAGAGCATCTCCATATGCGTCTCTTAGTTCCTGTAGCTGCTTTTCTGAAACCATGGATTGGGTTTTATCTTCAGAGAAATTATGGAGTAGGCTGTTGAGCATTAAATAATCTGATGGGTCTGGCCCGCCTTTTTCGGTTAAATAGCTAATGAATTCATGTGTCTCATGAATAAGCTTTTCAACGCTAAGAGCGCTGTTGGGGGAAAAATGAGAAAGTGGAATAGGTTGACTAGACATAGAGTACCTCCAGAATAATGATGAAAGAAAATTTGGACGATAGTTAAACAAACACAGGTCTGGAAAGAGACGCAGACGGCGAAAGGGAAATGGGGGCTATTTAACTGAAGGAATTTTGAGAGGGCGTTGGTGTTGATATGAGCGCAAGTCTGTGCATTCCCATATAAAGGGGAAATGCCACACGAAGACCATGCACCGGATTTCGTCCACATGATAGGACAAAGACCCCGGAAAATGCAGTTTGATGGATTATTAAAATGTTACGGTGATTCAAGGATCATCGTGTATTCCTCCTAGTTTTTGATAAATAAAAAACATACGAACGGACTCACAGGAAAAAGGAATATAATGACCCGACTTAAAAAATGGTACATTACCTAAAAAATGATAAGTCTGTCTAGTAAAAGGAACCTTCTACTTTTCTCCTTCTTTCTAGGCGTGATGCTTGTGGATTGCATGCAAAATATACATTATTGTCCTCTGGCCGAATTGGATTAGACCCTAGAATGCTTGCTTTGGTCGGCTTGTTGAAAATTGCTGCATTTTAATGAGATGCCAACATTTTGATGGGGGATAAATAACTGAACCGTATGGTGAATTTTCTTGTCGAAAAACCTTCTGGGTATGTCGATAGTTTTGGTAAAACAAACGTACCTACTTTTAAAGATGTATTTAATGAGTCCTTGAGTACAATAAAATTTTTGATTAGTTTTCTTTAATCTAAAGGTATAAAATGGCTGAACAAGTGAAATATTAACTTCATCCACTAGCTCGAAGGATGGGTTTTGCAATGAGCGTAGAGCTGTGTTCGGTAGGAATCCTCACCGGCAGAAAGGAAGTTATAGCAAATTATATAATGAATGCATTTTCGATTTTTATCCCTTTGGGCGGTACGCTAGCCGGGATATTCTTCCTCCAGACATTTTCCCCAACCCCCATCACTCTTTCCATTTTCCTTGTTTTTTTCCTCTTAAATATTATTGGAATCATGGTAGGGTTGCATCGGTATTTTACCCACCGTTCATTTGAGACGAGTTCTCTCTTTCGATTGTTGTTAGGCATTTTGGGGAGTTGGGCTATGCAGGGACCCATTGACCGATGGGTGGCAGATCATCGGCGCCATCATCGTTATTCTGATCAACCCTTAGACGTTCATAGTCCGTATTGGAAAAATCAAGTGAAGATTTCATCCGGATTTATGCGGTTTGTCCATTCCCATTTTTTGTGGATGTTCGTGGGATTGCCAACGGATAAAGGTACCTATGCCAAAGATGCGATGAAAGACTCGATAAGTCGTGGTTGCAGTCAATGGTATTGGGCTCTATGTGTAACCTCATTATTCCTGCCGGCTGTAGTTGGTTATGGGCTAAGTGGACAAGATGAGGCGATCCGGGCCTTTTTTTGGGCGGGATGTTTTCGTGTGTCCCTTCTTCATCAATTTACTTGGTCGGTTAATTCTATTGGGCATATGTTTGGTGGGAAAGCAGAGAACAGTAAAGATGAGGCGAGGGATAATAAAGTTCTCATGTTTTTGGTTCTTGGCGAAGGCCTTCATAGCTATCATCATGTGCATCAAAGTACGGCTGTCAACCAACCAGCGTATTGGGATCTTACTGGGCAATTCATTAATCTTTTGGGAAAATTTCAAATAGTATGGAATGTCAAGCGTTACTAGTTTTTCGTGAAGAAAAATGATGACTGATGTTTGAGGAGAGGTGAAAAAGGATTATCCTAGAGTCAAGCCCAAAGTTAGTTGAGATTCTCCACGGCTCCGAGGTTCATGTTACGCAACCTTCTTTGACGCGGTCTTCTCCATATTCAAGTCTCGCTGTAGGGCCTCCCGGAGCTTGGACAAGTGCCGATAGCCCTTGACTCTGCGGAGTCGCGGCTCAATATCCAGCCACGCCGTGGCCAACCACCGCTGTCGCTGATTGGAGTTCGTCCAGCGATCGACCTTGGCACAGCGTTCCTCCACCAAGGCATTGATGGATTCTAGGCAATTCGTTGTCTTGAAAGACAAGCCGAAGAGGGCCAACACTCCCAGCCGATGCAACGTCAATGTTTCCTCCAACCCTTCCGCTAAACTCCGCGCGGCCGATTGGTTGCGGTCCACCAATTCCGCCTGCAAGCGCGTGAGCGCGGCTCTGGCTTCCACATAGGTCGGGCGCTGATACGCCCGTTGAAGCCGGCGTCGCCAGGTGGCCTGCTCCCCTTTCGGTAAATGCCTCACCACATTCTCCCGTTTGTGCCACTGGCATCGCTGGACCAGGGCTGATGTCCCAAAGGCCTGTCGCACGGCCGCTCGTAGGCCTTTCCCCCCATCAATGATGAACAAGAGCCCCTGCGAACTGGTGAGGCCTCGCTCCTCCAACTCCCGGAGAAACGACGTGAGGACTGGCTCGTTTTCCGTCCCCGTTTCCACAAAACCCAGGACGTGCTTCTCTCCTGTGAGGGTGACCCCGACCGCCACCACCATCGTCATCTCGGCAAAGGTCTTGCCATCAAGAAAGATGGCCAGCAGATCCAGCTCCCTCAAATCGCGTTCCTGTAATCCCTTCAACTGCTTGGCGCTGGCCTGGGTAAAGTTCCGCGACACCGTCGAACTCGACAAGCCAATCGCTCCGGGGACGGCAGCGGCGGCCGCTTCATAGTTTCGGCAGGAAATCCCATACAACACCCGCTTGAGGAGAACCTCAGCCAGCTGGCCCGTGCCGCGGAGGTGCGCCAGACTCTCTAAGGGGATTTCCCCACCGCCCTCCACGGATTGGATACGCGGAATCTTGCACGGATGCCGTTGCCCCGCCAGCCGGACGCTCCCGGGATTGCTCCCGTGACGATACCCGGGGAGCTGTGCCGCCGCCTTCCGTGCATACCGGATCCCCGCCAATGTCCGCACCTCATCCTCTAAGAGCTCACGAATCCGCATCAAGCCCAAGGGAATAAGGGCCTGAATACATTCCACCTTCGTCTCCACATCAAAGTCGGCATACTCTTCGGCGCGAAGGATTTTCACGGGACCCAACCGTTTCGTCTTCTTGCGTCTCTTCGTCGTTTTCGCAATACTGCTCATGCAGTGGCTCCTTTGCGTTGTTGATGAGTGTCGGTTCTTCGTCGAACGCCATCTCATCACAGGTGGGGGAGCCGCTTCAAATTTCAACTAACAGTAGCACCCATTCTTATCCTACTGCTTTTTGCCTTATTACCATCATGATAGAGTTGCACTCTCCGAAATTGAATGGTAGTACCAGTTGGCTCGCTCTAAGTCCAATAGCCCCTATTGCCATCGAGGGCTGATGCTGGGGGTTCCCTGGCACAATTCATTGCCGTTTGCCCCCAACTGAGCCCGGAAGTTTTTTATTCAGTCCTGCCCCATCTTCAAGTGGCCAACTTCTTAATGCAGGCTTGCTTGAACCGCTTCGGGTTCTTGGTTGCCTAATACGAAGTTAAGTTCCTCGCCCAAAGTCCGGGCTTCCACGTTCGTTTTAGTGAGCTAAAGGCTTCTTCCCTTTCGGTTGTACCTTTCGTTTCCATTGGCTGATTTGTGTCGAATGCCCCTCATGCTGGCTTGTCAATTAATTGATTGTCTTCAGTCTCTTTAAGGCTGCAAGGGCCACTTTTGCCTTGAACTTTTCAATAAAACGAACGTGGAAGCCCCGCCCTTTGGGCGGGGAGGAAACGTTCAGCCGGCCGCGGCGGCCGGTCACGGTTGTGATTGCCTGTGCGCATGTCAGCTTAAGGAATAAACCATACGGGTTATGAGACGAAATGGCACATCGCCCCGACTTAGCAATATCTGTTTCGAATTATTCGAGAAGATATTCGACGACGCCTTGTGCAAATGTATTGCTCGATGAAGTTGTTTTAAATTTCTTCAAAAGCCCCGCCCTTTGGGCGGGGTTATTTACTTAGCCTGATCCGTTTTTTCTCCATTGTGCTCCCCTTTCATCTCAGCTCAGAATTCTACTACATTGTTTGCCTGAATTTTTGGGGTTCACTATATTTGTGGTAGGTTAGAAAAACATAAAGATATATATTTAATTTTTGATGTATGCTAGATCGTTTCTTTTTCTTGTTGTTAACTAATAACTTGAGTGGGTCGAAAGGTCTTTTCTTATGCCTTCTCCTAAAAAATATATAAAGAGGGAATTATCCAAGGTGGGTATTTTTGAAATTCAGAGTATTGCCCCAACGAAAAAGCGGAAATTTCAGAATCGATTACTGAAGTGGTATGACGAATCGGGGCGAGATCTTCCCTGGAGGAGGACAGAGGATCCCTATAAGATATTGGTGTCTGAGGTCATGCTGCAGCAGACTCAGGTTGATCGTGTGATTCCTAAGTTTCATGAGTTCTTAGGAAAATATCCGACCGTACAAGATCTTGCCGAAGCTAAACCAGAGGATGTTCGAAAAACTTGGTATCCCTTGGGATACAACGTTCGCCCCTATCGTCTCCATGGGATTGCTTGCGAGACGATGGAACGGTATGGCGGGAAAATTCCCAGCAAAGAGGACGAATTGTTGTCAATGAAGGGTATTGGTCGGTACACCGCCGGAGCCATTCAGTCCTTTGCGTTCCAGAAGGATGCTGCCATACTTGATACCAATGTGATGCGAGTCTTGCACCGGATCTTTATTGGGACCGGTGATCCCAAAAAACAAAAAGCGATATTGTGGCAGCTTTCCGAAAAACTGATTCCTAAGGGAAAATGCTATGACTTTAATCAAGGCTTAATGGATTTTGGCGCCATGGTGTGCACGGCACGAAAACCATTTTGTCTACTTTGTCCCTTGCGAGATATTTGCCAAACTGTCTCTTCTCATGAATAAGGAAAGTCTTCAAGCACTCCCGTTTGTTGTCGTAGCGGCAGCTGTTATCTATCAAGAAGGAAAAATCTTATTGACGAGAAGAAAGCTGGATGCGCATCAGGGTGGATTGTGGGAATTTCCCGGCGGCAAGCAAGAAGCGGGAGAGACCTTAGAGGAATGCTTGAGAAGAGAGTTGAAAGAGGAAATTGCTATTGAAGTGAGTCATTTGAATCCGTTCTATGTTCTCCGTCATCGCTACCCTGATAAAGAAGTAGAACTGCATTTTTTTATCTGTTCAACATTTGAAGGCATTCTCCAGCCTCTTGGTTGCATGGAAATGGCTTGGGTTGCCCAAGAGGACTTAGGGGCTTATGAATTTCCTGCGGCGGATCAGCCAGTCGTGAAGGCAATTCTTCAGGGAGTAGCTTGAGCAAGAACTTGCGATTAATGCAATGGCTAGAACCGATGCAGTCGAAGGTGAAGATCCTAGAGGGGATGGGTAATGGTAAATTCTTGCTGGCCTTTAGGGAGTAGGGGGCAGTCTGCGTACTTGAAAATGAATTGGTCAGTATCTAGGCTCTGCCCAGGCGAATTTATTGAGGGACTGTCTGCTGAAGCCGTTGAATTTCTTCCGCTTGTTCCTCCACTTGTTTTTGCAAATCCTGTAATTGTTCCTGAAGAGTATTCATCTCTGGCGAGGTTTTTTCTGGCTGGGATGTCGTAATTGAGGGACCAGGTCTTCTTTCTACAACTGTGTCCTGGCTTCCTGTTTTTTGGTTAAGGACCGCATAATCAATGGCGATCCCGACATCTTTGCCAGAGATCTTCATGAAGCGATGGACGTCTTTTGGTTGTAGCATGGCGTCCTTCTGGGAAAACATAAGCGTGGTATGTTTCTGGAGATTTCGTGATGAAGATCCCATCTTTGACAAATGTCCTGGGCTCTGCAACATAAGAAAGAAAATGGTTGGAGAAAAGACAGCAACCGTTCCGGTTACATGAGCGGCTCTTTCTTCATCATTCCCGAGGCTTCGAAATATAATGAGTTCTTCCGATGTGGCCTTCGAGAAAGCCTCTGCCAGATGGGGGGCCAAGAACGCTATTTGTGAGGGAGAAAAAACGGGAGACAATTTTGGGTCGGAAATAAATAATTCTTGGAGAATCCCCCGTTCTTGGATTTGAGAGATTCCTTGCAAAATCTGTTTGATCAGTGATTCTGAGAGGCCCTGCGGATGCTGAGGCGCTATTTTGAGTTCGCCAGAGGTCTGGAGAGTGACATTCCCTTTTCCACTATGATGGATTGGCGTTTTGACTTCAGGGGTCCAAGTGCATTGAACCGCGAATAAAAAAAACGTGGCCATGGCTCCACACGTTTTCAGGGAAACATAGGGTCGTGTTGGGGAAGGTTGAATACTCAAAAGAAAAAACCGTGCGACATTTGCCGATACGCTAGCTTGAGGGTGCGAATACGGTAAAAGAGGGCAGAAAAAACTCTACAGAAAAAGGAATGGAACGTTTATTTTTGCCGAATACCACAAGCCCGCGCAATCCCATCTTGATAGCGCCCCCATAAGGTTAAGGCTTCTTCTAATCGTGAGAGGATCTGGTATTGTTGGTCAGTTTCAGTGGCATGGTGGGTAATCATGTCGTAAATAACTTTTCTGGCTCCTGGGGCGAACATGTGTTGAGCACGAATGTAGTCCATGGATTCTGGGGTGAGACCATGGTGCTGGAATAGCGGGTATTTTTTAATAAGATCTTCTATTTCGGATTGGTTTTGCGCAGCCTTGGGATACAGCACTTCTTCTGGGTCACCGGAAGTGCCTTTAATGAAAATGCAGAGGGCGGCAGCACCGAGAGTCCAGTCCTCTTCCTGACATATTTTGTTCAGCCATTCTCGATACCCTCGGCTAGGAGCTAATAATTCCACATCTCGGAATCCAGCTCGGTTAAATCCAAGACCTTTCATCATCTGCAGAAATAATTCTTGATAAGGCCGTCCTAAGGAAAATCCACCGGTTTCTTCTTCATAAATGATGGTGGCGAGGCGGCGTCGCGCTTCCCATGGCGGGTTTTTTCCCAGAATTTGTGCGAGAAGAATGGAGAAATCTCGGATATACACCACATATTCTTGGTGGAAATAAATATTCAATTGTTTTTTGGTGATCGTGTTACTTTCCAAATACGATGTGGCCCAATGTTGCTTGCGACGAAGGACATCAAAAATACGGTCGCGAAATTGTTCGGGGCTAAGAGTCTTAAACATGAAGGTTTGATGAACGGTTGGAAAATTGATTCTTTTAATTGTGGCGGGTTGTCCCTAATCACTCATTCGATATACCATGATGTGGCCTGACCACTTGGAGTAGGATATCACATATTCAGGGAGTCTGTAACTATGGAACCAGTCAGTATCGCAGATCCTCAAAGTATTTTGGAACTGTTAGCCGAAGTCACGTTAAAAGGCACGGGGCTGACAACTGATAATCTCATGGAATACGTCATGGATGAGGGATTTATGGATCCCACCTATTTGAGTGCGAAGGGCGAAGATCCTGATGCCTATTATAAAGGCCAAGCCAATGCCTGGGCCGTTTATCAGGTGAGGGAATGGAAGCGGGTGTTGGTTATTTCTGGTGGTCCGGGGAGGGAGCGTCGGATGCAAATTACGGAAACTCCTTAATAAGAAGTATGGAGGGAGACTGGTGGGAAGAAGGAGGAGCAGGGAATAAGAGGCTTGGAAAGGTTAGTGCCAGCCTCCCAACAACTTCATTCTTCCATGTTCGTCGTCTTCAAAGTATAAATAGCGATGTTTTATCGTGCTGTAATCAATCCAGTCCTCATAGACCCATTCTTCACGACGGAGGCCTTTTTCGGTATAACTGACATTCATTTGATAGGGCCCTCCCCAGGCTTTCATCACTTGTTCTCGACTCATGCCAGCCATGACCGCCTTATCTTCAACATGTTGTTCACCGGTAGGATCCAGCAATCGAGGCACAATGCCCCAGGCTAACATCCAGAGAACAAACGCTCCTAAGAGGAGATAGAGGCTGATTCGAACCGGTCGTCGGCAAATCCAGGGGATTGGCGTTGTTTGGGGAGGTTGGCTATGTGATGTCTGCATGTTCACGAGGGAAATTCAAAGGGTAGATAATACTTACTAGAGGAAATGTTGTTGAATGGCACCTGGAGTTTTATGGGTTGCTGGGAATCAAAACACTCTATCAGCGGGTTTGAAAAGGGGTCAAGGTCACGTCTCTATGTTTATCGAAGTGGAAAATAATCCGAATTTTGAGGGGTCTTACTTTGTCAGGTTTAATGAATTGGGCCCTCCTCGTCTCCTGACACAGGTTAAGTCGTATGAGCGACAATCTCGCGGGGAATGGTGTTATGTCACTGGATGGTGTGATGATCCTGACCAGCCTCTGTGTCCTGCCTACGCGCAACAGGTGGAAGATTCAGGCGCAGGTGCCACATTTATCATCTTTGGGGGCAATTGGGGAATTCGATTAAAGCCAGAGATCAATGCCGGGGAATGGAGTCTGTATGATGAGGGACAATGGGGAGAAGGCTATCTATCGATAGGCGAAGAGCGAGACCTTCGATTTCTTTAGATGGAGGTTGGTCTCTAACGATGAGCGTACGTCAATCTTCATATTGTGGGCGAGGGATGGATTTGACCGTTGGTTTTTCAATGGGAGGGGTTTGTTGGAAATCAGCTGAAAAAGGATTATTGATGGGCTCGTGAGTTAAGCGTTGTCGCCCTTCGACGAGTTGGAGGCTTTGTGCCCCGATTTCCAAACGATCGATCGGCGTGTTGACTGAAAGGAAATTGGGGATCCCATTAACGGCAAACATTTGGTAGGCTAATGACCAAGATAATTTTTCTCGATCTCGTTCCTTGACGATAAACGACGCTTCTGGTGAGGGTGGGCCTTTAAACACTAAGACCCATAAATTGGATCGAAACGCCGGAGCCGTGTGTTCAGAAGGAGGCAGGAATTCTGGAACGAGCGATTGAATTGTTTCCAATGAGACAGCCGGAGAGAATTCAATTTCACATCGCTGCACATATAATGTTGGAAAATCTTTACCTTCACTCAAGTCAGGAATATAGGTAAAGGAATACCGAACCTGAATACCATTTCGTGTATAGGTATACACGTCTTCCCCATTTTCAGGGGAAACCAAATTTCTGAAATATTTTTGCCAATCGGTATACGTGTAATAACTAAAGATTCGCAAGGCCGCTTTTCGAGAACGAATCGCCATGGGCAGGCCCAGTTGGGTTCGTAATTCCTCTTGGGTCAGACCCAATAATCCATCTTCAAAGAAGGGCTTCGCAAGGGAGCGGGCAGGGGCGCTAACAAGGGTCGTGAACAGAAAGAGAAGTCCAATGGTGAGCATGAAGAGCCGAAAACGTATTTTTTTACAACACAGTTGAGGAAATGTCATAACATCATTTTATTGGTGGGCAATGATTCATCCTATTTGTTGAAAATCATTGAAGTCAAGAAAATGGAATGAAGAATACATCCAGAAAATGCGAAAGTCTTTAAACATCTAGAGTAGCGCATGTACGTGCTAGGAGGATAGGCATGATCGAGAAATTAGAAGAGCTCTTGAATAATCGAATCCTTGTGCTGGACGGGGCCATGGGGACGATGATTCAAAATCACAAATTAGAGGAAGCAGATTTTCGTGGGACACGATATGCGGATCATGTGTGTGATGTGAAAGGCAATAATGACCTGCTGCTTCTGACTCAGCCAAAAATTATTGAAGATATTCATGTGCAATATTTGCAGGCCGGAGCCGATATTATCGAGACCAATACGTTTAATTCTAACGCCATTTCCATGGCTGATTATCAAATGGAAACGCTCGCACATGAGCTCAATCTGGCAGGGGCTCAAGTGGCGAAGAGAGCCGCCGCTCGGGTCGAGGCCGAACAGCCGGGTCGTCAGTGTTTTGTGGCTGGAGCGCTAGGCCCAACCAATCGCACGGCATCTATGTCGCCTGATGTCAATAATCCGGCTTTTCGCGCAGTGACATTTGATAATTTATCTCAGGCCTATTATGAACAGGTCAAAGGTTTAGTCGAAGGCGGTATCGACCTGCTCATGGTCGAAACGATCTTTGACACCTTGAATGCCAAAGCGGCGTTTTATGCCATTGCCCAATACTACGAAGAAATCCGCCGCGAAATCCCTATCATGGCGTCCGTGACCATTACGGATCTTAGTGGCCGTACTCTCTCTGGACAACTGATCGAGGCGTTTTGGAACTCCATTTCCCATGCCAATCTTTTGAGTGTCGGAATTAATTGTGCTTTAGGAGCCCCGCAAATGCGGCCCTATATCGCTGAACTGTCCAAAGTCGCGCCCATCTATATTAGCTGTTATCCCAACGCGGGATTGCCCAATGCCTTTGGCGGCTTTGATGAAACGCCAGAACGTATGGGTGCGGATCTTCGAGATTTTGCGACTCAGGGGTGGGTCAATATCGTCGGCGGGTGTTGCGGGAGCACACCCGAACATATTCGAGCTATTGCGGAAGGCGTGAAGGATTGCGCACCCCACAAGAAAACCCACATTCCCCGTATGACGAGGTTAAGTGGCTTTGAACCATTAACCATTCGGCCTGAAGCTAACTTCGTCAATATTGGCGAGCGCACCAATGTGACGGGTTCTCCAAAATTTTCCAAACTCATTCTCAACGGGAATTTGGAAGAAGCTCTCGCTGTCGCGCGTCAACAAGTGGAAGGCGGAGCGCAAATCATTGATGTCAATATGGATGAAGGACTGTTGGATTCGGAAAAAGCCATGGTGGAATTTTTAAACCTGATTGGCTCAGAGCCGGACATTGCGCGCGTGCCCGTCATGATTGACAGCTCAAAATGGTCAGTCATTGAAGCGGGGCTGAAATGTATTCAGGGGAAAGGTGTCGTCAATTCCATCAGTCTGAAAGAAGGCGAAGAGAAATTTTTAGAACAGGCCAAACTTATCAAACGATATGGCGCAGCCACGGTGATCATGGCGTTCGATGAAACCGGGCAGGCGGATTCGCTCGAACGAAAAGTAGCAATTTGTACGAGAGCGTATCGGCTCTTAACTGACAAGCTGAACTTCCCTCCAGAAGATATTATTTTTGATCCCAATATTTTGACCGTGGCCACGGGGATGGAAGAACACAATGGCTACGCCGTGGACTTCATCGAAGCCACACGGCAAATCAAGTCCACGCTACCCTTTTGTAAAGTGAGCGGAGGCGTCAGCAATATTTCATTCTCGTTTCGAGGCAATAATGGGGTGCGCGAAGCCATGCATTCGGCTTTTCTCTACCATGCTATCAAAGCAGGTTTGGATATGGGTATTGTGAATGCCGGTCAATTGGGCGTCTATGAAGAAATTCCCAAAGACCTGCTCAAATTGGTCGAAGATGTCTTGTTGAATCGCCGGCCGGAAGCCACCGAGGAATTGGTCACCTTTGCTGAGACCGTCAAACAACAGGGTAAAGTCGTCGTGAAGGATGTTGCCTGGCGTCAAGAGCCTGTAGAAAAACGTCTGGCCCATGCCTTGATTAAAGGGATTGTTGAATTCATTGATGCCGATGTTGAGGAAGCCCGTCAAAAACTTAATAAGCCCCTAGATGTCATTGAAGGACCCTTGATGGATGGCATGAATGTGGTCGGAGAACTCTTTGGCGAGGGGAAAATGTTTTTACCACAAGTCGTCAAAAGTGCACGTGTCATGAAAAAAGCGGTGGCCTATTTACTGCCGTTTATGGACAAAGAAAAAGAAGCAGGCGCGAGTCGGAGTCAGGGAAAGATTTTACTCGCGACCGTCAAAGGCGATGTGCATGACATCGGCAAAAATATTGTTGGGGTCGTGCTGGCCTGCAATAACTACGAAATTATTGACCTGGGCGTCATGATTCCGTGCGATAAGATTCTACAAAAGGCACGTGAGGAAAATGTCGACATTATAGGACTCAGTGGTCTGATTACCCCGTCGTTGGATGAAATGGTGCAAAACGCAAAAGAAATGACGCGCCAAGGTTTTACCGTCCCCTTACTTATAGGCGGAGCCACCACCAGCAAGGCCCATACGGCGGTAAAAATTGCGCCAGGTTACACCAGTCCTGTGGTGCATGTGTTAGATGCGTCTTTAGCCGTCAATGTCGTACGCAAACTCCTGAGCACAAACGATAAAGCGGCGTTTATCAAAGATATTCAGGAGAAACAACAGAAAACTCGTGAAGCCTATGAATCCAAAGCCTCAGCCAAGAAACTTGTCTCGTTGGAAGATGCCAGAAAACAATGCGTGGACATTGATTGGGAGACGACGGACATCCCCAAGCCAAGCGCGTTAGGTGTCAAAGTTCTTGAGGATCTCTCACTCGAGACGTTAGTGCCAATTATTGATTGGTCGCCATTTTTTCAGGCCTGGGAATTACGCGGGAAATATCCAAAAATTTTCGAGGATCCCGTCGTTGGGCCCAAGGCCAAAGAACTCTTTGATGATGCTCAAAAACTTTTGCAAGAAATCATTGAGAAGAAATTGTTCACTGCGAAAGGCGTGTATGGGCTATTCCCGGCCAACAGTCAGGGAGATGACATCACCATCTATGCCAATGAAACGCGCTCGGAACCGATTTCTGTCTTCCATACGTTGCGGCAGCAAAGTGAAAAGCCCAAGGGTGATCCTCATTATGCGTTAGCAGATTTCGTGGCACCGCAATCCAGCGGCAAGGCGGATTATATTGGTGGGTTTGCCGTCACCACTGGCATTGGAGTGGATGCGCTCTGCAAGCGGTTTGAAGCAGATCATGATGATTACAACTCCATCATGGCCAAAGCTTTGGCCGATCGATTAGCCGAGGCCTTTGCTGAATGGCTACATCGTGAAGTGCGGAAAGAATGGGGATTCGGTCAAGATGAACAATTGACCAATCAAGAGCTCATTCAAGAAAAATATCGTGGCATTCGACCTGCGCCTGGCTATCCAGCCTGTCCTGATCATACCGAGAAACATCATTTATTTGAGTTACTGCAGGTGGAGAAATCAATAGGGATTACGCTGACCGAGTCCTATGCGATGTATCCTGCTGCGTCGGTGAGTGGTTTTTATTTTGCGCATCCTCAAGCTAAATACTTTTCAGTTGGGAAATTGAAACAAGACCAAATCCAAGATTACGCTAAACGGAAAAACATGGAAGTCTCAGTAGTCGAGCGCTGGCTCTCACCAAATCTCGGCTACGATCCAGATAAGGTCTGATTTCTTTGTTCCTGCGCTTGATATGCAAGTGTGTGTGAAGGGAGTACCCCTTGCGTAGAGCTTAGACAATTTCAATGGTGTTGTACGAAGTCAAAAACCATTAAAAAACGAACACGGTAAAGATGCGACTCCTTTTGCAATGTAGTGTTCGGCGCAAGGTAGGATTTGGTACTGCCGCCTAGTTGCACGCAAGGCGTAATGCCTCAAGGGGGTGAAATAGTGGGCATGGCAGATCTTGGAAGTCGAGTCTGACCCCTATTAAATATGATATTCAATCGGGGTCAGAGTAGCGGGTGCCGCCGGCGCCGGACCAACTGGTGTTGCCGATTTCTTGCGATTCCCAAAGGGCTTGGGTTTCTTGGTCGGCGAGATCTGATTCTTTTAAATTTTCTTCCCCTTCAGTCAACTGTTCTTCCTGTTTTTCACCAAAAGCTTGCTTTGGCTCTGGGCCTCGGCCGCGTGGACTGTCTTTGGGTAGGACATTTGTTGGCATGGGTTCTCAGCATAGCAGGGTCGACAGTTAGGATTCCACCAAAACAGATTGTAAATCTGCTACCTGTTCAATTGGAGTTGATCCAAGGGGATGAGAGACTGTCTTAAGCGCTTCTACAATCCAGCCATATCGTTCTTCAGCCCATTCATTAAATACGGTTGAGGATTCAAAGATGATTTCCCAGGCTGGGATCGAATCGAGCAATAGTAACTGATGGGGCTGGTTCTGTCCTGGATGATACACAACTAGGACAGCTGATTTGCCCATGAGGCTGATGTCGGTAAACATGTGAATCATGCTCTGCTTTGGGCATTCCACCGTTCTCGAGGCGGCCTCCACAATTGGACCATAGACCCGATGCAGAAATTGTTGAATGGTTTCATAGGGGGATTTTGAATGATGTAAATTGGTGTTTGGCGCTTCTCCCACCAGATTGTCCGTGAGGTAGTCCACGGCTTCCCATGCTGGCATGGTTCCGGAATTGACTAACGAATCCAGTAAGTGGGACATCCAATTTCTCGATTCAGACACAGGCATGGCATTCATGGTTCATTCCTCATAGGCGATCCTTTTCTCTTGAAAAAGGAAGGCCATTCGTTGTGGTTGAAGGAGTCTGCTGTTTAGGCGGGACTGTTTACATGTGAATAGGTATATTAATCGATAGGGTTATTTCGGTCAATTTTGAACGATAAGCCATTAGACGTTCATATTCGCTTGGTGGCCTTGACCATCCATTTTTCAAGGACTTAGAATGCTAAATCCGTTTGGTAAAAAATATCGATAAATCAAAGGGTTACTTTTTCGTTGATCCTTTGATTGGATGTGGGCTTTCTCGGATATTTCTTCATAATAGATAATTCATATTTTTACCTAGGAATTATAGATGAGAATTAATTATAACAAAGGTGGATTGATTAGTCCTCTTCGAGCCAAACCCCAACCCGTACAGAATTCTGTCAGTCCTGGAAAACAGGCGAAGGTCATGTTGGTCTTTCCTCCCGATTGGTATCCCTCCGAACCTTACTTGAGCCTCCCGACGTTAACGGCTTTTCTTCGTGAGGCGGGGCATGAGGTGGTGCAAAAAGACGTCAATCTCGAAATGTATGATTGGTTTTTTAGCGGGGACTTTCTACGGCGAGTGCTGAAAAAGGTGCCCCAGCAGTTAGATCGCTTAAAGAAGATTACCCGGGATCGAGATTTAACGGACGCTGAAGTCGAGTTACAGCTTGCCCTCTGTGACTGTTCGCGGAGTCGAATCGGGGAGTTGATTGAAAAGGCCGAAGAAGCCAAACGCATTGTGCGCACGCCGGAATTTTATGACGGTGAAAAGCTGGAATGGGCGATTGCGGTATTTCGGGAAGTGACGGCCACAATTTCGTTGGTATATTCCCCCGCCAGAATTTGTATGCCCCCGATGGAGACGGATTTATCCTATAAGCTCTTTATGTCGTCTGAGGTCTTGGATGCGGTGAATGATACGCAGGTGAATGTGTATCGGGATGTCTTTGAGCATATCCTAAAACCAGCCATTCTTGCGGAACAGCCCAAGGTGATAGGAATTTCGATTGTGCTTCGGCAACAATTGTTTTCTTCCATGACCTTTTGCGCGATGATTAAAGAACAGTTCCCGGATATTCATGTCACGATTGGCGGGAATACCGTCACCCGTTTCCGGGATGTGTTACCTGACACGCCGAAACTGTTTGCGTTGTTTGATAGCGCGATTGTGTATGAAGGTGAAACCGCGCTTTTGCGATTGATCGAAGGCATTGCGAATGGGACTGAGCTTTCCCATGTCCCGAATCTCATTTTCAGAGATGAGGCAGGCATTCATGTGAATAGCGAAACCTTTGCGGAGAATATGGGGGCCTTGCCTCCTCCAGATTTTGACGGCTTGCCGATGGAAAAATATTTTGTTCCGGAACCGATTTTGCCGTATTTGGCGACGCGGGGTTGTTATTGGGGACGGTGTGAATTTTGCGATCATGGCGAAGGCTATACCTCCGGGTATCGGACGAAAAAAGATTGGCAAATCATCGACGAACTCACGTTCTTGAAAGACAAATACCAGACCCGTCATTTCCATTTTACCGATGAGTCCTATCCTCCAGCCCTCTTCCGGAAGGTGACGAGAAAGTTGGTGGAGTCCAAGTTGGATATTGCCTGGACCACTCATATTCGATTTGAAAAAAGTCTGTTGTCTGATGAGATTTGGCAGGACGCACAAGATGCTGGATGCAAGTATTTGCATATGGGCTATGAATCGGGGAGTGAACGGGTTTTACAGCTCATGGATAAGGCGACGACCACTGAAATTATCCAACAGAGCTTGGAAATGTCTTCACGGCATGGGGTGTGGAATCATGTGATGGGCTTTTTTGGGTTTCCGGGAGAAACCTACGAAGATGCGAAATTCTCGACCCAATTTTTGGAGGACAATCGAGAGCATGTGCATTCGATCGGGTTTGGTACCTTTGATTTGAGTAAACATACTCCGGTGGCAAAGAATCCCGAAAAATTTGGCATCACCTTTTATCAAAATCCTGAATGGGATTTAGCCATGGACTATTACTTTACGGTCAAAGAAGGCCTGAGTATTGAAGATGCCGAACGGGTCTTCGAGGAATTTGAGCAAAATCATTATGCCGGGTGGGATTTGAAAATCTTCGTTCGGGAATATGTCTTCCTTTATGTGTCGCATTTTGGCTCCAATAAATTGCCAACCTTGCAGTTTCAATTAGGCTCACAAAATCCTTCCTCGAATCTCGCCTCGGTTTAACCATTAGGAAGGGATGACGATGACTGATACCCTCATTGATATTGACGGGGCAACATCGACCACCAAGCCTCGCCGGACGTTTAAGACCATGCTCCTGTTCCCGCCGGAATGGGTTCCTACCGCGCCGTACCTCGCACTCCCCAGTCTCACCGCCGTCCTCCGTGAAAATGGGCATGAGGTCATTCAAAAAGACATCAATATCGAAATGTATGACCTATTTTTTACCGACACCTTTCTCATTTGGGTAAAGATGCGAATGGATCAGCAACGTCGAGGCTTAGAAGAGCGAGAGGCTCGTCAGCAATTATCCGACGTGGAGCGTGGGCGACTGACCTGTCTGCGCGCGCAAGATCATGTTGATGTGATGGCTTTGGCTGAACAGGCCGAAGAGGCGAAGACCATAGTCCGGGGGGAAGCGTTTTACCAGGCTGAAAAATTGGAAGGGGCTCTCAACACCTTTCGCGATGTGATGCAATTTATTTCCGCAGCGTATTTCCCTGCTTCCCTCGTGTTTTATCCCATGGAAAGTAATTTGGGATATCGGTCCGGGGTGTCGACTGAAGTGTTGGCGAGCTTGGAAGATGAGAGCGTCAATATCTACCGTGATATCTGCCGGCAACTGGTGCTCCCTGCTATTCATAAGGAGCAACCTGAGGTCATTGGTATTTCCATCGGGACGCAAATGCAATTGTTGGCGGGGATGACCTTTTGCAAAATGATCAAAACGGAATTTCCGGATATTCATGTGACGGTGGGCGGGAATGTTATCACGCGCTTGCAAGAAGATCTCCCCAAACAAGAGAAGTTTTTTGCAGAAGTATTCGATACCGCCATTTTGTATGAAGGCGAACATGCGCTGCTCTGGTTGTTAGAAGCGCTGGCTGGGGAACGCGCGTGGGACCAGGTGCCTAACCTCATGTGGCATCAAGATGGCCAAGTGAAGGTCAATACAGAAATTTATACCGAGAAAACGACGGCGTTGCCACTTCCAGATTTTGATGGCCTGCCGCTCGATATGTATTTTGTGCCAGAACGGATTTTGCCCTATCTCGCCACGAGAGGGTGTTATTGGGGGCGGTGTACGTTTTGTGACCATGGTCAAGGCTATTTCGATCAGTATCGTGGAAAGCCAGCGCAAGATGTCGTCCGGGAGATAAAAGCCTTACAAGACAAATATGACGCGAAACATTTTCTCTTTTCGGATGAGTCGTATCCACCTGCGTTGTTGAAAAAAGTCTCACAACTCCTGGTGCAAGAAAAAGTGGAGATTAAATGGACCACCTTGATTCGGTTTGAGGAAACGTTACAAGATCCAGAAATATGGAAACAGGCCGTGGAAGCTGGTTGTTGTACGCTCTATTATGGAATGGAGTCGGCTAACGAGCGCGTCCTGGAGCTGATGGATAAACATGCCAAAAAGTCCGTGATTGAGAATAATTTGCGAGAGGCGGCCAAAGCGGGGATTTGGAATCATGTGATGGCCTTCTACGGATTTCCTGGTGAAACCCATGATGAAGCTGAAGATACCCGCCAATTTCTCTTGGACAATAAGCGGTTTATTCACTCTGTTGAATTGTTTTATTTCGTCGCCTATCGTCATACGCCCATGGTGAGAAACCCTGATAAATTTGGCATCACGATTCATAAGCAGGACGAATACGACATGCCCTTGGATTATTATTATACGCTGAATGAACCAGGGGGCATGACCTGTTTAGACGCGATGAAGAAGGCCGAGGAGTTTTATCAAAAAGACTTTGAGCCTTGGGCTGTTCGTGTGAATGCCCGAGAACATGTCTTTTTGTATATTTCTAAATATGGTACGAATTATCTTCCACAAATTTATGCCCTAGAAGCTGGGCAAGAAGAACCACGAACGGATGGTGTGAAAGGGCTCATTACCTGGCCGGTCGCTCATGGTCCTGCCGAGAAGGATGCGGCAGGGGAATCGGGCATGTCCCGAGTGGTCAGTCACGCGGCACCCTAACCCGACGGCTATCTCTATCAGTGATGTCATTCTGAGCTGTACTCAAGAGAAGATGTTCTGATTGACAGAGAATATCAGAAGGAGAAGGTGACTAGCTTTCTTGGGGAGTATTCAGGTAGGTCAGGAGTAATTGATAGCCTGCTTGAATTTCTTTCGTTTTGGCCTCTCCTTTTTTATACATTTCCATATATTTCCCAGGGTTATTCGTGAGACCGGCATAACGGGATGGATACCATGTACGACGGGCCTCTTCATATCGTTGGCTGAGAGTTTCCTTTGAAAATGGTGTGGTGAGGTTAAATAGTTGGAGGGCCTCTTCAAACGATGGTGCTGGAGTTGGAGAAGTCATGAGAATGCTATCCCTAGGGCGCCTGAATACAATTGAGTCAAGTTTTTCAAATGATGGGTCTTTCTGTCAATCAATTTCAATACATGAGTCGAACTGAATTATCCTTTCCCTAGGCTATACCATGTCCCGTGAACTTTCCCTCCTAGAAGCGCCTCAGTTATTCGCGAAGCAGGACTACCGTGATGTGTTGAAGCGGGAGATGGATGCGGGGAAGATTCCGCTCAGTCTGGGGAAAGCCTGCCCAGTCAAATGTGAGTTTTGTTATGAATTGGATCATTCCTACCGGGAAACGCTGGACCCTCCAAAAACGACCCAAGAAGACTGGGAGTTTATGCTGAATTATATTAATTCCCGGCCGACGGATCCGCAGCAGTATTGGTGTTTGGGTGGAAATGAATTCATGGAATGGACGGATCTCTTTCTGCATCCCAAAGCCATGGAATGGTTGGAAGATTTCTTGATCCATACTGATAAGAATGTTCAATTCTTTACGGTCGGGTTTGTCCATGTGCCAAAGATTCATCGTTTGTTTGATCAATATCCCGGACGCATCAATTTTGAATTGTCCGTGATTACACTGGGTGACTATCGACAAAAAATGATGCCGCATGCTCCCTCAGTGAAGCATCTCATGAAAGTATTGGATGGCCCTGCGGTTTCCTCTGCGAATTTTTATGCCTTTGATCAGAATACGATGTCCGAAGATGCAATAACCATTTCCAAAATCAATTCGAAGTGTGTGCTATGGATGGGCTGCCTGACGCCCGTGGGCGGGATTAATGAATCCACAAAGACTCTGATGCGGCAGGGCCGACAATTCCTGCCTGTTGAAGCGGAAAAGATCTATGATGCGGGACTGCCGAATTCCACGACGATTCATACTGAAGCCTACGTCACCGCTTTTCTCAATCGGCGGCGAATCATTAGTATGTTTGATTCGTTAGAGTTAGAAAAACGCGATCCCGTGGTGATGGCGGGGAGTGTGTATCGTATTTTGACCATGTTTCGAAAGAAACGTGCGAAATTTTTACATGTTCCTAATGCGACGTTGGGTGGCGATTCGGACTGCACGGTCCTGTTGACATTAAATGATATTGCCAAACGGTTGACCAATGAAAAATATGTGTACATTCCACAATGTATTGTAGAATCTGGACGAGGCTCTGGTCGGGATATTGCCGGGGTGCATGTGGATGAGTTTATGAAAATGACTGGAGTCAAAGTACGAATGTTGCGAAAAATTGATACAAAATTTGCTAATTATCGGCTATTTCGGAACGGCTCATTGCAGAATTACGTCGAAGATTATGTGCGAAACCCCCTCACGGATTCATATGAAGCCCTCCCGCTTAGAGCATAAGCTGAGAGGACTTCCTCTGCTTTTTTGCTGATTCGATCATCAATCATTTTATTTATTTTTCTACCCAGGTATCGCAATCCAAATGGATAGTTCTCGGAAATGGCTTCAGTTTTATCAGGCGGATGTGTTTACGAGTGAGCCGTTTGGAGGAAATCCTCTTGCGGTTTTTCCCGATGCGGGTGATTTGACTGATCGAGAATTTCAGCAAATTGCTCGCGAGATGAACCTCTCGGAAACTGTTTTTGTTGTCCCACCGGCTGATACTCGTGCCGTAGCGAAGATCCGTATCTTTACTCCGTCACAGGAAATTCCATTTGCCGGGCACCCGGTATTGGGGACGTTCTACGTGCTAGGAACACTCAAGCGTCTTCCCCTACAGGAGCCGGTGACCAAAATATTCTATGAATGCCATATTGGAGTGTTTCCGCTTGAACTTATTATTCTACAAGGGCAAATTGAACAAGTGGTGATGTCTCAACCCGCTCCTGAATTTCTTGAAGTGGTGAGCGAGATCGAGATCCTGTATGAATTGGCCAAGGCATTAGGCGTTCACAAATCGCTGATTACGGATTCGCCCTTTCCTGTCGAGGTCGTTTCAACGGGATTACCCGTCTTAATTGTGCCGATTCGAACTCTGACGGCGGTCAAGTCCATGCAAGTAAATCATGCTGCGATTCGAGACGTCTGCGCTCGGTTAGGCGCAAATGGCATCCTGGTGTATACCACGATGACCCTCGAAGAAAATGCCACTGCGCATACCCGTATGTTTGCTGATCCTATTGGGATTCCTGAAGATCCTGCGACTGGTAGCGCCAGCGGGGCGTTGGGGGCGTATTTGGTAAAAAACGGTGTCGTGGAAGTAGGCCCAACCACCGAAATGGTGATCGAGCAAGGCTATGAAATCGATCGTCCGTCCAGGATTCTCGTGCAAGTCTTTTCTGATGACGATATGATTCAGGAAATCAAAGTGGGCGGGCAGGTCGTAATGGTTGCGGAAGGCAAGATGGTGTATTGAGTCCATCTTTTTAAGAATTTTGAACAGCTATTTCGTCAACTCTCCAGTGATATGGCCCATTTCAGGCAGAATCAACTGCTCCATGGCTAGCTGAACGGCGCCCTGAGATCCTGGAATTGAAAAAATAACTAAATGTTCATGAATGCCCGCCGTTGCGCGGCTCAGCATGGCTGGTGAGCCAATCTCTTTGAAGCTTAAATAGCGAAACAATTCCCCAAATCCTTCCAGTCGTTTTTGTAAAAAACCATCGACCGCTTCAAACGTGGAGTCACGGCGTGAAATGCCGGTTCCTCCATTGATGATGACCACTTGTACGTTGGTCTGTTGTGCGGCAGTTTCAAGTAACTGTGTAATGTCTTTTGGTTCGTCTTTGATCAGATGGTATTCGTGAATTGAATGCCTTTGTTCTTTGAGTAAATGACAAATGAGTTTTCCGCTGGTGTCGGTATCCTTGGTTCGGGTATCACTGCAGGTGACAACCATACATGCTAATGAAATCGAATCATGGGCCTTATGGGACACATGGGATGGTTGGCCATGGTGAGCATGAGGCTCATGTTGGGGATGCGGGCGAGGGTCACCCATGATCGTGTGCCTTATCGAGAGAGGTAATTAGGACCACACTGAGTCGGGATTAAGTTGGGCGGCAGGTTCTCCCTTTTTGATATGTTCGTCTAGAATGACAGGGACGTCAGAATCTTTGACCTGTGAATACCAGGTGCCTGTTGGATACACCACGACATTCGGCCCTTGCTCGCAGGGCCCGAGGCAGGTGGTTCCCGTCACCAGCACTTCCCCTGGTTGAACGCCACGTTCAATGAGCCCCATATTCAACGCCATGAGTAAATTTTGGGCGCCGGCTGACCCACATGATGGCTTGGGATGTCCTGGAGGACGCGAATTGGTACAGACGAGGATATGATATTTTGGTTTAGGCATAGTATCTCCTTTTCATGATATGGACGTGAAATATTTTAGGGTTAGGATGGAATAGGTCAGGCTAGCATGACCTTACGGAGTGCGGGAAAGATCCCACATATCAACACATTCGTCAGGTAATTTCCAATGTCGAACGCCAGCCATGACCCAATCCAAATAATGGTCTTTGGGTTTAAACTTTCCGATGGCTTGTCCGACATGGGTGGTCACAAATTCTTTTTGGTCTTCATCGGTAAACACATGAATCTCAACATGGCGGAAGGCTTCTTCTGGAAGGTCACCTTCAAACTTGTCTAATTCCTTGACATCTTCCTGGGTTAATTCAAACACCGCGCCCCACACACGTTCACCGGCTGAAGGCGTGATGGTTCCGAGTCCACATCGCCATTGATTGGACCACCGTCCGAAGGTGATGGTGTGATCAGGAATGTAGGCTTTGAATAAAAATTGGTGTTCTGGTGCACGTCGTTTCAGCTGGGTGGGATTGAGATTGTCAGCATACATGAAAAATCGCATAGTTACATCCTGTTCGTTTAAGCAACAGATAGTATTACCATACTGCCTTTGCCGACTGTCAAGGAAAGATTTTCCCCAAACGTCATCGGGAAGAATGTGCGATTGAGTTGGAGGAAGTTTTAGTTGAAAAAGAAGCGTTGTGGTTGGCAGGTACGTGGATTATGGCTAGGAGGTTTTAGGGGTGAGATGAAGTTCTCGTTGAGAATGATCTAACCGAACCATAAATCTATCAAAGAAGCTAAGTCCTAAAAGGCCATCAGTGCCCTCTGGAAGATTGGGGATCGTGTGGATAACCACACGAACATCGTCTCTCCCCGCATGGCCTACGCGGATCCTTGAGGCAATCCCCATTTTGGCTTGGACCTTTCCTCCGGCAGTAATCAAATTAACATTTGGATTCTTTGCGTCTGGTTTGATACTGGCGTCAAAGGCGAGGTCTTCAGAGATAGTCGTGTAGGTTGCCCCTGTGTCTACGATAAGTTTGGCTTCCGTAAAATCATTGAATTCCACCCTCACGATCCATACTCCGCCTTGACGCTCCATTGGAATAATGGAATCTTTTGATCCAAGCGTGACGCTTCCAGATGTTGACAGGCCTGACCTTGCTTGTTGTAGAGCTTGATCCAAAGGAACACGACTGAAAATGGCCTGGCCGCCTACGACGACTCCAATAAAAAATAATCCAACGATAAGGAAAAAACGACTTGATCCCATATGAAAGCTCCTAAAGGGTTCTCGTAGAAATGTGTTTAACTCGTAGTCGTTTGCGGTATATCTGCTTGTCGGTTTCTTCTGAAGAACTCTTGATCTCATGGCGAACCGACGCGGTGTGTTGTGCCCTATTTTTCTGGTGTGAGGTGTTTTCGTGGAGGTACGCACCCTTCAGGTCATGTCAGGGTCTGTGAGAACCACAGGGCTATATTGCAAGTTATTTGCAATACAGTTGACAGTCAAAAAACTTCTTTGATAGCGTTACTAAAGAGATCATCACCATGAATCGATCAAAATTTCCCTTCACATCTTCGTTCTTAGCTGGTCTGGCTTTTCCCCTCGTCTTGGTGCTTGTGGCCTCGGTTCCGTTTGGGCATGCCCTCGAAATTCATCATATCTTTTCTACAATCGATCATGATGGGCACGAACATTCCGATTTCGATCTATGCCAGTGGGTGCAACAGCACACCAGTCACTCCTTAGTTTGGAGTCTTCCTCCATTGGCGCAACGCTCGATGGTGTATTCGCTCCTTTCTGTTGGCAATGAGGAAATCGTTTTTTCTCTCCCTTCCAACCTTCTGCATTCTCGCGGTCCTCCGACCTCCATTTTCTTCTAAAATTTTATTTGTCATTCCGCATATTTAATTGTGGTCCATTGAGTTCTGCCCCTGCTGAACAGGGGAAATTCCCTTGTGGTGGGAGAACTCAATAGCGGTCTTCTTAGATGGAAATGGGAGAAAAATTCATGAGTGTTAGGAGATTATTGAGGGTTCCCTTCCTGCCAGTTGTATTATCCCTCGCTAATATTTTTCTGAATCATAGTGGCGCTTTGGCTCAAGAAGGTGCTTCCAATATCGTGGAACGCATGTGGATTTTGACCGGGGTGGTGCAATACGAGGATTTACGTCGCGTTCCTCAGGCAACGGTTGAGTTGCGTGACCAAGAAGGGTCATTACTTGATTCTCAAGTAACCAACGAAGGAGGAACCTTCATTTTTAGGGCACCTGATATCGGTATTTTTTCTCTTCGTGCGATTCAGTCATCCTTGTCGAGCGAGTCGATGATTGTGAAAATAACCAGCGAGCCTCTGACGGAGGTGACGTTGACCCTTGCCTCTCGGCAAGAATTAACGCTAGAGGTTTTGGCATCCTTGCCACCCATTCACCATCATGTTTCGAGTGAAACATTTTCGGTGAGCCGAAAGGATATTGAAGAGCTACCGCGTGGAAATAATGCGGAATTACAAGATGTGTTACTGACCCTCCCGAGTGCGGTTGATGGCGGACTTGGTCAAGTCCATATTCGTCAGGAGCATGCAGGGCTGCAATTTCGGATTGACGGTGTCCCTATTCCAGATACGGTCTCATCGGTGTTCGCCGATGTTCTTTCTCCAAGAACGTGGGAACGAGCCGATATTATCTTGGGTGGTCCTGAGGCGCAATTTGGTAATCGAACGACGGTGGTGTTGGATGTGACGACCAAGAGTGGCACAAAGCCTGGAAAAGGGTCTCTACAGTTTTTCGGAGGGTCCAATGAAACCCTGAATCCATCATTTGAATATGGCGGGACCGTGGGGGCAGCCTTTCGCTTCTATGTGCAAAATAGCTTTACCTCAACGAATCGGGGATTGAATCCTCCCACTCTAGGAAAGACCATCTTCCATGACCAAAGTAGCAGAAATCAAACCTTCTTGCGTGGGGATTGGCAAGTCAATAACCAAAGCAGCGTGACGTGGTTATTTCTCAATTCGATGGCAAAATTCCAAATTCCGACAAGACCTGATCTTACAGTCAACCCGGCCCTGGTCGGATTGATTCAGGCCACAAATTCAGGGTTCACTCCAGTTCGTTCTCAAGACCTTGATGAATCGCAAAAAGAAACCAATCAATATAGTCATGTGGTGTGGCGGCATGATGTAAGCCCGCAACGTTTTTTTAGTATTGCCGGCTATTTCAGGCATACTCGAGCGACCTTCTCTACCGACCCTTTCAATGTCTTGTCGTATACGCAAGATCCGGATGAGCCTTTTTCGGCCGGGGATCAAGACCGGGTCGCCTATTCTGGCGGTATTCGATTTGATTATACCCAACGATTGAATCCAGATCATTTAGTCAAAGCGGGAATACACATTGATCGAACACAAGCTGTGAATAAAACGCGTCTTTCTGCATTTCTCCGAGATGGAGCTGGCAATCCCAATGGGGAGGTTATTGGCCGTAATGCGGATAACCGTACGATCGGGTGGCGTGAAGAATTTTGGATACAGGATCAATGGACGCCGTGGGAGCAATGGACCTTCAACGTGGGCGTGCGGTTTGATCAAATTCAAGGACTGACCCATGATGGACAAGTGAGTCCTCGTCTTGGCATCACGTATGCTTTGACCCCTCACCATGTGTTTCATGCTTTTTATGGTCGATTATTTACGCCACCCAATTTAGAGGCCGTTCGTTTTGCTCAATTGAATACCTCTGGGACGACGGCTGAACCCGAAAATTCAACGAACCATGCGGTAGAGCCGGAACGGGCCCATTATTTCGAAGTCGGTTCTGCTCATTCGCTAGGAGATTCGGTGACTGTCGAATTAACAGGTTTTTATAAGTTGAGTAAAAACTTTTCTGATGCGGGGCAATTCGGAAGCACCCCGCTTCTCAATTTTTTTGCGTTTGAACGAGGCTGGCAACGGGGCGTGGATTTTAGCGTAAAAACTAAATTCTTCGATAACCTTTACGGGCGGGGAAATGTGGCCTGGGGACAATGCCGTGGTAAGAACTTACAATCTGGGCATTTTCTTCTGGAACAGGAGGAAATAAATGACATCAATAGCAGCAGCGGGGTGTTTTGTGATCATATGCAGCTTGTGACCAGTTCGGCCGTCTTGACATATCATCCCTTCGAACAAACCACAGTCACTGGGCAAATGTTATTCGGGTCAGGATTGCGGACGGCAAAGCCAGGAGAAAAGACTAACTCCAGCCATAGCCCTTCGCATACGACCTATAACTTCTCAATTGATCAGGTCCTATCATTATGGGATGACTACAAAGTGGTACTTGGGTTTGATGTGATCAATGTGTTGGATCAACAGGTATTCTTGAATAGTGGCGAGGGAAGTATTGGGTTAGGGGTCTCTCATGCGAATCTTCCTCGTTCCTTTTTCTTTCGAGGACAATTTTTCTTTGGAGGATAACTATTGATGTTGCAGAGAATTCATTGGCTGATTTTAACTAGCTGCATTTTCCTCATCAATCCAAATGCTGTTCTAGCTGGCCAATCAGATGTGTCTACACATCTATCTGATCATGATGAGGATGCCCAGGTAGAAACACTCCCGATGGTTCATGTCCATGGGCTGCGACTGAATAAGGATCAACAACTCGGCCCTGTCCCTCAAAAGACGCCCTGGCCAACCATTCCTAGCCAATTGGAGGGCAAAGAATTGGATGATTGGCTCAAAGCGAGGTTTCTCGTTAGCAAAGACGGAGCCGCGACCGTCGTCATCCTTCAGCCTGCTGCGCATCGTGAGCTGACGCAGGTGTCCCTGTTGGCCCTCAATCAATGGACGTTTTTGCCGCAAATGGATGGCGATCAGCTCGTAGAAGGTGAGGTGTCCATCCGCATTCATTTCCGTACGCAATAAATCGGAAGAGAAATGTTCTGGATTTAATGGTAGCCAGACTTGAGTCACAATCCTCTAGTGTAGCTTTTCTTTACATAGACTTTTGCTGAGAAAGCGCGTATTCTTGTTTCCCTAGTTGATCGTTGGCTTTCCCACCAGTTGCGAGTTGGGAATATGGTTGGCCTTTCCGTTTGCGGTGATTGGGTTATCATTCCCCCCCCCCTTTTCTTTCCATCCATCAATCAACATTTTTTTTGAAGGCTTTTTATGGTAGCGAGTTGCCTGAAAAGTCGGCGGATCTTTTTGGTGTTGGCAGGCCTGCTCGTGTTTGCCAGTGCTCTTCTGTTGTATTGGTTGTATTTGGGATCAATAGAACGGGAGAGAGTACGGTTGATGGATCTCGCCCTCTTGCATGTCGGGCAATTGGAAACCCTCAGTAAGATGTCAGAAAACGGTGCTAGTGAGGCTGAGCCTCTCATGACAAGAGTGGCTCAGATACAGAACCTTTTTGACGCTCAAACTGCATACCATCGTTTTGGAGAAACGGGGAAAATTGTTTTCGTCGGAGGGACGGACGGACTAGTTCGCTTGAAAGGTTTCGGGCAACGTGGAGAAAGCATTTTTTTTAACGGAGCTGGCAAAAAGTTTCTTTCCGCCTACGCCCCATTTCCTGGAGCTTCCTTCGGTGTTGCGGCCACGCTTGATCTTCAAGAAATACAATTGCCGTATTGGCAGTCGGGTGTCGGCCTTGGACTACTGCAATTGCTCGCGATGTTGTTGGGGGGCATGTTTATTTTTTATCGTAAGGATTCTGACCCACAACATTCTCAGGATAATGAAGCAACCATACGCGCCATTGTTGCAAGTGCAGGTGAGGGCATTGTGACCTTTAATGAATATTCTACAATTGAAACATTCAATGAAACCGCCGAGTCCATGTTTCTGTATCAAAGGGATGAAATCATTGGAAAACCCTTTCAAGCTTTGTTCGTTTCATCTGATCAAAACACCTGTGATACTTTTTTGTTGACCTACCGCTCCCGGGGTACGACTCGAATGCCAGGGGTGGTAAAGGAGTTTCAAGCTCAGCGAAAAGATGGGACGGTTTTCCTCTTGACTTTGACGATGACCGAAGCCCCAATTTGGGGCCATCGTTTATTCACGGTGTTGTTACGAGACGTCACAGAACAGAAAATGGCCGAACGTCGTTTGGCTGCCCAATATGCGGTGGCCCAAGTGTTGGCGGAATGTACAACTATTGAGGAAGCCACACCAGAAATTCTTCGAGCGGTCTGTGAAAGTTTGGGCTGGCAAGTTGGGATTCTATGGCAGGTGGATCCAGAGTCACAGGTCTTGCGTTGCGTTGAAGTGTGGCGGGCGTCGTCGGAACGGTTTTCTCGATTTGTGGCGCTCACCCAAGGGATGGAATTTCCAAAAGGGATCGGCCTTCCTGGTCGGACTTGGGAGAAAGGCAAACCGGTTTGGATTCCAGATGCGGTGCATGATTCAAACTTTCCCCGAGCACCCATGGCCGCCGAAGAGGGGTTACATGCCGCCTTTGCCTTTCCTATTCAGTTAGGACCTTCGATTCACGGGGTCATGGAATTTTTTAGCCGAGAAATTCAAGAGCCTGATCAAGCCTTGTTGTATCAATTGCTAGCCGTGGGAAGTCAAATTGGGCAATTTATGCAACGCAAAAATACAGAAATGGCTTTGCGGGAAGGGGAGCAACAGACGCGGTTGATTCTTGATATGGCTCTCGATGCCGTTGTGACTTTTGATGTCACGGGACATATTCTCAGTTGGAATGCCCAGGCTGAGCGAATGTTTGGGTGGTCTCGCGAAGACATGCTGAGCCAATCGTTGGTCGAAACTATTATCCCTCCTTCCTATCGTGAGGCCTATCTTGATGGTTTGCAGCGCTATGTCCAAACTGGATTGAGTGAGATTTTGAATCATCGAACGGAAATGGCTGGTTTGCATCGTGATGGTCATGAGTTTCCTCTCGAGTTCGCGATGACCGCTGTGCGATCAAAAGGGAAATTTATTTTTAGTGGGTTTATGCGGGACTTAACCGAGCGACGGCACACGGAAGAGGCTTTACGGAAAAGTGAGGAACAATTGCGTCAGGCCCAAAAAATGGAAGCGATTGGAACCTTAGTTGGTGGTATTGCTCATGATTTTAATAATATCTTGTCTTCCATCATTGGGTATACCGAACTGGCTATGGCACAAAGCAGCGGAACGAGTGGAGTGGTGCCACGTCTGCAGGAGGTTCTACGGGCAGGCTATCGAGCCAAAAAACTGGTTCGTCAAATTCTGATGTTTAGCCGGCAGGATGAATCTGGGAAAAAAGTATTGTTTCTTCAGTCGATTGTTGAAGAAGCCCTCAATCTCCTTCGCGCATCCCTTCCGTCCACGATCTCTCTAGAAGTTAACCTTCAAGCTCTGACATCTCCAGTGTTGGCTGATGCCACACAAATTCATCAAGTGGTGATGAACCTTGGCGCCAATGCTGAATATGCCATGCGTGAATCGGGAGGTAAGTTAATGGTCACCCTTGATGAGGTTGAGGTGACGGAAGGGAATCTTCTTTTGAGACAAGGCCTTCCAGTTGGGACCTATATTCGTCTGACTTTTTCAGATTGTGGGAAGGGCATGGCTCCCAATATTCAGAAGCGAATATTTGATCCATTTTATACGACAAAAGGTGTTGGCGAAGGAACTGGAATGGGCCTCTCAGTCATCCATGGCATCGTCACCAGTCATGGTGGAATTATTCAGGTGGAAAGTTTAGAAGGTGAGCGAACCACGTTTTTCATTTATCTTCCCTGCGTCACCTCGGAGCTGAGCGTCGGCACACCTGTTTCCGTTTCGCCTATTTCGTGTTTTGGCCAGGGGACGGTCATGTTTGTGGATGATGAAGTCTCCATTGCCCGATGGGGGAAAGATATGCTGGAGGCGTTAGGCTATCGGGTCATCGTTTTCAGCAATGCTTCTGATGCGTTGGACGCCTTTAAAGAAGATCCGAATCAGTATGATGTGATGGTGACTGATCAAACGATGCCTGGCATGACGGGAGAAATATTGGCACAGCAAGTGATGAAATTTCGGCCAAATTTCCCCGTAATTTTATGTTCGGGGTTCAGCTATACGATGAATGAGAATAAAGCGGAAGCGATGGGACTCCAGGCGTATTTAACGAAGCCTGTTCTTATGGATGATATGGCACGAGCGATTCAATCGGCGATACACAAAAAGATCTCGCGCAGCCCGGTCTGACCGTTTGGGGCGAAGAGGGGGTCTATTAGTCCAAGGAGGTATTTTTGAGGCGAAGGGAATTGGTTACGACACTGACAGAACTTGAGGCCATGGCTGCTGCAGCCATGATGGGTTGGAGAAATCCATATTCACCAAAAAGCCAGTGCCATCCACCAGGGACTCCACCCATTTCCTGAAAGACGGGGTAAAGAACACCGGCAGCCAAAGGAATCAGGGCAATATTATAGGCAAAGGCCCAAAACAAGTTTTGATGAATGGTGCGCATCGTGGCTCGACTTAAATGAAGAGCCTTGCTAATACCTCGAAGGTCCCCACTCATTAAGGTAATCTGAGCGGTCTCCATCGCCACATCAGTTCCTGTTCCAATTGCAATACCGACATCTGCTTGAGCGAGGGCGGGGGCGTCGTTAATTCCGTCTCCAACCATGGCTACCCGTTTTTTCCCTTCTTGTTGCAGCTTCTTTATTACAGCTGCCTTTTGGTCGGGCAGGATCTCCGCAAGAAATTTGGTAATGCCCAATTGCGACGCAATAGCTTGCGCCACGTGGGAATGATCTCCCGTTAGCATGACTACTTCCAATCCAGCTTGCGAGAGTTGCCGGATGGCTTCTTTTGATTCAGGTCGAATGGTGTCAGCGATTCCGATGACCCCTTCAACGTGTCCATTGATGCCAACAAAAATTGGTGTTTTCCCAGCGCTGGCTAGTTCCTCCGTCGATTCAGAAAATTTTTGAACACTGGTACTTCCCAAGTGTTTGGTCATGAAGGGCGCATTACCAATAATCACTGATTGGTCTGCAATGGTTCCGCTTACCCCCTGTCCTGGTGTACTCAAGAAATTTTGAGGCTCTTCAAGTTCCAAGGATTGCTGAGAGGCATTCTCTACAATCGCTTGTGCGAGGGGATGTTCAGATCGACGCTCTAATGATCCAGCAAGGCGAATGAGTTCTTTCTGATCCCAACTTGGAGCAATGATGTCGGTTACGGTTGGGATTCCTCGGGTTAATGTCCCGGTTTTGTCCAAGACAACGATATCGATTTGATGTGCGATTTCCAGTGCTTCCCCATGACGAATTAAGATGCCCTGTTCTGCCCCGCGTCCCGTTCCCACCATGATGGCCGTTGGTGTTGCCAGACCTAACGCGCAGGGGCAGGCGATAATCAGGACTGCCACGAATGTGAGAATGGCATATGTGAGTGCGGGCTCCGGTCCTAAGCTCCACCAGAGAAAAAAAGCCAATGTTGCGATGCCCAATACGGATGGAACAAAGATACTGGCAATATAATCTGCGAAACGTTGAATCGGAGGTTTTGATCCTTGGGCTTCTTGGACAAGGCGAACAATACGCGCGAGCACGGTATCTTTCCCAATGGAGGATGCTGTAAACACAATGCTTCCGGATATATTGAGAGTGCCGGTCAAGACTTTGGAGCCTGGCTCCTTTTCTATGGGTAGGCTTTCGCCAGTCAACATGGCTTCATTCACTGAAGAATGGCCTTCCCTCACCACCCCATCCACAGGGATTTGTTCGCCGGGTCGAACGACTACGATATCTCCTGGTTGAACCAGATCGATCAAGATGTCCTCATCCTTCTGCCCACGACGAACTCGGGCTGTTTTTGGCTGCAAGCGCATGAGCTTGTGAATGGATGAGGAGGTTTGATTTTTAGCTCGGGTTTCAAGGTATCGCCCAAAAAGAATTAAGGCGATAATCATAATGGCCGTGTCATAGTAGACTGCTGGGGGAATTCCTTTGATTGCAAAGATTGAAGGAAAAAATGTGGCAAAGGCGCTATACCCAAAGGCGGTTAAGGTTCCAACCGCAATGAGCGTGTTCATGTTGACCGATCTGTGGAGAGCGGCTTTCCATGCCGCACCATAAATCGGTCGTCCGGCCCAAAGTAGGACAAAGCTCGTCATCACAAATAATGTGGCATGACGTGATCCCAGGGTTAGGGAAGAAAAACCAGGGATGAGATTCATCGTTCCCAACATCACCAACAATCCGGCGATTCCACTGAGGATGGCTTGCCGGAGTAACAGTCTGGCTAGGGATTCTGGGGATTGGGGAAGGTTGGTTTTATCAAAATCTTCCTGGTCTGGTTCGGAAATGATGGTGTACCCTTCTTTCAAAATGACCTGTTGGAGATCAGAATGGCTGATGCCAGGAGTCCAGGTTGAAAATGTGGCTGTTTCCGTCGCCAGATTGACCTTAGCCGATAGTATTTCAGGAATAGCCAGCAAGGCTTTTTCGACATGGCTGACACAGGATGCGCAGGTCATTCCCCCAATCTGTATGGTGTGCGATTGAACAGGGACTTCATACCCAGCTTCTTTAACGGCCTGAGTCAAAAGATGTGGAGTGGTGGTGTGTGAATCGAAATCAACTAAAGCGGTTTCGGTTGCGAAATTCACGGAAACCTCTGCAACGCCTTGTATTGATTGCAAAACTCGGTGAACGTGACTGACGCACGATGCGCAGGTCATCCCGCGAATAGGGAATGAGGCATGTGTAAGATGAGGGGGCATGGGGTTGATGGTTAGTCGACGGATGCTCCCATAATGTAGCCCGCTTCTTTGAGTGCGAAAGCCATCGCTTCATATGTCACAACGGTTGAATCATATTCGACCAGTGCCTCATGTTTTTCAAGAATCACTTCGAGTTGTGAGATGCCAGGTAAATTCTTAAGCGCCTTTTCTACATGTCGGACGCAATTGCCGCATGTCATTCCTTGAATGGGAAAGTGCTGTTGTTTATTCATTCTTATTCTCCCTTCTCTGAAATATTCTATCGGCCCACCGTATAGAGTGAACGGAGTTCATCAATAATCTGTTCGGCTTTTCCTTTTTGAATGCCATCGACCACACAGGTACGGAGATGGCCATCGAGGAGGAGGGCTTCAAGTTTCTCAATGGCTTTTCGAATGGCATGCGTCTGCTTCAGGATGTCGACGCAATACCGGTCTTCCTCCAGCATGTTCCGGACGCCTTTCAAATGGCCCTCAATATAGGCCAATCGTTTTATAGCATCAGTATGAATATCCCGTGTCATCGTTTTTCCTTTCTTCTTGGTTTTTCAAGTAATCCATACCCATAGGGTATGGGTATATTGGCATGGGGGAATTCATTGGTCAATGATTTTCATACTCCAGATATCTCGTAAGGTACGTTTTGGTATAGAGCGTTTTTCGCGTGAAAATTTTGGTCTAGGCCATTTCGTTCATTAGAAGACGCCCGTATTGTTTTCAAATCTATAGATAGCTCTTTTGCGGTATCCGTCATGGTTTTGTCCCCTTAGCTTACATCTTTCTATTTCATTCCATTTGTTCTGTGGGCGTTGCTTTTGATTTATGGATTGTTCCCCAGTTGGGAATACTGCCCTGTCATTTTTTTTGACGTTTCTGAATTTCGCTTCCATTTCGCCCATCCCTCTTACGCACTAACCCAATGCTATGACGTAATAAATTGGAGAATAACGGAAGATAATTGGTGTGGGGTGGTGGTGGTTTGTTCTTTGCAGCACAAAAACCATTACCAGAAGTTGTCGGTTTTGCCGGTTACCAAGGAGGCAGTTATTTATGTACCAATTTCTTCAAGATGAGCAAGGCACAGCTGCAGTGGAGTATTCATTGTTTATCAGTTTAATTGGACTAGTAATCGCAGGTGCTCTTCATGTTCTTGGGGCCAATTTGCTTGAGGCTTTTTCCTCCGTCAGCGGAGCTTTAACATCTGTTCAGGTGATTGAGGACAATAGAAACGCCGGTTTATTGGGAAAATTTTAAAAAAATACCTTTAAAATATAGATACAACAGTCTATATGTTTCTTTGGTCCCTCCTCTTACTTTCAAATAGGCCTTTCACTCCGTAAAACTTAAGTTCTTGATCCCCTTCGCCGACAAACATAGAAAAATGGAGGGTGTTTCTTTATGTTAATTCGATTACTGATAGCTATTCTTATATTTTCTACATGGGGCTGTGAGTCGTTATCGTTGAGCCATCGCACTTCAGATTCTACCCAATTGAATCAACCCAAAGTCACCCTGACTTCCCTTTCAAAATCAGAGAATCTCGAATCGTCTGCCCTAACGGAGCGTATGGTTATCCCTGAGGAGACACCAGAAGAAGCTATGAACAAAAACACTTCGCAAACAGAGCCATTTCCAACCATTTATTTTCCTTTTGATAGTTGGGAAATTACTCCTGAAGTGCAAGTGCGCTTAGATGCTACGGCCAAGTGGATGACGAATTTTTCAACCTATGGTTTGACGATTGAGGGTCATGCGGATATTCGCGGCAGTGAAAGTTATAATATGGTGTTGGGCGTGAAGCGGGCAAAAGCGGTAAAAGATTATTTGGCCCATTTAGGTATTCCACGAACTCGATTGGATATTGTTTCCTATGGGAATACCTTAGTGCTCTGTGATGTGGATGATGAACATCGCTGTCATCAATTCAACCGACGAGCCGATTTGCTACTGGAATAAAATTCTTCTGCCTCAAAAAACTCTAGCCACCTCACAAATTCTCTCCCTTCTTATTGCTATCCCCCTTTGATTGGTTTTCATTCGGCCAATCGCCTAGTCTGAATTTCTCTGATCTTAAGTCCTCAATCTCACCTCATGGGGCCTAGAAGGCTTCGAGCCCTACTCGATGAGTTGGGCCTTGTTGACAATGTGTTGGTGCTATGTTATTTGCAATAGACTTGCAATAAGTGGTTTGGTTCGATTATTTTCAGGCTCTACTTTATCGAAGGTTTTTCTCATGTTGGAGGCAACGACGAGTCAGGAATTGCGGGCAACGGGGAGGCGGATGACTCGTACTCGAAAAGCGGTCTTAGCGCTTCTAGAGGGCACTCATCAGCCCTTGAGTGCGTCTGAAATATTCTCACAATTACAGAAAGACCAGATACCCATTGATTTGGTGACGGTGTATCGGACGGTCACCGTGTTAAAAGAGTTAGGTCTGGTGGTTCAATTGGATCTTCATCAAGAGGGCCAATCCCGGTATGAGTTGAAGGAAGGGCGCAAACACCATCATCATATTCGGTGTCAGATTTGTGGGAAAATTGTGGATTTGTTGTTGTGTCCTCTAAAGAAACTCACGAAATTAATTGAAGCGCGGACACAGTTTGTCGTGGATGACCATACTTTGGAATTTTCCGGGTTTTGCCCCCAATGCCAATAAATTAAGAAAGTTAGGAAATGAGTACATTTGGCCCCAAACTTTCTAAAGCTGGATCTATTGCCTCCCTTGTCTGTGCCGTGCATTGTGCGGTGACGCCTTTGGCGTTACTGGCACTCCCTGTCATCGCGGCCCATTCCTGGGATGGCTTAGATGGAATTGTAGGAGTTTTTTGGGCAGACACCACCGAATGGGTCTTTATAGCCGTCATCGCACTCTTGGCAGGGTTTGGCTTATTAGCGACCTATCCTCGTCATCGAGATATTCGGCCAGCTGTACTGACGATCCTTGGGCTCTTAGTTTTGGCGGTATCCCATATTTGGATAGAGGCGGGGAGCAGCCAGGAAATTTTCCTTGATGTTCTTGGAGCGGGTTTAATCGCCTGGGCAGGTTTTTGGAATCGACGCCTTTGTCATAACTTGGGTTGCCACACTCATGAGCATGCTCATGAATCTCCGTCTTCGAAGATAGAACCTATCCCCGATTTATCCTCCAATCCATAATTTTCAAAAAACCCCTTGGCCAGAAAGGCCACATTCTTGAAAACGAATGATGGTGCGGTTTATTACGATACCATGGTTTTGTTTGTAGATTTATCCAACGTCTCCGCGAGTTCATCCAGGAGATGTTCGGTGTCTTCCCATCCAATGCAGGCATCGGTAATGGATACTCCCCATTCCAATGATTTCCCTGCCTCCCATTTCTGATTCCCGGGCTTGAGATTACTTTCGATCAAGAGGCCCATAATGGCCGTTTGGCCTTCAGTAAACTGATTCACGACAGATTGGGCGACAGGAATTTGTCGTGTGTGATCTTTTTCGGAGTTGCCATGAGAGCAATCAACCATAACAGGGCGATGGATCCCTTCTTTGGCGAGACAACGCACCGCTTCAGAAATATCTTCAGGGTTGTAATTAACGCGGCCGCCTCCACCGCGGAGCACGAGATGACGGTCAGGATTTCCGTTAGTTTTGATGATGGAGGTCAGGCCTTCAGCATTCACCCCGATAAAACTTTGAGGATGGCGTGCAGCCACCATGGCGTTGAGGGCAACTTGTAGCCCTCCATCCGTTCCGTTTTTTAATCCGACTGGCATGGAAAGCCCGCTGGCCATTTCACGGTGGGTTTGGCTTTCGGTGGTACGGGCACCGATTGCTGACCAGCTAATTAAATCTGAAATATACTGAGGCGTCACCGGATCGAGAAATTCTGTGGCACAGGGCATACCGAGTTGATTGATTTTCAGAAGGATGGAACGAGCTAGCTCAAATCCATCGCCGATATCACAGGATCCATCTAGCTTGGGATCGTTGATGAGTCCTTTCCAACCCACGGTTGTGCGGGGTTTTTCAAAATACGTTCGGGAGATGACCAACAGATGGTCTCGAACACGATCAGACACCTGTTTCAGCTGCTCGGCGTATTGAATCGCCGCTTCAGGATCATGAATTGAGCATGGTCCAATAATGACCGCAAGCCGATGCGAATCCCGCCCATGAAGAATATCTCGGATGGCCTGTCGAGCTTGGAGCACCATGTTGCCGGTTTCTTGTGGGAGAGGGAGTCTTTCCTGCATGTGTTTCGGGGCAGGAAGTGGGGTAATGTCAATAATGTTTTGATTGTTCAGTCGCGTGGCCATGAGACAGGTCCTTTATAGGGGCAAAAGGAGAATGGGGCAATAAATAATCGAAAAAATGTTAAAACACAGGGAAATTATGGAGATATTGTAATCCGAAGTTTCATTATCAAGCAACTGAGGCTGGGTTATCGGGCTTCTTCATGAGAATACTGGTTGAAGCCTCAGGGCGTAGTCTGTCAGAGAGGACAAAGATCAGTTGCCTTTGCCCACACGAAACTGAAGGAATTTCCCAAAGGTAAAAGGAGGTTTTAGGCTTGGGTGTTGACGAGATTGGCTTGCTGGGAGCTATACCAACGGAGGATATCTTGTTGAGCGATATCTTTGTTGGATTCAAAAATGAACTTGATACCAATGACCAGTTCGTTTGTAGGGTGAACCCATTCAATCGATCCATGGAATTTGGATTGATGGTCGAACCCGGGCAATCGGCAGCTTAAGAAAAGGTGTAATGCAGAAACTTTTGGCCATGCCGAAGGGTCGATGCAAAATTGGCATCCCGTTGGTGAAAGATTGCTTAATTGAACGGGAAGAACTGCCAGGATCTGTCCATTTTTACTGAGGGGACGAACGGCCCCAGGGAGGTCGATGGTTAATCGAGGGAAAGACCGGGGAGCTTGCCGTATGATATTTGGAGGGGCTTCTAAGCGAATAGCCGGGGGAAACGTAAGAAATTCTTGGATCACCGTTTCAAAATCATAAATCTCGCCGTCTATGTATGAACGACCTTTGCAAGGGAGACCCTTTGCTAGCAATTCAAGAGGTTGATCCTTAGGAATTGCGCAAAGCAGCGAATGATCAGGTCCTAATCCTAGAAGGGATGATCTGATTAAAATATTTTCGGGGCGGGAAGAAATAGTTAACCAAAGAATGTTGGAGCCGAGTGTAGGGTAGTGAGAAGTCGTAGTCATCGTTCTCTTTTCGGTTGTCGTGCTTCATGCTACAAGGCAAAAAAAAGAGAAACAAGAGAGAGCGAAAGTAATGGGCATGAATCTCAAAGAATATACAGGAACACTATCAAAATTCTAGAATGAAGGAGCTGGGAGGATGGGGAACTGGGTAGGATACTTTTCGTTGCTCCAAAAGTCTGTTTTCATTGATAGCGAGTATTGTCGGCAAAATAATAAGTCGTAGATGTATGAATGAGGAAAGATCCTCAGGTTGATGAAGTGGGTTCATCTGGTGTGTGGGTTGAAATTTCTTGGATAAGTTTATCCGCAAGGTCGTGGGCAGAAACGGCGTAGGTGCTATTTTCTAAAGCTTTTTGAATCTCAGTGATCCGTTCTTGCCGGACATCTGGAAGCTCAGCCATGGCTTCTGTGTAGTGAAGGATTTCCTGCCCTGTCTGAGAAAGGGATACGGGCTCTGGTTGATGGGTAGCTCTGGAAGGTTCACTCTTGCCTTTTGAGGTGGCAGAAGTTTGGTATGTCTCAGGCGTGCGAGAAGGGGAGGCGGAAGGTGAGGGGGTTGGAGTCAGTGGTTTCATGGATTCTACTATAGAGGAAAGTGATTGGACGAAATCATAAGAAATATTGGCGAAAGAATCAAATGAAGACCATTGAGGAATTTCTATGGAATATGTCGTTTCCGCTCGAATTGCACAACTTCAGGTAATTGATCCTGGAGAAATTCGACGAGTCCAATTGGTGTTGCCACAAGAGGTAGACATAAATGGGAGATATTTTTCGCTTCTTGATGCCATGCGACCAGGAACAGCTTTTTTAGCCAAGCCTTGGGGAAGTCGGACAGATAAATATCGACGGCGTATGTATACCAGATCCAATTCGTCCACCCATGAACCAGGAATCCTGGAGACATTTATCAATCATACGCATCGTCCACAAGCGGACACCTCAATTTGGTGGCAATCAAAGGTCGCTGATGATTGGTATGAAGAAGGGAAGGCTGTAGATATTCGAATCACTGTGGATGAAAGCCGTGATATTGCGACGGTGTATGAAAATACGGCCATATGTAAGGAAGCCAACCTTCGATTAGAACCTGATGGCGAGTGGGAAGAACGAAGATTGGTGTGTATAGCCTTTGGGACTGGCATTACACCATTTCTATCCTATGTTCGTTACATGGCGCATGGGGCATGGGCTCAACAAGTCGAAAATGGTCAAGGCCATATGACTTTGATGGCCAGTGCACGTCATGAAGGACAATTAATGCTTCATCAAGAACTGCTGGAAATGGCAAAGCAGTTTCCACACCATTTTCGGTATATCCCGGTTTTAACCAGATCCTGGCCGAACGATTGGCCGTCTCTCAGAGGCCGAATGATTCGAAGCAAGGTTTTGTCTTCGGGAGAGGAACAGATTGATCTTTCCCCTTTACAGGAATCAATTCCTGACCTCTCGCAATCTGATCTCCGAATATGCGGAAGTGTCGAGGCCTGTCGTCAATTGATGCAGGGCTTACGTGAACAGAATGTTCACCCTCTTACCGTACGGAAAGAATCCTGGTAGGTAAAAATGTTGGACTGATAGGAAAGACGGCTGGAAGAGTGTGGTGTTAGCGCATTGTGGGGCGTCTAATGGACTCTGGAATGGTAACGTTCGGACGCTTCAAGAGACGAATAACCGGTCTCCCGATAAAGGCATGATGACCACAAATGAGGCAATGGATACTGAGGGTGACCAGAAGTTCTTGCTCCAATTGCTCCAAATTCACCGTACGAGAACCACAGCGTGAACACCGAGGATGTTTGTCGACCTGTGTCGATGTTGCGGTGGGGGTCTTTGCCGACTTTTTTCGTGGGCGTCCTCGTTTGGCAGATGCTTGGGGGATTTTTTTCATCGGTCAGTCCTTCGTCTAAATTGCTTCGATGCTTCCTCTGTTTCATTAACAAGTCTTGTGCCAGATAGAAGATGCAAGAATATGCATCAAACACTTCAAAAACAGTAAAAAATCACCCCATTTTTGAATCAGTAGGTAATTTCTTCCGTGAACACTCGGTCGAAAGAGGGAGGCGAAGCGCGTATTGAGGAGTTACTGACGATGAGCGGACGGGGTGGACTGGGCTAAAATGGCATCAGCCCGTGCTAAGAGATTGGCCGCTTGAATGGGTCGTTTAGCTTCTTGTAGGACACGGGCATATCGCTTGAGGATAGCGGCAACATCCGGGTGGTTGGGGCCACTGATACGTTCTTTGATGTGAAGGGCTCGCTGATATTGATTGGCAGCTTTATCATATTCTTTGCGATCATGATAGAAGCTGGCCAAACTATAGAGGCTACTTAAAAGAAGCGGATTTCCTTGTTCTAAGTTCTCAGCATTTTTGATGGTGGCCAATAACTGCTGCTCAACCAGAGGTGGTTGGGTTGTGATGGACTGGCGGTTTTTCTTGGGATACTGGCTACAAGCTGAGAAGAGGGCAAAGAGAAGGACTAAGATTCCAAGAAAACAGAGTAGCCGTTTAGTGGACAAGCCGTTTAGCATAGTTGGCGAAGTGGCAGATGACGAAAGAGCTATTATATTGATCTTCATTGAATTCTATGAAGTTCAGAGCAATCCTTGCAAGTCAGAGTAGATTCAACTCATCTTCACTCTTTTTTCGTGAATATGGCGATTCAAAACAAGGAATAGGTCATGCCGATTATTTGGTGCTCGATTTCTGCTCATGGATTTGGCCATGCCGCGCAAGTCATTCCCATCCTTAATGAATTAGGCAAAATTGTTGAAAATATCCACGTGATTCTTCGGACCTGTGTTCCAGCCTATCTATTCGAAAAAGCTTTAAACGTATCGTGGGAAATACAGGCGGTTCCCCAAGATATTGGGTGTCTTCAACGAGGTCCATTGGAAATTGATATGGATGGAACCTGGTCGACTTACAAAGAGTTTCATGTACATTGGGCGCACCGTGTGAGCCAGGAAGCTCATGCCATGAATGAGGTACAACCCCATCTGGTCATTTCCAATATTTCCTATTTGGCCATTGCCAGTGCATATGAAGCAAATTATCCTGTGGTCGCCATTGCCTCACTCTCCTGGGATCAAGTATTAACTGGGATGATGCCCTTGTTAAGCGCTGAGCAACGAGTCCTTGTTGAACATATTCAAAAAGAATATGGCAAGGCGAATCATCTCTTTCGACTGTACCCAGGTATTGATATGCCCGCATTCGCCTCTTGCACTGACACAGGGCCATCCTTTCCTTTCACAGAATCATCGCGACAGGATGTGCGAAAACTCTTGGGAATGAAAAGAGGAGAGAAACTTGTGCTCCTCGCATTTGGCGGAGTCCCCCTGACAGGGCTTCCATTAGAACGGATGGAGCATTGTGAGGGGTTTCATTTTCTCGTAGCAGGCAGTGTCATAGACGAATCTTCTACGCGAATCCATCGGGTGGAAGATATCTCTTTGTCATTTGGTGAAGTCTTGAGACAAGTCGATCTGGTCATGACGAAGCCCGGGTATGCCACCATAACCACGGCCGTGCATTGTGGGATTCCTTTGGTCTATGTGCGTCGTCATAACTTTGTGGATGAACAACCGTTGGTAGACTATGCTCATCAATATGGACGTGCAGTGGAACTCACACGTGAAAAATTTGAGTCTGGTGAATGGGAGGAAGGTCTTCAGGCGGTGTTGGCACTGCCGATTCCTACGGAGTTTCCTCCGAAGCCCGAACCGCATGTCATTGCTGGTTTGTTAAAGGAGTACCTTAAGACGTGAGAACTGATGCAGTTTTCCTCTGGTGGATTACGTACTCTCCGGAATTGAAGATGGATAGGGTGTCACGGAAATGGCCTGAAGAACATTGAAGATGGTTGTTCCCCTTCTTTCTTCTTCCTTGAAAAATGTGCCCACCACCTCAACGAATTGATCCATACGAATAGCTGGCGGCCCGAGAGTACGATCATGCCGGCCATACACGATAATCGAATCGGTCCCTTGCTCAAGGCGAAATACAAAATTGAAATATAGTTCGGTTTCATCCAAATGCAGTTCCGGTTGTGTGATCAAACCTCGAATGGAAACGAGTTGTTGATGATAGTCCTGGCTATGCCCCAGAAGGTCGGAAATAGAGACCGGTTGAGGTGATGTGCTAAAAGTGACCGGCCCTCGACGGAATGAAAAGAAGAGATTGGGCGAAGAATATGGCTTTATATGATGGGGTTCTAAGGAAGAAAAGACATGGTGAGTGGAAAGCCCTCCGTTTGACAAGAACAATACGGATCCAATGAAGAGGGTGATAGATGAAGAAAGAGGAATCATTGTATGAATGGTTCATTTAAAACGTCTAATGATTGGGACCACCGACTAGCCATCCTTGGTACACAATTTCGTTGCTGTCATGAAAGTCCACCAGTAAGGAAGTGATGCTATGGCCACGCTGAACTATTATGCGGTTCTTGAGGTAACCCTTCAAGCATCGCAGGATGAGATAAAAAAATCGTATCGCAAATTAGCCCTTCAATATCATCCAGATCGTAACCAGGGGAATAGTCAAGCTGAACAAAAGATCCGCGAAGTCAATGCGGCCTATGAAATCCTTGGTGACCCTGAGGCTAGGAAAACGTACGATCGATTGCGGTTGGGCCATGTGGGGCCAATGGTGTCTCGGCAAGAAGAGGAAACGGAAGAGGCTCCGTCCCCAGGTGTGGTTATGCAGCGAATGGAAGGAACCCTCGGCGAAGAAGCGCGCAAACAACTCTTTAAGGTCATGATCAAAGATACGAATAAAATTAAAGAGGCCTTGAGCCAAATTCGTGAACGAGTGATCGACGTGCAAGGGTATGATACGTTCCTTGAAAAAATTGTGCGCCAATATGCCGAAGAAGGCCTCAAAGACCTCGTGACCGATGAGCTCTGGAAGCTTCGGGAGCACCTGGTCGACATTGCCGTAGAAATGGTGTGTTCAGAGGTCCCTGGATCGTTCCAAGGACCGAAGGCTATTGATCAGGTCAGGCGAACGTTGCACCAGGCGTATCATGATGGATGGATACAAGGATATGCCCAGGCCTGTGAACTGCTGTATGAACGACGGTAATCAGATTAGGAGGTTCGGGGGGAGAAGGCGTAAAAACTGAAAAGTCTAGGAGGGGTCTTTGGGGATGATGGAGGAGACACCCATGATAGGGTGTCTCCAGCCAGGCTACTTATCAAATGGCGATTGCTCAAACGTACTGTTTTTCAATGGCTGGGAATCAGAAACCGAACGTGTCTGAGCTTCTTTTGACAAAGTAACCTGATCTTGGCTGGAAGAAGCACCTCGTGATTCCGACTGTTCCCTGGCCCTATCAGTGGTGTCGTGGCTGGCTCTCGCTGGCGCGACCTCACGTCGGTCTGACGGGCTAGATATTTGAGATGGTGGCGAATGGTGTGTTTCTATGCCTGATAGCGTCATGGTGGCTGCTCCTCCTCAATGGAATTAGTGTACGTCTTTTTCTTCTGTTGGTAGCTTATCGGCGATTAATCAAAATGCTTGCTGCTTGAGGTGCTCAAAACAAACCAACGTGATGGATTGGAACAGATTAACGATAATATGCAAAGGAATTTGAGTCATCATGATAGGCCGTATCGGTTCATGATGGCTCACACGAAATCTGGCAGGTGTTCCTCTCCCTTACATTTCTTGTGTCCTTCTTCATGAATTGAGACTATTGGAAGCGTGGCAATGATTACAGAATTTCTCGTGATGGCTGGGGAAAAGACGAAGCGTCTAGATGCGTTTTTAGTGAGCCATGAACGAGGGGTTTCACGATCTACCCTGCAACGATTAATCGTGGCAGGACGGATTCGAGTCAACGCGAACATTACTAAACCTGGTCAGAAAATTAAACCAGGTGACCGGATTACGATGGATAAACCGGAGCCTGGACCATTAATGGTGGGTCATGAAATCGTTCCACTGGAGGTTGTCTATGAAGACGACGCATTGTTAGTGGTGAATAAACCTGCTGGAGTCGTGGTGCATCCTGCATCAGGAAATTGGAACGGGACTCTATTGAATGGCCTATTGGACCATCTTCAGGTCAATGGGAAGGCCAGTGGGCTAAAGCCAACGAATGATCGCCCGGGCTTGGTGCATCGACTCGACAAGGAAACCTCAGGCGTCATGGTGGTGGCCAAAACGGATCAGGCGCATCGAATGTTGTGTTCGCAATTTGAAGAACACACGATTGTCAGAACGTATGACGCTCTCGTGTATGGAAGACCAAAAGATGATCAAGGAACCATTCATCTCGCCATTGGGCGGGATGCGATTGATGGAAAGAAGCTGTCCACCAATACCACGAAACCACACAATGCGGTTACGGAATTTAAAGTGTTACAGTCATTCGGACGTGTGGCATCTCGTCTCGAATTAACCCCGCTCACCGGACGACAACATCAGCTTCGAGTCCATCTAGCCTCTCAAGGCTGTCCTATTTTAGGGGATCAACTCTATGGCGGGCCGCCGGTCTGCCAAATACCGGGGATACCGATTCCTAGAATGATGTTGCATGCCCGAATGTTGACATTCCGACATCCTATGTCCGGGCAGTGGGTAGATTTCTCTAGTAACCTTCCCACTGAAATGGAGAAGGTTGTAGGGAATTTTGAAGGCCAGGTTGAGTAGGACTTTTGTGAGGCGCTTCTGCACGACCTTAGAAAATTAAAGACATGTGCCGCCGGAGTGAGAAACGTATGGTATTACCATTGGGCGCTTTTCCCTCACCTATAAAAAAGGCCATACTTGGCGCCTATTGTGTGTTGGTGATGGCCGAGGCCGTTTCGGCTCAATTAAGCGATCTCCGTCATTCCCGGCAACCCCTTCCAGGCGTATCCGATATCTCACAGGTCGGTATTGTCGTCGAAATGGGATCCGCCAAAGGCCTCATCCCTCCTACGGCTATCATTGAAGCCGTGCAACCCCGATTGGAAACGTTAGGCTATCGTGTGGGGTTGGCCCCCACGCATCCACCTGAGGGTCTTTGGCTTCAGATTGATTGTCGAGCTCTTCCCCAGAAAATTGCGTCTCATTCCTCAAAAGCCAGGCCACGATCTTCAGCCAAAATGAGAAGAGTGAGTCCGCCCTGTCAGTTGGCGTATACCTATCAACAAAAATTGATTCCCTGGAAAAATGTTGAACGATTGATCTATTCCGAGAGCGTCGCCTCGATGACCCAACTGGCCCTAAGTTCTCAGCCGCTTACACCAGAAGAATGTCTAAGGCAGTTTTTTGATTTGTATGATTTCCCGGTCTTACTGGCAGCCGAATGGGGTCATGTTGATCGGCTGCTATTCGTTCTGAATCGCTTGGAGACGCCGCTGTCTCGACAGCGATTAATTGTGACATTATTAGGGGAAATGCAGGTTGAGCGAGGATATCCTGTCATTGTAGCCAAACTACAAGACCGGCGCATCGCGAAGGAAGCCACTGAAGCGTTAGGGTTTTTTGGTCTTCGAGCCCAATTGCCCTTGCTCGCCTTGGTCCAAGATCGTGCAAATCCTCAGCTTCAGGTCGCGGCGGCGAAAGGCCTGGGGAGAATTGCTGCAGCCTCGGGGAACAGTCAATATACTCCGCTCTATATGAAGATGGTGGCAGATGTGACTGTTGATATGAGGGTACGAACTCAGTTGGTGTGGGCACTGGGCAAGGCTCCAGATATGCGTTCCTACTCAACCTTACTGCGATTAGAACAACACATGTGGAACGATCATTCCCAAGATCCTGATCTCCAAGAGTTCCGTGAGGCAGTCGATTGGACTATTCGACAAGTGAAACAGGGTGGGCATGGAGATGACTTTTGAATACAGTTGATGATGATATCAATGCTGAATGCCCAGGTAAGGTCTGGATGGTTCAGGCATAACCTATGTTAGATGTGGTCCTGTACGAACCGGAGATCCCACCGAACACGGGGAATATTATACGCCTTTGTGCCAACACAGGGTTTGGATTACATCTGATTCACCCATTGGGGTTTGAATTGGATGATAAACGGGCGCGGCGCGCCGGGTTGGATTATCACGAGCTAGCCCGGATGAAAGATTATCCGACCCTGCAAGACTATCTGAATGCGCGTAACCCTTCACGAGTGTTTGCACTCACCACCAAGGGCCAAACGAATTATCATGAGGTTGCATTTCAAAAGGGCGATGCCCTGCTCTTCGGTCCTGAAACCCGTGGCCTTCCCGCTCATATTTTGGAGGCCCTGCCTTCCTCCCAGCGCCTACGAATTCCGATGCAGCCAAACTCTCGCAGCTTAAACTTAAGCAATGCGGTTGCGGTGGTCGTCTACGAAGCCTGGCGGCAACATCAGTTTTATTCCTCTCAGTGAAATCAATAAGAAGATTCAGAATGTTGGCGAATGATTGCACCGTGTTCGCAAAAGCCCTAGACTAAAATGTATTCTCCGTCCAACATGATCATTGTTTTAAATTGACTCACGGAAGTCTGACATGATGACTCTTAAATTCATTGGAATTTTGTTTGTGGTTTTTATTCCTCACTCGGCCTGTGCCCAATTCGATTTCTTTGAAGATCTCACAAAGAAGGGGATGGAGCAGCTTGGGAAAGTGGGCGGCTCGGTACTCACCAACGAAAAAATTATCTCAGGGCTGAAGGAAGCGCTTGAGGTGGGAACTGAAAATACGATTAACCTCACTGGCAATGTGGATGGGTATCTCAAAAATGAGGCGATTAAGATCTTGCTCCCCGAAAAATTACAACAAATGGACAAAATGCTCCGGATGGTTGGGTTTGGCCCACAAATCGATGAATTCGTGGTGAGCATGAATCGATCCGCCGAACAAGCCGCCCCGTTGGCTAAACCCATTTTTACAGAAGCCGTGACCGACATGACGTTTGAAGATGGCCATAAAATTTTGAACGGTGGAGATACTGCCGCAACAGACTACTTTAAGGAAAAGACCAAAGCCAAGTTGACCGAAGCGTTCAAACCCAAAATCACAGAAGCCATGGATCAGGTGGGCGTGGCCGCTCAATATAAATCGCTGGTCGGAGAATACAGCTCATTACCATTCGTCAATGCGGAACAGTTTGATCTGGATAACTATGTGGTGGGAAAAAGCCTTGAGGGGTTGTTCCATACTCTGGCCCAAGAGGAACAAAAGATTCGAAACAACCCCGCTGCACGTGTGACGGATCTACTCAAGGAAGTTTTCGCCAAATAACTCCCGTCTTTACCCACCAATTGAACCGGCATTTGAGGGACATCGGTCAGCAAAATATTGTTTTAAGGGTAATTATTTTGTAGTGTAGCGTAAGATAGATTTATCATCTTGATTGAAAGTGGTGGTGTGGACCCCTTTCTTCATCATTCTGCCAGAGAACGCCTCCAGTTCCACCAACATTGTCCATACATGGTGGATACCCAATTTGACCAACAAGTAGGCTTGAAACTTAACAGATACGTCGACTCTAATTGAGCAATTGTTTAGTGGTGAGTGTGTGGCAAGACTCTATGAATCTTGGAATTTCGATTAACCGAAGGAGGTTTCACATGCCTAGACATTTCTACCGTGGTGGGTTTCAGGCCCTCGCGGTCCCTCTCAGACTGTCTATGGGGATTTTTTTGCTCGTGCTGGGTTCTGGATGTGCAACCAACGTTCAGCTTGGAGACCCACCTCAGCTTTTCCTAGAGGGGGGGGCTCACCCGACTATGGAAAAAATTACGGTGACCAATGGGGCGGGGCAAACCCTCTATGAGGGTGATCCTGGGCAAATCGAAGCAGATCCGCCCCTTGACCAACTCGATGGCACAATGACCATCACCCAACATTGGAGCGATGGACAAAATCGAACGTTTACGGTCAACCACGATCCAAACTCCCGTGTCAATGTGGGATGGAATTCCGGCGCCGAAAAATATGAAATACAAAAGCCCGGCCCGTTACAGATCGGGATCGCTGGCGGTGGTGGACAAATGGAAGGCACTCGGTTTGGTATTGGTACGCTCGTGAAGGGCGGAAAAGAAGAATCCCTGGCCAAAAATGATGATACTGTGAACACGACATACGTCCATTCGCACCTGTCCTATGAATTGGGTCCTAAGTGGAAATTCTCTGGTTCTAGGTTCTATGTGAGCGGTAGCTATCAATTTGGAGAGAGCAAGGATTCAGCGAGAGAGCCAAGTGGTGGGGGTACAGTGGCCGTGACCTACGACAAGAATGCCTCAGATGGTACCACCACCGGCCTAGGTCTCGGGACCAATGGGGCAGAAGCTCGGTCAGAAAACCACATGCGTGGCATTGATCTTAGGGCCGGATTGACGGGAGATTTCATTCTGGTGGATGAGCTCACTCTTTCTCCCAATATCAATCTTTCATACAAAGGGGTCTGGCAAAATGGCTGGGGGGACTTTCGGAGCATGGCCTTTGGTGATGCCGTATTTTCGGAAACCGAACAAGATCTTGATGATCACTATTACGGGCTCGGTACAGGGGCGTATTTGGAAAAATCTTGTCAACATCATGGAGTGTCAGCGTTCGTTGGTGGCGAGCTCACCGGGTATTGGCGTGAGACCAAACTCAAATCCCGGCAGGAAAACAGATGTACCGCTGTTGGATGTACGGCAGTCCATAACGAAACGTTCAAGGTCAAGGATGATGATGCCGGGTTTACGTATGGTGTGGTGGGACGAGCCGGAGTCTCCTTTGACCTTGTTCAGAACTGGAAAATTGGGGCCATAGGGGCCGTCGAGTACCTCCAAGAACGAGGTGATGTACAAAATAGAGATAATCCGGGAGAAACGACGAAACGCGTTGAGACCAACTCAGCCCTCGACTGGAATCTAGGAGTATTTTTGCGAAAGAATTTTTAAACGACGGATCAGGGAAAACGAAACGCGGTCAAAAGAACGCATAGCAAGGTGGACGGGCAAAGGGGCAACAACCCCTTTGCCCGTTTCTTTATGATTTTTGAAGTGGACTCAAAAAATACCTCTCTAGAATATGCCCCTAGTGAGCCTCCGCAATGGTTTTTGATCTTTTCTCAATTGATCTGCCCCCTTTTCCTAATCGTACCTATTCAAAGCCTGCCGATCGCCTAACTGTGCTGCCGCTTGCAATTAAGGGCGGGCCTTGTTTGAGCCCAGGGCGAGTTGGCCCACATTCAACCGTCAAATGAACCGTTGGGCAAGAAGGCGGCTAACCGCTTTGGGGTTTCACCGTCTTGAATTTCCCATATCCAACGGGCGCTCGAGATCCAGGGCTGGAATCGGCGGCAAGTCCAGGCAAAGGATCAATGTAAAATCAAGCAATGACCACAAACACGAGCGGGTTGGGGATCCACGGCAACCCTACTATTAGATCTTCGACGCTTGCGCCACGGCTAGCCGGTTCCTCTGAAGACCTGAAAACCGGGCCGCCACTGTGGCTGGGGATGCGCTTGCCCCCGGCCCCTTGGGATATCTAAGAGTTCTGTGTGGTACCCGTCAGTGATGAGGCGTATGTAGGATAAATTTCTGTTTCCACCGCCACGCCACTAATCCCACCAATCCTGTTCCCATTAACAGCCAGGTGCTTGGTTCTGGGACAGGATGTTGCCCGACAGAGACGTGATCGACCAGTAGCCCTGATCCAGTGTTGGAGGCAATAAGGCCGATGTTGGTCACACCGAAGCCCACGGTGTATGTGCCAGTGCTGGGGGCGGTAAAAGAAAGCTGACGAAACCCGGTTTCATTAATAAACAGGGTCGGTGATGGAAGAAATGGGTTGGGTTGGCCGAATTCGTTTGGGTGGCTTTGTTCATCGACCGTATTGCTGAGTGTCGATCCGGCCAGAAAGCCAGGGCCAACAAGAGTCGCAAAAGACACGTCCTTAGAGGACTCGGGGTTAATAGTGCTATGCGAAAACGGCCCATCACTGGTCAAGAAGTTCCATTGAAAGGAGACGGTCTGCCCAGCAGAGGCCAAGAAGGTCTGTTTCATCGCAGATCCACGCGGAGGCCCGCCTGAGTTATCACGTTCCCCCTCAACATGTCCGTTCACCAAACGCGGAGTCGGGTTGATGGCCTTCACAAAGTCTGTCGGAACACCAAGGAAGATCTCAAGCTCGCTCAGTGAGACGGTTCCCTGGTTAATAAACCCATCGTTTGCATTGAGGAACGCCTGGAATGCCCCTTCAGATGGCCCACTGCCAAAGGACGCTGTTTCAGTACTTACCAGCCCAATGGTTTGCCAGCCCGTCAAGTCCCCGGTTTCAAACCCGGCATTGCTGATGGCCCAGACAGGTATCGGGGTGAGTAGGAAAAGCACACAAATCAAAGAACGAATCATGGCGCACCTCCATGAAATATATGAAGCCAATTTGGCTCCAGAATAATTAAATCCCTTGAGGGTATATTCCCCGCTGCTTGCGGCGTAAATGACTCGCGTGAGCGAGTACAGTCATTAGGGAAATATGACAAACAACAAGGGATCCCTATCAAAAGTTATACACCAATCACCAGTTGGCACTCTTCTAATACCCCGTCCGCTTGCGGCGGGGATCATTTATTGTATCTAATAAAGGAATTTGAATTCAAATCCAGGCAGAAAAACAGATGTACAGAAGGGTTTTGTTCAGCAGCGAATAACTTTACGGCCAAAGTCAAAGATGATGATGCCGGGTTTACGTATGGTGTGGTGGGACGAGCAGGAGTCTCCGTTGACCTTGTTCAGAACTGGAAAATTGGGGCCATAGGAGCCGTCGAGTACCTCCAAGAACGAGGTGATGTACAAAATAGAGATAATCCGGGAGAAACGGTTAAACGAGTTGAGACCAATTCAGCCCTCGACTGGAATGTAGGAGCGTTTTTGCGAAAGAATTGAATCAAACCATGTAGGCCATTTTTTCGTGTTCTTTCGAAACAAGTCGCTTGAATTTGTCTCCCACTAATCTGAATGGGTTAGGAGCCTGTTCTCCAACCCTGTCTCGTTTCGCCAATCATTCCCAGGTGCTTTGGATCAAGTTGCCCACAACAAGGGTATTCTTTGCCTAGCAGTTGCAATTCTCGCGTCTTTCACTTTCAATTATCTGCGTTTTATTGAGATTCTTCTTCATTCGTTTTCGGCATAAAACTTGAGATCGTGTTAACAGGCTTTTGGAAACCAACGGACGTCCATAAAAAGGTAGCAGTCGAGGTGAGGAATACGTTCAGCATGTGGGAATTTTTAAGCCGTGACGTGGCTTTCTTTGGCGGGCCGTCCAGTCCCATGCTGAGTTGGCTTGGGGTCTTTGGGATTCTGCTCTTTTTTGTCTGGCATCTCCTCAAGTTAAAAAAAGAGGTGAGGTCTGTTCAACGAGGATTCGATCGGGTTCGTCCAATGTTGGTGGCGCTTGTCCAGGAACGAGGAGATGTTGAGCGTGACCGATTCGCGCATCACCTCAATCGGGGAGCTGGTACTCGAGCTAACCGGAGGGTTGATCCGACCATGCGCAGTGATTGTCATGATCTCCAAGTGCTCAACGAGGAGATGAACAAAGAGCCTCTGTTTCGCGAGCCGTGGGCGCAATATCGCAGGACCCTGGTGTTAGAACATGTGCCGTGGTTTATGGAACCGCGGCTATTTAGTACCAGGCGTGCGGAGGACGTGTTGACTCAAGAAGCCCTCATGGCGAATCGAATTAATCTGCCGTTTTATCAGCAATTTCCTTCATTGGTGACCGGCATCGGGTTATTGTTGACCTTTCTGGCCTTGTTTGTCGGCCTAGGAAAGTTACATGCAGAGGGGAGTGAAATTGTCGGCATTCAGGGACTGATTAACGGATTGGCTGGAAAATTTTTAACCTCGATCGTGGGACTCATGGTCGCCAATCTGTTTACCTTTATTGAAAAGCCCATGGTCTCTCGGTTGATACGGGCCCATCACACGTTTCTTGGGCTCATCGATCAACTCTTTCCTCGAAAAACCATGGAACAGATGTTGGAACAGCTTACTTCAATTGACAGCCAACAGCAGAGTGATCACGTGACCACCAGCGAGGCGTTTCCTCCTACGGGTGGTGGATGGGGAATGGGACTGACCGGGCCGATGGCTAGTTTAACCTCAAGCATTCAGTCCTTGACCACATTGCAAGAGACGGCGCATGCGGAGACACGCCGGACGATGTCAGCCCTGCCGGAAGTCATCAGGGACGAACTTCATGGCTCCCTTCACGAATTGACCGAGACGATTCATGAACTCACCAAGGCGCTAAAAGACGCCCCACATCTGGCTCGGGTGGAGCTGCCTACTCATTCTCGCCCCCTTTTATGGAAAGCTCCCTCTGACCTTTCAGCATCTTCCGATGATCATTCTTCCGGAAAAGCCAAATCGTGGCCTCGGTGGCCGCGGTTGTCCCTGTCGAGGCGTGCGGGATGAAATACACGACAAATCACGGGACATTTTCCTCCCACACGGCAAACGGCATGACGGACCTGATGACCTCGCTGGTGATGGTCTTCATTCTGCTGTTTGTGGCCTTTATCACGCAGACCTCATCTGAAGCCCAGACGGAGTTGCAAGCACACAAAGAAGATGTGCAGGCGGCGTTGCGTGATCATCTTTCGCGGTTGGGTTTGTCGCTGGATGCCGATCCCCGTGATCCCCTCACCCTCTTGATTGTCGTCCCGGAGAACTTGCTGACCTTCGAGTTTGGCCAAAGCCGCCTTTCGGCTCAGGCGGATCGATTTTTAGAAAAGGCCATGCCGTTCTATGCTGCGGCGGTTTGTGGGTCTTTACGCGACACGATCGACTCTCTGGCCATTCAAGGCCATACCGATGATCGTGGTGGCGATGCCTATAATTTGCGATTGAGTCAAGAACGATCACTGGCGGTCATGGTGAAAGGGCTGGAAGTTATTCAAGCTCAAACGCCGTCTGCCTATCAATGCTTTCAAGAAATGACGTCAGCCTCCGGTCGTGGCCGACAAGAGTTGATGTACGACCCTGATCAGCAAGTGAACCGCGAAAAGAGCCGCCGAGTCATCTTTAAAATCCGCCTCCGTTCAACCGAGCAACGTCATACGGCTGAACCGCTATTGACGTTACTTGCATCTTGAAGGTTCATCGAGGTTTTACTCTTTGATACTTTTTCATGCGTGGTGAGCTTCTTTACGAGCCCTCGTTGATTTCTGGAAATCCAACTTCTTCAAGTACCTGCCGAAACTCACATCTATGCTTGGGAAGTTTTACCATGGTTCGGTGGAATTCACGTCGAACGGGATAGTTTTTGCGAAGGGCATCAAATTGGGTAGGGCGTTTATCAGAAGAGAAGAGAAGCAATTCTTTCATCCGTTGATAATCAGATTCTATATCATAAATCTTCGTGATAATTTCTCGAACCTGTTCCTGCTCCGATTGTGAAGAATTGACGCCGTCAATTATTGGCAGAGTTGGGGCGGGAAGCGACCGGGCGGGATTCCAAGTGGGATCAATGCCAAGATGTTTACATAGGGCTGCATAGATCATGAAAGTACCATTGGCTTTGCCGTCGAGTGAATGTCCGGCAATGTGAGGCGTACCCAAGTTGACGGCTTGAAAAAGATCCCAATTGATTTCCGGTTCATGCTCCCAGACATCGATAATGGTTGGTCCAATCTGCTGGTGAGTGATGGCATCCAACAAAGCGAACGTGTCGACGACTTCTCCACGAGCCGCATTGATGAAGATCGTCGATGATTTCAACCATTTGAAGGTGTGTTCGTTAAGAAGATGATAGGTTGGATAAGGCCCGTCGGTCGTTAATGGCGTATGCAAAGTGACGACATCACAGTTGAGGGTTTCCTCTAGCGAACGGTGATCGATTTGCGAAGTTTCTGCCAAAGGCGGATCATGAAGAACCGAACGCATCCCTAAGGCCTCTGCTTTGGCCTTGACCAGCTTGCCGACATTCCCTACCCCGACAATGCCAATGGTTTTCCCCTTGAGCTCAAAGTTCCGTTGCTTGCCAAGAAGCAGTAAGGCGGCCATTACGTATTCGGCGACGGAGTTGGCATTGGATCCTGAGGCCGACGCACACCCAATATTATGAAATTGGAGATAGGGAATATCCATGTGGTCAGTGCCTGCCGAGGCTGATCCCACAAATTCAACTGGAGTACCGCGTAATAATTTCTCATCAACTGGCGTGATGGATCGAATAAGTAAAATCTGCGTGTGTTGCAAATCGGCGGACGTGATTGCACGTCCTGGTAAAATGACAAGGGTGCCGAGACTTTCAAAGGCTTCCTCGAGATAAGGAATGTTTTCTCCGGCAACGATGTTCAGTGGTTTTTGCATGTGTGTGTTTTCTCAGCTAATTGTAGATCTGGTCCTTTTCTGTCAGGAATGTATTAATAGTATCATGGCAATTTATATCAGTCTTGCATGGGGGCTCGTTGCATTCTCCTGATGGTTTTGATATTCCTGTGCGAGTGGCAAGAGGCCATGTCGCCAGTTCTCCGTTTTTTGTTCCTAGAGGAAATCGCTAATGGGTAAGCGCCGTAAACGAAAAGAGTCCGAAAACACTGAACAGAGAGAGAGCCTTTCCAGTTCAGCTTCGGCCAGTAGTTTTAAGGTCACGTCAGGATTGGATATGGTGTTATTAGTGCTGGCCGGGATTGGCATTCTGTTAACCACCTATCTGACCTACGTCGCCTGGTTTGAGGCTCACCCAGCGTTTTGCAGCGAGGGGTCCGGATGCGATCTGGTGCAAGCCAGTCGATGGGCCACGTTGCTTGGTATGCCGATGGCCTTTTGGGGATGGCTGACTTATGTCATGTTGGCTTACCTGATCTGGCGTGCCAAAAGGAAGCCGGGTAGTTGGACGATGGTGGTGTTCGTGGCGGTGAGTGGGTTTGCGATTAGTGCCTATTTGACCACAGTCTCCGTGCTCGAGATCGAAGCCAACTGCCCCTATTGTTTGGCCTCATTCGGAATTATCACGACCTTGATGATTCTCACGCTCGTTCGGCAGCCTCCCAATTGGGCGACCTCCTTCAAGGAAGCGCTTGTCATTGCCGTGCTGCTAGTTGGTGGCTTGCATTTGCACTATAGCGGCGTATTCGATGCGGCGGCTGGCCCCGAAGATCCACAACTGCAGGCTTTGTCCATTCACTTAACTGATAAGGGCGTGAAATTTTATGGGGCCTATTGGTGCCCTCGTTGCCAGCAGCAGAAAGCCGTGTTTGAGGCATCAGCCAAACGACTGCCGTATGTTGAATGCAGTTCTGGAGGTCGGGGCAGTACTCTCACCAAAGCATGCGCAGCAGAGAACGTCAAAAGTTATCCAACTTGGATCATTGGGGACCGACGTCTCACCGGTCTTCAAACGCCTCGTTCCTTGGCTGCGGCCACGGGTTTTGACTGGAAAGAATAGGGGCCAGTGATCAATAATTTCGTCAAACCCTATCGAAAAATCTCATGAAAATGGCCATCTAAATACCTATAACTCTTGTCAGTATTGCCCTTCGATTCTTTCTGTCCGACGTATCCAGCCTAGTCCCTCTCTCTGTTTTTTTTGCCACTCTGGCTACGACAGCTGTGTAATATTTCCGCAAGAAATGTGACTACCCTTTATTGGAAAATAATGGAGGTTGGGTGCCCACCGAGGTGAAGTTTCCTGGTGTCTGCTGTCACGTTTTTGCGAGAGTCTATTTCCATTGAGAGGAGGGAGAAAACTCCTCTTTCTACTCCCAGATGTTGTTTTTTAATCATATTCATCAGGTCATTTTTAAATTTGCGATTATATGATGGACAGGTTTTTTCGGTTCTTGATTCAGATAGTCCTGATAATCTTACTTGCGCAGCCAAGTTGGGCAGAGAAATTTGAATGGACATCCGTTGGTATACGAGGTGCCGTCAATTTTAAAGATGCGGGGTTGCCCCCAGGCGAAAAAGTTGATTTTGAACAATTCGATGTGGTGGGAACCTTTGGGTTTCCCGGACGTTGGGAGGTTCCTTGGGATTGGCAAGCCCGGTATCAACTTAATACCACCGTCGGGGCTTTGAGGGGTGCTGGGGATACGGGGTTTATTAGCACGATGACGGTGGGAATAGCGGTCACCAAAATACGTTGGCGAACAACTCTGGATTTCGGCCTTGGAGGTGCACTACTGAGTAAATGGAAATTTCCTGGGCAGAACGTCGGAGGCCCGTTTCAATTTATTGCCCATGGTGGTTGGCTTTTTCATCTCCCATGGAATCTCCTGGCTGGGTATCGTTTTCATCATATGTCCGATGGAACAATCTATGGGAATAATCGAGGGGTAGACTTACACATGGTGGAAGTGCGATATAAATTTTCCACTCCATGAAAAATGTCATGATTTTGAAATCTGCAGGTTATGAGAATTTGATTATGTTTGGTGAGGTCCTGGGAGTATCAAGCAAGGAATATGGCAAAGGTGCCGAAAAGGAAGCATACTTGATGAGACTCATCATAAAGTGGAGGAAAGCCAGTGCGGTCCCGATTATGTGCTTTTTTTATGCTTCTTTCGTGCATGCTTTCCGTTGGTATTTTTTCTTCGGATCTTTTCGCCGCCCCAACCTTTTTGAACCGATTAACCTACCCCCTTCAACTTGGCTTAACCGAAATTGGTCAATTTCATGATAACGACTTAAAGACCTTTGAAGTCTGGACGCAATGGAGCAATTCTTCCCCTAATAAAGTTGTTGTTAAGGTGACTTTTACGTTTTTTGACAAAGACTCCGCGAACTCTCAGTTAGGGGAAGACGGGAAGGATGATGTCCTCATGGCTGTGACCGAGACGATCACGATTCCGGAGCAGGCGAATAATTGGGGGAAATATTTTCAACTAACCGCGATTGGGCACAAGCTCAATCAAGGGTTTGATCATCCCGCGGAAGGAGCCGGATTAGAAATCTATCTCGATGCGCAAGTCATCTCCGTACAACATCTCACGCCTGAGTAATATATTCTTCCTCTTTCTTCCCTCCTCAGCTTATTTTTTCTCTTCTCTTCTCCCTACTCTTTTTGACGAAATCTAGGGATGTACCCCTAAAGAGGGGTTGTGAATCCCTTGGATAAAGAGCTATTGCAAAGTTAAGGAAATAGAGCGAAACTACAATTAAAGAGACTCAACAGACAGGGGAGGTAATCTGGTGCGGCCCCGATTACGTTTTTTCCTGGTTCTTCTCATTTTTCTACTCGTCACGAGTCTGTCTTTTAGCAGCCTCTGGGCAAGCCCTACCTTTTTGAACAGACAAGCCTATCCCTTGCATCTGGGGCTCGCGGACATTGGCCAGTTCCATAAGAATGACCTAAAAACCTTTGAGGTCTGGACCCAATGGAATAACCCTTCCCCGCAGAAGATTACCGTCCAACTCACATTTACGATTTTCGATAAGGATTCGGCCGACTCCCAGTTAGGAGAAGATGGAAAGGATGATCTTTTGATGACCGTAAAAGAGACGGTGACGATCCCTGAGCAAGTAAATAATTGGGGGAAATATTTTCAACTAACCGCGATTGGGCACAAGCTCAATCAAGGGTTTGATCATCCTGCAGAAGGGGCGGGATTAGAGCTGTATCTCGACGCGCAAGTCACTTCCGTGCAACATCTCCCTTTTGAGTGATGTGTCGTATCTTCTGCTTACCCTCATTGACATAAATGAAAATTTTCCACATAGTTTGAATAGGCCTTGAGGCGACCACAGACTTTTGCAATTCAAATATTCTTCTATTCCGTTCTTCTCTCTCCAATGAGATCGACAATCAATCGAATCTCTCCGGTATTGCCTGTTTCGAATATAAAAGAGGCCATTGATTGGTATGGAAAAGCGCTGGGCTTCTCGCCCACCGTCATTAATGATCAGGAAGAAGACAAAATTGGTCATTCTTGGACCTACGCACTTCTTGAAAGCGGGGGGATAGAAATCCATCTGTGCCAAACCCAGTCGAATGACGAAACGCTGTCGTCGCCATCCAACTGCTATGTCTATGTGCAGGACATCGAAGCATTGCACACCCACTTGTTGGTCATGAATGCGAATGTGTCGGACCTGACTGAGATGCCTTGGGGAAATAGGGAGTGTTGGCTACACGACCCGTATGGAATCGGATCGTCCTGAGTTCACCGATATAAATTGGGCGGTAGTAGTAATGCCCTCGGCAGGCTTGTGTATGCTCGCTTACGTACCTTTGGCGTACACCGGCAGGAGAAAGCGGCTGTGGTAATCGAGGCCGAGGCGTTCGCCGTGGACTTCGAGTTCCCAGAATGTGGCAGGGCGTTTGCTTGGGGTGCTCGTTAAAGCCTTGTCATTGGGTAAGTTCCACGAACTTCGAAGTTCGCCCGTCTCATTCACCAATTCTCCTCTGATTGTTTGGCTATCGTGATAGATTTGATAACACACGACAATTGACTCGCGTTTTCGACCTCCTTCCCTTTCCCGAATCTCATAGGCTTCTTCAATGCATCGAAGGGTAAGGTGAACTGTCGTGAGGTCTGATGGTAGTCGTTCTAGGGTGAGACGCATCGTCTGTCCTAAAAAAAATGGGAAATCCCCAAAGCTGATTCTGCCGTTACCAAATGCCCAGAGCTGGCCCACATTTTTGATAAGATAGCTTCCTACGCCTACAGCAATTACCACATCAAAAAGTCCCGTAAGGATTTGCCAAAACAATCCGCCAGAATCGGACACAAACGCGATCCAATTGAAGGGAGCCAGGAAAGCGCCAAACACCGCCAGCGCGATCAGACTAGTGAGGGATTCCTTGAATTTATTATCAGTGATTCCTGACGCCTCCCAAGCGTAGCTCCAAAGCCATGGCTTGTCGGGAAGTTGTTGTTTGCCATGGGAGCGATTCCACTGCCGATGCAGGCCTTGGCCCCCATGAATCATGAGCCACGCTCCACACGCCACAAAAAGCCCCCCGCATATCCCAATGACCCACAATGGCGCATGTATGGACGATTTGGAGAAATTCATCCACTCCATCCCAATGGCCAGGATAGGGGAACCCATGATGACAAAGACGACACCGAATAAAATGGCCGGCCAGCCATGAATTGTGGTGTGGCTTAAGGGTTTGTGGCCTTTAAGGGCTAAGCGCTCGGCTTGTGGTTGAAGAGTCGTGGCCATGGTTGTTCGTGTTACGGTCACCAATGTTTCGGTTGGATATATTCTCAGTGTATTTCGGTTGCTCTTCTTAATTTATTGATCTAATGACGCTTGCCGGGTTTCGCCCCGACAGGCGAGGTCCTTTTGTTTCGGCAAAAGGACCCAAAACCAGTGTGCCGAGCATGTTCAACAGCTTGAGGGTGGAAGTCCCTTTGACAACCTGATGGAGGTGAAGTCATCGCGAAGCGCAAGGGCGTCATCGTGAGGTGGGGTCTGAAGGCAGCGTGGAGCAAAGGCGCGGGCCGATGAACAAGAACCAGATACAAGGCAGTCAGGACCGGACGAGTGGGCTGGTTTTCACGAAGTCCGTATCCATCAAGGGTCCTGGGTGTAAATCTGGCGGTCGTGCGCTGAAAGCGGTTGAACTTACCTCGGGAGGCCTCTTGCCTGTCTTGGCAGCAAGACTGAGGAGGGAGTGATCTCTCCTGACCGGGTGAGAGGAGTCAGCAGAGGGCATAGTAGTCCTGGAAAGGATGAAGGCCTGAACGGTGCGGAGTGGCCAGTAGGCAGCGGAACTCATGAGCGACAAGCGGCTGAATGACCAGTTAATTCTGGCCTTCCCGACAGAGGATAGGGGTGAAGCCCGAAGGGCTGACGAGGAAGTGTCGAATCGCTTGCGGCGAACCGCCCAGTCGAACGCCCGGCGAGGAGTGACCAGGGGCGAGCAGTCTCTCCTGGGGGCTAATCGCATAACCCACCGAACCGCCGTATACGGATCCGTACGTACGGTGGTGTGACAGGGAAAGTCCGTGAGGACCTACCTATGTCGATGTGTGCCGAGCATGTTCAACAGCTTGAGGGTGGAAGTCCCTTTGACAACCTGATGGAGGTGAAGTCATCGCGAAGCGCAAGGGCGTCATCGTGAGGTGGGGTCTGAAGGCAGCGTGGAGCAAAGGCGCGGGCCGATGAACAAGAACCAGATACAAGGCAGTCAGGACCGGACGAGTGGGCTGGTTTTCACGAAGTCCGTATCCATCAAGGGTCCTGGGTGTAAATCTGGCGGTCGTGCGCTGAAGGCGGTTGAACTTACCTCGGGAGGCCTCTTGCCTGTCTTGGCAGCAAGACTGAGGAGGGAGTGATCTCTCCTGACCGGGTGAGAGGAGTCAGCAGAGGGCATAGTAGTCCTGGAAAGGATGAAGGCCTGAACGGTGCGGAGTGGCCAGTAGGCAGCGGAACTCATGAGCGACAAGCGGCTGAATAACCAGTTAATTCTGGCCTTCCCGACAGAAGGTACGGGTGAAGCCCGAAGGGCTGACGAGGAAGTGTCGAATCGCTCGCGGCGAACCGCCCAGTCGAACGCCCGGCGAGGAGTGACCAGGGGCGAGCAGTCTCTCCTGGGGGCTAATCGCATAACCCACCGAACCGCCGTATACGGATCCGTACGTACGGTGGTGTGACAGGGAAAGTCCGTGAGGACCTACCTATGTCGATTGTTGGCCGTGGAATGGCCCCCTGCCTCCGCAGGGGCAAGCTCTTCGGGGCACCTGTGCGGTTCGCCGACACCGGCGGCGCGCAAACTCGCTACGCTCAAGCAGTGCGCGCCTTTTCCCCGGTGCCGGCTGCACTGCTCGGCCACACCACCAGGCCAGGAAATTTCAATAAGTAACTGATCTTCTAAGGAAAACTGCGCCATCAGAGAAACTGCTCCTCTTGCCTTGGAATCTGGTCTATAAATCGCTAGGGAATCATTTATTCTTTCCGACGCCTGCAGTTCGGTCTCCGGGACGGACGCTCTTATGATCCTGCGGGCCTTGTTTGAGCGCAGCGAGTTGGTCCGCTCTCCCTCTGGCGTCTATCCCATCTTCATCTGCCGAACTGGGCGTCAATGGTTTTTGGTCCTTCTGCCTCCACAACAAGAGTGGCGCCATTCGGGAAGCACCAAGCAACAAGTTCGGCCGCCGGGACGAACTCCGGCAAAACGTCAATGAAGTTTCAATCCCTGCCCCAAAACTTTCAACAACAGATTAGACCCCAGAATGACCCCAGAAGGACCCTGGAATTAATTATTCGCCATTTCATAGAGCGAAATGCTCATCATGTGAAAATCTAACTAGGCCTAATTGTCTATATGCCTTTTTCTTACTCTAATTTATAGTGCTAAGATTTAAAATTTTCCAAGCAGGAATTTTGCTAAATTCAATTTTGTCTCGATTTTCTAAAAAGGATCATCAATGCAACGACTTTGGACCTCTTTAGTAGCAATTATTTGTGGGGTATTATCAGATCTCATTGTTATTATTCTTACAAAAAATGGGTGGGAGGACCAATTAGCCTGGCCCAAGCAGGAGTTTACGATTGCCGAAATTATACTTTTTTTCGTGGTAGGTCTAATATTAATTTGGGGATTTTTTTCTTTTATTAGAAACCTCAGTGTTTTCAAGATTGGTCTTTTGCCCTTTTCAACTGGATGTAGATTCTTTGTCCCACCGAACAAAAAAGATTCTGAAATTGTACGGATTTGGTTTCGAAATTTCATTAAGCTATCAAAAGAAATAAAAATCGTCTGGATTAATGGCCGGCAGTTTTTAGAAGAAAGTCATACGGAAACGGATGAAATGATTTGGGATTTACTTCAAGACTTTAAAGGCAAAGAGGGATACAAAATAAAATTTTTCCTTCTCGATCCAGACAGTAAATTTGCTGAGGAGAGGGCAAAAGAACTATCAAATGACGAAGGAGTTATAAGAGAATTTCTAGAGAGACACGAAAGATTAGTTCGAAAAATCGTAAAAGAAATTGGTATGCGACAAGTATATTTATACGATGAAAAGCCACAATTTCAAATCATGAAATTTTGCAAAAACATTTTTGTTTGCAACTATAACAGTCTATCAAGGGCAAAGAATGCAATAATGAAGGGCTACTGTCTTCCTGACCATGGAGGGCAGATTGCGAATGGATTGAGGTGGATTTATGGTGTTACCGAATCAAATATTGGCGAGGACTATTATTTCTATGCCGAATATGTGAGGAAACTTGAGGAGAAGTATAAACCTCTCCTGGAAACTTCCAAGGCTTCCAAATATGATGAGTCTAATGTGTGAGAGTCTGAAATGCTTAGAAAGTTAAAAAACGGAAGGAGAAATTTCAGGGTCGTGTAGGACCGTTAGCAGCATTTTTATTCAAACGGGGGCTTGAGAGATTTAACCAACAGGCAAACCGAAATAGAATTTTATCCTTTGTAACAACGTAGCTTTTACACCTTCTGTAAAGTCCCTGGCCGAAAGCAAATTGGTCGAACTGAGCAAGAAAGTCGACAGAAGAAGAACAAAAATTACAAAACCAAGCAATATTACAAATTCAAATACAGACATGCTAGATACTCCTTATTTCTTTGTTTAGGTATCGGCATCCTATTTGGATACTTGACTCTCCTAAATATACCTGAATCCTATAGATAGCAATGAATTTCAAATATTCAATAGGTATAAGTAGAGTTATTCAGATCCTGTATTAGTTTTCAGGACATCATCACGGTGAAAAATGATTCACTGGGATAAACCTAAAAACGAGATGAAAAAATTGTGGTTGATGTAAGGATGGAGAAAATTGAGGTAAGAAAATACATCGTACACTTGCCCATTAATCAAGAGCCCATTACATACATTCAAAAATTGACACAAAAATGCATTTTTGTCAAGTATTCTCTAGTTGAGGAAGGAAATACCTAGGCTCTAATTAATTTGGTTAGATTAAAATTTAAATATTTTAAGGTACGATTTGAATGTTATTTCTTCTCGATTGAAATGGTATCCAAAACATTCAAGCCCCTGTTCGCCTTTCCCCACCCACGTTTTCTTTAGTCCTTCTTCTCACAATCCGACGCCTGCAGTTCGATTTTTGGGTCGGACACCCCACGTGGGCGTGGGGTATATGAGCCTGGCTTTGTGGCATGGCCGAGCCGTGTAGCCGACTCCGGAAAAAAGGTGCGCATTGTCTGAGCGTAGCGAGTTTGCGCGCTGCCGGAGTCGACTACACGGCGAAGGGCACCCGAAGGGCCATGCCACGGCCAACATGGTTTTGCCTACTTTTGCCGAAACAAAAGTGGGTCGACCGCCGGGACGAAACCCGGCAAGTATCATGCAGCTTCCAGATACCTGACTCAACACTAAGACCATCAACTTTGCACCGAGAATTTATTCTTGTTTTCTTCAGTTGGTAGCGTTTGGGTATACTGGTGAACGTTCAACGAAGATACCTGAATGTTTTCTGAAAAAGGGGTCACAATGCAAGAGATCATGATAGTAGGGGCGGGGTCAGTTGGGGGATATTTTGGGGCGCATTTGGCCCGCCATCACGCCCATGTGTCTTTTCTGCTCAGGCTGAAGACTCAAGCTGCTGTCGCAAACAATGGGCTGACTATTCGAAGCGCCATCGGCGAAAGCTTTACGGTGCGGCCTTCATCTGCCTCCAACACGCAAGACTTGCCAGAACCAGAACTGATTATCCTAGGAGTAAAGGCATACGATTTAAATGAAGTGATGGATCAGATTGAGCCCATTCTGAAACCGGATACGACTATTTTGAGTTTACAAAACGGCGTGACGATTGAAGATACCTTGAAGATGCGATTTGGTCGAGAGCGCGTGGTTGGGGGGGTGGCGTTTATTTATTCTAAAATTGCCGAGCCGGGCGTGATTGACCACTTCAAGAAGGGGATGGTGACCATTGGGGAATTAATGGGGTTGGAGACGCCACGACTGTTACAGGTGCAAGCGATTTTCAAAGAGGCCGGAATTCCGTGCTTTTTGACCGAAGATATTCGCAAGGCGAAGTGGGAGAAGATGTGTTGGAATTGTGTGTTTAACCCGCTCACGGTGGTGTTGAATGATTCTGTGGCTAAAGCCTTGGATGCGCCTGAGTTACAACCAGTGATCGAAACGATCGTGCGTGAAGTGGCTGCGGTGGCCATGGCGGCTCATCGTGTGCCCTTGGACGGGGATATGCCGGAGAAGGTGGTGAAGTGGTCGCAAGAACTCCGGGATATTCATACGTCGATGTATGATGACTGGAAGGCCGGGCGACCCACGGAAATCGATGAGTTGAATGGATATATTGTGAAGCGTGGACAGGAGTTTGGGGTGCCCACGCCCATGAATGAAATGCTCACCGCTCTCATTAAAGGCATGACGGCTCGAGAAACTTCTGATGAGTCGATCGTGGTGGTGGAAGGCGCTGTTCAGAAGCCGCTGCGATTTTCGCGAAAGCATCTCAGTCAATTAGCTCTCGAACATCAAATTTCCGATGTTGGGCGGGTCATGCCCAATATGCGTGGAACTGGAGTAAAAGCTCGAGCGATACTTGATATTGTGACGCTTCAGGCTGGCGTGGATCATGTGACCTTCTATTCCCAAGATGGAAAGTATTCTGCTTGTGTCACACTGGATCAGGCGAGAGAGTTTGGCATTCTTATATACGAGCAAGACGGAGCCGATTTTCCAGTTGAACGAGGGGGCCCCTTTCGATTAGTGACCCCAGGGCTAGGTGATCTGTGTGCCAATGTGAAGCAGGTCGGCCACATCGTTTTTTCTCAAGGGTTGGCTCAGGATAGCCGGCCTCCAGACGCTTGTGCCGAAGACAGATAGATTTCGTCAGGTGTATTTCGTTCTTCCCTAGTTCTAGGCAACCCCTGTTAGACCTTGTTACTTCACCTTTCTGCCGTGGCGTTGTAAGGTTGTTGTGTCTTTCCCACAATCCCTGTGCTTCTTGTGTACTAACCGTCTGTTTTTTCAGGTCTTTTAGTCTGGCTTTCTGATTGCAAGTTTGCGGGATGCGCCGTAAAATGACGGCTTCTCACTAAAACGAACGTGGAAGCCCCGCCCTTTGGGCGGGGAGGAAACGTTCAGCCGGCCGCGGCGGCCGGTCACGGTTGTGATTGCCTGTGCGCATGTCAGCTTAAGGAATAAACCATACGGGTTATGAGACGAAATGGCACATCGCCCCGACTTAGCAATATCTGTTTCGAATTATTCGAGAAGATATTCGACGACGCCTTGTGCAAATGTATTGCTCGATGAAGTTGTTTTAAATTTCTTCAAAAGCCCCGCCCTTTGGGCGGGGTTATTTACTTACTTTATTTATTCTCGGAAAGGATTGACTGGTATGGCGGAGCGAACGTTAGCGATTATTAAACCTGATGCGGTGGCGAAGCATGCGATTGGCGATATTACTCGACGGTATGAAGAGGCCGACTTGCATCCTATCGCGATACGGATGATGCGGTTGTCGAAGGCTTGCGCTGAGGGCTTTTATGCGGTGCATCGGGAACGTCCATTTTTTAATGATTTGACGACTTATATGTGTTCCGGCCCGGTTGTCGTCTTGGCACTAGAAGGAGCTGATGCCGTAAAAACGAATCGCGATCTCATGGGCGCCACAGACCCCAAGAAGGCCGATGCCGGGACGATTCGTGCAGACCATGGGGCATCGATTGAAGCGAATGCGGTGCATGGGTCTGATTCGGTCGAAAATGCACAAATCGAAATCCGGTATTTTTTTGCTGAGTCCGAATTAAGCTAGGAGCGGTTATCGCGTATGTCGGTGTTGTCTCACAAGTTTCAGCATTCCTTGCATGTGGCAGTGCTCTGTCTGCTGTGTGTGGTGATGCTTGCGGCTTGTGGACGCACGCGACATGTGCAAGCTCCCCCTGCGGTAGGATCCCTTCCTCCGCTTACTGATATCCGGCCAGATGAACCTGACCTCATGCCGCAGACGGCACAACCTCGGAATATCCGTCAAATCCATGATCGGCTGTTCCAGGATGCCCAGCATCACTTCCAAACGAAAAATTTTACTCAAGCGATCCAGGAATTGACGAGATTGCTGGCACTAAATCCTGAAACAGATCTTGAGAAAGAGGGCCATTGGTGGCTGGGGCAATCATACGACCAACTTGAGGATTGGAAGTCCGCTCAAGGAGAGTATCGCCTGTTAGCCTCGGCGCCTATCGGGCAACGGTACCAATCGAATTCGTCACAGCGCCTTCATGAAATTCAAGGGTTGCTTGAACAACGAGAATTGCCTCCGAAGCATACGCAAGCCATCCGGTTTGCGTTGCACCAATTACCCCGCGCCGATGGGTTTGATCAAGGCATTGCGAAGATGAAGCAAGATGGGGTGACCACCTTGCTGATTGACCTGGGATGCAAAAGAGTCCCGTTGACTCATGCGTCTGCAAAGAGGTCCGAAGTCATTCCGGGTATTGAAGAACTTCAAGGCTTATTACGGTTATATGCTGAGCGTAGTCATCATGAGGGATTATTGCTCTACGTTGGGGTCAATCTTCGCTGTCTGGGGCATTGGGCCCCATCAACGCATCAGGTTTGGCGCGATCACATGTATCAGGTCGACACCGGTCGCGTGAGCCCGACCCAGCAGTTTGATCTCTTTCATCCAGCCTATCAAGAATTCTTAGCCCGGATTTTGGCGCGATTCTGTAAAGAAGAGATTGATGGTCTGGTGTTTTTGAATGACCATCCTCTGGGACTCTTTGAAGGGGTGACTCCCATAGGGGTCAAGCGCTTTGAAAAACAATTTGGCGTCGCCTTTGACCCATCTCGGATTTTCTATCAGGGGTTTGACCCGTTAGGGACAGCAAAAAATACACAAGGATTGTCACGCACGAAGGATTCATTGTTTTGGCGATGGGCGGGTTGGAAGGCCCGCGAACGCTTGACGGTTTTGGAAGCGATCGTCGATCGTCTTCGCTCGCAATACCCGTCCGTGCAATTTGGGTTAGAGCTACATCCTCATGGCTTGACGGATCCCGTTGGGGCGTTGGTGACGTATGCTGAAGATTCGATGGATGCCGCCGGGCGGTCGTTCTCGTTTTTCTTTGTGCGTCCGGAAATTGATCGACGATCGACGTTTACGGAGCAGTCTGTGATTGCCAAGTTACGACGCATTTCTACGAAAGCCGTGCTTGATCGATTGCTTCCCGTAGTTGATGATCCACGGCGGGTGTGGGTCAGTATGCCAGCGACGGGTGGACAACGTCTCCGTCCTCAAGCGGCGGTGAGTGACGTTTCCCCTCTGCAAGAATTTCCGTCTGGCATTGGCGTGGTTCACGATCTTCGAGCGTTTTCGTAATCATTGTCAGAAATGTTTTTTTAAACCAATCTTGAGGAATCCTGTTGTCTGATGACAGCATGGCCAATGGCACGAGTCTCATGAGTCATAACCGAATACATCCAATTGTGAAAGAGGCAACACACACATCATGGTATTGAGAAAAAGGGGGTAGGGATGGAACCGCAGGATTTGCGTTATCACAAAGAACACGAATGGATTCGAGTGGAAGGCAACAAGGCCACCTTGGGGATCAGCAACTTTGCCCAAGATGCGTTGGGTGATGTGGTCTTTATTGACCTTCCTGATGTTGGAGCTAATCTGGCGGCAGAAGCCGAACTTGGCGAAGTCGAATCGACGAAAGCCACATCGACCATCTATTCGCCAGTCACTGGGTCCGTGGTGCAAATCAACCAGGAATTGGAAGAACATCCTGAGTTGCTGAATCAAGACCCCTACGGTCGAGGGTGGATTGCCGTGTTGGAATTATCCAATCCTGCTGAAGTGGATGCGCTGATGACCGCCGAGCAGTATGAAACCTTTTTGACCTCTCAAGAGTAATGTCCTCTCCCAAACGCATCATTATTATTGGCGCGGGGCCTGGTGGGTATGTGGCCGCTATCCGTGCCGCTCAATTGGGCGCGCAGGTGACGGTTGTCGAAGCACAAGCCGTGGGAGGCGTTTGCCTGAATTGGGGATGTATTCCCAGTAAGACATTATTAAACCTTGTGGATCTTGGCGAACGGGCTCGGCATGCGGAAGCCTGGGGGCTCACGTTTGAAGGCCCCATTGGTTTTGATCTGAAACGGATGATGGCGCGGAAAAATGAGGTGGTGCAGTCTTTGGTGAAAGGCATCACTACCTTATTCAAACAATGGAACATTCAGCAGGTGGCAGGACGAGGAGAACTGGTCAGTGATCGACAAGTTCGAGTGACCGATATTGAGGGTGTCACCAGCTTGTTGGAGGCCGAGGCTATCGTGCTGGCTACGGGCTCCTCTTGGCCGCAACTGCCGCAGTTTCCCATTGATGGTCAACAGGTCATTTCCAGTAAAGAGGCCTTAGAGCTTGTCGATATTCCCCGGAACATACTTATTGTTGGTGGGGGAGTGGAAGGCTGCGAGTTTGCCTGTTTATTCGGTGGACTAGGCAGCCAGGTGACGGTGGTTGAAATGATGCCGACCTTACTGCCCACCGAAGATGCCGATACGGTGACCATTCTGACACGTGAATTCAAAAAACGTAAAGTGCAGATGGCTCTGAATACGACGATTCAAGATTGGCAATCAACGGCTGAAGGAATCCAGGCGACCCTGAGTTCTGGACAGTCGGTGGTCGCAGAGAAGATGCTCATTTCCGTGGGACGCCGCATGAATTCTCGTGGAATAGGGTTAGAAACAGTCGGCGTCAAAACTGGAAGCCGGGAAGAAATTCTGGTCGATGAGCACATGGAGACGTCGATTCCTGGTGTGTATGCCATTGGGGATGTGACAGGACAATCAATGCTGGCCCATGTCGCATCGGCGCAAGGGAAAGTGGCGGTCTCCAATGCCATGGGCACCCCACAGGCAATCAACTATGATGTGATCCCTGCGGGCATCTTTACCCTTCCAGAGATTGGGCGGGTGGGGTTAACAGAGCAACAAGCCAAGGAACGTGGTGTAAATATAACGGTTGGGCGGTTTCGTTATGGAGGGCTTGGGAAAGCGCAGGCCGTTGGAGAAACAGCAGGTCAATTTAAAATCATTGCTGATGAACAATCAAAAAAAATTATCGGAGTGCATATTATTGGTGCCCATGCCGCCGATCTCATTCACGAAGGGGCGTTGGCCATGCAAGGTGGTTTAACGGTGACAGATATGGCCGATATGATTCATGCCCATCCGACGTTATCGGAAGGATTGATGGAGGCCGCTGAAGATAGTGAAGGGCTGGCCATTCATCAAGCCCGAAAGCGTTTATAATCTTGCCTAGCATGGGGGCAGAAAGTTGGTCATGAGATTCTGGGGTAGATTTCAAGAAAAACGTGCTTGGGCTAAATCGTTGCTTCTGAAAAGTGGCATGCTAGGGTTTGGCATCGTGGTTGTTCTCTGGGTGGGCTGGCCTCATCCGGAACCTGCTGCTTTTGACCCTACTTCAGCACCCATTCTGTTATCCGAAGCTTCAACCATTCAAAAAGTCTCTCATGCGTTGATGCCGATATCTGCTGTTTCCAGAAGTGAATCCTCGAAATTTACTAGGGAAGAAGGAAAAGAAGTTAATCTTCAGGCAGCCCTCGTACCCTTGCTCGTTGATCTCAATGAAAGTTCCCATATGGAATTGGATACTTTACCTGGTATTGGAGTGGTCCTGGCGGAGCGTATTGTGTCCTATCGGGCAACACATGGAAGTTTTCAGAGGATTAATGATTTAGTGAAGGTCTCTGGCATTGGGAAGAAACGATTCAAAAGGGTAGAACCTTTTGTGACCGTCCACCCAGGTGTTAGAGGGCAACAGAGTTAATTGAGCGCTCCTGATTGAGGGTGGAATAGACCGACCTCACTGTCCTGAAGTCCCCCTCCTTTGTAAGGAGGGGTTAGGGGAGGTAGAGTTATCGCATGAGAGGGTTCGTCAATTTTGAGTGGTTGCTCATTTTTTGATTCTACTCCATCTGCTTGGGCCCTCTTCGTGCCTAAGCCCCTTACAAAGGGCAGGAAGTTTGCGGGCCGTTGCGATGAATAAGACTTGAGAGTCCTATCCCCACGAAAAACTCGGAAGCGATAATTTATTCAACGAATCAATTATTACGAAAGTCATTATGGCCACGTCAGAACTTGATCGACAATTAGAACGCATACTTCGAGGAACCGTTGAAGTGATTCAGCTTGATGAGCTGAAAGCGAAGTTGACGGAATCGTTGAAGGAACAACGCCCGCTGAAGATAAAGGCAGGGTTTGATCCGACGGCACCGGATCTTCATCTGGGCCATACGGTTCTCATTCAGAAGCTCAAACATTTTCAAGATTTGGGGCACCAAGTCATCTTTCTGATTGGAGATTTTACCGGAATGATCGGGGATCCTAGCGGGGTATCTGAAACGCGCAAGGCATTGACGAAGGAGCAAGTCTTAGCCAACGCCAAGACTTATGAGCAACAAATTTTCAAGACGCTCGACCCTGAAAAGACGCGCATAGAATTTAATAGTCGCTGGATGAGTGCAATGCCAACCGAAACCATGGTGGACATATGTTCCCATTATAGTGTGGCGCGGATGTTAGAGCGGGATGATTTTTCAAAACGCTATCGAGATCAAAAGCCCATTAGTATTCATGAGTTTCTCTATCCTCTCGTACAAGGCTATGATTCGGTAGCCTTAGAAGCGGACGTGGAGTTGGGCGGGACTGATCAAAAATTTAATCTTTTAGTAGGCCGCGATTTACAACGTGATTATGGACAAAAGCCTCAAGTGGTGCTCACGATGCCCTTATTAGAGGGGACGGATGGCGTTCGTAAAATGAGCAAGAGCTTTGGCAACGTCATTGCTTTAGAAGATCGTCCGGCAGACATGTTTGGGAAACTCATGTCCATCAGTGATGACCTCATGATGCGGTATTATGAATTGCTGACTGTTTTAGATTTGGATGAGGTGAAGCAACAGCATCCCATGGAAGCCAAAAAGGCATTGGCTGAACTGTTAGTGCGGCAATATCATGGCGATGCAGGGGCTGAAGAAGCGAAGATGGATTTTCAGCAGCGGTTCCAAAAACGAGACTTTCCGGATGAACCGGATGCGCACATTGTGCTCAAAGGAGCAGATTTTTTGGATCCGAAAATTCCTTCTTTGTCGCTAGTTGATATCCTCATGAAGACTGGGTTAGTACCCAGTAAAGGTGAAGCGCGGCGTCTCATTACTCAGAAAGCCATTCAAGTGGATGGTGAAAAAATGGACGACATCAATGGGATACTTAATTTCAAGCCAGAACAAAAATTTTCCATGAAAATTGGCAAACGAAAATTTGCCATTGTGGAAATGGCGAGTGAGTAAGGGCAAGCCTTTTCCCTAAATGGAAGGATCCTTGACTAAGTTCTAGATCGTACTTAGAATGATAAGCCTAACCTGTTGAGCGGGCGTAGCTCAGTGGTAGAGTTCTTGCTTCCCAAGCAAGCTGTCGGGGGTTCAAATCCCCTCGCCCGCTCCAATTAAATCAATGACTTCCACTTCTTTCTCCTCTTTTACTGTCTGGTCGTTTCCGGTTTTCGTCACGGTTCCATTTTGGTTTGGCGATTGACTTACGGTTTGCCCGAACCCTGTCACATCTTCCACTGCTTCTTTTAAATGGTCTTGCGATAAGTGATCTTCCCCCACGACATCGGACACAGGGTTAAGCTGCCGCCTCAAATTCCATTGGAATCCGCTGTCCTATAGCCGAGTGCTTTCTCAGCCGATTGTAATAGGTTTCGATGTATTCAAAGATGCTGGTCTGAGCTCGACGCCGAGTCCCATAGCGTTCTCGATGAACGAGTTCAACTTTCAGGGTGTGGAAGAAGCTTTCGGTGACTGCATTATCGTAGCAGGTCGCCCGGCGCCCCATGCTTCCGCGCAGCCCGTTGTTCTTGATCAAGCCCTGATACCGTTGTGAACAATACTGGCTGCCACGATCAGAGTGAATGATTGTGCTTTGAGGAAAGCCCCGACGGAACAGGACCATGGTGAGGGCGTCATAGACCAAGTGTTGCGTCATCCGTCGATTCATCGCCCACCCTACAATCGCACGTGAGTACAAATCCATCACCACGGCGAGATATAACCAGCCCTCATTCGTCCAGATATAGGTAATGTCACTGGTCCATTTCTGATTCGCCGCCGCCGCACTGAAGTCCTGCTCGAGCAGATCGGGGGCGACGGGCTTCGAGTGCTTCGAATCAGTCGTGACTTTGAATTTCTTCGCCTGAATCGCTTGCAATCCAAGCATCCGCATTCTTCGGGCAATTCGGTTTTTGCTGTACGTGAGGCCCTCATCGTGTAGGGCGGCAGCAATTCGGGGAGAGCCATACCGTTGGTGATGCTCAACAAAGATCGCGGCGATCCGTCGATCCAGTTGGCGATTCAACCGCCCACGCTCGGTCAGATTACGCCTCGTCCAATTATAATAGCCACTACGGGAGACGCCCAACACCGTACACATAAGGGTAATGGGCCAGGCCTTCTGCTGCTTCTCCATAAATTGATACCTCATACGCTTTCCTTGGCAAAGAAGGCCGTGGCTTTTTTTAAGATGTCGCGCTCCATCCGTAACCGTCGATTCTCTGATTCGAGTTCATGGATCCACTGCTGCTCGGTCGCTCGCTTACCCTTGCCAGGAAAAGCTTCGGTGTCATGATTCTCCAGCTCACCTTTCCACCGTCCAATCAATGCGCCACTCACACCTAAACTCCGCCCAGCGGTCGTACAGCTATAGCCATGCTCCACCACTAAGGCGACGGCTTCTCGCTTGAATTCTGGACTGTGATGCCTGCGTGTTCGTTTCATTGTTCACCTCGTTTCGAATCATTATAGAATTCTTAACTCGGTGTCCGGTAGTGTGGGGGAGGATCAGTCCATACTACCGATGGAGTGTGACGGTTTTCATCTAATTGAATTATTTGCGACACAACGTGTGCCACGAGCACCGAATTCCTTTAAAAGAAGGCGGTGCGCAACTTACGAAGAGATGGAGGAAGGCCCTCCAACGCCGCCCGACAGGGGGAGGCGTTAAACGACCTCAAGCTGTGTGGGTCAAGAGCCCAGGTGGTGAGCGTTGAGGAAAAGGCGTTCAGAGAAACGTCACGTATGGACCAGTGAGACGAACGCAAGTGAACCATTGCCGACGCATCGAAAGCAAATCGAATGACATCAAAACCGGGTCTTGTTTTGTGGCCTGGGATCAGTTCAGCGGGGACCTGTATCTTGGCTGAGCGGTGTCCGGTGTGGAGATGGCGTGACGCTGGTCTAGGCTCTTGGTGGGAACGTGGGAACCTGTCGTGCTGATGACAAGGGAGAACTTCAAGTGAGTCATGTCACAAGAAGGAGCGTACCGACGCGGCACACAGGGGCGGAGCAACTCGTAGTAGCAGTGAAGCCTGGTAACGCAGGTGGAGCGAAGGGGTTGCGTCATTCGGTGGTATGCATGGGTCAACCCAGAAGGGGAGGAACTGATGGATAGCACAAAGTCATTTGCCATTTCCAAGGAAGCCGTTTGGACGGCCTATCAGCGGGTCAAAGCGAACCGCGGGTCGGCAGGGATCGATCGACAGTCTCTAAGCGATTTTGAGCAAGACTTGTCGAACAATCTGTACGCACTCTGGAATCGGTTGGCCTCCGGCAGCTACATGCCACCTCCGGTGCGGATGGTTGAAATACCCAAAGCCCAGGGTGGCGTGCGGCGGTTGGGAGTGCCCACCGTCGCGGATCGCATCGCGCAAACGGTCGTCACACAGGCCTTTGGGCCCTGTGTGGAGCCTCATTTTCATCAGGACTCCTATGGCTACCGACCAAAGAAGTCAGCCCTCCAAGCCGTAGCCGTGACGCGGACACGGTGTTGGAAGTACGACTATCTGGTAGAGTTTGATATTCAAGGACTCTTTGACGCGATTGACCATCCGTTATTACTACGAGCTGTGGCCAAGCATACGACGTGTCGGTGGGTGCGCCTGTACATTGAGCGTTGGCTCAAAACACCCTTTCAACAAGCCGATGGGGTTCAAGTCGCCCGAGATCGTGGGACTCCACAAGGCGGATGTGTCAGTGCGGTACTGGCGAATCTGTTCTTGCACTATGCGTTGGACCAATGGATGATACGGACCTTTCCAGATCTTCCATTTGCTCGGTATGCGGATGACGCGGTGGTGCACTGCCACACACAAGCGGAAGCCGAGCGGTTTCTAGCGGCTCTTCAAGAACGCTTGAGGGTCTATCACCTTGAGCTGAATTCGGAGAAAACCCAGATTGTGTGTTGCCACGTGAAGAGACAGGGTTCGAACAACCTGGCCAAGAAGTTTACCTTCTTGGGCTATGAGTTTCGCCCTCGTCTTGTTCGGAGTCGACAGGGGAGAATGTTTGTGGCGTTCATGCCGGCAGTGAGTCCGTGCGCCGCCAAGCGTATGCGGCAGCGGATTCGACGATGGCGGCTGAACCTCCAAGCCAGTCGAACCTTGGAGGAGATTGCGCATGAGGTGAATCCCATCGTGAGAGGATGGGTGACCTACTATGGCGCGTACAATCGCTCCGCGCTCTATCCAATCCTCCGGCAGATTGATCTCCATTTAGTCCAATGGGTCAAACGGAAATGGACAAAGAAGGGACGCTATTTCAAACGCGCCAAACACTGGCTTGGGAAGACGGCTTTCCATCGGCCGAAGCTGTTTGTGCATTGGCAGTTTGGAATCAGGTTTCCGACTGGATGATGGGAGCCGGATGACTCGAGAGGGTCATGTCCGGTTCTGCGAGGGGCTTGAGGTGAAATTCCTCAGGTCTACTCACCCAGAATTTTAAGTCGTTAACTTCCTTCATCAGGATCGATCATCACAGATATGTATCTAAAAAGATAAAAGAGATATCTAAAGAGATACATTTTTTGGAAACTTTTCTTGTCGTCGTGTTCCTTTCTTAATACCAATCGCCTTGTTATTGAAAAGGAAATCAGGTTGACTTTGTAATATTTTCCATATTCCTTGTCTTGGAATATATCTTGCATAATTAGCAGGTCAGAAGTGTGATTTCTTCTTTCTTCTTCTAACTCAAGAGACTGTTATTTTTCTCTATTCGTGTCACATTGATCGTGTCCGAAACATGGTTGGGCAACTATCTCCTGAACCGTAGTAAGCATAATCTCGATATTATACGCTCATGCAACAGAGAATATATTGAGCACAACTGTAGAGACTTGAGCATTGGTCTACAGCTTTAGTGGTGACTTGATCGTTTTGTGCTGGCACGTGTTGATTCTCATTGCATGTGTGAATCGTCGTGTAAGTTCTTAGGGGCTAGCCGAACAGAGAGTGGTTTAAAGTTAATTTATGAATAAATCTCAAGACTCTTTTTACGAAAGGAGCGTTAAGAAATTAAATATTGCGTTTCAGCGGCCACTGGGTTTTTTGAAATTTTTTGTGAGTAATGCGTCAATAATACGGAGTATGTCATGCCAGAAATAATCGATATAGCTTTCAGTGCACGAGTTGAAAATGGGCCGATAATTGCTTTTTCAAATTCCTTAGAAGTAGCTGCGTACGATAAATTAGAAGTGAGTATTTCATCCGAGTGGTGGTCCGACCATGATTCAATGAATACCGGCCACAATGACACGTCAGGCCTTGCCCGATCCTGGGAAAAGAGAACGTGGAGAAGGGACCGCCCGCATGGCCATTTGCACAATCAGAGAATTGGTCCCGACCGGGATCTTTTGTGCATTCTGGCTTCGGCAAGTAGGCCTTTTGAAAATCCTATTAGGAAGCTAGGGAGAATACCTGTCTAGTCTCACTTCTCTTATTCTCTTACCAATCATTAGTAACGTGGAGGATGAATGCGATGAAACACAATAAACTATTAACGTTTTTTAAATGCCAACTAAAAATTAATAAATATCAATGGAGAATCGTGGCGAATAAATTCCTAATAATTTCAGTATGCGCACTTGCTCTTAGTGCTTGTATACCTAAACAGAATATAAACATCTACACGAGCTGTGATAAATGTGTTGGCAATGACGGCTGCAAAAAATGTGATGGCAAAGACGACAAGTCTGACGATGGGATAGGAGTGATTGGCCCAGAAGTGCGCGAGAAGAGCAAGGGAGGGTCCATCGATCCCAAACGCACCAAGGGCGCTCCGTACCCGCCGGCAGACCAACCTGACTGGACCGAGTTCGTACCCAATGAAGGCCACCTCAGTGTGCCGCCCATCCCGCCTGGACCCAAACGCGGAGACCTGCAACCAAAAAACCCTGCGGTAAAAATCGATCAGGCTGTGGGCGACAACCCATCGCAGGAAATCGACTTTGACGAGTATGAGGAAGTGGACGATGTTCTGCCCAACTTGGGCAATTTGGGCGAAGTGAGTGTCGCCGAGAATGGTGAGACCGTCATGATGACCGGCAACACCTGGATGGCCCTGTCCGAAGACGCCGGTGCAACGTTTACCTACGTCAACCCGACCACGATTTTTCCGCAGGACGACGGTGGTCTGTGCTGCGACCAGGTCGTACTACATGTGCCGAAGTTCGACCTGTTTGTTTGGCTGATGCAGTACCGCAGCGTCCAGGTCAATGAACGCGACAGAGACAACCGCATCCGTATCGCCGTCCAATCCACCGAAGGTGTACGCAGTTCCAACGGCACCTCTTGGACGTACTGGGACTTCGCCAGCGATGTCTTCAGTGCGACGAGTTCCCTGGACTACAACGATATGACTGCTACCAACGAGTCAATCTATTGGATCAGCCGGATCGGCGGAGGGCGTGTGGTGGTGCGACTGCCGCTGAGTCAGCTCGCGGCACGCACAACGGTGAACTACCGGTACACGTCGGGGACGAACGCGAGCTTCTCGCACATCACCCAGAACGCCAGCCAACAGGTCTTTTGGGCAGGTCACGTCGATACCAGTCAGCTGCGCGTCTACAACTGGCCGGATGGTGACAATTCCTACTACTCGCGAACCGTGAATATCAATAGCTGGCCTAACGACTCGGAATCGTCGATTACCCCGGACGGCGTGGATTGGATGGATTGGGAGGCCAACATCACCACGTATATCTATGGCAATGCATTGCAGGGCTCAAATGTTTGGTTTGCTTGGCAGGCCGGCAGCGGTGGTGGCTTCGATCACCCGCACGTACAAATGGTTCGCCTTGACGCCTCCGATTTCAGCTTCCAGGAGCAGGTACAGATTTGGAATCCTGACTTCGCGTTCCAGGACGCGTTCTTGTCTACCAACTCCGGCGGCGAACTCGGCATATCTATTGGCTTTGGCGGCGGTCCGTTTCACGCGAGCCATGCTGTGGGCGTATGGGGCGATTTTGTCGTCTACTACCCAACGCTGAGCACACGATCAACCACGCGTTGGGGTGACTACAACACGTCCCGCCAGTCGAGCTCTAATCCGAGACGATGGGTGGCTGGCGGTTACACCCTCACCGATGATGGAGCCGGTAGCAACATTACCGTGCCGCACTACATTCGCTTCGGCCGGTAGCTCATCCTGTAGGCTAGTTGACGGACGTTGCGATAAAACGATGGAATGTCCAAATTGCCAGGAATGATGATGAGCTATGGTAATTGCCAGTTCTCGCGTGACGGGCAGGGTGGAGAGAGACAATGAAACCAACGCTGCAAAGTGCCCTCACGATTCTGGCGGTGGTCGCCGCGCTTTTTCTCATAGGACTAATGTACTGGCTTTTCGTTTGTTCCTGCGGTCGGGATATCGACCAGCCCGACGGCGGGATTGGGGTGGTCGGTCCCAAGATTCGCGGCGAGACCAAGGTCGGATCCGTCGATCCCAAACGGACCGAAGGCTCACCGTATAAGCCGGTTGAGCCCGTCGTGCCGGAGACGTTCGTCCCGAATGAGGGGCACATCAATTTCCCTCCGATTCCGGTCGGGCCGCAGCGAGGCGTGATTGAACCTAAGAACCCGGCGATCACGCCGGTCAAAGGTGACGTAGATGGGGGCGGAGGGCCGTCTCAGTCAATCGATTTTGAGGATTATGAAGAAATCGACGAGGTGCTTCCCACGTTTCCCGTGTTTCGAGACGTTGGCGAAGTGAGTGTCGCCGAGAGCGGCGATACGATCATCATGACCGGTAACACCTGGATGGCGTTCTCGGAAGATGCTGGGGGAAGCTTCACCAATCTCAATCCGACGACGATCTTTCCGCAGGATGACGGCGGCCTTTCTTGTGACCAGGTTGTCCTGTACGTGCCGAAGTACGATTTGTTCGTGTGGCTGATGCAGTACAGCCCGGTTAGTGGTCCCGACGGCACGTTTGACAGCCGCATTCGCGTCGCTGTGCAGTCGGAAGAAGGCGTCCGAAGCTCCAACGGTACGGCATGGACGTACTGGGATTTCCCCAGCAATGTATTCAGTGCAAACGGGTGGCTCGACTACAACGATATGACCGCAACGTCGGCAAACATCTACTGGGGCAGCATGATCTCGGGCGGACGAGTTTTGGTTCGGCTGCCGCTCGATCAGCTTGCTGAACGCACGACCGTGAACTATCGGTATACGGCGGGGACCAATGCGCTCTTTTCACACATTACGCAAAGCCCCAGCAACGAAGTCTATTGGGCAGGCCACGTCGATACCAGTCAGCTGCGCGTCTACAACTGGCCGGATGATGACAATTCCTACTATTCGCGAACCGTCAACATCAACAGCTGGCCTAACGATTCGGAGTCATCAATCACACCGGACGGTACGGACTGGATGCAGTGGGAAGGCGGCATCACCACCTACATCTACGGTAACGCATTGCAGGGCGACAGTGTGTGGTTTGCGTGGCAGGCCGGACGGGGCGGCGGTTTTCCCCACCCGCACGTGCAGATGGTTCGTCTCAACGCCTCGACGTTTGCGTTCCAGGAGCAGGTTCAGATCTGGAATCCCGACCATGCGTTTCAGGATGCGTTCTTATCTACCAACTCCGGGGGCGAACTCGGCATGTCCGTCGCGTTTGGCGGAGGCCCCTATCACGGCAGCCATGCTGTGGGTGTGTGGGGCGACTTTGTCGTCTACTATCCGACGTTGAGCACCAGGTCCTCGACGCGTTGGGGTGACTACAACACTTCACGCCAGTCCGGTTCCAATCCCAAGCAATGGGTTGCCGGTGGCTATACGCTCACTAAAGACGGTTCGGGGAACAATATCGCAGTCCCGCATTACATCCGGTTCGGTAGATAAGGTTTGTTCACGCAAACAGATAAAAAGTCCTAGGAAATGAAAATTATCCCGTATTTTCAAGAGGTTAGATGAATACGTAGCTTTGCTTTCACGGGTTCCAACTGAGCATGTACAAGTTGTTGCTTGTAAAAGGCTTTTTTGAATTTATGGGACTTTTCGCCCGTTTCCGTGAAGATACCTATAGATATACGAAGAATTTCCTCCTGAGGAGCAGCCATGCAATACCTCTTTTCGAATTCCGAAATATATCGTTGCACCCATTGAAGGGTTTTTGAGTGCTCACGGAAATTTCCCAGCCCACTGATCATCTCGTCTGAAGTTTCATTTTGCAGCATTTTCACGAGTGGATAGAGTCTCCATGGCTACCCCTAGGCCAGATTACCAAAGAATGTCTCAAGACCATTTCGCGAATATCGTTAGCTCTGCACTTTCTCCTCTTTGGAACGTTTCTCAAAAAAGCCCTGATAAATTCCTGGAGAAGTTACGGTTCTTCCTTTCTCATGAAAGGCGCTCTACCCCTTATCTTTCTTGGTTTGGTATTAGCAATCCCTAGTTTGGTATCAGGGAAAAAATATCCTATTGAAACAGATGGGCCCAATCAGGCAGAAGACGGCGTAATACAATTAGACGTCATCACTGTGACAGCAAAAGAGGGAAAGCCAACGTGGTTTGAAGTCTCGTCTGCAAAAAGCAAGATCGAAAAGGAGATTATCAAGCAACGAGCTCCACGCACGCTTTCTGAGGCCCTTCGTGGGGAAACTGGAGTGTTCATTCAAGAAACTACACCTGGACAGGGGACACCGATCCTTCGAGGGTTGTTGGGAAGCTCAACCGTCATGCTCGTTGATGGCATGCGCTTGAATAACGCCATATTTCGATCAGCCCCGAATCAGTATTTTGCATTGGTGGACCCCTATAATGTGGATCACATGGAAGTATTGCGTGGAGCCAGCCCCACTCTTTTTGGGAATGGGGCCATAGGTGGAGTTGTGAATGTGAAGACCTCTATTCCACATTTCCATACGACGAATTGGACATGGGATGGCACTCTTCATGGTGCCTTTCGGAGTGCGGATTTATCACGGATGACCCGTTTAACTCTCAAAGGTGGCTTTGAAGGATTGGGGCTTAGTGCTGGCTTGACCTACCAAGGCCATGGCAATGTTCGCGGAGGGGGGGATATCGGTCGCCAACGTCCATCTGATTTTGATGCCTTTGCCGGAGATGGAAAAATATTTATTGGTGACGAATACCAAAATATTTTGTTGAACGTACAATTTCTTGAACAACCAAAGACTCCACGGTTTGATCAATTACAGGCTGGATTTGGGCAAGAACAGCCTAGTTCCTCCGAGTTTTTTTTTGAACCTAATAACCGCCTCTTTATCCATGCCCGGTACCTCCATAATCTGAGTTCCTTTTTCTTTGATCGAGTGGAAGCCAACCTGAGCTTCCAAGAAATCAATGATGATCGGCGAATTCGGGATTTTGGCAGTCTCGAAAAAGATCGAGAGGGAAATCGCGACCGCTTATTGGAATTCAACGTGAATGTTCTCTCCCATTGGGCAGAGCACGCCATATTTCGATACGGCGTGCAAGTGCTACGAGATGAAGTCCGCAGTCACCGCACACGCCAAAATGTTGTAACAGGTGACACGGCTTCTGTGTCCAGCCGATTTGCCAATCATTCATCAATAACGAGTGGGGCAGCCTACGGACAAGCGACCCTACAACTCTCTTCCTTTTGGGAGGTCACGGTGGGAGGTCGTTGGAGTTACGTAGATATTGAAGTACCCAAAGCTGATCGTTCCGTTGGGACTGACTTATCGATTTCTGAACTTACGGGAGATGTGGGATCAATTGTTCATCTGACTGAGTCTGTCAACTTTGTGGTCAACCTTGGGAGGGCCGTTCGCACTCCGAATATTTTTGATCTCTCAACCTTGGGAGCAAGACCAGGGAATCGGTTCAATGAACCGAATGCGAATTTAGAGGCAGAAAAGGCGTGGAGCGTTGATACTGGAATCAAATGGAAAACGCCAACACTTTCCGGAGAATTGATTGGGTTTCTCATCAAGATCAAGGATAAGATTGAGTCCGTCCCTACAGGGACAATCACCAGTGGCGGGAGAGTCGTGGTCCAAAATGCCAATCTTAACGAAGTGACTCTTTTGGGGTTTGAAACAGGTTTTCGTTGGTTATGGAATGAACAAGGGGAAGTATTTGGAAACGTGACGTTTACCTGGGGAGAGGAAACCACTCGTGGAGGGCGGACCAACTCAGCCGATCGCATTCCGCCACTCAATGGCCGATTTGGGGGAGCGTACCAAATTACTCCTGATCTTCGATTGGAATCATTCGTACGATTTGCGAATAGCCAAGACCGACTTAGCCTCCGCGATCGGTCCGATTCTCGAATCAATCCTGATGGTACCCCCGGTTGGGTTACACTGAATTTTCGTTCAAGTTACCACTTTGGAGAAGGGGCTATTGCTCGGCTCTCACTCCTAAATGCGTTAGATCAGCCCTATCGTGAACATGGATCAGGTATTGATGCACCAGGGATTAAGGCAATCTTCTCAACAGAAATTAGATTCTAGAATATAGGTAATCAACCCTTGTATGTTTTTCTCTTTGAAAAGGAGGGAAATCTACTCCTGGTTCCAGATCGACCTCAATCGCAACCCATCACAATCAAAAAACTTGAATGCCTTGTGTTGATGCAATGATTGTGGCACTCTATCTTACATAATCACTCTGGATCACAAGTTGCTGGAATAGGATTCTGGTTCTGACTGCGAAGGCTTGAATCATACTCTCTCACTTTCCCCCCTCTTTATTCATATATGGTCGTTTAGGGACCCTGCACCTTTAAGGACCCAAGAATTTTTGAAATTCCGAATGCTACCCCTTTTGGTGGGTGGTTAGGGTGAAAACTATTCCCTAAACTGGAGCTTGAACGCACATCCTCCTGTGTGTGGCCAAGGGGTGGTTGATTACGATCAATCGGCCCTTGGCCATTTTTATGGTAAAAATGATTGGCTACCTCATCCTTTCGTCTTTCATCTGACCGACCCCTGCCAGGACGAAAGCCAACATCTTTTGGAAAGGCAAGTAATTTTTAGTTAGTGGAATATGTTGGGAAATAGGCATTTTCGCGCCGAACAAAGAATACGTTTCTTGGGAAAATCATAGTCAATAAGGTGGGTTGGAAAAAATGTTGGGGATGCATAGGCTTAGATCATATATTTCTTTTATACCCTTATATAGATGGGGGCTGCTTGGATAGCGCTATTCAGGTGGCTCCTTTTTTAATGGCCCAGGGAACCACGAATATGTCCAATAGCGAACATGTCATGCGGTGGGGTTTTCAAGTGTTACCACATGCCATCATTCTTCGAATGTTTGGTGTTGTGGATCAGAATGTCAGTCAGATGTTTGAGGAAGCCACTGAACGGTCCACTCAGTATAGTAGTCGACAGGTGGTCATTGATTTTTCTGATATTGAATCGATTGATACGATAGGACTCGTGCTCTGTGGGTTTGGGTTACATCATTTTCGAGAATTAGGTATTCCCGTTTCCCTCGTCAAACCTCCTTCTTCCCTTCTTCCTGTGTTGCAGGAACATGGTCTGCCTGAAATCCCTCCTGTGTTTTTAGAAACACCATCTGTTTCCAGTCGTAACTGAATTCTTGCCGGTTTATAAAAAAATCATTCGTTTACTGAGTGTGTTTGCGGAAGACAAAAAAAGGGACTTGGTTGAGCCAAGTCCCTTTTCGGAAGTCTGTTGTGGTGAAGAATGTTAGAGTTGTCGCAAGGCGGCAATTCGATCTTCGATGGGGGGATGCGTCGAAAAGAGCTGCATGAAACTCCGCGATTGTCCGGAAATTTTCATCGTGGCCAACGCATCCTTAGAACTATATTCAAATTGCGACCGTTGTACCCATCGGTCAATGCCTTCCAGTGCCGCGATCATGTATTGGCTTCCGACTGTATTGGCGGCAAAGCGATCGGCTGCAAATTCTCGGCGACGTGACCACCAGCCAATAGGGATCATCGCTAAGACTGACAGCACGATTTGGAGAAAGAAATACGTCCCATAATAGAGCATGATGTTGCGATCACCAATATTTCGTGCCACCATCCGACTGATAAAGTAGACAAAGGTATTCATAAGTCCAGCCAATACGGTTGTGGTAAACATGTCTCCGTTATAGACATGTCCCATTTCATGGGCAATGACCGCTCTGAGTTCTCCCTCATTTAAATGAGTCATGAGTCCGGTTGAGACTGCCACCATCGAATTGTTTTTTGAGGGTCCCGTTGCGAAGGCGTTTGGGTCTGGCGAGTCATAGATCCAGACTTCTGGCATCGTGATGTCTAATTTGGAGGAAATTTTTTGAACGGTTTCATACAACATCACCTCAGCTTGGGTGCGTGGTTCGGTAATTTGAGTGCAGTCAATAAACATCCTAGCCATTTGCTTAGAAAAGGCTAAGCCAATAAACGCCCCGCCAAATCCTATGACGAAGGACCATAATAAGTCCTGTTGAGCAATGGACCCCCGTAGGTCGATGCCGAAGGCGGGAAGCACGTAATTAGATAGCACCGTGAAAGAAATCGAAAGCGTGATAAAGATCAGGATATTGCCAAGTAGTAATAACCCAATACCTTTGAATTTTTTCATATGGAACCTCCTTTAAGCTTCTATTCTGCTTTAATGAATGATGATGATCTAATTCAGTGTACTGCTATGACTGAGGCATGACTCTCAGGCCAGTTACGACATACCAACTCATTCACGGTCTTGATAAAGATAACACTGAGAATTTGAGAGTCAAGAATAGGAATCAGGTGACCATTCCTATAGAAATCGTTATCATAGGCGCATGATCTTCGGTAGAAACCTTAATGCGTTGCCTGTTTCTTATTATACACGATTTTTGGTTGGACTTGTTTTACCCATGATCCTGCTCGGCATAGCGAGTTTAGCCACAGCTCAAGAGTATTTTCCGCAGAGCGGAGTATCGAATACACCAGAGATAGTGATTGATATGGAAAGTTATGTCTTTTCTCCTTCTGAAATAACCGTCACTCTTGGTAAGCCAATGGCATTGATATTAAACAATGAGTCTTTCCTGGTCCCCCATAATTTCTTGTTGGATGATCCACATGGCGTTCGGGTATTAGAAGCCGATATTTCCAGCGGGGAGCGTCAATCCCATATTCTGACATTGACCGAACCTGGGATCTATCTATTTTATTGTGATAAGCAATTACTCTTTTTCCCCACGCATCGTGAGGAAGGTATGGAAGGTCGGCTCATCGTTCAGTAAGGTATGTCGCTTTCTTCATCTGATCGAGTGTTGTTGGGAGATGTGCTCAAAGGCGTCTCTCGTTCTTTTTATCTCACCCTCGCTATTTTACCCCAAGCGGTTCGTTTTCAAATAGGCCTCGCATATTTATTCGCCCGCGCGGCTGATACGATTGCTGATACAGGGGATTTGGATGATGTCGTTCGTTTGCAATGCCTGCAAGAGTTCAAGCGGCAAATGGGAAAGGAAGCTCCTGAATGGAAGAAAATCCAGACCATTCAAGCCCAAATCATTACGAAGCAATCGAATCCTGATGAACGACGTTTACTTGAAAAGCTCGAACAATGTTTTCGGATTTATCTCGGGTTCAATTATTTTGATCGCACTCACATTGCGCATGTTGTTTCCGTCCTGATTGGCGGAATGGAATTTGACCTTCAGCAATTTCCTCAGAAGAATGGCCAATTGGTGCGTGCATTACAGGACGTACCCGATTTCGAATATTACACGTATGCCGTAGCTGGTTGTGTTGGGGAGTTCTGGACAAAGATGACGTGTGCTCATCTTCCTGGGATGCGGCGTTGGGAACAACCCACAATGATCCCTCTTGGGATACGTTTTGGAAAAGGGCTACAGATGGTCAATATCCTGAGGGATCTGCCTCAAGACCTAAAAAATGGACGATGTTACATCCCCGAGGTGTTACTAAAGCAAGTTAATCTTTCCCCCGAGCAACTGCTCGATCCATCCTCAGCCAAGACGTTTCGACCAGTATTTCGGCAATTGATTCAAGAAGCTCGGGATCATCTGGACCAGGGTTGGCGATACACAATGGCCATTCCTCGCTTGGAAGTACGGTTGCGATTAGCCTGCATGTGGCCTCTTCTCATTGGTATTCGAACGTTACAAGCCCTGTCGATTTCTCAACAGGTGTTACAAGCCGATCAGTCGGTCAAGATTGCACGACGGGATGTGTATGGCATTGTGGCAGCGACGGGGCTCACGGGAGGGTGTGGCACCGTCGGGACGGCGTATTGGGGATATTGGCGAAAACGAATTATTTAGGGGGTACCTCGCTTACTCTTGTTTGGGGCTGAGGAGTTTTTCTCCTTTACGGAAGACTCCATAAATGGCTTGGGTTGGGCAGGCATCTAAACAGAGTCGGCACGACTCTAAGCATCGGGATGAATCAAATTTATAGGGAGGGGTTGAAAGCCAAGATCCAGTTGGGCACACCGGAATGCAAATCGCATTATGTGTGCACCGGTCTGGGTGTCTGACTAAGTGGTCTCTTGTTACCATCATAGGGCTGACTCCTTCAAATAGGGCTCCAGAAAACATTTCGAACATATTCATGATGAGCGAGGACTTTCGTTATCCCATTGGCTGACTAACTTGCGAATATGGGATTTGAGTTCGGGGATTCGTTCCAGATTATTGTCGATAGCATTCAGAATATTTCCTAATCGTGCCGTTCGTCCCGCTTCTTGGTCAACCGCTGTAAGTCGGTCATATTCTTGAAAGGCTTCAACATGTGTTAGTTCGAGGTGTGGCCGGGCTGCTAAAAGACCGGCCGTCACCATTTGAGGTTCGTCATGGGCTTGAGGTGTCACGATGAACATTCCCTTCGAGAGGAGTAGCACGGTATGGGCATCCTCATCAGGAATGGAAATGACGTCTTCAATGGTGGAGCCGATGCTCTGTTTCCAGGCAGAGAGCCATCCTGGAAACGTTTTAAGATAGGCCACCTTTTGTAAGTTGGCTTTCCATTTTTCTTCATTGCCCATAAGAGAGATCTCAATTGTACCGTATTCGACTGTCGAGTAATCTGAGCGTGAATGTTCAGTCGTGAAAGGCGATCTTGAAGAAGACGTTACGCTTGGACCATGGGGAGGGTGCCATTTTTCCCAGGCATGAGGAGGCGTTCCACGATTTCCCCTTTACCGATGTGGCGTTCCATGATTTCTGTGACATCCGCTTCTTTGCCGACCCAATACCAGACACCTTCTGGGTAAATGACCACACTTGGTCCATACTCACATTGGTCCAAACAGCCGGCTTTATTCGCTCGAACGATCCCTTTTAAACCAAGGCGTTCAACCTCTTTTTTAAAAAAGGCATGCAATCCCACCGAACCCAAAGCCGCACAACATCCCCGTGGATCGCCCTTGGGCCGTTCATTCAGACAGACAAAAATATGGTGGGTAAACTTACTCATAATGGGCAATTTCATTGATTATTTCTAACAAATTTCCGATAAAGAATTGGGCCAATCTTACCTGAGGATTCTTAAAGCTGTCTAGGTGATAAAGGTATTCAGTCTCAAGGGGACTCTAGAGATTAACCAGGTTTTCAGAAAGGGATGTGAGGGTCATCGTATCGCAGAGCAAGGAAAAGGAGTCTGTCCATGGTGATTGGTGTTCCTAAAGAAATTAAAGATCAGGAGTTTCGAGTCGCGCTCACCCCCCATGGCGCCAAAGAATTGTGCTCGCGTGGGCATCGGGTTCTTATTCAAGAAGGCGCTGGGAAGGGGAGTGGCTTTGACGATCAAGTCTATCTGCAAGCTGGAGCCACGATCATCTCGAAGGCTCAACAAGTTTTTGGCGAAGCGCAATTGATTCTGAAGGTCAAGGAGCCGCAACCGGAAGAATGGTCCCTATTGCGGAACGAGCATGTGCTGTTTACCTATCTCCATTTAGCCGCGTCAAAGCCTTTGACGGAAGGCCTCTTGAAGAGCGGGTGTACCGCCATTGCGTATGAAACGATTGAAGATGGCCAAGGCCAATTCCCGCTTCTGCGGCCGATGAGCGAAATTGCTGGTCGAATGTCCGTACAAATCGGAGCCCATTTTTTAGAAAAATTGCAAGGTGGATCTGGAACATTGCTAGGGGGTGTCCCAGGTGTGGCACCCGGTGAAGTCGTGGTTCTTGGCTCCGGAGTGGTGGGGGCCGCCGCAGTCACGATTGCCGTTGGTATGGGAGCGAAGGTGACCGTTTTAAGTTTAGATCTCTCCCAGTTGCGGGCACTGGATGCCTCTTATCACAATCGTATTGTGACCATAGCTTCCAGCCGGACCATGATTCAGGAACATTTGCGGCGAGCAGATCTGGTCATAGGAGCGGTGTACCTTCCCGCAGCTCGGACGCCTCGAGTGATCACTCGAGAGATGGTTTCTGAGATGAAGCCCGGTTCGGTCATCCTTGATGTCTCTGTTGATCAGGGAGGCTGTGCTGAGACAACCAGACCGACCACGCATACTGATCCCATCCATCACGTTGATGGTGTGCTCCATTACGGCGTGCCAAATATTCCAGGCATCGTCCCGTCTACCGCGACCTATGCCTTGACCAACGCTACGTTACCTTTTATAGTCCAGCTGGTTGAAAAAGGGTTAGACGAGGCCATCAGCGTGAATCCTGGCCTTCGAAAAGGCGTGAGTGTCTTCAAGGGCCAATTGATGTGCCAAGCTGTGGGTGAAGCGCATGGGTTGGCTGTGAAGCCTTCTAGCATTTAAATAAGGTGTCGGTCATAATCGGGGCGTAGCGCAGTTCGGTAGCGCACCGCGTTCGGGACGCGGGGGTCGGAGGTTCAAATCCTCTCGCCCCGACCAATTCACACTCCCGCTGTCTTGTTACTCTTCTCCGTGGTTTTTCACCGCTTTCATAGCTTGTTGCCATGAGTGGATTTGGACTCATCCTCAGTATCCTCAGCCTACTCGTTGCCACTCTCGCATGGTGGATGGCGTGGCGTGCCCGAGAGGATCTCTCTGATATCAAACGTGAGCGTTATTATCTTGAGCAAAAAGTGAAATCTTTTCCCTCACAAATTGAGGCGACGGTTGAACCATTGCGTATTCAAACGGCGCTTTTAGCCATGGGAAAGCCAGTGTCCGATCAACTGATTCGAACTGGGCGGTTGTATCATGAAATTTCTGCCAAAGAGGCCGAAGGATTTTTGATGCTTGAATCGCCATCCGAACAGATCTTTTGGCTGGATGTGCGGACTAGTGCAGAATTTTCCAAGCGCCATATTCCTAGGGCCACACTCATTCCCGTGGAACATTTGGAAATGCGGTACCACGCTGAAATTCCACTGACCGTTGAAAAAATTATGGTGTATTGTGCGAGCGGAGATCGGAGTCGATTAGCCGCTGATTTTCTGAGTCGCCATAACTTTGGCCATGTGTATCACATCAAGGATGGGTTGCAGGGTTGGGCAGGACCGACCGAAGGCAATGAGCCAGGGGGGTTGATTCAAATAGCCTCTAGATCCAAACAAGCCACTCAGATGGACCCGATGCTGTCGACATCTGTTCATTCATGATCATGGGAGTTGATACATAGCGATGCCGTCTGATTTAACCGTTTTAAATGTGATGGGGCCGTATCGAGAGCCTCAAGAGCCCGCGATGTCGTATGATTACTCTGTGCAACGTCCAAATTGGGCGACACCACAGGGCGTCAGAATTAAGGTCTCAATCGAGCACGAATTAGATTATCTCAAAAATACGATTCTGGAATTTTCAGGAGGTTCTGTTGGCCAACAAATGCGGTGTAACCAGTTGCTGGTTCGGGCCATTGCTGATCAGAAGTTAGAACTTGTTGATGCTGATGGGCAGTTAGATGATCGATTGGACATTATGATTGGACCCTTTGTCGGGGATACGGTTGGGCCTCTCTTTGGATTGTTGGATCAATGGATGCAAGCTGAAAAGACCACCCTACGACAATTGCTCAAAGACCAACTGGGAATGTAAGAGAAATCCTGCCTCAAACACACGTCTTCTTTGTAAAAAAACACACACAGCCCTCGTCTTTCCTTCCCAAAAAATCAAAAGACTCGCCGATATCGTTTAGAATAGACGCCAGTTTCATCTTCACCAAACCCAATAGAGGCCTGCTCTAGTTTCTTTTTGTTGTACAAATCAATGGCATAATGGCCACGGACTTTTTCCATCGCCACTTCATAGGGAATCGAACTTGGGTAAAACTCCCCCGGGGCATGGGCTCCACGACTTAACGATTTGGCCGATTCCTCATTGGCATATTCTTTTTCAGAAAAGAGATAAATATCCGCAATCGCAAACGTTCCCAGTTTATCCTCAGGCGTGGTGGCGGGGAGGATCCCTTCGAGCGTCCCATTGAGCCGGGCTTTTTGGAACGATTGGAGAAGGGCGATGAGCTGGCTTTCGGTCGTGGCTGACGGCACCAGTACCATGATGGCATTCATCCCAATGACTGTTCCTGTGACGTGAAAAATAGGGATGAGATCACTGGAGACGATGCCAGGTAATGACGCAACAGCATTGGGGGAAGATCCAGATCCATGGGTTGGGGTATTTTTGGATTTGGGGATCATTAAGGTGATGAAGAGCCAGAGTCCAAAGATGAGACCAAAGACCACAATGATCGGATGGACTCCGACTCGGCGACCTTCTGTGGGTTCTTCGTCACTCATGGCGTGGAATCAGGGTTCGTTCCCATAGGCTGGGATGCCTCGCCTTCCTGGCGTTTGGCCGCTTCCCACCATTGATCAAGTGTTTCTGCCGAGTAATCCTTGACCTGTTGGCCCTGTCTGGTTGCTTGTGCTTCGACATATTGAAAGCGAGTGATAAATTTATTCGTGGCTTTTCGAAGGGCTTCTTCTGGATTGATTCGAAGAAATCGAGAGACATTCACCAGAGAAAATAACACATCACCGAATTCATCTTCGATGTCGGCATGGGTCTGCGTGATTGTGAGAGAAGCCTGAGGATCATCTGATGAATCAACTACGGCTGTGGTTGCCACATACAGTTCATCGAGCTCTTCTTTGAATTTCTGAAGGACCGGTTCGATGGTGTCCCAATCAAAGCCAACACGGGATGCGCGTTTTTGTACTTGAAGGGCTCGTTGGAGGGCGGGAGATGCCTTAGGGACCGTGGCCAAGACTGAAGCGGCTTCCTCTTTCCCGCTCTTTTCTTCTTGTTTTATTTCTTCCCATTGGCGTAAGACCTCTCCCGAGGTCATAGGGGAATCCTGGTCGTGCTGTTGAAACACATGGGGGTGGCGACGAATCAATTTTTCGCCTAAAACCTTTTTGACGTCGTCATAGGAGAAATGGCCTTCTTCTGAGGCAATTTGACTGTGAAAGAGGATTTGGAGCAAGAGGTCACCTAATTCTTCTTTGATGGCTACTGGGTCTTTGGCATCAATGGCTTCGAGGACTTCATAGACTTCTTCCAAAAGATAGGGTTTCAATGATTCGGTGGTTTGTTCCCGATCCCACGGGCAACCATTCGGTCCTCGCAGGGTGGCCATGATATCGACGACATTGGTTAAGGAGTTTTTGCCATGTGGAGTGGCCGAAGAAGAGTTGAGAGATGGGCTGTTCATGGTAGCGATGTCCTGAATGTATGATGGTTCAATGTTGGGTTATTATACTCGTTCCTTTCTCCCTTGTAATCTCTGAATTCTTGATCGCCCCCCTCTGATAATGATACTGTTTTTTCTCACAAGGAGGATGAAGCATGAGTGAAGAAGAAGAAGAACAAGGATTTGTGGTTCGGGATAAACGGGGACGTTCCACCTCTGAAGAACCGGCGGCTCCCATGCCTGAATTGTCGGTGGCACCTGAAGCCCAGGCCCCACCCGTGTCTCCAGAATCCTCGATTCCCATGCCTCCACTCTCATTCGCGTCGTTTGTGTTCTCACTCGGGACATCCGCACTCATGCTCATGGGTGAGTCCTTGGACCCTGAGCAATCTTCTCCTCCAGTGAATTTGCCTCAAGCCAAAGAAATTATTGATATTTTGTCGATGCTTGAGGAGAAAACAAAAGGAAACCTGTCGACTGAAGAAGCATCCGTTCTCGGGGATATGTTGTATACCCTCCGGATGAAATATGTCAGTGCCACTTCAGGTGTGTCTTCGTAAATCTTGAGCGATATCGTTCGAATTCTTCACTCTCTCTTCTAAGCATGGATCCGTAGGGCTGTCGGCGATAGAGATCGTCATGATTATCTGCCTGCGTCTTGCGAAGTCTCTGATCTTCGATAATAATGATCCTACAGACTGGGTTATTCATGAATCTTGACGTATGCCAAGCCCTGTGACGCTGATCACCGAACATCTTCCAGAATCGCGGAAATTTCCCCGCACAACTGCTCCGTCCGAGTCTGTGACACCAGATACCCAGACGAAGGAATCTGCCCTCAAGCGCCGCCGACGTCACTATACGCCGGTTTGGATCGTCTTAGTTCTCTTGCTCCCGTGTCTTGCCCTCACCATCTATTACGCGCGATATGGCCTTTCCGGTCCACTCCTGCCTGATTCCATTCTTCCCAGCCCCAGCTACGCCTTAGTCCTCTTTTTGGTGTACTTGGATAGTGTTGGTTTGGTGGCGCTCACGCTGCTGCTTTCTCGAAATTTAATCAGGGCATTTTTTGAAAAACGGAATCGTTTAGTCGGGACCGGGTTCCGGTCGAAATTAGTGGCGGCGTTTATTGGGTTTGCGTTGATTCCCACGGTGTTATTAGCGCTGGTGGCTAGTGGGGTGATTAGTGAAGTGATTGACGTCTGGTTTAGTGATCAGGTGATGCATGTGTTGCGCGATTCAGAAGATGTGGCGCATTTGTACCAAAAAGAGCGAGAAAATCTGGCGTCGGATACGGCGCGAGTCATTAGCAAAGAAATTTTCCGAGAGGATATTTTAAAACCCGAGCACCGGGAACTCCTGAAATCTATGCTGGCTCGAATGCAGCATGAATATCATTTGGCCGGGGTGGAGGTGTTTTCTCCAAAAATGGAAACGTTAGCTCGGATGATGGATCCAGCTCTATCTGATGCGGTGCTGAGTCTTCCTGTGGGGCAATTGGTGTTGCAAGTGTTGGATCGTGGAATGCCACAAGCCTCGGCGCAAGAAGCCCCCGTAGGAAGATTGATTCGTGCGGCCGCTCCAATTATGGGCAGTACCAGCGTCGATCAGGTGCGAGGGGTAGTCGTGGTGTCGTCCTATGTTCCCGAATCCTTATTGCGAAAAATGGATGCCATTGCTAAGCAATTTGAAGAATATAGTCAGATTAAATCCATGAAAAATCCCATTAAGGGCGGTGCTTATCTTTTCGTGGCGGTGGTCACCCTCCTTATTCTCTTTGGCGCCACGTGGTTCGGGTTTTATGTGGCTCGGGGTATTACGGTGCCGATTCAACGATTGGCTGAAGGAACCGAAGCCATTGCCAAAGGGAATTTGGATATCACCATTGACGTGAAAGCCACGGATGAAATTGGAACGTTGGTGCAATCTTTTAATCGAATGACTACTGATTTGCGAACCAATAAATCGCGGTTAGAAGAAATGAATATGTCGCTTATTCAGTCCAACGTGGAAATTGATCAACGGCGAGCCTACACCGAAGCGGTTGTCGAAACGATTGCGGCTGGAGTCTTGTCTATTGATATGGCCGGACTCGTGACACGGTTTAATCCATCTGGAGAGCGTATTCTTGGGGTCAAGGGTGAGGAATTACGCGGGCGGCCGGTCTATGATGCCTTTAAACAATTTAGCTTGTATTTGTTTCAGAAAGCGTATGACCAAATGCTGGTGGAACAAACGGATAGTTTGTCCATGGAAGGGCAGATGGAAACCCCCAATGGACGCCTCTTGACGTTGGGTCTCAGTATTTCCAGAATGCAAAATGAGGCGGGTCATGATTTGGGGTTTGTGTTTGTCTTTGAAGATCGAACCGAGTTTATTAAGGCCCAAAAAACCGCCGCGTGGCAGGAAGTCGCCCAGCGCATTGCTCATGAAATTAAAAATCCGTTGACCCCGATTCAATTATCCGCGCAACGATTGCGCAAGAAGTTTTTTGAAAAATCACCAGACTTTGAAGAAATTTTCGATCAGGCGACCGGCGTGATCATTAATGAAGTCACCAGTTTAAAGGGCATGGTCGATGAATTTTCGAAATATGCACGGATGCCTTTACCCAAGATGTCGAAAGAGTCACTGCATGATATCATCCATAAGGTGATTTCCCTGTACACGAGTGCCCATCGCGATGTGGAGTTTGTTCTGCAGCTTGATGAGGGATTACCTGATCTGAATTGCGACCGTGAGCAGATGCGTCGTGTGTTCGTGAATTTATTTGATAATGCGATTCAAGCGAGCAATGATCAAGGCCATGTGTGGGTCACCACGGAGGCCGACTGGCGACGACATCGAGCGATTGTGCATGTGGCCGATGATGGCATAGGCATTCAAACCGAAGATCAAGAAAAATTATTTGTGCCATATTTTTCGAAGAAACGAACGGGAACAGGGTTGGGTTTGGCGATTGTACATCGTATTATTTCGGATCACAATGGGACCATCCATGCGGAAAATAATCATCCACAAGGTGCGATTTTTCGGTTCGACTTACCTCTGTGAAGCAGACGATGGTCCATGGCTGAACGGTCGTGTGTGGAGAATGGGTCGAGCCGGGGTGTGGTTATGAGCGGACAATATTCACATCCTTAAAGAGGAGGTCGCGTGGCAGAAACTATTTGTATCGTCGATGATGAGCCAGCCATTTTACATTCGCTGAGTAGTATTCTTGAAGACGAAGGATATCAGGTCATTGTGGCCTCCAATGGTGTGGAAGGGATGAAAGTCGTTCGGAGCGATTCTCCTGATCTCGTCATCCTCGATATTTGGATGCCAGAAATGGATGGGCTAGAGACGCTCAAGCGATTGCGTTCGCAGTTCCCAGGTATTCTCGTCGTGATGATGTCGGGACATGGTTCAATCGAAACCGCCGTGAAAGCCACCAAATTAGGAGCCTATGATTATTTAGAAAAACCATTGGATTTGGAAAAAGTCACCATCTTGGTGCGCAATGCCTTGCACCAAAGGAAGCTGGAAGAAGAAAATCTCAATCTCCGCATCCAAGTAGAACGACGGTTTGAGCTGATTGGGTCTTCTCCATCGATGAACCGGCTTCGAGACATGATAAAAATGGCCGCACCAGCGAATAGTCGCGTCTTGATATCCGGAGCCAACGGAACAGGAAAAGAATTAGTGGCCCGGGCCATTCACTTGCAAAGTCCTCGGCATAATAAGCCGTTTGTTGAGATCAATTGTGCGGCGATTCCCGAGACCTTGATAGAAAGTGAATTGTTCGGTCATGAAAAGGGGGCGTTTAGTGGGGCGACCTCGATGAAGCGAGGGAAGTTTGAATTTGCGGATGGCGGCACATTGTTTTTAGACGAAGTTGGCGATATGAGTTTGGCCACACAAGCCAAAGTGTTGCGCGTGTTGCAAGAGCAACAGTTTACACGTGTGGGTGGGACGAAACTCTTGAATGTCCAGGTTCGAGTCATTGCCGCCTCAAATAAAGATTTATCGGATGAAATTCATAAGGGCAATTTCCGAGAAGATCTCTACTATCGGCTCAATGTCCTTCCTATCGTGGTCCCGACATTAAAGGAACGACGTGATGATATTCCGGAGCTCGCTCAGCATTTTCTTAAAATGCACTCAGAAGAGCAGGGGATGAAACCCAAAGAGTTTAATGCCCATGGCCTTGAAGCGTTGCAACGACATGATTGGCCGGGAAACATTCGGGAACTTCGTAACCTCATTGAACGGTTGCTGATTATGGTCCCGAAGCCAGTGATTGATGGGCCGGATGTCGAAATGTTTTTACAAGTCCGAGCCCCAACAGGCGTCCCGGCACTCTCCGTAGGGACCAACTATGATTCTCTCCGGGAAGCCAGAAATGTGTTTGAGCGAGAAGTGATCTCCCAAAAGCTCAGGGAAAATAATTGGAATGTTTCTAAAACCGCCGATGAATTAAAAATCGAGCGCAGTCATTTACACCGAAAGATTAAATTGCTCAATGTCGAACTCCGACCCGAACATTAAAACGAGCAAGCCACCCTTTCCCCCTGAATCATTGCCTCCAGGATCGTCTCATTCCCTCCACATTGAAAAATTGGTGGCTGGCGGATTTGGCCTCGGCCGCTTAAATGGCGAAGTGGTCTTGTGTGGTGGGAGCATTCCTGGTGAAACCCTTGAAGTCGAGATCCTCAGTCGACGAAAAGGCGTCACGCAGGGGAAAGTGCTCAACGTCCAAGAGTCGGCTGACAGCCGTGTTGTCCCAGTCTGTCCCGTCGTGGGGCGATGTGGAGGATGCCAGCTTCAGCATGTGCAGTACGAAGAACAATGTTCTCAAAAACAATTGATTCTAGAAGACATCCTCCGTCGGATTGGAAAGATGTCCGATGTGCCCATTGCTTCGGTGATCCCTTCTCCCAGGCCGTATGGCTATCGACAAGTTCTTCGTCTGGGAATTGGGGAGGGACGTGACGGACTATTTCTGGGATTTTTTGAACCAGGGACTCAACAATTGTTGCCGGTTGATACGTGTTTTCTGGTGGACGAAGGATTTCGAGGGGTGATTGATGCTGTTCGGACTGAACTTCGCGCCTTGGTCATGGATGGCATGAATCTAGAAAGTGTAGAAATCCGATGGTCTCGACTGGAATTGGGGGGTCTGTTGATATTCCGTGGCCGAGCCACAACAAAGGAACATGTCGAGCGTCTGATGAATGCGTGTGCGGAGATACCCAACATCAAGGGGTGGATCTATGAACGCGTGGATCCATCAGAACTTGATTCGAGGCGTCGCGCCCTGCATGAGCCGATTGTACGAGGCGTGGATCATCTCTGGGAAGCCTATGGAGGGTTGCGTCTCAAAATGGGCTATCGATCATTCATGCAGGCCAACTGGGACGTGTTTCAATTATTAGGAAAGATGGTGGTCAAGCGGCTTGGAGTGCTGAAGGGGAAACGCGTGTTAGAGTTGTATGCGGGAACCGGACCATTAGGGCTCACCCTCGCGAATCAGGGTGCGCAGGTGACGTGTGTCGAAGGGAACCCCTTTGCCATTCATGATGCTCGTGAGTCGCTACGAGTGAACAACATTGCCGGGTGTCGGGTGAAAATTAGTTCCGTTGAATCCTATCTCATGACGGTGCAATCCGGAGCGTACGATGTTATCCTTCTGGATCCACCGCGTGCGGGGCTCAATCCCAAAATTATCGACCAATTGGGTGCGTTGCGCGTACCGTATGTGCTCTATCTTTCTTGCGACGCCCCGTCCTTGGCGAGAGATATCAAATCATTATGTGAAAAGGGCTATGAGATTCGGCGTATACAACCCTTTGATATGTTTCCTCAGACCGCCCATCTTGAAACGCTAGTAGAGCTGGGTCTTGCTCCAGCCGTGAAAACGATCGATTCATGACAAGGAAAAGAACATGACGACCTATCGCGAAGCCGGTGTCGATATTCAACGGGGCGACGAGTTTGTGAAACGAATCGGTCCGTTAGTGCGTTCCACATTTCGGCCTGAAGTCATGGGAGATTTAGGAGGCTTTGGCGGCCTGTTTCGATTTCCCTCTGAAAAGTATCGTGAACCCATTCTGGTTTCTGGCACCGATGGGGTAGGAACCAAAGTGAAGCTGGCCAGGATGATGAATCGCCACGACACGATTGGAATCGATCTCGTGGCCATGTGTGTCAACGACATACTGGTTAGCGGGGCAGAACCCCTATTTTTCTTAGACTATTTAGCAACGGGGCATTTGGAGATCGATGTGGCCGAAGCCATTGTTCAAGGGATCGCCGAAGGCTGTCGGCAGGCGGAATGTGCCCTCATTGGTGGCGAAACCGCTGAGATGCCGTCCTGTTACCCTGAGGCGGAATATGATCTGGCCGGCTTTGCGGTCGGAGTGGTTGAACGCTCCGAAATGTTGGGCAAAGATAAGATTCAGCAAGGAGATGTCGTGATCGGGGTCGCTTCAAGCGGCCTGCATAGCAATGGCTATTCCCTGGCGCGGCGGGTGTTGTTCGAAGAACAAGGCTGGACTCCTGAGACGCAAGTGCCGGACTTATCGGAAATGCTCGGAGAAGCCTTGCTTCGGCCAACAACGATCTACGTTAAATTAGTGAAGGCCTTATTGGACGGGAGTCGGTTGCATGGGCTCGCCCATATTACTGGAGGCGGTATCACCGGCAATTTGCCCCGTATTCTTCCAGAAGGGAGTGGCGCCGTGATCTCTCGTAAGAGTTGGGAGCCCTTACCCGTCTTTGGGGTTATTCAACAAGCAGGAAAGATTGCGCAAGAAGAAATGTTTAACGTATTTAATATGGGTGTGGGTCTCATCGTGGTTGCCCCATCGAATGAAGCTGAAAAGATCATTGAGACTATTCAAGGGCAGGGGATGGCCGGCTGGGTGATGGGAAAAATTGCGCCCTGTTCGTCATCCGATACCAAGCTGACCTATTCAACGTAAAATTTTTGAACGATGGCATTAGCACTAGGAGTCTTAATTTCAGGGCGTGGGTCAAATCTTGTAGCGATCCTTGATGCCATTCAGGAAGACACACTCGATGCCATCGTCAAGATTGTCCTCAGTAATAAAGAGAACGCAGGAGGGCTGGAACTCGCGAAAGAACGAGGTATTCAGACCCAGTTCATTGACCCTAAGCCGTTTGCGCAAGAAAACAATCGACGAGAAGCCTATGATTTAGCGGTGGGTAAGATGCTTCAAAAGCACGGAGTTGAATGCGTCGTGCTAGCAGGCTATATGCGCATTGTCACTCCAGCCCTCATTCGAATGTTCCCTTCAAGAATGGTGAATATTCATCCGTCCCTCCTTCCATCGTTTCCAGGGTTGAATGCCCAAAGTCAGGCGTTGGAATGGGGCGCTAAAGTCAGTGGCTGTTCCGTCCATTTTGTGACAGAAGGAGTCGATGAAGGCCCAATTATTTGCCAAAAGGCTGTAGCCATCCATGAACAGGATACAGCAGAGACCTTGTCAGCTCGTATCTTAGAACAAGAACATCAACTCTACCCGCAAGCTCTCCAATTTATGGCTCAAGGGCGGTTACAGCTTAAAGGACGAACTGTGCGAGTTCTTCCTTAATAGGGAGTCAAATAGTTAAAATGAAACGGTCTCCAATCTACTCGCCATGCCCGTAGAGGCTGGCATCCAGGAAAGCAATAATAGCCCTAGATTGCCGGTTTCACGAGAATGACCAACATACATACAACAAGAGTCCAGATGTTTTCAGATTTCCCCCTCCTTTGTAAGGAGGGGCTAGGGGAGGTAGAGTCTTAGAATTGAGGAAGGTGTATTCTACTAAAGAATATCTCGTCTGAAGTTTACTGAACGCCGAAGGACAAAGAATTTGAGCCGACAAAACTTTTTGCCGAAGAGATAGCAAGATACCTCAGGCTTCGCTATAATTCCTATAGAACCCTCTGCAAAAGGGATTGAATTCTGTAGAATAGGCCTCATGCAAACCACCATGAGGTCCCAAATGAAAACGAAGCCTTTGCGGATTGAGCGATTTCTGAACGAGATGGATCAGGTCGTGCCATGGCAGCAATTGGAAAAGGTCATTCAGCCGCATTATAAGAGCGCCGGCGGGCGTCCGCCCCATGCCTTGCGGGTGATGCTGCGCATTCATTTTCTTCAACTATGGCATAATTTGAGTGATCCCCTGATGGAAGAAGCTCTGTATGATCGCCTCAGTTTCCAGACCTTTCTCGGGTTTGACTGTTTTGGTGGGGTGATTCCGGATGAGAGCAGCATCTGCCGGTTTCGGCATCTCTTAGAAGAGCATGGGCTGTCGCAACAGATCCTGGCTACCGTCAATACTCACTTAGACTCCCATGGGCTGGTGCTCAAAGCGGGCACGATCGTGGATGCGACCTTGCTGGCTGCGCCGGTGAGCAAGCAGAACACTCGCAAAGAACGAGACCCGGAAATGAGTTCCACCCGCAAGAACAACAAATGGCATTTCGGAGCCAAAGGGCATATCGGCGTGCAAGCGCAAGGGCAGCCGATTATTCATTCGACGGGATTTACGACGGCTAAAGTTCATGACGGACAAATGCTGGAGGCGTTGCAACACGGGGACGAACAAGCGCTGTTCGGTGACAGCGCCTATACCCGGCAAGCGGACAAGCGCCAGGCCCGAAGGGACGGCTTCTATTATGGGCTCTCGGACCGCGGCTACCGCAAGCATCCCCTGTCTGCGTCACAAAAGAAACGCAATCGCCGGCATTCAAGGATTCGAGCCAAGGTGGAACATCCCTTCCGGGTGATCAAGCATCTGTGGGGACACCGGAAACTGCGCTATAAAGGCCTGGCCAAAAACGCGGCGCAGTTCACAACGTTGTGTGCGCTGTCCAACATATTTTTCTGCCGGCGAGCCCTGCTCGCGGAAGCCTAACGAAGGCAAGCCCCCCATGAGGGGCACCGACAAGCCCCGAATAGGGGAGCAAGGACCAAACAAAAGGGAACGCGAGACAAGAAGAACATTTCAAAAAACGATTCGAGGGCTCAAGACCCTTAATGCAGCTAACTTTTGCAGAGGGTTCTATAGTCTAAGGAAGCAACTTCTCGGTTTCAGTCTTTCTATCCCAACCTTCAAAATGTGTGGGGGGCTAGCTCAGTTGGGAGAGCGCAACGTTCGCAACGTTGAGGTCGGGGGTTCGATTCCCCTGCCCTCCACCATTTTCCGTAACTGATTAATATTAAAAACATTAATCAGTCTTGCAGTATTTTCCCCAAAACATACTCGTCACTCTTCAAAGCGCCAATAAGCCTGATAGGCAGCGAGGGTTTGGCGGTTCGAAATCCCTCGTTTCAGCCAAAAGATATCAGCTCGGATATTTCGAGTATTTCTCGCTTGAAGTTATTCTTGAATAGTGTGCCGATTTCTCACCGCATCCGAAGGACCTCGGCGGCCATACTGAAATACGGCGACTCAACATCCCCAGTAATGGATTCGAGGGACACACTGATACTCCTACACCAGTACACCTCGTTCTGCATCCTTGCCGCAAATATTGCCCGACACGGTTGAGTATCTTGGGCTCAGGAAGATGTGGGTCAAGTCTCTTGTTGAATGGTCATGGTAAGTCCGGCTATATACGTGACTTATCTCTAGTCCCTGTGATTTAAAACCGGACCATCGTGAAATTTTATAAATTGCTCAATGACGGCGAAGCCGATGAAACTTGAGCTGATATCGTTCTTTCTTCTCCACTTCTTTCGAGCGCTCAGTAATACAGAGTCGATTGGGAATAGTCGAGGCGCGCACGTCAGAGCCATATCGCTTGCGGCGGTGCTTCCCGCCTTGTCGCAGAAATGGCTTCAATTGGGCGTGGCGGGTGGCATCGCTGTAGATGAACCGGTAGATAGTTTCATGACTGAGGCTGATGGCGTGATGCTGCTTCAAGTACCCGCTGACCTGTACAAGACTCAAGTATTACCGTATGAGCTGTGTGAAGATGGGCGCAAGGTCATCTGTCAGCTTGCGAGACTTTTGCCAATTGGCACAGGCTTGCCGCGCTTGCACGATTTGCCGAGCCCAGTCATACGTATACATGTGGCAGCGGGCATAGGTATTCCGTTTGAGTTCACGGCTAATCGTTGAAGGATGGCGGCCAAGGGCCTTGGCGATCTGGATTTGCGTACTCCCTGTTCGCCGAGCCTGCCAGATGTCAATCCGTTCTTGGTCGCTGACATGCTGATACGAATTCATGACTATCACTCCTTGGGTCAGATGAATGGTATCGTCACCGCATCGTACCCGAGTGAGAGGCCTTGAGGAATTGCGCTTATTGTATGAATCCGCGTTGAAACGGGCACTCAAGCGCGCCAGCAGATTAGCGCATGGCTCAGCCATGAAAACCAAACACGGCCTCATTCGACGTTTGCTGGACAAACACTTGATGCGGTTTGTAAGCTCTTTCATTGGCAGAGCCCTGAGCCTAATGAGACGAAGCAAGCGGCATAACATCAACCAATGAGTTGTCGTTTAACATTGCTGCAAACCTGTCCAAGAATCCGGGCCACCTCTGACCCAATGTCATGAAAGGATATTTAGGACGCGATGGCCTAACAGCGAAAGCCATACATGACGGCTGGTACATACGGGCGACATCGCCAAAGTCAACGAAGACGGCTTTATCGTGATTGCCGATCGCCTCTCTTGATTTTCGAAGATCGGAGGAGAACTGGTGCCGCATAGTAAAGTGGAAGAAGCTCTTCATCAAGCAGCTAACGTCGAGACGCAAGCCCTAGCCGTGAGATCCCTTCCTGACGAAAAGAAAGACGAACAACTCGCCGTCCTTAGCACTCTTGATGAGAAGGCTATTCCCGAACTCCTCGAAAAGGTCTCAGCCAGAGGGCTACCAAACCTTTTTATTCCTCGTGGAAATCACTTCATGAAAGTGAAATCCCTTCCCATATTAGGCACAGGCAAGATAAATCTCCGCGCCTTAAAACAGATTGCGAACGATAATCTTGGAACCACATCCTAATCATGTTCTCTTCATTGCTACCCTTTCATAAAAAGTGGATCCCCGTCTTGCTCCTCCTGTCAGTGCTCATCACAGGGTGCTTTACAGTGATACCAGCGCATAAGGACGTCGCAGAAGATTGCGAACTCTGGTCAAGAGAATGGGAGCTTGACCTCTCGGAGTCAAAGGTGTCTCTTCTTCACGGCTCCATTAATTGCTCAGAACCTGAATGCGTATTGGTTGTGGCGTTGAGCCTCGTAGCTATTCCTGTCACGTCTTTTATTGTATCTGGCAGTGTTGTCGTGGTGGGAAACACCGTCCACTGGATAGAGGAACAAGGGTCGTGCGAAGAAAGTATGACGCAAGAAGCAATTCACACATTAGTTCAATCCACAAAATCCGCTGGTGGTGTCATGATTCAATCCGGAAATGATTTCTTGAAGTGGTTAGAACAGCAATCGAGTCTAGCAGCTGAAAAAGAAGAAGAGGGTACCAGGCTATGAGAGATAATACACTTTGAATTCTGCAGATAAATAAATGGGTCAGGCTTGCGTTATTGCGTTAATCCAGTCAATCAATGACTCTTGGGCCATGGCCAGAACAGCCAGACTGCACGCATCGGACGGTGTCATAATGGGTGCCCCTCCTACTGCTGCTGCCTTCATTGCCTTTAACCGTAGGGCCTATGCTGTGAACGACGAAGGTTTGCGTGGGTCAGCCCGCACTCGAGTTCTCTCAGCAGCGCGCAGGACGATTGGCTGATTGGCTCGACATTTCGGGACGGCCACTCGATAAGAGGTGGCCGTCTATTTTCATCGGGCTGCGTCCACCTTCAGTCGGCATATTGGTCAAATCGATGCCGGTGTGCGCAGTCGCAAAGGGGACATGTCCAAGTGAATGGGTGCTACTGTTAGTTGAAATTTGAAGCGGCTCCCCCACCTGTGATGAGATGGCGTTCGACGAAGACCCGACACTCATCAACAACGCAAAGGAGCCACTTCATGAGCAGTATTGCGAAAACGACGAAGAGACGCAAGAAGACGAAACGGTTGGGTCCCGTGAAAATCCTTCGCGCCGAAGAGTATGCCGACTTTGATGTGGAGACGAAGGTGGAATGTATTCAGGCCCTTATTCCCTTGGGCTTGATGCGGATTCGTGAGCTCTTAGAGGATGAGGTGCGGACATTGGCGGGGATCCGGTATGCACGGAAGGTGGCGGCACAGCTCCCCGGGTATCGTCACGGGAGCAATCCCGGGAGCGTCCGGCTGGCGGGGCAACGGCATCCGTGCAAGATTCCGCGTATCCAATCCGTGGAGGGCGGTGGGGAAATCCCCTTAGAGAGTCTGGCGCACCTCCGCGGCACGGGCCAGCTGGCTGAGGTTCTCCTCAAGCGGGTGTTGTATGGGATTTCCTGCCGAAACTATGAAGCGGCCGCCGCTGCCGTCCCCGGAGCGATTGGCTTGTCGAGTTCGACGGTGTCGCGGAACTTTACCCAGGCCAGCGCCAAGCAGTTGAAGGGATTACAGGAACGCGATTTGAGGGAGCTGGATCTGCTGGCCATCTTTCTTGATGGCAAGACCTTTGCCGAGATGACGATGGTGGCGGTCGGGGTCACCCTCACAGGAGAGAAGCACGTCCTGGGTTTTGTGGAAACGGGGACGGAAAACGAGCCAGTCCTCACGTCGTTTCTCCGGGAGTTGGAGGAGCGAGGCCTCACCAGTTCGCAGGGGCTCTTGTTCATCATTGATGGGGGGAAAGGCCTACGAGCGGCCGTGCGACAGGCCTTTGGGACATCAGCCCTGGTCCAGCGATGCCAGTGGCACAAACGGGAGAATGTGGTGAGGCATTTACCGAAAGGGGAGCAGGCCACCTGGCGACGCCGGCTTCAACGGGCGTATCAGCGCCCGACCTATGTGGAAGCCAGAGCCGCGCTCACGCGCTTGCAGGCGGAATTGGAGGACCGCAACCAATCGGCCGCGCGGAGTTTAGCGGAAGGGTTGGAGGAAACATTGACGTTGCATCGGCTGGGAGTGTTGGCCCTCTTCGGCTTGTCTTTCAAGACAACGAATTGCCTAGAATCCATCAATGCCTTGGTGGAGGAACGCTGTGCCAAGGTCGATCGCTGGACGAACTCCAATCAGCGACAGCGGTGGTTGGCCACGGCGTGGCTGGATATTGAGCCGCGACTCCGCAGAGTCAAGGGCTATCGGCACTTGTCCAAGCTCCGGGAGGCCCTACAGCGAGACTTGAATATGGAGAAGACCGCGTCAAAGAAGGTTGCGTAACATGAACCTCGGAGCCGTGGAGAATCTCAACTAACTTTGGGCTTGACTCGTCCAAGTTGCATCAATACATTAAAGCATTAACACACGCCTGACCCCATTATTCCCTGACTGACTTATAGGAAATAAACCGGAGATCACGCATTATTCTGCGAGACCTCCGGTTATCACACTTGAGCCCTGATAAAGTTATGGACTTCAGGCTACTTTATCGATCATCCGCATCGCGTGGGACCGAGGCTTCCACGGAGGGGTCGACTAGGGTTAATTCACCACTCGCCACATAGGAGCGCGTACTTGGCGCAAAGCGTGGAGCGAGCAACCCATCATTTAATTCTCGTGTAATCGCAAACCGATTAAACTGACGAGGCGACAGATAGAGTCGTCGATTTGAGAGGCCATCAGATTCTTCAGTGACGTCCGTTTCTGCAAACGACAGGGCGCCATCGCCATCATCATCGATTCTTGCAATTTCTTGGGCATATGAGTCAAAGATGCGTTGCCCAACATCTGTGATCTCAGGTTCAAACGACGTCAAGCGAACAAACACATTCAGTAACACTTCTTCCGTTAGCTTGCTTGGAATGAACCGGAGTCGTGTTTCGCGTTGATCTGGGAATTCGATTCCAGGATCTCGCTCTGTGCGATCAGGGTCTCGAGGATTGTCGGGATTATCTCCTAAATCACGGCTGTCGTTTGTGACACCTGATGGACCTGAGCCAGGCACGATCGATGCTCTGGCATACTGCAAGCCCGCATCAAATGTTCCTGGCACACCGCCTGTAAAGGGTAATTCATAATGCGGAAAGACCCAATTGGTACCTGAGTTGAATTCCCAGTAGGCATGGACATCGCTTTGTTGTAAGGCATTAAAGGCGCCAATACTGACCGGGAAGGGAATGGTATTGTTCTGTCGAGCGGGATCGGGGAACAGGTCTCCGGCCGTCGGGAAGCGGACGGTGTTTCCATCAGTCGTATAGAAATTGCCAGGCACATTATTGCCCGTACCCAATGCCGCAATCGCTGCCGCATCAGCAGCAGTCATGGTGCCATATTGTGGCGTGCCATCTGATCGGAGCTCATCTGATACAACTGGCACTTTGATATCACGGATCATCCACCCTTCGTACCACCCGGCTTCATTGTTGATCACAAACAATCCCGATACATCGGTCCACATATCAATGAAGGCGCCTGGGTCATCTGGATCAGTCGGTAACCCTTCTTTGGGCTCTAAGGCGACTCGAACGGCTCCAATGGTTGGGATCCCGCCATTGGCGGAATTCGCACCTGTTTGGATGGCTTGATCGTTGATTCCAGGAATCCGACTGGTGAACACATTTGGCTGAAAACCTGTTGTATCGAGCAAATAGTACTGAAAGAGCTGACTGGCATCGTCCGCTTCAGCAAACGCGGTTTGCGGTGAATAGGTATGCGGTCGAATTTGTAGTTCAACAAGTCGTTGTTTGAGAGGGGCAGGGATGTTCACAATGTCTCCGCGTTTTTTGAATTCCACAATTTCACGAATCTCTGGATTTCTTCTTTCTCGGCGATTGTCCCGTTTCTTTCTTCGATTTCGTTTGTTAAACCGTTTGTCCTTGCTAAATCTTCCCTGACCTTCATTTCTGACCAGCAGGGGTGTTATAGACCCCTGATCATTAATGATAGCCTCACCTTGAGGCCCAGCTTGAACCGTACTTGTTAGAGCCAGCGATCCACTAAACGTGGCCAAGACAAGCATGGAAGTGGCTCCACGAAAGAGATGAGATTTGTTGCCTGTCATGTGAATATCTCCTTATTCGAATTAAATACAACAGTGCGTATTGATGAGTACACCTGTGATTGTTGGCAAAGTCTTTAGCGAGGAACTTTTTTCCTGCTCACGCGCTTTTTTTTACTTTCGCAAAAATGCACGTTCTTTTTCTGGGCATACGGCCATCATACTATCGTCCTCCGTGTGATAGGTATGAATATGAGTTGCTGGGGTTATTGCGACATCCAAAACGATTGTGTCTTCGTACATAAATTTAGTTGCTCTCAAATATCTGCGCTATGCTTAAGTCAAAAATTAGGCCGAGATGAACGAACATAAGGTCTCAAAGATTACGGGAAGATGATGAAATTTCTTCATTGAGCAAAGTGATGAATGCCCACGTGGTAGAAATGATGCGCTTAGAATGTTCAGTGGGTTGTGAATTTCATCGTTCAACTACGTGAATGAAGTCTTAGCAAAAAAAGCTGATTGCTTGGTTTGTCATGAATCATCTTAGAATGTGAGCATATTTTGTTCCGTTGCCACTGGAAGAGAGTCTTTGAATCACTGTTCTGGCCGGCGTCATCATTTTGATCATCGAAGATGAGAACAAGGTTTCGTTTACGATGCTTTCTTTTTCTGACTTTTTCGCCAAACGACTAGACCAGCGATTCCGGTTCCAAAGAGCAGTATGGTATGTGGCTCGGGAACTGCTGCTGGACTTGCCGTGACATTATCAATAGCACCGCCATTAACGGTAATGCGCGCGATAGGATCGCTGCGCAATCCAGCGAAAGTCACGAAGTTGTTCGGGTCTGCGAAAAAAGTTGTATTATGACTGGACGCGGTTCCGAGCGATTGGCCAGAAACTCCAAAGGCTTCGGCCTCGAAGGTTGGAACACCTGGGTCCACAAAGAAAAACTCCACAGATTGCGCTGGGACGTTGAAGGTGATTTGCCCGGGTGAGGTCGCATTGGGTGTACTAAAGGAATAGGCTGCTGGTCCTGATGCGTAGAAATTTGGAATTCCTAAATTGATGACTTCTCCACCAGTAAAATTCACGTCTCCAATTGAAAACGTGGTATCGCCAACGGCCGCGTTCGTCGCACCACCTGGTGATCCACCAATATTGATGATGCCTTCACCGAATACAAATTCGATAGGCGTTGATATGCTCAAGGCGATAGATGCCTGTGCACTGAGGATGACGCAGATGACCAAAACAAAGGGAAGTCTGTTGCTCCTTCTCATCTTTACGATCCTCCATTTAGATTTTTCGTTATCAAGTATGCATCTGCTTTGATGAATTGATGTCTCAAGGACGCTGATAGGAATTCCTCATTTCCCGTTTGTATTGATAACCGTATACAGGAAATTTCCCAAGGTATGTATGATTGACGTGCCGTGGACATAGGGTATTTCATGGACCAACAAGTCGGTCGACGCGATTAAATGAGTGTTGATGTAACAATACTCTGCTCTGAAGAGACTCCCTATAGTTAACCGTCCTGAAATTATGTGAAATCGTCCAATACTAATAGGAGATGATAATGGATGTGTTGAGCGACGTGTTATGTCAGTTGCGACTAAAGGGCAGCATCTTTTTGCAGGCTGAATTTCAAGCGCCTTGGGGGATGGATATTCCGCGTGGCAATGTGGCCATTCTACATATCATTACCTTCGGGTCTTGCTGGATCAAAAAGACTGGGCATGATCGTTCCATTTTTCTAACCAACGGGGATGTCATGCTATTTCCTCACGGTGATGCTCATAGCTTAATGCACAGTGTCGATGGTTCGACCCTCCCAGCAGCGGAAATACTATCGACCGTGACTTCGATGAGCGAGGGACCTTTGCGATATGGAGGAAAGGGAGAAACGACAAAGTTTCTCTGCGGGGCTTTTGAGTATGACTGGAGGATAGGACATCCCCTTCTCGAATCCTTGCCTGATCTGATTCATATCAAGGGATCTGATTCAAAAGAATTTGAATGGTTAGCTCATGTGCATCACTTACTGAAGGATGAAGCAAACTCCGAACGCCTTGGTTCTTCGGCTATTTTGGATCATCTATCTGAAGTGATATTTAGCCAAATCCTCCGCATATATATTCAAGAAACCCCTCCACCAACAGGGTTCCTCAAGGCTTTGAAGGATGAAATCCTAGTCAAGGCTCTGAAGATCATGCATAGAAAATTTGACAATAAATGGACACTGGCTTCCTTAGCGCAAGATTGTGGAGTCTCTCGGTCGGTTTTAGCCGAACGTTTTAAGCAAGCCATTGGAGAAACGCCCATGGATTATTTGACTCGTTGGCGAATCCAAAAAGCACAGAATTTTTTGTTGAACTCAGGGTACTCGATGGGACAAATTGCTGAGGAAGTTGGGTATCAGTCGGAATCGGCTTTTTCGATTGCCTTCAAAAAGATTACAGGGAAGGCGCCAGGTCAGTTTCGTCGTGAAATGTAAGCGATGTCCTACGTGAAGAATGAGGACTTATATGCCTACAAGGCTCTACCAAATATTGAGCTGGTCAGCAATTTGTTGTTGCGGCATCTCTTTCAGCTCATAGAGTTCGACCGCCTCGCGATAGGTATCTGGAAGCTGAGCAATGAACGTCGGTAACCAGCTCATGACCAACTTGTTTAAATTATCTTTTTCGTCAATCGGGTTTTCCACATCATCTGGCATCGCGGCAGCCGGATCACGGCTCTTGGAGCGATAATGGTCAATCACCAAATTTCTGGCGATTTGAAAGACCCAGGCCGTCAGACGTTGCTCGTCCTCGATATCATTTAACTTTTTATGTATTCGTAAGAATGTCTCCTGAAGCAAGTCATCTGCTACTTGCGGATCGGAGACACGCTGAAGCAGGAAGCTTCTCAGTTTCGTACTGAGAAGCTCCCAAATTTTTTCAGTTGATAGTATCTTGTCGGTCATTCAACTCTTCTTTTGTCACGAATTCGGCTACATTGCGCTGTTATATTAGCAACAGGCAACGGATGATGCTTCCATCACATTCGTGGCACAACAACTTGAACCAGTTTTTTTCCGTTCGTGAGCGTCCGCCTCCAACACCACGAATACCTTCCATTGGTTTCCATCCGGGTCTACCACCCACACCTTGTCCTGAACCGCATAGCAGCATGTCGTATGTTCTTCGACACGGGTCTTCAGTCCTCCTGGGAAAGGTTTGTGATGGCCTCCTGGACCGCTTGTGCTCTTTTAAGCTGAACCCCATAGTGCATCGTCGGTTGACTGGTGGTGTTGGTCGCCTCGACTTCATCCAAGGTCAAATTCACTAAAACGAACGTGGAAGCCCCGCCCTTTGGGCGGGGAGGAAACGTTCAGCCGGCCGCGGCGGCCGGTCACGGTTGTGATTGCCTGTGCGCATGTCAGCTTAAGGAACAAACCATACGGGTTATGAGACGAAATGGCACATCGCCCAGACTTAGCAATATCTGTTTCGAATTATTCGAGAAGATATTCGACGACGCCTTGTGCAAATGTATTGCTCGATGAAGTTGTTTTAAATTTCTTCAAAAGCCCCGCCCTTTGGGCGGGGTTATTTACTGATGAATCTTACGGCTCAAACTTGATGTATCTTGGACGCTCTTTTGTCGGAGATATACCCAACAAAGTCTCGTGAAATCTTCGCGAACGCTCTAAATCCGTCACAGCTAATGCGATATGGACACGACTGGAAGCAGGAAAATTGATAGCGGATTGATTGTTCATTGTCTTTCTCCTTTATGTTGAGTGTTGATCTTCATCTATGTAGACGAAGGAGTCTGAAAAAAGACGCAGGATACGTGCTTCAACCTTTTCCGAGAGCTGTTGGTGCAGCGAAAACGGTGCGGTGTGATTTTAAGGTGTTTTTGCTTCAGCTGGATCAAGGGTTTGTCTACTGTGAAGGCGATGCTTTGAAATACAAAGAGTTTCCCTGCAGAACGCAACTCCTTTTTCGAGAGTCGATAGCGGATGGCTTTATGTTTCATCTTGCAGGGTTACTATTTTTCATTTTCCTGGAATTTTGTGCACCGTTTCTTCTTAATTCCATTCGACATGCTAGTCTGGACCCTCTCGCACCAGAAAGCGTATCGCCGTTATATCCCTCATGTTAATAAACAGATTGACGAAATTTATTGCTTGGTATGATGTTTAGAGCTATGCGTGTGACGGTCTTTATCAACTCACCTTGACATTTAAGCCTGATTTGACAAAATCCCACCGGTAAGTGGGAATCATTCGATGATTAGGTTGTCGTAGAGATTTCCTGACGCAAACTAAATGAAGGAGGTGTCGTATGCCGTTCTATGCCGGACTTCGACGATGGAAGAAAAAGGACCGTAGCCGAGCGATCGATCGTATCTTGGCCTTGAGGCGTAGTTTGCAGCGTGCGATTCCTCCGCGGACCATTCGCCAGACTCTTCTTTTAGCGACTTGGAATCTACGAGACTTTGATTCGAACAAATTCGGACATGGCCCACGACTTCCTGAATCATATTATTATGTTGCTGAAGTCATCTCGGCCTTTGACCTCGTTGCTATTCAAGAAGTGAATCGTAATCTGAAGCCATTTGAGAATGTCATGAGGATTCTCGGACCGTCCTGGTCTTACATCACCACTGATATTGCCGAAGGGCGTTCAGGGAATAATGAACGTATGACCTTCGTCTATGACAAGCGTAAAGTACGATTTAAGAACGTGGCAGGGGAAATTGTCTTGCCTAAGAGCATGTTAGTCGCTGACGATCGTCAATTTGCACGCACACCCTATATGGTGGATTTTCAGTCTGGATGGTTAAAGTTTAGTTTGTGTTCCGTTCATCTTTACTATGGCTCGACTTCTGGCGCACGTTATGAGCGCAGAGTTGAAGAAATTGAAGCGATCGGGAATTTTCTAGCGAAGCGGGCTAAACGAGAACAGAGTAACATGATTTTGTTAGGCGACATGAACATCGTGTCACCAACAGATAAAACGATGAAAGCCTTAAAGAAAAGTGGATTCCTTGTTCCTGATGGTTTGGCCTTGACGACTAATATGTTACGCAATAAGTACTATGATCAGATCGCCTTTTTGAATAAACGAGATCAACTTGAGTTAGGAGAAAGCGAAACCAATGCTGGAGTCTTTGAAGTCTTTAATACGGTCTTTCGTCCACGAGATTCGGAAACCTACTACCCATTAGGTAAAGGCAACGGGAAATGGCCGACTTCTTCAGCTGAGCGGAAGAAATATTTTAGCAAGGAATGGAGAACATGGCAGATTTCAGACCATCTTCCTTTGTGGATTGAACTTCAAATCGATTTTACAGAAAAGTATTTGACTGGTCTTGAAGGTGGACGGTGAGTTGAGGAATGCCAGCGGACTGGCTTTTCTGAAAGAATGATACGACTCAATTGTACTATTCAGTTTTTGTTCTTTATGTAGAATTTTCCTAGGGTGGACTAACTGCAAGACGCGCTTTACAAATAGAGATGGTTCTTCCGAGCTTCAAATACTCTATTAACAACATTTTCTCTTGTAAGTTGCCGAGAATATTTCAGTCATGATTTTGGATTAAATTGGATGCTTCCCCAAATTCGGGCAGACCAAAAGTATAGCCTTCTGGCATAGAAACCCAGGAGGTTCTTATTAATAGGTAAGAGTGTTTCTCGAAGCAGGTCTTCGGCCACCTGCGGATCGAGTACGTGTTGAAAAAGGAAATCTTTTCGTTTGGTCCTGAGATACTCCCAAAGGTGTTCTGTTGAGATGGTCTCGTAGTTAACCCTGATATTCCTGGGCTACCAAGAATTTGGTAAAGTATAGTCCTAAGCAATTCTGTGCCAAAGAAGCCCACAGCAGACTTTCAATTCAAATTAGTTTTAAAGACGACGTGGTGCTTAAAGCATGGGATAACTTTTGGGTAAACCATAAAAAATTTATCAGCCAATATCATCGAATATATAAAGGTCATACATCCTTTTTGAAGTTCTGCCATTCTGCCTTGAATTGTACATTCTTATCTACTCAGTTGTTCTTCCTGGCTAAAGGACTCCATAGGCGAGCATGGCATCGGCCACCTTGGTGAACCCGGCCACATTCGCGCCTTTGACATAATCAATGTAACCGTTTTCTGATCCATGGTCGACGCATTTCTGATGAATATCAGTCATGATATTGCGTAGGCGCTTGTCTAATTCTTCATTGGACCATGACATCCGAATGCTATTTTGAGTCATTTCCAGACCGGATACTGCCACCCCACCAGCATTCGAGGCTTTCCCGGGTGCGAATAGAACCTTCGCATTTTGAAAAGCCTGGATCGCTCCAATGGTTGTGGGCATGTTGGCTCCTTCTGCCACTCCAATACATCCTTGTTGTAGTAAGGCTTTGGCCTCTTGTTCATTCAGTTCATTCTGCGTGGCGCATGGAAAGGCTAATTGGCAGGGGACTGACCACGGTCGTTGATCTTTGTGGAAATCAAGCTTGTAATGCGTGGCATATTCAACAAGCGATTGTCGTTTGACGGTCTTGAGATCGATGATGAAGTTGAGCTTCTCTTCGTTAATTCCATCGGGATCATGAACGAATCCTGAAGAGTCAGACATCGTAATCACTTTCGCTCCCAATTGAATGAGTTTCAAGGCGGCGTATTGCGCAACATTTCCAGATCCTGAAATCGCGCAGGATTTTCCTTGTAGATCGTCTGACTGGTGTTTCAGCATTTCTTGCATGAAATAAATACACCCAAACCCTGTGGCTTCCTTCCGTATCTTACTGCCTCCGAATTGAAGGCCTTTACCGGTTAGGGCTCCAGTGAATTCATTCTTAAGGCGTTTGTATTGTCCAAACATAAAACTGATTTCTCGTGCACCGACTCCAATATCGCCTGCAGGCACATCAATATTTTCTCCGATATGTTTCGACAGTTCAGTCATAAATGCTTGGCAGAAGCGCATCACTTCTGCATCTGATTTGCCCTTAGGATTAAAGTCAGCGCCGCCTTTGCCTGCCCCAATGGGAAGAGTGGTGAGACTATTTTTGAAAATTTGCTCAAACCCTAAAAATTTGAGAATGCTTAAATTGACGGATGGATGAAATCTCAATCCTCCCTTGTAGGGACCAATGGCGTTATTAAATTGGACGCGATAGCCGCGATTGACCCGGACATGTCCTTGATCGTCTTCCCAGCACACCCGAAAAATAATGATTCTGTCCGGTTCCGTCATGCGTTCTAATATTTGAGCAGAATGGTATTTGGGGAACCTAATTATGTAGGGAATAAGGTAGGTGGCGACTTCTTCCACCGCTTGATGAAATTCCGTTTCACCCGGGTTTCTTCGTTTTAATCCCGACATGAAATGTTCTAACGTCAATTCATTGGATTCAGGCATATCTATTCTCCTTTACCATTATTGATTCGATTGACTGTATTGCTAGCGTTGTTCGTACCAATTTGAATCTTTCCCTGTGCTCAAATCAATTTCGATCGAAAGACCATCATTTTTTCTTCTGTCATTTCTAGCATGGTTGGGGCGATTCCTCCCACGCCAAGCCCAGAGGTTTTTCTCCCAGCAAACGGCATCCAGTCCACTCGAAATGCGGTATGGTCGTTAATCATCACGGTGGCCGCATTCAGTCGTTTCGCGGTGTCCAATGCTACATCGACATCTTGAGTGAACACTGCTGCCTGGAAGGAGAATGGAACCAGGTTGGCTCTTTGAATCGCCTCCATACGATCTTTGTAGGTATAGATATTGATGACAGGGCCAAATATTTCTTCTGTGGAAACTTTAGCGTCATCAGGAGGATTGAGAATGACCGTGGGGGCATAACAGGAACTTGTGATCGATTTCCCTCCGGCGTGCAAAATTCCACCAGCCGCCTGTGCTTCATCGACCCATTGAGAAACCCGATCCACTTCTCTTTCGAGAATAAGCGGCCCGACCTCAGTGGCTTCCTTGTTTGGATCTCCTACGACCATGGCTTTTGCCAACTCACCTAATCCTGTAGCGATGGTTTGTGCCATCGATTCGTGAACGAAAACTCGCTGTACCGAGACACAGACTTGTCCCGCGTGATAGAAGCCGCCTTTAGCCAGTAACGGGAGGGCTTCGTCAATATTTGCCGTTGAGTCTATGATCACGGGGGCAGCACCTCCATGCTCTAAGATGCATCGAGTTCCTGGAGCGACTTTGGCACGAAGCGACCATCCGACTTTTGCCGAACCGATAAAGGATAAGAGAGCAATGCGAGAGTCGGTGACGATCTTTTCAGCCAAGTCTGTGTTACACAGTGCGACGTGGCACCATTGTTTGGGAAGTCCAGCCTCATACAAGCACTGGATGAGATTGAGACATGAGAGAGGCGTCGTCAACGCGGGTTTGACGATGACGGGGCACCCTACTGCTATAGCTGGTATCACTTGATGCACAATGAGATTAAAGGGGTGGTTAAATGCACTGATCGCAACGACAGGTCCAATAGGTTCTCGGATTGTCACGGCTAGTCGATGTTGTGAAGCTGCATTGATATTCATGGGAATTTCACGACCAATCATTTGGTTGATGGATCGTGCGGCTTCCCGTATGCCTTGTACCGCACGCTCTAGCTCGACCCTGGAATCGAGCAGTGGTTTCCCGCCTTCTTCTGCAGCCTGCATCGCGAAGATTTCTGATTTTTCTTCAACCAGAATGGCTGTTCGCTCGAGAATTTCAATTCGTTCGGCAGCCGGGATTGCTTCATCATAGCGATGAGCTAAGCGGTTAACCGTCGCAAGAGCCTGTTCGACCTCCGCTGCTGTGGTATAGGCAAGGTCGGAAATCACATGGCCGTCGTATGGGGACAGGACGGTGAGTCTGTCTGTCATTGCTAGCTCCGTATTGTGAGAAGGTGATTATAAAATGCAGGTTTTGGCATCGAGTTCTGCAATTAAGACTTGTTCATTTTCGGAATAATCCACGGGTACTTCTATAAGGTGGACTCCCGGTGAATCTAAACATGCTTGCAAGATTCCACTTAACTGATCGGCCTTCTCCACACGATGACCATGAGCGCCATAGGCTTGGGCGTATTTCACGAAATCTGGATTGCCGTAATCCAAGCCGAAGTCCTTGAAACCCATGCCGGCTTGTTTCCATTTGATCATGCCGTAGGCATTGTCGCGTAAAATAAGTACGACGAGATTGAGGTTCAAGCGCACAGCCGTTTCCATCTCCTGAGAATTCATCATGAACCCTCCGTCGCCGCAGATCGCCAGAACTTTTCTGTCGGGGTAGACCATCTTTGCTCCCATGGCGGAAGGAAACCCTGCTCCCATGGTTGCCAGCGCATTATCTAATAACACGGTATTCGCAGAATAGGCCTTGTAATTTCGGGCGAACCAAATCTTATACACGCCGTTGTCTAAGGCAATGATGCCGTTTTCAGGCATGATGCGACGCACTTCAGCTACCAGATATTGCGGGATGATAGGGAACTTGGTTTCTTGGCTCTTGTCTTCGACATGGGCGTCAATCTCACGTTTCACTCGCTGAAAATAATCAAAGTCCCAATTTTCCTGCGGTTCAAGCCTTTCAACGATGCGTTCAATACTTGACGCGATATCACCAACGATTTCCAATTGAGGGAAATAGACTTCGTCAACTTGAGCAAAAAAATGATTGATGTGGATGACTTTTGATCCGCCTTTTTTCATGAAGAACGGTGGTTTCTCAATCACATCATGCCCAACATTAATAATCAGATCGGCTCGGTCAACGGCGCAATGCAGATAATCCTTGGTAGACAGGGCAGCAGTCCCAAGAAAGCCGGGCTGTCTTTCATCCACGACACCCTTCCCCATTTGGGTATTAAAAAAATACATTCCCGTTTTTTCAATGAGTTTGCTTAAGGCTTGAGACGTACGGTTTCGGTTCGCGCCTGTGCCTATGAGTAGGAGCGGTCTCTTTGCTGCACGAATCATGTCGATAGCTTGCTCAATGGTCTCAAGGTTCGGGTTGGGTCGTCTTGTGGACATCACGTCATAGGGAGCTGCCGAACATTCTTCGGCGGCGATATCCTCCGGTAATTCGATATGCACAGCACCGGGACGTTCTTCCTGGGCCATGCGGACGGCTTCTCTGACGATGACGGGGATGTTATTCCCGTGCACGACTTGTTTCGTGAATTTGGTGATTGGACGCATCATCTCTACAACATCGATGATTTGAAAGCGTCCTTGTTTGCTCTTTTTAATTGGTTTTTGTCCGGTAATCATCAAAAGAGGCATCGCGCCTAACTGTGCATAAGCCCCCGCTGTGAACAAATTCGTGGCCCCGGGACCGAGCGTGGCTAAACATACGCCAACTCTTCCGGTTAAGCGGCCATACGTGGCAGCCATGAATCCTGCCGCTTGCTCATGACGCGTCAAGATTAACCTGATTGTTGATTCTCTAAGGGACTCAAGGAAGTCGAGATTTTCCTCCCCAGGGACACCAAAAATATATTCAACACCTTCTTGCTCCAAGGACCGGACAAATAGATCAGATGCTTTCATGAAATGTTCTCCAAGTATTACAATAAGAATGATCGGAATTTTTTTCTCGATGTTATCTAACAGTCATTTTTTCTTGGTAATCGTTACAAGGAACGTACTTCATTCTCATAAATGGCTTTATGTCTTCTGATGAACGATCTGTCAAAGCTAGAGATGTTTCTCTATGAAACTCCTAGTAGGAAAGCCATGATCTTCTTGTTGCACTTATACAAGTTGAATCCAAGGGACTCTCCGCAAGCAATTAGCGCAACAGAGTTCTGAGATACTCGTGCTCCACGCAGGTGATTTTCTCTTTCCTTCCCTTCTTTCGAGGTGGACCCAAGGTGCACAGATGGTTGAGATGATGAATGCTCTCGATGGAGCTCCGGGTGTTCACGATCCACACATGTTCGCGGTGTTCGGCAATCATGAGTTCGATAAATCGAAAGAGAAGCATACCGCTTTGCTCCAAACACGCATTGATCAATCAGAATTTCAATGGCTTGGCTCGAACATACGGTTTTCCCAAGAAGAGGGGAACCCATTGGTGGCCTCGAACAATTTGAAGCGTTCAAGGATTGTTGAAAGTGGGGGAGTGCGCGTGGGGATTTTTGATTTGACGACTGATAAGAAACCGGCGAACAACATTGCGTATGTGGATGAATGTATGGACTCCGTGCGTGTGGCGAGGGAACAAACGAAGCTCTTACGGGAGCAAGGGGCTGAAGTGGTGATCGCGTTAACACATCTTGGAATTGAAAAGGATCGTGAACTTCTGGAGAGGCTTGGCGAGCGTGGGCCAGATCTGATCATTGGAGGGCATGAACATCAACGGCATCATGTTGAGATCGGTGGACGGTGGATCTTGGAAGCTGATGTCGACGCTCGCACGGCCACGGTGGTGCACATACACATGATCGGGGAGAGGTCATTTATTTCCTTTGGGTATCGATTTCTGGATCGTGAGCACTTACATCCAGAACCTATGATGCAAGAGAATGTCGATCGAATTTTAAAGGAGCATGAGGAGTGGTATTGTTCCAAAAACCATGAGGAGGATGGATGCCTTCAACAAGCGGTAGGGGGAGACGGCGGTTCCACTAAATGGCGAAGAACTGGAAATTCGGAGGTATGAAACCAATCTAGGCAATTGGGTGGCTGATCAGATTCGGACTGCTGTATCTGATGCCCATACTGCATTTATTAATTCCGGCGCACTTCGAGTGAATCAAACTATTTCACCTGGCCCAATCACTCGACGTCAAATAGAAGAATTGTTGTTCTATGACAGTGAATTAGTCCAAGCGGAACTTACGAAAGAAGAATTGGACGCCGTGCTCGAACGGTCGGCAGAGGACTGGGTGGGGCAAGGCCATTGGCTTCAAATTAGTGGGGTGGCATTCAAACACGATCCTCGCAATCCGGAAGGGCATTGTGTGGCAGACATACGACTTTTCCAAAATGGAAAAATGAGTGAATTGCCCAATCGTCCCCTAAAATTTGTCACGAATAGATTTCTCATTGAAGGTGGTGACGGGTATTCGATGCTCAAGAATATGAAATGGGTCTCGGTTGCCGCATCGCTGAAAGAACGAATTCGGTTTACCCTTGATGCCAATCTTGACCCTATTGCACCCCGGGTGGTTGATGGCGAATTTGTCAGGTGACTGAAATCGGACGTCGACCGTGCGCCTATGAGATTAATCCGCAAAAAAGAGGTTGAGATGGCATGAAGGATCTGATCTATGGTACAATTGTTCACTAACTTAGTTAACTTTGTGACATTCAATGCGTTTTTCAAAGAAAAGTGAATATGGCCTGCGGGCGATGATTGAATTGACCCAAGAATATGGGCATGGATTAGTTCAGCGTAAAGGGTTAGCCGACCGCCAAAAGATCCCATTGGGTTTCCTAGAAACCATCCTGTTAGCGTTGAAAAATGCGGGCTTGATTGGAAGTCGACGCGGTGTGAATGGCGGGGTGTTTCTCATTAAAGCGCCCAAGAAAATTACGCTAGGGCAAATCATTCGTATCTTAGATGGCCCACTGGCCCCGATTGCCTGTGTGAGTCAAACGGCGTATCAAAAATGTGAGGATTGTCCGCATGCCGAAACCACGACCTGTCCCATTCAAGGGATTATGCTGGACGTCCGGAATGCCATTGCTTCGGTACTGGACCATTATTCGTTAGAGGATTTTGTCTATGCCAAAAAAGGTTCGCCATGTAAGGCCAAACCGTAAAGCCATGATGGACAATTTGGATTCTTAGTAAATTTGTGAGCCACGAATTTTTATCTATTCTTGAATGTACATATTTACACTTTGGGTAAGAGGCACGATATGGAAACGCATTTACGCAGTGTCGCGAAAGGGATGAGTTGGCGAGTGATTGCGACTTTGGTCACGACCATCGTGGTCTGGCTCATTTCAGGAGAAGTGTCCATGGCGTTGTTTGCTGGGTTGAGTGATTCTATCGTAAAAATCGGGCTATTTTGGGGGCATGAACGTCTTTGGCAAACGGTAGCCTGGGGGCGAAACACTCCTCCCACGAGTTCCCCTTGACTAAGGATCAACACATGAAGGAAACGAAAATGACCAACCGTATCTTAGTCATTGGGGCCGTAATGGCGGGCATCGGGGTCGCGGCAGGCGCCTTCGGGGCGCATGGTCTTCGGCCGATTCTTTCGGAAAAGATGATGGCCGTGTTTGAAACAAGTGTCCGCTATCATCTGGTGCATGCCTTAGCCATGCTCATTGCTGGGTTAAGTGCGCAGTGGTTTAGTCACCGTGTATTTGTCAAAGCCGGTTGGAGCTTCTTAATTGGCATTCTGATATTTTCAGGCAGTCTCTACACCATGGCCCTCACGGACATTCGGACCTTGGGTATGCTCACGCCTATCGGGGGCCTGGCCTTTCTCATTGGCTGGGGGTTCCTTGCGCGGGGCTATTGGTCAACCGTGGAAGTATCCAAGCCCTGAATCCTTTCTTAGCCGTTTCACAAACCCTTCAATTGGTCTTCTGCTAATCCTGCTCTGGCGTTGGTTTGGTGGGTGGTTTTTCGCTGACCTACCGTAATCTTTCAAGATTATTTCATCAAAAAAACTCTTGACGTCGTCCCTGTTAAATTTTTGGACGCTTGCAGTTCAATACCGATAACTCATCCTGTATGTCTTTCTTTCTCGATGTTCTCAATTTGGCAACGTTTGTCATGAATACTCAAGCTCTATCCTGTCGAAATCGTTAATGGTGTGTGGCGTTGAATAAGCGAATTCACTTCTAAGCGCTTGATTATTTGCGGATGAAATTAACGGATTATTTTTTGCATAGACGAATCTGTGTTCAGGAAATTTATCATTACCTATTTTGATCATATATTTTTTTATTTCATTGATTTATTGAAAAGGAGAGTATGCTATGAGAAGTTCTACGAAGTTCATGGTCTCAGTTTTGGCGCTATCAGGCTTGTTCTTAGCCTTACAGGCGGAAACCGCTCAAGCAACGACCTATAGTGTTGATAACGCAGTTTCAGACCCTCTCTATCATAACGGCTCGAATAATCATGCATTGTGGATGCCTGGACTGGAAAGTGGTGTTGGAAATGATTTTATTTTTACGGATGGGACCGGCCTAGGAATGTTTACGGAAAATGTGGATGGAACGGCTACATTAACTGGAATGGTCGTGAGTGAGACAAATCCAGATCGTGGTTGGACGATGGATCTAACGTTTGATGGACGGTCGAACGTTGTGCTGCCACCTAGCCCGAAGAAAGAATTAAAGTCTTCTGCCTATATCGAAAATGGTGGGCCAGTTGATACCTCGACCTGGCATTATTATGGTGAGGAAAATGGCGTCTCGACTTTCACTGGAAGTTTTCTCGGCCTTCTGGAAGGCACGGGATCTTATACCGGTGCGACTCTTGAGCTCTTTGGTTTTGGAGCCAATTTTCAAGTGGGAGAAGGCGCCAATGGCAAAAATATTGAACTTGGCGGTTCAGGGTGGTTTACCTGGATCGTGCGCGATCAACCGACTAATACGAATATCATGTTAAATAATAGTCCTAATCATGGAGATTTCAATCTCTACTTTGGAGATGATCCCGGAAACACGCAAACTCCAGAACCTTCAACCATTGTTCTCTTAGGTTCGGGCTTGGCTGGTCTGGGCTGGTGGCGAAAACGGAAAGGGCTTCAAGCCTAAGTCCTCATTAATTGTGGGGTGCAGTCTTTGCTGTGAAAGCCGGCTTGGCAGAACCAAGCCGGTTTTTTTATTAAACTTAGGCAGTAAGCAGACCTTGCTATTAACCCGGCAATTAAAAAGAGAGGTTATGCCGCAGAGGCGATTTTGGGATGTTTGAAATAGCGGCTCACTCTTGCTGGTAATTTTTGTAACTTCACCATAGGCGATTTGACCTTTTTGATGAGATGCTTCTGGCTCCTTGAAGGTGGGCGTGAATGGACACCCGCTTTCCAGTCGCCGTTCAAATACTCATCCGGATTCAACTCTGGTGAATACGATGGCAGATAGAAGAGCTCGATGGCTTGACGGTGCTTGTCCACCCATTCTTTGACAAGCTTGGCGTGATGGACTCGCAAATTATCTAAGACCAGAAAGATCTTCCTGCCAGCCCCCTTGATCAACTGTTTCAGGAATGTGATGAGCACCTGGGCGCTCATCGTTTCCTTGTATATCATGAAACGAACTTTCCCCTGGTTGGTGACCGTGGAGATCATGTTGACCGAGGTCCGTTTCGCCGATACACGAATCACCGGCGTCTGGCCTTTCGGGGCAGAGCTTCGTCCATGCTGACTATCACTGCGTATTCCCGTCTCATCGCCCCAATGAATCGCAGCCTTTTCTTGCTTGGCTCGTTGTGCCATGGCCCCGTACTCGTCTTTCAGCCATTTCTGAACCGCGGCGGGGCGCTGTTCATACGCCTGTTTCACGGGCTTCTGTGGGGTGAAGCCCCACCGCTGAAGGTAGGCGCCGACCGTTCGAATCGGCATCCGAAGACCATACTCAGCTTGAATGATTTCCTGCACTGCCTGACGAGTCCATAAGGCAAAGGTCAGCTTCAACTGATCCGGCGTGTGGTCGGTGATCAACTGCTGAATCCGTAATTCCTGAGAAATATCCAGGTGACGCTGTGCGCCCACCCGTCTTCCGCGTGTCTGGACTTGCAAGCCTTTTGCGCCGTCCGCCTGATATTTCTTCCACCATTTCCACGCCGGATGCTTGTGGACGCCAAGAATCTCGCCAATCTCCTTATAGGTCTCTCCTCGTTTCCGCAGACGGATGGCCTGCCGCCTTAACTGCTCTTGGGCTTCTGTGGTGAGTTGTCGTGCATCATCATTTTTCATCTAGAGAGTATAGCAACTTTACAGCTAATTATCTCTATATTTATTTGCCGAGTTAATATCATTGAGATCAAGCCTTTTTATACTGAGCCTTGTCTAAGGGACCCTGTGATGGAAAATGGTGGGCTGGCTTCTCCCATATACAACGTTCGATGGGGGAAGGGAATTTCAATCTTCTCTCGGTCAAAGGCTTTTTTCAGACGCCGTCGGTATTCACGTCCCACCGACCATTGTTCAATGGGAAGCGTTTTGATCCGAGCTTTAATGACCACTTCTGATTCCCCAAAAGCATCCACCCCTAATATTTCAATGGGCTCCAATATTTTCCTTCCAACCTGTTGATCGTGCCGAAAATCTTCGCCGACTTCACGCATGACCTCGACAACACGGTCGGTATCTTCTTTGTAGGCCACGCCGATATCCATCACATAAGCGGACCAGTCTTTGGTCATATTGGCCAACGTGGTGACCGTGCCGTTCGGGAAAATATGCACGGTCCCTGATTGGTCTCGTAGGGTGATTGTTCGAAAGCTGATGGCTTCCACCAACCCGCTTGTGCCATTGACTACTCCCACATCGCCGACCCTGATTTGATTTTCCAGAATCATAAAAAATCCATTAATGATATCCCTCACCAAGTTTTGTGCGCCGAAGCCCACGGCTAAACCCACAATGCCCGCACCGGCCAAAATCGGCGTGATATCCAAACCGATTTGATCCAGACTCATGACAATCCCAATGACCCACACGAGTGTGAGGCAAATGGTTCGCAACATACCAGTGAGGGTTTTGACCCGTTTTTCATTGGCGATGCGTTCCTTGTCTTCTCGTTCTCGCCAGGTGAGGAGCACCTGCTTAAGTTTCCCGAGTCCAAATCGAATGGCGCGAATCGCAACATACCCGACGGCTAAGATTAAGAGAATGCGAAGACTGGCTTCTAGAATCGCCATGGACTTGTGTGCAAGAAATGGCGAAAGTTGTTCGTTGAGAAAGTGATCCATGCGTTGCCCTCCTTCTTCTTGTTCGTTATGCGATGTTGAGGTCTTTTCATCTTGTCAGGACGTGTTTCTTTGGTATTCTTACAAGGGATGCGGCAATTGCCAAGTGGAGTGGTCCGATACCGCTTGGTGGCGCTGAAAAGGGAACCGTTCAGGAGGAAAGTTCCTTTGATTTATTTCCAGGGAAGGAGACACGATGGTGAGTCTTGTCGACATTTCCTCTTGACACTTCGCCCTTTCAATGGTAAAAAAACTTTAACAGTCGGAGATTTGAGACAACGACGTCTCAGATATACCACCATCACGAGTCGGACGACGAAGTCCTCAACCAGATTTTCTGGCTGAGGACTTTTTTTTGCCGTTTGAAGCTAGATGGTTGTTCAGTTTTTAAAAAAGTATTCAGACATATGGTCACGACAATGGCGCGTGGCGATTGGTTCTAAGTGCAAGACATTTTAGGGGGCAACAGGAAGGTGGTTGCCGTAACCAAGGAGGGTTGGATGAAGAAGAATGGCTGTTTGGCATTAACTGTTTCAAAAACCTGTGAGGATATGATGCGGAATATGAGAAATATATGTTCGATGGTTGTGATGGTGGGCCTGTTCGTTGTGGGGTTTGCCTCTGTGAGTCAGTCGGCGGTGTTAACCAAAGAAGATTTTAACTTGTATGGGTATGTGGAGGCGTCGTATACGCATAATTTCAATAATCCAAATTCACAAAGGAATGCGAATAGAATATTCGATGTTGATGCCAATTCGTTCCGTCCTCATATGGCGCAATTGGTGTTTGAGAAGGAAGGCAAGTCGGATGGAACCACTGCCGATCGTGCCGGATTTCGAATTAAGCTGAACTTTGGCGAAGATGCAAAACTCACTGGGGGATCTGGAGCGGATGATGTGGATTATCAAGAAGCCTATGCACAATATATTGCCCCCGTTGGCAATGGATTGGATCTACGCATCGGTCGGATGAATACCTTAATTGGGTATGAAGTGATTGAAAGCCCCTTAAATCCCAATTTTTCCCGTTCATGGCTTTTTGGGTTAGGTGAGCCCTTTACGACAACGGGCCTTCGAGCCTCGTACGAATTTAACGAAATGGTGGCCTTATCTGTTGGCCTCATTAACGCTTGGAGTGGAGCTACCTCAGATACAAATCGCAGTAAATCGGTGGAAGCCTTGTTAGGGCTAACCCCGTTGGATTGGTTGAGCGTTTCGCTCTTTGGGTTCTGGGGACCAGAAGGCACGGTGGGTGCAAAAAATACCGACCTGGTTCAGCTTGGCGGGTACATCACCGCGCAAGTTACCCCTCAAACGTCCTTAGTATTGGAAGGCTATCATGCCTCGCAGGAGAATGCGCTGGCAGGAATGGATGTTCAATGGCACGGAGTGGCGGGGTATGTCATTCATGACTTTGATGATCAGTGGGGAGCCCGATTCCGTATGGAATGGTTTAAGGATTCCGATGGGTTCTTGACAGGAGTTGATCAAAAGCTTTGGGAAGGAACCGCTACCTTACAGTATAAGCTGACTCCTTCGTTAATTACGCGTCTAGAATTTCGTTACGACAAATCAAGCCAAAACTCATTTCAGTACGGTGGTCGTGTAGCAAATCATCAAGAGACTTTAGCGACTGAAGTGATATACCTCTTTTAAATTTTTGAAGAGGGAAGGGAAAACATGATGTTCACATATAGATTTCACAAGATAGCTGTAGGCATTATTGGGTTTGTGATTTTATCTTTACTTTCAATCAGTTCTGCCATTGCTGAAGAAACAGCGACAATCAGTGCCGGAGATACGAGTTGGGTTCTGACCTCATCGGCCTTGGTCCTGGCGATGATTGTTCCCGGGTTAGCGCTGTTTTACGGCGGAATGGTCCGGAGTAAAAATGTGTTGAGCACGATGATGCATAGTTTTATCTCGATTTGTCTTGTGAGTGTGGTGTGGGTGTTTTGGGGTTATAGCCTGGCATTCGGCCCGGATGTGATGGGATTGGTTGGCAATCTCGATTTAGTCGGATTAGCTGGTGTCGGCCCTGAACCTTCAGAAGGTTCGACGATTCCCCAACTAGCGTTCATGGTTTTTCAGCTCATGTTTGCAGCCATTACGGTGGCGCTGATTAGTGGGGCGATTGCCGAACGCATGAAATTTTCTGCGTTCGTGCTGTTTGCTGTTCTCTGGGTGACATTCATATACGCACCATTGGCGCATTGGGTATGGGGTGGGGGCTGGCTCGCAGGACTGGGCGATTTGGATTTTGCCGGTGGCACGGTCGTCCATATTAGTTCGGGCGTCGCCGCGTTAACCTGCGCGCTCGTCCTAGGGAAAAGGCGTGGATACGGGACAGATAATATGAGCCCACACAATCTTCCATTTACCGTCATCGGAGCGGGACTATTATGGGTGGGATGGTTTGGGTTTAATGCTGGCAGTGCGTTAGCGGCGGATGGGATTGCCGCGAGTGCCTTCGTAGCGACACAGGTGGCAGCGGCCGCCGGTGCCTTGGCCTGGTTAGGTGTGGAGTGGGGCTACCGAGGAACACCGACCATGCTTGGTGCGGCGAGTGGTGCGGTCGCTGGCTTGGTCGCGATTACCCCTGCGGCCGGATACGTGGGGCCTGTTTCAGCTATTCTGATTGGATTAGGTGGTGGGGCCATCTGTTATCTGGGAGTCTTTTTGAAAAATAAAATGGGCTATGACGATGCTTTGGATGTGCTGGGGATTCATGGGATCGGTGGCACATGGGGGGCGATGGCTACGGGGTTATTTGCCAGTATGGGCGGAGGAACCGGACTCTTTTTTGGAAATCCCGGCCAAGTACTGATTCAAGCGGTTGGCGTGGGAGCCACATGGATCTTTGCCGGGTTAGGGACTTTCGTCATTTTGAAAATTGTTGATAGTCTGGTGGGCTTGCGTGTAACCAAAGAAGAGGAAGTTCTCGGGCTCGATCTTACGCAACATAGCGAACGAGCGTATGGCTGAGAGAAGTAAGCAATACGGTATTTTCAGATTTGAAGATCATTCATGATCAGGAAGACTTTCATAGGTCAGAGGTAGGTGCAGGATTTCATCGTTTCTTAATTCAATGGAGGGACCATCCCGATGAAACTTATTCAAGCGATTATTAAACCCTTTAAGCTCGATGAAGTGAAAGAAGCACTCATTGAATTGGGTATTCAAGGTATGACGGTGACTGAGGTCAAAGGATTTGGGCGGCAAAAAGGTCATAAAGAGACCTATCGTGGCACAGAATATCAAATTGAATTCGTTCCCAAGATTAAATTGGACATTGCCGTGGCGGACAGTCGTGTGAATGAAGCCTTAGAAGCGATTACGCGGGCGGCGAAAACCGGAAGTATTGGGGATGGAAAGATTTTCGTTTCCGATTTAGAAAACATTATTCGTATTCGGACAGGAGAGACGGGAGAAGGGGCGTTATAATTTTTCATTTATTAGATTTTCACACGTCATGGCGTAAAGGAGGCACGATGAAGATATCCAACTTGCTCATGAGGATGGGGCTCTTGCTCGCCATCATGGCCGGCATGGGGGAGTGGTCGTTGGCGTTGGCTGAGGAAGGCAGGGTGCTGGCCATTGATACGGGTGATACGGCCTGGGTTTTAATGTCCTCCGCCTTGGTGTTGTGCATGATGCTTCCCGGGTTGGCCTTATTCTATGGGGGACTCGTTCGCAGTAAAAACGTCTTAGGCACAATCATGCATACCGCTGTCATCCTTTGTTTGATTACCCTGGTTTGGGTCATTTGTGGATATAGTTTGGCCTTTGGGCCTGATGTCGGCGGCGTCATTGGGAGTTTGGAATGGATGGGTTTACAAGGCGTGGGTCCTGAGCCCAGCCCCGTGTATGCCTCAACGATACCTCATCAAGTCTTCATGGTGTTTCAACTGATGTTTGCAGCCATCACTGTCGCCCTGATCACAGGGGCCGTTGCCGAACGAATGAATTTTAAAGCATTACTTGCATTTTCTGTTTTATGGTCTGTATGTATTTATTCGCCTTTAGCGCATTGGGTGTGGGGCGGAGGATGGTTATCTCAAATGGGGGCTTTGGATTTTGCCGGAGGAGCTGTCGTGCATATCAGTTCAGGCTTTGGTGCTTTGGTCTGCGCCATGATGCTAGGCCCACGCAAAGGGTTTGGAAAAGAGCCCATGCCACCGCATAATTTACCCATGACCGTGTTGGGGACTGGCCTCTTGTGGTTTGGATGGTTTGGATTTAATGGGGGAAGTGCCTTAGGGGCCAATGGCGGCGCTGGAGTGGCTTTTATTGCCACCCATATTGCCGCAGCCGCGGGGGGCTTAAGCTGGATGTGCGCTGAATGGGTACATCGAGGCAAACCAACCGTGCTTGGGATCGCGAGTGGTATTATTGCCGGATTAGCCACTATTACCCCTGCGGCCGGTTTTGTCGGGCCGATGTCCGCCATCATTATTGGGTTAGTCGCCGGGACGATGTGTTACGTCGCGGTGGTGTGGAAGGTGAAGCTAGGCTATGACGACTCTTTAGACGTAGTAGGCATTCACGGCGTGGGAGGATTTATTGGGGTATTGGCAACTGGCCTTTTCGCTTCTATTGGGGCGACCGGCTTGTTTTTTGGCAATGCCGGACTGTTCGGTATACAAGTCTTTCTGGCTTTGGTAACCTTAGCGTTTTCGATGGTGGGCACCTATATCATTCTAAAAATTATTGATCTCACCATTGGACTTCGCGTATCACCTCAAGATGAAGAAATGGGCTTGGATCTCAGTCAGCATAGTGAACGAGCCTATTCCTAAACAGAAGAGGTGTTTGTCTTTTCAAAGAGAAGCCAGCAACGGTTTGGCCTTTTATAAACAGATGTTCCAGAAGGAGGTACGTGCATGACCCCGAAAGAAGTGTTGGATTTTGCCAAGAAGAATAAAGTCGAAATGGTCGATCTCAAATTTATCGATTTAGTTGGAACATGGCAGCATTTTTCCATCCCTACCTCCGAATTATCCTTAGATTTATTTAAAGAAGGATCCGGGTTTGATGGCTCATCCATTCGCGGGTGGAAGGCCATTGAAAACAGTGACATGCTATTGGTGCCAGATCCCAATACGGCTCGGATGGATCCATTTACCGAGATTCCCACCATGAGCATGATAGGCAATGTTCAAGATCCGATTACCCGCACCATCTATGAGCGCGATCCTCGCGGTGTGGCCATGCGAGCCGAACACTATCTTAAGAGTACCAAGATTGGTGACACCTCATATTGGGGGCCTGAGGCCGAATTCTTCATCTTTGATCACGTGAGTTATGACCAAAATAGCCATTCCGGCTATTATTTCGTGGATTCGGAAGAAGGCATTTGGAATTCAGGAAAAGATGGGGGAAATTTGGGCTCCCGTCCTCGGCATAAGGAAGGGTATTTTCCGGTTGCACCAGTGGACTCACAACAAGATATTCGATCGGAAATGTGCAGGGAAATGGAAAAAGCGGGTATTCTGGTTGAAAAGCATCATCATGAAGTCGCCACGGGAGGACAAGCCGAAATCGATCTCCGTTTCGACACTCTGGTGAAAATGGCCGATCAAATGATGATGTATAAATACATCGTCCGTAATGTGGCTCGACGTCATGGGAAAACTGCCACGTTTATGCCAAAACCAGTATTTGGCGACAATGGGACGGGCATGCATACGCATCAAAGTATTTGGAAAGGCGGGAAGCCAAACTTTGCGGGCAAAGATTATGCTGGTGTCTCACAGCAATGTCTGTATTATATTGGCGGGATCTTGAAACATGGGCCAGCCTTGGCGGCGTTGACCAATCCCACCACCAATTCATATAAGCGACTCGTGCCAGGATTCGAAGCTCCCGTGATGCTCGCCTATTCTAGTCGTAACCGATCGGCTGGCATTCGGATTCCCATGTATTCACCCAGTCCGAAAGCGAAACGCATTGAGGTACGATTCCCCGATCCGTCGTGCAATATGTATCTCGCATTCAGTGCTATGTTGATGGCGGGATTGGATGGTATCCAAAATAAAATCGATCCAGGCGAAGCCATGGACAAAAATCTGTATGATTTGGAACCTGAAGAATTAGGCAATATTCAAACATTGCCGTCGAGTTTAGAGGAAGCATTAGACAACCTGGCTAATGACTATGAATTTCTTCTGAAAGGCGGAGTTTTCACAGAAGATTTAGTCGAAGCCTGGATTTCCTATAAACGAGACAACGAAGTGGATCCGATGCGTCTCAGACCGCATCCCCATGAATTCTTCATGTATTACGACGTGTAACATTCAGTAAGGTGTGAGGAGTAAGGGGTCAGGAGAAATCCTGATGCCCTTGCTCCTCCACATTTCCTTCTTCCTCTCTACTCCTTACCCCTTACTTCTTGAGTGAAAAACGTTTCTGGAAACGTTCATGAATTTTTTTCATGCGTTCCAGGGTCGTCTGCTCAAATGTTTGAGCACTCTTCTGCCAATCCGTGGAACCCATGCCTAGCCTGCGAGCGAGAAATACCATTTCGTCTGACCCTGAAGGTGGCAGAACCAAGTCTTTGGCATTGCCTCGCACGATACGTAACGCATCAATCAAATGGCGAAGAAAGAGATAATCATCATGCAAGGCTTCCCTTTCTGATAAGGAGAGAAGAGAGGCATGGCACAATTGTTCAATAGCTTCTAGGGTATTGGGTGTTCGAAGGGATGGGTCGTCATGCCCATGCAGAAGCTGAAGATATTGCACCATGTATTCTACATCCAGTAATCCTCCCTGGCCGTATTTCACATGAGTCGTGCCCGGCTTGACCAATTCAGTCAATTGTCGCTGCCGAAGGTGCAGCGCGGTTGGCAAATCCCACGAGTCCGTTCCATACACAAATCGGTTGCGATGGGCTTCAACAGCTTTTCCTAACGCCGGGTTCCCAGCGATCAAACGAAGCTTAATGAAGGCTTGTCGTTCAAAAGGGGCGGCCCTCCCTTGACTGTCATAATACTGTTGAATTTCTTCTAAAGAATTGGTCAACGTGCCTTTGTCGCCATTCGGACGAAGTCGAGTGTCGATATGAAAAATGCCTTCTTGCTTCGCGTCAATCCATTGAAGAAATTCCTGTGACCATCGTTCATAGAAATCAGTGGTGAGCGTGGATGCTTGCTGTGTCTTGGATGATGTGGGGTTGGCATAGACAAAGAGAATTTCAATATCTGAGGCATAGCCCAATTCTCCACCACCTAATTTCCCTAATCCAAAAATGGCCATGGAAGGGATCCTCGTTTTTGAGGCTTTGGGTTGGATGGCCAGATAGGAGTGCTCGAGAGCTTGTTCTATAATTACATCAGCTAAATTGGTGAGGGCCTGGGAGAAATCAGGAAGAGAGCTGGTGTCTAGCAGATGACGCATGTCAATTCTGAAAAGCTCTTCGTCCTTGAATTGATTGAGATGCTGTTTCTTTTTTGCGATCGTTTTGGCCTGCTGTAACCGTTTCTGGAGGGTCGTGTTCAGAACGCGCTTGGAGCGCACCAAGGGGCCTTTCTGGAATTGATGCATCATGGGCAACAGATTATCATGTTGCCGCCGAAGTAAATCTTCCCAGAGATAATCACTGCTGCCAAACAGTTGCGCGAGATGTTCTAACGTAGACGCTTGTCCTAAGGCGCTCAGGGTTGAAGCTTTCTGTGGTTGTTCAAAAAGCTGATCCAAAAATTGATCGAAATGATCTAGGGCTTTTCCCGGGTCGGGTGCCCAACTGAGGTAATAGGTGAATTCTTTCAGGAGCGCGGCAGCCGTCCGTAATTCTTGCTGTTCTGTTTGGCTCTGGAGTTTTCGTCCGTGACGGCCACGGACATACAGTCGATTCAACACTTGATGGTCTTTGACTTCAATTTTGGCTTTGACCAAGTAAATGCCGCGCATGGCCAAGGCATTGGCAAAGGCATAGAGAAAGGCTGGAGTGTCGGTTGACCGAATATCCAAGACGGTATCTGGCGAAGATGAGGGATTCGAAAACGTGATATGAACGGGGTGGAGCATATCTCCCGTCTTTTTTTTTGTTTTCCCGAGTTGTTCAATGAGCCGCCGATTGACCTCTCGCCGAGCTTGGCGCACATGATTCTTTTGTAGTAACCGAAGCAACGATGTGAGGTGCTGGTGGAATACCTGTTGGGCTGATGTATTGAATGAAAAGCTCTTCAGGGCTTGGACTCGAAACACATCCACGACAATCTTGCGAGATAATCCTCCTGTTTGACGCTTGGGAGCAGCACCTTTCCATGGGCTCAGTTTCTTCCCAGTGACGGTTGTTGGCTTGGATCCAGCCGCTATTTCCCGAGACGTGAAAATAGCGGCTTCTCGAATATCGAGGCCAAAAGAGGCCAATACCCCGCAGAAGGTGGCAAATTCAGAAAAATAATCATAGGCCACTAAATGTATCTGATATTGTCGAGCGGGGAGGGTGTTGATCGCCACAGAACACGGGGATTCGAACGTCAGTTGGGCTGTGAGTTCGAGATGTTGAAGAATGGTGTCGAGAGGAAATTGTTCAAAATAATCAGTATCCATCTGTGAGAGGAAATCTTGAATGAATTTGTCCGGGAGGTGCGCGGAATGCGCTTGGATCTGTTCAAATAAGGCAGAAGCATTCATCCTGTGAAGTATACTGAAATTTTATGGCGTTGTAAGCTTGGGTGCTGTCTCGTATAATTTCATGTCGGCATGAAATCTTTTTCCACACATACTACAAAAAAATGGGCAGTTGGTAACACGGGAAACCGTTCTCATCTGCCTGATCCCACTTTTCTGCTGTTGGCCACGGATCTCGCCATAAAGGACGTGGCTCGTGTCCTGCAAGCCTATGGGCTGCAAGATTGGCAACAAGCTGACCGTAATCTGCAGGCGATAGCTGGGGAACCAGCCACCCGTAAGGCCTTAGCGATCATTCTTCCCACTCTTCTTGAAAGTCTGGCACAAACCGCCGACCCCGATCAGGCACTCAATGAATGGGAACGGTATGCGGACTCGGGTATCCATCGTCTTCAGCTCTTTCAGTATTTAGCGAAAGCCCCGCATATCATTGAAGTCCTTGGTACGGTCTTTGGGAACAGTCCGTCGATGGCCCAAACGCTGCTTCGAGAGCCATTGTTGGTCTATTGGATTGACGATGATCGAGTGCTCGTCCGGCGTCAAACTCGGTCAACACTTTTGGGAATAGTAGAGAATACGCAGAAAGGTGTGAAAAACTTTGAGGCCAAATGTGAAGCTTTGCGACGGTGTAAACGACGGGAAATGCTTCGCCTAGGGATTCGTGATCTTCTTGGTATTGCCAAGCCGATTGAAACCTACACGGTGCTGTCAGATTTGGCGGCAGTGGTCATTCAGGCAGCATATGACCTGGTCGATCAGAAACTTCAGCGTCAACATGGAGGCTGGGAAGGGGCAGACTCTGACAAAGGAACAAAACGAATAGGATTTTCTGTGTTGGCTATGGGAAAGCTAGGCGGCTGGGAATTGAATTATAGCTCAGATGTGGATCTAATCTATGTCTATCAACAAGCACCAGAGAGCATGACAAACAGCGGAAAGGGGCAAAAGGCAATCGCAGGGTCTGAATATTTTCATGCATTGGCAAGGGAACTCACCAATGTACTGTCTGCTTCAACGGCTGAAGGGGCTTTGTTTCGTGTGGATATGCGGCTGCGTCCAGAAGGCGAAGTCGGGCCTTTGGCTTGTTCCGTCGAAGATGCCTATCACTATTACCAAACACGCGGTCGGACATGGGAACGTTTGGCGTTTTTGAAAGCCAAGCCCATTGCTGGCGATCTTCAGCTTGGACGATCGTTCATCCGAAAGTTAGGGAAGTTTGTCTATGGAACCAAAGAAATGGCCCCTCAGATCTATTCGGAGATTGATGCCCTTCGATCTCAAATGGTCGCGAAAATGACACGTCGAGGGGAACTCGAACGCAATGTGAAGCTCGGGACCGGCGGCATTCGTGAAATTGAATTTATTGTTCAAGGACTCCAGCTTGGATGGGGATATCGATATCCGAGTATCCGTGATCGGCAAACATTAAAAAGCTTAGTAAAATTGGTTCGAGTTGGGAAATTGAAAATTGGGAATCTACGTCAACTCACAGCCTCGTATATATTCTTGAGAAATCTCGAAAATAAAATTCAAATGGTCCATGAACTCCAAACGCATCTCCTGCCTTCAAAAACTGAGGAGATCGCCAAATGTGCAATCCGAATGGGATACCCCAAGAGGGAAACAGCCAAACAGACCGCTGAAGGGTTACTGTCGGATTATCGTCAGCACACTGAGAACGTCCACCAGTGTTATCAAGCCATCGTGGAACAACCCCAGATCAAGCATTGAAAGCTGGACGTGGTTGTACACGAGGTTTTCTGTCGTCTCCCCAAACCTTTCTGCCCCACAGTGGAATCGCCTTTTGAGCCTTCTTGTTGGTGTCAGAAGCCACTCACGCGAGGCCCAACAAGTTTTTTTTCTTTTTGCCTATTTCCAAGGTGCTCTTTTTTTTCTGTTTCTGAGAGGGGGAAATTCATGGAGGGGTTGAATCCACTCAAACGATGCTTATCTTTTTCCTAGAGCCTAGATACGAATAATGAGTCCATTGATGAGAGGAGGGACGGCCTGATGAATCCCAATGAGATGACGATCAAATTACAGGAAGCCTTGCAAACCGCCTCCGGTCTGGCGATGCGTCGCAATCATCAAGGCATTGACGTCGAACATCTGTTGGTCGCCTTATTGGAACAAGCCGATGGCTCCACCACACCCATTCTGGAGCAAGCGGGCGTGTCTCCCAAGTCAGTCAGTAATGCCGCCGAGCAGGCGCTGAAAAAAATCCCCCAAGTGCAGGTCAGCGGTTCCGCCCCTGGCCAAGTGCATCTCACCCCACGGTTGGGCCAAGTCCTCAATCAGGCTGAAGCTGAGATGAAAGAGCTCCGGGACGAATTCCTGAGTGTGGAACATGTGTTGTTGGCCATGGTGGAGGAGGGGGGCGTCTTTAAGGCTCTAGGATTAAAACGGGATAAAATATTAGCCGGTCTTCAGCATGTGCGTGGCAATCAGCGAGTGACCAGCCAAGATCCCGAGGGGACGTACCAATCATTGGAAAAATATGGTCGGGATTTGACGCGGGCTGCCAGTCAGGGAAAACTGGATCCGGTCATTGGTCGAGACGAAGAAATTCGGCGAGTCATTCAAATTTTGTCCAGACGTACGAAAAACAATCCCGTACTCATCGGAGAACCAGGGGTAGGGAAAACCGCCATTGTGGAAGGATTGGCTCAGCGCATTATCAAAGGCGATGTCCCCGAAGGCCTCAAGCAAAAACGGCTCGTGGTGTTGGATATGGGGGCACTGGTCGCCGGTGCCAAGTTTCGGGGAGAATTTGAAGAACGATTGAAAGCCGTCTTGAAAGAAGTGCAATCCTCCCAAGGGCAGATTCTGTTGTTCATTGATGAATTACACACAGTGGTGGGGGCGGGTGCCGCCGAAGGGGCCATGGACGCCGCCAATCTCTTGAAACCCATGTTGGCACGCGGAGATTTGCATTTGATTGGGGCCACGACCCTGGATGAATACCGAAAACATATTGAAAAGGACGCAGCCTTAGAGCGGCGGTTCCAACCGGTTGTGGTGGATCAACCATCCGTTGAAGATACCATTTCTATTCTACGCGGGCTGAGGGAACGTTACGAAGTGCATCATGGCGTGCGCATTAAAGATTCGGCATTGGTCGCCGCCGCACGCCTCTCTCATCGATATATTGGGGACCGGTTCCTGCCAGATAAGGCCATTGATTTAATCGATGAATCGGCAGCCAGATTGCGAACGGAAATTGACAGTATGCCAGCCGAAATGGATGAGATATCCAGGAAAGTTTTGCAACTGGAAATTGAAAGGGAAGCGTTAAGAAAGGAAACCGATCCGGCCAGTCAAACCCGGCTCACCAACTTAGAACAGGAGCTGGAGGTCAAGAAGGCTGCCTTACAGGAATTGAAGACCCAGTGGGAGGCGGAGAAGGCATCAGTCGGAAAATTGCAACTTATTCGTCAAGAAACCGAAGGGGTGAAGCAAGAAATCGAACAGGCGGAGCGACAATATGATTTGAATCGCGTGGCGGAATTGCGCTACGGCACACTCCCAAAGCTAGAAAAAGATATGAAAGAAGAAGAGGAACGGTTGGCTAACCAGCAGGTGACCAGCCGACTCCTGAAAGAAGAAGTGGATGAAGAAGATATTGCCGAAGTCGTGAGTCGCTGGACGGGCATTCCCCTGAACCGGCTGATGCAAGGGGAAGTGGAAAAACTTCTCCATTTGGATGAACATTTACATCAACGCGTGATCGGACAAGATGAAGCCGTGCGGGCCGTGGCCGATGCGGTATTGCGGGCACGTTCAGGAATCAAAGATCCCAATCGCCCCATCGGGTCGTTCTTATTCCTAGGCCCCACCGGCGTCGGCAAAACCGAATTGGCGCGGGCCTTGGCTCATACCCTCTTTGACGATGAAGCCAACATGGTCCGCATCGATATGTCCGAATACATGGAAAAGCATACGGTCGCCCGATTGATCGGCGCTCCTCCTGGGTATGTGGGCTATGAAGAAGGGGGCCAACTGACAGAAGCCGTCAGGCGTAAACCCTTCTCTGTCATCTTGTTTGACGAGGTAGAAAAAGCCCATCAAGACGTATTTAATGTATTACTTCAAGTATTGGATGATGGGCGATTGACCGATTCGCAGGGTCGGACCGTGGACTTCAAAAACACCGTTCTCATCATGACTTCTAATTTAGGCAGTCAGGAAATCCTGGAAGCCCAACAACACAACATGGAGTATGAGGGGATTCGAGCGTTAGTCCTCAAAGAAATACAGAAACATTTCCGTCCGGAATTTCTCAACCGGGTGGATGAAGTCGTGGTCTTTCATCCCCTGACTCAGGAGGAACTGGGTCCGATTGTGGAAATTCAATTGGAGCGATTGCGGGCGAGATTGGCGGATCGGCAGATGAGCCTGGAGCTCTCGCCGGCAGCCGTGGCCGATTTGGCCGCTAGAGGCTATGACCATGTCTATGGAGCGCGCCCCTTAAAGCGCCTCATCCAGCAAGATGTCGAAACACCGCTCTCCAGGCTGATCATTCAGGGTAAGGCCATGGACGGTCAACACATTGTGGGTGAACTCGTCGATGGCAAATTGGTCCTCACCGCCCAAGAAAAAGTCGAAACCTAAAACCCTCAAACTCTTCAGAGCCCCCTCGCCCTTACTTCCCCCTCCTGTGTAAGGAGGGGTGTAGGGGGAGGCAGAGCTTGCATCCATCCTTTTTCCATTAGGCCCGACATTGGTCATCGGGCATCCATCTGTAGTCGTCATTCCCGCCGGTAGTCAGCGGGAATCCATCTTTTCTTCTCCGTTCACTCCGTAACCTGCTTCAATCTTTCATTTTCTTCTCAACGCCGGGTTTCGGCCCATAGCTGTTAAGCTAAAGTGAGGGGGGAATCTTCAAGAAGCGCTTGTTTGGCGTTTTTTTTGTGCTAGTATACCGGTAGCCTTACAACTGCTATCGGTTTTACCGGGAGGACTCGATGACCAAAGAAGAACGCACGCTTCACCGCCTTAAGACCCAATTGACCACCCTCGGTCCTGTCTTGCCGGGCAGCCTAAGCCAACAGTGGAATGTGTGCGGCACACCAGGTTGTCAGTGTAAAGACCCTCAGCAGCCCAAAAAGCATGGGCCCTACCATCAACTCAGCTTCACCGTGGCCGGGAAAAGCTCCACGCTCTTTATTGCCCAGAGAGATCTGGTTGAGGTCCGGCGCCGACTCAAGCGGTATCAACGCTTGCAAGCGGTGACGACGGCCCGGGTGCACGCTGAGGTCGCGTTGGTCCGCGCCCAGGGCTTGGGGAGCCGGGCATGAGCACCGCCCTGACGAAGGTGTTCGACGCCTTTAAACAAAACGCCTGAATCGTCTGGCCAAGGAGACCGGATTCTGTCAACGCCAGGGCGTGCTGCAGCCCTATGACTTCCTGGGGCTCATGACCCTGGGGCAAGTCGGAATGACGCATCCGTCGCTGGGAGGAATGGTGGCCGCTCTGCACGCTCGCCTCAGTCGGGAAGCCCTCCATCAGCGGTTTACCGCGCCAGCGGCCGTGTTTCTCCGGCGCTGTCTGCACGCGATCTTACAACAGAAACTACAAGTGGCCACGATCGGCCCGAGGGTGCGGCAGCCATTCGGCCGCGTCTTATTGATGGATAGTTCGAGTTGGGATGTGAGCCCGAAGCTGCAGCAGGTGTGGCCGGGCGCGGGCGGGAATGCCTCACCGGCCAATTGCAAGATTCAAGTCGCCTATGACTCTAAACAAGGGGAGCTGATCTCCCTGGAGCCCACGGCGGGGACTGTCCCGGATAATCGCTACACGGATCGGCTTCCTGCTCTGCTGCACCCGCAGGATCTGGTGCTCATGGACCAAGGCTATTTCAAGCTGCGCACGTTGACGGCCATGATCGACCAAGACGCTTATTTTGTCACGCGGTTCATGGTGGGCCCCACGATCAGCGCGGCCCAATCTGGTGCGCGCCTGGAGCTGGCCCGTCTCTTAGCCCACGGCCCCGCTCTGACCAGGGAGATGCTGGTGCGCCTGGGCCAGGGGCCGCAGCAGACCGCCCCCTGTCGTCTCGTGTGTTTGCGCGTGAGTCCCCAGATGGCCATGCAACGGCGGCGGCGAGTCAAGGCGCCCGCCCGCCAACAAGGTCGGACCGCTCGAACCTCGACGCTCACCTGGGGTGACTGGACGCTGTTGATCACGAATGTGCCCGACGCCTGGGTGCCCCTCGACATGGTGCGGGCCCTCTATAGCCTGCGCTGGCAGATTGAGTTGGTGTTCAAACAATTCAAATCGATTCTCCGTGTGCACCATTCGACCACCGGCAATGAGCAGCGAGTGCGCTGTGAACTCTATGGCAAATTGATTGCGGCGGTCTTGGTCCACCGGATCCATGCGTGGGCCAGCCGAGCCCGGGGCCCGGCCGTGGGGCGAGAGATCAGCTTTGAGAAGGTGTATAAACGAATCCAGGAGCGGGCGTTTCAGCTCGCGCAGTGGTTGTTTGCCTCGTTCAGCCAAGGAATGGCCCATCTTGTTCGTGAACTCGAGCCGTTGCTGAAGCACTGTATCAAATATCGGCAACGCTCCCGCATGACGACGTTAGAAATGTTGGAAGCCAGAGTCGACCCCAAATTGTACACCAGAAAGAAGTCCTCTTAGCTTAACAGCTATGGGTCTCATCCCGGCAGCCGAGATCCTTTCCTTTCAGAAAAATGTCCCAAAACTATTGATGCCCAGTCTGGCCCTAATGCTGTAAGGAAAGACCTCTGTTTCCTTCTTCATTTCCTGAAATCCATCTGTCTCTTCTTCTAGTAGGGGGTAGTTCATTATTGGACAAGAGGCACGAACCATTTTTTTTCTCAAGGGGTCGGACTTTTGTGCTGTATGGGTTAAAGTGAATGGCCGTTTGAGGAGATGAGGCACATACAGAGCAGGTCCAGGGTGATACGGGAAGACACGTGTCGAGTTATTCCCCGCCAGCCCGTTGAAGGAGATGTATTATTGAAGCGCAAAGGGGTAAAATACTGGTTGTCAGTAGGATCCAGCTTGCAAAAATTTCCTAATCAATGCTTATAGGTAAGAGGAGAAAAATCCATGGAAAAACCAGCCAAAAAGCTTAAAAAAACACCAACGAAAAGCCTGAAAAAAACACCCTCAAAAAAACCAAAAACGACATCTGATGCCGGTAAAATTCCCCCAAAGTCCAAAGCGGCTCCTAAACGAAAGGTTCCTTCTGGTAAAACAATCAATCCCAAAAAAGATCGTGTGATCGCACCAACACGAGCGGAATCTCAACACACGTATTATGAAGTTCTTGGTTCCCGCATTGCCGAGAGGGCGTATGAACTCTATGTACAACGCGGCCATGAACACGGACACGATTTCGAAGATTGGCTGGAAGCTGAACGGCAGATCCTCCCGAAGGAAATGGCTGAAAGGTCATAAGGTGGACTGCGGACCTCCTGCAAAGGCTAAGCCTTGCCAAGTGTCGTCACAGGCATTCATCTGTCGTCGTCATTCCCGTCGGCAGTCAGCGGGAATCCATCTTCTCCTCATTCAACACCATGCAGAGAGGCATCAACTAATCCTCTCAATCCGCTCGAATCCTCTTTACTCTTCCATTTTCCATTCACTTCAACATTCAGATCTCATTCTCATCAACCGATAAATATATGGACGGGCTACGCCCGCCAAATTCTCCTACTCAAGGTGAAGCCTCCGGACATGGAACAAGACACCAGAACCCGTCTCGAACAGAATATCTTTCCTGCTGCCCATCAAGCCTGTGAACCATGGGAAAAGTTTCCGTGGCATAACGGGGCGGCTGTGGCGCATTCATCCCAAGCGCTGGCCATTGATGTCTTCGGCACGATCAAGAACTCAGAAGATCGCGACACGATTCTTGATGCCCTCGCACAGACCATGGAGCTGCCAACAGGCGGTCCCTGGACCCTCACGCTGGAATGGGCCGCGCGTGCCTCATTGTTCAACGAACCTAGCCCGACCCAAGTAGATGTTTATGCCGAAAGCCCCCAGTCAATCATCCTGTTTGAATGCAAATTCACCGAACAGGACGGAGGCGCCTGCACACAAACGGTGAAGCGAAACAACGTCATCCGGTGCAACGGCAATTATGTGGAACAAATCAATCATGAGAACGACATAACCGGGCGTTGCGCCTTAAGCGGAAAAGGCATCCAGTATTGGGACATTATCCCGAAGGTCTTTCATCTCGATGCCGAAGCAGATTATCAGCCCTGCCCATTCGCCGGACCGACCTACCAATGGATGCGCAATCTCGTGGTGGCCTATAAAGTGGCCCGGCAGAAAAACAAGCAACCGGCTGTGGTCATTGTCTATGCCGATCATCCCAACCTGTTCATGGCCCAAAAGGTCAGATCCCAGGCATGGACGGCATTCACCAAAACTGTGCGGCAGGATCACGTGTCATTGCACGTGCGGTCGTATCAGGACATTCTCACGCTCGTGCAAGAAACAACCAAGCAGGGCAGTGGGGAGCAAACGCTATGGGAAGAATTAAACGAGTGGGTTCACAAAAAAATGTCGACGATAAAAAAAGACCGAAGAAAACCGAAAAAACGAAGTTCCTCTCACTCCAAATCGGTGGCGGCTCATAGCTGATGGACATGAGATAAAAGACAAACTCACATCCCTAACAGAGAACTAGGCGCAGGCGAAACCACCAGGTTCAGTAAAACTACACCTCAACAGTCATTCCCGCCCGTAGTCAGCGGGAATCCATCCTTGATGGTCTCCTTGGACTTGCTTCTTTTCCGTAGACACTCAGTCAAGTTTTGCCATCTGCTGCTCGTCGTCTGCTGGGCTTATGTTCCCCAAGTGCTGATGGCGTCTCGCCCGATTATAAAACACCTCAATATAATCGAATATTTCTGCTCGCGCTGCTTCACGAGTTTTGAAGATGTGTGGCGTATTTTCTCTTTCTTGAGGCTACCGAAGAAGGACTCGACCACCGCGTATATCAGTTCCCTCTACGACTCATGTTTGGTATCAAGCCATAAGTCTGGCAGAACCGATTCCATTTATGGCTGCTGAACTGCGCCCCTGATCCAAGTGGATCATGACGTCATGCTTAGTCTTTCATCGTCCGACGGCCATCAGAAAGGCGTGTAGCACGATCTCCTTGCCCAAAGTGGCCTTCATCGATCAACCGATGATCCTGCGTGAGTAGAGATCTATCACCACCGCCAGGTACAGCCACCCTTCGTAGATACGAATATAGGTGATGTCAGTCACCCACGCATGATCCGGCCTGTCTATCAAAGTTAGCGCGGAGGACCACGTGGCGTGAGCCCGTGGGTGAAAGCGCTCCCCGCTGGAGGCGGGGCTCCTTGCCAAATGAGCTGTTCGTGATGATACTTGCGCATGGAAGTTCGCCTCAGGGCTCATGGTGCGTATCAGCATCAATATCCTGGGGTGTGGATCCCCAAGTATCGCCGACGGATTTTGCGGGGGGCGATCAAGCTCTTTGTGCCAGAGCATTTGCCTCAGATCCAACACGATCATCCCGATGTGGACATACAGCAATGGAGTGTGCAGATTGACCATATTCATGTGGTGATGGGCATACCTCCGAAATATGCGGTCTCGAGTTTTGAGGACAAGATGAAAGCGAATGTGAGCCGACAACATCGTCTCCGGTATCCTGAACTGAAGCGGACCTACTGGGGGGCAATGCTATGGTCGCCCGGGTTCTTCTCATCGACGGTTGAATTGAATGAGGCGGTGATTCGGCGGTATGTGGCCCATCAAGAACAAGTGGACAAAGGGCGGATTCAGCTCGAGTTTGAATTTTAAGTGCCACGCGGCGTAAGCCCGTGGGTATCTACAAGAGGGGTATAGTTGTCAGCCTGATTTATAGGAATAGCTAAATGTTCAAGCGCACATATTTCAGAACCAGGTTCTCCATGAGATGGAGCGGTTTCTTGTCTGGCACATTCAGCATAACTTGAACACATGGGGCTGAGCGGCATTCCCTATAGAAGGATGAAGGAAACGAGATAATGGAAGGGGGACCATCGGAATGTGTTGTTCATCACTCCAGTCGGCCAAACCCGAGTAGTCCTGACAATACCGTCTAGAAGAATTGATGTTGGGATTTAAGGGGAAAGGTTGATTTCCGTTGCCTATTGGCGGGAATGAAGAGGATACGAAGAATGAAGGGGAGGGGAATCCCTGAGGGACATTATCCCTTTTGGGGTGATGCTTGACTCATGATGTTTGCTGGTGCTTCCTCACACATCTTGATGTTATTTCGTCCATGATGCTTGACTTGGTATAACGCCTGGTCCGCGGCATCGATCATTTGGCCAATAGTGGAGTACGGGTGTTCCGGGGAATGGGTCGCGATTCCAATGGAGGCGGTCACCCCAATTTGTTCACCAGAAGAAATCGAGTGGCGTGTTTGGCGAAAGGTTTCCAGGATGCGGTGAAAGACTTCCAGCGCGCCGACTGGTGGAGTCTCTGGCAACACAATGAGAAACTCTTCCCCTCCGTATCGACCCACCACATCACTGCCTCTGACTTGGGTCTGTAGGATATCAGCCGCAGCCTTGAGGACATGGTCACCCACAGAATGCCCATGGGTATCGTTCACCTGCTTGAAATGATCGAGATCTAAAAATCCCAGTGTAAATGTGCTCCTATCCCGTATCGTTTGTTTAAACATTTTGGCCAAATATTCGTCAAGAAAGCTGCGATTATATAACTTGGTCAGCTCATCTCGTTGCGAAGAATTTTGTAATTGTTCGTATTGGGTTTCGAGATTCATCGTCCCTTCTTTTAATTTCTCCACCTCCTGACAAATGTGAAGGTTGGTGAGCAACTGGCTTTCACGCGCCATTTCGATGAGGTCCTCTAAATGCATCTCTTTGCTCATATTCAGATCAAAGAGATTGTCTACCTCAGTCAGCACTGGTTGCATCTGCTCAAGGAGGTGGGGCAAGTGCTCACTAGAGATTCCTAGCCAGGTCTTTAACTTTTCTGTGGTGTCTTGAAGGGTATGGTCTTGTCCTTTATTGAGTAGGAGATCGGCCAGAGCCCCGGCCCCAGCCACACACCGCATAAACTTTGCCTGTTGATCATCCAATGGCCCTTGCATGGGGGCTTCACTATTGGTGACCGCCCAATGCAATCGGTCCGGGAGACGCCAGTGAGCCAAGAGCCAACCTCCCACGGTCGCATGACTACACCCTAATTGCTGATGCTCGTGATCCACCACCTGGGCGTGCCGATACTGGTTGAGAGCAGAATCGGCGTACAAACCAGGACTGATGCGGTCTAAGGCCAGCATGCCAATATCTTGAAGCAGGGCTGCAATAAAGAGTTCTTCCAGACATGGCATTTCACAATAGGTACCGAGAACCCGGCTGGCGGCAGCCGCTAATGCCGCCCGTTTCCAAAAAAGGGAATGATTCAGACCTTCGTCGTGATGACCTTGGCGCAGTCCTGTGACTAAGGAAAACGACAGTGCAAGGGAAATCGTGGCATTAAGACCAAGGAGTACTACCGCCATGTGGAGCGTGTCGACTTTTCGCTGGCTGGCGTAAAGGGGTGAATTCGCGATTCGAAGAATTTTACTCACAATGACCGGGTCGAGAGAGAACACCTTCACCGCTTGGGCAATATTCAACTTGTGATTCCCCGTGGTCTTGCCACGGGGATCTTATTTCCTAACAATAGGTGGGTGAGGGCAGGAATTGGCGAGTGGTCGAACGGTATGTGCAACAGCAAGGTAAGCCGCAGGAAGAACTGCGCCAGTTAGCTCTCTTCTAATACCCCGTGGTCTTGCCGCGGGGTTCTTTATTTCTGAATCATTCACCAAGTCAATGATTTTGAGAGCATAGGTCGGTGGGCTTGGGAGGCTCCGGCACGTTTTGAGCTTTCGTTCGAGTTCTGGTGTAATCAATTCAGTCATAACGGACAAAAACCAACCTATTTCTCGATGAAGTACGTAGAGTTTTGTCCTCTCTATCGTCAATTTTCACGCCTATCTTAAGGGCTCTGAGATATTTCCCCGAACACTCATTCAGTAGAGAGCCAGGTACCTGGCTTTCGGAATATAACGTGAAAGGTAGGTGGAAAGGACTGCTCCATTACTTGGGTAATGTCTTTCAGCCCACCAACAGAAAACAGGTACTTGAACTGGTTTTATTCATTCGGGTCCCAAGGTAAAGCCTTACCAATAAGGAGGTTTCTTTCATCGCTCAGCTGCCTGTGGATGGATAGGTCTGAGGTTAAAAGGGTGTTTCTCGGTTCTCTACCATAGGATTTCCTTCGACAGTTCTGTAAGAAAGAAGTACTCTTGAAGGATGGAGGATGTTGTGCGGTGGGTGGGACGAATTCGCCACTGGTTTATTGGACGGCTTGCAAGGTGATTTTGATGGTTCGTTCTTTGTTATTTCGGCGCAGGCCTAAGGTAATGCGATCTCCCACATTGTGGCGGTCTAAGATGGTCGCGAGGTCATCAAAGTTTCGAACGGGGTGGGCGTCGAGGGAGATGATGATATCTCCTAAACGGATTTTTCCTGATCGGAGTTCTTCAAGACTGGTTAATCCAGCTTTGGCGGCGGCGCTGTCGGGGAGAACACGGGCAATGACGATTCCAGTAATCCCCCATCGGTTGGCGATGGAATCGGGAATGAGGGAAATGCCTAATCCAGGGCGAATGACTTTCCCGTATTGAATGAGTTGCGGCACGATGCGTTTGACCATGTCGACTGGAACTGCAAAGCCTATTCCTGCAAAAGATCCGCTGGGGCTGATGATTTGTGTATTGATGCCTATTAATTTCCCTGAACTATTTAGGAGTGGGCCTCCAGAATTGCCTGGGTTGATGGCCGCATCTGTTTGAATCACCCCTTCAATCGTGCGGTCATTGATCGATTTGATCGAGCGGCCTAACGCGCTGACGACTCCCGTTGTGAGCGTATGATCCAGGCCAAATGGGTTGCCTATGGCGAGGACATGTTGTCCGACACGAAGGTTTTGTGAATTGCCGATGTCGAGGGGTTGCAGGTGTTTATTTTTGGTTTTAATTTGAAGGACAGCGATATCGTGATCGGGATCCACGCCGATCACTCGGGCGTCATGAGTAGATTGGTCGTCTAATACAACCTGAATGGAATGAGCGCCATACACGACATGATAATTGGTGACGATGTGTCCTTGGGTGTTCCAGATAAATCCTGAGCCAGATCCTTGGGGTACTTCAAACGTATTGAGCGACCAGATGTCACGCCGGACAGCGGTGTTGGTAATATAGGCCACTGATTTGGCAGCTTTTTCAAAGACGGAGATGGTCTTGAGTTCTTCCGCACTGAGCAATTGATCGGCTGTCCGAGCGTTGCCGGGAAAGCTGATAGGATTGAGGACGACTCCGATCAGGATGATCAGAAGATAATATCGAGGGGGACGAACGTTCACGTTGGGGGGTGGCTCACGAGCAGATGGAGGTGTTGAGCGGTCTCATTTGTTGATGAGGTGCTCCGACGTTCCGCTTGGTTATTCTCCCATGATTTGTACGACGAGGTCTCGGGTTCGCGCGCGGGTATCAAAATCGATGAGGACGATCTGTTGCCAGGTGCCTAATGTGAGTGTTCCTTGGACGACTGGAATGGTGAGTGATGGTCCTTGCAATTGCCCACGCAAATGGGAGTGCCCGTTATCTTCGCCCGCGTTTCGAGTATTGTGTTCCCAGTCCATTTTTGGAGGAATGATGCTATTCCAAAAATTTTGCGTATCCGCGCGAATGCCTGGCTCGTCTTCGATGATCATGACGCTGGCCGTGGTATGTTTCACAAACAGGGTCAAGATGCCATTCTCCACTCCTGATTTCCTGAGGAAATTGTTCATGGATACGGTGAGATTCTCCATCTGAGAATCTCCCTTCATGGGGACCTGTAGGTTATGGGTTGACACCGTCATGATCAGTTAGGCCGCCACCGAGTCCAGAAAGCGTTGCTCGGCTGTCGACAATGTTCCGCCGCGGGCTTGTCGTAACGTGTTGGTAAAGCACCCTTCTCGCGTTAAGCGGCAAAGCGTTCGAAAGACTTCTGGGCTGACAATTTTTTGTTTAGTGAGTTGGCGAAGATAGTTGAAGGCGGCTTGAAAACTTTCTTCGGATCGTACGTAATAATCTTGCCCGCGTCGATGATTGCTATAGGCTTCCAGTTGTTCGCAGGCCACGAGAATTTCTCCCAGTTGATGCGTCCACTCCGGTGCGGCATCTAATTTTTCCGGGTAATAATAATACAACATAATTCGTTCCATCCAGGGTGCCCATTCGATTTCCAAAATATGCAAGGTGGTCTTGACGGGACGAAGACATTTTTTGAGGCGCCTGGCAAATCCCAATCGCATCGTAATATGGTCTTTGACCGCTGGTGTGAGTTTGAGTCCTTGTTCGAGGAGTGCCTTCTTATAGCGGGTCATAAAAGCTTGAGATTCTTGGCCGTACGGCGTCTGAGGATGCTTGGCTCGCCATTCTCGAGGTCGGGTGGGAATGCCTTCTTGCTTGGCCCACGACCAGATTTTCCCAAATAGTTTGGCATCTAGACCGGCTCGTCCCATATCATGCAGTAAGCAGGCTGTCTCAAATTGCTTCAACCGTGGGAGGGGATGGCCCAATTCGGCTGCGACGGGCACACACAATCGCGCCGTGCGATGGGCATGGGCCTTATCATAGCCGGGAATTAACTTTTGCAGGTTGTCCGGATGTGGGACATCATACAACTTCAGAAGGGCTGAGACCTGGAGTCGAGTCAGGAATGTGTGAGATGGCTTCAAAATAGATGGGGGAGGCTTCAGTTATTATGCTCGCATTCGACGATCCAGAATATCGTACCTGTGTTAAAAGGGTCAAGAAATACGGTGCTGAATGAATGAGTTGAAACCGGCTCTTGGTTTTTTCTTTCCTTTCTTTTTGTACAATGTTCTCAACGATCTTGTTTATTGGGAAAACTCCGAATGGCGTCTTACATTATTGCTCAATTCAAGTAAGATAAGACTTGTAGATACGACCTCCATTGCTCCCACCAATAACTATACCGATGCTTGCCGTCATGGCTCTGTGGAGATGATCTCGTGCGACGTTCAGTAAAGAAGACCATGCTGTGGGGGGGGCTCGGAGGGCTTCTCCTCATCGGCGCGTTAATTATTCTTCCGTGGTTTTTGAATCCGGATTACCTGCAGTCCTTGGTGTTGCAACATATTCAACAAACGTTGGGGTCGCATGTGCAGGTTGGACGCACGTCCTTGGCCTTATTTCCGTCTCCGCATTTTCTGGTGTCGGATATTGTGGTGAAGGAACAGGCCGACTCGCATGCGGTGTTTCGTGCCCAATCGATGAGTTTAGAATTGGGGATTGGGCAATTATTACAGAAAAAACTGGTCGTGAAGGAATTTGTTCTGGATCATCCAGAAATTGAAATTCATCGAGATAAAGCTGGAGACTGGCGGTTTTTAGGACAGGCTGGAAAAGATTCGTCGCTCTCGTTTCTTGCTTCATTTTTGGTGTTGGGCAAGCTGGAGGTGACGAATGGGAAAGTCATTGTGATTGATGAATCCCCCTCTGATAGTGTGCGCGGCGTGGTGTTAGAAGATGTGGCCTTTTTATCAGAAACGTCTTATGAGGATGTGCTCGTTCTTTCTGCGCTGACCCTGTCGGGAAAACTTCGGCAGGTTCAAGATTCTGCTTCCTTTCAATTATCCGGAACCCTTGAGGCGACGTCGAATGTGCCTCTCTCTTCTTTCGACAAGCAACAACTATCTTTTGAGCAGATGACGTTTGCTGGCACGATGGCCACCAACAATATTGCGATGGATCAATTAGCGGAATTTGTCACGTATCAGGATCTTTTCACGCAATTTCCTGGAAGACTCAAAGTCTATTCGGAAGTTAAATGGGTCAAGCACGGCGCGACGTCTCAACTCCAGCTTTCGAATATTGCCCTGGCAAATCCGGCTTTGACGCTTGCGGGCAATGCGACCATCGAAGGCCTTGAAGATGGGAGTCAGATGACGTCGGCTTCCTTGCGTTCTTCAAGTCTGAATCTGGCGATGATTCGGAAGGCCGTCCCGGAGGCTTGGCTTCCTGCTCTACTGGGGAATCTGTGGAAACAGGGTGAATGGGGTGGGGAATTGAAAGTGCTGGATGCCCGAATCACGAGTTCGACTCGAGCCGATGTTGGTACGTCCGTCACGGGAACCTTTCAAGTGAATCATGGGTTTCTTCACATTCCAGCATGGCCGAAGACTGATCAGGTTCGGAGCACGGTTGTGGTTGAACCGGACAGAATTCAGCTCTCCGAGACCACGGGTGTCTATGACGGGATTCCAGTAATTGTGACCAAAGGGGTGCTCTTGTTGAAAGAAGGCGGACCGTGGGGGGATGTCGAAGTTGAAGGGCAGGTCCCTGCAGGAAAAGTGTGGGATTTTGTTCGCGATTTAGGCTCCTCTTCTTCTGACACGTCTGGTTGGCAGGGCCTGACGGTTTCCCAAGGTAGCGGGCTTCTTCGTTTACAGTTTGCCGGAGGAGTGGTCGATGAGCAGGGTTTTGCTTTTCAGCATGGTGACTATCAGCCGACGAATGTGATGATGAAAAGTCCTAGCCTTCCACATGCCTTTTCCAATGGCCAGGGAAAGATTGAGTTTTCGCCTGACAGTACGGTTTTGGAAGGGATTACAGGGGAACTGGGTGCCTATCCCCTGACTCTGAATGGAACGATTATCCATCAAGGAACGGTCCGATTCGAACCTATGAATGTGACTGCTGGGTTTGATGGGACGGAACTCTTTCGGTCTTCGAATCACCCGCTGTCCGAATCCCGTTTCCAGGTCACGGGTCCTCTTCAGGCTTCCGTGACCATGCGAGGTCCCATGAACCGACTTAAGGTGAAAGGGGAAATCGATGGCAGTGAAGCCACCGTCACGATCCCCTCTGTCTTGCGAAAAGAAGCGGGCCAAGCTGGAACGTTGGAATTTGATGGCCATGTTCAATCAGGAGGAACGGTTCGCTTTGAACGAATTGAATTGGTCATGTTGCCGCTTCGTCTGCGAGGCCACGGGGTCGGGCGATTTCGTTCGACATGGGGTTGGGAGGGGCGTCTTGATTCTGGCCCGATCTCTATTGGTGTGCTTCCTGAAAGGATTCAGTTGTTTGGTCAGGCGATTCAATCGGGAATTTTGGAAGTGCAATTAGGGGGCAACGGGTTTGGAAACGATTGGGCCAAATGGAATGTCAAAGGATGGGTGGCGCTCACGGACGGGGTGTTGCGGGTCCCTGGTGTTCAAGAGGTAGTGGAAAATGTGTTTGTTCGATTACGTATTGATAAGGATTTGCTAGATTTAAAACGGCTGGAATTTCATATCAAGGACAGCGAGGCTGTGGTGACCGGGTTTGTGAAGCAGTGGAATACGACTCCTCAGGTTAGTGTGCTGTGGAATGCCCCGCGATTTGATCTTGATTTATTAATTCCCAAAGATGAGCGATCCGTCTTGCGCGATGGGGTGGAATGGCTCGCCAACCATGGAAAGCTGGACGGATCGTTTTTTATTGAACGTCCGCGTTATCAAGCATTTTCTGGCGATAAACTCTCTGCGGAAATACGCGTTCATGACAACTTAGTCACCCTGGATAACATTCAGACAATCGTTGAAACCGATGGGAGTGCCAAAGGCCGAATCTTCGTCCACCTTCCTCCAGGCAAGCCTGCGGCGGTGCGGGCTTCCTTTGAAGGGGAGAATCTCCCATTTGAAAAACTTTTAAGGTCTTTAGGTGATGAACGTCGGTATATTTCTGGGCAGATGAATATTCGAGGGAAAATTCAAGGCCATGGACGTGATGAACGTGGGGTTATTCCGACCTTGGAAGGTGGCATAGAACTTTCTCTCAAAAATGGGTATGTGCGAAAAGGAACCGTTCTCCCAAAAATTCTTCGAATTCTCAATCTGCCTTATGTTCTACGGGGAAAAGTGAATTTTGAAAAGACCGGATTTCCCTATCAGACTCTCGGCACAACATTAACGATTGAGGAAGGACAATTCTCGACAAAAGATTTTCGTTTGCGGAGTCCGGTGATGAATGCCACGGTGGCAGGAACGTACGATTTTGCAAGGGATGACTTGGACGGGGTGGTTGCCGTGAGTCCCTTTGGTGCTTATTCTGACACCCTCAAATCGATTCCACTTTTTGGAACGATTTTTTCTGGTGATCGGAAAGGGATTGCGACTGCTCTGTTTAGTCTGAAAGGGTCTATGAAGAATCCGCAAGTTGTCTATATGCCCAAGGAGTCGTTGAAAAAAGGGTTGACCGGGCTTGCTCAACTAGCTTTTGATGTGTTGAAAAATACGGTGCTTGCTCCCGTTAGAGCGTTGAGCGGAACCTCTAAAGATGCGGCCTCCTCTCCAGCCGAGTCGCCGCAACGGCTCCCAAAGGGTTCAGGGAAACCTAGGGAACAACAGAAATCAAGCACAGAATAGGAACGGCAAAGCGCGAATGAGGTGTTTCCAGTCTTACAACGAAATACACATCGACAGGTTCACTATATTTATTTTTTTCGATGAGTGATGAAAGGCAATGACATGATTCCTACAGTTGAGTGGAAGGATCATCAGGTGCGTATTTTGGACCAGAGTCTGTTACCTGGAGAAGTGTGTTTTCTTGACTGCACGGATTATGTCAGCGTCGCTGAGGCGATTCGAGAACTGAAAGTCCGTGGTGCACCAGCTATTGGCGTCACCGCGGCCCTTGGAATTGCCCTAGGAGCAGAACAATATACGCAGTCGAGCTTTGAGGGCTTTCAACAACACATGGATCAGGTGTGTGAGGTGCTGGCCGCGACGCGTCCTACGGCGGTGAATCTCTTTTGGGCCGTGGATCGTATGAAGCGGGTGCTGGCTGTCACTTCACTCACGAACGTGGCTGAAGCTCAACAGTTACTATTAAATGAAGCCTTGGCGATTCTTGAAGAAGATGTTCGGGTGAATCGGACGTTGGGAAAATATGGTGCAGCTATTATTCAGGATGGCGATTCGATTCTCACTCATTGTAATGCTGGGGCGTTGGCGACGGCTGGCTATGGGACCGCCTTAGGGGTCGTGAGGGCCGCTTGGGAAGATGGAAAAAAACTTCACGTCTTTGCCGATGAAACCCGTCCGGTGCTTCAAGGCGCCCGTTTGACGGCCTGGGAACTTCAGCAAGATGGCATTCCTGTGACGTTGATTACCGATAATATGGCGGGCGCTCTGATGCAAAAACATCGGGTGCAATGTTGTGTGGTTGGTGCGGATCGCATTGCCGCCAATGGGGATGTGGCGAATAAAATTGGTACCTATTCCGTCGCGGTGTTGGCCAAAGCCCACGGAATCCCGTTTTATGTGGCCGCGCCTCTTTCAACCATTGATTTGGCCACCTCCAATGGTGACGGTATTCCGATTGAAGAGCGAAACCCTTCAGAGGTGACACAATTGTATGGAAGTCGGGTCATCGCTCCTGTTGGCGTTTCGGTGTGGAATCCCGCCTTTGATGTGACGCCCGCACATTTGATCACGGGGATTATTACTGAGCGAGGAATCTTGTCTCCCCATGAGTTGCCAGCTAAGGCGTCTTCATAAGGCTTGAAACGGGGAATGGTTACAGAATCTGACTGAGGACTTTGGAAAGGTCTAGGAGGTTATACGGTTTGGCTATGACCCCGGAAAATCCAAATTCTTGATACCTTGCCATCACCGGGTCATTGGAATACCCACTTGAGACGATGACGGCAGCTTCAGGATGAAGCGCCTTTATTTGCCGAAGTGTTTCCTTTCCTCCCCTCCCCCCGGGAATGGTGAGATCTAAAATAGTAGCCACGAAAGGCGAGCCTTGGTGAAAGGCCTGCGCGTAGTCGCTGAATGCCTTCTCTCCTTCACTGGCAAAATCCACGTCAAAGCCAAGATGTTCGAGCATTTTCCCTAACACCTCTTGGATTTCCTTCTCATCATCCATGATAAGAATTCGCCCCTTCCCCAAGATCAATTCATTCGGTATTTCTTCCGTCACGGTTTCTTGTAATGAGGATGCCGGGAGATAGAGCGTGAAGCAGGCGCCTTTCCCCAGTGCGGAAGACACGTTGATGTGCCCTTCGTGGCGTTTGATAATGGAATATGTCGTCGCGAGTCCCAGGCCACTGCCTTTTTGCTTGGTCGTAAAATAGGGATCAAAAATTTTGGAGAGATGATCCTGGGGAATGCCAATACCCTGATCCGTGACGGAGACTCGAACATAATTGCCGAGTTTGAGTGGAAGATCGGAAGGGGAGAGGATCGATTCATTCGCCACGGTCACGTCAATGACACCGCCTTCCAGCATGGCTTGTTCAGCATTGATGACCAGGTTTTGTAGGACTTGGCTGATTTGTCCTTCATCGACGACGACAGGCCAAAGGTTTTCGGGTATGTGCAGACAACAGCGTACACTGGAGCCACGTAGGGCAAACTCTACCGTATCGCCAATAATGGAGGCGATGGACGTGGTGCTTTTCACTGGTGCCCCGCCTTTGGCAAACGTTAAAAGTTGTTTGGTTAAATCGCGAGCTCGGAGGCAGGCTTTTTCGGCTGCGCTCAATCGTTCAACCACTGACACATTTGCTGACGGATCTTTTGCTGAGAACATTTTGGCTAATCCAATGTTGGCAAACACGGACGTTAAAATATTATTAAAATCATGCGCGATGCCTCCGGCTAAGATGCCCACGGATTCAAGCTTGGTGGCTCGTAAGCGTTCTTCTTCCACCCGTTTTTGTTCCGTGATGTCTCGTGTCACGATGACCCCCTTGACCAGTCCCATGCTGGTTCGAAAGGGATGGATATGACTTTCAAGCCATCGCCATTCACCCTGTTTGGTTTGAAGTCGGCAGGTCATATCGATTTCTTGGAGTGATCCCATTTGAGTGTGAAATGATTCGGCTAAGGACTGTCGTTCTTCAGGATAGACAAAATCAAAAAAGCTTTTTCCCAACATATCAGTCGAATTATATCCCAAGACGGCTTGGCAGTTTGGGCTGATATAGTTGCACTCGCCCTGGCTACTGATTTCAATAATTAAATCATATGCATTTTCTACGATAGCTCGATAACGTTGTTCACTATCTCGTAAGGCGTCTTCGGTTTTCTTTCGCTGGAGTTCACTCGCTGCTCTCGCCGCAAATAATTGAACAATGGATTTTGCCACATGAGGATTGGTTATCGGGTCTGGACTCAACACGATAAGAAGCCCAATGATTTGCCCGGCTTGTCCACGTAGGGCATTGCCCATGTAACTGGTCACTTGCCAGGAAGCCAAGGGCGAGGTTTGAGGAAAAAGTGGAGTAGAAATATTGTTCCATGCGCAACCTTTGACGCTCAACAGGTCATTTAAGAGGGCAGGGGGCGGGGTCCAGGCAAAGTTTTCGAGAAATGTTCCATGGGCCAAGGTGGCCACCGTTTGCGCGTTTGGATGGGCGGGATGTTCAAGGTCTGCAAGGATGACATAGGGGACATTGATGGCATGGCATAAGTCTTGGACCAGAGAGCGTAAGAACGCAATGCTTCCTGGTGCGGGATCGCTCTGGGCAATTTTTCTTAAGGCTTCTTCAATCCGTTTTCGGTCCGTAATGTCTTTGACGACCGAAATGGCGCCCCACTGTGTTCCTTGAGCATCAAATAACGGATAGCAGGACACCAGAAAATAGCCCGACAGTGCAGGGAAGGAGGTCTCAACCACGGCCGAAAGGGCTCCGGCTAACACGGTCTCCCAGGGTGGAGGGATTTGGGGAAGGACTTCACCATAATAGGGGAGTCGGTAATGTTGTCCGACAATTGGTCCCAGGTGCGGTTCAACGTGATCGCGAATGGCTCGATTCGCCCAAACAATGTTGCCAACTTGATCTAAGATCATGACGTGATCGGTTAAGGCATCAAAGGCTTGCTCCCATTTTTCTGTCGTTGCAGAATGGGTTAATTGAGCCATGATAGGAATCGTTTTGTTCATGATTGAAAGGAAATCGGTATCTCGATTTTAATCCATTAAATCTTTTCTACCAGACCACGTTGGCGAACAACTCGGCTAATTCTGGGTCGAGGCTTTTCCCTGCTTCCTGCCGTATGCTCTCTCGAGCTTCTGGTACTGGCATGGCTTTGGGTACACCCTGGCCGGTCACATAATTATCAAAAATATTAGCCAAACTGACGATTCGAGCAGGGGAAGGGATCTGATCTCCCACGAGTCCTTCGGGAAATCCTGATCCATCGAATTTTTCATGATGGGAACGAATAATTTGCTCCACGGCAGGATGGAATGGAATGCGGCTGATAAACTGTGCCCCAATGGTGGGATGACAGGTCATCAGTTCTTGATCTTGATCAGAGAGCGCATGATGTCCGGCAATCAGTCGATCATGAATGCCGATTTTTCCGATATCATGCAAGTAAGCCCCAAGATGGATCCCTTCCCGATCTTCTTGAGTTAATTGAAGGTGTTCGGTGAGCAAGGAGGCATAAAAGCTGACCCGGCTGGCATGTTGGACGAGCTCAGGATGTTTCGCCCCTAAGAGTGTTTCAATATTGGCTATGGCCGTTTTTACATCAATGCCGGAGGACCAGAGATTCCCCAAAGCTTGCAGCGCTGATTGAAGCGAAGAGAATCGTCTGCGTCGTTCGAGCGCTTTTTTGATAATGTCCAATAAATCTGAAACATTAAATGGTTTCAGGATATAGGCCGAAACGCCATGCCGAATGGCATCAATGGCCGATTGGAGGGTGCCATAGCCAGTGATGATGACGACATCGACATCATGCCCGTTTTCACGGATTTTTGCGAGGAGATCGGTCCCAGGTTGGTCTGGAAGTTTGAGATCCAGGGTCACAAGATCAATGGGGTGCGTTGCCAAAATTTGCTCGGCGACTTCAGCACGATCAACCGTATAGAGATTAAAGTAGGGGGAAAGGATAAGTTTTAAGGCTTCTCGTGGGCCTTGCTCGTCCTCAACAATTAAGATGTTGGCCTGAGGAACGGTCTCGTCAGCAGACTCTCGATTCATTCACAACTCCTTTTTCCAGTTATTCCACCTCATGAAGACAGAAAAAAAATAAAAAATCATTCAAGAGAAAAAAAGCGTCATCTGGAAAAATGAGAGGCGTGTGTTTTATTCAGGTAGACGAAAATTTATTATAGGGTGAGACCTCCTTTTTCATAAGACCAGGATCCTTCCTGCTTAATGGGTTCTTACCCATGATTCTGGCATATTTGGCTCTTGAAAGGCTATGGACGAAGGCCGGGCTTCAGGTGAAACGCCTTGTTTTTCACCCCAAGGTCTTGAAACAGTTGCTGATACAGATCTTTCGCGACAAGGTTGAGGAGTCGTTCAACATCTTTGGGCGCAAAGGTGGCAACGGTATCCGAACCGTTCGCTCCCAAAACCATCCTGACTGTGCTTCCATCAACGGCATTTTTAGCCTCAAAACGGACTCGCATATCAACCGTAATGTCCGTGAAACCAAACCCACTTTTCGCATTGGCATTCAAGGATAAGATGGTTCCGGTCAAAGTGACGTCATGAGGACCATTTCCATTCTTTGGGTCAGAGACACCTTGGGAAGCCTGCCATTGGCGCTGTTGAAGATATTTAACTGCTAAATTCGCCATGCCTTCACTGATTTGGCCATTCCACGCATCGAAATGGGTGACTCCCCCCCACAAATGGGTTCGAGAGCCGAGCCGCTGTTGTTGCGGGCGGGTATCCTGAAACGGTTCAACGAGTATCGTCAAATCCTCGCCCTGAACCGTTGCCGAGTTTGAATGAGAGACAACAAGGGCTCGGGGATCAAAGTTGACCGTGTTTCCTGTCCCTTGGCAACCGGCTAATAGCACGCTGACGATTAGGCTCAACAGTAGTTGTACACGTGCAGTTGATGTGTTCACGAAATGGTCCTCCATCGTTGAGATAGGATGAACAGCTTTACCTGCTGTTATAAGAATATTTCCATAAATCTGAGGGGGATTTCAAAAATGATTATTGATCAGAGAATAGACACGATTCTAACGTAAAAGAGAGGGGAATTTAAATATCTAAGTCGAGTTTGGAGAAAGGGGAAGAAACTGCCTTGACTTTCTTCTAAATCCCTTGACACTATCCCCTTCGTATTATTGTTCTGGTCATCAATGAAGGATAGTAACCAATGTGGAAGCGGAATTTTTTATTTCGAGCCGAAGAAGCTGTTCCCTTAGAGCAAACGGAAAATGAATTGTTTCATGACACCGATCCTGCGTTGGATAGTTCAGGTTTGGAAATGGACAAATACCTGTCCGTGTGGCTGCAAGGTGATGGTGATGAGCAGGCACCCTCGGCCTATACCACGGTGTATGTTCGTACTGCCACGTTAGATCCTGTCAAAAAGGTTGGGTTTCTCCAACCTCTGCAAGGACGCACTCACCAAATAAAAGGCATGTTGTCTGTCCCGCAACGACAGTATCTCCGTGATTGGCTGTCGAGTTCCTATCCGCAAGCTTGGCAAGAAGCCAACGAACAGTTCCAGGCTATTTTTTCTGACTAGTGGCCCTTGCGGGGCGCATCATTCGTCGTGTGACCCCATTTCATGGTAAACGGGAATCCATGTTTGTCTTAATTTTTCATTCTGGCCATACGTTGTAAAAAATGGATCTCACGACAACTGTCCTGATCGTTGGTGCCGGAGGAGGTGGCGCTGTTCTTGGAATAGCGTTGGCGAGAAAAGGCATTGCGAATCTCGTGTTGGAGCAGGCTTCTGGACCTCCGCAAGGCCTCAGAGGAGAAATTCTACAACCCAATGGGCAAGCGTTGCTTCACAATCTAGGATTGTTGGACAGGCTTCCTGCTGACGCCTCGAAACCGGTGAAATTGTTCCATTTTCTGAAGAGCGGGGGGAAGCGCCTTTGCACGATTGATTATGGAATGTTGCCTTCTCCATACAATCAAGCCTTAGTCATGTGGCCGAATGTGGTTCATCACACCATTCTTGATTGTCTTCAAAAGGAAAGTCCACACAGCCTCCATTTTAATGCCACCTTTCAGTCATTGCTTCGGGAAGGCGATCGCATTATTGGTGTGCAAGCTGAGATTGATGGAGTTCCGCTTCAGATTGGTGCGCAAGTGGTGGTGGGAGCAGATGGTCCTTTTTCGCAGGTTCGTGAGGCGATGGGAATTTCCGCTTCATTGCATCGGTACAAGGATGGTTATTTAGTTGTGGCCCTAGACTCTCCTGATGAATTAGATGAAGGACAATATTTTGTCGGCCAGAAGACAATTTTAGGATTGTTTCCAGCTCCCGGGAAGAAAGTGTATGCCTTGTTTATGGTGTCGTCGGATTCGCTTGCTCAATTGAAACAAGAGGGTGTCTCTTCTCTTCGAGGAAAATGGAAAACGATTGCTCCCGATCGCGGGGCACTCTTTGATTCATTTGAAGAGTGGAAGCAAACCGCCTATATGGGCACCGGACGGGTACGGGCTCAAACATGGGTGATCGATCGGGCGGTGGTGATGGGTGATGCCGCTCATGGAATGAATCCCCATGCGTCTCAAGGGAGAATGCAAGCCATGGTGGATGCCATCACTCTTGCCGATGTTCTGGAAAACTGTGAACGGTCAAACAATTGGTCCGCTTCTAGCCTTAAGCCTTTTGAGCGAGCCCGTCGCGCTCAGGTCACCATGTTGCAAGAGCTAGCCGATGAAGAAGTCTTTTTTTGGAATACCGGTAATCCCATTTTGGGAATGTTACGCGACCGTGTTTTTCAGACGATGGATTCCAATCGGCGTTTACAATATCAGGTTCTCTCGGCTACGGCAGGCTTGCGGTCGACTGCCCCTTTCGGGTGGATCGATCGTTTGCAAGCTGCGGGATTCTTGCCTGACCCGCAGGCTGATCATGTTCCAGCTCACACACCATTAGCTTAGAAAGTTTTCACTGCCATGTCTTTTTCGCTTCCTCCATCTTTCGACCTTCCTGAAGACGTTCATGGAAATCTCACACAATATGTTGAGCAGATAGCGCAGAGTTGGTCTGCTGATCTTGGGGGACTGATTCTGTTTGGCAGTGCGGCAAGAGGCGATTTTATTGTCGGCCGGTCAAATATTAATTTGCTGTTCGTCATCAAAAATCTGTCTGTTGATCTGATGCAGCGAGCCGGTGAATTGCATAAACAATGGGGGAAACATCAAATAATTGCCTCATTGCTCATGACGGACGCGGACCTCGTCAGATCTCGAAATGTCTTTCCGTTGGAGTTTCTGCAGATGACCCAGAGTCATGTGTTGTTACTTGGGCACGATCCCTTTGGTGAAGAACAGCTTGATCCGATTCGGCTTGGTTGGCAGTCTGAGCAAGAACTGATGGCGAATCTGTTACGTCTTCGGCAACGATTTATCGAAGGAGAGGGTCGTATTGAAGCGATTCACGCGTTGCTCATGCTTTCAATCTCTGCTGTGCTGCCGAGCATTCGTGGACTGCTCTATATCTTGGGGCATTCATCGAATGAAAGTGACAACAAAACGCTTGAAATGCTTCCCAGTACATTTGATTTTGACCCGACTGTTTTCTTGGAAATACTCAATATGAAGAAAGGGCTCAGAAGTCCTGGGGCATACGAGTGGCTGAAAGCCTTTGAGCGGTATCTTCAAGCACTTGAGTTATTCATGCAGCGAGTCCAAGCGATTCGTCAAGAGGGGCGGCTTTGATGCGGGCCCGTCTGTTGCTGGTTGGGATCACAGTAGTGATGTTTGGAGTGATGTGTTCACCGGCCTGGGGAGAGTCACCGAGAGAACAAGAGTTCCCAACTCCTCTCGGCTATGTCAGTGACTACGCCCATATACTGGATGATGAATGGCATGCACAAATTCGAGCCATTTGTAAAGATCTAGAAACGAATACTGCTGTTGAGATGATCGTGGTCACACGTGAAACCATCCAGCCACATCCTCATGCAAAGGATTATGCCTCTCGCCTGTATGAAGCTTGGCGGATTGGGACAGCCCAACAGGAACGGGGGATTTTGTTGCTCGTCGCGAAGCAAGAGCGTCAAGCCGTGGTCGTCGTGGGAAAAAGTCTCCTGCCGTTTTTTACGCCTCAACAGTTGGATGAAATTTCTCTGAAGTTTCTGCAGCCGATGTTTGTCTCAGGAGAGTATGGAGCCAATGTCTATCGATCGGTTCTTTCTTTAGCCTCGATTGCTGGCGAAGCACCCGTTGCGCAGGAAAAAAAACGTCCCATACGATCAGCGGGATTTTGGATGAATCTCACTGCCGTATTCTTGATGATTTTTGCATTGTGGCGATTTACGCGTCCTGAACGGCAGCACCCATTTCCCCGTTGGAAGCGAGGAGAATATTGGGGAACTGGGCAGGGAGGCTTTGGCGGAAATTTCGGTGGATTTGGTGGAGGAACTGGTGGTCAAGGGTTAAACGAATAAAAACATCTCTCTCTTAGATTTTCAATGAAGGGCATTGAGCTGCGCTTACAATTATTCTCGTGTGATAAAAAAAGGAGTGAGGGAAAACAGCTCACTTCTTTCTGCTCCCTCACTCCTCGAATCCTTATCTGTTTTACGAAACCTTACAGCATGGCGTGATTCTCGAAGGTTAAGGTCCGTGCGACAATTTGTCCATCTTCATAGGAGATGATGCGACGAGTTGCGGGGAGATCTGAATTGCCTACTCGAATATGGGTGTCTGAAAAACTATCCACATTTTTCAGTGACCGATCTTTTGGAGAAAAATAATAGACGGTGTATCGGGTCGTCAGATGCTGTTGGTCTTGAGTGATCGCACTATCTTCGACGTTAATCGTAAAGGCTGCTTGGGGCATGTTGCGGTTAATTTGAGTAATGCGATTATCTTTAATACGATACCATGAGCCCATGCCGTCGCCATGAATGTTGAGTCGATGCCCTAGAGGATGTTTCTCCTCACCACCTAAGGTCAACGTATGTTTTCCATCGGACTCCTCGAAATTTCTGGGACCTCGATGCCCCGCAATCATGCCAATTTGGTTTTGCGCCCAGGTTTGGAGTTCCGCATCGTCAATGATGACTGTGACATCTCGTGGCAATTTAACCGTCACCGTGCCTTTGGTTTCCTTTCCGTTCACATTGACCCGTAAGTCGGCTTGAAATCCTTTGAAGTCAGGTTGCCAGCGCGCGGTCTTGGCAAATGCTGCTTGAAGTAAATCTCGAGCTTTTGGGTCGTCTTTGACCTCAGTATTGTCTTCCTGTCGCGTCGATGTTTCCATGAATGATACTCCTTGCAATATAAAATGAAGGTGAGAAGATGATCTGGTAATGAATGCGTGCAATCATTATAAGGAACTCAAATATTGTGAACAACCTGTTTTAGAGTCAGAAAAAAACGAAGACGAGGTTTTTCTTGGTCATGGCACTGCCTTTGCTCTCATTTAGAAGATAAGGAGGTCATCATGCATGTTTTGGTAACGGGCGGGGCAGGTTTTATCGGCTCACATTCAGTTGAACAACTCCTTGAAGCCAATTTTCGAGTTCGAGTTCTTGATAATTTTTCTACCGGTTCTCGGCAAAATTTGCCGACGCATTCTTCGTTAGACATTCAGATTGGGGATATTCAAGATGCCCAGGCTGTTCTCAAAGCCATGGTGGGTATTACTCACGTTCTCCATCTAGCCGCTCAGGTATCGGTTCAGGCCTCAGTTGAGGATCCGTTTGGGTCCTGTTCCACGAATATTGGCGGGTTTGTGAATGTCCTCCAAACGGCACGATCATGTGGGGTAAAGCGAATGGTCTATGCGTCGAGTGCAGCGGCCTATGGTCGTCCCACCCGATTGCCACTGGTTGAAACGGATGTGGCTCGACCTTGTTCCCCCTATGGGTTAGAAAAATTGGTGAATGACCAATATGCCTCCTTGTTTGCGAAGGAGTTTGGTCTATCCCTTTTGGGACTTCGGTATTTTAATGTCTATGGCCCACGCCAGGATCCCCAATCGCCTTATGCTGGTGTCATCAGTAAATTTCTTTCGATGATTGAACAACAGCAACCTCTTTCGGTTTTTGGCGATGGGGCACAAACGCGAGATTTCATCTTTGTTGAAGATGTGGCCAAGGCCAATGTTCAAGCCATACAGAGTGAGATGATGGGCGTTTGCAATGTGGCCACCGGCAAAAGTGTCAGTTTGCTGCAGCTCATCAAAGTCTTATCTGGCTGTGGCAATCGTCAGTTGGACGTGGTTCACCGACCAACGCAGGCCGGGGATATCCCCTTTTCCGAGGCGGATGTTACGCGCCTCCATTCAATCATCAATCCCAAACATTTGACGAACTTATCAGATGGCTTGCAGCGTTTGCTCGAAGCCACTATTTCCGCCTAAACCCCAATCCCTTCGAATTCTTTAATTTTCAGCGTCGAAAGATCTTTTCCAAGACCTGCCGGGCATGCTTGAACGACCGTCACGGTACCCAAGCCCCTGAGCATTCAATGGTGGAGCTGCCATCAGGAATGATGCACATAATGCTTGCAGTTATGAAGGTTTCTGTGGGAAAAACAAGGGGGTCTCTTACTATGAAATTGATTGCTGGAAGAGCATGAGTAGTATCATGACCTTACTAGAGGCTTGGTAGAACATGCATTATCTATTTTCGGTCATTATTCTATTCGTGCTAGCGTCATGTGATTCGCCCACCTCAGGAGTTTCGGAAGAAATTACTCGTCAATTCCAATCTTCTGGGAGAACGTACGTGGACCTTGCCAAAGTGATTCCAAGTGTCTGGGACAAAGTCTGTATCCTCGGGCCGTATTCTACTTCCAAGCATGCGTATGACACGTTAGGGTTTGCCTGGCCCGTCGAAACGCAATCAACCATTTCTGCCAGTGACAGTATCGCTTTATTGCTTTTCGTGAACAATAATGAAATTGTTGAATTTGTCGAACACCCCAGACGCGATGGAGATTTTGCTAATTTATCCCGACAATGTTTTGCGCGAGAGAAGGCAACGTTTCATCATCAAACCAATCCGAAAAAAGGGTGGCCTGGCTTATTCCCCAAAAATTAATTTCTTTTAGCATGCCTCTGCGGCAATCATCAAAAATATTGCGCTACAGTTTTATAGTGTTGCTCAAAAAAGAATTCCTGGTAGCGCTGGGCCGCGTCGGTTTTCCTTGCCCATTGCCCTTGCCAAGCTTCACATCACCCCATCCGGTCTCATGTCTGAACTGATTGAAATTACCAAATAACTGCATGCTTGTGTTCTTCCTATGAACCTGGCAAGGCAATGGAGACTTTTATTTGTCAAAGACTGTATGCTCGGGGCATGGACACACCAAGTGCATGCACATTCTCATCAGATGTCCAAAAGTCATGACCTACCCACCGACCAAAAAAGAAATGTTTCAGCTACCTTTTAATTGTTCATCAAAATGCATCTTTAAGTCCTTGAATAAGGATCTTGGCCATGAGTAATTTGCCTAATCTGTGGAAGACAATATGGGCCTTTTTTTATGTTGTGACTTTCAATTTTCTTATGCTGGGGTGCACAAATTCTTCTGTTCAATTCAACCAACTAGCTAAGGAATTGGGCTTTGATGAAAAGTTATTCCAAGGGGCACATTTTTCCCACAAAGTATATTTCAATCGTAAGTCTTTGGATGATGTTTTACACGTATATTTAGGAAGTGATGGTACGCCCTGGAAGAATGTCAATCAGATTGCATCGGATCCCACTCCACGTAATCCTGTCATGTTGCGATTGATGGCGCTTGACTCTGTGGCTAGCGTGTATGTTGGTAGGCCTTGCTATCACGGGTTATCTCATAAATTGGAGTGCAATCCTAAATGGTGGACGTCTGGTCGATATTCCGAACCGGTGGTGTCGAGTCTTGATTCTGTGATTCTGCAGATTGCAGAAGACTATGGGGCAAGTGACATTATACTCTTTGGGTATAGTGGAGGGGGGGCATTGGCTATGTTAGTAGCCGAAAAATTTTCATTGGTTCACGGGGTGGTGACCGTGGCAGGAAATTTAGATATTGATGCCTGGATTGCCTATCATTCCTATAGCCCATTGACGGAATCAATGAATCCAGTTTCTCGTCTCCCTCTCCGGGAAGAAGTTTTGCAGTTTCATTTTGCCGGAAGTCAAGATGAAGTCGTCCCTCCCTATCTCCTTCACGGAGCCATGAATAAACAGCCTGGAATCACCCCAGTCGTCATTGAGGGTATAGATCATCAATGTTGTTGGGAAGAATTGTGGCCGGGCATTTTACGTACAGTCAACCATGCCTTGGAAAATTCAAGACGATAGGAAAAAATGGGAGGATTTATGAAAGAAGTACCAGGAGTCCCTCAAAGGCACTCCTGGTACGGAGTGAAGGATGCCAAAAATTAAAATTCTAGGCGTGCCCCGAGGGTGAAAATATGATTGGAAATATCTCGTAATCCGAGGAATGTTTCATAGTCAAAAAAGACCTGAGTGCCTCCGGCAGAGACGTTTGCTAGAGTGGCACCGAAACGGAAAAAATTCCGATCAGGCTTTTCGGTTTCAACAGTTAACTTGTTGTTATTCGGGTCGTGTAGATATTGCATAGAAATAGTTTCAACGTCATTTTCAAATTCGTGATTCCATTCGCCCCGCAATTGAGGTGACCATACTCCCCATTTCCAACTCATGCTTCTCGAAGCTCTTACACCAAGAGCTGAGATTAAAGAATCGACATTTTGATCTTTAACTTTCAGGTTTAATTCACTTGCCCCAGTTTCTGAAAAGCCATCAATGTCGATTTTGAAATACGTGAGTCGAGCATAAGGACCGAAAGTATAGCTTTTAATTTCGGCATTATAACCCGTCCCCACACTAAACGAATATTGGGTGCTGTCGGTATCCGCTTTGGCGGTTCGGTTTTGAGTTGGATAAACAATTTTACGCTTGGCATCATGATCATTCCATCCCACCGATCCCATTCCTTCAAGATAGAAATTCTTGAGATAATAGGTGCCATAGAGCGAAAAGCTATACCCATGGCTTTTACTATCTCCTCCGGCGTTAACAGCCGATTTATTAAAGTCGGCGTCAAAGTGAGAATAGGTAAAGGCTGTTCCAATCACCAGTTCATCCAGGAATCGGTAATCAATTCCTGCAGTGACCCCTTGGCTGCCGAAGTCAAATCCATTTTCGCGGGAAGTGGAATCTTTTTCGCCGGTACTAATCGAGCCATTGATAAAAGCGCCTAAGCGGCTAAACCCTCCTTCAGAAGAATCCCCTGAAGCTCCTCTGCCTGTTGGAGGAAAGCCCTGTGTTCCCATTCCATTCGGATTCAATCCTGCTATCTGGGAGTTCCCGTTCAAATTTAGACCACTAAAGGACATCCCTCTGGCGCCAAGGCGAAGTGCGGTAAGTCGAGAGCTCAGGTTCTGACGTTGGCCATTAAACGTTTTGGTGGCCATAGTTCTTGGGGCGATGGCTTCTTCAAGAGCAAGTTGTTGAAGGGCAGCTCCCAATTCTTGTTCTGATAATCCCAAACTGTTAGCGTTGCCCGGGGGGCCCGACCCGTCTATATCATTAGCCGTTTGCACCATTTCTCGGCAACGAAAAAATAATTGTTGGGTATTCCCTGTGAGCGTGGTCATCATATTCATGGCGGCCAACTGGCCACACACCGTTTGAACGGCTGTTCCAGTTGTTGATTGTAATTCTGTTTGCCCTGATCGTCCTCCTAAGGCCGCATGTGCTGGAGAAAATAAGAAGAGGATTCCAAATCCAATGAGGCAATAAACCAAGAGGGCACGGAGAGGAACAGTAGGTAAGGGATAGTTGCGAATCATAATGTATTTGCCCATTTCCCGTTGATCACAGTGTGGATCTGGTACAAGCATTGTAGAGCTCTGGAATGAGTTTAGAAAGGGTTTGAAAAGTTGTGGATGGTTTTTCATTGAAATTGGCATAAAGCCTCCAAATATAAAGGGGGATTAAAGCGTTTATTTATAGGAGAAATTCTAATTGTTAGATAGGGCTCAAAAATTATTTTTGAATGACTTATGAGTTTACAATTTGGTTGGAATAACTGAGAAAGGCTAAAAAGTCAAGAATAAGGAGTACTATAAAAAGGTAAAAAGGGCTTAGAAGAAAGGCGAAATTGAATTTTGCTTTTGTTTTAGAATTGGGCGCATACTAGCACTGTTGATTGTTGAATAGTCAAAATTCTTAACAATTACACTTTCATGATGATAGATACGGCTAATTCTATGATGAGTGTTATTTATTTCAGGAATACTTCCGTATTTTTCATGGCGTAATAAAGGCTTGTAATTTCATCTTCCCGCCATGGTGCTCAGGGAACGAAAGGAGATGAGAATGAGTAATTTATCTGTTTTCAATTTCATGGCAAATATTTTTTCATTCTGTGGTGCTGCTATGGGGAATGGTTCCCCCCTGTGTCGCAAGAAATGGTTTAATTTTTGGTCTCTACATAGAGTGGCCTTGTCTGGGGGGATGATATTTATTTTTATTGGGGGTTGCATTTCCTCGGAAATAGAGAGCCCTTCACCTTCTCAAGTGGCCAATATCAATGCGATTGATTCTTCTGCCGTTGCAAATCAATCATCAGAAGGTCCTCATACTTTTGAAGTGGTGGATTGTCTGCTTCCTGGGCAAGTCCGACGACTGGGAGCGCAAATTGTGTACATGACACAGCGGCGGCCGGTGAGAGCGACAGTCGAAGATTGTGTGATTCGCGGTGGTGAGTATGTTTCTTATGACCGGGCAGATTTGCAAACCTCCTTGGAGATTTGGCGAAAAGCCGCAGAATCAGGAAACACGGAGGCTCAGTATTATGTGGGCACCTTATATGAACGAGGTGTGACAGGAAATCCAGATTATTCTTTGGCTGTCAATTGGTATCAAAAAGCCGCAGAACAAGACCATCGTCAAGCTGCCATGAATCTGGGACGTTTATACGATCAAGGTTTAGGCGTGCCGCAAAGTCACGAGGAAGCCTTTCTGTGGGTGACAAAAGCGTCTGGTTTAACTGGTGAGTCCTTAACCAACCTTCTCGATCTTTCTGCGACTCAGGAGATTCAGGCCCTCCACAAAACTGTGACTATCCGAGAGGGTGAAATTCAGAAATTACAAAAGACCTTATCCCAGGCACAAGAAGAAAAAGCCACATTGGAAACTCAATTGTCTGTGGAGCAAGCAAATACCCAAGGTGATAAAGATGCTTTGAGGCGTTTGGAATCACAATATCAACGCGTACAGAAGGATCTCCAAACGATTAAAAGTCAACCTGATCAAGAACCAGAAATTAGAAGCTATCAAGCTCAACTTCATATTCTGCATGATGAATTAAATCGTAGCCAGCAAGCCCTTCAGGCCCAGAATCAAACTATTGCTATTTTGGAGGAGAATTTTCAGGGTTATTCAGATTCTCAAGAAAAGATTCGTATGCTGGAAAATTCGGCTGAGATCCGGCATGAAGAAGTTGAGAAGCTTCATGCCCAACTATTGGAGATTCAAACGGCCAAGATGAAAGTTGAGCAACAGATGGCGCAGAGAGAACAGGCTGTCTTGAGTGAAAATTTGAGGGTCAAAGAGATACAGCGTCAATATCAGAACATCAACCTTCAAATGGAGCAACTCCAAAAAGAGAAATCGCAGCAACAAAAACAGTTGATTCACTATCAGGGTGAATATGAACAGGTGGAGCACGAGTTAGAAAAAAGGCGCAAACAATTAGTGGAGCGCGAAGCAGAAACGGTTGCCCTCGCTAAGAAGATACAAGATCTTGAAACGTCCCATGTGGCCATAGGACCTAGCTCCAATCCCAGTCCGGGTAAAGATTTAGGATTAGAAGGCCCCAAAATTCAAATTATTGATCCCCCCCTGGTCTCGATCAGAGGTGTTCAGGTGGTTTCTAAAAGACGAGATGTTTACCTTTCTACAAAAGCTAATAGATCTATTACTGGTAGGGTCTTAGCTCCAGCAGGATTGTGGGACCTTCGTGTGAATGGGATGGTGGTTGAGGTTGATAATCAAGGGATATTCACTTTTCAATTGCCAGTGGTGCGAACGCAAGAAAACACCACTCCTGTCGATATCGTCGCTTTGGACATTCAAAATAAACGTTCTATCAGTAGCTTGAACGTCGTGTGGGGGGAAAGCCCCACATCTCTGCAAGGTTCCCTTTCAGCGCAATCGCAAAAGCCTTTTGGTCAATACTATGCATTGGTCATAGGTAATAATCAGTATCAACATTGGGAACCTCTACAGAATGCTATTGCTGATGCCGAAGCTGTGGCTGATCTTTTAAAAACGCAGTATGGATTTCAAATAAAACTTCTGAAGGATGCTTCTCGAAAGGATATTCTTAAAACCCTAAATGAATTCCGGAAAATTTTAACCGAACGAGATAATCTTCTTATTTACTATGCCGGGCATGGATTTCTAGAGCCGAATATTGATAGGGGGTATTGGATCCCGGTTGATGCGGACCTTCAAGATAATTCTAATTGGGTTTTGTTGCCAACAATTACGGATCTTCTACAACTCATGTCTGCTAAACATATTTTAGTGGTAGCGGATTCATGTTTCGCAGGGAAACTGACCAGATCTTCTTTGGCTCAACTTCGCCCAGGACTTTCTGAAGATGCCAGATTGACTCTTTTGAAAACCCTAGCTGAAAAACGAGTGCGAACCGCCCTCACTTCTGGCGGTCTTAGACCGGTCTTAGACGACGGAGGGGAAGGCCATTCAATTTTTGCAGAAGCGTTTCTTTCTGTATTACGAGAAAATAGGGAAATTCTAGAAACAGAACGGATATTTTTGGCGGTTCGGAATCGGGTCATGAAATCTGCTCAAGGGCTCAATACCGAGCAAATACCAACATATTCTCCTATTCATCTGGCTGGGCATGAAAGTCTCGGCGATTTCATTTTCGTTCCAAAATTGGCGAAAGAGGGGTAAGGTGCCAATATTTAATTTTGAGAGAAATACACATTTTTACTCTATGGGGAGGAGGGTGACGCGTCTCGATGCGGTACTCACCAATATGATTTCATAAACTCCGCTATTTGATTAAAGCTACTGCCTGGAGTCATTTATCTTAATGAAATATATGACTCCACCCTTCGATGGTCTACCCTATCTCTTCTTAATTTAGCCCAAGCACAATTGATTCTGTCTGTGTCTATCAGCATTGCCCCCTTGTGAGGACTTAATCCTTGATGATCTTTGCTCACCACGCTGTTCGAGTAATGATGATTTAGAAAAAGCCGCTACTTATTGGAACAATGAAGGATAATGAAAGAGGCAAGAGTGAAGGGCCTTTTTCATAGCCTGCAAATGTTGTAAATACTACTATGAGGGAAAGGAATTTTGTTTGAAAATCAACATGTTCCATTTATTTGCATTAATTGAATATTATTCCTAGAATGCTGTCGAAGATATAGGTGGCCTTCCCTAATTGGCTATGATTCCGTAGCATTCTCGATGGTCACAACTAGGTTCATTGTGGAGGTTGAGTCATGAAAAAAAAGATTCTAGAACTCCTAAGCGTAATAGGTACTTTTTTAATCCTTCCCTCAGGGTTTATGGGAGAGATTCCAGAAACTTTTGCCAATGAACCTGATTTCCTTGAAGTAGGGAAAACGTATTTTATCCAAGGAAAATTTGAAGAGGCCCTGGCCCAATGGCAAAAAGCTGAAGAAAACAAAATTCCGTTACAAGACCAAAGTCAAAAATACGTACTTGATATGTTACGGGGTGAGGCGTATCGGCGGCTTGGTCAATATCAAGAGGCCTCAACCTATTTTAACAAAGTAGTACGAGAAGCTACGGAAGCCAAAGAATTTTCAATAGTCACCCAATCCTTGGACAAGCTTGGGGCGATGGCTTTTGAGTTAGGGGATCGCGAAGGGGCGTTAGAGATCTTAAGGGAAGGGCTTCGCTTGGCTCGAGAAAGTGGGCATTCGTCTTCTTTAGCTGGACTGTTGAATTCCATGGGAAATGTTTTGACCTCAATGGATAGAAATAATGAGGCGTTGGGTGCATACACAGAGGCCGCGGCATTGGCTGGACAATCCAACAATGAAGAGTTAGAGCTCATTGCGTTAATTAACTCAGCCAAAGCTGCCAGCCAGGAACGCTTAGTCGAAAACAGTGAAGAACGTTTGGATTTAGCCTTAGAAAAAGTTGACTCCCTGAGCGATGGGCATGGAAAAATGAACGGGTTGCTGACGGTGGGGATTCTTTATGGTGACCTAAATAAACAGCAGGATATTCTTAACCAGGGAAATGGGAACAACAAGACCCGTGAGCAGGCAAGCCGAAAAGGACAGCGTGGAGTCAGAGTTGAGTCTGGGAGTGGGCCTCAAGTGTTAGAAGAAATCATTGTGGTTCCGGAGTCTGATTTTGCCATGCCGACCTTTTCACGAACTGAAAAAACAGAAGGGAAAACCCTGAGATTGCGGGCTTTTGAATCCCTCCGGAAAGCGAGAAATATAGCCCATGAAATTGGGGATCGTCGTGGAGAATCCTATGCTTTGGGATACCTAGGCCATTTATATGAAGGAAATGGACAATTCGACCAAGCGCTCGTTTTAACACGCCAAGCCGTGACAATGAGTCAAAAGGCGATGGCCACAGAATCGCTTTATCAATGGCATTGGCAAACGGCGAGAATTTTGAGAGACCAGGGCGATTGGGATTCTGCCCGTCAAGCCTATCAACGGGCCATTGCGGTTCTTCAACCTATTCGTAGTGAGGTGTCCATTGCCTATCAAGTACGAGACAAGACGTTTAGAGATGGTGTAGGGAAAATATATTTTGAACTGGCTGACTTATTATTAAGTCGACAGAAAAATGTATCTGAGAAGGAATTGGGTCATCAGTATTTAATTGAGGCTCGGAATACCATTGAAGATTTTAAAGCGGCTGAACTGCAGGATTATTTCCAAGAAGATTGTGTCCAACCATCGCAATCCCTCACTCAAACGTTGCAAACAGCTTCTCCAAATACGGCCATCCTCTATCCCATTATTCTGAAAGATCGCATAGAGCTTATCGCGAATTTTCCATCAGGGTTAAAACAATATACTGCCAGAGTGAGTGAAAAGGATGTGACTCAGGTCGCCAGACGTTTTCGCCTTGAATTGCAAGAGCTCACGAACCAGGACTTTAAAGCAAGTTCGAAACAACTGTATGATTGGCTCATTAAGCCTTTGGAAGAGGAATTGGCCAAGCAAAATATTCAAACATTGGTATTTGTTCCGGATGGCGCATTGCGCTCCATTCCCATTGCCGCGCTCCACGATGGGGAGCAATATTTGATTGAAAAATATGCGTTGGCCATTACACCAGGTGTCACATTGACAGATCCCCAACCATTGAATCGAGAAAAGATGAACATTCTTTCTTTGGGCATTACGGAGGCGGTGCAAGGGTTTCCAGCCCTCCCGTATGTTGCAAAAGAGTTGGAGTCCCTTCAAGGAATGTACAAAGGAAAACAGCTGCTCAATGAAGATTTTGTGATTAAAAGTATGCGGCAACAATTGAAGAATGAGGACTATAATATTGTCCACATTGCCTCTCATGGTCTCGTGGAAAGCAACGTGGAAAATACCTTTGTCTTAGCCTATGATGAAAAAATTACGATGAACCGATTGGCCGAATTGGTTGGATTATTTCGATTCAGAAAGGCCCCATTAGAACTCCTAACCCTGAGTGCCTGTGAAACGGCGGCGGGGGATGATCGTGCCGCTCTTGGTTTGGCTGGGGTGGCGGTCAAAGCGGGTGCACGAAGTGCATTGGCTACCTTGTGGTTTATCGATGATGCAGTCGCCTCTGATCTCATTGGGGAGTTTTACCAACAACTTAAAAATCCTACGCTTTCCAAAGCCCAAGCGCTTCAACTGGCCCAAATAAAAATATTAAAAAATGCTGACTATCGCCATCCAAACTTTTGGTCTCCCTTTTTATTAATCAATAATTGGTTGTAAAATATTCGGCATCTGTTTTTTGCAATTCAAAGAAAATTGCAATTTCCAGAGCATGTGCTTTTAAACAATACCTGACTATCCTGGGAAAAAGGATAGATCCCCCTTGCCAATTTCCGGATTGGTTTTTTTTCTTCAAAATAAGAATCAGCTTACCCTGCCAAAAGATTTATGGTATTAGGGCGTTAATCCCTGTTTTTAGACGGGTGTTCATCCTTCCTCTTGAAAACGAAGACTTTTCATAAGAGTGAGTTGAGATAAGAGAAATTAGGCCTTCCTCGTGTAGGGCCCCTGCCATCCCTGCGTCGTTTTAGCGAAAACAGAGGACTATCAGCTCTGTCCCGTATTTCTTTCTCCCCCTTTATTCGGGCTATACGAAAACTATTCATGTTCATTCTATCTTGCCGCAAAATTTATACTACAAAGCTGAATAAGGTACTGGGTAATCAAGTTGGGTATCTTAAAAGCCGAGAAAAAAGGAGGAAAGGGATGATGTGGCGAGTTAATGCTTCTCAATCGGGTAAATCAAACGATTCTTATTCCGCTGGAATGCGCGCTCATCATAATGAGTGTGTTCTTGGTTGAGAGATTCTCTGGTGTGGGGTATGCCCAGGAGACCGTCACATCCTTACATGAAAATCAGATTAGGAATGCGAGCTTTTCTTATGAAAATGGTTCTTCCCTTTCATTGAGGGATGTGGTGTGCAGCCAAAAAAGGAAAAGTAATTGTCAGTCAAAGCCGCTGGGAAGGGAACGAGTTGATTCGGAAGAGATCTTTCATGAGGTTACCTCTCCCTATTCTCTCGTGAAGGCCTCATTGGCTCAAGATCAGAAGGAATTCCTCAATATAGAAATTTATGTTGATCGAAAGCATCGAAATTTCGAAGCTGAGATTGTAGAAATATTCAATCAAAGTCTCGTTCAGCAAGCCTGGCAAGAAGGTCGTGCGATCGTGCTCGTGTGTCATTGTGATGATAGAGAGCCGGAGGCCTATAGCTATATTTTGGGACACAGGTGGGGAAAAAGGGCTCAAGCCTATCTGCATAATTTATCAATTCATCCATCTTCTGTTGAATTGGTGAATTATGGGAATACGTACGATATATGCGACAGTGATTGGGGAGATTGTCAGCAGGGAAGTCGTCTACAAACCACGTTCAGGTTTCTGGCGATTCGTGATCCACATGCCGGGTGTCTTATTCAGTTGAAACTTCCCACCCAAAGAAATCATCGGCAGGTGTTATTTAAAGAGCATCCACTCTTTCTTCAAGAAATTCACGTTGCAGGTGCTTGGTCAGGTCGAGAACAAAAATAGCCCACGGTTGGTCAAGTAGTCCTCAACCCTCTTCTCAATGGATCTCACCTTAACCGTTCTCTTTTTGGGTTAAAGTACCTCGACTAAGACTTGAATGTGGACGCCATGATCTTGGAGGTTTTGCTTCCGATCAGGCACATGATTGAGTTGTTGTCCCCAATAGACGTTCGCATGTGCACTTTTGAAAATAGGGATGGCCTCTTGCCGAAACGTGAATCGGAGGCCCGCACCAATACTGGCAATGGTTTGGGGATCGGGAGTAGTGCCTTTGGCGTTCCAAGAACGACCGACATCGATAAAGGGGGCAAACTGGACGGTCTCTTCGCCGAACTTGGAAGGCCAGATAGGCACACGCGATTCTGCTGAGAATAAAAAGGCGTTGTCCCTCACTAACGTGTTTTCCCGGTAACCTCTTACCGTAAAACGTCCTCCAACTGCATATTGTTCTAAGGGGAAGAGTCGGTCATTGGCGATTTGGAGATCAATGCGGCCAATAAGTTGAATGTCAAGGGTTTCAAGTCGTCTGGCGCCTTGAATTTGACCTAACCAGGTAAAAAAATGGCTGTCTGGGACCGCCGAGGAACCGGAGGTTGTCGCATTGAACACATCAAGTCCCAGACTAAACCGTGAACGGGCGGATAAGACCTGATTGGGAAGTCGGTGGATCCATTCCTGTCCAAATCGCAGGACAGAGATATTCACGTGACCTTTTGAGGTTGAGCCGAGAGTAAAGGCAAACGGAATCCCGAGTAAAAAGTTTTTATTACGAAGATGTTCCCCGGTAAGGGTTAAAGAGATCTCCTGCGTGGGCGTACGATAAATGGGCTGACGGAGGGAGAGCGAAAAAATACGAGATTTACTTTCAATATCAAGGGGCTTAAACGGATCTTCCACGACCTCAAAATTATTTTGACGAAATTGAAAAATCAGCGTGGTGTCCCATTGTGTGAATGGAATGGAATAACTGGTGTCAATGAGTGGGTTGACGCCTTTGGAACGCCCATAGGTGAAACTCACAGCATCGCCCAATCCCAAAGGATTCAAATGAGAGATGGTCGCTAGTCCCCGTTCGGCTCCAACCGTGGGCGATTGATAGTTGTTGAATTCTAGCCAGGCTTTCCAAGGGCTAGCTTCTTCGACCTTGATCTGTAAAATGCTTTCACCGGGATTAGCCCCTGGTTTCAATTCGGCATTCATTCGATCAATGCGCGGATCTTGTAGAAATACACTCATCCGGTCTCGAAGGTTGTTGAGATTGACGGGAGGTCCGGCAGATAAATTCAGTCGACTCGTAAAATACCAGGGCCAGAACCAATTCGTGCCTTCCACCTGAATGCCCGTCAAAGAACTTTCTACCACGTACACCGTTAAAATACCCTCAGACACATCCTGATCAGGAATGAGAGCCCCTGAAGACACATACCCATGGTCAATATAGAACAAGGTGATCTTGCGGCGCAGTTCTTCCAGGTCTTCTGTATTCAATTCTCGATTGACAAACGGGGAGACCACTTCGGCCAATTGTTCCGGGGAAAAGACCGTACTGCCAGCCACGCGAATTTCCTTGACTAATACTTTGATCTGGGGTGTCCCTGGTTGAGGGCTTTTCTCCTGATCAAGGGGAGGTAGGATCTCTTTTGGAGTTTCAGCGTTGGGGAGTTTTTCGGTAATGGGAGGGGGAGTTCCAAAACGACCAGTGGGATCAGTTTTGGGTGGAAGGTCTTGGCCCAATACTAAGTTGTGAGCGAATAAAGAGGCCAGAAAGATAGCCAGAAAAACGAAGGGTACCTGAAAGAAGAGAAGGCCCGAGACTATGGGATTCCACCGGTGGAAACGAAACGAGGGCAGAAGAGAAAGAATACCTAAAAATGTCTTACCTTGTTGATCGTACTCTTGGAGTGCATTGGCAGAGTGGCGCACCGGCACAGACATAGAAACTCCTCTGGATTAGGCCAAATCGACAAAAGAATACATGAAATTCTCGTAGGGCATCATTCAAATGGGAGAAGGAAAATGGATAATCAATATCAAGCAAAGCTGAACCCCAGAGTACAAAAGATAATTGGGAAACCAGTTATTTAAGAACGGCAACCTCCCTGGGAAATATTCCACGTTGATTCCAATAACGTGGCCAAATCTAAGCCAGGAAGTTGTAACCGTTGGGCCATAGGTGAAGATAAGGTGTTCGGCCTCCGCGTCTGATCAGGAATTAAATCTGGCATAAAGAGGGGAGTGGGTAAGAGTTCTCCCGGTTCCAAGGGAATACGATCACGTCCTTGCTGGGTAAAGCTGCTGAATTGCCCACCTTTTTGCCCGGCACATTGGGCACTATAGAGCGCAGCCACTTCCACAATAGATTCTGGAAGCGGGGCAATGGCCCCACTCAAATTTTGAATGGGTGAATCGATGTTGATGTTGCCACTGACTCCTGTATTGGACGATGCCGTAATATTTTGACTACTAAATGAATCGATGAGCACCACATCACCTACAATATTAATATTCCCTCCATTGCCTTGGTTAGCATTGGCTCGAATCGCTGACCTTTGAATCAGAACAAATTCTGGATCAATACCAATGTTGCCGCCGTCTGAACTGGAATCCCCCTGGACAGAGGAAGTTATTTCACTATCCAATACATGAATAAGGTAGGCGGCATTCAATTTGATATCCCCTCCAGAGGCCAGCGATGCGTCTGTGGTAATACGTGAATCTTGTATCCGCAACGTTCCAGTGCTCAGGTCCCCAACGGTAATATTGCCAGATTTCCCAAGCCCAGTACTGCTTGCGGAAAGAACAGTATTGTTTCGTAGCAAAAGTTCCTCGTCACCAAAGTCAAGGTCTTGAGCATTAAAGGGGCCGCCCTTCACCACAATATCTCCCCCATCATTAGGCCCCGACACATCTGCTGAAATCGTTGTTGAATCCAGTATCACTTTGGGCCCACCTTGCAACGTGATTTCCCCTCCACGACCAACTTGAGCATCAGTAGAAATCACACTTTGAGTACTCATCAAGAGGCCAGTAGTTTCAATCTTCACCTTCCCAGCGTTGCCACTTTCAGGGTTTTCTCCGGTGCTACTACTAGAGATTTTGGCGGTGTTAAGAATGATTTGGTCGGAACTATCAAGCGTAATATCCCCAGCATTCCGTGTCCCAGTAGTTTCAGCTTCGATGCTGCTGTTATTCAGTACGTTGATGGTGGGGCTAGTTAAAGTGATATTGGCCACCCCGTTGTCTGGACCATCATTCTGAACAGTGGCTTCAATGCTGCTGTTGTTGAGTGTGAGCGTGTTTGGTGCTGTGGCTGTGAGAGTAATGGAGCCCCCTCCGCCGCCCCCAGCAACCGTGGTGCTAATGTTTGCATCGGTTAAGGCGAGTGTGCCTGCCGTCATCGTCACACTGCCGGCATTACCTGAGTTAGGAGCGAGGCTGTTGCTACTGCTGGAGATCTCTACGTCATTGGTTCCCTGCATTGTAGTGATGGAGTCTTCTGCGGTGATATTAATTCCACCAGCATTGCGCGTCCCGTTACTCTGCGCAGAAATTCGGCCTCCTGTAATATTAAATATTTTGGCGGTTAATTGGATATCCCCAGTAACTTCTCTTGGTGTATTGCTTCCATTAGTTACATTGGCAGAGAGAGTCGCATTTTTTAAGGTCAGATCCCCCTGACTGTTCATAACTATCAGACCACCTTGGGCATCTCCTTGAGCATCTGTCGATACATCAGTCTCTTCGAGTGTAATTTCATTTGGGGGCATGAGGTCGTTTGGAAAGCCCGCACCAAATGCAACCGAGATATTTCCGGCCGCTCCTGAACCTGGTGTTGAATTCGTACTACTACTGCTGATCTTAGCTCGCTCAATTCCTTTTCGCGTCGTCACGGTTCCAGTATTCAGAAAAATGGTTCCTGCATCTTGAGTTCCCTTAGTCTCGGCGGTTATTTGCCCTCCTGTAATGTCAAGGATGGGTGTTGTAAGTTGGATGCCGGTAGAGGGTTGCGCAGCGGTGGGGCTGGTGCCATTATTGACAGTGGCAGAGAGGGTGCTATTTTTTAAAGTAATACTCTCGCTACCAGTTGCAGTGAGCAATCCGCCAAGCCCATCTCCTTTGGATTCTGTCAGAATTTTTGTGTCACTTACTTCTATGTTGGTCCCTGCAATCTGAATCCCGCGAGCATCTCCTGATCCCGGGTTCGTATTGTTTTGGCTGCTGTTGCTTATTGTGGATTCGGTTAACTCGATAGGGCCGCTGTTGATATCAATAATGCCCGCATTACGAGAACCGAGGGTTTCAGCTTTGAGGCTACTTCGGGTCATGGTGAAGGCTGGTGAAGTTACGGAAATGACCGCATCGGGACCTTCAGGAATTTGGCCAGTCGTTTCAGCAGTAGTTAAGGAAGTTACCGTGGTACTCACGTCCGTATCGGTTAATTGGAGGGCGGATTGACCAGCCGACGTGGGACTAGTTGCGAGCAACACAACCTGGCCCCCAACGCCATTACCCGTAGCATCGGTTGTAATATCAGTTTTATCTAAGGTTGTTAGATTAGAAAAAAGACCAATTGCACCTGCCTTGCCGTCCACACGCGTGGGTTCAAGTTTTGAACTCCGTACACCCGTACTACTGCTACTCAATAGAACACGTGTACGATCTTCACCACTAACGGAGACGGTTTTGGTACCTTCCTGAGTTGATAATATAGTCGAACTAGTAGAGAAAATATTCCCTGCGCCTCGTGTTCCACGTGTGCCGGCTGTTATGCCACCACCGATGATGGAGATGGAGGGAGCATTTAGACTGATATTAGCTGGTGTATCTGTCTCAGGGGTCTCGTCGGGTACGAGATTCGTGACGTTTGATGCCAGCGTACTATGGTTTAACTCAATAGTATCGAAGGCCGTGAGCTCAATGATTCCGCCTAACCCTTTGTTGTCCGCATTGGTTTTGATATCGGTATCCTCAAGGCTTAAACTTCCAGTGAAAGTCGTAATGTCAAAAGCAGAAAGAGTAATATTTCCGGCATTTCCGTCGATTGTCCCGTCTGTAGTAAATTCACCCGTACTCGTGGTGGTCAGTTGAACGCGGGTGGTTGGGCTGGAATTGCCTACAGAAAGCGGTGTTTGGGTCAATGAAGAACCGGTCATTATATTGGCGGCCAAGAGGCTAATCGCGCCGGCATCACGTGCTCCAGTACTCTGGGCAGTCATGCCCCCACCTCTGATATCAAGATTGGCAGGGGTAAAAAGCCGTATAGCTAAGTTATTGGGATCTGGTAGCTCCCCGGAAAAACGGTTATTCACATTTCTCGATAGAATGGTGTCCTGAAAAATGTTGTCTCCTGTACTCAGGAGAATAATGCTACCACCCCTACCGTTGTTCGCTGCATCAACTCGAACATCCGTGTCTTTGAGTAAGATGATTCCCGTATCTAATGTTGGGAAGGGTTGTCCAGCAAAGGTGGAAAATAGGTTGATGTTACCTGCTTGGCCATCTTGATTCCCTTGAGGGCTGGTGAATGTTCCCTTGCTACTGCTGCTTAGTAGAACTCGAGTGGTGGTGGATGATTCGCCAATTGCAATGGCGGTTTGGCTGGCCTTTGTAGCCAAGTTGCCAAAGAATAGGTTTAAGTCACCCGCATTTCGAGTTCCAGTGGATTCAGCGATTAAACCCCCACCTTCAATGGTTAGAGTTGAAGGCGTACTCAATGAAATATCACTACTAGGGGCACCCAGCCCAGATTCATCCTGCCCATTGTTGACACTGGCTGACATCGTAGTTTGAAAGAGGTTGATATCTCCCGAGCTTGGAATGCTAATGAATCCTCCGCGCCCCGTGCCTTCTGAGGTCGTACTGAAATCGGCATTGATGAGATCGACGGAAGTGAGGGGCGTGCTTGGATTAAATTCCTTTACGCTGATACCGCCAGCTGCACCAGGGTTTTCTTGTCCTATACTTCGACTGGCGATGGTTACCCGATTGAGGTTAGGGAGGGGAATACCCGACGCATCGACATTGGTTTTAAAAGTTCCTGCTTGAAAGGTAATGCTACCCGCAGGAGCCGCTCCAAATGTATCTCCTGAAAAGACCGTGCCATTGTTTAGCGTAATATCCTGTCCATTGGTCGTAATGTCCCCGGGTAATGTTTCTGAATTTCCTCCAACAATCGATGTCTCTAGAATGGTTTCGTTGAAAACAATCTTATTCGCGCTTGTCTGTATGCTGCCCGCCTTCCCGCTGTTGGCTAAAGGACTAATGCTGCTGCTGGAGAGTATAACGGGGTTTCGTCCCACTTGGTTCGCTTGGGTGTTGATCTCCATGGCTTCCAAGGTAATGGCGCCAGCATTGCGGGTCCCAAAAGTGTCTGCCTCGATAGCACCGCTGATAATGGTCAGTTGCGTGGGAGTGGTAATTTGAATGTCACCACCCGAAGTATTAGCACCATTGGCGGCGTCATGAACATTAGTGGAGAGGACGGTATCTGTTAGTCTAATGGATCGCATGCTATCCAGGGTAATAGATCCGCCTTGTGCGTCGCCGCCTGGACCAACTGAGGTTTCAATTCTGGTCGCCTTCAAATAAATAGGGCCTGAAGCTGAGCTTCCACCAAGCCCGTTCTCGTCTTGAACTATGACGTTTCCAGCATCCCCACCTCCCGGTAGGGCATTCGTACTACTACTGGAGATGGCCACCGAATCTGGTGTGTTGTCACAACCAGGATCATTTGTGCAGCGTTGAACGTTTGCGGTTAATTCCCCGACATTCAAAATAATATTTCCTGCTGGGGCTGCCCCCTGGGTATCTGCAATAATGGTGGTACCGTCATTGAGGGCCAGGTCTTGAGCAGAGATGGTGATATTCGCAGGAGCTGTGTTAGATGTACCACCAGCGATTGTGGTCTGAATTGTGGTGTCATTGAGCGTGATTTTCTGGGCGGGACTGGCCACTCCCTCGATGTTCACATTACCCGCAGGCCCGGCATTCTCCGTAGGTAAAGTGCTACTACTAGAAATAGTAGAGTTTGAGGCTGTAAGGGATGCTGCTTTTAGCGTGATGTCGCCAGCATCGCCGGTGCCGGAGGTATCCGCGCGAAGCTCTGTGCCATTCTGCAGCGTGAGGCTCTGGGCCGCCACGCCAATCTTTCCCCCTTGGCCGCCGGGGTTGCCACTCACTTCGGTGTTAATGAGCGTGTTATTCAAGGCCACCGTCGTGGCCGGATCGGTCAGATCAACCGAAGTGGTGGCCGGAGTGGTTGTCCCTTCGGGTGCTTTACCTGCCCCCGCGATGCCGCGCAGCGTAATAAGCCCTGAATCCCCTCCTTTGCTGGTGCCGGTGCTGGAGATTTTTACTTGTTTGCCGGCCTGGGGCATCGGTAGCCCGGTAACAGAGTTCAGAAGAATGGCGTGGGTAGTGGCGTTTCGTTGCACATTGGCGGATAAGGTGTCCACATTGAAGGTAACGGTACCGGCAGGGGCTGTGCCCATTGTATCGGCTTCAATCATGGAGCCATTATTGAGCGCGAGGTCTTGGGCTGAGATGGTGATATTCGCAGGCAGTGTTCCGGGTTTATTGCTATTGACTACGGTGCTGATACTCGTGTTGTCTAGCTCCACAAAAGTGGCTGGACTCGCTAACCCTTTGATAGTGATATTCCCCGCAGCTCCAGCAGTCTCGCTGACCTCATTACTGCTGCTGGTAATACGATAGGGTTCGAGTTCACCACTTTTTATGCGTCCTTTTGTCGTGAGATTATTAGTATTGATCGTGATGGTCCCGGCGTTGCGGGAGCCAAACGATTGGACTTGAATGGTTCCGCCACCCGATGTGTTGAGAGTGGGAGTCGTGATGGTGATGTTCGAAGTGTTATTGGGATTATTGTCACTTTTTTTAGCATTCTTCACCTGCGCTATCAGATTAGTTTCATTTAGCGTAATACTCTCACTGGCCTCTAATATGGTGCTGCCACCAAAACCATCTCCTAGGACGTCATTTTGAAGTCGGGTGTCAGTGAGGGAAATTGTACTTGGTCTGGTCCCCTCTAAAGGTCCTACAATCGTGATGTCTCCCGCATTACCTGTATTTTCGCCTGTGTTTTGGCTTCGAGTCGAAATGAATGCTCCGTCTGCAGTAAGCTTTCCTACGTTAAAACTTATAGCCCCAGCGTTACCAGTTGCGGTCGTTTCTGCTCGGGAATCGATATCGGCATTACCAGATTCCGAAGTTCTCGTGAGCGTCACCTCGGTTTGAGCGATAATATTAATTTTCCCCGCGTTACGCGTACCGGTAGTTAGGGCGGAGACTTTTCCGCCAGCAATATTAATGGTCGGACTGATCAAGGAAATGTTGGCAACGCCGGTATTCGAATCCTCAGTACTAGAAGTATTGTGTACATCACTGGATATATTGGAATTTGTTAGGGCCAAGGTTTGATTGGCATTAATGCTAATAGAGCCGCCTTCCCCGGTATTTTCGGCTTCTGTACTAATTTCTGTGTTGGCTAGTGTGACGGGTCCCGCGACTGCACTCCCTGCCAGTCCACTTACCCCTTGAATTGTGATACTGCCGGCATTGCCACTGGTGGTGCCACCGATACTGCTGCTTGAAATTTTCACGCGATCTTCCTGAGCAATGGAGGACAACGGACTGCCTGTCGCATCCACATTGGCGACCAGGGCGCCGACATTAAGTTGTATGTCGCCGGCATTACTGCTGCCATTGGTCTCGGCCGTAATGAGGGTGCCATTGCGCAACGTGAGATTGTTGCTAGTAATGGAAATGTCATTGCCCTGTCCGCCGACCACCGCATTGTTGATGGTGGCATTGTCCAGCGTTACCTCTGTGGCGGCTTCGCTGGTAGCCCCGGCGATGGTTATGGTCCCCGCATTCCCGAAGCCAAACGTCCCGTCCTCTCCCTCTCGCTCACTGCCAGAAAAGAGCCTGGACTGGTTTGCCAAGGTGAGGGTATCGGCTTTGACGATGATGTCGCCGGCCGCCCCACTTGTACAACTCGCACACGGGGACAAGTTCGCCGAGGTGATTTCGCTATCGGTGAGGTGCACGGTTTGACCGATCATGGTGATCGGGCCGCCATTACCGGCAGTCCCGGAGGTGACCCCCTCGGACCTGGTCGAGACGGTCGTCTCACTGAGCCGGAGGGTTTGGGCTGCATCCGTGAGGCTGGCTGCCACGCCACTGACCGTAATAGAGCCGGCGTCCCCACTTCCCGAAGTCGCGCTACTAATCGTCACCGGACTGACATTGAGACTGGGCGTTCCATCGAGCTCGACGTTGGCGCGTAAGGTGCTGGCATGGAGATTGATGGCGCCGGCACTGCTGTCTCCCAGAGTGTCTGCCTGAATTTTTGAGTTATTTTTGAGAATCACCTTGTCGGCGATGACTGTTATGTCGCCGCGTTGGTTTAATTGTCCGGTTCCAGCAATAGTTGTTTGAATGGTAGTATCTGTAAGCGAGACCATCGTGGCGGCTTCTATAACCTCTGGCTCTTCTCCGATTTGGGGAATCTGGACCCCCAGAATTGTTACTGTTCCGGCCGCGCCCGAGGGTCCTGTCTGACTACTACTACTACTAATCAAGACCCCCGTGTCGATGCCATTCCTAACAGGGATGCGGATTGCGCCAGAATCGGTTGTGAGCGTGCCCACATTAAAGGCAATGTTACCAGCATTGCCGGTATTTTCAGTATTTGATTCAATTTTACTGCTTCGGACATCGATTGAAGGACTAGTGAAGGTTATGTTTCCCGCACGGTTAATGCTTGTCTCAGTGCTATTAGAAGAAATAGTTGAATTATTTTCAATCGTTATTTTTGCAAGTTTGCCGTCAAGCGTTAAGGTCGGGTCGATGGTCAAAGAAATATTTCCCCCGGGTCCCGTAGATAGGGTATTAGCAAAAATAGTAGCGCTAGAAATCTCGATCGTACCCGCTTTGGCAGAGAGTTCTCCCCCCTTGCCTCCACCATCTGTTCGGTTGTCAATGAGGATGTTTGGTCCTAAGCGTAACTCTCCAGCAGTGGGGTCAAGTTTTCCGCCGTCACCATTCCCAGAAGCGAATGATGTCAGGGTAGTGTCCTCCAGTTTTGCAAGGCCCGTGGCCTTTAAGGTGAGGGAGCCACCAGGACGGGAGCCGCGAGTTCCCACCGTAAATCTCGAGTGATCAGTTTCTAAAGTAGTAGTGTCTAAAAAAATAGTACCCGGGTCGGCAGATGGAGCGGGACTTGTTTGAGGGATATCATTGACTATGGCTGAAATTATTGTTTCTAGATTTGGCGTGATGATCCCTGAATTATCGGTGTCCGTGGTCACCAGCCGTATACTGGAAATTTTGATGGTCCCTCCACCGCCTGAACCTGGAGAATCAGCCTTGATAGTGGCACCTGCTAGCGCCACTGTTTCGGCAAAGGTGGATTCAGCAAGGGTGCTATCTAAACCCTGGATTATGATATTCCCAGCTCCACCTTGTGTGGTTTCGTTGCCAATACTATTGCTAGAAATCGTGACTCCAACTTCGATATTTTCTAATGGAGTCAGGTTTCCCAAATCATCAACCCCCATATTGGTTTTCAGGGAGTTCACGTTGAAAGTTATATTGCCAGCATCCCCTTCCCCGCTAGTGTCAGATTTAATAGTGCTGCTAACAAGGTCGACTTCATTGGCTGTGATTAGGACATTCCCCCCTTCGATGGGGGCTTTATTTTCAGCCAAAATCATTACATCATTTAACATTAGTCGCCCACCCTTAATGACCAAAGACCCGTTGGTGTTCCCGGCCTGTCCGTTTAGGTCGACGGTAGCACCCTGGGTAATATCGATTTGCCCAAGTTGAGAGAACGAGGTTACATCAAAACTGGAGAGAGACACATCACCATTTGAGGCCACACTTACAAGGTTGACGGAACGACCATTGCTTTGGAGAGTTCCTTCAAGGATTTTAATTCCAGGTTTAGGGTTATCGCCTGTTTTTGCATCACGGCTAATGAGGAAGAGGGAGGATCCCATTGTGTCTAACCCATGGACTGTGATTCCGGCCGTAGCATCCGGGGCAAGCTCAGGAGGATTTACATCAATAAATCCAAATGCTTGGGGTCTTGCCGAAGTCAAGACATTTTCTTCTTGGGGCTCGGCATAGAAAATTCCGTTCTCTCCAAAAACAATCTTATCAGCGGTACTCGCATAAAAAGCTCCGTCGACATCAAGCGAGGCGTTAGGGCCAAAGATAATACCTTTGGGACTGAGCAAAAAGAGGTCCGCGGAAGAAACGGAAGAGCCCAGAATTCCCTTGATTTCGGCAGGACTACCCCCAGTTACTCGACTTACGATATTTTGAATAGAATTTTGGCCAGTAAAAATGGCCGACTTCCCATCGGTAATTTTAAAGGTTTGAAAGCTATGAAAAAGATTTTTGTTGTCGATAAGGGTTCCGAGGTCCTGCGTAATGAGATGATCTGCGATGTTTAGCCCTCCTGGTGTGGTTGCTCCATCTGGAATAGCTCCAGGTCCTACAATCTGCCCATTACTCCCACCCAGTGTTCCATCGAGAACGACCTGCGCGTGGATAAAACTGGGGCCGAAAGCTTGTAGGAGGAAAACCATTGCAGTGATGGCCCTTAGGAGAGGAGTGGAATAATACAAATGAGGCGTATTCTTCGAGATCATGGTTCTCACACTTTCATAAGCTTGATAAGTATATGGAAATTTAAATATTAAAGACTATTGTAGAGCCTGTTAATAAACTGGATAGTTCTGAATACAGCCATGACGCTTATTTTCCAAATCAGAAATAATTCCCAGAATATTTATTGAAAAATTAGCTAGCTAAGAATCTATTTCCATGACCCTTTTCCCCACAATAGGACGGACTAGGACATTTATGTAACTTTAATGTGTCTTCAGCTTTTGTTTCTTAAGCCATCCTGCTACACCCAGTCCAAGGAACCCTGTGGTCATTAACCATATGGTCGACGGTTCTGGCACGGAAGCTATAACGGTAGTTCTGGTTATTGAGGCAAATGTAACGAATTGGATATCGGAAGTTTCGAAAGCCTGCACGCCTTGGGGAAGCGAACGTAAGGCTAACCCTACATCACTGTCAGTAAGATCAAAAGCAATAGCTGTGGTGACGTCCACGCCTCCTGTGCAGTCCGTATTAGCAAAGGCTCTTGAGCCTCCAGGTGCGGCTGGGGATATTAAGGCGAAATCTTGGCCTTCACACTCACCAATATTTCTTATATTTCCGTTTGAGCCTAGGTCAATTATTGTATTGAATATGTCAGACCCAGCGACGATTGCAGGCTTCAAATTGTTAAAGGTATCCGCTGCAAATCCGACATATCTGAAGTTATTGGTGGTCCCAGTGCCGGGGTCTTGGGGGTCACCAAGAGATTGCAAAAATCCTAGGTTAGAAGAGAGGTCCCTGGTTTGTAATGTGTCCGGATCAAAAGGATCCGTATTGTCTATATTCCGAGTAAAAAGGATATCGTCAAAGAACCCCGTATCGGGGAGATCTGCATCTAAGTAATTAATTAATCTCAGACGGCCAGCTTGAGTGCCTGCAGGTTTTCGGAATTCGAAGGTTGTTTGGAAGTCAAATGCCACGGATGCCAAGGGTGCGTTTACAAGTGAGCTAGTAGCTGTCCATTGAATCGGGTTGTTCTCTCCCATAAAAGTACCACTTGAAACGACTGAACCGTTTAGAAGTGTAGGTGCCATGGTAACTGTGGTATTGCTAAGTTGAACTGCTCCGCCAAGATTGCCGACATCGACATAATTAAATAAATCGAAGATGACATCAATGTTATTGAGTATTCCGATACGACTTTCTCCGCCGGCCTGAATGTCTACGGAAAAGAAACTGCTTGTGCCTGGAGTTTCACCGTTGGTAATGGTGAGTGCCCATGCAGTTTGACCACTGCAAGTCAACAATAAAACTCCTAGCCTAAGGGCAAGGTTGAAAATGTTAAGTTTGTTAGACATGCAGACCTCCCTAGTAAATCCATTGGTTTAAATTTATATAAGAATGGGATATGACCTACTATTTGATGCGTAGCATATGATGATAGTTTTCTGTTGTGCCGAGGAAAACCGGTTATGCCAATGGTGTGCGAATTTCAAACAAACCATTTCATTAAAATCATGTACTATTGAACTCTTCCTATGTTTTCTCCAAATTTCCGATAAAAGAATTTGTGCAAATTCTCAACCAAAACTTTTTTATTTAAAAAAAACATGCATTGTTGTTGAAAAATTCTGAGGCATTCTAGCTCTTTTGAGAAATATTTCAAGTTAAACTGCATTTTAAAGGGAATAATGTGTATTGGCAGATGACTTTTAGAACTCCGACTCTTGTATCTTTTTTTAAATTGGACGTGAGGCATTTATGAGAAAATTGCGTGGTTGTCCCTTTGAATAAGTTTTCACCTCGAATTCGTATCCTTTTAGATAACATCTGTATCTAATCAGATACTTTTTTCGTAAATTCCCGCCTTAGTACTTCATCTTATTTCTACAGCGAACAGGTTTTGTTGGGTATAAGTCCCTCGTGTTCTTCTCCATAACCATCTGAAATTCGATGTGCGTTTCAAATTTTAAAAGAAGTTTTGCTTTGGCTCATTCGGCTGGGGAGGGAGGATTTAGAATTGGAAATTCTTCGATCCTTCGATGGGTACATTGTGACTCTTCGACCCTTCGATGAACTCAGGGGAAACTTAGCTCAGGATGATACGTTAAACACATCAAGATGATCCTTCGATACTTCGGTGGGTACATTGTGAGCCTTTGATCCTTCGGCCAGCTCAGGACTCAGGATGATAGGGCGAAGAACTCAGGATGATTCGGTGAGCGATTCGATGAACTCATGGCATGCTCAGGTTAAGTTGACGTACGCTTGCATCAGGGACAAAGGCCCAGGATCAAAGATTTCTAAAATACATGCCAAGAATTTAAAAGGCCCTTTCAAAATGTAGGAATGGTGATGGGTGGGGGTATGGGATAATTTGAAATAGCCGGAGGTCGAATTCCCTGAATTGTCCTTTGTTTTGATCGATATCCTGAAGGGTTGAGCTCCCTTGATTATCATCAGGACTTTGTTGGCACAAAGGTTGCTCTTTTTAATTATTTATTGAGAAATTATGATGGTTTTCCTCTCACAGGAAAAGGCAAAATGCTTGTGATCGTTCAATGAGTCTGGTTTCTTATAAACCCTCGTGTGTATGAAAAATGAAAAATAATTTAGGAGGTAGAAGATGAGAAGCAAGTTCCATTATCAAGAAAGAATTCGAGTGTTGGTTGTGCCCACGTTTTTTGTTCTGGTAGTAGGATTTTTTTGTATGGGCTTCTTGAGTGCCAATTCCCTTGATGCAGACTCTGGAACCGTGGAGGGCACTTTTGATCATGGTGCGGTGGATTGGTCCAATGGTGTCATTCGGGCCGTGGGGCTTGGTGTTCCTCCCGACAATGCGGTGAATGCCACCCATGCCCACGAAATGGCCAAGCGTGCTGGTCGAGTCGTGGCCTTTCGCAATCTCTTGGAGATTGTCGAAGGTATTCATGTGGATTCGCACACGTTGGTCAAAAATTATATGGTGGAAAGCGATACGATTAATACCAAAGTCAAAGGTCTTGTGCATGGCGCTCGGGTGACGGAGGAAAAAGCGCTTCCCGATGGGTCGTATCACGTGACGGTGGAAATGAAATTGTCTGGTGATTTCCAACGGACGGTCCTGCCACCACGAGAACAGGAGCCCGATCCCTTAAAGTTTGCAGCGCAATTAATGCCGGAGGTTGGTTCGCGATCCCCCTCTGACATCCTTATTTATACCGGGTTAATTGTTGATGCACAGGATTTGGATGTGACGCAAACTATGGCGCCGAAATTATTAATGGAAGATGGTCGGGTGGTGTATGGTGCCGAATGGGTGGATCCTACCGTTATTCAACAGCAAACCGTGGTGGCCTATGTGAACGATATTCCTAATGCGAAATCACATCAACGAGTCATTGCTGTTCCTCTCGTGGTGAAGGCTTTACGTGTCGTTGCGACGAATCCTTCTGATTTAGTGATTAGTGATGCTGATGCCCAAACCCTTCATGGTATTCCTGAACATGTCGCGTTTTTAAAGAAAGCGAAAGTCTTAGTGGTGTTGAAATAATGAGGTGAAGGGCTTAAGCGTTCTTTGAGCTGGGGCTGTCTTTTCTGCGAAATTTCAACGAGAGAAGTGTGTTGTGAATCCTTTTGGGTGGAAAATGTTGAGGGTATGGTGCATGGCTACCCTAATCCTTGGCGCGGGATGGTTGATTCCTTTTTCAGCTTTGACACAGGAGTTTTGGGAAGCTTCTCAGGACCTGATTGAGCACAAGGCGGATGGGGTGATCAATTGGAGTTCGGGGAGCCTCGTGGCTCAGGGTATTGGGATTTCTCCTTCTTCTATTTCTGCTTCGGCTGCGACTGCGATGGCCGGACGAGCGGGCAAAGCGGTGGCCTTGAGAAACCTTTTAGAATTGGTTCAGGGCATTCGGGTGGATTCCCGTACCACTGTAGAAAACTATGTGGTGCAATCTGATGAAATTCAGACCAGAGTGCAAGGCTTGGTCAAGAATGCTCGAGAAATAAAAAGGGAGAAGTTTCCTGATGGAAGCGTGGAGGTGACGTTATCAATGGAACTCTGGGGAGAGAAATCTCTTCTTTCTGCACTTGAGACTTCCAACAAGAGACTCCCATCGTCTGGACCTGACCATCTTGGGCAGAATTCGTTGGGCTATTCGGGTGTAATATTGGATGCCCGAGGTTTAGCGCTGAAGCCGGTCGCGTTCCCCTCTATGCTCGATCCAGAAAAGCAGCCCATTTTGTCCAACCATGAGAAAAAACATCTAAAGCGGCAAAGTCGAGGAGGGGCGCAGTATTTTATGCGTAAAGAATCACAGGTGCATTCTAGTATCTGGAGCATACATCCCGTGGTGGACAAAAAGGGAAAAGGCCCGTCCATGAAGCGAGTTGGCCCTCGCCCCTTAACGATCAAAGGCTTAAGTACGGCTGGGGCCTTTCAGGCTGACATCATTGTCAGTGCGAGTGATGTCAAGAAACTTCGAGAAGATGAAAATTTATTAAGAGGTTTATCGGAGGGGCGAATCATCATTGTGACCGATCCGTTAATAGCTGGAGTTGAGGGGAACCTTCCCGGTTCCCCAACGATTATCGCGAAGAGTATCGGTTCTGATTTTTAAATGAACCTATTCATAGAGCATGGGACTCATTCGTATGAAATTCTGGTGCTTCTGAGACGGTTCCAAGCTTGTGTCTGTATTTTTAAAAGATCGGCGCGAAGTATGGGTAGGTATTGGGCTCAGTGCTTGTCTGACCGGGATTATTCTTGTGATTTTCTGGGCAGGAGGTTTTGAGTGGTTGGAACAACATTCGTATGACCTCCGAATGCAATGGCGCGGGACTGGGGACATTAACGCTCCCGTCGTATTGGTTCTGAACGATGAATCCACCAGTGAACAGTTAGGGGTTGCACCAAGCCATATCTCAAGAACGGTGTATGGACAAGTTATTCAAAACCTGTCCCGATCCGGTGCTGAATTGATTGTTATGGATGTTCTTTTTACAGATTCTCAATCCGAGTTGGAAGATGCCTCATTAGAGAACGCTATTCGAGAAGCTGGCAATGTGATTCTGGCTCGATATGTCGGAACGGATGGGCATCGGGTTTCTTTGAAACGGTTCGCGCACGGAGCAAGAGGGCAGGGATTAATTAATGTGAGTCCAGACTCAGACGGTGTTCTCCGTGGCGTTCCGTTATTGGGTGGGCATTATGATGAAGGACAGCTGACTCCGATTTTGACCTTGGGAGCCGAAGCAGTCAGACAGTTGACCACCTCAGGGGGAGACGGCTCGTTGGAATTTGTATCTCGAGATCAGGCTGAAATTGGTTCGTTGGCTGTTCCACTTGTTCATAACCAAGTCCTCGTGAATTTTGTCGGGCCTTCAGGGACCGTTCCTTCATTTCCTTTATGGAGAGTGGCTCAAGGGAAATTTCCTCAAGATCAATTTCATGGAAAAATTGTCTTGATTGGTTCCAATGTGGCGAGCCTGCATGATTTTTATCACATCCCCTTACCCAACAAAGAAATCCAAACGGTAGGAAGTGCGACAGAACATATTCATGCTGCGCAAATGGCTGGTGTAGAAATTCACGCCAATGTCATCCTCACCCTCTTAGGTGGAAATGGAATTGAACGATCTCGTGAAGAGATGGTCTTAGGGCTCATTGGTTTATTGGGTGCTTTGTGTTGCTTCATGGTTATTTTACTGCCTCGTGGGGAATGGGGGGTCATTCTAGCGACCCTTCTGTTAGCAGGGGCAGTCATCAGTGTCGGTGTGGGGTTGTTTTTTTATGGAAATTATTGGCTTGATATCGTGCCGCTCCTCGCTGTTCTGAATGGACATTTTGCCATGGCCACCGCCTACCAACGCTACTTGGTGGTTCGGCAAAAAGACCAACTTCATCTGATGTTTTCTCATTTTCTCTCCCCAACCGTTGTTGATGGCTTGTGGAGTCAACGAGCCACAATTTTCAATGGAAATCGAATGGTTCCTCAACAATTGGTTCTGACCATTCTGACGATTCAGTTTCGCAATATGGGAAAAGTTATTCATGCCCTAGAGCCAGAAGGAGTCGTATCTTGGTGGAGTAGTTATCGGCAAGAGCTCAATGGGGTTCTTCGACAATATGACGGGGTCATGAGTGTTTGGGAAGACGAAGGGCTTCGAGTATATTTTGGAGCGCCACTTCCCTCTACGTCACCAGAAGCGATTCAACATGATGTTCGTCAAGCCGCGCATTGCGCTTTTCAGATACTAGAGGTTATCAATGTCCTTAATGGATCATGGCAAGAAAAGAACATTTCCCCATTAGAGGCATTGGCCATTCTCAATACGGGTTCTGGCGTGGGAGGAAGTATTCAAGATTCTGAAAGCTCCGAATATAGGATCATGGGAGAAGTGATGCAGATGAGCCACGGCCTGGATCAATGGGCGTGGGGAGGCGTACATCTGCACAATACGAAGATGGTCCTAGCTGGAGAATCAACGGTGAGCAAATTGGGTACCTCTTGGCCAGCGAAGCACATGGGAGATATGAACGAATGGACGGGAAATGGTACAGTTCAGATCTTCGAAATCCAGGAACCCTTATCACCGCGCACTCATTCGAAAACGTTGGGAGAGGGACTATGAGATTCACCGTCATCTGGGCCATCATTTTTTGTGGAATTCTGATTGTTATGGCACCGGTGCAAGCCCAAGAAGCAACTCCTCGTGAGGCTGTTCAAGGAAAGGCGTGCTACTCCTTTGGCGATGATGAGACTCCCCTCATGGCAAAGAAAAAAGCCGAAGCGCTGGCTCGCGAACGGGCGGTCAGCGGATATCGTGTCTGGGTCGAGTCCTCCTCTCAAGTGAAGAATTTCCAACTACAGGAAGACCTGATTCAAACGATCAGTGCTGGAATGTTGCATAAAGTGGCGATTGAGCAAGAAGCGTGGAATGGCAGGGAAATTTGCGTAGAAATTTCTGCAGAGATTGATCCAAACGATATTGATATGGAAGTGGGCAGACGACAGGATCAACAAGAAATAAAAGATGAGGTGACCTCCGAATCGTTCAATCCGGATCCTGCTTTTGGTTTACGAATTTGGTTGAACAAAGCGGATGGTCGGTTTGTTGAAGGCGATTATTTAATTATCAAAGTCCAAGCAGATCGTGATGCCTACTTAAAATTAGATTACTTCCAAGCCAATGGAACCGTTGTTCACCTCGTGCCGAATCTTTTTAGAGGACAGGCATTTATTCAAAAGGGGGAAACTTACGTGTTCGGTGGAGAAGATTCGCCAGAACGCTTTGTCATTAGTGAACCCTTTGGAGACGAAGTGATTAAAGCCGTGGCGAGTGCCCAGCCATTCATCGATGCCTTAACACCAAAAGAAAATGTGAGTGAGAGCGAGGCTTACGTGAAGACCTTAAAGAAGGGGTTATCCGTTCAGCCTGGTTTTAAAGGCACGAAACGCGGAATCCAAATAATGTCAGGAGCCTCTGCCGCCTTATATACGACCAGTCGGGAAGTGGCTGATTTCAAGAAAACTCTAGAATAAGTCAGCGGAGGTGGTTGTGTGTTGGCGAAAAGGCTATGAGGAACACTCATTGGGATAAAGTGTGCATTTGCTTGAAGTTTTCCATCACCTTCGCTAGGCTGCATCATCATTCGAGTCGTTAACCATGTTGGTATCTTGAAGCTTCCTTGATTGGAGGCGGAGTTTGTTGTTCCTTGTATTGTAAGCCAAAAAATTATCTTTTATGTCCTTCCCCCCCTCTGATGGCCGCACTGTCTCTCCTTTGACATTGCAATGGAACGAATTTTCCGATCTCTTGGCCGGAGGCTCTTGGGATCAGGCTTGTTCCCAATGGTCTTTTGAACAATTATCGGAAGAACGAAGGCTCGCTCTTCCAAGTTTAGCTCGCCGGTTTACCAATTCTCGTCAATTTCTATTTTCTGAAGGTGTTCATCCGAGTTCCCCCTTAGAGGTGCTCTGGTTGCAATGCCGTCTTTTTGCAGGATTGTGTTCCCAATTATCCGCTTTTTACCAGAAGCATCATCGGCCACATTTGGGGCTCGGGCCTTCAAGAATTAGGGTCGTCTTGCCCAATGAGGGTGATCCGCTTCTTCCCGCCAGATGGAACTTTTCTGTGGAGAATTTAGACGGGCAGGACATGGCCGTCCCTTTTGTTCACGAGAACATGCCTCCCGCATTCCAAGCCTCTTTATTTCAACCTCCACATTCCATGGATACCAATTTCAAAGCGCCAGAGATACGGGATTGGCCGCTGGGGAAAAAAGATGAGTTGACCGTTTTGCTCCGTTCTATGGAAAAAATCAGAATTCAAGAAGACACGTCGGATGGTGTGAAGGGAATTTTTCAGTTGCATATTATGAGTGATACCCTTCAAGGATGGTCCTTTTCCCCTCAAGATGTGTTTCGTGTCCAACTTCCTGTTCCACAAAAAGGCAATGATGCTGTCTCCATTTGGTGCACGCGAATAGAGTCTTCAGAACGAGGAATTGTCCTGCGAGGGCAATCGGAGCTTATGACCTCAGTTGATTGGGAACAATTGGAAGTGGTGAAGGATACCGCCTTTTCTCACGTCCCAGTGACGTTCTTTCGATCCTTCCAACATTCGTGTGATTGGTATAGCTTAGGACTTCTTTTCTTTCAGACATTGTTGGGAAGGGATGCTGAAACTCAGACTCGCCTAGAAGGGTGTTTGCCCTCAATGATCCGAGGAGCGACGATTCTTTCCAAACGCCATAGTGAGCAACTGTCCGGAAAAGTGATGAATCCGATGCGCCTGCTGTTTGATGAACAAGGCACCTTGTTTTCCTCAAAAAGAGTGACCAATTCCTGTAGGAGTTCTGGAGAGGACACGCCGGATATTCCTCATTACATTTGGTCTGCCACCCTGGAACTGGCTCTGGGGTTAATGGCGAGAGAACCAGTCAAAGGGGTGACGGAGGAAGATGCCGCAGACTCGATTCTGCAACTCAACGGTATACTTGATCGGATTCGACAGATAGGAGAATGGATTCGAATGGAGTTGTTTAGTCCTCACGAACGGCGACGTGAAATTCTTCGAGCCTGCCAGATAGTACGAATGGAAGTCGGTTCAAGAGAATCGTAACGCTATGCCATTTCAACTTATAGTACAGACTCCTCAGGAGCCAGAATTTCTGGCCTTATCAAAGCGTGAATGGGGGGAAGAATGTATTATTGGAAGAGGGGAGGCCAGCCATTTTCGGCTTCCGGATCGGCGCCGACTCATTTCTTCTCGCCACGCCAAAATTACTCAGCAAGGGAATGAATCTGTGTTGATGGACATAGGGAGCACCAACGGCACGACCTTAAATGGCACCCGACTTGAAATAGGCAAACCGTATTCCTTGGCGGTACATGATCAAATTGGCATCGGTGATTTTGTGCTGGAGTTTGTGTTGGTGACGACTTCTCAAAAATTAGGAGAAGGGGACGATCCTGATGCGACCATCTGTCTGCAACCAGAGTACCTATCTGCCGAGACTCTTGTTGAACAGCTGCAAGGACAATATGCAGAGATGATGCATCTACCGTCGGAAGATCGAGAAAACTTGTTAGTCGACATTATGCGGGAGGCTATTTCGGGAGTGCCCCCTGCCAAGCATGAGGAACTCCTTTCATTCACGGAGAAAACATTTAGCCCCCTCGATCTTTTTGGAGAAATCCCGACCAGCAGACCGGCTCTATCTTTCAGTGAGATGCATCAGTCGATACCAGACCCTTTCGTTCAAGATGAGGATTTAAAAAAGGAAGGGGCTGCGTTCTCTTCTCTTGATGCAACGGAACAAGATCAGGTGATGAATCTTCTTTTTGAATTCCTCAATGATTCAATGAAAGGTCGAAGACAATTTGAGAAAGAATTAGATGTTGAAGTGACCCGCATTCTTGGCAAAGAACGTCAAGAGTTTAAATGGGCTGAAACTCCTTACCAACTGAGTACGTTTTTATTAGATCAGACGAGTTCTCCCCTTCCCTTTCCTGAAAAATTAGACCAACTACGACAGGTGTTGGATGATCTTACCTTGCATCCAGTTGGGTTAATGGCAGGCTTTCGTGAATGTGTCCGATTTTTATTGAAACAACTTGATCCCATCACTCTCGAAATCGAGTGTAAAAATAAAAAGAAAGATTTTGGAGCCAAGCTCATGGCTATGGGAATTTTAGGACACCATCCTGCGTGGGACTATTTCAAGGAAAAACACCGTCAGTTGCGAGAGGAAGAAATTAAAACATTTCATCGATTATTAGGGCCAGAACTTGCGAAAGGATATCTCCGTGTCTACCAACAAAAAACACCCTCTTCCAAATAACAGAAGATTCCAGCTCATCATTTTGGTGGCATTCTGTGGATTGCTAGCCTCATGTGGATCGTCAAAAATCAATATGGAATTGATGCTAGAAGGCACCAACCAGCTGAATCAATCGGATATGGGGCAGCCGGTTCCTGTCACCGTCCGAATTTATACGCTGAAAGATCGAACTCGTTTTGATCAAGCCACCTTTCAAGAGTTATGGAAAAAGGATTATGAATTTCTGGGCAACGATCTGCTGGATCGAAAACAAATCACCTTGCGCCCCTCTACGAGCGAACCCATTGAGTTAAGCGTTGATCCTGAAAAAAATGAAAATTTTCTTGGCATTATGGTCTTGTTTCGAAAATATCAGGAGGGAGTATGGCGGCGAGTTATTCCTATTCATGAACCGGGATTTTTTTCTGTGGGTGACCCGGAATTTATTCTGAGAGTTGATCAAAAAGATATTGCCGAACCTGTTAAGGATTAATCTACGACGTTCAGAGTTGTCTACGAGGAAAGGTTAGAGCGATATGGATGCTTTTCATCGGGTTGTGTGGAACGAAGGGATGTTGTTAACCCCACATTTGTTTCAACAATGGGATCGGTTCCAAGATGCCATGTTGGCGGAACGGCTTCAACATCTGCACCCCTTTGGGTGGGGGCTTTGTCATATTGACATTGATCGAGATGGGCTGGCCAATGGAAGTTTTACCTTATTGGAGTTTCGAGCTGTGATGCCGGATGGGTTGGTCCTGCGCATTCCAGAACAAGATGCCATTCCTCCCACTCGTCTCATTGAAGAGCTGTTTCCTCCCTCCCTGGATCATCTGGATGTCTATATTGGAATTCCCATGGATCATTTGGGTATCGCAAACTGCAAATTAGACCAGAAAGGATTACCGCGAGAACCGCGTTATGAAAGTGCCTTTGTCTCCATTCCTGACTTTAACACTGGCGAAAATGCTAAAGAAGTCATGGTAGCCAGGAAAAATTTCAAAATATTTTTTTCTGGGGAAGATATGCCTGACGCGAGTATTATGAAAATCGCTGAATTGGTTCGAACACCTGGCGGGGCCATTGCTCTGAGGGATTCCTTTATCCCACCTTTACTCTGGCTTTCGGGCTCGGAGGCTTTGACTCGATTGCTTCGTTCCTTGCTGGAATTGTTAGTTTCTATGGGGACGGCTTTGGCCGATCAACAACGAGGAATTCGTGAACATGGGGGGATGGATTTGCTTCGTTTTTCAATGTTACATGCCATTTTTTCTTATATTCCGGCCTTATCTCACTATAACCAGGTGGGACGCATTCATCCTGAAGTGTTGTATCTGGCCTTATCCCGGTTAGCCGGTGAATTAGCGCTTATGTCCCCAGATGCCAACCCAAAAGACCTTCCGACCTATGAACATACCAATTTGTCACGGAGCTTTCGAGAGTTAGATATAAAAATCCGCAATGTGGTCGAACATATTTCGCCAACCCGCTATGTGACGATACCGTTGGAAAAACGAGGGGATACGCTGTTTGTCGGGCAAATCTCGGATGCGACGCTTTTGGAAAAGGGCCAGTTTTTCCTCTCAGTCACCGGAGGGGATTCGGAGGATACGGTGCGATCCTTACTCGTGAAGCGTGTGAAGATTGGGTCTATGGATGATATGGATCTGATTATTAATGCGGCCATGCCAGGTGTTCGCTTTCGGCATACGACTCAAACTCCAGCGAGTATCCCGAGTAAAGCCGGTCATCAATATTTTGGGTTAGAGAACCAGGGCGGATTCTGGGACCGCATCAAGCAATCGCAAAATATTGCGTTATATGTTCCCCAAGAATTGCAAAATACCACCATAGAAATTCTTGTAACGAAAGAGTAACCCAGTGAAAACAGAGGACATCCAGAAACGAGGACATTTGGTCAATGCGTTTTTTGAGCTTCTCGTGTTAGGTGTACATGCTAGAGATGCTCGTGATTTGGGGCGAATGGAAACGTTGCAAAATAAAGTGGACCAAATGTTGGAAGAGGCCGACCGTCGAGGGACGACCTTGGGGCATTCTCGAGACGCATTAATGGAGGCCCGCTATGCGGTGGTGGCTTTTTTGGATGAAATGATCTTGCAATCTGGTTGGGATCAAAAAAATCAATGGGCTTCTCATTTGTTGCAGTATAAATATTTCCAAACGCAAATTGCTGGAGAAGAATTTTTTCATCATCTCACGAGTTTGAGACGGGCACTTCCGATGAATGCAGATTTACTTGAGGTATATCATGTCTGTCTCGTTTTGGGATTTGAAGGAAAATATAAGTTAGAAGGTCGTGAAAAAGTCAAAGATCTTTATCACGACCTCTTTCGGGAAATTCAGGGGATACGAGGAACCATCCCTCCCTTATCTCCTCACGCTGAACGCAGCGAGATTGTGTTGGATGTCGTCAAACAAGAAATGCCGGCATGGGTGGTGGTGGCCTGTAGCTTGGCGATTGTGTTTTTCTCGTACGTAGGCATGTCTGTCATGATTCATCAGGAAACGGAGACAACGTATGGGTATCTTTCAGAGTTAGTGGAATCATCGAAGCCATGAGAAGCCGAATCGCTAGCTTCATGTGGAAACTTGTCAGTTTGCCAAAGGTCTTACTCATGGGATTGGTTCGTCGCCCGCGATTGCTCGTCGGGTTGGGGATCGTGTCGCTCTGTGCACTCATTTGGTTTGCTGGAGATGTAGCGGGTATGCAGAACGCGGGCATACGACTTCTTCTCATTACCGGAATCATTTTGGCCTGGGCCTTTTTCCTCATATTTGATCATTATCGAGCTCAGCAAGGTGCCCAATTGTTGGAAGAGTCACTTCAGCAACAAGGAGTGGCACAGGAATCTCGTTTTCAGGGGGATGAAAAGGACAATATTGAGGCCGTGCGGCTTCGTTTTGAAAAAGCGATCGCGACACTCAAACAGTCAAAGCTGGGCAAAGGCTATCGTGGGAAAGCCGCCTTATATGCCCTTCCATGGTACATGATTGTGGGTCCTTCAGCATCCGGGAAAAGTACCGCGTTACGTGAATCAGGTTTGCAATTTCCTTTTTTGGGTGAAAACCAAAAAGGGGTACAAGGTGTCGGGGGCACACGAAATTGCGATTGGTGGTTTACGACAGATGCGGTGTTACTGGATACCGCTGGCCGGTATATGACCGAGGATGAGGATCGGGAAGAATGGTTTGGGTTTTTAGACTTATTGAAAAAGGCTCGAAGTAAAAAGCCCATTAATGGCGTCATTGTGGCCATTGGGATCAATGAACTTCTTGAGGCCACGGACCAACTCATCGAATGGCATGCGAAAACCATTCGTGACCGGATTGATGAACTCATGACCCATTTGGGCATGTCTTTCCCCGTGTATCTCATGTTCACCAAATGTGATTTATTGGAAGGTTTTGGCCAATTCTTTGGGGAATTAGAAAAAAGTGAACGTGAACAAATTTGGGGCTGTACTCTTCCAAGACGAACAAAATCCTCACCGGCTCCACATGAACTGTTTGATCAACAGTACCACCAGCTGATTGAGGGAATTGTTGCCAGACGATTAGATCGTTTTTCCATGACACGGGGGGAAGCCAAGCTGTCGATTTTGGGCTTCCCCTTACAATTAGAGTCTTGCCGACCCGTCCTCACCAGATTTGTGGAGATTCTCTTCCACCAAAATCCTTACCAGCAAAATCCATTTATTCGTGGATTTTATTTGACGAGTGGGACGCAGGAGGGCCATCCCATTGATCGCATTATGGATTCTGTTCGAAAGGCCGCGGGGATAGCAGAGGTAGCAATCGAAGAACAGCATTCATTGGAGCCAAAAAGCTATTTCATTAAAAATTTATTTACCGATGTCATATTCCCTGATCAAGGTTTGGCCTCGCCTTCAACTCGGGCCTATCGACAACGAGGTTTGCTTCGAGTGGCGGTGTTTGGACTGGCCATTATAGGCGTGGGGTTGAGTTTGTTTGGTATGGGATCCTCCTATTTGGGTAATAAATTGATGGTGCAATCGATTCAAGACGATTCCGTGAAGCTTGTTCAAATTCGGCGTGGACATCAGGACTCTTATGAGTCCCCCGTGTTTGCCCAGAATGTAGAGCTGTTGGGAGATCTGCAATCTCGTCTTGGTCAAATACAAGAGTACCGCGACCAGGGAGTCCCTTTTCGCCTTAAAGGGTTTTATCAATCTGATAAATTATTCGACCCACTCAAAACCCTCTACCATCGCGAGTTGTCTCATTTGATTTTACGGCCGACTCAAATTGGACTCGAATCGCGATTGTCGCGTTTTGTGAATGTCGGGTCTCAAGCCCAAGGTGGAGTCACTGAGAATCGTTATGACATGTTTAAAGCGTATTTAATGTTGAGCGATCCCGAACATCTGGATTCAGATTTTTTGGCAAAACAGTTACAGCAACTGTGGAAGGAAGGAAGTCCTGCGCTGTTTGCTCAATCTGGGAAGACGCTTCCCCCCGATCTTCAGAAAAGCTTACATCAGAATCTAGATTTTTTTAGCCGCTATCTTGTGATGGATTATGGCATTTCTAGGAATCAAGATTTGGTGCGATCTATGCGGTCTATTCTCCAACAAACGCCATTGAAGGAACGGCTCTACCAACAAACTCTGCAGCGTGCGTCAGAGGGAATGGAAAATTATACGCTTCAATCGGCGCTTGAAGGCTATCAGCAAGCTCATCTCATTAGTGACTATCAAATACCGGGAGTGTTTACCAAATCCGGATGGACTTCCGCCTTTGAGCAAAGCTTGGAGACCGTTCTCGATGAGTATGCCAAAGAATATTGGGTGTTGGGTGAACGGGATCCTGTCAATGAACAGATGCAGGCTGCAGTGCAAGCCAAATATTTTGGGGACTATAGCCAACATTGGTTCGAGTTTTTGGCTTCTATTCATATTCGTCCCAATCGTGCTCAATCGGAGGTTCTGTCTCTGTATCAAGGTCTGACAGCGCCACCATCGCCCATTGCCATGGTTTTCGAGGACGTAAAAAGGAATACCAATTTTGAGGGAGACATGATCAATCAGATCGCTGAGGGTTCCCCAGGACTCATTGAGAAAATGAAGAGGAAGATTTTCTCCGATACTGTTTCGGATATGCCTAATGTGTTGACGAGTCGCGGAAATCCCGTCGAAAAAGATTTCAAGACCCTACATCGCTTTTTGACAACTCCTGACAATTCAGAAGGGGCGCAGTCGGGGCTTGACCAATACTTGGCAGAGCTCAAACGAGTGCAGGCGATTATGGTGGGAATGTCCTCTTCTGAAGGGACGATGGAGGACCCTGTTCAATTGGCGCAACGCATTGTTCAAGGTGAGGCGAATGAATTAACCAAAGCGGTAAATACTATGGATCAATTGTCGGCAAATTTTGATTTGCAGACGAAACAATCCATCACACCTCTCCTTACGGAACCCATTTTATTGGCAATGCAATCGGTGATTGATCAGGCGCTTCAAATATTGGATCGCCGATGGGTGACTGACGTGTTTGAACCCTGCCAAAAAACGATTGCCCCTTTTTATCCCTTTCAGGCCTCAGATACCGAGGTGGCCATTGGAGATGTTGCCAGTTTCTTTAGTCCTGACGAGGGGAAGTTGTGGGCATTTGTGAACCAACAGTTGCGCCCGTTTATCCAAGAAGGAGATGAGGGGTGGGCCTTGAAAAGCTGGAGAGGATTGTCTCTCCCTCTATCAAATGGAACATTAGAATCGCTGCGATATGCGCAATACTTTTCTTCGAGTTTATTTCTGAAAGGCCAAAATACTCCGAGCGTGCCATTCGAGCTTTACCCGTATTCCGATCAAGGGCCTTCAGCCTCTTTAGTGAGTCATACGCGTTTCAAAGTGGGAGAACAGGAGTTCTCCTATGATATGGGCCCCCCTGAATGGAAAGAATTCGTGTGGCCGGGTCCATCAGGGTCGGCTGGGAGTGTTCTTCAGGTGAAAGTCAATGGAAAGTGGGAGTCTCGGGAAGAGCAAGGTTGGTGGGGTCTGTTTCGGTTGTTGGAAAATGCTCAAATCTCCCAGAAGAGCGAATCACTCTATCGTGTCATTTGGGCATGGGATTCAAGCGAGTCAAAACCATTACGAATTCAATATGATTTGCGTGCTCGTCGTGCGCAGAATCCTTTTCAGACAAATTTCTTTTCACAATTTTCATGTTTTGCGCATTTGGCGGAGACGACGTGATGCTCCAGGGTTGCCCAGGAGAAGTCGGATGCTTTGGGAAATTGCCCTTGTCGCCAGAATTCATTCGAGTCAATGCCAAGGGGGCCACGCTTCAGGCTTTCGATCAATGGATTCAGGAAGGACTGCTGTGGTGTCGTGCGAAACTCGGACCACAATGGCGGAACGACTTCCTTCAATCAGAAACTTGGCATTTTCTTTTTCAAATTCCCCAGAAGGATGAATGGCTTATTGGTGTCATGACACCCAGTCAGGATAAGGCGGGGAGAGTCTTTCCCATGACGCTCTTCTTTCGTTTTCAGCTTCCGCATAGTGCTCAGAAGCTTCTCCCCCTGGCGCCTTTGTTGCTTCAGGAATTTTTAGACAAAGCGAAAAGGCTGATTCAAGAAGAGTGGAAAACATTTTCTCTTGTGGAATTTCGAGAAAAAGTCGCGCATTTGATTTCAATGAATTCGTTGAAGCAGGAACAAGTGCTCGAGCTCTACCATGAATTTTTGAATAGCTATTCACTTAAACATTTCTTGCAAGCGTGCAGTGTATTGACTCAACCCCTAACAGAGCTTGAGATCAAAGATATGGTGCAACGAATGGTGACCGAAAACCGTCCATCAATGCATTCTCAAAAGGGACAATTGATGAGCTTCCCTCTCATTGATGAGCCAGCTTTTCCGTTTGAAGTTCCTTTTTGGATGGAATATGTGTCGTCCATCAATGGGAAAAGCCTGGTCGCACCCCTGCTATTTTGGAATAAATGTCCGAGCAAGGGGAGGGCGGTACTTCTTACTCAAGATGCTCCGGTGACTCCAAAAAGTTTTTGGTCCCTCATCCAATCCAGTCACAATCTTGAAACGATTTGGAAGATGCGCTCACTGGATGAAACAGAAATGATTTCGGAGAACGAAGTCTTGAATCATGGCTCACAACCAACAGGAAACCTTCTAGGCACAACCTTAAAGGACCTTTTACTGGGGCAACCCATTTAGACTGGTCCTGATATCGTAATGCCCTGATACTAAAAATGTGGCAATAACCAGAGTTGAGAATATCGGAGAAGTTAAGAGGAATGGTGATGATATGACGATGATGAAAGCCAAAGAAATTCTTGAGACGGGCCAGTTATCAGAAACCATCAAGGAAATGACGCAAGAAGTGAAAGCGCATCCGGCCGACCCCCATGCACGAACCTTCTTGTTTGAGCTCTTGTGTTTTTCCGGTGAACTGGAGCGAGCCAAAAATCAACTGGAAGCGTTGGATGCGCAAGCCCCTCAAGCGGATTTGGGGATTGACTTTTATCGAAAAATGTTAAAGGCTGAGAAGGTTCGTCAGCAACTATTTTCCAAAGGGACGATTCCTAAGTTCTTAGGGCCTTGCCCTGACCATATCCAAGGACATCTTGATGCCTTACTCCAATTACAAGAAGGACACTTTTCGCAGGCCCAAGCCCTCTTAACGCAAGCACAGGAGCGCTGCCCTGACGTTCAAGGAACGATAGATGGCACGACAACCAGTAGCTTCATGGATCTCGATGACTTGTTCGCCCCACTTTTGGAGATCATCATGCAGGATCAATATTATTGGGTCCCGTTTTCACACATTCGAAAAGTCTCAATTACGCCTCCCAAACATCTTCGCGATCTTCTGTGGGTGCCAGCCCAATTAGAAACATCCGAGTCGTCCCTGGGGGTAATGATTCCCGTGTTGTATCCTGGGTCTTTCCAGACAGAAGAGGAGCTCGTGAAATTAGGGCGTGTCACCGATTGGAAACAACAAGAGGGACTCACGCTAGGCACAGGTCAACATTTGTTTGGGATAAATGAGTTGGATAAAGGAATATTAGAAATTCGAGAGATGACCTTTTCAACCCTTGATGCATAATTGAGGAGGAGGAACATATAGGTATGGCAGCAAATCCTACTCTAGATCTCGAAGTCCTTCTTAAGCCCATTCCAGGGCTGAGCCCGGCTGGAGAAGAAGTTCGGTACACACGGTATGATGAAATAAAAGAAGCAAGACGGGAAGATGATAATCTTCCAAAAGGGGATTGGGAGGAAAAGGGATCGGTCAAAACCGCCGATTGGAAGAAAGTCATGACGATTGCGATTAAAGCCTTATCAACTGAAACAAAAGATCTGCAGGTAGCCGTGTGGCTTTTGGAGGCACTGGTCAAAGAGGAAGGATTTGTTGGCTTGTGCGATGGGCTTTCTCTTCTCAAGGAATTACATGCATCTTTTTGGGATTCTGTCTATCCCATTATTGAGGAAGAAGGGAAGGACTTTTCTTTTCGAGCGGGGCCGATTGATTGGATGAATGAGGACAAGAATCTTCCCTTTGCCATTCGTGCCATTCCGTTCATTCGCTCACCAGAAGGCGATGCCTACTCTCTGTTGCATTGGGAAGAAGCCCAAGAAGTTGAAAATTTAGGTCGAAAAAATCCCAAGGATAAGGCAGCGGCCATTGCCGAGAAAAAAATAACCGTCGAGCAAATTAATAAAGCCATACAATCAACACCCTTGCCGCATTGTCTGGCCCTGTTAGAACAGGTTCAACAAAGTCAGGAAGCCTTAGATGGGCTTCAACAGGTCCTGATAGAAAAATATGGAGAGTCGAATGATGAACGCCCAAGCATTGAAAAAATTCGAAAAACCTTGGAGGAAGGCCTCACCATCCTAGAGAGCATTGTGAAGGGGAAAGGAGGGGCCAAAGTGGAAATTCCGGGTAGTGCACTGGCCGGCGAAACTGGCACAATTCCAGGTTCATCTGATCGAGGCTCACGAGGGGAAGGGGGAGGGATTGTTCCCTACGACAGACTTGATGCCTTGGCTCGTTTAGCCGCGGTTGCTGAATTTTTCCGACAAACCGAACCCCACAGCCCTGTCGCCTATTTGGTCCAACGAGCGACGAAATGGGGAGAAATGCCATTAGAAGATTGGCTCAGTGAGGTGATCAAGAGTAAAGAGGTCTTGGGTAGTGTGCGGGAGACTCTGGGAATCAAAGACGAAAAGCCCCCGCAATAGACAAGGAACGCAGAGTATTTTTTGAAGCAAAGCAGGACGGCTTATTTTTTTCAAATAAAGGAGGGTCATGATGGGAAAGGAAAGCACGCAGCATAAACTGGATCGTGTGCGATCACCTCGAGTCCACATTACCTATGATGTGGAAACGGGAGGGGCTATTCAGATGAAGGAATTACCCTTTGTCGTGGGTGTCTTATCCGACTTAGCGGGGAAACCCAAGGATCCGCTGAAGCCGCTCAAGGATAGGAAATTTATCGATATCGATTCAACGACATTCGATGAGGTCATGCGGGGGATGGCTCCAAGATTGGATTTTACCACAGACAATAAATTGAAAGATGATGGCTCCAAAATTAAAGTCGAACTTGATTTGACCAAGATGGAGGACTTTTCCCCGGAAAGTGTGGTCAAAAATGTGGAGCCACTTAAGAAGCTATTGGATGTCCGCCAGCAATTATCTGAATTATTGGCGAAGGCTGATGGCAACGACAAATTGAGTGATCGGTTACAAGAGATCATTGGCAATTCTGATGAATTAAAAAAACTGGCTTCCGAAGCCGGAGTCAGCGCCGAAGGTGGAACTGACGAGACAAAGGAGGGTTGATGATGAGTGCTGAAGCTGAACAAACCCAAGCAGAAGGGGCGGCAGCCGCGCAAGAAGAAAAAAGTCTACTCGATCAAATCATTGACGATGGGCGAATCGGTCGAGACCAAGGGGAACGAGATGCCTCCAAACAACAAATTGCCACATTAGTTGAACAGGTGTTGCAGGGGACCGTCACGGTTTCGAAAGATATTGAGGCGATGATTAACACGCGCATAGCGGATATTGATGAGCTGTTGTCTCGCCAATTGAATGGCATTATGCATGCCGAGGAATTTCAGAAATTAGAAGGCGCGTGGCGTGGCCTGCAGTACTTCGTGAATCAATCAGAAACCAGCAGCATGCTGAAAATCCAAGTCATGAATGTGTCCAAGGCAGATCTCATCAAAGATTTCAGGAAAAATCCTGACTTTGACCAGAGCGCTATCTTTAAAAAGGTCTATGAAGAAGAATTCGGCACATTTGGTGGGGCACCCTATGGCGCCTTGATAGGAGATTATGCTTTTGGCCGTGGGCCTCAAGACATGGAATTACTTGAAAAAATGTCCAATGTGGCTGCCGCAGCCCATGCACCATTTATTGCTGGGTCCAGTCCCGACATGTTCCGTTTAGAGAGTTTCACTGACATGCCCAACCCGAAGGACATGGGGAAAATCTTTGATAGTGTTGAATGGGCGAAATGGAAATCGTTTCGAGATTCAGAAGATTCCCGGTTTGTGGGTTTATGTTTGCCGCGAATTCTCATGCGGATGCCCTATGGGCCGGAAACCGAACCGGTGGAAGCCTTCAACTACAAAGAAGACGTCGATGGCAAAGACCATCAAAAGTACCTGTGGGGCAATGCGGCCTATGCCTTCGCCTCCCGGTTGACCAATGCCTTTGCCAAACATAGCTGGTGTGCAGCCATTCGTGGAGTTGAGGGTGGTGGACTGGTTGAAGGATTACCGACCCATACCTTTAATACGGATGACGGAGAGGTGGCTCTGAAATGTCCGACTGAGATTGCCATTACGGATCGTCGGGAAAAAGAATTGGCCGATTTGGGCTTTATCCCGCTCATTCATTGCAAAGGAACCGATTACGCCGCATTCTTTGGCGCGCAATCCGCGCAAAAACCCAAGAAGTATGATACTGATGCGGCTAATGCCAACGCGAGGCTGTCGTCGCAAATTCAATACCTCATGGCCACATCGCGGTTTGCACATTACTTGAAGTCCATGATGCGCGATAAAATCGGCAGCTTCATGACACGAGCCGATGCCGAAAAATTTCTCAACCGCTGGATCAAAAACTATGTCGTGAGCACAGAAGAAGCGGGCCAAGATGTCAAAGCGAAATTTCCGTTAAAGGAAGCGCGGATCGACGTGACGGAAATGCCAGGGAAGCCCGGATGCTACAAAGCGGTGGCGTTCTTAAAGCCGCATTTCCAATTAGAAGAACTCACCGTGTCGTTACGTCTGGTGGCTGAATTACCGCCACCCGCCAAGGGGTAAGCTAGAGACAAAATGGAATTTCAACTTAGAAAGTTAGAACTCCCTCGCCCTCGTAGAGAGAGGGTTGGGGTGAGGGGGAAGGGCGTAATTGTTCCTATAAACATGAAAAGTAGGTAATGATGCCATTCTTATTTGCGAAAGGCACTCAGTGGCGAAAAAGCAAGAGAGCATCTGGGCGGGGGCGACACGTTTCGTACAATGAGAAAAAATCCCCAGAATCCTCGCGCTCATGGAAAGAGGATTAGGGTGAGGGGGCAAGAAAACCAGTAAGCATAGTCACTCAGGAATGGTGCGGAATATCCGGATGACAAGATAATAACTAACAGTCCCTCTCCTTTGTAAGGAGGGGCAAGGGGAGGTAGAAATACCAGCACTAACTAGTGGCTGTGGCGACTCCCAAATAATGGACACAGCTGAAATCGGACACCCCTCCTCGCACACCATTTCAAAAATTTTCATATGATTTTTAAAATTGAACGTAATCCCCCAAGAAATGCATTTGGTAGAAGAACGAATAATCATTGAAAAGCCTTGGAAAAATGCCAAAAAATAAGAATTTTATCGAGTTAAACGCATGGCACGCTGATTGCTTAATACAATATTCATGAAAACAAAAACGGAATCGGCAGAAAAAATGTTCTCCGGTTTCATTATTAAAAGAGATTCTTAACAAGGAGGGTACAGATCATGGCAATCGAACAAAATGGCTTTCTGGACATCGATGGTGGAGCAGTCAAAGGGAACGCGACGGTCAGTGGGTATGAAGATCAAATTGTGGTGCAGTCGGTCTCGTATGGGGTCGCCCAAGCCGGCGAATGGGAAGAAGGCGAACAAATTACGGGCCGTGTCACCATGTTTGGCGATCTGAACGTCACCAAGGTGATGGATAATGGCAGCCCTGCTTTAGCCCATGCCTGCGCGATGAAAACCCAGTATGACAAGGTTGAGTTAAACCTGGTGGCAGGTACCGATGCCTATTTGACCGTCACGTGTGAAAAAGTGATCGTCACCAATGTGAATGTGGACTACAACACGGGCGACACCCGCCCTAACGAAAACATCACCCTCAGCTATCGCAAGGCTACCTGGCGTTACGGGACGGCCACTACGTCCTATAACCTGGAAGCCGCGACGGACTAAAGAGGTCTTAAGACATTCCCTCACCCCAAGACTTCAAAGTCTTGAGGTGGGGGTAAGTTAGAATTCAATAGAGATAGAGAGTTTTTCTCCATGTTTTTAAAGAGAATATAAGTTGTTTGAAAATTGTTTTTGATAATGGAAAGTTATATTAGTTTCATCACAATATCATAGTTAGAAATGGTGCTTAGTGGGGAGGGATCGTGATGTCTGACGAAAAAAGATTGTCCTACTATAAGGTCGCTGCGAAGGAATCTCCAAGAATTATTGGTATTACTGTAAGTCTTGCCGCTGCCGCTAAGCACAAAGATGAGCGCCTCGGTGAAGGGAAACTTCAAGGCGAATGTGCCACAGGGGTTCAGGTCGTTTTCATTGAGGCAGGAAAACCGTTGGGGTTCACTCGTACTTGGAAAGAGGGGATCAAGGTGAGAGGAAACAAAATCAGACCAGGCACGGCGATTGCAACCTTTAGAAATGGCAAGTTTGCAGCTGATCATGCGGCGATATTCATTGAAGAGAGAAAAACTGGTTTGTGGGTCTGGGATCAATTCAACAATACTGCTAGCGGTAAGCCAAAGCCTTGGGGTAGGCGCTTATTGAGGTTCAATGCCCCCAAAAACGACCGTTCAAACAATGGTAACTTGTTCCATACGATCCGGAAATAAAGATGTCTTTTATCTGTCGACGGCAGGGGAACTGCGGCGTCGCCAGTCTACTATGGGGGCTGACATGAAGGTATTGCGAATGGTTGCCACGATCATCCTCGTTGTGGTGTCGTTTGGTTGTTCTGGTCTGGGTTCAGCGGAGCAGACGCCTGCGAAGACTGGCGAGAAAGTTCCCGTAGGTTCAGACCATTTGGAGCAGGAAGACAACGCACCGAAGCTACAAGCATCTCCAGAGGGAACTGTCATGGAATTGTATGCTGACGAAATATTTTTTCATATTCGCAACTCTTTTCCACCTCCCATGGTGCAACGCTTCAGTCGCTACTTCACGCCAGAGCTCATTAGCCACTTCGAGTCTCACAATGCAGATGTAGATCGATGGATGGAGGAACACAAGAACGAGTCTCTGAAGTTGCCTATGAGCGAGGGGCCGATTTTTATTTCGAACTTTGAAGGAGCAAATACCTTTGTCGTGGGTCAAGCCAAAGTAGATGCTAGTCATGCTGAAGTTCCGGTTACCTTCTCATATACTGAGGGTGCCGAGTCTTTTGGGTGGATTGATATTGTTATTCTTCGGCTTGTTGACTGCGTATGGTTGATGGACGACATTCGGTTCGATCCGGAAAGGTGGGATAATTATACCGTGCGAAAACGAGTTGCACTTGCGGAATGAAGTGCAGAACTCAAGGCATGATTCCAATAAATCAATGAAACTATTCTCTCGGCAGTTGAAGATTTCCTTTTGCCGAGAGCTAACATAGGTAGAGCCAGTGGCAATTGGGGTCAGCCCTGAGTATTGACTAACTGTCTCCATTGTGGTTACGTTGGCGCCATGGCACGCAGGCCTAGAGTTGAGTTTGATGGGGCGTTATATCATATGATCGGCGAAAGGGGTCGGAGTCTTTTTCTGCCCAAGCTAGCGAGTGTGCGCCCGAGGGTTCGGGCCTACACTCACTCCCTCGTGACCTCAGCTTTCCTGCCCAGCTCAACTGCTCTCCTTCCGCATTCCGCCCATACCCATCGTTCCCACAGCCGCATGTAGGCCTTGATGCGGCGAAAATCCGCACCTTGCTCATAAAGCCGGGACACGTTCTTGCACACCGCTCTACCGTCTGCCGGGCGACTGCCAGCCCGGCAGCAGAAAACCGGCAGAAAAGAGGTCTGGATTTTTTTTGATGGGGTGCCCCAAGATTGTAGAAGCGCCGCATGCCTTGTCGCTCCAGCCGAACTGCTGGAAATCTTCCCTGTCATGTCTTGGAAGATGGGGGAACAATTAAGGAAAGACTCCCGACCCCACTTTTCGATTTCCTGAAGAGCGGACAATTTATTACTTCCAACGTCCGGCGAGGGATTTTAAAGGATCGGCGATGGATTGGAAGCGGGCTAAGTGGATGACGTCTTGATCTTTAAGGGTGAGCAGTGGCATGAGGCCCCTCTCCAGGATGATCTCGGCGGCTCCTTCGGTGAGCAGCACTTCCGCGCAGGGTTGGATTCTGGATTCTCGCTCATACGTGAAAATATGCAGAGGTAACCCTTCTACTTCTAGAAATATCCCTGGCCGACCATGCCAGCCTTTTTCTGTAAATGCTCTCCCAATTAATTCTAGACAGACATAAATAGGATTACCCCAAAGGTATTCCTCGTGAGAGGGTGGGCTTCCCATTTCTTCGAAGGGCCAACTCTCGATGGGTTCGGTCTCGAGCCCATAGGGTAGGCGTAGTAAAAAACGGGGTAACACCAATCCGACGGAAGAAGCTTCCGGACAGTTTCTTAGGGTTTGCCAGGATTCATGTGATGTTGACTGGCTCACCTTTTGCCAATCTTCTGGATCGAGAGTCTCGGCCAGTGAATGGCAGCCAATGAATGTTGAGCCGCCTTGTGCGAGAAACGGTACTCCGGCCTGTTGGCCCAGCTTGGCTAGTTGTCCTAAGAGCTCCATGTCCTTCGGGATCTGGTCAAACGTATAGTTCCCCGCTAACAACGCCCAGAGTTGGCCACCAGGCGTTCCGGCGGCCTGATCAATGAGGACCCGTGCCAACTTACTTGAACGAAGGCCTTCCACTTGGGCGAGATCCGCACGCAACTCTTCTTTTGAAATGTCGACCACAAAGAGTTTGAGTTGAGTGGAGAATTCCAGTCGCTGCGTCAACCAGGCCAATCCCCGCCAGGTTGCTTCCAGGTGTTGAAAATCAGGATGGTGCAAAAGGGTTCGCATGAGATCTCTCATGGCGTGTTCCACCTGGGACAGGCGTTCCGGTTGTCGGGGGTCGGTGTCGGGCACGAGGTATGGGGCGACCGTTTCCTCCACAAATCGCTGCCAGCTCCGTTCATCACCCAGAGCTGTTTCCGAAGGGGAAGCGGAGGAGTTGGTTTCCAACATGCGCGCAAGGATGTCGCCCGGATCATCAGGCTGGGGCGAGGACAGAGCCAGGTCCGTGGATGGTGCCAGTTTGGATTCTTGAGGCGATGCGGTGGGGGACGGTGCCAGTCCCCAGGCCTGCATTTCAGCCGAGGCGTCGTGAAATGTGGAAGGATCGCCTAGCCTTTGATGCAAGCTCATGAGTGCGGGAAGTGCTTCTCCCTGCTGAACCAAGCTATCCGGATGAAAGTTCTCCAGGGCTTGAAAGACCATCGACAGTGTCGTGCCTCCATCTTTCAAAGCTGGCAGGACTAGTTGTACGTTGAGGCGAGCCATGAGTTGGTCCAGATGCTCGAAATCGACAGGAAGCGGACGGTAGTCAGAGGAGGGGATAACACCGGGATCGGTGGCCTCCCGGTTGGCCCTGCCGCTGAAGTCTCCGAGGATGAGCATGTGAAAGGGCGTCTCCTCAGTCATCTGGCCAATTGGTTCAGCCATATCCGAAGTCAAGGATACGTCCAGTTTTCCAAATGAAATGGGTGTTGCCATGAGGGTTCTGCCTTTTGTGGAGGTTTGACGTTTGCTGTCGAGCCATTCTACCCAAATGAATGAAATTTTACACGATCACATGGCAGGCTTTTGGCGGTGGGGAAGAGCTTGATAGAAATTTGTCTGTTCGAAGACAAGTAAAATTGAGCCGTTCCTCGTCATGACAGACAAATCCGTTGTGTCGCCTCCGTGGTGATCAGGATGCGGGTTCGACCTTTTGGCTCGGTATTTCATTTCAAAAATTGAAACATTTTTTGAAACCAAGTTATGAATAGATTGTTGTATTCGCTAAACCATTCATTTTCGTCAGTCATGTGAATGCCCAAAAGACCGTCTGGATAAAGGATTTATGCCTGTGGATCTTATCCAAAGTACCTGGCATAAGGGTTGCTCTATTTAAGGAATATGGAACTGGCATTGAACGTAAGAGATCTTGGAAATGCCAGAAAAATAGGCAATTTTATAATTCAGAGTGAACAACTCAAGAGGTGATGCAATGAAGGCTTTATTTGGACTATTTTTTCTGGTGACCAGTATCGGATTGGTGGGATGTGAGACTCATGTTGAACATCAATGGAACGGGGAAGAGCATCACGTGCAAACGCCAAAGGTTGAAAAAGCGCAGCAAGCCCCACAACCTTTGGCAACAGTAGTTTCCTATGATGCTTCAAGATATGAGCAAGACGAACCCTTATTTGATCCGGTTCCGGTCGCTATGAGCAAAAGTCCGATGCCTGCTCCCGCTCAAAAATCTCCATCTTTTGACCAGTATCTTACCTTGAACTCGAACCTGTATCTCTCCAAAGCGGGAGAGTTAATGGCCGATCTCACGATTGAAAACAATAACTTCGTGTCGGTCAATCACATTACCGTTCATTGCGAGGAATACAATATGAATCATACTACCGTCCGTGAGGCTTCAAGGACGTTGAACAAAACGCTGGAGGTTGGAGAATTAGGCTATTGGGATCAGGTCAACTTTGGTTATGTTCATAATGGTTTTGAAACCGTTCAATGCAATATTGCCAATGCCAAACTTTCCTGAAATATCTGGTCATCCTTTTGCCTAGATATCTAAAAGTGTCTCATCCAGGCCCGATGGCTTGCTAACGCCGTAACGAAATTTTTGCAACTAGATCTCTGCTTTAAGGAAATTCCCTGCCTTATTTTTTTTCTTCGGAGTCTTTGCCGCGTCCCCCCTTTTCTTCATCTGCTCTTTCTCCTCTAATAGACCAAGCTATATACCAGAGTAATTCATGCTGAGCTTGTCGAAGCATCGAAAGTAATTCGACAATCTCAGAGTTGGTCTGGCAATTCATGGATGTTGAGCCTGATAAAGAATCCTTCGACAGGCTCAGGATGATTCAGTGAAGCAAATATCGCGCATTCCCCGAGCGCCCGTTCAGAGTTGGTTTCAGAACCTACCCTCAATGTCCTAAATGACTTAAGGGCACCTCTAAAAACCTACGTTTTCCGTAAATTTGGCGCCAGAACCTACTGAAAACATTGAACATGGATTATTGAAATTGAAGTTTTTAGAGGTGCCCTTAAGGTGTTTCTGCCAAGTGGTTCCATGCAATATTGGATCTCTTTAGAGATCTTGTATATCGGAATAGGTACGAATTAACAATCTTCTTACATTGAAACTGTTATTTTTTAGAATCGAATGGAAAAATTAAAACTCGATTTCCAAGAATTGAGAATCGCTGGATCTCGTAATGTAGCCCTCCTCTAGAAAACTGGAAACCATGAAGCCAAAAAGTCTTTGAAATAAAGGAATTTATCACTTAATAAAGAAAAATATTTCATGGCACAGTCATTGCTCTATATCTTTTGCATGACTACAAAAAACCAAACCGGTGGAAAAAACATTCTTCGATTTTATCACTAACAGGGTTTCTTAACCAGGAGGGTACGGATCATGGCAATCGAACAAAATGGTTTTTTGAACATCGATGGTGGAGCAGTCAAAGGGAATGCAACAGTTAGTGGGTATGAAGATCAAATTGTGGTGCAGTCGGTCTCGTATGGGGTCGCCCAAGCCGGTGAATGGGAAGAAGGCGAACAAATCACCGGACGCGTGACCATGTTTGGGGATCTGAATGTTACGAAGATTATGGATAACGGGAGCCCGGCCTTGGCTCATGCCTGTGCCATGAAGACTCAGTATGACAAGGTTGAATTAAACCTTGTCGCAGGCACTGATGCGTATCTCACGGTCACCTGCGAAAAAGTGATCGTCACGAATGTGAATGTGGACTACAACACGGGCGACACGCGCCCCAACGAAAACATCACGATTAGCTACCGCAAGGCCACATGGCGCTATGGTACGGCGACCACCTCGTATAATTTGGAAGCGGCGACGGACTAAATGATGACTTCCCCCCTCCTGCCATTTTAAACGTCAGGGTGGGAGGGGGGAAAGGGAAATAAAGATCCCCGAGGCAAGACCACGGGGTATTAGAAGAGGGTTAACTGACGCAGGTCTTCTCTGGGACTGCCTTGGTTCTGCACATAATGTTCGACCACCCTCCAATTGCCGCCCTCTCCCACGGTGCCCACATAGTAGCCATCAGCCCAAAACTGCCCTCCCCACAACTCTGTCTTCAAGGCTGGTTTCTGCCGGAATAACTCGCGCCCGGTGATACTCTTGAACACTCGCACGATTTGTCCCGGAGCAATCTTCGGATGAGCAGAACATAACAGATGGATATGATCTCGATCACACCCCAATCGTTCAAACTCCATATCGTACCGCTCAGCAATCCCTCGCGTGGCTTCCACAATGATCTCGACAACATCCTCCGCTAATAAGGCCTTACGATATTTCACCGGAAAGACAATGTGATAATGAATCTGCCACGCACAATGACTCGCTTTGTGGACAGTACTTTCACTCACCCCCTAATTCTCGGAAAATAAGATCCCCGTGGCAAGACCACGGGGAATCGCAAGTTCAAAGGGTCATGAGAAGGGCCAATGTTTTCGTAAATCGCCAAAGGATGATTACAAGAAAAGAAGAGTTGGGTAATGTCAATTTATATCAAATCAAGACCTGACCCCACTAATGGAAATCATGAAATTATTTGGAGGTAGGTGATGGGAAGCCGAAGCGTCCCCAATTCAAAACATTCCAAAGCGCAACAATGGAGTGATCAAGAAGTTCAACAATTTCAATCCTACATGTCACATGCCCTAAATCATTCAATGGGACGGGCGTGTCGTTAAAATTCTGTGTTATTTGAGTTTGATTAATAGTCATGGGCAACCTTGGGGAGCTGATTCCAATTCCTCAGTCGCAGCAGCGAATTTTCAAAATTATTCGGCCTCCAGCGGGCAACAAGCTGCCCATTATCTGCCGGGACAACTTAAAATTAATGGAAAACGAATATCACATTATGTGAATGATCTCAAAACCAAAATACGCATTGATTGCCTTTTTGGAGATGTTGATAGTTTACCTTCTAATTTTAATAAGGCTGATAGTGAAGCCGAGGCTAAGGGGTTGTGTCAGGCTTTGGCATCTTCAGCCAAAGCCATGATAAATCGGCCTCCATCCCAACTTGGAGCGATTGATGCCATCTACGTTCGGCTGGTGTATCGTACGATCTGGATACCAAGGGCAAGGATAGCCATCCAGGTTACTTTGAATAAGAAGGGACAAAAATATGTCGAACCTGGCTTAAGATATGGATCGGCTGGTGGTGTGAATTTTAACACCATTTCCAATCTCTCCGAACGGGAGCTCGCGACGAAATATCAACGAAATATTACTCAACAACGTCACATTTTGGAAAAATATAAGGAAGCCCTCAACATTTTACCCAGAGAATTACAGGATTCACACATGAAGGAATTGGAAAAAGAGTTTCATCCTTAAGGCCTGATGGCAGTAGCCTTCTTAGAGTTAATTTGGATGAGGATGTAAGTGTATTGCCGGTTTCAGCACGCACAAGAATTTTTTATATCTTAATGGAATTTTCAGAAATATCGAGAATGATGGAGTTAATTATTGCTGGTGAATTCAGTCCTGCTACTATAACCGTTCAAAGTTCTATCGGGTGGAAAATGCCGGCAATGAGCCTTCTCTAAGACCAATCACATATCGGCAATCAGTTAATAGGAGAATTATTATGGCTAAATTGTTGCTCAGCGGTCCTGTTGGCTCATATCCAAAAGATAGAAACAATGCGCAAGAGGACGTAGATGCCGTTCGCCAAAGGCTAAGGGCTTTAGGGTTTAGTTGGATTTCTCAAACAGGACTTGGAAATGAACCAGACTTCGTTCGAACAATTGAACTATTCCAAGCCATATGTAAAGGTCAAACAAAGTTCACGCGAGGAAACGGCGTGAACGGAAAAATTATTCCACTTGATTTTACCCACGAATGGCTGGCTGCCAGCAATGCTCCAGGATGGGTGAAAATCTATGGGAAAAAAGGGAAAGGTTGGTCCTCCACGGTTGATCAAAATCCTTCAGGTGGTAAGAAGGAATGGGACGGTGGCACCCCCTACAGGGAATTAAATGGTGGCTACGGAACTACATGGATCTACCGGGTAGTAACGGAAGTAGCCATGGCCTATTCAAAGTGCAGGATATCGCAATATCCCGACATGTGGGTTCGTGACTGCGCACCAAAGAAAGGGGGAAGGGCAGACTTTCATGGTAGTCATGAGACCGGCCTGGACATCGACATGCGTTTACCGCTTAGACCCATTATGGACCATATGCCCGTTTCCCCACTCCACGGGCCACGTCCACATCCAATGTGGACATTTCTTAAAACAAAGAAAGATCGTAAGGAGCAATTGTATCGAGAAGCTTTAGAGTATCAACTCTTATTACTCAACAACCATGCAAGGGTGTTAAAGATTTTCTTCATCGATGAGCCAATGAAAGGCGTGCAGAACCTCACCAGAAAATATGGTAAGGTCAGAATTGAAGAAGACCATGAAAACCACATTCATATCCGTATACAACCACCAACTAGGGTGCCCGGCCAAATTGAGTAAGAGTGCACCTCCAAGAATTAATCGTATACAAATTGAGGATGGCCGGGGAGAATGGGACAAGTCTATCTAACTAACATTTTCCCATGCCGGTTAGTATAGCGAGCTCAGGAATTTTACAATTTTGCTATCCCCTCTTTGCCTGTCAGTGGGGTCACCCATTAGCAGGCTTTGTCAAGTAGGCGCACGACTCCTCTCTTTCGCGTTCTTCTTTTTTCAGCTCTCTGCTCTTCGTCTTCCGTGACGAGAAACCTGATTCGCACTTGGGTCTTCTTTGGAATCGGTGTCGTCTTCCTCAACCTGAGACGCACCAGTCACCCATCAGGATCAAGGCGTGGTCGATCGACGAGGTGTGTCGATCAGTCGCCCCTGGCACAGACGTGCCCCAGAAATACCTCAGTACTCGACGACTGTCCAGACCGACAACTCACAGATCATGTGGCTCTCACAGAGCGAGAAACGTTTTGCTCACGTGAGGCCAACCCCTTGTTGGCTCAGCCTCGAGGCGACTCAGTCTCTCCCGTAGCGGGAGCAGAAGAGAGGGTGCGAACGCGGCCAATCAGGCCTCGTGGTTTTCAACCAACCCCATAGCCAGCTCACGTCCGCATCCTCATTCAGGCAAACGCGCGAGTTACGTCAAACGGCACGGTATCCCGCATGATGTAATAACAAGCGCGGGCCAGTTTATGCGCGACGGCCTTGCGGGCCACCACGACCTTGGTCTTCGCCCGTTTCCGTTGATAAAACTGGGCAATCTGAGGCTCGTAGCGGATCGCAAAGTGCGCGGCTTCGATAAACGCCCAGGCTAAATACTTGTTGCCATTCTTCGTGTTACCTTGCCCTTTGCGTTTACCATTGCTCAGCTTGGCACTCCCGACGCACCGGCAGTAAGAGGCAAACTGTCCCACGGTGGGGAAGCGCCCAATTTCGCCGGTCTCCAGCATGATCGTCAGGGCCAGCGTCCGGCCAATGCCAGGGACGGTCAGGAGCGATTGAAACGCGGACCGCAGTTTCACGCGACTATGCACGGCCCGTTCGACCTCGGCGATCTGGTCCGCCAGATGCTGCATCACGGCCACGGTGACCTGGAGCGCGAGGGCCTGCTCGGGGAGCTCCACTAACTCGCGGACGGCAGTCGGGGTGAGTTGCTTGATCTGCGTCCCGTTCAGGGCTTGTCCCGTATTGCGAGTCAGTAAGTTTTGCACACTCAAGAGATTGGCCGTCTTCTGGCGAACCAGTTGGCTGCGTTTCCGAAGGAGGTCGCGAATCGCTCGTTCTTCCTTCGGATAGATATACCCCGTCGGTAAGAGTCCTAAGCGAAGCAAGTGAGCCAACCACCGCGCATCAGTGTCATCGTTGGTATATTTGAGTCCGGCGTATTGTTGCATGGCCGCAGGGTTGGCCAGATGCACGACATAGCCTGCTTCTTGTAACCCATCCACTAACCAATACCAATTGTAGGTGGACTCCACCACCAGTCCCTGCAGGTGCGCCTGAAAGGGAGCGAGTTGCGGAAGAATCTGCGCCAACTCATTCGGTAATCGCTTCTGATACACCACCTGATCCACTTCATCGAGCACCACGACCACACTGTTGTTGCTATGCAAGTCAATGCCGCCATACAATTTTTTCATGGCTCCTCCTTTGGGTTGGGAAAGTGGAAAGACATTGGAACGCCTCTCCACTGTACCGCCCACTTGAGGAGCCTGCTAGATGTATATCAGGCCTGAGCATTGATTTACTGTCTGTATTGTGGCTACGTTAGCGCCATGGCACGCAAGCCGAGCATGGAGTTTGAGGGCACGTTGTATGATGTGATCGTGGGTAGCAATCAGCGACAGAAAACCTTTCAAGACGACCACGACCGACGCGCCTGCCTTGAACGCATCGAATACTATCAGCAGCGCTACGGGTTTCGGGTCTACGGGAGGGGTCAGGTCTAGAATTTCTGCTTGAGGGCACCGTCGAGAAACAATACATTGCAGGTGAGAGGATCCCGGAATTGTTCTTGCCTCACATTCTCAAGCCCCGCTTTCACCTAGCGCGCCCTGCGCTGCTCCTAGGTCCCAATCGGCTCCCCGCCGTACCTTGCTCATAAAACCGTGGAATTTGTGCCACGCATCGCTCCACCGTCTCCTGGCGACTTGAAGTCCGGAAGACGGAAAGTGATAGCTCAAGAAATCCAATCGCGCGCGATCCGACCCATACTCGTCTTACCCATGTGCTGCGCTCATAGCAGAAGATTCATCAAATTCTTTTCATTATGGTCGCCGCCTGAACCTTCCCTTTCGTAGGGCTAGCACTCCTCATTTTTCAATGTTCGCCAAGTAACGAAATGGCATTGAAAATTTGAAACGCAATTATGAGGAGTTGAGATTTTGCAGGAGACTCTTGTCAAAATCTGCCTTCATTATTTGGTCTAGAATGTGTGAAAACCCAATCCTGGATAGGGTTTGAGAATTAGTAGACCAAGAAAAAATTTATGGCATGCCCATTGCTCTCACTCATAATCATGAACACGAAATTGAGAGAGAAGCTAGTCTCTGCTTTCATTACTTACAACAACTATTTCTAGGAGGGTACGAATCATGGCAATCGAACAAAATGGCTTTTTGAACATCGGTGATGGCGCAATCAAAGGCAACGCGACAGTTGATGGGTATCAAGACCAAATTGTGGTGCAATCAGTTTCCTATGGCGTCTCGCAAGCCGGCGAATGGGAAGAAGGCGAACAAATCACTGGGCGGGTCACCATGTTTGGGGACCTGAATGTCACTAAGGTAATGGATAATGGTAGTCCAGCGTTAGCGCATGCCTGTGCGATGAAGACGCAGTATGACAAAGTGGAACTCAACCTCGTCGCGGGCACTGATGCCTATTTGACGGTCACGTGTGAAAAAGTGATCGTGACGAATGTGAATGTGGACTACAACACGGGCGACACGCGCCCCAACGAAAATGTCACCATTAGCTATCGCAAAGCCACCTGGCGTTATGGTACCGCCACCACATCCTATAACTTGGAAGCGGCGACAGATTAAATAAGAGGCAAGCCAAACCCCTCTCATTTCGATGTCTTCACGGATGAGAGGGGGCTGCGGGTTTAAGGGGAAATTAACTGGTCATTATGATTTTTAAGTGATTTTGATTGAATTGATTTGCTTATTCTGGGCTAAGTTATTTGAAAAGAATAGAAACCCAAACTCACTTTCTTATTGGCGCAGATCACGAACAGTGGTAAGCCAAGCTATTCAGTATATTGAGGCCTTAATATGCTTGGGTACCTAGGGTAGGAGGCAAAGTTCCACAGGAATTTCAGAAATCTTAGGAGTGTGAAGGTCTTGGCAAAATTGATCAAACAATTGATTTATGATGTGAACGAATAAGGTTTTTGGTTCTAACATCATCCTACCCAGTTTAAAAAGGAGACTATTCAATGGCAGCTACAGAAGAAAAGTTAGAAGCCTACGTGCAGCAGCTTGTCGATCCCATGGAAGTTAGGCTTACAAACGTACTTGGCAATATACGCAACAAATATCGGCACTTGCTCGCTGTAAGGGGATACACCAGATTTGCTGACCGCATCGACACACGCTGGCCTTGGACAGAGGCGGAGGGTTTAACATTTCAAGCATCTTCCGAAGGTGAAGCAATGGAGCGTGAAAAGCGGAGTATTTTTCGGGAGTTTGCATCTCGTCATTCAGGCTACACACTTTCTGCCAACATGGAACCTCGATCCCTTACTTCGCAAAGAAATTCCTGGAATTCCAACGACACGGTCCTTGCCCTTGGCAAGCGTCTTTGGGTGCTTGCTCGAAGAGAGCTAGATAACAATTCGACATACCCTGAAACACCAACGGAAGCTTCCATCATAGCTTTTCGCACTTGGATTGCACGTAATCCCGGGGCCCTAGGTCTTCGCGTTACAGTGCTGCGAACGGTAGATGGAGAACGTGTCCGTGTAACTGTTCGAAGCCCAACCAACGCCACACCAGGCTTATCTAGCCACGGGAGGCTCCAAGCGCTTGATTTCATTGTCCGAAGAAGGGGTAGGGTAATCGCGGCTGCGCGGAGTGGTCAGAGGAATACGGTATGGCGTGGTGATATTAACTGGCGGAATAGGCTGAGAAACGCTATCAATGCTGTCAGGCCATCCATCCGCGATCATTGGGATGGGCCACTCCGTTCGCCAGATGAGCCCTGGCACTACACATATACTCCCTAGTCGTGTAATGAAATGACGTGGAAACACGAAAAACTTTAGAGCAGAATTTGGGGACATGTCTTGTGTGAGGTACTGGGTTGTGGTCTGGCAAAACACATAGAACAAGTATGGTTATGTTGTGGATAGTTTTTACTACGAACATTTTCTAGTACTGGCAACCCTGGTAAGGGATCAGGACATGCCTCGAAAGTGCCTGATATGAGTTTGAGGTAAGACTCACCATGTACTTATCCTGGATTATCCTAAGCCTGGTAAAAGGTCATGAGTGTCTGTGTTCTTCCCTTATTTCAATCAATGGGGTATGCTAATCCCGTTTATCAGCTAGTACATTATTATCGGTATGGCATGTTGGCCCCTCCATGAAATTACCTGACATAAAAGCTCCGCTCACGCCTTCGATATTGGATCGGCTTCTGGGTGCCGATGTGTCGCAAGCCTCGCCGTTATTTTCTGTGTTTGATCTGTTAAGTGTCAGTGGGCTGGTGATCCTGTTTCGAAAAGCGGAACAGCCTATTTCGATGTTTTTGAAGGAACAATTTTCGACAGAGTTATCAAGCCAAATTGATGTGTATAATATCGCCGATGATGTTCCAGCAACCATTAAAGAAGGTCTTGTGGCAGTCTTCAATCGGATTGTTGATGGCGAATGTGTGTATGAAAAGGAGCGGTTTGAAGGGGTGAAGCTTTCGGAGGAAGTAATTCGGCTGTACGAACATAAACCCAAAGGGCGAGGATTGATGAATTTGAACCGGATGCTCCTCGAAGATGCGTATCCTCGTCATCTCCGTACGCGGCGTGTTCGGGAAACCCCCTATACCCTTCAAGAGATGAAACGATCAGTCTCCAGAGATATTGAAGCGCTACTCAATACTCGTCGAGAACTTTTGGAAGAATTGGCGCCAGAATTTCAAGAAGTGAGCCATTCCGTGCTCACCTATGGGCTTCCAGATTTTACCTCCATGAGTTTGAATTCCCAAAAAGATCGAAAATCGATTCGAAGGGAAATTGAAACGACCCTGGGGTTATTTGAACCGCGTCTACGGGCCATCAAAGTCACGGTGGAAGGCCCCAATAAATTTGAGCATGCCTTACATTTTCGTATTGATGCCATGTTGCTTGTGGACCCGAGTCCGGAAGCGGTGAGTTTTGATGCGATGTTGCAATTAAGTACCTCAACCTATTCTGTGAATAGTCCCTAGTTATGGAAGATCGCCTTCTTCGTTATTACGAACATGAACTGACCTTCCTGCGGAAGATGGGGCAAGAGTTTGCTCAAGAATACCCAAATGTCGCTGGCAGCCTGCAATTAGAAGCCGGCAAAGGCGAAGATCCCCATGTGGAGCGTTTGTTACAAGGCTTTGCCTTGATCGCCGCTCGAATTCACCACAAACTCGACGACGAATTCCCCGAAATTACCACCGCCTTATTGAATCTCCTGTATCCGCATTTTTTAGCTCCGCTTCCCTCCATGTCCATCGTGCAGTTTGTTCCCGATCCCATGCAAGGCAAGCTCACCTCTGGCTATACCATTGATAAAGGCGCAATGCTCTATTCGCGCCCAGTAAAAGGAACTCAGTGCCGGTTCCGCACCTGTTACCCGACCACGCTGTGGCCGATTGAGGTGGCGACTGCACAATTAGAACCTCCGGAACGGCTTCCGACCGGCGTGTCGGCCGAATCGTCGCTGCGCCTAACATTAAAATGCCAGGGAGGATTAACCTTTCGAGATTTGGAGTTAGACCGCCTGCGATTCTATTTACATGGTGAAAATATTCTGGCCTACACCATGTATGATCTTTTGCTCAACAATTCATTGTTAATTAATGAGCGGTGCGGGATTGTCATTCGAGGGAAAGATGAAGCTGGGAAAATGCAAACACTTGAATTACCCGCAAGCAGCCTGCAGCCAGTGGGGTTTGGTGAAGATGAAGGTCTCTTGCCTTATACGCAGCGCTCTTTTTCGGGCTATCGATTATTGCAGGAATATTTCACCTTCCCCAAAAAATTTCTCTTTGTCGATGTATTGGGATTAGAGGCGATACGAGAAAAGGGCTTTGGAGAGACCATTGAACTCATTGTGTTCTTAGATCGTGTGCCGCATCTTGACCAAGCGGTTGATGCCAGCGTGTTTCGGTTAGGCTGTACGCCAATTATTAATTTGTTTGAGCATATCGCGGAACCCATTCGGGTGGATCAAACCCAGTCTGAATATCGTGTGATTCCGGATGTACGGCGGCAAGAGGCGATGGAGGTGTTTTCGATTAATTCGGTCACCTGTACCTCTCCGCATCGAGAATTAGTCGAACCGGTGCTTCCCCTCTACTCACTCCAACATGCTTCCCTGGAAAATCCGCAAAGTACCTATTGGTATGCCAAACGCCAACCTTCGGAGCGAAAAGGTGATGATGGGACTGAAGTCTATTTATCCCTGGTCGATTTAGAATTTCAAGCCTCACAACCGAGTACGGATACCCTGACGTTGCACACCACCTGTTCGAATCGCGATTTACCGGGAAAACTTCCTCCGTTGAGTGAAGAGGGTGGGTATTTTGAATTAGAAGGGTCGGCCCCTCTTGAACGTATTCGCTATTTGATTAAGCCCACTAAAACCATCAGGCCCCCGCTTGGCGGAGCCAGTCAGTGGCGTCTCATTTCGCACCTCTCCTTAAATTATTTGTCTTTGGTGGAGGGTGGAGAAGATGCGTTGCGCGAAATATTAAAACTCTATGACTATGCGGGGACCGCATCCGTCCGACAACACATTGCCGGACTGAAAAATGTCGGAAGCCGCTCTGTGGTTCGACGGCCACCTTCTATGGGCTGGAATGGGTTTTGTCGAGGCTTGGAAGTGTCGCTAGTGTTTGACGAGGAAAAATATGTGGGTGGGAGTGTCTTTTTGTTTGCGTCGGTGTTAGAGAAGTTTTTGGGGATGTATGCGTCGTTAAATTCTTTTGTGGAATTGGTGGCCAAAACCCAACAACGAGAAGACCCCATTCGAAGATGGCCACCACGGGCCGGCGAGCAGCTCTTGGTGTAACTCTTTGATCGTGTTTGGTTGGACATCGTCACCATGAACGAACGCGTAAGGTAGAAATAGGCTATGGCGAATCGCGATCTGAGTGTGGCCGAGCAATTGTTAACCGAAGGGTATCGGTTCGATTTTTTTCAGGCCGTTCGCTTGCTCAATCACATGACCGACACTCAGGACCCAGTCGGGTATGCGTCCCTGCCACAACAAGAGACCGTGCGATTTCATTCTTTTCCAAGTATGAGTTTCCCGCCCAGCGCGATTTATGACATTACGCGAGGGGTTGACCGTGAAGACCCCATGCATATGGTTGTGGCGTTTATGGGCCTCACCGGGCCGCAAGGGGTGATGCCGCAATATTATACCGAATTGATCATGGAGCGATTACGGTATCAAGATCGTACGCTGTTAGACTTTTTTGACCTCTTTTCCCATCGGCTGATTACCCTATTTTACCGCTCATGGGAAAAGTATCAGGTGGCCATCAGTTTTGAAGGCGCGAACACACAGGAGAAGAAAACTGACCGAATTTTTCAACATATGCTGTCCTTTATTGGACTGGGAACGAAAGGGTTGGCAGAACAATTAGCCTTTCCGCCACAAGCCCTTCTAGGATATTCAGGCCTGTTGGCTGTTCGGTCTCGATCAGCGCATTCATTGCGGCAAATCCTTGAACATTTTTTTGGAGTGGCCGTCAATATTCGTCAGTTTATTGGAGAATGGGTGTCGTTGGAACCAGAAGATCAATCGAGATTAAATGGTCCGAAGCAAAATTTACGATTGGGCGAAACCACGATGGCGGGCAGTAAAATTTGGGACCAACAAGCACGGTTTCAAGTCAAATTGGGGCCATTGGCCTTAGCGAAGCTTAGCCAGTTTCTCCCCTCAGGAAAAACCTATCAAACCTTAGTGCAACTCATTCGGTTTTTTGCTGGCCAACATTTACAGTTTGATATTCGGTTGCAATTGCAAGCGGCCGAAGTGCCCTATTGTCGATTGAGCGAAGCGAGCGCCTGTCCTCCGCAATTGGGGTGGACCACCTGGTTGAAGTGCCAGGAATTTACACAAGATGCAGATGAGGTCATGTTCCCAGGTGAGCTTGCGCCAGTATCCGTGGGAACGTGATAAATGAAGAACGGGATTTTTATATGATGGAACGCAAACAAAATAATTGATTTATTAACCGGTTCATTCTTACTGAGGGTGGAATCATGCATGTCACGTTAAAATCATTAGTTGGACGACTCAATGATGGCTGTCGTACCGCGTTTGAGGGCGCGGCGGGGTTGTGTCTCACGCGAACCCACTATGACGTGGATTTGGAACATGTCCTTCTTAAGCTCTTAGAAATGCCGAATTCCGACATCAAACGGATTCTCCAAGCGTTTGATGTGAACCCGTCGAGACTTGAACGGGACGTCACATTGGCGTTGGACAAATTTAAAACCGGGAATGCCCGTACTCCTGCCTTTGCTCCGCAACTTTCCACCCTGATTGAAGAAGCGTGGTTGTTGGCGTCACTAGAATTTGGGGCGGCTAAAATTCGGTCCGGCCATTTACTCTTAGCCTTGTTGAGTCAAGACACCTTAGCCCGAGTGGCACGAGATATTTCCCGAGAGTTAAACGCCATTTCCGTGGAAACCTTGGATAAAGAATTTGGAAAAATCACGGCGGGATCGGCTGAGGCCCAATCAGCGGTGGGCCTCGGAGAACAACCGGCGAGCGGTGGAGAAGATGGCCAAGCTCCAGTAGGTGGGCAAACGAAAGCCCTGGATCAATTTACGGTAGATCTGACTGCCAAAGCGAAGGCTGGTCAGATTGATCCAATTTTGGGCCGCGACTTTGAAATTCGACAAGTGATCGATATTCTCACCAGGCGGCGACAAAATAATCCCATCATGACTGGTGAGGCGGGAGTCGGGAAAACTGCCGTGGTGGAAGGCTTTGCCTTGCGTATTGCCCAAGGAGATGTGCCAGAACCGCTCAAGCATGTGGCGCTTCGCACATTAGATTTAGGTCTCTTACAGGCTGGAGCTGGGATTAAAGGGGAATTTGAAAATCGCTTGAAAACGGTCATTGAAGAAGTGAAAAGTTCTCCTCAACCCATCATTATCTTTATTGATGAAGCCCATACGATGATTGGCGCGGGTGGCCAAGCCGGACAAAACGATGCAGCCAATTTACTCAAGCCTGCATTAGCCCGTGGAGAATTGCGCACCATTGCTGCGACCACCTGGGCGGAATATAAAAAATATTTCGAAAAAGATCCGGCGTTAGCCAGACGATTTCAAGTCGTGAAGGTGGAAGAGCCAACCGAAGAAAAAGCCATTATCATGATGCGGGCGCTAACGGAAACGCTTGAAAATCACCACAAGGTTCGAATTTTAGATGAAGCGGTGGAAGATGCCGTGAAGCTGTCGCATCGCTATATCACGGGTCGGCAACTACCTGATAAATGTGTGAGTGTGTTGGATACAGCCTGTGCCCGCGTGGCGATTGGACAAGCCGCTACGCCAGGACCGGTAGAAGACGCGCAACGGCAAATTACGCAACTGGGTGTCGAAATGGCCGTGTTAGAGCGCGAAGCCATTACCGGAGCCAACCATCAAGAACGAATTGATGCATTACAGAGTAAAAAGGATCAAGCAGAAGAGCGTTTGGCACAATTAAAAAGTCAATGGGAAAAGGAATCAGAACTTGTCACCAAAATTCGGGAAATTCGTACGCAACTCGAGGCGATGGTCGTTGGAGCCACATCTTCAAAAGCTGGCGCCGAGGCTGAGGCTCCGTCCACGCCCCCAGTTTCAAAAGAAGAGTTGCGAACCCAACTAGATCAACTCAATACAGAATTAGACGCGGCACAAGGCGATTCGCCTCTCATGCAAGCCGTGGTGACCTCACAAACGGTGGGAGAAGTCATTTCTGGATGGACAGGGATTCCTGTCGGAAAAATGTTGACGGACGAAATTCAAACCGTCCTTTCCTTAAAAGATAAATTGGAACAGCGAGTGATTGGGCAATCGCATGGGCTGGAGGCGGTCAGCCAACGAATTCGAACAGCTCGGGCCAATCTCACCGATCCCAAACGACCGATTGGCGTGTTCTTGTTAGTCGGGCCAAGCGGCGTCGGCAAAACGGAAACGGCGTTGGCCCTAGCGGAAACGATGTATGGTGGGGAGCGCAACCTCATTACCATTAATATGAGTGAATATCAGGAAGCCCATACCGTGTCCTCCCTCAAAGGATCGCCGCCCGGGTATGTGGGGTATGGAGAAGGAGGTGTCCTCACCGAAGCCGTTCGACGAAAACCGTACTCCGTTGTGCTCCTCGACGAAGTCGAAAAAGCCCATCCCGATGTCATGGAATTGTTTTACCAAGTCTTTGATAAAGGCATGTTGGAAGATGGAGAAGGGCGAGAAATCGATTTCAAAAATACCGTCATCATTCTCACCTCCAATACCGCGACAGATATCGTCATGAAGCTGTGTGCAGATCCAGATACCTGTCCAGAGCCGGAGGGGCTGGTGGAAGCCATTCGTCCTGAACTCATCAAAGTGTTTAAACCCGCACTATTAGGCCGCATGGTGGTTGTGCCCTATTACCCCATATCCGATGCCATTATGCGGCAAATTATTGTGTTGCAATTGGGCCGCATTCGACAACGCCTGCAGGATAATCATGGAGCGAAATTTACCCATGATGATTCGGTCATCAACGAAATTGCCAGCCGGTGCAAAGAAGTAGAAAGTGGCGCCCGGAACGTCGATCATATTCTCACCCGAACCCTATTGCCAGAAATGTCTGGGGAATTCCTCTCTCGTATGAGCCAGGGGGAAAGCATTTCTGGAGTCCACATAGCCGTTGAAGCGGGAAAATTTCAATATAATTTTACATGAGGAGATGAGGCCCAAAAGATGTTAAGGAAGAAGATGATGAAAGAATGCTCTTGGCTTCCTCCAATCCAAGTTAAAAAAATCGTTATGAACATTTTGAAATTTACAAATGACCGCGCGAATAAAAATACATTTCAAGGAAAATGTATTGGAGTGTCCAGGCTATCTCTATGAAAAATTGGAAGTTTTTTGATTCAAGCATTCCAGTTGTGCATGTGCCATTTTTGGCATTTTCTTTGCAAAGTATGAAGCACAAGAGAGAAATACTTCATTATTAACTGAAATGTCGAAAGCATAATGAAGTTTTAGAATAAATAGTTTGGAGAACAACAATGCCTTTTACACAAACAGATCGCCTCATACGCATTGACACCCCATTGGGCGACGACGTGTTGCTACTGAGGGGGTTTTCCGGTGAAGAAGGTCTTTCTCAACTATTTAGATTTGAGTTAGATCTTTTAACCGAAGGACCAGCCATTGATTTCGGAGCTATTATCGGTCAGCCGGTCACCATTCGAGTAGAACTCATCGATGAAAAGGAACGGTTCTTCAATGGATATGTCAGTCGTTTTGCCCAGACGGGCAGCGAAACCGGGGTGATTCACTATAGTGCAGAAATGGTCCCCTGGCTGTGGTTTCTCACGAGGACAGCAGATTGTCGAATGTTCCAGAATAAATCGACTCCGGATATTATCGAACAAATCTTTGCCGATTTAGGGTTTACCGATTATCGCTTAGATCTTCAAGGGACCTATGACCCTCGGGAATATTGTGTGCAATATCGAGAAACCGATTTCAATTTTATCAGTCGGCTCATGGAACAATACGGGATGTTCTATTTCTTTGAACATGAAGAGAGTAAACATACGCTAGTGATTGGTGATCATTCGAAGGCCCATAAGAAGCTGCCAACCCAACCCATCGTAGAATGGGAAGCCCAAGGGAGTGGTCTACAGGAAGAAGATGTCATCAATAGTCTGGAGTTCGAAAAAGAATTTCGGCCCGGGAAATTCTCGCATACCGATTTCAATTTCAAGACACCCAGTACCAGTCTTGCTGCCAACGAACCCAGTGTGATCAGTATTGGAGGCAATAATCAATACGAAATTTATGATTATCCTGGAGAATACGAGAAAAAAGCCAATGGACAAAACCTGGCTAAAGTCCGCATGGAAGAAGAAGAAGCTCAACATCTTATTGTGACAGGTGGGAGTACCGTGCGAGCGTTTACCTCAGGGTACACCTTTACCTTACAAGACTATTTCCCTCAGGAGATGAACCAAGCCTATCTCTTAACCAATGTGTCCCACATGGGCACGATGGGAAACAGCTATTCCCCTGGAGGAGGATCAGGCGGAAGTGAACAAGCCTATTCCAATACCTTCAGTTGTATTCCAGCTTCCGTTCCCTATCGTTCGCAACAAGTCACGCCGAAGCCCGTCGTGCAGGGCCCACAAACAGCCATCGTCGTAGGCCCCAGCGGAGAAGAAATCTGGTGTGATGAATTTGGACGCGTCAAAGTCCAATTTCATTGGGATCGGGAAGGCAAAAACGATGAAAACAGTTCGATGTTCGTCCGCGTTTCGCAACTGTGGGCAGGCAAAGGCTGGGGTGCCATGTTCATCCCCCGCATTGGTCATGAAGTGGTCCTTGAGTTTTTAGAAGGCGATCCCGATCGCCCGCTAATTACCGGGAGGGTCTACCACGCTGAAAATATGCCGCCATATCCACTACCGGCCGAGGCAACCAAGAGCACCATCAAATCAAATAGTTCGAAGGGAGGTGGGGGATCCAACGAGTTCCGATTTGAAGATAAAAAAGGCAGCGAAGAAATGTATCTCCATGCGGAGAAAGATCAGAACACCGTGGTGGAGAATGATCAAACCACTGTTGTCAAACATGATCAAGCTATTTTGGTGGAGAATGATCGGACGAAAACTGTAAAGAATAATCAATGGGAATCCATTGAAGTAGATAAGACAATTTCTGTTGGCGGGAACCATGCAGAAACAATTACTGGTTCAATGACGCAATCTATAACTGGAAATATGGCTCAATCTGTAGATTCGGCAAAGACTGAAACAATTACTCTCGCGAAAGCATTATCTATTGGTGGAGCATATCAAGTCAGCGTTGGAGCCGCTATGAATGAAACGGTAGGCGGAGCCAAGACGGAGGAAGTTGGTGCATATAAGGGAGAGGCCATTGGGGGGAATAAGTCGGAAGTTATTGGGGGAAGTAAAAGCGTAAGCACTGCACAAAATCTCACCGAAACAGTGGGGAAAGATCAGAGTGTCACAGTTGCAAAAAATTTAACTGAAAAAGTGGGTGGAAAACATAGTGAACAAGTAACTAAGGAGTTTGAGGTAAAAGCAAAAAAAATTCAATTGATTGGCGAAGATCAGATTGTATTAAAAGCTGGAAAAGCTGAGATAGTCATGAAAAAGAATGGAGATATTGTAATTAATGGCAAGAAGATAAATATCAAGGGTAGTGGTGATGTGATTGTAAAAGGGAGCAAGATAAAGGGGAATTAAGATGCGAAACGTCTTAGCAGAAATTGTTCAGGAAGTTGAAAAAGAAGTTGAGTCAATCTATGGCCCGCGAGTGGGGCGTTTTTCCTCTATAGAAAATAACGGTAAGATATACATAGATTTTGAAGGCAATACGGGCGGACCAGTTCTTGCCAAGTCTTGTGTGAAAGTTTCCCAAAAAGATAAAGAGAAAAATCTGTTTCTTATGTTTGAAATGAATGACCCAGCACATCCAGTCATTGTCGGTTTATTCGAAGAGAGACATGCTTTCGATGTCCACAAACATGAATTAAACGTTAGCAGAGAAAAAATCAAGAATATAGAAATTGATGGGGAGCGCTTCATATTCAACGCAAAAAAAGAAATCGTTCTACAATGTGGAAAAGGAAGTATTACGATAAGGAAAGATGGAAAAATAATTATTAAAGGTAGCAATCTTCTCAGCCGTGCATCTGGTCAAAACAAGATAAAAGGTGGATCAGTTGCAATCAATTGAATCTGAGAAGAAAAGCTTCGAAGCAAAAATGTAAGTATTATTCACGGCAGGTAGAGGAGTAAGGTCAGTTAATGGGTGTTACAGTTGGTGTAAATAATCTTTCAGTCGTACATAAGGGAAGTAATGGCATAGCTACGGCATTCCCTGATGTCTGTAAGACTCCCTCACCTGGAGGTCCGATTCCGATTCCTTATCCCAACATTGCAAAATCTTCAGATGCCGCAAAAGGTGCAAAGAAAGTAAAGTGTGATGGCAACCCAATATGTACCAAATCTTCAAACTTTCGCATGAGTACTGGTGATGAAGCGGGAAGTGCTGGCGGAGGGGTAGTCTCAAATAAAATTAAAGGGAAAGCAGAGTTTGTGAATTGTTCGTTTGATGTGACAGCGGAAGGCAAAGGGGTAGCGCGCGCTTTGGATTTAATGCTTCATAATGACAAGAATACGCCGCCATTCCCTCTTGTACAACCGCCAGTCGTTGGTTTAGGGCCAGAAGCAAAGCCGGTATGTTTTACTTGTGAGAAGGAATTTTAGCAATCTTTCTGAAATGTTTTACTCATTAAAGCCATTAGCAATAACAGGGATTGGGATGGTTTCTTCATTGGGATTAAATGCTTTTCAGAGCTGCGCTGCAAGTCGTGCTGGGATTAAAAAATTAACAGAATTGGACTATTGTGTGGAGGTGCCTCAAGACTTTGAAATGGTACCAGTAATAGGCCATTCCCTTAGGGAATTTTCTTCGGGTTTTTCTGAATTGGGGCGCCTTGTGCGGATTGGATCAATGGCACTGCGTGATCTCATTATGAATTTTGAATTTGAGGAATCATTGTTTGAGGAATCTGCAATTATTGTAAATCTAAGCAGCGGTTGGCACATAAAATACATAGAAGATTTAAGTGCAAGCCAACAAAAGGATAATAATGAGAATAAAGATGACGGGGAGAATTTATCAATCGATGAACAAGTACAATGGTATAAAGCAGAAATTATTCCGCGTATGTTAAAGGCAGCAAACCTTACTGGAAAACCCAAGATTCAAATGGTCCAATTTGAAGATCAGCCTGGCCTAATATCCGCATTATCAAATGCAAAGAAATTATTAGAAACTAACTCAGTAAAGTATGTAATTGTTGGTGGCATTGATGCCCTCACAGATTATTCATACTTAGATGCTCTGGACGAGCTTGAACTGTTGAAAACCCCTGCTAGATCTGAGGGGATCATTCCAGGAGAAGGTGCTGCATTTCTATTAGTTAAAGCGGTTGAAAATGATCACCACAAAAAAGATAAGCCTTTGGCCTTTCTTAAAGGATCCTCTCTTGTCCGGGGAACTGACCATCGATTTTCTAATGCCCCACAGAGCGGCCAGGAACTTTCAAAAACGATATTAGAGTCATTAGGTGAAGAGATTGGTGCATGTAAAACGATTGTTTCTCACCTAAATGGAGATGAAGAAAAGTCGAAAGATTGGGGGGCTGCTCTGGTACGAACCGGATCTACTTTGAAGGTAGAGGAAATCTTATTGCCTGCCGAATCCTTTGGTGAAACAGGTGCGGCATATGGATTTATGGCATCTTGTTTTGCAGCGTTCATCTTTATGAAAGGCTGCCAAAGGTCAGATTCCATGCTCATTTGGGTTTCATCTGATCAAGGAGTTAAGGGCAGTTTAGTACTAGCAATTAGTAATTAGAGGTTAGGGGGTTTTTATTATGGGCACATCACATAAAGATCCAGTCCGCGATAGAATTGGTGTGTACTATAAATATAAAACCAAAGACTACAGAAGTGAATGTGAAGGCTGTGGAAAAGGCTATCATTCACATCGGTGGCAGGCTCACCATATTCTCCCGGGAATGGTCTTCATGGATTTAGTAGATTATATAAGGGAGTGTCTTGGCGTAACCGATTATAATATTAATAAACCCTACTCTATGTGTGGATTGCCAACCCTTAAAGCCTTTATTCTATATTTTCAAGGCGATGATACATTTCCAATTTCTAAAGATAAAACTAAACTCGTCCAAATGAAAAGGTGGGGAGACATAAGAAAGTACAAATACCAGGCCCATATCGAAGTCACCTTTCCGGGCGATTTGCCATGTCATCAACCGGTTAGTTTTGGGCATGTTAGATACAATGAGGAAGTTATCGAACACTTAACTCAAGAAATCTGGAAACCTTTGAAGAAAAAAAAAGATAAGGAAGACCACCCTGAGCCGGAGGATATAAAGGAAAAACTTATAAAGGCAAAGGATAAATTTTGGAATCATCTAAAGAATAAAGGTAAAGGTTCAGGCGGTGGAGGGCACAAAGGTATAGAAGCAAATCTCAGAAATCGATACGATTCGGCAAAAAATGGATGGTGGAAACCCATGTGTATGTGCCTCGAAGACTTTTCTTCAGCACCTACGTCTCCAAGTCTTAGGTGAATTTTAATGTGAGGATTTTTTATGCGATATTCAAGAATTAAGCCGGTTGCACACGGTAATTCAGCTCACTTTAAAAATCTAAAAAACTTCGAGAATGATTATCTCATTTTTGAAGGGATTTCATTAATAGATAAATTTCCAGAAGATGCTGAGTATAGAATGAATAATGATTTTCCAGACAGCATTGAATTACAAGATGTCCTTCATAACTTAGATAATAATTTAGTAGTTAATGGAAAAATTAAAAACTTTATTGTTGGTGAAAAAATTAAGGCCCTTGAGTTCTTTCCAATGAGAATCATAAATCACAAAGGAAGAAAAGTATCGCAACCCTATTATATGGTGAATTTTGTCAAACATGTTGATTGCATCAATCAAGAAAAAAGCAAATTTGAGTGGAATTCTCTTGACCCAGAAAAAATGTCTGATGTGAGTTTGCTGCATATTGATGAGAGTAAAATTCCTCCTGATGATCTTATCTTTCGGCTTAAACATCTGGATCAGGTTATAGTCATTCGAGAGGACCTCGAGAATAAAATGGTTGCCCAAGAGTTCAAAGGCTTTGAGATTCTCAAATTGACAGACTTTACATCCTGAAATGATCAATTTGTTAGAAGCGAGTGAAGAGTTAGTCACTTACCTTAATTTTTATATATATGAAATTCAAAATTCACATGATCCCGCACAGCGTGGATCCTCGGCTATGGCTGTTAGCCAGTATTATGAGGCCGTGGGAATATGCGAGTTGCTTTTGGATGCAGAAATTGATGGGTTTTTCCATCATCTTATTCGCAGTGCCCAGACACGAAAATGGTTATTTCAACAAGCCCTAGACACAGAAGGGTATCCTACGAAAGTACTCAAAGCCAGCTTTAATCAACCCTTGTTCGACGCTATTGCAGCAAGTCAAATAGAGCTAGCTCGAGAAATCAGCAAGCTATCGCCAGATACGTATTTCTCAGATGTGGAATATGAGGATGATTTTTGCTACAGCTATTTCTTACATCGGTTTTTACTTGGTTCTCCTAAAAAAGAATTGAACAATATTTTGAATCGTTTTGAAGAAGTCCTTGAAGGCGATGAATCGCCAAGATTAGATTTATGCCGGTTGTTATTAGATCCAGACCCTAGGGCAAGTGAAGAGGCCTTCCTCGGCCTTCTAGAGGAACGTAAAGAGAAAATGCAAGAATTTGAAGATTTTTCATCTTATAGTGATGATGCGCTTTTTTACCCTAATAAGAACATATTTATTGAAGGACTGGCCTGGCTTCGATTGCTTGAGGATGTTGGGATTTCAATGAACGATGAATATGGTTTCTGCCCTAGTATAGTTAGGAGGAGGGAATATGGAGCTTTTGAGGTCACTACATTTCCCAGCATTCCTTTGTGATTTTTCTCGAGCAACAATAAAGGAATGAAGTGATTGATTGGGAACTTATTTGTTTTCGGCATAACGCTTTATGTTTGTGTTCAATCTTGAATGATATAGGTGGGTATTATTGAACTTGCGATTCCCCGTGGTCTTGCCACGGGGATCCTATTTCTTAACAATAGGAGAGTGAGCGAAAGCACTGTTTAGAAAGCCAGTTACCGTGCCTGGCAGATTCACTATCACATCGTCTTTCCAGTGAAATATCGCAAGGCCTTATTGGAGGACGATGTGGTGGAGATTATTATGGAGGTCACTCGAGACCTTGCCGAGCGGTACGATATGGAGTTTGAACGGTTGGGTTGTGATCGGAATCATATCCATCTGCTGTGTTCCGTTCATCCGAAGATTGCCCCGGGTCAAATTGTGCGAGTGTTCAAGAGTGTCACGGGACGCGAATTGTTTCGGTGGAAGCCGGCATTGAAGAAAGAGCTGTGGGGCGGGGAGTTTTGGTCTGCTGGCTATTATGTGGGGACCGTGGGTGAGGGAGGAAATTGGAAGATTGTCGAACGATATGTACAACAGCAAGGCAAGCAGCCAGAAGAGCTGCGACAGCTAACTCTCTTCTAATACCCCGTGGTCTTGCCACGGGGATATTTATTTCATGGGAATTCAAAGTCAGATGAAATCTAGTTTTATAGAAGATCATTTGTATTATTGAAAGAGAAGTTCAGCAAATATCTTCCACTTTTTTCTAATAAATTGAGTATGGGCCAACCTTCTATCGGAAACACAACTCCTTTTCAGTGTGAAACATTGTTTCTTACTGACGAAGGTGGGTTTCAAATTTTAATCCCAATCATAAAGGCTTCTTTTTCTTTTGGTAAAAGTAAATTAGTAAGCACAGCTGAAGAACAGGTTTCCTTAAATTTAGAAGGGGAATACTGGGATAAACCTGAAAATTCCAGCTACAAGTATGAACCTGAGACGGCATTTGTAAAACCTTACACTGATGTCGTGTTGATAGGACATGCCCATCCAGCTAAAACTGACGATACTGAGGTTCATGTCGGTTTTCGAGTTGGATCTGTTTCTAAGATTGTAAAAGTGACAGGAGATCGATATTGGGTGAAAGGCGCTGGAACGATTTCGATGACGAAGCCCAAACCGTTTGAGAAGATTCCATTGATGTATGAGAATGCATTTGGGGGGTGGGATCGAACCCATAAGAATCCAGACAAACATACTTTTGAGCCACGGAACCCCGTTGGAACGGGTTTTCGGTCACGGTTGGCATCTTTTGAAGAGGGGATCAGACTGCCCAATCTTGAAGATCCCCAACATCCTATTAAAACCATGTGGGATACGCCTCCGCCAGCTGGATTCGGCTTTACTTCTCCTAATTGGCAACCTCGAGCCTCGTTTGCCGGAACGTATGATGAGCAATGGATGAAGGACCGCATGCCGTTGCTTCCGACTGATTTTGATCGACGGTTTTTCAATGCGGCCTCACCTGGTCTGGTTGCTCCTGGGTATTTGATAGGTAATGAACCTGTGGTCATTGAGAATGCCTCTCCTCGGGGGCGCCTTGAGTTCAACCTTCCTGGAATCTCTTCTCCCATGTGCCATGTGGAACTGCGTGGCAATCAACATCATGAGCTTCAAACGAATCTTGATACCGTCATTGTCAACACGGACGAAGACCTGGTCTTCTTGATTTGGCGCACACATATTGTCCTCCGCAATGGTCCCCATGATGTGGTGGCCATTAAAGTGGAGGCAGCTGACGTTTCTGCATTAGTATAGGGAACCTTCCGGTGCTTTTGAGGTCTTAAAAAACTCTTCTCCTTCTTTTTTCGTATTGACTTCTATTATGAAGGCTCTTCTGAAAATTACTTCCGATCCGAAAATAGGGGAGTCTCTTACGGTTCAGGATGGAGAGACCATTCGAATCGGTAGAACAAAAAAGGCCGATTTTGTGATTGACCAAGCTCGCTCCCTCTCCAGTCTTCATTTTTCTCTTAGTTGCAAAGATGGACAATGCCGTTTGCAAGATTTGGAGAGTAAGAATGGCACGTGGGTTAATGACGATCGAGTCGCGAACGCTGTTTTGAGACATGGTGATACGATCATGGCAGGTGGGGTGACATTTTTAGTGGAACTTGAAGACATTGCATCAGAGATTCCGAATACCTCGACTCTCCCACCTCTCTCGGGTCAGGCTCTGGCTTCTGTGCCGGCACAGACTCAGGCGATCCTATCTTCTTCTACAATGACGCAGGCTGTTCCTGAAAAGAAACGGGCCATGCCGATTGGTGCGGGGCCACGACAATTTTATGTGGAACTGTATGAAGAGCATCTTGAAGAAAGTTCCGCGTTGTATGAACAACGTCTTTCGTTGCTCGATGATCCGGAATTGACCTGGTTGGACATTGGTGAGTTTGAAGAGCGGTTGGAAGCTCATCTTGATGCCTTAGTTGTGGGGGAAGATTTAGCTTTGGAAATCTGTGAGAGACAGGCCGAAGAAGGTGATTTTGGGGAGTTATTTGCCGCAGTCTGTGTGTTTTGTCGCCAGAGGCGATGGGATTTGGTCGTGAAATTCTTAGACGTACTTGACTCGGAAGATGAGGAAAGAATGGGGGCTATTCGGGATGCTTTGAAATTTGAATTGCCTGTAGAGTGGCAAGAACAATGCTTGGAGTTTCTTTCTGAATCCAATAAAAAGTTTTCATTAATGGTTCCCCATTTGGTGGGATATGGCCGATGGAAGATAAAAGATACGGTGCTTACTCAGCTTATTGAGGAGGCATCCAAGGACCAGCCCGAAGCTGTCTCTACCTTAGGACGTATTGGTGAACCAGGGACAATCATTCCCTTATTTAGGGAAAAACTATCTCACGAGGAGGAGCCGGTCGCTGTCAACTCTGCGATGAACCTACTGCGTCTAGGTGATGAAACATCTCTTCCCTTACTTGAGAAATCGATACGTACGGCTGATTGGGCTTTACTTCCACTGGCGCTCAGTGGGGATCAAAGCTTTGGATTATTTCTTCAGAGCCGCTTGGTTACTCAACAGATCTCTCCAGCTATTGTGACATCATTGGGTCTTGTCGGAGATTCCCTTGTGGTAGAACCCTTGATCAAACTCCTCGAAGACCCCGAACTAGGTGAGCCTGTGGCCATTGCCCTCAATCTCATCACTGGGGCTGATCTTGATGAGGATGTGTGGATTCCTGAGGAAATAGATGAAGACGAATTGTTTGAAGAAGAATTGGAAAAGTGGAAGACGACCGGCGAACGCCCCATGCGACCTGATGGGAAACCCTTTGGCGAATCCGTTGTTCGTCTTTCTCAAAACCCTGAACACTGGCAAGGCTGGTGGAAGGCTCACCAATCAAAATTTACCTCAGGGCTTCGTTATCGGCGTGGGCTACCATATTCGCCTGCTTCATTGCTTGATACACTTTTGGCCGAAACAAGTCCTCGGCGAGTTAGGCAATGGGCTTATGATGAATTGACGATTCGGTATGGAATGAATATTGAATTTGAGACCGACATGTGGGTGGTGCAACAACAACAAGCGTTATCTAAGATTGCTCAATGGGTAAAAGCCAATGACTCTCGTTTTCAATCTGGCACTTGGTACTTTGCAGGAAAGCCCTTTGCCATGGAAAAGGTGTAAAGATAACTCATTGGCATGCTCATTTTCCGTATTCTAAATGAGCGGTTTTAATAGGAAAGAATAATATGCAAACAGGAGCTATTTTTACCAATATCGCCATTTTCATGATTGTCGCAACTCTTTGGGATGATTTGCGGCAAGGTGGTCGCATCACTCCCGCACGAAAAATATGGCTCCTCATCGCCTGTATTTTTTCTGGGGTGAGTGTGCTACTCCAGTTTATGGTTTAATTATGACTTCCAAAATCAATCATGTAAAAAGTCTAACTTTTAGCCTGATTACCAAAAATGATTTGGCGTATGAAGATTTAGAGGGCGAATGGCCGGATGGATTTGAAGCCGGGCCTACTGAAGATCCCGAAGATGAGAACGTCGAGATGGATGCGGATGAGGACTTACCTTGGCCGAATGTCGAACTCCTTCAACAATGGTGGCATGCCCATAAAACGGAATTTCAAAACGGCACCCGCTGTCTGTGTGGCCCTCCTATGTCCATCAATTCTTTGAACCACGTACTCCGCACCGGCTTCCAGCGCCAACGCATTGTCGCCGCTCTAGAGCTAACAATCCATCAACACGGCACGCCCCTCTTCAAAACCCGCGCCCTCGGTTGGAGACAGCAACAGGTTTTGGGGAAGGGGTCATGCAATGCCGAAGGTACTTTGTTGTGATGGGTTTGTGCTGAGTTGTTCGGCAAGCGCACAATGTATTTATCGAAGGACTCAGGAGTCACCATGGATTTATCAATGGGATTGTCCGGTCTGGAGCCGGATTGTGAATAATGGAAAAAAGCATCAAGTCTTTTATTGAACAGAATTTAGGCAGGCGACGAATTGAAAGAAATTGAGAGATTTTTATAACTTTGCCACTTAAGGGAATCAATGGGGAGTAGGCGCGGTAACAAGACAACATTCATTGCGTTCAAGAAACACTTGAACTCTGTTTGCGGAATCGACCTTGAGGCGCACCTAGAGTTTCTTAAAACACACACGATAACGAACTATTCGTTAGCCACTTCAATTTTGGTCCTTTACCGCTATGCGGAAAAATTAGGAAAGAAAATTCAGGTACGGGATGCGATTGCGGGCGGGCATAAATCGCATGCAGCGTTGCTTACCGAAACTGATTTCGATCTCTTAGAGAACGCTGTAAACTGGAAACCAAAAATTCAGATAGAGCTCGCAGGCGATCTTTTGGTCATCAGCGACAAAGCCAAGAAAGATCTCAGCGCGTTCCGGTTGGGATTTTACTTTGATAAGTTTAAGGAAGCGAAGAAAGAGGTTGGAGAAAAAAACACTGCAGGGAAAAAAGACTACACAAAGGCGAAGTTCTTAGAAGTCTATGGGGAGGAAAAGGCGGGAGCCTCGATGCACATCGGTGCACGCTATGACTTTAAGAACAAGGAGTATCTGGGTAAGAAGATCAAAAAAGGAGTTGTTTTCGGGTTGTGGGGAAGTGGTGGTACCCGAGATGGTACGGGCGATTTCTGGGCTAAGAAAATCAAGGAGTGGAAATGTGGTTATCTCGATGATGCTAAGCGCGATGCCGTCGTCAAAGCATTCCTTGCTGATTGCAAGAAGCTCGATTACGTTCCAAATGGTTATCCAGAGAATCACCATTCATGTTTGGTCGATAAGCGTTCTCCAATGTACCGGTATGGTCATGTATGGACGCTCCTGAGAATGCAAGGGGTCTTGGTCGACAATAGCGCGTGAGGTGTGCCGTCATGTATCCGGCCTGTTTATGCGGCCCCATGACCGCTGGCCTTGATGGAATCCGCCCCTCAAAAGGGCGGAGGAAAGACGCCCAGTCAACTTATCGAGCTGTAGGCTCGGACAATACCTCGGGTTGGATCTTTCCTGGCTCCCTGTTTCGCCATCATGTTTTTTTCACCCTCGCAATTCCTCTCGCTTTTCCTTATAGAAACACTGCGTGAAAGTCTGGTGCGGACCCGTCTTATCTGGTCACAGCCGTGAAGACCTGCTGATCTCTCATCATGGCCCAGACGGTTCGAGCCGTTTTATTGGCCATGGCCACCAGGACGACATTGGTCGGTCGTCTTGTCAGCAACTCTCCAATCCAAGGGGAAGGCTGCTTGGGTTCACCCTTTTGCCAACGGAGCACGGCTCGAGCCCCGTGTACCAAGAGGCGCCGGAGATAGCCATCACCGCGTTTGGAGATTCGTCCTAACCGACTTTTCCCACCCGATGAATGTTGGCGTGGGACGAGTCCCAGCCAAGCAGAGAGATGTCGTCCGGACTTAAATTGTGAGCCATCGCCGATGGTGGCCACCAGAGCCGTGGCCGTAATGACGCCGACACCTGGAATTGTGGCTAACCGCTGGCTGGCATGTTGGGAACGATGCCAGGCTTGCAGTTTCCTCTCGAGTGTTCGTATGGCTTCCTTCACCGCAGCAAGCTGGGCGATGAGGACGCCCAAGGCTTCACGGGCAACCGCTGGAAGTCGGGGATCTTCGGGATCCTCAATGATCGCAATCAAGTCCTTGACCCGCGACGCACCCTGGCTCGCGACCATCCCCAGCTCACTGCAATGTCCTCGTATCGCGTTGATGAACATCGTGCGTTGCTTGACGAGAAGTTCTCGAGATCGATGCAGCATCAGCACGGCTTGTTGGTCAGTGCTCTTGATGGGGGTAAACCGCATGCTCGGTCGCACCAACGCCTCAGTGATGGCTTCGGCATCCGCGGCATCATGTTTATTGGTCTTGAGAAACGGGCGGACATATTGAGGCGGGATTAATCGGACGTCGTGGCCTTGGGCCTGGAGCTCACGCGCCCAATGATGCGCACTGCCACAGGCTTCCATGCCTACTAAACAGGGGGAGACCGTCGCAAAAAACTTCAAGACCTGTCCCCGTCGTAATTGCTTCCGCAAGACAGGTTGTCCATCCTGATCCAATCCGTGCACCTGAAAAACCCGTTTCGCTAAATCAAGCCCAATGGTGGTGATGGTGTTCATAAGTTCCTCCTGTTGATGAAGTGTGATCACAGCGAGTATACTGCCGCGCTTCAACAGGAGCGTCCATACCATTAACTACCGTGTCATGGCTTAACAACGCGACGAGTAGGTTCACGTTTAGGAACCGATCCGAGATCAGTTTCTTCCCGACAAGCCCTACGCCGTGGCGACGAGTGGGATTTTTAATTTGATGTCTGTAGGGTCATCCGTGGGGACAGGCCGTGAATTACGAATGATCGGTGTATTCTCTGGACTAGGCCAAGACCTCTTCGTTTAGAATCTCTGCATGCGGTGTATCACGTCACATTGCGTGAGGATCGACAGGTTTTGCCTTGATGTGGTGGTCCTTCGACAGACTCAGGATGTAGTTATTGCGTAGGGTTAAAGTAATTGTAGGGGTGCCCAATCCGCGATAGGGAAAAAGTCTTTGTCGGTCGTTAAGAGGTGGCAGCGATGATTGATGGCCGCCGCTGCGATTTGGCAATCAGGGGTCGACAGGGTTATTCCTTTTGCTGCGGCCTGACGTCGCAATTTGGCGGCCGCGACAAAGTCATTTCGGCTTACAGGCAGCAAGGGAAACGCATCTAAATAGTTCGTTATTTTGATAAAGGTCCTATCGTGTTTGAAGCCTTGGAGGATTTCCTGAAGAATGATTCCAATGAGGACAATGTTTTGGGAATCTAGTAGTAAACGTTCAAGCTTTTTGACGGCATGATGGCTGGCTGGTCCATCTTTTCTGAGGGACAGTGACCAAACTGACGTATCAACTAAGACGATCATTTTCGTTTTCGTGCGCCTTTGTAATCATATTTAGAATCCCATTCAAGCGTTCCAAAGATCTCTAAGATTTTTTTTTGTTTGCGACGAGTCACATATTCCTGCAGGGCTTCATTCACTGCAGCTCGTTTAGTCCTATGACCTCCTAGGCGTTTTACTTCTTCCAGAAGTTTCTCATCAAGCGCAAGGTTGGTGGCCATTGCAGTTCTCCTTGTCCTGTGTTTTTGTGTGTAGCCTACTACACAACATCTTACACAATAAACTGTCGTACGGCAATTTCCATGTGATTCATGATTGACTCAAGCTTCAGATATACACACATCTTGGTCCGTACGACTCATCCAGAATTATGAACCGTGAAGTTGGTGATTTGACATTGGAGCGATTGGGTTTGGCGGTGCTTGGTGCCAAAGGGAATGGGAGCATAGGTTGACCGGGTCGTTGGCTTGATAATGTCGTAGATGGTTTCGGCATGGGATTGAATGATGGTGCCGGTAGGGGCAATTTGATCGCAGGTGATGGAGAGGTCCTTGATGGCGTAGGCTGTCCGATTTTCAATGGTGAACTCAGCTAGAAATACGTTGGGCGGAGTCACATACGCTTTTGTGGTGAAACTCACATGATCTGCTATTTGCTCGATGAGTTGTAATTTCACTTTGAGTTCTTCAGTCTTCCGTGTTTGTTCTTCCACTTGATTCCCTAGTTGTTGTTTCATCTCCTCCCACTTGGTTTTCACCCCAGGGTATTCTCCAAATAGTTTTCCTCCTATCTTTGTGGTTGCATTTTTTGTTAGTTGGGATTTTGTCAGGGGCGCTGGGGAGGCTATAGTTTGAGGAGAGCTGACATTCTCTTTCTTTGAAGTCTCCGTTATTGGGAGGGTCGCAACCTGTTCTGAGATCGATGATTCAGTTGGTGGGTTTTCGGGAGAAGTCTCCAATGTTTGCAGTGCCAAACCCGAATCAGTCGTCAGAACTTCATCGGTTTGTCCAAGAATTGATTCCATGCCTCCTTCAAGAGCACAGCCCCAAAGCCCTAATGTATTGATAAACACAACAAAAAGGCATAAGCGGCGGGTGAATGTCATGAGGCCTCCTTTCCCAGTCATGGTAACTTCGTTTGTTTTTCATCTAAAAAAAGACGAGGATTATGTGAGATGAAACAATTTCATTTTTACATTTTGGCAAAGCGCTAAGATATTTTCATGAATTTCCATAAAAAGAGCAAGGGGAAAATTCAGTGTTTACATACGATCAAGTTCCCCTCTTTTTCAGGAAAGATGACACTCTTTGCGGCGAATTTCACAATAGTGCGTCGTGTGGGATCCAGGAAAATGGAGGAATGGAGGAGGGAGCATGACGCCCCTTATTGAGAAGATGAATAAGCGTGTTTCCCTACAAGGCTGAGGAACCTCGATGCTGAACCGTTACTTGTGCTTGCTTAACGGGTTCCGGTCATAAGGCCAAGGTTGGTTTTTCTCAATTGGTCAATGTGGTAGGCTCCTTGGACTATTTCAACAAACTAAACGGCCCGGCAAACAACGCGGCTTGGGATTGCTGATTATTTTTTATTTCAGGAAAAATTTGATTATCGAAACCTCATGAGTGACGATCAAACGGTTCAACTTTCTACCTACTTTCCGCTCACTGTCCAGGCCGCAGAGGGTGTGCTTCATCCAGGGGAATTACGGTTTATTCATTCCTTCCAGATTGGACGTTCCGAAGATTGTGAAGTCCGGTGTGTTAATCGCTCCGTCAGTCGTGTCCATGTTGATGTGTTGTTTGAAAACGGTCAATGGTGGGTGCAAGACCATCAGAGCCGCAATGGCACTTTTGTGGAAGGGGAAAAGATTGAGCGAGTCTGCCTCACCGGATTATGCCAATTGAAGGTGGGGAAGGATGGGCCAATCTTATCGTTACAGGTAGATAATCTCTTGAATCACACCGCGATATCTATGCCAACCGCCACACCTGAAAAAACCTCTTTCCCGAATTCATCCTCTCCTGTTTCATTGGATTCCCGTGTTGGGGAATCATCAAGCTTTCAAGATGAATCTGAGGGAAAATCAGGTGCCGTGGACAAACCAGGAAATCTTCCAGGCTTGGTCGATTCCCAAAAGGAATTGCTCGGTCTCTTCTCCCCGGAGAACCCATCCTCCGATTTTTCTCTGGAACATGTCGACCATTCAATCCTGCCCCCCACTCCTCCGTCGCCTGCTTCATCTGGGAGACTTTCCAGATTCGGTCGAAAGAAGCCACAGGAATCTGCCACTCAGATTTTCCGAAAAGTTCTCCGCAGAGATTCTGAGTCGGAAGCCGGGCCAAGTACGGTCATCATTCGGACCGCGTTAAAAGAAGCCTTCCAGCAACGTTCTCGTCGTTATCTCATGTTTTTAAGCGGGCTGGGCGTGCTTGCGGTGTTCTTTGGTGTCCTCGCGTGGGTTCAATATCTCAAAGTTGAGGGTATGAAGGAATCGGCGACGGAGTTGTTTTTTTCTATGAAATCCATGGAGCTGGGACTCTCAGAGTTAGAAAATTTAGTGGTGAATCAATTATCCCCTGAAAAATTACAGGGGATAGTGGCTCGACGAGAAAAGTTGCAAGCGATGCAGATGCAGTATGAAAATTTCTTGGAGAAGATTGGGGTGTATTCTTCCTCCATGAGTGAAGAAGATCGGGCTATTCTGCGCATGGCTCGTTTGTTTGGGGAATGTGAAATTGGGATGCCCTCTGATTTTACCAAGAAAGTGAAATCCTATATCCAAAAATGGAAAACGACCAATCGATTAACGAATTCTATCCAACGAGCTCAGAGTAAAGGGTATGGCTCAAAAATTAGGGAAATCATGCTGGGGCATCATTTGCCCCCGCAATTTTTTTATCTTGGACTTCAGGAAAGTAATTTTAATGTTCGAGCGGTTGGTCCCCCCACGCGGTTTGGCATTGCCAAAGGTCCTTGGCAATTTATTCCCTCGACCGCCAGTGATTATGGACTGCAGAACGGCCCTCTTGTCGCTTATGAGAAATACGACCCGCGTGATGAACGGCATAATTTTGAAAAGGCTACGCAGGCTGCTGCTAAATATTTGAAACATATCTATACAACTGAAGCGCAAGCGTCTGGATTGTTGGTGATGGCCTCCTATAATTGGGGCCAAACCCGTGTGCGCAAACTGATCCGACAGTTACCAGAAAATCCTCGAGATCGAAATTTTTGGGAACTGCTCAAGCGCTTTAAAATCCCTCGCGAAACCTATGACTATGTCTTTTATATATTTTCGGCGGCTGTGATTGGGGAAAACCCAGCCCTCTTTGGCTTTTCGTTTCCGAATCCCTTGGAAGAGGTTGAAGGATAGGCCTAATCTGAGAAGAATTGATTTATTTTACCGGCATTATCGTTCGTTCATCCTGTTTTTCTGTGGGTCAAATATGGAACTGGGTTTTGGAGGTATCCCCCTCCTTTGTAAGGAGGCGCTAGGGGAGGTAGAACCATCAGCCGATACATTGCCATTGGGGCTTGTAGCACAAAGGCAGGGCCACATTGCTTCTCCCCTCTACCCCACGTCGCCTCCTCTTACAAAGGGAAGGAATTTTCAGCGGGGTCCTTTGGGAATGGGGTCAGAACGCTGGAAGTTACTCAAGCAAAAGTCAGATCACCATAACAGCTTACATCCCTATCTTATTGATCAATTAATTCCCTCTTCGTAATCCGCGTGGAGCCTCAATCCCATATTTTTTCATTTTATAGTAAATCGTTCCACGGCTGACCTTTAACACTTCTGCCGCTTTTGTGGTGTCCCATTGCTGTTGTGTTAAGACTTGGATAAGGGCTTGTTTGCTCAGCGATTCGAGTGGAGCCTCTTCATTGTCAGTTTCAGGGGAGATCCAAGATGCCATATCTTCTAAGAGAGTGGCTTTTTCAATGATTGGTGATTGTGGTGCCCGAATCATCGCACTGTAGATGGTGTTTTCTAGTTGTCGAACGTTACCTGGCCAAGAGACACTGGTCAGTAGCTGTAGGGCGTCGTCAGAGATAAGAGGCTGTTGGGGAATACCCATATCGATTGAAATTTTTTGAATAAAATGAGTGATCAATTGGGGAATATCTTCCATCCGCTCACGAAGGGGAGTCAATTCTACTTGGACGACACGCAACCGAAAATATAGATCAGGCCTAAACTCTTTTTGTTTCATTGCCTGTTCCAGATCTCGATTGGTTGCCGCCACAATTCGCACATCTATGGGAAATTCCTTTGCGCTTCCGATTCGCATGATCGTTTTGTTTTGCAAAAATCGGAGAACCTTTGCTTGAGCGCTTAAGCTGAGTTCGCCTATTTCATCTAGAAAAATTGTTCCTCCTGCCGCTTCTTCAATTTTACCTTTTTTGGTATTTTGGGCACTGGTAAAAGCCCCTTTTTCATAGCCGAATAATTCACTTTCAATCAAATCTATTGGAATGGCTGCACAATTCACGGGAATAAAGACTTGCTGATTCCGAGAACTGACTTCATGTATAGCTTTGGCTACTAATTCTTTTCCGGTTCCATGTTCGCCTCGGATCAAAATTGTGGCTCGACTGTTTCCGACATTTTGTATCAGTTGATACAATTTGAGCATGGGTGGAGATTCACCAATTAATCCAGAAAAATGTGAAGTCAATGCAAGCCCAGAAGCCGAAAGGGTTTCATCTACTTTACCGAAAGATTGAGTATGTAGCGGTGAGGGAATCGTCATGGTCTCGTCATCCCCGACATTCGCCAATTGAATTTCAAATGGATAAATCGCCATTCGGCATACCGAGGGTAAGACCATTTCCCCATCTACGCGATGGTTATCAACTAATACACCATTTCGACTTTTATCTATCAGGGTATAGCCGTCACCTTTTTGCTCAATAATGGCTTCGACTCTTGATACATGAGGGTTGGCCAATACCAGGTCATTATCTTCACTTCGTCCAATAGTAATGCGAGTTTTTGAATAAATGGTTTTGTGAACGACGGCCGATCCTAAAAAAGTTTTTAATTCAATCATACGGTTACCACTGAATCTTTCCCCATTTTCCGTCCTTCTTTGGAATGGTTATGTCTGTTTCCCTGATAACAAAGTTCGGGGTAATGCTTTTACCTTCTCTATTCATCAGCTTGTCAATGAAAATTTTGGCTTTCGCCTGGGTCTCAGACGTAGCCATGATCTTCGTATGTGTTTCAATGGTTCTATAACTTTTGAACATCAAATCAAGGTTGCGTGTTCGGGATTCACTCATTGAAGTCGTGAGTTGCAAATGCAGAAGATCGCGATTTTCATAGGCTGTTGAGAAGTCGTCTAATACCTTCTTGAGTGCTTCCACCGTTTCGGCAAGTTGAACATTTTTCACCGCCTGCTGTTCTGCTTGTTGGAGTTCCTGCTCTTTCTGGACCAGTGCTTGTTGTCGTTGAGCTTCTAGAGTCGCGAGCTGCTGTTGTTCGGCGAGTTGGGCCGCTTCTTTCTGGCGCGCTTCCAAAGCTGCCTTTTGTTTTTTTTGTTTCTTTTCCTCAGCCAAACGACGGGTTTTCTCTCGTTGCGCTTCAATGTTCTGGGCAATCATATTTTTTGTTGTCATGATGAGTGCTTGGATTTTGAGTGATTCGGCTTGGAGTCTATTCCAGGGGTCTGGCGGAAATGTCTTGAGGCTATTTTTGTTTTCCTTAAGAATAGCCTCAAGCTTCTCAAGATCAGATTTTTGTGAGGAACGCAGCATTTTTTTGGGAAAACCTTGGTAGTCCTCAAATTTTGCTTGAAGAGTTTGTTCTAATTTTTGTTGCCGGTTGGTTTCTTGACTGAAAAAAGTTTGAGCGTTTCCTTGGATACTTCGAAGCTTTTCTTTTAGGCCGCTTAGCTTTTTAGCGCTACTGGGATCTGAGGGAAGATCATTCTGGATCTGTTTAATTTCGGATTGTACATTTGTCAGTTGAGTGGTGAATTCTTGAGTCGCCATTTCAAAAGATGTGAACATACCTTTGATTTCTTTGCCTAAAACATGAATCTCCGTTTTTAGCGCGGCTAATTTTGTGGTCGCCTTAGAGGCGGGACTCGGCGATTTAGTGGGAGTTTTCTTTTTTGCGAGAATGAATTTTCTCGTTTGTTTGAAACGATCTTCTAATCTGGTGAGTTGTGCCTGTGTGGCTTGTCGATGATTAGCAAAAGAGGTTTCCAATATGTGTTGATCTTTTTTCAGACGGGTAGTTATCGCCTGTAGTTGTTCGTTCTGGTCTGGCAAGAGACCCTCTTTTCTGAGCGTTTCCCCTTGTTCTCGAGAAGCCGTTAAACCTTCTTTACTGGCAGTTAATAATAATATATGGGCCTCTACCATCTCATCCTTCTTCTTGCGAAGGGCGGCCACTTCTTTCTGGGTCTTGCTCAGCCAATCCTGGGACTTCGGATACGAAGTAGGGATTTGTGTGTTAACTATGTTCCCTTGCAACGTTTGAATGGATGAAGAAAACAACTCAAAGTCCTGATCAATTTTACTTTTGGTCGTTTGAATGGTTTGAGCCGTTCGTTCAATGTCGGCAATGGCCGTCGAAATCGTATCTTGGTTGACGGATTGGTTGTTGGAAACATCTTCTATGACTATCTGATCTGGCCGATTTTCTGCTACCGGCCATTGGGAAACAATCAGGACTGCCAAAACTGAAACGGTCAGTATGCCAATGGCACTCAGTATTAAGGTTCGAGTGTGGGACGGAGCAGGAGCTTGTGGGGAAAACGAAACGCCTCCTTTTTCTTTGGGAGGTGGGGGCATTAAAGGGCCGGGAGTGACGTTGGTCGTTTGAGTTGAAGAAAGAGGCTGGTCTTTGGTCGCCACTTGAGTCAAAGGCTCTTCACTTTTTTGGAACCTTGTTTCAGGTGAGAATACCACCGTTTCCTCTGAATCAGGTTGAGACGAGGCGAATGAAAAGCTCTCAGCTTTTGTGATCGTTAAAATTTCATTAATATCTGTTAGTCGATCCTCAACACGTTGCTGTGTCATTTTTTTAATTAGTTCTTGGATCTCTACTGGAATACTTGAAGGAAAGGTTAGTGCTGGATTTTCAGCACCAAAAGCTAACTTGGCTACTAAGGTTTGGGCTGGAATTCCTTTATAGGGCGTTTTCCCAGTAAGAAGCTCATACAGAAGAATTCCAGCGGAATAGAGGTCTGTATGGGGACCGACAGCTTCGGCCCTGGCCTGTTCAGGAGCCATGTATTCTGGAGTTCCCATGACAGTCCCATCCATGGTGAGTGAAGATTCACTAAATGCCGCAGCAATTCCAAAATCCGTTATTTTCACCCTTCCTTCCTGATCAACTAAAATATTGGCTGGTTTAATATCCCGATGAATAATGCCCATATAATGAGCATAGGCTAATCCTTGAATAATTTGAGTCACGAGTGAAAGGGCCTCGGTGAGAGCGAGAGGCCCACGGCTACGAATGATGTGCTTGAGATCATCGCCAGGGAAGTATTCCATGACAATACAATGGCTACTCTCTTCTTCTTCGACTGACCAAATTCGAATAATATTCGCGTGGTCTAATTTGGCCATCGCCCAGGCTTCTCGTAAAAATCGTTGGGCAAATGCAGGTTCCCCGCTATATTGAGGATGCAGCATTTTAATGGCCACATCGCGTCCCAATTTGGTGTCGGTGGCCAGATAGATCGTTCCCATGCCACCAGAGGCAATCTCACGTTTCACCTGATATTTTTTTGAGAGCAATTTCTCGTTCATTATCAATAGGAATGGAATAGAATTCGGATTGCGGGAAGTATACCGAAACCGGAACAGAAAACAAGGTATAAGATTCTTATGGAAAGGTTCTGTATAGGCTTTAAGCCACGTACTTTAGCCACTCTAGGCTAAAATAGTCCTTAGAGTGGAGGCTCAGAATGGTTGCTGTGACTGAAGAGAAGGAATAACCAATTAGGTTTCAAGATAGAGGCGGAGGGTGTTTTCTTGGCCGAGGGTGACATGGCCGGTTTTGCATTCACCGCTGAGAGAGCAGGTTCGTTTAATGGCTAACACGACGGCGGGACTTTCATCAGATCGGTAAATCACATCTTCTATACGAATTTCTACGGCCTTTTCTTGATCTTCCTTATCTAGGTACTCTGCTTCATTCATGAATAACCCCTGGTTAATGAGTGGGAAAGAGTCAGTCTCTAGTTATGAGAATAACCAAGAATTGTGCCATCGAGTCCAACAGGATATTCGGCTAAAAACCCTTTTAAATTGAGAATTTCTATTTTTGGTGAATGGAAAGGAATAGCCAGTCGGCAAGGTCTACCGGCTTCCAGGGGAAAAAATGATGTTGGAAGAATCGAGGAGGAAATAAGGGTGCTAAGGCTGACCGGATGAAGTTTGGTTGGACTTTTGTCCCGTGAACAGGCCAGGGAAATCTGGTAGGGCAGGGAGGAGAATCGGCAGAAGAGACATTAATGTAATAAATGAATTTTTGAATTCTTGCTGCGTAAAAAAGAAAAAGAGAAGGACTGTCCCGAAAATAAACAGAAACGGCCATTTCAATTGTCCCCAGGTATCTGGACGGGTCTGTTTTTCCCATTTGGATAATTGGGCATTCGCACCTAATTGCACGATGCATTGCCGAAAGCTTTCGTTCATCACTTGAAGATCAGGCGTGAGTCGAATGAGTCCTTTCTGGGATAAAGAGGTCAATTCAGGATTGTCAGCATGCACAAAACCGTCGTTAGCAATATGATACAGGGCTATTTTTTCGGTGAGAGAGCAGGATCGCCACAGCGTCTGATAATAGGGCCATCCCAAGTGAAGAAATTGTTCTGTCATCTGACTGGGGGTCCAGGTGGCCCATTCTTGATAGGAGCGAATAAATTTTCCCATTCGTTCTAAATGTACCGTCGGGAGCGCCTCCTGAAGTAAGCGGTGTTTAACAGGAAGAGTTGGCCCGGCCGTGATCGGCGCTTCCGTTTGTGGGTGAAGCCATTCTTGGAGCAACGTCTCCATCCGACTGGGGCTAAAATGGGTAAATCCAAATGATCCCAGAAGATTGATCCAATACGTCTGCGTCGCATCTTGGTCATTGTCTATAGGTCCGACCACTGGAGATCTGGTCCATTCCAATGGATCTCTCGTTGACAAAATACACACCTTCAGCCCACGCGCAAGAAGTCGTTCGACCAGTACGCCTTTTTCTTTTCTATGCGGAAGGTCATCCCACTGATATTCAAAATGGTCCAAAATAATTGCTGAGGTCTGTTCAGGGAGGGAGGCGACCATGTTGTCTGCCCACGTTTCTTGCCCATAGCTTCCATGAATATCCAACACGGGACAACTGGGGCCAAATGTGCTGGCCAGATGGCTTTTGCCTGATCCTGGTGGTCCTACAACCAGGAGATGTTCTAAAGATGAAGAGGCTTGAAGAGCAGAGCCCATCCCGTCTTCATGGCTACGATGGAAAAAAGAGGGGAAGGCATAGATTTTCCGAACCATGTACCGAAGAATCGCATAGCCAATCACCATGAAGAGGGCCGCCATCAACACAATCCCAAATAGTCTGACGGAAAGATTCCAAGGAAAAAGTGGTGACCAAAGAGAAAGATGGAGCGGCCCAAATGTTGCGGCATTCTCCTTCCCTTGCGGGAAATCATGAAGGCGGAGTGTCACACGCTGGTGCCCTTCGATGATGTTCTGGGTCCAGTTTTGAGCGAGGGTCGCAGACGGTGCTTGAAGAAATCCCCAGCTCTCTTTATTCATGGGGTTTTGCAACGAACTTTTTCGAATCACTTGATGAAACCGATCTAACCAAGATGGGCGTATGACGTCCTTCGGATTCCAGGACTTTGAGTCAAACGTTACGCACGAAGCCATAGGGAATGTGGTAAACAGGTTGTGTAAGGAATATTGAAGATCGGGTGTCGTGGGAACGCTGCTCCATGGCGAACAGGCTGCAGACTTCATTATTGGCGCAGATTCTTCGTCGCCCTGGCATCCCCATATCAGACAACTATTCGGATCCGTCAGGAATTGAAAATCATACTGACCCTCGCCGATACCTTTTGCTAACCAAGGACCTTGTGTTTCTTGGGAAAGAGATTGGGCCAGGCCCCAGAGATGATGTTGGGCAAATAATCGTATTTCCTGATCGTGTGCCACTTTAAAAAATAGGATAGCTGGAAACACACCAAGAAGAAGAAAGCTGGTCAACCCAAATCGGGCAAACGTGCCGATCAACTGAGACGTTTGGAGGAGAGCCCAGGGATCGTTACTCTGTTCTTCTTCCTCTCTGTGAGGTGTGACTTGGCCTTTCCATAACGTGCGTACCACCACCCACATCATTAAAAAAGGTAGAACGGCGAGAGGGAGTCCTGCTGGCATCCCCATCTCCTCTTGCCAATCCATTGCTGAAGCTGCCGCTAAGCCCAGGACAACGAGCACAATTTGAAGAAGACTCAACCATTGGTAGGCTCGCCGTAATCTCTGTTTCGGCCATGTCCAACGAATACGTTGACCGAATGCGTCCAAGCCATACATCAGGGTCAGGGCTTTCATCCAAAGTACGAGTGCCAGAAGGTATAATGTAAATAAGGATAAGGAAAAGAGGAGCACCTCAAAATTGGTCGTGCGAAAGGCTTCCTTACTCTCAAAGACGATGAGAGTCCAGGGAAGGCCCGCTAATGGTTTAATGGCAAACCGATGACCACTTCCCCAATAGTCTCCTTCGACGGCGCCCTCAGTCCTGGCATGGATGAGCGCAGCAATCTCCGGATTGTTATCGGTTTCTTCCAGGAAATTTTCGCGAAGCATGCGTCGGCCATTGGAGTGGAACAGGGCCAATCCGGTCTGGTCATCAATCACGGCATAGCCCGTTCCAGGTGGCAAGACGGGTTCTTTAAGCAAAGAAAAATCTTCCGATTGAATGGCTGCGACCCATGGGGTCGTAGGTGTCTGGCTATTCGAAGAAATCTGGTGTGGCAGGGATACCACTAAGCTTCTGGTACTAGATTCCAAAGAGATCAAGGGTTGAATATGAAATTCTATCCAGCGATTATCGATGAAACGTCGATGAAGAATTTTGGGGCTTGCTTGTACTTTCGTGACATAGTCACGTTGGCGCAAATCATGAGTCCCTCTCACATAGGGTGTAGCCGCCTGTGTCCAGGTCTCTCGTAAAATGCCCTCTCCATCCACCCAAAACGCCACGGAGAAATTGGGATAACAGAAGGGCAGCGCCTCTTCTTGAGGACCCTTGCAGGGATCAGGAAGGTTGACGCGGGCGAGCCATGCTTTTGAGTCCGATTCCTCCGAAAATCGCTCTCGATCCTTCAATTGATCAAATCGGCGATTATAGAAATCAAGTTGCCACACCATACGGTCGAGTTGCGTATGAAAGGCTTCAGCCACTGAGTCGGTCGTTGCAGTGAGGCGATCCTGAAAGTCCGCGACTGATTGCCGATAAAAACCCAAATCCAGCAAAAAAAGCGTACCAATCCCGGCCCCAAGAATATTGGTAATGAGTAAACTGACGACACTGAAACGAGTCAATCGTTCGCGCGGGTTCATTATCACCAAGCTAAAAAATGGCAAAGCTAAAATTGCGTTGACGAATAAAAATAAGCAGAAGAGGAGCACGGAAAACGGAATCGCGAGATATTGTTCCTGAAAGCTTGCGCTGGGAAGCATGCCGCAAATGATCCAAGGAATATCTTGGTATTGTTCATCTGTGGTAATGGAGGGAAATGCCACTGCTTGCATGAAGACTTCATAGCTATTGCCGCCCACCGTGACTTGAAAGTGCAACGGCATAGCGGTTTTCATGACGTGGCCGAGATTATTAGGATCTAATGATTTGCCCTGTTGTAACCCACCTTCTGTCAAAACACTACTCAGTAAACCGTCTTTGATGCGCTGATGGTGTACCAGGTTCCCGAGGTGAAGGAATTTCAAGGTGGAGGGATTTCGTTGATAGACAATGGCCCCGGAAGGGTCCGCCAACAAGACATCTTCATAGATACTTTCCGTGGCCACATGCTTGAGTAAATCGCCCAACGCAATATTGGCTGTGGCCGTGACCTTCCCCCCCTGTTCGCTCGCTTTCGCCTGTACGAGGCCATTGAGTTGGTTTGGGCCATAGGAAAACGTGACCGTCGGTGGGGAGGCTTCAGGTCCTGCTCCTGCCGTGGCACTTGGTGGGTCGGTTTTGGGAGGTTTCACATTTTTCACAAAAGGCAAGAGGCGGAGTTGTTCCCGAGTTTGCTTTTCCAGCATTAATTTATAACTGGATTTATCTTGAGACGAACTGGCGGCTTTGGTCTCGACGATGGGCGCGAACCCCTCCAATACCAAACCTTCGTCCGTTAAGGTTGGGTGTAGGCCACGGGATCGAACGCCGGTTGATGGATCGGCAAGGGCAGCACTTTCCTGTTCTTGAACGCGGAACCGAAAACTCCGTTCATAATTGTCAAAGGTTTCCGTTAACTCATGACTCCACGTGGCTAAAAGGCGAAAGTTTCGTTCCACCAAATAGGAATAATTTTGGGAGACATACATGTAAAAGAATGCGCCCAAAAAAAGCAGCGGGACCAAGACGGCCAACGTGACGACTTTACTCGTCCCTGGCTTCCAATAAGATTCTAGAACTCGTAGTGGTTGAACTGACATCAGGATTTGTTAAAAAATAAAGGAATTAAAACTGAATTGAAAGGGATCATTTGCCACACGGCGTTTGTCGTCAGGTTTGGTTAGGGAGATGCCCCTAGCCAGGCTCAATGTAACGCGTGTTGTCGAAAGCTTCAAGCATTCTTTTGGGACACGAAAGGTCATCAGGCTAGGTATGGAAAGAGAACAGTCAGACAAAAAATGCTCATTAAAAAAGGAAATGAGCTGGGAAGGAGAACATGAGTAGCTATCAACAACAATTGACGAAAAGGACAGGGTTAAATCCTATCAATCGGTCGAGAAAATTGAGGCGGATGACAATGATAACGATGGAATTTCAGGACATGAATGCGAGGCGGCACACCAAAAGCAGGGAGAACGGGCAGGACATGGTCATTGAGTCCCTGCGGGATGACCAATAATCGATAAAGCAAGGCACCTAAGAAATTTGCACGTAAATTTGGAACGCAATAATGTCTGACTGAGGCTTGGTTCCTTCCATTTGGAAAGTTTTTTTACAGGTTTCTTTCACTTGGCGTTCTATTTCACATATTTTTGGCTGACCATTGAGACAATAAAAGCATTTAAAAACAATGTTGTAAGAGATACCTTACAAAAAGTGGTTTTATACATAAAGCCGTTTCATGCTTTTTCCAATACGTTCTTGAAAAAACCCTCGTATTATGTCATATTATTTTACAAAATTGATCAAATGAGATGGCAATCGATAGATGAGACAAGGTTCTCTTGAATGCCATGAAGAATAAAAGACTATTAATTTCAACATCTTAAATACACTGTTGCAAGAAAATAAATGCAAGGAAATAAAACAAGATTCATGGTATAAATATTGCTTAATTTATTATTTGTTAATGATTTGGGTTTAGACAAATAACATTCACGCCCCCGTAAATTTTGGAGAAAAAAAATATGAACACACCTTCCTTGAAATTCGGTCTATCTGGACTGTTTATTCTGTCCCTTGTGTTCCTTCCAACCCAGGTCTTGGCAGATTTTGATGGCGACTATGCCCCTGTCAAGTGGGCAGTCTCCACTGATCAGGGTGGCAGTATAAATACAACAGGAGCTCCAGGTTCCATTATGATGATTAGTGGTAACAGTGTGGCTCAATTTGGTCCATCAAGCAATCAAGATTTCACGATTGTAGCTCCGGCTGATGGGCAAGTCTCATTTTCATGGGCATCGAGCACGAATGATAGCGGCGGTTTTGGCTTTGATCCATTCGGTTATCTACTCAATAATGTTTTTACCATCTTAACTAATGATTCTTTGAGTGTGGATAGCGGAAGCATCTCGTTTGCCGTCCTAACAGGGCAGACGTTTGGGTTTCGGGCGAATTCTACTGATTCGGTATTCGGCTCAGCAACGACCATTATCTCCAGTTTTTCTGGGCCGGTTGTCACAAATGTTCCCAACCCCCCGACGAGACCCAATCCTGTTCCTGAACCTAGTACGGTTCTCCTGTTTGGATCGGGCCTCATTGCTCTCGGTGCCTGGCGCATGACGAAGGGGAAGTAAGTCTCCCGACGTTTCTTCTCCATAGAAAACATACGAAAACCCGTTTTCCTGTAAAAAGGAAAACGGGTTTTTCTTTGTCCGCTTTACGGAGCTTGCCTCGGGTTCTTTAAAGAAAAGACATCAGATCAGGCCTAATGTAAAGCGAGTAACCTCAACCCTTAAGGCCTCTTTCTAAATGGAGGAGGTCCGGCTTTTTGTTGAATAGTGAGGATCACGAATTCTGCTGGTTTGAGTGGAGCAAACCCTACCACTATGTTGACTATTCCGGCTGTCTGGTCAGCGGCGGTCGTGGTCTCTCTCCCACATTTGACAAAGTAGGCTTTTTTGGCTGAAGCCCCTTGAAAGGCTCCTTGCCAAAAGAGCGTCTGCATAAATGTTTCAACTGATTCACCAATGTGTGTCCATAAGGGTTCGTCATTGGGTTCAAACACGGCCCAAGTCGTACCCTGATGAATGCTGCTCTCCAGAAACAAGGCCGTCCGGCGAACGGACAGGTATTTCCATTCCGGATCCGGTGAAAATGTTCGTGCCCCCCAGGCCAGATAATCGGAGGAAGAGTTTTGTTTGAGCGTATTGATATTTGCCGAGGTGAGAATATTGATGTCGTGTGAGGTGAGTAATTGGTCTAATTCTACGACTCCTTGTAGGGTGGCTTCAGTTCCAGCCGGCGCTTTCCAGACTCCGCGGGTACTGTCGAGTCGGGAGTACAGGCCAGCCATGGTACCACTGACGGGAATCGTCACCGTCGCAGAAGAGGCCAGCCGGGAACGAACTTCGACAGGGGGATAATACACCACCACATTGGGATGATGGATGCTCTTTTGGGCATTGGCCCAGTTTGCGAGATCTTTCACCGTTGAATGAAGTCCATTTTGCTGGGGTGGGTCGACAAGATACACCGCTCGATATTTTTCGATCATTGGGATGGCCGCCTGAAAGACTTTATCTGCTTCTCCAATTGAAAGAAGTGTGGTTTCTGGAATGAGAAGGATATTGAAGGATGGGATTTGAGATAAGAGGGAGAGTCCCTTTAAAAAAGGCGCCGCTGTTTTAATTGGTCGATTTCCTGTGGAGATGATCCACACCTGTTTGCCGCTATTTTCAAAAAACTGGCTGATAACCCAGGAAGGAATTTTATGAGTTTTAATTCCACCATAGGTTCCTTCGAATTGTTGAAGAGAACGAATATTCGCCGGGGTATATTGCGGACCTTGGGGAAACGTGCCAATGAGGACAGCTGTCGATGTGGAGACTCCCATAATGCTTTTGGTGCTAGTACTCATTTTTGAATAGAGACTCCTGGTTTTCGAACGATGTTGGGTATGGGAATCCGTGAAGAGCTCACCACAACAGACGTTAGCTGATGGCCGTTTTCAGTTTCTTGGTCAGGCTTTTGAGGTTGGGGAGGAAGGTGGAAGTCTGATGCTGTTCTGCGATTATGCGAACTAAGGCACTCCCGATGATCACGCCATCAGCAAATTGTGCGACCTTATGGGCTTGGTCTGGAGTAGAAATGCCAAACCCTACGGCAACTGGGTTGTTGCTCATTCGTTGGATTGTCTGCACATTCTTTTTGACCTGAGTGAGATCGATTAGCTGTGCCCCGGTGATTCCAGTGATGGAGACATAGTAGATAAAGCCGTGTGTTCGTGTAATGACTTCTTTGCGCCGCTGAGGCGTACTCGTTGGAGCCAAGAGAAAAATGATAACTGGACCACCTGCTGACATGGTTGCATGATAGAGCGCATCACATTCTTCAGGGGGGAGATCGGGAACAATCAACCCATCAACTCCTGCCGAAACGGCCTCTGCACAAAATTGCTCTAATCCCATGGCGAGTATGGTGTTGTAATAGGCCATAAAGATTAAGGGCACGGACGTTTTTCTTCGAAGAGATCGGACGGTTGAAAGAATTTTTTTGAGGGTCGTTCCTGATTTCAGAGCACGTTCTGCGGCTTGCTGAATGACCGGTCCGTCCGCAATGGGATCAGAAAACGGGACCCCCAATTCAATGAGATCTGCCCCGCCTTCGGCTAACGTGAGTACGAGTGTTTCAGTCAGATCCAACGATGGATCACCAGCCATGATATAGGGGATGAGGGCTTTCCCACCTTTGGCCTGTAAGTCTTTGAATGTTTGTTGAATGCGATTAGTCATTGTCGTTTGCAGTTAGGCGTGAGGAGTAAGTAGTAAGGAGACAGACATAAGAAGAAATAGAATTTAATGGCCACGTATCTTTTGTTTACTACTCACTTTTCATTCTTACTTTTTTGCTTACTAGAGGGGTATGCCTCGCATTCGAGCGATTTGTTGCACATCTTTGTCGCCTCGGCCGGAAAGGTTCATCAAAATGATCTGATTCTTTTTCATCGTGGGAGCCAATTTGACCACTTCGGCCACGGCATGAGCACTTTCCAGTGCCGGAATAATCCCTTCTTCCTGAGAGAGCAGGTCAAAGGCTGCCAGCGCTTCCTTATCGGTTGCCGACGTGTACTGCATTCGTCCCGTGTCATGATAGAAGCTATGTTCGGGCCCCACTGCGGGATAATCCAAGCCTGCCGAGACGGAATGCGTAAGATTGACCTGCCCATCTTGATCTTGCAGCAGATAAGTCATGGTGCCGTGTAATACTCCTGGTCTTCCACCAGAAAAACGGGCGGCATGTTTTCCGCTCTTAATGCCATGTCCGCCAGCTTCGACACCCACCATCTTGACCTTGGTGTCTTTGATAAATGGATAAAAGAGCCCCATGCTATTGCTCCCACCCCCTACACAAGCGACAAGACAGTTGGGCAGACGCCCTGCCTGAGCCAAGATTTGCTTGCGGGCTTCTCGACCAATGACCGATTGAAAGTCTCGAATCATCATCGGGTAGGGGTGAGCCCCTAACACCGACCCCAAGAGATAATGGGTGGTGCCAACATTCGTGGTCCAGTCGCGCATAGCTTCGCTGATGGCATCTTTTAAGGTGCGACTTCCAGCATTCACTCCTGTGACTTTGGAGCCAAGCAGGCGCATTCGAAACACGTTGAGCGCTTGGCGCTCCATATCTTCGGTTCCCATGTATATTTCCGCTTCGAGTCCGAACATCGCCGCAACGGTGGCGACCGCAACACCATGTTGCCCCGCACCGGTTTCGGCAATCACCCGTTTTTTCTTCATACGACGAGTGAGCAAGGCCTGGCCTACCGTATTATTGATCTTATGTGCCCCGGTATGACAGAGATCTTCTCGCTTGAGATAAATTTTTGCGCCACCAAGGGTTTTGGTGAGACGTTCAGCAAGGTAAAGAGGAGTGGGGCGCCCGACGAAATTCTTGAGACAGGTGTGAAATTCTTCTTGAAAGACCTTGTCGCGTTTGATGGTGTGATACGCATGGTCCAGTTCATGGATGGCGGGCATCAGGGTTTCGGGCACATACATGCCTCCGAATTGCCCGAAACGTCCGTGTTTGTCTGGATAGGTGGCCATACTCAATGGTAATGCGAAAATTTAAAAGGTTCTGAGTATAGCGACGAAGTCGACTAACACTCAAGGCAAACCGCTTGAGTAAATGCGCGGATTTTTTCGTGATCTTTTTTCCCGGGACGGTTTTCCACGCCGCTACTCACATCAACTCCATACGGCTGAACCTGTCGAATGGCCTCTTGTACATTACTTGGGGTAAGGCCTCCTGCGAGGAGAATGGGAGCGGCTTTGGCCACTTCACGGGCTAAGGTCCAATCCACGGTTTGTCCCGTTCCTCCATAGGCTTCAGACGAGAAGGCATCAACCACAAAACCTCTGACTCCCATCCGGCCTTTATATTCGGCTAGAGCCAACAAGCTTCCCCGATCACGTAGACGAAGCGCACGAAACACGGGCCGGCCTAAGGATTCACAAAACATCGGCGTTTCATCGCCATGTAATTGCGCAAAGACCAGCCCACATTCGTCAAATACCTGCCTGATGGTCTCTTGTTCGTGATTGACAAAGACTCCAACGGGAAGGACGAATGGGGGCAGTTGCGCAATAATGCGTTTGGCAACAGCGGGTTCGATGCAACGCGGACTTTGGGTATGAAATACAAAGCCCAACGCATCCGCCCCTGCCTCGACGGCCACCAGGGCATCTTCCAGATTGGTGATCCCACATATTTTAATCTTGATAGGCATGAATGATGACTCGTCTGTATGGCGCAAAAAAACGGTTAGGATGGACTCCTTACACCCAACGAGGTCCTGTGGGTTCTTCAGTTGACGTGATTGCGGTGGGTAGTAATTCTCTGATTTTTTCTTCAATGGAGTTGGCTCGAAGGAGAGACTCGCCAATCAGCATCGCCTGAGCGCCGGCTTCGAAGATTCTCATGACATCGTCGTGCGTATGAATACCGCTCTCACTGACAATCAGTTTGTCGGAGGGAATTCGTTTCGCTAAACACTCGGTCACACCCAGATCAGTAGAAAATGTTTTGAGGTCACGATTGTTGATGCCGATGAGCTTGGCTTTGGGGATTCGTTCAAGCACCGTATCCAGTTCGTGTTCGTTGTGGGTTTCGATCAGGACATCAAGATGCAGTCCTGAGGCGAGAGCAAAGAAATCTTCTAATTGAATACGATCTAACCCGGCCACTATCAATAAGACGCAATCGGCCCCATAGGCGCGCGCTTCATAAAACTGAATGTCACCCACCATAAATTCTTTATTGAGGGTGGGGAGGGCCACGGATTCTTTGACGGAGGCCAAGAAATCCAAACTGCCTTGAAAGAATTCCTGATCGGTGAGTACGGAAAGCGCATGAGCCCCTGCATCACGATAGTGTTTGGCAATGTCTACCGGGTCAAAAGAATCTTTGAATTCTGGACGCATGAGACCCTGACTGGGCGAGGCTTTTTTGACTTCCGCAATGAGGGCTGGGCCCATTGCTGATTGTCCGGCTTCAAGCGCGTGAATGAATCCCAACGGCGACTGTTGGTCCTTGATTCGAGTTTTCATCCTCGAGAGATAGCCCCGGCTTTTTTTTCGGCGCAGTTCTGACTCTTTATGATCGAGAATTCGTTTGAGGATCATGCGGCAAGGGCTTTGGTATATGAAATCAGTTGTTCCAGTTTTTCAAAAGGTGCCCCACTGTCGAGGATGCGGCTGGCTTCTTCAAATCCGGTTTTTAACGAAGTGGCTTTATGGCAGGCCACTAACGCCGGAGCTGCATTCATGAGGACAATATCGCGTTGAGGGCCTCGGCTGCCTCGGAGAATGGCATGAATAATTTTGGCGTTGTCTTCCGGGCTTCCACCCAACAACTCTTTTGGTGACACGGGTTTCAGTCCAAAATCTTCCGGCCGTACCACATAGCTCGCAACACGCCCTTTTTTGCCTTCGGCAATCGTGGTCGGACCCGTCAGCGAAATTTCATCTAATCCATCCATTCCATGCAACACAAAACAATGCTGGGTTCCTAACCGCATGAGCACCTGGGCTAACTTTTCGGTGAGCTTGGCATCATAGACACCTAAGACTTGAATGGTGGCCCCTGCCGGATTCGATAATGGACCCAATATATTCATTAATGTTCGAATGCCCATGTCGGCGCGAGGTTTGGCGCAATATTTCATGGCTCCGTGGTAGAGCGGGGCGAACAAAAATCCAATGCCCACTTCGTTAATACAGTCTCCAACTTTCTGTGGGGGGATATCTATATTCACCCCAAGGGCTGCTAGGACATCCGCACTTCCTGATCTCGAGGAAACGGACCGATTGCCATGCTTCGCCACCGTGATCCCTGCGCCGGCAACCACCAAAGCTGCGGCAGTGGAAATATTGAAGGTGTGGCTGCCATCGCCGCCCGTTCCGCAGGTGTCGACCACTTGGGGGTCGGAGATGGGCACGCGAATGGCGAGAGCCCGCATAGCTCGTACTGATCCCGTAATTTCTTCGATCGTTTCGCCCTTCATGCGTAACCCCATTAAATAAGCGGCAATCTGTGCTTCCGTGGCGTTCCCATGCATGATTTCACTCATGGCCTCTTCCGCTTCCTTTTCCGTTAAATTTATTCGATCAGGGAGTTTAGCGAGAATGTCTTTTAATCCACTCATGAATGTCTGGTCCTCTTTGGCGAATGTGCTTGGAGAAATTTATGTAGGCTTGGTAGAGGGTGCAGAACATGCCAAAAAATTCTTCAAGAGATCCATTCCGGAAGTGGTCAGAATGGATTCGGGATGAAATTGCACGCCTTCTGCTCCCGTTGGGGTATGACGAAGCCCCATAATTTCGCCCTCGACCGTTTCAGCTGATATTTCAAAGTCTGTGGGCAGCGACTCCCGCTTCACGATGAGGGAATGATAGCGTGTGGCTTCAAAGGGATTTGGTAGTCCTTGGAAAATAGTTTTGCCGTCATGATGCACCATTGATGTTTTGCCATGCATGAGACGATCAGCATGCACAATTTGGCCTCCAAACGCATAGGCCAAGGACTGATGTCCGAGACAGACCCCAAATAACGGAAGTGTTCCTGCGTAGCGCTTAATTGCATCGACAGAAATTCCCGCTTCTTTTGGCGTACAGGGACCAGGAGAAATCAAGAGTTGGTCTGGAGCCAATCGTTCAATATCCTCATTGGTAAGCTTGTCATTACGAATCACCTGAACTTCAGCCCCAAGCTCCCCCAAATATTGCACGAGGTTATAGGTAAAGGAATCGTAATTGTCGATGACTAGTATCATAATAAATAGTGAGGAGTAAGGAGTAAGGAGTAAGGAGTAAGGGGTTAGTAATACAAAAAGAGGATGATGTCGTTAGGTAATTTCTCCTTACTACTTACTCTTCACTCCTTACCGGGTTTACTCCAAGCCGCGTTCGGCCATTTCGAGGGCGCGCATCATGGCTCCAGCTTTGTTTTGTGTTTCTTCGAATTCTCGTGTCGGGTCGGAGTCCGCAACAATGCCTGCTCCAGCTTGAATATAGGCTTTCTGCTCTTGGGCCACGACCGTGCGAATATTGATGCAGGTATCCATGTTTCCTGAAAAACTAAAATATCCAACGGCCCCGCCATAGGGTCCTCGACGAGTCGGTTCTAATTCCTCAATGATTTGCATGGCTCGTATTTTCGGTGCTCCGGACAGCGTTCCAGCCGGGAAGCAGGCTTTCATGACGTCATAGACGGAATGCTTAGGATCTAATTCGCCGGTGACTTGGGAAACAATATGCATGACATGCGAATAGCGTTCAACGTTCATAAATCGTTCGACCTGGACCGTGCCTGTCTTGGCCACACGGCCGACATCATTGCGCCCTAAATCGACCAACATGACATGTTCAGCCAATTCCTTTTGGTCGGCCAGAAGATCGGTTTCCATTTTCTGATCTTCTTCTGGTGTGCGTCCACGTGGCCTGGTACCGGCAATAGGGCGAACCACAATTTTGCCTTCTTCACAGCGCACCAAAACCTCTGGCGAGGCCCCAATCAGTTCCGTTCCGGCAAGGCGGAGGTAAAACATGTATGGCGACGGGTTAATAACCCGCAAGGCCCGATAAATTTCTAGGGGATTCGTTCGAATCGTGGTCTGCCATCGTTGGGACATCACTCCTTGAATGATATCTCCAGCCTGAATGTATTCTTTGGTCCGAAGCACCATTTTCTCAAATTCTGGTGCTGTCATATTGGAATGGAATTTGAGAGGCGTACGGGATTTGGAAGATGTCGGCCTGCGTGGAGACTTATGCAAATTGGCAATAATGGCTTCAATTTGATCAATGGCCTTTTGGTAGGTTCGTCGTAGGTCTGTCTTTTTGGTAGACACAATATGGGCGTTGGCCACGACTTTGATGGTATGGGCCACATTGTCGAAAATGAGCAGGGTGTCTGTGATACAAAAGGCAAAAAGTGGCGTTTTGAGTTCATCTTTCGGATACGCAGGAATTGGCTCAAATGACCGGACGACATCATACGCTAAAAACCCCACAGCCCCTCCCACAAATCGAGGTAACCCTGGGACGGACACTGGCCGATATTCTGCCATCGCTTCTTGAATGTGATCTAAGGGGTTCGCCTTCAATGGGACTCGCGTCTGTTTGCGGCCTTTTTGAGTAATAACCTCCCCCTGATGCTCCCAAAAAACGACGGACGGGTGGCTCCCCAAAAATGAATATCTCGCCCAGTTTTCTCCGCCCTCAATACTTTCAAATAAAAAGGCATGTGATCCTGTATTGATTTTGGAAAATGCCGAGACGGGGGTGTCAAAATCTGCCAATATTTCTCGGTAAATTGGGACCAAATTTCCTTGGTCGGCAAAACCACAGAAATCATCAAAACTCACTGAATATAAAGACTTTTTCATGATTTCGACGGTAGCATACGCCCTATAGGGTGTCAACGAACATGCGGTTGGGAAGGGCGAGTCAAACAAAAAAAGGCGAGAACCCGGAAGGGATATTCCCCACGGACTCTCGCCTGAATTATCTGTCTTCGAAATGAAAAAAAACGACTATTGACTGACGACGATTTCTTGGCCAACGTGGATGGTATTGTCGAGTAAATTGTTCCAGACTTTGAGGTCATCAACCGTCACCCCATATTGTTTGGACAAACGGTAGAGGGTATCGCCTTTAGCCACCGTATGGGAACCGCCACCACTCATGGCCATGCTGGATGTTCCGACCATGGATTCTAGGGGAGCATCATTGCTGCCAAGATCAAGATCGGATTCGAGCTTCGCCAGATCCGAATCTTTGAAGTCCAGGTCATCTAATCCGAATTCAGAAATAGAGGGTTCAGACAGCTTATGGCCATCGGCTTTGGCCATACCACCATCACGGACTCTGGAGAGCTCGTCATGAGACCGGTTGAGTTGGTCACGGAGCGCTTCTAACTCGGCATTCACATCACGGCTTTGCGATTCAAGCGACCCGACTTGCCGTTGAGTATCTTGGTACTTGACGTTGAGTTCGCCGGTTCGTTTTTCTTCTTGGGCCAAGAGCCGTTGGAAGTTTAAGGCTCGAGCTTTTTCGGCTTCATATTTCTCTGTACTGACACAGCCGGTTAACAACCCGCTACAGACGATCATACTGGCAAGAACTTTCAGGTAGGAAAACCCTCTAGATGGGTGGGGAACTACCTGTACTCCCCTAAACGTTGCTTGCGTCATGTTGCGCATTCCTCCTCCATTGAGTTTCATGTGCATCCCTCCTGCTGGGATTGTGGTCCAGTATCGAAAAAGGTCGATGCAGAAGCCATCCAATAATCTTCCCTTACACAATAATTCGGAATCAGGGTAATGTCAAACCACTAGTTGATCAATTTAGACAGAAGGCGAGAACACCCATTTTTACTTCATTGACCCTCAAAAAAATGTTGTGATAGTTTGCCATTCATGATGTCAAAGAATCCCCCACCATCCACGAATCCCGGAACGTTTCAGATTGGCCACGTCTCGCTTCGGTTAGCACGCCCGATCACCCTTCGGCAGCAATGGATTGGCGATCATGAAATTTTACGCCAATTGTTAGCTTGTTGGCTGGTGATCGATGACAAAGATTCGCCCCTGTCTCCACGCATCGTTGGCCAACCGGGTGTCGGGAAGACCACCTTGGCGATGGCGGCTACCCAGGAGCGTAAACAGGAACTCTATATCTATCAATGTACGGCGGATACACGTCCGGAAGATCTACTGGTCTCACCCGTTATTGCAGAAAATGGAAACATCATCTATCAAGCGTCGCCCTTAGTGACGGCCATGCTCACAGGTAATATTTGTCTCCTTGATGAAGGTAATCGGATGAATGAAAAGAGCTGGGCGTCGCTGGCATCATTGCTCGATCATCGGCGATTAGTTGAATCCGTGGTGGCTGGAATTCAAATTGCGGCCCATGATGAGTTTCGTTGTTGCGTCACCATGAACGAAGATGCCTCCACGTATGAAGTGCCGGATTATATCTTGTCCCGATTGCAGCCCACCTTAAAAGTGGAGTTTCCTTCCAAAGACCATGAGCTCGCCATTTTGCAATACCATTTGCCGTTTGCGCCTGCGGATCTCCTAACCCTGACTGTCGATTTTTTGCAAAAGGCGCATCAGCTTGATCTCTCATTTTCGGTTCGCGATGGGATTCATATGGTTCAATATGCCCTGAAGCGGATGGCCCAAGATTCCCAGCATCCGTTGGCGCGTGATGCGGTGTGGCGTGAAGCTTTAATTAAAGTCTTAGGAGAAGAGACGTTGGATCTGGATGGTTTGGCCAAGCGACGGTCTCATGCGTTAGGTGGCCAAGGGCTACCCCAAGGTCTCGGCGATTTCTTTTTTGAAGAAGACTCGCCTCTTCACCCTGATCATTGACGTCTATTTTTGGCCGAGGGACCGCTTCCCCTTAACCGCCGATTTCATTACCCAGAGTGGGCTCGTAACATTTGAACTAAAGTCCCCCATGTCTCTACCTGCCATGCCACCCGATACGATTTTCACCCTATCTCCTCGCCTCCACGTGTTGCCTATCGTCCATGGAAGCGGGGATATGGCCCAGACCGTTCGAGACCTTATGGTGTCTCAGGAAATTGATTGTCTCGCTCTACCGCTCCCACCATCGGTTGAGTCCCTTGTGGAAGAAGGAGTCGCCACACTCCCGATCATCAGTTTGGTTGTGTGCCCTGAACAGGGTGCCGACGAGGCTTTGAGTTGTTCCTATGTGCCAATCGATCCTTGCCAACCGGTGATCATGGGAATCCGTGTGGCGATGGGAGAAGGGATCGCTCGTGCCTATATCGATCGTGAGGTCGCGTCTTTCCAGCCAACCTCTTGGGTGGGTCCTGATCCGTATGTTCTCAAGGCAGTCCCGCTCACCAGCTTTTCCGCAGCCGCCATTCCGTTTTTGCCGCCCCCTGAAATAGGGAGTCAACGTCAAGCCCGTATTGCTTGGTTGGCATTTCGGTTACATGAATTGGAATTAGACTATCGTCACATTGTGTGTCTGTGCCCACTCATGGACTGGCCGTGGGTTCGCCAAGCCTATCATGATCGAATGCCTTATGAGGCTCCAGACAAGTTAACCGAGCGCCCGGCGTGGTGGAACGTGGAGCCGGCCTCGCTCTACTTCCTGTTAGGTGAATTACCCTTCGTGACTCAACTCTACGAACAGCGACGAGAAGAGGCCCGCTCCGATACCCATCTCTCGATTGATGGGATGAAAGAACTGGTGATTGAAGCGCGGTCGCGATGGCTGGCCTCTCGTTCTTCGACCGTGATGCAGGAAGCCAATTGGATTACGCCTCAATTGTTGCAGCGATATTTTCACTATGTCCGGAACCGGACGCTTCTTGAACATCGGCTGAAGCCTGATTTGTATACACTCGTTCATGCTGCCCAACAAATGGCTGGTGATGCCTTTGCCCTGACCTTGTTAGAAACGGCAAAGACCTATGAGTATCAACCCGACCCCTTACAATTCACGATCAAACCGATAGCGACCATGGGCATGGGAGAACTCCAGGATCCAGGTGGCGACATCTTGCAAGCCAAGAATCGCCTACTAGGAGACCCACAAGCTTGGCGGAGTTTGAAGCTGCGTCCCAGGCCGCCCATCCTTCAGAAACAATCGTGGGCTCATCGGTGGAATCCTTATCGGCAATGCTCCTGGCCTCCGGAAGATGTCCGGATTGAATCGTTTGCCTCCCATGTGCGCCAACAGAGTCAACAGGTTTTGGGAGCAGATTTAGCAAGGGTTGAAACTTTCAGCACTTCGCTTGAGGATGGCATTGATGTACGGGAGACGCTTCGAAAATGGGCGGCCAAACCTCAACGATCCGTTTTCGATCTGCAAGTTAAAGTCACGCCTCCGGCCAGGGGAACGATTGAAGTTCTGGTGTTTCTCTTTGAGGTTCCCGCCGATCCGAATATCTATACCTGGCGAACGACCTGGTTTGCCGAGCATCAAGAAGAATCAACCCTATGCTTTTATGCCACGCCATTTTCCACGCACATGGTTGGCCCTGGGGTTGGACAGGCCCAGTATGGCGGGACGATGTTTTTGTATCCACCACGACCCATTCCTGATATTTGGGATAATCCGTTGTTCAACTTTACGACCACGTTGGAAGAACGACTATTAGCAGGAGCTTGTGCCCATTCACAGGAACCTCATGTCGCCGTCGTCTCTCCAGTTCCACTCAAAGCCGCCTGGCGAAATATTGCCCGCCGGTTTGGACGGAAACTGGTACCATTGCCGCTGCATCGATTTTCAGGACAAACAGTTGCCCGCTTGCGCCAGTTTCATGTATTAAACGGTCATGAAATCCGAAGTTATGCGGCTCGATTTATTCGTGAATAACACGGTGTGTCTTCCACTCTAGTCCCTTTTCCTTCTGTGGCCTCACCTCAACAACAACTTGAAGGACTTCGCCAAGCCATTCGCCGGCATGATGAGTTGTATTATGTGCAGAGCCGACCAGAAATTTCTGATGCGGAATATGACAGGCTCTATAAAGATCTTCAACGTCTCGAGCAAGAATTCCCCGATTGCATTACCTCAGATTCTCCGACGCAACGGGTAGGAGGAACGCCTCTCCCACAATTTCAAAAAGTTCACCACGAATTTCCGCTGTTAAGTTTGGATTCCGAAATGACGGAAGATAGCGTTCGAGCTTTTGATGAACGCGTGCGTCGCGATTTGGGTGAAGAACATATAAGCTATTCAGCTGAACCCAAGTTTGACGGACTTTCGGTTGAACTGACGTATGAACACGGGATGTTTGTCCGTGGCGCCACACGCGGTGACGGCACCATTGGCGAAGATGTCACCCACAATCTTCGCACGATTCGTACGTTGCCATTACGATTAAAAGAAGCCACAGGATTCCCCACTCACTTGGTAGTGCGCGGGGAGGTCTTCATTAAACTGCCTGATTTCCATCAGCTCAATCAACGATTGACGGAGATGGGTGAAGAGCCCTTTGCCAATCCGCGCAATTCGGCTTCTGGTGCCTTACGACAATTAGATCCACAACTCACCGCGAAACGACCATTAACGATAACCTGCTATGACTTCATGAATGAGGGAGAGGAAAAACCTGCTACCCATTTTGATGCGGTCTTCTGTCTAGAATCTTGGGGACTCCCGATTCCTCAATTCCGACAAAATTGTCCAAGCATAGAAGAGACCTTGGCTTTTCATCGTGAAATGGCTGACCAGCGAGACGCCCTTCCCTTTGAAATCGATGGGATTGTCATCAAGGTGAATCGATTTGATTGGCAAAAGCAGTTAGGAGAAAAATCTCGCAGTCCTCGATGGGCTATCGCGTATAAGTTTGCTGCCAGAACAGAACTGACGAAAGTACGGGCCATTGCCGTATCGGTTGGACGAACCGGGGCGCTCACACCCATTGCCATGTTGGATCCAGTCGATATTGGTGGGGTCACGGTGAGCCGGGCCTCGTTACATAATGTTGAAGAAGTTGCCCGGAAAGATGTGCGAGTGGGGGATACGGTCAAGGTGGAGCGGGCAGGGGACGTCATTCCGGATATCGTTGAGCGGGTAGAGGTGCCAGGAGAAGAACGAACGGACCCTTTTGTGCCGCCAGAGCATTGTCCCGTCTGTCAGTCTCATGCGATTCAAGAAGGTCCTATCTTATATTGCACTGGCCAAACTGTCTGTACGGCACAACTCAAAGGATCACTTGAACATTATGTGTCCAAAGGGGCCATGAACATTGATGGCCTAGGGAAGAAAACCATTGCTCAATTTGTGGATGAAGCATTAGTAAAGGACCTGAGTGACCTCTATGCCCTCAAGAAAGAACAGCTCCTGAAGCTGGAAGGTTTTGCGGAAAAGTCGGCAACTCAATTAATCGACGGTTTGGATAAAAGCAAGCAGGCGGTGTTACCAAGATTTTTAATTGGATTAGGGATTCGGCATGTGGGTTCTCATGTTGCCAAAGTGCTGGCCAATCATTATGGATTATTGAAAAAGATTCAACAGGCATCAAAAGATGAACTTCAAGCGATTCATGAAATTGGACCGGAGATCGCAGCGAGCGTAGAAAGCTTTTTTCAAGAAGAACGAAACCTTCAAGTGATTCAACGCATGCTAGCGCTGGGGATTCAGGTTGAAGAAATTAATGTGGTAGCCGAAAGTTCACAGAAACCGTTTGCCGGTAAAAGTTTCGTCCTGACGGGAACGCTGGAAGGGATGACCCGGGATGAGGCAAAGGAAAAGATTGAAGCCCTTGGGGGGCGGGTGATGTCAAGTGTAAGTAAGAAGACGGATTATGTGGTTACTGGAACTGAGGCTGGATCGAAACTCGAGAAAGCCCAATCCTTAAACCTTTCGGTGCTTGATGAATCCGCTTTCAGAACTTTGTTATCTGATAACAAGCCTGCCAATTCCTAACAACCTTTCCCCTCCAAAGTTGCATATTCTCTGTCCTTGCTACTTCCAAGTATTTATGGACCGCTAGGCATGTGAAAGTTGTCTTTTCGCAATTTCCCTCCCCTTTGTAAGGGGAGGATTAAGGTGGGGTAGAATCCAGCAAATAGACCACAAAGGAACAATCTCTAATTACCTGCCCTTCTTTCTGTCTGTATCCCTGACATTTCTCTTGAAGTTCTTTTGGTTAATTATATTGCCGGAGCGAACCCCGGCGATATCAGAAATCACTTAAAAGCATCCGGTAAGATGTTTAGAAGTGAGGACTCTCTCGAAATTAACCGATCCAAAGAAATCGTATGACCTAGGGTAACTCCGATGCGCCGTGTATTCATTCAGCGCTATCAGCCCAGGATTATTTTTCCTAGGTAAGCTAAGTGGCATACCGCATTCTAGCCGGAAGGGTTTTTCGTAGTATGATGGGAAATACTATTTTCCTGGGAAGAAATTGGAACCCAATGAACCTTGAATGGAGTAAGGGTGGTTTAATGAAATTTTTATTCGTAGTCGGACTGCTTACTTGGGTCTTTGTACAACCGGTTTTGGGAGAGGTGAACTTTGAGGAATGGGTGAAGGCGTTTAAGGCAGAGGCGACACAGAAGGGAATTGCACCTCCTCTTGTGGATCAGGCGTTTAAAGGTGTTACCCCTATTCCACGGATCATAGAACTGGATCGAAAACAGCCAGAGGGCAGAATGACGTTTGGGGAATATCGTAAGAAAATTGTGTCTCAACTTCGGATTCAACGTGGGCGTGAGATGATGGCTCAACATCGCGATCTCTTGACTGAGATTGGCCAACATTATGGTGTGCAACCCAGATTTATCGTAGCGCTCTGGGGGATTGAAACCAATTATGGGAAGAACACTGGTGGATATAGCGTGGTGCAGGCTTTGGCGACATTAGCGTTTGATGGTCGCCGTAGTCAGTATTTTCGTACGGAACTGTTGAATGCCTTTCGAATTTTAGAGGATGATCATATTTCTCTGGAGATGATGAAGGGCTCATGGGCGGGAGCCATGGGGCAATGTCAATTCATGCCCTCGAGCTTTTTGCGATTGGCTGTCGACTATGATGGGGACGGGCGGAAAGATATTTGGACGACTCCAGCAGATGTCTTTGCCTCTGCTGCGAATTATCTTTCGCAAGCAGGTTGGAAGAGCAATCAGATTTGGGGCCGGAAAGTACATCTTCCAAAAGCGTTCAATATTAAACAGGCAAATTTAAAAATCAGTAAGTCCCTTCAGGCATGGCAAAAAATAGGGGTGCTAAAGAGCAATGGGCATGACCTTCCCCGTGCTCCCTTTCAAGCCTCGATTGTGTTGCCGGATGGCACAGGTGGGCCGGCTTATCTGGTCTACGATAATTATCGAGTGATTATGAAATGGAACCGGTCGACGTATTTTGCGACGAGCGTGGGTTTGTTAGCTGATGCGTTGGTAAAATAACGGAGGCAGATGAGAACAAGGGATTTATTAGGACTCTGAGGCAACGGGGGAGGGTTCTTCGGTCGTGGTTTCTGAGACGACTTCTTCTTTGATGATTTGAACGCTTTTAATGGAGCGTTCGTCAGCCTCGTGGATAATGAGGAGGCAATTGTCGGTATTGACTTTTTCACCGACGGTTGGAATGTGGCCGAGCTCTTCGAGGATCAGTCCACTAATCGTATTTTGCTCGTCATCTAATTCGACGTCTAAGAATTCATTAATACGACGCACCTCTGTTCGACCATCTACTAAGATTTGATTTTTCCCGGTTCGTTGAATCCATTCTTCATGAAGGTCTCCTTCATCCAAAATTTCTCCCACGACTTCTTCTAATAAATCTTCGACGGTTACCAGACCGATCACTCCGCCAAATTCATTGACCACAAGGGCAATATGGCGTTTTTCTTTTTGGAATTGTTTTAACAATTCATCTGCTGGTTTGGTGCCAGGGATAAACAGTGTCGGTTTGGACAATTCGTTTAGCTTGAGTTGGGTGTGCGCTTGCGCTAATTCCATTAAAGCATGGCTGCGGTAGAGGATGCCGGTAATATTGTCTGGGTTTCCATCATGAATTGGGATACGTGAATGTTTCACTTTATAGAGTTCCTGCCGTGCGCCTTCCAGCGTTTGAGTCCCGTCTAGCATGAACATGTAGATGCGCGGGGTCATAACATCTTCTGCTGTGACGTCGTTAAATTCGAAGACGTTTTTGATCATTCTGACTTCGTCTGTTTCTAAGACTCCGGCTTTGCCACCCGCGTCCAACATGATCTTGAGTTCTTCTTCTGTAATAAAAGGCACGGTGAGGCCTCGGCCACCGGTGAGCTTTAAAATGAACGGTTCCAGGAAGTATAGGAAGGGGAAAAATAGCTGTTCCAACCAATAAATAGGGTAGGCCAGAATCTGTACGGCCGTTTCAGCATATTTGGCGCAGAGCGTTTTAGGTACAATTTCACCAAATAAGAGGACCATGAATGTCAAAAGCCCTGTGGCCACGGCCACGGCCTCCGAACCGAACATTCGAATGGCAATTAAGGTGGCCAAAGACGCGGCCATGATATTCACGAGATTGTTCCCGATGAGAATCGTGGAAAGGAGGCGTTGGGGGTTGGAGCGGAGTTTGAGGGCCATCTTTGCCCTTTTATGGCCCCCGTCGGCCAATGTCTTCAAACGAGATTCGGTAATGGAGAAGAAGGCGATTTCCGCCCCTGAGAAAAATGCTGACAGTCCTATACAGATAAGGACGGCGAGAAAATCCATAGGTGGATTAGCGTACTCCAGCAGGGTAAGTGCCGGAAATAGTCCTTGAGGTCGCTACCAGATTGGAGAAACGAGCTATGAGAGAGAATGGTATCAGAAGATGTGAAGAGGGATTAATAGTTTGGCCAGAGTTGTCATCGACGATTCGATGTCTTGACCCATCAGTTTTCATGTAAGAATCAGGCTACCATAGGGTAGGGGATTATGGCAACGATTTCTGGTGTTCTCATAAATTTCATTTTATATTTCAATTAGTTAGAAGAAAGAAGTGTCGGCTCAACTCCCCAACTTTTCTTTAAGGCTCTCGCAACAGTTTGAGCGGTTTTCTTCGAATCAAAGGCCCCAATTTGGACTCGATGCCATTCTCCTGAAGGCAAGGTGACTGTCTTGACTCGTACGTGAGCATAGTCATGTGCCAGGCGCTCTCGAAGTGTCATGGCTTCCGTTAACGAGGTATAGGCTCCAGCTTGAACCCAGAAATGTTGAACCGTGGTTTGAGATGGCATCGAAGGTTGTGATCTATCCAGAATCGTGAGGCTTACCTCTGCCGTTCCTTCCCCTATCATACTCAACTCACGCGCGGCCGCGTACGATAAATCAATGATTCGATCCTTAATAAAGGGGCCACGGTCATTAATACGCACCGTTACTGTCTCGCCAGTAGCCACCTTTTGGACTTGCACCCATGTTCCAAATGGCCAAGCCTGATGGGCAGCCGTTAGTGCCCACATATCATAGGGTTCGCCACTTGCCGATGGTTTGCCATGAAAACTAGGGCCATACCAGGAAGCCATGCCACGTTGAGTCTCATTCTGGTTGAGAGATTGCGGTATTTGGTCATGGCCAAAGCAGCCATTCAGGAAACCAGCGAACACAATCAGGCCGATGCGCAGGGAAAAAATGATGGGATAAGAATTCATACGCTGTGCTGCCGTTATTATTGATGGGAATCGTGGCTAGATGAGAATACCACAGAAGATTCAAGACGGAATCTTGGGGGGAATACTGTTTAGGGATTTTGATCAATGGTGCGACGGTCGATATACCGGTAGCACTGTCGATTTAGGACGGGAAACACTGAAAAAATCGGGGTCCCGCTTGGAATGATCGCACTATCAATGCCGGGATTAAGGGCTAGGTGCAGATTAACAAAATTAAAACTCAATCCTTCTTGCCAAGGTTGCGAAAGATTTTGCACATAGGATTCAACTTTGTCGGAGGCATAGGAACGCGTCATGAGTCCGGCCCCGCCTTGGAGTCCATACTCAGCGAGATCTGGAGCCCCTTGAATAAGAAGCGAGACAATCGCGGCATCGAACCAGACCTTAATGTTGCAAGCTACTTGGATGAAGGGACCTAAGCTTCCTGTATGTTCCAAAATGGCCATGGGGTAAGCGAGTTCGGGCGGGATCGACGGATTGTCTTCAGAGGGGTGTTGAGGAAAATCAGGATCTTTGACTGCGGAGACTGAGACGAAAATTAGATTGGGATCTTGAAGATCGACATCCAAGACCTGTCCGTCATGGTAACTGCACAATTTGCCCATCTCATATCGCAAGGGAAAAGAGTAGCCCATCTTCCCATAAAAAATCCGAATGCCCCCCTCTAGCGGCTCTTCTGGGCTTCGACTGATTTTTAAATCAAACGGCAGGAGGAGATGAAGGGGATTCGTTCGCGCATTCATGAATGGAGCACATGCACCAGGAAATTCTTTGTGAATTGATTCATTCTCCGGTTCGAACTTTTTCGCTGCACCACCAAAGTGCTGGGCAGTTTTTGCCTCTTTGGTTAACCGATATTTCTCTTGGTAATAGGTCGACGCTCGCTTTTGGGCGATCTCTAAAAAATATTCCGGGAAATCGGTTTCGACGATCAAGCTTTGCCGATCTAATGCCTGAGGGCGAGAAACCTTCATGGCCTCGCTATATCGCTGCAGATCGCTTTGAGTCTTTTTGATTAAATGTTCGAGGTCTTGGCCTAATTCGGGATGGTCATATCTTGTACTTGGCAACAATTGGCGAGCTTTTTGCAGTAACTCTAATTTCATCGTATAGCGTTTGGGCTCGGCAGAAAATACTGTGGCTGTGGCCATGAACAAATTAAATTGTTCTTCAGGCAGCAGCCCCAACTGTCCAAGGTCGTTCTCTTTGACAAAAGCCAAGGCTAATGGTCCAAACGCTTCCTCTTGGCGAAGGTTGAGCGTCAGGAGATAGTTGAGATACACACGGGCGTCTTCTGGTGTCATACTCATATCCTCAAAAAGGCTGGCATTCTAAGCCACTTCAGCCAGTGGGGCAAGTTTTGATGATGATTCTTCAGAATTGAAATGAAAAGTCCATTCTGGGCAAGAAGTATTGCCTGTGATAGCATTTAAAGCAGAAAGAGAGGGTTGGGCATGATCGGAATTTCGCCTAGCATTAACAGTCGATTGAGCTTGGGGTTGTGTTTGGCCTGTTTATGGATTGGAACGACGGTAGCCCCCGTAGCGGCTGAAGGTGGGGCGAGTAAACAGGAAACAACTTCACCCACTCCAAAAGATGGGGTGCTCTCGTCCGAGAATCTGCAAAAACAAATTACGGATTTAGATGGGCAAATACAAAAATTGCGAGAACAAAGTTTGGCATTACAAGAAAAGACTCGGGAGAAACTTCAGACTCAATTAGATAACTTCAAACAACAACGAGACACCTTGATTCCTCGCATTGAAAAACTGCGAGATAATAGTGAAACAGCATGGCAAGATATTAAGGAAAATATTCAAAAGGCCATCGAAGATCTGAAAACCTCTGTTGATACTATGGAAAAAAAATAACCACGCTCTGAGCCTTACATTCTCACTAAAACGAACGTGGAAGCCCCGCCCTTTGGGCGGGGAGGAAACGTTCAGCCGGCCGCGGCGGCCGGTCACGGTTGTGATTGCCTGTGCGCATGTCAGCTTAAGGAACAAACCATACGGGTTATGAGACGAAATGGCACATCGCCCAGACTTAGCAATATCTGTTTCGAATTATTCGAGAAGATATTCGACGACGCCTTGTGCAAATGTATTGCTCGATGAAGTTGTTTTAAATTTCTTCAAAAGCCCCGCCCTTTGGGCGGGGTTATTTACTAAAACGAACGTGGAAGCCCCGCCCTTTGGGCGGGGAGGAAACGTTCAGCCGGCTGCGGCGGCCGGTCACGGTTGTGATTGCCTGTGCGCATGTCAGCTTAAGGAACAAACCATACGGGTTATGAGACGAAATGGCACATCGCCCAGACTTAGCAATATCTGTTTCGAATTATTCGAGAAGATATTCGACGACGCCTTGTGCAAATGTATTGCTCGATGAAGTTGTTTTAAATTTCTTCAAAAGCCCCGCCCTTTGGGCGGGGTTATTTACTAGAAGCTTTTTCTTCCTCCTCTTCTTCTTCCCCACTGAACTCCTTGTGATTTGCTACATGGTTTCTCTCTTTTCTTGAGACTTGCATCCTATCCTCGCGCTTTTTACACTGTCTGTTATGTCCAAATCCTCGCTCGTTCAACAGACGGAACAGGTTCTAGAATGGCATCAGTTACTGAATGCGGTGGCTTATCACGCGGCCTCAAGTATGGGCGCAGAACTGTGTCGTGTTCTTCCATTCGCTGACCATGTCGATACAGCCCAGGCGCAACAACAAGAAACGTTTGAAATGCTTCACATGCTTGAAAGCACGTCACCACTCTCCCCCTTGAATTTCCCTGATATTCGTTCGCACCTGGGGCGCGTCGCGAAGGGCGGTGTCTTGGAAGGTTTGGATTTGCGGGATATTTCCCTTGTATTGGCCATGAGCCAAAGCACGAAACGATGGTTGGAGGGACATCACCTTCAGTGCCCCATCGTGAGTTCTCGGGCCACTCAGCTTGAGGAACTCACGTGGGTGCTGCACACGATTGATCATTGCGTAGATCCGCAGGGACAACTTCGAGAATCAGCAAGTCCCCTTCTCCAACAACTCACCCAGAAAAGCCAGAATCTTCGCCAGACAATACGACGTCGATTAGAGCATTTGGTGTCTTCACACCAATACGAAGAACGGTTACAAGGGCAATATTTTGCTGAGAGGGAAAATCGATATGTCATTCCAGTCAAGGCTGAACGACAACATGAAGTGGATGGCATTATTCACGATATTTCCAGCAGTGGCGCGACGGTCTTCATCGAGCCAAGAAATTTAATCGAATTGAATAATGGCATTAAGTTCGCCGATCTGCAGGTTGCCCAGGAGACACATCGAATTTTACAGGATCTTTCCGATGCCGTCGCTGAGAACGTGGTGCCTCTCCAAGAAAACATTCAACGACTGGCCGAGTTGGACTGTTTGGTCGCGAAGACACGGTTCAGTAGAAAAATCGAGGGTTCTCCGGTCCATGTAACCCGGCAGCATCGGATACATCTTATCCAAGCCAAACATCCACTCTTGGTGTTAACAAAAGATCGCGTGGTGGCCAATACGGTTCATCTTGATGAAGATATTCATACCTTAATTATTTCCGGACCAAATGCCGGAGGGAAGACGGTCACCCTTAAATTGGTTGGGCTCATTGCCTTGATGGTCAAGGTTGGCCTGCTTCCTCCCTGCGCTCCCGATTCCGAAATGGTCTTTTTCGACCGCGTCTATGCAGACATTGGAGATACGCAAGATTTAACCCGAGATCTCTCCAGTTTTTCTGGGCATATTCTCTCTCTAATTGCCTTACTGGAAACACTCCAATCCCAGAAGACCGTCTCGCCATATTCTTGTTTGGTGTTGTTAGATGAAGTGGGAAGCTCAACGGATCCCATTGAAGGCGCGGCCTTAGCCGAGGCCATCTTAAATCGTTTGAGCGATTTGGGATGTATCAATATTGTGACCACACATTATCCTTCATTAAAAACCCTCACGTATCGAAATTCCCAGGTTCGAAATGCCAGCCAGGAATTTGACATGGAACATCTTTCGCCCACCTTTCGACTCATTGATGGAATCCCAGGTGGATCGTCAGCTTTGGATATTGCCTGTCGATTAGGATTGGAACCAGAAATTCTTCACCAGGCACGTGAATTGATCCAGCAAGAAGACCAAGATCTTGACCATGTGTTTCAACGGCTTCAACACACCCATGCCCAGTTGAAAGAAGAACGATTGCAGGCTCACGCGCGGCATGAAGAAGCGCAACGGGTGTTAGAAGAAACGCATGTTCTACGTGAGCACCTTGCGACTCAGCAACAAGAAGACCGGCAACGGCATCGTCAGCAATGGCAACGCGAGTTTTCTAAGGCGCAACGCCAGATCAATGACATTGTCGACACTCTCAAAAAAGAGAAAAACCCATCTCACGTGAAAGCGATGCGTCGATCACTGACTGCTATCGACGAACAGATGAAAGAACAATTGCCAAGTGTCGGGGTTCCCTCCTTGAGCATTCCCAAAGTGGGGGATCTTGTGGAAATTGATGAGTTGGGCACGGTGGGTATTCTGCAAGAAGATCCTGAAGGAAAAAAACAGGTCTCCATTCGCGTGGGGTCTCAGACCATAAAAATTTCACCTTCAGCTATACACGTAGCCGCATCCTCACGAACAAAAACCAAGTCGAAATCTCACACTCTTCAAGTTGCTACTGGCTCTTCCGTCGCTTCAGCTCACTCTTCAATGAAAACGGGGTTCTATCAACAGGAACTCGATCTTCGAGGCATACGTCTAGAAGAGGCCATAGAGAAGACGATTGCGGCATTGGATCAAGCTCTGATGGACCAGGCCAAATATGTGAAGATTATTCATGGGCAGGGATCTGGTGCCCTTAAGACCGGTATCCGGCAGCTTTGCCAATCGTCACCCTATACGGATAGTTATCGTGCAGGGGATCCGGCTGAGGGGGGAGATGGGGTCACGATTGTTGAGTTGCGGTAGACGAGGGAGAGGACGTCTGATTTTGAAGGGCAATCTGGGCATTGCGAAGAAAGCCTTCGTATTTGGGGCGTCGGATGGGACTGCCTTTCGTCATGGAACGAAATTCTTCTTGGGTTAGTGAGGCTAATTGCGGTAACTGCGGATGGAGAGTCCATGATGTGGGTTGAAAATGGGGTTCCCTTGTCGGTTGGGCATTGACGTTGAACGGGCAGATATCGAGGCAGTCATCACATCCAAAGATTCGATTCCCCATCTTTTTTCGCAGTTCAGGTGCAATATCTGATAATTGCCCGCGATGTTCGATAGTGAGATACGAAATACACCGCTCGGCATCGAGCTGATAGGGCTCCACAATCGCCCCGGTAGGACAGGCTTGAATGCACAATGAACATGATCCACACAGATCTGTCGCAGGCTCATCTGGTTCTAATTCTAGTGTTGTCAGGATCTCTCCCAACAACAACCACGAACCATAACTGGTCGAAACCAGATTGGTGTGCTTGCCAATCCAACCAATCCCGGCTTCCTGTGCCCAGGCTTTCTCCATAATCGGTCCCGTATCGACATAACTGCGAGTCTGAATGTCAGGGATCTGTTCGTGTAGAAACGCCTCTAATTGTTTGAGGCGAGTTTTCATCAGGTCATGATAATCTTTTCCCCAGGCATAACGAGCAATTCGTCCAGCTTGATGCGTCTCATCAGCGACATGGTCCGTGTAATAGTTCATTCCTACCATAATCATTGATTGGCAATCTGGAAGCACTTGAGCGGGATCAGACCGGCGCTGCGGATCTCGCTCCATCCATGCCATGGTGCCGTGAAAGCGTTGCTCCAACCAATGGGTTAATCGATTCAAGAGATGCTTGGGGAGGGGGAAGGGAACAGAATCTGGGGTGGTGGACTTGGATGACGGAACGATATCAGGATTGGGAAGAGAAACACGGGCAATCCCAATGGTATCAAAGCCCAAGGTTTGGGCTTGCGCTTTAATCTGGCTGACAAGGGTCGACGAAGAAGCCATGTGAGTCGACACTGTGGTCTATGTGAGACGAATGCTATGGTTGTTGAGGAAAGGCGGGGCTGGCAGGTGGCACATTATCAGCGCAATTAAACATGACCGTAAATCGACCTGTACATTGTTCGGTTTTGCAGGCGTCACATGTGCCTACGATGGAGGTTTTCCAATTCGTTTTTTCTGTATCAAATTTGCACGAGGTAGCACCACCTTTTGAGGCTTCCGCCCATGGCTCGTCATAGCCTGGAAACTGAGCCACCGTACATCCATTCAGAATCGGGACAGAACATTCGGCTTTTTTATCCCCCTTGACCATCCCAATGGTGCAATTGGCTTCAGTGCGGGATTGAGACTCAGCAGCTTCAACTGAATCAATAGGGAGCTCCATGCCATTTAGCAAAAAACACCCAAGGCACAGGCAAAAAATGGAACGGAAATAATCGGAATTTTTCATGGGTCGACTGTTGGGATCATGATTCATGATGACCTACTGTAAAAAGAATAAAAAAGATAAGCATTGAAACGTTTGCCACTCTACGTGCTTTCGTTATACCACAATAGAGAAAGAGGCTGTCAAAATTTCATTTTTTCTCCTGTTTGAGAGACCCAAGGGGAGAAAGGGTGCGTACCCAGCTCTTCAAATTGACTCATGACTTCGGTTTCCCAGGATTGTTGGGCGTCAAGGTTTAACCCATGCTGGGTATCGGAATCATATTGAAGATTCAATCGTTGGGCGACAGATTTCGTTAACGCTAACATTTTCCCTAAATCATCCTGTTCGGTCATGGAAAGATTGGCTTGTCGAACCACCAAACAGCTAATCAAAAAATGCAGTTGTTCGTGAGCCAGGAGATGCTCAGACATCCGCCAAAACGTGACATTTTTCGGATCGATCAAGTCCGGCCTCACCCACGAATGGTCAAAGTCAAACGCAATGGAGAGTCGATGCTGAAGGGGATGATGCAGGAAACGAATGGCTGTTTCTGCCCCTCGCTGATCCTGTGGCACCCGAGGGGTGAAGTCCGTCCACTGTACCAGCCTATCTGGTTCGCAAGAGGGAATCGGTGATGGATCGGGAATCCAGGTGAGCGAGGGGACACAACCGACTAAGAAGAGGGAAACGGTGAGATACCGTATGTGTCGCAATGTGGTAGTGATGATGAAAGGAAGGCGTAGAACGCATAGATGAATCTGTCGCAAACCGCGTTTCAATACATAAAGGCGTGCATGATTCATCATAAGCGGCAGGCTAAGGCAGCTAACGCCTAGAACGATTCAACCATATCGAGGATTTCACGTTCGAGGTTTGCCATCTGCCTTTTCTTGATCATGTGCATCCCCATCAACTCGATCCCACACGATACAGCGATCCCCACTTGTCCTTGCCCCGAATGGAGGTCTCATACGGACGCCATCTTTTCCTGATCGGTCTCTTGCCCCCCTGGAAGCCTTCGCCAAGTTCTGTGCTCTGTTTGATGCCCGATGGGGTAATCGTGGAGTCTGAGGTCACCCAACCTGCTCTTCCAAATCACGAAGACTCAATGGGTAGGACAGCCCAGTGAAGGCCATTCATCGTCTCCTCCACTTTACACGCTTTTCCATCTGGGCTTTGGCTTTTCCGATGCTAAGAATGCCGGCCCTTGCCGCAGTCTCAGAATGATAGGGTTGCTGTGTAATGATTTCTATTGGGTGTTTGGTCGTTCGTTCGATATTGACGAGGTACGATTTTTCTTCACCTGTCACAAGGGAAATAGCTGTTCCATGTGCCCCCGCACGAGCTGTTCGGCCGATGCGATGGACATAATTTTCAGCAATGTTGGAGAGTTCGTAATTAATCACATGAGTGATGCCGTCAATGTCTATGCCGCGTGACGCAATATCGGTCGCCACCATCACCTGTACGTGGCCCTGGGTGAAATCTTGAATCGCTTGTTGTCGCGCACCTTGGGTTTTATTCCCATGAATCGCCGTGGCAGCAATGCCGTGTTTTTCAAGCTTTTGGGCCACTCGATTGGCCATATGTTTCATGGCGACAAACACAAGTGTTTTTTGTTGTTTCTTATTTTTCAACAAGTGAACAAGTAGGTTGATCTTGTCTTTTCTTTCCACAAACATGGCTGTCTGATGAATAAGTGTCACCGTGATCGCATGAGGGGTGACTTCAACTTTTTTGGGGTTCGTCAAGATGGTCTGTGCAAGTTTCTGTATCTCAGTCGGCATGGTGGCGGAAAAAAAGAGGGTGTGTCGCTTGGCTGGAAGCAGAGGGAGTATTCTTTTAATATCGCGAAGGAATCCCATATCTAACATACGATCAGCTTCGTCTAACACAAATATTTCGACCTTGCCAAGGCGTAAATGTTTCTGTTGGATTAAATCAAGCAAACGTCCAGGAGTCGCCACAAGAACATCGGTGCCCTGCTGTAACGCTCGCACTTGTCTGCCTTGCCCAACCCCACCAAAAATGACGGCATATTTTTGATTGAGAAAGCGCCCATACGATTCTAGATTTTGGTGAATTTGAATGGCAAGTTCACGCGTCGGAGTCAATATAAGAGCTCGTGGACAACGAGGTTCTCGAGGTACCTGTCGTGTATGCAGTTGATGCAGAATTGGCAAACAAAACACTGCTGTTTTCCCCGTCCCTGTTTGTGCAATTCCTAGTAAATCATGATGTTCCAAAATAAGCGGAATCGCTTCTTGTTGGATAGCAGTCGGCACTTCATAGCCAATCTCATGAAGGGCTCGCTGAATGGGTTCAAGAAGGTTAAAGCCGGAGAATGTTTTGATCGTCATGACATCCGTTCTCAAAAGATGAGGCTATCTCTATCGTGATACGCCACGGCAGTATCCTTGGTGAATAATTTCTGTAATTTTCTCTATTAGCCAATTCAAAAAAACATCGCTGGAAAGTTGAGGCTCTGTGCAAAAAAAAACCTGGAGGGCGTGCCCTCCAGGTTCTCCCTATCTCTACTCCTGAGAGTAGAAGAATTACATCATGCCGCCCATACCACCCATGCCACCCATGCCGCCGTGGTCATGACCACCGCCGCCCATTCCTGCATCTTTCTTTTCTTCAGGAATGTCCGTGATCATCACCTCAGTGGTCAGCATCAGGCCTGATACACTTGAAGCATTTTGTAGGGCGCAACGAGCCACTTTGGTGGGATCGATCACGCCGGCTTCGACCATATCCACGAATTCACCCGTGCCAGCATTGTATCCACGGTTGCCATTTTCAGCGCGCACTTTCTCCACGATAATGGAACCTTCAGCGCCGGCATTGATAGAAATTTGTCGAATAGGTTCTTCCAAAGAACGTCGAACGATATTCACGCCAACTTGTTGGTCATGATTGAGTGTTAAATTTTCTAAAGCAGGGATGCAGCGAAGCAAGGCCACACCACCACCAGCGACAATGCCTTCTTCGACTGCGGCTTTCGTGGCATGCAGGGCATCTTCCACGCGTGCTTTCTTTTCTTTCATTTCGGTCTCAGTTGCGGCGCCAACATTGATGACGGCCACGCCACCAACCATTTTTGCTAAGCGTTCTTGCAATTTTTCTCGATCATATTCAGACGTGGTTTCTTCAACCTGGGCCTTGATATTCTTCACGCGGCCTTCAATCCGTTTGGGATCCCCAGCACCTTCCACAATCGTCGTATTGTCTTTGTCGATATTGACTCGTTTGGCTCGTCCTAAGTCCGTCAGCTTGACTGATTCAAGTTTCAAACCAACTTCCTCTGAGATCACTTGACCGCCGGTCAACGTCGCAATATCTTCCAACATGGCCTTTCGTCGGTCACCAAAGCCTGGGGCTTTGACCGCTGCGACATTTAAGGTCCCACGGAGTTTATTCACCACCAGGGTAGCCAAAGCTTCGCCATCGACATCCTCAGCAATGATGACGAGGGGCTTGCCCATTTTGGCCACTTGCTCCAAGATTGGGAGCAAATCTTTCATGGCACTGACCTTCTTTTCAACAATAATAATAAACGCATCTTCCATCGTGCATTCCATGCGATCAGCATTGGTCACAAAGTACGGGGAGATGTATCCACGATCAAATTGCATTCCCTCAACCACATCCAAAGAGGTGGACATAGACTTGGCTTCTTCGACGGTGATCACACCATCTTTGCCGACTTTGTCCATGGCCTCAGCAATGAGATCACCAATGGTATGGTCATTGTTGGCTGAAATCGATCCAATTTGAGAAATCTCTTTCTTGGATTGACACGGTCTGCTGATTTTTTTGAGTTCTTCAATGATCACTTCAACAGCTTGATCAATCCCGCGTTTAATTTCCATGGGATTGCCACCGGCCGTGATATTTTTCACGCCTTCACGGTAAATGGCTTGAGCCAACACTGTGGCAGTTGTGGTTCCGTCACCGGCGACATCACTGGTCTTGCTGGCGACTTCTTTCACGAGTTGGGCACCCATATTTTCATAGGGCTCATTCAATTCGATTTCTTTGGCGACCGTCACACCGTCTTTGGTAATGGTTGGTGCACCAAATTTCTTATCCAAAATGGCGTTGCGACCTTTTGGTCCCAATGTGGTTTTCACCGCATCAGCCAATTTATTCACGCCTCGAAGAATCGAAGCCCGTGCTTGTTCACTGTATTGTAACTGCTTAGCCATACATGTCCTCCTTAGAAATCATCTGTAATCGGTAAATGGATATCAAGAAAATTATTCTCTGACAAATATCGGTAGTATTAGTTTTCAAACACACCCAAAATATCTTCTTCTTTCAAGATCAGACAATCATCATTTTCAATCTTGATTTTGGTGCCGGAATATTTGTCGAACAAGACCTGGTCGCCAACCTTCACATTTTCTACGTCAGCTCCTGCAGCTTCAATTGTTCCGCGTTGGGGCTTTTCCCGAGCTGAATCCGGCACATAAATACCGCCAGCTGTTCGTTCTAATTCTTCGGTATAGGTCACGAAGACTCGATCTCCAAGGGGACGAAACCCTTTGGCGCTGCTTCCGGCTGGTGTTTCTTTTTTTTCTTTCGTGGCTGCCATGCTTACCTCCTTCAGTGGTTTGCTGCTTGATTAATGAAAATTTCTCATAACGTTTGATCTTTTGTGCCTTGTTTGTTCGTGTGGCACTGGGTAGATTCTCACGATTTTCTTGGCTGGAAACACAGATAAGTCCTGTTAAATTGAAGTCAAGAGGGGTCAGGGGAAGATTTTTCCCTGCTTCTTTTAAGAAAAGGGGCGAAGGGAAAAAACTAAAGGGGTAAAATTTCAGTTTCTCAGGCAAGATCTAGGTGAAAATACGAAGAGTTATTTTTTAAGCAATTCAAAATCATGAATGTCATTTTTCATAAACTCGCGTAATCTCTTAATAATTTTGGCCTCAATCTGCCGGCTGCGTTCCTTCGTAATAGAATATTTTCGTCCTAAGCCTTCTAGGGTGACAGGGGTTTCAGACAGCATCCGATTTCGGAGGATATCCTCTTCACGTTCAGTCAGGGTTTTGGCAAACTCTGCCAGCTTTTTCCGAAAGAGGAGCCGGAGTTGCGTATTGGCGAGTTGATCATCAACCGGCGTTTGAATGGCAGGGAGCAAATCATGAAAGGTTCCTTCACCATCTTCAGTCATGGGTTGGTCTAACGATAATTCCCAACTCCCCAACCGTTGGCCCATTTCCACCACGTCTCGTTCACGAACATTCAAGCGATCCGCTAACAATTTAGGGTCTGGGATATAGCCCTGTCGTTCGAGTTTGGCTTTTTCTCGGCCCAGGTTATAAAACAACCGACGCTGTTCTTGTGTCGTCCCAATTTTGACTAATCGAAAGTTATTCAAGAGATAGCGCAACACAAACGCTCGTACCCACCAGGCCGCATAGGCATAGAAGCGCACGTTTTTGGTCGGGTCAAACTTCTTCATGGCCTGCAGTAATCCAACATTCCCTTCTTGGATTAAATCCATCTGATCCAGACCAGCAAGCCCATATTCCGATGCGATTTTTACGCTCACCCGTAAGTTGGCTAAAATAAGCTTGACGGCGGCTTCCCGCGTGCCAAGTTGTTGATATTCATGAAAGAGTTGAAGCTCTTCTTCTTTTGATAGAAAGGGATAGCGCCGGACTTCTGCCAGATAGCGGCCTAACGTCGTCGTCGGGGTGAGTGCCGTGGACAGACTTTCCCATGAGACATCATCCTTCGTCTTCTCTGGTCCTTGGTCTGCGTGCTCCTCGTCAGACAAGCTGTCCACCGGCAATAATTCGTCGGTGACTGCGTTGAATTCTTCAGTGGAATCAACAGAGTCTAAAGGGGTCGCCTGGACATCAATGACTTCTGATGTAACTTTTTTTGATGGTTTCATCTGAATGTATGCTAAGGGATGGTCCTTATTCCTTGGGCTTAGGCCTAGGATATTGTAATGAATTTTTCGCCTATGACCAAATCATTTTCTCCATAACGTGCAGTGGAAATTTTGTTCTTCATGGTAGATGAAGGGGCACCTTTCCCTTCCCAGTTGTCCTCACAGACCAAACTTTTTATAGTGAAAAATTCAAAAGACTCCATAAATAGTGAATGGTTCTTCAAGATTAGATAAAAAAATGATGAGACCAGTAGGTTGAACCAACGATGTTAAAGGAAGGTTGGCAGGCTCTTCGTTCCGGTCATTGGCCAAGTTTACTTGGAGCATGGCTACATTTTGAAGTCAGCTTTGTGGTGTGGCTCCTCATTGGTGCCTTGAGTATACCCATTTCCGAAGAATTCAGTCTTTCTGCTTCTCAAAAAGGACTCTTAGTTGGTATCCCATTATTGGGTGGATCCTTGCTCCGTATTGTGATCGGGCCCTTAGGGGACTGGGCTGGGGCCAAAATCGTGGGATTGGCCATTCTTGCACTAGAAGCTGTGGCTCTTCTCCTTGGATGGCAGTGGGGGACCAGCTTTGAAGAAATCTTGGTCGTTGGGCTCATCCTTGGAATTGCGGGTGCAAGCTTTGCCATTGCGCTTCCGTTAGCCAGCCAAGCCTATCCCCCTGCCCATCAAGGGCTGGCAATGGGTGTGGCAGCCGTGGGTAATAGTGGAGTCCTTCTGGCTTGCTTCTTTGCTCCTCGATTGGCGGCTATGGTTGGGTGGCATCAGGTCTTTGCTCTCATGCTCATTCCTGTGTTGGGAACGGCAGGTGCGTTTTTCTGGTTGGTTCAGCCAGCTTCTGCAACAAATTATTTAGAAAAAAAACATTCGCCTCGATACCTTTCATTTCTCTTCCAGGGATTGCAAGATTCATCGATGTTGTGGTTATGCGGACTTTATGGCGTGACCTTTGGTGGGTTCGTCGGACTGGCAAGTTATCTGCCTATTTACTTTCATGACGAGTTTCACGTGGATATGGTTACCGCTGGATCATTGACGGCTCTTGCCGCCATGGCCGGGAGCGTGGCACGGCCCATAGGAGGTTTCCTTGCCGATCGCTTGGGAGGCCTTATCTTACTGCAGGGGGTATTTGTCATCGTGATGATTTTGTGCTTGGCCTCGGGGCAATTTTCTACCATCACCTGGGCTCTGACGATGGTGTTTGGCATTATGTTGTGTTTGGGTTTTGGAAATGGTGTGGTCTTTCAAGTCGTATCCTGTCGTTTCCAGGGAATAATGGGAACGGCCTCTGGCTTCATTGGCGCAGCCGGTGGCTTGGGTGGATTTCTCTTGCCCACGGGATTTGGATGGCTGAAAGACGTGACCGGGACATTTTTATCTGGTTTTCTTGTGCTAGGATGTGTTTCAGGATTAGCTGCTCTTAGTGTTATGATTGTGCAACGTTCAACTCGATTTATTCCTCCCAAAGCCGCTTCAGGAACCTAAAAGAGGAAATACAGCATGATACATATTGGGACACGTCGAATATGACCAACGAAACGCCGGCACCAACTACCTCTCAATTTCACACGATTACTGACGCTTTAGAGGATTTCAAAGCGGGTCAATGTGTCATTCTGGTGGATGATGAGGATCGAGAAAATGAAGGCGACCTGGTATTAGCCGCCGAACAAGTCACTCCTGATGCCATAAATTTCATGGCCAAATACGGGCGTGGGCTGATTTGCCTGGCGTTAACCCCAGAGCGTGTCGAGGAACTCAAACTTCCCCCGCAAGCCCAGGAAAATACGGCGACATTTGGAACGGCTTTTACGGTTTCCATTGATGCCGCCAAGGATATTACCACGGGCATTTCCGCCGCTGATCGTGCGACCACTATTAAACTGGCGGTGGACCCAGCTGCTAAGCCCACTGATTTTGCTCGGCCGGGTCATGTCTTCCCACTCAAAGCGCACAAGGGCGGCGTGCTTCGGCGTGCTGGACAAACAGAAGGTTCCGTCGATTTAGCTCGATTAGCTGGACTCGTTCCGGCTGCCGTCATCTGTGAAATTATGAATGATGATGGGACGATGGCCCGCGTCCCTCATCTTCTGGAATTTGCCAAACAGCATCAATTGAAAATCATCACGGTGAAAGATTTGATTCAATATCGATTGCATCGCGAGACCTTTGTCAAAGAAATGGTTCGAGCGAATCTCCCCACAAATTTCGGGCAATTTGAGGCCGTGGTGTTTGAAAATGAATTGGATACGGGAACGCATATTGCGTTGGTGAAAGGGGACATTGATGCCACGCCCACCATGGTTCGTGTGCATTCAGGTTGCCTGACGGCTGACGTGCTTGGATCGTTGCGGTGTGATTGTCGAGAGCAACTTCATCGGGCCATGGAATTGATTGAGCAAGAGGGCAAAGGGGTCCTCCTCTATCTCAACCAAGAGGGACGTGGAATTGGCCTCACGAATAAAATAAAGGCCTATCACCTGCAGGACCAAGGCAGTGACACCGTGGAAGCGAATCTGCAATTGGGCTTTAAACCGGACCTACGAGATTACGGTATTGGCGCCCAAATTTTAGTGAGTTTAGGCCTCAAAAATATTCGTCTGATTACCAATAATCCTCGAAAGATTGTCGGGATTGAGGGCTATGGTTTGAAGGTTGTGGAGCGGATCCCCATTGAAATTACTCCCCAGGAGTCCAACGTGCATTATTTGCGGACTAAAAAAGCCAAATTAGGCCATCTTCTCAATAATGTTTAATCCAGGGCTTGCATCTCTGAGCAGATCACGCTCGCCTCATACGCCTCCTCTTTTACTACAATGGCATTATATTGGCCCCGAAGCAGCGGGCCATCTCGCGGATATGTCTGAAAACTCTACATACGAACTGTCTGGTTGACGGGGAAGCTTACACAGGCACTGAACCGGAAGCCGGTGGGGAGATTTACCAGAATAAGGCAATAACTCAGGACTGGCCCTACTATGCGATTGATTCCGAGTGGCCCACTGGTGATTGGGTGGGTCAATGATTTCCGGATAGAAGAAGAACAAAAAAATCCCCCAGCACACAATGGGGTTCAAAAAAATCGCACGCCAGGACCATTGGATGTCGACCTGTCGGATCAAGAACGAAACATTGCCGAAGGAGTCTTGAGGGGCCAAACCAATCAATGTATTGCGGATCGCTTAGGTATCAAAGAAGGGACCGTCAAGTTCCATCTCTCTAATATCTACCGCAAGTACCATCTGACCTCCCGAGTGCAATTGGCCTTACAAGGGGCAGCTCTCCTCCATCGGACCTCCGCTCAAGACCTGCATAAGCCCCAAGGGCAGGATTCCCATGACAATACTTGAAAAGCCCCTGTGCGAACACCAGGAATGGGCCTTTCATTGATCCAGAAGGCAAACGGAAAATGGAGGACTACGCCAAAGAGGGCAGAGCGGTCCCTGAAAGGAGCCAGGAGGGGGAATGAAATCGAGTCTGACCCCCTGACGGGAAGGGAGGCACCTAGACCTTCGTCTAGGTGTTTTTATTGGGAGGACATGGTATTTTCACAGGGCCTTGAGGGTACGGCTGTTTGAGTGGTGAAAGATTTGTGGGAACGTATGACACACATACACACCTCGCGACGTGGGACATCATCGGAAGAGTGGGAGAGACGGAAAGAAAGCAGAACGGTATGAAGCACATGGCTTGGTCTTCTCTCTACCAATATCGTGTCCAAGTGAATATTGGTGATGCCGGGTTTCGGCCCATAGCTGTTAAGCTAAAGTGAGGGGGGAATCTTCAAGAAGCGCTTGTTTGGCGTTTTTTTTGTGCTAGTATACCGGTAGCCTTACAACTGCTATCGGTTTTACCGGGAGGACTCGATGACCAAAGAAGAACGCACGCTTCACCGCCTTAAGACCCAATTGACCACCCTCGGTCCTGTCTTGCCGGGCAGCCTAAGCCAACAGTGGAATGTGTGCGGCACACCAGGTTGTCAGTGTAAAGACCCTTAGCAGCCCAAAAAGCATGGGCCCTACCATCAACTCAGCTTCACCGTGGCCGGGAAAAGCTCCACGCTCTTTATTGCCCAGAGAGATCTGGTTGAGGTCCGGCGCCGACTCAAGCGGTATCAACGCTTGAAAGCGGTGACGACGGCCCGGGTGCACGCTGAGGTCGCGTTGGTCCGCGCCCAGGGCTTGGGGAGCCGGGCATGAGCACCGCCCTGACGAAGGTGTTCGACGCCTTTAAACAAAACGCCTGAATCGTCTGGCCAAGGAGACCGGATTCTGTCAACGCCAGGGCGTGCTGCAGCCCTATGACTTCCTGGTGCTCATGACCCTGGGGCAAGTCGGAATGACGCATCCGTCGCTGGGAGGAATGGTGGCCGCTCTGCACGCTCGCCTCAGTCGGGAAGCCCTCCATCAGCGGTTTACCGCGCCAGCGGCCGTGTTTCTCCGGCGCTGTCTGCACGCGATCTTACAACAGAAACTACAAGTGGCCACGATCGGCCCGAGGGTGCGGCAGCCATTCGGCCGCGTCTTATTGATGGATAGTTCGAGTTGGGATGTGAGCCCGAAGCTGCAGCAGGTGTGGCCGGGCGCGGGCGGGAATGCCTCACCGGCCAATTGCAAGATTCAAGTCGCCTATGACTATAAACAAGGGGAGCTGATCTCCCTGGAGCCCACGGCGGGGACTGTCCCGGATAATCGCTACACGGATCGGCTTCCTGCTCTGCTGCACCCGCAGGATCTGGTGCTCATGGACCAAGGCTATTTCAAGCTGCGCACGTTGACGGCCATGATCGACCAAGACGCTTATTTTGTCACGCGGTTCATGGTGGGCCCCACGATCAGCGCGGCCCAATCTGGTGCGCGCCTGGAGCTGGCCCGTCTCTTAGCCCACGGCCCCGCTCTGACCAGGGAGATGCTGGTGCGCCTGGGCCAGGGGCCGCAGCAGACCGCCCCCTGTCGTCTCGTGTGTTTGCGCGTGAGTCCCCAGATGGCCATGCAACGGCGGCGGCGAGTCAAGGCGCCCGCCCGCCAACAAGGTCGGACCGCTCGAACCTCGACGCTCACCTGGTGTGACTGGACGCTGTTGATCACGAATGTGCCCGAAGCCTGGGTGCCCCTCGACATGGTGCGGGCCCTCTATAGCCTGCGCTGGCCCTGCATACCGGCTTGACTCCAGTTGCCCCACTATATAGTGTTTTGCGACATGGTGAGTTACCCCACGGACATGTCCGATCTGATGACCCGTTTTTTTACTGAGGAGGCCTGTCGCACCCATATTGAGAAGCTTCGCTGGCCAGACGGGTATATCTGTGTGAAATGTGGGAATCACAAGAGGTGGAAAACCAAGCGAGGGTTGTCGGTGTGCTCCACATGTCAATATCAGCAGTCACCATTGGCCGGAACGATTTTTCAAGATTCTCGTATCCCGTTGCGCATTTGGTTTCAGGCAATCTGGTGGTTTACGAGCCAGAAAAATGGAGCGAGTGCTCAAACGTTGCAAAGGGTGTTGGGGATGAGCGGTCACGAGCCTGCGTGGCTCATGCTTCATAAATTACGGGTTGCGATGGTTCGCCCCTCCCGCAACCGTCTTGCCGGGCACGTTGAAGTTGATGAAGCCTATTTGGGTGGAGAAGGAAACAAGCAACTGGTTGGCGTTGCCGTGGAAATCAACGACAAAGGAAGTGGGCGAATGCGAATGCAACCGCTTAAGGGCCGAACAAGCGCGGATGTCAAGCATTTCGTTCAGCAGCATGTTGAGCCTGGCAGTACGATTATCACCGACGGACTCACAAGTTATTGCTGTCTGGCAGACGAAGGGTATGCGCACAAACCAATGCGAAAGTCCTCTGTTGGGGGAAATCACGACCCAGACGCAGACGACCTGTTGCCAAGAGTCCACCGTGCCATTTCACGGGTGAAACGTTGGCTCCTGGGCACATACCAGGGACGCCTTGATCATAAGTACCTCGACGCCTACCTGAATGAATTTATCTTTCGATTCAATCGTCGGACCTCGCGCTCTCGGGGCCTCTTGTTTCATCGACTCCTGGAAAATGCTATCGCCGTCGACCCGGCTCCGCTCCAAAAAATTCAGCGGACCACAAAATCTAGTAGCAACTGGAGTTAAGCCGGTATGCAGGGCGGACAGAGCGTAGCAAGGTGTTATCAAAACTGAAGCTATCTCATAAAACAAGCAAACTGGCCCTTATCCAAAGATCAATGTATTCCCCAATGAGCCAGAAATAATGAACACGTTTGCGGTATTTGCCTTTATGGAGAGCAAGACAATCGACCTGCGCAGAAAATTTGCAATCGCTGGGAAAGCAACAAACGAACTAGCACCTCTACGGAACCGATTGTCGTACTTCGTAGCCAAACAATTTCTGGCCTCTGCATAGAAGATGAACGAATACCATGCATGATTTTGCTCCCGGCCAGCGCTGGGTGAGTGACAACGATGCCGCACTCGGGTTGGGCATCGTCCGATCTGTCGACGTTCGCACGCTTCAAATGGAATTTCCCGCCGCCGATGAAACACGCACGTATGCAAAAAATACTGCCCTGCTGACCCGTGTTGAGTTTGATATCGGCGATTCAATTACCAGTATCGATGGTTGGTGCTTGTCGATCACTAGCATAGAACCTGTCAGCGGCACCGTGCGCTACCATGGCATTCGAGACAGTGGCGAAACTGCCACCATGCACGAATCTGAACTGTCTGATGATATCACCTTTAATTTACCGCAAGACAAACTGTTTGCCGGGCAAATTGACGGCAATAAATGGTTTGAACTGCGCACGGCAACGCTGCAACATCTTGCCACGCAACAAACATCAACAAGCTTTGGTTTACACGGGCCACGTGTCAGCCTGATTCCACATCAAATGTATATTGCCCATGAAGTATCACATAGAACAGCCCCGCGTGTGCTGCTTGCCGATGAAGTGGGCCTCGGTAAAACCATTGAAGCTGGCTTAATTCTGCACCGTCTGATACTGACCGGAAAAATACACCGTGCATTGATTATCGTGCCAGAACCACTCCTGCATCAGTGGCTGGTGGAATTGCTCCGGCGCTTTAATTTACGCTTCACCATAATCGATGAACAGTATTTTTCAAGTACCGACGAAGCAGTCGACGATTTTGAAGAAGCGGTATCTATTGAAAACTATTTCGATCAATTCTCCCTCGTGTTATGCGGATTGCACTTTGCCTGTCGCGATGATATCGCCCCGTTCATTGCCATGTGCGATTGGGATATATTGGTCGTCGATGAGGCGCACCATCTTGAGTGGACTCCGAGCGAGAGCAGCCGAGAGTATCGACAAATCGAAGCATTAGCTCATCAGTCAGATTCAGTCTTGTTATTAACAGCCACACCTGAGCAATTTGGTATTGCAGGGCATTTTGCCCGCTTGCGACTACTCGACCCGGCGCGTTTCCACTCGCTCGAAAGCTATGTAGCCGAGGAGCAACAACATGCCGCGACTGTCGAGCTGGTGAATCTCTTACTCGATAATCAAGTAATGGCTGAGGATGATCTGGTGCGATTACGTTCGCTCATTGATGATGGCGACGCGATCAACATAACAACCATCAATGCCGCAAACGACGAGGCACGCACAATTCGTCGACACATCATCGATCAATTAATTGATCAACACGGTACTGGCCGCATGTTGTTCAGGAATACGCGTGCGACGATCAGTGGTTTCCCTCGGCGGCATTTCATTCCTGCTGTACTCGACGATGACAGACACGAGACCCGTATTCGCTGGCTTTCCGACAAGCTGCGAGAGCTCTCGCCGCACAAAGTCCTCCTGATTTGCGCGACAGCCGAGACCGCCGTTTTAACATCAAAAATACTCCTGAAAAAGCATGGTGTGCAAGCTGGCGTTTTTCATGAGCACATGAGTCTCCTGGAGCGAGACCGCGCTGCCGCCTGGTTTGCCGAGGCTGAAGACGGTGCGCAAATATTGATTTGCTCGGAGATTGGCGGTGAAGGCCGAAACTTTCAATTTCTCCACAATATCGTGTTGTTCGACTTACCCGATAACCCCGATTTATTGGAGCAGCGCATTGGTCGTCTGGATAGAATCGGACAGCAGCACAATATCAATATTCATGTGCCTGTCGCGGCAGGTTCCAGAGACGCGCGACTGAGCCACTGGTACCATTATTCCCTCAATGCGTTTGAGAAGAGTTGCGTAACTGGCCAACACATCAAGGCCGAGATGGATGAACAATTTTCCGCCTACCTGATCGGCGAACGCCTCGATGACGATAGGTTTATCAGCGAGTGCAAGCATCTACACGAACAAAAGACCAGGCAACTCAACCTCGGTCGAAACCGGTTGCTCGAACTCAGTAGTTGCCGTCGAGACATTGCCGACCCGTTGATTGAAGAAATCAATCAACACGAACAGGCGGGCGTGTTATCACGATACCTCGAACAGGCCTTTGATTGTTTTGGGGTTGAAATTGAAGATCATTCGCTAAATAGTTGGATCGTACGACCGGGTGCTCATTTAGAGGTTGACCAATTTCCTGAGTTACCCGAAGACGGTATTACCGTGACAACCAATCGCGAGACCGCGTTGGCGCGAGAAGACATGCATTTTCTGAGCTGGGAGCACCCATTGGTGCGCGCGGCAATCGACATGATTTTAAACGGAGAAAAAGGTCGGGTCAGCATTTGCGCATTACACATGCCACAAATTCCCCCTCGCAGTATTTTAATCGAAGCCATATTCGAGTCGAACTGTCCTGCACCCGCCGTGTTAGACATCGGTCGCTACCTTCCTTGTCACGCCTTGCGCTTGCTGGTCAATCAGGAGGGGGAAAACTATGCTCGACAACTACCACCGGACATCTATGAACCTCTACTGGAAAAGATCGATCAAGAAGTCGCACGGCAAGTGATCGAGAGGACTCGTGCGACATTAAAAAAGCAGGTGCAACACATTGAGGACATAGCCTCGCAAGAGCTCCCCGGGATTCGCGATGCGGCCATCGCGTCGATGCACGAAGAATTAGATGCTGAGTTGCAACGGCTGCTTACCCTACAAAAGCGCAACCCAACCATTCGCGATGAAGAAGTGCACGCACTGCGCACGAACATTTCCGATCTGGAAAAGCGTTTGCAAAGCAGTACTCTCAAGCTGTCCGCCCTGCGTGTCATGTATACGCATTAACCCGTCGAAGTACATTGCGATAAAATCCCATGACGGAAAACCATTTGCTTTAGTGAATGGGAATAGGAAATTTAACAGACCATTTTGAGAGAATCGCACCGTACTCAAGACCTTATTGCGGATTCAATTCTCAGACGTCGCTGACCGACAGGCAAGTGTTCATCTTGTGCGGAAGGTCTGACCGGCGACTTGTTCTCGGATCGGGCCAGGATGGCGCTCCATTGAGGCGTGTGGGGTGGGAAGCTGGGCAAAGAGGATGCGTGGGATGAGGGTCACCGCGCCGGTCTGGGCCTGAGCTCGCGTCAAGCCGGCTTGGTGGATCACAAAGGTGGCCAGAGTGCGGTGAATCACCTGCAATGCCGGCGGTTTCCGCCATGCGGCGGGCGCCAGACTAACTGCCTACTGCCAAGGTAGGTTAGACGGTTCGAATTCGTTCATTTCGTTTTTAGTATCCTCTCGCTGAGACAGATCCCGGTGCTCGCAGAATTTAATGGTACACAAATCTGTTTTCCTCAATTACCACTCGCCTTCCATCAAAATCCAGTTCGGCGTCCCCGCCACGCCAAATAGGTCAACGTAATCGTTACAGAGTCGAAGACATCTTACAGAGTTATTTTACTACGTTAATCCAGTTCTTAGTAAATTTGTCGATAAAGCATAGTGGATGGGCGCGCTAAAATCTTCCAGCCCTGAAAATGAGAAGAAAGCAGGGTATCTCTCAAGAAGTACTGTGGCAAGTTCACGTTAAGCGCTTGATAAAGTCAATAAAATTCATTACTTATGAATATATCAAAAAAACTGGCTATCATTGTCCTTTTAACTGTTTTTGAAGTGAGTTTCACGATTTGGGGTGCCTTTGAAATCTCCAAAGGAGCGACATTTCACAAACTGAACGGCTTTCATCTGAAATTTAATGCAGAATTCAAAGATAAAGTGGCTGAGATTGAGAAAAATCAATCTCAAATAAAACCTCATGCGCTTCGCCATATACTCATGCAAATTCGCAAGCAACCTGTGGAATGCCTCGCTCAGGTAAATGTTCTTGATGAGTTTATGATGAAACGTATCGGAACGCATTTTGCGCTTGGCATTTGCGTGAAAGATATTGAGGATGCCAATCATGCATTGAAATCGTTAACCGATTTCGAAGATGGGAGAATAACCAGGGAGTCCCTCATCATTCAACTACACATCGCGTCAAAAGCATTTAACAATAATTCATCCAAGTTTGAAAAACCGATCACTGATACAGTCGATTTTATTATCTCTCTGATGATACCCATGATACTTTTGATATCACTGTTAAATATCTTTTTTATTTCATACATCTCCAGAACTATTACAAGGTCAATAAAAAATACCATTGCCTTGCTGGCGGAAACCAAATCTCAAGAGAATGTCAGCGAACAAATTGAAAAGAACGTCTCTGGAGAATTAAAAGAACTTCTGATTGTTGCAAGACAACGAACAAGAAGTGATCTTCTCGGCAAAGAAATGAATCAAGAATTAGAAAGACGAATAGCAGAGAAGACGAAGTTTCTCACCGTAGCCAACGATGAGTTGACTCAGTTTGCTTATAGAGCATCACATGATTTAAAGGGTCCGTTGAGCACCATAAAGGGGCTCTCACAATATATCATACAGGACATTGAAGCAGGTAATCTGGATGAAGCCAAAGCCAATACGAAATTAGTACATGAGCGCATTGATCGACTCGAAAATCTCGTGATCAACATCCTGGATCTGGCCAAGGCCGACGTAGCAATCGGTGAATGTCATCCCGTTGACATGAAGGAACTCTATCAAGAGGTTAAACATAATGTCTCTTGGTTGACGGAGCAGAACAACGTTGAATTTTATGAAGAGATTAAACTTTCACAGCCAATCATGATCGAAAAGACTCGTATTTCTCAAGTACTAGAAAACTTGATTTCCAACAGCATTAAATACAAGGATCCGGACAAAAAAGTGCCATTTGTAAAATTTACGGCTTCCGAAAACCCTAAGGATGTTATTTTTGAAGTAGAAGACAACGGCTTGGGCATTCCTGATGATAAAAAAGGAGAGCTTTTTAAGATGTTCAAAAGATTTCATACCAATATGGCAGAAGGATCAGGACTCGGAATGTCTATCGTGAAGAAGCAGGTCAACGCCATGGGTGGGGAAATCTTTTATACTAGCAAACTTCACGGTTCCATGTTTACAATTCAAATTCCCAAATAAGAGGTCAGTCTCACATGAAAAACTATGCTGTCTTAATTATTGATGACAATAAATTGGATCGTTATATACTTAAGCGTCAATTAAAAGATGCTGGAATTGATGGTCTGATCTTTGAACACGATAATGGGTCGAGTGCGTTTGAATTTTTACGCAACTATTCTGAAAATACAACCAAGTATCCAGAGGAATTTCCGCCTCGTATGATCTTTCTCGATATCAATATGCCGATAATGAATGGATTAGAGTTTCTCGAACATTTTTCAAAACTCAGAAGTGAAATCGATATGCACACAACGATTGTCATCATGATGACATCATCAGAGCAGGAACAAGATAAAGCTAAGGCTTTGTCATTTGCCTTCGTTAGGGATTACATGACCAAAGGTAGTTTTTCCAAAGAAATGCTCAAATCTCAAGTAGATACCTTTCTACAAGTGTAACGTAGAAGCGTTTTGTCGTTAGCGATTAACTTGTTGTTGGATGGCTTGAAATTGGGCAAGGAACACGCCGAGCCAAAATCCTATCTGTTGAATTTCTTCACGCCAGTAGTTCTCGTAACTTCCTTGGGCTCAACCAAATGTTATCAAACTAGCCAGTCGGGAATAGGAATGATCAATGGCCTTTTTGCCTGGAGCGGAATGTACCCAAGCCCTCGTTCACGGATCAATCCCCGGACTTCGCTGTCCGACAGACGAGCGTTCATTGTGTGAGTGGGGTCTGACCGGCCCATTTTTCTCGGATCGGGACGGCCTGTGGCTTCCATGAGTGGTGTGGGCTGGAGAACTGGTTTAATCTGAACAATGGTTAAATGCGGTGCATGAATTGGCCCAGAGCCTCAAGCTCCTAGTTAACCTTAGGTCATTCTAACTAGATCGAACTAAATTTTGGCCTGAATAACATTCGTGTGATTACGAATAATCCTCGGAAAATGCTTGGAATTGAGGGTTACGGCTTTAAGGTTGTGAAACGGGTGCGCATTGAAAACACCCAGCAGGAATCGAATGTTCATTATTTATGGACTAAAAAAGCCAAATTAGGCCATCTTCTGAATAATGTGTGAGTGAGGGCTTGAAGTTCCCTGAACCAAGTGGTACACACTGCTAGCCTGGGTTTTCTACCAGAACACAGTCTCCACGGATTCACCAAACAGCATGAAAGTTTTTGAAGGAAATCTTGATGGAAAGAATTGTTCCATCGGTATTGTCGTCAGTAAGTTTAATGAACCGGTCACCAGCCGATTACTGGCTGGAGCACTGGAAACATTACAACAATTAGGGACTGACCCCGACCACACCCAACTTGTTCGTGTTCCGGGTGCTTTCGAATTACCTTTAGCGGCACAAGCATTAGCCCAGTCACAACAAGTGGATGCCGTCATTTGTTTAGGGGCCGTCATTCGAGGTGAGACCGCCCATTTCGAATATATCAGCGAATCTGTTAGTCGTGGAATTGGCAGTGTGTCTTTGGAAACCGGCATCCCTATTATTTTTGGGGTTCTGACCACACATACGGTGGAGCAGGCCATGGAGCGTTCGGAATCATCGGAACGCAATAAGGGTGCGGATGCCGCGCGTACCGCCATTGAAATGATTACCCTCCTGAAGCAATTGCATACAGCCAATGTTCGTCAATCCGGTTTTTTGCGTTAACTCCCGATTCAAGCCCATGACGATTCCTGCAAAATTTCCACCAGCCCCACTATCTAAGGACACAGGTTCGTCGAGACGATTCGCAAGACAACTGGCGTTACAATTGCTTTTCCAACAAGAATTTCAAGCGAAACATGTGGCCTGGGAAGAAAATTTCTGGGAAGAGCATCCATCTGCGTCGGCCAAGGTCAAGTCCTTTGCAACAAGCATCCTTCAGGGTGTGAAGGAGCATCAGACGGACATTGATCACCTCATTCAGCGATTTGCAGTCGATTGGTCAATTTCACGAATGCCAGTGGTGGATCGCAATATTCTTCGATGTGCGATTTATGAATTATTGTGGGAGCCAGACATTCCTGCTGTTGTCACGATCAATGAAGCCATTGAACTTGCCAAACGTTTTGCCGATGATGAAGCACAACGGTTTATTAATGGAATTTTAGATCATATTCTTCGTGAAGAAGAACAATTGTTTGAGAAACGCCAACAACGCCAACGGTCATCGACTGAACCCGAAACCGTCTAACAACAACCTGCCTCTTAATACTGACGACAACCTATGATTGATCGTTACACGCGACCCCAGATGGGGGCCATTTGGACCCAACAACGTAAATACGAATGTTGGCTGGACGTGGAATTGGCCGTCTGTCAGGCCATGGAAGACATGGGGCAGGTCCCTCGTGGCATCGCCAAGCGTGTTCGCAAAAAAGTGTCGATTAATCCTGCCCGCATTGCCGCTATTGAACAGGTCACCAAGCATGATGTCATCGCGTTCTTAGAGTCCATTGCTGAGCAGGCGGGAAAAGATGCCCGCTTTCTTCACGCGGGGCTGACATCATCAGACATTTTGGATACGGCCTTGGCCTTACAGATGGTGGAAGCCTCGCGCTTACTCATGGATGATCTCCATGCGTTGCTAGAATCGTTGAAAAACCTGGCATTGGCTCACCAAGAGACCATGACTGTGGGACGGTCTCATGGTATTCATGGTGAACCAATCACCTTCGGATGGAAAGTCGCCATTTGGTATCAAGAGTTTCAACGTCAACAACAACGATTGAAAGCCGCCATGGCAGATATTGCTGTCGGCAAATTATCAGGCGCCATGGGAACGTTTGCACATCTGTCGCCATCCGTCGAAAAAGCGGTTTGTCAGCAATTGGGGTTACAGCCAGCACCCATTTCCAATCAAGTCATCCAACGAGACCGGCATGCCGCCTTCCTCTCGGTTTTGGCATTGATCGCGGCCAGTATTGAAAAAGTGGCCACAGAGATACGCCATTTGCAGCGCACAGAGGTGTTAGAAGCCGAAGAATATTTTGAGCCTGGGCAAAAAGGCTCATCGGCCATGCCACATAAACGGAACCCGATTGCCTCAGAAAATTTGTGTGGCCTCGCTCGCGTCGTTCGCAGCAATAGCCTTGCGGCCTTGGAAAATGTGGCACTCTGGCACGAACGAGATATCAGCCATTCGTCGGTTGAGCGCATCATCATTCCCGACAGCACGATTTTGGTCGACTATATGTTAGTCCGGATCACCAAAGTCCTCTCTAAATTGGTGGTCTATCCCGAACAAATGTCGAAGACCCTGAATCAGACCGGGGGACTCATTTATTCTCAACGACTGTTGTTAGCCCTCATTCATAAGGGAGCTATCCGAAAAGTGGCGTATGAGCAAGTCCAAACACATGCGATGGCCGCTTGGAAAAACCAAGGAAGTTTTCAAACGCTCATTGAGCAAGATCCATTTATTGCCAAACATTTATCGACAAAGGAAATTGCCACCTGCTTTAATCCCTTTGCCTATGTGCGCCATCAGAAACAGATCTTTAGGCGGGTCTTTGGCAAAGTGGAAAAACCAATGAGGGATCGGGCTTCAAAAAAAAGCCGATCAAGTCAATCTTCACGTAAAGGGTGACATGATGGAAAAGGGCGCGATGTTATACGAAGGGAAAGCCAAAAAAATCTTTCTTACGGAGAAAGAAGATGAAGTGATTCAATATTTCAAAGACGATGCGACCGCGTTTAATGCTGAAAAGCGTGGGACCATTCTTGAAAAGGGTATCGTGAATAATAAGATCTCAACCCGCCTCTTTCAAGAATTAGCAGTGGCCGGCATTCCCAGCCATTTCATACAAGAGATTAATGATCGAGAAATGTTGGCTCGTCGGGTCAACATTATTTTAATAGAAGTGGTGGTACGAAACCGCGCAACTGGCAGCATTATTAAGCGTTTGGGCATAGAAGAAGGCATGTTCATTGATCCACCATTAGTCGAGTTTTTTTATAAAGATGATTCATTGGGCGATCCGTTAATTACAGATGACCATATTCGTTTAATGAAATTGGCTACTCCCTCGCAAGTCGCAGAATTGCGGAATCAGGCGCTCAAAATCAACGAGGTCCTTATGCCGTTTTTTCAAAAACGAGGCATGATGCTGGTGGACTTTAAATTGGAATTTGGCCTCTGGAACGGGCAAATTATTTTGGCCGATGAGATTTCGCCGGATACTTGCCGTTTTTGGGATATTCAGACCGGAGAGCGTATGGATAAAGACCGATTTCGGAAAGATTTAGGTCGGATAGAAGAAACGTACCAAGAAGTTCTGAGACGAGTCTGTAGTTAGGACCAACACATTTTCTATGAAAGCTAAAATATACATTACCCTCAAAAATGGCATTCATGACCCCCAAGGTCGAGCCGTTCAGCAATCTCTCCACACCCTAGGATTTGAGACGGTACAGGATGTTCGAATAGGGAAATTTTTAGAAGTTGATCTCCTGGATAGGGATAAAGCATCGGCCGAAACCACCATTAACGATATGTGCCAAAAATTACTTGCCAATATGGTTATTGAAGATTTCCGTTATGAAATCATCGAATCCTAACCTTCTTCATTTTCTTTCTATCTTGAAATCCGCCTTCTTGAGCAAGGACATGCTTCTTTGAATATCGGTATCGTTGTTTTTCCTGGATCCAATTGCGACCGCGACTGTTCCCATGTGGTTTCAGAAGTCATGGGGCAATCTGCCCATCTCATTTGGCATCAAGAGCGCTCCATTCAAGCCATGGATGCCATTATTCTACCTGGAGGGTTTTCCTATGGTGATTACTTACGGACAGGATCCATCGCTCGTTTCTCCCCAATCATGGAGGCGGTCATCGAGTTTGCGAATCAAGGAGGTCTGGTTCTAGGGATTTGCAACGGATTTCAAATTCTCTTAGAGGCAGGTTTGTTGCCCGGGGCCATGTTACGCAATAGAGGGTTGTCGTTCATATGCGAGGATGCCTACATTCGAGTGGAAAATGCCGAGACTCCCTTTACGAATACCTGTGACGCGGAGAAAATCATCAAGTTGCCCATCGCGCATGCAGAAGGAAATTATTATACAGACCCAGTCACCCTCTCGGGCCTTCAAGCCAATGCGCAAATCGTGTTTCGCTATTGCGACAAAGACGGAAATACCACTACGACCTCGAACCCGAATGGTTCAATTGACAATATCGCTGGCATCCGAAATGCCAATGGCAATGTCTTAGGCCTTATGCCTCATCCGGAGCGCTGTGCGGAAGCGATCTTCAACAATCAGGACGGCCGTCTCATTTTTGAATCCATGCTGGCTTCTCTCATTGCTCACAAGCCACTTCCTGTGCAATGAGATTGCACGAAATGAGTTCATTGAATTTTTTAATGTAAACATGGAAGTCTTTCCTGGCATTACCATGAGCCCAGAGATTTGTGAAGGAAAGCCTTGTGCATCGGGAACGTCCATCGATGTGGCCACGATTGTGGGGATGTTGGGTACGGGAAAATCATTTGAGGATGTCGAAGACATCTTCCAATTAAACCGAGAGCACATTTATACCGCACTTCGCTATGCTTCCTATGTCACCGACCATTTGCCCTTGCGAATGTCCTCATCACGGCAAGAACAGAAGACAGATTGATCGTCAATATGATAGTTTATCTTTCAAGCAATCTTTCCTTTCATGTGATTATTCGAATACGCAAAATTTGACCTTCCTGAAGTCCCTTCATGCTACAGAAGGGCAATGACCTGATGCGCAACGTCTCATGATGAACAAAGACACCGAAGCTTTGCCTCCTCCAAAAATTTCTCCCGAGCTCATTCAGCAGCATGGGTTGTCATCGGAGGAATACCAACAAATTCTGACCCATCTCGGGCGGGAACCCAATCTGACAGAGTTGGGAGTTTTTTCGGTGATGTGGAGTGAGCATTGCAGTTATAAAAGTTCGCGTGTGCATTTGAAGCGGTTGCCCACCGAGGGATCTCAAGTCGTTCAGGGTCCAGGAGAAAATGCAGGAGCGGTTGATATCGGGGATGGACTGGCCGCGGTGTTTAAAATGGAATCGCATAATCACCCCTCGTTTATCGAACCCTTTCAAGGCGCGGCCACAGGGGTCGGAGGCATTCTTCGAGATATTTTCACAATGGGTGCGCGCCCCATTGCTTTGTTAAATTCCCTTCGATTTGGTGAATTAGATTCCGCACACAATCGGCATCTCTTAACGGGCGTGGTATCCGGCATTTCCTGGTATGGCAACTGTATTGGGGTGCCGACCATTGGTGGCGAAATTACCTTTAACGACATCTATTCCAAAAATCCTCTGGTCAATGTGTTTTGTCTTGGCATTGTGAAAAAGGATCGCCTCTTGCGAGGTTTAGCCAAAGGCGAAGGCAATCATGTGTTGTATATCGGAGCCAAGACAGGGCGAGATGGTATCCATGGGGCGACGATGGCCTCGGATAGTTTCGACGACGCGTCCGAAAAGAAACGCCCAAATGTCCAAGTCGGCGACCCATTTCTTGAAAAACTATTACTTGAAGCATGCCTCGAGTTTTTAGAACAAGACCTTCTTGTCGGCATTCAAGATATGGGCGCGGCAGGACTGACGAGTTCTTCCTGCGAAATGGCGTCTCGTTCGGGAACGGGCATCGAGCTTGATGTCGCCAAAGTCCCACGACGGGAACCCAATATGACGCCTTACGAAATCCTTCTCTCTGAGTCCCAAGAACGAATGCTCCTCGTGGCACAACCAGGTAAAGAAGAAGCGGTCCTCGCAGTCTGTCGAAAATGGGGCATTGATGCGGCTGTGGTTGGGAAAGTCACGAATGACGGGTTCTTGCGCATTCGAGAAGGCAACCAGGTCGTTGTGGAAATTCCAGCCGATGCGATTGCAGAAGGCGCGCCGCGTTATGAACGACCATCGGCACCTCCTCAATATCAAGAACTGTTGCAAGCTTTAAATCTTGATGCATTGCCTGACATCAAAGATGGAACCAACGCGTTATTGGAATTGCTGGCTTCCCCAACGATTGCTAGTAAACATTGGGTCTATCGACAATATGATTTCATGGTAGGAACCAATACGGTGGTGAGCCCTGGCTCAGATGCGGCCGTGATTCGCCTCAAAGAGACGGGGAAGGCCCTGGCGATGACTACCGATGGCAATAGCCGTTATTGCTTGCTCAATCCCTATCTAGGCGGAGGATTGGCAGTAGCAGAAGCCGCGAGAAATTTGGTGTGTTCCGGAGCTCAACCTCTTGGTGCCACCGATTGTCTCAACTTTGGGAATCCCGAACGCCCCGATATTATGTGGCAATTCATTGTGGCCGTCGAAGGGATTGCCGATGCCTGCCGAGCCTTTAAGGTACCGATCGTGAGTGGTAATGTCAGTCTGTATAACGAAACCAATGGTCTCTCAATTTACCCGACACCTATTATTGGAATGGTCGGGTTGATTGAACGCGAAGAGGATATTACGACGCAATGGTTTAAACAATCGGGTGATGTCATTCTCTTAATTGGTGAGACCAAAGAAGATCTTGGTGGGACAGAATATCTCAAAGTCATGCATGCTCGAGAACAAGGGATGCCTCCCTGGTTAGATGTGGAACGTGAGCAAGCCGTCCAACAATGCGTCTTGACCCTCATTCAAAATGGTTGGGTGCAATCCGCGCATGATTGCTCGGAGGGAGGACTCCTCGTTACACTGGCCGAAAGTTGCATGACACGGCCGTCTACGTCATTGGGCGCCAAGATTAGCTTGAGCCAGGAGAGGTTACGTCTTGATGCCCTGCTGTTTGGAGAAAGTCCCTCCCGCATTGTGATCTCAGTGAAAGAAGCCCACCTGCCTCAAGTCAGGCAATGGATTCAAGATAGGGGTGCGAATGTGCCGATGAGCCTTTTAGGGCACGTCACTGATACGGAGCACCTGGATGTCATCGTTCAAGGCGAAAAGAACTTACCCGTATGTCAGATGTCCTGGCCGTTAGCAAATTTGGTTGACCGTTGGCACAACAGCCTGACTGAGCAACTTGGCGTTGAACCTTCTTGATAGCACGTTGTTACACCCCATGACCCCAATGATCCCTTTCTTTCTCTCCTCTGGTTACACCCCATGAAATCCTTACCAATCATTCAGGCCTCTTCAGATGCCTTTAATGAAGAATGTGCGGTGTTTGGTATTGCCGGGCATAAAGAGGCAGCCAATCTCACGTATTTAGGACTGTATGCGTTGCAGCATCGAGGGCAGGAAGGGTCTGGAATTGTCTCCTCGGACGGAGAACGATTTTATCAAAAAAAGGGACTGGGCCTGGTTGCCGATATTTATTCCAAAAAGACGTTACGTGAACTACCGGGGACTAAAGCCATTGGGCATAACCGGTATTCCACAGCCGGAAGTGGTGATCTCCATAATGTCCAGCCTTTGTCGGTCAATTTTGCTTTTGGCAACTTAGCGCTTGCCCATAATGGCAATCTCATTAATGCCGGAGTGTTGCGGGGAGAGTTGGAAGCCTACGGAGCGATTTTCCAATCAGATTCAGACAGTGAAGTGATCATTCATCTCATCGCCCATTCTAAGGGTGACACGATCGTCAATCGAGTCATTGATGCGTTAAGCCTCGTCCGCGGAGCCTACTCCCTCGTGTTGCTCACCGATGACCATCTTGTCGCGGCTCGTGATCCTTATGGTTTTCGTCCCCTCTGTTTGGGTAAATATAAAGGCAATTGGGTGGTGGCCTCTGAAACCTGTGCCTTTGATTTGATTGACGCCAAGTTCGTGCGTGAAGTGGAGCCGGGAGAAATCGTCGTGATCGAAGGAGCGGAACTGACCTCCTATCATCCCTTTTCAAAACGAACGCGGGCCCAATGTATTTTTGAATATGTCTATTTCGCCAGGCCTGATTCCAAGATTTTTGGCACGAACGCCGTTTATCCCATACGAAAAGCATTTGGACGACAATTAGCCAAGGAATGCCCGGCCGAAGCTGACTTGGTGATTCCGGTTCCCGATTCGGGAGTGCCAGCGGCACTTGGCTATGCCGAAGGCATGGGCTTGCCCTTTGAAATTGGTCTCACACGAAACCATTATATCGGCAGGACTTTTATCGAACCCCGACAAGCCATTCGTCATTTTGGCGTCAAACTTAAACTGAATCCTGTCCCTGAAGTTCTGGAAGGCAAACGTATTGTGGTGGTGGATGATTCGATTGTGCGAGGAACCACCAGCCGAAAAATTGTCAAAATGCTTCGTCAAGCTGGAGCAAAAGAAATTCATATGCGCATTAGTTCGCCACCAGTCACTGCTCCTTGTTTTTACGGGATTGATACGCCAACTAAAAAGGAACTCATCGGATCAAAATTCTCCATTGAGCAAATTCGCCGGTATATCACCGCCGATAGTCTGGGATATCTCAGCCTCGAAGGAATGCTCGAAACTGCTCCTGATGCCTCCCAAAATTATTGCAATGCCTGCTTCACCGATAACTATCCGATTACCTTAACCAAAGCCGAACAAATGCAGCTGGGTCTTTTTGAGCCCAATCAGGTCTCTTCCTCATAAGCCCTTTCCTCGTTTTCTTGCTGCCCCGAAAATTCCTGTGATATCATCTCAGTAAAGGTGATCCAACGTTTCTTGTGGGTCTATTCAAAGGCGATTATATTCCCCCACTGAATCATTTAAAAAGGAGGAGAAGTCATGTCGTCACGAATAAAAATTGGATTTCTGTTAGTCGGCATTCTGGTCGGTTGTCTGGGGATGGCGCAGGCCGGAAGTTTTTTTAAAGTGGGTGAGATTGCACCAAATTTCACCTTAACCTCTCTAGAGGGACAGAAGGTTTCACTCGAGCAATTTAAAGGGAAAGTGGTCGTCCTCGGCCTTTTCCATATTTGCAAACCCTGCTTGGAACAAGGCACCAACCTTCAAAAAGTATTTGAAGCGACTCAAGGCAAGCCCGTAGCAGTGGTTGGCATCAACTCCTCAGGTAATTCACAAGGCGACGTGAGCGAGTTTTTGCAAGCCTTTCCTGTCAAAGTCACCTATCCCTATTTATTAGACCCCGAACAAGCCACTGACAAACTCTATGGTGGAGGCAAATTTATTCCCAACGTCTATGTGATTGACCAACAAGGCCTGATTCGTTGGCAACGAGTGGGGAATTTTTTCACTGATGGGACGTTAGCCGGGCATGAAATGATTCTGGCAGAAGTCGAAAAGCTGCTAGTCCCTTCGATGCCTTCTGCCATGTAGCTCTAGCTTTTTAAAATTCGAATGATCGGAACGTTATGGATGAATTAGACGAGGGTAAGCAGAAATTTCTGGAGGTCATTGCGACCATTGACAGTGCAGTCGAAGTGGTCATTCCCACCACACCGTCACAAGGTCTTTTTAAGATTTCCCTCTCAAAAGGAGGAAATCGTAAATACATTACGGTCCATGAAGACGATATCTTTGATCTTCCCCTAGAAACTTCCGTCCAGGAAAAGACCAAAGTCCTGTTACAAGAAACGATTGAAGCCTTATGAAGGCCCTCCTTCCTAATATCTGGGAGTGGTCTTGGTTCTCCGAAGAAAAGCAACTCAATTTCAATGGACATCTGCTGACGGTAGGGGAGCATCGAATTCTGGTTGATCCTCCTCCCATGACGCGTGGTGATATCTTGTTCGCGCAACAAGGGGGGCCGGTCGATTACATCATTGTGACGAATCGTGATCATGAACGAGAAGCAGATCAGTTGCGAAAGGAATTTCACTGTACGGTCATGGTTCCAGAATTGGATGCCAAGGAAATGATGCTCACTCCAGATAAAACCTGCAAAGACGGGGAATTACTCCCCGGTGGCATTTGGGTCGTGCAACTCGCACATCAAAAGTCTCCCGGCGAAAGTGCGTTATTTTTAGAGACAGGGAAAGGCCTGCTCATTGTGGGCGATGCAATCATTGGGCATCCCGAAGGGGCCGTGCGCCTTCTGCCTGCGGAAAAATATGCCGATATTGGTCAAGCGCGTGAAGGCTTGCGTCGACTATTAAAGTATAACTTTGCCAGCCTGATCGTTGGGGACGGGACATCCATTGTCACCGGAGCCAAGCCCATTGTCGAACACATGCTGGCTCAAGGATAAAGAACCGTCATGAGATCTTCCTTTATTCGTGTTCCTTGTTATGTCAGTTATCGTTGCGGGTGACTCTTCATGGCGTGGTCTCAATCTGCTGATCTCAATTCGTTAGGCAATCAACATTTTTCAAAAGGCTTTTATACCGAAGCCTTTCAATGCTACGCACAGGCCCTTGAAGTTGATCGAAAAAATGGCGATCAACGCGCATTGGCCACGACATTAGGCAATCTTGGAAATATCTGTGCGGTTAGTGGGCGACGTGAACAAGCCCGGGCTTACTATACGGAAGTGCTCGAACTCCAAAAAATCCTTGGCGAAGATCGTGGGGTGAGTACCACGTTGGCTAATTTGGGAAATTTATTCGCCGATGCTGGTGAATGGGAACGGGCGCGTGCCTATTATTTGGAAGCGCTGGATATGATGAACCTGTTATCAGATTATGCAGGCAAAGCCGTCTTGCTCTCGGATTTAGGCCTGGTGGCCCGGGAAACCGGCCAGGAAGCCGAAGCCTTAGCTTGTTATCAAGAATCGTTAGTGTTAATGCGGCGAGTGGGTAATGACGCTGGCCAAGCTGATGTGTTCCGCATGATGGGCCGCTTGTATTTAAGCCAACACCGATTAGACGAAGCACAATCTTGTACGTTAACCAGTTTGGATGTCGCACGACGCTTGAGAGATGAACTACGAATGGGTGGGGCGTGGTATGTGTTGGCCAGTTGCCATGAAGCACGAGGGGAGTGGCAAAAAGCGATTCACTATCTACAAAAAGTGGTGCAAGTAGACGAAAAATATCAGCTTCCGAAATTAGCCGAAAATACACAGCGCCTACAGGCCTTATCCGCCCGTGTCGGGACAACGTCAGAAACTTCTCATGAGTGATACCCAGCCCACTTCACCTCACTGGCCATCAACCCGCACGGCATTGCTCACAGAGATTGCCGGGTGGTTTGAATCTCATGAAACCGAACCGTTGACCTTATCCTTGCCAGATGAAGATTGGCTGCTGGAAGTCACCCCTGATGGTCGGTTAATTTGTGTCGCCGGGTACGACTTGGACGATATGAAAAGCATGCTCTCTGATGGAACAGCCGAAGACTTAGGAGGTGATGAATTAGCCAAACAAGTCAAATTCTTCCTTCAACAAACCACATCGAAATATCGTCGAAAACTGGTGGCCGAAGGATTTACGGAACGTATTGAAATGACCGAAGATTTTGTCGCTGCTAATTTCGAGCAGGCCATCGACTTGGGTGCGCTTTCAGAGGTCCGTCAAAAAATTCAAACCTGCCAGTCTTGGTTCCGGTCGTGAATCGGACCTGAATGATGAGATAACACGATCCTCATCCTCCGTATCGATGCCCACAAAGCCACCCATACAATCCTTTAAGCAGTTTCGCGAGATCGTGTATAGTTTTCGCGTTTCCAGGATCATTTTTTCTGCTTTAGATTTAGACCTCTTTAATGTGATGGGCCATCGAGAATGGGCCATTCCGCAATTAGCGAGGAGTTTGAAAGTCAGTACGCGGGGCTTACATATTCTTTGCCGGAATTTGGCGAGTGTCGGCTTGTTGGTCCCTGCCTTAGGCCGCTATCGAACGAGTGCGATGGTCAAACGATATTTGCAAAAAGAGAGCAGTGAGTATCGCGGGGACTATGTAAGGCTCATGCATCGACAATGGGAAGAATGGTCTCGTCTGACTGAGGTCGTCAAAACTGGTGTGCCGTTTGACAGTCAAGAACCAGAAACACCTGAATACCGACAGTCGTTTACATGGGCTATGCATCATCGTTCCCAAGAACCAGCTGAACAGGTTGCCAGTCAACTCTCTCTCAAGTCTGCACGTTCCTTCCTGGATTTAGGCGGTGGGCCGGGCACGTATGCGCTGGCATTCCTGCAAAAGAATCCGAAGTTACAGGCGACCGTCATGGATCGTCCGGCAGCACTTGAAGTGGCGAAGATGTTAGCAAAACAATCTTCCATGGAATCGCGTCTTTCATTTCAATCAGGAAATTTCATTGACGGCACCATTGCTGGGAAGTACGACATCATTTGGTATTCCAACGTGCTCCATATTTACTCACCAGCGGAAAATCTTAAGGTGTTCAGGGAAATTAAACGAGCGCTCAAGCCTGGTGGGCGTCTGCTCATCCAAGATACATTTCTGGAAAATCCCAAAGGGCTTCGTCCCCTGGAGACGAATTTGTTTGCAGTCTCCATGCTCCTCTACACAGACACCGGGAACACCTATCCCATACAAGACGTACGAGCCTGGCTTCAGAAGGCTGGCCTCAGTCGAACACGCCTGATCCGCCTCAAAAAAGGAACTGGTGATTGGGAAGGACAAATACTCGAAGCTCGACTACCGGTGGCTTCTTAACTGTTCGATATTGTTGAGTAAGCACAAGCAGAACTATTCTAGCAAACATTTCCTGTCAGCTCGTTCTCCGTTTTCTCGTGCCGTATCAGGCCAGATTCACCGAGCAAATGTACCTCAGGCTTCATAAATGAGGAAGCCCCACATGTTACAAGGCCATGCAGGCTTTGCCCCGTTATCTCATGAAGCAAGCGTTCTGTCCTCTCAAATCGATTTGGCATATTGGTGAAATTGATGCTGCCGTGAGGAGAATATGCATCAGCTGAGCAAATACATTCATGCACTTACTCAGGCCTGACCCTACTACAACCTCGGCATTCAATCTCACCCTCTCACTTGCCCCCCATCTCTTCCGATGCCCTCTTTTTCTCTCTGTTTTAAAACGTAGACTGACCCCTTTTGTAGTGGCGCTTGGAACGAGCATGAGGGTATACCCGAGATGGCTGTTCAATTCGGCCGCCAGCCCGCGTTCCACCAACCGTTTCGTAAACCCTTTTATGAGCCCATGCGCTCCGAGAATATCTTCAGAGGACTCACGGGCCTGCCAGAGATCATCTAACAGGGACTCAGTTTTCGTGCTGGCCTGGGCATCATTCCTCCTTGTTCAATGAAACACTGATGCTACCCAGCTACACACTTAATCTTACAGGCCTTTTTGCCGATATAAAGGATTTGGCCACGAGTGTCGTTCATCATATAAATGCCGGAAATGTGGGAATGGTTTCCAGGATGTCGACGCTGAAATGTTCTATGATTTATCGCAACTTCCCGATGGTTCCTGTTGAGGAAACAGTTTTTGAATTGAAACAACATCTTATGGAATGCCATCCATTTTTTTTGTTAGGAACATTTTTATGTGTACGTAACCCTGGTCTCGCCACGACGATGTCTGAACACCACAATTGGGAGAACATTCTGTGAAATATTCCATCATGTTGACCTTACTGATCTCCTCCTTCTTATTCAGTACTGTGGCTCACGCAACCTCCAAGAAAGGGTCGCACAGCCAAAGTAATTTAAACCACAACGGGTGCAAGATAAAGAAAATAACGGTGAAATATTCTTTGAGCCATTTATTTGGCGAGCCTACAAAATATGGCGCTTTCAAATGGTCAAAAGGGGGAGGGACGGACAGCGATTGCTTGACTCATGACGTGAATGTCTATCTGGAAGTTCAACCGGAAAACAGCTTTCAAAGTACCTTTGTCAAGTTGTCTCCCATTGTTCCAAAAGCCGGGAGGGGATATGGGATGAACTCTACCGGGTCCCCCAATTGGAGCGAAATGTTTTGCGATGTGGGCGGCAGCAATTGTATGGATGCGCAATCTGCCAAATTGGTGATGAAAGGAAACTACAGCGTTATGGGTTTTCGGCTGAGCGGCGGCACGGAGACTGCCAGTAAAAAGGAAGCTCTTAAAGTCAAAGTAGAGCGAGAAAAAAAGAGGGCCAAAGGCAGGGAAATCGAGAGAGAAAAAGAGCGCCAGCGACAGATTGCCCTGGCAAAAGAACAGGAACTGGAGCGGCAACGTCAGATTGCCTTGGAAAAAGAGCGCACGCGTCTGGCTGCCATCGAAAGAGAACGGGAGTGGCAACGGCAACGAGAATTTAAAAGAGAGAAAGAGAGAAGGAAAGAAACACAATTAGCAAATGAAAAACGTCGCAAGGAAAGGAAAAAGTTTCGAAAAGATTCTTCCGATAGGGTTGACGCGGCCATTGAATTCAAGAATAAGGTTAAAGAAGGAATGTCTGACAGAGACCGAAGGAGATTGGACGAGCAAATGAAGCTCCAGAAGAAACTCGGGCTTAGTGGTTGTGAAGGCATTCGTGATCGTGTAGCACGCAGAAAATGCGAATCCATGTATTGATAAGAAATATTAATTTGCTTAAAGGAGGATTCATGGGTGGTGATATTCGCTATTTAGGCAAAACAATTTCAGTGCTGATGCTGATCATTTTTATTTCAGCGATCATTTCGTCGTCGGCCTGGGGGTTGCCGCCTGTACTCGAAGCCAAAAAGAACTGGCTGGGAGTCGAGAACGCGCTGGAGAAGGATGATTACGCCAAGGCGCTTGAATACCTGGAGAACATGAACACCCTCGGGGTGAAATTGAAGCCGGACTATTATTTTCAATACGGCCGCAGCCTAATCAAAAGCGGGAAATCCTCGAAAGGATTGGACTACCTCAATCGCTATATCGAAAAGGCTGGAGAGGAAGGCGAGTATGTGGAGTGGGCCCTAGAGCTGATGAACGAAGGGGAAGAGCAGGTCGCGATTGAGAAGAAGGATGCAGAGGCGCTGGAAAAAGAGCGCCAACGCAAAGCCGAAGTTGAAGAGAAACGTCGGACAGAAATTCAACTAAAGGACTACCTTCGCCAAGAAAAGGAAGAGAAGCGTCTAGAGGCGGAAGCCAAGGAACGAAGGACGAACACGCTCAAGGCCGAATTCGCTGAATTGACTAAGAGGGATGTGTTGCCTAGCGTATCGGCTGACGAAAGGCTTAAGGCCTGGACAGGTTTCCTTACTACCTATCCCAACGACAATCCCCATGTGGCTGACGCGCAAGAGAGAAGAGTTTTCTGGAAGCATGTGGTGGAGGGACCGTATCAGGGAGGAACGCCGCCAAAAATGGCACTCATCCCAGCCGGAAAATTTGTGATGGGCTCTGAATATGGAAAAATTAGAACAAAGCCTGCGCATACGGTTCTGGTCGACCGGTTCTTCATCGATCAATACGAAGTGACCCAGGCGGAGTATGAAAAAGTGTGGAAATCTAATCCTTCTGAGTCCAAAGGAGCCGATCTGCCGGTTGAATCCCTGACCTGGGCAGAGGCCACGATGTACTGCGTAAGTGTTGGGAAACGTTTGCCGACTGAGGCGGAATGGGAGAAGGCCGCTCGAGCTGGGACCACAACGGACTATTACTGGGGGAATGATGCCGGAGATTCTGACGACTACGCGTGGACGGAGGAGAACTCAGGCGGACTCTTTTCCGCCGATACACCGCACCCCGTTGGAAAGAAAAAACCCAATGCCTTCGGTTTGTACGATATGTCGGGCAACGTGTGGGAATGGGTGAGTGACTTGTATGAAGAGGGCTATTATCGTTCTTCACCCAATTTTAATCCCCAGGGCCCGAAAAACGGGAGTGAAAGATCCATACGCGGGGGCTCCTTTTTGAATGACCCCCATTGGGTACGCACGACTTCGCGCACCGGGAAAAGTCGAGAGGAAGGGGGCACTGGCATCGGCTTTCGCTGTGCCTCTACCAATCCTAATACACGTTAGCCCATTGGCCTAGCTTCCAGACCTGAAGAATTGCCCCTAACGGGCCAGATAAAAGTTTTTCTTAGTTGGAGGACGATTCATGGATTGTCATAAAGAGTTTTTAAGGAAACCATTCTTGGTGCTGATTCTGGCAACCGTTATAGCGGCGCTTTTTTCGACCTCGGCCTGGGGGTTGCCGCCTGTACTCGAAGCCAAAAAGAACTGGCTGGGAGTCGAGAACGCGCTGGAGAAGGATGATTACGCCAAGGCGCTTGAATACCTGGAGAACATGAACACCCTCGGGGTGAAATTGAAGCCGGACTATTATTTTCAATATGGCCGCAGCCTGATCAAAAGCGGGAAATCCTCGAAAGGGTTGGACTACCTCAATCGCTATATCGAAAAGGCTGGAGAGGAAGGCGAATATGTGGAGTGGGCCCTGGAGCTGATGAACGAAGGAGAAGAGCAGGTCGCCATGGCGAAGAAGAAGGAAAAAGAAGAATTCGTGCAACAACGTCTGGCAAAGATCAAAGCGGAAAATGAAGGACCCCATTCTGAAGGGTTAGGCCAACTGGGATTGACGCCAGAGAGCGAATTCTTTGCCCAGGTTGTAGCGCGATTATCCTTAAATGTAGAAAAAGCCGTGGCGAATAAAAACTATCATGAAGCCTTAGTTTATGTTGACAAGGCGCAAGCTTCATTAGGTAGAGATTCTGCCGTATTTCATGCAACAAAAGCCAAGATATTAATTGAAAAAGGCGCTTATGAAGGGGCAAGACAGGAATTAACCATGTTGCGTCGTTATAAAGACCCAAATAAGCTGGCAATAGAAATAGAAATAGAGAAAAAAATAGAACCCTTCGTGTCGTTACTAGAGCAGCAATTGGGGATGTTACAAAAGCAAACGGGTGTCGACGAATCTCGTCTCTGAATCGAATAACGATAATTTATTTTCCGTATTCTAAAACGAAGTGCACCACGATATCCTTACGTAACAGAAGGTGGTGTATGGGCAAGAATGGCCGTCATTTCGAACACACAGAACGGATACTTATCTATTGGTGGGGGAAGGAGTCGCTCAACGTCCACGATTTGGCGCTCCCGAGCAGTCCAGAGGAAGGGAGCGCTGGCATCGGCTTTCGCTGTGCCTCTAGCCCATTGGCCTATCTTCCAGACCTGATGAATGGACCCTATGAGGCCAGAAAAATAGCTTTTCTTATATGGAGGACGATTCATGGATTATCATAGAGGGTTTTTAAGGAAACCATTCTTGGCGTTGATTCTGACAACCATTATAGCGGCGCTTTTTTCGACCTCGGCGTGGGGATTGCCGCCTGCACTCGAAGCCAAAAAGAACTGGCTGGGGGTGGAGAATGCGCTAGAGAAGGATGATTACGCCAAGGCGCTCAAATTCCTGGAGAACATGAACACCCTCGGAGTGGAACTGAAACCGGACTATTATTTTCAATACGGCCGCAGCCTGATCAAAAGCGGGAAATCCTCGAAAGGGTTGGACTACCTCAATCGCTATATCGAAAAGGCCGGAGAGGAAGGCGAATATGTGGAGTGGGCCCTGGAGCTAATGATTGAAGGAGAAGAGCAGGTCGCCATGACGAAGAAGCAGGAAGAGGAAGTACGTGCATACAAGAAGCTTGTGCCTGAAATTATCGCTAAGCTGGAATCCGATATGGTGGCCATCCCCGCCGGTGTATTTCATATGGGAAAGCATGGAAAAAAAATTCTAGAACCCGTGCATGTGGTTATGGTTTCGCCATTTCACATCGGTCAATACCAGGTGACCCAGAGACAGTGGCAGGCCGTCATGATAGAAAACCCTTCACACTTTAAGGACTGTGATGATTGCCCGGTTGAAAGTGTTTCCTGGAATGATGTCAAGAGATTCATAAAAAAACTTAATGAATTCGGCGGTAACTTTCGCCTGCCATCAGAAGCAGAGTGGGAGTACGCTTGTCGAAGTGGAGGCCAAGATCAGGAATATTGTGGTGGGAAAGATTTCAATCTCCTTGGCTGGCAGGATGCGAACCGTGGCGGTAAGACACACCCCGTCGGGCAAAAACAAGCGAACGGTCTCAGCTTATATGATATGAGTGGTAATGGCCGGGAATGGGTTGAAGATTGTTTCCATCTAAATTACGTGGGCGCTCCAAGTGATAGTCAGGTCTGGATCGAGGACGGTTCGTGTAGTATGCGAATGTTTCGAGGCGATAAAGGCTTATCGACCGTTCGCGTAGGGACGCCAGCTGGTAGTGTATATAATTCTATGGGTTTTCGTCTTGCCAAGGGTGATTTCAAGAAAGTTATTCAGCAACCTAATAAGGAAATCGATCAGGAAGAATTAATGCGACAAGAATTGTTACAAAAGCGTAATAAAATGAAAATCAAAGCTAGGGCAAAAGCCATCAAAAACCTTTTCTAAAACTTTTGATTAAAGCATTTCTGGCAAAAGCAAGCTAATGGTCTTGGTGTATATGACATGAGTGATAATGTAATGGAATGGGTAGAGGACTGTAACCATCCTGGCTATGATGGTGCTCCAAGTGATAGCCGAGTCTGGATTGCTGATTTTTGTTATTACCGACTGGTTCGAGGCCATTTGGTTTGCTAATCGCACGTTCGCTCAATACATCCGCCTAATGGAGGAAAAGATTACATTGGTTTTCGTCTTGACCAAGACGAGTCCAAAAAGTTAGTCAGGAATTTAATGAAGGACTCGATTCTGAAGCGTTAGGCCAACAGGTATTGACGCCAGAGAACGAATTCTTTGCCAAGATTGGAGCGAAATCATCCTCGAATGTAGAAAAAACTGTGGCGAATAAAAGCTAGCATGAAGCCTTAGTTTATGTTGACAAGGCGCAAGCTTCAGGAGGTAAAGATTCTGCCGTATTTCAGGGAACAAAAGCCAAGATATTAATTGAAAAGGACGACTATGATCGGGCAAGACAGGTAGAGCTGCACTTATAAATTGAATTCAGACATCGCGTTAGGGCTTCAGACATTGATACACTCCGCGGTCGTTAAGCATGACATTTTTCCCGACATTGAGATATTTCCCAAAACATGCTCCATAGCGAAGTTTGTAATTTTTATTTAAGGAGTATTGGTTATAGTCTAAGTCTCCTGGAGATATTTTTTTGGAATACGCATAGAAGATTTTATTTTCCCCACACCGATTTTTTCGATCGTCCTCTATACACCAGAAAAAAATAATATCAGCGTCACATTCATTACGAATCAGGTAGGAATCGTATCGAGAATCGGAGTTGTGGGGTTTTTCCCCAAGAGTAACGCAACGCCTTGCATCTTCAGCGATTCGATTGCATTGGCCGTCCATGGTGTTTTTGAATTTTGTCTGAAATTCTAAATCCGTACTAGTTTTTTTAAAGTCGCGTTTTGCATTATCTACATTGCGCTGAAGCTGTTTTCTGATATGACTTAAAGAGGCCATTGTCTCATCTCGATCGGCAAATCGTTCTTTAGCATCTATCAGGTTTTTAATAATCGTGAAGGATTTAAAGACATGCTTGATGCCACTTCCTTTTGCCAAATGCTTAGACATCGCCTCCTCAACACTTTTAGATTGTAAAAGCTGCATATTATTTCGAACTTTTTCGAGTGTTGTTACGGTCTTGGACGAGTCTACGGCATCACAGATGCCACTGACACACATTGCGACCTTTATGGTGTCAGCGGTTGTTGAAAAGCCTAAAAGAAAAAAATCTGTTAGCTTTTGTGCCTTCAGATTCCATTCGGCGTCTTCCTCAATAAAGACCTCTAATTCATTTAGCCATAACTGCTGTTTATCTAAACTGGAGCCATATTCCTCAGCAATTGTTTTATAATTCTCAAAAAGTTCACCATCCCGTTTTTCAGCCCAAGACTCACAAATAGTCCCTGCAGCAGTTGACGTACTCACAAAAAAAGAAAAAGTGACAATAATGGGAACTTGTAAAAGTCTGAACATTTTTTCTCCTTATTAAATCTGGCAGAAAGCCCCCTTGAATTCAAATAGTAAGCGCAATTTCTTACGCCGCCCATTTGAGTATGATGATGAGATCTCTAGCTCTCGTTTAAAGGACGTTTGCTCTTGGTTTCACAAGGCTGGTCTCAGTCGAAGTCGGCTGATCCTCCTCAAAAAATGAACGGGTAATTGGGGAGGCCAATTACTCGAGGTCCGACAGCCGGTGGCGACGTCAATTCATTGTAGATCCTCTAGGCGTAGCATCTGAGAACATTTGTTGCATCGATTCGAAAGGTCATCAAAAAAAGAGAACAACTTCAGGGTCATTGTTATGGTTCTGGGGTTTGTGTCGTTGCTTCGGTCGTGAGAGACGAAGCTGAACTCTGTGCTTGAGATCTTGGCAAATTCACGAAAAACGTGGTTCCTCGTCCCTTGACGCTTTGCACGTCAATCTTTCCCTTATGCTCTTGAATGATTTGATGGGCAATCGCCAAGCCCAATCCGGTTCCTTCATGCTCCTGGCTTAAGTGCTTTGTGGTAAAAAACGGATCAAAAATATGTTCGATATCGTCAGGTGCGATCCCTGATCCTGCATCTTGAATCTCAAGTTGAACCCAATCTGGTTTCTCTTGAAATTTGAGGTGACGAGTGCGAACGGTTAACACGCCGCCATTGGGCAACATGGCCTCTACCGCATTAAACATGAAATTGAGAATCACTTGTTTCAGTTGTTGTCGGTCCGCGAAAACTTTTGGCAAATCCCGAATGAGATCAGATTCTATGACAATGAGTTCGTGAGACGGACGAACCCGTAACGTATACAAACAGGATTCCACGATATCGTTGAGATCTTCCTCTCGCAAAAACGGTTCCATGGGTTTGGCGTAATCTAAAATTTCACGAGTTAATCGTTCGATCCGAACAACATCTTCTTTCACCACTTTACTGAAACGGGAGAGGAATTGTTCATCGTCTTTGCGTTCCGGGGCTAAATCGACAAAGGCTTTAATGGATGTGAGCGGATTTCGAATTTCGTGGGCTAAGCCCGCTGCCATCGTCTCGAGTGAACGGAGTCGGTCGGTTCGACGCACTAAGGATTGGGAACGTTTCAGCTCTTCATACAGGAGGGCATTATCTAATGCCACTGAGGCTTCCTGCGAGAATGTGGCAAGCAATTCTAAATCTTGGATTGAATATCCTACCTCACTGCTTACTGTTGGACCGAAGACGCAAAGTCCTAAGAGCCGATTTTTATTGACTAAAGGCAAACAGACCTCTGCTCCAATCATCACAAATTTTGTCATGACCGATTGCGACCCCGAATCAGTCATGGAATTTTTCAAATCATCAACGACGAAATACGTTGTTCCTTGACTCCAACGGTCTTCCAACAAGGAACCAGGCCCTAGGCGTATGCTAGGGAATTCCGTCAACGATTTTCCAAAGCTGGAGACCGGGTTGTAGTCCTGGCCTCCTATTTTTCGTAAATATAAAGCTCCCCATTGGAGCCCTAAGGCTGGACAGATCGAATGAACGATCGTGGCCGTCAAATCTTGTAATTCTAAAATAGAGACCAGTGACTTGGAAAAGTTCAATACCGTCTTATATTGGTCATATCGCTCTTTAAATAAGGCTTTGGAGATAAAGGTTTTCATCTGACTTTTCAAAGAAGAGGCCGCAAAGACCAACAATATGACCACAGAGAGTTCGACGAGAGAATATCCAATATTAATGGATCCTAAATACCAATGTTGCCCAAGTAAGAGAATGGGATACGCCGGGAGGGCCACTAATGCCAACAACAGGCTGGTGGTAATGCTTCGTTCGAGAGTCGCGCCTAAATCCAGAAGCCTATAGCGCAGAAGACTATAGGCGACGACAGACGTATAGACCGTAATCAGGATTGCGCCATTTGGCGGAACAGGAATGCCATACCAAAGCGGAAACGTGGTGAACCCACCGAGATGGGCAATACCCGAGCCAAGGGTCAGAAGAAAATAACGTGATCGCTCACTTCCATTGCTTCGACGAGCCTCCTGAAATAACAACCATGTCCCATATATGGAACAGAGGACAAATCCCAGAAGATACAGATGAAACAATGGTCCCGGTGAAGGCCAATAGGGGAACCCCCTGATTGGATGAACATCTGAAACGAAATAGGGAGTGAAATTGGCGAAGAAAAAGAATAAGCCTAACCCCCACCCAAAGCGTAAGAGCCATTGGTGGGTTTTGACCTGTTCGAGTAAGGTCAGAACATGAAACACGTAGGTGACAGGAAGAAAAATGGCGCCGGCCATTAATAGCCGAACAAAAAAGAGCGCTTCCTCTTGCGATGACGAAAGGTGCCATGCCCAATACCCATAGCCCCATGTGGAGGCCGCTAAACAATAGAGGGCATAGGCTCGATGCTTGAGATTGAAACGGTTCTTACAAAAAACGAGGATGCCCGAGATCGTCGCGGCGAGACCATTCAGAAGACCACTAAAAGCGTAGAAGTCCACGTATGAAAATTGGAAGGTGTATAAAGCTCGGAAATTTTCTCTTGCCCAAAGTCTATTGGACAACAAATCACACGCGAAGTAAAGAACCTCGGGACGTTAAGGAGGACTTGTAGTCCAAGCCTGGAGAAAGGAGTCTGCCGGTAGCGACCTCTAGGCGGCGGCTTCTATAGACGGTGGAACTGGTAGGACCTTTCGACCAGGCTCTTGGAAAAGACGTGTGACCACAGCGGGTTTTTCTAAGACAACGAGATAGGCTTGATTGGCAAAAGTGGGATAGACTCCGGCTGAAAGACATCCCAAAGAATGGAGAATGGCATGCCATTCTGACTTGTCAAAAAATCGGAATTGATCTTCTTTTTCAGCTTGCCGAATTTTCCCATAGTTATGTAATAAACGTCGAGCTTCTTCTCGTTGCTCAGGTTGTCCCGCACTCTCAACAAGATTTTGGTAAATACCAGAAAAATCTCCATTGGGTTTTAAATTTGAGAGGACCATTCGCCCACCTGGAGCCAGAACTCGATACAATTCCTGCAACGCTATTTGTGGGTTCTTGACATAACCCAGGACTAAATTTGACACAATCTTATCAAACTGATTGTCAGCAAAGGGGAGAGTGTGCTGCAAATCGACTTGGGCCCAAGACATCTGGAGACTTTTGGAAAAGGTGGGATGGGACCGTTCTATGTGTTCTACTGTACGGGTCATGTGAGTCTTGGCTTTTCCTAGAGCTTCAGAAACAAGGTCGATCCCGATATAGTGGAGGGGTTGCCCTCCTGACGGTTGCTGGCCATTCTTCACCGCCTCCAATTCATGTAACAAAAACAAGCCAGCGTTTCCGTTTCCACACCCCGCATCTAAAACATATTGTCCGGGGGTCATAGGACACAAGGCGTGAAACGCATGATCCAATAATTTGACATAGTCCGGACATTTCGCAATCCACTGAAAATGTCCAAGATAATCTTCCCAAAACGATACACCTATTTCTGTAGCCAATGGCTGTTGCTGATCAATCTTTTCCTTTCGCTTTTGACGGCCGAGGATAAAACGATTGGGATCTTGCACAACCCCGTCTGCCGCAACGATGTCCAAGTGATGATGGCACTGCTGAATTACCTGTCGATAGGTGGCCTGGGCAGTTTTAGGATTTTCTTGGAGTCGATGTAAAGATTCTGGCACGATGAGGTTGTGGACTAAGCTTGAGCCGAGAGCCTGAGAAACTGTTTGGACGGCTTGCTGATCGACCCAGGCATCTTGGCCAGCGGACACCAAGAGCACTGGCGTGGATAACGATGCGATATCACGTAGGGTACTTTCTAGCGTGGAAAAATCATTCTCTAACGCATCCTGTAGAAAAGCGTTGCCGACGTTAAAGCCGAGGACATTGGCGGATTCGGGAAAATACCCTTCTACGTACCCTGCAAATAAATCTTCCTGATGGACCATCGCCAAAGATTCTTGAACATCGACAATACCCATAAGGGAGATAAACAATGAAACGGAAGAACAGTCTGCCTCCGCCTTGATCACAATACGTGAAGCCAGACTCGCGGCGACTCCGACAATGGGCTGTATGGGCCATTGTGTCCCAACATAGTGAGTCACGGCTTGAAAATCCTCTTTCATGGAAGTCAGAGAGATGTCATGGTGGTCTCCATCGCTTTCTCCCACATGATTCGTATGGTCATAGCGGATCACGTGAAAACCATTACTGGCAAAGTAATAGGCTAAGGTGAGGTAATCTCGTTTGGTTTCTCCATATCCAGGGGCAATCACGACGATGGCCAATGTAGAAAGATCGATGCCTATGGGAAAATCATGATAGGCCTTGATCGCTTGCCCATGCGTATTCGGTAGAGATAACTGGGTGCTTTTTATATTTCTACTTTCTGAAGCGAGGGCGGCATTGAGGCCTCTCGCGTTTGATGCACGAGAGAATTGGAATGGAGAAAGCGCAGGAGCCAGCGGTTCTGTTTCGCAAGATTCTACGACTTCTCCATCGGTGACCTGAGCAAAGATGAAGCTCTCCGGCTCATTATGGAAAGAACCCTGCTGGAAAATAAACGGACATGGTACATTGCCCTGTGAGGTAGACGGTTTCATGAAAATATCAGTTGTTCTTTCCTTCACAGGAAAACCCGCTTGAGAAGAAACCTTTTGAATAACCCCATGGCTAAGTTGAGAGAAAGATGCGTGCAGGGGACCAAATCCTTGAAACTGAAGCTCTTGCCCAACTTGAGCAGGAGGGAGTCCTTGAATTCGTAATAGAAAAGAGCCCGTTTTCAAAAGGTGTATGTGACCTTCCCAATTCCCACCGAGACAATGAAAAGACAATGGGACTGAAGTAGGCTGACATGATGCGTGGTTCTTCAGTCCTGCCAACGACGGAGATTCATTTGGATTGAATCCAACAGCTCTGTGGGATAGAGAGATCTCTGGTTCTAATCGGATAGCATTCATGCATTCACTTCCCTTCCTGCACCTAATTATTTATACCTACCAGCTAAGGCAAACAATTTCACGGATTCCGAAGAACCTCAACTAGCTTCACCTGCAGGATGAATATGTTTTAAAAAATGAATCGAAGAAGGCCACAAGGCAGGGGAGGGGGAGGCCTGAGTCGTATGAAAATTCAGGGTGCCTTCAGATTCATTTTCGTATTACCTATGGACTAGAGCAACCTGAATGCCAAATTGTGTGTTCTGCAGTGAAGTGAAAATATCCAGAGACATCCTATTGGAATTACGAGGATTTTTTTGCCGAAAGGCCTAAGGGCCTGTTACCAAAATATTTTTGAGATAGCGCCGATGCTGTCGACCAACTGACAGGGCAGGCGTGATGACGTAGAGATCCCTGACACGACATCACCTCTTGTGCATTGACTCCGCATCATTGTCTACCTAAAATTCGTCCACCACCATTCAACATCACGAGGAGGTTCGTATGAAACACGGCACCATCCGCAATGTTGTCCTGGCCTCCTATCCTGGAGCCGGAAAAACTAGCCTCACCGAAGCCTTGGCCTTTTCAACGGGACTCATCCCCACGATGGGCCACGTCCTCCAGGGGAATACGATTGCCGACTTCGAACCCGAAGAAGTGCATCGGCATCATTCCCTCAGTACCGCGCTCCTTCAATTTGAATGGCAGGGGACTCGAATCAATGTATTGGATACGCCAGGCATGGTGGACTATGGCGTAGAGGTTCAATCCTCCCTTCGGGCAGCTGATGGAGTGATTTTGGTATTGGGTGCCGCGACGGGACTTCGATCAGAAATTGAACGGGTATGGGATGCCATTCAAGCCAATGAATTGCCCTGTTTGATCTATATCAATGAAGTAGACAAGGAAGGGGCCGATGTTACTGCCATCTTGAGAGAATGTGAAAAAACCTTAGAGATCAAGGGTGTACCGCTCACTATTCCAGCGATGCAAGATGGAAAATTAATGGGAATTATCGACCTGCTGACCCGACAACTCGTGACGTCGAATGCACAGTCATCAAAGACACAGCGAGCTGACATTCCAGCAGATCACGAAACGTCGTCCACAGAACATCGTCGTCGCCTCACAGAGCTGGTGGCTGAAACGAACGATCAATTCGTCGAAAAATATCTCACCGATGGCGAGTTGTCAGATGAAGATCTTATCGATGGCTTAACGTTGGGAACGCTAGAAAGAAAAATCGTGCCCGTTCTCTGTGGGTCGGCAACCGACCATGTCGGCATGGTCAGTCTTCTGGAAGCCATCACACGATTTCTTCCTTCGCCTGAGGATCGCGCCAACTTACATCCTCAGTCAGGGACGGAACCACAAACACATGAAAAATGCCAACGAAAGTCAGATGCCCAGGCGCCGTTTTCAGGGTTGGCGTTTAAAACCACCATCGATCCCTTTATGGGACGACTAACCTATGTCCGAGTGCTGTCCGGTACCTTGGAAGCCGATTCCGCGTTTTTCAATGCCTCTCGTCAAACCAAAGAAAAAGGCGGACACCTGTTCTTGTCCATCGGGAAAAAACATCAACAAGTCGACCATGCCAGCGCGGGAGATATTGTGGCCATCGCTAAGCTCAAAGATACGCAAACCGGTGACACCATTTGTGATGACAAACATCCCATCATCTATCCGGGTCTCACCATCATGAAACCCGTCATGTCGTATGCCTTAGAAGTGAAAAGTAGCAAGGAAATCGACAAGGTCAGTCTGGGACTGCATAAATTAGTTGAAGAAGATCCATCCTTGGAATTTCTGAGGAATGACGAAACCAAGGAAATGCTCATCAGTGGAGTCGGACAAGTGCATATCGATGCCACGTTAGAAAAATTGCGGCGGAAATATGGAGTCGACGTGAATTTGCATATGTCCAAAATCCCGTACAAAGAAACCATCCATCAGATGGCACAAGCGCAAGGGAAATATAAAAAACAAACGGGCGGCCATGGGCAATTTGGGGATTGTTGGTTGCAGATCGAGGCATTACCACGCGGAAAAGGTTTCGAGTTTCACAATAAAATTGTGGGAGGCTCCATTCCACGAAACTTCATCCCGGCCGTCGAAAAAGGAGTACAAGAAACGATGCAGCATGGGATCATGGCTGGGTTCCCAGTCGTGGATGTTCAAGTCACCGTCTATGATGGCTCGCACCATCCAGTTGATTCATCTGAAATGGCGTTCAAAGTCGCAGCCTCCATGGGCTTCAAAAAAGCCATGGAGTCGGCACAGGTTGGGTTACTTGAACCAGTCATGGCGGTCGAGGTCACGGTTCCAGATGATCATGTGGGAGCTGTGATTGGAGATCTCAATTCGCGCCGTGGGCGGATTCAAGGCATGGATGTGAAAGGCCACAATGAAATCCTCAAAGCCCATGTGCCCTTAGCAGAAATGCTCACCTATGCACCAACGCTCACGTCACTCACAGCAGGCAAAGGCAGTTATCGCATGGAGTTCTTTGGCTACGAAGATGTACCCAAAGAAATGGTCACTCGCATCGTCGAAGAACACAAAAAAGAAGCCGTCGCTTCCACTTCCTGACATTCAGATATAACTCAAAGCCCAACTCTCAATTTTTCCCGCAATCGTGGGCCAATAGAGACCTGATTCTTCACATGTCCGCCATTTTTACACATAAAGAGTCAATGCTCTTTCAAATTTACTCTATCCGATTTTAGCCATTGAATTAATGTCGAATATCGACGATAATTAAGCTAGTGTTCACGAAAGAAGAAAGGAGGAATTGGCATGAGCAGCAGTCTCAACCTGACATTAACTGATGAACTTCGTGCGTTTATTGATCGAAACTGTGGAGATGGAACATTGTATGCCACTCCCACGGAATTTATGCGAGATGTTTTGCGTGAGAAAAAACAGCGCCTTGAAGCCGCTGAATTGCGCGCGGGTATTCTGGAAGGGTATCAAGATGCCATCGCAGGCCGAACCACCACATTTTCAGGAAACTTGAAAGACGATATGATACGGTTCAGAAAACGAAAAAAATAACGCTGCTAATGGTTCTAAAAATTACAGACCGAGCGCATGATGATCTGCAAGAGATCGAGAATTATTCTTTGGCACAGTGGGGAAGGAAAACCGCAAACCGCTATATGGAAAATATTCAAACCGCCTTATCCCTTTTGCAAGAACATCCAACGTTATTTCGTCACAAATCCGACATTTCCAAGCACCTCAAATTTTATCGGGTGCGCGAACATTATCTGATTGGCATCGAACTGCAAGAGGTGCTTATCGTCCTCACCATTACTCATGGAGAGATGGATCTACCCAATCGGGTATTTGAGCTGGAACCAACGTTGCGTAAAGAAGCAGAACTTCTCCATCAAAGACTGGTGTCTGTTAAAAAGAAACAGTCGCCTCGACTTCCTGGAAATTAATGAAATTGCCCAAACGCATGAAAATAATATTTCTGGGAACAGTACTTGGGTTTTTTATCTTCACGGGATTGGCCCTAGCCAATTTACTCGAAGTGAAGAAATCTGTAGAAGAGGCCCTTTGCAAGAAATTAGCGACGAATTACGCGAGTGCTCCCAGTACATTTGGCGTGCAATCCATTGCGCAACTGCAGATCTGCCTGGCTCAAGCTTTGAAAAATTCTGCATCAACCGCCATTCCAAGAAATTTTGATATTCAAGCTCCACGCCCATCGACAAACAATGTCGACTCCATGCTCCCAAGACTCCCGACCCCTCCAACACCTCCTAGTTCAATAAAAATTCGATAAATACGATTCAATGGAGAGGAGAGCTGTAGATGGGAACGGGAATGACATTAATCCTAGTGAATTTGTCGTTCCCATCATTAAGGAAACAGAACCTGAATTCCTCCAAATAGTAGGAACAGGATTTTATATCATTCGATACGGTTTGGTGCTCACCGCTCAACATGTGGTTGAGCCGTTAATTAACCCAACCGGAAGGGAATTGGGCACAGGTTTTATTCTGCATTGGGCGGGAAAAGAAAAATGTTATCTGAGGAGAATTCTTGGCGCGAGTTATCTTAACGAAGTAGATTTGGCAATTATTCAACCTGAAAATTATATGGATAGGTTCCCTGATAATCCTTTGGTAAATCGAAGAGTACCCCTCTCTCTGGTCATACCAATCGCCGGGTCAGAGGTCATTACGTATGCTTATCCAGAGAATGAAGAAATTGATTTTTCAAAAGAGGGTAATTCAGGGGAGGTTAAAGCCGACTATTACGAAGGCAAATTCTGTCGGGTTATAGAAGCAAAAGAAAACCCTTTTTTGCCGTATGCTCATCTCGAAACAACTATTCACCTTAAATCAGGGGCAAGTGGAGGCCCTGTATATGATAATCAACGAAAGGTTATTGGGGTGAATTGTTCTGGGATGGACTTCCTAGAGACAGAACAAAAAATTGAAAGTCTTTCTCGCATTGTCCCTATTGAGTATCTTCTATCCTTATCATTGGAGCCAATACAGCTTCCCCCCGGTAGTTGGGAGGAACAACAAATCCCAGAATCAAGAAGGGGAGGTTCTTTTTCTATAAAGGATTTGGCGGATTTTGGGCACATTTCACTCTCTCCAATGTGGGAGTGATTGACACATCAAGTGCCCTTTCGGCTTGTACACCTAGTTCATCTTTTACTTCTCATTATTCACCGAATTTTTTAGGATGTTCATTAATGATATTGGAGAAGTTGGACACTCTTTTGGCCATTTTTATCAGTAAACCTAATAGTCACCTGAGGGAGAGAAAAAGCTCAGATGGATACAAACTAAAGACAGTCGGGTATGGCATGAAGAAGTAATAGACAGGCCATTATTGCTGGGTTTTAAGGACAATGAAGAAGGCGCGGGCTTTGCGGATGATACGGAGGAGAACGGGTTGGCCGGGGTTCACTTTTAGTGATGAGCTCACTCTATTACGATGTGTGCCCTTTTCTGACTCGTTTGGCAGGGGAAAAGACTTGTGCCTTGGCAGACCGAATATGGTACGACTTAAGGACTGAGGAGGTTTAGTATGAAAATTACGTCTGCCATTAAACCAATTACCTATCTTAAAGCCAATGCCGCGGCGTTGTTGGATTACATCAACCACACCCATCGCCCCGTGGTGATCACACAAAATGGTGAGCCGAAGGCCGTCCTGCAGGATCCACAAAGCTATGAGGATATGAGGAATGCTTTAGGACTGTTAAAGCTGATCTCACAAGGAGAGGAAGATATTAAGAAAGGCAGGACTCGGACTCAAGCTGAGGTGTTTAAGAAACTCACATCTCAATTGACCGGTCAATGAAACAGACCTATGAGGTCATGTGGGCGGAAATTGCCCAAACCGATTTACGTCGAATTGTTTCTTACATTGTCGAAGACAGCATGTCACGGGCCTTTACAAATTCTCCGAAAAATTACCAAATCTGCTTCAAGGCTGCATCAGACTCCCATGCGAGGCCGGATTATCCCTGAACTTCAGGCTCAAGAAGTTTTGCAATACCGAGAACTCATCGTGTCTCCCTGGAGAATCATCTATCGAATTTCAGAACACACGGTTTTTGTGGTCTCTGTCCTTGACTCACGACAGAATATTGAAGACATCCTGTTCAACAGCCTTCTCGCTATGTGATGGCGACAAGATAAGGCCTAGGACCATTTCCGTGAACTTTTCCCGTTTTGATGAACAGCCCGATATATGTTCATCGCGAGTTGGAGAAGGAATTTTGAAATGGATGCCCGAAGAGGAATGTCGGGCATGGCGAGTTGCGGATGGATACCCGCTTAAAGCATGCGGGCATGACGGAAGGTGAGTGAGAAAGGAAACGTTATTGTTGAGTTTTGAGGACGAGGAAGAAGGCGCGGGCTTTGCGGACGATACGGAGGAGAATGTTTTGGCCGGGGTTCACCTTCTCTAGCACTTCGGAGAATTGGGCGACGTTTCTGACAGGGTGACGATTGACTTCGGTGATGAAATCGCCTTCTTGAATGCCTTCCGAATGGGCAAGGCCACCTCGTTCGACTTTTGAGACTAAGACGCCCTCCGATTCTTTGAGTTCAAATTCTTGAGCCAGTGCCGCTGTCAGGGCTTGCACGTCCAAGCCTAATTTCACTTCCAATTTTTCGTAGGGGAGAGATACAAGCGTCGAAGCGTTCGAGAGCAGCTCCAGGTTCGCACCAGTGTTCTACTCTACCCTTTTTAATAAGAGGGAAAAGCACACTCGATCAGTTACATCTTGGCAGTGTGTCGTACACTCCTTCGCGACTGAGCATATTAGAGAGAGTTATTTCCTAAGAGTGGTTCGTGGTCACCTGCAGGCACATAAAATATATACGTGGAGAGTTTACCGCATGGTTTCAATTTTTTTGAGTTCAGCCCGCAGTTTGGCATAGACGGGTGAGGTTATTTTCCCGGTAACCGAAGGCACCCGGAGATCTAACACTTCCACAAAATCTCCTCGGTGAACTACCCCAAGCGTGATCGTTTTTTCTCCACGAGTAAATGTGGGTTTCTGGATAAGACGGAAATTGTTTACTACCTTGTAAGATTTTCCGATAGCGGGGCTATCACTCTCAACCATGAGCTCAAGGTCCACAAATTTCCCCTGTCGATATTTACCAATGATGGCCCACCCGTCGGTTGTGTCTTTCTTTGCAAGAACAATGGCGTTGGGTTTAGGTTTTTGAGGGGAGGGCGATTTTGATTGTGTTGATGCTGACACAGTAGGGGCTGGGTTAGATGTTTTGGTCTTGTCAATGATTCCGGTTTCCGAAAGCGCATAGATTAACGCAGCCACGGCCGTCACGAGTCCAGCCAGCCCTGTAAATATTCCGGGAAGGGTTGCAAAGAACGATTTCTGTTCACTCATTGTCCTGTAATTTCCAATTGAGACGGCGTTTCCTAACCTTATCAATCTTATAACATAAGCCTGAAATCGGCAGTTGGTCGGTACCCAACCCTTCGATATGCCCGCTACGCAGGCTGCTCAGGACGAACGGACTCTTCTCCAATTTGGTGAGTGCCTTAAAAGCTGTTTGTGCTGAGGCTGTCGAAGCATAAGTAGCCTTTCAGCAATCAACTGCCGTTTTTAGGTTAAATGGTTATGTATAAATAATCAAGCAGAAACTAATCTGCCGAACCAAAATCATAACCTTGTTGAGTCATAGAGACCTCCATCATTCTTGTGACGGGAAGTGCATAAGGAGATCTGGAAAGACTGGTACATGGCTGAACGGTATCTCTAGCGTCGAACGGCTCCGCCTACTTTTTTAGACACAGGCTTGCACTTGAGAATACAGTTCAGATCTTTTGTTGTTTGTTGCAGCGAGCAGCGTATTCTTTGGATTGTTCACAAAAACTTTCGCATAAGAATTGTGGGAAACATGCGTGACATTTCAGCCCTTTTGCGAAGTAACTCAAATACATGTGTGGATGACATCCTACACAAGTTTTTACTGCTGAGTTTTGAGGACGAGGAAGAAGGCTCGGACTTTGCGGACGATACGGAGGAGAATGTTTTGGCCGGGGTTCACCTTCTCTAGCACTTCGGAGAATTGGGCGACGTTTCTGACAGGGTGACGATTGACTTCGGTGATGAAATCGCCTTCTTGAATGCCTTCCGAATGGGCAAGGCCACCTCGTTCAACTTTTGCGACTAAGACGCCCACCGTTTCTTTGAGTTCAAATTCTTCAGCCTGGATGGTTTGGCCTGTGCACAGGTTCGACCAAAACATGTCAAGGCCAGACGTTTCAAACAGCTGGTGGGCCAGGTGGATTGGCAAGATTTTTTATGATAAATTGACATATACGTACTAAGCACGTATGATACGTATCATGCAAAAGAAATTAACGATTACGGTTTCCGAGGAAGTGTATAAGGGTTTGCATGCCAAGATCGGGCAGGGGAGAATTAGCCGCTTTCTTGATGGCTTGGCACGGCCACATGTGGTGGATGACGAACTTGCGGCCAGTTATCAGATTATGGCCCAAGAGGCGGATCGCGAAAAAGAGGCCGATGAATGGACGAGCAATTTAGCTAGTGATGGGCCGGATGAAACGCGGTGAAGTCTGGTGGGTCAATTTTGATCCTTCACTAGGTGGAGAAATTAAGAAAACACGACCTGCCGTGATTGTCAGTAATGATAGCTCCAACCTTCATATGAATCGAGTCCAGGTGATTCCCGCCACGAGTAAAATCGGCAAGCTTTATCCTTGCGAGGCTTATGTCACGGTACAGAATCAACGGTCCAAGGTGATGGCGGATCAAATCATGACTGTTTCAAAAGAACGTCTTTTAAGTAGGATTGAAATGCTTCCCCACGAAACCCTTCTGGATATCAACCATATTCTCAAAGTGCAATTGGGATTGCTTTGAGGGCTCGCTTTATTGCTGGGTTTTGAGAACGATGAAGAAGGCGCGGGCTTTGCGGATGATACGCAGGAGGACGGTTTGGCCGGGTTTGACTTTTTCTACAGCTTCTGAAAATTGGGCGACATTTCTGGTTGCCTGACGATTCACTTCGGTAATGAAATCGCCCTCTTGAATCCCTTCAGAATGGGCGAGGCCGCCTCGTTCGACTTTTGAGACTAAGACACCCTCCGTTTCTTTGAGTTCAAATTCTTCAGCGAGCGCAGCGGTGAGAGCCTGAACATCTAGGCCTAATTTCACTTCTGTTTTTTGGGAGGGGAGTGAGGCCAAGGTGGTTTTCTGAGGACGTTCCGCCATGGGGACATGGTAAATCATTTCTTTGCCGTCTCGGAGTACAAGGATTTTGGCTTTTTCTCCTGGACCCACCCGTGCAACAAGGCGGGAAAGTTGATTAGGTGAATCAACGGGTTGGTCCTCCACCATAAGAATAATATCGCCAGGCTTAATGCCTGCAGCATAGGCTGGATCGTCTTCATAGACTTCATTGATCAGGACGCCTTCTCCTTCTTTGATGCCGAATTGTTTCGAGAGTTCTTTGGTGAGACCTTGTATGCCCACACCCAGCCATCCTCGGACGACACGACCCTTGGAGACCAATTGATCAACCACACGGGAGACCATGTCTGCTGGAATAGAAAACCCGATTCCTTGGGCCATGTGGATGATAGCCGTGTTAATGCCAATCACTTCGCCTTGAAGATTAAATAGCGGCCCTCCGGAGTTCCCTGGATTAATGGCCGCATCGGTTTGAATGAAGTTTTCATATTTCGATAAATTCAACCGTTCACGTCCTATGCCGCTGATCACCCCAAAGGTCACTGTTCGATCCAGGCCCATGGGATTGCCCACAGCCAAGACCCATTGGCCAACTTTTAGGGCGGACGAATCCCCAAACTTGGCGGCCGGCAATTTTCGGTCAGTTTCGATTTTGAGGACCGCAATGTCGGTTTCTTTGTCTCGACCGATAATTTTGGCAATTTGGTGAGTCTTATCTGAGAGCCGAACTTCGGCTTCTCTCGTATCTTCACCTACAACATGATTATTGGTCACGATGATGCCGTCGTCGCGTACGATGACCCCTGAGCCGCTTCCTTGGGTATAGGAGCCTTTCCGCTTAAATCCTTCAGATGATGTGATTTCTCGAATGGGTGTGATATTGACCACCATTGGCATGACGCGTTCAGCCAAACTGGTAATGCTAAGCTGGATCTCTTCTAAAGCTTGAAGGCCACGAAGCTCTTTATCTGATTTTGGTTCAGCCCAAGACAGACTTATAGTAAAACAAGTATAAATAATTGAATATATTGCTATTCTTATTAATATATTCATGTTTTTGTTTAAATATGCTAACGTCGCATAAGAAATATTATGTTAAGTACCAAAGAGGCCCATTTTGGATTCGGTCCCCTTCAGGAGACGAGAAATGTTGTCGGTATGTCCATACATAATTAACCCAAGAACCCCTAGTGAAAACAGAATGAGTTCAATGTCCCCATTCAAAAAATAAGCAAGAATGGGAAAGCTTGAAAATGCGGCCAAGGCTCCTCCTGAAGAATACCGAAAGATCATCACAGTCCCAATCCAAATTCCGAACAAACAGAGCCCAAGAAACGGTTCAATACCCAACACTGACCCTAGCCCTGTCGCGACGCCTTTCCCTCCTTTAAAGGCCAAAAACACCGAAAAGATATGCCCAAGAATGACAGCAAAGCTTATGAGAAGAACCCATGTACTTGGAACGCCTAGATTTTGCGCCAACACGGCGGCAACGACACCTTTGCCGATGTCTCCTACCAGGGTCAGAATTCCGGCTTTTTTCCCAGAGACGCGCAATACATTCGTAAATCCAATATTTTTACTTCCAGCTGTTCGCGGATCTGGCTCTCCCAACGCCTTCGCTACCAGGAGGCCAAATGGAATAGAGCCCAATAGATAGGCGCCTATCGCTCCAAAAATATACACTAGCATTCCCCTTGGCCCTTAATTTGAACAAACTACCAATATTGAGGACTGAGTTTTTTAAAGATAAGGACGAGATATCGCCAGCCCGAGACAAGTGAGAAGACGAGAGCGACATACAGAAGGGTAAGACCAATGGCAGAAAGGACTGGTTGGGCTTCTAGCCAGGCTCCCTGAAATATTAAACAGAGAATGCCGCCAATTTGACCAACCACTTTAAATTTCCCAAGGGAATCAGCCGGGACGATAAATCCCTCTTTTGCTGCGACGGCTCGTGCTCCGGTGACAATCAGTTCTCGTGCAATCATCACAATGGCAAGCCACACGGCTACCTGTTGAACTTGCACCAGAAGAATCAGACCAGAGGCCACAAGCAGTTTATCCGCAACCGGATCAAGTAATTTCCCGAGGTTGGTCACTTGTCCACTTCGACGGGCTAAGTAGCCATCCAGAAAATCAGTAAAAGCTGCCGCTGAAAACACAAGTCCTGCCCATAACGCACGTTCCGGCGTTGCCTCTAAATACAGCCAGACAAATACGGGAATTAAAAGAATTCGCAGCAGGGTAAGGGAATTGGGAAGGTTCAGGCTTGACGCCCTTCTATCTGAATGTCCGGCTTCTGATTTGAGGATCTCGGCGGAATTCATGGGTTCGGAAAATTAGACCAACGGTTCAAGTTAATGGCTGAGAAACGCCCTTGCCAGCAACTTGCCAAATGGCTTGAAGTTGGACAAGCAGTCCCTTCAATTCTTTTAACCGTACCATATTGGGGCCATCGGATAACGCTTCCTCAGGTTTTGGATGCACTTCCATAAAAAACCCATCACACCCCACGGCGGCCGCGGCTCTTGCCAAGGGTGCCACAAATTCCCGTTGTCCCGATGAAACCGTCCCTCCCCCACCAGGCAATTGCACACTATGGGTGGCATCAAAAATCACGGGATAGCCGTAAGCCCGCATCACAGGCAACGCGCGCATATCCACGACAAGATTTTGATAACCAAAACTAGCACCTCGTTCAGTGAGACAAATATTCGTGGTGCCGGCTTCTTCTAACTTTTTCACCACATTACGCATGTCCCAAGGGGATAGAAACTGTCCTTTTTTCACATTCACCACACAGCCGGATTTGGCTGCCGCACAGAGTAAGTCCGTTTGACGACAGAGGAAGGCTGGGATCTGCAATATATCGACCACTTCTGCCACTCGTGTCACGTCTTGAACGTCATGGATGTCGGTGAGAATTGGCACTCCGACTTCTTTTTTGACCTTTTTGAGGATGTCTAATCCAGCAGAAATCCCTAGTCCTCGAAAGGACGAAATCGACGTCCGATTGGCTTTATCATAGGACGCCTTAAAGATATAGGGAATATGTAATTCTTGCGCGATAGTCGCTATTGCTGTGGCGGTCTCGAGAACAACGGCTTCGCTTTCAATGACACAAGGACCTGCAATCAAAATATGGGGAGAGTCCCCTCCCACTGGAATGGAGCCAATATAGACGGGGTTGGGTTGGGTCATGGGCAATCGTGTTGGTTAGGTGCCAAATTTCCGCTGAAGCGCAGCGCCAATGAAGGCGGTAAACAATGGATGTGGAGAACACAATCGGGAATGAAATTCTGGGTGAAATTGCGTGCCAACAAACCAGGGATGGCCCTGCAATTCGATTATTTCTACCAGTTTTCCATCAGGGGATGTCCCGCTAATGATGAGACCTTTTTCGGTTAAGGCCTTTCGGTACTCATTATTAAATTCATATCGATGGCGATGACGTTCCTTCACGTCCGATTGGTTGTACGCGGTCGACGCCAATGTATTTGCAATAAGCTTGCAGGGAAAAGCCCCTAAGCGCATCGTTCCGCCTTTATCCTGAATGGCTCGTTGCTCAGGTAGTAAATCGATGACAGCATCAGGCGTCTCAGCATTAAATTCCGCACTATTGGCTTTTTCTAATCCAGCAAGATGTCTGGCGATTTCTATGACCGCACATTGCATCCCCAGACAAATCCCAAAGAAGGGGATATTTTTTTCTCGGACATACCGAATGGTTTCGACTTTACCTTCAATGCCGCGTATACCAAATCCACCAGGAATGAGGACCCCATCCACCTCGGCTAACACTCGTTCCGGACCATTTTTTTCAATTTCCCCAGACTCAACCCATTGAATCTTGATACTGGTCTCATCCTGCAACCCACCATGAACCAGGGCCTCGGATAAGCTTTTGTAGGATTCTCGCGAATCAACATATTTCCCGACAAGTGCGATGGTCACTTCATGTTTAGGCCGTTTGATTTTTTGAACGAGCATATCCCAATCACGAAGATTCGGAGGTCCGGTTTCAAGTTTGAGCAAGCGAACAATCAGTTCATCCAACCCTTCTTTTCGTAGCACCACCGGAACTTCGTAAATTGATTCCACATCTTTCGCCGTAATGACGGAGTCTTTTTCGACGTTACAAAATAACGCCATTTTGTCTTTCACGTGGGGTGGAAGGTACCGGTCCGTTCGACAGAGAAGAATATGGGGTTGAATCCCAATCTCTCGCAATTTATTGACGGAATGTTGCGTCGGTTTCGTTTTCAGTTCCCCGGCTGTGGGTATATAGGGCACAAGGGTCAAGTGGATATAGAGCACATTTTCTCGGCCAACATCATAGGGCATTTGCCGAATGGCTTCTAAAAAAGGAAGGCTTTCGATATCTCCGACCGTTCCTCCAATTTCCACAATGACCACATCGACATCATGGGCGACGTTCATAATCCTTTGCTTGATGGCATCGGTAATATGAGGGACCACTTGCACCGTGGCACCAAGATATTCCCCTTTTCGTTCTTTTTGTATCACCGATTCATAGATACGCCCTGTCGTACAATTATTTTCACGGCTGAGTTGCACCGTGGTAAAGCGTTCGTAATGCCCAAGATCTAAGTCCGTTTCGGCCCCATCATCAGTGACATAGACTTCCCCATGCTGGTAGGGATTCATGGTGCCAGGATCCACATTGATGTACGGATCCAACTTTAGAAACGTAATGGTCAACCCTCGGCTTTCTAATAGGTGCCCAATGGCTGCAGATGACAGCCCCTTTCCTAAGGATGACACCACTCCACCTGTAACGAAAAGAAATTTACTCATAATTCAGACAAGATCTACCGTTGGTAAAATGAACGTGGACGACCCAAGACTTCACCATATTTTTCTTGCTCATTTCAACCCTCTCAAGAATTGCTGGGTGAGGATTGTCTTCCATTGGCTATTTCCTGAGTAGAAAAGATTCAGCCAGGGCTAAATCTTCTGGAGTATCAATGCGAAGAGACTCATGCTCCGTCTCCCACACCATGATGGGCATGCCATGTTCTAAGGCTCGAAGTTGCTCTAACTTTTCGGCCTCTTCAAGCACCCCACTGGGTAAGTCGCAAAATTGCTGCAAGGTCGCCTTTTGGAAAATATAGATTCCGAGATGCATCCAGGTGGCATCAACCATTTCGGCAGGCACGCCATCTCGCCAACACGGGACCGCACTGCGAGAAAAATAGAGCGCTCGCCCCTGCTGGTCTGTGACGACTTTGACAATTGAGGGATTCCCTCGATCATCTTGCGGGGAAAGCTTTCGTTTTAATGTGCCCATACCTGAGTTCGAACGTAAAAATGGCTGAATGAGATCACTGAGTAATCCCGGGTGCAAGAGCACTTCATCTGCCTGCAAATTGACGACAACATCAGAGGACAGTTGAGAGGCAATTTTCCCCACTCGATCAGTTCCTGTCCGACATGGCTCCGTGACCAAGCAGACTTCCCCTCCAAAATCTTTGACGGTTTGGAGAATCGCCTCGTGGTCGGTGACAACCATGATTTGATCAACGTGTGGCACGAGTGTGGCGGCTTCATACACATGTTGAATGAGTGGTTTTCCCGCTAACTTCGCGAGAGGCTTGCCAGGAAACCGGGAGGAACCTTGACGAGCGGGAATACAGACACTCACCATGGGCTCAGGCAAGCTCATGCGTGAAGACATGTTGCAGTTGCGATCGTGTCACAGTTGCCGTTCCCACCATTCCGACCACAATTCCTGCAGCTTGATTGGCCAAAACTGCCGCATCTGCGATTGAAGCCTTGGCACTTAACGCTAAGGCCAAGGTGCTGACGACGGTATCGCCAGCTCCCGTGACATCATATACCTGGCGAGCGACGGCTGGAATCGTCCAAGAACGGCCATTCTGTTCAAAGATGCTCATCCCCTCTTCCCCTCTGGTCACCACCACCGCCTGGCATTGCAATCGTTCTTGGAGTGCACGACCGATGTGTGTAATGGGGACGTCTTGCGTCGGAAGGAAACCTGCTCCTTGTTTGGCTTCGAGATAATTTGGGGTGATGACAGTCACTCCCGAATAAAACGGCATATGCTCAACTTTTGGGTCAACGATGATGGGAACGCCATGATGAGTGGCTCGTTTTTGGATGTGTTGCATCAGTTCTTCTGTAATCACACCCTTGGCATAATCCGAAATCACGATACAGGAAAGGGCTGGAAGCCGAGCATTGATATGTCGAATCATTTTTCGTTCAATGGACTGGGAAACGGATTTTCGTTGCTCCACATCATAGCGAACAATTTGTTGGTTATGCGCGATGACTCTGGTCTTTTTAATGGTTGGGCGACTTGAATCGATGAAAATTCCTAGCGGCTGGGTAGACACTTTGCGAGCCTCTTTCAATATATGCTTCCCGTAGGAATCATCACCAATCACACCACAGAGCTCAACCTGCCCACCCAAAGTGGCGATATTATGAAACACATTGGCCGCACCCCCCATCCGAAAGGATTCGGAATTCACATGCACCACAGGCACCGGCGCTTCGGGAGAGACCCGATTGACCGTTCCCCAAATATACTGATCGAGGATCAGATCGCCCAGCACTAAAATCTTCGCTTGGGAAAAGCGGCGCAGGTAGGTCTTTAACTGTTGAGTCGAAATCGCTGGGGCAGCAGAAGGAGTTTTCATGCAAAGGTACGACAAGAAAAAAGGCGGGCTCGCTCTGAATAAACCAAAATCTTAGTCAATGCTTTTCCCAATTCGATTCCAACGAACCCAATCTGTCCATGATCCCTGCCCATCCCATGACCAATAGACTAAAAAGGCTCGGCCTTTAATTTTATCCATTTTCACAAATCCCCAAAACCGGCTATCGAGGCTATGATCTCGATTATCGCCCATCACAAAATACGAGTCAGCAGGAACGGTGATTGGACCAAAATTATCGCGGGAATTAATTCGGCCGTCAATAATCCCAGGGTCAAGTCGTTGAGTGAATTCTTTATCCACGAACGCCTCTCCATTCACCAGGACATTTTTATTGTGAATTTCAATGACATCACCCGGTGTCCCGATCAGGCGTTTAATGAAATCTTTCTTTTCATCTTCAGGGAATCGAAAGACAATGACATCGCCACGTTGTGGCGGATCAAAATTCATGACAATGGTAGAGGAGAAACAGGTGACTGGTGGAAACGCCATTTGAAATTCACAGTCCTTTGGCAGTTGAATGCCATAGGCTAATTTCGAGACTAGAATATGGTCGCCAATCAACAAGGTGGGGATCATGGAGCCGGAAGGGATTTTGAACGCCTGAACCACAAACACACGAATGGTCAACGCTAAAATAATGGCAATGATGAGGGCTTCGGCATATTCCCGAATGATCGATTTGGTGGTCGGCTCGGGCTTGAGGCTTTCAGAGGAATCGGAAGCGGGCTTGGCCAGATTCGCATCTGAAGGTTCAGTGGGCTGAGGATCTTCTTGTAACATCTGTCAGTTAACTCGGGTCCGTTTTAAGAATGGCCAGAAAGGCTTCCTGTGGGACTTCTACTCGGCCTATTTGCTTCATACGTTTTTTTCCTTCCTTTTGCTTATCCCACAATTTCCGTTTTCGGGAAATATCCCCACCATAACATTTGGCGGTCACATTTTTCTTAATGGCCCCAATGGTTTCCCTGGCAATGACTCGTTTCCCAATGGCCGCTTGGATGGCAATTTCAAACATTTGTTTCGGAATCAGCTCTTTCATTTTTTCAGCTAATTGACGTCCTCGACTCACAACTTTGTCCTTGTGTGTAATGATGGATAAGGCATCGACCGTCTCTCCATTGAGTAAGAGATCGAGCTTTTCTAAATCCGACTTTCGATACCCTAATAATTCATAGTCTAAGGAGGCATAGCCTTGGGTGCGCGATTTCAACCGATCATAAAAGTCTAGCACAATTTCATTTAAAGGCAGCTCGTAGGTCAACATCGCTCGAGTGGGGTCCAGATAATTTAAGCTCACCTGAATGCCACGCCGTTCCTGACACAGCTGAAGAATGCTCCCAATATACCGTTCCGGGACAATAATCGTGGCATTGATGAACGGTTCTTCAATATAGTCGATTTGAGAAGGATCAGGAAGTTTGGAGGGATTATCAATATCAATAATTTGTCCTTTGATTGAATACACACGGTAGACCACCGTGGGTGCCGTACTAATTAATTCAAGCCCATATTCTCGTTCCAAGCGTTCTCGAATAATTTCCATATGGAGTAAACCCAAAAACCCGCAACGAAAACCAAATCCCAAGGCCAGTGACGTTTCCGGTTCATAGCCAAAAGACGTATCATTGAGTTGTAATTTTTCTAACGAATCACGAAGATCTTCATATTTGGACGTATCCGTGGTGTAGAGGCCACAAAAAACCACCGGCTTCACATCTCGATAGCCAGGTAACGCCTCTAAGGTGGGTCGCTTGGTATCAGTAATGGTATCCCCAATCTTGGTGTCGGACAATTCCTTCATGCCGGCACAAATATATCCCACCTCACCTGGACCGAGTTGTGGGACTTTTGTTCGTTTAGGCAAAAACATCCCAACTTCCAAGACTTCAAAGTCCTGTCCCGACGACATCATTTTGATCATCGTATTCGGGCGAATGGTTCCATCAATGATCCGCAAGAGCACAATGGCTCCTTGGTAGTTATCAAACCACGAGTCAAAAATCAGCGCTTTTAACGGTTCATCTGGGGAGCCTGTTGGAGCGGGAATAATATCGATGAGACCTTCAAGCACTTCTGGCACTCCCCGCCCATCCTTCGCACTCACGAGAAAGGCTTCATGCTCGGTCAGGCCTAACACATCACGAATTTGCGTTTTCACGCCTTCAACATCCGCGCTCGGCAAGTCGATTTTATTAATGACCGGAATAATGACTAAATCGTTGGCAATGGCTAAATAGGCGTTCGCGATGGTCTGCGCCTCAACACCTTGGGTCGCATCGATAAGTAAGAGGGCGCCTTCACAAGCCGCAAGACTCCGAGAGACCTCATAGGCAAAATCGACATGCCCTGGCGTATCGATTAAATTAAAGAGATAGTCCTCCCCTTTCGAGGTGCGAAATTGGGTGGTCACAGCATGGGCTTTTATGGTAATTCCCCGTTCACGCTCCAAATCCATGTCATCCAGATATTGGGCGCGAGCTTCACGATGAGAGACAGCCCCGGTGATTTCCAAAAACCGATCGGCCAAGGTCGATTTGCCGTGGTCAATGTGAGCAATAATGGAGAAATTTCGTATGTGAGTTTGCGGGAAGGTCTTACGCATGCGGAATGTCAGTGATTGTAGTGAGGCCCTAAAAGGTTGTCAAAATTTACGATGCTTCTTTAGGATTATCGAAAAGAAATGCCGAAGAAAACAACTCCATCCGTCAAACAATTGGAAAAAGACGCTCGCTCCTATGTCTGGCATCCCTTTACGCCAATGCAGGAATGGGAGCAGCACCCACCCCTTATTATTAGTCGTGGGAAAGGAACGGTTCTCTATGATGTCGAGGGCAAGGCCTATTTGGATGGAACCTCATCCATTTGGGTGAACCTTCATGGACATCGACATCCGACAATCGATCAAGCCATTCGTCACCAACTCACTCAAATTGCACATTCCACATTATTGGGTTTGTCGCACCCTCTTGCCATTCAATTGGCTAAGGCTTTAGTGAACATCACTCCGAAAGGGCTCGAAAAAGTGTTCTTTTCGGATAATGGATCAACCGCTGTTGAGATTGCCCTCAAGATAGCCATTCAATATTGGCAGCAATGTCCTGCCCCTCAACCACGAAAAACCCAATTCATCCATCTTGGCCTGGCCTATCATGGTGATACGGTCGGCAGCATGAGCCTCAGCGGCATTGAATTGTTCCAAAAGCCATTTTCCTCACTGCTCTTTCCCAGTCGGCACCATGTTGAAGGTCCCTACTGTTATCGTTGCCCACTCAACTTACAATTTCCCCGCTGTCAGATGGCCTGTATTGATCCACTGGCAAGCCTTCTTCAAGAACAACATGAAGAAATTGCCGGAGTCATTGTGGAACCAATGGTCCAAGGCGTGGCTGGACTTATTCCTTCCCCTCCAGGATATCTTCAACGTGTACGTGAACTCTGTCGGCAATATGACGTGTTATTCATTGCTGATGAGGTCGCCACGGGATTTGGCCGAACCGGTCGAATGTTTGCCTGTGAGCATGAATCAGTGACCCCAGATATTATGGCTTTGGCCAAAGGCATGACTGGTGGGTATCTTCCCTTAGCCGCCACCCTGACCACTGATGAAATCTATTCAGCCTTTTTAGGTGAACCCCATGAAGGGAAAACATTTTTTCATGGCCATAGTTATACCGGAAATCCATTGGGATGTGCGGCCGCTCTGGCCAATCTCTCCATTTTCAAAACTGAACGTACATTAAGCAAAGTCCAACGCCGCATCCCGAAACTTTCTACGTTTCTCAAAGCACTGGCTGATGATCCATGGGTTGGAGATATCCGGCAGTGCGGATATATGGTGGGCATTGAGTTAGTTCAGAATCAACAAAGTAAAGAACCGTTTCCCATAACCGATCGTATTGGGCATCATGTGGGGTTAGCCGCAAGAGCCCTAGGCCTGCTTATCCGACCAATTGGCAATACCATGATCTTGATGCCACCCCTCTCTGCGACCATTCTCGAATTAAAGCAAATGGTCGACATTTTGTCAGTGGCTCTTTCCATTATCCGCGTCTCAAAAAGCGGCCGGGATAAGAGCTAATATAGGCCTTAATCTAACCTCTTAACACCCCGTTACAATCTTCGGTCTTCAGATAAGTTCCACTTTTTGTCCCACGCGTAATCCGCACCGATCAACAGCTCGGCCTTGTTTCACAAAAATTTCAAGGTGCCCATTACTATTGATTAATAGCTCTGGAAGCCCAGTCGCGCCCTCCCCATAATAGGCTTTCAGCCCTTTCATCGTCAGATCTCCCACTCTGAGCCCTGCATATTCTTCTTTAGTGACAGATCGAAACGTTTCCATATCTGCCGGAGTGATATTCGTGATGGCATTCCCAAAATGATCGACATACATAATACATCCCTCTAGCACATGTTGGTTCATTTTTGGAGAATCATCAGGAAGGGTGACGTAATCATAGATGAGCCGTCCGTAAGAACCCGGGCTTTGCCCCTTGGTCAACCAGGCGGCAGATGGGGCGAATAAATCTCGACCATCAAATGTGGCCCCAGCCGAATCCAACCGGTACTGTTTATTTTCAATGGCCCGAACTTCGACAGAAGTCTCTTCTTTAAAAATATAACTTAAGACTCCATTGTCCGGTGCAATAAAGAAATGTCGTGCAGTCGATACAATAATGGCGCGGCGATCACTTCCAACATCTGGATCAACGACGACCACATGGACCGTTCCGTCCGGATAATATTCGTAACAGGACTTCAAGAAAAATGCAGCCTGTTCGATTCCATGTGCCGGGATACCATGAGAAAGATCGATGGTTCGAATTTGAGAATTAATACCCAACATGACACCTTTCATGCTGGGAACAAAATAATCCGTTTCGCCGAAGTCTGTTAATAGAGTCACGAGTGAAATAGCTGATGGCATTAGGGCTGCTCCTCAAAACAAATGGACTGGATTTCATATTCAATCATTCCGGCCGGCCGATGGACTTCCACAATATCACCAACTCGGTGGCCAATGAGCGCTCGACCAATGGGGGCCTGAACAGAAATCGACCCATTCTTCAGATCGGCTTCATCTTGTCCAACTAAGGTGTAGCGTTTTTCTTCTTGCGTCTCCATATTGAGTACGGCCACCGTCACGCCGAACACGACGGTTTCACTTTCGCCTCCGATTATTTCCACAACCTGGGCACTCCCCAGTTTATGCTCTAATTCGGCCATGCGAGTGCTTAGGAATTGTTGATGCTCTTTTGCGGCCTTGTACTCGGCATTTTCCTTTAAATCACCATGCTCACGCGCTTCAGTAATGTCTTGAATATTCTTGGGCCGTTCCTCTCGTCTCAAGCGAGTGAGTTCAGCTTGTAGAGCTTCATAACCTTTTTTTGTCATGGGAATTTGCATCATCGACCACTCCACCTCATCGTCATGAAATTACTAGGAACAAGGAGCACTCTTATCAAAAGCCTTAGGCGCGTCCTTGATGATATTCTTGTAGACTTTTGACGGTCAGAGCTGATTTTTTCATCGCCTCAATACCAAATACTGCTGCTTGAGCTCCTTGCATGGTCGTAAAGTAGGGAATCCCCCCAAACACAGCTGCCGTTCGAATTGATGCGGAATCCTCTTGTGAGGTTTTATCACCAACCGTATTAATCACCATGGCCAGATCTTTATTCTTAATTAAATCCCCAATATGTGGACGGCCTTCTTTGACCTTATTGACCGACTGCACGATCATTCCATGTTGTTGAAGAAAAACCGCGGTCCCTTTCGTAGCCTTTAGTGAAAAGCCTAAGCAAGACAGCTGTTGCGCAATCTCAAGGGTGACCGGTTTATCACCATCTTTTACGCTTAAAAGGGCCGCTCCGCTCAATGGCATGGCCATTCCCGTCGCAGCTTGAGATTTCGCAAAAGCCCAGCCAAAGCTTTGATCGATGCCCATCACCTCACCCGTTGATCGCATTTCTGGGCCTAATAACACATCAGAAACCCCCAGTTTGGTAAATGGGAACACGGCTTCTTTGATGGCGATATGTGAGCATTGCGGCACCTCAAGGAAATCTAGATCTCGCAAGGTTCGTCCAGCCATCACCTTCATCGCTAACTTTGCAAGCGGGACGCCAAGGGCTTTACTTACAAAGGGGACGGTTCGAGACGCACGAGGATTCACTTCTAAGATATACACCTGCCCTTCTTTGACCGCATATTGGATATTCATGAGCCCCATAACTTGGAGCTCCTTCGCTAAACGGATCGTTTGTTCCTTGATCGTCTGAATAATACTTTCGGAGAGAGAATGTGGGGGCAACGAACAAGCCGAGTCACCGGAGTGAATACCTGCCATTTCCACATGTTCCATAATTCCCGCCACCACGACATCCGTTCCGTCGGCAATCGCATCAACATCCACTTCAATGGCATCTTCTAAATAATCATCAACCAGCAAGGGATGCGTCCCTAGGTCAAATGCTGTTTTTTGGAGGTAGAGGTCAAGGGATTCGGCATCATAAATAATCTGCATCGCTCGCCCACCTAATACATAGGAGGGACGAACCATGACTGGATACCCAATATTGACGGCAATGAGGTGAGCTTCATGTGCCGAACGAGCGGTCCCGTTTTCCGGCTGTTGCAACTGCAACTCGGTTAACATATCACTGAATCGTTTTCGATCCTCAGCACGATCAATGGCATCTGGCTGAGTCCCAACAATCGTGACCCCTTCTTGAGCGAGTGGAATCGCCAGCTTCAGGGGTGTTTGTCCTCCAAATTGCACCACCACCCCATCAGGTTGTTCGGTTTGAATGATGCGTAAAACTTCTTCTTTTGTTAAGGGTTCGAAGTACAAACGATCAGAAATGTCGTAATCCGTGCTCACGGTTTCAGGGTTGCAATTGACCATGATGGTCTCAATGCCCTCTTCGCGCAGCGCCATAGCGGCGTGGACACAACAATAATCAAATTCAATACCTTGTCCAATACGATTGGGACCCCCACCTAAGATCATAATTTTCCGCTTTTGGGTGGGATGCGCTTCACACTGCGTTCCCGATGAGGAATACAAATATGGCGTATGGGCTTGGAACTCGCCTCCACAGGTATCGACTCGCTTAAACACGGTCAATGAAGTGTTTGAATCAAGTTGTCGCGCATGGCGAATCCAATCTTCATGGCTTCCAATTAATTGGGCCAATCGTTGATCAGAAAAACCAATTTTCTTTGCCCTGTCAAGCAAACCGACTAAGGAAACCGGCAAGTCCACAGATTTCTCACTCTTAGAGTCACTTCCGAGGAAGGACCGACAAGCAAGGACCCATTCAGTTTCAAATGTGACCAGTTGGAGTATTTCATCTAAAAACCACAAATCGATTTTTGTTCGTTCATGGACATCCTCAACAGACATCCCAATCCTGAAAGCATCGGCGACGTGCCACAAGCGATCAGCGGTTGGTGCCCTCAGGGCAATTTGAATCGTGTCAAATAAGGGGTGAGATGCCGATTGAGATTCTTGCTTACCATCCAGTCCATGTAATGACACTAAGCCATAGCGATCGGTCTCCAGCGATCGTATCGCTTTCTGTAAGGCTTCTTTGAACGTCGCTCCTAGGGCCATGGCTTCGCCGACCGACTTCATATGCGTGGTCAGTATGGGATCAATCCCTTCGAATTTTTCAAAGGTAAAACGCGGAATTTTGACGACCACATAATCGATCGTGGGTTCAAAGCACGCTTTCGTGACTTGGGTAACATCATTCGGGATTTCATCCAGGGTATAACCTACCGCCAATTTTGCGGCAATTTTCGCAATCGGAAAACCGGTGGCTTTGGATGCTAACGCGGAACTACGAGAGACACGAGGGTTCATTTCTATCACGATAAGCTCACCATTATCGGGATTGACGGCAAATTGAATATTTGACCCGCCCGTATCAACGCCAATTTCACGAATGACCCGCATTGCTGCATCACGCATGTATTGATATTCTTTATCCGATAGGGTCATGGCTGGCGCAACCGTAATACTATCGCCCGTATGCACACCCATGGGATCTATATTCTCGATAGGACACACAATGACGACGTTGTCATTGGAGTCTCGCATCACCTCTAATTCATATTCTTTCCACCCTAGTAGCGATTTTTCCACCAGCACTTGGCTCACCGGGCTGGTCACTAAGGCCCAATCGATATACCGATCAAACTCTTCACGATTGTATGCAATATTCCCTCCTGCTCCACCGAGAGTAAATGAGGGACGAACAATGGCTGGGAATCCGATCTCTTCAAGGAGTTGAAACGCTTCTTCTCGTGATCGTATCGACCCACTGGCAGCCGTTTTGAGACCAATGCGATCCATTGCTTGTTTGAAAAGATCTCGATCTTCAGCCTTTTGAATGGAGGCATAGGATGCACCAATGAGCGTGACGCCATATTTTTCCAGAATGCCTTTTTTAACCAGTTCAACGGCCACGTTTAACGCGGTTTGGCCACCTATAGTGGGCAAGAGCGCATCAGGACGTTCACGTTCAAAAATGGCTTCGACCACTTCTACCGTAATGGGTTCAACATACGTTCGATCTGCAAGATCCGGGTCAGTCATAATCGTCGCAGGATTACTATTGAGCAATACCACCTCATAGCCTTCTTCCTTAAGCGCTCGACAAGCTTGGGTCCCTGAATAATCAAATTCACAACCCTGGCCGATGACGATTGGGCCTGAGCCTATTAAGAAAATTCGATAAATATCATTACGACGCGGCATGGGTCATTCTCAAAAATCTTCTTTTGTTATTAAAGAGGAGGCGTAGATTCGTTATCTTTTGTCGAATCTGATAATTCTGGACGATAAAATCTCATCGCCTGTGGAATCCAAGATTCAATCTGATTAATACGTGTCACATCTGAAGGATGCGTGGACAAAAATTCAGGAACAGCATTTTGACTACGAAAACAAAATTTTCCGATCATTTTTCTCGGACAACCACTCATGCGCTCCCAAAAAGGAACCGCTTCCTTCGGGTCATACCCAGCTTTGGCCATGAGTTGTAACCCAATAAAATCAGCTTCAGTTTCTTGTTCACGAGAATTCGGCAAGGCCACTCCCACACCATAGGCACTCATCGCTCCAATAGCGACACCAGGATCAATCCCCCCAACGGCCGCTCCAGCCAGGGCACCAAGTTGTCCAATCTGCTCAAGAATTCCTCGGCTATAGCGTTCAGCGCCATGGCGTTGAAGGGCATGGGCGACTTCATGGGCCATCACGGTGGCGAGTCCGGCTTCCGTTTTCGTAAATTTCAAGATTCCTGTAAACACTGCAACTTTTCCACCAGGTAGCGCAAAGGCGTTGACCTGTTCCTCATCATCAATGACCGCAAATTCCCATACATACTCGGGTTTATTAGCGCCTTTGGCGATTCGTTGTCCTACACGATTCACCATAAGGGTGACTTCAGGATCTTTACTCAAACGGGCACTTTTCAGCACTTCTCGAAACGCTGAAAGTCCCAACGCAATTTCTTTTTCTTCCGAAATATAAATGAGTTGATCCCGAGCTGTTCCAGGTGCCTTTTGACAAGAAACCACCAGCAGGCAAATAAGGACAACCCCAATCGCCTGCAATATTCTACGTGTACAAGATAATGAATGATTCATTCGATCAATCGTTCAAAGGCATCACGGTATCCACATATACATCATCTGTGGGGTTCCACCTTGTAACGCTCCCATAACGGTATGCGCATTAATTGAAGGAAACCCTACAGGTCCGACTGTCGGGGGCTCAAAATGAGAATAGATATTTTGATGAGTGTCAGGGCTACTTCGAGTATAGGTGATCACTTGAGCTTCGGTTAATTTGGCCGTTTTTTTTGCTCGTTCAATCGCATCGTCTAGGTAGCCAATCTCATCAATGAGTCCTTCGGATTTGGCAATATCTGCAGTATAAATCCGCCCATCGGCTAATTGACGAATCTTCGCCATTGTTAAGTGAGGTCTTCCTTCTTGCACGACAGCAAGAAACCGGGCATAGAGCCGATCAATGACGTCTTGAAAAATAGCCCGTTCGTCATCCTTCATGGCCTTAAATGGCGACCCCATGGATTTTTTAGGACCAGAAACAATCGCCGTTGGTTCGATCCCAATTTTTTCCAAAAACCCCTGCCCATTCAGTGTGAGCATGATTACCCCAATACTTCCGGTAATCGTCGAAGGATGGGCAAAAATATAGTCAGAAGCCATGGCCACGTAATAGCCACCTGAGGTTCCCATATCCATAATTGAGGTAATAATAGGAACCTTCCTTTTCTTTTTAAATTCCTGCAGCTCGTGATACAAAATATCTGATGAGGTGACGGTTCCTCCGGGTGTATTAATACGAAGAATAATGGCCTTAACGTGATCGTCTTTTTCAGCTTTGGTTAATTCTTCTTTGAGGCGGGCGGGAAGGCTCGGTTCAGGGAAAATCCCTGAATCCTTACTCGTCGTTAACGCCCCTGAGATGTCTATTAAAAGAACTTTATCTGTGCCTTCACCAGATATGATGGTTTCCTGTAAGGCACCTTTTCCAGAGAACACATCCACATGAATGCATCCACTCAAGAAGAACAGCAAGAGGAAAGCCCAACTCATTTTGTTACCCATCCCTCGTCCCTTTCATCATGTCGATAAATTGTTGAAATAGATAGGACGAGTCATGAGGACCCGGTGAGGCTTCTGGATGATATTGGACGGAAAGAACAGGGCTGTCGAGCCCAACCATCCCCTCGCAACATCCATCATTCAAACTTCGATGGGTCACTTCCATTTTACCAATAGCCGTATCAAAATATTGAGTGGCCAAGGGGGCTCCTTCTTCTTCTTTGTGAGGAAGGTCCACGGCAAAGTTATGATTTTGAGATGTAATTTCGATCTTTCTTGTCCGAAGATCCATGACGGGATGGTTAGCTCCGTGATGCCCAAATGGCATTTTATGAGTACCCAGCCCTAAAGCCAATCCCAAAATCTGATGCCCCAAGCAAATACCAAATATGGGTTTCCACCCCAATAGGGTCTTGACCGTCTGCACCGCATAAGGTACCCCTTCAGGATCTCCTGGACCATTTGATAAAAACAGACCATCGGGTTGTAATTCACGAATTTCATCGGCGCCAGTGGAAGCGGGCACCACGTGAACCTCACACCCCTCATCCACCAGGCTTCGAAGAATATGATGCTTCACCCCAAAATCCATGACCACGACTTTATAAGAAGAAGAGAGCGCAGAACGTTCAGCTTGGGAAGTCCCATGTCCATTTGAATAAAGGGGAAGGCTTCCTTGTGACCATTGATAGGGAGAACCACATGTCACTTCTCGCACTAAGTCTCGACCAACAATGGAGGGTGCAGCCTGGGCTTTAGCACAGAGCGAGGCTTCCACAAAATCCACATGTGAAATCACTCCCATTTGAGAGCCCTTCTCGCGTAAATGACTCGTGAGCGCACGCGTATCGATTCCTTGAATACTCACCATCTTATGTTCGACCAAATACTCTTCCAATGTTTGACGCCCACGCCAATTGCTCATTCGCTGCGAGGCTTCTCTCACAACATATCCTTCTGCCCATACCCGACGAGATTCGTCATCATCTGGTGTGACACCATAATTTCCGATTTGTGTGCTCGTCATCAGCACAATCTGGCCTTTATAGGATGGATCAGTCAGAATCTCTTGATATCCCGTCATGGCAGTATTGAACACGACTTCCCCCACTGTTTCACCTTCAAAACCGAGGGCTTGGCCTTTAAACACCGTTCCATCAGCTAAGGCCAAGAATGCCGGCTTCATATTTTCCCCATAATCGTTTGTCGTCTCATAGTACGATTAAAAAAAAGCTCAGAGGACATCAGCTAAACGAGGAATAAGTGCTTTCCGTAATTTAAGAATAAATAACGAAAAGGCCAGTCCCACATTCACGAGATGTAACGCACGGACGATCATATGCACGCGAAAAAATTTCGCGTACGCCAATTCTTTTTGTTCTTTGGTTATCGCTTCAAAAGCTTCTTCTTGCAAGGCCACGGCCTGAGGACCCAAAATTCCGAGAATACCAACCGTGACGACCAGCATTCCCCCTAGAAGCCACCACTCCCCTGCCGTGACAGAAAATACGTGGGAAGAATCTTGCCCATACATGCGATAACGAAGGCCGGCCAGGAGACTGAGAACACATAAGATTCCGATCGTCACGTATCCATAGCCATCAAACACGCGACGTAAGAACTGCCCAGCTGGCTCCATTCCAAACGAATTAAAGACGGCTGGTATGACGACAGCGATAATGACAATCAATCCGCCAATCCATATGGTCAAGGCGCACATTTCCACAAAATATCCGGTCATGCCCCAATTCACTCGCTTCGTTCCCATGGATTATCGGCCATCATAAACCAACCGACCATCGACCAAGGTCAGCTTGACTTTTCCTTTGACCGTCATGCCACCAAAGGGGGTATTGCGACTTTTGGATTGAAACTGCTCGGGGTCGACCACCCATTCTTCTTCAGCATCAAATATCACGACATCCGCCAGACTTCCTGCTGTCAGAGAGCCCACAGGAAGATGAAACAATTGAGCCGGAGCACGGGTCAACTTATCAAGTGCTTGCTCCATAGACAAGACACCCTCCTGAACCAGTCGAAGAGTTAAAGGTAGAGCCGTTTCGAACCCGACAATGCCAAATGGGGCGGCATCAAATTCCAATTGTTTTTCTTGAAGAGCATGAGGGGCATGATCGGTGGCAATGACATCAATGGTGCCATCAACTAAGCCCTGCCTGAGGGCCTGCATATCTTCATTGGTTCGAAGCGGTGGATTCATCTTGGCATTCGCTTCATATCCACGGACGGCTTCTTCTGTAATGGAGAAATGATGTGGACAGACTTCTGCACTCACCGGGAGCCCTTGGGATTTTGCATGACGAACAAGCTCTACGGAACGTGCCGTGCTTAAATGTGCCAAATGAACACAGACGCCAGTGAGATCGGCCAGGGCCAGGTTTCGAGCCACCATCACTTCCTCAGACGCATCAGGAATCCCTGGCATGCCTAACTCAGTGGAGACCACCCCCTCGTTCATGCACCCGCCATCGGTCAAATGCAAATCTTCGCAATGATCGACCACCGGTACGCCAAACGCTTTGGCATATTCCAATGCGCGCCGCATGACTAAACTGTTCATGACAGGACGGCCATCATCCGAAATGGCCACACAACCAGCTTCCACAAGTTCCCCAATATTCGCCAATTCTTCACCGTCTGAATTTTTTGTAATAGCGCCAATCGGAAAAATTCTAGCCTTCCCAGCCTCTTTCCCTTTGGTCAACATGAAATGTGTGATCGCGGCATTATCATTCACGGGTTGGGTATTGGGCATGGCACAGATGGAGGTGAACCCTCCGGCGACAGCTGAGGCTGCCCCGGTTGCAATCGTTTCCTTATATTCAAACCCCGGTTCCCGCAAATGACAGTGAAGATCCACGAGCCCAGGAGCCACAATCCAACCACTGGCATCCAGAACTGTGACGGAAGAATCTTGCTTCAGCGAATGCTTAAGTGGATAGCCCACTTCCACAATTTTCCCATTTTGGATGAGAACATCAGCTCGCCCATTCACATGGCCAGGGTCAATGACCGTTCCACCCTGAATGCAGATGGTTTGAGATAAGATTGGATTCGATGAGTTTTCGTTCATGACTTCCTATTTCTCTAAAAGTTAAGCGGCTCCTGACAATAAATACATCAAGGCCATCCGCACCGATACCCCATTGGTGACTTGATCTAAAATGACGGCCGCTGGACTATCTGCCACATCCGGGGAGATTTCAATGCCTCGATTCAGTGGCCCTGGATGCATCACGATCGCCTCGGGTTTGGCCAGCTTCAACCTTTTTGAGGTGAGACAAAATAACTTGGCATATTCCCGCGTACTCGGAAGCAAGGCTCGCCCAAGTCTTTCCCGTTGTAGACGCAACATCATAATGACATCCGCCCCGTTGAGTGCATCCTCGAATCGGTAAAACACCTTGACGCCAAGTTGTTCCACATACAAGGGCAACATGGTCGGCGGCGCCACAACGCGTACCTCAGCTCCTAATTTTATTAAGGCGGCAATATTGGATCGTGCCACACGGCTATGAGCCACGTCTCCAACAATCACAATGGTGAGCCCTTCGATCTGTTTCTTTTTTTCTTTTATCGTGTAGACATCTAAGAGTGCTTGAGTCGGATGCTCATGCCACCCGTCTCCAGCATTAATCACCGACGATTGAACAAAACGTGCGAGATGATCGGCCGCGCCAGGAGATGAATGCCGAAGAACAATAATATCGGCTTGCATCGATTCAATATTGCGTGCCGTATCGATAAGGGTTTCTCCCTTAACCACACTACTCGTCGATGGAGAAAAATTAATGACATCCGCACTTAACCGTTTGGCCGCTAATTCAAACGAGGTTCGAGTCCGAGTGCTGGGTTCAAAAAATAAGTTAACGACGGTCTTTCCCCGCAGGGCGGGAACCTTTTTGATATCACGTCCGCCAACTTCTTTTAGGGATTCCGCCGTTGTCAAAATCAGTTCTATTTCATCAACCGATAATTCCGCAATAGTCAGTAAGTCTTTGCGCTTCCACGTCATTGGTCAGATAATCCAGCAATAATAGAAACCCGATCGACCTGTCCTTGTTCCTCAAAAAAGACCTGAACATTTTCCTCACGAGCCGTAGGAATACTTTTCCCAACATAATTGGCACGAATAGGAAGTTGGCGATGACCCCGATCAACTAACACCGCCAGTTGAATTTCCGCAGGACGTCCTAAATCCATGAGGCCATCCAGCGCCGCCCGAATAGTCCGGCCGGTGAAGAGCACATCATCGACCAACACAATTTTTAAATCCGAAATATTGAACGGAATGGTTGTTTTTCGTATTTCTGGTTGATCTTTACGAATTGACAAATCATCCCGATAGAGGGTGATATCCAATTCTCCAAATGGGATGTCCCGTTGTTCAATTTGCTGGATACGAGTGGCCAACCGTTGGCCTAAATACACCCCACCGGTACGAATCCCAATTAACGCTAAATCCTGCGAGCCTTTGTTTCGCTCAAGAATTTCATGACTGATCCTCGATAAGGCCCGGGACACCTCTTGGGCGTCCATCAACAGCCGTTCGTTAGTGGGGCTTGTCGTCATCTATTCAGCCTATTGTTTGAATCGTTCCTGGTTTTTGGCATAAAAAAACCTTTCTCCATATCGAAAGAGAAAGGTCTGAAATGTATGGGCCTTTGAATGGCCACGGACATATTTTCATCTCCTTACTCACCTCACTGGATGAGTGTTAAAGGTTACCTCATACTATTCATGACACTCCCTCCTGTCAAGAGATATCCCCGATCTCCAAGGGGTATTTCTCTTTGAGCACAAAACACTTCCCTTATTCGGCTAACGGACCTTCTGGAGGGTCGGTGGGCCAGCGTAAATGATCCCTGTACATATCCAAATCCACATTCTCAGGAAGGGATTCCATTTCCTCTTGAAGTGTTTGAAGGTTTTTGATGGTTTCATGAATTCGATAATGTTTGCTCTTGGCCCAAAATGCATCTTGCTCTTGTTGAAACTCTTCGACTTTCATTTCCATTTTTTCGACAAGTAAAGCCTTAAGATACTGAATTTCGTTCTCCTGATGTGCCAGGGCATGGGCCATGACCACTAACTGTTTCTCCTGCTCATTCATGCTCATCACTCCTTACCGAAATTTTCTTCTGATGACAAAAAGCCCTTATGATTGTTGAATAATCCAAAGGGTTAATTCCGGGTGAAGACGACTGGACTGAAGGATAGCCTGATGGATTTTAAATGTCGGCAAGGCGGCTCCTTGCTCAGCATGGACGACAGACAAGCCATGTTCCTCTAGCAAAGGCCCCAATACCCTTGGGCCAGCCACACATGCAATCCCTCCTGGAACGAGGTGATTGGCAAGAAACGCACTCCATTGTCTCAATGCGTGCGGGTCATCATACACAGCGAACGGAATCCACATATGCATCCAATCAAACGGTGGATACGTGCCCGTGAGAGGCTGCTGACCAACTGAAGAAAATGTAAAATTTGATAGCCATGACAATGTCTTCTTGCGGTGTAACGTATTCCAAATCTGTTGGGCATGTTTCTGCGCAAATTCTGGCCACTGAAACCAGATGGAATACCGTTGAGGGCGTCCATACCTCAAGCACGCTCCAAGACTTGCCTCGCACCCTAGGACCAGAAGGTGATCAGCCATTTCCCAATATTGCAGCAACTCCCTTTGTTCTTCTATAAAATCATCCACGTAATCAAAGATAAACGGCTGGCTTTCTTTTTCGCCAATGATCTGTGAGTCATCCGGATACAGCAACACGGCAGAGAAAGCCTGCAATGAAGACAGTTCAGGAGAACTCTGTGGAAAACAGTCTCGCCAGGAGGTTGATGCAGGCTTCCATGCTTGCCCAGGTTCCTGAGATGTGAGGTGCCAGGACTCTCGTGTTTTCAAAGCCTGATGCTGACCTCCATCATAGAGGTGCAATTCTTGGCCAAAATTATTGGCCCCCCGCCCATCTGATTTGGGTTCTCCGGTTGAGGTCGTGGGTAAGTAGGCCAGCCCAGTTGAATCATCCCAAAGAGTGACTTTTTGAATATTGTGGTGATGAATCGTCACACTCAGTCGTTGCTCTTCATCGATGTGTCGGACGGGGTATTCCCGAGAAGGGTTCCATTCCACTTCTTGCGAACGATTCACATCTAAAAATACGTCCTGAGGAACCTCTCCGGATGGGGTCGAAGGGGTGAAAAATGCACTGAATAATCGAAACGCCCCGACAGATGGATAGGCAGGAATGCCTCGATACCGTAACGACGTGGGAGCAGACTTCTGCTGATCATCATAAAGCCCACGAATCAATTCAAATGTGGCGCTTCCGGTTCCGGGAAGCAGTGACAAAAATAATTCCACGACTGGCAAGTAATCAATGCGTCCCCATTCCATGCGACTCATACACGACATAAATCTCGCTTCATCAAATGAGCCATCTTGCAGCACATAAAAGGCGTCTTTCACTTGCCGAATGGTCGCGTGGCCATTCGCATGAAGCTCTAAATCCTCATCTCGATAAAAAAACTGAATGGTATTGATATCAGCATTCATGGCGCGAGCCGCCATCTCTCGAAGATCATCTCGGGTCAGATCCTCCCAACCGGGCCGCTTCGAAAGGTCCAAGGATATGGTATTGATAAGACCGCCGGGTTTAATGCCCACCCATTGGCCCCAATCCAGACGAATTCGAGCCGACACAAGCCTCGGAAGGCCGATAGGGTGTGTTTCCCAAAGACATTCGTGTAGGGGAGCCCCTATGGGATCAGACAACAAGATTCGCTGACCATGCTGCCCATAAAAGACATGATGGCCAGAAGGAAGTTCAACCATTCGCCCACCGGCTGTGTCCCAATGATCTTTATACGGGTCATTGCCAGGAAACCGAATGGCTTCCGGATGCTGCAACGTGGCTTGAACGTTCATGGCAGGATCAGTGGTTAGGTAAGACCGGCTATCTAAGCCAACTTAACGAAGACGGATCATACAGAATTAATGGTTCTGGTCTTACAGCTTTACGATGGATTTCGGGGATCTATTTGACGGGAATGGTCAAAAAAGTCGTCCAGCAAGGCCGCAGCCGTTTTGACGCACGGAGCGTACTTTCAGTACGTGAGTACGACAAAATGGCGACCTGCCTACGCAAAGTCGCTTCGGCAGGCGTGGAACCGCTGGCTTGTCGGCCGTAGCTGTAGCGAAGGCTGGTGGCTTTTTTCAACATTCCCCTATTCGCGGATTTGGCCAGTACCATAGACGAGATATTTTGAACAGGTTAAATCTTCCAGGCCCATCGGGCCGCGAGCATGGATACGGGTGGTGCTAATACCAATTTCAGCACCCAAACCAAATTCATAACCATCATTCAGTCGGGTCGACGCATTGACCATGACGGCCCCAGCATCCACTTCTCTCAAAAATCGTAAGGTTCGATCATAATCATTGGTCACAATGGTTTCCGTATGCCGCGACCCATATTGATGAATATGATCCATCGCATCATCAATATCTTTGACCACTTTGATGGCGATAATCAAGTCCAAAAATTCCTGTCCAAAATCCTCGGCTTCTGCCGGCTTGGCCTCGGGTACGATCTGACAGGTTTTCGGACAGCCCCTCATTTCGACCTTCGCCTCTATGAATTCTGCGGCTAAAGGTGGCAGGAGTTTCCTTGCAACTTTTTCATGAATCAACAGGGTTTCCATGGCATTACAGGTTGAAGGCCGCTGTACTTTGGCGTTAAAGCTAATGCGCTGGGCCATAGAAAGGTCAACGTCCGAATCAACATAGATATGGCACACCCCTTTATCATGTTTTATGACAGGAATCGTGGAATGCTCATTGACCGTTTTCATGAGAGCATCGCCACCACGTGGGATAATGAGATCGATATATTGGTCGCTCTTGAGCAGGGCGACGACGACTTCCCGATCAGGTCGATCAATAAAAGTAATGGCCCCTTCAGGCATTTCGGATTTTTGGGCGGCCTCCCCTAAGACCTTGGCAATGGCGGTATTGGAATGAAGCGCCTCAGAACCTCCCCGCAACACACACACATTACCTGACTTCAAACATAAGGCCGCCGCATCAGCCGTCACATTGGGACGTGATTCATAAATCATCCCAATCACCCCAATTGGCACTCGCACCCGTCCGACCCGCATTCCATTCGGACGTTGCCAAAAACCTTTCGATTCCCCAACAGGATCACGCAATTTAGCAATTTCGCGGATTTGCTTGGCCATATCGGCAATGCGTTCGGGAGTTAAAAGAAGGCGGTCAGCCATGGCGGCACGAGACTCATCCCCCTCGAACGCCTTGAGATCTTCCTCGTTCGCTTCAAGCAAGACTTCTTCAGCTTCCTCAAGGCCTTCCGCCATCGCCAGCAAGGCCGCATTTTTTTTCATCGCAATCATCACGCTGAGGGGACGCGCCGCGTCTCTGGCTTTTTGCAAGACCAGCGCAAGGTATTCCTCATGCGTGAGTTCCTTTTCTTCCTCGACGACTTCGACTTCTTCTTTTGATTCATCTGAAACTTCAAGATTTTCTTCAGAAACATTGTCTTCCATAATTATTTCGACCTTTTTCGATTCTCAATTTGGTGTAAAAATAAAGCAAAATACTATTGGTTCTCGTCAGGTAGACGGGAAACCGTGAAGGAGAATACCTGGCAGTTATAAAAACCGTCAAGAAATCTCCATAGCAGTGAATGTTGGAAGAACCCTATCCTTTTGCTTGATTTTACAGGTAAAATCCTGGTACACACACTGGCCTTTTCTGCTCAGTCATTTGCCAGCGTTGTTTCGAGATGAGTGTGCCGAGGTAGCTCAGTTGGTAGAGCACAGCCCTGAAAAGGCTGGTGTCCGGAGTTCAATTCTCCGCCTCGGCACCATATTTCCTCAAAATACACGGAAAAATCCTCTTTCTCCTTATGATCAACTAACCTTCTTTCCTAAAATGGTGAGCATTTTGAGAATGGTCACACCCAGTTCTTTCCCCTCACAAATTGCATGGATTTTTATTGGCGTCCTGTTGCTATGTCACGGGTCATACAGCCTACTCATTGCTGAAGATGCCTTCCAACCGATTTCTTCCCCGACAACAAGAACGGTGGTTGCAGATTTATTAGAGGTTGAGGGGGACTTCCATATCGTCCGTGGGGACCGAGGGGAAATCCGAATCGAAGTGACACCTGATACAGAGGTATCTGAGAAGTTTATATTTGGAGATCGTATAAAAGCCGTATTACTACCCAACGACGTGGCTCAGATTATTATCCGAGCAGCACCTGATGAACCGATTGGGACGACGACCAACGAACCATCAGAACGACCGCTAGCTGGCACATCAACAGAGATCAGCTCAACTTCTGAAGAGGATCAACATACGTCACCTTTGTTTAAAGCCTATCAAGTGCCGAAAGTTCGTGTCATCATTGCAGACATCCTCATGGTTGATGGGAGTTTTTATATTGTTCGGAGTGATTACGGGGAAATTCAAATTGAAATTACCCCTGAAACACAATTAACAGAAAACTTTGAATTCGGCGATAAAATAAAGGCCCGCGTCACAGCAACTGACAAAGCCCTTTCTGTGGTTCGAGCAGGGGAAGATGAGCCAAAGGGTATTTATGAAGGAGCTGCGCCTCTCGTTGATTCAATGCCAATTGCCCCTGTTCAAGGCTCTCCAACCACTACCCCAATTGCGGCAGAACAACAAACGCCAGAAACGGTTGTGGAGACGATTCCTTCTACCCGTATTATTGTGGCTGACGTGTTAATGGTTGATGGGGATTTCTACATTGTCCGTGGGGAGAGAGGAGAAATCCGAATCGAAGTGACACCAACCACCACCGTATCCGAATCCTTCGATTATGGGGATCGAATCAAGGCAGAAGTGCTTCCCAACGACAAAGCCCTCACGATCGAACGCGCCAGCCCGAACGACCCCATTGGGGTTACCCCAAACTAACTCAGGCAAGAATGTCACTGAAAGTAGGGTCAAGTGAGAGAGAGGGCCCCTCTCATCAAACGGGGAGGATTGCTTAGATTTCCACAACCGGCTTTTTATTTTCTTGCTTCACCACTTGATCGAGAATTTTTCGATATTCTTGAATACGTGTCACATATTGGACGGGTTCCCAGCCTCTGGCATAGCGATGAGGAAGATCTTGGTAATATTTTTTCTTGGCCAAAAGTGGAAGGACATCTTTCAGCTCATCCCATTCGTTGACGTTTTTCCCCAAACGTCGACCAAGTAATTGGGCATCTTTCACATGTCCAAGGCCTACATTATAAGATGCCAAGGCCAAATGCATGCGGTCAGACTCTTCAAGGACCTTAGGCAGACGCCTATATAAATGCGCTAAATATCGAGCCCCACCGGAAATACTGTTTTTGGGGTCCACTCGATCTTTAATACCTAAATCTGCAGCGGTCGACCGGGTGAGCATCATGAGACCACGTACACCGGTTGGACTGATAGCATGCCGGTTCCATTTCGACTCCTGATACGACATCGACGCTAATAAGACCCAGGGGATTCCGGTTTGTTTTTCAGCATGCTGAAATTCGTCGCGATAATCCGGCAACCGGGTGGTGATATGCTTGAGAAAGGTTTGAATTTCGTAGGATGGTAATTGATTCCCTAATTGAAGCACCTGCTCCTTATGGGAAAGAACATTCCCTGCATAATGCGGAATTTCCAATAACAAGAGGAGCCCGCCAATCAGAAGGAGAACCACCGTCAGTTGTTGCAGAAGATGTTTTAGGGTATTCAACGAAATCACAGTTCTCTACAAAAATTTAATTCTCACTTAATCCTAGCCATTCGGGAAAAGCACATAACCAGACAATAGTGAATGCATAATGGTGCCACAGGGGGTATAACTAAACAAGGTCTTCCTCACAATGGTTCTTCCGAAAAATCAAGAAAAACCTAACTTTTTTGTATAAGAATCAAGACGTTGGATGAATTTCTACCAAAAACATTTGGATCCCATCAAGAAGCCTCAATCTCACAAAAGGCCTTCTACTATATATTAATATCGGACATTCACTCGTATTTATGAAGCCATCAATTCCTATTATTTACGATCCTGTTTTTGGAGTGGAGAAGACCGTCGCGTCACAAGAAAAATATTTGATCTGTTTGAGTGGAATAATCGTCACTTCCTTGGGAGTATCAATTTCCAGAATTTCCATATCATCACTAATGGTATGTCGAACCGCATCTTTAAATTCGACCTCTTTATTATCCACAAACACTACTTTCACCCAATATTGCATCGTCCTTTCCTTTCTCGAATAAATGCAGATTAACCTTAGCCACCTAACAAGAGTCTTGGATATCAGAGAACACTATGTTCCCAGCTCACTGGAACGTTGAGCGGCTGCTTCAACCGCCTCAATCAGAGTCGCTCGTAATCCGCCCTCCTCCAATCGCTGCAACCCCGCAATCGTCGTTCCGCCAGGCGAAGTCACTCGATCTTTCAGCACCGCAGGATGCTCACCCGTTTCCCTCACCATTTTTGCCGCCCCCAGAACCGTTTGTACCGCCAAAATATGGGCCACATTCCGTGGTAGCCCAACTCGTACGCCACCATCAATCAGCGCTTCAATGGCCAAATAGACATACGCCGGCCCGCTTCCACTGAGACCGGTGACAGCATCCATTAACGATTCATCGACCACAACGACCTGCCCAACAGACTCAAAAATCTTTTTTGCCGTTTCCAAGTGCTCAGAAGAAAGTCCATGACAGGCCGATATGGCCGTGACACCTTCTTGAATGACTGCTGGGGTATTGGGCATTACACGAACCAGAGGTATGGTGTCCCCGATGATAGCCTGAATACCTTTGATGGAAATCCCAGCTGCAACAGAAATGACTAATTGTTTCTCTGATAGGCCTGATTGAATTTCAGCCAAGACCTCATCCATCACCTGAGGCTTCACACAGAGAATAATGACATCGGCCCACAAGACCGCATCAAGATTGCGAGCGCCAACCTGAATTTGATACCGGTCTTTTAAAACATCCAACCTTGAAGGAGAAATATCCGTAGCCAGAAGAAAATCAGGCTCAGCCAATCTGCCTTTGACAATACCGGCAATTAAGGCTTCCGCCATATTCCCCGCACCTAGAAAGGCAATTTTTTGATTTTGGATCATGGGGCGAGTATAGCCGGAGCTTTTCACGGGTTCAACTGATTCACTAGGGAATCGCCTGTATGAAGAGAAAGAGTCTCGACCCTTCAGGACGACAACCTGCTTTGTTGATCCCCTCTCTCTAGGAGCGGTATATTGTGTGCAAACGATTCTTGAATAGCATCATGTCGCTGTAGCCATGTCTTTCTGTTCCCCTCCAAGGAGGTTCTTTCCATGGAAAATTCTCCTTATTACACTGCATGTGCCCATGTAAGCTGGATTCTTGTTCTTGTTGGATCGTTTATCTGTCTAAGTTATTCGTCAATAGAAGCCAGAAGGATCCATCTGACGCCTGAGCAACAATCACAATTAGCCAACGCTAATTCCGTGTTTGTCAGGGTCTTAGCCTTAACGGAAAAGGGCCAGCCGACTTCACGCCTATCCTGAAAACTATTACCACCAGGCTGCAACAACTGCACTATACAGTAGTCACTGACGTAGCCCAGCCGCATGACATTGAATTTAAAGTGAAATGTGAGGAACGCAAAACGTTGACCGGAACGTCCGCAACCGGGGGAGACGTTGAACTAGCCGATGCCCCAGATCGGCTCTGGAAAGGCCCGGCCTGTCTCTTCACCTATCTATTGGATCATCGAGACCTCGAATGGAAGAAAGAGATTCGCACGTCATTTTCCGACGCCGCTCAAGCCGCCCAACAGGCGAAGGTTGCCAACGCCGGGGATTATGCCATGACGCAACTGAATCTACGCCTCGCAGAATATGACTTTCCCATTCTTCTCTCTGCCGAGTGGGGTCAAATTCATCGGTTGCTTCAACTTTTAGCGCACCAAAACACACCAAAGCTGCGTAAGGTAAAAATTCTGTCAGTGCTAAGTGAATTGCATGCTGAAGAAGCCTTACCCCAGTTAACGAAACTCCTGGAGTCAACAGATCTCCAACAAGAAACCCTCAAAGCCCTGGCGGGAGCTGGGATTGATTCCATTCCCCTCTTGATCGACTTTTTTCAAACCAGCACACAATCTCCGATTCGAGCTGCAGCCGCCAAAACCTTAGGCGCCCTTGCCGCGAAGACTGGTGATCCTCGCACGATTCCTCCACTGGTCCATTATGTCTCAACCATTTTACCTCAGCTCAAAACATCTGAAGATATCGACTTTCCACTCTTGACCGAAGTAGTCTGGGCGATTGGAAAAACACGATGGGAGTCCTCACTCAAGCCTATCGGCAAGCTGCAAGAAAAAGTCTGGTTAATTTTTGATACTTCCAAAGAAATGGCAGATCTCAGGGAAGCAACGAGTTGGACGTATAAACAATTAGACCTAGACGGGCATATCAGTTAATACCATGAATACATCAATGGACAGTCTCTGAGGAGGTCACGATGCGGGTTTGTATTATCAGTGCCGTACTGGTCATCTTGTGTCTTGGAACGATGGCTTCAGAAGGATTTGCTCGTCGGACCTATTTCACGCCCGAACAAAAGGCTCAACTTCGGGGCATTAACACGATTTGGGTGAAGGTGTTGGCGTTAACGGAGCGAGGAAAAGGTGATGGCCAAGCCATTCAGGACATCATCCAAGAACGGCTGACCAAGCTGGGCTATCAAATCGTCACCAGTCGTGAAGAACCATCGGATGTCATGTTGATGGTGAAATGTGAAGAAAGCAAAAAATGGTCAGGGATAAACCGTACCGGGGGCGATGCGGATCATGTGGATGCTCCCGCGCGTTTGTGGACAGGACCCGCGTGTCTCTTTACGTACAGGCTGAATGGACGTGACCTTGGGTGGCAGAAAGAAGCGAGAACCGATTTCAATGATGCTGTGAGCGCAACGAAAGCCGCCAATGCACCCAAATCAGGACCCTACGCCCTGGCGCAACTCGCTCAGCGGCTTCAAACCTTTGATTTTCCAGCCATGCTGGCAGCCGAATGGGGACACGATATTCGCCTCTTCACATTGCTCAAGGATCCGAACACGGAAAAACCAAGAAAATTAAAAATATTATCGCTTCTCCCTGAAATGCAATCCCATGCCGCACTCCCCTATTTACAAGAATTCATACAAGATCCAGAGTTGGCCGAACCAGCGATCATCGCCCTGGCTTCAAGCGGAAGTGAGGCCATTCCCTTATTGACCGACGTGTTCCAAAGCCATGAGGACTCCGCTGTTCGCGCAGCGGCGGCAAAAGGACTGGGGAAAATTGGATCCCGTACCGGCGACCCCACTATTACTCCGCCCATCCTGGCGTATCTCATTCAAAGCTTACAACACATGAAAACATCTGCAGACATAGACTTCCCCGTTCTTTCAGAGGTGGTGTGGAGTTTAGGCAAACTTCGAAATGAAGACTCAATTCCCCCCCTTCGTGAATTAGAGGAAAAAGTGTGGCTCATCTACGACACCTCAAAAGAAATGGAAGAACTGCGAGACGCCACCAATTGGACCATCAAAATGGTAGACATGGACGGACAAATTCAATAGTGAACCCTCTGTTCGTAACAGCCATCTGACTCCTGCCCTTTGAACCCACATACCACAGAATGGCTTCACACATTCGATCATCAAAGGGTCCTCAAAGGAAAAAACTTCTGTTCAATATGCTTTCCATTGCCCTTTCTGGAATGCTTGCCTACATGCCCTCTTTGGCCCAACGGGTCGGCGAACAAGCCGAAATGGATCGCCTCGAACAACAGGCAGATAATCTCGCGGCCCAAAACGATCCAGAGGGAGCGGCCCTAGCCATTGGCAAAGCCGCCATGATGGCCGATCTGTTAACACGGGACTCCCAAGAACCTCAGGCGAAAACAATCTACCAAGCCGCAGCGCATCTCTTTCGCGCCCAAGAATTCGGGCTACGAGCCCTTGCATTATTTGACCGTGCAGGGGGGCAAGCCCCAGCTTCAGCAGGTGTATGCCAGTACCTGGTCCAGGGCAAGCAAAAATTACAACATGCGAAGACATTCTTAGAAGATACCCCCTCCATCCCCAAGAAAGACTTCCAATTGAGACAAACAACTCTTTTACAGAAAAATGAGGAATGGAAAGATTTACTACAGGACTTACACGAAGACTTTGCCTGTGATCTGATCTCCAAATAAACAAGAGTGTCTCTCGTAAATTTCATCACACTCCCCTTCAAGCGAAATTGAACCATGTCCACCTCTTCCATCACCGCCTCCATGCTGTATAACCTCACCAGCTGCGAGCATCGCTTGTACTTGGATACCTTTGGAGATGTGTCTCAATGTGCCGAGCCCAATGCCTTTATTCAACTGCTTTGGGAGAAAGGCACACTTTTTGAGAAGGAAGTCATGGCCACCCTCGAAAAACCATTCGTAGATCTTTCCCACTATCAAGGAAAGGAGAAAGAATCGCGAACACGAAATGCGATGGAACAAGGAGAGCCCCTCATTTATAGCGGACGGCTTTCGATCGATAACCTGTTAGGAGAACCCGACCTCTTACGCAAAGAGGAGCACGGCTATGTGGCAGGTGATATCAAATCCGGATCAGCGGAAGAAGGAGAAGACGACAAAGCTAAGCTCAAAAAATCCTATGCGGTGCAATTAGGCTTGTATACCGATATTCTGGAACGCATGAAATTTTCACCAGGTCGTTGGGGCTTCATCTGGGACATTCAAGGGAAAGAAGTGCGCTATGACTTTTCCTTAGCCCAAAGTTCCCGTACCCCGCAAACCTGGTGGGAATTCTATGAATCCTATCGCCAACGCGCACAAGATATTTTAAAGCAAGAACACCTTACAAAAGCGGCCTATAGCAGCGGAATCTGCAAACTCTGCCATTGGTATCAACCCTGTCTCTTGGATCTTCAACGTACCTATGACCTCACATTGTTACCCGAATTGGGCCGGACCAAACGTGATGCCCTCAATGCCCACTTCTCCACCATCCAGGGATTTGCATCAGCTGATCTCAACGTACTCACCCAGGGGAAGAAAAGCACGATACCGGGCATGGGACTCGGCACACTCCAGAAACTCCACGCCCGAGCTCAACTCATTGCGGCTGGCGACCAAGGGCGCCCCTATCTTCGAGCAGCGGTCGATCTGCCACCCCATGACTCAGAAATTTTCTTTGATATTGAAGTCGATCCGTTACGCGACCATACCTACCTCCATGGTTTTATAGAACGAGGGCATCAAAACAACGCCTCAGAACAGTTCGTGGCGTTTTTTGCGGATCAGCCCACACCCGAAGCCGAGCAGGAAGCCTTTGCCCAATCCATGGCCTATATGGGGCAACATCCAGATTCTCATATTTATTACTATTCCAAATATGAACGGACGATGTACCGAAAACTCCAGGCCAAATATCCCAAGGTTTGTTCGGGAGAGACCATTGAAGCCCTCTTCCATCCTGAACGGGCCACTGACCTCTACTTTGATGTGGTCCTCAAAGCCACCGAATGGCCGACGCGCGATTATTCCATCAAATCATTAGCCAAATATTTAGGCTTCATCTGGCGCGATACGCATCCCTCAGGGGCCGCCTCGATCGAATGGTTTCATCGGTGGGTGGAGAGTGGTGATGTGGAAATCAAGCAGCGGATCTTAGACTACAATGAAGACGATTGTCGGGCAACGCGAGTCTTACTCGATGGGATTCGGCGATTGCCCTTACATATTTAGTCAGTTCCAAAGGAAATCTTGGCTTTGACCTAACAGCTTTACCCTAGGCGGCCAGTCTCTTTCCAATTTTTGGTTTCTTCTCTTTTATTAAATAAGCCAAAATTACTCGAGCCGAACGCGTTGTAAGCTCTTGTTTTAATGCGACTTTCGATTAGTGGTTTTGACAAAAGCAAAAAATAAATTTGAAGGGTATGAAGGTATCCTTTTAAGCTTACTGGGCGTCTGGTATCGGCCCAGGCTGTGTAAAAACAACACTGCCGCCTGACGGTAGAAGGCGACTTCAAATGCAGCGTGATATTCCATTGACTAGCCTTGGAGGCGATAACGCCCTATCAGTAAGTACCCTGGCTTCATCTGAAAACTTGACAGGCTTAAAGACGATTTTAAGCGTCCATTTTTATGTTTTCACACAGCCTGGACCCAAAGCGGACGTTCGATGACATGATAAGGGTTATTGTGGAGTGCGACGTGCAAAGTCGCGTTGTTGATTGTCTGGTAGAAAGAAAGCGATCTAGCCAGACCTGCTGTGCCGTCAGTAGTAGCCTACTGGCCCATGCGCCGCGAGTAATCGCGGGGTGTGAAGCGGCCAGGACAATGTACCCCGGCGTGAGCCAAGAGAACGCTGCGAAGCAATCTCTGGTCTGCCAGTACCAAGGCGGATCGGGGGCTAGGCTTGATGGGAAGGTTAACTCAGGTGAACCGGTGATAAACCTCGTTAAACGCAACAGGCTCAAGGTGCTGATAAGCCTGAACCAAAATGGTGTGCGGCGGGTTGTTCCTTTTTCACATAGGAACACACGGACCCTAGCGCCGTCGGGGAATAGCCGGAACCTACGCCATCGCGTCAATGACACGAAACACGGTAAGCCCGTATTGCTGCCATGCGAATGGCAAGCCAACCGTAAGGAAGGCTGATGGCGGTGCGGGTAGAAGATGCTGGAGCAAGCGAAGGCCGTTTTGTAATGGGACGGATAGGGGCACAAAGGTGAAGATACCTAACCTGAAAAGGTGCAGACTTCCAGCAGGTCTTTCTTGATGAGAACGTTGGCAGAACTTCTTTTACGGAAGAAACGCAAATGAACGCGAGTGCGAACACCGCGTGTGCCTCTTCCGGCAACCCGGTGTGGTGGGAGCACCTTGAATGGCGCACGACCCACCGAAGAGTCAGGAAGCTGCAAGCCCGTATCGTCAAGGCCACGCAGGATGGTCGCCGCGGCAAGGTGAAAGCCTTGCAATGGCTGCTGACCCACTCATTGAGCGGCAAGGCCTTGTCCGTCAAACGAGTGACCGAGAATCAAGGCAAGCGGACGCCGGGAGTCGATGGAGAAATCTGGACCAACCCGGCAGCCAAAACCAGAGCCGTGTGGTCACTCAGAAGACGCGGCTACACGCCGCAGCCACTGAGACGGGTCTATATTCCCAAGTCGGATGGAAGGCTCAGACCTTTGGGGATTCCGACGATGAGGGACCGGGCAATGCAGGCGCTCTACCTGCTGGCCCTCGACCCGGTATCCGAGACCACGGCAGACAAGCACTCCTACGGGTTTCGTAAAGGACGGTCCACCCATGATGCGCTGGCTCAGTGCTTTCTGGTGTTGTGCCGCCCTCAACGATCACCTCAATGGGTGTTCGAAGCCGATATCAAAGGATGCTTTGACTACATGAGCCATGACTGGATGCTTGAGCATATCCCGATGGATACGTTCATCCTTCGGAAATGGCTGCAAGCGGGCATGGTGGACCAGGGCCAGTGGTTTCCGACGGAGGTGGGCACCCCGCAAGGCGGGGTCATCTCACCAACGTTGGCGAACGTGGTCCTGGATGGATTAGAGCGCAGGCTCACTCATCGTTTTCCTCGACGAGGGGGCAAGACGCCCCATCCCAAGGTTCGTCTGATCCGTTACGCGGACGATTTTGTGGTGACCGGTGCGACGAAAGACACACTGGAACAGGTCAAGGAGGTCGTGGCGGCATTCCTTGCCGAACGTGGCCTGTCCCTTGCGCCTGAGAAAACACGGATCGTTCATCTCGCGGACGGATTTGATTTTCTCGGATTTAATGTCCGTACGTATCAGGGCAAACTGCTGATCAAGCCGTCGAAGGACGCGCAACGCAGAATACACCGGTACGTGCGACAGGTAATCGGGAGAAGCAAGGCGATAACACAGTATGACCTGATTCATTGGCTCAATCCGCGCATTCAAGGATGGGCCAATTATTATAGGCATGTGGTATCGGCCCAGACCTTTCACACGCTCGACTATGTGCTCTGGAAGGCCCTCTGGCGATGGGCGGTGCGACGACATCCTAAGAAAAGTCGGCGCTGGGTGGCCAAACGGTACTTTCACACGTTCGGCTCCCGGCGTTGGGTGTTCGCATGTACCAAAGGCAACCAACCACATGAAGAGCGGGAATGGATGAAACTGGCGGCAGCGTCAGACACCAAAATCCGGCGGCATGTAAAGGTAAAAGCCGACGCCAATCCCTACGACTCGGAATGGGCTCGTTATTTTGTGAATCGTAGGTCGGTCGTGGCCGGACTGAGAAACAGTCTTTGAAAGGCTTGAGCCGGATACGGGGCAACTTGTATGTCCGGTTCTGAGAGGGGTGGGTGGCAGCAATGTCACCTACCTACTCGATTTAAAATTTAGCTGAAGACAAACTCCTGATGAATTGGTCCAAATTTTTTCTGACACTCCCTTCTTGTGCCGCTATTGTCCGAGCGGCCCCAGAAAACGATTCTCCTAATGTGACCTCATGACGTGAGTTAAACCCTTTTTTCCATAGAGGGTGTTTTGATAAGGCATCTACAATACGGTATTCAACAACCATGGCATGTTTGGCATCTAAGGTACCAATAGCGGCATTTGAGCCTTGGTCTTGTCCATGCGCAACAATGGTGGTAAGCAATTCATAATCCCCTGGGGTATCAGTTACTACTTGTTTGAAGAAATTGGATTGTCGCAAAGTTCTCACGAGGGCTTCTGTATATTCCTCATCCGTCACCATAGCTGGTCCTCCAAAATAAGATTCTTGAGCTCCAGTTACATTTTCAACCTTGAGGATTTTGTCAAAGCGAGGGGTTTGCACTACAGGGGACAAGGGAACGAGATTGTCAATGGAAATGCCGCACCCGCTTATTAAACCTGCCATCAGCAGTGCTCCAAAGTTCAGAAAAGAAGATATTTTCATGTGCATTCTCCGGTTTAATAGTTACACTTAGAAGTAAAAGGCATCAATTCATAGGTTTTTCAGGGATAGTCGAAAAAAGACGCCGGACACTGCTTGCAATAGACACACCTTCTTCATCTGTGACAAGCATCCCAAGTAACCCGCCGGGAGGTAGAAATATTCCAGCAGTACTACTAGAGGAATCTTCATTCTTCCAAATCACGGATTTCCGTCGTTTATCGATAATCATGGCTGAAATCCCCGCCGTCGCTGACTGGACGAGCACGAAAAAGGAAGAATCAAGTTCTTTCAGAAAACAGAGGACTAGAAATTGGCTTTCCTGTGGTCCGAGTAAGGACACCTCTTCAATGCTCATTTTAGAAACCTCTTCAGGAGTGAAGGTCTTTTTTTCAGAAAAGACAGCAGCTTTTTCTAAGACATACCCTTTGAAGGCAAGGTCAAGGGCCACTCGATCATGCACTGTCGTCAAAACTTTCTGACTAGTTTCAGTGGGCAATGGAACATCCGAGATAATTGGCAGCAAGGTCATAGATTCGATGTTTAGGATAGTGGCCTTGGCCTGAGGGGATAACGATGAGGGTGGAGAGACCCCGGCACATCTAGCGCCCAAAAGTAAGAAGAGAAGCAAAAAAAATAACTTTGTTAGCATTAGGTTCTTATTACAAAATGTGTGCAGGTTGCTTTGGGTTGATTATGGGAGAAAGTTTAAAAAAGGGCAATGGTGGTGGAATGATAATCGTCATTGTGGAGTGCGACGTGAAAGTTGTGTCGGATATGGGGTCAAGTCACTTGCTTTATGATACGCCAGCTTGAATTTTATGAGAAATTACACGTCTTGGATGAATCCGCAATCTACCACTAGATTAGAAGTGCCACAGCAGTATCCCTTACCGACCATTCTGCTGAAGGAGAAACTGTGTTTCTCCGGCCCTCAGTTGGAGACGCGAGGAGGAAACTGCTTCAGCGCCATGTAATCGAATATCTCTTGAATTAATCGCCACCGAGTATTCTCCAGGTTCAATCCATATGCGAGCTAGCTGAATTTCTCCGGGGAGGGTTCGCCAAGAGCGAATGTCGGCTTCTTCCGTGGTCAATGCAAGCACCCGTGCGATTCCTCCGACCAACGGACCCACCCAATCCCGATTTTTCTTCCCCACCGCCGCACGTGCCCCAAGAGCGATGCCTTCGGCTGTTGCCATTTTGATGGCTGTCCGTGCGACGGCTCGTAAGACCAAACTATCGTATCCATCAGCTAACGATTTTTCGGCCACTGCATGAATATCGTACATTCGCTGAGACTGAGTGGTGAGAGAAGTGGTCATACCTCTCACTTGAATAGAATCAAGAGCCGAAGATTTTTCATTCAAGGTGAATCGCGGCAAGGCAATACGTGCAATGCGTCCATGAATGCCGTAGAGCAGAGCCTCCCCTCCCCGAGTTCTTCTGCTGCTTCCACGAAATCCAGATTTGGTTAAGGCGACCAAGGCGAGAGCATCCAAGCTCACCGGGACATCTATGAAAAGATCTTCTTTCTCTGGACCCTTTCCATGATAGGTCACGACCACAATTTGAGCGAGGCTGCCTCGCGGACTGACACTGGTTTGGTTGGCCACTTCCGGAAACTCATCCTGGTATTGTTTGGCCTCCCCTTGCAAGCCCAAACGATTAGCCGTGCGAATGAGGTCACGTTTGAGAACATCGGAAAGCACCACACGCGTCCACCCGACATTCTCCTTATAGATTTGTGCTGCCTTTCGATATCCGACGTAGGCATTATTCATGTCGCCCGCAATGTCATACAGGAGCCCAACCAGGTATCGAGCAAAGGGATCTTCTTGATAGGTGTCATTCCCTTCCTCTTTGTCGCTGAGCACATTTAAACGATGGTCAATTCTTCGTGCTTCGACTAAGGCCTCATTCCATTGCTGGAGCAAGGCATAGTTCAAGCCTTTTATGACATTCACCATGACATGCTCATAGGGCGCCCCTTCGTAGGGTTGGCGCGCTTCATTCACTAAAAGGGAAGCGGCTTCATCTCGGATTCGCTTTGTATAGAGATCTTCAATGAGGAGGTGGGCTTCTTCCAGCACAGCATTACTCTTTGTGTACTCTCCTGCTAAGTGCAGCACCATGCCCTTGTCCATTAAAAACAGGAGACGACTTTTGGTGCCATATTCCTCCTTCGCGGCCTGCATAATTTGGATGGCTTGTGTTGGCTGGCCAGCTAACAGACTCTGTTCGACCTTGGCATAATGTGCCATCGGGCCACTGCATCCCATGAACAACACGGAGCCCAGCAGAAGACCAACAATCCGGCTATGGGGGAAACCTAGGAGAAACGCTAGGCCCAATTGTGGGTTAGGCAAACAGGGACGTGAGAACTCAAAGGGCAGGGAACAGGAGGCGTAAAGAACCTGGCGAAGAGATGACAATGACACAGGAAGGCATGGATTTAAAACAACGTACGCTTTCGTTCAACAATCTTTTTGATTTTTTTCTGACCGTACCAGGATTTGACATTATTTTCTAAATTGATCAAATCTAAATCGACTTGGTAATAGGAAGGGGGTCAGGTTGCTTGCTTTATGATATAATGTCCGATTGTATCCTTCACGTCCTCTATAGGGTCGCCTCCCCTGTATCTCCCCCTGAACCTGTTCTGTGAATTCTTGCAGCCTTACCTGGCATACCAAGCCACTTATGTTACCGCACACCCCATTGCGTTACATGGGAATTATTACGTTCCTTAACGCCCATTCTGATGGAGAAGAAACTGTGTTTCACCCTCTTTCAGGTAAAGACTCGGGAAAGAAACAGTTTCAGCGTCGTTCAAGCGATTGTGTTCTGAATTAATGTCTATCGAATATTCTCCGGGTTCAATCCAAATGCGAGCCAATTGAATTTCTCCAGGGAGGGTTCGCCAAGAGCGGATATCCGCTTCTTCTGTGGCTAATGCAAACACCCGAGCGATTCCTCCCACCAAAGGACCAACCCAATCCCGATTTTTCCTCCCCACCGCCGCACGTGCCCCAAGGGCAATCCCTTCGGCTGTCGCCATTTTGATGGCTGTCCGTGCTACCGCGCGTAAGACCAGACTATCGTATCCATCAGCCAACGTTTTTTCGGCCACCGCATGAATATCGTACATACGCTGAGACGGCGTCGTGAGAATGGTGGAACCACTTCTGATTTGAATTGCATCAAGAGTCCTGGATTTTTCCTGTACGGAAAACCGAGGCAAGGCAATGCGGGCAATGCGTCCATGAATGCCATACAGCAGAGCTTCCCCTCCCCGAGTTCTTCTGCTGTTTCCACGAAATCCAGGTTTGGTGAGGGCGACTAAAGCGAGCGCATCCAAGCTCACCGGGACATCAATGAACAGATCTTCTTTCTTTGGGCCATTCCCATGATAAGTTATCACCACGATTTGAGCGAGATTTCGTCCCGGATTGACGCCTAGTTGGTTGGCCACTTCCGGAAACTCTTTCTGGTACTGTTTGGCCTCCCCTTGTAAGCCCAAACGATGAGCCGTGCGAATGAGATCCCGCTTGAGAACATCGGGAAGTGCCACACGCGTCCACCCGATACTCTCCTTATAAATCTGTGCAGCCTTTCGATAGCCCACGTAGGCGTTATTGGTGTCGCCTGCAATATCGTACAGGAGCCCAACCAAGTAGCGCGCGAAGGGATCTTCTTGATACGTATCTTTTCCTGCTTCGTTGTCGCTGAGCACGTTTAAGCGATGGTCAATTCTTCGGGCTTCGACTAAGGCCTCACTCCATTGTTGGAGTAACGCATAATTTAAGCCTTTCACAACATTCACCATGACATGCTCATACGGCGCCCCTTCGTAGGGCTGCCGTGCCTCATTCACCAACAACGACGCGGCTTCATCTCGAATTCGCTGGGTATAGAGATCTTCAATAAGAAAATGGGCTTCTTCCAGCACAGCATTACTCTTGGCGTACTCCCCTGCTAAGTGCAGGACCATGCCATGGTCCAGTAAATAGAGCAGCCGGCTTTTGTTGCCGTATTCATCTTTGGCGGCCTCCATGATTTGAATGGCTTGAGCTGGTTGGCCGGCTAGCAGACTACGTTCTACGCCAGCATAGTGAGCCATCGGTCCACTACAGCCCAGACACAACATCGAGCCCAGCAGCAGACCAACCATGAGGCGATGGCGAATGATATGGAAAACCGAGGAGCCCAGTGGGAAATCAGGCGAAGAGAGGATTGGGGGTTTAATGGATCGGGAACCCGAGACGTGAAGAACCTGGCGTATAGATAACAATCTCACGGAGAAGCATGGATTAGAACAACGTGCGCTTTCGTTCAATCACCTTTTTGATTTTCTTCTGACCGTACCACGATTTGACATTGTTTTCTAAATCAATCAAATCTAAATCTACCTGATAATAGACGGCTTTCGTGCCTGCCGATTCATCTTGAATGGTCGCGATCGTGCCCTTCATCATGAAATCAGCGCCCAGTTCTTGCCCTGGACGCTTTTGAGTATCTTCTCGAGAATAGACGGCTTGTTCCTTGCGTTCTTCTCGAATTTCTTCTCGTTCACTTTTGCTGGCCACAAAGATCACCTTTTGAGAGTTGGTCATTTCTCGCTCTAAATCCGTGACAAAGGTGACCACGTCGATATGTTCATGACTTTTATTCAGGATGGTCCCCACGATCACCACGGGTTCTCGGCCATGCGACCCGGTAAATTTTTCCAACCAGGGGCGACTCACCATTTCTTTCATCATGGCTTCGGCCACTAGCTTAGAATCCGTATCATTCCAACGTCCGCTCAAATCCGTGACCACCCCAGGATCGACGCGGGTCACACGTTTTTCTTTGCCGCAAGACAGGAGTGTCAGTAGGCAGAGCATGGTACTCAATAAACAGAAAAGACGTATGAAGCGCGGCATTGGTTCTCCCATTGATCGATTATAAATGGCCTGGCATCAGATCTAGATGATACAAGAGACCTCACGTATTTCCGGAAGAAGAATGAAGAATCTGATATTTTTGTGGGATGGTCATTTCCGAAGGACTAAGAAAATGCTAGCATTGGCCCTATAACCTGTCAAGAAATTCAGGATTCTGATGCATTAACAAAAGGGGGTTGAGTGGCTGACGTCAAAATAGAAGATGGGATTATTCGAATTAAAGAACTTGATATTCAGGATGCCAAATCGTCCAAGGTGTTGGAGGAGTATCCAGAAGTCCGATGGCCCGAGATCACCCGGCGAGCCTTAAAAATTGGATTGGGCTATTTAAAAGGGGGAGCAGATAGCTAAAAAATGAGCTCGAACAACACCAATGAGAATTCCCAATGAATCGATCTCGTCCTCGGTTCGTCTTCATGACAAATGACGATGGGAAATTGGCACCTACAGATGTGGCGACAAAGAATGTGTCGTGACCGAAACCACCTGATGGATAAATTGCTTCACAGTCATGGGGTCTTGATTGACCTCCATGCCGGATAGATCTTGATAATGTTGCTGTAATTGATTGGCAAAGGTCTTCTGATGCACGGAAGGTACATTGAGTAGCTTCCCGAAAGCCACCACATACTCTCCGTCTCCCTTGGCAATATCCTCTAGTAGGTTCTCATAATTCACGAAGACAAAGGCCCCAGCATGTTGACCCTGTTTCACCAAACCTTCTTCAGTCCACCACGTTTTTCCGGTGGTCGAAGACACAAATTCTGTGGTGCCATCGGTCGTGGTGTCGGTTGTTGCTTTCATTGTGCAACCACTCATGACTACCCCTAAAAGACCCCAGATGGTCAACTGGAAAATTGTCATTACCTTTCCTCCCACATCATAATTTTTCGATGGTTTCGTTTGGAACAGATCCCATGACGTTTGCCGACGAGGTTTCTGTATCCTCTCATTTCAATATTCTAGCAAATTTTGTTCACTGGTCTATATGGCCAGTTCCTCAATATTTGAATTACAATCATTCCGTTCATCCATGGTCATAGCCTCTATCTTCTTTGTCTCTGATGTGCAACTGGCCTTCTCGCTCCTAGGTTGTTTTCACCCATGAAATCCATGCAGCAGGTACAAGTGGAAGATCGGCATCGAATGGCCGACATCAATCAGGATTTTTATCAACGTCTGTGGGCCAGCTCACAATTCTACGGGCCTGAACATTTTAATACGTGGGAAATCCTCACTGAGCTCTCCCATACAGCGCCGCGGCGTCTTGAAGTTGGACCTGGCCTCCGTCCCCGCCTCCCTATTCCGGGAACCATTTTTGTGGATGCCAGTGAGGTCGCCTGCCAACATCTTCAAAAGGCTGGAGGGCAAGTCCACCTTGGTGCCTTCGAAACCTTTCAATCGCAGGAAAGCAGATTTGAGCTTATTGGGCTCTTCGATATTATTGAACACATCTCGAATGATCAGGCCGTCTTCCACAAACTCAGCACCTTACTGGTCGACGGAGGAACACTCGTGTTTTCCGTCCCTCTTCATCCCCATGCCTGGACCTCTTTTGATGCTCTCGTCGGACATTATCGACGTTATGACCCAAAGGATCTTCGTGCCTTGCTCGACCAACATGGGTTTGATATTCAACGCAGCACGCCCTTTGGAATGCAGCCAAAAAGTCCCCTGTTGAGCAACCTTGGCACCTGGTTTCTCCGGCGACATTATGAAGTCGCCATGTTTTTTTATAATCGTATCTTCTTCCCTCTTGGACTCAAAATGCAGAAACCATTGCGATTTCAGTCAGGCTTGGCTAGCGACGATAACATTGATGAAGTCCTGATCATTTGCCACCGACGCCCTCGGCTTGAACGAGAAGTCGCTCCGAGCTGATCAGCATTTAACCCAGGAGAAAGGCTTTGTCACCCCTTACGCAGGCTGACCATCAAGAACTACAGCAACGAAGCCTATCGACCTCACAGGTTGAAGAGCAGCTTCACCTGTTGCGGCAGGGCACCCCACCGCTCCAACTTGTCCGTCCCTGTCGTGTGGGTGATGGCATCATTCAACTTACTCCGCAGCAGTCGGGAGATTGCCACACTCAATTTCAAATCGCCCAGGCGGCCGGACGGGTCAGTAAATTTATTCCGGCATCTGGTGCGGCAACCCGCATGTTTAAGGATTTGTTGCAGTATGTGGACAACGCATCCTCTCCACAGGCCACCGAAACGGAGCCCCTCTCTCTGCCAGAAAGTATTACGCAAGGGTGGAAGGATCTCCATCACTTACCGTTTATTGATGACCTTCGACGGTATTTCGTCACCGAAGGAAAAGACCTTCAGGATCTTTACCAAACAAAACAGATGGCAACCGTTTTTCAAGCCCTGTTGCATGAGCCTGGCTTGGGCTATGCCCATCTTCCGAAAGCCCTACTCGCCTTTCATCACGATTCAGATACCACTCGGACCGCACTCGAAGAACATGTCCATGAAGCCATAAGGTATGCCGACAAACGTTCGGACCTCATTCGGGTTCATCTCACGGTCTCCGGTCAATTTGAAGCACCGGTCAAGCTGCACATTGAAGCCATTCAGCAAAAAATGGCACAGAGTGGGATCAACCTAGAAGTGTCGGTTTCGATTCAAAAAACTTCGACCGACACCATTGCACTTGATGCACAGGGGCAACCCTTTCGAAATAATGAAGGCAGGTTAGTCTTTCGCCCTGGGGGACATGGCGCCTTGCTGGAGAACCTGAATGATTTTCAAGGCGATATCGTCTTCATTTCCAATATTGACAACGTGGTCCCCGACCATCTCAAAGGCCTAATTGTCGAATGGAGAAAGACGTTGGGTGGGTATGTACTCGACGTTCAAAATAGGATTGTTCACCACCTCAAACAATTGGAGTTGGCTCAACCGATTTTTGTGGACGAGGCCCAAGTCTTTGTCCGTGATCATCTCCACCACCAGTTTCCCGAATCATATGATCGGCTGAGTATTTCGGAGAAAGCGGGACAGCTTACACAATTTCTGGATCGCCCACTCCGCATCTGCGGCGTCGTCCCCAATACTGGTGATCCTGGCGGTGGGCCTTTTTGGGTTCAGCAGGCTGATGGCTCCCAGTCCCGCCAAATCGTAGAACAGTCCCAAGCAGATCCTAAATCACTATCGCAGCAACAACTTTTTTCATCGGCCACGCACTTTAATCCGGTTGATATGGTGTGTGGGGTACGAGATTATCAGGGTCATCCGTTTAACCTTTTGAATTTTCGTGATCCTCAAACCAGTTTCATTTCCCATAAAACGTTTCAAGGGCGTCCGCTCAAAGCCTTAGAATGGCCGGGCCTATGGAATGGTGGCATGGCGAATTGGATTACCCTATTCGTCGAAGTGCCCCGTTCAACGTTCAATCCGGTTAAAACATTTCTTGATTGGCTCCAACCCAATCATCAACCACCAACCTAACCGGCAACTCTCTTTCCAGCATAATGCCCATGAGCCATGGGAGGATCTTGGAAGTAAGAGCAGGTTACGGCTTGTTCTTACACCGGGAACCACTTCGTGGAAATTTTTCTAACATCCCCCAATTTTGACTCACAAACCACCAATTCTTAACCGACAAACAAAAGGAGAACGGGCCAGACAAAAGCACTTTTGTGAGATGAAAGACAGCTATGACTGATCAAGAATTTTTCTCCTTATGGCAAAACCTGGGATTCCCTTGTAAATCTCATCCTTGGCATGGCGTCGAAATCGGACCAGATGCCCCACAATGTCTCACCGTCTATATTGAAATTGTCCCCACCGATACCGTGAAATATGAGTTGGACAAAAAATCTGGTCACTTAAGAGTTGATCGCCCACAACGGTATTCCAATATTTGCCCAACTCTTTACGGACTCATTCCTCAGACGTACTGTGGGCAGAAGGTGGCAGAGTTGAGCGCCCAACAAACAAACCGCCCAGGGTTACTTGGGGATCATGATCCGCTGGACATTTGTGTGTTGACCGAAAAAACCATCACCCATGGAGACATTCTTCTTGATGCGATTCCCATCGGTGGCCTACGCATGATTGATGGTGACGAAGCCGATGATAAAATTGTGGCCATTCTGAAAGGTGATGCGATGCACGAGCAATGGACGGACATTAAAGACTGTCCTGTTTCGTTCGTCGAACGGTTGATGCATTATTTCCTGACCTACAAAGATGCCCCAGGATCACAAAAAAAGAATTGCGAAATTACCCACGTCTATGGACGCGAGGAAGCCCACGAGGTCATCCGTCGCAGCCAAGCCGATTACGCCGCCAAGTTTGGGCAATTACAGACTCAACTCACATCCATTGGGTCCACTTTAAATTAGCAGTTTGATTTTTTTTCGGTTCTCTATCTTGCTCTATCAAATTTCGTGTGGGTCAGACTGTTCGAAACAAGGACCGGTAGTCCCCCTCCTTTGTAAGGAGGGGCAAGGGGAGGTAGAAACAGAGTTGGCAGACGTCGCTTCCATTCTGCCATGGTCGCCATTTGCACGACTCTACCCCACCTTTATCCTCCCCTTACAAAGGGGAGGAACCGAAGCGCTCCTTTGCCACAGAGATACAAGCTTAATATCCACCCACTCAAAATTCAAAAGAGGCCTCTATCTCAATTCGTTTTCTTTCCAAGCTTTCTACTCCTTATCAGTATTTTTTGAAAATTTTCATGAACAGCGACTCTTCTCCACTTGAAGACAGAGGCAAGGCACAGCATAATGGGGCAAGCATCGCGTTCATCGCGAGAGCACTCTAGATATTGTCTAAAAAATACGCCATAAAAAGGAGTCGCCACCATGAGTGAGAATATTGAAACCCTCCAACGATCAACCCGCGTCATCCCCTCACCGCCAGAGGTGAAAGCGCATGCGCATATCCAAGATTATGAAGCCGCCTACAAAGCCTCTATCGCTGACCCCGAAAAGTTTTGGGACGGGATTGCCAAAGAACTTCATTGGTTTTCTCCATGGAATAAGGTTTTGGAATGGAACTATCCCTGGGCGAAATGGTTTCTTGGCGCCACGTGCAATATTTCGTACAACTGTTTAGATCGCCATGTCCAAACCTGGAGAAGAAACAAAGTTGCCGTGATATGGGTAGGGGAAAAAGGAGAAGAGCGAATCTTCACCTACGCGGAACTCTATCGGCAGGTCAATAAATGCGCCAATGCCCTCAAAGGCCTTGGTCTCAAAAAAGGTGACCGGGTCACCATTTATCTCCCAAAAATTCCGGAACAGATTGTGGCCATGTTGGCTTGTGCGCGCATTGGCGTCATTCACTCCGTCGTCTATTCCGGCTTCAGCGCTCCGGCACTTCAAACTCGCATTCATGATTGTGAATCCAAAGTGGTCATTACGGCTGATGTGGGCTATGACCGGAGTAAAACCATTCCTCTCAAGCCAATCGTGGATAAAGCCGTGCTCAATTGTCCGACGGTCGAAAAAGTCATTGTCGTCCAACGAGAATCATCTTCAGTTCCCCTGCAAGCTCCGAAAGAAATTGATTGGGAAGACTGGCTCAAAGACCAATCGCCAAAATGTGAAGCCGAGCACCTGGATTCAGAAGATCCCCTCTACATTCTGTATACATCCGGAACCACAGGGAAACCCAAGGGCGTCGTACATGTTCATGGCGGGTACATGGTCGGGACCTACATCACGACCAAATATGTCTTCGATCTCAAAGAAGAAGATGTCTTTTTTTGTGTAGCTGATCCGGGTTGGGTCACGGGGCACAGTTATATTGTTTATGGCCCCCTCCTGAATGGGGCCACAATCCTGACAGCCGAAGGGAAACCCGATTATCCCAACCCTGGACGCTGGTGGGATCTCATCGAGCACTATGGTGTCTCAACCTTTTATACGACCCCTACGGCCATTCGTCTTCTGATGAAATACGGAGAAGATTGGCCAGCCAAATATGATCTTTCTTCACTCAAAATCTTAGGATCAGTCGGCGAACCGATTAACCCCGAAGCCTGGGAATGGTTCCATCGCGTCACCGGCGGCACCAAACCCATCATGGATACCTGGTGGCAAACAGAGACCGGCATGATCATGGTCACTCCCCTTCCCTGTGTTGATCTCAAACCAGGCTCAGCCACTCGACCATTTTTAGGCATTGAAGCCGATGTCACTGATCGCGAAGGCAAGAGCATTCCCCATGGTGGAGGATTTGCTGTCATCAAAAAACCCTGGCCCTCAATGATGCGCACCATCTACAAAGAACCCGAACGCTACCTGCTCTATTGGAATACCATTCCTGGCGTCTATACCGCAGGAGATGTCTGCCATAAGGACGAAGATGGCTACATGTGGTTTATGGGACGCGCCGACGATGTGGTGAAGGTTGCCGGCAACCGAATTGGGACGGCGGAAGTAGAAAGTGCCTTAGTCAGCCACAAAGCCGTGGTTGAAGCTGCCGTGATTGGCAAACCCCATAAAACCGCTGGCGAAATGATCAAAGCCTTTGTCATCCTGAAACAGGGGTACACCGAATCCCCAGAGCTCATCAAAGATTTAAAAAATCATGTTCTACAAGAATTAGGAAAAATCGCGGCCCCACGAGAAATTGATATCGTTGAGTCGCTCCCTAAAACTCGTTCAGGGAAAATCATGCGCCGGGTTTTGAAAGCCAAAGAACTCGGCCAGGACCCCGGAGATATTTCCACCTTAGAGGAATGAATAACTGAGAGGGTACTAACGAAGGACAACAGACAAGAACACCGCCAAAAAAACGAAAGGTGTCAAAAAAACACGGAGAAAGCCGATAGAGTATGAAGATGCCAGCGGTACGTTAGATGCAAATAAAAACTCAAAAAAACGACGAAGAGGCTGCTGGATTTTTCATAGGTTTCCTGAAATGACGACGTACAAAAATTATTGCAACAGACGTTCGGCTCAGAAAGGACCAGAGACCGAAGAAACCCATTGTTGTCCTTCCAGAATGCCGATCATCGGTCCCATCCTGTTCAGCTTATTTATCTTCAGTCCTTTCATTCTGCCAACCAGCGATGCAGATAAAAATATTGAATTAGATCCCGCACTTGAAGAACCACTCCTACCACATGAAGATCCCCTGCCGATCCTGAAAACTTCTGACAGAGAACAGCATCGCTCTTTGCCTGAGTAACGACAAAACCTAGACAGGAAAAATGATCTTAGAGCCCGATGGATTCGACTATTTGAAGGTCATCTTGAGAGAGTTCGAATTGAGTGAGGGCAGCGAGGTCGTCTGTCATGTGTTGTTCATTAGTGGTGCCGGTGAGGGGGAGCATGCCCATTTGTCGAGCAAAGCGAAAGATGACTTGCATGGGGTTGGCCTCAACACGTTTGGCGATGTCCCAGACTTGGGGATCCCGTAAGGCATCTTGATTGGCCGTCAGAAGTGAAAAGCCTTCGTAAATGATTCCCTGCGCATTGCATATATCCCGCACATCCTTATCCCATCCCATGACGGCATAACATCGGTTCTGCACGACCATGGGTTTCACGGATGCCTTTTCGCATAACGTTTGGAGTTGATCGGCTTGCACGTTGCTGATGCCAATCATCTTGGTTTTACCTGCTTGATAAAAGGCTTCGATGGCGGACCACACATCCCAATCCGCTTGACTGAGTCCCCAGCGAGAATAGGGGCCATGTAATACGTAGGAATCCAGGTAGTCGGTGTGGAGATGTTGCAGCGAACTCTCAAACGACTGCCGGACTTGTGTTGGAAGATCGGCCGCTTGATCATACGGCGTGCGATGATCTTGCCCTGAGACTGAGGTGAATTTTGTTTGAAGAAACAGCGCCTCTCGTTTGATGCCTTTCTTCGCTAACGATAACAACGCCTTGCCGACAAGTGCTTCCTGATAATGAATGAGTTGGTTGGCCGTATCAATAGCCGTAAAACCAGAATCGACCGCAAGTTCGACTAGCCGCGCGGTTTCCTCTTTCTTCCAGGCCGTGCCATACATGAAAGCTGGAAGGGCCACACCATTGTAAGTCACCATACTATCCATTGAGCCAACAAATTCCTGTATTTATTTGGGACCACGAGGACGGGTCATGCCTTCACACCCCCCCCACCAAAAGCACAGAATTTCATAAAGTTGAACGATGCCCCATAAGGTCGCGGGGATCACGATGACAAAAATTGTGACTGTGGCAAACAAACGCCACAGAGGGTGCTTGGGTTTGGAAGAAGCGTCAATGGTCATGAGGTAAAGATTTACAGCAACCCGCGCTTTTGAAGGTAATCTTTATCGATGCTGGGAGCCGGGAGAGAGGATAGTGCTCCACTCGATTGAAGCAGTCGTTCAACATATTTCCCGATAAGGTCGGATTCAAGATTTACTGAATCGCCAATTTGTTTGAGCCCGATGGTGGTCACTTTGGCCGTATGCGGAATAATGGCCACCCAAAAGGCTTGGCCTTTCACCGCATTGATCGTCAGACTAATTCCATCAATCGTAATCGATCCTTTGGGCACACAATAGCGCATGATGTCGTCTGACGCTTCCACGGTGAGGTAGATGGCATTCCCATCCTGCTCACGAGCCCGCAGCGTTCCGATGCCATCTATATGGCCCGTCACAAGATGCCCACCCATTCGGGCATTCAGCTTCATGGCCCGTTCCAGATTGAGGGGCGTCCCCACTGCAATAGTGCCAAGATTCGTGCAATTCAGAGTTTCAGTCGAGACATCCACCATAAAACTCTGATCTTCAATTTTTGTCGTGGTTAAACAGGCGCCTGAGACACTCACGCTATCTCCCACCTGCAAGTCATCCAAAATGGCTGAGGCTAAAATCGAAAACTTCGTCCCTGCCAGGCCCTTCTCAATCGCCTGAACCGCCCCCATTTCCTCAACAATTCCACTAAACATGCTGTTCCTTATGGCTGTTCATCTGTCTCGTCATCTTTTTTCATTAAGACCGTTTTGACCACAACAATAAACAGGACAATTAACACCAGCACACCTAAGCCGGCAAAGATCGCAATAACAATATCGCCCGTTCCCACCGCTTCATCCATTGTGTCTCACCCCTCCATTAATCGGGCATTATAGCATGGTCGGTTTCTTGATCCCTATCATCATGGCACCAAAATACATTGCTGTGATCAACAAAATTAGGCCAATACAGAAAAAGCCTCCCGCATAGCCCAGTTGACCAATCAGAATCCCTGCCACGAGGGGTCCGCCCGCATGACCGATGTCCATAATCGTGCCTCGTAAGCCCATTCCTGCCCCCAAACCTTTGCCGTGTGAAAAATCTGCAACCAATGCCGTCGTTGATGATGTCACGACCGCTTCCCCGAATCCAAAGGCCCCTGCCACGAGGAGTAAAAGCGCAAAGCCTTGAATGTGAGGAATCAATATGACCATCACGCCACACAAACACAGGCCACCACAAATAAGCGGTTGTCGGGCATTCCGATCTGATATGCGCCCCATAAAAGGTTTCGAGATGAATGAGGTAAAGGCTTGTACGCCAAATAGGAGGCCAATTTCCGCAGCATTCAACCCAATGAGTAAACCATATAAGGGGAGAAAGGCCATCAGGGTACCATTCCCCACCATCTTGGCGGCTTCTACCAGACTCGTCATGAGAATAGGGGGGCTCTGACACACACGCCGAAGCCCTTCGCGCATTTCCGGCCAGAGCGTTGCGAAGGAATGGTCTGAATGGGACGAAGGAGATGGGTCAGCAGGAACCAGCCAAAAGAAAAACACGGCCAACATCCCAAACACCCCTGCCAACAAGAACGCAGGAGAAAACCCATAGTGATAGACGATCACTCCCCCGATCATGGGACCGAGTAGGCCGCCGCCTTGAGTGGCCGAGGTATACCAGCCAAAAGCCTCGCCCCGTTGTTGGGCAAACCAGTCCCCAACCATCGCTAACGCCAAAGGGGTAAACATGGCCGTCGCCAATCCATGAACCAACCGCAGTATCCCCAGCGTGGATAAATCAGAAACAAAAGGATAGAAAAATGGTGGGATGGCAAAGGCCAACACTCCGCCGATCATCAACCGCTGGCGATTTAAGACATCCGACAACAAACCCATCGGCAATTTCAAAAAAATCCCGGTGACCGTTGAAAGGGCCACAATCATCCCAACCATGAACGGATTGGCGCCAAGCGAATCGGCAAGCAAGGCCAACGCTGGTCGACGCACCATGTCATAGCTGATAAAACAACAGGATCCAACCAAACAGAGATAGACAAATGAACGCGTCGGCTTCATGTACTCCTGGAAATATTTCTGTAGAAATGATGTATCTAAAAAGATTGGCTACAATGTTCTGCGCTGCTAAACGGCCAAAACCTTGAATGAAATAAGACGATCCAGACGCTACCAATGGTTCAAGAAGCTGTCAACGAAATCCTGGCGCTTCATTTTTCATGGGATTGCCCCTTTCGTGAGTTGATGATCAGCCGCACCATTCACTTTCTTGAAGGCTATGGTTAGGACCAATCCATTGCTATGGTGTCTGAATAGGACACACAAACCACGATGATTCGCCAATTATCCGAAGAAGGTATTCTCTTTACCCACGTCATCAAATGGCTCTTTCTTGCCGCCATCGTGGGCATGCTTGTGGGTGTAACAAGCACTGGGTTTGTTTTCCTTCTTAACTTCGTCATTGATTCGGTCTCAAGCGCAGCATGGACGTATTGGCTGCTCCCGCTTGGGCTGGCCTTGTCCGCCTGGCTCACATCGGCTCTGGTCCCTGAGGCTGGAGGCCAGGGGGTTGAACGGGTCATTCGGGCAATCCATCTGCATTCAGGGAAAATGCGATGGCAGGTCATTCCGGCGAAAGTTGTGGCGACAATTTTCACCATAGGCCTGGGAGGGTCGGCCGGCAATGTCGGACCCTGCGTCCAAATTGGCAGTGGTCTGTCTTCCTTTCTGGCCGATATGCTGCAATTTAATTCCCATGATCGTAAAACATTGGTCATCTGCGGTTTAAGCGCAGGATTTGCGTCGATCTTTGGGGCGCCATTGGCAGGCGCGTTTTTTGGACTTGAGGCCTTATTTGTTGGATCATTAACCTACCAAGTGCTCTTTCCATCTGTGGTCGCGGCCCTCGTAGGACATATGACCGCTTCGTTTTGGGGAATGCCAGATATGAATTTTGTGGCATCTCCCTTTCCTCATTTCGATTCAACCTTGCTTCTACTCTCTTTGGTCGCGGGAGGGGTTTTCGGGATCATATCGATGATCTTTATTGAATGTCTTCATGGTGGGAAACGTCTCCTTTATTACTTTCCGGCCTCTCCTCCACTCCAAGGGGCAATTGGGGGCGGTCTTCTCCTTGGTATCGCCTGGTTGGCCTCACCTGAAGTGTTAGGGTTGGGAAAAGAGACGATTCAACGCGCGTTAGATGGGGGCACGATCGTCTGGGCTCTGATTCTTGGAAAAATACTCACCACGGCCCTCACTCTCAACGTCGGTGGCAGTGGTGGGATTGTCTTACCCATTTGTTTTGTAGGAGCCACCAGTGGATCTGCCCTTGGGTGGGTACTCGGGCAAGATCCCAGCTTGTTTGCCGTCTTAGGATTAACGGGACTCCTGGCTGGCGCCATCAATACGCCATTGACAGCTTTCGTCTTAGGGTTGGAACTCTTTGGTCTCCCAAGCGGACCATACCTTTTGCTAAGTTGCACGGTCGCCTACCTGCTTTCAGGCCATCGAAGTGCCATTCCCACACAACTCCTGCAATATACGAAAGCGCCTGCGTTACATGGTCCAATTAATCAAGAAATAGGGAAGCAGGATAATTTTGAGAAGAGTGGGGAGACTGATAGCAATACTCAGGAAGGAGCTAACTGAAAGAGTCCTACAATGTATTTTTTTTCTGAGGCCCATTCTTAGGCTTCAGGCAACGACGAACGAACCACCAAAATCCCATGATTAACAAATGTCGACTCTCCTTTGTCTGGCGTAATGTTTAGGACAATGCATCTTGTTCGGTAGGACAAATGGCAATGAGTTCATGCAATTGTAAATTTTTGACCAATTCGCCAACAAAGCCTTGGGGTTCGATCCAAGTAATTCGCCGATCTAATTCTTTGAACTTTTGAGAAGATAGCACCAAGAATCCCAAACCAGCACTATCGACAAACGTTAATCCTTGTAAATTCAAAATGAGATGCTCGAATTCCGTATGGCAGCATTGATTAATAATGGCTTTGACATGCCATCGAGAATGCATATCAAGGCGACCATGAAAATCCACCACGGTGGCGCCTTGACTTCCTCGTACAATTACATCTATTGCCATGATCGTATAGAATCTTATCGGCCCATGGCATGCAGGCTTAAAACTTTTTTCGATACGTTCCGTGTTGTTCGTTGTTCCTAATGAGTCTTCGGAATTTCTTCACAATTCCGCTCACATTCATCGTTTATTGATGTTGCACTCACATAGGCTTTCTTAGTGTTTTTCCCCTTTCACACCTGATACACTGCAAGCGTCCATGCCACCCGCCATTCATCCGATTGATCTCGTCGACATTCTTCGCCGACATCGTTTAACCCCTGCCATCATATTTTTGACCTCCCGTCGCGGTTGCGACGAGGCCATCGACACCTTTCTCCATAGCTCTGCCGGTGTTTCAGCCACACGCACAGAAGAAATTCGGACGTTTCTTGAACAATTTGCCAAAGAATTTCCGAGCATCACCAACCATCCACTGATTCCGGTTGTCCAAGACTATGGTGTCGCCGCGCATCATGCTGGACATCTTCCTTCCTGGAAAATTGCGATTGAAGAATTGATGCGTCAGGGATTGCTTGATGCAGTCTTTGCCACCACCACACTCGCCGCTGGAGTTGATTTTCCTGCTCGCACCGTCGTGGTGAGCCAATCGAGTGTGCGCAAATCACAAGACTTCGCCGATTTGACCGTCAGTGAAATTCAACAATTAGCTGGGCGCGGTGGACGGCGAGGAAAAGATTTTGTGGGCTTTGTAGTCGTGACACCTTCGCCCTATATCGATCTCCATGTTCTGGGCAAAGGCTTGACCGGCCAACCCGAATCGATTGACAGCCAATTTGTGATCTCCTATCCCATGGTGCTGAATCTCTTGAAAGCCCATCCGTTAGATCAAATTGAAGGACTGTTGGCGAAAAGCTTTGCGCAGTTTCAACTCAATCAACGAGCGGCCATTCATCAGGATCGCCTTGATGAAGTGCACGTGCAATTACAACCATACGGACCAAGAGAATGCGCGGACTGGGTGGCTCAATGGAAAGTGTTTGATCTGGCCCGCCGACGAAAAGCGCATCAACGCCCGGTGGTGCATACCGACTCCCCGTATCTGACGGCATGTTTGCCGTTTCTCACTCCGGGCAGACTGATTGGATTAAACAAAGGCCCAGCCATTATTCTTCGCGCCTATCGAAGCAAAGGATCCGGGACTCCCATGTTATCTGTGCTTCATGCCAAGGGAACCATTGGCGAATGCCAGGCACAACGCGTGGCGCAGATTTATGATCATGTGTATGAATTTCAACCTATCCGGAGCTTGCCGTGGTGTCCACCCGCGACGCTCCAGGAGTTCAAACAGGTCCTGTCCCAATTGCCAGCCAGACTCCCAACTTTGCCAATATTTGAAGCCTCGCCAGAACCACCTAATTTACTCTTAACAGAAATTTTAACGGATGAATTTGCTTGCCCCACCTGCCCATCGCATGCCGCCTGCAAGAAAGACTTTGCTTTGGCCTCACGGCTCCAAGTGAAAGCCCAACAGGTGACCAAAACCATTCGCGCCTTACGCGACGGACTCTGGCATCAATTTCAACAAAAAGCTGCGGTCTTGCATAAGTTTGGCTATCTGACCGCTGGCCTCCAATTAACCGATGAGGGAGAATGGGCCCGCCTGATTCGCATCAATCATTCGTTACTCATCACCGAACTCATTCGCATCGAGGCCTTCTCAGGTATGGCCCCAGAATTATTAGCGGGAGTGATGGCCAGTATTGCCCATGACGATGATCGGCCCAGCTCCTATATGCGTCTCACGCCAGGCCTCGCCACCATGCTCGCGCAAGTCCGGCAGGTGGCAGATTCCCTAGGAGCGTATGAACCCACGCCATTGCTACGCTCGGATGTGGCCGCCATAGCCGAACGCTGGATTGGTCAAACCCAACTCAGTTGGGCCTCCTTGGTCCAATCAACTTCAATGGCTGAAGGGGATGTCTATCGATTACTGGCGAGGACCTTGGAATTTCTTTCTCAAATGTATGGGCTCAAAAATACGCACCCAGGATTGGCCGATACGGCTCATCAGGCGATGGTCAACATGCGTCGTGAAGTTCTGGCAGAACTGCCTTAATGTTGGAAAGTGAACAGCACCCATGAACGACGACGATCTCAGGCGTGAATTACTTCCCTTGCCCATCAAATATTTGCATCGGTTCGCGAAGGGACGGATTCATCACCATTTCCGTTTGGGAAAACGCCGCCTGATCGACTGTATTCTGGCGCTCCCGCCGGATCAAAAAATAGCCCTTGCTCATGACCTAGAACAGCTCTCTTCTCTCCCCAAAAAACCCGAAGCTGAATCAAGCCCTACGCCAACTCCTTCTCCCTTTTACCCCCAAGCAGCTTCTCCAAAACGGACATCGAAGTCTGAGCCAACATCTCCTACACTTGGGCTACAAGACCTCCTTGAAGGGATTGGTGTCCCTGAACCCATGCCCTTTATTCCCGATGACTGGCAACGGGAAGCCATCGAGGCCATCGCCCACTCTGATGTCATTGTGAGTGCCCCAACCGGAAGTGGCAAAACCTTTGTGGCCACCGAAGCCATCAAACAAGCCATGGCAGACAATCAAACCGTGATCTATACCTCACCCCTCAAAGCGCTTTCCAACACGAAATATATGGAGTTTTCACAATGCTTCGGGGCCGATCAGGTAGGGATTCTCACAGGAGATCGTCGCGACAACGCCCAAGCCCCACTGCTTATCATGACGACCGAAATTCTGCGGAATATTCTCTATGATGCCACAAGCGGAGACCTAGACCTCCGCCTCCACACGCTAGGGTTAGTCATCCTGGATGAATCCCAATATTTGGCCGATCCAGAACGCGGAGTGGTCTGGGAAGAAACACTGATCCTCTGTCCCACTCAAACACGGCTCCTCTTGCTTTCGGCCTCTATTGGGAATCCTCAAGAATTAGCCGAATGGTTAACCTCCATTCGGCCAAGCACATCCTGCCATCTTATACGGCATTCCAAGCGATCGGTGCCCCTCCGCGCGCTCTATTTGCACCCAACCGGCCAACTCGTTCCCTTCTTAGAGAACCGAGACATCCAACAACGAAAAGGCTATCGATTTCATCCCGAAACCAAGCGACTCTTCAACGAATATGAATTTAAACCATATCGTTAATATTTCGCTATAAACATCGAGTCCTCCTTTATATTTACAAACCTTAGCAATCGACCTATTTGTGGCAAAAACAACTCATGCTGTGGCAAAGATCAAACTCAACGAGACAAGAAGCCTTCTGGATATAGCCATAATGTAGGTAGATAACCCATTTTTCCGTTATTTCATTTCCAGCATACAATTTGCTAAGTATATAGACACACACTAGAGATTGGTACGCCAATGACCATAGGTAAGCATTCAACAATGAGATATCTCACATACACCAGAAGCCTCAAATTCATGCTCGTCATTGGGCTTCTTTGCTTGAGCATGGTCGGCTGTCAAAGCTTTCAACCCAAAAACCCTGGCGAACTCGCGATGAAAAACCATGATTTCATTGGATTATGGGATGCCTATAATGATTGTCGAGCAGGCTCAAACGCGCAAGACATCACCAAAAAGCTTGCAATATTACAGACCGCACCAACCCCAATTTCGCTGGATGACTCCCCTATTCCAATCCCACAATTCATCAAAAAACTTACAAGCACCAGAAACTCTCGCTTAGCCGTAGATCCCCGTGCGATGGCCGCCTCCTGCGCCATGCATCTTGCCCAAGTGGCCCATCAATCCGCAGATTGGGAGACGTCCCTTCTCGCATGGCAGTCAATCGTGAGCCAATACCCTGAACCCCAATACGCCTTTTATGTCTCCGAGGCCACCCGCGCCATTGAAGACTTCTCTACGATACTCCCCGTATCCCTTCCATCTCGCGACTCGTTAGTCCGCTAAATCCTGTCTTTTCTTCTTTTCCACGGTTCTTGAAAAATTGCAGATCATTGCAGAGGGTAATATATGTTGTGCCACCGTGTTGTGGCTTCTAACAAAATGCCACACTCAGTTGCGGCAAAGACTGTAGCACCGAACCATTGATAGGAGAACAGGAAGGTCTTTGCGACAAAACGTGTGCCACGAGCACCGAATTCCTTTAAAAGAAGGCGGTGCGCAACTTACGAAGAGATGGAGGAAGGCCCTCCAACGCCGCCCGACAGGGGGAGGCGTTAAACGACCTCAAGCTGTGTGGGTCAAGAGCCCAGGTGGTGAGCGTTGAGGAAAAGGCGTTCAGAGAAACGTCACGTATGGACCAGTGAGACGAACGCAAGTGAACCATTGCCGACGCATCGAAAGCAAATCGAATGACATCAAAACCGGGTCTTGTTTTGTGGCCTGGGATCAGTTCAGCGGGGACCTGTATCTTGGCTGAGCGGTGTCCGGTGTGGAGATGGCGTGACGCTGGTCTAGGCTCTTGGTGGGAACGTGGGAACCTGTCGTGCTGATGACAAGGGAGAACTTCAAGTGAGTCATGTCACAAGAAGGAGCGTACCGACGCGGCACACAGGGGCGGAGCAACTCGTAGTAGCAGTGAAGCCTGGTAACGCAGGTGGAGCGAAGGGGTTGCGTCATTCGGTGGTATGCATGGGTCAACCCAGAAGGGGAGGAACTGATGGATAGCACAAAGTCATTTGCCATTTCCAAGGAAGCCGTTTGGACGGCCTATCAGCGGGTCAAAGCGAACCGCGGGTCGGCAGGGATCGATCGACAGTCTCTAAGCGATTTTGAGCAAGACTTGTCGAACAATCTGTACGCACTCTGGAATCGGTTGGCCTCCGGCAGCTACATGCCACCTCCGGTGCGGATGGTTGAAATACCCAAAGCCCAGGGTGGCGTGCGGCGGTTGGGAGTGCCCACCGTCGCGGATCGCATCGCGCAAACGGTCGTCACACAGGCCTTTGGGCCCTGTGTGGAGCCTCATTTTCATCAGGACTCCTATGGCTACCGACCAAAGAAGTCAGCCCTCCAAGCCGTAGCCGTGACGCGGACACGGTGTTGGAAGTACGACTATCTGGTAGAGTTTGATATTCAAGGACTCTTTGACGCGATTGACCATCCGTTATTACTACGAGCTGTGGCCAAGCATACGACGTGTCGGTGGGTGCGCCTGTACATTGAGCGTTGGCTCAAAACACCCTTTCAACAAGCCGATGGGGTTCAAGTCGCCCGAGATCGTGGGACTCCACAAGGCGGATGTGTCAGTGCGGTACTGGCGAATCTGTTCTTGCACTATGCGTTGGACCAATGGATGATACGGACCTTTCCAGATCTTCCATTTGCTCGGTATGCGGATGACGCGGTGGTGCACTGCCACACACAAGCGGAAGCCGAGCGGTTTCTAGCGGCTCTTCAAGAACGCTTGAGGGTCTATCACCTTGAGCTGAATTCGGAGAAAACCCAGATTGTGTGTTGCCACGTGAAGAGACAGGGTTCGAACAACCTGGCCAAGAAGTTTACCTTCTTGGGCTATGAGTTTCGCCCTCGTCTTGTTCGGAGTCGACAGGGGAGAATGTTTGTGGCGTTCACGCCGGCAGTGAGTCCGTGCGCCGCCAAGCGTATGCGGCAGCGGATTCGACGATGGCGGCTGAACCTCCAAGCCAGTCGAACCTTGGAGGAGATTGCGCATGAGGTGAATCCCATCGTGAGAGGATGGGTGACCTACTATGGCGCGTACAATCGCTCCGCGCTCTATCCAATCCTCCGGCAGATTGATCTCCATTTAGTCCAATGGGTCAAACGGAAATGGACAAAGAAGGGACGCTATTTCAAACGCGCCAAACACTGGCTTGGGAAGACGGCTTTCCATCGGCCGAAGCTGTTTGTGCATTGGCAGTTTGGAATCAGGTTTCCGACTGGATGATGGGAGCCGGATGACTCGAGAGGGTCATGTCCGGTTCTGCGAGGGGCTTGAGGTGAAATTCCTCAGGTCTACTCACCCAACGAGGGGGAGAACCCTTGAAGACCTACCATGAGATTTATTGACAGAATAGGAGGAGCTTCCTAGAATATTGAGCATGATAGATACATCCGCCTTGATCTCCTCACACGAACTCATGCAACGGTGGGGCGAGCTCGCCCAAGACGAACAGTCCCCAGATTTTTATGAATTGACCGAATATGGAGAACTCGTTTTGAGCCCACGAGCCGAAACCAACCATCAACGCATCTGTGCTGAAATTGTCTTTCAACTTCGTAGTCAATTAGGAGGAGAAGCCGTGGGTGAAGCCGCGGTCCTCACCACCACCGCTGGGTTGCGCGTGCCCGACGTCGCCTGGATGCCTCAAGCCCGATGGAACGAACTCTCTCGCAACGCGATCCTTCAGTCCCCAGAACTCGTTGTGGAAGTTCTTTCACCTGGCAACCGGAAACCTGAAATGAACCATAAAATCCAAGGCTATCTGGGATCCGGTGTCAAAGAAGTGATTGTGATTGGCCTCACCGGTGCCATTGACTATATCCGCCAAGATGGGGTCCACCCAACCTCCACATTCAACCTCACGCTCGCCCTGCCATCTCAACTCTTCGCCAAATGAATGGCTTGGCCGAACAGGCCACCGCATCCCCTTCCTTTGGTTCGTAAGCCCACACCTCTTATTGGCGACAGCATCCATGAGCGTGGAAAAGCAAGCACGCCCACAGTTCATCACGTGATAGACCGTATCTTGAGTGCTCAAAAGAAGAGCCCTGGCCATCCACGGACCACAGCTCTGGCAGGTGAAACGCTCAACAACAGACTTGCACCCTAGTCATTTTCGGAAAAAAGACTTTCGGAAGCACGTAATAAACATTTGGGGTCACTTGAATTCAAGCTATAGGGGAGGCTCTGGGCCGCCATCCGCAGGGCAAGCTAAGGGGTGACCCTGCATCCGATTGAGCAAAAATTAACCCTTAGTCGGTTCGGCATGCAATGTTATCCCCAACGCTCCCACCACCTTGAGAATCGTATCGAAATTCGGGGTCCGCTCTCCAGAAAGAGCTTTGTACAAACTTTCACGAGAAAGACCAGCATCCCGTGCAACTTGAGTCATCCCTTTAGCCCTGGCAATATCGCCAAGCGCCTTAGCAATGCAAGTTGCATCACCGTTAGCCTCTTCAAAGCAAGCTTCCAAATAAGCCGCCATTTCTTCAGCCGTTCGAAGGTGTTCCGCGACATCATAACGAGTGGTCATGGTTTTTCTCATCGTAGATTCCTATAGGTTGCGTGCGAGACGTAAGGCCACTTTGATGTCCATGGCTTGTGTACTCTTGTCACCTCCAGCCAACAATATTACCACCTTGCGTCCGCGCTTAGTGTAATAGACCCGATAACCAGGGCCATAATCGATCCGCAACTCAGAGGCACCTTCGCCAACAGCCTTAACATCCCCAGGATTTCCAGTTTCCAACCGCTCAACCCTGACTTGAATGCGTGCCCTGGCAAGAGGTCGGGCAGCCCATCCAGCCACTGGGCGAACTTCTCCGTCTTGCGAATCTCCCACATCACCTTCAGTGTATCCTATGGGATAAACACAATCATGGCTTCATGTGCAGTGCAGAGGAAAGTGGGGAACCTCAACGAAGAATTCGGCTAGGCTAAGAGACCGCGGATGGGGATGAACTTGGGGTCACAAAGCGGGCCGTGCAACTCGTTCGCATGAGCCTAAATCCTGGTGAGTGACAGGAGGAAACGGTGGCAGCAAGATAGAGAGACTGTCGCCCATTGCCACGAGCGGTGACATGATACAAGGCCCCGTCGTACTCAAGGCGTCATGGGCGAGCCATGCGCGAGAAGCTATCGGGCAGGAGATGGTAAGTCAAGCAATGACCCCAAGGCTTGAAATTCCCGGCACAGCCGGCTAACAGACTGGCTCCTTCAAGCGAAACGTCCAGGCGAAACACGTCATAGGGGGAACTGAATCGACAGTACTCAGCTTGTTCTGCCCATGAAGGCTGTGTGTGCAGGGCGTATGGCTGATAGCCTTCCACGGCCAGTGCTCCACGGACAACCGCGGGATTGGCCATGTGGACGCCATAGTGTTCGGGCTGATACCGATCACCACAGTCGAGCGGTGGTCCTCCCCACGCGCTGAGCATGGAGAGGCTCAGGAAGAGGGGACTCACGATCACGATCACGATCAGAACAAGCATTCGGGACATGGTCGCGTCTTTCGATTCGAGGTTTGAACTTCCTCATCCTTATCGGCAGCACGGTGTGATGCATAAAGGCGTGGGAGACATGCCTTGAATGGAAAGATACAGTGGCGTTCTTCACTTTAGAGTTCGGGACATGAATCAAAATCAGGATCATCACAAAAATTCCCACACTCTGGATCAATATCAGGAAAGGGATCTTCCTTAGGCGTTGTATCATAGGGGGGGTAGTTTTTTTCAGGAATCCCAAAATGTCTTTGGATTCGATCAAATAATCGTGCCTTTATTAAAAGCTGGTTGTCTTTGTTAGAGTGAAATACTTCTCCTGGTTTGCGTAATTTGGCCATACGATCCTTCCTGGGATCGTATAAAGCGTCTTCTATTTTAAGAGGACATTGTTCAAAAGGACCCAGCCAGGTAAGCATTTCCTTCTTCGTGTCAAAACTCTTCGCTATTCCGGAAAGATGACGGGCCCCTGTTTCTGCAAAAGCTGTTGGAATAACAGACAGAATGAGACTGAGGGATAGGACCATCCAGAAGACATGAAACATTTTTTGAGGCAATGATGTTTCCACGTTGATCTCCTTGTTAGACGAAATGAATAATCAGGCCTAAGTGAACGGTATGAAAAATGATGAAATATAGCAATAAGAAAACTTGCGCTTCCTAAAGGAACGGTTCTTTTTTTCGAAACAAGGGGAACAGCTGTTTTTTGCTGGAGTGAAAACCATCAATAACGAGGTGAGATGAGTGGACGCGCCTCCTCTCTTATGCGCAGGGATGCGTTCGCCAATGAGCGTATCAATGAGAATACTTGAATTCAAGTAGTAAGTGCAATTATTTCTCCACCAGCGGGACGAAGTGCTTGTGAAAAAGTTCGTTGGGGGTTCGATACCCTCGTGTTTTCCTGGGACGATGATTGAGGTGGTCCACGGCCACGTTCACCTGTTGCCATGACACCTGCCTGAAATCCGTCTGCTTCGGGAAAAACTGGCGAAGCAGGCCGTTCGTATTTTCATTGATCCCGCGCTCCCATGATGAATAGGGATGGGCAAAGTAGGTCTGGGCCCCCAAGGCCCGTGCAATCCGTTCATGCTTCACAAATTCTGAGCCATTATCAAAGGTGAGCGTCTTGACGCGAGCTTTGAAGGGGCGCAGCAGGCGGATGATGGCGGCACACACGACGCGCGCTGACCGGCTCAAGACGCGTGAGCAGACCGTGTAGAGGGAGGCGCGATCCACCACCGTGACGAGTACGCTCTTGCGATCCTTCCCAATCACCGTATCGCATTCCCAGTCACCCAGTCGGACTTTCTTCTCCACGACTTGGGGGCGCTCCTCAATCGAGACGCGATTGGGGATACACGAGGCGCGTGCGCCTGAGCCGTACCGTTTGCGCCGCCGCTTGCCCCCTTGCCGCAGAAACGGCTTCAATTGAGCCTTGCGGGTGGCATCTCCGTAGATGAATCGATAGATGGTTTCGTGGCTGAGGCTGATCGCATGATGCTTCTTCAAGTAGCCACTGACCTGTTCTGGGCTCAAGTAGTGACGAATGAGCTGCTCGATAAGAGGCGTGAGTTCATCTGTCAGCTTGCGCGCCTTCTGCCGATTCGCAGAGTCCTTGCGCTGTTTCACGATGTGCCGCGCCCAGTAATACGTATACATATGGCACTGCGCATAGGTATTCCGTCTGAGTGCTCGACTGATCGTCGAGGCATGCCGGCCCAGGGCGTCGGCAATGTGCTGTATTTGGGGTCATTATTTGGGGTCATTGCTTGATCTTACATCTATTCTTTGCCTGGACTTGCCGCCAATTCAAGCCTTGGGTCTCGAGCGCCCGTTGGATATGAGAAATTCGAGACGGTGAAACCCCAAAACGGTCAGCCACCTGGCCCAACGGTTCATTGGCCTCCCGGCGTCACAACCAGGCCGCACACTGATAGGCCTCGGAGTGGGCACGAATTTGGGGTCAAGTCGGTTGTTGCAAGCTTACGTCTGTAGGTATTCCAAACATTTTAAAATAAAACTTTCAGACTTCAGCTTTCCATGGAATTGGGCTACCGGTCCAATTAGCTCTAACGTAACCGCTCAATCCCTAGTTCCGACAATGATTTGAAGGGTTCAGTCACAAAACCCTGACAAAATCCATTTGTGCTCGTATTATTCCTCTCGCCCTCTGGTTCGCGATGAAGATATATAGACTACATCAATTGCTTGGATTTTGGTTTGTTGGGGACGCAGATGTCGCATTGGCACATGTTGCGGAGAGCGGTGTAGGCGTAGATGCCTGTATCATGGCTATCGCTCCATTTGATACGAAAGGCATAGCGGCCGACGGGTTCAATATCCTCTAGCAAGATCAGTAAGGGAATCGAGTCGGGCTTGAGGCGCCGTTCCCCGGTCCATTCATCGACGCAAGCCGCACAAGGGCAATTCTGCCGCAAATGTCTGACCGGGTACACCCCTTTATGGCCGTCGTTCCAGGAGATACTCAACACTCCTTTGTCGAGCCATTCCATATCGATCGGTTCTAGGGTATGTTCGGTTGTCATTCTTGTGCTTCGTTCTTCTTCAATTTTTCAGCAAACCCACTGTTCAAATGTCGGAAGCGTTTTCCCTACAACAGCATAGAAATATTCTTCCATGGCCGTTTCTACTTCGAGGCGTACACTGCCCATGGCTTTTAAGCGAGACAAATTCGGCATAGATAAGCGTCGTGCTTGTTCAATAAACGCGACACTGCCCTTCGATAATGACAGCATACGTCCTACACCCCGCTGCCCACAATCGTGACAGACGACGCCTCCTAGGCGTGGCGAAAACCACTGAGGGATGTGTGGCTTCGCCAATTGGCCACATTCTGTGCAGGAATCAAATTGTGGACGGAACCCCGTGTGCCCCAACACATGAATCTGAAACAGGAGCGCCGATAAGGCCACATCGGCATCTGGACGTAAGGATTCGAGGCCATGAACAAGCGTGGCATACATTCCCGGATTAGGGTCACGATCTACGGTAATGGCTTCGACCATTTTCACCATCCTCGCGGCTGCGGTCATCACCATTAAATCTTCTCGAATCGACGAATAGCTCGTCACCAAATCAATTTGACTAATTTGGCCTAAGGATTCTGGTGTTTTTTGGAAGAGGGTTAAATCAACGAGCCCAAATGGTTCAAGTACGCCGCCAAAGCGTGTTTTCATCCGACGTGCTCCACGAGCCACCCCTCGAAATTTTCCAAAATTAGGGGAATACACCGTCACAATCCGATCGGCATCACCCCATTTCAGGCTGCGAAGAATGATCCCTCGTGTGCGGACTAATGGCATAGAGACGTTCTCATTTTCCTTGTCACTCCTGACGGTGCATTTCTCCCATGCCATATCCTAAATCGGTTAAGATTCGAGGGTTATCCCGCCAGCCCGCCTGCACTTTCACCCACATCTCCAAATAAATTTTCATGGCAAAGAGTTGCTCCATTTCCTCACGCGCCAATTGGCCCACTTCCTTCAGACGACTCCCCTTTTTACCAATGATAATACCTTTTTGACTGTCTTTTTCTACTAATATTGTTGCGAGAATACTCGTTAATTTCTTCGTTTCCTCAAACTGCTCAATGAACACTCCCACGGAATAGGGCAACTCAGCATGCGTGGAAGCCAGGACTTTCTCGCGAATAATTTCACCAGCCATCTGGCGCATGGATTGATTGGTCAGAAAGTCTTCCTCATACTTCAATTTCCCAGAATCTGGCAGACAGGCAAAAGTCAGCTCAACCAGTCGAGGCACATTCACCCCCGTTTTCGCAGAAATGGGGATAATTTCAGTCCAGGGGTATCGGGTCTTGTATGCCTCAATCAGCGGAAGCAAACGGGACTTGGCAACCAGATCCGCTTTTGTGATGAGCAGAAACACGGCTTGAAAGGGTCGATCGTTATTCGCCTGAATGACTTGGTCAATCACAAATTGATCACCAGGGCCTGGAGGCACCTGACTATCTACGAGGACATAGACCACATCAGAATCCGTCAACGTCCCTAACGCGGCTTGAACCATTTGGGCATTGAGGCGATGATGCGGCGTGTGAAGGCCAGGCGTATCCACCAAGACTAATTGTCCTTCAGGATAATGTCCGACACCCAAAATCGGCATTCTGGTGGTCTGCGGCTTATCAGAAACAATGGCGACTTTTTCACGGACTAAGGCATTGAGCAATGTGGATTTCCCCACATTCGGACGACCCAGAATGGCAAGTTGACCAGTTTTCATGGCTGAAATTTCCAGGAATAAATTATTGATGAAAACTCAGAAGAAACGCTGCTGAATGTCAAGAAAAAGGGGAGGCCACACGACCAGCTAACGTTGCGCCGTAATGGAGGAAGGAGCTGGCTCGACAAATTGATAGACGATTTCACCTTTACGCACCATGCCCAAACGATTGCGGGCTAACTCTTCCAAGCGTTGAGGATCATGTTGGATGCGAGCAATATCCTTTTGCATCGCCACATTCATGTATTCCAATTGTTGAATCTGTTTGAGCACATGCTGGTGGTTTTCACGCATGTGAAAGTACAACGGCAACCCATCTTCATTGAAAAACATCGTTCCAGCTAGCAGGCTCATAATGATAAACGCGCCCACAAGAGGAAGGCGATCCAAGACATCTCCCCAGAACCCTCGTGAGACATGTTTCTTATTATTGGGCCGCATGTGTTATGAGGGCTTCGCTTCCACCGGAAGAACCTGGCGACCACGATACACCGCCGCCGCCCCTAGCGTTTCCTCAATGCGAAGCAGTTGATTATATTTGGCCAATCGATCCGTACGGGACAATGAGCCGGTTTTAATCTGCCCCGCATTCAGACCAACGGCTAAATCCGCAATGGTCGTGTCTTCCGTCTCCCCGGATCGATGCGAGACAATCACGCCATAGCCGGCCTGTTGAGCCATTCGCATCGCTTCAATTGTTTCCGTCAAGGTTCCAATTTGATTCACTTTAATCAAAATGGCATTGCCAATACCTTGCCGAATGCCACGCCCGAGAAACTCGACATTCGTCACAAACAAATCATCGCCAACGAGCTGAACCTGGTCACTCAGCTTTTCTGTTAACAGACTCCACCCTTTCCAGTCGCTTTCATCTAACCCATCTTCAATCGACACAATCGGATAACTTTTCACCAAGCGTGCGTAATAGTCCACCATTTCTGAGGAAGATTTTTTCTGAGTCGTGGAACCCGAGCGAACCTGATAGGTCTTGTTCTTAAAAAATTCACTCGCGGCCGCATCTAAAGCCAACACGACATCGCGGCCAGGTGTATAGCCGGCTTGATCAATGGCCTGTAAAATATTATCCAGGGCTTCTTCATTCGAACGCACTGCTGGAGCAAACCCGCCTTCGTCCCCTACGGCCGTGCTTAAGCCTTTGGATTTGAGCAGCGCCTTTAAGTGATGAAAAATTTCCGTGCCCATTCGAAGCGCTTCATAAAAACTCTTGGCCCCGACTGGCATGATCATAAATTCTTGAATATCTAATCCATTATCCGCATGCGCGCCACCATTAATAATATTCATCATGGGAACAGGCAATTCCCGAGCTGCCACGCCACCAAGATATCGAAAGAGCGGCAATCCCAATTCCAATGCCGCGGCACGCGCGACGGCCAACGAGACACCTAAGGTGGCATTGGCTCCTAGGCGCGTTTTGCCTTTGGTGCCATCTAATTGAATGAGTCGAGCATCGACTGCAGCCTGATCTTGTGCCTCCATCCCTTGCAAAGCCGGAAGCATTTTTTTCTGTATGCCTATGATGGCTTTGCTGACCCCTTTACCCATCCATTGTTTCTTATCGCCATCACGAAGTTCTAAGGCTTCACGCATTCCCGTTGAGGCACCTGATGGGACGGCCGCTCGCCCAATCACTCCGTTGGCCAATCGCACATCGACTTCCACGGTGGGATTTCCACGAGAATCTAAAATCATACGGGCGGTGACATTGTGTATCACACTCATCAGTTATCCTCGTTCCTTTTGATTTCTCTACCCTTTTATCTATGTGTACCTCGAAAGGCCCCTTAGATCAAGTTGCCAATGACCGCTTCAATAACGCATTCACTTTGCCAGGATTGGCTTTGCCTTTCGAAGCCTTCATCACTTGTCCAACCAAAAACCCTAACACGGCTTCTTTGCCTCCACGATATTGTTCGACTTGAGCCGAATGTGCAGCCAAGATCTCTTCAATGATGGTGGTTAACTCTCCTTCATCGGAGACTTGCACCAGCCCGTTCTCTTTGACCAATTGCTCAGCCGTCACTCCCGTTGAGTACAATTGAGGAAACAGTTCTCGCGCAGCTTTGAGACTCACCGTTCCCGAATCAACCAATTGTAAAAGCTCGGCTAACCGTTCAGGGCTGACAGGTGAGTCTTCTGGTGAGGTGTCAAACGCATGAAGTTCACGAAGAAGTTCTCCCGTCACCCAATTACTCACGGTCTTTGGATGAGGAAAAAGTTTCACACAGCCTTCAAAATAATCGGCTAACGCTTTGGAATCGGTCAGGATGACTGCATCATATTCAGATAATTGATAGGACTGCACAAATCGTTGCCGTCGCGCCGAAGGCAACTCAGGAATCGTGACACGCAGTTCTTCTATCCACTCAGAATCAAGCGTGACCGGCAGCAAATCTGGATCGGGGAAATACCGATAATCATGGGCACCCTCTTTACTCCGCATCACTGCGGTTTGGCCACTTTGGACATTCCACAGTCGTGTTTCCTGCTGCACCTTTCCACCTTCATCAAGCAGTTCGGCTTGACGAATAATTTCATACTCCAGCGCATCTTTGGCATACCGAAATGAATTGATATTTTTCAATTCCACCTTAGTGCCCAGGGCTTCCTGCCCTTTGGGCCGGATGGAGATATTCGGTTCACACCGAAAACTGCCCTGTTCCATGTTTCCATCGCAGACATCTAAATAGACCAACAGGTCCCGTAAGGCTTTCAAATAGGCATCGACCTCGTCTGAGGAATAGAGATCGGGCTCGGTCACTATTTCCAACAGCGGCGTTCCGGCTCGATTTAAATCCACATGACTGCCTTCAGCACCCTCAGCATGGACATTTTTTCCGGCATCTTCTTCCAAATGCGCTCGCATGATACGAACACGCTTACTTTTTCCGTTCACGGAAATTTCTAACCACCCCGGCCCACAAATCGGCAAGTCGTACTGAGAAATTTGATAGCCTTTGGGTAGATCCGGATAAAAATAATTTTTTCGAGAGAATTGATTGGCAAGCGTCAATTCACAATGCAGGGCCAGGCCCGTGCGCACCGCCATTTCGACCGCTCGTTGATTGAGCACAGGCAAACTTCCCGGAAGCCCTACACACACCGGACAGACTTGTGTATTAGGAGGAAGCCCAAACGACGTGGGACATCCACAAAACAGCTTGGTCTTGGTCTGAAGTTGAGCATGCACTTCAACTCCAATGACAGGTTCATACGTCATAAAGGTAGTATTCAAACCAATCGCAAAACGAGACTAATCGAGGGAATTCATCTCACGCTCACGACGCATAGCATCGCGGCCGGCATCTAAGGCCTCTCGAACAGCACAGGAGATTTCATCAACCAATTCTCGGCCTCGACCCACCACTTCTTCGACCGTGTCCGTGGCACGATCTTTTAATCCGAGGAGATCTTCACCAGTTCTCCTGGCATAGCCGGTCACACGCTCACGTGAGTCTCGCCCAGGTTGCGGCGCCAGCATCACGGCTGTCACCGCGCCCAACAACGCTCCACTCAAAAATGCCAATGCGACGGATCCGGCTGAAGCACCTGAGTTCGTCCCCATAGTTCGATCCTCCTTGTTATTCATTCGGTTCCTTATGAACACGATGCCTGACTGTGGAGGTCACGGCCTTCAGACCCGCGAACAGACTCGTCAAGCCCACCATCACGGCCCCCCCTTTTCCACGCACCGTTTGATTCACCTGATTCACCGTTTGTCCCACCTCACCCACGGCATCAAAAAACACGGTCGCTCGATCCACGCTCACGCGAGCCTGATCGGTTAAGACTCGAATATTTTCATTCGTCCCTTTGACATCTTTTAACATCCCGGGCAACTCATGATTCAGCCGAATGAGCAGACGTTCCGATTGCCCAACCGTTTTCTTCACTTGAAGAATGGTCGGAACCAGATAGCCCACTAACACGACCACAGCCACAGCAATGATCATCACGGCCAAATCCACCATACGTGCTTATCCTTTCAAGACCGAATCACCGGTCGTTTGCTTCGCCAATTGGTGGCTTGTTCATAGGCAAAAGCGGTTCGTAGAACAATATTTTCCTCAAACGGCCGTCCCACGAGTTGCAACCCTATCGGCAAGCCCTTTGAACTCAGTCCACAAGGTAGAGAGATAGCGGGCAATCCCGCCAAGCTGGCTGGGATGGTATAGATATCGGACAAGTACATTTGCAGAGGATCCTCTAATCGTTCACCAAGTCTAAATGCCGGGGTCGGCATCACCGGACTCACTAAGATATCGACCTCTTGAAAGACGGCGTCAAAATCACGTTGAATCATCGTGCGAACAGCTTGGGCTTTGGCATAATAGGCATCGTAATACCCAGCACTTAACGCATACGTGCCCAGCATGATCCGGCGTTTCACTTCAGGACCAAATCCTTGCGACCTGGTGCTATGATACATCTCAGCCAATTCCTTCGACTCTTTGGCACGAAACCCATATTTGACTCCGTCATACCTGGCTAAGTTCGAACTGGCTTCGGCCGTGGCAAGAAGATAATACGTCGCAATCGCCCGTTCGGTTGAAGGCAAGCTCACTTCTTGAATTTTCCCGCCAATCTCTTGTAAGACTTGAATGGCATCTTGAATTTTTTCCGCCACCTCGGGATCAAGCCCTTCAGCAAAATATTCCTTGGGAACGCCGACAACCAGCTTTTTGATATCTTTCTTTTTTGCGGATTTCGTAAAGTCTGGGAAATCTCTTTTCGCCGACGTTGAATCCAAGGGATCATGACCAACCAGCGCGTTCAACATAATAGCGGCATCCGTCACCGTTTTCGTAATCGGTCCGATCTGATCTAACGACGAGGCAAACGCGACGAGTCCATACCGGGAGACGCGTCCATACGTCGGCTTCAATCCCACCACCCCACAACAGGCTGCCGGCTGACGAATCGATCCGCCCGTATCGGAACCTAAGGCCGCCACACATTCATCCGCTGCCACCGCGGCAGCAGATCCACCACTAGATCCTCCCGGAATATGTTGTTGATTCCACGGATTGCGCGAAGGCCCAAATGCCGAATGTTCGGTGGAAGAGCCCATGGCAAATTCATCTAAGTTGGTTTTTCCCAGAATCAACGGCTTCTGAGCATTGATTCGTGTCATCACGGTGGCATCATAGGGAGGCACAAAATTTTCCAGCATTCGAGAACCACAGGTCGTGCGCATTCCTTTTGTGCAAATATTGTCTTTAATGCCCAGAGGCATGGCCATCAACGGCTCCGTCTTGCGCCAGGCTTTCAGTCCGTCATCAATGGCTTGCGCGTTCGCCAGAAGGTCTTCCCTCGGCGTCAGACTAATATACGATTTAATTTTTGGCTCGACTTGGCTGATTCGAAGCAGATAGGCCCGAGCAATTTCCCCGGCCGTGATTTCCCCACCGGTAAACTTATCCTGTAACTCTTTTAACGTGAGCTTAAATAAGGCCATACAAAAGGGATACTTTCAAACTAGAGGGAGACGATGGGACCCACAGACCTATCAAGCGGGATTCGTGGCACGAATCGCATTGCCTGCATCGACCTGAATGATTTTCGGCACATGGCGCTTGGCCTCATCGTCATTGAAAAATTCATAACAAAAGATAATGACCAAATCGCCGGTCACGCCTTTTCGGGCCGTCGGACCATTGAGAATAACTTCCCCTTTGCCTCGCGTGCCAGGGAGCGCGTAGGTTGAAAAGCGCTCTCCATTGTTCAGGTTAGAAACCTGAACCATTTCATAGGGGAGAATCCCAGCGCGATCCATCAATTCTTCATCAATGGTCATACTGCCTTCGTATTCCAAATTAGATTCGGTCACCGTCGCTCGATGAATTTTACAGCGTAATAATTGTCGATACATACGAATTTCCTAGAATTAAATTCTGATAAAAATACACAGGGTCCAGACTGGCTATTTTCCAATTATTTTCGGCACTACAAAAAACCCTTCCCTGGCTTCAGGAGCATTACTCAAGGCTTGCTCCTGAGTCAGACCCTCCCGAGGAAGATCCTCCCGTAACCATGATTCCTGGTCGGCCACCGAAGCAGTGGGGGGAATGCCTTCGGTCGAGACCTCTTGTAATTGTTCCACAAACGTCAAAATCTGACTTAACTGTTCGCCAAACAACGTTGTTTCGACTTCCGTCAAATCAAGTTTGGCTAACTTCGCCACATGCTCGACTTCTTTGTGAGAAATATCCGCCATAACGATTCTCAGATCAATCAGAAATTTAGAGGGAAGACCGAGCAAAAGGTCAGGAAAATTGCCTAAGTCGTACACGTATTTTTACCATGAAATTCACCACAAAAGCTACTTGGGGCAACCTTTGCGCAAATTCATTGAACCGCGTGTTTCTTGAATTTTCTTTACGCCGTATTGGCGAAAAATCCCTCATCGGCAAAACTGACGTACCGCCCATCACCAATGACGACATGATCCAGCACACGGATTCCTAAAATCTCTCCGGCTGCCATGAGACGTTGAGTGAGGGCATGGTCTTCCTGACTGGGCTCAGGATCTCCACTTGGATGGTTGTGGACAAAGATGATGGCTGCTGCTGATTCTCGCACGGCAAGATTAAATACTTCCCGAGGATGGACAATGCTGACGGTCAGACTTCCCTGCGACACGGTACAATCACGAATGACGGCATGCTTGGCATCTAACAGCACGGCCTTAAAGACTTCGTGGCGGAGGTCTCGTAATAGGGGATAATAATGTTCAAAAATATGTTTGCTCCCTTGAATTCGATTGCCTTCTGTCAAGGGTGTGGCGAGGGCCCGCTTTCCTAGTTCAATCCCTGCCAATATCTGAGCGGCCTTAGCCGGCCCAATACCGGGAATCGCGCAAAGTTCTTCCAAGCTCCGGTTGGCCAGTCCTCGCAACCCTTCTAATTGGGTTAAGGCATCCATGGCCACCTCCACCGCTGAAGAATCTGCTCGCCCCACTCGAAGAAGAATCGCTAACAATTGGGCATCAGAAAACCCCTGAGGGCCCTTGGCAAACAACAGCTCTCGAGGCCGCTCCTCTTCAGGCCAAGATTGAATGCCTTTTTTTACCTGCACCATTATTCGCCTTTCTTATCCGCCACTAAATCGACCTGTGGATACTATACGCAGCTCATTTTCATTCCGTCAAAATGCACGGAAGCCTCGACTGCAAAGTGTCCAATCGCCCAATTGTTGAGGTTTCTCCGGCTATGCTATCGTCTCCAGCATTATGGAATTTTCTTCTATTCGCATCATCGCCGGCGACTTAAAAGGTCGAAAAATCCCCACATTACAAGGACAGGGTATACGTCCAACGTCACTCAGAGCCCGAGAAGCCTTATTTTCCATTCTTGGTTCCAGTATTCAGGGAGCCTGCATCGCAGATTTATTTGCAGGCAGTGGAGCCATTGGGCTGGAAGCGTTAAGCCGAGGAGCCAAGAAGGTGGTCTTTGTCGAGCAGAATCCTGAAGCTGGGCAATTGCTTAAAAAGACACTGTCCCAATTCAAGTTAGTCTCCCAAAGCCAGGTGGTCATTCAGGATGTAGCCCTCGCCATCCAAAACACCTATTTGGTAGGATGGCGCCCATTTGATGTGCTGTATATTGATCCTCCCTATCAATTCGAACAGAAAGACCAACTGCTCAGCCAGATGGAGGAGGCGGACCTGGTGGCCACGAATGGGCTAGTGATTTATGAACACTTTTCAAAACGGACACCGCCATCCGATATTGGGCAGTGGACGCGAACCCGGACGGCCAAATATGGGGATACGGGATTGAGCTTTTATCGACTCCAGGCACAAGCAGGCAGTGAGCCACAGGATGGGAATAAGTCATGACGATTGGCATTTATCCAGGGACGTTTGATCCCATTACACGCGGCCATGCCGACGTCATTGCCCGAAGCCTGCATGTGGTTCAACAAGTCATCGTGGCCGTTGCGCCAAACCCTCGTAAAACCCCATTATTCGATGTAAAGGACCGCGTCGAACTGGCCAAAATTGTGACCCGAGATCTCCCTGGAGTCGTCGTCGAACCCTTTGAAGGCTTGCTCGTGGAATACGTGCGTCGACGAGGTGCTCAAGCGATTATTCGAGGACTGCGCGCGGTCTCAGATTTTGAGCATGAATTCCAGATGGCCTTGCTGAACCGAAAACTCGACCAAAATCTGGAGACCATGTTTCTGATGGCGAGCGAAGAATATTCGTATCTGACCTCCAGCATGGTAAAAGAAGTGGCGTCGGTCGGCGGACCGCTCCATGACTTCCTCCATCCAGAAGTCGCCGAACGGCTCATCACTCAATTACGAATGACTCGATCATGAATCTCGCTTCCCGCACCACACGCATCACGCCCTCGCCCACCTTACAACTGTCCGCCACGGTCAAAGCGATGGTGGCCCAAGGGCAGCAGGTGTTTGATTTTACCGCTGGCGAACCGTCATTTGATTCACCAGATTCAGCCAAGCAAGCCGCCATCACAGCCATTCAATCAGGGTTTACTAAATATACGGCGGTCACCGGCATCGATGAACTCAAGGATGCCATCATCCAAAAGTTTCAAGCCGATCAGGGCCTCACTTACTCCCGCGCTCAGATTGTGGTGTCATGCGGTGCCAAACACACCCTCTTTAATTTGGCCTTGGCTCTCTTTGAAACCGGAGATGAGGTGATTATCCCAGCACCGTACTGGGTCTCGTATCCTGAGCAGATTCTCGTCGCCGATGCCACGCCCGTGTTCTTACCGACCTCAGAAGCCAAAAACTTCGCGATTGATCTTTCGACTTTAAAAAGCCTCATCACCGAGCGGACCAAGGCTATCATCCTCAATTCTCCATGCAATCCGACTGGCAGCATGTATGACCGAAAGACTCTTGAAGGAATCGCCTCCCTCGCGATTCAACATAACCTGTTGGTCATTTCGGATGAGATTTACGAAAAGATGGTGTATGACGACCACCAACATTGTTCTATCGCCACCGTTCATCCTGACATGGTTCACCAAACGGTCATTGTGAATGGCGTCTCGAAAACCTATTCCATGACCGGCTGGCGCATTGGCTATGCGGCAGGTCCCGCACCCATTCTCAAGGCGATGGGGAATATCCAAAGCCAAAGCACCTCGAATCCCACATCCATTGCGCAAAAAGCCGCAGTGGGAGCACTTCAAGGTGGAGCACCATTTATCGAGCACATGGTCAAAGAATTAGATATCCGCCGCCGGGCGATTGTGGAAGGCTTCAATCGGATTTCTGGCATGCACTGCCCCATGCCTGCTGGAGCCTTCTATGCCTTTCCGAATGTGGCTGAGTTGTTGGGCCGCCGGTTCCAAGGAAAGGTCTTAGAGAGCCCCTTTGATCTGGCGAACTTTTTGCTGAATGAAGCACATGTGGCCTGCGTGCCGGGAGAGCCATTTGGCGCACCTTCTCACCTCCGATTTTCCTATACTGGTCCATTGCCGGTGATTGAAGAAGGCCTTCATCATCTGGCCCAGGCCATTGCCCGGCTCGAATAGGACTCCTTCAATCGAAGAAATGTCTCCTGAGCGACTTTCCACAAATCCTGGGACTTCTCTTGACCTTGAGGATACATGCCTTATCTACAAGTCACGGATTCTTTCATAAACATGCCATCATCGTTTGTATAGAGGAGATTACTTGTGCCGATTTACGAATATGAATGTACGAGTTGCAAAAAACGGTTTGAGCTCCAACAAAAAATGACCGATCCCTCAATCCAAACCTGTGACCAATTAGGCTGTGCAGAAGCCAAACCCGTCAATAAAATCATCTCCGCTCCAGCCATCATGTTTAAAGGGACCGGATGGTATGTGACCGACTATTCCGACAAGCTCAAAGATCCAAACGCCAAACCGGAAAACAAAGGGGAAAAAACCGAGGTCAAAAGCTCTGCAACTCAAGCTGAAAGCAAGGGAAATTCAGAGAGCAAATCCAGCGGTGAGGGTTCCTCAAGCCAGAGCAGTAGTGACAGTAGTAGCAGTTCGTCTACGCCAAGTTCCTCCAACGCACCCAGTTCATCGGAGTCTTCATCCTCTTCAGGTTCAGGAGCAAGCTCACCCTCCTCTTCTACCTCATCAAGCTCAAGTTCATCCTCCAGCTAAGAGGCCCATCCTATTCCCCAAGGTGACTAATCAATTTGCCTTTTGAGTAGATCTGCCAATACGTCTTCCCAAATCATCCCGGCGAGTTTTCGATACCCTGTCGTCGACAAATGCAACCCATCATTGGAATATTCAGGAGCTAACGCTTTCGTGTCGGGCTCGCAGGTTTCAGCAAACCAATCGACCACGGGAAAATTACGTTCTCTACCAATATCTTTAATTAATTGATTCACAGTCACTCGTTGAGCAATGGCTTGTTCAATAGCAGGAGAGAGCCTGGACGTTGGAACTCCTCCGTCAGCAGCATCATTCGGCCAAGTATCTTCCCGCAAGGAAGGAACCGTCACAGCCACTGGCAGAATTCCATACGCTTGGGCTTGCTCATAAAAGAACTGCAGGTTTTCCATAATGGCTGCCAGTGAGACCCCCAAGCCCAAATCATTGGTCCCTCCCAGAATAATGGCCACGTGGGGCAAAGGCTCAAGAACATCGGCATGAAATCGCGCTCGCATATCCTGCGTCGTTTCTCCGCACACCCCGTGAATCACTACGTGGCCACGAGTGGCGATCCACTCTTGGAGATAGGCTCCATAGGCGATATGTTCTGGAAATGGCGAATGCCTAGTTGGAGACAGATACCCCAAGGTCAAACTATCTCCAAAACACACGATGTTGAATGGCAGGGATTGATCAATCATGAATCGACACTCGAGTTCTTCCAGGAATTGAAGGACATGATTATATCAAAAGACACATCGTAAATGTGGACGCGTTCACCGGGTTGACAGGGTCAAACAGCCTCGTTACGCTCACAGGGTTTATCTCGGGAGACTCCTACACTCGTGCAGTCTAGCGAGCTCACCAAATCTCATCCTTAAATTACCAGAGGAATATCTATGATGAAGATGAAGTTGTCGAACGTTCATGAAATCAACAAACTTTGCACAATGCTGATAATTGGGCTGTGTGCTATCGGATTAACCGGAGCAGTGGCCCTGGGAGCGACCAAAAAGTCTTCATTTCGTGTAGGAGTTCTTGACCCACAATCGGTCATCGAAAAATCAAAGGCTGGGGGGCGAGCGCTAGCGGGACTCAAAGAACATGCGCAAGCCAGACAAACGGTCATGATGAATGACCAAAAAGAATTAGAACGACTGAAGAAAGATTTCGAATCCACCCAAGATAAAATGACCGACGAAGAGAAAAAACGACAACAAGACCGCCTTGGGCAAAAATTCCAGGAATGGCAAAAACGCGGACAAGAATTCCAACAGGAACTTGGAGAAAAGCAAAAAGAACTCGTTCAGGAATATATGAAGAAAATCCAAGAAGCGACCAAGATCGTCGCCAAGCGGCATGGATTTGATGTGGTCATTGATAAGGGAAGCGAAAACACCCTCAAAATTGTCCTCTATCACCGCGACGGCTTAGACCTCACCAACGAAGTCATCAAAGAATTCAATAAACGCTTCAAGTAGCAAATTCCTCTCGGAATCCACAATTGACAATCCCCTGGGAGCTCTAACTCCCAGGGGATTTTTTGTATCAACATACTTCAAAAAATATTGGAGGATATTTTTTGGCAAACGTGGAGAAAATTGTCCTACCCGTATCAAATTAGGTCGATACGTTAGAGGGCTTGCTGGTTTATTCTTTCAATGATATACTCCTAATCTAGCCAATCTAGCTTCATAAGGAGATTACTATGGAATGGAAATTAGCAGAAGCCAAAAACCGGTTCAGTGAACTAGTCAATAAAGCCCTTCGAGAAGGACCACAAATGGTATCCCGACGTGAGGATAGAGTCGTCGTGATCTCAGAAAATGAGTACCACAATCTGACAGGTCAAAAACCAGATTTTATCGATTTTTTACTTGAAGAGAAATTTGACCTGGAGGGCGTAGATTTGAAACGCGATAAATCCCTCGCGAGAAAGGTTAACGGATGAGGGTTTTACTTGATACCTGTGTAATTTCCGAATTATGGCGTAAAGGTGGATCTGAAAAAGTGCGCAGGCAGGTTTCTGTATTGAGAGCTGATGACGCGTATTTGTCGGTTTTGACCGTCGGTGAAATCACCAAAGGCATCCATTTGCTGAATGAAAGCAAGAAACGGCGTGACCTACACAATAAACTCACTATTCTAGAAACTGAATATCAACAAAATATACTGTCCATTGATGTGGAAATCATTAAACTATGGGGTGAAATACTGGCCATTTCTCAAAAGAAAGGGAAATCAATTCCGGTTAGTGACGGTCTCATTGCCGCAACCGCTAAACATCATGGGTTGCACATCATGACCCGTAATATTTCTGATTTTGAAGGGACGGGTACAATGTTGATTAACCCGTGGGAATAGTTTTACGGGATTTTTGGTTGCTTATTTGTTCACGACTTAGTTTTAAAACCTGTGCCTGGCAAATTACCCATCATGCCGCTCTTGGAGCCTGAAACAATCCCTGACAATGTGACTGCCACACAAAAGTTTTCGGATCTGCTGACGGCGGTGGGGCCTTTCCCCCTACTTCCTCCGGAGTTTGCTGATTCAAACTCTGATGGATCCGACTGTCATTATAATATGCCTTGAAAGCGTCTAACTTCCGCTTCAAATCCGATTCATTCCAGAACAGCAATTGATCCAAATACTCTCGACGAATGGTGCTGATCAATCGTTCGATGAAGGGATGGGACACAGGCACATTCGGAATAGTTTTGACCTCATGAATTCCTAGAATTCTTAGATTCACTTGCCACTGATGGAATCGAAAGACAGGGTCATGATCGGAACTCAGACATTGTGGGAGCACATCACGACTAGTCACCTGATGAAACAAACGGCCCAATGTTCTCCCATCGATGGCAGAACCTGAGTGGACCCCAAACCCGATGATCCGACGCGTGGATTGGTCCATCACAACCAGGACCCAATGCGCTTTGAGTCGAAGGGACTCACACCGGAAGAAATCGATACTCCAGAGACTGTCTTTCGTCTGACCGATGAAGGACAACCATGACGGTTCATCGCCACGTTCCGGTCGGTAATAGGTTGTGAGTATTCGTCTCACCACATCTTTATTGAGAGAAAGCGAGAAGGTCTTAGCGAGCTGTTCCGCAATTTTGATGCATCCAAAATTGGGATGGCGCCGTTTCATCTCCAGCACCAGTTCAATCCCTTCCCGGGAAGGGCCTTTCGGACCGGGCGTTCGTCGTTTCCGAGAAGAATAGAGCAGGCGATATTTCCTCTTCACCAGGGCTTGGTGAAACTTCAGAAGAGTCGACGGTTGAACGAGAAAGGCCAGCCGCTTGATTCGGCGAGGATCCAAATAGGTGGACCACAGGCCTAGGAAAAACCGGTCAAACGATGATAGATTTGGAGCACGCTTTCGCGAGCGAGTCAGAACGAGTAACTGTTATTTCAACAGCAAATTCTCAGCCACCACCGCCTTCATACCAGCATGTTTCAAAAGTTTGTAGGTGAGAGAGACCAGGTAGGGAAAAACCATGAAGAGATGTTTCATGGATTGTGAGATTACGGAGAGTTCCAGAAAAGATCAAGCCTGCCAAAAGACCATGCTGGGAGCGATAATTAGTAATTCGCCAGGGACAGGTGCCTGGGCAGACGAAAATAAAGATCCCCGAGGCAAGACCACGGGGTATTAGAAGAGGGTTAACTGACGCAGGTCTTCTCTGGGACTGCCTTGGTTCTGCACATAATGTTCGACCACCCTCCAATTGCCGCCCTCTCCCACGGTGCCCACATAGTAGCCATCAGCCCAAAACTGCCCTCCCCACAACTCTGTCTTCAAGGCTGGTTTCTGCCGGAATAACTCGCGCCCGGTGATACTCTTGAACACTCGCACGATTTGTCCCGGAGCAATCTTCGGATGAGCAGAACATAACAGATGGATATGATCTCGATCACACCCCAATCGTTCAAACTCCATATCGTACCGCTCAGCAATCCCTCGCGTGGCTTCCACAATGATCTCGACAACATCCTCCGCTAATAAGGCCTTACGATATTTCACCGGAAAGACAATGTGATAATGAATCTGCCACGCACAATGACTCGCTTTGTGGACAGTACTTTCACTCACCCCCTAATTCTCGGAAAATAAGATCCCCGTGGCAAGACCACGGGGAATCGCAAGTTGAATCGAAAGATAAATTCATTCAGGTAGGCGTCGAGGTACTTATGATCAAGGCGTCCCTGGTATGTGCCCAGGAGCCAACGTTTCACCCGTGAAATGGCACGGTGGACTCTTGGCAACAGGTCGTCTGCGTCTGGGTCGTGATTTCCCCCACCAGAGGACTTTCGCATTGGTTTGTGCGCATACCCTTCGTCTGCCAGACAGCAATAACTTGTGAGTCCGTCGGTGATAATCGTACTGCCAGGCTCAACATGCTGCTGAACGAAATGCTTGACATCCGCGCTTGTTCGGCCCTTAAGCGGTTGCATTCGCATTCGCCCACTTCCTTTGTCGTTGATTTCCACGGCAACGCCAACCAGTTGCTTGTTTCCTTCTCCACCCAAATAGGCTTCATCAACTTCAACGTGCCCGGCAAGACGGTTGCGGGAGGGGCGAACCATCGCAACCCGTAATTTATGAAGCATGAGCCACGCAGGCTCGTGACCGCTCATCCCCAACACCCTTTGCAACGTTTGAGCACTCGCTCCATTTTTCTGGCTCGTAAACCACCAGATTGCCTGAAACCAAATGCGCAACGGGATACGAGAATCTTGAAAAATCGTTCCGGCCAATGGTGACTGCTGATATTGACATGTGGAGCACACCGACAACCCTCGCTTGGTTTTCCACCTCTTGTGATTCCCACATTTCACACAGATATACCCGTCTGGCCAGCGAAGCTTCTCAATATGGGTGCGACAGGCCTCCTCAGTAAAAAAACGGGTCATCAGATCGGACATGTCCGTGGGGTAACTCACCATGTCGCAAAACACTATATAGTGGGGCAACTGGAGTCAAGCCGGTATGCAGGCTTCATACCAGCATGTTTCAAAAGTTTGTAGGTGAGAGAGACCAGGTAGGGGAAAACCATGAAGAGATGTTTCATGGATTGTGAGATTACGGAGAGTTTCAGAAAAGATCAAGCCTGCCAAAAGACCATGCTGGGAGCGATAATTAGTAATTCGCCAGGGACAGGAAGCAGAAGAGGTATGCGGGTGAGCACTGATAAACTCTTGGATGTCTTGAAGATTTTGGTGCGCCTTAGCGGACTAACCTCGAACCAATTATTCAAAATATTGGAAGAATGGAACCAAATTCTCCAGGGCATTTCAGTCGATCTTAGCCCGGAACATCAAAAAAACACTTGCAATACGTACGGTTTTACCGTACGCTACAAATAGATGATCATTCGTTCCGTTCGCCATCGGGGGTTAAAGCGCCTCATTGAAGATAATCAGACCAAGGGCCTCCGGCCCGATCTGGTGAACAGAATACGGAATATCATCACCGCGCTCATTCTGGCTGATGACATGGCAGCGTTTCGCAACTCTGCTCCTCCAGGATGGCGGGTCCATCAACTTTCGGGAGACCGCAAAGACACCTGGAGTATCTCAACATCAGGTAACTGGCGGATCACCTTTATAGAAGAAGATGGACATATCGATTTACTGGATTTGGAGGACTATCACTAATGAAAAAGAAACCTATTAAAATTGAAATGAAGCCGTCTCACCCGGGCGCGTTCATTAAAACAGAGATACTGGATGAGCTTGACTTAAGTATCACGAAAGCCTCGAACGTGCTGGGCGTGCGCCGTGCCACTCTATCCGACTTGTTACATGAGAAATCTGCGCTCTCGCCTGAAATGGCGCTGCGGCTGGAAAAGGCGTTTAGTCTCGATATGGATATGCTTTTGCGCATGCAGGCATGGCATGATTCCAGTGAAATGCGCCAGCAGTCCAGAAAAATAAAAGTTGCACCCTATGTACATGCTGAGGCATAGACGTTGCTCTAGGCAGGTAAGCTCATCGTCGAACTCGCCCTTCAAAAACAACGTATAATTTATTAGGTAAAGTGGTGCGCCTTAGCGGACTAACCTCGAACCAATTATTCAATATTCTTGAGGATAGGAACCATATTCTTCAGGGCACTTCAGTGGACCTTCCATCCTAATACCAGAATAGCAAGGCCCTAGAAAAAGTTTGCGTCTGACTCTATTCAGTTTGCCAGAGAAAAGAATCACCAAGCATCACTCAGTTCTACAAGCGGCTCTCCTGTTTGGAGAATTTCAAGAACATTGGGGAATACCCGTTGAATGAGAGAGCGAAGATGCCTATTGGACGTATTTCCACAAGTGACCAAGAGAATTTGTGGAGGGGACCAAATTGCCTGACCAAATTCACAAAATCCTGGTCTTTAGTCATGACAATGGCACCAATCGCCCGGGCTTCTTGGAAAATTGATACGTCTTCGGCATCACGAAATCCTAGAGACGCCACTGATTGTGTTTCTATTCCAAATGACTGGGAGATCCACTGGGCAAGATGAGGAGAAAGCTGAGCATCAATCCAAAGAGTCAAGCCACCACCACTGGGTGGTCAAGTCGACCACTGGCAAACTTTAAACAGGCCTGGACATCTTCCAGTTCAAGGTCAGGAAACTCCTGAAGAACCTCTTCGGAAGTGAGGCCATTTGCAAGCAAATCAAGAACATCAGTAACCCGGATTCGCATCCCTCGGATACAAGGACGTCCACCACACTGTTTAGGATTCACAGTAATTCTGTCAGCTAATTTTGACATATACTCTTCTCCAATGAGGAGAGTATATCATAGTGACATAAACATGAGTAGAATCAATGACTGGCTCGGGCTGAATCCGACTCGTGGTTAAAACTGGATGACCTTTGGTGCCAGATTTCGGAGCTGAATGAATTTCGTTTTTTACCTTCTGACTCCATCGACCATACTCCAGTAGTTTCTCGTCTTATGAAACTGATTGACTGACGATGATGCTGTACCAAGCACGCGTAAGACCATACATGGATACTCATCCCTATGCTTGAAACAAGAAATCTCGAACCCCTCATACCCGCTTCCACTGAGGATATTAGAAGATTCAAGTAGCCGTAGGTCCGGTATGGTCTCGGGAAGGAATAAGGAATTTATGATGTATTATCAAACAGTTAGTGAAATGGTGCGCCCTCGAGGAGAAAGTTCGAACCACTTGTTCCATATTTTAGAAGAATGGAATGCTGTGTTGCAGCAAACCTCGTTATGTAACCTACCGTCCCCTTCATGGTAGGTAAACTATTGAAACTGCTGATTGAATGACTCGCCAACTATCGTCATCTGCCGTTTCTTAACCACCACAACTCACAGCGACCATCGAGACTATTTCCCAGCAACCAGGGCAGTGTCGTGTATTGTCCTCTCGCAAGAAGCCCAAGATATGTCCTCAACAGAAAAAAAGCAAATCCCTCCGTTTTCTCTACGCTTCACCCTCGAAGAACGTGCGCAGGTAGAACGAGACGCGGTCGGACTCTCGTTAGGAGCCTATATTCGCTCTCGTCTCTTTGATAAATCTTTGCCGAAACGACGAACCAGAAGCAAGCATCCTGTGAAAGATCACCAGGAATTGGCGAAGGTTCTTGCTGAACTTGGCCGTTCCCACCTTGCAAATAATCTCAATCAACTGGCGAAGGCCGCAAATAGCGGCTCGCTTGAAGTCACACTCGATACCGAACAGGCCATTCAACATGCCTGTTCGGACATTCGATGGATGCGCCAGGTCCTGATGAAGACTTTAGGACTCTCGCCGGAGAACCGCCATGATTCTTAAAGGCTCACAACGCGGAGGCGCGACTCAACTGGCCACTCACCTTCTGAAAACAGAAGAGAACGAGCATGTGGAAATCCATGAACTCAGTGGCTTTGTGGCAGAAGATCTCCATGGCGCGTTAAATGAAATCTATGCGGTCAGCCGAGGGACCAAATGCCAGCAGTTTATGTTCTCCGTCAGTTTGAACCCTCCAGCTACAGAACAGGTCCCTATTGAATACTTTGAAAAGGCAATATCAGATATAGAACAAAAAACAGGACTAACCGATCAACCTCGCGCCATTGTGTTTCATGAAAAAGAAGGTCGACGACACTGCCATGCCGTCTGGTCACGCATTGATACAGATGAAATGAAGGCTATTAACCTTCCGTATTTCAAAATGAAACTCCAGGATGTCTCGAAAAAGCTCTATTTCCAGTATGGCTGGCAGATGCCTCGAGGATTCCTCAATAAGGAGGAACGTCACCCACTCAATTACACGTTAGCTGAGTGGCAGCAAGCCAAGCGCCTGGATGAAGACCCGAAAGTTCTGAAACAACTTTTTCAAGATTGTTGGGCAATTTCGGACAACAAAAATGTCTTTGCTGATGCCTTGAAAGAAAACGGATATGTATTAGCTCGTGGCGATCGACGCGGATTTGTGGCGGTGGATTATCAAGGGGAAGTCTTTTCTTTGAGTCGATGGACCGGACTGAAAACTAAACAACTGAAAGGCCGCTTAGGCAACTCTGACGATCTACCTTCTATTGATGCTATCAAAGTAGAGATAGCTCAGGAGATGACCCCCCGATTACAAAGCTATGTGGAGCAGGTAAAAAAGCAAATAAAGATTGCCTTGGAGCCGTTGCAAGAGAGAAGACAGGGGTTGGTCACTTCTCACAGACAAGAACGCCATGGGTTAACCAAAAAGCAGGAAACACGATGGCAGGAAGAAACAATAAGGCGTTCTCAGCGTCTACCCAAAGGATTCAAAGGCATCGAGTCAAGCCCAAAGTTAGTTGAGATTCTCCACGGCTCCGAGGTTCATGTTACGCAACCTTCTTTGACGCGGTCTTCTCCATATTCAAGTCTCGCTGTAGGGCCTCCCGGAGCTTGGACAAGTGCCGATAGCCCTTGACTCTGCGGAGTCGCGGCTCAATATCCAGCCACGCCGTGGCCAACCACCGCTGTCGCTGATTGGAGTTCGTCCAGCGATCGACCTTGGCACAGCGTTCCTCCACCAAGGCATTGATGGATTCTAGGCAATTCGTTGTCTTGAAAGACAAGCCGAAGAGGGCCAACACTCCCAGCCGATGCAACGTCAATGTTTCCTCCAACCCTTCCGCTAAACTCCGCGCGGCCGATTGGTTGCGGTCCACCAATTCCGCCTGCAAGCGCGTGAGCGCGGCTCTGGCTTCCACATAGGTCGGGCGCTGATACGCCCGTTGAAGCCGGCGTCGCCAGGTGGCCTGCTCCCCTTTCGGTAAATGCCTCACCACATTCTCCCGTTTGTGCCACTGGCATCGCTGGACCAGGGCTGATGTCCCAAAGGCCTGTCGCACGGCCGCTCGTAGGCCTTTCCCCCCATCAATGATGAACAAGAGCCCCTGCGAACTGGTGAGGCCTCGCTCCTCCAACTCCCGGAGAAACGACGTGAGGACTGGCTCGTTTTCCGTCCCCGTTTCCACAAAACCCAGGACGTGCTTCTCTCCTGTGAGGGTGACCCCGACCGCCACCACCATCGTCATCTCGGCAAAGGTCTTGCCATCAAGAAAGATGGCCAGCAGATCCAGCTCCCTCAAATCGCGTTCCTGTAATCCCTTCAACTGCTTGGCGCTGGCCTGGGTAAAGTTCCGCGACACCGTCGAACTCGACAAGCCAATCGCTCCGGGGACGGCAGCGGCGGCCGCTTCATAGTTTCGGCAGGAAATCCCATACAACACCCGCTTGAGGAGAACCTCAGCCAGCTGGCCCGTGCCGCGGAGGTGCGCCAGACTCTCTAAGGGGATTTCCCCACCGCCCTCCACGGATTGGATACGCGGAATCTTGCACGGATGCCGTTGCCCCGCCAGCCGGACGCTCCCGGGATTGCTCCCGTGACGATACCCGGGGAGCTGTGCCGCCGCCTTCCGTGCATACCGGATCCCCGCCAATGTCCGCACCTCATCCTCTAAGAGCTCACGAATCCGCATCAAGCCCAAGGGAATAAGGGCCTGAATACATTCCACCTTCGTCTCCACATCAAAGTCGGCATACTCTTCGGCGCGAAGGATTTTCACGGGACCCAACCGTTTCGTCTTCTTGCGTCTCTTCGTCGTTTTCGCAATACTGCTCATGAAGTGGCTCCTTTGCGTTGTTGATGAGTGTCGGTTCTTCGTCGAACGCCATCTCATCACAGGTGGGGGAGCCGCTTCAAATTTCAACTAACAGTAGCACCCATTCAAGGCATCTGGTTCCGCATCACAGGGAAACATCAGAAGATCAAAGCCCAGAATAAACATGAGACGAAGAGCTGCCGCCTCCGTGACCGAGATGAGAAGCAGAAACTCATTAACCAGCAACTCTCACAAAGGCAACAGTTAAAGCAGGAGTTCACCGCGTTAAAGGATGAACATGTTGTTCTAGCGCGTCAACTCAAACAAGACATTGCGCGGTATAAAGAGATACGGGTGGAATCACAGGAGAAAGTCACGGATCAATTACACGAAGTGACAAACAGAAGAGATCCCGACTATGGACCTAAAATGTAGGATATCCGCTACAAGAACTACCAGTCTAAGACATCTGAGTTTTTTTACCATACGCGGAAAGGTAGGTGTAAACCATGAGTAGATGTTTCATGGCTGGTAAGATTACGGAGAGTTTCAGAAAAGATCAATCCTGCCAAAAGAGCAAGCTGGTAGCGTTAATTAGGAATTCGCCAGGGACAGGTGTCAGAATCGGCGAAAACATTCAAGTATTTCAAGGCGGATGAATTAATAGAAGGTACAACCAGAAATGTAGCCATAGCATGAGAAAGACAGAAACCTCATGAGTCTGCTGAAATTCTTCTCCCACCAGGCCGCCTGTTTTTTGACTATACGGGTGTCGAAAGAAATCCTGGAGAATCAACGCGTTCGAGTTTTTGTCGAGTAGACTGGGGACTCCCGATGCTGCAGATCGATGTTTGTTTTCTCAGTTGCCACCTGGTTTCCCGGTGGTGCCACAATATCTCGGCCATACATCAGTTGTACCCCAGCCCCTCACAGAACCGGATAAGCGGCTTTCCCACATCCGGCTCTTCACTCAAACATTCAGCTTCGGGCTAAACGGGTTCATGTGCGCTTTCGCCTTCACACCTATCCGTGTTCGATTTGTGCTCACAGTGTTCTCACGCCTTGAATCGTGTCTGTGTTTCTTCTTTCACGGACGTTCGAGCGCGGGACCTTTCACTCCACGGGGATTAGCCGCTTCATCGCTAAACCAGGTCCCGTCCCGCTACAAAGACCCCTTTTGCACCACTCCTGTTACGTTGCGCATGCATACTCGGGCACCGCTGCCCAAGAGGGTCTCTGCACGCCAGGATTGCGCCCTTACTGTTGTTCGACTCGATGCTGTCTGAGACCCCGGGGGCTCGTCAGTCACTGTCCATAGGGTGAACTGACGCATGGCTTGCGCGTAGGTCAACACGATCAGCAGGCACCCAAACTTTCCCGTTCTCGGGGATATGTGTCAGATTCAGCGCACGCACGCTTCACCTCGTCGAACACCCACTGCCAGCGGCAGCGGTTCCGGGCGGTTGGATCAACCTTACCCAGGAAGGCTTCTCCTATGCTTATACGGTTCGCATACGTTCCTTCTCAGTAATGGCTCAGAGCCTGGTTAACTGACCATACGGGTTACTGACGGAAACTCTGTCCCCCAAGGTGCGCATGGTAGGGGAAAGGTGATTATTTAAAGAATATATCTCCAAAGGCCCACACAAAAGTACCAATTACTCCTGCTATAGCCGCGTGCTGAATTCTTAATATCTCTTGGTTACTCATCTCTTCAATATTTCGTATTCGCCTTCCCTCATCTCCAGGGTCAACTTCTTTCAGATATTTTATTTCGGTGGTTTCTAATTCCTCCTCCTCAGTTTCCTCATGCATAGAAAAGTTTTCTTCAGGGGGGTCATCACGATCCCAAGCTGATACTCCACCCATTGGATTTAAAGGACCCATCATGTGTGGAACTAAACGGGTGTCCAGACCAAACTCAGGCCCATCATCAGCGGATTCTTTGACAACAATCTCTGTCTTTTCTTTATATTTAGGTTCCCGGTGCTGACGGAATAACAACGCTTCCTGAACAGAAACAATATATCCCGTTAATGCTAATAGAGCCCCCCCACGGGGGAACCAAGGGCCATATTCACAATACCAGTTGAAATAACTGAATCCGGCCAAAACTATAAAACTACCCCACCCGACAATTAATAACCCTCCAGGATGTCTTGCTAAAAACATGAAAGGCTTTCGACTAATTCTGTTCAACCACACGGCTTGTTTTCCTTGAGAAGTACCGAAAAGAACCAAGAAGAAATCATGTTTTCTTGTAAATTTTTGGCAATGAAGATTTAATCACAAATATTCGCAAAGGGATTCCACCACGTACTGTAGTACTCATCCCAATAGAGACAGGTGTCCGTATCCTCAATACGCTGTTCCGCTGCAGGCTGTGCCTGGCGAATTCCTCATCATCTGGCAATTGGCGCCGGAATTACCTGACCCTTCTTTTAATTCATCCCTCAATTAAAATATACATTTCGTTCTTATGCCGCTCGTCGCGTATAGCGGTGATGGAGACCTCCAACCATCGGAATGGCGTTGATCTTCCCCTTTTCCTGTGCCTCTTTCTTTGTTCTTCTGAAGAATCCTTATTGAGAGAAAGATGAGTCCGCCTCCCGAAGTAATTCGCCAAGGACAAGTTAAACACCGCCAGCTGATGCCGCAGCACGAGATTTTCAGTGAGCATTTGCTGCCGAGTTTTAAAGGCAGAAAGAACCGTGTTTCCAGCCCATTTCAGTATTGTCATCATGGCTGGAAAGAATGCCGGTATGGAGAAAAATATTCAAGTATTTCAACGCGGATGAATTAATAGAAGGGACAAGCCAGAAAGGTGGACCATAGACCTAGGAAGAAACGGTCAAACGGTGAAAGATTAGGAGCCCGTCTTCGTGACCGGGTGAGGACGAGCAGCTGTTGTTTCAACAGCAAATTCTCGGCCATCACCGCCTTCATGCCGTCATGTTTGAAAAATTTGTTTATGAGAGAGACCAGGTAAGTGAAAACCATGAAGAGATGTTTCATGGCTAGTGAGAATACGGAGAGTTTCAGAGAAGATCAAGCCTGCCAAAAGAATGCCTGGGTGCGGGAAATAGCAATTCGCCAGGGACAGGCAGCGCCCGATGGACAAAAAACGAAGTTTCATGATGTTATAGTTTCCTCCAACCCATTTTAACCAGCAAAATCTGGTGTCTCAAGAAATTCTATTCAGGGAGACTACTCATGCAAGGTAAAATCACGGCGGAAAAGACCGCCTCAATGACAGACGTGGAGCTCTACCGCATCATCTATGAGAATCGATTCGGTCCAAGTTCCAAACCACCTTCGGTTTCGGAAATGGTTAGAACAAGCCGGGCTTGGGTTCAGACCAAGGCAGCCAACACGGCCAACGCGATTTGTGAAAATGAAACGGTCAAAAGGTTGGCAAGGGAGGAACTCAAAACACAAGACATCATACTATTAATCACCACGATTGCGGCGATCCTCAGCGAAGGCACTCCTGGGTCAGAGTCTGTAGTTGCTGCGGCACTTATCGTACGCTTGGGATTGCAGCAACTCTGTAAAGCTCAATGGGCGCAGGAACAGGCAGATGAGTGAGGAGAAGGCAAAACGGCACCTCCACTTGGGTGATTCTTGGATGAAGAATGGCGCTTACGAGCAAGCTTTCTCTTTCTATAACTCATCCCTGGGAAATTACGAAAAGGTCCAGAACCTCCGTGGCCAAAAAACGGCGCTTGGGCGCATGCAGATCGCTGCGAAGCATTGGGGCAACGACGAAATGGTTCAAAATTGTCTCAAGTGGCGAGGGGAGGTGTGCGCAGAACTTCGGGTAAAAAACGAAATTACAAAGCCCAAGTTATCGAAGGAAGTAAATGCTTTCCTCGGTGAATTCGGCGTGGAAGTTGAAGCGGTAGACCTTTCACGCGTTCCGTGGGAGAGCATAATCAAACAATGGCGAAAATCGGCCGCCGCCCAAGGGCTCCCGGACTTCGACTTGGATGGGCGATCTGACGAAGAGGCAATCGAGCATAGGAAATCTCTTCAGACTGAGCATCCGCAAGAGGATCTCCTGAAACAGCTTTTGACTGAAATTGAGGCCGCAGCAGCCAAAATCAACGAAGCACCTGGGGCTCCGGTTATATCGGCGATATTTCCCTGGGCCGGTTCCAATGCGCGAGTTGCAACGCTTGCCAGTGGGTTCGCTATTGTGATCGATGCTGGCTGGTTCAGTCTGCTCCAAGATGTGTTCGGGATCTACATCGCTTCAACACCCATGGTGTTGATAGATGCTACAACCGGGAAAAAGACTCACGAGCTACCCCCCGAAATGACTATGGAAGATGCAACCAGTCTTCTTGCTGCTGCTGCGCTCCGCTACCTGAGAGTCGTTAACCAGCCCAGCAGCACCCCTTTTTTGGGTGCAGCACGAGGCATGAAACAGGACGATCTGACCTTGCATACCCTACGATTCATTCTGGCTCACGAATACGGCCACCTGCTTGCAGAACACGTTGGGGACTTTGGACCTGCTAATGAGGTCGTGCCATTCAAATTAAAAGGGTGGGTATATTTCGCTAACGATGAAACCACTCTGACAGAAGACCAGATGAGGGCAAAGTCAATTGAAGAGACCCGTAGCCGAGATCGAGAGATTTTGGCAGATCAATTTGGGTTTGACCTTTGCCTAGCCAATATTGTGCCAGTGGAAGACAATGATATGCAGGGAGCCATTGAATTATCGCTGCGGCTTAGCGGAATCTTCGCCTTCTTTGATCTATCGAGCTTTGTAGACACACTGATGATGGACGCCGGAAGTCCAGGCCCAGGAGAGATGGGCATGACGCACCCTGCAATTGCCGAACGGCAAAAAATCATAAAGTCATGGGTAAAGCACCTTGGCGCAGAACCCGCATTAGGCCACGTTAATGAGTTCTCCGAATGGCTTGCATCTGTCTCAACTGAGGGCAGAAGGCTCGTGTCTGCTGAGATTAGCGAACATCGCAAGCGAACTACGTCGTAGCTCGTTTCAAAAGACCTTCCCAACAGCATTTAAATTTCCTATCCGTTTCTTAGCCACTGGCGGCCAAGCAATGATTCCTTCATCACATGATCTCTATTTCAAATTTCCAGAAGCTGCTTTAGCGTACAAATTAGAAAGCTTTAACCAGGAGCTTCTAATATCAGATAGCATGCTTTGTACTAATTGTGAAAGAAACTGCCGTATCTCCTCTTCAGAAAATTCAGACGAAACAAACTCTCCAAACTGTTGCTCTCGGACACATCTTTCAATTTCTCCAAGTAAAATAGAAGATCGTGTATCTGTCGGAAAGCTACCGTTAGATGAAAAGTAGTTGCGGACCTCAATAAAAAAATGTTCGAATTCCTCTAGTTTTTTATTCTGTGCCAGTGAATCAGCCAATGAGCTAACACTCCGACGCATGGCCTCATGTTCCAACCTATTTAAAAGTAAAGAATTCGTTACCTCCGATAATTCTTTCTCAACACGTAGTTGTCCCAGGCAAGTGGTAAACATCTGAAGGTAGTCTTGATGAATCACTTTTAAATCTTGAAATACACAGTCTATGGACTCGGCAAACTGCTTATTGCGAAATTGGTTCCGATGCTTCAATAGTTCTAGTAATTTCTCAATAAGTCTGATTATTAAATCGATCATATTTGATTGAACCCCTTGTTAATTTCAGTTATCCATCTCAATTTGAGTCAAACATAATTCTTTAAACATTTGCAGGTTACTGTCGTCAGGGAATTGTGAAAGCAACAAGTCATATTGCTCCATAGCGTCTTGATACCTTCTGTCTCTATAGAGAGCATACGCTCGATTTTCGTTAATCTCCCGCAAGTCTACAAATCCAACATCCGACGCTTTTTCGCACCATTTAAGGACATCTTCTGGTAATTGAGTGCCTAGGTTCATGCATTGCGCCCCACACACCCATGCCTGGTAGTGTTGCGGTTTGATATCAATTACTCGTTTATAGGCCTTGGTGGCCTCATCATATTGCGATTGTTTCTGGGCGATTTGTCCAGCAAGAAACCATGTGTCAGCACTAAGTGGATCGATGGCTAATGCCTGTTGGCAAGTTTGACTAGCGATTGATAGTTCGTTACGAAGTAAATGAGTTTGGCTTTTTCCAAATAAAGCTTGATGATATTGTGGAGCTAATTCGAGGGCTTTCACGAAAGCATCAAGGGCTTTTTCGAGATTGCCAATCTGACTATATGTATACCCTAAGTTACTAAAGGCTGAGGGGTCGTTAGGTTCCGACTCAAGATAGACTTGGTAGTCGGCAATGGCTTCCTCGTACCGCCCCAAACTAGAAAACGCAAGCCCCCGATTTAAATGTATCAAAACATAAGGTGGATCAACAGCCAATGCAGCTGTAAACGAATTCACCGCTTCATCAAGACGGTTCATACGTCGAAGAATTCGTCCTTGCTGAAGAAGTGTTGTCGAATACATCGGATCGATCTCGAGCGCACGATAAGTGAGAAGAAGGGCTGCATCGAAGAGCTCAAGATTCATTAATCCCCAAGCGCGATCTCCAAGCTCACTTGCTTCTTGATCTCTGGCAGGACGGCCTGAAATCCCTCGACTTTGTGTCTTTAGGTTCAGCACTTTCTCTAAGTGTTCCTGTACATCAGGCTCATGCCCAGATGTTAAGACCACCATATTACGCTCTCCCGCTGCGATGCGGCTCCATAGATTTAGGTTTTCTCTTGCTTGGAAATGCTGGGGAGCAACGGATAATGCCTTCGAAAAGCACTCTAGGGCTTCATTGTAACGGCTGAGCAAAGCCAGGCAGACACCCTTGCCATTTAGGGCATTTGGATTCTGGGGACCTAAGATAAGAGAACGTTGATAGGACTCTAGCGCTTTTTGGAATTGTCCGAGTTTTCGAAAGCAGTGACTTTGATTGCGCCAAGCAACTGCATAGCTCATATTTCGTTCAATTGCTTGATTAAAACAACCTAAGGCCCTGTGGAAATAACCAATTCGCATTAGACATGCAGCTTTCGTATTCCAAGCCCATTCACTCTTCGGATGCCCAAGGTCTATCGCACGTTCAGCACATTGGATTGCCTCATGGGAATAATCAGTCATCAAGAGAAACCGCTTCTCTGCATCAGGCCCAAAATTAAGACTAGGGGTAAGTTCAATTTCCCCAGCAAGGTCCATCAGTCGATTTCCCATGAGATGCCATGCGTTGTAGTTCCTCGGATCTTTTCTCTTAACATTATTAAGAAGGGAAATTGCTGCTTCGTATTTTTTCTGATTAACAAGTTCAAAAGCATTCTGTAATTCTAGATCATTTGCGTTCTGTATATTTTTACTTTCTGTTTTTTTGACAGTCTCATATACTTCAATCAATATTTTCTCAACATCAGCAAAACTTAATAATCGAAAAGCAGGATCGATGGTAAGACAAGCTAAGATTAATTCATCTAACTTTGAAGGGAATGGTCTATTTAAGAAAAAACCAGATGGAAGAGCTGGAGATGAAGCTTGTGATTTTTTCACCTCAAATGGAGTCTTCCCTACGAAAGGGAGATGCCCTGTTAGTAATTCGTATAAGATCACCCCGAAGGAGAATATGTCCGACGCGGAGCTGATATTGGAAGAACCCATTAATTGCTCCGGGGACATATAGGGTGCCGTACCCATGGCTACCCCGCTACTTGTGAGAAAAAAATTTTGGTTTATTATGGCCTCTTCTTCATCCTGCTCTGGGATTTCCCGAAATGCCCTGGAAATCCCAAAATCTGTAATTTTCAAGACCCCTGAACGTGTGACTAGTAAATTAGCTGGCTTAAGATCTCTATGAAGAAAGCCTTTTCTATGTGTGTACGTCATCCCCGTACAGCATTGAATTGAATAGTCAAGTATATTTAACAGGGGCATTGAACCATTGGCTTGCTCCATTAAATCCTTCAGCGTATTCCCGTTTACGAATTCAAGAAAAATCAAAGGAGTAGATTCACTGAAACGACTAATAGTTTTGGCTTGAACGATGTGCGGGTGCACGTCAAGGTTGGTCCAAATTTCAGCTTCCCGCAAGAATCTTCTGACGCGTGGAACATTGAGTGGCAAATCAGGCCTTAATGATTTGACTGCCAAGCGTATGGGGTGCTTTTGATCTAAAACGAAATATACGATTCCCATACCGCCAGTGGTGACAACTTCCTGTATCTTATACCTTTCTTCGATTAACTCTCCTGGTTTCCATACTTTAACCATACTAAGTCCTACCTTGGCGGAGCAGGTTCAAAACGATCTCTAGGTACCGTATGAACTGAGCCTCTCGGCCTGAAAAACCTTCAACCACGCCTAGAAACGGTTCTCCGCTACAATTTTGATAGCCTGGTCTAATACAGTGAAATGGTTAGCTTAAGAATTCTCAATTCTCAAAATTTCATGAAACTGGAAAATCTAGGCTTCCATGAACAACCCTTTTTCTTTTGGAAGAAGATGTTTTCTAAAAGAAAATCAACTTTTCCTCCTTCAATTCAAGTATATAAAGATCATATTCCCATGTTCCAGCTTTCAACAACTACTAGTTAAAATAAATGAAAACGGAGGGGTAGCTGGGTTGTGTCGGGTCTGGGCAGCGCCCAGGAAAATACGCATCCAAGGACGCTCCTTGGTCGTGGCGCAGGGGGCAAAACCTCTGCTCGCAGTTCAACAACCGAAATGCTGACCGTGATCCATTGTCGGAAACGATGGCACGTATCCAATCTGCGAAAGGTTGGTTGATGAGTTTCCAAAGGGAGAACAACATCTCCCTTTTGGTCATGGGGTTGTTAGGGGAAGCAGGAACGCTGCCCTGACTGGTGATGAAATGGCCACACGGTGCGAGTGATAAAACGACGATACGTTTTGGTTGTCCCTTCTATTAATTCATCGCTGATTCTCAGTGAACGAAAATATTCAAGTATTTCAAGGCGGATGAATTATTAGAAAGGACAGCCAGAATGGTAGGGGGAAACGATGAAAAAGTGTTTCATACCTGGTGAGAAGACGGAGCCGTGAGCGCAAAGATCAAGCCAAAAAGAGCAGTCCGCTAGGCGCAAAGATTTAGCAATTCACCAGGGCCAAGACAACCTAAATAAAATCAAGGGCACACAGATGTTCGAAAAAGGCTTGTTGATTTCTGCGAGATTCCTTGGGGTAGCGCGAGGCCAAAAATTGGTAGGACGCCATCAGCCGACGATGGGGCCTGCGGATGAGAGGATGCCATCGATTCACAGCGGAAATAGTAGGGTGTTCGCCCAGGCCCTGATAATACTGTTTTTCTTCCATAATCGCGGCCACCACCTGCTGATGAAAATAGTCCAACCCCGGGGGAACAGGAAGGCTGAGAATTCGTTTGAGAATTTGTTCATAATTTTCCAAGCGAATTGGTCTCTTCTTTTTACGCTGAATATCGCGCAACAAAGACATTCGCTCGACAACCGCAAGATCGACGAGAGAAAACACGTGTTCCAAGTAGTCTGCCTCTTGTCTTTTGAGGTCCGACTCGCTCGACCGATAACCTCTCGGGAGTCAGTGACATTGCACTCATTCCATGGTCGGGAGGATGGGAAGGGTGATCATTGAGAATAGGGACCAACGCGATTAAATATTGCTCTCGCCCAAATGGGTTTAAGGTTTGCTCACATAACTCTGCAAAAGTTAAACCTTGGTTCGTCTTAAAATGAAGTCGAATGGGTGCTACTGTTAGTTGAAATTTGAAGCGGCTCCCCCACCTGTGATGAGATGGCGTTCGACGAAGACCCGACACTCATCAACAACGCAAAGGAGCCACTTCATGAGCAGTATTGCGAAAACGACGAAGAGACGCAAGAAGACGAAACGGTTGGGTCCCGTGAAAATCCTTCGCGCCGAAGAGTATGCCGACTTTGATGTGGAGACGAAGGTGGAATGTATTCAGGCCCTTATTCCCTTGGGCTTGATGCGGATTCGTGAGCTCTTAGAGGATGAGGTGCGGACATTGGCGGGGATCCGGTATGCACGGAAGGCGGCGGCACAGCTCCCCGGGTATCGTCACGGGAGCAATCCCGGGAGCGTCCGGCTGGCGGGGCAACGGCATCCGTGCAAGATTCCGCGTATCCAATCCGTGGAGGGCGGTGGGGAAATCCCCTTAGAGAGTCTGGCGCACCTCCGCGGCACGGGCCAGCTGGCTGAGGTTCTCCTCAAGCGGGTGTTGTATGGGATTTCCTGCCGAAACTATGAAGCGGCCGCCGCTGCCGTCCCCGGAGCGATTGGCTTGTCGAGTTCGACGGTGTCGCGGAACTTTACCCAGGCCAGCGCCAAGCAGTTGAAGGGATTACAGGAACGCGATTTGAGGGAGCTGGATCTGCTGGCCATCTTTCTTGATGGCAAGACCTTTGCCGAGATGACGATGGTGGTGGCGGTCGGGGTCACCCTCACAGGAGAGAAGCACGTCCTGGGTTTTGTGGAAACGGGGACGGAAAACGAGCCAGTCCTCACGTCGTTTCTCCGGGAGTTGGAGGAGCGAGGCCTCACCAGTTCGCAGGGGCTCTTGTTCATCATTGATGGGGGGAAAGGCCTACGAGCGGCCGTGCGACAGGCCTTTGGGACATCAGCCCTGGTCCAGCGATGCCAGTGGCACAAACGGGAGAATGTGGTGAGGCATTTACCGAAAGGGGAGCAGGCCACCTGGCGACGCCGGCTTCAACGGGCGTATCAGCGCCCGACCTATGTGGAAGCCAGAGCCGCGCTCACGCGCTTGCAGGCGGAATTGGAGGACCGCAACCAATCGGCCGCGCGGAGTTTAGCGGAAGGGTTGGAGGAAACATTGACGTTGCATCGGCTGGGAGTGTTGGCCCTCTTCGGCTTGTCTTTCAAGACAACGAATTGCCTAGAATCCATCAATGCCTTGGTGGAGGAACGCTGTGCCAAGGTCGATCGCTGGACGAACTCCAATCAGCGACAGCGGTGGTTGGCCACGGCGTGGCTGGATATTGAGCCGCGACTCCGCAGAGTCAAGGGCTATCGGCACTTGTCCAAGCTCCGGGAGGCCCTACAGCGAGACTTGAATATGGAGAAGACCGCGTCAAAGAAGGTTGCGTAACATGAACCTCGGAGCCGTGGAGAATCTCAACTAACTTTGGGCTTGACTCATGAAGTCGGCTAATATACATAGTGGCCGGTCCAACCGACATAGAGATGTATGGTGCAACTGTACTCGCTATGACTTTTATGGGCAGGATTTCAAGAGCGGGATGTCCACAAAATGCCAATGAGGGGGTCAAGTCACTTGCTTCATAATATGGTTCCTCTCCTCGCTCCGTGCCGTTTCTGCCACCCTGTTCTATTAATTCATCCCTCCCCTACAAATGTTTACTTCGTACTCCTGCCACTCGCCGAGAATAGCGGTGATGGAGTCCACCAACCATCGGAATGGTGTGAATCTTCCCCATTGCGAATGCCTCTTTTCCTGGTCCTTCTGGAGCATCCTTGTTGAGAGAAAGATGAGTCCGCCTTCTGTGGTAATAGAGCAATAGCTTCTTAAGATCAGATGACGGATGGATTCGTTGAAGATGATCAGAGGAAGGAACAGGCAGGAGAAGACTCAAACGTTCGAACCGCTCAAACCCCGCTTCCAGTCAAGACTTTTAGCGGATTGAAGGAGAGTCAGCTATGATTGGGCCTGGACAATTGATGAGAATAAAGCTTGGAATATCAAGTAGTTAGGATATGGTGCGCCCGACAGGAATCGAACCTGTGACCACCGGCTTAGAAGGCCGATGCTCTATCCAACTGAGCTACGGGCGCAACAAAATGAAACAGAAAAGGTCTTTGGCCAGAAGGAAAAAATCTTAAGAGAAAACCGATATGGGATCACCGACTCTGTCCTGCGCGTCTGAATATTTGGTCGGGGCGAGAGGATTTGAACCTCCGACATCCTGCTCCCAAAGCAGGCGCGCTACCGGGCTGCGCTACGCCCCGACTGGTGGTGTATTTTCAACTCGTCGACTGAGAAGATCTTTGGCTAATCGCAAAGCTTGCCCACGGTGGCTTATTTCGTTTTTTTCGTCCAGGGTCATTTCAGCCAACGTTTTGTGGACGTTTGGCACATAGAAGACTGGATCATACCCGAAACCTTGGCTCCCGTAAAACTGTTCCGTAATTTGGCCCTGTAATACACCCTTCACCGTCTCCGTTTGGCCTTCAGGATCCGAGAGAGCCATGACGGTGAGAAACCGTGCTCCGCGTTGTCCAGCGGGAATATGCTGAAGTTCTTCTAACAATTTCTCACAATTATCGGCATAAGTGGCTCCTTCGCCAGCATACCGCGCGGCATACACGCCAGGGCGCCCATCTAGGGCGTCGACTTCTAATCCGGTATCATCGGCTAATGCCCAATGGCCCGTCCCTGTAGCGATTTCCCGAGCTTTTTTGACGGCATTCTCCTGGCAGGTCCTGCCATCCTCAATCACCTCAGGTAAATCAGGGAAATCGGTCAGCGAAAGAAAGGTAATGGGCAACTCCGCAAGCATTGCGCGGATTTCCTCAACTTTATGCTGATTACTCGTCGCCAACACGACCGTGTTCATGACGAAATTCATGAATTAGCTCAGACTCCCGACCAAACCTTTTTGAATGTTGATTAAATCCTGAATGCCACTCCAACCTAAGGCAACAAAATCATCAAGATCTTGTTTGGAAAAGGGGGCCTGCTCCGCCGTGCCTTGCACTTCCACCATGCGTCCATTGCCGGTCATCACGAGATTCATGTCGACATCCGCTTGGGAATCTTCTTCATAGGCCAAATCCAACCGAATTTCTCCGCCGACTTTGCCAACGCTGATGGCTGCTAAATAATCGAGCAAGGGACATTGTTTAATACGGTTTTTGGCCTTCAACGTGGCAAAGGCATCAGCCAAGGCAATGAACGACCCTGTAATCGCGGCCGTTCGGGTACCACCATCGGCTTGAATGACATCGCAGTCGATCCACACCGTCCGCTCTCCCATTTGATGCATATCAGTGACCGCCCGAAGGGCTCGACCAACTAATCGTTGAATTTCCAATGTCCGTCCGCCTTGCTTGCCCTTGCTCGCTTCCCGGGACATGCGGTCATGTGTCGACCGTGGGAGCATACCGTATTCTGCGGTGATCCATCCCTGGCCCTTATCGCGTAAAAACGGTGGAACTTTTTCTTCCACTGAGGCCGTACAGATAACTTTCGTCTCACCCATTTCGATGAGGACCGACCCTTCCGCATATTTGGTAAAGGGGCGCGTTATTTTGACCGGACGTAGGTCATTGGGGCCTCGATTATCAGTCCTGGCTATATCAGACGTGGGCAAAATGATTCCTTTCGGTAAAAATGGAGACGAATTATAGAGAGCACTCCTCCAAAAGACAACACAGAATCATCCGCGTCTCAGCACATACTCAGCTACCCGCAGCTATCCTATGTTTTGGAGGAATGACAATGAATACGTGGAAAGCCCAAAGCCATGCGTTGATACCGTCTTAGAAGGGATTCTGCCGCTTTTTAATCATTCGCTTCGCAATGAGCAAACCCACAATGAGCAGGACAATCCCGACGACAAATTCCGTTTCATAAGAAAAAAAATAGGGCATCACACCAATTCTCATTTAGAAAGCAAGCGGGACGCGACTGGATTCATTGACTGCCATAGAGACCCATGATAGATTCGGATTCCTTCCGACGCAACCATGCACAATCCCCGCTTACTCAGTGACCAGCTAGACTCCCTTCGGGCCCAACTTGGTGCTCGTGGGAACGATGTTCCATGGGACACCATCCAAACCCTTTCCGAGAAACGTCTCGCCTTGATCGGCCAAGTTGAAGACTTACGCCATCAACTCAAACAAGGATCAGAGCAAATTGCCGTCCTGAAGCGGAACAAACAACCTGCCGATGAGCACATGGCTACGCTTCGTCACGTACGCGAACAAATTCAGGCATTGGAGCTGGAATTGCGTGCGGTTGAGGAACCGTTGAACGAACAGGCTCTGAGCATCCCCAATCTCCCTCATGCGTCCGTGCCGATTGGAGCCAACGAAGGAGAGAATCAGGAAATTCGCCGTTGGGGTGATCCTCCCACATTGGACTTCACTCCCCGCTCACACTTTGACCTGGGCGAGAGCTTAGGCATACTGGATTTTCCACGCGCCACCAAGATCGCCGGAGCACGATTTTCGGTCGGGATCGGCATGGGTGCCCATTTAGAAAGGGCCTTAGCGAATTTCATGCTAGATCTTCATGTTCAAGAACATGGCTATACCGAAATCTTGCCTCCTGTATTAGTCAACCGCGCGAGTATGACGGGCACCGGGCAGTTACCGAAATTTGAAGATGACGCCTTCCACGTATCGACAGATGGCTTTTTTCTCATTCCCACAGCCGAAGTCCCTGTCACAAATTTCTATCGAGACGAGATCCTCGACACGAAGCAACTTCCCATCCGATATGTGGCCCATACTCCCTGCTTTCGCCGAGAAGCCGGTTCCTATGGAAAAGACACACAAGGCCTGATTCGCGTGCATCAATTTCAAAAAGTGGAACTCGTCAACTTTGTCCATCCTGATCAATCGTACGAGGAATTAGAACGAGTAACCCAAGCCGCAGAAACCATTCTACAAAAATTAAAATTGCCCTATCGAGTCATGGCGTTGTGTACAGGAGATCTAGGGTTTTCCGCAGCCAAAACCTATGACCTGGAAGTCTGGCTCCCCTCCCAACAACGATACCGAGAAATCTCGTCCTGTAGTAACTTTGAAGGGTTTCAGGCGAGGCGAGCAAATATAAAATTTCGGGCAAAAGGCGAAAAGCCTCAGTTTTTACACACGCTCAATGGCTCAGGCCTCGCGATTGGCCGAACAGTTGTGGCGATTCTCGAAAACTACCAACAAGCCGATGGATCGGTGATTATCCCTGAGGTCTTGCGTCCGTACTTGCATGGCTTGGATCTGATTGCTCTTAAGAGGTAAGGACCCAGAAATGCCACGAGTGCTTTTTGCAAAAGGGAAGCAGTGTCAATTTCTTACTGAAATTAAACAGACCATGAATACCGGGACCGAAAACCTTGCCCTAAACTGTGAAGTCCACCCAAGAACGATCCGCGATTGGCAACGAGAGAAATACCTCATAAGTCAAGAAGCTGTCACCTCATTACAGAAAATTTCAGGAGTCCTTTGCCCAAAGATTTTGAAAATTCTTCCCGACTACTGGAGTACAAGAAAAGCCGGCCAAGTAGGAGCCAGAGGAAGGTTAACACGCTATGGAAATCCCGGCACTGCCGATGGCAGACGCCGCGGTGGCGTTACCGCCTACAAAAAAATGCAACAATCAAAATTGGCGACAGGATTTACATTTCGTAGGACCTTTGTGAAACCGGAACCTTCAGCTCTGTTGGCAGAATTTCTAGGAATAATGTTAGGAGATGGCAACATTGGCCCTTATCAGATTTCCATTTCCCTTAACGCGACCACCGATGCAGACTATGTCGACTTTGTCGTAGATGTCATCATCCGGTTGTTCGGTCTCATTCCCTCACAAACAACTCGAAAAAATGCTTGTAACATTGTTGTCTCCAGTATAGGGCTTATCGAGTTTTTATGTCAGAAAGGGCTTGTCCGTGGCAACAAGGTCAGGCACCAAGTATCTCTCCCATCCTGGATTCTCCAACATCCTGATTTTGTAAAATCCAGCTTGCGAGGGTTGATGGATACCGACGGCTCCATTTATGGCGCGAGGCACACCATTGCTGAGACCAAATATACGCATGCCTGTTTATGTTTCAGAAATTATTCCAAGCCTCTCCTAGATGGGGTTTATCAGAATATGATACACCTCGGGTATCATCCAAAGATGGGCCACAACCGTATCTACCTTTACAGGCAAAAGGAAATTAAGAGATACTTTGAAGAAGTTGGCTCCCATAATCCGAAACATCTCAAGCGTTACAAAGCTATCACTGATGTACAGCACATCGCTCCGATGAATTCCGCCATTAATTAGGAGGGGTAGGAAAGCGGTTTAATCCTCCGGTCTTGAAAACCGGCGTGGTGCAAGCCACCGTGGGTTCGAATCCCACCCCCTCCGCCACACAAATATCCGTCAATTATGAACATTATTCATGTGTATTCGTGCAAGGAACTATACGATCCTGAATGAAGGAAAGATGAGGATTTTGTGAATGCTTCAAATAATGAAATAGCACCAACGCCAACGATGGCTGACTTGGCCGACACTCATGATTTGTATCAAAAGAGTGTGCAGAGTCCGGAAAACGATATGGAGTTTTTATCCACGTACTTCAAGGACTACACCGGCAAGAGCCTTCGGCATTTCCGCGAAGATTTTTGTGGGACGGCCTATAACTCGGCTTATTTTGTCACCCAACATGCCAAGAACCAGGCGCTTGGCATCGACCTGGATTGGCCGACCCTGAATTGGGGGATCAAACACAATATTTCGACCCTGACGCCAGATCAACAGCAGCGCGTGTCATTACTGAATGAGAATGTCTTAGATGTGCACCAACCACGTGTGCAAATGATTGCGGCCTTGAATTTTTCGTATATGGTGTTTCATGATCGCCCTACACTGCTTCAGTACCTCACCAATGCCAAGGAGTCGCTTCAGCCAGGTGGGGTGCTCGTGATGGATATTTGGGGTGGAAGCGAAAGTCTGGTCCTTCAAGAGGAACCACGGGAAATCGAAAATTCAGAAGACGAGCAGATTGGCGATTTTACCTTCACCTGGGACCAGGACACGTTTGATCCCTTCACGCATTTGTATACGACGCGCATTCATTTTTCCTTTTCCGACGGCAGCGAGATTCGCAATGCGTTTGCCTATGATTGGCGACTCTGGAGCATTCCCGAAGTTACCGAACTGATGGCTGAAGCCGGGTTTCAAGACATTCATGTGTTGTGGGAAGCCACCGATCCCGACACGAAAGAAGGCACACAAACCTACCACCGCACCGACAAAGGAGATGCTGACCTGGCATGGATTGCCTATCTTGTAGGGAAAAGCACCTAAAACAAAGCAGCCGCATACTTCAATGGCCGCTGACATCCTGAACTTGAAAAATTCCCTGTGCATCTTTCTCGAGTTCATAGGTAAACCAACGGTTCGTCCCTTTCGACTGTTCTCTCCGAAATGCCACGACGGCTCGTCGACCATCCGTGCGAAGATTGATCGCGCCGTAGACGCCAACATTCCGTTTAAACAGTTCGTCTAGTATTTCCGACCGGGCTTGATCAAGAATTTTCTTTTTCTCCTTATCCGTTTCTTTAGTAATTTTTTCCACAAGGGTATCCAGCTTGCCTCTGAGCATGTGATCCTCCTTTTCTCGTGTCGAGCGCAGCAGCTCCGTGCAGAGCACTAAGGGTCGATGACCGCGCCCCTTCTTTCCCAGGAGGCCGAGTAGATCAGGGCGAGGATGCACATAGCTTTCGTTGTCACCCGAGGACACCACGAACGCGGCGGCACGTGTCGCCTCCAAAAATTCATCCGTCACATCAGATGCCCCATGATGACAAGACTTCATCAGATCGACGGAAAAATGCGCACTGGCCCGTTCAATCATCGCATTGGTGTCGGCGATTGTGGTCGGTGGGTTCCCCTTGTTCCCATAATGGCGCATCAAAAAATGCTCAGCAGGCGTATTGAGATCCCCTCCAAACAGCACAGAAAATCCTCGATAGGCCAGACGTAGCAACACCGAATGGCCATTCTTTGTTTTTCCCACATCCATGGCCTTCGCTGTCATCGAACGGGCAAAGGTCCGCAGGCCTTTTTTCCCATTCGGTGCCCTCTCCACCACTGGCCCTAACACTTCAATGGTAAATTCGGCATGGTTCGAAGGCCTGCATACCGGCTTAACTCCAGTTGCTACTAGATTTTGTGGTCCGCTGAATTTTTTGGAGCGGAGCCGGGTCGACGGCGATAGCATTTTCCAGGAGTCGATGAAACAAGAGGCCCCGAGAGCGCGAGGTCCGACGAATAAAGATCCCCGAGGCAAGACCACGGGGTATTAGAAGAGGGGTAACTGACGCAGGTCTTCTCTGGGACTGCCTTGGTTCTGCACATAATGTTCGACCACCCTCCAATTGCCGCCCTCTCCCACGGTGCCCACATAGTAGCCATCAGCCCAAAACTGCCCTCCCCACAACTCTGTCTTCAAGGCTGGTTTCTGCCGGAATAACTCGCGCCCGGTGATACTCTTGAACACTCGCACGATTTGTCCCGGAGCAATCTTCGGATGAGCAGAACATAACAGATGGATATGATCTCGATCACACCCCAATCGTTCAAACTCCATATCGTACCGCTCAGCAATCCCTCGCGTGGCTTCCACAATGATCTCGACAACATCCTCCGCTAATAAGGCCTTACGATATTTCACCGGAAAGACAATGTGATAATGAATCTGCCACGCACAATGACTCGCTTTGTGGACAGTACTTTCACTCACCCCCTAATTCTCGGAAAATAAGATCCCCGTGGCAAGACCACGGGGAATCGCAAGTTGAATCGAAAGATAAATTCATTCAGGTAGGCGTCGAGGTACTTATGATCAAGGCGTCCCTGGTATGTGCCCAGGAGCCAACGTTTCACCCGTGAAATGGCACGGTGGACTCTTGGCAACAGGTCGTCTGCGTCTGGGTCGTGATTTCCCCCACCAGAGGACTTTCGCATTGGTTTGTGCGCATACCCTTCGTCTGCCAGACAGCAATAACTTGTGAGTCCGTCGGTGATAATCGTACTGCCAGGCTCAACATGCTGCTGAACGAAATGCTTGACATCCGCGCTTGTTCGGCCCTTAAGCGGTTGCATTCGCATTCGCCCACTTCCTTTGTCGTTGATTTCCACGGCAACGCCAACCAGTTGCTTGTTTCCTTCTCCACCCAAATAGGCTTCATCAACTTCAACGTGCCCGGCAAGACGGTTGCGGGAGGGGCGAACCATCGCAACCCGTAATTTATGAAGCATGAGCCACGCAGGCTCGTGACCGCTCATCCCCAACACCCTTTGCAACGTTTGAGCACTCGCTCCATTTTTCTGGCTCGTAAACCACCAGATTGCCTGAAACCAAATGCGCAACGGGATACGAGAATCTTGAAAAATCGTTCCGGCCAATGGTGACTGCTGATATTGACATGTGGAGCACACCGACAACCCTCGCTTGGTTTTCCACCTCTTGTGATTCCCACATTTCACACAGATATACCCGTCTGGCCAGCGAAGCTTCTCAATATGGGTGCGACAGGCCTCCTCAGTAAAAAAACGGGTCATCAGATCGGACATGTCCGTGGGGTAACTCACCATGTCGCAAAACACTATATAGTGGGGCAACTGGAGTCAAGCCGGTATGCAGGTTCGAAGGAGCAAACCCTGGCATCCACGTACGTCCATCTTCTTTTGTTCCATGGTCGGTAGAAAGCATGAAGACATCCCCAAACCGATCACTCGTCAATGCTGTCCAGATGAGTTTGGGATACCGCTTCCTACCGCGCACGGCTGATTGTGAATAGAGATTCCTGGCCGCAGATTTACTCACACGAATATCTGTCAGAAAGCCTTTGCCCACTGGCCCCAACGATTGAGACCTAGGACCTGTTCGTTCCAACAACCCATTGTGATACACATGCTCAAATGAAATTTGCGGATTGTCAAAAATCTTCTGAAATCCTTGATAGTGATCACTGTCAGGATGTGTGATCACAGCCGCATGAAAATTAAACTTTTTCTTGAAATCTCTGAACCGATACTCCAGATACCCTTTCATATGATCTCCAAGCCCCGCATCGATGATCAGAACTTTCTCCCTAGCCCCAACTTGCGGAATGGTTAGGATACAGCCATCCCCCTGCCCCACATCCAGAAAAATCATCTCAAGAAGACGTTCCTCTTGATAATCGGTTTTCTTGATGGCCAAGGTCTCTTTCCCCCATCTCACCTCAGACCATTTACTATTAATATCCTTTCCGATACGGAGCCAATCACCCCAAAGCAGTTCCTTCTTTTTCGTCTTGAGATTCTTCGCATCATAGAGATAGACCACTGGACCTTTTGCATATCGAATAATGGCCATGAATCACCTCCCTGTTATTCAATCAAACCCATTCGAACACAATCCTGGGTATCTCAAGACAAAACGAGCAATATTGTCAACCGTGCGACCACACGTCAACTGATCATCATCGGCCCCTTCAATTTCAGGTCAACAGAGAATGAAGTTGATCTTCCTGATGCCGCTTGTTACATAAGAGCAATGACTCTCCTTCTGCATGTGCAGTAGGTCTACCCGCTCACGTTACGATGAACATACGCAAAAATAGCAGCTCTTGAGTCCCCCTCCTTTGTAAGGAGGGGCGGAGGGGAGGTAGACTCTTCACAGAAGAACACTGACAAAAAACAACAATGCATCTCGTTACCTCAGGAACTCTACCCAACCTAACCTCCCCTTACAAAGTGGAGGAATCACCAGGTCGTTCCCTTTGTCAAAAACTCCATGGTGCCAGGTTTACCCATAGAAAGCTGGGAAGATTCAAAGATATGAGGTGATATGGCTCTCAATCTGGTAGACCTTGAAACCGTCTTAGCGGAAATCCAGCCCGTCTTAACCGGCAGTTGGATTCAAAAAATTCATCAACCCCAAGACCTGGCCTTAACCCTAGACGTGCATTCGCCGGGAAACAGCGTCATGGTCTATATCTGCGCAGAACCCCGTTTGGCCAGGCTGCATTTTGTCTCAAAGAAATATCCCAATCCACCCACTCCCCCACCATTTTGCCAATTCTTACGCTCGCATCTCGAAGGAGGACGCATTGAAGCAGTCACCCAACAACCAGGGGATCGTCTTATCTATCTCACAATTAGAAAAGATGGGAATGCTTATATCTTAGTGATTGCGCTCTTAGGGACTAGGGCCAATGTCTTGTTGCTCAATGAGAAACACATGCTCTTGCGCTCCTTAAAGGAATCTCGGTTTCAGATTGGCGAACGGTTTGTGGCACCGGCAACAGGTTCATCCCCGTCTTCTCAATCTCCTTCCACATGGAGAGAGGGAGAGATAAAGAACTCATCACAGGAAAAAGAAAGCTTTTCAGCCAAATATCCGGTGTCGGCTGCGATGGAAGTCTACTATGAGAAAAAAGAACAAGAAGACAATCAGCACACGCTCCACGACCAACAGCTTGCTCACGCAAGAAAAGCCCTGAAGGGCGCCAAAGGAAAACTCCGTGCGTTGCAGCAAGATCTACAAAAGGCTGAACGCTATCGTGAATATGGGCGCTATGGCGAACTCATGAAAAGTGCGCTTCACGATCTGCGCAAAGGCCAGGAGACCGCCACCCTAACCGACTACTTTGATCCGGCCTTACCCACGATAACCCTGCCCCTGGATCCGGCCAAAGATCCCGTTCGAAATATGGAAGACTATTTCCGGAAGCACCACAAATACTTGGGAGCACAAGAACATCTCTTACCCAGAATTGAGACGCAAGAACAGACTATCACGAAATTGGAAGAACAACTCAAACACATCGAACAAGGGATCGTTGCTCCTGTTTTTTCAACACAACCGACAAAAAAGAATCAACCCCTTTCAGCAACACGTCCATCAAAAATCCGACCAGCACCAGCCCAAGGCTACCGCACGTACACGTCGGTCGATGGAATATCTATCCTGGTTGGCAAAACAGCAAAAGACAATGATCACCTCACGTTTAAAGTGGGGAAACCTGATGACCTCTGGCTCCATGCTCGCGGCACACCGGGCTCACATGTCATCGTGCGCTTAGAAAAAGGCCAAACGGTGCAGCACGAAACCCTCAAAGATGCCGCGACATTAACGCTCTGGTTTAGTGATTTACGAAAGAGTGGAAAAGGCGAAGTGATTTATACGCTGCGGAAATTCGTCAAAAAAACCAAAGGCCAAAAACCTGGCGCCGTCCAAGTCACTAGAGATAAATCCATGTGGGTTGAATGCAACGAAGAACGACTGGAACGTTTAAAAGGACCCCCATGATAACCGGTCATCTGAAATTGCCCTCTTATTCATTTCTTAGAAGGTCATCCCCTTGTTATCAAATATTCTGCAAAAAGCTCAAACTGTATTGATCGCGCCTGAAACCTTCTACCGCCAGATGCCCAAGTCTGGAGGGTTTCTGGAGCCCGGTAATTGTCAAGATAGTTGTCGTGTTTCTTACGCGACGTTTTCCAGGGACGTCTTGACTGATCGGTCTTCTTTGTTTGGATTGAGCCAGACGTCTCCCACAGGTGTCCAATTGCGAATGGCGCCACTCCAGCGTTCTGGATAGTGGTGTTTCGCCTCAGTATAAATGCGTTGACGGTTGGCCAAGATGGCGCCTTCGGATCCACTATGCCGCTCGGTAGGTCGTACAAAGCGAATCCCACTGTGTCGATGCGCATCGTTATACCACTGGACAAACCTCTTGACCCATTCCCGGGCATCCGCCAAGCTGGCAAACGGGGTCGCGGGATAGGCCGGTGTATATTTCAACGTCCGAAACACACTTTCCGAGGACGGATTATCGTTACTCACCGCTGGGCGACTGAACGAGGGGATGATCCCCAATCGTTGCAGGGTGGCTAGCATCGTCGCCCCTTTCATGGGGGCGCCGTTGTCTGCATGGAGGACCAGTTGGTCGCGGCGGACACCTTCCGTCAGACACGCCTTGCGAATCAGCACCGCGGCATGTTCAGCGGTTTCCGTTTCGTGGATCTCCCAGGCGACAATCTTGCGACTATAGATATCCAACACCAAGTATAAGCGAAAAAAGATGCCGAGCACCGTCGTGGGCAACCACGTGATATCCCAACTCCAGATTTGATTGGGAGCCGTGGCCTGATATCCCGTGGGCTTGGTCCCCGAGCGAGGGGCTCGGGCCCGCCCACGAGGCTGCACCCCTGCGCGGCAGCGCGTAAGACTCGATAAAAGCTGGATTCCGAGGCCACATAGACGTTCTGGTCGGCCAGGGCCGGCACAATCTGCGACGGGGGACGACTCTGGTAGGCCGGCTCGTTGCAGATCTGGAGAATCTGTTCACGCTCCGATGCCGTTAGCTTGTTCAGCTTGAAGTTGGTCTAACGTTAGTTCTTCTGGCATTGAGTATTAGACTCCTACTATAGGATGAATTTCTCAGAAACCTGGAACAATAACCCATTCAAACATACACTCCTTCTTTAAAAATGATCATATTTCTCAACTTTACAATGCACTCACGACAAAGAAGAATGCGTTCCTTGAAATAAAACAAATGAATGAGGGCGGCGGAATTATCCAGCCGCTCTCTCAGATTCATCCGCCTTGGAAATATTTCACGGCGTATAGGTCACACTGAGATCATAGCCACCTGATTGATATCCCCAAACCATCACATGCGCTTGAGTGGATCCCGTGGGCACATCCAGGGAACAGGTCTCATCAGCGCCGGACGTATACGGCCGGCAGGTAAATTGTGAGACAGATGGCGCCTGATTAAATCGCACATACAAGTCTGGATCACCGGGATTCCCATTTCCCTTCATGGTGACTTCGAAGGGGGTCCCCGGTGTGACAGGAAATGGCCCAGATGGGTTATCAGGTGGCCCATAAGTATTCTGCTGACCCTGCTGCACTTGCTGTTGAGTAAACTCTACGTTCTTTGAACAGTCACATATTGGCGAAGGGGGAACGACTTCTGGCTGACAGATGGAGGTATTAATTTGAAATCCTTTTGCAGGACCATAGACACATGCCAAACCGTTTTGGTCCTTCTCAGTTAACTGAAACTCCCTATTCCCTCCTCCATTACAGTGCGGATAATGCATAACTGAAAACCTATCATAGGTCGTGATAGGCCTCCAGCCAGCATCTTCAAAACAGGTTCCAGATTCTGGACGCGTATGTTCGTGCCGAACTCCTAATGTGTGCCCTAATTCATGTCTGAGAATTCCTACGAGTTGAAGTTTGTTGCCAGGATTTAACTCCATAGAACTCTCATCAATCAGGACATTGCGTGCACTCCGTGGTTCATTTGGGAAAAAAGCTCGTGCCAAAAATTGACTATTAGATTTCACTGGACGAACGTCGAAGAGGACATTGACATTTGATGGCGTGCAATCTGCATCATAATCTGCTAGATGCGTAAAATTAATATCTGCGGCGGCTTCCCAGGCATTAGCCGCCGCCAGCAGGTCAGCAACCACTTTGTTTTTCCGTAGACCAAAAGAATCACTCACACAATAGGTCAGCGACTTTTTCTTTTTACTATTCCATTGAGAATTCTCTCCTGCCATTATCATATGGAGGATCATTTGTTTACCTTGCTTGCCAACAAACCCTGTGGACTGTGCCGACGCGACTGGCAGATCTTTTTTAATTTGATTATCAAAAAACTCTCTTAAAAGCTTTTTGTTGGATATGGGAATATCTCCACTGACGATATATTTCCCACCTGTAAAAGGTTCCTTATAGACCGAGCCTTCAAATTCTTCAAATGTCCGATCTTTCCATTTCTCCCGTTGGGCTTTGGCAATGTTCCTGAGATTATTCTCCCCTTCCTCAGGAGCCACTTTGGCAACACCTTCCCCAGAATTCAGTCTTGGCGCAAATGGGAAATCGGAATTGCGGTTTTCTCCATTATGAGAACAAGCTGTGCAGACAATAGCTAAAAAAAGAATTCCTACTTCCTTAAGTAGCTTAAGAAATCTTTCGTTCATAATTTAGAGGACTCCTTTTCCTCTAGTTATTCAAAATTATCGGTTCACAAAGAATTAAACCCTTAGCGAAAAATATTAAAAAAAAACAAATACTAATGCCTATTGCAAAGAGGCTTCTCATCGAGGGCGGACGGATAATTCCGCCGCCCTCGCAGATGCTCAGTTTTTGTAGGACCTCACGGCATAGGCGAATAGGTCACCGTGAGATCAAAGCTGCCCGCTTGAAAGCCCCGCACCATGACATGGGCTTTCGTTGTATTTGTAGGCACATCCAGAGAACAGATCTCATCGGCCCCAGACGTGTATGGCCGGCACGTAAATTCTGAGGTAGTGGGAGCCTGATCACCAAACCGTACATATAAGTCTGGATCACCAGGATTGCCATTGCCTTTCATGACGACTTCAAAAGGAGTCCCTGGTGTAACCGAAAATGGGCCACCTGATGACCCACCTGGTCCATAGGTCTTCACTTCATGGTGAGATACTTGCTCTTGAATAAACTCTACGGTCTTGGAACAGTCACATGTTGGTGGCGAGGGAGGCGGAGGCGGAGCTGCCCCACAGATGCTGGTATTAATGACAAACCCTTCTGCCGGACCATATAAACAGGCTGCGCCGTTTCTATCCCTTGCAGTTAATGACAGGGTCCGATCCCCGCCACCATTACAATGGGGATAATGCATAGTTGAAAACGTATCGTAGGTTGTGAGTGGTCGCCAGTCATTATCTTCAAAACAGGCTCCGGAATCTGGGCGCGTATGTTCATGCCGAAATCCTAATGTGTGTCCCAATTCGTGCTTAAGAATTCCCACGAGTTGAAGATTGTCACTGGGATCTAGCCCAAATGCACTATCATCAATCAGAACATTACGAGCACCGCGTGATTCGCCAGGGAAAAAAGCCCGTGCCAGAAATTGCCCATTAGAGTTCACGGGTCGGACGTCAAAGAGAACGTTGGAATTCGACGGTGTGCAATCTGGATCATAGTCTGCTATGTGCATAAAATTTATATCTGCGGCAGCTTCCCAGGCATTTGTCGCCGCCAGCATGTCGGCAACCACTTTGTTTTTCCGTGGGCCGAAGGAGTCACTCACACAATAGGTGAGTTGTTGTTTCTCTCCATTACTCCATTTGGCATCTTCTCCTCCCACTTGATGGAGTATAAGTTTATTAATCTGCTTGCCGACAAACCCTGTGGACTGTGCCGGCGCGACTGGCGGATCTTTTTTAATGCGATTGTCAAAAAACTCTCTTAAGAGTTTTTTATTGTGTATGGGAATATCTCCACTAACAATATATTTCCCCCCAGCCATGGGTTCTTTGTAAACTGATCCTTCGAATTCTTCAAAAGTTTTATTTTTCCACTTCTCTCTTTGGGCTTTGGCACTGTTCTTTAGATTGGCCGCACCTTCTTCTGGAGAAACCTTGTTTAAACCTGTTCCTGAACTAATTTTTGAAGTAGGTAAAGTTGGATCAGAACTAGGCCCTCCCCCATTGTGGGGCGGACAGGCGGTCAAGGCCACTGACATAAAGAAAACCCCAATTCCTGCCAATAAATTACATGGCCTCTTATTCATTGTGTGCCCTCCCGTTTAAGAATTTAGAACCATTTCCTACAATATTTCGTTTCCGGTCTTCCTCGAGTAAGCGTTGATATATTTTTTATCGCGACAGTCGTCTATCCTTATTCCATTAACCATCACTTGCAAGGTTCATTTGTAATGTTAAGGAGATCTATCTCTACGGTCAGCTGCTCCAGCTCGTCATACATACGTTGAGTCAATTCCGCACTTTCAAATACTGCACATAACTTGCTTTCACCCTCTAAACCAAACCGTGTGCGCTTCATACTTCGGACTTCTCCTTTCGCTTTGGCTTCTTCCAACATTTCTTGTATTTTCTCAAACACTTTTCGTGTTTCCTTTGGCACCCCTTTCCCACGAGAAAGCGCATAAACTGAAAAACTCGCTGAAGATGGGGCAGAAGCCCTCTCCTGAGACACACCCGCACATCCCATTCCCATTAGAATCGAGCAAAGCATGAGAGTGATCGAAAGACAGACAGGTTGTAGGAATCTCACTCTCTTCCTTATTCCTACTGGTGATTCAATGGAAAGGACTCATTGCGTTATTTTTCAAAAAATCCTTTTTATATTTCTCGATAATTGCCTAGGAAATTAATTAAAGACTCTATATTTTTTGATTTATTTAAAAATGAATTGCCATATATAAAGGAACAACGCAAAGATTATACCCTTACTCTTGAACGAGCTATTGAGGAACGCTCAAACAGCAAAAACCTCTTTATTAATAAAAGTATCAGAAGAAACCTGGCATCTGGCTCTTTATAGGTTTAGGCAAGAGATTGGCCCAGTCAACATCAAAAACATGTATCTAATCAGATACTTTTTTTATCCTTATAGATACAATTAAATTAACAACCTGTAGAAGATATCAATTCTTATGAAAACCTTTTCAAATAACGCACGCGTGGTAGATACAGTAAATACCTATAGGCGTAATCTACGAGGAAGATACATCGCCCAGATTCCATGGCTTGACACCTCCCAACCCGTCATGTAACCATTGGTTACATGACGCCTGATTCCTTTCGCCAAGTTCGCCAGCGCCTGGGGCTGACCCAATCTCAACTTGCCGAACGCCTCCGCACGACCCGCATGACGATTACCCGCTATGAATGCGGGATGCGCCGCATTCCTGGCGTGGTGGAAGCCATTCTTTCGCAACTGGACTCCCCTTCCCAGATTCCGATGGTTGGCGTCGTGGCGGCTGGGAATCCCATTGAGCCTATTCTCCAAGCGGAGCTGGTAGAGGTTCCTCCATCCATGCTACGAACCGGCGAGAATTTTGCGCTACGGGTAAAAGGCGAGTCGATGCGGGATGAAGGGATTCTGCCTGGTGATCTGGTGATCGTTCATAAACAACGGACCGCCAGGAACGGACAGACGGTGGTGGCCTTAGTCAACCACGACGCCACGATTAAGAAATATTATAAGAAAGAGAAGCAGGTCGAATTGCATCCCGCGAATGCGACGATGGTCCCCATTGTCGTGACACCATCAGATGAGTTTGTGATTGAAGGGGTCGTAATCGGCGTGATTCGCCATTGCGGATAGACTCTCTCGTCATGCCTGCTGGCAGTTGGCAGGCATCTCTCTTTGAAAGAAGGCAGAAAACAAGAATAGATCCCTGCCACAAGCATGCAGGGATGACAAATCTTGGGAATCTTCCCTTCGTCATGCCTGCGGTTGTAGGCAGGCATCTAATTTTCACACAGAATGAAGAAACAACCATGTATGTATCTCTTAGCGAGCAAACCGCATGGCGTTTTATATGTAGGAGTGACGAGTAACCTCCTAGCACGATGTTGGCAACATAAAACAAATGCAACGGAAGGCTTTACAAAAAAGTATCACGTCCATCGTCTTGTCTACTATGAACTGCACGCTACGATGGAGGCCGCTATCTACAGAGAAAAACAACTGAAGGTATGGAAGCGGGCATGGAAAATTCGGCTTCTCGAACAAAACAACCCTATCTGGCGAGATTTATGGGACGCCATTATTTAACCAAATAGATCCCCTGCCACCAACCTGCAGGGGCAGGCTCCACATGTCGGGATGACGATGTGCTGTTTTTCTGTTCGTCATGCCTGCTGGCACTTGCAGGCATCTCTCTTTGAGGAAAGTTGGAAGACAAGAATAGATCCCTGCCACAGGCATGCAGGGATGACAGATTAAGGTGAGATATGGAGAGACAGATTGTGTGTTTTGGGATTCCACGGTTGGCTGTGGCGCTTGCGCGCCTTGACGACCCCACCTTACGCACACGCCCCATTGCCGTCGCCTTTGCCCATACCTCTCGCGCCATAATCCACGAAGTCTCGCCGGAAGCCGAAGAAGCGGGAGTCGTCCCCGGTTTGCAGGCTGATCAGGCTCGACGACGCTGTCCTTCGCTGAGACTGGTGACTCCCAACCCGACTCGTGTCGCCCAAGCCCATCATGCCCTGATGCCATTCATCACACCAATCGCACCCATTTGGGAGTCGTTTCAGCCTGGCCACTTTTATTTAGATTTGACCGGCACCACTCGGCTCTTTGGCGCAACCTGTGACACGACGATGCGCTTAGAACGCGACGTCTCATCTCGGCTTGGGCTGCAAGCCGTTGCCGGTATCAGCACCAATAAGCTTGTCGCACACATGGCCAGCTCTCTCCTCACGCCACCTCAATTGTGTGATGTCCGCGCAGGCTCCGAACAGGATTTTTTATCGCCGTTACCCGTCTCAACCCTTCCTGGGTTACGAGGCCCTGGAGGGACCGCACTCCAGACACGCTTAGCCGATTTGAATTTGCAGACCATCGGCGACGTGAGCGACGTCAGCGTGGAAGCCTTGGAAGTGGTCTGTGGTCGATGGGGCCATCAGCTCTACCAGTGGGCACGCGGGATTGATTGCTTGCCGGTCATTGCTCCTGAGGCCTCATTGGCGTTAACCCATTCTTATCTTTTTGAGCCAGATACGATTGACGACGATCGGCTCATTGGAGGCCTGTCCTGCCTTCTCGATTCTCTCTGCCATGATTTACGGCGTCGGCACTGCCTGTGTCACGGCCTTGAACTGACGCTCCTCTATAGTGATCAACTCACAGTTCAGCGCTCATCTGTCTTATCCACACCCACACATTGGGAGGTTGATATGTTTCCATCAGCTCAGACTTTATTCCGTCGCTGCTTCCAGCGTCGTGTGCGTATTCGCTCACTCATTATTCGGAGTAATAGCTTTTGCCCTCCACCGGAACAACTCTCACTCTTTCCACCACATGACTCTGAAGGACCTCAGGTGCAACCACGCCCCCATCGATTGGCATTGGCACTGGATCGTCTACATACCAGATTCGGTATGAAAATTATTCAATGGGGACGTTCGCGTATGGCTGCTCATTCAGATTCAATAGCCAATGATTAAAAGGTGTTTCGCATTTCAAGAAAATTAAAATGAAACAAACGCTTCAACTAGACCGGTTATTCATAGGCATGGAAATTAAAGTAAAATATTTATCAACAGGTTATCAAATTACCCGTAAAACAAGGTAATACTTTAACTTTAAAATGAACTCGCGATTCATATTTGAGGTCTTCGCTCATGCCAGAATTTGTCCATTTGCATGTTCATTCGGACTACTCCCCCATGCAAGGCGTCTCCCCGCTCGAGGCCCTCTGCCAGACTGCCCGCTCGCAAGGATCTGATGCTCTTGCCCTCACCGACACCAATGGGCTCTATGGCGCCATTCGCTTTATCGAAGTCGCACAGGCCCATGGCTTGCGTCCAATTCTTGGAGCTGAACTCGCCCACAAGGAGCATCGTGCCATCCTCCTCGTTAAAGACCTGCATGGCTATGAGAATCTCTGTCGCCTGCTCTCTCAACGTCATTGCGATGCAGATTTTGACTGCATTGCCGCCATTCAAGCGCACCGTCACGGACTGATTATTCTGTCAGACGACTTTCCAGCTCTGACGATCTGGAAACGCCACTCCCCTGCCGACCTCTACGTTGAACTGACCCCTGGGACACTTATGCACCAGGCCTTGGCCTTTAGCCGACGCACGAACCTACCCCCTGTGGCGACCAATCGGGTTCATTTCCTGAGTCCCAAAGAGTTTCCGCTGCATCAAACACTCAGAGCGATTGACCTCAATACCACGCTTTCTCAATTACCTCACGACTCCTGTTGCGCTCCGCATCACTGGTTGATGCCACTCGACTCACTACAGGCGCAGTTCCCACACGTACCTCATGCGATCAGTAATACCCTGAAAATTGCACAGGCCTGTTACACGAAATGGTCCTTTCGAGAGACCATCTTCCCCAACTTTCGCCAGTTCTCCGATTCTCATGCCGTCACCCAGCTTCAGGAAAAAACCTATGCCGGGGCACAGTGGCGCTATGGTGATCCTTCATCCGCTGTGATCGATCGCATCGAACATGAATTAGCCGTCATCCGAGAGAAAGGCTATGCACATTATTTTCTTGTCGTTGATGAGATTGTTCGCCAAGCCCCTCGCACCTGTGGGCGTGGTTCGGCGGCGGCTTCGATTGTGTCGTATTGCTTAGGGATTACCCATGTCGATCCTATCCGCCACAATTTATTCTTCGAACGTTTCCTCAATCCCGGCCGACATGATCCACCCGATATTGATATTGATTTTCCTTGGGATGAACGCGACCGCATCATCGATTTTGTCTTTGCCCGGTATGGCAGCCGACAAGCCGGCATGGTGGCCAACCACAATACCTTAGCCCTGCGAGCCGCGATCCGTGAAGTGGCGAAAGTCTATGGCATGCCTCCGGCAGAAATGCGTCAGGTCAGTCAGCTTCTGGCACGCCAGCCCTCATCTCTTGCCACCTTACGAAAACCATGGCCTGAGATTCTTGCTCGTGCCCGCCAGCTTCAAGGCCGGCTCCGACATCTCTCCGTCCATTGCGGCGGCATGGTCATTGTGCCGGACGATCTTCGCCGCTATGTGCCGGTTGAAGTGGCAGCCAAAGGTGTTCCGGTTATTCAATGGGAAAAAGATCAAACCGAAGAAGCAGGACTGGTCAAAATCGACCTGTTAGGCAATCGTTCCTTAGCCGTGATCCGTGACGCCTTGGCTGCGATTGTGGAACATACCGGGCACTCTATCGACTATGCCAGGTGGGATCCGCTGTCTGACTCTGCGACGCAAGCACTCATTCAGCGAGGCGACACCATCGGCTGTTTTTATATTGAATCACCGGCCACCCGTTTGCTCCTCAAAAAACTCTGGACGGGCATGCCTGCTCATCGGCGTGCACAAGCGGATGTCTTTGAATATCTAGTTATTGTCTCTTCGCTGATTCGTCCTGCCGCCAATCGTTTTATTCAACAGTTTGTTCGACGCGCTCACGGCCAGACCTATCGCCCGCTTCATCCCTTAGTGGAAAACGTCCTCGCTGAAACGCACGGCATTATGGTGTATCAAGAAGACGTGACCAAAGTGGCAATGGGACTGGCAGGGTTTTCTGCGGAAGCAGGCGATCAACTGCGGAAAGTCTTAAGCAAGAAACATAAGCACCGGCAGCTACAAGATTATCGGCAGCAATTTTTCGACGGGGCTTTTGCCCGAGCTGTCGAACTTCACACTATTCAAGCTGTCTGGGATATGATCATGAGTTTTGTGGGCTATAGCTTTTGTAAGCCGCATTCAGCCAGTTATGCGCAGGTGTCCTTTAAGTCCGCCTATCTTCGCGCGCATTATCCCGCAGAATTCATCGCAGCCGTCATCAGTAATCAGGGTGGATTTTATTCCACCTTTGCCTATCTTTCCGAAGCACGACGGATGGGGCTGACCATCATTCCCCTTGATATCAACACCAGTGAATGGGCCTATCGCGGAATCGGCATAACGCTCTGTCTTGGCTTTATGCAACTGAAAGGGCTGGAACACGCATTCGTGACTCGATTCCTGGAAGAACGACAGCGGCATGGCCACTATCGATCATTCCACGATTTTCTGACTCGGCTGAATCCCGAACCGGCACAGACTCGTCTGCTCATTCTTTCAGGCTGCTTCGACACCATTGCCGGCGAAGTCACTCGCCCTGGTTTACTCTGGCGTCTCTATGCCAATCATCCAATCTCCGGCCTTTCCTCACAGCAATCGGCCTTGAGGCACGCCACTCCTCTCTTACCCACTTCCCCTACGCTCCCAATTCCGAATGACTATGCCATTGAACGTAAGATCCAACATGAAATTCAATTATTGGGATTCCCACTTCAATGCCATCCATTAACACTCTACGAACATCATTGGCGAACCATGAATATTATCTCAGCCATCGAAATGGATGCACATATCGGCAAACAGATCACGATGGTGGGATGGCTGATTACCGAAAAGCCCGCCATCACCAAACATGGCCAATCAATGGTTTTTCTCACGTTGGAAGACACCACAGGGCTCTACGATGCCACATTGTTTCCAAACGTCTTCGAACAGTATGGGCCGTTACTCACAAATGAACGCCCATTAGTACTCAAGGGAAAAGTCGAAGAAGAGTTTGGAGCCATCACAATGACCGTCACCAAACTTCAGGTCATTGGGCAAGAGGACAGGCAGGAAGTTTCAGCCTAAACACAGCTTATTCGCCGACACGAACAAGCATGCCTTTTTCTTTGCAGATATTGAACGTGTGATAAAACCAGGCCACAATGACGACAAAAAAGAAGAGGTTTAAGCCGGTGGCCCAAAGGATATGAGTGACAGGGATGACTCCATCGACGAGCACGGCGCGCATGCCTTCAAAAATATGGGCAGGAGGGACCATCCACGCGATGGATTGGAGGATGGGTGGGAGCACCTCTAGCGGATAGAAGACGCAGGAGATCGGCTGAAACAAAAAGACCATGCCCCAGGCTAAGACTTCGGCTTGTTGTCCGAATCGCATGATGATCGAGGTCGTGAGGACGCCAATAATCCATCCTGATAGCACCAAGTTCAGAATAAACGGAAGAAGGGACAATCCTATTTTCAACATATCATAGGAATAAAACACCCAGGCAAAGACCATCATGAGGCTGGCCACGGCCGTGACTTTCAAGATACTCATGATCATGGTCGAGGCCAGGTATTCTCCGACCGTTAATGGACTGGCAAAAAGGTTCATGAGATTCCGCGACCACATTTCCTCAAGAAATGAAACCGCGACGCCCTGTTGCGAACGAAATAAAACATCCCACAGAATTAATGCCCCCAGGAAAAAGGCGACAGCTCCGTGAAGTGATACTCCGGCATCTTTCAAGTACATCGTAATGAAGCCCCACACCACAAGATCGAGAAAGGGCCAATAAAAAATCTCCAGCATGCGCGCAAAGCTGCGCTTATAGAGATACATGTGTCGAGAGAGCAATCCTCCAATTCGTCCTAGATTCATTTCCCTTTTGGCTCCCTCGCTAGTTTCAAAAAGACTTCTTCTAAATCCCGTTGCCCATAGCGTTGAACAATCTGGTCAGACGTGCCCTCTGCCACAATATGGCCATGCTGCAAAAAGATGATGCGATTGGACATCTCTTCCATTTCACGCATGTTATGAGACGTATACAGAATACTTAAACCAGCGGTTCGCTGATACTCCTTCAAAAATCCCTTTATTTTATTGACAATATCCGGATCTAAACTGGCCGTGGGTTCGTCTAAAAACAAAACTTTGGGTTCCGTCATAAGCGCTTTGGCTAACGTCAGTCGAGACATTTGACCTGAGGACAATTTCCGGGTGAGCTTGTACCGAATATCCCCCATTTCCAACTTTTCAATAATATCATCAATGCGCCGCTGAATATTCTGAAGGCTATAGAGCCGGGCAATGACTTTCAGATTTTCTTCGACAGTCAGGGAAAACGGCATGGAAATATAGGTCGAAGAGAAATTGACCTGTTGAAGGATGGTTTCACGATGCTGGGCAAGATCAAGCCCAAACATGTGAATCGTGCCTGACGAAGGAGTGATGAGTCCCAGCAACATGTGAATGGTGGTGGTTTTTCCCGCACCATTCGGCCCCAAGAGACCTAAGATTTCACCTTCATGAATATCAAAAGATATATTATCGACGGCCGTAAAATCGCCAAATCGTTTGGTCAAATTTCGAACTTGAACAATGGGTTTTGACATGGGAACGGAGGACATTTTCAGAATAAAAATGCGCTGATTTTATCTGGCAGGTGACAGGTTTCACATTTATTACTGAGCACGTCGCCTTCATGTGTTTGTTTTCCATCATGGCAAACCATGCAATCCGTCATGGTGGTCTTCCAAAGCTTGGAATCCGGAGGAAGATCCGGCTCATGTGATTGATCATCAAGCTGGACATGTCCACGGGGAATGACAATGGGATAGTTTTTTATGGGAGTCCCATGCACGACACGAGAATGGCACGTCGTACAACCTTCTCCTTTACCGCGCTGGTCAAAGGCTTTCATATGCTCGCGATGATCCATGATCAGTCCCACCTCTTTAACCGGTGCGGGCAAATCTCGCGCGGGCAGCTCATTCACTCGTAGTATGGCGCGATGACATCCCAGACAGACGGACGAATACACGTGCGACTGCAGATCATGGGATTCGGTCGGTGTCCCAAAAAATGTAATGGCGACATCTTCTAAGCCTGCATACACCTTATCGTGGAGAAACCCAGCAACCCCAGGTCTCACATGGCAGTCCACACAGGTCACCTCTTTATGACTGGAGCGGATCCAAGACTCATAAGCTGGCTGAATGGTATGACAACTGGCGCAGAAGGTAGGCTGATTGGTGAGAGGAATGGCTGCCGCCCCTCCTAAGGCCAGCACGAAAAGCGTGGCCAGAATGAGGGTCAGACTTTTACCCATGGGAATTACGTATCCGCGTGGCGTGGGAATCGTGTGATAATGAGTTTGGCCAACCCTTGTACATCATCTCGATCAAACCAGGGAACATCGACATCTAGGGGCTTGATGGATGCGACGGCGAGTAATCCTTCAAGAGACACATCAACTTCTTTCAGTTCCTCTCGCACCACCACGACTTTTGGGAACCCTTGGCTTTTCCAGCCTTCAGCAATGATGAGATCAATCTCTTTATTGATGAAGCGATCACGGATGTCTTCGACAGGAAGCTCCTCAGCCACATCGGTAAACATGGCCAGGCTACCTTTGGACAGGACCACCACTTGGCTCGCCCCTGCCCGTTTATGGCGCCAACTATCTTTCCCTTCGGTATCAAGATCAAATCCATGCCCAGCATGTTTGATCGTGGCCACTCGATAGCCTTCTCCGGTCAATTCTAGGATTAATCGTTCGATGAGGGTGGTTTTTCCACTGTTGGAACGACCCACGAAACACACAATAGGGGGTGCCATGTTGAAACCTGCATATTCTTTTATAAATTTCAGGAATAATCAATTCCTGTCGTATGAAATGAACAACAAATTAAACAGCTTAAAAATTTCTTGATAACAATTGCACATTCACGACATCACCTGGTTGAAGGCTTTCCACTTCTTCCGGCACATCAATAAATCCATTGGCCTTCACCATCGACGTTAAAATCCCAGACCCTTGTTTACCTGTGGTCCTGACCACTAAGGCGCCGTTTTCATGCGCGAGAACCCCTCGAAGAAAATGACGACGGTCCGTTTGTTTGGAAAATTTCTCTTGGAAAATGGCTTTCACCGTGGGGCGTTCCCAAGTGGCGTGGCCTCCTAGTTTCAGCATGGCCGGCCGAACCAATTGATCAAAGGTAACCATGGACGACACGGGATTCCCTGGTAATCCAAACGCCAATTTCCCTTGAATTTTACCGAAGGCCACCGGCTGACCAGGACGAATGGCCAATTTCCAAAAGTTCATATCAGCCCCAAGCTCGGCAAACACTGGCTTGGTGAAATCATAATCTCCCATCGAGACGCCACCGGATAGCACCAGAATATCGCAGGTTAATCCTTGCCTAATTTTGTCTTTGAGTGAATCAGGATTATCTTTGGCGATGCCTAATAGAACAGGAATCCCTCCGGCCTCTTGCACCCCAGCCGCAATCCCATAGCTATTGGAGTTCACGATTTTGTTCTCATCGAAGGATTCATCCAGATCCGCTAACTCATCACCGGTTGAGAGAATACCTACCCGTGGCCGCTGATGAACGAGAACAAACGACTTCGCCAAAATCGCGAGCATGCCGATTTCGCCGGAACGCAGTGGAGTCCCTTTGGCAATAATACACTCGCCTTCTTGAACATCGTCCCCTTTTGGTCGAATGTTGGCACCCTGGCCATATTCGGAGAGCATGATTCGAACGGTGGATTCGGAAGGTTCGGTATATTCAATCCGAACCACCGTATCGGCTCCAGCCGGCATGGGCGCACCGGTCATGATGCGAATGGCTTCCCCTGACCCCACCGACTTGGTTGCCACCGCCCCAGCGGCCACATCTTCGATCACCTTCAACTCAGGAATTCTGGCAATGGCCTGCTCCTGTTTAATATCAGCCCATCGAACGGCAAAGCCATCCATGGCTGAATTATCCCAAGGAGGATTGGCACGTGGAGCAATAATATCTTCTCCTAACACACGCCCTAAGGCATCGAGTAACCCGACTTTTTCACAACCCAGCACACAGGTTGCGTCTAAGACAATTTGCTGGGCAGTGGTTAACGAGGTTAAAGACATAATATGACCAAACTTCTTAAAACAATTTGCTGGGTAAACATGGCAACTCTGAACGGTCAGGGCTTTTTAAATGGCGCAGGCCGTGCTGAGACGTTGACCAGCGAACCCTTCTTTTTGCAAAACTCTTCGATTTTATTTGCCGCGCTATGAATCGCCTCCGCTGTCGGCAGATCAGAATGAAACAGGGCATACGGTTCACCTCGATCACATTGCAACACCATTTCTGGATCAAGTGGCACCCGCCCCAAGAACGGCACACCCATATCGGCCGCAGAGGCCTCTCCCCCACCTTTCCGAAAGACTTCAATCTCCTTATGACAATGAGGGCAATCCATGCCGCTCATGTTTTCGATAATGCCGATAATCGGCAATTCACTATCTCTCACAAACGTGACCGACTTTCGGGCGTCCAACAGTGCGACCTCCTGTGGAGTCGAAATAATGACACAACCCGTGACATCTCCAATTAAGTCCATGGTGGTCACCGATTCATTCCCAGTACCAGGTGGCAAATCAATAAATAAATAATTCAAATCTTGCCATTCGACTCCACCCAACAATTGATTGATGAATTCGAATTTATAGGCATCTCGCCAAATAATCGGATCATCAGAGTTCTGAAGGAGAAACGACATCGACGCAATTTTCAAATTGTAGACTTGATGTGGAATGATCCCACCACCAGTACTTATCTTAAGCTTTTCACCTTCAACGCCCATCATTTTAGGAATGTTCGGACCATGGATATCCATATCACATACCCCTACTTCATACCCCTTTAATGCCAAGCTAATCGCTAAGTTCGTCGTCATCGTGCTCTTTCCGACTCCACCCTTATTACTCATGACGAGAATTTTATGTTCGATCCGCTCCATGCGTTTGTTCACTAACCATCGGCTATGACCTTCTCGATCCTTCTGACAAGTTTCCGTTTCGTCACAAATCGCGCAGGCCCACATATAGGTACAGACATCCCCGCTTGACGACGGAGATGGTTGAACCATTTTAAGTTCGCTTGCCATATATTCCTCCAAAAAAATTAAGCCAATAAAATTTCATGAGTATCGCTTGCTAATCTATATCTATCTTAAAAAAATACCGCCCTTTCTATTCTTTTAAAACCCAACTTTTTGAACGATATGATCAAGGAGAGGTAAGACCACCTCACAATTTCCTTTTATTCCCTTGGGACTTCCAGGAAGATTAATGATCACCGTTTTGCCTTTTATGCCAGCAATCCCGCGTGAGAGCATCGCGGTGCGGACCTTTTTCAGACTTTCAGCACGCATGGCTTCCGCAATTCCTGGAATTTCCTTCTCCACGACTTCCTTGGTGGCCTCTGGGACCCAATCGGTGGGCCTGACACCCGTTCCTCCAAGGGTCAGCACGACCGGGGAATCCCCCGTCTCACAATGCGCTTGCAAACGTTGGACGATTACCTCTCGCTGATCAGGTAGAACTTCATAGGATAAAAGAGTCATTTGGTGGTTCGTCAAGGTATCTTCTAAGATTTTCCGACAACGATCTGGCTCTTGGCCAGAAAAAACTTTTTGATTCACCATCAAAGCCACGACCGCGATCACCTTATAGTACCCCTGTCACTCCGACATGTCTTACCGTGGACCAGAGTCTGGAACGCTTACATAGTCATCATCACCAGCCGCGACAGTGCCTGTCGACGGTACAACAGGGCGAGTGACCGCAGGGGCCGCTGGTACGACCGAATCGTTCTCTTCGGGAACCTTTGGCTTCTTTTTCCCAAATATTTGAGCACTGATTATTCCGACTTCGTAAAAGAAATACATGGGTATGGCCATAATACATTGATTAAACGGGTCAGGAGTCGGAGTCAAAATCGCCGCAAACAGAAAGGACCCTAAAAAAGCCCACTTTCGATATTGTCTCAGTAATGGGGCATCGACCCAACCAAGTTTAGCCATCAGCGTCAGCGCTAACGGCACTTCAAAAATGAGCCCAAAGACCAAGAGAAACCAGAGGATAAATCCCACAAAACTGGCGATAGAAATCTGCGCAATAAATCCGGAAGCCAGCCCATAGGACAGGAGAAAATGCAGGGCAAAGGGAAGAACAAAAAAGAAGCAAAAAGTTAACCCGAGAAAAAACGCGATCGTACTAATGGCCGTAAAGGGGGCCACAAACCGCCGCTCTTGCGCGTGCAGTCCAGGAACCACAAATTGCCAAATTTCCCATAACCAAAATGGCGTGGTGAGCACTAATGCACAAAGCCCCGCAACCTTCACATTTTGCCAGAGAGCTTCAGCCGGTGCGAGAAACACTAAGGGGATTTTCGGTAAATCCGAAGGTACCCATTCCCATGAATCTAAAATAAAGAAATTTTGGAGTGGAACTCTCAGCCATGTGACGAGGGCATCCGCATAAAAAAATGTCCCGACAAACACCAGCGCCATCACCACAACCGCTCGGGTCAGTCGGCGCTGAAATTCATGAAGATGCTCCATAACGGGCATCTTTTTATCTTCCAAAGGCTTGAAGACTTTCTCCTCAAACCACTGACCCATTTGACTTTGTTTGGCCATAAATTTTTGTGTACTCAAAAAAAAATGAGGGAGGCCTCAAGCCTCCCTCTTTTCATCAAATATGATGTTATTTAGGATTGACCGCCACAAACAAATTGTTGCCTCGGCGGCTGACCAAGAGAACGACTAATTCATCCTTCGGAATCTTCGAGGCAATTTGTTGATACTCATCAATATTCTTCACTGTACTTCGGCTCACTTCCTGAAGAAGATCACCGGCTTGAATCCCTGCGGCTTCCACCGCACTCCCAGATTCCACCTTTGATACCACCACACCTTTGGCATCTTCAGGAATTCCAAATTGCTTTCGATTATCTGTAGAAAGGGCCTCTACCGTTAAACCGGACAACACATTATCCAGCTTGGCCGCAGCAGGAGCTTTTCCTTCTTCTCCAGGAGGGGTCGCTTTAGCTAAGACCTGATCAGAGGGCCGTTCTCCCAGCACCAAGGTTAACGGAGTCTCATTGCCGTCCCGTAAGACTTTGATTTCTTTTTGCTTGCCAACTTTGGTCCGGGCCACAATATTGCGAAGATGATTCACATCTTTCACGACTTCATTGCCATATTCTAGAATCACATCTCCACGCTGTAGGCCGGCTTTTGCCGAGGGACCATCCTGATGGACTTCGCTAATCAGCACTCCTCCTTTTTGACCTTCCGGCAATTGAAAGGATTGCGCTAAGGCTGGCGTGAGTTCTTGAATCGCCACACCCATCCATCCCCGAACCACTTTCCCCGATTCAATCAGACTACTCGTAATATCTTTGGCAATGCTCACGGCAATGGCAAATCCCACGCCTTCTGACCCGCCAGTTCTTGAGAAAATGGCCGTATTGATGCCAATGAGTTCACCTTTCATATTGACCAACGCACCCCCGGAATTTCCTGGATTAATGGCGGCGTCGGTTTGAATGAAATCTTCGTATTCAGTAATGCCCACACTTCCACGCCCCAAGGCACTGATAATTCCGAAGGACACGGATGATTTCAATCCGAAGGGACTGCCCAACGCTAAGACCACATCTCCAACTCGAAGCGAGTCATAGGTGCCCCATGGAATAAAGGGGAGCTGCTCATTTTCAAGCTTCACTTTAATCACGGCGAGATCGGTCTTAGGATCAGTCCCGACAATCGTGGCCGGAACTTCCTGCCCATCATTAAAAGTCACCTTAATATCGCTCGCATCTTCAACCACATGATTATTGGTCAGAATATAGCCACGCGAATCAATCACCACTCCAGAACCAGCACTCATGCCAGGTCCACCACCAGGAGGACGTCCAGGAGGTCCTCCACCTGGTCCACCTCCGGGAGGACCACCAAAGGGTCCTGGTGGTAATTGCCGAGATGCACCTCCCCCTCCACTGGTAACAGCCACATTCACCACCGCAGGCCCAACCTTTTCCACAATCTCGGAAAAGCCTTCAACAAAGGCACTGGGCAGGGCGGCCTGTGCTTGAACGGGCAACAGCAAACCGTTGCCCCAACCCCCGACCATCAATCCAAGGCTTATCATGAGAAACCGACCACTCCAAAAATGGGAAATTCGTAACGAGCGTGAAGAGCCCGAAAACATCCGTAACATGTGCATTATCCCAATCTCCTGTTTTGAGGAAAATGTAATTGAAAGAAGGTGCGAGACAAGTTTTTAAGGAATCGACCCTTTATGGCATATCATCCTGTAAAGGCGAAAGACGCCAGAACTGTACAACCTTTTGATTCTACAATAATTGTTTCTCCACCTTCAAAGTCAAATTAGAGGTATTTTCACGGTTTTGAGCTCACCGAAAACATGTGACTGGAGGCTAAAGTTGTGGGAATGTCAAGATGGAAGGCGTCAAACCCATACAATAGGAGGCAGGAAACTGCCATAGAAGAGGGGCAAAAAGGGATAACAAGGGACCCACGCAATCAAAAGGGACCGGAATCAGGAAAAAGGTTCGACAGGGAGTACTGCAAAATTGAAACTGGGAAGAAAAAATGGAAAGGCTGGAAAGAAAAATCTGTCGATCTGAGGATCTCCGAGCTATTCAATAATGTCCAAAATCGAGCCCAAGACCTTATCTTGCGTTCTGATAGTCGCGATATTGGCTCCAATAAGGTGAGTCGCTTGCAACGTGTTGATGATTTCTTCGCCCAAGTCTACATTGGATCCTTGTCGAAAGGTAAAGGGGTCATCCCCTGTTGGTAATTGAGGGCCAGGACGTTGATCTTGGCTCAAGCTCACAATCACGCCGCCTGCTGCAGATTCTTCAAACGTCGTTTGCGTACGCTTAAAGTTCTCCGTCTGAGCATTCGCAATATTGTGGGCACTGGCACCAAGAAGGCGCCCACCCGCTTGAATGCCTGAAAGTGCTGTGGCAAATCCTTCAAACATACCGACCTCTCATGTTGAGTGAAGCAGTGCGTCCTTGTCCTATCATCGGCTCATTTCCCAAAACCTTTCCTGCTGAACATTCAGAGCCGCAAATTATGCTTCGTTTTTCTTTTTTAATAGGTATTGAATCAACATACTGAAGGTACTCCGCAAATTTGCTAAAATTTGTCTTCTTCATCAATCAAATTCAACATTATCATTATGTGGGGAAACCATGCGCGGCTTAGTACGTGAACAGAAGCTGACTCTGCAATCGGATCGACCAAGGCCCGAGGCTAAACCTCAGGAAGCCATCATCCAAGTCTTGCAAGCAGGAATCTGCTCAACGGATTTGCATATCGTCAAAGGCTATATGGATTTTCAAGGAGTGCTGGGACATGAATTTGTGGGGGTAGTCGATCATGCGCCAAACCATGCCGCTCTTGTTGGCAAGCGCGTGGTGGGCGAAATCAATGCGGCATGCCGAGTCTGTGAGACCTGCGTAGAGGGACGTCCGACTCATTGCCCGAATCGCACGACGTTAGGAATCATGAGGCGGGACGGAGCCTTTGCCGATTACCTCTCCCTTCCCGTGGAAAACCTCTATGCACTCCCTGAAGGCATATCGAATGAACAAGCCGTGTTCATTGAACCCCTGGCCGCAGCCTGTGAAATACCCCAGCTTGTCCCCATTAAACCCAAAGACCGGGTGATCGTCATCGGAGATGGAAAATTAGGGTTACTCTGTGCACAAGTGCTGGTCTTGGCAGGCTCTCACGTCACGCTCCTTGGGCGACATACGGAGAACCATGCGTGGCTCATTCCAAAGGGCATTGCAGTCACGTCGGCGATGCAAGATATTCCCCCAGGAGCGGACCTTATTGTAGAAGCCACCGGGAGCGCTGAAGGCCTCGCCATGGCCGCAAAACTGGTTCGCCCACGCGGAACGATTGTGTTGAAATCAACCTATCATGGTGAGGTCTTGGTCAATATGACAGAATTGGTCATCAACGAAATTTCTGTCATTGGCTCTCGCTGCGGACCCTTTGCTCCAGCACTTCGTTTATTAGCCGGAGGCATGATTGAAGTCGAACCACTGATTCATGCACGATTTCCCTTGACTGAAGGAATCAAAGCCATGGAATACGCCGCACAACGAGGGACCTTAAAAGTCTTACTCAATATGTCCTGAAAACTTATGGAAAATAAAAAATATTCCTGCGTAATGCCTAGTCCCACACCCTAACCTTTGGTATGATCACCTTCATGAAATTCTTGTTGCTGGCGTAGCTCAGTTGGTAGAGCAGCGGTTTTGTAAACCGCAGGTCACAGGTTCGATCCCTGCCGCCAGCTCCATTTCATTCAAACACTTGCACACCCTTCCCAACTTCTTCTTTTTCAACGTTTCCGATTTCTGCCACGGTTGCATTTGCGCTCCCACCAATTCGACCTTCTTTGATTACCAATCAAGGACATTGGCCATTTGATTACCGAAGACTTGATCCATCATTTTGGAAGTGCTTGCGCAGCTACCGGTGATCACACGATTCTTAACCTTGTTGGACAATATGTGATACGAACTGCCAAGCGGGACGGTTTGGTATGGGAATATCGGCTATATCATAAAACACGCAACTTGACCCCTATATGACCCCTATATTTGTGTGTTGTGGTCGATGCGCTAGAAACACCACGACCCCTGAGGAGGTCGCATGGAGGGATTCTTGTTTTCTCTATTTGGTATTCACACCATTTTGCATTTCATTACTTTGCAATGGTAATTGGCAATCCTTGTTTGATCTCCACATCCGTTAATGTCATTTCAAAAAGCATGTTAAGAGCCTGTAATGTTTTCAGGTCTGTGGTTGAATCATATGGTATCGAATAAATTTTTCCTCTGAAGGATACCGCAAAAGCTGCATTATCAGGAGTAAAAAGAGTTTCATTAAGTGTAAAGAAATTTTTTGAGGTTTCTATTTTTGGTGGATTACTCAGTTTAGATACTCCGTTAGTCTGTTTCGGAGCATTCTCCTTCGCCGTGTTGACGATGTCCCCATCGCCCCGGTCAAAGCAAGCCAGCAATTCTTCTCCTTTTTGACGGGTAATTTTTTGTTTTGAGGTTTCCTTAGTGGGGTCTCTTGGCTTGACGTTTTCTGTCGCCATGAAATCTAAAACACCACGAAAACTGCGAAGTTGAAACCATCCACGAAAAGCGCATCTTCCTCCTGGGTGGTTTTTCTTAATATCAACTTTAAGCCAATGTGGCTCGAATCTGGCCATTTCCTTGCTAAGCTCTTTCAATTCATCAGAGGGCAGAAGAGATGGATCGTAGTTGGAAATTAGAATTCGACCAATCCTATTGTTACAGTTATCCTTGTCTTTTTTGCTCTTACACGTATTAGCCGGAGCAGCTTCCTCAAGGGGGGGTAAAGGTCCCAAATAAAGGTCCCCGTCTGGAGCTAAGCCAGCGAGAAATTCACCGATCCTTCGGAAAACCCTTGAATCATATTGGTTAGGAAAATTAGGGAAATAGTGAAGGTATTTACATTTTGCATAGTCATCACAAAGGCCCGCTCCCACCGACATGAGTTGAAGAAGGTTTTTAAGCCTTGTAGTCCCTTGTAAAGCCAAGAGATACATTTTTTTTTCGTCAAGAGGTGTCAGTATTCGATGGGCATAATCTCTACTTTGAATGGGAACAATCTTTATTACCGGACTTTCTGAGACCGTCCCTCCAAGGCTAAAGTCATAAAAGTTCCCTCCTACGACTTTATTAGAATGGGTAAACCGGCGTCCGCCGAAGCCAATAGACGATTCAAATGTAAATTCTTCAGCTATAGACTCTACTGTACTATAGTGGATTGGGAGGTTGTGGCGAGCACGAAGGACGTTCAATAGATGAAGTTTTGCTTTTATTTGACTGACTTTTTCGTCATAGAGCATTACTGCCTGTTCTAACGCTATGGGGGCTAAACATCCGGAGAGGCCTAAAAAAAATGCTATCCCAAGCACCCATCTTGCCGAAAGGAGAATAGCTTTGTGCATCATTATCATTTTCCCACAGACCTCACCGTCCTTCGCTAGCCGGAACAAAGAATTTCCCAAGATGGGGTAACATAACAAACGCACTTTATTAGTCAAGCGATAAATCCAAGAGTACGCCATCATTGAAGAACTCATGGCCGTCATTCTTCAGCATGGCCTCTCTGCCGACCAGGCCAAGGTGCTATTGGGCGGCACAATCCAGTTGTTGGAATGGGGCAATCAAGCGGCAAACGAAATGCATGAGGCGAATGCCTAGACCTTAACCACTTCGCAGCGATCTTCTATTCCCTTTATTCAATAGATTTAGTAATGGGGTCACCCATTACTAATGAGGTTCGGCCCACTGGTTACTGAGCAGATCATGGCAGGGTTCGTTTTCTAAACCAAACCTGTGTGGCATGGACGCAGTCTCCTTCCTTTGGGGAATGACCGAGGGTGGGATGGCAAAAGTACCGTAAAGACTTTAACAAACAAAGGAGTCTCGGTATGGACACACGCTCTCACTTTCCCAGTGAAGGAGAACAATCTTCCCACGAAATCTGCTGGTGGTTAACCGTTGTCGCTGGAGTGGTCCTATGCCTGTGGATCTAATATTGCCCTGGTCCTGGGTGATCGGGATCGTTGCCTTCCTGATTCTCGTAGGGTGGGGATGGCAAGCACGACACCAAGAGATGCAAGCGTGTCTCCAAGTTCGATTCGTCCCGATTCGTCTTGCATTATTTCACCAACGAAGACGAGATCGATATCTCACGTTCAAGCATTTATCCCGTCTCGATTAAAATACCGATAATTTTCTCTCCAGTTGCTACTCCCATTGGCATCATTCCCTTAGCCCTTTAGGAAGGTCCTCAATACACGAGGGGACTTTCCGATGGACGAAGCCATTTTCAAATTCTTTATTTAGGAATACAACGGATTACGAAGAAATCAACCATACCGATTCATGATTGGAAATGGGCACTGAATCAGGTTGCCATCTTACTCGGAGCTTCGAGTGCCCTCAGCGGATGAATTCACCAACGAGTTACACAGTTATTTTGACAGGCCCTCTATTGCATTCTATGGTTCAAGGGAGGTCTTTCTGGCATAACTTTCCCATCCATGTCACACCGACCGGTTGGGGCATAGTCGAGTACCTGTTCTTCTTTGATGTAGAAGATATTGTTGCAGACGATCCGACTACTTGAGCAGGAAATAAAGTCGTTTCCATGGACGAAATCACCAAATTTACTTGCTCCCGCCTGGCCAAAGCATTCCCCGAAATTATACCCATACGCATAGTTCCGAATTTCGGTCCCGCTATCAGTCTTGGTACGGAACATGGGCACCGTTTTGAAAAAGGTGTGTGCATCTAGCTCCCCCACTGAGACTCCTTTCCAAACATTAAGGTCTTGTTGTGGCGCAGGAGGAACGGAAGCACAGGAGGCAACCAGGACTAAGATTGTCATTGCTACCATCCTTTGAAGGAAGCATAGACGCCCAATTGCCTTATTGGTTCTCGCTTTCATGTTCTGTTTTCTTTCATGCTATTATTTCATCACGATCAACAAACTTTGCCGTCGGCCAAAGACCACGATTATTCCCCCTCGCTCACCGAAAAAGCTCGTTACTTTATTGAAAATGAAGTCATGAAACAACCCAGCTACCAATCGAACCACATGCTGCTGCACCAAATGGTACTCCACTTCATTGGTATTGATAGCAGGATTGCTCGCCTCCTCAGAGACTTGTAGAATCCCCTTACAGATGAATCATCAACCGCCGGTCAGAAGTTGGGCTTCCTAGTCAGTTATGTTTTTTTCCGAACATTCACCCGTCAACGTTCTTCCCTACTGCCGTCTCTTTCATATTTTGGTGTTACACAACAACTAGCATCCCTACTCGAGTGAATTGTTTTGAGATAAAGGAGCCGTCATGTCAACTGCATTGCCTTCTTGGGATTTAACAGAGTTAGTACGTCATCCTGCAAAAGACTTCCAACGGATCGAGAAAAAGTTGGAATCCGAGATTGCCTCTCTTGAGAGACAACGAATTCGTCTGACCCCGGGAATGTCTCATGCGGCTTTTTTACGGATCTTGAAACAGATGGTCGGGATTACCGAGCTCATGAATACGCTAGGAGCGTATGCCTTTTTGTGGGTGGCAGAAAACACCAAGAATCAAGCCGCGCGGTCATTTGAGAATCAGGTCCAAAGTTGCCTAGCTCAATTTTCTCCTCGCTTGTTATTTTTTGACCTTTGGTGGCAGAGCCTTTCGCCCAAACAAGCCCGCCGGCTTTCGGCTCGAGCGATACCTTATCAGTATTATCTGGACACCCTCACTCGGTTCACACAACATACCTTACCTGAGTCTGAAGAACGTATTGTGACGCTCAAAAATACGACGGGCCGGCAGGCCTTAGAAGCCCTCTATGGCGTCACCACCAATAGCTTAACTTTTCCACTCAAATATCAAGGCCGCACCAAACACCTCACCCGCGAACAATTGATGAGCTACGCCCGCCATCCCTTGGCATCCGTTCGTCGAGATGTCTATCAGTCGCTGTTTAAAGTGTATGAAGGACAACGAGACATCCTAGGAGATCTGTATAAACATCTGGTTAAAGACTGGGGCAATGAAGGTCTCCAATTACGCCAGTATTCTTCCCCCATTGCTGTTCGCAATAAGGCGAATGACCTTCCAGAGCAAGCCGTGGATGCGCTTCTTCTCACCTGTCAAAAAAATGTGGGCGTGTTTCAACAATATTTTCAACTAAAAAAACGTCTCCTCAAACTGAAGACCTTCCATCGATATGATTTGTATGCCCCATTTCGGACCAAATCACGTCGCTATACCTTTCCGCGCGCCGAGCGTATGGTGATGGACGCCTACCAAAGCTTTTCGCCTACTCTTGCCGAACTTGCGACTCGGGTTATTCGTGAACAACATGTGGATGCGGCCATCCGTCCAGGGAAAATGGGTGGCGCCTTTTGCTATAGCGTCCGTCCCAAACAGACACCCTATGTCTTGGTGAATTTCACGGGAGAAGCTCGGGATGTCTCGACCCTTGCCCATGAGTTGGGACATGCCGTTCATGCCATGTTGGCGGAAAACCATCCGGTCTTGACGTTCCACTCAGCCCTCCCCCTGGCCGAAACAGCGTCAATCTTTGGTGAACAATTGCTCTCGGATTCGTTACTGGCTCAAGAACACGATACGACAGCCAAGGTCAGTCTGCTGCTCGGGCAACTTGATGATCTCTATGCCACGATTATGCGTCAGGCATTTTTTGTTCTCTTTGAACGTGAGGCCCATTCCATGATCAACAAAGGTGCGACCATTGATGAACTGGCCAAAACCTACCTGACTTTTTTGCGAAAGCAGTTTGGGCCTGCCGTGAAGGTGGGGGAGGAATTTCGCTGGGAATGGTTAGCCATCCCGCATATTTATGCCAGTCCGTTTTATTGTTATTCCTATAGCTTTGGAAATTTATTAGTCCTGGCTCTTTTTCAGCAGTATAAAAAGGAAGGAAAAGCCTTTATCCCAAAATATTTAACATTACTAGCAGGAGGTGGGTCGGCTAGTCCTCAGGCGTTACTGACACCATTAGGCGTTGACGTCAGCTCTCGGAAATTCTGGCAGGGAGGATTTACCCGAATTCAGGCACTCGTGAATGAGCTTGAGCAGAATATGCCATGAGGACTTCTTAGGAAATACCGGCTTGCCGTTGAAGCCAACGAATATACCCAATAATTTGGGTGACATCCTCTGGCACGACCCCCTCTATTTTCGGCATGTTTCCAAACTTCCAATGATGCGCCCGCACACCTTGAGCCGCGGCTCGTTGGAACGCCATATCAGCATGGTGATTGGGTTCATAGATTTTATGGACTAATGGTGGACCATTGTTGGTCCCTTGCCCCTGAGCCCCATGACAGCGAGAGCAGAAGGTGTTGAATTTTGCTTCCCCTGCTTCTAATTCGGCAGGCAACGGCTTTTCGACTGCGGCCAGAATGGCTGGAGAGACTGTGGGCGCGCTCTGTGCGTTGGACCCGTTCTCCGAACATCCCCAAAAGAATAGGCAACAGAGACTAAGCATGATCTTTATGGTCGTCGGCTGTTTTAGCCCAAGCTTCATATTCGTTCTCCTTTTGAATCAGCATGTCTCATAGCCGGATCAGATAGTTGGGCTTCCTGGAAACCCTCTTTTCGAATCAGACAACTATCGCAATGTCCACAAGGACGATCATCTGCCCCAGGTTGATAGCAACTACTTGTCAATTCAAACGGCACATGGAGATCCTTCCCCTTTTGAATAATCTCACGTTTCGTCATGAAAAGTAATGGGGCCAGCACTTCAACAGGATGGCCCTCTTGCCCGAGACGCGTCCCTTGTTTGGCGACTTCCATAAACGCCTGAATAAATTCCGGACGGCAATCCGGATATCCTGAATAGTCTCGAATATTGGCTCCAAAAAATATTTTGGTGGCGTTGAGCACTTCCACATAGGCCAAAGCGAGGCTCAGGAATATGGTATTACGGGCCGGGACATAGGTCACCGGAATCCCATGCTCTCGTTCATGCGAGGGTCGATCCGTTGGCATAGGGATCTGATCGGTCAATGCCGACCCACCAAATTGGCCTAAGTCCAGTTGGAGGATTTTATGATCTGTTGCTTCAAGCCATACGGCAATTTTTTTTGCACATTCAATTTCAAATCGATGGCGCTGCCCATAATCGATCGTCAATAAATGCAGATCATATCCCTCTGCCTTCGCAAGTGCCGCAGTCACGGTGGAATCGAGACCACCACTCGCTAATATCACAACAGGGATAGGTGCCATTTACTGCTTTCAATGAGTTGCGAATCGGGATCGCCCCAAGGGTAACGTCCTATGAAGGAGAACCCCCTCTTTGGATTGCAACATGATCACCATCTGAGGCGAAAAAAGAACGAGGGAAGAGAATTCGAGATATCTTAAAAAATGAACCGGGAAGTGGAAAGAACCAACGGCCTAAGAAGAAAAGGGATGACGTCGTTATGACCGTTGTTCTGATCGTTCAATTTTTTCCAGGAGTTCACGTTTGGATTGACATTCCACGCACAAACGAGCAAATGGCAGGGCGTGAAGACGTTTTTCACTAATTTCTTCTCCACAATCGGCACACATGCCATAGGTGCCTTCATCCAAGCTATCTAAGGCATCATCTATGAGTTGTCGCTCCCGGTTTCGCATTTCTTGGAGAGAAATACCCATTTCGCGGTCTAAATCGACCAAGGCCTGATCTCCGCTATCCATTGCCGCTTCAAGACGGCGCGTTTGCTCTTCCGAGACAGATTGTCCTAACTGCTGTTTTATTTCTTGAATCAAGGCTTCACGTTTATCAAGCAAAATTTGCTTGAGTTGGACATGTCGAGCATCATCACCATATTTTTTCTTGGACTTTTTGGGAGAGGGCGTCTGAGGTTGGGGAGTGGCTACTGTTGTTTTTTTCATAGTTTTTTTGGGAGAGGGCGTAGGTTTCTGAATGTCTTTACGTGTTTCTTTTTTCATAGTTTTTTTAGGAGAGGACGCAGTGGTGGCGGCTACCTTCGTTGCTGTCTTTTTCACACGGGTCGTGATGGGTTTTGTTGCTTTCTTCCCCGATCGTGCGGCCATACAGACGTTCCTTTCCCCAATGGGAGGTTAACAAACTCATGATCCTCCTTAAGAATCATGTCTTCGTACTTCGGCACAATGATCATTCACACCAGTCAATCTATTCTATTGACCTTAAACATAGCTGATTAAGGAATGGACGGTTTGGCCTTCTAATTTTTTTCGGCCCTCAAGCCCTAATAATTCCACTAAAAAACCGACTCCCGCAATTTCCCCACCTAATTGACGGATCAAATGCACGGTCGCCGCAGCAGTCCCACCGGTTGCTAACAAATCATCAAGGATGAGAACAGATTCTCCTTCTTGAATCGCATCACGGTGAATCGCAAGAGAATTTGAACCATATTCTAAATTGTATTTCACTTCAAAAATATCAGCTGGCAGTTTCCCAGGTTTTCGAACAGGCACAAATCCCGCGTTGAGATGATAGGCGAGAGGACTGCCGAGTATGAACCCGCGCGATTCGATTCCCACCACTTTGCTAATGCCAGCACCCTGATAGTGCTTGACCAATTCATCAATAATTGCTCGCAGACAGGTGGGCTCTTTTAATAACGTCGTAATGTCATAAAACAATATCCCGGGTTTGGGAAAATTCGGAACTTCTCGAATAAACGATTTATAATCCATGCAATAATTTCACCCGTCAATCAATAAATTGTCTCGTTGATTCTAAGCGTGGGCTCTTGACCATTCCAGGAATAGCTCCTGCTTAATCGGGCAGAATGGTAAACCCGTGAGTGTGCCTGGTTGCGTCTTTCCAGTCAACTAAAATTTGGGTGACGTGGGCCAATCGTGGGCCTTCTTTGAGAATTTCGAGGAAATCCTTAAGCACGGTCTGTAAGCCTTCAGCTTCAACTTCAACCGTTCCATCTTGCCGATTTCGAACCCAGCCATGCAATCCTTTGCCAGTGGCCTGAGTCACCGTAAATGCTCGAAAGCCCACCCCTTGGACTTTTCCCTCTACGATTACATGAACCCCAACCATCTCTTTCATGTCACATTATTCCAATGATGACTGATTATTGTAAGGATGGCAAAAATTCTTCACTCAAGATGAAATGGGATTTGGTGCTGCGAGTAAAGACTGCACGAGGTTACCGGCGACACGATTGCCTTCACGTATACAATCAGGAATGCCAATCCCGGAAAGCCCGGCACCACTGATCTGAAGTGTTGGCCGTGGCCGTAAGAGTTCTTGGATTTTGGCAACCCGAGCCTGATGGCCCAATGTATACTGCGGCATTCCACGATCCCATCGATGCACTTCCGTATAGTTGGGTGAGCCGGAAATCCCAACTATTGTTTGCAACTCTTGGCGTACTGATTCCACCATCTGCGTATCATCCTTTTGCAAAATAGCTTCCCGGCCTCGCCCACCCACATAACCACGAATGAGCGTCTCTCCCTTTTGACTACGGTATGGCCATTTGAGGGACGTCCAGGTTCCAGCCAAGAGGGGCCGCTGTTCTTTTCGAGGGACCACAAACCCAAACCCTTGAATATGCCCCTCAACAGCCTCAGTAGGATACGCGAGAGAAATAGTGGCCGTTGAGGTATAGGGAATTTGCTCCAGTAGGTTGGCCACGTCTGGTTCAAGTTGGCGAATCATAGGCGCCGTTTGAAAAGCCGGAGTCGCGAGAACAACCGCATCCGCTGTCAAAATGGCGTCATTGTCGAGAGTCACTAAAAACGATCCCCTATTTTGAGGGGAGGCCTCTATTTCTCGACAACCAGAACCTGTTCTTAACTGAACTCCTCGATCAATTAATCGCTGAATGAGCGTCTCAATCAGTTCACCTAGACCATTTCGGAGCGTCATAAATAATGAAGACGACGCACCTGGAGATTTGGGAGGCATTCCTTTTTTCGTTTTGGCTTGAGCTTCCCGCATGCCTTTGATCACGCTCCCATATTGCTGTTCCAATTCTTTAAATCTTGGGAAGGTGGCTTCAATGCTCAGTTCGTCGGCATCGCCGGCGTAAATACCAGCGACTAATGGTTCAATTAGATAGTCAAACGCTTCCGCCCCAAAGCGCCGTCGAAAAAAACTTCCTAATGTTTCTTCCGATAAACCTGAAGATGATTTCGGCCAAAACCGCTCTGCTCCCATCCGCAGAAGACCACGCCAGGATAAGAGCCCTCCTGATACCAAAGTCTCCACTCGTTGGGGACGAAAGGCTAATAACCCTTGAGGTAATTCTCGCAAGGCTCCACGACACAATGAAAAAGTCCGGTTATTCTCCGCATTGGTAGGAATAAGCTGATCCCCAAGGCCTAAGGCTTTGCACAACTCCATGGCCCACGGCTTGGATGTGAGAAAGGAATCTGGGCCTCCTTCAATGAGGAGATTGGGCAAGTGGTTGGTCAGGATTTTTCCGCCCCAACGGGCATCTCGTTCAATAACCGTACATTGTATAGACAACTCATGTTTTTCAGCTTCTTCCATAACAAAAAATGCCGTGGAAAGGCCTGAAATCCCACCACCTACAATAACAACATGTGAAGGAGAGCGTGACACGTTCTTGGACTGAATGAGGAAAGGTGGCTAAGAAGATGAAAAGGAAATAAGCGGTATCACCAAATTTTCAAACTAAAATAGACGAGGCAGGAATACAAAGAAGCTATCTAGGCGTCGGCCTTAAACTCATCTGAAAAACGACGTACACAATCAATAGCAAATTCCACACTGTGCAATGGGGTCGTTGGAAGAATACCATGGCCCAAATTAAAAATATGCCCCGGGCGTCCGGCGGCTTGTTGCATGATCTCTCGTACCCGACGCTCAATTTCTTTCTCTGAGGCAAACAAAACCATGGGGTCTAAATTACCCTGAATCGCCATATCATGGCCAACCAGATTCCATCCTTCATCCAATCGAATTCGCCAATCCACACCCATCACATCACTGCCAGCTTTTCGCATAAGTGGGAGCAACCCCGTCGTACCGGTTCCAAAATAAATGAGCGGAACCCCTTCAACCCGTAAAGCTGAAAAAATCGATTGGACATGAGGCAGAACATATTCTTCATAGTCCCCTGGGCTTAAACACCCCACCCAGCTATCGAACAATTGGATTGCCTGGGCTCCTGCTCGACTTTGAACTCGGAGGTACTCAACCACCACCACAGAGAGTTTCGCCATTAATTGATGCCAGACAATTGGCTGAGAAAACATCAGTTGCTTGGTGCGAGCGTAATCCCGAGAGCTCCCACCTTCAATTGCGTAACTCGCTAACGTGAAAGGCGCACCCGCGAACCCGATCAAAGGAACACGCTTATCTAGGGCCTCTAACGCTTGACGAATCGCTTCCCCTGCATAGCCAAAGGCTTCACCATCCACCGCGCGAAGTTCCACGATACCCATTTCTCCACGAATAGGATTGTCAATAACGGGACCCTTCCCTTCGACAAATTCCAAGTGGAGGCCCATCGCCTCTAATGGCAGTAGAATGTCCGCAAAAATAATGGCTGCATCTAATTGGAATCGTTGAATAGGTTGGAGGGTGACTTCAGCAGCAAGTGCCGGGGTTTTGCAGACGTCAAGAATAGAATGATGACGACGAATCGCTTGATACTCGGCCATATACCGTCCTGCTTGCCGCATAAACCAAACCGGTGTTCGATCAACAGATTGACGCAGGCAGGCTTTTAAAAAACGATCATTCATACAGTCATCTTACGAAGCATGAAAATAGAGAGTCAATGAAATTGAAAAGCAGGTTGGAGGCTTACTTTTTCAGAATTCCTCTAACTTGTTAGGAAGGAGAAAGATCCAAGCGAGGAACGAGCTCCTCACGAATTCGTTGGGATTCTCTCGTAATCGATTCCCATTCGGCCTCTATCACGACCCAGGCATCATCCGGTTCAAGTTCAATGCGATAATGTTCTTGATCCAGAGAGAACCATTCAAAGTAGGGATGCGGCGACAGAAGAGGATGTGGGTCAAAAGAGAGCAAACTCACTTTTCCTAGCTGTGGAATGGCAAAATCGTCTAACAATTCACTGGCATAGGGATCATCAAGAAATTTTGGATTGCGAAGCTGAATGACCTTCCCCTCAATTTCCCCGGTCAGGTTTCCTGAAAGACAAAAATCTACGACCCCTAAAGCCGCAAATGTTATTTGCCCTACGACCACATCAGCCGTCCGATTATCGAAATAGCCTTCTTTTACCCACCGTGCGTTCCCAAACTTTTGCGCCATGAAAGAATTCTACCTAAGAATATTTTGTGGGAAAATGCAGAATTCAAGGAAACCGGGGAGGGACAAGACAAGTCACGGTTTGCAAACAGGGCATTTGAGTTGGCTCGCGGTATCAGTATTTTCTAACGCTTCTAAAGCCGTGTCTTTATCTGGATATTCCTCCCACCCCCCTTGCCAGTAATCAGCTCGATGAGGACCAGAAGGAATTTCTAAACAACGATCGCGATGAATCATGGCCTGATCAAGCGATCGTTTTAAATGTACCCAATATCCCATCTTGTATTTCCTTAAGTTACAGCAGGCTTTCTCATGGCTGCACTGGTAGAGATTAAATTTTAGGTAATTCTACCTGAAAGAATACACCAAGAATTTTGGAAGGGAAATGACTGGAAGGGTATTAATCTTCAAGCAGTTGCCATTCGTCTTTATCGATAAAGACTTTTTGGCCGGCTTCGAGCTTTGCCTTACCTTCTCTATCAAAAAACTGCATGTATCGCTCAATTCGATCAGGCTCATCAATACGTTCTTCTTTCATCATTCCCGTGGGCAATTTAAACTTCCGAATAAGCACCGCCATTGCAAAATCCTCCAAATTGTAGACCAAACGATATAGTTTATAGAACTGCCTAGTAAGCGTCAAGATCTTGTCAGCCTATTATTAGTAGAGGATACTATGGAGAATAGTTCCAATACCCATTGGCCAGACCAACCCATTCTCCTATATAATTTCACATTAATCTTCTTGAGTGTCCGCCTTTCAATATATAAAAGGAGCTGCATCATGCCATTATACGAATATGTCTGTGAGTCTTGCGATCATGGCTTCGAGGCCATGCAAGTCCTAAGTATCAAACCAGAAGAAACGACCTGTCCAAAATGCCAACAGGCCAACAGCCGCCGAATCATGTCATCCTTTGCTTCTAAAATTGTCGGCACGCATAAAACGGGATTTAATGAGATAAAAGCCTATAATATGTACGATGAACGAATGGATAAATTCCATAAGCTTCCACCCATGTCGGGAATGCGGGAAGCCCCAACGGAATCCAACTCTCAACCAGGTCCTGGTGAATCCTGGTAACGAACAAGGTATTTGCCTGAAGACAATCGGTTGCAATATTTTTCTGCGCTCTTAACCCTTAATCATTTCCCTCTTGACATTCATTTCCTGAAAGGGGAATGATGACCCCGTTTTTTATCTTTTTTCTCACATGAATTCGTTTAGCTCCTTGATTTGCCATTAACCTTCATCGTTGCAACCTTTCAACATTCTCAGTGCCACGACATTTATGCTTCCAGGGGTACAAAAAAAACTTTGGCTCCTAATGCCTACATGCATTATAGGACTGTTGTTTCTTAGCCTCGGTCTTCCTCTCCCCTCGACGTCCGCTCAGGAAACGTCGTTACCCGAACCAGGTTCCACTAACAATCAATTACATCTTTCAAAGACCATTCTCCTGGCTGGAAATGGTCCTGAGCGTTACCTCATGGAACTGTTGGCCGATGCCTTCGAGCAACAACACCCTTCAGTTTCTGTAGATTTTTTTTGGCATCCTCATGCCAAACCAATTCGAGCCATTGAATTAGGGGAAGCCGACATTGCCGTCACTGGCGAGGAGGTACCTTCCCTTCGCTCCATCATGATTGCGAGAGACGGCATCGCCGTCCTCACGAATTTTTCCAATCCAGTAAAAGAAATGACATCAGACCAACTCGCCGAAATCTTTTCCGGAAAACTTCGCTACTGGTCTCAGGTCTATGAGGAAGCACCCCAAACCAAAATCATTCTGGTCAATCGATCAAAAAATCAAAACATTCGACAAGGCTTTGAAAAACAGTTGAAGATTCCCAAGGGCATCTCACGATCAGCTTTCAGAGCGGAAACTGAGCAAGAAGCCATTACGATGGTCAGTGGTAATCTGGAAGCCCTCACTTTTGTTTCCATTTCCCCTGCTCTTCGGGCAAAAGAAGACGGCGTCGCCATTAATCTCCTCTTTATTGATAGGGTTGAGCCTGAAGTTCAAACGGTCCTCGATAAACGCTATCCCTTACAACGGCCGGTCATGCTCATCACGAGCCAACAGCCTTCCCAAGAAGTACTGGATTTTGAACAATTTATTCTTTCACCAGACGGCCAACGACTCATCAAAAAAGGCAAATACTATCACCTGAGTGATCGCTAGAAAAAAAGGAACGACAATTGAGGACTGACCTGCTAGGATTTACGAAATTCATTTAATTCCCATTGAGATACTCAGAACCACACCATCATGTTTAAAAAAGTGTTAGTGGCCAATCGTGGCGAAATTGCCATGCGGGTTATTCGGGCTTGTCGAGAATTCGGCATTGCGACCGCCGCCATCTATTCTGAAAGTGATGCCACGGCCATCTATGTCAAAAAAGCCAATGAAGCCTATTTGGTTGGACCTGGCCCAGTCCAGGGCTATTTAGATGCACGGCAGATTGTGGGATTAGCTAAACGTATTCGTGCCGATGCCATCCATCCAGGCTATGGGTTTCTTGCCGAGAATGCCTCGTTTGCCAAGCTCTGCGAAGAATCCGGCATTAACTTTATTGGCCCCTCACCCCATGCCTTGGAATTATTGGGAGATAAAGTCAAAGCACGGGCACTCGCCATAAAAATTGGCGTTCCCGTAGTCCCAGGAACGGATGGCAGTGTCGAATCTGTGGAAGACGGTCTGGCCTTTTGTCAACGAGCCGGCTATCCCGTCATGGTGAAAGCCAGTGCCGGTGGTGGTGGCCGAGGGTTACGGGTGGTGCGATCAGATGAAGAACTCAAGGAGGCAATGGAAGCTGGTGCTCGTGAAGCCCTGGCTGCATTTGGTAATGGAGAACTCTTTATTGAAAAATATATTGAACGACCTCATCATATTGAATTTCAATTATTAGCGGATAAAAATGGGTATGTCATTCATCTCGGAGAACGGGATTGCTCAATTCAGCGACGCCATCAGAAGCTCATTGAAATTGCCCCATCTTTGGTCTTAACGCCTCGCCTCCGGGCGGAAATGGGTGAGGCCGCCATCGCCATGGCCCGAGCCGCACAATTTTATAATGCGGGGACGATTGAATTTCTCTTGGATCCTGATGGGCGATACTATTTCATGGAAATGAATCCTCGCATACAAGTCGAACATACCGTCACCGAACAAATTACAACCGTCGATATCGTTCAGTCACAACTCTGGATTGCTGCTGGACGCCCCCTGGTCTTTGGGCAACATGAGGTGAATCTCCAGGGGTACGCGATTCAATGTCGAATAAATGCCGAAGACCCTCAAAATGAATTCCGACCGTCGTCTGGAAAAATCACCGCCTATCTTTCTCCAGGGGGAGTAGGGGTACGCATTGATGGAGCCGTCTACAAGGACTATACCGTTCCACCTTATTATGATGCGCTCCTGGCTAAACTCACCGTGCATGGCCGTACCTGGGATGAAACCGTTCGCCGAACTCATCGCTCCCTCGAAGAATTTGTCTTAAGGGGCGTCAAAACCACGATCCCATTTTTAACCAAAGTCATGGAAGAGCCTGATTTCCGAGCTGGACGATTTGATACGAGTTACCTGGAACACCATCCGGGACTCTATGATTATGAGGAAATGGAAGAACCCGAAGATTTAGTCGTCGCCCTCTCCGCAGCCATTGCTGCCTACGAAGGCTTGTAGGTCTCCTGGTTGATGCAGCGGAACCCTCGGGTCCGCTAAAACATGCGAAAGGCTGCTTATGCCACGAAAAACAAAAAAACGAGTGCACGTCGGGCGTCCGAATCCTACACGTACGAAATCCGGCGCTCCTCCCGCTCTCGACATTGAAGCCTCGCCAAAACGGCAAGTCTATCTGACGGATGTGGCCCTACGCGACGGGCACCAATCACTCTTGGCCACGCGAATGCGGACCGAGGATCTTTTGTCCGTCGGTGCAGATTTGGATGAAGTCGGATTCTGGTCATTAGAAGTGTGGGGGGGAGCCACCTTTGATGCCTGTCTCCGATTCTTGAAAGAAGATCCCTGGGAACGACTCAGAGCGTTTCGGCAAGCCATGCCAAAAACCCGCCTGCAAATGTTATTGCGGGGACAAAACGTGGTGGGATATCGGCATTATGCCGACGATGTGCTTCAGAAATTCATTGAACTATCCGCCAAGAACGGGATCGATGTCTTCCGGATTTTTGATGCGCTCAATGATATTCGCAATATGAAACCAGCCATGGAAGTGGTCAAAGCCTGCGGAAAACATGTGGAAGCCACCATCTGTTACACCGTGAGTCCGGTCCACAGCTTGAATCATTTTGTCGAACAAGCCAAGCAACTCGAAGACCTCGGTGCGGATACCATTTGCATTAAAGACATGGCAGGATTACTCCCTCCATTTGAAGCCTACGAATTAATCAGTCGCCTGAAATCGACAGTGCGTACTCCGATTCATTTGCATACCCACTACACCTCCGGGATGGCGTCCATGTCTTCCCTCATGGCGATTATGGGTGGACTTGATATACTCGATACGGCTTTGTCTCCTCTGTCAGGTGGCACGTCTCATCCTCCAACGGAATCATTTATTGCGGCCCTTCGAAATACGCCCTACGACACGAAACTTGATCTACAGCAACTCGCTCCAGCTGCAGATAAACTTCGAAAATCACGAAAACGCTATCGGCAATTTGAAAGTGATTTCACTGGTGTCGATACCGATATTCTTCTTTCTCAGGTACCAGGCGGCATGCTGTCAAATTTAGCCGCCCAATTAGCCGAACAAAATTCGTTGGGGAAAATCAAAGAAGTCTTGGAAGAAATTCCACGAGTCCGAAAGGATATGGGCTATCCTCCCCTCGTGACACCCACTAGCCAAATTGTTGGCACGCAAGCCACGTTAAATGTTTTGACCGGTGAACGTTATAAAGTGATCACCAACGAAACCAAAAACTATTTCCAGGGTTTATATGGCAAATCACCAGGAAGCCTGAACTCAAAAATCAGAAACAAGGCTCTTGAGGGTGACAAACCGGTTTCGGGACGGCCTGCCGACAATCTGGATCCAGAGCTAGAGGATGCACAACAGGAATTAGTTGGGAAAGACATCGCAGAAGAAGATATTGTCTCCTATGCCCTACTTCCCTCAGTGGCATTACAATTTTTCGATGAACGGGAAAGAGGTGAACTAAAGCCCGAACCCCTGCAAACCCAATCGGAAAGCGGTCCTGCTGTGGGGCATGACTTACATTTGGCGCCAGTGGAATTTAAGGTGACCGTTCATGGGGAGTCGTATCATATTCGGGTATCTGGATCTGGACAGACCATTGATGGGACTAAACCCTATTATATTAAGGTGAATGATAAACTAGAAGAGGTCTACCTTGAGCCTATCCAAGAAGTACTTGCGGGTGCTCCTGATGCTCCACAACCATCTTCCTCAAGCAAAATAGACGGACGCCCCAAGCCATCTCAGCCTGGGGACGTGACCACGCCGATGCCGGGTCGGGTCGTCAAAATCATGGTCGCACAAGGTGATGACGTGAAAGCGGGCGACCCCTTGCTCGTCGTGGAAGCCATGAAAATGGAAAATCGGGTGCAGGCTCCCATTGCCGGAAAAGTCAGTAATGTTTACGTCAAAGAAGGAGATGAAGTGAATCCGGATGAAACCCTGATTCATCTGGAATAATGTGGAGTCGTGCTTGCTGGTGGGTCACGGTCCTTTTCTTTCTAGTCACCTGGTATCTGACGCTCGTGGCATGCTCCTCTTCTGTACCCCTCCCTCCTTCGGTTGAACTCATCCAACGAGTTCCCATTCAAACCATCCAGGTAAAGGATCATCGGGTGGCCTACCTTGATGTTGGCCAAGGAACGCCAGTGATCCTCATCCATGGCTTTGGTGGATCAATGTGGCAGTGGGAATATCAATACCACCCATTGGCTCAGTCTCATCGAGTCATCATCCCAGATCTCATTGGATCGGGGCTCTCGGATAAGCCTGAGACGGTATACAGCCCCGAGCATCTCGTTCAATTTTTTCGAGATTTCATGGAGAGCCTCGAGATCGAGCATGCCACGCTTATCGGCAATTCCATGGGAGCAGGCCTGGCCATGGCGATGGCCCTGGATCATCCAGAGTCGGTTGATCGATTGGTCCTCATTTCTGGATTTCCGCCTCAAGTAGAAGCCAGCGTGGCTTCCCCACAATACCGTCAGTTTCTCCTTCACCGCCCTCCCTTGTGGCTCGCAACCCTAGGGAATCAGATAGCGGGGAGAGGAACCACAGAACGTTTTCTGAAAGAAATTGTTTATCAACCAGAATTAGTTTCTGCCTTAGTTGTTGAGCGTTCCTTTCATAATCGCCAACGGGGAGGGTTACTGACTCCCCTGTATTCATTGTTAGATCACATGGATACCTGGGAAGAGCGTTACGGTCAACGACTAGGCAACATTGCTCAACCCACGTTACTCTTATGGGGCGATCATGATCGCGTCTTTCCTTTAGAAGTTGGGGAACAAGTCAAAACCCTCTTGCCCCAGGCTGAATGGCAGGTCATTCAGGAAAGTGGCCATCTGCCTCAATGGGAGCAACCTCACGTCGTCAATCCTCTCATTCTGTCATTTTTAAAGAAACCCTTCTAAATGAATTTTTCTGATCACTTACGCCAATTAGCTGCACCCATATGGGAAGCCCAACTCCATCACCCCTTTGTCAAAGCCTTGGGAAATGGCACTCTTCCTTTGCGCAAATTCCAATATTACATTTTACAAGATGCGAGATATTTAGAAGAATTGGCAAAGATATTCGCGGCTGGAGCAGAAAAGGCCGACGACTCAGAAACCACCCTTCGCTTTGCTCAACTAGTCGAAGAAACCATCATTGTGGAACGTGGTCTTCACGAATCCTACGGCAAAGAATGGAAATTGACCGCTCAAGGGATGCGATCAACTCCTCTCTCTCCGACTAATTATGCATATTGTCGTCACATGCGAAGTATGGCTCAAACCGGCACATTGGGTGAAATCACGGTCGTCGCATTACCATGCGCATGGGTGTACTGCGAGGTAGGGCAACATCTCCTCCGCAAAGGCCCTCCCAAGCCATCACATCCCTATCATGAATGGCTCAAACTGTACGGTTCTCCAGAATTTGCCAATGTGGCCAAATGGATGCGCAGGGTCGTAAACAAGTGCGCTCAATCTGCAGGGAAAGCCGAAAAGGCCAGGATGGAGGAGGCCTTTTTGATCAGCTCACGATATGAATGGATGTTTTGGGATATGGCCTGGCGAGAAGAACGCTGGCCGGTGTAGACAATCCTATTGAGAAGTTTGTGGGCTCAATGGTTCACAAAGAAAATCTTCTTCATTGATCGAAACAATTCATTTCTATTCCTGTTTCTGAATTTCTCCATGCATCCAAAATTCTTACCCATCACAAGAAAACTATTCCAAAGTATTCTGGTCTTTTTCGTAATTATTCTGGCTTGGCACCATCCTTTTGAGCTCCCCAATGCTTACAGCCAACCGGATCAGGACACTGGAATCCAACCTCTTCTTGCGCTTGAAGGGAAAACGATTCAAGAACTTTTACCCTTCCCTATCCAACCTCTTATCTTTCCACAGGAGATCGAAGAATTTCTTAAAAAATTAGATGGCAAACCTCCTGATTGGACCCAATTTCGCCACTCGGATATGGCTGAACAAAGTGAACGATTGTTTCAGTTTAATCGACAACGAGATACGGACCGCATAGTAAAAAGTGCAGGACTCAAGCCACGTGTCGCATTTGTTTGGGCGGGATTTCTCCGTGAGTATTTACCAGAATTCCAAGGATTTGCCCTCGCGCTGGGACCAGAACTTACCCATACATCTTGGGGTATCATTCGGTTCAAACCAGTAGACCTCCCAGACTATCTTGTTGCTGTTCCCTCGATTCATTTACGAAAAGACCTACTGACGCGCCAGAAACAGGGCAAACCTATTGAATTAATGATTGTGTGCATAGGACACTTAATTCCCGATGAATCCCTCATATATGCATTTTCTCATGATGGCCATCAAGACGGGATGATCCTACCGGTTGTGTCCATTCAGAAACTCATCTATGTCCTTACACCTTCCTGGAACTGAACAGGTCTCCTCCATTCTCCACAAAATTACTCCGAGAAACACTCACATGTCTCATCAAGCCTCACAAGCTTCCTCAACCAAATGGCTTCTGATACGATATTGGATTCCCGTTTTCCTCTATTGCGGCATCATTGTCTATCTCTCATCTCAATCCTATCCTAGCCGCCATCTACCTTCTTTTTTATTTGGTCTCAGTGATAAATTGGTACATGGAGTAGAATATGGCATTCTGGGTATTTTACTATACCGGGCTTTTCATCTGACAACTCCAACCATTACCAGCATCAGCTTGGCTATAATCTGTGCGATGACCTTTGGGATATCAGATGAAGTCCATCAATGGTTTGTCCCACATCGACAAGCTGACACGTGGGATGTCGTGGCTGATGTCCTAGGAGCCACCCTCTTTGTCTTCGCATGGGTTTTTCTCTTTAAAAAAAACCGATTTTTTCACCACCCACAAAATGACGAACCCGGCAGATGACCTCTGGCAATGAATGTATCCCTGCTCACCCTTCGTCATCATACTTCAAGCTTCTCATATAAACAGACGATAATGAGACTAAAAGGAAACAGCCCAACGCAACGTTGTTCTACCTACCTGAAGGTAGGATTCAACCCATGAGTAACTGGAACCCTGCAAAGCAACCACTCACTAATCAGGCTGGAGTCACCTATCTCTTTGTCATGATTCTCGTCGTGGTCATGAGCATATCCCTCATGGGAGTCACGCAGCAGTGGTCCGTCATCATGAAACGTGATCGTGAGGCGGAGCTGCTCTTTCGTGGGACACGTATTAAGGAATCAATAGAACGCTATGTGGCTGATTATGAAGTTCAAAAAGCGACGAGGCCCAACCGCTGGCCTCGATCACTCGAGGAGCTCACAAAAAAAACCCCCAAACGCTACCTTCAGACTGTCTACACTGATCCCATTACTGGAAAAGATTTTGATCTCATTAAAGTAGGGGAAGAACTCCACGGCGTTCGGAGTACTAGTACGGATGTCCCCTATGATCACGTTCACTTCAAAAATGTCAAAACCTACCAAGCCATTCGGTTTGAATCGACCGGAGCTGCCACTCATTGTCAACCGAATCCAATTAATCCACTTGTTCAACAAAACTGCACGCCACCTGCCACTGCTGCACCAACATCCGAATCCCCTACTCCAGAAACTTCGGAAACCGTTTCCCAAGACGAACATCCCGGGTTCAATCCTTAATGGCCAGGTTGAAATGCCTTTGTTTTTTCAAACCAAAAGAACCGGACAGCATCGCGCTGTCACTTTTTCTTTGTCGGTGAGTTTACTCGACTTAATTTCGAAAGAACCGAATCCGATACATAAAAGTAGCCCGGCTCTCTCTCTAGCCGGAATTTAAGAAATATGGTAGGCTGAAAGGGATTTTCCGTTCTTCAACATCCCCCCGCCTAGTGGTCACAAGAAGGAACCTACTTCACAATTATGCATATACTTCATCGTATCGGAATTCTATTTTTTCTCACCCTCCTTGTCGCTTGCACTATGCAAGAGCTTCAGTTAGGCGAAGAGCTTGAGAAAAAAGGCAATTGGGATGGTGCCGTCGCCGCCTACCGAGATGCCGCGAAAAAAGACCCATTCAACGATGATCTAGGCAAGAAGCTGCAACATGCCAAATCCCGCGCGGCCGAACAGCATTTTGCGCAAGGCCGTAAATGGCTTAAAAAGCGCCAGGTTGCTGAGGCGCTCCAAGAATTTCAAATTGCGCTGGGATTGGATCCAGAAAAACCTGAACATCACCAGGCCCTCAACGACGCTTGGCGTTTAAAAACGGCTCGACAAACCCTCCTTGACGCCAAACACATTGAAAGTTTGGGCCGCTTTGATGAAGCTCTCACCCTCTATGAAACCGCCGTAGAGTTAGACCCTGCGCTGAACGAAGCCATTGAAGGCATCACTCGGGTTGTCCAACAACAACAAAAGATTGAAACCATTGGCGGCTCTGCTGAACCGGTCACCCTCCGATTTCAAAACACCCGCCTCAAGCAAGTCTTTGAAATTTTAGCCAGAACAGCGAATATCGATATTTTATTTGATAAAGATGTGCGCGATGACTTGGTCACGATCTTCACCAAAGATACTCCGTTTGAGGAAGCGCTCAATCTGATATTGACGACCAATCAATTATTTGCCAAACGGGCCGGACCTGATCGTCTCTTGATTATTCCCGACACGAAGCAAAAACGTGAACAATATGAAGACCTGCAAATTCGCACATTTTATTTATCGAATGCCAAGGCGAAGGATATGGCCAATCTTTTGCGCACGATTTTGGAAACGAAGCGAGTCTACGTGAATGAACCTCTCAATACCGTCGTGATCCGCGACCATCCCATGAAAATCTCCTTGGCTGAAAGCATCATCTTGGCCAATGACCGTCAAGATGCTGAAGTGGTGTTGGATCTTGAGGTCTTAGAAGTCAATCGAACCAAGACCAGAAAAATTGGTTTGAATTTCGCGAAGCAGTCTGGCTTTGGAGCCTTCCCAGATGGAACCACCAGTTTCTCAACAGCTGCACAGACATTCACGTTCAAAAATCTGACCAGCATTGCGAAGGACTCCTATTTGTTTACCTTCCCCAGCAGTATCTTGATGGACTTTTTCAAACAAGAATCGGATGCGAAAACCCTCGCCAATCCGAAGATCCGCGTGTTGAATAATCAAAAAGCCTCGATCAATATCGGAGACAAGCAACCTATTCTCTTATCGACCACGAATGTGTTGCCAGGACAAGCCACCACAGGAGCGCTCTCAACGACCTCAACGGTGACCTCGATCGAATTTAAAGACACTGGGATCAAACTCACCGTCGAGCCTACGATTCATTTGAACAATTCGATTACCCTACGTCTTCAAATTGAAGTCACGAGACTAGGGGACAGGGTCATCCTCCAGGCTGACCCCGAAATCTCGCAATTCCGCTTCGGGACCAGGACCGCGGATACAGCCCTCAGTATGCGAGACGGTGAAACAGTCGTGCTGGCAGGTCTGATACAGGAAGAAGATCGGAAAAATCGTGAAGCCATTCCTGGTATCGACGACATACCTGGAATTGGAGATCTTTTGAGTAACAGCAATACCGAAAAAATTACAACAGAAGTGATCCTCGTGATTACGCCACGCATCGTTCGACACTTGACTCCACCACAATTAGCCAAACAAACACTCTGGTCGGGAACAGCCAAGCAATACAATACGCAGCCACTGTTTTCACAAAATGAACCGGCCTCTCCTTCACTCTATTCTGATGCAGGAGAAACGGTGTTTAGCCCAGGCGAGGCCTCGTCTCCGACTTCAAAAGAACCGTTAGCTGAGGCTCCAAATGTTGATAAGGAATCAACCTCAGGTGACCAAGAAGATTCGAATGCCCCACAGCCAGGAGTTTCGCGATTACAGGTTATCCCGGCAGCCGCATCGATCAAAATCGGGGAACAAATTTCGTTGGCCTTGCAAGGACAGAATTTTTCCTCTGCAGAGCGAACGTCCATGACCTTGACCTATGACCCCGCTGTGATGACCTTCAAACAAGCGATTGAAGGACCATTTTGGACGGGGCAGCAGGTCCCTCCCAGTCTCACGGTCTCGGCGGTACCAAATGCTGGGCAACTCGTGATTCAAATGGGACAGCAGGGAAAACCTGTTCAAGGAAGTGGGACACTGGCCTCACTGGTCTTCGAAGCCACAGGGACTGGAACATCAAATATTCACATTCAAAATCCGACGGTGTTAGGAGCCAACGCTCAACCCGTGCCGGTCATGGTGCAACATGGGAGAGTCTGGGTGGAATAAACTCGCCACCTTCCGTGGCGTAACGTTAATTGAACTGTTGGTGACCTTGGTGATTATGTTTATTTTGGCATCTGTTGCCCTCCCCTTCACGAAAGTCAGCGCCAAGCGTTCGCAAGAGCTTGAGTTACGGCAAACCTTGCGCACCGTTCGGATGGCCATTGATACATTTCGGCGAGATTGGGCCAGAGACGGGAGTACGCTGTTAGGACCATTGTGTGTCAAAAATCAACTGACCTGCAAAGAAGAAACAGGCATCACCGGGTACCCCAAAACACTTGAGACATTATTAAAGGTTGAATTAACTGGAGGAGAAGCCCAGGTTGGGGAACAATCAACGATCCGACGATATTTACGAAAACTTCCTCTTGATCCCATGACGGACACCACGGAATGGGGCAGACGATGTTATCAAGATGAACCAGATGAATCGCGGTGGTGCGGGGAAGATGTCTTTGACATTTATACTACCAGCGATCGAATAGCAGTGGATGGAACCCCCTATCGTGAATGGTAATGCCCATTTTTGTACTCATTGCCAAAAAAGGCTACACTTTACTCGAACTCATGATCGTGGTCGCGATTGTCGGAATTCTCGTATCGTTGGCTATTCCAAATTTTCAACAATCTGCGATGAAAGCTAAGGAAACGGCTCTCAAACAAAACCTTTTTACGATGCGCGCCGTACTTGATCAATATTATGCTGATCGCGGAGATTATCCCGATAGCTTAGATTCCTTGGTTGAAGCACAATATCTTCGGTCCATTCCCATGGACCCATTCACGAAATCTTCGACAACCTGGGCTGAAATTTTTGAAGAGCAGGAAGAGGGCGATGATTCTCCCGCCGGTGTCTACGATATTAAAAGTGGGAGTGATGCCATGGCGGTTAACGGAACTCCCTACAAGGAATGGTAGGTCATTATATGAAACGTCTTTATTTTCAACGCATGGTTTTGAGTGGAACATTGATTCTGGCATTAGGAGCCTGTGCTCACAAACCAACAAAAACTATGAGAGCAGACATCCCAATGGAAGTAGCGTCGCCACCACCACAACACAGGGTCCTACTTCAAGAAGCCCGCTCGGAATCGGATAATTTGCGTGGAGAAATGGCCCGCTTAAAAATTCTGATGGCTAAACAAATGGGGGAATTGCAAGCATTACGGAAACAATCCCAATCGATTCAACACCGCGAACAAGGTCAGGGGCAAGAATTGCAAAACATTCGAAGCCAACTCTTATCTTCACAAGTGGAGCGCGATCAATTACGAAAGCACAACATGGAATTAGAAGGCCAAGTCGCCAGCCTCCCCGACACGTCCCAGTTGGTATCAGACATTCAAACCCTCACTGGCTCATTTCAACAGATCATGAGCAGCATGAAAAACCTCTCGTCGGACATGCGACTGATCAAACAAGAAATGCATATCACGACGAACAAACTGAAACCTCAACAGACGAAAATGGCAACAAGTCCTTCGGCTTCGGCCATGACCGCCGAACAAACTCCTGATGTGAAAGGACGTATCCTGATTCAGGATGGGGATACCTTATGGCGATTATCTCGAACCTATAGGGTTTCTGTTGATCAATTGAGAGAATGGAATCACCTTTCCTCTGATTTAATTATGACCGGGCTTCGACTGAAAGTGTCGGAACCGCCGGAAACCCTTGAAGGTAAGCCTGAACATGTCAAGACGTCAAATGAGCCGTCAACGCCAATGACCAAGGAAGAAAATCCTGACTCCATGGTTCAGACGATAACGCATCCGGCTGCGGAATCCCCTATTGAAGCTTCCTCTGAAACCACACATATTCTCTCAATAGCTCGGCCTCAAACGGATGCCAACGAGTCACCCTAGTGCCCAGTTTTCATTACAGAGCCGCTCGTCCGGATGGAACGATTATTGAAACAGATGCTGATGGAGAGACGCCACGTGCCATTCGGGCACAATTAGAAGCGCAAGGCCTGCTGGTTCTGGACCTCAGTGGATCGGGAACACGCCCCAGCATCTCATTCGGCTCTCGACAACGTCCAATAGCGCCTCGAGACTTTCTTGTGTTTAATCAGGAGTTTTTGGCATTGATTAAAGCAGGGTTACCCATGTTGCGATGTTTTGATTTATTAGCTGATCGTCTCGCGCAAGGAGGCTTTCAGCAAGCCTTGACGTCTGTTCGAGAAAGCATTCGTGGCGGAGCGGCCATTTCCGAAGCCATGGCCATGCACCCAACCTATTTCCCTGAGCTCTATCAAGCCTCTCTCAGAGCAGGAGAACAAGCCGGAAACTTAGCTGAAGTACTGAAGCGCTATATCGACTATTTGAAAATGGTCATTAGCATACGAGAAAAAGTGGCTCAAGCCACAATTTACCCACTAATCGTCTTAACATTTGGTTTAGGGATTGCCGCCATTCTTTTATTTTTCGTGCTCCCTTCCTTTGCTCAAATGTACGAGGAAAGTGGCGTAAAATTACCCTGGGCCACACAATTACTTTTAGACTTCGCAAATTCAGCGAGTCAATGGATCCTAGGCATATTGATTGTTCTCGGATTAGGAAGTGGGTGGTTATATTGGTGGAAAACCACCCCTCAAGGGATTTGGCGAATACATTGGCTATTACTCAATGCACCACTTGTGGGCCCCTTGTTTTTGAAAAATCAAGTGATTCGTCTAACCAGAACCCTTTCAACAATTTTGGGTGGTGGTATTCCTTTAATTTCCGCCCTGGAAGTGACGGCTCAATCCATGCCTAACAAAGTTTTTAGCAGAGCACTCAATTCTGTGATTACGCATGTTCGAGAAGGCCAGAGTTTGTCGGTTGCTTTAAAAAAAGAGCATTTCCTGCCAAATTTAACCCTCGAAATGATTGAGGTTGGCGAAACAACAGGAGCGCTAGAAGCCATGCTGTTTGAGGTCGCAGAGTTTCATGAAGGGGAATTGGACTTTGAATTGTCGCGCATGATGACCTGGATTGGACCTTTTTTCATTATTCTTCTTGGTGTGATTATAGGCGGCGTGGTCATTGCCCTCTATCTCCCAATTTTTCAAATGGCCGGAGCTGTTTAATTCGTAACACGAGCGATATCTCACGATGACTACACCCGTCAAACGCATGCCGTTCGAAGAGATCCTGGTCAAAAAAGGACTCATCTTGGATCGTGAAAAAGACTTCTTGCTAGATACGGCCAAAACCTCCAACCAATCTATCGCGTCAATTCTCTTAGAGCGTGGCACGTTGACCGAGGAGACAGTCGGTCAGATCTTGGCTGATCAATATGGCTTATCTTGGCATAGCCTAGAAGATTTCCGTATCCCCACCCTCCTCATGGAATCTATTCCCGTCGAACTTATGCATCGATATGAATTTGTTCCGATGGAACAGGAGGACGATGTCCTCACCATTGCCATCGCCAAACCTCAAGACCTTCGCATGATCGATGAGTTGGAGCATCAGTTAGGTCATGAATTGCGTTTAGTCGTTTCCTCAAAAACGGCCATTCTTGAAGCATTAAGCAATAGTGAAGGGAACAGTCAGGTCCTGACACGGATTAAAGCCGAATTGGACCCTGTCCTGATTAAGGAAGATGAAAGAGGGGAAGAAGTCCTTTCGGTCGAACGCATTACCCAAGACCAAAGTCCAGTGGTCAAGCTAGTGAATACGATTATTTTAACGGCCCTCCAAAAGCATGCAAGCGACATTCATATCGAAGCCACAGATCGGACCGTGGATGTGAAATTTCGCATCGACGGCGTGTTGTATTTGGCGATGGAACCTTTTGATATGGGAATCCATCCTTCCTTGATTTCCCGACTTAAAATCATGTCTGAATTGGATATCGCTGAACGGCGCACTCCACAAGACGGTCGTTTTAAATTGCTACTGAATCAACGCACCATTGATTTTCGGGTGTCTATTCTTCCAAGTGTCTATGGGGAATCTGTTGTCATCAGGATTTTAGATAAACAACATGTATCGGCGGGGGTCCAAGGCCTCCGATTGGAAGCCCTCGGGTATACCGGGGAAGACCTTCTCCGTTTTCGCCGAGCCATTAAGCGGCCATATGGCATGGTCTTGGTGACAGGTCCAACTGGGAGCGGGAAGACCACTACCCTTTATGCCGCATTAAATGAAGTGCATACCGATGAAGACAAAATCATTACCATTGAAGATCCGGTTGAATATCAATTGAAAGGGATTGTGCAAATTCCCGTGAACGAGAAAAAAGGACTCACCTTCGCCCGCGGGCTTCGCTCCATTTTACGTCATGACCCTGACAAAATTATGGTGGGAGAAATTCGAGATCTGGAAACAGCCCAAATTGCCATTCAATCAGCCTTAACTGGCCACTTAGTCTTCTCAACCGTGCATGCCAATAATGCGTTTGATGTCATTAGCCGATTTGTCAATATGGGGATTGAGTCCTATAATTTTGTGACGTCTTTGAGTTGCATACTAGCGCAACGACTGGTGCGATCGATTTGCCCTCACTGCCGAGTCCTGGTAGAAATCCATCCTGACCAATGCCAAGAGTCCGGCATTGATTATCAGGCCGTAAAACATCAAACATTTTTCGAAGGCAAAGGATGCAATGAATGTAATGGATTAGGCTTCAGGGGACGAAAAGCGATTACAGAATTCTTGGATATGACCGATTCCATTAAGGAAATGATTTTAGCAGGGAAATCATCGTCTGAAATTCGCGCGTTGGCTATGGCACAGGGCATGACCACCTTACGCCAAGCCGCATTGGAAAAAGTCTTTCGGGGAGAAAGCACCCTCAAAGAAATCAATCGTGTGACTCCCATCGAAGAAATATTATGAAATTTTCTCCACTCCAGCAACCCACGTTAGCTCTCTCGATTTCAGAAGACGCTTTGTGTTTGGTTGAAGTGAAAAAATCATGGAGAACAACCACACTAAGGGAAATCCAAAAAGTTCCACTTCCTGCCGGCGTCATTCGTCTTTCCTCGGCCAAACCAAACATTGAAAACATGGAAGTGTTCGTCGAGCAATTACGCATTTTGGCTGAGCCTCTCAAAAAACCCACGTCACTTGCGTTAAGTCTTCCAGACCTCTGTGCCCGAACCAGCATTTTCGATTTTTCGACGTTTCCCACAAAAAAAAGCGAGCAGACGGCTCTGTTAAATTGGCGATTCCGGCAAGATTTAAAATTAGATACCGCTCAATCCCGTTTGGCCTATGCCGTCTATGTGCCCACATCCATGGCCAATGGCTCAAAACAGGAAAACCCAGAAAAGGTTCAGGTCCTTGGAACCGCGATTCGCAATGAAATCGTTGAACAATATGAGCGGGCCTGTCTTGACCTGAATCTCATGCCGGTTTCTGTGAGTATTTCTGGCCTAGATATTTTCGATCTCTACCATGGCTCTATCCAGGAAATCTTAGAAGTCGAAGACCGACGGAGTCTCGCAACATATTCTGGGGCCATGTTCCTTTTCATTACTCATTGGGGGTTCACTTTTTTGGCTTTCCATGATGGGTGTCCAACCTTTGTCAGAACCAAAGCCATCACGATTCGACCGAATTCGAGTCTCGTGCCAGGGGATGCCTCACCATCCAGTTCAGACAATCAGGAAAATGTGCTCAAAGATCTACCAACCCTCATTAATGCCCAGGGTCCTAAAAAAGATAGCTCAATACACCCTTTTTCTTTCTATACGGCAACAAAAGTCGAGAAAGAAATCTTAGCAACATTGCAATATTATTTAGAAACTTTCTCACAAGATGGCTCGAGGCCTTCACTTGCCAATCTCTTTGTGGTGAGCGATATGGAACATGGTCATATGCTTCTTCCTACACCCGAGGACCTTCAACAAACTGCCAAAGTCAGCGGATTGAGTATTTCAGACATTCAAGTGACACAACTCTCCTCAACCACGCATTTCCATAAACGGGAGAGCCACCTGGCTCACACATCGAATATCTGGTCTGCCCTACCCGGCTATGCCAGCGTAAGGGTGGCATAATGGTCCCACGCGTTCGCATTCACCTCTCGGCACCTGGCATTAATCATCTGACGTTATCGCAGTTTGTCTTAAAGGCTATAGGCGTTATGGGCCTGACTCTCACGATCTGTTTCTGGTGGATAGGCACAAACCTTCATGAGCAAATCGATGCCTTTGAAAACCAAACACACACCATAATGACCAACAATAGAGAAGTGGTCATTCAAGCCAAAACGGCTGGAATTGATTTATCGGACCTCGCTATTCAAAAGATTCCGGAGCATATCTCATTTGTGAAGCAAGTACGTGAACGGGTGGGGTTTTCTTGGACTCAATTGCTGACGGACTTAGAGTCTGCAGTACCTGGAAGCTTGATGATGAGTACAGTTTCTCTTGATGAAAAAACCAATACCGTCTTGCTCAACGGCTCAACTCAATCCCTTGAAGATTTAAACCAACTGATTCATTTGCTCGAAAAACACCGATCTTTTCACGATGTCATCTTGACTCAGCATGCAAAAAAAACAAAGAAAGATTCCGCCCATCACTCGTATATCGTGTTTTCTATGAAAGTTTCCTATGATCCAAGTCATCACCATGTAAAAGCCATCAAGTCCTAATTGCACATGATATCCCTAAAATTTCTCCAGCAATCAAAGACCACCCTTCTGATCTCCCAGCATCTTCTGCCATTGTGTATTGTGACGATCTTGTCCGTGCTCTCCTCAATCGGCATGTTTGGACTCATGTTTTATCCTGCTCAAGATCGATTCACCAAAACCAACACATTGTTTCAAGCGGCACAACAAACTCAAGCGCAAACACAGGTCGCCAAGCACACTCAGGAAATTATTTCAACGACCTGGAAAGGGCTTTCGAATTATCGAGAATTCATGGATCTCAGCTTAGACATTGCCGATTTAGCCAAACGAAACCATGTCACCATTCCAGGCATGGGCTATGATTTCAAGCCCCTCCCGCATAAATTAGCGGCCAAAGGCACCTTTGCCTTCGAAGCCCAAGGCAACTATGAAGCGATCAGGAAATTTATTTACGAACTTGAAAAACGATGGCCGTATTTGTTCATCGAAAAATTATCGGTAGAAAGTTCGAAGAAAAAAAACGGGGTACTTTTTAGAATGGCCGTATCAACTTTCCTAAAAGAATATCCTCAGTTCCTCAAGAAAACAAAAGCCTCATGACAAATCAGCAAAAAGGATTTGTTCTCGTTGGATTATTTGTCGCCTGGGGAGGCTTGACAGCCTATCAAATGTTCGAATCCTCAGAGCCCACGCCAAATGATCTTTCGTCAACAGCCTCTCATGCTACATCAGCCCTCCCCTCGGTCAAGGCTCTTTCGATAAATCAGTCTTTTCCTAATTCCAGGCTATTGGCCAAATTCTCCGAACCTCGCAATATTTTCGGCCCTCTCGGATTGCGCAAAGTAGTCACCAAACAGGAAATGCCGGCCGCCCCACCTCCGAGCCCAAACATCGTCGCTACCTCTCCTGTACCTACAGCGCCCTCTCCTGCAGACTTAGCGGCACAACGAGCGCGACAACAGCTCAATCAATTTCGTTTCCTGGGATATCTAACCAAAGGGGGAGAAAGCCAGGCGTTTCTGACGAATGGGGACGCGATTTATATCGTCAAACAGGGGGAAATGTTAGAAGGCCTAGTCCAAGTCAATAAAATTGAACCTGAAACCATTGTTCTCTCTACCCAAATTTCGGAAACGGGAAATCAGATTCAAGCGACCATCCCCCTCACACCTGAAACTCGCAGCTAATCTTTAACATAGCGCTTTCCCCTTCCAGGCTGGTAAAATTTTCAATGGTCTTCTCCATACCCCATCAGAAGAATAGAAGGTATCCGAAGGTACGTACTTGGCTAATTGGCCTCATCTTGACTCCAATAATATTCTGGACTTCACCAGGATTGACTACCATGTATCGCTGCCATGACCAATTTGGGACCACCGTGTTAACCGACAACCCGGCTCAGCTCAAAGATTGTTCCAAACTAGAAGCTTCTGGTGTGTCCTTGCCCACAAGACTAAAAGAAACCCACCAATCTAGGCCTGAGCAAAAGCCACTCTCTGCGGTCTTCCCTGAAAATAATGCAATTCTTCCAGATACTTCTTTCCTACTGGAATCCAAGCATGATCATCATCAAGAAAGCGACATCACCATTCCTCTACAAAAAATTGGAGGGGCTTTTGTCGTTCAAGCCAATCTGAACAATGAACGGACCGCGCATCTCATCGTCGATACCGGAGCCTCGATGACCGTTCTGTCAACCAACATCGCCCTTGACCTTGGCATTCTTGGCACAACCGACAATGAACTGCTCACCGTCAACACCGCAGGTGGTTCTGTCCAAGTTAATATGAACTATCTTTCATCCCTCCATGTGGGAACAGCACAAGCCAAGCATGTCGCCGTGGCCATCCATGATCTCCCTGATATACCTGAACAAATCGAAGGCTTACTCGGCATGTCATTTCTCAAGCATTTTTTGGTGACCTTAGATGCTGAGCATGCCCGTTTGATCCTGCGGCCCAAGCCCTCCTCCTGACCTCAAGAACCATCGCGGACTACTCCTTGGCAGAACAGTCTGGCGAATACGTTGAAGCCCTGGTAATTTCAAAGAAAAACTGGGGAATTATGGTTGTGGAGAAAGAGGAGGAAGTGCGCCTAAATAGGGGAATTCACCAATGTGGAGTAAGGAAGAGTCATGGCGCAAATGAAAGTCCCCTTCTTGCGGATTCACAAAACTAGGCGCCAGAGTAATATCGGTCTTCCCGGCCCGCTGAGGAATAGGAATCTGAGGGGTTCCCTGTAGCAGATAATTGCCTTGATTGTCATACAGCGCATTGAACGCCAATGTCGTATGGCTTTCCGGAGCAAACAAGAATCCAAATTTGCTCTGCCCAATAATATTTCCACGAACAACAGCCTCAGCCTTATCGTGAAAGGCTAGGCCCCCTCCATTGCGCACAAAAGTATTCTGAATCACCGTAGCTTTGGATTGATCCGTCATGAGCACGGCCTCAAAGAGATTGTCAGAGATCACATTGTGCCGAAGGGTCACTTCCGAATTTCCGCCAACAGCAATACCATGGTCATGATGACGAATCGTATTCCCAACAAGCGTGCCAGAAGAATTCGCGAAAGCCACACCAGTAGTCTCACTATGCTCAATAATGCAGTCTTCGATATGAACATCTTGTACCTGTTGGCTAAAGATCATCCCTTTAACATGAATCTGCTTGAGATGAACGCCACTTCCATTAAAAATCCCCACTCCCAACCCACCATGTTGGGAGACCGTCATCCCTTGAATGGTGACATTAGTGGCTCCATACGGCCATTTGCCAATATGTAAAGATCCAACCCGTTTCTCTCCCGTAATAAACACCCGACCAATTCCTTCTCCAATAATGCGCAGACGGTCTTTGCTATGAACCGTCACATCTTCGGCATAGGTTCCAGCCTTAATCAAAATGGTATCACCAGCTGTCGCCTGATCGATGGCTTCTTGAATCAACGTAAATTGCCCCGACCCATCCAACGCCACCTGCCAGGTGTTGGCAGTCGAAGACAATAAATCTTCCTCGCCGTGAGCGTTGTCTAAAACCAATCCGGATACGTGCAGAAGAAGCAACCCAAGCATACTGAGGAAACAGCCTCTCATGGCCATAAAAAACCGGTGTATGTTCATACTATCTCGTTTCATAATTAATAGATTGGAGCAAACAAGAAGGGACTGCTATTCATAGGATCAATGATTCACATACCTGATGATATTCAGCAGGGTCAAGCCGGGTCAAAATTTTCTTCCATTTATTGTTGCCTCCTATCCCCTATGCTATGGTTCGACATGGTGGTGGTGGGATTAACCGGTGGCTTGGGCGCTGGGAAAACAACGATCGCAGACCTCTTTCAAGCTTGTGGGGCAACAATTATTGATGCTGACCAACTGGCCCGGGACGTCGTCAAACCTGGAAAACCTGCCTGGAAAGAGATTAAACGACAATTTGGGCAGAGCGTGTTTCATTCGGATAACACGCTGAATCGGCAAGCCCTCGCCCAAGTCGTGTTTCACCATCCCTCAAAATTGAAGGTCCTGCAAAAGATTATTCATCCCCGAGTGGCTCGCGAGCAGGCGACCCGAACAAAGGCCATCGGCAAAGCTAATCCTCATGCCGTCATTATGTATGACGCTGCCTTGCTCATTGAAGCCGGTGCACACCAGAGAATGGATCATGTCATTGTGGTCAAGGCTGACCGGGCCACACAAATATCTCGAGTTTGCCGTCGTGATGGACTCACCAAAGCTGCCGCGCTACGTCGCATCAGGCAACAAATGCCACTCCGCCAAAAACTTCACTATGCGGATACGGTCCTAGATGGAACGTGGCCTCGGCCTCGCTTGCGCCTTATAGTGAAATCATTGTATAGAACCTATCTAAATGAAGCTCGCCAGCGAGGTCCCAAGCGATCTCCTACTTGATTTTGCACACAACAACATTATCTGGTTCGTATAGAAAAATTGGCAAAGGAGTTTGACGATGGTACATGACGTTCTCATTCTTGGTTCCGGTCCAGCAGGACTCACCGCAGCCGTCTATAGCGCCAGAGCGAATCTGTCACCCCTCTTAATCGATGGGTCACAACCAGGTGGGCAGCTGACCTTGACCACAGACGTGGAAAACTTTCCAGGTTTTCCCAAAGGCATCATGGGGCCCCAGCTCATTCAAGACATGCGCGCACAAGCGGAACGGTTCGGCACACAATTTCGCCATGGACATGTCTCAGAAGTGGATCTGGAGTCACAACCCTTTCGCATCACCGTCGATGGCGAAGACACCATTGAAACCAAGACACTGATTATTTCAACCGGGGCGTCAGCTAATTTGCTCGGCCTACCCTCTGAAAGCCGTTTGATGGGGCACGGAGTCTCCACCTGCGCCACTTGTGACGGATTCTTTTTTCGGGGAAAAGAAATTGCGGTGATTGGCGGTGGAGATAGCGCCGTTGAGGAAGCGACCTTTCTCACAAAATTCGCCTCAAAAGTCACACTCGTTCATCGACGCGATAAACTACGAGCGTCCAAAATCATGCAAGACCGTGCGATGAAAAATGAAAAAATTGCATTTCAATGGAATAGCAGCTTAGAAGAAGTGATGGGTGATGAAGTCGTGACTGGCGTCCGGCTACGCAATATTCAAACGAATCAAACAGAAGAGATTGCCTTATCAGGCGTCTTCGTCGCCATCGGCCATACCCCTAATACCAGTTTATTCAAAGAAAAAATCGATATGGACGAGGCCGGATATATTCGCACACAACCGTACCGCACCACGACGAACATCCCCGGGGTGTTCGCGGCAGGCGATGTACAGGATTCCAACTACCGCCAAGCCATCACCGCCGCCGGTTCCGGTTGCATGGCGGCGATCGATGCCGAACGATATTTAGAAGCCGCACACTAATGTTCCATGTGCTGGTGCATTATCATGAGTTGGCGCTCAAGGGACGAAACCGAAAACACTTTGAATACCGACTCGTCCATCACATCCGTCGCGCACTGAAGCCACTCACGCATGTGCATGTCGATGCCTTACAAGGGCGCATCCGCGTCAGCTTTGAAGACGAATCCTCCTGGCCTCGTCTGGAGGACCAATTAAAGCGAATTTTTGGGATTGTCAATTTTTCACTCACACGGTCGGTCCCGCTCTCCCACGACAACCCTGACCTCACGGCCCTCAAAGCTGCCATCACGTCGCATCTTCCAACCCATCCTTATGAGACCTTCCGTGTCAGCGCCAAACGCGCAGATAAACGTATTGCCAAAACCTCAATGGAGGTTGAGCGAGAAATAGGTGCGGCGGTGGTTGAACAGACCGGGAAAAAGGTCAATCTGTCGCATCCGGATCTCACCATCTTAGTCGAACTGGTCCCTCCAGAAGCCTATTACACCTGTCAAAAGATAGCAGGCCCAGGTGGCCTCCCAACTGGGACAGGCGGAAAGGTCGTCTCGCTTATTTCAGGGGGGATTGATTCGCCGGTCGCGACCTACCGCATGCTCAAACGAGGCTGCAAAGCAGTGTTTGTCCACTTCCACGGACGACCCTATTTGTCACGGGTTTCCGAAGAAAAAGTCCAAGATATCGTGAAACTCCTGACCAGGTATCAATTGCATTCCCGTCTGCATTTGGTGCCCTTTGGGGAAATCCAAAGCCAAATCGTCCTAAATTCTCCTCCACCAGTTCGCGTCGTACTGTACCGCCGACTCATGCTTCGTATCGCCGAGAAAATCGCCGAACAAGAAGGAGCCTGGGGTCTCGTCACGGGCGAGAGCCTCGGACAAGTGGCTTCTCAAACACCGGAGAATATCGTCGTGGTCAATCAAGCCACCACATTGCCCATTCTCCGGCCTCTTATCGGCATGGATAAATTGGAAATCATCCAACAAGCCCAAACCATCGGCACATTTGAAACCTCCATCGAACCCGATCAAGATTGCTGCACCCTTTTTGTTCCCAAGCACCCCCGTACGCGTTGCGAACTGCCCAGTATCCTGAGAGTGGAAGAACACCTGGATATCCCCGGCCTCATTCAGCAAGGGCTACAAGAAACCGAACTCATGGAATTCACCCATTAAACCAAGGAGGACCTATGGAGTGGAGAGCCAGTCATATTTTAGTGAAAGAAAAAGGATTAGCCGACGACCTGAGAAAACGCCTGAAAAGCGGATCGAAATTTGGAGAATTGGCCAAAGGATTTTCGTCCTGTCCCAGTAAATCCAAAAGTGGCGATCTTGGATGGTTTGGTCCCGGTAAAATGGTGAAAGCCTTTGAAGATGCGGTCAAGAAGATGGGGCATGGAGGGTTGAGCAACGTCGTCAAAACCCAATTTGGGTACCACATCATCAAAAAAACCGGCCAGAAGGATTAAACACCTGTAAACCAACCCATGCAACAACAAATTTGACCCCATTTCCATAAGTCATTCCCAACGTTTTTTATTAGGAATCCATCCTGGGCTTTGCACCTCAGCAATTTCTGGACGTGGGAGTTCAGTGCACAAGATTTCCCAGCATTACTGTCTATGCAACTATTTGATGTTGCCGGGTGTCGGCCCATAGCTGTTAAGCTAAGGGAGGCTCCTTTCTCGTGTATAATTTAGGGTCGACTCTGTCTTCCAGCATTTCCAAAGTGGTCATGCGAGATCGTTGGGACTGTTTGGTACAGTGCTTGAGCAACGGCTCGAGTTCCCGAGCGAGATGGGCCATCCCTTGGCTGAATGAAGCAATCAGCCACTGCGCGAACTGAAACGCCCGCTCCTGAAGTCGCTTGTACAACTTTTCGAAACTGATCTCTTGCCCCGCAGCCAGCCACCAGGCTCGAGTGGCCCACGCATGAATGCGGTGGACCACAACCGCCGCAATCAATTTGCCATAGAGTTCACAGCGCACTCGCTGCTCATTGCCGGTCGTCGAGTGATGCACGCGGAGAATCGATTTAAATTGTTTGAACACCAACTCGATCTGCCAGCGCAGGCTATACAGAGCCCGCACCATATCGAGCGGCAACCAGGCTTCGGGCACATTTGTGATCAAGAGCGTCCAGTCACACCAGGTGAGCGTCGAGGTCCGAGCGGTCCGGCCTTGTTGGCGGGCGTGAGCCTTGACTCGCCGCCGTCGTTGCATCGCCATCTGAGGACTTACGCGCAAGCACACGAGACGACAGGGGGGAGTCTGATGAGCCCCTTGGCCTATGCGCACCAACATCTCTTGGGTGAGGGCCGGCCCCTGGACCAAGAGGCGGTCGAGCTCCAGACGCCTCCCAGTCTGAGCCTCTCCGATCGTGGTGCCCACCATGAATCGGGTTAAAAAATAGGCCTCTTTGGCGATAATGGCGGTCAACGTGCGCAGCTTGAAATAGCCTTGGTCCATGAGCACTAAATCCTGCGGATTGAGAAGCGCGGGGAGCCGATCTGTGTAGCGATTATCCGGCACGATCCCAGCCGTGGGCTCCAGGGAGATCAACTCCCCTTGTTTGTAGTCATAGGCTACTTGAATCTTACAATTGGCCGTTGAGGCATTCCCGCCCGCCCCGGGCCACACCTGCTGCAGCTTCGGGCTGACATCCCAACTCGAACTATCCACCAACAAGACGCGGGCAAACGGCTGCAGCATCGTGGCGTGGATCGTAGGCGCTTGAAGTTTGTGCTGCAAGATGGTCTGTAAGCAGCGCTGGAGAAACCGGGCAGCGGCAGCGGTAAACCGCTGATGCAGAGCTTCTCGACTCAGGCGAGCTTGCAGGGCCGCCACCATCCCTCCCAGCGAAGGATGTGTCATCCCGACTTGCCCCAGGGTCATGAGCACCAGAAAGTCATAGGGTTGGAGCACGCCTTGGCGTTGGCAGAATCCCGTCTCCCGAGCCAGACGATTCAGCTGTTTTTTTTTAACCCCTCAAACACCTTGACCAGCGCGGCCCTCATGTCCAGCTCCCGAAGCCCTGGCCACGGACCAGCGCGACCTCCGCCTGCACCCAGTCGGTCGTCAGCTTTTTGAAGCGCTGAAATCGTTTGAGCCGACGCCGGACCTCTGCCAGATCCTTCTGAGGAATAAACAACGTCGAGCTCTTGCCGGCCACGGTGAAGCTCAGTTGATGGTAGGGCCCATGTTTTTTTGGTGTCTGCGGGTCTTTACCCCGACAGCCTGGCGTGCCGCACACATTCCATTGGATGCTCAGACTGCCTGGCAAGACGGGGCCAAGTGTGGCCAGGTGGGTCTTAATGCGGTGAAGGGTGTGCTCTTCTTTGGTCATCGTGTTCTCCTGGTGAAGCCGATAGCATATATAAAGCTATCGGTACCATAGCACAAAAAAAACGCCAAGCAAGCGCAATGCGAAGATTCTCCTCTCTCCTTAGCTTAACAGCTATGGGCCGAACCCCGGCATCACCAACAATCACTTGGGCCATGATGCCATTCTTCTTCACCACCATTGCTTGGCGCTCTTCTCGCTCTGCTGCCATCACAAGAGCGTTCCCTGACAACCACCTTCAGGGATGACGCCGGAGAAGAACAGTTGACCCCTGTTGCCTTGTGCCTCGGCTCTCACGTCTTTCCGGCGAGGCCGCGCTATGCCGCCGACACCCTCTCCGCCTACCCTGTTATTTCGGAGAAAGGTGGCCCTAACCCGAGGGGCGGCCCTTTCTTTTTCTTGACCCATTCGTACCCTTGAGACATGATGTGTTCGTTGTATTTTTCACTACACGGCATGGCGTTCGACGGCCTTAACCTTTGAATCTCTTGTTGAACCATGAAAAAGCTCTATGTATCCCAAAGCTTGATTGACGTGGAATCACGAAAGGAACTCCTGGATCAGGCGGAAATTCCTTGCATGGTCAAAAATCAACGCTCAGCTATGTTGGGCGGAGAAGTGCCCTTTGTGGAAGTCTTTCCAGAATTGTGGGTTCTGAAAGATGAAGACTTGGAAAAGGCCACGACCTTATTGCAAGACTGGGAAGAAGCTCAACCTCTCGAAAGCACTTCCTGGACGTGTTCTAATTGTGCGGAGATCCATACAAAAGAATTCACGACCTGTTGGAAATGCAATCAAGAACGAAGGTAACGTATGACACGAGATCTACCCACCTAGGCCTTCCCCTTGCACTCCATGTTCCCTCTCTCCTTGATTGGCATTCTTCTCCTCATTTTTCTCTTGCCGCCGTTCGGACTACTGTTAACCGGATATTCCTTGCCCGAGTCTTTGACGATTTTCCCCATCACGATTGAACCAGGCGCATCTTCGATTTCCTGGCCTGTTTGGGGAACGGTGGCGCTCTTCATGGCCGTTACCATTGCTCCCTTCATGTGGCGATTTTTCCAGGCTACCTTCCCCACCTATCGTTCTTCCCTCCCTGCTCTACCATTACCCTGGTGGGGTTGGCTGGCCATTCTATGGACTACCGCTTCATGGCTACTCGCCTGGACTCGCTTCTCCTGGTTTCATCCGTTCCAACCCCATACGTTTCCTCTTCTTTGGATTGGTTATATTGGCACACTGAATGCTCTCACCTATCAACGATCAGGCCGATGTCTTCTTCTTGACCGTCCACGCTTCCTTGGCCAATTGTTTCTGCTCAGCGCCGGATTTTGGTGGACCTTTGAATATCTCAACCAATACGTGAATAATTGGCATTATGTGAATGTATCGGAAGCCTCCCCTTTCGAATATTTATTCTTTACCTCCCTCGCTTTTTCTACCGTGTTTCCTGCTGTTCTCACCACCTATGAATGGCTTGCCACTTTTCCTCGCCTGACACGGCCTTTCGAACACTGGCACCCGATCCCTTGGATTGTTGCTCAACCGACAGGATGGCTCTTGCTCAGCTTGAGCAGCATAGGACTCGGACTGATAGGCATTTGGCCGACTGTTCTTTTCCCGTTCCTCTGGCTCAGCCCCTTATGGCTTCTTCTGGGAATCCAATTCCTTCGAAAGAGACAGACTTGTTTCCACGGTATAGTTCAGGGTGATTGGCGTCCCGTCGTTCTTTCTGCCCTGGCTGCGCTCGTGTGTGGGTTCTGGTGGGAATTATGGAATGGCTACAGCTTGGTCCATTGGGAATACACCCTTCCCTATGTCCATGCTTTGAAGATTATTGAAATGCCGGTCTTGGGGTATGCGGGCTATTTGCCCTTTGGCTTAACCTGTTTGGCAATCACAGAGCTTGCCCTGGGCTATCAATCTCCGCACCGACTAAAAGCTTCAGTCTTATCCAAAGAGGACACTGCGTAAACTTGAGGTACCCCTAGCAAAAAATCATTTCTTTTCGATTGGTTTTCGCATCGTCAACGCCAACGTCACTAAGCCAGCAAGCAGTACCAGCGGAATCGGGAAAGCACTCATCTCGTTGGCCATAAAATGCGTCATAGCTGCACCAAGCATGGTGAAGCTCAGTACCACAATTCCATAATATTGTGCCTTTGGAATAAACAAACACAGGCCGCCAACGACTTCAACCAATCCGATCACATATAAAAACCACAATGGATAGCCCCATTGCGCAAAATGCTCAACTTGGGAATGTTGGCCCATGAGCTTGGCTCCCCCTGCCATAATAAACATGCCACCTAGGACGACCCACAATGAAGTTTTGATGATCTTTTTCATAATCCCGGTCTCCTAACCAATAACGGAGCTTCCTTCTCATTCAGATTCAAGATTATATCTGGATCGCCTCCGTGACTCTACTCAATGTCAATTGGGTACCGCTCATCTCCTTCATCAGAGATTTGAAACGGGAAACCAATGTGATGGGAAAATACGCTGGAGTTCGATCCAAGAAATATTATCTAAACCCAGCAATAAGACTTAATCTAACAGTCCCATAGCGATGCCATACATGCCATTCACCCGGTCTAAGGGAGACGCAAGTGCTTTCGCCCACTTAAGGCAAACATTCAAGGGTTCGATGGATGCCTTTTCTCTTGCAATTTTGTAAATCGCATGGGCTTTGCTTTCAGAATCTTTTTGCATACGGGCCGCAATGTCTAGCGCCTGATCAATTGATCCATTTCGAGCTTTGATGTCAACAAGTACACTTAAGTCATAAGGCTTGTCATTTTCAATGTCAGAAGGGAGCGTATTGAGAATGTATTCAAGCCTAGCTAACTCCTCTGGTCCAAGCTTTTCCCATACATCCCTATAGGATCGAAATAGCTGAATGGCGAAATTTTTGTTATCAGGAATAGCTTCTTCCTCAATCGTTCCAATGGCAAGATGAAAGATTTCTTCTGCTTTTTGAAAGTCCCCTAGCTCTAATTCTATATCTGCTACTTGAAGAAGAGAGCCGATTTTACCCGAAAGATCAGGAATTAAGTGGACCTCCTCAAAGGCCTTGTTTAGTAGCGGAATGGCATTTTCCTTTCCGCTCTCCTCTTCTACCGTCGAGGACAAATCTAAATAAAGACGAACTCGTTTATATACATCTGGAACCATCTGAATCTCTCGTTCCACTTCCTCGATCAATTCTTGATAAATTTCCACCTCCCCAACTTTCTTCTCTTTAACAGCAATTCTCAGCAAGAGATTTAATTTGTCAGTGGGAATTGGAATGGCTCTAGCGGCGACTATAGCTTGATTCAATAATATGACCGCAGCTTTCGGTTCTAATTCTTGTATTCTTTGCCTTCGTTAGCAGTAAAAATGCCTTCGTGTGTGGGTCATCAATTGAATTCCTAATTTTTTCACCTTCCTCCCTCAACTGCTGGGCTTGTTCCAATTGTCCTGCTTGAGCTTGATAAGAGCCAATGACCTCAAGGGCTTCCGCAATATCCTTGCGTGAAGAGCTCATTTTGGCCACCTCCACTGCACGCGAGAATTGGTCTGCATTCATGAATGTCATCCAAATGAAGTGCAAGTGTGAATCAAACATGGGGTCTGTCTTGTGAGATAAAGCAATTTCCAGTGCGGCATTTGTAGTGGCAATACTATCCTCAGGAAATCCTGCCCTAAGTTGGGCATTGGCAATCTGTGTCAGCTCGACAGCCATATACCCTCTTTTTTGGGCTAATGGAATTGCACGGGCGGCGGTTTCTCACAATCCTTCACCATCCCCAATACCTCCCTGAGACTTTCCTATATATTTAAGCAAGCCAAGTTTTTCGCCTTCGATTCTTCCTTCGTAACCAGAAGTAAAAAATTCATCTGATATATTCGGCACCATTTGACTCACCTCACGAAGAATCTTCTGGACAAAACGAATTCGTGCGTCTTTTCCCAGTTCCTCAGCCCACCCTAAATTAGGTAAAACCAGAAAAACCAAAACCAGCGAATACAGATGCACCTGAAGCTTTATAATAGAAGGCATGGCATTGCTGTTATCTCGCCATTTCATATGTGATCTCCAATTACTATTTTAAAAAGGCTTTCTCTATTCATCCACTCTCCTATAAAATAGATAGAATCGCCATATTCAAATTCCCAACACCCAGGTAAAGGATTATCTTTCTTATCGGAATGGGAGTGTCGTCCTACAGAAATTTTTCACGCATAGAGAACAATGCTCCACAAACCAACACTAATTGACATCAAAGAAAGAATCGCTAAAGCTCAGTCGGTCACTGTGCTAACCGGTGCGGGGATTTCTGCGGATAGTGGGATTCCCACATTTCGAGGTCCTGAGGGTCTGTGGAAGAATTTTCGACCAGAGGAGCTGGCCTCGCCTGATGCGTTTGCCCGCGATCCCAAACTGGTGTGGGAATGGTATAACTGGCGACGGGAATTGCTATCCACGAAACGTCCTAATGCTGCACACCAAGCCCTCGTCCAACTCGAAGCCCTGATTCCGGATTTTTGGGTCATCACTCAAAATGTCGATGGCCTTCATGCCGCAGCCGGCACCCAACACCTTTCGGAAATTCATGGTAATATTTGGAAAGTTCGATGCACGGAATGTCACAACATGACCGCGAACCATGACGTACCTTTACCGTTTCCGCCAAGCTGTACTCTTTGCGGGGGATTGCTAAGGCCGCACATTGTCTGGTTTGGGGAATCACTGGCTCCTGAAGACCTTGAGCAGAGTTACGCCGTGTTGCAGCGTTGCGATATTCTGTTGATCATAGGCACCTCCGGGGTGGTGTATCCCGCAGCTTCGTTTGCCCCTGTGGCCATAAATCACGGCGCCTTCGTGGTAGAAATGAATATGGAGGCCACACCCAACTCATCAGTCGTGGATGTCTCGTTGCAGGGACGGGCTAAAGAGTTAGTCCCCCTTCTGCTCTAAAAGCACACTTCACCACCATTTTCTTGACTCGCTTTATAAGGGTTTGTTACGTTTTTTTGTTGAGGAATTCTCAGTACTTATGCTGGAGTAACCAATGCAATTAACCATAAATGGTAAAGTAGAAAACCTAGAGGTTTCTACGGTAGCGGATGTCCTGAAGGTCAAGGACATTGATCCTCAATTAGTCGCCGTCGAGGTCAACACCCAGATGATTGACCAGGAAAACCTAGGGACCACATCTCTTAAAGAACATGACAAGGTGGAATTCTTGTTTTTTATGGGCGGTGGGGCATGAACGGAAAACTTTTGCCCTGCATCACTGAAGGCATTGGCAACACCCCACTTGTTCGGTTGAATCGCCTCTCTCCATCCGGAGGGGCCACCATTTATGGTAAAGCCGAATTTTACAATCCGGGTGGGAGCGTTAAAGACCGCATTTGCTTGAATATGATTGATGAGGCCGAGAAGCAAGGCCTCTTGAAGCCCGGCAGTACCATTGTGGAGCCCACAAGTGGCAACACCGGGATTGGACTAGCCCTTGTCTCTGCCGTTCGTGGTTATAAACTCATCCTGGTCATGCCTGAAGGCATGAGCCTGGAACGAGCCAGCTTGCTTTCATCGTATGGAGCACAATTAGTGTTGACCCCGGCAAGGGAAGGGATGCGAGGCTCTATAAAGGAAGCTGAAAGTATTTTAGAGGCCAACCCCGAATATTTTATGCCGAACCAATTTTCGAATCCGGCGAATCCAGCCATGCACAGAAAAACGACCGCCGTGGAAATTTGGGACGCGCTCGAAGGCAAGGTCGATGCATTTGTTGCGGCGGTCGGAACTGGCGGCACCATTACCGGCTGCGGGGAAGTCTTTAAAGAGAGAAACCCCAATGTCCAAATCGTCGCGGTTGAACCCACAGGCTCACCCGTCTTATCCGGAGGCGAAGCTGGTCCTCATAAAATTCAAGGCATTGGTGCCGGCTTTGTTCCAGAAGTCTTGAACCGATCATTACTGGATCAAATTATGACGGTCACAGACGAAGAGGCCTATCAGACCACCAAACAGCTTGCGAAGAAAGAAGGTCTACTTGTTGGCATTTCCGCAGGAGCAAATGTCTTTGCGGCACAAAAAATTGCGGAAACCCTTGGACAGGGAAAAAACGTCGTCACCATTCTTTGCGACACCGGTGAACGTTATCTCAGCATTGAAAAATACTTCAATATTTAAGCCTCATCTCTCAACAATTGAATAGCCATGAGCTTTACTGACGATCAAATTACACGCTATAGCCGACATATCCTGTTGCCTGAAGTGGGCGGCAAAGGCCAAAAGAAACTCTTGCAAGCCAAAGTCTTTGTCGTGGGTGCTGGCGGCTTGGGCTGCCCTGTCGCCTATTACTTGGGGGCTGCTGGGATTGGCACCATTGGATTAATTGATAGTGATGTCGTCGATCTTTCCAATCTTCAACGACAAGTGTTGCATCATACACCTGACGTCGGTCGTTCTAAGACACAATCAGCTAAAGAAAAAATTCAAGCCTTAAACCCTGATGTGCAGGTCAATACATATGAAGAACGGCTGACGGCAAAAAATGCCCGAGAGATGATCAGCCAATATGATGTCGTAATCGATGGTGTTGATAATTTCCCAGCCAAGTTTTTAATCAATGACGCCTGCTACATGGAAAACAAACCGCTGGTTCATGGGGGCATCCTACGATTTGAAGGCCGGGTCATGACTATTGTGCCAAACGAATCAGCCTGCTATCGCTGTATTTTCAAAAATCCGCCACCAGCAGGCGTCGTGCCGACTTGTCAGGAGGCCGGAATTATTGGAGTGGTCGCTGGCATTATTGGGACCATTCAAGCCACGGAAGCCATCAAGCTTATCCTAAAGATTGGGCAACCCCTGACTGATCGCTTATTAGACTTTGATGCCCGAACGACAACCTTTAGAGAAATACGCGTGAAGCGAAATCCCACATGCGCGCTCTGTGGGCCTGAAGCCACGATCACAGAACTCCTTGATTATGACGAACCCGAGGCTTGTGCCATTTAAAGCTCACCTCTTCATCCGGAGCGTGACAAGCCACACAGCTGTTTTGAAGATGAGGATTCCATCATGACAAAGAAAATGCAATCACTCGTGTGCCGGGAATGTGGGAAGGAATATCCCACCCAAGATATCCATGTGTGTGAACTGTGCTTTGGGCCCTTGGAAGTCAAATATGATTATGACGCGATTAAAAAATCGATCTCGCGAGACAAGATTCTTGCTGGCCCGAAAAGCCTCTGGCGTTATATCGACCTGCTTCCTGTTGAAGGCACAAATTTCATCGGCAAAAACGCCGGCTATACCCCACTGGTTCATGCGAAAAACCTTGGCGCGTTTTTAGGTCTCGACAATTTGTACATTAAGAATGATTGCGTGAATCACCCGACCCTTTCGTTTAAGGATCGCGTGGTCGCCATCGCCCTCACCCGCGCGCGCGAATTGGGATTTGAGACCGTGGCCTGTGCCTCCACGGGAAATTTGGCCAATTCTGTTTCGGCCCATGCGGCTTCGGCAGGTATGAAATGTTATGTGTTTATTCCTGGCGACCTTGAAGCAGCAAAAGTATTAGGCAATCTCATCTATCGCCCAAACGTGATTGAGATTGAGGGCAATTATGATGACGTCAATCGCTTGTGCAGCGAAATCGCCGGAGAACGTCACTGGGCCTTTGTGAACATCAACATTCGCCCCTATTATGCGGAAGGGTCAAAAACTCTAGCCTTTGAAACCGCCGAGCAACTAGGTTGGCGCGCTCCTGATCAAGTGGTCGTACCGATGGCTTCCGGATCGTTGCTGACGAAAATCTGGAAAGGGCTCAAAGAGTTTGAAAAAGTTGGCATTCTTGATTCTGTTTCGACCAAAATCAATGGCGCACAAGCCGAAGGTTGCTCGCCTATTGCGACGGCCTATCGAAATGGTCGCGATTTCTTTAAGCCCGTGAAACCGAACACCATCGCCAAATCTCTCGCAATTGGGAATCCGGCTGATGGCTATTATGCGCTCAAAACGGTGGCAGAAAGTCATGGGGCCATGGATGCCGTCACCGATGATGAAATCGTCGAAGGCATCAAGCTCCTGGCCCAAACCGAGGGTATTTTTGCCGAAACCGCTGGAGGCGTCACGATTGGAGTGTTACAAAAACTGGTCAAACAGGGATTGATACGAAAAGACGAGGTCACGGTCGCATACATCACAGGCAATGGTCTCAAAACACAAGAAGCCGTCGTCGACTCGGTGGGACGGCCGACTCGCATACAACCCAGTCTTAAGCACTTTACGCAGACCTTTGGTATTGAGGAGCACACATGATTAAGGTAAGAATTCCCACTCCGCTTCGGCCAATGACCGGTGGAAAAAATGAAGTAGAAATTGCTGGTAATTCTGTTGCAGAAATTATTGAGAATTTAGGAACAGCCCACCCCGGTGTTAAAGAGCGAATTTGTGACGAACAGGGAGAAGTTCGGCGCTTTATCAATATCTATGTCAACGAAGAAGACATCCGATTTCTCACCGGCAAAGAGACCCCATTGAAAGAGGGCGATGAAATGTCCATTATTCCCGCCATTGCAGGAGGCAGCTAAATGGCCAAACTTCGTTACCACATTCGATATCCGGAAGAACACATTCCCGATCCCATTCTGCACCAAATTGGACACGAGTTTCAGGTGGTGACCAGTATTCGACGAGCCGATGTTCGTGAGACCACTGGCTGGCTCGATGTGGAGTTCTTGGGCGAAGCCGATGAAATTGAACGGGCCATTGAGGGCCTTCGGCAAAAAGGGTGCATTGTTGATCCCATTGAATTAAACGTTGTGGAATAAAAGAACGCATTCTATGCAATTTACCGATTCACAAATTAATCGCTATAGCCGCCAAATGATTTTGAGTGAAGTGGGAGGCAAGGGCCAAAAGAAACTGCAAGACGCCAAGGTTTTGGTTATTGGAGCCGGCGGACTCGGCTCTCCTGCCGCACTCTATCTTGTCGCAGCGGGCATTGGCACCCTCGGGCTCACGGACGGCGATGTGGTTGATCTTTCAAATTTGCAACGACAAATTCTTCACACCACCGATCGCATTGGTATGCCAAAAGTTGAGTCCGGTGGGAAACTCTTAGCGGCATTGAATCCTGAGACAACACTCGAACTCTATCCTGAGCATGTCAGCAAAGAGAACATCATGGCTCTTCTTGAAAAATATGACATCATTCTGGATGGATCTGATAATTTCTCGACTCGGTTTCTCATTAATGACGCCTGTTTCTTCGCGAAAAAGACCCTCATTTCTGGCAGCATTTTTCGGTTTGAGGGCCAACTGGCCACGATCAAACCGCATGAAGGCTTCCCCTGCTATCGCTGCTTGTACCCAGAACCACCGCCCGCGGGGTTAGTGCCTAATTGTCAGGAAGCGGGCGTGTTGGGTGTCTTGGCCGGAACAATTGGTGTACTGCAAGCCAATGAAGCCATCAAAGAAATTCTCGGACTGGGAGAAACACTAGCTGACCGCCTTCTCCTCTATGATGCGTTAGACATGACGTTCAGAAAAGTTCGCCGCCCCAAAGCGCCTGATTGCCCTCTCTGCGGACCTCATCCCATCATCACGGAATTGGGAGAGGACTATGAGGTGGTCTGTAGCCTCTGATCTCCATGCTCCACCTTCCTTCTGGCATCATTCAAGACATGATTGCTCATGCGCAAGAACTGGCTCCGCACGAATGCTGCGGGATTCTCTCTGGGAAAGACCAGACCGTCTCCGAGCATTATCGCATTACAAATATTCTGGCCAATCTGTCAGAGGGGGATCTCTCTCGTTTTGAGGGAGCCAAGCTTTCTGACCTCAAGCGACTCTCTCCTGAGGAACGTGCTGACATTGCGTTCCAAATGGATGCCCGTGAAATGGCCATGGCCCAACGCGACATTCGTTCCAAAGAGTTGGACCTGATAGGTTTTTACCATTCCCATACCGCGAGCCCCGCACGACCGTCCCAAACCGATATCACCATTGCCATGGAATTTGAAAGTTATCGTCACAAACTCAACCTGCCCGAACCCCTCCACCTCATTATTTCCTTAGAGAAGGCAGAGAGCCAGGATATTCGTGCCTATCGCATCCACAACTCCCAAGCCACTGAAGTCTCCATACAACGAACCTCTTCTTAATCGCCTGTTGAGCTTTTCGCCATTCGTGAATATTTCAGTTTGGCCATAGACAGGCCGCCCGAAATCTTGAGACAATCAGAGGCTTTCTCAAAATTATCAGTTTTGTTCTTAGAAGGAGAAACCCCCATGCCCCCTCAATATATGATGAATAGTCTGTTCGCCCTCGTTCTTCTATTTCTCACAAGCGCTCCTGTCTTCGCAGAAGCTTCGACATCACTCAAAAGTTATTACAGTCCCATCGTCCGATTAGAGGCGGATAAAGGATATTTCCTCATTACCACTAATTCCGGGATTCAATGGGTTCAGGTCGAAGATGCTGCCAAAGAACATCTCAAAACATTAGAAGTTGGCGATATGATTGATGTGGTCGTGCAACTTCGTCCAGATCCAACCCCTCCCCTTCTAAAATCATGGAAACTCGCCAGAAGTGCCTCCTCATGCACAATCTTCAATGGCCAAACCTGCAGCAAGGAATAAAGAGAAACTTCCAACCGACCAAACTCCCCTCCCTCTCTAATCGCCCATTCGTCTCTCCCCATTTCGGCGCATTTTTTTTTAAACGCATTCAACCTATAGCAAATCAATAAAATCCCCGTTGGCTACAATCAACCATGACTGACAGTGACTAGGATTGCGAATGTCGCCAATTTCAAGAAAATACAACTTTAAATTGACATCTTGTCGTTTTAAACTTACTATAGGCTTTTTAAGAATAAGCCAGGAATAAATACCTCTTACATGATTGATCTGGAATTAGGACCCTTATGGCTCACGTTGCAACTTGCCGGAGCCACAGTTATCGTCCTTCTACTCATAGGAACCCCCATTGCCTGGTGGCTTGCCTTCACCACTTCAGGATTAAGAACCATAGTCGAAGCCATCGTAGCCCTTCCCATCGTCTTACCGCCGACAGTCTTAGGGTTCTATCTCCTGATCGCACTTGGCCCTCATGGCCTCCTAGGTGGACCCTGGAAAGACTTGACTGGCTCAGCCCTCTCGTTCACATTCACCGGGCTGGTGATTGCCTCAACCTTCTATTCACTCCCTTTTGTCGTCCAACCACTCCATAGTGCCTTCGAAGCCATCGGGAAAAAGCCCTTAGAGGCGGCTTGGGCCCTAGGGGCCTCGAAGCTTGATACGTTTTTCACGGTGGCGTCCCCAATGGCCATTCGTGGATACCTGACCGCCATTGTTTTAGGATTCGCGCACACACTAGGAGAATTTGGCGTTGTGCTGATGGTCGGGGGGAATATCCCAGGACACACCAAAGTCCTGTCTATTGCCATTTATGACCATGTGGAAACCCTAGAATATGCTCAAGCTCACACGCTATCAGCCGGATTACTCCTCTTTTCCTTTATCGTCCTCCTCGGGGTGTATACCGCAAACCGACGCCTACCCATCCATGTGACATGAGTCCATTAGCCGCCAGCTTTGACCTCGCATTTCCCACCTTTCATCTACAGGTGAACATCACAGTTCCCGCCGAAGGGATCATCGCGGTCTTTGGTCCATCAGGATGTGGAAAAACAACCCTATTACGATGTCTTGCTGGGCTAGAACGTTCACCCTCAGGCTCAATGATTCTGAATAGCCAGGTTTGGCAAGATGAAAGCGAGGGGCTTTTCGTCCCACTATCCAAACGATCTTTTGGCTACGTCTTCCAAGAACCGCGACTCTTTCCTCATCTAAATGTCCGCGACAATTTACAATATGGATGGAAACGCACCGCAGAATCAGCGCGCCGAATAACTCTAGATCAAGTCGTCCAGGTCTTGGATATCGAACGCCTGCTCGATCGTCGCCCTTCTACTTTGTCAGGAGGAGAGCAACAACGGATTGCCATCGGCCGTGCCTTATTAACCAGCCCAGAACTTTTGCTCATGGATGAACCACTCAGCTCCCTTGATCTGCAACGAAAACGAGAAATCCTTCCATTCATCCAAAGGCTGGATTCAGAATTTCACATTCCCATCGTTTATGTCAGTCATGACCTGAATGAAATCGTCGAGCTCGCAAAAACCGTGGTGTTACTGAAGGAAGGAAAAGTAGTAGGCAGTGGACCGATTGAAGATGTGTTTTCGCAACTCAATCTTCGGCATCTCATCCCGGAATCCCATCTTGGGGCGCTTGTCGACACCACTGTAGCTGAGCAAGATCAAGAATTTGGCCTGACCAAACTAGCCTTCTCTGGCGGCCACCTCCATGTCCCTCACCAACACCGACACATTGGAGAACGGCTACGAGTGCAAATTCTCGCCAAAGACGTGAGTATTATTTCCAGTCCACCTTCATTTCAAACAAGCGTCCTGAATCTTCTGGAAGCCACGGTTATAGAAATTGGAGAGATCAATACAGCACACCCTCTTGTCGACATTAAACTCGATATTGGATGCCCTCTTCTTGCGACCATCACCCGCAAATCATTAGCCACACTCAAGCTCCATCCAGGCCAACGGGTCCACGCCCAAATCAAAGCCGTCGCCCTCAGACATGAAGCGTTGGATTAGGGAGCGGTTGAATAAGAGGCTGGCTACAGAAAGATTCTTCTTTGGATAAAAGGCCGCAATCCCCATGATGCGCAGCAGACGCCTCACTCGAAATATTTCGGGAAACACGAGATGCACTTAATGTTTGAATGTAGCCAGAATCACTTTATAGCATCGATCCAATAGATTGAAAACCAAGACCAACACAAGCCTGTTACGAGGTACTGTATGCTTGCGGATGTGGTGAACCGGTTACATAATGACCAACGGTTCAAGTGGGAAATGGTGGTTTTAGCAGGCATGTATCTGGGATACGCCGCGCTGATAGCGTGCCGCGCAACCGTGGTGAACGCCGGACCATCAATACTTGACGATCCGTCTCTCGGGCTCACCAAAACTGCTTGGGGAGAGGTTCTTGGCTGGGGTACGGCCGGCATACTGGCTGGCAAGTTAGTAAACGGTGTGTTAGCGGACAGATTTGGTGGACGACAAATTTTCATTTTGTCCCTTGCTCTCTGCATGCTGGCAACGGGAATCTTCGGCACCATGTCCGGCGTGTTGTTTTTCTCGATAGCTTACTTCTTCGCGCTTTTCGCAAAATCGGCTGGCTGGCCTGCAATGGCCAACCTCATCGGTGTGTGGTATCCAACCAACTGGCGGGGGCGCATTTGGGGCATCCTCTCCTCCAGCTCAAGGCTGAGCTCCGTGTTCTCCACGCTAGTGCTGGGCAGTTTGTTTCTGGTGATGTCGTGGCAATCGGTTATTGGGATCGCCGTCGCACTTGCGGGTGGTGTGTTGATATTGCTGTTTCTCATCCTCAAACAGTCCCCCACCGATATGGGGCTGGAGTCTCGCCCTTCATCTGATGGTGATGATCCGACACAGTCTCATCACCTTGATCAAGCCTCACTGGGCAAAGCGCTTCTAGATTTTGCCAAAAGTCCACGGGTCTGGCTCATCTGCGCAAGTATCATGAGTCTGGCTGTCTTGATGAAGTTTCAAAGTTTTATCGGAATCTATTTGAAAGAGATGTTTCGTTTAAAGCCAGGGATAGCGGTGATGACATCGTCAGCGTTTCCAATTGGGTGTTTGATCTCCGTATTGCTGGGAGGGTTTGTCTTCGACATACTGAACAAAAAGAGGCGTATTGTCATTCTGGGCGGTATGATGATGATGGCCATAGGATGCATCCTGATGCTTCTCCTCCTACCAAGCCTGGAATTGGCAGGAAATTTAGGGCTGATCGTCTCCCTGCTGTCCATCATGCTGTTTGGCCTAGCCATCGCACCGTGCTACTACATTCCGATGAGCGTATTCTCCATTGATTATGGTGGAAAACATTGTGGCGTGCTTGTGGGCATCATCGACGCCATGGGATACCTAGCAGCCATGACGTTCGACTTCATGGGCGGCAGGATTGCCGACCAGGCAGATGGCTGGCATCAGTTTCTGATCGTCCTTCTCTACGTCGCCATTGTCGGGTTTGTGGTGTTATCGATGTTTCTTTTTCTTGAGCATCGTGCTCAAACGAAAGAAGCGACATCATAGGCGATCTTTAACCTAGAAACAGCAGTTGGGCGCGAAAAAGCTGTGGAAGATATTTACGTGCATGGGGAATTTAAAAAACTCGTGGTCACCTTATGGGTGAAGAGAGTTTTTTTAAATTTCCTAGGTGCGTGAAGAACTTATGCAGACTTTCGTGATCCAACGGCCGTTTCTAGGTTTAAGGATACTGTTCGAAAGTACGATCGTGATCGCTGCGCAGAGCGCACCATCCAGGCCAACACGTCCACGCCCAAATCAAAGCTGTCGCCCTCAACCCGGACACTCACCAGAAGAATTTTTCGAATTTTCTTTCCCAAAAATTATAATCATAAACACAATTTATTTCAGAAAAACCCTTTCACAGGAACAATGCAGATAATTTGTGATACCGAAGTTCATTCCGGTAGCCGAGGCCCTTTTGTTTCGGCAAAAGGACCCAAAACCAGTGTGCCGAGCATGTTCAACAGCTTGAGGGTGGAAGTCCCTTTGACAACCTGATGGAGGTGAAGTCATCGCGAAGCGCAAGGGCGTCATCGTGAGGTGGGGTCTGAAGGCAGCGTGGAGCAAAGGCGCGGGCCGATGAACAAGAACCAGATACAAGGCAGTCAGGACCGGACGAGTGGGCTGGTTTTCACGAAGTCCGTATCCATCAAGGGTCCTGGGTGTAAATCTGGCGGTCGTGCGCTGAAGGCGGTTGAACTTACCTCGGGAGGCCTCTTGCCTGTCTTGGCAGCAAGACTGAGGAGGGAGTGATCTCTCCTGACCGGGTGAGAGGAGTCAGCAGAGGGCATAGTAGTCCTGGAAAGGATGAAGGCCTGAACGGTGCGGAGTGGTCAGTAGGCAGTGGAACTCATGAGCGACAAGCGGCTGAATGACCAGTTAATTCTGGCCTTCCCGACAGAGGATAGGGGTGAAGCCCTAAGGGCTGACGAGGAAGTGTCGAATCGCTTGCGGCGAACCGCCCAGTCGAACGCCCGGCGAGGGGTGCCCAGGTGAGAGCAGTCTCTCCTGGGGGCTAATCGCATAACCCACCGAACCGCCGTATACGGATCCGTATGTACGGTGGTGTGACAGGGAAAGCGGGTGACCGCCTACCTATGTCGATTTGATCCCCCGTCCGGCTTCATGAGATGAGATGGACGCGAACTCTTGGAAGGCGGTCATACTCGCTTCGCTCAAATTGTAGTGCTCGCTAGAATGTCGGATTTGGTACCACTGTTTGACCTGCATACCGGCTTGACTCCAGTTGCCCCACTATCTAGTGTCTGCGAGAACACACCATTTTCCCTCGGACCTGTTCCGGAATATTTCCCCCAACCTCTTTTCAGCATCTTCTTTCGTGCTCACGAGCATTTTTTCTCATTCGCTATTGGCGCCAGGTCCTGAGGAAGAGCTCTCACCATGACGGTGGTCTTGATTCGCGACAGAGATCTTCCTCGGCGACAGGATTATTTTCGGTCGCTGGCGGTGCTACGCGGCGTGTTTGAGTCGAGGGTGGCGTTGCCGGTCGTGGGCCAGCAGCTGATTCCCGATCTTGTGAAGATTGTAGGCCAAGATCCCAAATCCGACATACCGCTGAAACCCCGACCAGCCTTTGTCGGGACACCGATTTAACCCATGGTGTTCCAAGGCATTGATGTTTGATTCGATGGCACTGTGCTGCCGCCGTAACCGGCGAAACGTCGACTGTGTTTCCCGGGCCTGATCGGCTTGGGACCGCCGCCCTTTTTTCGGCATGATCACCTCGGGGATAAACAGCTCGAGGAGTTCCCGATCGTCTTGCGCGCTGAACCCCTTATCCACACTCCAACTTTGGAGCCTCGCACCATACTGGGTCAGCAGGCGGTCGGCTAAGGGCAGGGTTTCTTTCACATCACTGCTCTGCTCCATCACCTTATAGTCGAGGATCAAGCTATACTGATCTGTCGTGATAAGCACTTTATGCCCGAGCTCCACCGCCGGCGAGATTTTGCCTTTGTTGATCCATTCGGTATGGGGTTCAAACAACGAAAAGTCTTTCTCGCCATGGGGGATCGTCTCGCCCTTCACGACTCGCCGTTCGATGAGATCCAGATGTTTGATGAGCTTCTCGTGGAAATACTCGACTTCTACGAGTGTACTCTGCTCCACGAGGGACAAGGGCTGAGTGCGAAGAGCCAACAGACTGGCAACGACTTTCGTTTCAAGTGCGTAGGCTTTCTGGAGATAGGTCGTCACGGCCTTCTTCCGCCGTTCGGGCTTCTTGGCACCCCCACCCTGATGAATCGACCCACAGACCCGAAGCAACGCCTTCAGTTGCGTCTGCCAGGTGGCCGCTTTGCGCCAGCCAGGCAAAGCGTGGGCGTGGGCAAGCCGTGGGAGTAGGTCCAGACATTTCCGACAAGCATCCCACAAGAGATTCAAGTCCGTCGGGAAGTGGACGTTGGTCTCTAATACATACGTGTCACTTTTAGCGTGAATGGGTTCGTCGTCTTTTTTTTTAAACACGGATCGACCGGCTTTCACGACAATAGCATTGATCTCGGCCAAGAGGGCTTCATCCACATGACAAACATTCTCACTCAACGTCTTGTGATGAAACCCGTGGCCAAACTCCCCACTGAAGGACGACTCTAAGCCCATGATACGTCGGAGTAAGATGTCATGATGGACCAGGTATTCCAATCGGTCATAGTCACAATCCAAGGCTAACCGGACGACGCCCAGGACCAGCACATGCCAGAGATCCATCCCGGGCCGACCCGTGGCTTTCTTGGTCCCGATGACTTTCTGCTCCAGCAGCTGAAACACCTGCTCATTGATCGCGGGGGTCTGAAAGATCCACTGAAGCCCACGCAACACGGGAGGCAATTCCTCACGACTTTTGAGGGGAATTGGGACGTCTTCGATCGGGGTCTGGCCTAAGGCTAACTGTCGTGCAAAGCGTTGCCGCATCGTCGCGATCCTCCTGGTGATGAGAGCGAATGATGAGGCATTCTACACAAAAAATACCCTGTTTTCAGGAGTTGTGCACACAGGAGGCAAAAGATTCAGGATCAAGGAAATGAAAAAGTCCGCGCCCAATTTGGTTGATGGCGTTTTCGCACAGACACTATATAGTGTTTTGCGACATGGTGAGTTACCCCACGGACATGTCCGATCTGATGACCCGTTTTTTTACTGAGGAGGCCTGTCGCACCCATATTGAGAAGCTTCGCTGGCCAGACGGGTATATCTGTGTGAAATGTGGGAATCACAAGAGGTGGAAAACCAAGCGAGGGTTGTCGGTGTGCTCCACATGTCAATATCAGCAGTCACCATTGGCCGGAACGATTTTTCAAGATTCTCGTATCCCGTTGCGCATTTGGTTTCAGGCAATCTGGTGGTTTACGAGCCAGAAAAATGGAGCGAGTGCTCAAACGTTGCAAAGGGTGTTGGGGATGAGCGGTCACGAGCCTGCGTGGCTCATGCTTCATAAATTACGGGTTGCGATGGTTCGCCCCTCCCGCAACCGTCTTGCCGGGCACGTTGAAGTTGATGAAGCCTATTTGGGTGGAGAAGGAAACAAGCAACTGGTTGGCGTTGCCGTGGAAATCAACGACAAAGGAAGTGGGCGAATGCGAATGCAACCGCTTAAGGGCCGAACAAGCGCGGATGTCAAGCATTTCGTTCAGCAGCATGTTGAGCCTGGCAGTACGATTATCACCGACGGACTCACAAGTTATTGCTGTCTGGCAGACGAAGGGTATGCGCACAAACCAATGCGAAAGTCCTCTGGTGGGGGAAATCACGACCCAGACGCAGACGACCTGTTGCCAAGAGTCCACCGTGCCATTTCACGGGTGAAACGTTGGCTCCTGGGCACATACCAGGGACGCCTTGACCATAAGTACCTCGACGCCTACCTGAATGAATTTATCTTTCGATTCAATCGTCGGACCTCGCGCTCTCGGGGCCTCTTGTTTCATCGACTCCTGGAAAATGCTATCGCCGTCGACCCGGCTCCGCTCCAAAAAATTCAGCGGACCACAAAATCTAGTAGCAACTGGAGTTAAGCCGGTATGCAGGCTGTTTGACGACACCAAGGCGGAAGCTCTTGAATGGGAACGTGAGGTTAACAGGTCTAGAAAAGACTCAGTCGAGCTGGACTTCTATTCTATTTTTTTTCGAGAGAGAGCTGTGAGAAATATCATGCAACAAACGACCTAACCCCATTTTCATTTAAAAGGATACCGTGATGCACTTTGTTTTAGAAAATTTGGTCTGAGGCTAATAGGTTATCCCGAATTAATGACTACCAATTTGAATAAGTCTGGCATTTCCTAGAAAGGAACAAGTCCGAACATTTTCTTCTTCCGTTTTGCGCATGCTGATTTGGCCTAATTCTTTCAATAGTGTCTTTGCCCCCCCATTTAAAAGATTTCCAATAGACTCTTGAGAGTGATTACAACGTCTAATGTTTCCTTCGCAATCCACCGTCCATTTTTTTTGTGCAGCCCCAACTGGGCATGAACTCAATTTTACCCGGTCAAGCTGAGTCCTTAGATTAGCAGGTAGGGCTATCGGTACACCTAGGTGAATATCTAAATTTAATTGATGTGCTTTTAAATTCCCATTCCTAATTATGTCGATAAGGTCATTTTCGCTTGGGATTCCTATCAGATCTTGGTTCCTGAGTCCTAATCCGCCAGGCACGAATCGATTGAAAATTATTTCCTCAATTCCTAGTATGCTGCATATGTCAAGGACATTTGGAAAGTCTTCAAGGTTTATTTTTGTAGCAATAAAGACCGGAACTACATTTGCCCCAGCTTCTTTTAACATCACTATAGAATTAAGAGTTTCTTGCCAGCTTTCTGCCCCACTCAACATATCATGCAAGGCTTTATTTGAAGAAAGAAGTGGAAGTTGAAATGTTACAATTCCTAATTGTATGAGCCTATTAATATTATGTTTACTTAGAAGAATGGAATTGCTAGTCAGAACCATTGGAATTCGGTTGTCATTGATGAAAGCAAGAATATCATACAAGTCTTCTCTCAATAGTGGCTCACCCCCAGAAATAGCGATTTTTTCACAATCTACTGAATGGAATAAGTTTGCTAGCGCCTCAAGCATCTTCTCAGTAGTAAGTCGTTGGGGGGCAGTCGAAATGCCATCCTTCCAATAGTTATAGCAAAACTTACATTGCAAATTACATCGAGTTTCTAGCTCTAACCAAAGCTCAATGCTTGGGATTTTCATATTTTCTAACACTTAGCGCAAGACAACTTTTTGTCTGAAATAGGCTTGGGTAGCGATGCTCTCCACTGTGCCAGTAACTGAAATGCTTCCACTCCAGAATCACTTGATTGGCTTTGATTGGCCAATTTAATTGCCACATCTTGTCGCATTTCGCTGTCTTCACAGACCTGCTCAACAGCATTAAGGATCTCATTGTTTTCGATAACGCTAGTCATTTTTTTCTCCTTAATCTAGTAGAGCCGCAGCTCTTTGTTGGGTAAAAGCCTCTTGGTTGCATGTATTCCCAAGCGACCATTTTTTCGATGATTGGGTTTTTTATTACCATTTAAAAAATAGCAGTTCTCGAATTAATAAACTATAGTCTAGCATTAAACCCCTAAAGCATTGTCTCAATTTTTGTTTGATGAGGGTAGCTGAAATCTCATTTTTACAATAGACATAGTGAAATTTATATAGCAACTACAAAAGGTTTCTGTTCTAGTCAAGTTCAATGCTGGTGCCTACCATAGCTCTTAACATTTATCAGATACAAACTTTTTCCCTGATTTTGGTTCTGGTAAGTTTGCCCTCCATTGCGATAATACCTTGAAGGAATTTTCTTCAGACTCGTTTGATTGGTGTGCATTGGCCAGCTTAATTGCCACAGCTTGCCTCATTTTGCTGTCTTCACAGACTTGCCCTATTGCATTGAGAACTTCGTTATTTGGAGTATAGCTATCTATTCTATTTTTCCTCATCTTTTATCCGCTCCAATGGAGCCTCAGACCTTGGTTAGGTAAAAGGCCCTTAGTTATATGGACTTCCCAACTTCCATCCGCATTATCCTGCCTCTCCGAGAATTCAAAATATAAATCTTCATAATCAAAATGTAAATTGGTGAAACCATTGTGGACCCTCACTTTCAGATCGCTGGCAGGAATGTATGTTGTATACAGGTCCCAATCATTCAATCGGAATTTCTCTTCGACACGAAAAAAAACCGTTTGGGTAGTTTGGGGAGGGATAGTTTTGGGAATGCGTACACCTCTACCATATTTATAGTCCTTTCTGGCATGATCGATTTTTTCATTATTAATAATCGCTTCAAATACTTCCCCACTATCGTGTTTGAAAATGTATCCTATATCATATTTATGGGGTTTCAAGTCCCTATTAGTTATCATATAAGAAAGACAAGTTGAAAAGGTTACCCAATCATTATCCATTTCCTTAACCTTGACCTCATAAACAACCTGTTCTCTGTAAAACGAACATTTGTAAATCTGTTGTGTTAAGGATTCTTCAATGCTTGAGGGATAAGGTGGTCCATATACCTCCTCTTGGCGTCGATAACTGATAATCAACATTGCTATGGGAATAGAACTAACGAATGCGGCGTAGGATGTTACTAGTTTTCTATGGTCTTCAACTTGCTTCCCTAAGTTGGCATTTTCCAACCACGCAAAGTAGTACCCTCCAGGTAGGCTCACAAGTATTACAACGAAGAAGAATGCCAAAATTCCAGTCCTGGGAAGAGTCCTAGGTATTTGTCTTTTGAATATACCAACAAGGGAAAAGCATAGAACAGCCACTATCGTCCATGCTCCCGCATGGAAATACTGGTCCAGCGTTAAGGATCCTAGCACCACCGCAACTACAACTGTAATTTGTGGGACATTTGTTCCGAATACTTCTAGTATTCCTCCAAAAGCATCAGCAAAGCCCTCTTCTTTATTCGATGAGTCCAATGGTTTGCTACCTAAACAAAAAGAATTCTTTTATAAAATTCCCATAAGGTAGAAGATTGTCTAAATTTTGATAAATAAAGTCAAATAAATGAATGTGACCTGCCCCTGTCCTTTGGCCATTCAGAATGTTGGGATTGGTGAGTCCGCTAGGTCCCCTTCGCCTAACGACGCCTGCTGCCTGATCCAGGGGCCGACGCTCTAATCAATGGGCATACATTGTTTGATTCCTTCGCTATGGCTCAGAATAGACTCCGCAAGTTGGTCCTGTAAGCTTCCCCGTCAAGCGGACAGGTCAGGTAAGGGGCAAGTAGGGGTCAAGTTGCTTTCTTTATCAAATAAACCAACTTGTCACATAGCAACATGCCCAGACTGATTCAAGAAAAGGGGCACGATTCCAAGAATGTGCTCTTGTACTTTAGTGGTTTCACTTTTTCTCAAGACGCATGGTAGGCGTCTGTTCGACAGCCCGTTGAGTGAATACCGCCAAGACCTGGAGCCTTGCTTGAGCCCTTCGACAAAGCTCAGGGCTCCGCGAGTATGCGCGCCCCACCAACAAGTGCTTGCCTCATGGCATACATTTACCCTGAGTGTCAGTGTATTTTCTCTGCAAATGTTTAACCTCGACACGAGTACCAAAACAAAAGGGGCTCGGTCCTCGGAACGAACTTCGGCATACATCAAGTGCCAGAAGATTAGGAGGTAATACCTTATATTCGTTGGAGCAGGCGATTTTCGGGCTTGACTGTCTTGTGGCACACATTCTTTCCAGACAAATAAGGACCAGAAAAAAGTTAAACGGCTCGCGTGACGAGACCCATGATTGTGCAACTGTACTTTCCGTTAAAGGTTGGATAGGATTACTTCAGAAAGACTAAAATATTTATGCGAAGCGCATAAGAACTTTAAGACCCATGGCAACCAAACCCAATCAACTTGTATTTCGTATCCACGCAGTTAAGCGAATGTTTCAGCGAAACATTTCTGAAAAAGAGGTACGAGATGTTATAGAGAAAGGTGACGTTATTGCCTCATACCCAGATGACACTCCGTATCCGAGTCGACTCATGCTAGGAGCCTGTCGGACTTAGGAAGAATCGGCTGCAAAAGTGTCCAAGCGGTCCATATTTCGCCGATTTCTTGAACCATAGTCCCACTATGATCAGGCGAAATCTTCAAAATCTGACCTCGCTTAGCCGCTTTTTCGCTCTCGATTCCCTAAGCCAGACAGACTCCTAGGATGGTCCAAGACTCGCCCTCTTCATGTTGTCGCCGCTGAAAATCGAGTCCAGCTACAAGAGATTATTATTACAGTCTATGATCCTAATCCAAAAGAATGGGATACGACATATAGTAGAAGGAGTCAATGATGCAATGCGTGATTTGCAGACATGGCACAACACAGTCAGGGCAAGTGACTGTGACCTTAGAAAAAACGGCACAACCCTGGTTATCAAAAATGTACCAGCAGACGTATGTAGCAATTGTGGAGAAGAGTATGTGGCAGAAGATACAACAGCCCATTTACTCAAAACAGCTGAAGGCATTGCGCTCGCCGGCGTCGAAATCGACATTCGAGAGTATGTCACAGCCTAAAACCCCTTGAAATCGAGCCTTCCTTGATTTTGCATTTTGGGATCAGGTTGCGTGTTTCATGATACGGATTTGTTCCCTCTCCGCCTTCTCTTGAGCCGCTCCTCACGACGTAGAGCGCTGACTCCTTAAAGTTTGAGGGTCAGGTTGATAAGGGGAGACCAGATCATCATCAGGTGTCTGATTTCCGAGGAGCAGATCGAGAGTATGAAGTGTATCGTGACCAGCAGCAGTCAAATCGTTGGCGAGTCGTTTTGGAAGTTGCGCATCAATGAGGAACTTCACCCCACCACCGGTTCAATTCGTTGAACACGGCTGAGGCGAGCTCCAAAGGCACAGGCAGCCTGAAGATCGGCTTCTTCTAAATCAGGATAATCAGACAATATCTGCTCAGTGGATGTGCCGCTGCTCATCAGCTCTAACAACCAATAAAGATCCCCGAGGCAAGACCACGGGGTATTAGAAGAGGGTTAACTGACGCAGGTCTTCTCTGGGACTGCCTTGGTTCTGCACATAATGTTCGACCACCCTCCAATTGCCGCCCTCTCCCACGGTGCCCACATAGTAGCCATCAGCCCAAAACTGCCCTCCCCACAACTCTGTCTTCAAGGCTGGTTTCTGCCGGAATAACTCGCGCCCGGTGATACTCTTGAACACTCGCACGATTTGTCCCGGAGCAATCTTCGGATGAGCAGAACCATAACAGATGGATATGATCTCGATCACACCCCAATCGTTCAAACTCCATATCGTACCGCTCAGCAATCCCTCGCGTGGCTTCCACAATGATCTCGACAACATCCTCCGCTAATAAGGCCTTACGATATTTCACCGGAAAGACAATGTGATAATGAATCTGCCACGCACAATGACTCGCTTTGTGGACAGTACTTTCACTCACCCCCTAATTCTCGGAAAATAAGATCCCCGTGGCAAGACCACGGGGAATCGCAAGTTCAATCGGATAGCGTAATCCTCGAATGCACGGCTTCCCATGACAAATCTGCGGATTAACAGTAATGCGGGTCAATAACTCCTCACTCGACATACAAGCAGAATACCCCACTCTCACATTGCTGACAAGTGAATATGGACATCAGAATCAGTACTTCCTCGCTTTTCTGCACCTGCAATCTGACCCAAGAGACGAAAGCTCGAACCAATCAGCAGACCTTGTCTGAGCCCCGCGACAAGGTTCAGGATAGGTTCCGCAAGTTAGTCCAACCTTCATCCTAAGCTCCCCTGGCCTTGTGGCATGCCCGAGCCGTGCAGCCGACACCGAAAATAAGGTGCACGTTGTGATGATTTTTATATTCAAAAAATCGACGCCTTCAGTCTGGCCTTTGGGAAGGACGCTCATATCTTTACGCGGGCCTTGTTTGAGCGGAGCGAGTTGGTGTGCGCTGGGCATGGATGAGTTGATGGGGGTGGAAGTCCCCTGTGGGGCCTGTCGGAGGCAACCACGAGTCAGAGGCAACTGCACGCGAGGAAGGCTGGCCAGCGGCCAACACCTTCTGCCCGTGAGGGCGTGTGGGATGGAAGCCCGAGACGAACCGCCGTACCGAATGCAAATGAACCCCTATGCAGGCTGGACCGGACTGGGTGAGCGTGCGCCACAGCGCGACGCCCCATATCCGACCGTGGCCGGACCAGTAGTGGGGGCGGCGATGGCGGGACGCAAGTCATCCTTACCCCAGGAGATCTCCATGGGTCCACCATCAAGTGGTAGAGCGGACGAAGGCGACGACGTCGGCACCACGCCTGTGGAGAAGTCGGACCACCTCATAGTAGTGATGAAGCCGGGTAATGCCGGGGGAGCGAAGGGGGTGGCAAGTTGAGAAAGGTTGGAGTGGGTCAACTGTCATTCGCGTTTGCCGACAGCCCGCAAGGGGGCGATGACGAGGCGGGTTCGGACGTATCCGACGCCCACACGTGGTTGCTGCTGAGAGCGGATGACAAGGACGCCCACACTCCGACCGCCCAGACAGGTGAGGGTCCTCACCTGTTAGAGCAGATGGCGAGGGCGAGCAATTTAGCGAAGGCCTTGCGACACGTCGCGCGGAACAAGGGCGCGGCAGGGGTGGATGGGCGCAGCGTCGCCGAAGTGGTCGAGGCTTCTCGGCAGCTTCTCCCGGCACTGCGTCGCCAGTTGCTGGCGGGTCACTATCAACCGGGGGACATCCGTCGAGTTTGGATTCCCAAACCGGGGGGTGGTGACCGCGGATTAGGTATTCCAATGTGGTGGATCGCTGGGTGCAACAGGCTCTGCGACAAGTCGTCGAGCCGATGTATGAACCCTCCTTTCACGACAGCAACCACGGGTTCCGTCCACGGCGAGGGGCCCAGACAGCGCTGGCGCAAGCCAAGGGGTACGTCGAAGCGGGGTACGAGTGGGTGGTGGACATCGATCTGTCCCAATTCTTTGATCGAGTCAATCACCAACGGCTCCTGAACCGCCTCGCTCATCAGGTGAAAGACGGGCGTCTCCTGCACCTCGTCCATCAGATGCTCAAGGCGAACGTGGTACTGCCAGATGGGCTGCGGGTGTCGACCGATGAAGGCACCCCCCAGGGCGGTCCTCTGTCTCCCCTCTTATCTAACGTGGTGGTAGATGAACTTGATTGGGAGCTGGAACGTCGTGGCCTCCGGTTCGTGCGGTACGCCGACGATTGTCAAATTTTCGTGCGGAGTGAACGATCCGGTCAACGCGTGTTGAAGGCCACGCGTCGATTCCTTGAAGACCGGTTGCGGCTGCAAGTGAACGAGGCCAAGAGTTCAGTGGATCGACCTGGCCACCTGAACTTTCTGGGGTTCTGCCTGAAGCAGAACCCGGAAGGGGGCGTGGAGATTCATCTGTCTCCCCGTACCGAGCAACGGCTGACCCAACGGATTCGAGGGCTCACCCCTCGAAACTGGGGGTCATCCTTGCGCGGTTGTATGGGGGCAGTGAATCGCTATCTACGCGGATGGTATGGCTACTATCGGCTGTGTACCGAGCCTGGAGCGCGTCGCTTGAGTCGAATTGATGCCCATGTGCGCAGGCGACTGCGAGCGATCATCATTCGGCAGAAAGGACGGTGTCCTCGCTACCTGTTGCGGCACTTACTGCAACGTGGTGTCTCTGTGAAGTCGGCGACCAAGACGGCGTATAGCCGTCGCGGGGCGTGGTTCAAAAGTCGCACCTATGGGATGCATCAGGCCTATGGGAACCAGTGGTTTTACGACCGGGTGATCACGCTGATGCGATTGTGGGAACGGGAGCACCACCAGCCCAAATGGGTCTTACCCCAACAGCTGACGCTGTTGGGGCATGAGGGATCGACTTGAAGAGCCGGATGTGCGACCCACAAGTCCGGTTCTGTGGGAGCTGGGGGCGGGCAACCGCCCCTGGCTACCCGACCCGCTCTCCCCTGTTCTGCGTCCACCCCATCTTATGAGGCTAGACTGGGTGTCAAATCGACATAGGTAGGTCCTCACGAACTTTCCCTGTCACACCACCGTACATACGGATCCGTATACGGCGGTTCGGTGGGTTATGCGATTAGCCCCCAGGAGAGACTGCTCTCACCTGGGCACCCCTCGCCGGGCGTTCGACTGGGCGGTTCGCCGCAAGCGATTCGACACTTCCTCGTCAGCCCTTAGGGCTTCACCCCTATCCTCTGTCGGGAAGGCCAGAATTAACTGGTCATTCAGCCGCTTGTCGCTCATGAGTTCCACTGCCTACTGACCACTCCGCACCGTTCAGGCCTTCATCCCTCTCGGGACTACTATGCCCTCTGCTGACTCCTCCCGCCCGGTCTGAACTGATCACTCAGTTCTCAGTCTTGCTGCCAAGACAGACGAGAGGCCTCCCGAGGGAAGCTCAACCGCTTTCAGCGCACGACCGCCAGATTTACACCCAGGACCCTTGATGGATACGGACTTCGTGAAAACCAGCCCACTCGTCCGACCCTGACTGCCTCGTATCTGGTTCTTGTTCATCGGCCCACGCCTTTGCTCCACGCTGCCTTCAGACCCCGCCTCACGACGACGCCCTTGCGCTTCGCTATGACTTCACCTCCATCAGGTTGTCAAAGGGACTTCCACCCTCAAGCTGTTGAGCATGCTCGGCACACTGGCTTTGGTTACTTTTCCCGAAAGGAAAGTAACTCGACTGCCGGGCCGAGCCCCGGCATCACGGAAAATCTATAAGGCACTGTAGTTTTTGTTAAATAATCGACTAAAGGTTCTTTTATCGGAGAAGCGCGGATGGATTCCCGATTAAAAATGTCGGGAATTACGGAGGAGGATTAGGGGTTAAGTTTGAAATTACTCTTTACCATTCAAGCATTTTGCCAACGTCATTGAGGTTATACCCACCGAGGGCCTCAATCTCTCGTCGAAAAGGCTGACTGACCACCGCATCCAGAAATTTCGTGGCCATCGGATGTGTGCTAAGAAAATCGGTTCGCATGATGAGGTCATAACGCTCTTCTCGGAGGGGAATAAACTCTAATCCAAAATGATGAGCTGCTGTTTCCACACCAACACCCACATCAGCCATCCCATCTCGAATATGACGAGCCACTTCTAAATGAGACATCACTTCATGCTGATAGCCTTTAATATGTTCTCCCGTCATGCCCACTTTTTCTAACAGCGCATCCAAGAAAAACCTGGCTCCCGCCCCGACTTCGCGATTCACCAGACGTACACCTGGCTTAATCAAATCCTGAACTGCTCGAATCCGTTTGGGATTTCCAGATTGAATGAGCAGGCCTTGCACCCAAGAGGCAAAATGCACTCCAACTAAATCTCGATTCCGGGCATGACGTTTGAGATAGGGAATATTGCTTTCTCCTGATTTCATATCGACCAGATGCAATCCCGCCATATGGACTTCTCCCCGCTGAAGGGCGCTCAGTGCATTGGCGCTTCCCATGGTCCAATTGGTGATACCCGACAAGGCATTGATTTTCCGGACATGTTCACCGGCCAAAAATAAGGCTGGGTCACAGCCGGCAATCATGATGTTCTGTTCAATGACTTCCCGTGCATGTAAGAGCTTCACTGCAACCGGCGCATTTTTTTTGCGAGATTTCTGTTCAGAATTTTTCAAGATGACCCCATCTGCGGGCATGACGAAATTTAAGATGTCTCCCAATTCGGCCATCGGTCTCGCAAGCAGTCGGGTTCTCACCTGCGATAATTTTACGCGCATCGGCAGGCTGTGCGACGACAGGCCTCCAATCAATTCAGCATCCACGACCACGTCTCGTCCTTGCAGGCTAAAGAGATCTTCCACCACACAATGTAAGACGTCTGCCAATTTCAGTGAAATTTGTGTGCTCGGGAGATAGTGATTGGCTTCAATGGCATAGACCGCCTGTCGCGTAATTCCTGCCTGCTTGGCTAATTCCGCTTGCGATAGACCCTGTTTGCTACGACGATCGGCCAAGTGATTGGTCACCGGCTCGGCATGAGGTCTCTCGTTCGATACGCGAGGGACTTTCTTTGACGTTTTGGACTTGTTCATTTTTTTTACCGTTTACTAACCATTAAGAACCCGAGGAACCTCATCTAGCTATTGCTGCAAGCTTCCCAACTCTGGCTCCTGATTGTTCTTGACTCATATTTACCGAGCGGGTTAGGTTATGATACTTAATTTACACCTTCATTATCTCCCCCTCGATGAACTTCATCAATTTCCCTGACAGTGCCGAAGCATGAATGAGCGACGTTTTCGCATCCCTGCGCTCAGAATCATGGCACCCGTTTGTTGTTTCTAAAGAAATACCCTTGAATGAACCTCCTCATATTCGATACACCACCATCTTTGTGAAAAGGAGAGCCCTCATGTTTGGACGGATTTTCTTAGCCCTGTTCCTGTGTTGTCTGACTGCCCCACTCGCCCTGGCACATGACAAAGAATCTCATGGTTCTCATAAAGTGCCGACCCTCAATAAACCTCTGACGTCGGTAACACTTGAACCTGATAGCATCTCCATTACCTTTGGCCCCATTGATCTTCCAGTCGGACACAGTGGCGATTTAGCGGCCAGTATGCCAAAACATTTTTTCACCATTCCTGAAGACCGGTACATGACGGGGTATAAGACCGAGATCTTTACCAAAGAGGGCAAACCATTGCCACGAGAATACCTCCACCATATTCTTCTGTTAGACATGGATCAAGATAGTATATCCTGCCCTGGTGAACCATTATTTTTTGCGGGAGCCGGGATGGAAATGCGGGAAACGCGCTTTCCTATCGGACATGGCGTCAAGCTGGATCAAACCCATAAGCTGATGGCTTTGGTGGCCTTTTACCACAAAGCGGCTCCGACTAAAGATGCGATGGCTCGCTTTACGATTTATACCGCACCCAAGGAGGAAGAGTTGCATCCCATGCAAGTGTATCAAGTGGGCGTCAATGTGGTGTGCTTCAGTAAATTCGATCAACGACCGGCCAACCAATCAGATGAAGGCATTGCCATTGACACGGGCGTACATGTCATCAAAGAACCACTCAAATTTTTAGTGGATGGATGCGTGAAATTTGCCTACCCTCACTCACATAACGGCGCATTATTGATCGCATTGGAAAATCGCACACGTCAGCAGACCCTCCTGCGAACCGTGCCTGACGTGTTGCTTGATGGAACTCTCATCGGATTCCCTGACCGCCAGGTCTATTCCAATCCCATTGGGTTCCCGGTGAGCACGAAGGAAGAATATGAAATGGTCTTAGTCCATCACCGGCCATTAGAACAACAAGGCGATATTCGAGGCATGGGGAATTACTTACTGTATATGACAGAAGATGCCTGTCCCCAAGCTGACGGGACGGCCACCGTGGCCTCTGCCGAAAACAGCAAATAACCAAGACAGCTCAACAGCAACATGTGAGGCGTCAGTCACATTCAATCTGACGCCTCACATTCTCAACCCTACCAGCACCACCTTACATCTTCATCATCGACAGCTTCGACAAATCCAACACAATCTCCCCACTCCGTTCGTCACCAAAGATTGAATCAAAAAAGCCTTCCTCCTCTGCATGAAGCCATTTCTCCTCTGCCACTTCATAGAGAATATCAACACCTAACGGCCCTAAAGAAAACAGCGGGAACCGTCGATCATAAATGAGGCCGGCAGGGGGAATCCCAAACATGGCGCGATAATTACTCAAAATAATATGAAGCCGTCCCTCGGTCACATAGAGCCCCCCTGACGTCACTTCTCGGGTCGTCGCATTCAAGGGATGACTCACATAAAACGTCACGAGTTCCTGAGGCACGGCTAACTCCAGACCCTCTAATAATCGAGGAACTAAGACCTCCATTTCCTCTTTGCGAAAAGCGGGCTCCAGCTCAGCCATTCCCCGAACCCATCTGATCGGGGCCGCACGATGCTCTCGCACTCGAAGGCCTTCAAAGGCTTTCTGGATTTGACGACGAGACAGTGTCGCGGGATGCGCGTTCCAGGTTTGGGGCCGATCTGTATCGGCCCATGGGGAAAATTCTAAACGAACAAACGCGGTTGGGTTTTCATAAACCAGATACGAATAGAATGGAGGGGACGCACAGCCCAGAACACCTCCCGCTAAGACAAGAAGGAGAAACCCATACCGCCATGGGTTAGGCATTGGCTTCAGTAACGGCCAGCTTCATCTCTATGCGTTGGAGGGGATTGTCATTGCCATCACGCTGAACATTCACAATGCGGTCCACCACCTCCATGCCACTCACGACTTGGCCAAAGGCCGTATATTGCCCATCTAAAAAATTCGCATCCGCCACACAAATAAAGAACTGCGACCCTGCGCTATTGGGATCTTGCGCTCTCGCCATCGAGACAATGCCCCGGGTATGAGGGGTTTTGTTAAATTCTGCATTCACGTGATGTCCAGGTCCACCAGACCCATGTCGCGAGCGATCAGCGTCTTTGCTATTGGGATCGCCCCCCTGAATCATAAAACCAGGAATCACGCGATGAAATGTGGTGTCATCATAAAATTTATCAGTGGCGAGGCCCACCAGATTTCTTACATGGTTAGGAGCCAGATCAGGAAAAAATTTCAACTGAATCTCACCCCATGCTTCCTCTTCCACTTTGATCGCAATAGTCACACGCGTCTGATCTGTCACAACGACTTCGCTCATTTTTCATCCTTTCACATCGTAAACAACACATGAGGTTGTGAGAAGTCAGGAGTAGTAAGGAGGGAAAAGGAAAAAGTGAAACGCAAGAGAAAAAAATCCTGCCGTTTAGCACCCCGCTATTCCTATGTATTCTCTCCTGACTCCTAACTTCTCACTTTTTACTTCTCACTTTTTACTGGTTCGAAGAACATCGGTTAATCGTACGGTCCCTTAGGGACCATCTGTACGCCAAACCCCTGACTAATATTTGTCCACTGGGCTCCCCCATCGTCACGCCGAAAAGCACCATTGCTCGTGCCCACATACCAATCGCCCGTACCGGCAATCGTCAAACTTTGAACGGCCAACCGCGTGAGCCCCTCATTCATTTCAATCCATTCTTGCTGATCATGCTTCCATCGAAAAATGCCCTTGCCTGTGGCCACCACAACATCCTCTTGGATGGGCACGATTCCTCGAATGGAATCATTGGGAAGATTTCGGCTGAGGGAGGCCCAAGACACTCCCCGATCGGTACTGCGAAAAATTCCGCCATCCTGGGTCCCTAAAAAAATATGTTGTGCGTGATTGACCGCAATAACCCGAAGATATCGATGGGGCAATCGTTCACGCGGATCCACAAACACCGATTGCGAATCAATCCATTTGGATGGGCCGACCGCTCCAAGTTGAACATGGTGCAGCCCTTTCCCTGAGGTCGCCGCCAAGAGTCGTTCATCATCCATTATGGCTAATCCTGGAACCAACACTTGGTCCAACCCCTCACCAGCTTTTATCCATTGGTGCTCGGATTCCACCCATCGATGTACGCCCTGGCCGTTACCGGCGTAGATTTGCCCTTCATGGACGAGAAACGATTTCACCTCCGTGTCCTCTAAGCCCTGACTAATAGATTCCCATTGCTCCCCTTGTAAGGACAAACGATACACTCCACCCCGCATGGTTCCCGCATACACATGGTGCCCGGGCATCACCGCCAGACACAGGAGGAAGGGATCGGTTAGCCCCCGATTGAGCAGTTCCCAAGATTGCCCGCGATCCGAACTTCGAAATAATCCCATCCCAAACGAGCCCGCATACACCACGCCCGCTGGCGTCACCACCATCGTTTGAATACTCGGAGCATCGCCCTGCCATGGTTGATCTGAGTCTTTCGGATGGACCAATGGTAAATTAGAGGTGCGATTCCCTGACGACCCACTGGGTCGCGTTTCACCAAACCCTATGTGTGCAACCAGCAACACCATCGCGACGATAGCCACGAAACATCCTGCCATTCTTATCATTCGTCTAGCCCTCATAGCCCACGCATCAATCCTCAAATTTCGTCACAATCCCTTAGGCTCATCGGTCACAACAGAATCTGGTTCTTCAGAATTGGGGTCATCACTGTCAGCATCCGGTGCTGGACGAGGAGGTCGCCCAAAAAACTTGGCACCCCATATGCCGATCTCATACAACACGATCAAGGGGACGGCCATCAGTAACATCGTAAACATCGTGGCATCCGGCGTAATCACCGCTGACACAATGAGCGCCACCATGGCAGCATATTTGCGGTATTGAGCCAGGACGTCGGCTTGAACGAATCCCACACGTGCCAACAATGACAGCACCAAGGGAATTTCAAACGCAAAGCCAAAAGCCAAGAGAAACTTGACGTTGAAATCCACATACATCCCAACGGCCAATTCGGGAGTAATGTCTCGATCCATACCAAAGGTGACAAAAAAGTTGATGACGAGCGGCAAGATGATGAGATTACAAAACGTCAACCCTAACAGGAAAAACCCTAGACCCAGAAAAAAAATAGGCACCGCCCATCGCTGTTCTTTCTTGAGCAACGAGGGCTCAATAAATTTCCAAAACTGATACAGAATCATGGGAAAACTGATAACGATGGCCGCAAGAAAAGAAATTTTGATCGAAGCCAGGAGCGCTTCCGCCGGGGCATAAAAAATCAAATCATCTTCGAATGGCCGTTTAAACCAATCGATCAACAGGCCAGAGTAGGAAAAAGCCACGACAAAAAAGACCAGAATCGTGGCCCCGACCACCATCAGCCGGCGTTTGATTTCTTTGATGTGACGCTGGAGCGGGTGCACGACCATATTCATGGCCGTGGTTGGAGAAAAAGCTGCCATTATTCAGAAAGGTACAACGTAATAAAGCAGAAAAAACAGGTTATCCAGGCGTCGCCGCTTGTTCCAAGGAAGCACGATGCTCTCGAACCAAAGCTGCCATTCGATCTTTCTTTCCCAATTTCTCTTTTTGAAGTTGTTTTTTGACAAGTTCCTCTTGAGGCGTCAGCACATGATGCTTGAGCAATTGTTGCAATTCTGCGTCTAACCGGTGATGAGATTCTTCCAATTCTTGATACTCGTCATTCGATGTCCGCAAAGTCTCGACAATCTGTTCTTCGGTCACCATAGGTACCCCCTTTCACCTGGTTCATCATGAATGAGTGTGAATGGTTGTCTGACTACCGACTGATTGGCCGCGCGCCTCCTCCCTTTCATTATCTGGCGAGGCAAGAGGTTCCAAGGTCATAAGAATAGCATCCTCAGTAGGATTCGTATAGTAGGATTTTCGAATGGCATGGGCTTGAAATTGAAAGGATTCGTAGAGATTTCTTGCCGAGTGATTCGTCTCTCGCACTTCTAACATTCCCCTGCAACAGCTAGCCTCTTTCCCAAGATCTAACGCATGACCAATCAGTTCTTTTGCCAGGCCCTGACGTCGAAAATCCGGATGAACGGCCACATTCAAAAACCGTATTTCTTCAAAAATTATCCACATACAGAGATACGCAATCGCGTGAATCTTCTGCTCCTGCCCTGAATCAAGGACCATCAACACGTGGCTGAACTGATTCCCCCCTAATTCAGCCTCAAAACTCTTCCTAGACCATGGCATGGAGAAGCAGGCTTGTTCCAAATTGACCAACTCTTCAAGATTCCCAAGGGTCGCTTTTTGAATAGACCAGCGATTGGACGGATGAACAGCCAAGCTGTCGATCTTTGTTATTTCCGACTCTGGCATTTTCTCACCATCAATGCTCAAGACCTATCCCCTTACGTCGAGAGATTCTGAGTGGGAATGAACGGCTTGGATAGTTCCGCATACGACGGTTGAATATATCGAGGCGTACAGCCTTCTGGCAGAACATCTCCCTTTGCCAGCAATATCTGTCCGGCCTGGCCAATTCCCTTCGCTGATGGCCACATCGCATCAGTTGGACCCTCAACAACAGCAGCGTTGCTTGATTGAAGACGTTCACGATGACGCATCCAGGCATCTCCCACAATGATCGTCGGCTCGGATAACCCGGCACAGACCTCTGTCATGGATCCCATTTGATCTGGATCTGTACAAACCAGGAGACCATCTTGCCAACGGAACATCCCCCAATACACCATGTCTGCACGAATCGAGACGGTAGCAAGAATCGGCAACTCGGAATTTGGCAGATTCCAAGCCAACCCCTCTAAGGTCGAGACTCCGACCAATGGAATCCCCAAGGCGAATCGAAAAGCCGTCATGGTTGCTAACCCAACCCGCAAACCGGTAAACGTCCCAGGCCCAATCGAAACCGCTAACCCCTGAAGCTCTGTGATGCTTACCGACACCTCTTCAAGCAGCTTGTGAATGGCTGGAATAATTTGCGGGGTGAGTGAGCGGCTGGAATCACATTCTGCATACCCGAGAAGTTCTTGATCTCGATAGATGGCCATGCTCTGGCGCGAGGTCGCAGTTTCAACAGCTAAAAAAATCATCGTTGAGGCCAGACTTTCCTACGGGCACACGTATTCATGACTCAATTTTCTCATTACTCGCTACGCTGCGTTCAAAACAAACTCTTGGAAATTCAGCGTAATCGAGCCTCCGCTTGAACGATGATCCGTGGCCTTCACCACAAAAGGCAATCGAATGGGCCCTTGCGCTGAAAGAGCTGTCGCCTTGACCTCTCGATAATCTTCACACTCCACCAAGACCATCACATCATCATCGGATCGTCGATATTCAATCGAGGTCAACTCTAAAGTTTGGGCATCAACCCAGGCCCGTACCAGATAACCTTCCTGAGTAGCAGAGCTTGCAGCAGCAGCATCCATATCCAGACGGTAATGGGTCTCCCCCTTGAAGACATGAATATCTCCGTTGGCTAACCCTGCAATCTTTCCTAACACCGCATCTAATGCCCGAATGCTCAATTGAACGGTTTGATCCCATTGCGTGTCAGCAGGCCCACCATCTACCTGCCCGGTTATGACTTCGTTCTCAGCGGGAAAATAGAGTTCATACGCATTGCCCTCACGATGAAAATCCATCATGGGTACACCAAACTTCAAAAACCCTCGCAAATGAACCGTATCAGGACTGGCATACGACATCATCCCATTAAATCGTTGAGAAAAGGGAATGCCCGAACCCGACACCGATGCCTGGAAGAGGCCCCGAAGGGTCTGAATCGTGGCCTCTTTTTGCCGCAACGCATCAAGCACGTGTTGGCTTTGATCCTCAGGGACGGCAGTAAAGGAGCCTTGGTGTATACCGGCACAGCCACCGACTAACAACGGCAAGGTCAGACACATGATGTGAAGAATCCGCAAACGGTATCGAAGATGGGAAACGGATAAAACCCTCATGTTATGTCGCCGGAGCCGAGACCACATCCCAAATCTCTCCAATTTCTCGAATACCGACCACGTCGATCCCGTCAATCGGTTTCCAATGTTCAAGATTGGGCGCAGGCACCACACACCGAGTAAAACCCAATTTCATGGCTTCTCGAATGCGAAGATCAGCATGTTGCACCGGCCGCACTTCACCACCTAACCCGACTTCACCCATCACCGCGAGCCGCGCATCTAATCCTATATCCCGAAAACTTGATAACACCGCACACACAATTCCCACATCCACGGTGGGCTCATCGATCCGTAATCCCCCGACGACATTGACATAAACATCATGCCCCGTGAAGTGGAGCCCTAACCGCTTTTCCATCACAGCCAATAATAGCGCCACACGATTACCCTCCACGCCTTTCGCCATTCGCTTGGGCATGGGATAGGTCGTTTCAGCCACGAGCGCCTGCAATTCCACCAACAGAGGACGCGATCCTTCGACACTGGAGACGACCACTGACCCGGCACTGGTTCCGATACGACCGGTCAAAAACATGGCAGATGGATTATCCACCTCAATAAGGCCTTCATCTTTCATTTCAAACACGCCAATTTCATTCGTGGGGCCGAACCGATTCTTGACGGCACGAAGAATACGATAGCTTTGGCCCTTATCACCTTCTAAATACAACACCGTATCCACAATATGTTCTAATAACCGCGGGCCTGCGAGCACGCCTTCTTTCGTCACATGCCCAATAATAAATACCGGTACATTCGTGCGCTTGGCATACCACATCAACTGACAACCAATTTCCTGAACCTGGCTGACGCTTCCTGGCGCAGAGGTCAATTCACGACTAAACACCGTTTGGATAGAATCCACCACGATGACACGAGGATTCACCGTTTCAGTGACTTTAAAAATTTCTTCTAGCGAAGTCGCCGCCACCACATAGAGATTGGGAGAATGTATGCCCAACCGATCAGCCCGCATTTTAATTTGTTGAGGCGACTCTTCACCCGAGACATACAGACCAACTTCCCCGGTCTTTTCCAAGGAATTCAGCGCTTGAAGCAAGAGGGTCGTTTTCCCGATCCCTGGATCTCCACCAATAAGCACGACCGACCCAGGCACTACCCCACCACCCAAAACACGATTCAATTCCTCAATCCCGGATTGCAGACGAAATTCTTCGTTCTGGACAATAGACCCAATGGGCACGGCCTCGGGTATCCCCGCCGTCACCGTGCGTTGCTTCATGACCGTCGCATCTCGTTGAACTTCCTCTCGCAACGAGTTCCATTCCGCACATTCAGGACAGCGCCCACTCCAACGAAGGCCCTGGTACCCACATTCTTGACAGACAAATCGCGTTTTAGGTTTGGCTGCTTTCATAGACGTCTTCTGGCTCATGACCGTTATGCTCGCTTACAGATGCCGCCGGACACGCGACCAATCGTTTAACACAATAGCTCGCCGAGGGAATTTTTCGTCCTTGCCTGGAAGCGGTAACATAATCGCTTTCAAACGGTTTTTGACCAGCACTTCGGCAAAGACAGTCGTTCGCCCAATTCCCCCACTCACATTTTCCCATCCTTCTTCCTTCAAACTGCCTAACAGCTCGGGTAAGGCGTCGGAGGCGACTGGGAGCACTCGAATCATGCCTGGAGGAAACTCATGCTTCCGTATCCAGGATTGAATCATTTCAATCCGCCCTTTTCCGGTCTGATCGATATACACCAAATTGTAGTAAAACTTCCCCAACTTACGTAATTCTGCCGGTGCCGCCGCAGAGGGGTTTCCCAGGACCAGCCCGGAATCAGGAAAGAGCTCAGGCGGAGGAGCTTCAGTTGCCAGCTCGCCTTCCACAAGAACCGCCAAATCAACCAGTAACATCGGACGTCGCCGCTCCCAAGACAACAGAACCCCTTGACCTTCAACCACCACAGCTTTGGCTTCGGTCGCCCACCTGGCCCGTAATGCTAAATTCCCCCGCATTCTTGGAGCAAATTCCAACCGCGCCCAACCTTCGGAATCCGTGGTTACCGTCCCAAGCACACGCCCTTGAAGGGCAAACTCCACCGGCTCTTTTGGCATGCCATGATCCCCATCAGGCCGGTGCTCAGTCAGGCGCGCTTGCAATTGCACGGGTCGGCTTGGAAAGGTCAATGCATCAGTCAGATACAATTTAATAACCCGCTCCTCCGAACCAACAGCTGTGGCTAAGCTCACACAGAGCACCGCAACACTCACGACCAACACGATCCATTCATATTTCTTTGCCATCGTTTACAAATTTCCCTTGTTACACACTGAAGTTAAAAGAGTCCTCGGCCACGTTTTCCAAAGGAAAACGCATCAACTCCAGAAAAAATGGCAAGCTGAATATAGAACAACCAGCCCATGGGCCAGAAAAACTTAGCCACGACCAACAAGGCCACGCCACAGACAAGAAAGACCTGCGCCCGCTTTGCCCCCAAATAGAGATGACCCATCCCAGGCAAAATCGAGAGACACGCAGCCCCAATTCCATCGAGTGTTTTTTGATCTTTAATCATACAAAGCCATCTGCTGCCGGCGAGATCCAGCCTTGGGCAACCGTGGCAAACCATACCATGCCCCCTGACGGAGTGCTAGAGATGAGAAGGATCATCTCAAAAAGGGCCGCCCATACCAACACGATGGATTAGAAAAATGGTAAACGGAGGAGATTAGGATGAGGAACTACCCAAGCTTTCGCTTGCGCAAGGCCTCTTCAAATGTTTTTTGATAGAGCACGTCCCATTCCTGCGATCCTTCGGGAACCGGACGCGAATAGGATTCAAGACGACGTCGAACTTCTTTATCCAGTTCGACCTCTAGTCTCATATGATCGGCCAGCACTAACTTGATTTCACGAAGGACTTTGGCTTGATCGCCAACTAGAGTGGCTTGGGGGTAATTTTTAAGACTCTCCAAAATGACATGGGACAAATGCATTTGCTTTTCGTCACTAAGAAGGAGGGACATGCAATATACTCAATCGGTGTGAGGGTTATAAAACAATATCACGTTCATTAATGAGTTTTTTCTTCACCATGGAAAACATCTTTTGATAATCGGCACGGCCTTCAGAGAATTCACGTTCGTATTGCTTGAGCATGTCTCGTACCTCAGTATTGAGTTGATCTTCCACGTGCAATTCTGTCGTGATGGCCACCTCCAATTGCTGCACCACTGGTTCTGCCTTCCCTTGAATCTTCAACAGACTTTGCGCTTCCAAGCGCTCCACGACCATAGCAGCCATTTGATGAATGCGAGGGGCGTTCAGTCGCATCAGGTTCCTTCCTGCAGTAATTCGACCTGCATGGTCGTCGCACCAGCAGCTTGTTGCAAGATTTTCGCATCGCCCTCTATTTTGCCGATCACGTTCACGCGATCAGCGGGAACGGGATCCTCCCCTAAGCTCATGGGGGTTCGACCAAAAAACACCGCGAGCATTTCCCCATTGCCCCAAAACGCCACGTCTCCCACTTTTACTTGATTTTTGGCTGTTTCTCGGTGATCTTTCACGCCCGGCACTTTGCAATAAAACTCTTCTCCCCATTGATTCACCGGTGCCGAGATGGGAAGGGCATCAACAATGGCCTGGGCCGTTCGGTTCGGCTTCAACTCGGCGAGCAACTGAATCCCGCCAATGGTTATTTTAATTTTATGTACTTGAAATTCCATGGTTCCTCTTTTTCCATTAAACTGGCAAAGCAGAATACGATGACAGTCGAATGTAGCTTGTCCTCCTGATGAAATCAAGGCTAGAATGGACAGCTTGCATCCGTATCACTTTATGTTGCTATCCACCTTCATTTTTCTACAGGGTATCGGAGAATCCACCGAACGGCTTCTCTGGGAGAGTGGCATAACCAGCTGGGATATCTTTCTCCAGGAATCGACCATTCCTCACATTTCTGCTGCTCGCAAATCGCTCTATGATACAATCTTGGAAGAAACCACAGCCCAATGGCGTCATCGTAATTCCCGTTATTTTGCAAAAACGTTAAAAACACGAGACCATTGGCGACTCTATCCTCACTTTCGGACCAATACCGCATTTTTAGATATTGAAACCAATGGTCTTCCCGCCCCTGATGGCGAAATCACGATTGTGGGCATCTATGGTCGAGGACAGATGACAGCGCTGATTCAGGGAGAGAATCTTTCGGAACATCGCTTACAAGAGGAACTGGCTTCGTACGATTTATTGGTAACGTTCTTCGGCTCAGGGTTCGATGTGCCATTTCTCAAAACAACCTATCCTCGTTTGGTCGTCGACCAACCACATCTGGATCTGTGCTTTGCGGCACGGCGCCTTGGATTTAAAGGTGGCTTGAAAGCGATCGAACATGAAATTGGTTGTGATCGGACGGCAGCCATCGACGGCCTCACCGGATGGGACGCGGTTCGCCTTTGGGTCGAATGGCAAAACGGGAATAGGGCCTCTCGACAATTATTACTTGATTATAACGAAGCTGATTGTAAAAATTTGGAACCCTTAGCCGACCTCATTTGTGACCGGATGGTCCGAGACTATGGCCCGCCAGCACAGGTATCTCTCGCGTCATGAGTACGCCCTTGTCGCCAACATGGATGGGGGTGGGGCTCACCGATATCGGTCGCGTCCGCAAAATCAATCAGGATGCGTTTTCTGTCGATAACGACCTTCAGCTCTGGATAGTGGCCGATGGAATGGGGGGGCATGCCGGAGGCGAAGTCGCCAGCCAAATTACGGTCGAGACCATTCCTGCTTCTTGCCATTTTCAACTGGATGGAAAATCTTTCAAGGCCATTCCAGCTGCCACGGTTGAAACCCTCTTAGTGCAGGCTATCGAGTTGGCTAACCAACGCATTCGGGAACAAGCCAGTCAAAACTCCGAGCTCAAAGGCATGGGTACGACGGTCGTCGCCATTGCCATGCCCCGAACCCCAGATCACAACCAAGCGGTGATTGCCCATACGGGTGATAGCCGCGCCTATGTGTTACGAAATAGAGCGTTGTCTCTTTGGACGAGAGATCACACCCTCATGGAAGAGCGCCTAGAGCTGAACCTGATTACCCCTGACCAAGTACGCACCCACCCCCTTCGTCATGTCTTAACGAAAGCACTTGGCATTGACCCGCAGGCCATGCCCACCGTGCACACGTATGACCTGGAACCGACTGATGTGTTGTTGTTGTGCTCTGATGGCTTGACCAAAATGCTCACTGATCAGGAGATTCTCTCGCTGCTCCTGAAAGACTCGCCACACCTCGACCGAATGTGCAACCGACTAGTGGAGACCGCGAACCGATTGGGAGGGGAAGATAATACAACGGTGGTCGTGATTGGTGCAGACTCCGACGCCACGTTGGTCGATCTACGGTCTGCTACCGAGTAGGTTTTCGAAAGAGAGCGGACCAGCCGAAATACCCAACCGCATCTTTCATATTTGAAAACCAGCGGTGGGCAAAACTCATGGCCGGGTCCGTCACGTATTGCAGGGTCAACACAATGCGTTCTTCTCCTTCGGCAATGGGACTCACCGCATGATGCAATTTATCGCCATTAAAGAAAATGAAGGTGCCTGGCTCAGTCGCCAAAGAAAGTTCTTGAACGTCCCGATCTGCATCCTTGGTGTGAAGCCGACACAGTAACTGGCTGCTCGATTGATCGCGCAAACCAATCAACACCGTATAGCGAGCCCCTTTGTAGTACGAGGTATCATAGTGATACCCAATATGATCACCAGCTTCGGTATAAAAATAAAGCGCACAGGCATGAGGATCTTCATCTGGACACAGGAGCAACGGCACTCCCGCAAGTTGGCTAAGCACGTCGATCAACCCTTGATGCTGATACAACTCCAACATCGCAGATGCCGACTCCTGTAGCAGATAATAGCTGACACTCCCACCTTTTTTGTGCTTGGGTATAAAGTTACGATTGATCTTGGGACGAACATCCTCAACTTCCCGCATCAACTGCTCAATGAGGAACTTTGGCAACAGACGCTCCAACGCTAAGAATTCCCCTTGTTCCCAATACTGTCGTGTCCAGTCATCAATGTTACCCTCAGACACGATGTCCGTGATCTGTTGCTCAATGCTTTGTATTGAAATTGACGACATTTAAATTTCTTCTGCCTTTTCTTTATGCTTGGGAGAAACTCCCAACCATACTTGCCACTCTTCCATGCCAATCCAAAACTACATCGCTAAGCTAACTTTTTCATGGCTCTTTGATCAATCTCGTGTTGTCATTAGGTTCTAAGGTTATACCGATTTTTCAAGGTAACCGAGCACGTTACAGTTTGCAAAATCGAAAACACTGCCTACAGCGACTGACTTTGACTACACAAAAGCGAGCATGCTCCGGTTCCCGCTTTGTTCGTCGGTCTACTTGACGCACACCTACCCACCCTGTCCTCCACAGCCGCGAAGGCATCATGGTGGTGGGTGCCTACTCGCCATCCTTTCCAAGTGACCGAAACATAGCCTCGATGAGCGCCTTTTCGTCGTCCACATCAGACTGCGCGCCGGCAGATCTGCCGCTCGCTCCATATCCGGGTGAATATCTCGGACGCGAAAAGTCGTGCGAGTCACGAACAAATCTCGTCGCCCGTACAAGCATCCCCTGCGTTTCTTTTGACACCTTTATGTTCAGCACGGACGTTATTCGGTTTATCTCATTAATGCGGGAATGAAGGAAATCAGGGAAATGCTCAGACACTTCGATGTCGAGTCGATGTGCACCTCCATATGATAAAGCCGAGAAGTATCCGAAAATGTCCGCGATGTATGTCACATTCTCCTTGATTCTACTTCTAGCTCTAGACTTGAGCTTGCGAGCTTGTTCTGTTGTGAATGATTCGGGAAGAACGCCATACAGCTCAGCAAACCCCAGAGCAACACCCTTGTCTCCCTTTTGCTTTGCGAGCCACTCTTTCAAGTACTCCGCCTGGTTAACAAATTCAAGGCCTAGGTCATCCCTTTCTCGCATCAAAGCTAACACTTGCAGAGTCCTCTGCCAATCAACCGTTCCTTCGCGCCAGCGGCCGAAAACTGCAGACGATAATTTCACAAGATCGCCATGAGTGAGCGTGTTTGGTGCCGCCTTTTCCATTTCAAGCACCAGCAATAGCTGGCTTTCTCTACTGCGCGGAAACCACTCCTCGCTCATTGACGACGTAAACGTACGTACTGCAGCCTTTATAAGACTTGGAATGAAGTTCCGAACGTACGTGCCAAGCGTCTTTAAGTCACGATCATGCGTTAAGGACAACCAGGGACGCAAACTAGGTTCAGGGTCGCTCGCCTTCGCATACCCCCAGAACAGCTCGCACTGCTCGAAGGCAGTCGCCGTTTCGATTAGCGCCGCGATCTCTTCCGGATGATGCTCCAAGTAAGACAGCAGGAAGTCTCGAATCGAAGGGTTATGAAAGCTCACAAAACGTTCCCGCTTCGTGTTTACTTCGATCGTGAGGAATGTCCCTTCGAGGACCGAGAGTATTTGCCTAAACTTGCGAATACTTACACCCGTGCCCAATCGCTTTCTGCAGGCGTGATCTACTGCGGCCCTCAGTGGTTCAAGTAGAGCTCGACGAGCCAAAGAAGCCAAGATCAGTAGCAGAGTCCTAGCCTCGTTGGTAATCTCATTGTCAAAAACGTGACTCCAAAGCCGGCCCGGATTTTGAAGAGAGCTCATCATGTGAGCGATAAATTCTTCAGGACCTCGTTGAGCGTCTTCTGCGAGTTGAATTACATGAGATATCAGCCGGGGATTGAAGTTACTGTGCTGAATGATGTCATTGTAGAGTTTATCCTGAAGCAATGCGACTCTGGTATCACGTGAAAGTCTTGAGAAGAAAATGTGATTGTACAAGATGCGTGCACGGTCGACTTTCCCAAAGTCGTCCATCCGCATAACACAAGAGTGTATCGCGGTATTCAGGTGGCTGATCTTTTCGTGTCTTTGTTGGGCCTCGCGGAGTATATAATCCCTTGTCGTCATTATGAGTCGCTTGTTCTCGGATTGTCGAATTTGGCGAATGGTGCTGAGAAGGCGTGAGTCTTCGTTCTTGTGAAGTGCTTCCGCAAGGCTCGATTGTCCCAAGAAGTCGTCATAGAGGAAGGCTTGAGGTCGGTCATCGCGATAGACTCTGTTCACCTCGTCAATATCAGAGGATATTACAACGGGCTCATAGCCGTCGTTTGTCATCGCCAGAAGCAGGATTTGAGCAAGAGTCGTCTTTCCAATTCCGGGAATACCCTGGATGATGCAAACATGCTCGGCCGCTAGTACTTGTCGCGCCCGCTGCAGGCTTGGGTTGACTACATAGAGCCGTACGGTTTGCTTAATCTCGTCGAGAGCGCCAGCTGTGCGATTGTAAATACCAGAGTTCAAGAATATCTCAAGAAGATTGGAATTGGTCATCCAAAGCTTTATTGTGTCTCGCTCTACTGTTGGATGAAGTCTGAGTAAGTTGTTGAGGTCTTCTGCGCCAAGAATGTCAGAAGTTGACAAAATGAACGGATCGAATAGGGATTTGATTTCCTCCTTTGCCCTTGGCAAAAGTGATACAGATGTAGCAAGCATGTAGCGTGTCGGCAAAAGGAGATCGACTTTCTTACGTTCCTTTTTCAGCGAAGCCAGGAGTGAACGGTACCCGGATTGCACGTAGTGTTTGCACTGAACGACGAGCGAGCCCGAGTTGGGAAGCGCAAGGCGCAAGTCAATGCCTTGGTCCGGCCCTGCTCCAAATGACTCAAAGGTCTGATTGAGGTCGACTTGGAGAAGGTCACGAACGAGGTGTTCAAAGTCAAAGCTAGTGAGACTTCGAAAATCGTATGGCGCCATTCGTGATTTCCCAACATCCGACGAACATTAATTTTCATCGGTCATCTTGAAAAAGTAAGATTCTCAAATTCAAGGATTAAAAGAGTACGATGTACATTGTCGAGATTCTTTGAAATACGAAAAATCCATACGATATAATCTGACTAAAAAAATTATTATATTGAATCGCATGAATAAAGAAAATGAGAGATGTTGGATCCTACGCAATAATAGGATCTAGGCATCCAGCATTACCAGTCTGCATCACTGGTGTCCCGTTAACAGAAACAAAGCAGGCTTCACTCTCAATGAATTGTTACAATGGGCAAGCGCGCAAACACTGTAAAACAAAGGAGATTGAAGCCTTGGCCCATCACAACACGGTATTCTCACAATTACTCAGATATATTCCTCGCCATGAATTCGAGACCCTTGCCAACCGACACCATGCAGGTCGTTCTTTCCGCACGGCATCCCGGTGGTCGCCGTTCGTCACGATGGCCATCGCCCAACTGGCAGGGCGGAACAGCTTGAGGGATATTGTTGAGAATATTTCCACACAGGCACATCGGCTCTATCATCTTGGCAGCGCCAAGCTCTCTCGCTCCAATCTCTCTCGTATCAACGAAGGCAAACCCTACGCCCTGTACGAGGCCCTGTTCGGAAAACTCCTGAGTCGGTGTCAGGGACTCTCACCTGGCCACACGTTTCGCTTTAATAACCCGTTGTATTCAATGGACGCCTCGACCATTGACCTGTGTCTGGAGGTTTTTCCGTGGGCCGAGTTCCGTTCGACCAAGGGTGCCATCAAACTGCATGTTGGCTTGAACCACGACAGCTATCTCCCCGAGTTCGCGACCATCACGGATGGCAAAACCAGTGATATTACCGTGGGACGTACCGTGGAGTTTCCCAAAGGCAGCATGGTGGCTATTGATCGTGGCTATAATGACTACGCCTGGTACAACCAATTGACAGAACACGGGATCTTTTTTGTGACTCGCCTCAAGGCCAATGCGAAATCTCGCGTGGTCAGCCGTCGTCCTATTTTGCCCAACAAAGGACTCACCAGCGATCACACCATTGCGTTCACGGGGACGCAGACGGCAAAGACATGCCCCATTCACCTGCGTCGGGTCGGGTATCGTGACCCGGAAACCGGCCGACACTATATTTTCCTGACTAATAATTTCACATTGGCGGCCAAGACCATTGCGGACATTTACAAGGCGCGTTGGCAGGTGGAGTTGTTTTTTAAGTGGGTGAAACAGAATCTGAAAATCAAGTCGTTCATCGGAACCAGTAAGAATGCCGTACTGACACAAATCTGGATTGCCTTGTGCGTGTATCTCCTCCTGTCATTCCTCAAGTTCCAGGCAAAGCTGAAGAGAAGTTTGCAACAAATACTGCGTGTCTTGCATCTCAATCTGTTTGAAAAACGAGATCTGATCGCTTTGCTGCGAGGGGATCCGTTTCACGATGGGAATACCGACATCAACCAGATGGTTTTGCTGTGAAAGTTAACAGGACAGCAGTGAGTCTGCATACATAAAATTTCCGGTCTCTTTCATGTGGGGAACTGCCCTGTTCGTTGCTTATGTTCCGAGGCCTGCCGTCTGGTCAAAGGGGAAGAACGCTCAAATAGATTGGCGGGCCTTGTTTGAGCGAAGCGAGTTGGGACGCTCCTCCATAACCAATATTCGTTCCATCTCATAAAAACCAGACGGGGCGTCAAATCGACATAGGTAGGCGGTCACCCGCTTTCCCTGTCACACCACCGTACGTACGGATCCGTATACGGCGGTTCGGTGGGTTCAGCTATCGGCCTCCAGTGAATCTTGGAATCCCGAGTGACTCGAAGTAGGCCTTCGGCAGTGCGATCGTGAGAGCGGGACTCTGGGCCAACCGCCACGGGCCATGCCCACTCCGCGCCGTCCGGCTGGCCAGAGCGCATCCCACCCCCCGTTTTCGTAACGCGGCAAACCGCCGCGCCCCTCCTTTCCATTGCGTCCAGATCGCCGACCGATGCCGACGTCTCACCCACTCCTCTAACCGATGCAACACTGACGGGGTCTGACACTTCCCGAAGTACCCAAGCCACCCTCGAACATATTGGCTCAGATCGCCGGCCATGCGGACAATGGACACACTACGCGTCCGCCGCGTGACCGCTCGAATTCGTCCCTTGAACCGCCGGATCACCGCCGGCGCCAGACGCCGTTTCGGCTCACGGGTGGCGGTAAAGCTGAACCCGAGCAATGTCCGGGTGGCGCCCAACCCCACGGCACTCTTCTGCTGGTTCACGTGAAGCTTCAGCCGGTTCGTGATAAAACACGTCAGGCTGGCCAGCACACGACGTCCGGCTCGACCACTACGCACATAGATTTGACAATCATCGGCGTACCGGACAAACCGAAGGCCGCGCCGCGCCACTTCGCGATCCAACTCATCGAGCACAATGTTCGACAACAAGGGCGACAACGGGCCACCTTGCGGCGTGCCCGCCGGCGGACTACCCAACCCCTGGGACAACACCCCAGCGGTGAGAAAGGCCCGGATCAGTTTCAGCAGGCGCTTATCGCTGATCCGCTCGGCCAGTCGCGCCAGCAGTTTGTCGTGACAGACCCGATCAAAGAACTTCTCTAGATCCAGGTCCACCACCCAGTGGCAGCCCTCTGCCAAATACCGCTGAGCCTGCGCTACCGCCTGATGCGCCGATCGCCCTGGACGAAACCCATAGCTGTGGGCCGAAAAGGTCCGATCCCACTCACCTTGGAGAATCTGCAAGACGGCTTGCTGAATACAGCGATCCAGCACCATCGGAATCCCCAAGCGACGGGTCCCACCCTCCGGCTTGGGAATCTCGACCCGCTTCACTGGATGCGGCACGTAGGTGCCCGCCATCAAGTGGGCACGGATCCTGGGCCAGTGCTGCGTCAGGTGCGCCGGTAATTGGTGGACGGTCATGCCATCCACCCCGGCACTCCCGTGGTTCCTCTTCACTCGTCTCACCGCCTGCTGGATGTTGCTCCACGCACAGACGGCTTCCATCAACTGGGCACCCATACCCGAGCTTTCAGCACCGCGGTTCGCCGCGAGCGATTCGACACTTCCTCGTCAGCCCTTCGGGCTTCACCCGTACCTTCTGTCGGGAAGGCCAGAATTAACTGGTTATTCAGCCGCTTGTCGCTCATGAGTTCCGCTGCCTACTGGCCACTCCGCACCGTTCAGGCCTTCATCCTTTCCAGGACTACTATGCCCTCTGCTGACTCCTCTCACCCGGTCAGGAGAGATCACTCCCTCCTCAGTCTTGCTGCCAAGACAGGCAAGAGGCCTCCCGAGGGAAGTTCAACCGCCTTCAGCGCACGACCGCCAGATTTACACCCAGGACCCTTGATGGATACGGACTTCGTGAAAACCAGCCCACTCGTCCGGTCCTGACTGCCTTGTATCTGGTTCTTGTTCATCGGCCCGCGCCTTTGCTCCACGCTGCCTTCAGACCCCACCTCACGATGACGCCCTTGCGCTTCGCGATGACTTCACCTCCATCAGGTTGTCAAAGGGACTTCCACCCTCAAGCTGTTGAACATGCTCGGCACACATCGACATAGGTAGGTCCTCACGAACTTTCCCTGTCACACCACCGTACATACGGATCCGTATACGGCGGTTCGGTGGGTTATGCGATTAGCCCCCAGGAGAGACTGCTCTCACCTGGGCACCCCTCGCCGGGCGTTCGACTGGGCGGTTCGCCGCAAGCGATTCGACACTTCCTCGTCAGCCCTTAGGGCTTCACCCCTATCCTCTGTCGGGAAGGCCAGAATTAACTGGTCATTCAGCCGCTTGTCGCTCATGAGTTCCACTGCCTACTGACCACTCCGCACCGTTCAGGCCTTCATCCTTTCCAGGACTACTATGCCCTCTGCTGACTCCTCTCACCCGGTCAGGAGAGATCACTCCCTCCTCAGTCTTGCTGCCAAGACAGGCAAGAGGCCTCCCGAGGGAAGTTCAACCGCCTTCAGCGCACGACCGCCAGATTTACACCCAGGACCCTTGATGGATACGGACTTCGTGAAAACCAGCCCACTCGTCCGGTCCTGACTGCCTTGTATCTGGTTCTTGTTCATCGGCCCGCGCCTTTGCTCCACGCTGCCTTCAGACCCCACCTCACGATGACGCCCTTGCGCTTCGCGATGACTTCACCTCCATCAGGTTGTCAAAGGGACTTCCACCCTCAAGCTGTTGAGCATGCTCGGCACACTGGTTTTGGGTCCTTTTCCCGAAAGAAAAGGGCCTCGCCTGCCGGGGCGAAACCCGGCATCACAGAAAATCACGTTGACACGAGAATTGGGGACGCAAGTATGATGGGTTCATTGGATTTATGAATCCCTGAAGTTCCGTCAAGAAAGAAGCTATGACAGTCGGTGGGGTATATTTTGACTTTTTTGCATTTTTTTACAAGCACTTTTTCTTGACCCATACCTATCTGAGCTTTTATCGTCGCCTGAAAGCCATCAATGGCCCCACACTTCATTCTCAGATTGAGGATATGAAAAACCCATGAGCCTCCTTCCGTATCGCGACTTGGTCCTTGGAACAGATTACTGGATTCAAGATAACGTGCTCCCCAATGCACTGGAGATTGCTCAACGGTGCATGAGCTTCAGTACCTGGACATTGGGTTCGCCCTGGCGGCCAGAACCCTGGCCTGGCATGCGTGCACCAGGAGCCTTAACCCCAGATGAAGTTGCCACCATTGAAGATTGCGTCAAACAAAACCTGAACGTCCAAAGCCTCACTCCACAAACCGATTCCGAAGCTGGACTCTCAGGACATAATCACATTCAAATTTGTGGAGGAGCAGAAGGCGTCGCACGGCCCCACGTCGACTCAGCTCGCATTTGCGATTACGCGGCCGTCTTGTATCTTCACCCCAGTCCCCCCACGACCCACAGCGGCACTTCATTTTACCGACTCCATCTTCCGGGTGAATCGCCAGATGGAAACTCCTGCCCTAAGACGTTTGAAAGTCTGAGCGAAGTGCCAGGGCTCTCTCGGGAAATGGACCCCACCATGTTCGATGAAATGTTAGAAGCACCCTATGTTTTCAATCGTCTGGTGGCCTATAAATCCGACTTGATCCATTCCGCCACAGGATATTTCGGCTGGGATCATGTGCTGGCTTCCAAACGGATGGCGGTCGTGTTTTTCTGGAAAGCCCAACCCACCTAAACAACTCCTGCCAGGAAAATTCATTTTTGGCAAAAATCCGGATTGCCGGAATTCCTATCTCCTACCACCCATTGGGATTTCCATAATACTTTTCTCTGAGAGGGATACCCTGGTTGCTGAATGAATCGTATAGATCTGTTGAAAATCCCTCGCACATCGCAACCACTTATTCTAGGCCAAATTGATATTAACAGCCGATGAGAATGGTCAAAAAAGGCCACCCAGCAAGGCCCCAGCCCTTTTTTCACCAGGAGCAAGCGGATCGTACGTGAGCGCGGGAAAAAGGCGAGAATGCCGTTGGGGGGGGCGACATTCACTTATAGTCGGTTACACCTTCTCTTAAATATGGACGACTTGGTCCATAGCTGCTGAAGCACAGGGTTGTGGATGGAGCCTATTGAGATTTTGGGGGCCATAACCAGACTGTGCCCGGTGAAAGAGCACGTCACTTTCGCGCTCCACCGTGTCAAAGAGCCAATCATAGATGGGCATAAACAAGGAGTAGTTCCCTTCCCACCGAGAATGATGCAGGCTATGAAAACTGGGGCTGTACACCAGCCATTTGAGTGGGGACTGCCCATACCACTTGGGGAAAAACTCCACATTACAATGCCCAATACTATTCAAAAAATCAAAGACCAGAAAATAGGCGAAAAATCCGAGGGGTGTGAGCAGACCAACCCACCCAACAATCAGAACGGTGAGGGAAAAAAGGACGAGATAACTCACGCGTTCAAAGACGGTAAACGTAAAACCTGATGGGGGACTCGGAACGGTGGCCATATGATGTTTGATATGATGCCGGCGAAGCATGGGAACTCGATGAAGGAGAAGATGATACCCATAATACAGCGGTTCAGTGATCAACATATGCGTCAGGGTCAAGGCCGCAAAACTGGCAATCGTAAGACTGAGGGTTGGCAGATCTGCCCACCCGACAAATTGTAGCACCCCCCAATACGTCAACAACGCAAAGCCTACCCCATCAACGACAAACGGCAGAGGCCACCACTGTTCTCGAGTCTCTTGCTCCGCTGAGATAGGGGTCTGATAAATCCGCCTGTGGTCCGCAAGTGGAGCATTGGCCATCTTGGTGATTACCGATACGAGCCCCACCCGGAGTATCACCCAACTCAGAAAAAACAACCCAAAGTACCCAGTGAGTTCCATCTTGATAAGCCCTCCCCTTTATGAGGCCTGTGCCATCTCGAACTGATAATCTCGTCGCATCTGAGTATGACGATGCGTCACAGCTTTCTTCTTTTTCTTATCGGCCAGCAAATAGTCATAGTAGGTGCGGACAATGGACCCCAAGGATCCGACCTCTACCGAATCAAATGCGTCTGGATGGTCCTTCAGCGTCTCGCGCAATTTGTGAATCCGAAAATTCCAGGTCTGTGTGGAGTACACACGATTCGGTTCAATAAATTTTTCGAGTTTTCGTTCGAGCAAGGACTGGGCTTGTTCGTATAGCAAGGTCAGGCCAATTTCATCGGCCACCGTGGAGAGCAAAGTCCTCGTATTCAGATTGTGGGCACTCACGAGATGAAACACTTCGTGGTGGTGCCGATTGTCGGTAGTTTGGGATAACAGCTGAGCCTGATTGACCACTGTATCAATCGACACCAAATTGGTGGCCGCATCCGCGGGAATGGCCAGACGGAGGTGCGACGTCAGCTTGGCTAGGTTAAAGAACCCTCGGGCGAACATATACAAGCCATAGGGCTTAAAATTGAACCACCCGGTCTTCTGATGACCGATAACAATCGACGGTCGGACAATCGTGAGCGGATTGCCCTGTTGAGAGGCAAGGGACAGCGTTTGCTCGGTGGCAAATTTTGTGATTTGATAGGAGTTCCCTAATACGGGAGCCAAGTGCAACGCTTCATCGATATCGGCCCCAACATTCCCTCCGACATAGGCCGTGGACATATAGTAGAACCGTTTGCTTCGATCCGTCGTGTCCGAGAACTTTTGATAAAGTAAGACACTATTGCGAACATTATTCTCATAGGACTGGGCCAGGTTTTCTACGGCATAGTTCATATCCGCTGCACAGTGCCAAACCTCATCGACTTCCGGCCAAAATCCAAATCGGTTCAATTCACGAGAAAAATCTTGCGTATCGATCTGTTCAACCTGCAAGTTCGCAAGCACGACCGGGGATACCTCGTACCCAAAGCCATGCATAGCCGCAGTGATACTGGAACGCGTCCGACCACCGTCGGGATCGTGGCGCGAAAGACAGATCACCTTATGACCGTTCGCCAAAAACGCTCCAGCGAGTGCTCCCCCAATAAACCCGGTTCCACCTGTGATAAGTTTGCAAGCCATGATAAAATTATCTCCTTTCCAATCGACGAATGTGCCTGTGAAAATTGGGAAATCAGATTTAAGAGAGATCAGTGGATAACCATTCTGTCGTCTGCTGATGAATCTAAAATTCTCATTTGCGGCTTTACCTGTCTCCTGTTGAAACGTAAATAGTGCAACGGATGTGCCATAACCATTCGCTAGTAGGATTTTACTGAATTTACTCAATTGCATTTCAACAAAACCCTTTATAAGAAAAGCTAAACAGACTCTGTGGAAATTTCGTACAAAGATATTCGTAGGCGATAAAAAGGGTTTATGAAATAGCTGTCCCCATGGCTGGTTTTAAATATTTGAAATAGCTTTCAAATCAAGTACTCTTTTTTACGACAACGCTGGGAGCAGGAAATACGTCACTCGGGTCCAGGAGAAACCATTTGGCAAATGTATGGATTGTTAAGGCAAGAGACGGAGGTGGGATTGATGAGGCATCGCTTAGAAAAACATTCCCCATTTAAAATCGTAAGAGCTAGGGCTTAAACGAAATGAGCACAATTTGCATTCACTCCTCCCATCAGCCGCCCCCTAATGGGAACTTTAGGGTGGAATTCTCAAGAGTTAATTTCGTCGCAACCGACGAAAATTGAAGGCAGAGAGAACATGCAGCCGCCTCGCATAACAGGCAACGATGGCATTCCACCCTCAAGATGTGTCCAAGCAAAGAAAAAATAGCCGGACTCCTGTGAAGAAGTCCGGCTCAAAGCACTGCGATAATGCCGTCTCAAACAAGGGATTAACTAGCCGGCTGTTTTCTCATTCGCCATACAGCTAAGCCACCTGTTTTGCTTGGGTAATTTCATTCAAGCTCTATTGGTACAGATAGGGCCAAACACCCTCACTGCTCAAGTCGTGACACTCTGACCCCAATTGGTTCACTTTTTTGGACAATTCCGAATGTTCCAAAAAGGAAGCATATGGAACCACTCAAACGTCTTCTTCGCAAAAAAACACCGTTTAGGGTTTCCCTTGTACTTCTTGCCGATTATTACCTTTTTCGTTCTTTCCCTTTTCCAACATTTCGACCGCAGCCTTTTTTATTGTTGGAGTCACTGTTCCACCCCCGAGCATGCGGGCGATTTCGGCTTCTCGTTGAACTCCTGTGACTTTTTGTATTTGCGTGGACGTCCGGTCATCCAACGTTGTTTTTTCTACAACAAATTGGGCATGCGCCTGCGAGGCAATCTGCGGTAAATGCGTAATGCAACAGACTTGATGAAAATGTGCTAATTCTCGCAGGCGTTTCCCCATCACCATTCCGGCTTCTCCGCCGACTCCACTATCAATTTCGTCGAAAATCACCACCGGCGTGTGATCATTCCCGGCAAACACCGTTTTGAGTGCCAGCATGATGCGAGACAACTCTCCACCTGAGGCAATGCGACCTAACGGCATGGGTGGCTCGCCTGGATTGGGGGCAAGCAAGAGCTCAAGACGATCGATGCCACTCGGACCAAATATTTCCTTCTCAGTATTTTGGACCACATTGACCTGAATCTGCATCGTCCCCATTTTCAGTTCTTTAAATTCCTGTTGAATCTGTTTGACTAATTGTTTGCCGACTTTTTTTCTTTTCGTCGATACATCCTTTGCTAACGTCTCCATGGCCTTAAAGCTGCTGCTGACAGCCGTTTGGAGTTGGGCTATCTGTTCATCCTTTTCTTGTAGTAAGGCCAAGTCCTCTTCTAGCCTCTGCACGAACTCCACTAATTCTTCAATGGTTTTTCCATACTTTTTCTTCACACGCTGCAACCCTGCGACACGACTGTCAATCACTTCCATCCGTTCTGGGTTGGATTCGGTTTGAGCACGAAAATTCCGAAGATGTTCCGTCACCTCCTGAAGGGCAATCGCAGAGGATTCTAAATGCGGCAACCAAGCCTGACATTGGGCATCAATGTGGCCAAGCTCTTGAACCCATCCTGTAATCTCCTGGAGTTGCGCCAAGACTGAATGCTCTCCTTCATATAATCTCTCAAACGACTGATTGGACAATTCTCCCAATCGCCCGCTGTGTTTTAAGCGATGATATTCCTGCCTAAGCGCGTCCTCTTCACCGATCTGCAAGTGAATTTTCGTTAATTCTTCATATTGAAATTCCAGAATATCTTGGCGAGCCACTTGATCCTGAAGCCTTTGTTGGAAAACCTCCAACGCCAGCTGCTTCGCTTTCCATTCCTCATACTGTTGCTTGAAGGTTTCAACCAAAGGGCGTAACCCTCCGTACGCATCCAACAGTTCGAGTTGTGTTTTGGGAGACAACAAGGATTGCTGATCATGTTGCCCATGAATATCGACCAACTGCCGTCCAATATCTTGAATGGTTTGGACGGGTGCCAATTGCCCGTTCACATAACTTCGATTTTTTCCTGAACGCGACAAAATGCGTCGAATAAACACATCTTGTTGGTCGGACAGTAAAAACCCATCCTGACGTAATTGCCCAATGAGGGGATGTGATTCTTGGAGGGTAAAACAGGCTTCCAATAACGCTTCGTCGGCACCAAACCGAATGTGATCAGAAGAGGCCCGACCGCCAACCAGGAGCAGGAGGGCATCGATGAGGAGAGATTTGCCAGCCCCGGTTTCTCCCGTTAAGGCGAGAAACCCGCCCGGCAAAACAAGATGAAGCTGGTCGATCAGTGCGAAGTTGGAAATACGCAGCTCGGTTAGCATCGCACCGAGTGATCCGCCCTAAAGATTAGGCCGTGGCAGAGGATTGAGATAAGAGAGAATCAATGATTTCTTTAAATTGTTGCTTGGGTCGTGCCCCAACAATTTTTTCCACAACCTCTCCCCCTTTGAAGAAGAGAATGCTGGGGATGCTCATGATTTGGTATTTTCCCGCAACTTCGGGAGCTTCGTCCGTATTCAATTTCATAACTTTCAGACGGCCCTGATATTCTTGCGCCAGTTCTTCCACAATGGGGGCAACCATTTGACAAGGGCCACACCATACGGCCCAGAAATCCACCATAACGACATCGGCAGATTTCATGACTTCCCCATCCCAATTTGATTCATCGGCTACGACTACAAGATCAGACACGGACGGCCTCCTTGGAAAGATAGATTCGCGAAGCACACAATAGCGTCATCCTAAAACTGCCTTCTGTAGGCTGTCAACTTATCGCTTGATTTCTTCAGTGTGGCAGAGGGTGTCCGTTCTCTTTTAATCATTCGCAAAATGGCTCACCATTAATGATCAAGCCCCCATTACCACTTCCATTCTTTCGGCACATCAGCCCACCAGGAAGCGGGCTGCGATTCTCGCCAGGCGGCTTGTTGCATCCACAATTCATCCGTGCGTGCTCGATTAAGCTGATTAGCCATAGAAGCCGTAATATCAAACTGTTGACGCAGTCCCTCGTGAATCAGCTCTTGTGCCATTCGAGCCATGACATTGGGAGGATCAATAATATCGATCACCTCTCGTGCGGTTAAGTTAAGGGATAATTGTTCCACTTTGACATAATCTTCTTGCTTCGCCAAAAAAGCCAAATAACCGTCAATGGCTTGATAGACATACGCTAAGTAGACATAGGCTTCGACAGAAGGGTCCTGATCAATATGACGCTGACAGGCTTCTACCGCCCGTCGATAATCGCCTGCCATAACAAAAACCTTTGCCCGCGCTAATTCCGGCTTCGAAGTCCCCTGAACCTGATCAATTTCCGCCGCACTATGAGAGACCTCCATTAACCCACAGAAACCAAGAAAAATAACGAACACACTACACCTGACAATACATCGAGGAACGCGTTTCAAAAAAGAATTGTCTTTCATAGCATTTCTCCTTGGCAGCTATTCAGTAAAATTTTCACGCTCTCCTATTTTGACCTGAAAAATTTCGAAAAGGTGTCGTAAAATTTTGCAGTTTTCTATGAAGTGAGATTTCCCCATGTTTTCAATACGCTACAGACTGAATCCTTCGAAAGCCTATTAAATTTCACCCCTACCCTTGTAGCCAAATGATGACATTTTTTCTTCACGGAAGGCGTTGCAACCCAAAGGAAAATAAAGACTCTTACCGAACCTCTCACGACCACCCCTAATCAGCGCAAACCCTCACCTTTTTCAAGCCCATGAGTAGGTGGCATACCGATTGCGAAGACTTCCCCCCAAGTAGGTTTTTGGGAAATTGGCTGGTGTCAACAACACCTCATCTCATTAACGGGCATCAACGGGGAGTCTCATCCTATGCACACCGTCATAAAACGTCCTTTCCCGCTATTAAATGTTAGCACGTCCATAAGCATCGGGGTCTTCTCTCTCTGCGTTCTTTTCCCCTTATCCCCCACTCCAGCAAATTCTAGTGATATGGCTATGGCTCTTTCTTCACATTCCCAGAAGCCATCTTCAGCAATAGGTCACTCACAAAACCCTGAACCACACAGCGCCGATATTCTCGCGGCACTGACTATTTATCTTGAGGCACGAGGAGAGAGTTTTGCTGGGAAAATGGCTGTCGCTGCCGTCATTCGAAATCGAATGCACCATAAGTATCACAGTGATGGAACGGTCAAGGGTACGGTACTTCGCAGGAAACAATTTGAGCCATGGATAGGACGCTCGCCCGAAGAGGTCCAATTCAACCACAGCAATCGTAAAATGCGAGAAAGTTTATTAGCTTGGGAGCTGGTGCAGGATGGGCGAAATGTCGTGGATGGCGCGGTACTTTTTTATAATCCTACCCTTGTGAGTACACCGCGTTGGGCAGAAGTGTACCAAAAGGTTGCCAAAATCGGCGGGCATGAATTCTTCAACAAACATCATATATAACTAGACCTGGGCGACCATCGACTTCCGCAAGTTTCTAGGGCGGTTTTTCTTTTGACTTCCGTTCTCAATACTGTCTAACTGTACACGTAATTGTCTCAGCGCACCGGAATGCACCCGACAAACGCCTGACTCCGTCAGACTCAATCGGACTCCGATTTCTTTCATCGTCACTCCCACATGATAATAGAGCTGTAAAACCTCCTGTTGACGAGTCGATAACGTGACTAATGCAGCTTCTAAGGCTGCTTTCATTTCCGCATCGGCACAGGCGGCGAAGGGATCGTGATGCTCCTTGTCTGGCAACACATCTCGGAGAGTACAGCCGTCCTCACCGTACCCCACTGGCTCATCTAAGCTCACAAGTCTTGGATCACAAGCGGCAACTCCGACAAGTTCTTCTTGAGAAATCCCTAACGCCTTCGCGACTTCCTCAATAGTTGGGGATTCCCCATTTCTGTGCCTATATTCGTCGACAAATTGTCGTATTTGCTCTCGGCGAGACCGAACGGAGCGGGGCACCCAATCCATGGCACGAATTTCATCTAACATCATGCCGCGAATCCGATATTCTGCAAATGTGCGAAACTTGATATCACGAGTCGGATCAAACCGCTTCAAGGCACTCAATAACCCCATGGACCCGGCACTCGTGAGATCTTCTACGTCTAATGAAAAAGGATTTTTGAGCGCCATTGCCCCAGCCATTCGACGAATCATGGGCAGAAACTCTCGTAGAAGTGTGGCCAATTGTTCTTCATCAAGCTGGGAATAATAACTTTCGCCAGCGCAAGGCTCCGAAGCATTGATCGGAAGACTATTCGAAACCGAATCTGAAGATTCGACCGCAACCCCATGAGAATATTGTGTGTGTTCGTCCATGTTCTGGTCTGTCCTTTCTGACCAAAAAAAAGCGCCCAATTCCGAGGAATGGGCGCATGAACGAACGTATGTCAGACTTCATACAGTTCGGTAACCAGACTAACCCTGAACATTACACTGCCTCAGGGTCTCTTGGCTTTGCGCCCTACCCTCGCGGATAGTTTGCCCTTGTCACCTGTCCAATAAATTATTCTACAGTTCGCACCTCGTAGGTTGGTTTCCCATGATTTGCTTGTTCATACGGCTGATCATTTTGACCCTTGGAACTTTATACTTCCCCTGGCCTTATTCTTCGTCCGTGCTGATGTTATCGGGCTGGGTCTTTTTGGAGTTAAGGGGAAAACTTGACTGAGCAAGACAAAAACATAGAAATTCATAAATCCCCACATATCACAAGACAACTTCCCATTTTTATTTGGGCAAAATAGGAAGATTTCCAGGCCTTTTTATTTTAATTTCAGGAATAGGTTGGCTCCGACCATAAAAAACATCACCGTCGCCATCCAACTGCCAACAACAGGCAGCACCGCGCCATTCTGCCCCAACACAATCCCAATCGAATGAGCGGCCCAAAACAGAAACCCTATGGCTAATGTTTGCCCCACCCCCTTGGCCGCCCCTACACTCCGCATTTCGCTCCCCCGCAAACTAATCGAAACACCTAGGAGGGTCATGACAAGGGGAACCATCGCATAGGCGACACGCGCCCAATAGTCGGCGACATATCGCTGAGGGTTGTGTCCGTCCTGGGTCATGCGTTCGATATACTCGTTCAACCGATCAAGCGTCATATTTTTTGGATCTCTCGACAACCAATTCTGGAAATCTTCAGGCGTCAGCGAAAGAGGCAGCATACGATGAGGCTGCTCTGTCATCGTGACCCGACCATCCTCCAATACCTCTCGCTGCACGACATCCTCCATCATCCATTCACCTTGAACAAACGACCCCTGTTGGGCCTCGACAATCCTAGAGAGCCGAAAGGGTTCTTCCAACGTATAGTGATGCACTCCAGCGACCTGTCTCCCGTCCTGTTCTACCATATCAATCTGCAACAGTTGATCCTGCCCAACACGAAGCCAAAGACCATTAGGAGCGGACAGCAGCGCTTCCGGCTTGTGCTTGATTAACACCGATTCGACATACTCAGCTTTGAAATTTGCCAAAGGAATAAACACCGCCGTTAAACTGAAGCTTATCGCGCACACGAACATGGTAAAGGCAAAAAACGGCACGGCGATTTGATGGAAACTTAACCCGCAGCTTCGCATGGCGGTGATTTCTCGTGTCCGATTTAGACCTCCCACGGTTAGAATTGACGCCATCAATGCCCCAAGCGGGGCTAATAAAAAAGCAATCTCAGGAATTCGGTAGACAAAAAAACTCAAAACCAGAGATAAATCAGCATCGTATTTCAAAAATTTCCTGAGCTTTTCAAAAAAATCAACGACTAAATAAATCGTCAAGACCGTCGCCATACAGAGAAGAAAGTTACGACCAAACTTTCCCAACACATACCAAAAAATTTTATTCATGATGGTATCTCTGAGAGGAGCAACCCATTACTGTTTTCGCCCCCGATTCAACAACCACGCGGTAATCATACCCAAGAGGACGTTGGGCAACCATGCTCCTACTATTGGCGCAACCCCCCCACTTGTGACCAAAAATTCTCCTAAAATATTCAGCATGTAAAATCCGATGATCACCAACACCCCAATGGCGAATCCCCCTGCTCTCCCCGACCGTTTTGACACAATGCCAAGAGGCACACCTAAGAGACCCAAGACAAAGGTGCTTGCAGGAAACGCCGTATCCTTATGATATTCCACCAATCGACGGAGAGTGCCGGAACTCTTTCCATCTGATGTTTCTAGTCTCTCGATCAGTTCCTCATAGCTTTTCCGTTTGGACTTAGCTTTTGCGGATTTAAATGGAGAAGGCATCCAAAAATCGTAGGTCTGGAATGTAACCTGATGAAATGTCGAAGCATCCTTGGGAATCTGATGAATGGCTCCGTCAAAAAGACGAATGCCCATTTGTCGAAGTTCATTCTGTTTCAACATTTGAAAATGCTGGGCCACAATAATTAAGGGTGAGCAGGATCCCGTTGGTCAGAAATAAACACCCCTTTACTTTGCCCCCCTTCCTCCCCACGGTTGGGGACATAGACCATGAGTCCAGGAATCGGCTCATTAAAAACTCCGGAATCCACCCCTAAGGTCATTTCATCTTCAATCACACTCAGCGCCAAGGTTTTTAAGGACACATTGGCCCAAGGCTGCCCCCATTGTGACAACACCATGGTTAAGGCAAATACCGCCCCCGCAAACACGACAACGGGCAGATTAATCCGCCAATACCCCACACCCGCCGCTCGTAGGGCAATCACCTCATTATCAAAGGACAGACGATTAAAGGCAGAAATTGTGGCGATTAAACAGGCAATGGGCAGGGTGAGGACCAGAAAGGATGGAAGCAGATGCATAATAATTTTCCCTAGAGAAGCCAGACTGATCCCTCGGGATATTACCAAATCGACGAGGCGCAACATTTCTTTGGTGAAAATGATAAAGCAGAGCCCAACCAGACTGGTCCAAAATGGGGGAAGAAGTTCGAGGAAAATGTACCGGTCGAGAAGTCGTATCAATGCTGTGAGCGGAACAAAATAGAAGGCCAAGCCAAGGAAATCTTGCAACCGATCTCTAAAGACATACCAATCATCAATCGCTCCTCTAGGCTAGGAAGTTAGGATAGACGAAAAATTCCCTGAATACGGAAGAAAGATCATGCTGCCATTTATTGACAGATTTTTCAAACTATGCTAAATCCTTTTTCGTTTTTGTTTGAAGGTATACAAAGTGAAAGATTCTATGATCTTGTGAAGCCGAAAGAGGAATCATCTCCTTTTTCGGCTTTTTATTTATTGTATCGATACCGTTATTCTCAACTATATTAGCTCACTGCCAGCAAGGAGGCATGATCGTGAAGAGTAAGGGATCCGTAAAATGGTTTAATGATCGAAAAGGTTTTGGGTTTATTCAGGTGGAAGGTGGCCAAGATGTCTTTGTCCATTATTCGGCACTGCAAGAAGATGGGTTTAAGTCATTAAAAGAAGGCGAATCAGTCGAGTTTGACTTAGTAGAAGGGGCGAAAGGCCCCCAAGCCGCCAATGTCACAAAAGCTGGAATTGAGCAACCGTCCTAGCTTTTGAAGCTCATTGTCTGCCTGTCATTTTGTGTCGGTGAGTAAGTTTTCGCATGTAAGCTTAGTCACGTTGGTCATTTCGTGAGTAGATGCGCACCAGTCTCTTCATCTGTGTGCCCTATTCTTGACTTCCCTCTTTTTCCCCTGATAGACTTCCCACCTAAGTCATTGTATTTATTAGAAAAAATTAAAAAATATGGTGAGTTTTATTTTTTTTAGGGGAATAGTATGACCACAAAATTTTTCCAGACCTTATTTTTCGGACATTGCCCACAACGTCACATCCTCACAGTTGAAAATGAGAACGAAGACTGGGGTGCGGGACAAAGTCAGGATGACCTACTCCCACCAGCCCCCTCAAATCTTCGCGCCATTCCCGATCATGGCAAAACCACGATAACTTGGGATCCCGTCCCTCAATCCCTCTATTATAACCTCTATTTTGTGACCACTAAAGGCGTGCAAATTAAACCGAATGAGCTAGCGCGCCCCATTGCATCGGCTGAAGATTTCATACCGACCGTAGGCATCAAAAAAGAGACGGCTAACTGTATTGAAGGGGTGGCTTCGCCTTATGTCCACAACGATCTAAGTAACAGCTCTTGTTATCACTATGCAGTTACGGTCGTGACGGAAGGGGGAGAAAGTCTCATTTCAGAAGAAGTCATGTCCATTCCCTCTCCCTACCTCACCGTCATGCAATTTGGGTGTGAAGGGGTTGATGAAGGAGAATTCAAATCACCGACCGGAATTGCAGTGGATAAAGACGGCAACATCTATGTTGGTGATACGGATAATCACTCAATTCAGAAATTTGATAAATCAGGGAAATTTATTGCCCGCTGGGGAGAAGAGCCCGATTCGATTGAAGGGAGTTTTTATTATCCTCGCGGCATTGGCACTTCTCCAGAAGGCGACGTTTACGTGGCAGACAGCGGCAACAACCGTATTCAAAAATTTGATTCTGAGGGGAATATCATTAACGCCTGGGGGAAATTCGGCTTTGCCTGGAGGGGCGCCGAAGCAGGGAAGTTTGATGTTCCATGGGGAATCACCACCGACTCTCAAGGCAACTTATTTGTTTCGGATACCAGTAATGCCCGAATACAAAAATTTCTTGCCGATGGCACACCGGTTCTCACCTGGGGTCGGGATGGCGGATACGATGGCGCCTTCTTTTACCCTCGTGGCCTTGGGGTAGATTTTGTGGGCAATGTGTATATTGCCGATGAAGGAAATCACCGTATCCAAAAATTTGATTCTCGTGGAAATTTTCTTTTGAAATGGGGAAAAGAAGGAAACGCACCCGGTCAATTTAAGGCTCCTTGGGGCGTAGCCTGCGATCCGTTAGGGTATATCTATGTCGTTGATAGCGGAAATCATCGAGTCCAAAAATTTGAACCAAATGGCACCTATCTTTGCTCTTGGGGCAACCGCGGATTAACGGAAGGCCAACTTAATTTTCCATCCGGCATTGCCATTGATAAAGAGGGCTATGTCTATGTGATCGATAGCGGAAACCATCGATTAACCAAATTCGCTCCAACAGAAGAAGAATTGAAACGAGGCAAGCAAGAAAAACTAGAAACAGCCGATCTCTCAGCCCCCATTAATCTCGCGGTCAAACCTGGCGATACCGAAAACATTCTGAGTTGGTTAGAAATCCCAGGTGCCGTCAGCTACAACCTCTATTTTAGTACCGAGCCTAATCTCACGATTGACACATCCACAAAAATTGAAGGCATCACGACTCCCTACATTCATAGCGGGTTGACCAACGACACCCCGTACTTTTACGGCCTAACTGCCGTCACGGAAGATGAAGCCGAAAGTTCACTTTCCGAAGAAAAGACCGCCATTCCAGTACTTATTGATATTTCGGCCCCGCAAAATCCCGATATCGTGCTGAACCATGGGTCCTATATGACGAATAGTCCAGATATGGTGTCCACGATTTCAGCTAAAGATGTGGATAGCGGAGTCGCGGCTTATTTCATTTCTGAAAATCCCATGACGCCAAGTGCCACGATGCCAGGATGGGTTGAAGTCGAGCCCGAACAAAAGTTTGGGGCCACGATTCCATTCACCACCTCTCCTGGTGATGGCACCAAAACGGCCTATGTGTGGTTCAAGGATGCCAACAACAACGTGTCGGTACCCGCTAGTGCCAGTATTCTCCTCAATACTTCAGGATATATCTGTGTGACCAAATGGGGTAAACCTGGCCGCGGAGCATCTCTTCTGCATGGTGGTGAATTCATTAGTCCTATGTATGGGATGACCATAGACCGGCAAGGTTCAATATTCGTGGTTGATAACGGGAATAACCGTATTCAAAAATTTGACCGCAATGGGAATTTCATTCTTCTGTGGGGAAACTTTGGTTCGGCTAACAGCAATTTCAATAATCCCACAGGTATTGCCTCCGATGGGAGTGGCAATATTTATGTTGCAGATACGAACAACCACCGCATTCAAAAATTTGACGGAAAACTTGGACATTACATGATGAAATTGGGTTCACGAGGCAATGGGGAAGGCCAATTCAATGCTCCATGGGGTGTGGCCGTCGACCGCGTTCGTGGCTACCTGTATGTCGTGGATAGCGCAAACTTCCGGGTACAGAAATTTGATGAGACCGGAGAATTCATCATGCAATGGGGTAGCTTTGGCAATAGCGACGGGCAATTTTATTTTGCAAGAGGAATCGCTGTTGATCAAACAGATGGAACGGTCTATGTGGTCGATATGGGGAATCATCGAGTACAAAAATTCGATACCAGTTCTAACGTCCTCCCTCAATTGCTCACAAAATGGGGAGGCGGAATTGGTCCTGGCCACGCCAGTAGTGCCCGAGCTCAAGAACCCGGTCAATTCCGTTCACCTTGGGGCATCACCATTGACGAAGCCGGCGATGTCTTTGTGAGTGATACCGGGAATCAACGGATGCAAAAATTTGATCGGGATGGTAATTTCATTACCCAATGGGGCGGATTTGGCACCAATCAAGGTCAATTCAACTTCCCATATGGATTAGCGGTGGATAGCCGAAGCCATGTCTTTGTGGTCGATAGCGGCAATATGTGCGTCCAAGAATTCATGCCTGCCGAAGAAGCGGAAGACCATTTCCAGGAAGAAGAAGCCATGGCATTTATTCCCGAGGCAGCAGAATAATATCAAGTCGCTGTTCTATCGACTGACGGGATTCACTAAATACAACATAACCCTAACGGGCCTGAGCTTCTCCATTCGCTCAGGCCCAAAAAAAACGTCCACTTTCCCTACAGCAATAGCCTAGCGAAGTGACAGCATTTTTCTTCTAGCCTTTTTCGTATCACGACAGCAAGATTTCCTGGACCTGCAGATTGACTGCACTCCCAAAGAATTTTAAGATGAAGCCCATTTCTACAGTGACCACACATAGACCTAACCTCGCTTAATTCCTCCTACTAGGACACGACCTAAGAACCTTTAATTATGTGGGATCAACAATTACGAGTCGGACTGACCTTTGATGACGTGGTCCTCACACCACGCCGCTCCAATATCGTCCCCTCAGATGTTGAAACAGCCACCCAACTCACCAGAAATATCCGCATTAATATCCCAATACTGAGTGCGGCCATGGATACGGTTACGGAAGGACGCTTGGCCATTTCCTTGGCTCGTGAAGGCGGCATTGGAATTATTCATCGAGCCCTTCCTCCTGATAGCCAAGCGGCAGAAGTTGATAAGGTCAAAAAGTCCGAAAGTGGGATGATTCTTTCTCCCATTACTATTTCCCCAGACCACACCATTCGCGATGCCCTCCATCTCATGGCCACATATCGGATCTCAGGAATCCCCGTCACTCAAGATAAAAAATTAGTGGGAATATTGACCAATCGTGACCTGAGATTTGAAACCCGAATGGATCTAAAGGTCGGCCAGGCGATGACGAAAGATAAACTCGTCACGGCTCCTGAAGGCACCAGTCTGGAAAAGGCCCAAATGCTACTGCATGAACATCGAATCGAGAAATTACTCGTGGTCAATGACCAATATGAATTAAAAGGTCTGATTACGATCAAAGATATCCAAAAAAGGATTAAATATCCCTTTGCCTGCAAAGACGACTTGGGGCGGTTACGGGTTGGCGCGGCCGTTGGCACCGGGCCTGACGTGGAAGATCGCCTAGAACGACTCATGAAGGCCGGTATTGATGTGTTGGTGGTCGATACGGCTCATGGTCATGCCCAAAGTGTCCTCGACAAGGTCAAAGCCATCAAAACACAGTACCCAAACCTTGAATTGATTGCTGGCAATGTGGCCACAGCCGAAGCCACAAAAGACCTCATAGAAGCCGGAGCTGACGCCGTGAAAGTTGGTGTAGGACCCGGGTCCATTTGTACCACACGAATCGTCTCAGGAGCCGGCGTACCACAGCTCACCGCCGTGGCCGACTGTGCAAGTGTCGCAAAAAAACATGGAGTCCCGCTCATTGCCGATGGGGGTATCAAATATTCTGGCGATATGACAAAGGCCTTAGCTGCGGGAGCCTCATCGATTATGATTGGATCGCTCTTTGCCGGCACCGAAGAATCACCAGGAGAGACGGTCCTGTATCAAGGCCGGACGTATAAAGAATACCGAGGCATGGGCTCATTGGGAGCAATGGAACGTGGCGGGAAAGATCGCTATTTCCAAGAAGGGCGCGAGACATCAAAGCTCGTGCCGGAAGGCATTGAAGCGCGAGTTCCGTATAAAGGCAATTTATCGGGACTGGTTTATCAACTGGTCGGCGGGCTCAAAGCCGGAATGGGCTACTGTGGATGCCGAACCATTCCTGAATTACAACAAGAAGCTCGATTTCTGCAACTCACCGCTGCAGGCCTTCGCGAAGCTCATGTCCATGATGTCATTATTACAAAGGAGGCCCCGAATTATCGGGCTGACTAAGACTTCGGTTCCTCGCCTGGGACTCAAATCTTATAGACCTGCTGCACGCCTATGGACCCCCACCATGATACCATTGTCATCCTTGACTTTGGATCACAATACACACAACTCATCGCACGACGGATTCGGGAATTTCATGTTTTTTCGATCATTCTCCCAGCTCATTCGTCGCTTCAGGAAATCCTGAGCCATCACCCTAAGGGCCTCATCTTCTCTGGTGGCCCTGCGAGTGTTACCCAGGCCCATGCGCCGAAGTTAGCCAACAAAATCTTCCAACTTGGGATTCCCATATTGGGAATCTGCTATGGGATGCAACTCATCGCGCACCATTGCGGCGGAACCGTGAATCCCACTCCCAAACGAGAATTTGGCCGAGCAAACCTCCACCTTGATGATACGACTGATTTATTTAAGGGAATCAAAGGCAAAAAAGCTTTCCCCGTCTGGATGTCCCATGGAGACTCAGTCGAACAACTGCCTCAGGGATTTCAAACAATAGGGCATACCACTCATGCGCCCATCGCGGCCATGAGAAAAACCACAGCCTCGCAACAATTATTTGGCATCCAATTTCATCCAGAGGTTGTCCATACACAACATGGCTCAAGCATCCTCAAAAATTTTGCCTGTCATATTTGCCAATGTAAGCCCACATGGACGATGGGTTCTTTTATTGATCAGGCCGTCACGGAAATGAGGCAGACAGTCGGTCACGGCAAAGTCATCTGCGCACTCAGTGGAGGAGTTGATTCAACCGTAGCCGCAGCCCTGGTTCACCGGGCCATTGGCGACCAACTCACTTGTCTCTTCATCGATAATGGATTCATGCGTAAGGACGAAGTCACGCAATTACAAAAGACCTTCAATTCTGGCGATCACATACCCGTGCGCATTGCCGATCATGCATCCACATTCCTCTCCGCCTTAGGACGCACCATCAACCCTGAACGCAAACGAAAAATTATTGGGCGCCAATTCATCAAAGTATTCGAATATGAAGCGGCCTCCTTGGGCACAGTCAATTTCCTGGTTCAAGGCACGTTATACCCCGACGTCATCGAAAGCCTGAGCGTCAACGGCCCGTCCGCCACAATCAAAACCCACCATAATGTGGGTGGCCTCCCGAAGCGGATGAAATTCAAACTCATTGAACCCTTTAGAGAACTCTTCAAAGACGAGGTTCGTCAATTAGGATTAGAACTAGGATTACCCGAACACATAGTCTGGCGACAACCATTTCCAGGGCCAGGTCTCGCCATTCGTATTCTCGGGGCTGTCACCTCAGAACGATTAACGATCCTCCGAGAAGCGGACGCCATCGTACGAGAAGAAATTGAACAGGCAGGCTTATCTCGAAGCATTTGGCAATTCTTTGCCGTCTTATTGCCCATACAAACGGTCGGCGTCATGGGAGATCAACGAACCTATGAATTCGTCATCGCCATTCGTGCCGTCACCAGTACCGATGGCATGACGGCAGACTGGGCAGAAATTCCCCACCCCGTATTAGCGAAAATGTCCAACCGCATTATCAACGAAGTTCACGGGGTCAACCGGGTGGTGTACGATATTAGTTCCAAGCCTCCGGCAACGATTGAGTGGGAATAATGATGGCTTCAGAAACGAAAACCGTTCGCTTGCAAAAAATCATTGCTGGGTCAGGAATCTCGTCCAGAAGAAAAGCAGAAGAATATATCCGACACGGACTTGTCACCGTGAATGGCGAAACCGTCATGACTCTGGGCACCAAAGTTGATCCTATCAACGATCACATTAAGGTCAATGGTCGCCACCTGAAGTCAAAGCTTCCAGACATGTTTGTGATGCTCAATAAGCCCATCGGCTACCTGTCGACCTTACATGATCCAGATGGCCGCCCGACCATTAAGCAACTGATGACTAAACCATCCTTACGATTATTTCCGGTTGGACGTCTGGATTTCGATAGTGAAGGGTTATTACTCCTGACCAATAACGGAGATATCGCCCAGGCCTGTCTCCATCCAACGCATCATGTTCAAAAAACCTATCTCGTAAAAGTGAGGGGCGTGTTGGAAGACATCCATCTGCAGCAACTTCGTCGTGGCGTCACATTGGAAGATGGCCACACCGCTCCAGCCAAAGTGAAAAAAGCTGGAAAAGCGCACACCAATTCCTGGATTGAAATATCCATTCACGAAGGACGCAAGCATCAAGTCAAACGCATGTTTGAGCACATCGGCCATCCAGTCCTTCGATTAAAACGTATTCAATTTGGTCCGTTGAACCTTGGAAAACTACTTCCTGGAAGAACACGATATCTGACAGATAACGAGGCGAATGATCTTCGACATCTATTAGAAATTTCAGCCGCACCTTCTAAGCCTGGACACCAGGGCAGTAAACAAACCATAAAAAGCCCAAGACTCCCGTCATCGAATACTCCATCTCTCTGGGCATCCAACACGAGTAAGCGGTCAGGGAAAAATCCGAGACTCGCCTCTTCTGGCGCTCCTTCTCGCGTAACATCCCCCACGAGTAAACGACCGGGACCGAAGCCAAGAGTGGCTTCTCCTGGCGTCCCTACCCGTTCGGCCTCTTTCACGAGCAAACGGCCGGGACCAAAACCAAGAGTGACGTCTACTGGTGGCCCTTCGCGCACAGCATCCCACACGAGTGGGCGGCCAGGACCGAATCCAAGTTTCGCCTCTTCTGGCACTCCGTCTCGCGTAACATCCCCCACGAGTAAACGACCTGGACCGAAGCCAAGAGTGGCTTCTCCTGGCGTCCCTACCCGTTCGGCCTCTTTCACGAGCAAACGGCCGGGACCAAAACCAAGAATGGCGTCTACTGGTGGCCCTTCGCGCTCAACGTCCCACACGGGTAAGCGGCCGGGACCAAAACCAAAAGCAACGTCATCTGGTGGGCCTTTTCGCTCGACATCCAACGCGAGTAAATATTCAGGGAAACGTCCAAAACCAACCTTCACTAGCCGGCCAACCCCTGGTAGTAAACCACGAAAAAGGACATAGCTTCATCGTATTCGATGAAGGTTTGTTGAGTAGTATGAGTACGAATACCATGAAAATTTCTTGCAAAAACTGGAAAGAGGTTTCTTCGTGATACGATCTCATCATTGCGGTGAATTGTCCCTCGCTCAGGTTGGCCAGACGGTCACCCTGGCTGGTTGGGTAGCGAGTCGGCGAGACCATGGTGGTGTCATCTTTATTGATATTCGAGATCGATATGGTCTCACCCAACTCGTCTTTGACTCTGAAGAGAATGCCCCGCTCCATGCCATCGCCGATCGCTTAAGAAACGAGTATGTCATTTCCATCACGGGAACGGTCTCTGCGCGTCCCGATGAATCGGAGAACCTTCACCTCCCCACAGGGGGCATTGAAATTCGAGCTCAGACCCTTGAGCTTCTCAATGAGGCCACGCCCCTCCCCTTTTCCATTGAAGACGATGTGCACACCTCGGAATCACTACGCCTTGAACACCGTTACCTCGATTTACGTCGGCCAAAAATGCAAGAGCTCCTTGAACTGCGGAGCCAAGTCTCGCATCTCACCCGTCAATTCCTTCATGAAAAACAATTCCTTGAAATCGAAACACCCATTTTGACAAAAAGCACACCGGAAGGAGCTCGGGATTATCTCGTACCCAGCCGAGTGAATCCGGGAGAATTTTTCGCCCTTCCCCAATCGCCACAACTCTTCAAGCAGATTCTGATGATCGGTGGCATGGATCGCTACTTTCAAATCGCCCGGTGTTTTCGTGATGAGGACCTACGGATGGATCGCCAACCAGAATTCACCCAAATCGATCTTGAGATGTCCTTTGTGGATCGAGAAGATATCATCCAACTCATCGAAGACCTCCTCAGATTGATTTTCAAGGAAACCAAACAGATTGATCTTCCCAACCCTATGCCTCGCCTCACGTATGAAGAGGCCATGGCTCGCTATGGGACCGACAAGCCTGATGTACGATTTGACCTGCCCCTACACGATCTCTGTGAATTCGCCAAAACCTGTGATTTCCAGGTCTTTCGCCGCGCCATAGAAAGTGGCGGCATGGTGAAAGGTTTAGTCATCCCAAAAGGGGGAGCCTTTACCAGAAACCGAATCGACAACTTGATCGACACGGCCAAGGAATTTGGAGCCAAAGGATTGGCCTGGGTCAAAATCAGTGAAGAGGGAAAGCTGGATTCCTCAATCGCAAAGTTCTTAAATACCGAAGCGTTACGAACGGCCCTCCCCTCAGCGAACCCTGGCGATCTTTTGGTTTTCGTGGCAGACCAAGCCGACATTGTGCATCAAGTGCTGGGGCGGCTTCGACTGCTTCTTGGCGAGGAATTAGAATTGATAGATCGGACTCGGTGGGAACCCCTGTGGGTTGTAGATTTCCCCATGTTTGAATATGACGAAACCAGTCAACGACATGTGGCACTGCACCATCCGTTTACCGCGCCACACCCTGAAGATACCCCGCTCTTAGAGAGCCAACCCTTGCAAGCCAAAACCTTAGCCTATGATATTGTGCTGAATGGCTTTGAGCTCGGAGGAGGGAGCATCAGGATACATTCACCTAGGATACAGGAAAAAGTGTTTGACTTACTCAAGATTTCTAAAGATGAAGCCCAAGAAAAATTTGGATTTCTGCTCAATGCGTTAGAATCTGGCGCGCCGCCCCATGGAGGCATTGCGCTGGGATTAGATCGATTGATGATGCTCTTGGGACAAACCGAATCCATTCGCGATACCATTCCCTTCCCCAAAACACAAAAGGCGCAATGCCTTATGACACATGCGCCTTCCTCCGTGAGCCCTGAACAACTTCAGGAACTGTCGATTCGCACCACCACCAAAAAACCAGCCGCTACACCTTAGGCATTTTGCACATCTAACACAATCGAATGAAGTCCAGTGGCTCCCGCTGGTTGCGGACGAGCAATCTCGGATGTCTGCACCTTGCCTTGAGCATCAATGGCCCGCACTGACACCATATGCTTTCCAGCTTGAGGAACAGCCCAATCATAATTCCAAATCACCCACGTATAGGGAGAAAGCGGGGTTTCCAATTCAGCGCTCACCCAGGTCTTTTCTTGATCAAAACTTAATTGCACGTCTGCTATTGTTTCTGGGCCACCAAAGGCAATGCCCCGCAGCCGCTGAGACAATCCCACTAACGATTGATAATGTCCTGGGCTATCAATACGAGAAAAGATATGAATGGTGCCATCATCCGTCCAACCCTTTTGTTGCCAATGCCCTTGATAGTCCCCATTGTAGACTTCGATTTCAGTAATCCATTTCACATTCTTAATGCCATACAGACCTGGAACAATCAGACGCACCGGAAAGCCATGATCTTTGGGCAACTTCTCCCCATTCATCAAATACGCCAACATCACATCATCTTCCATCGCGCGCGCGAACGGAATACTATCGTGATAGCCATCCGCTGCCCGAAAAATCACATCTCGGGCTGTCTCCTCATTGGCACCCAGATCTTTCAACAGTTTTTTAAGAGAAATGCCACGCCACATCGCGGTGCCTAAACTGCTCCCACCGGGAAGCGTATCAATACACATTAAGGTCACGGCCTGATCAAAAGATTCTCGGTTCAAGAGATCTCGCCATTTCATCACGGCGCGGTTTTGGACCTCGCCCTTCACCACCATCTGCCATTGTTCGACATCTAAGTCTCGAGTAAAGTCATACGATCCCTCATTAATATTAACTCGGTAAAACTTGTCATTTGGCGTAAAGTACGCCGTGTCTCGCGGTGGCACCGCAAACATTGACCCTAAATCACAACCAGGAAGGACGAAGCTCGCGGTGACAAGTCCTCCGAGAGAAATAAGTCCACGGCGTGAAATGGACAATGAAAATGGTGATGATGGGTTAAAAGGCATAAGCGTTGACTCTATTATCCAATGTTTTTGCCCCCTAAACAAGGGTTGAAACTTGCTCCCATTGAGATCAAAAACGCCCACCACGACGCTCGGCAACATGTCTCTTGATCTTATTCACGATTTCACCTAGGGTCTCAAAGTAAAGACAAAATATCTTTCCAAATATTCAATGTATTTCAAAAGGAGCAGCCATGAAGCAGGGAATACGAAACCTCGCACGAAAGACCTTCACCCTAGCCTTGGCAGGAACAATTCTTTTTCCCACCGTGAGCTCTGCGGTGGAATTCGTCATTGTTGGCCCACGAGCTGTTGGAATGGGCGGGGCAGGTGTGGCCGTCACGACCGATTCATTAGCCACGTACTGGAACCCTGCAGGGTTAGCACTCACTCAAACCATTGATGTCCGAGCACAAGCCTCTGTACAAGGGATCGATCGCTTGGGCATTATCGACACCCTAGAAGATATTGATGATATTGATGACTCGAACACCTCCTCAGCGAACCAGGCGCGCCTCCAAAATCTCTTAAATGATTTAAATGACTCCTCATTTTCTTCACTGGCTGCTGTGGGCCTGTACTTTAAAGGCCACTGGGGGGAACATGCTTTAGGGATCAATATTTCGGATGTGGGAACAGGTGGGGCTTTTACGAATACTCCATTGACAGCGGTGGTTTCAGGCAGCGAATTGGATGTTAGTGGTGAACTGCAATTCAATTTCCTTGAAGCCCGCCAAATAGCTTTGTCCTATGCATATGCCCTTTGGGAAAAAAAACTTTCATTTGGCGTCACTGGAAAAGTTATTAAAGGGGTGGCGTACAGCCGAGGGATCGATGTTGAAGATGATTTTAATATTTCCGATGAATTGAAAAATTCCAAAAAATCCTATGATTTTGGTATCGACATTGGGGCATTGATTCACCCTGTCTCATGGATTCAAGTTGGGATTGTTGGAAAGGATCTTAATACCCCATCCTTCAAGACTCCTGAAGGGGGTACATTCAAATTACGCCCGCAAGTTCGTGGCGGAGTGGCCCTCATTCCCCTTCCATCAACTATTGTGACCTTTGATGCCGATCTCACCAAAAATAAAACCTTAGTGTCAGGTCTTAGAAGTCGTGTACTCAGCTTAGGGGTTGAACAAGGCCTCTTTGAGGTCATCTTTCTCCGAGCTGGTGTCCTCAAAGACGTGGAAGATGAGAAAAACCGGGTTACCCCAACAGCAGGTCTTGGAATAAAAATTTTAGCATTTCAATTTGATGTCGGAGGCGGGTATGACTTCGATGAGCGAGGTGCATTAGGATCGTTTTCTCTAGCATTAACCTTCTAAGAATTCTCTACCTAACCAAGTCCCCCTCACCTTTCGTTTTCAATCTAAACGAAAGGTGAGGAGCGCCAAAGACAGGGATTGAAAAGCAGCTATTGAAAGTTAGCTATATGCTTTTCTCTATAAGTAAAAGAGCGGCGCTCCCCTGATGTTTCTTTCCAATAGTAAATTCAACCAATCCCCTGGGCCAATCTCTCCTTCAGAACCCCTTGTTGTGAATACGTATTATCTTCACTACACCAAATTCTGATTTCCCATATCGTTTACACCCTCCTTCAATGACCGTCAGGCCTCAATTGGCGACTAACGGCTGGGAATTCTTTACCAAAAACATATAAATACTGAATCTGCCATATTCCGAGAAGTTCCTTCCTCATTTTTCTCCAAAACATGAAGATTTCTTCATTTTCTCTTCATGAGCACCTCATGTTGACGGGGTATGGTGTATTCATGAGTCAACGTAACCATAACTGTCTTACCCAGGAGGTTTTGCCATGAAACGTTCCCATTCAATGCTGGTAACCATGTTCGTCTCTGGAGTGTTTTTAACAGGGGGTTTAGCCCTCAGTTCGGAGGGTATGAAAGAGAAAGAATTCATGACAGCCAAACTGTCTATGGAGGAAGCAATCACCACAGCCAAGACCAAGTTTCCTGGTCAGGTCCTCGAAGCAGAATTTGAAAACGAAGATGGCCAGGCGGTGTATGAGATTGAAATTGCCAGTACAACTGGTGAGATGACAGAAATCAAGGTTGATGCGCAGTCAGGTGAGCTCTTGGACAGTGAGAGCAAGAACCACGATGACCATGAACAGGAAAAATCTGAAGCAGAAGACCACGATTAACAATCCGGCACACTGGCTCACTGAGCCAGTGTGCGCCATGGCACGTCAAGACTCGCACAAATGAAATGACCGCATTGGCAAAGGCCGCAGAAAACAGGGAGAGACACCATGAATAAAGAATTGAAACATGTAAAAATGGGGCTAGCCCTTGTGCTATTTGGGCTCTTATTTGGCGTCATCATGGGAATGACCTTTGGCATCAATGAGGATATTTTTAAAAATTACATTTCTGAAGGCATTGCCGCCAACCCAACGGTCCACGATGCAAAAAGCCAAAGCAAAATTTGGCGCTATGCGCAACGATCGCATTTTCACGCCACGGGGATTGCCGCCTTTTCACTTGGGTTGGTGTTCCTCGTCATGTTTTCTGATCTCAAGCCTTCAATGAAAAAGGTCTCATCCTTTTTCGTGGGTTTGAGCACATTCTATCCCTTTGCCTGGCTCACAATGTTTGTGTTAGCCCCATCTATCGGGCGAGGACCAGCCCATGCTCATGTATTGACCGAGACCTTTGCGGCTATAGGCGTTGGAGGGTTACTTCTTGGCTGCTTTTTTGTGCTCTCCAATGTCTTTTTGGGATTATTCCGCGAGAGAACCATCCAATCGTAAGACAGTATGAGCAAAATATTCAGAGGAAAAATGCCCATTCCCATTGCGTAAAATGAGCAAGAAGATTAGATTCTTTCTCAAGATATTATGAGAATTCTCTTAGTTGAAGACGATTCAGGGGTCGCAGGATTTATTGTCAAGGGATTAACAGAAGAACGCTATGCGGTCGACCTAAGCACAGATGGAGAAGAAGGCTACGTCAGGGCAAGCGCCATTGCCTATGATCTCATCATTTTAGATGTCATGTTGCCTCACCTTGATGGTCTGTCGATTTGTCGACGCTTGCGAAGCCAAGGGCAATCAGTCCCGATTATTCTTTTGACGGCCAAAGATGCCATTGAAGATAGAGTCACGGGACTAGACATGGGTGCGGATGATTACCTGACCAAACCTTTCGCCTTTCCTGAATTACTTGCCCGAATCCGCTCTCTTCTCCGACGAGGAAGTGGGCAGACGGCGACCCGGTTGAAGGTCGGAGACTTGGAAATGGACCCTGTCACTCACCAGGCATGGCGGGCAGGACAAGAACAGACCCTCACGAATAAAGAATATGCAATCTTAGAATACCTGATGCGAAACGAAAATCGAGTACTGACGCGATCCGCTATCATTGAACATGTGTGGGATATTCAGTATGACAACTTGACGAATATTGTCGATGTTCATATTCGATCACTTCGCGCCAAGATCGATCGTGAGTTTGCAACAACCCTCATCCATACTGTTCGAGGGGTCGGGTATGTTCTAAAAGTCCAAGAAACGTAACCGATGTCTTCCTTTCACACACGCATTCGGTGGTCGAGCATCAGCCTGATCACCATTCTTCTCTTGCTATTTGGGGCCTCCTTATATGGCACCCTCTCATTCCTGCTACATCAGCATATTGATTCACAGTTACTCACAACCGTTCAATTTCAAGCTGATCAGGTCAAAAAGGAAACGGGGGAAATCAACGAAATTCTTCAAAAAAATTCCCCGCAGACCAAACGTGATGATGACCACATTGAAAAAGAAAATCACGAAATTCGTGAGGCCATTCGAAACAGCGTGGTCTTAAATCGGGAAGGCACTGTGCAATGGAAAGGGGAAGGAGTCGGAGTGATCGCAGGATTCAATCCCGTCCTACGAAACCAAGTATTACAGGGGGAAACCACGTATGAAAACCTACGACATCCAGGAATTTCACCAGTCCGTAGGATCTCATTTCCTATCTCCTCTCAAGGAAGAGTTGAATATATCCTGCAAACGGAAACCTCCCTCAATCTGGTCAATGATACATTGCACTGGCTGCTCATCACGCTGGGAACGGCAACCATCGGAATTTTTGTGATGGGATGGGTGGGGAGTAATTGGATCGCTCGTATGGCGTTGTCCCCGGTAGAAACCCTCGGGCAAACTGCAGCAACCGTATCAGCTCAATCACTTGGCACTCGAGTGTTCCTCGATGCCCCCTACCAAGAATTTCAACAATTAGCCAAAAGTTTCAATAACATGTTCGAACGATTGCAAGAAGCATTTGAATCACAGCGTCAATTTGTGGGAGATGCTGCGCATGAATTACGGACTCCCCTCACCGCCATGAAGGGGAATTTGGAAGTGGCCCTACAACGAGAGCGCCCCACTGAAGAATATCGTGACGTGCTCGCCACAAGCTTGGGGCAAGTGGAACATCTCGCTCGGTTGGTGAAATCTCTGTTGACCCTTACTCAATTTTCAGGGAAGCACCCACCCATTGACCTGAAGCCGGTCCTCCTCGAGCCCTTGATCAAAGACCTTGCTTCGGAATTGTCGATACTCGCAGATGATAAAGGCTGCCAATTTCACACACACCTGCAGCCCGTTCCAAAAATTTTTGGAGATGTCGGCCAACTCAAGCAACTCTTCATTAACTTACTCGACAATGCTATTCGCCATACTCCTGAAGGTGGTTCAGTGACAGTGCAGATGCATTCATCGGCAGATACGGTGCAACTCACAGTGGAAGATACTGGGTCAGGCATAGGGCAGGAACATCTCCCTCATATATTTGAACGTTTCTATCGAGCTGATCAAGCAAGAGATCGAGAAAGTGGCGGGACGGGTCTAGGCTTGGCCATCGCCAGAGAAATCGTGCTGGCCCATCATGGAACGATTACTGTTCAAAGTAAGGTCGGCAAAGGATCTGTATTTACCGTCAGCTTGCCAATGGCCTAAACACACACTCATTGGACGGTCACGACGTTCCTGACAATGATTACAGGGCCTTCCCAACCAATCGCTCAAGTTCTGTGAGAGCTATAGCCAAATCAAACCGAGCATGAGCATATCCTTGAAAGGCTTGCCATAATGTTCGTTGGGCATCTAACACATCGAGCAAACTGGCTTCTCCAAATTTAAAACTCGTCCGCGCAATGCGCACCGCTTCCTTGGCTTGCTGCAATAATCCTTGCTCAAACGTGTTGATCTGATTCGACGCGGTTTGTGAAATTTGAACCTGTTCGACAATGCCTCTTTTAAGAGAATTTTTGGCCTGCTGAAGATTCGCTTCGGCCTGACGGCGAAGACCTAACGCCTTCGCCATATCACCCTGACGCTGATCCCAGAGCGGTAAAGGCAGAGAGAGTCCACCCACAAACCCTTCGCGTCCAGCATCCCGTTGATACCCCCCACTTATCGTCACATTCGGAACACGAGCCTGTCGCTCCTGATCGTATTGGGCATGAGCCGCGTCAATGAGTTGTTCAAACTTTCGAATTTCGGGATGCTGTTGAACCGCCGACTCGATTAAGCGCGGTTCATCCACACTTCTCTTTTCGTCCTCAAAATCTCCTTCGATTGCAAAGGTATCACCAAGATTTCCAGCCGTAAGCTGACCCAGGACGGCTTTCATGATTCGTACCTTTCCTTTGGCTTGCCCCACTTGCTTTTGAGCTTGCAATAACTCCACGTTCACTTTCACGCCTTCAAAAGGTGGGGCTTCACCAGATTCCACGCGTCGCTTCACGGCGCCTTCAAAATCGGTGACGGTATTCAAGAGGCGAGAAGCCAGATCAGCTTCCGTTTGAGCTAACAGTAATGCATAAAATGTTCGCTTCACCCTGGCTCTGACATTCACCTGGGTCACTTCAAAATTTGCCTGAGCACTCTTAACTCCAGCTTCGGCAGCTTGTTGACGGGCAGCCCGCATACCCGGCCATTCCAACGGCTGGCTCAGAGAAATATATCGTTCAAACAACGTGCCACCGGTGGGATCAAGGATTTGCCCACGACCCCCTTGTAGCCCCAACGTAGGATTGGGGTAGGCACGAGCGGTCTGTTCCTCCCCAGCTTTTTGATCAATAAGACCTTTGCCCAGTTCAATGGTGGGATTATGTGTAAGTGTTAGATCGATAATTTCTTGAAGTGAATACGATGGGACTTTGCCCCCTTCTGCCCAGACCTCATTGCCAATGAAAGCCCACATGCAGCCACACCAAAAGAGCAATGGTAACCCTAATGGGGCAAACACTTTCCTGATAAGACCATAAATAAAAAACCAGGTAGAATTTCCTTGTACCATTTCGTCATTCTCGTGAAAACGGGAATCTAGGGTTGTCCATACTTTTCTGGATACCCGCCTTCGCGGGGATGACGAGGGAGGGAAGAATAAGGTATTTCTTACTATGAAATTCTTAGAAAACAATAGTCTTTGACGCATCATCTCTCCTCGGACAAAAATATCGATAGACAGCCGGAATAACTAATAAGGTCAGGGCTGTGGAAGTGACTAACCCACCAATGACCACAGTGGCCAGAGGCAGTTGCACCTCTGCGCCCATCGTGGTCGCCAAAGCCATGGGAAGAAATCCCAGGCTTGCCACCAACGCAGTCATCAAAACAGGACGAAGCCGATCTAAGGCGCCTTGCGTGACAGCCTGCTCAAGTGACAGACCTTGTCCTTCTAACGTGCGTATTCGGGAAACTAAGACCACGCCATTGAGCACCGCTATGCCAAACAAAGCAATAAAGCCCACAATGGCCGAAATACTGAGAGGGAGCCCGCGCATCCAAAGAGCCAAAATCCCCCCAGACAACGCTAAGGGGACATTAAGAAAAATAAGAAAAGCCGGTCGAAGCGTCCCAAAGATGAGGGAAAGCATGCCAATGATCAAAAGCAAGGTGACTGGGACGATGAGGGATAACCGCTGAGTCGCTTCTTCTAAGTGTTCAAATTGCCCGCCCCATTCCAGGTAGTACCCGGAAGGAAGTGAGACCTTTTCCCGAATAGTCTTTTGGGCTTCCACCATAAACCCACCTAAGTCTCGTCCTCGAATATTGGTTTCCACCACAATCCGGCGATGATTATTTTCGCGACTAATCTGCGCTGGGCCTTCATCCACGACCACTTCCGCGATACGTGATAACGGCACGAGCTCACCATGCGGCGTGGGTACAAGGAGATTTCGAAGAGCTTCAGGACTGGCAGAGGATTGATCCGTCAAACGGACGACCAAGGCAAAACGACGTTCGCCCTCAAAAATAGTTCCCACATGTTGCCCAGCACGGGCAGTTTGGACATAGGTCAACACCTCATCAGCGTTGATGCCATAGCGAGCAATTTGATCTCGATCAACAATAATACGAATACGCGGAACCCCTGACACCTGTTCGGCTTTAACATCAGTCGCTCCTGGAATACCTTGGAGGACGGAAGCGACCTGCTCCGCATTTGTGCGGAGAACAGCGAGATCTTGCCCGAAAATTTTCACCGCCACATCCGATCGCGTTCCCGCAATGAGCTCGTTGAATCGCATTTCAATCGGTTGCGTAAATCCGAGTCCCACGCCATGCACTGATTCCATAATGGCCGCTCGCATTTTTTCAATAAGGTCATCTTTGGTCTTGGCACTCACCCATTCATCTTTGGGTTTTAAGATGGCAAAGACATCGGAAAGTTCAATACCCATAGGATCGGTCGCAACTTCAGGGCTTCCTGTTCTGGAGACGACTCTAATCACCTCAGGAAATTTCCGGAGGGTCGCTTCAACCTGAAGGGCCGTGGCCACGGATTCATCAAGAGACACGCTGGGCAAACGCCAGACCTGAATCGCCAAGTCTCCCTCATCCAAGCGAGGCATAAAGACGACACCCAACGAAGAGCCAATGAACAGACTGCTCATAAACAGTACAATGGCTGCCCCTGCAGCTAAGAGAGGCTTGCTCATGGAGAAGCGAAGGCAGGGTTCATACAGATTGCGTAGCGTCCGAATCAGCCAAGTCTCTTGTTGATTCGTTCGGACTTTGGCAAACCAAAAGGCCAGAGTCGGAACGGCGGCCACGGCAAAAATGAGTGATCCAATGAGCGCTAAAATGACCGTCAAGGCCATGGGGCGAAACATTTTCCCCTCCACCCCAGTCAGAGTCAGAATGGGAAGATACACCACGATAATAATGCCAATGGCAAACGTAATAGGGCGCAACACTTCTTTCGCTGCATCTTGGATGGCCTGGGCTCTGGCCTCCTCCGACTGATCGTTCAGTTTGCTCATCTTTCGAAGAATGTTATCGATCATCACCACCGATCCATCGACGAGCAAACCAAAATCGATAGCCCCGAGACTCATCAGGTTTCCAGAAATGCCGGTCTTGAGCATACCGGCAAAGGCAATCAGCATGGAGATGGGAATAGCCGCCGCGACAATCAATCCTGATCGGAAATTCCCCAGGAAGACAAACAAAATGGCAATGACCAGTAATCCGCCTTCCAACAAATTACTCCGAACGGTATGAATCACCTGAGAGACAAAAATTGAACGATCATAGTATGGTTCGATGACCACACCAGCAGGCAAGGAAGCTTGAATTTCTTGCACGCGGGCTTTGACTTGTTCCACCACTTGATCAGCATTGGCTCCAGCCAACATTTGCACCATACCGATGACCGTCTCCTCTTCCCCCATTCTGGTGGCTGCACCGATTCTGAGGTTGGCACCTATTTGCACATGGGCCACATCTTTAATAAAAATAGGAATCCCACCAGGAGCATGCTTCACCAGAATTTTCTCGAGATCAGTCACCCCCTTGGCCATAGCCTCGCCACGAATAAGAAACTGTTCCCGTTCATGCACAATATAGCCACCGCCGGCCAGCGCATTATTTTTCTCTAAAGCGTTATACACATCTTTGAGAGAAAGCTTCACCGCCAGTAGTCGTTGAGGATCCACCATCACTTGAAACTGTTTTTCCCGTCCGCCCCAAATATTCACTTCAACCACACCGGGGACGGAACGAAGACGACGCCCAATATCCCATTCCAACAGAGTGCGTAACTCCATGGGGCTATAGCCCCCGCCACTGAGCGTAAATTGATACACTTCCCCAAGCCCAGTGCTGAGCGGCCCGATCATCGGTCGGGCATATTCGGAGGGAATTTGTTCAACCGCGACCGTCAAGCGTTCATTCACTAGCTGACGAACAAAATACAAATCTAAGCCATCCTCAAAAATAGCCGTCACGACCGAAATGCCATATTGCGAAATGGAACGAAGTTCTTTGAGACCAGGCAACCCGCTCAAGTTCGTTTCAATGGGAAAGGTCACAAATTGCTCGACTTCGACAGGACCTAAGGCCGGCGCGCGGGTCAGAATTTGGACTTGCACAGGTGTCAGATCAGGCACGGCATCAATGGGCAACTTGTCTAAGGAATACACACCCATTCCGATGACCAAAAGAAGGGCCACAAGAGTGAAAAAGCGATAGCGCAGTGAGAGTATTAAAAGACGTTCCATTTAGTTCTTCTTCTGTTCACTTAGTAAATTATTCCTCCCCTTTGTAAGGGGCTTGGTTCCAAAGAGGAAACAAGCATTTCGGTGAGGTAGAGTTTTGAAGTTTTCAGCAACCATCATAGCTTTCAGATAGCTCTTACCAACAAAGATGCTACCTCCCCTCACCCCTCCTTACAAAGGAGGGGAACATCATTTCCCCTCACTCGCCGGCGATAGAATCTTTGAGCAGTGAATTTTTCAAATCAAACACACCTTCAGTCACGACTTCATCTCCCGTCGTCAGCCCTTCAGTCACCTCGAACCATCCATCACTTTCTTGACCAAGCCTTACGGGGGCAAACCGATAGCCATTCTCATCTTTCACGAACACGCCCCGAACCCCTTCAACTAAGGTAGGCGCGGTCACTGGAATAGCCAAAATGGACGCCTCCCCTTCCTCTAAGCGAACTTCAACGTATTCATTAGGTTTCAGTAGGCCCTGACTATTATCGACATCAAACCGAAGCTGAATGGTCAACGTCGCTTTATCAGCGACAGGTGAGATATACGCCAACGGCGCTTCAATCGGTTTCCGGCCTTTAGCAAGGATGGTCCCGCGATTACCTTCTTTGAATCGCTGAGCTTGTTCGATAGGAAGATTGGCAAACACCCAGACCTGCCGAACATCCACCACTTCAAAAAGATGGTCTCCCGCCCTGACTCCCTGGCCAAGCACCACCGTTTGTTCAGAAATGGTTCCAGTCAATGGAGCTTTAATGATGTAGCGATGCCCCTCCATCGTATGGCTATGCAAGAGTTCATCTAAGTCTTTCTTCAACAGACCCATGTTCTGAAGCTTTTCCGTGACATGCTGATTGATCGCTTGGGCTTCAAAGTATTGTGCCTGGTCTTCCATCAGACGCCGTTCAGACACGATTTGTTCGGCATGAAGCTTTTTCGTTCGCTCAAAGTTGGCTTGTCGAAGATCAACCTGAACTTTCGAGACCAAAAATTCCTGAACCAATTCATCCAGCTTGAGGCTCACAATTGCAAGTAACGGATCACCAACTTTGACATGGTTCCCTAATTGAACAAACACCTCTTCCACTTGACCTTCCAGTCGAGAGGACACCTTCGCCATCTTCCCAAGATCCAACGCCACCCCACCTGGAGCCACAATGGCCTGAGAAAGCAATCGCTTCTCAACAAGTGCCGTCTTAATTCGTGCTTGTGCCGAAGCCGTCAATTGAAAAGGCAAAGAACCTGAAGCTTCTGGCATTCCACCTGTTTCTGATGGAACTTCGGTACCGGGTTCCGGTGGATCAGAGCATCCCTGAAGGAGAAGCAAAGGAAAGAGCAGAATGACAAAAATAGCCACAACACACCTCTTCACAATTCACATTAAACGTATTCAAAATCCCCTCTCCCTTTTCAGATCCCCTCTCCATTTAAGGGAGAGGGCCAGGGTGAGGGTAAAAGCTCACCGAATACTTACAACACTATATTTAGGAATTGTTCTTGAATGTTCCCACACTCTGACCAACAGCCAAGGATTTAAGAAACTTGTCGAAGCTAAATGGGAAAAACTGGCGGAGCACGAGCAGATAGGGTTGCGGAAGGAAACGATTGGAGTCTTTTCTTCGGCCTAACAATCGGCGTTAAACCATCAGTCTTATTTAATACTTCAACATGGCCTGTCACCACCACGTCATGCGTCACTTGCGACTTCTCCGACTCCAGAACTATCGAGGGCTTGATAACGGAGAAACCGTAGGTCGCCTCTTCAAAATCATAGGGTGGATGAGATGGGGAATGGGAAGGTTCAAATCCCTCACCCAAAAAGAAAAACCCATCATGATGATGTTCTTCTTGATCATATCCTTGGTGAGCGTGAACAGGCGTATTCACTAAAATGGAATGGTAGGTGCCCCCATGCACGTGCCCCGACATTCCGTAGGCATGATCGACTTCGGGATGAATATGAATGAGTGGGAGCGTAATGACCCAAAGAACCAACCAGACCCGAAATACAATCTTATGCATGTTGTTCACCTAATACCCCTACCCCATCTAATCGGTTCTAGCGATCCAATTATTGAGACTACCACATATTGAAGAAAGAGAAAACACACATTGAAAGGAACGAGGCACGTTCGAAACTCTCCCACTCCCCTTTATCACACCGTTTCCTTTGAGCGCCAAAACCGGGAGCAAATAGAACTTATGAAATGGGTATAGACACAATGATGAAATGAAAAAGATTCTTGCAAAATTTCCTTTGGAAGATAAATATTGATTCGTTGACTCATGAACTAACCATAACCTGTTAACATGAGGTGATCGTGAAGAAAGAATGAAGAAATCTTCATCTAATGATGAAAATGGAGGCAAGACCGTTTGCAAAAATGACGGCGCTAACTTTTCTCATTGTTGGAGGAAAGGGGTCTATTCCATTGCTGCCAAGATCAGGGGCTTTTGGACCGTTAAAATATGGAAGAGGACCCAGCGCAAAAGGCTGGACTCCCTTGGAGTCAAATGCCCGCTATTTAATAAGTGTCTTGGCCTTTTCTGGGTACCGTAATGACTCAAAGGATCAACCATAGTCGAAATAATGTCTTGCGCATGTCTTTCACCCAATATTCCCTACCTCAACTATCGGCAAAACCGACTCAGTAATTGAGCGTATCATAAAATAAGACAAGAGAAATACACACATTGAAAGGAAAAATTGGATTTCCCAATCCCTCACTAGATCACTTCATGAATCTTACCTGTTGGAAAGCGGTTCGAGAGAGGAGCGAGAAGACTCTTCAGCACAATAGACTCGGATGTAGGCGCGGGAGGGATCGGCCATGACAAAAACCGGACTTCTTTGGAGTTGCATGAAGATTCTGAACAAAGAAACTTCAGAATCTGCCTGAACAAGTCTGCCGCCACTGACATAAGCTAAAGGGGATTTAATCCGTCAGCCTGAGTTTGACGGATGAAGAGTAGCTGGAAGAATGCCTGTTCCAATGAGGAAATTGTATATTAGGAATCATCCGCCTCCCCCCTAAGGCCTAAAAATATCTTAACTCTGCAATAGATATGAAAGATTCGAATCTGGCCCCAATATTTTGACCAAAGATTTGCCCCCAATATCCATAGATACATAGGAAACGAATAGCCGGCGCTTCAAGCTAGCAGCACAGCTAGAAAATTCTTCCAAGGCTAACTAACGAGAAGGACGTCCGCACTCTTTGTAGATTTGACGTGACGACTTCCCATTTTCGGCCATTCTAATAACCTCCGTACGTTTGCAATTTGGGACTGCGACTTTTTGACACTGCGCGCGAATCTTAGCACGGCTCAATCCTTGGTCGACCAACTTAATAATGTCTCTGACTGAACAGGTTCGGTTTTGAGCAAGCACAGATTCCAGACCGTATCCACCCCAAAATGGCAAAAAAGTCAATGCTAGAATCAACACAAAACGAATAAGCATCTTTTGTCCTCCATAGTAAAGTAATTCTTATGCCTCGATTCACTACTGTCCGGTTAAATTATCAAATAGATTCAATTGGTTACGCATGACACCGGCCACGTCATTGTAGCGCCTATTTGTAAGTATTTGATTTAATGGCATTTTCTCAAACAGGGTGAGGCTCAAAATCTGTAAAATGGTGTAAAGATCGGTCTTGACATTGAGTCGTTTTTTGATGATGGCCACCAAGACATAGACCGAGATGGCGATCCAGATCTGACTCTTCACGGCATTCTCGGCGGTACCAAAAAACGATGTGATTCTGAGGTGCTGCTTGATCCATTTGAAAAAGAGTTCCACCTGCCATCGTGAGCGATAGAGATCGGCGACCGTTTGCGCTGGAATGGTAAAATTGTTGGTGAGAAAGTTGAAGGTTTTGTCGGTCTGGCGATCGTAGTATTTGACTCGTCGCAATGGTTGCGTATAGACCTCCTGGGTTGTGACGCCAGTCAGCACAATTGTCTGATCGCATCGCAGGCCATGGGAGGAGTCTATGGCATGAGAGTAGCGGCGTGTGTACTGCGTATTGCGCTTGGCGCGAATGACGAAGAATGCTCCCGATTGCGTGAGGGTGAACAGTCGCTTGAAGTCTAGATACCCTCGATCCATGAGAGAGAATGCGCCAGGCTCTGGGAGAAGAATATCGAGGACATTGACGTCGTGAAGCTTGCCGTCCGAAATATGAAGAAAGGTCGGAATATGGCCTCGTACATCGAGCAGCGTATGGAGTTTGACGGCAGATTTCGTGGAACGAAAGTGTGCCCAGGGAAAAAGCGAAAGGCAGAGATCGATGGTGGAGGCATCCAGCGCGTACACGGTCTGGGCGAGATCGAACCCCAGGTCCTCTTCGGCATAAAGAGGACGGGCCAGCTTGATCAAAGCCTGAGCAAAGTCGGCGTAGATGCGCCAGTCGCGTTGTTCGTTGGCCTCGGCCAGGGTACTCCGGGAAATCGTGCCTCGAATCCCCATATGATAGAGCTTGGTCTGTTGAGCACGAAGACAGGCTTCGATATCGCGAAGACTTTCGCGAGAGGTGAGCTGTGCAAACATCATGACGAGGTACTGATCGAGACATCGGAACTGTTTCACATAGCGTTCGCCTTGATAGCGCTGCACGGAACGGCGAAAGGTGTGCAAGGGTAAATGATCGGTGACTTGGGAGAAAACGAGTTGTCCTTCGTGCATGGCGTACTCCAAAAATATCAGAGCGTGCCTCAGAACAGCATGTTTGGCAATTGAAATCGGTGACATCCATGAATGCGTGATTTCCTGTATTAGAACAGAGAGTTAGCCTGGTTGTTGGGCACTTTTACCGGACAGTAGTGGCCTCGATTGTGAAATACCAGTATCCTAGAATTACCTCAGGGATTATTTCTTCTGGCACGTCTTGATGGCATCTGCCCTACTTCTGTTCCAACAAAGTTCAATCACCTTGGCGATAGGACAGGATGACACCTCAGGAGGTAATTTACAAACCTTCTTGATCTGTCCTCTCTCCTCCTCCTCGGTGACTGGTTTCTTACCTTCGGTGATTGGTTCCGGATCGTCAGCCATCGCTTCCTTTTCCTGGGCGGGTTTTCCCTTATCCTTGTCCGTTGCTTTCATTCTATTTTTTGCTTGCCCTACAAGCTTGCATACTTTTTCGATTTCACATTCTTCTGCTTCAACCATCCCGATTGCGCCTCCCAGGAGCGCAAGTCCGATGACCAGAACCAGGCATTTGTGTTTTGTAACTCTTGCACGCATTTTATCACCTCATACACTAAGTTAATGTCATTTGCATGACCTGTCCACGTTTGATCGTGAAGGTTACCTGTGCTGAGCTTTTGCTTTTGGCTTAGGAGGAATTGCAGCGCCGCAAGGGATATCCCGAATGGCTTTCTCCCAATTTGTTGCCATCTTCAACTGTTTACAGGTCAACTCCAACACACCTCTTAAATCAGCTCCGCCCAGATCCGCCCCTGTGAAGACTGTCCCGTTCACAACAGCTTTTCGCAGAGTTGCCTTTTGAAGGTTTGCCAACGTAAAGTCTGCATCTGATAGATCAGTTTTGTCCAACTGTACGGCCGGAAACTTGACTTTGCGAAGATCAAACCCTCCCAGGTCGATATCAATCATCCGAGCGCCTCGCATTTTCTCACGTAGAAAGCCTTCATCATCTTCATGACGAAGAAAAAACTTCGAGAATATTTCCTTATCAATATCCTTGAAATCTTCAAAAATTAAGTATTTTTCACCACACTCAAGGCCCTCAGGTTCAGGGCCTTCATCACGGAACGTGGTTTTCCAATACTTTGCTGTTTGCAGGGTCTCGCAAGATAATCCTTTCACCGAGGTAAGATTGGCAAAAAAAAGATTTGCACCATCTAGTGTTGCGCCTTCTAAGTTGGCATTTTTTAGATCAGCGCCTTGCAGGTTTGCCTGGTCTAATGTTGCGCCTACTAAGTTAGCTTCTTCTAGATCAGCCCCTCGCAAATCAGCCCCGGTTAGCGTCGCGTCACTTAGGTTCACATCTTGAAGATTGGCATCTTTAAGTTTTGCTTTTGATAGATCTGAGTGTTTTTTAAATTCATTTTTTGCAGCTTGCCCTGTCTCGCATGTTTTGCATGTTTTGCACTTTCCTTGCGCATCTCCCACTTCTACAGTCACCTCATACACCCCATCAGCGTTGGCATCCGTTGGTGTTTCAAAATCTGGCGCCGTGATAAACGTCAACACTCCTGTACTGCTATTTAGAGTAAACAACTCCGCATCCTCCCCTTCCGAGATCGTAAAGGTCAGTCTATCCGCTGGCACATGGACATTTGAGGGCGTCACCGTGGTCACACTCGTTTGATTCTCAATCGCATTCACCGTCGCCCAATCCTCATCATTCGCCACCCCTGGCACATCATTAGTATTCTTCACCTTCACCGAGATGGCTTGCGTTTCCATCCCCCCTATAGCACTACACTCAATACATGCTTCAACACAATTATTACTACAATTGAATTTACTAAAGTCAGCACCGTCAAGATTAGCGTTGTTTAGAAAAGCACCTAGAAAACTTGTACCGCCTAACGTTGCGTCTTCAAGTGTTACGCCAGTTAAATCAGCCTCAAAAAATGTAGAACATCGCAGATCTGCCCTATAAAGGTTAGACATTGAGAGCAATGCCAGATCGAAATCAGCCTTAATTGCGATCGCCCTTTTTATTTCAGTTACTCTCGAATCATCAGTTCCTTCATTAAATGTTGTCAAATCAGCCCCGACAAGAGATGATTTGGAAAGGTTTGCTTCGGTTAAAACTGCACCCTTCAAATCGGCATCTTCTAAATTGGCACCTTCTAAATATGAATGTCCGCACTTGTCCTGCCTAGATGCTCCGTAAAAATCTGTTTTTTTCAGGATTGCTCTACGAAGGTCGGCTTTTTTCAGATTGGCTCCACCAAGTTCTGCTCTACTTAGGTTGGCCTTCTGCATTTTGGCTTCCTCAAGAGTTGCGCAAATTAGCTTGGCATTTAGAAGATCTGCCCCCTCAAGATTTGCCTCGGTGAGTATTGCACCATTGAGTATGGCATCGTCTAATCTCGCATCTTTTAGCTTTATTGACTTTGCATTGGCGTTACTAATATTCACCCCTCTCAAATCCTTTTCTTTTAGATCTACCTTTACAAGTGTCAGTGGCCGCAATTTATGAAGTGCACCGTGAACCGAGGTTAACCATCTAAAGTTCGCTGGCCCAACTCCTACATACCCAGAAAGAATTATTGCCACGAAACCAAGAGTCGACATAGTAAGAACCCAAAAGTATTTTTGATGAAGATGAAGTGAAAGCTGCAAGGATATAATTGAGATAAGGAAAATCAAAGCAATTCCCAGTACGTGTATCGATTCTGGCCGGGGCAATGCCTTGTACACAAACCCGAAAAGGACGAGAGCGGGGAACCAGAAGAAAATACCATATGTTGTACGCCGAGCCACAGGGCTATTCATGGTAAAAATGTACTTATCTGAATACCCTTTTCCCTCTTTAAGATTCAACAAGATTCTAAATAAAAACAGGTATGTATAAAGGGAAATAAAAATGATGAGTATTGGAGCGAAGTAAAGGAAACTACCCCGAGCAATCTTTACATTGGCGATGGGGATTAACAGATTACCGTCTGCTGGCAGGATATCCTTATCCGGCCCAAAAAGAATTGAAAGACAAAACATGCAAATGGAGATCAAAGCAAACATCAAGGCACGAACATTCGCGAGATCTACATCTGAGTGCTTTGGATTGACTGAGTGGGTTTGACTACCCATCCGAACTCCTGGATCCAGACGGGACTTCCGTTGAAGTAGATTTATCCATAAGCTAGAAAACCTTCAACATTCTCCGGAATATTTCTCACAACCTTCGCATTCGGCCAATTCTCCTTGGCATGCACCAAAGCCCTCATCTCAAGTACCCAAAGGGCTATCGGCTGACTAAGTCATCACAAGCCCTATCATAGATACTTAATGCAACACTAGCGAATTTCTCAAAAAAAGGAAACTATATGTAGATCTTTCGTTATGATTCGTTATGAATAGTTGAGCAGAATTCACTGTACCTCGCCCCCTTAATAAATTTTTTATTAGTCCAGACCATTGTTCTTTCCTTATCACGCCAACCTAGCCAGCCTCTCTCTTCTGATACATAAATTGAACTCTCAAGAATTTGCGTGGTTTCTCAGTCTAGATGAACAGTACGGAAATTTTCGATCACATCGTTAACAGATCTATTGGGACATACCTAGTGATCCTATCCACCGACGACATCACCTCCTATTTCTTTGCTTTCGACTCTTGTTTCATTCGCCTGAACACGATTCCTACATATCCCATGACGGCAAGATAGCAGACCGAAATAATCAAGACGACTAGGGTGGGTACATACAGCCACCCAGGTACATTTGCTGATAATTGGTTCGGGATTACCATAGGACACCAGCCAAACATCGCCAATCCAAAAGTACTAGCCATGAGCAGGAAGCCCACCATTACTCTCCTGATCACATTTTTTCTAAAACCTCCAGAACTTTGTAGGGAAAGACGAACCTCATCCCGGAGAGCTTCTTCTACGGTGAACGCCTGATTGGGATGTTGATTTAACCAAATCAAAATACGTCGCCATGTCACGGCTCCACGTACAAGATTGGCAAACATGCTGGGGCGAGGTTTCCATCGTTCCCACCAGTGATTTTTTTGGAGCGAAAGAGGTCTTTCCTGTTTGTGCACTTGTTCTGAAGTATGTTCCTCCTCGGCCTCAATGGGGTTGACTTCCTTTTGATACCCTTTCGACGGCCGTGGCATGACCCATAACAATACTGCTGCAAGAATCGCCGAAAAGTAGGCCAGGGCAAAACCCTCCTTTTGCCATTCGAGTATTCCATAACTTAATAACAGACCTGTCACCACAGCCGTGATCAACGGAATGCGAAAATACGCCCATTCTAATGCTTTTTTGTAAAACCCAGGCACTTCTATGAATGACTCTTGTACAAATCTATCCGTTCCTTTGGAAGAGGGTGCAAGAGGCGTTTCTTGAGATGGGGAGGTAGGGGAATCGATAACTGAATTGATCAAGATTTCAAAAAGCTCCTGATCTTTCCAGTATTGCGTATGTGCGGCACCAGGAACGGGATACCGACGAAACACGACATCTCGGTAGGTCACGGGAATGGACGTATCAAACACCTTTTGGTAATTCTGACACCCTTGCGCCTCTTCAAGATGATGACCGACCGGGTCCTGTTCATCACACAAGTTGTAATGAGGTATTCGGGGGGAGACTTCCTTTTCCAGCCAGCCTTCAGCCCATTCGTCCGAAAAGTCATGATGCCTCAGTCCCATGTGCCGATAGTTGTGATGCCAAAGTACATGAAATTTATCAATCGGTGAACCAAGGGTGATAAAATTCGCAATGTTTTTTCGCCAAAGGAGTGGGGGCACGCGTGGGAATTTCTCAGTGAGCTCAGGATATATTTGCTTGAAAGCCTTAAGGTTTTCTTCCCCACTGGGCAAGTCTGGGCTTACAGGATTTTTTTGAATATCCCCGATCAGTGAGTCCCACGCCCCTCCTTCGCATTCCTCATGTTCTGTATAACCAGGAAAAGGAAGCGACCCGCTGGCATGTGGGGTTTTCCCTTCACGAATACTTGAATTCGAAAAGGCATAGACCAGCGCATCAAAACTCATAATACTTCCCAAGCTATGAGCAATGACTGTGTATAAGGGTGCCGCATACTGCTCATTGGGACCGGTCCGCTCAAATCGACACCATTGTTCATAATCTCGAAGATGGATTTGGTCTAGGGTTGCATGGAACCGACGCACAGCCTGGCCACGCGTACGAGCATAGTCACCATATAAATGGACGTCACCTAGGATATCGTCAAAGATAAGATTGGCAACCGATGGTTTGTACCACTTAAGAATTCGTTTAAAGGGAACGACCGTGGCTTCAACCTCTTTGAGCAACGGGTTCATCCATGGCGCACTCCAATTGGAAGGCGTAAAAGGAGGTTTAAGCCGATGGAGCAATGCCCCCGTCCAGGCTTCGACGCGAGAGGAAAACCTGGCCTGATGATCCTGAAGAATGTCCGCCCATCGAAGATCGACAAAGCGAAAATTTTTGCCAGTCGTTGTTGACGCACGGGTGCCATCAAACGGTTCTTTATGCTTATCCTTTGGATCAACGGGAATGCCGCGAAACTCTGCCCATCCAGGCCCATGTCCTTTCCGTCTCACTGCATAGGAGGACAAATTGGCTGGAAGCAGCGCCCGATAACGGGGAAGGTTTGATTTCCCTTGGCGAACTTCAGCAAAGCGTTGGACCACTTCCAGGGAAGTCTCGTTCTCTGCTTGCTCACCAATACCATGAACCGTAATGATGTAGTGAGGCGGCTTTCGCATTTTCATAAGGGGGAATTTCTTTCAAACTAACCCTAATGGTTACCTTGAGCTATTCGTAAGTCTCACGACACTTCAAGTTACCTACTGGCAACCGCAAGAATAATACCAACAGGAAATCTAAGAAGATTTTCTTCAATTCAAAGGTATATTGTGATGTTTCAACTTTTGTAGGGCCTCAAACCACAAAGGGTTCGAATGCCAGAGGCCAATTTCATGTATCCAAACAGATAACACAATGTATCCGATTCGATACGATGAGAATGTATGGCAGGCTAACGAGTTGAGGGAGAATCTATTCGGTGAAAGTGGCGGGTTTAAGGAAATGACTTTCTCTGGCCAAATTGGAAGATTGGTACGTGTTCAAAAACTTGAAATGCATATGGTTAATTTCTTTCAAAATGCCGTCGCGGATAGGCAAGTGGAAATATGAAAAAAACTTTAGGTCAACTAAAAGGATGCTCATCAAAAAAAGATAGCAAGCCTTTTAAGATGAAACGAGGTGAGGGACCGATCAATTTCTGCATGAATCTTGTTTTTTTTGAGAGAGATTGAGGGAAGAGTCCGAAGACCCAGCCGCGCAATAGTGGCGGTTTTCTTGGACGTAGGTGCGGAAGGGATCGGCCATGACGAAAACCGGACTGCCCTGGAGTTGTAGGACTGACCAGTTGATGACATAGAGTGAGCGACGTGAGTCTTGATGTTTGGCGGTCTGCTTGAGGAAATCTGCCCAGGCTTCTTTGAGCACATGTTTAATGACCTCCGAACGACCAACCGCGTGTGTTTCTTGGTGGGGTTAATTTCGACCGATTCACTAAAACGAACGTGGAAGCCCCGCCCTTTGGGCGGGGAGGAAACGTTCAGCCGGCCGCGGCGGCCGGTCACGGTTGTGATTGCCTGTGCGCATGTCAGCTTAAGGAACAAACCATACGGGTTATGAGACGAAATGGCACATCGCCCAGACTTAGCAATATCTGTTTCGAATTATTCGAGAAGATATTCGACGACGCCTTGTGCAAATGTATTGCTCGATGAAGTTGTTTTAAATTTCTTCAAAAGCCCCGCCCTTTGGGCGGGGTTATTTACTAAGTCATTCGTGGTGAAACGTGGCGCATCGGCTTGCTCTATGGGTAGGTGACTACCACCGCACGAAGCAAAATGATGGGATGACTGAAATGGCACCCTTTGAAGTTTTTTGTCTTGTGGCGAGACTGTTCGTTCACCCCGTATAGCAGGGAAGGTTTATTTCCGTCCATCCGCCATGGGAGGCATGGAAGACCCCCATTTTTGGGACCAAGGGCTAAGGCTTTTGTACTTTGGCACGAATGCCTTCGAACATTTCTTCCATATAGGGACCCATCAACCCCCGGGCTACTGGATGTTTCATCGAGGACCCGAACCCGGCCACGCCGTCGGTGGAGATACGATAGAGGACAAGAAACAGCGAACCTTCTTTTACTGGAAGGGTGCCCGCGATGGACTGCAAGCCGTTATATTCATGGCTTGCATAGAAGTGACGATCAGCCGTGACAAAGATCCCGCTATGATCGAACAACATGCGGTGACTCAAGATCAATGTCGGACGGCCAAACACTTCAACATTGACCCAATAAAACCAGTCTTCGATTGGCTTGGTATCGACATCTGGATACTCAAGCAAGATTTGATAGAACTTTTCACAGAATTTTTCTAAGACTTGAGACTGATTGGTGGCGAGGAAAAGGTCCTGGCCTAATTGAAACGACTCCCCGTCCCCCCGATCGTACGAAGGAATACCTGACAGGCCCCTTTGGCGATAGGCTTGGTAGCGAGCCAGCAATTTCTCCCGGACAAGCGCCTCGACCGCAGGTTGAGCCCCCTCCTTCGTATTGAGTACCTGAAAGGCTGAAATTTCCTTCGCGTCCAAATTCAAGGTGTCACCCGGCTCAGCGTCAAGATAGCGTTCGGCTTCCTCAGCGCCATTGGGTTCCAGTTTCACCCCCGCAAAGTCACCAACGTTCCCCGTACCAGAAATCTCACCAAAGGCAGTGACCGATCCCACCATCTTGTAGGTGACCGCCTCTCGAAAGAGCGTCGCCAAATTTGTTGGAGTATCCCGGACCAGCAAGGCCACTCCCACCGCCAGTTCCCGATCTGACCCTTCCGTGGTCGTCCAGCGGACAATCTCACCCTTTCGAATTGCCTCTTGGTCGCTGTCGGAAAGAGCCAAGGCCTTGAGCACTTCCTCGGCGGTTGGAACGGCCAGGGCCGTACTGGAGAGATCCTCCAGTATGAAACAGGCACACACCATCACCCCAACCAGGGACGCCCATCTCAATTTCAAGATGCCTTTTCCTAACAGATGGAAGAATGAAGAAAGACTCAGACCAGGTGGTGAGAACATCGTCAATTCACCTCCACTCATGAAGACGACCCATGTATGAGGTCATCAAAGACGTCAAAATTATTGTAAATGGTGCGAGGCATCATACACAAACCTCATTCTAGAGAAGTGTCATTTCTTTCCTTACGACGCCTGCCGGAGCGAAACCCGGCTCTGGCAAAAGTGTTTATGATGTGATCCACACGGGCAAACATCCCGTGGACTTTTGAAATTCAATCAAAGCGGCTGGAGGGTCGATCAAAAATATTGGCTGGACGATGGGACGGTATGACGGAGTCATTGTGTACGACGCCCCCGACGATTCAACGGCCGCGGCCGTCATGATGAGGGGATGTTCCAAGGGGAATGTTCGCACAGAAACTCTACGAGGCTTTACTGAAGATAAAATTGAAGGGAGTGCTAGACAAGATGACATAAATTTTAATGGTCTTATATTGGTTGATCTCTCATACCGGGAAGATGTTAGAAAAGCTAAGTCCTGCAGAGTTTCAGTGCCGAAACTTAACGAACACATGGCTTCTCTTTATGAAGAATCGCCCAATTCCTCTCCCTGATTTAGACAGGATTTTGAATCTTCATTTCAATAATTAGATAGACAAGGGATGAGATCTTTTTATGAGATTAGGAACAAACGGGAATGGCATCATGAGTCAACAACAGATTTGTCTCCTAGTTTTAACACCTATGGAATACCCACTTTAACCCTGGGGGCCGTGAATCTGGGTGGCACCCTTATTGTGAGTTCCTGTTGACGCTGTCACACGGGCGCCTCTACGGACAGACAACCCGGCATTCGTATATTTAAGGTACCGCCTTCGGCCTTCGTGTGTTTGAAGATTGTCCCATGAATGCGACCGACCTCCATTTTTTCGATGAAGTTAGGAGGATGAGTCATGAACATTCCTCTTAGAGGATGAAGACATCCAGTGTCAGAAGACCTGCAAAGACAGTCAACAAATGTGAGAAGGAAGACGGGGGTGAGGCGGGTAAGGATAATGGACTGGGTGAAATGAGTTTAGGTTTCGTATCGCATTCGAGTTCCTTGTTGGTGGGAGAGAAGAATTTCTTGGGCACTCAGTTCTTTAGGAAACAACGTGCCAGAAATATGAGTGCCATGAATGCTGGCTCCTTGTAAATTGCATTGAGAGAGATCTAACCCGCGAAGGTCAGCCTGACGAAAATAACTCCCACTAAAATCCACTCCAATGACTTCCATTCCCCGAAGATCCACACTCCGAAAATCGCAATTCGCGAGTTCGGGTTTTTCGCCTCCCTCAAACCGGGCGTTGAATTCGGTGATCAACCCATCTCTGAGTAACTGGTACATAGGGTCTGTTGGAATTTTCGGCTTCATTGGTTGAGTCCTTTTCCTCTGCTTTTTCAGTGAAAAAATTATGCGGGGACTCTCACAAGTCTTGTAAAAAGGTCTGGGGACAGTATCGGCAGGATTGGAGGAAAAATAAAGGAGATTGACAGGAGTAAAGGTGAAGACTCGCCTACTCATAGATACTCTCATTCTCGGCATTTTCTATCGGAGATCCAACTCTCTGCCATTTCTTATCAGAGAAGCCAATCAAAGCCGAGGCCCTCAGCCAAAAAAACCACCATTAAATTTTTGATCAGTGGGTGGGTACGCATTGGCTGAGAGAGGCTGAGAAAACCAATCACCGCCAGATGAAGGGCAATTGCCCTTTGTCACTTTTTTTCAATAAACCATTCATCTTGGGCTGCCATTTACCGAATGATAATAATTATGGATTTCCTCCAAAGCGAAGGGGCACGCATTGGCATAGAGGGGTTGAGAAAGCCAATCACAGACAATGGATAGCTGGTTTCAGTTGAGAGGGAAATCTGCCAGATAGCCGGATGTCACAACGGAGGAGCCTGCTGGACACTTCCCGATTCCCCGGGTTTCGCCCTCGGGCCTCGAGCAAGGGGCTATTCGGAGATTCGAAGATCCGCGTGATTCAACGAAAGGCGAATGGGTACGCGATCAGAAGTCGCGCGCGCTGAAAGTGTTGACCTGTATGCGCAACCCCATATGAATAATGATCCAGAATCACCCACTCACTTGGGAGTTGAACCTCATTAATTATTGGGAGTTTTTACCATGCTAGTTATCGTTGGATACATTATTATCATTATTTCTGTATTTGGCGGCTTTGCGCTTGCTGGCGGACATGTCGCCTCACTGTGGCAACCGGTTGAAGTACTCATGATTGCGGGTGGGGCAATCGGAGCGTTTGTGGTTGGTAATTCAAGTAAAGCCATTAAGGCCACATTAAAGAATTTGCCAGGGGTGTTTAAAGAAACCCCCTATAATAGAGCTATGTCCATGGAATTGATGACATTACTCTACACCATATTAGTGAAAATAAAAAAAGAAGGATTGATGTCAATTGAAGGTGATGTTGATGATCCACAACAAAGCGCCATATTCAAAAAGTATCCGACAATTCTTGGAGATCATCATGTCACTGAATTTATCACTGATTATTTCAGACTGATGGTTGGTGGCAATCTCAATTCTATGGAAATTGAAAATTTGATGGATTGTGAATTGGAAACACACCATCAGGAGGGAGAAGTTCCCATTCATACGGTCGCAAAGCTGGGAGATGGATTACCGGCTTTTGGGATTGTTGCTGCAGTGATGGGTGTTGTCCATACCATGGAGTCCGTCCACCTACCACCCTCTGAGCTGGGAATATTAATTGCGGCAGCACTCGTGGGAACCTTCTTAGGTATTCTCCTTGCGTATGGATTTGTCAGTCCTTTGGCGGGCAAACTAGAACATCGACTACATGAATCGAGTAAATTGCTTGAGTGTATCAAAAACACCATCTTGGCTAATCTTAACGGGTACTCTCCCGTGTTGGCTGTTGAGTTTGGCAGGAAAGCCTTATTTACCACTGATCGACCATCCTTTATGGAACTGGAAAAGCATATGAAAGAAAGCAAATCCTAACAACACTGTCCCTCAAATGATATCGCAGTACCCGAGGTAATGTATGGCTGAAGAAAAGTCTCAACAACCTATTGTCGTCAAAAAGATCAAGAAAATTGTGGGTGGTGCTCATGGGGGTGCCTGGAAAATTGCGTATGCAGATTTCGTGACCGCGATGATGGCTTTTTTCTTGTTGATGTGGTTATTAGGATCAGTAGATGGCGGGAAATTAGTAGGGATTGCTGAGTATTTCAAAACCCCATTACAAGTTGCGATGGGTGATCCTGGCACTGGTGATGCTTCCAATATTATTAAAGGTGGGGGAAAAGATTTGACGCGTGAAACGGGTCAAGTTCAAAAAAGCGTTGTAGAACAAATCAATAAAAAGATTACGCCTGAGACGGCAGCCCGGGTCGAACGTGAACGCAAAGAGTTGGGGCAACTGACGCAATTAAAAGCGAAAATTGAAAAAGCCATCGAAGCGAATTCGGCATTACAGAAATTTAAAAAACAGCTACTATTGGATATCACCACGGATGGCCTACGTATCCAAATTGTTGATGCACAAAACCGTCCCATGTTTGCGAGTGGGAAAGCCGACTTACAGCCCTATACCCGAACGATACTCCATGAAATTGGTCAGACTCTCAATGATGTTCCCAATAAAATCAGCCTTTCAGGACATACTGATGCAACTCCATTCCCGTCTGGCGATACAGGGTATAGCAACTGGGAATTATCAGCCGATCGGGCGAATGCCTCACGAAGAGAACTGATTGCTGGCAAGATGGACGCCAAAAAAGTCTTACGCGTTGTTGGGCTCTCTTCCGCAGTATTATTTGACAAGAATAACCCATATAGTCCCATCAATCGTCGTATTTCTATTACCGTGATGAACAAAGCGGCAGAAAAAGCGGTGACCAAAGATGGTGGCGGTGAAGAACTGATTTTTAATTCTGGTGCCTAGCTTGGTTTAGTCATTTGAGTGTATTGGGTAGATTGATGTTATTCCTCCCTTCAATGAGCCGATCCCCTTCATATTTCGCATTACTGACACAAGTCTTTTCTTTCATTGCAATCCTGCTGCTGATCACCGTTTACCCAGAACAGCAACTCAGTCTATTTGAATGGGCAATGGTACAAGGTGTGTTAGCCGCCACGCTGAGTCATCGATTGAAAATGGCGCCCTGGTGGATAGTCATACACTTACTATTTACGCCGACTCTGACTGCAACATTGGCACTGAGCCTGTCCCCGTTCTGGTTTGGCATGGTATTCCTGTTATTGGCACTGATCTATGGAAAGACTTACCAGACTCAAGTCCCACTGTATCTTTCAAGTCAAGAAGTGACGAAGGCCCTGATTTCATGGTTACCTCAGCAGCGTAACTTTTCATTTATTGATCTGGGTTGTGGATGCGGTGGGCTACTGAAAAAGCTCAGTCACGTGCAATCACATGGAAGCTATTATGGGATTGAAGCCGCACCGTTACCCTACCTAGTGAGTAAGTTACGAAATATCGTGCTTGCACCCAATAATACAATTAAATGGGGTAATTTCTGGAAAGATGACCTCGCTCATTATGATGTGGTGTATGCCTATCTCTCTCCTGTACCGATGAAATCATTGTGGCAAAAAGCACGACAGGAAATGCAACCTGGCAGTATTTTCATTAGTAACAGCTTTATTATTCCAGGTGTCTTGCCAGAGAAAAGTATCACACTCAATGATTTTTCTGGATCGACGTTATATATGTGGCGGATATAAGGAAGGCTTGCTAAAGAAAACGTCACGAGTTGATTTGGTGTGCCTTCTGTTGTTTTTTTTTCGAAGCCGTGACTTAATAACACCTTTCTTCGACGACGAATCAATTCAGAGCGGATTGCCTAAATCATTGAAAACTTGTCAATTCACTCGTCAGTCTTGCGTTTTCGCCTTCTCGTCCATTTGTCTCGCTTGACCGCCCTTGGCCTACAATCTTCGCCCTTCAGCTCTCTTGCAAACACCTATCTCACACTAGAATTATTTACCTCTTTTGTTTGCGGGGAAAGGATTTGACCCTGATCCGCCCCCATTCTTTGGGCAGTTGTATTCTAGGGTTTCCGGATAATTACTCCCTAAAAGTCCGCCGCAGACACTTGGTAGCTGAGTGCACTGTGTGGCCGCTCTTGATTATAGCGTGGTCGCCAATCTTCGATCACCACTCTCGCCTCTAATAAGCTCTGGAAAAGCTCGGCATCGAGGCATTCCCGGCACAACATGCCGTTGAAAATTTCGTGACTGCCGCTCTGCTAGGGTTGGCGTGGTTCAAACCGACTGGGAATAATCTCCTGATCGTCCAAAAAGGTTGTGAGAGGCTGGGCTATTATCACTCCGGATATCCCGTGGTCGTCCAGCGGACAATCTCACCCTTTCGGATTGCCTCTTGGTCACTGTCGGAAATAGCCAAGGCTTCGAGCACTTCCTCGGCCGTTGGAACGGCCAGGGCCGTACCGGAGAGATCCCCCAGGATGAAACAGGCAGACACCAGCACACCAACCATGGACGCCCAACCCAATTTCAAAATACCTTTGCCTAACGGATGTAATAATAAAGAAAGACTCAGACCTGGTGGTGACAACATCGTCATTGCACGTCCACTCATGAATACGACCCATATATGAGTTCATCAAAGACGTCGAAATAATTGTAAATAGTGCGAGGCATCAGGCACAAACCCCTTTCTAGAGGGAAGGATTTTCTATACTTAAATTAAACGTATCCATTTAGTTAAAAAATGTATCTCTTTAGATAACTTACCAACTCATTCCATGAGAAGCCTCATTTCCTAATAAGTTCAAGAAAAATACGGATTTTTAGCAAATTCCAGCGAAAGGTCTATTTCTTGCTTCTTCACCTGAATGATTATCGCGAAGACTTCACCAATCTAGGATATAAGACAAACTTATATAAATTGAATAAAAATTGTATGCATAAACCAACTATTGCGGACAGGAACTCCCTTCAAATCTATTGGAGGATTAAGACGGTGAAATTTCCTTTTTGGATTTTTTATTTCGGTTATCAATGCTTTTTTTGTTTGATTTCTGGGCCGCAAATAATTGAAGGAGCTACTTTACAGAAAAAACCCGCGGAGAACTCAATGAGCTTAGCTATAATTGATAAAAGAAAACCGTTTCTGGAATCAGTAAAAATAGGCAATTTCCAAAAAGTAAAGGAATTTCTAACTAAAGATGTAGATATTAATATGAAGGATGTCTTAGGTCGCACGCCTCTTCATTATGCAGCACGGTTAGGTTATTTCGAAATCGTAAAATTTTTATTCTCGAGTGGAGCAAATATCTGCGAGAGAGACTCTGATGGGTTTACTCCTCTTTTAAGAGGAATCCAGAGTAGAAATATGGAAACCGTGGAATTTCTAATTTCAAAAGGTGCTGATATAAATATTAAGGCCAAAAATGGACATCACGCATCCAACTTGGCAGCTGGAAATGGGGACTCAGAGATGATTGAGTACATCAGAATCCTACTTCAAAAATAATATCCTATTGGATCGAAGGAAGTTATAAATTTTCGAAAAGATGAAAAATTCCGTGGGCAACTTATTCAAATCGAAAGGAGACTAAAATGCTTGGAACTATTCTTCAAAAATCTTTCCAGATTTTTCTTCTGCTTAGTTCTCTCTTTACAATAATTAGTCCAAAAACTGCCTTAGCTGTTGGAGCCTGGAATGGACAGGATTTGTATCACGTTCCAATATCATGGTGCGCAGTCCAGGGAAGTCCAGCAGCCTCAAATCCAAACATTACTAGTATCGAAACTGGAGTTACAGATACCAACACTGATGCAGTACTTTGGAGACGACATGAAAGACCGAGCGAAAATATTTACATCAATCAAGCAGGGATAACTTTCCGATCCGCAATCAATAGTTCGTGGGGAACACTTAATTTCCCCATTATTGCAGATCCAAATCCTCCTGCCCCCGCAGGAACGGGACTAGGGTTAATGGGCGACATACGCGGAGAGGATGTAAACGCTTTTGGCATGGAGTACAATCAATTATTAGCTGCCTGCGATAATGCCTGGAACAATCTCGGCCGAGCTGGAATTGGGATAACAGCAGTGAATGTAAACCTTTTTCATGATGCTGCGGGTGACTACGTAGGAGTAATTGGTTGGGGAGGATGTACTAAATCGGTTACGACAGGAAACTGCACTACACCATTTGATGGACAGATTGCAGTAATTGATAATAACTATTTGTATCCCACCGTTACTGACAGAACATTTCCCCCTTCTCCCGCTGATCCTCCTGGAAATTTGCAGTTCATAACCACAGACCCATTGGACCAACTTGTCGGACATGAGTTTGGACATGCCCTATCATTAAATCATCGGAATAATTTAACCGCTTTAATGAATCCACAACAAACAGATAATGATGGTGATGGGCAAGCAGATAATGTCACTCTCAATAACACTGAAATTAATAATATCAGAGTAAATGCTCAAAACGTCTCAGGAACCGAGATTGACCCTCCAGCTCAAATCAACCCTGGTGATTTTGTACGAACTCGCATTCCCGATGAAGTAGGTAAAAGAAAAGATCTCCCCAATTTTATGGATATTGCGGCTATAGATGTGACATTGGATAAAAAGAAAAAACTTGTGCATTTTGGTGTAAGATTTTTTGGGATAATTCCTGATCAAGAGAAGCAAAAGTTGTGGATTTTATTGGATACGGATGGAAAAGAATCAGGTGTTGCTCCTGCCCATTTAAAAGAACTGGGCATTCCTGAATCCAAATTTTCGGGAACAGACTTAATATTTGAAGCCTCTGTTACAGGCAGAGCGGTGGAGGGAAGTGTCCTAGAATTCGAAAATGGGAAACTAGAAAAATTACCACACCAAAAATATACGTGGGACCTTAATCGTCTAATTCTCGAGCCTCATTTTCTACCATTACCCGGCAAAACTCAATTAGATATTAAGAGGGTACCAATCTACGATGTTGCAGTCGTGACTATGCCTTGGAAGGATGCCAAAATTTTATTAGGCAAACCTTTTGGTATTCAAGCTATTGTGCAAGATCCTAAAAGAAATTTAGTGGAAAAATTACATGATACACAAAAAGAAAGTGAATTAATGTTTGTAGTAGATAACCCGTCATTTCCGCACTGTTTTGCACAAGGCGTAGGAAAGCCTGGCAGCAAGTTGAAAGTAAAACTTGAACGCCTAGTACCGAACAAAGGGATTCATGGCCTTATTGGGCCACGCGAAGTCTTTAAAGGTCTGGCTGATTCAACTGGAGGTGGACTAATAGAACTTCCTATCCCTCAAGACACTAAGCCTGGAGTCCATCTCGTAACGATAGGAACTGACAACACTGCACTTACCGCCGATTGTACAATAACTGTGGAGGATTCTGATCAGAGGAAAGACCAAAGGCTAGATCCTCGTCATTATTCTCTACTAAAAAGTCACGAAACCTTATTGAAAGGTCAGCAGGGTCTGCTCAAAAGCCTCGGGGCAATTTTGCATGAATTAATAACAACGTTCGAAGTTGAAAGCGATATTGCCATTAAGTTTGGTGCAGACTATCAGAAATTGATGCGTCAACAGGCTGGACTTGTTGAGCGCTTTGAAAAGCTCATACGAGAGATTATAACAATGGAAGAATCCATAAAAAAATAAAGAACCCCGCGGCAAGACCACGGGGAATCACAAGTTGAAAATAACATAATGAAAATTAGAAAGTTCTAGGTTATTCCTTAACTAATTCGAGATGGCTACGGAGTTGGCGTAAAGCTCCGTAGCCATTTCTTTTTTAACACGTGTTGGCATTTCATAGAATTACTAGACTAAAACTATAGTTGGATGCTGGCATACTTTGAACAGTTATTTTAATAGTAGGAGTAGCTAACGACCTACTTGAAACAGACTAAGGCAAATTATATGGTTAAGAATGAAAGGGGCTCGTGAGATTCAAGTGAAGTCGAATTCATTTAAATCGCCAACACTTCAAGTTGCCCTACTTCATCTTTCTCATTGGACTCCTTCACCTTCCTCTTTTGAGAGCGTTTCTGGAATTTGGTGAGACGACCCTTCAGCGCAGTAGTCGCGGCTTTCCTGGACGTAGGTGCGGAAAGGATCGGCCATGACGAAAGGGGGATTGCCCTGGTGTAGGACTGACCAATTGATGACATAGGGTGGACGACGGGGATCTTGATGAGCGGCTGTCTGCTCTAAAAATCGGTCCATCCCTCTTTGATGACATGCCTAATGACCTCTGAACGGCCAAAAGCCCTCGTGTTTCGAGGCGGAGTATGTTTCGATAAATTGACTAAGTCATTTGTCGTGAAGCGTGGCGCATCGCCTTCTTCTGTCATGCCATGGTACAGGCCGGCCTGGCAGATCCACATTGTGATATTCCAAATTCACCCTGGTCATTTAAGTTCGCTAAAGACTGAAGACCTCCATGGAGCAATAGAATCTATACGTAGGCATCTATATTTCCCTCGTTTCAAGTTTCTTGCTAAGTCTTTATAAAGGCTATAGAATTTCTATCAATAATTAAGAGCTTTCGCAAAATTTTGCTGTTTACTCTGCCAATGAGATATTTGTATCCGGAGACCTGCAAATGCCAGCCATATCGATGTTCTATGGAATCATTGTTTACATGTATTTCCTTGACAACAAGCGACACAAAGTTCCCCCTATTCATGCCAAATATCAGGAACATGAATCTGTCGTTTCCATACCAGATGGAGAAATCTTGGAAGGGAATTTGCCCATCCCAAAGATGAAACTTCTTCAGGCCTGGATAGAGTTACATAAAGATGAGCTTAGTGCAGATTGGGAACTGGCAGCATCAGGGCAGCATCCATTTAAAATTGATCCCTTGAGGTAAGTCATGAATCCAAGAATTAGAGAAGTGATCCCGGCAAGTGACTACAAATTGAAACTTGTTTTTACCAATGGAGAACGTGGGACGTATGATTGTTCTCCTTTACTAAACTTTGGGTTTTTCCAAGAACTCAAAGACTATCATTACTTCCAGCAAGTCACCATGTTAGACGGGACTGTCACATGGCCGAATAAACAAGATATTTGTCCCGACACTCTATATCTGGACTCACAAAAAGAGGAGATCTAGCCATTCTATAATTAATGGCTATCGTTACCAAAAGGGGTCAGACTCCAATTAAATTACTTTCCTCAACTACCACTCCGTACTCACTAACATTCTTCACGTACCTTGCTTGTTGGAGAACGATTTTGAAATGGAAGGAGAAGCCCCTTCCGTGCAATAGTCTCGGCTTTCTTGGACGTAGGTGCGGAAGGGTCGGCCATGACGAAAGCTGGACTGCCTTGGAGTTGTAAGACCGACCAATTGATGACGTAGGGCGGGCGACTAGGTAGCGGGTATCCATCTTTCTTGGCCCCCCTCACCTCCCCATTTGTTGGCAGGTAATTTCCTCCGAATAAGAATACAGATGGATTCCCGATTGAACATGGCAGGAATGACTTGTAGCAAATAATGAATATTCATTTCGATGGTTAAACCTTCAAACCAAATCATTGCCTTTAAATAGGCTGGTCCATATACTAGTCTATATGAAATTCCAAAGGCAGGAGGTAAACATGAAGATTGAAATTGGGTCCTATGAAGCGAAAACAAAGCTCCCTGAATTACTGCGTCAGGTCAAAACCGGCAAAAGCTTTACTATCACCAATCGCGGGGAACCCGTTGCGGACCTTGTGCCCAGCACGGATGCACACGTAAAAGACAAAGTTGAGGCCGCAGAAAAACTCAAGGCTTTCATGGTGGCTGATCCCGTGCAGGGCGCCAACATCAACCAACTCATCAAGGAGGGGCGTGCGTGAGCTTCGTTCTTGATAACTCTGTGACCATGCGTTGGTTTTTTGGTGATGGCAAGCCACAAGAACTTACTTACGCGGGTAATGTCCTTGATGCGATGAAAAATACTAACGCGCTTGTTCCCGTGACATGGGGACTTGAGGTGGCCAATGTTATTGCCAGAGCTGAAGCAAAAGGCTTGGTGACGGAAGCGCGAAGCGCAGATTTCCTTGAAAGACTGGAAGGTGCAGATATTGACGTAGACATGGGCACATTCGCTCACACCCTCTCTGATATCCTTCAACTGGCACGGCGATACAAGCTATCCGTTTACGGTGCCTCTTACCTCGAACTCGCCTTACGACAAGGGATACCTCTGGCCACCCTCGACGTAGATCTTCGAAATGCGGCTAAAAAAGCCGGCGTGAAAAGTTTTTCTTAACCGCGATTAAATCTCGCCAGATCATTATTGCCTTCTTTTCTTACCGGTTGGCCCGTGCTGCCACGGCAAAGTGGTAGAAATACCGATCAAGGCTCGCAAAGTCACTTCCGTATGCATCCCCTCCCAACATGGCATCACAGAGGAACTCCCGCACCCGAGTGAGTTCTTTTCTCCGTCCCTTCCACCGGGGATCTTGTATCGTCAGGTCAAGAAGTTCTAAAGCCCGGCTGAACGCCTTGTCACAGGCCTGCGGATCTTTCTTTTGCCAACGAGAGGCACGCCCAACTTCACTGCCGACATTGCCTAACTGCTCCACTAACGGCATGGTGTGCCACCTCCCAGCCGCCAGGCCTGTATGCTGAGTAGACATGTTGATCAGCTCTCCACCAATTGATGAACGATCTTGATTACGGCTTCGCGAATCTCCTCACTTTCCACATCTCGCGAGCGATTCCCGCCGGATGGTCGCACGTTAATCATCGAGTCAAACTCAATCCATTCTTCATCCGACTTTTCCGGATACAGATTGATCCCCCACAGATTTCCTTGCAAGGACCCCTGATCTAAGAGAATGGCCTCTTCGTCAGAATGGAGTTCGCCACCAAGAGGCACAATCCCTTGTTCTACATCCACGACAGCTTTGACCATATCACCGAACTGCTGCCTGGCCATTTCTCGCAGGGTATCCTTGGACACCGCCTTTCGAATGATTTCTATTTCCATAGAACACACCAACTTTGTAATGAATGAAATATATAGCGTGATGTCATTTTTTTACCTATGTCCCCTTAGGCTAACCTCCGTGTTCATATTCTCACAACATCGATTTTTAGTCGTTATTAGCCTGACTGTGGTTGTAGAGTGGAGTGAGAAGCCCCTTCCGCGCAATAATCGCGGCTTTCTTGGACGTAGGTGCGGAAGGGATCAGCCATGACGAAAGCTGGACTGCCTTGGAGTTGTAAAACCGACCAGTTGATGACATAGGGGGGACGGCGCGGGTCTTGGTGTTTTGCCGTCTGTTCTAGGAAATCGGCCCAGCCTTCTTTGATGACATGTTTAATAACCTCTGAACGGCCAAAGGCCCGAGTGTTTCGTGGTGGGTTTACTTTCGATAGATTGACTAATTCATTTGTCGTGAAGCGTGGCGCATCGCCTTCTTCTGTCATGCCATGGTACAGGCCCGCCTGCGGATCTACGTTGTGGTATTCCAAATCCAGGCTTTTCAACCAGGGGTCGTCCCATTCTAATTTCTCGGCTTCTCGAAAGTTCTCCAACAACCACAGCTTGGAAGCCCAATCCACTCGGCCCACCACAGCCTGATAGCCTTTTCCTAAATCCTTCACGACGGATTCCCAATGTGTCAGGACCCAGTCTGTTTCCTCATCTTGTCCGGCATAGTGTTTGTTGGCGGCTTCCCAAAACTGCTCTTGAATATCCAGGGCTGAGAGGTGTTGGCCAGTTGAGAGGGTAACCATCCATTCTCGCTTTGGGTCACGTGAGATGGCACGCAGCGTCTGGACGGGATCGTCGAAATCCAAGCCTGTCGGGGCATGACCATCTTCGATTAATTGCAGCACCAATCCGGTTGTGCCCATTTTCAAGAGGGTGGCTTCCTCGGCCATATTGGAATCGCCCATGAGCAAGTGTAGGCGGCGGAATCGTTCGGGGTCGGCCAAGGGTTCGTCTCGCGTATTCACGATGGCCCGGTTATGCTGAACCCATTCGAAAAAGTCGTTCACGATGTAATCCGGACGTTGAGAAATTTGATAGATCACCGCTTCTTCGGCTGATTTCTGTGACCGGTTCCCTCCCCGTCCTTCAATGTCCTCCAAGCCAACCCATCCCTCTGCGGAACGCGCCATCCCAATTCGGCCGGCTCCGGTAAAGACCTGACGCGTGACGAGAAATGGCATGAGCAGCCCCAACCCTTCATAGGTAAACGGAAACTCGCGCGTGACCAGATAATTTTCATGGCACCCAAACGTGGCATCGGTGACATGATCAATATTGTTTTTCATGATCGACACCAATTCAGTCAGCCCAAGGTCTTCCAGACAGTCCTGCAACAACCAATCTCCGGCGCGGTCGACAGCCAGAAGATCCCACAACGAATGGCATTCGGGTGAGGCATATTCTAAATGCCCCATATCGACATACATCCGCCCCGCGTTGAGCAGAAAACCTCCGTTGCCCGGCGGTTCATCATGCCCCCGGTGATGCCAGTCAATGACGCCAAGTTTTTTCTTGCCAAACAGGTGTTCGATGATACGGCGGGCGATCCAGGCTGGAGACACCTCGGTTTGTTCGGTCTTGATGAGCAGACCATATTCGGTTTCTATTCCGAAGATTCGATTTTTCATTGTGTGGTGGTTCTATCGTGTTTTTACTATTGGGTGAGTCTTTACCCTCACCCCAGCCCTCTCCCTTAAAGGGCGAGGGGGTTATGAATATTTTAGTTGGACGTTAAGGTTCTGTCGTCGGCACAAATTTTTGGGGGATTAGGGGCTGCAGTTCGGCTTGGGTTAGGGAGCGATAGGTTTCCATTTTCCCGCTCTCTCGATCCAGGAGCACGCATTCAAGCGTTTCTTTGGAGAGCGTTTCTCGAATCCGAGAGGCAATCGCTTCATCGTCAGGAATGGTGGACACGGAGGTTGTTGAGGAAGCATCCTCCCCTTTCTCTTCTTCAACATCAGAAGAAGGCGTATCGGTTTGAAGCAGGCTGGAAATCCCCCATAAGCGAAGACTCACTTCTAACGCGGCCTGCAACGAAGACGGAGGCACCTGAGCTTTCCATTCCTGTGCAAGCGTCTCCCGTATGGACGAGGAGGCGACCAGCACCCCAAACTCTCGCTGTTCTTCAAACATGCCATCATAGTTGATGCTAAAGAGGTGATCTCTATCCTGTGTCGGCCCCACTTCTGCTAACAAAATCTTGGTAATGTAGGGGGCTTTGTATATTTCTTCAAAGGCTTGCTTAATGACCGGGGCTAACCCATTTTTCATCAGACGGGAAGCGGTCACATCAGAAGGAGATCGTTGAAATCCTTCGACGTGGGCCATGTCTAATACGGTATAGCGTAATTTTTCCAGATCTGCCGGATGGCCCATGCCCCCTAACGCAATACGATCATACACTTCATAGATTTTGTCCGTCCCTCGATTGAAGGTCAGCAAGAGAATGCCCTGCGTAAAGGACACCCCGATTAACGGATTGCCCTGAGTGAATTGATCGTCAAGATAGGTCCGGCGATTGGCAACCGCTTCAATCCAGCGGTAGGGTTCTTCATACATTAGCTTAAGACCTTTTCTGAAAAGAGCGTTTTCAAGCGGTCGGCGGGAATGATTCTCACCCCTTCAGCCGAAATGCGCTTGACGATAGGATAGAGTTGAGCCTGGGCGTCTACGCCACCCGTGGCGGAATCGAACTCTGCGGCGCTCGTCATGAGGCGAAGCACGAATATGAGGGCATCTTCTTCATTCATCCCGGCGACGGGACTCGTACCCCACCGATTCATATAATACAAAATACCTCGAATGGTGGACGATCCCGATCCGGAGACGGCATATTCGACCGCTTCAAATTCGGCCCCTAAAATGTCGTAGAAGAAAATCTTTCCACACCCTTCAAGTGAATCGTATCCTGCAAAAACTGGGACCACCGTCCCTGTTCCGGCCAACGCCGCTGGCGCATTGTTTTTCAATAAGGTCGATAGGGCTCGCAACTTTCCTTCAAAACTTAAATCCTGCAATTGGCTTCTTCGGTAATACTTAAAGGAATGCTCCAAAACTCTGGCCATTTCGAATGCGGTTGCCGGAACCCCGGCAATGGCCATCACTGAGAAACGATCGATCTCCAGAACTTTATCAGTTCGGTCATACATGACGACATTCCCAGCCGTCGCCCTCCGGTCACCCGCCACGAGCACCCCATCGGCATACTTCATGGCAAAGACTGTGGTGCCTGTCGTCAGCTCGGGATGACTCGACACACCATTTCCCTTCGAAGAAGGAAACAGATTATCCATCCCATATCCCTGTTCTTGAAGAACTTGAAGAAAATCTCCCTGTTGCCTCATGCCGTCTATTCCCCTGTCCGTTGGCGATATTTTTCGGCCTGCTTGGGATCGACCTTACGCATGCGCTTCATGAGATTATCCCGCGAAGGTGAATCCGTTTCCGGTCGCTTCGGCCCAGATTCCTGATCGCCAGGTCCGGATGGCTTTGAGATGGGATCTACTGGACGTTCTTTTCGGTCAAGACTTCCAACCATCTGAGCAAACTCAATTGTATGTTCCATATACCGTTTCCTCCTCATTGCATTTTTTCCTATTTATTGAATTTTGAGTAGGTCCTAAAGTCGCTTCCTTCTTTTTGCTTTGTCGGCGACCTTCATTTCCTCCCCTTTGTAAGGGGAGGATTAAGGTGGGGTAGAGTTTTTGACCGAATGTTCTCGTAACAGTGTGCGACAACTGACCTTAACTTGATGCCTCTACCTCCCATAGCCCCTCCTTACAAAGGAGGGGAAGTTTTATCCTAATTTTTAACAGTCATGGATTCAATCATATCTAAAGGGGTCTTGGCATTCTCAAGGACGGCTCGACAGTGCGCGACTGACACCGGCTCAAGATGATCCATCAAATCAAGATGGAGTTTTCCATTTTTTCCATTGAAATGAACCCCTTCCCATTGTATCGAAGAAATATCTTCACCAAATCGTTGCACACACAATCCCCTGAGACCACCGCGCGTATCGACTGGTCCATCTTTCATGGCCTCCTGAATTTCGTAGTCCTGCGCGATACTGGTCGTTCGCTCGTCAGCTTCGAGCCCGAAAAACAGTCCGCGTTCGGGATCCAGATTATGATATTCCAAATCCAAGCTGGCGAGCCAGGGATCATCCCAACCAATGCCTTCATCTTGCACAAAGCTGTCGAGCAACCATCTCTTGGTCACCCAATCAATTTTCCCGACCAATTGAAGCGGGTCCTGCTCTAATTGATGAAGAACCTGTTCCCACTCTTTCAGTATCCATTCCGTTTCTTCATCAATATTCGTTAAGACGAGACGCGCCTGCTGCACATATTCTCGTTGAATATCCAATCCTGAAATGGTTCCACCCTTTTCCCGATTGACGACCGTCTTCAAATCCGGATCTTGAGAAATGGCTTGGATCGCTTGAACGGGCGAGGCCAAATCAAACGATGGGACAAATCCTTCGGCAATCATGTCTAACACGACTCGGGTCGTGCCTATCTTGAGGGCCGTGGCATATTCACACATGTTGGCGTCGCCTAGGATAAGATGAAGACGTCGATACCGTTCACGAGTGGCATGTGGTTCATCCCGTGTATTCAGGATAGGACGGTTGTGCATCGTGTCCACGCTTAATTCGGTTTCCATAAAATCAGCCCGCTGCGAAAGCTGAAATCCACCAGGGGTAAACCCACGCTCTTGCGCTTCTCGCCCCACCTTGCCCGCGCCAGCAATCAATTGCCTGCTGACCAGAAATGGCAAGAGACCCCGAACCAAGTTCTCAAAATTAATCGATCTGGAGACCAAATAATTATCGTGGCAGCCGTAACTATGCCCATGAAAATCGGTATTATTTTTATACAGTTGAACCACTCGTCCACCCAGAACTTCGTTCCGACGTTGTGCTGCTTCCCATAGAATTCTTTCACCAGCCCGATCGTGCGCCACGATATCTTTGATCGATCGACATTCTGGGGTGGAATATTCGGGATGTGTGTGATCGTTATAAAATCGTGCGCCATTGGGCAGTACCAAATCACTTTTCATTTCATGGAACGAAAAAGGACGATGAGCATCCTGCTCGGCGAAGAGGTCTTCTTCTTTATCTTGCGCTAACTCTGTGACACGAAACCCTCGCTGGTCTTCATGCGGATGTTCGCCACGATAATCCCAACGGCGCGTAAAATGTCCGTCAAGATAGGCCCGGACTAATTCCATGGATTCCACCACAGGATCGGCCGTCTCGGAATCCTCCCGCGCAATCCCATACTCGGTCTCAATACCAAATAGACGAATGGGGTTCATATATAAACGCCTTCAACAAAGAGTTCTTCTAAAAATTTGGTGTCAGCAATTCTGGATAATTACAGGCTTTAATTACCCCCAACGTTCCTCCCCTTTGTAAGGGGAGGCTAGGTGGGGTAGAAATTCTTCCGCGCAACAAGCCAATCTCCAGAATTTTCAAAGTAAGGTGGCAACTTGTGTCTCTACCTCCCCTTCCCCCTCCTTACAAAGGAGGGGAATTTCCTCACAAATCTAAATTCCCGAAAAACTCAAATAATCAAGCATGGTTGAAATTGAAGATTTAGACAATTTGAGAGGTCCGCTGCTCTTCGCTCTCCTTACCAGGCTTTAACGAAGAGACACCGACCACCTGATCGGGGTGATAATCCAAGAGCTTCAGCCATTCCTCAGCCGAATCATCTGGTGGGAAAATTTCACTTTCTTTAAATTCTTGATTGGTGGCAATGAGTAAGTCTTCCAGCGTCAACCCTGAAGAGTCCTGATCGCTCGCTTGAATCGCTCGCTCAATGGCCCGTTCCTTGGCACGCCGAACGATGCCCGCCAAGACTGCGCCACTTAATAAATCCTTACGATACAAAATTTCACGCCGGCCATTGCGCAGCCGAATGGCTAACACTCGATTCTCCTGGCTGGGCTGAAAGAGATTCTCTAACAATCCGTCAATCATTTTCGACGCTGGCGTTTCATCTTTGGTTCCTTTTTTTGACGCATCGCTTGAGGCGTACGGAAGATCAGCCTTTAAATACACTCGTAATATTTCGCCAACATCCTTTCGCCCAGGTCGACCGACTTTAATTTTTCGATCAATTCTTCCTGACCGCAGGACGGCTGGATCAATCATATCTGGGCGGTTCGATGCCAGAATCACCACCACTTGCGAAAGGCTTTCAATCCCATCCAGCTCGGCACAAAACATCGGAACCAACGTATTGGAGAGATTGTAGGACCGCATTGACCGTCTGGTCCCCAAAATAGATTCGGCTTCATCAATGAAGATAAACGGCAACTTTCCGGCTTGCCGTTGTTGGCGCGCTTGCAGGAACAAATCGCGAATGATTCGTTCCGATTCCCCTACCCACATATTCAGGACTTCGGGACCTTTGACATGCAGAAATACCCCGCCATTGATTGGGGGAAGTTTGGCAGGAGCATCCTCTGTCTCATTCTCAAGACTCGAGGTGGCTGACTCACCATCTTTCGCCAAGATCTCCCCTAAACTTGCTGCGGTGGCTTGGCCAATTAAGGTCTTTCCACATCCGGGAGGCCCGTAGAGTAAAAATCCTTTGGGTTGCTGAAATTGGTATTGTGAAAACAACTCGGCATGAAGAAGTGGATATTCAATCGACCGTCGAATCGACTCAATGGCTTCCCGTTGCCCGCCAATATGTTCCCACCGCACCGTGGGCAATTCAGCTAACAAATGTGATTGCGCCTGTGAGTTTTCCAATCGTTCAATCGCGATCTGGTGTGTGGGGTCCAATCGAACTTCATCGCCCGCCTTCACATCCACATCAACAAGATCATCGGCCCGTCGGATGAGAATGCCCTGTCTTCCAGCCTCTTGCTCGATACGCAGTCGTCCTTCCTTCAGGACCTCTCGAATTTTCACAATGGGCCCGCTCCGATCATATCCAAGTGACCGAATGACGACATAGGCTTCATTCACTAATATTTGATGGCCGACTTTCGGCACATCGCCTTCAAGTTGCAGATCGACATTCGCGTAATACTCTGCCCCTCCGACCACAATCCGAGCCACGCCTTCTTCTGGAAGACCAATCAACGTCCCGATCCGATTGGCCGGGGCCGTCAGCTTTTCGATGACGGCCCGCATTTTGGTTCGTTCGACTTCATGCCCTTGTGCCGAAGTGGTCAATTCAATCAAGCGATGTCGCAGTTGATACAAAAGAGCGAGCTTCTCATCCCCTTCCGGCAAGGAAGCCATACATTGATCGATGAGTTCAAGCGAGGAGAGCTCAGACAGTCGACTATTTTTGCCCGAAGCGTTTTTCGGTTTATCTGAAGCAGTCGGAGGGACTGGTGCGAGATGATCACTCATAATCTATTCCATTCTGTACAAGTACGGCGGGAATCCCCGCGAGAAGATGTTCTCTACATTCTCATTCTACAATGTTTGAGTCTCGTTACCCAAGGTATAAAAAAAGCGGGGAATCTGTTTCCAGATTCCCCGCTTACGAACACGTCCTATCGCTTTTGGTCTATTACCAGCGATCTCCGCCACCGCCACGATTACCGCCACCACCACCACCACCGCCGAAGCCTCCCGTGCGGGGAGCTTGAGGCTTCGCCTCATTGACGGTCAGGGTTCTGCCCCCTAGCTCGGTCTCATTCAGCGCGCCTATCGCTGCTTTCGCTTCATCATCTGATCCCATTTCCACGAAACCAAACCCTCGTGATTGCCCGGTGTACTTGTCGGTAATCACTTTTGCTGATTGCACGCTGCCGTGCGTCCCAAACAGGTCAGATAACTCCTGCTCAGTTGTTGAATAGGGCAAACCACCTACATAAATCTTTGAACCCATTGGGGTCCCTCCTTCTATAAGCGATATTGTTTTGCACGAGTGGAGGAGATGAGAAGGGAAGGAACGGCCCGAAAACGCAGAACAGAAAGCGACTTAGGACAAACTTCCAATCAGATTCCTTTTGGATACAATGGCAAAACAACATCAGTGAAGGGCCGTATCACCTGATCCATTCATCGCGCGGCCCAAAACTTCGTGATGAACATCTTTCCTCAACAGCATATGCCACATTCACAAATAATGCAACACAATTGGGTTACGCGCCTTTTCGATGGTAGATCATTTCTGGCACGCCTGCCCCCTCAATTACTTTTTCTGTAATCACCACTTGTTTCACGTGTTTTAACGCTGGAACGTCATACATCAGATCCAGCATGGCATCTTCTAACGTCGCCCGAAGACCTCGTGCCCCCGTTTTCATTGAGGAGGCTCGAGTGGCAATGGCTTGGATCGCCTGAGGCGTGAACTCTAAGTCCACTCCGTCCAACTGAAAAAGCGCTTTATATTGCTTCAGCAGGGCATTTTTGGGTTCTTGCAGCACTCGGACTAAATCTTCCACGCGCAATTCGTTCAGAGACGCTAAGATTGGAAACCTCCCAACGAATTCCGGAATGAGTCCATATTTCAATAAATCTTCGGGACGTAGCTGACTCATTAATTGAGCAGAATCGGTCGATTTGCCATGGGAGGAACCCGCGCCAAATCCCACACGTTTTTGATTCGTCCGTTGCGCGATAATATCTTCCACCCCAACAAAGGCACCACCACATATGAAGAGAATATTGCTGGTATCGACGCGAAGAAATTCTTGTTCTGGATGTTTTCGTCCGCCTTTAGGGGGCACATTGCACAACGTGCCTTCGACGAGTTTCAACAGAGCCTGCTGAACACCTTCTCCAGATACATCTCGCGTAATCGACGCACTTTCTGATTTCCGGCTAATTTTGTCGATTTCATCGATATAAATAATGCCCACCTGCGCGCGCGCAATATTAAAGTCACAGGCTTGCAATAATTTGAGCACCACATTTTCGACATCTTCACCAACATACCCGGCTTCCGTCACCGTCGTGGCATCCGCAATGGCAAAGGGAACCTGTAAGACTTTCGCTAAAGTTTTCGCTAACAGCGTTTTGCCCGTCCCCGTGGGACCAATCAACATCACATTCCCTTTTTCCAGCTCCACATCCGGAATGTCTTTGCCACTAAAGACCCGCTTGTAATGGTTGTGGACGGAAACGGAAAGAACCTTCTTGGCACGGTCCTGTCCAATAATATATTGATCCAGAATCGCCTTCAGTTCTGGGGGTGTCGGCAACGGACCAGAAGGCAGATCCAACGGTGATGGGCCTTCACTGGAATTCCCGGATAAAAATTTGGAACATTGCTGAACACAATCGGCACAAATGAGCACAGAGCCAGGCGCTTGACATTCCATGCACAGTTGCTTCGCTGGGGATTGAATTAAATTGGTTGCCCCAGCCTTGGCTTTTCCACAAAAAGAACAAACGGCATCCGCACGAGCACGACCTTGCTTTGAATCCCAAAAAGCCACAGCACCACCCTTTCTATGAATGAAGTAGAATTGTATGAATTTCCTGAGCGCCCAATAGAGGAAAAATAAAGGGAAAAGGAATCTTAATCATCCAGCATGTCCCATTTCAAATCGCTCATCCTTTAGGACACATCTTCACTGGCAAAAAGCGGGACAGGCTTCCAAGACAATCCGCTATCGCCCGTGTGAAACAGGCCCTTTCCGTTCGTCCCTGCATAGATGACCTGAGAATCGAGCGCGCTAATCGCCAGGGCGCGAATATTGATGTTCGTCAACCCCCGATTCCGCGTCTCCCATGTCTTACCGCCATCCACGCTTCGGGAGACACCCTCTCGATGCCCCACATACAACACACCAGCCTGCTGAGGGTCAAGGAGCAACTCCACTAACATGTGGTCAGGTAAGGACTCCCCAATACGGGTCCAAGATTCTCCGGCATTTCTTGTTTGATACAATCCCTCCAACGTCGCGGTATACACTCTATCGGGATTAAACGGATCAACCTTTACGCGTGTGACCCCTAAAGATCGAGAAGATTTCAAGACATCAGGGGGCACCAACCCTGTGTTCACTTTATTCCAATTCTGTGCGCCATCTATAGACTTATAGACCCCTCCGCTCGTTCCGGCATACAAGGTTTGGGGTTGCTGTGGATCAATGGCTAAAGAAATGACCATGAGGACTTCCTTCATCCCCTCCATGCGTTTCCCCCAGGATTCACCGCCATCATTGGATTCGAATACCCCTAACGACGTAGCGGCAAAAACATGACTACTGGACCCTGGGGCAAACACCAATTGATGCACTACCGAGGAAATGGTCACTTCATGGAGACCGGTTCGCCGCGACACCCATCGTTGCCCACCATCATAACTTTTATAGACCGCATCGCCCTTGGTCCCCGCCAAAATATTCGCTGGAAACAATGGATCAATTGCCAGGGCAATCACGCGCGAATGGGTCATGCCAGGCGACATATTTTCCCACTGTCGTCCTTCATCTCGCGTTTTATAAATATGATCGTTGGTCGCGATGTAGATAATATTGGGCTTGGTCGGATGCAGTAATACCTCAACCACCGTTTCACTTTGCCCACAACCAACCAAGGAAACACACAGAATCAAGTAAGAGAGGTAAAGTGCCGACATCCAGAATAATTCTAAAAGCAGAATACGAAACTAGGAATCGCGTAACTGAAAGACAGTGAGAATAGTACCAACCTTGTCAGACTCTAACGAAAACGTGCCCCACTTTTTTGCGGCGCAGAAGGTTGAGGAGGGGCCGGCGTAATAATGGGCAGTACTTTATCAACGACTTTCGGCGCCCGTTGATAGATAGGCATGGCCTCCGGCATCCACCCTTTGAGGTCGGCAATTCGAGTTTCATTGGCTGGATGGGTGGACATAAATTCCGGCGGAGCCCCTTCAGAAGCCGCAGCCATCCGTTCCCAAACATGAATCGCCTCTCGTGGATCATACCCGGCATCTGCCGCCAACAACACCCCAACATAATCCGCTTCGGATTCATGCTTCCGACTGAATGGGAGCAAGACGCCAGCCTGGACACCTAAGCCCATTGCCTGCATCCCTAATTGGGCTAACGCGGGATTGCCTACCTGAGTCGATAAAAGAATGGCCGCCGCCGACATACCCACCTGAGCCACCAACCCCTGACTCATACGCTCTCCACCATGTTGGGCCAAGGCGTGAATCACTTCATGCCCCATAATGGCCGCTAAACCCGCTTCGGTTTTCGCCATCGGGAAAATACCGGTGTACACCGCAATCTTACCCCCAGGCAACGCCCAGGCATTTAAGGTATTGTCATCTTTAATGACCGTCACTTCCCAATCAAATGATTTTGCCGCTTCAGCGTATTTTGAGCGCTTGGCGGCCTCGATGATTCGAGCCGCGATCCGTTTCACGGGTTCAATTTCTCGAGGATCTTTTGACAGGACGACCTTGGGATCTTGCAGAGTTTCCCCGTACTGCGCGGCTCCCATTTCGTTCATGTATCCAGTCGGCATTAATAACATTTGATAACGATTGGTATACGGATTCGTTTGGCACCCGCCAAGAAACAGACTGAACAGCGCTAGCCACAAAAATGGCGTCTGAAATGGTAAGAATAGTTTTGGTATGGCCATCTTCTTCTCCTCAAAATAAAACACAAGATCTTGGGATGCTGGAATGGCGTATCACTTGATCAATTTTCTCTCGCCTCTCACGTCCCCTTGGGGGGATCTGGAATACGAATGTCCAATTCTTGAATAGTCTTATATTGAGTGAGTGCCGGCTTCGTGCCTTCTCGTGGGCCGACCACTAAAATGGCAAAATCCTGAGGACGCAAATGTTGTTTTGCCGCTTCCCGGACTTGCGTCACAGTCACCTGCTCAATGCCATGTCTGAACGTTTTCAACCACGTCGAAGGATAGCCATAGTATTCATAGGTCAAATATTTACCCAACACTTTCGAGGGTGAATCTACCGAAAACACAAAAGAGTTCAGGATACTCGCCTTGGCATTCGCCACTTCCTCTTCCGTGGGTGGATTCGACACCATTTTACGTGATTCTGAAATGAGCGCATCAATCCCTTTCCCCGTCGTTTGAGTTTTCGTCGACATCGAGAGAATCGCCATGCCTGGATGATCCCATCCCAGCCCAACACCACCATGAACATCATAGGCCAAGCCTTGCTTGGAGCGAATATTCGAAAACAACCGCGCGCCAAATGATCCTGAAAGAATTTGATTCACAATCACCAATGAATAATAATCGGGATGGTCACGTCGAAGACCCTGATGCCCCATCGCAATTTTTGCTTGGGTCATATCGTTCTTTTCAACATAATAGACACCGGCAGGCGCCTGTTCCTGAATAAAGGCCTGGGCATCCTTGCCCTCTGGGCCTCTTTCCCAATCGCCTAAGACCTTACTGAGTAGGGCAATCGCCTGATCTTTTTGAAAATCCCCAACAAGTCCAAGGATCATTCGATTCGGATGAAAATAGGTTTGGTGCCAACGTGCGACATCTTTCTGTGTAGCAGCAAGAATCGTGGCATACGTGGGAACCCAGGTATAGGGTGAGCGATTCCCATAAATCAATTTTTTAAATTCTCGGGAAACAATTCCACCCGGATCATCATTTTGACGAGCAATACCCGCCATCATTTGATTTTTCGCAATTTTCAGTTTTTTAGGCGCGAAAGCAGGAGTCCGCAAAATATCGGCAAAGACCTCTAACACCGCAGGAAAATCTTCCGTCAAACAACTCATCGACGCCGTCCCTGAAGATCCACCGATCCGGGTTTCAATCATGGCGGCTTTGCCTTCTAAAAATTCATCCAACTCATCGCCCGATTGCTTCGTCGTCCCACCTGTCCGAAGTACTGTCCCGGTGAGAGAGGCAATGCCAATTTTATCTTGGGGTTCCAATCGTGATCCGGTTCGAATAAATGCCGAAAGACTGACCAACGGCAATTCATGGTCTTCCATCAATAACACGACCATCCCGTTCTCCAGAACGATTCGTTGGGGTTCTGGAATCACTAAATCCGGCAATGGGGGATACTGTAATTCCCCCACGTGTTTCACTTGCGCGAAAACGGGCACCGTCATGCTCAAGAGAATCAAGGGCAGGACACAGCTGAACACAACCTGATGAATGCGGAATTTCACAGACAACCTCATTGCCATCATGATTGCCCCTCCCCGGCTGAGGCAGAAGCGGGCATGGCCACATCAGGAGGCGGCACCGTTTCAATCATCCCGACGATACGATTCGTGGGTTGGAATAAGGCCGTCGCGACACGTCGGATATCCGCTTTGGTCACATGATCGAAGCGATTGATATAACGAAAGAGTTCGCGCCAATCGCCAAACAACATCTGGTAATCCGTCATATGCATCGCTAGTCCTAAATTGTTATTGAGCGCGCGGAGAAGACCGGCTTTTGCCCGAGTCCGAAACCGCGCCAATTCCTCATCGGACACATCCACGGTTTTCAGTTTATCGAATTCCTCACGAAGGGCCTGTTGAACGGCCTGATTGGACACCCCACGACCAGGCACGCCATAGGCCAACCACACGTGAGGATACTTATCACCGGGATAGGCTCCATATGCCCCGACCGAAACCGCAATTTGTTTATCTCTCACTAATGAGCGAAATAATCGTGACGTTCGTCCATTCGTTAAGATGTCATCAATGGCATCATAGACCGGTTGGTCCACATGGGTGGCCGCTGGTTTATGGTAACCCTCTAAATAAAGAGGTTGTGACGGATCCTGTAAGATCACCGTTTTTTCGGTAATCGATACCGGTTCGATGGTCCGAATAGGTGATGGGGGGGAACCCGCCGGAATTCTTCCAAAATATTTTTCTAAGAGAGGAATCACTTTTTTGGTCTGAATATCTCCAACAATCGCCGTGACCATATTTGAAGGGACATATTGAGTCTCATAAAACTGCTTCGCATCTGTCATCGTATAGGATTGAATATCACTGGCATACCCAATCACCGGATGGTGATACGGATGCGCCATAAAAGCCGTCGAGACAAATTGTTCAAGAAGCCGACCAAATGGTTGACTCTCCGTTCGCAGACGACGTTCTTCCATGACGACATCGCGCTCTTCATAAAATTCCCGGAAAACGGGTTCCAAAAATCGTTCAGATTCTAAATAGGCAAACAGTTCCACCTTGTTCGCTGGCAACGAATAAAAATATCCTGTCACATCGGCGCCGGTAAAGGCATTGAGTGCCACGCCGCCTTCTCGCTCAATAATGTCGCCAAATTCATTTTTAATGACATAGTGCGAGGCCTCTTTTTGCCGCAGCTTAAAGAGATCAAATAACACTTTGACTTTTTCAGCGTCGGCATTCCGAGACAATTTTTCTGTTTGATAGGCTTGATACGCTTCTTCCAAGGCCACTAACGCAATTTTTTCTGTTTGATAATCTTTTGTGCCGATTCGAGGCGTGCCCTTAAACGCCATGTGCTCAAACATATGGGCCAAGCCTGTTTGTCCCGCCCCTTCCTGCGCCGATCCGACATTCACCCGCGTGATAAAGGAAAAGACAGGGGCCACTGGACGTTCAACCAGAAGAAACGTCCACCCATTTTTTAACGTATGCTCAGTGACATGCTGCTCAAAAGAACCCAGATCTTGGGCATGAACCATGGTGACAGACAGCACCCCGGCTACCATCATGAACACCATGTATTGCATCCGATACCAGACCCGACAACTGATTCGCATTCAGCACCTTCCTGTTTCAAGGTTCATACACATGTATTATCCTACCCAGGAATCGAGAATTGAGGCAAGCAAGCGCCACCCCAGCCTGTTCCCTTCCTATTCAATTAAAACCATCGAAGCAGGATTAGGATAGATCGACATTCCCAAGCCAGGTTCATGCCAGGGATGAAGCATAGCGCCTTCATACTGATAGCCTCCCTGAATGGGGTCGACCGCCAGTAACAGCGGCATGTCTAAATCCAAAACCTCAAATCCTCCTAAGCCCAACACCAGACTCCAGGAACACCCCATCGCTATCCGACTTTCGACCATCCCGCCAATCATCAACCTGATGCCTGAGGCCCGCGCCAACTCCGCGATGCTGACCGACTCCATCACGCCACATTTCGTAATTTTCAGGTTAAAGATATCAACGGCCTTCTGCTCGATGAGGTGACGAGCATCTGTCAGCGATCGAAGCGATTCATCCGCCGCCAGAGGAATCGTACTTTGATTCTTGAGCATGACTAACTCCTCGATGTGATCACGATGAATTGGTTGCTCAAAGACTTGCACGGGAATGTGTAATTGCTCAATGGCTTGAATAAATGCTCGTGCCTGAACAAAGGTATAGCCCTGATTCGCATCAATCACAAATGACGCGTTCTTACAGGCCGTGGCCACAGCTGCCACTCGTCGAATATCTTCCTCAACATCATGACCGACCTTCATTTTTAATATCTGAAATCCCTGGTGATACCAGTCTTGCGCAGTCGCCACCACTGCCTCAGTCGGTCCAATCGGCAAGGTCACATCTGTCTCTCGGCCTCGAACGTCAGCCCCACCCCACAAACCCCACAGAGGTATACCCATCGCTCGGCACAAGGCATCAAGCAGCGCCGTCTCAAGTCCACAACGCAGTGCGGGAAATGGCCGAGTCATTTCTGAAATTCGTTGTGATAAAAGCCGAAACTGCGTGGCTGGTTGTCCGAGTAACACCTGCGCCGCTGCAGGAAAAGCGGAAAGTGAAGCCGCTTGATCTTCTCCAGAAATATCGGGAAATGGCGCGACTTCTCCAAAGCCGACACTTCCGTCGTGAAGAGTGACCCGTACAAAAATATTTTGCGCCACATCCATCGCTCCTGTGGCCACAACAAACGAAGCCTTCAGAGGTAAATCGACTGGCCAAGCTTCAACTTTTTTGACGATAAACGAATTCACAAAAGGTTACGAAAACAATGGAGAGGGATAATCTGAAAAAGTTACTGATAGCGGAAAAACCTAAAATTATGCATATCGATCATTTTCCCAAGGCAAGGCCGTATTGGAATATCCACGCACTTCCCAAAAGCCCTTTTGATCACGATCGAGAAAAGTAATCTTTTTCACCCACTTCGCCCCTTTCCACGCATAACGCTTGGGAACAATCATCCGCACAGGTCCGCCGTGATCTTTGCTTAACGGCTGGTCCTTCCAATGTGTCGTCAATAACACATCCTCATCATCACACACCTCCAATGGTAAATTGGTGGTGTAATCATCATAGGACTCAAACAAGATAAATTTGGCAGAGGGGAGAGGCTGGACAATCTCCAGAATATGTTGAAACTTCACTCCAGTCCAATCACAGTCCAACATGCTCCACGTCGTCACACAATGAAAATCTGCATGAACCTGTGAGACAGGCTGGGCTTGAAAATCTTCCCAGGTCCAGCTCACCGGATTGGCCACAGCGCCATCTATGGTGAGAGTCCATTCGGCTAAATCAATTGTCGGCTTGTACCCTAAATCCAACACAGGAAAATTATTCACCAGATGTTGGCCTTCTGGAAGGCGTTCATCTTGGGGGCCATCCACTTCTCGGCATGAAAATTCCCGTCGATGCTCCGCCATTTTCTGCTTGGCGTTCACAATTTTTTCATTCGGCTCCATACGCATTCACCCCTATGACTGAATCAATCCTCATTTGGATCTTCTTTATGCGCCAATGGTGGGAAACACAATTCCCTAAGGGTACCATAATTACGCCTTCCCCGAGCAACGAATAGAACCCCGAGAACCGTCGCATGGTCACCCTCTCCAAAATTTGATACATTAGTACTATTCGTCCATGGTTAGCCTGGAACTGCTCGGCTCTTTGCCCCCCTGCCTGTGTGCCTTCTTTTCCAGCTTACTCGTTCTTTACTGTTTTTTTTGTGGAGGATCCGTCTTATGACCGTGCAGCTACTGGCTAAAGTGGTGTGTTGTGCAGCATTTTTGCTAGCGACCTCGTATTCTTTCGTACTGGCCGAATCTCAGGAAGAAGCTTCGCCGATAACTGTCTCCGATGGAAAAACGATTTCCATGGAATATACGCTGACCTTGGAAGATAAAAAAGTCTTGGACACCAATGTCGGGGGCCAACCGTTGGATTTCACACAGGGATCGCACTAAATTATTCCTGGATTAGAAACAGCACTTGAAGGGATGAAAGTCGGAGAGAGCAAACAAGTCATCGTCGCCCCCGAACAAGGCTATGGGCCCATCAACCCACAAGCCCTACAAGAAGTCCCGATTGACAAAATCCCTGAAGACGCACGAAAAGTTGGATCTCGATTACAAGGGAAGGGGCCGCAAGGTCAAATGGTCAGTCCTCTCGTCACGGAAGTAAAAGAACAGGTGGTCATGTTAGATTTCAACCACCCATTGGCAGGTAAAAAACTCTTTTTTGATGTGAAAATCCTCGATATCAAAACCGCAAGCACTTCTGAACCAAAGCCCTAACCACACCATTCGAGAACCTCGCCCTCAGGCGAGGTTCTCGACACAGAATCATTCAAGCCCAGGTTTCCTCTATAGAGCCAACTATTTGATCTCCTTCAAATGCATGACGGCTGAATTGGCATGTTTGGTGGCCACATCTGCATGACCGGCTTTGCCATGGGCAATCGCTTCGCTTAGCTCCGCAATCCCGGCATCTAAATGAGGATTCGTCATTTCTTTAGTTGCGGCTTGCGCATGCTGAAGTGAAACATCCGCATGGGTCACTACCGCATCGGCATGTCCCTTCCCACCATGATCTGCGGCTTCCTGGGCATGGGTAATGGCTTCTGCCACATGCGGATTTCCCCCGCCACTTCCCGTCGAATAACTGGCACACCCAATGACCAGCATGATCGATACCATCGCCGTCCAAAAACTTCCTTTTAATTGTGACACATGCATGACAAACCTCCTTGAACCTGTAAATAATGGATGTAAAATGAACCCTCTGTTGGCACCAGAAATATCATAAAGACTATACTTTGTAAAGTTTTTCATGTTAAAAGCTTCTTAACTAAACTTACTAGACCCTGGCACAGGCCGCAGTAAGGCCCATGGTTATTTCACCGGAACACTTCACGCATGTTTGAACAGTTTGAAACACGCCAACATCAGGTCCTTGCCCTCCTTCAACAATCTCAATCCGGGTTAACGATTGATGCCCTCGTCACTCGCCTGGAAATTTCCAGAACGGCCGTCAACCAACATATGGTGAGTCTAGAGCGAGATGGCTTAATCAAGAAATCCGCCCAGCAAAAAAGTACCGGCGGCCGACCAGGATGGAGCTACCAAATTACAGACGAGGGGATTAATCAACTACCCAAACAGTATTCCTGGTTTTCGGAATTATTACTCGATACATTAAAAGAGGAATTGGGAAGTCAACAATTGGAAGCCTATATGAAGAAAGTGGCTCAATCCCTTGTTCCCCAACTTCGGCAGCAATTGAAAGGCAAAGATCCCAAAGAACACATTCAACAAGTGGCGGGCATCCTTCAGAGCCTCGGCTATCAGGCCCAAACCGAAGTCGCTCCATCAAAAAAAGAATTGCCAATACTCACCGCACACAATTGCGTCTATCACGATCTGGCCATTAAACACCCAGAAGTCTGCGCCTTTGATATTGCCTTACTCGAACAGCTTGTCGACCGCAAAGTGGACCACCAAGAATGTATGGCCAAAGGTGGCCACGCCTGCCGCTTCGCATTTAAAAATTCCTAATTCGACCAGCGTCAATTTCCAACTTTCTTTATTAGTTGGACCTTAGTCAACCAGGAAAAACCTGAGGTAGGGTTTCATTGAGGGCGAAAGATGCCAGATTTCGTTATGCCAAAACGGAGCGTGCTAAAAGCAAACCTTAGGAATGATATTTTCGAATTGTTGGTCCCCGTTAAATCCTTCAAGCAAATAACCCGTCTGCGATGGCAACACCATTAATTCTTTCTCAGTCTGCTTGCGTTGAAGCTTTTTCGAGGACCAGAAACTAGTTCACCGCATACCATGCAAACCCACTCGTCGATCTGGTTCCCATCTTCCGACATGACGTTATTGAGCAACTGCCCGTGGGGACAGATTTCATCCTTACTTTTTGCCTGCCATTTCTCTGGCAAACAAATCGCATCATCGAGGGTCATGATTGATCTCCTTGGAGAGGGAGGGTAATGGATAGATGAACAAAAGGGCCAGGAATCATAAGACTGAAATGGGGGAACTTTTCTCCATATTGGTTAATTCAAGAACGTCCATGACCTTCCCCTTCGAGACGGTTAATCTGATTTGGCAATGTTCGTTAGGCATCTTCTTTTTGGCTAGCATTAAGATTCCAAGGCCAGCACTGTCAAAGGACAAAACCTTTGAAAAATTTAGAATAATCTCACGGGATTGGCAGAATTTACTTCCTTCATCGCTGCCTGGAAAGAGATCCGAGATTGGAGATCAAAATGTCCAGACAGCATCAGAATGATACAATCAGATTCAGTAATCATGCTCACTTCAAACATGGGGATTAATGAACCTCCTAAATGGTTTGTTGTTTAACAATAGGGAAATCACGCAATAACCAAGGCGATGGGTTCAGGAACCCTCTGTGCTTTTGTTTTCTCCAATTCCCCCACCTTGCTGAGTATGGTATTTTTCTTGATGCTCTTGGCTTTCGTTCTGTGCATTTTCTCGCGCGAATGAAATGGCAATATCCCACTCAATACTTCCGGTAATATTTCGCAAGGCACATCCTCCAGGAGCTTGATGGCCATTTTTGGATTGAGCCCAGACCGCCCCCCGACGAACACATCCACCGCCTCAACCACTTCTCCTTTGATTTTAATTTTTTTGCCTAAGAGCCCGACGTCGGCTACCAGATGATTACCGCATGCAGCCGGACATCCCGACCAATGCATAGAAATCGGTTTCATGTCCGTGCCGATTATGACTTCCACTTGCTTGGCGGTCTCCACCGCCCGACTTTTTGTCTCGATCACCGCCAGATTGCAATAGTCACTACCGACGCAACTGACCAACCCCTTTTGCACTGGCGTGGGATTGTAGAGAAACCGCTTCAGCAAAGGCTCTTCCGTCAGATCTCCAAAATTTCGATCATTCACATTTGGAATAATCAACGCCTGATTGGCGGCCAGACGAATTTCTCCAGTGCCGTAGGTTTCGGCCAACGCTGCAATTCCCTCCAGATCATCGGCGTGAATACGGCCGACGGGAATTTTGAGCCCAATATAGTTCAACCCCGCTTCTTCTTGTCGGTAAATGCCCATGTGTTCGTTGACCGACATTTTTCGCATATCTGTTCCCCCGCAAGCCAACTCCCATCCAACTTCACGCTGGACTTCAAGACGAAATTGTTTTTCACCCCACTCATCCAGTAAAAAAGCCAGTCGAGCCGTAGTCCGCGAGTCCCGGCATCCATGATCACGGAACACCCGAAGGATCGCCCCTGCCACCGCTACGACCTCTAGCGGTGTGACAAACACATCCAGAGGCGTTGCAATCCGATACCCCCCGGATCCCAATTTTCCCCCCACGAGAATATTGAACCCCGTTACCAAGCCATCGTGGCCTTCCATCGTGGCCGGAACTAAGGCCAGATCCTGAGTTTCCAAATGCAAACAATTGTCTGGGCATCCGGTAATCGCCATATTGAATTTTCGCGGAAGATTCGAGTACGCCCGATTGCCGGTAAACTCTTTCGTGAGACGTCCAACCAAATCCGTCGCATCGAATTGTTCTTGAGCCGTCAACCCGGCCACAGGGCAAGTCATGATATTTCGCACATTGTCCATGCCGGTTTGCAACGAGGTCAGTCCAGATTCTTCCATTTGTCGGAATGCTTCGGGAACATGTGCAATTCTCAATTGACGGAGCTGAAACTGTTGTCTCGTCGTCAGATCCAGCAACCCGTTCCCATAGGTTTTGGCTAAATGCGCCAACGTACGCATTTGCTCTGTCGTGGTTCGCCCGCCAGGAATTCTCACACGAATCATGAAAAACCCTGGAGTAGGATTTCTTAAAAATACCCCATACCACTTCAACCGTTGAATATCTTCCTCCGATATCGCCTCCCAGCCCATTTCAGCATAATGCGCAAGGCTCTCCTTAATATCCAATCCGTCTTTTTCCTCTTTAAGCACTTCGATCTTATTCATCACGATCCTTTCAGAATTCAGTCACATGATCACATAGCAATTGATGTCGTTCACGCCTCACGCTCAGCCACGACAGTCAACGGTTTTACCAGGGTCTCTTCTCTGCCTGGATCTCCCAGAAATGAAGTCGTCCCATTGGGAATGATTTCGAATTCTGATGCCAAAGCTAAGGACTTCTCCCTCACCGGACTACAGAGCCAATAGGCCCCACCAACAAACACCCCACCACCGACCATATTGCCCAACACCACCCAGAATTGATTCCACGCCAAGCCCAGCCAGGTGATCTCGGGGCCATGTGGAAGGAATAACGCAATGCCCAAGATCGACTGATTGGCAATGCTATGTTCAAATCCACTCCCCACAAAAGCAAACAGACACCAAAAGATCAACATGATTTTTGCGGCATCATTCGTCGTACGGGCTGCCATCCACACGGCTAAACACACCAGCCAATTACACAGGATCCCACGAATAAACAGTTCCCAAGCTGGCCCGTTCATTTTGACTGAAGCCACCTTCAGCAACAGATCGCTGTGCGGTGCCTGTCCTACCACTCCTGCTTGCGCGATTAACCACGCCACGCTAAGCGATCCGAGAATATTTCCCACAAAGGAATAGAAAAAAATCAGCCCCATCTGCTTCATGGTAATGGCTCTGGCCAATGTCCCAATGGCGCAGACCATATTGTTTCCGGTGAACAACTCCGACCCCGCAAAAATCACCAGAGTCAGGGCAATGCCAAACGAAGCCCCCATGACCAGCTTCAATCCGGTCGATCCGTCTGCCCAAAAAGGCGCGCCAACACTGAAGATTAAACAAATACCAAAACCCAAATAGATTCCTGCCATTGCTGAAAGTAAGAGATACCCCAAAGGGTTTGAAGCAAGGTACCTCACCTTCTTTTTTGCCATCTCAACCATTCGTTCGACATCAACGGTATACATTGCTTATTCCTCCAATGACTTTGCCCCATAAAAAAACGCCAACTGCGTATTATCAAGGCCACATCAGGCAGCCTTGTCATCGCAGTGGCGCCTTTGCCACCCTCAAACCACTCCTCGTTCCTCGAAGAGTGATGTCAGAAACCTACTCGATTGCGGATCTTTCTCTTGGCCCTTCCTTCACAAGTTCTGAAGAAATAGCCCATTACCCATTTCAGACAAAAAAAACGCCCACCCCAAAACTTACTTGGGATTGGACGCCAATTGTCCACGAACACGTCACGATAAAATGACTAGCAACTTCATTGTTGCTTAGAAAAAGAATTACCAGACATATCCACGGCTGTCAACCAGGGCTATAGACCTATTCAAACGTAGGCATAAAAGATCCCCGCAGCCAACATTGCCAGGTTAAATTAAATTGGGCAAATTGGTGTGATGAGCACACCCCGATGTCGCGGGTTACGTTAACCCTCCGCAATCATCCGCCATTCCCTTTAGTTCAAACACAAGTTGTGTGACTCTCGCCTATCCAGCATTAGCATTCTGCTAATTAAAGTTACAGATCGCTTAGGTTGGAAACCAGCCCAGAAAATTGAGTGTATGCCATTGCCAGTCTAAAACAGTGTTCATGAAAAATTTGGATTGTAATAGAATTTAATGTGGACGGCCTTGCCATTTTTCCATCGCGTAACCTGGACTTGGTCAGGATTAAATTTACTGCCATCCTTCATGTCGACACTCAACTTATACTCAGCAAAAGTGACACCATTCCCCTTGCCATCGTCATCCCCCACTCCGACTGCCTTGACCTCAATCCCATGGTAAGCCTTCACCTCTTGTAGGATATTTTTCTCATTCTCAATGATCGCCTCTTTTCCCTTAGTCATGACGCCCGTTGGTTCTTCAGCAATGACATCATCCGCATAGAATTGTTCCATACCTTCAACAAACTCTCCCTTCACAAGCATGGCAATGATTTGTTGGGTTTTTGTGAGTAACGATTCTACGTCCTTGGCTTCTGTGGTCTTGCAATGGCTCCTATTCGTACAGAATTGAGAGATGACTAAAAAACAGTACAACTTTGTAGGGAACTCACTACGCATCTCTAATAAAGATCCCCGAGGCAAGACCACGGGGTATTAGAAGAGGGTTAACTGACGCAGGTCTTCTCTGGGACTGCCTTGGTTCTGCACATAATGTTCGACCACCCTCCAATTGCCGCCCTCTCCCACGGTGCCCACATAGTAGCCATCAGCCCAAAACTGCCCTCCCCACAACTCTGTCTTCAAGGCTGGTTTCTGCCGGAATAACTCGCGCCCGGTGATACTCTTGAACACTCGCACGATTTGTCCCGGAGCAATCTTCGGATGAGCAGAACATAACAGATGGATATGATCTCGATCACACCCCAATCGTTCAAACTCCATATCGTACCGCTCAGCAATCCCTCGCGTGGCTTCCACAATGATCTCGACAACATCCTCCGCTAATAAGGCCTTACGATATTTCACCGGAAAGACAATGTGATAATGAATCTGCCACGCACAATGACTCGCTTTGTGGACAGTACTTTCACTCACCCCCTAATTCTCGGAAAATAAGATCCCCGTGGCAAGACCACGGGGAATCGCAAGTTGAAAGGCCGGACCCTATGTACGGGTAAGGTCTACAGCAACAAAAAAATGTTACAAGTTCCTCTTCAAAATTTCCAAGATCACTCGCCGGATGAATGTGATATGGTTCCTCTTCGTACTCATAAAATGTAATGGTCGATGATCTGTATGGACGTGATACTTACTCTCTTTCGCGGAAATAGGATCACGAACTCTGCGAACAGATCAGACGGATATTAAGATGCGTTTCTCCAATCCTCCAGATCAAATACATGGGAAGGACCTTCAGGAAGGAATCTTCTGATCGGATAAACGTCTGTCATGCCTGAACTGTATCAAATCGCCATCATTCTTCTTGGAATTGTCGGCTTCGCAAGTCTTTCGCGTCGGATTGAAGATTCGATCTTGACCTTGCCGATATTCTTCACCGCATTTGGCTGGTTGATCGGACGTGGTGGGACCGAACTCATGCCCATGAGTGCCGAGCACGAAATCATCCATATGATTGCCGAAATCACCCTTGTCTTAGTTCTCTTTTCGGATGCATCCCGTATCAGCTTCGGTGAGCTGACTAAGAGCTACACTATTCCAATGCGTATGCTGATTATCGGAATGCCATTGACCATTCTCCTCGGCACCTTACTTGCTCATTGGGTGTCGCCGGATCAGCCGTGGACATTGGCGCTCCTGTTGGCAGCCATTTTAACGCCGACGGACGCCGCACTCGGCCAGACAGTCGTGACCAGCCCGTCCGTGCCGCCTCATCTGCGTCAGGGGATTAATGTGGAGAGCGGGCTCAATGACGGTCTCGCTCTTCCGATTGTCATCGTCACAGCACTGTTAGCGGCTCGTCTGTCAGGAGTTGACGTCGCGGGTGTACCCGACAACTTGTTTGTGTTCTCGCTGATGCAATTGACCCTCGGCCCTCTAGCAGGAATAGTGAGCGGGTATGTCTTTGCCAAAACTCTGGATGCAGCCATTAAGCACAAGCTAATCACTCATGTCTTCCAGGGCTTGTACTTTCTCTGTGTCGCTTTCCTGGCCTTCACCTTAGCAGAACTTATTGGTGGCAACGGGTTCATTGCAGCATTTGTGGGTGGGTTGGTCTTCGGTAACGTTATGCAGAATCCACGAGATTTCATCAGCGAATTCATGGAAGGCGAAGGGCAACTCCTCACGATTTTGACATTCATCATATTCGGGGCCGTCATGGTGCCGATCGGCTTCGAACACGCCACGTGGAAGACCGTTGTCTTGGCGATTGGATTTTTGTCTATTGTTCGTATGCTGCCAATCTTTCTATCGCTTTGGGGGCAAGGATTGAGCGTCTATGAAAAGCTCTTCCTCGGTTGGTTCGGCCCACGAGGGCTGGCTTCAATCTTATTCGCCCTGCTGATTGTGAAGCGTTTTCCGGTTCCGGGAACAGAGGAACTCTTAGCGTGTGTGGTGCTGACAGTGACCCTGAGCATCGTTCTCCACGGAATAACGGCGAAACCGATGTCGGATCGGTTTGGTCACAGCCAAGGCAAGGGCTAGTAATGGTAAAACATAAGGAAGGGAAAAATAGGTTCATGCATATGAGATTTCGTCGCGTTGTTTACAGTTCTGAGCAGAGTAAATGTTTTCCCCCGACATGGAGAGAACATGGTTTAGATTTTCAATATCGCCAGAATGGGCTTGATGATACGTTCGTTCCATGAGTCAGCCCAAATACGGCAAAGTTTGCTTTCTGCCCATTGTAAGACCCTCTAAATCTGTAAACAACACTGGAGGAAATCACACCTAGACCAAAGGATGCGATATCATTCCAAACTAGACCTGGTCTATCCCCGAAATTGTGCTCCCTTCTCATTGGCTTAAAGTTCTCTAGTTAATAAATTACTGGCCCATTTTTTCTTCTCAGACTAGAATCAGGTTGAGCTAGCGAACAGATCCGATAGTTAGCCACTGGCTAAAGTCGGAACTTTATTAAGCTGAAGGAAACACAGGGCGTTTTCGTGCTTATCTAACTAAGCTGCGGTAAAAAAAATAATCGACAATTCGCCTCGGGATATATTTAGCAATAATAATCGGTAGTAATTTATTCCTTGCTACCACGTAGCTGAGCTTAGGGCGTTTACTCAGAATAATGTGATGGATAAGTTTGGAAATAACGACAGCAGGCAGTGCACTTTTTTGTGCTTGCCGCATCATACGATTAGCTGCTTTGGCCATCCGCACATAATCACTATCCATAAATTCGTTCAGACAATTTAAATTTTTATCCCAAAGATCAGACTGGATTGGACCTGGCTGAATGGATATGACCTGGATACCAAATATCATTAATTCTCGTCGATAGATTTCACCAAGGCTTTCCATCGCATGCTTTGAAACACAGTAAGCCCCGTTCATCGGAGTGTTGAAAATTCCAGAAATCGAGCTGACATTGATAATTTTTCCTGGCCGGCCTTTTAACTGTTTGCTGGTGCCCAATAGTGGAAGAAAGATATTGATCACATTGCGTACGCCAAATACATTCACTTCCATTTGTTGGCGGAAATCATGGTCGCTTAGCAGGGCCATGGGGCCACCCTGTGCAAAGCCAGCATTATTCACCAGTGCGGTCAAGAGTTCGCCGTTCAACTTCTGAGCCACAACTTCTTTTGCTAGGTTGATCTGATCAATATTCGTGACATCAAACTTCAGGCAAGTAAACCTCTCAGGGAAATCCCTTTCCATTTTTATGATGTCACTATCAGTGCGTACACTACCAAAGACATGGAAGCCCTGGGCCACAAGGTAACGGACTGCGTCATAGCCAATACCTGACGATACTCCAGTGACCAGGATGCCTTTGATCACTACAACATCCGATCCAATATGGCAATAAATGTAGATTCTGTTTCCTTGATAGCTACTTGATAGTCATCCAATTGCACAAGGTTTTTCAACTGCTCAAGGCTATCAGCTCTCAGTACTAAGAGATTGGTCATCAAACAGGGGATCTGCTCCGTTGGTTGTAGATTATCACCAGAGAACAGCAAGGACGAAATTCGTCCTGCAAAATAAATCTCTATGTCTTGTTCTTGAATAATGTCTTCCAACCTCCGCAACAAATCGTTTTCAGCTCGATAGTGATGAATGGCGTAAAACTTGTTTTTCTCCGCATTAACAACAGCCTTCTGCGAATCCTTTCTCTGAGTAAATCCAAAAGTAAAGTTCTTCACCGAAAGTATGCGAAAAATACTTACCAATTTAAAATATGTGCTTTCCATCATCCTGATGAAATGATCGGCACCGGGGTACCAAACAATTAACAACATTTCGCGCTGCAATGTGATATCGCCCTGTAGCACGTCGATCACTCGGCCTTTAAAATAGGCTTTCCCGCCCACTTTCTTAAGAGAATGCAATGCCAGCAGATTATAAAAATTGTACAGCCACAGCCAATTGGTATTAAACCAATTGATAGCGTATACCGGTAGCGACAAGGGAACATTCCTGTCAACGGATTGTATGTAAACAGACGTTGTCCCCATAATTTTTGCCCCTAATAACTCAGCATTGGACTGACTGCTGATCTGTGCATTTTCGCGCATGGTGTTAGCTCTTGATCAGTACAAAAATCATCAGTATCCCGTATTATGAAAAATCCAATGTCCTACCATCTGTCATGGGCAAATAGTTTTTTATAAAGGTTCAATAGATATCACCAAGGACCCATTTGGGAGTGTCACTATGGCCAAGAGCTCAGGCAGCATCCTGGCGAATTTTGTGTCACAGAGTGAGGTGTGTTTAGGCCTTGGCCATTCTTAGTCGGCTTTTCGAAATTTTCTCTATTTTTACGACCTGTCCGGAAAAAGCGGCATTGCCGGTAAGCTGGTCGATACATCGATGATCCGTGATATCGTTGACGCTGGCACCGGGTTTGGCTTCGGCTATGGGTACTCTCGTACCCTCTCTCGTATGCCCAAAACCATGGGGGATACTTATAACTCCTGGCATCATCGTACTAGTTATCTCTGCTGGTAGAACCATCTCACCGACCTGCGAAATAACTTTAATATCTTCGTTATCACCTATGTGCAATTGCTGGGCATCGGTCGGATGAATCATGGCTGTACAACGAACCTGCTTACTGATACTCAGCTTTCTGACTTGATGCATCCAGGTGTTATTTGAGCTGACATTGCGCCGGCCAATGAGAAAAAATTCCTGTGTATCGGGTGACTGAATGATTTCCTTGTTAAGCGAAAGCCATTCTTTTTCAGTGACGTCAACCAATCGCTTAAGGAAAACCTGTGCGGCAAGCTCAATTTTTTTGTCAGGGGTAATAAGACATTCTGGAACACGTGATTGTAATGGCCCTAGGGCAATGCCATGCTTGGACTCAATGACTTTTTTTAGGGACAGTCCATTACACCAGCGTTTAGGGCTGCTAAGCCTTCCGTAAGGACCAAGCAATAAACCAAGATTTATAATCCTACGCGGCGTGGCCATTCGATCGAGAAAACTTGGCCCTCTTTTGGACAAGCGTCTCGTCAGCTCTTTAAGTATTTGCCAGTCGTAGGGGCGGTCGATACCCACCGGGAACATGGCTTGCGAAAATTTGGCAGTATTATTCACCGCGAACGCATTAAAGACTAAGTCGTAATGTTCAATTTCTAAGCCTGATGGTGTGGGAAGAATCAAGTCGGCATGCCTAGTGGTCTCGTTAATAAAATTGTCAATAGAAAACATAAATTCCACATCAGGTAATAACTGCTCAAGGCGTTTACCGTTAGGAGAGGACAACACTGGGTTACCACAAACGGTCATAAACGCTTTTATCTGACCTTCGCCGCTGTCCTGAAATTCTTCGGCCATGGCAGACACCGGCAATTCACCATCAAATTCCTTTAAGTTGCGCACCCGGCTATTCCAGCGCCCAAAGACCTCACGTTGTTTTTTATCCCGAACCACTTCTATGGCCGGAGAAGGAAACATCATGCCTCCTGGAGTATCAAAATTCCCGGTCACAATATTAATGATATTGATCAGCCAATGGCATAGCCCGCCATGCGACTGGGTGGAAACACCCATACGCCCATAAAGTACGGCCCTTGCATGGCTTGTAAATTCCTTGGCTAATTTTTCAATGTCATCCTGTTTTATACCAGTCACCGCCGCAACTTGGGATGCTGTAAAGGTTTTGACCAGAGGTTGAAGTTGCTCAAGACCTTTGATGTGGTCAGTGAGCTTGCCGAGCTTGACTGTGTTGTCACGGAAGAAGATATGCAACAAGGCCAATAAAAAATAGACATCAGTACAGGGCTTAATAAAATAATGTTCTGTGGCGATTAGTGCGGTTTCTGTTTTACGGGGATCAATCACAATAGACTTGCCCCCTCGTCCTTGAATATCCTTCAGGCGTTGAGTGACCCCCGCAGAAGTCATGAGGCTCCCGTTACTCGCCACGGGGTTGGCACCTATGATGATCATATAGTCTGTGCGATCGATATCCGGGACAGGGATTCTCATGTTGTGGCCAAACATAAAATGAGCAGCAAAATGATGTGGAAGTTGATCCATGCTGGTGGCCGAATAGATGTTCTTGGATCCGATGGCTTTCGTCAGCTTGCCGACAAACAACATCATCCCAAGGTTGTGGACAATGGGGTTGCCGAGATAGCTGGCAATGGCATCGGGGCCATATCGATCACGAATTAATTTAATTTTTACTTCGACGGTCTCATAAGCTTCTTCCCAGGAAATCTCTTGCCAATCGTCCCCCATTCTTTTGACGGGTTTCCTCAGCTTACTCGTATCGAAATGCAATGCACCGAGAGCCGGAGCTTTGGGACACATGCTACCTTTGCTGAACGGATCATGTTTGTCGGGTACGACCTTGATTTTTTTCTCATCATTGTCCACCGATGGATCATAGGATACGGTGACCCCGCACATGGCTTCGCAGTAATTACAGACCCGGTGATTGGTTTGGGGGCTCGAATCAGCTCTCGTCATTGGTCACCCTTATTGAAGTCAGCCCTTTGGTTTTATTCTAGGCATTAGTAGAGCCAATCAATATGGAAATAGAGCGTACTTTGGACTGAGCGAACCCCCATTGTATTTTCCAAACTTCATCAATGATAATCAGCAGCATTTCGCTGACGGTTTTTTACTCTCATCAGACGGTCTTGTGTTAACCTTACTCATCCAAGGTGGGAAAGGAATGACCAGTAGATGAGGCGGCGAATCCAAAATATTTCTATCAATGCCCCTACTATCTAACAGTTCTCGACTGTAGCTTCGTCATTACCCGGTCGAGTCTTTCGTAGGGCAGCTCCGACAACTCCCACTCGCTTCCCCACTATTCTTTCTAACCATAGAAATATTTGGTCAATAAAACCAAAGCGACCACGGGCGTAGCGAAGGCAAAGCCTAGCTCGTGGACTGGTACATATGAGAGTGGTCAATCCCCCTGCAATAAGAAATGTTCCTCCAGGAATGGGCGTCACCATCGAGACAACGCCGACCAGCACAAGGATGCTCGAAAGGACCGAGAGAATTAAATTTTTCAAATGAATACCCTAATCATCTGTCGATACAAATTGGTACAAATTCAATGAAGATTCGGCTTTTGCTTCACCGCGATAGAAATGAATAGGACAAAGAAGGGGAAAAGCCCAATATCTGATGAAAGAAACCGATAGAAATCCTTGTGATGGACTTAGACAAAAGAGATGCGGTTCCATTTGTTTCCTGTGGCAAATAGGAGCCCTGGGGGCACTGAAATGATTTTTGTCCATTCAGTAACAACGAGTGTGTGCCTACTAAAAATGACGTTTTTCGAATAGCCCACGGACGGAACCTCAATGAATTTCTAGATTTGAATTCCTCACAGACCTCTTTCTGATTAGGCCCACCATCAATAAAGAGTTCTTTTTTCCCATAATCGTTAATTTCAATCTAGTACTGGCAAAAAAAATTCATTTGAGAACGCGCGAGTTCCAATCCCTTGTGTACAGGTCTACACGCGTCTTATGGCCCAGAACAGTCCACCGATCAAAACGCTCAGGCCGAGCGAGAAGTAACACGTGGGGAAACTACCAAATGCCACAGGGCACACATCGCCCTTCATTGATTCAATCACTGAGGCAACGGCGGCCAGGCCGCCCGCTACGGTCATACCTATCCAGAAAACCCACAGGCCAACCGAGCTACCCGTTGCCAACGACAAAACAACACCAAGGCTAATGGCACTATAGCCAGCAAACGCGACATAACAGGCAGGGACGGTGTTACCAAGGATTGGACAGGCGTCGCCCGTTTGGTACTGGTCGTAGGAAAGATTCCCTGCGCCCCACAGCCCAATCACAACTAAAACAATCAGGGTGATTCGAGTAATCATGAGATCAGATGGCGCCTAACGCACAAAATGGCTTCGTCGATCTAGTTTTCAAAACCATTTCGGACACCTCCTCATATCTTATCTGCTTCAACCCATAAGCTTGCTAGTTGGGTGCAGCCGTGCTGCTGGGGGCATGTGGCATGTTTCGAGAAACGAGCGTAGAGCCCAACTTCGGTGAGGCAAAGGTCTCGATGTATCCTGATAGATATTTGACTTCAATGGCTATGACATTGGCATCGGCGGTACCAATGGTGACTATCGGGGATGAATCAGAGCAGAGTCCTTCGCCCTTCACAAACGGCTCGTAGATTGTTCGACCGTCAGACAATTTCGCACTGACCATCGCACTGACCGAACCAACAGCGTTGGGCAACTGAACTTTTACGAATGACTTCGTGGCGTTGTTGCTGATAAATGCCTTCGACTTGCCAGCCAGGTTGATGTGAACCAAGTCAGGGGCACCGTCTTGGTTGAAATCCGCCGATAAAGTCGAAATACTAAATTGCTTATTTACCACACCCGCTTGGGCACCAACTGCGGCAAACTCGCCGTGTTCATTCTGTAACAAGAATCGACCTGGCAATCGGAGAAACTCGAATTTGTGAGGCGGCAAGCCCACGAAGTTCTCGGAAACGGCCAGGTCAGGTCGACCGTCTAGGTTAAAATCCTCAAAGATACTACCCCATGAGAATTCGTAGCCAGCCAGTTTGGTTGGTTCGGCAGTATCAGTAAACTGAAAGCCTCCGTCGTTGTGAAAGAGTATCCACTCGGGATGATACACTTGGTCGTCTCGCAAATCCCCTTTGGCCATGAAGGGCGGAGCTGTCGTGCCCGTATTTGAAAAAAAGAAGTCCACTAACCCATCATTATCGTAGTCAGCCACACCAATTCCCATTGGGTAACTGTACACATCCGAGTTCGGATTCGGTCTGTTTTCAAATTTTCCGTTTCCCAAGTTTTTCCAGGTACGAATTTGACCTGTGTCGTGGGCCACGATCAAATCCTCGTGGCCATCCTGGTCTGCATCGTAAAAAACGGCCTGAAAGGTGTTGTGCGTGTAGGACAGACCGGACTCTTTGGTCTTATCAGTAAAAGTATTGTCGCCGTTATTGATCAATAAGGCACTGGTGCCGCCATACCCTTCTTTGTTGAAAATGTTGAAGCCTTCAATGAACGTCTTTTTGATGTATCCACTCACATACATATCAAAAGCCCCGTCTCGATTAATGTCGGCCACGGCAATCGAAAGAGGCGTGGTGTTATCAGCGATTGGTGCATCGAGCTTCTGGCCTGTCAGCTTGCCCCCGTCGTTGGTGTATAACCAGATGCTGTTGGATCGCGTGATAATCAAATCGTTATCGCCATCGTGGTCCACGTCCAATGATGTGGCGCTCATCGTCGCTTCATCGCCTTCTTTCACGTAACCGACTTCGGTCGTGATGGCCTTAAAGGTGCCATGCTCATATCGGAAGATCACATCGCCTTGTCCCTGGCCACCACCCAAGAATAGCTCCTCGGCACCACCATCCAGGTCGATTGCCGCTCCGCCCGTGGCTGGAGTCGAGGTTGCTTCGATGTAGGTGTGCGTAAAGTCGAGTTCGATTTCGTCATATGTCGGGATCGTAATGCCGGCTGTCGAAACAGAGTAAGGAATTTGGGCGTCATTGCGGAATCGGATGACGATCATGACTGCCAGGACAAGCACGGCCAGCAGTAGCAATCCGGCGACATATTTCACATAAGTCATCATGGTGTTTTTCCTTTACCCGCGTGAGGCTGATGAATGTGGGTCTTGATGAATAGCCAACTTCTTGGCTCCGTCTAGATCACCGAAAATGAGCGAGAAGAGGAAGAAAGCTGAGAATCCAACGTTCAACGCAATAGGCATGACGAATTTGCCTATACTGGGAGTGATCACGTAAATCACAAAGTTGAGGAGAAGCAGAACAATGGGGCTCGTGGTAGCCATCCACTTCGGGTAACGGCTATTGCCAGTCAGCACTAGGTAAATATAGATTCCTGAAATCACTAACGTGGTCACTCTGGTTACTTGTAATAGAGTTTCACTGCGAAGCTCATACAGATCAACTAGGTTGGTGGCAGCGATCAACTCAGGATAATGAACGAGTGACCCGATGCTGGCTCGAGAACTCATCCACATCGCACCGTACACGAAACCAAATGATCCGATAAGAAAGAGGATGGTCGAAAGTTTTTCACCGGCTGGTTTGAGCATGAGAGCGATGTGCCACATACCGACGAAATAAAGCGGCACGCCAATCACGGCAAAGAAGTGCCCCGTTGTCAATCGGGCATCAGAAATATCGGCCATGAAGTCATAGCCAGAAAAACGAGCAGCCGGATCAAAATGCAGAAGGAATTCACCCGTGCCACACAGGATGGCTCCAAGTAGTCCAATGAGTCCTGTAAGTTTTAAGTTATTCATTCTGGGATCACCTTCTCTTCCGGAATTATCCGGATGCATCCTTCTTTACCTTCGTTAGCCACTTGCCCGATCAACATTGTTTTTTCGGCTGGGAGGCGGCAGACCGAATTGGAGGATCGATTTCCATCCTTCTGAAGTCTCTCCATTACCAAATACGTTACAGTCACCGTCACTGGAACGTGACGCCTGAGTAAGTGACAGTATTCAAATATTTCAAGGCAGGTGAAGTAATAGAAAGGATAGCGTTGAGAGGGTTTATTAGCAAATTTCCGTGAATAAGAACCCTTTGAGACATTTCACCTGGTAAAACCCTTCTTCCCCTACGACATCAATCTGTTCGAAATCTTCTTTTGCGCCCGGCGGCAACCCAGCCTCATGAAAATTATGGCTCATCTTTTCCTACCGAGGCCAATTCAAATTCTTGGCTGAAACACAAGGCAGGAAATGATTGATTCAATAACAATACCAAGACGAGTAACCTTCGTATCATCCATAAGACCGTTATGATGATGTTTAACTTTTACCCATCGCTCCAATTACACAAGAACCTTAAGCCTAATAACCATTTTTTGAAAGAATAGGGGAAATATGTCATTCTTGATGTAAGCGGCATCACACGAGTGCGGTTACTGAAATTTATTACTCTTGGTTTATTCTTATGATCCTTACTCAGCATTCTTTTTGCTGCGGCTCACTCTTCCAGAGTCATGCATGGTAATTTCCTTATTGACTTACCATTGTGAAGAGGAAAAATGACCTGGCAAGTTACTCCATCGTCTAACAAAAAATCCTCACAGCAGGCTGACGGGGTATTCAACGGAAGATTCTTCTCACATTCTCAAACGGTAACCCGCGTAGCAGGCTACGGGGAATATCGAGCTTAAAAAATCACAAGGTCATCGTTCTGCGGTGTCGTGAACGAACGCAGATCACGTTCTCAATTTACGGAGAAAGAAGCATGTCTTTTTACTTACGCATCACCTCGGTTACGAAAATCTTGCCAAACATTTTTTTACCTCTGATCCTCGGAATCGCGGTCGCCGTGGCGCAAGAGGGGAAGTCCGTCTATAAGGTCTACGTTGATGGTCTCTCCTGTCCATTTTGCACCTATGGTATAGAAAAAAAGTTCAGTACAGTTCAAGGTGTTGAAAAAATCGATATTGACCTCAAGACCGGCACGACCGTGATCACCATGGCGGCGGGAACAACCCTCAATGAAACGACCGCCAGGAAAACCGTGGAAGCTGCGGGCTTCACGCTTCGTGATTTCGAAGAAGTCCAAATGGTTCCCCAAAAATAAATCAAGGAAACAATACACATGGTTTCGCTAACTATAGACCTGGAAAAACATATCATCTGGAAATTAGGGCTAGCCTCAACGTTGTGTTTATTGATGGGGGTAGGCGTCGCCTTGGGTGCGCCGATCACGTTCAATACGGCATTACCCGTCGCCGAGGGTGAATTTATCTTCCGGGAACAATTTGTGTTTGATCAGTCCGGTGACGACCCTAGTGGAGCGAATCGGGATCGTAAAGTATTTGCCGCGATATCGGTCCTTGGATACGGGGTTACCAGCGATTTGGCTCTTTTCGGAGCCCTCCCCTATGTGGATAAAAGTCTGAAGATTACCTCAATGGGCAGGCGCCGCACCCGAGATACTAGTGGCATCGGCGATGTGACCCTGTTCGGTCGATATACGGTTTTTAAAGACAACATTCCAGGGCGCACCTTTCGTGTTGCGCCTTTTGCAGGTGTGGAGTTACCTACCGGGGAAGATGATGAAACTGATGGATTGGGCCGTCTTCCCGCTAACGTCCAGGCCGGATCAGGGTCCGCTGACCCGTTCGGCGGCCTTGTGGTGACCTATCAAACGCTCGATTTCGAAATAGATGCTCAGGCCAGTTACAAAATGAATACCGAGGCTAATAATTTTGAGTTTGGCGATGTCGTCCGCTTTGACGCTTCTCTTCAGTACCGGCTTTGGCCCCGCAGCTTGGAAAGCGGTGTTCCTGGTTTCTTATATGGGGTTGTAGAAGGAAACCTTCTCCACCAGAATAAAAACCAGAGTCATGATATCAACAATCCTAATTCCGGAGGCACGACGCTGTTTCTTGTGCCGGGCCTGCAATACGTCACGAGGCGTTGGATTGCAGAGGGCGGAGTGCAAATCCCTGTGATTCAAGATCTCAATGGGACAGCCCTGGAGAAGGATTACATCGTTCGCTTCGGCTTTCGAGTCAACTTCTAACAAGGATGCGAGTGACATGAAATATACGAACATGATGGCACGGGGTGCTCTTTTTGTTTTTTTAACGAGTATGCTCACCAGTGGTTGTGTTGCCTGGGAAAAAGAACCGGGCTACCAGTTCATGGCCACGTGGGGTGAAAAAGGAAACGGGCCCGGCGAATTTCACGATCCAACAGGGATTGCCGTTACCAATCGGGAAGTCTTTGTTTCTGATGCTCGCAATTCGCGGATTCAGGTGTTTGACCTTGCAGGAAACTTCCAGCGGCAATTCGGCACTTCCGGAAAAGGTCCAGGAGAACTGGGGCGACCCATGAATCTGACGGTTGCGGCCAACGAACTATATGTGGCTGATTATTGGAATGATCAAATTGAAGTTTTTGCATTGAACGGAACTCATAAACGATCCATCGGACATTCAGGCTCAGGCCCAGGTGATTTTGATGCGCCCGGTGGGGTGGCCGTGGCTTCAAATGGCGATGTGTTCGTCGCCGATTTCTATAACCAAAGAATCCAGCACCTTCAGTCCGATGGGCAATTCATTCGTCAATGGGGCACAACCCGAAAGATAGGTAGTGGTGCCGGGGATTTTAATTATCCCACTGACGTGACATTAGGGTTAGATGGTTCGGTGTATGTTGCCGATGGCTATAATGATCGCATACAGGTGTTCTCCCCTGATGGGAGTTTTTCTCACAAATGGGGAGGCCCCTTCGCCATGAATATTCATGGTCCTTTTAAGGGGTGGTTTGCCACGGTGACTAGCATCAGTGTGGATCAAAACGGGAATGTGTTTGTGGCAGATTATTACAATCATCGTATCCAGAAATTTTCCCCGGATGGGGGTTTTCTAACGGCATTTGGGAAAGAAGGCGCGGAGCAGGGCCATTTCAACTACCCGATAGCCATGGCAGTAACCGATGACGGTATTGTTTACGTGGCGGACTATGGAAACAATCGGATTCAAAAGTGGCGCCCAACGAAGGGAGAGTAAAAAAGAGGATAACTTTTGAACAGCATTGTTGATTGTGTTTCAGGAATGATTTGCCCCTTTACAGGGGTCATACAGGGGTCAAGTTGCGTGTTTGATAACATAGCGAGTCATCCGCTGAATCGTCTTGGCGAAATCTAGGGTTTCGATGATGCGCCTCCGAACCTGCGTCGTGATACAACTCACGGACCCAACATTGGAATATCCAAATGGGCGCATGATCTCCGCCAACCGATGCCCACCCAACTGCTGACAGAGAGGAATCCCCACGTTGCAGGCAACACCCCTGATCCGTGCCATCATAAGAGACATGCTCAAATTCAATGCAAACCGGTCAGGGCATGAAACAAATCGGACAGTATCTTATAAAGCAAGCACCCTGACCCCTATACGAGTCAATCAATGACTCTTCGCCCATGGCCAGAAAACCAAGACTGCACGTAGCGGGCGGTGCCTATCATGTGATGGCACGCGAGAACGGGGGGCAGGATATCTTCTTCAACGAGGGGGACCGATCACACTTGTCTTTACCAATAGGAATTTCATTGCCTCAGAAAATCAGCGAGGGTTTTACTTTGCTCATCTTGAAAGTGTTCTTCTGTAATGTGTAGTTTTTTCATCCGATCAAGGCGGAAGTTTCTGAAATCTTTTCGCGATTCACACCAGCCGAGCAAGAGCCAAACGGGACCGAAAAACGCTAGAGCCAAAGGGCGAACATGGCGGGAAGATCTATGTTTGCTCTCTTTGTCATAATCAAATTTCACCAGCTTTTTTAAACGAATAGCATGGCGCAAAGCTGTCGAGTCAATTGTAATTTCAGTTTTAGCCTGACTGGGCAAAGAAAAGAGAGCTGTGTCTTCCATATCGCTACGCCGCTCTTTGGGCACGATCGCTGTGATTTTGTTTAAACTTTGACGTGCTGCCTTGGCTAACGCCGGATCAGCCCAACTTTTCACCATCTGTGCACCAAGAACCAATGCTTCAATTTCCTCAATATCAAACATCAATGGACGAACGATATAATCTTGATTCAGCATATAGCCAACACCTGCTTCACCGATCACCGGTACACCAGAAAGCTGTAAATCAGCAATATCTCGATAAACGGTACGAATATTGACTTCAAATTCTTCAGCGATAATTTTCGCTGTCACAGCGCGGCGGCGAGATTTTAAGAACTCTACAATTTTAAATAAACGATCTGCTCTACGCATCTTCTTTAAGCCTCTACATGAATTTTATACTGCTGACAGTATGGTGTCAGTAGATACCTGTTACAAAGGATTAATGTAAAGTTTCGAATAACTCAATAAGGAGATTAAGAATATGAGTACGCTAAAAACACAATGTCTAAAAGTGACAATCAATGCGCCCTTTAGTGTGGTTGCAAATGATTTGGCTCAGCCGGAAACGCATCCTGAATGGGGGACGGAGTTTTTTGATGGACCTTTGAAAAATAATGATGATGGAAGCTATAGCGGACAATCCAAGTTTATGGGCGGGGCTTTTCGCTACAAAGTTGAGAGCAATAAAGACTACGGAATTTTTGATCTTTATTTAGCCCCGGAAGGACAGGGGTTGGGCCATGCTTTGCCTGTCCGTCTTGTTAAAAATTACGAAGGCGTTGACGTGATCTGGGTCATGGCTCAAATGCCTGATATGCCAGACCAAGCTTTTGAACAAAGCTGTGAATCGTTGCGACGAGAGTTAAAAAATCTGAAAGCTCGCCACGAAAAATAAAATATTGGGCTGAGTTTCATACAAAATTCTATCGATTTCATTGCTGTGATCTGAGTTGTTTAATTTTCTCGGACGGAAAGTGCCGATAGAAAGTGGTTCTTCCAATACCGAGTGTTTTGATAATATCGGAGATGAAGGGGTCGTTTTCGATATCTTCGTGTTTAGTGGGGTCATGTAGCAGAATCCAGTAGTCGGTTACATATTCTTCGAATACGCGCCCTCCACATTTACGTTTTGCCACCTTTTTGAGAGGCTGACCTAAGAACTTCTAGAGAGCTCTCAAGAACCATATCAGCACCTCTTCGAGAAGGTGCTGGTGGCTTCTCTGTCCGTATTTTACCTTTTGCGAGTTCATCAGAGATATGCTTCGAGGCTTCCATAACATCGCGGACACACTTCCCCAGGTTAAATTGGGAATTGGGGGTCAGGTTGCTTGCTTTATGACATAGACGGTAATCCGCTGAATCGTCTTCGCGAAGTCTGGGTTTTCGTTGAAGTGCTTCCATATCTGGGTCGTGATAAAACTCACGGACCCAACATTGGAATATCCAAATGAGCGCGTGATCTCCGCCAACCGATGCCCACCCAACTGCTGACAGAGAGGAATCCCCACGTTGCGCACCACGCCCCCGATCCTTGACATCATAAGAGGCATACTCAAATTCAATGCAGACCGGTCAGGGCATGAATCGAATCGGACAGTATTTTATAAAGCAAGCAACCTGCCCCCTATACTACAATAGCCAAGAAAAGCTTTAGATGAGCCTCGCATTCTCAAGGAGAGAGAATATTCAAAAAAGTTCGTCCAGCAAGGCCGCAGCCGTGGTTGCCGCATCCGGAAGGGTGACTCATTTGTGTTGACGCGCAGAGCGTACTCTCAGTACGTGAGCACGGCAAAAGAGTGAGAACGCCGCCTTGCTTATCCCATCCTGAAAGGTGGCTTTTTTTAATCAACATTCCCTGGAAGATCGCTTCAGGTGTATCTTGTTGGATAATACGTATATCTGATCAGATACACTTTGTTCTGATTCCTTCTCTTCCTCATTGCGTCGCATCAAAGACGAATCTCGTAACCTATGAATTTAAACTGCGTTTTCCACCCTGATTCAGAGTGAGTATTTTTGAAGTCAATCTGGCATCTGGATTGCTAGAAAATACGAGATGGGAGTGGATGTATTCTTCTGACGATGATGGCGTCGAGTTGATGGTGATACTCGATCGAGGGTTCGCATTTTAAATAGAGGGGCTGATGAAAAAGACCTGTCCAGCAAGACCGGGGGCGCTGTGGCGCGCGAAACGTCTTCATAGTGCGTGAGTACGACAAAGGGCCAAGAACGCCAGCGGCCGACTTTTTCAACAGTCCCATATACTCCAAGATGATTATGCAAACATCACTATGACGCATAAAAAAAAACGAAATAGGCAGCAACTCCATCTTGGTATTCATAAAGTTTTGTCAAGCGGGTGAATAGATAAACATGCATCGGAGTGGTAAACAAAGGTTAGAGAATCCAAAAATGGAGGCAACTGATGAATCGAATGTTTAAGGACCCTCATAGGTCTTTCGTAGTGTTGATGCTTGGGCTCGTGCTTATTGGTTGGTTTGTGACGAATAGCGAATCACGACCCTCCATGCCTTCAGTGAATGTCGGTGATCGAGTTCTTGTCGTCTTAGATGCGGAACCGGGTTCTGAGGCATTGGGAACGTTGATGCTTCAGGCCAATACATTGCCAGCGGTTCCCTTCTATGCACTCCCTACTCCTAGAACACTTCACATCGGAGGATTTAAGGGCGAGATTTATCTTTTATCAGAAGAACTGAAACCCGAGCATGTGAAGATGTTACAGCAGGTGTTGAACATGACTACTTTAGAGACCCCTCAAACAGTGAGTATCAAGTCAAAATTGGTTTTTACCAAGGGTGAATTGAAGAAAAATTCTCGACATCAAACAAACGCGCACGTTGCATTATGGCTCGCTGAAGGTAAAACCGCCAGAATTGTCAGTGTAAGAGGATTTGAGAATCTACTGCAATGGGAGGACAACTAACATGACGATGACTCATATAAAGTTTCTCGTGTGTCTTGGATTATTGTGTGTTCCTGGCTGCAATACCGTGCCGTATCAGATAGACCGACATATGAAAGCGTCCTGTCGAGTTATCGGAACAACTTCAGGGGAAACTATTTCTGGATGGACTTTTGATATATCAAATTCTGAAATCCAAGCAGACGCCGATGGCAAAGCTTTTATCGTCATTGATCCAGGGAGTTACCTTGGGAAAAAGGAAGAGCAGATTCCTGTCGGAAAATATCTTGCGTATCTGACTGATGGAGGAGCGACCTTTTACGCCAAACGCCTGAAATAAGTGTCCCATCATCATGCAACGGAGCCTTTGGGGGTCTCACTATTCGAAGACTGAGAGTCGTGGAGCGCGTGCTAGGTCCACAATCATAGAGATCAACCATAGGAGTCAAGACTAGTTTTATGATATCCAATTCATGATCCTTCAGCATTGTGGCCAGACCGTTACGTTTAGAATATGACGGGCCGTGGTTTCACGTGATGAATCCTGGGGCAGGGCGCCGAGCCGTCTTCAGCACCGATGAACAGCGCCAGTACTTCCTCGATGTATTGGCGGATGCGCATGACCGCTTTCACGCTGGATGGCTTCCAGCATTCTAAAACGAAGTGCACCACCGTATCCTTAACCAACAGGAGGTAGTGTATGAAAAAGTGCTACAGGCATTTCGATCACAAAGAACGGACGTTGATCTATTGGTGGCGGAAAGAGCGGCTCAGCGTCCTAGACATGGCACAAGGGTTAAAGCGCAGTCATACCAGCATCAGTCGCGAATTGAAACGGAATCGCTGGTGTGGCAAAGAGTATTTTCCGAGAGGAGCACAGATGCTCGCGACCTACCGACTCCACCGCCGAGCCAAGCGTGTAAAGGGGGCAAATCTTTTGTTGACTAATTATCTTCTACCCGTCTTGTGAAGAATGCCGCTGTCCAATCCTACCTCACAACTCTATAGCTCTCCATGCTATCTGACCTCTAAGCCAAGTCTTCAGGAAAAATGACTTTTCTCCTACCGGCCCACTGACTGTGGATCAGTGGGGGGGCACCTAATTCAACTGCGCTTATTTTTCTACTTCTCCTTTAATCCATCGTTCACATCCACAAGTGTCGTGACTCGAAATCAGGGATACGAACTCTCATTGTAGATAATGGGGAAATGGGAGTGGATCGCCTTCATTCTCTCACGAGAAGTCCATCCCCTCCCCCCACGTTCCGTAGTGGCTGCCACCACTGCCCTGGGGGATTCTTTCAAGATACTGGCGACCTTGTTATTATTAGCCGTTGATTTACAAAGAATAACCGTGTTTTCTCTAATAAATTTTGAGCTGGTCCAGCCATTGCAAATCACCTGAACCAAGGAATTATATTGAAGACAAGTCACACAGTAATATTTCAAAGAATCCCAAGACTAACTGCAAGATTCACTCATAACCCATACCAAATCATAGACAGCATACTAATGAAATTCTCAAAAAATAAGGGAGCGTGATCATGAAGAGGATGAAGGACATGGGAAAGACCACATCCAACAACATTCCTGGCTTTGTGCCCTCATCGGCCCATTCCCCCAATCAACACACTCAGATTCGTTTAGCGACACCAACCGACTGGGATGGAATGGCTCACATCTACAATGAGGCCATTCACTCAGGTCGCTGCACCATGGACCTCATTCCGGTCGATGCCAATTACTTTCGAAAACTGACGAACGGCTTTACGCCTCGTGAATTTCCCCTGGTGGCTGAGCATGCGACTCATATCGCTGCGTGGGGTATCGTGAAGCAATATAGCGATCGCCCTGGATATGCCTTGGCTTGTGAGACGTCTGTCTATGTTGCTGAAGATTTTCGTGGGCAAGATGTTGGAACCGCGCTCCAAGCAACCATTGTTCACAAAGCTTGGGAAAATGACTATCGACATCTGGTCGCAAAAATCATGGCCGTGAATGAAACCAGCATTCGCTTTCACCATCATTTCGATTACCAAATCGCTGGCAATAAAGAACCCCGCGGCAAGACCACGGGGAATCACAAGTTCAAAAGAAGATCGGCTTCCTGAATGGCATCTGGCACGACATCATTATCATGCAGCGCCTTCTTGCTGATGAACAACCTGAAGAGAGCACATCATGAATGTTCTGACTCGTACTCCCCAATCCAAATCATCTGTGATCGGGGCTACATTGTCTCAGCTTGTTCAATGAGCCGAAACAACAGAACACATCGATCCGGACCGCGCAGCGATCTTGTTGCAGGAAACTTGTATCAATCCAAGAGACTTACTCCCCTGGTACGATCTCGACCTTCCGACACAAGACAGTTTTGGACGGAAATTGGTCAAGCAGAGTCGGAATTTTGAACTCATGTTCATGTCCTGATTGCCGGGAGATTATAGCGCCATCCACGATCACGGCATCGCTGAATGGGGAGCGGTGGACGCGATGTGTATGAAATTTCGATAAATACTCAAGGGGCTTTCGTCACGAACAATGTCACGGAAAGCCTCAGAACCTTTCATTCCTTTTCAGAGATGTTTCTCCATGTCACGAAAGACTCATCGGAACAAATCTTGTTAATGTCATACCTCCCATGTGTGACGGAAGGAGATCGACGCATCGTCGTCATGGATAGTGAAATATTCGGCACCTATATCCGTCGCTCAAAAAACGGCCATTGGGTACAAAACGTGAGTTTCGGTTCAACGTGTGATTTAATGCCCGTCACCGAAGAAGACCGTGGCATGGTCGAGGCAACTGCCCCATACTATCAACGGACAGGAATTCGCCTGCTCGGTTATGACCTGTTGCTCGATAACAGCGGCACCTGGAAGATAAGTGAAATTAATGCGGGTAATATCGGCGACTTGTTCCGTCTGGAATACCTAGGCGTCAAAGGCGTGTCAGACCGCTTTGTCGACAAACTTCGATCTAGGAATGGAACCCATAGAGCCACTCAATCCAATCGATGAAGGAAAACCCCACAGCTCATTTTAACTAGGAGAATTCCATGCCGGAGACACAACACCCATCTGTCCAGAAAATGAAAGTGGCCACCTGGAGTGGCCTACAAGACCGAACGCCCACCTACGCGCTGGTTGCCAATGTCGATCTTGTCGTTATTCGATATGACGAAAAGGTGTCCGTATTCTATGGCCGCTGCTTACACCGTGGGGCGTTAATGGCGGATGGATCCGTCGAGGGTGAAAATCTCATTTGCGGTCTCCATGGGTGGGACTACCGATTGGAGTCCGGAATCAGTGAATATAATAACGCAGAGGCTCTCCATAAATTCACGGTGTGGCTTGACCCTAAAAATGATGCGATTTATGTCGATGAACAAGAAGTGCGAGACTGGGAGTTGGTCAATCCTCAACCCTTTCAACGTGACGAATATTTGGGCACCTATGCCGATACTCACCCGGCCGAAGAAGAACCACATGTAGGCTTGATCCAAAACTATGCTGCATATGGCTTAGAAAAAACCGGCCATCATGGGTTGGTGACGGCGATGGGAGTGTCACGCACCGAACTCCCCACGTGGGATGACATTCAATTCGTGACGGCGCAATTGGCGACACCCCCTCAACTTGATGACGTGTCGATAGGCACAGAATTGGTGATCGGTCCCAATGCGCGGAAACCCTTGAGGCTGAGAATGCCCCTCTTTGTCTCAGATATGAGTTTTGGTGCCTTGTCGGAAGAAGCCAAAACGGCATTGGCACGTGGAGCAGAACTCGCAGGCACTGGGATTTGTTCTGGGGAAGGCGGCATGCTACCGGAAGAGCAAGCCGAGAATTCACGATATTTTTATGAACTGGCGTCAGGGCGGTTTGGATTTTCATTGGATAAAGTCAAGAAGTGTCAGGCCTTCCATTTCAAAGGCGGGCAAGGAGCGAAAACTGGAACAGGCGGACATCTGCCAGGACCCAAAGTTAAAGGCAAAATTGCCCAGGTTCGTGGCCTGAATGAAGGAGAACCCGCCGTCTCCCCTCCTCGCTTCCCTGACTGGACAGACATTTCCCAAATCCGTGACTTCGCGGTAAAAGTCCGAGAAGAGACTGGGGGTATTCCCATTGGCTATAAACTCTCGGCGCAACACATCGAGAAAGACATTGATGCAGCCCTTGAAGTTGGCGTGGACTACATTATCTTGGATGGCCGCGGCGGTGGAACGGGTGCTGCGCCAGTCATTTTCCGAGACAATATTTCTGTCCCGACCATTCCCGCTTTAGCTCGTGCTCGTCGCCATTTGGATCGACTCAGCCGGCAAGATGTGACGTTGGTGATTACCGGAGGATTACGAAAACCTGCTGACTTCGCAAAAGCCCTAGCTCTAGGAGCCGATGCCATTGCCGTATCCAACTCAGCGATGCAGGCCATTGGTTGCCTGGGTATGCGTGCCTGTCACACCAACAATTGTCCAGTGGGGATTGCCACACAAAAAGAGGATCTGCGGGCGCGTCTAATTGTAGAGGAATCAGCCAAACGACTAGCACGTTTTTTTGAAACCTCTGTGGCCCTGATGAGTATCTTGGCGCGGGCCTGCGGACACACACACCTCAATCAGTTTTGTCTGGATGACCTGACCACCTATAAACGGCACATGGCAGAACTGACCGGCGTGCCTTTTGGTGGGGTGCAGTACTAAAATCCATCCACCTGATGAAGAAAGGACCTGCGAGGGGTAGCTTTAAATCGGTATTTGAATATGTGGCCTTGGCCATTGATTTAGTGGGAATTAGCATGATCTTGTGAGGGTTTCCCCTTTCATTAAAAGATTGGTTGATCTTGAAAATGAGACAGGGAGAAACGATTTCCTTTTTTCAAGGCACGAGCCAAATTCGATGTCGGTTGGGAACATACCTGTTGATGGGGTTAGAGCTTATGATTGCATCCGATATTATTCATTCTTTTATTTCTCGATCTCCGGATGATTTAATTTTTCTTGGTCTCATTGTGCTAATTCATACGGCGATTGGCTATTTCCTTGGAAAAGAAATAGAGCAATTTCAGGAAGCCCATTGATTGCTTGGTTTTTCAGACAATAGCATGGATAAAATTCGTGGTTGATCATTCCTATAGTCCCCCTCCTTTGTAAGGAGGGGTGGAGGGGAAGTAGTCTCTTCACCTGGATGCCGTGCATGACAGCAGCTATGTTTCTAGATACTCCAGAAACTCTACCCCACTTAGCCTCCTCTTACAAAGGGGAGGAATCAGCAGAGGGCTCACTTGGGCAAAAACTTCGTGAGGCAGAATTTACCCAGGCTGAAACCAGAAAAGCCGATTGTTTTTGAAACGATTGACCACCTTCGAGGACTTACACATATATGCGCGGAAAACCTCACCACATGTCGTGAGAAATTTGCGGAAATACCAGTCTCTCCCACGTAACCAGTCTTGATTTTTTAGGAGCATTACTAATGAAAGCAGAATCCTTCACTTCCTCCTGGCAAACACTTGGCGCAGTTCCAGTCGCTGATCTTGTTGATGCGAAAGTGCAATTGCATTGGGCCGCCCAAATTGTGTCCGCATTCGGAAATGCGCTTCTTCAGCCCAAGCCCGATGACAGTCAGTCGAATCTGGGATGGATAGATTCCTGTGGCGCCTTATGCAGCCACCCAACCTCGGATGGATGGAGCGTCGGCCTTCGACTTGCAGATCTCACGCTTCTTTTCCTCACCCCAAATAATTCTATCCAGACGGAATTCAAGTGCAACGGACAAACACTTCAACAGGCGTTGGAATGGTTGACGGTAACGTATCGAAAATCTTCAACAGAAGAAGCTCCCAAATCTTTTGCCTTACGAGAATACGATATGCCCCCTCACCCTGTGGGGCGAAATGCCATCTTTCAATTGAGCCCTGTGGTGCCTTTTCAGGAATTCCATTATTGGTATGGCAATGCGCACCAAGTCATTCATGCCGTAACAGAGAAGTGGAAAGAAGCCTCACCCATTCGATGTTGGCCGCATTTTTTTGATATCGCCACATTAGTATCATTACCTCTTCATCAAAACAGTGGATCCACCGGAACCGTCGGATGTGGAATGAGTCCTGGAGATGCAAGCTATGCGGAACCCTATTTTTATGTCACGGTCTGGCCGTATCCGGAAAAGGAAACACTTCCTGCCCTGACGGTAGGAAAATGGCATACCGAGGGATTTGTTGCCGCTGTGTTGACTGCCTCAGATTTAATTGCGAATGGACAGACAGAGACGCAAGCCGAACGCGTTCACCAATTTTTCCAAAAGAGTTCCGAGTTGGCTTTTGACGCATTAGGGGCGTCACCCTCGTAATTCAGCCATCATTCATGCTGCATGCATGACAAAGGAAAAAACTTCAATGCCCTCTCTTGATGACCAACAGGAAAAGTCTGGGACTCCGAAACCTTCAAAACCGCTCACCTGGCTGAAGGTACTCGAACCCGATGAACTGGAGGAAGGTCGAGTCACATCCGTCACCTGCGATCACAAAACGCTCTGCCTAACTCGGCACAAAGGTCAGTACGGCGCCCTTGATAACAAATGCCCACATCAAGGTGGTCCATTAGGAGAGGGATCCATTGAAAATGGACTACTACGATGTCCATGGCATGGATGGGACTACGATCCGATATCCGGCAAATCTCCTGGCTATGACGATGGCGTCGAAACCTTCCCTGTGGAATCACGGGCTGACGGTATCTATGTGGGACTTCCCAAAGAATCTGCCCATATACGGACAGTTGGGGATGTCATGATGGAAACAATGTCCAACTGGGGAATCAAGCATGTCTTCGGAATGGTCGGTCACTCGAACTTGGGGGTCGCCGATGCGTTACGTGTTCAAGAGAAAGCCAACCACATAAAATTTTATGGCATCCGTCACGAAGGCGCCGCCTCATTTGCTTGTTCTGCCTACGGCAAACTCACAGGCCGACCGGCCGCCTGTCTTTCTATCGCCGGACCCGGTGCAACCAATCTCCTTACAGGGTTATGGGATGCGAACGTGGATCGCGCGCCAGTTTTAGCATTGACTGGACAAGTGGAAACGCAAGTGTTAGGACCTGGGGCCTTTCAGGAAATTGATCTCATGGCCGCGTTTGGCAAGGTCGCGCAATGGGCACAAACCGCTCTCCATACCAGCAAGCATGCTGAACTCATGAACTTAGCCTGTAAGAGTGCGATGTTGAATCGAGGGGTATCACACCTCATCTTCCCAGATGAGGTGCCGAAGCTCGCCGCAGCTGAAGGAATGGAAGCGGGCAAACCTGATGGCCGCATGCCAGCGCTGGATATTACACCGCCAGACTCCGCAATCGATCAAGCCATTACGTTGTTGTCTCGATCCAAACGCCCCGTGATCATTGTTGGCCATGGAGCACGCTTTAGTATGGAAGGGATTATCAAACTGGCAGAGATGATGAGCTGTCCTGTCATTACCACCTTTAAGGCCAAAGGGTTAATCTCAGACCATCATCCCCTAGGCGGGGGCGTCTTAGGACGTAGCGGAACTCCCATTGCCAGTTGGGTCATGAATGAATCTGATTGTCTGCTGGTCTTTGGCGCAAGCTTTAGTAATCACACGGGCATCACTCCAAAAATTCCTACCATCCAAGTCGATCGTGATGCGATGACCTTGGGGAAATTTCATGCGGTTGATGTCCCGGTTTGGGGAGAAATTGGCGTGACCTGCCGAATCTTTCGTGAGCGCTTGGCAAACAAACTCAGTACGACGAATCAACGGGAAGACGTCGCTCACCGATGGGCAATCTGGCGGGAAGAAAAACACAGACGGGAACACGACGATCGCGGACAAGGTGTGAACTCCTCGGCTATCTTTGCTGCGTTGACACGTACCGTGCCTAAGAATGCGATCATCGCCGTGGACGTGGGCAATAACACGTATTCCTTCGGACGATACTTTGAATGTACTCAACAAGACGTGCTGATGTCAGGGTATCTCGGCTCTATTGGGTTTTCTTATCCAGCGGCCATGGGGGCATGGGCCGCCACGCAGGAAGATGATCCGAAATTTCAAGGACGGAAAGTGGTGTCCGTTTCCGGTGACGGAGGGTTCGGTCAGTACTTGGCCGAAGTCAACACAGCCGTAAAATATGGCATGAATATTACGCACGTCCTACTTCGGAATAATGAACTCGGAAAAATTAGCAAAGAACAACGTGCGGGGAACTGGGACGTGTGGCAAACTTCCTTGCACAATCCTGATTTTGCTGCGTATGCCAACCTTTGCGGAGCAATGGGCATTTCAGTTAAGGAAAAAAATGAGCTGGAAGAGGCCCTGACGAAAGCACTCGCACATGATGGTCCAAGTTTAGTGGAAATCCATTCGGACGCGGAGTTGATATAAAGGTAGCGCTTCACAGTTTCCCGTGGGGGCCAGGCTCCTCGGACTTACATTGAAATGTACTTTCAAATTTCCTCCCCTTTGTAAGGGGAGGATGAAGATGGGGTAGAAATGACAAAAACCTATCAGTCATCCCGTTTATTGTTGCCGAAAATTCTATTGTTAGTTCTCTTGCTAAACGCCATCTTGGCACTACCCGTCCTGGCTTCTGAAAAACTCAGGCAGCACACCAACCCACAAGAGACGTCAACGAAGGACCTTCACGCGCACTGGGAGTACTTAGGCGTGGAAAATCCACGCCATTGGGGCATGCTCTCTAAGGAATACAAAACGTGTGAAGCAGGGAATCGCCAATCCCCGATCAACATCACGATGACTCATCATGGAGACCATCAACAGAAGCTGAAGTTCCATTACCAAACCTCCCAACTCCATGAAATGAACAATGGCCATACCATTCAGGTCTCCCATGTCTCAGGCTGCCGGGTGGATCTCAATGACCACAAATACAAGCTTCGTCAATTCCACTTCCACGCCCCAAGCGAACACCATATCGAAGGCAAAGCCTTTCCCATGGAAATGCACTTAGTCCATCAGGATGAAACAGGGCATGTATTAGTCATAGCGGTCATGATGGCAACAGATGCCCCTCAACCCGTACTCGGCAAACTCTGGAGTTGGCTGCCCGACCAAATGGAAAAGGAAGTCTCGATTCCCCTAGAAGTAAAACTGACTGATATTCTCCCGACTCACACCGATCACTACGCCTACTCAGGTTCACTGACGACGCCACCCTGCACTGAAGGCGTGCAATGGATTGTGCTCAAAGAACCCATGCACGTCTCCCAAGAAGACGTGGAACAATTCGTCCAGATCATCGGCCAAAATGCCCGCCCCATCCAGCCCCTCCGTAATCGCCACATTGACGAGGACTAGAAAGATTCACGCTATGCGAGGCTGAACCCTGGTTCTACCATCATTTGGTAGAACAATGGGCAATCTATTTCAAAAAGAATTCAAAAAAAGGAAAAAAGATGTGGTTGAGGAGTGGGGGATTCCCACTCAGGTGAGCATGCCGTCCGCTTGGGCCTGAATGGTCGCGTAATTCTCGAGCAACGCCTCCATGACATCGTCTGGGACTTTGAGTGCTTCGACAACTGGTAGTGCTCGAAGCTGGTCTTCGGATAGAGCCTCGGGATCGAGGAAATGCGCAGCGAAATGGTTGGCCAAACAGGTAATGGCTGCACTCTTTGTAGGAGACGTCGCCAAATGATAGGCATGATCTTCATGCAGCGTGATAGCTTCTTTCACCGAATCGGGGAACCCCCACGCCTCCGCCAATTGCCTTCCTACCTCCACATGCGCTTCTTTGATGAGAAGGGTCATGGCCGTCCACGGGAGTGGAGGGGTCGAATCCTTTTGATATTGATTAACCGTATGCACGATGAGCGGCTTACCAATGGCATGGAGCAACCCACTCAGGAAAGCGGTGTCAGGATTACACCCAATCAGTCCCGCAAGGGATTTGGCATAAAAGGCGGTGGTCAGCATATGCACCCATAAGGCTTTGACTTCGCGTTGGTAGCCGTGAACCTTGAAGACTCCTGACTGCACTGACAAGGTAAACGCTGTGCCCGCCACGGAATTTAATCCGAGCCACGCGATGGCCTGCTGCAACGATTCGATTTGACGAGTAGAACCCTGAACCACTGAATTCGACGTTTGGAAGAGTTTGGCTGTCAGAATGGGGTCTTGTTCAATCAACGCAGTGAGCTTCGAGGCATCCGCTTGAGGATCAGAGGTCAGGGCTAGCACTTGATTCGCGACTTGGGGGAGCGCTGGGAGATCCAATTCTTGTTTTGCCAGTTTCTCAACCAACACTTCCAAGAGCATTTCGACCGATTTATCATGATCAACAGAAAGTGTGGGCATCGTCTATCCTTATTTGTAATGAAAAGATGCGGTGAGCCTAACTTGTTCTATCGAGTGCAAGGAATCAGCTCACCAATGTTCCTCAACTGTAACGTACTTTAAGACCATTCCTGAGGGTGAATGAGGAAGAATCTCGTGGAGAGTTTGTTCCAACGCTAGGCGTTCAGATAGGGGCAGGAACGTGAAACTGTCTTCCACTCGTTCACCAATCGGTATCATTGGGACCTCAGAAGGACAAATTCTTGTTTTTTTGTAGAGAAAGAAGCCAAAAGGCCTTCTACGCGCTGTATCGGTTAAAAGGGAAGAGACTTAAGTAGATACCCACGGGCTTACGCCGCGTGGCACTTACAATTCAAACTCAAGTTGCATCTGCCCTTTGTCCACTCGTTCTTGATGGTCCCCATACCGCCGGATCACCGCCTCAATAAAGATCCCCGAGGCAAGACCACGGGGTATTAGAAGAGGGTTAACTGACGCAGGTCTTCTCTGGGACTGCCTTGGTTCTGCACATAATGTTCGACCACCCTCCAATTGCCGCCCTCTCCCACGGTGCCCACATAGTAGCCATCAGCCCAAAACTGCCCTCCCCACAACTCTGTCTTCAAGGCTGGTTTCTGCCGGAATAACTCGCGCCCGGTGATACTCTTGAACACTCGCACGATTTGTCCCGGAGCAATCTTCGGATGAGCAGAACATAACAGATGGATATGATCTCGATCACACCCCAATCGTTCAAACTCCATATCGTACCGCTCAGCAATCCCTCGCGTGGCTTCCACAATGATCTCGACAACATCCTCCGCTAATAAGGCCTTACGATATTTCACCGGAAAGACAATGTGATAATGAATCTGCCACGCACAATGACTCGCTTTGTGGACAGTACTTTCACTCACCCCCTAATTCTCGGAAAATAAGATCCCCGTGGCAAGACCACGGGGAATCGCAAGTTGAACTCCTTCTCAAGACCGGGGATCACAACACCGCTCCCCAGTAGGTCCGCTTCAGCTCGGGGGACCGGAGACGAAGTTGCCGACTCACATTCGCTTTCATCTTGCCCACAATACTCGATACGGCATATTTCGGAGGGATCCCCATCACGACGTGAATATGGTCAATCTGCACACTCCCTTGCGGTACATCTACATCGGGATGATCGTGCTCAATCTCAGATAAATGCTCCTCAATAAAGATCCGGATCGCCCCCCGCAAAATACGTCGGCGATATTTGGGAATCCAGACCACATGATATTGGTGTTGATACGCACCATGCCCACTGAGACGAACTTCCATATCCTCGTATCATCACAAACATCTCATGTGGCAAAGAGTCCCCCGCTTCCAGCGGGGAGCGCTTTCACCCACGGGCTTACGCCACGTGGTCCTCCGCGCTAGCTTTGATAGGCTTGAACCAAAAACAGGGAGATCAATTCGAACCATTGGAAGTGGAATAAGCCAATGTTTGATAAAAAAGTCTGTCATAAAAAGAAAGTTCGATCGGTAATATCGGATCTCTCATGAAGCTATTCCTCACAAAAACAAAAAAATCCCCAAAGAGCCATAAAGACCCTTTGGGGATGCTTGTCAATACTGTGGAATCGGCCGTTCTAGAATGTATAGGACGACGACCGAGGACGACTATCTGATTGGTTTCGCCCTGGACGATCCGAATGCGGACCCCTTGGTCCATTACCATTGGCAAATCCCGGACGCGGGCCTCTCGGACCATTCGAATTGCCATAACCCGGACGCGGTGCCCGAGTCGCCACATGGCTGGCTTCTGGAGCTCGACTGCCCTCAGCACATGGCACCGCTTTGCCTAAGAGTTGTTCAATCATCCGCAAAGACCGATGATCTTCGCCGGTCACAAAACTTGTGGCCCAACCTATCGCCTTCATCCGAGCGGTACGGCCAATACGATGGACATAATCTTCTGGCACATTGGGCAAATCATAATTGATCACGTGTCGAATATTATCCACGTCCAGTCCGCGCGCAGCGATATCTGTCGCGACCAACACTTCGAAACGCCCTCGTCGGAATCCTTCAAGAGCGGCTCGACGCTGTGGGAGACGACGACCGGAATGCAAGACGGCCGAGCTGCAACCAACCTTGTCCAGCGTTTCTCCGATCCGATCAGCCCGATGCTTCGTCCGAGTAAAGACCAACACGGAACCCTCAGTCTCTTTCAAGATCGAGAGCAACAACGAGGTTTTTTCGGAATTATGAATGTGATGCACGGTGTGAGTAACCCCTTCAGCAACCGTCGCGGATTTCGCTACCAACGCTTTGACAGGGTCTTGCAACGACATCCGCGCCAAATCATCTAAATTGTCTGGCATCGTGGCCGAAAAGAGTAACGTCTGCCTGTTATCCGGCAGGGCCTCAATAATTTGATTCAATTGAGGCGCAAATCCCATATCCAACATCCGATCAGCTTCATCCAACACCACAATGCTGAGCTTCGTGAACAAGATGGTTCCTTGCCACATATGATCTAATAATCGGCCAGGCGTGGCGATGATGATATCGGGACGCTGGCGAAGCCCACGGACTTGAGCCTGCATATCGGCCCCGCCCACCACCGTCGTCCCAAAAATCCCGCACGAGCGGCCGAGTTTGTCGACCACCCCTTGAATTTGAAAAGCTAGTTCCCGAGTCGGGGCTAGAATAAGCCCACGAGGATGGCCTTTGGGTCCAGCAGCCAAACGCTCAATCATGGGAATGACAAAGGCGGCTGTTTTCCCGGTACCGGTTTGCGCACACCCCAAGACATCACGCCCTTCTAAACCTGGAGGGATGGCTTGAGTTTGAATGGGAGTTGGTTCGTGTAATCCAGCCTTCGATAAGGCTTCAACTAAGCGCTCGGACACACCAAGCGCACCAAACTGAGACAACGCAGTTGCAGACATAACACTATTCCTTTTGTTACAAGGATCGTATCTACACGTAGTCAGAAAACCGAGGGAAGCAGAAGTAGGTAGGATGTCCGCTCCGAGCAGGATCTGGTCGCGATACGATCGCGAGGCCCGAAGTATGTTGAATATTCACGCCGTCGGACCGAATCAGCATGAATGAATTACAGAGTACAGCACAATTGAAAAACTGTCAAATAACGTTCAAGCCTATTAAAGAACGACATTTCCTTCCCCACACCAACCAAAGGACTCCAAAATGAGCAGCATTTACGACATCACCTGCCAACGCCTCACCGGAGAAGACCAGCCTCTTTCCACGTTAAAAGATTCAGTCTTGCTCATCGTCAACACCGCATCCAAATGCGGATTCACCCCCCAATTCCAGGGACTCGAAGCCCTCTACAAACAGTATCAGGCACAAGGATTCACGGTGCTAGGATTTCCCTGCAATCAATTTGGCAGCCAAGATCCTGGGGACCACGCAGACATCCAACATTTTTGCCAAACCAACTACGGCGTCAGCTTTCCAATGTTTGCCAAGATCGAAGTCAATGGCCCCAATACACATCCCCTCTATCAACACCTCAAAAACCAAGCGCCGGGCCTGATGGGATCCGAAGCGATTAAATGGAACTTCACCAAATTTCTTGTGGATCAATCGGGAAATGTTACAGACCGTTTCGCCCCTACGACCAAACCGAAAGACATCGGACCGACCATTCAAAAACTCTTAACCCACACTTCCTGAATCCTTCACCAAAAGCCCCAAGTGTATGGAAGGTCACAAACAACCTGCAATCAACAAAAACCTGTAATAAATCGCACCACGAAAAGACTGCACACGAATCAGCGGAGCCTGATAGCGGACACGCTTCATTTTAAACCAGGCCCCATTCACCATTACATTACAGAGGAGGTTTGTTGAATGAACACCAAGAAATCATTGCTCGTGGGCGCAGCACTCACCAGCTTGCTGGCTGCGGGCGCGTTTGGATCCACGACTTTTGCCCATGCAGAGGGCATGGGGGAAGCCGGACAATGTCATGGGGTCAATGCCTGTAAAGGTAAAGGGGATTGTTCCGCTAAGACCAATGAATGCGAAGGCAAGAATGCCTGCAAAGGAAAAGGCTGGACAAAAATGTCAAAGGAAGATTGTGAGAACCCCAAAAAGGGCCATTGGCAGCCAATGCCTGAAAAAAAATAATCAACTGCTCAAATTTAAGTGATTTAAATTTCTGTTCCCCCTTCGATTTGCTATGGAGGGGGAACAGTTTTATGTGATTCATTTCTTCGCTCCAAACACCCCTTCCAACCATTGCCGACCGGCCGTTCAAGAATGGGACAAAACCGTCATGTAAAAGATATCGTACCCAGAATGGTCCACCTTCTGCACCATCTATACTTTCTTCTAATTTACGATTAGGATTCTCCTAGGCACACATCACAACGCCGATCTCCGGGAAAGACGGGTCCCTTATGCGCGATATGTACACCATGATTCTTGCCGGTGGTCGTGGAGAACGGCTCCTCCCGCTCACCCAACACCGCGCAAAGCCAGCGGTCCCCTTTGCAGGCAAATACCGCATCATCGACGTGACATTAAGCAATTGCCTCAATTCGGGGCTTCGAAAAATTGCCGTACTGATTCAATATAAATCCCACTCGTTAGATCGCCATATTCGGCGGGGTTGGTCAATTTTTAACCCAGAGCTGGGCGAATTCATATTTTCCATTCCACCACAACAACGTATTAGCGCCGAGTGGTACCGGGGCACAGCCGACGCGGTCCATCAAAACCTGTTTCTGCTGGAACAAGAACGGCCTACATATTTGTTAGTACTGTCTGGAGATCATATTTACAAAATGAACTATGCGGACATGTTGCGGTACATGCAGGTGATGGAGGCCGATGCCGTCGTGGGCGCGCTGGAACCTGCATACCGGCTTGACTCCAGTTGCCCCACTATATAGTGTTTTGCGACATGGTGAGTTACCCCACGGACATGTCCGATCTGATGACCCGTTTTTTTACTGAGGAGGCCTGTCGCACCCATATTGAGAAGCTTCGCTGGCCAGACGGGTATATCTGTGTGAAATGTGGGAATCACAAGAGGTGGAAAACCAAGCGAGGGTTGTCGGTGTGCTCCACATGTCAATATCAGCAGTCACCATTGGCCGGAACGATTTTTCAAGATTCTCGTATCCCGTTGCGCATTTGGTTTCAGGCAATCTGGTGGTTTACGAGCCAGAAAAATGGAGCGAGTGCTCAAACGTTGCAAAGGGTGTTGGGGATGAGCGGTCACGAGCCTGCGTGGCTCATGCTTCATAAATTACGGGTTGCGATGGTTCGCCCCTCCCGCAACCGTCTTGCCGGGCACGTTGAAGTTGATGAAGCCTATTTGGGTGGAGAAGGAAACAAGCAACTGGTTGGCGTTGCCGTGGAAATCAACGACAAAGGAAGTGGGCGAATGCGAATGCAACCGCTTAAGGGCCGAACAAGCGCGGATGTCAAGCATTTCGTTCAGCAGCATGTTGAGCCTGGCAGTACGATTATCACCGACGGACTCACAAGTTATTGCTGTCTGGCAGACGAAGGGTATGCGCACAAACCAATGCGAAAGTCCTCTGGTGGGGGAAATCACGACCCAGACGCAGACGACCTGTTGCCAAGAGTCCACCGTGCCATTTCACGGGTGAAACGTTGGCTCCTGGGCACATACCAGGGACGCCTTGACCATAAGTACCTCGACGCCTACCTGAATGAATTTATCTTTCGATTCAATCGTCGGACCTCGCGCTCTCGGGGCCTCTTGTTTCATCGACTCCTGGAAAATGCTATCGCCGTCGACCCGGCTCCGCTCCAAAAAATTCAGCGGACCACAAAATCTAGTAGCAACTGGAGTTAAGCCGGTATGCAGGCGCTGGAATGGCCAGTCGAAGAAGCTCGACCGTTCGGAGTCCTCGGGGTGGATGCATCCAACCGTGTCACCAGATTTGAAGAAAAACCGCCCAACCCGTTTCCCTTGCCACATGATCCGACACATGCGTGTATTTCCATGGGCATTTACCTGTTTCGAACGGACCAACTCTATGACGAACTGCGAAATGATGCCGGAATGAGCACGGCCCATGACTTTGGGAGAAATATTATTCCCAACATGATTCAAGGCAACAAAAAAGTTTTCGCTTATAACTTTGAAGATGAAAACAAAAAACAGGTGAAGTACTGGCGGGACATTGGCACTGTGGACGCCTACTACGAGGCCAACATGGATCTCGTCGGGGTTGATCCTCTCCTCAACCTCTATGATGAGGCCTGGCCCATCCGCACCTACCAAGGACAATTTCCGCCAGCTAAATTTGTGTTTGCCGATCAATATCCCGGTGGACGTGTCGGTCTCGCCTTAGATTCCATCGTGTCCGGGGGATGTATCATTTCGGGAGGAAAGGTCCAAAAAAGCATTTTATCGCCAGATGTCCTGGTGAATCAATATGCCGATGTCCAGGAATCGGTCATCATGGAAAATGTCGAAATTGGAGAACGTGCGCGGATTCGCCACGCCATTATCGATAAGGGTGTCATCATTCCACCGGGAACAGTCATCGGCTACGACTTGGACGCCGACCGAGCTCGCTATACGGTCACGGAAGACGGCGTCGTCGTGGTCACTCTCACATCCGCGCACCAATAGAAGGTCTCAATTCATGGGGTAGGGAGTAGAGCAGATGAAAAAAAGCAGTAGGCAAAAGGGCCTCAAACCGACTACACTAGACATCAAGAAACCGTGAACCCGGGCTCAACATATCACACAACGAATTTTGGTCTTCCAATTTCAGAAAGGACGCAGTACTCATGGCCGAACAACACAAGCACTATGCTGAAGGAAAATCTGGGGAATTGCATGGATACACCGGAAAGAATGCCCCGGAAGGAACGACCGCGCTGGTAGAAGAAGACGGAACGACACTCACCGCCGCTGGCCTCAAGTATTGTCAGCGACGAGGCTACGATGCGCCCATGGTGGCCACCATCCGTGTCCTACACGATCAATTCCAAGCGCCGGCCGTTGGCTATGCCATTGAAGCAGCGGCCCTTAACGCCGATATGATGTTAGAGAAACAAAACAATACGAAAGCCATGTCGGAACGACTCCGATTAGACTGGGAACAACAGGACAAAGCCTTCAAGGCCAATGTCGCCGCTGCTGCCAAAGCCGAGGCCGCTGCCGCAGCCGAGGCAAAAAAACTAGCCGCAGCAACACCCTAGCCATCATCGAGAAACCCTCAACAACACATTCACAAGGAGCATGTCCATGGGAAAAAGCCAGGACTCAAAAAAGGAAGCGAAAAAGAAACCGACTAAGTCCCTGAAAGAAAAGCGCGCAGACAAAAAAGGCAAAAAATAACCCCACCCACCACGCGTTTCTGCTACCCCTGTTTTGGCGAGGGGCCATCCCCTCGCCAATCGTCTAACCCACAACCAGTTTCATTCAGTCGTTTAAACCATGTGGCCTGTGGCCAATCGGAGGAATGAGCATCGAATGTCCTCATCGAGAATGCCAAGTAGGCCAACCCAAGTATTAGTCCTCTGCACAGGAAACTCCTGCCGGTCCATCATGGCCGAAGCCCTCATCAACCACATGGGACAAGGGCGCTATCACGCCTACAGTGCAGGAAGCCACCCAACGGGAGAAGTGCATCCCCGATCCATCGCCACCTTGCAACGACATGAAATCAATCCCGGCCAGCCACAGAGCAAGTCGTGGGATGACATGACCGATAGAGCATTTGACCTCATCATCACCGTCTGCGATCAAGCCGCAGGAGAACCCTGCCCAATCTTTCCCGGACAACCCAGAAAATTACACTGGAGTATCCCCGACCCAGCTAAAGCCACAGGCACCGAAGCCGCCATACAAGCCGCATTCGATCAAGCCTTCTTCCTGCTCAAAGAAAAAATTGAGGCGTTACGAACATGACCGCATGCGCCCCACGTCGCTTATCGTTCCTCGACCGCTACCTCACAGCCTGGATCATCCTAGCCATGGCAGCCGGCGTCACGATTGGCTCGGTCTTCACCGAAGCGCCGGTATTCGTGAACAGTCTTTCTCTGGGAACCACCAACATTCCCATCGCCATCGGCCTCATGCTCATGATGTATCCCCCACTGGCCAGGGTGAAATATGAAGAGCTGCCCTTCATCTTTCGCGATTGGAAAATTCTTCTCCTCTCACTCGTTCAAAACTGGGTCATCGGCCCCCTGCTCATGTTTGGCCTGGCCGTGGTCTTTCTCCACGATTCGCCGGAATACATGACCGGGCTCATCCTCATCGGACTGGCGCGGTGTATTGCCATGGTCCTCGTTTGGAATCAACTCGCCGAAGGGGACAACCAATATGTGGCCGCATTGGTGGCCTTCAACAGTCTCTTTCAATTGATCTTCTTTAGTGGATTGGCCTGGCTCTATTTAGAAGTCCTGCCTTCCCAATTGGGCCTGGCCGTGAACATCGTCGACGTCAACTTCCAGACGATTGCCGAAAGCGTCTTCATCTATCTCGGCATCCCCTTTGTCTGTGGCTTCCTTTCACGATGGATCGGGATCAGACAAAAGGGCCAAGAATGGTATGAACAGCGGTTTCTTCCGAAGATTGCCCCCATCACGCTCATAGCACTGCTCTTCACCATCTTCGCCATGTTTACCCTGAAGGGGGGCATGGTCGTGAGCCTGCCAGTTGATGTGCTTCGCATAGCCCTGCCACTCATCCTCTACTTCGTCATCATGTTTCTCGTCAGCTTTGGCATGGGCAAACTCATCGGGGCAGATTATGGCAAGACCACAGCCACATCCTTCACCGCCGCCAGCAACAATTTTGAGCTGGCCATCGCCGTAGCCATCGCCGCATTCGGCCTGGGATCATCCGTCGCCTTTGCCACCGTTATCGGACCCTTAGTCGAAGTGCCGGTGCTGTTAGCACTCGTCAATGTCGCCTTCTGGTTCCGTAAGACATGGTTTCCAGAATCACCGGTGGCACCCAAGCCTCTCTAACCCACTCGACATACCCGTCAAGAGTAAGGGCATCCCTTTTCCTATGACTCCGTCATTCCCGCCAGTGTGTAGCGGGAATCTATCTTCACGTGCTTCTCACAAAATTCCATCTGTACATTCTTGGAGGGGTTGGATAGCATGGTGACCAAACAGACACGTCCTCAATACAGAAATGTCCATGAACCTCGGGGGCACACAACACATCATGTTGAATGAATGAACTATTCGCTTCAAATGAATAATGGGCAATTGGGCTTAGTCGACCAAGACAATCTGGAGATGACGCCAATTGTCATAGACTTTATCTCCGGCAAAACGGCGTATAGAAGAAAATATGGCCATGCAGGGGGCGAGGCCATTAGTAAAGCGGTGGGCATCAAAAAAGGGCATCGCCCAAATATTGTGGACGCCACCGCAGGATGGGGCCGAGACGCCTTTGTGCTGGCCACCCTAGGATGCCGCGTACACATGATCGAACGATCAGAATTGATTGCCAAACTCCTGGAAGATGGCTTACGTCGAGCCGAACAAGATGAGAAAATTGGCAAGTTGATGAAAGACAACCTCTCCCTCAGCTTCGGGGAGAGTCAGCAAGAACTCTTACAGACCCCGTTTGAACCAGAAGTCATTTATCTCGACCCCATGTTCCCTCACAAAGAAAAATCAGCACTCGTCAAAAAAGACATGCAAATACTGCAAGACATCGCTGAGCAAGATACGGATGCTGATGCCCTACTCCACCTGGCACTGACCATCGCCACCAATCGTGTGGTCGTCAAACGCCCAAGCTCTGCAGACTTTCTAGCAGACATCAAACCACAGACCTCAATCAAAACAAAAAAACACCGCTTCGACATCTATCTCACATCCCAACCATAAACAAGAGAAATACCCTCTCCCCAGCCATTCCCAACATCCGTCATCAGGCATCCATCTCCGCCCCTCACTCCCCCTCCTTTGTAAGGAGGGGCAAGGGGAGGTAGAAACACCAATTCAACTCAACACGCACCCATCGGCCTGCCCCACTCCGTCATCCTCGGCAGTCGTTAGCGGGGCTCCATCTTTCGGCATCGTCATTCCTGGCAATCCCTGACATGATTTTCCTTATGCTACCTGTACTTTTCCAAAAATGTTGGGTAGCATAAAAACACATCACAAAATCGACCCTACGTAAAAGGAGTTCAAATGTCCGAAATCATATTTTTGGTAGAAGATGCACCCGAAGGAGGAGTCACAGCACGGGCCTTGGGAGAGTCAATCTTCACCGAAGCAGACAATATAGCCGAACTGCACACCAAGGTTCGCGATGCGGTCAAATGCCACTTTGACGAAGGAAAATCCCCAAAAATCATTCGGCTACATCATGTACGAGAAGAAGTCATCGCGGTATGAAATTACCGCGAGACCTATCTGCAGAAGATCTCATTCAAAAACTGGAGAATTTAGGCTACCGGGTGACACGACAAACCGGCAGCCACATTCGATGAACCAGCGCACAAAAAGGGGAGCACCACATCACCATCCCCAACCATAATCCTCTTCGCGTGGGAACTCTTTCAGCAATCTTGACAGACATCGGGGAGCATTTCTCAATGACCCGTGATGAATGCATACAAAAATTGCTTGAATAATACCCTCGTTTTCATTTCCCTTCACACTTTCGTCATCGGGCATCCATCACCGCCCCTCCCCCTCCTTTGTAAGGAGGGGCAAGGGGAGGTAGAAGCACCATTTCAACTCAACACGCACCCATCTGCCTGCCCCACTTGTAGTGGTCTAGTTGAAAGGGACACCTTGAAAAGGGATGATACCTATCAGGAGGTGTTCAATGGAAACGACACGACGACAGTACACAGCCGAGTTCAAACGAGACGCCGTAGCCCTGGTCATGGAGCACGGCTATGCGATCACGGTGGCCGCCCAGAACTTAGGGATTACGCCCAAATTACTCTCGCGCTGGAAAGGCGAACACCAGCAGCATCGGGATGCCGCCTTTCCCGGGCAGGGGCATCAGACGCCGGAGCACGCCGAATTGCGCCAGTTACGCGAGGAGAATCGGCGGTTGCGGATGGAGCGCGACATCTTAAAAAAAGCCACGGCCTTCTTCGCCACCCACAGCACATGAGATATCCCTTCATTCACGCAGAACGACAGCGCTATCCCGTGCGGCTGCTCTGTGCCGTCTTGCAGGTGAGTTCCAGTGGATATTATCGGTTTGTGCACCACGGAGGAGGCCGGGCGCAGCCAGATCCGGTGTTGATTGGGCAGGTCAAAAGCATCCATCGAGCCTCCCGCGGCACGTATGGCTCGCGCCGGATGTGTGCAGCCTTGCAGCAGGCTGGGTGTCAGGTGGGTCGCTATCGCACACGGACGCTGATGCGCCAGGCGAAGCTGCAATCCCAACGCGCGCGCCGGCGTCCACACACCACGGACAGTCGGCATGGGTCTCCTATTGCCCCCAATGTGCTCAACCGCCAGTTTGCGGTCGCGGCGCCCAATTGCGTGTGGGGCAGTGATATCACGGCCCTCTGGACCCTGCAAGGGTGGTTGTATATCGCGATTGTCGTCGATCTGTTTTCCCGTAAAGTCGTGGGCTGGGCCTGTGCGGCGTCGATGGCGACCTGTTTGGTGACGCAGGCCTTGCAAATGGCCATTGGGCAACGACACCCGAAGCCAGGGTTGCTGCATCATTCGGATCGAGGGAGTCAGTATGCGAGTAGCGAGTATCAACGCCAGCTCCGGGACGCCGAGATGGTCTGCAGTATGAGTCGGAAAGGCAATTGTTATGACAATGCCGTCGTGGAACGGGTGTTCCGAAGCCTGAAAGAAGAAGGCTTCTCTGACCAGCCACCCGAAACGCGAACTTACGCCACGCTCCGCGTGATTGACTACCTGGTCATGTTTTATAATAGTCAGCGCCTCCATTCGACCTTAGGCTATCAGAGCCCCAATACGTTTGAGGCACAGGCTGCGAAGACAGATCAAGGGGATACTCCAGCATGGATCAAGCCACGTTCGGCCCGTGAGAGGCAAATATGAATGACACATTTCCCCAACACCCCGGCACAATCCTCAGAGAGGACCGTCTGGGCTTATTCACACTCACCCCTTTTCTTCCTGTCCATTTTCATTGGACCACTACAATTCAGAATGGTCGGATTGAGTGGCAACGCCATGCCTTGGAGCGAATCCTGGAGCGCGGCATTTCGCGACAGGATGTATTCAACGTTCTTCTCACAGGTGAAGAAATCGAAGATTACGCCAACGACACCCCATTCCCCAGCGCCTTACTCCTCGGATGGAAGAGTGATGAACCAATCCATGTCGTCGTGGCCCTTGATTCAAGCGCTCAACAGGGATACATTATTACTGTCTACCGTCCAGATCTTGAACATTTCAATCCGGATTTTAGGACACGGAGGAATCGTTGACACGAAATCATCTGCCAACTCAATGCCCACTTTGTGGTGGCACCAAAAAACCCGGCACAACCACCTTTACGGCCGAGTTGGAGTTTGGCATCGTCGTGGTTAGAAGTGTGCCGGCTTTACGCTGTTCGATGTGTGGAGCAGACTGGATTCAAGATGATATTGCGGCCCGATTGGAATTGATCGTCAACGAAGCAAAACAGAAGCGGCTCCAAGTAGAGGTCACCACCCTCGCCTGAGGAAGGTGTTTGTGACACGCCATCCAATTTGACGGTCTTCTTCAGCACCCCTTCCCCTCCAACACATCCCAGTCCTCATGCCCAAAATAATAGGGACAGGTCTGCTTTATTGCCGTAATCGAAATGGGTATCAGGAACCTTTTTTGGGGATACATGGAGCGGGCAAGTCGATGAAAGACCTTGAATGCAAGCCCCCTATTTTCATCGAATTGCGTCCACCTTCAGTTGGTCTATTGGAAAGATTAAGACCAGTGTGCAAAGGCGCAAAGGCGACAGGCCCAAGTTAGATTAATAAATTCAAGCATTCACGCAGTCCTGACCCTATTATTCCTAATCGGAAAGGATGACCTCTCGCATTGGCCTGCGAAGCCGATTTTCACGACAGACAAATTACAATTTATTGAATAAAGAACCCCGCGGCAAGACCACGGGGTATTAGAAGAGAGCTAACTGGCGCAGTTCTTCCTGCGGCTTACCTTGCTGTTGCACATACCGTTCGACCACTCGCCAATTCCTGCCCTCACCCACCTATTGTTAGGAAATAAGATCCCCGTGGCAAGACCACGGGGAATCACAAGTTCAATTATTTAAGTCTTGCCTGGTTTCGGCCAGGCAGCCGAGGTCCTTTTCTCTCGGCAAAAGAACCCAAAAACACCAAAGGTGGTCAAGCCTATTTTGGAATGTGTAAATCGGCCATCCCCCTCGAAAAACGAAATCAATACATTACTAAATAGTCTTGACCCTTATTTTCAAAACGCTATCAGCGATTGATTGGGAACAATCAGTTGCGTTTTAGCATGGGACGAAGGACGATCTGCTAAGATAACGCCGTCACAGAAAGTTTCTTTCACACGCTGAAAGTCGAACTCGTTCATCGAATGCGATACGCGACGTATGGCGAAAGTCAGTATTTTTGAGTACATTGAAACGTATTACAATCGGCAGAGAAGGCATTCGGCTATAGGACATCAGAACCCGATAGTATTTGAACAGGCTGCTTAACTCTATGTCCGGTAGCGTGGGAGAAGATCAGCAGACACCCCTACGGGGTGTTCCTAATCCTCATAATTACCTTTATAAGGGCATCTCTAAAAACCCCTGACACGCGGACGCTGATTTGCGATACTCCTCCCAAGGAGGATTCTCTATGTTGACATCGCGCCAACTCAGCTTTTGTGATCTCGCCACCCGTTACGAGGCCCTCAGTCAGCACGGAGATCCGTTAGACGCTCTCGCTTGTCATGTGCCCTGGGCAACCTTTCGCCCCGCTCTCGACGCCGTCCTCCATCGATCCAAGCGGAAGAACGGTGGGCGGCCGCCCTTTGATGCGGTGCTCATGTTCAAAATCCTTGTGCTCCAAAGCCTCTATAATTTGTCCGATGACCAAACCGAGTATCAGATCCGCGACCGGCTGTCCTTCATGCGGTTCTTAGAGCTGGATCTGGATCAGCGCATTCCCGATGCCAAAACTATCTGGCTGTTTCGCGAAACCCTGACGCAGGCCCAGGTCGTAGGCATCCTGTTTGACCAATTTGAAGCCTACTTGGCCGCGCACGGGTTACAACCGCGGAGCGGCCAATTGATTGATGCCTCACTGATTCCTGTGCCCACACAACGAAACTCCCGCGAAGAGAACGCCACCGTCAAAGCCGGGGCCTGCCCGGCTGAGTGGGACGAGCAGCCCAACAAACGCCGGCAGAAAGACACGGAAGCGCGTTGGACGAAAAAGAATGGAACGAGTCACTATGGGTACAAGAACCATGTGAACGTGGATAAAAGGCACAAGCTGATTCGCCAGTATGCGGTGACCGATGCGGCCGTACACGATAGTCAGGTGCTTGAAGAGCTCTTACTCCCCACGGAAGTCGGACGCGACATTTGGGCGGACTCGGCCTATCGGTCAGCGGAGATCGACACGACGCTCAAGGCCAAGCGCCTGCGCTCCAAGATTCATTATAAAGGGTCTCGCAACAATGCCCTCACCACTCAACAGCAGACCTGGAATCGAGCTCGCTCGCGAATTCGCGCCCGAGTCGAACATGTCTTTGGCCATCAGGTCACCGCGATGGGTGGGAAACTGATTCGCACGATTGGCCTCCTGCGAGCCAGAGCCAAGATCGGGCTGAAGAATTTGACCTACAACTTTCAGCGCTTCCTGATTCTCACGCGGCCTCGGAAGGTTCAACGGGCATAAGAACGTGGGGAGGAGGCCAGACAGGCCGAAAAACGTCACGCTGGGCACGGCTCACCCTGCGATCAAACACCTGCCGAAGCTATTTCGCCAAGGGCCGAATCAATGAATGACGCAATGAGGGGTTTTTAGAGGTGCCCATAAGGATACTTCATGGAAAGTTTAGAATTTACAAAATTGCTACTGCAGTTTTTGGCATTAACTGTTGGGGTCATAGTGCTTCTAAAAGGTTTGGCTGAATATAAGAAAAAGAATAAATTAGATCGGGTGAATATTTTTCTGGAATTGCGCAAAAGATTTAAAGAAACAGAAAACTTCTCATTAATAATTTCATATTTAGATACGCTTGATCCGAAACTAGAAGAAGTTAGTAAATCTGATCGTTTAAAGTTTCTTGGTTTTTTAGAAGAAGTTGCATTGATGAATAATTCAGGATTTCTTGATAGTAAGATAATGAATCAGGCTTTTGGTTATTATGTAATCAAGGCTTGTGAGCATCCGGCTATGTGGTGGGAAGGTAATAATCCTGATAGTGAGTATTGGGTTCTTTTGTTTTGGATGAAAAAAGTATGTGAGGAAGCTCCTCTACGTGAAGAGAGTATGCAACCTGGAACATATAAATTCTAACATACGGGTCAGGCCTGCTTTATTGCCTTATTCGACATGAGTGGCAAGAACCATTTTTGGAGAGACATGGAGCGGGCAAGAAGATTACAGACCTTGCATTCAAGTCCGCTCTGTTCATCGGGTCGCGTCCCCCTTCAGTCGGCATATTGGAAAGATCGTTGCCAAGGTGCGAAGGCGCAGGCCCACGTTGAATCACTAGATGAAAGCATTAATGCAGGCCTGATAAACATCTAGCAGGTTCCTCGAGTGAGCGGTACAGTGGGGAGTGGATCCAACCTCTTCTCACCTTTCCAACCCAAAGGAGGAGCCATGAAGCCATTCTACGGCGGGATTGATTTACATGGAAACAACAGTGTGGTGGTTGTCTTGGATGAAGCGGCTCACGTGCAGTATCAGAAGCGCTTGCCGAATGACCTGGAAGGGATACTTCTTCAGCTCGCCCCTTTCCAGGCTCAGTTGCAGGGGCTTGTCGTGGAATCCACCTACAACTGGTATTGGTTGGTGGATGGGCTGATGGAGGCGGGCTATCAGGTGCACTTAGCCAACCCCGCGGCGATGCAGCAGTATGCCGGGCTGAAATATACCAACGATGACACGGATGCGCGCTGGTTAGCGCACCTGCTGCGCTTAGGGCTCTTGCCCACGGGATATATTTATCCAAAGGAGGAGCGGGCGGTCCGCGACCTCCTTCGCAAACGTAGCCAACTGGTTCGGCAGCGGACGATGAATCTCTTGCGTATTCAAAACTTACTCCCTCGCAATACGGGCCACGCCCTGAACGCGACCCAGATCAAGCAGCTCACGCCGCTCATCATCCGCGAGTTGATGCCATTTCCGGAACAAGCCCTCGCTCTTGAAGTGACCGTGGCGGTAATGCAGCACTTGGCGGAGCAGATCACATGCGTGGAACGAGCGGTGCATGCCCGTGTGAAGCTGCGCCCCGCGTTCCAATCGTTGAGGACCGTTCCGGGCATTGGGCCGATTTTGGCGTTGACGATCATGCGGGAGACCGGCGCGATCGCTCGTTTCCCGACCGTGGGGAAATTTGCTTCTTACTGTCGCTGCGTTAGCAGCACCAAACTGAGCAATGGCAAATGCAAGGGCCAGGGGAACACAAAGAATGGCAATAAGTATTTAGCCGGGGCGTTTGTCGAAGCCGCCCACTTTGCCATTCGCTACGAGCCACAGATTGCCCAGTTCTATCAACGGAAACGGGCCAAGACCAAGGTCGTGGTGGCCCGCAAGGCGGTCGCACATAAACTGGCCCGAGCTTGTTATTACATCATGCGGGATGCTGTGCCGTTTGATGTGACCCGCGCCTTTGCCTAACAGGATGATCGGGATGTGGACGTGAGCTGGCATGAGGGTTGGTTGACAACCACGAGGCCTGATTGGCCGCGTTCCCATCCCTGTTCTTCTCTCGCGATGAGAGAGACTGAGTCGCCTCGCGACTGAGCCAACAAGGGATTGGCACCATGAGGGGGGGAGCCATCTCTCCTCGGGTAGCCACACGATTTGGACCCTTTCGCATGGACAGTCGTCGGGTACTGAGGATTGTCTGGGGCACGAATGTGCCAGGGGTTCTGAGGAGCGTGGCGGCGGCCAGCATCTTCTGAGCCTTGATCCTGATGGGTGACTGGTGCGCCTCAGATCATGAAGGCGACACCGACTCCAAGGAAGATCCAGGTGCGAATCAGGTTTCTCGTCACGGAAGACGAAGAGCAGAGAGCTGAAAAAAGAAGAACGCGAAAGAGAGGAGTCGTGCGCCTACTTGACAGAGCCTGCTAATGGGTGACCCCATTACACCCCCTACCCCTCCGACAAAACTTCATAAACGATAATTCTGTACTTTTTTCAATTCTTTGGTTAGCATGGCTTATTAATATTTACAATTGCAGAAAACAAAATTCTGGAATTTTCCCTAATCCCCAGATAGCTCCTACCTAGTCCAAAGAAACAAACCAAAACTTACAGTTAATTTAATTAACTAAAGTTAAAAGAAATCGAAATTTTTGTAATTATTATTTTTTGAATTTTTCTTCTGAAATTGATGCCTGGAAGGAGGATAAAAAATGATCGATTTACTCTGGACAAAAATGCTTGATGCTGACATGAACGTTCGATACTACAGACACCTTAGGGATACCTACTCTTGGTGGGATTCAAGATTGAAAATTTTCATTGCCGTAACATCATCCGCAGGTGTGGCAAGTTGGCAAATCTGGGGACAAACTAAGGGTTTCATGGATTATTCCTTACTCTGGGAATTAGTATCTGGAACTTCTGCTTTTGCAGCCGTTGTTCTTCCGGTATTAGGATTTGGGGGAAGGATTGGAAGTGCTGCAAATATTCGGAAAAAATATGAAGCTATTTTAAATAATTATGAAGTCCTCTGGAGCCAGCGGAGTACCATAAAAGAGGACAATTTGAAAAGGGAAATTAAACGTCTTAATAAACTAGAAGAAGGTATAGAACAGGGAGAAATAAATCTTCCCCATAAAAATAAGTTAGTGATAAAATGTCAAGATGAAGTATTGGAAGCAAGAGGCATAAGTTAAATTAAAAAAAGGAGAAATTGTCCATGGCACAGGATCCAAAAAAAGTTGATACATCAAAAATAGTGGAAAAAGTTGAGCGGGTAAAACCATGGCCAAAGCCGCCCACTAAGCCGAGTCAAAAACAATAGAATATAAATTATCCCACTGCCTCAAAATTTCGTGGATACGAGCTTGTTTGCTTAAAGAAGCAATAGGTAGAGTAGAGCACTGGTGCTCACTTGGAGCTGCTCTCGACCGTTTCGACGCACGCGCCTACTTCGGCCCACAGCAGTCAGAAATTACCAGCGCCCCCTCAGCAAACCGTGCGTATGGTTTTCCCATACACGGCTTTCCGATGTTCTTCCTCGGCAGGCATGCGCCCGCGGTTCACGAGCTTGGCCCACCGAGACCATCTCCTCTGTCGTGTCCTGATCATTTCGGGGTTAATAGCCTCACGGCAATCCCCTGACCCTCCACTCGTCGGATAACGTGAACAAAGGAGGGTCCCTTCCCTCGGGCCGGGTTCTGTTGTCCCAAGCCCTCCAGCGGTACTCTGCACCCCTCCGACTCCCACGACGGCCTTTGGCGATTTCGGTTGTCCTTATACGCCTCGGTTGCGAGGGCTGCACTCGCACTGTCGTGGGTCTCCCGTCCTGCACGGGGGCTCTTCCGCCACATGCCATCCCTGCTACCCCGGAAGATCCTGAGGGCGGGTGTTCGTTCGAATCCCTCAGACAGCGGCCTTCCCCTTCTGACCACAGGGTCGACCTCTCCCGTTCATTGACGAGGCTACATCTAGGTTCGCTGGCGCTACGGCCTGCAGCTTTGCCCATAGGAAACTTCCACCCCGGATTACTCCGACGCTGCTTCCCGGTACTAGAAAGGTGTACGAACAATTCCTTTCGCGGGACTTCAACCCGCGAGACACACCGCCGATAACGGCATACGGTCAGGTCTTGCCTTCACACATACTCCCAGACCCCATTCAACTTTATCTGGATCTTCAGAATCGCTCACTTTTTTCTGCGGGTTTTTGTGGGGAATAAAAAAATAGGGGCCGAGAGGGCAACGAGGGTTTTGATCGAGAACGCAGTGGCGTAGAATAGAGCTCCGTTGAAAAAATCAGCAGGGGGTCTTCTCCTCAACAGTCAGAAGTCCGAAGGGAAAAATGCAGCATACGAGAATGTCGAGCATTCGTTGTTTCCGTCTAGCTCCTCATTCCACACAAGATGTTGATGGCCCCTTCCACCCTTAGCATGCGGCACTCACATTCGCACCAGTCACACTCATCAGAACCTTCACGAATCACAGGAGAATCATGTTCGGAACCATTCGTAACATCGAAGGCGAAAAAATCGACTACACGTTCCAACAAGGCCATCATGCTGAGAAACGTATGATTGTCCTTGGGCACGGGGTGACCGGCAATAAGGATCGTCCGTTCCTCGTCGCCCTCACCGAAACCCTGGCTACTGCTGGAATCTCGACGCTGAGGTTGTCTTTCTCCGGCAACGGCGACTCAGAAGGTCGATTCGAAGCCGCCACGATCTCCAAGGAAGCTGAAGACCTCGGCTGCGTGATCAACGCGCTCGAGGGATGGAGCATCCTCTATGTCGGTCACAGTATGGGCGGAGCTGTCGGGGTTCTCCGAGCTAGTCAAGACTCACGCATTAGCGGACTCATTTCACTTGCGGGAATGGTCCACACGGAAGCGTTCGCGCAGCGCGAATTCCGGGACGTGACGCCCGATCAGGGTTTCATGTGGGACGAGCCAACCTGTCCGCTTTCACAGGCTTTCATCGACGACACGGTTGCCATCGGAACCGTCGTGACCGACGCTCCGTTGATCCACGTCCCCTGGCTGCTCGTCCACGGAACGGCGGATGACGTTGTCCCCATTCAGGACTCACTCGATATTTTCGAACAAGCCAATGAACCCAAGCAATTCGCACACATTAAAGGGGCAGACCACGTGTTTTCCGAGCACACACCGGATATGGTCAAGCTCGTCGTCGAATGGATTTGTGAACAAATCATCGACCCGTCGATCAGGCTTACTTTGAATAAAGAAGCAGAATTCAATCAGAAATAGTATAGGGAAATTTAGGATCAGATTTGCTTGATTTCAAAATAGTTCTTGAGGTCAGGTCTTGCATCCACACATCACACCCACATTACCCTAGCCCAATACCCCTTCTCCCCTGCCCTCTTTCTCTTTACCGTCATGGGGTTGGATTATGTGAGAACTTGTAAAGGCGTGATGAAGAGGCTCAACCTCACAACGCGTTCAATTCTGAGGCTTGGCCGCTCTCTTCTTTCGCGGACTCTGTATTCGGTTGACCTCAAGCGCCGGTCTGCGCGATGTTAGCTCAACATGTCATCGAAGAGCGCATTTTGCTATAAATTTCTTGGAAGTTTTAAATGGAGGAGCCATGAATAATCCTAAGCCTGATTTCGAAATGGTCAAAGACTTGAAAGTAAATAACCCCGCCCAAAGGGCGGGGCTTTTGAAGAAATTTAAAACAACTTCATCGAGCAATACATTTGCACAAGGCGTCGTCGAATATCTTCTCGAATAATTCGAAACAGATATTGCTAAGTCTGGGCGATGTGCCATTTCGTCTCATAACCCGTATGGTTTGTTCCTTAAGCTGACATGCGCACAGGCAATCACAACCGTGACCGGCCGCCGCGGCCGGCTGAACGTTTCCTCCCCGCCCAAAGGGCGGGGCTTCCACGTTCGTTTTAGTGAAAGGGATAAATTTTTCCATTTCAAACAAAAAATTGATTGATTGTAAATTTACTTACTGTAATATTTTGTACAGTGGAGGTCCTTTTGATATTGGTGGCTGTGAATTTAACGATTGTATATTTTTGAAAATTGGTCCCATGGCGGATGCGTCCAATGATATGGATGCTGAGGATATCAAAGAAAGTCTCTTACAAAATTGGGATACTCTCAAAGAGTATTGGGAGCCTACTGCTGGTGTTGATGACAAAGAACATAGCAACCCTGAAGAAATTCAGTAGGGCTAACACTCATAACCTTACCGACCCCAACCTCCTAAAAGATTACGGGCACCTCTAAAAACCGTCCTTTTCCGCGATTACGGCGTCTGCCTCGTGCTCAAATCCTCATGTATTCGCCCATACACTGCGGTTTTGCGCGCGTCGCTTCCTTGCACTCACTAAAAATTCCTGATTTTTAGAGGTGCCCTTACGAATAACCCAGAGTGTGACATGGGCAATTGATGAGCCGTTACACTTCAGCTTACGACAGGACTTTTCCTTGCGGGGTTTTTGATCGAGGGGTGTAGACGCTGACAGGTCAAACGTAGGATTGGCAATGATCCACGCATAGCAATGGGGTCAGGCCAACTTTATTGCCTTCATCGAAATAAGTCTCAGGAACCATTTGGGGGAGACATGGCGCGGGCAAGTCGCTGAAAGCCCTTGAATGCATGCCGCCTCTTTTCATTGGGTTGCGTCCACATTCAGTCGGTAGAGTGGTAAGATTGATGCCGGTATGCGAAGTCCCTAAGGGGACATGCCCAAGTTGAATCAATATAGTAAAGTCTTTGCGCAGGCCTGCCCCGATCATGAACTTTTACTTCACCCGCTTCCAACGATAGTTAAACAATAAAGATCCCCGAGGCAAGACCACGGGGTATTAGAAGAGGGTTAACTGACGCAGGTCTTCTCTGGGACTGCCTTGGTTCTGCACATAATGTTCGACCACCCTCCAATTGCCGCCCTCTCCCACGGTGCCCACATAGTAGCCATCAGCCCAAAACTGCCCTCCCCACAACTCTGTCTTCAAGGCTGGTTTCTGCCGGAATAACTCGCGCCCGGTGATACTCTTGAACACTCGCACGATTTGTCCCGGAGCAATCTTCGGATGAGCAGAACATAACAGATGGATATGATCTCGATCACACCCCAATCGTTCAAACTCCATATCGTACCGCTCAGCAATCCCTCGCGTGGCTTCCACAATGATCTCGACAACATCCTCCGCTAATAAGGCCTTACGATATTTCACCGGAAAGACAATGTGATAATGAATCTGCCACGCACAATGACTCGCTTTGTGGACAGTACTTTCACTCACCCCCTAATTCTCGGAAAATAAGATCCCCGTGGCAAGACCACGGGGAATCGCAAGTTGAACACTGCCCATGGACTCTGAATTCCCATTACTTGTTGATACCGTTCTTTATCTCTCATAGCCCTTACAGTAATCTACCACTCGATCAGGGGAAGAGAAAAAAAGGTGAACTGGGACAGAAATGTCCTCGTGATGTTTCTGCCTATAAGGATAGAACCTGTCGTTCAATCCATACAAAAAATAATATCATTACGGAGAAGTTAATCAATTTATTTGATTGATCTAAGCTACGACTCTAGTCGTCTGTTCTGACTGTTACAATATAATTTAGCCGCAATCACACCGGCCACCAAACCCGATGTATGCCCAATCCATGAAATATGTGCGCGCACATCCAGCAACATAAAGAAAAATCCACTATAAAAAATGAGGACGACCGTTGCGATTATGACCGATTTGAGTGATCGTGTATTGTATGCATCTGCTAACAAAAATGACCAATAACCCATGATCAGGCCACTGGCACCCGCATGATAGGCTGTTGATCCAAACAACCAGGTCCCGAGCCCTGTTAACAGAGAAATGATGAACGTGGCTTTCCAAAATATTTTTGCATTTTTAAATTGAACTAATGAACCCAAAATGAGAAATGGAATTGAATTACTGATTAAATGCCACCAACCATGATGGATAAATGGCGCAAAGAAAATACCGATTAATCCGCGATATGTTCTGGGTAAGATCCCATAGTGTCCTATCTCTGCCCACGGAAACACCTGTGCCGTTTGAATACCCCACATCAAGACGAGAAGATAAAAGGCGTGGGGTATTTTTATGTGTGACAATGTATTGCTTTCGCTTCATGAACTTCTTGGGTGTCGTTCATGAATGTAATGGTGCCCGTACCGGCACAAAATTTATCTGGAAGCGAATTAACATTAATCCCTTCCTCACCAATATATGCCATCGACAAGCCTGCGTCACCTTTAACAAATCGACAGATTATTTCTGCCCATGTCAGACCGCTACATTCCATATTTACACGCACCATGCGATCATCATCATTCTTGGGGTCATTCCTTGTTCTTGGGGTCATTCTTGGGGTCAGGTCTTGCATCCACACATCACACCAACATTGCTCCTTAGCCCAAAAGCCCTTCTCTCCTCTCCCCATTTCCATTAGCCGCCATCATCTTGAAGCAGGAAAAAACTTTTTCTTTTCGGTTTTCTCCGCTCTTGATCAATTGAAGGAATGAGGAAGGATGCCCGAGAACACATGCTGGGCAGGACGAATAGGGAAAGAGGATCGGACTCTACCTCCCCTATACCCCTCCTTACAAAGGAGGGGGAGACAATCAAGGATGGATACCCGGTGGCTACCGGCAGGAATGACGGAGGGGGAAGATGGTGTATGCGCTACGCTCACGCGTGACTAGAGTTTGTCTTCCAGCATCCCTCGAAGATCTTCCAATCGTTTCCGATTGACTCCGAAATCGTAGTGGCCGCTGCGTGCGGCCGAACGGAAGTGAATGGTGTGCGCGGCCTCATCAAACTGGAACTCGACATCATCCACAAATTGAAACAGAAAACTTCGGACTTCGAAATGCAGGAAAGCCTCCTTTTCCTGAACCAATTCGGCGCCTGGGAATGCACTGAAGATCTGAATCAGCCGCGCTTTAGCTTCATACAGGGGGTTCTGAAATCGATAGGGTGCGATGGATTGGCTTTCCTCGGTCGCCATCGTAGACACGCAGTTGGGACTGGTGGGGCACGCGGCGAGGCGGTCATCCTTCACTCTGAATTCTCCCGCTGTTGCTCCATGCGCCATGGTAGCTAGGAGTATCAGGAACAGCAATCTCATTTTTTTAGTAACCCGTCTCGGCATGAGCCCCGTCCCCCTCTCTCCTGATTGAATCGTTTGCGAAGGCCATCTCATCCTCGTCGGTGTCCGTCCGACATGGCCATGGCCTCCTTGGTCATTAGTAAATGATGGGGGGTCGCTTCTCCTTGATGCCTAGCATCAATCGGCTTGGTTGAAGGGGTCGCTCGGGATCCCGCGTGTAGTGTGAGAAGTCCTCCGACACCTCAACCTGGCTGAGCGGGAGGGAAAGGTGTTGTTTCAGATGCGTCACCTGCGTCTCAATGACGAGGTCGACCAATCGCTCGGTGCAGCCCGTAACTTCGGCGTTCAGGTCCGGCGCGTCAAGAAAATGCACGGTGTTCCCTTCTTCGGGGTCAATCCACGGACGGGTAAGTTTTTTTCCTCGTTCGTCATGTTCGCTCATTCTTTTCAGTTGTAAAAGATATATTCCGCCAGGAGAGCCATCTCAAAGGGGATGCCCTTTCTCTCCTGCCCAGCCGGCCGGTGGTCAGGCCTCAGGCATGGGACTTCCCGGATTTGACCTAACATAGCAGAGGCGGTGCCCAGTCATGAAATCACGACCACGGATGGCGATTGGTCCCCTGATGTCATGACGTTTTTCTTCATGTGCTCTCGGATTTCGAGTATGGGGTCGGGAGTCGTTCTTGTGCATAGTCCTCCGTGACGAATGCGAGTTTGCCCTTTATACCATGTCCATCAGCTATGAGCCGACCTCGTGTTTGATTGGGAGGGAATTTTTCTTTTCGGTTTTCTCTGATCTCGATTGGGTGAAGGAATAAAGATGGATGCCCACCACCCTGTCTGGTTGTTTCTTTCACAAGCGTGAGCATGTCCTGAGACGAACGCACGTGTAATGGCGCCTGGTCTTGCTTCACCGTCCTGGTAAATGGTGTCCATTCATTCGATTTGGAATAAGACCGGCCATATACACAGGTGGCTATTTCCTATACACGATATATAGCGTGTTCCTTTACCCTTCTATGTCTGATAAATTATTAACCATATGATGATGTAGCTCGGGTCTTTTTTCTACCGCGTTATTTTTTATTCCCTCCCCGCTTTTATCCTTTTTATTCTCTTCGCCCATAAAACCGAATTTCTCGTTTCGGGCATGATTCCGACGCGGGGGTTTTCCCCCTTGATCCTTGGATTCTGCATTCGCCTGTGTTGCCATTTGAGGAAGTCGGTGCGATCAACAATCTTCTATCTTCAGGAGGTGTCTTATGCCAACTCAGAATCGATCGTCCTCTCGGTGGTCCATCGTGTTGGCTGGTGGTGATGGTGAGCGGCTTCAGCCGTCTATCCAAAAGTGGCTTGGGTACCCCGTACCTAAACAATATTGTACCTTTGTCGGGACCAGGTCCATGTTGCAACATACATGGGGTCGGGCTAATCAGATTGTTTGGCCTCGCAATAAGGTAACCGTCCTTGGAAGAACGCATCAGCCACGATCCGATGCTCACTTCCTCGGCCACAGTGAAGAAGGCACCTTTATCTTTCAACCACGGAATTGTGATACGGCTCCAGGGGTGTTTCTGCCTTTAACCTATGTGAAAGCCTTAGATCCCCAAGCCGTCGTCGTGATTTTCCCTTCTGATCATTTCATCTTTCCCGAAGATCCATTTGTGGAAACCGTGCGGCGTGCAGTACGAGCAGTTGAATTTTGGCGGGATCGGATGATCCTGCTAGGTGTTCGACCGTCTCATCTCGAGCTTGATTACGGGTGGATCGCTCCTGGAAGTATTCTGGGATGGAGTCAAGGGTCCTGTATTCGCCATATTCAAGAGTTTGTCGAAAAGCCAGAGGCGATTGCTGGTGAACGGTTAATGAATCAGGGGGCCTTATGGAATACCTTGGTTCTCGTGGCTAATGTCGAGACGTTATGGAAAGCCGGGTGGGCATGCGTTCCTGAGGTGATGGAACGATTTGAGCAGTTACGGCAAAGTATTGGCACTCCGGCTGAAGGATCTGTGCTTCAAGCTATCTACCACGATATGCCCACTCGCAACTTCCCTCGGGAGGTCTTGCAACCCCTTTCCCAACAATTAGGAGTCATGGAGCTGGAAAAAGTCTTGTGGAGTGACTGGGGTCGCCCAGAACGGATTCTTGAAACTCTTCAGGCTGTTGGGATCAGTCCCACCTTTCCCACCGAGGTCTTTAAGGATGTCCACACTCCGGCCAAATTGAGGACAGAAGTCGAGGTGGTCTGAACGAGTCTTCCCTTGCCTTTACGGACAGATTAGGCAAACCACCATTCATAGGATGGGTCGCTGAGGCGTACGAGTCGTCCTTTCCTACCTACATTTGATCATCGTCTCCCGTGGGCTGGAGTTCCGTGATATTCGTCACCACGAGGGAAGAGTCCGTGACGGTTTTCCCACGCGCAGGTTGTTCCGTTGCGTGCCACTCCTTCTCCAGAACCTGTTGGATATGTTCAGGATCAGTTGAATCCACCTCAGACAGGATTCGTTCTTTGTTCACCGAATCGGGCTTCCCATCCTCTCCCACCACCGTCACCGTATATTTCACACGGACGATTTTCATCTTGCTCGTGTCCTCTGTTTTTTGTTGTCGTTCTTCATAATGCTCACGAAGCCGTTGAAGGATATTGCGGCAGGTGAAGGTAGGACGGGTCATGAATCGTCTGCATCATTGACGAGTCCTTGGGCGATGATACCGGGACAAGAGTAGATGCGATTGCGTTGGAACGGGAGGAAATTTTTCTTATTGGTTTTCTCTGGTCGCCTCGTCCTGACTAAAAGATAAGCCCGCCTTTGGCGAGGCCGAGGAGCGCAGCCAACTTCGGAGATTCGGCGAGGACTGTTTGAGCGAAGCGAGTTCCGCAGCCGCCGAAGTTTGCGAGCACCGCAGGGAATCTGAAAGACCACGCCAAGGTGAACATGGTTTTGGTTCCTTTTGCCGAAGCAGAAGGATCTCGGCTGCCGGGGGCGAAACCCGGCAGACCAATGTCGAAAGGGATGGATCCCCGATTACGAATGTCGGGGATGACGATTACACATAGATTACCAATCAGGATCTGCGGGAATACCGAAATGGGAGAGATGCCTGCCAACCACTGCAGGGATGACGACAGTGGAGAGGTCGTGTTTTTCTCACTACGGGTTGGTTTAGCTGAATATTTTCGGTACAGTACAGATCGATGATTTCTCTCGCCGACGCCCCACCTTACCCTTTCTAGGTAAGCGTTATCCCATTTCAGCCCGGTGAATAATTAGATGAGTCACCCATGATTTCTCAAACATCTGATACGCATGCCCAAACGGCTCGTGAAGCGTGGCAGGTCCTTGAGCACAAACGCCAGGGGCTGAATGGCACCGACAGCATCGGGTTGGTTGTGCAAGGAGGCGGCATGCGGGGCGTGTATTCTATGGGTGCGTTGGCCGCCCTTGAGGAAATGGGCTTTACTCAATGCTTCGATCATCTTGTGGGGTCATCGGCGGGCGCGTTGAATGGGGCCTATTTTCTGACCGGCCAAGCCAGTTATGGGGTGGAGACCTATATTCATTATTTGTCGAAAAAAAGTTTCGTGAATCCTTTTCGATTCAAACGAATCGTGGATATTGATTATCTCGTGGATCAGATTGGAAAGAAGCTCCGCCCTCTTCATCTCCCCAAACTCCTGTCCTCCCCCACGACGCTCCATCTTTCGCTCACGGAAAAAACGCATGCGCACACCGAGTGGGTCACAAGCCGCACACCGGACATTGATATCTGGGAAGCCTTTCGAGCCACAGCCGCCATCCCGCTCCTCTATAACAAATCCGTGAAGGTCGGAGATGGGCACTATGTGGATGGGTCCATCAGCGCGCGCATTCCCATCCGACGCATGATGGACTATGACTGCCGCTATATCGTGGTGATTTTGACGATGCCTCATTCACATCGCATTACCCCCACTCACTCCTGGCTTCAATCCCTGACGTGGCCTGCGACCCGCCATTACAGTCCTGCGCTTCGGGAAGCTTTTTTCGGAGAGGACAAAGCCTATAACACCACCAAGATGGACCTCTCAGGAACGCGTCCTCAGATTCTCGGCTCTGACAATCGAGTCATCGTCATCAGCCCACAGCAGGCTCCAGAAATGTTTTCCACCATCACCACAAATCCTAAATATTTATTCCAAGGCGCCTTGCAAGCCCGCGAAGATACCTGGCGTGCCTTTGGCCAAACACCACCCACCATGGCCAACCCTTTTGCGACGTGACACTGACAACATGGCATTGCCAAAGGCCGCCAAATTAGGACGCGAGGGTTACTCCGGGTTGGTGGCTACAGCATTGGCTTCAGTCTGTGGTTTCTGTTGGTGATAGATGGCGTCAAAGTTGACGGGGCTGAGAATGATTGCCGTAAACCCTGCTCGTGTCACAGCATCAGATACCGTTTCCCGTAAATACGGAAAGATAATATTCGCACACCCAATTGCCAACACGGGACCCATTTCCTCTTTGGAGACATGGCGAATACGGAAAAGACCGGCTTGCTCCACTTCGACTAAAAACATCACCTGCTCCTTGAGCTTGGCCGTGAGCGTTGCTGTCAAGATGACTTCATATAATTCATCATCAACCTGTTGATTTTTGGCATTCAATTCTAAATGAACGGTCGGCGCGTCCCGCTCACGAAAAATATCGGGTGCATGAGGAACTTCTACGGACATATCTTTGACATAGATTTTTTCTATGGTAAACACTGGCTTCTGCTCTTCACTCATGTTGAATCCTCTTTACGTGAAAGACAATAAATCCCATGGGCAGCAACACACCGTCATATTCTAGCATGGAACGAGACGGCCAATGTTGTCACTAACTCACGCTGGGTATCAAGTTCCATTCAATCATCAAGCCCACCCACAAGCCTTCCCTTGAGAGTCATCTGCAACACCATTCACCCATCTACCCTTTCAACGAATCCCCTGCAGTATTCACGTTCTTGCGCAGTCAGCATACTCAGCCTATCCGACACAATTGATTCTCTCCTTCTACTCGGGCACAATCCTTTTCACGTTTTCTTCTCCTCCTCCCTCGTCAACGAAAGGCCACCCTTATGACCCCATTTGTTAGTCGGATGATTCGGGCATCCATGCTCGACGTGAACGTGTACGAAGAAGTGGAAGCCGACAAGACCGCGATGACTCAAGCGTTCGGTGTGGTGGCGTTATCAAGCCTGGCCGGCGGGATTGGATTTATGCAACAAGCCGGACTGACCGGTTTGGTCATCGGCACGGTCGGCTCCTTGCTCGGGTGGTATGCATGGGCGTTCTTGACCTACATCATTGGAACCAAATTGTTGCCCGAACCTCAAACCCAGGCTGATCATGGGGAACTACTCCGAACCATCGGCTTTTCGAGCGCTCCTGGCATGCTTCGAATTTTTGGGATCATTCCCGGCTTAGGCACCATTATAAATCTTGTGGCCAGTGTGTGGATGTTGATTGCCATGGTCATTGCCGTGCGCCAAGCCTTGGATTATCACAGCACCTACCGCGCCGTTGGCGTATGCCTGATTGGCTGGGTGGTACAGGCTGTGGTCCTCGCCTTGATCTTATCTTTGATGGGCGGGGCTCCCCAGCCGATGCTCGAACACTAATCGTCTACGTCACCTCACCAAAGAACCGAGAATGAGTGCACAATTCCAACTAGGGCCGTGGCGAATGTTCGGAATGGCCATCATCAGCATGGTGTTTTGGCTAAGCTGCGCCGCAACCCCTGTGGCCTGCCCGCTCTCTCCACCACCAAGACCAGATCTGCCAGAACGCGGAATTTCCGCACACCGGGGCGGCCTCTTGGGATGCCCGGCCAACACGGTTGGAGCCTTTCAACGGGCGATCTGTCGAGGTGTGCACCAGATCGAACTTGATGTGCGTGCCACTGTTGATGAAGTCATTGTTGTCGCACATGATGATCAGGTGAGGGGCCAGGACCAAACCTTATACATCTCCGAGACTACCTTCGCTCAGGTCCGAGAGCTGAAACTTCCGTCATGTCATGGGGATGGCGAGAAGGAGGAACACATCCCAACGTTTGAAGAAGCTCTTGCTATCATGCCGCATAATATCTGGATCAATGTGGATATCAAGAAGAATGATCCGCGCGTGGGTCAGCTTGTCGCTGACATCGTCGCCAAGGCTCAACGCTTTAATCAAGTGATCTTCGCCGCACGAGACAAGACAGCTCCTGCGGTTCGTCAGGTTGCGGAAAACGCCGAACAAAAGAGCTGGATCGCTAATATGAGCCGGGAACTGTTCCGTAGTCAGTATATTAAGGCGACCATTCATTCCTGTTCCGAGTTTATCCAGCTCATCGATATACCCTATGTACCATTTGTACGCGGCACACCCAGCCAGGACACGATGGACCGCTTGAAAGGTGCTGGAGTACGCGTGAATTATTCGTGGCTTCGTGATAAAGACGCAGAGGAGGTGAAATCAGAGCTCCAAGACTTATTTCATCGAAAGGTCGATTTCGTTCTTGTAGACCATGTGGAACCTGCCATGAAGGCCGCCGAAACTCTGGGAATTTCTCCCCTTGTTCCTCGCTGGAATCACGCTTCGTTCCAAACAGACGAACCGCCCTTCCATTGCTCATCAACTCACTAACCAAATAAATATTTCGTACAGAAAGATACACCGGCTCCAAAAAATGAATCCGCTATGCTACAGTGGGTCATTCGGGACAACGACGGCCAAAATCACCAACATCAATTTCTTACCTTTTAACTCTTTGGGTGTCACTATGAGCAATCTACCTTCCAGCGCGATTAAAGAATTTATGCAGCGAGATCTTGAACTGATCAGTGGGACGACGACAGCCATAGAGGCGGCTGCCCTTATGGCCGAAAAGCGAATTGGATGTTTGGTTGTCCAAGAAGAAGGCCTCAATCCCGACCAACAACCAATCGTCGGACTCGTCTCCGAAACGGATTTGGTCCGCAAGGTGCTGGCATCCGACAATTCCGGCACAGACATTCCCGTGTCAACCATCATGTCGAGCCCACTGCACACCATCGCCAGTCATCGGCCCATGCTGGACGCCAGTCATGCCATGGAGCAACACGGCGTTCGCCACCTCTGTGTCGCAGAGGGAGAAGAAATCGTCGGGTTAATTTCAATTCGTGACCTGGTCCGCTATTTCGTCTATGCCGAGGCTGGCCCTATCCGAGAATTAGACAACGTATTTCGCCCACTCAGCGTGTTGATGCAACGCTCCATTGAAACCATCGACAGTGACATTTCCGTCCACCAGGCCGCGCAACAAATGACGACCAAAAAAGTAGGCGCCCTCTTAGTTCAGCAGGATGGGGAGCTCAAAGGTATTGTGACTGAACGTGATCTCGTCCAAAAAGTGTTGAGTAAGGAAAAAGATGTGACGGAGTTACCAGTCAAACGGATCATGAATCACCCACTCATTGATATCGATATCAATCGGACGATCCATGATGCCAGCGACCTCATGGCAGAAAAATGGATCCGTCACCTGCCCGTGACCGAAAATAGGAAAATCGTCGGGATTCTTTCGGTGCGCGATCTCATCCGTATGATCGCCCTCCGCGACCGCCCAAGGTTCCTTAGCCAAAAATAGTGCTTAAGCCAGACAGGTGGAAAAGTTATTCTGAAGCCAGATACTCAGAGAGGAACCTTAAACGACAGTTTCCTTAAATTCCGGGGTTTCTAGGCTGGTGCGGCCCAAGATGCCGTTGCGATATTCGTGGAGCAGGATTTTGGCTGCTTTTTCTCTGTCCGGTCCCCCACCCCTTCCTTTTGAAAGACAACCTCGTTTGGTTGCAATGGCTTCGAGCAGATCTGCGCTATTCAAGTTGTCACCCTCATACCCGTATCGTTTGGCAAGGAGACCAGGGTAACGCGCGAGAAGGATCGTTGCGAGAAACTCCGCGACTTCTTCGTCCACGATAATCTTGGCCGTCACCGCATAGATGGTGGCCAGCTTAAAGCCCACGATCGGGTCTTCAATTTTTGGCCACAAGAGGCCGGGGGAATCAATGAGCGTCATTCGATCATTCAAGGTGTGACATTGCTGCATTCTGGTCACAGCGGGTTCATTGCCGACTCGTGCTAAACGACGATTGATCAGCATATTCATGAATGTCGATTTGCCCACGTTGGGAATGCCCATAATGAGCATGCGAAGCGGCTTCGTCGAGCTGTTTCGATGGGGAGCGAGAGGCTGACAAAGATTCGGCACCTTGGTGGCTTGACCCGGCTTATTGCAAGAAAGGGCTACGGCATTGACCCCGTCTTGCTGGTTATACATATTGAGCCAGGCTTTGGTCACCACCGGATCCGCCAGATCGGCTTTATTGAGCACTTTGAGACAGGGCCGCTGGCGATGGAGACGCATTTCCGTGATCATCGGATTGCTGCTGGCTTCCGGCATACGCGCATCCAATAATTCGATGACGACATCGATCGTTTCCATTTTCTTTTCCGCTTCTTTGCGCGCGGTATTCATGTGACCTGGGAACCAATTGATGGTCATCGAAAATACATTCCCCAAACACACCACGTGTGCTCTCGTAGACCATTGGCCCACGTCTTCGAAACAACATGCTCACCTAACAATCCCACGCTCACTATTCTCATCCCTCCTTCATGTCTTGGGCAAACAGCATGGGGGCGTAACCGACACCGAACAATAGATAGGCCCCACTCCAACACCCTGCAGCTAAGACTAAACTATGAGTGCCGGACAGATCCAGGCTTGAGCCAAAGACTCGTAGCATCGCCCCAAGATTCACGAGAAGATAGACCATGATCGTGAGGAGGCCTGCATGCTTCGCTCGTCCCGTATGCCCCAGACTTGCCCGGGTCATGACTGCCAGAGTCATCACTCCGACGGCTCCTGTCGTGAGTGCATGGATCGCGTCTTCTTGATATATTCCGACCCCAAGCATCGCTCCGCCCAAAATGAGAAACGCCATGGCCAACCAGCCATATCCGACATGTAGAATCAAGACGAGGGGGTTACGCCATGTAAGCCAACCATACCAACGGCTCATGCGAACCAGATGAAGCACTCCAAGACACACAAACGCATATCCCACTTCTCTTGTCTCAGGAGCAATCATCCAAGCCACTCCAGCGACTCCAAGAAGCACAATGGAAAACCCATCAAAAGGAGAAAATGACGCTGGCTGTTTCGTCACCCCCGTTTCCTCAAAATAATCTTCTGTAAAACTGGGAATAATTTTTCCACCAACCAAGGCCAGCAACACCATAATTATTATTAAAGCCATACGCACGGCCACATCCACAGCCGCCTCACTCATCAACAGCCTATGAAAGAGCAGGTTGGCATAGGCATACAGACTGATCAACACGCCCATCGGCAGGCGTTCCCACGCTTGAGCCACTAGAATTTCACGCCACACCACACCCGCGATCACGACCAGAAAGGCACCGTCAAGCAACGCCACGACTAGAGGGGGTGCCCATGAAAAAGCGATGGATATCCGTCCTACCAACCATAGCATCCATAACATCATGAGCGGCCGTCCTCTCATCGGAGGACGCTCGGTCCAGTTGGGAATAGCGGTCAGGAGAAACCCTGTGATCACGCAAGGCAGAAAGCCAAAGACCATTTCATGCACATGCCACATTCGTAGCAGGTAGTGCATGGGAACGCCTTCTGCACTGGCTAAGGCCAAGGCCCAAGCAGGAATGGCAATTCCCGCAAAAAACGCGGCACTCAAAAAGAACGGACGAAATCCGTACGACCAGAAAGCAGGTCCTTGATAGGGAGAATTCTCGCGTATGGCTTCAGACATTATGGGCGTATGATGGGTGTATGAGGTCGATGAACAGGAGACGCACCAAACGAGACGCGGGTCCAGCCTAGAGTGGATAGGCTTTACTGACCCATTTCATGACTTTGTGGAGCTCTGGTTCGGTCATGGCGGTGCGCGATTTCCGAAACTGTGTATAGACCGATTTATTCACCGTGCCATGCGCCAGTTTTCGTGATTGTTCATGCGCACGGGCATGTTTTTCAATTTGCTTTCGCAATCGATCTAATCGTTCTTTCGGAGTCTCTTCTTGGGTGTCCACTTGAACAGGCGTGGCCAGATTCGCCCACAACCCTTGATTGCGTACCCCTAAGACGCCTGACCGCAACGGTTGGATACGTGATTCAGCGCGATCCACCATCGAGAGTGCGTTCGCCCCTCCCATGGCCATTTCCTCGCCAAACTCCCTGGACGAAGAACGGTGGGCATGCGACATGTTTCGTTGCGATAGGATGAACCCCAAGCATTCTCGGAAAGGTTGGTCGTCCGGCGCATAAATATAGGCCCGTTGTTCCGCATAGGGGCCAGCCAGTGGATCCATGCGGGTCGCGCGATGCACGACCTGTTCGATCCACGGCTTGGTTCGAATATGTGTGAGACAAATGAGATGCGTAATAGCCGGCACATCCAAGCCTTCATAGGCCATGGCCACGGTAATGAGACAATCCACGGCCCCCACACCCTGCCGCTTAAACGCTTTAATGGCCTGATAGGCCGCGGTCGAATCCTCACTGGTGGCAATCTTGGCCGGGACTCCACGCTCTTGCAGCCACGCGGTATATTTCTGCGCTTGTTCAATATTCGCCGCCACGACCAACAGTTTTGACCGGGGGTGATTGGCACGATGCTCCTGCCAATGCGTGATGCCGGTACGGAGAAGCTCTAAGGCCGCTTCAGTCTTCAAGGCCGTGAGGAGTGCTGCCGCTGTTTGCTTCCCCGCATGCGCCAAGCTCTCGACATGATGCTCAGCGCCTTGAGCATCCAACCAGGTGGCCTGGCAGTTAGCATATTGGACGGTTAAATCGATACAGGCCTCTTCACGCAATGCATCCGCGAGGGTGTAACGAATGATGGCACGAGACGCCGTGTTCTCCCATTGAATACTGGCTCCTCGTTCGGTGGACTCATAGGGCACAAACGCAATGGGCGAACCTTCACCACGTTCGAACGTCCCGCTCATCAACACCCGCAGCACAGCCCGGTCGTAGAGCGGCTGAATCGCGTCATGCCAGAGGCCTCCTTCTTCCAGATGATGTGGCTCATCAAGAACGAGGATGTATCGCTTCCGGCGGAATTCTTTGGCGTTGATTTTTCGGGTATCGGCGGCAAGCGCCTGATAGGTGGTGACATAGGCCGCACACCCTCTCGTCGGGTGCTCTTGATTGGTGGCCATCATGGCCTCCGACCGATGACCGACGAGGGCTCGATGGCTTGGATTCTGAAAGCCGCGGGCCCCCTGGTCTTGCAAGACACTCCGGGGAACAATCCAACAAAGCGCATCCGCGACCTTGGGAATCAATCGTGCGGCCAGAATCTGTGGCAATAGGCTTTTGCCGCCACCGGGTGTGACCGCACACACAATGTCGGTCAGATCTCGGCCGCCCAGGATGTCTTCGCAGATGTCTTCTAATTCTCGTTGGTGCCGACGAAGCTGCATCCTACCCTTTGGCTAATTGAATCGGAGGGTACGGATGTTCGGGGTCGCGTCGGACCTTGGCTTTCTGAGTAGGTGATTGGTTAATTTGTGCGCGGTTGCGCGCACTCACGGGATCTTCAATATGACCGCATTGTAGGCAACGGTCCATGAGGATGACTTGGCTACTGCCTTCCCTATCATATACCGACTCTTTCACAATCAGTCCGCCACATCGGCCACATCCCATGCTGCCTTCCTTTCTTGGTGGAATCACCATGTGTTCACTTATTTGGGCGGAACGTTCAGACCACCCATGACCCCGTTCAGGATATAGAGATACCCAAAATAGGGGTACCTTGGCAATCATGTTCTGGAACCTATTGTGTCCCAAAAATATGGATCTGGGGCATGCCCTCCCTGAACCGTTTTTTTTCACCCCATACCCACCTGCCTCGTTTGCCAGAACCTGGACACATGTTGTAGGCTCGCCTCCCTATCCTGATCAGCCTTTCCTCGCGCGTCCTTTCAAAAAAGACGCCCTCTTCGACTTGTTCGCCAGTGATATTTTGGTGTCGAAGTCCTCAACCAGATACCCAGAAGCCACTGTATTTGGCTCAATCGAGGTGCATCTTACGCCTATTGTTGAAATATCTTGACTGATACCTGTTGAAGGAGAGAAGCCATGCCAAAAGCGAAACGTGAAAAAAACTGTTATGCGTGTGGAGAAGACGGGTGGGTTCGGATGACCTTTATGACCTGTTGCCAATGCTCCCGTCATTATTGCAGCAAACATGGTGAGCCCAAAATGGATGAATGCACCGCCTGCCTTGACGGTGGGGAGGAAATGTAACGGCCTTTAGACACATCCCTCGAACTCTACGTTGCTTAACACATTCCATCCCTTTAGCATACATACTTCTTCCATCCCTTGTCGCTCTCTGACTTCCATGACTGTTCCTTCCCATGTATCGTTAAGCGACTCTCTCAAGAGCGAACAACGTAAAACCTTTTATGAGGGGCACAAGGACATTGCGCTCATCATGATTCTTGTGGTGTTTTTGTTTCCTCTTTTTGGCGTCTATATCAGTGGATTACTGGGGGCAGCCGTGGGAATGCTTTTCTCTCTTGTCGCGTATTTTCTGACCCCCTACGTCACGCTTAAACTCGGTTCATGAAAACTAATTTATTACGTTAGTTTTATCGTCTCACCTATCTCATCCTAGGTGCATAAGACTGCCAAATAAAAATGCAACCATTTAAGATTGAAAGCTAAAGCATAAGTTTACTTTTTACTTTACATTACCAAGAGATAAAACGATTAATAGCCTTTCCCACATTGAACAATTATTACTTCAGTTCGGTTAAAACAATAACAAGAAATATCCACTGACGAACCAGAGGCCTCTAGCTTAAAACTTCAAGTAACGCATTTTCTTTGTTTTATTTAAAAGCACAGAAATCTCAATGCCCTACCCGTCAAATTCATACTGCAGCCATGATCAAAACTGCCATAGATCATTTCCCACTTCCACGATCTCCTTTCAAATATGAATGCCCTCTACTATCCCTTTTCACCTTTGCCATGAGCGGACCCTCGGACACCTTTTAGAAGAACATCAAATCGTCCATTTTCGAGATTTCATGGCTCTCCAACTCACGCCAATGATGGGCACCACGGCTTTCCCGGATCGCATGGGCGACTATCACCCCAATTCCTTGAATGCCAGTCGAATTGCTCAAGGGTACAACGTGAGTGGCACCATGACACACAAAACCATGACCGCGGTGAATCGTGACTTAGCCGACCTTCAGTGGCGAAACCTGTTTCAAAAATCCATATTGCACGACTCTCGCTTTCAACGTGGCCTTTTCGCCAATCCCCCAGAGGGAACTCTCAAACATACCGAAAGCGACAAAGACCCCGAGTGGCTTCAATTTCATAGCAAAAACTGGGCAACCGAATCACTGGATGTGGAAGCAGTGCAATCGTTAAGCCGTCGTCGACTCCATGGAGGAGACGCTACTCGCTTTGAATATGGCTGGGCACTTATTAAGACTGCCGCATCCCTAATCTATACGATTCAACTTTGTCAGGAATTACATCTAACTGCCGTGACAGACTCACAAGCTCACCATGGACTACTGACACAAACCTGCCAGCGCGAAAGTATGACTCTAGAGAATATCTGTATAAAACGGGAAGGGTATTAGAACGAAGGATACGAGGCATTCTCTGGATACGTGCCAACATTCCTTGGGTCTCACCCAACAAATGAACGATTTGTCTCATAAGATTTCGCCTAACCTGTTGAAACAATAGATAAAACGTCATTTTTGCTCTCCCCGCTTTTTAACATGAATGCTGGTGTGGATTTCTAGAGTGATGCGAAACGGCTTGCGAGCTGCCCCAAATACGTGATGGTCTAGGAGTCTGTCGGGCTTAGGGAATCGACAGCGAACAAGCGGCTGAGTAAGGACAGATTGTGACGATTTCGCCGGTTCATAGTGGGACGATGAGCCAAGCAATCGGCGAAATATGGACCGCCTAGGCACTTTTATAGCCGATTCATCCTAAGTCCGACAGGCTCCTAGCACTCAGGTCGTTCATCTTCGCACACGAAAACCTCCGCCTCAGGGTCGAAAGAAGAGAAAAATATCGTCACGGTATCATCAAGAATCAGGGAACAGGCTCTCACAGATATCTTCGTGACAGGTGAGTGAAACCCACTACCTAGCGACGAGACATTCAGGCCGTTTGTTGGGTGACACCCAGAATGCTGGATCTAGAAATACAAAAAAGCTTTCAGAGCAAGGAAAGACTCATAGGCTTTTCAAGCCAAATCCTCTGAAGGCGGGATGTTCGCAATGGCTCGCCAAAAAGAATCGGTACCCGTGAAACTTGGGATACTTCTGCCCAAGGGTACCCACGATCTCTTCTTTGGGGCGATATTTCCCAAAAAGCACTAGGCCGGAGCTTCCACCCACCATTCAGGGAAAATATCGCGAAAGTACCCCCATGCCACGAATCAAGATGCCTGAAAGGTTACCCGTAGCGGATTTTGAGAAGAAGAATCCATCCGACCAACAATAAGGTAACACCGTTGGCCAGAGCCAGAGGCCAATCGCGATTGATCCATGCGTACACACACCACAAGACAATGCCCGTGGCTAACATGGTATACATCATCAAGGAGATATCTTTCGTATGCTTCGTTTTGACGATCTTGATCGCCTGCGGGAGAAACGCCGCCGTGGTACAGATACCTGCGAGATATCCCATTGTCGTCACCCAATCCATTTCATGATCCTCTCATGCCGAGAACATTCACCATCAAAGGTCATACCTCACAAGAAACGCCACTAATCATCCTTCGTAGACGAAGTATCGTCAAGATGTATTGCCCCTGCGGCTTCCGCAGCATGTTTCAAGGCATCCAGCCGTTCGGCATAGCGGTGGCCGGGTCGTTATTCCCTGAAGCATACGGATCAACCGATCTCATTTAAACTGGAGCAAAACACTAAATTCTCCCAAAAAATCACAAACTTTACCAAGCCTTAAAAGTGAAATTTATCTAATCCCTTCCTTCATGATTTATTCGAGAAGTTAGGCTTGCCATTCGAGCCCTAACTAGTTCAGTAGATTTATGAATCCCCCGCCGTTTGTCTAATTTGCGATAAATTCCCAAAGCATCCAATAATTTTCCTTCATGTTCCAATTGCAAGGCATCACGAACTGCTTCTAATCCCGCTAAGACTTTTGAGTCAACGCCCAACCGATTAAGGTATAGCAAATCGGCAGAAGCTTCCACCCACTTCCCTTGCTTAAGATATAATTCTACCCTTTCAAAATATCCGCTAGGATCAGAAGAGTTGGCATTTACCAACAAAGTAAACTCACGAATGGCTTCCGCCCATTTCCCCATAGAAACAAAGGCTCGTCCTCTAAATTGATAAATGCGGACTTCAGATGGTGCTAATTGCAATGCCATATCATAATCTCGCAAACAGGCATCAAACCGCTTAAGAGCACAAAAAGAAAAACCCCTCAAAATATAAGTTTCAACATGAGAAGGGTACCGTTCTAAATCCTTAGATAAAGATACAATGGCTTCTTCATGATATTGAGTATTACTTAGTGAAGCAGCGGGAGAGCTCGGAACCGCTAAAACCGTAGCCTTGAAGCCTTGCCAAATTCCCCAGAGACAAACACACACAAAGAGCAAAGCACCTAAAACTTTTAAAAATTCTCTGAATAAAGAGAGATTCCGTGAAGCTGCCATGGTAATACAATCGGCTTCTTGAAGCCGTTTCTTCAAAGATTGCCGAGAATCTATTTTCCTAACCAAATCTCAGAAAAGAATATTGGAAAAAGTAATTCAGCTACGGTAAGGCAACCTAGAACAATTACTGAACATTATAATTCCTAGAGATCACATTAAGTCGGAAGATGAAATATCGTCAGAGTGGGTTGACCCTGCGGCTTCCGCAGCATGTTTCAAGGCATCCAGCCGTTCGGCATAGCGGTGGCCGGGTCGAATATGAGCTAAGACTCCAAACCCATCCAACGCCTCGGTGACATGTGGTTGCAGCCCCACAAAAAACAAATGCTGCTTATGCGCTCGAATAATACGGAGCATATCATCAATGGCTAACGCGGCTGTTCCATCGATGACCGGAACGTCAGAAAGATCTAAGACACAACTGGTGAACGTTTGTAGTCCTGGCGCCGTCTCTAATCGTCGTACCATATTTTTGGCCGAACCAAAGCTCATCGGGCCATCAACATGAATCAGCACAATCTTCCCGGCATTCCGCTCCATCACTGCGGCCTCTTCAGACGTCAGGGGCGATTCTTCATGCACTTCAGTGATGACGTTCATATTGGCTAACTGCAAATCGGCCATTTCTTTGACGAAGAGTAAACTCGCCAATACCACGCCTACGCCCACCGCCGTGATCAAATCCACGGCCACGGTAATGACAAAAACCACCACCATGATGCCCACATCAGCGCGTGGCGCCTCCAAGACATGTCGCAAAAACCGCCAATCAATGATATCCGCGCCGACCTTCAGCAAAATTCCCGCTAGGACAGCCAGAGGAATCTTTTCAGCCAGCGGACCCAACCAAAGTAACGTGCCTAAGAGCACCAGACCCATCAACGCACCGGAAATGGGCGTGCGCCCCCCTGATCGAATATTGGCCACGGATCGCATGGTCGCTCCTGCACCTGGCAACCCACCGAAAGACCCTGAAACCATATTGCCAATGCCCTGACCGATGAGTTCACGATTGGAATCATGTTGCGTACGAGTCATGTTGTCGCAGACCAACGAGGTCAACAAGCTGTCAATCGCTCCAAGGAGAGCCAAGACACAGGCCCCTTTAAGAATGAGGGGCAGAAATTCAATCTCAAGCGTCGGAAAAAGAAAAGAGGGGAAATTCGATGGCACTGATCCAATCACTGGGGCATCAGGAAAGAACCACATCGCTGCGGGCGTACAGAGGAGTAAAGCCAGCAAGGGTGGCGGAACAATTCGACCAACTGATTTTGGCGTAAGATACGTGATGATTAAGGCGATGCTCGCAAGAATGACGGCAGACACCACCGGGTGCGTGACAAATTCCGCTATCCCTATGAGATTTGGAATCACGCCTCCGGGTTTAGCGGCATGACCTAACAAGGGACCAATTTGCAAAATAATAATGATGGCCCCAATGCCACTCATAAACCCTGAGATCACCGGATAGGGCATGAGACTGATATAGCGGCCGATTCCCAAGAAACCTAATACGACCAAGCCCACTCCACCTAAGACGACGGTTGTAAAGACCAATTGGGGATTACCGCTCATTTCCACCAAAAGCCCAGCAAAGACCACGGTCATGGGACCGGTTGGCCCGGACGCTTGAGCAGGAGTTCCACCAAACAACGCGGCAAAAAATCCCACAAAAATCGCCCCATAGAGGCCCGCCTCCGCCCCTGCTCCCGAAGCCACACCAAATGCAAGAGCAAGCGGCACTGCAATCACCGCAGCCACCACGCCCCCAAAAATATCTCCTTTGAGATTGTTAAAGTGAAGTCCGTGAATCAGCATGATGAATTTCCAAAAAATGACAATCCTGGCGAAAAATCCATGGTCAAGTTAGAACAAAATTTCTTTGGTCAACTTTAGTATAATTATTGGCAAGGAAGCTGAAGTGATTTAAGCATTCATGGCTTCCGAAAGGCATAGGAGTTCTCTCATAACGACACTAAAGGGAATGTTCAAAAAAGCTTTCCAGCAAGGCCGCAGAAGAGTTGACGACCGGAGCGTACTGGAAAATACGTGAGGACGGCAAAAAGTCGAGAACGCTGCTGGACGGTTTTTTCAACATTACCAGGAAAGGAAATTGTACGATGCCGACTCTGATCACACAACCCAGCATCATTCCCCCCGTTGGAACCAAACCCAAACTCATTGAGGAATATGCCGGCCGCGTCGCCACACAAGATGACACGATGAGTATCGCACGAATCGTGTGCCCGTCCGGATGGGCCGAAAATGGGCAACAGCCCGATTTCGCGGAAACAAAGGTTGTCTTGAAAGGCATGATTCACGTTGAGCACAAACACGGGGTCTTAGAAGTCCAGGCTGGTCAAGCCGTCACGTGTCATCCAGGAGAATGGGTACGATACAGCACACCGGAAGGAGCAGAATATCTCGCCGTCTGCGTGCCGGCCTTTTCGCTACAGACGGTACATCGAGACCCAGATATTTTTTAAAAGAGATAAGATCAGATACGGTGGGCAAAACCAATAAAGATCCCCGAGGCAAGACCACGGGGTATTAGAAGAGGGGTAACTGACGCAGGTCTTCTCTGGGACTGCCTTGGTTCTGCACATAATGTTCGACCACCCTCCAATTGCCGCCCTCTCCCACGGTGCCCACATAGTAGCCATCAGCCCAAAACTGCCCTCCCCACAACTCTGTCTTCAAGGCTGGTTTCTGCCGGAATAACTCGCGCCCGGTGATACTCTTGAACACTCGCACGATTTGTCCCGGAGCAATCTTCGGATGAGCAGAACATAACAGATGGATATGATCTCGATCACACCCCAATCGTTCAAACTCCATATCGTACCGCTCAGCAATCCCTCGCGTGGCTTCCACAATGATCTCGACAACATCCTCCGCTAATAAGGCCTTACGATATTTCACCGGAAAGACAATGTGATAATGAATCTGCCACGCACAATGACTCGCTTTGTGGACAGTACTTTCACTCACCCCCTAATTCTCGGAAAATAAGATCCCCGTGGCAAGACCACGGGGAATCGCAAGTTCAAAGGAACGGCGAGCTATGACCCTACGCACTCATGTCGAGGCGATCTATGAAAGTCTCGCGTCTCTATTGGGAACACATAGTGCTCAAGAAGTGCAAACACGATTAGAACGAGAATTGCGCCATGTGACGCCTCAATGGAGCAACGATCTTCCGGATTGCCCTGGGTGGTATTGGTATAAACCACCAGAGGTTGGCGAACCCGCATTGCTATTGGTGAGTCATGGTCGAATTGATATAAAACTCATGGCCGATCTCGGTCCGCCTAATAATTTGGTTGATGTCCAGCGCATCAAAGGCCAATGGGCCTGGCCCTTGCTCCCACCCACCTGAAATCTTTGCACCATAGTTTTTGCCCCGCCCCTATTTTCTAACCTAATGACGCCATATCAATGACAAACCGAAATTTCACATCCCCTTTGATCACCCGTTCATACGCCTCGTTAATCTGAGAGATGGGAATCACTTCCACGCCTGAGGTCAAACCATGCTCACCGCAAAAATCAAGCATCTCTTGAGTTTCACGAATACCACCAATCAACGACCCCACTAACCGCCGACGCCGAAGAATCAGGGAAAACCCGCTCACAGAAAGGGACTCAGGCGAAGCCCCCACAAGGATATAGGTGCCATCAGTCTTCAAGAGTTCGAGATGGGCATTTAAATCATGAGGAGCAGAAATCGTATCAATCACAAAATCAAACGTCCGCGCTAATCGAGTAAACGTCCCCTCTTGCGATGTCGCGGCATAATCATTCGCACCAAGCCGCCTCGCATTCTCCCGTTTGGAATCCGAACGACTCAGAACCGTCACTTCTGCGCCCAAGGCTCTTCCAATTTTCACAGCCATATGGCCTAATCCCCCAAGCCCGACGACCGCTAACATATGGCCTTTACCCACACCCCATTGGCGTAAAGGTGAATAGGTCGTGATGCCCGCACAGAGCAGCGGGGCCACCCCTTCAAGCGCAAGCCCATTTGGAATGGTCAAGGCATACTGTTCATCAACCACGATGTGATCGGAGTAGCCGCCATAGGTTGGCTTGCCATTTTTTTCCGTCCCGTTGTATGTAAACACCATCCCAGTTTCACAATATTGCTCAAGCCCTTTTGTACAGGATGAACAGCTCCGGCAGGAATCGACAAAACAACCCACCCCAACAGAATCCCCAGCTTTGAATTTCTTGACCTCAGCACCCACCTGCTCGACTGTGCCAACAATTTCATGCCCAGGCACCATCGGAAAGATGGAACCACCCCATTCATCGCGAGCTTGATGAATATCCGAATGGCAAACCCCGCAATATTGTATCTGAACAAGAATATCCTTCTGCCCCACCTCTCGCCGTTCAAACGTGAACGGTCCAAGCGCAGCACCGGCTTGTTGAGCCGCAAAGCCTTTGGTTGACAACATTCTGGTCTTCCTCCTCACCTAGCAGTGACTAAATGCAGTAGCATGAATCGTGAACGTGAAATTTATCATGGCATATCCCCATCAGTCCCGTCGATGAATGCTCAGAATCCTTCGACCTCATGCATTTCATGCGACAAATCTTGAAGTTCACTACGTGTTAATGCTTCAATCCGCCTTTATGAAGGGAACAAACTCATGAAATATGTGCATCTTGGCCGATCAGGATTGAAAGTCAGCCGCTTGTGTCTAGGCACGACCTGCATACCGGCTTGACTCCAGTTGCCCCACTATATAGTGTTTTGCGACATGGTGAGTTACCCCACGGACATGTCCGATCTGATGACCCGTTTTTTTACTGAGGAGGCCTGTCGCACCCATATTGAGAAGCTTCGCTGGCCAGACGGGTATATCTGTGTGAAATGTGGGAATCACAAGAGGTGGAAAACCAAGCGAGGGTTGTCGGTGTGCTCCACATGTCAATATCAGCAGTCACCATTGGCCGGAACGATTTTTCAAGATTCTCGTATCCCGTTGCGCATTTGGTTTCAGGCAATCTGGTGGTTTACGAGCCAGAAAAATGGAGCGAGTGCTCAAACGTTGCAAAGGGTGTTGGGGATGAGCGGTCACGAGCCTGCGTGGCTCATGCTTCATAAATTACGGGTTGCGATGGTTCGCCCCTCCCGCAACCGTCTTGCCGGGCACGTTGAAGTTGATGAAGCCTATTTGGGTGGAGAAGGAAACAAGCAACTGGTTGGCGTTGCCGTGGAAATCAACGACAAAGGAAGTGGGCGAATGCGAATGCAACCGCTTAAGGGCCGAACAAGCGCGGATGTCAAGCATTTCGTTCAGCAGCATGTTGAGCCTGGCAGTACGATTATCACCGACGGACTCACAAGTTATTGCTGTCTGGCAGACGAAGGGTATGCGCACAAACCAATGCGAAAGTCCTCTGGTGGGGGAAATCACGACCCAGACGCAGACGACCTGTTGCCAAGAGTCCACCGTGCCATTTCACGGGTGAAACGTTGGCTCCTGGGCACATACCAGGGACGCCTTGATCATAAGTACCTCGACGCCTACCTGAATGAATTTATCTTTCGATTCAATCGTCGGACCTCGCGCTCTCGGGGCCTCTTGTTTCATCGACTCCTGGAAAATGCTATCGCCGTCGACCCGGCTCCGCTCCAAAAAATTCAGCGGACCACAAAATCTAGTAGCAACTGGAGTTAAGCCGGTATGCAGGAGGCACGATGAACTTTGGGCCATTGGCATCAGAAGCGGAAAGCTTTGCCATCATGGATCAAGCATTGGAACTGGGCATTAACTTTTTCGATACAGCCGATGTCTATGGGTGGGAACTGGGGGAAGGGATAACCGAGCAGATACTTGGGCGATGGTTCGCCCAGGGTGGAGGCCGGCGTGACAAAGTCGTATTGGGCACCAAAGTTTTTGGTCGCATGGGTGAATGGCCAAATCAATCACGTCTCTCTACACTACATATCAAACGCGCCTGCGAAGACAGTCTGCGGCGATTACAAACTGATCATATTGATCTGTATCAAATGCATCATGTGGATCGGCACACACCCTGGGAAGAAATCTGGCAAGCCATGGAGCAGCTATTTCGAGAAGGCAAAGTACTCTATGTCGGTAGTAGTAACTTTGCCGGATGGCATCTGGCTCAAGCCCAAGAAATCGCTAAGCAGCGACATTTCCTCGGACTGGTCTCTGAACAAAGTCTCTATAATCTCAATGACCGCATGGTCGAACTGGAAGTCATTCCCGCCTGTGAAGCCTATGGCATTGGCCTCATTCCCTGGAGCCCCGTCGCACGGGGACTGTTAGCTGGAGCTCTACAACCAACCACCACGGGACGGCGAGCCGATGAAGATCTGCAAAAAACTATCGAGAAATATCGTCCACGATTGGAAGCCTATGAACAACTCTGTCAGGAAGCTGGAGAGGAACCCGCTCATATCGCGCTGGCTTGGCTCCTACAGCAACCAGCCGTCACGGCACCCATCATCGGCCCACGCACCCTCGACCAATTAAATGGCACCATGCGCGCCCTCGAGCTCACTCTCTCTAAAGATCTCCTCAAGCGCCTGGATGACATCTTCCCCGGCCCAGGCGGCCACGCCCCCGAAGCCTATGCCTGGTAACCATTCCCACAATAATTATCAGAATTCCCTTTGGCATATTTCGTCATTCCTGCGGTCGTAGGCAGGAATCCATCTTTTCCCCTCCCCCCATCATTCCCGACATTTTCAACCGGGAATCCATCTTTTGTTTTATTGAATTGCCACCCGCCCCTACCAAATGCCTACAGAGGAAAACCCTACAACTGCGGCTATGATGATCGGGAATGCAGAAAGAATTTCCAGCCCTCAAAGGCACTCGTTGCTTCGCTATGAGATTACTGGCACTATCTCATCCCTTTTAGGAATTTCTAGTGTTTGAGCCGTCCTGGCTAGAGCCTTCGCGCTATCTGCTGAAAATAAAATGGGAGAGATCATGGACAAGGTCGCCATATTTGCAGACGTACAAAACATCTATTACACCGTAAAACAACAATATCACTGCCATTTTGATTATGGTGCATTTTGGGAGCAAGCAACTTCTGGGAGGAAGATCGTCAAAGCCTTGGCGTACGCAACAGATAAGGGAGATCACAAGCAGATGGCGTTTCAGAAGATACTGGAGAGAGTGGGGTTTACCATAAAACTCACGCCGTTTCTGCAACGACGTGATGGCTCGGCCAAGGGTGATTGGGACGTCGGGATTGCGTTAGATATGATGGAGTACGCCAAAGATGTGGACACGATCATCCTAGTCTCAGGCGATGGCGACTTCACCGCCGTCGTAGACAAGATCATCCAGAAGCACAAGATTTCTGTAGAAATCTACGGCGTACCTGACCTGACAGCCACTTCATTAATCCAATCGGCGACATGCTTTAAGCCAATTCAAGGGAACATGTTGCTATCGATTCCAACAACCTGAGGCCTATCCCAAAGAGATGGTCGGTCATATGGAAATCGAAACCTTCATCCGTTGCATTGTCACGATACCCAATATCAAGGCCATTTTCCATCACGAACGGGATAGACGAAAGAAGAGTCCTTACAATCTCTTCCTTAGAAAAGAATGACGGCTAGATGTCTGGAAATGGTCTGAAAAGTGTCATTCCTGCGAAGACAGGAATCCATATTCCCCTATCCCGTCATATATGGACTCCCCCTGTTTTGCAAGTAGGATGACCATCTGATAAGGAGCGGGGCTGCTGTCATATATCCGGCTTCGTGGTGGAACGTTCATGGTTCCGAGCCTTGATGGTTGTCGCGCGACAGCTCCTATGCATTCCCACGGCTTGATCACTCAGCCGATGACGGAACTCAGGGTTTGCTCTCGCGGGGGTGACCGCTTTCGCCCATCAGGTGGTGGCTCCTACTACGCAATCCTTGGAAGCTCTCCTCGATCTTACGCTGCCTGACACATTTTCGTCACATCATACGGCTGCTCCCCATTCATGATGGCGAAGGCCACGCGCGCATTTTTATTGGCCAGGGCCACCACGGCTTTATTCATACCCCGTCGCGCGACGAGGTCTCGGAGCCAGCGACTGAGCGGATCGGGTTTCTCGCCCACGTGGGTGATCACGGACCGGGCCCCATGAATCAGTAACCGCCGCAGATACCGATCCCCGCGTTTCCTGATCCCCCCTAACCGGATCTTGCCGCCCGTGCCCGTGTGTTTAGGGACCAGGCCGAGGGCCGCCGCTACGTGGCGCCCATTCTGATACGGTTGTCCGCCGGCTTTGAGCCAGAGGGCCGAGGCCGACAACGGTCCGATCCCTCGCATCTCCTGCAACCGCTGACACACCGGCTGAGCCGCACTCTCTCGAGTGATGTGGTCGGTGACTTCCTGAATCCTGGTATCCCAGGTCAGGAGCTCCGCTTGTTGCTCCAGCAAAAACTGCTGAATCAGAGGCGCCCACCGTTCCTCAGCCAACAACAGGGGCAGTGTCTTGCGACCCGCCGCCACGCCCTTCGGGATGGCCACCCCGTATTCCAGCAAGATCCCACGGATCTGATTCACCCGCGCCGTTCGATTGCCCATCAAGCGACTGCGCACACGATGGAAGGCTTGGACCGCCTGCTGGGCTTCACTGGCAATCTCGACAAATCGCATCCCGGGCTCGCGCACCGCACGACAGATGGCCCGCGCATCCACCGCATCACTCTTATTGGTCTGTCCCCACGGCTTCACATACTGCGGAGGAATGAGCCGGACCGTATGCCCGAGCTGCTCTCATTCACGCGCCCAATAATGCGCCCCGCCACAGGCTTCCATCCCCCCCACCGCACGAGGGCGAGTGGCAACCCACGGCAACATCTTTTTGCGAGACAGTCGGCGACGCTCGACCACCTGCCCCGCCTCGTCTTCCACGTATACTTCAAACACGTTCTTCGCCAGGTCGATGCCCATCGTGGGACCTTTCATGATGACTCCTCCTTTAAGGGCACCTCTAAAAACTTCAATTTCAATAATCCATGTTCAATGTTTTCAGTAGGTTCTGGCGCCAAATTTACGGAAAACGTAGGTTTTTAGAGGTGCCCTTAAGTTAAACGCTGAGGGAATGATTGTTCAGCGTGGCACATCGTGATGCCGCCCTTAAAGGGGGAGTCCATACCATTATTCCCGACATCCTTAATCGGGGATCCATCTTGAGCCTCTTCTGGATGGATACTCGCCTCTGCCAATAATTACACGCCAAGCTCAACCACAGCGGGTATGACGAGAGAGACGACAGAATAAATCACCGGATTTCTACAGGTAACCAAGCCGAAAGACATGTTCGATAGCAGCAACACCACGTAAATCGAAAGGCTGACTATCGAGCATGTTGATCGCATATCTACCCTCAAACAGGCTCTTCACGGCGTCGATATCAATTGAAAAGGGTGGGCCCTTCCTCGCATCTAGACGGTATTCGAAAGTTACAAGAAGGGTTTGTGCTTTTGCTGGCAATATCTCGGCCAACAAATTGACATAATCACGACGCATGTCCGGTGGCAGGGCCACCAAAGCCGCTCGATCATACACGCCAGCCACCTCATGCAAATCGTCAGCAGTAAGGGCGAAAAAATCTCCCACCAGCAGTTCTACATTCTCCGCTGAATAGCATGTAAAAGAACCCTGTTGATCAACCTTAGGCGGTTTCTCCCATTCTTTGAAAAATTCCTGCACAGCGGCTTCGCTTAATTCGACGCCCAGCACATGATGGCCACGCTGCGCTAACCACCGCATATCTCTAGATTTACCACAGAGTGGCACGAGTACGGTGCTCTCACTAGCCAACTTCAGGCTTGGCCAGTACTGCTCCAGGAACCAATTTTTTTCTACTTGGTGGAACCCAATTTCCCGTTTCCCCCAACGTGCAAGCCAAAAATCCGCTTCCATTCTGAACATTCCTTTATCCAACTTAGAAAAAAATTTTAGCGCTTCTTACCTTGAAACAATGCTTCCACCGGGGTATACCTTGTTCAATGCGGCAACGGCAGCCTGGCGAGACTCATGACACAGAAAGGGTGAGCACAACGACGGCAACGTCGGTATTCAAGTTGGGATCCTCAAGGATCTCTTCGATTGTGGTGGAATTAAATAGATCGCCTCTAGGATACGGACTCCTCGCTTGGCGCAGAATTCCTGGAAATCTAGGATTGATGGAAACCGCCGATTCGGGGTGTCGTGCCATCATCGTACCCGATGCGGGTCGATGGAGAAATTGCATTTATTGTATGAATCCGCGAGAATTGTCGACGAAGCCCGTTGCCGTTCTCATTAATGCATCGCTCGTTTGGGAAATAGTGTTATCTCAAAATAAAAATTACATTCCTGAATACTCTGCCTCTTTCGGTAGTGATTTTTTATTTCATGCAACAAAAATCGAGCAAAGTCATTATGTATTTGTAGGATAAGGAGATTGGAGGTATGAAATACGAGTTAATTTTTTCTGCCTTTGCACTTTTTCTTTCGGTGACCGCCTTAGTATGGACTATAATATCGAATCTGGAGAAGAATAAAAATTTCGCAATTGCCTCATGCTTTTCTCTTATGGCCCAGGCAGAATCTATGTTGAAAGATGTCCCATCTGCTCTTAAATTTCATACCATTTCAACTGAAGATCTTGAAAGCATAGGACTCTCACCACAAGAATTTACATATCTTTTGGTGAACTTCACTTCCGCAGGGGTATTTTATAGGATAAATCATCCCAATGATATTTCTCCATTTCCCAAAGGATCTTACCGCCATACGATGTTAGAGGCACCTGAAACTCGTAAAGCATGGCCTCTTCTAAAAAAAGTGATTAATCCTGAAATTGGTACTTACGGAAAGAAAATAGAAGCAACTATAAAAAAAATTGAAGAAGTTAAAGCAAAACAGCTTAATGCTACCTAATGAGCCTCACGTTAAAGAAAGTTAAGATACTCTTGATAGCGGCAACGAGTGTGGCTATGTACATGTATAGTGCACATGGACAGCTTGTCCACACCAATCCGTCCCAAGACTTCACCGATTTCACATCAGGGCGTTAACTTCTTACCCAAAAGATTTCAACCATTGAGGTGGTCCCAGGAATTTAAAATAGGGTGTTGCGCTACACTTTGTAACCAAAGAAGGGTCAAGAACGATGATTCGAACCCGCAAGAATCATCCGGAGAATTTCAAGGCAAAGGTGGCGTTGTCCGCGCTCCGCGAAAAAGCTTCGCCTGACCATCCAAGTATGGTGTGCATGCTACCGTCATTCATCTCCGTGCAAAGCACGAGGCTTTCTGGCATCAGTCAATAGCGGCAAGACGCTTCTCAAGCACATCATTGGTCGGATTCATGATCCGAGAATAGACATTCCCAAACTCAGATAAGGCAAACAGGTTTGCAGCGTGGTCTGTGTCATTGAACACATAGGAGGTGGTCGCATAGATCGGGACCGCCCGCGCATTCGTCGTCGGATCAGGGACCTGACCCGCATGGACGGCCATCGTTCCAAGACCTTGGGGCTTGTCGTCGCTCATTTCTTCTCTCCTGTCATTTAGAGATTAGGAATAGTTAAAAAGCCTTTGTGAGTGGGCAGAAAAGTACCAAGGATTCACCGGACGGTCAATGAGCGGGATCGCGGGGCAGACATAGACAAGATGAGCCTGAATCAATATTTTCAGAAAACCAATGATGAACATGGCGACAAAGAGACGCCAGAAATCGGCGACAAGAAATAGTGTAGACTCGTCCTGTTGCCACCGCCCACCTCTCGTTTCGCATGGATCTAAACATCTGTCATCCAGAACTAGCACTGTGATAGATTTGTGACATTATTGTGTTTTACTCTTTGATTCACTCAGAATGACTGGAGCGTCTCATATGTCTCGCAACGTTCTTGTGATCGAAGATAACCTCGATATCGCCCATTTGCTTGAGCTCCATCTTCTTGATCTGCACTGTGAAGTCCAGCATGCACTTGATGGAACTACGGGGCTACAACTGGCGTTGACGAAATCTTTTGACTTAATCATTCTGGATCTCATGCTTCCTGGGATGGATGGACTCGAAATCTGTAAAGAGTTACGCGCCCAAAGGAACTACACCCCAATCCTGATGTTAACAGCCAAATCCACTGAGTTGGATCGTGTGATTGGCTTAGAACTTGGAGCTGATGACTACTTAACCAAGCCCTTTAGTATTCAAGAACTTCTGGCACGGGTGAAGGCCATTTTCCGGCGGATGAGTGCATTTTCTTCCCAACCCTCTATTCCCGCCCAAGAAGTGCTTCGAATCGGCCCCTTTATGATCGACACCGAAAAGCGAGCCGTGTCCTTACAGGAAACAGCCATTGAACTCACAGCGAAGGAATTCGATCTGTTACTCCATTTTGCTCGCCATCCTGGGCGAGTCTACACACGGCCCCAACTCTTGGATCGTGTCTGGGGTTACGGACACGATGGATACGAACATACCGTCAATTCTCATATCAATCGTTTGCGTGCCAAAATTGAGGACAATCCAGCCAAACCACTTTACATCCTCACCGTGTGGGGTGTGGGCTATAAATTTTCAGAACTGAGTGAGGAGCCGTTGTAACCACCAAATGTTCAAAACCCTCTATGCCAAACTTGCGGTGGTTTTTGTCGCTCTCCTGGCGCTGATCGGAGCCGTCTATATTGCCTTAACCATCTATTCAACCCGTCTCTATCTGCAGGAGCTGACTCAACAATTCAATCGAACATTAGCCACAGACCTTGTGGCAGGGACCACATTAATCCAAGACGGACAAGTCGACCATGAGGCCCTTAAACACATCTTTCATATATACATGGATATCAACCCAAAAATTGAGGTCTATTTATTAGACTGGCGGGGAAATATCCTGACCTATTCCGCACCACCAGGAAAAGTTAAGCGAGAGCGCGTGTCACTCGAACCGCTTTTTTATTTACTTCATGACATTGGGCCTCTGCCAATTGTTGGAGATGATCCTCGCAATCTGAATGGACAGAAAGTTTTTTCGGCCACTCGCATTGGGCCCAAGAACAAGCCCGAAGGATATCTCTATGTCGTCTTACGCGGTGAACGATTCGACTCGGTCGCAAATTTATTGGAAGCCAGCTATTTCTTACGCCTTACGACCTGGACCGCTTTGGGCATTATGATCTTTGGCGTGCTCACGGGACTCATGCTTTTTAATCTACTAACTAGACGACTCACCACGTTATCCTGGACGATGAAAACCTTTGTGCAAAACGGCCTAAAACACATACCCCTTTCACCAGAGTTAGATACTCATTCCAAGGATGAAATTGGCCAATTAGGTGCCACATTCAAACATATGGCCCGACGCATCATTCATCAAATGAACGCCTTGAAAAAATCTGATGCCTTACGACGGGAGTTGGTCGCCAATGTCTCACATGACCTCAGAACGCCTCTAGCCTCCTTACAAGGCTATCTTGAAACGCTCTTATTAAAAGAACCGACGCTCTCAGACAGAGACCGGCGAACCTATCTTGAAATCGCGATGAAGCACAGCCAAACTTTAACCAATTTGGTGGAGGAACTCTTTGAGTTAGCCAAGCTGGATTCTCACGAAACTCAATTGCGACTCGAGTCTTTTTCTCTCGTCGATCTCATTCAGGATATTCTGCAAAAAATGCAACTGAAAGCTACGCAAGCCGGCATCACGGTCACCAGTCAGATTCCTGAGCATGTCCCCTTAATTATCGGAGATATTGCACTGATCGAACGCGTACTTGAAAACTTGATAGAAAATGCCCTGCGCTATACGACCACGTCTGGGACAATCTTGCTTTCCCTCCACCTCGAGAATAAATCCGTAGTCGTGAAGGTGCATGATACCGGTTGTGGAATTCCTGAAAAGGATCTCCCCCATATCTTCGACCGCTTTTATCAAGTTCCAGACCCGACGCTTCAAAGACAAGGCGGCGGTGGACTAGGCTTAGCCATCACCAAACGGATTTTGGATCTTCACGAGAGCCCCATTACGGTCCAAAGTCTCCTTGACCAAGGCACGACGTTTACCTTTCCTTTACCCGTATCACAATCGTAATTTCCGTCGTACGACATCTCCCCCCGTTCGTCACCCGTGACAAACATGTGACGATCTCTTCATCATTTTGTGATATTGATTTGCTAGGGTGGATGTATGAATTACGATGGAAAACGGCAGGTGCCATCTGGTAAACACCAACACGCACACCTGGTTCAGGAAAATAGTCGCTGTTCAAACTTGTCCACTGAGAATGAACAACGGCTTTTCAACTACACCCATACCAAAGAACCAACTGACCAACTGCTAATCGAAGCCGTCAGAAACGGGGAAGAAGGGGCGTTTGCGACTCTTTTTGATCAATACTCCTCTGGAATGTTGAGGTATTCAATGACCGTAACTTCAAACATTTCTTTTGCCGAAACACTCGTGAAAAATGCCTGGCAAGATGTTCTCGACGGACTTGCAGAATATGATGGACGACCGTCCATTAAAGCCTGGATATTTCATGTTCTGCACACTCGTCTATGCCGATTCCCCAAAGTGTCATCTTCCCGTGCCGAGGTCATTGACATTGAAGAGACTGGGCTTGGGCGCCTCACACGTTGTAAAAACATTAGCAACCAGTCACAAAACGCCCTTCACACGCTGCTGTATGATCCACTTTCCCCCATGAGCCGGATCCAACGACACATCATCACATTACGGGACCTGGAACAATTTCCCTCCCATGACATTCGCCACATCCTCCATATTACTGAACACACCTATCTTACGGAACTTCAAGCCGCTCGGCGCCTGGCCTACGAGAGCCTGTTTCTTCAATCGCGTCCCTAATCCTTCCCATCGACCACCAGGGCTTTTCCTTCTCTATCAACGAGCGCTATGTGAACCTTCGTCTTCAATTCCTATTCTTGCGATAAAGATATGATTGTTTCGTGATACTTTCGTGAGGTCTTATGAATGGTGATCTCCTATAGTGAGCCATGAAGGATGGGGTTGCTGACTCGCAGCCCTGACACACACACACACTACATACCAGTACGGAGGTCCTATGCGACGTGATCATGCCAAGTTTGTGATTGGAATTATTGGAACGGTTTGTCTGACTCTATTCATGACCGGCACAACCGTGTTTGCTGATTTTTCTGGAAAAAAGAGGAACAAAGTGTATGCCGTGACCATTACCAACCTCACACGGGGTCAATCGTTCACTCCTATTCTCGTGATAAACCATCAACAGAAGATCTCATTATTTACTGCTGGTTCTCCAGCAAGTGAGGAGCTCGCCGCCCTAGCAGAGTCTGGCAATATTGCCCCCCTGAAAACGGTGCTAGACGAATCCCCTGCTGTCAACGCAACCGCAGCATCGGAGGGATTACTGAATCCAGGGCAAAGCACAACAGTGACCGTGAGAGCGAAGAGAAATTTTCGCCGAATTTCTCTGGCGGCTATGCTCATTCCTACCAATGACGCATTTGTGAGTATCCAAGGCGTTAAGTTACCAAGGGGGTGGGATAAAAAAGTGGTGTATGCTCCGGCTTACGACGCAGGCAGCGAACTCAATGATGAAATTTGCACCAATATTCCTGGACCGGTGTGTGGAGGAGCAGGACCATCTCCCGAAGACCCTGGCGAAGGGTTTGTGCACATTCACGCAGGGATCGATGGCGGGATTGGAGATCTGCAACCAGGAACAGAAAGTCGAGATTGGCGCAATCCGGTTGCCCAGATCACGATTCAACGAATCAAATAACCATAGACTCGTTCGGATGGTCAGCCCGAAGCACTACACGTCTTCGGGCTGACCACCAGAGCGGTCTCCGCAATCATTCTGCCAATCACCTATTTTTACTCTGTCTCATCTCAGTGAGCTCTACTCTTAACCGACGTTCAGGCTCTGAGAGAAATCCACCGGTCCTTCCTATGCCACCCAGTGTGACAGAAGTTATTCTATTTCTCTTCCCCTAAATAACTGCTGACATGCCATAACATCTGACACGCAGGCCTAGTCAGAAATGTGCAGACAGTCAATGTTAAAACCATCCATCAACCCGATCGTCCAAATCAACCTGACAGGTTTTCAGTTGTTGGTTATAGTGCGCGGCACGCCGCTTCACTTTTTTGGCGACGAGTTTCAACCAAGGCTTTTCGTCATACGTCTTTCTCTCATAGCCGCCACGCCCTTCATGGTAGGCAAGATATTGTCCATAGGCATCCCACTTGGACACCTTGAGCCGTTTTTGACTGCCATTGGTATACCAGCCAATAAAATCAATCGCGTCTTCGAAATCATCACGATCGGCCCCCGAGTTACCGCGCAAACGTTGATATTCCTCCCACACTGGATCCTGGGCTTGCGCATACCCATACGCAGAAGAATCTCGCGGCAAAGGAATAATCCCTAAAAGCCAAGGACGGGCGGGCTGCGCGTCATCCACAAATCGCGATTCCTGGTGCATGATGGCCATCATCACGAAAATCGGCGTCCCCCATTGACCTTGTGAATCACGAGCAGCTTCATACCAATCGGTTTCACCCCAAAAAATATGGCAGATATTATCGACGGCACGAGGCTGGTAGGTGCTGCAACCCGACAGCATAAGCACTGCACTGGCAACGATGATTCGTATTGCCTTCGTTGTGAACATAGAGAAATTTCTGCCTATTCCTGCCATATGCTGTCGCAGCATACCAAAGAATTCAAGGACACCGCGAACACGCCTAAGACGGTAGGGAACAAAACTCCCCATCCTACATCTCAGCTAACATTGAATGCATTAGCGCTAAAGATGTCCTTGTCTGTTTGACCTTATCGTATCTTGGGGAGATACTGAAGAACGGTTATTTTTCAACCGATAACCGATAGCAGGAGGAAAAATAGAGAAGATGCTAGATCAAGCCGTCATGGAATCCAGAATAGTAAAAACTGACTTTATTCGAATGATCCGTTACAAAAGTGAAAACCAAGTTGGGGTATTAGCAGATTTTTTGACCACCATTGCGAACGAAGGCGGAAGTATTGGGGACGTCAAAACGCAAAAGCTTGGGAAATATTACATCTGGCGAGATGTGACCGTCATTTCTCAAGATCGCGAACACTTTGCGCGAATTCTCAAAGCGATTCGAACATTAAACCAGACTAAAATCCAACAAATTATCGATGAAGTGCTTGAACGGCATCAGGGTGGAAAAATTAAGATGGCACTCAATACCAAAATTGAGACGATCAGCGACATGCAGGCGGTCTACACGCCGGGTGTCGCGGAGGTATGCCGGCTGATTGAGAAGGATCCCAATGAGGCCTACAATTACACGTGGATCCACCACACGGTGGCCCTTCTGACCAATGGGAGCCGCACCCTCGGGTTGGGGAATATCGGTCCTGTGGCATCCATGCCAGTGATGGAAGGCAAGGCCGCGCTGTTTCATAAATTCACCGGCTACAATATGATCCCCATCCCCATTGATACCACAGATCCGCAGGAATTTATTGAAACGGCCATACGGATTTCACGGGGATTCGGCGCCATTCATTTGGAAGATATTTCAGCCCCGGAATGTTTTGAAATTGAAACAGCCTTGATTGAACACCTGAATATGCCGGTCATGCATGATGACCAAAAAGGCACGGCGGTCGTGTGTCTTGCGGCGGTCATCAATGCCTGTCGAGTCGTGAATATCGACCTGGAGAACATTCAGATCGGGCAAATTGGACTGGGGGCCGCAGGAAGCGCGATTGCCAAACTGATCATGGCCTATACGAACCGTCCTGTGTGGTGTTGTGATAAGAATCAGGCCGCCGTTGATCGAGTCGAAATGTTTCGCCAAAACAGCGCACCATTGGAAGAAGTCATGGCACGTTGCGACGTGGTGATTTCAACAACGGGGGTGGAAGGGCTTATTGATCCGTCGATGGTCAAACCGCAACAGATCATCCTGGCGTTGACCAATCCTGTCCCAGAAATCACAGAAGAGCAGGCATTACAAGCCGGTGCGGCCTTTTACTCTGATGGCAGATACGTCAACAACTTGCTGGCCTATCCCGGTATATTCAAAGGGGCCTTGGAAACGCACTCGACGGAGATTAATGACTCGATGTTGCTGGCTGCCGTGAAAGCCATTGTTGATGCGACGCCTCAAGGCGAAATCGTTCCGAGTCCTTTGGATCCGGCCGTTCATGATGCAGTCACCAGGGCCGTCGCCCGAGCAGCCATGGCAAGTGGTGTGGCACAAAAAGACCTGGAGGACGAATATTTCGATACCGAGGAAAAAGTTCGAGACCTCCATGCCCATCATAAAATTTGAGTACCGGTATGTCCTTCGTGAACGAGAGAGCGTTCGAGGCAAGACGCATCTCCGACTAAGGCAAGAAAAAGACCAGGGCATGATGACGAAAAAATTAGATTCCAGTTCATAAGCGACGCCAAATCTCACGACACGACGATCCCTTGGTCCAACGCCTTCGCCTTGTATTCCATTCATTCTTCAATCCGCCCCCTCAAAGAGAGCCCTCCCCTCCGATTACACTGCATGAACAATAATTCTGTACTTTTTTTTACTGAATTGAGTAGCATGGCCGCGGGCTCGTTAGTTAACCAGTTTCGCACCTGCTCAAGGTCACTCAAGCGAATGGACAGGAAAATATCTCAGTCGAAAGTTATTCCAAATAGCATGATGACTTGTCGTCGAATCCGCTGCGTCGCATACTGCATATCCTGGCTCATGCCAATGCTCGTCCTATTCGCGCTTCCGGTCATGGCCAAGAACAGCAACCCTATTTCTCCTACTGTCGAGAAGGAGGTGGGCTACGACCCCTACCGCGGAGTGGATGAGGATGGCCGGATTCCCAAGATCGACAAGGCCGCGCTGGTCGCAAAGCCCGAACGCTGGCGCTATATTCCCGAGGGCCGACTCAAGCCCGGCGGGTTCTTCGAGCGCTTCCTAGTCTCGAGCTTCTTGTTTCCCATCTTCTTCGCCAACTCCGATGTCGGGACTGGATTGGGCATGGCCTTCACCGACATCGATTTTCGTGCCCAACGTCGTCGCGAGTTCATGGGGGTCTTCCTCTCCTACACCACCAAGGGCCAACAGAATTATGTGTTCCGTTGGCAACGCTGGCTAAAGCATCTGGAAGTTCCCACTGGTGGCGTGCTCCAGGAGGAACGCAGCTTCGTCGGCCTGAGCGGGGGATATCGCAAAACGTTGACCCGCCGCTTCTTTGGGATCGGTCCTTCGACCAAAGAACGCCAGGAGACGAGCTATACCGACCAAATCGCCTTTCTCGACCTGGGTGTCTCCAATTCGCCCGAAGGAACGTTTGAAGAGGTCATCCTCGAGCTGAGTGTGCGAGGCGAACACCACTGGCTCAGCAAAGGCGAAGTCGGGGACGCAGGGCAAACCAACAGGGAGTTTCCCAAGCTCTTCGCCGAGGCGGATCCCTATGGTCTCGGTTGGTTGGGCGGCGGCATTCGTTGGGACACCCGCGATAGCCAGCGCAATCCCTACCGGGGAACAGTCCTGGGCGCGAGAATCGATGCGGCGCTGCTCCAAAAGGATTGGAACCGGGGGGTGATCTACCGACTCTTCGGTGACCAACTGATCCCCGTTCCTGGACTCTTTCACAACGGAGGAGGTCAGGACGAAGAGCATCCGCCGACCGACACCATCGCCATCCACGTCGAGAGCCAACTAAGTTCGGGCGACCTGCCGTTCTTCGCCAGACCAACGCTTGGGGGCAACCGAGCGCTGCGCGGGTATATCGCCGGTCGTTGGCGAGACGATGCCGCCTGGGAGGCCGCGGCGGAATATCGCGTCTGGGTCTTCCCACGCGGATTCACAATCTGGCGACATCTTCGAATCGAGCGCCTCGGGCTGGCGGCCTTCTACGAAGTCGGTGGTGTCGCAGAGAACGGAGTCGAGCTCTTCCAGGAACGCGTGCGCCACAGTTACGGGTTCAGCGGTCGCTTCACCATGGAACGCGCAGCAATCTTCCGTGCCGACTTTGGATTCTCGGAAGATGGTTTCAATTTTTCTGCGGGCTTCGGCTTACCCTTTTGACCCATGCTTTCTAGCCGACTCTCGAAGGGTCGAGAACCCTGCGAATCAAGTTCAGAGTGACAGGAAACTTGTCCCCACTTGACCGGAGTCTTCTATTGCGTAACCCAGAATCGGAGTAAAGGGAAGACTCAAGAATGAAGAAATAAGATGGCGAGATTGATAAATATTGTATTGCAAGATCTGCTCCCAACCCCTGACAATACCGAGGTATCATGAGTGAACCAGAACATCAATTTCAGAATGAAGATAAATCAGCAAATGTACTGCTTAATGATCATCATTCTCGCCTTAATCCAACTCTCACAAAGGCAGTAATTGAGGTTCAGAATCTCAATGATCTGCAATCTCAAATTGAATTGGCATCACGTAAACGCCACCCAATTTCCATTGGTGGCGCAGGCTTTGCCATGGGTGGACAACAGTTTGGGAAAAACACGCTTCACTTCAATACCAAAAGATTGAACCGCGTTCTTCAATTCGATCGTGAGGTTGGTCTTCTGGAAGTGGAAGCTGGCATTAGTTGGGCAGAACTCATACCGAATTACCTTAAGAGACAATTAGGCTCGGAACTCCAATGGGGGATTGCCCAGAAGCAAACCGGGGCTGATCTGTTTACTATTGGTGGCGCCGTGTCAGTAAATATTCATGGAGGAGGATTATGCATGCCTCCTTTTATAGCCAACATTGAGGCATTTCGACTTGTGGACTCCAAAGGAGCTCTTCGGACTTGTAGTCGAACAACTAACATTGACCTTTTTCAATTAGTCGTTGGAGGCTATGGGCTTTTTGGGATTCTATATTCGGTTATCCTCCGTTTAGTACCACGAACAAAGATTCAACGTGTTGTGGAAATTGTTGATGCTAATGACTTGATTTCAATTATGACCCAACGAATGAATGATGGATTTTTATTTGGAAGTTTTCAATTTTCCATAGATCCAGCATCTCAAGATTTTTTAAAAAAAGGAATTTTTGTAAGTTACCTGCCAATCGATCCGGCAACGCCAATTTCCGCAAAGCAGAAGATGCTCTCCCCAAACGATTGGCTAGAGCTTCTCCATTTGGCACACATTGACAAACCGCAAGCTTTTAAAATTTTCGCAAAGCATGCATTTAGTATGGACCAAGAAATCTGTTGGTCTGATACCCATCAAATGAGTACTTACCCCAACGGGTATCACCAAGTAATTGACCAAAAGATTGATTCGTCCACATGTGGCTCTGAGATGATCACGGAATTATTCGTTCCTCGCCCAGAACTCGTATACTTTCTGGACGAAGTCAAGGAAGAATTTCGAATACAAAATGTCAATCTGATCTATGGCACGATTCGATTGATAGAAACTGACATAGACAGTTTTCTAGTCTGGGCAAAAGAATCTTGGGCTTGCATTGTATTCAACGTGCACGTTTCGCACTCAGAAGATGGGAAAGCTCACGCTATAAAAGTCTGTCAGATGCTAATCGACCTGGCCATAAAACGAAAGGGAAGTTACTACCTTCCCTACCACAGATGGGCAACTCGGGAACAAATTGAAAATTGCTATCCTCAATTCCCTAAATTCCTCAAAGAAAAAAAGAAATATGATCCTGATGAACTATTTCAGAGCGATTGGTATCGTCACCACAGACATATGTTTAATGATGTATTGTAAAAAACTTGCTTCTGAAAACAACATGTACGTGTGCATGGAGAAGCAGTGATTCCCCGAGGAACGCTTGATATTGGGTGGTTAGATCTTCTGTTTGGAGCTTGGTCGTGCCTTCAACAGAAGCCTCAAGAAAACGCGCAGATGGGAGTGGAATCGGCTTGGTCAAAAAATATGGATTGCCTTGCCTGTTTATCCGTACGAAGCGGCCTTGATGCTCTTTTGCAAGCCCTTAATTTTCCTCATGGAAGTGAGGTGTTAGTTTCCGTCATAACAATTCGAGAAATGGTTGATATTCTAGAGCATCATGGTCTGACCGCCGTCCCGATTGACCTGGAGTTAAAGACTCTTTCCCTGAGTGAGAAAGATTTAAATAATGAGGTAAGACCACAAACAAAGGCTATACTGATCGCACATTTATTTGGAAGTCGAATGGAAATGGAGGGTATTGTTCGTGTCGCTCAGAAACATGGGCTTTTTCTTATTGAAGATTGTGCGCAAGCCTATGTAGGCTCTAGCTATCGTGGACACCCTGACAGTGATGCCAGCCTATTTAGCTTTGGGCCGATCAAAACAAGTACTGCCCTGGGCGGTGGCCTCTTACAATTTAGAAATCTGCCCTTAGGTGAAAAAATTCGAAGAATTCAATCAGCATATCCCCAACAACCGTGGCCGGTGTTTTTTCGAAAGGTCTGTTGGTTCACACTCCTCAAATTCCTTTCTTTCCCTTTTATATATAGCATTTTTGTCAAAATGACCAAGTTGGTTGGCTCCAATCATGACGAGGTACTAACAAGGGCTACTCGGGGGTTCTCTGATTCCAACCTCATAGGCCAAATTCGGAAGCAACCTTGCGTTCCCCTACTTCGATTGCTGGAGAGACGAATAGGTCAAGATAATTCAAAGACCATTGCCAGGCGAATCAGGTACGTTTAATTTATCCTCTCGACTTTTCCCGCAATTTCTCTCCCAGGGCAACAGGCCTATTTTCATAGTCATTGGCTTTTCCCCATTCAGACGGCTCAGCCAGAAAAGCTCATGCGTGTTTTGTGGAGACACGGCTTTGATGCAACACAAGGTGCCTCAACTCTCTCCATTGTTCCTCCACCCATACGCAGACCAAGTTTGAGCATAAAAAATGCCTCACAATTAATGAAACATATTCTCTATATACCAATGTGGCCATGGCTTTCTAATCGAAAGGTGAAACGACTAGGTCGAATTCTCTCCAATTTTGAAGAGAGAGTAAATGAATAATTGCTAAGAAAATTTCGCTTCATTGGTATTTTTTAAAAATTTAAACATATTTAGCATATGGGGTCATTGCTTCATATTGCATTTCTTTCCGACTGAATTTGTCTCTGACTCAAAACCTAGGCCTTCTGCTTCCGTTGGATATGAGATATCCGAGCTTGGATTCAAGTATTAAAGCATTTACACATGCCCAACCCGTATTATTAACTCGGCAAATAAATATAGAGATAATTAGCTGTAAAGTTGCTATACTCTCTAGATGAAAAATGATGATGCACGACAACTCACCACAGAAGCCCAAGAGCAGTTAAGGCGGCAGGCCATCCGTCTGCGGAAACGAGGAGAGACCTATAAGGAGATTGGCGAGATTCTTGGCGTCCACAAGCATACGGCGTGGAAATGGTGGAAGAAATATCAGGCGGACGGCGCAAAAGGCTTGCAAGTCCAGACACGCGGAAGACGGGTGGGCGCACAGCGTCACCTGGATATTTCTCAGGAATTACGGATTCAGCAGTTGATCACCGACCACACGCCGGATCAGTTGAAGCTGCCCTTTGCCTTATGGACTCGTCAGGCAGTGCAGGAAATCATTCAAGCTGAGTATGGTCTTCGGATGCCGATTCGAACGGTCGGCGCCTACCTTCAGCGGTGGGGCTTCACCCCACAGAAGCCCGTGAAACAGGCGTATGAACAGCGCCCCGCCGCGGTTCAGAAATGGCTGAAAGACGAGTACGGGGCCATGGCACAACGAGCCAAGCAAGAAAAGGCTGAGATTCATTGGGGCGATGAGACGGGAATACGCAGTGATAGTCAGCATGGACGAAGCTCTGCCCCGAAAGGCCAGACGCCGGTGATTCGTGTATCGGCGAAACGGACCTCGGTCAACATGATCTCCACGGTCACCAACCAGGGGAAAGTTCGTTTCATGATATACAAGGAAACGATGAGCGCCCAGGTGCTCATCACATTCCTGAAACAGTTGATCAAGGGGGCTGGCAGGAAGATCTTTCTGGTCTTAGATAATTTGCGAGTCCATCACGCCAAGCTTGTCAAAGAATGGGTGGACAAGCACCGTCAAGCCATCGAGCTCTTCTATCTGCCATCGTATTCACCAGAGTTGAATCCGGATGAGTATTTGAACGGCGACTGGAAAGCGGGTGTCCATTCACGCCCACCTTCAAGGAGCCAGAAGCATCTCATCAAAAAGGTCAAATCGCCTATGGTGAAGTTACAAAAATTACCAGCAAGAGTGAGCCGCTATTTCAAACATCCCAAAATCGCCTCTGCGGCATAACCTCTCTTTTTAATTGCCGGGTTAATATGTAAGCTGACTTAGGCAAGCATGTTCATTAAACCTAGTCCGCTGATCAGTACTAACATTCCTCCTATGACCTGCTTGAACCACTGATCGTTTTTCAAAATGGCATCATGAAATTTCAGTCCGATCACGTGGCCGATAGCTGCGATGGGAAGGAGCATAAGGGCTGTGAGCAGATGCAGCTCGACTCCGAGAATCACGAAGGTACTCATTTTAATCGTGACGATGGTAAACCAGAGAACGTACAACGTATTACGTAGTTGATGGACAGCGACATTTTTCATGATGACCGCAACCATGAGTGGCCCACCGGTCAGTGACGTTCCCGCCACATACCCACCAAGCGCGAGCAACAGCACGTCGCTCCAGCTCTTGTGGCTATTGATGGAAAGATTCAAGAGCCACATCAATCCATACGCGAGAGAGATGGAATAAATAAAGATGAGCAGCCACTCAGTCGGTAACGTGATTAGGCCGAACACACCAATCAACGTCGTGGGGATGACAAAAAGCGTGGCATGCCGTAAATAGAGCCAATCGACATCGTGAATACCCGTACGTAAGGTAATGGCCGAAAAGAATAGGAGATGAGTGCCGATGACTGGCAACCAAAATAGTGGTTGGTCATAGAGAAACAGCATGAGTGGTAGTCCGAGCGCAGCACCACCGAACCCAAGCCCGCTGCGGACAAACCCCGTCCAGATAAACAGGCCTCCCACGAGGAGTAGCTGAATGATCGTGAAGTCAAAGAGGATGTTCGTCATGGATCGTGGGTCTGTTGAGGAAAGGGGCAGGTTGCTTGCTTTACAATATAGCTTCAGAGCAGGAATTCGGGAAGACCGTGCAGCAGATGAATACTTATATCATAAACAAAGCAACTTGACCCCACACCCAATGGGCAGGATAGATTAATAGATAACAACAGACTTGACTCGTATTCAGGTACGTCATAGTAAAGTAGTTTCTTCTGATTGTGTATTTCCAATTGGAGTAACGACGTTATCCTTCCATTGAGAATGGAATGAAATATGAAACTGATATCTTGGAACGTAAACGGAATTCGGGCTGCAATCAAAAAAGAGTTTGCGGCCTCGCTTGAAGAAATGAACCCAGATGTGCTCTGCCTTCAAGAAACCAAAGCCCAAGATGATCAGGTATTGGAAGCATTACAAGATATTTCCGGCTATCATATTTATGCGAACTCGGCCAATAAAAAGGGGTATTCGGGGACAGCCATTCTGGCAAAAACCGAACCGCTTAGCGTGGCAAGAGGAATCGGAATACCGGAGCACGATCAAGAAGGACGGGTATTGACGGCAGAGTTCAAAGACTACTTCCTCGTCAATACCTATGTACCTAATTCCCAGAACGGATTAAAACGCCTACCGTATAGACAACAGTGGGATCAGGATATGTTGGCGTATCTAACAAGGTTGGAAGCCAAAAAGCCTGTGATGTGGTGTGGTGATCTAAATGTCGCCCACAAAGCAATCGATCTGAAAAACGATAAGTCCAACTACAACAAGACAGCCGGGTATACCCAGCAAGAAATTGACGGAATGGATAAGTATCACAAGAGTGGATTCGTCGACTCTTTCAGACATTTTTATCCGGAAGAAGAGAAATACTCGTGGTGGAGCTATAGGATGAATGCCAGAGAGAAGAATGTTGGCTGGAGAATCGATTACTTTTTGATTTCTGCGCAATTCATGCCAAAGATCAAAAACGCCTTTATCCTCAATGAAATCCACGGCTCAGACCACTGCCCCGTTGGAGTAGAGCTATAGGAAGGGTTGAATAATACTGCCCTCTAATGGCAAAAAAGGTCCACAATCACATTGAATCTCAGAGCCACGGGTTGGTTCGAAAAAGTTCGTCCAGCAAGGCCGCAGCCAAATTCAGGCGCGGAGCGTACACTTCGTATGTGAGCACCGGAATTTGACGAGAACGCTGCTGGCGGCTTTTTTCAACAGTCTCTGAAAGGTGGCCCAATTGGCTTCAATATTCCCTCCATCTCAACAACCATGTGCTAGCTTTTTTGTGTGTTGCCGGGTTTCGGCCCATAGCTGTTAAGCTAAAGTGAGGGGGGAATCTTCAAGAAGCGCTTGTTTGGCGTTTTTTTGTGCTAGTATACCGGTAGCCTTACAACTGCTATCGGTTTTACCGGGAGGACTCGATGACCAAAGAAGAACGCACGCTTCACCGCCTTAAGACCCAATTGACCACCCTCGGGCCTGTCTTGCCGGGCAGCCTAAGCCAACAGTGGAATGTGTGCGGCACACCAGGTTGTCAGTGTAAAGACCCTCAGCAGCCCAAAAAGCATGGGCCCTACCATCAACTCAGCTTCACCGTGGCCGGGAAAAGCTCCACGCTCTTTATTGCCCAGAGAGATCTGGTTGAGGTCCGGCGCCGACTCAAGCGGTATCAACGCTTGAAAGCGGTGACGACGGCCCGGGTGCACGCTGAGGTCGCGTTGGTCCGCGCCCAGGGCTTGGGGAGCCGGGCATGAGCACCGCCCTGACGAAGGTGTTCGACGCCTTTAAACAAAACGCCTGAATCGTCTGGCCAAGGAGACCGGATTCTGTCAACGCCAGGGCGTGCTGCAGCCCTATGACTTCCTGGGGCTCATGACCCTGGGGCAAGTCGGAATGACGCATCCGTCGCTGGGAGGAATGGTGGCCGCTCTGCACGCTCGCCTCAGTCGGGAAGCCCTCCATCAGCGGTTTACCGCGCCAGCGGCCGTGTTTCTCCGGCGCTGTCTGCACGCGATCTTACAACAGAAACTACAAGTGGCCACGATCGGCCCGAGGGTGCGGCAGCCATTCGGCCGCGTCTTATTGATGGATAGTTCGAGTTGGGATGTGAGCCCGAAGCTGCAGCAGGTGTGGCCGGGCGCGGGCGGGAATGCCTCACCGGCCAATTGCAAGATTCAAGTCGCCTATGACTCTAAACAAGGGGAGCTGATCTCCCTGGAGCCCACGGCGGGGACTGTCCCGGATAATCGCTACACAGATCGGCTTCCTGCTCTGCTGCACCCGCAGGATCTGGGGCTCATGGACCAAGGCTATTTCAAGCTGCGCACGTTGACGGCCATGATCGACCAAGACGCTTATTTTGTCACGCGGTTCATGGTGGGCCCCACGATCAGCGCGGCCCAATCTGGTGCGCGCCTGGAGCTGGCCCGTCTCTTAGCCCACGGCCCCGCTCTGACCAGGGAGATGCTGGTGCGCCTGGGCCAGGGGCCGCAGCAGACCGCCCCCTGTCGTCTCGTGTGTTTGCGCGTGAGTCCCCAGATGGCCATGCAACGGCGGCGGCGAGTCAAGGCGCACGCCCGCCAACAAGGTCGGACCGCTCGAACCTCGACGCTCACCTGGGGTGACTGGACGCTGTTGATCACGAATGTGCCCGACGCCTGGGTGCCCCTCGACATGGTGCGGGCCCTCTATAGCCTGCGCTGGCAGATTGAGTTGGTGTTCAAACAATTCAAATCGATTCTCCGTGTGCACCATTCGATCACCGGCAATGAGCAGCGAGTGCGCTGTGAACTCTATGGCAAATTGATTGCGGCGGTCTTGGTCCACCGGATCCATGCGTGGGCCAGCCGAGCCCGGGGCCCGGCCGTGGGGCGAGAGATCAGCTTTGAGAAGGTGTATAAACGAATCCAGGAGCGGGCGTTTCAGCTCGCGCAGTGGTTGTTTGCCTCGTTCAGCCAAGGAATGGCCCATCTTGTTCGTGAACTCGAGCCGTTGCTGAAGCACTGTATCAAATATCGGCAACGCTCCCGCATGACGACGTTAGAAATGTTGGAAGCCAGAGTCGACCCCAAATTGTACACCAGAAAGAAGTCCTCTTAGCTTAACAGCTATGGGCCGAGACCCGGTACGTGTCAATGAAGCGTCAAGACGTACGACCTAAAAAATCAAAATATCCACATTAAATCGGACTGATCATAAAAGATCCTCCGTTTCATCGGGATGTGTCCTCCTTCAGTAGTCATAATGGAACGATCGTTGCCAGAGTGCGAAGTCGCAAAGAGGGCATGCCCAAGTTGAATCAATACATTAAAGCATTTACGCAGACCTGATATAATGAAAATCGCAAAGGGGCGACTGACTCCTACCATCCATGGCATGAATCGAATTGTCCACCAAAGCGACCGCACATTCTATTCGACAGCCGTCGACGAAATACTCTCGGTTGTCTCACCTTTTGGTTCGGGCGTTTTTACCGGTTTGGATTTCGCACGTAGCGGTTTCTTTAACACTTTCTGTACGGTTTTTTGTGCCTCCTTCGCCGCTTCGCTGTCGATCAAATCTCGTTTCAGCACTTCCTCGCGCATTAGGGTTTCAAGCTGCTCGCTACTGACTTTCAGCCCTTCCTTCATTCGTCGTAATTCTCGCGCAATGGTGCTAAGAATCGGTTCCGTGAGTAACACGGCACCCACGGTATAGCGATTAAACGACTGTCGGTGTTCGTATAATTCATCGATCAGATCTTTTTGCACGCCTCGTTTACACAAGACGAATAAGGTTTCTTGGTCATCGATCTTTCGGGGATTCAAAAGAGTGAAATCAAACTCCATGAGCATGGTGTTTTCGACCTTCCCATCCACATTGACGCGATGAATCTGCCACTGAATCGCGTTCGTCAACACGACCCATCGAACCCCCTCCTTAGCGGCATAGTTGACGGCTTGTCGGATATGGCTGTCTTTTAACGGAATACCGATCGCTTTCACTTCAATGAGGTATTCGACCTTCTTCTCGGTCTTAATCGCCAGGTCACAATACGTCCCCTGAATCGCAAATTCTCGGGTAATTTCGCGGTACTTATCGAATCCAAACACTTCCTCTAGGATATCTGTGACGATCGTGACCGTATCGGATTCATTCACGTCCCGTTGACGAGCTTGTTGCACGACTTTGATGAATTTCGGCACGTTCGCTAATAGACGTTTACTCGTAGCAGAAGGAATGTTGGGCATGAGGGGAACCTCCAGAATTGGGCGAGGGGCAGAAGCAGCGAACCTCCGCTACATCATTTCGTCGATAGCGTAAATAAATGAACGAAATAAGTAAACGCCTGGGACCCAATGGAAACGATGATGAAACAAACTCCGCGCCTGCCAGAGAACCGTTTCTGCAAGACAATCGATGACATAACAACACTGAGATGTTGGAAATAGACCGGTAGAATTACGAAATCTGGATACGGTCAAACTATGGGTCATAGTCTGTTTTTGTACGTTATATCATGCAATACATCCACAATTATCACTGCACGGCTTCTTAACTTCGCATTTCTCTCAACGTCAGATCTGTTCTAGAAGAATTGTCTGTCCGCTACAGGCCAAGATGGTCACTTGAATTTCCGATTTTGCAAATTTCGCCTTGGGGAGTGGGATTAGGTCTTGTATGCAAACTGGCTTTCAGGGCCTTCCAACATTCATGATTTTGCAGAATGGTTCACTTTTCTCTGCGGATTTTTGTAGAGGAAACGTTTGCACAAAGTGAGCCGATCAGGTCTCGCATTCCTCTATTCGTCCTACTTTGTCTACGAAAATCCAGCGAGAGTGGCCGAATCGGCTTGAGCTGAGCTTCGAATCATTTTGTGTAAAGTCACGCGCTTGACGGATGGCTGGTATGACGATAGCATGATCGATCAGCAATTAGTATGGAGGTTTCCAGATGGCCACGACGACAATTTCACCAAAATTCCAAATTGTGATCCCCAAGGACGTACGAGAGAAGCTCCACCTCTGTCCGCAGCAGCGCTTACAAGTCGTTGAAAAAGGGGGAGTGATTACCCTTGTGCCGGAAGTGCCGCTCAAAAATCTGAAGGGAGCCCTGAAGGGGATGTCCAAGACCGCCATTCGAGAAAAGAAAGACCGCCTGTGAAGATTGTCATGGATTCCAGCGGATGGATCGAATTCTTTACAGGAGGCCCACTCGCCAATCGCTATGCCGCGTATTTCGCCTCTCGGTATGACCGCATCACGCCAACTATCGTCATTTATGAAGTATACAAAATCATTAAGCGGGAGAAAGGTGAAGAGACAGCTTTATTATTTTCAGCCCAACTCAGTGCGAGCCATACTATTGAACTGACAGAATCCATTGCCTATCTCGCCGCAGATCTGAGCCTCCGACATGGATTAGCCATGGCCGACGCTATTGTGTATGCAACAGCAAAGGATCAGGACGCACAAGTGGTCACGGGAGATGCGGACCTGAAGGACTTACCTGGAGTCATCTACGTCAAGTAGAAACACGGTATCTGAATTCGTCTCGAAGCATAGCGATCCGGCCAAAACAAAACGAGGATCAGGCCTTGTATTCCCACATAGTCCCTGTCCCCTTCTCGTCTTCCTCCTTGTCCAGAATACTTTTCTCTGAGCGTTTTTGAGCAGGGGTCAGACTTGAATTAATTTCCATCGAATTATTTTTTGATAAAACTATATTTCGAAACTGCCCCCAACAATTGCAAATATAAAATTTCGTGGTCAGTGTTGATGTCGAAGACCAGAGACAGGCATCATGTCATGTGTGCCCTATATGGGTCTGTTGAAAAAAGCCGCCAGCTGCGTTCTCGTCAAATTCCGGTGCTCACGTACAAAACGTACACTCCGCGCCAGAATTTGGCTGCGGTCTTGCTGGACGGACTTTTTTGAACCGGCCCGAAGCTTCTCTTGTTTAAGACGGCTGAGGGTTTCAACTGAGAAGGCGGTGGCGTAGCATATAATTCGGAGCTCTTCTCATGCGTTTCTATATTTTACGTAATCAGGAGGTCGTTTTGGCTTCTGGTGCGAAGGAATTTGGCGAATGGGTGGAAACGGCTGATCGGGTGGTGAGTCACACCAAGGTCGCCGACATTGAGGTGTCTACGGTGTTCCTTGGCATTGATCATCAGTTCTTCGCCGGCCCCCCTCTCCTGTTTGAAACGATGGTGTTTGGGGGCGATCTTGATCAAACGTGCCGCCGCTGTTCCACGTGGGATGAAGCCGAGGCGCAACATGAAGCGATCTTGTCAGAAGTGTTAAACCGCATGTATGGCTATAATAAGCCAGGTTGAATTAGTGACGGCGCGATCCGCTTTCTAACCAATTCTCCTCTCTGCGGAAGCCCCCCTCAGAGTTTCTTAGACAAATGTTGGTCTTCCCCTGGTTTCGTAAACGGTCTTCTATTCTTCGGTAGTTGAAAGGATTCACACCCATGCTGGTTGAACCATCGTCCCATTAGGCTCCAACCGTGTTCTGTCTACGAATTGTTAGGGTGCTTCCCACAGTGAGGGCAGGTATTGGAAGAGGACTTTTTCTCTGCCCATTCCACAATGCCCGCACCAAAAATTCCAGCTGGGAGAGCAAACATTCCAATTCCCAACACGGAGATAAACGCGCCTAGAATTTTTCCTAACGTCGTGATGGGATACAGATCTCCGTATCCTACCGTCGTTAAGGTGACGACCCCCCACCACATCGACGCGGGTATGCTGGAAAAAACCTCAGGTTGCGCTTCGTGTTCTGCAAAGTACATTAAACTCGAACTAATTGTTAACAAGATCACTCCCAATCCAACCGTGATCACCATTTCTTCTTTCTTAGAAACAAGAATATTTCCTAAGGAACGTAACGCTTCAGAATATCTCGCTAATTTAAACAAGCGAACTAAGCGCGCAAGGCGCAGCATCCGAAGTACGCGAAGATCCAGAGGGAAGATCCAGGAGAGAAAGAAGGGAAGAAAGGCGAACAGATCAATAAGGGCCATTGGAGTGATGGCATATTGGAAACGACCGCCAACGCCTGTTTGGAACGTTTTGTTCTCCACGCAGGACCACAAGCGGAGAATATATTCGATGGTAAATATTCCTACGGAGCAGGCCTCAAACCAAGCGAATTGAACATGATATTGATCGGCTAGAGGTTGGACAGATTCTAAAAGGACCGCAAGGGCATTCAGCAGAATGAGGACAATAAGAGACAAATCATACAGGCGACTAGGCAAGTCCCCCTCTTGGCCTAATTCCAAAATTTGGTAGATCCGTCGACGAGCAAAACCTCGCATGGTACGTCTCCTTTATATAAAACAACGCTACGATGGTATATTAGGGATCGAATCTGTTGTTGCAAGCTTTGCGTTTCAATACGTCCACGTTCATTGCTGAAAATATTCGCAAATTCTCGTTTCGCTGGGAATTCTACACCAGACCAACAGACTCCGCTCGTGGGCAGGTCTCGCATTCACACATACTCCCAGAAAATGAGGATCGAGCAATGCGAGGCACTCCATTGAGCGAAAGGATTGGAGTTGTGAGGGAAATTACGATAAAAACTAGGTAAAACGAAGGTCGTTTGAAATCTGGCCACGTGATGACGGTGAAATGTTACAGGGAGACACGATGATGGTGACACGAGAGTTAGGAGCTACCGGACAAAAGATTTCCGCGTTGGGCCTGGGGTGTATGGGGATGTCGGAGTTTTATGGCCCGGCGGATCAAGAAGAGGCACTGTCCACCATTCACTATGCCTTAGATGGCGGACTAAACTTTTTGGATACGGCTGACATTTATGGGATGGGACAAAATGAAACCCTCCTCGGGCTGGCCCTCAAGGGGAGACGAGACCAGGCCTTTTTGGCCACCAAATTTGGCATTGTGCGGGATCAGGCGGGAAAATTTGTTGGGGAAAATGGACGGCCAGACTATGTTCAGCAGGCATGTGAGGCAAGTCTCACGCGGCTTGGGGTGTCAATTATTGATCTCTATTACCAACATCGCGTTGATTCTCTCGTTCCGATCGAAGAGACGGTTGGTGCCATGGCGCAATTGGTGGACCAGGGCAAGGTGCGTTACCTCGGATTGTCTGAAGCCAATCCCTCCACCATTCGTCGAGCCCATGCAGTCCATCCCATTGCAGCGTTACAAACAGAGTATTCGCTCTGGAGCCGTGAGCCTGAGAAGGCATTACTCAACACTTGTCGCGAACTGAATATCACCTTTATCGCTTATAGCCCCCTGGGCCGTGGTTTTCTGACAGGCCAGATGACGAACATGGACGACCTCGCCCCTGACGATCGGCGTCGGCATCTACCGCGCTTTCAAGGCGAGAACCTCGCCAGCAATACGGAACTCGTAAGCAAGTTGGGAACACTCGCTGCCGCGAAGGGCATCACCACTGCCCAACTCGTCCTCGCCTGGTTATGGGCTCAGCAACAATATTATCCCGCTGGTCGGCACGAAACGACGGCGATATCTAGAGGAAAACCTTGAAGCCTTGCAGGTCACGCTGACCGAGCAAGAGTTGCAACACCTTCAAGCCATTGCACCGGATGGCGTGGCAGCAGGAGCCCGTTATCCTGACGCAGGGATGCAAGCCGTGAACCGATAATAATTTGGCTCAAGGCTTCTATTCCAACCTACTTCCAAGCCCCTTCCAACATTCCTGAATCTTCATTATCCTTCACTTTTCTGAGCGTGTTTTTTGGGGAAGGTTCTGTAAAACAAGGATGGCTGCCAACTGGAAAATGCCGGGCATGACGAAGGGGAGGGAAATAGGAAGGCAAACGACGTGAAGAAGTATGCCTGACACTGGTGTTCGAGTTGGTGCCAAATGGGGGAGACGATCACGTGATGAACACAGTATCGGACGATATAGACGTTGTGTGCCATGGACCATGGTATCCACACCCACCATCACAGGCCAATTATGCAACAACGCTCAATATCTTGCTAGACTACTTGACGATATCGACGTGCGATGGACGTACCCTCCACTGAACGAAGATGGCATGAACTCCTAAGTTGAGAAAATGAATGAGAGAGAATTGGGGGATGTGGTGAAACTTGAATATTGCGATGTACTCGTGATCGGTGGTGGCCCCGGTGGGATCAGTGCGGCAAGCAAGCTCGCACTCAAGGGGAAAAAATGCATCATCATCAACGATGGCCCATTGATGGGTTACGGCATTGAAGGCGCCTTCAGAACCAAGGCTGCCTATGAAATCACGAATGAACATCTGCACATCAAGTATCTTGAAGATGTGTACGGCCAAGTTCTCCCACTTGATTTCACCAAGCTTCAACACGGCATTGAAAAATCGTCTGATAAACTTTCTGCCATGCTTGAATCCCGACTGAACCGACTACAGGTGACCGTTGTTCAAGGCCGGGCCAGCTTTTGCGAAGCCAAACGCGTACGTGTCGGCGCAGATGAATACGCCAGCGACAAAATCATCATCGCGACCGGTACGCGTCCCCGTATTCTGCCTGGCATACCCCTGGATAATCCCAAAGTGATCACCAGCGACGAAGCCATTGCGTTGACACACACTCCGAAATCGATACTCATCCTGGGTGCCGGCGTCATCGGCTGTGAGTTTGCAAGCATATTCAACGCCGTGGGGACCGAGGTCTATCTTGTTGACACGCGTGAACATATCATGGGCCATGAAGACCCTGACGTTAGTCATTTCCTAGCGAATACGTTTAAAACCAGAAATATCCATGTGATTCCTTCCAGCAGATATCAAGGGATGAAACTGACAGAACGCGGCGTTCAAACAGATATCACCACGCAACAGATTGAGACGGAAATGGTATTGGTGGCTATTGGTCGTTCAGCATGCAGCGATAAGATGAATCTGGAGGTCACCGGCGTTGCAACAGATCAGCGTGGGTACATCGCCATCAATGAACATATGCAAACCAACATCCCAGAGATCTATGCTGTCGGCGACATCGGCTATCGCAACACCTCCACAGACATGTCACTGGTCCATGTTGCTGAAGCAGAAGGACGCCGCGCCGCAGCTCATATCCTGGGCATCGATTCCTCACAAAACATGGATCATGTCCCATACATTATTTTCACCGTCCCCATGCTCGCCGGTGCGGGCCTGACTGAAACCGCAGCGCGCGAAAAATATGGTGACGTGCGTGTTGGCAAATATCCCTTCGCCCGGAATCATCGTGCCCATGCCATGCGTCCACCCATTGGTTTTGTCAAACTGATCGTGGGGCCTGAGGGGGACGATCGAATCCTGGGTATCCGCGCCATTGGTGCAGGCTCTGATACCATCATCGGCGCCGCCTCCATCATGATTGAACGGGAACTACCCTACACCTACCTGCTTGAATCAATCTTCCCCCATCCCTCACTTCTGGAATGCCTTAAAGGGGCTGCCCATATCATTGCCGGCGACAGGCTTCAATATGAGGAAGGTGAAGAGCTCACACTGGCACAGGCGATTGAACAGATACAGCATCATTAAGTGAAACCGCCTGTCCTGTCGTCACTTGCATCCGTATCTCTCCAAAGTCCGCGGATTCATATAATAAGTGCAATATTTCGCACCTCCTCAATCGGGTACGATATGGACCCCACACCATTCATGACACACGAGGAGCCGTACGGATGCCCCAGTACCAACAGTTACGAGATGAAGAACGTTTTTACATCTGGCAGGCCCGCCGAGAAGGGCGTACGCAGCAACACATTGCCGACGCCCTGGGCCGGCATGCCTCGACGATCAGTCGAGCACTCAGACGGAATACCTATGCGCAGTGCCATATGTATACGTATTACTGGGCGCGGCACATCGTGAAACAGCGCAAGGACTCTGCGAATCGGCAGAAGGCGCGCAAGCTGACAGATGAACTCACGCCTCTTATCGAGCAGCTCATTCGTCACTACTTGAGCCCAGAACAGGTCAGTGGCTACTTGAAGAAGCATCATGCGATCAGCCTCAGCCACGAAACCATCTATCGATTCATCTACGGAGATGCTACCCGCAAGGCTCCATTGAAGCCGTTTCTGCGGCAAGGGGGCAAGCGGCGGCGCAAACGGTACGGCTCAGGCGCACGCGCCTCGTGTATCCCCAATCGCGTCTCGATTGAGGAGCGCCCCCAAGTCGTGGAGAAGAAAGTCCGACTGGGTGACTGGGAATGCGATACGGTGATTGGGAAGGATCGCAAGAACGTACTCGTCACGGTGGTGGATCGCGCCTCCCTCTACACGGTCTGCTCACGCGTCTTGAGCCGGTCAGCGCGCGTCGTGTGTGCCGCCATCATCCGCCTGCTGCGCCCCTTCAAAGCTCGCGTCAAGACGCTCACCTTTGATAATGGCTCAGAATTTGTGAAGCATGAACGGATTGCACGGGCCTTGGGGGCCCAGACCTACTTTGCCCATCCCTATTCATCATGGGAGCGCGGGATCAATGAAAATACGAACGGCCTGCTTCGCCAGTTTTTCCCGAAGCAGACGGATTTCAGGCAGGTGTCATGGCAACAGGTGAACGTGGCCGTGGACCACCTCAATCATCGTCCCAGGAAAACACGAGGGTATCGAACCCCCAACGAACTTTTTCACAAGCACTTCGTCCCGCTGGTGGAGAAATAATTGCACTTACTACTTGAATTCAAGGGTCTCCATTGCGATTCATGCTTGGGGTCAGGTCGTGTATTCACACATACTCCCGGGCTCCTTCCAACATTCCTGAATGTTCAGAATGGGTCACTTTTCTCTGCGGTTCTTGTGGAGGGCTTCACAGAAAAGATGGATGGCACTTGTCTTTTAGATGCCGGGTTTCAGCCCGGCCACCGAGCCTGTTGCTTGGCGCATCACGAAGGGCGCAGCCTTTGTTGTAAAGCGAAAGTGGCCAAAACCCTTTCCACCCAGGTCAGTCACATTGCCGCGTGCCGACGTAGGCCCACGGAGGGGCGGCGCAACTCGCCGGGCTCAGACACGGCCCGCCTCTTGATTTGAGCGTCAACCCGGTTGGCCGACATGAAGGTGGTAGGTTAGGTAAACCTTCTTTTAATTTCCCCTACAAGTGGCTCTTTTCCCTTTGAGCTGAAACAGGGCTAGATGTCCGATGAGCAATGACGGGAATGACAGAGAAGAGCAGATGCAATTCTGCCGAATAAAGGCGGGAATGCCACTCATGGAGGAAGATGGATGTTATGATAGAATGAATTTGCCATCCGAAATATGCGGAAGTTCTGCTCGAAAAGATGGGCATGATGCTAACCTAAACCGTTTTTGGTAAGCTTCCATGAGAAAGATGACGATCCACGATTTTGTGACTTCCATCGTTGTCGTGATGTCTTTGGCATCATTTTTCGGCAGGTAGGGAATATGGTTTTATGTGGAGGCAATGCTATGAACCACACGAATCTTCTCTCGTTATTAACAAATGGCCGTGAGGAAATCGTACGCCGATTTGGCATCAAGAAATTGGGCATTTTTGGTTCGGCTGCTCGTGATGAGATGCACGAGGGTAGCGACATCGATGTTCTCGTGGAGTTCCAAGCCCCACCCACCTTCGATGCCTATATGGATCTTAAGTTTTATTTGGAAAACCTTTTTCATACGAGCGTCGATTTGGTTATTGATGATACCGTGAAGCCACGTATGCGACCTTTCATCGAAAAGGATTTGATTCGTGTCGCGTGATTATACGTTTTTTCTGGAAGATATCCTTGAAGCCTCCAATAAGGTGCGTCGTTACACCAACGGCATGACACTGGAAACCTTTCAAAGCGATGAGTTGGTCTTCGATGCCGTGGTTCGCAATTTGGAAATTATCGGTGAGGCTGCCAAGCACTTGCCATCGGAAATCCACGAGATGATGCCTGAGGTTGAATTGTCCAAGGCTGCCGCCTTTCGAGATGTGATCGCGCATGGCTACTTTGGATTGAATGTTCATATAATTTGGGATGTGACCCAGAACAAAGTTCCTGACATCTCCGCGGCTATAGAAAAACTACTCACTCAACTACGGAACGATCAGACTTAAACCGTCTGATTTCCCATCAAAGCCTTCATATGAGGTGGTGAGGTCTTCCGTTCACGCCTACCGCAAGATTTCCTTCAACTCCCCTGTCCTTCAAAAACATTCCACGTTTCTTTGACGATTCTTCTGAGAGAGTTTGAGCGTGGATAGGATCAGGCCTTGCATTCACCTATACTCCCTGGCTCCTTCCAACATTCCTGAATGTTCAGAATGGGTCACTTTTCTCTGCGATTTCTTGTGAAGGATTACGAATGAAGAAAGGATGGTTTCCCAATAACTAATGTTGGGATTGACGGCGAAGTGCAGATGGATGTCCGATGCAACATGTCGAGGATGACGGAAAGGAGAAAATGTTGATGACGAATGAAGAGCAGATAAGGGAACGTCCAAGCGATCGGTTTATCTAGTCCCGATTAATCCCAATTTTTCTTCTCTGGTCATGGCTTTTATCGCCGCTTCTCTCTTTAACGCCTGGCTTCTTGACTCCTGACGTTCGGTGAACACCACGGTGAACGGCCCACGGTGTTTGGTATATTTGGCGCCTTTCCCTTTCGAATGTTCGTCAAGACGACGTTCCAGATCCACGGTGATCCCCGTGTACAAACTGCTATCGGAGCATTCCAACATATACACCGTCCACGCCATCAACAGCGCTTCCCTTCATTGGTTCTTCGTTGAATTGTGTGGGTTAACCAAGATGAGACTTGGCTCTCGACTTCCCCTCCTTTGTAAGGAGGGGCTGGGGGAGGTAGAGACATGTGAATAGGCTATGCGCTTTCATTCAGGTGTTATTGACCAGTTGAACGACTCTACCCCACCTGCTTGGGCCTTCTTCGAGCCCAAGCCCCTTACAAAGTGGAAGAATCGAGCAGCCCAGTTTGCCGGTGGGTACCAACGACTAGTCGTCAAGCAGCAAATGATCAGCCACTGAAAAGATGCCGAGCATGATTCCTGTCAAAAATTTTGAATGCATCACATAGGCGGCAATTTTCAATCTTTGTTTTCGGTACCAACTTCGTTTTGTTCATCATGCCACGTTGGATATTTCCCAATTTCTCCAACAAAGGGTAAGACGACAAGCTTCAGCCATGTGAGCCGAGTTGGGTCCCTATACTGTTCGAGGCCTATCGTCATGTGTTCATGTCCCTTGCTGGGATCTTTCAGGTACGTGCCCAGCACACGATCCCACCATGGAAGATTAAACCCAAAATTTCGGTTGGTCTCTCGTGGGATGATCGAATGATGAATGCGATGCATGTCTGGAGTGACCACGATCCACCTGAACACGCGATCCACCTTCGTGGGAATCGACACATTGCTATGATTGAACAATGCGGTCGCATTCAGTAGAACCTCGAATATGAGCACGGCAATTGGTGACGCGCCAATTAGGATGACGGCTCCTATCTTGATAACCATTGAGAGGGCAATTTCAATTGGATGAAACCGCACCCCGGTGGTCACATCGAAATCCAAATCGGAATGATGCACCATGTGCAGTCGCCAGAGTAAGGGGACAGCATGCATCAGCACATGTTGCACATAGACCACCAGATCCAACAGGACGACCGCAATCATGACTTTTGCCCACCAGGGCCCATTGATTTGCTGGAGGAGGCCCACCTCTCTTTGCTCCGCCAAGATTGCTGCCCCAAAGGGGCCTGATGCGAAGACGGCTCGAGTGAAGAAGGAGTTGAATCCCACCATCGCGAGATTGATCATCCAACGCTTGCCTTTGGCCATCTGCCATTGACGGCGGGGGGCCAGCATTTCCCACAGGGCCATGACCGCAAAGATGCCAACGAAGGCGCTGATGCGAATGATGAGGTCTACATTCATATGGTGGACTCAGATGTGCCCTAGACTCTACCTCTCCTCTCCTTAAAAAGGAGAGGAATGACAAGGCCAGTTCCTCATGCAATAGGATCAGGAAGGCCAACGTGTACTGATGACAGAGAATAATTTTTCGCAGCGGATGAAAAACCGTTTTGTGTTCTCGCTTGGAAGAGCTTTCATGGAAAGGGAGATAGGTTTGCGGGAGATGTCGACATCTAAGACGGTGACGTTGACGTGTTGATTCCCCTGAACGACTGTATTGGGATCGCTGATATCACGATTGGCCAGTTGACTGATTTGAACGAGGCTATCTTGATACACACCTCTATTTATTCCATGGTTCAACACATCGCATGCGCCAGATCTGAAAGCTCCTTGGGCGTGTGTGGTGTGGCCATCAACTCGGGAACGTCTCTTCCCTGCTCTATACCCGGCGACGCATCTTCCGGCCAAAACTGTTCTCTGCTGACTTCTCGACCATTTCTATCTCGATAGACCAACTCGTCGGTCTCCAGATCGTACTCCGGTATGTCGGTCCGTTCCCATCGCTGGACAAAATATTGGTAACACAACGTGTAGAGTCCATGGTCTTTGGAATTGTGCCGCAAGACATATTCCGGCATCTCCTGAATATCCAAATCGGTATGGTAATGCTGCATCCAGAGATAATCTCCAAGGATCACCAATTTCAGGAGCGGGGGGTCTGAATAGAGCTTGAGTTTGACGGACTTCCCAACCGCTTGAAGTCTTTTGAGTAACTCAATACTTTGCCTGACTCCCTCTCGATATTTCTCAATTGACATCATCGGATCCGCAATCGCCCGGATACGTGCACTCGCACCGTGGCTCAAGGGGTTCACCAGCATAATATTGGCTCCCAGGCATTTATCCAGCACAGTCGATAAGTCTCCCACCTGATCACGCAACGTGTCATACCCGCTTGACCCGATGACCATGACCGTCCGCCCACGGCCCTGAGTCTCCCGCAACTTCCGAATCCCATCCTCGCTCCTTCTCCCTCGTTTGGGGAAAAATGACACGAAGCCTGCGTCAATCGCCATTTTGGCCAACTTTCTATCCTTCCAACTTCTCCGGATATAGGTCATCACGATAATCAGTAACACCGCGACCCCTACTTCCAAGGTGACGAGTGACACTTTCTCCTTTCCCACTTTCGTCCAGTACGCGAGAAAATTTGTCGCAACAATAGGAAGGGACATCGCAATCACCGCACTCAAACATAACACAATAATATGATAGCCAATCTCCGAGATATTCTTCATACCCCCATGGATACCCTTACGGGTGTTGGCCACAATCTTTTTTACCATCACTGACCCTTCTTTCGGTTCACAAGAGAACCAGATCTCATTTATACATACACACGCATTCAGGTATCGGCCATAGCCGGCAACCCTTTTTGTCCTATCAACTAACTTCCGGATGCTTATTGGATTGTTCCTGCTTTCAGGAAACCAAGAAGGGGCTGAGCAAAAAAAACGTGTAAGGCCCTACTTCAAGTTCAAGGGGTCTGTCGCCCCCGGAAGAAGAGGTCTTACACGATACGCTTGACGGTTACACAGATTTTTTACTCAGACAAGCTAGCCCGTTGACCTATCGGAGCAACAATGTCGGAACTTTAGCTGAACGCAACAAATCGGAGGTTTTGCTCCCGAACAATAGGCTGCGAAGAGGAGAATGACTGTACGCACCCATGATCAGCATATCGATCTCTTGTTCACGGATAGCCTTGGCTATCACGCTCTCCGCATCACCAGGAATGAGCGAAGGGAAAATGTCGAAATTCGCGGCCTCCAACGTCGACTTCGCCCATTCCAGTTGCTTGGATGCCTGTTGACTTTCTTTCCCCGACATCAGGAGGTGTACCGGCAATCCACGAAAGAGAGGGCTGGCCGCCACCATTTCCACGCCTCGTCTCGTGACAATCCCGCCATCAAACGCGATCATGACTCGCCGCGGTTCTGTGAAACTATCCGTAACCGCAAGAATCGGTTTGTGCAGGGCGCGCACCACCCGCTCAACATTGCGCCCTAAATCACGTTGGGTCGACTCAGCCGATTCCCCTCTGCGACCAAACACAAACAACCGTACACTTTTTTCCTGTTCCACTAACGTTTCTTCCAACACCCCGTAGCGCTGGCGAACGTCTGGTGCGCTGACTCCCGCCACAATCGCCCGCTCCCGCAAGTCATTGAGAAAGATCCTTCCCCGCTCACGGATCGCCTTGCTACGACATTCATCCTCATCGGAGAGTTGATGCAACAAGACTTCTTGCGCGTCGAAGCCAATCGCTCCACTATGATCATCACTGGTCGAAATCTCGGGATGCCGATCGATGACATGCAGGAATTCCAATGGTGCCGCCATGCGACAGGCCGCCCAGGCCGCATAGTCAGCCACATAATCCGCAAAATGTGATTGATCCACGCAAGCCAATACGGTGTTTTCGTTTTTCATGGGATGATCCCCTCTCAGTGCCCCATCAAGGCTTCGACGGCATCGGGCTTATCATGAACGGCAAAGCGATCAACCATCGTGGCGCTGGCCTCATTCAATCCAATCACCTCGACCTCCGTTCCCTCGCGACGAAACTTGATGACGACTTTATCCAACGCACTGACCGCCGTGATGTCCCAGAAATGCGCACGACTCAGGTCAATGCGCACTCGTTCGATCACTTCCTTGAAATCAAATGAATTGACGAAACGCTCTGCCGAGGCAAAGAAGACCTGCCCTGTGACGGTATAAGCCCGCAGACGGCCACTGTCTTCCGACTTCCCACCGACATGCAAGATTTTTCCAACCTTGTGCGCGAAAAAGAAACCGGACAAGAGCACGCCAACCAGCACGCCCTTCGCCAGATCATGCGTGGCCACCACGACCACGACCGTGGCGATCATTTCCACACTCGAACTTTTCGGATGCTCTCGTAAATTTCTGATCGAAGCCCAGTTGAAGGTACCGATTGACACCATAATCATCACGGCCACCAAGGCAGCCATGGGAATACGACCCACCCAGTCACCGATATAGACCACCATCAGCAACAGAAACACACCTGCCGCGAGGGTGGAGAGCCGTCCTCGCCCACCTGATTTCACATTAATGACTGACTGGCCAATCATGGCACATCCCGCCATGCCACCGATGAATCCAGATGCAATGTTCGCAATTCCCTGCCCGACACATTCGCGATTTTTATTGCTGGAAGAATCCGTCAGATCATCGACGATGGATGCGGTCATCATGGACTCTAGCAGGCCCACCACAGCCAGCGTGGCCGACACCGGCAAGATGATCCACAACGTTTCCAAGGACAACGGCACATCTGGCAGCAGGAAGATCGGCAGACTGTCAGGAAGTTGGCCCATATCACCCACAGTACGAATGTCCAAGCCAAGGCCAATGGACACCCCTGTCAGCACCACAATCGCCACCAGTGGCGAAGGCACGGCCTTCGTAAGATACGGAAAGAGATAAATGATAGCCAAGCCCGCCGCCACCATCGCATAGACCTCCCAACTCGCACCAATCAGCTCTGGCAACTGGGTCACAAAGATCAAGATCGCCAGCGCATTCACAAAACCAGTGATCACCGAACGTGCCACAAAGCGCATCAAGGATCCCAGCCTCAGCCAGCCTGCCAGGATTTGCAGTACGCCAGTTAGCACCGTTGCCGCCAACAGATATTGCAGCCCGTGATCTTTCACCAGCGTGACCATCAACAGTGCCATTGCACCCGTGGCTGCCGAAATCATCCCAGGCCGACCACCGGAAAAGGCCACGACTGTGGCGAGACAGAACGAGGCGTACAACCCCACTTTGGGGTCGAGGCCGGCAATAAGGGAAAAGGCAATAGCTTCAGGAATCAATGCCAGTGCGACCACGAGGCCTGCCAGCAAATCATTTCGGATATTCATTCCTTCACGAATTTTGGCAACCATCTCTTCAATCATCAATAACCCTTCTTTCGATTTTGAATGCTATTCTTCACAAAAATTCACGCTACGAGACACCAAGGGGTGTCGGATCTGGCCGACGACCCTTTCTGTTCCACCACACAACTCCTGGATGCTTGTTGGGTTGTTCCTGCTTTCAGGAGACCAAGGAGGGCTTGGACAAAAAAATCGTGTAAGGCCCTACTTCGTTCTTTCGGGGTCTGTCGCCCCAAGAAAAAGAGGTCTTACACGATACGCTTTAAAGTATCACAGAGTGTTTACTCACGCAAGTTGGGCTGTAGAAAACGAAAAAAGAACGGATCGAAAGCAACATATCTATGGATTGGATGGCATTGGTCACTTCAGCCAACAGGGGGGAAAGGAAACAACGAGTACTATCCAATTTTGGACAAACAGATGGACGTGCAACCACTAATCAGGTTGTCTCGACTGGAACCGCTTTCATGGAGAGGGAGATGCGTTTGCGTGGAATGTCGACTGCCAAGACGAAGACTTTGACTTGTTGGTTGACCTGGACTACTGCATTAGGATCACTGACAAATCGATTAGCAAGTTGACTGATATGGACGAGGCCATCCTGATGTACGACTTTCTTTGATATCGGGAGAAGGTCCTCAGAGTGAGACCAAGACGCCCCCTGCCCTCCTGCCGGTTTGGCAAAACATGTCCATCAACACCAATTGTGTCCATATTGACAGGTTCTGTCTTCTACCATAAACTAGTCTATAGCTAGTCTAAATGAGGAGATATTCGCGATGCCTGAAATTGGAGCCTATGAGGCCAAAACCCACTTACCCAAGTTGCTGAAGCGGATCAAAAAAGGAGAGCGCTTCACCATCACGAAGCATGGCCATCCAGTAGCCGAGCTCATCCCCGTGACCCGAAAGGATCCCGAAGCCGTTCGCCAAACGATCAACGGTATCCGTTCTTACCGGGAAACCCTTCGTAAAAGAGGTATCACCACTCAAGGTCTTCTCAAAAAGAACGAAACGCTCCGTGATTTGGCTCATCTCGGACATCGTTACTGATGCCGTTTGTCCTCGACAGTTCAGTCGCATTGGGTTGGGCCCTTCCCGATGAAAGCAATCCCACACTTGATGTCCTCTGTGACCGTCTAACCGATGACATTGCTTTTGTTCCACCCGTTTGGCCGTTAGAGATTGGCAACGTCTTACTCATTGCAGTCAAACAAGGCCGACTCACAGCCAAAGATGTCAGTCGGTTGGTCACAGAACTTCGAGCATTACCTTTGGAAATTGATGCCGCTTCAACCGAACGAGCCATGGAAGAAACTCTGGCTCTAGCCAAGAAGTATGACTTAACTACCTACGACGCTTCTTATCTCGAGTTAGCTCAACGACGTAATCTGCCTTTAGCGACACTGGATATCAAGCTTCGCAAGGCCTGTCTATCTGCTAAAATCATAGCTTTGCCTTCATAACTCCGTCTCTTCACCTAACCCTGTAAGGGGAGCGCTCATTCGTTCACTCAGAACATTCAAGTCGTCTGGATTGGGACCGCTTTCATGGAGAGGGAGATGCGCTTGCGTGGGATGTCGACTTCCAACACAGTCACTTTGACTTGTTGGTTGACCTGGACAACCGTATTGGGATCGCTGACGTATCGATTGGCGAGTTGACTGATATGGACGAGGCCATCCTGATGGACTCCGATATCGACAAAAGCACCAAAGGCCGTGACGTTGGTGACCACACCAGTCAAGATCATGCCGGGTGTGACCTGTTCAATGGATTGCACACCTTCATCAAATTTCACGGCTTCAAATTGCTGACGAGGATCACGACCAGGCTTAGCCAATTCGGAGAGAATGTCGGTTAGGGTCGGTTTTCCCACTTCTTCGGTAATGTATTGATTGAGGTCGATTGCTTTCTGTCGGTCTGTATCCTTCATCAAATCCTTCACCGTGCAACCCAAATCTTTGGCCATCGCGTTGACGACGGAATATCGTTCGGGGTGGACGGCGCTCGCATCCAACGGATGGGCACCATCGGTGATGCGTAAAAATCCTGCGGCTTGCTCAAACGCTTTGGCTCCCAACCGAGGGACTTTCTTTAATGTCGTTCGACTGGCAAAAGGGCCATGTTCCTGTCGATAGGCCACAATATTCGTGGCGAGTTGCGGCCCCACACCCGAAACCGCGGTGAGCAATTGCGGGCTGGCCATATTGACATCTACCCCTACGCGATTCACACAACTGATGACCACATCCTGAAGCCGCTGTTTCAAGATGCCTTGATCAACATCATGTTGGTACTGCCCCACTCCAATGGCCTTGGGATCGATCTTCACCTGTTCAGCCAACGGGTCCATGAGTCGTCGCCCAATCGAGACGGCTCCACGCACGGTGATATCTTGATCAGGAAATTCTTCTCGTGCCACGGCAGAGGCAGAATAAATTGAGGCCCCACTTTCATTCACCATGACAATAGCAATAGCCGGGGACAATTTTAACGCACGAATAAACGTTTCGGTTTCTCTACCTGCTGTCCCGTTGCCAATGGCAATCGCTTCAATTTGAAAGCGCTGACATAATTCGGTCACCGTGTCCCCTGCTTTGGAGGCGCCTCCTGGGCCTTGATTGGGATAGATCACATCGGTATGACGCAAATTCCCTTGCCGGTCCAGACAGACGACTTTACAACCGGTGCGAAACCCGGGATCGATGGCTAACATGGCCTTTTGACCCAATGGCGGCGCCATGAGCAGTTGCTGGACGTTTTGCGCAAACACGTCAATGGCTGTCTGATCGGCTTTAGTTTTGGTCTGCAGACGGGTTTCGGTTTCCATCGAAAGCGACAACAGTCTGGCAAAACAATCGTGCGTGGCGAGCGTCACCTGATCCGAAGCCGATCCGTTCCCTTTCACAAACAAACGAGACAACAATGCTAGTGCGGCCGCTTCCGGCACCACCACCCGAAAGGTCAGAAAGCCTTCCTGCTCACCACGGCGCATGGCTAACACACGATGAGAGGGCGCCGTCCCGACCGGCTCTTCCCATTCGAGATAATCTCGATATTTGCTCCCTTGCACATCTTTCCCACGTACGCCTGTGGTCTTGAATAGGCCTTGTTCCAAATATAATGTGCGCATGGATGCGCGTGCTTGCTGATCTTCGTTCATCCATTCAGCCATGATATCGCGTGCGCCAGCCAGCGCATCTTCCACTAATTCTACGCCCGATTCTGGCTTGAGAAATTTCTGTGCCTCACCGATCACATCCAATTGCGCGTTCTGTTCCCAGATAGCTTGAGCCAACGATTCTAGGCCTCGTTCTTTGGCGATCATGGCCCTGGTGCGGCGTTTGGGGCGATACGGGAGATAGAGGTCTTCCAGCTCGGTCATGGTGGAAGCCGCGTCTATCTGGCCTTGCAACACGTCAGTGAGTGTGCCTTGTTCTTCCAGCGACGCCAAAATGGCTGTTCGCCGCTTGTCTAACTCTCGCAATTGGACCACACGATCTCGAATGGTCGTAATGACGACTTCATCTAACCCACCCGTCACCTCTTTCCGATAGCGTGCGAGAAACGGCACGGTCGCGCCATCATCCAACAGCTCCACCGTGGCGGTCACCTGCTTGGCCGCAATACCCAATTCCGAGGCTAATGTGTTGTCATGTGCTGTTGCGATCATCGTTTTATACTATCAAGAAGGTTTACCCCACCGTCTTTTCTTTCTTTGTACCATTGAGGAATTCCCCCCTAAAAGATCTAATCCAGTAAGAATTCAAAGTCCTTTTGAGAAAGTGAGGTTCCCCCTCCTTGATGGGCGGCGCCTTCCAACACCGCATCATAGAGTTCCATTTTTTGTTGCTTGAGCGCCATCATTTTTTCTTCAATCGTATGCCGCATGAGCAAACGCATAATCGAGACTTTTTGCTTTTGCCCTATGCGATGCGCGCGATCCGAAGCCTGATTCTCGACGGCTGGATTCCACCATGGGTCTAAATGAAAAACATAAGACGCTTTGGTCAGATTCAACCCCTGTCCACCAGCTTTGAGGCTAAGTAAAAAGACAATCGGCTGTTTTGTATTTTGAAACTCCTGCACCAGTTTTTTTCGGGTAGCCGTCGGTGTCGACCCATCCAGTCTGACATAGGGAATCTGATGCGCAGAAAATTCCTGTTCGACCAGATCTAAATAGGAGGTAAATTGCGAAAAGACCAAGGCACTGTGACCTTCAGCTATCAGTTCTTGCAGCCGTTCAACGACACAACTTAACTTGGGAGACGTATCTGGACTGTCTTTCTGAATGAGTCTGGGCGAGAGACAGATTTGTCGTAGTTTTAAAATAGCGGTCAAGGCAATAATACGCGCCTGTGATGACGTTTTCGTACGATACGCTGACGTAATCGTCGACCGAATGGTGGCCACAGTCTGCTGGTACAGGGCTTTCTGACGATCCGTGAGTTCTAAGAAAATATCCGTTTCCGTTTTTGGAGGAAGCTCTTTCAGAATTTGCGATTTGGTGCGGCGCAACACAAAGGGCTTCGTTCGCTGCATGATGGTATTGAGCACCTCTGGTGACGGCGACTTCAATTTCCCTTTTATACTGTCGTAATCGCCCAATAACCCTGGCACGCACAGATCCATCAGGGAATAATATTCCCCAACATGGTTTTCCAATGGCGTCCCGGTCATGACGCATTTGAACTGTCCTTTGAGTCGCCGTGCCGCTCCCGTGGTACTTGCCAGAATATTTTTGACCGCCTGCGCTTCATCAAATAAAATCACATGAAATGCCATCTGTTCAAGGACGGCAATGTCCCGACGGATCAATCCATAGGTGGTCAGCACCACATCAGCCTGCTCAAAGTTCGTCTGACGTTCTTTTCCAATATAGGTGTGCACCTTCAAGTCGGGATAGAATCGCGCAATTTCTTGTTCCCAATTAAACAGAAGACTCGGCGGCAACACGACCAGATGTGGGCCTTGATTCGAACCCGGGGATTGAATGATTCCTTCATGAATGCCCGCAAGTAAACTAATGGCTTGGATAGTTTTCCCCAAGCCCATATCGTCTGCCAGACACGCCCCCAACCGATGCTGATATAAAAACCCCAACCAGCGGTATCCTTCTTGTTGGTAGGCTCGCAAGGTGGCTTTGAGATTTTGGGGCAACGCCCGAGGCTCAATTTGATCAAAATTCAGAAGGCGTTCCACTAAGGCTTCGTCGTCAGGTGGGAGGATAACCCTGACCCCGCGTTTGCGCAGAGCCACCCAATCTAAAATTTGCAGTTTGGGTACCTGCACGATGACGGGTTTGTCATTGTCAGACTTCTTTGATGGTTTCGAAGAGGATAACGTCGAGAAAGCCCGCAAAATTTCCTGCATATTCTGATCAACAATGCGTACCTGCCCATCCACTTCCATGATGCCCCCGCGTTCCAGAATAGTCTGGACGTCGTGAGCTCCCAAGCGCACCCCATCACACATAATTTCAGGACGAAGCTCGAACCAATCGATGGTCGGCGGTCGCCGCGCATCCACCGAACACTCCCATTGCCCAGCAGCCACGGGCTTGTCCTGAATAAAGAGCTCTATGCCCGCCTCGGCTGTTTTGGCATAGCATTCTGGCAATCCAGCATACAGCGCATCCTGCGAAAGAGGCATGGCATCATGTCCGATCATTTTTTCAAATATTGGCAGCCCCCAAATTTTATACGGAATGGCATACAACAACGCTTCCTTCGCCCAATCGTTGGGTACCACACACCATTGTCCCTCATGTACGAGTAGCCGCACCGTGTTTTCTAGCAGTGGTGCTGCAAAAAATTGAAGGATCTCTTCGGCTTCAGCTTTGATGCGAAAAGGACGAAACTCTTCCTGCCGAAAGCAGGCCTTGATCAGCCTTTTCCCCTCAGCCGGTGTTTTCACGCAGCAGAGTTGGAAGAAGGTGTCATACAGAGCCGCTCGTCGTTTCTTGGTTCGTAGGCCACTTGAGACCGACGCACCCTGCTCCAGAAAAGGAAAAAGACTGAAGACCTGCTCACTCGTTCCGCTGAAGCTCGTTCCTTGCCAACATTCCGCAACCAGGGACGCACTATTTGGCTCGAGGAGTGGCATATCCACTAACCAGGCCTCTGGCATCACGGTCAGACGATATCGTTTCATCGGAATATCTTCAGCCAGATCAGATTGCACAAGATCCACATCTTGTCCCTCAATCTTGAATTGGACTGTCCGAAGCATATGGGATAAATCTTTTGTGGGAAGATCAATTTGCAAACTGGCAAATTCTTTCAGCGGGATAGACAATATCGGTCGAGTCCCACTCCCGTTCGCTCTTTCATGCCGCTGCCACGATGTCGTTCCCAGCTTCCCTATCCTTCGCTTGAGAGGACTCGGTGAGGGCATGTCGTCGCTCTCATGGTAATGTTCGGATAACACGTCATAGAGGGTCCATCCGAAATCATTATCTAATGGCGCGAGCTTGTACGCATCAAGATCAACCACCATGCCCATAAACAACTGCGCATGCCCCTGGGCCACACCAAACCGAAAACTGCGAGCGGCCACGATGACCTCCTCTCCGCGTACATCCAATTCGGTCTTAATGGTATAGGTCATCGACGGAGCCCATTCCACCAATGTTCGCCCCTGCGAATTTTCGAAATAAATGGGGAAGGCCTCTCCATGATGCTTGAGAAAATCTCGAAGAGCCTCTTGCATCGACCACGCTGGATCCTGTGTGGCCCGCAAGAGGATGGCCAATTCCGTCGGCATTCCTAAAAACGTCTGACAGACGTTTCCATGATTGGTAATGACAATGGAACCATGGCCTTGCCGATCAACCAAATTCACTTCAAAACGTGGAAGAATGGGAGCCTGTTGCGTGATCGCTTGAGAGGCAGATGCCCCTTGCAATAATTGTTGAGAGAGCTCTTTTTGACTCGTTTTTCGCGTGGCGGCCACCCGAAAGGTATCGGGGAGAAGAAGATTAACCGTCGTCAATAACGCACAAATGACATGTTTGCACTGCGTTGGAGCGGTCCAGGCCGGGCATCGACATGAATAGACGAGGTAGCCTTTTTGGACAGAAAAGGTCACGGCATAATATTTTGACCCTCTTACCGATGCGGCAAGAATCGTTCTGGAATGATTCCAACTATAGGACTCCAATCGCCCCTGCGTGTAGTATTCGTAGCCACGCAAGACAAAGGCTTTTGGAGCCAAAAAGTAGATGTGATTGGGAGAGAGGGCTCTAAGATGTTCGAGGACACCGGAGGGGTCTACTGCCATTGACCTCCGGTTTGAGTGAGGTGAACATTGATGGGAGGAAAACAAGCCCTGGCCTGATGATACAGCATAAGACAATTTACCTCGAAAGTGGCACCCCTGGATCACTTACCATCTTCACCGTCGGGCGTTTTTTTGCGGCCTTTCCCTTAGCTTTCTCTACGACAATTTTCGCAGATGGCGCCACGGTAAATAAATCGAGATGATCAAGCTCTTCAAGACGCACGGGCTGCATGGCGATATCAGAAGATAAGGATTGTACCGGTCCCTTCATCACACGGCGATATCTCAAATGATAGGAGAGGTACAACCATAGAAACCCAGTCAATTTCTGAGCAGACTCCCATATGTACCGCCCATAAAACACAAGAGGATTTTCTAATGGTAAATATCTTCGACGATCACGCCGTTTTTTTCGACGTATGAGCCCCCCGTCTAACGGATGAACGCCTTCAACTTTCGCTGTCCCATAAAACGAAAACATCATCCATTTAATCTTATTGACATCAAATTTCCATTCTCGTCCACGACGCATCACCTGTTCTACGTGATCGGGTGTATAGTAAATATCCCACGCTTTTCGATAGGCATCCTGCAACTCTTGATTGGACATTCGTTGATGAGGAGTCGTGACATGCACAGAATCGTAGGCATTCATATCGGATTCCAACAGCACCCCACTTTCATAGAGTTCCTTATGATCTTGAGAACCGGGTAACGGGGTGAGGATGAAAAAATAGAGTAAATCGACAGGAAGCTCACGCTGTATAATCCGTATATCTCGGAAGATACTTTCTTGAGTATCGGTGGGAAATCCCATAATAAATCCAGCCAGAATGAGTGCACCGGTTCGATGCCAGGCCTGAAGCATCCCCCGATATTCAGTGATGTTATTTTGGTTTTTCCTGGCTCCTTCTAACGATTCGGGATTGATATTCTCTAAACCAATGAATACTCGATCCACACCGGCCTGCCCCGCTTTCTCAATAAAACGAGGAATGCGATGACACATCGTATCCACTTGGATCGTAATCTTAAACGTCAAGCCCTCTTCTCTTCGCAAGTGGATGAGCCGATCAAGCAAAGACTCCCAGGCTTTATTTCTCGCAAAGTTGTCATCGGTGATGGTGAATTTATGAATACCCTGAGCGATGTTGGTACGCACAATATGTTCGACATCATCAGGAGTACGAAAGCGTGACTTACGGCCTTGGACATTAATAATGGTACAGAAGCTACAGAGAAAGGGACATCCGCGCCCGGCATCAAAACTCGTTCGAGAACCCGACATTCGGTGAACCAGTTCCGCCGGCAAATAGGGGGGCGGCTGACCTTCAAGATGAGGCGGGTCCTTCATGAAATCATAGAGCGGCTTCAAGCATTTCTCGTAGGCATCTTGAAGTAGCCCATCTAATCGACCTTCTAGTTCCCCTGCAAAAAGCGAAATGCCTTGGTCCATGGCCTCCTGAATATCCGAGGGAATCTCCTTCAACATGGCCACACAACCACTCACATGAAACCCGCCAATACATACTTGAATACCTTGATCCAAGAATGGGCGGGCTAAATCCATCGTCCTGGGAAATTGATTGGTTTGGACACCGGTAAACGCCACAAGTCCATGTCCTCCGGATTCCTGAATCTGTTGGATCACCTGGATCGTATTGACACATGTATTCGTTTCATCGAATGCCGTAATCTGAATGTGAACTTCTTCGCCGAGAACGTTTCTTTCAGCACAATCCAGTGCTAACCCATAAATGGCAGCCATGGAATTGGAAGGAATAGACGAACGGACCCACTGGATCACGTAGCCCTCATCATCGTAATGCGAGGGCTTAATGAGGATAAGATGAAATATCTTTGTAAGGGGGATAGATGTCACGGGATTTTTTCCGAAGTGTTCACATAGTAACACCGTGGAACCGGCCTGGTCACCTGCACAGACATGAACCTTCCAATTTAAGAGGATCCCTCACCATTGAGGACGAGATGAGAGAAAATTGATTGGCGTGTTAGGGAGAATTTTGAACGGTCACGGACCCTTGCATTGACCCGAGATGAAGATCACAGTGGTAAGGAAATGTTCTTGGATGTTTGAAGACATGCTCAAATCGCTGTCCGGGTTTATTCAGATTCAACCCACTCGTGAACTGTTTTCCGCCTCCCGAACAATCGTTCACCTTGCAACCTCCACTGGTGACACTATGAGGTTCTTGCGCCCCATCGGCATAGACCCAGACAACTTTTTCACCTGGTTGAACAATGGCATCTCGCGGCATAAAAAACGTGGTGGCTCGGAACACGACGACGACCGCCCCAATGGGAGCTGAAGAGAATCCCTCCTGACCAGAAACAGGAGCACGGGGCTCACGGGCAAGGACTAAAAATTCATCCTGCGATGGTTCGATATCACAATGTTTCCCTTCAGCCGCTTTCACCACGACCGCCTCAACCTTCTGATGGACGGCATGGGACACGACACCATTTAATAAACCATCATCCTTTACTAATGTCGTGAGAACAGTATCTCCTTGATCCGTCATTTCTTGAACCTGCAGGAGGCAATTATTGGAATTCAGCTTCCAAGTGAGTTCAATAAAAAAAGGCTTCTCTACCTCATACTTGTCTACCAATACCTTTTCCTCGCCTGACTCTAAATCGATCCCAAAATCCAGCACCATATCTCCAATTTCCCATCCCACGGTCGCATGTGCAGCCAACGGACGAGAAAACACCATAAGCCAAATTCCTATTCCTAACACGAAACACCGATAAAATATTGTAGACAATGAAGTATCTTCCTTCTGGCTGATTAGTGGTCGGTCGCGAAGCCTTTTCTGGAGGTCTCAAGACTGGAAGAACGTTCCACGTTTATTATGCTCATCATCAGTCCCCCAATACACCTTCTTATTCTTTTTTTCCAGTAACGGAATATGTTTAGAACAATGAATATAGGCTTCTATGACATCAATCATAATCCAACATTCAGGTTGACGTCCGCCTTTTAAGACAGCGTCTTCTAGAAGGGCATTCGTCATCCCAGGCTCTTTAGAAAGACATCCATTTTCAATAACCTTTGCCGCCCCATTCACATGTAGTCCAATCGTACTTTTAAAAAAATCAATAAACATCAGCCCAATTTGTGGATTTTCTAGTATATTCCCCACGCTGGCCATCACTCCGTTCCCACGATATTCTGGATAGGCTAACTGTTTAGAGGAAAGAATATGGACAAAACCAGGGGGTCCTGCACGAAACGATGAACCAGCCGCCCCGTGCGCATTGGCTGTCGCAATAAAGACGCATTCTTGTTCCTGAATGAATTTTTTCATCACATCATTCAGCTCAGGAAATACTTGTTGTCGATAGAATGCCAACGCACGTTGAGTGCTTCCAAAACGGGATTGAGCACGTTGCTCGCCTGATGCTCCTGGAACATGACGTTCCTCCGTCAGTGGATCACTCATGCAGGTAACTTTCTTACCAAAAACTCTTTGCCAGACTCATATTTTTGACCATTGTTTTACCAAAATATCTTTTTCACGAGAGAGAATCCTTAGGGGAATTCCTAAAATCCTATTCCGATACTTACCCCGCCGCCCACACGCCCACCGGTTCCACCCCCACCGAATATTCCATACCGAGGACCAGAAGACCCTGGTTGATTGAATTCGGGTTCTGGCCAGACATGCAAATGTTTAATCGTCAGGGTCGGATAGCGGTAGTCCATTTCATCAAGATTGGCATTCGTGGCACCCGTCACTTCACCAACAAGCGTGATCCTGGTATTTGGAGGAAGAGTGGCAGGATCCAGGAAAGAAGACTCAAAGGCCAAGAACCGCCCTTGAGAAGCCGTCCTATCAACAACGGGTTTCTCCGAACTGTCTAACGGGAGTTGCAAAATTTCCAAACGTGTGCCCTCAGTCAGGCGTTTGGCGGAAAGAACCTCGCCACCCAAAAGCACGACGGCTCCTTGATGACTCGTCGGGCCTGTAAGGATCTTAGAAAACGTGAGGGAAGAATCTATTTGTGGCTTGAAGGCCTCAGGCACAACATCAGGACCAGACGCACAGCCAAGCCCAACGATCAACAAAAGACCAAGGAGAATTCTGTATGAATATAGACTCATCACCATCTAATTCTACCAAAAAGAATCCCCACGTGGCTTTACCATAAGGGTTTAAAGCGCAGGGTGAACCCTGAAAAATTCGCGACTGTGAAGGGAAAGAAGGGAAACCTCAGAAGAGACGTTTGGTCTAGTAGAGAGGAGCTTGAGGACCAGGCCGCAAACCAATCAAATCAGGATCTTCACCATCCAAGACAGGGCGAATTTCTTCATTTTCTGTTTTGCGTTGCTCTCGTCTGGCATCTTTATCCTGTGCCTTCATTCGTTTTTGCATTTCACGATTACGTTTTGCCTGAGTGACTTTTGCTGGCCGTCCCATATGAGACCCCCTTTCATTTCAAGCCTATCAGCACTTAAGCCGATTTCTCGAACTCGGAAAAACAACAGTTTTATGAATACGCACGAATGGCTATAACGCCGTCGCCCCTAGAAGAGGGAGCAAGCCTAACACCCTGTCAGAATAGAGTCAAATCAAAGAGATGGGCATTCGATGAGACAAACGAAAAGCCTTTTATCTAGAGGAAATTGTATTATTTCTAATCTATTCAGAGTGTCACTTCCTGACCTTTTGGAGTCCACTCCTTCGCCAATCGTTTGGCTTCTTGAATCTGCTCTGGAGTTAATTCTTGATCTAAAAACTCCACCGCTAACACGGCCGCCTCCACCCCTTGTTGCGCCGACAGATAGGCCCATTTATAGGCTTGGATCACATCTTTGGTTGTCCCCTCGCCCTCGAAATACATCAAACCCAGATGATTTTGTGCGCCGCCATTCCCCTGTTCTGCCGCCCGGCGAAACCATCGCAAGGCCTCTTCATAACTTTGAGACACGCCCAAGCCCTGACGATACATCGCCCCTAGATTGTTCTGTGCCCGCGCATTTCCCTGATCTGCTGCCAATCGATACCATTGACGTGCCTGTTCAAAATCTTGTGCGACCCCTTGTCCATATCGATACATATAGCCCAACATATTTTGTGCTTCAGCATTTCCACCCTTCGCTAGAGGTTGCCATGCCTCAAGCGCCCTTTCATAATCTTCACGTAAGTACGCATCTTCCCCGGCAAGAAAATTGGCCCAAGAAGGCAGGGTTCCAAATACCATCACCACAAAAAAGACGATTTTCAAGAAAAGGCTTTTCTGCATGAATTCCCCCTTTGTCGCCCTTGTGTATCCGCTTGATTCCTGAGCCATTGCTCTGATCCAGTATGACCAGGCGACCAACTTCTCACCTATCGTCCTCATTCCACCATATCATATTTCAACGTCAGTGCCGTCTGCCCTTCCACTTCGTCAATCATTTCGATACGAATGGTTATGCTCTCACCGATTGGCATAGGCTTGATGTTTCGCCTCAAGTTCGGCCCACCGGGCATAGAGTCGCTCCACTACCTGTTCAGCTTCTTTCAGATTATCAGAAGCTTCTTGAAGTCGAAGATGGTCGGATGCCACAGTTGGCTCATCAACCTTTCCACGGCAGGCATCTCGTATCATCTCTGCCTCGGAAATTTGCTTCTCCATACCCTCAAATTCTTGTTGTTCCTTAAACGAAAGTTTTTTCGGCTTGGGTCCTTGTGCCGCTCCCTTACGTGATCGTGAGGAATTTGATTCCTGATTCTCTCCCTGCTGGTGACGACGAAGCCATGATTCCCATTGTCCATAGGAGGCAAAATGCCCATGCGCACCGTGGCCATCTAACCCCACAAACTCCTTGCACACCTTTTCCAACATGAAACGATCATGTGTCACTAAGAGCAATGCTCCAGAAAACTCCTTAAAGCTCTCCTCTAAGATCTCCCTGGTTGGAATATCGAGGTCGTTCGTGGGCTCATCCACAATCAGAACATCGGCAGGCTGTAACATGAACCGAGCCATCACCGCACGCGCTTGTTCCCCACCAGATAACCGTTCAACCGGAAGATCCAATTGCTCTGGCTGGAAGCAAAATCTCTTGGCCCATCCCACCAAATGAATGGTCTGCCCTCTATAGGTCACGGTATGTCCCGTATCTGACAACGTGCGTCGCAAGGTCATCTTGGGGTCTAATCGCTCACGCTGCTGATCGAAATACACTATTTGTAATTTGTCTGCATACTTGACGATACCTTCATCAGGTTCCAATTCTTTCGCCAAGAGTTTCAGAAGCGTGGATTTCCCTGAACCATTATGCCCGACAATGCCGATGGCCTTGCCAGGAGAAATCATCAGCTCCAAATTGTGAAGGACCCTGCGAGAACCAAATGATTTGCTCAGACCGGCCACTTCAATCAACTGCTTGGTTTTGCGACCAGATGCCACAAAGTCTATGCCGACGTCCTGCTGACGTAACCGTGTGGAAGTCTCTGCCAGTTCTACTTGCAAGGCCTGAGCGGTTTCCACTCGATATTTGGCTTTCGTAGTCCGCGCCTTCGCTCCCTGCCGAAGCCAGGCTTCCTCACGTCGCACCTTTCCGGCTAAGGCCTGCGCTTGTTGCTCCTGGGCATGCTGAAACGCTTCCCGTTTTTCGAGAAAACTTGTGTACGTCCCAGGGAAGACCAAGATTCCATCTTCATATCGGCTATTCAATTCAGCCATTTTGTTCGTGGTTTGCTCTAAAAACCACCGATCATGACTCACGAGCACCCACGCCCAGGAAGCCTGGAGCAGGACTTGTTCCAACCATAGCAGTCCCTCCGCATCCATATGGTTGGTCGGTTCATCAAGCAACACCACATCGGGATCCTGAACGATGGCACAGGCAATAGCCAACCGTTTCCTCCAACCACCGGACAGTACATCGACTCGCTGAGACACATCGGAGAACCCCACCCTTCCTATCACCTCATAGACCCGAATTTCTGCCTCGCCCTTCGGCAATCCTCCTTGGCTAGCGGATTCATGCAAAATCTCGCCAACCGTTAATTCTGATGAAAATGCCGTATCTTGAGAGACATAGGCCACTCGTAGACGTTGGCGCCGCGTCACCGTTCCTTCATCTGGTGACTCCAAACCTGCCAAAATTTTCAACAAGGTAGATTTCCCAGACCCATTCGGACCGACAACCCCCACGCGTTCCCCATCCGTGATCCCGAAGCTCACCCCGTGGAATAACCGTTTCGCCCCGAAGGACTTTTGTATTTTTTGTGCATAAATTAACGCAGACATAATAGACTTGACTCCTTGTCTCACCCCTCAAAAGAAGGGGAAAGGGTCTTCTTTTTCCCCTTCCCATTTTCAACGCCTCTTCAAGTACACTAGGGCCACAACGTTTACTCAATGGGTGAGCATGATGGGCATTGTCCTTTCTGAAGGTTCCAAACAATTTCATGTGCCGTATGGTCCAGCCATCAGCGATGGGTCACTAGAAGCTCGTTTCATTGACCTCAAAACGAATCCTCAATTGATTCCTGTTTTGCCGCCCTGCTTGGGGTGGCCTGAAACACAGGAACTCCTGACACAAATCAACAAAAAACAATCACCCTTTATGACCCTGGCAACCGACCAAAGTTATACCAAAGGGCCTGATCCTCATCGACCTATCATCTTAGTCTCTTTTGTATCCTTATGCTTTGCAGAGATTCCCCACAACGCCAAAGACTTAGTATCAGATCTCGCGAACTATCTTCAGCAACAAATGGATGACGTTCTCCAAGACGCCAGCACGATGCTTGAACACACCCTGGATCTAGAGATCATTATAGAAATTCAACCCACACAATTTCATTTCCATCAGATTCAGGGTTGGAGCCTCACAGTCATGATGATCGCCTCGGGGCAAGAACACCATGCGGTTCGTGGAACCTGGGGCTGGGGTATTCAAGCTCTCATTGATGGTTTGAACGCCTACGCCCCCCAAGAGCCCTAAGGGACGTTCTTTTTTCGTTTAACCGACTGACCCTGTTTCTCACATTCTTTGCTATTTCTCGTACTGAGGTGCAAACGGCCAGTGAAGTCGCTGAAGAATTCTGACCCAAAAACTTTGATAGGTTTCCTTGCCTTGCAACACTTCACAATATCGCTTAAGCACCCGTTGATAGGCATCGGGAAATTGTTGCCCAGCCCAACGATGGACTGAACGAGGCAGACCATAAATAATCTTCCCTAATCGACCAGCCACACGAAATTCTGGACCGAACTCATTGTCCACCAATCGTTCATAGTCGCTCAATCCATGCATAGCTGGGTTGGACAACATGTCCGTCACACTTTTCGCAGCTAATTGTCCTGAGTGGACCGCATAATAGATACCTTCTCCCAATAACGGATCAACGAGATGTCCCGCATCTCCCACCAACATGGCTCGGCCACGCACCAATCGTCCCGCCCATGCATGGCCCTTTCGATAGGCTTGCGCCGAAGCAATCGGAATCGGATATCCCAAGGGCGCAGGAACCTTCAATCCAGCCAGCAGTGGTTCATGGCCAATAAAATCACGGAAACTTTGCTTCGGGCGTTTTGTGCCCTTCACAAATTCACCGACGCCTAACGAAAGACCCTGTTTCTTTGGAAAGATCCACCCATAACCTTTTTTCGCCGCTTGCAAACTGATTAAAGCGGTCGGAGTTTTTTGAAACACATGCAAGGATTCTCCTGGCACTTCACTTTCTAACGCGGGGATTTTTCGCAGAGATCGTCCCGGAAAACATTGTTGAGCGACCACACTCATGACCCCATCAGCTCCAATGACGATTCGACTATGATAACGTCCCTGTTTCGTGAGAACGTCGACGCCCTCATCTCTGTTTTGAATCTCAATCACCGTCTCCTCTTCATGAATGACTGTCCCAGCTTGTCGGGCTTTATCGACTAACCATTGATCGAAATGCTGTCGCATCACCATATAGGCAATAGGCTCCGGTGATTCAATCAGAAACGATCCTTGAGCTCCATAGGCAAATTGCACCCGATGTACGGTTTCTTCCACAATGCTAAGGAAATCTGCAGGCAGAATCTTCGCAATTCGAGCTGAGAGCCCTCCTCCACAGACTTTGTACCGAGGATGAGCCTGTTTATCAAAGGCCAGAACCGAAAACCCGCGTTGGCTTAGTTCATAGGCAGCACAGGCGCCAGCCGGCCCCATGCCCACCACAATCACATCATACGTCTGCAAAGAAAGGGGACGACTCACAAGAAAATACGTGCAGGTTAGAAAAATGCCACAGATACCTAGGGCCGCATCACCCAGAGAGAGAACTAAGCTGTATCTTGAAGATTACATGGTCTGAATTAGATTAGTGCACTCTACTGGAAAGATGGCTTCCTTGACTACTGAAGAACGCTTAGAAAGTTGGAGAAAAGGTGGTGGGCAATTGGCCAGGAAGAACTACAATTCTGAAAACTGGGAATAGGTTTCGTCCGTCTTATACATGGGAATCTTTTTTTCAAAATTCATTTCCAAAAATATGGATTTTACTTGTTCTTGAGGATTGACAAGAATGACCCGCCCCTTCACTTTCTGAAAGGTCTTAGCTACGATGGCCAGAATTCCAAGGCCCACACTATCCACAAACGTGATTCTTTCAAAATCCAAAATCAATCCCTTTGCCCCGTTTTCTAAATATCTGTCTGAAGTCTCCTTGAACGCATTTCTAGAAAAAATATCAAGTTTGCCGTTGAGACTAAGAACCGCCAATCCATTCACTGTTTTTTCCTTGATAATCATGAGCCTTCATCCATACGGGGCGTTTTGAGAATTTGTGACCTTTCCTTGACATGATCGGAAGATTGGTAAGAGATCTTGAGGGTTCCGGAATTAAGGGCTCAAATACAAGAAGCAGAATGATCCTGAAGGACCTTTAGGATTTCCCCAACTTCACAGAAATGGAACGCTCGGTTTCGCCTCGCTGCACTCGTAAGACAACCGTCTGTCCAGGTTCCGTTCGTTCAATCAGATAGTTTTTTAATTGTGCCGGTGTGGTTATATCCAGATCATCAATAGCAACTAAGATATCCCCTTTTCGAAACCCCGCATGCCGAGATGGGCCCGTGGCTTTCGCCACTCCTACGACCCAACGAGTTCCCTCCTTGAGTGTTTCAAGGCGAATCCCAAGCACGGAAAATCCTGGAGTTTTGCCGGCCAACACGGCATCGACCACGCGCTTGACCAATATACCGGGAAGGACAAACCCAAATCGACTACATCCTCGTTCTTCCTTCAAGGTTTCGGTTTGGATAATGGCATGGACAAGGCCAACAAGATGTCCTTCATCATTGAGAAGGCCGCCACCAGAATTTCCTCGACAGGCAGACAGATCGACTTGCACTAAACGACTCTGAACGGTCGCCAAAAAGGTATTAGGATTCCCCACCCTACCAAAGGATAGCGCTGGACCTCTGCCCATTGGGTACCCCACGGTAAAAACCTCGTCCCCGTACGTGACATCGTGTTCTGCGAAATGTACTTCTGAGAGGGGCCAATCAGATTCGTCTCCTTGAAGCTGATAGACCGCCACGTCCAAATAGGCATTCGTTCCCTGACGCTTGGCAGGCAACTCACGCAGATCATCGGTCAAGACATGAATTTCTTCAGGGACAACTACTTTTCCGCCTTCTGCGCGTTCGACAGCATGCCGTGCCGTCACAATAATGCCGTTCCCGACATGAATTCCCGACCCTCGAATCTTGATGGGAACCCCATAACTGAAGTTCTCTGTTTGCAAAGCAGCTGCTTGAAGAATACCGACCGTCGCGCGCTTAGCTTGTTTAATGACCTGAGCCGACGTGTTGAACCCCTTACCTTCACCTAGCACGGCCAATGGACTGACACCTATTCCGAGAACAACACACAGCAGTGTCGTCAACAAATAAAGAATCATTTTCATAACAGTTTCAGTTGAGGCACAAACCTCTTTCACCAATCTATCTGCAGGTTTATCTATTCATTAACAAAAATGGTTCAGGCTATACCGACTTTTGGCAATTGAACAACGGCATCTTTTAATTCAAAAAAAAGTTCTTTCATCACTTGAAAAGAATAATGGGCATTCCGCCCACTCGGGTTGGGCAAGACAAACACAGGCACATCACCAAGGATCGTAGGTTGGAGCCCGGTCTGAATAGGTTCCCTGGCGACCCCTTTAGCAGGAGCTCGAGATTCCTTCTGAGGCCATAGCACTCGGGCCACACTCATTCCTAACACAGCCACAATGGCCGGTTGATAATGTTGGATTTTCGCAAGTAACACATCCCGCCCTTGCAGAAATTCTTGTTTGGTTAAGTCCTGTGAACCCGCAGTGGCTTTGGCAATCAGATTGGTCAGGCCATACCCATAGCCTAATAATCGCCAATCATCTTGACAGGTCATGCGATCCGGAACAAGTTCCGCTTCATACAATAATTTCCAAAATCGGTTCGAAAGCCCAGCATAATGATGGCCTACTTCCGATGAACGAAGCCCAGGGTTAATCCCCACAAAGAGAATGGAAAGACCCGGAGCCAGATAGTCAGGGAGTCCACCGTGAATACAAGACATAACCGTGAATAGGAAAAAGTTAAAAAGAGGGAAACCTGGGATCTCAGGCGAAAGGTTGGAACAGGCGCGCTGATTTAGCGCGCCATAAGTTTGGTTTGGATGTCAGAAAACGTTTCTTCGGCCTCGGGAAGTAAATCATCTCGTTGCTGTTGTTTGGCTAATTCCAGGGCCCGCTTAGACAGTTCAAAGGCTTCTTGATGCTCACCTCGTTCGGCACATTGACGAGCCACAACCATCCGAGCATTAATCGATGTTGGTTCTTCCTTAATGACTTGCCGCAACATCACTTCACCCTTCGCATCATCTCCACCGAGAAATTCAGGAACCTCAATGAGAATCGTTCCTTTGGATGACAAGGCATCAAGATGGTTGGGATTGAGGGCTAAGGTTTTATCTAAAGCCTCCATCATACGGCCATAACCAAACACCGAGAAAAAAACTTCTCCATCGGCCCGCATCCGTTCTCCAATATTACAAAATAAAGAAAATTGCGCATCAGCAGACTGGGTATCTAACGCGACAGCTTTTTCAGCCAAGACTCGGCCACGATCAAAATGTACACCTCGGCTATCGGCATCCTTCGCGCGTCGACCTTTCTGACATTCTTCCATCGCTTGATTCGTCAATACTTGCAGGGATTCCTCAGCCCACACACTTGGCCCACTCAACACGCAGCACAGAACTGCTATCCAGGCAATACGGCTCCTTCGTCGCATGACTATCCCCTTAAATTGTGACATGGGTAAATGATCTCTTTTCGGATGATTTGGCGAAATTCGGAGTCTAAGACCAGAAAAAGCTTTTCTCTATATCATAATCAACGTTACTTGCCAATATTTATGAATGATAGCAGTTCTTTCTTGTTTCACAGAAAAATTATATCAACTTCACGGGTTAATCATATCATTCTGCCAACTTTTTTTTTGTGACGAAAACGTTGCTCTTCAGTTGGTGAACTCTTTAGACGAAAAAGAGTCAAAGGCAAATATTTGATGAGATCTATATCCGAACCTTAGAGTCCAGATAGATCTTACCATAATTAAAGCAGTCTTCAGATAGCAGGAAACCAACGAGAATGGATGAAGAAGAAATTCGTCAATTATGGGCCGAAGGTGAAGATTGGGTGATCAAACGCCAAAACAACCAATACTTCTACCGCCCCGACCAAAAATATGGTGATTGGATGCCAGGCCTTCCCCCTGGCACCTTCAAGCCAGATATTGACACCCTCTTCGATGACTAACGATTTTCATCTCGAATTCATAGGGCATCCCCCCTCCACCACCTAAACACATCACACCTAACCCGCTCTTCACAATACCATATTCATCCAGGTACCCTGCCTGATGCGTTTGCCTGGACGATTCATCGGCCTCCTGAAAGAATATATGCATGATCTCGTTGAACAGGCCAAGCAAGAAGAAACTTTCCACGCCACATTTGGATTCGCCATTCAGCCGTACCGTCCGGATCAAGCCATTTCTGATTTGCTCGCAATTTTAGATGACCGCATCGAATCAGAGGGCGTCCAGGTGGGACTTCCGATGGAATTTCTTCATCAAATGTGGACCTTATGCAATTCGGCGAGCGCTCACATTTCGGAGACCGTATGGCTGCAAAAAAACATTGAAGGCGGGAGTGGATCAAAAACCGAAGTACGTCAACAGACCTATCAGGCCCTCATCACGTTTCTGGAAGCACTGCCTGAAGATAATCAGGCAGAAGACGCAACCACAAATTGAAGAGCAATCCACCCCTCACGGCTTCGAATGCCCTGTTGAACCCAACCTTGACCGGTTAACTGTTCCACGACCTCAGCTTCATCTTCCTCCAGCAACCCAGATAAAAATAGCTGGGTAGAAGAGGAGCATAATCTTGCCAATTCAGGCGAGATTTCAAGAATCGTCTTCCGATCGATATTGGCCACAATAATATCAAATGTTTGGGGAGTCAGCTCCTCGATTTGTCCACATCGCAAATCCAGTTCTTCGGAAAACCCATTCAACGCGGCATACTCCTTCGCGCAGTCAATGGCCACGGCATCAAGATCAATGGCCAGGGCTGACAGGGCTCCCAATCGCAAGGCCACCATACTCAAAATGCCACTCCCCGTCCCAACATCTAACAGCCGAGAATCTTTTAACTCAACTATCTCCTCCAACCACTCAAGAAGAAGATGCGTCGTGGCGTGGTGACCGGTCCCAAATGCTTGCTTTGGATCAAGCACGATTTCAATCCCGTCCTGAGGCATATCCATGCTCGCCCAACTTGGACGAATCCCAATGCGGTGGCCAATGCGAATAGGTTTCACCGACGCGGCCCATTGGGCATTCCAATCTTGGGAGTTGACGAGTTGAATATGGATCGACGAATCCGGAATGGTGGTATCGAGCTGAGCAAGTGCCGCATGGATCTCCTGCAAGAAACTTCCCTCATTCCCTTGCCAGTATATCGTCAACGCACCATCTTGTTCCCATAGACCTAAAAACTCAGGACAGGGGAAGCAGCCGGATAGTTCAGCGCTGTTCACACAGGCAGGAATCTCGGCTTGATAAATCGGCAACGGCATCATGGATCTGTTGATTCTTCCCGGGAAAGGCCCGTGCTTACCAAAAAAGAATTCAATACCAATACCTGCTGGGAATGCTCAAAAAAGTCATCCAGCAAGGCCGCAGCGATTTTGCCGCGCGGAGCGTACACGAAGTACGTGAGCACGACAAAATCGCGAGAACGCCACTGGTGGCTTTTTTCAACATTCCCACGATTGACGGAAGTATGAGGAGCGGCTAAGGTCTCAAACTGTATGCCATCCTCTCGAACAGACCAACGCTGCGACGCTTTGACCCGCCTTTTGCGGCGCGGAGATCGACTCACAACACAAGGAAACGGCGCCAGTCAACGGTTTAGTCGATGGCGACTCGCCATTTTTCTCCTAGGCGCCCTCACCTGTGTCGGCTTATATCAACATGCCTGGTTTCACAGTGGCAATATCGCTCTCTTCTTGTTTCTCTGTATATTTTTAACCACCAGCTGGTTTCATCAACGATTGAAATCCCGTTTACGCCGATTGGCCCTGTGGATTGAGATCAAAAAAGATCTGCTTGCCCGGCTCCAACTGGATTGGGCAAACATGCAGATTCAGACCCATCATCCTCCGACCCATCATCCCTTCGCTTTGGATCTGGATCTTACCGGCCCTCATTCCCTGTTAGCCTTACTCGACACCACATTTTCTTCCAATGGACACACACGACTTCAAGAGTGGATCTTTCAAGCCAACCATCCCGAGCCGGACGGATTAGCCTGGCAGACTCGCCAATCGTATATCAAAGAACTCACACCTCTCTCACGATTAAGGGATCGCTGCCTCTTAGCCACGCGCCTCATTAGCCCCAATCCACTGGACGGCACCCGTATCCATTCTCTTCTAAAAGAACCCATTGCTATCCCAAATCTTTTTTGGATAATCATCACCGCAACAAGCCTCTGTGCGCTCACGATTATCTTAGGTCTTTTGACCGTCTCCACCGGAATGTCAAATTTTTGGCTACTCTCCTTAATCATGTATGTGGTCCTATATTTCTCTCTATCCGGCTCTATCGCTCCGCTATTCGGCCGCGTACTCGCCCTCCACGTCGAACTCGAAAAACTCGTCACCGTCATCACCACACTAGAACGATCAACTTTTTCCAAGCACCCTACGATCCAACAACAATGCAACTCGCTCCTCACTCAGCCCACCACATGTCTTAAGCAACTGAGTCGTATCTGCCATGGTCTCAGCGTCAAAGCCCATCCCCTTATCCATTTGGCTTTGAATGCGTTGATCCCTTGGGATTTACTCTATGTCGGGAAATTGCAACGACTGATCAACGCCTTGCATGACACACTACCCACATGGTTGGAAACCATTGGCCAATTTGATGCCGCAAGCGCCTTGGCACGATTTGCCTATGTGAATCCCGACTATCAATGGCCGCAATTGGAAACACCGGATAAGCCCGAGCACCAACCGGGCCTCACCACAGCAGGACTGGGCCATCCGCTCATTTCACAGTCCCAGCGCATCCACAATGACCTTGATCTCCGTGGAGAAGGCCATATGGTGCTGGTCACCGGCTCGAACATGTCCGGCAAAAGTACGTTCCTTCGAACCGTGGGCATTAACCTCTGCCTCGCGCAAGCTGGTGCGCCAGTCTGCGCCACCACTTTTTCATGGTCATGGCTTCAACTCTACTGCTGTATCCGCGTCACCGATGCCTTAGACGAAGGGCTCTCGTATTTCTATGCGGAAGTCAAACGACTCAAAGTAATTTTGGACGCCGTCCACGCCATTACCTCGTGTCCAGTCCTGTTTTTGATTGATGAAATTTACCGAGGCACAAACAACCGCGAACGCTTAGCCGGCAGTGAAGCCTTCGTTCAGGTGCTTCAACACAGTCGAGGATTGGGGATGATTTCCACGCACGATTTGGAACTCACCCATCTGGCAGATACCAACGGACATATTCGCAACGCACACTTTCAGGAATCAGTAGAAGACGGTACCCTACATTTTGACTACCAACTTCGCCCCGGACCATGCCCCACCACCAATGCGCTCCGCATCATGGCCCAAGAAGGGCTACCCGTTCCAAAAACTAGTGAAAAGTAAGGAGTGAGAAGTAAAAGGGGAAAAGTTAGAAGGAAGAGAAAGGTTTCAGATGTTTGGTAAAAACTTACGACGGTAGGAGAAGAAAAAATCAGAACCCCTTACTACTTACTTTTCACTACTCACTTTTTTACTACGGCGCAACCAGCCCCCCACCTTGCGCTTGATCGGTTTTAGAGCCAGTGGAAGTGCCACAATGGGCACAGAGATATTCGTAGAGATGGCCACTTGGAAGAACCAGCAGCAACTTTTCACGGGCAGGTGTCGCCGTCTGACATTTTGGACAAAACAATAACGAGGCACGAAGCGATTCAAACTGTTTGGGATTGGCTTGTGGAACAGGCGGGCGGCGGGGTCGCATCCCATGAGTGGGAAGAGAACCGCCAGGAAATGGTGGCATCGGCATGTCACCGATCTTAGCGAAGGACCACTATCCGGTCAAGAAATTAGCCCATCATACCTCTGCATTCTTCGTTTCTCCGCCTCTCCCTGTTTTCCTTCCTCTCTCTTCAAGGGAGAGGACAGAGGTGAGGGTAAAAGGATCAAGAGACAAAAAACACCATCAATCATGAGAAGATCGTCAATCCACAAAATCAAAAACGGACCAAAGCCACACCAGAGTTAACTGATCTTCCCCTGATTGATGGAGACACGCACAATTCTTCATTCTTCCCCACACCTCGCCCCAATGGGAAAAGGCAAGAGAAAAGGAAAAAGGGATAAAGGGAAAAGGGTTAGGGGGCATCCTGGACACACCGAAACCCCACATTGTTGTATCGGAGCGAAGGAAGATTCCTGAGCCGATTCGCCGACCGCGCATTGATCGGAGCAACGCTCCACGACCCGCCGCGAATCACGGGATACGGTTGTTTCTCTTCGTACAAGCTGGTTGTCCATTCCCAGACATTTCCGGCCATGTCATAACAACCATAGGGGCTCAAGCCATTCACATATTTGGTAACAGAAGTGGTCCTATTCAATCCAGATTCATTCGTATTACACTTCTCTGGATCCCATTCATCGCCCCAGGGGTATGTTCGGCCATCGGTTCCCCGCGCCGCCTTTTCCCATTCCTCCTCGGTGGGCAAACGCTTGCCCCTCCATGTGGCATAGGCTTCAGCTTCATACCAACTAACCCCCACCACAGGGTGATCTAAGACATTCCATTGTTCATCTTCCCAATATCTTGGTTGACTAACCTTCTTACTTAGCAGCCATTTCCACCCATCTTTTGACCACAAGTCCTCTTCTTGATACCCTCCAGCTTCCAGAAACAGAGAAAACTGTTGATTGGTAACCGGGTAAATATCAAGACGGAAATCTTTTTCAATGGTCCATGATGTTTTTTCATCACCATACAGAAAGTTCCCTTTGGGAATGGTGCCCATTTCCGGCTCAAGCCCTTTGCCCTCCTTAGAGGCAGTTGCCTGGATCTCTTCCAGGACAGTTGTGGCCGTACCCGACATACTCACAATACGAGTCAAGGTAGGAACATCGGAAGGAAATTCCTTCATCAAATCCACTAATTCACGTTTGGCTATGTATTCCTTGACTGAGGCAGGAATTTGCACATCCTTGACCTGTTCATCAGCAAGATTCCAATTGCCTTCATTCAGTCCTTTCCTTTCCAACTCCTTGACGACACCCTGCAAGACCGAAACATACCTGAGATTCTCTTGTATTAATTTCGCTAACCCTGGATAGGCATATTGCACAATACTCCACCGCATCAACGTATCAGAAGACAGTGTTAGGGGTGGATCCGCATTTCGCAATAACCCTTCTAATAAACGCAAATCATTCACAAACCGTTTCGCCGCCCGCACGTTCGAATTCAGGACTCGCGCCAATACTGGGGCAAAATCCTTTAACACCGTGTTCTTCGGTTCCGCCTGAGCCAGAAACGCATAAAGATCGTCATCATGCACTTTGGGCAGCGTAAAGGTCACCTGCACAATTTTATCCATAAACTGTTGGGCTTCTGATTTCGTGTAACGTGTTTCAGACAAAGCCGATTCCATGACCTCCCTAGCCGCACCAATGACAAATACACATCCCCGTTTATCCAAAAACAATTTTAATGTTTCAAGCACTTGGACAATTCGGTCTTTTGGACATCGATCCAGATCGTCAATGAAAATGACTAATACACCTTTGTGATCATCAAAGGGCTGGTCAGTTGGTAACCCATTGGGTGTGACATAGGCCCAAAGCAACCGTTCAAAAAATCGCTGAAAGACGTCATAGAAACCCAGTTTGGTTCGATACTCCGGCTCAGAAAACCATTTATCAAGATTAATGGCTCCCCCGCTTAGAGCTTTCGTAAAATCCGCAAAGACCTGCTTCACCTGGAACCGATCAGCTAATTGCTCCATCGCCGCTTTCGTCCAGGTAAACCCCCCAGCTCCTTCCATCGATTTAAAAATCTCTTCAATAAGGGCTGCCAAGATGGCGTCTTCATCGGCATATTTCCAAGCTTGAAACCAAACGGTTTTACAGGCCCGATACGGCGGCACTCCATCTTGTTGCCGAAGCTGCGTTTCTATGGCTTTCATCAACGTGGTTTTGCCAGACCCCCACGCCCCATACACGCCAATCACCAATGGTGATCGATTTACAGGATTGCCAATGACATCTGCAATCGTCTTCGCATACCCCTGAAAACCAAACTGCGGGGCATCCTCATCGGGTTCATCACTGATAATGAGAGGAAGATGATCACTCATAACTTAGGCCGTTTCAAAAAGAATAGGTGTAAAATATGTACGGCTTGGCTCTCGGCCCAACTTCGGGCCAGCCCTGGCCGAGTGTTCGTGGCACTGGCTGGTCCGAAATCAGGGTGAAACCATATTTGGCTTACCAGGGGCAAGCCAGGAGTTGGTCTGGACGCCCACGGGTACACTCCTGAGTTCCCAAAAGAACATCAAGACTCAGACCACGGGGCACGCGTCTTGGACACACCGAAACCCCACATTGTTGTTTCGGTTCGTTGGTTGATTCCTGTTCCGATTCGCCGACCGCGCATTGTTCGGTTCATTGTTCCACGACCCGCCGCGAATCACCTTGTGTGACCAACCCCATAAGGACTCAGAAGAGACTTCCGAGTCCATGACGTGAAGAACAACACGGACCAATATGCTAACGGGCTCCACAAAATATCTGCTCCCGCAACCGGGCTGTATCGGCATGTTTGGCATGACCGACCCACGATTGAACCCGACACCGCACTCCCTCCAACGACAGCTCTCCATTGTGCCAGGCTTCCCCCAGTCTCTGAAGTCGCCGCCGGAATCGGCGGACGTTTCCAGCATCCAAACGTCGATGTGTCGGGAAAATACGTTGGCCTAAAAACGTACAGCCAGCCCGCGTCGGAATGACCACGCATTTCCTCGCATGAAAGCGCAAACGCAACGATGCACCATACTCGCGAAACATGCGCAAGACCCCATGCAGCTCGTCTTTCTGGTGCCCAAACACCAGCATATCATCCCCATACCGAATATACCCCGGCACCCGAAGCTGCTCTTTCGCGAAATGATCCAACCCATTCAAATACACGTTGGAAAAAAATTGACTGGTTTGATTCCCGATTGGCAGCCCCCTACGCCGCACCCACGGCGTAAACAGATCATCGTCGGGGAAATATCGACCTACCTCAGGCTGTGGATTACTCCCATCAATAACGACCTTCAGCAACCACAGAACCTCACAATCCCAAATCCGCCGTTTCAGAAGATCGAATAATATGTCATGGTCGATACTCGGAAAATATTGCGCAATATCGGCTTTCAGCACATAGGGGAAACGCCGGGCATAATCTGAAGCCCGTTGAATCGCCGCATGCGTCCCCTTCCCTTTTCGGCAGGCATAGGAATCATACAGAAACCCCCGCTCAAATATAGGCTCAATCACATTGCACAATGCATGATGGACGACCCGATCACGAAAAGGCGCCGCACTAATCACACGTGGCTTCTTTTCCCGCAACACAAAGGTTCGATATGAGCCTGGCCGGTAGGTTTGATCCAGTAATTCTCGGCGCAGTCGGTGCAGTTCGTCCTCCAACCGAAGCGTGAATTGCGCCACATTAGGCCGAAACCGTTTGCCTTTCGTGGCGCGCTTGGCCGCCAGAAGAAGATTCGGAAACGCGACAATTTGCCCAAATACAGATCCCATGCTTGGTGGCTCATCTGGCTTTCGCCCACCCTCCGACCTGTTGTCCCAACCCAATCAATTCTCTCGTAATATGCTCATATTGGTGCACACTGGTCAGCCCTAAATCTTTACCCAACCGTATCAACAGACGCACGACCTGCAATTCCACATTCGCCGTTTCCAATAGGTGTTTTTTCTCACGGGAATAGGCAGCCCTGATCAACAACTCCAACACCGTCAGCATTTTTGTTTCAATCCGATCACCTAAAATAAACCGATGCGAGCGTGGGAATTTCCCCACATGATTGACCAGCCAGAGCACAATATCATACGCCTTCGTCACCGCAGCTGGAAGCGTTGATTCCATATGGCACCAAAAAAAGAAGGGAGATTATGGTAACGCGGGCATCGCTCGCTATATTCTTTGGTGGCCAATGACCACCCTACCACCCCCCTCTGTTATACCACCAACCACCTTTGTCATACCTGCGGTTTCTGGCAGGTATCTCTCCGCAGATTCCGGCCAACAACTTGCCGGAATGACGGGGTCGAAAAGGAAAAAGGGATAGAGGGTAAAGGGTTAGTGGGCGCCCTGGACACACCGAAACCCCACAGTGTAGTGGTCCAATGAAAATGGACAGGAAGAAAAGGGGTGAGTGTGAATAAGCCCAGACGGTCCTCTCTGAGGATTGTGCCGGGGTGTTGGGGAAATGTGTCATTCATATTTGCCTCTCACGGGCCGAACGTGGCTTGATCCATGCTGGAGTATCCCCTTGATCTGTCTTCGCAGCCTGTGCCTCAAACGTATTGGGGCTCTGATAGCCTAAGGTCGAATGGAGGCGCTGACTATTATAAAACATGACCAGGTAGTCAATCACGCGGAGCGTGGCGTAAGTTCGCGTTTCGGGTGGCTGGTCAGAGAAGCCTTCTTCTTTCAGGCTTCGGAACACCCGTTCCACGACGGCATTGTCATAACAATTGCCTTTCCGACTCATACTGCAGACCATCTCGGCGTCCCGGAGCTGGCGTTGATACTCGCTACTCGCATACTGACTCCCTCGATCCGAATGATGCAGCAACCCTGGCTTCGGGTGTCGTTGCCCAATGGCCATTTGCAAGGCCTGCGTCACCAAACAGGTCGCCATCGACGCCGCACAGGCCCAGCCCACGACTTTACGGGAAAACAGATCGACGACAATCGCGATATACAACCACCCTTGCAGGGTCCAGAGGGCCGTGATATCACTGCCCCACACGCAATTGGGCGCCGCGACCGCAAACTGGCGGTTGAGCACATTGGGGGCAATAGGAGACCCATGCCGACTGTCCGTGGTGTGTGGACGCCGGCGCGCGCGTTGGGATTGCAGCTTCGCCTGGCGCATCAGCGTCCGTGTGCGATAGCGACCCACCTGACACCCAGCCTGCTGCAAGGCTGCACACATCCGGCGCGAGCCATACGTGCCGCGGGAGGCTCGATGGATGCTTTTGACCTGCCCAATCAACACCGGATCTGGCTGCGCCCGGCCTCCTCCGTGGTGCACAAACCGATAATATCCACTGGAACTCACCTGCAAGACGGCACAGAGCAGCCGCACGGGATAGCGCTGTCGTTCTGCGTGAATGAAGGGATATCTCATGTGCTGTGGGTGGCGAAGAAGGCCGTGGCTTTTTTTAAGATGTCGCGCTCCATCCGCAACCGCCGATTCTCCTCGCGTAACTGGCGCAATTCGGCGTGCTCCGGCGTCTGTTGTTTCGGTTCGTAGGAGGATTCCTGTCCCGAACCGCCGACCGCGCATCGCTCGGCTCATCGCCCCACGACCCGCCGCGAATCACACGATAGGTTCCTGTTGAAGGCCCTCTTGGACTGCTCGTCGTACTCTGGCTGTAATAATCCTCGCCATACCAATCCACCGTCCATTCCGCGACATTCCCAATCATGTCATACAGTCCCCAAGGGTTCGTGCCCATCACCCTCACCGGCGCTGTCTGTTCAAACCCATCGTCATAACTTGCTAGATAATTTTTGAACAAAGCCTTGGTCGACACATCCGCAATATTGGCCACCCGCCGAGAACTCGGAGGATCATTCCCCCACCAATTCCGTGTCGGCGTCCCCGCCCGCGCCGCATATTCCCATTCGGCTTCGCTGGGCAATCGTTTATCATAGTGCTCACAATACGCCGTGGCATCATCCCAGGACACTGAGACCACTGGATGATCCGTTCGATTCGACACAAACACCGCCTCCTTCCCTTCAGGCTTTCGCCAGGAGGCTCCCTTCACCGTCTCCCACCCCTTGCCTTTGACAAAGGCCCTTGCGTCCCCTTCCCGCTCAGCTGTGGTCTGGTGCCCCGTGCTTTTCACAAATTCCTGGAATAATCGGTTGGTGACTTCAGCCGTATCCATATAAAAGGTCGGGAGCACCACCTTGTGACGGGGGACTTCGCCTTTGTACCACCCTCGACATTTCTCTTCTTCAAAATCGTATCCCACACATTCTTTCACCACCGTCTCTACTTGCTCATCCGTACTCCCCATCCAAAACGTCCCCTCCGACACCAACACCATAGAAGCCCCATCCTGGCCCGTGATCGTTTGAGTTAATTGCCTGGGAAGACTGGGAGTAGGCACATTGGTTGACACTACGGGCTTTGATTCGTTCGCTCCAAAGGCCAGGCCAGCACCAGGTTTCCAGGCAGTCATCATCCCGGCTTCCAGCGGTTTTAGCCGATTAAGAAAGAAAAATCCCCCCAAGCTTCCATTCTTTGAGATATCCCCAAATTGGGGGTTTTGATTCTGGTCCGTCGACACCTGCACTTCATATTTGAGATAGGACGCCAGTTCATCAACGGTCACCACCCCATCTCCACCACCAGCAGGCATCGAATCAGCCCGGCCTTCCAATCCGGCAAAGAGTTTTTCAAAAAAGATGCTTCCCGGCCCAGTAGATACCCACGGGCTCACGCCGCGTGGCACTTAAAATTCAAACTCGGATTGAATCTGCCATTTCTCCATTCATTCTTGATGGTCCACGTAACGCCGGATAATCGCCTCATTCAACCCAACGGTCGAAGAAAGGATCACGGGAGGCGAACTGCTATGTCCAAGTTTCATCCCAAACATCCCATGTAGGAAAGATTCCCCCGCTTCCAGCGGGGAGCGCTTTCACCCACGGGCTCACGCCACATGGTCCTCCGCGCTAGCTTTGATAGAAGGATCGTGCCAGGCTTGTTCTTTGGTGCCTCCTGCAGTAATCGCATGGGCCCCGGCATATTTCGGGATAAAGTGCTTTCCCCCAAACGACCGCTTGAGAAACGCTCCGCTGTAACAGGAATTCAACAAGACCAATACCTGATGCCCAGCTTCTACCACCTCATCCACCCACACTTTGACATTCCCCACATTAATACTGTTGGCGCGATCCTGCAGATTTCGAGCGCCGCTTTCCAGGAGATAGCTATTCGCCCCTTCGTTGAAGCCATGGCCGCTATAGGCAAACAGAAAGCGGGACTTGGGGAATTGCTTTAATCGTTCTGAAAAATATTTCTGGAGGAAAAATCGCAAATTTTCTAGGGAGACGTCCATGTCTTTGAGCACGACAATTTCATCAAAAAACTCGACATTTTTCAGATAGTCTTCGAGCCTTGCGAGGTCTTCGGCGGCCGGTTTCAGATCTTTCTGCAAAGTGGACATGTTCGGGTAGTACGACACCCCTGCAATGAGGGCGAAGCTTCGGCCCACATCCTGGGAGGTCAACCCGACCAAATTGAGGAATTGTTCTTTATACGATCGCTTATCGACAAAATACTTGAAATACTGTTTATGGGAGCCTGAAACCGTTGGCGCTTCTTGAGCCAAGCCGACACCAGCCCCTAGTACGGTCCCGATGACCAGTACAATCCAGAGTCCGATGTAATTATGTTTTCGGTTTTGCACTATCCAACACCACCTGCCAGAAAAATCCGTTTTGAAAGGCCAGCAATCCAAATGACAACATTTGAATCGTTTTCAGCTCCTGCATCCCTTGCACGGAGCCAAATAGAGGCAAGAGCACGATCGGTGAGACACACAGAGGTTTCACGAATGCCAACCAAGAAAATTTTCTTTTCAGATAAAAGATATATCTTGCCGCCATGCCCAAGATAATGCACACAAACATCAGCCCGATGGCAGCAAGGGGAGAAACCCCGCCAAAAGCTTGCTTGGTTGAGGGCTGCGGAAAGCCTGTAGCAAGATTCAGAATCAAAAACACCACCAACAAGACTCCACATTTTATGGCTAACCGGGAATAGACTTTGTCCCGAAAATCCTCAATAAAAAAAATGAGGAGAACCACTCCCATGCTGAGTAAAATTATGAGCGTGATGAGTGGGGACACAGAAAAATCCTTTCTAGGCTGACTATAGCAACCAGTTATTCTTAATGTGATCGACCTCATTCCACATCACAGGCACCCTATCTTGTGAATGGAACGGCTGAATCGGGACCTATTGTACTCTTCTGAGCTTATTTTTCAAGATTGGGACTTGGGCCTCTAGCTTGAGCAGATTCCAGGCAAGGACCTACTGGAATGACGATGATGATAGCAAGGCTGACACTATTCCAAGCGGAAATCATCAAGGTATAGGGAAAATTCTTCTGGTGGGCTTACAGCAAAAAGAATCACCGCCTTGATTGCGCTGAGATCAAGTTCTCGGCCAACTGGAGCTTGCCGTATATCCTCTAAGGAAATGTTGATGTGGTTCAGACCCGGGACAATGGTGATGACCTTATTGAATCGATCCGCATGTTCGTTATTGTGAGACAAATCATCAATTCGTATCACAATCAATTGGAGGGCTGGCAATTCAGAAAAGACTTCTATGTGCAAAGAGGTATATCCCTGCCAATCCGGGTAGGGTTCGTCAATGCGAATGCCCGGATACGTTTTCGGATGAAACACCACCAAACCCACCTTGTCCTCAACTGATTTATTCCATCCTTGTGGTGGCACAACCACCTGCAATTTACTTTCTGAGGTCCTCACAAATTTCATCTCCCAGCTGGAAGAAAATTTCAGCAGAGAAGGAAAGCGACTCGCACGATCCCAATAGGCATATGTCCATCCAAGAACTGGAACGAGAGTGATGCCCAAAACCACTACCACACACAAACGAATGATCCTGTGCCGAGGGAAATCGCGCCATTCTGCCAATTTCCCTAACAGCTGTTGGTCATATGTGAAAAACATTGCAAGCCCACACATCGCACCAACAAGGTCGTGAACGATATCGGATATTTCGGATTGACGTGTCTCGGTGAAGGATTGCAACACTTCGGTTAACAAGGCTAAAGCTAACGCGCCCGTCATTGCGATCTTATAATGTCGAATAGGCGACCAACCTATTGCTGTGAACCCTATTCGCGACATGCTCAACAAGAGAATGGCCACGAGTCCGAACAAGGGCGCATGCGCAAAATTATTAACCGCCTTCCACAAAAAGGTGTGAGAGGGAAACGGAATAAACAGGAGGAAAAGAACCGCTAGAAGAAGTAAGACGAGTCCTACGGCCTGAGAAAGTTCATGAAAGGATCGAGTGTTCTGACTATCCAATTTAGGCCAAACTTAAGACAGGGCGCTCATCACAGGCTTGCACTCCGTCTCGAAAGAGAATGGACTTGGACGTATGCGAGGAGATGCGGTCGCCGGGAAGTATGATGCCGACGAGATTGAGCGGGTCTGCAGGTGACAGACGAATATCTTGTGCTCCGGCCTGTGGATCTCGACGGACGGCTCTCAGAGCTTCCACGGCTTCGGGCAGGGCAAATTGCTCTCCAGTAAATCCATCCACAAAACGACCACCGCGCATGTCCCCGCGCCATTCCATTTTCCGATATTGAAGAAGCAACTCACGCCAGGTCATTGGTAGCGATTCACGTTTTAAGACATCGCGAAAGACGACCCCGTACCGTCTTGCCAATTGTTTGGCCCATTGTTCATGCAGATGAATTGGCGGATTCGACTCTGCCTCTGGATCCTCAGCATGTGATTCAAACAATGCCCAGCGCCCAGCACTATGCCGGGGTCGTCGAGCCCGCTCGTTCCCGTTCGCTCGACGACGACGAGGATCGATCATCGCCCTTAAGGGATCAAACCCATCCGCCGTGACGAGCCCTCCCGCAACGAGTTCCCATAAGGCCTGCTCCACTTCTGCGGCCAAATGTCCGGTCCGATTGGTGAGATCGGCAAAGAAACATGCGCCTCGATTTCCCAAACATTCATAAATGGCTTGTGCGACACCACTCACACTCAACCGAATCCTCAGTGGTCCTGATGCTTTACCAGGTCGAGCCATCGCCAACATCCAGGGAACATCGTCGCGACGAACAAAACTGATGGGGGCGAGGCTCGTGGGTGTCAGCCGACGGAATGACTCGCCTTCGACAACCGGTCGCAGATTGGGTTTCATGTCAGGCGGGGTGAGGCGCCCCCATGCCACCTCACCCCGCAAACACAGGTTGTCCAGCCATTCAGGTTTGTAATTGGCAATCCGGGCTTTAAGAAGGGAGGCCTCCCAAGCAGAAGCGGGCGCTTCATAACCAGCCAACTGGGTCATCACTTCACGAAGCCCCGCCTCACCATGAAGTTGCGATCCTGCCGCACAATGCTGCCACCGAAACAAGAATCGCATGAAACCCGAAGCGGCTACCGGCTCAATTTCTCGGCGTAAGGCCGTGACCGTTCGACGGTGAATGCGGGCGAGGAGGCTCCGGTCACACCATTCTTCTTCTACCGAAGAGGGACGGAAGTGGCCACGCAACACTTGTCCTTGACCTTCTAACTGCAGCAACCCTTGCTGAACCTGTGAGAGAACCATCCCTAAGCGCTCTGCTAATTCTTTAGAAGTGACCGGACCGATACCTGCATACCGGCTTGACTCCAGTTGCCCCACTATATAGTGTTTTGCGACATGGTGAGTTACCCCACGGACATGTCCGATCTGATGACCCGTTTTTTTACTGAGGAGGCCTGTCGCACCCATATTGAGAAGCTTCGCTGGCCAGACGGGTATATCTGTGTGAAATGTGGGAATCACAAGAGGTGGAAAACCAAGCGAGGGTTGTCGGTGTGCTCCACATGTCAATATCAGCAGTCACCATTGGCCGGAACGATTTTTCAAGATTCTCGTATCCCGTTGCGCATTTGGTTTCAGGCAATCTGGTGGTTTACGAGCCAGAAAAATGGAGCGAGTGCTCAAACGTTGCAAAGGGTGTTGGGGATGAGCGGTCACGAGCCTGCGTGGCTCATGCTTCATAAATTACGGGTTGCGATGGTTCGCCCCTCCCGCAACCGTCTTGCCGGGCACGTTGAAGTTGATGAAGCCTATTTGGGTGGAGAAGGAAACAAGCAACTGGTTGGCGTTGCCGTGGAAATCAACGACAAAGGAAGTGGGCGAATGCGAATGCAACCGCTTAAGGGCCGAACAAGCGCGGATGTCAAGCATTTCGTTCAGCAGCATGTTGAGCCTGGCAGTACGATTATCACCGACGGACTCACAAGTTATTGCTGTCTGGCAGACGAAGGGTATGCGCACAAACCAATGCGAAAGTCCTCTGGTGGGGGAAATCACGACCCAGACGCAGACGACCTGTTGCCAAGAGTCCACCGTGCCATTTCACGGGTGAAACGTTGGCTCCTGGGCACATACCAGGGACGCCTTGATCATAAGTACCTCGACGCCTACCTGAATGAATTTATCTTTCGATTCAATCGTCGGACCTCGCGCTCTCGGGGCCTCTTGTTTCATCGACTCCTGGAAAATGCTATCGCCGTCGACCCGGCTCCGCTCCAAAAAATTCAGCGGACCACAAAATCTAGTAGCAACTGGAGTTAAGCCGGTATGCAGGGACCGATATGGGGCATCCATCCTTGCACCAAAAAGAGAGCAGCCGATTCAGGTGAATGCGTTCCCTCTTCATCACGGCCACACGCATCTTGAGTGCCGTCCAGAATTTCTACCTGAGCAAACAGGACTTTGATGCGTGCAACATGTTCTTGGGTGGTCCATCCCTCGATATAATCAGTTTCCCCGTATTCTTCAGGCCTGCCACGAAGAAACAGCGCTCGGCCTTTTGCCACAAGGGCCTCCAACTCTTCTCGCCAGGCCTCCCCGTCTTTACGTGGCAGCCACCCCATCACCTGCAAAACATCAAAGACCTCGTCCGCATCTCGTACGGTCGGCCAGGCTTCCACGAGAACTGTCTCAATCGCAGCGGGATCTAATGTGCCAATGCTCCCATCAAACGAAGCCGGCAAGGTGCGTCGAAGATTGACGGCACGTGCCCGTCGTTCCTCCAATGGCGCGTCATCCAAGAAGGCATAGGGGTTGGCATTCAGAATTTCATGGGCGAAGGGCGACGGCACGGGAGACTCCACAGCCCGTACGTGAATAGTCTGAGAATCGATCTGTTCCAATACGTGGCGTAGACCCTCCACATCCATGGCTTCGGTTAAACAATCTCGCAGGGTTTCCTGCACGAGCGGATGTTCCGGAACGGGAATATCACCGACATGGTTATCGCCACAGGCTGCGGCCATGGGGAATGCCGCCGCAAGCAAATCTTCGGCACGCATTCGTTGGAGATGCACTGGCACCCGCTTGCCATTCTGAAACCGCAATAAAGCCAGAGAACGGCTCACATTCCATCGCCAGCGTGTCGTAAACAAAGGGGTCGCCAGGGTTGCTTGGATCAAGACATCTCGCACCGTCTTGGGTTGAAGAAATTGAAAAATCGTCTCTAAGGGAAAACTATGTTGTTCGCCAAGAGAGAGCACCAATCCATCGTCGGTCGCTGCTGCTTGCAATTCAAAGTCAAAATTCAGGCAAAACCGTTTCCGCAAAGCCAAGCCCCACGCGCGATTGAGTCGTCCCCCAAACGGCGCATGCAGCACCAATTGCATCCCTCCAGCTTCATCAAAGAAACGTTCAGCAATAATACAATCCTGCGTGGGCACCCCACCCAAAATCTGCACACCCTCAGCCACATAAGCCAAGAGTTGATCGGCCCCTGCCGCATCCACGCCACATTCGTCAAAAAACCACTGCCGTGCCGAAGCATCCCCCGGCGTCGCACCGTTCTCCAGTAATTGATGAATGGCTAGCCGCACATCCGCCACAGCATGCGAGAGCTCTTTGGATCGTGAGGGGGCTTCGCCTCGCCAAAAGGGAATATTGGGTGGTTGCCCATGCGCATCTTCCACACGCACTTTTCCTGTTTCAATGGCTCTGATTAGCCACGAGGTCGTCCCTAACAACATAATGTCGCCAGTCAAACTCTCAATCGCAAAATCTTCGTCGACCGTGCCAACCACAGTACCGTCGGGTTCGGCGACAACAGAATAGGTGGCAGTTTCAGGAATGGCCCCACCAGAAGTTAATGCTGCTAACCGCCCACCACGCCGAGGCCGAAGGCGGCCTTCACGACGGTCATAACTGATGTACGCATATAACCGTCGTCGACCAGGCACAAACCCCTCGGCAATCAGTTCGATTAAGGATTCAAATTCTTCCCAGGTGATCTCTCGATACGGATAGGCGGACCGACACAGATCAAACAACGCCCGCACATCCCATTCCTGCGCAGCCACTTCCGCAATCACATGTTGAATCAAGATATCGAGTGGTGCGGCCGGGATCTCAATGGATTCCAGTTTCCCTTGTCGAATGGCTCGCACCACCGCCGCACATTCCACCAACTCATCCCGCGTCGTACAAAACATTCGGCCTTTCGGCACAGCCCCAACCCAGTGGCCAGCCCGTCCGACACGCTGCAAGCAGGTGGCAATGGCCCGAGGCGATCCAATCTGACACACCAAATCAATAAACCCAATATCAATACCTAACTCCAACGACGCCGTCGCCACCATGACTTTAATTTGTCCAGTCTTTAACCGTTCTTCGGCAGCGAGCCGCAGCTTGCGAGACAAACTGCCATGATGCGACGCCACTTGATCCTCACCCACCCGTTCACTTAAATGATGGGCAATTCGTTCGGCGAGACGTCGCGTATTCACAAAGACCAAGGTCGAACGATGCTGCTCGGCAAGAGCCGCAATCCGGTCGTAGATTTCAGACCAAATTGCATTCGTCGCAATCGCGCCCAATTCATCATTGGGTACCTCAACCTGCAGATCCAAGGTTCGCCGATGTCCCACATCCACAATATGACAATGTGAAGAATCCAAGAGGGACACCTGTCGATTCTTTTCCCGATGAGACGACTCACCCACGAGAAACTGTGCCACTTGTTCCAAAGGCCGCTGCGTAGCCGACAGACCGATACGAACTAACCGCTGTTTGGTCACCGCATCCAACCGTTCTAAAGATAATGCCAAATGTGAACCCCGTTTATTGGGCGCCAGCGCATGAATCTCATCAACGATCACCGTATGCACGCCAGTCAACAATTCACGACTCCGCTTGGCCGTCACCATCAGGAACAGGGTTTCTGGAGTCGTCACAAGAATATGCGGCGGATGCTTAAGCATGCGTTGCCGTTGCGCAGGAGGCGTATCCCCTGTCCGAACCTCTACCCGTATATTGGGACTCAGCAAACCGGCAGACAACGCCATTTGGCTAATTTCGTCTAGAGGTTGTTGTAAATTTTTATGGATATCATGACTGAGCGCACGAAGGGGGGACACGTAGACAACTTGAATGCCTTCGACCAATTCTCCATGAATCGCCTGATGTAGCAACCGGTCGATACAGGTGAGAAAGGCGGCGAGGGTTTTTCCAGAACCGGTAGGAGCGGAAATCAGCGCATGCTTCCCAGATTGAATCGCCGGCCAACTGGCTCGCTGCACATCCGTCGGTTCGCCCAAGGTCGTGGAGAACCATTCCTGAATCACCGGATGAAACGATTGCAGCGGCATGGGATCGGTGCCTCATTCTGGCTAGAGGAAGAATGACAAGATTGTAGCAAGTCTCTGTCGGAAATCCATCTTCCGGTTGCCTGGGCATTCTTCTAAAAAAATCCCCTCCTTTGTAAGGAGGGGAAAAGGGGAGGTAGAGTCACAGGTAGCCAGTAAAAATCATTTAAGTCTCACCGATACACAGAAAGATACACCTCATCCGCCCTTTTCTTGCTCCAGGGGAATCGGAACAGAGTCCGGATTTGGCTAGAGTATTGCCCGATATTCACCTGTTGCCAGATGCCTTGTTTGAAATACTCTCGATTCCCCTCATCACTCAGAAACCCCGCAAACCGTTCTTCAGTAAAAAAGCTCACAGCCCAACTATTCGTCCATGACGGTTGGCATTGCTGAACATAATCATCCACTTGATAAAGAAGCGCTTGCATACTGGGAATATCAACCATCACAGACTCGGGAGTCAGGAGAAACAGGACATCGTGGCCCTCGGGAATCTTGATCAGCCTAATCTCTTGGCTCAACTTCACGCATACAGATGAATCTTGGGAATACAGATCGACTTGGCCAACATCGCCCTTGGGGATAGTCAGAACATGAAGAGAGTCTGTGTTGCACACAAACTTCAAGGAGGCCGGAGGACAGTCCCAACGCAATTGCACACCAAATTCTTCGACATCATCCAACAACGACGGTATCCGAGGATTCAGCACCATCGTATCTTGAATCGATTCACCCGGAACCAATTGAATCACCCGTGATCCCAATTGCCAATCCTGAACGCGCTGCTTCACCTGCCTCTCTTGCTCATCCATTCGATAAGCTGAGAACCATTTCGAATCATTCGGAGGATTCCACGGCAAGTCCCGAATATTCACCGTCACCGCGTCCGGACTAATATTGGTCAAATGGATTTCAAGTGCATACACTCCCGCCTGAGTCCTCTTCAAAAACACCTCCATCGCCAGCGGCAATCTTGGATCTTCTTCGGGATCGTTTGCATGACTGTCTGAGGGAGAAAAAACAGCGATCATCGCCAGCAAGCACAGGGGAAGAACACAAAGGGGCTTCATAATAGATCCTGGAAAATTTTCGTGCAAAGAGATTTCTGGAAGAGTTTCAATTTTGCTCAAAGACAACTATAGAAACATAAGACCATTCCATGCGAACGGTCAAACGCATGCCTAGGCAAATCTACCTGCGATCAAAACGGAATAGAGCAGCTGATTCACCGTCAGCGGGCCTGGGGGGGAAATTTCTTCCGGTTGAAGGTGTTGTGTCGACTGTAGGTTTCGAAAAACCTGTTTTGGCCTTGTTGGGACGGGTTGGATCTGGTTAGTCCAAGAAATCGAATACGGATGAGAGCTCTACATCTGGCCAGTCTAGCCACGAAACATCAAGATCAAACCAGGACTCTGATGCGCCATCTGTCAGCGCGGAAGTCATGTCAGATTTCATGGAACAGTAGATACCCACGGGCTTACGCCGCGTGGCACTTAAAATTCAAACTCGAGCTGAATCCGCCCTTTGTCCACTTGTTCTTGATGGGCCACATACCGCCAAATCACCGCCTCATTCAATTCAACCGTCGATGAGAAGAACCCGGGCGACCATAGCATCGCCCCCCAGTAGGTCCGCTTCAGTTCAGGATACCGGAGACGATGTTGTCGGCTCACATTCGCTTTCATCTTGTCCTCAAAACTCGAGACCGCATATTTCGGAGGTATGCCCATCACCACATGAATATGATCGATCTGCACACTCCATTGCTGTATGTCCACATCGGGATGATCGTGTTGGATCTGAGGCAAATGCTCTGGCACAAAGAGCTTGATCGCCTCCCGCAAAATCCGTCGGCGATACTTGGGGATCCACACCCCAGGATATTGATGCTGATACGCACCATGAGCCCTGAGGCGAACTTCCATGCGCAAGTGTCATCACGAACAGCTCATTTGGCAAGGAGCCCCGCCTCCAGCGGGGAGCGCTTTCACCCACGGGCTTACGCCACGTGGTCCTCCGCGCTAGCCTTGATAGAACGATGGTAGGTCTCGAAATCACTCGGGGAAGTGTAGAGACACATAGCCCAACAATGCCAATCCATGGCGAATCGACTCTGTAAGGAAGCAGTTTTGACCTCGTCCGGCGAATAGAACTTTTTCTTCCCATGATTCTTCACAAGGATTTCGCCAACTTCCTTTCCATACGCCTTCTTATCCGCTGGTGCTAACTCACACGATGCCATAGCCTCTCCTTGTCGATTTCGATTGGATAATGCCTAACTAGAAATAGGGTGACTTAGTGGTCATGGGGAAATTATCGGAATAGAAGAAAACGAAGTTGAAAAGTGTTGTGGGAAAGAATTGGGGCAGAGCAACTGATACGGAATCAGTAGGCCCAGGCCAAAGAGTCGCAATGTTTCTAATTACTTAGATTTGGAATGAATGAGAGAAAACCCGTTGCGCGATCTGTTTTCGGATTGATGGTCGGCGAGGAATAATCTTGAAATGGAAAAGTCTGTCATGGGAATATCTGATTCAGATGCAATGAGAAGTCCTAGACAGAGACTTTAACGTAAATTTCCTATTACTCATCATCGATAGTAAAGTTCCAAGCATCATCATCCCACCAATCCGTCGATAAAATATGTTCAATTTCGTATTCCTCTTGATCCTTGGCATCAGGTTGAAAGAGAGGTAATCCGAGGGCCTCAGAAAAGCTAGTGTCGTAATCTTTGAACAATTTCTTCATGATAGTTTTAGCGGAGATCGGATACACCTCGAAGCACACGAGTTCGTCATTTGATGAAATCGCGATTAGTTGCCGAGCGACGATCGTCTGTTGAGTATCTCTAGCAAAGAGAACTTGTTTATTTTCATCGAGAAGGACAGCAGCAGCGGAATAGGTGCACAGACCTCCGAGTCCAAGACAAGACCCAACATACGTGCCCATCTTTAAGATTTCGAGTGGATCATGTTCAATTCCTATCTGGATGGCTTGCCCATTTACTTCTCCGGAGATCGAAATTCCTCGTTCCCACATTTCGCGATTCACTCGAGGGTGTTTTTTATACCAAGCCTGCGTTTGTGGATGCCTGGCTAGGTAATGTGTGTCCCCGGTCCAATAGTGATGCAAGAACTTTCTCAACGCTCGTTTGTTACCTCTGCTCGAGGTAAGTATTTGCAAGGCATGGCGACTGTTTTTTGTCAGATGCTGAACAGGCAATGTCCCCTTCAGTTTGTAATGTATACTCTGTTGGGCCACATCTAACCTTGTCTGAACAAGTCGTTCAGTCACGATTCGTTGATATCGCTCAATTCTAGCTGGTGTAAGGTGATATTCGCCGCTTGTCCAAGCTTTGAGCTTAGCCGGAATTGGGCTGACAAATTGGTTCTGACATTCTTTTTCAATGAATGCGCAGGCTTCTCTGGCTGGCAACAAGTTTATATCTACTGCGAATAACGGATGTCGAAGTAGATCTTTGGTAATGAGTTCTCTTACTGGTGCCTTAAGGCTCCCGAGTGCTTTGGCAGTTTTCATCAGCATTTTTGGCGAACGTGAAAACGCGTCTACCGAAAATGAACCAAGGTGCTTCGTGAGAAAGTCCAACCCCCTCGCCGCAAGATTTGCGTCATTTTCTCGTCGGCAGGCCACTTCCGCGGCGTGAAAGCTCGCGTCAGGTGCTTGAAGAAACTGCTCTCGCAGGCGGCTGTTAGGAATTTCAAGGAAACAGCTGAGGGATTCTGCCGCTCCAGAGTTGGTTTGGAAGGGTTCCCGGGCAAGTCGTCGTACGAGTTGATAGGCCGCAGGGAGAAAATCTTTCAACTCAGAAAGTTTATCCCAATACCATATATAGTCCGATAGGTGCCCAATGACTTTGCTTTGGTAGTCTGAAGGTGTGGTTATTACTATGTTTTCAATTTGTGGGAGCTGAGTACGAATGAATTCCCATTTACTTTTTAGGCGCGGCTCTGGGAGGTCGTGATAAGCAAACTCTTGAACGAAATAAAAATACGCATTGGCCACATCGGGTTTTAAAAGATGCCATTTCGACCGTCGAAGAAACTCCGAGAACCCTGACAGTTGCGCGCACCTTTCCCACATCGTTAAAGCGAGATACCCAGGCGAATCCTGCTCAGCCATGTAGAGAGCCAGTTCTTCTACCGTTTCCAAAGGAAAATCTTGGCAGTTGTTGAGTCGTTCACAGCTAAATTTGTATGCAAATTGTGCGGCAAGATGAAATCCAGCGAGAAGGTACGACACGGAAATTCCTTTTCGAATACCCATCAAGAAATGCTCAATCCATTGATCATATACTTGGTCAGACGCAATCTGGTTAAACTCATCGAAGGCAGTTGGGAGGAGTGAGGTCGCGTTACACGTATAAGCTGAGGTGTTTATCAATCTCGAAATAAAAGAAACTTGGCGATGGAATGGTTGTCGTACAATAAGTCCGCACCAGGAACGAATGTGATCTGCAGATTCCATGCTCACAAGTCTACTGACAGCCCAAAGAAGGGGAGGTCGCTTTTCCAACTGCAATACCTTGAAAATTCTGAGATAGTCGGAAATCTCCGAATTAGACCAGTGCTTTATTCGGTTTCCAAAATGTTGCAAAAACAATGAAGGAAAACGTGAGATATTCAATGGCAGGTTTGATTCGAGGCGTTTAGAGCGACCACAAGTCCACACGGACTCGTAGGTTGCCTGGAGTTTCCCAATTTGTTTCTTGGAGAAATTTTCTACTAGGAGTCTTTTTTTAACCTGTGGGAGAAATTTTTTCAGTCGCTCCAGGATTTGATTCACCGCACTAGGCTTGGCTAGATAACGGCGCAAGTCCGTTCGTGGGAACTGCTTATCTTTGGGTGGGCGGCATTTAGTGCCCTTATATGCGCGAGGATGAGCTTCGGTCGGTTTAAAGGGACGGGGCTCGTACCCTAGATCAAGGGGTGCAAGGGCCCCTAGCTTTTCCGAAGTGCCGGGAATTGTCTCAAGCAGGACAAGTAATACATCAAAAAGCGTCTCATGATTTAACGTCTCTACATTCTCTAGGCGTTTCCATGCGCGCAATATTTGATCGCGCCTTGGAAAGAGTGCCAGGCGAATCTTACAAAGAGGCTGTTCTATTGTTTGGGGGAGTTTTTCGTTTGGATCACTAGGGCTTATCGAGTCAAAAATTACCTCATTACTCCCTTCGGTTGCTTTCGCCTGCATGCAACTTTTTAAGGCCACTAAATCTTGTGATTTTCGGATAACTGAAATGAGTCTTTCCGAGGTGTCGGGCATAGAGAGTTCAACGAAAAACGTGGTATTCCAACAGAATGCAAAAATTGCAGGTCCCAATAGTGATCTCGGGAGTCTGTAAGCGAGACTTTACCGAATTCCCAATCCTGTTTTGAAAGGGGAGAACTGGTTCCTAGCCATTTCCAAGAGATGACGGGCTACTTGGCATTCCTTTGTTCAAAAAATGGGCAGTGTTTTGTTTCAGGAGGAGGAGGATTCTGGGTGAGGGTCAATGGACCCCAAAAATCCCAGAAACAGATTTAAACCAGGTTTTTCTCCGAACGGGGTCTTGGCGAGAACGACCTAAGTCGTTGATTTACTTGGTGGGCCGTACAGGGGTCGAACCTGTGGCCAACTGATTAGGAAATAGTTGCTCTACCATCTCTGAAATTGGAATTTTTTCCCAAATTTCAAACTTCCTCGCTACAAGCCTTTCCCTTTTCACCCCTTAGCCGACGCCTGCTTACTTTTGTGGGCTCCCCTGGCCTTGTGGCATGGCCGAGCAGTGCAACCGCCACCGGAGAAAAGGCGAGCAGTGTTTGAGTGCAGCGAGTTTGCTCGCCGCCGGTGTCGGTGAACCGCCCAGGGCACCCGAAGGGGCATGCCACGGCCAACAATCGACATAGGTAGGCGGTCACCCGCTTTCCCTGTCACACCACCGTACGTACGGATCCGTACACGGCGGTTCGGTGGGTTCAGCTATCGGCCTCCAGTGAATCTTGGAATCCCGAGTGACTCGAAGTAGGCCTTCGGCAGTGCGATCGTGAGAGCGGGACTCTGGGCCAACCGCCACGGGCCATGCCCACTCCACTCCGCGCCGTCCGGCTGGCCAGAGCGCATCCCACCCCCCGTTTTCGTAACGCGGCAAACCGCCGCGCCCCTCCTTTCCATTGCGTCCAGATCGCCGACCGAAGCCGACGTCTCACCCACTCCTCTAACCGATGCAACACTGACGGGGTCTGACACTTCCCGAAGTACCCAAGCCACCCTCGAACATATTGGCTCAGATCGCCGGCCATGCGGACAATGGACACACTACGCGTCCGCCGCGTGACCGCTCGAATTCGTCCCTTGAACCGCCGGATCACCGCCGGCGCCAGACGCCGTTTCGGCTCACGGGTGGCGGTAAAGCTGAACCCGAGCAATGTCCGGGTGGCGCCCAACCCCACGGCACTCTTCTGCTGGTTCACGTGAAGCTTCAGCCGGTTCGTGATAAAACACGTCAGGCTGGCCAGCACACGACGTCCGGCTCGACCACTACGCACATAGATTTGACAATCATCGGCGTACCGGACAAACCGAAGGCCGCGCCGCGCCACTTCGCGATCCAACTCATCGAGCACAATGTTCGACAACAAGGGCGACAACGGGCCACCTTGCGGCGTGCCCGCCGGCGGACTACCCAACCCCTGGGACAACACCCCAGCGGTGAGAAAGGCCCGGATCAGTTTCAGCAGGCGCTTATCGCTGATCCGCTCGGCCAGTCGCGCCAGCAGTTTGTCGTGACAGACCCGATCAAAGAACTTCTCTAGATCCAGGTCCACCACCCAGTGGCAGCCCTCTGCCAAATACCGCTGAGCCTGCGCTACCGCCTGATGCGCCGATCGCCCTGGACGAAACCCATAGCTGTGGGCCGAAAAGGTCCGATCCCACTCACCTTGGAGAATCTGCAAGACGGCTTGCTGAATACAGCGATCCAGCACCATCGGAATCCCCAAGCGACGGGTCCCACCCTCCGGCTTGGGAATCTCGACCCGCTTCACTGGATGCGGCACGTAGGTGCCCGCCATCAAGTGGGCACGGATCCTGGGCCAGTGCTGCGTCAGGTGCGCCGGTAATTGGTGGACGGTCATGCCATCCACCCCGGCACTCCCGTGGTTCCTCTTCACTCGTCTCACCGCCTGCTGGATGTTGCTCCACGCACAGACGGCTTCCATCAACTGGGCACCCATACCCGAGCTTTCAGCACCGCGGTTCGCCGCGAGCGATTCGACACTTCCTCGTCAGCCCTTCGGGCTTCACCCGTACCTTCTGTCGGGAAGGCCAGAATTAACTGGTTATTCAGCCGCTTGTCGCTCATGAGTTCCGCTGCCTACTGGCCACTCCGCACCGTTCAGGCCTTCATCCTTTCCAGGACTACTATGCCCTCTGCTGACTCCTCTCACCCGGTCAGGAGAGATCACTCCCTCCTCAGTCTTGCTGCCAAGACAGGCAAGAGGCCTCCCGAGGTAAGTTCAACCGCTTTCAGCGCACGACCGCCAGATTTACACCCAGGACCCTTGATGGATACGGACTTCGTGAAAACCAGCCCACTCGTCCGGTCCTGACTGCCTTGTATCTGGTTCTTGTTCATCGGCCCGCGCCTTTGCTCCACGCTGCCTTCAGACCCCACCTCACGATGACGCCCTTGCGCTTCGCGATGACTTCACCTCCATCAGGTTGTCAAAGGGACTTCCACCCTCAAGCTGTTGAACATGCTCGGCACACATCGACATAGGTAGGTCCTCACGGACTTTCCCTGTCACACCACCGTACGTACGGATCCGTATACGGCGGTTCGGTGGGTTATGCGATTAGCCCCCAGGAGAGACTGCTCGCCCCTGGTCACTCCTCGCCGGGCGTTCGACTGGGCGGTTCGCCGCAAGCGATTCGACACTTCCTCGTCAGCCCTTAGGGCTTCACCCCTATCCTCTGTCGGGAAGGCCAGAATTAACTGGTCATTCAGCCGCTTGTCGCTCATGAGTTCCGCTGCCTACTGGCCACTCCGCACCGTTCAGGCCTTCATCCTTTCCAGGACTACTATGCCCTCTGCTGACTCCTCTCACCCGGTCAGGAGAGATCACTCCCTCCTCAGTCTTGCTGCCAAGACAGGCAAGAGGCCTCCCGAGGTAAGTTCAACCGCTTTCAGCGCACGACCGCCAGATTTACACCCAGGACCCTTGATGGATACGGACTTCGTGAAAACCAGCCCACTCGTCCGGTCCTGACTGCCTTGTATCTGGTTCTTGTTCATCGGCCCGCGCCTTTGCTCCACGCTGCCTTCAGACCCCACCTCACGATGACGCCCTTGCGCTTCGCGATGACTTCACCTCCATCAGGTTGTCAAAGGGACTTCCACCCTCAAGCTGTTGAACATGCTCGGCACACATCGACATAGGTAGGTCCTCACGGACTTTCCCTGTCACACCACCGTACGTACGGATCCGTATACGGCGGTTCGGTGGGTTATGCGATTAGCCCCCAGGAGAGACTGCTCGCCCCTGGTCACTCCTCGCCGGGCGTTCGACTGGGCGGTTCGCCGCAAGCGATTCGACACTTCCTCGTCAGCCCTTAGGGCTTCACCCCTATCCTCTGTCGGGAAGGCCAGAATTAACTGGTCATTCAGCCGCTTGTCGCTCATGAGTTCCGCTGCCTACTGGCCACTCCGCACCGTTCAGGCCTTCATCCTTTCCAGGACTACTATGCCCTCTGCTGACTCCTCTCACCCGGTCAGGAGAGATCACTCCCTCCTCAGTCTTGCTGCCAAGACAGGCAAGAGGCCTCCCGAGGTAAGTTCAACCGCTTTCAGCGCACGACCGCCAGATTTACACCCAGGACCCTTGATGGATACGGACTTCGTGAAAACCAGCCCACTCGTCCGGTCCTGACTGCCTTGTATCTGGTTCTTGTTCATCGGCCCGCGCCTTTGCTCCACGCTGCCTTCAGACCCCACCTCACGATGACGCCCTTGCGCTTCGCGATGACTTCACCTCCATCAGGTTGTCAAAGGGACTTCCACCCTCAAGCTGTTGAACATGCTCAGCACACTGGTTTTGGGTCCTTTTGCCGAAACAAAAGGACCTCGCCTGCCGGGGCGAAACCCGGCAAACTTCTGAAATACTATATAAGACTGGATTCCCGCTTCTGCGGAAATGACGAGGTAGAAATATTTGCCTGCCACCGTGCCGGTCTTTAAAATTCCCCTCCATGATTGACGGCATCAACTACTACCAAATCCTCGGCGTGCCTGAAGACGCCCTGCTGAAGGAAATCCAGGCGGCCTGGCGAACCTTCGTCAAGGAAAATCATGAGGATGTCGTTCCGCAATTCGAACGCCCCGAGGCCAGGGAACGCATGTTCAAAATTAACGAAGCCTATGCCGTTCTCAGTCACGAAGAAAAACGGGGTGATTACGATAACGCGCATATGCTCAATGGCGGTTCGAGCATTGAACTAGTGCGGCGGCGGGTCAGGAAAGCCCGAGAAATCATGCAACGGAATCGCGCACTCATTAGGGGCGAAGAGATGAAACTGATCGAAACGATCCTGGATTATCTGGATCGACATACCCAAGAATCATGCTTTACCTGGATGACGGAGATGCTCTACGAATGTCCTGCCATGGCGAGATATGTGGTGGCCCCGGCGTTTGAGGAACAATTGTTGGGGGCTAAGACCTCATTACTGGATACGCTTCTTCAACAAGCGCCGTACGCCATTACTTGGGAAAAGGTCCATCTCTATGGCGAAGACATCTGTGCGGTCAGTGGGAAAACCAACAAAGAACGCAATTACGATCAACTCGCGCGGATCCTGTGTCACAGGCTAGATTTATCCAAATATTTTATCTATGCGGCCTACCAGGAGCAGGCCTCAGGATGTGAAAGCTGCTTGCTGCCAACCTTGTTGCGCCTGGCTCCCTATGAAATTACCCAAGAAAATTTTGATGATTATATCGATACGGTGAACAGCATGCGGTCGATTATCTATGGCCAGCTCCGAAGCTATAACGAACAGGCTATCGTGTGGATCCTCAAAGCTCGTCCCGATCTCGGCAGAAAGCCCGAAAAGAAACAAGCTCCCAAAGAATTGCCTTACCCGTTACGGCCCAAGACCTAGGGTTTAGAAAAAGCATCGGAGAGAGGTATGGGTGGCGGCACGGTACGAGGCTGAATCCTGGGGTTGCCGGAATACAGAATCGGCAACCATGTCGCTGGCTAGATTACAGCAGAGGTCTCAAAACGGGGCAGCAAGCCTGGTCCAATGGCAACGAGTAGAGGTCACCCTGGTCATCTAAAATTTTCTATATTTGTTGACCTGCCAATAGGTTTTCAAATTTCTCAAATTCCTAAGAATAAGGATAAGGACCACGACATTCACCGTGAAACTGAAAAATAAAATAGCCGTTTTGCTTACAGTATCGGTCGGCTGAATACCCGAAATTTTTATTTCGTAAATGCTTAGGACATCAAAAATTGATTCGAAAATATTCTCGACAGTAAAGAGCAACCAATTCAGGTAGGTGGCTCCCTCCTCGACAATAAAAAAATCAGGGAATTGATGGTGCAAGTCGTGAAAGAAGAGGCCAAACATGATGAACATGGCAAACACACAACTACATTCCATGGCGAGATCGTCTTGACCGTAGGCATACCGTAATGACTTGTCACTTCTTTTTTTTTATACTGGCTTTCCAACCCACAACACAGAGCGAGAGAATACCCACACCCACAAACAACAGCGGAAATTTTGGAGAGAGAACACCAGAACCTTCAGCCATGATGAGGTAGAGGAACACCACTGTCAGATGGGGACGACACTCCGCCAACAGTTTCCTGAGAGTAAAGGAATGACTTTTTGTGGCATCTACCCCCATGAACGTTCTCCGGAAACTGTAAGAGAAAACACACCCGCCGAAATCCCCACCAAGCCAACGTCCCTACACTTTCGGAAAGAATGCTCTATTGCAAAAGAGAGATATTCTTCCTTGGTGAATCAAGTCCCAAAAATGCCTGTTGGTTCTTTTGTTGTATCCTCTTGATTTCCTCCACGATGGTGTCCGTTGTCTTTCGCTCTCCCTTGTCCATTCAATCAATCAAACAGATTCCCGTTCACGCCATCGCCTTTTCCTTCCACAGAAATCTGTGTAGAGGAAACCACCATTCCTTCAACTAAGCCTGCAGCCCACCTTGAGTGCGGCCAAATCACCATTTCAAAACCAACTATTTGACAAACGTCATGTGAGCAAAACCAGGCTCTTTAAGTCCTTCCCACATTTTCTGCTCTATTGATCGATGCCTGCTGCATGGGTTTTGAGTCCTGTTGCCGAAACAAAAGGGCCTCGTTCGCCGGGGCGAAACCCGGCATATTTATTAAAAACACACCTATATTTCCGCGTCGTTGCTTGGTCCTTCGCTTTGACCCTCACCCTGCCCTCTCCCTGGAAGGGCGAGGGATATTTGAAATTTTCAATAAAGAACCCCGTGGCAAGACCACGGGGAATCACAAGTTGAAAGAGAAAAAGATAGATCTCCGATTAAGGATGTCGGGGATGACGGCATCCCGATGCTGCTGGTGTTCGCCTTTCCAGCGCGAGAGTAATTTGGGCGTAATCCCTAAGTTCTGGGCGGCCACCGTGATCGCATAGCCGTGCTCCATGACCAGGGCTACGGCGTCTCGTTTGAACTCGGCTGTGTACTGTCGTCGTGTCGTTTCCATTGAACACCTCCTGATAGGTATCATCCCTTTTCAAGGTGTCCCTTTCAACTAGACCACTACAGATATAGGAAAAGTATTTAGAGGGGAGAGAATTGTTTGGCGGCTTGGCGGACCGCCAGAGTGGGATCATCGGTCGCCAACTTTTTTATCTTATCCCGAAATGAAACATTTTGGGTTCGCCCTAAAATCTGCACAGCGCGAATACGGGAATGTGGGTCGGTCGAATCTAATAGCCGTTCGGCAATCGGCGCTAACCTGTCATCGGAAATATCTTGATGGACCAACTCATCGAGCGCTCGTTGCAATGCAACTTCCTGATACACCCGTCGTGAGTTATCCATGTAATGGTCTTGGATGCGAATCCCATCTTGAGGAATATTTTCATCAATCGTGGGATATACCACCAACACAAATTCCGTAACCGCCTGCATCAGTGCATCTGGTTGTGAGTCCACACCCTTGGCCATTTGTTCTAGCATGGTACCTAGAAAAAATAATGAGGGTGGGTTTCGAATTTCAGCAAGGCATCCAAATACGGCGCCGGACCGAATACGGTATTTATGGATGTTTCACGAATTTCCCAGCTGAGCGACTCTTCCATGCCCGCTCCACGAAAAAGGAAGGAGACATTGATCGTTGTCCCACATAATTCCACTCCATATTGCGGGCCACGCTCTTCGTCGTACTGAACCACTAATTGATATTGATGCGGCTTCTTTGCATCTTTAACCGCCTGAAATCCAGCCAGTGAGAGCTTTTTCAGGATGGAGCCTTCAATGTCATAGAGCAGTCGACCTCGTGTTTTCCGAGTTATACTTGCAAGTAGTGCATGAAATGAGTTGAAAACACGCGGCGTCTCGGGTTGAAATGGTTGTGACGAAACAACCACACCTCAACCATAAAGGAGAGACGCCACGATGCTCGAACGTACCAAATCTGAGGAAGAAGATCGAGGCAGCAAGGATTCGCTGACGGACTTGATTCGGCAGGGCGCCCAACAGCTCATAGCCCAAGCCTTGAAAGCGGAGGTGGCCGAGCTCTTGGCGACCTATGCGGAGCAACGAGATGAGCAGGGCCATGCGCGAGTCGTTCTCAGTGGCCAGCCGACACGGGAGATTCAAACGGGTATTGGGCCAGTGACCGTGCAGGTCCCGAAAGTACGCAGTCGCCAGGGTGACCCGATCACGTTTCATTCAGCGCTGGTCCCTCCGTATGTGCGCAAGACCGCGAGCTTAGAAGCGGCCATCCCCTGGCTCTATTTGAAGGGCATCTCCACCGACGAGATGCAACCCGCCCTGGAAGCTCTCGTGGGGCCTGAGGCCAAGGGGCTGTCTGCGAGCACCGTGGCACGCCTCAAGCAGATCTGGCGGGCAGAGTATGTGACTTGGCGACAACAGCGTCTTGATACGAACCAATGGGTCTCTATCTGGGTGGATGGCATCTACAGTGGCCTACGAGCGGAGCAGCAGCGCTTGTGTGCGTTGGTCGTGATCGGGATGAATGCCGCGGGGGAGAAACATCTGTTGGCCATGGAAGATGGGATCCGCGAATCGACGCAGAGTTGGCGAGAAGTGCTGTTGCAGCTCAAAGCGAGAGGGCTGACCGCGCCGGCCTTGGCTGTTGGGGATGGCGCCCTCGGCTTCTGGGCCGCAGTGGAGGAAATCTTCCCCGGGACGCGCCACCAACGGTGTTGGTGCCACAAGACCCGGAATGTCTTAAACGCGTTGCCGAAAAGTGTTCACCTCAAAGCCCAGCAGGCCTTACACGAAATCTGGCAGTCAGCTACCAAGGGGGATGCGGAAAAAGCCGTTGCCCTCTTCCTCGACACCTATGGACTCAAATATCCGAAAGCCGCGACCTGCTTGCAGAAAGATCGGGAGGAGCTCCTGATGTTCTATGCCTTTCCCGCCGCCCATTGGCCGAGTCTGCGCACCACGAATCCCATCGAATCAACCTTTGGAACGATTCGCCATCGGACCGCCCGCACGAAAGGCTGCCTGACTCGTGATGGCATGCTGCACATGATGTTTAAGTTAGGACAGTGTGCGGAAAAAACGTGGAGACGCTTGCGAGGATTCAAAGAATTACCCAAGGTCATCGCTGGGATACAATTTACCGATGGAATCGAAGAGAAAATCAATGACCCAGTCGCCGCGTGAGCAAGGCTTCAGACACTACATTTGACAATAGCTCTTTTCCCATGTCGAAGTTTGAACAATAACTTGAATGGTGGGTTGCTCTTTGAGCGGAAGAACTGGTTGTTTTGCAAACGCGATGTCCGCACGTCCAACGAAGAGACTACAGGCTATGATGATTGAAAAGAAGGACAGAGGTTTCATGACGATATTTCATGCATTTGTTCCTCCCATTTGTAAGGGGCTTGGTTCCGAAAAGGAAACAAGCATTTCGGTGGGGTAGAGTCTTACCAATAGCAATATTTACAGCGTAACATTCAGGCCCTGCACAACTGGTGTTTCTACCTCCCCTAGCCCCTCCTTACAAAGGAGGGGGAAACACCGCGACTCTATTCAAAATTGAAGTGGCTTTTTTATTTGTCTATGATGAAGAAACTTGGACGATGAGTTCTAATTCGATGGGGGCATGAAGGGGCAATTCAAATGCTCCGAGTGCCAGGCGTGCATGACGACCTTTCTCACCAAATACTTCCACAAGAAAATCTGATGCCCCGTTAAGGACCGCTGGCTGATCACCGAACCCTTCTGCCGAAGCGACATGGCCTGTTAGTCGTACTACACGCGTGATACGAGATAAATCGCCTAACTCCTGTTGCAGAATAGCCAAGGCATTGATGGCCGCAATGCAGGCGTTCACTTTCCCCTCTTCAATGGATAGTTCTCGTCCCACTTTTCCTGGCTGAAGAATTATTCCCTCTTGAAACGGCAAGACTCCACTGACAAAAACCAAATCACCGGCTTGGCAGGCAGGTACATAGGACCCGACCGGGCGTGGTGCGGGAGGGAGCGTGACCCCTAACCGCTGAAGGTTTTCTGCGATCGTCATGAAGAACCCTGCTGAAAAATGATTTACGAGGATTGCTTGGACCGATGCCGTCGTTGATATTTGTTCACGGCCTTATTGTGTTCGGCCAAGGTGGCTGAGAATTTATGGCTCCCATCATTGCGTGAGACAAAATACACAAAATCACTGGGAGTTGGATAGAGGGCGGCTTGGATAGAGGCAAGTCCTGGATTGGCAATGGGGCCAGGCGGCAGACCACGCACTTTGTAGGTGTTGTAGGGGCTGTTGACGGACAGGTCGGCCTTGCGAATGTTCCCATCAAAATGTGCCAATGCATAAATGACGGTGGGATCACTTTGCAGGGGAATGTTTCTTCGCAAGCGATTATGAAAAACCCCGGAGACGAGTGATCGTTCGGTGGCCAAACCGGTTTCTTTTTCAATGACTGAGGCCAAGGTGAGCATTTCCTGGAGTGTCATTCCCATCGTTTTAGCTTGCGCATATAATTCAGGCGTGACCATTTCATGAAACCGACTGACGAAGGCTCGCACAATAAATTCTGGCGGCAGGTAACGCGCAAACCGGTAGGTATCCGGAAACAAATAGCCCTCAAGGGTGGAGGCCTGAATATTCAAGCTCGCAATAAACGTTCGATCTTTGCTCAAACGAAGAATCTCGTGTTTATCGGCCAAACCCTTCTGATCAAGAATATCCGCAATTTGGACCACGTTATAGCCTTCGGGAATGGTCACAGAATATTGATACAACTCCCCTTCGACTAATTTCGACAACAACTCCGTCGGCCGCATACCGGCATGGAGTTCATATTCGCCCGGGATGATTTTTCGATCAAGCCGTTGGACCCGTCCCAAGACCTCGAAAAACCATTCTGATCCGAGGAGGCCTTTTTCATGGAGAAGACGAGAGACGTGCGTAAAGGCGGTACCAGGAGGAATCGCTACAATTTGCACTGGAGGTGAAATCCCGAGGGGTCGGTTAAATTCGAGGAACACCAAAACACTGAGGAGGCCGATGATCCCAGTCAGGAGCCCAACTAAGACCAACTTTTTGAACAGCCTCATCGTACAAATCCCTTACGTGTCATGAGATCCTTGTCGGTTCAACAGGAGGGAAGTTTGACCCAAAAATAACGGAGCACAACTTCGTGTATTTGTCATCAACCAAGCTGCGTGGCTACATACTCATAGACTTGGGCTAACGCCTTATCCAGATGTTCTGGTTGATTGCCTCCGGCTTGTGCCATGTCGGGCCTTCCACCACCAGACCCACCCACCATTTGCGCAAGATGTTGCACGACTTTGCCTGCCGGTAAGTGTTTGGTCCGATCCTTACCGACGATGACCAACAAGGCCACTTTGTCATCCAGAACCGAGCCCAACACCAAGAGACCTGTCGCCACTTTATTCCGTAGTTTATCAGAAAAGGTGCGCAGCTCCTGCATGGTGAGTCCATCGATTCGTTGGACGAGCACGGGCATACCATTCACCTCTCGAATGGCGGCTTCTTGGCCAGCCCCTTGTTGATCCATCGCTTTGAGCTTGGCTTGCTCGAAAGCCCGCTCAGTTTCCTTTAAGGTCGTTAACAATTTTTTCGTTTTTTCCAGAACTTCCTGAGGACTGGCTTTTAATAAGCCGGCCAATTCTCTCCATTCGCCATCACGCTTTTGCTCATACTGGAGGGCTCCCTGGCCTGTTAAGGCTTCAATTCGACGCACCCCTGCAGCAACGCCCCCTTCAGATATCAATCGAAAAAGACCCACATCTCCCGTATGCTGACAATGGGTGCCTCCGCAGAGTTCTTTGCTAAATTCACCAATTTCGACGACCCGCACTTGATCGCCGTATTTATCGCCAAAGAATGCTAAGGCTCCCCGCCCTAGCGCATCTTGAATCCCCATTTCTTCAGAGCGCACCAACGTGTTCTGCCGGATTTGTTCATTGACCAGATTCTCAATGTCCTCCATCTGACGAGAGCCCAACCCTCTGAAATGCGAAAAATCAAAACGCAATCGATTTGGTCCGACCAAGGACCCATGTTGTTTCACATGTGGGCCGAGAATTTCCCGCAAGGCGGCATGCATCAAATGTGTGGCCGTATGATTGCGTGCAGCATCGGCTCGTAATCCACCATTCACCGTGGCGGTGACTTGATCACCTGTTCGAACATGTCCTTCCGTCACCTGGCCTTTATGCAAAAACCATCCCTTGGCTACTTTCGTCGTGTCGTGAATACGTATTCTGGCCGAAGGTCCGACGAGCGTCCCATGATCTCCAACCTGCCCACCGCCTTCTGGATAAAAGGGGGTGGTGTCCAGCAGAAACTCAACCTCGTCTCCTTGCTGAGACTCGGAAACCACGTGTTCATCTTTGACCATGGCCAACAACGTGCCTTGAGCCTGCTGTTGGGCATAGCCCACAAATTGAGTTAACGGAAATTGTTCGATGGCTTTTACGACTTCTGTTCGTGATGCTGCAGGCGTAAATTTGGCGGTCTTTCTGGCTCGATCCCGCTGTTCCTCTAAAGCCTGTGTATACCCGACATGATCGAGCTCTAGACCTTCCTCCTTTGCGGCATCTTCCACTAAATCTAACGGGAAGCCATACGTATCATAGAGCTTAAATACCGCCTCCCCAGGCACCTGTGTCTTTCCCTGCTGTTTGGTTTCTTGCAAGATTTGATTGAGAAGAGGTGAGGCCTGCTCCAATGTCCCAATAAAACGTCCCTCTTCCCCTTGCACCACCTCAGCAACGGTATCCGCCATTTGACGGAGCTCCGGATAGGTCGTTCCCATTTGCGTGACCACCGTCGGCACTAATTCAAATAAAAACTCTCGCTCCATTCCAAGCATGCGCCCATGCCGTGCGGCCCGCCGCATGATTCGCCGCAGCACATAACCACGACCTTCATTCGACGGCAACACACCATCGGTGATGAGAAATGTCATGGCGCGGACATGATCGGCAATCACTTTCATGGACCGATCCGCCGTAGTCGTGTTCCCATATTCCTGGCCTGTGCCCTTGGCAATACTTTCTAAGAGCGGCCGAAAGACATCGCTGTCATAATTAGAGGACACACCCTGGGTGACAGCCGCGAGGCGCTCTAACCCCATGCCCGTATCGATGCTGGGCTTAGGGAGTGGATTCAACGTCCCAGCCGAATCACGATCAAATTGCATGAACACTAAATTCCAAATTTCTAAATACCGGTCGCAGTCACAACCCACTGCACACGTGGGCCGTCCACATCCAAACGCTTCACCCTGATCGATGTGAATTTCGGAACAGGGGCCGCATGGTCCCGTATCGCCCATCTGCCAAAAATTGTCTTTTTCATCGAGCCGAGCCAACCGGCTTTCGGGCACTCCCATATCTGTGCGCCAAAGCTCATAGGCTTCTTGGTCGTCTCGAAAAACCGTGACCCACAAACGATCGGCCGGAAGCCCGGCCACTTTGGTGAGAAATTCCCACCCAAACGCGATCGCATCTTTTTTGAAATAATCGCCGAAGGAAAAATTTCCTAACATTTCAAAAAACGTGTGATGGCGGCGCGTAAAACCCACATTTTCTAAATCGTTATGCTTGCCGCCAGCTCTCATACATTTTTGAATGGAAACGGCTCGAGCATACGGACGCGAGTCCTCGCCCAGGAAGATTCGCTTAAATTGATTCATGCCCGCGTTGGTAAACAGAAGCGTCGGGTCAGCTTGCGGAATGAGCGGTGCGCTGGGCACAGCCGTATGCCCTCGCTCAGCAAAGTAATCTAGGAAGGCCTGCCGGAGTTCAAGAGACGTGCTAATCATGGGAAAATAATCTGCCCTAATAGAGGGCTAGAAAAGGGATTCCAATATTCCTGATTAGGATTTGGCCCCAGTAGGTTTTTTGGCATCCGTTCGAGAGGCAGTTGTCGGCTGATCGTCTTGTGGCTTCGTGCCCAAGCCATGCCCTTCTCGAATTTGCCTTTCGATGGTTTCAGCAATATCAGGATTACTTTTCAGAAAGGTTTTCACCGCTTCCCGTCCCTGGCCCAGGCGTTCTTCCTTATAGGAATACCATGCCCCGGCCTTATCAATGATTCGACGATCAACACCAAGATCCACGAGCTCCCCCACTTTGGAAATCCCTTGGGCAAACATGACATCAAATTCGGCTTGTTTAAAGGGCGGGGCCATTTTATTTTTGACCACTTTCACGCGCACTCGGCTGCCCATCACATCCTGCCCTTCCTTAATCGACTCGATGCGACGAATATCTAACCGGACCGAGGAATAAAACTTTAAGGCATTGCCGCCTGTCGTGGTCTCAGGACTGCCGAACATCACCCCAATTTTCATCCGAATCTGGTTAATAAAGATCAAGGAGGTGTGCGACTTGGCTATGGCACCGGTCAATTTCCGTAAGGCTTGCGACATCAACCGCGCTTGCAAGCCCATATGCGAGTCGCCCATCTCCCCTTCAATTTCGGCTCGAGGCACCAGGGCAGCCACAGAATCCACCACAATGACATCCAGCGCCCCGCTCCGCACCAATGTTTCAGCAATTTCTAGGGCCTGCTCACCCGTATCCGGTTGGGCAACCAGCAAATCATCCGTTTCCACACCCAGTTTTTTGGCATAGGAAATATCCAGGGCATGTTCGGCATCAATAAACGCAGCCGCGCCTCCAGCCTTTTGGGCTTCGGCAATGGCATGTAAACACAAGGTTGTCTTTCCAGAAGACTCTGGGCCATAGATTTCAATAACTCGGCCTCGTGGCAACCCCCCAATTCCTAGGGCGATATCGAGAGTCAACGACCCGGTCGACGTCACCGGAACATCAGCAGGCATGTTGGCTCCACCTAATTTCATAATCGCCCCTTTGCCAAATTGCTTTTCAATTTGGGTCAGGGCCAAATCTAAGGCTTGTTTTTTTCCGTCTTTGGCGGTCTCTTTTTGTGCGGCGGTGCGATCAGCCATGGGTATTCCTTTGGTTCAATATCGGTGAGAAAACAGTAGGCTATCTTACCCGACGGACCTAAACAGGTAAATGCCTTTCTTCGACCTTCTGCTTATCGTTCTGGGGTACCTCCTGATAACTGCACAGACCCCAATGGCGTATAGGTGGCCCCGAAGGAATCAAGGTCACTTTGGAAGAGAAGAAACCGATCGATAGGCAATGCGCCTAACTGTTGATCATTGTGCAAAATCCCGTTTTCCGAAAGTGCAGACCCAACGATCGCATTCTCCCGTTTAATTCGCGCCAGGGTTAGATGAGGATGATAGGGTTTGTCTTCAAGAGGAAACCCGAGGGGTTCCAATGCCGCCTCAATTTCCAAGACCAACTCCTGTAAAGCGTGCGTCTTTTCGATCACCCCAACCCAGAATATCCGAGGATGTTTCACGTGAGGAAAGACGCCCAGATCTTGAACGTCAACCGAAAACTTCTTGTGCCTTTTCCCTATGGACTCAAGGACAGACAAAAGTTGGGAAATACGCGAGGGCTCCACAGAGCCCAGAAATTTCAAGGTTAAATGAATCGATTCTAGTCGAACCCAATTCATTGGCGGCAATGTTGGCTTGAGTTGGTGTTGTAAGGCAGAAATTTTCTCTCGTACATCGGACGAGGGTTCAACGGCTACAAACACTCGGATCATGCTGATGGAATTACACGTTTGCTTGAAGCAGGTATCGACGAACCATGTTCAGGGCCGCTTGGGACGAACGAAATTTGATTTCTGTACGATCTCCCCAAAACTGGTAGCGTTGTGACTGGGTGCCTCGTGGCCCATCAATCGCCATATAGACGAGACCCACAGGTTTCGCAGCCGATCCTCCGCCTGGCCCAGCAATTCCTGTGACGCTCACGCCAAGATCCACGTGGCTTTTCGCGCGAATACCCTTGGCCATGGCTTCTGCCACCTGGGTACTGACGGCTCCATATTTTCGCAAGAGCGCGGGAGAGACCCCTAACAATTCCTCTTTGGCTTTATTGCTATAAGTCACCACACCACGATCCAGGTAGGCGGAACTCCCTGGAACGTCTGTGAATCGATGGGCAATGAGCCCTCCCGTACAAGATTCTGCCAACGCCAGCGTCAAATGCTGTGAAGTCAATAATTGCCCCACCACCTCTTCCATCATGTCTTCACCTTCAGAAAACAGCCATGGCTCCAAGACATTCCGAACCTGCTGTATAAGAGTATCCCCTTCAGGGAATCCCCCGGACTTTTTTGCTTTGGTCGATCTCGGACTTTTCGGACGCCAACAACTCAGGGTCACCTTCACCCCTTTTGTCGACGCTAATAGGCTCAAGGCTATTTCGGAAGATGGTTGGAATAATGGGGAAATTCGCTCCTGAATATCCGTTTCTGGCAAACCCATGGTATTGAAGGCATGCGACCAAAGGACGGCGGGAGACTTCAGCTTTCTTTTTACAATCGGTTGAACCTGAAGCTCCATCATTTCCCGAGCCTCACGAGGCACACCAGGGACCACGAAGACGTGCGCCCTTCCCTCCTGGAGATAAAACCCTGGCGCCGTCCCGACAAGATTGTCTAAGACGATGGCCCCTGCAGGCATCAAGGCTTGTCGGCCTAACAAAGGGGTCATCGTCCGTTCTCGACTGTGGACTTGCCTCTTCAGTATCTGCATGGCTTTTCGACGAACGGCAAGTGGGCGACCAAATGTCGTGGCGACGGCCTCACGGGTCCGATCATCGACGGTGGATCCCAACCCGCCGGTTAACACCACGACATCGGCTTGCCTGGAAGAGGCACGGAGAGCCGATTGAATATCACGGAGTTCATCACTCAGGGCCATTTTTTTGGCTACCCGAATGCCACAGTGAGCCAACATATCCGCGATAAAAACGGAATTGCTGTCGACTCGTCCCCCATGAAGTAATTCAGAGCCGATCGCCAGAATATCTGCACGAAATGTTTTCATGGTCGGGAAAGTCCAGATTTCATATCGTGTGACTCATGGTTAGGGAATTGTGGACAAATCCAACTCAAACCTCATTTCTCCTCCTACGCCGGGAAAGACTAACAGAGTAGTCGATGCCTCGGGTTTAAACGTTCCATAGGGGAATAAGCCGACAATTTTTGCCCGATAGACAGGAGCCCCTTGATCATGTCCTACCTCCCGTGCTCGTGCATCGAAACGAAGGCGAATGGGTTTCACGACTTGCTGCCCCTGTTTCATCACCAGATAACTCTCTCGCGCAAAATCTGGAGAATGGCCAAAGACGGTTACCACAACCTGTAACGTGTCTTCCACTAACACCTGTTGAATATCCTGCTCGGTTGGCTGTTCCCCTCGTAAGGCATAGTGCCCAGCCATGACGGCCAGACCACTTATTTTTGTCACCAAAAATCCATGCGGTTCGAATTTTTCGGTTGACCCAAAATGCCAATAGAGTTCATTGGGTGGCCGGTGTTGTTGCGCAAAATCCATCCCTCTTTCTAGGGCTTGGTCCACCTCCTTGTGCCCAGGATTCGGCAAAATCGCCAGGGCAGATTGTGTTGGGGATAAGATCCAAGCCACCGAGATACACACGCACAAGCAACTTTTAGATATTTCAAGTTTCACTTTAACTTCAATTCTCTGTGCTTATATTTTTTAAACTTATCAACCGTCTATCATCCATAATTGTAACCCAAATTTCTTGAATCAATAAAACTCATGGACAAGACTTCGCCTTTGCCTATCAAGTGTAAAATTTCCAAACAAATCCGCATTGACAATATTACAGCGTCGATGGTAATACCTTCACTTTTAGATTTAAGTCATTAAGAATACACAGGTTTTTCTTTTCAGGGGAGGTTCCACTATGGCCGGTGCCGAAGAGGCTGCCAAACAACAATTCGTCAATTTTAGTTTTTATAAAGTCGACCCGTTGTGGCGACGCCTTCCTCAAGAACAGCGCGACAAGGGCAAGCAAGAGTTTGTCCGCGTCTGTGAAGAATATCAAGGTAAGGTCATTGTCGTTCCTTATACCACGACAGGCATACGCGGGGATTGCGACTTCTTGTTGTGGCGCATTAGTTATGACTTGGAAATGTTTCAAGAAATGAGCTCCAAGCTCCTGGCCACCGGTTTGGGGCAATATCTTACCAATCCCTACTCTTACCTTTCCATGACCAAACGATCCATTTATGTGGACAATCATGTGCATGAAGGGCAAGAGAGTCGACGATTGAAAATTACGCCAGGTCGTGCCAAGTATATCTTCGTGTATCCATTTGAGAAAACCCGAGAATGGTACTTACTCACGAAAGCCGCTCGACAAGGCATGATGGATGAACATATTGCCATCGGACACAAGTACCCGTCCGTCAAGCTCAACACGACCTATTCATTTGGATTGGACGATCAGGAATTTGTAGTGGCGTTTGAAACTGATTCCCCACAGGACTTTCTGGATTTGGTGATGGAATTGCGATCCACGGAAGGCAGCCGGTATGTTAAACGGGACATTCCCATTTTTACCTGCATCATGAAAAGCCTGAAGGAAGTGGTAGAGACATTGGGAGGGTAACTAAAAGGTCATTAACGGAGAATTACCCTTCTATCTCGCTAAATAGTACGCACTGGCTATGGTTTCGTAGCCAGTGTTTTTTTTGACTTTTTTGGGCACAGGATACCGCTTGATCTCATTTTCCCCAGGCAAGCTTTCCTAGACTTTTGGGCTATGGCCAATCGCCTGGTTAAACGTTTAACTATTAGTGATCTTTTGACAGCTCTTTAAATGGTGTGCTATCACAACCCTATGATTTCTTGCTAGTTTTCTGAGGATACTGATGGAAGAAGAACAAAATATTTTATTCGTGCGCCGAGAACCAGATGGAGCGGTGACGTTATATGTCGACGAAGATTGGGCTGCTGAGCGGGGGGCCAACGTCTCCGAATTGGTGAGAGTTCCCGTACCGAGAGAACTCTATGCAAGTGGGACCGTCCAGCAACTTCGGGAATATGCGGCCACCTATTTGGAATCTCTGGGTGAACCCAATTCATCTTCATAGAACTTCACCCCCCTTAACCTAGGATTGATACATGTCTATTACTGTTGAATTTGAACATATCGAAACTGCACTGAAAAATCTTCCCCTCCAAAGCCGCGCCATGCTGCAGCTTCTGCTTTTACAATATATCGATGTGACCCAAGAAGAGATTGATTATATGGCGACGGATCAGCCTGACTCACGTTTCCAGGCTGGGACCCAACCAAAGAACAAAACGATTTCGCTGGAAGCGGTTCAAGACGTGACGTCACGCTCAAATCAATATAAAGGGTATTACCGCCAAAAACGAGAACGGCCCGGCATGCATGTGGAATTTCTGAAAGACACGCTCACCCTCATGGATCGCAAGTTCCGTATAGTCGAACGCATGCTCATCGAAGATTTCACGACAGATGAAGAGATGTTGAAGGCCGCAAAAAGCCAAGCTCCGTCAGTTCTTCTCCGACAGGAACTTCGCAAATTGGATCGCGCTTGGGAACATGAAGAAATTCCTCAAAAGGATTATCAGAGACAACGCCTACTCTTAGAATATCAAGCGTTGTTACGAAGGAGAGCCATCTTTCGACGCCGCCAAAAAATATCCGAGCAGGAACTCCTGACGGCCGGAACTGCATCACTGAAGGATCATGAGATTGCTCATGTCTGGGGAATCCCCCTCGGCAGTCTCGCTGGAAGAAAAGTGAAGGCCTTGGAACTATTCCTCAAGACCCTCCAAGGGTATCAAGACATGTCTTCTCCCTCTAACGGAAATATTCAGGCCCTGGATCTATGGCGGGAAACCTTTAATACGTTAGCCAAACGCCCTATTGAACGATCCCTCGTCGACTATGATGGCCTGGAAAAGACAGAAGAAATTCTCATGGGAAAACTGGAAGCATTTGTGAGTGGCATGATGTCTGAACCCGAGGAGTCTAAGTTCTGGACCAGCATCACCAAGGTCAACGATACCGAATTCTCTGGCTCTTGGGCGTCCCATGCGCGGTCGATCCTTGCGTTTCAGCGATTGTACGCTCTGATGAATGATATGGATCTTTCTGACGAAGCGTTAGAAGACGAGCTGTCAGCCAAAATCATTCCCAAGCAGGCTGACGATCAAATTGCTAATGAAGAGGAAGAAAAACCGGTGGAACTTGGCGAGCAGGGTTTTGGCGTCCTTAACTCCTTTATCGGTGAACAGGACGATAAACGACGCGGATAAGCAGAAGTTCAAGAAATTATGGGAGTCTACGCAAAATTTGAGCGGCTCATCATTTTCGAATAACCGTTTCCATTACACCATTGGCCCATTCGACGCTCTCCCAATACACAGCGTTGACCTTTTCCGGCTCTACGGCTTGAACAGGGCATCGCTCCCATTCTCCCCGTTCATAGGCCAGTATTCCTTCTAGAATTGTCCCTAACACCCCTTCTCTCTTGAGTAAGGCATCTAGAATCTCTGGTGCCAAAGGAAGGTCCGCTAATAACTGGTGCATTTCACAATCAAAAAATGCATCTAATATTGAAAACAATCCGGCCGTAAAGCCCTGACCTGGATCCACTCCATAGAACGGACAAAGAGCCTCACACATATGCGCTCGAATAAGAGCGACGCGCATGAGTTCTGACGGTTTGTCACCGGTCTGTGCCAACGCCAGCAACGTTGCCCATTGTCGCATGCGCTCGGTCCCTACTAGCCCAATCGCTTGAGAAATGGAATCGACTGAACGAGGCAAGCCGACGGATGCAGAATTGACAAAACGTAACAACTTCACGCTCAAGGCCACGTCATTTTTGACAAGGTCTTCCAGTTCATGCAAATCAATAAGAGGATCTTGAAGTTTGGCGAGAAGCAACACCACCGCCATACGATTGCCGGAAAGACTGACCCCTTCCATGATTTGAGGTTTACAAAAAAAGTATCCTTGAAAATATTCGAATCCTAGGGCCAGACATTGCTCATACATTCCCTGGTCCTCAACCTTCTCCGCCAGCAATCGAACAGGATATTCTTTTAGCATCTCAACCTGTTGCTTGAGTTCCTCATTCGTTAAGACTAAGACATCCACCTTAACCAAATCGGCATGCTCCATTAAGGCACGATGTGATTCCCGCAAAATAAAATCATCTAAGGCAATGAGATAGCCATTTTGTCTTGCCTGGATAAGGGCTTGCAGGACATCAGGTGTCGGGTCAATGGTTTCTAAGACTTCCAGGATGACATTTTTTGTGGGGAGTACCTCATACTGTTTGTTCAAAAAAAAGTTGGCGGTGAGATTCAAAAAGGCGTACGCATTCCCAGCAATCTGGTCAATACCCAGCTCTAAAAACGTATTGACCACGACTCTGGCTGTTGCTTCGTCCCCATCCATAATATTGGCGCTATTGCCTGTGCCATCACGATAGAGTAGTTCATACCCAAAAACTTCCATCTGGCGATCGAATATGGCCTGCCGGCCAACAAGGGCAGATTGCTTTAACATTGATTTAGGGATATCAGTCATGAATAGACACGCAATTAAATAAATTCAATTTAAATAAACCTCAGGGTTATAAGAAAAGGAATTGTCGGATGTTCTCGACCTATGGTATAGATTCTGGACACAGGGTTTTTTGAAATACGCTTCAAAATCTTATTCAATAAATATTGGCGGTGTAGCTCAGGTGGTAGAGCAGCGGACTCATAAGCCGCTGGCCGGGGGTTCAAATCCCTCCACCGCCACCACTTTCATTCACCTCATTGATTCTACTTACAACTTTTCCTTCAATTTTCCCCGTTTTTTTTCCTGCCTTTTCTCAGCCACATGCCATGAGTTTATAGCGATGGGGGGGAGCACACCATTTCAAGGATTCCAACAGCCCCCTTTTAATGGGCCTCCATTGACAATAGTGTTACCCTACGGGAACTTTCTCGAGTTTTTCACTAGAAGATTGAGGAGCCGAAACAGCATGAATGCCTGTTGAGGTTGTCACTTTGCGCGGCAGCTCAATCACGATAGTCGTGCCTTTATTTGGCTGGCTGTTGACCTTCAACCGAGCCCCGATTTCTTTCGCTCGACGAGCCATTTTCCCCAACCCATGACCTTCCGCCCCCACAAGATCAAACTCAAACCCTGTCCCGTTATCTGAAACCTCCAGAAGAATGAGAGATTCCGAGACTTTGACCGAGACTTTTCCCTTTTTGGCCCTAGAATATTGCACACAGTTTTGAATTGCCTCGCGCAACATATGCAAAAGCTCAGAACCCTGATCCAAGGTAATAGCATCTTCAATAGCTAAATCAATTTGCACCAATATGGGAAAGCCTCCCTCTTTACTCAAATCTTCCACGAGAGTTTTCAGGGCAATCTCAAATTTACTCCCCAATAACACACCAGCTTTGAGATCTTCCAAAAACACCTGCAACATTTTGTTCATCTCTGCTACCTGTTCAATAATAAAATGAGTGGGCTTCCCTACTTCCATGGCAATTTGGACTTGTCTCAATGTTTGAACAATCCGATCATGAAATTGGCAAATAATGACACGCCGTTCATCAATCACGGCCACCAATTCTTTATTCCGCTCCATGATTTTGAGAATGGAGGCTAGCACGACAATACCTCCCAACATGAGTCCAGACACAAGAAGCCCGAGCAGTTCTTTCAGGATGTTGAGAAGAGGCGGATTGATTTCAACCCATTGCAAATACAACCCATATGACTGTTGAATCGCCAGAACACTAACGGCTAGTCCCAAGAGATTCCACGCCAGGGGCTTTTCCGTTTTCCGCACTCGCCGAATCAAAACAACAACGGTAACCCAGTGCATAGCACAGGTTCCGATTAAGACCCACAACACGATTGAATCACCTTCCATTCAGGACTCCATTTCCTGATACGACCCCGGCATCGCTCAACTCAGGTTGAGCACCCACAAGGCTTATTCGCACAAAGTTGCCAATCATTGGCACAACTGAACATGAATTTCTCAAAGATTTCTGATATTCGGCCCTGGGACCCACTGAAACGGCCTCATCAACGGCGATGAAGAATCAGTACATAATTTTGCAGTATCGTTTCACTTGTCGGATATGACTGCCAGCATCTTAAGAACATGAAGGTTTAAGGAAAAGTTCAAGCCTTTGGACTCACGACTCTCCTAGAGAGTTAAAGACTCTGAGGGGAGTTTTTCAAGGACAGGCGACTGGCCCATCCCTCTGTATTTCAATAATTTCCCTGCACTCCATTTGAGGTATTTACGGACTTCCTTCGTTTCCTCCACACTTCTCTCAGCATTTGAGGAGGCTTTATGCGATTCGTCTTTTTTTTGGTTTTGGGCGTGCTTCTTTGGGCTGGATCCGTCTCAATTCGATACCCCCAACAACCTCCCACAGTGACGGCATCATCTGGAAACGACTGTTCAGGTCATTCCCATGGAGATGACCTCTTGACCTATCTCAAGGTGGGAAGAATTACGAGCATTCATGACAATGGCCGAATCTTGACCATTGAACTTGCCCCCCAATGGAAAGATTTCACTACGAGTGTGCAACAACAAACCTACGTCACGGTCGTCTGCTATGCCCAATCACAGCAGCGCCCGTTTCAGTTTCTTGTTTCCCAGCAAATGTAGAAATTTTGGAATTAAAGAGAGGGAAAGGACTTCCTAGGAGGAGCCTCGAGCTGCCTCAAGAGATTCTTGATAATATTGATGTAACATCTCAGCTCCACTTTCATCCATGAGAAGGAGCTGACGTTGATCAAGGGTATTGGCCCAGTAAAGATAGCAAAAGGTATTGGTCGTCCCAACCTCAATATGCATTTCCCTTCCTTGGCCTTCGGAAAACGTTTCCTCCTGTTGAATAACTTTATGAGGAAGCGACTCATAGATTCCCTGAGCAGAAGAAACGTGATTTTCATAACCAGGGCAGGATGCATTTTGTGTGACATCATCAAAGTGGCCCCACCCACTTTGAAGGAATTCCTCGAATTCAATATCTGTCAGAAGTTTGACTCTTTCAAGCAACTGGAAAATTAGATTCCTCTCCCCTTCTGCTGCAAGCAGTAACCCTCGAAAACCTGATCCAGTCTCAATGAATCCCCATGCGAGTGCCTTCTCCCATACACCACACCGAAAAATCCATGATCCATACGTAGCATGCTGCCCACGAACCGTCTCCCCCTGTTGTCCGACATTCAGCTCTCTTCCTATTCTCTCAGCTCTGGTGCCCACACATCGATATACGCTCTCGCCTTCTTCATGGTAAGGGGCTTCATTCCAATCATATGGTTCAGGAACATGTAATCGAGAGACCTCATACAACGGCCCATCCATTCTCGGCTCACCCAATTCGTGATACGAACAGGGAACTGAGTCGCAAACAAGAAAAAGTTTCCTCTCACTCAAGGCACGCTGAAGAAAGATCCGACGACCAAGGTTCCATGTCTTTTCAAAACAAATTAATCGCCCATCAGGAGATAGCACATTAAGCAATAACTCCAGGCGGCGGCTGAGCCCTGTTCGGCTCTCCAATTCTTCTTGTCGGGAAAGATCATTTTCTCGCTCAAACGTTTGCCAAGTTCTGCTAGGCAAGCCTGCCTCTCGTTCGAACTGCAACAGCGCCTGGGTTGAAAGAATGCAGTCATAGAGATCTCCATGTAAACAATCACTATTCTTGCTCGCCCTAAATTTAAGATTAGAAAGATGGCGCTTATTCGCCTCATCCTGTGCCATTTCAATCGATTGAATGGAGCGATCAATGCCAATGAATTGAATTTCAGGATATTGTTGCGCAAAAAAACAGGTCAGAATGCCCGCGCCACATCCAAAATCTAAGACATGTTTGGCAGACGAAAGTCTTGGCGAGAGGAGCAATCCGATTTGTCGAAAATAGTCGAAGCGTTGAGAATAGAGGACGGGAAGGAAGGAAGGTCTGGCTAGCAAATCATAGAATTGAATGTCGGCCCGTTCATTTTCACCTCCTTGTCGTTGTTCAACTAACGACTGCAATAGCTCCAAATCTTGTGGAGATAACGTAGCACGCTGCCATTCATAGTACGCCCCTTCATCATGGAATTCTTGCAGCCCCCATGATTGCAAATACCGATTGAGGGTCGCATCCAAACTCTGGCGGGTTGTCCCTCCATCTTCCATATAAACAGCTCAAACAACTCGATTCATATCAACGATACAGGTTTATTAAAACTTGGAAGATAACATCATGGCATCTTCGTAAGCCGTTGGAACGGGATGCGGCTGCTGAAGTTGTCCGGTCCCAAGTACCATGTATTTTTCCATTGTTAGCTTGGCCAGCGTCAGAGGTCCACGGGCATGAAGACGCCGACTATTGGTCCCAAGTTCAGGCCCTAGACCAAATTGTTCTCCCCCATTGAGACGAGTCGAGGCATTAATCATGACGGCACTTGAATCAACCTCGCGAGCAAACCTCATGGCAAAATCATAATCTCGAGTCACAATCGTGTCTGTATGACCGGGAGCATATTTAGCAATATGATCCAACGCTTCTTGTCGATCTTGTACTACTTTAATATTCATGGCTAGAGATTGGAATTTTTTATCCCAATCAGCTTTTTCTGCATCTTTTATCCCTAAATGCCCCGTCATCTCCAAAACCCCCAACATCGAAACTGTCTTAGGGCACCCATTTAGCACGACGCGATATTCCTGTAGTAGTCGGCGTGTTAACCCAGGCAAAATATGTCGGGAGACATCACGATGCACGAGGACGGTGTCCATCGCATTTGCCGCTGTGGGAGACTGCACTTTCGCATTCACCACAATCGTCTGTGCGAGCGGAATATCGGCATGCTGATCAACATAGACATGGCACAACCCCCCATCAAATCCAATCACAGGAACCCGGGCATGTTCGATAATCCCATTTCGCAAGCTGGCTCTTCCCCTTGGAATCACAGCCTGAACATATTGAGGTTGACGCGCGACTTCCAGCGCGGCCTCAGGAGCTCGTCGATCGATAAAAACCAATGCTCCTTCAGGAACGCCGTGCTCCACCGCCGCTTCTTTAAGGCAACGGAACAATGTCTCGTTCGTTTGCAACCATTCAGCCCCACCTCGATAGATACACACATTATTCGTTTTCACACACATCCCCAACGACTCAACCGTCATCAAGGGTCCCATGTCTGAAATCACGCCTAAGACGCCAAGGGGAGCACGTACGGTATGAACATGCATACCGTCTGGCGTCATCCACGCCTGGCTCATCTCTCCAATTGGATCCGGATATGCCAGAAGATCGAGCAGCGTCTCCCCCATGTGCTCGATATCTTCTTTCGTAATACGGATACGTTCAACAGCTAGTCGGTGAACTTGTTGGCCCTCATCCTTAGGGATCAATTGGAGATCTCGTTCATTGGCCTCAAGGATAAGGTCGGCTTGAGCGACTACGGCATCAGCCATGGCTTGCAATGCTTGATTTTTCTTTTGGGAGGATAAACAGGCCATAGGGCGAGCCTCCGCCTTAGCCTGTTTCAACAAACCCTGTATATAGAGTTTTAAAGGAAGCTCAACCATTTCATGTACTCCTTATGCCGCAATAAAAAAGAGGAAAACGGCATTGACTATAGCCAGGAGGTCTCATAGAGTCAAAAGAAGCATTTCCCATATTTCCGTGTATTTTTTCAAAAATTTCAGATAGAAACGATGGCAGGAATGAAACTTCCGACCAAGGAACGGTACGAGATAGTAGCTTGAATTGGTTTTTCCCACTATGCTACAGTTGCTTGGTTTAGGTGCATCCTATTAGAACTACGTCGATTTCATGAATGACTCTTCACTTGGAATAACCTGCCTGACTAGACAATCTTGCCTCGTTGTCTCCTGCCGGTCCCATTTGAACCAACAATTGCCGTTACGTTTTCTGACAAAGAAAATAGTTTGGTGTTAATTCATATTTTCCTCGAAGGGGGTGGGAAGGTCCGCTATGGTCACGATTAAATCGTTATTGGAAGCTGGAGTACATTTTGGGCATCAAACCAATCGATGGAACCCAAAGATGAAGCGCTATATTTTTGGCGAAAAAAATGGCATTTATATCATCGACTTACAAATTACGATGCAATGCTTTCAGAAGGCCTACGATTTTACGCGAGATGCGGTAGCCGCAGGTGAATCCGTATTATTCGTGGGAACCAAACGGCAAGCCATGAGTATCGTCGAAGAAGAAGCCAATCGTTGCGGAATGTATTTCGTCAACCAACGATGGTTGGGTGGGATGCTCACCAATTTCCAAACGCTACGCAAGAGTATTACCCAGCTCAAAAAGCTGGAAGCCGCCGAAACAGACGGAACCTACGAGCGGCACAAGAAAAAAGAAATTGTCAAAATGAAAAAAGAGCAGGTCAAATTAGAAAAATACCTCAGTGGCATCAAGAATATGAAAGATATCCCAGGCTGCATTTATATTCTAGACACTCGTATTCAACACATCACCGTGAAAGAGGCTAATCGATTGGGTATCCCGGTGATTGCTCTCGTGGACACAAACTGTGATCCTGACGGCGTCGATTTCCCCATTCCTGGCAATGATGATGCGATTCGATCTCTCAAACTATTTACCGCCCAAATCGCTGATGCCTGCATTGAAGGAACCGAACTCCGCCAAAAGCGCAAAGAGTCCGCAGCCAATGGAGACGGATTTCTTCCAGATCCCTCAGGGCCAGGTACTTCAGAAATTATGACCCCCGACAATGCACAGCCTGTCTAAGGGTTGTGTATTCATAGCTTGAATTTCCATTAACATTTCTTAGTAGGAGAGTACGCGTATGTCTAGCTTGAGCGTCCTGGTCAAAGAGTTGCGAGGAAAAACCGGGGCAGGCATTCTTGATTGTCAAAAAGCCTTACAAGATACGGGCAGTGATATTGAAAAAGCCATTGATCTGTTGCGGCAAAAGGGTCTTGCCGCCGCCCAAAAAAAATCTGGGCGAGAAACCAAAGAAGGCCTCATTTCTTCGTATATCCATGCAGGATCAAAAATTGGTGTCCTTCTGGAAGTGAATTGCGAAACGGATTTTGTGGCACGCAACGAAGAATTTCAGTCCTTTGTAAAAGAAGTGGCCTTGCAAATTGCCGCGTCTCAACCAGCCTTCGTTAAACGAGAAGACATTCCAGATGACTTAATTCAACGAGAAAAAAACATTTATCTCGCGCAGGTCAAAGAATCCGGCAAACCTGAAGCGGCCTGGGAAAAAATTGTGAACGGCAAGCTTGAAAAATTCTATCAGGAGCAATGCTTGCTGGAACAAGGCTTCATCAAGGATCCGAAGGTCACGATTAAAGACATGGTTTCTCAAAGAATTGCCAAATTAGGCGAAAATATTTTGATTGCCAGATTCACGCGTTATCAACTTGGCCAAGACTAATGGCCCTCAAATACCGCCGAGTCCTCCTCAAAATAAGTGGAGAAATGTTAGCCGGCGAACAAGAGTACGGCATACAACCTTCAGTTTTAGACAACCTTGCGAGTGAAATTGCCGACGTCATGACCATGAACGTCGAAGTGGCCATTGTCATCGGCGGTGGGAACATTTTTCGTGGCCTCGCAGCCAGCGCATCGGGGATGGAACGCGCCTCTGCAGATTACATGGGCATGCTCGCCACGATGTTAAACGCGCTCGCACTCCAAAATGCCTTAGAAAAATGCGACGTGCCAACCCGAGTACTGTCTGCCATTGAAATGCGCCAATTAGCCGAAGGCTATATACGTCGCCGGGCTATTCGTCATCTTGAAAAAAAACGTGTGGTCATTTTTGCCGCAGGGACCGGCAACCCCTACTTTACGACTGACACGGCGGCAGCGCTCCGAGCGATGGAAATTGGTGCAGATGTCATTATGAAAGGCACCAAAGTGGATGGCATCTACGATGCAGATCCCGTCACCACGCCAACAGCCAAACGCTTCACCGAACTCCCGTTCTTGTCGGTCCTCAACAAAAGCCTAAAAGTCATGGATGCCACGGCTATTACCTTGTGCATGGACAATAATCTCCCGATTATCGTGTTTAATCTTACCTCACCTGGAAACGTGCGAAAGATCTTGGAAGGCGAGCCTATCGGCACCATTGTCTCAAAAAACGCCTGTATCAACGAATAGAGGGACGATCATGAGCGATCCAACCATTCAAAAGGTGAATCAACAGATGGACGGTGCGATTGAGCACCTCAAAAGAGAATTTGCCGGCCTCCGAACCGGGCGGGCCTCGTTAGGCCTTCTTGATCACATTAAGATCGATTACTACGGAACCCCAACTCCCCTAAAACAAGTGGCGAACTTAGGTATTCCCGAAAGCCGATTGATCACCATCCAGCCGTGGGATATTTCACACATCAAAGAAATCGAACGCGCCATTATCAGTTCAGACCTTGGCCTCATGCCATCCAATGATGGCAAGCTCATCCGTCTTCCCATTCCTCCCCTCAGCGAAGAACGTCGAAAAGATCTCGTCAAACTCAGCAAAAAATACGGGGAAGAAACCAAGATTCAAATCAGAGGGTTCCGACGAGACGGGAATGATGAACTAAAACGCCAGCAAAAAGACAGTACGATTACCGAAGATGACCTCCGCCGCTTAGAAATTGAAAACCAAAAATTGACGGATGCATTTATTCATACCGTCGATGAACTCATCAAGAAAAAAGAGGAGGAAATACTCTCGATCTGAGGATGGCACTGTGACTGTTCCCACAACTTCTCCATCTCGACCTTCCCCTGTCCCACGTGCGCCACTCACTGTTTGCATTCATTTAGACGTCCTACGGGCGAATTTCCAAAAAATTTATCAATTCGTGGCTCCTACCACGAAGATTCTTCCCATCATTAAAGCTGATGCCTATGGACACGGAGCCGTTCCTGTCGCGCAAGCCTTAGAGGCTTTACCCATTTTTGGTTTTGGTGTGGCATCGGTCCCCGAGGGTATCCGCCTTCGGCAGCACAATATTCAAACACCCATTATTATCATGGGTCCCCTTTTAAGAGATCATCTGCCTGACATTATTCATCATCAATTAACACCTGTCATTTCTCATCAGGATATCTTTAATGAACTCCTCGACCAACTCCCGACTGACACACCGCCATTTTCTTTTCATCTAAAAATAGACACCGGCTTACACCGGTTAGGGTTTGAGGCCAAGGAAGCGCTGAAATTAATTGCCTCCCTCGATTCAACACCAACTGTCAGCCTACAAGGGCTCTTAACACATTTCGCCGACGCCGATAACCCCGACCCAAATCTCACGAACCAACAGCTTGAACAATTTCAAATATTTATCGGGCAAATCCAAGAACGAGGAATTACGGTACCTCTTGTTCATATGGCCAATAGCGCCGGCATTCTGTTTCATCCAACGTCACATTTAGGAATGGTTCGCCCCGGCATCATGCTCTACGGCTATACACCTGGCCACGAGAACCAATCTCCTCCCATCCAACTTCAACCAGTGATGCAAGCCACAACCTATATCGCACACCTCCGCTCACTAGAACCCGGCGAAGTCGTAGGATATAACGCCCTCTTTCGGACAAGACGCCTGTCACAAATTGCTGTGCTACCAGTGGGCTACACACATGGGTTCCCTCGACACCTCACGGGCACAGGCCACGTGCTCATTCAAGGCATGGCAGCACCCATCATTGGAAAAATCTGTATGGATATGATGATGGTGGATGTCACCGACATCCCAAATCCAACAATCGGAGAAGAGGTCGTATTATTGGGGAGACAGGGAGAACAAGAAATTACGGCGCAAGATTATGCCAAGTGGCTCAATACCATTCCCTATGAAATTCTCTGTGGAATCGGAGGAAAAGCGAATCGAACCTATCTCCCGCCAGAATAGCCTTCTGGCTCAAAAATGAAAATTCCTAGCAGTGAGGGAGAGCGCCTTCATACCTGGGTAGGATAATACATGACAATGTCATATTCATCTGACTTAGGAAGAAGTTTTCAATTTTCGTTTGAGCTTTTTTTCTACACTAGCGACTTTTCCTGACAAACGTCCTTTGTGACCTTTTCGATAATCCACTTTCATGACACAAGAAATTCGAGGACAGTCTTTCTTCATACGTTCGTAACATTGCTTGACCACACCCATCACATCATCCCATTCACCTTCTAGCACGGTCCCCATGGGGTTCAATCGATAATCAACCCCGCTTGTATCAATGATGTCCAATGAACGCGAGACATACTTACTGACACTCTCCCCTTTGCCAAGAGGGGACATACTAAATTCCAATAAGACCATCAACCACCTTCCTTTCCAACCGGATCCAATTTCGTTTCTTCAGACAATTTCCAGGAATTGGGATATTGAAGAGTGGCGGCTAGCGCAAATCCATTCACCGCTTCAAGCAATCGTTCCCGTCGTCGTCGATCGTTCGCCTCCGTTTTCTTCAATTCCTCTCGTAAGGCTCCTAACCAATCCAAAAACTGATCAAACTCTTCATCGAATAGCGAATCCAGATTCTCTCGAAGAACCCGAGCTAAGGCTGGGGCGGTCCCACTCGTACTAATCGCTAGACGCAAGGGACCACGTTTAACCAACGCCGGCATCAGAAGCGTGGAAAACTCTGGTTGGTCCATCGACCAGACTAAGAAGCGTTCAGTCTTAGCCAATTCGTACAAGGATTTGGCCAACGCAAGATCGTCCTTCAACACGTTCAAAATCACCACCGCATCTTGAGCATCCGTCGCACGAAAACTGCGCCCACGGTGAATAATTTTCCCCGAAGCCGTGAGCTTTCGTAAATCGCTATGCAAGGTGGGATGCACCACCGTGATTTTGGCTCCAGCATCTAAGAGGCGGGAAATTTTCTCAACCGCTTCCTCGTCTCCGCCTATCACGAGGCATTGACGACCTTCTAATTCTAACGTGACTTGAAACCCAGCATTATGACTCATAACAAAACCTCCTTCACAAAGCGCGTATCATACCCAAGATCTACTGTGGAAGAAAATATACAATTCATTCTTTCTCGCAAGATAGTCTGAAAACAAGGCCCGTGGATGATATAAATCCAAGGATAGGGCCAAGAAGTACAATTTCTGATTAAATCGGCGGGAAGTCTTAGGGGAAGAAAGATGGGATGAACAATCGGCAATCAACCAACAGTCTGCTGCAACCCTTCCGAACTTTGAACACCCAATGATTCATAAATCTTGAGTGTCGCTTTGGACTTATTCAAGGTATAAAAGTGAATGCCTTTGACCTTATTATCGATCAGATCACGAACCTGTTCCGTGGCCCAGTGAATACCGACATGTTCAGCAGCCACATCATTTTCCGCTCGGTCCATCGCCCGCAAGAGTTTTGCCGGGAATCGGGCACCTAAAGCCAACTCCGACATGCGCGCCATTCCCTTTCGAGAACCAATCGGCATAAGGCCGGCAATAATCGGAACTTTAATTCCTGCCACTTCACACCGTTCACAGAAATCATAAAAGTCTCGATTATCAAAGAATAGTTGCGTGCAAATATAATCGGCTCCCGCATCGACTTTGCGTTTAAGATTATCCATTTCAAGCAAGCGATTGGGCGTTCCAGGATGTCCCTCTGGAAAACCCGCGACCCCCACTCCCATGGTAGGAAATTGTTTCTTGATAAATTCCACTAAATCAGAGGCAAATGGGAACCCGTCTTTGGGGATCTCCACCTCCGTGGAACCCTGAGGAGGATCTCCACGCAACGCCATAATATTATGAATACCATTTTCCGTATATTTGGCTAATATTTGTTGAATCTCTTCACGCACCGAACCAACACAGGTTAAATGGGACACAATCGTCAAATCGGTTTCCTGTTGGAGCTTCACCACTAAATCATGGGTGCGTTCACGGGTCGTGCCTCCTGCCCCGTATGTCACACTCACATAGGCCGGCTTTAACGGCATCAATGCAGAAATAGCCGTAAAAAGGTCCTCAGACGCTCGCTCGGTTTTGGGAGGGAAAAACTCAAAGCTAATTGCGGGATTATGCTGCTGCAGCACTTCTGAAATATGCATATCCATACCTTAGTGGCCTCCTCACGTTTTGTCTAGTTGTGCTGTCGGTAAAGTGGCATAAAAAATCAAGATTGAAGGCCACACACACCAGCGCACAAGCAGAAAGCCGAGCAAAACCAACAAGGCAAATACCGACAAGACATGCCACCCAGATAATTCAGCCGTGGCAAACGGAATGTGATGAGCAAAAAGCGTCTCCCCAAATGTTTCATACCGAATAATGCCCATGAGGACGAGAGTAATGGCCACATTCCCTAAACCACCCCAAACTAAACCCTTCACATGTGGAACCATGAACGACGCATTTAAGAAGACCAGGGCGAATAAAGCCGCCGTCAGACTCACAAAAAAGATAATGGACGTCAAGGTCGTTCCCTCAATCAAAACCATTTGCGGTCTTTCCTGTAAGAGGAGAAAGAGCCAAGGCCCGATCAACATTTGGGGAACCAGGCCGGATAAAATCCACCCCATGCCATATCGAATAATATCAGGTGAATTTCTCCTGGAATCAGAGTCGTTCGACCCTTGCTGAGACTCTGGCGTTAACGTTCCGAATATACCCAAAGCTGCGACCACCATCCCTCCAGTCACCATGGCTGAAAAAAGGAGATGAAAACTCTTGGGAATGATTCTATACCATTCCCATTGGGCCAAACTTCCCAAATACCATCCACCAGGCACATGTCCCACATTCGCCATCGCATCCCACCGCCCAATCCACATCAAGCCTGCCCACAAAAATAGGATCATGGCACAGGTCATCATCAGGCCACTCGGGTTCTGTTGTAGCCGAACCTGTTGCTGAAGACGCCAAAGGCAGAGCAATCCCAAGAGATATCCGCAAATCTCCTCATAGCTCCATGGCCCCTCAGCCAAATGGGCTTCAGGGAGGGTATACCCTAAAATCCAGGGAACAACGATTCCAACGACCCCCATAATGACAGCCAGAGTCGCCGTGAGACGGTAGGATACAATACAGAGAAACTGACTAAGCCCAGAATCTAGCGCTCCCCCAACCATGCGTTGAAACGCAAGCGTGCCCAAGCAAATGATTGACAGCCCTAGGGGCAAGAGCACTCGCCACACATCCAACACGCTAAATAACAACAACCCATCCAGCATAAAAATCTGCCCTTAATCGTTGCCGAAAAGTGCGTATACGTTAATCAACACACCTTCTAAACGCCACATGCATGTATTTTGGGTAAAAAGAACAAATGACTGAACGACTCATGAACCGACAAGAAATAGTTGCATGCCCACAGAATTGCGGTATGATCGTTCAGAAGCGAAACACCTAATAGACACTACTCATCATTAACAGTTATCACAGGCATTTGTCTCCATTAGGCCATGAGAATATCCCCTGAGATAAGAATAACCCTTAGGCCATCGCCCCATTTCCATCAACAAGAGAAATACCTAAAAGGAGCCAATCATGGCTGAGGTGCCAAAAACGTTACAGACCATTGTCATTGAACGGGTCGCGCCTGAACTCGATGGCGGACGCTATCCGGTTAAACGCATTGTCGGAGAGACACTTGAAGTGACCGCAGATATCTTCAAGGAAGGCCATGACACGATTGCAGGCATCCTTCGCTATAAAGTTCAGGACGACAAGGAGTGGCAGGAAACACCTATGCATCATGTCGACAATGATCGCTGGGCAGGCTCGTTCCTTCTGTCAGAAAATACCCGTTATCTCTATGCCCTGGGGGCGTACATCAAAAGCTTTGAAACCTGGCGGGCCGAGCTCACGAAAAAACATGGAGTGGTGCCGGATCTCGCAAGTGAATTACTAGAAGGCGAAGCCCAACTCCTTGCGGCCATGGGTCAAGCGAAAGGGCCGGATCTCGAGACCTTCAAAAAATGGGCAAGCCAATGGAAGGCTGCCCCCAACCAGGACGCCCGCATTGCCGTGGCACTTGATGCTGACCTGGCTCTTCTTGTCGACCTCTATGAACAACGTGCCGCCTGGTCCACCTACCCACAAGAATTAGCTGTCATCGTGGATCGAGAACGCGCCCGGTATGGCGCCTGGTACGAAATCTTTCCCCGTTCGGAAGGAACGATTGAAGGCCAAGGAGGCACCTTTACAGATTGTGAAGCACGTCTCCCAATTATCCGCGACATGGGCTTCGACGTGCTCTACCTCGCGCCCATTCATCCCATCGGCGAGACCAATCGGAAAGGCCGCAACAATAGTCTGACCGCGCAACCGGGCGAACCGGGAAGCCCTTGGGCCATTGGCAGTCGCCATGGCGGGCATGATGCCGTGGAACCGGCTCTTGGCACTCTAGAAGAGTTCGATCAATTTCAAATGGCCGTTCGAAACCATGGCATGGAGATCGCGCTAGATTTTGCCATCAATGCCACACCGGATCATCCCTATGTCAAAGAACATCCCGAGTGGTTCAAACAGCGACCGGACGGCACGATCAAATATGCGGAAAATCCGCCCAAAAAATATGAAGACATTTATGGCTTTGATTTTTATACAGAAGCCTGGCCGGAAATCTGGCAGGAAATGAAACGGGTGTTCCTGTTTTGGATTCAACATGGAGTGAAAATTTTCCGCGTCGACAACCCACATACCAAACCGGTCATCTTCTGGGAATGGCTCATCGGGGAAATCCAACACGAGCACCCTGATGTCCTGTTTCTGGCCGAAGCCTTTACCAAGCCTAAAATGATGCGGGTCTTGGCCAAAGCGGGGTTCACCCAATCCTACACCTACTTCACGTGGCGCAACACCAAGGCAGAAATGACGGAGTATCTCACCGAACTCACCCAGAGTGAAATGAACGAATATTTTCGCCCAAACTTTTTTCCGAACACACCGGATATCCTCCCGCCGATCCTTCAACAAGCCGGACGGCCGGCCTTTAAATTTCGATTCTTTTTAGCCGCCACCTTGTCCACGACCTATGGCATCTATAATAGCTATGAACTCTGTGAAAACCGCGCGCTTCCTGGAACCGAGGAATATCAAGATTCAGAAAAATACGAAATACGCCATTGGGACTGGGATCGTCCAGGAAATATTCGAGACTATATCACCCGCATCAATCACATCCGCCGAGACCATCCGGCCTTACAATCCTTCACCAATCTGAAATTTTACCCATCCGACAATGAACAGGTTCTGTTCTATGGCAAGATGACCTCAGACAAAACAGACATGCTCCTGTTCGCCGTCAACATGGACCCGTATCAAACACAGGAAGCCCGCCTCACCATTCCCCTAGAAGAATTCGGCATCCATGAAACAGCCACCTATCACCTCCATGAACTCATTCAAGACTACCACCACGACGTGGTCGGACGGGAATACATTGTCCGCCTCGATCCCAACCAAGAACCTGCCGCAATGTTTACTGTTCGGTAATAGATACGCTTGGAAGCCAGCCTATATACCCTACCCCATGAACCCTTGAGTGGGATTCTCAAAATTCGCAACAAGAGCACACCAACAATAAGCAGTCGGCGTTCCCTTCTTGGAAAGACCACCCTATCGTCACCGCAACCGTAAAGGACTCTCAGAACCAACAGATGAATCATCAAGGGCAGTGTTGAATAATAATGATTGCCAGGAGCAAAAAGCCCAGCAGACGAGTGGAATGCCACCAGGCCAGGGGAATCCGCATGAAAGAAAAGGAAGATGGATCCTAGATAAAGACTGTCGGGGATGACGAGTGGCGGGAGAAGATGGCTGTTCAATGACGAAGGCCGGAAGGCGAGTCAATCCAGGGTGTTACGCCAAGGCGGTTTTAATCTTTTGGGGATGTTGACGGAGGTCTAGAACCCTTTACACGATTACGGTGTTCGGATCATCCATTTTGTAATAAATGGCGTACGGGAATCTTTTGGCCAATAAGCGGTGATATCCAAAAATCTTCTGGTGAATTCCGGCATACAACGCCAAGGAGTCGATGTCTGAAAATACGGCATCAAAGAAATACTCGCCGACTCCTTCCACCTGGTTTTCATAAAATTACCGACCTGCCTGAAGGTCTTTCAGAGCAGAACCCAGTATCCTGATCTTCATTCAAATCGTTTCCGAAGTTCCTTCTTGGCTTCTTTCCAGTCAAGAATTTCCTCCTGTCCCGATTGAACCCTCTGTTCTGTTTCTTGCAATAACGATTCATGCCATGCAGGAGATTGAATCGATTGGTCTTCGCTGGACAGGTCTTCCCAAAGGGCTTCCATGACTCGGAGCTTTTCCTCGCGAGACATTTGTTTGATCTCAAGGATGTCTTTCATCGTTTCCTCCCTCTAGCCTTTCGGGCAACATGCGAACTTTCTGGACTTCATACGTTTATTGTACTTGAAGGTTTCTCGAGTATCTATGAGGATTTTGTGGGAAATGTGGGTAGAGATCCGGCGACAATATATTGAGGGGCCTGGCATACAGAAAAATACCGTCCAGTTAGTGCCTACATGGATGACGGAGAGGAATGAAGATGGATCCCCGATGACGAACGTGGATAGATTGCTGCTGAAGAGCGGAGGGGAAGACGGAGCTGAAATGGTGGCTCTACCTCTCCCTTCGCTTGATTGCTGCATCCCGCAGAGTGCGCCCATTGTTTACAAAGGAGAGGGGAAAAAATCCAGGATGGATTCCTGGCCCCTGCCAAACTCCTTGCAGGGGCAGACAACGACCACAGGAATGGCGGAGTGAAAGATGGATGCCCGATGACGAGGGGGAAGGGATTCCCGCTGACTACTGGCGGAGTTATGCGTCAACCAAAGAATTACCCTCACGACTTCAAGGGGTGGCTATTCAAAGGACGCATCGGGTTCTACCTCGTTACGATACTGAAGTTGAAGGCCTTTCAAGAAATTCCGCAAAATTTGGTCTTGGCATTTGCGATAGTGGTTGTGGTCAGGTCTGCGAAAAAATGCACTCAACTCATGCTTGCTCAAACGAAAATCAGCCAACGCCAAGAGCGCCAATATGGCATCGGCTTGTAAATTGAAGGCGATTTTCAGTTTCATGAAAATAATATTATTGTTGAGCCGTTGTTCTGGTTCAGCCTGCGGGCCATCTTTCTTGCCACGCTTCTCGATAATCAACCCATTGAGAAACGTGGCGAACAGGACGTCAGGACATAGCACAAAATCTGCATCATCATCTTTTTTTAACCACGCACTCACTTCTGTTCGTGTCACCGTCTGGTTGGCCTGAGCAAAGGCATCAATCATTTTGGAATCACTTAAATCCAGGATGTAGCGAATTCGACGCAGCCAATAATTATTGTTCATGTAGGTGTTCCCGTATCTTCATGGTGCTCTTCACCACAAGGTGGTGAGAGTTGGATTCGGTTTTTTTTCAACAGTCTCTTGTTGTAATGGATGGAATGATGAAGGGGCAAGTCTTTGGGTGAGAGTAAAAGCATTTTGAATAGCTAGAGCACTAGAATGGAATCTTGGCCTCAGGATCTGACGGGGTTTCGCCCCCGAACGACGAGGTCCTTTTGTTTCGGCAAAAGGACCCAAAACCATGTTGGCCGATCGACATAGGTAGGCGGTCACCCGCTTTCCCTGTCACACCACCGTACGTACGGATCCGTATACGGCGGTTCGGTGGGTTCAGCTATCGGCCTCCAGTGAATCTTGGAATCCCGAGTGACTCGAAGTAGGCCTTCGGCAGTGCGATCGTGAGAGCGGGACTCTGGGCCAACCGCCACGGGCCATGCCCACTCCGCGCCGTCCGGCTGGCCAGAGCGCATCCCACCCCCCGTTTTCGTAACGCGGCAAACCGCCGCGCCCCTCCTTTCCATTGCGTCCAGATCGCCGACCGATGCCGACGTCTCACCCACTCCTCTAACCGATGCAACACTGACGGGGTCTGACACTTCCCGAAGTACCCAAGCCACCCTCGAACATATTGGCTCAGATCGCCGGCCATGCGGACAATGGACACACTACGCGTCCGCCGCGTGACCGCTCGAATTCGTCCCTTGAACCGCCGGATCACCGCCGGCGCCAGACGCCGTTTCGGCTCACGGGTGGCGGTAAAGCTGAACCCGAGCAATGTCCGGGTGGCGCCCAACCCCACGGCACTCTTCTGCTGGTTCACGTGAAGCTTCAGCCGGTTCGTGATAAAACACGTCAGGCTGGCCAGCACACGACGTCCGGCTCGACCACTACGCACATAGATTTGACAATCATCGGCGTACCGGACAAACCGAAGGCCGCGCCGCGCCACTTCGCGATCCAACTCATCGAGCACAATGTTCGACAACAAGGGCGACAACGGGCCACCTTGCGGCGTGCCCGCCGGCGGACTACCCAACCCCTGGGACAACACCCCAGCGGTGAGAAAGGCCCGGATCAGTTTCAGCAGGCGCTTATCGCTGATCCGCTCGGCCAGTCGCGCCAGCAGTTTGTCGTGACAGACCCGATCAAAGAACTTCTCTAGATCCAGGTCCACCACCCAGTGGCAGCCCTCTGCCAAATACCGCTGAGCCTGCGCTACCGCCTGATGCGCCGATCGCCCTGGACGAAACCCATAGCTGTGGGCCGAAAAGGTCCGATCCCACTCACCTTGGAGAATCTGCAAGACGGCTTGCTGAATACAGCGATCCAGCACCATCGGAATCCCCAAGCGACGGGTCCCACCCTCCGGCTTGGGAATCTCGACCCGCTTCACTGGATGCGGCACGTAGGTGCCCGCCATCAAGTGGGCACGGATCCTGGGCCAGTGCTGCGTCAGGTGCGCCGGTAATTGGTGGACGGTCATGCCATCCACCCCGGCACTCCCGTGGTTCCTCTTCACTCGTCTCACCGCCTGCTGGATGTTGCTCCACGCACAGACGGCTTCCATCAACTGGGCACCCATACCCGAGCTTTCAGCACCGCGGTTCGCCGCGAGCGATTCGACACTTCCTCGTCAGCCCTTCGGGCTTCACCCGTACCTTCTGTCGGGAAGGCCAGAATTAACTGGTTATTCAGCCGCTTGTCGCTCATGAGTTCCGCTGCCTACTGGCCACTCCGCACCGTTCAGGCCTTCATCCTTTCCAGGACTACTATGCCCTCTGCTGACTCCTCTCACCCGGTCAGGAGAGATCACTCCCTCCTCAGTCTTGCTGCCAAGACAGGCAAGAGGCCTCCCGAGGTAAGTTCAACCGCCTTCAGCGCACGACCGCCAGATTTACACCCAGGACCCTTGATGGATACGGACTTCGTGAAAACCAGCCCACTCGTCCGGTCCTGACTGCCTTGTATCTGGTTCTTGTTCATCGGCCCGCGCCTTTGCTCCACGCTGCCTTCAGACCCCACCTCACCCTGCATACCGGCTTGACTCCAGTTGCCCCACTATATAGTGTTTTGCGACATGGTGAGTTACCCCACGGACATGTCCGATCTGATGACCCGTTTTTTTACTGAGGAGGCCTGTCGCACCCATATTGAGAAGCTTCGCTGGCCAGACGGGTATATCTGTGTGAAATGTGGGAATCACAAGAGGTGGAAAACCAAGCGAGGGTTGTCGGTGTGCTCCACATGTCAATATCAGCAGTCACCATTGGCCGGAACGATTTTTCAAGATTCTCGTATCCCGTTGCGCATTTGGTTTCAGGCAATCTGGTGGTTTACGAGCCAGAAAAATGGAGCGAGTGCTCAAACGTTGCAAAGGGTGTTGGGGATGAGCGGTCACGAGCCTGCGTGGCTCATGCTTCATAAATTACGGGTTGCGATGGTTCGCCCCTCCCGCAACCGTCTTGCCGGGCACGTTGAAGTTGATGAAGCCTATTTGGGTGGAGAAGGAAACAAGCAACTGGTTGGCGTTGCCGTGGAAATCAACGACAAAGGAAGTGGGCGAATGCGAATGCAACCGCTTAAGGGCCGAACAAGCGCGGATGTCAAGCATTTCGTTCAGCAGCATGTTGAGCCTGGCAGTACGATTATCACCGACGGACTCACAAGTTATTGCTGTCTGGCAGACGAAGGGTATGCGCACAAACCAATGCGAAAGTCCTCTGGTGGGGGAAATCACGACCCAGACGCAGACGACCTGTTGCCAAGAGTCCACCGTGCCATTTCACGGGTGAAACGTTGGCTCCTGGGCACATACCAGGGACGCCTTGACCATAAGTACCTCGACGCCTACCTGAATGAATTTATCTTTCGATTCAATCGTCGGACCTCGCGCTCTCGGGGCCTCTTGTTTCATCGACTCCTGGAAAATGCTATCGCCGTCGACCCGGCTCCGCTCCAAAAAATTCAGCGGACCACAAAATCTAGTAGCAACTGGAGTTAAGCCGGTATGCAGGGACCTCACGATGACGCCCTTGCGCTTCGCTATGACTTCACCTCCATCAGGTTGTCAAAGGGACTTCCACCCTCAAGCTGTTGAACATGCTCGGCACACTGGCATGGCCCCCTGCCTCCGCAGGGGCAAGCTCCTCGGGTGCCCTGCGCGGTTCGCTGACTCCGGCGGCGCGCAAACTCGCGGAGCTAGTCCTGAGATGTCTCGAAGGGCTCAGACAGTGCGCGCCTTCTCTCCGGAGTCAGCTGCACAGCTCAGCCATGCCACGAGGCCAGGGGAGCTTGTTGTGAAATAGTAGTCCAACTCGCGGAGCTTGTCCTGAGATGTGTCGAAGGGCTCAAACAGTCCTCGCCGAATCTCCGAAGTTAGCTACGCTCCTCGGCCACGCCAAAGGCAGGCTTACCTCCAAGTCTGGATGAGGGGATTGGAGAAAACCGAAAAGAAAAAGTTTTCTCCTTCTTCAACACGATCGCGGCTAATGGAAATGGGTGAGGGGGTTGTGGGCTAGGGGCAAGGTGGGAGTGATGTGGGAATGCAAGGTCTAACCCTAAGAAAATCAATACTCATGCCTGACCCCGCATACTTCAGACGGAACGTCATCCGCTAACACTACTCGGTCAGGCTCTTTGCCCATGGCTATGACTCCTCTTTTGGGTAAGCCGTTACCAAACGCGGCCGGGTTTCGCCCTTCTCAATAATCCATATGGTCCGTACGATGGCGGTCTGACCTACCGGTGTCTGCAAGACACCAATAACCATATACTTCCGCTCGTGGGCAGATGTCAGGCTTTTTGTCACAGGAGCGTTCCCTTGCAATCCGTTCCCAGATCTTTGCCTGCACTGCCATCCTCAGGGACTTCTGCTATAATCCAGTGTTAGCAGGGGCGATATTAATAAGGAGGTGTTTATGGAATATCCAATCGTCATCGAACAAGACCCTGAGGCAGGCGGGTATGTCGTCTTCTGTCCCACATTAAAAGGATGCGTTTCACAAGGAGAAACTGAGGAAGAAGCCCTGGACAATATCAAAGATGCTATTAAGACCTACCTCGAGAGTGTTGAAGACCTGAAACGATTAAAGAAAATGCGGACCGTCGAAGTCACCGTATGACCAAGCTGCCACAGGTCTCTCATGAACGCGTCGTGAGAGCCCTCAAACGTGCGGGGTTTTACATTCTTCGAGAAGGCAAGCATATTTCCATGACCGATGACAAACATATCGTCATCATTCCTCGCCAGCACGTCATCAAGCCTGGCACACTGAAGCAAATCCTGGATGCTGCTGAGGTATCCCCTGAACAATTCCGAGATTTCCTCTAGCCTTGGCATCTTATTGACGCTTTCACGCGCCTCCCTCTTCTCTTCATCCGTCGTCCCCCATCTTCTTCCCCTCCGTCATGCCCGGCATGTTCTATCGGGCATCTATCTTTTTTGCTTTGCAGAATCTCCCCCACAAGAACCGCAGAGAAAAGGAAACCATTCTGAACAATCAGGAAGGTGGGAAGGGGCTTGGGAGCAGGTCGGAGCGAAACAGAAGGCCAGCCCCTGCTTCAAGAAGCGGGCAGAGCAGGTGGTTGCCTTAATTCGTCAACCAAAGATTTCTCCCCACGACTTCAAGGGGTGGCTATTCAAAGGACGCGTCGGGTTCGATCTCTTTACGATACTGAAGTTGAAGGCCTTTCAAGAAATTCCGCAAAATTTGGTCTTGGCACTTGCGATAGTGGTTGTGGTCAGGTCTGCGAAAAAATGCACTCAACTCATGCTTGCTCAAACGAAAATCAGCCAACGCCAATATCGACAAGATCGCATCGGCTTGTAAATTGAAGGCGATTTTCAGTTTCATGAAAATAATATTATTGTTGAGCCGTTGTTCTGGTTCAGCCTTCGGGCCATCTTTCTTGCCACGCTTATCGATAATCAACCCATTGAGAAACGTGGCGAACAGGACGTCAGGACATAGCACAAAATCGGCATCATCATCTTTTTTTAACCACGCACTCACTTCTGTTCGTGTCACCGTGTGGTTGGCCTGAGCAAAGGCATCAATCATTTTGGAATCATTCAAATCCAGGATGTAGCGAATTCGACGCAGCCAATAATTATTGTTCATGGAGGTGTCCCCGTGACGTCATGGTGCTCTTCACCACGAGTTGGTGAGAGGTGGATTCGAATTATTTTCAACAGTCACATGTTGTAATGGATGGAATGATGAAGGGGCAAGTCTTGGGGGTGAGGGTGAAAGGCGTTCGAATAGCTGGGACACGAGATAAAAACATATGTTTCAGAATCAGACGGGGTTTCGCCCCCGAACGACGAGGCCCTTTTGTTTCGGCAAAAGGACCCAAAACCATGTTGGCCGTGGCATGACCCTTTGGATGCCCTGCGCGGTTCACTGACTCCGGCGGCGCGCAAACTCGCGGAGTTGGTCCTGAGATTTGTCGAAGAGCTCAAACAGTGTGCGCCTTCTTTCCGGAGTCAGCTGCACTGCTCGGCCATGCCACCAGCCCAGGGGAGCCGATTGTGAGAGGGCGGTCCAATTCGATGTGCTCAAATACAAAACCAGCCGATTCTTGAGAGCGTCCACTCAGGAAGCTGGACGGCAGGCATCGGTCAAATGTAGAAGAAAGGAATGTGAAGGGTGGAAAACTCGCTTCGCTCAAACTGTGCTCGCTAGATAGTCGGGTTCGGTTTTGGGCCTTGACTACTCCCCATGCGAGATTTGTAAAATCAACAATACACCGGTAATTTTTCCGCATGAGGCAAAGAATTATTCAATAACAGACTCGACCATTTCTCATTCAATTGAAATGGACGAATGGGCTTTCTCTGTTCGATTGCGTACTATCCAAAAATTCAATACTAATTGGAGAGGCTTAAATTGAAGATTTTACAAATTTTCCTACTGGCAACCCTTCTAGTGGGTTGTGTCTCTTCTAAGCAATACTCTGGAGAGCCGATCCCGCTTGAGAATTTATCCATAATTTATCACTGCTGTCCCGTTAACTTTCACAGCAAAACCATCTGGTTGATGTCGGTATTCCCATCGTGAAACGGATCCCCTCGCAGCAAAGCGATCAGATCTCGTTTTTCAAACAGATTGAGATGCAAGACACGCAGTATTTGTTGCAAACTTCTCTTCAGCTTTGCCTGGAACTTGAGGAATGACAGGAGGAGATACACGCACAAGGCAATCCAGATTTGTGTCAGTACGGCATTCTTACTGGTTCCGATGAACGACTTGATTTTCAGATTCTGTTTCACCCACTTAAAAAACAACTCCACCTGCCAACGCGCCTTGTAAATGTCCGCAATGGTCTTGGCCGCCAATGTGAAATTATTAGTCAGGAAAATATAGTGTCGGCCGGTTTCCGGGTCACGATACCCGACCCGACGCAGGTGAATGGGGCATGTCTTTGCCGTCTGCGTCCCCGTGAACGCAATGGTGTGATCGCTGGTGAGTCCTTTGTTGGGCAAAATAGGACGACGGCTGACCACGCGAGATTTCGCATTGGCCTTGAGGCGAGTCACAAAAAAGATCCCGTGTTCTGTCAATTGGTTGTACCAGGCGTAGTCATTATAGCCACGATCAATAGCCACCATGCTGCCTTTGGGAAACTCCACGGTACGTCCCACGGTAATATCACTGGTTTTGCCATCCGTGATGGTCGCGAACTCGGGGAGATAGCCGTCGTGGTTCAAGCCCACATGCAGTTTGATGGCACCCTTGGTCGAACGGAACTCGGCCCACGGAAAAACCTCCAGACACAGGTCAATGGTCGAGGCGTCCATTGAATACAACGGGTTGTTAAAGCGAAACGTGTGGCCAGGTGAGAGTCCCTGACACCGACTCAGGAGTTTTCCGAACAGGGCCTCGTACAGGGCGTAGGGTTTGCCTTCGTTGATACGAGAGAGATTGGAGCGAGAGAGCTTGGCGCTGCCAAGATGATAGAGCCGATGTGCCTGTGTGGAAATATTCTCAACAATATCCCTCAAGCTGTTCCGCCCTGCCAGTTGGGCGATGGCCATCGTGACGAACGGCGACCACCGGGATGCCGTGCGGAAAGAACGACCTGCATGGTGTCGGTTGGCAAGGGTCTCGAATTCATGGCGAGGAATATATCTGAGTAATTGTGAGAATACCGTGTTGTGATGGGCCAAGGCTTCAATCTCCTTTGTTTTACAGTGTTTGCGCGCTTGCCCATTGTAACAATTCATTGAGAGTGAAGCCTGCTTTGTTTCTGTTAACGGGACACCAGTGATAATTTATACTAAAAATATAAGAATATTCGATATTGATGACAATTGGCTCGGGTTCGGTAAGCCAACTAACGAATATCACCTGAAGCCGGGGCGTCATGAAATTGCCATATCATATGATGGGGAATATTCTTTTTGGAGAAATAATAAAATGCGTGGTGCGAATAAATTAATTATTGATGTTAATTTAGAAGAAGGAAAGCAGTATGAAATTGCAGGCTTTATCCGAGATCGTCCAGGATTTCTAAAATATGGCAAATGGGACTATAAGTTCATTGATAAAGAATCTGGGGTATCTGTAGGGAAAGAATTAGAGAGTAAATTTAACTGGTATTGAATTGTTATAACACGTGACCCAACTGCAATCCGGCCTTTTTGGCCTCCGCACGACACCCGCTTCGCAGGCCCCATTATGAGTCATCGATTCAGGCAACTGGCTAGCATTCTCATCCAGTGGACCGCTCATCACAAGCTTTCTCGGTGAGTGGAGGGAGTCTCGGGCCGAGGGCAAGGCGGTCGAATTCGCGATAGCTACTCATAAGTATTGTTTATACAGGTTTGTCGGAGGGGTGGGAGTAGTGCCGGGTCTCGCCCCGAACGACGAGGTCCTTTTGTTTCGGCAAAAGGACCCAAAACCAGTGTGCCGAGCATGCTCAACAGCTTGAGGGTGGAAGTCCCTTTGACAACCTGATGGAGGTGAAGTCATAGCGAAGCGCAAGGGCGTCATCGTGAGGCGGGGTCTGAAGGCAGCGTGGAGCAAAGGCGTGGGCCGATGAACAAGAACCAGATACGAGGCAGTCAGGGTCGGACGAGTGGGCTGGTTTTCACGAAGTCCGTATCCATCAAGGGTCCTGGGTGTAAATCTGGCGGTCGTGCGCTGAAGGCGGTTGAGCTTCCCTCGGGAGACCTCTCGTCTGTCTTGGCAGCAAGACTGAGAACTGAGTGATCAGTTCAGACCGGGCGGGAGGAGTCAGCAGAGGGCATAGTAGTCCCGAGAGGGATGAAGGCCTGAACGGTGCGGAGTGGTCAGTAGGCAGTGGAACTCATGAGCGACAAGCGGCTGAATGACCAGTTAATTCTGGCCTTCCCGACAGAGGATAGGGGTGAAGCCCGAAGGGCTGACGAGGAAGTGTCGAATCGCTTGCGGCGAACCGCCCAGTCGAACGCCCGGCGAGGGGTGCCCAGGTGAGAGCAGTCTCTCCTGGGGGCTAATCGCATAACCCACCGAACCGCCGTATACGGATCCGTATGTACGGTGGTGTGACAGGGAAAGTTCGTGAGGACCTACCTATGTCGATTGTTCACCTTGGCGTGGTCTTTCAGATTCCCTGCGGTGCTCCCAAACTTCGGCGGCTGCGGAACTCGCTTCGCTCAAACAGTCCTCGCCGAATCTCCGAAGTTGGCTGCGCTCCTCGGCCACGCCAAAGGCGGGTTTATCTCCAAGTCATGGTGCGGGGATTGGAGAAAACCGAAATGAAGAATTTTTCTCAATCTAAGACTATGGCGGTTAATAGAACCGGGTGAGGGGGGGGGGAGAACCATAGAGAGCTTCGTAGACAAGGAAATAGTGCTGCGTGATGGCAAGACTTGACCCCGAATTTGATAAAATCAATCAAAGATGCCGCTCTTCCACATTGCAATTAGGCAACCTCAAAAAAGAAAAGGTGGGAGCCAAGATTGCCTTTACACGCTTTCCAGAGAAAGAAGAGTTTTCAGAGTAATAAGCGGAATTCTGAACGGTCAAAAATGAGAGGGAGTAAAAACTATTATGAATGAGGTAGTTAACCAAATGTGATAAATAGTAATTATGGGAAATAATACACTGGACCGGAAGGGGGCTAGACGAACCTCAGCTACAAGGCAAGAATGTCATTCAGGTAGGCCCCCTGTATCTTTGCACCATGATATGCGCCCATCCGTTAACCAGAAGTGGCTCTTACACCCTTTATCCCTCCATATTGAAGGATAAAGTGTTGGGCGACCTGATGGCGATTTCACTAAACGCCAATGAGGCCTATGCACCGATTGTAATGAAAGGGTAATCACATCACCGCAGCCACAGGGGCATTTAAACAAAGACCATTTTGGTTTATTTACCGATACAACGTAGTAAAGCTGATTTTCAAATACTCCTTCATTCTTCGGGGGTTTTTCAACAATGCTTATAGCTGGGAAAACAACAGGGGGCTCTACTTTCTTCCTCTGTTTTTTTTGTTTTTCGGAAAGAGGACCGGGCTTGAAAAATGAGCTTAGCCACTGACCTATTTCTTTAAATATATTCATCACGTTTTCCTAGAAAAGGCCTGTTCAGTCTATAGGTCTCCTTTAACAATAGAAAACATTTTTCATGACAGTATTGGCAATCGGAGTTGCCAGCAGTATGATGACTACTGATCTCCATTTTGACAAAGTCAACTATAAATAAATCTTTGCGTAATTCTGGAGGGAACCTACGATAAGGCTTAATTAAGTCGAACAGGGTTGCAACAGCAAAATCTGCAGAAGCGTTTGTAAATGGACCTACACCAGGAGCGTCAGTGTCTCCATCTTCAAGATATTTTTCTTTCAATTCTTCTTCAGTAATATCCGGATTTGCCCGTCTTTCAAGTTGGGTTCTGATCCATATATCCCGGATTACCCTCTGGCAAAATAAACATTGCCCTGATTCTGGCATAATGTTGCTAATACGGCCATAGTGATAACGAAGAGTTGGTTGTCCATCGGATCCATCCCCTATTTTTCCACCTAGCCCTACATCGATAAGAAGTTGTGCGTATACATATAACGCAGCATTCATAACTTCTCGGCCAACAAAGTCATCGGTGCAACCAAAAACGATGTCACAACTGGCAAGCGCGTCAAGTGCTTGAGGATCTTCATCAATCTTTGCTTGAAAAGCTGAAACTTTTACTGACACACCTATGTTCTCAATAAATTTCTTGAGTTTCGTTGATTTGACTTCATTTACATCGTGGGCAGTTAGCCCTCTAACGCGGTTTAAGTTGCTTCGTTCAAGCTTATCGTCATCAATTAAGACTAATTCGCCGATGCCCGCACGTGCGATAAGTGTTGCAAGAGGACTGCCTGTCCCACCACACCCAACAATACCCACACGGAGAGATTGAAGCATGTCAACAAAAGGCTTTCCAAATGCAGCAGCTTGCCTTGCTTGAACTTCTGCATGTTCGTTACTGCTTTCCTTATAGCCATAGATGTGAAGACGGTCAGAAATCACCAGTGTATGTCTTACCGGAATTGCAATAGTCGGATCAGTCCCACTTCGTGTGCGAGCCAGCCATTTTCCGTTGGCCCATATCATTGAAACAAAAGTAATGTCATTACCATTCCGATTTCGAATCGCAGAAAAAATCGTGTGTTCGTTTTCATCGTCAATTTCAGAAAAGGCTTCCAATCCTGTCGGATGATTATGTATGAATCCGAAAACCAAATTTGCTTCTTCACATCTTCTAAACAACTCTCTGAGCGGTTCTAACTTAAATGAAATGTGAGTTGATGAACTGTCTGTTACCCATGAATTTTCGTACGGTATTACCTCTTGGGCAATATAGCGATCAGAATTTAGTACCCCAGCTATTGGGAAGTGTAGCCTGCGGAACAAAACAACGGCTGCTTTTTCATGCCTTTCAGGATGAGATTCCAGAAAATCAATGAGGGCCTGATGTTGGGTTCCCAGCAATGTAATTCTTGCATCATCAGTCATACATTGGGGTTCCCAAATGCCCATTCTATACGGCGTAAAATTGTCAAAAAATTATCTTTACCGGGCTTCCAGGTAGACGGTGGTTTATTCCAATGTCTCGACCACCGGCAAAATTCTCTTCCATCATACGTTTTATTGACATTTGCTCCAGGATCATGCGTCTGAGGAATGGGCTTACCATCAGCACGTACGAGACGGGGAAAGGTCCAGAACATATCGTTTCCGTCCTGATTATAGTTTTTTGGTATGATGAGAAGAACCTCGCATTTTTCCTGGCCATATAGCTTTTGGGGAAGCGGATAATTCAAAAGAATTATAAACCGCTCCCCCTCATCCTCTATATACTCGATATTGCGCTCATTGAGTGCGCCATAGTCATCATCAAGAAGCAGTTTTGGCATTACGATCCTGCCTGTGATCCAACTGACTGCGTAGAAAAACGATCTGGTCCTGGATGTTCGGTAAGGTCAACAACCGTATCGTTTTTAACCTCGGATTCCGGCTGACCAGGAATTTTGTGGAAAATTTGCACATCATCCGGCAAAGATGCCAGAGTGCGAAGCTCCGCACCTGTGATTAAATCTTTTTCCCAATCATAGCGTTCATTGTCGATAAAAAGTTCAGGCTTATTTGGTTTGTGGTTTGTCATGGCATGTTCTCCTTTTAACCTTTTGGTGGATGGGGATCCCGTCCGTGACTATCACTGCTAGCGATCTTTCCATCCTTGTTGTGGATTCGTAATTCGGTTTGTTGATTCCTGCTAATTTCTCTGCCCTGGGTAATGGCAGCTTCTTTTGTATTACGGTGGGCACTGGCGCGGTCTGCGCCGCCTCGCTTTACATCCCATCCCCCTTCAGGGTTAGGAACAACATGATGTGTTTTTGGTCCTTTGCTCACTGGATTTTCTCCTTTCTGTTTATTTCAATAAAGATCCCCGAGGCAAGACCACGGGGTATTAGAAGAGGGGTAACTGACGCAGGTCTTCTCTGGGACTGCCTTGGTTCTGCACATAATGTTCGACCACCCTCCAATTGCCGCCCTCTCCCACGGTGCCCACATAGTAGCCATCAGCCCAAAACTGCCCTCCCCACAACTCTGTCTTCAAGGCTGGTTTCTGCCGGAATAACTCGCGCCCGGTGATACTCTTGAACACTCGCACGATTTGTCCCGGAGCAATCTTCGGATGAGCAGAACATAACAGATGGATATGATCTCGATCACACCCCAATCGTTCAAACTCCATATCGTACCGCTCAGCAATCCCTCGCGTGGCTTCCACAATGATCTCGACAACATCCTCCGCTAATAAGGCCTTACGATATTTCACCGGAAAGACAATGTGATAATGAATCTGCCACGCACAATGACTCGCTTTGTGGACAGTACTTTCACTCACCCCCTAATTCTCGGAAAATAAGATCCCCGTGGCAAGACCACGGGGAATCGCAAGTTTAAACGCATTAAAAGTTCTGTACACTGAACTCAGTTAATCATATTGAAATTCTGTAGTCAAGCATGTAAAGTAAGTCTAATCAGAACTCACAAAAAAGAGGTTATCTACATGGGGGGCTCTCTAGGAGAAAAAATTAATAGGTTGCGAAAAGAAAAGGGATTTACTCTTGAAGAATTAGGGGACCTTACCGGGTCAAGCAAAAGTTATATTTGGGAGCTCGAAAACAAGGAACCTCCGCGTCCCTCGGCAGATAAAATATCCAAAATTGCTGAAAAACTCGGAACGACGATTGAGTATCTGCTGGATGAAAAAGAGGTGGTTGATCAGGAGGAAGCTTCCGACGCTAATTTTTACCGGGAGTACAAAAAGATGGATTCCCCAACCAAAGAAAAAATCCGGAAGATGGTCAAATTATGGGGCGAAGAAAAGTGACAAAACCTCTTTCGCCTCAGCACTGGGCCAATGACCTGACGACTGTTTTGAATGCTGTTTATGGAGTGGATCGCTTTCCGGTTGACGTCAAGCAGATAGCAAAAGATTACTCTCAACAAAGATTCCCCAAGGACCCCCTGACCCTGATAGAAGGAGCTTCTCTTACCGGATTTGATGGGGCGCTCTTTAAGGCTCCTGAAGGAAAACAGGGATGGGGCATCATTTACAACAGTGCCATTAAATCCGAAGGCAGAATCAATTTCACTCTAGGGCATGAATTTGGCCATTACCTTATGCACCGGGAAAAGTATCCGGATGGTATTCGATGCAGCACGCAAGATATAGTCAGTTGGGAAAGTGAATACGGCCAAATTGAGTATCAGGCCAACATTTTTTCGGCATACCTCCTGATGCCATTCAACGATTTCCGCAAACAAATTGACGCTCGAACCAAACCAACACTTGATGATCTGGGAGAATGTGCCGATCGTTACAAAGTTTCACTGGTTGCAGCCATTCTTCGTTGGTTGGATTATACGGAGCGGCGTTCTGTCCTGGTCATGTCAAGAGAAGGTTTCATTCTTTGGGCGCGGTCAAGTGCCAATGCGTTAAAAACAGGAGCATTTTTTCGAACGGCCAACAGACCTCCCGTTTCTATTCCTGATTCTTCCCTGGCTGTACAAAGATCCCGTCTTGAAAATTGTATGGGAAGCGCAAAACATGAGTCTGGAATCTGGCTTTCAGAGCCCTGTGAAGAAACGGCCCTCATTTCTGACCAGTACGATTTTACAATTTCTTTGCTTCATCTAGATGAAGCCGATACCCGGTTTGAATTAGAAGAAGAGCCGGAAGAAGATGTCGTCACCCGAATGGCGAGCCGTACTTTAGGCGCATCGTGGTTGGGATAGGGGAAATTAAAAGAGAAAAACTCTTCAGATAATGGGAATTGTTTTTGAGGCAAGCCTCAATGTGAGCTTAGAAATCTAGTAACTGAATACCCCTTGAGAAGCTGTTTCCAAATTTTTAATTAAGGTGGTTAGTCTTATCTTTTTTTTAATGGAGTCAATGGATTCCTCGTCACATCGATCGAGCAAGTTTTGTGCATCCTGCAGCTGCTTAATATCGCAGAAGCTTTTTTCTGGAGAAAAATATACGATCGCCGTTTTATCTCTTTTTAAAAGTTCAAAAACATTGTTAATAGAGCCCGCACTTTTCCCATCCCACAAGATCAGCCCATAGTCAGCCCTGGCCGCCATTTCTTTGTCTTTTTCTGTGTAAAAATCACGCCCTTTTAGGTTGGTATCAACATGCACTTCGTGCACGTCCCATGCACCGATGTTGTTTCTACAAGCTTTGCCAGCACAGAAAACAACGACATTTTCATACCCCGAATCTGCCAAAAATTTTTGTAGGGCTTTATCCGCTCCGTTTGCATCTCCAATAATGACCCGAAAGCCACTCTCTATTATATTTTGTACTCTGCTACGAATATCTTCATTGAGGCGGCTTATTCCTCTTGAACCAGACAAAAATATTGTTTTCATCTGTTGCTGCGAGTCTTTGTCAGCGTTAGGACACATACCGTATCAGCCTTTGCCTGTTTGTATAATATATCCGTGGCTACCTTTAGTGTAACACCAGAACGATATAAATCATCCAATAATAGCACCTTCTTTCCAGAAATATCATAATCATCGGAAAGTTTCATTGTCTTTTTCAGCAAGGTCTTCCTTTCCTTTGGGTCGTCAATATTCTTGATTTCCGTATCAGAAGTATCCTTTTCCAATATGTCCAAAATTCTTATGCGCTTCCTTCTGCCCAATTCTTTTGCAATCTCCATTACGGGCTGTATACTTCGATTTTTATTCGTTGGAGGGACTGGAATTATAGCATCAAACGTTTCTAGTCCTTTGACATTCTTGGAAATCAAATCAACAATTGAAGGGATGTTGGCTTTCTTGTTTTTGTATTTCAGTTGGTAAACAAGCTCCCCCATCTCGCTGCGTTTGTTTTCCCACCGGTCATGACCGCCCGCATCAACGCCTAGATAGGTGCTGTCTAAGGTATGAACATCAATGGCGAGCCCATTTTTCCAATTTCCTTCAAGTTTAATTGTCATGATTAAAGTTCTGCTTTAAATTTTCATTGAAAATAGCAGATGGCACCCCTTCTGTATCCGTGGCGAGCTTTGATCCCAAAGGTTTGGGGGCAGCTTGCCGTCAAGTCTGTTGTTGACTAATAACTAATCTCCGTCAATTGGAACAGAAACAGGAAATTGGCAATTAATTATTCTATTTGTAGAAGTTTCCGACTTACTCTTTACCTGTTCCGTTCGCTTGGGTGGTCGTGATCAAGTGAGAATCTGGTTTATCCATGAACCCTCTGCCATGCTACCCAACCCATTGAATAAAGTACAGAATTATTGTTTATGCAGGTTTGTCGGAGGGGTGGAGAATGAGCCGGGTCTCGGCCCGACGGACGAAGTCCTTTTGTTTCGGCAAAAGGACTCAAAGCCATGTTGGCCGTGCCATGGCCCCCTGCCTCCGCAGAGACAAGCTCTTTGGGTGCCTTGCGCGGTTCACCGACACCGGCGGTGCGCACACTCGCGGCACTCAGACAGTGCTCGCCATTTCTCCGGTGTCGGTTGCACTGCTCGGCCATGCCACCAAGCCAGGGGAATCCGCATGAAAGGAAAGGAAGATGGATGCTTCCCTGCCAATGACTGCAGGGGCAGGCTCACCGACCTGCGGGGATGATGGAGGAGGCAGGGATGACGAACAGGAAACTGGTTATTGGACGGCTTGAATGGTGTGGGGTGAAGGGTTGATTATTTCTTTTTCAAGTTGCTTCGATGTGGACCTGTGCTGAATACCCTAGGCGCTTTAGCAAGTGTTCGCAGTCTTCCCAGGTCAGGCCAAAGGCTCGAACATCAGCGACTCCCAGCCTTGCCACGACGTCTCGAATTTCTCCGAAATGGTTCGGTTCAAATTCGCCATCCATAAGGGCGTTTTCTGCCCAGGCGACGAGAGTGGAAAGAGAAAGCTCGTGCTGCAAATAACCGGCGAGCTTATCAACGACTGTTTGGCGGGTAATCACTTCCATTATTCTTTAACTTTTTGATGACCTTGATCAATGGGATATTTGTGGTGAACTTCGACGAGTTTTTCTAGTTCATTATAGATTTCTTGATAAAATCGCACTGTTACCTCGTTTGCGTCAACCTCTTTCACGTAGCGGGCTTTCCAGCCTTGACGGCCAAGGACGTCAAGCCAATATTTTCTTCCTCCAGTTTCAAAGATTTCAATATTGGGAAATTTCCCCTCATTTTGTTCGCGCGTGCTCATATCCTGCTCATGGTGAAAGGGATGTCATTTTTTGAGATGTCCTTATAGCATAGATATATTTATTTTCTCATTATTTTTTCTGCTGGCTGCTGGCTCTCGTCGGTTCGATCAGAAATGAAGATGGATCCCCGATAACGACTGTCAGGGATGACGGAGTTGAAATGGTGTCTCTACCTCCCCTCACCCCTCCTTACAAAGGAGGGGGAGTTCAGAGTGGGGGTAGATGTCGGTGAAAATTTGGAGAGAAACGAAAACGAGGGTATTGTATTCGGCAATGGAATGAATGGAAACTGGCTGGGCAGTTTAGATATTTTTCAGACTGAAACTAGGGATTCTCGGCTTTCCTGAATGTGCTTTTTGATTTTGCTGGGGAGGGCTTTTTCGGCAAGACGGAGCTCATAGGTCTGCTGTAGGTTCATCCAGAATCCAGGAGAGGTGTTGAAAAACGTTCCAAGTCGTAACGCCGTATCGCCCGTGATTCCACGCTGTCCTTTGAGGATGGCGGTGATACGGTTGGCGGGAACACTCAGCGCCTTGGCCAGGGTGTTGGCGTTGAGCGGTGGATTGGAAGGTTGTAAGAACTCTTCCAATAATATCTCTCCTGGATGAATTGGGCGCATGCCGTTTTTTATCATTTCCCCGTCTCCTTAGTGATAATCGGAAATCTCGACGTCATAGGGTCCATCTGGCTTCCATACAAAACAAATTCGCCACTGATCATTGATGCGGATACTGTGCTGCCCAGCCCGGTTTCCTTTGAGTTTTTCCAGCCGGTTGGCCGGAGGAGCCAGTAGGTCACGTAATTCGGTGGCACTATCCAGCATTGTCAGTTTTCGTTCAGCGGCTTTTTTGAAGCCTGAAAATTGCTTTCCCGCCCTCCCATTAAAGAACTCTTCAGTCTTTTTGTCCTTAAAGTTCTTAATCATTCTTTCAAATTTTATTGGTTACGTAAAAAGTAAATTTTCATACCCTTATTTAACCATGATGCAGGTAGCCGGTCAATGCGTGCCAATATTACAGAGGGAAAATGCTAAAGAGCTGGGGTAATCGTCTGAGTTTGTGAAGTATGGTTTTGGCCCCGCGGACGAGCGCCCTTCGGCATGACTCAGAACAGGCTGTTTGTTTCGGCAAACATGCCCAAAACCATGTTGGCCGTGCCATGGCCCTTCGGGTACTCTGCGCGTTTCACCAGGCCAGGAGAATCCGCATAAAAGAAAAGGAAGATGGATTCCCGATAAAGACTGCCGTGGATTACGGAGGTGAGGGAAAAGACCAGGGCAGAGGATGAAATTAGAAGAATTGGTGTCGGTGAGAAGTTACTTCGCATAGCCGACAATACTGCAATCTTTTTATGTGGATTGAGGAAGTTTTGCCAAGATGGCTATCCACTCGTTGGGCGGCTTCAACCATCTCGCGTCCGTCTATTTCGGTTGGCTCAAAGAGGTCATCGGGATAGCGTGCGGCCACGCCAAACGAGGTTAAGACTCGCCAGTCAGATTCCAGCGTGGCGAGATGAGAGTCAATGGTGACGACTTGCGCTAACAGGGCGAACCAAGTCATGGGTCTTGGCAAGATCTCCTCCATGGTAGACCAGGAAACCTTTCAAAACTTTTTCGGCAATCTGTTGTGCATGAAAGCAGATGGTATCCCAGGGGATCTGATCGGCCACCAAGTTATTATTGATATTCAACAGGTCATGGTCTGCTTTGTGGAGCCATGACGCGAAGTTTGATTCAGGGTTGTTCATAGAGAACTTTTCCCTCTTTCTCGATGACCGACAAGAGGGTGCCACTCACGCCCCGAAGACGTTGCACTTCTTCTGGTGTGTAGACGACCACATCAAGCGGCCAGGGCCGGAGTCCAAAGGCGGCACTGACTTCGATGGCTCGCTCAGGAGGACGTCGCGAGGTCTGCATTTCAATGAACACATCCAGGTCGCGGTCTGATCCCGCGTCGCCTCGCGCATGACTTCCAAAGAGGACGATGCGTTTTGGGAGAAACCGCTCGACGATTGTGCGGGTCACCTGTTCAAGTAGTGTCGTGTGCGTCATGGGACACCTTTTTCGGTTGATGAAACGATTAGGGACGTTTCTTTACGATGGGTAACGAGTGAATATACTTGTTTCCATTTGGCCTTTACCTTTACGAAGAGTCCGACGGGCTGAATCCAATGGTACCCAACCCTTTGATTAAAGTACAGAATTATTGCTGATACAGGTTTGATGGAGGGGTGGTGAGGGTGAAAGCCTTTCGAATAACGACGGCACCAGATAAAAAAACATGTTCAGAATCCGACTGGGTTTCGTCCCCGAACGACGAGGTCCTTTTGTTTCGGCAAAAGGACCCAAAACCAGTGTGCCGAGCATGTTCAACAGCTTGAGGGTGGAAGTCCCTTTGACAACCTGATGGAGGTGAAGTCATAGCGAAGCGCAAGGGCGTCGTCGTGAGGCGGGGTCTGAAGGCAGCGTGGAGCAAAGGCGTGGGCCGATGAACAAGAACCAGATACGAGGCAGTCAGGGTCGGACGAGTGGGCTGGTTTTCACGAAGTCCTTATCCATCAAGGGTCCTGGGTGTAAATCTGGCGGTCGTGCGCTGAAGGCGGTTGAGTTTACCTCGGGAGACCTCTCGTCTGTCTTGGCAGCAAGACTGAGAACTGAGTGATCAGTTCAGACCGGGCGGGAGGAGTCAGCAGAGGGCATAGTAGTCCCGAGAGGGATGAAGGCCTGAACGGTGCGGAGTGGTCAGTAGGCAGTGGAACTCATGAGCGACAAGCGGCTGAATGACCAGTTAATTCTGGCCTTCCCGACAGAGGATAGGGGTGAAGCCCTAAGGGCTGACGAGGAAGTGTCGAATCGCTTGCGGCGAACCGCCCAGTCGAACGCCCGGCGAGGAGTGACCAGGGGCGAGCAGTCTCTCCTGGGGGCTAATCGCATAACCCACCGAACCGCCGTATACGGATCCGTACGTACGGTGGTGTGACAGGGAAAGTCCGTGAGGACCTACCTATGTCGATTTGACGCCCCGTCTGGCATCATTAAAGGGGAGGAACGTCAACCCTAGGAAGAGCGCACCAACTTGCTTCGCTCAAACAAGGTCCGCCAGCTGATGAGAGCGTTCCTCCCTTGGGCCAGACGGCAGGCGTCGAACCATATGAGACTAATCTTTAAGCGAATCCCATAAAAGCGCGTGGACCGCAGGAATAACGGCGGAGAGAAGATGGATGCCTGATGACGGATGGTGCGTAATGATAGGGCTTCGAGAATGATGAGGGGCGAAAAGAGGGATTTCAGAAAACCATTTTTACTTAGAGGAGGTGGAAAAGAGTGGCCTGGATCTAGAACTTCCTAAACTCCGAGTGACTTAAGAACCAGTCTGAACCACGGTTTCGACCGCAAGTCTTTTCTGTGAGTTGGAAGGTGTGTAATGCAGTTTTTCAAATCCGATCACGTGGCCGGATTTATCCTTCATGAGAATGACTTCTTCATTCGTTTCTTCGCATACATATTCTAGGGAAGGATCATCCAACCACACCGTTAGTGTCTGACCCACTGTGTCATGAATTACTTTGATCTTGTCCATATTGGTTCTCCTGTCTTTATTATGTCGGTTGGATAAGCGGCAATCAAGAATCCAGTCCCATTTTCTTTTCTGACAACCGCACAAAGCCATCTCGCCTGAGATGCACCATAGAACAATATGACGTTTGGGTCTTTTTTACTTCGACGAATTTCAGTCGGTTCCTTGAGTATTTGCTGAACCTCTTCTTCTCTTCCAAGTAAAACAGGGTGCTTCTCTGAAACGATAAATGTCCAATATTCTTGTGTACATCGGATTGTGAAGCCAAGCGGAGATTCTACCTGGAAAAGCCAATGTTTCATTTCATTCCCTGAAAGACTGTTCTACACATTGGCTTGAGCTTATCAAGCCATTTACCTGCTTTCTGACCATTCATGGCTCCTTCCGAGTCTGTTTCAGTGAGGACAAGGACTGGACGGTTTTTGGAGGAACTTAGTCAGCGTAGGGGAAGGGAATCAGAACGAGGTCGTCGGCGCTACACGTCATTCCACACCTCATCCTCGGCATTGTCCCAAACGTGGTTCATTGCCGGAGTCTGAGCGGGCTTGAGTTCCTCGGCTAATCTGTCCTTGATTCCGTGTTTCAACTCAATGTACCCGATGAAATCGAAGACTTCCCTTGCCAACGGTTCGGGAAGCTTCTGAATTTCTCTCATGATGTGTTCTGCCGTTGACATGGCATGTTCCTGTTTATTGGTTCTAAACGATTCCTTAGAAGGATGTACCCAACCTATTGCCTAAAGTACCGAATTTTGTGGAGCCGAGTTTCGGCCCGGCATCACCAACAACAACATTATGAGGGGAAAAAACGGGGTCTCTTCTTTCAATGAGGAGACACCCCGTTCCCCTGCATACCGGCTTAACTCCAGTTGCTACTAGATTTTGTGGTCCGCTGAATTTTTTGGAGCGGAGCCGGGTCGACGGCGATAGCATTTTCCAGGAGTCGATGAAACAAGAGGCCCCGAGAGCGCGAGGTCCGACGATTGAATCGAAAGATAAATTCATTCAGGTAGGCGTCGAGGTACTTATGATCAAGGCGTCCCTGGTATGTGCCCAGGAGCCAACGTTTCACCAGTGAAATGGCACGGTGGACTCTTGGCAACAGGTCGTCTGCGTCTGGGTCGTGATTTCCCCCAACAGAGGACTTTCGCATTGGTTTGTGCGCATACCCTTCGTCTGCCAGACAGCAATAACTTGTGAGTCCGTCGGTGATAATCGTACTGCCAGGCTCAACATGCTGCTGAACGAAATGCTTGACATCCGCGCTTGTTCGGCCCTTAAGCGGTTGCATTCGCATTCGCCCACTTCCTTTGTCGTTGATTTCCACGGCAACGCCAACCAGTTGCTTGTTTCCTTCTCCACCCAAATAGGCTTCATCAACTTCAACGTGCCCGGCAAGACGGTTGCGGGAGGGGCGAACCATCGCAACCCGTAATTTATGAAGCATGAGCCACGCAGGCTCGTGACCGCTCATCCCCAACACCCTTTGCAACGTTTGAGCACTCGCTCCATTTTTCTGGCTCGTAAACCACCAGATTGCCTGAAACCAAATGCGCAACGGGATACGAGAATCTTGAAAAATCGTTCCGGCCAATGGTGACTGCTGATATTGACATGTGGAGCACACCGACAACCCTCGCTTGGTTTTCCACCTCTTGTGATTCCCACATTTCACACAGATATACCCGTCTGGCCAGCGAAGCTTCTCAATATGGGTGCGACAGGCCTCCTCAGTAAAAAAACGGGTCATCAGATCGGACATGTCCGTGGGGTAACTCACCATGTCGCAAAACACTATATAGTGGGGCAACTGGAGTCAAGCCGGTATGCAGGCCCGTTCCAGCCACTCGATGAGTTATTGTATCCTTACATTTTATGGGTCACAGATAACCCCTTCCCGCCCGATTACTAAAATTTTCTCACCTTGTTGTAGACCCCACAGAGGTGAAGGAGATTCCATTTACGATAAACGGTGGTAGGTTTTTTGTGCCAAATTATAAATTTCGATAAATCCGGCTGAGGCATTCTGGTTGAAACTTGCATCTTTATTGAAGGTGGCCAAATTGGCATCGAATAACGAATAGGGCGACTCCAGGGCCACCACATCCGCCTTGCCTTTATACAACTTCACTTGAACCGTGCCATTGACCCGGTGATTGGCCGAGTCCTGGAAGGCATGAATCGCATCCATGGACGGATCGAACCATTTCGCGCCGTAACACAGGTAGGCCCACTTTTCATCAAGGGTTTTTTTCAGTTCGTTGAGGTCTCGCGTGTTCACTAATTTTTCCAGGTTAAAATGCGCTTTGATCAGAATTTCCGCTCCTGGCGCTTCATACACCCCGCGAACTTTCAAGCCGACTAAGCGGTCCTCCGTTAAATGCACAATGCCCACGCCATGCCGGGCTCCTGCGGCATTGGCCTTTTCAATGACTTCGACTAAGGACAGGTTTTCTCCATTGATGGAACAGGGAATCCCTTGTTGAAAACCCACGGTGATAATTTCCGGCTGATCCGGTGCCTGTTCCGGCGTCACACAGACCTGTAGAAATTTAGCTAAATTGGGAATGCAGCCCGGGTCTTCTATATCTCCGCCTTCATTGGTTGAGCCCCACATATTGTCATCATGGGAATACAGATACTCTTTATTTTGTTTAATCGGAATATCATGTTGCTTCGCATAGTCAATCAGTTCATCACGGCCCATGCTCCACTCGCGAACTGGCGCGATGACTTGCATGTTGGCATCCAAGGTCGTGATGTAATTTTCAAAACGAACCTGATCGTTCCCTTTTCCCGTAGACCCGTGGGCAATCACTTTGATGCCGCGCTCTTTGGCTACGCGCACCGCAATTTCAGAAAGGGTGACACGCGCGAGCGGCGTCGACAGTGGATAGCCACCCTGATAATCGGCATTGGCTTTAATCGCTCGAGTGAGAATGTTTTTTGCAAACTCTTCTCTGGCATCAATGACGACCGCCTCCACCGCACCAAGTGTAATGGCTTTGGCTTTCACGGCTTCAAGATCTTCATGCAGTTGCCCCACATCCACCGTGAGCGCGACGATGGAACAGTGATAGGCCTCTTGAATCCATTTGAGCATAATGGAGGTATCCAGCCCCCCTGAGTACAGCAACACACACCGATCAAAGGTTCCTTTTTTGGCTTCATGCGAAGCAATCTTCTGATATTCGACGTTTGATTCCATTAGGGATTTCCTACATTCCAGTAAATAAGGTGATGGGGTCGTTTCATGTGTGAAAATGCCATAAATCAGTAGGGAATTGAAAGGTCACTGAGCAAGAAAAGACTCTTTTGTCTATGCGGTAGCCACCCTTCCATCAAGAGTGACAAAATACCTGGCTGAACTGCCCATCCCCAAAAGTGACCCTCATTGGGAGTTTTACCACGGCCATTATTCATGGATCTGAGTCATCAGTCCTGCCCATTCATCAAATTCGAATGACGAATGTTAGACAATTTCAGACCTTTCCCCACATTTCAATTGTTGCTGAATATTCCAAAAACCCAAGATGCCTCCCCCAATAAAAATGTCAGGAATGAGAAGATACGGGTCGAGAGAGCGGACAAAATTATGACTCAACACGATACGAACCCACCCTTACGCGCGGAAAATACGCACAGTAGGTGAGGACGAGAACAGGACAAGAACGCATCGCCTGCCTCATCCTCAAAGGTGGCCCATTTTCCCCATATTCCCATTAAGAATCTGGATGATCATTGACCCTATCGGCTTTGCCACCTAGACTAGAAAGCATGTCCTATCTTGAAAGAATTACCATTGAATCTGGAAAACGTGGAGGGAAGCCCTGTATTCGAGGGCTTCGCATTACGGTCTATGATATCCTTGAGTACCTGGCTGGGGGTATGACAGAACAACAGATCTTGACTGATTTCCCTGATCTTGAATTAGAAGATATTCGAGCTTGTCTTGCCTTTGCTGCCGACCGTGAACGGAAATTAGTCTCGGTACCGCCCCAGTGAAGTTGTTGTTCGACGAAAATTTATCACCTCGTCTCGTTTCATCGCCTTTCCTCCCTTTTCCCTGAATCAACTCATGTTCGTGATGTGAGTCTGGCTTCTGCAGGCGACGACAGTATTTGGACGTATGCCCAAAGCCAGAATTTCGTGATCGTGTCAAAAGATTCAGACTTTCATCAGCGAAGCTTTGTGAAAGGCCAACCGCCTAAAGTGATTTGGCTACGCTGTGGGAATGGTGGCACAGAGGAGATTGCAGACTTGCTTGGACGATATCAAGCCAACCTCGAGCAATTTGAAACCGACCCTGATGCCGCTTTCATAGAAATCGGCTAGCCAATACATGAGAATGGCTGAAGAATACGCCCACCTTTTCCATTGACCGCCTCTCTGAGTTTCGGCACACAAAAAAATTAGGCGCGCCCTCCAGGACGCATCAAGTAATTTCGACTCGCCCGACCGGGCGAATGCCGCACTAGAGAAGACCGCTTAATTAATAAAAAACGGGATACCTCCCATTGCGAGAAGATATCCCGTTCAAAAAATTTAACGAATTTTTCGGTTAAATTTTAACAGTCAAATATAATGCTCCTTTCCCACGGTGAACAAAGATGAGGGTATCCTTTTTCTTTTCTAAATTTGAGACCACCTGAATAAACTCCTTTTCAGAACTAACAGATTTCCGGTTGATCTCACTGATGACATCCCCCTGAGCCAATCCGGCTTTTTCGGCATGACTCCCTGGGGTCACCTCCATCACCACGACACCACTTACTTCTTCAGCTATGCCTAATTGTTGCGCCAGTCGTCCATTTAAATCTTGCACAGCCACGCCGGCAAAGGGACCATCCTGCTTCAATGGGTTGACCTGCGCGACTTGCGTGGGTTCGTTCTGTTCACGAATCACGGGTTGCAGCGTGACCTTTTTCCCCTCTCGCATCACGACGAGGGAAATGGTGTTTCCCACGACTGTCCCGACCACCTGGCCTTGCAAGCCACGGGGATCTTCTACGGCTTGTCCTTCATATTCCACAATCACGTCCCCACGTTGAATGCCAGCCTGATCGGCAGGGCTCCCAGGCATCACATTCGTGACGAGGGCTCCCTGGGTTTTGGCAAGTTTGAAGGAATCTGCGAGATCCGGCGTGATCGCTTGAATACCCACACCCAAAAACCCTCGCACTACCGACCCGGTCTTCACCAAGCTGGTATAGACGGGTTTCGCTAATTTCGTCGGAACGGCAAATCCGATTCCTTGATATCCGCCCGTTCGAGAAAAAATGGCCGTGTTAATTCCGACCAACTCCCCTTGAGTATTGACCAGAGCCCCACCTGAATTCCCGGGGTTAATGGCCGCATCTGTTTGAATAAAGTCTTCATATTGCGTAATGCCCATCCCGCCACGACCTAACGCACTCACAATTCCTAACGTGACCGTAGAATTCAACCCAAACGGATTGCCCACCGCCAACACATACTCCCCTACTTGCAGTCGTGACGAATCCCCCCATTGCACAAAGGGAAGGTCCGTGGCCTCTACTTTTATCACCGCCAAATCGGTTTGAGGATCCAGTCCAACCACGGTTCCTGGAAATTCCCGTTTATCTGGAAGTATCACTGTAATCTGCTCGGCGCCCTCCACCACATGATTATTGGTCAACACAAAGCCATCCGATGAGACAATCACGCCAGAACCGGCGCCCTGCAGATCTGGCCTAGGACCTTGGTTATGACGAGGTGGCATCTTAGGATTCCCAGGCCTGCCGAAAAACTCTTTCATGGGATCAAATGGCATTCCAGACATGGGAACGGCTGCTTGCTTGCTGACGGTAATATTCACCACAGCTGGCGTGACTCGCTTGGCAATATCAGCAAATCCTCCTTTTTGAAAATGAGGAGGATCTATTGTTTGTGCGCCTTGCGACTCTGCATTATGGGCAAACGTGGTCTCAGGGTTATTCCACGACCCGAATAACAGGGCTCCAACAAGGATACCCATTCCCGCTAACCCCAAACTTTTTTGCCATGCTGGGCTCAGGTCCCATTGATACGCACGCTCTTTTCCGTTCTTCTCCATATGCCGTCCTCCTTGATGAAAATACACCGCATCGCACCATGTTCATACAAGCAGCATACATCTTCACTCTAATAGGAAGATTAAATTCAGATTAGAATTTTTTAAGACTGGATGGGAATGACGATATGGGAGAGAGGGTCAAAAAGGCAGGACGGGACGAATCCACAAAAATTGAAATATGTATTGAGGCTGACGGAGGCCACCAGAGAACTGACTGAAGGTTATCTGGTGGCCCTGATCGGTTTCATTGAAGGTTAGACGACGCCGGAATAGTACCGAATCACATCGGAGACGGACACGACGCCAACAATTCGCCCACTTTCGGTCACGGCCAAATGCCGCGTCCCTTTCTCCTTCATGAGGCGAACGGCTTCAACAATCGGGCCGCTGGTCTCAATGGTCACAAGGGGTTCTCGCATACACGTTTTCACTATCGTCGTGGTCGCATCGGTTCCAGAGGCCACCACTTCACTCGTCAATTCTGTTTCGGAAATTGAGCCAATATATTCATCTCCACTCTGGACCAACAGCGAACCAATCTTCCACTTCTTTAAAGATTGTCCCGCCTCTCTGAGCGTGGCATCCATAGAAATGGCTCGAACCGTATGGGCCATAAAATCAGCGACGCTCGGTCCTGCGGCTTTCCGTTTCTTCACTTCTTTGGCTAAAGAAGCTCGACGAGATTCCAAATCGGCTATGGCACTTTCGAGGACACGATGTCGCTGTCGAATGGTTTCACGTTGCGACTGCGATTCCGTACCTTCCGGAGCTTCATTCGTCAGGTTCAGCAGGCCAGCCGCTTCACCGAGTTCGGCATATTCGTAGGTATCCAGCAGGGGTGATGAACTTCCAAACACTTCAGACAAGATGTCTTCTGTCACCGCATCAAATTCGTTTAAGATGTCTGCCGAGGGCTCCTTCATGAGGTGTTGTTTTAACGCATCCAATTGCTGTCGCAGCCGGGAGATATCCTGATCTAACGATTGAGCCCGATCTGGTTTCGTCGCCGCTTGAGATGTCATAAAGCCTCCTCTGCAAGAGAGATAAATTTGACTTTGATCCTACCCAAGTCACTGAAGGTAGGCAACCTCAATCAGTGAAAAGGGAAAAAGGGGAAAGTGCGAAGGAGCAAAAGGATTCTGGGGCGTGAACCTGGGGCGAAATGCTAGGCTTCTAAGAGACTAGAGAGGAGCGTGGCAAGACCTAAGAAGCTGAAAAATCCCACAATATCTGTGATGGTGGTCAACAAAATTGAAGAGGACTGAGCTGGATCTTGTTTCATCGCTTTTAACGCAAGAGGGATCAGGGCCCCTGACAATCCCGCGATCACCATGGAAATGATCATCGACAATCCAATAATGACCGTGAGGCCCAGAGACCGACTCCAGAGTGCCACGGCAAGGCAGGCCATTGCAGAGATCGCCAGTCCATTCAGAAAGGCCACATAGACTTCCTTCCCACTCACTCGCAACCATTGGGAAGGCCGAATGTCCCGTAAGGCCAAACCCCGAATCACCACAGCCAGCGATTGTGCACCTGTATTTCCGGATTGCCCAGCAACCACGGGAAGCAAGACGGCAAGGGCGGTAAACTTGGCAATCGTCCCTTCAAACATCCCGACGACAAATGCGGCTAAAAAAGCGGTGAGCAAATTTAACTGCAGCCAGGGCAATCGCTTCTGAACAGAAAACCAGACCGGAGAAAGCGCTCGTTCATCTTTGTTGGCCCCGACCATCGTCAGCAAGTCGGCACTCGCATCTTCCTGGCTGGCTTTAATAATATCTTCATTGCGAACCACGCCTAAAAGCCGATCATCCAAATCCACGACGGGAATGGTAAAAAAGTGTCGTTCTTTAAACAGCTCGACAATTTCCTCTCTGGACTCCAAGGGGTGGATCGTAGGCAAATCACGAATCATGACCGCTTGCAACTTTTCTTCGGGATCCACGAGCAATAAATCTCGCACCGAAAATTTCCCCACCAGCTTTTGACTGCGATCGATGACATACACATCATGTACATCATGCACATCCTTTTGCGCACGAGACCGAACATGGAGCATGGCATCTCGAACCGTGAGTTCTTCTTGCAACACCAAAAACTTCGGATCCATGATACTGCCAACAGATTCAACCGGATACGTCATATACGATCGAATTTCTTGGGCATACCGCTCAGGCACACGAAACAAAATAGCCCGCTGCAAATCTTCATCCAATCGTTGAAACAAGGCAGCCGCGAGGGCTGGCGACAGATGAGGGATCACCTGCTTCAAGAGATCAGTCGGCATCAATGTGAGGGTTTCTGCTGCAATGGGCGGAGTAATACTGGACAGCAGATTCGCCGCATTCTTTGGGCTGGTCCCCTGCAAGACTCTGAGAATATCAGTGGCTGGATACGATTCGAGAATGCGAGCGGCTTCCTGATGATGCTTCAGAAAAAATGCTTCATTCAAAATATGAGTTCCACCCCGGCGCGGCACGACGGTTTCCACCGCTTGATCACTCATCAGTTATTCTTCCGTTCATGGAGGGTCTGGGCGACATCGGTCATCAGGCGAACGCCTGTAATGGAATAGGCTTCCCATAATTGCATCAATGAATCACTCACCGATCCCAAGGGCGCTTTGCCTTCGACATCTTTTTCAATCCGCCTTAACATGCGGTAGCGTAACGCCCCAAAAAATGTCCCCCACCGATCCACGACGGGTAAGGTATGGAACCGACTCCATTCGGGATGCTTGATAATCTCTTCGAGATTGGCTTCAGCCGACAAGGTGGTAATTTGCGTTTCCATTAAGGTCCCAACCAAGTGGTCAGACGTATCCACCAACAATTGTCTCAGCGTGAGCACACCCTCTAATTTTCCATCTCGATCAATGATATAAATATAGTACATGGCCTTCTGGCCATAGGTGCGGATACGAGAAACGGCTTCTTCCACGGAAATATCGGGAGGCAAGGTGAAGACCTGTGGGTCAGCCAAGCTCCCGGCAGTATTGGGCGAATAGCGCAAGGCTCGCCGTAGCGTCGAACCCATTGAATTATCCAACCCCTTTAAAATGTCGTTTCGACTCGTTTCTTCAAACTGCCGAAGCACTCCGATGGCTGAAGTCGCATTCATGGCACTTAACACCTCGGCGCATAATTCTTTGGAGAGTTCTCCGAGGATTTTTGCGGTCGATACCGGCAAGCAATGCTCCAACACATTGGCAATTTCTTCACCGGGTAAGCCTTTGACCAATGCACTCGCTTCTTGAGGTCCCAATGATTCCAGATGGCGGGCCGCTTCTACCGGATGCGCTTGAAAATACCCAAGTGTCAGGTGGTGTTCGAGATCCATGCCTATTTTTCCGGATGTGAAATCACGGCGGTAGATTCAGAAAATTGCGAAGCCGGGATAATGACCCGCCCTTCGATGGTTTCCACCACGACCGAAATCGGCGTCACCGCCACAACCGTTCCCTTCGTCGCGCCAACCTTGACCGTCATGCCTACGCGGACAACCGGACTGAGATAATGGGCGGCAATCAAATTGGCGACGGCATTACGAGAGCCTAAACCAAACGACAGGGCAGCCCCTCCGATCAAGCCCGCCAGTAAAATCACGATGGTATTATTCAACAATTGTGTATCGATACCTAAGACATCAATGGCGGTTACCACAATCAATAACACCACCGCCACATACACCGCCTGAGCCACCATGGTGCCATGCGTGATACCCGCAGAGCTGCACGTCATAGTAATCAGTTCACGAACAAAATTCGCCGCTATGAGACCAATAATCAAGACCAAGACCGCTATCCCAATTTTCGGAATATAATTAGCCAAGCCGGTCAATGCATCAGACACCATGCTCAAACCCAGGGTATCCGAGGCCTTAATGAGAAACACCAAAAAGATAATCCAAAATCCAATCAGGCCAAGGATTTCAGAGATTTTTTGTTTCGTCCCAGAACGTTCAAGCAATGTTTGAACAGCAGTGCGATTGATTAAATTGTCAAAACCCACAAGCTGCAAAAACCGTATCGTGCCAATGGACACGACTTTGGCCAAAAGATAACCCAATCCCAACAGCAGAATGGCCAAAATGATGGTAGGGACAAAAGCAATAATTTGGCTCAGACTGCTTGTTACCGCCTCAGTGAGGCCTCCCCACCATCCCGTCATGGTCAAGTTTTTGTCATTCATTGTTTTATGAACACCTTTTCATTGGACGATGTGGTCCAAAATCAGAGGTAGATACGCTCTCTTCTCTACTCATGAAACCTACGACTCATCATACGTGGCACTTCAATAAAGCTGCAACAGCCAATACCATGGTCTATTATTTTTTCCTGGCAGAAGCCAATGCCGAAACAGGCGGGCTCCGACGTTCTCGACAAACCATTCGAGAAAAATGGGTATTGGCCGAATCTTTGATCCAAGAAGACAGTGGTCGATTCAGTCTCCTGCGCCAAGACGGATATGCCGAATCTGGTGCGCCAGGGAGGTTGGGCGTGTCTAACTCACCCAACAAATCCTCCAATTGAACCATGAGTAACTGGGATGGGGTTCTGGCTAAGAATTGATAGATCATCGTGACCATTTCAGAAGAAAGCGTGGCGGGCATTGGGTCGGGCACTGGAAACCCGGCTCGGCGCAAGGCCTCCCATAACTTCACGCGATCGTCTTCACGGGTTTCGATATCGCGAGCCTGATCTTCAGGCAAAGGATACAGGTTTGCGTCTTCCTTCACCACGATATCTCGCCCTGCCCAGTACCCCTTGAGCGTCGGAAGATCGTGGGTCGTCGCCGCCACTAACGCTTGGACGGGAAATTGATGGGGTACATGAAACGCGCCACCAGCTTCTCGTTCGAAAAATAACAACCGATACGAGAGAAGCCCTGCCCCTTCAAGTTTACGCTGAATGGCAGGAGTCACGGTTCCTAAATCTTCTCCGACCACGATCACCTTGTGTCGAACACTTTCCAAAGCTAAGACCGCTAACATTTCGTCAACATAGGTTTTGACATACAACCCGTCCTGCCCATTTCGCCCAAAGGGCACCCAATACATCCGAAACAACCCGAGTGCATGGTCGATTCGAAGCACCCCGCCATGCTTCATATTTTGGCTCACCGTTTGACGAAAGAATTCATACCCCTGTTGACGAAGCTGGCGAGGATTGGGAGCTACCAACCCCCAATTTTGTCCTTGCAAGTTAAACGCGTCTGGTGGGGCACCAATCGTTGCTTCCTTGGCTAATTGATTCTGAAATCCCCAGGCGTCGGCACCGTCAGGATGAACCCCCACGGGCAAATCATGATAGAGGCCTAAGCGCAATGACGCCTTTTGAGCGACCCGATCCAACTTCGCTAACTGTAATTCACACAGCCACTGAACATAATAAAAAAAGTTCATGCGGTCAGCATGCGTCTTCTGAAATTGTTCAACGGTGGAAGACGTAGGGTCCTGATAATCAGAGGGCCACGCCCTCCATACCGTGCCAGGAAAATATTCGGTCAATGCCTGAAAGGTACAAAAGCGCGTGAGGCCAGCAGGACTCTGTTCAACAAACCGAAGGAAGACCTGCCCACGCGTCGAACGTGGCTGAAGATGTTGCCACTTAAAGCTCCGATACAGATCTTCCAGAACAGACAACTTGAGGGTTTCAATCGCGTCATACTCGACGAACTGGCTAGACCGTAACATGCGCAATGTGGCTTGAAACTTTTTTGTCTTGAATAGACGTTGCAGTTTTGGTGAAGAGCGCCATTCAGCGACGTGCTCCAGATTCAAATACAAGGGGTTCCAACACAACCGACTAGACGGCGAGTACGGGCTGCGGAGGCCAGGCGTCAAGCTGTGCAGCGGCTGCAGGCCAATGGTCGCGGCCTTCCACGTGTTCCCAGCTTTTTTCATCATGCGTTCTAAATCCCGAAAATCTCCGATACCCCAATTGTCTGATGATCGGATGCCATACAATTGCACGCCAATCCCCCACTCACGCTTTGAACCTTGCGGGGCATAACAGCGTCGCGGGGCAGCAAGCACGAGGCAGGCAGGCTCTAACACCCGAGGCCCCAATTCAATCCTGAGCATGAGGTCGTAATACCCTAAACGAAGACGGCCAGGCAGACTCACTTGCATTCGTACATAGCGAATTCCGCGAATGACGGTTTCCTCAAGAGGAATACATGCAGACCCCGTCACCTTAGAAGATCGAATCTTTCCTTGTTCATCTTTGACGCGGCAACCAATCGCCACAGCTTCTAGACAACAATCGACAAGGGGTAGGTTTATGGAAAAGCAGAAAGGGGTTGATGCTTCTGGATAGTGCACGAGCACGGGTTCGACGATCTGAGTCCAACGCTCTTCTTGCAGTCGGTCCGCTTCAATTTGAATATCGGCCTCCGATTGAATATCGATACCTAAGGCCCTTAAGGTCATTCGAAGGGTTTCATCGGTAGCCTGATGCGTGTGATTGCGCCCATCGACGTAGGCACATTCCACTCCCACTGATTCCGCTAATGTTCGCAAACCAAGGTCGGAAGGTGCCGTGGAGCGGCCCCCAAGAGACTTGGAAGCCAACCTCTTCATGTCTTTCACTCCAACCATCAGATTCTCATGGATCAATTATTGGACTAAGGGTTAAACGATTCCCAAAAAAATGAGAAAAACCGTCGTATTTGCAAGCATTTACTCTCTTTTTTGATACCATAAACACCACGTTAGGGCAAGAAAAAACCCTTACACAGTTTCCTGGGTACAGTTCAGGCGCTCATCTCTCAAAAGTTGCCAAAGAAATCAAAATTTTTCTGGTTTGAAGCCGTCATGAGCATGACTTGTTAGGGCATCGCTCGCCCTGACTCAGAACCACCATCCGACCTTCAGTAGTCCCAATTGGTCATTGGTAAAATTTCCGTAAACGTTTTACAATGAATCGAGGTAGAAAAAAAGTACAAGACAAGTGGCGGTCACCTGGGGAATCAAACTCCCAAGGACTCCAACGTATTCATCTATCATTCACAAGGAGGCATCATCATGGATTCAGATACACGGGTCATACTGTGCGGAGGATTAGCGTTGATGACGGGGATTCTACTAGGCACCGGCCTAGGACTGTTGATGGCACCACAAACGGGTAGGAGAACACGCCGACAAATCAGAAACTACATGCACGATGCCACGGACCGCATGAATGATATGGCAGGAGAGACCAAGGATCGCATGAATGATATGGCGGGAGAGACCAAGAATCGCATGAACGATTTCATGGACAAGGGCAAACGCTTCGTCGAAGACCGGATTTAAACCAGAGCATCTCCCTGACCTATTTCCAGGTTGGCCACGCTACCCTAGTAGCGTGGCCCCCTCAATCCATTAAAGGTCTCACTTGTTTGTTGATCCTACTTTCAATCATTCGCCATCCCTTCCCTTAAAACAGATCTTACTTTCTTTCTCCACTATTCTGTCCCGGGAGTTATTTATTGATGCCGGGTTTCGCCCCGGCAGGCGAGGCCCTTTTGTTTCGGCAAAAGGACCCAAAACCATGGTGACCGTGGCGTGGCCCTTCGGGTACCCTGCGCAGTTCGCCAACCCCGCCGGCGCGCAAACTCGCTTCACTCAAACAATGCCCGCCTAATTTCCGGGATCGGCTGCACTGCTCGGCCTCGCCACAAGGCCACAGAATTCAAATTTTATTTTGACCTACTAAGATGAATCCTGGCGACCACAAAAACCACTCGTAGCGCCTTAGAACATAGTTGTTGCCTTAAAAAAAATAGGATGGATTCTCGATTGAAAATGTCGAGAATGACGAGGTGGGAGAACGAAGGTTAGCTAGAACTTTTGTTGGCTTGTTTCAAATCTCGCAAACGCATCAGGGCCATCGCCCGGGCTTCCAGTTCATAGACCTTTCCTCCCCGCCACGTTTTTTTCACCTCTTTACTATCTGTCAACGCCGTATCAAACACCCATTGCCACGCCACGCCTTTCTTATGAGCCGGCAAGGTGAAGGGCACCGGCTCATGATAGGCGTTCAAAAGCAATAAGAACGAGTCATCGACAATCGGATTGCCTAATTCATCCATTTCCTCAATGGCATCTCCAGCCAATCGAATCCCGAGCGTGAGCAGTCCTTTATCCCAATCCTCATCGATCATTTCTTTTCCGTTACTCGCAAACCAGGCAATGTCTTTGACCTCAGAGTCTTTAATCTGTTGCCCTTTAAAAAACCGCCGACGATGAAACACGGGATGTTCTTTTTTAATCACAATGAGCTGTTTGACAAAATCCAGAAGTTCGGTCTGGGCCTTCGTCACATTCCAATCAAACCAACTGATGAGATTGTCCTGACAATAGGCGTTATTGTTTCCCCCTTGCGTCCGCCCAATTTCATCACCACCGCACATCATAGGGACGCCCTGGGATAACAGAAGCGTCGCAAAAAAATTACGTTTTTGCCGTTCACGAAGCTGTAGAATAGCCGGATCGTCCGTCTGGCCTTCGACCCCACAGTTCCAGCTTTCATTGTCATCGGTCCCGTCGCGATTGCCTTCATGATTGGCTTCATTATGTTTTTGGTCATAGGACACCAAATCATTGAGCGTCAATCCGTCATGCGCTGTCACAAAATTGATACTGGCATATGGCTGACGCCCGCTTTGTCCATAGAGATCACTACTCCCGGCTAGACGAGAGGCGAATTCGCCCAACAACCCGTTATCGCCTGCCCAATAGCGCCGCACCACATCTCGATATTTTCCATTCCATTCAGCCCATCCAGGCGGGAAGTTTCCGACTTGATAGCCGCCCTCTCCTAAGTCCCATGGTTCGGCAATGAGTTTTACCTGTGACAAAATTGGGTCTTGATGAATGATATCGAAAAAGGCACTCAGCCGATCCACATCATGTAACTCCCGCGCGAGCGCGGAGGCGAGATCAAAGCGAAAGCCATCCACGTGCATGTCGCACACCCAGTATCGCAAACTATCCATAATTAATTGCAGGGTCCGAGGATGGCGCGCATTGAGAGTATTGCCACACCCCGTGTAATCCATGTAGTAGCGAGGATTGTCCGGTGTCAGTCGGTAATAGGCCGCATTATCAATTCCCCGGAAAGAGAGGGTTGGGCCTAGATGGTTCCCTTCTCCGGTATGGTTGTACACGACATCCAGGATGACCTCGATGCCCGCACTATGCAGCGTTTTGACCATCGTCTTGAACTCGTAGACTTTTCGGCCTTCTCTTGGATAGGCGGAATATCGAATATCCGGCGCAAAATACCCGATGGAATTATATCCCCAATAATTGGTGAGCCCTTTATCAATCAGAAATTGATCATTCAAAAAATGATGGACAGGAAGGAGCTCAACCGCCGTCACACCTAACGATTGGAGATAGGCAATCATAGGTGGTGAGGCCAACCCCTCATACGTTCCCCGAAGATGTTCCGGCACCTCAGGATGGTTCATCGTGAACCCTTTGACATGCACTTCATAAATGACCGTCTGCGCCCATGGAATTTGCAAGAGCCGATCATGGCCCCACGAAAACGCCTGATCCACCACCACGCCCTTCGGCACATTGGCCGCATTATTCCGTTCATCCATGACCAAGTCATCTTGGGCCTGGCCAACCCGATACCCAAACATGGCATCCGACCATTTCACAATGCCGGTGAAGGCCTTCGCATAGGGATCGATAAGTAATTTCGAGGGATTAAATCGATGGCCGGCAGGAGGGTCATAGGGCCCATGCACCCGATAGCCATATAATTGTCCAGGTCGCGCTTCAGGAAGATAGACATGCCACACCTGATCGGTACATTCATCAAGCGACAATCGATGCGATTCTTGTTCATGGTGCTCCACATCAAACAAACACAAATCCACGCGGGTCGCATTTTCAGAGAAGAGCGCAAAGTTCACCCCTTCGCCATCCCACGTGGCCCCTAACGGATACGGGCGTCCAGGTCGTTGTCTCATATATTTTGCTCCAATTTCAGGCAACTATGACAAAACAATAGGCGCTGACAGTACCAACCTATTTTCATGAAAACTGCAATAATACGGTAACAGGCCCCACAGGAACTGGGAAGCCCCCAGCCCCTCGCCAAAAATTCCTAAAAATATCGTGACGGGCAGAAAAACCATGCTACAGTAGTTTTTGCTATTCTCCTATTCAGCTTTTTCCTAAACCATCACACTCGGTTCAACCATGCCACGACCACCTTCCACGCACAGGATTCCGACACAAGAAAAACAGCCAATTGGTGCACTAGTCACCGGTCCCTCTCAAGTCACATTTCGAGCCTGGGCCCCATGGGTCAAAACCCTGGCTGTGGAAATTCTAGGCAGCCAAACAGAAACCCTTCCCATGGATCCACAACCCTTTGGGTATTGGGAAACGACGGTTTCAAATGTCGGCGTAGGAACGCGCTACCACTATATCCTCCATGAAAAATTACATCGCCCAGATCCGGCGTCTCGATTCCAACCCGAAGGCGTCCATGGGCCATCAGAAGTCGTCGACCCTTTGGCTTTTCCCTGGACCGACCAAGAATGGAAGGGACTGCCGTTAGCCGATTACATTATGTATGAACTCCATCCCGGGACATTTACTCAATCGGGAACATTTGAAGACATCATTCCCCTCTTGCCTTATTTACGCGATGAAGTGGGCATCACGGCCATCGAACTCATGCCGATTGCGCAATTTCCTGGAGCCAGAAATTGGGGCTATGACGGCACATATCTCTTTGCTCCTCACAACACCTACGGCGGACCGCAAGCACTCCACCGCTTAATCGATGCCTGTCACGCAGCGGGCCTCGCGGTGGTATTGGATGTGGTCTATAACCATCTGGGGCCGGAAGGAAACTACTGGGGAGATTTCGGGCCGTTATTTACGGACCATTACCGCACCCCGTGGGGCAGTGCAATCAACTACGACGGCGCTCACAGCGATGCGGTACGAGATCTCATCATTTCCAATGCCGTGTATTGGACGAGGGACTTCCATTTCGACGCACTTCGATTGGATGCGGTTCACGGAATTTTTGATTCCAGCGTCACACATATTCTCAAAGATCTCCGAGATGCCGTGCATGCCGAGGCGGAGCAAGCTGGTCGATTGGTCTCCGTCATTGCCGAAAGCGATTTCAATGACGTTAAACTCATTTCGCCTACCTCAAAAGGCGGATATGGCCTTGATGCCCAATGGAATGATGATTTCCATCATGCTCTTCATGCCCTGGTCACTGGAGAACGACAGGGGTATTACTCGGACTATGGTTCTTTGGATCATGTCGCCACGGCCTTTCGCAAACATTTTGTGCTCTCGGGCCAATATTCACAGCATCGCCACCGCCGACATGGAAATTCCGCCGCGCACCTCTCGCCATCATCCTTTGTCGTCTTTGCGCAAAACCATGATCAAATCGGCAATCGTGCCAAAGGCGATCGATTAGCCACACACATTTCCCATGCGGCGCAACAGGTGCTCACTGCGGCCGTGCTACTTTCACCATTCATCCCGCTGCTCTTCATGGGTGAAGAATACGGAGAACGCGCGCCGTTTCAGTATTTCATTGATCATGGGGACGAAAAATTGATTGAAGCCGTCCGGAAAGGACGCCTGGCAGAGTTTAAACCCTTTGGCTGGAAAAACATTCCTGACCCGTATGCGCCCACAACTTTTGAACATTCCCGCTTGACGCCTCTTGAGGCTCGCAACGACACACAACAACGCTTGGCTTCATGGACTAAGCAACTGATTGCATTACGGAAGCAACATGCGTCATTAGGAACTGGAGTCAAAGGCCATCAGCTCCGCGTCTGGATGAATCCTGAAAAAACCGTACTGACAATCTATCGAAAAAACCCAAACGCAGACGCCATGTTGCTCATCCTAGGATTCAACAACCAACCCACCACCCTCACTCTGCACCAACCCAAAGGCCAATGGGAACTTCTGCTGGACAACGGCCAACCAGAATACACAGAGCAAAATGAGACTTCTACCTCATCACACCACATAGCTCTTCATATCACCACCACAAAACAAAACATCCCCTTATCGTCCTTCTCTGTTTTGATCTACAAAGAAAACTAGAAAATTAAAGCATCAAATAAATTATTCTCCTCGTAGCGTTACTTCAAAATATCACCACATTTCCATGTAATAAAGATGGAGAATATAGAAACACTCACGGCAAAAATCCTCACCAAGAATTGATTTTTTTTAAATCTAGCATCTAAGATCTTATCAATCTTTTCTATAGACCACTTTGTATGATCAATGTCTTTCCAAGTTGGGTTAACTTTTATGAACCCATTACAACCTTCACATAATTTCAGTTTTTTCCCTACATCACTGAGTTTGCATTTTTCATGAGTTGAAAAATGAAAGCATTCAATTTTGGTATACACTAGAACATTCTTTCTTTTACGTTATTTCCGAGGTATTTTTGTATAAAGCATGCTTTAACAAGAAATTATTAATTTCTTTTTCAGAGAACCTTGCATCTGGAAATACTGCTTTTCTATCGCTGAGCACTGGCTCATAGTTGGTAGATACTTGATACTTACAAGCTTCATTTAAGACCTTAGTTCTTTTTACCGCAAAGTATTTACGGTATGGCTTATGAGAGGAGGCAATTCCACTGTTATCTGATTTAATAAGTTCTTTCTCAAATTGATTTTTTGTAACATAACATGTCTCATTTTGGTCAGCAGTTTCATCTAATTCTGATTCGTATTCAAGCTCAAATGGGTGTATATATGATGTCCGAAATTTTGACATAAACAAATCAAATATTGCATTTTTTGATATTAATAGAAACGCTGATCTAGTCTTTGTAGAGGAACATAAAATTAAAGCAACTAACATCTCAAGTATGTCAAGAAAAAGCATGGATTTCCCAAGCTGGTAATTCGTATCATCTACTGACCGCCCTCCTGCGCCGAAAAGCTTACGATATTCTCTCCAATAGAAAATATCTTTGATATAAACGTACCCTTTCTTTGTTAAGGCAAAGGGTGGATCGGTCACATCTTTTTCAAAGAATCCAATTCCTTGAGTGGCAATAATGGCTGGTTCAATTAAGCGAATTTCCAGGCAGTATTCCAATCCATCCTTTATCTGCCTTGGGGTGTATCCAAGTTTTGTCATTATTATCCAAAAAGTAGATCCTTCCGTTACAAGTTTTTCATGAGATATAAGCTCTAAAATATTTTGAATTAAAGAATTTCCATGTTTTTCTGGTGTATCTGGGTTCCATGATTTCTCTTCATGAATATTAAGAAGCTTCCATTGATCAGGATAGTTAATCGGTGCTCGTGGATTCTTATACTCTTTTCTAGAAAAATCTCGAAGGAGATTTAATATATTTCTCCTTCCTAAAAAAATTGACCCATCATCAAGAACCTTATGAGACCCTTTTTCATTGAGGATATAATCAATAAAACGTTTTCCTAATTCAAATATTACCCGAATGTCTCCATTAGACAATTGGTTAAACAGAAATTCTTGATGTTGCGTGAACGGATAAGAAAACTTTTGAGATTTCTTTAAGGAAAGGTTGTGGGTATTAATATACTTCTCAAAAGTGTCTGCGTGTTTTTTCAAGCTGACAGATTCAATAATCCTGCATATTACTGGCTTGGAATTACTTCGATCTAATGTCCAGGCAAGACGGGTTCCCAAAATTCTATGCGCGCCAATAGGATAAAGGAATTCAATTCTGGCATGTTCCATAAACCCTAGGCGCTGACGGCCATTCAAATGATGATGCACCTCTTTTAGGGAAGACTTACGACAGGCATAAATTATTGTAATTCGATTAGAGGTGTAAAGATCTGCAAACAAAGACAAAAGTTGGTGCTGCAATCCCTTTCTAATATAATCTACATCATCGATAATAACGATGGGAAAACATTTCGATATCTGGTCCGACTTAGTTATTGAGTTCATTAAATGTTTTTTTACATCTAAAAACGTGTCACTAATTTCTTCTGAAGTCTTTGTCTTTAATTCGTGAGCTGGCTTTTCTATTTGATCAAAATATTCGAGAAGCCTGGCAATAAAAATTTCCTTGATATGGGTAGAGATTTCCTCATCTAACAACCCTTGCCATCTTCGACAATTAAGATGAATAATAAAATAATGTGAATCTTTAAAATTGTCGTGCCTTAAGGCGTAATGAATAAAGCTGGTTTTCCCAATACCGGGATCTCCACACAGAACTACGTTTTCTCCATTAAATCTACATTGTTGAGATAATAACCGGACGAAAAGACTTGCAGGATCATTTCGTTCGCACCACAGAAGGTCTAAGAGATTTTTTTTATCAATCGCTTCAATATCTACAAAACAATGAGGAATAATTCGTTGAGTCACATCTATAGGGTTTTCCAGAATTCCCCCTTCCCTAAAAGCCCAGGGAAATGCATCTTGGAAAATATACCTGTTAAGTTGAACTTGATCCCAATTCTTAAGCTTTTTCTTAAGTAGTGTTTTTGTTTGTTTTTGTAGTGGAATATTCCCCGTATATTCGGAAAGATCAAAGTCTTGTAAGATTGGATTTAATTCAGACAATAATTTACCAATTTGAACATCGCTTAGCTCTCCTTCTGGGTCAATTAATCCAATATCATCCCAGAATTTCTCTGAAAACTTCGTAGAAAAAAATCCAGTAAGGGTATCCAATCCTTCTTTTAGCACTATGGCAAGTCTACCTGAGTTAAGCAGTTCTTTTCGGTTCAAAAGGAATGAAAAGGGGGATGGACTAGACATCTAATTCCTCCTGTTATTAGGAAAAAATGAATATTATCCTTATCAAATGACCGTAATCGAAGGTTTCTAACCTCCAATGAAGTTATTTTTTTAGTTTCGTTAAAAAGTCAGTAACCCACTATCACAAGGGATAATTTTTTTCAGAATAGAAGTCTCTTTTTTTGGGGATTGCTTGAGAAGAAACCCTCTAGAAAAAGACTACGAAATAGCAAACTCATAGACAATTCAAAAATGGTCAGAATTGCACTAATCTGTCCATTCCGATTTGCCAAAAAAATAAGTTGTTGATTTTGACAGAATAGAATTAAATGTCAATCGGGTTTAATCATTTGAGGGTATATTCCCCGCTGCTTGCGGCGTAATATACTACTCGTGAGAGCGAGTACATTCAGAATACCCCGTCCGCTTGCGGCGGGGATCATTTATTGCAGACAAAAACAATATTTCGTTAAAGAAAACTACAAGAGAAATTAAGAAGCAAGCTTTAAGAACCAAGGGTATAATTTCCCATACTTAAATGCATCTGGCCCTTCGCATCCCGATGGAGAAAAATGAATTTTTCCGTATTTCTCGAAATTGGCGTACTAGCATTTTTTTTATTTTGAGACAAACTTGCACAAACGTTTTCAGGGAATCCTTCCTTGTAAAAACTCTTCGATATTTCCCAGACTAATCTATAGAACCCTCTGCAAAAGGGATTGAATTCTGTAGAATAGGCCTCATGCAAACCACCATGAGGTCCCAAATGAAAACGAAGCCTTTGCGGATTGAGCGATTTCTGAACGAGATGGATCAGGTCGTGCCATGGCAGCAATTGGAAAAGGTCATTCAGCCGCATTATAAGAGCGCCGGCGGGCGTCCGCCCCATGCCTTGCGGGTGATGCTGCGCATTCATTTTCTTCAACTATGGCATAATTTGAGTGATCCCCTGATGGAAGAAGCTCTGTATGATCGCCTCAGTTTCCAGACCTTTCTCGGGTTTGACTGTTTTGGTGGGGTGATTCCGGATGAGAGCAGCATCTGCCGGTTTCGGCATCTCTTAGAAGAGCATGGGCTGTCGCAACAGATCCTGGCTACCGTCAATACTCACTTAGACTCCCATGGGCTGGTGCTCAAAGCGGGCACGATCGTGGATGCGACCTTGCTGGCTGCGCCGGTGAGCAAGCAGAACACTCGCAAAGAACGAGACCCGGAAATGAGTTCCACCCGCAAGAACAACAAATGGCATTTCGGAGCCAAAGGGCATATCGGCGTGCAAGCGCAAGGGCAGCCGATTATTCATTCGACGGGATTTACGACGGCTAAAGTTCATGACGGACAAATGCTGGAGGCGTTGCAACACGGGGACGAACAAGCGCTGTTCGGTGACAGCGCCTATACCCGGCAAGCGGACAAGCGCCAGGCCCGAAGGGACGGCTTCTATTATGGGCTCTCGGACCGCGGCTACCGCAAGCATCCCCTGTCTGCGTCACAAAAGAAACGCAATCGCCGGCATTCAAGGATTCGAGCCAAGGTGGAACATCCCTTCCGGGTGATCAAGCATCTGTGGGGACACCGGAAACTGCGCTATAAAGGCCTGGCCAAAAACGCGGCGCAGTTCACAACGTTGTGTGCGCTGTCCAACATATTTTTCTGCCGGCGAGCCCTGCTCGCGGAAGCCTAACGAAGGCAAGCCCCCCATGAGGGGCACCGACAAGCCCCGAATAGGGGAGCAAGGACCAAACAAAAGGGAACGTGAGACAAGAAGAACATTTCAAAAAACGATTCGAGGGCTCAAGACCCTTAATGCAGCTAACTTTTGCAGAGGGTTCTATAGTATTTTTGGAGTCGTTTTGACTCGGCTACGTAGACTTAAAGAATACTACGCTGAGCGGCGGGAGAGTGACTAAGAGGGAGAAGGGTTGGTTGTGCCAGGGGATGGGATCGGCTTGTACGCCGCCGAAATTCCCTTTATTGCTACCCCCGTACATTTCTGAATCGCTATTGAGAAGTTCTCGATACTGCCCGCCGAGAGGCACGCCCATTCGGTATTTCTCTCGCGGTACTGGGGTGAAGTTGCAGGCACAGATAAGACAATCAGCCTGATCCTGCGCGTAACGAATGTAGGTGAGCGTCGAATTGTCGCTATCGTGCAAATCAATCCATTGAAACCCTTGCCAATCAAAGTCGACTTCATACAATGCCGGTTCTGATTGATAGAGATGATTCAAATCAGCAATGTATTGTTGCAAGCCACGGTGCGGAGCATAGTCCAGCAAATGCCATTGCAGGCTGTCGTCATGATTCCATTCCCACCATTGCCCGATTTCTGCGCCCATGAAGAGCATCTTTTTCCCGGGATGGCCCCACATGTGGCCATAGAGTGCGCGAAGATTGGCAAACCGTTGCCAGTCATCTCCAGGCATTTTATCGAGAAGCGCCTTTTTCCCATGCACCACTTCATCATGTGAAAGCACGAGCACGAAATTTTCCGTGAAGGCATACATCAGCCCAAACGTGACTTTGTCTTGATGAAACTTTCGGTACACGGGATCCAGTTGGAAATATTCCAGCGTATCGTGCATCCAGCCCATGTTCCATTTCAAGGAAAATCCCAACCCTCCGACATATGTCGGCCTGGAGATCCCGGGCCATGCCGTCGATTCTTCCGCTATCGTCATGATGCCTGGATGTTCTTGATGAGCCACGGTATTTAATTCCTTGAGGAATTCCACCGCGCCAAGATTTTCGTTTCCGCCATGTTGATTCGGTAGCCATTCGCCCTCTTTTCGAGCATAGTCCAGATAGAGCATGGATGCCACGGCATCGACCCGCAAACCATCGATGTGGTAGCGATCAAACCAACTTAAGGCACTATTGATGAGGAAATTTTTGACCTCAGTCCGACCATAGTTAAAGATGCGACTTTTCCACTCAGGGTGCCAGCCCATTCGTGGGTCGGCATGGTCATAGAGATGTGTGCCGTCGAAAAATGCGAGGCCATGCGGATCGTCGGGGAAATGGGCTGGCGCCCAATCCATAATGACGCCAATATCAGCTTGATGACAGGCGTCGACAAAATTCATAAAATCATCCGGCGTCCCGAATCGACTGGTCGGTGCAAAATACCCTGTGGCCTGATAGCCCCATGACCCATCAAATGGATGTTCCACAATCGGCATGAGCTCGATATGCGTGAACCCCATGTCTTTCACATACGGAATCAGGTGTTCGCCTAGCTCGCGATAGGTCATCCACCGATTCGCCTCTTCCACGACGCGTTTCCATGAGCCGAGATGCACTTCATAGATCGAGAGTGGTTTTCTCAGAGGGTCGCTCGTCTTCCGTACTTCCATCCATGTTGAATCGTTCCACTGATGCTGCGACACATCGCAGACCAGCGAGGCCGTTTTCGGGCGATATTCAGCCGCTGTGGCATAGGGGTCCGCTTTCGTAAACGGTATCCCGCCGCCTTGCGGTAATATTTCGTATTTATAGATGTCACCGTTATCAATACCTGGAATAAACAATTCCCAAATACCGACGCCTCCCCGGCTCCGCATTGGATGTCGGCGCCCATCCCAGCCATTAAACGTTCCCACCACACTCACCCGCTTGGCGTTCGGCGCCCATACCGCAAAGTTGACCCCCTGGACACCTTCATGCGTACACCCGTGAGCCCCTAAAATGTCATAGGCTTTATAGAGTTTGCCTTCGCCAAACAGATGTAAATCCACATCCGACAAGACAGGAGAAAACGCATAGGGGTCATATTGCTGAAAGGTGTTGCCTTGAGTCGTGGTGACTCGCAGGAGGTACGTCGGATCTAGGACCTTGCCCGGAAAGATCGCTTCAAATACGCCATCAGGTGCGACAAGCGTCATCGGCAAGAGATCAGCCTGCTGTTGAGAAGGAAGGCACGCGACTTCGGCGGCATCAGGCAGGAATGCCCTGATCCGAATCTGTTCGGCTTTTCCGTGATTTTCACGGTGCGGACCCAAGACGGAAAAGGGATCCCATTCTTGGGCCGTCAAGATTCGCTCTAGTTGTTCAGGGGTTACAGGCATTGCCAATCAATAGCTTCTATGTTAGTTAGAAAGGAGTATACCAAACTCTCTCCCCTATGTATTCTGTACTCCTCACATTCTTACTTGTCCTGTTTTTTGCCGTTGCCTTTTCATTGCAGAATTCCGAGCCGATTATTATTAATTTTTTCTCCTGGCGATTTCAAGGCTCCTTAGTCGTCATCCTTTTGACCGCATTAGCCTGTGGCGTCCTCTTGAGTGTCATCGCATCCTTGCCGTCTTTCATTAAGAAAAGACGGCTCATTGCGCAACAACAAAAGACCATCGCTCAACTTGAACTAACCGTGGCTGAGCATAACGAGACCAAACAGTTGGCAATCAATCCAGACCCCTTATAACCATGTCACCTAGACGTAAAGCCATACAAGAACGACAACCGCAAAAGGTTCTAGCCATGATAATGGCTGGAGGCAAGGGCGAGCGATTAATGCCCTTGACCGAACAACGCAGTAAGCCCTCGGTGCCCTTTGCTGGCAACTATCGAATTGCTGATTTTGTGCTGAGTAATTTCATCAATTCCGGCATTCAAGCCATGTATGTGCTTGTGCAATATCGTTCTCAATCTCTGATCGAACACTTGCGACGAGCCTGGCGTTTTAGTGGACCCAACCGGCAGGCCTTTATCACGGTGGTCCCGCCTCAAATGAAGGGGCGAGGCAAATGGTATGAAGGGACGGCTGATGCGGTCTATCAGAACCTCAACCTCATTCGAGATTTTGCCCCAGATTTAGTCGTCGTCTTCGGCGCCGATCATATTTACCGCATGGATCTGCGGCAAATGATTCAGTTTCATCTCGAAAACCAAGCTGAGGTGACCGTCGCGGCACTGCCCGTCCCTATTCATGCCGCCAAGGGCTTTGGCATTATTGAAGCCAGCTCCGACCATCAGATTATGGGTTTTGAAGAAAAACCCGCTCAGCCCAAACCCATGCCTAGCAATCCCGAAATGTCATATAGCTCTATGGGCAACTATATTTTCAATGCTGAAATGTTGGTCCGAATCTTAGAAAATGATGCCAGCCAAGCCGGCACGCATGATTTTGGACGAGACATTATCCCGTCCCTCATCAAATCCCATCGAGTCTTAGCGTACGATTTCATGGAAAATGCCGTGCCCGGCATCCATCCCTATGAAGAATGGGGCTACTGGCGAGATGTGGGAACGCTGGAAGCCTATTGGCAAGCCAACATGGATGTTTTAGGGGAGAATCCTATTTTTGATTTACGCAATGTGAAATGGCCCATTACCACTGATGCGTTGACCGACCCCGTCGCCAGCATGGTTCGTTCTCAAATGAACGATGCCATGGTCGGGCAAGGCAGTCTTGTGATCGACAGTACGATCAATCGATCGATCATTGGCCGCAATGTTCGCATTGGGGAAGGCTGTACGATCGAAGAATCTATCATTCTTGATGGAACCGTGATTGGCCCAAAGAGTCATCTTCAACGCTGCATCATTGATCGTTTTAACGTGATTGAATCTGGCAGCACGATGGGAGGCGACAAAGGTCGTGGGGGCAAGCGACATACTGGCAAGCTCGGGCTCACCACCGTCGCACGCGGAAAATCCTATGGAGGTCAGGCCATCTCATCTTCCTCTTCTCTCCCGTGATCCATCAATCATGCCAGCTGCCGTTCCTCGCATTCCACTTTCCACCTATCGTTTGCAGTTCAATCCTTCCTTTACGTTTTTAGACGCCGCGAAGCTCATTCCCTACCTTCATCAACTCGGCATCACCGATTGCTATACCTCTCCGTACCTCAAAGCCACACCCGGCAGTACTCACGGGTATGATGTCATCGACCCGACGGTCCTCAATCCTGAAATTGGGACGGAAGCCGACTATCAGATTTTTATTACGGCTCTGCATGAACATGGAATGGGACAACTGTTGGATGTCGTCCCTAATCACATGGGGATTGCGGGCTCGGCCAATGTCTGGTGGCAAGATGTTTTAGAAAATGGGCCTTCGTCGCATTACGCCACGTTTTTTGATATCGATTGGACACCGGTCAAACCGGAGCTTGAGAACACCGTCCTGCTTCCCATTTTGGGAGATCAATATGGCATCGTTTTAGAAAATCAAGAAATTGCCTTACAGTATGATGATGGGCAACTTTTTTTGCAGTATTATGAACACCGCCTCCCCTTAGATCCTTCTACCTGGAACATTGCCCTGACTTTCCGCCAAGAGAATCTTGTCACGGTCCTTGAGGAAGCATCACCTGCCCTCCAAGAATATCAAAGTATTGTCACCGCCCTCTCTCATTTGCCGATACGGACGGAAACCGATCCGGAGCGAATCGCTGAACGGTATCGAGAAAAAGAGGTGATCCGTCGACGTCTCTCTGCCGTCATCTCGAATCATGAACCCCTCAAACATTTTCTTACCCAGAATCTCCACCTACTCAACGGCAGCAAAGGCTCCCCTCGCAGTTTCGATCAGTTAGATGAATTAGTCTCTAATCAAGCCTACCGATTGGCCTTTTGGCGAGTAGCTGGCGAAGAGATTAATTACCGACGGTTTTTTGACATCAATCAATTGGCCGCTATTCGCATGGAACTGCCTGCTGTCTTTCAGGAAGCCCAGCAAAAAATCTTCGACTTGGTCTCATCTGGAGCCGTCACAGGATTACGCATTGATCATGTGGATGGACTCTACGACCCACAGGGCTATCTGGCTCAATGGCAAGCCTGGGCGGCTCAACAATTTCAAGCCACACCTGATTTACAAGGACGCGTGCTGTATGTGTTAGTCGAGAAAATCTTGGGTACCGGAGAACGCTTGAATCCTGATTGGCCGGTTCATGGAACCACCGGATATGAATTTCTCTCCCTCGTGAACCACTTGTTTATCCACCCATCCCATCAACGACAAATCGAGCAAGTCTATACACGCTTTTCCAAATCGCATTTCTCTTATGACGATCTCATTTATCACTGCAAAAAATTAATTATGACCAGCTCGATGGCTGGAGAAATCAATGCGCTGGGGCACGAGCTCAATGTGCTTTCTGAACAGAACCGCCGGTCCCGCGACTTCACCCTCAATAGTCTGATTTACGCCATTCGAGAAATCATTGCATGTTTCCCCGTTTATCGTACCTATATTCGTCCTGACTCTCAGGAACCCATTACTGACCGCGATCGCGCCTATATTCGGCTGGCAGTCGCACGTGCCAAACGACGAAATCCGGCTCTCAGCAATTTGGTCTTTGATTTTATTCGTGACGTGCTCATGCATACCACTCCACAAGATTCTGCTCCTTTGGATTGGGAAATCATCCGTCCCTTTGTCATGAAATTTCAACAAACCACCAGTCCGGTCACCGCCAAAGGCGTCGAAGATACGGCGTTCTACCAATACAACCGCCTGACGTCTCTCAACGAAGTAGGAGGCGAACCTCAACATTTTGGTCTGTCCATTTCAAAATTCCATCATTATATGCAAGAACGAGCTGAGCAATGGCCTTGGAGTCTCTCTTCCACGTCTACCCATGACACAAAACGCAGTGAAGACGTCCGTGCGCGCATCAATGTGCTCTCTGAAATTCCCATGGAATGGCGCAACCGACTTCGTACATGGAACCGTCTCAACAAAAAGGCTGCGCATCGTCTTGAGGAACAACTGGTCCCTAGCCGTAATGAAGAATACCTCATCTACCAAACCTTGCTTGGAATCTGGCCGTTCGGTGCAATCTCGGATGAAGTTCTCAATCAAGTGTTAGAACGACTCCAAACCTATATGGTCAAAGCCTTACGGGAAGCCAAGGTGACCAGCAGTTGGCTGAACCCCGATGAAGCCTATGAACAGGCCGTCATGAAATTTCTCACACGGATTCTTTCTCCGACAGACAAGAATGCCTTTTTAGAAGATTTCGTCCCGTTTCAACGCCGCATCGCGAGCTATGGGCTTTATAATTCCTTGTCTCAAGTCTTGATCAAAACATTGGCTCCCGGGGTCCCAGATTTTTATCAAGGCACAGAGCTTTGGGATTTCACCTTAGTCGACCCCGATAATCGAGGGTTGGTGAACTATGTCCATTACCAAGAGCGTCTGACTGAATTGCACGACCTCAAGGAAAAGCTTAACCCGATTGAACTGATCCAGTTTCTATTCCAACATGCCGACAATGGTCTTATGAAAATGTTTGTCACACACACCGCTCTTCACTTCCGAAAAACCCACTCTTCCCTTTTTCTCAAGGGGACGTATCGCCCATTAGAAGCCCAAGGAGAGCAGGCGGAGCATATCTGTGGATTTCATAGGCAAGAAGGGAAAACTGAGTGTTTGGCCATTTTCCCACGGTTTTTGACACAGCTTATTCCTGATTCCACCGTTCTTCCAATAGGGGAATCTCTCTGGGGGGATACAAGGATAGCTCTCCCCCCTGACTTAGCTAACCAGCCCCTTCGAAATGTCTTCACACAAGAAATAGTGGCTCCACAAAATGATCAAGACATGTTAGAATTACCAGTAGCCACATTGTTTGCACATTTTCCTTTTGCGGTATTGGAGCCTCTTTCATGACTGTGACTAATCTCAACACTGCCCGCGCTGCTGATGATGAACCCTTGGTCGAGCACGATATGCCTCGGGGAGAGTTAGGCTGGGAAGGACATGTCCATGTGACAGATGAGGTTCCCTTATGGAAACGGGTCTTGGATACATGGCCCGAACTACGGACAGGTCTCTCTTATAGTTTGATCTTCGCGTCAGGAGTCTGCTTGGGCGGAGCAATCATGGCGATGATGGCAACTGCAAAAAATAACCAACGACAGTCATAACGACAGTACGATGAGGGAGGACATCACCATGAGTGATAATGATGGACAGGGAGATTCAACCTGGGTCAATACGTTTGTATTTATCGCCGGGTTTTTATTAGGTGCCGGAACGGCCATCATGATGACGCCGGAATCTGGCTCGCAAATCCGCAATCGCATCGTCCGAGGTGCCAGAACAGCACAGGATGAATTTTCCGAAATGGCCGCTCAGACCAAAGAAGCGATGCAGTCTTGGTCCGAGGAAGCCAAAGAAACAATGAAACATGCCGCCACCCGTGTTAATTCTGCCGTTGATACCACCAAGCAAGCCGTTAAAACCTCCACTCAAGACCCCTCCGACGACTAGCGCCTAACATATTTCGTGACATTTCGACGATCGGATGGTTCTCCTCCGATCGTCGGAACCTTACCTCTCTTTTCAGCTCGGTCTTGCCTTCTCTCAGTCTTGAGCTGCTTGTCCTCGGATAGGTCTACTCGAGGCCATTCTCTTTATCCTTGTCCCTTCTGTGAATTCATGGGACACTAGAGTCTATGCCTCATTCACATGCTTCCCCTTCTCCTCTGACCCAGCGACTTAAACTGGGATTACTGTTAAATGGCATCATCATCCTAGCCGAATTCATCGGAGGCTATTGGACCAATAGCCTTGGGCTCATCAGTGATGCCAGCCACAATCTCATCGACCAAGGAGCTCTGTTATTAGCCCTCTATGCTCATATTCTAGCTAGTCGGCCCGCAACCGAGGAGCGCACCTTTGGTTACCACCGTGCCGGCACCATTGCCGCCTTTCTCAACAGCCTCACCTTGCTCCTTACTGGGTTGATTATTGCCGGAATTGCCCTCTACCGAATCATGACTCCGCTTGAGCACATACCGGGGCTTTGGGTCATGGGCATTGCGGGAATCAGTATGATTGCGAACTTTGGCGTCGCGTGGTTATTACAACAAGGTGCCAAAAACGATTTGAATATTCGAGGGGCTTTCCTTCACATGATGATGGATGCCTGGATGTCGGTAGGTGTTATCCTCTGCGGACTTGGGATCGCTCTCACCAATCTCACTATTCTTGATCCCCTCATCAGCTTAGTACTAGTCGTCGTCATTATTAAAGGCAGCTTACCGCTCTTTCGAGAATCGTTGGATATTCTATTGGAATCCACGCCCCCGCACCTCAATACAGCAACCATTGTCGCAAGGATTGAATCAATCCCAGGAGTCAAAAAAGTCCATGACCTCCATATCTGGTCCGTCGAGCCCCGAATCATCATGCTGACCTGCCACGTCCTCGCCGATACGGAAACTGTGCCAGACAAGGACCTTCTTCTTGAGCCTATCCAATCCCTCCTCTCAACACAGTTTGGCATTCACCACCTGACCATCCAGCTAGAAACTGAATGCCCAGAAACTGACATTCTCCACTGCAACCTCAACCACCTCACACAAGAACGTTCACAAGAGGCCTTCCCCCACGCCCATCATCACTAATAGCCTTACCTATAACGCCTTTTTCCCTTTCTGGGCGTTCGCCCACGAACTGAAAGCCATAGATTCTTTCGTCAATACCCAAATCTCTATTTCTGTTTTTCGAAATTTTTGATAGCATATATCCCTCACAGATACTTAGGGAGCTGTATTTTTTCAATTTCTACCATATTCCCCCTCAACTATACCTCTTCTAGAACAGATGGAAAGCGAAATCATAACAACAGTTGGGAAGATAGCTGGCATAGGTGGCATCGCACTAGGCACTCTTCTTTTGCTGTTTCGAGAGTTTATTAGGAAAAATATATTCCCAAATCTGACAAAAAACCAATCGTATAACCTATTAAAGATATTCTTATTTTTAATATGGAGTGTAGCAGTTCTCGGCCTAGCAGCATGGATTTTTGTTGGGCAAGTTGAACAGGCTAACCCTGCTAAAACCCAAAAGCTAGAACTTCTAGAAGATATCACGGCAAACTTTACGAACTATATTACTCAGTGGCAAAGATTAAGAGTTATAGCGGGCTTGCAACAGGAAAAAAAAGGGGAAATCACTAATGAGCAATTAGAGCGGAAGGACCAGTTTCTTCAAGAAAGAAATAGCGCAAGAGACCATTTATTGAATAAATTGAGTATTGCCAAACTGCTTTATAAAAAAGAGGTTATAGACCTTATTGAAAAATTTGAAGGATGGGATCGCAGCCAGATAGACAGCAAATACGTTTGGGAGCTTCCCCCGATAGAAAATTGGGACGAATGGAATAAAAAAATTATTGCATCAATGAAGAAGGAATCTGGGAAATGAAAACCCTCAGATGGAGTACGTTAGCCTTTTTTATCCTTTTCGCATTTTTCGGGAAATTAGCTTTTTCTGAGATTGAAGACTTTACGGATGACTGCCCAGGCCCAGGATGCCCGGGAAACTCCACGCCATCAGTCCTAGGCAACGAAACCGCTAATGCTGAAGCTGCAATCATAGCAGAGGGACTGACGGTCGGGAACGTGACAACCGAACATCATCCGAATGTCGAAACTGGTAACGTAATTAGTCAGATTCCAACAGCAGGAACAAACGTAGCAGCAGGCAGTGCTGTCGACTTGGTCGTCTCACTTGGGGCAATCGTTGCAGGTATAGGAGACTCTAAGCAAATTCCGATTGTTCCAACTACAAAAGGCGCAATCTCTGAAGCGAACAAGGAAAACCATTTTCATTTTTATGTTGAAAAAGCGGGTTCCTTTACCATTGAGACTCAAGGATCAACGGATACCTATATGTCATTATTTGGACCAAATAGTTCAACCACTCTCATAGAAGAAAATGACGACATCGAGGTTGGGACAAACCACAATTCTAGGATAATCATAAATCTGAGTCCGGATACGTATCATGTCACCATTCGACATTACGCCTCATCCGGCCAAGGGGAATACACCATTTCCATTCGTGCTGATAGGTAATTACATTCACGCCTCTTACCAAAATTCCTACTATATCCTTCTTGTTTCCTTCAACACCTTCCGCTCAGCCCGTCGAACAGACCTTTTCCCCACCCAAGTTTCCTCTGGATAAGTCGCCAATCTCATCCGTGCGAGCCCTTGCTTCACAAGGCTAATGGGGCCGTTACGCTCTTTCCTCCGCCCTCATTCTCGACAATAGTTATTGCGAATCCATCTTGTTATTTCAGGCAAGTATCTTTGGCAAGTCAAACCCATCATAAGTGTTTCACTGATTATGATTTCCATTTGTTTCTCTGATGATGCCGGGCTTCGGCCCGGCAACACAAAAAACTACTTGGACACGAAAGTTAGTACACCAAGTGCGAAGCGTTCAACCGACTAACTATTTTTGAAAGGCAAAAAACCGGATGGATCCCCAATAACTACTGTGGGGAACGACGGGAAAGATCAATTCTGATTTTTATGGAATTGAGTAGGAAGACTCAAAGTCTTCTGTTTTCTTTCATTACCTTTGAAAAAAATTCTTTTGAGCAAACAGGCCACGCCACAACCTAACGCCAACCCAATCCCCCAGCCCACTAACACGTCCGTCACATAGTGAGCACCTAAGTAGATTCGTGAAAGTCCGATAAGACCCATGAGCGGCCAGCCTACCCACCCCAATGAAGGATACAGCGTGACGAGAAAAGCAATGGCCGTACTTGAATTCACCGCATGATTAGACGGCATACTAAAGCTTCCCCCACATCCCACCATCTCATGAACCTGCGCGAGAATTTGGCAGGGCCGCGGACGCGCAACCAGGTTTTTTAATTGCCCGCCCAGTAAGTCACTCAGCCCAATCAACAATCCTAAGGAAGGCGCAGCAAATTTGGCTTGATCCCATTTTGTCCATCCCCAATAGGCCACTGCCAAAATCACAGGAATGAGCAAATTACTCTCTTGGGAACCTTGAAACATGAGCCAATCTAATGCAGGTGATTGGCCAGCCCACCCATTGATCACTCGAAACCATTCTTCGTCAAAAGACATTTGGAGCAATCACTATTCGCATCATTATTGGATCAACATATGCCGAAAACGCCACTCATATCTACAACCTATTCATTCGATATGCTACCATGCCAGACTTAGAAACCAAGGAGTCATTTCATGTTAATTGATACCCATGTGCATCTAGATGATCTGCGATATGATACTGATCGGGAAGCGGTCTTTCAGCGTGCGGAAGAAGCTGGGGTTGAAGCCTTCATTACAATTGGTTGCGACCTGTCCACGAGTACATCTGCGGTGAAGTTAGCGACCGAACGTCCGAATGTGTATGCCACGGTTGGAGTACATCCCCATGAAGTCAAACGGATCGAAGCCCATTGGTATGAAGAACTGCGTCTATTGGCTCAGAATCCCAAGGTCGTGGCATTTGGAGAGATCGGACTTGATTATCATTACGATCATTCCCCACGCGAAACCCAACGCCAGCAATTTCGCGAACAGGTCGCGTTAGCCAAATCCCTCAACCTCCCCCTTGTCATCCACACACGAGAAGCCCAAGAAGATACAATGACCATTCTCCGAGAAGAACATGCTGAATCGGTAGGAGGCGTCATCCACTGTTTTTCAGGAGATCCCTGGTTAGCCAAAGAAGCCTTAGACCTCGGATTTTATCTCTCGTTTTCCGGCATCATCACTTTTCGAACTGCCACAATCCTTCGCGACGTCATTCGTACCGTTCCTGACGATCGTATTCTTATTGAAACTGACGCGCCCTATCTCACACCTATTCCCTTTCGAGGAAAACGAAACGAATCGGCTTACGTGAAGTACGTGGCAGAACAAATAGCCGAGTTAAAATATGCAGGCTCGGCAACAGGTCTCTCTCAGATTTCAAAATTGACCACAAATAACGCCAAACGTCTCTTTAAAATCTCTTCATAATGCGATTGCGTTCACGCAGTTTTTTTGGCAACTTGCGAGGATTGCCCTTTTTATCTTTAGGTCTGGTTGTCACTTCTTCGCTCTCATCTTTTGCCTCAAAACTTCCTCTTATAGATCGCCCAGATGTTCGTTGCTGACTTCCCTTTTGCAACCGACCAAGAAACTCCTGTGAACGAATCACGAAGGCTCCAAAAGCCCGTGCGACATTGATGACTTCAAGATCCGATGACACAACTGCCGTCTCGTTCCCATGTTGCCGAATGAGCTGTTGGATGATCTGGTCGGCTCGTTCGCCTTCCGACGAATACATGACCGTCACTCCGGTTTGATGCGTGGTCTGTCGCAGGTTCCCTGGCTGTCGCCAAGCATCAAAAATAACGGTAACAGGACAGTGGATGCTCTGTCCGTACAAGCCAAGTCGTGCCACAAATTGATCACGATGCACTTCTCCTTGCCCCACTACCTTTTGGGGCGGAAGGCCCATTGCCCCCAAGACATTATAGCCATCAATGATAAGATGTTTAGGTGTCACGGCTCTTTCCCTTTTGTCTACACCATAACCATGGGTTTACTGACCAGTTTACCCCTCAAAAGGAGCAAGATCCAATTCGACCTTGCTTGACAAGAAGGGTATCATCTGGGAAAAAGATACAAACGGTCTTATTCTCTATGCCAGCCCATCGAAACGCCTTCTTTTATATTAGCGTACTTCTGCTACTCCTCATTTTTCCGCTGACCAGCGTTGGCGGAGAGGTTGGAGGTCGATTCCCCTTGGCGTGGGAAACATCCCCGTACCTGTCGTTGGTTGCGAAACGTTCGGCCTCCACATCCATCCGTAACATTCGAGCCCATCAGCATAAAAAATATACCCGCCTCGTCCTTGACCTAGATCGAGAGGCGCAACCCGCATCCTCTAACCGACGAAACAAGACAGAATTTTTCCTTGAACTTCCCAATACCAGAATTCTAAAAAGAGCTCTTTCAAAAACCACCGCTAAAACATTTCCCATCGACTTGTCTGTTTCCAGAACTGCGAAAGGGACGCTCATCCTTTCGGTCCCCACAAAACCGTGGAAGCGATATAAATGGTATGTCCTGCAGAAGCCTCCACGTATCGTGTTAGATCTCTACCCTGTACCTTCCCAGAAGCCCACGGTTGTAAAAGCCCCTAAACGATCAAAGAAAGCATCAGCTCCACCTCCAGTGGCAACTAAAACGCCTCCTCCTCCCGTTATTGTCGCTCCCCCTAAAGCCTCCGTCGTAAAAAAGGAGATGATTATCGTGCTCGACCCTGGACATGGAGGGAAAGACCCTGGGGCCTTGGGACGAAAGGGCACAAGAGAGAAAGATATTGTGTTAAAAATCTCCAACCATCTTCGAGATCTTCTGGCCAAAGAAGCCAATGCCACAGTGTTCATGACCCGTGAATCTGACGTGTTTATCGAATTAAAAGATCGGGCCACGTTTGCCAATCAACACAAAGCTGATATTTTTGTCTCCATTCACATCAATTCCCATCCTAAAAAAACCATAAAAGGACTTGAACTCTATCACTTCGGGGAAGCCAGTGACCCGCGAGCTCTTGAAGTGGCCGCACGAGAGAACGGCACTCCGCTAGAAGATAATGGACCAGAGTGGCAGTTTATTCTCGCCGACAAACTCCATGACAAAAAATATGAAGATTCTCTGGAGTTCGCCTGGACCACGAAAAAGGCCCTCGTGAAATATCTCAAGCCTTTTTATAAGGTAAAAGATCACGGTGTAAAAACCGCTCCATTCTTTGTGCTTCGTATGACCACGATGCCTGCAATCTTGGCTGAGATTGCTTTCATTTCTAACCCCACGGAAGAGAAGCTTCTGAAAAGTTCTACCTACCAAAAGCGTATGGCTCAAGGAATTTTTGAAGGCATCAAATCATATATTCGCCCCTTACAAACCGCTTCCCGCTAAATCCTACACCTCACAGCCACCTCCTCCTCATCTCTGTCGCCACCTTTTATTCCGAACTCGTGTCGGGTAACATCTCTCCACATTTCTATTTTTGAGATTATAGGTATGACTGTGCTTACGGTCAGACTTAAACAATAACATGCCAAACATCAAGCTCACCGTGGAATACGAGGGAACGGCCTACGCAGGCTGGCAACGACAACCCCACCACCCAACGATCCAAGCGGCAATTGAAGACGCCATTTTCATGGTGACCCAGCAACACATTCCCACGGTTGGAGCAGGACGCACTGATTCCGGGGTCCACGCATTAGGTCAGGTCGTGAGCTTTCAAACCAACAAAGATTTAGTAGATTCTCAATGGGCCTCAGCTCTAAATAGTACGTTACCAAAAGATATTTCCGTCATCTCCAGCGTAAAGGTACCAGACGATTTCCATGCACGGTTTAGTGCAAAAGGGAAAATTTATGAGTATCGCATGATCTTACAACCTTCAAGACCAGCCATAGATCGTCATCGAGCCTGGCATTTCCCTTACCATTTGGATACGGAGGCTATTCACCAAGCCATACCGCATTTCCTGGGCACCCACGATTTCACCTCGTTCCGTGGACAGCGGTCTAAAACCTTAAATCCGATATGTACCATTTCCCACCTTTCACATTCTTTTGAATCCCCCTCATTAACAATTCGTATTGAAGGCGATCGATTCCTCAAACAAATGGTACGAGCCATTGTCGGTACCTTGATCGAAGTAGGACAACATAAACGACAATCGAACACCATGCTGGAAATTCTTCATGCCAAGGACCGTCAAGCTGCCGGACGCACCGCCCCCCCCCATGGCCTATATCTCTTGCAAGTACTGTATTAAACCCCTCTACATTAGGGGTCAGCCTCGATTTAAAGATCGACTTCGCATGTTCTTTTGACAATTCCATCTTGATTTGACTTTCCCCTTTAATCTTCCATCCACCTTAGCACTTTCACCTCTTTTCAGGCGAGTTCACGCGAATAGATTTTCATCACCGTCGACATAAATTCATGAGCTTGCGGTGTTTGGCGTTGGAACGAATTCCGCCCAATAATTGATCCAAAGCCACCGCCCGCTCTCAACACCTCCAATTGAAGACCCTCAATACCGAGCACTATCACATGCTCGCAGGACTCCAATCGTCCTACAAAAAGCAGAAACGCTAGGGCAAGAGTAGACGGGAGTGTCGAGACACAAAGAATAAAAAGTAGAATGTCCCCTTTTTCTATGGGCCAGTCAGGCCCTTCTCGCCGAGTGAACTCCCGCATCTCAGGCCACGGAGTCCACAGATTGACCCTCCGGGAACTTCTTTGGTAATTTCCGCTCCAATCCAAAAAGCGCCTTAAGATTCCTTTACGATTTATATTTCTTGTTATAAGAGACATTTATGCAGGGGGGCCTGAGATTGTCTGTCCGTTGCTGACTTCTTCCACTGAGATGAAGCCTACTCGTCACAGAAACACACTGCGAAAACCGTAAGGATGGGCAGCGTTCCCCTCTGAAGGAGAGTCTCTAGTCTTTGCGCAACAAGATATATCGCACGCAGGCTGGTGTCTGTATACGATCTCTGCTCACCAAACTCCTTAAGGAGCGGCATTTAACACACTTGGATTTTGGTGTATCCTCTTACCTCTTTCATTTGGCTCTATGTTCGGTATTCGTGCTATCAACGTTTCTTTCAACGATTTCCAGAAAATTCATGATCATGGAAGACCTCTAGACAATGGAAAGATTCGCCAACATTTTGTCCGTTATCGGTGGGCTTGCAGTCCTCTATAATATCGCACGTGCATTATATAAATACATCAAATGCCTCAAGGTTTTTACCTGGGAGCAAGTTGCAAAGGCAAACGAAAGTCTGTTCAAAGAATTAACAGAAGGCAACACAACAGATAAAAATTTTCAACCAGAAATCATCATTGGCTTGGGACGAGGTGGCACTGTGGTTGCCGGCTTGCTAGCTTCCCAATACCAATACCAAAACAGGGAGTTACGTCATTTGGAAATCGAGATCGCGAGTATCGACTGTGTCAACCTTGAACCTCAAAGAGACAATGAAAAAGAAATACGCGTCACCGGAATTCATAGGACAAATATCTACCAGAAAAACGTGTTGTTGATTATTGCGGACACGTACAGTGGGGAAACGCTGCGAACCGCTATTAGAGTGTTAGACGCTCATAAACCAAAAAAGATCATGACTGCTAGTCTTATTTTCAATCCTAAAGAAGACAAAGATTATAAGCCACACTTCTGTGGTCTGAGGCTTGACTTAGGGACTGACTCAAAACGGCTTCCTTGGCGAGACGATGGCTACCCTCAAGAACCCAAACTCGATCTCACGCATTCAAATCTAATTTTGATAGTACTTCATGACATTGAAAGTACTGAGAAGGATAGTATTGTACGTGCACTACTCAGAACAAGCGAAGTGCCTTTTGAAGCCATTTATGGTGACTACTACAATTTCAAGCATGGAATACTTGAGTATCGGCCCGATCCCGGGACCGAGCAAGATCTGAATCAATTAATGATAGGCCTCTGTTGGTCGATTCTCGCAAGTGGCAAAAGCGCTGTGCTTGATGTCAGGTCGAAATGGCCTTCCTACCGTGCACAACTCAACAGTGAGTTTCCTAATTGGGGCATTAAGGTAATATTTGTGCGACATCAACCCCAGAAGGATACTGCTACTGAAGATTATGATATAAATCCTGAAGAGGAGCAACAGATGAATTTAATCAATTTCAACAGGCGAGATAGAACTTGTCAAATTGCAAATTTCAAAAACCATGAAACGAAGCAGATTATGCAGAACATCTGCAATGGAATTTCAAAACACTATCCCAATCCTTGATCATAATCTAACGCCTCCCTCAAAATTCCTAGCATAAACTTCCCTTTTTTCGATCCGTCCACAACTGAGTTCTAAGGCGTAGGGGTCGTTGTTCAAAAGCCACCTATGGAGGCCGACTGTCGCTTCAAGATAATAGGCCAAGGAATGTATTCCGGAAGAATCCTGAGAATAGCGATGTACGGCATCACTGGCGTAATTCATACATTCGCCCAAGCGTACATAGTCTTCCCATTTATTAGGAATTCCTTCCATCAATTTTTCCAATGCCTCGTTTTCCCGCAACATTTTGTAAAACGAGTTTCGGCATTCACGATAACGAATCACCCCAGGGCTTGTAATACACTGCATGGTGAAGGCAAAAGTTCCCTTTTGTTGCGCCTTGCCTATATCGTAGCAAATTTCATAGAAACCACTTCGCACAATCTCCATAAACGGGCTGTAAGCAAGCTTGGCTAAGTCATATTCGATGGAAGTCTTGAACGGAGTCACCTCATGTATTTTCACCTGCACACGGACATCCATAAGTCGGAACTTATCTAACGGCTTTGATGATTTGCTCGACACTCTGAGAAAGTTTCTAATGGAAAGATCGCCGTGAATCAATGGTGAATAATGAGTCGGGCCGAGATGTTGTGCAACGGAATCAGCGTACTCTTCAAGAATGCGAATTAAAACGGGAAGATTCGGATAAGTTACACCCTGAATCACAATATATTGTCTGGATATCAAATCCTCAAAGAAATAAGAAGCATCCTCAAACTTCAATGAATCTAAATGAAAACGATTGCCTCGGACCAGTCGTTCGTATATTTCATTATTTCGCTCTTGAAGTAACGCGATTCGATTTTTGGGCCGGTTAACCCAATTGTGATGAATTTCACGATCATACCTCTCTACACCATGTTGATAGTGCGTTTCCACCATCATTGTTAGTATCTGGCTCAGGTCGTTCAGCATCTCATGACTCGTTAGATTGGGTTGGTCCCAATAATATTGTGCGAGATCCTGGGAATCCTCAAAATACTCCATCACATAGAACCCCTCATCCTCAGAGATTCGCACGAAATCAAGAACGCGAGGATATAACTTCTTGGCCTCATCAGGGAAAATGTTGCTCACGAGTATGGATTTGAGTCTGTTTGCCTGACCAAGTAACCACGGCGTTCCATCACCAGTCACCCCTTGCCAATCACTATGCTTCACGATCACGCGTTTGCCTTCGGGTGATATCGATAAGAATGTCTCCATATTACTTCCGCCGCGGGCAAAGGAATCTACAAAACGGTAGCCGCGCTTACTAAGAACATCCGGAAGCTGCCGAATTTTACCTTTCACGATTTCACCCATGTTTACCAAGAATTTCCGAAGATAGAGGAAGCCGAAACTGCTCGATTTCACCCTCCATAATCTTGCCTTTATAGACCTCTATCAATTTCCTTTGAGCGACATTGCTGCCCTGCAACGTCGTCGTCGCAGCACCTGCCGCCACAGCGGTAACCAACGACGAAACAAAGTCATTCTCTGTGCAGATCCATTTTCCCAAAAAAGCACCCGAGAATGCATCCCCCGCTCCAACAGCGCTAACCACGTCTACATGATCGGGGGCAGGCACATAAGCACCCTGCGAATTCGATTGTCCGTCCCTGAAAACCGCAACGGCTCCCCTTTCGTCTAAGGTGATGACAAGGATAGCAATATGGTATCGCTTTGCGACTTGGTAAGCCAACTGCATAAGTCGTTTGACGTCGGTACGCTGGAGGTCCAAAGGCCTCTCTTGGTCTTTTTGCAGGAACTTCTCAAATTCCGCTAGATTGGGTGTCGCCATCCACGGACCTGCCAAGTATAGGGCCTCCATCTCCTCAACAGACATCTTGAGTCGAAAATCCACCACTGGCAGAAACCCTTTATCTTTGACCATCTGAATCAATTTTCGATAGTAGTCAGGCTCAAGTCCAGGAAAAGCATGCCGTCCATTGATGACAAAAAAACGCTGTTTTGGATCGTTCCTCACATCCAGCAGTTTTTGGCTTACAAGTTCGACTAGGGAGGTGCCTTCTTGGTCTGTGAGTTCCAGTTCAGGCACGAGAACGGCTGGCCCCAATACACGGCCATCCTCCAGTCGAACAGAAATATGAGGAACAACTCGTGCAGCTCCTTCCCCTACATAGGTGACTCCGCCGATCGAGTTGGCCCAAGCTTGAAAGACATCGGCCTCTAAGCAAGATTTTCCAAGCGTAAAGAAAACCGGCTTAATACCGAACTCCGCTGCCGTTTTGGCCTTCAACCCAACGCCCCCACCAGAGATACTGACTTCTCCGACGTGAAAACCATTTCTAGACGCATCAAGGCGAAGATTTAAGTCGAGACTTATTGGACCAGGGACAAAGTAGGCCGTAGGGGGATTACTGCTATTTCGATGAAATTGAACAGACGGATTCACAGAGTTAGGAATCGATACCCCTGTTGTATCAAGCAATCTGTGCCCATACTCAAGCCGATCCTTAGACGAAAGCGATCTAAAATATGCTTCAATACCATCAAGCAAGCCCTCAGCTGTTAGCACACGGATCGTGTCCGCAGGTAAGAGGCCCAATGCAGATATTTCTCTGTTTATGTATGGAAGCATAAACATCCTTTGCACGGAAACGCACATTAATATTTAATATATTGAAGGTTATGAAATCGTACGAAGACCAGTCATTGAAGTCAAAGCGCCCCCCATTCTCAACATTTATTGTAGGCCTACAATACGGTAATTCAATTCAGGCGTAATTTCTAAGATTCAAAGGGTTGAGGGCATAGTGTAATCCAGAAGTTAGGCGATCGGCGATCTTTTAATGTTGTTCTGAGTAGCCTTTGGTATATAATTATCTTTAAACTTATTAAACTCTGAGAGTTAAAATTTAAAAAATCAAAGGTGGACATACCTATGTTCGAAAAGCAGCTCAAAAAGATTCAAAAAGGCCAAGGCTTTATTGGAGCTCTCGATCAGAGCGGCGGCAGCACGCCTAAGGTACTCCGACAGTATGGCGTAAGTGAGGACGAATACTCTGGTAATGAGGAAATGTTCGCCAAGATCCATGAGATGCGAACGCGGATCATGACCAATCCGAATTTTGACGGCGACCGCATCCTTGGCGCGATTTTGTTCGAGGACACAATCAATCGCGAGATTTCCAACAAGGGCGTCGCGGAATACCTTTGGGAAGACAAACGAATTGTCCCATTCTTGAAGGTCGACAAGGGTCTCGCAGACGAGGCTAACGGTGTTCAGTTGATGAAACCGATTCCAGACCTTAATTCGCTGCTCATAACCGCCAAGCAACACAACGTGTTCGGAACCAAGATGCGCTCTGTCATCAAATCTGACGATGCTTTAGGCGTGCGGGCTATCGTCGATCAGCAGTTTGAAATCGGTTTGTATATTGTTGCTGCCGATCTTATTCCAATACTCGAGCCTGAAATAGACATCCACTGTCCTCAAAAGGCTGAAGCCGAGGCATTACTCAAGGCAGACCTGCTCAACCACTTGAACAAGCTAAGTTCCAGTCAGAAGGTCATGCTAAAGCTAACGCTGCCCGAGGAAGACGGTTTCTACGCCGAGTGTATCGAGCACCCGAATGTCCTACGTGTCGTGGCTCTATCGGGTGGTTATTCGCTTGAGGAAGCAACCGAACGTCTCACACGCAATAAGGGCATCATTGCCAGCTTCTCCCGCGCATTGGCCGAGGGCCTATCTTCACGCCAAACCGAAGAAGAGTTCAGCGCGACCTTAAACAAGTCGATCGAGACCATCTTTCAAGCCTCGAAGACCTGAGAACCGCCGTGGGTTAACTGAATTCGCACTTGAGTTTTTGTGCCGGTTAAGCCTTACAGGTATCGGCACATAAAGACTGGAAGAACAGTTAGGATAACGTTAGGGCACCCCCGAATGCATACGTTAAACGTGTTGATCTAAACGATTTATTTCTTACTGGAAAGTACCAGCCAGAAATGAAAGTAAAGGTGGCCCATGAATTCCTCTCATTATTTAGTATTTGGAGCAATAGTGGTTGTCTTTGTCCTTGCCTATTTTGGTAATCAAATTACTGTGCAAAGTGGGCAGGAGGGATTCACTTTTATCTGGCAGGCAAAGGGATAACCCCTCCAAGTATTAGGGCATCGTATTTCCTTCATTTTCTATCCGTTTTCGTAAGGCAATCAGCTCCTGCTCTATGGCTTCAAAGCGTTCAGCAATGGGATCTGGAATATTGGTGTGGTCCATGGTGGCTTCAGGAAGACGCTCACCATCATATTTGACGATGCGCCCTGGATTTCCAACGACGGTGGAATTCGGCGGAACAGAGCGGAGCACCACCGCATTCGCCCCAACCTTGACGTTATCGCCAATGTGAATACCACCCAACACTTTGGCCCCGGCACCCACGACGACATGGCTTCCCAATGTCGGATGACGTTTGCCACGTTCTTTCCCCGTTCCACCCAATGTGACTCCCTGAAACAAGGTCACATAATCTCCAATCTCTGTGGTTTCACCAATGACTACCCCCATCCCATGGTCAATAAAAAACCCAACTCCAATGGTCGCACCGGGATGAATCTCCACTCCAGTAAGCCAACGTGTTATTTGAGAAATGAGTCGTGGGAAAAAGGGAATCTTGCAGGTCCAAAGCCAATGGGAAATCCGATAGGCCAAGAGAGCATGAAACCCTGAATAGGTAAGAAACACTTCCAATCGGCTGGTCGCAGCTGGATCACGTTCAAAGACCGCCTGTAAATCTTGAGCAATTTGTGTCATCTTTGGCATTCATCTACCTTTGTCGAGAACAGAAAAGTGGTGATTTCCTCACATGCCCTCTTCGCTTTCTAGAGACTGGATCAAGCACACGGCCAGGACCGCGATCCCTTCTTCCCGGCCAATCATTCCAATCCCCTCTCCACTTTTTACCTTAATATTGATCTGTTGGTCGTCTACCTGAAGCACTCGCGCCAGGCTTTCCTGCATGGCTTTCAAATAAGAAGCCAGCTTTGGAGCTTGAGCACAGATGACGGTATCTAAATTCACGAGGGCATATTTCTTTTCCGTCAACGTCTGCACCACATTTTCCAACATGAGCAGGCTGGAAAGATCTTTATATGCGGGATTACTGGCGGGATAGCGAGTACCAAGATCGCCTTCACCCATGGCGCCCAACAGGGCATCACAGACAGCATGTGTCAACACATCCGCATCCGAATGGCCATCTAACCCATGCGAGTGCGGTATCGTGACACCGCCTAAAATTAAGGCGCGTCCTTCCCGCAATGGATGAATATCATATCCTTGTCCAATTCTCATATGACCTTCACCTTTTTGCCCTTATGGCTCAGTTCTAACAATCGCCCTCATCATCATTATCATCATGGGGTAAGCTTGAGCTTATTCAAAATGGCCTCTCCAAAAATCAGATCATCAGGCCTCGTAATCTTGATATTAAAACAACTTCCCTCCACAACGGAAACCGGGTAGCCCTTTCGTTCGATCAAAGCGGCATCATCGGTGACTTCCCACTGCTCCAGTTGCGCCTGTTGATGGGCTTCAAGCAACCAATCATACCGAAAGGTTTGAGGAGTTTGAATTTGCCATAACTCTTCCCGCTTTAACGTTTCTTGAATCACATGTTGGGAATCAACCCGTTTCACCGTGTCATGCATAGGCATGGCCACAACGGCGGCCCCCGTCTGTTTCGCACAGGCTATGCTCTTTTCAACAATATCGTCTTGAATAAATGGACGAACGCCGTCATGCACCAAGACCAGGTCGGGAGGGTCGGAAATGGCGAAAAGCCCATTGCGCACCGAATCTTGGCGGCGTTGCCCACCCGTCACAATCTGGGTGACTTTCTTCAACCCAAACGGCTTCACAATGTCGCGCCAACAATAATCTTTATCGTGTTCAGGAACGGAAAGGATGATTTCACGGATTGATTGAATCCGCTGAAGAACGTTGAGGGAGAGAACGAGAAGAGGAATACCACCCAGGGTCAGATATTGCTTGCGACCTGGTCCTCCCATACGAGTCCCTTGTCCTGCGGCAGGGACAACCGCCACCACAGATTTAGACACGCGCCAAACTTAACTCCTCGCGCTCGCTTTCCTCTTTGAGGCGGGTAAAGATCATCCGACCGGCACTGGTCTGCAACACACTTGTCACAATCACGTCCACCGTTTTCCCTATCGATGTTCTCGCATGGTCCACCACGACCATCGTCCCATCATCTAAATAGGCCACACCCTGTCCAGACTCTTTGCCTTCTTTCAGGACAAAAACACGAATGGTTTCCCCTGGAAGCACGACGGGCTTCAAGGCATTACAGAGGTCATTGATATTCAACACTTCCACTCCCTGAATACCGGCCACCTTATTCAGATTAAAATCATTCGTGAGCACCTTCCCATTCATTTGCTTCCCCAATTCGATCAACTTGGTATCAACTTCCTTCACATGAGGGAAATCATCATCCACCAATTGCACTTGAATATTGTTCATTTTTTGAAGCACATTCAGGATATCTAACCCTCGTCTCCCACGGGCACGTTTTAAGCCGTCAGAAGAATCAGAAATATTTTGCAATTCTTGGAGGATAAAATGCGGGACGACCAAGGTTCCCTCGATAAAACCGGTTTCACATAAATCAGCAATTCGCCCATCAATAATGACGCTGGTATCCAGCAACTTCAGTTTCAACGCCGGCTCGCCACTTCCACTGGCTGGTTCAGGATCGACCCACCCTTCGTTGCCAAAGCGTGTCCCCATCCTGAGACCCCAATAGGGTACACCTAAAAATAGGATCAATGTGGCAAAGAGAGAAAAGACTGAATGCTCACCACTGGATAGCAACCCGGTTGAAAGACCAATCAAACCAGCCATGAGGAGACTCACGACTAACCCCACTCCACCCCACAATGCCACGGGCAACGGAATAGATTGCAAGCGTTGTTCAGCGACGAGAATGCAGGCTGCCACTACCACTCCAATAACAGCACCCATGCCCAGAATTTCGGGTTGCCCATCCGAGAGACTCCAGCCCAAGGACATCCCTAACATCATCCCAATGACAAGGAACATGACTCGTAGCACCATACGAGATTCTCCTTCTCTTAGGTTTGTGATTGAGGCAGAAGACCATCTTCTGCCTTACCCACTTTGCCTCGATGGAAAATATTGCACAAATCGTGAAATACTTCAATTCTCATGCAAATATTGTATTTCTTCTGTGTCATCATGAAATGAAACCTTCTATGGCTTCCACCACAATAGTGAATGGTTCAGCAAGTGTTCGGAAAGTTTGAGAAAGCGGGGGAATCATTCCGTTGGAATATCCATCACCGATTGGAGGATAGAACATTATAGGCCTTTGCGCATAGAGGAGCAATCATAGATTGGAAAAATCCATTGATGGCAAAAAGGAAAGAGGAACAGAAATGGGACTGGCAAAAGCAATGATGGCAGACCCTAGCCAAGGAAGCCATACATGACATCAATTGTATTGAAAGGCAATGAAGGAAGATTTGGGAAGAAGCGTTTTTAGACCGTGAGAGCCTGACTGACCGTGGAAAGTTGTAATTCTAGGTATTCCCGAATCTGAGACAATTGCTCCTGAGACGATGCCTCAAATCGTAAAACCAGCGCAGGCTGGGTGTTCGAGGCCCGAATAAGACCCCAACCATGATCAAAGCGCACACGAATCCCGTCAATCGTAATCAACTCCCGGATGGGCAATGTCACTGTGCTGAGATCTTGGGTTGAGGCAATGTCCTGTAGACGTTGGGTTACAGCCGTGACAAGCTGAAATTTCTGATCGTCTGAACAGTCCACACGAATTTCTGGAGTCACCACAGTTTGAGGGACATCAGACAGAAGACTTGAAAGCGGTTTCTTTTGCTTGACGAGTATTTCAATGAGCCGGCAGGACGCATAGATGGCATCATCATAGCCATAGTATCGATCAGCAAAAAAGATATGACCGGACATTTCTCCTGCCAACACAGCTTTTTCTTCTTTCATTTTGGCTTTAATAATCGAATGCCCCGTTTTCCACATAATGGCACGCCCACCACGCTTAGGAATGTCGTCATAAAATACCTGCGAGGCTTTGACTTCAGAGATAAACGTACTCCCCGGATGCTCTTTTAACACTTCTCTCGCAAACAGGAGCAGCAAGCGATCACCCCACAAAATCCCGCCCTGCTCATCAATCACACCGATTCTGTCGGCATCCCCATCATATCCAATGCCGACGTGAGCTTTAGTTTCATGAACCTTGCCAATCAAATCGCTCAGATTCTCAACAACAGTCGGGTCAGGATGATGATTAGGGAAATGTCCATCCAGATCACAAAATAAGCCCGTCACTTGACACCCCATTTGCTCCAAGGCTTCCTTGGCTACAAGAGAGGCCGCGCCATTTCCACAATCAATGACCACCCGAAGATCTTCCGCTCGCACCGAGGAAAACTTTTCCTTCAGAAACGACAGATACTCGGGGATAATCGACTGTTGAACAAGTGTTCCCTTACCAGAAGCAAATTGCTCATGGTCGAAAATTTCTTTTAAACGCTGAATATTTTCGCCATAGAGGGCTTCTTTCCCGACACACATTTTGAAGCCATTATATTCTGCGGCGTTATGACTCCCGGTGATCATAATGCCTCCGTCGACTTCACAATGATAGAGGGAAAAATATAACAACGGAGTCGCGCACAGCCCTATATCCACCACATTAAGGCCTGCCCCCATCAGGCCAGCGAGTAATTGATCCCGAAGAGCTGGGGACGTCAGCCGGCCATCACGGCCAACCGCAACTGTTTGAACCCCTCGTTCTCTCGCGATTGTGGCATACGCACGGCCAATTTTTTCAACGACATCGGGGGTCAGTTCCTTCTCCACAATCCCTCGGATATCATATTCTCGGAAAATACCCATCACTGTTTCCTTTCAGATTGGCCTATCCAGCACGTTTTCATTCAATGGGTTGCAACCGACCAAAGTCGTCCTGCAGTCTCACAATATCGTCTTCACCCAAATAGGGCCCATTTTGAATTTCAATAATTTCCAGAAGCGTTTGCCCAGGATTTTCTAATCGGTGAGGGGTTTCTACGGGAATTCCCGTACTCATTCCCGCTTGTAAGTCATAGACTTCCTCCTCACGCGTCACCCGTGCGGTCCCAGTAATCACCACCCAATGCTCACTTCGTTGATGATGGAGTTGCAACGACAGTCGTTTTCCTGGCGCTACTTCAATCCGTTTGACTTTATACCGTTGACCTTCTTCCAAGACGGTGTAGGCCCCCCAAGGCCGCTGAACCGTTCGATGCTCCAAATGCTCAGGAGCTTGTTGTTGTTTGAGGAGATTCACAATCGCTTTCACATCTTGGGCCCGATCTTTCGGGCACACGAGGGTGGCGTCAGGTGTATCAACGACCACCATATTGTCGAGTCCAATTGTCGCAACAAGGCGACGATCGGCAAACAACACTGAATTTTTGCTCCCCATATCAATAATATTGCCATTCCGAACATTTCCAGCTTTATCAAGAGGAGCCACTTCCTCCAAACTGCCCCAACTTCCGACATCTGACCACCCAAAATCTACTGGCACAACGACACTACGAGCCGAATGTTCCATCACGGCATGATCAATCGAGAGGGAGGGCATCTTGGCATAAGCTTTCCGGAGCGACGCCGGGAATTCTGATGTCCCTATCTGTCGGGCAAGGCCTTGTAATATTTTCGATAATTTTGGTTGTTGGAGGGCCAATTCTTCCAGAATACTCGACGCTTTCCACACAAATATTCCGCTGTTCCAAAAATAATTTCCGGATCGACAATAACGTTGCGCCGTAGGAAGATTCGGTTTCTCAACAAACCTCGCGACTGAGTACCCCACGAATGGTCCTTGAGAACCTAATCGCTTGCGTTTGTTTGGCTGTATATACCCGTATCCCGTTTCCGGACGAGATGGGTGAATACCAAATGTCACCAAATGCCCCTGCACGGCTAATTTAGTCGCAAATTGTACGGCCTTCATGAATTTTTTGGCTGCGGTCACGACGTGATCAGCAGGCACCACCACCATGACCGCTTCAGGATCTCGATGCATCAGTTGTAACGCCGTCAGTGCAATAGCTGGTGCGGTATTTCTCCCTTCCGGTTCGAGGATCACGTTATCAACGAGATCATCTTTCCATTCATTCAACTGAAGGCGAATCGACTCGGCCTGCGTATCATTGGTCACAATAGTCATCTGTTTAGGTGCAATACCCTGAATGAGACGTTCAAAGGTCTGCTGCAGCAAAGTCCCTTCTCCAATAATCCGCAAGAGTTGCTTGGGGAACCGTTCACGGCTCAATGGCCAAAATCTGGTTCCGCTGCCGCCAGCGAGGATGACGCCATACACATGATCGTTCATCATTAATCCTTTATCTTCACTATGCACATTATCACTGATATTTCATTCGCGATTGCCTAAGACTAATTAAGACTGCCTAGTCAATTATGTCGGATTTCTTTCCTCAAAACTCAACCCGTTCGCGGAAATCTCTCTACCGTCGCCTTGCGGCCAAAATCATATCGATCACTTCTCGCACAGCCCCCTCGCCTCCCTTTTTCTGACAAATATAATGGACCACCTGACGTACTTGTTCCACACAATCAGCCGGAGCCGCAGCATATCCAACTGCCTGTAAAGCCCCTAAGTCATTGACATCATCACCCATATAGGCCATCTGTTCGAAAGGAATACTCAATTTTTCGGAGAGCTGCGTCAAAATAGCCACCTTATCCTTCGCTCCTTGAAACACTTCTGAAATCCCTAATTTTTTCGCACGGCGAGCGACAATCTTGGTTTGTTCTGCGGTGATGATGGCAACAATCACTCCCTCAGCTTGCAACAACTTGATTCCCATTCCATCACGAGTGTTAAATTTTTTCAATTCTTCACCAGATTCGCCATAATACATTCCGGCATCGGTCAATACCCCATCAACATCCGTGGCAAATACCTTCAAGTCTTTAAAAACCTTCCTTGGACTTTTAACAATCCGTAAGTGCGTCGGTTTCTTAAACGACTTCACATTCCGAAGCAACTTTTCAGTTGAATTCCCAGGCTTATCTTTTTTCATAAAAATAATAGATCCCTTCTGATAGCGGCAAGAGGAAACCATTCATGGCATTTTCCACTATGGCCCGTATCTCTAAACCTTTTGACACAGTACAATAGGTATTCATGGATATCAGACACAATTCGTTCCCTTAGGCTTAAATTTTCTGATTTGCCCAAACCATTATAAAAGAGGCCCCATGCTTCCTCGCGTATTCTTGATTTTCTCACTTGTTTTTGCCCACTTAATTATTCTTGGGTGTTCCACCTCAGATTCTCAGGAAAGGCTCACTACCGTCTTGTGTTGGCTTCGCCCCTCATGTCTCCCCTCACAGCCAAAAGGGTACAAGCCTCCTCCATCTGGACCTTCAGTATCGAAGTTACCTCGCCGCCCTCTAAAGCCCGTGAAAACTCCTATTCTAAACGGTCCATCAACACCATGTCTGACTTCGGCTAAAATCAAAGTGAACTCTTCTAAACCATTTGTGAACATTTCTTATATTGAACCTACAACCAAAGCCAACGAGCAAGCCTTAACGAATTTAGCCAAGACAACCATCTATCATGATGTGGGAAAGGGGTTGGTGAAATATAAGGACATTCCTGCAACCAATCCTCAAGGAGGAGGAACGGTTCAAGAAAAAGTTTCTTTTACAATCAGCAAGGGAACCAGCATTCAAGCAACAATTTGCGTCACCGCGACCAACGCAAATGGCCAAGAAGGGTAATCCGCAATCATTGTTGCAAGGTATACCCTTTTTTCTCCATACATCTTTTAATTTCTAAACCTCTCGCCACCGAATCTGCCCACCATCCATTTCCATAACGCTGGTCGACCGCCTCCTGGCATTCCATCTTAGCAACAGTAGGGTCTTGAACCGTCCCATCACCCACCATCCAATTCCCTTGTGAACATTCTCCATAGGGATGGCACAATCGGTTTGCCCGACTCGATTCATAATCCGGATCAAGATACCCATTCCACAGACTACACCCGCCTAATAAAAAAATCACAAACAAGCTGAATAACTTCATCCCCTGAAATATGACCTTGTGATTGTTGGTCTGCATATGGCGAAATTGTTTCATAAAGGAACCCCCCAAGAAAACCTCAAACTCCTATAGATCACCCTAACTCTATCGGATGAGTCGAACCTCGACAAAAGGTACGCACAAGAAACAATGAGAGAAAAACCTAGTTTGTATTTGAGTCCAATGACTTAAATTTGACCCCGAATCCAAGCCCAGATCATTCCCATATATTCATGGTAGGCCAGTTCGGCTAACCGAAGTCCTGCGGCACTGGGGAAGAGGTTCCCAGGGGACCAAAATTCTTTGGCAGGTTGCCAGGGGGCGGCTGGAGCAGGAATAGGGGAAAGCCCCTGCTTCACAAATAGCTTGACGGCCCGAGGCATATGGAATGCACTCGTCACGAGAATAAATGGCTCGTGCTTCACGAGATCTCGAACATACAGGGGATGGTCTTTGGTATCACGAGATTCGACTTCTAACACCATATCTGATTTGGCCACGCCGAACTCTTCCGCCACCCGACTCAACGTCGTGGCTTCTGCAGGCCCATCGAATCCAATCCCTCCCGTCAAAATAATTTTACTCTTTGGGAGAAGACGATGCAGCCTAATCCCTTCCATAAGTCGGACTCGTGAATGATGAGAAATTTGCAATTGAATAGGTAACGCCTGATCCCCCGCTACGCCACCGGCCAAGACCACCACCCATTTGACAGACTGGGTCCCAAGCCTTCCCTTTTCCTGCGACGTCATCTGAGACAGATCCAACGGAGGATATTGTGACTCAAGCGTTTGGAGGATTCGACCAGAAATGCCTTCATAACTACACAGCAGAAGAATAGCAACCCCAGTGGCAACCAATACTTTTCCGGTTTTTTGTTTCCGAGAAAAGACCAAGAACAAGAGGCCAAGAGCCATCAATTCAAGGCAAATCGACAGAGGAGAAAAAAGAGGAGCCAACAGTTTCTTTAAACTCAACATACAAAATTTCCAATATTTTCCTGACAACAAACCATTGTGGCAACCCGTAGGTAATTTACAGGATTATTGGCGTTCACACAAGATTTTTATCAGCCCTTCAATCCAAGAAGAAAAGAAGTTGAATGCCGAAAAGTATCACTTGCAGTGGTTTTGAATGATGGAAAGGGCTGGCATCTGAACGAAGAAAAAACTGCCTCCATGAGATTGGAGCATGAGAATCGTTTCTTGATTCCTCAAGAAAAATCAAGAAAGAGGAAGGGACTAAATAGAAAGGGGTAGAAAGATGCTTTTTCTACGGTTGAGAAATAGGACAGGAGCGAAGCACGCCTTGTACGTGTCGATCGAAATCTTTGTGCGCTGAATCAAGGCTTCGTTGAGCCACCAGAATATCTTTCAAGATATTTCCCTGTCGTGACTGATGTTTCACGCAGTGAATCTTGCCCCCATCAAATCCTCGTCGACTACGACGACAGCCATCAAATTCCTCAGGGGCATGTCTGAGACTGAACTTGGCTTCTTGTAATTGATCATGCTTGTGAACCACACGATCCTGCGCCGCCTTCAGTAATGACACAGACTCCGTACAAGAAAAGTCCCACACTTCCGCCCAACCCATGGGGGCCAAAATACCAACGAAAGCAATAGCAAGAATCCAAACCCGCATGCGTAACCTCATTTAGGGTAGCGCCCAATATGTGAATGGACAAAGGCCCTCTTGTTCGTACTTTTAACCTACCGCTAGGGCTTACTAGCAACAATAACTCAAAAGGGTGGGAAGCGCGGACAAGAAGATTCAGGAACTGTCACAGAAATTCCTATCCTTTTAGATAGGCTGTCAATTCAGAGGATGTCAGTTATTTGAGCACAAAATGGGCACGACGATTTTGTTGAAGACAGGAAATTGTTCGTTCTTGGCAAAAAGGTTGACTTTTGCCTAGGCTCAGGACCCGTAATTGGGAAGCGGCCACACCTAAATTCACTAAGTAATTCTTCACGGCTTTGGCTCGACGTTCTCCCAAAATAAGATTGTAGGCTTCAGTCCCACGCTCATCGCAATGCCCTTGAACAAAAACCTCTCGATTGGCATACCGCTTCAAGAGCACCTTGGCGTTTTGCTCCAATAGAGGGAAAGCATCTCGCCGAATGGTCGTTTGGTCATAATCGAAAAAGACATCTTGCAATGTCCATGGAAGGATCGAGTCCTCAGCAGATTGAGCAAAGATGTCTTTCGCAACTGAATCTTTTGCCGTAGGAAGAACCATCGGCGGGGTGCTGGGGATAACGTTGCTGGGAGGTGCGAGGGGAGAGGGCGTGTCTACTTTTTCTGGTTCCATCGTCGGACTAGTCGAAACAATGACGGGTAGAACCGGCACTTCCACGGCAGCCACCTCTTCACCATGGCTGACCACCGCCACCTTATGAAAAGCGCTACATCCAACCGTCAACAACAATGAGAACAACAGAAAATTAAATGCGGCAGGTGGTCTCTTTATCATCATTTTTGGCATCCAGTGAAAATCAAAGGCTATTGTGGAGTGGGCCAAATTTCAGAAACGCACAAACTTCCAAAAATTTTGGTGCATCTTACATCTTTCACCACAAGAGTCAATGTCAAGTCGAGATAGTTTCAATCCACACCTTGACGGTTTTTTTTTCACATAGGTATGATTTCGAGCCTACTCGATAGATTTCTCTAATTATTGACGTTCTTTCCATTCCACTCCATCTCTCAAAACCGCAATGATTAATGTTCAACATGTGACCAAACACTATGGCCAGGTCACGGCCCTCAAGGACATCTCTTTTTCCATTCAAAAAGGAGAAATTGTCGCCTTTTTGGGCCCAAATGGCGCTGGGAAAACGACGACCATGCGCATATTAACCGGATTCATGCCGCCAACATCCGGTACGGTGCAGATAGCCGGATTTGACTGTTTAGAAGAACCGTGGGAAGTCAAAAAACATATTGGCTACCTACCGGAAACGCCTCCACTCTATTTAGAACTCACGGTCAAGGAATACCTCACCTTTGTCGGTCGAATAAAACGCCTGGAGCCAGAACAATTAAAGGAGCGGATGAAACTCATCGTCCATCAAACCGGGTTGACCGAGGTCCAAGGACGCGTCATTGGCCATTTATCCCGAGGCTATCGCCAACGTGTGGGGTTAGCCCAGGCTCTGCTCCATAACCCGCCTGTCTTGATATTGGACGAACCCACGACAGGCTTAGACCCGAACCAGATTATTGAAATTCGCGATCTGATCAAAAGTCTGGCCGGCTCCCATACCATCATCTTAAGTACGCATCTGTTGGCGGAAGCCACAGCCATTTGCCAAAAAGTGATCATTATCCATCAAGGGCAAATCGTCGCCATTGATACCCCAGAACAACTCGGGGCCAAACTCCGGCAATCCGCAATTCTGAATCTGACCGTCAAACAATCTGACCCAGGACTTTTGGAAGCACTCAGCAAGATTTCTGGCGTGATACAGGTTTCCCACGGGCCGTCACCTAACACGTATGTGGTAGAAACGCATATTGGGGAAGATGTGCGAGAAGAACTCACGAAATTGGTCGTCACTCGAGACGCTGGACTCTTAGAGCTTAGCACCCAAACGGTGAGCCTTGAAGATGTCTTTAAGGTGCTGACTAAGCCTGACCGGCCCTCCGTTCAGTAAATAAGGAAAATACCATTGCCGCAACATCACAAAAACGTTTCAGGCATCACACTATGAACCCTGTTCATACGATTATCGCCAAAGAGTTACGCAGTTTTTTTGTCTCTCCAGTCGTCTACGTCATTGGTGCCATTTTCTTGGCGGTTGTTGGACTGCTGAGTTACCAGGCAGTAGCCAGCGCGAGTAACCAAGCTCTTCGACTGATGCAATTACAAAATACCTATGCCCAACTGAATCTCAATGAAATGATTTTTCGACCATTATTTCAAAGCATGAACCTCATCCTCATGATCATTTTACCGTTACTGACCATGCGCCTCTTTGCAGAAGAACGAAAATTGCGGACCTTTGAGTTACTCCTCACCTCACCAATCGGGGTGAATGAAATCGTGTCTGGAAAATTCCTCAGCGTGGTCATTGTGTATGCAGGACTCTTGTCGCTGACAGGCCTCATCCCCATCACGCTTTCCGCCTATGCCACCTTTGACTGGCACCCCATCGTTCTGGGCTATCTGGCGCTGTTCCTCCAAGGGGCGCTGATGTTGTCTATTGGCTTGTTTGCGTCGTCCCTGACGGAAAATCAAATCATCGCAGCATTTTTAAGTTTTGGTCTCATTCTAGGACTGTGGGTGCTTGGAGCGTTAAGCTCCGCTTTTGGCGATACCATGCTCGGCAATACCTTGTCCTATCTCTCATTCACCGAACATTATGAACGACTGATACGTGGGCTGTTGAATGTAAAAGATCTCGTCTACTACATATCAGGGATGGCCTTTATGTGGTTTGCTGCCCACCAAGCCATTGATGCCTACCGATGGAAATAACTCGTCTCGCCTCCATACTTGGCGCATTAGGCCTGTTGCTGACCATGGGCGGCTTCGGTCTTCCCCTCTTCGCTCCCGGTGCAGAGAATGCATCCTCCATCATTCTGGGGATTGGGACTCTGTGTGTACTCGGCTATGTCGGCATTCATTTTCAAGGACTCGTCAAAGGATCAGGGAGGCGCTCGACACGACTGGGCACACACAGCATTCTGGCCATTCTTTTGGCCGGCCTTGCCGTGGGACTCACCAACTTCCTCGCCAATAAACATGCGCCCGAATGGGATTTTTCGGAAACTAAAAATTTCACATTAAGCCGACAAACCTATCAAGTCCTTCGTGCCTTACCACGGGAAGTGAGCATTCATGTCTTTACTCGCGACGGCAGTCCCGGCTATGGCGCCTACCAAGACCTCTTGACCACCTATGATAAAGAAAGCTCCCTTGTGACCGTGGAATTCATTGACCCGGAACGACATCCCGACAAAGCCAAAGCCTATCAAGTCACGCGTATTGATACCGCCGTGATTGAAAGCGGCCCACAACAAATTTATCTGCAACGTGCATCCGAAGCCGATGTGACCAATGCCCTCCTTCGAGTCACGAAAGACAGCAAAAAAGGCATTGCCTTTACCACGGGGCATTCCGAAAAAAGCCTGTCCGATACCGAAACACCAGGATTATCACGGGCGGCTGATGCCCTAAAAAAACAAGGCTACGAAGTCAACCCCGTTGACTGGAAAAACATCCAGTCTAGCACCGCCTCCTTGCTGGTCATCCCTTCACCAACACAAACGTTGCTTCCGGAAGACGCCGAGCAAATTGCTCAATTCCTCAGAAACGGCGGACGACTCCTCGTCATGAACGACCCCGGCAGCAAAGATTCGTTGAATCCTCTCCTCTCGCAATGGGGGATTCAATTAGGAACAGGCATCCTCGCCGACGAACAAGATCGGTTAGGCCGCGGCAGTCCAACCGCCTTAATGGTCCGAACGTTCACCACGCACGATATTACCGAGAATTTCACGACACCAATTATCTTTCCGGTTTCACGTTCGGTGACCTTCGATGCCACCCAAGGAAAAAATTGGGATTTTGAGGCACTCGCACACACGTCTGCCAAAAGTTGGGAAGAAACCATGCTCACCAAGACCGAACCCGTCTTTGATGAAGGCCTGGACCCGAAAGGCCCTTTTGCCGTCGCGGCCGTCCTCACGTCAAAACGGGTAGGACCAGACCAGAAGCCGGAGTCGGCCATCGTCATCGTCGGCAACGCCGCATTTGCCACCAACGGATGGCTCACCTATCCTGGCAACACAGATTTTTTCTTAAAGACCATCGCGTGGCTCGCGAAAGAAGAGGCCCTTGTGTCTCTGACGCCCAAAGAACCTGCGTTTCACCCATTTGTGCCAAACCCCTCACAAGAACAATCGCTGGTCTTTTTTCAAGTGCTCTTCCTTCCGCTCCTCGTCTTATTTTTAGGCCTTTCGGTATGGAAAAGGCGGCGAAGTCTGTAAACATGCTAAACAACCCCATTCGCATCACCATCGTGTTGGCACTCATCGTCCTGGGGTTAGGAGGCTATATCCTGTTTGTGGATATTCCCCAAACCCGCCAATTCCAAAAACAAGAAACACAAGAACGACAACTCATCCTTTTTGATGATCGAGAAATCACCACCATCACCTGGGCCACCGCCACGGAAACCATTCAATTGGAGCGTGACAAGCAATTCCGATGGACGATCACGAAGCCCATGCGATTTCCGGCAGACAACCAAGAAGTCCGACGAATCTTACGCGCCCTCACCATCGGAAAGATCAAACGAACCATTGAAGATGGCCCGGCCACGTTAGAGAAATATGGATTAGCTCCACCGTACCTCACGCTCACCCTCACCACGCCAACCACTACGCAACACCTCGCTCTGGGCGATCGCGGACCCTTCGCGCCCTCATTGTATGTCCAAACCAAAGCCGATGACCAAGTCGTCCTGACGACCTTGGACGTCATGACCTTCGCTCAAAAAACCCTACCGGATTTTCGACTGAAAGACCTCCTCTTTTTTGAACGCGAACGCGTCCAAGAAGTGCACATTCAACATCGAGACACGACGATGGTCATAGCCAGGACCGCCGGCGTCCATAGCCTCTCCCCCAATTGGATGTTCACCAGTCCTATGAAGGCCCCGGTCGATAAAATTACCGTCGGCACGCTCCTCATGGATTTAAGCGGACTCAAGGCCACAGGGTTCGTGGATTCAGAAGAAGAGAAGCAACGGATTCTCGGTCAATCGAATCGCACTCACGTCGGCGTCACCCTATTGGAAGGACCACGGACCCACCATGTCAGTCTGTATCAATTTCAAGATGCCGAAAAAGCCTATGCCATCACATCCAGCAAAGGCCCGCTCTATGAAATCTCCCCAAGCATCCTCAAGCCGATCACCCGAGGAGCCTTCTATTTTCAAGATAAGCGATTATTCGGCATGGAAAGTAACGATGTGGTAATGCTGGAAGTCACCACGCCAAAAGAAGCCTACGTGCTCATCAAGCAACATGACGACTGGATTCTAGAGGACCGTCCCAGCGCCGCGTTAGACCAACAAGTGGTCAACCTTTTTGTCAGTCGCGTGGTAGATCTTCCGACCGAAATTGCACATCCTGAGGGGTCGACAACATCCAGACAATCGGGATTAGACTCCCCCACCACGACCATTCAAGGTAGGAATCGACAAGGGCAACAGAGCGGGCTGTTAGTGTTAGGGAAACGAGAAAAAGGGCTAGTGTTTGCGAGAGGGGCAGGACACAAAGGCATCTATCAAGTGCGCTCAACCATCCTCAATCAAATCCCTACCCAAGCTGAACTCTCTTCTAAATAAAGCAAGTGTTTCTGACCAAAACTCTATACCCTTACGGACTCCGTTTTTTGCTAGAACAGCCTTTGCTAGGAATAATGGCAACACGACCTTAGAGAGCCAGGGAACAAGTCGACACTGCCATTTTTCATTTCCCAAAACAGGTTTCGAGCCAAGCTAGCAATCCCCACGTCTCGATTATGTATCTAATCAGATATAAAGCATATCTAAAAAGATACAAATTAATCGAGCTAACTTTAAATCTTTCCTGAGATTGCTCTCTTGCCTTAAATTCTTATTCCCCTTAGAAACAGGAGATTATCGTATGTTCATTCATGCAGCTTAGCACGCCAAACCCTAGCATGACTTTTGCTTGATCCTTAGGCGTGCGTCCTTTGAGAATTACAGAATTACGTTTTTTGGAGAATCCACAGTCGGTAACCGGCAGTCGCCTTACCAGATCATTCAATAAAGATCCCCGAGGCAAGACCACGGGGTATTAGAAGAGGGTTAACTGACGCAGGTCTTCTCTGGGACTGCCTTGGTTCTGCACATAATGTTCGACCACCCTCCAATTGCCGCCCTCTCCCACGGTGCCCACATAGTAGCCATCAGCCCAAAACTGCCCTCCCCACAACTCTGTCTTCAAGGCTGGTTTCTGCCGGAATAACTCGCGCCCGGTGATACTCTTGAACACTCGCACGATTTGTCCCGGAGCAATCTTCGGATGAGCAGAACATAACAGATGGATATGATCTCGATCACACCCCAATCGTTCAAACTCCATATCGTACCGCTCAGCAATCCCTCGCGTGGCTTCCACAATGATCTCGACAACATCCTCCGCTAATAAGGCCTTACGATATTTCACCGGAAAGACAATGTGATAATGAATCTGCCACGCACAATGACTCGCTTTGTGGACAGTACTTTCACTCACCCCCTAATTCTCGGAAAATAAGATCCCCGTGGCAAGACCACGGGGAATCGCAAGTTTAATAATTCCGAGGTATGAGTAAAGGAGAGAGGTTCATGAAAAAACTTATGATAATGTGCTTAATGGTTCTAGGGATTGCGTCAGGAGCTCACGCTCATGCTACTGACAACCTTATTCAAGCACAATCAGCTTGGACGAACCAAAGCGGCTCGACGCTGTATATTGATAGCATTGATGGTGATGGTCTGTTAACCGGCTCCTATATTAATCGTGCAAAAGGCTATGCTTGTCAAAATATTTCGTATCCTGTCACTGGTTGGGTCTATCAGAGTCCTCAGGGTTTATCCATAACTTTCACTACGATTTGGCAGAGTAGTACAGAATCCTGTAATTCCATCACTGCGTGGACGGGGTTTTTCTCTGCAGGCCAAATCCAGACCTTGTGGCAATTGGTTAGCAACGGATCATCAAGCACAAGCCAAATCTTACAAGGTTCTGACACATTTTCCTCTGCTGCTAAGAAAACACATCAATCACTCCAAATGAAATAGTTGCTAATGACGCATCATGTGTAGCAAGGCGTTACACTTGCCCTGTGGGAGGCCTCTGAGCCTCCCACACTTCACTCGATATACACTGGCATACCCAAATCAATTTAGCACGTTGATTGTCACGAATTCAGAAATATGGAGGCAGGTCTTGAAAAACAGCATTCCTTGGTATTACAGCATCTAAGCTCCTTCCTCCTCTTCAATTCTAAATTTCAAATCCCTGCATTTAAGCTTTTGCTTTGATCTATTTATCGATCCCCGCATGCTTTCATTCTTCCCATGGTTCTAATGCATCATTCTGGTCTCTATGAAATACCAGGGCTTGGCCCGGTAGACGAGCGTGTTGTTTGTTGCGTCCAGGGTAAAGAGATCACGTTGATTTATTTATAATATAGATTCTAGCAGGGTACCCTAACTGACATCTTGCGCACCTTTGACTTGTCGAATGTGGAGTCCGTGAGTTTAATCACGACACAGATACGGAAGCGCATCCAGAAAAATACAGACTTCAGATTAGGTGTCAGGAACCTATCACTGGCCATTTTTTTGCCTGGGTTCGTCAAGCGTCGAGGTAAATTTTTCTAGTACGTCTGGGAAGGCGCGACTCTCTAGTATTCGTCCATTTATGGTTGGACAAAGAGTTTTGGGGGCATGGCTATCTTGGGGAAGGCGCGGAGGACCTGCCGGTCAGCCGTGACCAATGGAACGCCTAGGTCCATCGCAAGACTGACAAATTCACAATCATAGGCGGAACACCCAGATTCTTTAGCCAATTGCATGACTTGCTGAGAAACGACTGAGTATTCACGTCCAGCCATCCACCGCTCTGCTTCAGCTGAGAGAATTCGCGCATCCGCAAGACTGATCTCTTGATGTCGCTCTAAGCCGATCAAGGTATTCCGAAATTCCGAACGCCAGAGGAGTGGAGCGGCCCATGCGGGATCTTTGCGCAAGACGGCTTCAGCCTCTCCAGTTCGTTGTCCGGTGATATAAAGATAGATCAAAAGATTCGTATCTGCGACGATCACGGTCTCCCCTTCTCTTTTAACTCCCTGAGTGTTTTGTCGGTAAGGCGTGTTTGAGCCGGTGTAGGTCGGATGGCACGAACTTTAGCTAACATGCTGTCTGGATCCAGGGGAACACTTTCCGCCGCACATTCTAGGCAGCGGATGACTTCATGGTTGAGACTGCGGCGGTAAAGAGACGCCTGAAATTTCAGTTTTTCCACAAGAGGCTGAGGAATGTTTTTAATGGTCAAGTTCGCCATGAGTGAAACTCCTTAATATTATCTGGCTATAAGGTTCCAAAAAGGAACCATTATGGAATATTATTCCATGCTTTCTGGACTGTCAATAAACGTAAAAGAAGGGAAGAGAAGATCTGCAATCAAGCCTATTGTCAAGAATTGAGTCAAGCCCAAAGTTAGTTGAGATTCTCCACGGCTCCGAGGTTCATGTTACGCAACCTTCTTTGACGCGGTCTTCTCCATATTCAAGTCTCGCTGTAGGGCCTCCCGGAGCTTGGACAAGTGCCGATAGCCCTTGACTCTGCGGAGTCGCGGCTCAATATCCAGCCACGCCGTGGCCAACCACCGCTGTCGCTGATTGGAGTTCGTCCAGCGATCGACCTTGGCACAGCGTTCCTCCACCAAGGCATTGATGGATTCTAGGCAATTCGTTGTCTTGAAAGACAAGCCGAAGAGGGCCAACACTCCCAGCCGATGCAACGTCAATGTTTCCTCCAACCCTTCCGCTAAACTCCGCGCGGCCGATTGGTTGCGGTCCACCAATTCCGCCTGCAAGCGCGTGAGCGCGGCTCTGGCTTCCACATAGGTCGGGCGCTGATACGCCCGTTGAAGCCGGCGTCGCCAGGTGGCCTGCTCCCCTTTCGGTAAATGCCTCACCACATTCTCCCGTTTGTGCCACTGGCATCGCTGGACCAGGGCTGATGTCCCAAAGGCCTGTCGCACGGCCGCTCGTAGGCCTTTCCCCCCATCAATGATGAACAAGAGCCCCTGCGAACTGGTGAGGCCTCGCTCCTCCAACTCCCGGAGAAACGACGTGAGGACTGGCTCGTTTTCCGTCCCCGTTTCCACAAAACCCAGGACGTGCTTCTCTCCTGTGAGGGTGACCCCGACCGCCACCACCATCGTCATCTCGGCAAAGGTCTTGCCATCAAGAAAGATGGCCAGCAGATCCAGCTCCCTCAAATCGCGTTCCTGTAATCCCTTCAACTGCTTGGCGCTGGCCTGGGTAAAGTTCCGCGACACCGTCGAACTCGACAAGCCAATCGCTCCGGGGACGGCAGCGGCGGCCGCTTCATAGTTTCGGCAGGAAATCCCATACAACACCCGCTTGAGGAGAACCTCAGCCAGCTGGCCCGTGCCGCGGAGGTGCGCCAGACTCTCTAAGGGGATTTCCCCACCGCCCTCCACGGATTGGATACGCGGAATCTTGCACGGATGCCGTTGCCCCGCCAGCCGGACGCTCCCGGGATTGCTCCCGTGACGATACCCGGGGAGCTGTGCCGCCGCCTTCCGTGCATACCGGATCCCCGCCAATGTCCGCACCTCATCCTCTAAGAGCTCACGAATCCGCATCAAGCCCAAGGGAATAAGGGCCTGAATACATTCCACCTTCGTCTCCACATCAAAGTCGGCATACTCTTCGGCGCGAAGGATTTTCACGGGACCCAACCGTTTCGTCTTCTTGCGTCTCTTCGTCGTTTTCGCAAGACTGCTCATGCAGTGGCTCCTTTGCGTTGTTGATGAGTGTCGGTTCTTCGTCGAACGCCATCTCATCACAGGTGGGGGAGCCGCTTCAAATTTCAACTAACAGTAGCACCCATTCCAAGAATTTTGGCAATGCATATAGAATCTTCCTTGACCCTTGCTGGGTTTCGGCCGGGCAGCCGAGCCACTTCTGTTTCGGCAAAAGTAGCCAAAACCATGTTGGCCGGGGCAGGCCTGGCGGAGACTGAGGAGCGCCACGCTGAAGGTCTGGGGGCTCGCGACACAGACAATTTGCTGTGACGTTCGTGGGAACCGTGTCGAAGTCAGAGCGGAAGGAGTTCACCGCTCCTCGTGGGAGTCTGAGCAGATCAGGGAAAATGACTTTTTCAGCAATCCCTAAATGAATTATGGATATTCGAAAAGCCAGAACAACCTCGTTTCAAATTGACCTGGGTAGAGGGGTCTGTTACCTTTTCACGCAACCTCTATTACTATCCCCATCTCAGAAAAAAAGGAGTCGTTTGTGACCACTATTGGTGCTGCCCAATTACCAGAACGGCTTCGTCAAAAGGCCGATCAACTTCGTATTCATAGCATTCGTGCGACCACTCAAGCCGGAAACGGTCACCCGACCAGTTGTTGCTCGGCGGCCGATATTGTCGCAACGCTCTTCTTTTCCGTCATGCGCTACGACCCGAAGAATCCTCGCAACCCGGACAACGATCGATTTGTACTATCAAAAGGGCATGCCGCCCCTCTTCTGTATGCAGCATGGGCGGAAGCTGGGCTCTTCGATCCTAAAGAATTACTTGAACTTCGCACATTAGAGTCAGACCTTGAAGGACATCCAACCCCTCGCCTCTCATTTGTCGATATGGCCACTGGTTCGTTAGGACAAGGCCTTTCCGTGGGAATTGGCATCGCCCTGAATAATAAATATTTGGATAAGACGCCGGCTCGAACCTATGTGGTGCTAGGCGATGGAGAATCAGTAGAAGGTTCGGTTTGGGAAGCTGCCGATGTGGCACGCCAAGCTCAACTCGATAACCTCTGCGCCATTATCGACATTAATCGGCTTGGGCAATCCGATCCAACGATGCTCGAGCATAATATCCCTGCCTACCAAGCACGTTGGGAAAGCTTTGGTTGGCATACCCTGACCATTGACGGGCATGACCATGCCGACTTACTGAAGGCGTTTGCCAAAGCCAGTCAAACGACAAAAAAGCCCACCATGATTCTCGCCAAAACCTATAAAGGGAAAGGCATTCCCTTTGCCGAAGACCATCCTAGTTGGCATGGCAAACCACTGAATGCTCAACAAGCCGAAGAAGTCATTGCCCTCTTAAGCCAATCGCTTTCCTCTCCGACTCCGACGTTTTCCATTGCACAGCCTACAGCGGTAGAACGTGAAATTAGCCAGTCCAAACCGCTTCCCTCACCACAATATAAACCAACGGATTCAGTGGCAACTCGTGAGGCGTTTGGCGATGCCTTAGCCCAACTGGGAGAAGTCAACCCGCTCGTCGTTGGCTTAGATGCGGATGTAAAAAATTCGACCTATACCGATAAATTCGGCAAGCGCTTTCCTGTAAGGTTTTTTGAAAACTTCATCGCAGAACAAAACATGATTGGCGCCGCCGCCGGCCTTGCCGCCTGTGGCAAGATTCCCTTTGCCGCGACCTTTGCCGCCTTTTTCACCCGCGCCTATGATTTCATTCGCATGGCGGCGATCAGCCAATCAAATATTAAACTCATGGGCTCGCATGTCGGAGTCAGTATTGGGGAAGATGGTCCCTCGCAAATGGGACTAGAAGATTTGGCGATGATGGCTGCGCAGCCTGGCGTGGTGGTCTTGTATCCTTCAGATGGCATGTGTGCGTATCGAATGGTGGAAACCATGGCCAATCATAAGGGCATGGTCTATATGCGAACGGGACGACCCAAGACGCCAATTCTGTATGGCCCAGATGAAACCTTCACGATTGGTGGCTCCAAAGTTCTCCGCCACAGCGAGAAAGACCAACTCACGATTGTGGCGGCTGGCGTCACCCTCCATGAAGCACTGAAAGCCTATGATGAATTACTAGCGGCCGGCATCACGGTTCGCGTGATTGATCTTTACAGCATTGCCCCCATCGATGTCGCCACGCTCAAACAAGCAGCCAAAGACACGAATAATCTCATCTTGACCGTTGAAGATCATTACATCCATGGCGGGCTTGGGGATGCGGTCTTAAGTGCGTTGTCCACCGAAGGCGTCCGCCTCCACAAAATGGGGATAAAGGAAATTGCCCATAGCGGGAAACCGGCACAGCTCCTCGATCATTATGGTCTGAGCGCGCGCGCGATCATCGAAAAAGTGAAACAATTAGTAAAATAATGTCGGGCCATGGCTTCACAATCCAGTATTGACTCTCTCCCGCTGTTCGCCTGCCTGTCCGAAACTGACCGGCAGGCCTTAGCCGAACATGCTGTCGAAGTGCCTATTCAAAAAGGCCAATTCATCTTTCGAGAAGGTGATCCTGCCGACTGGTTTCATATTGTCCAACACGGGAATGTGAAATGCGTCAAATCCAACCCTGAAGGACGTGAGGTCACCCTCAAAGTCCTCATGCCAGGTGACCTCTTTTGTTGTGAAGCCTCAGCCTTTTCAGGCGACTCTCATCCGGGCTGTGCCCAATCCATGGGCGAAGGGACCGTCATTAAAATCCATCGAAAAACCATGCTCGATGTGATCCAACGCAATCCTGAAGCCGCCGTCAGCATAATCAATTACCTCAGTCATCGACTCCGAGAATCTCAAGATAATGCCAAAGGCTTTGCCTTAGACCGCGCCGAACAACGTGTGGCCGCTCTCCTGGTCAACTTGGCTGAACGTTCAGGTATTCAAGAAGACCATGGCCTTCGAATTTCCGTTCGACTCACCCACCAAGACCTGGCCGATATGGCCGGACTCACCAAAGAAACCACCAGCCGCATCCTCAGCCGCTTCAAAAAAGATCAACTCATTGCTGGTCATGGGAAACAACTGCTTATTCTCAATCTCTCACATCTCCAAGAAATGGCCCCTCACGCGCTATCGTAACCTCGTCTTGATCATCCCCCACTCCTCTTTTTTCCTTCTCAGGCCACACTATCGTCACTCTTCCGTCAATTTAATGATCTATATCATTGCTTCTGCAGAGGATTGCCCTATCATACCTCCTTATGAAGCAAAATTGGATTTCCCACAAAATCTATCACGGAGAAGGAGTAACTCAATTCATGACCACGAATATTCAATGCACAGCAACACGGCTCATCGTAGCTGCATCATTCATAGCCCTAACTCTTTCGGGGCTTGCCACGACCACATCGGCGATGGATATGCCAACCGTTCAAGCCAAACTGACGACCTTGCCGGAAGTCCCTGCGCCCATTACCAGAAAAGGTCCAGCCAAAGTCGTCGTCAATGTTGAAGCCAAGGAATATGTCGGAACCTTAGCTGATGGAGTCCAATATAAATTTTGGAGCTTTAATGGGACCGTCCCTGGCCCCATGATTAGGGTCCGTGTGGGTGATACGGTCGAGCTGCATTTGAAAAATCACAAAGATAGCCAATTCCCACACAATATGGACTTGCATGCCGTGAATGGCCCAGGTGGTGGTGCGGGCGCTAATTTGGCGGCTCCTGGACAGGAAGGGGCCTTTTCGTTCAAAGCGTTAAACCCGGGATTATATGTGTACCATTGCGCCTCACCTGTCCCAAACATTCCAGCCCATATTGCCAATGGCATGTATGGGTTGATTCTTGTGGATCCTAAAGGAGGGCTTCCCAAGGTTGATCGAGAATATGCCGTGTTTGAAAGCGAATTTTTCACGAAGCCCAGTGCAGAAAAAGGTATTATGGAACTTTCCATGGAGAAAGGGTTAGCCGAACACCCAGACCATGTCGTGTTTAATGGCAAAGCCGGAGCACTCATGGGAGAAGAACTGACGGCCAAAACAGGAGAAACAGTCAGACTCTTTGTGGGTAATATTGGCCCAAATGGCACCTCGTCTTTCCACATCATCGGTGAAATTTTTGACAGAGTGTATGTGGAGGGCGCAATTGGCGGAACCGTCAATAAAAATGTGCAAACAACCTTAATTCCTTCAGCTGGTGCTGCCATTGTGGAATTCAAGGTGGATGTCCCAGGCGCCTATTTATTAGTCGACCATAGTATCTTCCGAGTGGCCAAAGGAGCTGTCGGCATTCTCACGGTATCCGGGAAAGATAATCCTTCAACATTCAATGAGATGAGCCCTCAATAATCTCTTCTCCTTTCTCCAAGCGAGGGGTGAGGCTTTTGGCCTCACCCCTCGCTTCATCGTATTTCACCAGACTGCTCTGACTGTCAGGTGAGTCTTCACCCAAAATTGAAAGCCTTAAATATCAGCTTTCTACCGCACAAATATGTCACTGAGGGGGTTTTTGCCCTTCTGAGAAATCAGAACTAACCCAGGCTTTTCAATAGCACATTATAAGGTTGAGTCTTATAAGTGTTCGTCTAGGTCTAAAACCAGACTATCGTTGATTCGAATAGTGTTCCTTCCAAGGATATCAATACGTTGAACGCTCTCGTTATCCCCACCCAAGACAATCCTTTGCAAATGAAAGGTTTCCAGATTAACCACCGCGAGCCCTTCGCCATACGTCCCAATTAGCAAATAACTCCCCATTCTTTCTAAAACCGAAGGCCAATGATACATATCATCGGGATGAAAAAGGACGTAGTGTTCATCGGTTTGTTGATCGTAGGCCACGACACCTGCCTTAAACTGAGCATGGTACACAAGCTGGCCTATTTCCAAATCTCCCTCAACCTCGTCAGATTGCTTGCCTCCCTTATATCGTCGAATTCGCATAGGTCCATTGGAGATATCTCCGTTATCTTGTTTCCAGTAGTAATAAGCGAAAGCGGGGTTGCTCTGCTGGGCCTTTACCTCATCTTCACTCAAGAAACCATAGCCAAACTTGAGCTCCTCAAGAAAGAGGCGTTCCGTTCGAAACTCGGGCTTATAGAAGTTTTGGCTGGGAGAAAAATCCGTAATCGGTTCCGTAACATCATGACTAAAACCGAGTTCCACTTCTACTATTTCTGAGATTTGCGGGTTCAGCAAAACAAGCCATTTTTGATGAAACCCTGTTCCTCCATCTTCCATGACGATGAACACTAAATCATCGCCATTTCCCTGTAAGTCAACCGTCCCGATTTCCGAAAAGTGGGCGAACTCAACCTCTTTCACCAAATGGCCTTTGACGGTCTGAGCCTGATGGCTGTGGTGCTTTACCCGAATGGTGTGTGATACAGGGGTCTCTGCAAAAATCACCATTCCCGCGTTTTCACCCAACATTCGAAACGGCACTTCAAGATAGAAAGACCGTGGAAATTCATCATCACCAGGTTTTGCTCCGTGCCCTTGGCTGATATCCACAAATTGAATCTGATCTTTTGGAGCAAGGCGAGGTTGGCCGACCAACTTTAAGAGACCTCTCTGATAAAAAGATTCAGTGCCTGAAGAATAGGCATTCCAGGAAAAACTTCGATGGGGGCCAGCTGATTCCACCAAATTTGGAGAAACAAGAAAATGGATGGAACTACCAAAGGGACAAAAGATCAAAAAAGAGCACCAGAGGGGAAATCTTATAGTACTCAATTGTTTCATAGTGAGCCTCCATCAATCTGTGCTTCCAACAGCATCAGCGAACGAAAAAAACCTGACCAAAAGCCCAATCTTCGTTCCTTAATCGACTTCACATGATGGAATCTAGGGTGGAATATATGTAGTATTGGCATTCACTACGGTCCAAAACCATGTGAAGCCCATGGATTTTAGGGAATAGCCCATTTTCATATTCTGTTTTGAGCAAGAGTGGATGGTAATATTATTTGAGTCGAAATTTCCCCACAATCTTTTTACTTTTAGTGTCTATACGCAAAGGGCAGTAAACTCTGAACCCCCGTGAAAATGGCTCACGTATGGAGACACGGTTGAAAACAGGCGAGTCAGCAACAATAATCTCTTCTCGTGCCTGAGTAATTTCTTTTCTTGAAATGAGGTTGCGCCTTTGAATGATGACCAATTGTTCCCAGAATCGCAAATAAAAAAGGGTCAATTATACTTGAGTGAAATCTAACGCCTTGGAGGGAAATTATGCCACGATGTAAGACCACCTTTCTTTTATTGATTCTGCTTGTTCTTACTCCCACGATGGTCTTTGCCGGCACCTGTTCTGGGGATCAAATAAATAAGATGATGAGCGCTGGGTTCACCAAGGCTGAGATCATGAAACTTTGTGGCCGGGGTTCACAACCACCATCGATACGCGAGGCAGGCAAACCTCCTCAGGCAAAAAGGTCCACTTCCCAAGACCCTCTGGCTGGAATGTGGAAGACTCACTCTTCACGTTGGAATAAGGATTTAGGAGTACCCCTTGATTTTCATAATTTCTGGAAGGTAGATCAAAGGGAGAATATATACAATATCCTTGAATGTCAGGATAAAAGGGATTTTCAGTATCCAGACACTCCCGTGCATGGGGCATGTCGTAGAACAATCGCCAAAATCATTTCATTTAATTTTCCGTCGCTTAAGTTCAAACAAAGGCATACAGATGGAGATATAACAATTTATACCCTGACCTTTGATGGGCAATATAAAGCAACAGGAAGCTATATTCATGAATTCTCAGGGATTCAAGGGCCTTTTAATTCTAAACCGAAACCCGGCAAATGGTACATGGGGAGGATTGATGTGGTTCCCGATGATTTTTAATGCAAACCACTTACTTTTCATTTTCACCACTGTACCTCAGCCTCACAGATAAAGAGAGCTTACGAACAATTCGTACTCGGAAATTAGAGCCAAAGAATCCAGACTAATATGCGATTGTGGCCAGCCATCACCCTGACGATTCCGCTAGTCCTTTTCCTTGGTTGTGATTCTGAGATAGAAAACGCTTTTGGTGCGTGTGATGGAGCATTGATCAATAAATTACTAGAAAGTGATTTCTCTAAAAAGGAAATTCTTGAACTTTGTGCTCCTAATCAGCTAGAGCAGAATCCACCGAAAACCCAGGCGAGTTCTCCTGTGCGACCAAAACCTACCGCCGACGCGCTCAAAAACAAAATGTGTCAAATGCTTCAGGTAAATAGGGATGCCGCGAAACGGTCTTATGAACAATGCGAAAAAAAGAATGAACAAAGAATGGACGAATGGATCAATAGAGGAAAACGGCCTGGCTTTAATGATCCAGGAGCGAATCCTCCTTTCCAGATATCCTGTACAGGATATGGGAGTCGATTAGACCGCCTGAACCAGAAAATTCTCTACAAATGTGATTGATACAATTTCGGCAACGGTTCAATGAAATGCGATACAGGGTCCAGTCCACTATTTCAATCAAAGACGAGTCTATTTTTTTTCTTCAGGTTCTCACTTCTCCCAACCCTTGTACCTCTTGAAGCCACCGGGTTATCAAAAACACGTTTCTTTTAACATCTGCGCTTTTTCTCTAGGTTTACTCAACAAATACTCCAGGGCACCGTCTTGTTTCAATTTTTCGATGATCGTATCATCGGTGCCTGAAAAGGCGCCTAACGCCGATGATATATTTCCAGCTATCGCTCCCTTTGGAGAATTGACGACCAATTCAAGAAATCTATGTGTCGTAATATCCTTAGGGGACAATGATTGACCTGTAACACCAGCGATCCTTAACACGATTTTTCCAGTGGGTATTTGATTATCAGGGTTGTTAAATACCACTTCTACAATATTAGGATTATTCCAGACGACGGGGTTCGTTTCAGCCAGCTCTATTAATTCCTTAAGTTTTACCTTGAGCACTTTCTCGAGTTCCTCCACTCGTTTATTCCAGAACATATGTTGACCCCATCGAGATCTTCAAATACTGGGTTGCGTACAATCCTACAGAGGCAACCAAGCGGTCAAAAAGCATTTGCATATATTTTCAATACTTTATATCACCAGAATTGAATCCTCAGCAGGTAAAAGATTCAGGCAGCCCTCATCTCTAAAACAAATCCAAAATCCCTACCTAGAATGCAACCTACTTCTCATGTTATTCGACTTTGATTCCTCCACACTCGAAGACGAATTCTGCCCTTCCCCACGAGAATATCTCAACTAGGATTAGGAGCCATAAACACCAACACACGCAGTCGCTGTTTCGTATGATTCACAACACCATGCTCTTCACCCGCAGGGGCCATGGTCCCCTGCCCTTCTTCTAAGACCTGACTTTCCGTCCCGACTTGAAAGGTTCCCTGCCCCTCTAACACAAAATACAATTTATCTTGGTCGCCATGGGCATGGGCCTTTTGAAATTGCCCAGGCTCAAAACAATACACATCACAAAAAAACCTGGGGGTTTCAAACACATTCAGCTTCTTCATTTTTTCACCAGAAAATGTCTGGTAATCTTTCAAATTGACAATGTTCATCTACCAACCTCCTTTAATCCACCCACTTTTTAAAATGATTCCAAAGCCCACGAATAAGACAAAAATGACTCATAATCCTCTTTCTCAGTCGATTTAACCTTGAAGCCGCCTAGGCCTAGTCTGATATGATGAGGCAATTATTGTCCGCCACAATTAACTGGAGATGTTACCGTATCACGCTTCTTGGATTCGAGAGCCTATCTCCCAGCAATTGGAAATGATGAAAGGATTCCTATGAAAGCACGACAGCCACGGTTTGGACTAAAGATAGGGCTTGCCCTACTTGTTAGCCTCTTTTGCCTATTGGGTTCGGTCAATATGGCGTTCAGTGCGCTCGAGGGTGAATATGAAATGATGGACGGAGAACCGTCTCTCCACGAATCTGGAAAAGTTATTTTATTGGAATTCGCTGATTTTTATTGCCCGCATTGCCACATGTTTGAACGTGTCGTCGTGACAAAGCTCCAGAAAGAATTCGGCGATACATTTGAGTCACGAATGATCGGATTTCCCGTGATGCCAGGGAAATTACCCACCGCATTTGAAATGTATAATCAAGCCGTGACCATGGGCAAAGGCCAGAGAATGAAGGAAGTGCTCTTTCAATCCATTCACGATAAAAATATTGAAGTATTTGATAAAACCATGCGGAAATTGGTTCTCAAGGAAGTCGGACTAGACCCCACAGAATTTGAAGCCGGTCTCGCAAGCGGAAAGCCGTTTCAAGAATTAGGGAAAGGCAAGGAATGGGGTGAGCGCATCAAGCTCACTCATACCCCGACCGTCGTGCTGGATGGCAACATTCGAATCAATAACCTTAATTTCGACAATCTCAAAATCGTGATCCAAAGCATTCTCGACCAAGACAAAAAATCTTAACGTAGTCATTTACCTCATTAATTATTTCATACATGAAGGAGAACCCACATGGGACGCAAAAAACCAGATGGTGAGTTTTTCCCAGAGATGAGTGAAATTTTAGAAGGCATGCAAGAGCTGATGTGCGACGAAGATGGCAACCCCTTATCGCCAGACCATCCGCAATACAAAAAGTTCGCGGGCTTGATGGAAAACATCGCCGAGCGCGCCAAAAAGCAGGACCAACCGGATATTCCCACGTCTGGACCACAGGGAACAGCCTAGAACCTACTCATTTTGAGACATGGGCCATTCATTGGGTTCACGAAAACCCAATCACGTATGCTCTTACATCAGCTCATTACGTCCATTTCCAAAGATCATCCGAGCATTTCATAAAGAGGAAAATGTCTTGTTGAGTCTCAAGAACATTCTCGCTTATTCCTGGCCTCTTTTAGTGATCCTGGCTTTGATATTCACGTATGTCACCGCGCCACACTTTTATGTGTCGTATATTTTCCAAATTGAGGAACGAGAATTACAAGTGGTTGAAATTCTCACGTTCCTTGCGGCAAGTATGGCAGGGGGTCTGTTACTTATTTCAACGTGGAAATTTTGGAAAGCGAACAATTATTGGGCAGCGGGCCTTGTTGGCCTTGTTGCCCTGGCAGCGCTATTCTTTGCAGGGGAGGAAATTAGTTGGGGCCAGAGCTATCTCCAATGGACCACCCCGACATGGTGGGGAGAGCACTTTTCCGGCGAAACGAATTTACATAATTCTAGCCTCCCCGTTCATCAATTATCTGCTTTGTTCATCCTCAGTATTTTTTTTCTCTTGCCTTTATCCTGGAAATTTCGACACGATCTTCATCTTCCCATACCAATGGAGCCCGCCATTCCAGAAGGTCCCGTGATTTCGGCCATCAGCATCGCCTTTCTTTTCCGTGAACTCAAAGGAATCTATCGCGAGTTTGCACCACTCTGGTACAGAGAAGTTGACATTCCCTGGATCGAACCTCACGATCAATTCTATCAAGAATTTATATGGGGCATGAATGAATATCGAGAAATGATGGTCGCGTTGGCCCTTCTGATGTATGCGGGCTACCGTTTGGCTGCCGCCAAAAAGATGTTGTCTCAAAACTAAGGACTTGGTGCTAAATATTTTAACCCTGCCCTAGACAGAAAGAACATCTCCTTATGCAAATAGACCCCAATAGCCTCGAAAGAATTAAGACCTTTATCGAGTTTATCCAACAAGCCACACGAGACAAGGTGGAACTATCTTTTTTGAGTACGCCCACCGAACATGGGGATAACATTAACGTGATGGCCACTATCAACGGCCAACGGGTCAGCCATGGAATCGTCTTTTGGGATTTGAACCTCCTCCAAGAACGAGGGTTGGTCGATACGTTAGACGACGAAGATAAAGCGCTTGGTCTCAATGTCACGGATGGGATCGTAGAAGATACCGAAAAAATTCTTGCTTTCGTCAGTACAGAAATGGGGAAATCTGTTTCTCCATAACCGGCGGTCTTTCCTTTTCAATCCGCCATTATTTGCACCTGCTCGTTCACTTCAAATCATTCCTGAGCCCTAGCGGAAAATAAATACGGCTACACTTCAGCCTATACGTATAGTCATCCAGCTTTTGTAATAATCAGACCAATTTGTTATATCCTGTCACACAGGAATCAAACCCTCCACCGATGGTGAAAAGTCTGACCGCCCATTAATCTCGTGAAAGCTGAAATATGCACCTCGGCCTTACCTTGACCTTCTTCTGTCCCAACCTTTTCCTCTAAACACAAGGAGAACACTCCATGGCTGAACAGGACAATCCGGGAAAAACGTCCCCAACTATTAGCGAGTACATGGCCCGAGATGTCAAAACCATTGCGGTAGAGGCCACACTCAAAGAATTGAGTCAATCCTTCATCGATCAAGGGGTAGGTGCCTTGCTCGTAACCGATGGAGACGATTACGTGGGGATCGTTTCCGATAAACGACTGTCTAGAGAAGGGGTTGCTAAAGGCCTCAATATGGAGACCACCACGGTGAGAGCCATTATGAGATCAGAAATGCTTCTCATCGAGAGTGATCAACCGGTTCGTGCGGCTCAGGCCATGATGAAGGCGAACGGGGTTCGTCATCTGGTCGTGACAGAGTCAGGGAAAATTGTAGGAATTGTCACGATCAGTGATCTCATCCGATATTTTTCGGATTTTTTTGAGGGATAAAATAGCACCCCATAATACCAATGCGTCACCTTAATGTGTGCGCTTTTGCACATCGCTTCAAGAGCGATTTCGTTCTGGCACCAAAACATGCCTCATCCGACCCTCTAAAAATTAACAAAAAACCAAAATATTCAATAGTTTATATTTAATTCATTCCACTTTTTTCAAACAAAAAGCAGGTACGAGATTTGCTGTTCTGTTCACGAGTTTCAAGCAATTGAGAAGATCGTTGTCATCCCCTCCCTTGCTTTCAGCTACCCTCTTAAAAAATAGAAAGCCCTAAACATCGATGGATTTCATTGGAAATAAAATTAAAGGCTTCCTTTCAGAAATGAACCCTTGGCCGAGAATTCGGACCATGGGAAACAACATCGCCCAGGACACGTTAGCCGGAGTGACCGTCGCTTTCATTGCATTGCCGCTGGCCTTGGGCTTTGGCGTGGCTTCTGGGCTAGGTGCCATTACGGGCATGTGGGGAGCCATTGCTGGGGGATTTGTTGGTGGCCTATTCGGAGGGTCAAATGTCGGGGTTAGCGGACCGACGGGCCCAAAAACCGTTCAGCTCGCCGTCGTCATGCACGATCACATGCTGGCGAATGGCCAACCAGATCTGAGCTTTGCTTTCGGATGCGTGTTTTTGAGCGGCGTCATCATGCTCATCTTGGCAGCTATGGGCGTCGGGAAATTCATCTACCTCACGCCCTATTCCGTCATATCCGGATTTATGTGTGGGATTGGTGCCATCGTCATGATTATCGAGTTCAACCCCTTTGTTGGGCTTCCCACCCTCTCTTCCGTTCGTGAAGCCTTACTGGCCATCCCCAGCTCTATCATGAATGCCCATCTGGATGCGCTACTGGTTTCACTTCTCACCCTGGGGACCATTCTGATCTGGCCAAAGATCACCAAAGTGATCTGGCTCCCAGCCCCACTCATTGGGCTTGCTGTTGGAACGATCGTGGCCAACGCCTTAGCGTTGAATATTGACTACATTCCTGAGGTACCAACTGGTCTGCCCGATCTTTATCTCCCCCCCCTGAGCCGGGTGTATGAAATGCTCCCAGTGGCCGGCGCCCTAGCCGGCCTGGCCGTCTATGACTCCCTGTTGACCTGCGTGGTCATTGACCAAATGAGTAATGATGAACGCCATAACAGCGACCAAGAAATATGGGGACAAGGGCTGGCCAACATGGCAGCAGGTTTAATCGGCGGGCTGACGACGGCAACCGCCACAATGCGAAGTATCGCCAATATTCAATGTGGCGCACGAACGATTCTCTCAACCATTGTCCATGGCTGCGTGCTTCTCGCTCTGGTTCTAGGATTAGCACCCCTCGCCTCGTATATTCCCATGGGCTGCCTCGCGGCCATCCTGTTTAAGGTGGGCTACGATATTTTAGACTTCAGGGTATTCCCCATTCTGCATCGCATCCCCACACCGGCCAAAATTACCTTCTGGACCGTGTTCCTCCTCACCGTATGGGAAGACTTACTCGTGGCCGTTGGCGTGGGACTCGCCATTGCCTTCTTCCTGTTTGTCCGGGACATGAGCGAGATGTGGAAGCCAGAAGTGATAGGCCTTGAAGAGAGCCAGAAGCCCGGGCATGAACGCGTTCCGAAACATTTGAGAAAACTCATTGCGGTCCTTGAACCAAATGGCCCCATGTTTTTTGGTATTGCCGACACACTCTACCGTCAAGTCGATAAGCTCACAGATTATCAGGTCCTCATTATTTCGCTCATTCATGTTCCCATGGTCGATCTGTCCGGAGCCTTTGCACTTGAGGACATGGCGAATAATGCTCAAAAGAATGGAACAAAGGTCCTCATTAAAGGGATGAACCCCGCTGTCCGTCGCACCCTGAATGAATTAAGCGTGATGAACCATATTGGGATAGAGAATTTTGTAGAAAGCTTTGACGCGGCCTTAGACGAAGGCATTGATTACATCGGCGAACAATTCCTCGGCCGGGACATCGGTCCCAAGAGCCCCTGAAGCGAACTCTGCGTTTCAAGCATCTACAATAAAACAATCCTCCTTCAGGGGAATGATTCCCTGCTGTAACGCCCTCATCAGATAGTCTATCCGCCTGACCCGCAACAATCGGTTTTCCAAAAAATCCCACCAGAGGGTAGCTATAAATGAGCGCCTCCTGCGAGAGGCTAGGGAAGCGTTTGGCTTTCAGGACAACACTACACGTTAAGAACAGGCCTACCCCGCTCAGATAAATCTGCTAATCTCGCCTGGCCTCAATTTTGATGTCCTTGAGAGCTTAGAACGTTGCCGATGCAGATCAACCGATTCATAAGTGGAATGCTCCCTCCCCAACTTCGACATTGGCTTTGGAAGCGAAAGGTCGCTTTCGGCAATCGCCGGATTCTAGAGCTTGGGGATCCTCTCTCAAAACGACTGCAAGAAGCGGCGCAACAGGATCATTCCTTATTTGAGCGAATAAATACGAAAACAGAGTGGGAGACTTTTCGTGATGAACGCCTGAATGCCCTCCGTCTTTCGCTCACAAACAATGTGACGCATTCAGAAAAACCTGACGCTGTGATCACCGGCACTCTAGAGCGAGACCGATACCGAATCGACAATGTGGTCTTTCAAGGCCACATGGACTTGCCCGTGACGGCCAATATCTATCGCCCACTCCAAACCACAAAAAAATGCCTGCGATTGTCATCTGTCACAGTCATCACGATCCAAAAACTGAAGAAGAATTGCAATGCATGGGGATGACCTTCGCCCAACAAGGATGCACCGTCCTCATCATGGATTTACTCGGACATGGCGAACGACGGCAACATCCCTTTGTCTCATCAGGAGACTGCGGCGGCTCATTTCGTGTGGATCGGCAGGACTACTACTTCCGCCATGTCCTTGGCATGCAATTGGATCTCATAGGCGAAAGTTTGATGGGCTGGATGGTTCAGGATGTGAGGCGGGGCATTGATTGGTTATGCGCTAATCCACAAATTGACCAGGACCGAATCATCATCATCGGAACAGTGGCAGGGGGAGGAGATATAGCAGCAGTTGCTGGCGCGTTAGATGAACGGGTAGCGGCAGTGGTCGCGTTCAACTTTGGTCACCTGTCGATGGGAGATTGGGACTCAACACGGAATCTTGCTGATACCGCGCGATGGGGATTCTGGCCATGGGTCATTCTTGGCTCGATTGCCCCGCGCCGATTGGTCTATGGACGAGAATTTGCGTGGGATCCTCAGCATGATATGACCTGGAATCACCTCGAAAAAACGCATGCGCTCTATGGCCAACACGATGCGCTCCGATCGGTTCATGGTTCCGGTCGTGGGTCGAGGCACGGCCCTATGGATTCCCATTGCACCAATGTCGGTCCTCTCCACCGAAGTCAGATCTATCTCATATTAAAAGAATGGTTTGGTATTCCCGTTCCGGAACAGGAGGTGACCGAACCGGTCAAAAAAGAAAAACTAGAATGTTTGACCAGGGAAACGCACAAGACATTCAAAATGCGCCTGGTTCATGAGGTCACACGGGACATAGCTCAGAAACACCTCACCACTCGTCGTAAGCTTCGAGAAGCAGAAAAACCAAGCACACAGGCGAGACAGTTGCCACAAGAACTCACCGAGATCCTTGGACCCATGACGTTCGTTCCATCCTACCGAGTGCAGTCAACGAGGCAAGGATTTGGTCAATCAGAATATGTGGTTTTGAAAGTCGAAGAAAACCTTTTCGTCCGCTTACAGATTCTGTGGCCGACTGGTTTGGGCAAGACGAAACCACCAATAGTGATTGGTGTGACGCAGGAGGGCAATCTTCGGCTGAAGAGAGAATGTCGTCCACTGATCCAGAGTCTGTTGAGTCAAAGGATCGCTGTCTGTTTAGCGGAAGTACGAGGGATCGGTGATGGACGACATGGCGAAGTGTACCGTGGCAGACTCAGTCCGAGCGCCGGTGTCACTGCCACAAGTCTCATGCTTGGAGAAAGCTTGCTCAGTTCTCGCGTGCGCGATCTGCGAACCGTGATCGATTACCTCCTCAATCGAGGAGACTTCGATCAAGAGCGGATAGGCCTGTGGGGTGATTCTCTTGCACCAACTAACGATGTTGGTGACGAACTGGCCGTGCCTTTGGATGCCACTCTCTTTCCAGAGCGAGGTGAACCGTTAGGGGGAGTAACCGCTCTTCTTGCAGCTTTGTACGAACCACGCATTCGTGCGGTGTATGTGCATGGAGTTCTTGTGAGCTATACGGCCTTGCTGAATGAATCGTTTGTGTATCAGCCAGCAGATTCCATCATTCGAGGGTTGTTAAGAATGGCCGATCTGCCTGATATAGCTGTAGCCTTGTCCCCTCGCCCGCTTTGGATGGAAGGACTGGTGGATGGGTGCAATCGTCATGTAAGTCGTATGCAAGCTGAAGAAGCCTATCACCTAGCCAGAGCGGCCTATGCCCGATCAGAAAAACCAAATCAATTGTCGATCGAAGTGGAGAAGGCTTCTGCAGATAAAATTTTTCAATGGTTCATGTCATGCTTCTGATATGCGATGATTCGGATTCATCATCCCCATCCCATAAGGTGTCCCCAAATGTCTGTGGCATAAAAAAGGACCCAAGCAACCCAATACCTACGATTAAATCAAATTTCCAATCTGCAATAATTCTCTAACAAAAATTAGAAAAATATACGCATTTGTTCACTTGGGAACCGTGATTGGACAAAGACCTCGCTATCACCCTACTTCAACAAAAAGCTTACCCGAAATATCTCCATAAACGGTTTGGGGCATGGTTACGATGCCACCAATCATGGATAGGTATCGACACTTCCTGGGTTTCAAACTAAAATAGTCCATCCCAAAGACAAACCAATTCTTCTCTTGAGGTTACCCATTCTGATAGTCTATACGTAGCTGAAACCATTGAAATCTTCTTGCACAGAGAGGTGGTCGACGGCATCGGCTTGCGATACTCAAGGGAGATATCAAAATGGCATTGTGAGCACAACGAAGATCGGGCTCCCACTGTAAAATCCTGTCTACCAGGGAACGACATAGAAACTGTGCTCAAGGAAACCGATCTAGCAGAAGCCGAGTACGAGAAGGAAGACAAACGGCTCGAAAATATTGGCTAGCTACAAAAAGAAACTCGCCTGAGCCCTAAAGGATTAAACCTGTCAAGCCACGCAGCATCATTGGGAGGGTCGGAAAATGAAATACATTGGAATTGTCATCACTCTTCTCATCTTAACGGGCTGCCCCTACCGACTGTTGACGATACAGGACGAGACGGTCCCTCAACACCAGGGACACACGCTGTCAGCACAGGAGGTGAAAGCCGCCATTCTACGCAGCCATGGTGGCCCCAAGGTTTTCTATTACATGCAGGATGTCGAACCAGGATTAATCCGTTGCGAATTGAACTATAAGACAGAGCATAAGGCGTGGGGCGATATTCCTTACACAGCCGAAGGCTATAGCATTCTCTATAAAAATAGTGAAAACCTGAGATACCAGCCACCTTCCCAACCAGATCCAGACAACATTTCGGGATACGCTGATAAGTTAGAAACCATTTCGGGGCACTACAATAATTGGATTCAGGCACTCAACGCCAACATTCAGCAGGAATTGCGACATCAATACGCATTGCGAAAAATCCCATCAGACGCCGAGGCAACAGCAGAGGATGTTCAAGACCGCCTACGAAAACTTGAAACCCTACGAGCGGGCAACCTCATCACTGAAGAAGAATTCCAAACGCAGCGCGCCAAGATTCTCGATGCACTCTAGGGTGGAGGAAATTGGTAGATGGCCATGGCTCCTGCTGGCCTTGGCTATCACGCCCCTCCCCGGCTGTCTGCCTGTGGCAGCCTCCGCCATCATCAGCCATTACCAAACGAAAGCGGGCGATGAAAAAGTCACGGTCATGGTGAGACGTGCATATATTGTCAGTCGCCAAGCCGATGGCAAATCCCACCAGCAGATTACGACAGAAATTGCCAAAATTGATCGTACCTGGGAAATTGACCTCGCCCTGTCTCGCGGAGATCTCATGGCCTCCGCAACGCCCAATCAAATGATGAACATGAACTGCATGAGCGAGGATATGGGCGATGGCACGTTAGAAGAAGACCCTCTTTGTCTCGCAAAGAGGGACGCCCAACTACAAGTCCTCAAAGAGGAAGGCGTGACACTGACCAAGGAAGAGAGAGCGCACTAGAGGTCGCGGCGCATCGGCCTCTGGAAAGCCAAAAACCCCGTCCCGCCATGGGAGTTCCGAAAATTCAAAAACATCTTGCAATGAAGGAAGGGTAACCCATGGAGTGGCTTTGGAGTTCATGGGCTTGGGTAACAGAAAAGTGGAAGGGATTCGGGAAACTGGTTCCCCTCGAGTCCAACATACGAATCGCTGACCTACAATCTGAAATCCACGACCTCAAGAAACAACTCCGCGAACACGTAGACACGATTAGAGAGCAGCAGGCTCTCATCAATCAAAAAAAGACCATGAAATGGGACGGAACCTTCTATGTCGTAGACGGAGAAGACCCAAAGGAGGTCTATTGCTCACGTTGCTGGGATTCAGACCACAAGCAAATCCATGTACACAAAGTGGACGACAGGGTTTGGCAGTGCCCAAGCTGCGAACATTTCTTCTCTCCGTAAGAAAATTTCGCACACCACCCATGCCCGACGGGATCTTTAAATACGACAAACACGGCAAACCCGCCTGGGGCGTCCGGCTCAAATACAAAGATCACAACGGGACATGTCAGCCCAAAGAACGTCGCGGGCTCACCTCGCAGCGAGACGCCAAAACCTTTCGCGATCAAACGCGCCCACTAGCAAAAGAGTCAATATCCAACGATCAATCCCACGCGTCTTACGACAAGCCATGATCTAAAAGAATTTTGTTATTGCTAATTTTTCTCATATAAGAAAAATTCCAGTTAGAAGACTTCTATCTTTTGGGACTTCTTTTTGGTTAAAATAAGGTCTTGTCATTGGGTCTTGATTTAGGTCGAAAGCTAAATGCCTCACAACAGCACAACACCTTGAAATAACACCATAAATATCATGCGGAGAGGTGGCCGAGTGGCCGAAGGCACCGGTTTGCTAAACCGGCGTAGGGTCAAACCTACCGAGGGTTCGAATCCCTCCCTCTCCGCCATTTTTTCTTCCTTAGTCATTTCGCTATCAAAGACGCCGTTCACCCTCACTCTAGCCCTCTCCCTCAATGGCGAGGGATTCTTCAATACATGAGTTGAAAGTCTCAATTTTCCTGCTTTCTAGCTTCTCTTCCAAGACCCCATCATCAGGCCAAGCTATCCATGCGTGAACACCGTTGGGAATCGACCTCGACTCTGTCCTTTACTGAGATTTTGTTGGTGACGGATAAGCTTCGCCAAGCTGGCTTAACTTCTATGCGGCCAGAAAAAGAGATGATTACGTATATCGAAGAGTGGGAAGTGTCCGATCTTGATAAGATAAATCAACTAGAAGCATGGCCAACAGAAGATGTCACCCTCTTACATGTGTTGGACCAGTGGGAAGGTGATTTTTTCTTACTTGCTGGTGGGTACCATACGGTCTTTCAGAAACACCAAACGGTCAACACGTATTGTTCCGTGGCCCATCCTTGGCGCATTGGCCATCCGTTGGCCACGCTTCAACCATTGGCTTCCTTCTGGGTGGGATTTCGCCATACGCATGGCTTTATTCGCGTACGGTTACATACGACGGATATTATTGCCCCTGGAGAATCTGTGGAACCACCACGTAACCAATTTTGGCTCAATGATCGTCAAGAGGGTTTTCGAGCAGCCATCGACGTTCTTCAGATACCTATTGAAGCCAAAGTGGACCATCACAAAGTCTCGCTTCACACCTCTCGCAACGATACCCCGTTATTTTGTTCATGGCCCGATGCCTTCGGACCCTGTCAATTTGAATTAAACTCTCCAGATCCCTTCGAATTTCTTGTCTCGGCCAGCCAACTCGCGGCAACATCTCAACCAGCCGAGCAAGTTCGGGTCTATCTTACAGGGTTTCCTCAACAAGTCTTACCTGATTTCCAACAACCTTCCTCGAACACCAAGTTGATGTACCGCTGCTCCCTTCACTGCCAGTTAGAAGAAATTCCTGAAATTTTCTCATTACTCAAGTCACGCGGACGAATGTATGGGAGCTTGGCAGAATTTCAAACCGCGTTTGCCTTGCCAAAGGGTATTGATGCTTCTGCTATTGTGGGGCTCGTTGGCTCAGAAGGACAATTTCGTCTCGAAATACGACTCAACCAACATCCGCTTTCTCACGAAGAAACTGAACGATGGTTCGAAGAATTGGTAGGGTATCCCCTCGTCTATGCGCCACTCCCCGTCTTTCCATGAACCAGTAAGGGGTAAGGAGTAAATAGTGAGGAGAAAATCCGTCTGTTGCGTTCCTTCCACTCCTTACTCCTAACTTTTCACTCCTAACTCCTTACAAACGTGTTCCTGGCGTTGTGAAGGATGGCAGCATCGATTGAGCTGCTTGGCAGACCTCTTCAACAGAAATTTGGCGCATACAACTTTCTTCACCACGGGCACAGCCCGGGTAAAAACATTCATCACAATTTAAGCCTTTGTAAATCACTTTTACCTTCGGGCCACGCGGCCCCCACACGGCAGGATCTGTCGGACCGAACAATCCCAACACCGGGCACCCGACTGCCGCTGCGATATGCATGGGGCCTCCATCATTACCAATCAACAATTGGCTCCGCTTCATTAACGCCGTTAATTGAGACAACTGGGTGTTTCCCATCAAGCTCATAGGCTTATGTTTGGATAAATTCACAATTTGATGGCCGATTTGTGCTTCTCGTTGACTCCCAATTAATCCCACGCTGACACCCTGTTCACTTAACCAATCGGCGAGCGCCGCAAATCGCTCTAATGGCCAGGCCTTAAACGTATATCTCGCTGTCGGATGCAAGAGGACCAGCGGTTGGTTCTTGGAAAATATCTCGCTCAATCCCTCCTGATCTACTTCCGATTGATTGGAATGAATATAGATCTCAGGATTTCCAATTGCCTGAGTAATCCCCAATCCAGCTAATGCTTGTTGATGGTATTCCACCATATGCATAGTGCCATAGGCGGATGGTAAGACTTGTGTGTAGAATCGGCCTCGCCAACGTCGTTCTCGATTAAAGCCCAGTCGGACCGCCGCCCCTGTTACCCAGGTAAGAAAAGCTGACCGATCACCATCAGTCAAATCCATCACCATATCAAATTTGGCCCCACGCACACGTTGAAGAAATCGAAGTTGTTGCCACCATGATTTCCGAGGCAACACCCACACCTCATCCAAATAGGGATTTCCCTTTAATACTGCAGTAGTACCTGGTTTGACCAGAAACGTAATTTTGGCATCGGGAAACTGCTTTCGAAGAAGAGGAAGCACCGGTGTACATAAGACCACATCGCCAAGATACCGCAGCTTGATCAGCAAAATACGCTTGACCGGTGGTGCACCAGAAGAGATTTCCTCCTCTTCTTGAGCTCCCGTATCTTTGGAACTGCTAAGATTAATCAGTCCCATCAAGGGCCTCCTGCAAGTACGGCCATAGACCTACCATCACCATGACCGCTAACACCAATTCGAAGAATTCCTCAATTTGCATCACGATGATTAGTCCTGGCTCCCCAACCCCTAGATCCGGAAGAACATAGGGGCCTACTTTATCTAACGTTACGGAAAAAACCAGCAAGACTACACCCATCACAAGGTTGCACACCCAAGACTCACCTTTTCGCCAAGCTTGTCCCATGGTTTCCCACAATCGGAGACAGACGATACCCCCAACAACTATACATGGTGCCACCATCAATCCCAAGACCAAGATTCTCTCGCTCAGCGGAAACCCTGGATTCCAATAATTGGCCATTTTATCGAGATTCCATCCTGTACTCCAAATATGCGCGTCCAATTCTCGCAAGCCAAATAAAAGAAGGAACATGGCGAGGCTCAACCACTCAACACTTCTCATCCTTTGTGCATACGCCGCAGCCAGGCACCAGACAAACCCCATAAACCATATGGCCGCGCTCATGCGTTCCACGGGCCCATTTTCCGATGCAATCACATTTTGCCATTGGGGGAGTTCGGTTCCCCACTTGGCCAACATAATCACCACAGCACAAAAACTAATCACTTGAATGAAATGTTTCCACCAACTCAATATCATGGCTCGTGAGTCCGTATTGGACTGAGAAAACTGAAATAGCTGAAATAGCTGAAATAATTGAGCTGGGATCATGATTCTATCAATTAGAGGCTCAGCGTAAGATTCATCAATTTCCCGTAGCACCACATCAGCGCTGCGGTCAGACCGAATGAAACCATTCCCACCTTAAGAATGAAGGGCTTCTTCTGCGAAGCCGTCATCCAACTGACCAAGCCATATAATCCAAGACTTCCGAATCCACAGGAGAGATATAACATCACTAATGACACCCCTCCTAGTTCATATCCATAGGGCATCCAATTTTGATAATACGGGATTTCAGGGAGTAGAAAAATTGCGTATCCAGCGACGAATAAAATCAAAAAAGGCCACGACTTGAACCACCGCATCTCATCTCTCCAAAATATTGAGGATACCTGCACTCGCCATGTATATGCCTCCGCCCATCAACTCAAGACCTTCTATTCCAGGCAGGCATCAGCGTCTTCACCTTTCCTAACACATCGGCCACGGTTATTCGGCATAAATATTCATAGTCCTTTTGATAATCAACGTGATACCAATACGCATCCTCTTTTGATCCTTTGGTCAGCATTATGGCATTCGAGCTCCAAGGAGCATATTGAATTGTGTCGGCTACCCCGTACAATCCAATTATTTTAGGTTTGGACAAAGCCGATGCCACATGCATCGGCCCGGTGACATTTGAAATCACCAAGTCCAATTCCGCTAACACGCCGATCAACTCTCGCAAATTTGTTTGCCCAGAAAGATCTAATGGTTTCGTACCCATACGTTCGCCAATAGAATGACACACGGCCATATCACTCACACCACCGAGCAACACCAATTCAGCTCCATAAGCATGGATAAGTGCATCTGCAAGCTCTGCAAATCGATCAGACGGCCACACACGCCATTTTGAGCCTGCACTGGGAATTAATCCGATTCGTCGAATTGGCTCGTTGGTCTTCTTTGCCAGCAAACGCTGGCCTTCTTGCTTTTCTTTTTCAGTCAAAAATATTTCTAATGGACCGGCTTGAAGCATCTCTTCACCCAGCAAAGCCTGCACAAGGTCTAATTTCTGCTCAATAAGGTGATTCCCCTCGCGCCTGATTTTGATGGGATGATTGTAGAGAAACCCTCGTCCATGATTTCTGAAATCCTCACCATACCGTTCTGCCGCGCCTGAAAAGTAGGCAAGAACCGCACTGCGAGGGCCACTAAATACATCGAGCACGACATCAAATCGTTCTTCCCGCAAGCTGGCGACCAGATTGACCCAACTTTTCCCACGTTTCCAGATTGAATCCCCATTTTCCCCTAAGCGGTTAATGCTGATGATTCGATCAAGGGATGGATTATTTTCGAGTATGGACGCACAAGGCTCATCAACTAACACGACCAAATATCCTGTAGGATGGTGTTTCTTGAGAAGAGAAAGAAGAGGGGTCATGAGGGCGACATCGCCAATCGCACGAAAAGCGATCACTAGTATACGAGCCGAAGCAGTGTCTACCATCTCAAATTATTCACATGAGACTCAATCTCTCCCTCACGCTTCATAGAATGCTTGAGGGAAAGAAAACCCGCCGGCTACGCCAAACAAAAGTCAGCGACATCCAACTTTTTCATACAAATCTGCAGTGGCTCTTGCCGTTTTTTCCCAAGAAAATTGTTCGGCCTGCTCTCTACCCGTCTTTCGAAGAGTTTGGGCCAATGTCGTATCTGTCAGGACTTGAGCCATGGCCTCCATCAATTCCGTTGTGCTGGTGGGATTGACGAGGATGCCTGCATTCCCGACCACCTCAGGCAAAGAGGACGTATTGGATGCAATAACCGGACACCCACAGGCCATCGCTTCTAAAACTGGAAGACCAAACCCTTCATATAACGATGGAAACACAAAGAGCGAGGCCTGTTGATACAGTGCAATCAATTCTGCTTCAGACACTACCCCCCTAAATTCAGTTTGTTCGCCTATTCCCAGGTCCTTCGCCAGTTGTTGCAACATGTTGCTTCGATTGACATCGCCAACCAATAGAAGGTGATAGTGCCTGCGAATGTCCAAGGGAAGCCTGGAAAAAGCTTCCAAGAGATTCTTTACGTTTTTTGTTGGATCTGTCCCCGCAACACAGAGGACATATGGGGGAAACCCAAACGGTTCAACCGGTGATTGAGCAGAAGGCGTAAATTTTTCTAAATCCACTCCCTGGTAAATCACGGTTATTCGATCATCAGGTATTCCCAACTGCCCCATCAAATCTCGGCGAGAACATTCAGAGACCGTCACAACATGATCAATTTTTTGAAAAGGATGCGGCGCAATAATATTCTTGAGCCCTTGCTTCCAATTGTGACGATTCGACGTTTGGGGAAACAAGATCGGCTTGGCATCATGCAGCGTGACCATGAATTTCCCCTTTTTAATTCCAATACAAGAATCATAAGGAAAATGGAGAAGATCGTACTTTCCCACCACAAGTGGTGCCAATTGCTCCCAGACCCGCCGCTTAAAAACCGGAAGCCGAATCAATCGATACCGAACGTTTGGCCAAGGATGGAAATCATGTGTCCCCTCAGGGATTAAAATTTCATACTGATTGGTCTGATCAACTCGAGCCAGACTTTCAATAAGATGATAGGTATAGCGACCAATACCCACATTCCTATTCTTTACGTGCCAAGCCGAAATGACAATCTTCACCTTAAATCTTCACCTTAACCCTTCGCCAAAATTGGCCTTGTGTGAAACGGAGAATATCCCCGAGAAAAGAAAAGAAACAGATACGCCTAGCTGTTATTTCTTAATGTGAATATTCGTAGGGAAAGGATTCTTCATTGGGATACGTTCTCTCTATGTTTCTCTGGCAAGATGCTTTTTTCATAAAGTTTGGCATATTTGCCAAATGTATATAAGCTTGAAAATCCACTCGCTATAAGACCGTGAATCCCATCCCTTAAACCTTTTCGCACAAAGAAATATTTCAAAAAAGTAAAAAGTGGCCGACCTAATAAATCATTTACTCCTACTTTTTCTTTTGTTTTTTGCCTCTCACGCGCAGCTCGGGAGGTAAAACCATTTTGCTTTTGAAAGTGTTTGCTAATGGTGGGATAGGTGAAATGTTCCATGGGAGATTGAAAATACCCGACCTCTCCTTCAATATCGAATCGCGGATGAACTTCGACTTCACCATACACTCCAGCTCCATTCCTGAAAAATCGCAGCTGACAATCAGGATAACAGCCACCGCCTTGCAACCATTTTCCATAATAAAAGTTTTTACGTGGGATAAAATATCCAGTGCATGACGGATCGGAGAGATTCAGGATGTCTTCTAATTCAATTTTCAATCGTGGCGTTACGCATTCATCAGCATCTAATAATAATATCCAATCACAAGAAGCTTGTTGAATAGCATAGTTTTTTTGATCGGGCATGCCAGTCCACTTTCGAAAAAGCACTTGCGACGTGTATTCTTGACATATAGCCACTGTCCTATCCTGACTATACGCATCGACAACAATGACCTCGTCCACCCATTGAATTGACTTCAACGCTTTCCGTATATTTTTTTCCTCGTTTAAGGCTACCATCACACATGAAATCGTCCTTCTCATTTTTTCCAGCTTCCTATGCGGTTATTTTTCTTGTCTGATATTAAGCGAAGCTGAGAAACGAAGGATTCAAAGATAATCACACAATTTTTTCCTTGTATATAACCATTCAAAAATCTGATCCAGAATCCCACCACTTTCCAAAAAACTACAAGAAGCGGCGCAAATTTCCAAAAGTCCCAATCCCATCAGCCCTTTTCATATAAAGCAAATAGACTCAATAAGAGCCATGCCGTTTGATTCAGGAATGGCTTTGACCTTGTGGTGAGGCCCTTCAACCCGCTAGTTGATCTGGAGACCTCCATGGATCTTGGATGATTCAGCCCTCCATGGTCCCCATTTGACGTGGAAGAAATATGCATAGCCTGGGAAACCATTCACAATTTCGTAACACATGGCTTGGGCTTTAGCGAAGACTCGTCATTCCGGACCACCTGACCGATGCAAGGACTATTCACTCAAACGTTCTTTTGCAGTTCCCACAACTTGGCGTACTTCACAAAGGTATAATACGCATACAGGACTGAAAGGATGAGCCCAGGCTTTCGATCAAGCATCCCTCCACGAAACACAAACATTTTCATAAACGTAAACAACGGGTGGGATAGCAGCTGATGAGCATGAAAACGTCGTCCTTGATGATGCATAGTTTCAGCCATTAAGGTTGAATATCGTTCCATTTTCACGAAGTATTGATCGATATCTCGAAAGGGCATTTGCTTAACATAGGACTGAAGATACCCCGATTGCCCACGCAATTCAAACCCTTCATGAACTAAATCCTCTCGATACTGCATATGGGCCTTATGAAATAATTGCGGTTGACGATAATCGGGATACCACCCGCAATGCTTGATCCATCGACCCAGAAAATAATTCCGGCGTGGCACAAAATAGGCTTGCGCAAGTGGTTCCTGTGCTAACAGCGCGTGTATTTCCTGTTGGATTTCGGGGGTGGCCCATTCATCCGTATCCAAACTAAAAATCCAATCATGTGCCGCATGCGTGATGGCCTGATTGCGCAATGCGCCAAATCCTTGAAAGGGGTAATGAAAGACCTTGTCCGTATATTCCAGGCAAATTTCTGTGCTTCCATCTGTGCTATGCGAATCAATCACGACAATTTCATCTACCCAATGCAAACTGTCTAAACATCGACGCATATTCGGTGCATCGTTATAGGCGATGACGACTGCGGAAATTTTCGATCGAATGTTGCCATCAACCACAATATGATTTCCCGATTACCAGACGGATAGACTTCTGCATATAAGCTCTTTCTGGAAATTTCATCGCAATGATTGGGAAGGAGAAGCCATGGCTTCGTGAATAGATTCTAAAACGGAACCCACTGAAATAGATTGCAAGCATTCCAAATACTGCAAATTTCGACATGTTCGTTTCCCGCAGGGGCTGCATGCGAGTTCCGTTCGACGGATAACATGGCGAGATAAAGGATAGGGGCCTGTGGCTTTTGGTTGTGTCGGCCCATAAATCGCCAACACGGGGGTCCCAACCCCCGCAGCCACGTGAATAAGGGATGAATCATTACCAACAATTAGCCTCATGCTTCGCAATAATTCAGGCAATTCTCGAAGCGAGAGCTTCCCAACTAAATTCACAAGGCGCTGAGACTCTAAACGGCGAAATTCGGTTGCCGCTTGGCTGTCGTCTGGTCCACCTAAAACCACCACACGCAGGGTTGATATTCGCACAAGCTCTTCAGCTAACTGGACAAAACGACTCAGCGGCCATGATTTTAATGCAGAACGACTCCAAGGGGCCAAGGCAATCAGGCTCTCATGCCCCTCCAATTGCCCATACGGCAAAAAATCATCGATTGAAGCAGAGTCTTCAGACCGTCCAGGAAAATGAAAGGTTGGCCGAGAAATATCCGCCCCAAGATATCGAGCTATCGCCAAATTCCGATCAACGGCATGCACTTTTAAAAGCCGCCAAGAAGACTCCTGGTCTCCGGGCAATGAGATCCGATGCGTATACATCCATGGCGCTCCCTCTCTGGCTTGAGCAAACCCTAGACGTCTAGTGGCACCAGAGAACATTCCTAGAAGCCCTGTACGAAACAGTCCCTGAAAATCCACCACAAGATCGTACGACCGTCGTCTCAAACCTTGAACAAGCTTCGGCAATTTTCGCCAGGACAGATCAACGGACAACACTTCATTCACATCAGGATTACCCTCCAAAATCGATGCCCATTGCGCCTTCACCAGCCAAGAGATATGAGCCGAAGGAAATCGTTGCCGGAGTGCGGCAACCGCAGGAAGCGTGTGTACGATATCACCTAACGAACTCAGTTTGATGACCAAGATTCGTTGAAGAGAGACGTCTATAAACTTGATACCCTCATCATCCATGTTTGGGGGGAACCCTCTCCCGCGATATGGCAGGCCTATTCTCTTGTCGCCTGTTGATGCCGCAGCAACAGGTCTTCCTCTATCCAATCGACAGCCTGGACAAACGACTCCGCCACATGGGCTATAGAAAACTGTCCAGCATCATGGCCTCGTACAGCCGCATCACTATAGTCACTCGACATGACCAATAGGCCTTGAGCTCCTGCCCTGTGCGCAGCTTCGAGATCACTACACTTATCACCGACGACATAGCACAAAGACAAATCAAGGGAAAAATATTCGGCAGCCTCTTGGATCATGGCGATATTCGGTTTACGGCAGGCACAACCCTCGTCCGGATGGTGAGGGCAATAATAGACGGCATCAAGTTTCCCATCTTGGGCGCTGAGAAGATCCTCAAGCTTTTGATGAATGCGCTGAAAATCCTGTGCCGTCATGAATCCACGCCCGATGGCTGATTGATTGGTCAAAAGGATGACCCGAACCCCTAATTGATTGAGGCGAGCAAGCGCTTGCAGAACTCCCGGAAACACCACCAGTTGTTCAGGGGACGTCACATACCCATGATCCTCATTTAACGTTCCATCACGATCCACAAACACCGCAATATTCGTTGAAATAGCATGTCCCATTACCCAACAGATTCCTTCGCGCGGTGAGAACAGAGGAAGCGCTCCATCCTGTCCATGACGGCTCCGACGACCTGATCGGTCGAAATATTGGTCATACAACGATGATCAATGGGACATGCTCGTAATAAACAGGGGGAGCATCGCACCTTTTCTTGAAGCACACAGGATTCTTCTCCTACCGGCCCTGTTGTCTCAGGGTCTGTTGAACCAAAAATACTCACAACTGGGACTCCCAATGCTTGAGCCACATGCATCGGACCCGTATCATTCGTGACTAACACTGCGCAATGTGGCAACACACTGATCAGCTCCTGGATCGTGGTCTTGCCCGACAAAACAATGGGCTGCGTACGCATCTGGTTGGCGATCTCCATGCCAAGATCTTCTTCTCCCTTCCCTCCAATAAGAATGCAGCGGACGGAGGAGAACTCTGGATGCTCTTTCTGAATTTGCTCGACAAGCCGATCCCCGACTTCCGCAAACCGTTCAGATCGCCAACGCTTGGCTGAGCCATACACCGAACCGGGATTCATTCCGACGAATAGGGTATTCGAGGAAGAACCCATTTCAGTTAATAGTTGCTGAGAAACGAACTGATCGTTCGTCGAGGCCACCAACTTTGGAGTTCGTTCTTGTAAAGGGACTTGCGTGATGCCCTGCACCAGTTGTTGATAATAGCGCGTCTGGTGCACCCTTTGTTTCGGAGGAAGTGGAACGTCATGAGATAACAACCATCCCCTCCCGTCAGTGGCATATCCAATTCGAGTTGGAATACTGGACAGCCATGCCAAAAAAGCTGCTTCAAATGCATTTTGAAAAAGCACCGCCATATCAAACGCTCTTTTTCGTATAACCCGGCTCAGCCTCAACAGTCCGAAAGGGCCCTGATGCACCGTTCGATGCTCATACACCATCACGTCCTTGATGCCACATTGCTCACGCAATAAATCTGCAATGGTCGATCTGGCTAAAACCGTGATGTCAGCCTGAGGGAACCCTTCGCGCAAATCCATCAGCGCCGGCAGACACATGACCGCATCACCAATCCAATTCGGAACACGGACAAGAATATTATGTGGGGAACGACCGGTCATCGTTAAACCTTGCACACTGAGGCATCATGCATTACCTGCCCATCCCTCACACAACACCAGCACCGTCCAACAGTTCAAGAACATAATTTTCGCCAGCCAGAAACTCCAAGGCAGTGGTGATCACCCAGACCGGATCATCTTTCGTAAACCATTCCCGCAGCTTCACCGCATCTTTTTCTGTGGTGATAACCATGCCATGATCATATTGGCCAATTTTTTCACGAATCAGGCTGACTTCAGTTTGGCCATACGCACAATGATCTGGAAACTGAATTTCCTCACACCCCTTTACTCCATAGTCCGCCAGCATTTCACTAAACGAACTCGGATTTCCTATCCCGCTCACGAGCAATAGTGAAGGCTGCGATAAAAATGTCAATGGTTGGACTTCTCCTGTCACCAGATGCCGAACCCCCTTAGGAACCATTTTCAACACAATAGGATTAATCGACTGTCCAATAGCCGTTTCAATACATGTCTGAACTGGTTGAATCGATGAGAGAGACTCTGCTCGTGTGAAGATAAAAGCCTCAGCCCCTTTCGCCGCAGCCAAGGGTTCCCGCAAACGGCCGGCTGGCAAGACACCGCACAGACCCTTGACATCCGTCGAATCGAACAACAGCAGATCCAACTCTCGATGCAAGGACAAGTGCTGGTAGCCATCATCTAAAATGAAACAATCACAGACAGTCTGTTCCAACACCCACCCCCCCAGACGGAATCGATCAGGCCCTACCGCCACAATGGCCCATGGGCAATGATCGGCGATCATCGTGGGCTCATCACCGGATACTCGCCATTCTTTGACCTGCCCCTCCCCATCCGACACCATGAGATTGTGGGACGGATCCTGCCGTCCATATCCACGACTTAAAATCGCCACCCGCTTCCCCTTGGCATGCAGTTGATGGGCTAACCATATGACAAATGGCGTTTTCCCGGTTCCACCAACCGTGACATTTCCGACACTGACCACTGGCCTGGATAAATGCTGTGGCCGCAGCCACTCTCTTTGATAGGCCTTCCGGCGAATGCGAACGATCATACCATAGACCATGGCGATTCCTTGCAAGACCCAGGGGCAGTATTGTTGGAACCAATCCCACATTCGCAGCTGAAAGGAAATCCAATAAGGGGGGAAGGTGCTCACCACAAACAAGGCTATCAGATCATTATCCAGAAGACGGCTGTGAAGAAATCGTCCTCGTGTATTCATAACCATTTCCCATGCTATCGGGATGTGGCGGAGAAGAATCGAATCCAGAAGGGTGTGAGCCAGATGCCGTAGAACCTGAAGACATGGACAATTGACGAATCATTCTGAGATTTTTCTCCACCACCCCACAATTGGCCTGAATCACCGACAAAGCCTGTTTGCCCATCTGGTCAGCAGCTGTCGGATGTTCAAACAGGTGCAAGAGATGTTTGACTAATTCCTTGGGTTGATGAAGGTGAATGGCCCCTCCCGCTTGAAGTAATTGCTGGGCACTCTCTCGGCAATGATCGATGTATGAGCCAAATATTACGGGACGAGCCCATTGCGCCGGTTCTAATACATTATGTCCACCAACCGGAACCAGGGTGCCACCAACAAAAGACACAAATCCCAAGCTGTAGACATAGGGTAATTCACCTCGCGAATCTAACAGAATCACCCGAGGTGATTGTGGGTCAGTCAACTCGGCTTTCTTCTCGCTCATTCGACTTCGTCGAATACAAGGTAATCCATATCGCCCAATGATTTCTTCAAGCTCTGGAGCTCGTTCAATATGTCTAGGAGCTATAACCAGCACCACATTTTTTTGTGAGTCACACAAAGCCTGATACGCATCCAAGAGATATTCTTCCTCCTGAGGATGCGTGCTTCCTGCTACGATCACCCGCTCTGTGTCACTGACTCCTAATGACGCTCGAATAGTCTTGGCTAGATCAGCAGGCTTTGAATGCTCAAATGATTGATCAAATTTCATATTGCCTGTCACGTGCACCACATTCGAATGGGCTCCTAGTTCTTGAATCCGTTCAGCATCTTGAACCGTTTGCATCAAGGCCATATCAAGCGACAACCAAATCGATTTCATGAATTTCTTCACTAACAGATATCGAGAAAACGATCGTGAAGAAATCCGCCCATTCACCAGACAGACCGGCACCTGATGTTGATGAAGACTGGTCAGTAAATTCGGCCAAATTTCGGATTCAACAAGAAGAAATAGACGCGGGTTGAGCACTCGAACATAACGGGAAACGGCCCACCATAGATCCACAGGGGCATAACAATGTGTGGCAATCCCCTTCAATCGCGTCATCACCATCTCCCGCCCTGTTTCCGTCACCGTCGACACAACCAATTCTTGTTGAGGGTCCTCTCCTTTCATGGCCTTGAGAAGAGGGACAATGGCGGTGACCTCCCCCAATGAAGCTGCATGGACCCACACGACGGGTCCACGAAGGTCATGCAAAGCCGTGGGAACCTTTCCCAATCTGGCTAGCAACCCTCGTTGGCATCGTTTCTTGGTGAGAAGCAACCCGATGATGACGGGAAAACCCAATATCAGCAACATATTGTAAATTAACCAAAACATGGGAGCGTTACCCGATAGAGGAGGATGAATCTTGGCTTAAGGCCTGAAGAAAACAGGCAGCAGGATCAGGTTGTTGAACGGCCAGGTCAGCTTGTTCAGTCAATGCATTTAAGACACGTTGGAATTCCACGCCCTGTTCAACCAACTCATCTTTCCTGAGATGGGGGGCTACCCAGATAGGATCTCCCCAAACAAACAAACCTTTGGACCAGGGAAAAGGGATTTGAAAGTGATCCCAGCTCGAAAAGACTTTTTTTTTGAGCAGGCAAAAGTCAGCGGCACAATGGGAAAACCCGTGAGCTTAGCCAACGACATGACACCCATCTGAACCTGACAAGCTGGGCCACGAGGTCCATCAGGTGTGACTACTAAATCCTGACCCTGTCGACCCACAGCCACGAGCTTGCGCAGACCTTGCGCACCACCACGAGAACTTGACCCCCGAATCGCCCCAAAACCAAAACGTTTCATAATGTTCGCAATCATCCCCCCATCCCGATGCTGACTAATCAAAATAGAGGCGGAGGTTCCACGATAGGCCAGGGGCATCATCAGCTGCCGTCCATGCCAAAAAGCAATGATGATCGGCGTCCCCGTTCGAGCAAACGCCTCAACCTTTTCCCCTCCGATTGTCGTCCAAGCCATCGTTTTTCCTAGGGCTCGAATACCCCAGGCTGCAACAACGGGAAGAAGGGAGAGCTTAATCCAAGTCACCATATATTCATATTACTCATCTTGCTCAATCGATCAATTAGCAGAAAGCGGTTCGAGCTTAGTCAGTTGAAATTGGGTTTGATAGAGCCTCGTATACACCCCCCCTTTTTGCAGCAACTCGGCATGGGTACCCATTTCTTCAATGTGCCCTCTCTGCATGACGACCAAGCGATCAGCATGTTGAACCGTGGACAGTCGATGTGCAATCACCAACGTCGTGCGGCCTTTCATGAGATTGGCCAGCGCTTGTTGCACAAGTTTTTCTGATTCGGAATCTAACGCAGAAGTTGCCTCATCAAGTATCAAGATTGGTGGATCACGCAAGATGGCTCGCGCAATGGCAAGCCGCTGTCGCTGCCCACCGGAAAGCTTCAGGCCATTTTCGCCCACAAATGTATCAAGCCCATGCGGCAGCCGTTCAATAAATTCCCAGGCATAGGCTGCACGCGCAGCCTCAATAATTTGCTCCTCTGTCGCATCTGGCCGCCCATAGGCAATATTATTTCGAATCAAATCATCAAATAACACCGTCTCTTGGGACACGATGCCAATTTGTCGACGTAGAGACGATCGATCAACCAATCGAATGTCCATTCCATCAATGGTCACCTGCCCCTCTGATGGACGATAAAATCGTGGCACTAGATTCACTAACGTCGTCTTACCACTTCCGCTCGCTCCCACCAAAGCCACCACTTCACCAACCCGTACGGTCAGATTCACTCGGTCCAAAGAAGGTTCGTTGGCACCTTCATAAGAAAAACTGACATTGGAAAAGTTTAATTGCTGAGATATAGGTGGGAGGGTTAGCTTTCCTTCATCCTTGGCCAATTCACTATCCAGATCTAAAACAGAAAATACTCGTTTCCCACCTGCTAGCGCCCGCTGAATCCCCACATTGGCACCCGACATTTTTCGTATAGGGGCGTATGCCATAAATAACGCAGCCAGGAAAGAAAAGAATTCGCCAGATTTCATTTCTCCATCAATCACAAGTCCCCCACCATACCAGATAATAAACGCGACTCCACAGGCACCAATTATTTCAAGCATCGGAGAAGAAATCGCAGAAGCCTGAGAAGATTTGACTTGGACTCTTCGATAGGCCCTATTCATAAGAGAGAATCGCTCGGATTCTTTGTCTTCCTGACCATAGGCTTTCACGATTTTAATTCCAGCAAATGCTTCTTTGAGCACAGACGCCATACTGCCAATCGACTCCTGCCCTCGAGTGGAAAGTTTGCGGATCCGTTTTCCAACACGAACCAGAACATAAGACGACAGCGGAAGCAAAACCAACACCACCGACGCCAATTCCCAATTTCGGTAAAACGCCACACTAATTAATACGAGAAAGGTCAGGCCTTGTTGAAACATATCCTTAAGGACGCTTGGGATAGCATTGGCCATTTCATTCACATCGCTAATAACCCGTGCCATCAGTCTCCCTGAGCTATTCGCATCATGGAAACGTATCGGTAAGCGTACAATATGAATGAATAACTGTTGCCGAACATCGGCAATGAGCCATTGTCCCACATACCCCATCAAATAGGATTGGCCGTAGGAAAACATGGCTTTCAATATCGTGACCCCCAAAAGGACAAGGGGTAACATCACCAACATATTCGGATTGCGGTCGATGAAAATTTCTTGCAGCACAGGACCTACTAACCAGGCAGTGATTCCCTGGAAAGCTGCAACACCAGCAGAACAGAGAAAAGCTAGCAGCAATCTGAGTCGATACGGCTTAAGATACGCGACGATGCGCCATAAAATATTCATTGACGAATATCAGTCAAAATCATTTTTGCTGCACGATGTGATGCTCCAGGACTCCCTAAGGAATTCCGAAGCGCCTGGAAGTTCTCTTTCATTACACGCTGTCGAGCTGGATGCTCTAATATTGCCAAGGCTTCCTGAGCAATATTGTAGGCGGTCACCCGCTCCTGAAGGATTTCAGGGACGAGTTCTTTTTCTGCCAAGATATTCACAAGCCCTATATAGGGAATTGTAACCAGACGCTTCCCTATTTGATAGGTAAGGGGTGACGTCCGGTAGACAATGACCATCGGCGTTCCAATCAGAGCGGCCTGTAAAGTCGCTGTGCCTGAAGCCACCAGCACCAGATCTGAAGCCGCAATGACCTCGTTCGGTTTTCCCTTGATGAGTTTGACCGAAGATGATCGGCTGAGGTAGCGCTCTAAGAGGGAATCCGAAAGTGAGTCGGCCTGTGCGAGGACCAATTGCAACTGCGGATATTGCCCCTGAATAATATGGCATGCGTCCAATAAGGTCGGCAAAATATCTTGGACTTCCTTGGTGCGACTACCGGGCAATAAACCAAGCACCATCTCATCAGGCTTCAAACCTAAAGCCTTTCGCACTTGTTTGGCATCGAATGATTCTGGCAGTTCGTCCAACAAGGGATGCCCAACATAATCACAGGCAATACCCTCCTTGCGAAAAAAATCTTCTTCAAATGGTAAAATGGCCAGCACATGCTTGACGACTTTACGTATCAGAGGGAGGCGACGACGCCCCCAAGCCCAAACTTGAGGCGCAATATAATAAATAATGGTCTGTGAAGTTTTTGCCGCAACCTTGGCAAGACGGAGATTCATCCCAGGACTATCAATGAGCACTATCGCGTCAAAGGGGGTGTGCTTCACCAAAGAAGAAAGTTGGCGCAAGGTCTTCCAGCCATTCCATAACTGACGAATACCCGGCACGCCCATCGCATCAACTCGGGCAATATCTGGGAACAATCGCACCCCTGCGCGCGCCATATGCACCCCCCCCACTCCAACAAGATCAATTGACGGCTCCAATTGCTGAAGGGCCAAAGCCAGCTTCGCCCCATGAAGATCTCCAGATGCCTCTCCTGTCACGAGTAAAATTTTAGGCATATCAGAAAAGAATACACCACGGTGGGCATAATCACACGATAAAAATTCTTATGTAGATGGCGTCAATATAGAGGAGTGAATCAAGGATATGATGTGACTCGCCATCCGCAAGGCTTCGACACCCTCTTCGCCAGAGACACCACAACTCATAGCAGTTCCTAGAACAGACTGAATAAAACTCTCTAATTCTCGGGTTAATGCATCACCCTCCGTTCCAGAAATTTTTTGAGACTGGACCTCTCGGCTGGCTGAGTCCGACACCTGACAGGTATTGATCACGGCATCCTTTGCCCCTAAATCAATCGAAATATAGCAATCTGGTTGATAGACTCTGAGCTTCCGTAAACGTCCAGTGGAAATTCGACTGGCTGTCAAATTCACCAAACAGCCTGATTCAAACAGAATTCGTACGTTGGCAATATCAGGGTGTTCGGTAAACACCGGCATGCCTCGCGCTTCAATGTGCGTTCTTCGGCCAAGGTCCAATGACAGGATTAAATCCAAATCATGAATCATCAAATCCCGAACCACATCCACATCCGTCCCGCGAGGTTGGAAAGGGCTCAGACGATGGCATTCAATAAAACCCGGCTTATGAATATATGGACGAACTTTTTCTACTATGGGATTAAATCGCTCAACGTGACCCACATGAAGAATCTTTCCCTTGTCTTTGGCCAGCTGAACTAAGCCGTCCCCCTCTTGTTCAGTGCTCGTGATGGGTTTTTCGACCAGCACATGACAATTCTGGTTCAAGCAAGACGTCACAACGGGGAAATGAGCAGAAGTCGGAACGGCCACGCTCACGGCGTCAACAAGAGTCAGCAAATCCTTAGGGTTTTGGTAGAAGGAGATGTTGAACTCATCTGCAATCTTTTGTCCTTGAATAGCATCAGTATCAGTAACCCCCACTAATGTCACCAATGGTAAGGTCGAATAGATGCGGGCATGATGCCGCCCTAAATGACCGACACCAATAACTCCAACTCGTAGAGGCTGTGTCATAATGTGCGAACCATGAAGATAAAAGAAAGGCCCTAGACCAACGGACCAGAGAAGATGGGTAGCACCTGTATCATCTGACGAGAGTGGGGAAAACCAGAAACAATCCCTTAGGGTAGACCTTAACCTGATACTAATTTCCCAACAATCGAAATCCCAGCTTCATTCGCCCGAGACAAAACCTCTTTGCGATCAATCATCACGGTCCGTCCCGCTTCTAAGGCTAACACCGTCGCTTGAACGGAGACCATGGTTTGAATCGTTTGAGGGCCAATAGCCGGCAAATCAAAACGCAAATCTTGTTGGGGCTTTGTACGCTTAACCACCACCCCTCCTTTGCCTCCTAGCTTCCCACCTCGGATAATCGCTTCGTCCGTGCCTTCGACCGCCTCAACAGCAACGATCACTCGATTCTTGACCACGACACATTGGCCGATATCCAATGCGCCCAAGGTTTCTAGCGTGTCCCATCCGAACTGAATATTTTCTTCATCTTTTTTGCTCGGCTTCTTCGAGGTCAAACACCCTTCCTCCGCTAAAACATCTTGTAGACCAAACGTTGAATCCAAAATTTCAATGCCTTCCCCCTCTAATTCTTCAGCGACGGCGCGAAGAATGGCATCATCTTTCCAGTGTTTCAACCGGCTAAAAATTGCCAATGCTCGGAGATCCGGCCGGAGAGTGGTAAACACATTGGTCTTTTTAATTCCGCCTAGCATGACCGCTTGAGCCACGCCATCTTCCTTTAACGCGGCGAGAGCTTTGCTAAACTGTCCAACTTTCAACCAATGAATTCGTTCGACGTGAGATTCAAGTTCGGGAAGGGTTGATCCAAGAAGCGCAATCGCTGAAACTGAAAATCCTAAACGACGCACATTTTCCGCAAATATGATAGGAAAGCGCCCATCTCCAGCAATTAACCCGATGCGTTTGCCATCGTCAGATGGGTTCAAAACAGGCATTCACCAAGCCAATCAATTCACTATTCTTCATCGTCATCTAATTCTCGAGAAGAGACTTGGCATATTCCCCGACTGGTACTTTCAAGAAAGGTCAACAAACTCAACACATCGGTGCTCTCGCCATATTCATTCCTCGCTAACTTAATCGCCTCCTGTAGTCGATAGCCTTGCCGAAACAGAAGTTCAAACGCAGCTTTCAGCGTTGCCATTCGCACCGCCGAAAATCCATGGCGGCGTAAGGCAATCGTATTGAGCCCGAACATCTGCGCACGATAGCCCCCTGCGGCTCGAACGTAGGGGGGCACATCTCGACCTAATGCCGAACAGCCTCCAACCATCGCATATTCACCAATTCTGACATATTGATGCACCCCGACTAATCCTCCAATGACCACCGAATTGCCCACTGACACATGCCCCGCTAAATTCGCGGCATTGGCCATGACAATATGATTGCCTAACTCACAATCATGAGCCACATGTGAATAGGCCATTAAAAAATTATGATGCCCAATCCGGGTCGTCCCATTTCCAAATACCGTCCCACGGTTAATGGTCACATTTTCACGAATAATATTATGATCGCCAATACAGACACTTGTGGGCTCATCTTTATATTGCAAATGTTGGGGAGGGGTTCCAATGGACACAAACGGAGAAATCCGACAACATCGTCCAATTTCTACATGCCCTTCAATACAGACATGTGGAGCCAATTCAGTTTGATCACCGATGGTGACATGTTCACCAATGACGCAATACGGACCAATACGGACATCTTCCCCAATATTCGCTTTCGGGTGCACAATCGCGGTGGGATGAATATTCATGATTCTCTCACTTCAGCAATGACTCATTTGAGAACCGCAGGAATGTCAGCATTAACGACGATAGGGTTGCCAATCAGGCAGAATTAGCTCGCTGCTTCATCTCGCACCATGGCCGTCATTTCTCCCTCACAGACTAACGCAGAGTCCACGGTTATACGCCCAGCCATTTTCCAAAATGGATCTTTTCTTCGTACCACTTCGACCTCCACACGTAATTGATCACCAGGAACAACGGGGCGACGAAATTTGGCTTTTTCAATGCCAGTAAGAAACACGGTCGGCCGTCCTTTCCCTTCAGCTGTTTTCCTGGCCAACACACCACCAACCTGGGCCATCACCTCAAGCAGTAACACTCCTGGCATAATGGGTTGCCCTGGGAAATGCCCTTGAAAAAATTGTTCATTGGCCGTGACATTCTTGATCCCGACGATCCGCTTGGTATCCTCTATTTCAATAATTCGATCAACCAATAAAAATGGATATCGGTGTGGAAGCAGCTCTTGGATCGCGAGGATATCTAATATTTCTTCGGCCATACGGATTCCTCCTTTTCCCTCTCTCAAGACTTTCCTGATAACTTGCAGGCAACTAATTTAACGAAATATTGGAGGACCCTTTGGGGGCTTCAATATTTCCACTCTTCTGATTTAACGCTTGAATGACCTCTGCCGAAATATCCCAACTCTCTTGATGATACAAGGTTCCAGAGTTGGCACCATGCTCAATGACGAGCCCGAGGCTTTGATCATTCGCGATCTGAGAAACGACGGTGCCGACTTCACGTCGAAATTCATTTTGTAATTCTCGCTGCCTGTCTTGCACCTCTCGATTCAAATCCGCAACCTTTTGTTGATAGACCCCCATTTTCTGGCGAAACTGTTCTTCCTTGAATTCCCGTGCCGATTGACTCAAAACCGTTCTTTGAGCCCGCAATTCCTCTTCCAACTCACGAAGTTCTTTCTGCTCCAGCTCAACAAGAAGTTGTCGATCTTTCATGAACGCCTTGAGGTCGTCAGTAAGACGTTGCCCTTTAACTGTTTCTTGCAAAATCCTTTGGGGATCTACGACTCCTATGACCAGACCTGAAGGAATCTCCCTAGTACCGGAAGCACAGCCCCCGATACTTAGAATAATAACCAAGATGATGTGCGATACCCACAGCCTCAAAAAGCTCTCCATTTTTACAATACGTAAACGATCATGCCTCATATTTCACCACTTCTTCATTTATAGAGGACCGAATTAAAATACTGATCCAATAGAAAATTCAAACACCGCTTTTTTTTCACCTGGCTGTTTATCAAGATTAAACCCGTACGCGGCCCGAAGAGGACCAAATGGCGAGATCCACCTTACCTCAAATCCAGCCGCTTTCCGAAGATCCACGTCTAACGGTTCGCCTACCGCAAAGCCTTTTCCAAAATCAAAAAATATCACACCATTTAATTTTGCATCTGGCAATACAGGAAAAATCAAATCGTTATTAAAGATCAGTTGCTTATTGCCCCCTTCAGGATTATTTCCTGATGTCACTGGGCCGGCCCGGCCAAATTTAAATCCCCGCACGGTATTAATACCCCCGACAAATAAAAACTCAGGAATAGGGAGGCGTTCTCCACCAAATCCTGCCCCATATCCAATCCGCCCTCGAATGGCATGGCGAAGATCCCAAAATGGAAGCGGGGTATATTTCAAGGCATCGAAGGACGCACTATAAAAATTATTGGACCCCCCCAGCAGATCGGTGCCAAGGCTCGTGCGTACACCGACTCGTACTCCCTTTCTGGGATCTAAGTAAAAATCACGTGAATCTCGAAATAAACTGGCTCGAAACCCCGTTGTAGACTGAGTACCTTCCTGATCTTCAATGATGTCTGGTGCATCGGAATCAACATTTTTAATCTTGATAAGTTCCGCAACGAGGGTAAAACTTCCCGTCAAAAACTCAGAAAACCCTCGGCCAAATGTGAGATTGGCACCCGTCTTGGTTTCATCGTACGTCAGAAAGTTTGTACGAGTGCGGAACCCATCAACCTGAACAGAGGTTAACGTATCAAAAATAGCAGGATTTCGAAAGGTGATGATCCCCAAGCTTCGACGTCCTCCCAACTGTCCTCGAATCTTCGCTAAATAGCCACGGCCTAAGAAATTCCCCTCTGAAATATCGGCAATGAGCGTAAACTGATCTAAGGTACTAAACCCCCCACCAAGACTAAACGCCCCCGTAGGCTTTTCTTTGATTTTGACATCTAAGTCCACCTCTCCTGGAGCAGTTTGTTTGGGCAGAATTTCGACCGTCTCAAAAAAGTTCAGGTTATTCAACCGTTGAAAGCTTCGTTTGATGGCCGGGGAATCGATCATATCTCGCTCGGCGACACGCAATTCTCGCCGAATGACATTGTCACGGGTTTTCGAATTCCCCGTAATGCGAATATCTTTGATTCGGACCATTTCTCCTTCTTCAATCACAAAACTAATCCGGGCACTTCTTGTGGAAGGGTCAGGTTCGACCACCGGATTCACTTCGGTAAACGCATACCCTCGACTGCCATAGAGATCTGTTACCCGAGTAATTTCATCTCGAATTTTGACTCGCTGAAAGACATCACCTGATTGAACCGGGAGTCCCTCGCGCAATTCATTTTCAGGAAATACCGTATTCCCCTTGTACAGAATCTGGCTCACGATGTACGGCTCGCCCTCAACAATAGGAAAAACCAGAGTAAACCATTCCTTCGTGTCATCCAAATCAACCCGTGGCATGCCCACCTGGATATCTAAGTACCCTTTATTCATATACACTTCTTTGATTCGCTCGATATCATTTGGCAGTTCATCTTGGCGTAACACACCAGTGTCAGAGAAAATAGACCAGGGCCAGGACCATTCTTGGTTCGCCATAAAAGCACCCAATTGTTTTTTCTTGAGGACATTTCGCCCTTCAAACTCGATGGATTCGATATGAGCTTGCTCCCCTTCTTCAATATGATAGGTCAGGCGCGCTTGCCCCTCCTCAATCATATCGACAATCGGAACAATCTGGGCGTGGAAGTAGCCTTCTTCTTGATAGAGTTTCCGGAAATGCTCGACCGACACCTTCACTTGCTCTTGGTCAAGAAACGTCTGATTTCTGATGGTATTTTTCTCACCAAGTTTCTCATCGGATAATTCATCATTGCCGTCATAGATAACTTCAACCGTAAAGGGTTTTTCCTTGACCTGAAAAACGACGACCACCTCATCGGCAATGAACTGCGTCGACACATCCACTTCTTCAAAGAACCCCATACTATAGATGGTTTGAATTTGTTCCCGAACGCGCTCCTGAGAAAATGGGTCCCCTGATTGAATTGACAGCTTCCCGATAATCGCCTCTCGGTCAATATGACGATTACCTTCTATCTGGATACGTTGAATGTGATTCTCTGAGGCCTGTGCCCATACGTACCCAGGTAAAAGGGGTGACAGAATGAGGACCGAGCAGAAAGCGAGGAAAATCGCGTGGGAAATTCTGTGAAAAAAGAAGTGATTCGCGTGCATGGAATTAAATCAATCGCCCAGGATAATCATTAAAGTATCCATGACTTCTCATGAAGGTGGGATCCACTTCTGAGTTATCGTTCAAGGAAAATACAGGATCAACAAGAGACGTACCCGTGTTCTTGAATAAAGCCCCTAGCATGAAATTGTGATGATTGGCATACCTGCGGGGAAGAACCCCGACATAAAACGTCGGGGCTCAGTGACAAATAGATGAGGGATTATATTCAGGGAACCGATTCCTTGTAAAGCATGCCACACCAACACCAATCCCTATGCGGTCCCCTCATCAATAAAATCCGCCGTCAAAAACCTTGACAACATTTTTCGCCTTCTCCTAGTATCGAAACCTGTGTATCTAGAAAATCTGTTACCTAACCTCGATTTTCCTCTCTTCTTCGCTATCATCTGGAATTCCATGGACATTCTGTTATGACAGAAGACACGACCGAATTTACTCCGCCGTCCATTGAACATATCCCTGATGAATTGCCGCTCCTGCCTGTTCGCGACATTGTCATCTTTCCCTATATGGTTCTTCCGCTATTCGTCGGACGCGATCTTTCTATCAAAGCCATTGAAGCCGCCCTTTCTTCTGATCGATTAATCTTTCTCACCACACAAAAAAATCAAGAGACGGAAGAACCGACGTCGGATGATCTTCACCGTACAGGAACGGTAGGAGTCATCATGCGCATGCTGAAACTTCCAGATGGGCGCATCAAAATTCTCGTGCAAGGACTGGCCAAAGCTCGCATCAAGGACATAACCCAAGCACAGCCATTTTTCTCGGTGAAGATCGAAACGATCACGGAACAATCTGCAGCCATTCCCCCGTTAGAACACGAAGCCATTATTCGTTCTGCACGGGTAGGCTTAGAAAAATTACTGGGATTCGGCAAAGTTATTATGCCCGATGTCCTGACCGTTATTGAAAATCTGGATGACCCAGGGCGTCTTGCAGATATTATTGCGTCTAACCTCGGACTTAAAATCGATATCACTCAAGAAGTGTTAGAAATTGAAGACCCTCTTGCTCGCCTGAAACGAATCAATGACATTTTGGGCAAAGAGCAAGAGGTGCTGGCCATGCAGCAGAAAATCCAGACCGACGCCAAAGGCGAAATGGATAAAACCCAACGGGAATATTTTCTCCGAGAACAACTCAAAGCCATCCAAAAAGAACTCGGCGAGGTGGATGATCGGACGGAAGAAGTGGCAGACTTCCGGCACCGCATCCAAGAAGCCAAAATGCCAGAAAAGGTGTTGAAAGAGGCTGAGAAACAACTCAAGCGCCTGGAGAAGATGCATCAGGATTCTGCTGAGGCAGGTACGGTGCGTACTTACCTGGAATGGCTGGTAGAAGTGCCATGGAGCCAACATTCAACGGATAATTTGGATATTGCCCAAGCCTCAAACGTTCTTCACGAGGATCATTATGATCTGGAACGTGTCAAAGAACGCATATTGGAATACTTGGCTGTTCGCAAGCTCAAAGCCAAGATGAAAGGGCCTATCTTGTGCTTTGCGGGACCACCTGGAGTCGGAAAGACTTCCTTGGGAAAATCCATTGCGCGAGCCCTCGGCAGGGAATTTGTCCGCATCAGCCTTGGTGGAACACGAGACGAAGCCGAGATTCGAGGGCATCGTCGCACTTACGTCGGAGCGCTTCCTGGGCGAATTATTCAAGGATTGAAGCAAGCTGGCACAATGAATCCTGTGTTCATGCTGGATGAAGTCGATAAAATTGGCATGGATTTCCGTGGCGATCCTTCAGCCGCGTTGTTAGAAGTGTTGGACCCCGAACAGAACAATGCCTTCGTTGATCATTATTTGGGAGTTCCCGTCGATCTGAGCGATGTGATGTTTATTACCACGGCCAATTTGACCGACCCGATTCTCTCCGCCTTGCGAGACCGTATGGAAATTATTGAAATTCCTGGCTACTCGGAAGAAGAAAAATATGGCATTGCGCAACGCTATCTCATCCCTCGGCAGCTGGAAGAACATGGGATCACCGAAAAGCATCTACACCTCACCGACGCCTGCGTGACACAAATTATTTCCCAGTACACCCGAGAGGCCGGAGTTCGAAATTTGGAGCGGGAACTGGCCAAGGTGATGCGCAAAATTGCCAAACGCATTGCCGAAGGGAAGGTCAAGCAATACCAAGTGTCACCCAGAAATCTCCATCAGTTCTTGGGGGTTCCCAAATTTATCCCCGAGCAAGAACAGGAAAAAGATGAAATTGGTGTGTCAACTGGACTCGCTTGGACAGAAGCTGGGGGGGATGTCTTGTATGTGGAAGCCTCGGCCAGCAAGGGTAAAGGCCAATTGACCTTAACCGGCCATCTTGGAGAAGTCATGAAGGAATCGGCTCATACCGCGCTGAGCTATATTCGTTCTCAAGCTCGTCAATTAGGCATCGATTCAAGCCTCTTTGGGAAACAGGACATCCACGTTCATGTCCCGGCCGGAGCCATCCCTAAAGACGGACCTTCCGCAGGAATCACCATAGCCACTGCCTTGGCCTCTTGTCTCAGTCAATTGCCGATCAACCGTGATATCGCAATGACCGGAGAAGTGACATTGCGCGGTCGTATTCTGCCTATTGGCGGATTAAAAGAAAAAGTATTGGCAGCCAAACGTGCACACATCCATACGATTATTATTCCCAAACGCAATCAGAAAGATTTAGATGATATCCCGAAACATCTCGTGAGGGGATTGCAATTTATCGCCGTTGAGACGATGTCGGAAGTCTTGAAAACGGCTCTTCGCTCCAAAGGCCGTCCAAAGCTTAAAACAACTGTGACCCGCTCTCAAGCCACTTCAGGACGTCGCAAAAAAGTGGCGTCTCCTGGCAAGACTCGAACACCTGTACGCCACAAGGTAACCAGGGCTTCCTGAGCCACTAGCTATGTCCCCGAACCGCCGATCGGCGCGCCTTTCGAAGCTTGGGGAGTTCCAACTCATTCAATCTATCCCCCGTCAACTGACAACACAGGGATTTCGCCCAACAGTTGGAACAGGAGATGATGCGGCGGTCTTTTCCCCATCTCCACCACAGCACGTCGTCATCTCAACAGACCTTCTTGTCGAAGATATCCACTTCACAAGAAAAACTGCGACCCTGTACGATATTGGGTATAAAGCCGCCACGGCCAATCTGAGTGACATCGCCGCGATGGGAGCTCGTCCCACGGGCATTTTTGTCGCAATCGCCTTACCTCCTTCTAGCACCCAACAAGATTGGCAAGAATTCTATCGAGGTATAGCCGCTCCCTGTCAATCGCATAAGGTACAACTCCTCGGAGGCGATACTTCCTGTTCACCGACATCTTTATTCATCGCCATTACGATCACCGGTCAGGTACACCCTGAACATATATTGACTCGCAAAGGAGCCAAAATCGGAGATCTTATCTATGTCAGCGGCACACTGGGCGACTCAGCGGCAGGACTCGCCTACCTCAAGAAACATACACGTCCTCCTAGACCATCTTCCCTTTCGAAACCGATGACATATTTAGTACAACGACACCTGCACCCCACCGCCCGTATTGCCCTTGGGCAGTTCCTTGCGTCCCAACCGTATGCCTCTGCTGCGATGGATCTTTCAGACGGATTATCCGGTGACCTCAATCATCTCTGCCGACAAAGCCAGGTAGGAGCATTAATCGATAGCGCCAAAATCCCCATGTCTCAGCAATTGCAACGATATGCCAAACGAATTGGCGCCGGGCCATTACATTGGAGCCTACATGGAGGAGAAGATTACGAATTACTATTCACTATTCCTCCAAAATGGCAACAAACACTTGAAAATTTGGTGAAAAGGCGACACATACCCATTACGCAGATCGGAGTGATTCAACCCAAACGGTTCGGCATCCGAATAGTACATAGTGATGGGACACAGGGCATGTTACCCTCAGAAGGTTATGAACATTTCTCTCATTAATCCTCAAACAATGGAGGCTGCATGTTAGGCATGGAGTCTCTTCGCCAACGCCTCACTCAAGTACTCCACCTCCAAGAATCCCCACACCGCACAGCATTGGCATTCGCCATAGGAGTCTTTATTGCCTTTGCTCCCCATTATTTATTTCATACGGCCAGCACGGTATTCTGTGCATGGATGTTTCGGCTTAATTACGTGGCCATCTTTCTGGGATCGTTCGTCAACAACCCCTGGACGTTCATTCCCATTCTAGGCGCCAGTCTCTATACCGGAGTATTCTTGATGGGAGAATCGTCTCAACCAACGATTGAATGGCACGAGCTCACCATGAACAATCTATTTGACATGCTATCACCCTATATCGTTCCCTTTTGCCTTGGCGCCTTTGCCCTATCTGTCATTGGCTCCCTACTGGCCTATCCGCTCATGCGATGGACCATTACACGATACCGAAGCGTGACACCCCACAAAACTTCAGAGACCAGTGCATGATTTACCCAAACCTACGATCTCAAACCTGACGCACGTGCTATCGCAAGAACCATCTTCCTTTCCTTTTGATGGGGTCGCCCTTCTGGCAGATCCCATTCATGGCTATATTTCATTCACTGTTCCGTATACGCATGCGTCAACAATCGAACAGACAGAAAAAGATTTAATCGACTCCCCCTGGGTGCAACGACTTCGCTACATTCTTCAACTCCAAAGCGCGCATTGGGTCTATCCAAGTGCGGAACATACACGCTTTCAGCATTCCTTAGGGACGATGCATTTAGCAGGACGCTTTATGACACAGCTCTATCCCTCGCTACGTCAACTGATTCCGAATCTTCCCTCTTTGCCTTTTCTAGAAGAATTTGTCCGAATCACGGCTTTGCTTCATGACATCGGGCATGGCCCCTTCTGCCATTTTTTTGACCACCATTTCCTTCATCAATACCATCTCACCCACGAATTATTGGGTCAACATATTATTCGCGATCACCTCGCACCGATTATCAAAAAAATTCAACGCAGTCCATCAGGCTCTTTTTCACCAGGGGAGCATCTGAATCCCGAGCACATCGCTTTTTTGATACTCAAAGACCCCCACCAATCCACAGAAGGTTTGCCTCCGTGGGTTATCGCATTACGCCCTCTATTAGGAGGGATTTTCACCCCAGATAATTGTGACTATGTGCTGAGAGATTCCTATATGTGCGGAGTGGCCATAGGTCCAGTTGATATTGAACGTTTGCTGCATTACACATTTTTTTCCTCTCACGGTCTGACCATCCATCAGTCAGGATTGTCTGCCCTTCAAATGTTCCTGCATGCCAGGCTGTATCTCTATGCCAATGTCTATTATCACCGCACAACACGTGCCATTGATCTTCATCTTCAGGAGATTTTCCAACCCACGATGGAACTCCTATTTCCTAAAAATCCTCTCGATGACTTATCTCGATATTTACATCTTACTGATTGGCACGTGATGGAAACGGTTCGATCTTGGCCAAAATCACGTCAACCAGAAAAACGGCGACTCGGAGTCGAGTGGGCCAAAATTTTGGGACGACATGTGAAATGGAAAACGGCCTTTAGCCTCTTAGTGCCAATCCCCCAAGGGTCTTCGTCGTTTCAACCACAAACGTTTTTATCCCGAATGCGCCAAGCCCTGCCACGAAAATGGCGACAGACGGATATTCGAGTTGATTTTGCCTATAAAGACCCGCGTCCCATCAACTTGCTACAGATGGGAGGGTTTCAAATTTTTGTCTGGAACCCAGCGACCACCAATGTTGAAAAGGAAAGTTTGCAGACCTACCTCCAACATCTGCCTGCTCGGATGATCACCTTACGGGTTTTCAGCCAAGATCATTCACATGACGGGGTATTAGCAAAAGCGGCAGAAAAAACCTTACAGACACATTGGCCCGAACTGTCCAATCCTTCGTAAAAGGCTACGCATCGCCAATTCGGCTTACCTAGTTGCGTTTTCACTGAATAACCGGAAGTAGGGAGTTGGACGGAGGGGCTGAGAATCTTCCCCTAAACTGATAGAAACGTTTTAAGGCTTTATTCCAGAACGGAATTAGCGGAATTTTTATATTGAAGACGCTGGAGAGTGGCTTGCGTTCGGAGGACATGGCGAATGATGGCTTCACGATCATCTGGAGCAATTTGCGTAAATTCAACCGCAATTTCAAAGCCGACCTCTTCTCCCTGCTGTGCAGGTTCAATTCGGATGATCTTTCCGACAGCCTGCATAGGGACAAATGGTCGCAAGATCAACCGCAAGACGAGGAAAGAATCAACAGGAAATTCGTGCTCTGAAAAAAATCGAATCCCTGACCCACTGAGATTTACTTTTGCTAACTCTGGAATAGCCTGTTTCATGATCTTATCTTTTCCCAGAGTCCGAAGAATCGATGTGAGCATCCAATCAATACGCGTCACCATTTGCAACAGCAAAGGATCACGAATGGTCAGATCATTTTCAGCAACCATGGCCTTCACGAGATCCGGAGACACGGCTAATTCTTCCCATTGCCACTGGCTGAATGCTGCCGCATCAAGCTCCACGGGTTCATAAGAAAAGGCGAGCGGCACCTCAATCCAAAGACAAACGGGAACATCGGCACGACAATCCTGACGACGATCTTCAGAATCGATGATACCATCACCCATCTTTTTTCACCTTTAAACCCTTCAACATATTCGTAGGTTCAAATTTGAAGCCGCATAATAAGGAGGGATCATGGGAAAGAACCTATTCATCACCAAGAGCATTTAGCCTTCCAATTTGCCCTGAAGAGTCCTGATTTCAACAAGAAGATCACGCGCTTGTTCAGCAGCTCCATGAATTTTCTCCAATTGTGGTTTGAGTTGGGTATCTTCACAACGACGGAGAGCTAATTCGGAAAACACCACAATAGGTAATAATTTGTTGGAAAGGGAATGCAGTAATACTCCAAGGGGAGAAGGATCTCCGGTCGTGGCTTGAGTTGGAACCCGCGATACAATGGTATGAGAAGGTGTCATAGGCTTCCTAAAATACGACTACCATCATCAAATACTGATGCGCCAAATGATTGAATCCCATTTGCATGATCCATAATCTATTGCGCAATTCTTATACCTAACTTTCCCCGACACCACCCTCTTTGAAAATTCAAAGAAAACAGTCAGAATATTAAGAAAGCCAGTAGGAAACATCGCTTTTCCCCTGGCAACATTCACCCTATCCGTCAATTGTTTGACAGAATGAGGCAGCAAATTGTATTCAAGTGACTAAAAAAAATATTTAAAAAACAAGAGGGGGAATAGGTAGGCGTTTTTACCGACATGCGTGATTCAGAAAAGTCGAAGAGGTCAAATACTCAGGCGATGACGAGTTTGATCCAGGTCCTGACCAGCCCACTGACGTTTTAACCCCTCTAGCCGGCGACGATGCTGTTGAGATTCTCCAAGCTGTTGCTGCGCGAGGGTTTGCACTTCCCGAATACGGTTCATGATCCATTGATCAATGTGGATAAGTTTGTTGGCAACATCCTGGGAGACGTTACCCAAGAAACCCGTTTGCGCACGACGATCATAGAGCTGAGTCACAGAGTGCCACCTTCCTTGTGTAGCCGCCTCCATTGCCATACTCGTCAGTTGTTCCAGCACTCTCTCTTTTTCATCCATCTCACGCATGAATTATATCCCGACAGCTTGTGGCTTTAACCCTTGGACGGCTAATTCCTGCCAGGCTTTCCTGATTTCACCCATACATCGAATGGGACTTTCTAAACGACCAGGTTCATTTTTGAGGTTGGCTTGAGTCAATTCAAATTGAATATATTCGTACAAACGCTGTAAGTCCCTCGCCACGACTCCTCCTTCTTCCATATTGAGAGAGGCCGACAATTCTCCAACCACTCGAAGCGCGCGATCAAGGAAACGAGCCTTATCATGAAAATTAAGAGCGACCATCCCCTCCTGGGCCAATTTCATTGAAGAAATCGCACCGTCATACAAAAGGACCACTACTTGGACTGATGATGCCGTAGAAATCTGCGTAGCTGCATAAGCGTGAGCACCGACCATCATAACTGTTATCCCTTCCTTAGGATTTCATTCATGTGATTACGAGAGTTTTGGGGTCAAGGACTCTAGGGCACTGAGTTGACTTTGCAAGCTCGCCAACAATCCATCTAAATTGGCAAATTTTATCCGTTGTTGTTCTTCGTAGCGAAGGAGTGCAGCTTCCTTGACCGAAATCTGTTCCAGAAAATCATCGATTTGTTTCGTGAGCGAATTCTGCCGAAGCGTCAACGCTCCAAATTCGATATCATCCAAGGCATCAACCGCGTCGTTCACGAGTTCTCCAATTCCTTCGGTCCCAGTGGTAAAATTCTGAACGAACAAATCTCGAACAGCTGTATAGTTAGCACTAAGAGCCGCATCAAGTGTAGTGTCGTTGAGTTTTATCGTGCCATCGGCCGTCTGGGTTTCAAATCCAATCTGAGAGGCACTTGTAAAAGTTGTGAGTCCACTGATCTGAGAAAATGTCGATTGTCGTATACGGTCGAGAACAGTTCGAGCCAGGGAATCCCCTACAAAAATCCCCCGCTCCCCGGATTCAACATTAAACTTTGTCCGCTCATTCACAAATTCCCGCACCTCGTTATACGCACTCACAAAACTCGAGATACCTTCTTTCACAGCAGTGGTGTCTTGTGTCACGGCAATGGTTACAGGGCTAAGGAGGTCCCCGGCCTGTAAATTTAACGTTATCCCAGAAATCACATCCGTCAGCGTATTACTGGAGCGTTCGATGGTGACGGCTCCAGCGCCTTCCCCCAAAATAATTCTGGAATCTTGAGCCGCTTGAAACGTATCAACGCCCGTTGCCACGGTATCTAAATCGGTATCATCAGCAGAAATGGTGATGGAATTACTGGCCCCGCTATCATTGGCAGACAACACGAGTCGATAAACAGGTACGGCCTCTGTCCCGGCATTCAGAATAGAGGCACTCACTCCGGCTCCTAGATCATTAATACCATTCCGCAAATCTTCCAATGTCCCATTGGCATCCAGATTGACCGTTTGCGTCGAACCACCCCCCACCGAAAATGAAAAGGTACCGGAACCACCACTGACAATATCCGTATCCGTGGTGGAAACGCCTGTCGAAGCTTTGGACACCACCTGGTGAGCGGAGGCTAAAAGGTCAACCGTGACCTTATGCGTCCCCGCAGCCGCCGTCGACGAGACACTCGCCGTCAACAAATCTTGGGAACTGGCAGATGTCACACTGACTTGGTTTTTATCAAAACTGAGACGAGTTCGGAGCGAGTTAGCGGCGGTTTGTAATCCAAGGAGTTTGCCCCCTAATAACCCAAAATCGGTTTGCTTGGTTTGCAAATCCAACTTACGTTGATTGATGCGGTCAATTGGAATCCGTCTAGCTTGGACGAGAAGCTCGACTATCGGTCCAAAATCGACACCGTTCCCTAGTCCGCCAAAACTGATTAGAGGCATTCTTTGCTCCCCCTAAAAGGACAATCACTCATATCGATGAATTTGGCACAAACCGGATAAGTTGAGTTGAGGACAGTTTTTTTGTAAAAAACCTACATACGAAGAGTAGGTCTTAAAATTCTTCTTCCACGAACAAGCCCGACTGGTCTGCAAAAAACCGGTCAAGCTCCAGCACTTCCTCAGAAGGTATTTGTCGGATGAGTTCACCCGATTCTTTATCAAAAATACGAACAATGACTTGATTCAATTCTTTATCGACAGACAGTTCGATTTTTGGCTCAATATTCTGTAAGGTTGTTTGCAGGCGGCTGACGACTTCTTTAATTTTCTCTGGGGCATTTTTAGGGACCTGAGATTCCTGAAGTTCCGTGGATTCTTTTGGGTCTGCGGCCTTTTTGTCTATTGGTCGCAGCTTATCTATCACTCCCGATTTTTGATTATCGCGCACACGAATCTCTTGTCCCACGGACACTGAAATCACCGATGAAGCGCTTTGTGAAATTGATGAGATCATTGTGGGTAACCCCCTCATTCAGGATGGAGGCCAGGTCACAAGACCTGGCCTCCTCCTAAAAAACCTTTTACTGCAGCAAAGACAGGGCTTGCTGAGGTAAGGTATTGGCTTGCGCCAAGATTGACGTACCAGCCGAGACCAAAATTTGGTTTCGAGTGAATAACGCCGTTTCAAAAGCAATATCAGCATCCCGAATCCGTGATTCAGCAGCCGACACGTTTTCATTCGCCACTTCCAAGTTCTGGACTGCAGCATCAATTCTGTTCTGTAATGACCCGACATTGGCTCGAGCAGACGCCACAGCACTAATCGCACTATCGATGTTGGACAGGGCCGCTAATGCTGAGGCCGAGGTTGAAACATTGGTCGTGGTCAGATTTAATGCCACTCGATCTAAATCATTCAATGACAAGGTAAGGGTGTCATTAGCTGAGCTTCTAAATCCGATTTGAATCGACAAGGAGTTATTCCCTGCCCCACTGAGCAACTTCACACCGTTGAATTCCGTCACAGCGGAAATACGGTCAATTTCCGAACGAAGGGCCACAAATTCTTGATCCAAGAATGACCGTTCGTTCGAACCCAAAACGCCACTCGCAGATTGTTCAGCCAATTCCCGAAGTCGTGCGAGAAGGCCACCAATATTGGCGGCACCACCGTCAGCAATTTGCAGCAAGCTAATACCATCGTTGGAATTCCGCACGGCTTGATTAATACTACGGATTTGTGCTCGTAAAGTTTCGGAAATTCCGAGACCTGCAGCATCATCTGAGGCTTTGGTGATTCGTAAACCCGAAGATAAGCGGGAAATGGACCCTTGCAACGCAGCTGTGGAAATCCCCAAGTTCCGTTGGGCGGTGATCGATGCGATGTTACTGTTAACGATAAGTGCCATGAGTTCCTCCTTGATGGCTGTTCCTCAAAGGTTCCGTCCTTTGAGGGAGAGTAAATGAGATAAGCCGACCGGCCTCCTTAGAAATTGGTGAATGAACCAATTTCGTTGTCTGCCGTACTTATCGTCCATCAAAATGAAAACTTGAGAAACTCGTGAGGCACAGTAGCATTTTAATTTTTCCATCTCATGATCTTCATACAACTGAGTAGATACCCACGGGCTTACGCCGCGTGGCACTAAAAATTCAAGCTCGAGCTGAATCCGCCCTTTGTCCACTCGTTCTTGATGGGCCACATACCGCCGAATCACCGCCTCATTCAATCCAACCGTTGATGAGAAGAACCCGGGTGACCACAGCACCGCCCCCCAGTAGGGCTGCTTCAGCTCGGGATATTGGGAACGTAGTTGCCGGCTCACATTCGCTTTCATCTTGCCCACAAGACTCAAGACGGCATATTTCGGAGAAATCACCAGCACGACATGAATGTGATCAACCTGCACACTCCATTGCGGTATGTCCACATCGGGATGATCGTGTTGGATCTGAGGCAAATGCTCCGGCACAAAGATCTTGAGCGCCCCCCGCAAAATGCGTCAGCGATACTTGGGGATCCACACCCCAGGATATTGATGCTGATACGCACCATGGGCCCTGAGGCGAACTTCCATGCGCGAGTGTCATCAACACCCCCTCATGTGGCAAGGACTCCCCGCTTCCAGCGAGGAGCGCTTTCACCCACGGGCTCACGCCACGTGGTCCTCCGCGCTAGCCTTGATAGAACGTGCAAAACCGAATAGATTACGAAAGGGGAATGTTCATTGTGGTAAGCGTGGAATGATTTCATATTCCAACATATCAGCCACTCGCACATCGTCCATGTTTTTTCTGGCATTCATTAATTCATTGACCCAATGAGACAAATCTTGTGGCTCCTTCGGTGACGATTCACCCACGGACTGCTGAATATGTGCCCATTCCAGATAATCAGCTATTTGGCCAAACCATTGATCCAATGACCGCACCCCAGACCTTCCCTGTCGGAAATCTTCCACTAACTGTTGTGCAATCATTCGTATCTGATGTCCAAATTTCCTCGCCGTTTCTTCAGAATTTTGGAGAATTCTATCCATTCGTTCACTTTTGGCCGCAATTCTTCCAAACATGCTGGCGGCTTTTGCCAATGTCTGAGGCACCAACTCTCTATCGGTCATTGGCTGATCGCCGACAACTAGTTGGGTCACCAATCGTCCTTGGGCTTTGGCGCGATCACTTAAATCCGCCAATACTTCTTCTAATCGATCTGTATCGCTAACTTCCCAGGTTTTTTCATCCAATTGCACTAACATAGAGATTCCTCCTTGAGGGTTCAGGGGAGTATTGAGTGAGCTGTTCAAAGGTGAACCGAGCTCCCGATCGCAACGTATGAAACACTCTCGTATATTCCTCGGCCATGCTACGTAGGGTGTGTCCTTCTAAGTTAAATGTTTCTCGAATACAGGCCCCCACAAGAGGGCCAAAGGCCAATGACGATCTCGTCAGTTCTTTCAGATCAATAGTTTCGCCTTTCAACAGATGTTGAGTCTCCTTTAACTGCCGAACTGGTACTGGGTGTTGTTGGCAGAGTTGCAATACTTGCTCAGCGCGTTCACACAACGAATCAAGTTGTGGAGCTAGCTGCTCCCACATCCGAAAATCTTCAAATTGATTGGGAGAAGAAGACACAATAGGGGGGCACTGACTATCCCGACTGGTAAAGATTTCATACCAATAGCGCCGCCAATACGTGCCATACCAAGTCGTGGAATTCGGTTCATGTCCAGCCCGCAACGCAAACGTGCCCAATTGGTCTCCGTCTATGGTGCCCTCATATACTCGGATTTTTGAGGAAAATTTCGGCAAGACACCTAAATCTAAGATATGAAGACATAACTCGCTTATCTCTTGGGGAATGATCTGATCTTTGCAGGCGTGATGCGGACAAACTTTATCAAACCCACATGGCCCGCACACAATGTCTGGTTGGACTACCCAATGCCCTGGACCAAATGGGCCCGTTTCCCAAAAATCCACATGCCCCACAGAGACATTCAGAACAGGTGTGCCTACTCCGACCGCCATGTGCATAGGACCGGTATCGTTCGTCACCATCAATTGACATTGCTGCAACAGAGCAACGAGTTCAGGTATCGAGGTCTTTCCCACAGCTTCGCAAAGTGTCCCCTGTCCTCCGGCTTGTTGGTACACCTGCACAGCCTCCTTCACAGCGGCCTCTTCCTTTTTGGTTCCGATCAGCACAAAACCTATGTTTCGCTTGTTACTGAGATGTGCCATGACTTGACCAAAATATTCAGGGCGCCACGCTTTCATCGGATCACTCGCCCCGACTTGTACGGCTACCCACGTTTCGGGATTGCCAAAATGTTGAAGGAAACTTCTTCCCCAATCCTGCTGTTCATTGGGCACCGTTAAGCGAATCGGATGAAAATTTCCGGGTCCACTCCCACCAAGCGCGTAGAGATCGACAATATTGAAACGATTCAATTGCCGGTAGGCATGCAAATCTAAGAAATATTTCATCCAGGAATTTTTGACAAGAAAGATACCATCATGTGATGTCGTCATCCCACGTTCATCAGCACAACCAAAATACTTCGCAAGAAAAGCACTGCGCCGGTTAAAGGACAAATTGACGACCCGATCATAGCCAACCTGAAGCATGGGTTGAGCCCAATGAGCAAGATCCCGGTATAACGACACCACATCACGAGCACAAACCCGACTGTCATCCATCAACTCTTGAAAATCGTAAGCCAATACCTGCCGAATACCTGGAAGCAGAGTGGCGACATGGGCAAATTCTTTGTCAACAATCAGATCAATCGCCACACCTGGCCATTCTTCTTCTAAGCGCCCCAGCAAGGGGATCATCTGAATTAGATCTCCCATTCGCGTGATGTTCATGATGAGAACCTGTTTCATACGAAATCGCGTTTTTCCTGACGGTATTCATCCATCATGAGAATCAGCAACTCTTCACGGCCCAACTTAGTTTCCGGGTTTTTCTGTCGAATGGCCTTAGCCACATCCACCAGTTCCACACGATCACTTTTAGGAAATGTTTTCAACAGGGGAAGTAATTCCGGACAGTCCTGACTGCGTGCCAACAATGCTTCGGCTTGTCGTTCACCTTGAAGGATGGCCCCAATACGATCAGGGGACGCTAGACCCACCGTGCTTAAAAGCACCTGCATACGATGGACATACGTATGCGACATCACCACCTGCTTTCTGGACTCTTCCGCCATGACCCGTCGCTGCTCAGGTTCATGTATATATTTCCGGACTGCTGGGACCAATTCCTCGGGAGTCTTCACGACTGCCATCATAGATTCATCAAAGAGCTCAGGTAATAAGGTTCGATGATCAATGACTTGAAAGGCCCCACAACTCGCCAATTCAAACGTTCGTGGATTCACGCTATCGCCATTGGGATCAAGGCCTATGCCAGTATAGGAATGGAGATTCACATTCACTGATGTGGCATTAAATATCTTTACGCTGGTCGGCGTATCAATCCGTGCACCGTTACGCTGAAGTACCGTTGCGAGGCTCCCTGCCCGATCCCATTCATTGCCCCACAACTTAAACGTCCACTCATTGCCCAACAAGATTGGTAGGATTTCTCTCCGATTGCGATAGCCAGCACCCAGAAACGAAACATCTGAACCCAACTCCTGCTGTTCTTCCGGCGTTAAGTCAACAGACTGATGAATCGCCGGATCCGCCGCGAGAGGCAAATAGGAAACCTGAGAAGCCCCGGCGCCCTTAAACGCCTTTAAACATGCGGCTTGTTGCATGACAAACCAAAAGTCGTAGCCCTCAATCATTTGTTGCCAATAGGTCAAATGACGGAAGTTCTCCATAAACCACATCGCCGTCAACACTTTTTTCCGACGCATTTGCTCAAGCACAGCCATCGAAAGAGGCGCCTGTGACATGGCCAAAACCAAATCGGGAGGATCCTCCGCCACATGCGCCAAGCTGATCACCCCTAGGGTGTCACTAAACCGCTGCTGAACCGTCATTCGAAGTCGATCATCTTGAATGGTATCCAAATGCTTAAACCCAGGAGCATGCAAACTATGATCTACCCAGCTCACTCGATGTCCCAACGCCTCTAACCCTCGCACCACATATCCTGCAATGGGAAGCGACCCTCCATAAATCGGCCCGACGACCATAATATGCAACCGACCACTGACTCCCTTGGCTAATTGATCACGAAGCTGAAGTCGAAAGGCTTCATATAAATCTGAATGGAGGCCAAGCGCTGGTTCATAGGTGAGAAGTCGAACGCGTTGGCCTTGCTCCACCACCTGCATAGCCATGTGTTCCGGATCACCCCACACCCATTTCACTTGCCCACTCCACCCTTCCAAAGATCGAACCGCCAACCCATCAACAAATTCTGACAGACTGGGAACGACCATCATGACGATAGAATCTTGAGATACCTTCGCGAGTAACGCCTCCACGTGATACCACAACCCCACACCCAACACGACCAATGCTTCACCCGTTTGGCAGTCCTTCGTTTGATGGGTCGCCCATTGTTCGGCTTCACGAACGGGATCATACGCACTATGAATGGAGCGATTGTTGACCACCGCCGTCGCCACACCAGACTTGGCCGGTTGAACGGACAAGATACCCCCAGAGGTATTCAACACCTCGGAGGCTAACGCGGGATCCTTGGACCGAAGTATGGCAACATTTTTTTGAAACACATTCATGACGGACATCCTGCAATAAGCGAATGAGGACTAGAATCCGAATACTGATTGGGCGATTGGGCAGACAATCGTTCCCAAATATTTTTTCGCTGCAAGACCGCAGCATCAGGCTGTTCTCCATTCATATAAAACATGCCCCACTCATCGCGATGGCTCTTCCATAATTCCCATTCCGATGGGTTTTCGCTGCCATGTTGATCTTGTATGAGTTGAAGAGTTTCCATCACCGGCCATGAACACGGCAGCTGAGTCACGCTCTTAATACTGGGGGTGTCCACCCTTTCAGGATCGGCACCTCGCCGGTATTGCCACACGTAATGTCCCTCGCCATATGGCCCGGTTTCATGCACACGCGCTCGGGAAAAATACCAGCCAATCGCCCGTGCCCCACAGGCGACCCCTAAGTGCAACGGGCCAGTATCCGATCCAACCACCCACTGACATCGATTAAACACATTCGCCAGTTGTGGCAAGGTTGTCCTCCCCACGCAATTGAGTATTCGGGATAAATAGATTGCAGAAAGCTGATTTTCTATCGCCATCATGATTTCTCGTTCACCTGCTCCTCCTATAAGTACACACACACAATTAGGGAGATGTTCAGCGCACCCTTCAATTAAACGTTTCCAAGTCGCAACCGGCACACGACGATCGGGATCTCCAGCCCCAAGCACAATGCCAATCTTGGCCAAGGATGAATCGTTGACTATCTGTGCGATATCAGCAGGCAATTCCAAATCAGGGGGTTCAAGATTTGGCATCACCACTGGAGGCCTCACTCCACAGATTCCACAAAATGCATCCGCCAAATGAATACGGTTGGCCCCACGCTCATGAGCTATTTGACATAAATACTCCACCCATGGGGAACAGTTGGTATCTAAAGGGCCTTGAGCCCCGGCCCCAACCACTCGTTCACTTAACAAATGCGCCGCCAAAATACTTCGAGGATGATTATTTAAATTATAGGCAACGGAATAGGGTATTGATGGGAACCGGGAAAAATACTCAACTGCGTGAGAATAGCCTTGAGTAAAAGCCCGATCACATCCTTTTGCCAGAGCATGCAATTCTTCCCCATTCCAGGAAATTGCTTGCTGAACTCCAGGAAAAAGCTTACCCAGATCTACAAGCGGCTGAGGACAAAGGAGATTAAATGTTCGATGTGAAAATCTTTCACGAAGAGAGGAAAGGACCGGAAGAGATTGTAGAAGATCTCCTAGTCTCGCTAGCTGAATAATCAACGCTCGGGGCAAGTCTGAGCTCAAATTAGGCATTTTTTTCCCAGAACCAAGATGAACTAAAACCAAATAGAACGAAACGTAACAACCAATAAGGAAAATCAAATATGAACGAGCGACGCCTACTGACCATCCCCCACTTGGGTTTTATCTCAATGGGAAAATACCCATAGCGTAAGAAACACGAAAATTCTCGAAACGAGACCTTTACCTCACTTCATAAGGGAACAGATAGAATGCAAAGGTTGGACCGCGATGCGGGTTAGGAGGGCTTGAGGGATCCGTTTAGTTTATTGGGTTGAACTGCAGGATAGTGAGGCTGGAATAGTTTGAGGAATCCCTCAAGGAAAAAATATGGAGAAAACCATAGCCAACGCGATCGCCATAGAAACAAAAAAGGATGGAACTGCCTTGGTCATTTTTTCATCAAATGATCTTCTTGCGACAGTGTCCTAGTGAAATCTAAAGGATGCAGGCCTGGGGTTGATTGAGGAACCCATGTATTATGTTGAATGGACCTCTCTTCAAGGTCAAGAAAAAACAATGGCCGAATCTGTTGTTCGGAAAACCCAAGGAACGTATAGGGAACATTGAATGATTCAAATAACCATTCATAGTAATCAAGAGTGTCAATTTTTGGATGGGCATGCCCTTCAAAAAAGACCCCCTTGGTAACCTTTTGTAAAATATAACGAAATAACTTATCACGTTGTGTCAATTCTTTTGTTCGATAGACGGAAAAAAAGAACGCATAATCGCAGGGCTTGGTAATGGTTTGATCAATTTTTTGATCAAACTGAGGATCGTTAAAATCAACATGCAAGTAATGAAGGTTCTCGCAACTCGCAATATGTTTTATTTCCTTGGCAACTTTGATGGTATCCGGCATACCCTCAATTCCCCAGACCTCCTTTGCTCCGCATTGAATCGCCTTCAGACTCGCCTGTCCCAGATTACATCCAAAATCAACAATAACAGAATCTTTTAACACCTTCGTATCCATAAGCTTAAATCGTTGCAAACTTCTTTTCCCTGGCACTCCTAAAAAGGGAAATGAGTGGTAATTCTGGAACCATGCTAAATTCTGAATATGATGTTGAATCCCTGATTTCACTGACTCTTGCAATACATTGGAAAATTCTTCTTCAAAGACTAACAAGGTAACAGGCATCCGTTCTTGATGATGGAGAGCAGAGGCAGACAATCGCCTCGCGCCATCAAGCATATACATCGCTCCGCTTTCAGCTGGAGCCCCAAGATATTGCAAAATTGTTCCGGAGATATACAGCGGCATCCCTAAACTTTCACCATTTTTTAGTTTGTTCAGGTAGACTGATATTTCTTCTTTCCGAGATTCTCCCTCTTGTTGAGCAAAGAGCGGATCAATATCTTCTAGACTTTGGGTTGCAGGGAACTAAACGAGAGACCAGAAATACCATGAACCAACGCACAATCTACGGTAAGTCCCATCACCCGATCCCACATATCACAGGAACGGGCCTTGGCTTGTGGAAACTGGCGCTGGAATACAATTGAGAGGATCTTCTCCACAGCATCTAGCCCCATGCCAAACCCTGATATCAAATAGTCGTTCAACACTTGGTGAACAGACAGGGAATGTCCTAACACCGTAGTAGGAAGAATCCGAATATAGGTTTCGGTATTTCCTGTAGGCGGCTGAAAATATGATTGTAGATGCGTGTGATCATAAAGAGTGAGCTGAGAAGTGTTTCCGTTGTTTAATATTTCGGACTCCTCTTGAACCTGCTCCAAACGTCGCCTCAATTCGTCCAAGCCTACATAATCAGGAGAGAACATCTGGAGAATGTCATAATGCTTTTTAGATTCTTCAATCTTTCCTGCCCGAAAACACACACCAGCAAGGACAAACCGTATATCACAGCTTGCAGGATTTCGGTCTACATAACGGATGAGGTGCGTTTGCAACTTTCCCCAGCATTCCAACATTGTTCCAGATTGAATCAATCCGTTCACAGCCTCTTTGTTATCTGCATCTAAAACAAACACGTCTTGAAAGGCAGCCCACGCGTTCTGGGCATTTCCTAAACCGATCCACGCCATTCCCAATCCTAGCCGAGTTTTCTGCCCATCATATCCATTGGCAAGAGCATGCTGGAATGAATTGGTTGCCTTCGTATATTCTAGAGATTGAATGGCCAAAATACCTTCTAACCACAAGCCTAAACCATCATTGGGATTCAAAGTTAAAAGGGCATTCACATGCTGAGAAGCTTCTCCAAAATTTCCATGTTTAAGTGCTAAACGCGCAAGTTTCTCTCGGGCCTCCCTATCTTCTCCGAGGGCAAGTATCCGTTTCAAAAAACCACATTCGCTCTCAACATCTTCTATTCGTTCACAAATGGTGGCTGCCCATTTGAGTGTGTCCATCTCCTCTGGCCACTTTGAAGCATCCGAAAGGCTTGTTCGTAGCGCTGCATCCATCCGCCCATCCTGTTCCTCTAATGGCCAATAGCGCCGCTTGAGTAAATTTTCCTGAACAGTTTTAACAAGCTCCCATTGTGATGCTTCGCTTTCATTTTTAAAGATTTCAATCAATAACCCAAGCTTCCCATTCTCATAAGAATATCTATTGGCATACCCTGCAGAAACAACATACACATCCTCATCCACAACAATTTTGTCGGCCCAACGGCCCATGAGTAAACGGCCATTTTTTAATTCAGCCTCCGGATTTTTCCGTCCGGGCGTTTGCTCCTCAAGATGGTACAACACACTCTTAGGTTGATAGATCACCTTTTTCCCAGACTCTCGAATTTTCAAACACAGGTCTACATCCTCAAACCCATTCCTGAATTCCTCATCAAAACCACCAACAAAATGAAAGGCTTCTTGGCGAATGAGAAGGCACGCAGCGGTGACAGCTTGAAATTCCTGACGAATATTTGCGGCTGCAAAATCTGATTTCACACTATTAAAAATATGATATGGCGTTAGACTGATCTTTGAAAACACCACCCCGGCATGCTGGATCGTATTATTGGGATATAAAAGCTTACTTCCTACGATAGAGACCTCAGAATGTTGTTCAATTTCGTCAACTAATGCAGAAAGCCATCCTTCTAGGGGAATCGTATCATTGTTTAAAAACACGACATATTTTCCCGTTGCGGCTTTTGCACCCTGATTACATGCGATAGCAAACCCCAGGTTGGAATCGTTCGTGACAACTTGGATATCACCTGCTAAAGAAGCAAGGAACTCCTTCGTCCCATCAGTTGAACCGTTATCAACGATAATTACTTCATAAGTACACCCATGCGTCACATCTGCTAAATGGGTCAAACACTGACGGGTCAACTCGAACTTATTGCAGACTGGAATAACTATTGAGCAATCGTAAGCCTTCGTGTTTTGTTCTAATACCGAATGAGAGCACGGCTGATCAACATGAGCATGAGTAGGCATAGACATCCCTCTTTCCTGAATGGGCGCTCCAAGCCATGCTTCTTGATATTGAGAAGCCCATTGATCAAACATTCTATGGGATAACACCCACTGCCTAAGTTTTTCCCCCTGTGCTTCTGAAGAATCAGGGTTATTAATGTGATCACGAATAGCCCGAGCCCACAACATAGGATCATTGAGAACTCTGGTCACCGGAGCCGCTTGATAGGGAAAAATATCTGTGGCCACAACCGGATAGCCCAAAATGCCATATTGAAGAATTCTTAAATCACTTTTCGCTTCATTAAATTCATTCAAGGCGAGAGGTGCCAAAGCTAAATCCAAATTCAAACTCGCCAACTTTGCGGGGAAATCCTGCAAAGGAACCATAGAATGTGTCTCAGCTTCAAAGCGAACTCCGGCTCGAACTTCCGGTATTTCTCCTAGAAATACCCACTCAACTTCTTGGCCCAACATTTCGATCAGCGGGAGCAGTATGATCACATCTTCACGATGCACACCAACCTGCCCTACCCAGCCAACACGAGGACGGTTTCCCATGCGCCGTTTAACTCTCCATTGCTCCCAATGCTCAGGGAATAAACAATTTGGAAGGACGGAGGACTGGATGCCTAGAGCAACCAAGGCCTCTTGAAGGGGCTGAGTAGAGACGGTCACACAATCAGCTTGGGCCATTATTCTGAAAAAACAATCCAACATCGGGCGGGTAATGACTTGAGAATTTCTATTGTCCTGAGGAATCTTCCATAATAAATCATCAAAATCATGAATAATCCTTGTTCCTTGTGATTTCGCCGCCTGCAATCTCGGCTCAACAAAATGGGCTATTCTCTGGACGACAATGCTCTCGGTCGCTCCAACAGGAAGTTCAACCCCATCCTTCCAAATATTTCTTTCAATTAATACCTGGCCAGTTAATTTTTTCTTTTTCAATAACGATTCCAAAGGGTAGATCAGACGAATTCCGCCGCAAAATGAGTCATTCGCGATAACCGAGACCCGTCGTCTTACTGGCTGCACATGTTGACAATCTTCATCCGGATCTGAAAAACCAGAATATGGCAACGACTCTAATACCTCTGGACAAAATTTTTCCACAAACCCTGATGAACAATACAGGGATTTCTTTCCCTGTCGATACAATTCAAAATTTTCTCTTGCTCGCCCCTGCATATTGACACGTCGTTGACGATCTTTGAATTGTCGGTACTCTGCATATTGGTGTTCTTCCATTCCATCCTCGGCTACCGAAGTTCTAGGATCGATATCAGCTGCTCTCCCAGCAGGAAGATGGACCCCAATTTCCTCATCTTCCATATAGGCCTGTTTAAACCCAGCCAAATTCAGTCGAAGGCCATAATCGGCATCTTCCTCACCATATAAACCATATTCCTCGCACCAAAACCCTAATTGTTTCTGAGTACGCTTAGGAATCAATACACATGCGCCACCGAGATTTCCAACTTTAGGCCGCACTTGCTGCCCATTGATTGTTTGCAACGAGTAACTTAGGGGTTCAAAGTTGTATGCAAGTATGGCAAAGGCTGGACACGCATCCATGACCTCAACCATACGCTCTAACCAAGTGGGTTTTTGAATGACAATATCGTTGTCGAACTTCATATAATATTCTGCTTCAGGCTCTTGGCTCCAAGCTAGATTAGAAGCCTTCGCCACTCCCACATTCGCTTTTAACAATATGAGGTTCGTAATAATTCCTTCTTTCTTTAGTGCTTGTAAATATTCAACCGTACCATCAGTGCTTCCGTTATCTACGACTGTGATAACATGGGGATAACATGTAAAGTCTAAAATGGAAGCAATTGCTGGCTTAGTAAACTCCAGCCGATTGAAAGTCACCATACAGATATTGACGTATTTGGGTTCATTCATAGGCTTTAAGTAATGCATTCCCCTAGAATAATCTTTTGCTGGAGGAGGAAAGATTCCTTCATAGAGTTTTTGCACTTCTTTGGTTTGTTGGTGATTTCGTGAAGCATTTGAATTGACGATCCCTTTAGGGTTATCAAAATACAACCCTAGATATGCAGGGACATGCTTCATGGGATAACGGGTAGCAATTCGGCACCAAAATTCATAATCAGTGGCTGATTCCAAGACCTCATCAAAATATCCAATTTCTTCGTGTAAAGACTTTCTCCACATGGCCTGAGGGCCCATATGGCAACCAGATAACATAATTTCCGGACAAAACTCTGGCCTGATTTTGTGTCCACTTCGAATGTGCCTCTCGAATGTTTGATTCTCACAATTAGTGACGAAATTATCCGCATACACCAGGCCTACGTCATGATTTGCTTCAAGTTCACTAGAAAGCACTTCTAACGAATTGTGGCGTCGTCGATCATCTGCAGGGCCCAACGTGATGTATATCCCGGAAGCTATTCGAATACCAAAATTACATGCGGCCGCCACATTAACCCTATAACTGGTCCGGACATACAAGATATTATCAAAACGTTTCTGAAACTCCCTGATCACATTAATTTCGTCAGTCGTTGAACCTGTTTCTACAATCACAATCTCAATTCTTTTTGCCATCGTTTGTGCTTCAAGATCTTCAAGCAACCCTTGTATAAATTTTTCACCGTTGTAAAGCGCAACAATGACTGAGACTAATGGTCGCTCAGGTTTTCTTAGGGAATGATTCTCAATATTCATAGGAAACCTCACACCTATTAGGATTTGCTCTGCCCTTCAGCTGAAAAGAGCGTGAGCTATCCAACCAGAAATGAAATCATCTGGCGAAAGGTCAAACTGGACACACTCTCTCTGATTACACTCAACACGCAGTTGCGACAGTGCATGCTTGATCGTTTTCATGTATTTTTGACTCATGGGTCTCCCGATACCATTTGAGAGTTTTTCGTAAACCCATCTCAAGACTCGTCTGAGGATTGAAATTGAAAAGAGTTTTGGCTTTACTCACATCAATCAATCGAATCGGAATCATCGAGGGTTTTGTTGGGTTCACCACAACCTTTGCATTGGAGAAGCCATCCACATCTAAAAGCGTATCTAACACATCACGCACACGGCATCCTTCACCAAAACCAATATTCACTGGGTTAAACGTCTCTATTTTTGCCATGGCGAGCATCACAACATTGATAAAGTCATCGACATAAATTAAATCCCTCACGTCTTCTCCTGTTCCCCAGACTTCCAGAGGATCCTGCCGTTCAACAACCTTCCGAATAAGTGCGGCCGTGACATGCGATCGATTAAAATCAAATTTATCATATGGTCCATACACATTAGAGGGGCGAATCACGACTGTAGCCATTGGATCTTTTATCTTTTCCGAATAAATCCGACACAACACCTCGGCATATCGCTTCATCCAGCCAACACTGAAATATGCTTCATAGGGATCTCCCTCAAACATCTCATCCTCTGCCACCGGACGATCTCCACTTGGAGGATAGGCCGCACTCGAACTGATAAAGAGAAATTTTTTGATTTTCGCTTGATAGGAGGCTTCCAACATCTGAGTGTTCATGACCACATTGGGTGTCACATGCGCTAAAGGTTGAGTGGCCATGACTGCCGCACCTGAAGTATTGGCTGCGCACATGAAGACATAATCCATACCTTCAACTACCTGACGACAATCTGCCATCAGTGTCAGATCAGTTTTTACATACTCGATATTTGGATGTTCAAATTGAGGAGCTCGACCATGTAACGTTCCCCGAACATGTCCACCCTCTTCGACTAATCGCTTGGCGATATTTGTTCCTAGAAATCCTCCAGAACCAGTCACGAGAACGTTCGCTCCTTTAAACATGCGTTACTCCTTCATCCCGTTTAGACACAATCGGGTGTTTGAGTGGCCACCAAATTCCTAGAGCCGGATCATTCCACGATAGAGTAAATTGCCCCTCACGGTTATAGTAGGTCGTTTGCTTATAATGAAATATAGCCTGGTCGGATAATACTAGATGCCCGTTTCCAAATTTGGGAGGAATCAACACTTGCTGTCGATTTTGATCCGAAAGCGTAAAAGATTCCCACTGCTGATACTGGGAAGAACTTGGATCCCAATTGACTACGACAAGATAAAACTTTCCCCATAAACATGACACTAGCTTCCAGGTTTCTTGGTCTCCATGAATTCCCCGCAAGACATGTTTCTCCGATACCGAGATGTCGTCCTGAACAAAATGTTCCTCAATCCCCATCTGCCGATACAGGACTTCGTTATACGTTTCGACATATGTCCCTCGAAAATCCTCAAAAATGGTGGGGGGAATCACAACCCTCACACCATCTAATCGACTGGAATAAGTCTGGGATCTAGGCAGTGGCAAAATAGTTTTGTCGTTTAAGGTATTCATCAGAATTCTCCATATACCAATTCCAAGTTTGTTGTAGACCCTCTTGCAAACTGACTTGAGGATCGTAGCCCAAAATATTTTTAGCTAAAGAGATATCCATTACCCGCCGGGGAAATCCACTAGGCTTGGTGCTATCGAATTGAGCTCGAAATGGGATAACTGTCTGGAGCATTTCAACCATTTCTTTTATGGTATACCCAGTTCCACTTCCTAAGTTGACATATCGTCCACCAGTACCGTGGTACAGTGCTAAAATGATTCCATCAGCCACATCCGCACTATAGGCAAAGTCTCGTATAGCCGTGCCATTTCCCCAAATCACCACAGGATCCTCCTTCGAAAAAATTCTACGCATGAGAGTGGGAATCACCATGGCATTGGCGGGATCAAAATTATCCCCTGGTCCATACACATTACAGGGACGTACAACCGCATAATGTTTCAGGTCGTACTGGATTTGGTACGCTCGAATTTGCAACTCAGCCATTCGCTTGGCCCATCCGGGAAACATATCCATCGGTGCGCCTTCATCTTCTCCCTCATGTTCCTTAAAAACTTCAGCACTAGGATAGGCTCCGATAGAAGAGGTATAGACGACTCGCTCAACGTTATTGATCCGGCAAGCCTCTAACATATTAGTATTCATCATCAACAGTGGAACAAAAAAACTTGCTGGCTTGGATTTGGTCACCTCAATGGAGCCTTTAATTCCGGCCACATGAAAGACACAATCCATATCCTTCACAATACGTTGACAAAATTCAAAGTCACATAAGTCTCCCTGTAGATACTCCACGCCTTCTTCAATCTGAATTTCATCAAGAGATACACTCCGAACAGACGCACTAGCTTCGACCAACCTCCGCACTATTTGTCGCCCAATCAACCCACTTCCCCCGGTTACCAGAACATTCTTCCCATGAAAGAACCGTAATGTAGATTCTGAAATCATCCCTTTAGATTCTTGGTTAGCGATTATTGTGTCCACGTTTCCATTCCTTACCTTGTAATGTATTGCTATTCGATCACCACATATGACACTCGTGAAGCAAAAGGAAACCGTTGAATTCTCAAATGATTCAATCCAAAAACTTCCATGAGGGCAAGCGTTTCTCCAGGAGAATCAGGATCATTCAGTTCATCAAATCCCAATACCGTTCCTTTGGTCATTCTAGGACGGAGGAGTTCAAGGCATTTGACGGTCGGTTCATACAAATCCAAATCAAAATACGCCATTGCTACGATAGTTTCTGGACATCGACTCAAATACCTCGGCAACTCATCCACGACATCACCTTCACACAATTCATTTTTTTTGATGTGGGCTAATGGATTGAGTGATTCATGTACATTCAACAACTGTTGAAGCGTTTCTTTATATTGAGGGGCAACGGCCAATTGTCCATCCACCATCATGCTTGACTGCCCATCCTTTTCATGAATTGAAGGAAAACCCGTAAACGTGTCAAAACCTACAATTTTTCGATGTCGATTGAAAGGTTCATAAATACCGCGCAACGCTGAAAACAACCCAAGATTTTGCCCCCAGCGCACCCCAAACTCCATGATGACACCTTGAACAGAGATCATCTGACGATATAAAAAATCCATGAATAACAGACGGGACAAATTTTTTGATTCTAGAAAGAGTCCGAGATTTGGCAACAATTGTTCAGGCGGAATCACAGTCTGGGAAAGTAGAGTGCCCATTTGTTGACGCGCCATCTGCTCACTTGAATCCGCATATGACTTAATATCTAATTGTTCAGCATTCACCATCTAACGTTCCTCCTACAGGGGCTTCCAAATCACTACCGAATAACCATCATGATACAGAGAACCAAACGTTCTGATTGTTCCCAAAATTTGAAGGCGGCCTTCCTTTTCAAGAGCTTGTAAAGTACCAAGCATTCCTCGCAAATATTTTCTTTTATCAAGATATTTTGCCGCGACAAAATCAAATAGATCTGACTGATCATAGAGCTCATACAAGGTTTCCACATGCACACATATTTGAGGACGTTGCGCGAGGATATAGTTCAAAAAAGCATGATACTGATTCCCTAACTGCTCCATGGCCCCAACGGTAAACACTCCGCTTTGAGGATTGAGAGCAAAGGATGCATCTGGATCTAGCATGTCAAATTCTCGACCCACAATATTAAACCCATGGTGTTCTTTCATAAGTCGAAGAATGACTTGTGAGGTTTGAGACCAATCCAATCCATACAACGGACGGTCCGGAAACAAAACAGCCGCATCGATCAAATTGTGCCCAGTTCCACAACCAAATTCGTAAATATGGTCGATAGAATGAAACCATTTCCTAAACATCCATTGACGCAACACTTTGACAAAATTTGATTCAAATTGATCGGAGTAAGGGCGAACATATTCCCCACGCAATCTAATGATTTCCTGCAGCCGGACAAATTTTGGAGCCAAAGCAACCAAATCATACCCAGTGCTTCGAAATTGACTGAGATTTTCCCCCCACCCATCTTCCCAACGTTGTTTCCGATGTTTCCCTGCGACTTCTAGATCCTGATGGAGTGTCTTCAACACCCGCAGAAAAACTTCTTCACGAAAAGGACCCTTTAAAATGTCATATCGAAAATCTAGACTTTCTACCAATTTCTGACATTCATGAAAGAATGTCCCCGAGGGCTCTCCAAAAAGATCTTCAAAGTCTTCTTGAGTCAGCTCTGCCGGTTGCTCACGGGTCTGCAAAAAATTGGGGGTGCCTACCATCATCTCCTCCGCCAGCTTCATGAATAATCCTCAATCAACGCTGGTAGAGGTTTATCGAATCCATGGGCGATCACCCAAGCCCAATACCGAATTCGACCTTCTAATAATTCAAATTGCTCACGAGAGGATCCTGAAGGTCGCAGCCGAACTGGCTTCAGAAAATCACCTTCTTCAATTTGTTTAGCCAGATCCTGTGGGCTGGGGACACACTTCAGAGCATTCGCCATAGCTTCCTCAAGCGTTCGATAGACCGAACGTCCTGAATCATCTGCGACTTGGATTGAACTCGGAGGAACATCAAGAAGATGGCCCGTACATTTTTCCCCAAGATACCTAATATCTTCTTCCTCTATATCAAAATTCAGACTTTCGGCATTTTCTTTCACTCGTTGGATTTTTGTCGTATTTGGGATCACCACAACGGGTTGTTGGTTGGTCAACCAACGTAAAACAATTTGCGCAGGCGTTTTTTGATATTTGCTCGCAATTTCCTGAAGAATGGCCCACTGTTTTTGATTCGCAACAATTCGTCCCCGATGAAGAGGACTATAGGCAATAATGCTGATATCTAATTTTTGAGCTAATGGTAAAAAGTCTCGCTCAATACTGCGATCGAATAAATTATATTCGACTTGAACTGAGGCCAAGAGCTTCGGGGAAAGCTGTTGTTGAATATATTGCGTTTCTTTGATTGAAAAGTTACAAAGCCCCACATACCGGACCAACCCCTCTTGCACCAATTTTTCAAGACCTCGTAACGTTTCCAAAATAGGGATTTGAGGATTTGGCCAATGGATTTGGAGAAGATCAATCCGATCTGTCTTCAGTCGACAGAGACTCATCTTCATTGAATCTTCGATCCCCTGAATGGATAAATTCTCAGGGGAGACCTTTGTCGCCAACACAACTCTATCCCGGATTCCCTTCAATGCCTTGCCGAGGACTATTTCAGACTCCCCGTCACCGTACACAGGTGCGGTATCAATAAAGTTCATCCCCATATCGATTCCAGCCCGAATCGTAGATTCAAGTTGCCTATAGACCTCCCGTGTGCTCAGGGAATGATGAATCCCACCACCCTGACCGATCGCGGAAATTTCTATGTCGGTTTGGCCTAAGGTTTTGAAAAGCATTTTTAACTTATGGTTAAAACTGAATATTCCAATCTTCTAAGTCATCAACGGAGAGATTACTTGCTGGGCACTGTCTGGTTTCTCTTTGAACCTCCACCAACAGTAAGTTTTTCATTCGATTTCGTATTCCGTTCAATTGATGTGCTCTCCTCAGCCATTTATCGTAATGTTGAGCTTCAGCTTCCATGCGCTCTTTACACATCCAAATTTCATAATTGATTTGCGCAAGCACGATAATCGTTCGAACGTTCCGCCCAGATAATTTAATCTGAGACAGCTCAGCCCACACATCAATATCATGTTCTAAATCAGCAATTTCAGATCTGATTGACGTTCGCATGGACGCATGAAACGCCTCCTTCAATTGATCGACTGACAAGCGATCAATCAAATCTCCCAATCCTGGGACAAATCGAGGGTTTAGCAGTCCTTTAGTTTTTACCTTTTTATTCTTAGGCGCTGAGAAGGTTTTTGCGTTCATGAGCCAGTTCCTGGTTTTTCATATACCAAGCGATGGTTTGTTGAATTCCTTCGCGGAGAGACGTTTTAGGGCACCATCCAATGGAATCTTCTGCCCGTTGTATTGACAACAACCGGACCGGGTCACCCGATGGCTTTGAGGGATCCCACTCAATCGAGGTGCGGACATTGCTTTCAGCAACAATGACTTCAGCTAAGTCTTTGATAGTCGTAGCGATACCACTTCCTAAATTAATCGGAAAACAAGGCGGAGCTTTTTCCATAGCCAACAACAATCCATCGACAACATCATGTACAAAAATAAAATCTCGGATGACTGATCCATCGCCCCAAATGCAAACAGGCCGCTCCCCATCCAACGTTCTACGAATAAGAGCAGGAATCACTTGGGCAGTGGCTGGGTTAAAATCATCAAACGGTCCATACACATTGGAAGGCCGAACAACTCGAACAGCATCCCAATTGTATTCATGTAGGTACGTTTCGGCTTCAATTTCTCCAACGCGTTTTGCAATACCCGCATAGCGATCATTTTGCTTGGGAAGACCATTCCAAACATTATCCTCCTCATGAAAATCTGAAGGTGGATACGCACAAATACTGCTGACAAAGAGATACCGAGATATCCCTCCACGAAACGCAGCCTCTAACAAATTTGATTGATAGCGAAGCATCGGCACAAAATAACTTGCCGCTCTTTTTACTCCAATACCAACAGATCCTTTAATCCCAACCAAATTGAATACATACTCTTGCCCTTCCATTGCCCTTTCACATGTACTATATTGAGTTAAATCTCCCCGAAAAAACTTGATAGACGATCCCAGCAAGCCTTTTGCGTACTCTTCCTGCTCAAGAGAAACTACTGTAACCTGAGCCCCGAATTGCAGTAATGCTTGAATGAGGGGGATACCGATCATTCCCGTCCCACCAGCAACCAGAACCTGTTTTCCATGATAGAAAGATGACTTCTTGTTCAACATAATTTAGAGGAGTCCAATAGCTCGCAAATGAATTAAACGGCCATAGGTAACATGGCCATTTGTCTAAACGTGTTCTTTAGGTTTTCTTTCTCAAGACCATATTGGGCATGAGCCCAGCTGCGACTGGCTGCTCCAAGCATGATTTCATCACCCAAGGATAACCCCTTAAATGGAATACCTATTCCGCGCTCGCTCAACAGGCGCCCTACCAGACTCCCAATTCCCCCAGACCGACCATGTTCTTCCACCGTCACAATAGCCTGGGCTCCTTGACATGCGTCTAAAAGTAAAGATTCATTACAAGGATTCAAACGATAGAGATCAATAATTGTTAGCTCGATTCCCTCACGGAGTAACTCTGTGGCGACCTCGCGTACGCGATGAAGCATGATGCCATTCGTCACCACACAAAGGGACTCCCCCTCTTGAACCGTACTGATGCCTAAGCTGAAATCATGAATCTCTGAAGTGTAAATAGGCTCATAGGGGTCCTTATCAATTCTGATATAGGCTGGCGTCCTTCCCGTATAGGCTTGTTCAACAACGGCCTTAGTCGCTACCCCGTCTGCAGGAATATAAATCGTCATCCCATGTAATGTTTGAAGAAGGGCGCAATCATGAGTTGAGTGATGAGTAGGCCCATCAATCCCATATGACAACCCCGACCCCATTCCTAGGAGAACCACTGGAACATTTAGCGCACATACGTCCAATTTCAACTGTTCGTAGCATCGTGAGGTGATATGTGAGGCAATGCCATAGGCAAAGACCATATTTCCGGAAAGAGCCAACCCTGCTGCGACACTCATCATGTTTTGCTCACTAATCCCCACGTTCAATACTTGCTTGGGAAATGATTTCTGAATTTGACTTAAGCCCATTGCCCCCATGTCATTGGTCAAGACCATAACTCGAGGATCTCGAGCTACGACCTCCAAAACACCGTCAAAAACTGCATCACGAAAATCATGCGCCATGAACCATCTCCATTGATTCGACTAAGCCTGAATTGGTGTTAGCTTCCGTCAACTGTCGAAGGGCCTCTTGCACTTCATCTCCCTTGGGAAGTCGATGATGCCAATCAACAGAACTTTCCATGAATGACACACCTTTTCCTTTCACCGTCTCGGCTAAAACAAGAAGAGGTTTTGTGGAAGTTCGATGTCCGATGCAGGAAAAGACCCGGTTTAACTCTTCAAATGAGTGCCCATCAATCCTAACCACTTCCCAACCAAATGCTTCCCATTTGTTCCCTAATGGCTCTAAGGTAAGGTTTTTCTCTGTAAAACTAGTCGCACCTAACTGATTACGATCAATAACCGCTACAAGGTTATCGAGACGGTGATGGCTCGCAAACATGGCCGCTTCCCATACCGACCCCTCCTGGCATTCACCATCCCCTATAACCGTCACGACATTCCATCGTCGAGAATTAAGTTTTGCTCCCAACGCTAACCCGGCACTGACCCCTAACCCATGCCCAAGGGAACCTGAAATGATTTCCACTCCAGGAATATTCGTATCGGGATGCCCCGCTAACAGACTGCCTGGTTGGCAGAAATAATCTAATTCCTCTTTTGGGAAAAAGCCTAAGTCCGCCAAAATCGCGTATAAGGTCAAACAACCATGCCCCTTACTCAGGATAAACCGGTCCCGTCCTTCCCATTTTGGTTCAGAAGGCCGAAGGCCAAGATACCCCCCATAAAACAAAGCCACTCCAATTTCCACCCAGGAAAAGGCTGGTGGAACATGCCCTTTTCCAGCTTTCAAAGCCGTATTGAGAATATGGAGTCTTAACTCAGAAGCTTTTTGTGAAAGAGCCTGAATTTCCATGTTATGACACGAGCCGTGAACCGAGTTGCCATTCAACTAGACGGAAAATGGAAAGGGCAGGAATCTGTGTAAACCCCCCAGAGATCACTAAGTCTTTAAACTCTCCGAGCGAGAGCAACAGCACATCGGGGTGTTGTTCTTTTGGATGACGCGGGGCCGCAACAGAATGTTCGGCCAAAAATAAAAAGTCTCTTCCACTGTATCTATTCATCATGATGTGTCCGTTACCCACTAAACGAAGCGTACCGGCCCGATAGCCAGTTTCTTCAAATAACTCTCGTGCCGCAGCCTCTTCCGGAGTTTCTTCTCCTTCTATACTTCCGGCAGGAAATTCAAGAGTAGTACTCTGAATGGCATGTCGAAACTGCCGTACTAAAATAATGTGCCCATCGTTGGTAAGTGCCAAAACCAATACGCCATCAGAACTTTCAATCCGATAGAAAGGCTCTTGTCCTAAATCAGATACGTTCTCCCACTTTTCCTCATGGACATGAAACCACGGACACGAAAAGACGTTTTTGGTCTCAGAAATTTTCGGAACACGTGAAGTCACCATTGGCACATTGCTGCTCACTTAGGCTCGATTTCCCACAAGAACTTTTTCTTTGGTCTTTTTATCACTTTCGACCGTTGAAAAATCTCCGATTGGCACATCCATTTGGCTTTCTTTTACGCCCGCTGAAGAGCCTTGTCCCACTTGATGGGACTCATCATAATAAATAATACTGCTGCCTGATTGCGTGAACGAAAAAGGTACGCAAATATAGGGCTTCATTGCTGAAAGAAAATGAGCCTGTTTTGGAATCGGGACATAAAACAGCATAAATCCACTGCCACCAGCTCCCGAGAGCTTCCCACCAATAGCCCCATTGCCCAAGGCTTTTTTATAGATTTCATCAATTGTGGCATTGGAAATATCCACGGAAAGTGACCGTTTGAGCATCCAGCTTTTATGAAGCAACTTCCCAAACTCCTCCAAAGGGCCCCTTCCACTCAAAATTTCAATACCCTTGTCTACCATTCCACGCATTTCTTTCAACTCGTTAGATCGTATGGAGAAATTTTGTGTCGATTTTTTCGCGATTTCTGAACCTAGTCGGCTGGTTCCTGTGTAAAGTAGAATTAAGCTCTGTTCAAGTTCTGCAACCCTTCCCGCCAAGCACGTGACAGGCTCTACTTGAATTTGTCCGTTTTTTAAAAATTGGATAAAGTTTAAACCGCCAAATGCCGCCGCCACCTGATCTTGAGAACCCACCGTTTCCTTTAAAATATCTTGCTCTAAGATCATGGCCTGACAGGCCAATTCCATTTTCCCCAACATTCCCCCCTTCAACCCTGTCAAAGCTTTCACAAGGCCCACAGAAAATGACGAGCTGGAACCAATCCCACTTCTAGCAGGCAAATCACCCTGATGTTGAATTTCTACACCTTGAGAATCATCAAACCCTAAAAACCGCAACCCTTCCCGAACCGCCGGATGAAGGATTTCTGCAATGCTTGATACGGTTTCAATATGAGACCACACAATGCGATGCTTTATATTGAAAAAGGGAGGAAGATATCGACAACTCAAATAACAATACTTATCGATGGTGACAGATAGAACCGCCCCCTCTTCTCTGAGGTACCATTGTGGGAAATCGGTACCTCCACCAAAAAACGACAATCGATATGGTGTCCGGGAAATAATCATGCGGCTAAGACCATCGCATTGGTTTTTTCTCGATGATAAGTCAATAAATGCTGCAGAGTGTCTTCGAAGGGTATTTCCGGTATCCAGCCAGTGGCTTGATGAAATTTTGTTGTGTCTGGAATCTGCAAGGTGACATCTGATGGACGAAGAAGGGCCGGATCTACCAGATGCTCAATGGGACAACGAGCCATTGTTTTCAACAATTCGAGCATCTCGCCACACGTCATCGTACGATTGCCTCCGATGTTATAGACCTCTCCAGGCGAACAATGTTCTAAGAGCAACCAATAGGCTCGAACTGCATCTCGAACGTCTGCAAAGGTACGAATACTGTCAAGATTGCCCACCCGAACAGGGTTGGCTCGAAGGCCCGCCTCTATCTCGACGATTTGCTTAGCATAGGCACTTTCCGCAAAGACATCGCCCCGACGTGGGCCCGTGTGGGTAAACATTCGAGTACGATAGGTCTTGATCCCATATGAGAGAAAATACTGAAAGGCAATCATATCTTCGCCTACCTTTGATACGGCATAGGGACTGGCAGGACGAAACGGATTCGATTCCTTAATGGGCACTTCATCGCGTAAGACCTGACCGTAGACCTCCGAAGAGCTACACACATGAATCTTCGTATCAATCCCAGTAATTCGAATGGCATCCAGCAAATTGGTCGTCCCGATGACATTGGTGTGCAGAGTATCTGCAGGCGCATCGAAACTGGTCGTGACAAAGGATTGGGCCGCTAAATGAAATATTCGTTCTGGTTGTACCTTTCGAAGAAGCGCAATCAGAGAATGTAGATCTCGCAATTCTGCATAATGAAAATGGACCTGATCCTGAATATGGCTGATGTGGGTTAACGGGCTACGCCAACGCAACATCCCATGAACCTCCACGCCCGGTTGATGAGCGAGGATATACTCAGCCAGATGGCTGCCCACCATTCCCGTAATTCCTGTGATCAAAATTTTCATGATTCTTGTCCCTTCATTCTCATCAAGACTACATGGCCAATCTTAAAATGGGCCTTTAAACCTTTTATAGACATCAGCCATGGATTGAGTATCCGGCAATTGAATCCCATGCTCTTCACTCCCGAGAACAAGTGTGGCTACCGCATGCACAAATTGCCGAAGATCAGGATAGAACCAATCCTCCAAAGACTTGGCTGTCGGACAGGGCGCCGGTTGCATCGCTAACGAGACGACGGGCTTTTTTAAACATTGCGGATTGCGTTCTGCCACTACCCGACACACCTCAGCGCATACCCCGTATTCCCTCCAACTCGTATCGGCGATCACTAATCGTTCAGTTTTCTCCACACTCTCCATAACCAAATCCCAGTTCGGGTTCGACACGCAATGCAAATCAATGACTTCGCATTGAATTCCCGCCACCTTAGCCAAATGTTCAGCTGCTCTCATGGCTTCCAACACCATGATTGAGGTGGCTACAATGGTAATATCGTCACCTTGCCGAACCAGATAGGACCCAAAAGGATCTCGGTCGTGGTTGGTCAATGGAGGGTCAACATGAAAATTCAAGTCATACATGAGTCGATGCTCAAACGAAATGACTGGTCCGCGATACTCAGCGATCACTTTCGGGTAGGTGTCAAGAATAGTTTGTGAACTGGAAGGCATCACGACTTTTAAACCTGGAATATGTGCAAAAAGTGATTGAAGGCTTTGAGAATGTTGAGCGCCTTGGCCCCAGCTACGTCCAACAATCATCCGAATCAACATAGGAACTTCGAATCTGCCACCAAACATGTACTTATATTTGGCCGCTAAATTAATAATTTGATTCATGGCCAACAGTGAGAAATCTGCCCTGATATGAGTCTGGATTGGATACAGGCCATTTAATGCTGCACCAATAGCTACCCCTGTCATCCCTTCTTCTGCGAGCGGAGCATCCATCACTCGATCAAGACCGAATTCTTTCGCCAATCCGATGGTGGAGCCAAATATGCCCTTATGATCATCAACACCCTGCCCCATAATGACCACAGAATCGTGAAGACGAAGTGCTTCGTGCATCGTCCTATGCAACGCATCACGGTAACTCATCACCTGGACTTCTGTGTCAGCCCCACCACTGCCCACATCGTCCTCACAGCTCACAGGTAAGGTCATCGCGGTATTACACGACATCACAGAGTAACTCCTCGATCGAAGGAAAAGGGCTACGTTCTGCAAAATCAATCGCTGCATCGACTTCTTTCAGAATCCTGGGCCGGTATGCTTCCACTAACGCAGGAAATTGTTCTAATGGGTCGTGTTGTTTCCATTCCTGAAATTCTTCGATATTCCGATACCCACAAGAGAAGTCTTCTCCCGGACCCACATGTTCTTTGTACCGAAAGGTCTGAATCTCAACAAAGGCCGGAGCCTGGACCGTACGCACACGATCAATGATTTCTGACATGACTCCCGTCACCTTCACGAAATCATGTCCTTCAGTGATGTGGTAAACCGGAAGCCCATATGATTGGGCATGCCCTAGAATTTCAAAGCTTTGTCTTGCCTTTTGATACGAATGCACCGCGAGGCCATTGTTTTCACATAAAAAAATTACTGGCAAACGATGAAGGCCTGCAAAATTTAAAGATTCATGATAGACACCTTCTTCTGTCGCTCCATCTCCAAACACTCCCACGATCACCTGTTTTTTGTTCAACCGTTTCGCAGCCAATGCCGCACCCACGGCATGCGGAATAGTGCTCGCGACGACGGCCGAAGCGCCCATGAGACCCACATCCGGGGCAGCCAAATGCATCGATCCCGCTTTACCCCGGGCACATCCCGTGATTTTGCCATAGAGTTCTGCAAACATTTCATTGAGATTCCCGCCCTTGGCCAAATAAAACGCATGGCTTCGGTAGGTACAAAATAGGAGATCGTTGTTTGTCAGAGAATGACAGGCTCCTACCGCCACCGCCTCTTGGCCAATCGACAAATGTACGGGACTCTGAATAACATCGCTGGGATACAATTCAATGATGCGTTCTTCAACCAACCGAATGCGCAAGGCCTGGAAAAACAACCGCTCAAATACGTTCGTCGAATTCAGTTCCATATTTCTTTGTGTCTACGGGTTAAGAATACGTCAATATTTTTGAAGCCCGTTCGCCAAAAACATCTTGAGCTTCAGACAAGGATGCAGGCGTACCAATATCAAAGAGTTCTCCTTGCTGAGCATAACCGTGCAAACCACGACCAACCCATTTGGGAAGAATCTCTTGTTCAAACGAAACGATTTGGCCTTCGGGTATCGATTCAATGACGTGTTTTTCCACAGAATAAATTCCTGCATTGACCCATTCAGATTTCCCTGTCGACTCCTTTTCTGAGAATCTCTTCACGACTCCTCTTTCCCTTAATTCCACAAGTCCGAACGCCCCACTGCACTGTTTTTTGGCTAACGCCAGGGTTATTGTGCTTTTGCCTGCATAATGAAATTTCACCATTCGATCGAGATCAACATTCACATAGGAATCGCCATTAAAGACCAGAACCGGAAATATCTGTACCAAGGGCAACGCGTACCTCAGGGCTCCAGCTGTCCCCAGCGGCGTGGTTTCGTGCGAGTACACCAATTGGAGTCCTTTATAGTCGTCATGAAAGACATCCGATATTGAATTCCCCAAATAGCCGGTACACACCACAGCCCGTTTGATTCCGGCGCTAACAATCTGATCCAAGACATAGGTAAGAAAAGGTCGCCCGGCAACATTTGCCAGGACTTTTGGACGATCCTGGACAACCGACCGCAATCGAGTCCCTAGTCCACCGGCAAAAATCACTGCCGTTAGCTGATGAGGGGTTAGTTGTTCAATGTTTCCAGAGCAAACCAAAGTATTTCTATCCATTTCCATTTTAGTTCTTGCGGTACACTCAACAAGGGCAATTGCTGTAAAAACTAGGTATAAGGGCCAATATTGAATAAGAACTACAAATTTTGTGCCAAAGAAACGCAAAAGATCGGCTATCAACTGGCTCAATCTAGGAGGGACCAGTAGGAAAATTTTTCCTATGGATTTTGGAAGTCCTCTACCTGGATAGAGATAGAAAAATGGTGCGGGCGAGGGATTATAGGACAAATCTCACAAACACTCTTCCCCGGATATAGTAGGCAGAAAGGTTAAGGAGAGGAATGAGGATTGAAGTCTTTTTGCGGAATTTTCAGTCCTTTGGGAAGAGCTTGGATTTGTGAAGGATCACTGGAAAGAGCATTCAGATTTTCTTTTCGGACAGCCTCATAGAGTTCTTCTCGTAAAACCCGCATATGAGATGGGCATTCTATGCCGAGGCGTACTTGTCCACCTTTAATTTGCACTAAGACTATTCGGATATCTTCGCCGAGACGTATGGCTTCATCTTTTTTTCTGGTCAGTATGAGCATAGTGCCTTCCTTGGCCGAGGGGTTGTCAGCCCTTGCTGAGATTAAGTCAGGAATACCTTCAAACCGAAGCCGTTTCGTTTTCAACTATCGGCTCTGGCTGCGCCGTCTCTTCACCCCGCATTAGGGGGAATCGTAGGGGAATGGATTCATGCAAAATCAGTTGTTTCCCTTTGCGTGTGCGCAAATTCACGACAAGCGGCGCACGCAAATTCGCCGTGGCTTGGTCAGATTCTCCAGGAGGAATAGTCACGACGGCCAAAATGAGGACCGGGTCCGATGGAGTGATCTCTAATTCTGCCAATCCTTCATCGGAGACCTCCGCTTGAAATTTTTGATCAAGGAGATGAACATCGATGATCACGAAGGCTAAATCCGGTTCTTTGATCGCTTGGAACCATTGATACTGACAATCCTCTGCCACATCGAGCACGACAAATTCTTGAACAGCGGGAAACCCCACGAGTCCTGAGGGAAACGTCAGCAAGGTTTCCTTTGATACTTCAATCTCACCAAATCGACCAGTCTGAATCGTCATCATATGTTCATTCCTCACCCTTCTGAAGATTAGACCCCACGTTACGTTATGCCTGGCTTCCAGATAAACAAGGTTCGACCTTTGCAGTCTGTTTCAGCACATCAGCACAGACTTGCGCCAAATCATCTAAATCATAGGGTTTTTGAATAAACCCCACCACACCCTGATTCAACAGTTCTTGCACGGCATGATTCCGATCATAGCCTGAACACAGAAGGATTTTACTATCCGGTCGAATACGACGAAGTTCGGCAAAACACTCCGGACCACTCATATCCGGCATCACCATATCCAACAACACCAAATCTACGGGCTGCATAGAGTCTTGACAAAACGCCACGGCCTCTCGCCCACTCAACCGAATCGTGGTGGTATAGCCGACATACTCAAGAATCGCTTGGGCAGCCTCCGCCACGGCTTCCTCATCATCAATGATCAGGACATGCCCTGTCCCCGCAGAAGGTTCGGCCACCGAACTTGCACGGATTTGCGGCTCATCACACAAGATCGAAGGAAGATACACGCGCATAGTTGTTCCCACGCCCAACGTGCTCGTCACCCCAATATAGCCATGATGATTTTTCACAATGCCATACACCATGGCCAGACCCATTCCGGATCCCTGCCCTAACTCCTTCGTTGTAAAAAAGGGCTCGAAGATATGCGACTGCACATCTTGAGGCATCCCATCCCCGGTATCCGTGACGCGCACCACCACATACTCACCAGCGGCCAAGCCAGGAATATGTGAGGCCTGCGCGGCAGACACGATTTCATTGCTGGTCTGAAACACCAAATCACCCTTTTCTGACATCGCATCCGAAGCATTGACCGCTAGGTTCATCAGCACTTGATACAACTGATTGGGATCCCCTACGACCCACGGCTCCTCAGCTACCAAAACGGTTTGCATGGTAATGGTCTTCTCTACGGTTCGACCCAGTAACCCCGTCACCTCTTGAATCACACCATGAATATCGACCGGGACATGATGGTGTTTGCCTTGCCGAGCAAAACCTAACAATTGAGACGTGAGCTCCTTCCCACGATGCACCGCTTTTTCAATCACATCTCCGGCTTTCCAAGAGGGATCAGGTTCTTCCCCTCGCGCTTTCAACAAACCCGCATGAGCGAGAATCGCGGTCAGAATATTGTTCATATCGTGCGCCACGCCAGAAGCCAACCGACCCACGGCTTCCATTTTTTGGACCTGCCGCAACTGGTGTTCCAATGTGGCATTTTCTTGTGCCATATGCTGCCGCGCCGTCATGTCCCTCGCGATAAACAGCGTTTGGGGTCGGCTTTGAAATCGAACGGCGCGTTTCATCAATTCAACGGGAAATTCTGTGTTGTCTTTTCGCCGTAAGAGAACTTCGGTCCAACATGGAGACACATCTCCCTTCTCCACTGTGGAGGATTCCAAAGACGGGTGTAAGGAAGGCGATTGAATCCCCATGAGCGAGGTCCCAACCAGATCATCAGACAGGTATCCTAATTGCTGAGCTCCGCTGGTATTGATATGCCTCATCACACCGAGTTCGTCATAAATCACTAAGATATCGGGAAGCATTTCAAACAATCTTCGAAATTGCGCTTCCGATTCTTTCAAGTCACTGGTCCGCACTTCGAGTAGGTGTTCCACACGAGTTAACGCTCTCTCCCTGCACCATTTTTCACACAGAGTCACCAGCGTATGCGGGTCACAACCCTTAGGCAGATTGACATCAGACCCACTCATGCTGGAAAACGATCCTCGCCCACCACCCTGGAGGCTCATCACCAAAACCCTGGCATGAGGATATTCATGCTTGCACCATGGCAGAAGGGCATCTGTCGCGATATCAGAAAGAGGATCATCAATGATGATCATATCTGGTGTCGGCAAGGTTGTTTCCGATTGCATGTGCGTGCCGCGTTGCCAACCATGCACCTTCCAACCTCGATCCTCAAAGACCGAACGAATCCGTTCAACTTCCAAATCATTCGAGGAAACCATCCAAGCATGAAAACCTTTTGGCGCAATGGGCTCTTCAAGCAGTTTCCGGACTTGTTGTCGAATCCTTCCAGGTTCTGCGGGTAACGGTAAAAAAGCGGAGGCTCCCAAGTCTGCCAACAATTCATCAGCATCCATACCAGAATACGTTGCAGAGACAACCAGAACCGGCGGTACGGGTTGCCCTGGCTGACCTTGCGTATGGAGCAACTCACAAAATCGCCATCCATTGATGCCCGGCATATGTAGATCCAAAACAATGGCATCAGGAACATGTCCATCTTGAAGCCATTGCCAGGCTGCTTCGGAACAGGTAAAACGCAGGACCTGTTCGTGGTCTTGTTCTAACAAGCTTCCTAAAAGATGGAGTTGGACGGGATCGTCATTGATGACAAGGAGTGTGGACATATTTATGATTCGTGGGAAATTGGCGACACCAACATCGGAGCGAATAGTTCTTCAGCATGCTGATCAAATGGTACATGTTGAACCGCATTTCGCCCACTATGCTTCACCCCATACAACGCACGATCAGCCGTCTGAATCAATCGATCAAGTGGAATAGAGTCGGGATCAGTCCACGTCGTCACCCCTTGACTCACCGTAATCGTCAGTTCTACATGGTGAAAACGAAACGGCTCAGAGCACACGGCTGTCCGAATCCGCTCTGCTAACCCCATGGATTGCGAATCATCGCTATTCGGCAGGACAACCAAAAATTCTTCTCCACCATATCGACCAATGGCATCATACGATCGCAAACAATTGCGCATGCGCCGAGCCACCTCAATCAGAACCTGATCGCCGGCAACATGCCCATACGAATCATTCACATTTTTAAACGCATCCAAATCTGCCAAAATCAAACTTAAGGGTTGATGCTCACGCTGAGCGCGGTTGATTTCGTTCAAGAGGGCATCCAAGATCGCTCCATGATTGAGAATTTGCGTGAGGGGATCTTGCATCGCTTGAATACGGAGCGTTTCCCGGGCTGAGATGAGTTCATTTTGTAAATCCACAATTCGTTTTCCCGCCCGCAACCGAGCCTCCAACTCACCCAAATGAAAAGGTTTCGTCAGATAATCGTCCGCTCCCGCATCCAACCCCACAATCAAATCTTCCTGATTATTTCTTCCTGTCAGCAAGACAATATACACATAGGGACAATCATTCTTCGATCGTATTTTTTGACAAAGTTCCGGCCCATTGAGACCGGGCATCATCCAATCAAGAATGGCGACATTGGGCACCATACCACCTTCAAGGACTTTCCAGGCGGAATCCCCATCCGTACAGGAAATAACCTCATGACCCCATTGGCGTAATCGATACACCACCATATGCAAGGTTAACGGATCATCATCCACAACAAGTATTCGCATAGAACTGATAGCCCTTTTCCCTACAATTCGTAATAGCTCATCTTGCGAACCAGTCTTCGGACCTACCTTATCCGTCAGGCCCGCGTTTTTCAGTTACCGAATAAAATTCAACAAACTTGTCTCAAATTGACGAGACAAGGTGGCCAGAGAAGCATCCAACGTGCCCTGCAGAGACGTGAGCTCAGAGGCCACTTTGGCAAAATCAGCATCTTCAAAGCTTGAACGCAGGGTTTCAGTATTGACCGTGATCAAATCCAAACTCTCCTTGACCGTATCCAATCGGTTCACTCGCGCCCCAATAGATGCCCGCGCATCAGTGACTTGTGGAAGCGTCTGGTCAAACTGGCCAATAGCCGACGCAATCCCCGTCACATCATTGGTCACCAGCGCCTGATGGAAATCCTGAAGATTTTGAAACAGATCCAAGGTTGGACCGGAAAATACTTGGTTCCCCGCCACATTAGATGTCACAGTTTGTCCATCTCCAATTTCCACATCAATCGCGGCACCATCGCCTTGATACACGTAACCAACACGAACGGCAAATTGATCACCAGCGGCAGGAGGAGTTCCACCGCTTGTCAAGGTGACATCGACTCCATCAAAGGAAAACGGCGTTCCACTCGCATACGTTTGGCCACCTAACACGGATTGTCCACTGGTGAGATTCACCACATCAAAGGTGGTGGCCGTCGTGAATTGAATGCGATACCCATCCGCCTGTAAGGCCGTTGGAGTACCAACTGCGGTAGCAATTGTTGCCCCACCGGTATTCCCTGTATGTGCGGCTCCCGTGACCGACCCGGGAATAAAGGGAAGCGTTTGAGTTTGACTTCCCGCGAAAATGAATCGCCCATTGAGTTCTGTGTTACCAATCCCGGCTAATCCTTCAATCAACTGCTGAACTTCTTGGGCGGCATTCCGACGTTCAACTTCCGTATTGGTATCATTCCGCATCTGAATGGCTAACTCTTTGGCCCGTTGGATCGAATTCCCTGCCCGATCCAACACGCTATCCGAAAAATTTAGACGCCCCACCGCCTCATTCACCGTCGACAAACGGTGTTCCGTCGTCCGCAAGACATTTCGAAATTGATTAATACGCTCGGCAGCGACTGGATCATCAGAAGGACGATTGACCCGTTTACCTGAAGAAATTTGTTCAGTCCGATCAAAAATATTCGTGCGTAAATCACGGAGGGCCGTGACTAAGGCATCAACTTGCTGGCGCTCAGTTACTCGCATAGAACCATTCCTTTTTTTGACTTAGCCAGACCACACACAAGATGTCCAAAGACCGACTACCAAGACAATGGTTTCATGAATTTACCGCCCCATCGACAAGACGGTTTGGAATAATTCATCAGCCATCGTAATCAGCCGGGCCGACGCTTCAAATGATCGCTGAAAACTCAGGAGATTCGTGAGCTCCTCATCCAACGACACCCCAGACACACTTTCTCGCAAGCTTTGCAATTGATCAACCTCAAGCGTCACTGTATTAAACGTCAATTCCGATTCCCGAGCGGCACTACCCACATTACCAATCGTGATTGTTTGATAATCATTCAAGGTTAGGTTTCCTAATGAGCCAAGCCTCGACGTATGGAGTCCAACCAACGCCAACGCATTCGTATTATCACCAGGAACCTTCGGCCCAGTGAGCGCGGTTGAAGGTTGTGAAGCGGCCGCAATACGATTGGTATTCGTGATCGCTAATCCAAATTGCTGAGCGGCGCCCTTATGAGCACCAACACGGAACACATCCCCTGCCGTAGGCGTTCCCGTGAGCACGACATCTAAACCATCAAAATTAAAAGAATTCCCGGAAACATAGGCTCCTCCGGAAATCACGGTTGTGCCAGTATCAATATTGACCACATCGAACGTGGCCGCTCCGGTAAATTGCACGTCATAATTTTGAAATGTCTGTAATGGCGGACCAGTCACTGGAGTAATGACCACCGAAGTGCCAACGGCTGTCCCACTATTCTGATCATCGGCTATCGGAGCCTGTGGACTTAAGGCAGAGAAAAATAATTGTCCGGTTGAATCATCAAGTCCATAACCCACCGCATGCTGTTGGTTCAGGTCATTCACCAGTGTCGCCGCTAATCGGTTCAATCGATCTTGGAAGGCCACGACATCGGTATCCCGAACCGCCAATAACCCACCAATCCTCCCGCCTTGAATGTTGTGTGAAATGGCAAAGGCATTCCCGTCGCTCCGCACAAAAGCCACATCCTCAAATGGTGGATTATCGGCATCTGGAATGGTGGTCAATGCATTGGCATGATTTCCGCCAACCAACAATTGACCTCCCACGTTAATGCCAATACCATCGCGCAATTGCACTTGCTCAATATCAACGAGTTCGGCGAGATCATTAATCAACACCGCTCGTTGATCTCGTAAATCTGGGGCTTCCCGGCCACTCGATTCAGCTTTAAAAATGTCATTATTCAATGAGGCTACTCGTCCAGCCAGGCCATTGATCGTCTCCACATGTCGACGAATCTCTTGATTGGCATCTAATCGGATTTGATTCAATGCACTGGCTTGATCGACAAACACCTGCGTCAACGATTGCGCTTTGGCTAAGACCACGGTGCGCTGAATGGGACTTTCTGGATTAGTGGCGACATCTCTCAAGGCATTAAAAAATTCGGTAATTTCATGAGACAGTCCAGCGTTTTCAGTTTCCGTCACAATCCCATCGGCTTGAGATAAAGATGTCGTACGCGAGGAAATAAATCCCAAGTCCTCATTTCCTGCGGTCAATTGATTTTCGATAAACGTATCTACGTTGCGTCGGACATGGGCCACTTGTACTCCACTGCCAATGACACCTTCAGAAGGACGATTGGTCTCTAAAACCACCTCCTGGCGCGAGTACCCCTCGGTATTAATGTTGGAAATATTATGGGATGTGGTGGCCAGGCCCTGTTGATGGGCCTGTATTCCTGATCGGGCAATATTAAAGATGTGACTAATACCAGCCATGGCGTCCTACCCTTGAAGTTGAACCGAACTGAGAATTGAAGGAGATCGCAAGGCCCCGGATCCTTGATAGACCGGACCGGTTCCTAAACCCGTATAAATAAGATGAATGGCTTCACGGACGACATGTTGTGTTCGACGGATTACCGCTTCATTCTTTTTTCCTTGTGTTTGTATCTTCCGGGCTAAGCCAACCAATTCATGGAAAATTGTTTCGGCTTTGAACGCGTGAGGTTCTCGCAGCTTCTTCAACCAACCGCCAAGGTGTTCCTGATTTTCAGGGCCGGCAAGCTGTTGGAGCACCGCCATCACTTGTTGTTCGTATCGACACATCCCTTCTAAACCTTGTTCTTTCTTTTCCGTGATGTCAGCGACGCCTTGCCGATCCATGCGAAGCAGCAAACCTTCTTCTTCACGAATCAACGAAAGAAATTCCTGAAAAACCACCTGCATTTCTCCTAAGAGAACCAAGAGGCGGTCCCAGGTCTCATGAGGACGATTTAACAAAATATTCATCTCCCCTTCAATGCACAATCGTTACGAACCTAAAGCATTGAGAATCGTTTCTCGAGCAATAGCATCAGCCAGTTGAACAGGCGTCGCCAATTCAACCCCTTGCGCCAAGGCCTGTTGAATATGTTGAATCCTGTCCGTCCGAAGATCAGGCAGTTCCGCCGCTCGCGCAGAATGTGTGCGAATGTCTTGCGCTAAACGAGAGAGGTCTACGGCATCGTTGGATCCTTGAGGAACTGCCTGAAGCTGGCGGCCAGCCTTCTCATGATGGGATTTGGATTGGATCTGAAAGAACAGTCGTCCCAGTTCTCCACTGGGATCAAGGCCCGGTATTGTCATGGCATCATGCCTCCTTTAACTGTATGTATCGGAGACAACACCATAAAACTTTACTGAACGCCTTAAGATTTCACAGAAGTGGATGGATTGGAGGGTGAACGAGAAAAATCTTCATTACGAGCAACGGCAGCCAGCACATAGTCCGAAAGCCCTATACCACCAGACTGGGCGGCCCTCTTGCCAATTTCTTCATCATAAAATGAATTAAACATGTCCCCCATTTTATTCGCGGTCAATTCTCCATGAGGAACGGTCTCACGCATGACCTTCAACATATAGGACACAAAATACGATTCGAATTCTTGGCTAGCCTTCAACAGATCCCCGCGCCGAGCAAAGTGTTCGACCTGCTCGACCTTCGCTCCAGTGAGGGTCCCTGCGACCTGTGCAGTATCTAGCGGTCCAATTCCATTTATCATGTGCTCTCTCCCTTAGTCAGCCGGTCCAGGAATCAGCTAAATTAGTTCTAAGTCAGCTTGCAGGGCACCTGCAGCTTTGGCTGCCGTCAGAACCGCCACCAAATCACGGGGGGTCACGCCAACCGAATTTAACGCCTTGACCAAATCGCCAAGCGTCACCGACCCGTCTACTTGAATCACACGGCTTGGCTCTTCGTCGATCTCAGTTTCGACACTTGGAGTCACGACAGTACTCCCACCTGCACTCGCTCCTCTCCCAAGGGCCAGCGGAGCATTAGGTTGAGAGACATTAAACTCCGTTTGAATCCTTATCGTCAGATTCCCGTGTGAAATGGCCATACTGGCTAATCGAACATGTTCGCCCATCACAATTGTGCCAGTGCGTTCATTCACCACGACCTTGGCACTCACATCCACTTGCACATTCAGCTTTTCAACAGCCGCAATCATGTGCACGATTTTCCCTTGAAATCGCTCAGGAACCCCAACCGTAATTTGCCCGGAACTCACCGCCGAAGCTAAGTCAGCACCGAGATGTCCATTAATCACTTCCGAGACACGCAGGGCCGTCGTAAAATCAGCTTGATGCATAGTCAAAGAAAATTGACTCCACGCATTCATATCCATCTTCACAGCCTTTTCCACAATGGCCCCACCTGGAATGATGCCACCGGATTGCTGATTTCTCACGACTTTGGTGCCGCCTGCTCCACCTTCAAATCCCGATGTCGAGATCGGACCCTGCGCCACAGCATAGACTTGTTGATTCGCGGCTTTCAGCGGTGTCAGCAAGAGGGTCCCACCTCGTAAGCTTTTCGCATTGGCCAACGAGGATACTTGGACATCTAATTTCATTCCAGGCCTCGCAAAAGGCGGAAGCTTGGCCGTCACCATCACCGACGCCGTATTCTTCGTCAGCAATTGATTAGGATCAACTTTGAGATTCACCCCCATGGTGTTCAGCATAGAAATAATGGCTTGTGCCGTAAATTGACCACCCACCACTGAATCACCGGTTCGATCTAGACCCACAATCAAGCCATACCCGATTAACTGATTGTCTCTAACCCCCTCAATGGAGGCGATATCTTTAATTCGAGCGGCTTCAGATGGAGCCGGATTTCCCAGGCCCAGACCTAACGGAGAGACCCAAGAAACCATAAGAATCACAGCAACGGGCCAGCAGCACCACTCATATAGACTTTTCTGATAACGTTTCACTTTTGCTTTCTTACTGTTCACTGCTTCATCAAAATGGCGTGATCCAGTTGAATACTCGAACCGCCCACCCTGGCGTTTGAACATCATCCACAGCTCCCAAGCCCGTGTAGGAGATGTCGGCATTCGCCACAGCAGATGACAGCACGGTATTTTGTGTATCTAAATCAATTCGACGGACGATACCCGTAATCATCATGGTTTGCGTTTCACTATTCACCTTCACTTGTCGCTTTCCTTGAATACGCAAATCTCCATTGGGGAAGACTTCTACCACTTGAGCCGCAATCGTCCCTGTCAAGCTATCCTCCCTGCTAGTTGACCCATCTCCCTCAAACTCACTGTCCGACGTCACATCAGCATTAAAAAAGTTGCGAAAATCCCCTAATAAGTCGGTGAGGTCAAAAAAGCCTCCGCTAGCACCGGCACCAATACTGGTACTCCTATCTGACTTCGTATTGGCTGACTTGGACCCACTATGTTGTTCCACGATTTGAACAATGACGATATCTCCAACGCGACTCGCCCGCCGATCTTCGAACATATAGGCTCGGCCATTCTCCGGTTCCCACAACGACCCCATATACATCGATTCAGGCTCTATAATCATCTGTGTTTCCGTTTCAACTCTCGGTGGCTTGTGAATTTCAGCACAGCCAAGAAATCCAAAAAAACTCACGCTGGCAAGCAGCCATCCCAGCAAACACGGTCCCTGACGATACGTGTTTCTCAAAACCCCACCTCCACCAGACCAGCACTCAACACCGTACCCATCACTTCACGACCTGAACTCTTGTTCTCAACAAGGATCGTCTCTCCTGACTTACCTGTTGCTTTTGCCAAGCCAATGGCTTGCACCAAAAGCCCGCCTTGCCGAACTTCAATCATGACGCGATCACCTTTACGCACCACTGGAGGATCATCGACCATCGCTTTGGAAATGGGTTGTCGTGGCGACAGAGATCGAAGAACTTGTTTCCCCAACACCTCATCCAGATGAAGGATGAAATCATGAGTGAGTGAGGGCATGGCCACCCTCATGGTCGTCACATCTTCTTTAGTCAAAACTTCCTTTCGCTTCATCCATCGTAGAGGCGTAATCACCATTGCCTCTGCCTTTACTTCTCCCACGACATTGATCGTCTTGATGAATTGCCGATTGAGGTAAAGCCCGACTCGAAAAGAACGACGTCCCGTTCTGGCCCCACCCGATATTTTCTCAAGTTCTAGATGAAGTTTTCCTGCTTTCGTGGGCAAGGGCTTTTTCGGAAAGACGATCCGTACGCTGACGCGATGACCTGGCCTCCCATATTGGCGAGTCAGCGCCGATAAAATGACTCGCTCAAAATCTCGTGCCTGAACAAATTGCGCCACGCCACGCACAGATGAAGATTGGGTGGCCAGAGCGCTTTCTGCGTCCAGCCACCACACCCCGCCGAGACACAACAGTCCTATCAACAGAATCATCTTCATCATTTACCTTCTCAACGTATTCGCCACTTGCATCATGTCATCCGAGGCTTGAATGGCTTTCGCATTCAGTTCATAGGCACGCTGCGCCACAATCATATTCACCATTTCATCAGCGATATTGACGTTCGAGATTTCCAAGAACCCTTGTTGAATCAACCCAAATCCTGAGGAAAAGCCTGGGGTACCTTGTTGGGCCGGCCCTGAGGCTGTACTCTCTGTAAATAAATTATTTCCTTGGGCAATCAATCCTGAGGGGTTATTAAATCGTACTAATTGTAGTTGCCCCACTTGGGTGGCTTGAGTCGCACCAGCCTGTAGCGCCGAGATCGTGCCATCTTGCCCAATATTCACCGTCAAGGCTCCATCAGGAATCGTGATATTGGGAACGATGAGATCCCCATCACCAGTGACCATATTTCCCGTACTATCGCTTTTAAAGGATCCGGCTCGGGTATACATGGTCGTCCCATCTGGGCGTTGCACTTGAAAGAACCCGGCCCCGTCAATCCCAACATCCAATTCATTAAAGGTTTGCTTTAACCCTCCCTGAACAAATTCCTTGGACACCGAGACGGGACGGACACCCAAACCCACCTGCATTCCGACCGGAAACACTCCAACATTAGAGGCACTCGCTCCAGGTGCACGAGAAATTTGGTAAAGCAAATCGGCAAATTCCGCACGACTACGCTTAAACCCTGTGGTATTCACGTTGGCCAAGTTATTGGCAATGGTGTCAATATTAAGTTGTTGGGCAAACATACCCGTAGAAGCCGTCTGCATTGCTCGAATCATAAGTGACGCTCTCCCTTTATTTTCACAACAAACCCCTTACTCGTGCCCCTAAACCTCTCGTTCCGATTTGCCGACGTTCAGTCTGTTCATTCCTGACTTGTTACTTCTCACTTTTCAATACTTAACCTTGAACTCGACCAGCTTGTATGGCTTGGCCTGCCATTTCATCCATGGCTTGAATGGCTTTTTGCATTTGCTCATATTCACGCGTGACTTTGATGAGTTCCACCATATCCAAAGCAGGATTGACATTTGATTTTTCCAACATGCCTTGATGCACTGTTGTCCCGCTCGCTGGGGTTTGTTTAGAGGGAACGGTCCAATATAAATTGCCGACTTTCTCAGTGGTTTTCCCTTCGGGAATTTGATCAAGCCGCAACGCACCCGCACCAACATTATTCACACTGACATTTCCCCGATTATCAATGACAATTTCTCCTGGCGGGACTTTAATCGGGCCATTTTTCCCTAGTAACGGATCTCCGTTATGGGTGACTAAATTCCCCTTAGCATTAAGATTGAGTTTTCCGCCACGGAAATATCGCAGTCCCTCTGGGGTCTCGACAACGAAAAAGCCGTCACCTTGGAGCGCCACATCTAGGGGGGCACCGGTATGACCGAGGACACCTTGGGAGCGATCAGAGGGCAAGCCATCTATCACAGGAAACAAATCAATTCCGGCGACTGAAGGCCCGGAGGTCTGCCCAAGAACCGTCGCGAAAATAGGCGTATCCTTCTTAAACCCCGTCGTCTGTATATTCCCGATATTGTGAGCGAGAACTTCTAACCGGCGTTCAAGAGAAAGGGCCCCTGCGAGGGGTGGATAGATACCACGATTCATCATTGCCTCCTTGCTAAGCGTTCACACCAACTTTGTGCAACGCATATGCCAATGCGATTTCAGATGAAATTGGCCATCGTGCGCGATCTCCTAGATGGTCCCATAGGAATTTTCGTTCTAGCTTCTCGGCACAAATGAGAGGAAAGAGAGAAATGTCTGACACTTATTGCCCATAAGATTGTGATGACTGAAAATGGAAGGAAGCTGAATTCTCCCTCACTCGCAAGAGGGCTATCGGCAGAACTTTCCGTATACGCAGAATCCTGCCTAGTTGGAAGCCGCAAAAAATGAATGGGAATGAGCGAGAAGCAGGAAGGCAATGAAAATAAAGAAAGATTCCTGGCTCCTTCTGATTTCCTGCTGCCGATTACCTGTTCACGTATTTATGGGAGAAATGGATGAGACTCCGAAGCACGAGGGATGGTGTCACGCAAGACAATCAATTCCACACGACGATTGGATGCTTGACCTTCCAAGGTCGCATTGGACTCAATGGGACGGGTCCCGGCAAAACCAGCTGAGGAAAAACGGTCTGACTGTAAATGATGCTGTTCTGTAAAATATCGGATTAACGCATTCGCCCGACCAGTAGAGAGATCCCAATTGGAGGGGAATTCAGCCGTTCTGATCGGTTGATTATCCGTATGGCCTTCCACAGCAATGGCATTAGGGAGGTCTCTGACCAACCCGGTAATCAAATCAAGAAATTCCTCTATTTGCGGATTGATCGTCGAACTGCCACTGCTAAACAAGGTCTCATCAGCAATACGTATGCTTAACCCTCGCTCCGTGGATGTCACCTTGACACCTTTCGGAACCTTGGACGTGGCAATCGCATTGGCCGCCTTGAGATATGACCGAGCATTGTCCTTAGATTTTGGTTTTTCTTTCACCAGGATTGGCTGTTTTTTTGAAACTGGCAGATTCATGATGGAAAGATCGCCAACGGCTTTTGTCTTGGAGAACGAACTGGAGAGGGAATCGCTTAACACTCGGTATTTTCCTTCATTCACCGAGGACACGGAATACATCACCACAAAGAAGGCAAACAGAAGGGTAATAAAGTCGGCATAGGAAACCAACCACCGTTCCATATTTTCATGTTCTTCATGCTTTTTCTTCATGAGACCATTCAACCACAGAAACTGCCATCATCGGATGCCTATTTCTTTTTCTCCGAACTCGGCAAAAATCCACTCAATTTTTCTTCAATCATTCGAGGATTCTCTCCCTGTGCGACACTTAAAAGCCCTTCAACCACCATCAGTTTCCCAGCAATCAAATCTTTGGCTTTTATTTTAATTTTACTGCCCATGGGCAAGAATAAAAGATTGGCCATCCCCACTCCATACACTGTCGCCACAAACGCCACGGCAATTCCACCACCTAACGCAGAGGGATCAGCAAGATTTTCCATCACATGAATCAGACCCAAAACCGCACCAATAATCCCCACACAGGGGGCATAGCCTCCAAACGCCTCAAAGACTTTCGCATAGGACGTGTATTCATCTTCAAGCACCCCAACTTCCACTTCAAGAATTTCTCGGATTTTTGGGGGTTCGGTCCCATCCACAACAAGTTGAACGCCTTTTGCCATAAAGGGATCGGAAATATTTTTCAGCTGCCCTTCCAAGGCCAACAGCCCTTGCTTACGACTCACGTTGGATAACTCCACGACCTGGGTAATCACGCCTTTCATATCCACCGTCACGTTGCCAAAGACCAAACCCAAACTACCCATGGCTTTCATGAAAATGGAAAGCGGAAATTGAAGCATCACGGCCCCCAAGGTTCCTCCCATGACAATGAGGAAGGCAGTCCCTTGGATAATTGAACTCAAGTGACCACCTTCTAAATGTTGCCCGCCAATGATTGCCACCACAGAGATGATAATGCCTAATACCGATAGAATATCCATTCGACTTCGCTCTCCTTAGCAGACGGGTCCAATACCAAATAACAATTCTAAATCCAATAAAATCAACAGGCGTCCTTCCACACGTCCCACGCCTTTATGAAAGTCAGAGGCTCCTCCTCCAGTGGTGGACGGGGGTGGTTCAATGAACTCTTCTGGCAGTCGCAACACCTCTTCGACGGAATCCACAATAAATCCCAAAATCAAACGCCCAGCTTCCACGACCACGATGCGAGTATCCTTAGTGGGCTCTTCGGAAGACAACCCTAAACGAGTACGAAGATTAATGATTGGAATCACCTTGCCTCGAAGATTCACCACTCCCTCGACAAAATATGGGGCATTGGGGACATGGGTAATTTCTACCAAACGAATGATTTCTTGAACACCAAGAATATCAATGGCATATTCCTCAGGACCTAGCTGAAAACTGACGAGTTGTAATACTTCACCTTGTGCCTCATAGAGATCAGTATGAGGTACCGTATTCGTTATGGCATTCGTCATCATTTCCCCCTTCTCACCAGCTAAGTTTCTTAAACATGTCTTGTCTCAATGTACTGAATTCTCATAAGTTGGGAACCTTGAATGCCCTGTTGGCAAAACAGACGGAATCAACCGCCTGGACTAAAGCCCCCGCTAACTGAGTATCAGGAAGCACCGCATCCGCAACGCCTGCCTCCGCCACGGCTTGTGGCATGCCATACATCAATGAGGTGGCCTCATCTTGAACAAGCACCGTGCCTCCTTGTTCCTTTATTTTTTGGCTACCCACCAATCCATCATTTCCCATTCCCGTAAGAATAAGACCCACTGTTGATTGGGCAAATAATTCGGCAGCCGACACCATGAGACAATCAATTGAGGGCCGATAGGGATGCTCTAACGGGTTGGGAACAAATCGAATCTTTGGGCTCCCATTCACTTCGCGGCTTATCAAGACATGGCGATCACCAGATGCAACGAATCCCACACCCGGTCGTAGCTCATCTCCATCTTGAGCCTCATAAATCGGAAAGGCAGCAACCGCATCCAAATTCTCGGCAAATACTTTCGTGAAATACTTCGGCATGTGTTGAACAATTAACAGGGCTGCGGGAAAAGTTTCAGGCAAATCTCGAATAATACTCTTCAATAGGTTCGACCCCCCGGTGGATGCGCCAATCACCACAATTGGGAACTCGGGTAGCTTCACCGCTTCACCGAGGGAATCCGCCGGACTTTCTTCAAGCGGTTGGGCAATAAAACCAACAGCTCCATGCTCGAGAGCCTGAAGTGTGACTTCAGCGCCTTCAACTGTCAGTGCGCTCATCATCATGATAGGAAGTGGGTGCTGAGCCATCATGTAATCCAAGACGTCCAATCAATTTTTACTCATTGGAGTGCATCAATATGTATTGATGCCCCGTTGAACTCCACGAATGAGCGTCAACGTCACAAAACCTCATGGAAGCTCCCTCAAATCCACACATTGAATTCTTGTGACCAGAATCTCCACTCTGATAGGGTGAAAATATTATTCGTATTTTCATCTTCATAAAGGATACTCATTATGGAAAGACCAGCCAGTGCCCAAGCCGAACGATTGATGCTTGATGCGAAAAAAGCGATTCTCAAAGAACAACATCAACGTTTTCAGGACCTTCAGCGCGAAGAACGTTGGGATGACGCATGGAAACAACTCCATGTCACATTGACCTGCGCGGCGGACTTGTTGAAAGATTCAGTTGGCTTGTTGGAAAAGGTCGTAAATCAAAAAAATCAACTTCCGCCTCCTTCATCCACTTCTCCCGAAGGTCCTCCCTCTCTTTCATGAGCTGACTCATGTTTTTCATGGCTCAACAATTACAAAAAATCCAAGATTGACGGATGAGGTGCTCCTTAGCCTCATCCCGTCACACTTTAAACGCACTGACCGTATTCTGCAGATCACCAGCTAAGGTACGCAGCTCATGACACGCTTGGGCCGATTCGGCAATACCACTTGATGTTTGTCGAGTGGTTTGTGTCATCGCCTCTAAATCACCCGCAATTTGTCGCGTGGCATTGGATTGTTCTTCTGCCGCACTCGCAATTTGCAGAATCATCCCGGCTGTTGAATTTATCATCGAATGGATCTTTGAAAGGGCTTCCCCAGTCTTATTGGCTAATTCAACTCCTTGGCCAACTTGGTTGGTTCCTTGATCCATTGAGGCCACGGCACTTTTGGTATCCTGCTGAATTTGCCGAATCATATCCCCAATTTCTTTGGTCGCCTTAGTCGTACGCTCCGCGAGTTTCCGCACTTCATCAGCTACCACCGCAAAGCCTCGTCCTTGTTCTCCAGCTCGCGCCGCCTCAATAGCGGCATTGAGGGCTAACAAATTGGTTTGGTCCGCTATGTCCTCAATCACTCGAACAATTTCTCCAATTTGATCAGATGATCGTCCTAACGTCGTAATAATATTCGCTGCCTGACCCACAGCCTCGGAAACTTGCTGCATCCCCGTCACGGTTTGCGTCATGACTTCTTGCCCGCTTCGGGCCGTCTCGGCCGTTTCTTGCGCAATACGTGCGGCTTCAGTAGAGTTGCGTGCGACATCGCTAGCGGTCATGGTCATTTCCTCAACAGCTGAAGCCGATTGAACGGCACGCGATTCCTGCCCTTCTGCGGCTCGGACCACATTATCGGCCGTCGCCGATAATTCAATTGTCGAACTGGCCAACCGATTGGTCGCTTGACTCACTAAGGAAACGGCCCCATGCATTTTTTGGATAAATAAATTGAAATCACGCGCCAAACCGGCAATTTCATCTGAACCACTTCCGACAGGCACTCGCTTCGTCAAATCTCCTTCACCTTGAGCAATATCGTGCGAAATCGCCGCCAAGGCATGAAGCGGCTTTAAGACAAACACATGCATGAGCCAATACACGGCAACAAGACAAATCGCAATGATCGCCATCATCCACAATCCTGAATAGATCACGGAACGCTCCATGGAAGCTTGTGCATTGGTCATGGGAATGGCCAGGGATAACATGCCAATGACATCCCCTAAATTTTTCCCGGCATGACAATTAACACAGGCTTCGACCGAGGCCCGATCAGCACTCGCTCGAAGAAACGTCGGGACACCATCAATGACTTGAACATCACTAAAACTATCGGCTCCCTTATTGATCGCTTCCATCGCGTTGGTTTCAAATGCATCATTGGGAGCATTGGCAGGATTCATTGGTTGATCACTGACCAATCGCGCCTGATAGATTCCACGCGCGGCGAGATTTCGACCAATTTCTTGGGTGGCGGTGGCCGGAAATGGAATAGCCGCAAGATCTTGGGCATGATCGCGTGCCACATGGACTTGAGCCCCAAAAGGAGATTTTTTCATCTTACCGACATAATTTTTCGCGATATACGCTCGGGTCACTTCAATCTGAGCTTGAATAATTTTACCTTCTTCTTCCAAGAGCATCCGCAGACGGCCTTCTTCTTGTTGGTACACACCCCAGATGCCACAGACAAGTAAACCCATGGCCAACAAACCCAGAGACAAAACAAATTTTGGTCCAATCATCAGATTTCGCATAGATGCTCCCTGCTAGAAATGTTTCACAGACACCGCAACTGATTTACCTTTTTAAGGTAAACCGGCTGAGCGACGTCTGTAAGTCTGCAGCCAACCCGGCAAAATGTTGTGTGGCCGTCGCCACACCTTGCACATGTCCTTCATTCTCTTGGCTCAATTGAGCCACTTGATGGATACTCGATGCCAATTGTCCAGAAACGTCAGACTGTTGTTGGGTCGACTCCGCAAAATGTTGAATCATGGCCACGACTCGTTGAACCCCGTTCACAATCTCAGTGAGTCGAATGCCAGCCTCTCGAGCCAAGGCCATTCCAGAATGGGCTTCTTGAGTGCCAGCCTCCATCGAATGGACAGCCTCATTGCTACCCTTCTGAACGGATTCAATCACGGTCGCTATTTCTTTTGTCGCTTTACCCGTCCGTTCAGCTAACTTCCGAACTTCGTCCGCCACGACGGCAAAGCCTCGGCCTTGATCTCCAGCGCGCGCAGCCTCAATGGCCGCATTCAAAGCTAAGAGATTCGTTTGCTCAGCAATATCCTCAATGACTCCGATAATATCTCCAATTTCTTGAGAACGTTGTCCTAACGTTTGAATGCGACTCGCAGACTCCTGCATCCGGCTGGAAACCGATTCCATCCCCTGGATCGAGGAAGTCACAATTTCTCCTCCTCGCACCGCTGATTCATTCACTTCGGTCGCCGTAGATGCCAAACCCTGAGTATTCCGAGCCATATCTCCCGCCGTGGAAGCCATTTCTTCGACAGACGCAGCCACCTGAGTGGCTTGATCAACTTGAGACTGGCTGACCTGGACGACTTGATGACCGACAACCGACAATTGATCTGACGTTTGCGATAATGAATGCGCCACGGCTTGTGTTTGTAAGAGCATGCCATTCAATTGGTCTAACAAATGATTCAACGCCCCTCCCATTTGTCCCAACTCATCTTGAGTGGAGATCGGAACCCGTTGAGAGAGATCCCCCTCAGAGGCTTTGGTCGCAACCTCCCAAAAGGGTTTCAAGCGACTGATCACCTTCCGTCCCATGACGATTCCGATCGGAATGACAATCAGCAAACCCAATAACATTTCTAAAAGCGTCTTATTCGTAATAGCCCCAATCTGCCTGAGCGCTTCTTCCTCAGGAATCTGCACGAGTACCGACCAATGCAGTCCCTGAAGCCCCTTGCTCTCCGGCAGATGACTAAAGCCAATGACCTGTATCCCCTGTTTCCCGGGATGAAAATTTCTGGAAAACCCGGATTCCCCTTGAACAGCTGATTGAGCCGCATCCAACCCGAGCTGAGCCAAATTGGTTCGAAACAAGACATTCTCAAGATCATGGACAATTTCTTCACTCTGATGGACGGCCGGAGAATATTCCATAATGGTAAATCCTTGGCCATTTTGAAGAGTCAATTCCGCACCCGGGAAACCGGCCTTTTTCATATTTTGATAGGCATGTTGCACAATCCCCTCGACCATGGAATATTTCATACGCTGAGTCCAATACCCCACAACCTCACCACGCTCATAGACGGGAACGGACAAACCAACCGTCAAGCCGCTTTCGTTAGGGAAAAGAGCTTTCACATCCCGATCCACAGCGACATCTTCCACAAACGCCCCTGAGCCACCTGAAGAATAAGATAAAGAACCTTGAGAAATGGAATCCTTACCTTCTAGTTGAAGAGTTTGAAACCAAACGGTGGAGCGAAAGTTTTTTCCATAGAGACCTTCAGTCCGAAGAGGCTGTCCTTGACTATCTCGGTCATTCACCGCAATCAGTTGTCCTTCTCGATCAACCACTTGTATTAACGAATAGGCTCCAGAAGACTGGACATATTCATTCAGGACCTGAACAATTTCGTTCGTCTCACTCCCAGGTTGATACCATAGCGTACGATCCCGAAGAATCCGATTTCGGCTCATCGTGTTGGCATCGACCGATCGTTCACCAAGATACTGTTGAAGACTGTGAGCGAGACCTTCCGCTACCGCTTGATATTGCACTCCCACTTCCTCTTCCAATACTCCGACCGTCGCATAAAGCGAATAGACTTGGACACTCAGAGGGATGAGAGAAAAGAAGACAAGAATCGAGACCAGTTTACTGGTAATACCGATGTTCCGAAAAAAGTTCATAGTCATTGTTCTTAATTGTTCCGTTTGGTTGAAGTTTTGAAAAGTTGTTCTCTCTCAAACAATGAAACACGGTAGAATTTCATTATTCGCACCATTCTCTTCCTCTCAAGCAGAAACCGGTTCACACTGGGAACGTCCAAGATGCTTGATCAATTTGTCCCGAAGTTCTTGAGGCTGAAATTTTGTCACATAGTCGGTCACACCCATCGATTTACCTTTTTCGATATTACATTGCCCGGAGAGCGAAGAATGCATCAAAATAGGCAGACCTTGCAGGCGTGAATCTTCACGAATATGTTTCGTAAGAGAGAATCCATCCATCTCAGGCATTTCAATATCCGTAATCACTCCGGACAAGAAATCATTAATGGTTTGTCCAGCATCTTCAGCCACCTCAGCATAATGCCGCAACCGGGTCAGCGCCTCTTTTCCTGTTTGCGTTTCTTCCCATTTCATACCTAATCGCTCCAAGGTTTTGATAATTTGTTTTCTGGCTACGACCGAGTCATCCGCAATGAGCACACGCTTCCCAACCAATTCCTTGACCATTTCAATGCCGACGAGAGCCTCTTCATCAGACCTTGGATGCAATTCGGCCAACACTTTTTCCACATCCAGAATTAGCACCATTCGGCCATCTTCGAGTTGTGTGACAGCCGTGACGGCTCCTTGCCTGCTGGATTGCACCATGGCTGGAGGGATCTGGATACGCTCCCACGACATGCGAATAATCCGATCAACACAACCCACGAGAAAACCCTGTTTATTGTCGTTATATTCCGCAATAATCAGCTTAGCCCCTTCGACCGGTATGGAGGCTAATCCGATGGCTTGCGCTAAATCTACCAGGGCGATATTTTCTCCACGTAGATTGACAAGGCCCAAAATTCGCGGATCAGAATCGGGGATCTTCGTCACCGGAGGCATTTGCATCACTTCCCGAATTTTGAACACATTAATGCCATAGATTTCCTCGGTGCCAAGTTGGAACATCAAAAGTTCCATCTGATTGGCCCCGGCCAAGCGAGTCCGTTGATCAATCTCTGCCATCCATTTTGCCATTATCTTCTCCTTACCCCTTATGCCGAATTCCTGAGGTCCTTACTGCATCGAGGCAAACGCCGTCCCTCGCACATTTTGTACAAGATTGGCCATATCTAAAATCAACACCACTTTCCCATCACCGGTAATCGTCGCTCCCGCCACACCTTGAACCTCCGACAAAAATTCACCCAACGATTTAATCACCACTTCTTCTTGCGCTCGTAACCGATCCACCACCACTCCAAATCGTTGCGCGCCAATAGAGACCACCACCACATAACATTCCGTATGTGAATGCTCATGGGGAATCTGAAATGTCTGAGCCAAATCTATCAGCGGAAGAATCCGTTCTCGAAGATTGAGGACGGCTTGGCCATTCACACTTTTAATATCATCTTTCGTAATCTTCACGGCTTCAATCACTGAAGCCAAAGGCACAGCAAACGTGGCAGATTGCACTTCCACAAGAAGCGCCTGGATGATCGCCACGGTTAAGGGAAGCTTAATCGTCACTTGGGAACCACGACCCAACTCTGAATTCAATTCCAAGCTGCCATTCATTCGACTAATATTGGTCCGGACCACATCCATCCCGACCCCGCGCCCGGACAAATCACTTACCTGATCCGCCGTACTAAATCCGGGAAGAAAAATCAATTTCATCACATCGCGAGAACTCATCGCTGAAAGCTCGGCCTCACTGACCAAACCCTTGTCTAAAGCACTTTTCGCAATTTTATCAACTTGCAGACCTCGCCCATCATCTTCAATTCGAATGACGATACTATTGCCTTCCTGGTAGGCCGACAATCGCACAGAACCTTCAGGATTTTTTCCCGTCCGCTTTCGTTCTTCCACCGTCTCCAATCCATGGTCCATGGAATTCCGCACCAAATGCACTAAGGGGTCCCCCAATTCATCCGCGACCGATTTATCAACTTCGGTTTCTTCACCAATGAGATCCAAACGCACCTGCTTGCCTAATTTGTTGGATAAATCACGCACCAAACGGGGAAATCTAGCAAATACCTTTCGAATCGGAACCATTCGTGTTTTCATGACCGCCAACTGCAAATCCGATGTCACCAGATTGAGTTGGGCAAAGGCGACCCCGAGCTCCCGAACAAGGGGGTCCGTTTCATATTGTTCTTCTAGTCCATTCCCTAGTTTCATTAACCGATTTCGACCTAAAACCAATTCCCCCACCAAGTTCATGACCTGATCGAGTCGTTTAGTTTCCACTCGAACAGTAGAATCCTCTTCTTTTCCAGAAGTTCTTGTCGACCCGGCAGTCGCCGCTTTGACCGTACGTGACGCAGCTTCTTGCATTTTGTTCAGGACCTCGGAAAGGGCCGGCGCACTTTCAGGTACAGCAAGATCTTCTGGAGCCGAAAAAGGATCGGCCTGCGCTTCTGATTCTTCTGTCTTTTCCGCTTCCATACGAGCTGTTTCGGTGGCTACAACTTCCGGCGATGCCATCGTTTCTTCAGATGGCTCTAGCGCCACAGGAACAGGACTGGCGACAACAGGGGCAGCAGGCATGAGATCCTTGAGATCATCAGCACTATCCATCGTGAGCGTGAGTTTATTCACGATCAACGCCGTATCGACATGCGAATCTTCTCCGGTTTCGCGAATATCAGCATGTAAGAGTTTGACGATATCCACGGCTTCAAGAATGATATCGATAATAAAGGGGGAAACACTCATTTCCCCTTGTCGCAATTTATTCAATAAGCTTTCCCCTTGGTGCGCCACTTCAACCAGATGCGTAAAACCAAGGAAACCTGCTGATCCTTTCATGCTATGCATGGCCCGAAAAATCTCATTCAAGAGTTCGGCATTCGTGGGCTCGGTTTCCAGCTTGACAAAATGTTGGTCAAGCGCTTCAAGCATTTCCGAGCTTTCTGCGAGAAAATCGCTTAAGATCTCTTGCATTTCATCGTTCATAGATCACCCTCTTCAACACCTGTGGCATCACGCATCAATCCATCCTTCACGTCTGAGCCCGTTCTCTCACGAACATCCAAATTCAGATAAGATATCATCCACCAGATCTTGCTCAAGCGCCGTCGTTTGAGAAGCTTCCAGTTGCCGAAGCATCTCACTCCCACGCCCCCCGTCTGTTGTCGGGTTTCCATCCTTCTTTTTCTTGATACCAAAGATCACGACCAGCTTGAGCAATTTGTGCTGAACTTCGTTAAGAATCGTCACAAGCTTGGCCACCCGTTGAGCCACAAGATCCTGAAAAGACAAGGCCACATGAATATCCGTCAGACGGCGTTCATCGGCTTTCACCAACTCCACCACACGTTCCACATCAGCGGCATGCTCTCCACTCAACTTCTTCTTCAATTGTTCCAGAGCCATTTGCATAGCTCCCCGATTTACTTCGATCGCTTCGGTTAAGGTCAGCACCCGATGCGTTCCCTCTTCCGTCAACTTCGCCAAATCATTTAAATGTGAGGTGGCCTGGGGGAGTTGATCAGACGTCGTGGTGACGGGCGACTCCATATCACGAATCGTGCTGGTAATCATTTCCACATATTTGGTTAATTCAGATATTTCATTATGAATAGAACGGTCGTCTTCTGGGGTATCTGTTTCGTCCGTTTCGATATCACGATCCACGAGCATAGAATTCTCCTTTATCCCTTTGCCTTTTGAGGAATGAAACTAAAAGATTCTCAAGATTTAACTGGCTGCGTTTTAGCAAAAATCTTTTCTAATTTCACTTCGAGCGCTTCAGCCGTAAAGGGTTTCACCACATAATTACTCACCCCGGCTTGAACCGCTTCGATAATATTTTCCTTTTGAGCTTCAGCGGTCACCATCAGAAACGGAAGATGCTTTAAGTCAGGATCAGCTCGAACCGCCCGTAACAATTCAATGCCTTGCATGACTGGCATGTTCCAATCCGACACAATAAAGCCAATACCGTTATCTCCAGCTTTTAATTTATTCAAGGCATCCTGGCCATTTTCCGCTTCAACCATGTCAGTGAAACCAATTTGTTTTAAGACATTTTTCACAATTCGCCGCATCGTGGACATATCATCCACCACTAACACTTTTAGGCTGGTATCAATCATACTGAACTCCTTACCACTCGGGGCTATTCCCCCCTGTGAAATGTTCCATGAAAATAATAAACGGATGCCCAATTCACTGATTGCCATTCAACGGTAATAAACATATGCGGTACAGTGAAATTCGGCACTTCTATACCCATTCTTTAGATGTCATTTGAAATAAAAAAATGTTCCATCATTTTCGGAAATTATCGCCAGAAATAAGGGGTCTGTTTTCATGACGAAAAGACCAAGATCCGGGACAATCTTCGAAGTGAAGACTTCCCAAGGTTCTACTCATCTCAATCGCGAGTGGACTCAGGGCAACAGGACTGTTCGTGGGGAAAAACGCGATGAAGGGAAGACAAGGATGAGACTCGTAAGCCTCGTAATGCGCCAGATGTGCTAGAAGGAAAGAGGGGACGGTGGACGCGTGGAAACTCACTTTGACCGACGACCCATGCTAAGGCATCCTGTCCTTAGAATTGGGGGCGTCGATAGGGTCTACTTGGCATCTCAAGCCAAACGTCTCTGAGACAAGGAAGAATCGATACGTAAGGAAAAAGACGATTAATTCAAGCTAAATCGGTCACGACTCCCATTTCCGGCTGCCGCGCCAACCATAGACTCCTCCGCGCCGGAATTTTGAACCCAGGCTTCAATTTCTTCCCGAACAAATCGCCAATGTTTCCCAACCTTATGACCAGGAAGTCGGCGTTCTCGGGCTAATTTGTAAATGGTCGACTTTGGAACTTTCAGGAATGTGGAAACTTCACTTAATGTCAGCAAATCTTTCATCGTAATACCCTCATAGAGTTTAGCCAATAATGTTTTAGGTATCGGACTGATTTTTGAATAACTTGAGACTTTATTGCAGATACTAGGAATTTCGTTCTTCTATCCTCTAAAAAACCCGTAAAAAGTGAAAAGTGAGGGGTAAGAAAGCAAGAAACAGGCCTCATTCCATCAGGTTTCTTGCCTTTGACTTCTCACTTCTGGCTCCTCACGTTGGGCTTTCCCCTGGATCAGAAGACACCCTGTCCCCCTAGATTCAAATATGCTTCTGAACAGGCTCATTAAGACATTCACTTCTCTTTCCATTGCTTCAACTCGGCATTCTAGCTCTGAAAACAAGGCCACAGGCAGTTCAGCTTCAAGTCGTTCAACCATGGCGGCCTGATGGCTGGCATTCAGTGCAAATAAGGACCCTTTCAATTGGTGCGCGTGACGTTGCAAACCCTGCCGATCCTCGGAACCAATCGCGTCCCGCAAGCCCTTCATCAAAGAAGGCCCAGTCTCCAGAAAAATGGCAAAGAGTGCATGCAACAATGTTTCATCACCTTCCATGTTCGCTAAGGCTCTCGAATAGTTGTACGCTTCGCCTAGGTTCTGTTGGTTCACCGAAGCACTCCCCTCAGTCGCAGGAATTCCGGCAGTATTGTCCTCAATCAGCTTGGCATTCCCTGGGGCCTCGGCTGGAGATGTATGCAACGCTCCAGATTGAACCCTGAACCCAACCCATCGTTCAAGCACCTTGGCCAAATCCTGCAAATGAACGGGCTTGGCCAAACAATCATCCATCACACCTTCCCAACGAGAGGGACTCCGATCAGAATACCCATGAGCGGTCATCCCCACAATTGGAAGATGCAGGCAAGGAGGAGGGCCTAAATCATTTGGCTTCTTCAACACATAACGACGTCCTTTGAGAAGGTTGGCTTCCTCTAATTCTCGAATGGCCCGCGCCGTTTCAAACCCATCCATTCCAGGTAACTCCCAATCCATCATCACCGCATCAATGTGATAATCTTGAACAAGATTCAACGCTTGATCTCCAGATTCCGCGACATAGACTTCACAGCCCAATTTATCAAAAAGCCCAACGGCCACTTTTTGATTGACCGGATTATCTTCAACAATCAAGATTGAAGGGGAAACGCTCCCGAGCTCAGTATTGCGGACTTTAACCGGCCACAGATGGCCATGGTCGTCTCCTGCTTCACAGGGCATAACATCCTGCGATTTCTGTAGGTCTATCACGCTTGCAACTCCAGACACATCCCGCTCACTGAATACACAGCGATATAATTGATCGCGATGAATGGGCATCGTAATCATGTCATTAAACGTGTCAGAAGCTTTCGCACTTCCTTGACCGACCCAAAAAGGTGTCAGTCCCCATATTTTCAAATTTATGAAGGGGGATGCTCGTACAATTTTCAGCCATGAGCTCCAAGTTTCATCCTTCGCCTCTCTTCCCATAATGACTCCCAACACCTCAGAAGGAGCGCTTTGTTTACTCTCTAAAAATTCCATGGCATCCTTGACCTGCTCCACTCGTACCACCCGCACGCCACGGTCTTGTAAATGGCGAGACACCACCTCGGACGAGACATCCGGCAAAGAGCACACCAGGATTTCTTTATTGGGCTTTCGGCTGAATTCCATCACGGTATCTGTCGGCCATACGGAAAGAGGAAAGGGAAGATCACACCAAAAGGTAGAACCTGTTCCCAACTGGCTTTCGACCCCTACCGTTCCATCCATCAATTCGACCAATTGTTGGCAAATCGCTAACCCCAATCCCGAACCGCCAAACTTCCGACTCATAGAACTATCGGCTTGCGTAAAGACGTGAAAGATTTTTCCTTGTACGGATTGAGATATCCCAATACCCGTATCCTTCACGGAAAAACGCACATACCCTCCCAAGGCTGACTCGGAAACGGCTGTGTCCTTTTCGCAATCAGCCCAAAACGGTGTATCACGAGCAGGAAACCATCCAACCTCAACCAAGATTGAGCCTTGGTTGGTAAATTTAAGCGCATTCGAAATAAAATTACACAAAATTTGTCGCAACCGATGGGGATCACCGACAAGATGGCGGGGAATATCCGGCGCGACATAGGCAGCCACATCCAACTTTTTTTTATGCGCTCGTTCAGAAAATAAATCCACCACTTCTTCGGTGAGCAACAGAGGATTAAACCCAATGGATTCCAATGTCATATGGCCGGACTCAATTTTCGAAAAATCTAAAATGTCATTGATGATGTCAAGCAACCCTTCCCCGGACTTTCGAATGATGTTCGTGCATTCCTCTTGTTCCACATCTAATGTCGAATTCAGCAGTAACTCCGCCATCCCAATCACACCATTCAAGGGTGTACGGATTTCATGACTCATCGTGGCGAGGAATGCCGCTTTTGCTCGGGTTGCTGCCTCGGCTTTAAGTAAGGCTTGATCTAACTCACAATTTTTCCCTTCCAACATGTCGGCGAACGCCGACATTTCTTCCGCGGCGGATTTTCGCTCAGTGATATCCACCCCGTAGCCATGAAGGCATCCCAGCTCAGGATGGGGAGAAAAGGTCCAGGAAAAATATTTCTTTCCTACTTGCACTTCGATATTGGTCTCAAGATGACCTTGGGCGAAACAACGAGCGACCAGATCCGAAAACCTTTCAGGCAAGGCCATCGTAAACCCATCATGGTCAATTGAGGATTCTTCCATTAAGCGCACCATGGAAGGGTTCGCATACAGCAGATGACCCAACCCATCGACCTCAATAACAGGGAAAGGATTTTCTTCGGGAAAAGTGGTTAAACGACGAAATTCTTCTGCCAATTGTATTTCCCTGCTTAAATCCCGAAACATCAAGAGGAATTGTGTGGCTCCACGATCTTCTACGGCGACCCCCTTTAGTTCCACCCAACACACGGTTCCTTGACGACAGTGCAAACGGGCACGAGGAAGCCAGATCATTTTCCTTTCCTTGAGCCCCTGAAAAAGAACCTGCCCACTCGTCAATTCCTCCCCGTCAAACTCTTCCCCATCAAAAATTTCTTTAAAATCCATAGGGCTTGGACAAACCGCGCCCCAACCCAACAAGCGAGAGCCGGGCACATTCATCTGAATGACCGTCCCATCATGATCAACCAGACACGCACCAACTATCAGGCCATCCCATAGATATTGGAAAAGAACAGGGCTATTCCACATCACAAATCAAAATACTCCTGAAGATCGAGAGCATGCTCGGTTGGGCTTAACACTTTGGCAATACTCATATCATGTCCAAGACTGGACTCTTTGGATAAATCACATTCCTGCGGCGCATCAAGAAGATCCCCGTCAGAGCCGCGAAAAATCTTCACCTGAGGTTTCAAGCCTATATCGGGATGTTGTTTCATGACCACGGCCTGCTCACCGGTAGAGAGCTGCACCACCGTTCCAACAGGGAACACACCCAAGATTCGAATCATCGCTTCAATATAGGGTGTAGGAAATTTTCCTTTCTGTGCTTCTTGATACAGTCGTCGTATGGCTAAGGCCGCAGGCATGGCTCCTGATGGACCGCCGACGGTGATCAATTCATCAAAGTAATCCACGATGCCTAAGAGCTGTCCCGACGCCGAAAGCAAACCGCCACCTGGTCCTTCAGGATACCCGGAGCCATCTTGATAGACATGGTGCTCTCGCACCATACGCACAATGTCTTCAGAAAATTGTGCCTGCCGTTTGATCAAAGTCTCTCCCATCACTACATGCTTCTGTAGCAATACGGCATCACTTCGTCCTTCCCAATGGGCTTTAACGACATTCTGTGGTAAGCGCATGTATCCAACATCATGCAACAACCCAGCAACCCCAACATGTTCTAATTTTTCTTCATCCCATCTTAATTGGAGACCAATCAGAATGGAGTACACCGCCGTATCCACGACATGCGCATACAGTGTTTTTTCAAATTGTTTCAGTGAATCGATCAGTAAGATTTCCGCAACCAGGGCCGGATGTGCGACGGCTTTTTGAACCAACGCCTGCGCGGCGCCATGGACCACTGGCTGAGAAATGGGTTGTCCTGTCTTAACGCCCTCAAAGGCTTCTTCCACTGCAGCGACGACCGCCTCACGCAACTGGACGACTTCTTCAAAATTCTTCGATTCCTCTGTACGTGAATCTGGAAGGGGAGCGTATTGTTGGCTAACAGATAATGGGGGGGGTAAGTCGGCATCTGACTGTTCTTGATCACAAGAGACGATCAGAATGTCGGACTCCTCTGACGAATGTTCAGGCGAATCTGATGCACTCTCTGTTGCAACCTCTACGCCTAAGGACGTATCGATTTCCACTTCCCGAATACCAGAACTCATCAGTTGTTCGACTTCGGTCGGGGTATTGAGCAAGCGTCGATGGACAAAGAAAGGAGACTTCCACCACGAGTCCAGCACACGGACCAGAAACATACCCGGTCGTAAATGGCTGGTAGGAATACGCTGAAGGCTACGATGAGAAGAAGGGGAAGTTACCCTAGGTAGACGAGCCATACCACATCACCATATGAGGGTTATCGCAAGGGAGCCTGAATGCCCCCTATTTCTAAAGGATTGAGGGAAAAGGAGAACCTGGGGGAAAATACACCCAAGACGACTCTACGACACCAATACACCTCCGCCAAAAAGGGGACCCTAGGCTGGTGCACCAGTATGAATGTGGCTTCCTTTTGGAACCTCCGCCAGCGTCTGATAGACGGGAATCATTTTCCCAATATTGGCCAAATCCAAAACCTGTTTCACATAAGTTTGGGGATTCACCAAATAGAATGGGATTTTTTTATTCTTGAGATTTTGATGGCAAATCACCAGAAGACCTAATGCCGAACTATCAACAAACGTCACTTTCTCCAGCTCTAAGACCAACGGGCTCCCCTCTTCAGCGGCCCGATCCACGGCTTCTTTAAATGTTTTTCTGGCACCAAAATCAAACCGTCCATCTAAATGAACAATGTTCATCTCATCCACTTTGTTTTGTGTAATATTCATGCACCTCCCCCTTTTCCCGAAGCAAGTATGTAAAGTTCACAGCAATGGCTTTTCTTCAATATCGGTTATTCCAAAGCAAGAGTTAAGGAGAGTTGGGAGTATAAAGAAGTAAATAGTAAGGAGTGAGAAGTACAAAGGGTGAAACAAGAGAGAATGAGTCCTGTTTCTTCGCTTCTTACCTCACCAACTTCTCACATTTCACTTCTTTCACGATTTAGCATGAAGCCCTACATGGGACTCAAACTCTTCCTCAACCCGATTCGCCTGAGTCCCGCTGTTATACAAGACAAGGCTCCGTAGATGATGGGTGCTTTCATTGCCAATCAATTCGGTAAATTGTATGGCCAGTTTATGGGACTCCGTTCGTGTCACCAAGCCATGCGCCTCAATCGTCGGACCACCCTGGCCTCCATCAAGGTGCAAAAACACTAAACACGGGGTTTGCTCAGGCAAGGTCGTCTCACAGCGTAGCAACACACCATTGAAGCTGACATTATCCAGCTCTCCCTGTATCACGACATTGCCACCCATGCGCAATTCGACATGAATGGCCACTTTCACACGCGTAAACTCTCGATGGTTCGTCTCAATAGTCATACATCACCTTTCTGTACGAAAAAGTAAGGAGTCAACAGTGAGGAGTAAGGGGTAAAAAGTAAAAGAAAAAAGCGAGTCCTGATCTTTCCTATTCTTGCGCCTCACTCCTAATTCTTCTCTCCTCACTACTTACTATTTACTCCTTACTTATTCTATTGTCGTTGCCAGACAGAGACAAAGAGCGGCTGGTCCTGGCAATCAAATACCAGTTCACTCATCCGCTCCATTCCCAAAACTCGCAAATGTTCGTCCGTCGAAGCCTCCACCGTTGGAATTGAAAGCTGACAGGGCTCAGGAAGCAGCGACTTAATATTGCCACCAATGATGTTCGTCAATTCATACATGGCATCCATAGAATCCTGTTCAGGCCCACCATCGGCTTCATGGGAAAAGATCACGGCCGCTGCCGCGGCTGCCAATTGACGAGACCCGTGCAGCAACACGGCTCCCGTCCACGCTCCGGATATTTCTACTTTCCCGGTGAAATATCCATCGACCGGACCCATGGTTGCCGGTAACGCGCGAGGGCCAATAGCCAAGCCCAACATCGACTGCCACGTCGCTTCAGTAATTTCTAAAATTTCCTCTTCAAGAAATTGCATTTAATATCCTCCTATCCTTTCTTCATTCGATAACATGATGTCCCACTAATGGCGACTCGTTCATACTGATCATCAAGATTAATGGTCGTTTCTGATCCTCCTAAGAACAAGTAACCATTCGGATCTAAAATATGACGAATATTGGCTAAGATCCGTTTTTTCGTATCCGTATCAAAATAAATCATGACGTTACGGAGAAACACAATATCCATCCTAGGGAATGGCAACCAAGGACCGGCCAGATTCATCGGCTTAAAATCAATCCGTCGACAAATATCTTCTTGCACTTGCCAGCCCATTCCTTTTTTCTCGAAATACTTAGATAACAAGACAGCGGGAAGACCACGATTGACTTCGAGTTGACTGTATTTGCCTTCCCGACATTTCGCGAGCATTTCTTCAGAAATATCCGTCGCCGTATAGTGAATCACCCAATTTTTCAATTCAGGAAAATGGTCAAAAATCGTGAACATGACGGAATAGGGTTCTTGCCCACTGGAGCTGGCGCCACACCACATATTCAAGCGTTTTGAAGTGCCTTTGCGCGCAATAATTTCAGGAAGGATTTGTTCCCGAAGCACCTCAAATGGAACCAAATCACGGAAAAAACTGGTCTCATTCGTGGTCATGGCTTCCACCACCTTCTTATGCAAGGCCCCATAAGGGTTGCCCCGCAACTTCGCCACGAGTTCGATTAAGGAGGCCAACCCTTCGCTCTTGGCGAGCGGCGACAATCGAGACTCCACTAAATAGGCTTTCTCCGGCTCCAAAACAATGGCCGATCGGGTCCGGACCATGTCACGGACATAGTCCAAGTCTTGCGGACGTATCTCTTCTTTCTCCATCCTGTTCCTTTCCCTTATGCGGTCACAGGCTGAGCCTGCCCGGCACGCACTTTTCTCATAATTTCTGTGGAAACTTGGGGCAATGGCAAAACCAAATGAGCGAACCCAGCCTGCACAACAGCTCCGGGCATCCCCCACACCACACTTGTGGCTTCATCTTGAACCATCACATAGCCACCAGCCTCACGAATCACTTCAGCACCGCGCATCCCATCTTGCCCCATTCCCGTGAGCACAACCGCTAAGACGGCATGGCCATAGACTTTGGCCACCGACCGAAACATGACATCCACGGCAGGGCGGCAGGAATTTTCAGGCGGGTCTTGATTCGTCGCTAACACAATCTTCGGCCCTTGACGTTCCACCACCATATGAAAGTCTCCAGGCGCTATCCAAGCATGTCCCGGCACAAGCACATCACCTGGTTGTCCTTCATGAATAGGAATTTGCGACTTGACGGACAAACGTTCTGCCAGACATTTAGTAAACACCGGAGGCATATGCTGCACAATTACAATCGGCACGGGACAATCTTTGGGAATATGAGGAATGACTTCGGCTAACGCATTAGGACCACCCGTCGACACACCAATGGCTACCATATCGACTTGAAATAACTTTTTCGATCTACCGGGACTCAATCCTGTGGATGCCGTGGATTGAGGCAGTGGGGAAGTCGTCGCTTTTTGAGAGGCGGGTTGTGGTCTAGCTAAGGTTTTGATTTTGGGGATCAGCTCTTCTCGAACCCGCTGCATAGCCAAAGCCGCACTGCCCACATTCGCTGGCTTGGTCACATAATCATTGGCTCCACGAGCCAAGGCCTCTAAGGTTTCTTTCGCCGCGCGCTGACTCAATGTACTAAACATGATAATCGGCAATTTGGGATGGGTTTTTCGAATTTCAGTCACTGCGGTCAACCCATCCATCTCGGGCATCTCAATGTCCATGGTCACCACATCGGGTGGAGTTTGCACCACCTTCGACAGCGCAATTTTCCCTGTCGCAGCCGTTCCCACGATTTCAATATCGGGATCCTTGGAGAGCTCATCCGACAACAATCGTCGGATCACCACCGAATCATCGACGATAAGGACACGAATTTTTGGCATCAACTTCTCTCCAAAAAGTGAAAAGTGAGGGGTAAGGAGTAAGGAGGGAAATTACAGAAAGAAAGAAAGAAAGAAAAAAAGAGAAAGAATTCATTCAGAATGTTCTTGACTCTTACACCTCACTTTTTACTCCTTACGACTTACTTATTTGATTCCGAGAATCTTCAGCTTTTCTTGAATAACGTCTTTCGTGAAGGGCTTCATCACATATTCATTGGCACCTGCAGCCAGCGCTTTTCCCATTTGAGAAGATTCCGTCTCCGTCGTCACCATCATTAAAGGAAGCGTTCGATACGTAGGATTACCCCGAACCGCACGGACAAACTCTAAGCCATTCATTTCAGGCATATTCCAATCCACTAAGACCACGTCGGGTTTCTCCATCGTTTTCAGCTTTTCTAATCCTTCTTTGCCATTCCCGGCTTCCTCCACCCCAGTTGCACCAACGGATTGGAGGATTTGTTTCAAAATTATCCGCATAGCCTTTGAATCATCAATCACCAATGCACGCATACTTCCTCCTTTGTTCTTCGAACAGTAAGGAGTGAATAGTGAGGAGTCAGGAACAAAAGAGAATTATTTCCATGTCTTCTCTTCCCACTCCCCACTCCCCACTCCTTACTCCTTACTTTTCGCTGTTTACGTCAGCGTAGCCACGACTTTCTGTAAGTCGGCCGCCATTTTGGCCAGCTCAGCTGAGGCTTGCTGCGTTTGCGTGGCCCCCTCCGTGGTCCCTCTCGCTGCATCAGCCACACTCACGATATTCCCGGCAATTTCCGAACTACCTTTCGAGGCCTCGACGACGTTCCGCGCCATTTCATTGGTGGTCACGGTTTGCTCCTCAACGGCACTAGCAATCGTATTCATATAATCATTGACTTGTTTAATAATCGTAGAGATTTCTTCAATCGCATCGACCGATCCTTTGGTATCCGCTTGAATCGTCTCAATCATGCGGCTGATGTTTTCTGTGGCCTTGGTGGTTTCCTTGGCCAGTTCCTTCACTTCATTCGCCACGACGGCAAACCCTTTTCCTGCATCGCCAGCCCTGGCTGCTTCGATGGTGGCATTCAAGGCCAACAGATTGGTCTGCTCGGCAATCGTGGTAATGACTTTAATAATACTGCCAATCTCCGCACTACTTTGACCAAGTTTGGCCACCGTTGCGTTAGTGGATTCCGCCACATTCACCGCTTGAGCAGCGACTTTGGCGGCATCAGTGGTATTTTTGGCAATTTCTTGAATACTGGCCGTCATCTCCTCCGAACCGGTCGACACCGATTCCACATTTTTTCTCACTTGTTCCGCTGCCGCCGCCACGACATTCGCTTGACTGGACGTTTCTTCGGCTGTAGATCCCATCGTACTGCTTACAGACGTCAGTTCTTCCGACGCACTCGCCAAATTAGTTCCGATTTGGGCGATATCTGAGACACCGGCTTGCAACCTCTGTTGTTGCTCTTTTTCCCGATCTGCCGCAGCTTTAATTTCCTCCTCCTGTTTGACCTTGACCGTAATCACTTCCCACGTTGCCATGGCGCCCAAATAGGTATTTTGGTTATCAAAGATTGCGCTGACCAACAGATCCAATGTTTCATCACCTAACTGTATTTGTGCCTGGTAAGGGAGATTCTTTGGATCGCCCAACAATTTTCGTTGATGGGTCGGATTCTTATGAAAGACATCAATACAGGTCCCAATCATATCATCAATTTTTACGGGCAACAGGTGTTCCAACGTTTTTAAGGTTTTCGTAGACAACGGATTCATGTAGCGGAGCACCAGATCAAGATCCACAAACATGACATTCACTGGCGCATTTTCCATCATATTTTTGACTCGTGACACTTCGATCGTATTCGCTTGAATATCTTGCGCCATATTATTAAAGGCTTCCCCCAATTGCCCGATTTCATCGCCGGACGATATCGTCACTCGGGCCTCGTAATTACCACCCGCCATTTGTGTGGAAGCTCCCATCAATTGGAGTACAGGGCCATTGATTCCTCGAATAACAACATACGCAAGGGCCATCGCTGCTCCCAGGCAGGCAACGATAAGAATCCCAAAGATTTTGAAAAACGCATTGAGCTTACTAGCAATCACCGCGTTGGGAACGGACTTTACCAGAAGCCACAGTTTTTCATCATCTTCCGAATCATACTGAATTGGCACATGAAAGTAGGTGCTATCTTGATTCACGATTTGTAATGGTTCATCCGGATTATCAATCACCGAGAGAATCTTGTTATCGAAGAGAAGCTTAGCCGTGCTGGAACTTCTTTCTGAAACAATATGGCCCCATTCTTGATCAGCATCAGGATGACGATGAAAGTACCCGTCTGTAGAGATCAGATAATGCCCAATTCCCCCGTCCCCCGTTCTAGGAAGCACCTTAAAAATAGGAAAGGCATAGAGGGACACACTTAAGACTCCTCGATAGGCACCGTCTGTATCCCATAAGGAAATCGAGCCTCTGATGTAGGCTTGGTATGGTTCAAGATAGGCTCCATTTTCATCAGTACTCAATTCAAATTCAGAAATATAAATACTGTCGCCATCCAGATCTTTGGCAGATGCGATATGCGGTGCTTGAACATCAATGGCTAAGTCGTCGAACTCCACAATCTCAATAGCACCATCATTCCTCACGATTCTTGCAAGTTCCTCACCCGTTTCATCGACATACACCACATCTTTATATTGCTCTTTGATGGTTAATAAACTTTGAGCGCCTTGAGCAAATCGATCAATCCATTGGGCCTGTGTGGAATTCGTCGCGAGATCAATTCCCCCGTTGTTTTTCGCACGCATTAGCCCGTCTAGCGCTGGCACATCAGCCAGGTATTGAACATCGTGCACGAAACTTTTGATTTGATCCTCGATCTGCTTCTGTCTGATGAACAGATCATCGGTAAACGTCACCGCTTGGGTCGTGGATAAGGTATCTTGCGTATACAGAGTGGCATACGTCCCTAACATTCCCAATGGGATCAATAATGTCGCTCCAAATGCTAGGTAGAGTTTGTACTTCAGATTTATTTTCATATGTATCTCCACAAGATTCAAGACTGCAATTGACCTTAAAGTCCTTTAGCCACGTTTTTGAAATGTTTGCCAAGTGTAGCCACGTCGCCTGGGACAATACCTTTTCCATCGGCCCGACTATTTTTCTTCCACGTCTCATAGTCTGCGACTATCGCTTTGGCCGCAGGAGGCGTCTCGGCTCCATTCACTACGGTTTTTAAGTTCGTAGAGATGGTCTGGGAAAGAGCGAAGACATCAGAGGGCACCACATCAGCCGCACCCTTCTTTATAATTTTCGCCAAACTCGGATATTTCTTGCTGACCATTTCGTAAGCTTCGTACATGACCGTATACACATCAGCGGGCGCCATACTTTTGTTGACTCTCTTGGGGAACTTATATTTAGGAATGCTCGCGCCTTTGTCTACCGCCAACGCGTAGTACAATGGCAGGGTGGTCGAGAAATTATAATGATATACATCGCCAGGTGTTTTCCCGCCAGCGAACGCACTGGTCGACAAGACCACAATACTTACCACCACCGTGAAAAAAAATTTTACATTTCGCATCTTCGTTCCTCCGTCATTTGATTGTGTGAATAAAAGCCATCCCAGCCTGTGCCGGGAGCTGATAGAGAATTTTCATGAGTAGCCTTCCAATAAAACTTTAAATCCTTCATATTGATGATTCACTTTGAACATTCTCGAAATTGTGCAGAAAATACATCTGCCCTCCTCTTGTCCACTACCACCCATTCCATCATAAAAGTCTTTCTACAGCGCCTCCTTTCTCCAATCACAAGTGGCTAAAAATTAAAGATCCCCATCACATAGGCAAAATCAATATCCTTGCTGGGACCCGATTGTTTGATGAAATTCCCGGCCCACAAATGGCTGTAGCCGGCCACCCCCGTGAGATGACGGGTAAACACATATTTGGTGAGAAGATCGATTTCATAACCGATATCTTTTGATGTGCCAGCGGCGCCCGTGCGCACAACACCACCTCCAGGGTTATACAGGGCATCATTGGAGTCGGCGCGCCAGAATTTATGCCCGGCGACGGTGAAGGCCATCTTTTTTATTGGATGAACCGTGACCCCATGACTGAAATCAACACTATTCTGTCGCCCAACAAGGTCAATGAACCCAAGATAGGCATGTCCTAACGGAAACAATTGGTTAAAGGTCTGAACATCCCCACCCGGAGAATGATCACCACTGGCGTAGTCAAAGCCGACAAAGATACGAGGCTTCCAAGGCCCATCAGCCCACCTGGCGCCAACTTGACTGGCAATCATAAACGCACGAATATCGGCAGAGCCGAGCGTTCCCACCTGGTAGGCCCCTTCCAACTCAAAGTCTATCGGAATCGAGGGGACTTTCCCTTCGACTCGAGCGCCAAGGGTATGACGGTTTTCTTTGCCGGTCGTACCATTGAAGGTGCGGACATTCCGATCAATCCCTAACCAATACACATCCAACGCCAGACTTCCTACTTTGCCGGCTCCATACACACCAAAAAACGTATTGCCTTCCGGGGAATCGTTGAAACGATACGGCTTCACTGGGGCGAAACGCGTCCAGAAACCTTCGATGTTCCACCCGTTGATATCAAGAATCCCTGATATCCCATCCCAATGGCGGAGCGTATTGCCCCACGGCAACGGGCTCACCAAACGTTGTTTCCCTTTTAATAGTTCACGTCGCCCAACACGCAAGGTAAACTTCGCGGGAGAATCTATTGGGATCTGGATGTCGAGAAACGCTTGTTGCAAGGCGAGATCGTCCGCATCAATGGCCCGATCATTTTTCCCTGGTAAGGTACGTCCCATCACATTCGCGGTTTTCGCTTCGATGAACACCCGAAGGGCCGGACCCACATGAATGTCCGAATGAAGAAAGGCTCGTGTAAGCAGATAGGTGTCCCCATTCGCAGGCGCAAAGCCAAAGTTGTTCCAATTCTCAACGCGGAATCGTCCCCGTCCGCCCAAGCTGACCCAAGCGGTCCCGGCCTCGTTTAACGGGATATATTTTATTGGGTCAAAAACATCCGTGTGTTGTGATTCGGGGATAAGCCGCATCACCGACCAGTCTTCTTGAAATCGTAGAAATTTCCATTTTGGACGTTCTGGTGTTTCTGATGCTGGCGTGCCGCTTTGGGCATGAGCGAGTGATGCCTCACCAACAACCCAACTCGTGAGCACGACCAGGCAAAGGGTCATTATTTTCAAAACATGCTTAGATTTCATACACTTTTCTCCTTGGTTATTATGCAGATCGTAGAGCCAGCACGATGGATGACATATTTCCTGCAACCACGTAGTAAGTATCGGCCCTGGAATAACCGTGCTTTAATGCTTTCATCATTTTTTTTTAATTGTTCGTTAGAAGAAAAATCGGACTTCCAAAAACCTGGGCAGTTATTTTGCGCTTCAAAGGAAAAAGGGGGCCTGCGCTGACACTGTTACAGAAAAACGTATCTTTTCCTTCATTTTCATAAATCAGCCTGATGCAACATATTCGGGATTGGTCTGGCAAAAAGACAAAGAGGGAAATCACAAAGATACCAATTCCCTCCTGGAGATGGTCACAGCCTACCTATCAAAACACAAAGCCATGTTTGGATGATTTCATTGAGAGAACACAAGGAGCAACACAACGCCTACCAATAGTGACACCAGGGAAAATATTTGGCAGAGATACGGTTGGGGGAATCGGATCAGATGACCAATGAACACCCTCTTATTCGTGGAGAATGCTCAAAATCTTAATGAAGTTCGAAAGAATAGGGTGGGAGGGGACCTTCCCACACGGAGAAAACTAAGAGGCCTCTTGTGATGGGTATCAATTGGGAGGAAAGCGATGGGGCGTTATAACATAAGGGCGATTCGCCAATAATCATACGTCAAACAAATACTGACGAATGTGGAGCAGGAAGAATAGAAGATGGTCTTTCGAAAGCTTGAAATGTAGATACCCACGGGCTTACGCCGCGTGGCACTTAAAATTCAAACTCGAGCTGAATCCGCCCTTTGTCCACTCCTTCTTGATGGGCCACATACCGCCGAATCACCGCCTCATTCAATCCAACCGTTGATGAGAAGAACCCGGGTGACCACAGCACCGCCCCCCAGTAGGGCTGCTTCAGCTCGGGATATTGGGAACGTAGTTGCCGGCTCACATTCGCTTTCATCTTGCCCACAATACTCAAGACGGCATATTTCGGAGGAATCACCAGCACGACATGAATGTGATCAAACTGCACACTCCATTGCGGTATGGCCACATCGGGATGATCGTGTTGGATCTGAGGCAAATGCTCCGGCACAAAGATCTTGAGCGCCCCCCCGCAAAATGCGTCGGCGATACTTGGGGATCCACACCCCAGGATATTGATGCTGATACGCACCATGGGCACTGAGGCGAACTTCCATACGCGAGTGGCATCAACACCCCCTCATGTGGCAAGGAGTCCCCGCTTCCAGCGAGGAGCGCTTTCACCCACGGGCTCACGCCACGTGGTCCTCCGCGTTAGCCTTAATAGATTCCTGCCACCTATATTATGGCCCAGCTGGATTCATACAATCTCAAGACCCTGTTGGCCCATGTATCATATACGATATGGTGAACCCTCAGTTTGTTTGAATCATGGTTAAGGAATGTCGTGTCTGTGAGAGGTTAGTTGCACTCGAGGTCAACCATTTCCCCATAAATACTCACAACCTTTTCACATGTCCCTTTGCGGTCCTTTAGCTGCGAGTGCTGTGCCGGGGAAACCTCTCGATTCCGCGAATAATCCCCAGTGACAATTTGTCCTTTACCCGCGAATTCCCTCGTTTCTGGATTTGTCGTTGCACACCCTTGTAAGACCAGCAGTCCCAACATAAGCAATAGCGTTTTCATAAAACCCCCTATTTGGTTTACTTGTTATTAAAAAATCAAGTTTTTCTTTCAGACAGCCACATATGGCCTGTATGAATTTACTTATACTACTGGCACGGAGGCCTCAAAAGTCAATACCCATTTTCTCGTCGAACCAGTCCCTGATGCTAGATCCAAGATTTCAGATACAGAACTACCCATCAAAGACTGATGCCCCCAGGATTTTGCAAGTCGACCATTCCCATATTATTGCTGGATTCGAAAGGCAAGAAACGGGCAAGATCGGCTTGGGCTATCATAGAGTCTGTCTTTATCTGGAAGGAAATGGCAACCCTCTACCATGGTGCCCTAGTAAACTATTTCTCTGTGGCAATTGGGTCAAGGTGGAGAAAATATCTGACTGCCCAACGGACCATTTTATTAGGATGACCAAAAACAGTCGGTAGCTGTGGCAATAGAAAAACCTCGTTCATGAACCGCAGCCAACCAAAAACTTTATACGTTTAATGAAAGGAAGGATAGGGACAAATCTAAGGAACCAAGAGTTGCCCTTCAAATGTGAATATAACTGGGATTACAAGATAATAGGTTCCTGACACCTATTATGATGCGAGGTATCGTGACAATATCAAACGAAGGGTTTTTGTGTATTTGTCGTTCTTCTTTTGTACCGTGCTTGGCGGGAAACTGGACTGGGATCTCAATTCAAGCCTGATGGGAAGGAAGTCTTCAGTACCTTACTCACCACGGAGCATCCGTGAAACATTTCTTACGGATGCTCGCTTTGATATCGTACGCATTGAAAAACATTAACACAGACTCGCCACGACTTTCTGTAGGTCGGCCGCCATTTTGGCCAGCTCAGCTGAAGCTTGCTGCGTTTGCGTGGCCCCCTCCGTGGTCCCTCTCGCTGCATCAGCCACACTCACGATATTCCCGGCAATTTCCGAACTACCTTTCGAGGCCTCGACGACGTTCCGCGCCATTTCATTGGTGGTCACGGTTTGCTCCTCGACGGCACTAGCAATCGTATTCATATAATCATTGACTTGTTTAATAATCGTGGAGATTTCTTCAATCGCATCCACCGATCCTTTGGCATCCTCTTGAATCGTCTCAATCATGCGGCTGATGTTTTCTGTGGCCTTGGTGGTTTCCTTGGCCAGTTCCTTCACCTCATTCGCCACCACGGCAAACCCTTTTCCTGCATCGCCAGCCCTGGCTGCTTCGATGGTGGCATTCAAGGCCAACAGATTGGTCTGCTCGGCAATCGTGGTAATGACTTTGATAATACTGCCAATCTCCGCACTACTTTGACCAAGTTTGGCCACCGTTGCGTTAGTGGATTCCGCCACATTCACCGCTTGAGCAGCGACTTTGGCGGCATCAGTGGTATTTTTGGCAATTTCTTGAATACTGGCCGTCATCTCCTCCGAACCGGTCGACACCGATTCCACATTTTTACTCACTTGTTCTGCCGCCGCCGCCACGACATTCGCTTGACTGGACGTTTCTTCGGCTGTAGATCCCATCGTACTGCTTACAGACGTCAGTTCTTCCGACGCACTGGCTAAGTTTGTTCCGATCCGCGCAATATTGGCCACACCTGCTTGTAGTTCCTTTTGGCTTTCTCGTTCCCGTTCAGCGGCTTCCTCCACTTGCGCTTGGACTCGGACAGCCTCTTCGTCTGCCTTCTGTTTGGCCATCGCCTGTTCCAGCATTCGTTCCAACGAGGTCTCGAACTCTCCGGCAAATCCTTTGTCCAGTTGGGTCCGTTTTCCGGCTAATATCTCTTCCGTATTCTTAATGAAGTTCCTCAATTGTTCCAACAACCGATTGCAGGTCGTCCCCAGGACTCCCAGCTCATCCTGTGAGTCAATGACGAGTGGTGGCTGATTCAGGTTTCCGTTTGCCAGTTCCTGTGCAACGTTGGTCACGCGTTCGACTGGTTTACTGATGGCTCGCGTAATGAAATATCCCAAGGCGGCACAGATGAGCGCTCCTGCCACGAGTAAGATCCACAGCATCGTAGTGAGAGTGGCCGAAAGACTTTTGGTTTTTTGCATGTCCGAAGCCAGTAAGGCTTGTTGACTCTCAATCATGCTTGTGAGCTGTTTTTTAATAACAAAAGCCGTGGGCGCGGCCTTGGTCCCCAACCACTTGTTGCTCATGTTCCAGGAATCCCCGCCACGAATGTCAAACATTTTGGAAGGCATGAGAGCAAAGCGTGTTCGAGCCTTGGTAAATTCTTGAAACAGCGTGGCTTGCTTGGCATTCAACAGACTCTTATTTTTGGACAAATCGCCAAACCGTTTGATATTTTTCGCCCACATCACATCAAAATTGTCTTTAAACTTCGCGTTGCCGGAAAGGAGATATGCGCGAATATTGGCCAAACCTCTGGCCGTCGTGCCCCGGACATCGGCCATCATGCCCAGTAAGGCTTTTCGTTTCTTCGTCGCCGGCAACGTCGCTTCGATGTTAATGATTGCCGTGATATTCTCCATCAAAATAGCCGCTTGTGGCGCCGCGTCCGTTAACAGGATTTTGTTGGCGGGAAGATTGTCGAGCGCCTGAGAAATCCCTTCGATTTCCCCCTGGAACTTTTTGAAGTCGGCTAATTTTTCTTCGATGATTTTCAATCGCTCAATATTAGCCGGATCGGTCCAACTGGCAGAAAATTCTTTCATGGCGACCAAGGAAGGAGCAATTTCCTCCGACCAGGCCTTGGCTCGTTCTTCTTTAAACTTGTCTTTGCCCAACAACATATACCCACGCAAGGCTGCCAAGGAATGGTTCATCCCATTCACCATCATGAGACTGGCATTCGCCGTTGGAACACGCAAATCCACCACTTTCTCGGTTATGGCATTCACGGACGACGTCTGCCACATCGTGGTTCCAATTGAGAACACGAGGATAAGACTGACCAAGGCAAAGCCTAATCCGATTTTCATCCCAACTTTTAAGTTTATAAAAAAATCTAGGATCTTTGACATAGCAAGGATCTCCTTTTAATTAATTGACGGCATCCGTTATTGCAAAAATATATATACTTGGTCTGTTGAAATATCGTTCATCTATCTTCAAACAAGAATAGGTTCTATCTCCTCGGCTCAGACGTGCGTTCATTGCCAGGCTATTTCCTCTGATTAGGCCACAGCGCTTTCAAGCGTGAGGATCGTTTTGGCGGTATCCAAAACCAGCAACAGCCGCCCTTCCAGTTTATACACGCCCGTGATGAGTTCCCTGGCCATCCCTTGAATGGTGGGTGGCGGCGGCTCCAGCAGATCATCTGACACTTCCAGCACATCCCCAATCTCGTCGACCAACAGGCTGACGGCTCCTTCATCCGTTTGGATGACGACATTCATGGGCTCCCAATCTGCCCGATCGGAAAGATTAAGCCGGCGACGTAAATCGATCGCCGTGACAATTTGCCCTCGTAAATTAATCAGCCCTCGGACCATGGGGGAGGCCTGAGGCACCACAGTCATGCTTTGCGATCGAATCACCTCTTGCACCTGAAGGACTTCGATTCCAAAAAAGAGTTGATCCACATAGAACGTACTAAATTGTTGAGTCGCCATACGATTAGACTCCTACACATTCCGTTGGTTCGAGTTCAATTTTAGTGCAAACTGCACTCTGCCACACCGTTTCAATATCTAATAAATCCGTGACGCGTTCTTGCACGACGGCCGACCCCAAAATCCCATGTTGCTCAGACCGCATCAGGGGACCTAAGGTCACATCGACGATATCCATGATCTGATCGACCATGATGCCAACCTGTCGCCCTTTGTGCGTGACGACCACCATTTGGAAGACTTCGGCATGATCTTCTGTCGCATAGCCACAGGACGCCAAGACCGTGTCCAAGCGCAGGACGGGCAAAATGGAGCCACGATATTGGACCACTTCCTGCCCTCCGGCTGTTTCTTTCACCGTGTCGGGCATCTCTTCCAAACGAGCAATATGAGAAACAGGAATGGCCACTCGACCCTGAGCCCCAATTTTGACCAACAGAAGGGTTTGAAGACTCTGGGTGACCGAGGCCACCTCACTCACGCCTCCTTTGCCAGACTGATCCACTTGCCGATCACGTAGTTGAGCGTTCTTTGCCAGTCCGGACACGTCCAGGATTAAGGCCACTTTTCCATCGCCCATGATGGTCGCTCCGGCATAAATCGACAGTCCTTTCAGTTGTTTGCCCAACGGTTTCACCACGATTTCCTCGGTGTCATTGACCTCATCCACCACGAGTCCGAACCGTTGGGTGTCCGCTTGTAACACCACAATATTGGAGGCCGTGGTGATGGTGGTTCCTCCATCGCCTTGATCCCCTTGATTGCCAAGACCGATTACTTTATTGAGATAGACCAGAGGGAGGAGTTGTCCACGGGACCGATAGATGGGGGATCCCTGAATGAATTCGATATTCTGCGAACCGTTTTCCCCATCCACTCGCACAAGTTCCAATAAACTCACCTGAGGAATGGCAAACCGTTCGCCTGCCGAGGTCACAATCAATGCGGGAATAATCGCCAAGGTAAGCGGCACCTTCAGTTTAAACGTGCTGCCATGCCCCGGATCGGATGTAATATCAATCGTTCCCCCAATTTTCTCGATATTGGTTTTGACCACATCCATCCCCACTCCACGACCCGATACATTGGTGACTTTCTCTGCAGTCGAAAATCCCGGTTGAAAGATTAACCCTAAGAGTTCTCGTTCCGGCATCTTTGCCACTTGTTCTGCCGTGACCATACCCTTCTTGATGGCAATCTCCACCACCCGCTCGACATTGATCCCACCTCCATCATCCGTAATCTCAATATTGACCTGTCCACCCTCATGATAGGCCCGAAGCAACAGACGTCCTTCTCGAGGCTTGCCACGTTCTTCACGAATCGACGGTATTTCGATTCCATGATCCACAGAGTTTCGAACCAAGTGCGTCAGCGGATCTTTAATGGCCTCAATTAAGGTCTTATCCAGTTCTGTTTCTTTTCCTTCCATTTCGAGCCGAATCTCTTTTCCAAGGGTTAGGGCCAAGTCTCTCACCACTCTGGGAAATTTACTCCAAATATTTCCAATTTGCTGCATTCGCGTTTTCATGATGCCTTCTTGGAGTTCTGTCGTAATCAAACTCAGACGCTGTGAGGCATGAAGCAAAGAGGGATCTTCCAAACGCGACAGGCCCTGCCCAATTTGATTCCGAGTCAACACGAGTTCCCCCACCATATTCATGAGCTTGTCGAGTAACCCAACATCCACCCGAATGGACGAGTCGACAGCCGAAAGTCCTTTGGCATCTGTAGCAGGAGGCTCAGCCTTCGTTTTTCCCACAGAAGGTTTCGGTTGAGAAACAGGCTCCACCTTGACCTCCGGTGCCGATGTTCCCGCATGTACCGGTTGCTTATGGTCTTCAGAGGAAACTTCAGCGACTTCTTCAACAGCAAAGGACTTTGGGGAGCTACCTGATGGCCCTGACTCTTCAATTGTCGCCGGATCCACTTCACCATTTTGCAAGGCCACCAATACATTCTTGAGATTCTGATACTCTTCCGTGCCATCGGTTCCGGTTTGTTCAATCGCGGCCAGCATCTGCCGAACCGCATCAACCATGGTCAATAAGGCACTGGCGATATCACTCGTTAAGGCTAAGTCCCCATCTCGCACGAGACTCAACAAGGTCTCTCCTGTATGTGCAAGGCTTTCCAATTTGGAATAGCCTAAAAATGCGCACGTACCCTTAATCGTATGGACCGCTCGAAAAATATTGGCCAGCGTTTCCTGCTGTTCAGGATGGCCTTCAAAATCAACCAAGTCTCGTTCAACGGCACTCAGATTTTCATCACTTTCGACTAAAAACTCTTGTACGGCCTCATCCATTTCACCCATATCTGCCCCAGAAGGCTCAGCTTTAGGTTTTTCGGAAGAGGGTTGGATTGGAGCAGCCGGCGCCACGCTGGCCTCAGGAGACGAAGCTTCTCCATTGTCTAATTGCTCGGGAACGGTGGAAGCTTCCGGAACGTCATGTGCGTCAAAGGATTCAGGAGAGGGAGTCGATACCTCAGACGCTTCAGTTGGCGCCGGCAGGGCTTCACCCTTTTGCAGAGCAATCAACACATTCTTGAGATCTTGATACTCTTCCGTACCATCGTTTCCAGTGTGCTCAATTGCCGCGAGCATCTGTCGGACAGCATCAACCATTTGTAAGAGGGCACTGGCGATTTCATTGGAGAGGGGTATGTCCCCATCGCGAACCAAACTCAAAAGTGTTTCGCCAGTGTGGGCAAGACTTTCAAGCTTTGAGTATCCTAAAAAGGAACAAGTACCCTTAATGGTATGAATCGCTCGAAAAATACTGGCCAGCGTTTCTTGCTGTTCGGGGTTTCCTTCAAAGTTAACCAGATCTTGCTCCACCTGATTGAGGTTTTCATCGCTTTCGACTAAAAACTCTTGTATCGCGACATCCATTTCACCCATATTACATTCCCTTTCACTCAATCGTTAACGTTCAGCTTCCTCGGCCACGAGCTCAGATTCATCCATCTCGACTGGTGTATTCCAGGCCTGAACATGGGCACGAAGGGTACTGAGTTCTCGAACAACATTTTCTAAACGTTGACGGGAGATATCTTGAAATTGCATCGACATCACAATGTCCGTTACTTGATTCGCATGTTTTTGAGCAGAGGCGGTGGCATGCAACACACCCGCCTGAAGCTTTGAACTTTTAGTTTCTAAAACTTTAGTGATATCTCCGATGCGATCCCGAGTTTGTAGAGCACCGGTTAAATCAATAGAGGCGAATCCTTGTAATGAGACAATGGCCTTATCGGTGCTGGCATTCACCTCCGACACCACGCTTTGAATGTTAGCTGCGGCAACTCGAGACCGGTTCGCCAACTTGGCGACCTCTTCGGCAACCACCGCAAACCCTCGGCCATGCTCTTTGGCTCTAGCCGCTTCAATGGCCGCATTCAACGCCAACAAACGAGTCTGATCTGCGATAAATTCAATCTCCTCCAGCAACGGCGTAATACGTTGCGTACTGCCTTCAACTTCTTCCACAACCATTGCCACATCCATGCCTAATTGTGAGGACTCTACGACACTCTGTGCAAAGGATCCGATAATCTGATTTGTTTCATCTAATAGCGAATGATCATTTCCCCCTTCAGCAGAATCATTGCCCAGTTCTGCTGCAGTTTGATTGGCTTCTTGAACAGCGGCATCAGTAATTTCTTGAAAACGAACAATAAGTTCCAACACGGCATCTTCAACGATATTGATCACTTCCTGAATTTGAGACACCACATGATCGACAACGGGCTGAACCGCACCTGCGTTCTGTCCTAGGGTTTCCTGTTTGACTCTGAGTTCCACTTCCTGCCGAATTTGCTCAATTTTTTCCGGCAACTTTTTTTTCTGCCAAATATAGATTGTTCCAGCGGATCCAATAAGAAGGCCCACGACAAAATACAGTACCTCCATGATCAAAATGACTCCACTAAAAAATAAAAGTAAGAATTAGTCAGAGCGCAAACACAATTTCTCTCATTAGTGAATGCGCGAACAACTGAATGGAATGGAACTGCGTAGGCATTCCAAGCCATTAGGTGCGAACTACCGAGGAATCAAATTTACTCTCGTCGAATTTGGCATTCGTTTTTCCCATTTTCGTTTCTACTGAAGGACCTGCATCTTACGTGTCATTAGATTTATCGCTATACATTTGGTCTATGCAAATAGTTCGGAAATGCGATTCCCAATCTTTAGAGAAATTCCCACTATTTTTTTATTTTCCCAAACTTTTTCAAGAGGTTATGGATTCTTACATTGTATAGTCTTGGAATCCGACCCCTTCGCTCTTCAACCTCACAACCAAAATCTTCCTCAAATCCTGCTCTGCCCTCAAGGACCGAATGGTTACCTCATTCGTGACAAAGCCCTCCTCAAGCCAAAAGACTCTATTGGGGAACAGAGTGGAGTTAGTTTCTGGATTTTTTTACGATTTATTTCTTGGTTAAAACGAGGGGGCATTCTCAACCATTTGTGGAGCAAATTGGTTGAATCATAGGTGATTGATGACAATGACAGTTTTTCAGCCAAACCCCGTTAATTCTTTAGCGAGAAGAGATCATCTTTAAATGGGCAAGAATTGCCGAGGGAATGTCTGAAAGAGGGAGGATCTTATCCACCCCCCCTGCTTTAATCGCCTCTTTCGGCATACCGAAAACAACACATGACTTCTCATCCTGGGCAAGGTTATAGGCCCCAGCTTTTTTCATGTCTAACATTCCCGCAGCCCCATCATTTCCCATCCCGGTCAGAATCACGCCAATACTGTTGCCCCCTGCATACCGTGCTACTGACTGGAACATAGGATCCACCGCCGGTCGATGGCGATTGACTTGTGGCTCTTGATTCAGACTCACAAAATATTTGGCTCCACTCCGCCGCAGTTCCATATGATAATTTCCAGGGGCTAGGAGGGCCTGCCCAGGAATCACGCTATCGCCTTCCTGTGCTTCTTTGACGTGAATTTGGCACTGTTCATTCAATCGTTCAGCAAACGTTTTTGTAAAATGTTCTGGCATATGTTGAGTCATAAGAATGGGAGGAGTATTGGGAGGCAACACTTCAAGCAATTCTCTCAATGCTTCCGTGCCTCCGGTGGAAGATCCAATGGCAATAAGTGTATCGGTGGTCTTAATCATGGCGGATTGTGCAGCCAAGGCTTTGATTCGTTCGTTTGCTTCAGACGAGTCGGTCGGCGTACGTTTCTTCACCGCGGCTTGTGCTGCCGCTTTGACCTTACTCGTAATTTGCTCAGCGAGTTCTGCCAATCCATGTTGAATATCCACCGAGGGCTTCGTGACAAAATCCACCGCCCCAAATTCCAAAGCCTGCATGGTCGTGGCAGCACCTTGCTCTGTTAGGGAACTGACCATCACCACAGGCATTGGCCGGGCTGCCATGAGTTTTTGCAAGAAGGTCAGCCCATCCATCTTGGGCATTTCCACATCAAGGGTTAAGACATCCGGCTTCAGAACTTTCATCTTATCTCTCGCGGCATAGGGGTCGGGGGCGGCTCCTACGACTTCAATTTCAGGATCATCAGACAAGATTTCTGTCATGACTCCACGAATCAACGCCGAATCATCAACAATCAATACTCGAATTTTCTTATCACTCATACCCATCTCCTAAATTAGTAAGGAGTGAAAAGTAAGGAGTCAGGAGAAATACCATTCCTCACTCTCTCCTTACACCTAACGCCTTACGCCTCACGGTATTTTAAAAAAGCGTGACCTCAGACTGCGCAGGAGCTTGTTGCAGTTTCGCTCGATACTGCCCCTCTTCCTCTGCAATAGTTTTCGCTACAACTGGATCAAGCTTTTTCAATAACACTTTTCCGGAATCAGTAAAAAAATAGACTTTTCGTGGGCACACATCCCCCACATTGGCTTTCATCAGGGGAACTCCCTCTTGTTCAAGATAATCTAAGGCCCAAGCGGCATTTTTCGCTCCGATGTCGATGGTGCCATCATAAATTTTTCCCCCACCAAACACCTTGGCTTCAAGACGGTTCTTTTTCCCGCCACGCTTCAGAATTTCATTAATCAACATCTCCATCGCAAAGCTGCCATATCGACCGGAGTCAGCCCAATTGTCGTGACCTTCGATATTGGATGGGGCAGCCAACATAAAGTGATTCATCCCTCCAACATTGGCAAAAGGATCGCGCAGGCACACAGAAATACATGACCCCAACACTGTATAGACCACTTTGGGCTCCTCACTCACGAAATATTCCCCCGGTAGAATAACGGCCACTTCATAGGGAAAACGTGTGTCCTGGATCCGTCGAATATGTCCAAATTCCATGAGGCTTGCTGATGTCGTCATTAGTTTACAATGCTCTTCAATTATTGATCCTCAACATCGTCCTAATGCAGGAAAAGTGAATAGTAAGGAGTAAATAGTGAGGAGTCCGAAATAACCCGTCTTCATTGTTGTTCCTAAACGGTACGCCTAACTTTTAATCCTGTACTTCAACCCCCTCTTCCCAATACTTCACCCCTGACTCCTCACGACTAACTACTTACTACTCAAATGGCTTTTGATAAATCGTGGGCTTGATATAGTCGAATTGATGTTCAATCCACTGCAAACTTTCTGAATGGCCAATAAACAGAACCCCCCCAGGACGAAGGTACCGATAAAATTTCCCCATGAGTGTGGCCTGCGTAGGCCGATCAAAATAAATCATGACATTGCGGCAGAAAATGACATCCAAAGGAGTTTTAATCGGAAAGGCAGGGGCCATCAAATTGACACGACGAAACGTGATCATCTCAGAAAGATGCTTGCGCACTTTCAATTTTCCCGCCTGTTTGCCTTTTCCCCGAAGAAAATGTCGACGCACGACATCTTGAGGCAGTTGAGTGACTCGCTCATCGTCGTAAATTCCTGAAGCCGCTTGAGCCAACACCCGCGTGGAAATATCTGACGCCAAAATTTTTATATCCCATCTTGTGAGATCAGGAATCGCATCATTCAATGTCATCGCAATGGTATAAGGCTCTTCACCTGAGGATGAAGCCGAGGACCAAATACGTAAAGAACGGGTCGCCTCAACTTGTGGAAGCACTTGTTCTCGAAGAAAATCAAAATGAACTGGCTCTCGAAAGAAATCGGTTTTATTGGTGGAAATGAGGTCAACAAGCTGAGTCAGCTCTTCCTCTCCACCCTTCCCGCTCACACGATCAAAATAGGCTTGATAGGTTGGGAGCTGTAGTTTCCGTAACCGTTTGCCTAAACGAGAAGTCAGCAAACTTTTTTTCGGCGTATCGAGGGTAATCCCGACTTGTTCGTAAATCAACGATTGGAATTGCTTAAATTCTTTGTCAGTTAACGTCGCATTCATTAATAGGTCCTCTGCGAATGATTGATGAAAAGAACTCTATTTCGTGGCACGTAGGTCGTTAGGCAAGAAAGACATTTTGTTTTTCTATCATTTCCGCCTAACCCCTAACCCCTTACGTTTCACGTTCCCCCTGCGGGGAACCAATAAAACAACATCAAATAGACAAAATAGGCAGTAAGAATGGTGCCTCCGAACGTCCACTGCAAGATATGACCAAGTTGGCGATGGCGTGAGACCCCTGCCACCATGGCTCCAGCTCCGATGCCATAGCGAAGACGACGTATGCCAATCACCATATTGGTCCCACCCACACCAATCGTGGCCACAGCCAAGCCCGTATGGACAAAGAGCAAGGGTATATAAAGCGACCAATATTGCTCTGATGAACCACCAAAGTGATCACGCCCAAATATCACTTGTTTGCTGACATAGGCCGACAACCATATGCCCACCAACACACAGGAAATTGTCATCCATTTTCTATGAGATGTCACATCATGCCGCTTCGCGGCTTGCACTCCAATGAAGGTCATCCCATAGGCAACCGTCATCCCCACCAACACCACACCCCAAAATAGATCGTTAATTTCCATCTGGATCACTTCAACACATGGGGAAGGCCCACAAATTCCTGCCTCCAACCATGCTCAAAATCAGGCCAAGAAGGGAAAAAAGAAAGCACGCAACAAGGATTTCTCACAATCTGATATTTATCGGCACTCTGCCGTGGAGAAATGAGAGGGATTTTTAGAATTTTAACGAGAAGCGGCTCAATAATTATGCTCAGGATGGGAAAGATGAGGCAGGAAAAAAAAAGGCGTGGGCAGCATTTAAGCCACCCACGCCATCAACAAAATCTCGCACAAAAAAATCTATTTCATTCTGACCACAATGGCACCCATGAAATCACCCTTTTTCCAATCTTTTTTGGTAGTTTTTGGATGATTGTTGTGGCAATCGGCACATCCCTGAACTATGGCGAAGTCTGCTGACATCCCAATGGTTTTGCCGCCATCTTTTCCCGTGAGAACCTTTTTCCCACCGGCTAATGCCGCTAACATTTCCTTTTCTGCTGGACTTTTTGCCGCATTTGAAGCATACAGCGGATCAGTCCCGAGGAGGCCGAGCTCAAAGCCACGAATTTCTTTGCCGATTTCTTTCACAAACTGGGCTGGGAGCATAATACCATGATCATCTTTCACCCAATCTTCATTACCCTTCATTCCGCCCTTTTTCGAATCAGCAAGCACGCCTTTCACATAGACGGTCCGTGCAGCCTTGACTGTGGCCAACACCATCTCAATGGCTTTACCTTTGGTCATGTCAGCCGCTTGCCCCGTTGGTAAGACTAACAAGAGACCAATCATGAAAACTCCGAACATTGTCCCGAACGCAATCACTCGTCTCATACGAGTCCTCCTCCTGTGAATGTGATAACCCATTAAGTAATGGTGAACCATCATGGTCATTTAGGGGGCTTCAGCCTAGCCGACATTACCTGGAACAGTCAATGAAAAGAAGGGAAAAGTCTCAAAGTAAACAGGGTAGAGAGAGAAGTAGAACGTGGTGGAACAATCATCATGTAGGCGGAGTGAATAATACAGCCAGCGTGAGGAATGTACTAGGGAGGCAGGAGTCGGAAGAAACGTACAGACAACGTTTCTCCTGACTCCTGGCTATTCACCGCTTACTGACGTACTAGAATTCTTCGAAGAAATCATCCTCACTTTTTGAGGATTTTTGTCCATTGCTGCGACCGACCCCCACCGGCTGCGTCGCAGCTTTGACCGGTGCATTGGCTGGGCTTGAGGTCTTTGGCAGAGCGACCGGCTTGCTCCCACTGGTCGGCCGCATGGCCCCGCGTGGACTCAGGCCTGAACTCGCTTCGGTGATTTTGAAAAAGGCCACTTGTTCCAGTAAGGCCCCGGCTTGTTGTTTCATGGATTGCGAGGCGGATGTCGCCTGCTCCACCATTGCCGCATTTTGTTGCGTTCCCTGGTCCATTTGCATCACGGCTTTATTCACCTGATCAATACCACTGGCCTGCTCCTGGGAGGCCGCACTGATTTCCGCAATGATGTCGGTCACTCGTTTCACTGAATCGACGATTTCGGCAAGCGTTTGACCGGATTGATTCACCAAATCACTACCATCGCCTACCTTTTGCACGGACTCATTAATCAACGACTTAATTTCTTTGGCTGCGGTGGCGGAACGTTGCGCCAAATTCCGGACTTCGGAGGCCACGACGGCAAAGCCTCGGCCCTGTTCACCAGCTCGAGCCGCCTCGACCGCCGCATTCAACGCTAAGAGATTCGTTTGGAACGCAATTTCATCAATCACGTTGATAATATCCGCAATCTTTTTACTGCTTTTGTTGATTTCATCCATGGCACCCACAGCTTTATCCGTGACCATACCGCCTTTTTCAGCCACTTCCCGTGCGGCCACCGCTAATTGATTGGCCTGCTTGGCATTATCCGCATTTTGTTTGATGGTCGAGGTCATCTCTTCCATGGAGGCACTGGTCTCTTCTAACGCCCCAGCCTGTGCCGAGGTCCGTTGCGACAAATCCTCATTGCCTTGCGTGATTTCACTGGAACCGATACTGACCTGCTCGGCCCCTTCACGCACGGACTGCACAATCCCCGTGATATTCCCAATGGCCGTATTCAGACTCGTTTTGATCTCATTAAATTGCCCCTCATATTGTCCTGCCATCTGTTGACTGAGGTCGCCATCGGCCAGCGCCAATAGCACTGTCCGGGCTTCACCCAACGGTGTCTCAACCGCATTCAACAAACTATTGAAGCTCGCGGCTAAGTCTTTAGAGGAACCCTCAAACTGACTCGCATCAATCCGCTCCCCTAACTGCCCCTGGGCTGCCGCTTCAATCAACCGTTCCACCTCCAACTGTGCTTTTTTCTGGCCCGTAATATCGGTGGCAAATTTCACCACCTTCACGGGCTTGCCATTGCCGTCCAGGATCGGATTATAGGAGGCTTGAATCCACACCTCTTTGCCCCCTTTGCCCAGCCGGCGATAGATGCCAGCATCAAACTCCCCCCGGTTGAGTTTGGCCCAGAACGCCGCATAGGCTGGACTGTTCGCGTCCACCGACTCGGCAAACATCCGATGATGTTGCCCTTTGATCTCCTCTAATGTATACCCCAGGGTCTGGCAGAAGTTGTCGTTGGCCGTGAGAATCGTCCCATCCATCTGAAACTCAATAACCGCCTGGGCTTTGCTGATAGCTTCCATCTTGCCCTCAAAGTCCGCGGCCGTATTCTTCTGGCCCGTAATATCGGTGGCAAATTTCACCACCTTCACGGGCTTACCGTTGCCATCCAGGATCGGATTGTAGGAGGCTTGAATCCACACCTCTTTGCCCCCTTTGCCCAGCCGGCAATAGATGCCAGCATCAAACTCCCCCCGGTTGAGTTTGGCCCAGAACGCCGCATAGGCCGGACTGTTCGCGTCCACCGGCTCGGCAAACATCCGATGATGTTGCCCTTTGATCTCCTCTAATGTATACCCCAGGGTCTGGCAGAAGTTGTCGTTGGCCGTGAGAATGGTGCCATCCATCTGAAACTCGATGACCGCCTGCACTTTGCTGATAGCTTCCATCTTGCCCTGAAATTCTAAGCCCTTAGCAATATTGCCCTCGATCTCTTGCGCCATCGTATTAAACGCGGACCCTAACTGCCCGATTTCGTCCTGCGACTTCACGTCCACACGGACCGTGTAGACCCCCTTGGCCATCTGATCGGCCGCTTCTTGTACCGTGCGCACTTGCCCCGCCCCTTTGCGGCCAACCCACCAACCCAAGGGAATCAACAGAGCCAAACAAATGATTCCAGTCATCAACACTTTCGATTGGATCGCATTGGCTTCAGCCGCAGCTTCTGATTCCGGCACCCTCACTAGTATTGACCAATTCATTCCGGGGAAACCCAAAGCGCCTTGCAGATGGGCATAGCCTCCCACTTGATTAATCTGCTTTCGTGCGTGCAAGGACGTTAAAAATCCCGATTCGCCCTTGACCACTGATTGAGCTATCGCAACACCATTTTCAGCGAGATTGAGTTGACTGAGAATTTCAAAATTACGCACGATATCGGTCGTTCCTGCGGCACTAGGATCATAGTCCACGAGCACCCGGCCTTCGCTATCCAGCAACGTTAACTCCGCCCCCGGAAAGCCGCCTTCTTTTAAGAAGGCATAGGAGTCTTGGAACATTTGCTCTATCACAGTAAAGTTCGTGCGATTAGACCAATAGGCCACCACTCTGCCGTTTTCATCGTAGACGGGCGACGAGAAACCCAGCACGAACCCATCATTGCCTAAGGCCTGCTTCACATCCTCATCAATATGCACATCTTCAATAAACGTCCCAGTCGAAATGTCATTACCCGGAGCCGTAAAGGGCATCTTGGTCGTAAATTCGCCCGCTTCTAAGGCTTGAAACCACGTGGCTTCCTTGAAATTCTTTTTAAATAACCATTTCACGTCAATGCGCTCGCTTTGCGCATTTTCAAAATTCACCGCAATCACATCCCCAGCGGGATCTACAAGTAATGAGAGATCATAGATCCCATAAGCTTTGACATATTTGTTCATGACTTGGCTGACGACGTTATATTCGGAATCGTCATACCATTGCGAGGTGCGGGTAATCGCATCGTTAAACCCAAAGGCTTGGACCTCGCCATAGCGTTCATAGAGATTCCGATCTATTTTATCGGCTAGCCCCTTAGCTTCCGACATAAATCGCCCACCAATCTTAGCTTTCATGTCATCAGCCGCCCCAAAGGCAATCAGCCCGACAGCGGTCATGGGGACCACCCCAAAGATGACGAAGATGGTGACTAATTTGGCTGCAATACCCCAACTCAAAAATTTACTTAGTACATTGCTCATGCCTGTCCATCCTTATTAGAAAGTTTGTTGCTCATGTCTTATGGCCTGAACCTCTCCAGTCATCAATCCGCCTAAGACATATCCTTTTTCTCTTTTGATATATGAATTCCCGACACTCTCTCTAAATGAACCATCCACCGTCCTACGCGTTAGATTCGACCACGTCCGGGTCAACAGGAATATCCGCGACGGCTTTGACCTCATCGTCTGTTAATACTCGATCAATATCTAACAGCGTCACCAGATGACCATTGGAATTCCCAATCCCTGCCACAAAAGTAATATCGACCGTACTGCCTAACTCTGGAGGTGGCTGAATATCTTTCGCGTTTAAGTCCAAGACATCGGACACCGCATCCACCAAAAACCCCATGACCCGATTCCGAACATTCACGACGACGACCACTGTGAAGGACGTGGGTTCGGTCACTCCCATGCCAAACTTCATCCGCAGATCCACGATTGGCACAATGGTTCCCCGTAAGTTCAATACACCCTTTAAATAATCTGGCGTATTCGGAATTTTGGTGACGGTGGTATAACCTTTAATTTCTTGGACTTTTAAAATGTCGACGCCATAATATTCTTCCGCTAAATTAAACGTCAGAAATTGTTGATCATCGCTGGAAAAACTCGTCCGAATGTCTTGTTGTGCAGCCGGTTCAATCGTTGCCGTGGACATAATCAGACTCCTTCGGTTGTGTATGTCATCAATAGCATCTTCATCTTTGTTGTTTACCTAGCAAGGAGTGAGGAGTAAGGGGTAAGGAGAAAACACGTAACTCTTCACCTCTTACTTTATTCGTTCTTTAATCTTTACTCCTTACTACTCACACCTCACTATTTACTATTCTTTATGCTGCCGCCGTATGACCGACTCTGGCTAACTTCGCTAATCCTGGGACGTCCAAAATCAACGCCACTTGCCCATCGCCCAAAATCGTGGCTCCAGAGATGGCTTCGATCTTTCGATAATTTTGTTCCAACGTTTTAATCACCACCTGTTGTTGACCGGTCAATTCGTCCACCAAGACGGCGATTCGACGATTTTCAACTTCGACAATCACCAATAACGCTTGCATAGGATCGGTATATTCTGGCGTGACATTAAACGCTTCATAGAGACGTACCAGAGGCACCCATTCTCCTCGTAAATTCACCACTTCCCCTTTACCCACTATTCGCTGGAGATCGCTGGCCTTGGGACGAATCGATTCCGTGACAGTAATGAGCGGAATAATATAATTATCTTCTCCCACTCGAACGGTCATCCCATCTATGATGGCCAGGGTCAGCGGAAGCTTGAGTGTCAATTTTGAACCTTTACCTGGTGTGCTCTGGATCGCTACCGAACCCCCGAGACCTTCAATATTTCGTTTCACCACATCCATACCTACCCCACGCCCAGAAACATCGGTGATTGTATCGGCTGTGGAGAAGCCGGCTCGGAAAATCAATTGATAGACGTCTTCATTGCTCATGGAGACGCCATCGGCAATCAGCCCTCGCTCAACGGCTTTGGCCACAATTTTATCCCGATTAAGGCCTCGACCATCATCTTCCACAGCAATACAGATATTGCCGCCATCATGATAAGCATGCAGACGCACGGTGCCTCGTTCTGGCTTCCCAGCCGCGACACGTTCCTCCGGCCCTTCTAACCCATGGTCCGCGGAATTTCGCACCAAATGCGTAAGCGGATCGCCAATCGCTTCGATTAATGTTTTATCCAGTTCGGTTTCTTCGCCTGACATCACCAATTGGATTTGCTTCCCACTCTTGCCAGCCAAATCTCGCACTAATCGAGGAAATCGCTGAAAAGCTGACCCGATAGGCATCATTCGAATCGACATGACGCGCTCTTGGATTTCACGCGTATTGCGTTCCAATTGGACAATTCGCTCTTGCAGAACAGACAATTGTTCAATCGTAAATTTTTCGCCTAAATCGGTAATCATGGATTGCGTAATCACCAATTCACCAACCAAATTGATCAGCTTGTCAATTTTTTCAGTATCCACTCGAATGGAAGCCGCTTCCCCTTTTTTTAGTTGCTTTTGTTTTTGAAGTGCCTGATCAACTTGCTGCGGAGTCGCCTTTTTCTCTTCGACCAAAATTTCTCCCAATGGCTTTTGCTTGGCCAGACCATCGGCAATTTCTCCTGGTGTCACAACGCCGTCTTCGACTAAGATGTCTCCAACGCGTTTATAGGGTTCTGCCGGCTTCGGCGCACAATCCGTAATGGTCAATTCACTCCCGTCTCGCACAAAATCAAAGACCGCTTCCACCTTGTCGATTGAGACGTCCGTTTCCAATTCGACGTTCCAACTCAGATAACAACACTCAGGGTCCATCGCTTCTAAGGCAGGGATCTTGTCGACTTGTACTTGCAAGGCTTTGATCATGCCCAATTCATGGAGCTCTTTAAAGATTTGTGCGGGATCCAATCCACGTTGAAACAATTCGGGCAACGGAATCCAAGCAATTTTTATCAAGCGCCATGCCGCCGTCTGTAGAACGACCGTATCCTCTGCTGAGGATGGTGCTGCAGTTACACAACTCCCGTTCTCGCCGTCTTGACAAGACAGAAGCTCCTGCTCAAGACCTTGAATCGTCTCTTGATCAGCAGCACCTGCACCTTGTGCCGCATCTAACAAACTCTTGAGGCCATCCAGAGAGCGCAACAGTACATCCACGGCATGCGGAGTCACTGGTATCTTTTCATTCCGCATTAAATCCAACACGTTTTCCATTTTATGGGTGAGGCCGGCAATCTCCGCAAAATTGAACATTCCCGCATTGCCTTTAATGGAATGAGCCGCCCGAAAGATGCGATTCAGTAAATCCATATCTTGCGGACGTTGTTCCAACTCCAAAAACCCTGCTTCCATCGTTTCGACATGCTCGGCAGATTCGGTAAAAAACGATTCCTGAAAATGCGATAGATCAACAGCCATACTTTGCCTCGTGAATAGTCAAAAGTGAGAAGTGAAAAGTAAGTGCGTTCACATATTGAGAGGTATTTGACAATTTTTACACCTTGTTTTCATGTCGAATGAGCCCACTGAGCATCTTGTCTATGTTTGTCATCTCTTCATTCAAAGTATTCCATTGCCCCACGGATACGTATCCGAGCCGCTCTGCCAACTCAAACTGTGTATCCAATTCACTTAGTGAGCTCTTGGCGATATACAGGAATTGCAAGAATTCTTTTTTTGTTCGCCGACTAGCTCCCTCAGCAATATTACTTGGAATACTCACCACAGCCCTTCGAGTTTGACTGGTTAAACCATAGACTTCCGATTTGGGGAACCTGCTAGTTGATTTGTATACCTTCAACACCAAATCCATAGCCTTCTGCCACACCGTCAAATTTTTATGCGGCTTATTCACGATCTCAGTAAAAAGTTAGTAGAAAATTGAGAAAAGGTAAGACAACAGGATGCTTTGTAGGTTTTTCCCCACTTCATCCTAATCTTCCACTTCCTCCTTCTCACTTTTTCCATTTTACTTGCTCAGCCGGGAAGTACCTTTTTGATGGTGGCGAGCATTTGTTCGGGGTTAAAGGGTTTGACGACCCATCCGGTTGCCCCTGCGCCTTGCCCTTCTTTCTTTTTGGCATCTGAGGATTCGGTGGTGAGCATCAGAATTGGAGTAAATTTATGTGGAGCCATCCCACGGATCGCTTTGATGAGTGCAATGCCATCCATGTTAGGCATATTCAAATCCGTAATGACCAAATTAGGCTTCGCTCCCCCGTTTAATTTATCGACGGCTTCTTTTCCATCGCCGGCCTCAACCACTTCATACCCTGCTCCCGTCAGGGTGAAACTCACCATTTGGCGCATGGAAACGGAATCATCAACTACGAGTACAGTCTTACCCATGATCTTTCCCCTCTTTGATCGGTTTACCTGTCTGTTGCATACTTTTATTCATGTTGTCCTTCAAATTCTGCCACCCAACGTGAAAAGTGAGAAGTAAATAACCCCGCCCAAAGGGCGGGGCTTTTGAAGAAATTTAAAACAACTTCATCGAGCAATACATTTGCACAAGGCGTCGTCGAATATCTTCTCGAATAATTCGAAACAGATATTGCTAAGTCGGGGCGATGTGCCATTTCGTCTCATAACCCGTATGGTTTATTCCTTAAGCTGACATGCGCACAGGCAATCACAACCGTGACCGGCCGCCGCGGCCGGCTGAACGTTTCCTCCCCGCCCAAAGGGCGGGGCTTCCACGTTCGTTTTAGTGAAAAGTAAAATGAAAATGCCTTTTTATCTTATTGAAATTTATTTTTCCAAGCCCTTATTTTGTCCTTCCCACGTTTCTCATCAAGACTATTTACTTCCTACTTTTTACTTCTCCCTTTTTGCTATTTTCAGAATAAGGTGACACTCTCGCCCTCGTCAGTCCCGGTCGTTCCAACCAAGACCGCATCTTCTCCAGCATGTGCAGCCTCAATCGTGAGTCGTTCTGATTCCATGGTAAAACCATGTTCCAACCCACGAAGTGCTTCGATTACTTCTGGCATCGTATACATCCCAGCGACGCCTCCGATGACGGCTTGTAAAGGGGCATAAATACGTTCCATCGGTTGATAGACATGTTCTATTTTTTGTCGCGTAATGTCCTGAAACTGCATGGACATGACAATCTGCCCTATATCTTCCCCGAGTTCTCGAGCCCGACCTGAATTTTGTCCCACACTTTCTTTCAGTGCAGCATTCTTGGACACCATCACTTCGGTCATGCCCATAATATTTTGCTGGGCTTGTAAGGTTGACGTCAGATCCAAGCCCGCTAAAATTTGCAACTCAGTCATCGCAGACTCGGTCGTGGCTTTTACTGCTGTGGCCAGGGCACGAATTTGTTCGGCGGCTTGTCCTGAACGATTCGCCAGCTTGGTGACTTCGTCGGCCACGACGGCAAATCCTCGTCCATGCTCTCCAGCTCTCGCCGCTTCAATCGCGGCATTCAAGGCGAGTAATCGTGTTTGATCAGCGATAAATTCGACTTCTTCCACAACTTCTGAAATTCGTGAGGTTGTATCCAGCGCTTCTTCCATGACGCTCACCGTCGAAACTGTGACTGTGGCCGTTTGCGTCACTTGATCCACGAACATTTGCATCGTCTCTTTCGTGTCATTCAGGATCCGCTCCACACTCAGCTCATTATCCTGTCCCGTTTCACTCATATTCAGAATGCATTCAGTCTCAAAGGCTGATTCACGGGCTTGTTGCGAAATTTTTTGAAACCGCTGAATCAACCCGGACGCGGCTTGCTCTGTTTCTTCAATCACGGCCTTCAACTGTCCAATAAAGACCGGAAAGACAGGAGCAAGACACTTGCAAAATTCTTTCCAATTATACTGATCATGAGCCTGCCCCTCAGCCGCTTCCCGCAATTGGCATTCAAGTTTCGCGACTCGTACTCCAACCCTTTGACTGCCAAGGACATACCCCAGCCCACCTCCAACGATCAGGAAAACTCCCCACACAACCCAATCAATCAACACATATCACCTCTTGTTTTTACTACCGCTCCCCCGGGAATAGGCTATCGCGCATATCACCGTTAGGAGGCGCCGTGTATTGTTGGGAGGAACTGTGCAAATCCAATTTGTTCAAATCGATCTCGAATATGCGAGGAAAACCCCTTTAACGTCAGCCGGCCAGAACGGGTGGCGGCCACAATCAACTGCACGCAAGAAGAGTCCATATGATCGATTTCTGATAAATCCAACTCCAATGGCCCCTCTTGGCGATGAAGAGAACAGAGATCTTCATGAAACTGACTCGCTTCAAAAATGGTCAAATCTCCGATGGGCTTTAACATGGAATCTGCTGCCAGTCTGTGTTCCCCTTGGTCTTCTTTCATCTCCCCCTCGATCTTCTTCTGGCCTTTTTTCCCCTTCATTGCACCCTCTCTCCCCCTGTGTTTCGAACCAAAACCTTGACCATTCAGTACCTCAAAGAAACGACTCATCGATTGAGACATCCAGGTAGCTAAAACTATCGGATCAGAAAATTTGGGACTTTAGCGTTTGGACAGTTTTTTTCAATACCGTTGAAATCCATCTTGTTGAATCAGTTTGGGCAACTTGCTTGACTGAGCGTCCGGGTCAGTCGTGAAGGCCAGTACTTGACTTGCAACCTGTGGGAGAGACGGCAAATCAAAATTTTTCCGTTCTAACCGGTCAAGAATTGGGAGTAGCAGCTTTTCCATGTCCAGGGACTCGAAGACCGGCGAGGGCTTCGGCCCAGCCTTGGAGGGAAGCACGACCTTTTCTGGCTCAGCAGTAATCGTATTGGGTTCTATGACTGAAATAGGGATCGTTTGCCCAATATTGGCTAACATCAAGACCTCGGCGACATATCCTGGTGGCGTCTCAAGAGAGAAATGGGTCTTGGATTCCGTCAAACTCTTTTTGGCCAACATGTGAAGGCCAAGCCCTGCACTATCAATGAAAGGAACATGGGACAGATTGAGAATGATATGGTTAGATTGAGTGAGCCTGGCCTTGTCCATCGCTTGATGAAACACATGACGCGCCACAAAATCCATTCAGCCGGATAAGGTCAAACCCATCTTGCCTGCCTGAACCTCATCGGTAATCTGCATCAATAAGCTTCCTTTTTATCCGAAAACTATGCAGAGATAGTCACTGATGATCGATTGTTTTTCAGATTTCTTCGTCGCTGGCCATGGGACTGAACAGTGGCGAGTGAGCCGTTTCTCTCTTATCCATCCTCCTATCTGTCCAGACACACGTACCCGTAGGTTTTCTTAGGGTACTTTTCCCATCAACGCCCCGTCCGTCGAATGTTGGGCAGGAACTTCTTCATTTAAATACACATAACAGACCACTTGATTGCCATTTCCTTGATATTCTAAGTGATCAAAACTCAAGGCCTTGGCCATGGCGATTCCCCGTCCATGACTTGATAGCATTCGCTCCGCTTTAATTTCTTCATAGTCACGCCAATCAAATCCAAGACCTTGATCGGTCACGGTGATCTGAATCTTTTCGATATGACGTTCAAACGTAATTTCCACGAACTTCTGGGTGTATTCAGGTAAAATTTGACGGTGGGCTATTTCATCTTCCCACTGATCAGTTTCTTGCAGGATGGTTTTTTCATCGAACCCAATTTGCAAATTGCCATGCTCGACCCCGTTCACAATCAACTCGTTAAGGCCGAAGGCGACTTTCTCTGCATTCGGACAGGCTTGCGCGATTAACAGAGCCAAATCATAGGCCTCATGAATCGTTTGGACTCGAAACCGCCCTTGTTGCAAGCACCCGATGGTTTTGGCCTGAACCTGTAAATTTCGTGAAAGGCTCTCCCATTTTTGCCCTTCCTCGACCGCCGCATGGACCATGCGGAGTAAGACCTCTTGATCAAAAGGCTTCGTTAAATAAAAAAAGACACCGGCTTCCATGCCCTCGCATATTTCTTTGGGTGAGGCCGCAGAAGTCTGCATAACCACGGGCATCCATTTAAACTGTTCATTGGCCTTCAATTCCCTCATCACTTCAAGGCCATTCATCCCAGGCATCATGCGGTCCAGAATCATGGCGTCAAACCCGTCGCGATCTTGGCGTAAGAGTTCTAAGGCTTGAGCGCCATCATGTGCCTGAACCAATTCATACGGCTCATCCCTCAGGCATTCAATCAAGACGTCAAGATTGAGATCATCATCATCAACAACCAATATACGGGGTTGAACATTTTTCATCGAAGCTCTTTTCTGAATCCCTCATCTAGTTCTAAGCCGATTAAGGCCACATCATCCCCAAAGATGCTGTCAACTTGCCAAGACCGACTCGAATGGATGAGACTTTTGAGACCCAATTTCATAGGACGGTTACGGACACCTTCCAACGCCGTCTGCAACCGATGTCTCCCCCAAATTTCGTTTTCGGCATTGACCACTTCGTATATTCCATCACTAAATAAATACAGCCGATCTTTATCCGCGAGGGTGATTGAATCTGTCTGGTAAATTTCATCAGGTGAAAAACCTGTTGGCCACGTTTTCGCTCCTAAGACCACGGAAGGGGCATCCTTTCTCACCAAAATTGAACCAGGATGACCTGCACTGGCAAAACGAAGCAGACGCGTGGACAACTGAAGGACTCCAACCCAAATGGTGAAATAATCTCCCTGATCCGTCATGGGATTCTCGGCATTAAGACGTGTCACCATCTCGCCAGGATCAAAATCGGGAAAGGCCTGAGCAATATGCTCGCCCTTAAACCACATAGCCAGGGAAACCGCCCGCAGGGCCGGTCCCGTGCCATGCCCAGACATATCTAACACCATAATTCCGAGATGATCCTCCCCCCACCGAGCCACTTGAAACAAATCACCACCCAATTGTGATGACGGAAGAAATTCCCACGCCAATCGTATTCCTGACGCGACATCTCCTGGTACAGGCAACAACGAACGGACAAATTCCGAGGCTGAACTCAATTCAGTGTCTAACTGGTTTTGTTTTGCTGTAATCAGTTTGTAGGATTCTTCAAGATCTAAGAATAATTGTCGAGCCCGAAGTCCTGCCCCAACCCGAGCCAATATTTCTTGATTTGACGCCGATTTTGGGAGAAAATCATCAGCCCCGCGACTCAGCCCTTCAGCAATTTGTTCAGGCTGATCTAAAGCGGTCATCAGGATAAAATGAATCGACCGAAATCGATCATCTTTTTTTATGGCCTCACACAATCCAAGCCCATCCAATTCCGGCATCATCCAATCGGATAGGACCAAATCCACCTTTTCTCGCTCAAGAAACTCAAGAGCGTCTTTGCCATTCTCTGCCTCAATCATTCGATGCTTGAGCTTGCTCAGACGTCGTTTCGCCACCATTCGCACTAACTTCTCATCATCGACGAGTAATATCGTGTACGTGTGTCCTTGAGGACTGTTATCCTCACACACGGGTTCACCGGTTTGTTTTGATTCGATCACATTCATCACAGGACCTATGGTAAGCAGAAAACCACCCCTGTTTTTTCGGTGTCTTGCTATCAAAACTCAAGGGGTAGGATGGAAAAAGTGAGGCGTGAGGCGTGAGGCGTGAGGCGTGAGGCGTGAGGCGTGAGGCGTGAGGCGTGAGGCGTGAGGCGTGAGGCGTGAGGCGTGAGGCGTGAGGCGTGAGGCGTGAGGCGTGAGGCGTGAGGCGTGAGGCGTGAGGCGTGAGGCGTGAGGCGTGAGGCGTGAGGCGTGAGGCGTGAGGCGTGAGGCGTGAGGCGTGAGGCGTGAGGCGTGAGGAAAATAAAAAATCCACCCCGAAGAAGGCAAGAGGAGAGAAACTGCTATTTTTTCTCTGCACTCCTTACGACTTACTTCTCACTTTTCACTTCTTCCTTCATCTCGAAAGTCTGGTATGCAGGAGCGCTTTTAGCCGGATCATGGCTTGAGCATGAAGTTGGCAGATACGGGATTCTGTGACATGGAGAATGACACCGATTTCTTTCATTGTGAGTTCTTCAAAATAATAGAGCGTGAGGACCAATCGCTGACGTTCTGGTAACCGCTCAATGGCTTCGACTAATGCCAGACGAGCGTCCTCCGAGACCAATGATTCTAAGGGATTCGGCTGATCACGGTCAGCCAGGACATCTAAGATGGGATGCGCATCTTCGTCGTTACTCCCTAAGTCATCCAAGCTCAACACGACCGCCCCTTTGGCTTGCAAGAGGGTTTCATCCACTTCTCGCGTTTCCATACCAAGGGATTCGGCTAATTCAGCTTCGGTGGGTGGACGTCCCTTTCGCTTGGTCCATTCGTTGGTGGCATGATGGATTTTTCCAATACGTTCTCGAAGGGACCGGGGGATCCAATCCATGGCCCGAATTTCGTCGAGCATCGCGCCGCGAATGCGAAATTCCGCATACGTACGAAATTTAATTTCTCGTGAAGGATCAAACTTGGTTAAGGCATCGAGTAAACCCACCATCCCTGCACTCATGAGATCTTCGACGTTAAGCCCACTGGACACTCGCATGGCCAAACGCATGGCCATATATTTAATCACCGGCAAGAACTCTTTAATAAGATTTTCGCGTTCTTGATTATTCAACGAGAGTTTCGTTGGAAGCGCCGTCTTTGGTTTTTCCGGAGCAGCTGTCCCAGCACCACGTTTCATGCGTTATCCTTCCGTCATAGTTCGAGTCGCGGCCAAGGCCGAAGGTCCAAATAATTGAAAGCCCCCATGCCAGGATTGATCCTCGTTCCAGGCCTGAAGCGTCGAAACCAGGGAGGTTAATGCTCGGCTCGCGGGAGCTCGGGGATAGAGATCACAGACCGCCCGTTGTTGAGCCACCGCCATCGTGACGTACTCATCTGACGGAATGCAGCCCATGTAATCCAACGTGACGGACAAAAATCGTTCCGTCACTAAACTAAATTTGCGAAACACTTCCTTTCCTTCTTGAACATTTTTGACTTTGTTCACCAATAATCTGAATGTTCTCAGGTGGTAACGCGTGGACAAAATTTTGACCAGCGCATACCCATCCGTCAGGGACGTCGGATCTGGCGAGACCAAGACGACGGTTTCATGTGCCACTAAACTAAAATACAGGACATTGGGAGAGATGCCTGCCGCGCAATCAATGAGCAAAAGATCCGGCGTACGCGGCAATTCCAGAAAAGCCGTTTGGAGCATCAACTGTTGTTCGTACGTCAGTTGGGTAAAGGCTTGACCACCAGAGGTGGCCGGGAGCAATTGAATACCTTCGGGACCGGTGACCAGCACCTCTTCCAACCGACGCTGGCCAGAGAGCACATCTTCAATCGTATATTGTGGAGTGAGTCCTAAAAGGATATCCACATTCCCCAGCGCCAGATCGGCATCCATGACCAAGACTTTTCGGCCTTGCTTCGCGGACGCCACGGCAATATTGGCCACCACATTGGTTTTTCCCACACCACCTTTTCCAGAGCTCACGGCAATCACTTGTACTCGTTGTCGAACTGACGGGATCGGATTCATGGCCGCGCGTAACCCGCTGGCTTGATCGAGTTTTCTAGACTTCAACACCCCTGATCTGATTCCTGGCGACGTGGTTGATAAGGCCATCAGTGAGCGACCCCTTCTAAAAAGGCCTGTTCAGACACCACCACCGTCGGTGGCTTGCCCAAGACCAGGTCGACAAGACCTTGACTCGTGGCAGGCTCTAAGTCTTCTGGTACGCGCTGTCCTGCCGACAAATAGGACACAGGCATTCCTGCTTGAGACAAAAGGTTGTACATACTTCCGTACATCGAAGCTTCATCAAGTTTGGTCAAAATGATTTTGTGAATGGGCAAGGATTGATATCGCCGAATGGTGTCCATTTGCACCGTGGTCGCCACCGGTGCGGCAAGCACTAAATGGGTTTCTATTTTGAACGGTCCGCGTGTCATCGCCACCAATTCCTCATGCCCGACTCGATCCTTGGGGCTTCGGCCTGCTGTGTCGATGAGAATCAAGTCTGCTTCTTGATGACGTCCGACACATTCCAAAAAGTCTTGTTGGGATACCGCCACTTCCAAGGGTATTTTGAGGATTTTCGCGAAGACTCGGAGTTGCTCCACCGCAGCGACTCGATACGTATCTAACGTGATCAACACCGTTTTCTGATGTTCATCCTGTTCTCGAGCCAACCCGGCAAGTTTGGCAATGGTTGTCGTCTTGCCGACACCCGTTGGCCCCACCAACATCATGATTTTTTGTCCATATTGTCGTTTGACCGACGGATTCGACACAGCGAGGCCTTCCTCCATTCGTTCCCGCAACACCCCATTCACCGCTTCACGGTTCCCCAGACCGGCTGTGCCTAACGTCTCAACCACCGACCGCAAGAGGTCATGCGCAAGTTGAGGATCAACGCCATGTCCCACCAGGGCGTGATAATCCTCGAGTAAATTACCCGGCAACCCTTCAATACGTTTATGCATCTGACTCCCCAAGACTTCACTCACCACAATGCGTAACCCTTCTAACTCTTGCCGCAAGGGGCCCAAGGCCTGCTCTGGATCTTTCTGAGATTCCCGCAAGCGTTGAATCTCTTCCTTCATCTCATGCAAATGTTGTGTCACGGGATCAAGCACCGTTGCCACTTGCAACTGATCCGAAAATGTGGGCTCCTTCTTGGCCTTCGACTGTTCACTTACAAGAGGAGAAGCCGCCAATTGTTTTTTCATTAAGGCTTGCAGTGATCGATCTAAGGTCACCGCCGGCTGCGTGTCTTCTGTTTGTGACGATCGATCCACCGCTGCGGTCACTTCAATGACCGATTGGCTGAGGAGGCCAAACAGGCCTCCACCTTTTTGTATGCGGCGAGACGACACAATGACCGCTTCCGGACCCAGCTCAGCTTTTACCGCTTGGAGAGCTTCTTGTAACGAGAGAGCTTCAAACCGTTTCAACTTCATGTGGTAACCTCACGACTTCAATTGCTTGAATTTTTGTTTTAGGATCCAAATCATTTGGCGACAATACCGCCAGTGCATGAACCCCCGGCGACACTAAACGATAGAGTTGGGATCTGATTGACTGCGAACAGAGCACAATCGGTTGATACCCTTGCCCCACGACCCGCTCAATGGCCTGCCGCACGGACACAATGACCTGATTGAATACACCTGGGGACAAACCTTCTTGATTCCCGCCACTCGGCTTCATCACTTCCGTCAACCGTCGATCTAACATGGGATCTAAACTCACGACGTGCACTAACCCATCGGCATTGGCATATTGAGTAGAAATCGTTCTGGATAGATTTTGCCGGGCATATTCCGTCAGGGTGTCAGGATCCTTACTCACCGTGGTGTAATCGGCAACAGTTTCAAGAATGGTCCGTAAATCCCGAATGGACACCCGTTCACGTAGAAGATTGCGTAAGATTCTCACCACGACTCCTAGAGATAATTGAGTGGGAATAAGCTCATCCACCACCTTGGGATACGTCTTAGCGAGGTTATCCAGCAAATTCTGGGCCTCTTGTCGACCCAGCAATTCATGCCCATTCGTTTTGATCAGTTCCGTTAAATGTGTCGCGATAATGGCGGGACCATCGACAACGGTATAGCCTTCCATTTGGGCTCGTTCTTTTTCCGTGGGTGCAATCCAGACTGCCGGCAAACCAAAACACGGATCTTGCCCAGGTTTCCCCTCGAGTCCCTTTTTGGCATTTCCTGGATTAATCGCTAATAAATGCCGGGGGACGAGTTCGCCTTTGGCCACCTGAATACCTTTGAGCAAAATACTATACTCATGCGGCTTGAGTTGCAGGTTATCCCGAATATGAACGGAGGGCACCACGAAACCCATATCCAACGCTGTCTGTTTACGAATGGCCCGAATCCGCTCCAGAAGTTCTCCGCCTTGCGCTTGATCCACAAAAGCCACCAACCCATAGCCGACATGCAATTCCAAGAGATCAGGCGGTGCGACAGTATTGAGGGATTCGGTGGCAGCCGTTTCTGATTTTTCTTCCTGCCCCCCAACGGTTTTGTGAGGCTGAGAGGCCACGGCGGCAGCTTCCTGCTTCCGTTGATACAGGACATAGGCCAACCCTGCCGTCATCGCTCCAAGGAGCAAGAAGGCGGCATGCGGCAACCCCGGCAAGAATCCCAAAAAGATCAACGTACTTGCCACTGCCGCGACCATTTGCGGATTGAAAAATATTTGCTCGGTTAAGTCCCGACCCAAACTGGTATCGGTGGATACGCGCGTAATGATGATACCGGCGGCCGTGGACATGATGAGCGCGGGAATTTGTGCAATGATGGCATCGCCCACGGTCAACAGCGTAAACCGTTTGGCTGCGTCCACAACCGACATCCCATGATCCAGAACCCCAATCCCCAAACCACCTATCACATTGATAAAGATAATGAGTAATGCCGCAATGGCATCACCACGGACAAATTTACTGGCACCATCCATTGAGCCATAAAAATCGGCTTCTTGGGAGATTATTTCCCGGCGTTTCCGAGCCTCCCCTTCGTCAATGATGCCGGCATTTAAATCAGCATCAATACTCATCTGTCGACCCGGCATCGCATCCAAGGTAAATCGGGCCGCGACTTCTGCGATTCGGGTGGCTCCCTTCGTGATCACGACAAAATTTATAATGACGAGAATAGAAAACACCACAATTCCAACAGCAAAGTTCCCCCCAACCACAAATTCGCCGAAGACGCGAATCACCTCTCCAGCCGCCGCAGGCCCTTCAGCTCCATGCAACAAAATGGCTCTGGTGGACGCGATATTTAACGCCAAGCGGAACAGGGTTGTGAGTAAGACCACTGAAGGAAAGACGGAAAATTCCGCTGGCCGTCCCGCATTCATCGTGACCAGCAAAATCAACATGGTTAAGGTAATGCTAAAAGTCAGGAACAGATCCAACAAAAATGGCGGAAGCGGAAGCAGCATGAGCAAGAGCAGGCCCACCACACCCAACGGCAGCAGGATATCTCCATAATGACTCGGAGTCAGTTCAAACTTCAGTTTTTCAGTATCAAACGCCATCTCAAACCCTAGCTAGCTTGATCTTGGGGATTTCGTAAACGATAGACATAGGCCAACAGTTCGGCTGCCGCTTGATACAAGGCTGCCGGAATTTCCTGACCCACCTTTGTGGCTTTAAATAAGGCGCGGGCTAAGCTTCGATTTTCAAGAATAGGTACGCCCGCGTGACGCGCAATTTGTTTGATTTTGTCTGCCATAAACCCCGCGCCTTTCGCCACGACCACCGGCGCATCCATATTGCCGGTGTCATACCGAATGGCGACGGCCACATGCGTCGGATTGGTAATGATCACATCCGCCTTGGGCACCGCTTGCAACATCCGCTGCCGCGAACGTTCTCGTTGCAAGCTAAGACGACGAGAACGAATCTGTGGATCCCCTTCGACATCTTTCGATTCGTCTTTGACTTCTTGCTTCGTCATTTTCAAATCTTCGTTATGCTGCCAGCGTTGATACACAAAATCGGCAATGGCTAAAATTAACAGGACACCTCCCACAGACCACACGATGTCTTGTACCAAGTCCCAGGTCATGCCAACTGACTCGAATAGGCTCTTCATGGGAAGTTGAACAAGATGACGTATTCCCTCGGACAGCACGCCATAGAGAATACCTCCCACCATGGCCACCTTTGCCAGAGACTTGATAAGTTCCACGATCCCTTTCCATGAAAACAACCGTTTGATGCCATTCATGGGGTTCAATTTTGAAGGCTTGGGCTGCAAACCCTCCTCAATCCATAAGGGCCCGGTTTGCATCAAGAGGGCCGCCAAAGCAAGCACGGCCACGATGAGTCCTAACGGAAGAAGAGGCACAAAGGCGGCATTGATAATGTTCCAGAGTAAAACATGCATGGTGGTGGGATCGAGCTGCAGCGTTCCTGCCTGTACTAACCAATGCCGATAATGCCCAGAGAACTCTTGAAGCATCTGAGGTGCCCACATCGTGATCGCCCCGACCCCTCCTAACAAGACAAACAATGGGGGCAATTCCCGCGTGAGAGGCACTTGGCCTTTACGACGCGCATCCGCTAATTTTTTCCCTGTGGGTTGTTCGGATTTTTCTCCGCCGTCTTTATTTTCAGCCATGCCCTAATCCCTGCAACAGTTCCCAAAGAATGACTTCCACCCCCAATATCGACTCTTGAAAAACCACAGCGAAGAACGGCAAACCCAAACCCAAGACAGTAAGCCCCACACCAATCGTAATAGGAAAACTGGTCAGCAACATATTCATTTGCGGAACAAGACGCCCCAGGACCCCCATCGTAATATGCACAAGAAACGTGGCGGCCATCACCGGAAAGGCTAGCCTCAGCCCCGTCTCATAGGTCCGTTGCATCAAACCGGTGACATCTGGGAGGAGCGTGGCACTCAAATGCGCTCCGAATGGAGGAATCAGCTGAAAGCTACTGCCCAAAGCCATGAGCAACAACAGGTGTCCGTCTATCTGAAAATACAAAAGCGTGGCAAGAACGGTCATCAATTGGCCGAACACAGGAGTTTGCACTTGGGACACCGGGTCGAGCACATTTGCCATGGCAAACCCCACTTGAAAACCCAGGATATTTCCCGCCAATTCGACCGCTACCATGATTAATCGCATCGCAAAACCAAGAACCAATCCGACGAGAATTTCGGATCCTAACGCCATAACCAGATGCGCAGGCTCTAACCAATTTGGCGGTAGGGTAAACGTCACGACCGGAGTCAGAATCACCGAAATGGCAGCTGCCAAGCCAACTTTGATACGTTGGGGAACGATTCGCCCCCCTAACAGAGGTAATGCGGACAAAATCACCGCCGTCCGGACCAAAACCACCACAAATTGCCAGACCTGTTGAATCGCGAAATCCCATTGCAACACCGGTTACGTCATTTCGTTCGAGGAGAAATGGTAAGGAGTGAGGCGTAAGGAGTAAGGGGCAAGAAATCTAAAAAAAATTCCTGCCAGCTATTCTTGACACTTTTCACTTTTCACTCCTTACGACTTACTGTTCTTACTGGGACATTTCTGGAATTTGACCCCATACTCCGGTCATAAATCCTATAATGATTTGAAGCATCCAGGGAAACATAAACAATAAAACGATGAACATGGTGATAATTTTTGGCAAAAAGGTCAGCGTCATTTCATTAATCTGAGTCATCGCTTGAAAAGCACTGACCATGAGGCCAACGATTAAACTCAATCCCAACATAGGACCTGCTACCAATAAGATTGTTTTAATGGCTTCCTGACCGACGGCCAACACACCTTCTGGAGTCACGGCTTTATTCCTTGTATATCGTGAGTAGTGAGTAGTAGGAAAAAGACAAATTCCCTCTCGCTCCGGCTTTGGACTTCTGACTATCCACACCTGATGTCTTACAATTAGTAAATAACCCCGCCCAAAGGGCGGGGCTTCCACATTCGCTTTAGTGAAAACTGTTCATGAGCGAGCCCACAACTAAAAGCCATCCATCAGCGAGCACGAACAAGACGAGTTTAAACGGCAACGAAATCATGATGGGTGGCAACATCATCATACCCATTGACATCAACGTACTCGCCACAATCATGTCGATGACCAGAAACGGGACATAGATCAAAAACCCAATTTGAAAGGCTGTTCGTAATTCACTTGTGATAAAGGCTGGGACTAAGACATGTATAGGGACATCTTTGGCGGTCTGAGGATCAGGGATTTTCCCCATACTCATAAACAAACTTAAATCTTTTTCTCGGACTTGTTTCAGCATGAACTCCCGAATCGGGTTGATCGCTCGCTGCATGGCGACTTCTTGTGTCACCTGATTCTCTAAGAAAGGATTCAGGGCCTCCGTTCGAACTTTCTCCCACACCGGCATCATGATGAATAATGTCAGAAATAATGCTAAGCCAATCATGACTTGATTAGGCGGAGCATGGAGTGTTCCCAAGGCCTGCCGCAACAGACCAAGAACGATCACCACACGGGTAAAAGAGGTCACCAACATGAGCAGGGCGGGCGCCAACGTGAGGACCGTCAGCATCAGGAGAATCCGCAAACCAAAGGTCCAGGGTTCGGTGGCGTCTAGTCCGGATACTTGCAAGCTGATAGTCGGATCTTTGGTGGCTTGAGCCAACACCGTGTTGAGTCCGGCAAGGACATGGCTTACGACCAAGAAGCATAAAAGGCCAAAGCCACGAGACCATGTCACTATCGAAGCTTCTTTGCGATTCGCGCCAATACTCATGATTGTTGTGACATCCTGGCTGGAGAGGACTGAGATAAAGAAGGAGCTTCATCTTTTCCTGTTCTGGTCTGTGCCCATTGACCAACCCAGGCCCCTATACGACCAGCAACCGGATTCGCCAGTGACCGCATCCGACTCGTGTGCTCTTTATCAGTAATTTTTGTTAAGAGGGTCATTTCTCTTGCCGTGGTTCCTAGCACTAAAACCTCCCCCGCCACGTCAACAAGCATAATTTGTTTTCCCGCCCCAACTCTCAGCCCGCCCAACACACGCATCAGCGGTTCTCCGCCAATTCCTGCAGTTTCCCCAAACGTTCGTCTGACCCACGCCAGAACACCCAAAAGGACAAAGACGACCAGAGCCAAGACGCCAGCCATTTTGAGGGCTTCATGTGTTAAATCCATAATGTCTTAACTCAAAGTAAGGGGTGAATAGTCAGGACTAAGGCGACAAGAAAAGAACCTCCAATGCTGTTCCTCATGTCTTTTACTCTTCACGCCTTACCCCTCACTTTTTACTCTTTACGCCTTCATTTGAGTTTCTTTACTCTCTCTGATGGACTAATCACATCCGTCAGACGAATGCCAAATTTTTCGTTCACCATGACGACTTCACCACGAGCCACAAGCCGCTCATTCACCAGAACCTCCAATGGTTCACCAGCCAGCTTATCTAATTCCACAATTGATCCAGGGCCTAGTTGCAGCAAGTCTTTGATGAGCATCCGGGTACTGCCCAATTGTGCGGATAATACAAGGGGAATATCTAAGAGTCGCTCAAGATTCCCATCTTGTGGGCCAGTTGCTTCAGGAACTGGTGGTGGAGCCAAAGCCGGTAATGGATTCTCACTCTTACCCGCCGATTCTTGAGCCATGGCCTCCATCATTTCTTTCTCGGCATCAAACGGACTCTCACTCTTACCCGCCGATTCCTGAGCCATGGCCTCCATCATTTCTTTCTCGGCATCAAAGGTGTCCATGTCTACACTGTCTTCGTCACTCATAAATTATCTCCATATTTCCTGAGGTTACCCTTCCTTCTACGCTCATATACGGCTTATCGTGTTATTCAGGGATACTCAGCATGTCTTGAATTTGAAATGATTGCATGCCCTTGGTACTCCCTGGAAATCCAACAAATTTCGGTATGCCTTCTACCGTGGCCATTAACGGCTGCGTGGTGGATTGATTCAACGGGATCACATCCCCAGGTTTAAAATTCATTAACTCTTCCACGGATATCTCTGCTTCTCCTAACGCCACTGAGATCTGGACAGGAGCATTCTTGATTCTGTTGGAGAAGCGCCTCACCCACCCATGGTCCACTTCGTAGAAATCACTCTGAAAACTGACTTGCAGCCGATCTCGAATCGGTTCCAACATGGCATACGGCAAGCACAAATGCAGGTCTCCGACAGAATTGCCAAGTTCGATTCCTAGCGTCACCACAATCACGACATCCGCCGGCAACACAATTGAAGCCAGTTGGGGGTTCATCTCCGACCGAACGGCTTTTATCTCGACCTTCTGGACGGGTTCCCAGGCTTTTTGTAAATCCTTCAACCCCATCGCCATGACCGTACGCATGATACGCTGTTCAATGAGCGTAAAGTCCTGGCCTTCCGGTTTCACGTGGGTTTGCCCCGCTCCACCAAAAAAATGATCCACAAGGAGATAGACCGTTGCGGCATCGGTCGCGACCATTGCCGTGCCTCGAAGAGGTTCCATGGAAATAATTTGCAGATAGGCCGGAACGGGAAGACGTTTGGTGAATTCACCAAACTTCAGGACGGATTGGTTCGTAATCGTCACTTCAACGGCTTTCCGAAGCATTTCACTGAGGGCGAGTCGAAACAGCCGAGAAAATTGTTGATGGATGACATCCAGAGTCGGCATGCGACCCCGGATCACCCATTCCTGATTCCCTAAATCATAGGGAACCGGCCCGTCTTGAAGTTCCTCGACCTCTTCAGCTTCGGTTTCAACATCTCCATCCGTGACTCCACGGAGGAGCGCATCAACTTCATCTTGACTGAGTATTTTTTCCATTGTCTTAAATTAGTAAGGAGTGAGTAGTAAGGGGTACGTAGCAAGAAATAGAAAAATGCCTCATCCTGTTACTTTCTCCTTTTTTCACTTTCCGTTTCACTCCTTTCGCCTTACTTTTCACTTTTCACGGAACTACTGAATGATAAAGTCCGTAAAAAATACATTCGAAATTTTGCCCTTACTCATCACACCATTGACTCGGGTCATGATTTCTTCACGAATTCTCCGTTTCCCATTGACCGTTCGCAATAATTGCGATTCCTTGCTACTTAAGAGCACCAGTAAGGCATCGCGGATCGCTGGCACTTTATTCTGATAATCCGTTTTGTCTTCCGGTCGATCTAACTCTAATTTAATACTCACTTTGAGAAACCGAAGATCATCTCGATCAGCTAAATTGAGGAGAAACGGCTCAAGTTCCACGACCGGCCCTGGCTCGTCAGCATGCTCCTCTCCATGGTCAGCCGTTGCATGTTTTTCGCCATCCTCCTTTTTATCGCCGCCCATGAAAAACCAGGCCGCGCTCCCACCTCCTCCAAGAAGAAGGACTCCGACAATCCCCATGATCATCATTTTCTTACCTGATCCCGCTGCTGTCGGCGGCGCCTCTTTGGCTTCTTCATCAGCCATACAATAACCTCACATGCAAAAATTTTTGATTGAGCCCAGACTTCCACTTTCGAAGTGAGCAACCTCTATGCCACTCAACGTTTTCCCCTGCTTTCTCTTTTCAAGATAAAAAACCGAATAAAAACAAGACAATAAGTCACCGAACTTCCATCGACTCATCATTCTCTCAGGAAAAGAATTTTGGATTTTCGTCATTTTCCTGGCATTGCGCTGGAACCTTTGACGGATTTACTAAGTTGCCACCTCAGAATATGTTGTTGGCAACTTTTCTCACAAAAAAAGCCCCCTGCCAGCACATGCTGACAGGGGGCTCCCTATGACTCATCTCTTAGAGATTAACGCGCCAGATTCACCAATTCTCCCAATAGATCATTCGTCGTGGTGATAATTCTGGAGTTGGCTTGAAATCCACGCTGCATCGTAATCATCGTCACCAACTCATCACCTAAATCCACATTCGAGGCTTCCAACGTACTGGCCGAAACTTTTCCAAAAGACCCTGAACCAGGAGTCCCAACTAACGGTGTTCCAGAGTCTCCGGATTGGATAAACAAATTTCTTCCAATTGGTGCCAACCCGTCGGGATTAATAAATCGGGTCAACGCCACCTGCCCAAGATCTTGCGTTGTCCCATTAGAAAATCGTCCTGTAATCGTCCCATCTTCTCCAATGGATGTTCCCGTTAGCGTCCCATTGGCAAAACCATCTTGGGACAAAGCCAAATTCACGGAAGCCGATCCTTGCTGTAACATTCCATCAGTTCCCGCTCCACCGTCGGTTGTAATACTTGTTCCAAAATTGAATATGATGTTCGATGCTGCCGATCCATTCGAAAAGGTGATCGCATGGCCCGCTGGATTGCTTTCGGTCAACAGCAACCCACTTGAATTGAAATTGAGAGTTCCTTGCGCCACTAACGCATTGCCGGTCGTCGTATTTTCATTCGCTGGAAGAACGGTCACTTCAGTATTATTGGCAAGCACACTATACTGCCAAACATTATTGGCGGTTTTTGCATACACCACATTCACGTCATGTCCTACGCCCAGTGAATCAAAAACGCGAACAGGGGTCGTATGTTGAGTATTCGAAGGGTTTGCAGGATCGGTCAATAATTGTGCGATCGTTGGAGCAATGATTGGCTCGTCTGCCTTAAGATTTCCACTCACATCTACCGCCGTCGAGGCAATACCAATTTGTTGAGTCGTCGACAGAGTCAAATCACTAACAGCGCCTGTTATATTTCCATTGGCATCCACTTGGAATCCTTGAAGCCGTAATCCTGCAGGGCTCACAATGTTGCCGCCGGAATCAATGTTAAATTGACCCGCTCGAGAAAAGAACGTATTCCCTGCCACATCATTCACCTGAAAAAACCCGTCGCCATCAATGGCCAAATCCAAGGCATTCGAGGTGGTTTGGAGCGATCCTTGCGTAAAGCTCGGGTCAATCCCTAACACTCGCACCCCACGACCTTCTACTACGGACGAACTCGTTCCCCCACCACCAATCGTGGCGCCAAATAAATCACCAAAGGAAACGGATCGACTTTTATAGCCGACTGTCTGGGCATTGGCGATATTATTTCCGATTTCACTGAGTGCCCGGCTGGTTGCATTGATTCCACTCGTCGCGGCAAAAAACGCTGATGTAATACCCATCGATTCTCTCTCCTTCGTCCCTGAGGCGTCCCTGCCACATCATTAATATCTGCGATTGTCCTTACCGTATTGAATAGATCTCATTCGTACCATAGGTCCTTCCGCTGTCTACCACGACCGGTTTATCGGTACCTGGCAACAGACTCGCGACCCGTTCCTGGGAAAAGGTTTCCACTTTTACCTCTTTTTCTTTTGCATTCAATGCTTGAATTTTGTATTGATAGGGTCCTTCAGGTAGACGGTTTCCTAAATCATCCAAGCCATCCCACGCCACCTTGTGGGCGCCGGCTTTCTGAATCTGATTCACATCGACATGTCTGACGACCTGGCCGTCTTTATCAAGGATTTGGACTTGTATTTTCCTGGCGTCTTCGCTCAATTCATAGGCCAGCCCTGGTTTGTTTTCTTTATCCAACGTGAGAATATCTCCTTTAGTGATAATATCCCGCCCGAGGAGACTGACAATGTCCAACTCAGATCGTTGATCCACCAATTGCTGCAAAAGATCCGTGGTATTGGTGGCTTGTTCCAAGGTCGTAAATTGCGCTAACTGTGCGATAAAATCTTCATTTTGAGTTGGATTGGTTGGGTCTTGACTTTGTAACTGTGTGACGAGCAATCGTAGAAAAACTTCGGATCCAAGTTCTTCCACAGCATTCTGCACATCCCTTTGTCCCGTCAGAGTTGATGCCGATGTGGTTGGGGTTATTGGATCCATTGGTTTCTACTCCTTCTTCAAGCGTTCATACCCAAAGATCGTGACTCATGCCACGAGATGTAATCCAGCGTCTTCTTGTCGATTCAGAGAAGATTGCGGCGGAAGCAATTCTTGCTGAGAAGCTCGTCGAGCTTCTTGCTCTGTAAGGCTAGGATGACGAAATTCAGCATCATCCTGTTGTTGTCGTTCTTCTCGAACCTCTGCTGAAAATTCTTTGAGCTCCATGTCGACATCGGCCAATTGACTTTCTAGTTGTGGAACAAATTGTGCGGCAAGGTTTCGCAAGACCGCGTGATCCGTTATCAACCCAGCATAGACCTGTCTGTTCTGCACGCCCACATCGATGGACACTCGTTGTGTCTCAGATAATTGCACATCCATTTGTAGCCGTTGCAGAGCTGGTGCAGGAAATTCTGCGACACGTTCTTCAAGACCTCGCACACCCATACCTTGTCCAAGGTTAGCTGATGGTGGCTGAAATCCTGATTGAGGATTCTGGAAATGATTCATCCCACTCCCCAGCCCTTGTCCACCACTGACATCCAACCCCGCACTTTTGACCGATGTCTCTACCATGGCTTGAGCACGATCCCCTTTGCCAAGTAACCCGGATTCTCCAAGCAGATCAACTGGTACGGTCGTACGATGCCCAATGACAGGATTGGACACGTCTTGCACTACCGATAAAATGCCAGGTGTCGGTTTTATGGCCAATGGACCCGTCGATAGAGCTTGGGAAAACCCTGCTGGAGCCTCTGGCGGAACGGCGGGTACAGGCAGCACATTATTTGGTCGTAGATTCTGAGATCCAATCGGTGCGTTTGTCGGTCGTGGAAGAACAGGCAATTTCAGGGATTCATCTTCCTGAATGAATCGGTGAACTTGTGGCAGCCCGCTTGGGATCTCCTTGGCAGATGGAGCTATTCTAGAGGTCCCTTGTCCGTCCTCTTGTTTCAACACGGAAGAATCGAGCTTACCCTCTGGGCCTTGAGAAACCTGTTGGGGAGCGACACCTACCTCAGCTATCTTGGGTAAGGGAACGTGTTGGAGAGCGACACCTATCTCAGGTACCTTTTGCGCTGGAACCTGTTGAGAAACCGGTCCTGTCTCAAATACTTTTGGCACTGAAGTTTGTAGATTTTTTGAATAGTTACCGTCAATGTCGAGGGCGGGCCTCACTTTTCCATGAGTAGCCCCCCCACTCGTTGCTTGAAATGCGGGACCCGACAAAAACCCATCGGTTGAACCTTGAGTGCCTTGAAGAGGAGCGAGGGCCACCGTTGGGATGGCCACCGGCAACGGTGCTTGCTCGAATAATATTTTCTGCGTGTGATCTGGAATGGATTCGGTTGTCGCCCCAACATGACGATCAACCACCTTCGTAGACAACAACCTGGCAGAATCTGTCAAGAGGTCTGAATCCGTGGCTGGCAGGGCTGCCACATTCGAAGGCGTGTGTACTTGAATCCCGTAAGCATAAGATTCAGGCAAGACATGTTCACTCGTATTGGAACTGCCCACTATCTCAAGATTTCGGAGATCTTTTTGCGCCGAACCAGGTTGTAACAGGACAGCATCTTGACTGTCCGGTGAAGCAACCGCTTGCAAATTATTCAGCAATGTTGGGAATTCATCTTGCTCACGCAAAACCTGTGCAAAGACCGGCGAGAATGTGTGGCCAGATGTGCTTGACTGATCCTTGCTCACTTGAGCCAATGGTTCAGTCGCGGCTTCACCACGACCAATGGCATTGGGAACGGCCTGTGGATTCACAGATATGGGAAGGAAGGCATTCATGGTTTCGTGTTTGGCGCTTGAGAATCCCCTCGTCGTTTCAGTTTAATTTCACGATATTTCTGAAGCCCTTCAGATAACTTTGCCGCTTTCTTGGGTTGTATTCCTGCTAAAATTCCTGCCGCCTTTTTATTTTTGATTCCTGCCAAAATATCCAAAGCCAAGCCTTCTCGCATTTGTTCGATTCGTAACGCCCCTTCTTCCGGATCCATGGACTCATAAATCTTGAGCAGATGCACGAGCGCTGGATCTTGCTCTAAATACCGACGCTGTTCTTCACTTAACGCCGACGCTTCTTTTTCTAACCGCTTCGCTTCTTTGGCCTGTCGCGCCGCCAACGCTTCGACATCTCGTTGCAACGACAGGATATGCTCTTCGCGAAGTTGCAAGCCACGTTCCCGCTTCTCTACCTCTTTCAATCGTGCTTGAAGATCCTCTAATAACGTCGTTTCGGCATGGCGTGGTTCATCCGAAAAATCCGCTTCAACCGGTTGATTTTCTGGAGATTCACTCGGTGGTTGTTCAGTCGTGGCTTGCACAGACCATACGGCTGAAGCCCACACCAACAAAACCACTGGCCACCAGAGAATTCTTCGTCGACTAGGCAATATCATGCTACTAGGTCATTTCTTCAAGGTGACAGGTTGCAAAGGCATGGGCAGAGACATCTTCTTGAATACGTTGCTCTTGCGCAGCAACTTTCTTCAACACCGCCGCTTCTTTTTTGGCAATTACCAGCTCGACGACCCTTCTGGCGTGGTAAGCTTTTTTTAACTTCTCACGTAATCCTAGCAAGGTTTCTTCCAAGCGCTGAATCTCTTGCGTCCGTTCTTCCATGGCTGTCCCAAGCTGATCCAGCCATCGGTACCGCTCTTCGGCGAAGATGGTATCAATGCCCATCTGTATCTGTTGCTCTAAATCGGCCACGACCGTTCCCATCTCATGACTGAGTTCCTCACGCGTGGTCACCTCCTGACTCTTTTCCCATTCCGCTAACACCACCCCTTCCCGAGCTAAGTCTTCTACCTGCTTCCGAAACTTCAATAATGTGGTCCAATTCATGTAGTTCTACCCTTTGCAACTTGGAGACTTCGACTCTGTGCGGCCAAGGTCTCAAGGTTTTGCCAACTTTCCGCCAGGTTCACAGCTGCTTCACGGCCTTGCCTGAGATACTGATCAATGGGCTCTTTCATCTGTATGGCCGCGTCTAAACGTGCGTTACTTCCCTGCTGATACGCCCCTAAATTAATCAGGTCTTCCGAGTTTCGGTATTCAGCCATCGATTGGATCACTGTCCTGGCAGCGTGCGTATGCGCGTCAGACACAATATCTGACATCACCCGACTCACACTTTGTAGTACGTCAATGGCTGGAAAATGACCTTGCATGGCCAAATGACGAGATAAGACAATATGTCCGTCTAAAATGGACCGCATTGAATCGACAATGGGGTCATTCAGATCATCCCCATCCACTAACACGGTATAGAGACCAGTGATGGAACCCTTCTCCAACGGCCCCACCCGCTCCAATACCTGAGGGAACAACGTAAACACCGATGGTGGGTACCCCTTCGTCGTAGGGGGTTCTCCTGCAGCCAGCCCGACTTCTCGCTGGGCATGCGCTAAACGCGTGAGTGAGTCCACCAGTAAGAGCACCTGGTTGCCTTGATCTCGAAAAAATTCTGCAATCGCGGTGGCGACAAACACCGCTCGGACACGAACTAACGGCGATTGGTCAGAAGTAGCCACGACCACGACCGTTCGGCGGAGACTCTCTTCTCCCAAATCCCGCTCCAAGAATTCTTTGACTTCTCGTCCACGCTCCCCCACCAAAGCGATGACATTCACATCCGCTTTGGTATGACGACAGAGCATGCCCATTAACACACTCTTTCCCACACCACTTCCCGCAAAAATCCCCAATTTTTGCCCAACGCCACAGGTCAGCAACGCATTAATCGATTGGATTCCTAAGTCCATTGGAGTGGTGATTCGCTTGCGTTGTAAAGGGGCAGGAGCCGGAGCATATAAGGCATACCGTTGACTGCGGGGAATCGGTCCCTTGTCATCGATCGGTTGGCCTAAGCCATCAACCACTCGGCCCAACAGATGCTGCCCAACCAACAATCGTGGGGAGCTGGGGTCGTACCGGACCAAATCCCCAGCCCCAATCCCACGGACTGGGCCAAAAGGCATGACGACGACCCGCTGTTCTCGAAACCCAATGACTTCTCCTTCAAGAATGGACTGGCGCCTCTGGCTAAAAATATGACACCGCTGGCCCACCGCCGCTCCTGAGCCGGTGGCTTCCAATGTTAACCCCACCGCCTTCACCACCCGTCCTGTGACCGTGGTCGTCGACAGCTCATCCAATCGCTCTTGAATCACGCCGAGACTCATAAGGGAGAACGTTCCAAGCCAAATTCAGTGGCCACAGCTTCCAGTTGTTGCTGAAGACGGGCATCCAGCTGCAACCCAGCCTGCTCTACCAGACAGCCTCCAAGCTGCATGTCTTCATCCCCTTCAATCTTCAAATGATCTCCATCAAGAAATTCTGTCCGTAAGGCGTCGTGAAGGGGCTCCAAGGTCAAGAGATCTTGAGGGTGCACCTTGAGGGTGACAAGAGTCTTATGAAGAAGAAGTCCGAGGATCTGCCGCACTTGTCGCACGATGAACTCTTTGTCAGTTTCAACCTCTCGCAGAATAATTTTTTGGGAAATGACCAAGGCCACTTCCACAATATCTCGGTCCTGCTCCTCCATGGCTGCCACTCTGGCACGTCCAATTTGATTGGCCAGATGAATGGCTCGTTTGAGTTCTTCCTCGACTTTGGCCTGACATTGCGCTCGTCCTTCATCAATGCCTTTGACCCGACCTTGTTCAAAGGCGTGTCGCTGCAAATCTGCACAATCGTGCAGTTCGACCTCCTCATCTTGTTTCCTTGCGCCCCTTGGGAGCAATTCTGCCATTTCGAACTTTTGTACATGCCCATTAGGTTCCATACGTTCACCAGCCTTAGACCATTTGCTCTTCGCCTTTTCCACCGAGAGCAACCCGTCCTTCCCCTGCCAACCGTTGCACAATCTTAATAATGTTTTGCTGTGCCGTTTCCACATCGCTCAGTTTGACTGGACCTCGAGTCTCCATATCCTCTTTCAGAGATTCGGCTGCACGACTCGACATATTGTTCATGAATTTATCACGTAAAGGACCTTCAACCGGCTTGAGGGCCAAGAGTAATTCTTCCTTGCTCACTTCGCGCAACACTTCCTGCATGCCTCGATCATCAACAGAATCCAGATCTTCGAACACGAACATTTTCCCTCGTATTTCTTCAGCAATATCTGGATCCTTGGCTTCCAAGGCCGTAAAAATATCACCTTCCACATTTTTCTTCACGGAATTCAAAATTTCGGCAACCATACCTGTCCCCCCGACAGGGATGGCATTTTTGGAAGATCCTAAACGTAGCTCTTCCTGAAGCACCCCATTCAATTCATCTACCATAGCTGGAGACACTTCTTCTGTGGTCGCCAAGCGATACACCACGGCATCCCGTTTATGCGCCGGAAGCAAGGCCAAAATCTGGGCAGCTTGATCGGACTCTAAATTCGCTAAAATCAGGGCTCCGGTTTGTGGATGCTCATACGTCAGTAAATTCGCGATTGATACCGCATCTAATGATTTTAATGTCTCGAAACCGGCATTTTCTGACACATTGAGAGAACTTAAAATACGCCGAGCCTTATCTTTCCCTAACGCCGCATTAAGAATTTTTGACAGATAGGTTTTTCCCTCAACACTCAAACCAGATGCTCCTGCCTTTTCCCGATATTCCTTTAACACATAGCGATGCTCATCCTGCCCGACATTCACCAACGCCCCCAAATAGGCGCCGATCTGCCGAATATCTTTTTGATCTAAGACCTTCAACACTTCCACTGCCGCACTTTCGCCAATGGCCAATAGCAATATGGCCGACTTTTCATATCCAGATAAATGCTCACTCACTGGTTAGGCCTTTTGCTCTTGTTCTTCTTTGATCCAGGTACGAATGACCTGAGCAGCCGATGCAGGATTATCAGCTGCGAGCTTAATGGCCTGCTCTTGAGGTGTTTCAGTAATCTGTGCCTCATATTCCGTGACCGTTGCGGGCAATCCTGCTTGCGGTAACGCCACGACTGCAGCCGATGGCTTACTCAGATTCAATGCCATCGGTCGAATCACAAACCACAGGACCATCACACCTAGGAAGAAAAATAATACCGGCTTAATAAACCCGCCCCAGGTCGCCAGAAACCCCTGTAGACCGGCAGTCATTCCCTCTTCACCTTCCTGAACAGGAGTTGACTCGAATGGCAAATTTATCATTTCTATTTGATCTCCCCGTTCTTCAGAAAATCCTACGGCCTTTTTCACAATGAGAATGAGGTTTTGAATTTCTTGCTCAGGTCGTGCCACATATTTCTGTTCACTCGTTGTATTCTCAGTCTGCCCATCAGCACCCTCAGCTACCTCATAGGTTCCATCCACTAATACGGCCACGCTTAACCGTTGAATCGCGCCAGTGGGCTCAATAATTCTGCTCACTTTCCGATTGACCTCATAATTCAATGTTTCATTCTTTCGCTTAGCCTCTTTGGGGCCCGACCCGCCTGTCGCTTTCAGCTCGGTGGGCACATTACTCCGCACGCCTGGCACCCCTGTTTGTGCACCAGAACCATTCTCCGTTACTTTTTCCTGACTTCTATTTTCACTTCTGACAACTTGGCTATTGGGGTCAAAACTTTCTTCAGTAATCTCCACTTGACGAAACTCTAAGGGCGCCGTGACACGCACGACCGATTTATCCCGCCCCAAGACTTGGTCCAGCATGGTCTGAACCCGCTGCTCCAAATCATGCTCAACTCGTCGTTGAGTCTCGATCTGCGTGGCCGTCAGCTGAGCATCGTCATCAGCAGAATTTTGGCTGAGGACTTCTCCATGATTATCGACCACCGTCACCTGACCAGGTTCCAATCCTTCCACACTACTGGCGACCAAATGGACGATACCTTGTACCTGAGTTCCTCCTAAGGGACTGCCTCGCTTCAACGTCAAGACGACGGCAGCTTGAGCTGGCTTTTGCTCAGAGGCAAATAGGCGTTTCTCCGGAATGACTAAATGCACGCGAACCCGATCAACCTGGGAAATCTGGCTAATGGTGCGGGCCAATTCTCCCTGAAGCGCCCGTCTATAATTCATTTGTTGAGTGAAGGGTGTGGCACCTAGGCCGGTACGATCAAAAATTTCAAATCCCACGCCAGCAGATTCAGGAAGACCTGCTGAGGCTAATTGCAAACGCAATTCATGCACGCGCTCGGCAGGAACTCTGATGGAATTACCACCTTCACCCATTTCATAGGACACCCCTTGTTTGCCAAGTTCCTGAATAATCGCTCGCGTGTCTTCCGAATCTAACTGGGAAAACAGCACAACCAGTTCGGGTTCCTTCCCCAGAAGCAACAACATGGGAATCGTGGCGATGGCCAACGCCAATACCACCACAACCCCCAGGCGTTGTCCCAAGGTTAAGGCCTGAAAGTTTGCGATAAGACTTTCCGAGAATATCGCCATATTTATCGAACACTCACAAAGAAATGCATTACGGGTTTACCTTTCAGGACACGGACAGAGATAACCAATCGGCTGCCACCTTACACCTGCATCCGCATGACTTCCTGATACGCATCAATCATCTTATTTCTCACTTGCATGAGTAGCTGAAAGGAAAGCCCGGCCTTTTCTCCAGCAATCACCGCTTGATGAATGTTGACATCTTCGCCTTTCGCCACCGCATCTTCTAGCCGACCAGCTTCGTGTGACATGGAATTGACCGACTCCACTGCGTGTTTCAACAAGTCGCTAAAACCCTGACCACCTTGCGATGCTTGTTTGACTGTCGAACCTCCGAAGGGCTCAGGAATCGATTCAATACCTTTAATGAGAAGGGGATCCATACAATTATTCCTTTCCCGGCAATACGAAAATACCCACAACCTGGGTTCCCCGCAGCAGTAAAAAGTGAGGAGTACGGTAAAGATCCAAAAAAAGAGGAACCACGAAGAATGTGACGTTTTTTCTATTTTCGTTTCTCACTTGTAACTTTTCACTCCTTACGCCTCACGTTTTGTAAGATTATCGTCCCATTTCCAATGCCCGAAGGGTCATGGTCTTTCCTGTTTCCATCACGGCGATATTCGCCTCATACGCCCTCGTTGCCGACATCAGATTCACCATTTCCTCTATGGGATTGACGTTGGGCATATGTAGGTACCCTTTCTCATCAGCGTCTGGGTGCTCCGGGTTGTACACCACACGTAATGGACGTTCGTCCTGAATAATATCGATCACCCGAACAGCCGATGGTCCCGACCCATTTCCAAACGCACTGTTAAAGACGGAATGAAAGGATTTATCTGGAGAGACCGCCTGAAGGACGACATCCTGCCGGATATAGGGACCGCCGTTGGGTGAACGTGTGGATTCGGCATTGGCCAGATTGCTGGCAATAATATTTAATCGTTGGCGTTGAGAGTCCAACGCCGACCCTACCACTTCAAAGACGCGATCAAGATTCATAGCTGCCTCCCTTCAAGAATAGTGAAACGTATATTTCTTCCTGAGGCGTAATTTCAAGATCTTTTTTCTCCTTGCGCTTCACGCCTTACCCCTAACGCCTCACTGATATTACCGACCTTCATTTATTGCCTTTTTCCACCCTTCAAAACGTCCATCCAAGAATTGACTCACGGCCATATAGAGAATGGTATTTTCGGCCATCAACGTCATTTCTTTTTCTAAATTGACCGTATTTTCGTCTAACCCGGCTCCCACATTCTGTTTGATCGTATGTTGAAAAATATCGCTCCCACCTGATCCTACGCCGATATGGCGAGAGTTGGAGCTCGCTGAACTTAGGGAACCCTCTCCTCGCTGAACAGCCGAAAAAGTCTCCCGGAACGGTAAGTGTCGTGCTTTGTATCCTGGGGTTTCTTCATTAGCCATATTGGAAGCAATGGTTTCATGAATCGCACTCCGCACATCCAAAGCTCGTTCATATAAATGGGTTCCTGCGTCCCATGGAGAAATCATCATTATTTGGCTCCTCCTTCACATCGCCTTATGAATTGAATCCCTGAGTCAGCCACCTGTGGTCTTCCATGAGACAACCCAGGATGAAATTACCACTCAAACAGCAACACCAGTGCCACTTCGATCACTCACTCTTCATTCTAAAAAAGCCCAATAGTCTGTCCGCACACTGCGTTCCATGCATGAAGGCATTTTTTGCCTTGTCCCTTTTTCCTATCTCCGGAAATTTTTGCCGACTATTGGCTGAATGATTGTGTTGCATTCCCATCCTTAAGCAGCTCAATCGCTCCATTGCCAGGTCCAACGCTTTAAATTCCTAATGAAAGTCCACCATTGAGTTCTCGATATTCTCGTAATTTATTGCGTAACGTACGAATACTGATTCCCAAGGTTCTCGCAGCATGGGTGCGATTGCTATTATGTGCTTCTAATGTTCGTAGAATGAGGTCTCGTTCCATTTCCCAAATAGTTCCACTCGGCGCATGTGTGGGACCGGAGGTTAAGGTCGGTTCATCAAATTGAAAGTGTTCGACTTGCAGGGACCCATTGTTAGCCAGCAGAACTCCCCGCTCAATCACATTTTCTAATTCACGAACATTTCCTCGCCATGGCCGCCTTTTCAAATACATCATGGCCTCATCGGATATTCCTTTCCAAAGACGATGATTGCGTCGAAACGAGCGATGGGCAAATTGTTCTGCCAACATCTGGATATCCTCTGGTCGATCTCGTAATGGCGGAAGCGTGAAGGGCATCACACTCAATCGATAATACACATCCTCCCGAAACCGCCCCGCTTGGACTTCCTGTGCAAGGTTTCGGTTTGTCGTCACGATCACCCGCACGTCCACTGGAATGGGTTGCCGTGACCCAAGTCGGTCAACCTCACGCTCCTGAAGAACCCTCAACAATTTCGCCTGAAGGCCTAAACTCATCTCCCCAATTTCATCCAACAACAAGGTCCCGTGGTGGGCCAGTTCAAATTTTCCGGCCCGTCTCGTCAATGCCCCAGTAAATGCACCTTTTTCATATCCAAACAATTCACTTTCTAAAAGGCCTTCAGGCAATGCCGCACAATTAATGGCGATAAAGGGTTGATGAGCCCGTGTGCTCTTTCGATGGATATGCCGAGCCAAGACCTCTTTTCCCGTCCCGCTTTCCCCTTGAATCAAAATGGTGGCCGAACTGCTCGCCACCATATCCAACATCTTTAAGGTTTGCAGGACCTTCGGGTCTCGAGTCAGAAACCCTTCGGGCTGCTCACCATTCGAGACCTGTCCTGGAGGCTCGCTGCTCTCATGCCGTTGTTCACTCCGATCATCATCCAGCTGTTGAATGAGTTTCTCAAGGCGTTCAAACGGAAAGGGTTTTTGCAGAAAATCAGTTGCTCCATATTTCAGGGCTTCCACCGCCACATCCACACCGCCATAGGCCGTCATCACGACCACAGGCATATGGTATCCTTGAGTCCTGACTTCTCGTAAAAAATCCATTCCTCCTTTTCCAGGTAGATTCAAATCAGTGAGCACGAGCCAGGGAGCATCTCGTTCAACATGCTCTAAACCCGCATGACCATCTCTGGCTACCGTGACCTCATAGCCATGTTGGCTTAATACTGTGCTCAATGCCGTCTGCAACTGTTCATCATCTTCGACGACCAGAATGCCTCGGCTCACCCCACTGTCGGTCTCTAGCATGCCATTCTCCTTTACTGAGGGAAAAAGAGATCAACGGTTGTCCCTTTTCCTTCTTGACTAGTGATATCAATCAAACCGTGATGAATCTGTACAATCTGTTTGACGATGGAAAGCCCAAGGCCCGTGCCTCCCTTTCGCTTGGAATAAAATGGACGAAAAATATTGGAGAGCTCTTCCTCGGACATCCCGCAACCATAGTCTCGGATACGCAAAGCCACGCCCTCCTCAGAGCCTTGTTTGCCTTGTTCACCAAAGAAGCGTGATTCATTTCGACAGTGAATCTCAATCAGACTCTTTGGCTCTGATGCCTGAATTGCATTCATCAGGAGATTGAGAAGCCCCTGTTTCAATAAGGATTCATGGCCCATGATCATGGACACGTTACCTTCTTGCCGACGCTGAATGGTTATCTCTTTCTTTCGTAAGGGATACATCGCCAATAATTCCACATCATCAAATAACGAAAGAAGACACACGGATTCCCGCTCGGCATTCAGAGGTGCACTGGCTACCAATATATTGGAGACCAAATGATCCAAAGAACGAACGGCCTGAATACAATGGGAGGCCAACTCTTTTCGCTCTTCCTGACTATGATGATCACGCCCCAACAAGGTGGCAAACCACTCAATACTCGACAAGGGATTCCGGATATCATGAGCAAGTCGCCCAATATTTTCTCCAAGACCTGTTAGCCGCTGACGATGTTCCTCCTCACATGGCTGAAGCAGTTGAGATCCAGAATTAGCAGAATCCCTACATTCAATAGACACCCGTAATGAGAGATTGCGAGAGGATGGAACTTCCCTCACGTTGAGCGAAGGGCCATCACTTTTCCACTCTACTGACTGGATTAATACCGGTGCGTCTGTCGATTTAACCCCCTTCATTTGCCCTCATGACTTGCGGTTTTCCCATTAAAGAAAACTCGTCCAACACTGCGACGGCTGCGGCCCGAATGGTATTTTCGAATTCTGGTGATCGTGTTTCCAATTGGCCCACTTCTGTCAGGAGTTTTTGAGACTCTGTCGATTTCCCTTGATAGTCCAATGAAAGTCCCCACCGGTATTTCGCCCAAGCCTTCAAGGATACAGGCGCCTCGGAGGAAAGCACCTGGTCATAATGCGATTCCGCTTCCGCAAAGTCGCCTTGGTCAAACAGAAAATCTCCAAGCCGCACCACATTGGCGATCTCCTGAGGATTCAGAACAATAATCTGTTGCAAATCTTGCTGGGCTAAATCTCTTTTCCCTGTCGCTTGATACGCACGAGCCCGATTCAAGAGAACGTACCGTTGCAAGGTCGTATCTTGGGTATGTTGCGCACCGTCAGACAGTTGTTGAATCGCCTCGGCATAGTGTTCCCGAGCCAATAAGTCCATTCCCAAGACCGTGGAGACCTCGGCTCGCCATTGACCTTCAGGATATTCACGTTGATAGATTTCACCAGCGCTTTGAACCAGTTGAGCATTGCCTTGGTCATCAGCTAAAAAAACTTTTTGCGCAAAGATTTCTTCTCGCAGAGAACTCGTCGGGTGCACTTCCAACAACTGGTCATACCATTGCATGGCCTTCGAAGGCAGATTCACCTTTTGATAGGCCTGAGCCACCGTTCTCACATGCTGACCCGTCAATGGAACGAATTGAAACGCCTCCTGTTGATCTTCATGAAATTTGAGTAAGGGGACCCATGCCTGCTGATCAGAGAAGGTTTGAATTTTCTTATTGAGAATGACACTTAACTGATGCTGTGCCTCATGCAACCGCGTCTCTGACCTGGCCACAATAGCCAGACGGGTGAATGACCGAATGGCGGACGGAATATCATCCACCATGCGATACCCCTGCCCCATCCACAACAGGCTTTCTTCGACCACATCCGGCTCTGGAGCTTGAATCAAGACTCGAGCCATTTCCAGAACATTATCCCAGGACACGGAGACATATATTTCTAAATCATTTAAGCGCCGGTACACATTTTTCCATTCTTCTTTCGAATGTTCTTTGGACAAGAAATCCACCACCCACCTAATTTGTGCCGCTTGTCCACGACGGCCTATTTCTTTACCTTTAAAACGGCGTTTCGCTTCCTCTGCAAACCAAAGCGACAAGAACTGATGGCCTTCCTGTAACAATTTCTCAGAAATACGAATTAACGCCTCTCCAGCAAATTCTTTCTGCGGATGAAGATTGACGGTGTTCAAAAATCGAGAAATCGCTTTATCCGAATCTCCAACAGCCAATTCTGTCAATCCGAAATAATACGACGAACGCTCTGACCGTCGAATGAGCTCAGGGGCTTCGGCTTCCACCACCCGATACCAATAATTGGCTTGTTTCCATGCCTTGGACATGGCCGTGGCCTCGGCTAATCCTAGTGCTCCCTTGAGTCGATGCGCTTCCCATTTCGGCTCTTCGACGACCCGACGAAGCACCAAGGCCGCTTCGAGAAATTGTTTATTTTCCAAAAAGTTCCTTCCAGCCTCGACCATCACGCCACCTGCCAAAGGATGGCTGGGATAGGCCCCAAGAAATTCCTCAAAAATGGCATTGGCTTCAGAATGCCATCCCGCATCCCAATAGAGTTGCCCCATGGAACACAAAGCCCACGGGGCATACACACTATCCGGCTCGGCTGTGTTCATAGTTTGAAGACGCCCGATCTGTTTCAGAAATTCTTTTCCAGGTTCGTCAGAGACATCGGGAAGTGAGGCCACCACCCATTGAGCGCCATCCGCAAACACACCTTCTTGCCGTTCCAACAGATATGTCGAAAACAATTCTCGCGCTTCCACCAAAGATCCCGTTTGCAACGCCATCTGAGCTTCTTCCACCAAATTCGGCATGACCATGTCTCGGGGATAGTGCCAGGGAAAATCCGAGCAGGCCCCACCCACTGCCGTACTGGGCCAGAGGACAGCCACTCCGACCATCCAGAGAAATATTCTCACGTTTCGTATGTCCTCCAACCTTGAACACCTAATCAGCAATAACTGGACCCGAGCATTTCTTACCGGGCTTAAAATGACCGTTGAGAAATTTCGTTGAAAAATGAGGGGAATTTTTGCAGGAACTTACTGAGGGAAGAAAATACCGACGTCAATGGGTTGACGGAAGGGTCAAAACTTTAGGCGAATTCAGGAAAAAGCGAAAGGAGCAAAGGAAGAATGGGTGGCGGCTAAAGACGGTTAGGCATCAACCAGGTCTTCAGGGGGAGTGGCACGTTGGGCCACCACTTGGGCAAGTGATTTCTTTTTTAATTTTTCAATCAGGGTCGTCCGATTAATTTGCAGAAGACGTGCGGCTTTGCTTTTCACCCAATTGGTACGTTCGAGGGCTTCGAGAATCAACCGATTTTCAAATTCTTCGACCGCTCGCGAAAGATCTAATCCGCCAATGGGAATGGCCGCAGGCATCGTGGGAAGATGATCCGATGGCAGGCGCCGAATTTTTTCGGGTAAATCTTCAGGCTCAATCAAGCCTTTTCGTTTTAAAATAGCGATTCGTTCAACAATATTGCTCAGTTCTCGAACATTGCCAGGCCACGGATACTCACAGAGTAACGCCATGGCGTGATCGGATACACCGGTTAACTCCGCTTTACGGCGATCATTAAACATCGCGATAAAATGCTGCAGCAAGAGAGGAATATCCTCAACTCGTTGTCGTAAGGGTGGAACGAGGACAGGTACCACGTTCAGACGGTAAAAGAGATCTTCCCTGAACTTTTTGGCCACCACTAAATTCTCAAGATCTTGATTGGTCGCGGCGACAACCCTGGCATCTGATTTATAGGTCCGAGTCCCTCCAACCCGTTCGAAGGTTCGCTCTTGAAGCACTCGAAGAAGTTTGACTTGTAGCGGAGGGCTCAAATCACCGATTTCATCTAAGAAAATTGTTCCGCCGGTGGCTAATTCAAACCGGCCAATCCGCGCCGCCACCGCTCCAGTAAACGCCCCTTTTTCATGACCGAATAGCTCACTCTCCAACAGAGCCTCAGGAATCGCGCCGCAATTCACAGGAATGATGTTCCCCCGATGCCGCGTACTATTTGCGTGAATGGTTTGGGCGATGAGTTCCTTGCCCGTCCCGCTTTCGCCTAAAATGAGCACAGTACTATCGGTATCTGCGACACAATCGATGAGCTGAAACACTTCTTTCATGACCTGACTCGAGCTCACCAACTTTCCTAAACTAAATTGCCCTTTGACTGTTTTTTTGAGTTCCGAGTTTTCATCTTGCAGCGATTTCACTCGTAAAGCACTGGCGACGGTAGCACTCAACACATCGACAGAAAAGGGTTTGGATAAGAAGTCAAACGCTCCAGCTTTAATCGCATTCACCGCCATTTCTACAGATCCATAGCCGGTCATCACCACGGTTACCGGACGCGATGGCCATTGATTCATCTGCTGAACGAGTTCAATCCCATTGAGGTCGGGAATCATGACATCCGTCAAGACAAGGTCGAAGGAAGACGATTCGGCCAACGCCAGGGCCTGTTTCCCAGAGTCAGTTTCCGTAACCTCGTGACCTTCCTCTTCTAACTGAATTTTTATGGTGTCTCGGACATCCTGTTCATCTTCCACTAAAAGAATTCTGGCCACTCGATTATTCACAGAAGATTCAGTAGACATTAATGATTCCATGACTCGCCTCCCTCACAATTCTCACGGCCGTATGAATACGTTGAACCAGGCCCTCAATTGCCGATGCCATCTCAGGATCCAAACCCCTTGCCATAGCTACCCCATTTCAGGAGGAAGGTCAAGTTCTCGCAGCATATTTCTCTTAATGGTCCCCTGCGGTATGCATCACTCACAACCATTCTAACTGCGTGTATTTCCAACACTTTCTCCTAAAAGCTCACTTAGAGTCCATCACGTCAAAGAATATGGGCTTAAGGAACCCCCACGAATCACCGAGAAGATTGAAGAGCCAGCACAGCCTGTGAACTTATGGAAAAAGGCAACGCTATGGAAACAGCGCCACCACCAAAACCCACGTCCATGCCAATATTCATCCTGTTTGACACCCAAACCGGTTACCTCTACGGCCACCTCTTTGCAACCGGACCAGAAGACCCGTTTCTCCAGGAGGTTATTCAATGGTGGGGGCAATACTGCTCCAATGCACCCATCGGTGTCGATTATCCAGGCCTGACCAAAGAACCCCAGCCAACCGCTAGCCTCTCTTCCAATTAAGGCAACTCCGCCCAAATCGCCAACCCTGAACGAAACACCAGCATGAAATCGGACAGATGAAGTATGACCACATGGTCATTGATTTGAATGTCGTGTATGTGATTCCCAACGGGCATATCTTGTGAAAAAAATCCGCCTGTGACCGCGGAAAAGCCTAACGCCCTTCGGTCTGTGACGAGAACGGCAATAGAATCCTTCACTGCACTCTCTTGCAACGATTCTCCAGCTCCCCAAGGCTCGCGTTTCCACCGTCCACGATCACTCTGAAAGCCATATGTCGCCTGTTGGCTTTGGACAATAATCATTCGAGGCGTCACTGCCCATTTGAGAATATGGTCTGATGTCGGGAGGGTCATGGAGACCCATCTTTGAAGCATGCCGGAAAAGCCAAACAATCGTGTAGTGGTTTGAACAAATCCGGTGACACCCTTCGCTTCCATCACCAAAACCTGTTCGCCTGCACCGAGAACTTGCCGCGTAATCCCCTCTCCGGACGTCATCCCAAACAAGTGTCCCTGACCAGAGGTAATACCCACTCGATCAGCCACCACGTCATGGGCTTCGCTACCATTCCCGCCAATCCCCACACCCAGACACACCACGAGGGCAAGGGAAATCCCTACGATCGTTCTATTCAGTACTTGTAGAAACGTATTAGCGATAATCCCAGGGAACACCGCGGTCTCCTTGCATAATAGGACCTAAGAGATCCCTCATGAGCTGAGTTCCATTTCCCTGAGATCCCCATAGCCCGGTCAGGCTGATCAGAAAGTCATACTGCTCTCGATCGGGAAGCTTCACATAATACAGCCCAACCGAAAAACACCGGCAAGGGTTTTGATACAGAGCGACCACGTCCCACTCCGCCGTTTTCCCCGTGCGGAAGTCATGGTACCAACGCGAACCAACCGTGATCCCACCCGGCAAACGTACGCCACCCCCAGCCGTGAGAAAGAGTATTTTTTCAGCAGGTGAGAGGACTTCGTTAAATGAAATGGGATTCCAAATATCTCCACGACGAGCTCGTGAACCGGCCTTAGAGTATCGTTGCCCCACTGAAAGATACCATGCCCGATGACCTTGAATGAGTCCGTCCGTATTGAATTGCGTGAGTTCTTTTTGGCGATGATCAAAAAATGTATCAACGGTGACATTGAACGCCGAAAGAAAGTTCGGGACGCCCAGAGGTTGGTGAAATTCCCCACGGGCCCACACATCGGAAAACTTTGAGGCCAAGGGAGGTGGATCTCCCACATGATAACTTTGTGCCAGCAACAGATCCACCCATGTGTTAGAGGCACTGGCCTGACCTTGATGACTGAGACGATTATTCATCGAATACGTCAGCAAGCTCTTATTGATTAAATCATCAACAGCATCAATATTGACAAGTTTGGCTTGCCTGGATTGTGGGACAAATTCATAGATGACATTCGGTTTAATTGAATGCCGCACCGACCCATAATCCTCCATCTTATAGCGCTTCGTCAGGTTTGAAGAGGCCTCAGCCCCAAGCCAATAGGTTTCTCGGAATTGTCGTGAACTCTCGGTTAATCCACGAGAGTAAGCCACCTCCCGAAATTTTGCTTGCGGCCTGAACCCAACAACATGGCCCACATGTAAGCCTTCAAGGGATAGACCTGGCATGAAATCAAACCGGCTCACATTAAACCCTTCTTCGCGCCAAAAATGGACAAAGGTCGTATCGGTCGTCAGCGCAACCGGCCCCCCCAGGAGTGCAGGATGAAAAAAACGATGGCCGACTTCAGGTAGGCGTTGAAATGTTGTGTCGCCTCCCACATTCAGCGGTTGAAGGTATTGTCCCCAAAGATACAAGGCTCCATGATCCAATCGCTGTAACAGGGTGAGATTCGACTCTTGACTCGGCAAGGCTCGTTGAACGCCAGAACTACTCAGATCTTGTAGAAATTGACGATCAGTCGAATAATTCAGGTTCATGCGAAAAGAGAGATCTGGGGTAAACTGTTGGGTATGGGCGCCTCGAAACTGAAACCGCTCCCGACTTTGCTCTGTGTCATACAAGCCATTCATGAGCCATTGGCCTTTGGCCTGACGACTCCAGACATACCGATAATTTACATCGCCTCCAAAGCCTCGGTCAGACAAAATTTGAGGCGAAATGGTCAAATCTTGACTCGCATTAATCGCCCAAAAAAATCCTTGTCGATATTTGAAACCAAATTTATTGTCGAGGCCAATCGTCGGAATGAGCAAACCGGACTTGCGATCTGCCCCTAGGGGATATTGGAAGGTAGGCAGCGGAATGATCGGAACATCATTCACATTGAACCAGACGCCTCTCCCAGACAAACTATCTTCGTAATCTAAGTCCACATCATCAAAGGTGAACCGCCAGGCAGGGATCTGCCCATCTTTGGCATCACAGTTAGTAAACGAGCCATCCTTCACTCGATAATGCGTTTCGGAGAAACGCTGAAGTCGACGCCCCGTGACAAAAGAATTCTGTTCTTTTCCAAAAATCTTTCCAGTGGTGAGCACTCCAGCTTCGGTGTTCATATTGAGTTCAAGTTGTTCCGCCCACACATCAGCCTTCCCATCACGGAGATGCACATGGCCAACGGCGTCGAGACGGCCGGTTAATTTCTGAAGAGTGGCGTCATCGGCGAGAAGTCGAACAGTCCCTCGAGTCACATCGACCGCGCCGATAGCATGATACTCTTCCCGCTCCTGATCATATTCAATACGATCGGCTTTGATGACAACGGGAACGCCGCGGGAATTGGCCGTATTGACCTCTTCCGTTGTTGCTGGTGCTTCGGCCAAAACCACGGTTGGGAGATAAAAGACGGTAAATAGAAGTAAGAATAGCCCTACAAGGAACCGCACGTGACTCACCATCCCTAGTTCTGACTCATGGGTGAGGGTGAGCGAGTCAAATATTGCAAGACTTCTCCAACTAGGAACAATGAACCCGTGACGCAAATCAAATCAGAGGGGCTGGCCATCTGGAGAGCCTGAGAATACGCGTCACAAGGATCTGCAATCGCCAGAATTTCCACATCCCCTCGTGGCACAACATTCCGAAGATCATCAACCGTCGCCGCTCGATTCATAGAAGGTTGGGTGAGAATCAACGTGTCAATGAGTGGGAAGATAATCTGCATATAGTCGGCATGATGCTTATCCTGCATCATCCCAAGAACAACAATAATTTTTTGGTCAGGGCAATCATGATGCTGTGCCTGGAGAAAGTCAAACAACACTCCCGCGCCTAAAGGATTGTGGGCCCCATCCAAGATGACCATTGGGTCATGTTGAACGATTTCAAGACGACCTTTCCATCGAACATGTTGCAGTCCAAATTTGATGGCTTCAACAGAAAGAGGAAAGCGTTCAGCCGTGGCCGACTCCAGCAAGGCCAACGCACATCCGGCATTACGATTCTGATGTCGTCCAAGTAAATTTGTCTGAAGACCAATGATGGTATCTCGAAGTCCACGGTAGGTGAAGGTTGTTGGACTGGTTTCGGAAATAGAAAAGTCTTGGCCATATTGATATAAAGGGGCATCGTTCTGTTGGGCAATCGTTTCAAAAACTGGCTGCACACTGTCTGGCATTTCCCCCAACACCACAGATACAGGATGATGAATAATTCCAGCCTTTTCCCGCGCAATTTCGGGAAGTGTGTGCCCCAAATACATCTCATGATCAAAGCCTATCCCCGTAATCAACACCCCAAGGGGCTCTAAAACATTGGTCGCATCATACCGTCCGCCTAATCCCACTTCGATCACGGCAATATCAACGTGTTGATCGAGAAAATACTGAAAGGCCATGGCTGTGGTGATTTCAAAAAAGGTATGAGTTCCAAGGGGATCGGCCACAGATCGAATACGTGCAGTCAGCTCACACACCTGTGCTTCGGAGATATCCTCATCTTGGACTCGGAAACGCTCACGGAAATCGACCAAATGCGGCGAGGTATACAAACCCACTCGATAGCCACCAGCCTGCAACATCGCCGCGACCATTGCAGCCGACGACCCTTTCCCATTCGTCCCGCCAATATGAAGCGTAGGATACTGACGCTGAGGATGATCTAAGCGTTGCAGGAGATTCGTGATAGCCTCAAGGCCAAGCTTGACGCCAAAACGGTGAAGGGCAAACAGAGAATCAAGGGTTTCTGGATACGTTAACACGCGAATCGACCAATAATCGGCAAGGAACAAACGAGGAAGGAAATACGCTACGCGGACATCGCACGTGCTCCACAATGCGTGAGTAACGTGGCTAACGTCTCTTTCAGAACTTGCCGTTTCACGATTTGATCGACCATGCCATGATCCAGCAAAAACTCGGCACGTTGAAACCCTTCCGGCAGTCGTTCTTTGATTGTTTGCTCAATCACACGAGGACCGGCAAATCCAATGAGCGCTTTTGGTTCAGCCAGAATGATATCCCCTAACATCGCCACACTCGCGGTGACTCCGCCAAAAGTGGGGTCAGTCAATAACACGACATAGGGCAACCTGGCTTCGTGCAAATTCGCAATAGCCGATGCCGTTTTGGCCATTTGCATAAGCGATAAGGTGCCCTCTTGCATTCGCGCGCCCCCAGAAGTGGTCACTAACAAAAACGGGAGGTGGTCAGCCACCGCCCGATCAATCGCGCGACAAATCTTTTCCCCCACCACCGAGCCCATGCTGCCCCCCATAAACGAAAAATTAAAAATACCCATGACAACGGGAATGTCCCGCATCTGGCAACGGCCCGTAAGAATCGCTTCCTGCCTGCTGGTTTTTCGTTGGGCATTTTGAATACGCGTGTGATAGGGAAGGGTATCTTCAAATTCTAATGGATCAGTTGGAACAAGATCAGGATCCCACTCCTGAAAGGTTCCGGCATCGGCCAACAGTTCCACGCGCTCCTCAATCGACATAGGAAAATGATACGCACATTTGGGACAGACTTTGAGGTTGCGTTCGACTTCACGCTTAAAGATGGTCGCTCGGCAGACCGTACATTTGATCCACATGCCCTCCATTATATTGATAGAAGATCCTTTCGAATCCTCCGGCTTGCTCCGTTTAAACCATCCCATTACAGACGATATCCTTTCTTGTCGATGGAGAGGACCACAGGCATGTTGTGAGGCATAGGAAAGAAGAACGTTGAGAAAGGGTGAAACGCAAGAAAAATGATGAACCAGTTCCAGATCATTTCAGCTCTAAAAACTCTAGCACAGGGTCAAGGAACCGGCAAGGAAATCATTGAACGAGAGGCGGCCAAGAGAAAGCCAGGCAGTGAGGAAAGCCATTAGACTGGAACAATCAGAACGCGTCACCCGCCTCTGGCATGCATCTCCAAATGTGGGTCTTGCCGCAATCGATCAATATCAATAAATCGGCCACGGCCGGTACTGGTTTCGAGCTCCTTGCGTTCCTCCGCACCACGATCTCGACGGGTCTCCCAAACCGATTGAATCATGGAGACCAAATCTTCGCGTGAGCGTCTATCCCGAATCGGTTTCCGCAAATCCAACCCGGTTTTGGCATACAAACACAAGTACCACATCCCATCAGCCGTCAAACGACTGCGATCACAGGTTGAACAAAATGGCATGGTCGTAGAAGGAATAATCCCAAAAGTCGCTCCGTCAGGAAGACGAAAACGCTGGGCAGGAGCCGAACTGATTTCGTTCATGGGTTCAATCGTCCCATAATACTGGCTCATCATGGCAAGGATTTCTTTGCGGGACAACACTTTATCAGCCGACCAATCATTCGCCCCACCCACATCCATATATTCGATAAACCGCACTTCGCCGTTCACTCGCTTGCCATATTCGATCAACGGAATCAACTCATCATCGTTGTAGCCCTTCATCGCGACCGTATCCAACTTTAATCCGCGAAATCCAACCCGCCCAACCGATTCAATGCCTTCAAAAACCTGCGCCAAAGTATCTCGGCGAGTCAACGCCTTAAATCGTTCAGCCTTTAACGTATCCAGGCTCACCGTGATGCGGTGCAAACCCGCATCAAAAAGATTCTGCGCATGTTCGGCCAACAACACCCCATTGGTGGTCATAGCAATATCCTGAATGCGAGTATTCTGTTGAAGCATCCCAATCAACGACGCCAAATCTTTCCGCAGGAGCGGTTCCCCACCGGTAATCCGGACACGATCCACGCCTTGCTCGGAGAACAGTTCCGTGAGAAACACAATCTCTTTAAAGGTCAACAACGTTTCACGAGGCAACCACACATATTCTTCCTCAGGCATACAATACTGACAGCGCAAATTACACCGATCCGTCACGGAGATTCGAAGTGATCGTAAAGGCCGCCCCCACACATCCTTCACGGGCTCAGGCAACACGTGTTGGTTACTCATAGGATTTTTGAATTATAAGGTTTTTCATAAACAAATAAATCCAGAGACATATTGGATGGGAAAAAATTTGGGTCGGTTCAAAAATGTCGCCCAGCAAGGCCGCAGCCAATTTTGGGCGCGGAGCGTACTTCCAGTACGTGAGCACTCGAAATTGGCGAGAACGCCACTGGCGGCTTTTTTCAACAGACCACTTTTAGACATTAGGGATGTTCCTCAACCCAGACATCACCCTGGGGCGTATATTCCATTTTCCATATCGGCGTAATTTTTTTCAGTTCATCAATACACCATTGGCAGGCCTTGAACGCGTCGGCTCGATGCTCGGCCCCCACAATAATCAACACAATATTTTCCCCAATTTCGATAGGGCCAAAGCGATGAAGGACCAGCGCTTCAATAATGTCAAAATCTTGTAACGCCCGTTCACGAATTTCCTTCAGCTTCTTTTGCGCCATGCCCTCATAATGTTCAAACGTCATGGAACTCACATCATGGCCCTTGGAATGATCACGAGCCGTCCCTAAAAACATGGAGATCCCACCAATTTTAGTTGAGCGAGCTCGAACCCGTTCTAATTCTTTATCAATCGAAAAATTTTCCAGCTGAACTCGAACGAGCATACCTTCTTCTGTTTCAACAGCCATAGCGCACCTTCCTCTATGCCCCACCCGCAAAAGGCGGCAATAAGGCAATTTCATCCGATTCGGCAAGGGTCGTTTCCCAATGCGCAATTTCCTGGTTCACGGACACCACGACTTTTTTTTGCAGCAACAGGTCGCCTAACTCCGGATATTGTACTTTCAGAGAATTCACAAGATCTTTCACCTGCGCGCCATCTGACAAGGGCATTTCCAACATATTGTTCCCTGCCACCAGGGTTTTTAACATACCGAAAAGTTTAACTTGGGCCATAGTTAAGTTCGAGTTCCCTCAGGTACGAGAAGGAAAGATCTTATCCTTTACCTGCAATCGAATCGTGTTGATAGAGGCCAGACTTTCCCCCGGATTTAGAAACCAAAAAAATCTCGCCAAACTCCATCCCCTTATCCACCGCTTTACACATATCATATATCGTCAGGGCAGCCACCGAGACCGCCGTCATGGCTTCCATCTCGACTCCAGTATTTCCGGTAGTCTTCACTGTCGCTTCAATGCTGATAGAACAACGACCAGAGGCATTGGGTTGGGCATCTTCAGAAAAATTCACATCCACGCCACTTAATAAGAGAGGATGGCACATGGGAATCACATCAGGTGTCCGCTTCGCCCCCATCACCCCGGCTACTTGCGCCACGGCCAGCACATCCCCTTTGGCAATACGACCTTCTTGAATCTTTTCAAGGGTTTCCGGCAGCATCCACACCTTCCCCTGAGCCACCGCCACACGCGCCGTGGCCGGCTTATCGGTCACATCCACCATGCGTGCCCGACCCGATTCATTAAAATGCGTCAATTGACTCATCGTACACCAAGGATTCCGTCGTTGGACTTTCAGAAAGGCTTGAAAACTTTAAAATTATAGAGAGGCGTGAAAACCCTGGTCAAGCAAAAGAAGGGTCTAATTAGGCTTGACAAGGGCGACAGGTCACCCTATACAACTCCCCATCAGTAAACATCACCATATAAAGGAAACCTCATGGAACAAGCCATCACCCCCAACCCTATCCTGGCGAAGAAGAAATTAGGCTTGCTCCTTTCCACCGCTCCCGACAACCCCAATGCCGAAACCGTCTATCAGCTCGCCAAAACGGCCTTAGCCAATAAAGTCGATACCTATCTCTATTTCATTGATGAAGGAGTCCTCAACCTCAAGGATCCACGATTTGCCGAATTGGGGAAGGAAGGATTGAAACTCTTTGTCTGTGCTTACGGATGCCAACAGCACAACATCTCAACGGACGGCTACGGGAAGGAAGTCAATTTCTGCGGCCTCGTCATTCTCTCCAACATCATCGACGGCTGCGACCGCTTCCTCGCCTTCAATTAATTTTTCACGCTTCGACCGTCCCTATCGCTCCAACTCCAACGGTTCCCGCGTGGTGAGGATTTACCCCTTAGTCCTTTTTGTTGAGCGAGGTCAAAGATATTTATTTCTTACAGGTCCGATGAAAGTGAGTTTTCAGTGGAGAAGCTCTATCGCAAACTAGCACTTACCTTTGGCGCTGACTCCGTCTTTATGGACGAAGACACCATTACGACGATTCATCAGAGCAATCCAATGCTTTGTAATCGCAACCCAGCGTAGGGCGGTCTTTGCCTACATCGCGCACTCGGTGCGGCGAATACACCAGAGCACCCTTCAGGACATAAATGGGAGTAGATTGTCCTGGTGAACGATCGCCAATACAACTATCGCGATGCTTTGATTGAAGGACGCATCATGAACATTCCGATTTCCAACAAATCGCTTCGTGATTTCCTGAACTGCCGTTACAAATCACACCTCAAACTGTTGGGCCATTCCGGTTGGGAATCTGGCTTCGAATCGATGTGCAACCGCCAAATGGCCGACTACCGGAAGCTCGCTCAAACCCATTTGTCACGTTCGCTTCCCGCTTCGGGCGTGTGTCACAAACCCGCTTCATTGCTCAATGCGATTAGGGGCGGCTACGCATTGCTCGTAGATGCTAATACCACAGTAGATGACACGACATATCACTTTGATGCTTTGTTGCGGATTACGGACGCTCCAGAAACACCGAAATACACCCCCGTTCTCTACGTCCCTGCAGAGAAGATAACGCCACACGACAAGCTATTGCTTGCGATCTTCGGATCGATCCTGGGCGAAGTACAAGGAAACGTTGTCCAGTTCGGGAACATTATTCACGGCGTGAGACTTTCCAGAGCAAAGGTGCAATTGCACAAGTTGTTGCCGCTGGCGCGAAAAACTTTGCGAGACATCGCTGAGTTTCGTAAGAACACCGATCCTCCGCCACTACGCCTCAACAACCATTGCCCCATCTGCGAATTCAGGGACAAATGCAAATCGATCGCCTTGGAGAAAGACGACCTTAGCCTGATACGAGGCCTTCGGGACAAGAAGATTGCCGAGTTGCACGCTAAAGGAATTTTCACGGTCAACCAGTTTTCTTTTACTTTTCGCCCACGGAAACAGCGAAAAGGAATGCACGACAACATTGCGAAACACAATCACGCGCTCCAGGCACGCGCCCTGCGTGAGAATAATCTCTACGTCGCTGAGAAGCCTGATTTTCCTGGTCGGAGCACTCAAGCCTACTTGGACGTTGAAGGCATCCCCGACAAACAGTTTCACTACCTTATTGGACTCCTGGTCGTGGCACCTGGGGTGAGACGATTTCATTCCTTCTGGGCAGACACAAAGGACAAGGAGAAACAAAACTGGACTGAGTTTCTCGTGGTTCTGAATGAGATCGATGATTTGGATTTATTCCACTACGGCACGTATGAGCAGAAGTTCTTACGCGAGATGCACCGGCTGTACGGAGGCAGCGCTGATTTATTGGATAGAATCACCTCATCTTCCTTCAATGTGCTGTCCGCTATTCATTCTCACATCTATTTCCCAGTGCTCTCCAACGACCTAAAAAGCATCGCGTCCTGCTTAGGTTTTACCTGGGCGTCAAGCGGAGCTTCAGGTTTGGATAGCATAGTGTGGCGTGACGAATGGGAGCGAAGTAAAAGTGCGTCTGTCAAGGAAGAATTAATTCAATACAACAAAGACGATTGCCTTGCTTTGGAGGCTGTGACTACTTTCCTGCGAGCACTCTGCAATGAAAGACCGGTCACAGATGTCGTAACCTTCTCCAAAGTCGTCAATACGTGCGACTTAAAGCCGGAGCTGCACCGTTTTCAAAAGCAGAAATTCTTCTTTCCCGATCTAGCCCAAATAAACAAATGTTCGTACTTTGACTACCAGAAGAACCGTGTGTATCTGCGGTCAAACAAAGGTCGCCCCAAAGCCCCAATTAAGACACGATGCCTAAACAAGAAACGGCAACGTGTGAACAAAGTGGTTATACACTCGAAACCTGAGATATGCGATCGATGCGGTTCTCATGAACTTAAAGTTAGCGGGAGTTACAAAAAGGATATTGTGGACCTCAAAATTTTTCCTGGTGGGATAAGAGCTTGGAATGAGAGGCATAAAGCGAAGCGTTACAAGTGTAAGCATTGCGGCCAAGTTCTCTACCCGGAGGAATACTTGTCACTGGGCGGTGAAAACCACTTGGGCAGAAGTCAATACGGTGCGAATCTCAACGTGTGGTGCGTGTATAACAAAATTGCTTTATCGCAATCCCTTCGGCAAATAGTGGCTGGAGTTCAGGATGTATTCGGCTTGTTATGCCATAACACAACCGTCGGAAATGCGCTGCAAATGGCCGCACAAAGGTACCAGAGTACATACCTAGATTTGATTGAAAAATTAAGAAACAGTGCGGTGATCCACGCTGATGAGACTTGGGTGTCCCTCGCCGCAAGCTCCAGGCAACGAGGCTACATCTGGACGTTTGCAAATATGGAGAGTGCCATCTACAAGTTTTCGCTTACGCGCGAAGCAGTTACTCCAACGGAGATGTTACAAGATTTCAACGGAGTGCTGGTCTCCGACTTTTACCGCGCTTACGACTCGCTTGAATGCGCCCAGCAGAAGTGTTTGGTACATCTTGTCAGGAATATGAACGACGACATATTCAAAAACCCTTTCGACCAAGAGTTAAAAACGATGGTTGCAGCTTTTGGTGTGTTACTCCGATCAATCGTGGAAACCATTGATCGCTACGGCCTAAAGAAGCGTCATTTGAACAAGCATCGAAACGATGTCGATAGGTTCTATCGTAAAGAACTTGAGCTGGAGTTCGCTTCCGACACGGCGAAACGTTACCAGAAACGAATGCGGCAGTATCGAGAGAGCCTCTTCGTTTTCCTAGAGCGCGATGGAGTCCCGTGGAATAACAACAATGCAGAGAACGCTATAAAGACGTTTGTCGTGCGGCGCAAAAACGCCGGTGCGTTTTCCGAAGGTAGAATCGATAACTACCTAATTCTCCTCAGCATATTTCAAACACTACGTTATCGTGATGCTAGTTTCTTCGACTTCCTCCGATCTGGTGAAAGAGACATCGAGAGATTCTGCAAGACAAGGCGTTGATTTCATTTGGACGGAAAAAATAACTCTCGATTACAGGGCCAGTACCGAGAGAACATGCTGGCGGAGTTGGATCGCGAATCGTCGAAATTGAGACTAGTCACGGGGGGACAATCGCAGCTGTCCCAACATATCGCCAACGTGGATACGGATCGGAATCCTACAAGGCGAACAACAGACTTGCACAAGTGTTCGTGCCATCACCGAATGCCAGCCTCATACTCCCTTACCAATTGAGTTAGCAGAAATATACAAATTAAGACAAATTCACGTCTGTGATTGACTGTCGTAAGTTCAGGAACGACAATCTTTTGCGTTGCTTCATTTTCTACACCCAGTGAATTAGGGACGTTTCGCTCGCGCTGATTCTCGTCAACGCAACTGTCTTCTCCCAAATACGTTGAGGCAACTCAATTTAGCAACAAGAGTTCCCAAACTCCTTTTCCCCTTGCAGACAATTCTCCAACAGCCAAGGCCAACTCGACTTGGACTACGAGCAAAAAGAGTATCACGATAGCGACAACGTAGCACAGCGCTCTGATCGAGTCGTAAAAATGGCACTCAAAGCTTAGGCTTCTGTGGGACGCAAGCAATCTAGACGCATAATAAAGTCCAATTGTGGAAGCATCTGTTATTAACCTGGCAATACTTTAGGGTGCTCTTGGTCGATCAAAATGCTATACTGCCGACATGAAGAAACACGACGCCCGTACACTTCCACCCGAGACACAAGAACACCTCCGCCGCCAAGCGATTCGGTTGAAGAAGCAAGGCCACACCTTTGTCGCCATTGCGGAGATCGTGGGAGTCCACCGCAACGCGGTCTCGCGGTGGTGGAAGGCCTATGAATACAAGGGCCTCCAAGGGCTTCAGGCCAAACCGCGAGGGTTTGCGGTCGGCCAGTGGCGTACGCTCAATGCGGCCCAGGCACAAGCCATTCAAGGAGTGATCGTGGAGAAGACCCCGGATCAGTTGACGTTGACTTTTGCGCTGTGGACCCGCCAGGCCGTGCAAGAACTCATTCAGCTGCGGTTTAGCATTCGCATGCCAATTCGGACGGTGGGGGCATATCTGAAGCGCTGGGGCTTTACTCCGCAAAAGCCGTTCAAACATGCGTATGAACAACGCCCGGCCGCCGTGCAGACGTGGCTCAAGAAGGAGTATCCCGCGATTGCGCAGCGGGCCAAACACGAAGGGGCCGAGGTCCACTGGGGGGACGAGACCGGAGTTCGCAGTGATTGCCAACATGGACGCGGCTATGCCCCCAAAGGAAAAACGCCTGTGATCCGACTCTCGGCCAAACGGGCCTCTCTCAACATGATCTCTTCCATCACCAACCAAGGGAAGGTACGATTCATGGTGTACCAGGACACCATGAATGCGAAGGTGTTGACGACATTCCTCAAGCAACTCATCAAAGGGGCTGATCGGAAGATTTTTCTCATTCTGGATAACCTCCGCGTCCATCATGCCCGAGTGGTCAAAGCCTGGCTCACCAAGTACACGAAGCATATCGAACTCTTTTTTCTCCCCGCCTATGCCCCAGAATTGAATCCAGATGAATATGTAAACTGCGATCTGAAAGCAGGCGTGCATTCACGATCCCCTGCACGAGATGTGGAAGGGCTCAAGAAAAAGGTGCGGACGCACATGAAGAAATTACAGAAGTTACCAGAACGAGTGAAGAGCTATTTTAAACATCCCAAGATTGCGTATGCCGCTTAATATGCATGGTCTAGTATTGCCGGGTTAATAACTTGCCACGGCCCAGAATTTGCCACCAATTTCTTCTCGGCGAGGCAGGTACTCAGACGGGTATTTGCTTGAGTTATAAACCAGCATAACTAAGTCAGTTGATACGTTTCTGCTCGTTGCCTTGGCAGCGGCATGGATTCCCAACAACAACTGTTGGGAGTGACGGAAGTAAGAGATGGTGTCGAAATGACGGAAAGGTTAGTGACGTCGAATTCGTGGCAAGGAGATAACGTATTAGCGTTGGACTTCGGGTTTCCAACTTAAGGCAATATTTGGAATTCGTTGAATGAGGGCTTCATAGGACATGCCTACACGTTCAGCCGATTCGGCTAGATCTTCCCCATAGGCCGATTGCGCATTGGGATTAGCTTCCAAGAAATAGAGGCAACTGAAAAAGCCTGAGCGAAAGTCCATCCTCACCTGCCCGTTAAGTCCTATAGTAGGACAGGTCCTCTTGAATGGCCGTTGAACAGATCATACGAATTATGGACTCAAGACGTTGGCATTCCCAAATGGCTCTCAGTTGAAGGAATCTGATATGGGGCGTCTAACGCATTCCGACTCGCCGAGACGAATGCGGCTCGGAGGAACGTCCTGACACTCCAATGGCGTTGAATGAGGTGCTCGATATCCAGTAAATAACCCCGCCCAAAGGGCGGGGCTTTTGAAGAAATTTAAAACAACTTCCTGTAGCAAGACATCTACACAAGACGTCGTCGAATATCCTCTCGAACAATTCGCATCCTCTATGTCTGAGTCCGGACCATGAGCCATTTCGTCTCATAACCCGTATGGTTCGTTCGTTAAGCCGACATGCGCACATGCGATCACAGCCTGGACCGGCCGCTGCGACCGGCTGAACGTTTCCTCCCCGCCCAAAGGGTGGGGCTTCCACATTCGCTTTAGTGAGTTAGCACATGGCATTTTCAGACAACTTTTCACTAGTGTCCGGTTAAATGAAGTGGTGATCTGCTAAAAGCCATGACTGGAAAGGGAATTCGAGCGATGAAGGGTGTTGTCGACTTGAAATCCTCGCATGAATCGTCCCCCTTTAAAATCAATGAGTTAGAGAGAAAAAATGGCTCATTTTTGGTTTAACCGGACAGTAGTGACAACTTTTAGCAAGTTTCCTAGTTTTTTGACGATAATGATGTTGTGAAAGGGTGGAATATGATCCACACAACCCACCTTCGAGCAATCCCATAACATTCAATACCTGACAATGTTCAATTTGGAAAATATTTCTATTTCTTGAAGTCCTTGTAACAGGCGCCAGTAAAGACTTATCCAGCAGAACCAAACAGAGAGATAGGACACAACATGAGGCGACACCTTGCCAACCCGACCCTGTGCCATCGGACCGAAGAAATTCTGACTCTCAACGCCCAAACATTTGCCGATTATTTCTATCAAGAACTCTTCAAGGCTCATTCTGGCCTTGGCACAAGCTTTAGAAATACCAACCTCGCGCAACAAAAGGAAAAGCTTATAGAAGGCATCACTCATATTTTTGCACTGTTAGATGATGAAGAAGAATTGAAGAGGTATCTCTACGACCTTGGCCTTCGACATGTCTGTTATGAAGTCACCGAAGAGCGCTACTCGATTGTCAAAGATGTCCTCTTACAATCGGTCCAACATATCCACCAATCTGAATGGAATCAAGAATATGAGAATTGGTGGCGTTCGCTAATCACGACCATCACCGAACACATGATCAACGGAAGTCGTAGCTTACAGGAGGTGTCCTAATATGACCCAGGTGGACAAAAACCTATTTGAGCAGATTGGGGGTCGCGAAGGAATCCTTAAGATCACAAAGATCTTCTATGACAAAGTCTACGCACATCCATGGCTGAGTCAGTTTTTCCAAGATGTCCCACAAGAGCATATAGAAAATCAGCAAACGGACTTTATGATGGGACCTCTAGGAGGTCCCAAAGCCTATATGGGTCGACTCCCCGTTCCGGTACACCAACATATGTTCATTACTGAAGAATTATTCGAACTTCGCAATACACTCCTGATTGAATCTCTTCAGGAGGCCAAGACCCCACCAGCCGTGATTACCGCATGGATGAAAATTGATAATGCCTTCAAGAATCGCCTTGTCAAGAACAGCCTATCAGAATGCAAAAAGCGTTACTTTACTGATGAAATTCTCGACTTTAAAAGTCCTGGCACCAGATCAGGAACAAAGGTGAGGGAAATGGCCAAGGCGTAGAGAGTGGGATTGGATAGGTAAATTTTGACGGTGAAAAACATGACAGAGAGGACAAGAAACCATCCCTTCCATAGCATGGAATCAAGTCAAAGCGAAAAGCCATATTCCTGAGTTCAATCAATTTCCTGTCACCCAACTTCATTTCCTAATGTAAACGTCCTGTATTGCGGAGAGAAGCTCTCTACAGGCCATTCCCGTCTTCACATTGACCTATGAGTGACAGAGACTGAATCATCTGTTCAATCTGCGGGCGATATTCTTGATACGTCACTTTGGTGCTTCCGGTAAAGGTGACGTGCCACGTGTCCGTCCCACACAATAAGCGAATGCTACTGCTATAGCCCCGTGCGCCTTTGTCCACATCTTGAAATTCAATTGCCGAATGTCCATTGATCGTGAGAGGCTTCATCTCACCATATGAATTCACCCCTCCACGCCTTTGAGCCTCCTTCAAAAATTTCTCTCGTTCCTTGATAAGAAAGTCCGGTGCTGGGGCGATTTCAAACTGTTCCTTGGTAATCATGACGCGAAAGACGGGAAGATTGAGCAACACATCAAGGCCAACAACAGCCACTTGGGTATTGCCCATTTGTTGGAATTGTTGATTGAGCATCCCTTGAATTTTCCTGCTACTGGCTGACCCCATCAATTTCAATTCGGCTGGATGCAGAAACCTCAGCCCATGATTCTCATATGTCCGTAGGCCACTATCAGCCACACTCGGACTTCCACCGATCATTCCTAACATTCCGAAAGTCAGAATTGTCAGGATTGTAAACAACCGACCAAATTTCATGTCGACCATCTCCTCTCTGAAATAAAAAATGTCTCGCGACCAAAAACGACGACGTACTTCATGAAAAATTTCTTCTGGTTCACAACATTCTTACCATAAACTAGGCCACTACACCTTCCCCAGGGTTTGAAGCCAGGCAACAGCTCCTGCACCAGCAGCATAGCCGCTCGCGAAACAGGCCGTGAGAAGATAGCCCCCTGTCGGGGCTTCCCAATCCAACATTTCTCCCGCACAAAACACCCCGGGCAGCGTGCGGATCATTAACTGATCATCCAACGATTCAAAAGGCACCCCACCTGCGGTGCTGATGGCTTCGTGTAGAGGCCTCGTTGCCACAAGTTTGATTGGTAAAGACTTAATGGCAGTTCCAAGCACCGTCGGATCAGCAAAGTCCGATTTAAGCACATATTCTCTGAGGAGCGCCGCCTTGACCCCTTCAAGCCCGACACAACGCTTCAGATGGCTGGCCATCGAGCGTGAACCTCGCGGTCGGGACAACTCACGGATGATGCGCGACAGATCTCGGTCCGGCGCCAAATCCACGTTGATGATTGCTGTGCCTGTTGCCAAGATCTCATCCCGCAACAGCGCGGAGAGCGAATACATGACCCCGCCTTCCAGCCCTGTCTCCGTCACCACACATTCGCCTTGCTGACGAAACTCCCTGCCCTGGTGCGTTTTCCCGGAAATGATCACTGGCTTCACGGGATGCCCCGCAAACCGCGTACGAAAGTGCTCACTCCAGTTCACATCAAAGCCACAATTGGCTGGTTTTAACGGTTCGATAGAGATGCCACGTTGACCAAGCAAAGACACCCACGCCCCATTGGATCCAAGCTGAGGCCAACTGCCTCCACCCAAAGCGAGAATCACCGCATCAGCCGAAACGACACGATCCTCCTGTGGCGTGGAAAAGCGGAGGGCTCCCGTTTCGTCCCAACCACCCCAGCGATGCCGCACGTGAAACATCACCCCATCCTGGCGCAACCGACGAAGCCAGGCACGCAACAGCGGTGCCGATTTAAGATCGGTAGGAAACACGCGTCCGGAACTGCCAACAAAGGTCTCGACGCCAAGACCACGAGCCCATTCGCGCAACGCCTCAGGCCCAAACTTATTGAGTAGGGGTTCGATCCGCGCACGGCGTGTCCCATACCGCCCAAGAAATTTCTCCGACGGATCGGAATGCGTCAGGTTGAGTCCACCCTTCCCAGCCAACAAAAATTTGCGCCCAACAGAAGGCATCGCATCGTACACATCAACGGTTGCGCCACAAGAGATCGCCACCTCAGCAGCCATCAATCCCGCAGGTCCTCCCCCTATCACCGCAATCTTCATGTTCGTGTGTTCCAACGACACAACCTGAGTGAATAAGGACAGCACGTCACAGTCTTTCATTGTTGAAGCAGGCATGATTCTAAGACAGTTCCAATTTGGCAAGTTACCCAAAGGAAGGACTGAAGCTATTTGTCTGGGCCTATAGATGTCAACAAGACCACATTCCAATAGTCGCCTTTTGAGAGGAAGGGAATGAAAGTGGCCTTCTCAGTTCCAACAACAGCACCCAAAACTACCACCGCTTCCTTGCCCCTTATGATGATTTTTTATGATGCCGGGTTTCGGCCCATAGCTGTTAAACTAAGGGGCGAGACCCGGCAAATGCCAAGATGGATTCCCGATAACAAAGGTCGGGAATGACAGAGGGGAGAGAAAGGGTCACGAGAAAAAATATCGGGAATAACTGGGTAGGTAGGGATGACGGAATGGGGAATGATGTTGGAATGACGGAGTGAGTAGAGATGTCAGATTGGGAGAGAGAAAAGAACGTACTAACGCTGAGCGTCGGGTTTCCAGCTCAAGCCGATATTCAGAATTCGTTGGATCAGAGCCTCATAGGACATGCCTGCGCGCTCAGCCGACTCGGCCAAATCTTCCCCATATGCTAACTGGGCATTGGGATTGGCTTCTAAGAAGTACAAATGGTTTTTAGAATCCAGGCGAAAATCCATTCGCGCATACCCATTGAGTCCTAAAATATGATACACGCGCTTGGCCGTACGTTGAATGGCTCGAACCAACTTGGGAGGCAAGCCTTCGACTTCTCCGGACTGGATATCATATTTCTTTTGATATTTGACACTCCACTTCACACGAGCGGTCGCAATCTGAGCCGCATCTGCAGGCAGATTTTTTAAATCCAACTCCCACACGGGTAAGACTTGTAACCGTCGATTGCCTAAGACGCCCACATAGAGTTCTCGTCCATCAATATAGCGTTCCGCAATCGCACTGGTCCCCACATTTTGATGGACAAATTCTACCCGCTCTTTTAATTTGTCTTCGTCATACACAATAGAAGCTTGCGAAATACCGAGCGAGGCTTCTTCGCTAATCGACTTCACGATGATCGGAAAAGGAAATTCACCTGCCCACTTAATGACTCGTCCCATAGGGAACACGGCAAAATCCGGGCAGCGAATTCCATGGTACGCCATAATTTTTTTGGACCATCCTTTATCGCGCGTGAGGACCAACCCTTTGGGATTACACCCGGTATAGGGCACGCCTAGTAATTCCAAATAGGAGACCACATTTTGATCAAATTCCGGGTTGCCATTGAACTCTTCTAACAAATTAAACGCAATATGCGGCTTCCAGTCATTGACGACTTGGTCAATCACCCGCAAATCATCTCGCACGCCTAAGGCCGTCACGTCATGACCCAAATCCGTTAACGTTGTCAGGACATCAAATTCCGTTTTCCACGCCACCGAGGCCAAATCAACGCCTTCCGGCTTATCAGGAGGAACCAAATCTTGATGCATAAGAACCATGATCCGCAGTTTTCTCATAGGACCAACCGATGCCGGCCTCCATGCAAATAATTCATAGTCTGTACTGTTAAGAGAATCGTGAAATCAACTTTGGCTCGATCTTCGGAAATCGCTAATCGTAAATTGTTTTGACGGCAATGAGTGATCATATCGCGCAAGACCTGATCAATCGTATATTGATATTCCCCCGTCCATTCCGCCACCTTCCGACGGACTTCTTTCCGAAATTTCCGAATAAAATTTGCGGCAGAAGGATTCTCTGATTTATCCGGATCTCCGGAAAACAATCGGCGTAAATCTCTGGCATAAAAATTTGGGTAGTCTAGGCCATAACGCTCTCGCTTGCTTTTGTAATGTTCACGCAGGGTTTTCTTGAGACGACCAATGGGATCGACACGTTCTTTTTTGGTGACAATGGGTGGGACGCCCACCAATTCCTTCATTAATCCATCCATATATTCCAATTTTTTCAGCGCCGGCCATCCCGTAAACCGCTCCCGCCAATGAGATCCCGGCGTTAACCAAACCGCAAAGGTTTCCGCAAAATCTTCGTCTGGATGGCTTTGGGCATACCACATATCAAGATGCAACACGAAACTCTTGCTATAGGGCTTGGGTAAATAACAATTTGGATAGGGCACAGAACTTTTCCCGAACATCTGTTGCCGGGATCGCCGCCGACGGAGATGATACGCATTTTCAATCGCATGCCCAGTTTCATGACGAAGAATACGCATGCACCCCTCAAACGTCCCCCCTTCGACTTCTAGCATTTGATTCATTTCTAATTTGGCCAATCGGGGATGCCCCATATAGAACGGGGCGGCCAACCCTGGCACGCCATCAGGAGAATACCAATCGTCCGATAACCAAATATGTGGACGAAACATCAAGCCATAGCTTTGCAATTCCTTGGATAATTGTCGGACACATTTATTGAGATCCGTGCCAGGAATGCGCAATGGCAAATCGCAGATCCGAAGATCTAACAATTGTTCATCCGGCAAGGAAACCCAGTCAGGCTCTGGGGCCGTCATCTTCTGTGGGCTATCCGACATAGATAGAAACCATCTCCTTCTCTCTTCACCGCCCAGATTGCATTTCGACTATTCTCTCGTCAAGAAATGCTTAGGCGTTCCATCCATTATACAACGATTCAAGCTTGTTCCTAGGAAATGTCCCGTGAATTTTTCTTAACAATTATCGCGTACGATCATGACATGTCAGCATCGATCCAACTTCCCAAGCCTTGGTCCCATAGAACGAATCCATCCATAGCTTTTTTACTTTCGGCTATGGTACATTGCGCGTCTTTTTTAGAGGGCTGGATCTATTCATTGTGTGAGTATGTATGTATTTTTAACTTTTATCCACGTCATTCTTGTAGAAGATGGTCTCGCTTTGCGTGATCCCGCGCATCCACCATCAGGCGAACGTAGAATCTTGCCTGTTATCGATTGCCAGGATTTCAGGTGGGCATTCCTCTCAGTGTTTGACGTGACGCCTCAAGGAGTATTCATATGTATCCTTGTGAAAAATGCCAAGGCAGCATGTTACTAGATCGAGAAGTGGACATGGAATCAGGCTTGTCCCTTTTGGTGTTGGTCTGTATTAATTGTGGTCGACGGAAACAAGCTGAGCGTGCGCCTCTTCCCTTAATCGAGGCATCATAAAATTTGCCACGCCATAAAGAGCTGTAGGCCCTGCAGAACCTTTCCCAATTTTCCTTATAGGGGAATCAATCAATAGGTGCGTACGAATCTTTTCGCTGCTCCCACCTTTCACTAAAAAGCGAAGTGTCGGCGACGGTACAGAGGCTCAGATGATGCGGAAGGAATTATGGTTTCCCGTAAGAGTACGGCATTGACTCATGAGCGGCGATAAAGCGCGGGGGCGAAAGGGCTAGGATTCTACTACGGATCTGCATCCAATTCTAAATTCCAATAGAGATAATCACGCCAACTTTCTGGCGCATTCCGAATACCAATCATCAGCGTTAATCGTGGCGTCCATTTGGGCTTCACTGGAACCCTCAGCAACTTCATCCCAGCTTCTTTTGGGGTTCTGCCGCTTTTCCGATTATTACATCGCCAACAAGCCGTGACGATATTTTCCCAGGTTTTCCTCCCACCCTTTGCAATGGGTAAGACATGGTCAAACGTCAGGTCTTCGGTGGGCACCCGCTTGTAACAATATTGGCAGGTGTAACTATCACGTGTGAAAATATTGATTCTGGAGAATTTAACGGAATGATGTTGCGATCGTAATTTAACGAAATTCAACAACCGCATGACGGAGGGAAGCTTAAAGGAAATTGAGACACCCCGAATATCGCGTTCATGAAATTCAAGGACTTCAACCTTCCCCTGCCACAACAAATTAATGGCTTTTTGCCAATGGACCACCCGTAAAGGCTCATAGGTGGCATTTAACAGTAACGTCATTTCCATAATTGGCCGTTCCGGTTCAATCAGAAAATTGGCAAAACGCTCATCCTATATCATTCGGAATACCGAGAATCAAGAGTGAAATTTCGCTGGTTGTTGCCTCAAGAGAAAATTGATATATTAAACGTTTTGCTCGGCGACGATCTCCATGCCATCAGATTTCATTCCCATTGCCAACATCAACGACCTTCCTCCTGGAACATGCACCAGCATTGAAATGGAGGATTTGGGCATTGCCCTCTTTAATATCGACGGAAAGATCTATGCGCTTGATAACACCTGCCCGCATGCTGGTGGCCCTTTAGGAGAAGGCACGATTGAAGGAGAGCACGTCGCCTGCCCGTGGCATGGGTGGAAATTCCATATCCCTACCGGCGTCTGCCAAAAAAATCCAACCCCAAGCTTGAATGTCCCCTGCTACGAAGTCCGCGTCGTGGAGGACACTATCCAAATTGCCCGACCGTCTCAGCCTTCCTAGGCAAGGAGGAAATTTCTTCTTGATGCGGGAGTGGTGGCAAATTTTCAAATGGCATGAACTGTTGCGCGGCTAAGGAAATCACGCGAATCGATTTTTCTTTCACATCGACCCGCCACGCAAACTCTCGCTCAATCCATTCCATCGACCCTTTTTCTCGTACAATCTTCCGAACCACATATTTATCTTTTTGAGCCGCCACCTGCCATTCTTCCTCTCGATGCGGGACACCTTTTGATTGTAAATCATCGACAAATAGCTGCAGCTCTTGCTCCAGGGTATATCCCTCCCGAGACAAATGTTTTTTGACCAACTTCAAGGCTTCTCCAGCTAAGGGATCAGTATCCTGCAAACGAGAAATGGTGGGCTGCATCGAGCTGTACAATACCCATACCCCTACTCCGAGGAGCAACACGAGAACAACGCCAAGAGTCTTTTTAATTTGATCCGTCACATCTCAAGTCCCATCTTCATTCTGTTGGGTTGCCAGCCATAAATTGATTAGTTTGGTTATACCATAAATTCCTTGGGTGTAGCTGACATTCAAAAAAGGTCTGAAAACCCTACGCCCCCATGCCAAAGTCATATGGGTCCAGGTCATTCGCCTGCAAATCAACCCTTCGTCGAATCATGATGTCTTGGGTGATTTGGTCGCCTCTCGTTCCCACAATAACTCGGTTTCGCCTTGCTGTTTCGCCACCCAACGGGCAAACACAAAGAAGGCATCACTCAGCCGATTGAGGAATTTCACCAATTCCGGGGAAACCGGTTCTTCCTTTGACAAAGCGACACACAAACGTTCGGCACGCCGACAGATGGTACGGGCGACATGTAACAATGCCGCAATCTGTCCGCCGCCAGGTAAAATAAATTCTTTCAAAGGCTCAAGATCCTTTTGGCATTCATCAATCAAATGCTCCAAATGGTCAACGTCTTCTGAAGACACGGTTGGCATATTGGGAAACGACTCTCCAGGGGCCGTCGCCAGAATACCACCCAAATCAAATAACTTATTTTGTGTCCACTTCAAGGTAATCTCAATAAACTTAGACGCTTCAACATTCGTTCCCGATTGTTCCTTCAAAGCACGAATCAAGCCAAGTGTCGAATTCAATTCATCCACCGTACCATAGGCTTCGACCCGCACAGAATCTTTCCAGACCTCTTGGCCGCCAGCTAACCGGGTTTTCCCGGCATCCCCCGTGCGTGTATAGACTTTTGAGATTCGCATGCTCTTCCTCTCCTTTATCTGAATCAATCCAGTTAACCCTGCGAGCGTATTCCTCAGAAAGGAAAACTTTCGAAACGATAATTCAGCCCGCCAAACAATCCAATGCCTGGAGCTGGCACCACAAACTGATCAGTAGCACCCCCTCCGCTAATATTATTGGAAGCATAAATTCCTGAGGTGAAATATTTGTTATTCAAAATATTGTTGATCTGCAAAAAGGCCCTCAAATTTCCTCCCCAAACGGGCTGTTCATATGCCATCCTCCCGTTGAGAATAAAATACTCCGCCAATTGATCACGGGCATTGTTTTCATCTCCGGAAAGATACTGTTGAGCAACATAAACCGCGTTGATTGAGAGGCTAAAGTCTTTTAGAGGATATATCGTTCCCGTCAAATTTACTCTGTGTTTTGGCACAAGGGGAATAGAATCCCCTACACTGACATCTCGCCTATTTGCAAAAGCCCCAACAGAAAATGGCGTTCGAAACTCCGCCTGGGTATAAGTATAGTTCACTTGGGCAGCAATCATCTTATGCGGTTTCACATCAAGAGTGAGCTCTACTCCTCTCCGACGGGTTTTCTTAATGTTGCGATTTTTCCCATCCCCAGGGCTAAAATTACAGAGGACACAGGTAAAAATTATTTCATCTCGAAGATTCATTTGATACAGAGCCAAAGACAACTTCCCCCAATCAGACAAAGACGATTTCAATCCAAGCTCAAAATTATGTGAACGAACCGCTTTCAGATTAGGATCAGACCCAAATACTCCCTGGGCAAAGAGTTCATCATTGGTCGGAACACGAAACCCCTGCGAGTAGCTAAAAAAGATACTGGATTGGGGAACGAGGAAATAGGTCAGCCCCGCGCGTGGCGTGGTCCGGTGAAACACCTTTCTGCCGTCATTCGTTGAGTCCGACAGATCTCGAAAATCCAATTCATTACGGTCATACCGGAACCCGCCCACCAACACGAGATGTGAAAAAATATGTACCGTATTCTGAACAAAGATTGCCGACACCTCTTCTTCCGACTTTCGAGGGAATTCCGATGTGCCAAAAACCAGCTTATTCCTAAAATCATTCCAGGCAACTTCACCTCCAACTGACAACACATTCCGAACATCACCAACCTCTGCCTCATGCGCAAGTTGAAAGGTCCCGCCCCATGACTCGGTATCAACATAATTTCGGCTGATCGAGTTCATCCCTCCCACAAAAAATGGTTGACTGACGAGAAACGATTCTTGTTGTAGGCGGCGATAAAACCCATTTCCCGTAAACGTGAATCCTCCGGGAAGCACCTGCCTAGCAGTCAGCCTGACAAAGTTGTTCTCCCGATCAAAAAAATCTCCGGGAGTAAAGTTAGCCTTTGGATCATCCCCAGCCATATCTCGGGGAAGGGAACCGGCTTGTTCTAAATTATCTTTGACATAGGTATACGAAGCTGTCAGATCTGTCCCCTCTATTGGAGCATATCCAACCTTTCCAAATCCCCGCCACAACTTGGCATCCGACCCATCACGATATCCATTTTCCCTCTCTCTACTCAAAGATCCATAGTAGTCGAATTTCCCAATCGGGCCGCTGGTATTGAACGTATAACGCTGACGCCCAAAACTCCCAAACGCGGTTTCCCCTGTCATGTTCCGCTGCTCAGACCCTCGTTTAGTCAGAATATTGATCACGCCTCCCAGGGCATTTTTCCCATACGTCGCTGAAGCACTAGGGATAATTTCTATTCGTTCAATTGTTTCCAACGGGATGAGATCAAAATTCACAAAACCAAATTCAGGATCATTTACCCGTACACCATCGACAAACACACTAGTTGCCGATACAGGAGTTCCGTTAAAACCTCGAAAATCGATAGTTTGTTCAAATGCATTACCTACCTGGTTATACATCACGACTCCAGTAGCTTGGGAAACGGCTTCTTGAACAGTTGTCGCGCCAGATCGTTGAATATCTTCAGCTGAAATCACCGTCACCTTGGCTGGAACCGCCAATATATTTTCCTGGATACTGGGTAACCGAGTATCGGTGACGAGAACTTCTGGCAATTGTTGGACGGAAGACGGACTTTCAGCAAAAACGACAGGCACTTCAGCAGAGGCAGGAGTCACCAGCAGCACAGACATAAGGAACACACAACCTTGGGCAAGAACACAACAAAAAAACTTCGTGGACATCATCCACCTCCCTTTAGCTCGAAGGGGTTTTATGGAAGAAACAGTTATTGGGTTTCCTGACTTGCGGATTCTTGCTCTTCTGCGCCTTCCCATCTTTGATCAGTAAGGAGTGAAAAGTGAGTAGTAAGGAGAAAACTTCTTGCCCTCCTCACTCCTAACTATTTACTCCTGACTTCTTTCGACAGTGGCATTGTGCAGAATCACTCCCCGCTTACAGTGGCGGCACCGTGCTGGATTTACACCAGCTTCCCCATTGCAACCATTCAATTTCCGCTAAACCAACCCTCCTCCTTTGTTACAAATTAATAACATGTGAAACTCTCTAAACATTTACTGACTACCCACTCCAACCTTCCAACCTTCCAACTTTTCACTTCTTGCTCTTTATTTCCTACTTCTAACTTTTCCCTTTTCACTTCTAACTTCTCACTTTTCACCAAGCCTTTACACCGGCAATGACACGCGGGGCAGCCCCGATTGCGGATGTCGATCAACGAGCACCGAACATCCATACACCGCTTCAATGACTTCCGGTTTTATCACGGCTTGAGGCGTCCCAAAGGCCGCCAGACGCCCATGATTCAACATCAAGACTTGATCGCAGTATTGGCTCGCCAAATTCAGATCGTGAGAAACCAGCACGACCGTCAATCCTCGATCACGATTCAACCGCTTAATGATTCGAGCAATATCCAACTGATGATGGAGATCTAAAAAGGCCGTCGGCTCATCCAGCAAGAGGATCTGCGGCTCCTGCACTAATGCACGAGCAATCACAGCTCGTTGGCGTTCTCCACCCGACACTTCGGTGACGAGACGATGACCGAGATGCGCCACATCAAGCTCTTCCATAGCATTCTGAGCCACTGCCCAATCATGGGAATCTTCCCAATGCCAACCTCCCCAACCTTGATGATGTGGAGCTCGCCCCATCAACACCATCTCGGCAATGGCAAAGGGAAAGACCTGCAGCGTTTCTTGCGGCACCAATGCCACTCGCCTGGCCACGTCCAACTGTGACAGTCCCGATAACGGCTCGCCCAATAGTTCAATGGTGCCGTGCTGAGGCCGAAACACTTTGGCTAACAATTTCAGTAAGGTGCTTTTCCCAGACCCGTTTGGGCCAAGAATTCCTAGCACTCGCCCAGAAAGAATCAGACAGGACAGCTCTTTCAAGACAGTCTCAGAAGCCGCGTTCTTTCCTCTTGCATAGGAAAAGCTGATCTGATCCAGCGAATAGGCCACGTTGGAAGTGCTTGGCTCGTTTAACATCACGATTACTTCATACCCAACTGTGTTTGCCGGGTCGTTAATAACCATAAAAAAATGGGCCCACCAACCAAGGCGGTAATCACACCAACGGGAAATTCACTGGGACTCAATGCGGTGCGGGCCACCGTATCAGCCAACATCAAAAACATCCCACCCACTAATCCGGCTACGGGTAGCAAAAGACGATGATCTGCCGAAACTACCAATCGCACGGCATGGGGAATGATGAGTCCTACAAATCCGATGATGCCACTAAAACTGACTACCGCTCCCGTAAGAAGTGCGGCAGCAAGGAACACCATTTTTTTAACCCGCTCCACCTCGACACCTAACGAACGCGCCGTTTCCTCCCCAAGGGTCAACAGATTCAGCGACTGCGCATGCATTCCCAGAATGACCAGACCCGCTCCCAGATACAACACCAATATTCCCAATGTTGGCCAATCCGGACCGGTCAACGTCCCCATCAACCAGGCATACATCCCAAAAGCGCGATTCGGATCAGCAATACTGGTGAGAAACATAATAAAGGCCGAGAAAATGGCATTCAGCACTACTCCGGCAAGCAACAAGGTATACACCGAAAAACCAAATTGCGCCGAAGAAATTCGATACATGATCGTGAGGGAGATCAGCGCGCCCGCAAAGGCACAAATAGGAAGAGCCGAAAGACTTCCCACCGATATCCCAAGACCAAACAGTAAGGCAATCGCTGCTCCAAGCGCGGCCCCACTGGAAATACCAATGACGAATGGATCCGCTAAAGGGTTGCGCAACAAAGCCTGAAGGGCCACCCCCACCATCGCCAAACTACTACCGACAAAAAACGCGAGAAGCACGCGAGGCATCCTGACGTGAAGAAGGATGACGGAAGTCGGATCATTCAGACCCCGCTCCATAGACGTGCCAGCCACTGCCTCCATAATCACGGCAATAATGGTTGAATAGGAAATAGCTTGTGTGCCAAGTCCTAAACATCCCACAAAGACCAACAGGGTCAGAACACAGGCTGCACTCACCCATAGCCAGCATCGACTCCGTGTCAGCGTTCCCCTCGACGCCGGGGCCACATTGAATGCGGATTTCATCGACATTGAATGCTCCAACGGGAGCACCGTCGGAGGCGGGCTCAGCGATGGGGCGTCAAGAATTGGCTTCACAAACCAATTCCTTCAAGAATATGGATTAGGGTCATCACACCGTCAGTCCTTGAGCGAATCTATGGCTGGGGTTCATCGATGATTTCGTCTAGAGAAACATCTGGATGGAGCAATGTGACCAAATGTCGCAACCCTTCAATCACCCGAGGCCCAGGACGATTCAGGAAATCAGCTTGGACCTGAAATAATTTTCCCGTTTGAACCGCCCGTAAGGTCTTCCAGCGTTTCCAGCGATCTTGTTCGGCTTGCGGGACCCCTTCAAACTCTCCGATTGGAAAGAGCAAGATGTCGGCATTTTGCGTCAACACCTCTTCCATCGTCAGCCGTGGGTAGGGAGCATTCGCCCGCTCAGCCGCGTTCCGCCCTCCGGCCAATTCAATCAAATGATGAATGAAACTTCCAGGACCTACCGTAATCAAAGGATCCGAACTGAGGACATAGAGCAAGGTAGGACGAGGCCGCCCTTCAACTTTTCTCATAAGATTACTGACTTGCTTGCGCATGCCTGCCGTCAACGCATTGGCCTCTGGCGCTCGGCCCACCATTCTTCCTAACAACTGAATATGGCCAAAAATCCCTTCCATCGTTTTTGATTCGAGCACAAACGTGGGAATCTTGAGCTGTTCCAACTTGGCCAGCAAATCTGCACGAAGAAACGAGGGAGGGGCCAAGACGAGTTGCGGTTCAAGCGCCACCAGCGATTCCAAATTCGGTTGCGAATAGCCGACCTTCGGTTTTGCCAACGCCGCCGGTGGAAAATTACAAAAGTCGGTGACGCCAACAATTTCATCCTCGGCGCCAATGGCAAAAAGAATTTCCGTAATGCTGGGGGCTAACGATACGATCCGCTTGGGAGGGTTCGCGAGATACAGCTTCCGATCCAGATCATCGACGAACGTGCGCGGCGCTATGTTGGCCATGAATGGCATGCCCGTCAAAATGCCCTGTTGTCGACGTCTCATTGAATCGGTCTCATCAGAATAGACTAGAGAAGTTGGATAGGAGGCCGCAAAAAAACACGTAATTATAACAGAGAAGAAGACTCGAACGGTTAGACTACGGCCAAGTCCCCTCTCCCTCGCAGGGAGAAAGCTAGGGTGAAGGTAAAGACATCGTACTTGCCTACCAATATTACCCGTGCAAATGGAAATACCTGCCAAAATAAAAAATCCCCAAGGCTTCATAAACCTTGAGGATTGCACCCGATTCTTCATCCTCACCACTTCCCCAGCCCACGAGGGATTATTGGTCTTGGAACAAACGAGGTATTCTGGCTTCTGGGGTTCAGCGACTCTTAAGCTGACCTACTACCCGCGCCTTCCCATCCAAATGAAGTAAAAAGTGAAAGGTAAAATGTGAGAAGTAGAAGACCCTTCCGACTTTTCCCTTTTAACTTTTTGCTTCTTCTGACAGTGGCATTGCGGGGCTCGTCCCCAGTTACAGCGGCGGGACCACGCGGGACTTCCACCCGCTTCCCTGCATCCATTCCGTAATATGTTGCGAATGACAATAGGAAGGCTTGCCACCCTTTGTCAACTAACAACAACGAATCAAAGTCTAGAGACAAAAATTTGCGCAAATTTAACAAAACAACAACGCCTAACGAGTGCCTGTCTATTCTTTTTTTTACATGCGCACCTCTCTGTAAAAATATCCGTCAACGTATTTTTCTTCAATTCTTAGATTCTATTGATCATTTTTTCAAGATCGTGAAAATTAATTCTCATTCCTTCCACGGGCACCGCTTCAATTCCTTACGAACTCCTTTTGCCATATCTGCTTGCACAAGCTCTAACCCATTGAAGAATAAGTGTTTCCCATTTATTAACAAAACTGGTCTCCATCTTGCTATTCTTATAAACAAAGACAAACATTACATCATTAATCGAAGGAGCCCAGCTCATGATCAATTATCATCATTCCATTATTAAAGGTGCCGGTACACTTGGTCTTATGCTGACATTGTTTTCAGCCCCCGCCTTCGCGGCAAGTTTCGATTTTCAAAATCTTGCGGATACGAATGCTGATGCTGGCGGGACTGGAGAATCGGCTTGGGAGACCTTTCAAACGACTGATAGCGGAATCACGGTCACGGCCACGGCAAGAAATCTAGCCAACACACAGGATTATTTTGTGTACATGGATCGAGGAGATGCTGGGATGGGGGTGTGCAAAACACTTAATGCCGGAGCCCCGCTTGGGGCACAGAATGGGGGAACAAATCGTTGTGCGCCAAGTTCAGACGATAACATTACTTTTGATGAAGTTTTAAAACTTGAATTTAGTGAAAAAGTGCAAATTGATCTTTTGGAAATTGTGAACGGCAGCCATGGAACAGATTTTGAGGGGAATTTTGGATTTCTGGTTGATGGAGTGAATCCTACAACTGTAGGGGAATTCAATACGGATTACGCACTCACTCATATGTTTGAAAAACCAACACTACTGACCGGTACCACCTTTTATTTTATTTCTGGAGCCACTGTCGTTGGCGACGATAATTTCACGAATAAAAACCAAATGTATATTTCCGCTGTTTCGGCAAACGCAGTCGCCACACCAGAACCAGCCACGTTGGCCCTTTTCGGTTCAGGATTACTGGGTTTAGCCGTCATGCGAAGGTTCTCTACACGTCGATCAGTGACCGAACCTTGCCAACAACAATAAACGCTGTCCACGATTAAGCTATTTTCCTTCTCACCAACAGGGGTCTCTGAGGAAAAACCAGAGGCTCCTGTTTCAATTTTCGATTGTTCCTTTAAGCCCCCAATGACCTTTCAGTTGAAATCTTGCCAGCCATCATCAAAGCCAAAATTAGATTTTCATTCGTGGTTCATTGTGAAGGATTTCAATAGCCAAAATTTTCTTAGCATTTTCATGTAGGCCACGGTGGGATACCTGCCATAACAAGGGGGCTTTCATCATGAAAAACTTTTCACCCCCTCCTCCTCGTTTCAGTAGCCTTCATCCTCCTCGCCGATCAGATTCAAGCCACGGCAGACAAGAAACTCCATAAACAACGCCAGACGGCGCAAAAAGAACAGCAAGCTGAAAAGATCGAACGAAATCAGGAAATTGCCAATGCAAGAAGATATTCTGGCTTCTGGGGTTCAGCTACAGGTGAGTTGATCTACTGCTCGCGCCTTCCCATCCAAATGAAGTAAAAAGTGAAAGGTAAAATGTGAGAAGTAGAAGACCCTTCCGACTTTTCCCTTTTAACTTTTTGCTTCTTCAGACAGTGGCATTGCGGGGCTCGTCTCCAGTTGCAGCGGCGGGACCACGAGGGATTTTCACCCGCTTCCCTTCATCCGTTCCGTCAATATGTTGGAGGCGGCAAGAGGAAAGCGGTCCCTTCATTGTCAACCAATAACAAAAATTCACAACCACCGTGCTGACACGACCAAACTAATCACCGAGATGGGCATTATTGGAAGGCTGTTTCAACCATGTCGCGATATCCTGACCAAGGACCTTCACCGTTCGTCCTAATACCGCGCAAGAACCCTTAAATCCAGCAAATGCTCCTCCACCAGAATTTCTGCCGCCCGTAAAGGAAGCCAAGAGTTTGCCATTATCATAGAGTTCCCCTTTGACTGATGTAGATTTGCGATGACCAAGAAAGGCATTACCCATACTAATGGCGTGGGTAATTTCTATTTTCACGACATTTCCAGATCCGCTTGTATCAAGAACATCCACCCCTCGCAACTCTACGCCTTTTTCAGTGGCATATTCCTTAATAAAAGCAGAAAGTTGTTGATTGAGATCGCATTCCTGTTTGATATTATTGGCGATATTATTTCCTGGACTAAACGGCACCGTATTTTGAATCGTAATGGGACCAGGCGTGAGCGTGACAGGAGTTCCTAGACGAGCACTGCCCCCTCCACAGGCAGATAAAACAAAGAAAGAAAATATGACCGGTAATGTTGGTTTCATGGGTACCCTCCACAAATATTGACAGATTATTCGCAAAAGAATGTGAAAATCTATTGCAAACAGATTGCTTATCCCTCGTTTACCATTGATCGCCTTTCACCTAAGAGACGCATGTATTTTCCTGGGAAACTAGAAAAAATAACGGCTCCATAATTCTATACTTTTTCGCCGGTATCAATCAAAAAACTGCAGAAACAATGTCGATGAACTCTTTTATCACAGCCTCCCAATAGAGTCCAAGATAGGCTTCATATTTACATACATGCTGACATGATCCGCCCAACGATCAAGAGCATGGACCAACCTATCTGAAACAGCTTGAGAAATTTGCACCGCAAGTGGTTGAAGTTTCTTTCGAACACGCACTCGATTCAGCCAAGCCCGCCGAAAAGCTGGCTGATCAAAAACCCCATGGATATACGTTCCCCACACCAACCCATCTGCTCGCATCGCCCCATCGTCTCTTTGCTCATGGTGCCCTGAAGAGACTTGAGCTTCATCAGGGAGAATCTGAAAACATGGTGGCACCGTCTTCGCACGAGTTGTGCGTCCCATATGGATTTCGTAGCCTTCAACCAGACACTCAAGATTGGCAAATTCTGATAAGGCCTGTGCCCGGACTTGCACGGTCCTTTTGGAAGGGAGCAATTCCGTCTCGAGCTCAAGCAACCCTAAGCCTTTCGACGAACCACCCGTCTCGACATGCTGAGGGTCTGTGATCGTATTTCCTAGCATCTGAAATCCCCCACAGATCCCTAGTATTTCCCCTCCCCGTTGCACATGAGTTATGAGCGTTTCCTCGAAGCCTAGATTCCGGAGATAGGTCAAATCTTCAATCGTGGTTTTACTCCCCGGCAGTATAATGACATCCGCTCCATGAAGGTCTTGAGGAGACGCCACATAGCGAAGAGCCACATCAGACTCAGCTGACAACTGGTTGAAATCGGTAAAGTTGCTCATATGGGGTAGCAAGACCACAGCAACATTCACTTTCTCTGAGGCAAAAGGGGTCATGCGAAATCGCTCAATGTCCACGCTATCTTCCTGATCTAATTCTAAGTCTCGCAAATAGGGCAACACGCCTAACACCGGCACCCCTGTCCGTTCTTCAATAATCTTCACACCATCCTCAAACAACGTGAGATCGCCTCGAAACTTATTAATCACCACACCAATCACCCGCTGCCGTTCTTCCGGCGCCAACAAATCCATCGTGCCAATGACCTGAGCAAACACGCCACCTCGATCAATATCTGCGACCAGAATAACCGCCGCATCAGCCATCTCCACCACGGGCCAATTCACAATATCGCGATCCCGAAGATTCATCTCCGCCGCACTCCCCGCCCCTTCAATGACGATGACCTCATAAGCCTTGGCCAGCTCGTCATAGCTGCTCTTCACCACATCCCACAACAGTGCGTTGTTGGTGAAATATTCGTGCGCTTCCTGCGTTTCCCACACTTTCCCCTGCACAATCACTTGAGACTGGCTATCGGCCTCGGGCTTCAACAACACCGGATTCATATTCACACTTGGAGCAAGACCACAAGCCTGCGCTTGCAACACTTGAGCTCGCCCCATCTCCCCCCCATCCAGCGTCACAAAAGAATTCAACGACATATTTTGCGCCTTAAATGGCGCCACTTTAAATCCAGCTCTCAACATCAGACGACAAAATCCAGCGGTGATCAGACTTTTCCCAACATCAGATCCAGTTCCTAAAATGGCTAAGGCTCGTTTCATTTTTTTAGAACACTAGTAAATTTCTTGAAAATCAGACCATCAAACTGCTAGCCCATACTACAGGTAAAGGCCTACACTTTAGAAAGACTGCAGCCATTCCTTAACCAGCAAACAAACTCCATATGAAGAATTTTATAATTAAGAGTGCGTCATAATGGAAGAAGGGTAAGAGATTGCCAAAATTTTTCCATGAAAGACTTCACTTCCTACATGCGGTCTTCGTCGTGCTCGATGAGGCCGGTCCAGGTGGTGATGTGAGAAAGTTCCTCTACTGACACGCCACGCTTTTCAGCTAAAGCCGCTTTATTTCGATCGAAGGCTTGCTGGGCCATTGGCGCCTTGGGACCAAATGTCAGCACCATGTTATTCCATTCAGCTTTATCTTCGTCCGTCAGGGCTTTGCTGTTGGCCTTCACCCAATCGGCCACATCCTCGTCACTACCTCCCTCAAGGACTCGCTTCTCGAGATTAACACCTTGAATTTCCATTTTATCTAACAAATATTTATCTAAGGAATGGGTGCTACTGTTAGTTGAAATTTGAAGCGGCTCCCCCACCTGTGATGAGATGGCGTTCGACGAAGAACCGACACTCATCAACAACGCAAAGGAGCCACTGCATGAGCAGTATTGCGAAAACGACGAAGAGACGCAAGAAGACGAAACGGTTGGGTCCCGTGAAAATCCTTCGCGCCGAAGAGTATGCCGACTTTGATGTGGAGACGAAGGTGGAATGTATTCAGGCCCTTATTCCCTTGGGCTTGATGCGGATTCGTGAGCTCTTAGAGGATGAGGTGCGGACATTGGCGGGGATCCGGTATGCACGGAAGGCGGCGGCACAGCTCCCCGGGTATCGTCACGGGAGCAATCCCGGGAGCGTCCGGCTGGCGGGGCAACGGCATCCGTGCAAGATTCCGCGTATCCAATCCGTGGAGGGCGGTGGGGAAATCCCCTTAGAGAGTCTGGCGCACCTCCGCGGCACGGGCCAGCTGGCTGAGGTTCTCCTCAAGCGGGTGTTGTATGGGATTTCCTGCCGAAACTATGAAGCGGCCGCCGCTGCCGTCCCCGGAGCGATTGGCTTGTCGAGTTCGACGGTGTCGCGGAACTTTACCCAGGCCAGCGCCAAGCAGTTGAAGGGATTACAGGAACGCGATTTGAGGGAGCTGGATCTGCTGGCCATCTTTCTTGATGGCAAGACCTTTGCCGAGATGACGATGGTGGTGGCGGTCGGGGTCACCCTCACAGGAGAGAAGCACGTCCTGGGTTTTGTGGAAACGGGGACGGAAAACGAGCCAGTCCTCACGTCGTTTCTCCGGGAGTTGGAGGAGCGAGGCCTCACCAGTTCGCAGGGGCTCTTGTTCATCATTGATGGGGGGAAAGGCCTACGAGCGGCCGTGCGACAGGCCTTTGGGACATCAGCCCTGGTCCAGCGATGCCAGTGGCACAAACGGGAGAATGTGGTGAGGCATTTACCGAAAGGGGAGCAGGCCACCTGGCGACGCCGGCTTCAACGGGCGTATCAGCGCCCGACCTATGTGGAAGCCAGAGCCGCGCTCACGCGCTTGCAGGCGGAATTGGTGGACCGCAACCAATCGGCCGCGCGGAGTTTAGCGGAAGGGTTGGAGGAAACATTGACGTTGCATCGGCTGGGAGTGTTGGCCCTCTTAGGCTTGTCTTTCAAGACAACGAATTGCCTAGAATCCATCAATGCCTTGGTGGAGGAACGCTGTGCCAAGGTCGATCGCTGGACGAACTCCAATCAGCGACAGCGGTGGTTGGCCACGGCGTGGCTAGATATTGAGCCGCGACTCCGCAGAGTCAAGGGCTATCGGCACTTGTCCAAGCTCCGGGAGGCCCTACAGCGAGACTTGAATATGGAGAAGACCGCGTCAAAGAAGGTTGCGTAACATGAACCTCGGAGCCGTGGAGAATCTCAACTAACTTTGGGCTTGACTCTATCTAAGCCGGCCGTCAGATAATTGTAATCTTGAATTTGTCCAGCATTGCGCATACGGATTTTATCGATGAGCCGAGTAAGATGACAAAGCCCGTTAACTTCTTCTTTGGGACTCCGTGGATACTTCGCTATGGTCATGAGGTCTCCTTCTGCATTATAGATTGAAATTATGGAGTAAACTGAAAAACTCTACCTCCCTTTGATCCCTCCTTACAAAGGAGGGAAAAGACACATCCCCGACTTGATATTCAGCCAATATCAAATTTTTAACGCTGGTTATACTAACAATAGCCCGATGACTTTGGCTTTCTGGGCTGAGGCCGATTGCCACCATTTGTCGAAACCTTTGGGACCACCGAAGGGGAAGCCTGCGCGAACTTCTTTGAAGACTGGGTAGCGATGGCCTCCTGGCTGATGGACGGGCGTGGCCCGTTCAATCAGATTGAGAAACCACTCGGCTTGGCCCCGTTTGAGTCGCACTTCTTCATCCTTCGTCCGATTGGGCAGGATGATTCGATAGTGTTCGCCTTTTCCACGCTCAACATCCGGTTGCCCACCAATCCACACAAACTTTCGTTCTCTTTGAGAAGAGTCTTTTTCGGGCCCAGCCTCTAAAATCCGAGTCACCCAGGTTCGCGGAACTTTCGGCTTGGGTGTCCGTTCAGGAAACCATTCGCGCACATCTCGTTTGAGTTCCAGGCCTTCTTTATAATGCCAAAGTGCCGAACGCAGACCATCTCCCACCCATTCGGGCACAGACACATGAGGATCTTGATGCACGAGATCATTTTCTGCAAACCCCTCGAACGCCGGTCCCACCAGTTGAAGACCATAGGCATCGGGATTCAAGCCAATGGGGCTGTGCGCCGTCGTCGTAAACCGATGCCAGAAAGCTGATTGAATCAATTCGTGCGCAAACAACTGGCGAACCCGTTCGAGACTTTCCAACGTTTCGCCAAGCGTTTCGCTGGGTAAGCCATACATCAAATAGGCATGCACCAAAATTCCTGCTTCCCGGCATGCCTTTACCACACGGACCGTTTGATCGACCGTAATGCCTTTTTTGACCAGAGCTAACAAGCGGTCACAAGCGGCTTCCAATCCAGCGCTGAGCGCAATGCATCCTGAGGCGGCTAACAACCGACACAGGTCAGGTGAAAATGCTGGTTCGAACCGAACGTTGCCCCACCAAGAAATCGTCACGCTTCGCTCCAGAAGGGCAAGGGCGAGAGACTTCAACCCAACCGGTGGAGCGGCCTCATCCACGAAATGAAAACCACGCCTTCCGGTTTCCGCGATTAACGTTTCAATACGATCCACCAACAGGTCGCCAGGCGACACTTCGTACCGGCCAATGTAATCCAAGCCCACATCACAGAAGGTGCATTGTTTCCAATAGCAGCCATGAGCGACGGTCAGTTTGTTCCAATGCCCGTCCGACCAAAGACGATGCATGGGGTTCAACGTATCTAAGACAGAAATGTACTGATGAAGATTCAAGCCCTCGTACGTTGGTGTGCCTATTTCAGATTGGGGCACATCCGGTTCTTTCGCTCCATTGCGCCAGGCGACTACTGGACCGGATCTGAGAAAGGTTCGACACAGATCCGCCTCGACGCGTTTCCCCTGTATATATTCCAACAAACACAGGAAGGGACGTTCGCCATCATCTAACGTCACAAAATCGAGTACTTCAAAGAGGCGGGGGTCTCGTAATCTTCGTAATTCCGTATTGGCATACCCACCTCCAAGCACAACCTTGATGTCCCGTCTTCGAGTGCGCAACTGTTGTCCCATTCGAAGTGCGCCGTAGAGATTACCTGGAAATGGCACCGACAAACCCACAACAGCGGGTTGATGCCGTTCAACATGCCTCCACATTGCTTGGACCATCCACTCGTCCGTGAGACTCATGGGTTGAGCCAACGCCTCTTCCAGGCCATCGTATGAGTTCGCCTGCATCGCAATCGATTCTGCATAGCGACTTAATGCAAAGTGGGGGGTGATGGTCGCTTGAACCAGATCAGCCAGATCTTCTAGATATAACGTCGCCAAATGTTTCGCGTGGTCCGTTTGATCGCGGGATACATCCGTTTCTTTTTGGCCACCCGATTCATGTATCGAAAATCGTGGGCCTTGGGGAAGAAATCCTCCCTGACAAATGCGCGACGCCAATGTCGGATCCTGGCCCTGCAAAAATCGAATGACCGGGTCGATAGATTCGACGTACGCTCGCGAAAGGCTCAACATTTGCCGCGCCTCGCCAGGCAAATGTTCAAGTGGTTGTGTTCGAAGTGCAGCAAAGACCCGATTCAGCCCCTGTTGAGAAAACAACGCCAGCACCATTTCAATGCCCACATCGGCTTGATGCGTACGGTACCCTTGCGAGCGCAGAAAACCGGTGAGATAGGCCGTTGAAGGATAGGGCGTGTTGAGTTGAGTCAGCGGCGGGATAATGAGGAGAACAGATGGAGCAGACATAGCAGGCAAGACCTACCACATCTCGCCTATTTCAAGCCAGTGTTTAAAACAGAATTACTTACTGAGAAGGGATCTGTGGTCCGTTATTGCGGCGTCAACTGACAGGCGCGGGCGACGCCATCACGATAGCGAAGCCAGAGAGTCAGCGTCCGTTGGAGAGTCGTCACAATCATATCCTGTTGCGCTCGCGTCTTGGCCTGATTCACGACCATGGAATAGGCATCATGCCGATGTCCGCCTTCCACCATTTGATGAGCCCGAATCAAATTCATGGCCTGGGGCGGAACCCCATGGAATGTGACCAGGGGATGGTTGGTAATTTTTTTGGTGATCTGCTTTGCCGTTTTTGGCCGACTCGGCCGACTCAGCTCCACACGATCATGCACACTCCCCTCCACAAAAATCGTCATCACCGCCGCGCCGACGACCCAATCCGGATGATTGGACATCCGATCCAGCCATCCCCGATAACGGCGCGTCGCAGGCAGGAGCACGGTTTGCTCAAATTCCCTCTTGCGAAACCCTAAACCTTGCATCATTTGAATAAAAAGGTCAGGATGAGACAGGCCCAACGATAATTGCCCCGTATCTTCCTCAAAAATATTTTCGGCTAACATTTTTCGCACGGCCAACGGTGGGTTCTTGCCATGAATTCGTGCGAGAAATACGGGGAAATCCCGAACATACACCGCATACTCCTGCTGATAATGGATTTTGAGTTGCGCCTTGGAAATCAATGGTCCGATAAATTGCGGCCAGGCCCAGTGGTCTTTCTGCCCCATGAGATCTAATAGACGATTCCGAAATTGACTACCGGTATACGCTTTAGTCACGATGAGAGTCTTCCTCGATTAGAATGTATACACCATTCTCCAACAATACCAACCATCGCTTGGCTACGAGACCCTTTCGGAAAAAATACCTTGCTCTAAAGCCGGACAGTCAGAAACTTCCATAAATCCTAACCGACCAACAAGAACGCATCAGAATATCTTTCAACCACAGGCAAGCTTTCCTTTCCCATCCATTCAGGTGCCCAAACCGAGGCATCACGCCCTTCAAAGTGTCGAACAAATTTTCTCCATTTTTGTAAGACTATCTCAGATACATTGCAACGTTCCTCAATCTTCTCACTTACCATCACGATTTCATTCTTCTTGTCACCAACATTGACTGTTCCGGGTCGTCACCCCTTTCCTTTATGCACTTGACGAAATCACCGACGACAAAAATCTGAAGAAGATCAAGTGATTGCGTGTTTCTTTCTCCCCCCATCCTTCTTGGCAATGGTTTTGCTTAATTTCCTGGAAGAGACCGGGCCAGGGTGGAAGGTCGAACCCATCCAACGAAGGAAAATTTCACAGGAGGAGGAACGAATGCCGTACGTGGACGTCCAGTACATTAGCGTAGCTCGAAAAAACGAGATGGAACATCATGAACACACCATGGAAAAATTACGAGCCAAGATTGCCTGGCTCACTAAATCTGTGGCTTGGGAGTTAGAACAACATCACTCACGGATTAAAGAACTGCAACAGGCGGAAGACATTCTGGCCACAGATAACTCAACCAGACCAGTGAGGAATACTTCGCGTACATTAGAACCAACCCATTCATCACAACGAGAAGGCACCCAGTCCCTAGATATCTTACCGATCCCTGCAATGAATACTCAGACTACAGGGGAACCAGTCCCTTCCCCACGGCGCAGAAGGACCAAAACCAAGAAGACGGTCAACCGGTCAATCCAAGAACCCGTCGCCGAACTGGTGGGATAGCACTATTTTTCTCTTTGACAATCCCGACTCACCATGGAACTACTACCCCATTGGTGAGTTGGGGGCATCCCTCTACTCCGTTCTGCATCAAAACGTTAAGGTTGCCTGGTGGTTCCAGAGCATTCAATGTCTTATGTAACTGGCTACAGACATCGACATTCTCATTTATGCTTTCCTTGCTACTCAACACATACTTGGATTAAGGAAAAGAATTATTACTCTTTTAGGGTAATCCGTAGTTGGCCATTTTGAATGTGGAGATCTTCCACCCCTTTGGCAAATTGATCCCAAAACCCTCCAGGGCCACCAAACTCTTCAACCAAATTGAGATGCTTGATATCACCCCACCACGCACTGGGCAGGGGAACGCCGCCTAAACTGATGCCTTGCATGGCCACGACTGGCTTCCCATTAGCATAACTCAGTTCAACCCCGAAATTTAGCTTTAAGGTTTTGCCGCCTACCAGAGGTATTTCGTCATTCACCGGCACCACCAATTTGACACTCACCAGATTATCGGCGAGATCCACGGCCACATGTTTCGCCATTTCGGCATCCTTCGCAATTAGCGAATTGACCTCTCGTTCGGACAACCGAATTTCTCGTGAGGCTCCCTTCTCAGAATAGGGTTCGGGCTCAAGAGGACCTCCTGGAGAAGAAACGTTTGGCTTTGGCAAGGAAGAACTCGACTCATCAATATGCCCCAATTTTGCCATTTTGTTCTCCAAGGAACGCTGCTCCGACTGGGTCAACTGCGTCGGTTCAAACGTGGCCGCATACAAATACTGATTGACCCACCACGTGGTCACCAATGCGGTAGCCAACACGGCAAGACCGACCAAGAGCACGACTTGCTTACCACTAAAACGATTGGGTGAATGGTCTGTTGGAGATATTTCTGGATTCATGGTTCCCCCTGTGTACCTCATGCCGATCGCTGGCATTCTTGTAGGCCGTTAGATGTGGTGAGGGAGTACAGATTTGCTAGGGGGTCACAAGATGAAAGAAAACCCCTCGTATTTCCCTAGCATCTCTATCCAATCATGTCTGAGGATTTTTCTCAAGTGTCCCACCTCCCTAGCCCATTGTGTCCCAGGCTCTAACCATTGCTCCCCAATGGCCTTTACTAATCTTCGAAGACTCGATATGGTTGTGAAGATATTCAATCCCCCTCATAACCGTTTTCTTATCTGCAGGAGATTTTCTATGGGATTATTTGATTTCGTCAAAAGCATTGGAGAAAAAGTCTTTGGGGGTGGGGATGATCCGGCGACGAAAATTCGTGAGCACCTCGAATCTCGCGCCCTGGGTTTAACCGACTTAAAGGTTGAATTTCAAGAAGACGACGGAAAAGTCTTTTTAGCTGGCCAAGCGCCAAGCCCTGAGTCCAAAGAAAAAGCCGTCTTATTAGCCGGAAACGTCAAAGGCGTGGCTGAAGTCTTTGCTGAAAAACTTATGGCCCCTGACCAAAAAGCCAAAATCGAATACTATGTCATCCAATCTGGGGATACCCTTTCAAAAATTGCCAAAGCCTACTTAGGCGATGCGATGGCCTATCCAAAGATTTTTGAAGCCAACCGGGAAGTGATTAAAGATGCCAATTTGATCTATCCGGGACAAAAAATCCGTATTCCCCTGGAATAATCCAACAAGAGGGGTTCTTCCCATGTCCAGCCAATGAAAACTTTCCGGAAAGGTATTCCGGAAAGTTTTCATTTTGCTGTGGTCTTCCCCCTATCGCCGAACAAACTCTCACCCCTTACCGGAATTCCAACCCATTGGACAATAAGGGCTCGGAGCCTTAGGCAAATTTTTTGCTGCGGGTAATCACCTATAGCACGTTTCCTCTTCTTTTCAGTAAAATTTTCAATCCCCTCTCCTTTCCTGCCAACGCAGGAGTTTCCTATTTATTTCTTCATTAGTGTGAAAGGAGTTTCTCTCATGAATCTCTTAGATACCATTATTAATGCGGGTGGCGGTGCCATTGTTCAAAACATGTCAAAATCATTGGGGCTCGGGGAAACACAAACACAAAGTGCCCTGGGGCAACTGTTGCCAGCTGTAGCGCGAGCCATCGGGAATAACGGCTCCTCAGGCGATGGCTTAGGTGCGTTGTTAGGGGCGCTGGGAAAAGGCAACCATCAACGATATTTGGAGAATCCCGAACTGCTCGGACAGAACGACACGGTCAACGATGGGAATAACATTCTGGGACATTTATTTGGAAACAAAGAAGTGAGCCGAAACATTGCCTCCAAAGCATCTGCCAACACCGGTATCGGTGCAGATATTCTTAAAAAAATGTTGCCAATGGTGGCGTCGGTGGCCATGGGTGCCCTCAGTCAAAAGGCCGTTGGCTCTGGCATGCTTGGGGCCCAAGCCCAGGCACAACCGTCGGGCTTAGGGAGCTTGGCATCATTTTTAGATTTTGATGGAGACGGGTCGATTGCGGATGACTTACTCGGTATTGTCGCTAAGAAATTTTTTGGCTAAGCCATTTGAAGGCAATCGTAAAAGACACCAAAGCTAACATGGAGAAATAATGGGATGCGCATAGGACCATTTGGTCGAAGGGGAGGAATGGGTGGCCAGCCGCGACGACGCATGGGCTGGAAAGTCCGCCTGATTCCCATTGTCCTGTTTGCCATCTACGGTCTGTACTACTACGTCTCTAACCAGGAAATCGTTCCTATCACCGGACGATCCCAATTGGTCGATATGACACGTGAACAGGAAATGTCCTTAGGCTTGCAGTCGTATCAAGAAATCCTGAGTCAATCCCAAGTCATGCAGCAGGGAGACGCCGTCACGCTTATCAAAACTATCGGCCAAAAATTGGCGAAAGCCGCTGCCGATGTGGATCCTGGCTTTAACTGGGAATTTAATGTGATCCAATCTGAGCAAGCCAACGCCTTTGCCTTACCAGGAGGGAAAACAGCCGTCTATACCGGCCTGTTTCAGGTGGCAGAAAATACCAACGGCCTAGCGGTGGTGATGGGGCATGAAATTGCCCATGCCATCGCTCGGCACGGCGCAGAACGGATGGCCTATCAAAAGCTCGTTCAAATCGGTTCCATGGCAGCCAGCGTGGCTTTGGGTGATATGGATTACCAAACACAACGCGCCGTCATGGGCGCTTTAGGAGTCGGCGCTCAATACGGCGTTTTGCTCCCCTTTTCACGAGACCATGAATCCGAAGCCGATTATATGGGGCTCATGTTTGTCGCGCGGGCTTGTTTTGATCCCACAGAAGCCCCCAAGTTATGGGAACGCATGGGACAAATGAGCCAGGGGCAACAACCCTCAGAATTTATGTCCACACACCCCAGTCACGAAACCCGCATCAAACAATTCGAAGAATGGATGCCCGAAGCCCTCACTATCCGCGACCAACATTGCAGTTAACAATAACGACGAGCATGCAACTTTTTGGTCTTTAGAATTCCTGGCATCTGCGGAAAGAGCGGTTGGTTACTCAGATGGTAAGACATCGATAGTGAGCTTGGCAGAATAGAGGTCGTGAGAATCTGAACGCTGTCGGGCTTCTTGGAGCAGGACTTCAATACTGGGTTTCACCAGGCCTTCAAAGGATTGTACGCCATTGGTCCTCACCACAATCGGTTGAGAAAAATCCACCAGGTCTTTGTTCAAAAACAGCGTATAGTGCCTAACCCTTAGAGTGGTCACTTCAATCGTATTCGGTCCAACGATTTCGGCATGCAGTTTAGCGTAGATGGCCCCGGCAATAAGCCGATCACGCTTGTCCACAAGATTTTCAGAAAATTCGGCAATGTGGTCGGTCGCATCAATTCGCCCCCATGAAAGCGGAGTCAAATGCGTCGCATCGCGCACGATGGAAATTTTTCGAGGCAGGGACGAACGTCGCTGCTGATCAAACCAGTCAATCAGCGCCGGTAATTCTTGGCGAGGGAAAAAATGGCCGCCCGCCTGAGGGTGCGTCCATTGATGCTTGCGATACTGATGCGGAACACCATGCCGCTTCATCTCTTGCACGAGATCCCGACTCAGTCGAACCGGCATCACCTGATCATGTTCCCCATGAATGACATACACAGGCGTATTCACCAAATTCTCCACAAAGGGAAACATGACATCATCCAAGCCACTCGCCATCGGGGCAATGCCGGCAAAGAGGTCGGCATGATGCATCCCAATGATCCAGGCGCCAATTCCCCCGTTGGACATTCCTGTCAGAAACACTCGATCTGAATCGACGTGATATTCCTGCGAAACATCGTTCATAATTTCTAAAATGAGATCCTCCGCAAACCGTGTCCACCAGGCGCCCATTGGAATGGTTGGGCAGGCCAAGAGATAACGATCCTCCAAGCGTGACACCCATCGATCCAAATAGGCTTCACCGGTAAACCCCGCTCCATGCAAACAGAGAATAAGGGGATAGGCCTGCTCAGGGGTATAGGAAGGGGGCACATACAACGCCAACGGGGCCTCCTGGCCCCTCAACTGCACCGATCGTTGAGGCTGCGCGCCAACTGGAGCCTTCGAATAATGCGGCACCTGGCGGATCGCCGCCTCGACTGTTTTAAAATTGGCATCGGGATGATTCAGAATGCGTGCAAGCAGCTCATCCGGCGATTGTCCAGAAGATTCTTGCACATAACCACGTACCAAAGAACGAAGAGCGGGCCTCTCCTCGGAAGAAGCACTGACCCCAACAAATTCTCCGGCAATAGCCACGTGGGTCAGACCCACAACAAGAAACAACACAAGACTGTATGTAAAAATCAATCGACGCATGGTATTCACATCTTCATTTCCACAAAGCTTGTCCTCGTTTTTACGCGGTCGTTGCACTTCTACGCGCCAGCGCGAAGGTTGGGAGAAAGATTCCATCTTCTCCGTCATTCCCGCCAGTGGTTATCGGGAATCCATCTTTGCGTTTTCTGGATGCTCGCCTTCGCGGGCATGACCGAATAAGAGTGGTAAGACGGGCAACGCCTGCAAATTTTTTTGAAGAATTTCAGCCATACAAAAATATTTCAGAGTTTCAGAGGCCAGAGCAGACAGAGGTCAGCGTGAAGAAAATGGAGCGGCCACCACTCGAAACCCGACATCGTCGAGCCCGTCACCCGGGCTGCCCCAGTAGCGGAAGGCACAAAGCATATAGTAGTCGTCGTAGAACCACGACCCGCCACGCAGAACACGACCTTGATCTGTCCCGGCCGAAAGATCTTCTCGTGTGGCCCAAGTTTTTGGGTCCTTCAAATACGGTTTTTCCTCATACAGACTCCGTGTCCATTCCCACACATTTCCGCTCATCTCCTCCACCTTGTACGGACTTTTCCCTTGCGGAAAACAGCCAACCGCACTCGTCGCCTTGATGTTGGTTTCATGATAGTTGGCTCGACTGGAATCGACGTCTTCACCCCAGGGATACGTTCGATCATCGGTACATCCTCGTGCCGCCTTTTCCCATTCGGGTTCGTTGGGTAACATGATGGACCATGGGGCTCCGGTCTCCCCACCAGTCTCCAATAAGGTCCGTAAGGGTTCCGGCGTTTCAGGCCATGTCCGCAGCTTCTGCGTCAGCCACCGGCAATAGGCCAGAGCTTCATACCACGAGACCCTCACCACAGGATGATTGGGGATGTCAAAGAGCCCGCCATCGCTGCGTGCTCCACTTGATCCCCGTACCTTTCCTGTGGCCCATACGCCAGCCGCTTTGGCTTCGGCCCAAAACTGTTCCTCTTCATACCCGCCCTCCTCCACAAACGACTGGAACTGGGCCTGCGTGACCGGATAGCGGGAGATGTAATAGGTATACGGAATCTCGATGTTTCTGCTCTTTCCCTTTTCTCCCATCTGAAAGAGCCCAGCAGGAATTTCCACAAAGCCTAACAACGACTCATCTGGGAGATCCCACGCATCGCTCCGAAATCGAGAATCCCCAATAGCCGCCAAGGTATTGCCAGCTTCCACCCGTTCGCGTGGAGGAAGCGGACTGTCTCGCATCACACTCACCAGGCGGGCTTGCACACGAGGCAAGAGCTCTCTTCCCAGACTGCGGTCCTTCACACGATTGAGGCCAATCTCCTTCACAATATCTCCCGCCAACCATTGTTTATGCCAGTCCGTAATCGAGCCCTCTTTGATCTGTGCCGGGCACAGTTCCGCGATCAACGCCAGAGGTTTCTCAATGTCTCCGCTTAAATAGACCAGCCGTCCAACACCCAGGAGAATGACTTCTCGCCATACAGCATATTCCTCAGCCAATTGGGCGGCCTGCCGACTAAAGTCTGACTGCGCAGCGATATACGCACCCGCGAGATATTCTTGGAAGGTCCGATGGGGGAAGGTAAACCGTCCCGGCACCCGTTCGACCAACAGGCCCGCTCGCAGCTTAATGGTCTCCACCACCGCTTTTCCCCAATCCAAACTGGTTGTGGGATGCAACGCCGCCATCGCTTGAATCAAATCCATTTCACCAATATCTGCCACCCCCTCATCCCCAGTGCTGCCTTTCCGATGGGCGATAAAGGCCAATTCCCAGAGGACCCGTTTGAGATCCACATCGGTCCGTTGGGCTTGCTGGAGTAACTGGAGCAGCCCTACGTCCTGCTCCTGACCCGGAACCTTCAATTGCTCCCATCGCCACAAGAGAATCTCGATAGTCTCTTCGTAGAGCAGCGCACGCGCATCCGGCAGTCTGCCTTTATGCGTATGAACCAACGCCATAACGGTGAGCAGGAGCGGATTGGGCGCCAATTGTTGAAGATCGTGGCGACGCACGGCTTCCTTGAGCCGCTCCGTGAGGGTATCGACCTCCTGACGGGTTTTGATGTGTTGGGCGCGATGTTGCTCGGCATACCAGGATTCGATAAATCCATCGATTTGTTCTTGGGTAAACGGAGCTAACTCAAAATCAGGTATACCTTGGAAATGCCTTCGCAGATCTTGAAAGGGCAAGACGCGGCAGGTCACGAGCATCCGGCTCCGGCTATACCGCTGCATAAAACTTCTCACGGCTTCACTCACCCAATCTAACTGCTCTTCCTTCGCCGTCTCATCCAGACCATCCAGCAAGACCATTGCAGTTCCATTCTCCAAGCACTGATGTAACGGCTCGGCGACAGATTCAAGATTTTGGTCTTTCCAGCGAGACACGAGAAAGTCCCAGAGATGATGGGCTTTGGCTTGTTTCACATCGGAGGGCACCCACTGTGCAAATTCCCGAAGCGTCACAGGAATCGGAATGACAGACCCCGGTTTCCCGCAGTCCCAACCCGGCAACTTTTCCATCCAATGACCTTCGGGTGCAAGCCTGGCTGAAGCCAGGCAGAAAGCCAGGTAATTCACAAACGTAGACTTCCCCGACCCTGGATCACCCAGGATCACCACCTGTGAATTCTCTATGACCGCTTCAAGAGCGGTCACCGGTTGCCGGAATGTCTCATCATCCTGATCTCGCTCATGCTGAGTGGTCGTATGCAAATTGACGTAGACATGATCCAGTTGGAGAGACTGTTGATCCGTGGCGGTGGAATCGCTGGACTGTTTATCCAGGCCCCGCAGCAAAAAATGTCGCCCTTGCTCTCTCAGGACACGACAATAAATGTTCAACGCCTCAGTCGCATCTTTCGGCGGCGACCCCATATACAGATTCCCTTGAATATGGATATCGCGTCCCGCAGCCATACCACCCGCTCCGGCTGCCACGGACCCTTCACCCTGAGCAAAACTCCCGCTACCTATCACCGCCGCGCTTTCATCTTGTTGACGTTCCAGAGCCATCACGCTGGCCTGATAGGTTTCTTCATCAAGCCAGCCCTCATCATGGGCACGCTGAAGTTGTGCGAAACGTTTTTCGTCTTCTTCGGTCCTCTTCCGTGGCCAAGGCCATGGAGGATCTATTGAGGGTTCCTTAGGAGCCATGCTTAGGATTCAGGTATATAAAAGTGTTGCGCTGGTAATTCTTCATCAACTTCTTCCGCACATTTTTGTCTTAAAGAATGTCTCACTTCTTCGGTACCTTCTTTTAAAGATATGAAACCCTTTCTTCTTAAAGCATTTTCAAACTGTACCTGAAGCTCTCGGTCGTACTTCTTCCGCTGCTTGACTTTCTCACTAATTTCTTCGAGTTCCACACCCAATATTTTATATCCAGCGATTACTTCTTCCATTTTTTTTATCTTCTTGGCAAATCCCAGCAATGGTTTTATAACCGCCGTAAAGGCGGCTAAAACACCCATCAATTTCCAAATTATTTCCCCAACCTGGGTATCCCAAAACCATAATCCGGCAATAGACGCCGAGGGAGCAGAAATCATTAAAATAAGTTCCAGTGCAAAATTTAACTTTTCATATTTACTAAGGATATATGAATAGTATTTTACGTTAAGCCTGACAGTGCGGTACTGGTCGTAGACACTCCAAACTGGATGTTCTTTCTTTGACAATTAGCTCACTCCTACTTCAATAAAGATCCCCGAGGCAAGACCACGGGGTATTAGAAGAGGGTTAACTGACGCAGGTCTTCTCTGGGACTGCCTTGGTTCTGCACATAATGTTCGACCACCCTCCAATTGCCGCCCTCTCCCACGGTGCCCACATAGTAGCCATCAGCCCAAAACTGCCCTCCCCACAACTCTGTCTTCAAGGCTGGTTTCTGCCGGAATAACTCGCGCCCGGTGATACTCTTGAACACTCGCACGATTTGTCCCGGAGCAATCTTCGGATGAGCAGAACATAACAGATGGATATGATCTCGATCACACCCCAATCGTTCAAACTCCATATCGTACCGCTCAGCAATCCCTCGCGTGGCTTCCACAATGATCTCGACAACATCCTCCGCTAATAAGGCCTTACGATATTTCACCGGAAAGACAATGTGATAATGAATCTGCCACGCACAATGACTCGCTTTGTGGACAGTACTTTCACTCACCCCTAATTCTCGGAAAATAAGATCCCCGTGGCAAGACCACGGGGAATCGCAAGTTGAAACTTTCGAAATACAGCCTTGCACAAGCATCTCATAGATTTGATGGATAAATTCCGTGACTCTATTTTGTTTCTTGCGATAGTTAATAGGCTATTTCTTAGGCCATGGTTTGGGAGCATCAATCGTAACATTGCCATGCACATCTCCACCAACCGCCAGGCTGCCAGCGCCAGCTGCCGTAGCCCCTTTGCCCTGCGCTAGTGCTCCACTTCCTTCAACTTTCCCTTGGTAGACGGTCGGAGACAGCAACTGCTCTTTCTCAAGTATTGTCCGCAACGCTTCCGTTTTGGTTTGAACTTCCTCGTCTTGTTCCATCCCCGCCTCTCGAAACACCTTCTCCACCACACCCTGAATTTCTTTCGACTCAGGGCTAAGCTCCAACGTTTGAAGCGTGGCCCCCACCTGAGGCGTCGATTCATATTTCGAGATAATAAACGCCTTCAGACCGTTGTACGCATCTTTTACTGCTTCTGACACTACACCTTGCGCGGTGGTGGCCGCACCTGTGGCTAAAGCTCCTACGAGCAAGGAGATGGGATCTACCATGCTGACTCCTCCTTCCCTAAAGTTGAATTTTCAAAGGGCCATTTCATCGAGGCGAGCATCTTTTTCCGAAGGCCTACGGTATTGCCGTACCGGACATGATTGACCCACCCACGCACAAGTGCACGAAGGTGTTCCTCTGAACAGGGCCCCTGTTGATAGACCGCAAGTTGCTGGCGGAGACTTCGTTGAAAATGTATTCCCTTCCGACGTTTCAACCTGCGGCGCTCAGGATACACCACAAACCCTAAAAACGGAACACCCTCGGTCACGGGTCGTGGATGCGCGCCAGGATGAAACATAAGACGTAATTGAGCCAATCGATCAGCCAGTTGATTCTTCCAACCCATCATTTGCCGTTTGTCATGACCAAAGAGGAGGAAATCATCGACATACCGGACATAGCCGGGACACCGTAATTCTCGTTTGACGAAATGGTCAAAACCATTCAAATAACAATTGGCCCAACATTGACTCGTCAAGTTGCCAATAGGAAGACCGCGTGGACGAAAGACGGACCAGAGATCATCCCCTGGGAAATATCGCATGGTGTATTCTTCAGAAAGAATTCCGACGCTGCCTTCCAAAATCTGATCCACCAACCAGAGTACATGAAGGTCGGGCGTGGTGCGAGACAAGATTTTCCATAAAATTTCGTGATCGATACTGGGGAAAAATTGCTGGATATCGCATTGCAGGACATAGGGGAATCGACGAGAGAACTCCTGAACCCGATTGAGAGCACGATGGGTTCCTTTGCCTATGCGGTTGGCAAATGAATCCTCAACAAACCCTGATGTCCAACGAGGCTCTGCAATTTGACAGAACGCATGATGCACCACCCGATCGCGGAAAGGTGCGGCTGAGATCAGCCGCCGTTTTGGCTCATGAATAAAAAAGCTTCGATACGATCCCGGACGATACGTATAGCTCCGCAAGGCTTCCTGCAACTCGAACAGATGTTCTTCTAAACGATGCTCGAAGGCCGCGACCATCCCGCGGCCCCGCTTGCCCCGACTGGCCCGCCGATAGGCAAGGAGGAGATTCGGCCAACTCCAAATTTGATCATACAGCGACATCGCAAGAACCAAATGGCGCCCCGCACCAGGGAGTTACCCAGGGTGCGGGGCCGTTGCTATGCGCCCGGTCCAACTCTCCTAAATTAGCGAAAAGCTGAACACGGCCAGGAACAGGCTCCGCCATTTTCTCTCTCGGTCTGGAAGGAATGCCCGCCAAACATTTCTGAGACCCCAAATAGATGCCACAAAAAATGTAGAGGCCACCACTCGAAACCCGATATTGTTGTTCCTGTTATCCGGGTTGTTCCTGTTGCGGTTTGCACATTGCATATTGTTGTCGTTGTTGATCCACGACCCGCCACGCAGAACACGATGGGACCTATGAGCCTGCCCCCGCATTGGTCAGGTGACTATCAACCACCGCCAGTGCCTCACGAAGAAGGAGGGACGGTTTTTTGCCATCCTCCTAACAAACGACCCACCTCAACCACCATGGCTGAGACATGCTGATATTGCCCAACCGATAGCCAAGTCAATTGATGAGCCAGTCGAAGATACATTCGTACATTGGCTAAGGCCATATCCGCTTGTTGCAAACGCGCAAGACGTTGCTGGCCCCTCTGAATATTCGCTTCTTCCAGTCGTTCACGAAGATCAAACGTAGCGTGAAGCAACCGGGACGTCAGAGAATGCCGGTGCGCGCGCGGGAAATGATTGGTGGCAGGCAACAGCCACGCCAGAAGATCGAATGTTCGAGAAAAGATCGGCATGCTTTTGGTTTCCATGTTTCCTCCTTCTCGGGCTTCAAGAACCACGAAAGATTTATGAGATGGAAAGATGCATATATGGAATTTCCACAGGGTACAGCGGGCACAGCCCGCTTAAAATACAACAGAGTTCCAGAGGCCAGAGCGGACAGAGGTCAGCGTGAAGAAAATGGAGAGGCCACCACTCGAAACCCGACATCGCTGCCCCAGCTATCCGGGTAGTACCAGTCGCGGATCGCACATAGCATACTGAGGTCGTAGATGAACCACGACCCGCCACGCAGAACACGATGTTTCTCAGTTCCTGCCATAAGGTCTTCTCGTACAACCCAGTTTTTCACATCATTCGGATAGGGGTCATCTTCATACACACTTCGCGTCCATTCCCACACATTGCCGCTCATCTCCTCCGCTCCGTTTGGACTTGCCCCTTGCGGAAAACAACCTACGGCGCTTGTCGCATTGATGTTGGTTTCACGATAGTTGGCTCGACTGGGATCGGCTTTTTCCCCCCAAGGATACGTTCGATCATCCTGGCAACCTCGGGCGGCCATTTCCCATTCGGGTTCGTTGGGTAGCATGATGGACCATGGGGCTCCGGTCTCCCCACCAGTCTCCAATAAGGTCCGTAAGGGTTCCGGCGTTTCAGGCCATTCTCGCAGCTTCTGCGTCAGCCACCGGCAATAGGCCAGAGCTTCATACCAGGTGACGCCTACCACAGGATGGTTGGGTAATAAAAACGGATCTCTATTCCATTCTGGTTGTTGACGGGGTTCATCGTCGAATCGCCCCTGAACCTTCCCTGCTTTCCATACGCCTGCCGCTTTGGCTTCTGGCCATAATGATTCCTCCTCATACCCGCCCTCCTCCACAAACGCCTGGAATTGAGCTTGGCTGACCGGATAGCGAGAGATGTAATAGCTGTAGGGAATCTGGATGTTTCGGCTTTTTCCCGTTTCTCCCATTTGAAATGGCCCTGCAAGGATTTCAATAAATCCTAACAACGCCTCATCAGGAAGCCACCAGGCTTCTTTTCTAAATCGTGGATCGCCCAGTTTGGCCAAATGTCGCCCAGCTTCCGCTCGCTCAATGGCAGGAAGTGAACTCTCTTGCATCACGTGTTGCAAACGGATTTGTAATCTTTGGAGAAATTGTGTTCCGCCTTGAGAATCTGCGGCATCGGCTTCAAAGGGACCCGCTCCCAGTAAGACTGCGACGGCGCCAGCCCACAGATTTGCGCGCCAATGGGCCTCATTGTTCGGCGGCGCTTCGGGGCACAACGCATAGGCGAGGTCTAGCAAAGCTGTTTCATTATTTCCGACCCCATTGAACTTCAGCTCTTCGGCGCCTAGCTGTGCGGCTACCGACCAATAATCTCCTTCGCTTGCACGGATTCGATAGGTCTCAGGAAATCGGCGACCTTTGAGCATATAACAACCAGCCAAATATTCCTGAAAGGTGCGATGGGGAAAGCGATAGGTTTGAGGGATGCCACCCTCCCCACCTCCCTCACCGGTCAACAGGCCTGCCCGCTGATCAACATAATTGAGAAACGCGTGAGCCAAGTGGCCCAGGATTTTAGGGTTCTCAAGCTCTCGCAATAAGACATGTCGGTCCATGCCCTCTCGATTCACTTGACCGCTTTCAGTTTCATGCACAAAATGTGCGATATGCGTCAGAACTTCCCGAAGCCGCCCTTCATTTTCCAGCACCTCACGGATTGGCCGTGATTCCTCCGTATCTCGGTCCTTCTCCCAGCGTTGCAACATGTTATTGACAGCCAAATCATAGAGTTTGACCCGCTCTTTTGGCAGCCCCGCTCCTTTGCGATGCAGAATCGCCATGGTCGTCAACAGCATGGGATTGGGCGATAATTCCGCTAACGGACCAAGCGCCACGGCCTGTAGATCTTGGATTCTGGTTTCACGACTTGTCGCATCAAGGTCATCCTGCGCCGCATACCACCCTTGGGCAAACTGACGAATTTTTTCTTTTGAAAATGGGGCAAGACGGTGGGCTTCAAACCCCGGAAGCATCTCCGGGCCAGTGTAGGACCGGCTACGACATGTAACAATGATGTGTTTGAGTTTGGGATAACGGACCAGGATTGCCATGACTGCTTGATATACACGGGGGCGCTGCTCAACCGGCACTTCATCGACGCCATCAAACACCAACAGCACATTCCCTGGGAGTAAGGCCTCTTCTAATATGTCCCCCGCAGTCTCATGGTCATGCCCAAACGGCTTGCACCAAGCTTGATACAGCACCTCCGCCAACCGTTGATCCTGTTGTTCGTGAGAATCGTCCGTGAGATCAAGTAGACTCAATTCCTGAACCACGTGACGCAGGACAAGAAAAAGTGGAAGGAGTTGTTTGTCCCACCCTTCCAGAGGTTGACCATTCTTCAACTGAATGTTCGCGAGTTTTGCACAGAGTTCTTTGGCAAACGTACTTTTCCCACTCCCGGGTCCTCCCAACAACAGGACTTTCTTGGTTTGCTTCACAATGTCCATCGCGGCATACATTTCATGTTTTTCTTCTGCGAGCTGCCAATCCGGTTGATGCACCCGCTCCCGCCCCTTGATTTTCCCCTCTGAATCTTCCCGAGGAGTTTCCGTATTCAACGCAATATAGACTTGATCCAGCGTCACCTCACCTTTGAGTTCATCTCCCCCTCCCATTGCCGCCAGTGGTAAAGTCTGAAATTCGTTGATTAATTTTCTTAGGTAGCGTTCTTTGGTTTTTCCACTTATCTCCTGCCCTTGAGAAGTTCCTTCAAATTTTGCATTTTCAATATAGGTCTTCGCTTTTATGTTTTTGCCTTTTTTACCCGTATTCACCTGAGATTTTTTTATTTTCTTTGCAGCTACTCCACCTTTCCCAGCACCAATGTTCTTTTTTCCTTGAATCAATGCACCACTGCCCTGGAGCGTACCGGTCTGCTTCGTCGGCGCATATAGTTTCTGATTGATCAAAAGTGCTTCCAATTTGACCAAGTGTTCGACCATCTCTTGGTTCTGAGAAAGGTGTACCTTTTCTAATTGTTCTTCAAGCATTTTTCGACGATTATTCGATTGGGGCTTTCCTTCGACATCTTCTAGCGCTTCAAACAGGTCTTCTTCTTCAGCAAACAGATCTGTGATCGCCTGCTTTGTTACTTGGTAGAGATCCTTGACCACTTCACTGCCCAAGGCGCCTGCCGCCGCAGCAAGAATACCGCCAATTGTTATCGTCATAGGATCCATTGTTCTTGGCTCTTTCAGGGGTTACACATTGATAAGGCCATTACATTCCGAGGATTATGCCAAACATGCGCAATAATGTAACCCATGATCTGGATGCCCGCCTTCGCGGGCATGACAGATCCGACGTAAGCGTTGTCTAGCCAACAACACTCCATGCCGGTACTTTTATTATTTCCAAATCATTACCAACGTCTGTTTGTCTTTGAGACGTGCCCTATGGAACGCTGTGAACCTCCTCCGCCTCCCGTTGGCCGACGCCTGCTGGCCGGCTCTCGGGATGAACGCTCTTATCAGTTGGCTGGCCTTGTCTGAGTGCAGCGAGTTGGTCCGCCCTCCGCTTTGCGTTCATCCCTTTTTATGTGGCCGGACTGGGCGTCAATGGTTTTGTACATGGAAATCATTCCCAGTCAATAAAAGAAAGACAAAATTGTTAATTTTCCGTTTCGAACAAGGTAGAAGTTTTTTTTGGAATCACTATAGCCGGCTTACGGAAGTATCTCTCCAACCTCACTTTCAATACCATTGGACCTTTCACATGACCTTGTATGACTGAGAGAAAAATGGGATAATGCAATCAGCAGAAATATGGACGATTGTTTTGTAAAGGATGAAGCCAATGGCTCAACGAACTATTAAAACACTTGGAAAAACTGGTCGGTTGTCCAGAACGAAAGTGCTCTCTGTCCTAAAAGCAATTCGCCATCAGCAGGGATCGAAGGTTGCCCGACAATCAAATGGCGTCCTGGCTCCACATGATACGGCGAGCGGGCAAGGCCTCATTCAATTTCGTGCTGATAAATTGTTTAAGAAATCTGCGTCCCTATCCAAACATTCGTAGAACTTCATTCCTCTCCCCTCCAGCCCTATGACGTAATCCATGAGAAGATCGGGCCCCGCCTTTTCCGACTCGGTTTTTATCAACTGTCCCTTTGACAAACAATATTGGCCCATCTTTGAGGCCATTGTGTTTTGTATCATCGATTGCGGATTTATCCCTCGTTCAGCTTTGGAAGATGCCGACTCAGGCACCATTCGACTGAATAAAATCTTGGATATTATCAAAGGCTCAAAATATTCCCTGCATGACCTTTCACGCGTCGAGTTGGGGCATGATTCGTTTCTCCCTCGCTTTAATATGGCCTTTGAGTTGGGCTTGGACCTTGGATGTCGGACCTTTGGGCAAGATACGGTGAAACAAAAACGCTGCCTCATTCTCGATGCTGACCCTCGTCGATATCGCGAATCCCTTTCTGATATTTCAGGACAAGATATTCAGAGCCATCAAAATTCACCTGATAAAGCCATTACCGTGGTTCGAAAATGGCTTCGAACGACTTCTGGGCGTAAAACCCTTCCGGGGCCCAAATTGATCAAGACTCGGTTTACTGCCTTTAGCCAACAACTCCCCACGTTGTGTGATCAATATGGGCTGGATCGCTTGGATCTGCAATTTGTTGAATATGTGACATTTGCGGAAGCCTGGCTGAAATTGGAGTCTACTTCCTAACATCAGAACCCCTAATTCTTTAGAGGTCAGACTCGAATTACTTCAGTCTTCTGTTGTCCAACGCCTGCAGGCCGGCTCTCGGGATGAACGCTCTTATCAGTTGGCTGGCCTTGTCTGAGTGCAGCGAGTTGGTCCGCCCTCCGCTTTGCGTTCATCCCTTTTTATGTGGCCGGACTGGGCGTCAATGGTTTTGGATCCTTTTGCCGAAACAAAAGGAGCTCGGCTGCCGGGCCGAAACCCGGCATCTACCAAAACTTCAAATACATTCAAATGTAAAGAGAACAGAAATACAGCTTAGAAGCGACTTAGGTGGGGTCTTCGTAGAAAATATAGGGCGTGGAGTAGTCGCTAAATTCGAAATAGACTTGCTGCTCCCCTGGATCTTTTTGGCCATTGAGGTTCGCGTCAAGGACACCATAGCCGAATCGGTAAGGACGTGGCCGGTTATCTTCGGTTCCCATGGCTGTGGTCAATTTATCGATTTCCATGAATCGTTTGACCAGTTTTGCTCCGGCATAGATTTCTAAGACTCCATTCGTCCCGGTCCAGTTTTGCACGGCACGCCCCAGTTTATTTTGTGTCTCCTGGGTACAGGCGGTTAGGAGTACAAATCCAATGATCAAGAAGGTGTTAGCCATAGACCATACGATACATGAACGATTGGAGGAGTCTTTACCCTCACCCCAACCCTCTCCCTGATAGGGCGAGGGAGCTAGGCCATTCCTTAGTTGAAGGTTAAGCACTCGGCCTCCTTAATTTCTCGACGCCAGTTGTTGATAGGTTTCACGAATGAGGTCTTTGCCATAGGTTCGCTCTAACCGACGCACAATAAAATGTCCACGTGCCATATTCTGAAAATGATCCATAAAGAGCAAATTAATGGTGGCGCCCCCAGCGGCTCCCAGTAAGGGAATGGCTTGTGCCGCCGCTTTTTCTGATACCTGAATACTGTAGCGGGACGCAATTTTTGACAAAAACCGCACCAAGACTGGTGCCCCAGAGCTAGCCAATCCCTGTTCGGCTAAATACTTCGCGGCTTCGGTCATGGCCCCAGCTAAGGCTGCTCGCACGGCAAAATATCCTGTATCCACGCCATCATCCTCTTCCTTGGCTCCTCCTAGGGCAAAGACTTCCAAGCAGGCCAACTTCGTCGCTCCATCGGAAAGCGGCTCGCCTTCACTCCTGGCAATGTCTGCTATTGACCGGAGCATGATGGTCGTCGAGATGGGCAATTCTACCGTCAAGGCTAACAGACCAAACGCTCCGCCTACCGCGCCACTCACCGTGGTCATGAATCGATGGGCGCCATCGGCAGATTCGCCGCGATAGCGTTCATCCAGGGTAGAGACAGCTAAATCCATGGCTTTGGTTAGGGCTTTTTGCGTTGTGACAACCAGTTTGTCCGACACACCTTCAGGCAACATCGTGATGGCTTTTTCAATCGGCCCTCCAATGAGATTCGTCACCTTTGCCGCAAAAGATGGATTCTCCAAAAGATCGACAGCTCGGCCTAAATCTTGGTGGTCAATGGAATTGAGAGTGGTCATGGTTTTTCGACCTCACATCTGTTGTCGTACATTGCCATTTTAAACGAAATTGTATTTTTCTTTTACCAAAAATGGGTCATAAGTACATCATGGGTAGCAGGGTCTTCTTATTTTCGAGGATTCAGGCTTCCCGTCACCAGCCAATCTCGACCAATTTTTTTGAGTTCTGGATTCACCAGAAACGAGCTCTGCTCAAGCGTCCTGGGTGAAACTCCACCGATCAGGCACTTGGCATCTTGGCCTCCCATTACTAAGGGAGCGACATACAATCGTACCTGATTAACCAAACCCTCGTGAAGGGCTGAGGCATTGAGGGTACTCCCCCCTTCTAACAACACAGAGGACATCCCGGCCTTGCCGAGTTTACCTAATACCGCTTTCAATGACACCATGCGATTCTTTTGCGGTAGGACCCATACCTGAATGCCTCGATCTTTAAGGGTTTGGATTTTTTGGGGCGAGGCCTGTACCGTCGTGCAGACGATCGTGGGTTGTTCATGAATCCATGTTAAAACATTCGCCTTGATGGGAATGCGCAAATGGCTATCCAACACGACCCGTACAGGCTGGCGACCCGTCCGCTGTTTAGAAGCATTCTTTGACCCTCTCGCCGACAGTTCTGGATTGTCCGCTATCACGGTCCCCACACCCACCAGCACCGCATCAGATTGGCTTCTCACACGATGGACATCTCGTCGTGCCTGTTCACCGGTAATCCATTTCGACTGTCCTGTTTTGGTCGCAATTTTCCCATCTAACGTCATGGCCCCTTTGAGGATGACCAAGGGTCGGCCTGTCGTGATCCAATGTTGATAGGCTTCATTCAGTTGCTGTGCGTCTTCTTCCATGATCCCAACAACGACCTCAAGACCTGCCCGTTTGAGCATCTCCACCCCTCGTCCCCTGACTTGTGGATTGGGATCAGGCATCGCCACACAGATTCGCTTGAGACCCGACTGAAGCAAGAGGGGAACACAGGGTGGTGTACGTTTGTGACTATGGCAACATGGCTCTAATGTGACATAGAGCACACCGCCCCTCGCACGAGGTCCCGCCTGATGAAGCGCGAGGATTTCTGCATGGGGCTTTCCGGCTTGTCGATGATAGGCTTCGCCGACGACGCGGCCATGATTCACAATCACCGCACCCACCATGGGATTGGGGCTGGTTTTCCCTTTTCCCCGAGCCGCCAGGGAAAGGGCACGTTTCATGTACAGATGATCAGATGAGACGGAGGTCACCGTCGTTTGGAGGAGGTTGAGGATTTTTTACGGGGGGTAGATTTTGCTGCTGTCTTCTTTTTCACGACAGGCTTGTTTGTTGTCGAGTTTTTCTTACTCGTTGTCTTTTTGGTCACAAGCTTTTTGGATGTGGCTGCAGTCGCCTGTTTTTTTCTTGTTGGTGAATTTTTCTTGCTCGTGTTCTTTTTCACGACAGGCTTTGTGGATGTGGTTGCAGTCGCCTGCCTTTTCCTTACTGGCACTTTTTTCTTCGAGGCTTGGCTTTCCTCACGTTCTAGGGCCGCGAGAGCGGCTTGTGCAGCGGCCAGCCTCGCAATTGGCACACGATAGGGTGAGCAACTCACATAGTTCAACCCCAATTCATGACAAAATTCGACAGAGCTTGGATCCCCGCCATGCTCACCACAGATTCCCAGCTTGATTCCTGGCCGAGTTTTCCGACCTTCTTGAATCGCCCACTTCATCATGGCCCCGACGCCTTCTCGATCCAACACGGCAAAGGGGTCAGCATGTAAAATATTCTCGGCTTTTTTGTCGATGGTTGTCTTACACATCCGACAGACCATTTTCTTCCAATCGACATTGCTGCGCTGACAGACTGGACACCGATCCTGCCGATCAAGATAAAACCCGATATAAGGACCCGCATCATCTCGAGAAAAGCCAAACATCGTTTGGGTCAAATCATTCGTGCCAAAAGAAAAGAATTCCGCATCTTTGGCAATCTGTGCAGCCGTCACTGCGGCGCGGGGCAACTCGATCATGGTCCCAACAAGATAGGTCAGCTTGATGCCATATTGACCCATGGTCTGTTCTGCCACATCACGAATGAGTTCTTTCTGGGCTTTCATTTCCGAGGCCATGCCCACCAACGGAATCATGATCTCCGGCACGATCTTCTTCCCTTCTCTCGCCACTTCGCAGGCCGCTTCGAAAATGGCTTGGACCTGCATTCTGGTAATTTCGGGCATGGTAATGCCTAAGCGGCAGCCTCGAAGACCCAGCATGGGATTAAATTCATGCAGTTCTTCGACGCGATCTAGAATTTTCTGTTTCTCTTTGATGACCGAAGGGTCGCCATTCGTCAACTCTAGCTTGGTCAATTCCACGAGCAGATGCTCTCGCTTGGGGAGGAATTCATGGAGAGGCGGATCCAATAAACGAATCGTGACCGGGAACCCCTTCATCTCACGATAGAGTCCGATGAAATCCTGCCGTTGCAGCGGGAGCAATTGCTTCAAATAAATTTCGCGTTCTTCACGAGAAGAGGCCAAAATCATTTGCTGCATGATCGCCACACGATCTTCGGCAAAAAACATATGCTCGGTGCGGCACAGGCCAATGCCCTCAGCCCCAAAGCCACGTGCAATTTGGGCTTGGTCGGGCACATCCGCATTGGATCGTATACGCAACACCCGAAACGCATCCGCCCACTTTAAGATAGTCGAGAAATACCCGAACTTTTCAGATTGCTTGGGCTCCATCCGACCTTGAATCACTTGAATCACTTCTGAATCGACGACCGGAATATCCCCCGCATATACTTTTCCCGTAAATCCATTCAGAGAGATATATTCGCCTTCAGCCAATACTAAGGACCCAAATCGGACTTTGCCGTCAGGCAACACATCGACCTCATCACAACCAGCAATACAGACTTTCCCCATCTGTCTTGCCACAACGGCTGCATGAGAAGTCATGCCACCTTTGGCGGTCAAAAAGCCTTCTGCCGCATGCATGCCATGAATGTCGTCCGGACTCGTTTCATGACGCACCAAGACCGCGCGCTCACCTTTGGCTTTGAGTTCCACCGCACGATCGGGAGTCAGCGCAATCCGACCGGCTGCAGCCCCAGGACCCGCCGGAAGACCTTTGCCAACTGCCTGAAATTTATCCTCGTCGCTGCTTTCAAAAATGGGATAGAGATATTGAGAAAGCTGCTCTGGGGCGACGCGTTTGACGGCCTCTCGTCGGTCGATGAGTCCTTGCCGAACCATGTCCACGGCTATACGGACGGCCGCAATCCCGGTGCGTTTTCCCACCCGGGTTTGCAACATATACAGCTTTCCTTCTTGAATCGTGAATTCCAGATCCAACATGTCGCGATAATGCTTTTCGAGAACTCGTTGAGTTTTGATGAGATCTTTGTAGGCTCCAGGCAAGGTCTCTTGTAACGATCCCACGGGAAGAGGCGTACGAATACCCGCCACCACATCTTCACCTTGGGCATTCAATAAACATTCACCAAAAAAGGTGTCTAGGCCATTGGCGGGATTTCTGGTAAAAGCCACCCCTGTTCCACTCGTGTCCCCCATATTCCCAAAAACCATGGATTGCACATTCACCGCGGTGCCCCATTCATCTGGAATGTCATAGAGCCGTCGATACGTGACCGCGCGATCGCCAAACCAGGAATCAAAGACGGCATTGATGGACATACGCAATTGCTCAAAAGGATCTTGCGGAAAGTCAGAACCGGTCTCGGTTTTCACGAGCGCCAAATATTGTTCCACTAAACGACCCAATGCCTGCTCGGTTAAATCGGTATCATGCTTGGCCCCTTCGGTTTCCTTGAGCGCATCGAGGGCTTTCTCGAATCCTTCACGAGACATGCCCATCACCACATTCGCAAACATGGTGATAAAGCGTCGGTAGGCATCGACCGCAAATCGTTGATTATTGGTCTTTTTAGCGAGCCCCTGCACAGTGTGTGTGTTGAGACCAAGATTCAACACCGTATCCATCATCCCGGGCATGGATGCTCTGGCTCCAGATCTCACGGAAACCAGCAGCGGGTTATCAGGATCGCCTAGCCGAGCTTTCATCGTGTGCTCAACCTGCCGCAGCCCTTTGAGCGCTTGATCCCACATCGTGCCGGGGTAGCGTTTCTTGGAATGAAAATATTCCACGCAGGCCTCAGTGGTAATCGTAAATCCGGAGGGGACAGAAATCTTCAAGTTCGTCATTTCCGCCAACCCAGACCCCTTGCCGCCCAAGAGTTCTTTCATATCGCCCGACCCCTCGGCTTTGCCACCGCCGAAGAAGTAGACATATTTTTTGTGCCGCATGAATCGCTCTCCTTTACCCGACCAGTATTCTTGGATAGAAATGAGCCATAGAAATGGTCAACTGGAAATTCTGTCTAAAAAATGGTCCAACGGGACAAACGTATTTCCTTGAAAACACGAATAGCCATGCGGTTACGCCTGACTGGGTGTGCCATTCCCGTAATAAAAGCTGTATGTGCTTGAGACTTGTGGAAACGAGGTGTGATGGTATCACTGCTGGTGAGTAGCCCCGACACTCATGTCGAACGATGGTCAAAAGATTGAAGACGAATTTGATATTTGGCAATTAATCGGCGTTTTATCCACATTCCACATGCCACGACCACTATCGCAAAAATCATCAGGGCAATCAATCGATAATTTTCGGTTGGTTGACCAGAAAAATACAAATTTCCATCCGCTCCCATGGCTAAGGCTCTATCTGAAGCCAACGAATGCGTTTGCCCTGATATATCGGAAAAATCTATCCATTCTTTACAGACTTTGACCAGCCCCTCTGCCCCAGCCACCTTTGTCCACTGCACCCCAACACAATCCCCGTTAGCTGGATCATAGAGTTCTGGTTTGCCCAACGCCGACTCAAGGTCCACTCCACTCACCCACAACCCCAGTAACAGCAAAGCGTTACAGCCAAGAATGAGGCCAATGGTCACAAAATTGGTAAAGCGTTGTATCCGTCGAACCGCATCTGGTTCCTGGGGAAAAGGCTGTTCCTCGCTCATGCCACTATTAAGTCCTTCCCCTCTAGATCCTGGCTCACCTTGGTCTATATGGCCCTCAGCTCACCTCAACTCCAGCAGATTGAATGCAGGAAAAATCGGCAATGGTCAGAAATAGATGATCAATAGCTGTGAGTAGAGATAGTCGGTTTTCACGAATGAGTGGATCAGGATCATTGACCAAGACGGCTGCAAAAAACTCATCAATAGGAGACTTGAAGGTCAATAAAAGCTGAAGGGCAGCAGCATACTCCTGGTTGGCCACACAATTGGTCACCTCTTGTTGAACCGTATTGAGGATCTGAAAAAGTTGGCGCTCCGAGTCATGCTGAAATCGCTCAGGATTCACCACTGTGCCCTTCCATCCTTCTTTTTCGACAATACGATGGACCCGCTTAAATCCGATCATCAGGGTTTCAAAGTCCGGCTGGCTCACAATGAATTGTAAGCCGCGCATGCGCGATAACAGATCTCCTAAATCGGCGGTATTCTTTGGCCGCACACGGGTCACTGCTTCCATGACATCATCACGTAAGTCCATGGTGGTCCGGCCGTAAAACCGAAGCCGGTCCATGATAAATCCCACAATTTCCGTAGCAGAGCCTGAGACGTGTTGCCCCACACCCTGTTTGGCAAGGATCTGAAGCATGTAAGTAACCACCTCAACGATATTCAGCCGCAAGGGAGTTTCGCTCACAATACGAACCAATCCATAGGCGGCCCGTCGTAATCCCAACGGATCTTCCGACCCGGAGGGCACCATTCCTACCGCAAAAAACGAGGCAATAGAATCACACCGATCAGCACATGCTACGAGCATTCCTGGAAGACTCGCAGGCAATTGGTCATCCGGAAATCGTGGGAGATAATGTTCTCCAATAGCTTGGAAGACTTCTTGGAGCTCCCCATCATGACGTGCATATTCCTCTCCCATGACACCTTGCAAGTTAGGGAACTCGCCCACCATCCCAGTTGTGAGATCTGCTTTAGACAGCAATCCTGCCCGTTGGCATACCTCTTTAAGGTCCTCCCGCTTAAGCGTCATGGCCATCCACCCCACCAAGTCTCGAACACGCTCCACCTTCTGACGCATCGTCCCCAATGTATGGTGAAACATGACTCCATCTAACGCAGGCACACGACTATGGAGCGATTGTTTTCTATCTTCCTGAAAGAAATATTGCGCATCCTTGAGGCGAGCCGACAGCACTCGCTCATTCCCTTTGATCATTAATGCGGTATTTCCCCAGGGCGTATTGGTGACCGACACAAACTTGGGTAACAGTTTCTCGTCTTTCCCGATTAGAGAAAAGAACCCTTGATGTTCTTTCATCGAAGAAATCAAAACCGCTTTGGGCAGTGCTAAAAATTCTGGCTGAAATGTCCCCATAATGGCATAAGGATATTCGACGCCCCAACCGGTTTCTTCTATTAATTCCTCCCTGTGGATAAGATCAATCTGTCCCTTCCCTGATTTTGCCAATTTGGCGATCTGTGCGGTGATTTCAGCGCGCCGTTCATTGGGATCGACCAGCACTCCAAATTTCTTCATGACCGCCTCATAGGTCGCTGCATTCGTGAGTGGAACGGACTGCCCAGTCTTTTTCCCTTTGATCCGGTAAAACCGATGCCCCCAGGTCACTCTACCCGAAGCGATTCCAGCAAACTCTATCTTGAGAACCTGATTGCCTAATAACGCCACTATCCACCTGATGGGACGAGCAAATTTGAACTGCGTGGCATTCCAGCGCATGGCCTTAGGAAAGTTTAATTTTGTTAGATATCCAGGAAGGCTCGAGGTGAGCACTTGTTTGGCAGATTTGCCTCGTTCATGTTTTTCAACCGCCAAATACAACCCCTTGGGGGTTTCCTTAATCGTCAGTTGTTCAACGGACACCCCTTGAGATTTAGCAAACCCCTGTGCCGCTTTGGTGGGTGCGCCCGCAGCATCAAAGGCAGCGGATTTTGGCGGTCCAACAACTTCCTGCGTGAGCGATGGTTGCTGAAGTTGCACGCCATCAACCAATAACGCTAATCGCCTGGAGGTCCCAACCGTTCGTATCTGATGATAGTTCAACCGGGATTCACTGAAGAGCTGGTGGCCAAGAGCGGCCAAATCCTGAAGAGCTTGAGGGAGAACGTTGGTAGGTATTTCTTCCGTGCCAATTTCTAATAACAAGGGCAACGACGTCACTGCAGGCTTTCGAGGAGAAGAGGCCTGACCCTTTGTTCGTGGTTTTTTTGGAGACGCCATGTCACAAGAAACTAAGGATAGTGCTGGTTACCGTTTTTTTCGCGTTCTCGATCCGGTCGCTAAAGCGTTCTGATGGATCAAAGGGAAACCCATGCGTTCCCGTTGATCGTAGTAGGCTTGGGCACATTTTCTGGCCAAATTGCGGACGCGGCCAATATAGCCGGTCCGTTGAGCCACACTGATCGCTCCCCTCGCATCCAAGACATTAAAAAAGTGCGAGCACTTCATACAGCAATCATAGGCTGGCAACACGAGCCCTCGCGGATGCTCGAGTAACTGCTGACATTCTTGTTCATAACGATCAAACGAAGTTTGGAGCAAATTGATATCAGCCGTTTCAAAATTATAGATCGACCATTGCACTTCTGACTCATGATACAACTCACCATACCGAACGCCCTCTGTCCATAATAAATCATAGACATTATCCACTTCTTGCAAATACATCGCGATCCGCTCGAGGCCATAGGTGAGTTCCACCGTGACGGGGTTCATTTCCAAGCTCCCGACTTCTTGGAAATACGTGAATTGGGTAATTTCCATGCCATCCAACCGAACTTCCCAACCCAACCCCCAGGCTCCTAACGTCGGGGATTCCCAATCATCTTGAAGAAATTGAATATCATGTTGATACGGATCCAGCCCTAAATGGGCAAGACTTTGGAGGTAGAGATCTTGAGAATCGGCAGGGGCAGGCTTCAACACCACCTGATATTGAAAGTAATGTTGAAGACGATTCGGATTGTCCCCATATCGACCATCCGTCGGTCTTCGGCAGGGCTCAATATAAGCTGCACGCCAGGGTTCAGGACCAATCGCACGCAAAAATGTGGCAGGGTTAAAGGTTCCCGCCCCTTTTTCCGTATCATACGGTTGTGTGAGAATGCAGTCGTGGGACTTCCAGAACTGGTGGAGGGAGAGAATAATCTCTTGAAAGGTCACAACGCTGGACTCTGGGCCAGGAGAGGCCTGGTAGCACGGCAAGCGCCCATTTATATTACTGGCAACATTTGATTGACAACACCTGAAGCAGCCTAAGGCTTTTACCCTAGCAACAACCTTATGACCAGTCAAGAATCCTTCCTTCAATTTCAAGGAGGCGTTCTCATGGAAAAAAATTTTCCACGAATAGGGCCTCGCCTTGTTTTTCATAGCCTTACTCAGATATATTTGTCCCCTGTTTATCTATTGAGGAGGGGCTGAATCACATGAAACTATTTACTCAATTTTTCCTATGGACAACCATCGGTCTAGCAACCTTAACGATGGGATGCGCCGAAATGAATGGCGGTTCAATGGGTGGAGGAGGAGCAACCACTCCTTCAACATCAAGTGCGGGGACTACTGCTGTCACAACAGGGGCGAACCGCGTGTCTCAAGGCACACAAGGTGACTCCTTAGCCGCCTGCTTAGCTCGAATTCCTGGTGATGCGTCTGCGGGGCAACGCATGATCGCCGAACGGACATGTCAGCGTGATGCGGACAATCGTTCCTCGATTGACGCCGTTCCTGGCCAATAATCATTATTGGATTTTCTTTCGTTCGCTGGCCGCTTGTGGGCCAGCGAACAGGGTTTCTCCCCTTTTCTTCCCTAAGCCACCATCAGCTTTCATAGTCTAAGCTCCTGCCATTCACACACAGCTAAATCGTTCTGGCTTTAAGGCTATTGAAAGATAGGCACATTCATGGGCTCTTCTATCATTGTCACAGACATTACACTAAACGCTCTCTGTGGGGTGACAGAAATTGAGCGATCCCAACCTCAACCTCTATTGGTCGATCTGATGGTGCGATGCCCGAATGAAGCCGCCTTCTTGAGCGACCAGCTTTCCGACACCATCGATTATGCCGCTATCACCCAATGCATACGAGACATCGGCGAACATCAACAGTATTCCCTTCTTGAAAAACTGACTGAAGACCTTTGCCAAGCATTATTTCATCGCTTCCCACTCACGCACTTGAAGATATGGGTGAGAAAGGTTTGTGCCCCTATCAAAAACTTTTCAGGCTCGGTTGGGATTCGATTGACTCGCTCACGGCAAGATTTTCTTCAAGCCACACATGGCCATCCTGCCCCATTTCTGATGACCCAACTCTCTCGCTTGCCTAAAGGCCATGTTTTGGATGTCGCCACAGGACGGGGTCGACATGCGCACTTCCTCGCCGCAGAAGGTTTTTCAGTTCATGGGATTGACCGCAACCAGGAAGCATTAGAATTTCTTGATGCTCAGGCCGGGGGAACTGGCGAGCTTCCCATTACAACCGGCTGCATAGATTTAGAAACCGACGACCTGAACCCTCCAGACCTCGGAACCGAAATCTACGATGTCATTCTGGTCTTCTTTTACTTGTACCGCCCACTTTTCCCTCAAATCATGAAAGCCTTGAAGCCAGGCGGCGTCATCTTGTACGAAACGTTTCTTCTAGAAAATCATCTTCATCGACAACATCCACGTCGAAAAGAATTTTGCCTAGAGCCCAATGAATTGCTTACCCTGGTTCAGGACTTCCACATCCTCCATTACGATGAAGGTGACCACAGAGGCTCCTCTCCAACAGATCGAGCCTTTACGGCCCGCCTCTTGGCCAGAAAACCCTATCCCATTCACGACACATGAGCCGAATCGACCTTCATACCCACACCACATATTCGGATGGGAGTTGTTCGCCCACGAAATTGATCGAGCTCGCCACTCAACAAGGCCTGGATATCCTGGCTATCACCGATCATGACACCACAGAGGGTCTACCTGAAGCTCTCGAAGCGACAAAAGACCTTTCCTTAGAATTAATTCCTGGCATTGAATTGAGTGCACAGTTTCAGAACCGGGAAATGCATATTCTTGGGTATTTCATCAATCTGACTGATCCGCAATTTCAAGCCAGACTGGAAGACCTTCGTTCAACCCGAATCGAACGCATTCACCATATTTTGGCTCGCCTGAATTCCCTGGGGATCGATATTTCCCTCGAAGAAGTTCAACAGGCCTCGGGAACCGGCACTATTGGCCGCCCCCATATTGCGCAAGTCATGTTAGCGAAAGGGCATGTCAAAAGCATGAAAGAGGCTTTTGAACAATGGCTGGGTTCACGAGGAAAAGCCTACGTCCAACGTGCCGTCCCTGAGGCTCATGAAATCATCGAATGGATTACCGATGCGGGGGGAATCCCTATCCTGGCTCATCCTTACTGGGAAGGTTTCAACAAAGAAGACAGCGCCACGGCCTGCCAAACCTTGGTTGAACAAGGGTTACGGGGCCTCGAAGTATTCTATGGCACCTTTTCGGCGCGCCACATCTCTTTCAACCTGGGCTTAGCCAAACGTTTCGATTTACTGATGACCGGGGGCAGTGATTTTCACGGGACCTTCAAACCTGACAATGCACTGGGCAAGGGTCGTGGTTCGTTACATGTCCCATCAAAAGTCGTGGAGCAGCTGCGAGTGGCGGCGGGGCAATAAGCCTGAGTACATTTCAGCCCAAAAGTCCCACTCAATGGTTGGATGAACAATTAATTATCCGGGGCTTCGACAATATGATTTTCAAATCGGGTGCATCCCTCGGCAAGTAGCCGATTCGTCAGCATCTCTCCTGGCCATTCAATCGGCAAGTCAGCGGTAAAAACCCACACATCAGGAGAAGTCCAAATCGGTCCATGGTCCTCTGGAAGATCAGGATCAAATAAATCGGTCCACACGGGCATGTACACCCCATTTCCGCATTGGGTATGTAAATGAACCACGGTGCGACTCCGGACCGGCCCCTCTAAATCATGCCAGACGGCAGCGGTTTCATCGGCTAGCCGATGAAGACGGACCGCATTTTGGGCATCAAATAAAGCATAGGCCGCATAGTTTGGGGATTCCAACATTTGCGGTGCCTTCGCCACTTCCGGACATTGGGCGACGATACCATCCATGATGGCCTGGCAGTCGGTTTCTGACAACGTGTCCGGCAACGTGGTGTCTGTGACGCCAAGTATTTCAAAAAACAAAAAGGCGGTGGCCTCCACGGGTGGATGAAGTCTCGCGGCAATTGTGTGCCGGCGTTGACCTTCAGCGAGATTCGAGATGTGTTCATGCACTTTCTCTAGATTTAAATAATCTAGCGTCGTGTCCGTCAACAACCTGGGCTCGACTGTGATCACCGAACCCTTGGGCATATGGAGATGTCGTCGCAATAAATCAGCGGTTTCTACCGGATCAATTCTCAATTTCAACGGAAAGACTAAATTGGCCTGAAGAGGCAACTCAAAAGAGGCGAGGACCGCATACGTTTCCGTGTCTTCATCTTCCGTATCCATCAGGCAACAACTCGCCGCTTCAGCCAACAAATCAAATAACCACTCCGCCATATTCTCATCCAACGCAGCCAACACCGTGAGCACCTCATGCTCACGATCCTGATCTAACAAGGCCTGTAACACCTCGATAGCCAAACTAGGATCACCATGCTCATGCCGCCGAGCGTTGATGAGATGAATCAGGTCACGAGTGAGAGGATCAGGACGGTACCAACTGGGCATAACAATTACATACCTTTTATGACGATAAGATGATGATTACAAAATCATTCGACGAGACGACACACACCCAAGGGCATTTTCCCATTACTAGAACCAATTTGCCAACCTCTTATTCTCCAATCACTTTCACCAAGACTCGCTTACGACGGCGTCCGTCGAATTCGGCATAGAATATCTGCTCCCATGGCCCAAAATCTAAGGCCCCATTCGTAATCGCCACCACGACCTCACGCCCCATTATTTGACGTTTAATGTGCGCATCGCCGTTATCTTCACCGGTGAGATTATGCTGATACTCATCGGAATGTGGAGCCAGCCGCTCAAGAAATTTCTCATAGTCCCGAAGTAACCCCGCTTCATCATCATTGATATAGACACTGGCCGTAATATGCATCGCATTGACCAGAATCATCCCTTCTTGGATTCCACTCTGCTGAAGAACACGTTCCACTGCAGAGGTAATATTCACATACTCCCGTCTCGACTTGGTATGAAACCAGAGTTCTTCTCGATAGGACTTCATCAGACCCCTCCTCGCCTACACGAATCAACATAGATTTTCCCTTACCTTCCATGCCATTGCAAGTGCGAGAACCTCTCTCCTTAACCGCAGGCCAAAAGGAACCATCGCAATCTCTCCACATTTGACAGGACCATGAAGTGGTGTTAAGAAAGTTAACTATTGGGATCTTTCTCTACACCCATCATTTCTTGAAACATTTCTATGACGATAGACACGAGCAATTGAGATTGTACGCGTGTCGTCTTTCCTTGAAAAGGAGATCGAGGTTATGACCGCTACCACTGCCACCATGTTTCCCATCGAACGTCCCTCACCTTGGGCTGTGTTGTTCGCAGAAGATTCTGACCAGGACTTGGATTTTGACGAGGGCTTTGAAGAAGATGACCTTCATCAATCGAAACCGCCATCCCGTCGTCCTCTTTTATGGCTCTTACTCCTGGTTGTAGTGGGAGCGGCAGCCTATTGGTTCCTCAATAATCCGTCACCGCCCATGTCAAGAACACCGTTTATGGAAACCATGGAAGGGTCCAACCCTGCGTCACAAGGAGAGGATGCAATGAATATATCCCCTCCTCTTTTCAGTGAGAATCAAACTGTGAGGCTTGCTGTGGAAACTGGAGAATCAATGCTCATGGGAGATCCGACGAACTCCCAGCCTGGGCCGATAGTACAAGCGAGTGAGCGTTTAACCATTCTCGATGGGCTCCAACAACTACATGGATGGGTGTATCTGGTCAAAACTGCCCCGGGAAAAACTGGATGGGTTTCTGAGGAAAAACTCAAGGAAGAATAATGTAGTCTCCACGGCACTTCACTCATGACTCATACCTGAATATGATGAGGACCTAGGAACAAACGCGAATTTCCTTCCGGGCTACTTTCTCTGATCAACCTCTTCTTTCGCCCTTTCAGGCCTGAATTTTCTGCAATTGAACCAGCCAGACTATCCTTGCTAGGGTAAGGCATTCAGAACAACTCGTAAGACCGACACAACAGAATCCATTGCTTGAATGTAAGGACCCATGTCACTGCAAACGCCAGCTGAAGCTCAAGAAATCTGCACCACCTATACGAAAGAAAGTGGAAGCAATTTTTATTATTCGTTTCTCTTTCTTCCTCGACCCCGGCGAGAAGCCATGTATACGATTTACGCCCTTTGTCGAATGGTCGATAGCGCGGTCGACGATCCCCCACCGGACAGCAAGCCATTAGAAGTCTTAGCAACCTGGAGGCAGGAAGTCTCTTCCGCTTATCAAGGGCACCCGACCCTTCCTGTGACCATCAGCCTAGCCGCACATCTGCAAAAGTTTGATATTCCGGAACAGCTCATCCAAGAATTGATCACCGGCGTTGAAATGGATTTAACCATCAACCGCTACGCCACATTTTCTGACTTGTATCCCTATTGCTATCGGGTAGCGTCGGTGGTCGGGTTAATTTGTCTCAAAATTTTCCAAACCCAATCTCCCAAAGCCGAAGACTATGCTGTGAATTTAGGCTTAGCCTTTCAATTAACGAATATGCTTCGCGACGTATACAGTGATGCTCAAGAGGATCGTGTCTATCTTCCCCAGGAAGATTTCCATCGATTTGGCTATTCCGTCGAGTCCTTGCTCAACAAACAATCATCTCCGGCGCTTGTTGAATTTATGAAATTCGAATGTGCCAGAGCTCGGGCGTACTATCAGCAAGCCCATGACATTCTTCAGACACTTCCCGCTTCGGATCAAAAAGCGTTGGTGGTCGCAGAAATTATGCGAGGGGTGTACAGCACGATTCTTCACAAAATTGAGGCGCAGAATTATCCTGTCTTTGGACCACGGACCCGCGTGTCATCATTCCAACGCCTAAGCATCGCTTCAGGTATTTGGCTCCGATCCTTCTTCGCCCGGCATGCTGCCCCATCCATGTGAGACGCCACGCGCTCATACTCGGGAACAATCTCACCGGGTTAGTCACCGCCCACCGACTCCTCCACTATGGTTTTCGTATCAGCATTGCTGACATCCAGCAGGGCATTCAACCAACAGGTCACCTGAGGGGATCTCACGAATCAATTAAACTGACAACACCGATTCCCGCCTCAACCACAGCCAAAGGCCAAACGTTTCCGCTCGTACTCCATGGCTTTTATCATGCAACATGGGCGCTACTGCAGGAATTGTCCTTTGAATGGCCAACACAAACTTCCCAGTCGGTAGCCCTAGAGTTTGGCGGGGATGGGAAAAAACCGATTGCCCTCCCTCAACCTTCACATTTGACATGGCTCCATCCCCTGACCCGATTGCCATTTTTTAAAGGCCTCTCCTGGGTAGACCGTTGGAATGTCATCAATTTTCTCGAAAAACAATGGGAAGAGCATCGCCTCCCTCAGCACAATCCCGATATCGAGAGCGTCGAAACCTGGCTGATTTCTGCCAAGCAGTCTGAACGCAGCCGCTCTCATTTCTGGAATCCACTGTGCCGGTTCTTTTTGAATTGTGACCTCTCAGAAGCCTCGCTCGGTGTGTTCATCGAAATCCTCTCTCAATTCTGGTTCGGCAAAACCACAGATGCCACGACCTTCCTCGCACCGTCCGAGACTTTAGGGACACTGGAAACCGAACTGCAGCAACGCTTAATCAACAAGGGAGCCACCGTCTATGCCCCCGATGCTAAAATCTCTCTCCATACTGATGCCGAAGGGATTCAAGCTATTGAGTGGGGCGACCACCACCTAAAAGCGGAAGCCTATGTCTCAGCCTTGGCTCCCCAGAATATTCTTTCATTACTCTCTGAACGGGTGTTGGCCCGTTACGCCTATTTTTCATCGTTAGCTCATATACCAGCAGTCTATGGCCTGGCCATTCAGTTCACCTTGCATGATACCCTTCTCCCACCACGGCTGATTCTTCATGAAGATCGGTTTGATTGGATTACTTCTCAGTCAAGTGCACCTCCGCATCCACCAGAGACGGTTATCACTTGCGTCACGCTGCAAGAATCCACTGGTCCGGAACACACCGAAAAATGGCTGCTCGACAACGCCTGGAGTTGTCTACAGCCTCTGTTTAACCTTTCGTCGGGACAGACTCAAGAATCTTGTGATCCTCAGATCATTCGGCCAATTGATCCCTTTTTCCCCTGCCACCGAGGAGCCAGAACTCATCGACCTCTTCCTCAAACCCCCATCCCCAATTTTTTTCTGACTGGACCCTGGACGGCCACTAATCTTCCAGCTTCGCTGGAAAGCACCATTCAAAGCGCCAATGCCTGTGCCGCAGCCATCGCCACAGCCCTGGATTGAACCCTGGATTGACATCCTTCCCCGTCAAACTTAAGATCGTCGCGTATGGATTTGCCGCAACTCAGCGCGTCGTTACATGACTGCCAACGCTGTCAGCTCTCTGCTGGTCGAACGCACGTGGTGTTTGGAACCGGCAACCCTCAAGCCTCGATCATGTTTGTGGGTGAGGCTCCAGGCTTTTATGAAGACAGGGAAGGCATTCCGTTTGTCGGAGCAGCGGGGAAATTACTCACCGAGCTTTTACATTCAATTGGACTCGAACGATCTGATATCTATATCGCCAATGTCATCAAATGCCGCCCTCCCAACAATCGAGATCCGCTCCCAGAGGAAATTGACACCTGCAAACCGTTTCTCTTACAACAGATTGAACTCATTCAACCCAAACTGGTCTGTACCTTGGGAAACTTTGCCACACAAACTCTGCTAGACAGAAAAGTCGGCATCACCAAAGTTCGCGGACAAGTCATTCAATTAGAACATTTTGTTGTCTTCCCCTTACTCCACCCCGCCGCCGCTCTCCACCAGGGCAACCTACGAATGCCGCTCCAAGAAGACTTCCAAAAACTGAAAACCGTCCTGGAGCAAATGAGCCAAACACCCACCCTACCCAAAGCCTCCTCACCACCAACCCTTCCCACATCAAAAGCCCCATCTAAAGAAACTCCAGCCGATCCCCCCACGCAAATGAGCTTATTCTAAGAATCTTATTTTCACACAAAAGAGTTCGCGTTCGGCCTCCTGTACATCAATTCTTGATTTTTGTTTCGTTACACTCGTCTGTTTTTGCAATTTAAAAAATTCGTCAATCGTCCTAATTTGCCCTTTACATATGACTCAATCCCACCGAGAATAATAAAAGAGTAATACACATCTTCAACCAATGGAGGTCCTATGGATACAGGTTATCCCGCGCTCATTCCCGAACCCCTACGCAACCAAAAGACTTTAAAACCTTCCACCGTCCCTCCTCTAAGGAATCAGGACAATCCTCCAGATACCGTCACACAAGCAGACCTAACAGGCGCACCACCAATCATCAAAAAGATTTCTTAGACCCTCCAACTAATTTCCTTTCAAAAGAGAAGCATTGCTTTTTTATTTCATTTAGGGGTCAGACTCGAATTAATAGCGACACGATCAGATTTTGCACTTGCCAATGTAAGCCTGCTAGCTCTTGAGGTGAGGATTGAGTCCCGCTACCATGATCATCTTATCCCACATCATTCCCAAATCAACTGCATATATTATGATAATCTCCCACCATCATGAAATTTATTAAATTTCTGGGATGGTCAATGGTCGGGCTTGTCCTTCTGGCTGGGTTGGCCTATGGGTTTCTCCCTACTATTGCCACGATTGCCATCACGCAGGGGTTGACTAATCGTGGATTTACCAACGTCGAAATCACCATCAACCGTCCAGGCATCCATACCCTCACGATTCCTTCGTTAGCCTTCCGCACTCCTCCAGAGTCCGGGGCAACATCAATCAGCATCAACAATACGGAAATCACTTATTCACTAGACTCTCTGTTGAATAACGTGGTTGAGACCGTGAACATTGAACACATGAGAGTCTTATGGGATTCCTCCTTACTTGATAAACCTTCATCTCAATCGCCTTCTTCGCCCCCAAGCCAACCAGATTCTCATTTCGACCTTCGTACGTTGGGCTCTGGAGCTCCACTCCCCGTCCTGCCGTTCCAACATCTCCACATCAACCAGGTGGACATTTCTAATCCTTTAGCTCCACCGACTTTGCAAGAGATCACACTCAACGCCAACATGGACGCGCTACCAGAAAGGTATGAGGGCTCGGTACATCTTGAGGGAGACGGGCTTCTCCTGAACCGACTCACCTTCTCCCTGACACCCAATGGCACCGTCTCGTTGACTGGAACCCATACCAATGCTCCAAAAGACCCCGTGCTTGACCTGCACACCTCATTAGAACGATCGACCTCAGGATTGGCGCTCCACGGTCAGGCCACGCTCAAGCTCCACCCCTTCATTCATACATTGGCGGCCTTGTACCCGCTTCCGGCTGAATATCAAGCTGTGACAGGAAACTTTTCCGGCACATGGACGGGTACCCTGCAGGAGAAGTCGTCACAAACCGATTCTCCCCTCGGGGCTATTCAAGGGGATTTTACGCTCGATGCTCACATGCCAACCTTGCCTCCCTTGGTCCAAGATATTCAGATTCTTACACATGGCACCTTTTCTGTTGAGGGGGCTGTCCTTACAGTTATTGCAGAGCCTTCGTCCACTGGCAGTGTCAATCTTGCGCTGGATTCCTTAACCCCTCCAGTACTCACTCCTTACGTCGCACACAAAGGCGTTCGGTCGATCAAGTGGAATATTCTACGGCCCATTCATGTCATCGTTCCTATTAAGAAAAATCTGAATACCCTTCAAATTCCATCCGGGCAGATTCACATCACCATGCAGAATGCCTCGGAGCAACTGGATATGTTTCTGTCCCCTCAAGGTCTTCTGTGGAAGCCGTCCAGTGGAATTAAAGGGAAAGCAGAGGTCAAGATATCGACACATCTCAAGCCAGCGACCACGCCCGCTCTCAGCTTGAACGCGCTGTCCCTTGAAGCACAGGCTACCCTATCCTTATCGGTGGGTCAGATTGAGGTCGCGCTCAACCCAACATCAGTCCTGCATCTTTCTCATCTGAAGAATGAGACCATGCATATCCCGACACTTGAAGGCCGTTTTCCTAAGGGGCTCTCCTGGATCTATCACGCAGAACCCCACACATGGGAGTTACAGGCCACAAACTCAACCCTTGTCCTCCCCACTTTTGCCTTACATGACCAACAATGGAAATTAGGAGAGATTCTCACAAAAGATCTCAGGATGACCACCACACCTGAAAGATGGGTGGTGAATGGAGAAACCACAGTCACACAGGTACAGCCGCCAATGACCGCCTTCAACATTCCACCCTCCAATTGGCAGGCCCGGTATGCAGTCACCTCATCAGCCCTGACCGCTCAGTTCAATGGGCAAGTGATTGAGCATCCGGTCCACATAGGCGGTCAGGTCAAGTTTAACGCTCTTACAGGTGAAGGCACTGGCACCATGACGCTAAAGCCCATCCAGTTCGCCCCGCAGACCCTGACTTTAAGCCAACTGATTCAGCCATGGACATATCCCAATATGGACGTAACCCATGGGACCGTCTCAGCCTCTGCGGAAGTGACCTTCCGCAAAGCCCCTCATGATCCCGACAAACCGTTGCACCTTAACAAATTGCATGGAATCGTCGACTTCAAAGAGATCGGTGGATTTTTCAAGCCCACCATTATTGAAGGACTCACCACACGTGTGGAAATTCTTGGAAAGAATGAGACGCTGCGAATCCCACCCACCCCGCTTCGCATCAGAAATATTCAATCAGCCGTCGGGCTGACAGAAACAGCACTCCTCTTTTCAACAGAAACATTCCCACAGACCTCCATCCCAACTCTTTCCATCACAAACATGAGCACCCATCTTCTTGGAGGGACCGTCTTCCTCGCAGAGGCCACCATCGATCCCAAGGCCGCATCCCATGAGGTAACGCTCCAGGTCACAGGACTAGACTTGAACGAAATTTTACGCTTAGAACAACAAGAGGCGGTGAAAGGAACCGGCGCACTCGACGGCACACTTCCACTCTTTATCTCCAGGACGGATTCGGGTCTGGCCCTAACTGTCCAGCAAGGTTTCATACAAGGCCGGTCACCTGGAGGAACACTTCAATTCGAGGTGGATCAAGAAACGGCAAAATCATGGGCCGAGAGCCAGCCCCAACTGGATCTTCTCCTCAAAAGCTTAGAAAATTACCACTATTCTAAATTAGCGGTTGGTGTGGATTATCAGAAAAATGGTATCCTACAATTAGCGACGCAATTAGAAGGGAAAAATCCAGACTTCCGAGATGGGGTTCCTATTCACTTCAACCTCAATATTGAAGAAAATCTCCCGGCCCTCCTGAAAAGCTTGTCCCTCGTCAAAGGCCTGGAAGAAAGCATTGAAAAAATGATGGCGGAGAGAAATACGTCATCAACCAAGTAGCAGAAGGAACTTGCAGAATTCTTATAAACGGAATGTTTCGTTGCCAACGCCCATTCACTACACACAAGGGGAACCTATGATCCGAGCACCTCGAACGCGTTTGGTATTTTCACACCTCGTGACTATCCTGGTGTTTCTTGCCATGACGATGGTCTTGAGTTGCACCCCTCGAGTAGAAGTGGCTGTTCCAGAAAAACCGATTACCATTAACCTGAATGTCAAAATCGACCACGAAATTCGAGTCAAAGTGGAAAAAGATTTAGACAACGTCTTTACCGATCAAAGCGGACTCTTTTAAGAAACACGAGGTATCACGATGACCACAACAAACCAACATCCAACATCCCTTGCCATTATCCTTGGTTGTTTACTTTTTTTAGTCCCCCCTCTCTTGGCCTTTGGCATCTCCCTTGACCAAGCCAAACAACAAGGCTTACTCGGAGAACGCCCAGACGGCTACCTGGGACTCGCCAAGCCCTCCGCGTCCCCCGATGCAGTGAGCTTAATGAAAGACATTAATAACAAACGACGAGACGTCTATAGGGGAATCGCAGAAAAAAACGACACGGCTCTCTCGGCGGTGGAAGCCTTAGCGGGCAAAAAGGCCATAGGCAAAACCCCATCCGGCCAACTCATCATGCAACCCAACGGAACCTGGACCCCCAAACCCTAACCTTTACTAATTCACTTTTTTTCCGCTTCCGTCGCCTGCGACGTGGTAAAGAGGCTTGCTGAATCCAAAAATTCGGCGAGCACTTGTCTGAGCGTAGCGAGTTGTGCCGCCGTTGGATTCAGCAAGGCTCTCTGTATTTAAAGAGTCCACGCCGGGCGACAATGGTTTTGCCCACTTTTCCCGAAACAAAAGTGGCTCGGCTGCCGGGCCGAAACCGGGCATCACCGAAAACCGCTTGGACATAAGAGACAGTAGGTGACTTAGGCATTTCTGGTGTCAGGGCTAGCAATTAAGCAATCTGCTTTCGGCTTCACTCAACAATCCAAAAGTACGTCCCTCCACTGTCATATTACAAGACCTTTCCCCAAGCACTGATTCAAGGTTTGTCGTGGCCTATCGATGAAAGAGTTACGACTCATTCTTTTATTGTCGCTTGCGATACTCCCATTCCGACAACCACCATAGTACTGCGCCAAGAAAACCACCAGCTACCCCACATAGAGCAGCTTGATAAATAACTGTTTCAAGATCGAACCCGGCTCCGCGAAAAAACGTGGGGACCATCATGAAGATAAACATGAGCATGCCTAAAGGAAGAACCCCTCTAGTAAGGATGAAGCGAATTGGGCCAATAGTGCGGTACTCTTTCCACTTCCGGACAGCCGCGAGAATAGCCCTCTTCTCCGAAATACTATCATGAGATGGTTTGAACCAGGCATGAGGGACTTCGGAACGCATATAGACAGCTATGACCTGACTACTTGACCAACCTAGGACATATCGTGAAACGAGGGCGTTAGCCACCCAGCCTAGGAGGCCACCCACCACCATCAAAAGCATCATCACGGAGATAAAGCCTGTGAACCAAAGCAGGCTATTCGGGTCCTTCGAGGCTGGTTCATTTAGTGATATTTCGAGCGAATCTGCGATCCACCGGGCGTAGAGAAGCGTGGGAGCGATGGACAGAAACATTAGACCAACCGGCAGCACAAAAAGTGTTACCTGAATCCGAGTTCGAAAAGTCTCCAGGAGACGAGAGTTGAAGGCCAATGGAAACATTGATATTCCCTAACAGAGTCCACGATTGAGGGTCCGGCCAACGGCACGCCAGCTTCACTCGAAAGTTCGGTCACCATTACAGTAAATTACCCCGCCCAAAGGGCGGGGCTTTTGAAGAAATTTAAAACAACTTCAGTTGGGTGCCTTCACGTTCTTCATGCCGATGGTAGCGAATATATTTCCTGATCACCGCGGCCGTCACGTCATCTCCCACCGTGCGGACAAAATACCCGTCCTCCCAAAACTCCCCTTTCCACAGCTGCTCCCTCAGTTCGGGAAATTCCTTAAACACCCGGCTCGCCGAAATACTCTTCAATATCCCGACAACCTTGGCAATCGCATACCGAGGAGGGAAATTCAGAAAGATGTGGACATGGTCCTTGGCGACCTCCAATTCGTCAAGCTCAAACCCAAAGTCTTCCACAATCTGACGGAACACCTCGTCAATCCGTCGCCGAATATCTTCTCGGGCAATCCATTTTCGATATTTGGGAGCCCCCACCAGATGATATTTCGTGTCGTACACCGCATGGCTGGTCCGTTTAACGGGCATCCATTCAGAATATCACAACCTGGACCGACCGCCGCGGCCGGCTGAACGTTTCCTCCCCGCCCAAAGGGCGGGGCTTCCACGTTCGTTTTAGTAAATAACCCCGCCCAAAGGGCGGGGCTTTTGAAGAAATTTAAAACAACTTCATCGAGCAATACATTTGCACAAGGCGTCGTCGAATATCTTCTCGAATAATTCGAAACAGATATTGCTAAGTCTGGGCGATGTGCCATTTCGTCTCATAACCCGTATGGTTTGTTCCTTAAGCTGACATGCGCACAGGCAATCACAACCGTGACCGGCCGCCGCGGCCGGCTGAACGTTTCCTCCCCGCCCAAAGGGCGGGGCTTCCACGTTCGTTTTAGTGAAAAATAGGAGTCTCTGGCCCTTCCGGCATCCACCCAAGCACGGTGTTAGGGTTTAGCTGGCAGTGGCTTAAATCCATCATTTATCAAACTATTCTCAATGACTTGTTTGCAGATTTTGCCGGACTCGTTATCTACCCAAACAGTTAGCAAGAGAGGGCCATGAATAAATATAGTTCTGTATTTCAAAAGGTCGGGAAAAGCCATAGCAGTCTTCTCACTTTTAAAAAGTAACCCCCAAATGCCCCATCGAAACTTGCTGATCCCGAATAGTACAACGCCGAGAGCGCTACATGAATATCATCTAGACGTTTCCGACCAAATCCAATCTGAGAAGCAAAGGCTATTAATCTCGCGTCATCCTTCACAAATGGATTCGTTGATGCGGGGAAAATAAGCGACGTCTGAACGTCGCGGGCTAGGCGACAAGATGGCGGCAGTAATTGAGGCGGCGCGACGAGAACCTTTAAGGCCGATTCGTATTTCTTTCCCAAAAGAGTATCAAAAGGTTCTCCAAGGTCGAATGCATATGAGGCAGTACTAAAACTCAGAAACACCAATACAGCGACCCTCTGCCTTATCATTAATGCTTTCCTCATATTCCTTACTTAGACGGGATCCGCAAAAGAGCCGGATTTGTTATTTTAGATCCGTAATACTCACAACGTATTTTCTGACCAATCTAAAATATTCAAATCTGAAGATAGCTTAATCTTCATCGAAAATAAGTCAAGGGGCAGTTGGATTCCCACTAATCCCGGGAGGAAGGACCAGGCTGGAGAGAATCGCTGCCTTCGGCGCGGCTGAGGCCCTGGCCAAATCCGACTTTCTGGCGAACCTGTTTGAGCGAAGCGAGTTGGCGCTCCATAAATTTGGAGCTCTTTCTTTCAGTATTCTCTCCTGGCCTTGTGCTGTGGACGAGCAGTGCAGCCGACACCGGGGAAAAGGCGCGCAGTGTTTGAGCGCAGCGAGTTTGCGCGACGCCGGTGTCGGTGAACCGCGCAGGGAACCCGAAGGGCCACAGCATGGCCAACAATCGACATAGGTAGGTCCTCACGGACTTTCCCTGTCACACCACCGTACGTACGGATCCGTATACGGCGGTTCGGTGGGTTATGCGATTAGCCCCCAGGAGAGACTGCTCGCCCCTGGTCACTCCTCGCCGGGCGTTCGACTGGGCGGTTCGCCGCAAGCGATTCGACACTTCCTCGTCAGCCCTTCGGGCTTCACCCCTATCCTCTGTCGGGAAGGCCAGAATTAACTGGTCATTCAGCCGCTTGTCGCTCATGAGTTCCACTGCCTACTCACCACTCCGCACCGTTCAGGCCTTCATCCCTCTCGGGACTACTATGCCCTCTGCTGACTCCTCCCGCCCGGTCTGAACTGATCACTCAGTTCTCAGTCTTGCTGCCAAGACAGACGAGAGGTCTCCCGAGGGAAGCTCAACCGCCTTCAGCGCACGACCGCCAGATTTACACCCAGGACCCTTGATGGATACGGACTTCGTGAAAACCAGCCCACTCGTCCGACCCTGACTGCCTCGTATCTGGTTCTTGTTCATCGGCCCACGCCTTTGCTCCACGCTGCCTTCAGACCCCACCTCACGATGACGCCCTTGCGCTTCGCGATGACTTCACCTCCATCAGGTTGTCAAAGGGACTTCCACCCTCAAGCTGTTGAGCATGCTCGGCACACTGGTTTTGTCTACTTTTCCCGAAAGAAAAGTAGATCGGCTGCCGGGCCGAGACCCCGGCAAAATATCAATTGGAAATTCCCTGACATTTACTACCGAGAATTCATTGGGAGTCGGATTGAAAGAAAGATGGATACCCGCTGACTACTGCGGGTATGACGGAAAGTGTGATAGAACGGTGGTTGGAGAAGTAGCTTCTCAGGCAAAAGCTAGAAGGACAAACCAGGCTTAAGAGACATCCGCGAGAATACTTTCCCTTAACGCCTCAATCTGCTTCATGATTTCTTTTGTACAGGATTGCATGGACTCCTTACTCGGCTTGGATTCTTGAGGAAATTGCAGGGGCGCGCCATATCGAATACTCGCTTTACTTGGAACAAACAGTGTCTTCAACATGGACGTCGTTGAATGCGGGCCCTCCCAAACAATCGATGCCGGTATCACAGGTGCACCGGACTTAATTGCCAGATAGCCAATGCCTGGATGCCCCTCGTCCAATCGATGCCGATCCAACCCCCCTTCCGGAAACAGTCCGATGACTTCTTGTGCGGCCAACCCATCCAGCATCGCCCGAATCGCCTTAATGTCCCGCTTGCCACGTTGAACGGGAATACAACCAATCGCCTCAAACGCCCATCGAATAAGTGGTTTGGCATAAATCTCTGCAGCCATGAGGAATCGAACCGGGCGTCCCGCTGTGGCTAACAGGACCAAAGGGTCACCCAATGCGGTATGGTCACACACAATAAGGGCTGGCCCTTCAGACGGCACGGGCAACTCTTCAAAGGCCCGGACTCCATACATGAGTCGGCAAACACCCGCGTTTAACCGACAGAGAAAGGTATAGATGAGGCCTTGTGGTTTGGCAGGTACTGACAAGGTACGAGAGGGGAAGGGTCGATAGGTCGCTTCTAGGTGATGAATCCCCACTCCATGACTGTCGGAAAGAGGTCTTCCTGACCTGAGAGTGAGGAAACAGGATTCGATTAGGTGTTAGCTTTTTCTGATTGTTCCGTATCTGATGAATCTGATGACTCGTCGCCATCGGACGCCGTTTCGCCTTTTTCAGACGATTCAGCATCTTCGTCGTCTTCACCTTCTTCGCCTTCTTCTTCTGGTTCTTCAAACCAATTGACGAGCATCTCATCCCACCACACGCTATCGACTTCTTCCCCAGGATCTTTTCCTAAGAGTTCGACATGCTCGTTGGTAAACTCTGGGTCGATGACTGTAGGTTTAAACAATGCCCGATCAATAACTTCTTTGGTGCCAAACCCTCCGACAATCCAAGACGGAGGGTCAGCACGACGGGATTTATAGGCTTGGAGCCCAATTTTGAAATACAGGAATATTTTTCGCTGCGTTTCATCATTAAAGCCTGAAGGCGGCAAACTTAACGTTTTTTCAATTTTCTTTCGCCATTCCCGTTGATTATAGCGGGAGGTGATCAATTGCAGGGCCTTGGCCCCATCTTCTGGCTCAAGTGGCATATAAATTCTCCATCATCCTATTTCATGATCTTGATAAATTTTGACACGTCTTTAATGCCCGGCGACCATCATCTTACGAAGCTTGACCGTCGGACTGGATGTTCGGCCTCGAAAGACCAGGTCATTTCCGATCATCTCGATATCATTGAACATATTCTTTAAATTTCCAGCAATGGTGACTTCTTCTACCGGATGCACAATTTCCCCGTTCTCTATCCAAAACCCTACGGCGCCGCGAGAATAATCGCCGGTCACCATATTCACACCAAACCCAATAAGTTCAGTCACAAGCAGACCGCGTTTCACTGATTTCAGAATCTCTTCAGGTGAAACCGTTCCTGGAGAGAGAAATAAGTTCGTCGTGCCCACCGTGGGACTCTCCCCAACCGATCGAGAGGCATTGCCGGTCGACGCCATTCCTAATTTTCGTCCAGAATAGGTATCTAACAAATAACTCGTGAGCACCCCTTTATCAACAATGACATTTCTTCTGGTCGGTAATCCTTCTCCATCAAATGGTCGAGAACCTAAACCATTCGCTAACCTCCCATCATCCACAACCGTGACAGATTCCGACGCAATTTGTTTCCCGAGTTGGTCCATTAAAAATGATGCACCCTTATACAGTGAGTAGCCGGAAACCGCCGACGAGATATGCCCCAACAATCCTTTCGCAATTTCGGGATCAAAAATGACGGGGACTTCTTGCGTGGAAATGGATCGACTCCCCAATCGTCTCACCGTCCGGCGAGTCGCCTCCTGCCCAATCGCCTCCGGGCTCTCTAATTCATGAAATTTACGTTTCGCCGAATACCAGTAGTCTCGTTGCATGCCGCCATTCTGACTATCTAAGGCAATGGGCGAAACCGAAATGGAATAGGACGAGCTGGCGTAGGTTCCGACGAACCCATGAGAGTTCGCGAGCAAGATTGATCCATAGCCTGCTGAACATTCAGCTCCTTCGGAATTCGTGATGCGTGAGTCTGCATCGAATGCAGACTTTTCTGCGCGTTTGGCCAGATCAATTTCCTCATCCACCGACAGTTGGCGACTATCTTTCATATCCATGTCGGGAAAATCGACTGCGAGTTGATCCGAGGCCGGTAGACCGGAGGTTTCATCTTCAACCACTGCCTTGGCGAGACTGCAAGTATCACTCACTAAACGATCTAATGAGGCTTCGGAAAAATCAGAAGTCGAGGAACTGGCTGACCGTTTGCCAAAGAAGACGCGGATTCCCAACACTTTCTCACGCGCCTTCGAAAGACGATCCACCTCAGACATGCGCACTTGCACCGACACCGAATCCCCTTCTGCGACAAGAAGATCGGCTTCCGTGGCCCCCAAGGTTTTTGCGTGCTTGAGGACGGTAGCCGCTAACTCGGGAAAGCGGTCACCATGCGTGATGGGTAGATTCGTCATCGTCTAAAGGGAAAGAGCAAAACAGGAGGGTGATCCATTAGGCTATGGCCGTTCCGCCAACGGTCATTTCATCGACTTTTATCGTAGGTAGTCCCACACCGACTGGAACCGATTGGCCTTCCTTCCCACAGGTACCAATTCCTTCATCGAGTTTCATATCATGTCCCACCATTGAAACTTTTTTCAGCACGTCCGGACCATTTCCAATTAATGTGGCCCCTTTGACCGGCCTCGTAATTTTGCCATCTTCAATGAGATACGCCTCACTGGCTGAAAACACAAATTTTCCGCTGGTGATATCCACTTGCCCACCACCAAACGACGCGGCATACAGACCCTTTTTCACCGAACGAATGATGTCTTCCGGATTCGACTCTCCAGCTAACATGAATGTATTGGTCATGCGCGGGAGAACGACGCTTCGAAAATCTTCACGACGCCCATTGCCGGTAAGAGGAATACCCATCAAGCGGGCATTGAGGCGATCTGTGATATATCCCCGCAAAATACCTTTTTCAATGAGCATGGTTCGTGAAGTCGGCGTCCCTTCATCATCAATATTCATGGAACCCCGACGGAATGGGAGCGTGCCATCATCGACGATCGTACAGAGTTCAGAACCTACCGACTTCCCAATAAGGTCGCTAAAGGCGGACGTTTTCCGCCGATTAAAGTCTGCTTCCAATCCATGCCCAATCGCTTCATGCAGAAGAATCCCGGGCCAGCCTCCGCCTAACACGACCGGCATGGTGCCGGCTGGCGCATCAACCGCATCTAAATTCACGATGGCTTGGCGGGCCGCTTCTCGGGCAAATTCTAGCGCCCGACCGTTTTCCACGAAAAACGAAAATCCTACGCGGCCACCACCCCCATAGCTTCCGACTTGGCGATTGGTTCCATCTTCAGCAATACAGGTGACTTGAAGACGGGCGAGCGGTTGCACATCTCCAACCAATTGCCCTTCAGAGTTCACCACCAAGAAGATTTTTTGTTCCGTATTAAATGACGCCATGACTTTGGCAATGCGAGGGTCATATTTCCGAGCTTCGACATCAATCTGATTCAAGAGATCGACCCGAGCTTCTGTCGTAATGTCCGTTAATGGCTGTGCGAGCGGATACAGATTTTGGGAGGGCCCTGTTCGATGGGTCACCGCCACTGGGTTTTCACCTTGTGGCGACTCTGCGATATATCTGGCCGTTTCCGCCGCCTGCACTAAGTCCCGAACAGAAAGATCATCCGAATAGGCAAATCCAGTACGTTCTCCCGCTACGGCCCGAATGCCTGCGCCTTGGGCCACACTTTTGACGGCCCGCTTGACCAAGCTTTCTTCCATCGAGACAGAGTCCGTCACCGAAGATTCCAGATACATGTCCACATAATCCACATCCCGGGCTTTGGCCTTATTCAACGCCAGGAGAATATCCTGTTCTTGGAGAGCAAAATCTGAGGGACAGGGAGTCATACAATCTCGTTCTGGAATTGGATTGATACGGTAACAGTTGGACGAAGAGAGGGAGTATAGCCCATCTCCTGGATGGGCGCAATTTCAAGATTGACAACAAGGCGGCCAATCAAATTTGACAAGAATCTGTTTCATTATTAGACTAAATTTAGTTCACATTTTCCTTCTTTTTGTGAATGTTTTGTACTGGAGGCACGCACTGGCTCCAGCTTTCACCTCAACACTCAGCGATATTCATGGATGAATTGCAGGCCGTAGAACCCAGGCACGTTGCCGAGGACGAATTACGGGACCAACTCGACATTGGGTCTCTTCCTCAACATGTCGCCATTATTATGGATGGCAATGGCCGATGGGCGGCCCAACGCGGCCTGCCACGCATTGCGGGACACAAGGAAGGGCTTCACGCCCTTCAAGATGTCATGGACATCGGGTATGAACTGAATATCCCCTATCTGACTATCTATGCCTTTTCCCAAGAAAATTGGAATCGCCCGGCGTCAGAAATTCGCCTACTCATGGGCTTATTAGAGCAGTACCTGACCAAAGAACGGCAACGTTTTCATGATCGACATGTGCGCTTCCTTCCCATTGGACGCCTAGAACAGCTCCCGTCTCCAGTCCACGCCCTCGTATCGGAGGTGGCAGAGGAAACACGCCATTATACGGCTCAAACTCTGGCTGTGGCCCTGAGTTACGGAGGACGCGCCGAAATCATCGACGCCGTACAACAATTAGCACTCGAAGTGCAGATGGGCTCACTTTCTCCAGATCAAATTGATGAAGCCCGATTTGAACAACATCTCACGACGTGGGGGCTGCCGGATCCGGATTTACTCATTCGCACATCCGGAGAAACCCGTATTAGCAACTTTCTCCCTTGGCAAATTGCCTATACCGAACTCTATTTCACCCCAACACTCTGGCCGGATTTTCGTCGCTGCGAAACATTGCTGGCCCTCCTGGACTACCAAAAACGCGAACGCCGGTTTGGTCGGGTATCTCAAGCCGTGTCTTCCTAGCGATACACACGCGTTCCCTTCCATCCTCAATTATTGACCGCAACGGCTCACCCATCGTTCGCTTTTTAAATACCCACTATGGATCCTCGCAGATTGTATTCCGCTTTCGTGTTTATTCCGTTGTTGTATGTGGGCATTCAATACTCCCCTCCCTGGCTTTTTTCTCTACTCATTGGAACAATCGCGTTATTTGCACTCTGGGAATTTTTGACGCTGTACTTCTCGGATACCACTTCAGTACCGAAGAAGGTCCTATCATGCGTAGCCGCAGCCATCCTCCTCATCGCAATGGGAGAAGGACTCTCTCAAATAATCCTGATAGGTCTGTTCGGAGTGGTGGCCATCTTCATAACAGGATTTTATCTTTCTCCTGCTCACACCAAACAGCGACTTCCTGATTGGGCGGCCTATATCTTTGGGGTATTATATGTCGGACTGTTATTGGGTCATTATGCCCTTTTACGAAATCTAGAACAGGGAGTGGCCTTGGTCTTTTTTGTCATCATCGTCACATGGCTATCTGATACCGGCGGTTTTTTTGTCGGGAAAACATTAGGAAAGCATCCGCTCGCGCCAAGACTCAGCCCCAAAAAAACCATCGAAGGGTTACTGGGCGGAGTGTTGTTTTCTGTGATCGGTGCGATCATCAGTCACCTCACGTTTGTCCCCTTTTTCTCATTGGCCCAATGCGCTATGCTCGGTGCGGGCTTGGCCCTCTTAGGAGCACTTGGAGATTTAGCCGAATCAGCGATTAAACGTAGTGTGAATGTCAAAGATTCAGGCACCATCATACCCGGACATGGCGGAGTCCTTGATCGGGTGGATAGCCTGCTGTTCACTGGACCTGCAATGTATTACTATGTCATGTTTTCTCTGTCTTCTTAATCTCTGATTCACCTCAAGGAAAAGGACATCCATCAAGTGAAACGTATCGTCATTTTGGGCTCAACCGGCTCGATAGGTGCGAGTACATTAGATGTGGTGTCGAAATTCCCTAATCGCTTTCAAGTGGTCGGGTTGGCCGCTGGCTCGAATGATCAAATACTGGAAGACCAAATTCGAGATTTTCAACCCAAAGTCGTGGCGCTTTCTTCCTCCGATGCCGCTAAACGATTACGAGCTCGACTCAACACTACTCAGACTGAGGTATTAGACGGAGAGGCCGGGCTCTGTGACGTGGCGAGGTTTCCAGATTGTGATTTGGTGATATCGGCAATTGTCGGTGGCGCCGGACTCAAGCCCACCCTTTCGGCCATTCAAGCTGGCAGACAAGTGGCACTAGCCAACAAAGAACCGATGGTGATGGCTGGGAAGCTGATGCAACAGGAAGCGCAGAAACATGGAGTCACCATCTTCCCTATTGATAGCGAACATAGTGCGATCTTTCAATCTATGGAAGGTCATCGAAGAATAGATATTCGACGAGTCGTGCTGACGGCTTCAGGCGGCCCATTTTGGGAATGGCCAGCCAGCGATCTTGAACGGGTCACTCGAGAACAAGCCCTCAAGCATCCGAATTGGAAAATGGGGGAGAAAATTACCATTGACTCCGCGACGTTGATGAATAAAGGGCTTGAAGTCATTGAAGCCCGCTGGCTGTTTGATCTCCCTGCGACACAGCTTGATGTCGTGATTCATCGAGAAAGTATTATTCATTCTTTGGTAGAATATTGTGATGGATCGGTGATCTCGCAATTAGGGCACCCGGATATGCGAACGCCTATTTCCTATGCGATGAACTACCCCGAGCGGGTCCCCCTCCTTCCCCCCTTGTTGGATTTAGCAAAAATAGGGAAACTTACGTTTTTCCCTCCAGATACCGAAAAGTTCCCTTGTCTGCAATTAGCATATGACGCCTTGGCGGGAGATACCGGGCTTCCCGCAACACTCAATGCAGCCAATGAAGTGGCCGTCCACGCGTTCCTGAAGAATCAGATCGCCTTTGTAAATATTCCGAAAGTCATTCAAGAAACCATGACCGCCTACTCTCCGACTCCCTTATCCACCATTGAGGACATCCTTGAAGTCGACCAATGGGCTCGTCGGACTGCCGAAGAGATTATGAAAACCTGTGTGGCCCATGTATGACCCACAATAATATTTTTCACCCGATGATTATGATATGAGCAGCTTGTCCATTTTCTCGCCAGACGCCATATTTATCTTTGGACAAAAACTCTGGTGGTTTTTGATCGTGCTGGGCGTATTGGTCACGTTCCACGAGTACGGACATTATCTTGCCGCGCGGTGGGTTGGCGTCAAAGTCCTCAAGTTTTCCATTGGGTTCGGGCCGCGATTAATTGGTCGCCAAGTCGGCGATACCGAATATGTCGTGTCGGCCATTCCTCTTGGAGGATATGTGAAGATGTTCGGTGAAGAAGGAGGAGAAACGATTTCTGCGGAAGATCAAAAGGTCTCCTTCATGCATCAATCTCTCCCTCACAAAATGCTTATTGTCGCGGCAGGTCCGGGGTTTAACTTTATTCTCAGTTATTTAATTTTTACTGGCATGTTGGCGATGGGGTCGCCCCTTTTTGTGCCGAATATCGACAAAATGCTTCCTGTGGTGGAAGCCATTACACCCGACTCGCCTGCAGCACTTTCTGGTTTGGAACTCGGTGATCGTATTACCAGGGCCAATGAAGAAGAGATCTCCACATTGGGCGAACTCTATCAGATTCTCAATAAAACCCATGGTCGGCCTGTCACACTTGATGTCATGCGTGGAAACAGCTCTAAAACCTTCATCGTAACTCCGACCATTCGCGTCGATGAAGGTAAGACTGAAGGTGATCCCATTTATGTGCTCGGGATCGAAGATCATGCCCCCGTTGTCGGAAAGATCATGCCCGATACCCCTGCCCAGACCTCTGGGCTCCAACCCGATGACCGAATTACTCAAATTAATGAGACCCCGATTGTCACCTGGTCTCAGATGACCGATATCGTTCGGAAAAGTGCTGGGATTCCACTCGAAATGCACGTCGAACGAAATGGGGCACCCCTCATTGTTTCGATTACACCAGAAGCCCACACCGCCACCAGTCCTGATGGTGAGACGCTATCCATTGGCCGAATTGGAATTCAAATCTCTGGCCGAGGCACCATCATACGAAGCCCCACATGGTATCTCGCTCCATGGGAAGGATTAAAAGCGACATGGGAGTGGTGTGAACTCACCGTCATAAGCGTGGTGAAACTGGTGACCGGAGAAATTTCTTCGAAAAATATTGGTGGACCTCTCATGATCGCCAATGTTTCAGGGGAACATGCCGAACAAGGCCTCGGTGCGATCATGTGGCTCATTGCCATTCTGAGTATTAATCTCGGCATTTTAAATTTATTACCCATTCCAGTTTTGGATGGCGGGCATCTCTTCTTTTTTGCCTGCGAAGCCATATTAGGCCGCCCCTTACGAGAACGATCAAGGGAAATAGCTCAACAAGCTGGGATCCTCGTCTTATTTTGTCTGATGGGTTATGCGTTCTGGAATGACATTAATCGTCTGCTTCAGTAGATCTCGCCAGCTTATCTGAAATACATTACTGTTCATGATTTCTGAAATCTGTGTGATTTTGCCCTGTTAAATAAGGATACCCATGCGACTTTCACAATCGTTCATTCCCACCATGCGAGAAGATCCCAGCGAAGCTGAAGTGATCAGTCACCGCTTGATGCTACGAGCCGGCATGATTAGAAAAGTGGCGGCTGGCATCTATTCATATCTTCCCCTAGGCCTGCGCGTCATTCGAAAAATTGAGGCGATTGTTCGTGAAGAGATGAATCGAGCCGGCGCACAAGAACTCTTGTTGCCGATCCTCTCCCCTGCCGAACTCTGGGAAGAAACCGGCCGCTGGGACTTTTACGGGAAGGAACTTGTTCGATTACACGATCGCCATGACCGGGATTTTTGTTTGGGACCAACGCACGAAGAAGTAGTCACCGACTTATTCCGACGAGAAGTTCGATCCTACCGCCAAATGCCTTTGACCCTCTATCAAATTCAAACCAAATTTCGTGATGAGATTCGTCCGCGCTTCGGACTGATGAGGGGTAGAGAATTCATCATGAAAGATGCCTATAGCTTCGACCAAGACGAAGCCGGGGCACAACACAACTATCAAAAGATGTACGATGCTTATTGCCGAATTTTTTCACGAACCGGCTTAAACTTTCGTCCGGTGGAAGCCGACACCGGACTCATTGGTGGGATTTCCTCACATGAGTTCATGGTGTTAGCGAATACTGGTGAAGAATTGATTGTCTTCGACCCAGATAGCCAATATGCCGCGAATGTGGAACGAGCTGAAGTTGTTCCTCCATTAGCCAAAGAAACCGGAGAACTCCAACCATTAGGAAAAGTGTCGACTCCCAACGCGAAATCAGTGGAAGACCTCTGCGCGTTTCTCCACGTCGATGCCAGTCGGGTGGTTAAAACGCTGTTGTACCAAACCGGTGACAATGAGATCACCGCGGTGTTAATCCGTGGCGATCACCAAGCAAACGAAATCAAAATCCAACGATTCTTGGGTCTTCATGACCTCCCCTTAGCGTCTCCCGAACTTGTGGCAAAAATCACCGCTGCTCCGGTAGGGTTCGTCGGACCCGTAGGACTTTCCAATGTCCGTATATTGGCCGACAACGCAATCAGTGCCCTCACAAATTTTATCGTTGGAGGCAATGAACCGAACGTTCATCTGACCAATATCAACTCACCCAGAGACTTTGCCGTCCAGGATTGGGGAGACTTTCGACAGGCTCAAGCTGGAGACCCTTCACCGAAAAGTGGCCGTCCGCTGCAGACAGCACGAGGCATAGAAGTGGGCCATGTCTTTATGTTGGGCACTAAATACAGTGAAAAAATGGGGGCCACGTATCTGGACGCCGACGGCCAAAGTCATCCCGCTTTCATGGGGTGTTATGGAATTGGTATCGGCAGGACTGCCGCCGCGGCTATTGAGCAAAACCATGATGAAAAAGGCATCTGCTGGCCTATGCCCATTGCTCCCTTTCAGGTTCAAATTCTGCCAGTCACCAGTTCTGAGCCTGTCCGCTTGGCCTCTGAGCAGCTCTATGACGAGCTCAACCAGCATCAAATTGAAGTCTTATTAGATGATCGGAATGAACGCGGCGGGGTCAAATTTAACGATGCTGATATGATTGGCACGCCTTATCACGTGATTATTGGGGACAAAGGCTTGGCGAATCATACCCTCGAAATCAAAGATCGCAAAACGGGAGAAAAGGTCCTTCTTCCACCCAATCAGGTGGCAAATTGGATCAAGGACGCGGTTATGCAACAATTACATGCACAAAGTGAATGAGGTATCATCGGTGAAAGAATTCACCGACGGAATGCGAGCCTCTGGATCCTGCTCAAATATTTAATTCTCACCTTTACTGAGTCCACCGCTGCTCTTACATTCTCAGTTGGTGTATACTAGTTCTTATGAATAGGGATATTTCCTCAATGGTACGTATTCTGGAAGAGACAACCCCTTATTTTCATTGACTATTCGATGAATCCGATGGTAAATTTCAAGGTTGGATTTTCTGATTACAGAATTTTGCCTAGTACAATTTACTCATGCTAAACCAAATGAATGTACGGGGGCTCCTCTTTGACCCCTACAATAATGCCTATATTGTTATCCTTCGCGATGAAGAGCATTCAGATATGCTGCCAATTTGGGTAGGGAAATCAGAGGCCAGTGCCATTAGCTTTGCCCTGGAGAATATTGCACCTCCGCGACCGATGACCCATGATCTCATGAAAACTCTCTTGGATAATATGGACGCCAAAGTCATCAGTACGGTTATCACCGACTTGAAGGAAAATACGTATTTCGCCAAAATTCATCTCCTCTTTGGGGATTCAGAATTTACTGTTGATTCGCGTCCCAGTGATGCGATTGCCGTCGCACTCCGCGCAGAGGCTCCTATTTTTGCCTCAGGCGAAGTCTTACACAAACAGAATTCTGAGGAATTAGAACGGTGGCTAGAAAACCTCAAGCCTGAAGACTTTGGGAAATCTGATGCGTAACCAGTACGGCTCATCGCCATTCCACTTTATTGCAAAATACCACTGGGCTAATCAATGATGGCCGAAACTAATACACTTATTCCATTAAAAGTGCATGGAGTGTTAGTCGATCCCAACACCGACACCCAAATTGTTGTCCTTCGAGATGAACAAAACTCCGAGGTATTACCCATATGGGTGGGAACCGCTGAAGGCACCTCTATTCGACTCGCGCTGGAGAATGTGATTCCCCCAAGACCGATGAGTCATGATTTGATCTGCAGCTTCGCCTCACATCTTGGGTTTACCCTTAACAAAGTCGTGATTACTGAAGTCAAAAATAATACCTATTTTTCGACGTTATTCTTAGCCAAAGATGGCATAGAAAAATCAGTGGACTCACGACCCAGCGATGCAATTGCCTTGGCGGTTCGCTGCCAATGTCCCATTTATGTGACCCCAGAAGTACTAGAACAACGCGGTGGGGAAGACCTCGACACCTGGCTTTCCAAGCTGGATCAAAAAGGATCTGAACAGCCGGAAGCCTAGCCTGTGACCGCAAAGAATTTATTGACCGTCGGAAAGGAAATGTATTGCTCATGAAATCGTATCAAGCGAAACCCCTCGAAGTTGAACGAAAATGGCTTCTCATTGATGCCAAAGGCAAAACGGTCGGCCGTCTTGCCACCCAAGTGGCCTCTATTCTCCGAGGAAAGCATAAGCCCATTTTCACGCCGAATGTGGATACTGGCGATCATGTCGTCATTATTAATTCTAGCCAGGTTCAATTTACTCGCAATAAATTCAAAGAGAAAATCTATTATCACCATACCGGGTATCCTGGTGGAATCAAATCTATTACAGCAGAACATCTTCATGCCAAAAAGCCAACAGAAGTTTTGTCAAAAGCCATTAAAGGGATGTTGCCTAAAACCACATTAGGGAAACAGATGGCCCGGAAGCTTCGAATTTATGGCGGAGCCGAACATTGCCACCAAGCGCAAAACCCAACCCCTTTGGTCCTATTATAAGGTATGCCCCTAATTCTTTAGCGTAAGAAGGAGAAACACCGACATTATGGTTGACACCATTCAATATGCAACAGGTAAAAAGAAAAATGCGATTGCTCGGGCCTGGATCGAACCCGGCCAAGGTAACATTGTGGTGAATTCTCGAACCTTAGAGCATTATTTCCCAAGATTAACACACCAAATTCAGGTTCAAACACCATTTGAGGTCACCAAAACCGAAGGCCAATTTAATGTGAAGGCGACCCTCACTGGCGGTGGGATATCTGGACAAGCCGGAGCCCTTCGTCATGCTATCGCCAAAGCCTTAGCCTTACATACGACTTCCTTACGAGACCCTCTCAAAAAGCAGGGGTTACTGACGCGAGATTCTCGTGTGAAAGAACGTAAAAAATATGGTCAAAAAGGAGCCAGAGCTAAGTTCCAATACTCCAAACGGTAATTTTTCGCTCCAAGAAAAACGTTCATGGATACGCGGGAGGGGAGGTTCTAGTGAACCTCCCCTTTTTTCTTTTCAAGGCAAATACTGGGTCAAACTCTAATTGGGAAACTCTAGATTTATTCACACTAACCTCAATCCCTGGCGAACAACTCTGTACAAAAATAAGCCTATTTCTGTTTACCAAGTTTTTTCTGTGAGAGAATGATGCCCGAACAACTTCGTGTAGCAGTTATTGGTGCGAGTGGATATACCGGCGGAGAATTACTCCGCTTACTCAGCTTCCACCCAACGGTCAAGATTTGTCAGGTCGTCGCTTCAAGTAAATCCGAAGGACTGATGGTCTCCTCCCTTCTTCCAAATCTGTCAAAAATCATTGATGTGCAGTTATCACCGCTGGATATTCCAGCCATCGCCAAAGACGCGGACCTGGTTTTTCTCGCATTGCCGCATACCCAGTCGCTTCAACCTGTGGCTGAATTTCTCGCTCACAAAAAACTCGTCATCGATTTGAGTGCTGATTATCGTCTCAAAGACGCTCAAGTCTACGAACAATGGTATCAAACCGTTCACCCATATCCTGACATCTTAAAAGACGCGGTTTATGGATTGCCTGAATTGCACCGAGCCGCCATTCGCAAAAGCCAGTTGGTAGCCGTTCCTGGGTGCTACCCAACTGTCGCTATTTTGCAACTCGCTCCATTTATTGCCCAACAGCTCATTGACCCACATTCCATTATCATTGATTCAAAATCAGGAGTGTCCGGCGCTGGGCGCTCCCCTGCTCAGGGTTTCCACTTTCCAGAAGCCAATGAAGCCATTCACGCCTATAAAATCGGGACTCACAGGCATGTACCGGAGATTGAGCAAGGGCTCAACCACCTCCTCTCCTCTTCTGAAAAGACAGTTCCTCCTCCCATAACAGTCATGTTTACTCCCCACTTAATCCCCATAAATCGAGGGATCCTGAGTACGGCCTATGCCAAACTTCAATCAGACGCTGGATCTCCTGACCTTGAAAATATTTACCAACGTTTCTACCAAGATGAGCCGTTTATTCGAGAATTTCCTCAGGCGGAGGCCGTCAATCCTCGAAATCTGCGAGGTGCAAACTTTTGTGATTTGAGCAGTACCTTTGACCCTCGAACGGGCCATATTATTAGCAGCGGTGCCATCGACAATCTGGTCAAAGGGGCAGCAGGGCAAGCCATTCAATGCATGAATCTCATGGTAGGATTTCCGGAAACCTTGGGATTAACGAGTCCAGGGCTCTTTCCCTAACACCTTCACCACCTACCAACTCATCTGATCAGGGTTAGACATGTCAAAACGATTAACTGGGGGAATCACAGCACCAAAGGGTTTTCTCGCAGCAGGAATCCACTCCGGCATTAAACAAGCCGGGCAACTGGATCTGGCCTTGGTCACTTCAGAAATTCCTGGTCCAATCGCCGGGGTCTTTACAAAAAATACCATCCCCGCCGCCCCCGTGATTCTTGACCGACAACACCTGAAAAAAGGAGTGGGGCAAGCCCTCATCATGAACAGTGGGAACGCCAATGCGTTTACTGGAACGGAAGGACTTGAGCATGCCAGAGAAACCGTCCATCTGGTTGCCGAACAATTGGCCATCCCCAACCACCGTGTGTTCGTAGGCTCGACCGGTGTCATTGGGGTCCCCCTACCCATGCCAGCCTTGAGAGAATGGATTCCCGTTCTTACGGCTCAGCTCAGAAAAACTGGGCACCGAGATGCAGCTCAAGCCATTATGACCACAGACACGCGACCTAAAACCATCGCTGTCCAGCAACGTATTGGGGGGAAAGTCGTGACGGTCGGCGGGATGGCAAAGGGATCAGGGATGATCCACCCTGATATGGCCACCATGTTGGCCTATCTCACCACGGATGCGGTCATTGACCAGAAAACTTTACAAAAACTGTTACACACTGTTGCCGACCAAACCTTCAATTGCATTTCAGTCGATGGAGAAACAAGCACGAATGATACAGTTCTTTGCCTTGCGAATGGCATGGCTGGGAATAAAAATATTGGTCCAACAGGTCTAGGCCACACTCAATTCCAAAAACTTTTACATAAAGCTTGCCACCACTTAGCCCTGGAGATTTGTCGAGATGGAGAAGGGGCCACAAAAGTCATTGAATTTCAAATTCATGCGGCAACAAGTCAAAAGGCCGCTCAACAATTTGCGCAAACGATAGTGACATCCCCCTTGGTGAAGACTGCTATTTTTGGGGCGGACCCCAATTGGGGTCGTATTATTGCGGCCCTAGGACGCGCTGGATATCCGCTTAGGCCTGATCGCATTGTGATCGCATTTAATCAGGTCACCATGGTGAAAGACGGAAGAGGATTAGGGCCGCACGTTGAACGCCTTGTTCGAAAAATCATGCAACGACCCTCGTACACGATTTCAATATCATTAGGAATGGGAAAAGGAACGGCGACAAAGTGGACGACGGATTTCACGTACGATTACGTGAAGATCAACGCATCATACCGATCCTAATGCACCGACCGTTTTTCTTCCGGCACCAACAGCCTCACGCTCTTCTTATTTTTTAATATCGTGGCGGGAAATCAGGTCATGGAGGGTAGGACGGCTCACTTCCAAAATGAGGGCCGCTTTGGTAATATTTCCACCTGTTTTGGCGAGCGTTTGTTCAATCACGCGTTTTTCTACCCCATCTCGGGCCTCTTTTAACGTCGCCCCAGCTTGAACATCTTTCGGCTCATCCAGATCTAAATCCCCCGGAACAATTCGAGGATTATCTGTCAGCGTCACGGCTCGTCGTATTTTATTTTCCAATTCTCGCACGTTCCCAGGCCAATGATATTGCTCAAGAGACAAGAGCGCTTCACGAGAAAATCCAGTAATTTTCTTTTTGCCTTCATCTCCAAAACGCTGGAGTAGGATTTTGGCCAACATCGCAATATCGGCTCCCCGCGCTCGCAAGGGCGGGACAGGAATTGTCACGGTATTCAATCGATAATAGAGGTCCTCGCGAAAACGCCCCTCTTTCATGGCCAGCTGCAAATCACTATTGGTCGCCGCTAGCACTCGCGTATCAACAGGGATTTCTACTCGTCCACCCACACGTTCGATCGTTCGCTCTTGTAAGACACGAAGCAATTTGACCTGCAAGGCCGGAGAAATTTCCCCAATTTCATCGAGAAACAGGGTCCCGCCTTCAGCTGATTCTATTCGCCCAGGACGTTGTATGTGAGCTCCGGTAAACGCCCCTTTTTCATGACCAAACAACTCGCTTTCCAACAACGTCTCTGGAATCGCTCCACAATTAATCGCGATAAACGGTCCGTTTTCCCTTTGGCTCTGCTTGTGAATCGCCTTTGCCACCAGTTCTTTTCCCGTTCCACTCTCACCGACAATCAACACAGAAATATCAGATCCAGCGACTCGTCGAATCGTATCAAAGACCTTGGCCATTACCGGACTCGTCCCAATCATATCCGGCAACCCACGTTTTTCCTCACGCTCCAATAATTTTTGGTTTTCTTTTTCAAGGTCCGTCAAATACCACGCCCGCTGAAGTACCGTCTTCAACAGGTCCAAATCTACCGGCTTGTCCATGAAATCATACGCACCTAACTGAACAGCCTTTAAGGCATTCGCACGATCTTGATTTCCCGTAATGACGACCACCTTTACCAGGGGATTCACCTCAATAAGTTGCTCTAAAGCACTCAAGCCTTCTGAAGCCCCATCCGAATCCGGTGGCAGGCCAAGATCCAAGGTGACCAAGACCATCTTTTCCTGCCGAAGAATTTCCACCGCGTTCTCACGATTATCCGCCTCAAATATCCTGTAAAAAGACTTTAATCCCCACTTCATTTGTTCACGAATTTCCTGGCTATCATCGACCAGGAGCAGTGCCGGAAGTGAGGTAGAATCCTGTGTGTTATCAGTATGTGACATGTCGTTACCGTAAAATGGTTAAGCCCTTAGGGAAAAGCTCTGTGTTTTTCTGTAAAGATATGCTTGTGAATGATTGAAAAGCTTTGCCTGTCAAGAGATCGGTGGATTCGCAAAAGACGCTCCAGCGGAGCGTCTCTACAAATAATCTTGACTCCTTCCCCACTTCTCCCTGATTAGTTTTTCCTTCTTCTTGTCCCGAAAATGGATTCCCGCCAACAACAAGCGGGAATGACGAACACAGCACCTTTTCTCCTAGCCTTTCACTCTTTACTCCCCACCCTTCACTTCGCACCTTCCATTTCCCCCTTCTTACTTTTTACTCCTCACTCCTTACTTTTCACTTCCTACATATCGGCCGTTTTAACAGGAAAGGTAAGGATAACTTTAGTTCCATGCCCTTCTTGGCTTTCAATGCGAATCTGTCCATGATTATCTTCAACCATTTGCTTGCATTGGAACAGGCCAACCCCTAGCCCTGTTTTCTTTGAACTTTTAAAGGGTTGAAACAAACTCTCCAACCGGTCCATAGGAATTCCCGGTCCTGTATCGATAATTTCAACTTTTAGCTCTTGTCCATCCGACGTTGTACCAATATTAATCGTACCTTTCCCATCCATAGCCTGGCGCGCGTTCAGGACCACATTCAACAATACTTGCTTGATTGGCTCTTCCTGGACATGCAGCTTGGGAATACTTGTCCCAGGATGAAAGATGGGACGACACCCTGCCCCATTCAACGACTCCAGAGTTTCTTGGATTAAGGTATTCATATCGACCTCTTGAATGTCCCTCTTCTCATCCGAATCGAGGCCTTTAGATTGACTGGCCAACTTAGCCATAAGATCCATCATCCGTTGAGAGGTCGTCCGAACCGTCCGCATCGCCGAAGCCTGAAACTCAGGATCATCGCCATACTGGTCAGCATTCTGAACCACCATCGATAAGCTTGAGGCCAGGTTTTTTAAATCGTGGAGATAAAATCCTGAAAATCTGTGGACGGCTTCCCATTTAGCCGTCGCACTTCGCTCTTCAATCAATTGAAATTGCATGAGGAGCATCGTGACATGATGGGCAATGGCACGAAGAAGGTCAAAATCATCGTAATCGTAGGTCCGCCCATGAAGTTCCTTACTCAAGGTACAAAACCCGAGGAGATCCCCCTCAGACGTCACTAAGGGCACGCAAATATGGGCCTCGGTCCCCTGAAAAAATTCTGTCAGGCCATTGCTGTCATCGCTCTCTCCTTCAAGCAAAAATGGCTCTCTTTTGAGAAGTATCTTTTGAATCAAGCTATGTGTTCCAGCAATAGGCGGGGGTGAATCTTCAGTATTGACCGTTCGAATCTGATGAAAACGTCCATCAACATCAAATCTCTTCCAAATGGTCACGCGTGGCGCACCAAAAGTCTGCCCTAGCCATTCGAGATATCGATCCCATATTTGTTGACTGTCATCACAGGCAGAAAAGGCCTCAGTGACCTCCAACCATTTTTGACGGTAATCATACTTTGTGCGGAAAAAATGCCTGGAAATAAATTGTTGTAGTTCCGCACGGGCTTGGCGAGACACAATCACGACCACCAACCCCATTCCTGCTACAAATACGATCAGCGCCACGAGAGCTTCTCCTATTTCCCATCCAGTTTTTTTTATGACTTCCGCGACAATCCCGACCAAAATTAAATAGCCACCAACAAATAAAAACGTGAGGGAGCTATACAAGGCCTTATGACTGACTTGTACTTTTTGACTGAAATCAAGGATTCGCCATCGACCTAGCCCAAAAGCAATCAGCCCCAAGGACAGAAAGGCAGCGGTACCTCCTACCCAGGTGTACGTTAGTTTCCAAATTGGAAGCAAAAGAAGTTGACTGGCTTGAGCAATGGAAATTCCGGCTAATCCACCTAACCCAATCAACACAAATTTCATTTGAAAGCGAAGAGGATCACGAGCCGCACGAAGGATTTGTTCCAGCTGAGATAATCCCACCACTAAGCCAAGGAGAATAAAACCCCACATGACCAACCCGACCAATCGAGTAAACACGACTTCACCATTTGGCGCTTGCTGCATGACTGATTCAGGCCAAGCGATGAGCCACATACTCAAGACGCTGGCTCCCGCTCCCATCAAGAGGAATTTTTTGTGGGTTCTTTGAATTGCGGTAGGAGAGAGGTGTTGAAGAAACGTAGAACTCACATAACCGAGTCCAACTGGGAAGGCTAATTCACCAAAGAGAATAAGTTGCTTCCCTATAAGGAGATACTCAGGGAATAAGACACTGATTCCATTAATACTATGGATCCAGGCCACTACCACCATGATGAGGGCCAAAGGGAAAAAAACTGGACTCTTGGCCTTCTTACCAAAGAGAAAGCCACTAAGAACTAGGGCTCCTGCCGCACTGAGAAAACAGGGAATCAGCCACAAGTCCATAGAAACCTTTGGAATAGATGACGAGGAAGGCTAAATCACCGAATGATCAGGCATGTATTCAAGTAAATTCGGCCAGAGGTCATGTAAAAATTCAACTCCATGGTCGTATGCTTCTTTCACTGTACCATCTCTGACCGGAACCGAAATTCGAACCAGTGAGCCATCTGAACGATTTTTCGTCATGGCATCCCATACCAGATAGCCTTTCGCCCAATATTCACTCGCAATAACCCGACCTCGATCATGATACCAGTACAAGATGACCTGTTTTTCCAGGCCCTTCTGAATGAGCACATTATTGACCGTAATCCTGGCTTGATCCGGCATGGTCAGCGTCACAAAGGCTGACTCCGTAAACTGCCAGCCTGCCCCAGGCAAACAATTTTTGGGAGAATGATACGTGGCCCCAGTCCGTTGGCTTTGATAAAAACCAACATACAGCCAGACGGGAAGATTTGTGGCCCCACTGGTCATCTTCGTTTTTTGATCATCACTCTCAGACAATTCGGTTTCTTCTCCCCCTTGCGCCACGTCTGGCACATACACTCGCATCATATAATCGCTCAGCTTGAGAACATCCAGGACTTTCTCATCCAATCCTAATTCCCTTCCTCGCCATTTATCGGCTAGATGCAAGGGGAACTGCTCAAACGCTTTATTGCTGAGAAGCTGTTCGTTCTTGGAAGACGATTGGATAAAAACAAACGTCCCGATGAGTAAGAGAACAGCTGTAAAAAATGGCCATTTTTTCATAATTAAGAAGAATGAATTTGTGTTGTAGAAGGCTGCCTCCCAATTTTCCCCAATACCACTCCACAGATAAATAGCATCACGAATGCAACAACAAAAACCAGCCATCCCTCAAAGGTATGATAAAAGCCCTCAGCGGCTTCGGCACCGAAATAATGAGCCAAAATCCCCGTACCGCTCACTCGAAATGCGTTCGCAATAATCGCAATCGGCACAGAGAGGATCACCAACATCCAACGTTTCCACATGACATCCTGTGAAAAATAACCATACACCGTGCCTAAGGCCAACAATGATAAGAGTGAACGCAAGCCGCTACAGGCCTCAGCTACCTCCAGCGTTGTGGACGCAAGCATGATGAGATTGCCTTCTCGAAGGACAGGAATGCCTAACGAGAACAAACAAAATGCGGCGGTTTCGGCCGCAAAGAGCTGCAAGGGAAAGGCAATGGTATTCACGACAATGGCTGGTAAGGGAATCATGAAAATCAAAAAACCAATTGGAAGACTTAAAAGCCATAGGTACTTCCACCCTAATATCAACAGAACGAGTCCGGACAAAACGACAATTAGCGATACCCGTTGTACGTAGAGCTCCGCACCAATAAGCCCGACTGCAAGCGAAAATAGACCGAGAGCTAGCAGCCCAATACCCCAGATACTGGGTGAAGGCGTCTCATCAGTCAACGCCTTCCAGCGTTCCCAAATAAAATAGACCGAAAGAAATGGAACAAGAAAACCATGCGAATAATCAGGGTTGTTATTCCAATCACTACCTAACCCCCATAAGACTCCTTGATAGAGGAAAATGATCAGGCCAGCAATCAAAAGGCTGGCACCGATCATCCATGTTCCGTTGTGTGTGCTTTTGGCCTGGCTAAAACCGTTCATAGTCAAAAAATACCTGAAATCATGAAAATAGGAAGTACTGTGGTGGCTTAAGAGTCCCACAAGAATGCACTAGGTGAAATGCCCCATAATTAGAAATTTTTCGGATGATCATATTCGAAACTAAAGGGAAAGACTGGTTCACCATTGAGGGAACCAACCCACATTCGACACCAAAAAAGAAAGGCAGGCTAGCTATTCCTCACTATACCATCTTTTTTGAATTCAGAGGCCAAACGCAGATTCTAGATGGGAAGTCCATAAAAGCCCGCAGGTTATCGTGCGGCTATGCCCTGAGCGTTAAAGAACCTAAGCCTTAATTCAAAAACCAACGTCTCATACTGATCAAAACGCGGGAACCAATTCCGGTCAATCAGGACGGGTAAAGCGGGGAGAAATGTCCTTTGGCTTATCGGAAGGATGGAGACCGTATTTTTTCAATAATTTATAGAAATCTGCTCGGTACCGCCCTGCGATCTGAGACGCCCGTGAGATATTTCCTTGTGTGGCACCCAACAAATCTTTGAGATAATCGCGCTCAAAGGCTTCTTTGGCTTCGGTTAAGGGCTGTAAACTTCCAGGGGAGGTGGGTACCTGGGTTGCCAGAGGAATAAATTCGGCCGTGATTGTTTCTTGAGGCGCCATCACGACCGAACGTTCAATCACATTTTCCAGCTCTCGAACATTTCCCGGCCAGGCATAGGTGATTAATCGTTGCATCGCTTCTGGCGCAAACCCCTTCACGACTTTGTGATGATGGTCCCCATGGCGTTTCAGAAAAAACTGAGCCAGAGCGGGAATATCCTCTCGCCGTTCTCGCAAGGGTGGGAGATGAAGGGGAACCACATGAATACGATAATACAGATCTTCACGGAAACGACCTTCCTGCACCGCTTGTTCTAGATCTTTATTCGTGGCGGCCAGAATCCTCACATCGACTTTGATGGGAACTTGCCCCCCGACCGGCAAGACTTCTCGATTTTGAATGGCACGCAACAGCTTGCCTTGCAGAGACAAGGGCATTTCCCCAATTTCATCTAAAAATAATGTCCCTTTATCTGCGCTATGAATAAGCCCACGTTTGTTTTGATGGGCACCAGTAAAGGAACCCTTCATATGACCAAATAATTCGCTTTCGAAAAGGGTTTCTGGAATGGCCGCACAATTGACGGCCATAAACGATTTTGAGGCTCGTGGGCTATTGCAATGAATGACCCGGGCAATGACTTCTTTGCCCGTTCCTGTTTCTCCGGAAATACACACTGTCGTGTCGGTTTTTGCCACACGCGCCACTTGTTGAAGGACGGCATGCATCTGCGGACTACGAGCAACCACATTGTCTAATCCATATAATTCATTCACGAGCAGTTGCAGGCGATGAATTTCCTCACTCATTCGCTTGGTGGTCAAGGCTTTATCAATACTCTCCTGTAATTCTTTATCATCAAACGGTTTGGTTAAATACCCATACGCGCCTTTTTTCATGGCTTGTACCGCATTGGGAATACACCCATGCGCCGTCAAAATGAGAACGGGCAAATTGGTCTGATGTTGATGCAACTCTTCCATCAAATCCAACCCGTCGGCGTCAGGCAAGCGAAGATCGACGATGGCAAAGTCATAGGGTTCTTCCTGGGCATGGCTGAGCGCATCAACGCCGGACCCACAAGCGGTCACGACAAAGCCCATGGACCGCAGTCGCATTTTCAGTAATGTCAATAAACTCGAATCGTCATCAACAACAAGAATTCGCTCGTCAGACATAGTGGCTCCTCTAGCTTCTCAGGGAAACAATTCGGTCTTTTTCTCCAAAGTACATGGGCCATCGCTCAAAAAAGTCTTTCCTAGACGTAAGTCCTTCCCTTTCACTCTTGACACCTTACTCCTTACTTTTCACCCCTTACGGTGAGGGCTTGCTTTCTTGAGGACTTATCTCTTTGCTCTCTATTGGTTGGACAACCTCTGGACTGGGGGTCATTTTTTCAGAGGGACGAGTTGGAGGCGCTTTCTCTCGTATTTCCTGATCAATCCGCCGCAACGCATCTAATTGATTGGTGAGTTCTTCGACTTTTTTCTCACTGACCTTCAACGCCTGTTGGACATCCTGGCGTAGAGCCTGCTCCTTTTTTACCTGTTCAAGCTGTTTGGTCAAATTTGTGACGACTTGATTTAGTCTCTTCACCATACCATCTTGAGCTGCCACCTTCACTTTGAGACTATCCACAGAGGAATTTTCAACTTTTCCACTGAGTTCATGGATCGACAATTCTTTGCCAACCACTTCACGTGTCAATCGCTTAATGAGTTCGTGCGAGGTAAGACCAGCACTGTTGGGCGTATTCATGACGTCTAAGAACCATAACCAAAAGCGACTCTCCCCGGCTAATGTGCTATTGGGCCGTGAAGCCACGACTTTTCGAAAATGCAGAGCGGCCAATTCGCGATTTTCATATAAGGCCGATAGCCCACGAAGAAAGTGGGCGCTCCGACAGGTATCATCATCTTTGCACAAGCCCAGTTGTTTTTCTTGCTCTTCCGCAATAGCCTTGAAGTACGGGACATCCTCCGCTTCAGGGTCCAACACGAGCGCCAAGTTGCTCGAAGACACCGTATACAATTCAACAGGCCGTTCAGCATTCCAATTGGATCCGGCGCAAGAGGAAAAATAGAGTAGCACGACGATGACTGCTAGGAAGTGAAATACGTGAAACTTTCCACCTTGAAAGATGTCCATATGCATTGAAATCAATGAACGATCTTAGTCGGTTTCCTTGGCGAGAGGATAAAATGTAGCGCTGTGCCTTTTCCCAACATACTTTCCGCCCAAATCGTCCCGCCATGATCTTCAATGACGCGCTTAGCCAGGGCTAACCCAATTCCACTCCCCACATAAGCACGTCCGACTTGAGTTTTTCCTTGATAAAACCGTTCAAACACATGTGGTAAATCTTCTTGAAGGATACCAGGCCCGGTATCTTCAACAATAAAATGAATGCCCTTTTCATCAGAATCTGCTCTTGATCGAATCGAGATTGTGGATCCCTCCGGACTAAATTTAATGGCATTCGAGAGAAAATTCTCGAACACTTGTTCCAGGCGCTGTCCGTCGACCTCCTGGATTTTGACCTTTTCTTGAACTAAATCGATATCCATATGAATATTTTTTCGATCAGCGAGAAATTTCACTTTCTCCGCAGATCGAACCGCTAAACGATTCAAATCTGTTGGATGGAAATTATAGGCCACCATATCCGCTTCCATCCGCGAGAGATCCAAGAGATTGCCAATTAACTGATTCAATCGTTGGCTGCTATCCGAAATAATCAAAAGCGTTTCTCGTTGATCTTTAGTGAGTTCCCCTGGAATGCCATCAAGGAGCAATTGTGACCCTTCCCGGATGGATGTCAACGGAGTCCGCAATTCATGTGAAATATTGGCTAAAAATTCCGATTTCATTTCATCTAATTTTTGAAGCTTGGCCCCCATCCAATTGACCTGCTCAACCAGATCTCGTAATTCCTGGGGTACGGCCAACGATATCGTGCCCCCGAAGTGGCCTTGTCCAATTCGATGAATTTGGGCTTTCACCCTGCGCAATGGCCGTAAAATACTATAGCTGGCTATCCCGGCCAAGCCAAGGCCCAAGACCAGAGCCATCATCAGCAATTGTTGCGTAATTTCTTGAGCCTGAACTGAACGGAGATGGGAGTCCCGAAGAATCGCCCCTACGCTACTTTCTTGGGAGGTAATATAGGTATTGATGGCTTGTGCCATCGTGTCAATGAGCCTATCCCGGTGACGTTCGTAATTGGCAATGGCAAGTGGAGACCGATCAGCCTGCTCCACCCCGACATTCAAGAACAGTGTATGGAATTCTTCATGATTGGCCTTCACCTTTTGAAGGGCTTCACGCGTGGCTCCAATCTGCGCTTGATCTTCCAATGCCGCTAAAGTTTTTCGAAAATTCTCGGCTTCTTGTAAAAAGTCCTTCAAGAGAGTCGTATCCCGTAAGACCAAATATTGTTTATCACTCTTTAATTGGGCATACAGACTGGTGATCAACCGCTTAGCTGTCTCAACTGCCGGAAAATGATGCGTGGCTAGCTCGGCCCCTAGATCCGTCAATGCCCGAAACTGATTCAGAATATAGAGATTGACCCCTATGACCAAGGCAAGAATGGTCACATACCCCAAAGCCAACCGCCAAAATATTGAAAGTCGTGAAAGCATTTCTAGGTATTAATCATGAAACTACAACCATGCACTAATAGGTTATTACCTTCGCAATCAGAAATAGGAAAATTGTAATCACGTTCACTATCGCTATACAAAAATTGAAGATTTCATTTTAGGCTTACCAATATTCTCTCACTTTTTATCACTACGTAGGAAAATTTCTGAATCGTTATGCAGGAATATGTCCATCGAATTTATACTGGCCTATCAATTGCACATTGCTTTTCCTTATTACTTCTTTTGGTTCTCAATATCAACCTCTTCATAAACCATATAAAAATATTTCCCATCTGAATTGAAAGAACTATATTCCATTTACCTCTCCGAATTCATCTCCCAAAAATCTAGTTAGTCAGGATTCTGCCTAATTGTATTAAGAATATTCATAATTAAACCCAACACTTTACAAGGACCATGTCATATGAAACACAGCAAATCAAAATTCTTACAAATCAAGCTTACAAACGACGGAATCATGGAACTATAGGACATAGTCTTCATGACTTGACCTCATAGAAATCCTGCAGAGTTATCTTAAAGAAATCTATTTGACATCGCTTCAATGACGATATGCTGCCTACCATTGTGTAAAAAATTTTCCTTATTTTCTTCCATTTATCCCCTAGACTTATAAAAAGCAAAGCCATTGAATCGATATTGCTGTCACATACATCTTCCATCAGTTGTCAAACTAAGAAAACCTGTATTTGTCTAATAAATTGTATATTAATCCTTTAGGAGCATTGGCCGCCAAATGAGTCATTTCCACTCATCCCAACCCTCAGCCATTCTGCATTCCCTTAAAGTAATCCTTCCCCACCTGTTTCTTGCCATGAGCTTTTTTATACCTTCAAATCTTCATGCTGCCAGCGTTTCCCTGACGTGGAATGCTAACAGTGAGTCAGATTTGGCTGGATATAAAATTTATAAAAGATTACCGCCGAGTCTAGATTACAGCACCCCACTATTCTCTGTATCGAATTCAATAGTCATTTCCAATCTCACCGAAGGGGCAACCTACGGTTTTATTGCAACTGCCATTGATACCTCAGGAAACGAAAGCGATTTTTCTATTGAAAAAGAAGTTACTGTTTCCCCTTCGTCTACGAATACGGCTTCGATCCAGGTCAATTTCCAGCCCACGACGTCCTCCGTTCCCAGCGGTTACCTCAAAGACGACGGAAGCCCCTATGACAGTGAGCGAGGATATGGTTGGTCAGAAGATCTGACGGGCAACACTTGGGAGCGCCACGCAAATACTGACCAACGGCTCGACACCGGGATCCAAATAAGCGATAGGTCCCCAATGCAATGGAACTATGATTTGCCCAATGGCAACTATACAATTTCCTTGGCCAGCGGCGATCCTACCTTTATGCAGGGACCCCAGCTGGTAAGCGTAGAAGACCTTGTCGTATTTAACCATCGTATTTCTGAAGGTGGCGAATTTCTGACTATAACGGATTTGCCGGTGACCATCACCGATGGCACCTTAACGATTACCCTTGGCTCTACACCCAGCAATAGCCTATTGAATTATGTTCAGGTCAACCCAGAAGGTGCAAGCAGTATCGGGCCACCGGCCCTGGTGAGTCCCGCACCCGGGTCGGTCCTGCCGGGCGCCTCGGCTACTTTCACCTGGGCCGCTAATGGCACCCCCGTCACCCAGTGGGCCATTCAAGGCGGCAACACCGCCGGCAGCGGCGACCTCTTTGATGACGGCGGGACCATTGGCACCAACACCTCCTTTTCCGCCACTAATCTCCCCACCGACGGGCGGACGATCTTTATTAAACTGTGGTATCAGCTCGCCACTGGCTGGGAGTTTGTCAACACCCAATATACCGCCTCAAGTGGCAGGGGGGGGGGGAGTGCGACCATCCCCGCCCTCGTAAGTCCCCTACCCGGCACCGTGCTGCCGGGCGCCTCGGCTACTTTCACCTGGGCCGCTAATGGCACCCCCGTCACCCAGTGGGCCATTCAAGGCGGCAACACCGCCGGCAGCGGCGACCTCTTTGATGACGGCGGGACCATTGGCACCAACACCTCCTTTTCCGCCACTAATCTCCCCACCGACGGGCGGACGATCTTTATTAAACTGTGGTATCAGCTCGCCACTGGCTGGGAGTTTGTCAACACCCAATATACCGCCTCAAGTGGCAGGGGGGGGGGGAGTGCGACCATCCCCGCCCTCGTAAGTCCCCTACCCGGCACCGTGCTGCCGGGCGCCTCGGCTACTTTCACCTGGGCCGCTAATGGCACCCCCGTCACCCAGTGGGCCATTCAAGGCGGCAACACCGCCGGCAGCGGCGACCTCTTTGATGACGGCGGGACCATTGGCACCAACACCTCCTTTTCCGCCACTAATCTCCCCACCGACGGGCGGACGATCTTTATTAAACTGTGGTATCAGCTCGCCACTGGCTGGGAGTTTGTCAACACCCAATATACCGCCTCAAGTGGCAGGGGGGGGGGGAGTGCGACCATCCCCGCCCTCGTAAGTCCCCTACCCGGCACCGTGCTGCCGGGCGCCTCGGCTACTTTCACCTGGGCCGCTAATGGCACCCCCGTCACCCAGTGGGCCATTCAAGGCGGCAACACCGCCGGCAGCGGCGACCTCTTTGATGACGGCGGGACCATTGGCACCAACACCTCCTTTTCCGCCACTAATCTCCCCACCGACGGGCGGACGATCTTTATTAAACTGTGGTATCAGCTCGCCACTGGCTGGGAGTTTGTCAACACCCAATATACCGCCTCAAGTGGCAGGGGGGGGGGGAGTGCGACCATCCCCGCCCTCGTAAGTCCCCTACCCGGCACCGTGCTGCCGGGCGCCTCGGCTACTTTCACCTGGGCCGCTAATGGCACCCCCGTCACCCAGTGGGCCATTCAAGGCGGCAACACCGCCGGCAGCGGCGACCTCTTTGATGACGGCGGGACCATTGGCACCAACACCTCCTTTTCCGCCACTAATCTCCCCACCGACGGGCGGACGATCTTTATTAAACTGTGGTATCAGCTCGCCACTGGCTGGGAGTTTGTCAACACCCAATATACCGCCTCAAGTGGCAGGGGGGGGGGGAGTGCGACCATCCCCGCCCTCGTAAGTCCCCTACCCGGCACCGTGCTGCCGGGCGCCTCGGCTACTTTCACCTGGGCCGCTAATGGCACCCCCGTCACCCAGTGGGCCATTCAAGGCGGCAACACCGCCGGCAGCGGCGACCTCTTTGATGACGGCGGGACCATTGGCACCAACACCTCCTTTTCCGCCACTAATCTCCCCACCGACGGGCGGACGATCTTTATTAAACTGTGGTATCAGCTCGCCACTGGCTGGGAGTTTGTCAACACCCAATATACCGCCTCAAGTGGCAGGGGGGGGGGGAGTGCGACCATCCCCGCCCTCGTAAGTCCCCTACCCGGCACCGTGCTGCCGGGCGCCTCGGCTACTTTCACCTGGGCCGCTAATGGCACCCCCGTCACCCAGTGGGCCATTCAAGGCGGCAACACCGCCGGCAGCGGCGACCTCTTTGATGACGGCGGGACCATTGGCACCAACACCTCCTTTTCCGCCACTAATCTCCCCACCGACGGGCGGACGATCTTTATTAAACTGTGGTATCAGCTCGCCACTGGCTGGGAGTCCGTTGATGTTCAGTATACCGCTGGTACTCGCTGAAAGCGGCATCAAAGAATATGTACAATAATAAAGATAGACTGAGTAACCTTTTCTAAAATATAGAAAAATACGTGTTTGAAAAATCATCAAATTAGAGGATTAAAGGGACTGCAATACTGACCGATAAACCCCAATTAGATTTACAGTTAAAATGTTTTAGTTTGAAGGCTCCTTCCCGACAAAAGCAAACCTATCGCGAGGTGGGGACGCAAAGCTACGGATCAGAGTTACCACTGATAGCCGAGCTACCGAAGGAAGGAAGATCGTTTTCCTGACCCTCCAGGAATGGGGCCTTCCTTGATTCACTATGAAGGAGATGCCCATGTTAACTTGGAGGCAAACTACCTGCCCGATTATTCTTTCAGATACGTTTATTTTTTATCGACATACCGAAGTTATCGGTGGGTACCCCGCATTCTCCAAAATCAAGGGCTTGTTAAAATGATGGAAATCTTAGGAAGTAGGGGAAAATTTCAATAGAAGATGAAATATAAGAGGCTTCCATAGAAATATGGACATTTCAAAGGAAGCTTATTAAAAATAGTTCATTCAGGAGAAAACCAATGAGACATAAAATTTTAATTTTGTTAACTCTCTTTATCGGATTAAGCTCTACCCAAAGCTGGGGTAGCACTCTCAGCAACGTGGCCAACTCCATGCCAGTTGGGACTTGGGCACAACTCAATACCACCGGGTTCGGGACAAATTACCTCAAGCATCCAGACGGACCAAACGGCAATATAACGACACAATTCATGGGAGAAGGAACATGGGATCCTACTACTAGACGCGTGATGTTCTTAGCCGCTGGGCACTTCAATTTTTCCCAATTACATTTTTACACTGAATCATCAAACACATGGACCAGGGGCATAGAACCCCCAGGTGCCCCAATTTCACTGGGACATGGCTATAATCACAATGCGATATCAGTGGCCACTCGTCAACTTGGATTTATTCACGCCGGTTCAGTTATTAATTTTTATGAATATGATATTGCCAACAATAAATGGACCAGCGGAGGATCCGTCACAAACGACGGAGGGCAGGCACTCGGCTTGACCTATTTTCCCGAACGATCAAAATGGTATGCGGCCGACGGAACCTTTGGCAAAATACGAGAATACGATTCTATCTCGGCCTCCTGGTCAACATATGCAACAAAAGAAGCCTGTTCCGGGGGAACCGGGTATTATCATCAATTTGCTTCCTACAACCCTGTCCGAAAAGAGATCGTTTTTGGTGGAGGAAACAAATCCTCCGGCGCCAATGTATTTTCAAGGAATTGGTGCAAAATGAATTCGAGTGGAGTTATAACCGAAATGCCGTTAGCCCCACATACGCTTCGTATTCCTGAGAATGGGAATCCTGATAAAGGAGCCCTCATTACTATCGACCCGGTAACCGGGGACCTTTTGGTTCTGGCCCAAGATGGGAATTTTTACGCATTTAACTTTTCAACCAACCAATGGACAACGATCAATGATCAATCAACCAGACCGGCAGGGCTGAATCATACAGAAATGAATGTCACCAATGGATTTGTTGTTCCAATTAACACCTATGGCGTCATTATGTATGCTGATTTTAACGGAGTTAATAATTCCACTATTTGGCTCTACAAACATGCCCAAGGTGGCTCTGTCGTTAATCCGCCGAATATCGATTCCAGTCCGCCATCAACGCCTACAGGGCTAGCAGGCTCAGCAACATCTGAGTCAACAGTAAACCTTAACTGGCAAGCTTCAACCGATAACATTGGAGTAGAAGGCTATCAGGTATTTAGAAATAACTCATTGTTGGGCAATATGTCAGGGACCGCCTATGTTGATACGGCTCTTCTGGCCAGTACAACCTATAGCTATCATGTCAGGGCTTTTGATGCAGCAGGAAACTTCTCTGCACCGTCTTCCCCGGTGAATATTACAACGCCAGGTGGTTCTACCCCGCCGCCACCACCACCAGGCCCATCTGCTAACAATACCATTCGTATTTTTGACACCTCAAACTCAGCTCAAAGCAATAGACCCGTGTCCATAGCACGCCCATTTCCGAAAGGCAGTATCCCGAATTTTGCGCAAGCAAAAGTAAATGGCGTTGCGGTCCTGACCCAATGCGATGTCAAGAACCGATGGGCTGATGGATCATTGAAATTTGCAGTAGTAAGCTTTGTAGTTTCATCACTATCTTCTAACGGATCTGTTGACGTGGAGTTCGTAAACCAGTCCTCTGGTAATAACACGGGATTTCTGAATCAATCCCAATTGTTGGACTCCGCCTATAACTTTGACGCGACCATTCAGATGAACGGCGCGACGAGCAGAACCGTCAGTGCCAGAACGATGTTAGCCAATGGAAAATTCCGCTATTGGTTAAAGGGCCCTATTGTCACAGGAGTAATCATTGAGGATCGCACACCAACCCGAACCTATGACCAAGATTTTGGAGACGGCAGCAAAGCGCTTCATCCAATATTTGAGTCATGGTTTTATCCACAAGGAAAAAACGTGAGGGTGGGGTACACAATCGAAAACGTTTGGGCAAGCAATGATTCATCAAAGAGCATGCGAGATTTGTCCTACGGTATCACTCTTAAGGCTGGGCAAAACAATCCAGCCACCAAATGGACTCACGCGAGCTTTAACCACATTGGGCAATCGAGATGGCATAAAACCTTCTGGGTTGGAGCCGATCAGAACTCGGTAAGAATTGACCATAATTTGTCCTACTTGGTCACAAGCGGAGCCATTCCGCATTATGATGATTCACTGAATGTGAGTTCTGCAAATGAATCTAGTCGCTATAGTGTCTATCAACAGTATGACGGAACGTTAGACGGATCAGACGGAGGAAGCAGCAGTAAGATAGGGAATTACGTCAAAGCGCTCAATGGTGCCGGGGGAGCAGATTGGATTGGGTTGCAAAAAACTTGGGAAATACTCTGGCTCTATTCCATGAGCACACGAGGCTATGAAATGCTTTTAGGAAACGCGGATTTAGCAGGACGTATGCCCATTTTTCTTCGAGAGGCGGATGCCCTAGCTGGATCCGGTGATTTCTTTGACCAGGCCTGGAGTAAAATCAATAATTTAACAAGTCAGGGGACCAATCTCGGGACTGGAACAGTGGATACATTTGGTCGTGTAGTGTCAATTAACGCGAGACCCACTGCCACCTTGAGCGCCACTAGCGACACAACGGCAAATGGCGAGGATCGCATTCATCGAGGCACCGTGACCAAAGATGGCTGGAACCAACTTGATACCAGCCATTTCTCTGACGCATGTTATACCGCCTACCTCTTTAGCGGACAGTATTTCTACCTGGAATGCCTGCAAATGGAAGCGGCCTATCGATTAGGGTTTAAGCTATCCGGCTGGAATAGTAATTTTGCTCGGCCTGGGGAGGTTGGTCTTATCAATCATACCAATATTCGTGGGGAGGCCTGGGGCTTTAAAAATGTCGCCTATGCCGCGTTTATCTCACCAGATGGCGAACCTGAACAAGCTTACTTTATTGATAAAGTTCAAGACCAAATAACCTCATGGGAAGGTACCCAAAACTTACCGATCACTTATTCTACCAAGCAACAGATATGGAACTGGGGGCGAAACGTTCGCACCACCAATAGCTACTGGAATTTTCCTGGAGGACAACCTTCACCGCTTGGTCAATGGAGTACTGGCCGTAGTGCCTTTATACAAAGCCCTTTGGCTGGTGGTGGAGGACTCACACATGCAACCTCCCCATGGGAAGAAAACTTCATGTTGTCGTCTTTGGCAATGGCGAGACAGATGGAAGTGGCCGATACTTCCCCGTTGCTTCAGTTTATGGCAAAAAAACGATTTCACATCAACCTAGACTCTAATCCAAGCAACCTCGGCAACTTCATTGGGGCCTATCGTGACCCCACCCTAGCAAATGGGCAGTGGATACAAGATTTCAGCCAGTTTATTGCCCAATACAAACAAACCGTTGAACCATATACGGGGCGGCGGGTCATTTCAAATGCCGATCATAACTACGAGATGATTTCGTTGGGAACAGATAGTTTTCTTACTGATTTTACCGTGGATGGGTTATCGGGGCTTGATGCTTATAACTCCAACAAAAATTCCATCCCCAATATTGAAACATTTGAAACATCATCCCCCAAATGGGCGATAACACCAATGGGGAGTGGTGGCGGAACGAATCCTCCTTCGGGTGACACCGTTCCTCCTAATCCACCGACAAATTTACATATTCTCAATTGAGTAAAGAATAGTTTCACCTGCTGAGACCTCCTTCGCATACAGTCGCGAAGGAGGTATGACAAAAATATTCCTGAAGTCTATTTAGGGAAGTACTAATTTAAAGGAGAGCTAAGAAGGCCAAAAACGAACCAATGGTGAACGCTCAATTAGCTTTAGAATAAGCCTTTGGTCATTGAGATCAAGTTGTTTTTTCCATTTATAGGCAGCATCTAAAGGCAGCTTTGTAATGCCATAGTATCGATTATCCGTCCTGGAAGTACTCCGATTTAGAAATTCAGCCGATTGTTTTCCAAAAGTAACACAACAAAAATCAAATAATTCTTCAATTACTTTCGATGAATTCTCGCACAGATCCTCATAGACAACTAACCTACAATCTTTTTGGCCCTCTAGGTCCTCAACAGCTTTCTCCATTGTAACCAGGTACCTCCATCCCATTCGCTCAAGAGGCTTCATATTCTTAATATCCTCGAAGGAAAATCCCCATCTCTTTCCTTCACGGGTATTTATTAATTCATTAAAAACATCCCAATCTTCTACAACATCATAATTATTAAATTTCCTTAACCCACCGCGAGCTACAGAGTTGGCAATTGCACAAGGATGCCGAAGTATAAATATTATTCTTTTCTTTTCGAGCATGCTTGCAAAGAATCCTAAACGTCCTGCTGATTCTATGCTTTTCCAAACTAACTGGTAATTAGAATTATCATTCGGGACACAGTAACTAGGAACGCAATTAGCTATACCCAAATTCGAAAAAATCTTTGTTAGGCGAAGCGTCTGATCCACCAGAATTTGTTTAACTGGGGACATATATATTTTTTTGAAAATTGGCATCGAAGCAGACACCTTAGGATCAGAGATTCGCGAAATCCTTTGTACATATTCTTGAATTTTTCTCTGCCCGTCATAAACATCTTCCTCAACATAAAGAGGTAGCCAATCAAGCTGCTCCAGACTATCTGGCTCATGCCGATAGAGAGTGTGGGGACTGCTATCAAACAGTTTTCCTAGCCAAGTTGTACCTGATCGAGGCAATCCGCATAGTATTACCACGTTAGGTTTATCGTTGAGAGCTTTCACAATAGACGCCTGGACTTAAAGGGCTTTCAATTGATTGATTTAATGAAATTCAGCTAACTGCAGAGCGTGATTCATAATTAATTCTGTCAGGTCATGGCTAACTAAACCTACTTTAGCTTCAGAATAGACTATTGCCTCAATTTCATTAAATTTGCAACCAACTTAGTTAGTTAGATTAATCGCCGAACTTATCATCCAGCTTTGCTACGTCGTCCTGCTTCAGAAATCATAACAAACTTGTGGGCTAAAATCATTGGGTCCAGTCAAGAGCAGTCATTTTGTTTATGGCATTAAGAGAATTGCTAGCAATATTTTTCCTCCTAGCAAACATCCATCCATTCTATTCGACTTCGCGTAAATTCACTATAGAGCATCTCTCAAAACTCCGATTTCAAAAATTCATGTTCATTTTTTCCAATAGGTTGTGGTGGGAAATTCTAAGAAAACGTAGATCTTTAGAGATCCCCTATTTTTAAAGAGATGATGAACTGACCGGGTCAAGCTATTTGGGACACCCCAGTTAAGCCACGTTTTTCATGTTCACCATTTGGCGCTCAAAATTATTGGGGCAGATGTCGCCCAGATAGGAATGCCACCAAGATTGGTTATAGAACATGGCGATGTCATTCATTACATCTTGTTGGGCTTCATCACGCCTCTGGTAGCTACACCACTGAACCCGTTCTTGCTTCAGCGAACCAAAACAAATCTCAAACACCGCGTTATCCCATCCATTCCCCCGACGGCTCATGCTTGCCTTGAAACCCGTGGGCGTCGAGCCGTTGCCGGAATGCCTTGCTGGCATACTGTGAACCCCGATCCGGGGTGATGGATCAAGCCGGCTTTTGGCCGACGTTGCCAGATAGTCATGATCATGGTCAAGGCAGACCAACTGTGCCTTCATCTGTGAGCTCATGCTCCATCCCACGATTTTCCTGGAACATACATCAATCACTACCGCCAGATATAACCTACCTTCCTGGGTCCACAGGTTCGTCACATCAGAGGCGTAGACCTGGTCGGTTGTGGCACAGCAAATTGACGGTGAACCAAGTTATGAAACACCGAGTGCTTGTGATCGCTGTTCGTCGTGACTTTGAATGTTTGACGGTGGCGAACCTGTCCGCCCGCCTCACCTATGAGTTTCCTGGCTTTGTCTCGGTTCACCGGATAGCCCTGAAGAGTTAAGGCCTTCATCATCCGACAAGAGTCGTCGCTAGAGCGAGAATGCTCAGCGATATCCTTGCCCCATTCCACCATCTCTTGGTGCACGGGATCGACTGATTTGTTCGCCACATTCGCCTGATAGTGGCCATACCCACTACGATTGGCACCCAAGACCTGCCACTGCAGGCTGAGGGAATAGGTATTCTTATGTTGGTGATAAAGGAATACTTCCTTGCGTTTCGACTGCAAAGAATACCGTCGTTTTTTAAAGATATCTTTCTCCCTTTCCAACCGCGTCACCTGAGCCTTCAGCTTCCGGTTCTCCTCCTGTTCCTCCGTCAGCTTGGCATTCCCTCGAAAGGCCGGCCCATCATGGCGTTGAACCTCCTTCGCCCAACGACTAAGCATGTTCGCATGAAGGTCCAGACTCCTGGCCGCTTCGGCTCGCGTATAATGTTGTTCGGTGATCAGACTGACTGCATCCAACTTGAATTCTTTGGAATATTTCTTTCGTGTTGGCACGTCTTCCCTCCTCAGTTAAGCGCATGTTCTCTTAACTGAGCCGGCCCAATCCCGTAAACCACGTCAAAGAACTCATTGGATATGATCATGGAATTCTGAATATGAAATACACTTATCAACTAACACTTTTGGGCTATTGCGCGTAGTCAACCCAACAAACCATACCTTACTCCGAAAAAATTAGGGGCGGACACCCCTGACTTGAGATAAGTTAGGAGTTAGTCATGTACGTAAAACATTGTAAATTAACGCGATATCAGCAATTGGAGCTGATGAAATACTTCGTTGCAGGTACCCCGGCCAGAACAGCTGCTGACTTGGTCGATATTCATCGCAATTCTGCCATCCGTTTCTTCCATAAATAAATTGCGCCGCGCGATTGCCACCAAACAACAAAATCGTGCGGCACAATTTTGTGGAGAAGTTGAGGTCGATGAGAGTTATTTCGGTGGCCAGCGCAAAGGAAAACGAGGGCGCGGTGCCGCTGGCAAAGTCATCGTCTTTGGCCTTTTAAAGCGTGGCGGCAAAGTTTACACAGTATCTGTTTCCAACGTGAGAAGAAAAACGCTCTTGCCTGTCATCAGGCAGAAAATAAAGCCTGACAGCGTGGCCTATACGGATGGACACACGGCTTACAATGCTTTGGATGTGTCGGAGTTTATACATTTTCGGATCAATCACGCTCGTGAATTTGTACGCGATCGTACCCACATTAACGGGATCGAAAACTTTTGGTCACAAGCGAAACGACACTTACGAAAATATAATGGTATCCCAAAGCAGAACTTTGAATTATTCTTGAAAGAATGTGAATGGAGATTTAATGAAGGCTCGCCAAGACAACTCTTGGATGATCTGAAGAATCTCCTTAAAGAACAAGATTAGGTGTCAGCTCCAAAAATTATGCTCACATAAATTCCGCTAAGTTTCCCTCAATAATCCATGGTGAGACTAAGTGATACGTCACATTTGTCATGTTTCAATCGCCTCGTCTGTTATTTGGGACAGAATGCGTTATTCGCCCACCAATGTTTCAAAATAATTCTTTGAACGTACATGGGACAGAGCCATGTACGTGTAAACTTCAAGACTCCATCAGCCAAGCGATAAGAGTCCTTTACTCTCCAGTTGCTGGACAATAATTAATGCCGCCTGTTCTGCCGTCTTCTGCTCTCCATAAATGATGATTTCTGGATGATCCGGAGGTTCGTAAGGGGAATCAATGCCTGTAAAATTTTTAATTTCACCAGCGCGGGCTTTTTTATAAAGCCCCTTCACATCGCGCCGTTCGCATTCTTCCAAGGATGTCTTGACGAAAATCTCAAAAAATTCTCCATCTTCTACCATAAGACGGGCCATTTCTCGCTCACTTCGAAACGGCGAGATGAAGGATACAAGAACAATCAGCCCAGCATCCACCATTAATTTTGCCGTTTCGGACACGCGGCGAATATTTTCTACTCGATCAGCGTCTGTGAATCCCAAATCCCGATTCAACCCATGCCGAACATTATCACCATCCAACAAATAGGTATGCCGACCCTGTGAATGCAATTTCTTTTCTACAAAATTCGCAATCGATGACTTGCCGGCACCGGACAAGCCGGTAAACCAAAGGATAAACGGTTTCTGCTTTTTCAGATTTGCATGAGCGGTTTTATGAATGTCGACAGATTGCCAATGAATATTATCGGCCCGTCGCAAGGCGAAGTCGATCATCCCAGCCGCTATTGTAGCATTGGTAAAGCGATCAATCAGGATGAAGGAGCCGGTGTGCCGATTGTCTTGATACGGATCAAAGGTTAAGGGATGATCCACCGAGAGATTGCAGATACCAACGTCATTCAATTCTAAAGTTTTCGAAGCGAGATGCTCTAGGGTGTTCACATTGATCTTATATTTCAGCGCACTGACCTGGGCTGTTCTTGTCTGGAATCCCATTTTGATCGCATATTGGCGGCCAGGCAAGAGGGGTTTTTCATGCATCCAAATGAGCTTGGCTTCAAACTGATCAGCAAAGACTGGACGTATGCGAGGGTCACTAAGAACTTCGCCGCGACTGATGTCAACTTCATCTTTTAATATCAAAGTGACAGCTTGGCCTGCCACGGCATACTCTAAATCGCCGTCAAACGTCACTATTTTTCCTATTGTGCTCGTTTTCCCAGAGGACGGCACCACAACCGGGTCTCCAGGCCGAACTGTTCCACTCACAATAGTTCCTGAGAAGCCACGGAAATCCAGATGTGGTCGGTTAACCCGCTGAACCGGCATTCGGAAAGGTTTGGTCGCCGCAACTTGATGTATGGTCACCGTCTCTAAATAGTTCATGATGGTGAGACCCTTATACCAGGCGGTGTTCACACTCCGGTGAAGAATATTGTCCCCTTTCAAAGCCGATATCGGAATGGCTACCGCTTCATCGAAACCTAAGGGGCCGGAGAACGCAGCATACTGGCCTTTGATATCATCAAATTGTGCTTCTGAATAGCCCACTAAATCCATTTTATTGATAGCAAGAACAACTTGCTTAATTCCTAACAATGAGAGGATATAGCTGTGTCGCATCGTCTGTGTCAGCACACCCTTGCGAGCATCGATCAAAATCACCGCCAAGTCTGAAGTAGAAGCCCCAGTCGCCATATTTCGCGTATATTGTTCATGCCCAGGCGCATCGGCAACAATAAACTTTCGCTTATCGGTGGTGAAGTATCTATAGGCCACATCTATCGTAATGCCCTGTTCGCGTTCCGCTTGCAGGCCATCGACGAGCAATGCGTAATCGATTTCTCCATCCTGGGTCCCCACTCGCTTGCTTTCAGACTCTAATGTGGCTAATTGGTCATCGCAAATCAGCTTGGAATCCCATAATAATCGCCCAATAAAGGTGCTTTTACCGTCATCCACACTTCCACAGGTTAAGAAACGCAACAAACCCTGCTCTGACTGGTCCCTCCAAGAAGGCTCAGGGGAGGAAGTCATATCTTGAGAGGAAGGGAGCATTAGAAATATCCCTCTTGCTTTTTCTTTTCCATAGAACCAATTACATCTCGGTCAATTAATCGACCCTGACGTTCCGAGATTCGAGAAAGGGACATCTCCTGAATGATGTCCGGCAATGTTGAGGCAGTCGACTCAATCGCCCCTGTGAGAGGATAACAGCCTAACGTACGAAATCGTACGGACCGCATGACCGGCCGTTCACCGTGATAGAGAGGGAGACGATCATCATCCACCATCACCAACATACCATCCCGCTCAACAACCGGCCGTTCTTTCGCATAATAGAGCGGTACAACCGAGATTTCTTCCTGAGCGATATATTGCCACACATCAAGCTCTGTCCAATTGGACAACGGAAAGGCCCTAAGGCTTTCCCCCTTTCGTATTCTGGTGTTGAAAATCTGCCATAATTCTGGGCGTTGATTCTTCGGGTTCCATCGATGAGTCGATGTGCGAAACGACAACATACGCTCTTTAGCACGTGAAGCTTCTTCGTCCCGCCGCGCCCCACCGAACGCTGCATCATAGCCATATTTCTCCAGCGCTTGCTTCAGAGCCTCAGTTTTCATCACGTCCGTATACAGCGAGGACCCGTGAGTCAACGGACTTATACCTTGCTCACGACCACGCTCATTGGTATATACAATCAGGTCAAGGTTAGAGTCTGTCGAGATCTTGTTACGAAATTCGATCATTTCACAAAACTTCCAAGTCGTATCCACATGCAAAAGAGGGAAAGGGAGCTTGGCGGGATAAAATGCCTTGCGAGCCAAATGCAGCAGGACGGACGAATCTTTTCCTATGGAATAGAGCATTACCGGATGGCGACATTCGGCAACCACCTCACGAAATAGATAGATGCTTTCAGCCTCTAGCTGCCGCAAATGTAATGAATACGATACATTCATTGTAGGAAAGTTTGGTGACCGTCCTGTTTACCAGGGGACATCATAACAAACCACACGTTTCCCCCATGGCCTGCAGCAAATCACCGAAAGGTAGGATAAACGCACCTCCCTCCATTTAGCCACAATCGCAATCGCCAAAGGTTATTTCTGAGAACACAGTAAAGGTAAAAAATAAATGATCCCCGCCGCAAGCGGACGGGGTATTATGAATATACTCGCTAAGGCGAGTAGTTTTTTCGCCGCAAGCAGCGGGGAATATACCTTCAAGTGATTTAAAATTTCCTGTCTATTGCATTTTTCAACGAGGGCGAAGAGTAAACCCACTCCTCATGACGTCCCAATACGAATGACAAAACCCTTTTGTCGACATAAAAGAAAATAGTATTTCGGGCAGTATTCTGCATTATTGCAATGCCTTGTCTTTAGACCGGAAGAGTTGCCACAGCGTAAATACCTCCCGACTCCCCCTGTAACTCCTTAGTGACACCAGCTTCCTTTTCCCATCGACTCAAGGTATTTGATTCAATTGGTCGTGCGGCATCATCAAGTAAAACGATTGAACCAGGAAGCAACCGATCACCAACAATAGGGAGCATTCCATATCGGCCTCCCAAAATCTTACCTGGTGGGCCATCACAAACAACTAAGCCAAAGTTAAAAGGCAGTTCTTTTAGTGGAGGGTCATACCATTCAAATTCTCCAAAATTTCGAAGAGGGGTCAAGCAATTGTGTACATTCTTTATTGAGTATTTTTCCAACGCTTGCGAGACCATTGAATGCCACTCAGGATCATGTTCAAACGTCCAAACTTCTACTCCTCGTCTGCCAGAAATAATTCCAAGAAGGATAGTTGTGAGACCACTACCACATTCCAGAATTGGAGAGTTGGTTTCAACAGCACGAGCCATCAATTTTTCAAGATAATCAAGATCCGCACTATAACTAACGTTTCCCCATGCAGAACGAAGATCTGCTAACGTGCTCCGAGTAAGTGCATACTCATTGGGCTGAGCTTGCAATTTTCGAATCTGACGATCAAAAGAAATGGTCTGCACGCTCTTTTTTATGGCACCGAAAATTCTACCTGACACAGATTTTATTCCAGCAACGGTTGTCTTCATTAGCATCAGCTTTCTTTGGTCAAATATTTTCAAAATCGTGTGGAACCGGAACTTGGATCAATTACCCACCCGAAAGGGTAGGCTCCAATTCGTTATCTTCCCACGCCCCCTCCATGACGAAGTGTTCCAAACGATGCTAATAGTTTTTTTTTCAATTGAGCACCCAAAACCCAATCTAGGGTAAACCCAAGAAAAGACCGCAGACTCCTAATTATAGTCGCAATAAATGGGGCTAAATCATTTGCCCTTAAAATCATATATCTTTTCTTCCCTAATCGATCCTTCCACCACTGCGTCAAACTCAATTCCCCCAGACGAATGGATTGTAAGGCCGATTGAAATTCACCCATTCCGTCAATTAGCTTTACCGGAACAAAAACAATTATTTTTGGAGCAATTGGCAGGCCCAGAAGATCGGAATAAGCAATTGCAGGAATATTTACTCCATTGAGTACAGCTAACTCACTTTGATAATCAGTCCTTCCAATGGTTGGTTCAATAAGAATAGGACGGTCACTACCTTCCTCTATCTTAAATTCTATAGAGCCAATTCCTGTAAATCCTACTTTCTCCCAAATCGTTTTGGTAAGCTGAACAATTGGCTCTCTCCATTTTTCCGGAGCCGGCTCAGAAAGCATCGTACTGCCATACCGTATAGGCCATTGCCTTAATTTCCTTCCGGGAAACAACGCCAAAGGACGACCATGGCTATTACAATAGGTTAGGCAAAACGCTATTCTATCATCTCCACCGGCAATCCATTCCTGAACTATGACTTCTTTTTCCCATTGTTCAACCATGTCATATATCTTCATCAATTCGTTCTTATCGTGAACTTTATAAGCCTTCTGAGAACAGAACATTCGAAATTTACTATTTTTTATTTGCGGCTTTAGAATGGAAGGAAAAGGAATATCATGAAGCACCGCCAATAATTCATCTCTATGGGAAAATTCCCATGACCGCGGAACTGGCCATCCCTCGTCGGTGGCTAATTTTAGAAATTCCGGCTTACTCATTAACTGACTGACGGTATTTTTGTTTGGTAGGTAGAGTTCATATAAATCCTGAAGTTCTTCTCTCGCTTCTGAGATCCAGAGAACTGGCTCATCTTTAGTGATAAGCAATGGCACCTTTCCTGGCAACTGTCTTGCAATACTTTTCAAATCATTAATCACGCCTTGCGGAGTCCAGGCAGAGGAATGAATACAGTTAGTCATCTTGGAAAAACATGCAGGATTACTAAAAGGGCCTACTAAGGCAAGAGAAGGAATACTTTGTAACGCTAAAGATCGAACAACCCCAAGGCCATTTTCTTCTAATCCGACCACAACCGCACAAGGTTTATTTGATAATCTGAATTTACCAAACAAATCACTTTTCACAATGGATCTCCCTGGCCACCTAGACAGTGTTTCCCCACTAAATCAAAGAAGAGCGCCCTACAAAACTGCGCCACGACCCTAAGGAAATTCCAACACGATACACTCAAGACCCCTATGGATCAGAAGAAAGAAAAGAGGACTAGGAAATTTTCACGTTCCTGAATTAATGTCGATCCATTGCTAAAGATGAGATGCCATTTCGCTTTTAATTTGTTTTTCTAAGAGATTAGAATCCACAAAAAACTTGGAAGACCAGTTTAAATATTCATAGGCACCGTATTTCCCCCATACGGGAAAGGAGCCTTTTATCCCCCCTCGAATTTCTATCGCACCGTTCATTCGCATACTACGACGGACATACTGATTTAAAGAAAAGGCTGTATCACAATATTTCTGATCATTCGTTATTTGATAAAGGAGCAATAGACAGCTTGCTATTTGAACACTCCCAGTGAGACAGACCCAAGGGACGGCCCCTTTCCAAGCAGAATCTAAACGACCAGGCAAATATCCATCTTTCGCAATAATACATAATAAAGAATTTGCTGTTTTTAATGAGGCCTCAAGAAATTCATTTTCCTTACTATAGAGATAGGCTTCCAAGACCCCGCGCAACGCATAACCTATCGTATGAGTAAGAGGTCTTTCGGGCCAAACAAGGCAACAATGATCAAACCATCCATTGGAGGATTGCACCGACAAAGCCCACCTAACATTGGCGAGTGCTGAATCAACATAACGCTGATCGCCAATCGCGCGAGCAGCTTCTAATAAACCCCAGGCAACATGGGTATCATAAGATTTATCACCACTTCGGGCAAAAGGAGATGGATGACTCCTCCAACATCCATCTGAATCTTGCGTTTCAACTAGCCAATTCGCAGCATTTTGTGTTGCCTCTTTATATTGAGGCTCGGAAAACTCTCTCGCGGCACTTGCCAGTCCTATTAAAATTTGTCCTGTATTAAATGTAACAGGAACCACCGGCTTAGAATCTATTTTTCCTCCCTGAAATGCCCCGCTGGCAAATTGAATAGAAATCAACCAATCTGTCATTTGGCGAGCACGCAGAAGAAATTCTTCATCGTTATGCATACGTGCAAAATTAATAAAGGTTGGAATAATATACCCTGTTGTTTCAGGATAGGATGCCCCCCACCCATTAATGAGACTATAATCTCGAGCTACGCCCCCATCGCGAGAGCTAGAAGAATCCTGAGCTCTACAGAGCCAGGCCAATGCCTCTTGCACGGACCTGTCAATTCCAGGGTCACTCTGTGGTAGGCCCTGTTCATCTAGCCGTTGTTCGTTTTTGGCGAGATCAGGCAGAGACCTATAATTCTGCCCACCTCGAAGAAACCCAAATAGTTTTTTTATTACAGTTGACATATTCTCCAACTTAAAACAGTGTATAGATAAACAGGTCAGCAGCCGAACCCTCAATTACCCCCTTAAGCGCGAAAGCGTGATTTTGACATCAGGCCTCAGGGCAGAAAATAACAATTTGTGACAGGGCCGATATGACTAACCCACCAAGAATCAAATGTACTAACAATATTAAAACTCAAAAAACCCCTTATTCCAATTATTTTTCAAATATATCGCTAATCCCCATATCAGGTTTCCATTACAAAAGATAAAGATTCTTTGTCTCTTTATCTCAAACTCCAAACTATTGGTATAAATTGTCCCCTGAAACTCTTTCAGCCCCCTTTAAGCCTGGAAGGATTTAATTCTAAACAGCTAAAGTCATCCGTCTGGGGAATCTTTATCTTCTAGAAATTGAGAGGGAGGCAGCTGGGGCAGAATCCAATCAAAAGTTCTCCAGTCTAACAACCGATTGAAGTATGTCCACGTTATTCTGATCATATTTCAAACAGCGACCCAAGACTTTTAATCCGAGCAAGCAATAGTCCATCACACCTAGATCATCCTTGGAAGCACCACGATGGATGGTAGGTCAAATTCCTGGATCATACAGAATGTATGGCTTCTCATTCTTTCATGAGAGTCTCTAAAAGATTCGGCTCCCATGGTCCGATGCCTGTCGGGGCCAAACCCAGCAACACAGACAATCATGTTGACACGACGAGGTTCGGACACCAGTGCGATGCCTTCACCTGTCGCGGCATTTTGACTGGCAAACTCCAAGATAGATTCCCCATACACATGGTCAAAGGGTAAGGACAGAACCCTAAATTCTGTATGGTCTAAATTCCTTACTTATAGCCTCCGCTCATTTTTTTACGTTGTGGAAACTAATATGGGATTTTTATGCTCCTGAGAGTGTCTCATTTTTTTCCTTGTGACATGGCCAGAGCGTTCAACGCTATGCATATATTCCTTTAGAAGAATAATTGCCCCTATTAGTTGATAAAACACGTCAAAGTATGCAATGTCCAAAAATGTGCCGACGATACAGTAAACAATAAAACAAACTTGAATCATCCAAGCATAAGACTCCAACCAACCATAATCTTTATTCCTTCGACCGAATCGCTGGATCTTTCGTAAACTTAAAAAACATGAAATTAATAAAATTACCCATAGAATGAAGGCTGGAATGCCATGCTCACCCCAAATCGTAAGCCACATACTATGGCAAGCCCAAGCTTTTTTATTTCCATATTTTTCTACGAACTCTGGAAAGTATTTTGGGTACATGGATCTTCTATAGTAATTAAACCCTTCTCCGGTTAGAGGATTAGCCAGCCCTACCCTCCAACATAATTCCCAATTCCACCATCGGCTTACGGCGGAGGCGTCTTCTTCATGATTAACCAACGAATCAAACCGTGTTTGTACTCGCTCTGGCAATATATTTGAAGAAACCAGGGGAAGAAAAATCAGCACAAACACTAGACTAGCTATTCCAAAAAGAATTTTATACTTACTCTTCATCAATATTAGGACCGTCGCAGCCGCAGTCCCTACCCATGCCCCGCGAGAAAATGTGCCAAGAATCGCCGGATAGGAAAATCCCAGCATGATCCACATTACTCGTCGAATCCAAGGATTTGTCTCCTCTCTGATTAAATAACAGAGGAGCGGAACATTCATCGCCATGGCGAGACCGATGGCATTATTCGCATTGAGAAATGTTCTTTCAGGTCCCCACGCAATTTCTGAAAAACCTGTCGCAATGGACCAAAATCCTAATTTGATAGCAAAGAACCCAATACTCAAGGAGATCACTTTCAGCAGCAATTGAATTCTTTCCTTGGTATAGAGCAAGGTCAGGGAAAGTCCGATCATGAAAAATATCTTAGTAACATAGATAAATCGCTTATAGGCAAGCTCTGATAGCCATCCCGTGTATGATGTATCAGTGTAAAGAGCGTCTGCAGTAGAAATACAAAACAAAATCCATAGACTTATAAGTATCCACACTTCACGTTGCCGAGGAAACCGTTTTTCTTCGGATGATAAAAAATACCCAGAGACAGTCGCGAGAGCGGTAATAAGGGCAAGGGGAAATGATTGGGCAAATCCCCAGGTAAAACTATGGGGATTAATAATGCCAAATGCCACAAAAATTAGGATTCCATAGACTGGCTTACGAAAGGCCACTACGGCACCAACGAGTACGATGATAACTAATACGATATCTCTCATAATTTCATGAACGTCATTGAAGAATTATCTACAATGAATGTAAGCAGGAGGCAAGAGCTTCAGCTTGGGATTCACGAGAATATTTCTTAACAGTTGTGAGCAGAGGTACAGAATGATTCCCCGTTTTGATTCGATTAAAAAATCCTGGCAATCTCGCATGAAGGGCATCCGTATCATGCATATCAAGGATCGTGGCCCCTCCACATTCTCTCAAAACAGCTGCAGTATCACCTACATTATCGGTTAGAGCGAGGACAGGCTTTTGTAATCGAAGATATTCATACGCCTTTGCCGGAATCTGATGGTTACAAGACGCCCCTTGAAGAAGAAGCAATGCATCAGCCAAAGCACAGTCTTTCAAAGATTCGCGGTAAGGGAGAGAAGGAAGGAGGTGAATGATATCGGTTATGTTCAGTTTTTGCAGAATAGTTGAATACAATTCTTCAGAACCAGCCCCTCGAAACTCTATTCGCAGGAAATCTGCCTTAACGACGCCTTCAACTTTCAGTTTCGCGAGTGCCTCAAAAAAAGGCCGTGGATCGCGCTCTTCAGGATAAACCACTCCAGCGTGAACCAATCGAATGGGCCGATGGATATCCGTAGACTCGCCATTTTCCATATTGAAACCTTGGAAATCCTGTTCATCGAAGCCATTGGGAATGACCAAACATGATTCGGATTTCAACCAGGCATACCGTTTCTGATACATCTTTTTCGCCGATGCTGCTGTAAAAATACAACGGGCACTCTGCTTTAGTGTTTCCCGTTCAATCCATTGATAAGACTGTCTGGTGATACGATCACGAGGATAATTTTCTTCGGTCATTGAATCACGAAAGTCCGCAACCCAAGGAAGTCCCGTCATTTTGTGAAGAATAAATCCTATTAAATGTGCAGTGGCAATAGGATAGGTGGACCAAATAGCTTCCGGATTATATTTTCTTATTAAATAGAGCCCCAAAGGTACTGCCCCTGCCAACCAGCTCACCCAACGATCAGGCAACGCCAACGACTTAACATACGCGCCTCTGAATGCTAAATGCCGTGATGTATCGAGGGCGAAGGCACGTTTCACTACCACATCCGAAGGAATCTCTTGTAATTGATCCGATCCAATCTGGGAATAGGCTCGAGGATGAGCGGTTAATATAATAGGTCTCCATCCAAACTGTGGCAGATACCGAGAAAATTTCAAGGTTCGATGCACGCCACTTCCCCCAGAAAATGGTGGATAGTGAAACGCGATCATCAAAATATTTTTCATCGCTAGCTTGGACTCTTTCACATGCTCACTCCAAACTTTATTATTGAAGGACCGCCAGTTGGTGAGGCACATGAGGTGCAAGAATTTCTTTGACCTGCTCGATCACATACTGTAAATCATGCGGAGCCAGACTTTGCTGATTGGGTAAAAGAACTAGATGCTCATACAAAAACTTCGCGTCTGGGAAATTCCCCAATGGGAGAGACGGATGTATGGCCCCACTCCAAGTAAATGCCTGAATACCCCTCTCCCTCAGCTTGACATGAAGGTCATTACGTGTGGGCGTTATAAGCGGAAAGGCCCATGAACAGACGTTTGATTCTTCCAGGGTAGCCCATGATTGAATATCTGGCAACGATCGAAACGCGCTTAAAAGTATCCTGGCATTTTCCTTCCTCTTTCGCACAACCGAGGAAATATCAATTTTTTTGATGATGGATTTTGACCAGCGACTCATTGGCCAATTCAGTTGCGAATAATCAAATCCATGCACTTGCGTGCGAGTTGCAACCGGATCCTTTACGTCTTCCTGCTTTTTTATTACGCCCTCAGGGGTGATCGAGAAGCTATATGAATCCAAAGAAACATTCTTCCTTTGCCGCCTCAGGTCACACAAGAATTTTTCAATCAAATTCTTGACGAACTTCATTTGGAACCAAACATCCAACTTCTCCCATTTAATATTCGCTTTTGAAGAACCGGCATTACACACCAAGAGTCCACCATCATGCACTGGAAAAAACTTTCTCCAGCTGAAAATGCTGATATCTCCAAAACTGCCAATCGGGTCGCCATCAATATCCCCCATCAGAATATGTGCGCAGTCTTCAATAAGAAAAAGTTCATATTGTTGGCAGAACGTACGCAATTGATGAACAGGTTGAAGAACGCCAAAATAATGAACCGCAATGATGGCCTTCGTCTGACTATCAATTTTTCGTGTAATGTCTTCAAAATCAACGCTTCCATCACGATGGACGTTGTAATAAACCACCTTGCATCCAAATTGAATGACCGGCTCAACGACAGTTCGGCAATGGAAAGCCGGCACAAGAATTTTATCCCCTGGTTTAAGCCCAAGGACTCCAAGCCCATGGTAAAGAGCATTTCTGGCCCAAAAGTGATAAGTGGTCGTTCGCCCCTTGACCGGGCATGGCATCGCTTTCCGAAAAATGGAAGGCAGCAGGAAGCGGGAATGTAAGAGAGGATCTCGTGAGATCAAAAATTCCATACAGACCATTACCGTCGAATGAAATCATTGATCATAACGGTTAGCTGAGGATACTCGATTCATGTGAGTGGGCATTACTCAAATTACCTAACAACAATCGCGAACCATATCTTCGTACGTTCCTCTTTGGCGAACCATTTTGACCTCATGGTTGTCCACCAAAACTTCTGGTGGACTACAGTGACTTAAAAATTGGAGAGGGCTCGAAGTTCTTCCATATGCACCTGACTGGAGTACCCCAACCAAGTCTCCTACCTTCACCTGCGGAACTTGAATTCCTCTCGCTAATGTATCTAAAGGGGTACAAAGTGGCCCTACAACATCAACAGTTTCTTCAATATTTTGGTTGAGCTTATTCAATATACAAACAGGAAAGTTCTTCTTGATCACCTGACCAAAATTTCCCGAGGCGGCTAATTGGTGATGCATCCCTCCGTCAACAACAAGAAATTTCTTCCCTCGCGAAACCTTAATATCGGTTATTTTGGTGACGTACACACCAGCTTCTCCCACAAGAAAACGACCTGGCTCAACCATAAATTGAGTTCGGGCAAAAGCTGCATCTGGGCGAACTTCAGTCATGAGCGCTTCTAACCCTTCAGTTAACTTCGTAGTATCTAAGGCACATTCTTTTCCAAAATATGGGATTCCCCATCCTCCACCAAAATCAATTGTATGGAGTGGTCGATTAATTTTCCCCACAATCTCTCTCGCAATTTCAATGCCTTTTCTATACTGGGACAGCAAAACCGTATAGTCGAGAATTTGCGTCCCTGAAAATAGGTGAATGCCTCGAAACTCAAGAAAAGGGTTGGTTTGAATCTGCTGAACGACACAATCTACTCGTTCTTCGTCAACACCAAAAGGAGTCGCTTTCCCTCCCATGCGCATCGCTCCACCTAAGGCTTCTCCTGTCGGATTCACTCGAATCGCCACATTCGCTTTTATTCCCAATCGCTCGCTAATTTTGGCAATTCGTTCAATTTCCAGTTCAGATTCTACATGAACTTCACCAATACCCTTTGTCAGAACAAATTCCAATTCTTCTTCAGTCTTTCCTGGACCAGCAAATACAATCTGCTGCGGTGCACAACCAGCTTGTTGAGCCTGATAGAACTCTCCACCTGAAGCAATTTCCAACCCACACCCTCCCTTGAGAAAATACTGAAGAACGGCCTGACAGGGATTCGCCTTTACCGAATAACTAATAGAAAATTCCTTCGGGAGAGTCTTTTGCAACAAAGCGAGCTTACGATCAAGGACCGTGGAATCGTAGACAAAAACAGGTGTTCCAAATTTGGCCACAATCGACTCGACCCTAACGTGGGTACCAAATACAAGTGACCCAGCATCATTGCGAAAATATTGAGTAATAATATCTTGTGCCTCAGGCATCAGACGTCACTTTCATTGTTTGAAGAGTCGTATAATCGATTTTGCCATTTGGCGTTTTGGGTAAGCTTTCTAGCACATAAATTGATTTGGGCATCATGTACCGAGGAAGCTTGGTTGAGCAATATGCAGACAGATCTCCCAAATCAAACGTCTCTTCATTTTTCTTGACGATCCAAGCCGTCACGGCTTGCCCAAGAATTTCATCTGGTACGCCAATGACCCCTGCTTCTGTGACCATGCCACTTTGATACAGGGCTTCTTCAACTTCTGTACGACTAATTCGAAAGCCTGCTGATTTAATCATTGAATCACGACGCCCAACAAAATACAGAAACCCCTCCTCATCCATTTTCACGAGATCCCCTGAGTAACACACCATCTCCTCACTCCCTCCGTTCGCCACCATAAATGGATGAGGGCGTAATACTTTGGCCGTGAGCTCGGGATTTCCCCAATACCCTAAAGACACGGTAGGACCTCGGTGGACTAACTCTCCAATTTCCCCAGGTTTGGCGAGTTCGCCATGCTCATTTACAAGCATAATTTCGGTATTGGGAATGGCTTTCCCCATTGACGTTGGTCGCTGATCAAGCTCCTCTGGAGGAAGATAGGTTGATCGAAACGCCTCAGTCAGGCCATACATCAGATAGACCCTCGTTGACGGCAACGCGTTCCGAAGAGTCCTCAAAACGTTCTGGGGCATAGCCCCTCCCGTATTCGTGATATATCGCAAATGCGGGAAACTATTCTTTTGAAGTGTCGAATTTGATTGTGCGAACAGGTTCCACATTGTTGGCACTCCGGCTAATCCCGTAATTTGTTCCTTTATCAACAACTTAACAATTTCTTTAGCAAACACAAATGTCATGAGAACAAGGGTACACCCTTGCTGAAATGCGGCCATCAACTGATTTAGCCCAGCATCAAAGCTAAAGGGAAGTACCGCCAAAATTTTATCAGCGTCGGTAATTTCTAAATACGTCGACACAATCGAACTCCCATTAACGATATTCGAATGGGACAACATCACGCCCTTTGGCTTTCCTGTAGAACCTGAAGTATAAAGAATGGCGGCTAAATCTTTCTCAATACAACAATCAGCGATCGAGGAGGCAGTTTCCTTCTCTACCAATTCATGATAGGAATAGATGGAGGTGGCCAGCGGTACATCAGACTCATCTTCAATCACAATCACATACTCTAACTTGGGTAATTTGGAAATGACGTCCCGCAATGTCCCGATTCGTTTTCGCGTCGTGATCAATCCGCGCATCTCACAATCCTGTGCAATATGTCCCACCTGGTCGGCAAGTAACAATCCATTTATTGGCACAAACACCGCACTTGCCTGAGAAATACCAAAAATGGAAATAACTAATTCCACAGATGGATCGAGAAAGATCCCTACACGATCACTACGTGCAACCCCAATGCGTTGTAATCCTTCGGCCAATACTGAAACCCGTTTCAGTACATCTAGGTACGTAATGGCTTTCTCGCGATAGACTACCGCCGCCTTCTCTGGAAAACGCGTCGCGCTATTCCACAACATATGGTGAACTAAATAATCCATGGTGTACTCTACGTAAAGATTTGGGCGACTGAAGACCACATCATCAAACAACCGTTCATCAATATTCGATCACTTTCTGTTCAGGAACTCCTCTCCAATATTGGGTTAACATACCTTTTCGATACCAGTATATTAGCGCTGACTCAAAGCGCGCCTTTCCCTTAGATGGCAGGTACGTCGACAGATACAGAACAAAGGACTGAAGAGTTTTAATGTACATATATTTTGGAACACCAAAAAACTTTGGAGCATTGGGCAAACCCGACATAAAGGCAAATGTTGCCCCATGAGAAGATACTCGCCGACGCAACCAATCTTTGCTCATTTGCTCAGGACGAATTTGATGATGAACCAGGGCCTCCGGCAGGTACACAGGCTTGTACCCTGCTTGCTCTAATCGATACACAAATTCTGTTTCATCCCCCATGAGGTACTGGCCACTATTTGGGCCAAAATCCGAGTTAAATCGAAACCCTGAGTCCAGGACCAATGAACGAACGGCAAAATTAGGTCCCCACACCATACTAGGCTTATATTCTCCTTCCGGAAGATTCCAATCAGCTATCGTGTACGCCTGCCGCACTAATCGATTTTCTAGATCAAACCAGACAGGCTTATTGGGGAAATGAGGGAGTATCCTTCCACCAAAGACCGCATGGGTCGGCCAACGCTTCGAACCTTCAAGAATTTTCCATAGCCACTGTGTGTCAGCAAGTACATCATCATCGGTAAAGACAACCAACTGCCCATTCACCTTTGATAATGCCGTGTTCAAGGCATAATTTTTTCCCTTACGAGGTTCAATCAAACAGGTAAGTGGCAACCGCTCGCCATACTGACGGGCAAGATCCTGCGTCTTGGCATCATTCGCATTATCAACCAGGATAATTTCCCACTCTATCTTGCCCATCTGCAATTCAGTAAAGCTTGAGAGGGTTCGAGAGAGAATATCTATTCGCTGACTAGTGGCAAGAACGAGAGAAAGGTCCATACAGTTCCTTTATCGTCCCTCGAAGGACACAATGACAGCACTCCAATACAAAATTTCCTCGTCCAATTCAAGATATAAAAATTACTTGAAGTAGGGTCTATTCTCTTTGTTCAAATAAAGATCCCCGAGGCAAGACCACGGGGTATTAGAAGAGGGTTAACTGACGCAGGTCTTCTCTGGGACTGCCTTGGTTCTGCACATAATGTTCGACCACCCTCCAATTGCCGCCCTCTCCCACGGTGCCCACATAGTAGCCATCAGCCCAAAACTGCCCTCCCCACAACTCTGTCTTCAAGGCTGGTTTCTGCCGGAATAACTCGCGCCCGGTGATACTCTTGAACACTCGCACGATTTGTCCCGGAGCAATCTTCGGATGAGCAGAACCATAACAGATGGATATGATCTCGATCACACCCCAATCGTTCAAACTCCATATCGTACCGCTCAGCAATCCCTCGCGTGGCTTCCACAATGATCTCGACAACATCCTCCGCTAATAAGGCCTTACGATATTTCACCGGAAAGACAATGTGATAATGAATCTGCCACGCACAATGACTCGCTTTGTGGACAGTACTTTCACTCACCCCCTAATTCTCGGAAAATAAGATCCCCGTGGCAAGACCACGGGGAATCGCAAGTTCAACAACAGAAATTAACTTAAAACAATTACATCCTCACTTGATCATGCCCTAAGAATAATACTTAAAAAATCACTCATGAAAGATACAGAATACCTCACTACTGTCCGGTTAAACCAAAAATGAGTCATTTCTTCTCTCTAACTCCTTGATTTTAAAGGGGGACGATTCATGCGATGATTTCAAGTCGACAACACCCTTCATCACGCGAATTACCTCTCCAGTCATGGCTTTTAGCAGATCACCACTTCATTTAACCGGACACTAGTGAGAATACCTAATGTTTTTTATTCATTATAACTATTCAAACCACACAGAAACAGCCTTCTAAAACTACCAAGAAAATGATCCTCAAGCCTCACAATAACGTAGATTAAGGCAAACCTATTATATCGGAGGCAAACTAAGAAAAATTAAGCAGAATTTGCAAAGCGGAGAGATGAAATAGGTAAAGACTGTACTACTCCCCATTGTCAAGCCCAACGACAAGCCTTTTTAAGTAGATACCCACGGGCTTACGCCGCGTGGCACTTAAAATTCAAACTTGAGCTGAATCTGTCCTTTGTCCACTCGTTCTTGATGGTCTACGTACCGCCGGATCACTGCTTCATTCAACCCAACCGTCGATGAGAAGAACCCCGGCGACCACAACACCGCTCCCCAGTAGGTCTGCTGCAGCTCGGGATATCGGGAACGAAGTTGCCGACTCAAATTGGCTTTCATCTTGCCCACAATGCTCGACACCGCATACTTCGGAGGTATCCCTATCACCACATGAATATGATCAATCTGCACACTCCATTGCTGTACGTCCACATCGGGATGATCGTGTTGGATCTGAGGGCAAATGCTCCGGCACAAAGATCTTGATCGCCCCCCGCAAAATACGTCGGCGATATTTGGGGATCCACACCACATGATATTGATGCTGATAGGCCCCATGACCACTGAGGCGAACTTCCATGCGCTAGTGTCATCAAAAACCCCTCATGTGGCAAGGAGTCCCCGCTTCCAGCGGGGAGCGCTTTCACCCACGGGCTTACGCCACGTGGTCCTCCGCGCTAGCCTTGATAGCTCATCAAGCAAGGCTTGCTGCTCCAAGTCCGAGCGTGTTCTGGCCCGGGAAAAAGCCGTCGGCAGAATCGCCAGCGCGCGCTTTTTCCACGTCGCAATCTGACTGGCATGGACGCCATACTGCGAAGTAATCTCCGCCGTCGTCAACTGCCCTTTGAAGGCCTCCAAGACCACCTTGACTTTGACGGGTTGTGAATGGCGTTTTCGAATTCCAGGCATTGAGTTCCTCCTCATATGATTTGAAGGAAATTCTATCTTATTCAGTGGTCCAGAATTTTGGGAGTATTATAGTTTCCTCCAGACCTTCCGCTAAACTCCGTGCGGCCGACTGGTTGCGGTCTTCCAATTCTGTCTGCAAGCGCGTGAGCGCGGCTCTGGCTTCCACATAGGTCGGACGCTGATACGCTCGTTGGCGTCGTCGCCGCCAGCTCGTCTGCTCCCCTTTCGGCAAATGTCTGACGACATTCTCCCGCTTGTGCCACTGGCACCGTTGCACCAAAGCGGAAGGCCCAAAGGCCTGTCGCACGGCCACTCGTAGGCCTTTTCCTCCATCAATAATGAACAACAATCCCTGAGAACTCATGAGGCCCCGCTCCTCCAACTCCCGGAGAAACGACGTGAGGACTGGCTCGTTTTCCGTCCCCGTTTCCACAAAACCCAGGACGTGCTTCTCTCCTGTGAGGGTGACCCCGACCGCCACCATCGTCATCTCGGCAAAGGTCTTGCCATCAAGAAAGATGGCCAGCAGATCCAGCTCCCTCAAATCGCGTTCCTGTAATCCCTTCAACTGCTTGGCGCTGGCCTGGGTAAAGTTCCGCGACACCGTCGAACTCGACAAGCCAATCGCTCCGGGGACGGCAGCGGCGGCCGCTTCATAGTTTCGGCAGGAAATCCCATACAACACCCGCTTGAGGAGAACCTCAGCCAGCTGGCCCGTGCCGCGGAGGTGCGCCAGACTCTCTAAGGGGATTTCCCCACCGCCCTCCACGGATTGGATACGCGGAATCTTGCACGGATGCCGTTGCCCCGCCAGCCGGACGCTCCCGGGATTGCTCCCGTGACGATACCCGGGGAGCTGTGCCGCCGCCTTCCGTGCATACCGGATCCCCGCCAATGTCCGCACCTCATCCTCTAAGAGCTCACGAATCCGCATCAAGCCCAAGGGAATAAGGGCCTGAATACATTCCACCTTCGTCTCCACATCAAAGTCGGCATACTCTTCGGCGCGAAGGATTTTCACGGGACCCAACCGTTTCGTCTTCTTGCGTCTCTTCGTCGTTTTCGCAATACTGCTCATGCAGTGGCTCCTTTGCGTTGTTGATGAGTGTCGATTCTTCGTCGAACGCCATCTCATCACAGGTGGGGGAGCCGCTTCAAATTTCAACTAACAGTAGCACCCATTCCCAAGGCTGGAACATACGTGGCCAAAGAAAGCACACCCACTGGGGCATACTGATTGTATGAACGGGCCACAACCAAACATAGGGGTGGGACTTCGTCCCACCCACTATCCCTATCTCGAGCCTCGTCCTCAGACAAATGTTTCGTGGTTCGAAGCCGTGAGTGAAAACTACATGGACACGAAGGGGCGTCCGCTCGACATGTTAGAGCTGATTCGAAAGGATTATCCCGTGGCTTTACATGGTGTGTCCCTTTCTATCGCGTCAACCGAAGGGCTTCGCCAAAATTACTTACAAAATCTTCGCACGTTAATTGAACGGATTGACCCCTTTATCGTTTCAGATCATCTCTGCTGGACGGGGTTGCCGCAGCAAAACTTACACGATCTCCTCCCCATTCCGTTTACGGACGAGGCATTGAATCTCATCATCGACCACGTTGATCAAGTACAAACGAGTTTAGGTCGTCAGATCCTTTTGGAAAATGTCTCGACGTACCTGCGTATCCCCGAAGCTGATTGGGCTGAATGGGATTTTTTAAACGAGTTAGCCAAGCGTTCGGGATGCGGACTACTCTTGGACCTGAACAATTTGTACGTCAATGCCAAGAATCATCAGTTTGATCCGTACATTTTCCTGGATGCCATCCCCACGCCTCTCATCGGACAAATTCATTTAGCAGGCTACACCGACATGGGTACCCATCTCTTTGATACCCATTCCAAACCCGTGTACCCTGCGGTCTGGGATCTATTTTCCTCACTCATTGCCCGTGCTCCTGAGGTCCCCGTGTTGATTGAATGGGATGAAGACATTCCTGAATTTCCACAACTAGAAGCAGAGGCCCTTAAAGCGGCTCATATTTGGAACTATCATCATGGTCAGACTCACACTCAGCCAGTTTCAACACCTGTTTTCTCAGGCTTCTCTTAGACCGGAAGACATTGGTGTTGACCCGATGCTCCTCAACGGGATCGTGCCTGGAGGAATGCTCACCTCAGATACTGCCCTGGAGGTGTATCGTACCGGACACATCGTTCGCCTCACCGAGGCCATGGGTGAAACATTTGAAGCCGTGTGGTGGGTCGCAGGAGATGAACATTATTTTGAGTTAGCCAAAGAATTTCTGCTGACACATTCTTCCACCTCCTATAATCTTTCCGACTTCGGAAAATCCTTTCCCGATTTCCTAGACGAGCGACAACCCTTTTCAGATCTTCCGTTTCTCGCTGATTTGGCTAGGTTTGAATGGCTCTTCAAAGAAGTCTTTCATCTCCCTCCCCATATTAGCCTTACCCCTGAGGACTTTCAGCAACACCCTCTGTCGGGAAATCTGCGTCTGACCTTTGGGCCTTCTATTCGCCTGTTTCGATCGCCGTATTCAGTCTATGAGGTTTGGAAACTTCGAGGAACCACGCAAGAATCGCTGTCGGAAAAAGATTGGAACAAACCACAATGGTTGCTGTGCTACAAACAGCAGCAACAAGTCTATATCAAACATGTGCGTGAACCAGAGTATCTCCTCTTACATCATCTCAATTCTGGCGCAAATATCGAGGAAGCCCTCGATCGAACGTTACAGGAATTTACGGATATCACGGCCACGACAGTCTCAGACTTATTTGGGTTGATCAAAATTACAGGCATCGTGACTCAACTGACGACTGAGTCAATTACATAACCCCGATTCTCCACAAAACGAGCCTACAAAAATCTCTTTCATGAATCTCTCTCATTTCGACCAGACGAATACCTATTTCTCGCAGAAGGGACGAAGCTCAGCCCTGCCTTTTCCAAAAACCAGGGATGAAACTCAGACGGAATTCCCCCATGCTCATTAAATCCGGCGAACACGTTCATCTTGCGCAGCTACTGACCTTTATGGTGCTTGGAGAACAACTCGCACATGATTGTGCAAAAGCCCAAGTCTCACTAGCTTCTGAACGAGGGATGCAAACATTTTTGGCTGGTCAGTCGCGACAGGAAGGGTACCATGCCTTAGCCTTTCAGGGAGCCATTCGTTGCCTCACCCCACAATCCCATCATCCGTCTCCAATGTCAGAACATATGAAAACCTATAGAGACCTCTTGGAAGCCGCCATTGCCAGACGGGATTTTGCCGAAACACTTCTCGCAGAACAAATCATTCTAGGCCCTGTTAACACTAATGGATTCCATTATGGTATACTGCGGCCATGGAACTTACTCACTCGCAGTACCAGCTCATTGAATCGGTTTTGCCGCGCCAGCGTGGCAATGTCTCCATGCTCAATCTCCAAGTCCTCAATGCCATATTATATGTGGCTGAACAGGGGTGTAAGTGGCGCGGGTTGCCCAAGTCTTTTGGGAATTGGCATACCATCTACACTCGCATGAATCGCTGGGCGAAACGTGGGGTATTGGACCGGGTCTTTGCCGAGTGGCAACAACAACAAATCATTCGCGTCCACGTTGAGGCCGTCTCGTTGGATAGTACCGCCGTCAAAGTGCACCCCGATGGGACGGGCGCGCTCAAAAAAACGGGCCGCAAGCCATCGGGAAGTCCCGCGCCGGGTGGACCACCAAGATTCATCTGGTTGCCGCGGATGCTCGGACGGCCGTGAGTTTTGCCTTATCCCCGGGTCAAGCCGGGGATGCGCCCGAAGGCCGGAAGTTGTTGAAGGCGACCAAGTTGTCTGCGAAGTATGTCATCATGGATCGAGCCTACGAGGGCGATGAGACACGCCAGACCGTTGTGGATCTGGGCTGCACGCCCGTGGTCCCACCAAAAAAGAACCGGCGCGAACCATGGGAGTACGACAAGCAGCTGTATAAGCAACGCAATGAAGTGGAGCGGCTATTCCGTCGACTCAAAGGCTTTCGTCGGGTGTTCTCGCGCTTTGACAAGCTGGACAGTGTTTTCACATTCTTCATCAACTTTGCGCTGATCATTGATGCATTGAGTAGTGTTAACAGGCCCTAGAAGGATTAGGAGAAGCGATTTTAAAAAAAATTGAGAAGGGCTTAGTCAAACGTGGTGCGCCTTTTCAAAGACTCAGACGCATGCTCATTCACCAAGAAGAAGCGCATCACCAATTTGGCCTACGCGTCCTCTCTACAATGGTGGAGAGAGGCGAGGAATCGCATGGGACGATGCGTGACCGAACTCAGGAGTATTTACCGTTAGCCAAAACACTTCTGTTTTCAGTCCAAGACGCGTTCTATGCAATCGACGAAGATCCACAGGAATATTGGGACGATTTCTCTCAAAACCTGCCTACATGGCTACACTCCAAATCGGCACAACCCCATCAATCCCTGTCCCTTTCGATTTCGGGAATGTAACCATGGGAGAAAAGGCCCCGGATCATGATCTGGATCATTATTCCTACCTATAAAGAAGAACGGGCTCTCCCTCACACTCTTGCGTCCGTCTTCCAACAGGCAGGCGGCTATCAAATCATTGTCGTGGACGGAGGGAGCAACGACCGAACGAATGACATCGTTGGCGGCCACACTCAAATAACCTGGTTGACCGCACCAAAAGGTCGTGCTTCTCAAATGAATGCTGGGGCTGATTATGTGCGGACACAACAGGGCTCATCTGACGACTGGTTGTTGTTTCTTCATGCCGATACGCTCCTTCCCTCTGACGCCATCAAACAACTCCACAATCTTGAATCAGACGGAAGCTGTCAGGCAGGAGGCTTTCAGAATCAATTCTCTGGCCAGGACTGGCGACTCCGCATGATTTCTTGGTTAGATAACTTTCGATGCCATCGCTCAGGAATTGTCTACGGAGACCAGGCCCTCTTTGTTCGTACAGGACTCTTTCAGCATGTAGGAGGATTCCCCGACCTGCCTATGTTGGAGGATGTCCGATTGTGCGAGCAACTACTTGGGCATACCACTCTGCGGCTTTTACCGTCCTCAGTGATAACGGACGCGCGAAAATTTATTCAGATGGGTATATGGCGCAGTTTCATCCGTGTCCTGATGATCATTCTTCATGTTGAATACGGCCTTCCCACCTTCACGCCCGCCTTTTTTGCAGATGTTCGCTAACCACTGTTGGTGCCCTGCTCCGCCTTCATGAGCAAAACTCAGCCTTGGGGCTTTCAATTTGATACAACGTACAAGAACGAACCAATGACCGTGCGCCCGCCTTCGCCTTCTGCCAGATTGCCTCAATATTTTTCACACAACCTCTCAAGAATTCCTGTGTCACCAACCGATACCATACGCATAGGAGAGACTATGAGCCACACCAACGGCCCCTACACTCAGACAGAAGACCTCTCGAGCTTCCTCCAAGATTTCGAGGACGCCGACCTCCAACGCTATACCTGTTTTTCGAGTGAATTTCGCGACCAACGCATGGAAGCCGGCTCCATGGCGGAAGCTGGATTCTGGAATACGGTCGTTAATCTGTGCATTGATGAACGGATGCGGCGGGATCAAGACATTCGGCGCTTAGAATACATGTATCGAACCGGGATAGACCCGGAGCACTATGAGTCATAATCCTTCCTGAACACCAACTTTCCTCACGGATCTTCCTTCTGCATCTCTTTCAAACGTGCTTCTGCCTTCTGAGCGATGGGACTTTTCGCATGGTCACGAAGAATCCGCTCGTAGAGTTCTTGAGTATGTGCCGCATTATGTTGTTGCTCTTCGAATTGCGCGGTTTCAAATAGTTGTTGTGGATCTTCTCCGCAGGCCAACAGCACCCCCATCACCATTGCCAGCCCAATCCAACGGCTCAGATTTTTCAAACTTAATGACAAAATTTCAATCGCATTTTTTTGTTCATCAAAAGACCTCCGACCCTAAGGATCGATTTCGAATCCGCCGATAACCCTTTTCATGTGGGAAGATTCAACAACAACATGTTTGACCACCAGGAAGGTTCGTTGACCTATGCATGCCGAAGATGAATTGATCGAGGCCCTGACAAGCTTTAACGACTGTGAAATTCGAGTGTATACCCGATTTGCGACAGAATGGCGTGATCAACGTATTAACGACGGCTCACCTTCAGAAGTGGCGTTTTGGAATTCACTCATTTCGTTAATGGTGGAAGAACGCCACCGGCGCAAAGAAGAAGTCCGTCGCCTGGAAACCATGTTTCAAACGGGCCGTGACCCCGAAGCATAATCGTCTCTCAACCTAACCTTCATCAGACGCGTCTCCACTTCAAATCATTCCCGCCAATAAGAAGTCTACGATTCCTCGATAACCTTTTCATACAATGCGTTCGTGCGTTTGGCAATCGTTGCCCAACTAAACAGCTCTTCCGCACGGCGACGACCAGCCTCCCCCATCGGTTGGCGCAAAGCCGGGTCTCGCATCAGTTGATTCATCCGCTCGGCTAAATCCTGTGCAAACTTGTCAGGGTCCTTGGGTGTAAACGGAGCCGTCTCATATTGATCGACCGGGACCAAAAACCCGGTCTCATCTTCAACAACCACCTCCGGAATACCACCCACCGCCGAGGCGACCACCGCCTTTTCACAGGCCATGGCCTCTAAATTGATCAGGCCAAATGGTTCATAAATCGAAGGACAACAAAAGACCCCGGCATGGGAATACAATTCAATGAGACTGGGTTTGTCCAGAACATCGGGGATCCAATAAATATGTTCACGATGGGCGGAGGCTTCCTCCAGCGCCTCATTCATTTCGGCAGCAATGGCTGGAGTATCCGGCGAGCTCGCGCATAACACCACAGGGAAGTCCGGATCCAAATACGACAGGGCCTTCAGTAAATAGATGATCCCTTTTTGACGGGTAATGCGACCCACAAACAACACATAGGGTTGGCCGGTGGGAATGCCATATTTTGTCAAGACGGCATGGCTCGCCACTTTTTTAAATTCATGGAGATCGATGCCATTATGAATCACATGAATCCGTTCTTCCCGAACCGAAAATAATTTAAGAATGTCATCCTTGGTCCCTTGCGACACCGCAATGATCGCATCCGCCATTTCCATTGCCGTTTTCTCCACCCATAACGAAAAATCATAGCCTCCCGCTAATTGCTCCCGTTTCCAGGGACGAAGCGGCTCTAGAGAATGAGTGGTCACCACCAAGGGAATTCCATAATTCAACTTGGCCAAGATCCCCCCCAACATGCTGTACCACGTATGACAATGCACCAAGTCAGCATCCAACCCATCGGCGTTCATCTGCCAACAACGCTGTACCGCCCCAAACACCGAATGCAACGGCTTGGGTGCGCCAAACGGCACCTCACCAAGAGGAAACCCCCGGACCTTCAGATTCCCTTGATCAATATGTTGATCCCCAAAACACCGCACTTCCACAGGAAGCAGGTGAGACAGCTCACGACTCAAATACTCCACATGCGCTCCCGCCCCACCATAGGTGTACGGAGGAAATTCATTGGTCAACATCAGAACTTTCATAATGATCGAAATCCGATTGGAGCAAAGCTAAGCATTGATTGCCTACCTTAATAGAAAACCCTCAAGAAGTCATCTAGGTTGAGACAAAGGAAAATGAAGAACCCCGCAGCAAGCTGACGGGGTATCGAAGAGGTAGAAGAGTTTCAGTTGTTGGACATTTTCTTTGGGATCACCTTGCCGTTGAACATAGCGTTCCACCATGAGCACTCTTGAACACATTATCTTCATATGGCAGTTTTACGCCTCATGAGGGTCGCCAACAAAGAGGACCTCGTAGAAAGCTAACGGGGAATTTTCAAGTTAAAGAAAGGAGTTAGTGTGAATCAGTGAGATGAAAAGGAGCAAACGTATTCAACATCGATGTTCTGAAGGAAAAAATTCGAGTTAAGACCTCCGTTTTAACAATTGGTTAGACCTGAGGCTCCTTCGAATGCCGGCCAAATCGAAAATAGAAAATTAGAAAAAGTAAAGAGACGCCCAAGATTATTAGGCCGTAGGTAGCCGTAGCGGAGACCGAACCACCACTCTGAATAGCCAGCCATTGGTTAGAACTATCAAGAATATACACAGCCAAAAAACTAAAAATACCTAGAAGTGGGAGAAGCATTTGAATAGCAATATAGCATGATACACGGTCGCGCCCGTGCCACAGGAACGTTCCAATTATGTTGGGAATCAGAAACGTGACCAATACCAGCCCTCCGGTTTCAAGATCACGGATACCGGAGAGGACAGCTGCAATGAGGATCCACAGGGTACCACCGAGTTGACTGCCAAACCAACCACCAAGATTCCATTCAAGTTTCATAGCTTCAAGCTAGACCATAGGGCAGCTTATGTCGAGAGATACCCCTGTCAGGGTGCTACAGGATTTTTATTGAAAAGGCTTAATACCTAAAACAGTACGTAGGAAAATGTATCACCGCTTCACGAAGGAAAGCTTCTTGGCAGGAGATGGAAAAATCTAAAACAATCCATTCACTTCTTTTTCTTTGGTTTGTTTGAGCGAACAGCAGCGGCGTAGGAACGATCAGCCCAGACCTTAGCTTCTTCAGGGTCATCGAAAATATCCTCCGGCGCCATAAAGTAAGACATCTTAAATGCCTTCCCCTGCTTCTCGTAGCTGAATTGTTCCAATTCTCGTTCGGTAAAGTGCAGGGATATCGTCTCGTCCGCTTTCAGATACAACACATCATCCGCAACCAGCCCGAACATTAACCTCTTATGGAAAATCCCATGCCCCCCGAACATACGGCGCGGTTCCACAGAGCCAAATTCACTAAAGACTTCTTTTAAATATTCAACAAAATCGCTCATCCTAACCAGCGCCCCGGTAAGCCTTCTAATGCGTACCTTGAATCAAAGGGAAGGTTCAAAAGAGTCCATGCAGCAAGGCCGCAGCTCTTCCCGGCCTTCGTAGGCTCACTTCGGCGGAGTAGGCTTGACGCGCAGAGCGCACAGCAGGTACGTGAGCACGGCAAAATAGCGACCTGCCTGCGCGAAGCCGCTTCGGCAGGCATGGAACCGCTAGCCTGTCAGCCGTAGCCTTGGCGAAGGCTGGTGGCTTTTTTCAACATTCCCCACCAAGAATCCCTGTGGGCTTCCCGTCTAAGCTAATCTGGTTTTTCTTTTGCCAATATTCTGCAACCCCTTCTTTACCCTTCTTCTCAATCCACTTCGAAAGTCCGTGACGGTCTCCTACATAATCCATAAGGGGTACGGCTTCACCGCATGAGGTTGTGACTAGATCGATAGACACCAAGAAGTACTGTCGCGTCCCCATGGTGGAAGGTATCTGATTCGAAAACTCCTCCCAACGAGCATCCCTTGGATGGAAGACCTGCGCCGAACCATACGCACGCAGAATTCGTGGTGGCCCTTCAAACGCACACCACATCATCGTCATTCGATTGGATTCGGAGAGATGGGCTGCGGTTTCATTCCCACTACCCGTTAAGTTCATCCAGAGAATCTCGTGAGGGTTGAGCACACGAAGCGAATCCTGCCCCTTCGGGGAAAGATTAATTCTCCCATCAGGCGCAGCCGTCGCCACAAAAAACATTTTTTGAGCCGCAATAAATTGGCTTAACTTATCACTCAGTTCTGGAAATTGATCAGCCACGATTACGCTCCATTAATTAAAAATGGTATCAAAGCAAACGATTTCTTAGATTATCGCTAATATTAACCCGGCAATACTAGACCATGCATATTAAGCGGCATACGCAATCTTGGGATGTTTAAAATAGCTCTTCACTCGTTCTGGTAACTTCTGTAATTTCTTCATGTGCGTCCGCACCTTTTTCTTGAGCCCTTCCACATCTCGTGCAGGGGATCGTGAATGCACGCCTGCTTTCAGATCGCAGTTTACATATTCATCTGGAATAAAGAACCCCGCGGCAAGACCACGGGGTATTAGAAGAGAGCTAACTGGCGCAGTTCTTCCTGCGGCTTACCTTGCTGTTGCACATACCGTTCGACCACTCGCCAATTCCCGCCCTCACCCACCTATTGTTAGGAAATAAGATCCCCGTGGCAAGACCACGGGGAATCACAAGTTCAATTCTGGGGCATAGGCGGGGAGAAAAAAGAGTTCGATATGCTTCGTGTACTTGGTGAGCCAGGCTTTGACCACTCGGGCATGATGGACGCGGAGGTTATCCAGAATGAGAAAAATCTTCCGATCAGCCCCTTTGATGAGTTGCTTGAGGAATGTCGTCAACACCTTCGCATTCATGGTGTCCTGGTACACCATGAATCGTACCTTCCCTTGGTTGGTGATGGAAGAGATCATGTTGAGAGAGGCCCGTTTGGCCGAGAGTCGGATCACAGGCGTTTTTCCTTTGGGGGCATAGCCGCGTCCATGTTGGCAATCACTGCGAACTCCGGTCTCGTCCCCCCAGTGGACCTCGGCCCCTTCGTGTTTGGCCCGCTGCGCAATCGCGGGATACTCCTTCTTGAGCCACGTCTGCACGGCGGCCGGGCGTTGTTCATACGCATGTTTTAACGGCTTTTGCGGAGTAAAGCCCCAGCGCTTCAGATATGCCCCCACCGTCCGAATTGGCATGCGAATGCTAAACCGCAGCTGAATGAGTTCTTGCACGGCCTGGCGGGTCCACAGCGCAAAAGTCAACGTCAACTGATCCGGGGTCTTCTCCACGATCACTCCTTGAATGGCTTGTGCCTGGGCCGCATTGAGCGTACGCCACTGGCCGACCGCAAACCCTCGCGGTTTGGCCTGAAGCCCTTGGAGGCCCTTGTATTCATAGGCCTTCCACCACCGCGAGACCGCGTTGCGGTGGACTCCCACGATCTCCGCAATGGCGACAAAGGTGTGGCCTTGCTTCTTCAACCGAATCGCTTGGCGGCGGAGGTGTTCTTGTGTCTCGGGTGGAAGTGTACGGGCGTCGTGTTTCTTCATGTCGGCAGTATAGCATTTTGATCGACCAAGAGCACCCTAAAGTATTGCCAGGTTAATAACATAACGCACGTCCAGACGAACTCTGTTGGCCAGCCTAACAATATTTGAACAAACGGGATAATTTTGAAGGCTTGAATTACATGCCGGGTTTCGCCCCGGCAGCCGAGGTCCTTTTGTTTCGGCAAAAGGACCCAAAACCATGTTGGCCGTACTGTGGCCCTTCGGGTCTCTTGCGCGGTTCGCCGACCCCGGCGGCGCACAAACTCGCTGCGCTCAAACAATGTGCGCCTGTTTTCCGGCGTCGGCTGCACTGCTCAGCCACACCACAAGGCCAGGGGAAACGATGGAAACAATGGGGGAAATTAAATGGAGATCCAACTTGAGGAGTCTACCCTGAGCCCCGTCGAAGGGATCAAACAAGGCCCGCCAATGATTTAGAAACGTCCGCCCACAGAGCCGAACAGCAGGCGTCGGCAAGGCAAGGAAAAAGGAGCAGGAAGTTTCTGAGGGTCACTTTTGGAGGCAGGTCTTGCAAGCACGCAATCTGCTTTGGGCTTCACTCAACTATACCAAAGCGAGACTGTCCACTGTCATATTGCAAGACCTGACCCTAAGCACGAGTTAAGCTCTTTTTGTATTCTATTTGACCTGGTCAATAGATGAATTATTTCCTGATCTGCGAATCTGCTCAGCCAATAAGTCCAAACGTCTATCTAAGTGCTCCTCTAATTCGCGAGTTTCATTTTTTAGTTCGGCAAGCATTTTTCGTTCTACTTCATCACCAATATTCGTGTATTTTTCGGGCAATGATCCTACAATGTCAGATATGTGCTTCAATTCATTTACTAGATTTAAAGAATCTACATTTAGATTATGTACTGGTCCTGAACTCCTCGCTGACTGCGTATTCTTGCCATATATGGATACTATTAACACCACCCCAAAAACAACTACCGCAACCGCAATTAGAACATTTTTCCAAAATTGTTTCTGCTGTTGCCGTGGTGCATCAATCTCAATTAAATCTCGTTCATTTTTTAATGCTCGCTCTGTTTCCTCAATGATTTCCTTAAGCTTTTCTGCACCATTTACTCCACAATTCGAATTATTTCCAGTGAAGCTCGTAACAGTTGAGTCAAGCAATTCTCTTAATTTGTTATCAGAGTCTTTTGTGCTATCTAAACGAAGTACAACAGAACTGTATGATTCGAATAATTTTCCATATCCTTCCTTGTGCCTTTTTCTAAAAAAACAAAATTCTGAGTCTGTTAGTTGATTGCTACTTTTAACTGCAAGTTCTGTGTTCCAAAGAAGAGATATGGTTGTAACTTGAGATGAAAAAAGAGATATTTCCTTTCTCAAACAATCTATCCACTCACTACGCAGCTTCGCCACATTCTGCATATGGTTTGCTGTCGAAGAAAAATGTGCGCCGATAATTGCTAAAATTGAAGCAATTGTAGTTCCGATCGCTATCACAGTAGTTGGTGGTAGATTTTCCATTTAGGCTACTATTTCACATGACGAACAATATTTGGCAGATTCTTAGGAGAGCTGAATTTGCCAATTTCTGTCTGTATAACAAGTCAGCATAATTTCTAAGCAAAATATCAAAATCGTTATTATCTTTCGATGCATGAATTGATTTACTCCTACATCTCTTTGAAAGATTCATCGCACTGATTTATCAAATTGCTCATGATGTTTTTTGAAAATTATCCCCCTAAATTACTCACGGAAAAAAGTTCTAGGGCAAGGAGCCTTTTTCGCGTTCTGGTGCCTTTGTCTTATCATATGGATTCAAAGGAAGCACTGCTGTTTTACTAAATCTTCCCCACAGATATTCTCAACTGCTACGTCAAATTCACAATTTTGAGTAATGTTTTTATAGGTTTCTCTTCCCATGCTGTAAAAGTCTACATGTGAAATTTTATCGCCTATTTCTGGTTCACATGAATCAAGTAATTCAAAAACCACAAACTCTCCATTGCCATCAATTTCGGCTGCGTACATACCTCTGGTAGGATTTATCACTTTTATTTTTGCTTGCATTTCTAATCCTCTTGACTCATTTTTGACATATTGCCTCTGTTACAATTTTCTTTGGAACAGCCAAACTTTTCTTAATCCTTCCTGCTTCAGCATCCATCACAGCTAATTTAAATTGATACTGCTTCGTATTAGTACCAGGTAACCAAAATTTGACAATGTAATGAATGACTTGAAAGTCAGGCAGTTGACTCTAATCCATACAATCACCTTCTAAGATATTGAAGCCAGCCTATCGTTCAATAATTACTGAAATATGTCAAGGAAAAGATGAATTCCAGCCAACTATCAGCAGGAATGACTCTGCTAGAGACTAATCCTGCCTTGGGTGCGGCTGAGTCTCTGGCCAAATCCAGCTCTCTGGCGAACCTGTTTGAACGGAGCGAGTTATTCGCCATCTTTATTTGGCCTGGGGCGAAGCTATCCCAACGGGGCCGCGGCCGGGCAGAAGTGGTTTTGGGTCTTTTTGCCAAAACAAAAGGGCCTCGGCTGCCGGGCCGAAACCCATAGCTGTGAAGCTAAACCACGGCCTTGCCCCTGTAGAGTTTCGGATCGAAGCCCGCTTCGAGCATTTCTAGCGTGGTCATTCGTGAACGTTGGCGATGCTTTCGACAGTGCCTGAGCAGCGTCTCCAGTTCTTGAGACAGATAGCCCATCGCTTGTACCTCCGATAGCATCGCCAATTGCGAGAGTTGAAACGCTCGTTCCTGGAGCCGTTTGTAGAACTTCGCCAGACTGATCTCATGGCGTGAGGCATTCCACTCCTCGGTGTTGGCGACGGCATGCAGCCGCTGGATCCACACCGCGGCAATCAATTTGCCGTAGAGCTCGCAGCGCAAGCGATGCGCATTGCCAGTGGCGGACTGATGCACCCGCAGAATGGATTTAAATTGTTTGAACAGCAACTCGATCTGCCAACGGAGCGTATACAAGGCTCGCACCATGTCCAAGGGCAGCCAGGGTTCTGGGACATTGGTGATCAAGAGCGTCCAGTCGCAGCACGCCAAATGCTGCGGACTACCCGTCCGGCCTTGTCGGCGGGCGTGGGCCTTGAACCGCCGGCGCCGGGCATTGGCCACCTGGGCGCTGACGCGGAGGCAGACCAACCGACAGGCGCGCGTTTGCTGTGAGCCCTGTCCCAGGTGTACCTGTTGTTCATACGTCGGGCCCGGGACGGCCTTCAAAACTTGGCCGAGGTCAAGCCGCTCGCGTGTCTGGCCATCGGACACCGTGGTGTCGAGGAACAAGCGCGTCAGAAAGAAGGCGCCTTTCATCATGATGGCGTTGATGGTCGTGAGCTTAAAATAGCCCTGATCGAAGAGCAGCAAGTCCGTCTTGTTGCCCAGGGCAGAGAGATGGTCCGTGTAGCGATTATCCGGCACGGTCCCGGCGGTGTCTGCCAGAAAGGTCAGTTCGCCCTGCTTGTAGTCATACGCGGTTTGGAGTTTGCAATTGGCGGTGGAGGCGTTGCCCCCCGAACCGGGGAGGATGGCACGCAGTTTCTCGCTGACATCCCAACTCGAGCTGTCCACCAGCAGGACTCGGGCAAATGGCTGAAGCAGGTTTGTGCGAAGAGGCACCGTCTGCAGTTTGTGCCGGAGCACCGCGTGCAGACAGTGGCGGAGAAAGGCGGCCGCCGGGGCCGTAAAACGCTGATGTAAGGCTTCGCGACTGATGCGGGTGGATAAGGCCGCCACCATCCCTCCCAAGGACGGATGCATCATTCCCAGTTGGCCCAGCGTCAGCAGGACGAGGAATTCATAGGGCGTGAGGGTGCTTTTGCGTTGCTGGAACCCCGTCTGTTTGGCCAGCCGAGTAATCCCGTTTTTTTTAACCCCCCAAACAACCTCGGAAGTGCCCTCATGCGGCCACCCCCCTGAACCCTTGTTTGCGAGCCAGGGCAAGGCACGCGTGCACCCAGTCCGTGGTGAGCGTCTTGAAGCGCTGATAGCGCTGGAGTCGTCGCCGCACCTCGCCCAGATCCGCCTTCGGAACGAAGAGCGTGGAGCTCTTGCCCGCGACGGTAAAACTCAGCTGATAATACGGGCCATGCTTCCTCGGGTTGGCCGGGGCCTTGCACCGACAGCCCGGCGTGCCACACACATTCCACTGCTCACTCAAACTCCCCGGCAAGACCGGCCCCAGTTGGGCCAGTTGCGTCTGAATCCGTTGCAGTGTCTGTTCTTCTCGTGTCATTGATTCCTCCTGATAAAACCGATAGCCTATATAATGCTATCGGTAGCATAGCATAAAAAAAGCGCTTGGCAAGCGCAGGTTCAAGAAAAATCTTCGGCTTAGCTTAACACCTATGGGCCGAAACCCGGCATCACAGAAAACCCCTTGGACATGAGAGATAGCTTAGGGTTGGGTCTCAGTTGTAGGTCTGTTCATCGCGCTTGGCGAGCTTGAGGAGCACCACTTTCTTGTGTTGGTCGTCGATATCGTACAAGACGCGATAAGGACCCACACGCAGCCGACACTCAGCCACGAATTGTGGCACGATCAGCTCTCCAGCCAGCTTTTTAGTCCGCTTGCCCTGTTGTCTTGGATTCGTCGCAAGATCTTGAATAGCCTCAATGATCGTATCTTTGTAGTCGGCAGGAATTTTTCTACAGAATTGCCAAGAGACGCTCTGCCGGAACAGCCCTCCCTTGTGCATAGTCTTTCCGGGCTCGTGCGATTTCTTGAAGAAGTTTTTTATCCTGTAATTCATCCAGGTTTTCGACCAGGTCCAACATGTCTTCATAGGGAACCAGGAACGAGACTGGCTTGCCATGCGAGAGGAATACAGAAAGCTCCTTGGACTTGATCAATTTCGACAGTTGGGATTGTGCCTCTCGCAGACTAACCGGCTTGGCTTTTCGCAACAGGTTAATAGCACTCATGAAACATTCTTAGATGGTTTTACAATGCCAAATACAAGAAAAGCTGGACGCTGTTTCAAGGAAGCCATCAGGCCAGGGTTAACTTTTTTTGGTCAGTTGTTGGAAAGAAATTTCAGAAAGGTTGGCTTGGGTATCAGCATGCTCAATGGTCATCCCTACGAGCTGCCCATCCTTGTCGAGATCAATCAAAATATTTTCATTGATATCTCGTGTTTCGGCCACGGCTTGGTTACTAAATTCAATGTAGGCCGTATCCGTATCAGAAAAATATTTGACTTTCATACTGGTCTCCTAGAAGAAGTGTACCCATGGCTTGGCATTGATGCAACGTACCCCGCTCATTTCCACTTGATCTCCTTCCATTATCTAGCCCCATCATTAATTACAAATTGATTCCTGCCAACCACCTGCAGGAATGACGATGCTGAATTGCCCCCTTGCCTTGGTCGCGGCTGAGTCCCTGGCCAAAACCAACTCTTTGGCGAACCTGTTTGAGCCATTCGAGAAGCCTCAGGACAAGCTCCGCGAGTTGGCTCTCTAAATTGGATCGCATTATTTCAGCAGATTCCCCTAGCCTTGTGCTGTAGCCGAGCAATGCCACCGACACCGGAAATAAGGCGCGCATTGTTTGAGCCATGCGAGTTTGCGCGCCGCCGGTGTCGGGGGCACTGCGCAGGGAACCCGAAGGGCTACAGCACGGCTAACAATCGACATAGGTAGGTCCTCACGGACTTTCCCTGTCACACCACCGTACGTACGGATCCGTATACGGCGGTTCGGTGGGTTATGCGATTAGCCCCCAGGAGAGACTGCTCGCCCCTGGGCACTCCTCGCCGGGCGTTCGACTGGGCGGTTCGCCGCAAGCGATTCGACACTTCCTCGTCAGCCCTTCGGGCTTCACCCCTATCCTCTGTCGGGAAGGCCAGAATTAACTGGTCATTCAGCCGCTTGTCGCTCATGAGTTCCACTGCCTACTCACCACTCCGCACCGTTCAGGCCTTCATCCCTCTCGGGACTACTATGCCCTCTGCTGACTCCTCCCGCCCGGTCTGAACTGATCACTCAGTTCTCAGTCTTGCTGCCAAGACAGACGAGAGGTCTCCCGAGGTAAGCTCAACCGCCTTCAGCGCACGACCGCCAGATTTACACCCAGGACCCTTGATGGATACGGACTTCGTGAAAACCAGCCCACTCGTCCGGCCCTGACTGCCTCGTATCTGGTTCTTGTTCATCGGCCCACGCCTTTGCTCCACGCTGCCTTCAGACCCCACCTCACGATGACGCCCTTGCGCTTCGCTATGACTTCACCTCCATCAGGTTGTCAAAGGGACTTCCACCCTCAAGCTGTTGAGCATGCTCGGCACACTGGTTTTGCCTACTTTTGCCGAAACAAAAGTGGGTCGTCGTTCGGGGGCGAAACCCCGTCTGAAAATTCCGAAGAGAGATACCTGCCAAAAGCTGCAGGCATAACGAACCAGGAATACAAGAATCTACCTCCCCTAACCCCTCCTTACAAAGGCGGGGAATCCAAACCTAGCTTTGATGCGTGATCATCCCCGCATCCCCGCGTGCAACCACGCAATCCCCGCAAAGCCACAACCCTTCTTCCTATCCTAACTTCTTGTTTTTATTCGTGTATTTCAATTTCAAACTTTGGCAGCGCCTTTGCGATAGCTGCATTCCATTCACAATCGCAAACGGAAAGGAGGTGAACATCTTTCAATCGAATCGTGACACGCAAAATGGGAAAAACATGGAACGCATGCGCACAAACACTCACTGGCAACTACACAAAGGAGACCATCATGAATCACACACCCAATCAATCCACTTCTTCAGAACAGGGAAAACCTCAACGACCATCACTACAGACTGGTGTTGGTCAATCTGATAGCAAAGAAATTCTCTTATTAGGCGCAGGGCTGATCACGCTCGTCCTGGGTCTCGGGGGCCTCTTCATGTATTCCATGGACGAACCGTTACCGGCTACGGCTTCCCAGAAGGCCGCAGATGACGTGAGTACGTTCAAAATGGCCAAGACCTTTGCCACCCCAACGCCTCTCTCTATCACACCTATTCCTCATGAGCCCTCCGTATCCCTCACCACAGAGCCCTCCCTCCACCTGGTGACCAACTCTCCTGAAAACCAGGCAGAGGAAGACACGAATGTCTACTTCGAATTTAATCGGTGGGCCTTGTCTGAAGGCGCCAAAAGCTTACTCAAAACCCAAGTGGAATTACAGGGGGGAGAATGGACCGGCATACTTCGCATTGACGGCCATACCGATGCCCAAGGAAATGACTCGTACAATCAGGCCTTAGGACTGAAACGGGCTGAATCAGTGAAAACCTATCTGGTTTCTTTGGGCATTCCTGAAGACACGATTCAGGTGCAATCCTTCGGAAAAGACGGGGCGGTCTGCCAGGATCAAACCCCAGACTGTTTTGAACACAACCGACGGGCGCATGTGGCTTTTCTCAGTCAGCCAAGCGTCCAACAGGAGGACACTCTCCTTTCGATGACGCCTGATGTGCTTGAGGATTCCATTCCGGAAGCCTCCTCGCCCATGATGGATTCTCCATCAATCGACGATTCCGAGGATGAGATGCTTGTCCAGGAAGAAATTTCTGGAGAGCTGGTGGCCAGTGATCCGTTGGCCTCCTCAGAGTCCCTACCCTAAATTCATTCCCAGGCTGATCCATCGTCCATGGGTCGGCCTGGGTCTTCCTTTTTTCAGATCTCATACATGTCCATGGAAAGATTTCGTTCTCTTGATAAAGGAGTTGTTATGCATGCCCGAAGGCCTCGTATGTTTCTCTTCATGTTCTGGCTGATCAGCGGTGGAATCGGTGGGTTGGCTCTTCCCTCTGTTGCCGCTCAATCGACTCCGGATTCCATTCAGGAATCAGTGGTCAAAAAAACCGAAGGGGGGATTTTACTCAAAACTGTATCAGGTGAGGCACCAATCCCCGCCCCGCTTTTACACACGACGGTAACCATGACCATTAGCGGGCTGATTGCCCGCACCACGGTCTCTCAACAATTTACGAATCCGAGTGATGAGTGGGCGGAAGGGGTGTATGTGTTTCCGTTGCCCGATCAGGCGGCGGTGGATCATTTACGCATGAAAATCGGCGAACGAATTATCGAAGGCCAAATCCAAGAGCGGGCACAAGCCAAACGGACCTATGCTAAGGCCAAAGCGAAAGGCCAGCGCGCCAGCCTGGTGGAACAGGAGCGTCCGAATATCTTTACAGCATCCGTAGCCAATATTGCTCCCCACGCCCCGATTACCATCGACATCGAATACCAAGAAGTGGTGCGATATGACCAAGGCCGATTTTCGCTTCGATTTCCGATGGTGGTTGGCCCGCGCTACATCCCCGGTCAACCGCAAGATATTGAAGACCTTTCTCCATCACAACCCAGCCTCGGGTGGGCACCCAATACCGACCAAGTTCCAGATGCCTCCCGCATCACGCCACCCGTGCAGCATCCTTCTCAAGGGCCTCTCAATCCCATTGCGCTACACATTGATTTGGCTCCGGGCATGCTTCTTCAGAATATTGAATCGCCCACTCATCCCATCACTATTCACAAACTCGACACCAGCTCCTATCAGGTGTCGCTTCAAGATCAAGCGACCTATGCCGATCGAGACTTTGAACTCATCTGGACACCCCTTTCCCATGCAACCCCACAAGCCAGCGTGTTTACCGAACAATACGAAGGCCAGACCTATCTCTTTATGCAACTCATGCCGCCTACCACCCTTTCCTCGGATCAAGAAGCGATGCCGCGAGAAGTCGTCTTTGTGATCGATACCTCTGGGTCAATGGCTGGAAAATCACTCACGGAAGCTAAGGCCGCACTCACACTCGCGCTCTCTAGACTCACGCCACAAGACTCCTTCAATCTTATTCAATTTAATTCTGTCACTCATCGTCTCTATTCCACGGCTCGATTCGCTTCTGATTCAAGAATTCACGACGCTCAGCGCTACGTGAAGGGTCTGAAGGCTTCTGGAGGGACAGAAATGCAAACGGCGCTGGCATATGCCCTCTCTCAGGGACCAAATCAAGAAGCTCATCACAGACTTCGTCAAATTATTTTCATCACCGATGGCCTTGTCGGCAATGAGAACGCGCTCTTTGCGCTTCTTCAACGTGACCTTCACAACACTCGTCTCTTTACGGTTGGGATCGGCTCAGCCCCCAATGGGCACTTCATGCGGAAGGCCGCACAATTTGGCAAAGGCACCTTCACGCACATTGGTTCGACCATCGAGGTGCAAGACAAGATGAACCGTCTCTTCCTCAAACTCGAACACCCGGCCCTTACCGACATCACCATTCAATCAGCAGATTCGACATTCGGCGAGATACTCCCTAATCCATTGCCAGACCTCTACACCGGAGAACCACTGACCGTGGCTTTTCAAACCACAACCATTCCTTCTTCGATCACCATTACCGGAAATCAAGCAGGCAGGCATTGGGAAACGACGCAATCTTTGTTAGATGCCGCGCCTCGAAAAGGCGTCACAGTCCATTGGGCGCGACAAAAAATTGCACAACTGATGGATCAAGGGACCCAACAGAAAGACAAAACCCTTCTCCGAGTATCGATTCTGGAACTTGCGCTGAAACATCATCTGGTGAGTCGCTACACAAGCTTGGTTGCCGTGGACGTCACACCGGCGAGATCTGATGGACAAGCGCTTCACACCCATGCCCTCAAAACCAATCTGCCCCATGGCATGAAGTACGAAGCCATATTTGGCTGGCCGAAAACGGCGACACCCGCCACATTGTATTTTGTATTAGGAAGCCTGGTGTTAGGAATGACATGGATCTGGTCACGACGACATCTCGCACGACGGTAACCATTCGCATGGCGTGGATCGTGGCGAGTCTGTTACTCGTTTTGGGAAGCTGGCTGATCGGACAAGGAGCCTGGATTCATGTCAAAGCGGTGACTGCTCAATGGCTGCTGCAGGATGCCTGGCACGAAACCCTCACAATGCAACGACCGGTCAAACCCTGGGCATGGGCCGATACGTGGCCAGTGGGCCGCTTACTCGTTCCGCGACTGAGCATCAACCAAATTATCTTGGCAGATGCCAGCGGCGAATCCTTAGCCTTTGGACCCGGAATGGTAGGGAATGGAAAATTTCCGAACGACGACTTACAAAGTCTGATTGTCAGCGGTCACCGCGACACGCATTTTTCGTTTGTCCGAGATGTACAACTCGGGGAACGGATCACGGTGCAAACACGTCAAGGAAAATGGCGGAGCTTTGTGGTGGGAACTATCGAGGTCGTCGACAGCCGAATCGACGCCCTGCCAATACATGAGGAAAGACCCGACTTGCGACTGATTACCTGTTATCCATTCGATGCCGTAATACCAGGCGGACCGCTGCGGTATGTGGTGACAGCTAGACCAATTGTTCTAAATGTTATCGCTCAAACCGTGGCTTCGGTCAGCGCGGGCGGCGGCTCTTGAGGTAGGGGCATGATGGTGGAAAGTGATTGAGCATGCATATAGGCTTGATGGTCATGCATGATCGATTGAGGGGGCAGCATCTCCCACAAGGAGCCTAACTTTTTTTGAATTTTTCTCTGGTAAAAGGAAGGGCATTCCATCGTGTCGCCTTCCAGAAAAGGTCTAAGGCCGGTTTTGTAATCAAGCTGTTTTCGGACTTTTTTGTGGTAGTTAATCCGCCCAAATCCGCCGGTGGAAACCGAACGCACGAAGTTATACCACTTGGGAATCATCCCCCGATTTCGCATAAATCGTTTGGCAATCATCGGCCAGGAAAACGCATGCTCGGAGATATCGATCACATAGTCGTAAAATTCCGGCCACGAATAATTTTGAGGTTTCACATTCATGGCATGATTGTTATCAAGAAAATGAAAGGGAACCGGGAGGACTCGGCCATCCTGCTGCAGCGTGAGATTATACGGAGCCGACTGACCATAGGCCGTGAGCAACGAAAAGGCCGGGAAAGCTCCAGGGGCTGCATCCAGGAACTCTTTGGTTAATTCAAACGGCTCAGATCCTTGATCCGAGTCTAACCCCAACACAAAATTGACCTGCACATAGGGAATATACCGAAGCACCATATTAATATGATCCGAGACCTGTTTGACTTTCTCTTGTCCAACTTGTCGCCCGGTTTTGGATTTACCACCCATGTCATACCACGACTCGACACCTGGAAGGATGGCTCTGAAGCCATTCTTCTTCATCCGTTTCAAATGGGGCTCGGTCAAGATTGAGAGCGTGCTTTCGGCAATAAAGTCGATCCGATTCGGAGGAATGGCCGTATCGATGGCATTCATATATTCTTGAAATCGGACACCAAAGTTCGGATCATGCCACGCCACTATCGGCCGCTTCATTTTGGTTAAGAGGAACTTTAAATCCTCACTAATTTGATCGAAGGACAACGGTTGGTAATCCACTTCCGCATCCACACAAAATCCGCACGTATAGGGACAACCCATGCTCCCGATCATCGGAACAATCTTAAAATAGGAGGTCGGTGCCTTATCGATGGTGGGTTCAATGAACTTCCATCGTTCCTTGACGCCTGGCAATTCCATGGGTTGCTGCTTGGCCTGAAGGTGTTGCCCCTGGGGCCGATAGGGGGAACAGTCAGAAAGGATGTCATTGATCAGCGGTTTATCCGTAAACCCAAGCACATAATCAAAATATTGAGCAGAATCCTGCGGGTAACTTCTGGCATGAGGACCACCCAACACCGTCACGGCCCCACGAGTTCGAAACAGATTACTGATGGCATAGGCCGTCAAGGCTGAACGGGTAAACGAACCGATAAAGACGATGTCTGTTTCTTCAAGTAATTCCTGTTGGAGGTCTTCGCGGCCGGTATAACAAATAAACCGTACCTGATGACCCAATTCCTCACACCACACCGCCACCACCTGAGGCATGATGCTCGCCAGGTTTTGGTTCATCATACGGGCATAGAGGGAATTCGTCGGACCCTTGGTGACCAGGTCAATGATGGTTACCCGAAGTGGGCGCATACGTATTCTCCAGGAAAAAATAAGTGCAGTTAGTTGAAGAATCTGTTTGGCAAAGAGAGGATTGAGAGGGGAAGGCCTCCAAATACTTATAGAGCCTATCGCAAAGAAGGAATGAGGTCAAGAAAAGATGAAGGTGGTCCTGAGCATTACCACTTTATCATCTTCACCAATTTTTCATGTTTCAAAAAAAATCCCTGTTGATTGTGTCCAACAGGGCACCAATAGAATTAGCCATTTATGTCCATGCCGGTGCAAGAACGAACTTTAAACAACTTTTTTCTGCGATGCCACAGGAGGTGAAGACTCGAGGACATTCTGGGGGGCTATCTGATCATCCCGGATAAGCCATTTTGCTAAAACGCCACTGAGAAATTCTATATTGACCGATTTGGGAATGAAATCATCCATGCCCGCTTCCAGACATTTTTCGCGATCCCCTTCCATCGTATTGGCTGTCATGGCAATAATCGGAATGTGCGCAGAGCTATCATCCTTCTCACCCTCCGACTCGCGATTTTTTTTCGTGGCTTGAAAACCATCCATTTCCGGCATCAGACAATCCATCAGGATGACGCCATACGATTTATTCGCCCAAGCTTCGAAGGCTTCTTTGCCGTTGTTCGCCACATCTACCTGATACCCCAGCTTGGTGAGCATTCTCACGGCAACTTTTTGATTGACCAAATTGTCTTCAGTTAGGAGAATTCGCGGTTTCTCCGCCGCCTCTTGTTCCTGAACAATATGGCGAGTGATAAGCGGTTTCACTTCCTCCTTGTGTGATTCTTTCTCCAAGCCCATGACGAGGGCGACCGCCCGTCGAAGGGTCTGTTGGTGGATGGGTTTGGTTAAATACCCTGAAAAATGTGCCTGCTTCGCTCGGCTCGCTTCACCTTTATAGCCAAGAAAGGTAAGAAGAATGAGGGGGAGATTTTGCCAGCAAGGATTCCCTATAATTTCCTTAGCAAGCTCAAATCCATCCATGTCAGGCATTTTTTGATCAATGACCAACAGGTCAAATGGATGTCCTTCTTCTGCAGCCGCCTTGAGAAGAATCAAGCCTTGAGCACCACTTGAGACGCTTGACGAATGCATCCCCCAGGATTCTGCATAATGATCAAGGATAAAACGGTTGGTGGCATTGTCATCCACAAAAAGAATGCGAAGATCGGTCAAAGGCACTTCAGGAAGTGCCTTGGAAGATGGAGTGGCTTGGATCGGGAATTTCAAGATAAACCAGAAACAACTGCCGGTGCTAGGAATACTGTCGACGCCGATCTCTCCATTCATTGATTCGACGAGTTGACGGCAAATCACCAAGCCCAGCCCAGTGCCGCCATATTTTCTGGTGGTGCTCTGGTTGGCTTGCGAAAAGGCTTGGAAGAAGTTTTTTTGTTCCTCTGCGCTTATGCCAATTCCCGTATCCTTCACTTCCACACGAATATGAGCCTCTGAATCGGTAGAAACAAGAGGAACCACCTGAATGAACACTTCCCCCGTTGCCGTAAATTTGATGGCATTCCCCACAAAGTTGGTCAGAATTTGACGAAAGCGAACCGGATCGCCTCGAAGCGCCGTTGGCGTATTTGCGTGAACCAGGCCGACAAATTCCAGCCCTTTGCCCTGCGCCTGTGGGGTTAAAATATTCACCACTTCCTCGACCGAGGTTCGGAGATCAACTATCTCTTGTGTATGAACATTTAGCTCAACCCAAATGCTGGCAAAAAGATGGATCTGAACGCTGTTGGGCTGTCTGAGATCGCGGGTGATGGCTCCCAGGGGCAACCCTTATCCTGGGAACCGCAGAATGGTCGGCAGAAGCAGGAAAGACTTATGTGGTCACACGCGTGGGAGATTATTGGGCAATGTCTAAAAAAAGTTCGTGGAATCCCACTATTTCCTTGGCCAAGGTACAATAAAAGATTGTGCGTTCTCCGACTTTACTTGCGATTCAAAATCACAAAGGATGACAGTTTATGGATGAATGATGAGAGAACGATACACACAGCGAAGAGGGAAACGAGGCACGAAACTATGAATGCTGGCCAGCAGTGCCAAATGTTTTTGGCGAACTCTCGTCAACCTGTTCAAGGCAAGTTGGCAAAGTGAAGTGGAATGTAGTTCCTTCATTGAGCGTGGATTCAACCCAAATTCGACCCTCATGCAATTCCACGATCTTTTTGCACAAAGCCAACCCGATCCCTGTTCCTTCAACCTGACTTCCAGAATCTATTCGTTGAAAAATCCCAAAAACACTTTCAAAGGCATCACTCGGAATTCCTATACCATTATCCTTGACCGTCACCATCCACTTTGAACCTTGACGGCTTGCAAAGATTTTCACAATGGGTGGCTGCTCACCCCGAAATTTAATGGCATTAGCAATCAGGTTTTGGAAAAGTTGTTGCAGGAAAGTTTGATTTCCGAATACTTTTGGTAGCGCATCGACTTCAACGGTGGCATTCGTACTCACGACCATCACTTCGAGTTGTGTCAAAACTGCTTTGAGGACCTGCTCAAGGCAAACGGGTTCCATGCAATTTTTCGCCCCCCCCACGAGTGAAAAGTCTAATAGGTCCTGAATGAGCCGACGCATGTGCGCCGCACCCTTCAGGGCCCGATCCAAATAATCTTTAGAGCGGTCGGGAAGTGATTCCTGAAGATCCATTTGTAGGAGTTCTAAGAATTTGGTAATGCGTCGAACGGGAGCCTGCAGATCATGCGAAGCCGTATGGGCAAATTGCTCCATTTCTCGATACGAGCGTTCGATTTCACGTCGCTGCTTCTCATTCGTTTGTAATAGCTGCGCTTTCTCAATCGCTCGTGTCACCGCTCGATAGAGTCCTTCCGCCGTGATCTTATTTTTAACAAGGTAATCACTGGCTCCACCCTTCATGGCTTCCGAAGCCACCCCTTCATTCCCCTGGCCCGTCAGCATCAACACAGGGAGAAAACGCAGTTCTTCATCATGAACTAACGATTGAATAAACTCCAATCCGTCTATATCAGGAATCAGATAATCGATGAGAAGACAATCTGGATGTTCTTGTTTGCAGATCTCTAATCCTTCTACACCTGATTCCGTTTCGATAATCTGAAACTTTTGTTCTGAATGTTGCTTGAGATAACGGCTAAACACTTCTCGATCTTCGGGAGAATCATCAATAATCAAGACTTTAAGAGGCCCTGCTTTCATTGGACCCCCTCAAGTTGCTTAGGAAGGATGACGACTTCAAACCAGTAATCATTTAACTTCGTCATCGCATTCATGAACCCCTCAAAATCGAGTGGCTTTTGGATAAAACTATTGGCGCCCATGCCATAACAATCTTGAACATCGCGTTCATCCGCCGATGTGGTTAACACAATCACGGGAATGTGATTCAAGGCCGGATCGTTCTTCAGCTCCTCTAGCACGTCACGGCCATCCGTGCCTGGCATATTGAGGTCCAATAAAATGATGCCTGGCAACCGAGCATCCATTGCATCAGCATAAGCCCCACGATGATATAAATAATCCAGCGCATCATCGCCATCACAGCAATGATGAATGGTATTTTTGAGTCCTGCCTTCTTAAGACTTCGAACGGTCATTTCAAAGTCTTCGGGGCTATCTTCAACAAGAAGAATGGATTGATTCGGTGTCACCATGATTCGGACTCCTTCGCAACGTAAAGAAAAATGTTGTGCCTTCGCCAAAGGTCGACTCAATCCAGAGTCGCCCACCATGACGCTCAACAAGTTTTTTCGTAATCGTTAATCCAGCGCCAGTCCCTCCCCCAAATTTATCGCGCCCATGCAATCGTTTAAAGATTCGAAAAATACTCTGAAAATGTTTCTCGCGAATGCCCACACCGTTATCCTTGACATAAAAGATGGGAATCCCCTTGGGTTGACCATTGGTATCGGACGAGGTGTTCGCTCCGTCACGAAATCCAATTTCAATCCACTTTTCCGCCTTATCATTATATTTCATGGCATTCGTGATGAGGTTTCGAAAGATTTCTCCAACCCGAACTGAATCACAATGTACTTCTGGAAAGATCTGTGGGACATTCAACAAGACACCAGACTCTTTCAGACTGATGTCCAATGTCTCAAGGACGCCACCGAGTACCTGCTCGAGATCCGTGAGCTTCATCGCTAACTCAGATCGTCCGGTCCGAGAAAAATACAACAGCGCATCAAGCAGTTCTTCCATACGCCGTGATAAACGACACAGGGTTTCACATCGAACTTTGCCATCTTCATTCATATTAGGGGCATGGTCTTCTAGCAAAATGGTGGCATAGTTAAAAATACCCCGAAGCGGCTCTTTGAGATCATGCGACGCAATATAGGCAAAATCGTCCAGTTCTTGATTACTTTTCTCCAGTTCCTCGTTATAGGTCAGGAGAATTTCTTTCGCTGCTTTTTCGGAGGTTACATCCCAATTCACTCCAACCATTCGAAGAGCCACTCCGGCGGAATCACGCTCCACCGAACCAGATCCATGCAACCAATGAATGGATTGATCCGGCCATACCACTCGAAATTGAACGTGAAAGTCTTGTTTTCCTTGAAGTGCGAGTTGCAGCGCCTCTTCGGCTGATTGTCGATCATCCGGATGAAGCGCTTCCACCCAAGTCGAATAGGGTTCATGCTGAGATTCCCTCGGTAAACCATAGAGGACATACATTTGTGCATCCCAAATGAGATTGTTCCGCACCACATCCCACTCCCAAATGCCGATATTGGCCGTTTGGGTCGCAAGTACCAGCCGATTCGAAAGTGTGGCAATGTGTTGGACCTCACGTTTCTTCCGGTCTGTGATATCGACAAGGGAAGCCAATACATAGGTTTGGCCCTCATGGGCTAGTGGATTGAGCCCAATTTCTACTGGGAATTCTGTCCCATCTTTTCGCTTCCCATACAGGTCTCGCCCAGACCCCATTGGACGCGATTCAGGAACGACAAGAAATCCTCTCACTTGGCCTGGATGAGTAGATCGAAATCGCTCAGGAATGAGCACTTCCAGAGGCTGCCCAAACAAGTCTGTCTTCAGATATCCAAACTGCTCAGCAAGAAGCTGATTGGCCATCACAATTGAGCCATCCTGGTCGACCAACATCATGCCATTGGGAGCTGCATCAAGAATGACCTGAACAGGTAAGGTGAAGGTTTGTTGAGTCGTCGAAACGGTCATATGGTTGATATCCTTTTTTGCATCTTTCCTTCTATTTCGGTCCGATTCTTTCCATTCTGAAGATCAATCTCCTGCAAGATGTTTGTTTTTGGGGACCGGGTCCAGAGAGAGATCTCATCTCATTGGACTAGCACAATGTTATGAAAGGTCCCACCCCTTCAATCCTTGGGTTTCACTCAAGCAATTTTGGGGATCGCCGATACTATCAGCAACGTGAAAAAGGCAAACCATTCGTAAGGATGGGACGCAAAGCCAAGGGACCTTCTTTTGCTTACAAGGTTCGCCCGGCTACCACTGGCAATCGAACAAGACCGATCCAGTTGCGCCCATTCTCCTTAGAGGATGGGCTTTTTTTTGTTTTCTTCGACTTGATTTCTCGTTACTTCTCTTGGGGAATCAGGATGAAGAGACTATTGCGAGACTGAAGAAACCTGAGCACACCATTTCAACGGAGGAGGTTCCTGCAACATGCCACAATCGGCTGCAACTCCAACGGTCTTAATCGCCAAGGACAGTCCCGATGACTGCCTCATTGCCATGCGGGCTTGGGAAGAAAGTACTTCAGGGTTTGACGTTCGGTTTGTCCATGATGGGCGTGAACTTTTGGATTATCTGCATCGACGTCGAAAATATCGAGACACTCCCGACCTCCCCTGGCCCAGGCTGATCCTTCTAGATTTAAATATGCCTCGGAAGGATGGCCGAAAAGTGTTAGTCGAACTTCGCTCGCATCCTGAATGGCGTCATATTCCTACTGTCGTCTTCTCAGATTCCCTGAAACCTCAGGACATTCAAATGGCTGAAACATCGGGAGCCTATGATTTCATTAACAAACCCGGAACGTTTAACGAATATCAGCGCATCATCAAAGAATTAGGACACATGGCTCTTACACAACGAGGCGCCGCATAATCCCATGACAATGACTGGCACCAATAGCACCCTCAAAGTTCTACTTGTTGATGATGATGAAGATGATGCAACGATCGCCCAAGACTATCTGTCACGAATTCCTGGAAGAACGTACCATACCGCATGGGCCTCCACCTTCCAGGAGGGAGTCACAAAACTACTAGAGCAACAACATGATGTTTGCATAGTTGATTATTGTCTGGATAAGGGGACAGGGTTGGGTATTTTGGCAGAAGCCTCAAAGTGTCATTGTCCCATTCCCATCATCATGATAAGTGGGACGACAGATACTGCCTTGAGCAACGAAGCCCTGAAACTAGGGGCGGCAGGATTCCTTTTTAAGTCTGAAGTCAATTCGTATGGACTTGAGAGGGCCATCGATCAGGCCCTCGCTCGCAAATAGACCTCCCCACTATCCGTCGGATATCGTCCTATTCACCTCAAATCCCCTCCAGTCGATGCTTGTCCCTTCAATCGAGATGTGTCGATGCCCAGAAGGATTTCACTCAACACTCGGGGGCACGAATCCTACAACGTAGACAGACGTTCGATCCTTCCTTGTTCAACAGTTTTGTTAAAGGTTCCACGAAAAATTCCCGATAAAACGAGCACAAGATGCACGCTTCTCATTCAAACCAGCACAATGAGACCCTACACAACGACATCTCCAAGTAGCCATCGAATATCAAAATACCCGTATTTTTCTTTGAACCATCGTTATTCCGTTGTAGATTCTAGGACTCTTGCACATGGGTGAAGCAGTCAGACATCAGGCAGACACTGAACTGTCGTCTATAAGCTCTGACCCCATCCGTGTCCTCCTTATTGATGACAACGAGGACGATGCCATGATCCTCCAAGCCACGCTCACACAAGTTCGAGGGATCAGCTTTAACGTGGAATGGGTTTCAACCTTTCGACAAGGCCTTGAGAAGCTCAAAGAAGATTCCCACGACATTTGTCTCTTGGATTATTTCTTAGGCAAAGAAACCGGGTTGGATGTGTTGGGAGAAGCGTTGAGATTCGGATCACGTATACCGATTGTCATGCTGACAGGGACAAGTGATCGTGCAATCGATTTACAAGCCATTAAGCTAGGTGCCGCAGATTATATTATCAAAGGGGAAACTAACCCTGGCCTTCTTGAGCGTGTCATTCGGCATGCTCGAGAACGTCGCAAAGCTGCCTTTGAGAGAGAAGAGTTAACCCAACAACTGGTGGAAAGCTCCCGTCGCCTCGGCATGGCCGAAGTGGCCTCAGACGTCCTCCATAATATTGGAAACGTGTTGAATAGTTTGAATGTGTCGGCTGGACTGATTGCCCAACATATTCGTGACATGCCGATTCAGGATGTGAACCGGACATCTGCCCTCCTGGAAGCTCACCAAGATGACTTAGGGACATTTCTCACCCAAGACACAAAAGGCCAACGGGTCCCTGGTTTTTTGGCTCAGCTCGGAAGCCATTTACAGGATCAACATGATCAAACGTGCCATGACCTCGATACGTTAATTTCCCAAATTGATCATGTCAAAGACATTATTGCCGCACAACAGGATATCGCTCGAACCAGCAGTATCCATGAACCGGTGTTATTGAAGGATCTTGTCGAAACGGCCTTAACAATCAATGCGCCTGGATTTGGCAAATATCATATTGCTATTACCAGAGATTATGTTGACGTGCCCCAAGTCATCACCGATAAGCAGCAGGTCATCCAAATTCTGGCCAACCTCATTCGCAATGCCAAAGAGGCCATTCGTCAACAAAGCTCAAGCTCCCCCATTTTGACGATCCGAATTCACCCACATGCGGAAAAGGACAACTGGGTCCTTATCCAGGTGTGCGATTCCGGTATAGGCATTCGTTCAGAAAATCTCCATCGAATCTTTGCCCAATCATTTTGCAAGCCAGGTAGCGGGCAGAGCGCTGGCCTCCATAACAATGCCTTGGCGGCTAAAAACCTTGGAGGGTCCCTCACCGCATCTAGTGAAGGCGAAGGGCAGGGCGCGGCCTTTACGCTCGAACTCCCCGTCAAATTCCTTGAAATTCCTGCATAATTCCCGGAAACCACGGCGATAAGACCTTCCCAGTTGCGTTAATCGGGTTCTTCCTGTACCGTTCTAAATGAATCGACCGTCTCGTTAGACCAAGCCATTCTCCGGCCTTTCTGGCCGGTGTCGTTGCTCAAATCTCCGCAGACCGGCCTCGATAAGGACCCACCAGCCTTGAACAATGTTGTTTAAGAGGCTGATGCTATGCGCCATACCTCATAAAAGGATTAGCTGTTATGCCGAATCAAAAACGACGAAAAGACCTTCGCAACGTGGCCATCATCGCGCATGTCGATCATGGCAAAACCACCTTGGTGGACGCCCTGCTTAAACAGACCGGCGCTCATGTGTTCAAGGAAGGCGAAGCCGTCATCATGGATTCAAACCCACTAGAAAAAGAACGTGGGATTACCATTTTTTCGAAAAATGCTTCATTGCTCTATAAAGATACCCGCATCAATTTGGTTGACACTCCAGGCCATGCCGACTTTGGCAGCGAAGTCGAGCGAATTCTGCGAATGGTGGACGGCGTGTTGCTCTTGGTCGATGCATTCGAAGGCCCGATGCCTCAAACCAAATTCGTTCTCAAAAAGTCTTTGGAACTGCATCTCAAACCCATCGTGGTCATTAATAAAATTGATCGCCCCAATGCTCGGCCTGAAGAAATCGTGAATCAGACGTTTGATTTGTTTTGCGAACTCAATGCCACTGACGAACAATTAGATTTCCCCATTGTGTATGCCTCCGGCAAAGAAGGGCTGTCCACGCTGGATCTCCTTGATGCCGCTGTGGACATGAAGCCTTTATTGGATACCATCATCCATCGAGTCCTGCCGCCCGTCGCTGATCCCGAACAACCCTTCCAAATGCTCGTCACCATCTTGGAATATGACTCGTATATCGGTCGTGTGGCCGTCGGACGAATTGTTCATGGCATGATTGAAGTCGGAAATCAGATTGTAGCCGTCAAGCCAGATGGCAGCGTTTCTCGAGGCAAGGTCACGAAGCTGTTGGCCTATCAAGGACTCACCCGTGTCGAAACCGAATCCGCTCAAGCCGGAGATATTATTTCCCTGGCCGGACATCCAGACGTTCGAGTGGGAGAAACTCTCGCCTCACCCCAAAACCCCCAAGCCTTACCGACCGTCAATGTTGATGAACCCACGATTTCCATGAACTTCTCCCACAATACCAGTCCCTTGGCTGGAAAAGACGGGGGACGCTTTCTCACGTCGCGACACATTCGAGAACGCCTGGCTCATGAAGGCATGATGAATGTGGGTATCAAAATAGAGGAGGCCGACGGAGGCGAGCGATTTACCGTCTCCGGACGAGGCGAACTCCATTTGTCTATTCTCATCGAGACCATGCGGCGAGAAGGCTTTGAATTAGAAGTGTCCCCGCCCAAAGTCATTTACAAAGAAATTGGAGGCGAAATTCTGGAACCCGTCGAGCTCGTGGTCGTTGAGGTGGATCCCGGCTATCAGGGCTCGGTCATCGAAGCGCTCGGCAGCCGAAAAGCCGACATGAAAGACCTGCAAATCAGCGCGGTCGGCACCGTCCGCATGGAGTTTCACATTGCGTCCCGTGCTCTTTTAGGGTTTCGTAGCGAATTATTGAGGATGACCAGAGGAAGCGGCGTCATGTCACAAATCTTCCATGAATACCAGCCCTTCAAAGGTGAAGTTCCCCATCGTCAATCCGGAGTCCTCATTTCTCATGGTCCTGGACAAGCCGTGGCGTATGGCCTCTGGGGGCTCCAAGACCGAGGAGAAATCTTCCTCCTTCCCGGAGCCGCAATTTACGAAGGCATGCTGGTTGGGGTCAATAACAAAGGTAACGACCTCGTGGTGAATGCCATACGCGAGAAAAAGCTCACCAATATTCGGGCAGCTGGAACCGATGAAGCCATTCACCTCATTCCACCACGAGAAATGACGCTAGAGTTCGCGTTGGAATTTATCGAAGATGATGAACTGGTGGAAGTGACGCCAAAAAGTATTCGCCTTCGCAAGCGTTATCTCACCGATAACGAACGCCGATCCGCTCGCAACCAAGCCAAACGAGCCTAAACCAAGACGTTTTCTATCTTGAGTGACCTAATTCCCTCATTTCTTGGGAATTAGGACTTTCCTCTTTGTCCTTTTTTACGTATAATTCAGGTCCTACCGAACAGTCGGAACTGGCCCAGACGAAGGCCTTCCTTCCGGCAAAGATCCATTCCATAGTGGAGCAGGCATGAAAAATACTTTTTTTAAAGGACATGGATTGGGCAACGACTATATTGCCCTCGATCCTGCAAAACTCTCCTTTAAACTGACGCCTCGAATTATTCGGACGTTATGTGACCGTAATTGGGGGATCGGGAGTGATGGGATTTTAGCCTTAGTCCCGTCAAAAAAATCAGATTTTGGGCTACGAATCTTTAATCCAGATGGGAGTGAGGCAGAAAAATCAGGGAATGGATTACGCATTTTTGGCTGCTATCTCTATCACACGAAATACACGAGGAAAAAGCATTTTTCTGTGGAAACCAAAGGTGGAGTGGTCCAAGTACACCTGGAATTGAACGGCAATGGTTTGGTAGCAGGAGCGACTGTCGACATGGGCCGAGCGGTCTTTCAACCGATCGCCTTACCCTGTACGTTACGTGTACCAGAATTGATACAACAACCCGTGAAAGCGGCCGAGCAATCGCTTCGATTTACCGGAGTGAGCGTGGGCAATCCGCATTGTGTGGTCTATAAAAAACGAGATCAACGATGGACTCGTGAGGATTTATTGGAAATCGGGCCAGAACTCGAAACCCATACCATTTTCCCAAAACGAACCAATGTCCAACTGGCTATTCCCACAGGCCCCAAGGCCATTTCTATTCTCATTTGGGAACGTGGGGCCGGGGAAACTCAAGCCTCAGGGTCCTCCGCTTGTGCCGCAGCTTGTGCGGGCATCCGGTTAGGTTTGGTCAAAAGTCCGGTGCGCGTGAAAGCCCCAGGCGGCACCTTAGATATTACGGTCGATTCACAATATAACATCACGATGAAAGGACCAGTCATGGAAGTCGCCCGAGGACAGATGAGCCCCGCCTTTGTTCACAACCTCTAATCTTTCTTTGCTCTCCTTGCAGTATCCTCACCCGTCACATTCGGTCTTTCTTCATTCTGTAAAATGAGACCGTCTGTTCTATTGCGAGAACCTCACTCATCATAAAGTTTTTCACGGTCTTCCACAGTTTTGTCCGCCCCCTCAAATTCAGGTAAGGTCTTCTCCTCTTCCTCAATGAGTGGAACATCATATCCATCCCTAGATTTTTTCGGTTGCCAATGTATGGATGCCAAACATCTCCCTATCACCTCTGTCATTCCTCAATTACAAACAACCCTAAGGGACCACCTAGTTGTCCTACTGACTGCAGAACCTGGAGCCGGGAAAACCACACAGGTACCGTTAGCTCTCCTCAATGAACCTTGGTTGAATGCCAAAAAAATCATCATGCTGGAACCCCGGCGCTTGGCCACCCGTGCAGCCGCCACCTACATGGCCAGACTTTTAGGTGAACCCGTTGGAGGCGCGGTTGGGTACCGTACGCGATTGGATACGAAGATCGGCTCGACCACGAAAATCGAGGTGGTGACAGAAGGGATCCTCACTCGCATCCTTCAACACGATCCTTCACTCCATGAGTATGCGCTAGTTATTTTTGATGAATTTCATGAACGGAATCTTCAGGCCGATTTGGGATTAGCCTTGACCCTCCAGACGCAATCGCTCTTTCGCGAAGACCTACGCCTCCTAATGATGTCAGCCACCTTAGACACACGCACCCTCTCTCAACAACTGAAGGAAGCTCCAGTGCTCACCTGCGAAGGCAAGCTCTTCCCTATCGAAACTCGATATATGGGATCATTCGAAAAGAGAGAATTCGCTCAACAAGTCGCAAAGACCATTCAGCATCTCCTGAAGACTGAAACCGGCAATATCTTGGTTTTCTTGCCAGGAGCTGGAGAAATTCGACAAGTAGAAAAACATCTGGCGGGGTTCCCTCTTCAACAAGACACGCTCATAGCACCCCTTTACGGAAACCTCTCAACCAAGGCACAAGACCAAGCCATTCTTCCACCACCAATTGGACAGCGAAAAGTTGTCCTGTCTACCAACATTGCTGAGACCAGTTTGCCTGCATACCGGCTTGACTCCAGTTGCCCCACTATATAGTGTTTTGCGACATGGTGAGTTACCCCACGGACATGTCCGATCTGATGACCCGTTTTTTTACTGAGGAGGCCTGTCGCACCCATATTGAGAAGCTTCGCTGGCCAGACGGGTATATCTGTGTGAAATGTGGGAATCACAAGAGGTGGAAAACCAAGCGAGGGTTGTCGGTGTGCTCCACATGTCAATATCAGCAGTCACCATTGGCCGGAACGATTTTTCAAGATTCTCGTATCCCGTTGCGCATTTGGTTTCAGGCAATCTGGTGGTTTACGAGCCAGAAAAATGGAGCGAGTGCTCAAACGTTGCAAAGGGTGTTGGGGATGAGCGGTCACGAGCCTGCGTGGCTCATGCTTCATAAATTACGGGTTGCGATGGTTCGCCCCTCCCGCAACCGTCTTGCCGGGCACGTTGAAGTTGATGAAGCCTATTTGGGTGGAGAAGGAAACAAGCAACTGGTTGGCGTTGCCGTGGAAATCAACGACAAAGGAAGTGGGCGAATGCGAATGCAACCGCTTAAGGGCCGAACAAGCGCGGATGTCAAGCATTTCGTTCAGCAGCATGTTGAGCCTGGCAGTACGATTATCACCGACGGACTCACAAGTTATTGCTGTCTGGCAGACGAAGGGTATGCGCACAAACCAATGCGAAAGTCCTCTGGTGGGGGAAATCACGACCCAGACGCAGACGACCTGTTGCCAAGAGTCCACCGTGCCATTTCACGGGTGAAACGTTGGCTCCTGGGCACATACCAGGGACGCCTTGACCATAAGTACCTCGACGCCTACCTGAATGAATTTATCTTTCGATTCAATCGTCGGACCTCGCGCTCTCGGGGCCTCTTGTTTCATCGACTCCTGGAAAATGCTATCGCCGTCGACCCGGCTCCGCTCCAAAAAATTCAGCGGACCACAAAATCTAGTAGCAACTGGAGTTAAGCCGGTATGCAGGCCAGTTTGACGATTGAGGGCATTCGCATTGTTTTAGATTCAGGGCTCATGCGAGTGCCACGATTCGACGTACGGAGTGGTATGAGTCGGTTGGCCACAATATCTATCTCTCAGCAATCGACCCAACAACGCCGTGGCCGCGCAAGTCGGCTCGAACCGGGTCTGTGTATTCGTTGTTGGTCGGAACCCACCCAACGAACCTTAGCCTTGCGCACACCACCAGAAATCCTCGATGCCGATCTCACCTCGCTGGCCTTGGAACTTGCGGGCTGGGGCATTCAAGATGCGACTGAACTGTTTTGGCTTGATCCACCCCCAGCAGGTGCGTTAACCCAAGCCCGTCATCTCCTTCAAGCACTTGGGGCCTTGGATACGAAAGGCCACATAACCGAACATGGGAGGAAGATGATCGACCTGCCCATCCTTCCTCGTCTAGCCCATATGGTCTTACAAGGAAGCGCGATGCAGGTAGGAGGGCTGGCCTGTGATTTGGCAGGAGTGTTGAATGAACGAAATCTTTTCACACGATCATCGGCCGAGAAACAGGCCGACCTTCGAATCCAGATGGAAGAATATTATCGACAGATTCCTCGCCCAAATTGTCCCGGAGTGATCAAACGCATATCCCAATCTTCTCAAATATGGCAACAAGCATTGGGCAGTAAACCCCAATCAGGAAATCAGAAACATCCGCTTGATCACCTTGGGATTCTATTGGCTCTAGCCTATCCCGACCGCATTGCCCAACAGCAATCCGATGGAAGTCGCCGGTACAAATTGGCTAATGGCCGATTGGCCAAATTTTACCAGCCCGACCCCTTAGAACATGAAGAGTATCTGGTGATTGCTGATCTTGACGGCACACAACCCGTTGCGCACATTCACCTCGCCACTCCCATCGACAGAGACGATCTGTTTACCTATTTTTCGTCTTGCATTCAGACAAAGGACATAGTGGAGTGGGATGAAGAAAAAGAATCCGTCCTGGCGCATAAAGAACAACAAATGGGTGAACTGATTCTGGAGAAAAGCCGTCTACACCAACCCGACCCGGAGTTAATCGTCGCAGCGCTACTGAAAGGCATTCGAAGTAAGGGGTTACCATGCTTACCCTGGACCAAAACCCTTCGTCAGTGGCAAGCCCGCGTTCAATTTCTCCAACGCATGTTAGGACCAGATACCGAGTGGCCTGACCTCACGAAAAACGCGCTATTTAAAACACTCGAACACTGGCTAGGCCCCTACCTCACTGGGATTTCAAGTTTCACACAACTCAAGCAAGTGGACCTCACGTGGCCACTCCATGCCCACCTCACAAACGAACAACGACAAGCCATCGAAACTCTCGCGCCCACCCATCTGACAGTCCCCACAGGATCTCGCATCGCCCTAGATTACCAGTCAGGTGAAATCCCAATTCTTGCTGTTCGCCTACAAGAAATGTTTGGAATGACCGACACCCCAACCGTGGCCAACGGGAAAGTGCCCATCCTCATTCACTTGCTCTCACCCGCGAGGCGACCCGTTCAAGTCACTCAGGATCTCAAGAGTTTTTGGAAGACGGGCTACCCCGAAGTCAAAAAAGAACTCAAAGGCCGCTACCCCAAACATGCCTGGCCAGACAACCCTCTTGAGGCCCCACCCACGAGAGGCATCAAAAAACGGTGACTTCCCATTTCCACATACTTAAAAAATGACAGCCTACCCATTGAAACATCTTTCTTGGGTCATCCCTGCCTGTAGTCAGCGGGGATCCATCTAAAAATAATGGGGCTTCCGGATTGAGCACGGGAAAATGAGAATGTCTCACGTGATCGAAAGCTCCCCCTCCTTTGTAAGGAGGGGATAGGGGAGGTAGAGTCGTCGTTCGATACGATAAATCATTCATAATCTGAAAAATTATTTTGCCGGGAACAACCGATCAATCAAAAACCACCCAAATAGCCCTCGCCCCCACAGGGTTTAGCTCAAAGGAGAATCCAAAGGACTAGAAGTCTGTCGAACTTAGGGGATCAAGAGCGAAACCGTGGCTGAGCGAGGCCAGATTTTGATGTTGTCGCCGGCCCATAGTGGGACTATGGGCCAAGAAAGCAGCGAAATATGGACCGCTTAGCCACTGTTGCAGCCGATTCATCCTAAGTCCGACAGGCTCCTAGGGAAGGGGGTATCGAAAGGAATAATGCTCGGCATACAGTTCGATCCTCAATTGATGTATTGACCCTCTCACGGTAAACTTCCATGTATAATAGGAAGGCCAAAACATGAGGCGTTATAGATTTGAGAGGTGATAAGTATGAGCAGCAAAGAACTACTCGCTCAAGCCCTAAAATTAAAACCTGAGGACCGGTTCATGCTCGTCGAAGGACTCATCAAAAGCCTGGATGAGCCAGACAGTTCGTTGGATGCCATTTGGGCTGATGAGGCAGAAAAAAGATTGAAGGCCTATCGGGCGGGGCACCTGAGGGGAATTCCAATGGGGGAGGTATTGAAGGATGGAGCATGAAAAACATGTTTAGCCCTTCCAACATTGACATGCATAAAAGGTAGAGTCGAACGTGCTGGTACCCCTCCGTTGTAAGGAGGGGCGGAGGGGAGGTAGCTTCTTCACCACCTTCAAAAGCTAACCCCATCATGGCTTCCGAGTAACACAATGACGCTACCTCACCTGTCCTATTACGACGGCATCTCATTAGATGCGTCTGTGGCATACAAGATAAGAAGTCAATTCGCGTGTTTCATGCTATACGGCTTCACCCGCTGTCTCGCCGTCTTCCATGATTCATCACATGATAAGAGGGAATCTTCTATGCGCGGCCGAGGGGGCAAGACAGGAACCTTCACTTCTGCCATCTCTATCATAAAGCAAGCAACTTGCCCCCAAAATTTAATTCTACAAAATCAGTTGATATCAACAACTTCAAATCTGCAATTGCCGCTAGTATCAACGTTGAAATACACTGTGACATTTGCATTTAGTCCCTTTGCTGCCAATAATATCGCCAAAGAAGCCTTCCTTCCCTCTGGGGTACTGTAATTGGAATCAGTCCACATACTCGTTGGACCAGTTGTACATTCGGGAAAAGCAGCATTCCCCTCCCGACCAAACGCACTCACACCAGGTGAATTTGAGAATACTCTTACAAAACCAACTTTTGTAACGAATACATGATCATATGCTAATGCAAAACTTGGCAGAAAAAGCATCAAAAAGACCAATAAAAAAATAGTGCATTTTAAAATCCTGTTCATACATCCTCCTTACGTCCATAAAATAAATGATGGATTTTTCTCAAGCATTCGTCACACAAAAGAACCGTTTCCTCCAAAAGAAACTAAAAAACTCTCTTCACGAACTACTTTCTGATCATCACTCTATCCGAAAGGCACGAACCATTTGAGTCATTGATCTCCAAGCGAACTTCCGCACCGGAATGAAGCGCACTTAACAGAATGGCGATGGACTCTCGGTAATTCCCCAGGTCATCATCTTTAAAATAGATCCTATTCTGATCACACGTCGCGTTAACATATCCGGACAACGTGATAAACGCCCCTTCGCCATTTAAACTATCAACTTCTCCAACCGGCAACCAATTGGTCCAGAAAATGGCCGCAAACGATTGTCCCCCAAGCAACACAATAGCCACAAAGACCACTCCTACGAGAATCGTTTTCATAACAAACTCCTCTTATAGTGTTCGTAGATACCCACGGGCTTACGCCGCGTGGCACTTACAATTCAAACTCAAGTTGCATCTGCCCTTTGTCCACTCGTTCTTGATGGTCCCCATACCGCCGGATCACCGCCTCATTCAACCCAACCGTCGACGAGAAGAACCCCGGAGACCACAACACCGCTCCCCAGTAGGTCCGCTTCAGCTCGGGGGACCGGAGACGAAGTTGCCGACTCACATTCGCTTTCATCTTGCCCACAATACTCGATACGGCATATTTCGGAGGGATCCCTGCTTGGGGTCGTTGCTTGATATTACATGTCAGGATTTATTGGATGTTGAAGCCGGAGCTTGCGCCAGATCCAAAGTCAGACGAAGAAGCAATAAAAGCTCAAGCTATGACCCCAAATAATGACCCCAAATACTAATCAAGAGTGATAAATTCAATTTCCCTTGCCGTTGACGAAATCCTCTCTGAACTTTTCACAACAACCACAACGTTCCGATTCGTAGCCTGGGCAGTCAATAACACGGCCAGGATACTCTTCTGTGTAGGATGATCATTAAACAAATAGGCATAAGCAATCCCACTACAGCCACTCCCGCTAAGATCAAACCGAGTGGTGTTGGCCCACGGCGTACCATTCTCCCGATCGGCCTGAACTACGATGTTGCCCACAGGCATTACACCACAAATTTCTAAAGCATTAGCTGTTCCAGGAATAAACAAGACAAAAAGCAGAAGCATAATTTGTTTCATGGTTTTTCTCCCTTGAGTAATTCGTGTTTTTGATTTGTCTTCGTTTGGGTATCAATCCCATTAAATTTCATTCCCCAAGAACTGGACATCTTTCCTTCACGGAATGAAGATGGGGATGAATTTTCCATTGTGCATGAGCGGGATGAAGATCATGCTGTCATCCTGCACCGTCACCGTCGCCGTAGCGGTATTGGCAATCGCATCGGCCACTTGGACCATATCGGTGCCCGCATTCGGCCCCGCCGTATAGACCCCGGTATTGACGTCAATACTCCCACCGGATTGGTTAGTGGTCAGCGAAAAGGTCCGCGAACCAATGCCTCCGCTCCCAACAAACGCCACGGACCCCGTGCCCGCTTCAACCGTACTCAGGACCGGATTAAGCGTCAGCGTTTCATAGACTGTGACGGTGGATTGATTCGTCCCGATGTTGCCTGCAGCGTCGCTGGCCGAAAAGACGACCGTTGTCGTCCCTACTGGAAATTGCGCTGAGGCATTATGCGTGATCAAGGCGGTTACATCCCCATCGACATCATCCAACGCGGTCGCGCTACTGAGGAATGTTTGAATCAACGGATTACTAGCTGGCGTCCCACTCCCATCCACTGCCAGCACCGTGATCGAGGTCGGAGGTGTGACCACCGGTGGAATAATATCAACAGGTGGAATGAAGGGATAGGTCGTTATATAATGGCCACCACCGACACCACCAACGGTAATATATTGCGCACGGCCATCACCATCTAAATCCGCAAAGGTAATAAAGGCCGCAATAATATCTCCTGTAGTTTGCTGTGTGCTCTCTAATTGCCCATCAGGTGTGTAAAACGTAAAGAAGTGACGACCAAGACCATCAGAGGTGACATGTTCATCTCGTCCGTCACCATTGACATCTTGATAACTGACCGTCTTGTCTCCCACCCCATGGCCGCCACTAAACGACGTGCTATGATCAATCGTTCCGTCAGGGTGATAAAAAGAAAAAGAATGTGTGCCAAAGCGATTCATGGTCGCAAACTCCTGCCGTCCATCTCCATTCACATCAATCCACCCATTTGGGTCTAAAACAGAGTTATTATCAAAGTGGTATCGAGGAACTTGGGCATTATGTGGCCCATAATGCCCTCCACCCGATTCAATATTATGGTCCACCAGACCTTCAGGGGTGTAAAAGGTAAAATGGTGTTGTCCATCGCTACTGATGGAGACATATTCCTGCCGCCCATCCCCATCCACATCAATCCAATTTCTTGAGCCATCGTGTGTACCTTTTCCATTGGAATTCGTCGTATTCTTATCCACGGTACCATCGGGATGATAAAACGTGATGTAATGGTAACCGCTCGTTGACATCGTCACATATTCCTGTCGCCCATCCCCATTGACATCGATCATGCCCGTCAGGCCATTGGCCACCCCATTGTTGGGCATTCCATTATTATTTTCATCAACACAATCAGTTTGTTGTTTGCTTAAGTCCACGGAACCGTCCAGATTATAGAAGGTCACATGATGGCAACCATTTCCAGAAACGGTCACATATTCTACACGACCATCACCGCTGATATCGGCCAAAAACGTCGATCCTGCTCCAGCAACACCATGACCACCACAATCAATATTACTTTGTTGGATATGACTATCAGTCCCGTACAAATTCACGTGATGACAGGTGGAGCCAAAAGGGACCATCACATAGTCATCTCCAGCGACTCCATCCACATTGGCAAAAGCCCTAAAGGCTTCCCAAGAAGGCCATGTTCCTCCAGCACCATACCCCCCTGGTTCAAAAGAAGCCTGAGCAGTCTTAATCCCCGAAAGCCCAAAGCCCCAAGCAAGGATCAAACAAAAGGCAAGGCCCAGTTGACATAATTTTTTCATATTTGGACAAGAAATCTTGATGAACATCTGAACCCTCCTCAGACCAGATAATGATTTCGATGGATTGGGCTATTCATTTCTTGAAACACGGGTTTCTTGAAAACTGGCGAAAGCCTAAGTGCTCTGCACGCGGTACGCGTGAAAGAGCCAAAGGCATATTTGGTGGCACGGCCCCTCCACCATTTCTCAGCTACAGAAAACTTACGAGAACAGAGGGTGTGAGGAAGACTGAACGGAGCGAGAGGGAAATTTCGGTTGTGAATTGAATGCCTTTTTGTGCCAGAGATGGCGCGGTGGGAGGAACATGGCAGCTTGTGGCGACGAGGAGGCCGCCACTTGGGACAACAAGACGTTGGTTTAACTTGCATAGCCTTCCCAGCCAAGCTCGTTACCTCCCAAACTACCGGTGCGAATGGCGCCTCCATTCACCCCTCATAAACGGAGCAGCTTATACGCTTCTCTCAAAATATTGTCAAGCGACTTTTCGTGTGCGGCTGTAGAAATAGGGGAACACGTTACACGGTGAAGGAGGCGAGAATAACTACAATTAAATAGGAACAGGCTTTACCCTGCTCAAAAAGTTCATGATGGATTCCTGCCTACAACCTGCAGGAATGACGGAGGGATGCTTGGCAGGAATGATGGAGGGGCGTTGGGCTGGAATGACTGAATGGTTGAAGAGAGAGAGACCGCATGTTCCCATTCCACGCTTCTACCTCCCCTTGCCCCTCCTACAAAGAAGCGCTCGTGTGGTAGCGGGCTTAGCACCTACCGTCGGAGAGCCAGATTATTCGTGAATGGTTTAAGGGCGGTGACATGGGCAGGCAAAGCTCATTGGTGCACGGGTAGATCTTGATTTCCACGGAGAAGACAATACTCAAGAAACCGATTCGGTCTTTTGTTATATTACCCCCCTACCACACAAGATAGCCGAGAGGGTCCAGCCGAAGGGCTGTTGGAGGGAGGCACTTTTGCAGATCGAACGCGCATGCTGAATCTCGTTAGCCTCTTTCGCCTGAAATGGGCCAGGGTCGTTTTTCTATAGACGGATTCCCAGCCACCATTCCGTTCTGTATACTAGGCATGATAACCAAGGTGCCATAATTCTGTTCCCACTTAATATTCGTCTCTATTGTTCCGACAAATCCTTGATTGTTAAATTGTTGATTGTTGATCCGAAAAGAATGCGTCTGAAGCCCCCACTCGCCTCACCTTCTACATCTCCCTTCCCCTATTCAGCCATCTTGGGAGGTATGCTGTTACTCATGCTTATCAGCACCGGGTGTTCTCGATCGCCATGGATGAAAACCGACGGACATGAGGTCGTCCCGACTGAACAATTGGAATGCGTCCGGCAAGTTCAACACCATGGCCAGGGGGAGGCTTTCGAACAGGAAGTCCTCCAACAACGGATCGAACAATGTATGTTAGACAAGGGCTATAAACGCCGCCCCTGGTGGCTCTTGAATGATCTCCATTGGCATGTGAAGGAACCAGCCTATTAAACTTCCTTTTCCACTTCTGCGTGTCGTCCAAGCCATCTAGGCACAACCTTTCTCTATATTTCGTTCATTTCCCTACACCCATATCACATCGCCTTGCCCTCACATGGTTTGCTATGGTGAATGGACACACGCCATTTCTCATACCTGCTCCCTTGTTTTGTTTGATTTATGCTCCGGGGAAAGGACATTCTTATTATGTATCATCGCAAGATTAGCAGCCTTCTCATTTTATGTTGCCTTCACGTTTCAATTACCCTCTTTCTCTTCAGTATTCCTGGCTACGGTGCCGAACCCATTGAAGGTTTTCGTGACCTCAAATTTGGGATGTCGCCACAAGAGGTCCAAACCCTGTCGAACTGCTCAACGTCCCAGGAATGTATCTACGAACTTTCCGATAAAAACCGTTATGTACAACTCACCTATGCCCCTGTTAATGCGGGCCAGGGAACGGATTCCACCGAACACCTTCAGCTCACCAAGGCGACCATCGACATGGGTCAATTTTCCGAAAATTGGTACAAGCAGTTACAGATGATTTTAGGAAAAAGCTATCGTCTCACCCATGACTATACGGACGACACGAGGAATGTGTTTCTTTCCGACCAACTAGAAGAACTCCAGGCAGGGTACGAAGATGGGCAGATCGTCTTAACGGTCATTCGTCGTCAATACGGCAACATGATACTCAGGCTGATTTATCAAAATGCGTCGCTCGCTGCAGATTTTGCCCGACAAAGACCTCTGCTTTCAATAACTACACCAAAATAGAAAGAGCCTTCACTCAGGCGTTTTGGGAAGCCGCCCTCTGACACTCTCGGACACGAGAAAATATTTCACGAAGCTTCTTTCGGCAACGAAGCAAACTTCTGGATAAGCAAGCGTGGACGTAACTTTCTGCCTCCAATAAACATTGCAAGCGGAAGAACCACGATGCCTGTTTGACGCTGTTGATGCATCAGGCGCCTCCAACACCGACGACACAGATCATGATCTTTCAACGAAACAGCGCGTCCCAATTTACTCGAATGTGGGTTGCGCCGCGGTGACACAAAGACCTTCACATCCCCGCCACAGTCCGCGCATTGTCCGACTCCACAACTGCTTCCTTTCCCATTTTTTTCCAAATTCAACCGACTTCCCATAAACAGGTTTTTTCGTTTTGGGTGCAGTCGGGACTCAACGTTCAACGTTGGTTCGGAGGCGTCTAATCTCAGGAGTCTTCGCATGGCAATCCCTCCCTCTATCGAATGAGCAATCCGTCACCTATTCAAACCAGCAAAGGATATGCCTAAACGCACAAAAGACGGGTTACCCTTTGGCCAAGGCTTTTGAAGTAGGAAAAATCGTTGAAGAATGGGGAGAGTCGAGGAACACGGTAAGAAAATACGACGTCGCTGGCAGAATCGGCCTACGTGATCCTGCCTTCAAAATTTTGACGGGGCGTGGGAACTACTGACTACAATTCCAGCAATCCCAATACATAGCCTGGAATATGACTGTAGGACCTTCACCTTTCCTAGCAAAAATAGTATTTTTTACACCGGCACTCTCTCAGGCGCTGATTCGTTCAAAATAAGCCAATAGAGGCCAAGATTCTGAACAGCTTGAGAAAACTCTTGAAAATCGACAGGTTTGCGGACATAACTATTCGCGCCTAGTTGGTAACTCTTCACAATATCCTGTTCTTCTTTCGAGGACGTCAGAACCACGACAGGTAAAAACTTCGTTCGATCATCCGCACGCAACCGTCGCAAGACTTCCAGGCCATCGATTTTGGGAAGCTTCAGATCTAACAAAATAATCTGCGGCATGACATTCATATCTCGCCCAGCATGGGCCCCTGTCCCAAATAAATATTCCAAGGCTTCCACCCCATCGCGCGCGACGACCACTTCGTTCATGATATTATTTTTCTTTAACGCCCGCATGGTCAACTCTTCATCATCGGGGTGGTCTTCCACTAAAAGAATGTGTTTATTCGTCATGATATCCTCCTTGGTTATAACTATTTCTTATAAGGTAAAATGGAAAATAGCTCCTTTGTCGACGACACCTTCGGCCCAAATTTGCCCGCCATGACGTTGAATGATGCGATGGACCGTGGCGAGCCCGACCCCCACACCAGGAAACTCCGTATAGGCATGCAAGCGCTGGAATGTCCCGAATAATTTATGGGCATAGGCCATATCAAATCCCGCGCCATTATCTTTCACGAAGTAGGCCGCCTGCCCTTTGTATTGCCCATGACCGAATTCAATTCGCGGATTCGCCTGTTGTTGCGTAAATTTCCAGGCATTCCCTAATAAGTTTTCTAGGACCGCTCGTATCAATTGTGGATCAGCTGTGGCTAATAAGTTATTCGCAACCACACATTCCACTTCTCGCTCCGGCTCTATTTTCTGCAGGTCTTCCAAAATGGCATGCACTATCGTGCTCATGTCGAATGTTTTGGTATGTATTTCCGCCCGAGTGAGTCGTGCTAAATTCAACATGGCATCAATAAGCTGCGACATTCGTTGGCTTGCCGCTCGGACCCGGTGCAAATAACTTCGTCCTGAATCATCTAATTTATCATCAAAATCTTCCAATACGGCCTGACTGAACCCATCAATCCCGCGCAACGGTGCGCGAAGATCATGGGAGACGGAATAACTAAAGGCTTCTAGTTCTTTATTGCTCGCCTCCAGCTGCGCAGACCGTTGTACAAGTTGTGCATTCAGTTTTCGAATATCATCTTCCGCTCGTTTCCGTTCGGCCACTTCTCGGATCATTTCGGCATTGGACGCAGCTAATTTTCCTGTTCGTTCTTGGACACGTTTTTCTAAATTATCTCTGGCTTGGCGAATGGTATCTTCTGCTAATTTTCGTTCAGATATTTCTATTTCCAGTTGCCGATTTGAGTCATTCAAAGCGGTCGTCCGATGCCGAACTTGAGTTTCTAATTCCCCTGATACTCCACGAAGCTTCAAGACAACTAATCCGAACCCCCCCAGCCACAACAAGACCAAGACTCCCATCATTCCATAAGAATCTACCCAATCCATGCCGGCCATAATCTCCAGCGAATTCAAAGGGTAGACGATTTCCACTATTCCCCCTACTTGTCCAACTTGCCAATCACGCTTTGGACTATCAGCCTTCTCATTATGGCAATTCACACATTCCTGCTGCATACGGCTGGCCGTGGCAAAGCGCAGTGATTGACGACCATCAACTTTTTTAACCTGATAAAAAGACTGTTCGGGATGTTGATTTAAATATTCCCAGGCCTCACGTTGAAACGGATCCAGCAATTGACCAAGATCTTCTTCTTGAGGAAACGGATACTCACTCCACAGACGCACGCGCTCCCCTGGCTTCCCTGAGAACAATTGACCACCCAAATTCAAACTTATTAAATCCGGCAAAGGAATGGCTCCTGTTGCCTGTCGATAGGGTTCAGTATCCTTGATTTCTAGGGCATGTAGCCGCTCAATAACTTCGACCGCATACCCTTCCCGCCTATCGCTGGATTGTCTGGAATGAGTGTCAGCACCTCGAAGGGCAATGGTTGCGACCATTTGGGTTTTCAACTGTGAAATATGTAAATAAATGAAGAGCAAACAGAGCCCAAATAGTAAACTGAGAACGAGAATGATATGTTTATGCAGGATTTCTAATACTTCTAAAGCCCTTCCAGCACACTTTCCCCAAATGCCTAATGGCTGCAACGTTGCATCTTTGCTAAGCATCACATCCGACACAAATTTCTATCTCCAGACTTGATAAATACGAGATCCCCTTCATGAGGGTAATCCTCTGGTAACCTATCGGAGAATTTCTGATAGAAATTGAGCCTATATTGCTTAGAACAACTCGATAATACTATGTGTGTCTTCCAGGAATGGGGTTAAAACTCACGTAAGGAGATGGCTAATTTGAAGAGGATCAGGTGCTAGGGTCAGCTATTTGCTGACCTTCCTTTTCACCTGTCAAAACACCGCGACAGTAAACAATAGAATTTCAAAAAAACCCATCAGTAATGAGCAGGAACTCAACGAAGGAGATCGTTATGGGAGGTAGACTTTTAGTGGTGAACGAGGGCCGTTCCTTTGAAGAATACAGACCGTTCAGGTCTGGACGCTGCGACACACCGTAGACCCAATCTCTACACCAAGCAATTTCTTGAAATTTTCCTTTGAAAACCTTAAAAGAGCGGACCCTTACTCAGAGCCCTGATTTTGCAGGGCCACGGCTAACATGGCCTCTTCAGCTTCCGAAATCGTGACCCCTTCGACGTCATCGGATACCGTCGATTCTAATTCTTGATCCTCTTCATAGGTTTGTCGCACTTCCATGATTTCAATATCTAACTGCGCCTCAGGATAGAATCTGCGTAAATCCCATTCAGTAATCCATCCTCGCACATATTCACGCATCCGGGTACTCGATAATTTTTCTACAGCTGAAGCCGGTGGAGGATTCCAGCTATAGGCCGATCCATGCAACTCGCGGAGTCTCGCGTATAAGGCATCCACCATCGGCTCATAAGGCCGAATGAGCGCTTCACTTTCCGCTTCGATAAGACGGATGCCCTTGAGCGCGTTACCCGCATCATTGCCAGAATTTCCAACCTCTTCACTCTGAGCCAGTTGCTCAATTTTCTGTGCATCCTGTTTTTCTTCCAGCACCACACTTTGGAAATCATCGGTTAAGGCCACAATACCGGCAATTCCAGGGCACACCGTCTTCTCTAAGACGCCCAACCACCGAGCAACCTCGGCATAAGATTTCGTCCGTTGCTTAAACGAATATCGTCCTATAATTTCGGCTTCGTCAATGAGCAAGATCCACCCTTTGTACCCTGCTGCGATCATTAACCGGGAAACAAATTGAAAACGATGCCAAGCTAATTCTTGCGCCGTGATTTTTTCAAACACATAGGGCGTCTCGGGAACACACCCTTGAAGATATTTTTTGAGTTGGCCATTGCTTAAGGGATCACCTGCCCAAAACCGGATGATCCGATGACTCAGCTCGGGATCGTTAATCATTCGCTCATATAAATACAACGTCGCCGCGAACCGCGAATCACACCCCGAATCGCTTCGATGTACCCAATCATACAATTCGGCAAATTGCGGACTTTGAAAGTTCAATTCTCCTGCCACTTCCGTTAACGCATCCCCTTGTTTCCCAGGTACAATGGCATCATTGATCGCTGCTCGAAACAGCGTCGCCACATTATAAAAAGGGGTTTCCTTGCTAATCACAATCGGGCTACAGACAAACTGGTGTTCGATCGCCACTTGTTGCAAGGCTTTCAAAAGATGCGATTTTCCACTCCCAAATCCCCCTTCAATGACCATTCCTTTCGTAGGAATCCCCTGAGCAGCCTGACTGGCCATTTGTTGCAACAGTCGGCGAAATTTCCCTTCAAGCTCAGGCTGATGACTACCAAGAACTTTCACTACATCCCGATTAGGCACACCGGACCGTAAAGCCTCCATCGTTCGTTGGTGGCTCACATCCCCATTGGCCATCGCCGCTTGCTCATACTGATCGGCCACGGCATCGGCCTCGTCTTGCCCTATGGTAGAAGCAGAAAGCCGAATCAATGCACCTAAGGGGTTTTGATACTGGCGATCACGAACTTCATCCCAAATACGAAGTTTCAACGCCTCATATCGGCTCAAACCTCGTCGGGTATCTGTCAAAAATTCCGGTGGAACAGAAACCACCAACAAGAGACTTTCCAGTTCATCCGTTCCATCGATAAATTGCCGCAACATTTCATAGGCATCCATGGTGGCCGAGACCCCATAATACAAGCCCTCTGGTGATGTGGCGTTTTTACTTTCTAGGCATCGGCTCAAATCTAGCGACACGACTAAGCCTGTCTTCCCAACGAGTCGCAACCAACGAGACAAGGACGCAAACATATAGCGAGCATTGGTCCGCACGATTTTTTGAAAAATCAGCGCCTCTTTTAACGAAGAGATCTGTCGTAACTCACCACAGAGCCACGCTTTCACCGGTTCAGTCATAAACGGACTTTCCGCCCCGGAATCCATTTGCCCCAAGCAGAGACGAATCATCGCCATCCTGAATTCTTGGCACATGTGCGTATCACGGTAAATCGCCCGCTCCAACCAGGTATTCAAATCTCGACGCAATAACGGTTCGGCTCGTTCATTCATCCGAGCCACGCCAGCCATCGAAAAATCTTCTTTGCCTTCTGGGATTTGATAACCATTTTCTTGAAGTAGGCGCCGGACGAATTGCGATGCCAGTGTGTCCCATGGCACCCGACGGGAAACTTCGTGAAAAAACTTATCCATCATATGAATCTTGGTGTCTTTCGCATCAACCCGGACACAGGCATAATGTTCTTTCTCAGCCAACGCCACCAATTGATCTTGCACCTGCGTTCGATCCGCTTCAGAAGGCGTCACCACAAATTTTACGGATGATCCCCCCTGCCCAACATACCGTTGGAGATATTCTTGCCGAATCGTCTGAAACCATTCCTGAGGCCGTAACTCCATAATGTGTATCCTTATAGTTCGGGAATTTAAGGAATGCTCAACACGCCTGTGTCCTACATGCCAAGACTGTGAGGAAGGCCGTGCAAATCCACGGCATCAATAACTTAGGGAGATTCCACCAGAACCGATTCCAACGATTCTTCCTGTGAACCTTCCAACTCAATATCTTCTGAATAATCTTGTATAATTTCCGTCAATTCAATTTCGACCTGTCGGTTTGGGTCCAATCGCTTGAGATCCCATTCAGTAATCCATCCCTTCACATATTCACGCATTCGAGTGCTGGACAGTCGCTCAATCGTCGGAACTTGAGGAGGCTCCCATCCATAGGCCGCTCCGTGAATGGCACGAATTTTATGGTAAATATCTTCAACCAACTGATCGTAGGGACCAACCAACGGAATCCGCTCACACTCGATCAATCGCATGCCTTGTTCCGCTTGACGCGACAACACCAGATCCGTCTCCGAGCCGGATTCCCGCAATTTTTCTGGAACTTTTTCGCGATCGCCCTTTTCCTCCAAAATGGCACTTTGAAAGTCATCAGTGAGCGCCATCACCGCCGCCAATCCTGATTTATATCCCAGATCCGCAAAACTCGAGGCTTCGAGACGGCCCAACCACCGCGCTAATTCAGCATACGATTGCGCTCGCTGCTTGAAGGAATAGCGCCCGATAATTTCCGCTTCATCAATCAACAATATCCAGCCGGAATATCCCGCCGCAATCATGAGCCGAGACACAAATTTAAACCGCTGCAAGGCCATTTCCATCGGGGATACCCGCTCAAAACGATAGGACGCCGTGGAATCGCAAGATTTGAGGTATCGTTTAATCTCGGCATCGGTTAATGGATCACCAGCCCAGAAGCGAATCATACGATGGCTCAATTCCGGGTCATTCACCATTCGTTCGTAGAGAAACAATGTCGCAGCAAACCGGCCGTCAATCTCTCCGCCTTGTCGATGCACCCATTCATAAAAATCTGCATATTGAGGACTTTTAAAATTCAAATCAGTAGCAACTTCAGCCAACGCGTCCCCACGCTTTTGAGGAATATCCGCAGCACCCACGGCCGCACGAAACATAAGAGCTGGACTATACAACGGTGTTTCTTTACTGATCACCACCCTACTACAGACAAACTTGGACTCCAGAGCCATATGCCGAAGAGATTCCAATAGATGCGATTTCCCTGTCCCAAAACCGCCTTCAATGAGCAATCCCTTCGTTGTCCAGCCTTTATGAATACTGTCTTGTGCATCTTGCAGCATCTGCTGGAATTTCGATTTGACGGTTGGTTGGGGACACCCTAAGGCTTTAACGGCTCCAGAGCTCGGCACCCCAGCGCGAAGAGATTCAATGACTCGTTGATGCTGGACATCCTCCTTGCGGCTTCCCACTCGGGCCACTAAGCGGCTCTCCTCAAAATAGTCGGCTTGCTCGGTTATTCGCACCATCGGCGCAAAAGGATTGGGGCGCGATTTATCCCGCACATCATCCCAAATTCGAAGCTTCAACGCTTCATATCGATTCAGTCCCAAGCGTTGGTCGGTCAAGAAGGCCTTCGGTGTCACCACAACAAGCAAGAGGCCTTCCATGTCGTCACTGCCATCGATAAACTGCCGTAACATTTCATAGGCATCCATAACTGCCGAAGGCGAATAATTCAGACATTTCTGATCCGCGCCCTTCTTCGTGCCCATAAAGGCTGAGATGTCAATGGTTAAGACGACACCCGGCTTTCCAAGGAGACGAACCCAATGCGCAAAAGACGCAATCAAATCACGAGCATTGCTGCGCGTGACTTTTTGGAAAATGAGTAATTTCTTCAGCCCCGCCATTTGTCGCAATTCCCCACGGAGCCACGATTGAATCGCTCCAGCCTCTTTGGATTGACGCCCTACAGGATCAAGCTGGGACAAGCATAATTGAATCATCGCTAAGCGAAATTCCCCACTCATTTGAAAATCTTGGAACAAACTTCGTTCTAACCAGGAATTCACTTCGCGCTCAATGGTCGCTTCATCACAATTATTTAAAGACGCAAGAAATCCCCAACTACATGCCTCACGTTGGTCAGGAATTCGACGTTCATTCTCGCCAAACAGTTTTGTGACACAGTCAAAGGCCAAGGCCTCCCAATCTACTTGCTTAGCCATTTCTTGAAATAATAAATCGATGAGTTGGACTTTGGTCTGCCGGGAATCAGCTTCAATCGTGACAAAGCCTTCCTCCCTGGCTAAATCCCCAACGCCAGAAACCACAGCTTTGGTGTCTTCAGCTTCCTCAACCACCACAAACTTGACCGACGACCCTCCTTGGCGAATAAACCCTTGAAGATAGGCGGCTTTGAGTACTTTCAACCATTCCTGTGGAGACATAAATTTTCCCTCAATATTCTTTTCATCTGCTTCCTCTTCTCGGCTCCCCCTAGGGAAACTTTACCGACAAGCCAGCCTGGTTATCCCGTTTTGACAAAGGAAATCCCGTAATAGGTTTTTTCCCGTCCTCCCTGTGCAATCACCGTCAACGTTTTAGAGACATCACGAACGCCCGTACTGGCATGGAAATTCGCGCGATGGCTATTTTTTGTGGTAATCGTTCCGCTTTTATCTAACAAATACACATCTCGTCCAAATTCCTGTCGGGTGTATTCACTCGCCTGCCAAGGCAATAGCGTCAACAGTTGATACAGCTCTAAAAGGGGAATGACCGTTCCTTTCCCGATCAGATGTTTGCCTCGACCGGCCACCACAAGGGAATACGCGGTATAGAGCATTTCTAAAAAAGTTTGCGGCTTAAACCGCAAGGGTTTGTTTTGCACTTCCTTGAGCCGTTTGACCAGAACCGAAGGACGCAATCGACTTTCGCGAATCCGGTCGATAGACACAGTCCGTTCTTTATGTAAAATTTTCAAAAGGACGGGATAGGAAAACAAATAGCCATCATGCTCATAGAGATTCACGCCCATGTGTTGAGCTGTCGTCAACAATTCCTGGCGAAAGTCTTTCCCCGCGAGATAACTGGCCTCATCAAAGTTGAGACGTTCTTGCGTCTTGAGAAAATCACAACCCAGCTCAAGCGTGGCCGACTTGCCTTCATCCAATAATTTTCGAAGTTTGATGAGATCGCCTACTTTTGCGGCATCTTTAATCTTTTTACACGACGCCATCACTTGCTTTGTCGATTTGACGAGATCGCCCGCCTCCGCTTCAATTTCGGCGAGAGCCTGTTCTAAACTTCCTGTTTGGGAAGCCATTGAAGCTTGAGAATCGGTCTCTCCCGCTTCTAAGACACCGGTGGCTGATTCAGAATTATACGACTCAGACATATTCATCCTATCTCTCCGAGGTCCTCACGACTGGTTCACTCATATATGGAGATCAAACAACCCATACACTATGAACCACCCACACATGAAGAATCATTCGGCAGAACGATAGAAGTTCTTAATATTTTCAACGAAAAAGTCATCACAAAGGAGCAACCAGCAATAAATACCTTGCCGGACCACAGCATTCCTTTTCTTGAATTTTCATGAAAGGGAAAGACGGTGTATGCTGGAGAAATGAATAAGCTCAGAAATCAAACCTCACCATTCGCGGTGATAACCGGAGCCTCTCGAGGCATTGGGGCAGAATATGCCCGAGCCCTTGCAGGGCAAGGCTATGATCTACTTCTCATCGGACGGGATATGAAAAGACTCGAAACGTTACGGCAGGAACTTCGACCAAGGTCTCAAAGGGAGATTTGGGTAGAATCGCTGGACCTGAGTCAACCTCAGTCAGCAGAAAGGATGCATGATTTGGCTCGGTCTTACAGATCCGAGGTCTCTCTTTTAATCAACAATGCAGGATTTGGACGATACGGAGATTTTGCAGACATTCCAATGGCAACCATTCAGAAAATGCTCCAACTGCACATAAACACCATTGTGAAAAGTATCAGATTATTTTTGCCTGCCATGCTCGCTCGCAAACAAGGCGCCATCATCACCGTCGCGTCCGTGGCTGGATTCTTCCCTATTCCTTATATGACTGAATATGCAGCCACCAAAGCCTTCCTCATTGCCTTTTCAGAAGGGTTGGCTCAAGAAACACAAGACCAAGGCGTCACCATACAAGTCTGCTGTCCAGGCTTTACGGACACCAATTTCCATCAATCAGCGGGGCACCAACCCAAACAAGTCTTCTTTGCGCAATCACCCCAACAGGTTGTCCAGACCTCGCTACACGCCCTGAAATCTAAACGAACCTTGGTGACCATTGGCTGGCAAGGCCGCCTAGCCCTATGGATCAGCAAACTCATTCCTCACAAAATCCTAATGCCCATCACCGGAAAAGCCGTGAAGCCACCCCTACCACCAATTTGAGATAGTAAGCGGCTCATTTTGATCATTATTAATGCCGGGGTTCGGCCCGGCGGCCGATCTACTTTTCTTTCGGGAAAAGTAGACAAAACCATTGACGCCCCGTCAGATGAGACGGACGCAGGATCAAGAAGAGCGGACCAACTCGCTCCACTCAAACAAGGTCCGCAGGATGATAAGAGCGTCCGCCACGAGGTCGAGACGGCAGGCGTCGATATAAAGCGAAACAGGCAAGAAAGCTTAGGAAGCCATTTGAATTGACGATCAAAACATCACTTCATTTTGATCGGTAATCTCGCTGAAGCAACCATACTTGGGTTTGCTGGGCAAATAAAAGAGATCTGGAGGTCGGGGACCCACTACTTACTGTTATTTGATGTTTCTACCTCCCCTGGCCCCTCCTTACAAAGGAGGGGAAAATGGAAAAGGGTAAAAGGGAAAAGTCAAAAGGGTACACTACCGGGTGCCCTGAGCGAGACGGACGCCGAGGTCGTCGCTCCGGTCGCCTGCGGTGTCCCTGCCCCGGTTCGATGCGCGTAGATCCTCCGGCTTGTTGCCCCAGGACCCGCCACGGACCACACGCTGAGTGCAGTCACCACCTCCTTGCTCTAGCCAGGCCACACCATCTGTTGGTGCTCCTTGGTAATGATCATGCCAACAATCCTCAACCCATTCCCAAACGTTTCCGCTCATATCCTGCAATCCAAATTCGTTAGCCTCTTTACTCCCTACTTCCGCCGTACGACTACTTGAGTTGTCGGCATAGACGCCAAATCCAGACAATTGGGCCACCTCGCTCGTTCCCGCAAACACGTCCTGCTTGGCGCCACTGCGTGCGGCATATTCCCATTCCGATTCCGTGGGCAAACGATAGGGGTTCCCCGTTTTCTCTGAGAGCCACTGCGCATAAGCGTGGGCGTCTTTCCACGACACATTGATGACCGGTCGCTTGCCCCGTCCCCAGCCTTCATCGCTTGGCAACTCTCTACCTGTGGCTGCGGCAAATTGGTCATATTCATCAAAGGTCACTTCATACTGGCTAAGGGAAAAAGCAGGAATGCTTACCTCACGAACCGGATCGCTCCAGCTCACACCATCTTCTTCCTCATCCCCCTGCCGAAAACTGCCTGCAGGAATATCGACCACGACAGGACTCTTAACACCCTGAAGCTTCAACGCATCCACGAGAGCTGTCGAATAGGCAGTCGTGAAACTCGCATTCTCATTTTTAAGAGTTCCACGATCCCACAGCCAACTCCCACCGAGTACCAGGAGCAATAACAACCACAGCCCACCATTTCGCCATCGACGGAATTGACGACTCTTCATGACGGGCCCCGTCAGACTGTCATGACTGAGTTCATAGTAAAACCCATCAAGCCCCGGTCGAGACTCTTTTCGGAGCAGCCGTGCCTTCGTTAAAGTCTTCAGACTCAGCTCCCGAGTCTTGAACTGCTTTCGGATTTGCCCCTCTTCCATGCTCACGCGGTGGCCATCGGGACTGACTAGGCCATTCTCACATAGCCGCCGGGCGGTAGACCGCTGTACCGGAAAAGACCATACCGGAAGCATTCGAAGCGCATCACGATAGAAATGCTGAAGTAACCCTTCCATCGCTTTTCGACCACCCACCAAGCCCTCATCAACCTCCACATTTTGCGTGCCTTGATGTTGCCGACCCTCTACTTGACGTTCAATATGGCCACAGATGATTTGCAATTGAAACGGCTCCACCTCTCCCTGCTTGTTCACCAGGAAATCCATGATGGCTCGCAACGCCGCAGGCTTGAACGTAAATGGTTTTGTAAGGAGCCGTGGCAATTCAGGAAGTGCCGCTGGCTCCATGACCGCTTTTTCAGCACACTCCCTCGTTAAAGGGGGCAACCGAAACCGTCGTCCAAAAATAGTTGGCATATCGGGAACGAGCTGCTCCAACGCTCCAATATATTCCTCCCGGAGACTTAAGATAATTTTCACATTGGGCGGCGTATCAGAAAAGGGTGGGCGTTCCCCAAGAGTCAGTCCCTTTTTAATCCGTGGTGGCAGCCCGCGCGAGACCAGTTCACCAAGAGCCGAAGCTAAATGTGCTCGATCCTGACCCGATCGTAACGTGAAAATTTCCTCAAATTGATCAAAGACCAACACTGGTGTGTGCAGGATTTCCCCACGCCAAAAATCTCTGGACTTGAAAAACTCCCAGAGTCCTTCACGCTCTCCCGGCTCATACTCGACTCCAAATTCAGCGCAAGTCACTCGCACCGATTCAAATACGGCTTGAACAGGGGGAATGTCATTTCGGTCTAACCTGACCGGAATAGGAAGAAACGCCTGCTCCCTCAGATGGGGGTACAAGCCCGCTTGCAGGAGCGATGTTTTCCCCAAACCTGATTTCCCGAACACCACCAGCAAAGGACAAGCTCGGACTTGGTGTAAGAGTTCACGTTGTTCTTGCTCGCGGCCAAAAAAGAGCCGATGATCAACACCGTTGTCAGAAAAAGATCGTGCGCCAGGGTAACGATACGACGGTTCTTCTGTGAATTCCTTCCTATCATTCTCCTGTGATGGTGAAAGAGGAATTGGCTCACCGTTCATGGAGGTGCCTCTCTCCCACGGGTTTGCCGACCCACCCAATCACGCTGAATGGTTTCAGCGAGACGTCCCACGCCATCACCCTTGGTCAAATCTTCCCTATGGAGATGACTCAGGCGCTCAAGCCCATCACATGGTTCAAGAATGGCTGGAATGAGGAACCGCTCACCTTGATCAAAGCGTTTCTGTCGTTCCAATGCCTCGGCAATTTCTGTATGGATATACGTTTCAGCACGCTCCAACATGTTTGGGGTTTGCAACACCAAGACATAATCGACTTGTTTTTTAACCACCTGAACAATTTGTCGATCCCAATTGTCCCCGCCTCGTAAATCCTGCTGATCACGCCAGGTGTTGATACCTCGAGATTGCAGTTCTTCTTGAATAGTCACAACTTTTTCCCGGTCACGGGTATCGTGGCAAAGAAACACTTTTGGCGCATGAGCCGGTACAGGCCTTGCCTGCGGCTTCCCTTCCTGAGCTTCATACCGCCTTCTTAACTCTGCGGCAAAATCCCCCCAGGATTGCTGATGAAATTCGATCTTTTGCTTTTGTTCAAAAAAGAGCGATGAGCACAGAACATCTGGATGCTGAAAGAAACTGGAGGCTTCAATGGCTAGTGAACGATTCCGATGATCGTAGGTCTGTAAGACATGGAGGAGAACCCGCACGTACCATCGTTGAAAACCAAACCCGAGGAATAAAAACGACGTTTTCTTGTCTGCCAACTGGCCTTCAATGTATCCAGGCAACTGCGGGGTCCCGCGTACAACATTCACAAGAAATTCCAAAAAGTCGGTTTCCGTCAACACCAAGGAATCCAAATCCTCAAGAGCGCCAAACAAATGATAGACAAATGGGCCAGGTCCAGGCGGTTCAAATTTCCTATGCCTTCTAAAGTGATAATAATCACTGCTGGGAGATTTCTTTGCCGCCACAAATGCGTTGGTCATCAAGTTATCGGGACTTGCGGAAAGACAGAGAGAAAACGGCAACGCGGCAAGGTCTCGATGAAACCTTGAATTTCCAATGGAAAGATTTTTAAAAAATTCATCGACATCTAACTCCAACCCGATACGATCATCGGCATAACGCATTTGTGCCACATGCGCCAAGTCGTTGGTGACGATAGAAGGGTTCGGCAGGAGGGGTTCCGCTAATTTTGTCGCGAGGAGCTGTGGAATAGAGGATGAGCCATGACCATTGTGCTCGAATTCCACATCAGGCCCTATCACGAGCACACACGTGCCTTTTTTAATGGCTTCGATGACCCGACGCCAATCTTTATCGCTAAGCGTATCCATTACCATCTTTTACATTCCACCCACATATCTCAATCCAGGTCGTCCATGAAGAATAGACCAGAATCCAAACCTATTCGCAAGCACATTCATCGACAACGTTAAAGGGAATAATCGCCTAAGAAAAAGACTGTCGACCAACACCTTCGGGTACCAATGCTCATTTGATCACCGATGGGCGCTGCTGAAGTCGACGCAGCGGTCGGGGTCGGCGGCGGAAGCCGACAACCCCGGGTCGCCTCACCCCAAGCCCTCTATTTGGCGGTCCTGGCCAATCCAGGAGGCCGGGAAGCCGGCTCATGGACACCCGCGATCACGCCTGATGCATCCGTAGATGCATCAGCTCTGGAAACGGCCTCTTGCCGTGCGGGCGGCCTGAGCGAGACGGAATCCGAGGTTGTTGTTCCGGTTGTCTGTGGTGTTCCTGTTCCGGTTCGATGCGCGTAGATTCTCCGGTTTGTTGTTCCAGGACCCGCCACGGACCACACGCTGTCCGTCCCTTGGCCGACTCCCCTGGTCAGTCCAGCTTGGGAGAATATCCTGCGTTGCAAGCCATCCGTGTCTGCATGCTGTGCATGCCCAATCCAACTTTGGATCGAGGCTTGGGTGTCATCCCATGCCAAATGCCCCACATGCACCCGTTTCATCATGTGCCGAAGCTTGCGAGCAAAACGATGCCCATTATCGTTCCGTAACCGCCGCCGCCGAGGCGACACCAGATAGCCAAACACATTGAGACCATCCCCCGTCCGCGTGATGTGGTCCTTGTGTGGATGCAACCATAAACGGTCAACCAGCAATCGCTCGCGTACGGCTTCACGAATATCGGTTAAGCGGCTTTTCTCATGATCCAGAACAATCATATCGTCGACATACCGTAAATACGGCCTCACGCGTAAGACCTGTTTAATGTACTGATCCAGATCATCCAAAAAAAGATTGGCAAAAAACTGACTCGTCAGATTTCCAATGGGAATCCCCGTCCGTCGCTCCATTGGCGTGAAGAGCCCATCTCCAGGAAAATGTTTCATGTCGCCAGATCCAAGTGGCGACCCATGAATGATGCGCACCAGCAAGTCCAACACCCGCGCATCCTTGATCCGTTCCTCCAATTTGGCGTTCAACAATTGATGATCCATGGACGGAAAGTACTGTTGAACATCCATTTTCAACACATACCGGTACGTGCACGCCCACTGTTGATAGCGATCCACGGCCGCATGCACACCCTTTCCAAGACGGCAGGCATACGAATCAACGATAAACTGCCGATCCAGCGATGGCTCAATCACATTCATCAGGGCATGATGCACCACACGATCCCGAAAGGGCGCTGCGGCAATCACTCGCGGCTTTCGATCATAAATCGTAAACAGCCGATAGGCTCCTGGCTGATACGACCCTTCTGCCAGTTCCCGTTGCAGTTGAAACAGTTCCGTTTCCACATCGAACCGAAACTCCTGCACTTCGCGACGTTGGCCTTTTCCGCGTCTGGCCTTGCGAAAGGCGAGAAGAAGGTTGTCAAAACAAATGAGACGCGGCCAGAGGCCGTCAAGCCGCTTCATGATTCGTGTTCCAACCGTTCACGACTCCGCCGCCAGCCGCCAATCTGTTTCCCCAATTGGTCAAGTAATGTCGCACCATGTTCGTATTGTCGGGTCGCCACCACTTTCAACTCAAACGCCAGCCGCCAGATATGACGCACCACCGCGACTCGTACATTCGCCTGCATACCGGCTTGACTCCAGTTGCCCCACTATATAGTGTTTTGCGACATGGTGAGTTACCCCACGGACATGTCCGATCTGATGACCCGTTTTTTTACTGAGGAGGCCTGTCGCACCCATATTGAGAAGCTTCGCTGGCCAGACGGGTATATCTGTGTGAAATGTGGGAATCACAAGAGGTGGAAAACCAAGCGAGGGTTGTCGGTGTGCTCCACATGTCAATATCAGCAGTCACCATTGGCCGGAACGATTTTTCAAGATTCTCGTATCCCGTTGCGCATTTGGTTTCAGGCAATCTGGTGGTTTACGAGCCAGAAAAATGGAGCGAGTGCTCAAACGTTGCAAAGGGTGTTGGGGATGAGCGGTCACGAGCCTGCGTGGCTCATGCTTCATAAATTACGGGTTGCGATGGTTCGCCCCTCCCGCAACCGTCTTGCCGGGCACGTTGAAGTTGATGAAGCCTATTTGGGTGGAGAAGGAAACAAGCAACTGGTTGGCGTTGCCGTGGAAATCAACGACAAAGGAAGTGGGCGAATGCGAATGCAACCGCTTAAGGGCCGAACAAGCGCGGATGTCAAGCATTTCGTTCAGCAGCATGTTGAGCCTGGCAGTACGATTATCACCGACGGACTCACAAGTTATTGCTGTCTGGCAGACGAAGGGTATGCGCACAAACCAATGCGAAAGTCCTCTGGTGGGGGAAATCACGACCCAGACGCAGACGACCTGTTGCCAAGAGTCCACCGTGCCATTTCACGGGTGAAACGTTGGCTCCTGGGCACATACCAGGGACGCCTTGACCATAAGTACCTCGACGCCTACCTGAATGAATTTATCTTTCGATTCAATCGTCGGACCTCGCGCTCTCGGGGCCTCTTGTTTCATCGACTCCTGGAAAATGCTATCGCCGTCGACCCGGCTCCGCTCCAAAAAATTCAGCGGACCACAAAATCTAGTAGCAACTGGAGTTAAGCCGGTATGCAGGTACATTCGCACGGGTCAGCATGGCGTCCTTCTGTCGGCTATACCCAGCCTCAACCAACAATTCCAAGATTTCCAACAATCCCACTTCCAACCGCTCCCCAAGGGTAAAACGGCGGGAACGAGGAAATTTATCAAGTTGCGGAATCATCCACGCCAACAGATCATGACACGATTGCACGGCTTGTGGGACGTTAGAAGACATCTTGTACGATCACCACCAAACTACGCCGTTCACCCTCACCCCCGCCCTCTCCCTAACAGGGAGAGGGAGTTCAAGCACCTCATCTCCCACATATTTCTCACCGCAGCGCTTCTACCTCCCGAATGTTCCCTCTTCGGAAACATTCCCCGACCTTACAAAAGAGAGGAAAAAGAGGGGGAAAAGAGGAAAAGGGTAAAAGGGAACAGTCAAAAGGGTGAACTACCGGGTGCCCTGAGCGAGACGGAATCCGAGGATGGTGTACCGGAAGTCTGGGGTGTCCCTGAGCCGGGCCGATGCGCGAAGATCCCCCGGTTCGTTGCCCCAGGACCCGCCACGGACCACACGCTGTGAATAGTCACCATCTCCAGCTTCTAACCACGGCCTTCCATCATCTGGCGCATTCTGGTAATTCTCATGCCAGCAGTCCTCCACCCATTCCCATACATTGCCACCCATATCCTTTAATTTAAATTCATTTTCCTGTTTACTCCCCACTTCTGCCGTGCGATTGCCGGAGTTTTCTCGATAGACCGCGAATTCAGCGAGTTCAGACTCCTTATTGGTGCCTGCAAACTCTTCCTGTTTGACACCACTCCGAGCGGCATATTCCCATTCTGATTCGGATGGTAAGCGATAGAACTCGCCCGTTTCCTCAGCTAGCCACGCCGCATAGTCACGGGCATCCTCCCACGTGACATTGATGACAGGACGCTTGCCTCGTCCCCACCCTTGATCATTCGGGAGTTCTCTTCCGGTGTCGATGGCAAATCGGTCATAGGCCTCGAAGGTGACTTCATGCTGGCTGAGGGAAAAGGCCGCAATGGTCACCTCACGAACTGGATTCCGCCAGCTCTCCCCAAATTCTTCAATATCTCCCTGCTGATACGTGCCTTCAGGAATGGGCACCATCGGTGGCGTACGATGAATGCTCACGACCACCGATTGGATTTTGAGCAGGGCCTGCTCCACGTTATAGCCTTTTTGCCACAGCCAGGTGACGAGGCCCAGCAGCAAAATGGCCATGAGACCCACCGCTCTCCACAGTTGCCTGGCTCGTTGACTCGCATGTAAAAATTCTTGCGTTAAAGTCGTGGTGGATAGGCCGGCTTGCCGAAAATCTTTGAATTCTTGTCCGGTGGCTAACCCACTCAACCACGGCTTGCCGATGGCCTCCCATTTTTGGGCTCGACTTTCTAAATGTGTGCGATCGATCAGCGTTTTTTTATGGGTGTCGACATACCGCTTCAACGCCGGCCAGGCCCCGAAGAGGGCTTCATGGCTGATAGAAACGGTGGCGTCTGCTCCGTCTCCTTCCGTCCGAAGGAGGCGCTTTTCAATGAGCACATCAACCGCTTGTTCCAGTTGGCCAGTAAAGATGGACTTGAGCGGACGATTGCGTGTCGGGGTGCCTTCGTCTTTATGGAGTTTCACGAGTGTCTGAAAAATGTCAGGCAACACGATGGTCGGGTCTACCTTGATCTTCACTGCGATGGCACTTTCGACTTCTTTGACGTGGGCCGCAATCGCACCCGTGACACCACCCAATGCGTCATAGGCCGATTCCCGCAACTCATGGTCATGCCGATCGTCAAATAATTTATTCAAGACGAAGGCTAACAGGGGGAGATTGACTGCGTCGGACTCGGTGTCATGAATAAGACGCTTCGCAAACCCTTCACTCATGGACAGCCCCGCGGCCTGAGCCGGTTTGCGAATCATGTCTTGCATCATAGAGGGCTGGACTGGTCCGAGTGCGTAATGTCCGTCACTATTGAGGATGTTCAGCATATCCACGTGCCGATGACAAAAATGCAGGTGATCACTTCGGATCGTGCCGATGACTTTCAGCGCGTTGTCTTGTGTCGCCTGATAGAGGGCAGAAAGAAACTGATGGGTTTGCTTCAGATCTTGCGCCGTAAAGAGTTCTTCCATTTGATCGATGAAGAGGACCAGGCATTTGGTGTCTGCTCCCTGTTTCATGATCTTCGTGATTATGGCTCCTAGTGAATGGGGATCATTGGCAAGATCTTTCGACACGGAATCGGGCAGCAACCCCGCTTGTGTGATGAAGGGGGTGAGGGTGTTGAGCAATGCCTCCATAGGTTGTTGCTTTTGGCTCGGCACCATTCTGAGGCTCATTGCCTTCGCAATATCCGCCGATCTCCCTGCCTCAAGCGCGGGCAAGACCCCGGCATCCACCAACGAGGATTTCCCCACCCCGGAATCGCCACTGATGATCATGAACCGGCCCTGCGGGCCATGAAATCGATTAAGGATCTCCTGTGTTTCGATCTCCCGTCCAAAGAACACCAGCGCATACTTTCTCGTGAAATGCAGCAGGCCGGGATACGGGGAACCGAGTTTCTCGATATCCCAAGTGATGGACGATCGAGTTTCAGTTGCCAGCACGTCTTGTGTGCTCGTGACAGCAGACAACGTTGACTCCTGAATCTTCACCGCCGCCAAGACCTCAGTGGCCAGACCTTCAGGCGTCGAGAATTGCGCCACCATCTGTTCTGCTAATAAGGATTGACGAAGACGCTTGATCTGCTCTCCATTCTCCCCGTCTCCTGTATAGGCATCCATATACTTGGGAAGAACCCCTACGTCTTCTTTGGCCACAAAGGCTAAACACGGTTTATCATTGGCTCGAGCTTCCTGAAATTCTAATTCGGTGATGGAGAGTTGTTGGGGATTGTTGTGTTGCTCAGGAGGAACATAGCCATAACGAAACCCAAACATCCCCACATAGATATCTGCCTCCCGTACATCGGCCAGGCATTGATCCAGGGGCCGTACATTCGCCGCCACATATTCCTCCATATTTTTGACGTCGTAGCCGCTTTTTCGTAGGGCTTTGAAGACCGCCTTGCGATGGTCTTTGAGATCTTCGAAGGTCGAGGAAAGATAAATCGTGCGTTTGGGGATTGGCATGAGGTAGTTGTGTTCCGAACCGTGTTTCTTTCGTTTGGCCTATTTGGCCAGAAACACCCGATAAGTTCAAGTGTTATAAAATTCGAGGTGGGATAGGAAAAAGGCTCATTGAATGCACACGATCTTTCGAACCATGCATTTTGCTCATGGAGTGAGGTCCGCTGTAAAAGAAAAGATGGATTCACGATAACCAATAGAGAGAAGGACCGCGTAAGAATTGACTATGCCCTTCCTCATTGTCCGACGCCTGCTATCTGGCCCTCTGAAGGGACGCTCTTAATAATCGGCGGACCTTGTTTGAGCCCTTCGACTCTTCGACGCGCTCAGGACTGAGGACGGGCTCCGCGAGTTAGGTCCGCCTTCCCCTACTTTGCGTCCATCCAATCTATTGTGGCCAGACTGGGCGAGCGTGGCTTGGGCACCGGGCCGAAACCCGGCATCACGCCTTCATCGAAATAATTTCCCAGTTGCAATCAACGACCGCATTGCATAAATTGACACCCCAGGACTTCCTTGGTACGTTTTTACTTGTCCCATGGATCTCTCATCGACCTCTTCATCAAGTCTCGTTGTTTAATTATTCGAGGCTGAAGATCCTAGGAATCTATCAAACAGACTTTTCAGCATCACCTCAACGATTAGCAGAAAACTTCCAAGCGTAATATGCCGAAAGTTTTTGAATGGAAAGGTCATCGATTCCACTTCTTTTCCAATGAGGGCTATCCTTTAGAAGCCATTCATATCCATGTGAGGAAAGGACCGAGCAGAGCAAAGTTTTGGATCCACCCATGCGTTCACCTTGAATATAATTATGGATTTTCAAGTAAGGAACTCAACGATTTCAGAAAAGTTATTGAAGAGAATAGCCAATTAATAGAGGAGAAGTGGAATGAACACTTTAACGTTTGAAGCCAACGCGATAAAGATTTGGTTTGATCAAGAAAATATGTGGGTCGCCCTCGCCGATGGAAGACAACTGTCCATTCCACTGGTGTATTTCCCTCGGTTACTCAATGCATCTCCTGAACAAAGAAATCAGTATGAATTGAGTGGCGGTGGAACCGGCATTCATTGGGAGACCATCGATGAGGATATTAGCGTCTCTGGTTTAATTTTGGGACACAAAGACCTAACCGCTACTAAAAAGTAAGGCAAGCCCGCCGAGAACTTCCCCACGTTTCATTTTGTCTTTAGGGTGAATGATTACAAAATTTGGTGACACTCCCCCACCAAGCTGAAAGGCATCCTGCGCTGCTTTTATGAATGAAATACTGCGGCATATCAAAGAAGAAGGCATTCCTTTTGAGAGCAGCCCATGATAAAAACTGATGGGACATTCAATACTGACTATGGTGGACGTGGTGTCTACTTTGAAGATCCCAATGGCCATGTCTTAGAAATTCTCACCGCCGATTATGTCCTCGACTAGGCACTATCAATTTAATTGACCCCCTTCCCATTCCTGACGCCTGCAGGCTAGCCCCTGGGGTCGGGCGCTCTCATCATCATGCGGACCTTGTCTGAGCGCAGCGAGTTGGTCCGCTCTCCTAAGTCTTGCGTCCGTCCCATCAAATATCGCTAGACTGGGCGTCAAATCGACATAGGTAGGTCCTCACGGACTTTCCCTGTCACACCACCGTACGTACGGATCCGTATACGGCGGTTCGGTGGGTTAAGCGATTAGCCCCCAGGAGAGACTGCTCTCACCTGGGCACCCCTCGCCGGGCGTTCGACTGGGCGGTTCGCCGCAAGCGATTCGACACTTCCTCGTCAGCCCTTCGGGCTTCACCCGTACCTTCTGTCGGGAAGGCCAGAATTAACTGGTTATTCAGCCGCTTGTCGCTCATGAGTTCCGCTGCCTACTGGCCACTCCGCACCGTTCAGGCCTTCATCCTTTCCAGGACTACTATGCCCTCTGCTGACTCCTCTCACCCGGTCAGGAGAGATCACTCCCTCCTCAGTCTTGCTGCCAAGACAGGCAAGAGGCCTCCCGAGGTAAGTTCAACCGCCTTCAGCGCACGACCGCCAGATTTACACCCAGGACCCTTGATGGATACGGACTTCGTGAAAACCAGCCCACTCGTCCGGTCCTGACTGCCTTGTATCTGGTTCTTGTTCATCGGCCCGCGCCTTTGCTCCACGCTGCCTTCAGACCCCACCTCACGATGACGCCCTTGCGCTTCGCGATGACTTCACCTCCATCAGGTTGTCAAAGGGACTTCCACCCTCAAGCTGTTGAACATGCTCGGCACACTGGTTTTGCCTACTTTTCCCGAAAGAAAAGGGCCTCGGCTGCCGGGCCGAAACCCGGCATCTAACAACAAGAAAAATAGTTCGCCATTCATGCCATGGACGTACATACGGACCAACTTCTCGTCATTTAAGACTCTACCCCACCTTAATCCTCCCCTTACAAATGGGAGGAACTAAAGATAAAGAAAGCGGCTATTGCATGACTCGAAACTCAAAAGAGAAACTCAAGATGAAGATGTATCGGCGCGGCTAAGCGCGCGCATGAGGATGGGATCTTGGTAAGCCACTTCACTGAGTGCATCTAAAAGATGCAGTTCTTTTTCTTTGGCCAAGGCTTTGGCTTTCTTGTATTGCCGCACATTGAAACGTGCAACGGAGGGTTGTCCATTGATGATCTGGCACGCCAAGACACCTCGATCTTTAAGCTCTAACGTTCCTCCATTATCTAACAAGGTGCGGGCCTCGTCGACAGTGGTTCCATGCAACTCTGCAAAATCATCCAAGCCGCTTGTTTCGATGAGACGCCCATCGGGCATGACGCATTTCCGCTTAAAATGCGGCGACCAGTCTTTCCGAAAATCGATATACCGAATGTCCCCACCAGCCGCCACCGCCGTTTCAAGCGAGGAATAGTCCAACCCTAGGTTCGGTTTTTTCAAACGATCTTGCAATTCTTGCGGCAGACCGCGATAAAACACCCGTTCCATGGCCTCTTCGAGGGACAACCCATACCCTTGCCGCAACCGCTCGGCCGCGGCATATTGTTCGACATCCATGACCCAGGTCTGAGTGGGGTCCTTGCCTGTTGAATCAACCCTGCAAACAAAGGCTCCTTTGGTCACCAGCAGGCCTTCTTGCGGATACAAGTAGACCCCACCCTCTGCGAGTAATCGTTCCACCGTTTCTTGAGGAATGGCATAACTTTCAGATAAGACTTGTGGACGCATTTCAAGATTGTCAGTCCCCGTCATCGCGCAGACCATGACATTACCGGGAGGATCGTGATCAGTGTAGTTCTCCAAGATGTTATATAAGACCGGCGGCTTTTCTTTTTTGACCGGTCGTTTTTTCATTTTGAACATCGCCCACGCTCCTTTTTATTCATTCACATTTAGACGGTTTTCGTTAACCGCCAATTGAGTCATTTTTTCCAAATACATTTTCATGCAACAGATTTCAACATGTTTCCTTGCAGTTCTGAAAGTTATAATGGTAGAAAATACGTTGAATATCTTAAACATTCGTGTTCACAACCAACCGATACATGAGCCATGTCTAAAGACGCTCTGATTCAAGCTTTCCATGACCTTGAAGCCTTCAAATGGAATGCCCAAGAAGGCTTTCGTTTGGCCTCAGGAAAAACCAGCCCGTATTATGTGGACTGCCGTATTGTATTGGCTCACCCCTACTCCCGTCACCTTGTGGCTCAATTAGCGTTTGATCTCCTGAAAACGCAGGATTTTGCGTTAATTGGTGGATTGGAAATTGGGGCGATCCCCCTTGCCACGAGTATTTCAGATTTTGGCTTTTCTGCAAATCCTCAACAGGAGTGGCGCACGTTCGTCGTCCGCAAGCAGCCCAAAGATCATGGCTTAGGCAAATTAATTGAAGGCACATTTGAGCCAGGGGAAAAGGCTGTGGTCGTCGACGATGTCCTGACGACTGGAGGTTCCCTCCTCAAAGCCACCGATGCGGCCCGCAATCAGGGATTACAAGTCAGCCATGCTTTTGTGATTGTTGATCGATCCGAAAATGACCGGCACGACCACCTCACAGACCATGGGTTAACCCTTCTCTCCCTCCTCACGCTTGATGATTTAAAACGGACGGTTCCTTCCTGACAATAAGCATTCAATATCCAGACCTTCGGCCTGGCTTTGGCCACCATGTGCTTGACCATTTCTTTCAGCGAGACATACAATTTTAAGCATAAGCCTGTTCTGGTTTCGCCCTTCCACTCGAAGATCAATCAGTTTCCCTTTCATGAAGGAGCTGCATCATGACGCGAATATCCCTTTCCGGTTTTCTCATTCTTCTCTTATTGGCTTTGGCACCAGGCCACACGCAAGCTGAGCCCTACCTGTTAACGGTCCAACAACTCAAAGCCAGCATGGACAAAGCCAACCAACCGAACCAAAAAGGATTTGTGTTGATTGACGTGCGCTCACCTGAAGAACATCAAGGCGGCTTTATCCCTGGCACTGATTTCAATATCGATTTCCGTGAAATCCAAAATCGACATCAGGAGGTACATGCTCAACTGGACAGCCACGTGGTGGTGTATTGCCAATCTGGCCATCGCAGCAATATCGCCGCAGAAACATTGATGAGCTTAGGGTATAAGCATGTCTACAATGTGGAAGGCAGCATGAACGCCTGGGAAGAAGCGCGCTATCCTATCGAGCAGCCTCGATAAGTAAGGTCATGCTTGGGTATTTTGGGGATCACTTGGGTCTTTGACCGTGGAATAAATCTCATCAAATTGGGGATGCATCTCTCGAAACACCTCCAATAAAGTCGGATCGAAATGCGTCGGCTTAGTACGTTCATTCCCATTCAACATGATATCGAGTGTTTTGACGTGAGAAAATGCCGGCTTATACGGTCGGCGGCTACGTAGGGCATCATAGAGATCACACAGCATCACTATTCTTCCAGTTATCGGAATCTGCTCTCCCTTCAACCCACATGGATACCCGCTTCCATCCCACCGTTCGTGATGCGTCAGTGCCACCTCTTTCGCCATTTCCAGCAACGGGGAAGCCGAACCACTCAACAAACTTGCGCCTAAGAGCGGATGTTGTTTAATCGCTTCCCACTCCTCATCCGACAGGGGGCCCTGCTTACCCAGCACCGCATCGGGCACACCAATCTTCCCCACGTCATGCATTGGCGCAATGGCAAATAGTCCTTGGGCCCGAGTGATATCCCACCCAATATTTAATGCTACCGATTTCGCATAATGACTCAAGCGCTCAATATGAGCCCCCGTTTCCTCATCTTTATATCGTGAGGCTCTGGCCAAGCGAAGCATGGTATCCGTGTAGGATTGTTCCAACTCGCTATTTTTGTGTTGTTCCGCATCCAAAGCAAGCTTGAGATCTTTGGCATAGTTTAGTAATTGCGCATGGGCCTTTTTGAGCTGATGGGTTTTCTGCTCCTCCTGCTGCAACATCTGTTTTAAGTCTTTGGCATAGACCAACAGCTGAGACTGGGCAGCCTGCAACTGATTTTCGACAACAGCAGCAGGCTCCGGTGACGTCATCTTTTTCTGAACTCCGCGAGACCCGCTTCCCTTCGACTTGGAGGGCTTGGAATTCATACCTCCAAAACCTCTTTGACTTTCTTGATTAACTCAAGGGGGCTAAACGGTTTCGTTAAATATCCGGCAAGGGCGAGGGAGGCCATCTGTTCTTGAGCCTCAAGACCATCCTTCGCCGTCAACATGACGACCGGAATGGTTGCCGTGTGGGGATTCTGACGCAGTTGGGCCACCGCCTCACATCCATTGAGACCAGGCATCATCCAATCAATAATTAGTAAATCCGGACGGTGTTGCTTGACGGCGGCTAACGCCTGGCACCCGTCTTCTGCGGTGAGAATTCGGTAGGTAGGATTTTCGAGGGTGACCTGCACGAGAAACCTGAGGTCTTCATCGTCATCGGCGATCAGAATCGTTTTGACAGAAGAACTCATAGGCACCACATGGCACTGGCTAGGCCAGGCTCCCTCAGAGAAGATCTAGTTCATTCTCAATATCTTCATCCTCCTTGATGGGGTGAGTATTCTGACTTGCTCCATCGCTTGTTTCATCAAACGATCCAGCATGCCACATCCGCGCATCAACTTTTCTGGCAACCGTAATAAACCCTGAATGCGCCACCATCCGGTGATCGGGACGCACACTGCGCCCTTTCACATTCCAAGTCCGGAGAAGCGTCTCAAAGTTTTCGACTAACGTGAACACCTTGCTCTCTTCCAAGGCCTGTACGGTCTGCATGACTTGTGGAATCGTTGGCACATAACTCAAGTACATGCCCCCAATCCTCAAGGCCTGTGCCGCGTGAGGCACCACTTGCCAGGGCTCGGGAATATCTAAGACCACCCGGTCAAATTGCCAGGCCGACGTGCCTTCCCCTATCTCGATTCCTTCATAGGCATCACGAATTTGCAGGAAATGATTTGGCACCTTCCCCATAAATCGTTCGATGTTTTTTGTCGCGATGGCGGCAAAATCTTCACGCATTTCGTAGCTCACCACGCAACCCCGATCACCAACGGCTCGTAACAGCGCCATGGTGAGGGCCCCAGATCCTACTCCCGCTTCAAACACTCGAGCACCAGGGTAGACGTCTGCCCACATCGGAATAATGGCGAGATCCTTGGGATAGATCACCTGGGCGCCTCTCGGCATTTTCAAGGCATATTCAGCAAGCGTGGGGTGAATGGCGATCATGATCTTGTTGGGGGAAAATTCTATAGTGCTGCCATCCGGTTTCCCAATAATCGAGTCATGGGGAATATGGTCACCACTGTGCTGAAATATCTCCCCCGCTTTCAGCGTCAGGGCATAATGCCGCTCCTTCTTATCAATCAAATGAATGCGTTCGCCAGCTTGGAAGTATTTCATCGTCCGGCATTCTACCAAGGGCATTCCTTTCATCGATACCCTTCGAAATGAGGGAATATCCTCTTGAACACAAGACCGTCTTGTCCCCCATTCCTTTCTTGACACCCCTTGCCTTCAGCCTTATGATTAATTTGATATCCATCCCGTCTTCTCATTGTCTACGTATCCCAACATTGCCCTAAGCCCGTTCACCACCCAGGCACATGGATCATTTTTCATTCACGCCTTTTTCTGATCTCCCATGAAACGATCTTTTACCGTCATTGGTCTCGGGCGTTTTGGCTATAGCGTGGCCCAAACGATGGTTGAAAAAGGATGTGAAGTCCTCGCCATCGATAAAGACGAGGAACGCATTCAAGCCATAAGCGATATTGCCACATTCGCGGTGCAGTGCGATGCCACCGACGAACGAGCATTAAAAGCCGTCAGCGCCCAAAATGTCGACGTGGCCGTTGTGAGTATTGGGGAGAACATTGAAGCCAGCATTCTCATCGTCCAAACCCTGAAAGAAATGGGCGTAAAATCCATCGTGGCGAAGGCCGTTGCGCCCATTCAAGGCAAGATCTTATTGAACCTTGGGGTCGATGAAGTGATTTATCCCGAACGGGATGCCGCGATCCGTTTAGCACACCGACTGGTGTCACCCGGTGTGATTGAATATTTGGAACTTTCTCCAGGCTATAGCATCGAAGAGGTGTCCGTTTCCGATACACTTTCAGGTCTCAGCTTGGAAGAAATTAAACAGCGCGGGCAACACAACCTCAATATTATTGGGATCAAACAACAAGTCAGTCGAATGGTTAAAGGCCATATCATGACAGAAGAGACCTTCAATTTTACTCCCAAGCCCGATGATGTCGTTGAAAAAGGTGATTTTCTGGTCATGATAGGTCATGAAAAAGATCTGGACCGTTTCTGTAACGATGCGTAGGAAATTTAACGCACCTGTCAATTATCTCCGCATTTTCTTCTTTTTCTCAACAATTTTTCCCCTCAGCCAATCATTTTCCCCTGTTGCCCCATCCAGGGATTCGGAATTTGTGCCGATCTTGAGGAGGTACCTATTAACCTTCAAGAAGCCCAAAACGCAGAATTTCGAGATTTTCTTTAATTTTTTCAGCAATTTACAGGAAATTCAGTCATCAGAATTCTAGAACAAACACGAACACAAGCTTTTCATTATTCTCAGCACGAACTCGATGAAAAAATTGACAATTTAAACGACCTTCATAAGCATTGGCTTGATTTTTGCTGGAGTAAGCCTTATCTCCTTGTTCAATGCATGTTGAAGACGTTTAAACATTTAAGAGAAGGCCTTCGTTAGGAACACAACATGAAATTTCAAAGTGTCATGGAACATCCCCAAGAAACTGATGGAGTCGCGGTGAAGCCCGGTGACCCTAAATCGACCATTAAGCCCTATAACCCTGCCTTGGAATCGTTGTATTTCAGGTCATTTGGCAGTCGCCCTCTTTTGAATAAAGACGCCGAAATCATCCTGGCGAAAGAAATTGATGAAGCGTCTTCTGCCATTCGCCTCATCATCAAACAAGGCCTACAACTCACCAATAGCATCAAGAAATGTTCTGAAAAAGACGATGCAGTTTCCGTCCTCAAGGAAACCTTCGAGTTAAGTGGACTTTCTGCTCCTGCTCTTGAAAAACTGAAATCCGTTTTGGTGATGCTAGGGAAATCCCACCCGGATCAAGAAGACAAGGTGCAGTCACTTTGCCGACAATTACAGAAAGCCAAATATCAATTAGAAAAGGCTAAATCTGAGCTGGTGCAGCGCAACTTACGCTTGGTCGTCGACATTGCCAAACGCTATACCGGACATGGATTGGCCTTCCTTGATCTCGTGCAAGAAGGCAATATTGGATTGATGAAAGCGGCGGAGCGCTTCCAATATCAAAAAGGGTTTAAGTTCAGTACTTATGCCACCTGGTGGATCCGGCAAGGAATTACCAGATCACTCGCCGATCAGTCTCGTACGATCCGAGTCCCCGTGCATCTCAATGAAATTTCCAACAAAATTGCCCGAACATCTAAGCGGTTGACCCAACGCTTTGCCCGTCAGGCACAAGTCGAGGATATTGGTGATGCCCTTCAACTCAGCCGGGAGAAAGTTCACGAAACCATTCAAGCCTTTCAAGATCCTATTTCGTTAGAGACCCCTGTGGGAGAAGGAGACACGTTTCTCACGGACTTTATCGCGGATCAAAACACGATTACTCCGGACGGTCCAGTCTCACGTCAGGAAACCAATCAACAGGTTGAACGAATTTTAGATTCGCTCACCCCAAGAGAGCAGATGGTCATTCGCCTACGGTTTGGGATTGGACAGGACGAACCATGGACCCTTGAAGAAGTTGGCCAAAGCATGTCGGTCACTCGAGAACGGGTTCGTCAAATCGAGGCCAAGGCGCTGCAAAAATTAAAAGAACCGGCCATGAAAGATATGTTGGCTGCCATTAAATAACCTTCCAAATTGACTCAGCAGCCACGCCCTCCTATTGCCAGACCCCACTGACAACCGTCGCCCAAACGAATGGGGGATTCTCCCTAGAAAACTTGTCAAAGAGACATCATTCTCTTTAGCATGGTCACTGTATTTACGAATGCCACAACGATCCATTGGGAGTGCTACAAGGTGTCCACCGACCCCGTTCATCAGCTTCGGGAAGACTATCGAACACACCTGCAAACGTTTTATACCCAGCTCAACCTGGCTCCGCCTTACCACAGCATCGAAAAAGCCGTCCAACATTTAGCGAATACCCTTCGAACCAAACCTGAAACCTTTCTCCAAGCATTAATAGAAAACCCACAAGAAAAATGGTCGCTCTATGAGAAAATTTTTAAAGCCTCGGGATTATCTCGAAAACACCGGGGCATTATCACCCAATTAGCGCTCACAACGACTCTTTCTTCTTCTAATGAGGAAGCACTAAGATTCTTAAGAGTTTTTACTAATTCCCCATCTTCTCATCCTTGCTGAGAAACAACGATTTTTTTTCTTTCTCCTGAGAACAATAATAGGAAAAAACACCTAGTAATATATTTCGACAAAACCATACATTTGTTGCATTCCTACAACAGCCAAAATCGACTTTTTTCGGATTTAAGGGAAAACACCCCTATTTCTTTCATTCAATATTATAAGTATAGGTTTTGCATTTACCCCATAAACGCTTCCAGAACATTCTAATTTTTTCTTTATGCGCCAACAGCAAACCCTCGCCAAATCAGCATTTTTATCAGGCATTGGACTTCATTCAGGAAGTCTCGCTTCTATCGCTATTCATCCTGCTCCTCCAAACACAGGGGTGGTCTTCGTCAAGCAGGTAGGTGATCACATGGCGTCCTGCCCGGCGACGATCCAATATTTAGGGCAAACCGATCACTGCACCACGTTAGAGTCGAGCGATTTTCAAGTTCAAACCGTTGAACATATCTTGTCTGCGTTAGCCGGACTCGAAATTGATAATGCCTATGTCGAAATGCAGGGAAATGAAATTCCGGCAGCCGATGGCAGCGCCACCCCATTTGTGGAAATCCTAGAAGATGGCGGAATCATTCCCCAGGGGGAATTACGCAGTTATATCAAAATTGTCCAACCCATCCATGTCGAAGATGGACAGAAATCGATTACCGTCCTTCCTGCAGCGCTTCCCCAAATCAGTTATTTCATTGATTTCCCGCACCCCTTGATTCAGCAACAAACCTATCAACATTCCTGTACACCCCAAGAATTCACGAGGAATATTGCCGCCGCTCGCACATTTGCCTTTCGACATGAAGTCGAGTTTCTCTGGTCACGTGGACTCGGATTAGGTGGGTCCCTGAATAATACGGTCGTCTTCTCCGAGTCAGGATTAGTGAATGAAGACGAATTACGATTCCAGAATGAATGTGTTCGCCACAAAGTGCTTGACCTCATTGGGGACCTTTCCCTCATAGGCTGTCCCATCATTGGCCATTTTGAAGCAAAACTCACTGGGCATTTACTCCATACGCAACTCGTCCAAGCCATTTTAGATAATCCAGATAAATGGATTCTGTTAAATGCCGGAAAAACAGCGCAAGCCGATATCCTTCATCGCACAACTTCGACTTCCGACTCCCTGGCTCTCCCCGAACTCCAACCAGCCTTTCTTTCCGTCTAAACCGTTCTGTCTCCTGCTGAAACGTGCCATCTTTGTCCGAGGAATTGGGCATACCGACGCTCGGATGACGTCCTACATTGCCTCAACCTCATGGCCATGATACCGTTGCGCCCATCTCATGAACTTTTCAGCTCACGTCCATAATTTCATCCATTCCACAGCCAAATTGACAGGGGTGAGTTTCCTTGGCTTCCTGTTATTCGCAGGAACAGCCATTAGCGGAACTCCCATCGAACACGACCCCAACGGATTTTTTGGAATCACCTGGGGCCATCCGCTGACTAACCGGGAAGACCTTCAAGCAATCGATTCATCCAATGCTCAACAGATCTATACACTCAAACAGGGAAATCCGCACGTAGAAGGGATTCCCATGGAGTCCGTCAAACTCTATAGCTTGGAGGATCAATACGCACGAGCCCTTTTTCACTATGAAGGAGCTTCCACACACAAGTCTCTGTTGGAATATCTCGAAGGCCGTTTCGGAAAAATCGATCAACCCTTTGGCACCATGATGCGAGGGCTCAATCAACAATACACCTGGCGGGGTCCAGAAACAGAAATTACGATCACCTACCATGGCTTCCGAGAGCGAGGATTCCTCTCAGCCGAAAGCCGCGTCTTAGCCCCAAGATTCTTCGACGTCCACGGCGAGCATTCCTATTAACCTTTCCCTCCCATAAGGGGTCAGACTCGATTTAAATCGTCTATCCCCCTGCAACCCATGACAAACAGCCCAAACCCCAGCAAAAACGGCCACAAACACCATCGGCCCGATTCCCGCCATAGAATGGCCAGCCCCAGAGACTGGACGGCAAGCACCGGGCATCTGGAATATCACCCCACAGCATTTGAATTCCACCATCGACTATGGAAGAACATAAAGCTTAATAGGTTCATTCATGTCATGACCCCTTTTATTGGCGGGAGAGACTATCGGGCAGGATATGGCAAATCAAGCAATGACCCCGATTGTGAGGGTATTCGATGCGAACAGGGCGGGGCATAGGGGGACTATGCCTACCGAACAGCATGTCATGAAGCAAGCAACTTAACCCCTATTTTATCCCCAATGGAAACCACATTTTTCGACCTAAGCAAAAATTTTCCCAGCAATGGGCCACTTGGACCGAGGCAAGCCGTTATTCGGGATAAAGCAGAATCCTTTCAGCCCTAATTAAGTTCCTTTACATCAACACCAAGCACTTCATTGTCCAGTTGCCATCTCAAGATACGACGCCAATCAAATGTTGCACCGGCACCTTGAACTGCCTTCGACTTTTGATCGGACGAATGTTCTCTAGATTCCTGTGACTTCGGCTCTTCACCAATCTCCACCTCGATCACGCATTCCATAAAACGGAAATTCGGTGAAGTCATACGGAGCAAGAATTTATTGAGAATAGATTCAGAGGCAGCAGCAGAGTCAAACCTAGATTGCTTGTACGATTCGAACTCCTCGTTTCCACCTCCGGTAAGTACGTGAGTAAGAGCAAATGTGGCAGGCCCGCTTACGCCATTGAGAATGACTACATAGCGGGCAGGGCCATCAGCCTTTGCAAACGGATTGCGCGCAATGACGAGCTGGGCGTAGATTTTAAAGGATTTTTCCCCTCTTCTCTCGTATTCGTTCTGTCCATAGTAGGGCAGCAATTTCTTCTCACTGTGAGCAAACCCGCGTGATCGAAAACCACGCTTCTCAATATCCTCATTGCCAACTACTTCCTTATAGAAGGCTCTAGGCGCTTCGGAACTGCTTGGTGAGGTCCCCCTAATTCCCGTTTCCCTTCCAGCTTTCTGTTTCTTGCGTTGTTTGTAAACAATAATAGCATTCAGATGGTTTTCAGCTTTCAGCTCACTAGAAAACAATACCTTGTCCGGGACCTTGATGAGACGGCCCAAGAGAATTTCAGTCAGTGGATTCACATCAGGAGACGCAATTAAGACGCAATTCTTTTCTGCAATCCTTATTTCCTTTGTTACCTGCTCTATATAGCGTTCAGTGGTCATCGACGCGTCAAATTGCTTAGCAAACTCTGATTGATATATCGGTATTTCAATTTTTGGGCGATACTGATGACGGCTTAAATAGGAAGTCAGTTCTGAGGCTGCTCTCAAATCCCAGTCTCCGATCATTTCCCTATTGTGGTCCACACTGTGGAGTCCTCCGGTAATGATAGACACTTCTCCACGGCTACCCAGAAGATTGGCCCAAAATCGCTTACGAGACCACTCTGAGAAATCCCCCCTGATCATTTCCTTGAGGGTCTGCTCCAACTGGTGCTCCAGAAGTTGGGGATGTTGGGGATCAAAAGTCATGTGCCGCTGGGCACGAATATCAAACGCAAGATCAAGAACTTTCCCCTTTTCGGCCGCACCACGAAACTCAGCTGTGGGGCTTGAAATCCTGGAAAAATCTTTCCTTGGATGGCCAATGTCAAGCATCCCTTCCGTTTCTTCCAATACGAGCTGCGTGATGGGTATTACGTTCTTTCCACGCGCATGACCATAGCCCAACCAAAAATAGGACATTGGATGACAGTCCTTTCCGGTACGCACGATCAGACAATAGCATTGATCAACGCGGTCCCGAGTCTTGCTAAAAGGATCCTTGGGTTCCACGACAGACGCTTTGTCTAGGTGCCGTCGGATAATCTTGTCAAGATACTCACTAGGTATGGTGCTCTGCCCCTCGACTTCTTACCGTTGCAACGAAGCTGCTATGCGACCTAGTGCAAGACCAATATCTGACAACACATGCGATCTGAAAGAGAGGCAAATATCATCATCAAACATTCCTGTGGCAGATGGCTCTGGTTCTTTATCTCCATCCGCCATCATCTCAAAGAACAGTACCTCCGGATTACTCCCGGTCTCATTTCGAACAGGCGGCTGTCGTTTCCAGAGATACTGAGAAGCTTTGAATTGTTCGCGATTGATCACCTGAAGACTATCGTACTGATTAACAGTATATTCTGTTTGTTCCGTTTCCGGGGGACGAAGGTATCGAGCCCAAGTTGACCCGAATTGGGCACCGCGCTGATGGATCAGAAGAATCTTGTGCCCAATACCGTAGGCAAGCCCCAACTCATAGAAAACATTGTCATTCGGCACGGAGATATCAGTAACGACGAAGTCGCATTCCTGGATACGCTTACAGATGCCCTCACAGATTATTATGCCCGGTCGGCTTACGTCATCGGCTCGTTCAAGAGAAAACTTGTTTAGGGTGGGCTGTGGACCAACCTTGAATTCCTTGTCTCTGTCGTAATTGTGATAGAAGAAAGGTCTGAGACAATTTTCGAAAAACACCCGGAGTTTCGGGCGAAAGGGCATGATCATGAAACCACTACAAGCTTTTTGTTTCTCTCTGAGTTCTAACGCCTGATCAATTTGGTCGGTATATACGCATCCCTTCCCCGTCATGAAACAGGGATTTACTCGTTCATGCCGCTGCTGGACAGCTTCCAAGAAACTTTGCAGTTCAATCCGAGCGTTCTCTGCCATGGTTGATTCACTATCTGGCATTGCGACCTCCTATTGGCTAATTTATCCGAGAGCCATGCACCGTAGGCACTTTAGCTAATCACTTCTCTTTATTAATAATTGGGAGGAACCTCATAAAAGTCGAAGCTATAAACATCTATCTTTTTAACACGGTATCAGAATACTAAACTAAACACCGCCATATTTGCCGATTTATTGAGTTGCGGTTTGGGATCTTTTTTTGATCACTCTAGTCCTACCTTCTTGAATATTCATATACTTTGATACCAAACTTCCAAACCCAGAGGTGGTCCCACTTTGTTGGACAGGCTTGCGGCCAAGTTAAGCTACAATTCATTGGTTGATGTTATGCCGCAAGTTTCTTCTCTTCAGGGGTGGGCCTCTGAAGGTGCGAACGATGATACACCTCATCCGGAGTTTGGCCATCGAACGTCGAATGCGGCCGTGTTTGGTTGTAATGACTGAACCATGCACTAATCTGTTGGCGCGCTTGAGTGCCCGTTTCAAAGGCCTGCAGGTACACACATTCATATTTCAAGCTCCGCCACAGTCGTTCGATAAACACATTATCCACCCACCGGCCTTTGCCATCCATCGAAATCTTGATCTCGTGGTCTTTCAGCACAGCAGTGAACTCACACGACGTAAATTGCGATCCTTGATCGGTGTTGAAGATGTCCGGCACGCCATACTGCGCCAGGGCTTCTTCCAGGGCTTCCACACAAAACAGCGTCTCCATCGTATTGGACAAACGCCAGGCAAGGACTTTGCGGCTCTGCCAATCCATAATCGCCACCAGATAGAGGAACCCGCGCTTGATCGGAAGTAGAGTAAGAAGCAGGGCGTAGTCATTCGCTATTTCCCTGCTTCTCCTCCCCGAACCATACGTGCGCCTCTCAGCGCATACAGCTCTCCCCCTCAAGCATGCGTCATAGCCATGGCGACCTCGCGGTATCGTGACGTGAGCGTTTTGCGGTCTGGAGCCGAGTTCAGATAGGGATTCTCCAATGGATTACGCCATCGGAATTGCTGCTTTCGGCTGGTGACCAGCCGACGCAGGGCAATCCCACACCGAGTCCCATTCCCGCTCCGGCCAAAGAGGTGCCAGGTCTTGGCTTGCCCTTCGCCCGGTCGCTTCACGTATTGCCGCATCAGTGATGTGATCGATGTTTTGTACTTACGAGCCAGCCAATGTGCCAGCTTCCAGAACACGAGGCGATCCAGATGCTGGTACACCTTGGCGGTGTAATCCGTGTACTGATGGAAGTTGGCCCAGCCAGCAAGTTGCCGGTTCAGCCTTTCCACCATATCGATCTTGTTCACATGGTCGTTGCCGGAGAGTGCCGCGGTCAACTGACGTGCTAGACCTCGGCTCTTCTCCTTGGGAATAGTCGAAACCGGGCGCATCATTCCCCGTGGCCCCCGTTTGCGAATAATCCGGTGCCCCAGGAAGGTGAATCCGTCGTTGACATGTGTGATATGGGTTTTGGCCATATTCAACGTCAGCTTCAGCGTCCCTTCCAGGACCGCTCGGCATTCCTCGCGGATCGCCTCGGCATGATGCTTGTTCCCTTTCACGATGACCACAAAGTCATCGGCATATCGGCAGTAAGCAACAGCCGGTTTCCATTGGCGATTCTCGCGAATCGTAATGGGCCGACCGTGCTGGATGCCAAAATTCCATGCCCAGCGGTCCTTTCGGGCCTTCTGGCTCAGGTAGTTCGCCTCCAAGTACGCATCAAACTCATGGAGCATGATGTTGGAGAGGAGGGGTGAAAGCACTCCTCCTTGCGGCACACCTTCGCTCGCTGCCCGGAACAGGCCACGATCAACATGGCCCGCTTTGATGAATCGCCAGAGCAGGGACAGGAATCGCCTGTCCCGGATTCGCTTCCGCACGCTGCGCATCAGCCGCCGATGGTGCACCGTCTCAAAGTAGCTGGCCAAGTCGCCTTCGACCACCCAGCGGCCTTTGGCCTCGGTACTATCTAGCAGCTGAAACTTCACGGTCCGTATCGCATGATGCACGCTCCGCTGAGGCCGGAAACCATAGGAGTTGCGATGAAAATCGCTTTCCCAGATTGGCTCCATGGCCATCAACATGGCGCGTTGCACGAGACGGTCGCGTAGCGTGGGTATTCCCAGGGGTCGTGGCTTGCCGTTGGCCTTCGAAATCAAGACCCGTCGAGCCGGTGCGGGTTGATAGTCACCGGCCAGGAGTTCCGCGCGAATGCGCGCAAGCTCCTGTGCTAGGGCCTGTTAACACTAATGGGTTCCATTATGGTATACTGCGGCCATGGAACTTACTCACTCGCAGTACCAGCTCATTGAATCGGTTTTGCCGCGCCAGCGTGGCAATGTCTCCATGCTCAATCTCCAAGTCCTCAATGCCATATTATATGTGGCTGAACAGGGGTGTAAGTGGCGCGGGTTGCCCAAGTCTTTTGGGAATTGGCATACCATCTACACTCGCATGAATCGCTGGGCGAAACGTGGGGTATTGGACCGGGTCTTTGCCGAGTGGCAACAACAACAAATCATTCGCGTCCACGTTGAGGCCGTCTCGTTGGATAGTACCGCCGTCAAAGTGCACCCCGATGGGACGGGCGCGCTCAAAAAAACGGGCCGCAAGCCATCGGGAAGTCCCGCGCCGGGTGGACCACCAAGATTCATCTGGTTGCCGCGGATGCTCGGACGGCCGTGAGTTTTGCCTTATCCCCGGGTCAAGCCGGGGATGCGCCCGAAGGCCGGAAGTTGTTGAAGGCGACCAAGTTGTCTGCGAAGTATGTCATTATGGATCGAGCCTACGAGGGCGATGAGACACGCCAGACCGTTGTGGATCTGGGCTGCACGCCCGTGGTCCCACCAAAAAAGAACCGGCGCGAACCATGGGAGTACGACAAGCAGCTGTATAAGCAACGCAATGAAGTGGAGCGGCTATTCCGTCGACTCAAAGGCTTTCGTCGGGTGTTCTCGCGCTTTGACAAGCTGGACAGTGTTTTCACATTCTTCATCAACTTTGCGCTGATCATTGATGCATTGAGTAGTGTTAACAGGCCCTAGGACCGCCTCCAGTTTCGATTTGTCCATTCCGTCGATGCCTGGTGACTTGGCGCCTGAAGACGCCAAGGTCACGCGAGCCGCCTCGGCCAGCCAGACCGGATGAGCAATCAGCCGAATCAGACGGTCGAACTTCCGTTCGTCGTCTGCGTCCGACCACGTCGCCAGCTTGCGTTGCATTTCGCTGATTCTCAAAGGTCTTCACCTCTCTACGGGCAGCTAATCAACCCCGCAAGGTACTTGAGCTGCTCCCCTTCGCCCTGTAACAGGCTTTCCCTGTCTCTGACTACTACGGGAGCTCCGCCAACGATGGGGGCCTCAGAGTCGCACTTCCTTGCCATCCCCTCCATCGCTTTCCCCAGTTCACATGTATGGACTCACGCATGCGGGGGAGGGTGCCGATCGCAGTCTTTATCCTTGCTTGCCGCAAGTCGTCACAGACGCCGCGTGCTAGCTACGCACTCCACTCGGCTGGATGGCGGCACGGCTACATCTCGCCTCGCCACCCGATAGCAGCCCATACATCTGTCTGCTCTCTGTCCGTGAACCTCCTGGTAAGTCGTGTAGGAGATGGTGACATTTCAACCCACAGACGCGCATCAACCGGTTCGTGTTCCTCAACCTTCCCACACTTAGCCTAGAGACGCATCTTGGCGTAACGACTTCGCCTCACGTCCCGTTTCCCACGGGCTTCGTCACCCTGCCAGTGCACAGCAGGCCACCGCCGCTTCGGCTCTCACTCTTCCGTAGCGAAGAGCGGGTATCGGACTGATCCTTCCTATGATTCGTCCGACTACATTCCACACATGTTCGCGCTTCGGTGATGTCGTCCATGACATGTCCGAAGGCTGGGCGCACGATACGTGATGTCGGTGCACCACACCTGATTCGCTCGTGTGACCGCCAGATTCCGCAACAGATACGGATAAATCCGATGCTGCAGGTGAGGCTGACTGGTGCGCGGTTCCTGATAAATCGCGTGCAAGCCCATCAAGCGGCGTACTCGGTGCCGCCCCACGTTCTGCCCCTGTCGTCGCAACCAGCGGGCCATCTGACAGCTGCCGTAATAAGGCGTGGCTAAAAACTGTTCATCGATCAATTGCATCAGCTTGAGGTTCAGCGGGGTTGCCCCTTTTGGCTCATAATACCAGCCAGAGCGGCTGATGGAGAGCAACTGACATTGCGTCGTGATGCTGAGTTGCTTGTTGGCTGGCTCGACCATTTCGTGCCGCCTCCTCACCCCAAGCGGTTGGAGGCATCGACTAAAAAATCCCGTTCCACACTCAGTTGGCCAATTTTGGCGTGCAGCTCATGGATGTGCGCCGCTTGCTCGGTGTGGCTCTTCTCATGCTTTCCGGAAAAACCCGCCTCCATTGAGGCGAGGGCTTCACGTTTCCACCGATGAATGACGGTGGCATGCACACGCCATATTTTATCGCTAGCTCCGAGATCGGCGCGTCTTCCCTGAGCGCAGACACCGCGACTTTCGCCTTGAAATTCGCAGGATGATTCTTTCGAGTTCGACTCATCATTCATGACCCTCCTTTGGTCACAAATTGTAGCTTAATGCCCTGTCCGAATTCCTAGGACCAGCTCTCTGGCTGGCCACTGGGGCGGGCGCTTGGATCTCGCCGCAGACCTTATTTGAGTCCTTCGACAAGGCTCACGATAGACTACGAAGTTTGGTTCTCCATAATTAATGCGCCTTTTTTTGTTTGAACGCTCTACCCTGGCCTGGTGTTGGGGCCGAGTAGTGCAGCCAACGCCGGAGAAAAGGCACGCATTGCTTGGGCTAGCAAGTTTGCGCGACGCCGGTGTTGGCGAACCGCACAGGAGACCCGAAGGGCCACACCAAGGCCAAGATGGGTTTGGCCACCTTGACCAAAACCAAAGTGGCTCGGCTGCCGGGACAAACCCTGGCATTTGAATTCCTTGAATTCAAGTAGTAAGTGCAAAAACTTCTCCACCAGCGGGGTTTAGCTCCTTTGGTTAATTCCAACTGCATTGGAGGGTGCACGAAGACTAAAAGGCAAGTCGGGCCCACCAGACGCCATTGGATCAGACGCCAGTCAAGCTTGCTAAACGTTTTGCAGGGATTCAGAATATCAAGGGGTTGGAAGCCACCAGTGCGTTCACTCTAAAAGTGGTCGAGAGTCAAGGGACCGGTCACAATTAATCCATTAAGCTCATTTCATTTTTACTTTCTGTCGGAAATAAACAGAGAAGAACATAGCCTCACCTTACAAATTCGTTAGTGTCCGGAACGGGATAATTCAAACTTAAGAATTTTTCCTTTGTATTTCCCTCTAAATAGACAAATGCTTCGGTGCCTGAACCATCACCAATCTCGGCAGACCATCCCATTTCAGATATTACCTCCGTTAATAAATCCTCTAGGGGACGCAACGAAGTACCATAACTTGCTTTCATGCCTGGAATCTTTACAGCAAAAAGAGTGGAGTAAGAATCAGTTATATCCTGTGTCATCAGTTTTTTTGAATTCCAAGTCTTCGGTAGGGTCCTGACAATCCTTGATCCATGATCCCCATGGAGGATAATAATTGAATCCTGAAAAATACCCGCCGCTTCCATACGCTGAAAAATTGCATCTAACCTGGTGTAAAGGCATATTGTTTGCTCAAAATAGCTTTGGTAGGCCTCTTCTCTTGATGCAGCTGTGTTAGGAACAGGATCGGAAAGATAGTGCCAGTCGGCTCTCCGGGATGGCTTCCAGTCATGAATCGGAACCTTTATCGAACAGTCACCACGAGCCAGAAATGGCGCGTGGGGAAATAATAAATGCACAAACAAAACATTTCCCTTTGGCAATAATAGAACACTCTTCTCAAGCACCTTAAGCATATTGATATGTGTGATTGGGTTTCCATCCATGTGGAACTCCCAAGACAATGCTTCTCCCAGCACTCCAAACCCACCTAGCTTGGGTTGTATCATTCGATACAGATTTCGAACCTTTTCGTAGATAGAAGAAAGTCTAGAGTAGTCAGTGAAAATTACTCGAAGTTTGTCTGAAATTGGAATATCGAGTTTTTCTATGTGCCAAAGACTCAATGGGGGTAGCTTTTGGCAATTATCCAGCGTGACCGGACTATTTAAACAGTAATCAAGAACGCCATGTAGTCCGATAACATTTAGGTTATAGCCAGTCTTTGATAACACCTCAAAATATCGATTACGGTGCAATTTATATGGCTCTGCTTCCCCCAAAAGAAACTTCTTCCCCGAACCGGCAGAAGAAAAATTGAATAAATTTGGAATAGAATTCGCGGTAGAAAAATAGTGGCTGAACGCTCCTCCATGTGTTCGGAATCCATATTTTTGGTAGAATTGAATGAGGTGCTTCTTTAACTCCTTTCCACCAAGAATATCCTGGGGTATTCCTTCAAGACCAATGTGAGCGTCAAACACAAAATGGATAATCCGCGGGAGCCCTCTAGTGCCCTCCCTTGGGGCATGTTGAAAAACAGAAAACTCTTTCGCTCCTTGAGCCAAGAACAATTCACCAATTGTGACGAAAAAAAATGTCAAGAAAACGACCGTTGCGATAGGATAAAACTTCTCTCGACTTATCCAGAAAATCGTCAAAAGAATCAAAAAAGTTGCCAAAATGATTACTTTACTCTTCTCGTTCATCCACTCAAACTGGATATCTAGAAATAGAGTAAGCAACCCGGCAACCACAATGCCATGCATTAGAAGCCCCCCGACCCTTGCTATAACGACACACACCAAAGCCACACCAATTATTCCTAGCACAGCAATAAAAATTTCAGGGGTCGTGATGCGATAGGAATTGTGGGAAAGAAAATTTAGAAAGGGAGTAGTCAGGATGAGGAATACGAAAAGGAGGATATTCGGCCACTTAACATAAGAGAGAGTATTTCGGTATTTGGTGTCCTCCTTTTTAGCCATTATTCAGATTTGTGGATCATCTTAACCCTTCACAATCTAGTATAGTCGATCAATAGTCTTCCACTTTTAGACACGATTTCCTTCTTAACGATAGTCGCTTGTTTCGAAATAGCATCTAAGAAATAGGCTTCTGTGTAATCCGGGAAGATATCTTCACGTAATCTGAGAAGATTTTTGACCATGGGGTCCTGCTTGGGCACAAATTCAATGACACCCGCAGGTGCCAAACCCACAATCCACTGGACTAATTGGTCTAATGGGATATTACGTGCAATAGCTAAATGGTGAATAAAGGCAAGGGCCAAAACTCCGTCCGCTGCAGCTCGAGCCTGGAGACCTTCTCGCTCCTGTTCCCTCCAACCTTGATTAGGTGGCGGATTGGCCGCATCCAAGTAAAGTGCCTGAAAAGACAAGTTGTTTTCACGTGCCCGATGAAAGCCCACGTCTAACGCTCCTTGATCAAAATCAAACCCAACCACATATTTTGCTCCACCCGCCAACGCCGCTGATGAATATTCCCCAACATTACACCCCAAATCCCAAACCAACCTGGGCTGTATTCTGTTGGCAAAATCTGACACAAACCGTTTCTTCTGTTCAGTCTCGTGAGAAGTATAACTATGTGTTTTTGCATAGTCTTGCCATATAGTTTTTCCTGTGTCGGCCGGTTCAAGCTTGGCTATCCATGAATGAAGCTTTTGAAGCATTCGCTGAAAGGATAAAAGGGGTAATGCGGAGGTAGGTAGTTGACCTTTCTCAATGCCCACGTCCTTATTTTGAGCAGTTTTCTGAAAAATGGACGGCATCACCACATGCAACAAGGCATTCCAATTACACTTATGCCGCCATTTCAAGAGCCGGCTGAGATCACTGCCCATGATCCCTTCTTGGGTACCGCGATACCATGCGTTGTGAGCAATGCCAAGAAAAGCACGCAGTAACAATGGGTTTAGGAATTGCTCACAAAACTGACGATGCCCCACCCACAACTCTCCATTTTGATATGGACGAAATGATAGGTGATCAATAAAAATTGGATTAGCTCCTTGAAATTGTACGTTATAGGCTGAAGAATCGGAAAGCGTCACTCCATGCTCTAAGGCAGTTAAATGGATTTCTAAATGCAATAATGCAGCAGCTTTGAGAGCAGAGAATGACCATTCGTATGGAAAAGAAACAAACTGCAATCTTGGAATTTCAAGAACATATCTTGCTTTGGCACCAACGAATTGAAGCACCTCTTTATCAACTTGGATTGCTGGAAGTAGGAGCCCCTCTTTGACAAGCTTATCTGGTAGCCCAGTAGCATTGACGATATCAAAATCATCGGCAAAATAATCTGTGACTGTTCGAAAAATTCGATCACCGACTCGATACACACGACCAGCTGGATCGCGAAAGGACCCAGATTCCGCTGAAATGTTATTCATACCGTATCTAAAATGTGAAAGAGGATGAAGAAGCAGTTATTTACGGGTAAAAAAATCTTTGATCCGTTCCCAATACAATTTCACCACCACCACCACCCCTGCCACTCCACCCAATAATAACTGGAGGAGCATACTTCCGGTTCCCGGATCAAGGTAGGCAAATGCTTCATGAGATAAATCGAAAGACAAGAAGAAGAAGGCAAAGAATACGATGCCTGTTGTTCCCCGCATTATCTGATACCTCCTAAAGAAAAAAACACATCTAAATAGAGCTGCAAAGACCTAGACTAAGACTCGAGACTTCAAGCTTTTGACAGACACAGACCATTTAGTACTGATCAGAGCTATAAGCAAAGGTTTTCTTTGTGAACAATGCTTACCTTCTCGACGAAATGTCCCGCGTCTTGAAACTATCCGCTGAAAAATATCTTAGGCTTCCTGTGGCACTTCCTCTCTAATGCGGCTTTTCACTCTCCAAGTCACCACTTGCAACAGCTCATTCACGTATAGATACCTAATTGCTTAAGTAAGACTAACTTGCTATTTCGAGGGAGGCCTTATACGTTATTGCAATCGAAGCTTTGTGTCCACTCCCCATCCATATTTTTTTAGTAAATGTGGTGAAGGCCAAACAATTGCTAGTGCTTGGCAACACCTAGGCCTTAATCCTCCCCCAGACACCCACCAAGAGCGAATCGACCAAATCAATGGTTTTGGCCTGATAAAGTCAAAGCTTTTATTGGAAACTACCAGAAGATCTCCTGGGTAACCATGCAGCCTCACCTGAGCCCGCTCACGGCCTATTTTTTTATTGAGGTCTATTTCTATTGGCGACTGCTTTCAAGATAAAGATACATGTTGGCTGTAAAGTGTCGGAAAATTTTTCGATAATAAATTTTCCACTAGTGTCATTAGTATAAACTTTGAGGTAATTATTCTTTAAACAATGCTTGAATATTCTATAATTTAAATGATTTTTGTATAATTCATCAAATTAATTACCGATACATCAATTAATATAGCATTTAGCATAGAACTTGCTTGATTCACGTATAAGTAGTGGCGCATGAGTTTTTCACATAATACTTAGGAAGTTATTTACTTATTTTTACTCCAATTCAGGAACCAGAAACCTGTAGTATTGTTCGACAATTCAGTCCCTGGCATAAAGCCTGGAGCCTTCTGAATTTTGAAAAATGCAAATCCCAAGAGGATCGAGTCTATCCTTTTCTAAAATCTAACAATATTAATAATAAATAGTTATTAATGGATATTGTATAAACTTTTGTAAACTATTATTATAACTTCAAGCTGAAGGGCTAGGTCCTGCGTTGAGGGAAGAGAGAAACATTAACAATGATTGACTTATCTGCATTCAAACTTCGATCAACTAAAAAAGTTTGTTTCTATTTCATGTTCTCTTTATTCAGCACCCTTTTAGTAGGGATTGCTTATGGAGCAGTTCCTACTATGACAAGCCCCATACCCGGCACCACCTTTGCCGGTTCTTCCGTGACCTTTACCTGGACGCCTAATACGACCTCGGTGACCAAGTGGGCACTCGAGGGCGGTAGTGCCCTCGGCGTTGGAGACCTCTTTAATGATGGCGGGACACTAGGCACCAACACCACCTTCACCGCGACCAATCTCCCCACGGACGGGCGCACGATCTATATCCAGCTCTGGTATCTGGCTAACGGGTCATGGGATGTGGCCCAGGTGCAATACACGGCGGCAACAACCCTCACTCCACCCAGCATGACCACTCCGACTCCAGGAGCTATCTTCCCCGGCGCTTCTGTCACTTTTGCCTGGTCGGCTAATGGTACCCCCGTGACCCAGTGGGCGCTCCAAGGGGGCAGTGCCTCCGGGGCCGGAGACCTCTTTAGCGATGGCGGCACTCTCGGCACCAACACCACCTTTGCGGCCACCAACCTCCCCGCTGACGGCCGCACGGTCTATGTGCAACTCTCCTACTTGACCGGGGGAGCTTGGGAGGTCATTGAGTATCAATACACGGCGGCAACAACCCTCACTCCACCCAGCATGACCACTCCGACTCCAGGAGCCATCTTCCCCGGCGCTTCTGTCACTTTTGCCTGGTCGGCTAATGGTACCCCCGTGACCCAGTGGGCGCTCCAAGGGGGCAGTGCCTCCGGGGCCGGAGACCTCTTTAGCGATGGCGGGACCCTCGGCACCAACACCACCTTTACGGCCACCAACCTCCCCACTGACGGCCGCACGGTCTATGTGCAACTTTTCTATTTGACTGGAGGGTCTTGGGAAGTCATTGAGTATCAATATTCCGCAGCGGGGAGCCTCACCCCACCATCTATGACTACCCCCGCTCCCGGCACCTCATTTTTAGGCTCTTCGGTCACGTTTACCTGGATGCCCAATACCACCCCCGTGACCCAATGGGCCCTCCAAGGGGGCAGTACCTCTGGGGCCGGAGACCTCTTTAGCGATGGCGGCACTCTCGGCACCAACACCACCTTTACGGCCACCAACCTCCCCGCTGACGGCCGCACGGTCTATGTGCAACTCTCCTACTTGACCGGGGGAGCTTGGGAGGTCATTGAGTATCAATACACTGCGGCAACAACCCTCACTCCACCCAGCATGACCACTCCGGCTCCAGGAGCTATCTTCCCCGGCGCTTCTGTCACTTTTGCCTGGTCGGCTAATGGTACCCCCGTGACCCAGTGGGCCCTCCAAGGGGGCAGTGCCTCCGGGGCCGGAGACCTCTTTAGCGATAGCGGGACCCTCGGCACCAACACCACCTTTACGGCCACCAACCTCCCCACTGACGGCCGCACGGTCTATGTGCAACTTTTCTATTTGACTGGAGGGTCTTGGGAAGTCATTGAGTATCAATATTCCGCAGCGGGGAGCCTCACCCCACCATCTATGACTACCCCCGCTCCCGGCACCTCATTTTTAGGCTCTTCGGTCACGTTTACCTGGACGCCTAATACGACCCCGGTGACCCAATGGGCCCTCCAAGGGGGCAGTACCTCTGGGGCCGGAGACCTCTTTAGCGATGGCGGCACTCTCGGCACCAACACCACCTTTACGGCCACCAACCTCCCCGCTGACGGCCGCACGGTCTATGTGCAACTCTCCTACTTGACCGGGGGAGCTTGGGAGGTCATTGAGTATCAATACACGGCGGCAACAACCCTCACTCCACCCAGCATGACCACTCCGGCTCCAGGAGCTATCTTCCCCGGCGCTTCTGTCACTTTTGCCTGGTCGGCTAATGGTACCCCCGTGACCAAGTGGGCACTCGAGGGCGGTAGTGCCCTCGGCGTTGGAGACCTCTTTAATGATGGCGGGACCCTCGGCACCAACACCACCTTTACGGCCACCAACCTCCCCACTGACGGCCGCACGATTTATATCCAACTCTGGTATCTGGCTAACGGGTCATGGGATGTGGCCCAGGTGCAATACACGGCGGCAACAACCCTCACTCCACCCAGCATGACCACTCCGGCTCCAGGAGCTATCTTCCCCGGCGCTTCTGTTACTTTTGCCTGGTCGGCTAATGGTACCCCCGTGACCCAGTGGGCCCTCCAAGGGGGCAGTACCTCTGGGGCCGGAGACCTCTTTAGCGATGGCGGCACTCTCGGCACCAACACCACCTTTACGGCCACCAACCTCCCCGCTGACGGCCGCACGGTCTATGTGCAACTCTCCTACTTGACCGGGGGAGCTTGGGAGGTCATTGAGTATCAATACACCGCGGCAACAACCCTCACTCCACCCAGCATGACCACTCCGGCTCCAGGAGCTATCTTCCCCGGCGCTTCTGTCACTTTTGCCTGGTCGGCTAATGGTACCCCCGTGACCAAGTGGGCACTCGAGGGCGGTAGTGCCCTCGGCGTTGGAGACCTCTTTAATGATGGCGGGACCCTCGGCACCAACACCACCTTTACGGCCACCAACCTCCCCACTGACGGCCGCACGATTTATATCCAACTCTGGTATCTGGCTAACGGGTCATGGGATGTGGCCCAGGTGCAATACACGGCGGCATTAAGCGGAATAGCCATTAGCTCACCTGTTGAATCGGCCCTGCTCACTTCGGGGAATCTGACAGTTCAAGCAACCGCCTCGGGGTTCCCTTCCAATTGGGGTGTTGAATTTGTTGTGGATGGTGACGAAGTTAATTCCGTTACTGATTTTTTCGCTCCCTTCGAATTACCGTTGACGAACTTGTCACTTGCCGAACATAACGTCACCGTATACATGGTCGATCAAAATAGCATTCGCCAGCCAGCCAATACTGCCAGTGTGGAATTCGGTATTGGCGACTATTATGTGGGATTTGGCGATAGTATTACATACGGGGTTGGCGATGACCTTGCATCTGATGATGTCTCTAATGATGGTCGAAATACAGGTGGGGGCTTCACTCCAATTTTAAATGACCTGCTCACAAATGCCAAAGGATATCCCCATACTGTAGAAAACGAAACGATCCCGGGCTACGAAGCAGGTGATGGATTGGCCGTGATTAATAATGCACTCACGGTTCACCCTGACTCCCAGTATTTCTTGATTCTATTTGGCACGAATGATTCTACCCCACCGATGGCAGTGCCTAGTGGGTTAGACCTTCACCCAGGTGACGGAGGGTATCCCGGTTCATTTAAAGATAATATGAAACAAATTATTGATGCGGTTAAGGCGACAGGGAAATATCCTCTCTTGTCAAAGGTCCCAATTCGCTATGCGGATTGCTCCATCATCGGGCAATGTAATTCATACCCGAATCCAGCCACAGCACAAGCAAACCTCGACATTCAAGAATATAACTTGGTCGTTGAGCAGTTAATCCTTGAAAATAATCTTGAGTTTGACCCCATAAACCTTCCAGGAAACTTACTTACTGCTCCGGACTTATACACCTATTTTGAAGGAACTGGACTTGATGGACTTGGCAAGTCTCCTGAGTTCTATGATTGGCTTCATCCTAACGGAGTTGGGTATCAAGCGCTCTCGAACTTATGGTTAAACGCGCTGACTCAATAAATAAAATACGAGGGAATATGAAATACGTCTTCCACATACTACAATCGTTTTTTTTACTATTTATCCTGAATAACGTAACACTTGCACATGCCGAAGAGCCATCAGACACTGTCCTTCTGTACTTTGAGTCAATTCGAAATGGAGATGTTGAAAATATTAAGTCGTTTTTGGGTGGGAACCTATTAAAGAAACGAAAAGTTTTACTGGAAGAGAATGAAAAATATTCAGATTTCCTTCGAGATAGATTTGGTGAAGCTAAATTTACAGTAGAAGGGTCTCCGAAAAATATGACGGATACAACACGAAGTGTATTAGTAAGGATATCATTTAATGACGGCACCTCTATTTATACAAATATGGTTGTACAAGAAACTGTACCAGGAGGCTGGAAAATCGTCGATCAATTACAAAATTAAACCAGCCTAACTTTCCGCTCCAATCATCTTTATCTCGAAAAATTAGGAAGAAGCCATTTCCCAAGATGAATAATGACTTAATCTGCGCTCATTGCATTTTCCTCTAGAGAGGTGGTCCCACTTCATTGGACAGGTTTGCGGCCAAGTTAAGCTACAATTCATTGGTTGATGTTATGCCGCAAGTTTCTTCTCTTCAGGGGTGGGCCTCTGAAGGTGCGAACGATGATACACCTCATCCGGAGTTTGGCCATCGAACGTCGAATGCGGCCGTGTTTGGTTGTAATGACTGAACCATGCACTAATCTGTTGGCGCGCTTGAGTGCCCGTTTCAAAGGCCTGCAGGTACACACATTCATATTTCAAGCTCCGCCACAGTCGTTCGATAAACACATTATCCACCCACCGGCCTTTGCCATCCATCGAAATCTTGATCTCGTGGTCTTTCAGCACAGCAGTGAACTCACACGACGTAAATTGCGATCCTTGATCGGTGTTGAAGATGTCCGGCACGCCATACTGCGCCAGGGCTTCTTCCAGGGCTTCCACACAAAACAGCGTCTCCATCGTATTGGACAAACGCCAGGCAAGGACTTTGCGGCTCTGCCAATCCATAATCGCCACCAGATAGAGGAACCCGCGCTTGATCGGAAGTAGAGTAAGAAGCAGGGCGTAGTCATTCGCTATTTCCCTGCTTCTCCTCCCCGAACCATACGTGCGCCTCTCAGCGCATACAGCTCTCCCCCTCAAGCATGCGTCATAGCCATGGCGACCTCGCGGTATCGTGACGTGAGCGTTTTGCGGTCTGGAGCCGAGTTCAGATAGGGATTCTCCAATGGATTACGCCATCGGAATTGCTGCTTTCGGCTGGTGACCAGCCGACGCAGGGCAATCCCACACCGAGTCCCATTCCCGCTCCGGCCAAAGAGGTGCCAGGTCTTGGCTTGCCCTTCGCCCGGTCGCTTCACGTATTGCCGCATCAGTGATGTGATCGATGTTTTGTACTTACGAGCCAGCCAATGTGCCAGCTTCCAGAACACGAGGCGATCCAGATGCTGGTACACCTTGGCGGTGTAATCCGTGTACTGATGGAAGTTGGCCCAGCCAGCAAGTTGCCGGTTCAGCCTTTCCACCATATCGATCTTGTTCACATGGTCGTTGCCGGAGAGTGCCGCGGTCAACTGACGTGCTAGACCTCGGCTCTTCTCCTTGGGAATAGTCGAAACCGGGCGCATCATTCCCCGTGGCCCCCGTTTGCGAATAATCCGGTGCCCCAGGAAGGTGAATCCGTCGTTGACATGTGTGATATGGGTTTTGGCCATATTCAACGTCAGCTTCAGCGTCCCTTCCAGGACCGCTCGGCATTCCTCGCGGATCGCCTCGGCATGATGCTTGTTCCCTTTCACGATGACCACAAAGTCATCGGCATATCGGCAGTAAGCAACAGCCGGTTTCCATTGGCGATTCTCGCGAATCGTAATGGGCCGACCGTGCTGGATGCCAAAATTCCATGCCCAGCGGTCCTTTCGGGCCTTCTGGCTCAGGTAGTTCGCCTCCAAGTACGCATCAAACTCATGGAGCATGATGTTGGAGAGGAGGGGTGAAAGCACTCCTCCTTGCGGCACACCTTCGCTCGCTGCCCGGAACAGGCCACGATCAACATGGCCCGCTTTGATGAATCGCCAGAGCAGGGACAGGAATCGCCTGTCCCGGATTCGCTTCCGCACGCTGCGCATCAGCCGCCGATGGTGCACCGTCTCAAAGTAGCTGGCCAAGTCGCCTTCGACCACCCAGCGGCCTTTGGCCTCGGTACTATCTAGCAGCTGAAACTTCACGGTCCGTATCGCATGATGCACGCTCCGCTGAGGCCGGAAACCATAGGAGTTGCGATGAAAATCGCTTTCCCAGATTGGCTCCATGGCCATCAACATGGCGCGTTGCACGAGACGGTCGCGTAGCGTGGGTATTCCCAGGGGTCGTGGCTTGCCGTTGGCCTTCGAAATCAAGACCCGTCGAGCCGGTGCGGGTTGATAGTCACCGGCCAGGAGTTCCGCGCGAATGCGCGCAAGCTCCTGTGCTAGGACCGCCTCCAGTTTCGATTTGTCCATTCCGTCGATGCCTGGTGACTTGGCGCCTGAAGACGCCAAGGTCACGCGAGCCGCCTCGGCCAGCCAGACCGGATGAGCAATCAGCCGAATCAGACGGTCGAACTTCCGTTCGTCGTCTGCGTCCGACCACGTCGCCAGCTTGCGTTGCATTTCGCTGATTCTCAAAGGTCTTCACCTCTCTACGGGCAGCTAATCAACCCCGCAAGGTACTTGAGCTGCTCCCCTTCGCCCTGTAACAGGCTTTCCCTGTCTCTGACTACTACGGGAGCTCCGCCAACGATGGGGGCCTCAGAGTCGCACTTCCTTGCCATCCCCTCCATCGCTTTCCCCAGTTCACATGTATGGACTCACGCATGCGGGGGAGGGTGCCGATCGCAGTCTTTATCCTTGCTTGCCGCAAGTCGTCACAGACGCCGCGTGCTAGCTACGCACTCCACTCGGCTGGATGGCGGCACGGCTACATCTCGCCTCGCCACCCGATAGCAGCCCATACATCTGTCTGCTCTCTGTCCGTGAACCTCCTGGTAAGTCGTGTAGGAGATGGTGACATTTCAACCCACAGACGCGCATCAACCGGTTCGTGTTCCTCAACCTTCCCACACTTAGCCTAGAGACGCATCTTGGCGTAACGACTTCGCCTCACGTCCCGTTTCCCACGGGCTTCGTCACCCTGCCAGTGCACAGCAGGCCACCGCCGCTTCGGCTCTCACTCTTCCGTAGCGAAGAGCGGGTATCGGACTGATCCTTCCTATGATTCGTCCGACTACATTCCACACATGTTCGCGCTTCGGTGATGTCGTCCATGACATGTCCGAAGGCTGGGCGCACGATACGTGATGTCGGTGCACCACACCTGATTCGCTCGTGTGACCGCCAGATTCCGCAACAGATACGGATAAATCCGATGCTGCAGGTGAGGCTGACTGGTGCGCGGTTCCTGATAAATCGCGTGCAAGCCCATCAAGCGGCGTACTCGGTGCCGCCCCACGTTCTGCCCCTGTCGTCGCAACCAGCGGGCCATCTGACAGCTGCCGTAATAAGGCGTGGCTAAAAACTGTTCATCGATCAATTGCATCAGCTTGAGGTTCAGCGGGGTTGCCCCTTTTGGCTCATAATACCAGCCAGAGCGGCTGATGGAGAGCAACTGACATTGCGTCGTGATGCTGAGTTGCTTGTTGGCTGGCTCGACCATTTCGTGCCGCCTCCTCACCCCAAGCGGTTGGAGGCATCGACTAAAAAATCCCGTTCCACACTCAGTTGGCCAATTTTGGCGTGCAGCTCATGGATGTGCGCCGCTTGCTCGGTGTGGCTCTTCTCATGCTTTCCGGAAAAACCCGCCTCCATTGAGGCGAGGGCTTCACGTTTCCACCGATGAATGACGGTGGCATGCACACGCCATATTTTATCGCTAGCTCCGAGATCGGCGCGTCTTCCCTGAGCGCAGACACCGCGACTTTCGCCTTGAAATTCGCAGGATGATTCTTTCGAGTTCGACTCATCATTCATGACCCTCCTTTGGTCACAAATTGTAGCTTAATGCCCTGTCCGAATTCCTGGGACCAGCTCTTAGGACCTCACGATTTCCTAACCATATACAATTCATACTGCCCTACTTGCCTGTTGAATTCCACTTCAAAGCTGGGATGATTCCATAGCCAACTTTCCTTAAGATGATTTTTTAATTGAAGTCGCTCTATCAAACTTGAAATCGGCTGAATCCCAGATAAGTCACCTAGCTGCTTCACGAATGTTGCTGGCGGATAGTATTTCCACCCCAAATAGAATACGGGGAATTTTTCAAGCATTTGAGCAACTTGACTAGCACTATCCACATAGGCATTCCCGTACCAAAGCTTAATCTTATTTCGTGTCTCTTTCACCAGCTTTTCTTTTCCCTCTTCAAAGACTACCTGATTAATATTCTTAATCGCCTTCGCGGGGTACATGACCCGAAGAAAATGAAAGTCCGTGTACGTCCATGGCACTAATAAGATTGAACTGGGATTGTCCTCCATAACCTGATCCACCATACGAGTTAAGGATTTTTGATCTAACTCATAGGGCATTATGTTAAGAAGACCGTAGTTAACGAAAGTGATTATGCTAATTCCCAACCCCCAAACGAGCATCTTGGCGCTGGAACTTTTCAACCTCTTCAATCCAGCATCAAGTCCAATAGCTCCTAATCCTGCCAAAGGCAACAACCCATTAAGTAAATACCTTGGCTCCACCATATAATTCCAGGTAATGAATAGATTTGGACCACATGCGAGAGTCAACCAAACGAAAAAAAATATAATGTTTTTTCTAGCCTGGGGGTTTTTTGAGAAAAGTGAGCTGCCAACAAAAAGATATGCCATTCCAGCAAATGTTAGAATACCCAAAATAGACATGCCATAGGACTTCATCCCAATTTGAGAATAATGCTCGAAATATTCAATGAGTGACCGAGGGTCAATCTGCATTAAAAATAGTACAGCGATATAACCAAGGAGGAAAACACTGAAGGTCACGCCAAGAACTTTCCAAATATGCTGAGTCTGTTTTGATTCCAAAGCAGTCAACGCGAATGCAATCGCAAAGCCTATAACACATAAAATACTGTCCAGCCTGGTTAATCCTGCCAAAAGCAATGTTCCCCCACTGAATGCAGCGAACAACTTCCAGCCAGGCCCTGGTCTATTCACCGCCTGTATAAAGAAACAGAGACTCACCGCTACAAATACCAGGGCCAATACCTCCGATAACAATTTCCCTCCAAGATAGGGCGTAATAGGCATAATGACCATACAAACCCATGCTAACCATGCAAGCCACTTATCTCTGAAGACTCCCTTAAAAGCAACGTATCCAAGGAGCGTTGTCATGCCCATTAATAGCATGGACGCCCAAACAGCCATAGTAAATCCGCCTTGATGGGGAGGAAGGATGGAGAACATGAATTTGAGCAAAGCGACATGAAGTATTTTGGCGATATAGAAACCACCAGAACTTGCTTCATCGAATTCTCCACCAATTTGTTCCGGACTAAACTTTCCTCCCAATATATCTTCTATAAGGAAAAAATTTGCAGCATAGGTAAACCGAATTTCATGCCAATGATGGAGACCATCAAAGGACAACCACATGAATGCTCCGCTTAGAGCGATAGTAATGAGAATTCTTCCATTGATCGGAATTGGGTACGTAGGGATCATCATTTATAAATTTGCTGCCGACCTGCCCCTGTTCTTTGGCCACTTCAGATGTGAGGTTTTCCGAATCAATGTCGGTTGCTCCGCTATGAATACGCCTTATTTCGACACGACCTTTCCGTCACGTGCCCTGACGATTGTTCCCTCATAGGCCTTTCTGTGCGTTGAGCATTGCTTCTCCCCTTGTGAAAGCTTCCCTGGCTCTTGTTATCTGAAAGGCTGGTGCCCAAAACACTGTGGCGGGTGTCTGATACGCCAACGCACTGTCGGAACATGTCAACTTATTATGGACAGTCACCTCAAAGATAACATCTCTTTCCTGTAGCCAGTGTCGGGAAATTCACGCTCTCTGTGATTACGCACTCATCCTCCGAATTCTTCACGATCGGGTTGATCGCTACCGTAGTAGGCGGCATCCGTATTGTTGGCTTGCCGCGAACCAATCGCTCTGGATTGCGCGCATGCCGCTGATCAAGGGCTTGTTGCTTCTGCTTGGCTACCTCGCGGTACCGCCCGGTGAAGACCTGCTCCGGAGTGAAACCCGCCAACCCACTATGATGGTGCTCGACGTTATACCAATCGAAGTACCCCTCACACCATTGTCTCGCATGCGCGACACTGTCGAATCGGCCCGAGTAATCAGGCTGATATTTTTGTGTTTTAAATTGACTCTCGCTGAATGGATTATCATTGCTCACTCTCGGGCGACTGTGACTGCAGGTGACACCCAGTTCCCGCATCAAATCCAGATACCCATGGGCAATCATCGGTGCCCCACGATCCTGATGCAACGTGAGCTGGCCAGGCTCAATACGGTATCGGGCCGTAGCTTCGTCCATGAGTTGTTTGGACAACGCACTGTTTTCTTTCACTGAGACCATCCAGGCCACCACAAAGCGACTGAACAAATCCAGCACGACAGACAGGGATGCATACATGCCGCGGCGACTCAACGGGAGTTTCGTGATATCCCACGTCCAAACATCGTGTGGAGCTCTGGCTAATAACCTAGGGACAGCATAGTGCTGTGCTGGCCGCTGCTGGCGTCGCTCACCGTTCTCCTTCAGTTCACGGAGAATCCGGTGCATGGTGCTGACCGAACAATAGTACTGTTCTTGTTCGAGCAGACGTTGATAGACTTCAGTCGGCGGTTGGTCACCATACGGTTCACTGTGCAGGAGCTCAATGACTGTCGTGCGCTCGCCAGCACTCAGCGCACGTGGCTGGGCCGAGTTTTTCCGTGACCGCCGCGGTGGCTCGTCATGATCGGCGCGCCGTTGCCAGGTATAGACCGTGCTTCGATTCAGCCCTAACGCATGGCAAGCCAGGGCCAGCGGTAAGCGTTGAGGACGTTCAGTGATGACCGTGTTCATGCATCGCACCCATTGCGCACGCGGTCGAGCATCGATAAGGATTTTTTTTGCAGCTCCAGACAATCAGTGGCAATTTCAAGTTGACGGTTCAGTCGGCTGTTTTCCTTCTCAAGCTGCTCAATGCGTCGTTGGGCTGGCGCTTTGGATGCTTTAGGGCCCGGCACACTTTTCTCTAAGCCCGCCACGCCATTCTCCGCAAATTCTCGTCGCCAATCAGCAAGCTGATTGTGGTACATCTTTTCGCGGCGCAGAAGGGCTCCGAGTTCGCCGTGCTTGCAGCCTTCGGTCTCTGCGATAAGGCGTAGCTTGTATTCCACGCTAAATGTGCGTCGCGCACGTTTCTCCAACGAGGGATCCGGTGTGCCCTCTGTCGTGGGTCCATCTGATACTGATTTTGGCATCTCATTTATCCTCTGTGTAGCGCCCTGAAATCTATGTTATCCCAAACAACAAGTGTATGGGAGCAGGTTGACACACAGGGCCGTGAGGCCGTTCATGATTATACCTGTGCCGCCAATCCTCAATCACCACCCGTGCTTCCCTCAAGCTGTGAAAGCGTTCGGCATCGAGACATTTGCGGCGAAAGGTGCCATGACAGCTTTCATTGCTTCCGTTCTGCCACGGTTTGCCGGGTGTCATACGACTCGGCTTGATGCCCTGTTCGTCCAAAAATGTCGTCAAGGCTTGGGCAATGAATTCTGGCCCGTTAGCGCTCCGGATATACGTGGGGCGCTCATAGAGCCGTATCAGCCGGGTGAGCACCTCGATGACCCGCTCATGCGAGAAGGAGCGCGCCACGACAATGCCCACACACCAGCGCGCGTTCCCATCCTTCACCGTCAGGCAACGAAATGCTTGACCATCTATCGTGACATCGTGCACGAAATCCCAGTTCCAGCCCGCGTTCCTGGTCTGTGCCGTGGGCTGCAGTGTCGTCCCGGTTCGAATTTTCTTCCGTACCTTCCGTTGAGGCCCCTGCAAGCCGCACTGGCGCCAGATGCGGTGCACACGCTTGAGATTGACACGCCACCCACGGCCCCGCAGAAAGCCCTCGACGAAGCGATAGCCCCACTGGGGATAATGCTTCGCCACCCCCCGTAAGACTTTCGCCAATCGCGCATCCCGTTTCGGCCGCTTCGCTTCATACCTCAGCCCGGAGCGAGCTGTCGTCCAGAGCCACGCCGCCCGTCGCAGACTCAGCCCCCGGGCACACGCGGCTTGGGCGACCTGCTGCCGTGCCCGAGGGCTTACCACTTTTTTGCCTGCAGTTCCTTCATGACTTCCACTTCGAGATCTCGTTCAGCTAAGACCTTCTTGAGGCGTGCATTGTCTTGCCGCAGTTGCCGTACTTCTTGGACGTCGTCCACCTCCATCTGCCCAAACTGGCGCTTCCAGCGATAGAGAGATTGCTCCGATACGCTATGCTGTCGAGCCGCGGCTTCAATGATGGTCGTTTCTGCGGCCCGTAAAATGCGCACAATCTGTTCTTCCCTGAAACGGTTCTTCTTCATACTGGTCCTCCTCAGGTTGAGGAAAACCTCACATATCAGATGGTCCAAGTTTCGGAGGGCACTCCAGAGCCTGATGCTTTTGTCGTTCGACGTCCCGAACCGTTAAATAATAGAGCCCTGGATCAAGAAGAGGCACGAATAACACAACAAAGGCCACTGCGAAGGAAAACCGGCCAAAATCTTCAACTCCGAGATAGCGAGCAGCAACCAAGTGCAATAAAAACAGTGCAAACGTTGTGATAGCTGAAGAAACGCCATGCACCACGGTATTCTTTAAAACCGACCCGTGTTCAGACATTATTTACAAGACCATCTGTTCATAGATAGGAAAATGGGAAAGAATGGACAAGGAGCGGACACTTCGAAAAATTTCGGATACGTTCACCTTTCCTAGGAGAGAGATATTACTACATACAATTTCGCAATGAGATACAGTGTATTGGGATGAGAAAATCAGAAACGCAGGACTCGATTAATCAAAAGGAAAGACTGAATAACCAAGGTGTACATATAACGAGCTTGAATGTTCATTCAGGTGAGACGCCTCGTGAAATCAAACTGATCACTAAGTGCGTGTTATTGAATTAAAAGAAATCAGGTGTGGGGATCCCTGGCGATTTCAAGAAGAATCTGATCTTCTTCCAATTGCCATCATAGATCGGCCTGCTCCAAGACAGTCATCCCATTCTAAGGATTCAAGTTCATAAAGACGAGCTATTGTCAAATCTTGGGTATGACGTGACTAGGCGGCTATCCTGGTATCCGGTTCTCCATCAATGAATGCGATGCCCTTCATCATCTCGACGAGTCGATGGTAGCCTCGTAATCGTCGCCACGTTTTCTCTGCACAGCGCACCAATTGGAACGCCATGGTTAACGCGGTGGCTCGAGACAGACAGCCTCGTGTTTTGGCCGTGCGTAAGCGCACCGTGGCAAACGTCGACTCAATCGGATTCGTCGTCCGAATATGCTGCCAATGCTCTGCTGGAAACTGATAGAAGGCCAGGAGGGCCTCTCGATCGTTCTGTAGGCAGTCGGCGACTTTCGGGTATTTCGCCTCATAGATCTGGAGGAATCCGTCAAAGGCCTTGGTCGCTTGAGCTTGGGTGGGGGCCATCCAGATCTCGTGGAGCCCGGCCTTGGCTTTCGCCTGCAGGCTCTTCGGCAGTTTGTTCAACACGTTCGCGGTTTTATGCACCCAACACCGTTGTCCCTTAGTCGGACCATAGACTTGAGGCAGGGCTTTCCAGAATCCCAAGGCGCCATCGCCCGTCGCCAGATCTGGCCCCACCGTCAAGCCACGACGGTGCAGATTGAGGAGGAGGTCCTTCCAGGATTGTTCACTCTCCCGGATCCCATCCTCCACGGCGACCAACTCTTTGTGCCCGTCGGCGGTGGCCCCAATCACCACCAACAGACAGGGCGAGTCCTCCATTCGTACATTCACGTGCAGGCCATCCACCCAGAAATACACATACCGCTTCCCCGTCAGATCCCGCTGCTGCCACACGTCCCACTCGTGCTGCCAGCCAGCTTTCAACCGACACACGGTGGCCGGGGAGAGTCCGGCGGGACTGCCCACAAGGGCCCGTAAGGCCTCGGAGAAATCTCCCGTCGAAATCCCTTTCAAATAGAGCCACGGAATCAATTCCTCCAGGCTCTTGCTCCGCCGGAGATACCGGGGCAGGATTGTCGAGGTAAACGCAATCTGATCGACCTTGGGAATCTTCCGTTGATCGCGGACTCGCCGGCCTCGGACCGGGACACCCCCAATGCCCGTTTGAATGGTGCGTTCGGGGAGGTGCCCATTCCGCACAATCATGTGCCGTCCCTGGGCATCACGAATGTGGGCATGCGTCGCCAGAAAGGTCGTGACTTCCTCCTCCACCGCCTGAGCCAGTAATTCTCTGGCGCCCTGCCGTAAGACCTCCGTCAAGGGATCCTCCGTACACTCATCATCTGGCTTTTGCTGCGCTGCATTGCTACGCTCGTTCATGGCGTATCCTCCTTTTGCTTGAAAGGGTGGTGATGTGCTTATCACCAGGATACGCCGCCTTTGTCTTTCAGATCATCCCCAACTTTTTAATATAACTCCATAAAGACCTGATTGAACCTCTTTACTTGACAGCTCATCTACATCGACAACTGCGGCTAATCCATCATAACCGGCCCCAGAGAACACGGCAATGAGATGTAGCTTGAGTAACTCCAACCCATTTTCAGAAAAAAGTGAAGTGATTTCTTTTGGTGTCTGCAAGTTATAGAAACTCGAAATTGAGGCAAGCTTGAGAAGACCTTCTGAATTATTTGCAACATACAAGGCCTTTCCAAATTATTTTTGTCGAAGTAGGGTCGTAATGAAATAATGCTTACTTCGAAAAGTACCAATGAAAACTCCTCCCTTCTTCAGGACCCGTCCGTATTCTTTCATGATTTCTTTGAATTGAGCACAAGCATATAGCACGCCCACACATATTACAGCATCAAAACTGTAGCTGGGAATTTCAAGAAGAGATGTAAGAAGATCGCCAGAAATCCATTGCACGGATACTCCTTTTCCCTTTGCCCTCTCCTCCGCCATTGCCAAACTGGGTTTATGGAGTTCAATCCCGGTCACTGAATAGCCTGCTTCTGCTAAACTCACCGGCATGTTCCCCGAACCACATCCTCCATCAAGAATCATCAAACTGCTGCTACCGTTACGATGCGATTCTAAAATCGACATGATTTTTTCAAGACAAATTCCCAGATACATTGCCTCTCCAACCGTACCATCAGTAGACACATTTTTGAACTGATTCAACCAATTGACGAACTTCTGTATACCTAGGTATCGAATGTTCTCAAACATACCAATGTCTCCGCGAGAGCGGTTATGGTTTCAACCACATACAAGCACTATCTATAGCAGAACAATTCGACCTTTGGATGCTAGTACCGCCTTTTGATTACGGGGATATCCTTCTGTAAAAAAGAGCGCTTACTGAACAATTGGCAAATTAGGTTTTCTTTTATCGATTGCCAGCAACCCTATTCAGGGATAATCCAAAACAGTCGCGAGGCCTTCCGCCAAGCGAAGAGTTCGGCTTATGATCCTGTTTCACACAATTGATTCACGAGCGAAACATATTGATCAGCAATGACATCAAGGTCAAACTTTTCTAACACGGTCCGTCGACCCTCTTTGCCAAGTCTTTCAGCTTTGGTAGGATCGTTTAGCATTTCCTCCATAGCTTCTCCCAGACCCAACTCATCTCCATATGGAACAAGTAACCCATTGTGATTATGTCGAATGATGTCTAGTATACCGCTCACTTCGGTAGCGATGCACGGAAGTTCAAAAGCTAAGGCCTCTATCAAAGATAGACCTAACCCCTCGCTCTGCGAGGGAAAAACAAAATAATCGGCAATCCGCAGATAATCATAAACATTTGGTACACTCCCAGTGAAAGTCACAGTTTCCTCTAGCTTATTACGCTTCACCAATAACCTTAATTCCTCTTCACAGGAAACCGAAAAACCTTGTCCTGCTCCAACTAGAACAAGATGAATGTTCTTAAACTTCGAAACAAGATGTTTCCAAGCATTGATTAAATATATCAAACCCTTGCCTTCAACAAGCCTCCCTGTATACACAAAATACCTATTCGCTGAGAAACCTAATTTCTCTCGCAATATTTTTTTCCCCTCTGCACTGACCGGTCGAGTAAGTTCACGATCTATTCCGCAATAGATCTGAAACAGGTTTTTTTGAGAAAACCCGCTACTTAAAAATTCATTGGAGATCGCTGAGCTTATACTAATGAAACCATCAGCCAAAAACAGGACTCTATTGCGCAGATATACAAGAGTCTTTATCAGCAAGGTTCTGAAATTCGACACTCTTCCTTCATTTTGTGCTGCAAAAGAACCATCTACCTCTCCACAAGAGATCGCATTGAGAAGACAACTTTTTCTCAGAATTTTTGCCACAATTACGCCTAGTATACCTAAGATTTTCAGGTCACAAACAATAATAACTCCATATTGGTTTCGCAATTGAACGAGCTTGAGTAAGGCAGGCAGCATCATTAAATATTTGCCAAGTCTATGCACACCAACTACTGGCTTCACTCGGTGAATAGGAATACCATTGATCTTTTCATAAGCAGAATGCTCCTTATGAATTTGGCGAGTCACAACTTCAACATTAAGGCCGCGCTCAGTAAGACGTTGGCCCAGCAATAAAGTCTGTACTGTACAACCATGCATAATGGGATAAAAATCTTCAATAAGAAAACAGATACCAGGAGAACTTTCATTTAACATCAGTTTATGCATTCACGTCGCCTATTTTCAGCTCATCCATTAGGCCATGATGGCAAGGGAGGTTAATAATTTTCTCCCCACATCACCAGTAAAGGGCGTTTGGAAGACATTGGGCCAATGACTAACGACTTTGGCAGCTCAACCACGGGAAAGTGAAAATTCTAAATGATGCCATATAAATAGAGACATTGTCTCCTTCACAACCGACACTTTCAGCAGCCTTTTTTATGAGAAAACCCCAAGAGTGAGCTCACTCAAATTATCGAAACCTTTCACTCCCACCTAAACTACAAAAGGGAAGTAGATACCCACGGGCTTACGCCGCGTGGCACTAAAAATTCAAGCTCGAGCTGAATCCGCCCTTTGTCCACTCGTTCTTGATGGGCCACATACCGCCGAATCACCGCCTCATTCAATCCAACCGTTGATGAGAAGAACCCGGGTGACCACAGCACCGCCCCCCAGTAGGGCTGCTTCAGCTCGGGATATTGGGAACGTAGTTGCCGGCTCACATTCGCTTTCATCTTGCCCACAATACTCAAGACTGCATATTTCGGAGAAATCACCAGCACGACATGAATGTGATCAACCTGCACACTCCATTGCGGTATGTCCACATCGGGATGATCGTGTTGGATCTGAGGCAAATGCTCCGGCATAAAGATCTTGAGCGCCCCCCGCAAAATGCGTCGGCGATACTTGGGGATCCACACCCCAGGATATTGATGCTGATACGCACCATGGGCCCTGAGGCGAACTTCCCTGCGCGAGTGTCATCAACACCCCCTCATGTGGCAAGGACTCCCCGCTTCCAGCGAGGAGCGCTTTCACCCACGGGCTCACGCCACGTGGTCCTCCGCGCTAGCCTTGATGGGCTCCAGTTATTTTGGACAGTTGAATAAGTAAAGCTTCTGCTATGAATTTGGCTGCCTGTGACTATTCAAATCCATCAAAGTTTACGTAGCTAGGTCTTCGCCAATTATGCTCCTGGTGCGGACTTTCAGTGGTGTGAAATAGTAGTCCTTGGCCTGCTGTCGGTTGGGTTCCTGTAGTGTTTCATAGATTTTCATTTGAGGTTTTCACATCAAGATTTTTTCCACACCATGAATATAGACTTACCAATCCGATATCCTAGCAAAGGATCTAGAATTTTTGAAAAAGGAACCATGGCTCTATCCCAAAAATTAATTTGAGCACCAGTAGGAGTGCTGCTTCTTAGAATCCAACGATTAGCAATCGATGCAAATAAACCGACTGAATCAAGATACCTACCGCAGACTAGCCTTAAAGTCATTGGCACCACTTCCAAAAGACTTTGGCGATTATATCGACGGTAATGCCCAATCGATTCATCGAAGGGGCTAAAGAGTAGGTTATGCGCCGGTGCAAGGACAATGAGGTGGCCATTGGGCTCCAAGCGTCCTATGGCTTCGGTAATTGCCGTATGATCATCTGCCATATGTTCGAGAACATCCAAGAAGAGGATAGTGTCGAAATCTTTGAGGTCGGGCAAGTCACCAGCCGTACCAACACAGACTTCACAAGCAGAAGGAAGAATATGATCTTGACATTTCTTCTTTAGTATCTCAGCAAACTTCGCATCTGGTTCCAAGCAGAGCCAAAATTTTTGTTCAGGAGAGCATAAAAATTGAGTGCTACCCCCCATTCCAGCCCCAATTTCGAGAACCTTTTCCCCTAAATAAGGAGCAATTTGTCTTGCGATATATTTTTTCCAGTTTCGGGCTTGTTCAAATAATTCAAGCTCTGTCCCAGAATATACGAAGGGTTGGTCACTCATTTTCCACCCAATACTCGCCGATTCACGACAAATTCCTGGACTTGTTTAGCTGGGCTCATTGAAACATTGGAGCGACTATTCAACACTTGAAACGCCGCGATCATAGAGAGCATGATCGCCTGCAAAAAAATTATCCCCAAGGCTGCACCTACATTGGTGGCCCAGCCAGGAATCGCCCAATCACTAAACATCCGTATCATTACCACGATGAATATCCCACAGGTTGTCATAAGCGCCAAGAATATTGACGCAACAAGAATTCGAACAAACGACATATCGGTAAACACCGAAATGGCACTCAACCCCAAGGTGATCAGTGCCACCGTGTTCAATTTCGATTGCCCGACATACCGGGATCCACGTTTTGTGGGTACGGCTTGAATTGGAATTTTCGACCGTACAATAGTTGCGGCTAAATGATTCCAAATATCTGGCATACAAACAAGACGCTTGATCAAGGGAAATGGTATTAACGAAAAATTTCCGTGCGAAATACCTGTGCCAGTTAATATCTTAAAGGTTATCTTGTAGAGATGATAGAAAACCCTAAACAGCCATCCTTCGGAACGTTGGGCGCGCTGGGCGACCACGATATGCTCAGGGAATGCTTCATGCTGTTGAATTAAGAGAGGTAGATCCGAAGGTTTGTCTTCGCCATCACAGTCCATAACGACGACAAGATCGCAAACATTTCTTGTTGCAACTTCGGCGAGACCCAAAGCGATCGCTCTCTGATGTCCCATATTAAAGGCCAGATCAAGTATTTCGACTAATCGGATTCGTTTTGTTTTCACTCCATTCATCAACGTTTCTGGCATAAGCATACTTGACCCATCATTGACGCCAATGATCGAAACATCTACATCACTCGCTTCTAAGACACGATCGATCTCAGGAATGAGTCGCCGAAAACTTTCCCAATCGTTATACACGGGAGTCACAATCACTAATCTAAGCATGGCTTACCACCTCCTACTTAACACTGCTCCAGATACTTTCATTATTAGTTTCATGATTACTCCCCATTCATCGGAGGACTTTTGTATGATTTCAACCCGGAGTCATTAAATGAAAATTAGACTTCAGGTTATTCGAATTTAGGCCACTACTATATTCGTAGAGCTGAAGATTATAGTTCTCATATATCATTCTATAATTTCTGCCAACAAATTCCCGAAACTTTCTATAGAAAAGTCCTCCAGTTTGAATTTCCAGTGGACTCTTAATCTTATCCACAATAAAATGAGGTGGAGAATTTTCCATAGCAGGCCAAAGTTCCTGCCAGATCGTATCAGATTGCTCTTGATTCACTTGCTCTGGCCATACATCAAGATGCCGGGCATCAAGATTTCTCGATGGGCTTTCCATTTTTGTTTCAAAATATAGTGCTGGAAGATAGTCCCATGTAAATAATGTATCACCAGGGACCCGACGAATCTTTATTTGCTCTGCCACCGCCTTCCATGCGTAGGTGAAAGATGGAGGATTCATTATCACTCGTCCTAAAGCTCCAAAATCCGTAATTTGTGAAAATAACAATGGTCCAACTAGAAGGCAGATAATGAAAGCTCGAAGTCCAGAAAATCGCAGGCCAATTGAAACACGATCCATTACCAAGGCATAGACCATCCCTGCCGTGACAGAAAGACTCGCAGTTAACGGCAAGAAATAGTGGGTATAATTTCTCCCGCCAGCAAGTGCCCCACACAGATCACCAAAATTCCATATTAAGACTAAGGGTAAAAAGAAAAATATTGCTGACTCAGCATTATCCTGAGCCTCGCCTTTGGTACTTTTCAGGAATTGATGGAGCAGAAAAATGACCAGTCCACCCAATGCACACACGACAAGGCTTGAGATTAATTGAATATTTTCAATAGTATCAAATGGAATGACATAGAATGGCTTTTGGCTGGCGACCCCATATTTCACATTGTAAAGTAACGAAGCGTCCAATAATTCCAGTAACACTTCATACTTCGAAAAATAAATCACGCATGGAAGCCAAGCCAGACCTACCCCAAGAGAATTCGTGATCGTTGAACTAAGGAAGGTCTTCCAATCAATTTTGTTAAACACTGTCCATGCCAAAAACAGGAAAGCAATTTGCGCCAAATAGGGAGTCAAGCCGGTTGGCTTAAATATGGATGCAACACCTGAAAAGACTCCCGCAATGAATATCCACCTTCCTTTCAAAGAAAACCCAGATTTAGCAAAGAAATACATGCTCAAAGTCGCGGGGAGAATCAAATAGACTTCGGGAAGATTATTACTATCATGGTAAAAAATTAAATTACAGGCAATAGAGGCGCAAATCCCACCCAGACAGGATGAAAACCATGTTCCACCTAATTGCCGAAGCAGAAGTACCACGACCAATATAGAACTTAGGATAAACACGCCTTCAACAATGACCAGGACGGTCAAACTCGTTGGGAATATCCAGAACACCAAAGCTCCGAGGGCAAATACTCCAGGTGGTTTATTCTCCCAAACATTAAGATAGGGAATCTGCCCATGGAGCCATAGGTGACTGATATAGGCGTAAAGAGCCCCATCATTTGGTATAGGCTCCAATGCGACATGGCTCATACCAACAATGGTCGACACCAAGGCCCAGGCAGCTACGAGAAACAACGCAAGTCTAGGAGTAGAGGTTAATTGATGATGAGTAACACACATCACTTTTTTATATGTATCAATATCATGAATTTTATTCTTACCTGAAAACGCTCTACGATACATCAATTGTGAATAAATCAGGAGTAAATTACGCTAATTCCTTCTAACGCATTCCTTCCACCTCAGAGACCTACAAAGTACGAAATGAGTAGCCACGGCATGGGCGAGATAATGAGTTAAAAACCCATGCAATTTCATTGATAATTCACATACTATAAACTAATTTCTGGCAACCACAATGAGAATGCATTGATGTGCTTCAAGCATTGCCTCGTTTTACGAGTCGGAAACATTGCCCACCAGTTCACCATAGAGCTTTGTGAGGGCATCCGTGGATGAATCTATTCCGAAACGGTCGCTGTTTCTTAGTGCCCCTTGAGATATTCGATTTACTGCATCAGGGTGGGTCAACAAATGAATAAGCTTTTCACTTACTACTTGGGGGTTTTTTGGCGGGACAAAAATTAAAGATTCTCCGTCTTTGGCAATTTCACGCATACCCCCGACATCACTCGCTATGATCGCATTTCCTGCGGCCATTGCTTCAACGAGAGCCAATGGGAACCCTTCCGTTAAGGAAGGAATAACGTTCGCATCGAATATGGAGAGCAGCTCCCCAACATCCATTCGGAAGCCCAAAAAGATGATATTCTTGGATATATGAAGATTTTCTGCTAATTTTTCTAGGTAAACTCTCAGTTCTCCATCTCCCACAACCACAAATGTAACGTTAGGGCACCGATCAAGAACATGGGGGATTGCCCGAATAAAATATTCAACCCCTTTTTCTTTCCTCAAACGTGCGACAGTACCTATTACCTGATTTCCTTGAGGAATTCCGATTTCAGCTTTTTTCCCCAAGATAAAATTCGCATTTCGTTTTCCATAATCGGCAACTCTTATCCCATTACCGATAACTCTAATTTTTCCTAACGGAATTCTTCTTCCTCTCACCATAAAGTCTCGAACATTTCCGCTCACTGCAACAGCGGCATCGGTACTTTTTTGCAACAACAAATCAGCTAAAAATTGATGGGGGAGAACAGGAAGAACGGCGTGTTCATGCACAATAGATTTAATCCCACACTTTCGTGCGGCTATTCGACCGAAATTCGCAGAACTATAGCCATGAAGATGTGTTATATGAGCACCAACTTTTTTGACGATACTCATGATGCCCGCAACGTTTTTCCACGAGAACTTTCCATACCCAAGGAAATAAACCTGAATACCATTATTCTGTAGCCACTCACCTGCAGGATCTACTGGTTTCAAGCTACAGACCGAAGACTCAATCCCATTCATCTTGAGATGCGGAATCCAATCTTTGAGCAAAATGGCAGGACTACTGGGATTCATCCCATCCATCGTCAACTTATCAATCACATGTAGAACGTGAATTGGCTTGGCCACAGCTCTATACTACCCAATCAAGTTCAACCCAACCCTACCGCTGGAGGTAACCCTCGCATCTCCCAAAAACTTCGCACAAGATCCATAAAGCTTTGTCGTCCAATGCCAGGCAATCGACGTAAAAAAATGTCCTCAACACGAACCACATTGAATGGATCATCCCCAGGTCGATTCACCAATCGACCTTTTCGTTGCCCAAAGTAATTGACCTCAAATCCAGCCGCTTGAGATGCACGAATAGCAAAGTCTTCACCTTCATAAAATGGATAGCAAAGTTGATTTACATTTTTCCCTTTTAGACGTTCTTCAATTTTGACTCTCGAGTCCCGTAGTTCCTCAACAAGGGCACGATCCCTTTCTACCGAAGTCTCATATCTTTCATACGTCTTGTGTTGTTTTTTATAATCATGCATGACCTGTTTCAATTTTTTCCTCCAACCCTTCTCATTAAAAAACTCAGCCCCCCCTTCCTTCTGTACAGCTTCGATGCATGCAGCCCGAAGCTCCTCATCATCAAAAAACCGACTCTTCGCGATCATTCTCGGTTGCCCTTGGTAAATAGGCATGCCTAAAAGAGGGTCACGGGAGACAACATCTTTCCCTGACTTGGTATACATCGGAATGAAAATATTTCCGTAGAAATAAGGATTGAAACCAGGATGAACAAAATTGAATACAGTGTTTGAAGTATATACGAGACTGTGATACATGGTATGAGACTGAAAATCGATGACCCCGGATTCATGCATAATCTTGATTTCATCCCAGGTGGCAAGCGCCTCCTCAGGCGGCGACATGCATAATATATCCTCAAGTGTCGCTTCTCCATTCCAATATTCCTCTAATGTAGGACGCACACGATGATCATTTTCTGGAATGCACCCGGTGATGAGAAAGCTCGTGGCTTTTAGTCCATATTTCTTTAGAAGCGGGAACGCCACAGACCACACATGCTTTAGGCCATCATCAAAGGTTAAAAAGACAGATTTTTTGGCTGGTCGATGTCGCAATGTCAGAGCAGAAAAATATTCTTCTGCTGAGAGAGTATAATAGCCATTTTCGGCCAAATGCTGACATTGTTTTTCAAACCACTCTGGAATAGCTGTATGGAAAGTAAATACAGGAATATGTCCATCAATAGGGTCTTGGTCAGACTGATAGACAAAACGAGGAGCTTTTCTCAGAATTAGACTGTCGAGCAGGTGCTGATTTTTCTGATAAATCAAGCTCACTCGAGGACTCATGGGATTCATCCTGAAATTTTATTCCTCATGAATTGTTAGTGTATTTTTCCTTCACCATGTTCTTGCATCCACATTTCAAATACGGCAAGTCCCCATAGTCGATGTGAATTATTTCGTCGCTTGGCCATATGCTCGTTGACTAAATTTTGAACAAACAATGGGTTAAATATCCCACGTTTTTTGATTACCCCATCGTTCAAGTAATTCATGACAAAGGCTTGAACCTGCTTGTCGTCTCGCATCCAATTTTTCAAAGGTATACTATGACCCAATTTGTCCTGTCGATGCACAATTTCCGTTGGCAGAACATTCTCCATAGCTTTTTTGAAAATGTATTTCGTATCAAACCATCCACGTATTTTGTGTTCGGACGGCAGCGATGCACAAAACTCAACTAATCGGTGATCAAATAACGGATACCGAGTCTCAAGAGAAAAACAACGATTTAAATCATTTCGGCGTAGATAAAAATCTACGATAGTTTGATAATCACTATACAACGAACGACTCAAATCATCCTCCCCATCACCTTCAGCGTTAAAGTCAAATATCTCTCGGTAGACGTGATCTTCGTGAAATTTATCGGCCAAATCAGGAACAAAGAGTTGTTTGAGCTCAGAAAATTGATAGTAGATTCGCCATCGATGTGAGAGAAGATCTGGCGAAAGCAGAGAACTCTCAATGAATCTCTTCAGCTTCACTGACAACGGTTTCTTTTTATCAGAGTCCGGGATAAACGAGAGAAGCCGATTCAACGACTGCCGAATAAACAGAGGAACGACTTCTATATATTTTGCAATCTTGTCGGCTTCGTAAATTGGATGCCCACCAAATAATTCATCCCCACCATCACCTGTAAGAACATAGGTATCCGATGAACTGGCGGACCTCCCAAGTAAATGGGTCGCAATATTGATACCAACATCACAAAACGGTTCATTCATGTTTCGAACAATATCACGCATCAAGCCAACATCCTGAGGGCCATAGACAAGTTCGTGATGGGTTGTGTTGGCAAATTCTGCCATTCGCCTCGCATAATGTGATTCATCAAACGATTCAGACTGACAACGATAGGAATAGGTCCGTACAGGACCTTCCATCGTCTCATTCGTCAAACCTAATATGGTGCTCGAATCCATGCCTCCACTCACAAAGATCCCCGGCCCAGTTTCGGGATCAAGGCGACTCACGACAGCACTCCGTAAATGTGCAAGTAATTCTTCGGCAATCTGCTCTTCAGAGCCACCATGTCTTCTCTTAAAAGATAGATTCCAATAGCTCTCTATATTCTGAGTCTTGGAACCAACAAACATACAGTGAGCTGGACGAAGTTTTTTTATATTTTCATAGATGGTATCGAGGCCTGGATTAAAATTAAACAGGGCATATCTAGCGAGTGCTGAATGATCTAATGTCCGCGATTGCTTCGTATAGTCAAGAATGGACTCAGTCGAGGAACCCAACACAAGGTGTTGATGATCTAGATAATAGTACAATGGTTCGATACCAAAACGATCGCGACCGAGGATGACTTCTTGACGAGCTCGATCCCAAAGAGCAAAGGCAAACTTCCCATTTATTCGTTTCAGGAAATCAACCCCACATCGAGCATAAAGATGCAGTAACAATTCTGTGATACTTGAGTTGCTTGAGTCTAAGGCGGTTTCCTGGCGAAGCTCTTGCTCATTATAGACCCGACCGGCAAACACCAACACAAACTGTCGATCACGAGTCACAGCAGGACGAAGGTCTTGATAGCCCTTGGTACGAAATGGTGAACAATAACCAAACACCCCCCTCTCCCAGGGTTGAACATGCCTATCCCCAACCAGATCAGGACTGACAGTCAGTGCTCTCTCTACGGCTAGAGGATCAACTTTTGATTTTTCGTTTCTCGAGAATACTCCGAAGATCATGGCATCTGATCCTTTTTCATTGTCCGATCTCCGAGAACCTTTGCTGGCACTCCACCAATAATGGCATAGGGGGAAACTGAATCTTTCACAACGGCCCCAGCTCCTGCAATGACGCCTTTCCCAATGGTAATCCCATCCAACACGGTGACATGAGCTCCCAACCAAACATCCTCCCCTACAGTAATTCCTAGAGCCTTTCGCCCCTGACGATTGATAGAGATCGTCACATCTTGCGCAATATGTCCACCACCAACGAGATAGCTATACGCACCCATCAACACATCTTGACCAATGCTCACAGAGTTTGCTGAAAATATTTGGCAATTGGAACCGATATTCGCGTTGTCCCCAATGCAAATATTACCATTCTGGCAATAAACAAGGGTGTTTCGACCGACAAATACGTTATCGCCAATCACAATGCCTTCATTATCTTGGCCTTTTGCATCTAAAACACAAGAGTCATCAATCACCACATTATTCCCAATAACTATCTTATGGGGATGACGTAACACTACATTCGCCCCAAATACCACATTCTTGCCAACCGAACCTAATAATCGTTTGTACAGGTGTCCTCGCAAAAAAAGGCCAAGAGCTCCTGGGACCCAGGAGGCGAACAGGCTAACCAACTCATAGAACAGGAGCGTTCTAAGATCTGCCCGCCCAATAACTAGATCTTGATACTTTTTCAACTTGCTTTGAGACTGATGAACCAATTGCTGCTGCGTGTCGGAGGGTTGCTGATAGGTCTTCACAATTAAGCTTTCAAATAACCATGTTGCTTATACCAATCTGCGGTACGCTGTAATCCGGTCGTGAGATCAATTGTTGGAGAGAATGTAAGTTCGTTCCTCGCTTTGGAAATATCAAATGCGCGGTCCTTCCGGAAGAAATCTGCGCGCCGTCGATAAAGCGGAGGTTCAATGCCCAATGGCTTACACAATATCTCACAACTTAAACTTGCTGCCCATAATGGCCAAAAAGGTAGGCGCCAACGAGGGACAGGCACTTTTAAACATTGGGCAATGAGACCAACAAGTTGATTGAGAGTGACATATTCGTTACCAGCAATCGTATACACTTGTCCTCTGGCTGGGTCTTTCTCTCCTGCTAAAATGATCCCCGCTGCTAAATCATCAACATGCGTTAAATGGTAAAGTACTTCACCATTCCCAAACATCATGAATTTCCGATTTTGAATGTGTTTGAAAAGCTTTAAGAATCGCATATCACCAGGTCCATAAATTCCTACGGGTCTCACGACTACACCAGGAAAGTTGTGCTTCTCGAAAAACTGCAACGCCAGCTTTTCGCCCTCCATTTTAGTTCGCTGATACTCATCCCCTGGATTGTAGGGATGCGTCTCTGTAGCTGGGGGATTGGCAATCGCGCCCTGAACTCCGACCGTACTACAGTGAACCACGCGTTCCACGCCCCCCTCCATCGAAGCCTCCAGTACATTCTGAGTCCCAGTTACATGGACATTCCAAAATTCTTTTTTCGGAACCCCTTCCTGACGATACAGTGCAGCCAAATGATAGACCGTCTGGCATCCCTTCACAGCTTGACGTAATGTCATAGGAGCCGTCACATCACCAGGAACAACTTCCACCCCAAGGTCTCTTAGAGCTTGCGTATCACTCGTCGGACGAGCCAACGCTCGAACCTGATATCCTGCCTCGTTCAACCGACGACACAAATGCGTTCCAGTAAAACCTGTAGACCCAGTGACTAAGACCGGCTTCTTCATGAGCATCCCCTAACAGCTTCTCATTAATTTTGCGCGAAATATGGATTGAACATCCATGAGTTCTTCTTCCCTTTTCAGATCACTCCAACCCATTTCTTTACCCATCACCGCAGCACAAGCTTCGAGACGATTGTTGTCGGACATCACACCATCATTCCAATCCAATCGCCGAAAGATTACATCGGAAAATTTTTGTGCCCCTTCCTCTCGTATTCCATGCAGCACCTCTGCTTTCAAAATCTCCTCATCTGGCTCAGACAGATTTCCCGACGCTTCATCTTGAGGCAACAAGGAGAGCACCTGCTGATACATGGAGCCATAACGCCTAATCAATGTCGGCACGGCTGCGGAATGCTTCCGTTTGGAACATCGTTGAGACTCATCTTTGATATAAGACGAGAGATCCGCAATGTCACCACCAAACACCGGCTTTAGAGAAGTTTGAGATTTCTGAGCTGGCTTTCCAAGTTTCCTGAATATGAGATCAACGGTTAGTTCTGCCACATAGCGACTTTCTGTAAACTTCACTCCAACGACGGATAGCAGACCCTTTATGTCTTCTCGTTGCTCATGGTCACAAATAAAATAGTCTTTAGCTAATTGAACCGCTTGTCCGGTGGATTCAAGGGAGGGGAGAAACCCCCAATATGTCCAAGCAATGTCCTGAAGTGTGAGCTCGGCAACTGGATAGGCCTCATTAATTTCTGCGAGGAACACTCGGATTTCCTCGTCGGTGACATCAATATCCTTTGGGTCGCCTTGCATGGGAAGATGGGCGGTCCCGATTAACGAATACTCACGCCAAGGAGTAATGATATACAGCCTCGTACCTTTATTAAGGATAGCTTTTGTATCGGTATATTTCTTCTTACTATAAACTCCAACGGCATAATGGGGAATTAATTGTCGATTAATGAGAAGATTAAATGCTTTGGTAAAGGAGGTAATTTTTGACAATGGGTGCTGGCGCACACGTCCTAACACCTGATTGACCCAGGGACCAGCAGTATTAACTACCATTTTCGATCGAATTTCCAGTTTTTCCCCAGTCAGGGTATCTTCTCCTTGAACCCCCTTCAGGTGATCTTGCTCCCCAATACCTCCTGTGACTTCCACGTAATTACAAAGATCCGCTCCAGCATGGGCCGCTGATTGTGCAATTGAAATTATCAACCGCTCGGAACTCGACAACTGTGCATCATAACAAATCGCACCACCAGTTAATCCTTCACCGGCAATGCCTGGAACAAGACAAAGACATTCTTCACTCGACACCACCTTTCCAGGAGGCAATTGCTTCTGCGGGTCGTTTAGTTGGTTTCGGTCAAAACCAATCAAGTCATTGAGCATTAACGCAAGGGAGAACACTTCCTTGCCACGCATACCGTGGCCATACGTTGGGAATAAAAATGGAAGCGGATGAACGAGATGAGGGGCAATCCGCATAAAGGTTGTGCGCTCACGTATGGATTGGCGCATTCGCCGCACATGCCCATGCTGCAGATAACGTAATCCTCCATGAATAACACGTAGACTATTAAACGAGGTTGCATTCCCAAAATCTCTCTTTTCAAGAAGGGCCACTCTCAATCCACGGAGAGCCGCATCCCAAGCTGTAAATAACCCATACACTCCTCCTCCAATGATAAGAACATCATACTCTGTACTTGTTAACTGTGAGAGATCTCGCTTCATATTTTATTATTTAATTTCGCCCATCAGATCTTCACCAGAGCTTCCCTGAGTAGAGAAAAACACCGATTGATACATTGCCAGAAACAGTCTTATTGTAATCCCATGACTCAACTTCATAACCTCTCATTTTGCATTACAAGTATCGTATCTTCAAAAAAACCATTTCGTTAGCTGAAGAAATTGCTCAGTGGCAGAGCATCCCAGGAAGATTAACGGTATGATGACGCACAGCAGGCTCAATTCAAATACTTGTCTTTCCAAAAATGAAAAACCATCAGGGGCCACAACTGGTGAGAATTATTGACGCGACCTGCTATATGGTCCGACTTGAGACCGGCAATATAATCATGGTCAAATAATCCTTCCTTCTTAATTCGGTTACTGCTCAGGGTGTCCTCCATAAGAGGCCGCAACTCCTGTCGAAGCCAATTCTTCATGGGAATACTAAACCCTTCTTTTTTTCGATAAAGGATATCATGCGGAAGCTTCTTTTCCATGCACCGCTTAAGGAGCCACTTTGTTTCTAGTCCTCGTATTTTTTGGCGACTAGGTACTCGAGCTGCATATTCAACAACTCGGTAATCTAGAAAGGGCGTCCTGGCCTCTAATGAGTGAGCCATGCTCATACGATCTACTTTGACAAGCACATCATCAACTAGAAACGTCTTGATATCAGCATACTCTTGCTGCCAGAGTGGATCAGCCTCTTTAACCCTCGTAAGGTGCTGAACAAAACGATCTTCTGCCTTTCTCCTCCCGAGAGCCCCAGTCACATCAGTCGAATAAAGTTGGTGTCTCGTGACATCCGACAAAAAAATATTCCATCGATAGTGCTGGAGAGACGGATCAAGGGCCGCACCCTCTACAAACCGTTTTAACTTATTAATGAACCCTTTCTTCTGGGAGGTAGGGCGAAGAGAATGCATCACCTGAAATAGCATCTTTCTCACCATAGCTGGAAGCTTCTGATAAAACCCATCAAGCTTATTTGCCAAGTACCAATCATATCCAGCAAACAGTTCATCCCCTCCATCCCCCGATAACACCACGGTCACATGCTGCCTAGCCAACTGTGACACTAAATATGTAGGAAATACAGACACATCTCCTAATGGTTCATCCAAATATTGACAAAAATGTTCAACTAGATTGACAATTTCTGGCTTGATTGTGAGTTCATAATGATCCGTGCCAAACAGTTTTGCAACTTGGCGGGCATAACGAAGTTCATTATACGAAGAATCATCGAAGCCAATAGAAAATGTTTTAACTGGCTGATCCATCATGTTGGCCATAATTTGGACGATGGTGCTTGAGTCGACTCCTCCACTAAGAAATGCACCTAGAGGGACATCACTGATCAACCTCAATTTCGTGGAATCTTCAAGTAGGGCATAGAGCTCCTCTTCTAACTCCTGTTCCGTCTTCAGAGGGCCGGACACATCGTAGGCCATATCCCAATACTGTTTCACAGAAATCGTTCCGTTCTGAGCTATTAAGAAATGCCCAGGAGGTAACTTATAAATACCCTGTAAAATTGAGAGTGGGGCTGGGATATATTCAAACGTTAAAAAAGCATTGAGGGCGTCAAAATTGATATGACGTGGAACATCTTTGCATTGAAGTATCGCTTTTATTTCTGAACCAAAAGCCAATAGAGTCGCATCGTGATAATAATACAGCGGCTTCACACCCAGTCGATCTCGGGCCAAAAGCAGTCGATCTCGACTAGAATCCCAAATAGCAAAGCTGAACATGCCATTTAACCGATGGACACATTCATCTCCGTATTCTTCGTAGGCATGAATAATCGTTTCGGTATCTGAGTGAGTTGAAAATATATGTCCTTTTCCCTCCAGCTCACCACGTAAGTCAGAAAAGTTATAAACTTCGCCATTAAAAACAATCCAAATTCGACCATCCTCATTTGAAATTGGCTGATGGCCGGTCTCTAGATCGATCACCTTCAGCCGACGCATTCCTAGACCAACATTTCCCTCAAGATGAAAACCTTCATCATCGGGACCTCGATGAACAATGGCATCACACATTCCTTTCAGGGTGTTCAATTCGACCCTTCTTTGGGGGTTACGATAAAGTAGACCGGCAATACCACACATCGTTATTTCTTCAAGGCCAAAGCAAGAATTCTTTCTGTTTTCTCAAGATAAATGTCATAACTAAATTCCCTGTCAAACAGGTTACGCGCACGACTTCCTCGCTTCCTTGCTTCCTCTTCTTGCAAGACGCTTTCGATTATTCCTTCAGCAAAGGAAGTCGAAGTCGGCTCAACCAATATTGCCACCTGTTCATTTAATACTTGTGTATGAGTACTTAAATTAGTCGCAACGATCGGTTTCCCAGACTGCAAATAGGCATAGATTTTTAAAGGTGTATTGGTTCCCTTTACTCTGGGTGAAACTAAAAGGTGGGCGGCACGAATGGCGCAAGGAATTTCCATCGATGGGCGACTCCCAGTCAAGCAAAAGTAAGGAAGCAATCCTACTTCCCGGATCTGCGATTGAATCATCTCAACTTGAGGTGGAGTCCCACCCATCAGTACGAAAACAACATTCGGAATTTTCGCTACAACGTCTCGGGCACTTCCAATTAATAGGGGAATACCCTGGTAGGCCTCAAACGTCCCTGTATACAAAATAATGATTCGTTCATGTAGTCCAAAAGCAGTCTTGAATATTTTGACATCCGCCTCAGGAACATCATCAGGCGAACATTCAATCGTCACATTTTCTATCATCAAATGAGGCGCGTGAGGGTTGCCTTTCATCACCTGCTTTTCTAATGCAGGGCAAATGGTGATCACGGCCTGGCTGGAATTAATAGTTAGCTGCTCAAGAAAACCAAATAACCAAATAATGGGAGAGAACTTTGTATAATGAAAGTTTTCCAATTGCTGGGGCAGTGAAGAATGCATATCATATAAATGAGGAACTCGAAAAACTTTAGCAAAGAAAATGCAGAAGAAGCTGGCCTCTTCATGTGAATGCAACAAATCATAGCGTTTCCGCATTAGCATAGTGGCAGTTTTCACAAATATGAACCCATCCAGAAATAACTTTTTCAGGGATGGTCCTATAGAAATTTTTTTTATAAAAGGAACGGATGAAATCCGATGGATGGCGACGCCAGGGATAGCAACATCTTCCCCAATATGATAGGTAACAAGGTCCACCTCGTGTCCTAAACTTGACAAGGCCTTCAAACGCCCTAAAACACTAAAGGGAGTCCCTCTCGGCTCAAAAAACGGCTGAGGAGCGACCATAAGAATTCTCATAAGGCTACGCTTCCCCCAAAACATACATTCTTAAAGAAATCAATTTCCCCATTCCCTTTACCGACAACACGGAAAACTGCCCAATATCCCTCCTCCCAAATCTGATAGGCTAGAATAGGAAAAGAATCGAAACATTTCAAGGAAATAGGACTTCTCATTTAACTAAGAGAAAAATCAGCTGGCATTAATAAGAAGAGGATGTAATACCCTAATTTTTATGGGCAGCTACACTGGCCCGAGGGTAAAACTAGGCCTCCACACCTCCCAACCCACGTTAACGCGTGATATGCTATCCGCCATACAGTCGATCTCTCGCTATACATGAGATGAGTGCCATGAGGTAAATGACAGATTTTGGCACCAGAAATTTCCTAAACTCTTAGTCCACCTAAGCGGGATAAGCGCAGATACCGTCCGACCCATACGCCGGGAAGAGTTAACTCGAAGTGGATGCACACGCTAACAACCTAATAGCACCGCCACCTACCACCGATCCAGAAAAATCTTAACACGACTCTCGCCTAAAGTATCCGCCACATTAAACATTTATCCTAGACAAATCTTGGCAAGAAATATAGAACGGTGACGTGTTCGACAACGGCAACCCATTATAAACTACCACGAATATCTCCCGAGTTATACTTGTAAGTAGTGCATGAAATGAGTTGAAAACACGCGGCGTCTCGGGTTGAAATGGTTGTGACGAAACAACCACACCTCAACCATAAAGGAGAGACGCCACGATGCTCGAACGTACCAAATCTGAGGAAGAAGATCGAGGCAGCAAGGATTCGCTGACGGACTTGATTCGGCAGGGCGCCCAACAGCTCATAGCCCAAGCCTTGAAAGCGGAGGTGGCCGAGCTCTTGGCGACCTATGCGGAGCAACGAGATGAGCAGGGCCATGCGCGAGTCGTTCTCAGTGGCCAGCCGACACGGGAGATTCAAACGGGTATTGGGCCAGTGACCGTGCAGGTCCCGAAAGTACGCAGTCGCCAGGGTGACCCGATCACGTTTCATTCAGCGCTGGTCCCTCCGTATGTGCGCAAGACCGCGAGCTTAGAAGCGGCCATCCCCTGGCTCTATTTGAAGGGCATCTCCACCGACGAGATGCAACCCGCCCTGGAAGCTCTCGTGGGGCCTGAGGCCAAGGGGCTGTCTGCGAGCACCGTGGCACGCCTCAAGCAGATCTGGCGGGCAGAGTATGTGACTTGGCGACAACAGCGTCTTGATACGAACCAATGGGTCTCTATCTGGGTGGATGGCATCTACAGTGGCCTACGAGCGGAGCAGCAGCGCTTGTGTGCGTTGGTCGTGATCGGGATGAATGCCGCGGGGGAGAAACATCTGTTGGCCATGGAAGATGGGATCCGCGAATCGACGCAGAGTTGGCGAGAAGTGCTGTTGCAGCTCAAAGCGAGAGGGCTGACCGCGCCGGCCTTGGCTGTTGGGGATGGCGCCCTCGGCTTCTGGGCCGCAGTGGAGGAAATCTTCCCCGGGACGCGCCACCAACGGTGTTGGTGCCACAAGACCCGGAATGGCTTAAACGCGTTGCCGAAAAGTGTTCACCTCAAAGCCCAGCAGGCCTTACACGAAATCTGGCAGTCAGCTACCAAGGGGGATGCGGAAAAAGCCGTTGCCCTCTTCCTCGACACCTATGGACTCAAATATCCGAAAGCCGCGACCTGCTTGCAGAAAGATCGGGAGGAGCTCCTGATGTTCTATGCCTTTCCCGCCGCCCATTGGCCGAGTCTGCGCACCACGAATCCCATCGAATCAACCTTTGGAACGATTCGCCATCGGACCGCCCGCACGAAAGGCTGCCTGACTCGTGATGGCATGCTGCACATGATGTTTAAGTTAGGACAGTGTGCGGAAAAAACGTGGAGACGCTTGCGAGGATTCAAAGAATTACCCAAGGTCATCGCTGGGATACAATTTACCGATGGAATCGAAGAGAAAATCAATGACCCAGTCGCCGCGTGAGCAAGGCTTCAGACACTACATTTGACAATAGCTCAGATCCGAGCCAACTTTTGTTTATGCCCGATCTCCCTTCAATTTCATTGAAAGGGTCAAACCCGAGAAAAAGTAATGTATTTGGGTTACCCATTCAAAAATTGTTGCTATCTGTATTTCTCCATGCTTAAATCGCCATACACTTCCCTCAGAATGTTATCAATTTTTGAACGGTCAAAATCATTCAAGTTCTATGCTTTTAAAGCCGATGATCCCCTATGGGGCCTTGAACAATTTTCTTTGTTTTTGTGGTCCATTCTTCCCAACAACATTCCTCATTCATGAACTCCCATCCACGTTCAACCCAAAGTCAGTTCAAAACTTCTGAGAAGGGCAAAGCTAGGGGTTGCATATTAGGCCACAAAAACATAACCAATTTCCTGATCCGCCCCATGTTTGAATGACCCAAAGTTCAGATATCACCCGGAATCAATTCAGGGTTTTCGGCAAGAGAGTTTAGTTGAGAGAGGAATTCTAATGAACATTCGCACAGCCGTGGTTATTCCTTACTACCAAAAAATTGAGGGGGTTTTGAGGAAATGTATCACCTCAGCGATTGGACAGAAGGATTTCGAAAACTATGAGATTATCATTGTCGATGATGTGTCGCCCGTAACACCCGAGTCTGAGTTACAGGACCTCATTGCGGAGCATCCGGGGATAATTCGAATCATCAAGCAGGAAAAAAATATGAAGCAGGGGCGAGCAAGAAACAGAGCCCTAGATGAGTTACGACCCGAAACAGAGTATGTAGCCTTTCTAGATTCCGACGATGAATGGACGGAAGATCATCTGTCAAATGCCATCTATGCATTAGACAAAGGCTATGATTTCTATTTTTCAGACCATTACCAGTTGCATCAGACGATTTCCGCATTTGATCGCTCTAAGCGAATTAATCTAGAAGATCATCCCCTGCTAGAAGGAACGACATGGCTCAGGGAATTCGGTGTCGACATGTTTACACAAATTATCGTGGGAAACATATTGGGGCAGTCCACGATAGTCTACCGAGTCAAAAAATTTCCTCACCTTCGTTACCCCATAGATTTCACCATTACGGGAGAAGAGTATTTGTTTTGGATGGATCTCGCACGAGCCACTGACAAGACCGTTTTTTCTACAAAATGTGAATGTCGTTATGGAGAAGGACTCAATGTCTATTCGGCCACCCTTTGGGGACACGAAAGGGCCATCGAAAAAATTTATGATGATATGCGATATCGGAAACAAATCAAGGAACGGTATGAGCTGAATGCTGTGCAGGAGAAAGAACTTGATCGACGAATTAGTGGACTAAGACAATCCTGCGTGGAAGAAGTGCTTCATCGGCTGTCGCATGGAATGTCGATCAACAAACAGGAAATCATCAATTTCATAAAAATGGACCCACAAATACTTGTGCTATTTATTCCAATTGCCATATCGTCTTTGATAACGAGAATAAAAGGTTAACTTTGGCCTTAGGTCCGTTTCAACCTGATGAGGCATTTTCCGAATTCCCCCACCATCATTCTATTCCCTAAATCTCCAGTCGACTCAGTCCAGCTCTTGCTCGTCTAAATAAAGTAAAAGTCTTGCGAAAGATTCCTGAATAACCATAGTTCCCTCCTTTTAGATAGATCAAACCACTCTCATAAACCTGTGAGTGAAGTCTTTCTCTAAAAATATGGGGACGTCGCAGGGATAACAACTACAAAAATTGTCGCATGGCGTACACTCTTTAGCACTGGAGAATTTGAACTAACCAATGAATCGACTCACCATATCGTCACAATCTAGCAGCTTCCTTCTCTTATATCTCAGAGCCGCCCATTGTTGCTGAATTGGTTGTCTCAACATTAATATCAGGTATGATGATTCCCTAGGACATCTAGACTCCTAAAAGAAGTCTTCCTGGTGGACGCTTGAGGAAATAAACGATTATAAAATTTCACAAGAATAAAAGAATAGAAAGGGGAAGTTCATGAGAATTTTGATTACAGGGGGAGCTGGATTTCTTGGTAGCCACATATCTGATCTTCTCATTCAGCAGAGCCATGAGGTCATTAACATGGACAACTTTATTACCGGGCGTCCAGAAAATATTGCGCACCTCATGGGACATGACCGCTTTACATTTATCAAATATAACGTCTGCGACTACTTGCACGTGGACGGCACCTTGGATGCGGTCATGCACTTTGCGTCACCGGCTAGCCCACAGGATTATTTGGAATATCCCATTGCCACCTTGAAAGTTGGGGCCTTGGGCACCCACAAAGCACTAGGCCTGGCCAAGGCAAAAGGAGCCAGGTTCTTGCTAGCAAGTACCTCTGAGGTCTATGGCGATCCCCTGGTCAACCCTCAACCGGAATCATACTGGGGAAACGTGAATCCCATTAGTCCACGAGGGGTCTATGATGAAGCGAAACGGTTTGGGGAAGCCATCACGACCGCATACCATACTTACCATGGACTCGACACCAGAATTGTGCGAATTTTTAATACCTTTGGACCTCGAATGCGACCAAAAGACGGTCGGGTTGTTTCGAACTTTATAGTGCAGGCCTTGCAGAAAAAAGCCTTAAGTGTCTATGGAGATGGATCCCAGACCAGAAGCTTTTGCTATGCAGATGATCTCGTTCGAGGAATTGTTGCCTTGCTTTTGGCCTCTAAGGAGAGTTCAGAAAATGGCCGAACCATTCATTACCCTGTCAATATTGGCAATCCCCGAGAACTGACGGTCCTCGAAATTGCCAAGATGGTATTGAGTCAGACAGGTTCAACGAGTCCGATCGAACACCATCCCTTACCTACAGATGACCCTAAAGTACGCCGACCTGACATTCAACGAGCGAGGGTCCTTTTGAGCTGGGAGCCACAAATTACACTTGAGGAGGGGCTATCCAAGACCATCGCATACTTTAAAAGTATTATTTGACCGGCCCTCGATGATGACAAGTCAAATTAAATTCTCCGCTAAAAAATTTTCCTCAGTCCAAAAAACCTAAATAAGAATAGTGATGGATAATAATGCATTTTTGATTATTACTGATACCCATGTTCATATTCACGACTGTTTCAACTTAACAGCTTTTTTAGATTCGGCCTATGAGAACTGTAAAGAGGAAAACAATCGTTCCGGAAAAAGAGATCAATTCATCGGAGTACTGCTCTTAACGGAATCATCATGGGATCACTGGTTTCAACGTCTCGCATCTTACACCAAAAATATTGACACATCCTTAGAAAACCATATCAGGAAATGGAGCTTTCACCGAACATGTGAGAATAGCTCCTTACTAGCGAAGTCTAGCAATGGGGGAGAATTAGTATTAATTGCTGGCCGACAGATTGTCACCAAAGAGAATCTAGAGGTATTAGCCTTGGCAACCGCTAGCAATTTCCAGGATGGAACTCCGATAGAAGATACGATTGAGATTGTAAGGAATCAGGGAGGAATTCCTGTAATCCCATGGGGATTTGGCAAGTGGTGGGGTCAGCGAGGAACGGTTCTTTCTAAGGTTTTACAATCTCAAAAAGGTACAAATCTGTATCTTGGCGATACAAGCTCCAGACCAGGATTCCTTCCCTACCCAACTCATTTCAATCAGGCAACAAAACAGGGAACGCGCATCCTTTCGGGGAGTGATCCCCTCCCCTTTTCGTCCGAGTTCTGGCGGCCAGCGAGTATCGGGGGCTCAATTATGGGTATGATTTCCATGGAAACCCCAGCATCCGACCTTAAACGAATTCTCAATGATCCGACCTCGGTTTTATCTCCTTATAATTTAAAGAAGGAAAGTGTGTTTCGTTTTCTTAAAAATCAAGTGGGCATGCAACTCCTGAAGAAACGGGGCAGAAACGATAGAACGCACATTGGGCTAAATTAAAATCTCCCGTTTAAGCCATTCGCCCTAACACTTTTTGATAGATGGGAATATATCGTTTCACGATCCTTTCCCAAGAACGTTCTTGGGCCACCCACGACTTTCCACACTGAACCAGATGCTGTATTCGATCAGGTTCCCGCAACAACCCTTCGAGTTTTTGAACAAGGGATTCTACGTTCCCAGCTTGAAATAGCACTCCTGTTTCTCCATCTTGGATAAGTTCACGATGGCCACCAATATCACTGGCGACTAACGGTTTTCCCATGGCCATTGCTTCCAGAGGCTTTAATGGGGTCACCAATTCGGTTAAGCGAATCGAGTTGCGTGGATACACTAAAAAATCAAACAATCCATACACTCCAGGAATTCGTTCATGAGGAATACGTCCTGTGAAAACTACGTGGGAAGTTAAGGATAAGCGGTGCACCTGAGACTTCAATTCTTCCTCTACCTCTCCGCCTCCCACCAAAAGCAGAATCAGGTTATTTTGTTTCTTGAGAAGTTTGGCGAAGGCCTCTACAAGGAGACCTAACCCTTCATATCGGTAGAAGGAACCCACAAACCCAATCACCAGTTTCCCCTCTAAGCCCAATGCATGACGAAAATTTTCGTCTGCTGGGCATGGCTGAAAATCAGCTGTATGAATGCCATTCGGAACAATCGTCATATGATTTTCGCTGATTCCTCGTTTTTGCAAATCTTGTTTAATACCCTCACACAGCACCGCTATATGGTGAACCCTCCGACAAGCCCAGGTTTCCAAGGCATGCACTAACCGATATTTCCAAGAAAACTCACGATACGAGCCATGATCCACAGCGGCATCTTCCCAAAAGGCCCGGATTTCATAGACAACAGGAATCCCCAATTTTCGGCCTAATACCAAAGCAGGCAACACATTTAATGCCGGAGAATGCACATGCAAAACATCAGGCTGTTCAAGAGCAATCACCCGTTTCAACGAGGAAAACAACTTGGCAACTACTTGAAACTGGTTTGAATACTCACCAGTCATCCTCGAATTGAAATCAGCTCGGTAAAATCGAATGTTATCAATTTGTTCATCAGTACATGACACCCCATTGTTCTTTAGCCCCAATTGATGTTTGATCGAAGTCACCGCACATGGATGCCAACCTAAATCCAGTTGGCACCGCAAAATATTTTGTGACCGAAAGGCATAGCCGCTATGCAAAGGCAAACTGTGATCCAATACATGGAGCACCTTCGGGGCAAAGGCATCATTACCCACGAACTCGCTCACTCAAAAGATTGACAATCCGTTCACCAGCTTTGCCATCCCAATATTTGGGCTTTACCCGTTTTGGTCTTGTACGTAGCTGCTGCTCAGCATGGGAAATAATTGACTGTGTGCTCACCCCGGCCAAGACGTTGGTTCCTTGTGTCACGGTAATCGGCCGTTCAGTATTTTCTCGAATGGTCACGCATGGAACACCGAGAATCGTGGTTTCCTCCTGTATGCCACCTGAATCCGTCAGCACAAGACTGGCATGTGCCGTAAGACACAGAAAGTCCAGGTAGCTCAACGGATCAACACAATACAGCCCCGAACGTCCCACAGCTGCCTGGCTTCCATCTAGGGCATTCGCAAAATAGCGTTGGAATCCAAAATCCATCAATCGTGCTCGGGTTCGTGGGTGGGCAGGAAAGACAACCGGTAGGTCTTTGCTAATAACTTTCAAAGCATTGAGTATCGGCTTTAACGTCTTAGGCTGATCCACATTACTAGGACGATGCAACGTTAAGACGGCATACGACCGAACGGATTGCGCGACTATTTTCTTCCTGGAACGAGTGACTTTATTCAGAGGAAGGCCTAACCCTAATGTTTGTAGGACCGGAGACTGCATAGCCTTTTCACGGTGTTTCAACAACGTATCAACCATAGTATTGCCAACAAAGAATATTTTTTTTACAGCAATACCTTCGTTTCGTAAATGTTGCTTGGCGGTCTCTTCGGTCGTGAATAACATATCGGACAGTCTATCAGTCATCACGCGATTGACTTCTTCAGGCATCTCCCAATCAAAACTTCTCAGCCCGGCTTCCACATGCGCGATCAGAGGCCGCGAAGGGAGTCCACGGACATTAGACTGAGGATAAACGATTTTAGATGCAACAAGGGCACAGGCAATCGTCGAATTCACATCACCCACCACCAACACGACATGGGGCTGCATTTTTAACATGACAGGTTCAATACGCCGCATGATTTCAGCCGTCTGCTGGGCATGCGACCCCGATCCCACCTCTAAGTCCACATCCGGCTTAGGCATGCCAAGATCCTGAAAAAACGATTGCGACATCTGTTGGTCATAATGTTGCCCCGTATGCACCAACTGAAAGGCAATGGGCCGGGAATGCGATCGATTGAAATCCTTCAAAGCATCAATGATCGCGGAAATTTTCATGAAATTGGGTCGTGCTCCGGCCACCAACATCACAGACAGACGTTTCGACGATTTCATCGATTCTCGTTCCCCTTAGTTACAAGCCAGAAGGAAAAGTCATTGCGCTAGAAGTTTTCTGATTTGGCAACGCCGACTGAAAGACTTCTTTGACTGCATCAGCGGTCTGACTCCATCGAAATTGCTGAGCATAATTCACGATTTCTGATTTTGACCAGGTACATTCCAGGCTGGCCTTCAATGCCTTCGCCACGTCTTCCGGTTTTCGTGCCACCAACGTTCCAACCTTGGGAGACGTGACAATTTCCGGAATACCTCCTACTGAAGTGGCCAACACGGGTGTACCACAGGCTAACGATTCCACGATCACATTTGGCCATCCTTCCCGTTCACTCAGCAAACAACACACATCGGCCGCATTATAAAACCAGACCAACTGCTCATGAGGAACTGGTCCACAAAACTTTACGCGGAAGGCCAAATCCAAGGATTGCGTAAGACGTTCCAATCGCTCACGTTCGAGCCCATCCCCAACAATATATAAGGACCAAATCAATGACGGCGTTTTTTTTGTTAAAAGGGAAAGCCCCTCCAACAACACATCAAGGCCTTTGTTTGCCGTCAAATGACACACCGACAACACCAATGACTGGCCATCTCCGATAAAACCAATTTTCTTTCTCGCTTCCTCTTGAGGGATAGAGAAAAACTTTTCCGAATCCACTCCATTGGGTATGACACCAATTTTCTTTTCATCGACACCTAACCCCATAGAAACTTGTTTGAGGGCATCGGAGACTACAATAACGGCATTGGCCTTTCGGAGCACCCATATAATCAGTTGTCGAATAATGGGAATGTCTTTAAACAAATTCACATCACTGCCTCTGACCGATACCACAACCGGGACACGAGTGACCCAGCTTAATAAAATAGCCGCAAACCCATCAGGATACACAAAATGGGCATCGATAAGAACGAAGGGGAAGGTCCGTTGGAGAACCCGCACCTGCCAACAGACCGATAAGAACAAGAACAATCCTTGAAACATCATCCCAATCTTAGGAATCATCACATAACGGGGATGCCACACTTCTATGCCTTCATGTTTTTCATGCCTCATAACCTTCCGATATTTTGCGCGCCACCCTCCTAATCCAGGTGGATAATATGGAACTGGTGCCATGACCTTCACCGTCCACCCATGACGGGCTATACACTGCTGCAGTCGTTGTTGAATGAAAATTCCATGATTGGGCGACTGGTTATTGGGATATAAGCTGGTAAAAGCAAGGATATTCATCACCGATTACCGCATTCCAGCGACCGAGGAACCAAATTGTTTTTGCCACATGCGAAACATCAACACGGTCCAAAGTTCAGTTGCTCGGTTATGCAAGCCTGATTGATGGTCATTCCAGAGCTTTGAAACAGTCGATCTATTCAAGATTGGGTCACCAGGGCCATCGAATAACATACTGTGAGCCATGTCCTTTAATTCCACCCGAAACCATCGTTCCAAAGGAACCGCAAACCCCATTTTTTGTCGATACAAAATATTTTGAGAAAGAAACGGTGAAAAGGCCTTCTTTAAAATATCTTTTCCACTCGTACCTTTCAATTTCAATGACGTGGGAATCTTCGCTGCCAGCTCCATAAATTCACCATCGAGCATGGGTGCACGCACCTCCAAGGAATTGGCCATACTCGCTCGATCCACTTTGGTCAAAATATCATCAGTCAAATAGGTCTTTACATCCACATATTGAATACGAGCCATGGGATTCGCCCCAGCGGCCTTGTCATAGTAGGTTCGGAATACGTCTGCAGTATCGTAGCCACCTAACTCCTTCCAGATATCCGGATGCAACAATGCTTGTTTAATCTCTGGTGAAACAGCCGATACGGATCGAAAATATCCTTCAATATGAGACCGCGCTAAATTTTGAAACGTCGCTTTGCCACGAAAAATCCGTGGGGCCCAATCTGCCTTAGGATAGAGTGATGCCAATGTTCCAAAAAGCCCTGTCCGGATGCTGGCGGGGAGGAATCCACGAATTTGCTCCTCCCGATGATCAAACATATATCGCCGATACCCGCAAAAAAATTCATCTCCCCCATCACCTGATAACGCGACAGTCACATGTTTTCGAGCCAATTTGGATACATAGTAAGTAGGAATCGCGGAAGAATCCGCAAACGGCTCATCGTAAAACCAGGCTAATTTTTCGGTGATGCCCACCGCATCGGGATTCACCGTTTCCTCAAAATGACGGGTGTGATATTGCTGCGCCACTTCTCGGGCATATTCCACTTCATTAAATTCTTTTTCCTGAAACCCCATAGAAGTGGTCACCACTCCTGCCCCAGCAATCTGCGACATCAAGGCCACCACGGAGGAAGAATCAATCCCGCCTGATAAAAAGGCTCCCAACGGCACCTCGCTGATTAATCTGAGTTGAACGGCCTCACGAAGAACCTGCACGATCTGATCACACCATTGAGCCTCGGACCGCTCCTCTGGCTGTGAGAAATCAATATCCCAGTATTCACATTCCCGGAGGCCCTTGGGAGAGACCACGACATAATGACCCGGCCTTACCTTCCTGATAGCCTTGAAAATCGATTTGGGTACAGGAACGTACAACAAGGAAAAATAATCACTCAAGGCCTCAAGATCAATTTCGCGCTTGATACCAGGGATGGCCAACAAAGCTTTCATCTCAGAACCAAACGCCAATTGGTCCCCATCAAAACTATAAAAAAGTGGTTTTTTCCCTACACGATCTCTTGCCAAAATGACTGACCGTTTTGGACGATCCCAAATGGCCAACGCAAACATCCCCCGTAATGACCGAAAGCATGCCTCCCCTTGTTCCTCATAGAGATGAACAATCACCTCCGTATCGGAGCGGGTTTTAAACACATGGCCTTTTTTTTCTAAGAAATCTCTTAGTTCCTGGAAGTTGTAAATTTCACCATTAAAGGCGACCCAAATTGATTGATCTTCATTGGACAGGGGTTGATGCCCCCCTTCCACATCAATAATGGAAAGGCGCCGATGCGCTAAGCCCACAGGCCCATCAAAAAAGAATCCTTCGTCGTCCGGACCTCGATGCACCAAGGTATCCGCCATATTTTTCAAAAGGGAACCGGATACGGGCTCTCCGGTTCCGGCATTGAATATTCCACAAATTCCACACATATAACTAATCTTCCTGCTTTATTTATGCACTACAGTCGCACTCTGAACACCCGCACCCAGACACGTCTCCTGCCTCGACTTTCCAGAGATAGAGGAAGAGTTTCCCAGCATACCGTCATACACCTGAAGATAGCCCTCCACCATGGCCTGCATGGAAAATTTTTCTTCGACTCGTTTCCTCCCTGCCTCACCATGATTCCGCATCGTCTTCAGATCCTGAAGATAGGCCAATAATGCCGCGCCAAGAGCGTGAGGATCTTTTGCAGGAACAAGCCGGCCAGTTTCGCCTTCTAAGACAAGCTCCGCATTTCCACCAACTCGCGTGGCGATAACCGGAAGTCCGGTGCCCATTGCTTCCAAAATAGTATTGGAAATACCTTCAGCCTCTGAAGGCAGGACGAAGATATCCATGCTCTGCAAGAGGCGAGGAATATCCGTTCGCGCCCCAGCCATCCACACCATATCGGTCAAGTGAGATTCGCGAACCAATTGTTCGAGGTCCATCTTTAAGGGCCCGTCACCAACGATCACGACACGGAATTTATGGCCTAGGGCTGGATCCTTTTGCACAAGAGCGGCTATACCTCGAATCAAAGTAGCTTGATCTTTCACCAATTGAAATCGCCCCACGGTCCCAATCACCACCTGATCCGAACTGGCAAACCCATTTGGGAGAACGTCCCGTCCTTGTTGCCGATTCGGATAGAAGAGTTGCGTATCGACCCCGTTATAAATTTGACTCACTTTCTTGGGAGCAATCGCCACCATCTCCTTGAGCCACCGTTCGAGGTCTTGACTCACAGTCGCATAGTGATGAACTGCAACATCCAGAATTTTCCGAAAGATTAAAAATTTCCTACTGGTTCCATACGCATCATGAATATCGCGCCCATGTTCTCCATGGATACGATACGGAACGCGCGCCAATGCCGCGACTGCAGACATCTCCAACGTTGGTAAATTTCGTGTATGCACAATCGCTGGCTTCAAATCACGAATGATGGTCCACAACCTTCCATAGGCCGACAAATCCAACCCAGGTTGTTTGTGGAGAGCGAGCACAGAAACCGCCGGAGAACACAGTCGTTCTCGAAAATCCGTAAAATCGGTTAAGCATACTATGACATGCCGGTACCGTCCCTGAGGCATGTGATTAATAAGATTGACTAACCCGTTTTCCAAACCTCCCAGCGCCAATCGATAGATGACATGCATGATTAATGGAGGAGAGTCCAATGAGATCATACATCAATTAATTTCATGTTCACAGCACAACCAGGCTATCAGGGAAGTCAGCTATTTCTTCACTTTTCAATTTCGTTTTTATACCGTGACTTCTTCAAGAATCTGTTCGAATTCTTGAAGGATGTCGCCCCAATCATACTTCGATTTCACAAACTGCCTTGCTGAAACGCCAGAAGCTCTGGCTCCTTCAGGATTGCCTAAAAGCTTGACGACTGCATCGGCAAATTCACCAGGGTCATCAGCCACATACATGCCATGGTCCGATGCCACAGCCAATCCCTGAAAAGCCTTGGTCGTACCCACCACGGACAATTCCATCGCCATGGCTTCGAGAATTTTATTCTGAATCCCCCTCGCAATTCGCAACGGTGCGACCGCAACCATGGCCTCAGACAAATACGGACGAACATCCGGCACAGTACCCGTTACCTTAACATGTGGCATCCGTTCTGCCATTCGTTGCAGAGCAGCCACGGGATTCCGCCCAACAATCAGAAATTGTGCGTGTGGGATCACGTGATGAATGCGTGGAAGAATTTCTTGGCAAAAAAATAACGCTCCGTCAACATTTGGAAAATAATCCATAGCCGCCGTAAAGACGATAATCGGTTTCGTCTTAGACACCTCGCATGAAGAAGAAAAATATTCCGAATCCACACCATTTTGAATCACCTTTGGCTCAACCATGTGGTTGGACCGTTCCCAAAGCACGTGAGTTTCCTCTTGGGAGATCACGAGAGATTTTTGACATGTCGTGGCCATCTCCAATTCGTACTGCCCCAATCGATCTGCTTCAGTCTGATACAGAAAAGAAAGTGGAAATGGTTTAATCTGGGCATAGGCCCTCCACTTTTCAGAGTCCATATCGACAAAATCGATGATTTTAGGAATGCCTGAAACATGTTTGACGTACTCAGCCATGGGAGAGGAAAAAATCACGATACGATCAATAGCTTCCTGCTCTAAAATAATATTTACTTTCTCCTGGAGAGCTGGCACGTAAAAGGCCCCAAGTGACAGTGGCTGACCACCTAGAAACGCCTTCCCAATGCGCCACCACTCTTGAAACCCCTTTCTCCAAACCACCTCGACCTTCCGACACATGGCACGAAGGGGATCAACATATTGCCAATCATCAGGGTCATCAATTAAGCAGGCGATATACACGGCATGTCGTCGAGATAAATCTTGAATCTGATGATAAGATCGTATTTTATCGCCCTTATCAGGGGGAAAAGGAATCCGGTGGCACAGGTACAAAATATTCATATCTAAAGTGAGTCAGTGAATTCCTGATGTAATAGCCCAGCGGATTAAATTATCTCATCCTGATGGGTTGGGGAACTTCCTGACGCTTCTTAATACCTGATTCGGTCACTTAGGGAAGGTACTTGATGAGAAAAGGCCCAACCGATAACCCTTAGATAAGCGAGCATCAATTGAACAAGGAGTCAAGCTCGAAATGTTTTCTCATGGACGTACATTATGCTCTCAAATGGAAAGTTCCTTGGATTCCAAGTGTTAACCGGAAGCAGAATCATCCTCTAGGAGAGAAAAGTATGAGAAAATGCAGAAATTATCTATAAATAATCCAGGGATCAGCTACTGCTGTAAAGCCAAGAAAGAATTGGTCTACATTGAGGTCGGTAGCTGCCGACCCGCTTGAGCTTTGCCTAATGTGAGAATAGTAAAAATTCCCGGATAACCAGGAGGCAAAGGTATACCCAAGACCGGTTTGAATCCTATACGTCGTGGTATCAAAAGCATCTCCGTCAATCGAATCATTGGCGGCCCACCCCACGGATCCAAACGCATCCATCCGCTGACTCAGGGCATGGTTTATTCTCCCGGTCACATTTCGTGAACGATTAGTTTGAGCCGCCAACCCAACCCCATTGCTCACTGACTGAGAAAAATTGATTCCGACCTTCCCTTGAGTATACGATTTTGAGATCCCAGCAGAACCTACAATAGTTCGACGGAACTTTTCAGGAATTTTCCTTGTCACGCTTATAGTAGTTGGTGGAGGAACAGGATTGGGAACCTGCTCTTGTTCCGTTGCCCCAATTTGTTTAGAAAACGTCACTCCGCCCCTAACTGCAACGTTTATAGAAGGGGATAGGGCATGGGAAAAACCTAGACTGGGACTATGGCGAATAATTTTGTTTCCCCTAGTGGATCCTGAGGATTTTCCGATAAATTTAGTTTGGGAATAGGAATAGGAAGGAGTAACACTTGTTTGCTCTGTAAATTGGTACGATAGCGATGTTCGACCATTATGAGTTAAGGAATCCTGAAGCCCTCCAGAAAAAAAATGGAGATAATTGTTGGTATATCCCACGGAAGGGAGTATTCGACGAGACCACGCATAACCAACTGTAACTCCCGCATTATTATTAAAAGCATTGGAACGTCTCGTAAAGACCCCTGATCCACCTTGACTACTGCCAAGCCCTCCGCCTGTTGTACCGCTTGATGTACCGCCTGCCCCCCCGCCAAACCCTGACCCACCAGTTGCACTTCCAGAATTTTGATTCCTGCCTCCTGAGGAGGTGGAGGCATCTTCGGCTCCAGACAGCGAAAACCCATCCAATTGAGGGGTAAACGTCATGGACTCATCAATAGTCACCGTTAACCCCCTATACCGTTTGGTTAAAAAGGGCAGATCCAAAATAATATTGGCATTCTGGCTATATCGGCCTGCATCTGGATTATTCACAAAGAATGATAGCCTTCCTGTATAGGTCGCTCCCAAAACAAGATCAGGATTCTCATAAAGAAGGGTGAAATTGGGACCCAAAAACGTCCCAAAATCATCGTCCTCATCTTCATCTTCAAAAAATAAATTACTAGTATACGATTGTGACACCGAAAAGGAAGATTCCAGACTCACAACAGCAATAGCTCGGTCATTAGGAAAAGACCCAATCACCAACAACAAAACCAGACCAAGGCGCCACACATCAGAATAATTCATACGCTATAACTCCAACAAAATTGAATGAGTTTTACCCACTTGTAAAGTAAATTCTCATACCAAAATGAAGATAAACATCTCACAAAATATTCAGTAAGACCTTATAAAGGACAGAACAGCCCTATCATAAACATTTAGGCCACAAGAAAAAACAAAATAGCTGGAAAAAACCTCAGAAAACTCCAAAAGGGTTGCCCTGGCAAAATTAATGTCAAGAAAAATTTCCCTCTATCTAAAACAGGGAAAACGTAATCGCAAGGGAACAAACCAATGGAGAGGATTCACCTTAGCCCATTGATGGCGGTTGACTCATAAACCGCTTATTTTCAAACTTGACTAGTACCAATTACCATTTATAGCCCATTTATACTTAAGGTCAATCAATTTGCCACTTTCGCAGGTACAAGAATGAAGGGCACCAAGAATCTACGGACAGGAAATATCATAGCCTTTCCTCTGTATAAAAAGAGAACCGCAGGGGGGAAATAATGTACATGAAGAACAGATTGCGCGAATTTCCCGCCACGCAAGAGGCTCACGCTCGAATCAGCAGCCAAACCTCATCCCAGCATGATCACTGTCAAAGGCCTGAAGGAGTTGATAATCCCTATATTGCCTGGGAAGAAGTACCATTAGGGAGTGATCCCATACGTGCCTACCAACAGTTTTTGGTTAAAAAGCCCTCTCCCCAGTCGACTTTTCATAATGGACTGGAGTACTCCCCAACTGTTGGACTAGAGTAATGTTACGTTTTCCTCAAGCTGAGGAGGACCACACATGAAGAATAGGCGAATCATAGAGAAACAAATGGTGCGCATCCTCCGAGATGCCGAAGCTAGCACAATTGAGCAAGCTGCTCGCAACCTCGAGTCTCAGCACAATCCATTTATCGGTGGAACCGACAGTTTGGACAGATGGAGGTGGGCGATTGTCCACGGGTTGCGGCATCTCGGTCAGGAGAATATGCGGCTGAAAAAAAGTGGTTACTGAACGGGACCTGGAAATGGAAGTGATGAAAGAACTGTAGGTAAAAAATGGTAAGCCTACAAACACGACGGCCACTGGCCAAAGAATGGTGGCAGGTCTGCACCATACGCCATTTCATTAAATAGCCAAGAACGGTAAGTCGCCACAGCCGTTCCACGCTACTCATTTTGCTCTCGTATTTCGCCTAAATTTCCTTCCCATTGAACAGGATTTTCTGACTATCAACAACAGCCAGAGTGCACACCTAAAAATACCAACCGTTCTCCCTCTTCGATCATGGAAAATTTATTGGGAATGACTCTAAAGGAACACCTCGCTTCAAGGCCCTCTAGCGACAGATCTTGCTAAACCCCTCCATAGGTTATTGGAACAGGGAAAAAAGACTTGGCTTACACCGGGAGCAAGGAACAAATAGGGCCGAAGGAAAAATCTTGGAGGAGGTGAGTGAGTCGCCCGTGGACTTTGTCCAGATTGAGATAGTGCCGGAATTGGGAGAGGAGCGATCCGCGCATGCGCGGCTGGCCTGGATCAAGTTCCCAAGGATGAAGGTACATAATGAGAGGTTGGCCTTGCGCTTCCACTCGTCGCAAGAGTTTTTTCAAGAGAGGATACGGAAATAAACGGAAATACCCGCCCCCAGCAATTGGGAGGGTCAATCCAGCCAATCTACACGTGGAGGGGGGCACTTCGACGATGGGGCCGGAATCTGTTTTCAAGATATGGATGGTAGGATTGGCTCCAGGAATTCCATAGTAATCATGCACAATGGGAACAATACTTGAATCGTATCGATACCCTTCTTCGACAAGGATGGGCAACGCCCATTCCGTTTCTTTGGTGATAGAAAAGGTGGGGGCCCGATAACCGAGAATTGGCTTCCCTCCAATGTCTTCTAATATTTTTTTCGCGCGACTCACATCTTCTCGAAAGACCTTCTGTGTTTGTACAGTAATTAATTCATGCCCATAGCCATGAGAAGCTAATTCATGCCCAGCATCGACAATTCGTTTGACGAGGGCTTTGTTCCGTTCAGCCACCCAACCTAAAACAAACATGGTCGATTTAATCCCTCGCTCCTCCAGCACATCGAGAATCACTTGGGTATTCCGTTCGACTCGACTTTCTTGCGTACTCCAATGGCGGCGGCGAGCAGCACAATCAAACGCGGCCACCTGAAAATGTTCTTCAATGTCAAAGCTAATGGCGTTCATATTAGTCTATCCTAGCATCCCTTTAATTTGTTCCTTATCTGGCCCCACTCCCCTGCAACACCACTCTAATCGTACGAAGCAAAATTTTGAAATCTAACCACAAGGATAAATTTTTCACATAATAGAGGTCATATTGGAGTTTGACATGAGAATCCTCCAACGACGAAGCATATTGGAAACAGGTTTGCGCCCATCCCGTAATACCCGGTCGTACTGTATGTCGAAGATCATAATAAGGGATTTGCTTTCTTAGATCTTGAACGAAATGCGGCCGCTCCGGCCTAGGCCCCACAAGACTCATTTCACCCTTCAAAACGTTGATGAATTGGGGCAGTTCATCGAGCCGAAGCTTGCGTAACCAATAGCCTAACTTCGTGACCCTGGAGTCCCCAAGCTCTGCCCATTTGACGCCCTCGGCTTCAGCATCCTGTCGCATAGAGCGAAACTTTAACAACACATACGGATACCCATGCAACCCTACACGTGTTTGACGATACAAGATTGGGCCAGAGGAGTCCCATTTAACACAAAGGGCAATGACACTCATTAATGGGGCTAAAAACGCCAGGCCGATCAGAGCACCAGCAATATCACCAATTCGCTTAAGCACGAGGATAACGGGTTTTCGTTTGAAGCCAGACGAGAAAATCAAAAAACTCGGCTTCAATTCATCGATGGGCATCCGTCCACATTCTTCTTCATACATCCGATGCCCATCGACCACTTCAATCCCCATGGATTTAGCATCCAATAAGGCATCCAAGGGCATCGATCCCCGCCGATCTTCTACACACACTGCAATGGTTTGAACTTGATGCTGTTCGGAAAGTTCAAATAATTGCTCAACTACCCCAATGATGGTGGGATTGACCAGACGCGTTCCAATTCGGGCTTGATCTCCAGAAAGAAAGCCTACGACATCGTATCGATGAGACCGGTCATATACCAACACTCTGGCCAAATCATGCGCCAATTTGCCATCGCCTAAAATCAAGACGCGCTTTTTAAATCCCAACCATTTCCAGGAAAAGGAAGACTTTCGTAAACCATCGGGATTCGGCATGATGGTGACCGAGGAATCGAAATATTCCTCGTTCATCCTGAACTAGTGAGGGAATAAGCCGAGGAATAGCCCTGGCGCACATAATAGGGAACACCCTCTGACCAGGCATCGGTAAGGATCAATCGGGTTGGGCTTGAGCCATGCAACATTTCTGTAGCTTTTTGCACCACATCTTTTGGGGTAACACCTGAGCGCACTACCATTAAAACAATGTCCGCCAGTCCACTTAAAACATTAATATCAGCAAGAGGGAGAATGGGAGGCCCGTCAAGAATGATAAAACGATACCTTGAACGTACCGACTCAATCAACGGTGACAGGTGCTGCAGTTTTGACAACGAAACGGGGTTGGATTCCACGTCTCCAACAGACATACACCACAACGGCAAATCCTGGATCTGCTGAAAACACGATTCTAATGGAGCTTCTCCAGCCAGATAATCCGCCACACCTGGAGAAGGTTGTAAAGCAAAGATATTATGCAAATTGGGACATTTATAGTCACAATCAATCACCAAGGTCGCCTCATCAAGATCTCGGGCTAAGGTATAGGCAAGGTTCCCCGCAGTAGATGTCTTGCCTTCGCCCTTCATTGCGCTCGACATTAAAACCACGTTTCCCATGGGCCGATCACCCAACAGGTCTAACCTCGTGGCGGCAACTCGAAATTGTTCGGCAACTACCGACTGAGGGCGCCATTTAGCTACTAAATTAAGTTGCATGGGAAATGCCGGCTTTTTAGAAGATGGACGATAAAAACGCGCCTGATCTTTTCCCAACATTTCCGCATCGAAATAATGAGTAAATCCGTTTCCATTAGATTTTCCATTGGCCCCTACCAAAGATTCTGTCGTTCCAGATAACATCTTCATCGATTTCCCATAGGCCATTTGAAAACTTGGAATAGTCGCTAGCATAGGAAACCCCAACGACACCTCCACATCGTCCGAACGCCGAAAAGTTGGAGATAAGAGTTCTAGGAGAAACGCTAAACCAAATCCCATCCCCAAACCAACAGCAATCCCTCCCAAAACTATTACTTGCCGTGGCAAGCCCTCAGGATTTCCTGGTAAATTGGCGGGATCTAAAATACGGAATCGTTCGCCTTTTTGGCGTTTATCAAGATTTTCTGAAATTCTGGCATTAATTTGTTTCTGATGAAGATGTTGATAACTTCCCGACATATTTCCATAATCTCGTTCAAGAACAAGTAGTTCCTGTTCTCTTGTGGGCGTACGTTCTATTCGTTGTTCAACATTTTTCATTTCTTGGGTTACTCTAAGGAGCTGAGATTTCAGACCATTGTTTTGAACTTTTAATTCATCTTTTGTATTCATAAGATCGGCCAAATACGGATCGAACTCAGGAGAATCAATTCCTGCAAGGTCGCTGCCAGGTATGCTAACCACTCCAGGTTCTAAATTAGCTGAAGCCTCTGCCCGTACGGCAAGTTCTTTTTCCAAGTTCTTGATTTGGGTTTTCAGAGAAATGATATCAGGATACGCCTCAGTATACTCCCCAGACATTTTCATTAATTCTCGTTTGAGCTCAGCAATTCGCTTTGTCACAGGATTCACGGTCACACGGGTTTGCGAACCCTGATATACAGGTTGCGTGAATTCCCTCAGAGTCCCAGCTATAGATTCATATTCGTGAATGGATCTTTGGAGAAGCTCCCTGCGTAAAGTTACGCCATTAATAGACTCTTGAATCTGGATTTTTTCTTCCTGCAATCGATCAAGTGTTCTAAGATTTGTTTCCAACTGCCCAGGCAATTCACCTGCATACCTCAACCTATATTCACTTAAGAGTTTTTCCTTCTCATCGAGCGCCTCTTTGGCTGACAACAATTCTTGCCCTATGAATTCTGTCGCTCCTTCAATAAATTGTTCCCGAATCCGAATGTTTCCATCAATGTATTGAGATGCCAATTTTGAGGTGACTTTCATCGCCAGCATCGGATCTTGATGACTAAAGGAAATAGTAAAACTTTCCAGCTCCCTTCCCCCCCGAGTCTTGATTCTCACATTTTTTCTGAGAGCCGCAATAACAGGTTCGTAGCCTTGCGTCTTAACCACCTCGGGATACAAAAGAAATTCATCAATCACCCTTTGAAGATTGGTCCGGCTTAACACCTGCTGAGTAATCGTCGAAACTCGTTCCGCCGCACTTTCACCAACAACAGACTTGACGTAGGTTTCATGGATTTTTTGTTGCTCAACCAAAATGACGGTACTTGATCGATACTCATCTTTTTTCATCCAGGCAAAGACGCTCCCTAGAGTAAGGCCCAAAAGAATGAAAATAATAATGAGCCATTTCCGCCTCACCATTAGGTCAAGAAAATCTTTAATGTAATCTTGGATAATGATCGATTGATTTTTTTCTGCCTGAGTCCCGTTTAGGGGAAATGTGGATTCGGCCATTTTGACTTATGCTACTTCCTGGTTGAATCGTTTACGGCACAACATTTGCCCACTCAATTCTAAAATATTTCTCAAAAAAACAACCCTACGGGACGATGACTGTATCTCCCGATATCAAGGTAATATTATACACACCACCATCATCGGAAATTAAATCATCATAACGAATGGGTATTCGAAGTTCTTTTATGCTTCCATCAAGGTTGACTAGGTTACGGACAATTCGGATATCGTTGCGTGAAGCAAATTGAGTAAATCCACCCGCTAACGAAATGGCTTGCAAGAGAGTTGTATAGGTTTTCAGTTGTAGTTTCCCTGGGTTCCCAAATTCTCCAACCATGAACACATAATAACTATTCACGGACACGACATTGACTGAAACGGAAGGATTTTCTTTATACGCTTTAAAACGTTCGCCAATGTCACTGCTCAATTGATCCGCAGTAAAACCACTCGCCAATACATCCCCTATGAGCGGAAGGGACACCCTGCCATCAGGCCGAATAACGACTTGTCTCGACAGATCAGGATTTTTCCACACCACAACTTCAATGACGTCCTCTGGTCCCAAGACAAACCCTTCTTGCGGAGGCCCGGGCGGTATAATCACATCCGGTTTAAAGCACCCATTCACCATCAACAAGATTGAACACACTAAAAAAACACACTTTATCGATGAGTTAGAAGTCACCATAATTCTCCATGTATAAAATACCGGATAGCTTAGGGGATGAGAACCATCGTTTCAGACGGCACGACCATCGTATCCCCAGGTTTCATAACAATATTTTCCGCACCCCGTAATATAATGTCGTCATAATTCACAACAATTTTTTCTGCGGGAACTCCAGCTCGGCCCAACCGAAATATGGTAATACGGCTGCGTACGGCATCGGGAGCCAATCCGCCAACCAACGAAATCGCTTGAATAAGGTCGGTTCGGCTTAAAAGGGGAATTTGCCCGGTTGTCCCAACAGCACCTTGGGTAAAAAAGAAATAGCTATTAATTGCCTTCACGACGATAGCGACTGTGGGGTTTTCCTTATAGGCCTTCAATTTACTAGTGATACTATCACGCAATTCTAGCGTAGTTAGACCAACCGCGTTCACATCCCCAATAAGAGGAAGAGACACCCGTCCATCAGGCCGGACCATCACCTCACGAGACAATTCTGGTGTACGCCAAACAGCAATCTCTAAAACATCTTGTGGCCCAATAATATAATCAGAGGTGACAATCATGGCCCTTTTCTCCGCCCGACTTTCTGCCCGTTTTGCCTCGGGGGTTTGTGGCATTGATACCTCAGACTCCGCGAAACTGACCACAGGAAAACTCCCCGCCAACCCAAAGACAAGGATCATCACTGCGCAATAGGCTCGATTAGCTTGAATCCCCTTCATACTTGCACCTCTTCCCCTCAACGGAGATGTTTGGAAAACTTTCAAAAATATTGATTATTATCTCAACCAGATTCTCCCTCTATCGGAAGAATCAATGGACATCTCAAGTAAGATTCGTCTTCAAAAGTCTATTTAAGATAATTGACAATAACACCTAAAACAAAGGCCTATAATATTATCAACGAATATGCATAAGATACGATAAATTAAAAGGAATCTGCATCATATCGTTCTCAATAAATATCTGCAAGAAAGAGAGCCCACCCTACCAAACGACACCTTTTGCCTCGATTACAAGTAAAATGTCAAAAACAATGTAACGCCCACCTTCCCGCACTATCTATTCAAGCAACGTGAATGCCAAAAAATACTGCAAATATTCTACAATGCATCTATTTGAAATAAGGTCTTTTGAAATCATTCATCAGCAAACAATACGATGCCAATGCACAAACTTTTCCACCCGCTTTACGTGTCTTCGGCTCAAGGATTTTCCTCCCAGAAATTTTTCTCGCAAAAAACACCGACACTGAGCCTCATTTTGAAAAATAACAGTGCGAACTTCACAAAAAAGACAAGAGGGAACGACTCCTGATGATCACGGGAAAAGAAGAATGGAGAAGAATGGTAATCGTACTCCTACAGAAAAAAAAGGTGACACCAAAAGTGAAATCCAGGCAAAAGGAGAAAGGTATTGGTGCCCCCGACACGAATTGAACGTGCGGCCCGCGGTTTAGGAAACCGCTGCTCTATCCAACTGAGCTACGGGGGCAGCAATAAAGATCCCCGAGGCAAGACCACGGGGTATTAGAAGAGGGTTAACTGACGCAGGTCTTCTCTGGGACTGCCTTGGTTCTGCACATAATGTTCGACCACCCTCCAATTGCCGCCCTCTCCCACGGTGCCCACATAGTAGCCATCAGCCCAAAACTGCCCTCCCCACAACTCTGTCTTCAAGGCTGGTTTCTGCCGGAATAACTCGCGCCCGGTGATACTCTTGAACACTCGCACGATTTGTCCCGGAGCAATCTTCGGATGAGCAGAACATAACAGATGGATATGATCTCGATCACACCCCAATCGTTCAAACTCCATATCGTACCGCTCAGCAATCCCTCGCGTGGCTTCCACAATGATCTCGACAACATCCTCCGCTAATAAGGCCTTACGATATTTCACCGGAAAGACAATGTGATAATGAATCTGCCACGCACAATGACTCGCTTTGTGGACAGTACTTTCACTCACCCCCTAATTCTCGGAAAATAAGATCCCCGTGGCAAGACCACGGGGAATCGCAAGTTCAAAATTTCTTAATAACGTGGAGGGGCATGAGAGGGGATTCACAGTAATTGGAACCGTGTAACCAATGTACCGTTTTTCATAAGGAAGAACAAGTCGAGAGGATTTGCTACCCTACCACGAAATCAACATGAGACCCATCACCAATCCTCCTAACCCCTTTACGCCTGAAACCCGTGAACTCCTTGGACCGGCACCTGCCGTCACTCCCGAGATTTTTGAGGAAACAGCCAAGACCATCCTCACCCACAATGCCAGTCCAGATCTGCCTTTTCGTTGGAGCCTCAATCCCTACAGAGGCTGCTTTCATGCCTGCGCCTATTGTTATGCACGCCCTTCTCATGAATATTGGGGGTTTGGATCCGGAACAGATTTCGAGTCAAAGCTCGTCGTCAAGATCAATGCCGCCACAAAACTTCAAGAAAGGTTTCATAAGCTTTCATGGAAAGGGGAACTCATTGTGTTTTCTGGCAATACCGACCCGTATCAGCCCCTCGAAGCCACATACAAGCTAACCCGCGCCTGTTTACAAACTTGCGCGGCATTTAGAAATCCTGTGGGTATCATTTCCAAATCGGCTCTTCTCCCACGAGACATCGATGTCTTTCAAGAACTTCAGAAGAATGCCTGGATACGGGTCTTTCTGAGCATCCCGTTTGCCTCGGATGACGTTGCCAGAAAGGTGGAACCCCAAGCCCCATCAATTTCCAAACGGTTTGCCACGATGGAAGCCTTAGCCAAAGCTGGCATCTCGACAGCCGTCTCCATTGCTCCCGTCATACCAGGCCTCAATGAACAGGATATCCCACAAATTCTGTCCCGCGCTCGAGATGCTGGAGCACAAGATGCGACCTTCATCCTCCTCCGCCTCAACGATAACGTGGAAAAGGTGTTTATCGAACGGATGACCGACCATTTCCCTGATCGTATTGAAAAAATCATGTCAAAACTCAAGGAAGTTCGCCAAGGACAGACAGGTGAACGCATTTTTTTTAAACGTCATCAGGGCCAAGGAACAACCTGGGACGTCATTTCACAACTCTTTGAGCAGACCTACAGAAAACTCGGCTTCCCCACAACCCCCGATTCCCCAGTCCCAGCAACCTTCAGGCGACCAGGCCCGACACAACTGACCTTGTTTTGATTCACTCACAAGAATTTTGGCAAAAGCCATCAACCGTTTGGCAAGCTCCTCACCCCTCCAGTACAATCATCCACCAGTTTATCTTCACCCCACTAACTATTTAAAAGAATATGGATAATTGCATGATACATGGCTTAACCCGGTGCGCCCGAGTCCTCCATTATTTCTTCCTTATATTACTGTGCGGGACCTTTTTGAGTTGTTCAGAACCAAAAGAACCGTGGGACCTACACACAGACCAAGGTAGGACTCTCATGGAGCAGGGGAAATTTCCCGAAGCCGAACAAGAATTCAATAATGCCCTTAAGCTAGCAGAACAATTTGGCGATCAAGATCCACGCCTCATTCAATCCCTGACCAATCTGGCCATTCTAGCCAATGCCAAAGGAGAACCCGAAGAAGCGGAAGCATTCCTCCAACAAACCGTAGCCATTCATGAAAAAGCGCCAAGCCCTGAAACGGCAGACCTCGCGGCCAGCCTCAGCAATCTTGGGGCCTTGTATGTGACCCAAAAAAAATTCGACCAAGCTCAACAACATTTCGAACGCGCCTTAGCCATTCGTGAAAAATCCCAAGGAGCTGATGACCCAGAAACCCTCCGCGATGTCGAGAACTTGGCAGGATTATTTGTCCGGCAATCTCAATATGACCAGGCCGAGCCACACCTCAAACGGGTTCTTGAGAGCACCGAAAAAGCTAATGAGGCTGAGTCCCCAAAACTCATGGAACCTCTCAATAATTTGGCACTCCTTTATCGTGCGCAAGAAAAATATGATCAGGCCGAAACCTTACTTCTACGTGCTCTGGCAATCAAAGAAAAACAATTGGGCCCATCCAACCCTAACCTGCTCGGCAGTCTCAATAATTTGGCGCTTCTCTACAGCTCAGCGAAACAACTGGCCAAAGCCGCTCCCCTATTAGAGCGCATGGTCACGATTACCGAAGAAGGATTTGGGAAGGAACATCCACGAGTCGCGATCCCGCTCAACCAATTAGCGGAAATTCATCGTCTTCAGAATCAACCCGAACAAGCCATTCCCTTCATTCAGCGAGCCATCAGCATTATTGAAAAAGCCGAAGGCCCTGAACATTCCGGGCTCACCGGGCCAATAAATAATTTAGCCGTTCTTTATCTGAATACCGGACAATACAACGAAGCTGATCCCCTATTTCAACGAGCCATTACCCTCACGGAACAAACCATGGGCAAAAGCCATTTCCGTGTCGAGCGAGCACTCAGAAACTATGCCCAACTCTTACGAAAAATGGACCGGCAAGAAGAAGCCCTGTCAATTGAATCACGGGCTGAGGACATCCTAGCCAAGAATACCGGAGACTCAACTACGAGTAAGTAGCCAAGACCCTCACCCGTGCTTTCACCCGGACCGGAATGTTCGTCTCTTAAACATGCATCAATTCCGCTCTGATTCCTCATCCTGCTCATTCGTCTTACCCAAAAAGGTCTTCCCCGCATTCCACAAATGCGCTACATTGCACTTTGTGGGAGTGTTGAATACTGAGGATATCAAGGGGCATATTTCGTCAGGAAGACGTTGGACCTTAGAGGCTTCGTGTCGGTTCAAAAAAGTTCGTCTAGCAAGGCCGCAGCCAGTTTGACGCGCGGAGCGTACTCATCGTACGTGAGCGCTCACGACGCGAAAAATGCCAAGTCTGTGAGCCCGAAGGTCAGGAAAACTAGCGCCCTGCCTGCGCGAAGCCGCTCCGGCGAAGGCAGGGAACGCCGCTGGTGGCTTTTTTCAGACCCTTTGTAGAAAGTTGCTAGCAAGGACTAATCCACTCGTTTCTTCTTGATGACACCAAACCTGAAGGACCATCATGTTTGACGGTATTCAACAACACATATGGAAAATCGTCATCATCATAGGTCTTATGCTCCTACCCAATATTTTTGACCTGAATTCAGCGGCAGCAGAAAGGAAGAATCCGGAAAAACCCTTCACGTTAGAAATGACGTTCACAGGATCAGGGCCGGGAGAAACGAAGGTTTTTACCGTTGCAGACGGATGGAAAATACAATGGAAAACTGATTCCCCATCATTTAAATTGTCGGCCCATGGATCAGCTCGACGACCCTATGTCGGGCCTACAAGTGAGCGGGATGCCATCCTACGCCAATTTGAAACAGTCCACCCCATCGTGTTGGCCAATACGACCAAAACAAACGGCACGGCCGTTCATCCTTTGGGTGGAACTTTTTACTTTACAATCCTCGCAGACGGCCCATGGAGCATTCATCTGACAACAATCAAAGACACCAAAGATTACTTAGACGTGCCCTACACAGGCGCCCCATAACAGGCTTCTCATTAACCCAGAAAGTGGAAGACGATAAAGAAAAATAGGTAGGTAGAAAAACCCTCAAAACTCAAGAAGAAAGAACCCTCTTCTTGCTGATCTCACGTTTTTGGGCGAAGGATCAGATTGCCAGCTTGTTGATCAATGTACCACTGAAAGCCATTAAGAAAACCCATGCCCAGTAACCCATCATACCCATCTCCTCCAAAACTTTCTAGAACATGAACTCGAACATTCATTTGCTCCGCCTCTCCGAGACGAATAGAGCGAATCCGACCAAACCACACTTCAGTTAACCCATTCGCTGTTCTAGACATGGCTTTCCCTTCCTGTTGATTCGGTGACAAGCCAATGTCAAACGCGGCCTCTGAGGACAGTGCTATTCCAGAGGCACCAGTATCAACGATCATTTTAAATTCATGGAGATCATTGATTTCAACATTGGCCGTCCAGACCCCTTCCCATTTCAAGGGCACAATAATTTCGTCCATTAATGTGAACCGATGGGTCTTGTCAACCGAACGGGACGCCATAATCACAGTCTTTACTTGCTCGAGAGTAATAGGAAAATCCTGAGAAACAGACTGGAAGAGAAAGTGGCTTCCCAACATCATGATAACCGCAAACATCGCATACCGGACGATTGGATATCCCATTCATATTCTCCTGACCATGAGCAACGACTTGTGCAAGTTGAATGGTGTGTTCGTCGGCTGTTTTCAAGAACTCCTTGATTTTCTCTTCCTGGATACCCATCATTTTTAGAAGTAGGCCAGACGCCTACCGGCACATCGTCAAGAACATGGCGGCACAGGAAGAACGTTATTAAACCGGCAACTATTTAGAGTGCATTCAATATTCAAAAGGCATTGTTTTAAATAGCTTTTACAGAAGCATTTCGCAATGAATAAAGTTGCCGGGTTAATATAAGCCATTGTTGCGCGATGCGTTCTTTTACAAGAAGTCACGAGAAGACCATACTCATACCGGTCAACCGTCAACAAACGGTGAGAGAAAACATCAATTCATTGAGGAGTATGAGGAAAACGTGTTAAGAGGTCACGAGCTCTTTACAATCAACAACCCAATCAGGAGGTATAAGACTGGCTATGGCAAGATTCATTGAGAAACCCACAAGAATTGAAGCAGCGGGCAATAAGCCTAAACTGATTGACGAATTTTTTGGACAGGTGAATTCCGGGACTGCTGGGATCAGCATTGCGCGCATGCAAAGCCCTTCGGGCTGGGTGGAACCGGGGCAAAAACCGGAATTTGATGAATATACCGTCGTTCTCCGTGGCATGCTGAAAGTTGAAAGCAAGGAAGGCGCTCTGGAAGTGAATGCTGGTCAAGGCGTGCTCACCTCAAAAGGCGAATGGATTCGCTACAGCACTCCAGGACCAGACGGAGCAGAATATATTGCGGTATGTCTTCCTGCATTTTCGCCCGATACGGTTCACCGGGACCCTTCTTAAATCCAAAGACGTTTTCCCTGGTTTCTTCAGATAAAGGTGGATCATCCAATCTTGAGCGCCATGGAAACATTTGGGAATAACACGAGTTCTTCGTTAGACATAAAGATTAGTGACGATGCCCCCGGCGGTGGCCATGGCGGTAAAATCGAGGACCGTAATAATAATGGGGTTTCCCATAAAACAACGACCCACCAAAGAACCTGTCTCGGCCATAGCGAAGACCGAGTCCAAAAGGCGGATAGATTTGAAGCGAGGGAGAGTTATACCAGCGAGATCGCTTTCGTGTGAGTTTTCTCTCAAGTTTAGCCGTGGTCGACGCTTGTTGCAGGAAATTATTTTGTAATTGTTGAACCGTCTGTTTCTGGACTTCCAACTCCTTTTCCAATTTGGCAATTTTTTCTTGTTGTAGTTCGGCAAATGTTCGAATGCAGCGATTCTGGGCCTCTTCAGCAAAGCCAGAACATTCCCAAGGAACGGCTGGTTCTGTCGCACCCACTGACAGAGGACACAGCATGACGCCGATTGCACAAAGAACACCCAAACTTCCGGTCGATAGCGCATCGTGAAATGTGGCCTGTCGCATTCGCATGATTCCCCCTTTCTTTTATTATTTAACCGCCTCATTATACCAAGAAACAAGAGCTCTTTGCGGGATCGTAACTTGATGAATGTCACTTCTCTCTTTCTTAGTAAGATGATAAGAATATTGACACGTTCGCGTTGAAATCGTAGCCTTTCTCAACTATCCCAAAGTAAATGCCTTTATCGCTCGAAAAATAACCACGATGCCTGATGAAAAGATTCGCTGTGGGTGGGTGGGAAATAAACCCCATTTCATTCCATATCACGATGAAGAATGGGGCATCCCCGTTCATGATGACCGCCATCATTTTGAAATGTTAATTCTGGAAGGGGCACAGGCGGGCTTATCCTGGTCGACAATCTTACTGCGACGCGAAGGCTATCGAAAGGCTTTTGCGAGATTTGATCCCGTCAAAGTGGCTCGATTTGACGTTCGCAAGCAAGCCGCCCTTCTCAACAATACCGACATCATTCGAAACCGTCTGAAGATTAAGTCTGCGATCACCAATGCAAAAGCGTTTCTAGAGATACAGAAAGAGTGTGGATCATTTGACGTCTATATCTGGCAGTTTGTAAGCGACAGGCCAATAATGAATTATTGGAAAAATATGTCAGAAGTCCCTGCCACCACGCCAGAAAGCGATGCGCTCTCAAAAGATCTTAAAAAACGAGGCTTCAGCTTTGTCGGCAGTACCGTGATATACGCGCACATGCAAGCCGCTGGCTTGGTGAACGATCACACGACCGATTGTTTTCGACATGCCTCGAACGGAAAGTCCCGATCTTCCCGAAATAAGACTCCCAGGAATATCGCCCAATCATATTCTTCTACAAAGAGATCTCAACCAACCCGTTCAATTAAGACTAAAAACACTAGGGCGCTGAATATCCATATTAAACGCATTTATGATTCCCCTTCGGCAGGAGATGGAATCCGGGTACTTGTCGATCGGTTGTGGCCTCGAGGCATTTCGAAAGACAACGCTCACCTAGATTTGTGGCTTAAAGAAATCGCCCCTTCAACGGCTTTACGTAAATGGTTCAACCATGAGGCCAGTCGGTGGAAGGAATTTACCAATCGCTATGCGGCGGAACTGAATCAACAGCCTGAAGGCGTAGACAAGATTAGATCCTTAGCGGGAAAAGGCAGGCTCACACTTCTGTTTAGCACCAAAGAGCAGAAGCTGAATAATGCCGTCGCGTTAAAAGCTTATTTAGAAGGGTCGGAATAGAATTCTCTCTAATCCTTGACCTCCAGCCTTAGGACCCGCCTCGAAATACGTTTTTCATTTTTTGTCTTGCCAACAGAATAATGCAACCAGTTATCCAGGAAGATACAACCGGATGTGGACTTGCCAGCGTGGCGACGGTAGCGGGGGTGAGCTATCGACACGTAAAAACCGTAGCGGCCAAATTAGGAATCGACGTGCAAGACCCCAAACTCTGGTCAGATACGAAGTATATTCGAATACTCCTAACCAGCTATGATATCGACGCCTCCAGTAAGATTACGCCATTCACATCATGGGACAAACTCCCTCCACTCGCATTATTAGCTATTAAATGGCGCAGAAAAAACAATTGCACCTTTTGGCATTGGGTGGTTTTTTATAGAGGACGGCAAGGTCCTATAGTGTTTGACCCCAAGAAAGAACTCCACATACATTGCCGCACGGATTTTGGTCGCATCAAACCCAAGTGGTACCTTAGGATTTCAACTCCCACATCAAAATTGATGGGTGGATAAATGAAATCTCTTACAGCCTTCACCTTTGTCGTGATATATGTTGCCTCCATGGCGCCCAATCTTTTGGCAAGTAGGAGCCAACCCGCCGACACCGAGCCTTAAAAGTTTGGGCTAACTAGTCACCCGGGTACCAATGAATCGGTGGAAGCTGAGCTTGGCAAGAATCGTGAAGCACTCCGATCTTCACCAAAATTCCAAACGAACGATGCACTCACCCATCTACAATTTGCAACAATACTGAGTCAACAAGGGGATCCAAATGGAGCCATCGAAGAATACCACGCCACCCTCAAACTGAATCCTTCGTTAGATGAACCCTACCGGGGTCTCGGAGCGGTGTATATTGATATGCACGAATGTGATAAAGCCGAGCAGGCGTTACAGAAAGGCACTGCACTCAATCCTCACGATCACCAAGCCTTCTATTGGTTGGGACGATCACTCCTCGCCCTAAAACGTTTCTCCCAAGCTCAAGAAGCCCTCGAAACAGCTACCCAATTAGATCAAAACAACCCGGAAGTTCAGTCAGATCTCGGACTGACCTTGATGGCTCAAGGCCTTATCCAAGAAGCAGAGAAGGCCTTAAAGAAAGCCATTACTCTGCAACCAGATTTTGCCGAAGCCCATCATCGACTTGAACAAGTGCAGGCGGCATCTACCAACCCACAAGCGCTTATCCAGTCGGCCCAAGATATTCTCCGTACCCTGTTTCGCCGAGAATAATCTTTCAAGCCTAACAAAAAAACCGGCCTGTAGGATTTACACCCACAGGCCGCGTTTATTGATGAAACTCGCTTATTTCTTTTTATTGACTTATTTGGGCAGAGATGCAGATCATTAGATAGTACCTAGTGTCACCGATGGCACCTATCGTTTGCCGTAAGCAGCGTATATTAGACCAGAAGGCCATTCAGAGAACTATTACAATTTGCTTAATTTCCATTCAAAAATTATGGGCTCTAACGAATTCCCTCTATGAGCGAGTACGGAAGATGCCAAAGATCTATGTTGCCATATCCCCCCGCTCGATTTGAATCAAAATAAAACGTTGTGTAATCAGGAGAGAATGCTGGACAGCGATCGTCCTTGTCTGAATTCACTAAACCACCGAGATTAGTCAGGGGGCTCCATGCGCCACCATCATTTCTGGTCGTGACATAGATGTCTTCATCGCCATAACCATCACCACGAATGGTCGTTATGTACAGGGAATGCCCATCTTCGGACGGCAATGAATGGTGCTCACTCGCTGCTGAATTGACGTTCGGCCCGAGGTTGACTGCCTCTTGCCATACTCCGTCTACTTTCTCCGACATCCAGATATCGTTCCCTCCGAATCCTCCAGGGCGAGTCGAGGTCCAATAGGCAAATTCCCATTTTTCACCTGAGAAATAGAGGCAGTGATCGTCATAAGGGGAATTTATTGGAGTATCCAGATTTTTTGGTTCACTCCAATTGCCATTCACTCTATCACTTACCCAGATATCAGTTCCGCCTTTGCCTCCAGGTCGATCGCTCATGATATATAACTGAGTACCATCCGGAGATAACAATGGCTCCACCTCAGCAAAGTCAGGCATGCTAACAGCGGTGACTATTTCAGGTTCGGCCCATTGTCCGACTATTAAAGACGACATACAAATATCACCGCCGATCTGGCCCTGCCTATTATGACAATTGAAATACATGGTCTGACCATCAGGGGTGAAAGTCGGCTCTGCGTCTCTGGCCACAGAATTTACTATTGGGCCCATATTAGTTGGCTGAGCTGAACCCTGAGCCATTGCAAACAGCGTCAGGGACTGGATAAATGCAAACGTTAACATCAGGAGAAAACAACAATATCGTAATTTTTTATAGATTGCTCTCATCCCATTCTCCACCTTTGTCTTATTGAAAAGTATGGCAAGAAGCCAATGATTAAAGCCACCGTATTGATACAATCGTTCAACATTCCAACAAAAAAAAGCGGCCTGCAAGACATCCGTCCACAGGCCGCTTCCCAATCAGCAGAGTTCGTCAAAATTTCGTTTGTTACTTGCCGAGTTTATCTATTTGCTCATTCACGGTTTCTTTGGCTGATTCTTTAGCTTGATCCATCATGCCGCCAGCTTCCGAGGTTGAAGCATCTTGAGCTTCAATGGATTTTTGCTCAACACTATCAGTTTTGGCTTGGGCGTCTTTGGCCATGGAATCGGCTTTCTCCGTGGCCTCAACCGCCTTATCGAACATCCCAGCAAACGAGCCACTGCTTAAACCCATGACGAATAAACCCGTTAACACCACAATCATAAACTTAGCCATACAGCACCTCCATTGAATTGAACATGGTAAAAAGAACAGGGGATGTTAAGGGGGAAAAATACTCTGCGCTTTTGTCACAGGAATTGTCAAATGGCCAGAAATGGGTATGGATACACAGAAGTCTGCCTAATATATAGCCTCAATCTTGGCTGCATCTGCTCCCTACCCTTTGACGCAGACGACCTGACGTAAGGTATGCACAATCTCCACGAGGTCCTGTTGCGCTTGCATCACCGCATCAATGGACTTATAGGCCCCCGGGGTCTCATCAAGCACATCTTTGTCTTTGCGGCATTCGACCCCTTGGGTCGCGTGCTCATGATCTGCAAGTGTAAACCGGCGCTTGGCGGCACCACGTGACATAGCCCGGCCAGCTCCATGGCTGCAACTCTCAAAACTTTCGGGATTCCCCTTGCCACGAACAATGTAGGATTGTGCGCCCATACTCCCGGGAATAATCCCCATATCACCGGTGCGTGCTCGCACCGCACCCTTGCGAGTCACCCAGACCTCTTGCCCATAATGTGTTTCCACATCGACATAATTATGGTGGCAATTCACCACTTCTTGGGTGGTGTCAAAAGGCGGGAGTTCCCCGGACTCGCGAATGGCTTCTACCAGGTTCGCCATCATCAACCGCCGATTCGTCATCGCAAAATCCTGCGCCCATTGCACCGCCTGCACATAATCATCAAACGATTCCGTGCCTTCATTCAAATAGGACAAATTCACATCAGGCAAATTCCTCATCCATTTCCGCATATCGCGTTTGGCCAATTCGATAAAATACATCCCGATACGATTACCCACACCACGCGACCCACTATGCAACATCAACCATACGGACTCCTGAGCATCCAGACACACTTCGATAAAATGATTCCCCGTGCCCAACGTCCCAAGGTGGTTCAGATCGTTGCCACGATTGAGCTTCGGATGTTTCGCCAGAATCTCAACATAAGTTGGCTTCAACCGTTCCCATTCCTTGAGATGATGCTGAGGAATAGTCCACCACGCACCTTGATCATGCTTTTGGCCATTATTCGTTCGGCCATGAGGCACGGCCCGCTCAATGGTCGAGCGAATGGTGCGCAAGGAATCAGGTAAGTCCCTGGCATTCAATGTCGTCTGTACCACCATCATCCCGCAGCCAATATCCACGCCAACCGCTGCAGGAATGATGGCACCTTTAGTCGGAATCACGCTCCCAATCGTGGCTCCCATTCCCCAATGCACATCCGGCATAACCGCCACCCATTTATAGATAATCGGCAGCGACGCCACATTGCGCAACTGCTGCTCCGCTTCCGGCTCCAGCGGTACGCCTCTGGTCCAAGCCTTAATCGGCACGCCCCTCCCCGATGCAATCAATTGATAAGACGATTCAGCCATCATCACCTGTTCTGTCGCATTAATGTCATAGAGTCCCGCGATCTTTGAAGGTCAATTCCGTAATCGCGGACTTATCGAGCTCGCCTTTGCCGGCAATAACCAAGCGCTGATACTGTTCCCATGTGGATTTGGCCAACGGCAAGGATAACCCAACTGACTCCGCCATCGCGCAAGCAATACCGGAATCTTTCGCAGCATGCGCGGAGGAAAAATAGCATTCATGCTCACGATTCTGCATATCCACGCCATCGGTTTCTAGCACACGGGAAGCCGCTCCGGTTTGGCCGAAGACTTCTTGGAGCATGGTGAGATCCAAACCCAGCGCCGCACCTAATCCTAACCCTTCCGCTAGACCTGCCGTATTAATATTCATCACCATATTCACCAACGCTTTCACTCGTGCGGCTTGCCCAGCTTCTCCGATAAAACGAAGCTTGGCACTGAGCATTTCGAGGATCGGCCTCCCGCGCTCAAAACTGGCCGGTTTTCCAGCACACATTAAATACAGTGCCCCCTCACGAGCTTGCGGAATGCTACTGGCCATACAGGCTTCAAGAGATTGTCCATCTTGCTGTTCCACGAGAGTTTCCACCTCAATATGCACCTCAGGCGAAACCGTCGCACAATTCACAAACAGGCGACCCTTGGCGTGAGAGAGCAGACTCGCCGGATCATCCGCAGAGAAAATTCTACGCATATCGGCATCGTCGGACACCACGGTAAAAACTACGGTTGCGAGTTCGGCAACTCGGACCGGAGTTTGCACACATTCAGCCCCGATCTCCTGGGAGAAAGATGCCGATCTTTTGGCATCCACGTCGTACACCGCCGTCACCACACCCCCGACATCAATCAACCGCCGGGCCATATTGGCTCCCATGCGCCCAACCCCCACAAATCCGATGCGTTCCATTGACGGTGCCATATCCTCCCCTTTCACCACATTTCTTGATAGTCAAAAATTCAAAGAAGCCTCAAAGCTCCCCCAACTAAAACAGCGGTGAAAACATGAACCAGATTCACCATTTTTGCTCCAATACATCTTACAAACATGAACAAAACAAGTATAAGCGCCCACTTGAAAACCTACAAGAGATAACGGATGAACCACCCTAAGGAATCTTCTTTGACCTGGTCATTCCCGAAAGTATTTATCGGGAATCCATCTTCCTCTTTCATCATTCCATATCCGTAGTTCCCCCTTTTGCAAAGGGGGCGTAGGGGGATTTGATTCTGCAATTACTTGACTCACAATCCATTCCACAGCACCGCAAGATCCGTCCTTCCTGCGCGCTTCTGGCAGGAACCTATCCCTCTGCATCATTCCCGCTAGTTTCTAGCAGGAATCTATCTTCAGAAAATACCCCCTCAAATTCCACCTGTACTTTCATGAAAGGCTTGGCTACCCTAGCTAAGCAAGGTCTCGTAGAAGAACCATGTCAAACCAAAATCAAATGGAAATTCATGGGTTTTTTGATACCCTCATATAACCAATTCGAAACGTCGTTTGCTTGCCCTGGTTGGCGCTAACTCTATGTACCAAGAGATACTTCCTATTCCAAAAATTCCCGAAGGCCTCCGTGAGGCCGCCCAGCAAGGAACCTTGATACCATTTGTCGGCGCAGGAGCATCGCGCATCGCGGGCTGCCCAAGCTGGTCAGAGTTCGCCGATGGAGCGCTCCGCCGTCTAGTCGATGAAGGCGTATTTTCTCATAAGCAGCTTGCTCAGATTGGCCATCTCAATCCACGAGTGAAACTATCCATCGCGTTAGGACTCGAAAAGAAAAACGGAACTCGCATCAACTTTCGTAAGCTGCTCCACCCATCAGGGCAAAAAGATAACATCAAGGGCCAGAAACTATTCGGAAGTCTTTCCAGGCTCGGAAAAACATTTGTCACGACCAACTATGACGAATGGCTCGATGAGGAAATCAGAATACCCATCGTGGCAGGAAACACCACCTCTGATCCAACAACGATGCCACCTGTGAACCCTCGAACAATAATTCACAAAGTCCGTGACTTAACACCCGCTAATCTGAATCAACCGAATACGGTCATTCACCTTCATGGCTCGCTATTGGACCCCGATGGCATGGTTCTTACGACCCAACACTATGTGCAGCATTATGCAAATGACCGGCTTTCTGGAGATGCCGAAAAAGAAAACCGGGTGCTGACTTTTCTTGAGTATCTCTTCAAGCAGAAGACTGCCCTCTTCGTCGGATATGGGTTAGAGGAACTCGAGATTTTCGAGTACGTCATTCTTAAGGCCCGGCGGCCTCCCGGCACTGAACCAAAGGAGGCCAAGCATTACCTTCTCCAGGGTTTCTTTTCGCATGAGTATGAATTGATGCGGAGTCTGACACGATACTATCTTGAAGAATGTGGAATTCAGCTCATTCCATATCTTCGAGATTTCAAGGACTGGGATCAAATCTTAGATGTTTTGGAGGAATTTGCACGGGCCACTCCGGCATCGAATCCACTATACGTGCAGGAGTTTAAGGAAATGGGGGAATTATTGGATGACTAAACTCACGTCGAAACAAGAGTCATTCATTGTCCTCATGACCAAGAGCACCGAGCATGCGCGTAGAGGTTTCGATCTTCTCCTTAAACGGCCTGAATTCGAAAAGTTTTTCGACGCCATTGCAGAGGCCACACTTTTTGATCCAAATCATAACCCCGCGCCTGTTCCGGCAGGAGAGCCAGGTTTTGTCCGGATTCCCTATTGGGATGCCTTAAATTACCTAGAAGCTGTGGCAAAGTTGTCCGGGGAGAAGGAAGAATTCCAGCTTGCTGAGAAGGTCATGACTGTTGTGAGGACTGTTAGCCAAGCTCGCGAACCAGACCAAACTATCCGAGATAATTACCACACGGAACGAAAGTTTGCTGAGATTCTTGGCTTGGTACCGACTGCCGCGGTCACCGACTCCGATCTTAATTTGATCCCAGGATGGTTAGAAGGGAAATTTAATCGTGGTATGGTCGGCCATGCCCTTGACAGGGGTGCGATGCGTCAATTTCTAGCAAGCGAGTCACCTGACAATTGGATTAAGGCCTGTATCATCCTTCGTCACTGCACGGCCATCGTTTGGATCGATGACCAGACACTCGGAGAAAATCACAAAAAGCCGGTGACCCTTGTTGAGGATTTCTGGCTCAAAAAATTGCTTGAGCATCATGCGAAAGAACTAGGCAATCGGGTTGGGGAAAAAGCCTCAGAAATTTTGCTCGAACGAATACGCGAAACATTCGACCAAGGACGCCGGGATAGGCCAAGCTGTGACCATCGCCCTGCCATTGAAAATCATGCACAAAACCATCAATGGCTGGGACCAGAGAACCGATTTGTGGAGGGGCTGCGTGATGTTCTGTTGAGCTGGGTTGATAGTGATTGGTCTGCTGCTAAGACCTTTATCGAAGCCCTCTTACGCGATGAAACAGAGATCATTCGCCGCCTCGGCATTTATGTTATCGATCAACGTTGGGAAAAATTAGGAGGCGTGTTTACAACTAACATTTGTCCAGCGTTCTTCGATGCTGGACACATTCACGAACTTTACAAGCTGCTTCGGCATAACTTTGAAAAGTTTTCTTTAACGGAGAAGGAAGCAACTCTCGAAGCAATCAGGCAACTACCTGAACCCACCGTCGAAGAGGATCAAGCCTGGCGCTTGAAATATATACAGCGGAACTGGCTATCTGCAATTGTTGAAAAGGATTATGAGCCGGCCAATGCTTGGTTCAACACCCTACTGGCGGATCAAAGCCTAGGTAGCCTCTCAGAGCACCCAGATTTCCACTCTTACTCAGAATCTTTTTCAGGGCCAGGTCCTTCCCCTTACCAAGCCAGGGAATTACTTGCCTTTGCCGAACTTGGAAATCTCATCGAAAAACTAAATAACTTCCAGCAACCAAACACGTGGCAAGGACCAACCATTAGTGCGCTTGTTGACTCATTGGAAGAAGCTATCGGACTGGGACCTCACACATTCCTCAAACTCCTACCAAAATTCGAAACCGCAAAACGCCCATTTCAATATGGAATAATAGCGGGGTTCAAACGCCTTTGGAGAGATTCTGGCGATGAAAGGCAATTGATCGACTGGAACGCGGCCTGGCCAGAATTAATAAAATTTTTTGAGAGACTTATCGAAAGCCCGGAATTCTGGACCGAGCAGGTTCTAGAAGAGCAATCGTTCATCCTCACCCCGAGCCGAAACTGGATCCCATCAGTTATCGCGGATTTCATTAAAGCTGGAACGTTAGATGATAAGAAAGCATACTCCCCTAACCTCCTTCCAAAAACATGGGCGCTTCTTGGGATCTTGCTTGAAAAACTAGAAATGGAAAAGGAGGCCCCACACTCGGATGCGATGAACCGGGCGATCAATTTACCGAGAGGCAAGGTGACCGAGGCTCTCTTTATCCATGCTCTTAGGGAATGCCGTGTGAGTGATCAAAACAATAAAGAGCACGCTAGTGCTTGGATTGTAATGAAACCAATTTTCGACGCTGAGCTTGCGAAATGTAAGAACTCAAATTTTGAATTTTCCACTTTGGCTGGAAACTATATTTCTAATTTGAATTATATGGACGAGGCTTGGTTACGTGAAAATGTTCAGAGGATATTCGCACCTGAATTTCAAGATAATTTTAGATGTGCCATTGACGGATTGGCCCACGGAACGATCACAAACACAATCTATGATCTTCTGGTCGAGTTCGGCATAATCGATTTAGCTTTACAGGAGCAACGCCTAAACCGAACTGTGCGAGAGGTACTCATCGAACGAATAGCCCGAGCTTTCATCCTGGGCCAAGAACAACTAAACTCAAAAAGATTTGAGTACTTCTTTCAATCAGAATGTCTGGAAGACCTGGCGGATGCGAGCAGCTGGTTTTGGAGTATCAGAAAGGAAAATCTAACCCCCGACCAAATCCATCGAATACTCGAATTTTTGGCTCAATGTGTTTCGTGGAGTAAGACCCTTGCTGAACCTCCCAAAAAGCTTCTCTCAAGCTTGAGCTTACTGGCTTGCTACCTTAAATCTCTCACAAACAAAGAAAGAGATTGGCTACTTGCTGTAGCACCCTATGTGAGAGTGGATTACAAATCTGACTTCTTTTTAGAAGAACTTGAAAGGCTAGCAGAACTTAGCCCAGCTGAAGTTAGCAAAGTCATGTATGCCTTCTTTGATTCGTATATTCCGGATTACGACTTCGAAAACAGGATCCAGTCAATCCTCACCAAGCTTGCCCAACATGGCATGCGCAAGGATGCTATTGCATTTACCGAAAAGCTTAGGCACCTTCCGAATATGATTCAACTTTACGAAAGACTTTAAGCCAGCAATTGATCCGTGTAAATTTGTGCCCAACATATATTTCCCCTAACACCTTCCTAACTGTTTCGAAGCGAGAATAAAGATCTGGAATAGTTTTTCATGGCAGATTCTGAGTTCACACAATGCTCCCGCATATGCAAAGGTCAAGGTATTCCTGTGTAGAGAACTTGCAACACTACATCGCATAGCACGCAAGCCCTCCCTGATCTCATTGCAAATGGAGCACCATATTCACCCTGAGCTACACCGCGTCCAGCTGAAGTGCTATGATCAATTTGGCTAACGAACTGAATCTCTTACCCACATTCTGAAAGGAAATTATGTCTACGACTTTGACACGTTTTATTTTGGGAATCTCTTTGGGCCTCTTTTTTTTCTCAGGAACAGGCCAGGCAACAGAACCGGCTGAGGTTGGAAAATTCGTACAGTCTCGTATCGAGATAGGCGAGATGATGATGAATTATTTTTCTGGTGGACGATCGTACGGAGGCGATGGACAGCGACCCTCACCAGAGGCGATGCGCGAAATGGGCGCAGACATTAATTCGAAGTTAAGTACCTTATTGGCAACACATGATCTGACCATCGAGGAATATCGAGAACGCAGCCCCGAAGTGTTCGCTGATGACGCAGCCATAAAGGGCTATCTAAACGAGCATCCTGACCTAAAAGAACGTTATGAGGCTCTCCCCTTAGATCGGATGGGTCGCGGCCGCACCGGGCGAGGATACTAAACATGAGACTGGAGGTTCAGACAAATCACCCTACCCCTCTTTTTCTAAGAGGGAACTTTGAAGGAATCGCTTACCAGCTGATTGAAGCAACCCGTGACCTACGACAATGTCTTCCATGTAAGTTTGTAAGGATATGAAGAATTGATTCCTGCCAAATGCCAGCAGGAATGACGGATTGGGAGAGAGGAAGCCTTCAATAGCCAATGAGGCTAGCTGAAGTTAGATCCCGCTGTTCCCCGTTAGGACATTCTGGGGGATTGGTCTTTTTCCTTTTTCCACTTATACCAAATGGTTTCATTGCTACCATGCGGATAGATCAAGCGTTTCAACACAATGTAAGGCTGCCACAGCAACTGCCGGTAGCGCTTGCTTAATGTCGAACGTTCGGCTAACTCAAGTTCCTGCTCCGTCATCAGTTGGGGTTGGAAGGTTTTCTTGTGCTTGTACAGATGATAGAGATCTTCCTGTTTTAACCGTTCAAAGATCTTTTCCGTGAGATCCCCCAACCATCCTTTTCGAGTTGGAATATGCACGCATATTTGATAATCAATGAGATAGGGCTTCCCCTCCATAGAACAAATGATATTCCCTCGTTTATTCAGATCGACATAAAAGATACGCCGACAATGGACTTCATTCACAATTGTTTTCAATTGTTCAAAAAAGTCGGAGGACAGCATTGTCTTCTGGGAGCCGAAGTCCGGATTACCCGCAACCACCTGACAGTGCTCAATAATCTGTCGTTCTATTTCATGCAGCGTTTTTCCTTCAATAAACCGATGTAAATATCCACGTGTTCCATAACGAGGACCTAAGGCCGGTACGCCAGGTATATCGGCCACCATTTGATAGATGGTATATTCCCGTCTGGAAATCCAAGAAGCTAATGGCCGAAGTACCCAACCCCCCAGAAACCGAAAATCACTCAACTTTAAGACGTAGCCCTCATGACGAGCATTGGTATAGAGAATATTGAGAGAAAAAAAATCATCTTTCAACAGGCGATGAAAGGTGTATTTCTGACCGTCAATAGTCACACTTGGGGGATAAATTGGCACCATGTCCTCGATAGGAAAATTTTCCGTTTTCTGTCTGTGGGTTTTTATTGCCCTCACACTTCCACTACCATACCGAAATGGTCCCTAAATTTCACCCCTACCCCCCCATCAATATTGCCCGCTCACTAACCGAATAGAGAACCATGTCGTATCAGCCCATTGAGAATTACGGTCTTATCGGAAATATGCGCACCACGGCACTGGTGGGGATGAACGGGTCCATTGATTGGTTCTGCTTCCCTCATTTCGATTCCCCAAGTGTATTTGCCGCTATCCTGGATGATGGCAAGGGCGGACGATTTTCCATTGCTCCTGTTCCCAACCATGTGAAATCCAAACAATATTATTGGCCAGATACCAATGTGCTGGTCACCCGTTTTCATACGGCCGACGGGGTTGGTCGAGTGATTGATTTTATGCCGGTCGGGAAAGATGCCACCGATTGCACGCAACATGGGATTGTGCGACGTATTCAAACCATTCGTGGGACGATGACGTTTCGATTGGAATGTCAGCCGGCATTCAATTATGGTCGTGACACCCATACCATTACGCTGAATTCTGGTGGAGCCATCTTTCAATCACCACACCTCTCGCTCCGCTTGGGTGCGACCATCCCCCTTCACCAAGAAGGCGATGCCCTTATCGCCGAGTTCACTTTGCAAGAGGGAGAAAGTGTCGATATCTGCTTGCAAGGCATGGAATCGGATGACCTCTCCACGGGATTTTGCCCTGAAACACATGCCGAAGAATTGTTTACCCAAACCGTGGGGTACTGGCGGACCTGGTTAGCCAAATGCACCTACTCCGGTCGTTGGCGAGAAATGGTCCATCGCTCGGCCTTGGTGCTGAAATTGCTCACGTTTCAACCGACGGGAGCCATTGTGGCCGCACCGACGTGCAGCCTCCCTGAAGGCATCGGTGGGGAACGGAATTGGGATTACCGCTATACCTGGATTCGGGATGCGGCCTTCACCCTTTATGGGCTACTCCGGATCGGTTTCACCGACGAGGCCTCACAGTTTATGCATTGGTTGGAAGCCCGCTGTCATGAACTCGCACCGGATGGTTCTCTCCAAATTATGTACGGCATTGATGGGCGGCATACGCTGACCGAAGAAACTTTGGATCATTTGGAAGGCTATTGTGGCTCGTCACCGGTTCGCATTGGCAATGGGGCCTATGATCAATTGCAACTGGACATTTACGGCGAGTTACTTGATTCCGTCTATCTGTATAATAAATTCACACCCATTTCGTATGACTTATGGAAACATCTTCGCCGCATGATTAATTGGGTCTGCGACAACTGGCAACGCACAGACGAAGGCGTGTGGGAAGTGCGAGGCGGGCAACAACATTTCGTCTATTCAAAGCTGATGTGCTGGGTCGCAGTCGACCGGGGTATTCGGTTAGCGGATAAACGGTCGTTCCCCGCCGATCGAGACCGCTGGCTGAAGGTTCGAGATACCATTTATGAAGAAATTATGGAAAAAGGCTGGGATGCGAATCGGCAAGCATTTATCCAGCGATATGGGAGTGACTCGTTGGACGCCGCCAATCTGATGATGCCCTTAGTCTTTTTCGTGTCCCCCACCGACCCACGTATGCTGAAAACGCTGGATGCCACGCTCCAAACACCAGAAAAAGGTGGATTAGTCTCCAACGGGTTGGTCTATCGCTATAACATTGCCGAATCGACCGATGGTCTGAGCGGGGAAGAAGGCACCTTTAATATTTGTACATTTTGGTTAGTCGAAGCCCTGACTCGCGCCGGAAAGGCAGATCGCAGTCGACTAGATGATGCCCGGCTGATGTTTGAACAAATGCTGGGGTATGCCAATCATTTAGGCCTCTATGCTGAAGAAACCGGGCATCATGGCGAAGCCCTCGGAAATTTTCCACAAGCGTTTACTCACCTCGCGCTCATCAGCGCCGCCTTCAACCTCGACCGGGCCCTCGGCAAATAGTTCATTCGTTTTCAAATCCTGCTGATTTTGCATCCACTTCGACATTTCCTGGCACCTCCTTCCGTATTTGCTTTTCCAAAGACTGCCCCGTAGGATTCCGCGTAGGGGAATGTTGAATAATAATGATTGCCAAGAGCAAAAATGCACACAGACTCGCGGCATGCCAGCGGCTTCGGGTCGGTTCAAAAAAGTCATCCAGCAAGGCCGCAGCCAATTTCAGGCGCGGAGCGTACGTCCAGTACGTGAGCACCGGAAATTAGCGAGAACGCCGCTGGTGGCTTTTTTCAACAGACCCCGCAGAGATGGACCTTCGCTCTACCTGAATCACTCCAACTTTTTCAATGACCCGTTGCACTGGGAACTTGAAACCACCATGCCTTTCATCACCATGACAAGGTGTTCATGTTAACGCTACTGGGACTGGGTTTTGTCTTAGGCCTTCGGCATGCTCTTGAGGCCGACCATGCGGCAGCGATTGCCTCGCTCGCCACGCAAAGTCGATCAGTATTCCAAACGATGAAGCAGGGCATTGTCTGGGGATTCGGTCATACCGTGACCCTGTTTCTGTTCGGTTCCGTCGTTCTCATTGTCGGTGTCGTCATCCCTGAGCGCTTCGCTGACGTATTAGAATGTGCGGTCGGGTTTATGCTGGTAGGATTGGGACTGGATGTCTTCCGACGCATGCGAAACGAACGCATCCATTTTCATCTCCACCAACATGCTCATACTGCCCCACATTTTCATGCCCATGCCCATATTCCAAACATTCCCCATACCGAAGATGCCCATCAGCATGCTCACCCGCAAGGTTTTCCCTACCGGGCCTTCATTGTTGGACTCATGCATGGGATGGCCGGATCGGCCGCACTCATTCTCCTCACCCTCAACACCGTGATGTCTCCATGGATGGCCCTCGGCTATATTGGTATCTTTGGAGTAGGTTCAATTCTCGGCATGGGATTGCTATCCGTCGTGATTGCAATCCCACTCTGGTACTCCGCGCGTTCTCTCACCTGGGTCCATCAAAGCATTCAAGGTGTGGTCGGACTCGGCACCATCGCATTAGGCGGATACGTCATCTGGCAACATTCGAATTGGTTCATGTAACCCTCCTCCCAAACGACCTTTTCGTTCTACGACGATACAATCTTGTCGACGCAGTGGCCTCACTTCAGGGCAGAGCGTACAACCATTTTTTTCACTCAGAGCTCATGATTTTTCTGTGCCTCTTTTTTTCTTAATTGATGTTCCCACTCACCGCGTTCCCAAGCCTCACGACCCTTTATGAAAATTACAATTGTGCTAGGAATGAACCAGAGGATAAATAGTACGAATCGTCCTTCTTTGGGAGAATATTGATCGAGTAGCAATATTGGAGGAATAAACCAGAATGCAACCCAAAGAATCCACTTAATTCCTTCCGTTACAACTTCAAAACCTTTTAATAATTTGTTTTTCCTGAACCTCAAATAGACTAAGGTCACCAGGGCAGAATAGATGCCTAACAATATTGTAAAAAAATAAGTCATAAGCATAAATGGAACAAGGTGAAATCTAACAATCTACGGATCCGCATAAGAGCCTGATCTTCCATTTTTCCCAATTTACAACACGATTCAATGTCGACTTCGTATGCCCATCATCCTCAAATCATCCGTAAAGAGGTCAGGCCACATTATTGATATAATAACAAGTCATACTCTTTCCAACCGTCACAAGCAATGGAACTTCTTTGACACGCTGCCAGATCTGTGTGGCAATCAAACACATAGCCCCACAATTTGGCTTGCACGCTCTTCCCGAAATCCGACGCCTGCCGTCAGGCCCTAGGGTCGGACGCTCTTATTGTCCGGCGGACCCTGTCTGAGCGCAGCGAGTTGGTCCGCTCTCCCTCTTGCGTCCGGCCCATCCAATATGGCCAGACGGGGCGTCAATTGTTTTGCCTACTTTTCCCAAAAGAAAAGTAGGTCGTCTGCCGGGACGAAACCCGGCATCGCCAATTTGCCTGAACAATATTGTTAGATCCAACCTACTACCATTCAATAGGATGCCGCTCCACAAGCTCATGGAGAGGCGGATTAGCGTTCAGCCAGAGAAATTCTTCCTTGAGCCCTGAGTTGCAGGTAAAATGTCGTGCAACTTTTTTCACGTGCGACCTTCACCTCAAAAAGAATCAATTCAGTTATCAACATTTTATCATTTGGCCCTCTTAAGCCTAGAAGTCAAAGAAATCATGCGCGATGAACTCTGTTGTGGAATAGATGAATCTGGCACAAACCTGAGATGTTGCCATGTCAAAACGGATAGTCGCACATTGAGGTAAAACACGATGAGGTAATGAGCGGAACTCTTGAACAGAAAACAAAAAGAGCTTTCCGAGATCCAAAAACAATCTCGAAAAGCTCTATTCTAGAAACAACGACTGCTAGAGTACTTATTCTTTGTGCATATGTTGACTGAGATAATTCTCGACGCCCACTTGTTTGATCGTTTCGATTTGCGTTTCAATCCAATCAATATGCTCTTCCTCACTGGTGAGAATGACTTCCAGCTTTCCTCGAGTATTAAAATCTCCAACTTTCACGCAATGCTCGATCGCTTCAGTTAACAATTTTACGGCCTCATGCTCTACTCTCAAATCTGATTTCAGCTGTTCCGGTACCGATTCGCCAATCTTAAGTGTTCCCAATCGTTGCAAGTTTGGGAATCCGTCTAAAAAAAGTATATGTTCAATAATTTGTTCCGCATGCTTCATTTCATCAATCGCATGTTTACGAATTTCGTTATGCAACAATGAATACCCCCAATTGCCACACATTTCCCCATGAAGGAAGTATTGGTTAATGGCGGTCAATTCGTTCGTCAACACTTTATTCAGATAATCAACGACACCTTTTTTGGCTTTCATGAAATCCTCCTTGAGTGATAATGTACCGGCCCCCTAGACCCTAAAATTCTTTTCTTCCTACAGAACGATATTTCTCCTCATTCTTCCTGTTTCTTGAAATATCTTATCGGTCATCTCTCGATTAGGTCAAGTATTTTATGTAAGTGAAAACTACTAGCATTGATTATCCTTCTCAAAATCGTTGATCTGAATTTTCAAGATCAACCCGGCACTAGCACCCAATTCATCTTCCCTCTTAAGTAATGGTGACCGCAGTCCCGCTAATACTTACCATTAACATGCTTCCATGTTCACCCATGACTTCATAATCCAAATCGATCCCAACAATAGCATTGGCTCCAACCTCGAGCGCTTCTTCTTGAATTTCCCGGAAGGCGGTTTCTCGGGCACGAGCTAATTCCTTTTCATACGATCCAGATCGTCCACCAACCACATCTCGAATCTTGGCAAAAAAATCACGGAAAAAGTCCTGCATACCGGCTTGACTCCAGTTGCCCCACTATATAGTGTTTTGCGACATGGTGAGTTACCCCACGGACATGTCCGATCTGATGACCCGTTTTTTTACTGAGGAGGCCTGTCGCACCCATATTGAGAAGCTTCGCTGGCCAGACGGGTATATCTGTGTGAAATGTGGGAATCACAAGAGGTGGAAAACCAAGCGAGGGTTGTCGGTGTGCTCCACATGTCAATATCAGCAGTCACCATTGGCCGGAACGATTTTTCAAGATTCTCGTATCCCGTTGCGCATTTGGTTTCAGGCAATCTGGTGGTTTACGAGCCAGAAAAATGGAGCGAGTGCTCAAACGTTGCAAAGGGTGTTGGGGATGAGCGGTCACGAGCCTGCGTGGCTCATGCTTCATAAATTACGGGTTGCGATGGTTCGCCCCTCCCGCAACCGTCTTGCCGGGCACGTTGAAGTTGATGAAGCCTATTTGGGTGGAGAAGGAAACAAGCAACTGGTTGGCGTTGCCGTGGAAATCAACGACAAAGGAAGTGGGCGAATGCGAATGCAACCGCTTAAGGGCCGAACAAGCGCGGATGTCAAGCATTTCGTTCAGCAGCATGTTGAGCCTGGCAGTACGATTATCACCGACGGACTCACAAGTTATTGCTGTCTGGCAGACGAAGGGTATGCGCACAAACCAATGCGAAAGTCCTCTGGTGGGGGAAATCACGACCCAGACGCAGACGACCTGTTGCCAAGAGTCCACCGTGCCATTTCACGGGTGAAACGTTGGCTCCTGGGCACATACCAGGGACGCCTTGACCATAAGTACCTCGACGCCTACCTGAATGAATTTATCTTTCGATTCAATCGTCGGACCTCGCGCTCTCGGGGCCTCTTGTTTCATCGACTCCTGGAAAATGCTATCGCCGTCGACCCGGCTCCGCTCCAAAAAATTCAGCGGACCACAAAATCTAGTAGCAACTGGAGTTAAGCCGGTATGCAGGGTCGTCGTTAAAAGCATACACTCCTCCTTTCTCTCCACAACAAGAGGCTGATCAATAGATTCAACCTCTTTCGTGACTATTTCGTTCGGTCAACCATATTTTCTGGTATCAAATCAATAGGTAGTATTCCTTGAGCAACACTGCGGCCCCTACCTCTAGTATGCCCGTCATTTCCCCCTACCATGCTCAGGAAATGGGCAAAATGCTAAACCCATTGCCTACCTTGCACAGCCGAAGCCCCTCTTCCATTTATCCACATCCTTATGCCCATTTTCTTGGGATGACGTTCGACTATGATCGAAGATTTCTGTATCGTAGCCTCACAATATTTTACAACGATGAAGCCACCCTCACACTCGATTATTCTACAACATTATCAAGACCCATTGACTTCGTGAGACGTCATTACTAGGATTTTCCGAAGGATACTTTTCGTGCGTTCAGAATTCGTTCATCTTCATCTTCACACTCAATATAGCCTCCTTGATGGGGCAAACCAACTCACTCCTCTCTTTCAACAAGTCAAAGACTACGGCATGCCAGCCGTCGCCATGACCGATCATGGCAACCTCTTTGGCGCCATCGATTTTTATCAAAAAGCCAAAAAACACGACATCAAACCCATTATTGGGTGCGAAGCCTATATGGCCCCTGGCAACCGCAGGCAAAAATCAGGGCACACGTCTCATACGGAGTATTATCATCTGATTTTACTCGCGACCAACCAAGTCGGCTATCACAATCTCATCAAACTTTCGAGTAAGGCCTACCTTGAAGGGTTTTACTACAAACCCCGAATGGATAAAGAACTCTTACAGGAACATCACGAAGGACTCATTGCGCTTTCAGGATGTTTAAGCGGTGAGGTCCCGCAATTGATCGGCCAACACGACCTCGAAGCCGCCAGGCAGGTCGCCGACGAATATCGATCGATCTTTGGAAAAGACAATTATTACCTCGAAGTACAAGCCAATGGGTTGGACCAACAGCTGATTGCGAATGCCGGCTTAATGGAGATCCATAAAAAATTGGGGATCCCCTTAGTGGGAACCAATGATTGCCATTATCTCACCAAACGTGACGCCCGCCCTCATGAGATCATGCTGTGTTTACAAACGGGCAAAACACTCAAAGATCCCAATCGAATGAAATTCGATACGGATCAATTGTACGTGAAATCCATGGAAGAAATGGTCACGGAGTTTTCCGAATTTCCTCGAGCCGTCTTCAATACGACACAAGTCGCCGAGCAATGCGACCTGAGGCTTGAATTTGGGGCCACGTATCTTCCTGATTACCATGTACCTGAAGGACAAACGCATAATTCGTATCTCCAACTTCTTTCTGAAGAGGGGCTACGGGAACGTCTACGGGAACGTCCCACCTCCATTCCGCTGGAAGCCTATCAACATCGCTTAAATACTGAGTTAGCGGTCTTGAATGCGATGGACTATGCGGGCTACTTCCTCGTCGTCTGGGACATTATTAATTTTGCGCGATCTCGCAAAATACCCGTCGGACCTGGACGCGGATCAGCCGCAGGCAGTTTGGTCGCCTATGCCCTTCGGATCACGGACTTAGACCCGTTGTCCTACAACCTGCTCTTTGAACGGTTTCTCAATCCTGAACGAGTCAGCATGCCGGATATCGATATGGATTTCTGCATGGACCGACGTGCAGAAGTCATCAATTATGTGATTGAGAAATATGGTGAAGCACACGTCTGCCAAATCATCACCTTCGGAACATTAGGCGCCAAAGCGGCCATTCGGGACGTGGGTCGAGTGATGGATTTCCCCTATGCTGAAGTCGACAAAGTGGCCAAGTTAGTACCCACGCAACTCAATATTACGCTGAAAGATGCCCTCAAGCAGGAACCTCGCCTGCAAGAATTAGTCGATCAAGAGCCTGGAATGAAAGAACTCATGGATACGGCCATGGCCTTAGAAGGATTAGCCCGCCATGCCTCCACACATGCCGCAGGAGTCGTCATTTCGCAAAAACCCCTGATGGAGCATGTTCCTTTATATAAGACGAGTAACGACGAAGTCGTCACCCAATATACGATGACCGACTTGGAAAAAGTCGGCTTGGTGAAGTTCGACTTTCTCGGCTTGAAAACGTTGACCATGATTCATGATGCCGTCCGTCTCGTGCATGCCTCGCAAACGACTGATCCCAAATTAGATATCCAAAACTTACCACTTGATGATCTGGCGACATTCGCCCTACTGAGTTCCGGAAAAACAACCGGCATTTTCCAACTGGAAAGTTCGGGCATGAGAAATTTGTTGGTCAAAATCAAACCGGAAACGTTTGAAGATCTCATTGCCATTCTCGCGCTCTATCGACCCGGTCCTCTCGAAAGCGGCATGGTCGACGATTTCATTACACGAAAGCGTGATCCCTCACAAATCGTGTACGAGCCACCTGAACTGGAACCGATCTTAAAAGAAACCTATGGGGTCATCGTCTATCAAGAGCAAGTCATGGCCATTACCAACCAATTAGCCGGGTTTTCGTTGGGGCAAGCCGATTTACTTCGCCGTGCGATGGGCAAGAAAAAGCATGATGAAATGGCCAAGCAAAAAACCTTGTTCATCTCAGGAGGAAAAGAAAAAGGTATCGCGGAAAAACTGGCTGAAAAAATATTTGATCAAATGGCCTTTTTCGCGGGGTACGGATTTAATAAATCCCACTCCGCCGCCTATGCCTTAGTGACCTTTCAGACGGCCTATCTCAAAGCCCATTTTCCGACGGAATTCATGGCTGCCCTTCTGACCTCAGAAATGGGCAACACCGATAAAATGGTTGGTTATTTTACCGAATGCCGAGAATTGGGATTGCAAATATTACCGCCAGATGCCAATCAGAGTTTAAAAAACTTCAGTGTCGTCCAGGAAGGCATTCGATTTGGAATGGCCGCCATCAAGAACGTCGGCGAAAGTGCGGTAGACATTGTGCTAGAAGCCCGCGATCGGGAAGGCCTCTTTCCATCTTTCGTTGACTTTTGTTGCCGACTTGATTCTCAAAAGGTCAACAAACGGGTTCTCGAAGGCCTAATTAAAGTTGGCGCCTTCGATTCCATGGGCACCTCACGCGCGAGTCTATTTGAGGCATTAGATCAAGCGATGGAGCATGCCTCAACCATTCAACGCAACAAACGAGAAGGGCAAACCAGCCTCTTTGATCTCGCTCCCGAAGACGCCTCTACGGAAAAGACCAAGGACTTCGGGTTCGTCATCGCGCATAAACCGGAATGGTCTCAAAATGAACTCTTGCAATATGAGCGAGAATTGACGGGCTTTTATATCACCGATCATCCGCTCAATCGACACCGAATGGCTATCGCACATTTTTCGACCTGCTCCACGCAGGGACTCCGAGAAATGAAGGAAGAGCGAGAAATCAAAATTTGCGGTGTCATTTCCAGCATCAAAATTACGACCACGAAAAAAGGGAACCGGATGGCCTATGTCCAATTGGAGGACTTGCAGGGCACGGTGGAGGCCATCATTTTCCCAGAGGCCTTCAAAAACCACGAAGAAATGCTGAAACCCGATTCCGTCATTCGTATCACCGGGACGGTAGATCTAATGGATAACGGTGCTAGAATGAAGGCCACTCGCATTGAACTCTTGACTCAATTAGAATGTGAAACCGTGAAACATGTCACGCTTCAAATTCATGAACAAGACGTGTTGCCACACAATCTGATAGACTTAAAACACATATTTGAACGGCATCCGGGCCCCACGCCCATTTCATTGACCTTTCACCTCCGTTCGAATGTAACCGCTCATCTCCAGGAATTACCCAATGTCGGCATTTCCCCTACTCCGGAATTTTTAGAAGAAGTGGAACATCTTCTGGGAACATCCACGGTCGCCTTTCACTAAGGAGCCTGCCCGTGCGTGAATATTTGGATTTTGAAAAACCCCTGAAAGATCTCGAAGGACGCATTACGAAATTGGTGAAGTCCAAGTCCAAGAAAAATTCCGTTCAAGAGGCCATTGAGAAAAGCACCGAGCAGTTGGCCAAAATGGAGCAAGATCTGTTTGCCAGCCTCTCTCCCTGGCAGCGAAGCCAAATCGCTCGGCACCCGCAACGCCCCTCTATTTCTGATTACTTGGAAGAGCTGACCGAAAACGTGATCGAACTGCATGGAGATCGGCTGTATGGGGAAGATCAAGCCATCATCGGTGGGTTTGCCACATGGAATGACCGCTCAATTATGGTCATCGGCCATGAAAAAGGAAAATCGTTAAAAGAGCGAATGCGTCGTAACTTCGGAATGGCGAAACCTGAAGGCTACCGAAAAGCCTTACGCCTGATGAAACTTGCTGAAAAGTTTCAACGTCCGATTCTGACCTTCATTGACACCCCAGGGGCCTATCCCGGCGTCGACGCCGAGCAACGTGGACAGGCGGAAGCGATTGCCAGAAATTTATTTGAAATGGTGAAGCTCAGCGTACCGATTATTGCCGTCGTCACAGGTGAAGGGGGAAGCGGAGGCGCCTTGGCTTTAGGTGTCGCTGATCGTGTCCTCATGTTAGAACATGCCATCTATTCCGTGATTTCGCCTGAAGGCTGTGCAGCAATTTTATGGGGAGATCCTTCCAAATCCGCCACAGCGGCAACCGCCTTGCGAATGACCGCCCCGGAATTACTGAAGCTCAAGATTATCGATGACATTATCCTTGAGCCACTCGGTGGCGCACATCGCGACCCCTCTCTCACGGCGAAGAATCTTTCGACAACCCTTGAAACCCACTTCAGCCAACTCGAGAAGATCTCTCCCCCCACGTTATTGCAACAACGAGAAGCCACGTTTCGATCCCACGGGTCCTTTAGCTCCCTACCGGCCATAGGAGGGAATGTGAAAACGGCCAACTCCTAGACACGAACATTGGTCCCATCGGAAAGGCCGCTACAAGTCAGTGCAACCGCTGCCCACCACCAACGTTTGACGACGCACACACAACGCCATTTTTCGTTAACTGGTGAAACACACATCCGATAGAAAGAACTATGGGGTGACTGGCAGAAGGCTCGCTATTGCTTGGAATAGCGCAACACCCACGATGGCAGGCAGATCAAATCGTCAAACGATTATGAGGAAGAAGAGGAGGGTGGCGAAGGCTCAATGTTACCAGGAGGTGGGTAAATTTTTTGAATCCGCTCAATTAATGGGACGACCTCCGGCGTCGATTCCCGAGTAGGTTCAGTCGGCTGCTCTTCCCAAGTGAGCTCCGAGAACCCATATTCTTCAAAAGTTTGCCGTATGACATTGACCAAGGCTTCGAGCGTGATTTCATCACCTAACCTCAGATTCAGCACCCGTTGTTCTTTCTGTGTGGGAGGCGGGCCTTCATCTAAGAGGACCCAGCATCGATTAAAGACGGTCTCTCGGACGGACGCGGGCGCATTGAACGACTCAAGATCCGACGTACATAAGGCTCCCACCATGAGCACAAACTGAAGGTCGGGCAATCCTGGTTGATTGAGATCTAATCGTTGCATGACCCTATGGTACCCATGATTCGTTAATATTGACAAGCACATGACGCACTTCCACGAACAAGAAGCTCTGGCCAAGCTCATCGACCGCATTGGATCGTCCCATGCAGGCAAACGCATGGAAATGCAAGCCCATTATTCAGCACTCCTGCTGAGTGGCCATCATATCCATGTCCACATGGAAGAATTTCCCGCCATTGCCTGGCTCCTGAAAACATCGTTAAAAGCCACTGGGCTCTGGGCAAGAGCCGTGAAGAACTCCACTAACTATCGCCTGGTCGAGCATGAAATCCCACTCCCTCACCTTCCGGAAGCATTCGATGGGTTTCGCATTTTGCATCTCTCTGACCTTCACATTGAAGGCATGATTGATAAAGGACAGGCCCTCCAAGCCATCTTGCCCACCTTACAATATGATCTGTGCGTCCTCACCGGTGACTTTCGATTCCGGACGTACGGCTCGTATGACAAAACCTTGCGCTTAATGGAAAAACTCGTCCAAACAATTCACGCACCGTTTGGCGTCACGGGGATTTTGGGAAACCATGATTGGTTAGAGATGGTACCCGGCCTTGAGCACGCCGGCATTCGCATGCTGCTCAATGAAACACAGGCCCTCGAAAAAGGCTCAGAGACCATTTGGCTGTTAGGCCTGGATGATATGCATTACTACGAAACCGGCGATCTGCAAAAAGCGGTCGCCGCCGCACCAACAGACGCCGTCCGTATTCTTCTCGTGCATTCTCCCGAAATCATTCCGGAAGCCTTCGCGGCCGGGTTGGATCTGTATTTATGCGGCCATTCACATGGCGGCCAAATCTGTCTTCCAGGCGGAAAACCCATTATCACCCACTGCCGTTGTGCTCGCCCCTATAAGGCCGGCTCCTGGCAACATGAATCCATGCGCGGCTATACATCTCGCGGCGTCGGCACCTCGCTCTTTCCTATCCGTATAAACTGCCAACCAGAAATCATCATCCACACCCTCCGCAAAGCCCCGATCGAATTGGAGCCCGTCAGCGTAGTCACACCTGTCAGATTCAAGAAAAGTCCCTTCTTAACACTGCCGGGAGGATGTCCATCCCCAGCCTCATCCTCATCCCTAAAATCCTAAAAAAGATCCCCATCCCTCCATCACATCTGCTCAGAACTCAGGCATTGCGATCCCCCACTCCGTCATCCCCGACATCTGTCATCGGGGATCCATCCTTTCTGCTCCGTCCTCCACGACTCCCCACGTCCGTCATACTCACATGCGTTAAGCCTGCCCCTGCAGTGTTTGGCAGAGGCGGGTATCCATCCCCAGCTCAGCATTCTCGCCGGTCGTAAGCACGAAACCCCTCTTGGCTCTTGAACCCACAAGCGACACTTGGTGGCCGAATAGCCCAAGGTGGCCATGCGGTGCCGGAAGCGGTCATCCGAAGAAGGTTCGCAACAGGATGGCGAAACTTCCAAGAGATCTACAAACCTCTTGTGAACGGATGGATTCTCTATGATAATGCATTAGATCGACCGATATATGTGGACTCAGACGGAAACGAGGAATAAATGGGCAAAAAACCAGTGACCATCACAGACCCAGACTTAGCGAAGGTAGGTGTGGCATTACGACGTGCCGCAACAAAAGCCAGGAAATTGGGATTTGATACGAACACTCCCGTGTACGTCTTCCGAGATGGGAAAATTGTCGATATCGTAGCCAAACACCAAGCGACACAATCACCGAACAAACGCAAAACAACGACTTCTCAAAGAAAGACCACCTCACACCACGGGAAAGCCCAAACAAAAAAAGACCCGATAACTCCACCCTCTCCCCACGCGTCATCCCAAACATTCGTCATCGGAGATCCAGCTTCGTATCCAGGTAATTCCCTCCACCTGCAGGTCGGCTAATTGGGCTGACGCTCTAATCAAAAGGCGGACCTTGTCTGAGCCCGGCGAGTTGGTCCGCCCTCCACAGGCTTGCGTCAGCACGATTCAATGTGGCCGACCTGGGTGGAATATCGACATAGGTAGGTCCTCACGGACTTTCCCTGTCACACCACCGTACGTACGGATCCGTATACGGCGGTTCGGTGGGTTATGCGATTAGCCCCCAGGAGAGACTGCTCGCCCCTGGTCACTCCTCGCCGGGCGTTCGACTGGGCGGTTCGCCGCAAGCGATTCGACACTTCCTCGTCAGCCCTTAGGGCTTCACCCCTATCCTCTGTCGGGAAGGCCAGAATTAACTGGTCATTCAGCCGCTTGTCGCTCATGAGTTCCGCTGCCTACTGGCCACTCCGCACCGTTCAGGCCTTCATCCTTTCCAGGACTACTATGCCCTCTGCTGACTCCTCTCACCCGGTCAGGAGAGATCACTCCCTCCTCAGTCTTGCTGCCAAGACAGGCAAGAGGCCTCCCGAGGTAAGTTCAACCGCTTTCAGCGCACGACCGCCAGATTTACACCCAGGACCCTTGATGGATACGGACTTCGTGAAAACCAGCCCACTCGTCCGGTCCTGACTGCCTTGTATCTGGTTCTTGTTCATCGGCCCGCGCCTTTGCTCCACGCTGCCTTCAGACCCCACCTCACGATGACGCCCTTGCGCTTCGCGATGACTTCACCTCCATCAGGTTGTCAAAGGGACTTCCACCCTCAAGCTGTTGAACATGCTCGGCACACTGGTTTTGAGTCCTTTTGCCGAAACAAAAGGACTTCGTCCGCTGGGACGAGACCCGGCTCTACTAGCCCACCCCTCCGACAAAACTGCATGAACAATAATTCTGTACATTATTCAATGGGTTGGGTACATTCCTCATACAGCAAACATACATAATTACATATTCTTCTTGTGCCTCAAGACCTTCTGTAATACTAATGTCGCTTCACCCTCATTTCCCAACCTCCCCTTACTCGGCGCTCATCCCCGAGCAACGATGGTTTCCCGCTGACGAAGCACTCCGAAGCACGGCCTATGAAAAGCTTCTTCCGCCACTCGTAGCGAAGGTTCGGCAAGAAGTTTTCGCTTGGCGAAACAAAAAATACCCCGGCGCGTCCGCCACATCAGTAGCCTTACTCCGTCACTGGTTTGAGACCGATCATCTGATGGAAAACGCTGATGGTTCACTCTCCCCTTTTCGCTATTATTTCTCGCAGAGAGAGGCAGTGGAGACTGTCATCTGGCTTTTCGAAGTCCGTTGCGCCCGTGATAAATACGACCTACTTCGATTCGATGCTTCCGGTGCGGTGTCCTCCGGCATGTTCGATGAAAATTGGCCACGATATGTGTTGAAAATGGCAACGGGAGCCGGAAAAACCAAAGTCCTCTCCCTCCTAATTGCGTGGAGCTTTTTTCACAAACTCTACGAAGAGGATTCCACGCTATCGCGCAACTTTTTGGTGATTGCACCAAACATCATCGTACTCGACCGCCTTCGCGCCGACTTCGACGGCTTCAAGATATTTTTCAATGACCCAATCTTACCAGGCAATGGGCACGAGGGCCGTAACTGGCGAGACGATTTTCAGCTCACCCTCCACATCCAGGACAAAGTACGCGTGGTCCGCGATTCAGGCAATCTATTTCTGACCAACATTCACCGAGTCTTCCTTGGTGATGTAGCCGATCCGTCCCTGGAAGACGACGATTTGCGCGAATACTTCCTGTCTCCATTCGGTCCAAAACCCGTCGGAAAAACTACCGACAGCAAGACCGACCTGGGTGAGATTGTCCGTGAAATCGAGGAATTGGCCGTCTTTAACGACGAGGCCCACCATATCCACAACCCGAAGATGGCGTGGTTCAAATCCATTCAGGACATTCACCACAAAATGCTGCAAAAAGATCTCCGGCTAGCATTACAGGTGGATGTGACCGCCACTCCACGACATGACAACGGCGCAATTTTCGTTCAGACAGTTTGTGACTATCCACTTGTCGAAGCCATCCATCAAAATGTCGTGAAGCATCCCGTCCTCCCCGACGCGGCCAGCCGGGCTAAACTCCACGTTCGCACGAGTGCCCTCTTTACGGAGAAATACACTGACTATCTTGGCCTTGGGATCGAGGAATGGAAAAAGAGCTACGCCGAACACCAGCTCCTAGGGAAGAAAGCCGTTCTCTTCGTCATGGTGGACGATACCCGCAACTGTGACGACGTGGGAGCCTACCTCGAAAAAATATGCCCAGAATTACAGGGCGGAGTACTGGTTATACACACCAAAAACAACGGCGAAATCTCCGAAACTGCGTCAGGCAAGAAAAAAGATGAACTTGAACTCCTCCGTAAACAGTCCAATGAAATCGACTCCTGGAAATCCCCCTATAAGGCCATCGTCTCCGTCCTTATGCTCAAGGAAGGGTGGGATGTACGCAATGTCACTGTCATCGTGGGGTTGAGAGAATATACAGCGGAAAGCAAAATTCTCCCGGAGCAAACCCTCGGTCGCGGCTTACGTCGAATGTATTTTGGCACGGATACGAAAGAAACCGTCTCCGTTATGGGCACGCCCCCCTTTATGGAATTTGTCGAATCCATCCAGACCGAGGGCGTCAGCTTCGAACACGTCCCGATGGGCGGCGGCTCGACGCGCCAGGACTCGCTCATTGTCGAGGTGGACACAGAGAACCCGGACAAAAACCTCGACGACCTCGACATTCCGCTCCCCAAGCTCACCCGCAGATTTCAGCGCGACTTCAAAGACCTCGATGCGCTCGACCCGGCGGCCTTGGGCAACAAGCGGCTTCCGCTGAAACCGTTCACGGAGGAGGAGACCAGGGAAATCGTCTTCAAGACAATGCTCGACTCGGAGATTCACCACACTATCCAACTCGACGGCTCCGGGCCAGCCGACTACCGCTCCGTCGTGGCGTTCTTTGCGCGTCAATTGCTCAAAGACCTGCGCCTCGTCGGCGGCTACGACGTTCTTTATGGGAAGGTAAAAATCTTCGTGTGCGAACACCTGTTCAACCCGTCTCCGGTGAACCTTGAAAAAGCGGTGGTCCTCCGCAATCTCTCCGAGCCGGAAGTCGGCAAAATCTTGTACGACGCCTTCAAGACCGCTATCAACGCGCTGACCATTCAAGAAACCGGCACGACGCGCATTGAGGCTAGGATTCGCCTGCGCGAGACGCGACCATTCCGCACCGAACATCGCCCCTTCCTCGCGGCGAAGAAATCCATCTTCAACAAGACAGTCGGTGAGGCCCAGTCCGGTGGGTTTGAGCTATCATTTGCCGCCTTCCTTGAAGCCGCCAAAGACGTGTCGGCGTTCGCCAAGAACTACCTGGCAGTGGGCTTCAAGCTCGACTATGTGAGAGCCGATGGCGATCTCTCCAACTACACACCAGATTTCATCGTCCGTACCGACGACCGCACGGTGTGGATCGTGGAAACCAAGGGCCGAACCGAAATCGACCTTCCACAAAAAATGGCACGGCTCAAACAATGGTGTGCCGATGCGACCGCCGCCGAGGAGGATGCCCGGCGGTATGATTTCGTCTTCATCGACCAAACCGGTTTCGAGAAGTACCTTCCGGGCACGTTCGCCGCACTGGCTGCAAGCTTCACCGAGTACAAAGGCCGACCATGAACGGCAATCCCTCTCCAGAGTATCTGCACAGCTTGCTTGCCGAGCTATGTAAATCGCCGGTTGAGACTGGCTGGGTTGAATTCAAGGAAAATAACGCCAACCCCCAGGACATGGGCGAATACCTATCCGCTTTGAGCAATGCTGCTGCCCTGCAAGGCCAGGCTAACGGTTATGTGGTCTGGGGTGTCAAGGATGCGACCCGTGAAGTGGTTGGCACGACGTTTCATCCAGGTAAAACAAAGCAAGGCAATGAGGACTTAGTCAACTGGTTGACCCGACTCTTGAATCCCAAGCTGCACTTCCAGTTTTACGAACTTTCCCACGAGGGGAAGCCGGTCGTCATTCTGGAAATTCCTCGCGCCCATGGCCGGCCCGTTCAGTTCCAAGGGGTGGAATTCATCCGGGTCGGCTCGTATCGGCAAAAGCTGAAGGATCACCCGCAAATTGAACAGCATCTCTGGCGCGTGTTCGATACCACGCCGTTTGAGGAATTACTCGCGATACGCCATGCGGACTCGGCGGATGTGTTATCACTGCTGGACTACCCAGCCTTCTTCGAGCTTTTAGATCAACCGTTGCCGACAGATCGTGAAAACATTCTTGGCCGACTTGCTGACGACCGCATGATTATCCAGGACGCCGCAGGGAAATGGGACATCACGAATCTTGGCGCCATTCTCTTTGCCCGCAACTTGGATGGATTCAAGTCTCTCGCCAGGAAAGCGGCGCGCATTGTTGTCTATGAAGGCAAAGGGCGGTTGAAAACGATTCGTGAGCAGGTGGTCCGAAAGGGCTACGCGGCAGGCTTCAAGACCTTGATCGACCATCTCAATGCGCTGCTTCCACGCAAGGAGGTGGTCGATCACGGAATCCGACGAGAAGTTCCGCTGTACCCCGAGCCGGCCATTCGTGAACTCATCCCCAATGCGCTCATCCACCAGGATTTTTCCATCACCGGCAGCGGTCCGATGATCGAGGTGTTTTCCGACCGATTGGAGATCACCAACCCAGGGGAGCCGTTGGTCAAAACCGAGCGCTTCCTCGACAGTCCACCCCGTTCCCGCAATGAAACGCTCGCGTCATTCATGCGTCGCCTTGGTGTGTGCGAAGAACGTGGCAGCGGTGTGGACAAGGTCGTGGCAGAAACCGAACGGTATCAATTGCCGGCACCACTCTTTGAATGTCTCGAAGGGTTCACGCGGGCAGTTCTCTTTACACACCGGCCGTTGCGGCAAATGGATCGGGCCGATCGCACTCGCGCCTGTTATCTGCATGCCTGTCTGCGTTATGTGGAGCGTGACCCGATGACCAATTCCACCTTGAGAGCTCGACTTGGCATTTCCGAACCCAACAAGGCCATGGCCTCTCGCATCATCAGCGACGCCATCAAAGATGGCTTTGTCAAACCCGAAGACCCACAGCAGGGGAAGAAATATGCCAAATACGTCCCATTTTGGGCGTAACCGCTTAATTGATGGGAATGCAATAAGTCAGAAAATACGCTCAAAAATACCAATGTTTTCAAGCCGAATCTTAATTGACGGTTAATTGACTGGAGTCCTATGGCCCGCGAAACCTCCCAGTACGACCTCTCCGACCCCGAAAAGCGCGACCTGATCAAGCTTATCGAGCAGGGCAAGCCTTTGCCTGAGAAATACCGCTTCCTCCTCTTTGCCGACAAGCGCGAGGTCGAACTTGTCTGGAACGGCAAATCCCGTGAAGTCTGTACCGCGATTCTCCCCTTTCAGACCCTCGAACACATCGACGAGCCCCGGAAAGAACAGCGCGTCGATGGAGAGCTGGATCTGGATATGGGTGGACGGCAGGTTAAAGGCTGGACCAACAAACTCATCTGGGGCGATAACAAGCTTATTCTTTCTTCCCTCAAGAGCGGCGCGCTCCGCCGCCAAATCGAGGACGCCGGCGGACTCAAACTCATCTACATTGACCCGCCCTTCGACGTGGGCGCGGACTTCAGCATGGACATCGAGATCGGCGGCGAAACCTTCCACAAAGAGCCGAACCTCCTCGAACAAATCGCCTACCGCGACACCTGGGGCCGAGGCGCAGATTCCTTCATCGCCATGATTTACGAACGCCTCATCCTCATGCGGGATTTATTGCATAACAATGGTAGCATCTATGTGCATTGCGATTGGAGAGTCAATAGTTTTATACGACTCACAATTGATGAGATCTTTGGACGTGATGCATTTAGGAATGAATTAGTTTGGCATTACGGGCAAAGAACAGAGCCTAGAGTGAAGAACTTCGATCGTAAACACGATACGATATTATTTTATGCTAAAGAAGAAGCTCTTCTTTTTACAAATACTGAAAAGTGGACGCGTGAAGAGTTTATCCAGCATCGCCATGACGTCCTGATCGATAGTGACGGTAGTGAATTCATATGGACAGACGGTGGGAAAGGAAACCCACGTTATAAAAGGTATGTTATGGATGTAATTGATAGAGGCAAACCTATTGATAGCGTGTGGGATATTCAAATATTAAACTCATCCGCAAAAGAACGAACAGGGTATGCAACGCAAAAGCCGGAAACGCTTATTCAACGTGTCATTCAAGCTAGCAGCAAAGAAGGCGATTTGGTTGCGGACTTTTTCTGTGGCAGCGGCACAACCGCAGCCGTGGCGGAAAAGCTCGGGCGCAAATGGATCGCCACCGACCTCGGCAAGTTCGGCATCCATACTACGCGAAAACGACTCATCCAGGTGCAGCGCGAGTTGAAGGGCGCTGGCAAACCGTTCCGCGCCTTCGAAGTACTCAATCTCGGACGCTATGAGCGCCAGGCCTATCTTAACGTCGCTGGGCGTCTTACCGGTAAAAAGAAGGAACAGGCCCTGGCACGCAAGGAACAGGAGTTCCGCGATTTGATCCTGAAGGCCTACCGCGCCGAACCGTTGCCGGACACGGGGTTCTTCCACGGCAAGTACGGTGGGCGGCTGGTGGTCGTTGGTCCAATCAACTTGCCCGTGGGTAGGTTATTTGTGGAAGAAGTCATCACAGAATGCCGCAAGCGCGGTGCGTCACGCGTGGACGTGCTCGCCTTCGAGTTCGAGATGGGCTTGTTTCCCGCCGTGCTGGACGAGGCCAAGCAAAAGGGGATTGACCTTTCCCCCAAAACCATCCCGCCGGAAGTCTTCGACAAGCGCGCGGTGGAGAAAGGCCAGGTGCGCTTTCAAGACGTGGCCTATATCGAAGTCACCCCGCGTTTTGACAAGAAGGACAAGCTGACCGTTGCGGTTGAATTGACGGACTTTTCTGTCTATTACTCGCAGGGCCTGGCAGATGCCATCGCAGCTGATTTAAAGGAAGGCAAGAGCCAGATTGTATGTGACCAGGGACATCTGTGGAAGGTGAGCAAAGACAAAGAGGGCATCATCAGACGGGACAAGCTGACAAACAAATGGACTGACTGGGTGGATTATTGGGCCGTGGATTTCGATTATGAGAGTCGGAAGGAAATCATCAAAGTCGAAAGGGGAACGGGTCTGAGCAACGTACAAGGACATCTACCAGGATTAGAACCTGCACAGCGCGAACTGGATCTACCCGCCAGCAACTTCGAGGAACGTTGGACGGGGTCTTACATTTTCGAGAATGAATGGCAAAGCTTTCGTACCCGTCAATCCCGCGACCTGGAATTAATGACCGCGATCCACACTTACCAAAAACCTGGTCACTATGTCATTGCAGTAAAGGTGATCGATATTTTCGGCAACGACACAATGACGCTCATATCAATAACAGTGGGGTAACCGATCACAAAGTTAATTTCTCAATGGTGGCAGAGCTTGTAATCTTCCAACTCTTCATTTCAAAAATTTCTAATTTTCTACTCTAATTTCTTCCGCCTTGGGTACAGCCGAGCCCCAGCACTCCATCTCATTCTTTTCTTTAAGACTGACCGATGCCTGCTGCCCGGCCCCCTGAATGGACGCACTGATGAATCGGTGGGCCTTGTTTGAACCCCGCGAGTTGGCCCGCCCTGTCACAATTGACTCCCCTGGCCTGGTGGCATGGCCGAGCAGTGCAGCTGACTCTGGAGAGAAGGCGCGCACTGTCTGAGCCCTTCGACAAATCTCAGGACCAGCTCCGCGAGTTTGCGCGCCGCCGGACCTGTCCTGAGCAAGGCCGAAGGAGTCAGCGAACCGCGCAGGGCACCCGAAAAGCTCGCCCCTGCGGAGGCAGAGGGCCATGCCACGGCCAACATGGTTTTGGGTCCTTTTGCCGAAACAAAATGGCCTCGGCTGCCGGGCCGAAACCCGGCATTTCATTGAAAAGGGATGTAAAGAAGAAAGAAGATGGATGCCCCCCTGCCAACGACTGCAGGGGCAGGCTCAACGACCTGCAGAGATGACGAAGAGGAAAAGAGGATCGGACTCTACCTCCCCTACACCCCTCCTTACAAAGGAGGGAGAAACAATCAAGACTGGATGCCCGATAACCAATGTCGGGCATGACAGAGGAGATAATTAGGAGTCAGGTTTTGTACGACTTCAATTAAAAAGGGAGTTTGAGGCCACCGGGGAGTTTGAGGCCTTTGGTGGGAAGGCTTTTTTCTAGCAGACTTTTGAGAATGTCGTTGTGCTGCGTGACCCGCTCGGTGAGTTCTCCGGCTAGTCCGTTAAACCCTGCCATATTGGCTTGTAGCTGCTTCATGGGTTCTGCAATTTTCGCCGAGATTGCCGATTGCAGTTCCGCACCAAACTTTGCAGCCAGGTCATTCACCATCTTGCCGGCTGCTTTCTGAAGAATGCGATCCAGGTCGGAGGAGAGCGATACTTCAGGTTGCTCCAACGTCCCTGTGACATCGGCAAGAAGGGACAAGTGAGAAATACCTGTGACCGCTGAGGTCAGGGCTTTTCTCAACGGATTGGTATCACCCTCTTTGCCTGCTGAGAGTTGTAGACTCTTGAGTGTCGCTCCGCCTTTCGCGGTGAACCCGCCCCCCGCCAATTCAGCATTCATGTGTATATCGCCCAATCCCTTGGTCAACGCTACCGGCCATTTGTCATCCTTGGACAATGCCAGGTTGTTGAGCTCATAGCCTTTGACCTGTAGGCTCAGTTGGTCTTTGGCATTGGCGGGGATCACATGATTGAGCGCTCCTTTCAGAGAGACAGACTTCACCCCTTTCAATTGCTCTCCAGAAAAGGTGAAGGTTGTCGGGTGGCCCAATGTTGGTTGATCGGTCGTGATATTATGAACGGTTCCGGCTAAATCCCCTACATCCAGATTGACCGACACGCTGGTCTTGCGAATCAAAAAATCCGGAAGTGGATGCGCTTCTTTAAAATGCACATCTACACCTTTTCCCCGTAGAGGCTTGTGCACTTCAGGCCCAGCCTCGCCTCCACCAAGAGCCTGCGTGCCTTCTAAGAAAGGCTTTGCTCGCTCATACCACGTCGCTCCTTGGCGAACCCATGATCCGATCTGCCCTCCCAACAATGTTTGGCTCATATTGGCCAATCCTTGGGGAGATACATTGTATTTGGCTTTAAGATGTTGAATGTCCCGTTGCGGTGCAGTTTTAATTTGATCAAAGCGAGTACGGAGCAACGTCACCTTGTCCTCAAATTCCTTCTTCGCGCCATTGAGGGAGGCAATTTCCTGCTCAATATCCTGTTTCAACGCTTGCACTTCCCCCACTCCATCCAAAATCCCACCTAACCCGCCCTTCGTAGCTTTTTTGAGATTTTTCACTCGTTGCTTGTATTCGGCTAACTGGGACTTTCCTGGTAACTCCTTCAATCGTGATTCCCACGTGTCTTTTTCCCGTTTGAGATCCGCCTTCAGAGTCTCAATCAATCGGACGGTCTCCAGGTCTTCTTGTTTCAAAATATTTTTGACGTCTGGGATTTCAAGGGAGGGAAGATCGATAGAAAACATCCCAGCCTCTTCCTCTTGAGAGGAAACCTCGTGGGTCGCGCCGGATGTAGCTCTGGGAGTGCCTAATCGAACGCCAGCCAAGGTCATTTCTTCAACGATCACTTTTCGCCGCAAGAGATTCAGTCCATCTAACCCCATCGTGACGTCGGCAATTTCAACAGCATTGGTCATCGGCTCTTGGGGATCTGTCACTTGGAGTCGCGTCAACGTGAGCCCGGCAGGAAACAAGCTGAGATCTGCCGCATCCAACTCCACCTTCGCCCCCACCGCTTCAGTCCCCGCTTCTTCAATCAGATATTTCACCCATCCATCGACACAGAACATCCACAGACCGCCAATGATGGCCGCGATCACCACGAACGCACCAAGCCCCCACCAGCGAATCCATTTCGCCATCAACCTTCCCTCCAAGTAGAGAGAGTCTGGTAGGCCTGGTACAGCTTGCTGGCCTTAAACATTTGCATGACCTTGGTTTTCTGAACCCAGGCCAAGACGTGTTTTCGATAGCGACGAATCAAGAGGTTCGAAAGCAACAGAACAGGAACAAACAACCCAACCGAAAACACCACACTGCCCATCACAATAGAATTATTGAAATATTCCAATCGCCACCATACGGATTGATAGAGGGACGTCCAGAGACCTTCTAACGACGGTGCAGTCAGAACGGCCAACCCAAGCAGATGGAAAAGCGGGTCCATCAAATAGGCGATGCCGGTAAACATACCCAAGCCAAGTAAAAAGGCGGCAAAATTTACTCGAAGAATACACACCAGGAGAAGAATCAAGAGATTATGCACACTCAGGAGAGGGGTCAGCCCCGCAATCATGGCGAAGCTAAACCCTAGGGAAATTTGTCCTGGATCGGTCTCAGAATTTAAAACACGCAGCAGTCTGGCAAGAAGTTTGATCATTCCATTCCAAAGGCAGGAAATAGTCTCTCCTCAGAATACCCCCGAATTCAAGCCAAGTCCAATAGAATACTGTGGCCAGTAAAAGAGAATGTCCTCTACCATCATACATGGGATTCGCTCATAGATTCCCACACCCGACCAGTTGTCGTGTTTCAAAATTTAAGCGGCACGTGTTTTGTAATTCAAAAAAAAGAAAGGAAAAGCACGGAAAGTCTTACTTGTTATTTAAACGGAGTCTTTCTGCTTTGAACACCTTGATTATTCCCCATCTCCACCGGTTCCGCCAACATATCTTCTGAGGCCGCCACTCCTACAACCTGCCTGTTTCCATTGAGACTCGATTGCACAACTTCTGGCAACACAGAAGACTGAAACCTCACAGGACTGACCAGCCAATAGGCCCCACCAACAAACACCCCGCCACCGACCACATTGCCCAACACGACCCAGAATTGATTCCACACCAGGCCCAGCCAGGTGATTTCGGGGCCATGTGGAAGAAATAACGCAATGCCCAAGATCGACTGGTTGGCAATGCTATGTTCAAATCCACTCCCTATAAAGGCAAACAGGCACCAAAAGATTAACATGATTTTTGCGGCATCATTCGTGGTACGAGCCGCCATCCACACGGCTAAACACACCAGCCAATTACACAGGATCCCACGGACAAACAGTTCCCAAGCTGGCCCGTTCATTTTGACTGAAGCCACCTTCAACAGAAGATCGCTTTGCGGGGCCTTCGCCACCACTCCCGATTGGGTGATCAACCACGCCACCATTAGAGATCCAAGTAGATTTCCCAGAAAGGAATAAAAGAAAATTAAGCCCATTTGCTTCACGGTAATCGCTCTGGCCAATGTCCCAATGGCGCAAACCATATTGTTTCCAGTGAACAGCTCCGACCCCGCAAAGATCACCAGAGTCAGCGCGATGCCAAACGACACACCCATGACCAGCTTTAATCCGGCCGATCCATCTGCCCAGATCGGCGCACCAACACTAAAGATCACACAAATGCCAAAACCCAGATATATCCCCGCCATCATGGCAAGGACAAAGTACCCCACCGGATGGGCGCGGAGGTATCCCACCTTTTTTTGTGCCATCTCTCCCATTCGCTTGACATCCTGGCTATACATCACATTTCTCTACCATAGTTTTTGGATTCTCTTTTCCCCAACAAGCGACTCCTGTAGCTCACCACAGCTATAAATGTCCCCACGAACTAGACGGATGACGAGCTGGTGTGTGTAAGGAAAGCGGAGGTCACCAAGACGCCGTTGTACGTACAATGCATCGCGATGCCTGGGGCAAGACTTCCTGCACGGATTCGTATCAAGACCGACAGCGACCCAATTAGTGAAACCGCCAACAAGGCTGGCCAATACTCCAATACTTTGGGCATGTGCACTACCACAAAAAGAAGCGTGGTAACGATGCCGGCAAGGATTGGCCCCCAGGATTGAGCCAACCCCGTATACAAGAATCCACGGAAGAGCGTTTCTTCGACCACCGGGAAAAGAACGACAAACATCAATGCCCAACCAACCTGTAAGAGTAAAGGGGCACCCATCATCGCATCAAAAAGCGGTTGCGGGAGATCGTCTGGCGGAAGTACCCCATATTCAGTGAGTGCGAAGAATCCCACGCCCAAGCTCAGTCCCAAAAGAACAAAACGCCACAGACTAGATAACCCGTACGATTTCCCAAGAATATCCCAAAACCAAATATTATCCATGGATGGCTTGGCTCGCCTGGTCGCGACTTGCCATGACACCATAGCCGCTCCAATCGTACCCAGCATCAACGACAAGGGAAGAACCCAGACTTGGTCCAGGTCAGCGAGTGCACCAACGCCCTCCGACAGCCACGTACTCAACCCGGCCGCCATTTGCACCAGAAAAATTCCGAGTGCTTGGGTTAGGAAGAAACAGCCCACAATTAAGATGGCAGACCACGCCCCCCACCAGGGAGCCGTGTGACTTGAAGAGGCAGTTTGAGTATCAGTAGGTGAGAGAACCGGGAGAGACATACCTATTTTTCGGGTTTGAGCTTAATTTCTTAATGACAAACCCACCAAAACACCTGTCTTTCTGTTCATCGTAAAGGAATTTGTAAGGTCATGACTAATCATGGTTCAATAAATCATGACCTCCTCTTAAACACCTAGTTCACTCCAAAACCAAGAAAGGGCTACAAACCCATGACCCTACAAAAATATTCGTACTCTCCTGACCTGTTTCGTTCGATGGCGCTTTTAGGATTTTTTTTCACCTGCCTCATTATGCTCGGACCTGAAGCCTTCGCCGTCTCACCTCCTTCCGGCGAAGCCCCACCCTTAGGCACCAAGAAGTCTGGCGACCCTCACCTCAGCTTACCATCCGGGATTGTCGGGCTCGCGCTGCATCTCACGGCCCAACGCGTGGGTGATCCTGCCCAGCTCATCATTCGAGCGGTGCATCCTTCCGGACCAGCTGCACGGGCCGGCATTACCCATGGAGAGGAAATTTTTTCAGTCAATGGCCAAGCCATCACAGGAAAAACGTACCAAGAAGTCGTGAGTCTTATTCGTGGGGAAATCGGAAGCAGCGTACACCTCGGCCTGCAAGGTCCACAGGCAAAACGGACGATCACTGTGGTTCGAGTCAATGAAAGCATTCTCATGGAACAGACTCCTCAGACCATGTAACGCTCCCTATAGACGAGGGCTTTTTTGTCATTTGATATCGCATAAAATTTCTATCACCGACATTGTTGAATGGCTGCCACCTCAACCGATAAACCACGAATTGGGATCAGCCAATGCTTGTTGGGAGATCCCGTTCGTTATGACGGAGGACATAAACGTCATCCCTTGTTCACGGAAGTGTTGGCACCATTCGTGGAGTGGGTGCCGGTATGCCCCGAAGTGGAAGCTGGGTTGGGAACCCCACGAGAGGCCATGTGGTTGACGGGCAACCCGGCCTCTCCCAGACTCCAGACTGTCCACACCAAGATTGACCTGACGACTACTCTGACAACCTTCAGTCAGCGTCGCGTGCAAGAATTACGAAAGTCTGATTTGGATGGGTATATTCTGAAGAACCATTCCCCCAGTTGTGGTCTTCATCGGGTCAAGGTTTTCGGAAACACCGGCCGCCCCTCTCTTCAAGGAACTGGAATCTTTGCGGAAAAAATTCAAGCAGCCTTTCCTTTACTTCCTCTTGAGGAAGAGGGTCCTCTTAGCGACACCCTGATCCTTGAGAATTTCATTGAACGCCTATTTGGGTATCGGAGATGGAAAACCTTGATTCGACATCATCGACTCAGCCGAAGGGCCATTGTACATTTTCATTCCCAACATCAATACGTCTTACTGGCCCATAGCCGCGCACATTATGGTGCCTTGGTGAAATTAGTGGCCAACCCCGAACACTACACGCCCACCGAGTTAGCCATAGCCTATGGCGCATTGTTTATGGAAGCGCTGAAGGTAAAGACCACTATCAAGAAACATGTCAACGTTCTTCAACAGTTAGCCTGTCATCTCAAAAAACATGTCGGAGCAATCGAATGGACAGAATTACAAGACTGTATCCGTGATTTCCAGCAACAGGGTCAACCCTTGACCGTGCCTCTGATGCTCATTAATCATTATGTCCGTGTGTTGCCTGTTTCGCACTTACTCGATCAGGTGTACCTCAATCCCCACCCCCAAGAACTGATACTGCGTCATCATGTTTAACGGAGGATTGGCCGCACGTTCCCCCATGTGGCTCACGACCCATCTCACCACTATTTCCTGGCCTTGCGCCCTCTTGTCATCCGCTTTATTATCAGGGATGAATACATCCGGACTTTATGATAATGGCCGGGAATTTCCCATTTTTTCCTGAGGAGAGAAATCCATGTCGGATACGAAAAAAGGCATTATTCTTGTTGGTCACGGGGGAATCCCAAAAGATTACCCTGGGGACTTAGTCTCCAAATTAAAACGCTTAGAAGCTCAACGCCGAGCTGCGGGACAACCCATGTCGGCAGAAGAATTAGAATTGGATACCAAAATCCGTACCTGGCCCCGAACACCAGAATCAGATCCCTACCAGGCTGGCTTGGAAGCCTTAGGAGCGCAGATGAAACCCATGGTCAATGGTGCGTTCTTCTCTTTAGCCTATAATGAATTTTGCGGTCCAACGTTGCAGGAAGCCGTAGAAGACCTTATCAAACAAGGCGCTCAATCAATCACAGTGGTCTCAACGATGTTTACACCTGGTGGCTCTCATTCGGAATATGAGATTCCCGAAGAGATGGAAGAATTGCGTCACACACATCCAGAAGTGACCCTAAAATATGCCTGGCCCTATAATCTCAGTCACGTCTCGAAAATGCTCATGGAACATATCGCCCAGTTCTGACAATCGTAACGATTCGCCATGTCCAACTATCAAGATCGTTAACAAGAGAAAATTTTCATATGGCCACACGTCCATCCAAAAAGAAAACCAGCGAAAAAAGACTCTCGGCAAAAAAACGGAAATTAGATCACATTCACCATATTGCTGTGTCGGTCCCGAACATCGCGAAAGGCCTTGAATGGTATACCTCCCGATTTGACTGTGAAGTGGAGTATGCGGATAAGACCTGGGCTTTGCTCGCCTTTGCCAATTGCAAATTGGCCCTTGTCCTCCCTAAGGAGCACCCTTCACATTTCGCCCTCAGCCGTCCCGACGCCAACAAATTTGGCGAACTGGTCACCCACCGCGATGGCCTCAAGTCTGTCTACGTCAAGGATGCCTTCGGAAATTTAATTGAGATTTTGGAGGCAGAAAAGGAGTCGGGAGTCTTTTATTGACAGGACAAGGAAAGTTGAGAAGTATCTCATGACCCCGCCCCCCCGCCTTGCTGCTAGAGACCTTGTCTATCATGTGTTCAACCACCAGGTTGGTCGCCTCCCACGGTTTGGCCCGGCCGCGCTAACTGCGCCAAATGGCGAGGCGCCCCTGGATGGCTCCACGTTGCAGCCTCATGGACGGCCAAGAGGCTTGAGAAAAAGACTCCGACCCCTTATTCAGAGATAGCGGAGGACGAGGCCTTTGTGGAGCGTCGAGATCTTGAATTGTACATACAATAGATGTACAATTTAAACATGAAGTATGAGTGGGATCCTCAGAAAAATGAATGGCTGAAAAAAGCCAGAGGGATCTCTTTTGAGCCCTGCATACCGGCTTAACTCCAGTTGCTACTAGATTTTGTGGTCCGCTGAATTTTTTGGAGCGGAGCCGGGTCGACGGCGATAGCATTTTCCAGGAGTCGATGAAACAAGAGGCCCCGAGAGCGCGAGGTCCGACGATTGAATCGAAAGATAAATTCATTCAGGTAGGCGTCGAGGTACTTATGATCAAGGCGTCCCTGGTATGTGCCCAGGAGCCAACGTTTCACCCGTGAAATGGCACGGTGGACTCTTGGCAACAGGTCGTCTGCGTCTGGGTCGTGATTTCCCCCACCAGAGGACTTTCGCATTGGTTTGTGCGCATACCCTTCGTCTGCCAGACAGCAATAACTTGTGAGTCCGTCGGTGATAATCGTACTGCCAGGCTCAACATGCTGCTGAACGAAATGCTTGACATCCGCGCTTGTTCGGCCCTTAAGCGGTTGCATTCGCATTCGCCCACTTCCTTTGTCGTTGATTTCCACGGCAACGCCAACCAGTTGCTTGTTTCCTTCTCCACCCAAATAGGCTTCATCAACTTCAACGTGCCCGGCAAGACGGTTGCGGGAGGGGCGAACCATCGCAACCCGTAATTTATGAAGCATGAGCCACGCAGGCTCGTGACCGCTCATCCCCAACACCCTTTGCAACGTTTGAGCACTCGCTCCATTTTTCTGGCTCGTAAACCACCAGATTGCCTGAAACCAAATGCGCAACGGGATACGAGAATCTTGAAAAATCGTTCCGGCCAATGGTGACTGCTGATATTGACATGTGGAGCACACCGACAACCCTCGCTTGGTTTTCCACCTCTTGTGATTCCCACATTTCACACAGATATACCCGTCTGGCCAGCGAAGCTTCTCAATATGGATGCGACAGGCCTCCTCAGTAAAAAAACGGGTCATCAGATCGGACATGTCCGTGGGGTAACTCACCATGTCGCAAAACACTATATAGTGGGGCAACTGGAGTCAAGCCGGTATGCAGGTTTTGAGCAGGTGATTTTTCATTTATCCCAAGGTGATGTGTGGAAAGTTGCCGATCATCCCGATCAGAAGACATACACAGGTCAAAAGGTTTATTTTGTCGTCATTGAGGGTTATGTCTACCTTGTTCCACATATCTGTGAAAAACAGTATATTTTTTTAAAAACCATTATTCCTAGCAGAAAAGCCACAAAAGAATATTTAAGCGAACAGGAGGAGAACAATGAAATACGATAAGGAAGAAAAAGGGATCATTGATGCGTATGAGTCTGGGAACATGAAACTTTCTACTCCTTCGAAAAAAGAAATAGAAGCCATAAAGTTAGCCGCTGACCGTACGTTCAAGAAAGATACACGCATTACTATACGCCTGTATGAACATGATTATAAAGGCATTCAGAAGAAAGCAATGGAAATGGGCATTCCGTATCAGACGCTTATTTCCGGTGTCATCCATCGCTATATCGAGGGTGACTTAACATCTAAATAGGACAACGATGAAGCCGGGCAAGACCTTTCAGGTTAGGACAATCGATCGTCCTACACGAGGTCCTGCGTCTTGTTTCAGTCAATAAATTCTAAAATAAAGATCCCCGAGGCAAGACCACGGGGTATTAGAAGAGGGTTAACTGACGCAGGTCTTCTCTGGGACTGCCTTGGTTCTGCACATAATGTTCGACCACCCTCCAATTGCCGCCCTCTCCCACGGTGCCCACATAGTAGCCATCAGCCCAAAACTGCCCTCCCCACAACTCTGTCTTCAAGGCTGGTTTCTGCCGGAATAACTCGCGCCCGGTGATACTCTTGAACACTCGCACGATTTGTCCCGGAGCAATCTTCGGATGAGCAGAACATAACAGATGGATATGATCTCGATCACACCCCAATCGTTCAAACTCCATATCGTACCGCTCAGCAATCCCTCGCGTGGCTTCCACAATGATCTCGACAACATCCTCCGCTAATAAGGCCTTACGATATTTCACCGGAAAGACAATGTGATAATGAATCTGCCACGCACAATGACTCGCTTTGTGGACAGTACTTTCACTCACCCCCTAATTCTCGGAAAATAAGATCCCCGTGGCAAGACCACGGGGAATCGCAAGTTTAACTTCTGGGGGAATAATACATAATTATGTTACGCAACGAACGGACGGGAAGGCCGCTGGGGGACGCAGTCGAAAAGGGGTCAGGAGTGAATGGCACTAACTTAAGGCTCTTTAGCATGCAATCATACATGCCATACTCAGTGGGTCATGGCATACTTGGCTATGAAAAATACCACCTTGTTACTCCCTGGATTTCATCTCCAAACGCTCCGAAGAAAACCTCGCTCAGCGAGTCAAAAAATCCGCGATGAACTGACCAAACTCAAACGAAAATCGTTTGCGCAACTGAGCGAGTGTTTTGGCCCCTTCATTCCCACACATCTCCTTTGCCCATCGGCATCGGGCGCATTGAGTCGCCAGAGGGTGTTCAGTAAAGCCAATACCTTTTGGGCTTTTTTCTCTCAGGTGCTCGATGCCGATGGTGGCTGCCAGGAGGTTGTCCGCAAACTCCAGGCCTTTGCCGCCATGAAGGTCAATGCGTTGCCCTCGTCGTCAACGGCCGCGTACGGTCAAGCACGGAAACGGCTTGATCTGCCGAGTCTTGCGGCCATTCTGCAGCACACCGCACACTGGCTTCAGGCCACGCTGGTCAACGACCGGGGACATGGTCGACGAGTGGTTGTGGTGGATGGGACCGAGGTCAGCATGCCAGATACCGCCGCGAATCAAGAGGTGTGGCCACAACAGCGTAACCAGCTGCCCGGGTGCGGGTTCCCGCAAGCTTTCCTCTGTGCCTGCTTTTGTTTGCGCACCGGCGCTCTCTTGAGCTACGAGATGGGCGACAAACACAGTCATGAACTCCCGCTGATGCGCAAGCAATGGAGCGTTTTCAAGCCCGGAGATATCTTTCTGGGCGACAAGGGATTTTGCAGCTCCTATGACCTGGCGAGTCTGAAGGAGCGCGGCGTGGATTCGGTCATCACCCTAGCTCGGCGAGTCCCGGTTCCCGAAGCCGAAGCCGTCAAAGTGCTGGGCAAAGAGGATCGACTGATCCAATGGAACCAACCCATCAGAACTCCCGCCGCCAGTTATTCCCAAGAGGAGGCGAACCGGCTGCCCGCCTCACTCCTCCTCCGGCAGATCAAAGTGACCGTGCCGCACCCGGGCTTCCGAGTCACGAGCTTTTACCTCATCACCACCGTGCTGGATCCTAAGGCCTATCCCGCCAGCGAACTGGCAGATCTGTACTTCCAACGCTGGGATGTTGAATTGTTTTTTCGGGATAGCAAAACGACGATGGGCATGGATATTCTACGCGGTAAAACCCCGGACATGGTCTGCAAGGAAATTCTGATGCACTTGATTGTCTACAATGGGATTCGATGCCTCATGGGAGAGGCGGCCAAGGAACAAGACGTGAAGGTACGTCGGATAAGTTTTAAAGGCAGTGTCCAAGCGCTCCGACAGTGGGAGCCGCATCTGAACCAGGCCACACTCAGCCGGCAAGACCGTCAGCAGGTGATCAGATGTTTGTATGAGTCGATGGCGGGAAAACGTGTCCCTGAACGACCGGGGAGAAGTGAGCCCCGAGCGGTGAAACGACGACCCAAGTCCTATCAATTATTGACAGCTCCCAGGCATCAAATGAAAGAGATTTCACATAGGGGAAGACGCCGTGCAAAAAGTGCTTAACTTAGTGCCATTCGGGTCAGGCCCGTATTAATGCATACATGTATTGGCTCATCTGAGACAGATCCCTCTCACGATTGCATCGATCTTCCCCATTTGCTGACTGGAGGTGGAAACATCATGATGAACATAGACGGCCACCTCTTGTATTGTGGCCGTCCCGATAGGACGAGCCAAGCAGCCAATCGTTCTTCGCGCTTCAGAGAGGACTCAAGGGCGGGCTGGCCCACGCAGATCGTCGGCATTCACAGCATAGGCCCTTCTTATAGAGCCCATATCTAGTATATGAAGCCAGCAACTTGTCCTTACAATCTAATTCTTTCGCCTTTTTCTCCATTGGACGATCTGGATCATGCCCATATGTGTGATCGTTTTTGCACAAAGTTCCATAAACCACCTCGTTACTAGGAGCCTGGGTTCCTTCTCTTTCATACAGGCCAAACCCACACTTTTGACGAATAGTTCATCGGACGCCAATCCCATAGTTTATGGATAGACCACCAAAAGCTTACGGAGGCGACCATGTGAGTTGAAGAAGAAGAAACGATTCAAACCTGGGTGAATGGGGGGGAAGTCATTCTCAAGAAGGTCGGCAGAGACTATGCATTCCGACTGGCCAATGAACCGGGTGATTGGATGGAGGGGTTACCCGATGGCATGATTTGGGCTGATGCGCAATCGCTGTTCGGCGATTCGCTGTAAGGAATCCTGTCTGTATTATAATGTTTTTCTTTCGTACTGTAACAATCGGGGAAGCCTTCACCCTCACCCCAGCCTTGTGCTCTCTTCGAGGCCAAGCCCTGAAAGGGCAAGGGAGCTTTGAAGTCTCTCAATACAAAAAGTGCGCTACTAAACCATCTAAAAATACCCTCGCCTAGACATCAAATTGCGCAGGAAAATGGCTGGGCTGAATCTGAATGTGGGAGGCCGTGGCACCCAGTAAGGCGAGCTTGCTCATATTCTTGGGTTTATCCATCTCCTGAAGACCCTTCACTTCATTCGCTTTGAGCTCCACATTCAAATTGTCTTTCAACCATTCCCGGTCGAGCACCACGTTATATCGCAAGTCACTGGTGTCCCGTTAACAGAAACAAAGCAGGCTTCACTCTCAATGAATTGTTACAATGGGCAAGCGCGCAAACACTGTAAAACAAAGGAGATTGAAGCCTTGGCCCATCACAACACGGTATTCTCACAATTACTCAGATATATTCCTCGCCATGAATTCGAGACCCTTGCCAACCGACACCATGCAGGTCGTTCTTTCCGCACGGCATCCCGGTGGTCGCCGTTCGTCACGATGGCCATCGCCCAACTGGCAGGGCGGAACAGCTTGAGGGATATTGTTGAGAATATTTCCACACAGGCACATCGGCTCTATCATCTTGGCAGCGCCAAGCTCTCTCGCTCCAATCTCTCTCGTATCAACGAAGGCAAACCCTACGCCCTGTACGAGGCCCTGTTCGGAAAACTCCTGAGTCGGTGTCAGGGACTCTCACCTGGCCACACGTTTCGCTTTAACAACCCGTTGTATTCAATGGACGCCTCGACCATTGACCTGTGTCTGGAGGTTTTTCCGTGGGCCGAGTTCCGTTCGACCAAGGGTGCCATCAAACTGCATGTGGGCTTGAACCACGACGGCTATCTCCCCGAGTTCGCGACCATCACGGATGGCAAAACCAGTGATATTACCGTGGGACGTACCGTGGAGTTTCCCAAAGGCAGCATGGTGGCTATTGATCGTGGCTATAATGACTACGCCTGGTACAACCAATTGACAGAACACGGGATCTTTTTTGTGACTCGCCTCAAGGCCAATGCGAAATCTCGCGTGGTCAGCCGTCGTCCTATTTTGCCCAACAAAGGACTCACCAGCGATCACACCATTGCGTTCACGGGGACGCAGACGGCAAAGACATGCCCCATTCACCTGCGTCGGGTCGGGTATCGTGACCCGGAAACCGGCCGACACTATATTTTCCTGACTAATAATTTCACATTGGCGGCCAAGACCATTGCGGACATTTACAAGGCGCGTTGGCAGGTGGAGTTGTTTTTTAAGTGGGTGAAACAGAATCTGAAAATCAAGTCGTTCATCGGAACCAGTAAGAATGCCGTACTGACACAAATCTGGATTGCCTTGTGCGTGTATCTCCTCCTGTCATTCCTCAAGTTCCAGGCAAAGCTGAAGAGAAGTTTGCAACAAATACTGCGTGTCTTGCATCTCAATCTGTTTGAAAAACGAGATCTGATCGCTTTGCTGCGAGGGGATCCGTTTCACGATGGGAATACCGACATCAACCAGATGGTTTTGCTGTGAAAGTTAACGGGACAGCAGTGATCGCAAGTAGGAAAACAATTCTTTTCCCCCCAAGACGTCTCCCTGCAAATCTCCAATTTCACGATCAATCGTCCAAGCGGTGGGACTACGAGACATCCATTGGAGAATCGTTTGATTCATGGCATCACAATCATTCATGAGAGACATAAGGGCCTCACGGACAACATTGACTGAGGTCATGTCCATCACTGCATTGGCCGACAGCCGCGTTTCCTGGGACCCTGTCCCCACCGACACGAGTAAGAGTTGCTCAGCTCCCGTGGCCCATTTCAATTCAAACCCCTCGGTGGTTGCCATCAGCAAGAGTTGTAACGCCGGATTATTATGTGGACTCACGCCACCGTCCACAAAGGCTCCTTCGGCGCCCTTTCCAATCCGCAACCGTTCGGGATTGAAATAATGCGGGGCAGCCGTACTTGCTCGTACGATTTCGCGTAGCAGAAAGTCTTTATTGGCCGCCGCTATTCCCTTTTTCGACTTAGGATCGAAATACCGCCCCTTCGGATTATTCATCAGAGGCCAGGGGCTACCTGAATCCAACCGTTTCGTCATAATCATGAGACCCGTTTGGAGGTCATCACTTCCCAACGTGCGGTCACCAAACTGCGCCGTTAAGGCTTTCATCAGGGGGGTGCGAGGAAATTTGGCCTGCAAGATTCCTTGGCGCCAGATGGACTTCTGGAACACTTGTTCCGACAGGTCGTTATAGAGCACCTCCAGTTTTTCAACGGTCCAGCCTAAGGCGAGACCAGTAGCAATAATTGATCCCGTCGATGTTCCACCGATTAGATCGAAATAGTGGCTCAGTCGAAAATCTGGATCATTCCCTGCTCGCTTGCGCAGAAGCTCTTCCATGCGTTTTAAATATTGCAGGGTGAGAATCCCTCGGACTCCGCCACCATCTAATGCCAGAATTCGCTTGGGCCCGACTTCAAACAAATGTTGATCACGAGTGCGATTCATCATCTCTCCCCCTCTCTTTATTGACTGACTTCTGAAAGGTCAGAATTTCCTTCACGGCCAATCCTCGCGTGCGAGCTTCTTCGGCAAAATGCCGCGTGAGGTCACGTGGTCCACGGGGATGGCCATCCCAGACAATCACCGCTTGTACCATATGGGGTTCTTGAGATGATTCCGTAGCGGATGGGATAATTTGGTCACGTGCATAGCGCTGCGCTTCATCCAGAATTGCGTAATTCACGGCTTGATACCCCGCATGGCGATCTTCACCAGTCTCGACGACAACCAGTTCCCCATTCTCCTGTGCAACACAAATAACATGATCAAACAATACGCCCCAATTCCATTCTCCGGTATGTGGACGATCCATCACGGAGGTGACTCGGAACTTTTCGGGGGCAAAGGGCAACACGATTCGAAAGGCTATGCCTAAATTCTGAGCGACCTGCAACGCAATCAAATCTGCCCCGCAAGCAGCAGAACATATGAGAGTTTTGACATGTTCTCTGAGAAACAGCGCTTCTATCTGGCCACGCACAACCGCCACCTGCGTCAGAGGGAAACGCGGAGTCGTCGCATCCGGTACATCAATCCGCCGTCCAGCAAACGCTATGATGGTTGCTAATTCTTTTCCCATAGGTTAACTCGACTGATTCACATTGTTTGTTTGTTGAAACCCAAGCTTCATCCAGAATGGACATAACATTGTCCCCAGCAGCAGCAGCCCGGCAATCCACGCTTCACGCCAGGGCACCCACGCTGGTGCGAGACTGCCGACCATCCATGACCCGATGCCTGTCAGGAAACAAAAAATTGACAGAGCCGCCAGTCCCATCGCCAAAATTGCTCGCCAAAAACGTTGAGAACTTTCTGGATGCTCCGGATACACGCGCTGTTCAATGGGCCCCCAAAACCCTGGTGGTTGCGCACGTCGATAAAATATTTCTAAGCGGTCATGATCTTCGGGACCCGTGAATAACGAAACTCCGACCCCAATCATCCCGGAACCGATCCCCATGATGAGCAACCGCCATTCCTCTTGATTCGGCAATGCCCACAACAAGAGTGGCGCCATCATGATTGAGGTCATGATGCAGGCTAATTCGCCCCAGGCGGTGATACGCCACCAGATCCACCGTAACACCAGCAACACACCCATCCCAGAGCCCAATAACAGACTCACCTGCCACGCCATTTGAATCGAGGACAGCCATGGAAGAATACACAAAGCAATACCTAGAATAAGCACATTGCTCCCGCGCGCCACCCATACTAATTCACTGTTGGAGGGCGCTCGCCTTAACCAGCTTTGACAAATAAACCGGCGATACACATCATTCGTCCAATAGGACGCGCCCCAATTCAAATGTGTATCCACCGTCGAGGCCAACGCGGCTAACATGCCAACCAGCATCAACCCTTTCAAGCCAGGCGGCAAGAGTTCATCGATTCCCTGGATAAAGGTATATTCGCGCGCGGCCATATCGATTGTCCCGGGAAGTGGAGGAAAAATAACCAAGAGCCCCAATGCCAGCGGCAACCAGATCACACTTCGTAACAGGACTTGGGCTACGGTAAACACCACAGCCGCCAGACGCGCATCATGATCAGTACGGCAAGCCATGGATCGTTGAGCCAAATACCCTGTCCCATCCGCATTCATCTGCAACAACCATTGAAACCCATACACCAGGAGGACCAACATTGTGGCATCTTTGGCACCAAACGGCGTAAAGGCCAAAATCTCATGACCAGTTAATGGGTAGCCTGCAGCCGTGGTGAACTGTTCTTGGATTTGTAGAGTAAGTGCCGTCAGCCCACCCACATGTTCAACAACAACCCAAGCGAATCCCACACTCGCCACAATACCAATGGCAAATTGCACAAGGTCAGTGTTAACCACACTTCGCAATCCACCAGTCGTGGAATACAACATGGTCACCAGCATCATGATACCGATTGAGAATAAATTGTTGGTGGAACGAATCCAAATCGTGTCGGTCTCTACACCCCCAACAGCAAAAGGCACACCAGCCCACTGCACACTGTGAACACAGGCTTCAAAGAAAGCCGGAGGGAGCCACTGATCCCACAGAAGAAAGGGTTCGGCGAGACGCGTCGCGGCCAGAAGGACCATGGCCAACACCGTGCAATTGATAATGGTGCCAAAATAAATGGCTTTGATGCCCCGCAGTGCCGCCGCGGCACGATGCCCATAACGGACCTCGGTTAATTCCGCATCAGTGAGCACACCCACACGACGCCAACTGGGCGCCAACAAAAACCCCATGAGGAGAAAGGCCAAGGCATAAATCCATAAACGCCATAAGGCAAAGATCCCCGCTGTCGCTACCAGCCCGGTTACGAGAAGTGGCGTATCGGCCGCGAACTGCGTGGCCGCCATGCTGAGGCCCGCTTTCCACCCCGAGAGACTCCGCCCCGCCAGGAAATACTCATCAAGACTGACAGAGGCTCGTGCTCGTTCACGTAGTCCGGCATAGAGCGCATACACAATAAACGCGCCAAGAATAGCCCAGTCCCATTTAGTCATGTATTGCGCTCATACTATTTACGGTCTTTGATTCCTTCCCTTCTCACTAAGACGGAACGAAGAGAAAAAGCCGTGTTATTCCCCAAGCATGTTCATCATGCGCCACCCCAATAACGGCAAGAACATTCCGGTCAGTACGAGGATGCCTCCCAAGCCCATCGCGCTGTAGCTCACCAGATTAGTACGGGCTCCCAACACCACAGGTGATTTGGATTGAAACCCCATCCCCGATGGCGGCCATTGTCCCGTCGCACGAATTCTTGTTCCGATATACATCACATAGGCACCCATGCCCACAGCCGGCATGCCTGCCATCATGGTCACTGCCAGGAACATCAACCCGATTTGGTGAATGATCTCAGGTGTCGGTGGGGCATCGCCCTGTGTCACCGAGGAAAGATATTCCATCGTGAAATAAATGAACGCCCCCCCGAAAAGTGCGAGAATAGTCAGCAGACTGACCATCAATGTTTTCTTGGAGGAATTCATGCGGTTCCCAATAACTTAAGTATTCGGGATGGCCTAAACAACAAGACCATCAATTCAATTCTGAGATACGAAAAGATTTCTCAACCCCGCTTATTTCTGATTTTGTCGGATCTGTTCATGACGTCGACCCAACCAAAGCCCCGTCGCCAACCAGAGAGCCGCAATTGGCATGGCTGCGAAGGCCATAGGTGACAACCCCATCCCCCACGTATGGAACATGGAGACAATCCCCGTTCCCGTAGCATCCGCCCCTCGATGGACCACCGTATCAATCACATTTTTAGCCTGGTATTTTTCTTCGCGGGGAACCACGGTAAATAACGTTTCTCGTGTTGGTTTCGTAATAGAAAACTCTCCGGCTCGGCGTAACACTCCAAACCCGATCAACACCGGCAACACCGTAGCCAGGCCAAATACCCCAAAGCCAACAAACGACACGATCGGCATCACCGCCAACATCACCACAACCCCGAATCGTGACAGCAACCATCCTATGGCGAAAAACTGTAGCGTAAATGCCAAGACATTTATCCCAAGATCTACTGACGCGAATAATTGAATGCGATCTTCGGAATTCGGCATGACGTCGGGAATCAGGATGGTTTGTTGGGAATACAGAAAAGTGGAAAGCACCGAGTAACACATGAGGTATAAGGCAATACCTCGCAAATATGGCGAACGAATAATGCGTACGGCCCCTATCCATAAACTCGGTGGAGCTAAGTCAGAGTCCTTCGAGGAAGAAAGATGCGTACTGCCCAGATCAATTCCATGGTGAGCGTGATACCAATTCAGCAAGGCCATAATGCATCCGATCGAGAACAATAAAAATATGCCCGACACCAACAAGAGGCCAGGAATCCCGACTCCTTTCACAGCCATGGCCGTAATAAATGGACCAGTCATGGCCCCAAGACTGCCTCCAGCGGAAATACAGCCAAACAGTCGGCGGGCCGCATCCGTCGGAAAGACATCGGCCATAAAACTCCAAAATACCGATACCACAAAAAGATTAAAGACACTTAACCACACGAAAAAAATCGGCCCGATCGTCTCTATCCCCAATCCAATTTGCAACGCCACAAAAAACGCCAACAGATTCATAATGAAAAACCCATACACGGTTGGCAACAGTTGACGAATGGGGAAATGGCCTGCCACCCATCCAAACAGAGGAATGACAGCCAGCATGGCGAGAAACACCGCAGAAAATAACCAAGGAAGTTTATGCGCCCCTAAGAGGACTCCCATCTCATCCCGAACCGGGCGTAAAATATAGTAGGCAGCTAAGAGGCAAAAGAAATACAAAAATGACCAGAACAGGGCCGGAAGCTCATACCGCTCAACAGGCACCACACGTAAGATCAGTCCATACATGCGAAACACCTTATTGTCTTTTCATCCAAAAATCACTCCTAGCCAGCAAGTAGGGTTTTCAAGAAACTTTTGATTGAAATATCTTAGGAGATCTCCAACACTTCCGAAATACAGGGAGCGCCGTATTCTGCAGAACCCGTGATCACTTTCAGATTAGGCAAAACATTCACCACACCAGCATGATGCGTGTGACCACAAAAGACCGTGACGTGGCAATCAGGTTGGGCTTGCGAGACTTCCAGCAACACCTCACCCACTGCTTGGCAGGTAAAATATGGCAACCAATCATCATTGCCCGTTTTTCCTTCATACCAACAGGCTTCTTGAAAAGGCGGGACATGGGTAAGACAAATAACCTGTTTATACGAATCCAATGCCTTGGTGAACACTTCACGAACATAGGCAGCAGACGCATCTCCTAAATCCTGAAGTTTGCATAGAACCGCATCGCGATCCAGACCCTGAAAATCTCGAATCACTTCTTGATCGCTAAGCCTGACGGGAGACTGCTGGTAATTTCCCAACCGTCCATCGCCCCACCCATCATGCCCTATCAAGACCGTTTTTGGTGTGAGTTCAATGAGTCCTGAAGTCGAGAGATAGATCAACCCTGATTGAGTTAGACACCAATCCTCAACCTCACGCCTGACTGTTTCTATAGACCCATGGTAAAAATCGTGATTCCCCAGCACAAAATATAAGGGCAGATCAATCGCTTGCTGCAGTTCATGAAGAAGCTCACGCAAGCAAGGAGCCTCTGCAATATCTCCAGTGACAAAAACAGCATCTGGTTGCGTTTCACGAATGCTTTGATAGAAGGCAGCTCGTTCGTGTGGCCTCAAAAAGTTCAAATGAATGTCCGTTGCCCAAACCACTCGCATAGTTTGCACACATTAGCAAAAAACAAAGAATTTCGCTTGATAACGTCACAACCAGAAAACTGCGCGCCCACGTTCAGTAGCCGATGAAAACGCCACATGGTATAACGTCTTTAACATTGATGAAGATACTTCGCTCTCCGCCTTTCACGCACCAGAAATGGAGTACAGCATGACAGAAACTTCCCCACCCTCAGCACGAGGAACTGAACTAGCGACAGTAGGCGGAGGGTGTTTTTGGTGTTTAGAAGCGGTGTTCGATCAGGTCAAAGGTGTGGAATCAGTGGAGTCGGGGTACATGGGTGGCGGGCGTCCCAATCCTACCTATGAAGCGGTGTGTACCGGAAGGACTGGATATGCAGAGATCATCCAGATCCGATTTGATCCAAACGTGATTTCTTTCCGGGAACTTCTGGAAATCTTTTTTGGGACTCACGATCCCACGACATTGAATCGACAAGGTAACGACTCGGGGACTCAATATCGTTCGGCCATTTTCTATCATTCGTCGGAACAAGAAATCACAGCCAAGGAGGTAATAGAAAAATTAACGAAAGACCAGATTTTTAATTCTCCCATCGTAACGGAAGTCGTTCCAGCCTCCACATTTTATATGGCGGAACAGTATCACCAAGAATATTTTGTCCAAAACCCTTCTCAGCCCTATTGCGCCTATCTCATCGGACCAAAAATCGCCAAATTCCGCCAGCAATTTACGGACAAGCTGAAGTCATAATTCATTGAATCTTTCCTTTCGGTCGGCCATCACCGCCCAGACACCAAACTTGAGAGCGTATCGCGAAATCCTCCCCACAAGTCGGCCCTCAATGTTGCTTGATAGGGCTCTAAAATAACCGAAGTGCGAGGGGGACAATATGGGACGTCGATCTTCTCCACTCCAATAGGCTCCGCCACAAACGAACTCCCTGACATAGCCTCTATTTTCTGCACCACCAACTGGGCCCGCGATTCAAGAATACAAAATTCTTGGTACCCTTGAGTTCGAGGAATGGTAGGATCGGCAAACTCCACGCGGTGACGGTCGGTGGCAAACACCACATCCCCGACTTTTACGGGCCCTTCTGGGCCAACCGAACAAAGAACCACCGGCACCAGCAACACCACAACCATTGCGGCACTAATGGAAATCAGTGGCGCCCTTGAAGATTTGGAATGGTGATCGTCCCTCATAATCGCTTGGATACCTTATATTAAACCGGCAACTATTTAGAGTGCATTCAATATTCAAAAGGCATTGTTTTAAATAGCTTTTACAGAAGAATTTCGCAATGAATAAAGTTGCCGGGTTAATAGAGAGATAAATGCGCATGAAGCATTCGTGCAATATCCTCGACGGTTTCGCCTCTAGGATGAAAAACCCAAACCTGTCCAATTTTTAATTGAAGGGAATGCCAGCGAGGAACATATTGTCGAAAAAGAAGAAAGGTGAACTTATGACATGGGCCTGGAAAACGAGGAAAAATCAAATAGGTGACGGTCAAGAAGTTGACTCGGTCTCACATTCGTGAGCGCCGCAAAGATGCTATCCCCGGATCCAGGGTAGCGACTCTCCCAATCCTTGAGCAACGCTTTCACTTCTTGTCGTTTCAAGTTTTCTTGCGACCCGCAGAGATCGCACGGAATGATGGGAAATTTTCGCAAGATCGCATAGTTGGCGAGGTCCGTTTCCCGCACATACGCCATCGGCCGAATCACCACATGATTCCCATCATCGGAGCGCAATTTGGGGGGCATCGATTTGAGGGCACCATTAAAGAACATATTGAGCACCATGGTTTCCATCATGTCATCACGATGATGACCCAAGGCAATCTTCGTCGCCCCAAGTTTGTCTGCTAGACCATACAGAATCCCTCGGCGCAATCGTGAACAGAGCGAACAGGTCGTTTTCCCTTCGGGGATCAATTCCTTCACGATCGAATAGGTATCCTGCTCTTCGATATGAAAACGCACACCCAGCTTGGTGAGATACTCAGGAAGAACATGCTCGGGAAATCCCGGTTGTTTCTGGTCAAGATTGACGGCAATCAGTTGGTAGGAAATGGGAGCCCGCGACCGCATGGACAACAAGACATCCAACATGGCATAGCTATCTTTCCCGCCTGATAGACACACCATCACCGTATCGCCCTCTTCAATCATCGAAAAATCGGCCACCGCTTGCCCCACCAACCGACACAACCGCAGGTGTAACTTCTGCGTGGACCCCGAGAAGTTGATTTTAATGAGACGGTCTTGTGTGTCTGGCAACATGTTGTGATGCTCTAGAACCGAGAGGGCAACTGGCTTAGAGGTAATCGAAATTGATGGTGACCGAGCCATGGGAAGGCACGGCAACTTCTTGCTCCAGACTGCCTAATGTTTCATGCCATACGGCAATGGTATAAGTCCCCGCAGGTAAGGCCGGCAATTGAAAATCTCCCAATTCATCAGTTACCGCAAAGTAAGGATGATCAAGCACCAGGAGAGATCCAGTCATAAAGGTATGTTTGTCACAGCGAAGAACATGCAATCCCGTTCGTTTCAGTACTTTGAGGATAGGCCGTGAGTTGGGCACCTGAGCGACATTCAAAAATGTCTTTTTTCCCATCTTGATGTGGGTATTATGCAGAATAGGATCTTGATTGTGAATTTCAAGAATATCCCCTACACGAGCCGCTCCCACATTTGGAACAAAGGCGCAGTTCGCATTGGCCATCATCCTTTTGGAAGTGGCCGAATTAGCAGGAACCGAGGGAAAATTTTTTGTCACACTCACCACCACGGAACGAAGCCCGGAGGTGGCCCCATCGACCTGAACCGCCTGAATCCTCGCCTGTTTCCCACACACCTCTTCATCCACTTTGACAAGCTCGCTTGTGACGGCGGGCACCAAACCACGAAAAACCACCTTCCCCGTCACCAGGGACTCGCCCTCAATGGCAAATACCATGGCGGCTTGACTCAAGAAGAACAGGACAACAAATAACAGCCCAGGTGACAAAGGACGCATCCGATCAGTCTATTCTCCACCACAAAGGGCGGTCAAGAAGGCCTAAATTCTGGTGGTGTCTCAGTTTGAAATTCCTGAACTAGATGATTTTTGTCAGGCTGTGGCATAATAGATTCATGCCCAAAGGACCACAAGGACAGAAGAGGCCAGGGGATGTCGTTAGCAATGCAATTAAGATAGCCAGAATTGCGACTGGTGAAGAAAAAGAAGAGACCCCTAGCAAAACTCGTAAGGGTGGCCTTAAGGGCGGCAAATCAAGAGCTAAAACTCTGACTGCTGAGCAGAGAAGTGAAATCGCAAGAGTTGCAGCTTTAGCCCGCTGGAAAAAGAGCGAGAACTAAATTGCTTGCTCTTCTGGTCCGTTCTTTCTCCATTCAATGTCATCTGTAAAATCAAGTTCGACAGCAATTGGCTCTTCGGCGGGGTTAATGTTGTTCCAATGATCAGTATCAAGGGTTAGTTGATACCCATCACCGACCATTTGCTCACGTCTTTTCTGCGCTGATTTCCACATTTGTGGACGTGTCGCTTCCTCAATATCCACCCAAAGGGTTAGCTGCTCAGATCCTTGCGCTACAGGAAAAGCATGATTGGCTCTATATGGCCTTCCTGTCGTTTTGTCATGTCTGGTTTCTTGACGTGCAGCACGAGAAAGCTGCTTGGCCAGCAAGTCGGTGGGTTTGGGGGGTTCAGGAAGCTTCCATGCTAGTTTGGCAATGGCAAACTCGGCCACCTTGTGCATGTCAACCTCTTTAGACCCAGTTTGATCTTTGTAATACCTGATTAATTTCTGCATTTCTTGATTTTTTGTGCTCATAGAACCTCCTTAATAATCCACTGGAGCAACATCGCCCCATCCATCAACAAAGGCATTTGGTGAAACAATGTGGCGAATTTTTACTAAGTGCCGCCCGAAACGATTAAAGCTCGCAGTTCGGTGCCTAATCTGCCCTGCTACAAGACCTGGATGTATATTTAAGGTGCGTGAAAAGCCAAGAATATCCCGTTCGGCGAAAGTGGGGGCCTTCCGTGCAATGAATTTCTCCAACGACTTTGCGGGAACACAAAAATTAGCTGCGGCCTCGTTGGCTATTCGTTCGTCTTCAACCACATTGTCACCGCTGCCAGCGTTCTCCCCCTCAAGTTCAGCGTCAAGCATGGGTTTGGATAATCCATGTCGCCGTGAAACATGTTCAAGCTCATGGCGAAGAACAAACCAGAAATTATCGATACGATCGTACCTTAAAGACATTCCTATGACTGGCGATGCGTCGTTAAGCCAAAAACATACGCCATCAATTTTAGTAGATGGCAAAGATTCAACAATGACGAATCGGATGCCACTCTCGGCCAGAATACGAGGAACCCTTCTTGCCTCTTCCGCTGACAGCAAAAGATCTTTTAGTCTACTGATGGCTTTTAAGGCAGATCCTTGTGAAAATTTTGCTACCAACATTTCACTAGCTATTTGCTTGACTCGATAAATCCAGGCAAGTTGGGCAGGGGTTGGGTCAGTATTTACGGCAGTCTTTTTATTAGCATGAGGAAGTATTTCTATCTCATCTGGGGATTTCACCCCAAAAAATTTAACCAAAGACGCTTCAACTTTTCGGAGATCTTTTATGTCATCGATGTCTAACCATCCTCTTTTGGTCATCTCCCTAATTGGTAAATCCCCGAAAAGGTGAGCCCGTCTTATCCGGCCTGGGTCGGGACGGGCGGTAATCCTGGCCATAGCCAAATCATATCTTTTTTGAAGCTCCAAAAAGGTCTCTTCATCAACTCCAAATACTTCACCAAGGGAAATGGCCAATTCGGCATCTACTGGCTTCTGCCCTGAAATAATTTTACTAATTGAGGCGGGATCAATGCCCAAGACAATAGCCAGAGTTCTCTGGCTCCAACCCCTATCCTCCATCAAAGTCTCTATCAACTGTCCTGGGGTTTTGAAGTTTTCTAGGTATGCGTTCATTTTGAGAGCGAGTGTAAATCAGCTTAGAATATTAGTCAAGATGAAAATTGACGAATTTGTCAAACTGAACTTAATGCTTGACTTATGCCTGTTGGTTTCATATACTTCTGGTCATGAACAAGCTCACCTTAGCCAAGCGAGTTCAAATCCTTTCAATGCTGGTAGAAGGCTCCTCGATGCGGTCTATTTCTCGCGTGGTCGATGTGAGTATCAATACCGTGACTAAGCTTCTGGTCGATGCGGGGAAAGCCTGTGAAGAATTTCACGACAGAGAAGTTCGTGGCGTGAACGCCTCCCGAGTGGAGTGTGATGAAATTTGGAGCTTCTGCTATGCGAAGGCCAAGAACGTGAAGGATGCTAAGGCTGCACCTGAAGAAGCTGGAGATGTGTGGACCTGGACAGCATTAGACGCGGATTCAAAGATGATTGTCTCTTGGTTGGTGGGTGGTCGTGACGCGGGATACGCCACAGAGTTTATGAATGACCTCAAAGAACGGTTAGCTCATCGGGTGCAATTAACGACTGATGGGCATAAGGCTTACTTAGACGCCGTGTGGGATGCGTTCGGCAATGACGTAGACTATGCCCAACTTGTGAAAATGTATGGGGAACCTAAAGAGGTTGGCGCAGAGAGAAAATACAGTCCCTCGGTTTGCAACGGATCTAGAAAACAGAAGGTTCAAGGCAATCCAGACAAGGCCTATATTTCAACATCGTATGTTGAGCGGCATAATCTGACGATGAGAATGTCCATGCGCCGGTTTACTCGCCTGACCAATGCCTTCTCAAAGAAGATTGAAAATCATTGCCATGCCTTAGCCTTGTATTTTGTGTATTATAATTTCGTGAAAATCCACAAAACGCTACGAGTGAGTCCTGCTATGTCTGCGGGAATCTCAAAGAAGCTCTGGAGCATTGATGATATTGTTGCTTTAATAGATGCCAGCCAATTATCTAAAAAGCGTGGTCCTTACAAAAAGCAAGATTCAAACTGAGACACCACCTAAATTCTCCATATATTTACTTCCTCTCGCATCTGCTTTATCCTTTTCCATCCATGCCTCCATCTGATAGTTCCCCATCGCACGGTTCACTATTTTCTCGCGTTCGCGAAAAGTGGCGTGGCAATCTTCGCTTTCGGCATACCTTCTTTTTATCGGGAATCATCCTCGTCATCATGGTGGTCTTAGCAGGCATCATGCTCTCCAAGCAGCGAGCCATGCTCTACCATGCCGCCGAAACCAAAGGCTTAGCCTTTACTCAGGCCTTTGCCATCGGTGGGTGGGCGGCGATCCAAAACAATCTTTTTCGAATCCAGGAAGCTCTGATGACCTATCCTGAAGATCAGGAGATTGTGGGAATCGACCTCATCGACGAGGACAATATGATCATCGCCTCACAAACTCCCAGCCACATCGGTCTCGTTCTGAACGATCCACAATGGCTAACAATGAAGCAACAACAGGAAAAAGTCCTACGCTATACAGATAGTGAGAAGGGCGAACCCCTGCTCATCATGGTGTGCCCACTCCAAGGTCGAAGTGAAGCAGAGGCATGGATTCGCGTGACCTTTTCCCTCACCAACGTGAAGCAACAAGATGCCGAGTTAATTTTCAGTATGATCCTGATGACCATCATCCTCATTGGCGCGGGTATCCTCAGTTTATATTGGTCAAAACATAATATTTCCTCCATTTTGCAATCGGTGATCAATCAGCTCCAGGGCACCTTGGCCAGCAGGGAACTGTCGCCCTCACACCTTTCCTCTTCAGCACTTCCCGTTCCCACACCCGAACCAGCCGGAACTCACGGAGATTTGGAACGGTTGGAACAGACAGTGACACAAACGATCGGGCTCCTCACCACGCAATCTCATGTCTTACAAAACTCGGCATCGATCCTCGAACACACGGTAGAGGAACGAACGATGGCCTTATGGGAAGCAAAGCTATCGTTAGAAGCCGAAATCCAAGAACGCAAATTGGCCACGGAACAATTACAAAAAATCAGCAGGCAAAACCAGTTAATTCTCATATCTGCCGGAGAAGGTATTTACGGTCTTGATCGCCATGGCCACGTCACCTTCATTAATCCTGCGGGCGCCTCGATGCTGGGATACGATGTTAAGGAACTCTTAGGCAAACCCATGCATGAAACGATGCACCATACCCGAAGAGATCGCACCCTCTACCCTCGCGGAGAATGCCCGCTGCATGGCGAATTTTTACGCGGGGAATCGCATCGAGGAGACAGTGAATTACTCTGGCGAAAAGATGGCACGTCGTTTCCCGTTGAATTTATCAGTACACCCATCCAGGAGCACGGGAAAATATTGGGAGCCGTGATCAGTTTTTCCGATATTACCGTCCGCCAAGAAGCCGAAGCCAAAATCCGAGAAAGTGACAGCAAATTTCGGCAAGCTCAAAAGATGGAAGCCATGGGCACCTTAGCTGGTGGCATTGCTCATGATTTCAATAATATTTTGACGGCGATGCTGGGATTTAGCCAATTAGCGCAATTCAAAATATCCAAAGACGACCCCACCCATGGGTATCTGGACCAAGTCCTGACGGCCGGGAACCGGGCGAAAGAACTCATCCGCCAAATCCTCACCTTCAGCCGGCAAACCGAACCGGAACATCGTCCCATTCGATTGCATACGATTTTGCAGGAAGTGCTGACCCTCATGAAAGCCACTCTTCCCAAAACAATCGACATCCAGACCGATATTGCCGAGGAAGCGGGAATGGTCATGGCGGACCCCACGCAACTCCATCAGGTCTTAATTAATGTCTTGACCAACGCCGAACATGCCTTGCGCGGCAACCACGGCAGTATTCGTCTCAAACTGGAACATCTCCTTCTGGATCAAGACAGCGTCAGCAAATACCCCGACCTTACCCCAGGGCCGTATTTTCGCTTCAGCATTACCGATACGGGAACCGGTATTCCCCCCCACGTCCTCCCTCGGATTTTTGATCCCTTTTTCACGACCAAAGAAGTGGGTGAGGGCACTGGGATGGGACTCTCGGTGGTCCATGGCATCATTCTCGCTCACCATGGAACAATCACCGTAGAAAGCCAAATAGGCTTAGGCACGACATTTTATATCTTTCTTCCGTATCTGGATGTCACTCCCGCCGCGTTAATCAACCAACCACCTCGACCCAAATATGCCAAGCAACCTGCCCATATCCTCTTTATCGATGACGAAGAAGCACTGGCCACGATGGGACAGCACTTTCTGGAACATCTGGGATACACCGTCACGGTCAGCAGCGACGCGCTCGCGGCATTAGAACTCTTCCAGAGCAACCCGTACCAATTTGATGCCATCCTCACGGATCAAACCATGCCAAAAATGACCGGCGAAAGATTGGCCATACAGTTTCTCCACCTCAATCCGAAAATCCCGATTATTATCTACACCGGATTTAGCCATACGTTGACACCAGAACGAGCACAGCAACTTGGCATTCGCCGGCTCTTGCACAAACCCCTCCTGATAGAAGACTTAGAGGCTGCGCTGGAAGACATTCTCCCTCAATCAGTACAAAAATAGTGGGCAAGGAAATGAGAAGAGTCTGGCATTCGCCAAAACGAGCGAAAGGAAAGAAACGCTATGAACACCAAACGTCAAATCCATGATGGGATCGCCGGCGGACTGATTACTCTCGGAGTGCTGCTGGGTGTATATGTAAACCCTGCCTGGCTCTGGCTTCCGGGCATCTTGGGGGTCACCCTGCTGCAAAGCGGATTCACCGGCTTCTGTCCGGTCTATTACATCTTGGACCAGACCTGTCCAGAGAAGTAACGCCAAATACCGTACGCGGAAAAACGGTGTTTGAAGTTAGACCATCACCTTTGACTGAATGGTTGGATCGACAGTTAGGTCAGGAGAGTGGGTCCTTTTCCGGACCCGATCATGTAGAACGACTAAGGTAGGACACTGTTGCACAATCGCAGACAAAAAGCTTGGCTTGTCTGCAGGAGAAATCATCATGCTTTGCTGAGAAAGGCCATACACAATTTTCAACCGATCAATCGAACAAGCTGGACTAGACAACAGACTGTTCCCCGGGACAATGGACTCAATATCTGCCAAGAGCACGCGAAATGAAAAGGGTCCGCACCGAATGAGCAACACATCTTGAGTCACACGGTAACCAGTCCCGTACAGCACCCACAACATCAGGCCATCCAACCCTATGACCAGACTCGCCATCAAAGCCAATTCCGTCCAAGATGCGCCATCGACCACCAATGGCACAATTCCACCAACCACACTGATCAGCAAACTCCCCCAAATCAACACAACAATCCACCGATCTCGTTTGGACGGAAAATAACGGTTTTGAGTGGGATTGGTTGAGGGCATGAGGTGCTCTCTTCGAAAATGTCCGTAAGAAATGAAACTTCCACCTTAATCTTCGGTCAGAAAAGAGTTTCCCTGAAATGATTCCCAGAAACTTCTGCGTTGTCCCAAATTCAAAATGCATATTTTTCAGCAAATTACACGAACTAAGAATTTCTTAAATTAGATGCCGGGGTTCAGCCCGACGGCCAAGGCCCTTTTGTTGCGGCAAAAGAACCCAAAACCAATGACACCCAGTTCGACCCCATTTGACTGGATAGACGCAGGAAACGGGAGGGCGGACCAACTCACGGAGCCTGTCTGAGTCTGGTCGAAGGGTTCACACAAGGCCCGCCTACATTTGAAGAGCGTCCGCCCATGGGGCCAAACAGCAGGGGTCGGCTCGAAGGAAAAAGAGAGGAAGAAACCTCTCCATCCGCGTTCGACTTCACTCACGTCTACCCCCACCTCACCATTCGCTGTCGCATGGCAAGACTGCTCCCAGAACCATTTCATCTAAGGCATCGAGACTTTGTCCCTGCAACAGCCGCGTCATTCAACCGACCTTGCACCGAGCGACAACATTCTCAACAAAAGATTTGCCCCCGCTTTTCCAAGGAACCATTTTTGATGAACTGAGGCAGGCGACGATTCATCGGATTGAACAGTTGTTGAATCATCGACCACGGAAGTATTGCGGCTATCGCCCACCCGACGAAGTCTTACGAAAATCTCATGGTGCACTTGGCGTGTAAATGAGGGGACTGATGGTGTGGGGACATTGAGGGCGAGTGAAGTACTCATCGCTGGTTAAGGAAATGGCGGAAACTCATCAAACAATGGGTCAAAATCCGGCCCTGGAATCCGATAACCTTTTAACCAAGCTTTGAGCCGCTTCACATCCCGAAACGCCCGCAAGTCTCGCTGGACACGGGCAATCATGCCCTGTGCCGCGCGCAGGTCCTGCTTGAGCAACCCGACCATGCGTTTGGGGGAAAGCGGCTCGAAGGGGGAGACGTTGAGCATCTGGCGGACTTCACTTTCCCTGAGAAAGACCTCTTCTTCCAACTCGCGCAACTGGTCGCTAAGGATTGTATTGTAATGTTTGAGGCGGTCGGCATTGATGTTGTTGAGTTGACTCTGGTCTATCTGCTCGATGGCGAGTTGCAGTTCCAGCAGTTTCAGCAAGTCCTTGTTGCCGTAAGCAACGGTCACTTGCTGCATCAATTCGGTTTTGCGTTCGCGCTCTGCCGGGTCAGGTTCACGGTCGGGGTGCAAGGCGCCGACCAGTTGGCGGTAAACGGCCTGGATGGATTTGCTGACGTTGACAGTTTCTTCCGCTTCCTTGGCTTCTTTGGCTAGTTGTTTGGCACTTTTCTTGGTATGCGGGCGTTTGGCTGTTTCCTGTTCGGCCTGTTCTTGTTGTTGCTTGAGCTTCTCTGTCAAGCGTTTGGCAGTGCCTTGCGGGTCTTTGATGTCAAACTCAGCATCATCCAGCGAGACACCAAATTGTTGTTCAAACAACGCTTTCATCATTTCAAGCGTCATGTCGTCACTAGCCTGATCCAGTGAGTCGAAATCTTCGGCGCTGTATTTGTTGAAAAGGGCTTTCAAATCATCGCGCTGGGTGAGGGTAATGAGTTCTTTACAGGTTTTGGTGATCAGGTGGGTGAGTTTGTCTTGCTGGCTGGCGGTGAATTTGTAGCTGGTGAATTGTTGATCGAACAGCAAGACCAGGTCGGCTTGATGTTCGTGCAAGGTCTTGCGTAAAGGCTCCAGTTTTTGGACGGCATCCTGGCTACATTGCTCAAAGGTTTCCTGCCATTCCCTTAGCACTTTTTTCTGCGCGTCGATCTTCTTGATCAAGGTGTTGAACTTTTTTTGCGCCGGGGAAAGCGGTGCTTGTGCGGTGACGGTCTTGATGTGAATAACTTTGTGGGTAGGCATGGGGTCTTCCTGAAAATGATACCCCGGGTCGTCTGGCATCAGATCGGACTTTGTTTCAACAGAAAATCAACGAAGTCGCGGTTAGCCCGTGACAAAGAGCCTTCCCGCCGCCACGCGATGCACAAGTCGGGAAGAGGAATGTTCAAGGGTCTTTTTGAGTGGGCCGAAACGTACCAAAGAACCCGATGAAGGGTCAAACCACTGCCCCTCCTGTCTGAAAGCCAGTGACGCGGGCGGCTAAGCGTTGAAGAAATTCAAGCGGGCTCATCACCAGATGAATGGTCCCATCGCGATATGGCGTTTTGAGTGGAAGGACGACCTCGCCGGCCGGGGGCCGGCGCAGCCGTTTGTGACCCATGGCCTGGCGCGTAAGGTAGCGACACAGGCGTTCAAGTTTCTGCCGCTGAGGGGAAGCACAAGACGTATCGGCATGCAAGCTAAACCCCTGGGCACTGACACAGCCCTCGGGTTGCGGGACCTCTAGACTGGCAAGGCCCAACGAGGAGTCGGCAGACCTCCTGCAGGCCAGAGCGTTGAGCGCCACATGCAACGTTCATGGCTTTAGAAGCTCACGTCCGCAAGAACTTGTCCTGGGGGCCTTCTCTGAGATCTAGCCTTGCCATCACGCCATCCCCTTTCGGCTTCACTCAACTAGCCTCAGGCGTGACTATCTGCGGTCACATGGCAAGATTTGACCCCAAGCACATTTCTTCTCGGTATTGTTTTTTGCCTGGCTGATCATTTCCGAGTAGACTGGGGCACAGTCCGAGATCAGAATGATCCACCCCCTGTTGTGCATGATTTGATAAGAAGGAGACGTATGGAAACGCCATGAAATTTGAAAAATATCCCATTTCAGATGCTTTAAAAAATAACCTGTCCCGACTCGGGTTTGTGAAAACAACGGACATCCAATTTAAAGCCATGCCCTCGATCATGGCGGGGGAAGATGTCCTGGCCATCGCCCAAACAGGAACGGGAAAAACGGCAGCATTTGCCATCCCGATCATTAATCAAATTGACCAGTGGAAAAGGAGCCAACGCACCAATGGCATCCAATGTATTGTCATGGTGCCGACGCACGAACTGGCGATGCAGATTGGAGAGGTCTTTGCCCAGCTTTCCAAACACACCAAGGTCAAGGCGTTTGCCATGTATGGCGGCGTTGAGCAGGACCCGCAGATACAAACACTTCAGAAGGGCATCGATGTGCTCATTACGACACCTGGCCGACTGTTTGATCTGATCAGTCAGGGGTATGTTCTGCTGAACCGAGTCCAAACCCTCGTGTTGGATGAAGCTGATCACATGCTCGATCTCGGATTTATTGGAGATATTCATGCGATCAAAAAAAAGCTGCCACAGAAGCATCAAACGCTCTTTTTCTCAGCAACAATCAATGCCGACATCAAAAAGCTGGCGTATTCTCAGGTGAGGAGTTCGGCTATCCGGATTCAAATCTCGCCGGACAATCGTGTCTCCAACAATGTCTCGCACTATGTGATGTTCGTGGAAATGGATGATAAACGGTTTTTCCTGGAGCGGTTCATGACCGATAATCCTGAGAGCCGGGTCATCGTGTTTGTCCGAACGCGAGTGCGCGCTGAACGGGTCGCCAAGGCAATGGGTCGTGTCGGGATTGAAACGCTGACGATTCATGGGGAAAAGGATCAGCATGACCGGGCGGAGGTGATGAAGGCCTTTAAAGCAGGGGCCTGTCAGCTTTTAATCGCCACAGATGTCAGCGCACGCGGCATCGACATTCCGGATGTTCATTATGTGCTGAACTATGACTTGCCGGATAAGGCAGAAAACTACGTGCATCGTGTGGGAAGAACCGGGCGTGGGGTCAAAAAGGGAATAGCGATTTCGTTCTGCAGCAAAGAAGAAAAGTCACGGCTTGAGGAGATTCAGGAGTTTTTAGATCAAGAGATCGATGTCATCGAAATCACGGAAACGGATTATGCCTTTACTGTGACACATCCCAGCGCGGAACCCAGCTTGGAAGAGTTGCGAGAAAAAATAGAGGAGGAGGAGAAAAAAAAGAAAAAAAGAAAGCCGCAAAAGAGAAAAAAGAAGACCTAAGGGCTCGCGAAAGAATACGAATCAATCGGGGACTGTTGAATATTTCTCAAAGATAGCTCGTAAATGCTGAAGGAAATTATGTTGTCAGCAGTTGACGGGAATGGTCAATAAAGTCAGCCAGCAAGACCGCAGCCATTTTGACGCGCGGAGCGTACTTCCAGTACGTGAGCACGGCAAAAGGGCGAGAACGCCGCTGGTGGCTTTTTTCAACATTCCCAATCGTAATTTTGGTGGACTGAGAACTCGCTCCCCGCTCAGGGAGCCTTGAATTCAAGAACCGACCCTCAACCAACTTCCTCAACACCACTTTGGATGCTCCTCGCCCATTGTTTCTATCGCCGGTTTTCGGCCCGGCAGCCGAGGTCCTTTTGTTTCGGCAAAAGGACCCAAAACCATTGACACCCAGTTCGGCCTCATCAGATTTGGCGGACGCAAGCAACGAGAGGGCGCGCCAACTCGCTTCGCTCAAGCAAGGCCCGCCAATGCTTAAAGAGCGTCCCCCAACAAGGCCGAACAGCAGGCGTCAGTTCGACGGAAAGGGAGACGGTGCTTAGGGAATTCAACCTTACATATCAGCGAAAGCCAGATTTGCATGAGGTTTTCCTGATCTAATCAGTAGCTAAAGTGCGCTACTCAGAAAACAATCCTCGGCGATTTATTTCGAATAACCATAACAAAGAATAATTTATCCAATTTAGGCTCACTTAACCATTGGCGTTAGCAGGATTTTTTTCTAAGGAAGGAAAAACAAGTGGAGTAGTATGCAAGGAAGCGCATAGACACGGCGGCTTGAACCAATTATTGGTTTTCTATCAATAATCTAGTAAGTGTTACATTTAGTTCCTTCGATAATTCTCCAGGTTTCTTCCAAACAATTAAGCGTTGCGACTTCAAGTCGAATGGAACGTCGTCAACAGATGAGCTAATCAAAATCACATTTTTGTCAAATGCATGAGCTATACCAAGTTCATAAAATACGTTTGGGTTTCTACCGTCAATATTGGCTACTATTATCGAAGCTGAAATTAGCTCTTTTAGGATGTGAGACAAAACGCCACCACGAATGAATTGCTCATCACCTCGGCTGCATTTCAATCCTACCTTATTACATACACTGACAATTATATCGAATGTTTTTTCATACCGTGGATGAAATGGTGTTAATACAAAAACACTTCTTTCCCTAATTTCCTTTGATGTTTCACTAATCCCAGCACTTTCAAGGAAACGGTTTTCTTTTCTGCTGCCCATTTCTTTGTTTTCTATTTTTTTTCCTAACTTAGATATTGATTCTAAAATTAGATGATTGACATCATTCCATCGTTCGGGATTTGAAGTTAATCGCTCTGTTTCTCTATAAACTTTGTCTTCCAATGTTTTTCTCATAATCTCGAGTTCGATCCGCATTTTCTCTTCATCATATTTGGTCCGACGAAGTTTCAACATGAGATGGAAAAGCATGTACACCACAAGCATCATGGCTGTTGTGAGTACTATAACGGTATATAAATTATGTGGCTCCATCAGCGCCCCCAGTAATTAAACGAATAGAGTTGACGAGGGCAGTGATAGCAAGAAAATAGTTCACCCCTGCCAAACAGATGACAGTTTTTTGGGAACCCGAATCAAAGCTTTTTATGGACCGCCGCCATAAAAACACTATGAATATCGCCGCAAATATGTAAAAAGCGAACCAAGCTAATCCGGATTTGGCATCACCGCTTGGCGCAATAATAAAACCTACTATCAGTGATATTGACAAAAAGATGATGTCTACCGGCAACTCTAATGTGCTTACAATTGCATCAGGTGCTGTAGTAGATCTATCAATAAAAAGCTTGAGCATAAATGAAAGCCCAAGTACAAGGACAGGCATGATTACTTCCAATAATGTCAATTATCCCTCCTGATCTCTTTCTAAGGCTAATAGTCCTTAGAATGAACCAAAGAAGCTACAAGCCTTTGATATCCTACCCGCAAATACATCATCAATTCTTCCGAAAAATTCACGACAATTTTTGAAAATTTAAGCCATTGCTGTTCCTGTAGTAGTTTATCACGGCTTCTTATGCCAATCGATATAATAATTGTTTTGTTATCTTCAACGCTCACACACTGTATTGAGATAGGCTAGGCAGATTCTTGGTCAATTGATGAAATATGTCAAGGCATAAGGCCTCACTCCGAGTTAAAGAGTTTCCAAAAGTAAAACACCTCTGGAAATCCTCCTTGTTCTTCCGGTCCGACGCCTGCCGTCCAGGCCCAGAGTCTGATGCTCTCATTGATCGGCGGGCCTTGTCTGAGCCAGGCGAGTTGGACCGCTATCAGAAAGGGACTCATTGCTTCGGCAGTCTCCTCTGGCATTGTGGTGTGGCCGAGCAGTGCAGCCGGCACCGGAGACAAGGCGCACATTGTTTGAGCCCTTCGACCAGTCTCAGGCCAAACATTAGGAATGGGAGCTTGGTGTACATAGCGGATAACGTTCGCCTTCAGCGGCGCGCCGCTTTTGGCGCGTCCGCTGGAAGGCGTTGTTGTGCGTCTTTTAATTTCTTTGCTAGCTCGCGGCCTATCTTTTCTGCAAGCAACACAGGAACCGCATTACCAATTTGGCGCATGGCTTCTCCCCATGCACCTTTAATAACAAAGTCCTTGGGAAATGTTTGTATCCGTTTCGCCTCAAATGTAGTGAGATATCGAACACTCCCATCGTTGAATCTGATCATGTTTTCCCCGCCGGGCACGCCATGCCCTCCGGCCTTAATTGTTTTTGACGGCCAATCAAAATCACTCCCTGTATGCCCTGGATATGTGCGCGCACCATCTCGAAATATGTGGTCGATTATTCCGTGATCTGACTCTGGGTCTGGCGTATCGGATAAAACATCTCTTACTGTTTTCCACGGTAGCAACTCGGGTTCAAACATCCCGTATTTTTCTTCAAGCCGAGATATCTTTTCTTTCAGTAGTACATCTAAAACAGGCCGTACTGACTTAGCCACTTTGTGACGGTCCCAGTATTCGCCCGTTACGCACATATCCCAAAGAAGCCGATCTTCCGAGTGTGTTTCTACAGGGGATGACCAAGACATTTTGAGGTCGGATCGTGTGCCTACGATGACAACCCGCTCCCGGGTTTGAGGCACCCCAAAATCTGCGGCATTTAATAGCTTGTACTGAACGTTGTACTTTTTCCCAATATAGGAAAATTTTTCAATAGTACGAAGCTTATCAAGATGGCTACCCCAATCTGCGTTTTTACTTGGTGCAAAATCCGGGTAATTTAGCCTAAGGATGATATATTCAAAATAGTCAGAAAAAGTCTCGCGCAATAGGCCTTTTACGTTTTCAAAAACAAATGCTTTAGGTGCGAGTCGTTCAATGGCGCGTATGGCATAGGGGAACATGTCCCGGCTATCTTGATTTGCCCTGTGCTTACCACCTAATGAAAACGGCTGGCATGGAGGGCCACCTGCAACGATATCAACTTGTTCAAGGGTGTCTAAATCGAAATCTTTAATATCGCCAAAGAAAACTCGCGCCGAGTCAAAATTTTCAGAGAGTGAAGCACAAGCATGCCCATTAAACTCAACGAAGGCTGCATGCTCAAACCCAGCTAACTCCAAGCCTTTAGCCAACCCGCCGGCGCCTGAAAATATTTCAAGGGTTTTCATCGCGACGACCTCAAGCGCTTCAGGTGAAGTCGTATTTTGGAAACTATGTCATTTTTTTCTGCATGCGATCCATTGCACTTATTCGCCCAAGCTCTGCCTTCGTGGATAACATCCCAATCTGACTTGGCTTGTTCGTATCGACCGCTCCCGGGGTTGTGATTACCAAACCCATCAACGGCAGTATTCCAAAGCGGCATATTCATTTTAATTAGGGCCGCCTCGATTGTGCTGATCATGTCAGAGCCTACTTCTTCGAAAATGACGAATCGGCACATGAAATCCTCAAGCGACAGACCAGCGCCAAGGGCAATGCTCCTGCTGTGCTCTCGAAGACGACCGATCAGTTCGCGAGACTGATTTAGTGCGTTGTCAGACGAGCGAGCCTGTCGCCATCCTTTTGGAACAGCCTTGCCCACATAGATGGGGTAACCGTAGGAAAGGCGGTTTAGCTCTGCATATCGTTTATACAGCGGGTTGCGTCCTGTGTAGTACAGAGTGTACACCCCTGTTCCCAAGAATGATTCTGGCGGTGGAAGTGTGTGAACAGGCGTACCGTTAAAGAATCTGACTGCATCTTTGACCAGCTCGGCAAAGGCATCGTTTTTGTATACATGCTTACTTCGGTCAAACGCTTGCGGCTTCATGCAGCAATATTTCCTATCTCAAATTGGCAGACAGATTTTCTCATAGTCTGGCAGTCACGTCGAAGCAGACGCCGGACAATGTTTAGGCAGATCCGCATAAGAGCCGGATCTGCCCATTTCTGTCCGTATAACACGCCATCGAATTTTCTGAAAATAACGACATGATTGTTGCCATTTCAATGAGTTACGCCCTATCGGCCATTTATGACGGGTTATTATGCGGATCAGCATAACACCCTCCTGTGAATTGTCTCAAAGTCTGGCCTACGGATAAGCATAGGACAGGCGGATTCTTGTTCAACGAACAAAATTAGTCAAGTTAAGGGTCCGGAAAAACGAAATGGAACTGCTTTGAGTTTCCTATAGTGGTTTAACTGGTCGATGAGCCTTCACCCTCACCTGAGCCTTTCGTTCCTCTTCAGACCAAAGCCCTCAAGGCCGAGGGAGCGTTGAATTGTCTTGGTTGAAAGTTAAAAAGCTATAGGAGAATTTCAAATCCCCCTCACCCCCTTTGACAAAGGGGGAAGAGGAGTTGGCTTAACGGGTGGACATGCGCTTGAGGATGAGTTGGATTTTCTTGTTCACGTAGTCATTGGCGTCGGTGGGACGGCATCGAAGGCAGTTGGGAATGACGACGGCTAGACAGGCAGTATCTTGTCTCGTGAGTAGCGCCGCTGACTTGTGAAAGCAGCATCCAACATATGTCGGAATCGGATGAGGTCATCCTCCTGCATACTGGACCTCTGCCTCTTCCAAGACTTGCTGACGGAAATACCGGCTTAGGTCCTGGGGCGTGCGAAGATCGACCTTCCGTCCGCCCAGCAGCACCGAAAGCTCCCTTTCCAGTCGCGCGATCCCGAACAGGCCGGGCACCCGGTCTGGCTCAAACTCGACCAACAAGTCAATGTCACTATCTGGACGAAAATCGGCACGGAGGGCCGAACCGAAAACCGCCAGCCGCTTGATACCCTGTTCACGGCAGAATGCAGCTATGGCATCCTTCGGCATGACAATTGTCGAATTCATTCTTCTACCTCCATCACCATCAGGCCTTCGATGGCAGAAACCCTGGCGCAAGTCCTGCTTGCATCCAGAAAGAGAACAAACAAATTCTTCGTCAATTGAGTGGATAAGTCAAGTTGTGGGTCGGGGAAAATGAAATGGACCTGCCTTGAGTGTTCTCTAGTGGGTTACCTGTTCGATGAGTCTTCACCCTCACCCCAGCCCTCTCCCTCAAGGGCGAGGGAGTTTTGAATGGTCTTGAATAAAGATCCCCGAGGCAAGACCACGGGGTATTAGAAGAGGGTTAACTGACGCAGGTCTTCTCTGGGACTGCCTTGGTTCTGCACATAATGTTCGACCACCCTCCAATTGCCGCCCTCTCCCACGGTGCCCACATAGTAGCCATCAGCCCAAAACTGCCCTCCCCACAACTCTGTCTTCAAGGCTGGTTTCTGCCGGAATAACTCGCGCCCGGTGATACTCTTGAACACTCGCACGATTTGTCCCGGAGCAATCTTCGGATGAGCAGAACATAACAGATGGATATGATCTCGATCACACCCCAATCGTTCAAACTCCATATCGTACCGCTCAGCAATCCCTCGCGTGGCTTCCACAATGATCTCGACAACATCCTCCGCTAATAAGGCCTTACGATATTTCACCGGAAAGACAATGTGATAATGAATCTGCCACGCACAATGACTCGCTTTGTGGACAGTACTTTCACTCACCCCCTAATTCTCGGAAAATAAGATCCCCGTGGCAAGACCACGGGGAATCGCAAGTTGAAAGTTAAAAAACTAAATGAGAAATTTCAAATCCCCCTTGCCCCCTTTGTCAATGGTGGAAGAGGACCCGGTTTCAACGGGTGGACATGCGTTTGAGGATGAGCTGGGCTTTGTCGTTCACGTAATCATTGTCGTCGGTGGGACGACGCCGGAGCGGGCTGGGGATGACGGCCGCCAACCGAGCGCCTTCCTCTTTCGTGAGTCGTCCTGCAGATTTATGGAAATAGCGTTGGGCTGCTGCTTCAATTCCGAAGACCCCTCGGCCCCATTCGATGATATTGAGGTATAACTCTAGAATTCGCTTCTTGCTTAAGCTCGCTTCCATCATCCACGCAATCAATAGTTCCTTAAATTTGCGGATTGGATCACGTGATGTGGAGAGATAGAGATTTTTCGCCAATTGTTGGGTAATGGTTGAGCCGCCTCTCACGATTCTTCCCTGTTCCCAGTTCGTCTCGAACGATTCCCCGACTTCATGCCAGTCGATCCCAGCGTGAGTAAAAAATCTGGCGTCTTCGGCAATCAACACGGCTCGACGCACATGCTTGGGAACCTTGGTGAGTGAGACCCAACGATAATCAACAACCAACTTCTTCCCCTTTTCGCGAGCCTCTTCGATCCGTTGCTGCATGAGCGCCGTCTCTTTTGGATTGTCGGTATCGAGGCTGAAAATGGAGAAAAGGGGAAGGGTGAAGATTTCAAATAGCAGAAATAGACAACCAATACCCAAAAGCAGCTTGAATGGAAATTTTCGAAGCCCACTCAATCGGCGGGTGCGAGATTTGGGACGTTGCCCAAGATTCCATAGTCGACGGTTTGACCTCACGTGTTTGGTTCGTCGCCTTGCCCCCGCCATCCAATCTCCCCCGCTGCCTTTTTGCACCTGTCACGAGAAATGCTCTCATGGTATCTGAATGTACGAGACCACGCACGCCAAAGCGTATTCCATTGGAGAAATCCCCCTTCCCTGATACACAACACGCCAAAATCCCTCTGGCTGAAGCCTCAGGATGCGCTGCCGCCAAAAGTGATGCTACACCTAGAACCCTCTTTATGTTTATAATGTGGGCTCCTTCTTTTTCAACGACTTTTTAGGATGAAACATGGCGAAAACCTCAGACAATTTGTACAGCATTTTAGGCGTTCCTCAGACGGCTGATCAAAAAGAACTCAAGAAAGCCTATCGACGACTGGCGCGCAAGTATCATCCCGACTTACACCCTGGTGAAAAGAAAGCCGCGATGGAAAAGAAATTCCAAGAGCTCAATGATGCCTATGAAGTCTTAGGCGATGAAGGTAATAGAAAGAAATACGATCAATACGGGCAGCATTGGAAAGAAGCCGAAGCACAGGAACGCGCTCGGCAACAAGCAGGAAGAGGCCAAGGGAGACATCCACACGCACCCTTCGAACCAGGTGGCGGAGATTTTAATGACGCCTTTGAACAGATGTTTCAAGGAGGAGGCCAAGCTGGATCCTTCAGAGGTTTCGCCATGGCCGGTGCTGACTTAGAAACGGAATTACCCGTTTCTCTCCGAGAGGCGTTTACCGGAACCAGCCGGAGCTTGAACCTACCCGATGCCACTGGGATTCCCCGACGTATTGAAGTTCGTATTCCCGGTGGGGTCCGTAGTGGCGAACGCTTGCGCGTCAAAGGGAAAGGCGAACAAGGCCGAGGAGGAGGCCCACCTGGAGATTTATTTTTCCATGTCCGCATCGCACCGCATCCGGTGTATCAACGAAAAGATGCCGATATCATTGTGACCCTCCCTGTGTGGCCATGGGAAGCCGTCTTAGGAGCCGACGTCCAAGTCCCGACCCTGTCCGGACCGGTTCGTCTCAAAATTCCTCCAGGCAGTCAACCACGCCAACGGATGCGCTTAAAAGGAAAAGGCCTTCCCAACCGTACGGGCGGACATGGCGATCAATTTGTGGTGTTGAATATCGTCATGCCCAAAGACACGTCACCGGAAGACCTTCAACTCTATGAGCAATTAGCGAAAACCGATCATCCTGATCCCCGTTCATCTTTGCTGAATGAGGCCAACTATGCCTGACGAATCCCCGCCCACCCCAGAACACGTCACCGCAGAAATTGTCACCCATGGTCTCCTGCGCCGAGAAGAAGTCTGTGCTCGATTAGGCATCGGTGATGATCTGTTGGAAGTCTGTTTGCGATGGGAAGTGATTCAACTTCCTGAGCCGGATCCGCAGGGCACTATTCTCTTTCCACATGATGCGTTTGATCGACTCCAACGCGGGCTCCGGTTGCATCACGATCTGGGAATTAATTGGCAAGGCGTCAGTGTGGCCCTGGAGTTACTCGAGCGCATTGACGAACTGGAGCAGCAAGTGCACCGCCTCTCTAATCAACATGCAGAAGATCCCGATCTGCAGCAATAGTTCGCATATCCCTCGTCCCAGGTTTCATGCCATAACCACTTGCTGACAACCACTGAACAATCCCAACATGAATGACTTGAAAGGCTTTCAATGAATCGTTTTTTGATTCATTTCAGCAATTGTCTTAAAATAGCGATACCGTTGATGAGCTAGCAGAAGGCTCTTCACACACCAACCGTGTTCGCCACATGGTCAATCATCAGGAGGATGAGCGATGCCTACAGTAAAAGTTCAAGGAAAAATCTTCGATGCCCGACCCGACCGTATTGATTTACGCGATCGGGAATACCAACCGCGCCTACGATCCCTACCCCCGCAATTTCCCGACGAATCCTCTATTCAACAGCATTTAAAAAGTTATGAGAAAGCCAATCTCATTTTAGACCAGGGAGAAGAAGGAGCCTGTACGGGTTTTGGGCTCGCGGCCGTCATTAATTATTTGCGATGGCGCCAAGCGCTCGAACAGGAGACGCCCGTTTCCCCAAAGGTGAGTGAACGGATGCTTTACCATCTGGCCAAACAATATGACGAATGGCCGGGGGAAGATTACGAAGGCTCCAGTTGCCGAGGCGCTATGAAAGGCTGGCATCGTCATGGCGTGTGTTTGGAAACCTCTTGGCCGTATCGCGATGACGAAGACCATGTGGCCTTCGTCGCACCGAAGCCAGGCTGGGATGATGAAGCCGCTCATTGCCCGTTGGGTTCATACTATCGGGTCAATAAAGATTCCATTACCGACATGCAATCGGCATTGTACGAAGTCGGAGCCTTACTGGTGTCAGGCAATGTCCATAATGGCTGGTTCCCCAAAGCCAATACGTTTCCGACCATCGGCAAAATGTCCTACATCGAGCTCCCCAAAAGTATCCGCGATCAAGGAGGCCACGCCTTTGCGCTGGTGGGCTATACCGACATGGGCTTTATCGTCCAAAATTCCTGGGGCCCCACCTGGGGGACCAACGGGTTTGCCATTCTCACCTATCCGGATTGGATCACACATGGCATGGACGCGTGGGTGGCCGTGCTGGGTGCGCCCATGGTTGGAGGACAATCCCGCCGCTATCAAACCCCCACATCACTGGGTGCCGCCACGAATGAACCTGCACGATCCTTTGGGTTATTCATCAATAAAACCCTCGCCTCAAACCGCTCCCATCGAGAGATTGAACCCTGGGATTTGGATACCGCCTATGATCATTCCATCGTGCTTGGCAATAACGGGACGGTGTTAAATCGTAGTCTCATTCGTGAAACCGCTCTCGATTCGTTACAGGACATTGTCTTGGCAAACCCTCGGTCCTGGTTGGAACAAGGCAACAAAAAAATTGTGATCTACGCGCATGGAGGGTTAAATTCGGAAGAAGCGGGGATGGCACGAATTCGCGTATTGGCCCCGTATTTTAAGGCCAACGGCTTGTATCCCATATTTTTTAGTTGGCGAACCGGATTTCTGGAGAGTTTGGTCAGCATCACAGGCGATGCCCTTGGGGACGTTGAACCTCAAGGAGCATGGAAAGATATTTGGGACAGCGTCAAAGATGCAGCCAAAGAAGCCAAGGACCGCGCCATTGAAGTCGCCTGCCAGAACTTATTAGTCAAAGCAGTTTGGTCTCAGATGAAACAAAATGCCCGTGCGGCCGCCAAGCTCAAGACACCCACCTTAGGTCTCGTGGCTGATACCCTGTTGAGCCTCAAAGCCCAATATCCCAAGATGGAAATCCACTTCATGGGTCACTCGGCCGGCTCCATTCTTCTCGGCTATTTTCTGGATATTTTTGTCGAACGAACGATGCGTGTGGATTCGTGTACCCTCTTCGCCCCGGCTTGCACAGTTGGCTTTGCACTCAAACACTACAAACCCGCCATTGAAGCACGAGGCGTGTTACGAAAATCTGATCTCACGATTGAAATCCTTGATGATGCCGCAGAACAAGCTGATTCGGTAGGGCCTTACGGCAAATCTTTACTGTACCTCGTGAGTCGCGCGCTCGAGGATTATCACAAAACTCCCTTGTGGGGAATGGCCAATGCATGGAACCCTAAAGCCAACGACGGCTGGCATCCGGACTTACAAGATACCGTGGTCGAATGGCAGAAGTTCTGGGGCAAGGGGACTAAACCCACGTTACATTCTGGCACACATATATCAGATGGCGTGGAGAAGATTTCGTTAGCCCACGGTTCATTTGATAATGATGTGGACCTGATGGCCCGCACGTGCAAACGAATTCTTGGGAAAAAGCTCAAATTCCCGATTGAGAACTTGAAGGGGTATTAAGCCCCAGCAAAGGGAATCGATACCCCCACAGGGCGAAAGCCTAGTTTTTAGAAAGGGGCCCGGAAACTTCAGTGTATTATGGAGTATCGTGTAACTGATGGCCCGTCAAACCCTGATAGGCCTCTTGAACGGTGTCCACTGGAGACACCTGCATAAGAAATGGGGTCTGCCAATCACCATCACGTTCATCGTAGACACTGGGGATGAAGACTCGTTGAAAGTCATGCCGATAGGCGGCCAGAATTTTCAATTGCAACCCACCCACGGCCCCAATTTTTCCTTGATCGGTGATGGTTCCCGTGAGGATTCGTCCATCCAAAAGAGCATCGCCCTTGACCATGGCCACCACACTCAAAGCCACCATCGCGGAAAGACTTTCTCCATACACCGTCAACCCGGCGTACGGAAATTTTAGTTGAATCGTCCAGGAGTCGACCGGAAGATTGGCGACTTTCATGGCTCTGGAAATAGCCTGATGAATAGACTTCCTCGCTAGCAACGAAAACTGTCCCGGCTCCGTATGAAATTGAATCCGTAAGCCTCCCTGATCGCGCCGCTCAAATAAATCAATCACAATATTCGACACTAAACCCATGGGACGATGGTGGAGCGTCAGCGACGTGCCCAAAATAGGAACCTGTAAATGAAGAATTTGGCTTGGTACTAACCTGGCCAACGTGGTGTGGCCCGAATAGAGCATTCCTCCTAGCACGAAAATGAGGAGGCAGGCTTTGGGAGACAGGTATAATTTCTTCATCACTTGGAATATTCCCTCGTCTCAGTATATCGTGTTCCAGGATGAGAAATAAGTTCGGCGACTTCCTTCATTGCAGGGAGTGTTGAATAATACAGCTTCCCATGGGCAAAAACTTCTAGGCGACTGTGAATCCCAGAGGCTTCGGGTCGGTTCAAAAAAGTTCGTCCAGCAAGACCACAGCCTTTTTTGCGCGCGGAGCGTACTTTCAGTACGTGAACACGGGAAAAAGGCGAGAACGCCACTGGCGGCTTTTTTCAACAGACCCTTTCAGATTCGACAAGGAAAACAACAAACGATGAGACTGACGACCCCTGCATATTTCAACCGGATTTCACAAGCAAAAGTCCCCATATTTTTCAATAAACTCGACCGGGCTCTTTTTTCTTTTTAAAAAAGGCGTATGCTAGCATTTATCTAATGCGGGGCTAAGGACTTGGCTCTGAGCTATTCAATCAATAAAGTCCGTAACCGGTATTCTTTTGTCCGAGAATTTCCTGGAAAGTGCCTGACCTCAGTCGCCTCACATTCGCGTCCGCGGCCGATCCCTTCCCAATGGTTGATGCATCTCGAGCCAAAAGCAATATCATTTTCCAAAGGAGGAACCCCATGGGTTCAAAATTGTATGTCGGGGGATTGCCGTATTCAGCAACCCAGGATGAGTTAACTGATTTATTTGCGGCACATGGAACCGTTCAATCAGCCAACATTATTAGTGACAAATTTACCAGCCAATCTCGCGGTTTCGGTTTCATGGAAATGACTTCTCAAGAAGAAGCCACAGCAGCAATCGAAGCCTTGAACTCTACAGAGTTTGGTGGCCGTACATTGACCGTCAATGAAGCCCGCCCACAAGCCCCACACAGGTGGCTGCGGAGGTGGACGCGGCAGATTTGGTGGGGGGGGATTTGGCGACAAACGCCGCAGCCGCTTCTAAAAACCATCCTATACATTTAGCAAAAAAGGGGAGAGGCTAGATTACCCTTTCCCCATTTTTCCTGTTAGATCTCTATTAATTAAAAAACTTTCAATTTAGATTTTTTCGGTTTTTTCTATGAATCTATTCCTTTTACATCAAATAGCATTTTCTCTTGTATACGATTCCAAAAAATGAACAGCTTTCCTTTTGAATCTGGTCGGTTTAAAGCTGCTTCTCCATTCTCCCTATACGCAGTCAGAAAATCAATTGAATCAGCTGGTACAACAACTTCAGGATATCCGTCAGAATTGAGGTCAACAATTGTCGGATTCCTAAAGCGCATTTTAGCTGACCCCTCATATGCCGCAGGGATAATGAAAGGAGGATAAAACTCTCCCTTACCAAGGCCAAACAATACCGTTATCTGTGAAGTTTCCTGAGTGTTTTCGACAAAAGCTAGATCAGCCAATCCATCTTTATTAAAATCAGTCGTATGGATTCCTTGAAAATTAAAACCACTGAATCCCATAACTTTTATTCTTTCATATTCCGAAAATTGCCCTTTGGCATTACCAGCCAATAGAATTAATTGATCTGGTTCGGCGGCAACAACAAGGTCCAAGATATTATCACTGGTAAATTCACCAGACGTAAGCATCATGGTAGAAGAAATCCCTTCAACTACCACATAATTGCTAGAGAATTGGCCTTTTCCTTTTCCCAAAAAAACAGTAATGCCTGTGGTAGATGGCTCTTTCTGGCCTCCAGCACCGTGGGCTACTGCAAAATCTGGAATTAGGTCTCCGTTGAAATCACCAGTAGTTATTGACCGACTAATGGTTCCTTCGGTCTCAAGATGTAGAATCTCTGTATTACCTTCTCGATCAAAAAAATAGACGGTGACACCGGATATTTTCTCAGTGTTATTTCCCACAACAATGTCATCTATACCATCTTGGTTAAAGTCCTCCACACCTATCCCAGCTGGAAACGGCTGAGGACTACCTATAGAGTCCCATTCTTTGTAAAAGTTCCCAAAACCATCCCCTAAGAATACGGCAAGGTCTCCAATAGAGCCGTCTCCAGAAAAATGTTCTGTATTCATATTGACTACAGCAATATCAAGAATATCATCTCTATTAAAATCTCCAGCAGCGATAGAAACTGGAGATACGCCTGAATCATATTCCCCCCCATACACAAATTCATGGGGAACTTGATCCCCTCGTAACAAAATCCCTAAGGACCCACTTTCCCTACCCAATACTTGATCGGTTCCATGGTTTCCCCACATAGCCACGGCCAAATCTGGCTGCCTACCACCACGAAAAGTTGCACCAACCACTGCATAGGGCTTGATCCCTACGAAGGGACTATCAATCCCATGCCTCTCAAATAATTCATGAACCTTATTGGACGAACCATTCTTAAGAATTTTGTGAATTTTAACGGAGCCTACCTCCAACAATGGTCCATTCCCACAAGCAGCAAGAAAAATACAAATCATTAAGAAACCAAAGAACCAAAATATTAAGTACCAATTCCTGAGTCGTAATGATATGATATGCATTATTTTATTTCTCCAGCAATAGATCCACAGTCGAGGCGTGTGTTTTTTTGTATTCCGTTTCCCCATCAAGAGAAGGCCCCTTTACAACCCACCCAAATTCGACACGTAAACCTTTTATCTTGACAAAATCCAGTCTATCTTCGGCTCCAACAGCATGGGCAAGGCTGTTTCTTAATTGAGCTATGGGGATCAACTTTTTCATACTCTGATTAGGCTTGCCTTGAAGATAAGAAAATTCAAATTGAATTCCCTTCATATATTTCTGCGTATATTTCCCGGATAGTGTACGATACTCAGAAGCCTTTCCACTCTCAAATTTTCGAGGATAACTCCAAATAGGATATCCTTTTGCTAAAATACTGCTTACTTCGTGTTCAATCTCTAATGGCTTCTCAATCTCAGCTTCAAAATAATGTTGGATACCTGCCTCATCATCTGCTTGAGCAAGAATTTTTGGTATCACTTTTGGTTGAAACTTCATTTTCCAGACAAGTTCCTTCATTTGTCGGAACATATCTTTATCCTCTAACAAATGAATTAACTCCTTCCATTCGTTTTTTTCTTGGACATGTTCATCGATAAGCTTCCTTACCGTTGCTGCACCCATAATTGCACCTTCAGCCATAGCTAACAACGACGCTGCATGATTTATTGGAATCACAGATTCTGAGTCGGCAAGAATTCCCACAAGATTATTATCGGCGAAAACGGGTGCACCCAACATTTTTGGGGAAAATTTAGGCTGAAGGGCATTTATGTTGATGGCACCATTTGAAGTTCCAGTAAGGTAAATAGAGCAATTTGCGGAAAAGGTATTTTGAGAATTCGCATAGAAAATTTTCAAGGGCGTACTACCTTTAAGATTTTTTGGAATTACCATGATATATGATTTTAGACTTGAGACATTTGATTGGTCGAAGCCAGAAAGTTGTACAATAGCTAAACGGTGATTCTGTTGAATATCAATCACGACAGCTTTTCGGTTTATTCTATCAACAGATTCTGGGCTTGGGGAATGATAAAAATACACATTTACTGTATCGCTGACATTAATGCTTTCCTCCTTGATGACAGTCAAAATATACCCTCCGTCTCCCACAAAAAACCCCGACCCTAATTCATTTCCTTTTTTATCAGTTAAGTAAACAATCGATTTTTCAGGAGCAAGGACCTGGGCTATGGCAATTTGATCGATACTAAAAAGTCCTAACACAAATAAAAAAACTAACATTATGAATTTTTTCTTCAAATTGGGAACCACTTGTGTGGGTTGCATAAGACACCTTTTCATTAAAAAAGCCATATTGGAACAACAAAACAATTAATACTCAATACTTGGTTCATTAATAAAATTATAAATATTTTTTATATAAATAAGAGATGAGTTAAGACCATGCTTGAAAGATAATAATTTAACGCCTGAACCTGACCCGATACCTACCAAGGGGGTCCTACTAACCTAAGAAGTCCTCTTGCATAATTAATAGGTATTAAAAAGTTTAGGTTCTGGGCATTGGGGTCACCGCCCACAACCACTGCTACAACATCACCACGATTATTGAAAACTGGGGCTCCACTAGTCCCAGGATTTAAAGGCGTACTTGTTTGAAATCTTCCATTTTCCGCATTCGTATTCGAAAGGCTTCCAGCCACGAAGGTAAGAGCCCTTTGCTTAGGAAAACCAAGCACAAATAAATTTTCAGCAATAGTCACATCATTAGAGTTCCCAATTTGAGTTGCTTTCCATTGGGCTCGTCGATCTGGTAGGTGCAATAAAGCCATGTCCAATTGAGGCTCTCGCTTGATAAGTTGCAATTCAAACCGTGGTTTATCAGTCCCTCGGCCTCCTATAGTTCCTAAGATCTTATAGCTTTTATAATTTTGAGGGTCCTTGACTACATGCGAGTTCGTTAACACAAATCCAGGTTTTTCATTCACAATAAACCCAGTTCCCGTCCACTCTTTTTTTCCACCATCGGAAAGTTCTACCGTGACGGTAATAAATACAATAGAATCCTGGTAGGTCTGATAGATTCGTGGACCGTCCCAAACCTGTCCCCATACAACTCCGCTTGAACCAAATACAAACAAGATAAAAAAACTTAGGATTTGTACTAGTTTTAAAAATTTCATTTCTCTCCCCCCCAAGAATTAGTAGGCTTGTAAAGGCATAAATCTATCTAGGATATGGAATTACAAAATCAAACTTTTTTAATTTTTAAGACCATTAAATTTTGCATCCCTTACGTCCATATTCCAACTTGTCTAATTCTTCATACGTCAATCTACCAAAGCTGCCGAAGTGGTATTGTCCTTTTTGGACAAACATAATTAATACGGTTCAAAATTATTGATCAACTTGACGTAATGTGAATTTATGAGCATTTTCGGTGTGTACCATGTTTCCCGATCTGGTTTGCCCTCATCTATATTCCAATTGATCCCTCGAAATGCAGCGAACCAAATTAGTTTGGAACAATAAAAACTACTTTTATCATTCAAATTAAGATTCCAAAGACTATATGGCTTTCCAATTACCTGCCGAGCCGTATCTACCATCTTTGTCAATTCCTCAGAATTTGGTTTTGTAAATCGTCCGTGCCAAACATTAAATCCTATTCTTTCCTGTAACCACTGTTTATAAGAAATCGATTGCACACCACCCGGAACAGCCTCAACAACCCAGGGCTCTCCATTTTCAAAAAAGACCATGCCCACATGACCTGAATAAATAAAATCCGTGCCAAAAGGAACAAAGTCACTTCTCTCTTCTTCTCCCAACGCTTCTTGTCTAAATTCCTCAAACGTCATTTTTTCAAATTTGGCAGCAAAATTTCGTTCCGACTCTGAAGCATTCGAATTGCTTCGAACTTGATTTACAAAATGGTTTTTCTCCTTTTCCCATTGTTGAGAATCATCTTCGTACGTTCCTTTAGGCTGAGAATTATATGGTACGTAAGCTCCTGGTTTTTTTGGCCAAATAAGGTCACCTGCCTGAAATGTATTGGGATTAGGTAAAACAGCTGCCCAAGAGATCATGGAAATACTGAGATTTGTCAAAACAAAGATGAAAAAGAAAAAAAAGCCCAAAATGAATTCAATTACTTTAAACTTCCTCGTTTGCAATAAATTTTTCTCCATCGCTTTACCTCCCTACCCAAAAACTAGGTTTAATTATTCGGGTCTATTATTTTCACCAATAATCCGGTCGCCAGAATAATTGGTCGCGGTCATTGAATTCTCCGTGGCGTTGGGGTTTATTCTTGAGGACTTTTTCTGGATCATCCTGACTATGACGATTATTCATTTGAGGGTCTTCAATTCCAAATCCCTTCAAAGTCACCTGCTTGCGAACCTCTGCCGGAATAATGTGCCAAGCCATAATTGCGTTATTCCATTTCCCCAACGTTAATTCCATAAACGTAGCCGGGTTGGAAGCAAAATCATCAATCCACTCCAGCAAACTTCCTCTAGGTAACACATCCGTGAGAGTTTTCTCCCGTGCATCGCCATACGGATGAAGGGTGAGATTAAAAAACTTGGTTGTTGGATGTTGTTCTAAAAAGGGGATGACAGCTTGTTCAAAATCTTTGATTGTGCAGGCGGCGGCGAGATACACAATTTCATTGTATTGAAAATCCTGGTCGGTGCTATATAAACTCAGGAGTTCATTCAAGATAATCGTTCCCATGCTGTGCCCAATCAACGTGACCTGGTAATTATCCTGTCCTGCCTGTTTTTTGAGATTCCGCAATTCTTCCATCAGGATAGATAATCCACCAGTTGGGTCGCTCTCTTCCGGTTTCAAAATTGGGTCTAATGTTGGGGGGTCAGAACCAGCCACTTGTGTGGATATCTCCCCAACTTCACCAGTAAATGTTCGTTCTTTGGGATCAAACTCTGTGGGCTTTCGGAACACCGTTTGTGTTCGTCGAATCATGTTGTCCCATCCGGCTTTGCCAAAAATATCTAATAAGAGAGTCGTGGCAAATCGGATAACCCCTGGGAAAAAGAGTGTGGCCCGGTCTTTGAACCAAGGACCAGAAAAACGAGGGACCATATTTGCACCGAGATGAATTTGTTGAAGATTAGGAGTGGGTGCAAAAAAATCGTGATTAAAGGTGGCAACTTCAGCTTCAGAAGGGACTGGAAGGGGGATCAAGCCACGGTAAATTTGAAAGCCCATTGTGACGGGATATCGAAAGACCGCTCTTCCCACATCTGCCAGAAAATAGAATGGTGCGGATAGAAATCCCAAAACAGGAGCATCTTTCCCCTGTCGAATTCGGAAAAGATGGTCGGCATACGCGGCGCCCATGCCGGATTCCCAATTCACCAAAATAGGGTAATATTCTTCAACATCCTCCCGCTCCCCCGTTCGTTCCATCCATTCGGCTAATTTAATTCCTTCATCCACAGAACCCTGAATACCCTTTAACCCACCATGGACATAGATCAAAATACGTTTTCGGTTAGGATTCTTTTGTCTTTCCTCTTGAATATTTTGAATAATGGTCTTGACTTGTTCCTCAATACCTACATATTGCGATATAGACTGTTCATTTGATTGTTTCTTTTCTATGGGAAAAGCTTCTCCATTACCTTGAAACGCCACGACATGTTTCAAGGCATAGTCATAGTCTTTCGACTTCACTATGACCGTTTCGCTGCACCCGCTAAACATAGTGAAGAAACCAAGAAGAAGTGCAAAGTTTCTATAGTTCATAGAAAAAAATCATCTATAGATTGCCTTTGGCGGACAGAAAGAAACCGTGCCCCAGGAATTTATCTGTTTCTCTTAATAATTTACCTATATGCGTATTTTCAACTCCTGCACTCAAAACCTAAATCCAAAGCTAGGTCCGGGCAAAATAAACCATTATTTCGCGGTGGGTCATTACTTAGAATGCTGTTTTCATTTAAACCTATAAGCTGAGCGTCAGAAATTAAACCCCGCACCGATGCTCATCAACATAAAAACGTTTCCCTTTTCGCCTGATGGACCGGTCAAATTAAAACCAACTCCGACATTAAGGATGTCTTCGAAAAAACCGAGTAGGAGCGCCGGTTGAACCGATAAGTCATCCTGGTCAATAGGTTCGGAAACATATATCGTGGGTGTGATAGAAAATAGTGGAGCTGCCAAATAGCCTTTAGTGCTTTTACCAAAACTGGTTTGTCGACATTCTTGTTTGACCTGACTAATGTAGACGTCAGTAGGCGGTCCACGCAGTGGATCCTTAATGTGTATGGTTCGGTAAAAGCGGAACGAGGCACCAGCACCTAAAGCCGTATTCACTCCGGCACGTTTTTTCCCAAAATCATATTTGATAAGCTGTGTTGAGACCGCTGGTCCGACAGACCACTGCCCAGTGCCTAGGGTTTTGATGGAATGAATATCGCCGTTTAAATTCAATGTACTATCAACACAAACAGCCTCCCACTCTTTATTGGCACTTCCCGGAATCTCGGCCAAAGGAGTATCTATTGTTTTATGGCCTGCTGGTGGAGCCACTGGTGGAGCAGGAACAACCACTGGCCCAGGAATCGGAATGGTTTTCACAGTCGGTACCACACCTTCATCAGCCAGAGAAATACATGGGGGAAAGGTCAATAGCAAAAGACAACCCAACCCAAGTTGGAAAACGGTTTTGCTGTACATTCATACCTCCTGAGGTTAAGTAGAATTTAAAACCAACTAATCGGACAGCATTTTTTTTCCTGAAAGCTCTATCTTCATCAGATCTGAGTCTAAGAATTGGTTAGGATTCAAATCAAACTAGATCTCTGGATGTATCCGATTGGTCTCATATCCTCTGAATTCTCTCTTTAAATATCACGAAAAGGGTTCCCATCGAAGCGATGCAAAGATAAAACCAAGAATATAAATCTGAATTAGATTCAAATAAGCCGCAATTTTTCAGGAAAAACAAGTTTATTATTGTGAATTCCCATTTAATATGCAGACTGTTCCTGAAATTTTGTATCTAAACAGATAAAAAGTGTATCTCTTTAGATAACTTTTGTGATGCTTTCAAAAAACGAAGCTTTGAGAATCTAACTTGTGAATTTTGAAGAATCGCCCTTAGAAGCTACTGGTGTCTAAACGGGTAATCCCTAGAAGCTGTCGGAGTTAGGATCGGACCATTAAGATTGCGGCGAAGAGAACCGCCAAGCCCAATATCATGGTAAGGCGGCCAATGAGAGGGGAGAGTCGAAGAAGGATCTTATCTACCAGAGCTAATTCATTAGTTGGCTTGCGTTTGAGTGTTCGGACTTTTGGCCCAATGTATCTATCGTGAGCCAGAGACATGAAAATGAGCATGGCCACCAAAGATAGTTTGCTGAGGACAACCGATGGCCATTCCAAAAAAGGAATAGAAATATCCGTCACATTTGGCAGGAGAAAAGACCCTGTGAGCAAAAGAATGGACAGGGCGACCCACACGAGCATCCGAAAGCGGCGCGCCAAGTTGATAAACTCCCGTTGGGCTAAAGCGGGGTCTGGGGCTTTCTTGAGAAGAGGAACCGCGACCAGGGAGAGAAAGAGCATGCCTCCCACCCAAAAGGTCGCTGCGATCAAATGGATCCAAACAAGAGTGATGTCAAATAGAGTCATACCTGGATTGTAGCTAGATTCACCAGACTTCACTATATGGGAATGTTGGAAAAAGCCGCCAACAGCGTTCCCTGCCTTCGCCGGAACGGCTTCGCGCAGGCAGGTCGCCAGTTTGCCGTGCTCACGTACGAAATGTACGCTCCGCGCGTCAAATGGGCTGCGGCCTTGCTGGACAAACTTTTCCCAACATTCCCTCCAGGGCTTGATGGCAATCTTTCCTAGAGCATTTATGTGCTATTGAAGTGAAATATTCAATAGTCACTAGACCTCGGACCTAGGAGGTAAAAATTCTCTGGAATTTTTCTAAACGTTGCCTTCAATAGTTCCTATTCTGAAATGAAATCTTTATACTTCTCTCACTCCCCTCTTTTGCGCTTCCTGTGTGTCAATGCCAGATTCACCTCAATCATCCTCACCAGCTTACAAGCGAGCGGATTCAGATTCTGAATTTCTTCAACGTGATGAGTTGCGTGCAGCGCGCCTCCAACTGGAATGGTTAAAAACTGAACTGATTCATCAAGATGAAGGCATTGAATCCACCATCGTCGTCTTTGGCAGTGCCCGCTTGGTTGAACCAACAACCGCACAAAGCAAATTAACCCAAGCAGAACAGGAGCTCACTGAATCGCCCACTGATGCCGACAGACAACAGGCCGTCGTCATTGCCAAGAATCAATTGGCGTTAGCCCCCTATTATGATGAAGCACGAGAATTTAGCCGGTTGGTGTCTTCTACTTGCCAAGTGGATGGCCACTGCGAGTATGTGATTGTCACAGGAGGAGGCCCCGGCATCATGGAGGCCGGCAATCGCGGCGCAGCTGATGTGGGTGCGAAATCCATCGGCCTGAATGTTAATCTGCCATTTGAACAAGCGCCTAATCCCTATATCACTCCCAGTCTGTGTTTCCAATTCCGCTATTTTGCCCTTCGGAAAATGCATTTTTTATATCGAGCCAAAGCGCTGGTGGTCTTCCCAGGAGGATTTGGCACCATGGATGAACTTTTTGAAACCCTGACTCTTCTCCAAACAGGGAAGGTACAGGACATTGTGATCGTCTTAATTGGAAAAGACTATTGGGAGGACCTGATCAATTGGAAAAAATTTGTGGCGTATGGGCTGATTAGTCCCAATGATTTGTCATTATTTCATTTTGCTGAAACAGCGAAAGAAGCTTGGAAAATTATTATGAGAGAACATCAACAAGGAGCTTCATCATGAAAATATCCTTTCACGGCGCCGCTCGATCCGTCACCGGGAGTCGACATGTCGTTGATGCTGGCAAGACCCGTATCCTCCTTGATTGTGGCATGTTCCAAGGCCGTCGTGATCAGGCCAGAGAACGTAATCAGCACTTAGGGTTCGACCCCAAATCCGTCGATGCCGTCTGTCTTTCTCATGCGCACATTGATCATTCCGGCGCCCTCCCGATGTTAGCCAAGGGGAAATTTAGAGGTCGCGTGCATATGACCAGCGCCACCGCCGACTTAACCGAGATTCTGTTGGCCGACTCGGCACGCATTCAAGAAAATGATTGTCGTTATGTGAACAAACTCGAACATCGGCGAGGGCGCAAATGTGTGAGTCCGATCTACTCAAGCGATGATGCCAAAAAAATTGTCAGGCAATTTCAGAGTGGTGATTATATGCAGCCCATTTCCCTTTCCTCCAATGTGACTGCGCGATTTCATGATGCAGGCCATATTATTGGATCGTCGGCCATTTGGCTCCAGCACCGAAATCGTGGGAATTCGACCTCTCTGCTTTTCTCTGGTGATTTGGGTCGTACCAATATGCCTATTCTTCGTGACCCCAATCCCCCTCCGCCCTGTGATGTCCTCATTATTGAATCGACCTATGGCGACCGCTTACACAGTGACGAAGAAGATCGCCGCAAAGATGTGGCCAAGCAACTCGTCCAACATGCCATTCAACACAAGAGCAAGATTATTATCCCCGCCTTTTCCGTTGGCCGCACGCAAGATATCATCATGCGCATTAAGGCGTTGGTCAACAATGGAGAAGTCGATCCGATTCCGATTTTCATTGACTCCCCTCTCGCGTTGAAAGCCACGAAGGTCTTTCGGCAACATCCAGAATGTTACGATGAAGAAACCTATCAAACCTTCACGTCAAAAGGTGACATCTTTGCCGCCAAATACATCAAATTTATCTCAACAGTCAAAGACAGCAAATTATTGAATCGACGGAAGGGCCCCTGCGTGATTATTTCAGCCTCAGGCATGTGCGAAGGCGGTCGTGTGATCCATCACTTAAAATATGCGATTGAGGATGAGGCCAATGTGATCGTCTTGGTTGGCTTTCAAGCCGAACATACCTTGGGGCGAAAGCTGGCTGAAGAATGGGATACGGTCCCGATTTTTGGTGTACCCACAAAACGACGGGCCCAAGTGATGCGACTCAACGGCTTTTCTGCCCATGCCGATCGCAATGATTTGCTGGCGTATGTACGCGCGATACACCCACACCCGCAAAAAGTCTTCGTCGTTCATGGTGAAGAACGACAATCCCTGGCCTTTGCCATGACGCTGCGTGACGAGTTTCCCGGGATGGAAGTTGAAGTTCCTAAACCCGACTCCACTCATGACATCTGAAAAGATTCATAACCACTGCGGTTTTTTGCAAGAAAATCTAAAGGCAAATGCCCTTAGTCACAATGTGTGGGAATACTGAAATGTTGAGAGGGGGTAAGGGAAAAAATATTTATTCTAGCTCAACCTGGTCGTCGACATTTCGGATGAATATCGCCCGACCAGCGTGATTCACATAGGCATCAATCCAATCTCCCTTATGGGCTGGGCGGTCAATTTCCGTATTTTCATCAACCGGCACCCGCACTTCACTGAGATTGCTCGTCAGAACCACATAGGCGGCCCCTTCGATATGATGGACTTGACCTCGAACCTTGGTCACAACCCCGTTCCTCATGGTTGGGTCTTCTTGTAACTGTTGATACCCTTTGGTCCCTTCTACAATCCCTTGGCCTAACGCTGCCTGATGCGATGTCGGCTCAGACATGTGGTTGGCACACCCCGTGATGCCGACCATACTCAGAAAAATAATAGTCCCTGAACTCCATGTCATATTTTGACTCCTTTTTCTATTGAGGGAATTGATGACCTTTTTATCCTATCATAATCCTTTAAGCTGTCTAGGAGCTGGAATCCCACATCTTCCTAACCAAAGAACTGTCCTCTTCACTTCATCCTTTTGAAACAAAAAGAGTGGATCCTTCGACCCCTTTGAGATTAATTGACGTACGACAAGATTTCTTCTACCCTCTTTTTAGCTCATTAAGAATCGAATTTTTGAATTTCCATAAAATCTCATCTTGGAATTTCCCCCTTCTTTTCCATCCAACCCCCTCAGGCATAACAGCACGAGGAAATCTCATCCTTTCTTTCCTGTGTCAATGCCATCTATTTATTTCTTACCAAGGAGGTTCAGATGGCGACTATTGCCCGTGTAACCGAAATCATTGCCAGTTCACCCAAGAGCTTTGACGACGCGATGGCGGCAGGAGTCAAACGCGCCAGCAAAACGTTGAAGAACGTGTCTGGCGCATGGGTCAAGGACCAATCCGTTGAAATCGAAAAAGGGAAAATTGTGCAGTATCGCGTCACGATGAAAATTACGTTTATCTTGGCTAATTAACGATGTTGAGAGGGGGGACATGGACATTTCAATGTCCTCCTTCATCAACTGCCTTTTACCCGCTAGGCAACAATGTTTGACCCCATTCCTCACCCCTACCTTGTACCAACGGATAATTCCTTTCGGTCCGACCTCGCTCCTAGCCAGCCTCCAAAGTCGGCCCCGAGCAAAAAGCTTTGTGAAAAGCGTTTAGAAAAATCCATCAAGAGATTAGATGACTTACAGCGCCGCCTGTATGCCCATGATCGTTTTTCAGTTTTACTCATTTTTCAAGCCATGGATGCGGCTGGAAAAGACGGCACCATTCGCGCGGTGATGCAAGGGATCAATCCTGCGGGTTGCCAAGTTTTTTCATTCAAACAACCCTCCCACCTAGAATTGGATCATGATTTTTTATGGCGGACGACCTGTCGTCTTCCAGAACGAGGGCGTATCGGCATTTTCAACAGAAGTTATTACGAAGAGGTTCTCGTGGTTCGGGTTCATCCCGAATACCTCAAGAATCAGAAAATCCCGATGCCCATTAGCCCTCACATATGGGAAGAACGCTTCGAATCAATCCGAAATCACGAGCGCTATCTAGCAAACAATGGCACACTCATTTTGAAATTTTGGCTCCATGTGTCTAAAGAGGAGCAGCGCAAGCGCTTGTTTTCTCGCTTGACTGAACCAGAAAAACATTGGAAATTCTCTCAACAAGATCTCGAAGAACGAAAGCATTGGAAACGCTACATGAATGCGTATGAAGGCGCGGTGAACGCGACTTCGCGCCCCTGGGCTCCTTGGTATGCGATTCCTGCAGACAACAAGCCGTTCATGCGCATGTGCGTAGCCGAAATTATTGCAAATAATTTAGAAAACCTTGGCGTACACTATCCCACCGTGACCAAGGCGACGCGTCAATCATTCGCGAAACTTCGCAAGCAACTTCGATAGAGACCAAGGCCATTTGATCCTCGTCCATGGTATACCGTAACTCCAACTTCGAGAATGCCCATTACCATTGCCCCCTCACGTAAGGAACGACATTGAATGACTGAAGTATTCGGAAAAGAAATTCAAGCCGTCTGGGATATTGGCGTCTTCGGAACGAACTTAGGTGAAATTTTCCAGGCCCTTGGGATCTTTCTCCTCTTCATTTTCGCTAGACGAATTTTTTTCCGCACCACCATGAAAACACTCAAGTCGTTGGCGAAAAAAACTGCAACCGATGTGGATGATCAGGTCATTGCTGCCCTCGAGCACCCGCTTGAATTTGCCTTTGTCGTCATTGGACTCTATTTTGCCGGACAATTTGTCAACTTATCTGACACAGCGGTTCATCTACTGGCGCAATTTGTTCGTTCTCTCATTGCCTTAACACTGTTCTGGGCAATTTATCGAGTGGTGGATCCGCTCTCAGCCCTCTTCGACCGGGCCATTGGCCTGTTCGGCAGCGAGAGCATGCACGAAACCGTCAAAGGATTTTTTGTCAAATTGGTCAAAGCCATTATCGTCTGTTTGGGAATCGCCGCGATTTTCCAAGAATGGGGATTTAATGTCGCAGCGGTATTAGGAAGTTTAGGACTGGTCGGCATGGCCGTGGCACTCGGCGCTCAGGATTTTATTGCCAACATGTTTGCCGGGCTCACCATCTTTCTCGATCGTCTGTTTGAAAAAGGCAATTGGATTAAATCGCCAGATGTCGAAGGGAATGTGGAAGCGATTGGGTTTCGAGCCACAAAAATTCGGCGTTTTGATAAAGCCCTGGTGACCATCCCCAATTCAAAGTTAGCCAATGAAGCACTCATTAATTTTTCTCGTATGACCCAACGTCGAATTTACTGGAGTATTGGCGTAGAATACCGAACCACTCAAGATCAATTACGATTAATCATTCGAGACATTTCTGCGTATCTTCATTCCCATCAGGATTTTGAAACCGACCCTAAAAAGACCAAAACGTTTGTTTTCTTAGATACCTTTGGCGCCTCAAGCATCGATATCATGCTGTACTGTTTTACGAAAACGACAGTCTGGGGCGAATGGTTGGCTGTCAAAGAAACCTTGGCTTATAAAATCAAAGAAATTGTTGAAGGCCACGGAACAGGGTTCGCGTTTCCTTCAACGTCTCTCTATGTTGAATCCCTTCCATTTGGAGCCCCAGAAGCCTTTACGCCACCAAATCCATCGCAGACGCCTCCTAATAATGGCTAGAACACTACGTTCACGAGGAGCCTGTCTATACATGATCTTCCCGATGCCAAGAAACGAGTGAGCAGCAAACTGCGGTCTTTTCAATAGGTTCCATATTGCAAGCACTATTGACCCCTTGTTATTTCTTTCCTACCATAGAAAGTCCTCAGTCAAAGGAGAATGATTTGAGATGAAATTCTAAAATCTTCTTCCTCATTTTCTTATCCCATTGCCAATGACCACACACAAAACATTTCGCCTCGTCCTCATTAAACCTTCTCACTATGATGACGACGGCTACGTCATTCAATGGCTTCGGTCATCGATTCCTTCGAACACCCTCGCCGCCCTCTATGGCCTAGTCCTCGATTGCGCCAAGCGGCGAGTCCTCGGAGAAGATGTTGAGCTGGTCGTTGAGCCTTACGATGAAACCAACACCGTGCTGCCCATCAAGAAGATCATTCAATCCATTCAAGAAGCCGGTAATGGGCTCGTCGGATTCGTTGGCGTACAAACGAATCAATTTCCCCATGCCGTGGACTTAGCTGCCGAATTTTTAAAGGCAAAGATTCCTGTGGTCATCGGCGGATTTCATGTGAGTGGTTGCTTAGCTATGCTACCTTCCCTGCCATCTGACATCCAACACGCCATGGACCAAGGGATTACCATGTTTGCCGGAGAAGCCGAGGAGCACCTGGATACATTCCTCCAAGACGCCTATCACCATCGGCTTAAACCGCTCTACAACGTCATGGACCAGCTTCCCGGGTTACAAAACGCCCCTGCACCCTTCCTTCCCGCTCATATCATTAAGAACACGCTTCGCCGGCTGTCCAGTTTTGATGCCGGGCGTGGCTGCCCCTTTCAATGTAGTTTTTGTACGATCATTAATGTGCAAGGGAGAAAATCTCGTTGGCGATCAGCAGATGATATTGAAGCCCTCATTCGTTCCAATTTAGAACAAGGCATCCGTCGGTTTTTTATTACGGACGATGACTTTGCACGGAATAAAGACTGGGAACCTATTTTAGATCGCTTCATCGCGATGCGTGAAGATGAGCACCTTCCCATTTCGTTTACGATTCAAGTCGATACGCTCTGTCATAAAATTCCAAGATTTATTGAAAAATGTGCGCGAGCGGGATGTCGAAATGTGTTCATCGGGCTGGAAAATATTAATCCCGATTCGTTGGTCGGCGCGAAGAAGCGTCAGAATAAAATTTGGGAATATCGAAAAATGGCGCAAATGTGGAAAGACCACGGATGCACCACTGTTGCTGGCTATATCCTGGGATTTCCCAGTGACACGCCGGAAACGATCGCTCGTGATATTGAAATTATCAAAAAAGAATTGCCCTTAGATTGTCTGGAGTTTTTCTGCTTGACCCCGCTTCCTGGATCGGAAGATCACAAGGTGCTTGACCAGCAGGGCGTGTGGATGGAGCCAGATATGAATTTTTATGATTTAGAACATGTCACGGTGAAGCATCCCATCATGTCAAAAAAAACCTGGCAACACGTCTACCGAACGGCTTGGGAACAATATTACACCCCAGAACATGTGGAAACAGTGATTCGACGGGCAGCAGCCAAAGGCCAAAACGTCAACAAGGTCACATCTTTTCTCACCTGGTTTTATGGCTGCACCACCATTGAGGGTGTTCATCCATTGGAAGGTGGCATCTTTCGCCGCAAAATTCGGACCTTGCGACGTCCAACCCTTCCACGTGAAAACCCGCTGTGGTTTTATCCTAAGCGAATCGTTGAAGTCCTTCAAACAGGTTTTCGGTGGGGAATACTAGTCTGGAAATTCCAAAATATTTTAAAACAAGTCAAAGCTGACCCAAACAAAAACGCGTATACCGACCTCGCCCTGACCCCCGTCCTCGACCAAGACGATGAAGAGTTAGGGCTGATGCAAGTCTTTGCGAGCCATATCCCCGTCTCACAACTTACTTCCCCACGAAAATCCAGCGCAGCATCTGCTTCGTAAAGTCATATCGTTTTTTCTGAACCTGCTCTAGCTCAGGGGGAGCAACATCCTGAAGTTGAGGGAGCGTGATCATCCTTGCCTTCCCAACATCGCCTCATGCTTTGTTCCAATTTATTTTTGTTTTTTCACTTTCTTGAATCTCTCCTTACGATCATGAGATCCAGCTTCATTATCCTGACCTTCATCTGAGTGCTCACCGCAAACCTCACGATTCTCTTCTCGCTTGTTTTGAATACCTCTAATTCTGGCTTGTAACACACAGGAAAATCCTCACGTCCTAATAGACAAAAATTCAACATCGTATGCATTTTGGCGAATAAAAAGGAGCCGACCAACCATCTAAAAAAACGGGAAGACACGTGGCAAGCTAGGGAGTAGTTTGTTGAAGCTGGCGAAGGATGTGTTTTTGCTTCGAATATAAAAGTCTATCAAAATGCTCTTGAAATTTTCGTTGCTGTTGTGAAGGCATAATTTTATCCAAACCTAATTGACGTTCCAAGTCGAGACGTTCCTTTACCGGCAAGGCCTGAAAACGTTCCCACAAGCTATTGGCATCCCTATTTTGTTCCCGTTTCCTTCTCTTACTCATGAGGGATTCACGAGGTTTTTTTGTTTTCTTGATTTGGTCGCCATATTGCGTTTCAAATTTTTGCTGCCGGTCAAGAAAGTGCTTCCGTGCTCGATCTATTTTTTCAAGCGCCCTCGCCTGCTCTTCAGCGTTCATGGATTGCCAACGCGGGGATTGGCGCATCCGCCTTTCATAGTCGGCAAACGGAGGAGCATTCCCATTTCTTTCTGATTGTAATTCCCTCGGAGTTTCAAATGATGAATCTGGCAAAAGAGCTTGAGGCTCAGACTCACCATTCACACCGCCCCCCCACAACAGACTCCCCAAAACAAAGAATGGGACTAATAATGCTCTTGATGTATTTTTACGAGTCATTGGCAAAATGTCTCAGGTTCCATTAGTAATTTTCGCACATTCGCAGCAAATTTATAGTGTACAACGATGAGTCCAATGGTCAATCCTTTGCTATTCATGATTCCAAATTTAACCCCTTAGCCACAAACGAACTTTCAAAATAAATATCCCCGTGGCAAGACCACGGGGAATCGCAAGTTGAAGACCTCATGGGTGGTGTCGGGATTACTATTCCCATAGAACAATCACGCTCAAGCGTAGACACGCGCACAAGATAGACCACGATCCAGCGTTAGGATAAAGCGCCTGACCGTATATCACAGAAGATACTTGAAGGCACCCTTAATGCTTCACCTTTTCCATTTTCTTTTCTTTGATGACTTCAATCTCTAATTTCAATGTAACCTCATCACTCACCATCAACCCACCATTGTCTAACAATTTACTGAATTTCATCCCGAAGTCTTTGCGATTCAATGTGCCCTCTGCCGTGAACCCGGCTCGCATGTTGCCCCAAGGATCTTGTGCCATACCATTAAACGTTCCGACTAGGGTCAGTTCCTTGGTAATGCCTAACAACGTGATATCACCGACCGCCGTGTAGTGATCACCCGACTTGGTATAGCTTTTCATTTTGTAGGTCATGGTTGGAAACGTTGTCGCATCAAAAAAGTCGGCACTTCGTAGATGATCATCTCGTTTTTGATGATCCGTCGTGACCGAAACCGTTTGAATCACTGCTTCGAATGTTTTGAATTCTTGCTTGTCAGCATCCATCTCCACAGTGCCAGAGTATTCGGTAAACTTGCCCTGTGTTTTGGATACCACCATATGGACGACTTCAAATCCCAGGGTCGTATGATCCTTGTCCAAATTCCATTTTGACATCTCAGCACCGGCTGTCGCCGTGAGGCCAACACTTAAACAGCCCAACAGCCCAGCCAGCACGGTCATTTTTTTCATCATTCTCATTGCAACACCTCCTGTGGTAAATAAATAAACACTCAACATTCTATGATATTTTCGTATTCGATTGCTGCCCTTGAGGCCCACATCATTCAGGCCACGTTCTGAAGAAATTTCTCAATCGCCGTGGCCAGGGCTCTAAGATCTCGATACCCATGCATGAGCACCGAAACAGATTGGCCCTCCCGGCCGAGCAAGGTGGGAAAACCGCTTACGCCTAATTGCCGCGATTGATCAAATTCCTCCCAGAGCAATTCCTTCGTGTGCGAATCCTGAAATGCCTGACCAAACTTTGAAGCCTCCATACCTATGGCTACTGCTAATTCTTCTAGAACCTCAGGCTTGGTCACATCCGCATTTTGCACATAAAAAGCCTTCTGGATACCCTTCAAAAAATCCCATTCTTTTCCAGGCATCAGTTGTCGAGTGACCAACGTAGCCCGGGAATCCGGTTCCGTATCATAGGTAAACGTCGGACCCATCTGAAAGTCGAAATTAAACGGCTGGCCTGTTCGTTCATGTACCGCATGCCAATGTTGAAGAATATACGCACGCCTGGATTCATCAAATCGTTCGGTATTGCCTGGACGAAGCCCACCTAGCAACAATTGAAATGAAACCAGATTTTCATATTGCCTTCTGATCTCCTCAAGAACCGGCGAAAACCCCCAGCACCAGGAACACATAGGATCCGCGACATAAATAAGTCCGTGCGTCCTCATTTTTGATCGTGACGTTCCTCCAGCATCGCTTCACTCATCCTCATCCTAACAATGGCATGTCGCTCCCTCAATTCTTTAGTCAGAGCACTCTGATAGTAGAATTAATCTTTCCAAAATACGGCAAGCCAGATGGTCTCGTGGTTTGGCTCCGTGTAAGCCACACGATGTTTTGTGTGGGCCGGGATATGATAGGTATCGCCTGGATTTAATATAACCGGCTCCTCTAGCCCGTCAATTTGGAGCTCGGCCTTTCCGGCGAGAACAAGCACCCACTCATGTTCGTCTTGGTCATACCAAAAATCAGATGGCGAAGACTGTCCACGAGAGACAATGCGTTCTATTCGGATAGTGTCCCGTTCTAATAATCTCTCCACCAATTCTTGCTTAAGCCCTTCAGGAATGTCTTGAAAAATATTAGTGGGAATTTTCTTCATCGTTTTTCTTACCGCACACCCTCACGTTGATAACATTGTAGCGCGTTTAGAAACTCCTGATTGGCAAGATTAGCGGCAAAAGAAACAAGATATTGATCCATGGCATGACAATACACCCCTTCCTTCCCATGCCGACAGGGTTTGAGCGGTTCCGATGGATCAGAGAGGCCTTCTCGTGCCACTTCTTCAGCATGAGCACGTTTCCGCTCTTGTCTAATGATTTCCTGTTTAAGAAATGCAATCTGTTGAGACAGTCCATCAGCTTGTGCAATTGCTTGAGGAATTGAAGCTTGCAATGAATCGAGCATGGTTTTTCGAAATGAAGCGGATTTGATAAATTGTAAATTCTTTTCCATTTTTGGCTGAAGCGAGGAGAGATCCGTTGGGCATTGTTTCGCGGTAAGCGCAATCACTGACGATTGAGTGGGAGGTTGAGGAGAATCTTGCGCAATAGACACTTGCACATCCTTGCCACCTCCATACACAAGAAGAAGACTGATTCCAATCGCGCTCATTGATTTCAGGATGGTCATAACGAGAGCGCGCTCCGTAGACCCACAATGTCTAGGTTTTTACAACTCCACACAAAAAACCCTTGCTTAATGGCTACATTATCAGTTCCGCCAACCCATAGGCGGGATAATCCTTCCCATTATAATGCACCATGCCCTGAACGATTCCCATCCCAAAGCCCCCAATAACCCAATTGCCCATCGTTTTGAGGTCTTGAATTTCTAATTGAGCACGACCTGCTCCAGTTTGGTTGATCCAATTCAGACCCCAGGCGCTGGGCCATCGATACAATCCCCATGCCTGGTTATGATCAAAGAGCGTCACTTGCAACACCTGAAACGGTTTCGTTTCTCCTTGAATCGCCAAAAATCCGCTCACGGTTCCGACTAACGGAGCCATCATGTCACTTTCCTGAGAATGAACGTAGAGATCCCCAAGCCCTTCGACCACTAAATACAATCCTTGAAAATGTTTCCACAGTCCCCAATAGGTTCGTGAGAGACGATTAAACTCTGGCATCATAAAATATTCATAAATCACCCGCCCCTGCAATGTTCGACCGTTCCACTGCAATTCGGCCTCCGCTGACCCCAACCAATACCGTCCGCCCTCATGTTCACGCGCAAGTCGAACGGGTATAGGCTTAATTGTTAGCGTGAGATTATTAGGAGTACTCTTGATCGACAACCCTGTTTGGGGCATGCCTTCGATTTGAAAAAAAGAAGAAGGGGGAATGGTCTGCAATTCACGGGTAGAATTTTCGTACGATCCTGAACCCTGTAGTGAAACCCACCCATCGTGCTCATCATGCAACACAACAAAATGTTCCGCCTGCCAGGCTTCTCCGTCTCGACCACGATTATTGTCCAAGGCAAACGCCACCCGACCTTGCGCGTCTCCACCCACAAACGACACATAATCCGAGACATAGACAAGAGCGGTATCAGGAAGGGAAGAGACTTCCGAGGAAGAGAGGGAGGACTCCTCCCCCAAGCTAGGACTTGGGCACACAGCCGAAATCAGCACACAGAAGATGGCTAGGGATAGATTACAGCGAACGAAAAAGGTTTTCAGAAGCTTCTCCTAAAAGCCAGCAGAGAATCGCCATACAATCGTGGCATGAAATTCAATGACAAAAAGGAAGGCAGAGAAGGGCCGCCTATTTGATGACAAAATGTCCTCGTCGATTTTCTTGCCAGCATTCCTCAGTTTGTTCTCGACAAAAAGGTTTGTCCTTCCCATAGCTCACTACCTGAACTTTCTCACCTGAAATACCCAAATCTTCTAGAAATGTTTTGGCCGCATTGGCTCTGGCTTCCCCTAGAACCATATTGTAACTCTGCGTTCCCCGTTCATCGCAATGTCCTTCGATAACAATTTCGCTCTCTGCCAACTTGGCGGATAATAACTCAGCATTGGCTCTCAAAATCTGTACGGCATCTCCTCGAATCGCAAACCGATCATAGTCAAAATAGATATCACTGAGAACTTTTTCTAGCGTTTCTGTTGTGACGACAACCTTCTCAGGCTCCTGCGGCATCACTTTGGCTACCTGAATTGGTTCTTTTTTGGCGGGAACCTCTGAAGCCGGGGAAACCTCGGCTTTTGCCAACACCTGAGGTTCTTCCATAGAAGGAACCTGGTTGGTACGAAGTGTTGGCAATGCCGGTAATTCAGGCTCGAAAGCAATAATAGGTATCTCTACCTCAGGGCTTTGTATCGCTGGTTCTGATGTAGGAGGAATCGACGTGGGCGAAGGTTCGAAACGAGAAGGAATTTCAGATGAGACGTCAGTCGTACGGGATGTCGCGAAGATCTCCCGAACCGGCTCAGGCCTACTCACCGCCCTCGCAGGCTCCTCCACCGGAATATCAAAGGACTGAACAGCAGGATTGATGATTTCTAGGATAGGCTGGGCATCAACGGTTTCAACAACTACAGGCTCTGATTCCACCTGAGCCATTTGCAATTTCTGCGCTTCACTGCCAGAAACGATGGTCGTTCGCAAATTAGAGCTACATCCGGTCAGTAACCCCAAGATGCATCCCATCACCAACATCACGTGGACGGCGTGTAGCCCCGAAAAACTGTTTTTTCGTCGTGTCATAGAACACCTCCTACCCGCACTCACTTGAAAAAAATTGAACCACCACAACAACTGAACATCCCGGCCCATATCTTAACTGTAGGAAGTCTCTTCTCAAGGAGTCAAGAAGAGACTGAACGGAATCCCCGGGCAGGTTCAAAAATATGGATAGCCGAGCGGCCTTCCCAGCTTACGCCTCATCACGTTTCACTCAAACATGGGGTTCAATGCGTCAGAGACAGTAGATGGCTAGTCGGGGATTAACTATATGTGAATTCCGTGGCCGCTAAGCCATGTAAACCTGAGCACCAATAATCCCATTCCTTATGCGTTCAATAAGCTCGATCAGCTATGATAGGAGCTCATTCAAGTTGAAATGGACACATCGGAAGCAGTCCAAAATGGTCGGTGTGGCCCATGAAAATGTCTGATGAACCGAAATACTTTGGTCCGGAATGGACCTCGGTATAAATTTGAGCCCTATCCCTAACGAATACACGTCCGCCAAAACATGCAAAGAAAATTACACCTTCAGGTATCACCCCACACGGCTTCCAGCGCACCATTACTTGCTGAAGAAATCAGAGCGCACCTGTCGCTCAAAAATGATTCCCCACTTCAGTACAAGATTCTCAAACGCAGTATCGACGCCAGAGGCAGAGCCATACAGATCAACCTCAGTATTCTTGCCGCCATTGATGAAGAACTTCCAATTGAAAAAATTGAATTGGAGTACAAGAACGTTTCTTCTTCAAAACGAACCTGTCACATCATCGGAGCCGGACCCGGTGGATTATTTGCAGCACTGCGTTGTTTGGAATTAGGCATCAAACCAATTGTGATCGAAAGGGGCAAAAATGTGAAGGCCCGTCGTCGGGACCTTGCGGCCATCCACAAGGAGCACCGCGTCAATCCCGAAAGCAATTATTGTTTTGGCGAAGGCGGCGCGGGCACCTACAGCGACGGCAAACTGTACACGAGATCCAATAAACGGGGAGATGTGGAAAAGATCCTTAAAACTCTGGTCGCTCACGGTGCCAACCCAGACATCATGGTCGATGCCCATCCACACATCGGCACGAACAAATTACCCCAACTGATTCAGCATATTCGGAAAACCATTCTGGAGCATGGGGGGGAGATCCTTTTCAATACCAAACTGATCAATTTTGAAATACGCGATCAGATGATCGTTTCGATTGTGATCGCACACGAGACCGGTGCCAAAGAAGTGCCGATCACGCATCTTATTCTGGCCACGGGGCATTCAGCCAGGGATATGTATGAACTGCTGAACACCAAACACATTCTGTTAGAAGCCAAGCCATTTGCGGTGGGCGTCAGGGTAGAACATCCGCAGAAACTCATCGACCATATCCAATACCATTGCCGCACCCCCGAAGACGTGCGCAGCACACGCGAGTACCTCCCCGCGGCCAGTTACAGCCTGGCGCAGCAGGTACATGGCAGAGGCGTCTATTCATTTTGTATGTGCCCGGGTGGCATCATCGCTCCCTGCGCGACAGCACAGCAGGAAGTGGTCATCAATGGTTGGAGTCCCAGCAAACGAAATAACCCTTTTGCCAACAGTGGGATCGTGGTGGGACTTGAACTCAAGGACTTTGAACCCTACAAAGAACATGGCCCCTTGGCGGGACTGGAATTTCAAAAAGTACTCGAAAAACAGGCCTGGGTTCTAGGTGGCCACACGCAAGCAGCCCCGGCCCAACGGTTAACGGATTTCATGACCGGCAAACTCAGCTCGTCGCTTCCTTCTTGCAGTTATCAACCGGGCCTTCGCTCCATTGATATGCGCCAGGTTCTTGGGCCTATGATCAGCGAGGCCTTACATGCGGGATTTCAATCATTTGGTGGGAAAATTCGTGGTTACCTGAACCAGGAGGCGGTCATTGTTGGAGTCGAATCGCGCACCTCAACGCCGGTGCGCATTCCACGTGACAAGAATCTTTTGCATCATCCGCAGGTAAAAAACCTCATTCCATGCGGCGAGGGTGCCGGGTACGCCGGGGGCATCATGAGCGCAGCCATGGATGGGGAACGCTGTGCCAACAGTATTCAATAGGGGAATGTTAAAAAAAGCCACCAGCAGCGTTCTCGCCCTTTTGCCGTGCTCACGTACTGAAAGTACGCTCCGCGCGACAAAACGGCTGTGGCCTTGCTGGATGACTTTTTTAACCATTCCCGTCCGCTACTGATACCGGAACTTCCCTCAAACATCTACGGGCTATTTTTGAGAATTATTCAACAGATCCAATAGTATTTTTTATCGATGTCACGAAATTTAAGCAGAAGAGAAAGTACGCACGTCTCAAAGCTGAACAGCTAGGACACACGTAACTCGTGAGGCAATGAATCAAGAATGGCCGATTTCAAGGCAGAAACCAGTCCTTCCTTTACATACCCCTTTCTTAACGTGAGATAAATCGCTCGTTGTGGTGGTGTTCCCTTGAATGGTCGCAAAAGCTTTTTCTCCTGGTGGCTCAGCTTGAGGGTTGAGAGATAGGGCAATACGGTATAGCCAAAATTTTCCTGAACCAACAACCTGATCGATTCAAGATTCCCAATCTTGAAATTTAAATGCCCAGGAAGCTGCGAAACATCACGGCGAAGGTGACAGGTTTTGAGGATTTCGTCGCTCAGGCAATGTCCTTCTTCCAACAACCAAATATCTTTCAGATTGATGTCGGAAATCGAAATCGTTTTTTTCTTCAGTAGACTATTGTTTTTGTTGGCAAAGAGAAAAAATTCTTCGTCGTAGAGCTTGATCTGAACAAACTCTTTGCTATCTTCCTTCGTGGCCAGAATGGCGGCATCAATGTCTTCGTCTTCTAACTGCCGGAGACAGTGGCGTGTCGTGAGTTCCGATATGTTGATCTCTATCTTGGGGTACCGGTTGTTAAACGATTGGAGGAACAGCGGCACTAAATATGGTGAAACCGTTGGTATGAGGCCCACATGTAGGCCACCGACCAGCCCGTGCTTTTGAGTCTGAATAATTTCAGGAATCCGCATCGATTCGCCATGGAGAATCTTCGCCTGTTGAATAATGAGCGCACCAACTTTTGTAGGGAGAATGGGTGACCGTGATCGATCAAAGATCACGACCCCCAACTCCTCTTCTAATTTTTGAATCTGCATGCTGAGCGTCGGTTGCGTAACAAAACGAGATTTCGCGGCCCCTCGAAAGCTTTGCTCTTTCGCCACGGCTAAAATATATTCAATTTGCGTCAAGGTCATCGTCATTCCTCAATAGAGAGGCGATAGATATAATCTATCACACTATAGAAAAATAATATTTTACTTATCTCGCCATTCCTGCGATACCTATATCATACAGAAACACCAAAGAAATGGGGAACAGCACTTGGCATTATGAAACAGGTGGCCAAAAAGGGAATCACGGCGAGCTATTACATAGAACCGACGTATCTTGCAGGAATACCATTCAGCATTCATCATAAGGAGGTTGAGCATGAAACCAATGAGCGCATTACGGACAAAGAGTAGGAAACGGTCAACATTTTGTCTCGGGATCTTCATCAGTCTTCTCGTAGGGTTCAGTAGTCCTTTCATATCCTTGGCAGCCCTTCCGGGAGAAGAGGACTGGGAAGCCCCCTTGGGGTTAGATGAGGACTTCGTGGTCATTCCCAAAGACAATCCGTTGACGAAGGAGAAAATTGAACTGGGCAAACTCTTATTCTTTGATAAGCGGCTTTCGAAAAATAACACCATCGCCTGTGGAAGTTGTCACTTGCCCAGTGTCGCCTTTACCGATGGGCAACCGGTCTCAACGGGGATTCATCGTTTACAAGGAGGCCGCAGTGCGCCCGCCTCCATCAATCGCCTGTTTAGCTCTGCCCAATTTTGGGATGGACGCGCGGCCACATTGGAAGAGCAATCAACCGGCCCCTTTGTCAGTCCCGTAGAGCATGGGTTTGCCAATCATGACGAATTAGTCGCCAAGCTCAATACCATTGAAGGGTACAAAGCCCTTTTCAAGAAAGTGTTCCAAGGCCCAATCACAAAAGACCGGGTGGGACAAGCTATCGCCAGCTTTCAACGAACGATTCTCTCCGGCAACAGCCCTTATGATCGATTTGACTATGAGGGAGAGGAAGAGGCGATATCCCCTGCTGCCCAACGGGGTCTGAAATTATTCCTCAAAAAAGCTCGCTGTACTCGATGCCATTCCGGGTTTAATTTTACCGACGAGAAATTTCATAACTTGGGGATTGATTGGGACACGGATCATATTGATTTGGGACGATTTACCGTCACCAAAAATGCCGAGGACATCGGGGCCTTCAAGACCCCCACGTTACGAGAAATCCCTCGAACAGCGCCGTACATGCACGATGGACGATTTGCCACCTTACGACAGGTCGTGGATTTCTATAATGACGGGGGCATTAAAAACCCTCATCAAGACAACACGATCATTCCCCTTGAATTAACCGACCCAGAAAAAGAGGATTTAGTCGAATTTTTACAAGCATTAAGTGGCGAAGGGTGGCAAATGGAAGCACCCAAACAATTCCCCAAGTAAGATATTGACCTCGAAAAGAAAGAACAAGAACAAAACCGAATGAAGCCTTCTGCTTTCCGATGAGAAAGCGGAAAGCTTCATCTGGGAATGACAGTCAGCAAAGAGGCGATGTGAGACCTCTTCTCGATGTCCATTGGACCCCACATTTCCCAACTTTCTCTGAATCCCTACCTTCTCCTCATCAGCAAACCTCGCGGATCTTTAGTAAAAGCCAAATCATGTCTGCCAACCTCATCTCAGTCATCCTGTTTCTTCGCATTCTCATTCACTTGACAGTTTTCGAATCGCTGGTTACCGTTTCCGAAATTCTTTGATATTGGAAACTACTTATTATGATGATCGCAGAGACCGAGATTGTTGATCTTCCCACCGCGACCGGCCCCATGCGCAGCTATATTTTTCGTCCGGTGGCGAACGGTCGGTATCCGGGGCTCGTGTTGTATTCGGAGATCTATCAAGTCACGGGACCCATTCGTCGTATCGCCGCTTTCTTAGCCGGACATGGTTTTGCGGTACTAGTTCCTGAGGTCTATCATGAATTGGAGCCACTCGGCACCGTTCTCAACTATGACAAACCTGACACCGACCGTGGCAATCAGCACAAAATTACGAAAACGCTCTCAAGCTACGATGCTGACGCACGGGCAGCATTGGACTACCTCCACACATGTTCACATTGCACAGGAAAACTTGGGGTCATGGGGATTTGTCTTGGAGGGCACTTAGCCCTTCGCGCAGCCATGAACAAGGACGTGTTGGCTGGAGTGTGTTTTTACGCCACCGATATCCATACGCATAGCTTGGGGAAGGGCAAGCAGGCCGATACACTGGAACGAGTGGGGGAAATTAAAGGTGAACTACTCATGGGTTGGGGACGTCAAGATCCTCATATCCCTCAAAAAGGCCGTGCGGAAATTTACAAAGCCCTCACTGACCACGACGTGCACTTTCAATGGCACGAATTCAATAATGCCCATGCCTTTCTTCGCGATGAAGGCTATCGGTACGATCCAGCCACTACCCAGATTAGCAACAGCATGATCCTAGAGTTGTTTCACCGAAAATTAGGGGTCTGAAGCTTCGGAAAAAACACGACATCGGAAGAGTAGAAAAAATAGGCTTAGGAAGTTCTTAACTCTCAAAAAATCTACTGTGCAACATCATTATTCTAACAATTTCTTATTGATTGCCAGTCAATAATCGTTATTGCGACAATCGCTAGTGTCCGCTACCGACCGAGGCTGTGTAATAACTCCCTTTCCCAACCATTGCACCGCTGCAGGAGGCGCGGCAGCACCTCTCCTCTTCGTTGTTTGTGTTAACGAGCACTTCCGTTTTGTGGAACCACGAGCAGCCCTGATGCGTCATCGGTGTCGCTGCTGAGCCTAGTTTTGCGTGCATAAGGGCGCCACTCACGCTTGGATCGCGTGGAGGAGCGGTTTCACGCCGAGAATCGCCAGCACTCGTTTGAAGTTGTACGCCAACACATGCAAACTCATCTCGGTGCTCACATGCTTGAGGGTTTTGGTGAGGAAGTGCGTAGACCCCATCCAGGCTTTCAAGGTCCCGAACGGATGCTCGACGGTTTCTCGTCGAGTGCGCATACGCTCCGGTTCACGATCGAGACGGGCTTCGGCTGCCTCAAGCACAGCTTCATGTTCCCATCGTCCGACTCGCCGATACTTATCGGTTGTGCACTGCGACTTGATGGAACAATTCGGACAGTGTGATGACCAGTATTTGTGGATCGTCAAGCCTTTCTCCTCCGTCTCGAACCGCCAGATGAGGCGCTCCCCTGCCGGGCATGCATATTCATCATCGTCCGCGTGGTACATGAAGTCGCGTTTGCTGAACAAGCCTTTCTTCCTGCTGCCTGATGTCTGAGGCTTGGGGAGATAGGTCGTGATCTGGGACTGCTCGCAGGCCAGGAGTTCTTCCCCCTTGAAGTACCCGCGATCGGCAACCACGGCGAGGGTCTCCGAGCCAATGGCTTCCTTGGCTTGTTGCGCCATGTGGTGCAACTGGTGACGATCATGCCCTTGATTGGTGACCTCGTGCGTCACGATCAGGTGGTGCTTCGCATCCACAGCCGTCTGCACGTTGTACCCCACCATCCCCGTGCCTCTGGTCGTCATCGACCGCGCATCCGGGTCCGTGAGTGAGATCTGTTGGTCTGGCGCTTGAAGCATTTGGACTTCGAGCGTGTTGAGGCGTGCCATTTCCGTTTTCAGGGCCGTGATTTTGTCCTCCAACCGTTGGGTTTTGTCCGTGGCCATCGCCGCTTCTTGTCGATCCGCGCTGGCAATCTGGCCCAGATAGCGTTCAATGCTCGCATCAATCTCTTGCAACCGGCGCTGCATCTTGGCCTTCGTAAAATTCCGGTCTCTATTGTTCACGGCCTTGAACTTACTGCCGTCGATCGCCACGAAGGCATCCGCAAACAGATTGAGCTTCTTGCACAGCATGATGAACTCACGACAGACTAAACGGATGGCTTGGCCATTGTTCTTGCGAAAGTCGGCGATGGTCTTAAAGTCCGGTGCTAAGCGTCCGGTGAGCCACATGAGCTCAATGTTGCGGTGCGCTTCTCGTTCTAGGCGACGACTGGACTGCACACGGTTGAGATACCCGTAGACATAGAGCTTGAGCAGTATGGTTGGGTGGTAGGCTGGGCGACCCGTTTTCTCTGAATGGGTTTTGAAGCCAAGCCCTGAGAGATCGAGATCGTCTACGAAGACATCGATGACCCGAACGGCATTATCCTCAGCGAGGTAATCATCCAATCGTTCGGGGAACAAGGTCGCTTGGTGGCGATCGTCGCCTTGAATAAATCCGCTCATCACTAACACCTCCGTGAGAAAGGTGCAGTATCCGCTCTTCGCGAGTTTTTACACAGCCTGGACCCAAAGCGGACATTAGGGTTGTGACGCAAATTGTTACATGCATGTCTCTCACCTCATGCTCATGGCCTTACTGGCATTGGCCTAAGAATAAGGTAAACTGACCTGAGATCTATCAGATCAACGTAATAAATATTTAAGCTGCAACCCTATGTCCGTGGGAAAAGCGATAATTATTCCAATAGCCCTCGGTGTCGCCGCTTATATAGTATCTGGCGTGGGGTTATCGTTCATTTTCTCATTTCTCATAATTCCCCTTGACGAGAATTTGATGTGGCTTTATCCCGCCACAACAACCCTCATTCCTCTTTTTCTTTCCGGCTATGTTGCAGGTAGGTATACCGTTTCAGCCCACCGCATCCTAAAGATAACGTTTGGTACAGTATCCGGAGTAATCGGATTTGCCCTCACGCTGTATCTTACACTTGAACTGGTGCAACCCAGTGGAGCCTGGTTTTTGGTAGTTTTCTTTTTTGGGGCTACTATCGTTGCAGCAACAGGAGCTTTCATTAGCACCAGACCCAAAGCTAGCTTCTAACAATTAGCTCGCTCGGATACGGTGCACATCTGGTGCACCACGTCTTGTTAATTCTGAGGTCAACCTCGAATAGACAAGCCAATATGGAAGATGTAACCGACTACGGCCTTCTGTTACATTTTCCGGTCTTTTCGTCATCTCAGATGTCCGCTCATGGCCCAGGCTGTGTGAAAACTCCGTATGAAATTTTGATCTAAAAATTTAGCCTCTAGGATCGCCTGTATACTACGATCTCTGTATAAGCAAGGGGTGAGGCGCCCCATGAATACTGGAAATTCCGAGTTTTCACACAGCCTGGGCCGAAAGCAGACGATCAAAGCGCGACCCGATATGTCACTGTCTGTAAGATCACATGGCGACTATTTCTTTTAATCTCTTCCAGCCACCAATCCGAAACAGGTCTTAAAACAGGTTTTCCTGAATCGGCCCTTGCAGCAAACTCTTCACCGGCAAGGGCTTTTTTCACGCAGACCTACTGACTGTTGATTAGTGGGGCTCTCCTCCTTCGTTAGTAGGGTTTCCTCACTTTCTATCTCGTTTCCCTTCTATAAATTCATTCGCATTAAAAAACTTGAGTATTTCAGATACCCCAAGGCTATATGAGTTTTTTGGACCATTCGGAAACGTGCGCTCGCTTGACCAGATTCTTGTAATGTGCGATCCAATCTTCGCTTTAAACGCTGAAAGCAGGCCACGTCAGGCGCCATGTTTTACGCCTGAAACGCAGCAACTGTGTTTTATTGATTGTGGAACAGCATGTTTTAGCCAACACCGTGGGCGGGGTCCCTGCGTAGTGTTGGGCTTAACATAAGTCCAAGCCCTACATTTCTGACCTTGGGCACATGCCTCTTGACATAACAGAGGATCGGCTCTTTCGAGATTAAAGTCGCGGTAGTCCAATCCCATACGGTCCACATCCACCTCCCAATTGCCCATGGGAACAATTGAAAGCGACAGGACAGATTGTTCAGGTGAAGGGAGTGGTGATACGGGTGACGCCGAATTGGCAGATTGTTCAGATGAAGTCAGTGGGGGTTGCGGAATTAAGTAGAAACCCAAGCCGGATAAAAGTAAAACCACTCCGAGCACGCCGGCCGCTTTTTGTTTTACCTGATCCGTAATGATCTTTGCACCAAACTGGCCTCCGATAGCCAGGAAGAGAAAGAAGATCCCGCCAACAACCAAAACCATCGGAACAGGTGTGTCGACCAACACTTTTAGCAAATCAGTCATCTTGAAACCTCCTCAATGTTTTTGGGTGATCCTTGGTGCTTGAATTACACTTCATAACCTTTGCTGGCTGACGGAAATGAAGGCAGATTTGATAACTTATCAACCTTGGTCTTTTTTCATTTCCAGATGTTCAGGCTGCTGTTCTTAGGCCGCGAGACGCCAAAAAAGAAAAAATGGGTTTTGTCAAATTAAAACTAAATTGAAATCCGTCGACGAGTGAGTGAGCACTCAGATCTCTGACAAATCAATGGACTAAAGCCATTTGAGATGGATGCCTCACTCTAAAACACCAAGATTCCAAAGGCATGGAGTTCTCTGGTTACCTTTGGAAGAAATACTAATTTGCGAACACTGTGACAAAATTATTGAATAAAATCCAGAGATGAAAAAGGAGGGAAATTAGCAAAATGGGGTAGAGTAGAGCACTGGTGCACACTTGGAGCTGCTCGCGACCGTTTCGACGCCCGCGCCTACCACGGACCACAGCCGTCAGGAAATTCCCAGCGCCCCCTCATCAGTAGGGTCGAGGACTGGCGCGCCAACGGTAGGGTTCGGTGGCCCATCCACCCCTTTCGAAGTGGGCCTCAGTCCGACTCCCATGGTCACGGTTCCAGTCCCCGCCACGTCAAACCCGGCGTGCTGATTTCCAGCACCGGGCTTTCCTGGATGCTTCACCTCAAGGGTTATGCGACCTATCAGCCTGGAAGGGCTTTCACGCTGACCCTCCGTACCGGACACGGTAATCTCCATATAACCCAAGCACGGTATAGAGCCAAACCTTACTCCACCTCTTCCAGCCGAAACCTCGACGGTGGCGCACGCGCATCATGTGACGCCGAACCTTCCGCTCCACCCAATCCTTCACGTAGGTCAGACACCCGCTCGCATGCCCAATCCGGAAGTAATTCACCCAGCCTCGTACGATCGGATTGATCACCGCGATCATCCGTCCCACCGGCTGGGCCTGCCCGCGTCGGAACACCTCCTTGAGCTTTCGCAGCAACGCGGTGCGCCGCTTCATCTTCGGTATGTACTGCGGGCGCCACATCCCACGCCGCGACCGCACACGCCGAAAGTCAAAACCCAAGAAGCCGAAGCTCTCTCCCTGACTCAGATCCACGATCCGGCTCTTTTCCTCATTCACCTGAAGGCCTAATTGAGCCAACGCCTCTCGCAGCTTCCTCTCCACGACCTGCGCCAGTCGTGCGTGGCGGCGATAGCCATCCACCAACACGACCAGATCATCCGCAAACCGGGCATACTCGAGGTACGTATACTGGCCCTGCCGGGTTGTCTCCTTCAACTGCTCCAACATCTCATCCACGTCCGTGAGATAGATGTTAGCCAACAGTGGGGAGATGACACCCCCTTGAGGCACCCCACGCGGGCCAGATGCCTTGACCATGAGTTTCACCAGACGCAAGATCGCGGGATCCTGGATGCGTCGGGCCACCTTCGCCAGCAGCCGGTCATGCCGTACCGTGTCGAAGAAGGCCGCCAGATCCACATCAATCACGCGCGTCTTATTCTGCACCATGGCCTTGGCCACCAGGCCAATTGCCTGATGGGCCGTCCGGGTCGGTCGATACCCATACGACCCGTCACGAAAGTCTGCCTCAAAGATGGGTTCGAGCAGGAGCTTGAGCGCTCCCTGCACCACGCGGTCCCGTATCGCCGGAATCCCTAAGACGCGGACCCGCCCGCCATCTTTGGGAATCGCCACATGCCGGTTCCGCAATGGCCGGTAGGTCTGCGTGACCAGTTCATCTCGCAGTTGTGCTAAGAATGGTTCCACCCCCGTGGCCTCGATGGCCGCAAACGTCACCCCATCAATGCCGGGGGCACCGTTGTTTTTCTTAGCCATCGCATAGGCCGCGCGGAGCGTCTCCTCTTTGCACACGTGGACGTACAGGCCCCACACCCGCCATGGCTTCTCAGCCTTCGCCTTGACGTACAGCCGCTGTCGCAGGTCTTGCAGTAAAATGGACGCCGTTGTCATCTCGTCCCTGCCTCCCATGTTGATCACAGCTTACAGCCAGTAGGGCTCCTTTGCTCCACAGGCATTACCCTGCTTCGTCGCTCCTACGAGCCCCTCCGCCACCCTCTCGTCTTCGACTCACTTCCCAGAGAGCTGGTTATAGCGCCGAGCTTCCTCCGAGGATTTCGCCTCGGGACGAGGAGGGCTTCTCCAGTTGCGTCGTCTGTCCTTGCTCCCGTGCTGTCGCTCTCACCCCGCCGGAGTGGCTAGGCGTCTCAGCCTTGTTTCGCCTACCCCTGCTGCCTTCGTCCCACGGTCAGAAACTCGACCTCCGAGGTTCCATATTTTCGAGGCTACCTCTGCGTTCACTTCCGTTACGGCCCGGGAACTCGCTTACCATCCCATACGATGGCTTTGTCGATGGGCTTCCGCGTCTCGGTTTCTCTCCACGCGGCCATCCACGCTACAGGGCACAGGCTCTTACCCTGGTGGGCTTGCTTCCCACTGAACAGACTCGCCTTACCTGGACACACAACCGTGCGTATGGTTTTCCCCTACACGGCTTTCCGATGTTCTTCATGCCGAGGTATGCGCCGAGCGCCAGCCCGCTCCTGTGGGAACCTTGTACAGCCCATAGCGCCCGTAGAGATCACGACTCGAAAACCGGTGGAACCCGGCTCCTCTGTCCTTGACCTTGTGGCGGTTCATCAAGTGGGTTCGCAACCGATCTTCCGCATGACTTCTGACCTTGCTCATTGCCAGGCTTGAGTTCCGATAGTGGAAGTAGTTCGCCCAGCCTCTCAGGCTGTGGTTCACCTTTCTCACGATGTCGCTCAAGGCAATGGCGGTCAGATCCCGCTGTGTCCGTGCCGTCAGTCTCGTCTTGATCTTCTTCAACGAGATGTCTGCCGGTCGAACATTCGGGTACGGCTTGCCGGTCTTCGCCCCTCGACTCATCTGTAGCGTAAACCCTAGGAAGGTGAAGCTCGCTTCGGTTGCGTCCACGATATGCGTCTTGGCCTCGTTGAGACTCAGCCCCAATCGTGCCAATACGTGGCGCACGACCTTCAGCGGTTCCTCTACATCTTGCCGACACATCACGACAAAATCATCTGCGTAGCGCACCAGGTGCGCGTGCAATTTGCCTTTGAGGTGCCGCCGTTGCCAGGTCCGATCCAAGAGGTGCAGATAGCAATTCGCCAGTAGCGGGGAGATCACCCCATAAGCGCTAACTTGTTTATTGATTTATCTCGGCAAGTCCCCTACCATAGCGGCAGACATTCTATGGAGGAGAACCCATGGACGAAGACTGGACCCTTTTACGGTCATTTTTCCCAGATGACTGGGAGAAGCTGGCAGTAGGTACGGGCGCCTTAAAGGGATTGCGGAAGAATAAATCGGCCGAGAGTCTCTTGCGTACGCTCTTGATTCATCTTGGGTGTGGGCATTCACTTCGTGAAACGGTGGTGCGGGCCAAAAAAGCTGGGTTGGCTGACCTGTCTGACGTCGCGCTGCTGAAACGATTGAGGAAATCCAGGAAATGGCTCTACGCCTTATGCGTGGCCTTATTTCAAGAGCGAGGAGTGAGCATCTCCTCCACTGGCGGGTTTCAGGTGAGAGCGGTTGATGCCACCACCGTGAAGGAACCTGGCAAAACCGGGAGTCTCTGGCGGATTCACTATAGCGTCTGTCTCCCCTCGTTGGCCTGTGATTTTTTGAAACTCACCGAGACTGAGGGGCAAGGGACAGGTGAGTCGTTGACGCAGTTTCCTGTTGGGGCAGGAGAGTATATCCTGGCGGATCGCGGGTACTCCACAGCCAAAGGCATTCGATATGTTGTCGCAAAGGGCGCGTACGTCACCGTGCGAGTCAATACGGCCAGCCTGCCGTTACACAACCGACACGGGACATCTTTTGACTTACTCAAGACCGTCTCATCGCTCAAGAAGGCAGGGGCGGCCAAGTCCTGGCCGGTGCTCGTTCTCGAAGCCGGGTCAAGGATACCAGGGCGGCTGTGCGTGATCCGGAAATCCAAGCACGCGATTCACTGTGCCCAAGCCACGGTTCGCCGCACGGCTGCGAGGAAGGGCACACAGGTCAAGCCCTGTACGCTGGAGTACGCCAAGTACGTCATTCTTTTCACCACCTTTCCAGAGAAAGCCTTCCCAGCACAAGAGGTGTTGCAGTGGTATCGAATCCGCTGGCAGGTGGAGCTGGTCTTCAAGCGCTTTAAGTCGCTGGCACAACTGGGCCATCTCCCCAAATCCGATGATGAAAGCGCCAAAGCGTGGCTGTATGGCAAGCTCCTCGTGGCCCTGCTTATTGAGAAGTTGCTGGCGCATGCGGAATCTATTTCCCCCTGGGGATATGGAGTGGAAGAATCACCAGCCACCCAGTGCGTGGCGTGAATTTGGGTTCCTCCTCAACCAGATGAAGCGCGCCATCGAACCGCAGTGGTCATTGTCTGAGGCGCTCCATGATTGGAATCATGTCTCGAGAGCATTAGCGGAGCGTCCGCGACAACGACCAGTCCAGTTAACGGACTATTTCGAATAGGAATAAACAAGTTAGCGCTTATGGGAGATCACCCCGCCTTGCGGGGTCCCCTTGCCGTTGGCTTGGCCGCCGCCTACACTCTTCCGAGTGCCGTCCGCGTCCTCGCCGCTCACCGGGGCTTTGAGCCATTGCTTGATGAGACGCAGAATGCCTCCATCCACAATGCGCTCAGCGACCACGGCGAGCAGTTTGGTGTGTGGGATGCTGTCGAAGCAGTTCGACAGGTCGGCATCGATGACATGGGTGTCCCCGGCCCAGAGCGTGTTGGCGATGTCGTCCACGGCATCGTGTGCCGATTTCTTGGGCCGAAATCCGTACGAATTCGGACAGAAGTCGGCTTCAAAGATCGGCTCAATGACGAGCTTCACCGCCATTTGCACGACCCGGTCTCGCACCGTCGGGATCCCCAGCGGGCGCCATGTGTCGTCCGGTTTGGGAATCATAACGCGCCGGACCGGTTGGGCTCGGTAGGTTTTTGCTTGCAGATGACGGGCCAATTCCCGCAGAACCGTGTCTACCCCAATTCCGCTCTCTAGGGCCTCAAAGCTGATCCCATCGACACCGGGACTGCCTCGGGTGGCACGGACAAGCCGCCAGGCATGAGTGAGGACATCCGCTCGGCTGATCTTGTCGTAGAGCGCGTAAAAGCGATAGGCCGATTCGTGCTTGGCCTTGACATACAGCTTCCTCTGTAGCGTCCTGATCGTTGCCGGGGTGGTTAGCGCCATGGCAATCCCCTGATCCTCCGCTCTTCGGTTGCGTGAACAAAGCAGGGCTCCTTCCCTCGTCCGGGGTTCTGTTGTCCCTCGGTCTCAAGCAGTACGATGAGCCCCTCCGACTCCCGTCCCAGGCCGGTGCGCTTTCGTTGCCTGATACACAGCGGTCGGGGGCCTCCCCACCTCCTAAGACGGGTCTCCAGCACTGGGCACTAAATCTGCGAGAACATGTCGCCCCTGCTACCCCGGGAGTCAGTCGGCGCCACTTCCGGTCTTCCAGCGCCCACCCACCGGCCTTCCCCTTCTGACCACAGGGTCGGCGTCTCCAGTTCATTGACGAGGCTACTCATAGGTTCACTTGCGTGACGACCTGCTCTCTTGCTGTGTGGAAACTCACAACCCCGTGTTGCCACGGCGCCGCTTCCTCATGCTACCGGGGCGTACGGACAACTCCCCGGACGGGACTTCACCCGCTAGACTTACTGCTGTTACTGCGAACGGTCAGCATGCCAGATACCGCTGCGAATCAAGAGGTGTGGCCACAACAGCGTAACCAGCTGCCCGGGTGCGGGTTCCCGCAAGCTTTCCTCTGTGCCTGCTTTTGTTTGCGCACCGGCGCTCTCTTGAGCTACGAGATGGGCGACAAACACAGTCATGAACTCCCGCTGATGCGCAAGCAATGGAGCGTTTTCAAGCCCGGAGATATCTTTCTGGGCGACAAGGGATTTTGCAGCTCCTATGACCTGGCGAGTCTGAAGGAGCGCGGCGTGGATTCGGTCATCACCCTAGCTCGGCGAGTCCCGGTTCCCGAAGCCGAAGCCGTCAAAGTGCTGGGCAAAGAGGATCGACTGATCCAATGGAACCAACCCATCAGAACTCCCGCCGCCAGTTATTCCCAAGAGGAGGCGAACCGGCTGCCCGCCTCACTCCTCCTCCGGCAGATCAAAGTGACCGTGCCGCACCCGGGCTTCCGAGTCACGAGCTTTTACCTCATCACCACCGTGCTGGATCCTAAGGCCTATCCCGCCAGCGAACTGGCAGATCTGTACTTCCAACGCTGGGATGTTGAATTGTTTTTTCGGGATAGCAAAACGACGATGGGCATGGATATTCTACGCGGTAAAACCCCGGACATGGTCTGCAAGGAAATTCTGATGCACTTGATTGTCTACAATGGGATTCGATGCCTCATGGGAGAGGCGGCCAAGGAACAAGACGTGAAGGTACGTCGGATAAGTTTTAAAGGCAGTGTCCAAGCGCTCCGACAGTGGGAGCCGCATCTGAACCAGGCCACACTCAGCCGGCAAGACCGTCAGCAGGTGATCAGATGTTTGTATGAGTCGATGGCGGGAAAACGTGTCCCTGAACGACCGGGGAGAAGTGAGCCCCGAGCGGTGAAACGACGACCCAAGTCCTATCAATTATTGACAGCTCCCAGGCATCAAATGAAAGAGATTTCACATAGGGGAAGACGCCGTGCAAAAAGTGCTTAACTTAGTGCCATTCGGGTCGGGGGTCTTTTATTAACCCCACACCGCAAAATTGCAAGAAGTGTCTCATCCCCCTCCGCCGCCCTGCGGCAGGCGACCTGATCTAGCACATACTCAATCGCCGTGTCCGTCGATGCTCTCTGCTTGCCCAGCCTGCGGCCTACGCCGGATGGGGAGGCAACCTGGGATAGCCTCCATCTTACTGCTCAGTAGACGGCGAATTGGATCGCGAGAAAAGACTCCAGACTCATTTCATCCTCGCCTCAAAAGGCATCATACTGGTCGGACATGGGAGGATCCCGAAGGATTTCCCAGGAGACATCGTCACCAAATTAAAACGATTGGAAGCTCAACGCCGAGCAGCTGGACAACCCATGTCTGTAGAAGAATGAGAGTTGGATACCAAAATCCGTACCTAGCCTCGTACACCAGAATCGGATACCTACAAAGCTGGCTTGAACGCATTGGGGGCACAGATGAAACCTCTGGTCAATGGCGCGCTGTTTGCTTTGACCTATAACAAATTTTGCGGACCGACGTTACAGGAAGCGGACGAGAATCTCATCAAGCAAGGTGCTCAATCCATTACGCTATAGTATTTTAACTTTCAACTAAGACATTTCAGAGTTCCCTCGCCCTTGATGGCTTTGGTCCGAAAGAGGAACAAAGGTTGGAGTGAGGGTGAAGAGCGCGTTTGCTAGTTAAAACACTATAGTCTCAACCATGTTTACACCCGGAGGATCCCATTCGGAATATGAGATTCACGAAGAGATAGAAGAATTGCGTCACACACATCCGGACGTGACTCTAAAATATGCCGGGCCCTATAACGGACCATATGAAATATATGGTTCCGCGCTCTTTCATCTGGATACCTAAAATGTTCGTCTCCCAAGGTCCGACGCCTACCAACTGGCCCAAAGGGAGAACGTTCAAATAGATTGGCGGGCCTTGTCTGAGCGGAGCGAGTTGGCCCGTCCTTCTCTAGCCAGCGTTTGCCCAATCTCATAAGGCCAGGCGGGTCGTCACTGGGTTTAGGTCCTTTTGCCGAAACAAAAGGGCCTCGCCTGCCGGGGCGAAACCCGGCAACACAGAAAATCACGTTGACACGAGAGTTGGAAACATCAGTGCGATGCGTTCACCGGCCAGCGCTTTTTCGAAGGGAAAAACCCAAGACGGATTCCGCATACACATCGCAAACCTGTCAGGCCAAACCTTATATTGCGAATGATCCAAAAAGAACACCTTGAAATGCCGATATACCCAATCAAAAAAGAAAACCAGCAAAAAACGGAAATTAGATCACATGCACCATATTGCTGTGTCGGTCTCGAACATCGCGAAAGGCCTTGAATGGTATACCTCCCGATTCGATTGTGAAGTGGAGTATGCGGATAAGACCTGGGCTTTGCTCGCCTTTGCCAATTGCAAATTGGCCCTTGTCCTCCCAAAGGAGCACCCATCCCACTTTGCCCTCACTCGCCCTGATGCCAATACATTTGGAAAATTAGTCACTCACCGTGACGGACTCCACTCCGTCTATATCAACGATGCTTTCGGCAATTCGATTGAAATCTTGGAAGATCTCACATGAACACCCCCCTTAGTAACTGAAAAATAACCCTGAAATCTGAAAAACTCAAACCAATGAGAAGCAAGACCGTCTTCACATACTTCCTCAATCAACATTTCCCTCTATTCGCAGCCATCCACCTTTGATCCGTTGCGGCAAAATGGCGCGTCATTCGACGCAGTCTTTCCTGTTTGGGCGATTTCTTAATCCCATCTCATATCTCCTCCCTTGATCCTAAAAAAAATTGAACGAGGTTTCGTTCGTAATGAGCAGGGACAATGTCCCAATTTATCAGGGATGAACAATCACGTGGTATACTGACTCATGATGAAAAACCGTCTCGCCATGGCCTGCTTTGTATTATTGGTATGTGGGATAACGCTGAATGCCGGTAGGGCTTGGGCTTCGACCCCTGAAGCGGTTTTGGCCGCAAACGAGAAGTCGAAAACCGATGTCCCACTCCCCCCAACTCCTTTGAAGGAAGAACGGATTTGGAATGCACCAATAAACTCAGGATGGGAAAACCGGTTTTTTGATAACCCGCTTTCCCATTATAATTTTCCAAAGAGCCAAGTACGAGCATCTTCCGGTTCTGGGATACCACTGAAATCTCCAGGGAAGTTTCCTGGCATTAGCTTTGATGTCGAAATGCACAGCTTTAGCGCTCTTCAATCGATTGTTCCACCGGAGAGATGGTCGAAGTCATTGAATGCTCAGCAGGAACAACCGCTTCTCGTAGCCCCTTCCAATATCTCCCCTGACTATAACGGGGGGTTTCTTCGGTTTACCTGGTAACAAACAAAACCTCACAACAATGGGCTCTCTACCCAATTCTTAACAGATGATTCAGGTATTGCAGATCGAGAGTGTACCCGGATCATTGAGAATTCTTCTGTGACAACTATGGTGGAATTCTGGCAACCCGGTTGCGGACCTTGCCAAGCACTGCTGAGAGAGCTTGAACAGATTCAAACCGAAGTGGGTGATCGTCTCATAATCTATAAAATGAATGTGCAAGAAAATTTTCTCATTCCCGGAGAACTCGAAATTCACTCCCTACCAATATTCGCTCTTTATATTAATGGGAAAGGTGAAACATTTTTGGGGGACTTGGAAAAAAAATAATCCCCTCAAACAATTATCCAAATGGATTGGCGCCCCCTTATGATACTATTCCCCCGACACAGACAACGTTCCCTCCATGATCATTGAGCCACACCTATGACCTCCTAACAAGCCAATCGACAAAGTCCTGAAGGTCAACGATAATATCGTTGGCTTCCTTCTACCCTCGTTTTTCTCCGTTCCTTTTTACCCCTGTGTGATTTTGAATAACCCCATGTCAGAGGATTCCTACATATCCTCAATTCGAACGATCACTATGCATACATCTCTCATGTTTTTCATACGATGCGCCGAAAAAAATCAAGCGCCATTAGAATGAATATTGTCTACTCGGGAAAAATTTCTGCAGAACAATAATTATGGAAAATCCTCGCATCATACTTATCGATGATAATCCCTCGATCCACGAGGATTATCGAAAGATTCTATGTCCTGTTTCACAGAATGCCAATGACCGGCTAACCAACCTCAAGGCGCAAATTCTCAAGAAATCTTCGGCCACGATTACTCCACAAACGTTTTCAATGGATTCCGCATTTCAAGGACAGGAAGGGCTTGAACGGGTTATCGCTCAACGGGAAAAAGGCGAGTCCTATGCCTTGGCCTTTGTGGATATGCGAATGCCTCCAGGGTGGGATGGACTTGAGACGATCGTGCGTCTCTGGGAAGTAGATCCCAAAATTCAAATTATTATCTGCTCAGCCTATTCCGACTACGATTGGGGACAAATCATTACACGTGTGGGCATTAGTGAAAATCTCGTCATTTTAAAAAAGCCTTTTGATAAAGAAGAAGTCCTACAATTAGCCCATGCCCTCACGAAGAAATGGGGACTCTTTCGGCACACACAGGCTGCGCTGGAAACGTTAGCGCAAAAAGTCGTGGAACGAACCCAAGAGCTTGTGATAGCCAACACGCAACTTCAAGAAAATATAGATAGGCGTGAGCGAATGGAGATCGAATTGCGATTGGCCCAAAAGTTGGAGTCCATCGGACTGCTAGCTGCCGGCATTGCGCATGAAATTAATACTCCGACTCAGTATGTTGGCGATAATGTCAGATTTTTGCAGGAAGGATATGAAACGTTCCATCGTGTAATCAATGAAATTGAGCAAGGACTCCATGCCTGCACCCAGAATACACAAAGAGACGGTGGGGTTCACAGTCTTGTCTCTCGATTACAAGATCAAGAGTTAATCTATTTCTTGGAGGAAATTCCCAAGGCACTGCGCGATACAATTGCTGGAGTCGACCGAATTGCCGATATTGTGCAGGCCATGAAAGCCTTCTCGCATCCAGGGATCAAAGAGGTTCAGTCCACCGATATCAATGTCCTTATTGAAAATACGGTCAAAGTTTCCACACATGAATGGAAGTATGTCGCCGATATTAATTTGGACTTATCTCCTAATCTTCCCATGATTCAGTGTTATCCCAATGAATTAAGCCAGGTCTTGTTGAATATGATCGTGAATGCCGTCCATGCCATTGAAAGCCGTGGAGCTGAGGAAGGAGCGAAAGGGCACATTCGCATTCTCACGAAAATGGGTCATAAGGATGTGGAAGTGACCATTTCGGACACGGGAACTGGGATTCCACAACATATTCAGGACAAAATCTTTGATCCATTTTTCACGACGAAAGAGGTTGGGAAAGGAACGGGGCAAGGATTAGCGATTTCTCACTCAGTGATCGTCAAGAAAATGAAAGGGTCGTTGGACTTCACGACCGAAGAGGGCAAAGGGACGACTTTTTACCTGAAGTTGCCGGTCTCGAACGACAAATTACCTCTCACGACAAGTAAGGAAGTCTTATGATTCGCCACGTATTATTTGTTGATGATGATCCGAATATCTTGCACGGGATCAAACGGACGATGAGATCGCTGCAAAATCATTTGGAATCCGATTTTGCGAAAAATGCCAGTGTCGCCCTCACAAAGATGGCCGCGAGGCCATTTGATGTAGTGATCTCAGACATGCGGATGCCAGGGATGAATGGGGCAGACTTTCTTGATGAAGTACAAAGTGTCTACCCACATGTCATTCGTATCATTCTTTCTGGACAATCCGACGAAGACCTGATCATGCGGTCTCTCGGATCCGCGCACCAATATATGGCCAAGCCCTGTAATTCAGACACGATCAAACGGACCGTGGATCGAGCCTGTGCCATCCAAGATCATCTCCTCGATGATGGACTCAAAAAGATGGTGACTGGTCTTTCCTGCCTCCCGACGTTGCCATCTTTATATACTCAATTAGTGGAAGAGCTTCAGAGTGTGGAGGGGTCGCTTGATCGGGTCGGCGAGATTATCAGTCAAGATGTGGCGCTCTGTACTAAAATGCTTCAGATCGTGAATTCAGCCTTTTTTGGGTTAGCTCGCCCTATCGCGAATGCCAAAGTGGCGGTTCACCACTTAGGCTTTGAAACCGTCAAATCCTTGGTCCTCAGTGTTAAAGTTGTCGAAGAATTTTCCCATCCAGAACCTCGTGGATTTACGATGGAAGGATTATTGAATCATTGTGTGCGCACAGGCCTTTTAGCACAGGCAATTTGCAAGAGTGAACATACTGACCAAGAGTTTATAGATCAGGCCTTGACCGCAGGGATGTTGCATGATGTGGGAAAGCTGATTCTTGCCCATGATTGCCCTGAGGCCTATATTTCCATCATGAACTGGCAACGAATACATTCTGTGACGAAGGAACAGGCTGAACTCGCCGTGCTCGGTTCCACACATAGTCACGTTGGAGGGTATCTCCTTGGTGCATGGGGCTTGCCGCCAAGTATTGTGGAGGCCGTCTTATATCATCATCATCCTAGTCAGATTGATTTTGAGCGGTTTTCTCCTTTAACAGCAGTCCATGTGGCAAATGTCCTGCTGGAGGAATCATCAGAAGATCCACATCTGAAAAAGGCAAGCTTTGATGAGTCGTATCTTCGTCAAATAGGAAAATGGGAACGTCTTTCAGAATGGCAATACCTTCATCATGAGCAATTGGTTGAGTGCCGGTAATAATCTAAAGACCGTCTGCAATAAGGTGAGATTGGTCTTGGGACGAATCGTGTGAAGGCGCAATGTGGCTCATACCCGCACTGGGACGGGTACTACGTTCTTATTCACAATTTCAAGCGTTTAATCGGACGAACAGTACGACAACACGGAGGATCGTACGAGAACTATTGATCCATCGTATGTCATGACAAGAAGGAACAGGCCGACGAATTGCTGTTACTCAGTCCTTCGTCGTACAAAAAACGAAGAGGAGTATCCGGCTGACGACCAAGGAAGTGCAAGGAATGCCGTGTCATGTGCACATTCTTGTTCACCTCACCTCTCAGCAGGGCATTCGACTGACGAGCTGATTCGACAAGATGCCAAGGTAAACGTATGTTAAATCACTACTTTAAAAAGAGGTATTCGCCTACCCTCATCTGGACCCTGATTGTCGTGAGTTTAGCGGTCCATTTTTTGAGTCTCCTCGCACAACGCACGATTTTTGAAGGGCAACGATGGGTTAATATCCCACTCCATGCGGGAATGGAAATGAGCGGAGCATTGATAGCCGTGATGGTCGGCGTTCTTCTTCTCTCCCTTGAGCAATTGGAAGAGGGGACGAGTTTTAATGTGTGGATAGCCGGGGCCATGGTTGGCATGGGAATCTTGGATGGCTTCCATGGAGTGCTGGGGCCCGGAAACCTGTTCGTCTGGTTACATAGTACCGCGACTCTTATTGGAGGTCTCCTCTTTCTATGCATGTGGGTACCTAATCGTCCATCGCCTGTTATCGCGCAATGGTGGGTCCCTGGAGTTTGTATCGGTTCGTCTCTTTTCGGCATTGGGTCCATGATCTTTTCAGACGCCATTCCCCTTATGGTTGAAAATAAAGATTTCACCCTTCTGGCTCAAAGTTTGAACGTCATCGGAGGGGGATGTTTGTTTGTCAGTGCTCTACGTCTCGTCATAACTTTTATTAAAACCAAACACGTTGATGATTTACTCTTTTGTTTGCATTGTCTCCTGTTTGGAGCCGCGGCGATTATGTTTGAACAATCTGTCCTGTGGGATAGTGCCTGGTGGGGATGGCACATTCTCAGGCTGATGGCATTTGGCGTGGCGCTCTGGTTTATCGTACTAACATTTCAACGAGCTCAAGATCAGGCTCAATCTCACCTTCGTGAAGCAAATATGTCTTTGGAGGAACGAGTGAACATTCGCACCGCTGAACTCACGGAGTCCTATGAAGCCATGCACCACATGACGCAACGGCAGCAAGCCATTCTCGGATCTGCGGGGGAAGGGATTTATGGAATCGATTTAGACGGCAAAACAACCTTTGTGAATCCCACGGCTGCGCGCTTATTGCAGTATGAAGCCGATGATCTCCTGGGACTTCCTATGCATGCGACCGTTCATCACAGCAGACCTGATGGAAGCCCCTTTCCTCAGGAACACTGCCGAATTTACGCCACCTTACGGGAGGGAAAAAGTCATTATGTTGATGATGAAGTCTTGTGGCGAAAAGATGGCTTATCTCTACCAGTGGAATATACATGTAGCCCCATTCATGATGAAAAGGGAGCCATTCAAGGGGGAGTCCTGCTCTTTAAAGATATTTCGGAACGACTAGTATTAGAGTGTGAGAAAAAAGTGCTTCGAGATCAACTGTTGTGTGCCGTCCATGAAGCAGGCAAATCTGAAATTGCGACGGGGATTCTTCATAATGTGGGGAATGTATTAAACAGCACGAATATCGCAGCCGCGGCCGTTTCAGAAAAGGTTGATCAGTTAGAAGTGGAAAGTTTAATTGGGGTCGTCGATTTGTTCGCCCAGCATGCGGGGGATTTACAAGACTTTTTAACAACTGATCCTTCTGGTCGACAGGTTCCCGAACTCTTGGAAGAGCTCGCAAGCCAATTTTCTCAAGACCAAAAAATATTGCAACAGGACATTGAACAACTCCACAAAAATTTGAACCATATTCGGTCTATTATTGCGGCCCAGCAAAAATATGCCAAGAACCGTGCTCTTGTTGAATCGGTCAATTTATCTGATCTTATCGAAGATGCGTTAGAAATGGCGATTACGTCCTATGGCCGGATTCCCATAGAGATTAGGCGTTCGTTTGGAACGAAAATCATTCTTGAGACCGATCGTCATAAGGTGATGCAGATCGTGATAAATCTCTTTCACAATGCCCGACATGCCTTATTGGAAAGTCATGGCGACAATCCATGCCTGGATGTAGCGGTAGAAGAGGGTGAGCATGCCATCCGAGTTGATATCAGCGATAACGGGATAGGCATTGATCAGGCCAGCTTACCCAGGATTTTTGAATATGGATTTACGACAAAAGCCGATGGGAACGGCTATGGCTTACACACCGCAAGCCTGGCCGCGCAAGAACTTGGAGGAAGCTTCAAGGCCAGGAGCGCAGGCCTTGGGCAAGGCGCCACATTCTCACTCACGATTCCCAAGGTCAGACTGGATGAACCATGCGATGACAAAAGATAGCATGAGAAACATCGATTTTGACATCTTAGCCGATTGGCTTCCGGTTGGCATTTTTGAGGTTGATGCTAATGGGAAATGCCAGTATGCCAATCGAGCGCTCTGTGTCATCTTATTCGGAGTGGAGTATTATCTCTTTGCTCAGGACAAGAAGGATGATACGACGCAACAGGCTCAACATGAAGATGCCAACCAATGTTGGTTGGATTGGCTCGACCCGGACGCGGCTACGACGATTTCTCCACGTTGGGACACTCTGGTGCAGTCGACCAAAACCTTGCAATGTGAATGTCGGTTACATCCTCAGCTCAACTCGGCGACTTGGGTACAAGTCCACCTCTATGCGATGAGCAACGATCAAGGCACTCGATATTTTGGAACGTTGGAAGATATCTCTGCGCGTAAAGCCTTGGAACAAGAGGTATCAGAAAGCCATAAGGAAAATGAGGAACATCTTGAAGCCATTTCCGCCATTCTCATCAGCGTCGATCATCAGGGACGTATACAACGTTGGAACACCGTTGCAGAAGCCACTTTCGGTAGAGCGGCGAGAGAGATGAAAGGAAAGGTGTTGGGGGAATGTTCTCTGGCATGGGATGGGGAATCATTGGAGCAAGTGGTTGACCAATGTATGAAAAGTAAAGTGTCACAACACGTTGAAGATGTAGCCTTTTTGGACCAAACCGGGAAAGAGGGCTATTTAGGATTAACCTTGAATCCTATTTTCTCGAAAATGGTCGACGGAGAAGTGAAGGGAGTGCTGATCCTAGGAAAGGATTTAACTGAGCAAAAATTCATGAAAGTTCAGCTCCTGCAAGCGCAAAAAATGGAATCAATCGGTCAGTTGGCAGCAGGTATTGCTCATGAAATTAATACGCCCGTTCAATTTATTAGTGACAACGTCCAGTTTTTAAAGCAAAGCTTTGGGGAAGTACAAGCGATTGTGGATACGAGCTATCGCCTGTTGAAAGATATGGAACGGGACGTGTCCGTCGGTCCGAAGGTTTCCAAAGGGTTACAGTCTTTCCTGGAGACAGATATCGAGTTTTTGAAAAAGGAGATCCCAAGTGCCATTGAGCAAACAATTGAAGGCATCACCCGAGTGGCAACAATCGTTCAGGCTATGAAAGTTTTCTCGCATCCAGGTGTTGAAGGTCTCTCCACGATCAATTTGAATGACAATATTGCGAATACGGTAACCGTTTCACGAAATGAATGGAGATATGTGGCTGAAGTGACCGTTGAGCTTGTTCAGAATCTGCCTCTCATCACGTGCAATGCCAGTGAGATTAATCAAGTCATGCTCAACCTCATTGTGAATGCGGCTCAGGCCATAGAAGAGAAAAAAAAAATGACCCCAGACCTACAGGGCCAAATCCATATCAGCACTCGTTTGGATGACGAAGAATGGATTGATATCAAAGTGACCGATAATGGAGGAGGAATTCCTGACGACCATAAGAATCGAATTTTTGATCCGTTCTTTACCACGAAAGAGGTCGGGAAAGGGACGGGACAAGGGTTAGCCATTGCTCATTCCATTATTCGAAGCCATGGGGGGGCAATCTCGTTTGAGTCCACAGTGGGCGAGGGCACAACTTTTTTGATTCAGCTTCCCATCAAGGTTGAAGTCCATGGCTAGCGAACGCATCTTACTGGTTGATGATCAGCAGGCAATCGTGGATAGCTTGCGGCGACGGTTACGTCAAGAGTTTCAAGTCGAAGCGGCCCTGGGAGGACATGAAGCCTTGAACGTCATACAGACGGAAGGGCCATTTGCAGTCGTGGTAAGTGACTTGCGCATGCCACATATGAATGGCATTGAATTTCTTTCAACTCTTCGACAGAGAGCACCTGACACGGTTCGAATGCTGCTCACAGGAAATGTAGATGTTCAAATGGCCATGGAGGCAGTGAATGATGGTCACATCTTTCGGCTCCTGACCAAGCCGTGCTCTTTGGATACTCTCATCAAATGCATAAAAGCTGGCCTTGAGCAATATCAATTGCACCTCGCCCCACAAGAACTTCTCGGACAAACACTCCAGGGAAGTCTCCAGGTCTTGAGTGATATTCTTGCCCTCGTCAATCCTGAGGCGTTTGGACGATCGGCCAACATTCAATCATTAGTTCGAGAAATGGCGTTACATATGGGTCTCTCAAATATCTGGTTGTATGAAGTGTCGGCCATGCTGTCACAGCTAGGGTGCCTCATTCTTCCAGAAGATGTCTTAAGAAAAGTACGCGCTGGGCACCCGTTGGATGTCAATGAGCAGGAACTCTTCGTTCAGCATCCGACGGTCGGAGCTGATTTATTAAGACGCATACCCCGCATGGATGAGGTTAGAGCGAGCATTGCGTACCAAGAGAAACATTTTGATGGAACCGGGATTCCTCACAATACCTGTTCTGGGAATTCTATACCCCTTGGCGCGCGTTTACTCAAAGTGGCATTGGATTTCGACGCGCTGGAATCGACCGGCATGGCAAAACAGGATATCTTTGTCCAACTGATCAGTCGGAGAGGAACCTATGATCCGGCGGTCTTAGACGCATTACAGTTTGGGTGTCCAACATCGGTAGGGTATGAAAAGCGTGAAATGGCCATTGGTACATTGGAGTCCGAGTACATCTTGGCCGAAGATGTCAAATCCAGGAATGGCATACTTATTTCTCCACGAGGGCAACGAGTCACCCCAGCCCTCAAAGCGTGGCTTACGAATAATGTTCAAACCGGAAACGTGAAAGAATCTTTTCTCGTGCTGATCCCTTTTTCAGCCAATAACCTGCAACCAGTTGAAATGTAGGTGATGCCCTTGTCAACCGTACCAAGTGTCTTATTTGTCGATGATGAACCACTCATTGTCGACGGACTACGTCGTGCCTTGCGCCACGAAGCCTATACGTTCTATCGAGCCGAATCGGCTGATGAAGCTCTCAAGATTCTTCACGCGAGCCAAATTGATGTCGTGGTCTCAGATCATCTGATGCCAGGTGTCGCGGGAATAGCGTTTTTACAGCAGGTGCGTAAGGAATTCCCAACGGTGCTCCGGTTATTGTTGACAGGAGAAGTCGACATCGATCTGGCCTATCAGGCTGCTGAAGATGGGACCATATTCAGATTTTTTACCAAGCCTTGCAATGTTTTTGACCTCAAGGTGACGATCCGTCAGGGTCTCTATCAACGTCATCTCGAAGATCGCAATTGGCAATTAACCCAGGTGTTGTCTCCTCCTAGTTCCAACACATCACCAGTGTTTTCTTCTCCTGTTATGCAAGACCTCTCGTCACAAATCCAGAAGGTCCAAGATTTGAATGCCACGATTCTTATTTCCGGGGAAAGCGGAACAGGAAAAACGACGATCGCTCGAATGATTCACAAGGCTAGTCCTCGGGGGCATAAGCCCTTTATCGTCGTGAATTGTGCGGCCCTCCCACGTGATTTAATCGAATCCGAACTGTTTGGCTATGAGCGTGGGGCGTTTACGGGGGCTATTGCCACTCGGCTTGGACATATCGAGTTGGCTAATGGAGGCACCTTATTTTTGGATGAGATTGGCGACATGCCATTGGAATTACAACCAAAGTTGTTGACGTTCTTAGATAATCGACATGTGACTCGATTGGGAGGAAAAGAATCACGTCTTGTTGATGTACGAATCATTGCTGCCACTAATCAAGATATAGCGGCATTGTGTCAAAAGCGATTGTTTCGAGAAGATTTGTTTTTTCGCTTGAATGTCATTCCACTTCACATGCCAGCATTACGTGAACGATTAGACGATATCCCAACATTAGTCGATCGGACGTTACAGCGTATTGCCCAGCAGCGTGGTTGTCGAGGGTTTCAGATCACGCATGAGGCAAAGGAATATTTGAGCCACTATGGATGGCCAGGCAATGTGCGGGAGCTTGAAAATCAATTGGAACGTGCGTCAGCGTTATGTGGTGAAGGGACTATTACTGAGGCTGATTTCACCCTGCCGGTTAACCATCCCATTGAAATGGCCGAGACTGCGGTGAAGGGACGAGCCATACGCTCTCTCACCTTAGCGGAGCTTGAAGAGCATGCCTTGCAGGAGACGTTGTTACGCTGTCATGGCAACCGTGCCGCTGCCGCACGTCTTCTCGGGGTGAGCGAGAAGACCATTTACAACAAGCTCAAACGAGGCCAACTCTAAGACAAGACCATATCAATGGTGACTGATTCCACAACTCCAGCAGCGTCGACCTCTCCCATCTTGAGCGAGAAAAGTTTCGTTCTCCTTGAGTTACTGCACCAAGCACCTCTTCGGAAAACCTATGAGCAACATCATCAGGAATTCGTCGAGCATGTCGAACGTCCCTTTCAACAACAATTTCAAAAAATTCGAGACTGTCTTCCTTCCTCGATGCTCGATACACTGGAAACGCGGAATTGGCTCTTTGGGCAAATTCTGAAAAACGATTGGAACGTTGGAGGAGCGTTCGACTTCTATTGGGGGGCGTATTATCCAAAAAACGGACGCCGCAGTGAGCGCGCCCAATTGTTTCTTCAACTGACTTCTGAACAATTATTCGTGGGCTTTCGTTTTGGGGAATATAGCGAGGAGGCACGGCTTCAGTTTTTCCATCACTGCCAATTCTATGAATCATCCTTACCTATGCTGCTCTATGACTCATTGTCTGATCCAACTTTGCAATTTGGCCGTGATACTTTTAGGCCAGAAGGCCAAGTCCACTCTGAAGAACATCGGACAAACCCTCAATGGGACGAGTGGTTGAAGAATCCACGGGCTTTAGGCCCTCAAGTGGTCAAAGCATGGACCAAAGATTCAATGCTCGCCATGCCAGAGCTGGAATTGGCTCAGACCGTGGCAACATGTTTTCAACAGTTATTTCCTCTTGTCGTGTTAGCATCTTGTGAAGATCCGCTTCCCCGACTTGTTTCCCTTCATGCGCCTTCTCCGGACAAAGTCGTGAATCAGGATACGCGGTATACATTGACAGAATGTGTAGAGGATCTCTGTGTGCCAAAAGATCAGGTACAAGCCTGGATACGAAATTTAGATCGAACGAAGCAGGCTATTTTCTATGGTCCTTATGGATCAGGCTCTGCGGTCATCGCACAAAAACTCACCCAACATCTCATCAGTGGCGAAGATGGGTTTTCAGAAACCATCTCTTTTTACCCCGGCTATTCCTACAAAGATGGGGTTCAACAACTTTACCGAGATCCTCAGCAAACCGGCTCCCAGGCCTATCATGTTGTCGATGGTGATTTTGTTCGTTTCTGCGAACAAGCCAGACGTCATAGTGGACGATGTGTATTAATCATTGAGCATATCAATTGGGCAGGGATTGGCGAGGTTTTTGGTGAAGTGATGCGAGCCTTGGAACATCGAGAGAATGATGTTCGCTTGAAAAGTGGGAAAGTCTTCACGATACCTTGGAACGTGTATATTATTGGAACTTTGTGTCTCGGTGAGGCAGAGAAGCTCAGTTGGCTATCCACTTGCGGCCTCTTTACCTGCTTTGCGCTCTCACCTGATTACGATCGTCTTCGCAGCTTTCATGCTCACACTCCCATAGATGTGGAACCTCTTATTCAGATACTCCAGGAAATTAATCAGGAGATGAAAGAAGGAGAAGGGGGCTTAGGGGTTGCTCCATTCCTACGAATCAATCTAGATGTGGTGTTAGAGGATATCTGGAAAACTGAGATTGTTCCCTATCTGGAGAATGTGCGTTTACCAGCGTCGAAAATCCAGAAATTTCACTGGGACAATATGTCCCTTGTGCATGCTGAGAAACCTGGATTAGATGAGATTGCCTGACAATGCCGCAATAGGAATCTCTACTGGCTGTTTCTTTTTCACTAAGGATTCTGTGACCACGACTTCAACTGTGGACTCAATATCTCCTGCCTTGGCTCGCAAGTTGAGCCATTTTATCACCCAATCTGATAATTCATGACCGGCTTCGAGGAGAATAGTGCCTCGTTTATCAGTGAGCGATTTGGCTAAGGACATGTGAAGTTTTAAATCCGTTATGGCCATGGGAATTGAAGACCGAACCGCTTGCGGGATGAAAACTGTTTCAAGTATTTCTAGAATGCGAGGATCATATAGCTCCGAGTGCTGTTGCATTTCCTCAAACGCTTGAGTCATCGGCATCCCATTCTCTCGTAACGTATCAAAATCATTTACCACTTTCAGGAGGCGAGCTCCTAATGGGATTTGCTCACCAGTCACTTTGGGTTCGGGAGAATTGGAACCATCAAAATGAGTAAATTGATAGGTGAGGGTCTGTACGATATCTTCTAACCTCGGAATATTCTTCATGATTTGAGCTCCCATCGGGATGGGAATTAATGCATCCTCTTCGCTCGTTGAAAGTGATGACTCACCTTCCAAGGTTTGTGGTAAAGACAGCGTCTTCTTTGCAAAATTTCCTAAGGTAGAGAGTAGTGCGGCGACCTCATATTTCCAACTCTCAGGTATATTCAATTCCTCCACCATCCCGCACACGTATTTTCTTACTCGCGAAGCTTTACCCATTCCTTCAGGATTGAAGAGTGTCAGCACATCAATCAGAGCCCTTATGCTACCCGTCAAGGTTCGTTCTAAGAGTTCTTTTTCAGCCCGAATAAGACGGTTTTGGGCAATCCCGTCATTCACAGCCACCGTCAAATCCTCCTGCGAACAGGGTTTTGTGAGAAACCTGAAGACCGCGCCATCATTGACAGCATTAATCGCAATGGTCACATCCGCAAAGCCAGTGAGCATAATGCGTACGGTATCAGGAGCGACCTCTCGTATTTGGCGCAGAAATTCTACTCCATTCATTCCAGGCATATTAAAATCGGAAACCACCACGGCAAAAGGCCCTTGCTCGGCTACGGCTTTGAGACCTTCCTGTGGACCTTGGGCCAGGCAGAGCTGAAACATGTTTCGGAATTTTCGCCGGTGCCCCTCAAGAATATTGATTTCGTCGTCAACAAGTAGAATACGTTCCATATTTCCGCCTTCCTCCTTATGCCCAGGCTATCAATGCTTACCTTCTTAGTGGTAATGATATATGTTTTCTTCTATTTTTTTTGTTCCATGACTCATGCCGCCTGGAGCATGTCCATGGAGTTCCAAGACGTACAGGGCTTGGTGAACAATCGAAAAATCTCGCTTTCCGTGACTTCTTGACGAGCGAATTGAGCATCAGTCGATCCCGTGATCATAATTCGAAGAATGTCCAAAACTAACTCCCGCACCTGCTGGTCTAACTCCACTCCATTCATTCCTGCCATAGTACAATAGAACAGGGCCGCAGCAGATAGGCCGTGCACGGCGGCGATGGCTTTGAGTCCTTCTAGTGAACCTTCCGCCAACTATACGTCAAAAACTTTTTGACATTGCCGGCGATCGCCTTCGAAAATATTGATTTCATCATCAAGCATCAGTATGGGTTCCATCTTAGATGCCTTCTTCTTGGTATCGTGACATGCCTCACCTGACGTCGGTCCCCTGCCCGTTACCCTATTGTTGCCGGAACATTAGTCCCCAAGACCTTGACTCCACGTTGTCTGATATATATTCGGATTATTTGAGCAGTGACATGAGCCAATGGGGAAAATTCTTTGCTGTTTTTCAGGAACGGTCTGACCTTTGGGAAACCCGCGAAACAGCCTCACCCTTCCTGTAACCCATTCAGGATTCTTCTGTTTTGACACTGAAAGACCTACAGCTTTGAGGTGGACTGATTCCTGAGATGGTAGCTGTTTCTCTTCATTATTGGATATTTAGTCATTTTATGAGCCGTTCATGCTTTGGTCCGAAAGCTGCTTTTAGGAGATCTCATATCATTCATCTTGGGGAGGGCTTCACATGCAAAAGCACAAAAGAAAAAATACTCATGACTGTCTCACTCGACTCGCCTGCTATACCTGTAGACGATCAGGTAGTTTTTGGATTGCCCGAACTCTACAAAGTGGAGGGAAAATGGTCCTTGTCCCTTGTTGCAGCCGATGCGTAAAAGTTGGAGACGAAGTCGTCTACGACTCATTGGAACATGAGGCAGATGAGTGCCTCATTTCGAGGGAGCCTGCAAAAGAAGGCCTTGTGGCACGGACTTCATTACAACGACAAGAAGAAGACTGGCTCACCGACTCCTTGAATGTTCGACCAATATTTGTGAATGCCTTGCTCAACACCACTTCCACTCTTCAGCGATGTTTGCATAATGTATTTGGTGATGAAAATGTGGACGTCATTATGGATCAATGCATGTATGGAATGTGGCGATCTGCCAACGATGGAGAACGTCTTTCCATTCAAGTGTCACCGTTATCCTGTGTACGCGATCTTGAGGCGATTGGCATATGGAGCATCACCGGCCAGGGGAGATTGGAGCAAGTCGATATTTTTGTTGGACAAATCAAACCAGGCGCTTCAGTGACCATCCAATGGGTTGATGATGACACTATTTCAATTCCATCAGGAGTAGATACCTCATACACTCAGGCACTCAATGAGGGTTTTCATTCAGGTATTCGAGGGAATTCGTTTGGATTGTACTTTCGTTCAAGGAGTGGAACCTATTCATTTTCCTTGGATTGTTGGAACGGGGAAGAGGCTAGGATGTTAGGGTTTCAGAATCCTCAACGGGAAGAGCAATGGATTATTTCGTGTAATGAACAACTAAAGGCGTCTACAATCGATGCGTTTCACCATCCGATTTTAGAGATAACCGGGATGCTTCCCGAACGTCGCATGCTGACACCTTCGATCTCTCGATACCTAAATTATCAACGAGAACTCGTCTGGTGAATCGGGCCGTTCAATGACGCCCTCGATGATCTCATCCAATGAACAGGAATGTATTCATGGTGTAGGCATTGATGTGAATATCTGAGATCTTAGAATTATTGGCTCGAATGCGTACCTGAGGCCGGCCCTTTCTCCCCGAATTTTTGATTGTAGACTCTTGGTGGAGAAAGGGCGTCTTTTCCTTCCTTGCATTGATTCAATGAGCCCGTCGGCTCAATCAGTTTCTGCCTGCATGATATCGTGATCCTCGCAATCACGACTCTCTTCCGATAGTTCTCTACAAAAATCAGACGAACCATACTTTCTCGATCATTCTCACGAGAGATATGGAGCGAAATCTGACAAAAATACCCTTTCCAGAAATTCGTTCATGACCCCTGAAAAGTTTTCAGGAAACACAACCTTGCTCCAGTATCTGCTTGATGAAACATGCCACTTGAGACGTGAGTCAATCCTGACTGTCTACTCATGTTATGTCCAAATAGGTTCTGTTAGACAGTATTCGCCTCTTTGCTTTTCTCTGGGTATCGTCTTTGCTTTGTTCACGGGCATTACCATAGCGAGCGTTTCTTCTTCATACGTAAAGGGAGAAAGAGCCTCAGGTTCTTTCTCCCTGCACGTGAGTTCGAGTATCAGGGGTTTCATGCATGTTTGCAGTGAATCCATTGGCCGCTCATCACATATCACAAGGAGGAATTGATGTTGTATAACCGCAGACATTCGACTTCCCACACAACCGACCGTCAACATCTTCAGGTAGATGCCCAAGCTGAGTGTCAAATCACTCGCTATCTACCCATGATTAAAGCGATGGCAAGCCCCTATCTCAAGCATCTTCCTGCGCCGCTTGAACTGGATGATTTGGTAAGTGTTGGAATGTGTGGCCTCTTGGAAGCCATGGAGAGATTTGATGCCTCAAGAAATGTGCCGTTTGAGGCCTATGCCAAGAATAGAATCCGTGGAGCAATCATTGATGAGATTCGTAGAATGAGTTGGGTGTCAAGAAGGACACTCGAATCTATTGGATTAGTCAAGAAAACCGAATGGAAATTAGAGCAAAGGCATGGACAACCCGCAACGACTCACCAAGTGGCTAGCCATTTGGGAAAAGCTGTTCCCTGGGTTGACACCATCAAACAGCATAGCCAAAAAATTACCTTTCAACGCCTTTCAGGCCAAGGCGATTCCGTTGATGATGCGGCGGAGTCCTCCGCATCTCTAGATCTGACACCTCAAGAGTTGTATGAAATGAAAGAGGAATCACGAGCTGCACGAAAAGCCATGAACGCCTTACCTCCCTCGCAATCCAAGATATTATTTCAATTTTATTTCACTGGATTGCCGATGAAAACAATCGGAGAGAATTTGGGATTAACTGAGTCCCGCATCTCTCAAATACATTCATCTGCCATCAAGCAACTCAGAACGACATATTGGACGACACCACTCAGAACCTCGTGGGGCAATGTCGCCTAGGTGGGTTAGAGTGCTCATACTCTAGAAACCCACATGGAGCCTGATTCTTTGGGAAGATCCTTCATAGAGACCATTGGCTATAATGTCACAAGAGGATTACACTGCAAGCACAAATGGCCAGATCTTATTCCAATCATTAGAGGATCCGATATGTTCCACATTCGCACCTTGACTTCCAAAGCGGCTGTACTGAGTCTGGGCACCATCGCTCTCATCAGCTACTCAGCCTTTTTTACCGAAAAAGCACTTGCCGCAGCACCCAGTCCTTTTGCCTCATCTAGCTCCCAAGTGACTCCCCATCAAGAAGCCCAACCTAGTCAGATTTATGATTTTACGATGGACGATATTGACGGGCAGCCTCGGGCCTTACGCGAATTCAAAGGAAAGGTCGTCATGGTTGTGAACACCGCCAGTTTTTGTGGGAACACGCCGCAATATGAAGACCTCCAAACGTTGTATGAGCAATACCAGGATCAAGGATTTACCATCTTAGCCTTTCCGGCCAACGATTTTGGCAAACAAGAACCTGGAGACAATAAAGAGATTGCTGAATTTTGCTATACCAAATACTCACTGGAATTTCCGCTGTTTAGCAAGATCACCGTCTTGGGTGATCACAAGCATCCCTTCTATCGATACCTCACCGAACAGACGCCGTTTCCCGGTGAAATTCAATGGAACTTTCAGAAATTTTTAGTTGATCGCCAAGGACAGGTCATTGCCCGCTATGCCCCAAAACAACAACCCCTGACGCCGGAAATTGTGCAGGATATTGAACAAGCCTTACGCGCTTCATAAAGATTGAAAACAATTCAGCTAGGGAGGCCAAACGGAGGCTGAATTCCAAATGCCTTGTAGGATCTTACAGAAATTTTCGAGGCTCTAAAGACTAAGCGAGTTTTTTGTATTGGACCCTTCTTTTGGCCCCTTGGTGTAAAACATTTCACTCCATAATTGCCCCGTTGGCATACTCCATAAAAATCGCTCCATAGTCCCTCTCTGACAAAAACCTCCCTCCCCCAGGTATTCCCTTTTCCAAAAGTCATCTTCAAAAAAAACTGCTCTGTAAGGTAGTAATCTGGTGATCCGCCACCCCAGGCACGTTTGCTCAAATCTGTTGATGGAAAAGATTTCTATTCGGATGTTATCCATTAAAGGGACTAGAAGTGCGCCAAGATTTTTTGACTAAGCTAGTTTATATGAGGTTTCCCTCAACCTGAAAAATATTTCTTCGTTATCTTCAATCTTCAAAAACATTGCTGAAGTAATACGCGTTCATTTGTATGAGAAGCCCTACATGGGAAAATTTTTCACAAAATTATCAAAAGCCCTGCTAAGGATACGATTTGGAAGCATAATTCTTTCATAATACGTATTTGTACTGTATTCGATATAGGCCAATTCACCTAAATAACTTTCCAATGATTTTTCCTTTATTTAAAGTATAAGCCATTGTTTTTTAAATACATTGTGTCATTTTCAAGACTTAAGATCATTGATGGCACTACCCTTGCTTTACCAACTATGCCTATCGATTCTATTTTTAAAATTTTCCAGAATGATTAGCTATTTTAATATGTATATTTTGGTGGTCTTGAGGAAATTACCTATTTTCATTCCTCGTTTGTTTTTCCTTATTCTTCAATTCATCTCTGCTGTAGCTGTACCTCTATTTCATCCCATTATTTCATACCCGTTTTCTTATTCGGACTCGTAAAACAGTTTCTCTGGATTTTGCATTCTTGTATTGGGCCGATGTTGAGATCGGTCTGGGGGACTATTATGCCGTTTCGTAGGAAAATTTTGTTCAAATTCATGCAGGTCGGGGACCTAGCAATAATGGGTACGGCCTTTTTGATTGTGGCCTGGGTATTTTATGCTCAGAATAATAGCCTCTTGGCCTTTGAAGAATTTTTGGCAATACGGGTAAAAATCGAAAACTTCCTGGCTGGGCTCCTCATGATTGGACTTTGGCACCTGGTGTGTACGTCATTGCACCTTTATGAATCGAGGCGTCTTTCTACGATTCGGCAAGAAATCCCAGATATATTCAAAGCAACTTCTTTGGTGACAGTGACCACTGCAGGCACGGCTATTCTTTTCAGCATAGACATGATTTCATCAGGGTTTCTCCTGACCTTTTGGATCATTTTAACCGTATTGATGTGCATTTCCCGGTTATGTTTACGAATGAGTTTAGCCTGGATGAGGCGTAAGGGAAGAAATTTGCGCAATATCATCATCATTGGCACCAATCCACGAGCATTGAAATTTGCCCATGAATTTCGAACCAAACCGGACTTGGGGTACCGCCTTTTGGGATTTGTGGATGATCAGTGGGCGGGACTTAATCATTCACAACTTGAAGGATTTCCTGTCATTTCTACCCTTAAAAAATTTCCTGATTTTATCCGTATCTTTTCAGTTGATGAAATTCTCATCGCTCTTCCTCTTCGCTCCTATTATCAACAAGCCGCTCAAATTGTTGCCCAATGTGAAGAGCAAGGTATTCTTGTTCGCATGCTAGGGGACATTTTTTCGCCAAAACTAGCAAAATCAACCATTGCCGAGGTGGGGCCGCATCCGGTCTTCATTTTTAATACCGGGGCCATTGGCGATCAAGCCCATCTCATAAAACGAATCATTGATATGATGATCGCTTTGCCCTCACTCATCCTTCTCAGTCCGTTTTTTGTCCTTATTGCGTTATGTATACACCTCACGTCACCCGGACCCATTCTGTTTATTCAAAAACGCCTAGGCTTCAACAAACGTCCGTTCAATCTGTATAAGTTTCGGTCAATGATCCAAGATGCCGAAGCGATGCTGCCATCGCTAGAGCCATTAAATGAGGCAACAGGAGCAGCCTTTAAGATAACGAATGACCCACGACTCACCCGCCTTGGAAAATTTTTACGAAAAACAAGCCTTGATGAACTTCCACAACTTTTCAATGTCCTCAAAGGAGATATGAGTCTTGTAGGACCGAGACCCATACAATTCCGTGATTTTGAAATCTTTTATCATGATAGTCATCGACGACGATTTAGTGTACGCCCAGGGCTCACTTGTCTTTGGCAGGTCAATGGCCGGAGCAAACTCACTTTCGAGCAATGGATGGAGCTGGACCTCCAATACATTGATAAATGGACACTCTGGTTAGATTTGAAAATCTTATTCAAAACCATTCCGGCAGTCATGAAAGGAACTGGCGCGGCTTGACACCCAAGAAGGAAAATCAGACAGAATGGGTCCTGATCTAGATAAACTTCTCCCCATCAACAGAAAAACGCCATTCCTCATCACTTCATAATCTGATCGGCCTCTCCCTTCTCTGTTCAAACGTTCATTTTCTGGAAAATGATTAAAGGGCACTTATAATTCACGTCTAAGAGAAAACATCATTTTTGAGGGAACCTTCCGCTGAGTTTCTCTGGTCCCTATGAAACCTTCCCCAAAAAGAGCCCAGGCGAAAACTAAAGCTTCCTGGCATCATTCACACAGGAAGTCCACAAGGAAACGTCTGGATTCAGCGAAACCCAAATTTTCGGCATCTTGAAGCAGGAGGATAGAGGTGGTCTCGCCACAAAGTGCCCGAGGAGCCGATTCGACTGCTAATGACTGAGTTTCGAGAACTTTAATCGCACAGCCCCAGCATAGAAAGTTTGAATTTCCTACGCCAGCCCCAAAAACTTTCTCGGTTTAATGTTCATGCGTTACGTTTGATGCTTTATGATTTCGCATACGAATCACTTTTGCAGGATTTCCCCCTACAATAGCTGCTTCAGGCACATTTTTAGTCACAACCGATCCCGCCCCAATGATGGCTCCTGCTCCAATATGGACACCAGGAAGAATGACGGAGCGAGCTCCAATCCAAACATCATTATCAATAATGACTGGTGCATCCTTCCCAAAACCCTGTTGATCCATTGGAATATCCGTCCGATCAAAATTATGATTATGGGAAATTATCACTACATCAGCACCCATCATGACATGATCACCCATATAAAGTTTTCCGAAAATTTGTGCATTCACACCAACACCGGAATTACTTCCAACTGAAATCTGGCTCCCCGAGTGGAAGTGTGCTCGTGTCTCTACGTTAACATTTTTACCACAAGCCGAAAAAAGGTGTCGGCACAGAGCATACCGAATGGCCTGCCAAATATGTCCCCCACGAGAATACGATCTCGGTAGCCAACGTGCGATTCCGTAGTAAAGAATATAACAGGCGACACGTTTCATGTTTTTTGAAATACCTACAATACCTCTAAAAAACTATACTCGAATGAACGAATATCAACTGGCAAAAAAAATTCTTGTGATTCACACCCCAATGAGGAGAGTGTAGTTGAGAGGAACCTGCACGACAAAAAAACCAGCATATAATACATCGCCAATGGCATGTTCTTACCATAGTAGTCGGTCTCAGTTGTCAGTCGGAAAGTCGTTGTAGATTTGTGATGACAATGCTCTCGCCGGATCTTGATCGATCATAGCTGTAGCCACTAAGAGCTTTATCAAGTGCTTGAGTACATCCTGGTTGGAATCTGTCGTGCAGTTCAATAATTAATATTCTGACAACATCTATCCAAGAATTATAGTGATTTAACACCTCTAATTCTGCCCCTTCAATGTCCATTTTGAGAACATCAATTTGCTTTACCCCAAAATCTGTCAAAAGATCTCTAATTCCAAAGGCCGGAATACCTTGGCCTAATGGATCCTCCAATACTCGAAAGCTCCATGTCTCAACACTTGACTCTTGGATACACAGATGAGCTTTTCTACTCCATAGCCCGCCCTTTATTGGTTTTATATTGGGATAGCTTGCAGTATTTTTAAGCAACATTTCGAAATTCGATGACTCCGGCTCTATCGCTGCAATAATGGCTGATGGGTATTTGTCAGCAAAAAATGTTGACGATAATCCTATGTGAGCACCCGCATCAACAATGAACATAGGATTACCAAGATTAATATCATACTCCTTTAAAATAAATACTTCGTCATAAACATGTTGATCGGCCGTTCCTGGACGAATGGAAACGCACCCTTCAGTCCCAGTTTTGGGAACACGTAGCATTTCTTCACGATAAAGAAGACGGTGAGCAAAACGGGAAATCGCAGAAAAGAAACCAAATCGCCTTCGGTACCAGCTCAAGAAAAACCACTGTTCGCTAGAAACCATTTTCTTGGCAAGAGTTTTCAGCATATCAAGGGACCCTTTTTTTCTTTGGAAATGAGAAAACCTGGGATCAGTTTCAACTGTAGAGGAACACTGATTGAAGCACGATCGATATTGCCAATTTCAAACCATTCCTGTGAAAAACAGGAAATGTTCAATGGCCTTCAACTTTCACGTAACGGTTCTCAGGAAATCTACCTATCCCTTTTGAGGAGTGCTTTCCTGAATAAATTGCTCTCCAATGTAGGCCCTCCCATTAAAAAATGAATGAAGAACCCATCCTAATTTTCCCATGAAAGCTAAACCAATAAACATCAACGCTCTCCTTCTCGTTCCAGCATGTCGAAGGGCAATAAAGAAATGTCTTATTGCCAGAAAATACTGTTTGCGTCTGAATAAAGCTTTTCCATTCAACAATTCATCAAGCCCCTTTCGTAACCCTATCCCTGCATCTTCCTTCAGTACGTCTTTGATTTTCTTGTTCATACCTTCTGTTATAACTTCATCAGTCAATCCTTCATTCATAATGGCCCGAACAACATGGGCACTGACCGCTCCAGATTTAGCAGTCACAGAATCAGCCGTTGCCCTAAGTTTATAGAGTGGCACATTGAGAGTATCGATCTCTGTCAGGGAAGAAAGCCGAACCCATAAATCAAGATCCTGTACAATACGTGTCCGATAGACAACCTTCCCCAACCGACCGAGCACTTCCTTTCGCATCATCACTGAGCCATGGATAATTGGATTTTCCCCATTTTGCAATTTCTGCTTGATCCCGCTTCGGCCATTTGGGAAAAGGTGTGTCGTAAATGGAAGGCTATTCGGTGCAATTTCATAAATTGCTGTTGCCAACACTCCAACTTCCTTGTGCCGATCAAGGTATTCGACTTGACTCGCAAATCGTTGAGGCAATGACACGTCGTCCGCGTCCATTCGAGCGAGATATTCCCCTTGAGAATGGACAATAAGTGTGTTTAGAGATTGAGCCAAACCTGAATTGTCTTGAAAGAAAACTCTGATTCTTCTATCTTTTAGGCTAAAAGACTCAATGATCTCTTTGGAGGAATCACTCGAACCATCATCCATTATGAGAAATTCATATTCTGAAAATGTCTGTTTCAATACGCTCTCTATTGCCTCTTCAAGATATTTTTGTCCGTTGTATACGGACATCAAGACTGAAACCTTCATGGTTCAATTCTCTTTCGCCTGGTACGGTAGAATCCCCGAAGGAGTCGGAAAAGGTCTACGCAAATAACGTTTAATGTAAAATTGGCTTATATATCCTCAATAAACGCCAACCAGTTGTTGAGTGATTCTATACACCCTCTAGAAAAATTGTGTTATTCACTTTTCGCCCGCATGAAATCCCTACCTACTCAGATTTTTGGTTCCTCTTTCGAAACTTCATTTGGGTATACGCAAAACAGGTATTTTGATTTTGGCCATCGCTATCTTCCACGGACCATTACGTCCCTTAAGCCCTAACCTTCACACAATGTTGTTTCGGCTATATAAAAACGAATCACATTCAACCTGTAGTTGAAACAGAAGTCATTGAGCCAGGTTAACTCCCTGCAGGAATTTTCCTCAGCCTCCTCTTCCCAATAAGACGCCTTTACTAATAACGCACATATCTTTGGATCAATACGGTGGAGGTCGACAGAATCAATTTTCCAAATTTAAGAAACGGCTTCATGAGATTCAGGAGCAAGGCTCTTTCGCTATAGTGCAACAACAAAAAATAGCCACAAAGATAAAAACAAGCTGAAAGGATTGGGATAGCTAATAGCTTCACAAAAAGACTTTGGGCATTCCAGCTCCAATAAAGAACGCAAATTCCCCCAACAACGATACATCCAGCAAGCAGCAAAGGTTTCAGGAGTGACTCCCATATCAACGTCTTGAAAGAAAAACCAGATATTTTACATGCGTAGTAAGGCAAAAAAACCGCAGAACCAAGAATCAGCATCAGGAAGGTTGAAGAAGCTATTCCCAATAATCTCAAATCTAGTATGTATCCGAGGAAAACTCCTAGAATCAAACTACAACTTGCAACTCCCAAATTGACCAAGGCTGGAACCTGCACTTTGCCATATGCAGTTGTAATGCAACCGCAAATACTAAAAGGGGTAGCAATGAGAGTCCCAATGAGAAAAATTGGCATTAATTGGGCTGACAACAAAAACTCTTCTCCCACCCAAAAGAAAATCAAATCTCGAGAAAAGAGAACAAGGGTGAATCCGATCGGCAATATCGCACAAAATAAAAATTTTGAATATGAAAAGAATAAAATTTCGACTCTTCGTTTATCATTTCTTGCAATAAGATCTGTAAAAGTTGGCGTCAACGCCCAAGTGGATTGGGTGAAAATCCGCTGCATGAGATTAGGGAATTTTACACTAATAGCATATATAGCATTTATGGCAGGCCCCCAAAGGAGATTAATAATAATGTTTATGACACTTTCATACAGAACCACACTTAATCCACTCAAAGACATATACCCACCAAAAGAAATTATTTCTCTCACCATTTTTTTTTGATAGTTCCCAAATGTAATTTTCAAATTTGGGATGGCGTCGCGCGACCAGACATAAATCAGGCCATTTTCCGTTAGGGTTATTGCTCCAAAAATTATCCCATACGTGACCAGATTTGCATATTGATCAGGGAAAAATTGAAAAAATACTAAAATAAGAGCGGCCCTAATGATAAGCGAAAAAGAAATTGCAATATTAATAAGGTCAAGTCTTTGTTGAGCATAGAGAATGGCCCAACAAAGAGCATTGGGAATAGATAGCGTAAAGGCAAGCGTAATCAACAAAAAGAGTAATTGACTATCCTGTTGAAAACCATCTGGGACATGCAATAGAACGGGAAAGTAAAAACTAAGAATCGAACCTAAAAATAGACAGGGAAGCATACAGACATAAAGAATACATTTTCCCGTTGAAAGGTACCCAACCAATTCATCATGATTCCCTTTTGACAAGGATATTGTGGCGAACCTTGCCAGGGCGGTTCTAATGTTGTAAATGAATAATTGAAAAAAAACGATAACCGATTCCGCCAGAATGACAACCCCAAAAAGATCTTTCCCCAACTTTCCTGTCAAAATTGGAATGACAACAATTCCTAAGGCCATTCCAATAAGGCCTGCTAGGGTTCTACTCCCAACATTTGCGACAATTTGGGTTTTCACTCGAAAGATTTACTGTACAAGCTAGAATTAAATTATTTGTGTTTCTTCACAGATATCATCATGAATTTAGAGAAATATCCCTCCTTGGGATTATCAAGATTCGAGAGCCCTGGGTCCTATTCATTGTTCTATGGAATTCCATCTACAGGACCGAAATGGACCGCATGGGCCTGTGAATATTTCTCAGAAAAACGCGTATTCGCTCAATAGGTATTCGATATCAATGGCCGACGGGAATGATCAAAACAGTGGTCCAGCAAGACCGCGTACTGCCTATCGTATCCCGAAGGGTGCAACCGTTGTTGGCGCACGGAGCGTACGCTCAGTAAGTGAGCACGGGAAAATAGAGAGAACGCCGCTGGCAGATTTTTCAACATCCCCTGCAGGCAAAGATCCAGTCCTGTGATGAGGAGATCATGGCGTTCTGGCCGTTAACCCGGTTGAACCACTACTGTTTTTCATCCCCAATGACGAAACATCTAGTTTCCAAATTGAGCCCGCGTACAGATTCGCAAATAGAAAATCTCCCTTGGGGTCAAACGTCATACTTGACGCTCCCGATCCATCCGCGAGATCTCCGGTCACGTCGAACCAGTCCTTTCCCTTGTCTTCACTAAGATAGATAGCCCCAGGGCTATTGCCTCCCCAGTACCCAACAGAGATGGCTAAACGATTCGGATTATTCGGATCAATTGCCAAGGATTGGGCTGCACGTGCCTGAGGAAACGAATGAAGATGAATCCATTTTTTCCCACTATCTTCAGATATAAAAACGGCAGCACCATTATAGTCCCCCATAGCAAATATAGTTCCATTGATATCGATTTCAACATCAAAAACCCATTTCATTTTATCGAAAGACAGTTTCCAAGTTTCCCCTCTATCTTCAGAGATATAGACGCCACCGCCTCTGGCAGAAGCTCCCCAAACAACTCGATTGGTATTTGTTGGATCGACTGCTAAGCCATTATAAATGCGTCGTGAATTAGGCTGTCCAACAGACTTAGCCCAGCTTTTCCCTGCATCGTCTGAAATGAACAACCCTCCATTATTTTCGCCGTCGATTCCTAAATACACACGGGTAGGGAATTTCGGATCTATCGCGAGAGCCCGGGGATATCCTTCGTGCCACATCGTATTCTTTGTAGGGCGAGTTAACGGCAAGCCTTGCCTAACGATGTCAAAAGTATCTCCGCCATCATCACTGACAATAACTTGATTGACTTTCTCGCCCCAGGGAGATGAGGTGGCAATAATATGCTTCCCTCGTTGACTCGACACAACCCTCCAAGCATGCCCATTGATACGGGAACTATACCCTTGTTTGGGAAAAACCATTTCATAATTTTTGCCGTAGTCAAAACTTTTCAGCAGTCCATTATCCATTGTAGCCACAAACAGCACGCCCTTTTCCGAAAAATGAATATCTGATCCAACGGCATTGGGTGCACCCGAAATTTTTTCCTGTATCGATTGGCCCTGATCGGTACTCTTCCAAACACCCCACCAATCTGTTTCCATAAACTCATCATTATTGAAAGGGTTGATTTTTAAAGAGGCAACTTTGCCAAAAGGATCTGCCCAAGCCCGTGTAGGATTATCAGCAAGGGCACCGTCTTTTTTTCTCGCAATCTCTTTCCATGATTGCCCCAGATCATTAGAGGAATACAATTTACTACGCCAACCAAAGTTGACAGCAGCATACATTATTCCCTTATTCGAAATAGCAATACGAAAAACCTCGCCTTCAGGAAATGATTCTGACGGTTTCCAGGTGCGTCCTCCATCAAAAGATGTATAAACACGATGTCCTCCGCACACAAATATTTCCTTGTGATGAACAACAAGATCATTCACTCCCGTATCAAGTTTGAAAATTTCCGTAATCTTTTTTGAATCAAAACCATACAGACTCAGGCCTTTTCCATGAGCAAGCCACAACCCATTATTCTCATCATCTAACTGAAGAGCTACAATCGGCTCCCCTTCGGGAATATCTCCACTATCAAGATTCAGCTTTGTCCAAATTTTACCCTTGTTGACTGAACAAAAAATATGGCCCTTAGCCGTGCCGATACAAATCCTATCTGAATCAATTTCCGATATGGTGATACTCTTGTAATTGTGAGGACGAATAAACGAAATATTCTTAGGCAGACCCAGGACTTTGCCCCAGGATGTGCCAGCATTTGTTGAAAAAAACAAACCATGCTTCATCCCAGCAAAAAGAAGATTAGAATCTGAAGAAGAAATTTCAAGTGTTGCTCCAATGACATTGGTTAAGCCTTTGGTAATGAGTCGCCACTTTTCTCCGCCGGTATCGCTCCGATACAACCCCGCCACGTCGGAAACCAAATACACACGATCTTTTATATTTGGATCATAGACAATATTAGGAAAAGCACCACCTCCATACCAACCGGCAAATTCCCACTGATACTCTTCTCCCGAACTGACCACAGGCACACACAAAGCAAAAACCATGAATGACACGAATAGAGATTTCATTGACGCTCCTGCAGATTACGTCTGTAAACATCCTCGAACAAATCCCTGCGACCACGCGACCATGCCCTGAAAAAACATCGGGCAACTTTTACAATGCATGGCAAAATGATGAAGCCCAGAGGAAACAATTCGTAATTCTATCCTAGCCACTTTGATGGTCAAAAAAACGGGAAGAAAAAAAACGGGTATCAGGCCATGATAATACCACCTGGCAAATTTTTGTCTTCTGTAGCGTATGACGTATTCACCGAGAAGTCGCTGATTTTCCAAAAACCCCTTTCGATGCTCGCGAAAAATATGATACGCCTTTGCGGATGGGATCAGCCATATAGAATGTGTTTCTCCAACACTCAAACAGAACAACACATCTTCAGCCGCCCGTATTTCCGGAAACCCTCCAACTGATTCAAAGATTGTCCTTTTGCAAAAAATATTACAACCCGGAACAAATTTCTTAGACCGGGTCTTCCCTGCATCCAGGAATTCGTTTAATTGCAGATAATGTTGAGCCAAACACACGTTATTAGATTCTTGATGTTTTGCAATGGAAACTGACCCACACCCTACAAATTTCCCCTCGTTAAACACATCTAAAATCGTTCCTAACCAGTCTGGCTCTAAATACGTATCACTATCGATGAAGCATAAAAGGTCGCCCTGGGCGTTCTTGGCGCCAATATTTCTTGCTTGGGCGGGACCAGTTTTTTCAGTCAATTGAATACACTGAATTTTCTCACAAACATTCAATCCCAATTGGGCATGAATGTTTCTATCTTCCGAAGAATCAACAATGAAAATTTCTAAAATCTTGTCTTTTTGAGTTTGCGAAACAATACTCCTGACACATTCTTGAATCGTGGCATGAGAATTATACGCGGGGATAACAAAAGAAACGTGACTCATACTTTTTCAATCTTTAGGGATGCATTCCTATTCGGATGAGTGAGCAATATCCCAATAAAAAACCACCCATACCAATTGACCGTCAGGTAATACAGCATATTATCTGCGATACATGTCACGAGATAGCTCAGGATGTACGCGAAGAGAATTATGGTTTCGGAGTTCCTCATGCCATCCACAACCAAAGCACGTATTCTTTGCACAATCGGTGTCAGATAAACACTGACAAACGATAAACATCCAAGGATTCCTGTCTCAAACAAGAGCTCAATATAGACATTGTGCGCTCCCATGCCATGACCCTGATGTGCTGTCTTAAAAAACAATGGCGATAAAAAGTGAAAGGACGTTAGCCCATATCCAAAAAAAATATTCTTTTCAATCCACGGCCAACTTTCTGACCACAAGTGAACCCGCCATGCCCACGAATTCAATTGAGCATACCTGCCAACCTGCGTTCCCTGAGTGAGGTCGACAAGCCGTTCATAGACTGGCGGCAAAAGGACCGCAAACGGCAGCACAACAATCATGGCGACAAGCCATTTTCGCTCATAGAACAATCCATAAATACAAAGGAATAACAAAAATGAGATCCAAGCCGTTCGCGTTTGAGTCAAGATGAGAATAACGATGACATTCCCAAGGTAAAGACAGACCCATTTATTTACCAAGCGGGAAAAAGCACGTTGCCGCAGAAGGAGAATTCCTATAACCAACATCACGACTGCATAGAAAGCCATCATATTCGGATGGGAAAATGTCCCTTGCAATCGTCCGTCTTCTCGAAAGAACCACTCATTCGAAAAAATATCAATATTGCCAAACAGGATGGTGGGGATAGACGAAAAGAAGATAAATTTTAGCCAAAATTCCTTCTCTTTTTCATTGGTGATGATTAACGAGGGGATGAGCACCATGGCAAAATAACTCAAAAAATTCACAAACAATCTGAGTGCTCTCCCGGTATAATCAGAGTAAAAACTGGAAACGAGCATCACCAACAAAAAGCCTAACCATGCTACATGAAAACTGTTAAGATTGATTCTATGGGCATAGCAGGAGAAGAAATACACAGCTAAAATAATGATGGCAACATTGAGGGCGGCACCAAAACTTATACTTTGTCCTCCGGCATCAAAACGCGTCATATTCAATACTGGGTCAAGAAGAGGCCGAACGACTAATATGGTCATCAACCCTACTCGTGGATGAATAAAAAACACTGAAATAGCGAGTAACATAAGAGGCAAAACAACAATCAGAAAGGGATTTCGATCAAAAATCGGAGAGGCTTGAATGGATACCATTCCTAAACACACCCCTCCGCTCACCAAAAATGTCCACTTAAGAATATTATCTGAAATTGTCATAAATCCTGTCTTTACATTTAGGCGTAGTTATCTCAATATCAGGTTTCTTTGATTTGAGCCTGAAGCACAACGATCCGAGTTATTGACCGTACTCATTAAAACCGTAGCTGAAAGGTTCGAAGAAGAAAGGTCATGTTCCCAAAAACATATCGACTAAAAAGTCGCCGAGGCTCTTGATAAAACCGGAAAACCCACTCAAGTCCTAATTTCCGTAAAACTAAAGGGGCTCGTTTAAACCGACCCGCAGAAAAATCTAAGAAGGCCCCTACCCCAAATACAAGTCTTACAGCTATTTTATGTCTATTTTCCATAATCCACTTTTCCTGAAATGGGACTCCCAGGCCAACAATGAGAAGATCCGCTTCACTGCTATTTATTTCCTCAATAACGTCTTTTTCTTCTTCATGAGTAAAAAAGCCGTGGCGATCCCCCACAATCCGCAACTGAGGTATTTTATTCATGAGTTGCATTTTTGCTTCTTCGGCAACCCCTGGTTCGCCTCCAAGAAAAAATATTCTTAGTTGTTTTTCTGCAACGACCGCGAGAACTTTTGGCAACAAATCGGTTCCATTTAAATTGGCCTTAATAGGATAGCCGCTGATTTTTCCAGCAATTTTTAGGCCCATACCATCAGGAAGCACGAGATCTGCCTCCTGCAAGGCATTAAGAAACACAATATCTTTTTGTGCAACATTACAAGAATGGGCATTAGCAAAAAAAATAATCCGTTGACTTGGATCTTGAAGATATTTTTGGAAAATTTCAAAAAACTCTACTTCATACAAATTAGAAATAGGGACATTCTGGATCATGTCGATATTTCTCACAGAAAACTGTTCTACCGTATTGAATTTATCTCCCAATGAATCATTCCTACTCACTGAGATGGGAGAAATGTGTCCAGCAGAATATTACGTGCTTAACTAACGACAGTCCTCTCACTTTATCAGCAGCAAGATTAGAACTAGGAAAGGGGAGAACAGGAGGGCAAGTCAAAATATCACCAAAAATAAAAGAGTGCCCCACTGCAATTATTGTCCAGCAAGGTCAAAATACAAATCCTTGAAATTTCCTGCCGCAAGTTCCATATCAAATCTCTCTTTGCAAGTCTTGGAACCAGCAACGCCTACTTCTTTCCTAATATTTCCATTTTGAAGAAGTTCGACAATAACTTGCACCCATCTATCCTTCACGAAAGGGTCACAAAGAAAACCATTTTTTCCGTCAACAATAAATTCATCATTGCAACCCACATTAGCCGAAACAACCACAGGCACTTCCTGCCTCATGGCCTCCATAATCGCAATAGAATGCAATTCCAGTAGCGATGGAAGGAAAAAAACATCTATTACGGAAAGAATGCTTTCAATTTCCTCTTGATAACCAATGAGTAAAACATTCTTTTCCAATCTAAGATCATGAATAAGGTCGCGCATTTCCTTTTCAAGCTCACCCGATCCGGCGATTAAAAACACCGCATTTGGCACAGTTCTTACAACGCCAGAAGCCACCTGCGCGATTAATTCTACATTCTTCTCTGGAGAAAGACGCGATGGACTAAACACCGTCAGTACATCAGCATGGAGGTTATACTTCCGGTAGAATTCGTTTTTATTCGGTTTCGTGATTTTTGAATTACCATTAAAGCATATGCCATTATAAATTTGACGCACCTTAAATTCTGGGTAAAATTTGTGCATGCGAATAAAATCTTTATTTTGGCTGGTCAATACGACAACACGATCCGATTGATTTTTAAACAATGAAACGAATTTATATTGACTGGAAAATCCTCGCCGACGCTTGTATTCTTCTTGATCGAAATAACGCGCGTCATGAACATGTTCGACAATCTTACATCCTGACAATCTTGCGGCTATCAATCCCCAAACATGGGCATTAAGAGTATGAGACTGCAATATGTCGATTTCATTGTCCAGAAGATATCGTGTTAAACGATAGATGATTCCAAGGGAGGCCCAACTTTTTATCTTTTGCTCTTCCAATGAATACTTGAAAAGCTTTATTCCCGCATCTTGAAACTTTTGTTCTAACTCTCCACCATAAGAATAGGCTACATGAAAATCAAAAGAAGAATCCTTCATCGCGCTAACTAGATTTAACAGATTTGTCTCAGCGCCTCCGACTTGCAACGTTTTAATGATATGCAGGACTTTGATTTTCAAGATACACGACCGATTCAATGTGCTCGGGTCCCTCGCTTTCCAGTTCCCCTCAAAGAAAGCCAAGCATTATTACTTCAAAAACCAGCACAATCTGGCGTTTTCTTCTAAACTCCCTCAACCTCTTTGCTGACAGGAGCACTAGTGGCCTTCAAGGAACCCTATTTCACCTTTAATTGATTTGCCTCAACAGCAACGTTTCCCTACGATCTCTCAACTTTGTGATGTTTCATTGAATCAACCTTCACGGGCTTCGGCTCATAGCATGTGCAAAGAATATAAAATGAAGAACTTTGTTAGCATTGAATATCTACGAGCCTTTAGCATGCTTTATATCGTCGGCTATTGGCATTTATTTGATTACACCAAAGCATTTCCGGAATGGAAAAATTCCATTACCTATGGAATATGTCTCATTGTACTGGGGCTCTTTGTTGTGATTTCAGGATTTTTAGTTGGCTACTCAACCAAGAAATCAATCAGTTTAATTCATTTTTTTAAGACCCGATTCATTCGTATTTACTTGCTTTATGCTTTGGCGGTGGCCATTTTCTACCTATATGGAATCAATGGTGGCACAACATCACTAAAATCAATGTTTTTCATTCCAATGGTTTTTGGTCCAGCTCCATTAACTCTGTGGTTCATCAACATGCTTGTGCTGTTTTATCTTGCAACCCCCTTCTTATTCAAACTTGCAGAAAATCCAGGAAACTACTTTTGGTTCATTCTTGCAGTGTTATTGATAATGTTCACATTGCTCGCCACAACCACGACAATAGACAAAAGAGTGTTCTTGTATTTTCCATGTTTTTGCATTGGAGTCTATTGTTCACAACATGGCCTCAATACTCGCGTGGTCAACAGTCGAACCGCCTCAATGGTATTGGGTCTATGGCTCATTTTTTTAATAACAGGCATTGATTCATGGACACTTCAAATCCTTAAACAATTACTGATGATTCTTTCTTGCTCGTACTTAATGTTTTCCCTGAGTTACTTCAATGAAGAAAAATTCAAGAATCTCGGAATTGTTTCTGTAATTAGTTACAGCAGCTTTGCCATGTATTTATTTCATCGTCCAATTTACATGTCGGTAAAAGCGTTCTATTTTCCTGAAAGCGGGAAATTTCAAATTCTGTATTTACTAACTGTGTGCCTGACTCTGGTTATTTTTATTTCTTGGACCCTGCAAAAGCTCTATGACGTAGCATACGTCACCTGTACCAAAAGCCATTGAATCGAATCAGAATCAACCAATGGTTATTGTAATACCCCCACCAATGAATCAACCGCTTAGGGTTTATCGTATTCATTCCTCCTTGAACTAGCGGACGGGTGACGCAATGAAGCCTTGTTCTTCGAGAAGGACGCTTCCCAAATAGCCATTTATCGTCGAAAATTTCGTTTGTCCTGTCACAATACAATGTCTTAAGATCTAGCTGACATTGCTCTCGGCTGCACCTCCATGAGTAATGGCAACTACCCCATTCAGATGTTCTATGCCGTAAAGCCTGCCACTCAAAACTTTTTAGGTCTGAGGCTCATATAAGAGGACAAGGCATCAGAAGTTAAAATTAGGAGTTCCTTTATCAAACCAATGAACCTCAAAGACATCATTGATCACTCCCTTATTCCTTATTACTGATACTCACCAGTATGGGCAACCCAAGTTCGTGAGAGACCTGCTCTGGCCTCGTATAACTTGATTGCATGGCTTCCAAAATAAAAGCCAGCCCAAAGCTTGAAAAGCCGCCAAGAATTACCCCTAAGACCGCAATAAAAGTACGATTGGGTTTAATAGGACTCACAGGGACAGTTGCAGCTTGAATCACACTCACATTGGCAATCTGCTGCCTATCCATTTCCTGAGTAATTCTGGCTACCTCAACTTTTTCTAAGTACCGCTTCACGTTCTCTTGATCCTTTGTCACTTCCCGTTCAAGCTCGTCAAATTCCTTTTCTAATTGAATGAGATGGCCAATTTTGTTTTCCAAATCTCGGGCTTGCTTGGTGAGGACCCTACCCTGAGTCTGGAGGGCCGCATGTTGCGCCCTCGCACTCAATAGTTGCAATTCAAGATCTTGATAAACAGGATTTCGTCCTGAGGTCACCGTATCTCCCAATTGCTCTTCTTGTTCATCAATAAACATTTGAATAAGATGAATTTCTTTTCGAATGTTCGCTAAGGTTCTGCTTGTATCTTGATATTTTCCGGAAAGTTCTTGTTCTTTCCGTCGTAGATCCAGCAACTCTCTTTTGGTCTCATCAATCATGAGCCGTTTTTCATTCACCATCGAAAGAGGGATTTCTTCCGGTATGGTCCTCAATTGTGTAGTGAGTGAAGCAATTTTTGTTTTAAAACCCTGGATTTCATTTTGAGCGGCCTTGAGCTTCGTATCGAGTTGTTGCTGTTGCTCAAGAAGCAACCTTTTTTCATCTAAAAATGATGAAATACCATGTGTCTGTTTGAATGCTTGTAACCGAGTTTCAGATTCTTCAAGTCGTTCCCGATATGCCTTAGCCTGCTCCTCTAAAAATGGTGCTTGAGGAGTGCTAAAGATCTTCAGATGCTGTTCTTTCCAAAATTCCGCCAATAAATTCACCGTGCTGGCAGCTATTTTTGGATTTTGATGTTTGAACATGACCTGTATGACGTTGGACTCTCCCTCTTGCTGCGCATCTAGACTCTTTTCAAATTGAAACAGAGCAGCGTCTAATGGACGTATTGTTTCGGGTGGATAATCCACCAGCTCCGGATAGATCGCCTGTATTCCGAGTGTCGTAATCACCCGTTGACTTAGATCCTGACTGGTCAGAATGGCAAGTTCCGGATCTACCAGGGTTTGCAAGTCGACTGATATCTGCGGTACCGCATCACCGACCTCAGACAGAATCATGTGTTCTCGCCCGATTTTAACCAAGAGGCTTGTCTTCGCTTCATAGATTGGCGTCATGAACAAAGGGAAAATGAGCGAGCAGAGTGTGGTGATAAGGAACAGGGCAATAATCGTCAGTCTATATTTATAGACCACTGTCAAGATATCGCGAACACTCAGGAAGTTAGCCTGTCCCTCTGCCCTCTTCACTTGGGTTGATTCTACATCCATATTTCCTACGTTGCCTTTATTCTGGCCTTTCAGCTCGTTTCCATGTCGGCATCATTAGAGTCTCTTATAAAGCCATTGGGGGATGTAATGATGTTGTTTATTGAAGACCACACCAAGCAACTTCCCTCCATTGTGAACAATCTGATCTTTCAAATTGGCTATCACATGAGAACGCGTCCTTTCGGCTTCGACCACCATCACCACTCCATCAACTACTGCACACAACTTCAAACCCTCATCAGAGGAATCGATCGATGGAGCGTCAATGACAATCACATCGAATTGTTGTCGGATTTGGTTCCACATATTTTTTTGGTCTGCTTCGCCATCGCCGCCATGACCCTCTGAACTGTCACCAGCATACAAAGCCACAAACAGGCGAGGATAAATGACTGGAGTAAGGGCCTGACCTACATCTCCCCTGGCATTCATGACCTGTCGCAAAGACATTTTTGGTCTGACTCCCAAGGAATGATGTTGCGCCATCCTTCTGGAGTCTCCATCGATCAACAAGACCGACTTCCCCTGTTTTTCAACCACGACTCTGGCAAATTCCTGAGTAATGTTCGAAACGCCTTCATCGTTCTGACAACTCATAAATTGAATGACCTGGCAGTGGGGTTCTGGAAGAAGACGAAAAAGGCGCTGTTGCAACTGAGCCATTTCTCGCTCCATCCTCAAAGGAGGGACGGTAGAAAAATTCAGTGACGGGATGCGTGGCGTTTCTGCTGGAAATATTTCTTCAAATCCTTGCTGATTTTCAAAAACATGCTGCAAGGCCTCATACACCTTACTCATACGCTAATCCTTTTGATAAAACGTGAGGCTGAAAAAAACAAAACCTCAATCATCCATCATTGACTGAGATTTATACGGCCGAAAAACTTGGAGGCCTTGGACATGCGAACGGTCCATCCCTCTCGGGAGAAACACGTGTTGCCCTGGAATCATTTCTTTAGGATCCAGAATTTGTGGATTGTAATCCAGCACCCGTTGAACATAGAGAGGATGAGATGATCCATAGACGGCTTTCGCCAATGCATCGAGAGTATCACCCGCTTGAATGATGGCCACATCATAGAATACATTGTCTTTGACCATTCTTTTTTTCTTTGGCTGCAAAGTCTTGACGGAAGAATGCGCAAAGATTCTCTTAGAAGAAACAGCGTGTTTACCCTCAAACCCTAAGAGATCAGGCTCGTCTCCTATCGTATTAGCTGGTAAAGATGGCTCACCCATATCTCGATTTTTTCTGGCCCATTTTTTAGAAGTCGACCTCTTTCGCTCTGAATAGGCTTGAAAGTTTCCTTCATGCCCCTTTTGGCTTTTTGGCTCTTCAGACAAGTTGGCAATCATGTCCGTAGACCGATTAGCACGCCTTTCAGGCTTCGGTCGAACAACCTCCCCAATCGTTGCATGTTCTGATGGGACCGTTAATTCATCTTGATCCAACCGCGCTCGCCCACTATTTAAGGTATCGTAAGTAGCGCTTACCGCAATCCCCCCTCTCTGTCCTAAGGCTTGGAAAATCTCTTCTGGGTGAGAATCCGTGAGCGGTGAAGACTCCTTGCCTGTGCGTTCTGGCCTTGCCACGTTAGAAACCTGCAAGCTCCCCACCGACGTCGCCATACCTACTACATCTTGTATAGTATCCAGTTGAGAACCCTCATCGGCTTCAAGGTGAACCGCATCCACAGCTCCTTGAGAATCGGCCTGTTTCTGTAAGGTCGCTGGCACCTCAGACATTGAGTTATTCAAGAGCTCCCATGCGGCTTCCAATTGCGTCAGACCCCTCCGCTGAGGCTCCATATCTTCTTGGACTTTTATGATGACTGAAGTCTGCGTATTCTTCTCAGCCGCCACTTTTTTCGTTTCGTGTAATGATGATGACCCAGAAATTTCTGACAGCCCCCAAGATGTGAGCCACGTGGCCGTCAAGAGAAGACAGAGAACGCCGGCAGCCAAGGAAAACGATTTCCATGGTAAGGCGAATGGCCGCGTGGTTTGATCTCGAATGACTTCTTTCGCAATGCGAGATGTCACGATGGATTGTTGGTAACCCAATGCTGTAATCAAGGCAGTATCACAAAGGATATTCAACCGCCGAGGAATCCCCTTGGCTTCCCGAACCAAGAGCCGTAAGGCCAATTTCGAAAAACACTTGTGCGTTGTTCCCCCAGCCTTGGCCAAACGATAGTCAATATAGTGATAACTTTCCTCAGAAGAGAGAGGAGTCAATACAGCCTGCATGGCAATGCGTTGACGCAATTGGCGTAATGCATAACAATCAAGCAACCCATCAAATTCCGGCTGTCCTACCAACACAATTTGAATAAGTTTATCTTTGGGGGTTTCGAGATTCGACAACATACGAAGATGTTCCAATGTTGCCATTGGCATATTTTGAGCTTCGTCTATTAACAGCACTACAGTTTTATCATTTCGATATTCTTCAATGAGGACCAAATGTAATTGCTCTACGACCTCTGCATCATCTCCATCTATTGGATCGTGACCCAATTCACGTAGGAGAGTTTTCAGCAAATTTCGAAAGGACAGGTTTGGATTGAGAAGATAAATCGTACGCTGCTTTTCCCGATTGACTTGCGCTAAGAAGGATCTGAGAATCGTGGTTTTCCCAAGGCCGACCTGCCCGGTCACCACGATAAAACCTTTTTTTTCCAAGACCCCGCAGACGATTGAGCCCAACGCCTGCTTGTGACTTGGACTGAGATACAGGAAATACGGGTCAGGGGTGGTATGAAAGGGTTTCGTATGGAGCGCAAAAAAATCTAGATACATCATGATCGATCCATATGATTTCCTAGGATATTTGGGATTTGTTTCAGCTCAAGCATTCACATCCACTTGTGTGTTTCCCTTGCTGACGTTCCAATGGACGAGCCCGAGGAAGGTCCTTACATGGCTTTGGAAAACCAACCTCGAGCTAAAATGGATTAAAAAACATCCCGAAATTGATTGGGATATTGGCTCGAACATATTGATCAACCCATTGATTGATGTTTGCAATCGGTGATTGCGGGACATACACAATATCGAAAGGCACGAGGCCAATATCTTGGCTGAAATCTTCACCTGTCAGCACGGCATTGATATTCACTTCAATCACAAGTGGCTGACTTCCATGAATTCTCCGAATCACCAACGCTTCTTTCCACGCTTTTTCTGTTGTCCCTTGTGCTCGCGCGATCGCTTGCATAACCGTGAGTGGTCCCCTGAGTTCAAATTCACCAGGTTTTTCTACCTCCCCATCCACATACACTCTCGCGCCAAACTCACGGACGATCACCGTAATTTCTGGGTTTTTTAATTCCGTGTCATACGCTTGCGTAATGAGATCAGTCAGTGCTTGCGGCGTACGACCAGCCGCAATGATTTCTCCGACCAACTGAAGCGAAATACGGCCATCAGGACGAACGGTCACCAAGTCACTCATCTCAGAATTATAAAAAAACTTGATATCCAATCCGTCGCCAGGTTGGATGATGTATTCCTCACTTAAAGCCGGGCCAATGATTCCGACATTCGTCCCTGGCGCTCCCACAGATGTTGGTCTCTCTACCACCACACTGGGGGAACACCCCATTACGAATGACAGAATTAACCCCCAAAAAATACGATTGATCATGGAAGCCTCATGAAATAAATTTCCAATTTGAATGCATTAAACCGACCCTGGACATCTCCCCTTCGTATAGAACATTCCAATTAAAACCCATGCCGCTTAAAAAAAACGTACGACCCTATGGGTTTTATTGATCAAACCTTCCCCTGAATTACGGGAAGTGGGTCTCTAAACCATTTAATTTAATAAATTTGATGTGCCCATGTCTGACCTTCAGTTTCTTGGAAAATAGTTATTCCAGAAAAAAGAAAGTAAGCCATGTGGCTTTGGGGGAGAACTCGGATAGGGATAAAAGATAAAAACATTAAGGAAGAATGAAAAGGAGGATTTAAAGTTTATGAAGGGATAAAAACATTAATAAGTTATGACTAGAGTATAGCTCAATATGTTTGAAAATTGCGAGTTATTCTACATCGAATTTCTCAACCGAAGTGAAGGATTTTACCTACACCATTGCAATATTTTTTGATTATAAAAATGGAACCGACCCCTTTCAAAAAACCGAAACTGATTGGAGTCATTCTAGATAGCCCTCACTAACAGTTTAGTCAGCGCGTTGATGCATTCTGGGTTATCGTGACGAGGATTATTCACACGTGAACTGATAGGCTTGGCTTCCATTTCGTCAGGTGGATAAGGGTGCCAAATAGAAGCAACCTGTTGAATATCAAGCACGGTTGAACTCAACCAGATGGAATAGGCCTGAGGCTTCAAAATGACGGGCATTCTATGATGAATGGGTTCCATGAGCGCATTGGGTCCTGTCGTGATCATGGCACAAGACTCTAGCGACGCATCCCCACCTGTTTCCCAACGCTCCCATAAACCCGCAAAAACAAAGGGCCGGTTGTCAGTAAAATGTATATAGTAGGGTTGCTTCTCTTTTCCCTCACGTTTCCATTCATAAAATCCATCGGCCAGAATCACACAGCGTTGTTGCTGAAAGGCCTTCCGAAAAGACGGTTTTTCAGCCACGGTTTCCGCGCGAGCATTGATCATCTTATGACCAATGCTTGGGTCCTTGGCCCATGAGGGAACGAGGCCCCATTTGAGCTGAACACATTCATTTTCTTGGGATTCAGGATTCGCTCGCACGCAGGCAATCAACTGGGAAGGGGCAATATTGTAGCGAGGTGGAAGCTGAGGGGTCGTGCGCAACCCGAGAAGCTTGGCCAGTTGCTGGAAATTTTCTTTGCGGGTGAAACGGCCGCACATAGATGGGTCATCAAAGCATCAGGAGAATGGGCCTCCCCTCTTCTCCTCATATCATGAGAGTCAGATAAAAAACTATCGAGTCACCAGAATATACACATTTTCATCGGCCTTGACTGATGCTTTGGCATGAGCCAATTGGCTTTTCCGATGTTCTTTGGTGGACGTCGGGAGCGCAATGTCTGCCACCACATAATATTCTCCAGCCGGCAAACCCGTAAAACAAAACCGCCCTTCATCATCCGTCTTCGTATGTTTTTCAAACTTCACCGCGTCGGGATCAGGGTCAACCATATTCCGACCTCGTACAACCTTCACCTTAATCGCTTCTTCTGTATAGGACGTCACTGGCGCCAACAACACCCGGTCACCAGAAGCCACATGTTGTTTGTCATTATCCACGGTCAAATAGGCTTGCCCACAAATACGTGCGGTGCCCTCGCCTGCATATGGGACATATTCCTCATGAATATATTCTGCTTCGCGATCATAGGTCTTGGCACAACTTAGTAGGAACACAGCCATCAGCGGCAACACAATCCATCTTGTCATCGTGGTCTCCTCCTTAAGAACCCCAAAATCGTGACAGCACCAAATACACCCAAGACGCTCCGAAGATGAAAGTGATTTCATTTTCACCAATCTGCTTATACAACACACGATATCCTACAATAGGCACAATGGCTAGAACCAAGGCCGAAAAAAAATGGCCGACGACATCACCGGCAATCCTGGCCAGATCCGTGTTGCCGGGCACCGCTAGCATGATGCTCCCGCCAATCATGGCGGCCCAAAGCCATCGAATACTGATGTCCATGTTATCGCCTAGGCTGAACGCGAGGAGAAAGGATGGGAGGAGAAAACTCGATCAGGTATTTCACGCGGCACATGATTGCTGGATCAATTTCGTCTTTCCGATTTGAGTTAAGGATGACCAATCCACGATAGGCTTCTATCTTGGAAAGAAGATAACTCACTTCCACATTCGCATACCGGTCATGACTATTTTTCACTTCACTCCGTTTACCCAATAAGGGATCAGCCTCATCAAAGAACAGGATCCAACCCTTCCATATAGGCAATTACTTTTTGGACAAAACTAAGCATATCCTCAACATAAAAACACCATTCGCGCTCAGACACTCACAGCCTCCCGCTCAATGAATGGACGCAGTTCCTGGCGCAATGCTTTTTCAGTCACTAAATCAACCGAGCACCCAAGAGCATCTTCCAAATGAAATTGTACGCCAAAATATTTCTGTGATGTTGCTGGGCCATCAAATGATACGAGAATGTCCACATCACTATCAGGCTGGGCTTCATCACGGGCTGTAGAACCGAATACACTCAATTGGACAACTCCAAAACGTGATGCCAAGTCCGGCTTGAGGCGAGTGAGTACATCGAGAACTTTTGATCGCTTCATGATTTGATTTCTTGTCCCTCTAGACTCAAACACAACACCGGCAGGAGAAGAGAGTTGGCTGGGGGAGAAGGAGTCGAACCCTCACAATCAGAATTTGGTTTGTCGAAATGTTTTTTTATTCCATATACCATTTCGAGTGCAAAGTAATAGCAAAATTAGGGATTCAGAAGGTTTTACAGATAAGTCATTGCAATGCCAAATTTCCTAGAATTCCCTCGATTATCAAATTTTCAGTATGACAAAAGGTATGACAACAGCTCGGTGTAAAGTTAGGGAAGAAGCAATTCTTTTTCATAAACTATTTCCCACACCTTCATCGTCCTTAGAATTGTACTCTTAAGTGACGCAACATTGTAAAAACATTCACGGTCTCAACACTGAACTGATTACAAACGTTCGGGATTTTCACCTTTTTTGTGTTAGACGGTGCCATCACTTCATGGGTAACAACGGTGGCTTCATCGGCTTTCGCCTGTGCTATAATCCAAGCATCGGCCTTTTCAAGGAAAACTTTCGCATAAACTTCTTCGTAACTTGAAACTACATGGTCAGAGATTTCTCCATATATTCTTTGCACCTCCTCATTTGGTGCAATAAATAACCCGCTATCTTTTCTAGCCTTAACCCATTCGGCTAGATCATCATCACCGTCTACCAATTCGTCATAAACCATAATCGAACTTTCAATTACACCCAATTCAGTTTGCATATCAAGCCAGTTCCAAAAAGAAGTATGAAAATCCATTCCATACGGTCCATTCTTGGCTTGAATATAAACGTTTGAATCCAAGCAATACTTTGGCACTATTGCCTAACTCCAATTTTTTTTGCAACTTTTTCAAGAGTTGAAACCTTGACGCTAAGTAATCTAGCAGCGTCTCTATAAAGTAACCGTCCTTCAAAAGCTGAAGAGACCACAGCTCTTATTATCTGAGGGCTATTGCGACTTTCTAATGTTACATGAAAGTCACCTCCCGACTGTTGTTTTCGTTCCCGGCTTAAATACTCTTCCCTTTCTGAATTATAGCACCTGATGTACTGCCTCCATGTTATTTTTTGTAAATCCAAGGCAGACTTTAGAATGACCAAAGAGCTTACACGATATCTCCTTACTAAATGATAAACATTATCATCTACAGTCCTATTGTTCTTCCACTCAACATTTAAAGACGAAGCTGGAACCAGAACTTCCGCTGCAACTTTGTTACAAAGACGTTCAATTTGTTGATTATGACTCAATGAACGATCACTCAAATCTTGATTGGAAATTCCGCTCTTCCCAATCCACAAATGTGCTAACTCATGAATAAGTGTAAAAATTTGTGCCGCCTTCGCATCATTTCCATTTAGAAAAATCAAAGGGGCATAAGCACTGCTGATGGCAAACCCACGAAATTCAGATACTAAAAGTTTGCGATTTGTAGAGTTTTTTACAATACCGCTGCGTAGAACAAGAATTTGTAACTGTTGAACTCTATTAATTAGAGTCCTTAAGAAACCCTCCCAATTTCTCCCTTCCCGACGTAAATCATCATTTATTTCAAGCTGCCTGCATATATCTTCAGCTATTTGATTATGACTATTACGAATTTCAAATTTACCAATAAATGCAATCTCTTCCGAACCTTCTTCTTTTAAATACTCTTGATACCATTGTTGCTTGAGCAAAACATCATTTAATAGCTCAAGGAAATCTGCACTAAAGGAATTTAGTTTTGCATCGGTCACAGTCCGCAAGTCAGGCAATGCCGGTATTTCATTCGGTGGAGAAGACAAAAATAGATATCCAAATGGAACACGAAGCAAATTTGCTAACTTTTGGGCTTGTCGAAAAGTAGGTCGAGAATCTCCATTTTCACTTTCCCACAGAGTCAACTGCTCTAACTTTACACCAGCCTTGGTTGCGGTTTCCTCACGAGAAAGTTGCGATCGCACGCGTGCCCAACGCAGAACATTCGGACTGATATAAGCTAATTGGGTAGGCACATCTTCCTCTCTACACTAGAAAAGCACTAGGATCCTGTTACCTAAATAGAATTCATTTGAGGGACTTAGAAACAAAAAAATATCAAGAAGCTAATTAATACTTTTCGCAATTTTTAGAAAAAAACGCAACTTTTTATTAATTCACAATCCTCAAAAAAGGCACCACTTAACAAACGGACCGATGCTCGATTTAATTATAGCTCCCTAATAAATTAAGCACAGAAAAAGGACCAGGAAGGAGATGAAGTATGAAAAAAAGTATGACAGTAAAAACTAGCTAAATATACTTATGCGCAACCAATTGATTTCACTGAACTTTTGGCTGGGGGAGGAGGAGTTGAACCCCCACAATCAGAACCAGAATCTGACGTCCTACCATTAGACGATCCCCCAACGTAGGATGAGCTTAATTCAGGATGGCAATGCAGTCAAGATGAAGAATTATTACTTTTAGGTCCTTCCAAGGCGCGTTCCGCGCCGGCACAAATACGCTGGATGGTCCGACCTTTTCCCAAAAGCGCCATGACTTCGTAAATGCCCGGGCTGACGGTTCGCCCTGTGAGAGCGACACGTAGGGGTTGTGCAATTTTTCCCATTTTTAATCCTTGGCGTTCGATGAGGCCATGGAGAAGTCGCTCAAGCGTTTCTTTGGAAAAATCTGGTTCGGCTTCAACCAGGTCGGCGAATTCTTGTAAGCTGGGCGCTATGGCTTCGGTCAGATGTTTGGTGGCAGCGGCTTCATCCATCGGCATGGATTCCACCAGATAAGGGGCCGCGCCTTCCACAAAATCTAGGAGCGTTTCCGAGCGCTCGCGCAAGGGAGGAATCAAGGCTTCCACCCCTCCAGGAATTCGGGCCATGGCTGATGCCTCATAGCCGGCGTTTTGCAAAAATGGCGTGAGAGCCTCCGCAACCTGTTTGGGTGTATTGTTTCGAATATATTGCGCGTTGACCCACTTGAGTTTTTCAGGATTAAAGACAGCCGCCGACGATTGCACATGTTTAAAATCAAAATGCTCCACCATTTCTTGGATAGAAAATATTTCCTGATCCCCATGCGACCAGCCTAAGCGCACCAGATAATTAACCAGGGCTTCCGGCAAGTAGCCCATTTCCTGGTAGGCCAAGACCGATGTGGCCCCGTGGCGTTTGGAGAGTCGTGCTTTATCCGACCCTAAAATCATCGGAAGGTGGGCAAATTGGGGAACGGAAAAACCCAACGCCTCAAAGAGTGGGATTTGTCGCGGGGTATTGTTGACATGATCATCCCCGCGAATGACGTGAGAAATATTCATGAGTCCATCATCCACGACCACCGAAAAATTATAGGTGGCATAGCCGTTGGATCGTAGAATAATGAGATCATCTAAGACACTATTGTCGAACGTAATGTCGCCTTTAATAAGATCATGGACGACCGTCTGGCCTTCTTGGGGCGCAATGAACCGTAACGCAGCAGGTTCGGCGGGATCGGAAATTCCACGAGTTCGGCATCGCCCATCATATTTAATCGATTCGCCTCGAGCCTGAGCCTCTTTTCTACGGGTTTCTAATTCTTCAGACGTACAGACGCACCAATAGGCTAGTCCTCGATTAAACAGATCCATCGCCTTTTCTCTATATAGGTCCAAACGGCCAGTTTGCCGAATCGGGCCTTCATCCCAGTCCAGACCGGTCCATTTCATTCCGTCCATGATGGCTTGAATCGCCTCATCCGTTGATCGATCCCGATCAGTATCCTCGATTCGGAGAATAAAGGTTCCCCCTGAATGTCGCGCAAAGAGCCAATTAAACAGAGCGGTTCGTACCCCTCCAATATGGAGAAACCCTGTGGGGCTTGGCGCAAATCGTACCCGTACGTCGGTCATCGTGTTGTCCTGCCCTTTCTTGTCTGTCGCTTTTCCATCCTCTTCATTACCCTGATACGTCTGTTGTTACCATTCTCCATGTTGGTTGTAAAGGAGCCATGGCACAAGACTTTTGCTTGCCTTTCCGGAATTCTCCCCTTAAAATTTACACTTGTTCATGTTGTAAATTCATTTAAGGAGACTACCGTATGATTCGGCTTATTCGAGAAGGCTCTGCCAAATATCCTTGGATTCTCATAGGGATTATCGGCGTTATTGCCCTCGCGTTCATTGTGACCATGGGGTGGGATGGATTTGGAAGCTCCCAATCCAATACCGTGGCCGAAGTCGGACCCTACAAGGTGACCAAACAAGAATACCTTCGTGCCAAACAACGCTATTACCGATTCTACCGCGACCAGCTCAAACAAGAAGATATTAAAGATGAAACGCTCCAGCAGTTAGCCATCGATAGCTTAGTCACCAACAAATCATGGCAAGTTTTGGCCGATGAGTTTGGTCTCGTCGTCTCTCCCACGGAATTGCATGATGCGATCGTCAGCCAAAAGGACTTCCAAAAAGATGGCGTGTTTGATGCGGAATATTATCAACGACTGTTAGCGGCCAACCGCACAAAGCCCCATGATTATGAGCAACAACGCCGCAATGAATTGCGCATTGAAAAAGCCAGATTATTGGTCTCTGAGGCGACAGCGCTCACTCCGACCGAACTTCAAGAAGTCAAAGACTTGCATGCCCGCCAATCCCTAGACGGCGCAGAACCAGACATGGCCATGTTTGAACAAATAAAAATGCAATTCGTGCTTCAAAAGAAACAGCGGGCCATGCAAGCCTTTCAAGCCGCCTTACGCGCCCGCGGCGATGTGACCATTCACCAGGAACTGCTGTAGAAACAAGTAAGGAGTGAATAGTTAGTAGCAAGGAGTTTTAGAGGAAAATTCTATTCCTTGCTTTTCACCTTTCGACTTATTTTTTCTCCTCTATCGTTATCTTCCATTTTACTTTTTCCTTCTTACTGCTCACTCTATAAGCATCGCATCCCCATAACTATACAGGCGATACCCTTCCTGCACGGCATGGGCATAGGTTTCTCTGACGGTTTCCAACCCTGCAAAGGCAGATACTAACATGAGAAGCGTCGTCTCAGGAAAATGGAAATTGGTCATCAGCACATCCACGACCTTGAATTGATATCCTGGCAGAATAAACAGTTGGGTTTCTCCAGAACCGGACCTCACTTTCCCCTCTTCATTAACAGCTGACTCCAAACTACGGGCCACAGTCGTTCCCACTGCCACCACTCTGCCCCCAGTTTCCCGAACCTCCTGAATTTGCTTCACCACATCCTCTGATACATCAAACCATTCGGAATGCATCGTATGCTCTTCCACCACCTCTGTTTTAACAGGCTGAAAGGTGCCCAGACCGACATGCAAGGTAATCGTGACACAACGAATCCCTTTTCCTGCTAGGGTTTGAAGGAGTTGAGGAGTAAAATGCAAGCTCGCTGTCGGCGCAGCTACGGCCCCTTCAACCTTCGCGAACATGGTTTGATAATCTTCTCGGTCTTGCAAAGCGGGGTCTCGTTTAAGATAGGGCGGTAAGGGCATCTCTCCATACTGTTGCAAATAGGTGTGTATGATTCCTGGACCGAGCCACTTTATCACCGTTCGCCCAGATTGTTTTTCGACAACCTGTGCCTGCCCCGAACCTTGAAATTCAATGAGTTGCCCTACCCCTACCCGTCCCTTCATCAGCACTTCAGCATGGGTGGCATTGATTTCTTTCACAAATAGCATATCAATTCGCCCACCACTGATGACCTTTTTTCCACAAAGACGTGCTGGAATAACCTTAGTATCATTGACCACCAATAAGTCCCCAGGTCGAAGAATGTCTGGCAGGTCCTTCACCTGACGATCAACGATCTGTCCTTGCTGCCGTTTGAGTACTAACAGCCTCGCATGGTCTCTTGGATGAACCGGATATTTCGCAACCAGGGATGGATCAAACGGAAAGTTGAAATCAGAAAGATTCATGGCCAACTCATGAGAGAACCACTCACGGTTGGTCGGCAGAAGTGAGATTGACCCGGCTTAATGGAAGAAGCGTTGTGCCAGGATAGTAGTGCCGTAGGATAGATTGATAGTCATAGCCCAACTCGGCCATCTCTCGCATGCCCCACTGGCACATGCCGACCGCATGACCTGCGCCATGCCCAACCACTTCCACTTGGGCCCCCACGGACTTTATGGAAAAATTCGTACTAAAAATTTTGGAGTATCCCACGATGCGTCGCAAATCTTGCCCACGCACAATAATTTCTCCGAGAGAATGGAGGAGACGCACTCGATCCACTCGCCCAGACGGCGTAAAGGTATACGGGGTGAGCGTAGCGACGGTTCCAACCTGGTAGCCTTCTTTTTGTAGCTGATTTTCAAGATAATCAAACGTAAATGTTGTCCGCCAATCATAGCGTGGAGCTTGATTATCAAAAGGACAATCCACGCCTTTCAAATACGGGAGATCTAAGGCCCACACATAGAGCGCATCTTCTGTCGGACCGGCAGCAGTTGATGAATAGGCTGCATAGATAGGACGACGATCATAGGTCACGACTTGCCCTTTGGTCTCGGTGATGGCTTGCAGCACAGAATCCTGACGTACCGCGTGGCCATGATAGACTTGGTCTTGGACGCTGGCGAATACATCAAACGGTTGTTCACGGTTCTCCGCTTGTTTATAGAGCACATACGTGCGAGCCGCCACGGCTTGCGCTTTCAGCGCTTCCAGCGGCCATTTCGGGCTCACTTCTCCAGAAACCACACCCGCCACATAGGTTTCAAGATGAATTCGGTTAATGACCGCTAGCCCGGACGGGACGGGGTGAATTTCTAGAGGTCCGCGAACCATCCATTCATTTTTAGATTTTTGTATTGAAGAATTGTCGGTACTTGCGAGCACCTTGACACTGTAGACTCCACCACCTCCCTGCACAGACACGACCGAGGCCTCAATGGCTCGACTATTCAGCAGCAGGGTTTCTCCTTGACGTGTGACCGTGACGCTTTCTGAAACCCTGAACTGTTTTCCAGAAGGAAGCTTCAGGAAAAATGGCGTCGAGGAATGAATCGAGAGAATACTGGCCGAATCGGTTAATCCAAGACGAATGGCATGTTCAGAGGCTGCTAAACTTATGGCAGGAAACAGAACAGAAGAAAAAATGAGGAAGACCGAGCTGACAACGATGTTGAACCGAACCTTCACAGACGTGTACCGATTACGCGTAATGGGCATACACCAAGAAGGTTTCTCATTCTTGCCCAATTAGTCATATGCTATCACCGGAAGAGAACTTCGGCGATTTGCACAGCATTTAAGGCAGCGCCTTTTCGTAAATTATCGGCCACCACCCATAGATTCAACCCATTAGGGATCGACTCATCTTCCCGCACACGTCCCACATAGACGTCATCGGCCCCAACCACATCAATAGGCAGTGGATAGAGATTGCGACTGGGATCATCATACACTTGAATGCCCGGTGCTGCCGACAAGAGTGCTCTCGCCTCATTGGCACTGACCTTTCGCTCTGTTTCGATATTAATCGATTCGGCATGACACACAAAGACTGGAACTCGAACGGTTGTGGCCGTCACCTGGATAGAAGAATCGCCAAATATTTTTTGGGTTTCATTGACCATTTTCATTTCTTCTTTGGTATAGCCATTTGGAAGAAAATCATCGATATGCGGCAAACAATTAAAGGCAATCTGATGAGGGTACACTTCAGCATGCGCTTCACCCATCCCCAACAACTTCCGGGTTTGTTCCGCCAATTCTTCCATAGCCTCTTTACCCGTTCCCGAGACTGACTGAAAGGTCGTCACAATAATCCGCTTGATCTTGACCGCATCATGCAAGGGCTTCAGTGCCACCACCATTTGGATCGTGGAACAGTTAGGATTCGCAATCAGCCCTTGGTGCTGTGCAAGAGCTAACGCATTCACTTCAGGGACGACCAGCGGAACCTTGGGATCCATCCGCCAGGCTGAACTATTATCAACGACTATCGCGCCAGCTTTCACCGCGATTGGGCCAAATTCTTTGCTGACACTGGCTCCGGCAGAAAACAACGCCAAGTCGACACCTTTGAAGGAGTCCGCCTGAAGGACTTTCACGGCAAGCTCTTGACCGCGGAAGGTGACTTCGTTCCCTTCCGATCGAGCGGAAGCCAACGGAATCAATTCTCCAACAGGGAATCCTCGCTCCTCTAGCACTTGAATCATTTCTGTGCCAACAGCTCCTGTCGCCCCAACGACGGCAACGGTGTAGGCTGTTTTTTTTGTATTCATGTGTGCCTATGAGGCCGCAATATATCGAATACGATGATTAAAGGTATCCGCAATCGCGACATTCCCCGAAGTATCGACGGCGACGCCAAAAGGAAAATTGAGTGCGCTCTCCGAAGGGAGTATTTCATCGCCAGAAAATGTCGCTTCGCCCGTTCCCGCGACCAGACTCATTTCTTTTTTCTGCGAATCCCATTGCCTGAGCAGATGGTTATCTGAATCAGTAATGAGCACCTGTCCATCTGACGTGATGGCAATCCCATATGGCCGAGATAACGCGGTGGCCCGCTCATTAGCTCCCCGTTCATAGCGAAATTCTGCTCCATCTCCTGCGAATGTTGAAATAATTCCTGTATCTTTATCAACCATTCGAATTCGTCCGTTAAAGGTATCAGCCACGTATAGATTACCTTGAGCATCAAGGGCCAACCCGCTTGGGCCAGCTAAACCAGAATCGTTCGCCGGCATGCCATCGCCGTTGTAGCCCGAATCGCCCGTCCCAGCAACCGTGGTGACAACTTGAGTTTCAAGATCGAGCAGGCGAATCCGATTATTGCTTTGATCGGCAATATATACATGCGTCCCATGTATGGCCAAAGCCACAGGCTCATTCAATGTTGTTTCTTGGCCAAGCCCACCATCACCACTCCATTTTGTTTGTCCTGTTCCAACGACCGTCTGAATAATTCCCGTCTGAGGATCAACCCGCCGAACCCGGTGATTCAACGTATCTGCAATAAATATTGCTCCGGTATGATCCACCGCGACGGCCGAGGGGAAATTCAATAAGGCCTGACTGGCCAATCCGCCATCTCCGCCAAATCGATCCCTTCCCATACCTTGTCCGACAATATACCGGACGGTCCCACTCAGATCAGGGGTTTGGGTGTAGGCTTTTTCTGGACTATCTTCAATATCCGCCAGTGGATCGAATTCTTCCACAGGTTCCTCACTGACGACAGGCGCTGGAGCACTTTCAGAACTCACCGTTGGTTGTGAAATTGATCCAGCAACTGTGTCGATGAGCCCCGTGGATCGCATCACACGACGTATGGCATGATTCTCTGAATCGGCAATAAACAGATTCCCCTCACCGTCGAAGCAAAGGTTTTTCGGTTCATTTAAACAGGCCGTGGTAGCCAGAGTGCCATCCCCGAGATGGCCTGGCTCTCCACTTCCCGCCACCGTCGACAAGATTCCCTTTGGGCATTGATCCATCATGCAATCAGCTCTTTCAATTGTTTCACAATCTGATCGCCCATTTCTTTGGTCCCCAAGAGTGTCGTCCCAGGCCCTTCAATATCTTTGGTCCGATAGCCTTGTTCCAGCGTTTGCTGAATCGCCGTTTCGATAAATTGGGCTTCTGTGGGTAAATGACAAGCATAGGTCAGCATCATCGCCACCGAAGCCATCATGCCTATGGGATTCGCAATATTCTTCCCTGCGATATCAGGGGCACTTCCGTGAATGGGCTCAAACATCCCGACTGTCGCACCCACGCTGGCGGAAGGAAGCATACCAATCGAGCCGGTTAACATGGCGGCTTCATCACTTAAAATATCACCAAACAAGTTGGTCGTGACAATGACATCGAACTGTTTCGGATAACGGACTAATTGCATCGCGCAATTATCTACGTACATATGACGCAATTCCACGTCGGGGAAATCCTCATGCACCTTCATCACTTCTCGCCGCCACAGCTCTGAAGACTCCAAGACATTGGCTTTGTCGATGGAATGTACCAATCCTCGACGTTTTTTTGCTGCCTCAAACGCGACTTCGGCAATCCGACGAATTTCTTCAGTCGTATACACCTCGGTGTTAAACCCGCGATGTCCGGTCGCGGTTTTCTCAATGCCTTTTGGCTTTCCAAAATAAATACCGCCGGTCAATTCTCGGACGACGAGGACATCGATGCCATCAATAATTTCCGGCTTCAGACTGGACGCTCCGATCAAGGAAGAATACATTTTAGCTGGTCGAAGATTGGCAAAAAGACCAAGCTGTTCACGCAAGCCTAAAAGGGCTCGTTCTGGTCGTCTCTCATACTCCAACCCTTCCCATTTCGGACCGCCCACAGCCCCCAAGAGTACCGCATCACTCGACTTCGCCAAATCCAATGTTTCTACAGGCAAGGGAATTCCCGTTGCATCAATGGCTGAACCCCCAACGTGTGCCGTGGTCAACTTAAACGTCCGCCCACAAGCCTGCCCAATGGTCTCAAGAACTCGAACCGCTTGTGGCATGATTTCCGGACCAATGCCATCACCGGGTAACACCGCAATTCGTGTACTCATCATTCCTCCAACAAACAAGAATTCATAAAAATATTGAGATCGTCACAGACGATCCCTACGTATTGTATTAATTCAATGACGAACACTCCGAGTTTAGAGATAAAAATAAAGGCAGGACCTATGCGTGACCGGCAATTGGGTGAAGCTCCTCGTTAACACAACCCAATTTTTTGTTCAGCTCTGGCATGACGTTCAACTAAATCTGTCAATTTATTGAGCGCATTGAGGTAGGCTTGTGTAGACGCAATAATGATATCCGTATCAGAACCATGCCCCGTCACCACTTCTCCATTTTCTTCAACCCGGACAGAGACTTCTCCCTGTGCATCGGTGCCTCCGGTAATGGCTTTCACAATATAGGCCCTCAGGAGGCTTTTGGTCTCTGTTAGGGAGGCAATCGTACGATAGACGGCATCCACCGGTCCATCGCCTGTTCCAGTTTGGCTCGCTAATTGATCATTGATGAGGAGTTCCACGGTAGCAGATGGGGGCACATTCAACCCACTCTCCACTCGTAATCCTTTTAATGAAAAGCGTTCAGGAGCCTTCGTCACCGCTTTATTCACAATGGATTCTAAATCTTCTTCAAACAATTCTTTTTTCTGATCGGCTAGTCGCTTGAATCGCTCAAACGCCTCCTGCAGCTCCTGATCGGACAACGTATAGCCCAATTTCGCCAATTCTTCACGAAAGGCATGACGCCCCGACAATTTCCCCATCACTGAACGGCTTTGCGTTAAGCCAATTGTTTCTGGGCGAATAATTTCATAGGTATTTTTATCCTTGAGGAGGCCATCTTGATGAATTCCGGAGGTATGGGCAAACGCATTTGCCCCCACAATCGCCTTATTAGGCTGCACCACCATCCCAGTGATTTGACTCACCAAGCGACTGGATTTAGATATCTCTTCAGTATGAATCTGGGTATCGGCTTGGTAAAAATCTTTCCGGGTACGCAACCCCATGGCAATTTCTTCTAAGGAGGCATTGCCCGCACGCTCACCAATCCCGTTGACCGTACATTCCACTTGCCCCGCACCTGCATGAATGGCCGCCATGGAATTCGCTACGGCCAAGCCCAAATCATTATGACAATGAACCGAGATGATCGCATGCTCCTTGTTTCGAATCCGTTCGCACAAGGTCCGAATGATCTCCCCAAACTCTTGTGGCGTGGTGTAACCCACGGTATCGGGAATATTGACCGTGGTGGCTCCTGCTTCAACAACCGCTTCTACCACTTCACAGAGATAGGAAAGATCAGAGCGCGTGGCATCCATGGGAGAATATTCAACATCTGCGACATAACTTCGTGCATGGCCAACCATTTCAACCGCACGCTTCAGCGCTTCTTCGCGAGTCATTCGAAACTGATGCTTCAGATGAATGTCTGACGAGGACAAAAATGTATGGATACGGCATTTAGGTGCGCCCTTGAGCGCTTCCCATGCTCGATCAATATCTTCCGGCTTGGCCCGGGCCAAACTACAAATCACGGGACCTTCGACTTCTTGGGCAATACGATGAATCGCATCGAAATCACCTGGTGAGCTAAAAGCAAAACCCGCTTCAATGATATCCACGTTCAATCGAGCTAACTGCTTGGCCACGAGAAGCTTTTCTTCGATATTCATGCTGGCACCAGGAGATTGCTCTCCATCCCGCAATGTCGTATCAAAGATCCGAATCATTCGTGTCATGATTGCGGTCCTCGTCGCTGAACTCGTCCACCCATTTTCATCGTTCTCGTTCTCATATCCATTATTTCGGGAACTCATCCGATCTGACATCAACTGCTGATTTTTCCCCCGTCAGCCTCGCCATGAACTTCCAGCCTTGCTCGACGACTCCCGACAACGCATAAACTGCAAAGACCACAAACAACATCGCCTGAGGATACGCCAAGACAGCCATGAGAATGAGCACCGCATACACTAAATAATTAAAATGGTGATGTTCTTGCGCTTTTAATTCCTTCAGGCTTCGATAACGAAAGGTACTCACCATCAAAAACGCTAACGAGAGCGTGAGAACAATTCCCAAAATCGGCTTAACACTTTCCCCCAATGCTACGACATGGTGATCAAATATCACCAGCGTCGCAATGACACCTGCCGCACCGGGAATCGGAAGACCGGTAAATGGTTTTTCATTATTGTTCGTTGTGGCTAACACATTGTGCCGCGCCAAACGAAGCGCGCCACAGGCCACGAACGCAAACATCACCGCTGCCCCCAGCATCTTCGGTGTACTAAGCGCCCAGACAAAGACCAACAAGCCTGGGGCCACCCCAAATGAGACGACATCTCCCAGGGAATCATATTGCAATCCAAAGTCACTGGTACTCTTCATCAAGCGCGCCGTAGTGCCATCCAACACATCAAAGACAATGGCTACCAGAATGGCGATGGCGGCAGCCTCAAAATTTCCTCCAAATACAAAAAGGATCGACGCTAATCCGCTGAACAAATTCCCCGTGGTGAGAATATTGGGAATAAGGGAGACCACTCGTCGTCTTCGTGGTTGCTTCATGAAGGTTCCGCGCATACCACCTCCGCTAATATCGATGATCCGCCTTTGACTTTCGATCCCACTTGGACCCGGATCGTGCTCGTGTGAGGCACATACACATCCATTCGAGATCCAAATCGAATGAGTCCAAATCGTTCGCCTTTTTCAACCTGTTCTCCAGGCACGACCCAGGACACGATACGTCTGGCAATCAATCCAGCAATTTGCACACACAACACTTTGACACCGTCAGGACGACACAGCATCAGAGCATTTTGTTCATTGCCACTCGAAGCCTCTGGTGAATTGGCCATCATGAATTTTCCTGGTTGGTAGATTATATTTTGCACAATGCCACCGATGGGCACTCTATTAATATGGACGTCAAACACATTGAGGAAAATACTGACTCGAATACTTTGTTCTTTCAAATATCGATCTTCAAACTCCGATTCAATCGCCACGACCATCCCATCACCAGGCGAAACGATCACATGCTCACCCTCAGGAATTTCCCGAGCGGGGTTTCGAAAAAACCAGGTCGTAAAAAGAGTCAGAAACCCTAAAAAACAGGTGGCCCATATCCCTCCCATGGCCCAAGCACCCAGGGTGAGAATTCCCCCAATGACGATAAAGGGAAGACCTTCTTTGGCGACGGGAATACCTTTGGCCCGATCAGCCATGCGTATGATGTCTCATTAATTTTTCTGTTTATCCACGAGTTGGTCTTTTTTTAACCACGGCATCATCCCTCGTAATCGTGCGCCAACTTCTTCAATTGGATGTTCTTCTCCCTTTTTCAAGAGCGCATTGTACACCGGACGATTTGCTTGATTTTCCAACACCCATTCTCGAGCAAAACGACCACTTTGAATTTCGTCTAAAATTCGTTTCATCTCTTTTTTGGTCTCATCCGTCACCACTCGCGGACCTCTGGTCACATCTCCATACTTTGCGGTAGTGCTAATGGAATACCGCATATTGGCAATACCGCCCTGGTAAATCAGATCCACGATCAACTTGACCTCATGTAAACATTCAAAATAGGCCATCTCCGGTGCATAGCCAGCTTCGACCAAGGTTTCAAATCCAGCCTGGATTAACGAAGTCACCCCACCACATAACACGGCCTGTTCGCCAAACAAGTCAGTTTCTGTCTCTTCCCGAAACGAGGTTTCGATGACACCAGCTCTTGCGCCGCCAATCGCATTCGCATACGCCAATCCAACTTTTGCGGTATCGCCGCTTGGATCTTGGTGAATGGCTAACAAGCAAGGCACCCCAGTCCCTTTCGTATATTCCGAACGAACAAGATGTCCTGGGCCCTTTGGGGCCACCATAAAGACATTCACATGAGCTGAAGGTTGAATCTGGCCAAAGTGAATATTGAATCCATGGCCAAAAGCCAGATAGGCTCCTTGCTTCAGATTGGGTGCAATATCCGCATTGAAAATAGCCGCTTGGCTTTCATCTGGAGCAAGAATCATCACTACTTCGGAAGCTTTAACGGCATCGGCTACTGGCATCACCTTTAATCCAGAGGCTTCGGCTTTATTCCACGAATCACCCTCACGACAACCGACAATCACTTGAATGCCACTATCACGCATATTAAGGGCATGGGCATGGCCCTGGCTTCCAAATCCAATAACGGCCACCGTTTTTTTTGCCAAACTTTGTGGATCCACATCTTTTTCATAAGAAATTTTCATCATGCACTCCTCAAATGGGGAATTTTAAAATACTGTTTAGGCTCGACCACTCGGCATGACCGAAACGCCTTGTTTTCTCAAGACAGAGTGGGTCGGTCTGATTAGTTCGCTTTCGCCAGCGGTCGTGGTTGGGCTTGCGCGGGGCGTGTGGGCTCTCGTCCGATAGCAATCCGGCCGGTCCGCACCAATTCTTTAATACCAAGCGGTTGGAGTAAATGAATAATCGCTTGGACCTTCCTCACATCTCCCGTCACTTCAATGGTATAACTTGTCGGAGAGGAATCAAGAATATTAGCTCGAAAAATATCCGCAATACGCAGCGCTTCGGCACGATCTTCAGGACGCGTGTGCACCTTAATTAAAGCGGTCTCGCGTTCCACAAATTCACTTTCGCTGACATCCACCACCTTGATGACATCAATGACCTTATTCAACTGTTTCATAATTTGTTCAATGATACGGTCATCTCCGCTCGTGACAATGGTCATCATGGAAACCGAGGGATCTAACGACGGAGCCACAGATAGGCTTTCAATGTTAAACCCTCGTCCACTGAACAGCCCGGCCACACGAGACAATGACCCAAATTTATTTTCTACCGTTAACGAAATAATGTGTTCCATAATTCCTGTGTACCTAAGCCGTCAAGACGGTATCGGAATCTGCTTGAGCAACCGTTTTATGCGTGGATTTTTGTTTCTTTAAATCCGTGGGATCCTCTAACAACATTTCGTGATTACTCCCTCCAGCGGGAATCATGGGATAACAATTTTCATATTGATACACCGGCACATCAACAAACACCGGCCGATCAATGGATAAGGCTTCTTGAATGCCGGCATCCACATCCCCGACCTTGTCAATGCGAATTCCCGCCGCCCCATAGGCTTCGGCTAATTTCACAAAGTCCGGTACATTACCCAGATAACTAGAAGCATATCGTCCCTCATAAAATAAGTCCTGCCACTGACGGACCATGCCATGGAAACGGTTATTGATCACAAACACCTTGACCGGCAATTTTTCAATCACGGCCGTCGCTAATTCTTGCGTATTCATTTGAATACTGCCATCTCCGGCAATACACAAGACCAACCGATTTGGGAAGGCTGCTTGAGCGCCCATAGCGGCAGGGAAGCCAAATCCCATCGTTCCCAATCCACCTGAAGTCAGCCAGGTCTGTGGGTTTTTAAGCTTAAAATATTGCGCGGCCCACATTTGATGCTGGCCAACGTCCGTGGATACGATCGGATCACGGTCAGCGGTCAATTCATATAACCGGTCAATCAAATATTGCGGTTTAATTTGTGCCTCAGGCTCCTGGATATACGCCAGTGGATGTTCCTGCTGCCAGGCTGAAAGCTGATCCCACCAAGGCTTTCTCTGTTCTTTTTGATTGCCATTCACCGTAGCCCGAAGAATATTATTCAACTCAATCAAGACACGCTTGCAATCACCGACAATGGGAATGTCCACATGAATGTTTTTTCGAATCGACGTGGGATCAATATCAATATGGATAATTTTTGCGGTCGGACAAAACTCCGCCACTTTCCCCGTCACCCGATCATCAAATCGCGCACCCACGGCAATCACTAAATCCGAGTAATGCATGGCCATATTCGCCACATAGGTCCCATGCATCCCTAGCATACCCAGTGACAACGGATGATTCCCAGGAAAGGTACCTAAAGCCATCAACGTCATATCCACGGGAATATGTGTCATTTCGGCCAATTCTTTCACTTCAGCCGATGCTCCAGAATGTTGCACCCCTCCGCCAATGTACAGAATCGGCCGTTTCGATTTCATGATCGCATCAGCCGCCTGCTTAATCTTCCATTTACTTCCTTCATAGGTCGGATTATAGCCACGGATAGCAACTGATTTGGGGTAATGAAACTCTCCCTTATCCATTGAAATATCTTTGGGGATATCCACTAACACTGGTCCGGGCCTTCCCGTTGTTGCAATAAAAAATGCTTCTTTAATCGTCTGAGCTAAATCGTTCACATCTTTGACTAAAAAATTGTATTTGGTACAGGGACGGCTTAAGCCCGTGTTGTCCGCTTCTTGAAACGCATCATTTCCAATCATCCCGGTAGGGACCTGACCCGAAAAACACACCACTGCCACAGAATCCATATAGGCATCAGCCAAAGCCGTAATGACATTGGTCATCCCTGGCCCAGATGTAATCAAGGCCACGCCAGGTTTTCCTGTCGCTTTGGCATAGCCCTCAGCCATGTGTCCTGCACCCTGCTCATGTCGAGTCAGAATGACTCGGATATCTTTTTGTTGATGCAGCACATCAAAAATTTTCAGGACGACACCACCCGGCAAAGCGAAAATGGTATCCACACCCTCGAGTTTTAATGATTCAAGGAAAATTTCTGCACCAGTCAGTTGCATGATCCTCACCTTTTGATTAAAAGACCGTGGAAAAGCACTCCGCGATTACCAACATCCATAAAATGCCCAGTTTCAACTTGCAGGTATTCTCCAAGAGGAAATGGCTACTGAATAGACGTAATCCCTCAAAAATAAATACGTAATGGTAATCCTTGCCGTTTTTGTAAGTCAACCCGTATTGTAACAGGATTTGTGCAATTACGAAATATCAGAGGAGAGCCTCTCTCCCCCCCAAAGTCCTAAAATGGAGCCTTTTTGCCAATGTGGGAAGCAGATCTTCAAAAATTCGCCCGAGACCATCTCCTCCGAAAATTATCGATCATGGGCTCGGCTTGCGGTCCGATCATAACCTTGAACGGACAACCCGCTCTCCTGTTTGCGTCCAATGATTATTTAGGCCTGGCTAATCACCCTCAACTGAAACAGGCCGCCATGAGGGCCATTGACAAATTTGGGGTAGGTTCCGGGGCCTCCCGATTAATTTCCGGCACCTTCACGCCCCATCACAACCTGGAAATGGCAATAGCCCAGTTCGCCACGACTGAAGCCGCACTCACCTTTTCTTCTGGGTATGCCACGAATCTGGGAGTCATCCCCCAACTGGCCAAAACTGGAGGACTCATCTTGGCTGACCGTCTATGCCATGCCAGCCTTATTGATGCCTGCCGTCTCAGTCGATCCACCCTACGAGTCTTCCATCACAATGACATGGAGCATTTACACTCCCTTTTAACGAAACGCCCCTCCAACCGACCAACCCTGCTCCTCACTGAAGGCGTCTTTAGTATGGATGGCGACCTTGCCCCTCTACCCGAGCTGGTACGGCTAGCTGAGGAATTTGAAGCCACGCTACTCATCGATGATGCCCACGGGACTGGCGTGATGGGTGCCACAGGGCGGGGAACCCTTGAGCATTGGGGAGTGGAATCCGCCTCCCTTCTTCATATGGGCACTTTGAGCAAAGCTTTGGGGGCTAGCGGGGGGTTCATCACCGGAACGAAAGACTTCATCGCGTATCTGATCAATACCGCACGAGCATTCATCTATAGCACCGCACCTCCACCAGCCATGGCCGCCGCCGCGCAACAGGCCATCCAAATCATTCAACAAGAACCGGAAAGGCGTGCTCGACTTTGGACGAATCGTGAATACATGTATCAAGGACTCATGGCCATGGGCTGCCATCTGACTAAAACACAAAGCCCCATTCTTCCCATCATCGTCAATGATCCTTCGCTTGCTCTGGAGATGTCCCAACAGTTACGACAAAAAGGCATGTTCATTCCAGCCATCAGACCACCCACCGTCCCCAAAGGGACAAGTCGTCTTCGAATCACCGTGACGGCTGAGCACTCCATTGAACAGATCGATTCAGCGCTTGAAGCCATTCAACAGGTTGGACAATCGCTCAAAATTCTCTGAGCCCTACATAAATTCCCTTCTCAACAGGATTTCCTGCCGTTCCGGCTGTCACTCGACCAAGGGGTAACGCCAAGGAATTCCCGGCATTCAAGTAAATCCTGCCCCATTCCGACAAGATGAGCAGGAAGCCTATAGGCCTTCTGTCAATGCTGGAGAACATTGCGTCTCACAGAGGTGAGAATCACCCATTTCTACCGCTCACAAGGCAACACGTCATCATGCAAACTCTCAAGAAAAAACAACTATTCGCCGGAAAATTTGACGTTCAAGGAGAAATTTCCAAGGGGCAAACCGGCACAATTTATTACGGGTATGATATGGGGCTTCGCCAAGAAGTCGCCATTAAAATCTATCATTCTCATATCAACGGTCGTTTGATTCAGGGAAAAGCCTTCATCGAAAAATCCAAGCCTCTTCTCCTCATCGATCACCCAAACCTCATTAAGATTTTTAAAGTTGAAGAAGAAGACGATACCCCCGTCATTTTCATGGAATTCTTCGATGCGCCCAGCCTCCAACAGATCATTCATGACAAAGGCTCGCTATCCGTCCAGGACATGCTCTTGCTCGCTCGGGAGATGACAGAAGTCCTTGTCCATATCCACTTCCAAGGCATCATCCACGGAACCCTTCATCCCGGCCATGTCCTCGTTGGGCCGCAAGGTCAGATTAAGGTCATGGACCTGGGTTTATCATGGATACTCATGGATATTTTGTCCAACGGTGACGAGGAGCTGCTGAGGCCTTTGCCATATTTTCCCCCAGAAATTGCCAAAGGGGATCTCCTCAATGTCAGTAGCGATGTATATTCTCTGGGATTCATGATGTACGAAATGCTCACCGGCACCGTACCCTATGCCGGACTGCCAAAAACCTCCATTATGGGAAAATTGGCGTTTGACCAAGCTGATCCAGAGTTTAATTTTCTTGATACGGTTCCGGAAGCCATTTGCGACCTTATCCGCCAAATGACTCGAAATAAGACTCAAGAACGCCTACAAGATGCCACGCACGTCCTCACCATCATCAATCAACAATTATCCAAACTCCCGTTGGATAAAAAAAGTGCATTTCTACCTTCTGCAACTCCTCAAGTCCAAGCTCCCGCTCGCACAAAACCGGCAGAAGCCATGGAAAAATCGACAGCAAGCCTTACACAATCCGAGACATCCAATTCCGGGGAGTTGCCCGTCAAATACGCATCCCCGATTCAACGCCCTCAGAAGCTCATGGACTCTAAGCAGGGGAACCACACGCGGATCTCACGAAAAATCGGAATCACTCTTGGCCTTATCGTTTTGCTTTGCGTCGGTGGAGCCCTGGGATATTGGTATCGCGATCTCCTAGAACCGCATTTCTTTGTCCCACAAACACAGTCAGAGATCCCACTACAAGAAACCAGCTTGCCACAAGCCATGCCACTCAAAGCTGATACGTTAATCACTCCAGTTCCAAATACCCCGGGTCTTCAGGAACCCCCAACCAGCACAGACACCCCTCCTCAAGCTATTCCACCTACGTTGATGGCACCAGCACCAAAAGCCATAGCCCCTTTGAGGAACACCCCTCCGCTTTCTCCGAAATTTGGGGGAGAACCCAAGCAATCTACCAATCCACCAACGTTGATGGCACCAGCAGCAAAAACCATCGCTCCTTCGGCAAAGACCACTCCGCCCTCTCAAAAATCTGGGGTACCATCCAACAAAGACACGGACCCCACAACACTCCATACCCCCACAGCTAAACGAGAAGCGCCTGTTGTCCCTGCCATAAACCCATCTGCTTCAAACCAACCTCCTCTCCCTTTAGAAAAACAACGCGCTGAAATCACACCAACAGTCCCAGCCATCGCTTCGATCCCAGCCCCACCACCTCTCGAGAACGCCCCAGTTCCTGAATCGCCTCCACGAGATCAACTCCAAAACCCTATTAGCCAAAAGAAAGAACCCGCTGCATCGGCTCCCTTAATGGGAAATACCTCGCAAGAACCAACTGATGAAGAGATTGAGGAAATCCTGCAATCACTCGATGCGGCAAAAAAAGACCTGTCGTCGATCGCAAACCCCTAGCAGATTTCAGTCCTTGCCTATTCCCAATATTTTCCTTGCATGAATGAACCAGCCGCCATTCAAGGAGAACAGGTCAAGTGGATGGAAATCATCCTCCTGTGGCTAGGGATCCTTATCCCAATACAGACTGGTCCTGCCTTATACCAAAACTTACAATGGAGCCCTTCAACGCCAGAGATCCTGTCGAGTGGCCTTGGAGCATTACTCATGCTTGTTATAAGCTTGGGACTTCTCTTGAAATATCGAATCCTTTCTCGTTGGATTCTGAGTTCCCCTTCCTCAAACTCAGAGGAATCGCTTCAAGATTCCGAACTCTCTGGATGGCTCACCATAGGAATTTTTGCGTGTGGACTTCTTTGCCTGACTTATGCCATTTCACTAATGTTTTCTTTATTAGGAAGCCAACTTTCGCTTTGGTTTAATCCCAGACGAGAGACCCTTGGAATGACCGAAGAAAAAATTACCTTTTTCATGACTATCTTAGCGCTCAACCATGTACCTCCCATACTCATGGCTCTTTCCTTCACCTTCTTTCCTCAACCGCTAGCAAGATGGACGATCTCCCTACAAGAACACTGGGGTTCTCGGAAAACAGAAACGTCCACCTCATGACGCAACGACAACTTTTCCATGCCCTGCTCATTCTGTTTTCCATTTTTATATATATTGACGGGTTAAGATTATTCATCGAGGTTCTTCCAAAATTAGCTCCGTCCTTTGCTGAGAGTCTTTATGACTTCTCTAAGGAGGGGGGATGGCCATTACCTTCGGCCTCATACATTTTCCCTCCTTTGCTTCCTTCTCTCTCAACCTTAGGCTTAGCCAGTTTGGTCTTGTATAAGGCCAGTGACTTGGCGACTTGGCTCTTCCCGGAAAGCACCAATTCTCCACTCATCATTCAGCTTCAGCCAGAAGAATGGTTACGTTGGGCAATCACCTTGATAGGAATATTTCTCCTAGGCTGGCTAACCATCCCCTCTCTATTAAGCATTATTTTTCATCCACTCGTGATGAATTTCTATCCAGAATTGGCCAAGAAAAAACCCGACATGGCCTTTATTCAGGCTTGGTACTGGGAATTTTTTATTGGAAATGTTGGCCGATTCCTCTTGCAAGGCAGTTTTGGGCTGGTTTGTCTGCTCTTTGCTCCCCGTCTGGCTGCTTGGATTATTCGAATTCAGAAATACCCGAAACCCTCTCAAAGTCAGTGACTTTCGGATTTTCCTCTTTCCAAAAACCCTATTTTCCACATTGTGGCTCTCCCTAGAATCAGCCTATACTTCAGCCGCCCTACAGACAAAAATAATGATGCAATCGATTGGATCGCGTTGAGATGTTAGCAAAAGTTCATAGTTTAGGGTTAGTGGGATTGGAAGCGAACCCAATTGAGATAGAAGTGGATCTAGGCGGCGGGCTACCACAATTTTCCATCGTCGGATTACCCGATGCAACCGTACGCGAAAGCCGAGATCGGGTTCGGTCCGCTCTCAAAAATACTGGATTTCGGTTTCCTCCAAAAAAAATCACAGTCAATCTGGCGCCAGCCGGAATAAAAAAAGAAGGCGCTGGGTTGGAACTGGGAATTGCCATCGGTATTCTGATCGCCGAAGGCGTCCTCACCCAAGAATGCGTGGCGCCCTATTTATTCGTCGGTGAATTGGCCCTGGACGGACGGATTAAGGAGGTCCCAGGCGCGCTATCTATGGCCATGGCGACGCATGCCCCACAGGCGCTCATTCTTCCGCACGATAATGCGCTACAAGCGAGTGTGGTCGACCATGCCACCATTTATGGGGTCCATACCCTTCCACAAGTTGTGGAATTTCTTCAGGGTGCTCTCTCGTTATCTCCTGTGACAGCTGACCCTAAGACCTTTCAGCCCCACTTCCCTAATATCGATGAAGACTTTGGAGATGTCGTGGGGCAATTCCAAGCCAAGCGTGCACTGGAAGTCGCCGCAGCCGGTGGACACAATCTTTTAATGGTCGGCCCACCAGGGTCGGGAAAAACCATGTTAGCCCAACGACTCACTGGTATTCTGCCACCGATGAGTTTTCAGGAATGTTTGGAAGCCAGCCAGGTCCATAGTGTCGCAGGATGCTTGCCAACCGCGTCACCCCTCCTCCTCGCCCGGCCCTTTCGGGCCCCGCACCATACAATATCGGAAGCCGGGCTAGTCGGCGGAGGCTCTATCCCACGTCCGGGTGAAGTGTCCCTTGCCCATCATGGCGTCCTATTTCTGGATGAAGCGTTGGAATTTAAGCGCATCTTACTGGATAGCTTGCGGCAACCCTTGGAAAACGGCACGGTCACACTCACCCGAGTACAAGCAAGTTTGACCTATCCCGCCAAACTCATGTTGGTGGTGGCCATGAACCCCTGTCCCTGTGGGTATTCCGGTGATCCCACGCATGAATGTGTCTGTACGCCACATCAAATTCGTCGCTATCGAAGCCGCCTATCAGGACCACTTTTGGATCGACTGGACATTCATATCGAAGTACCGGCTGTTCCCGTCAAAGAATTATCCGGAACCACCCCCAGCGAAAGTTCCAATCACATTCGCAACCGGGTGATTCAAGCTCGACAGCGACAAGTGACTCGCTACCAAAAGGAAAAAACGTTAAATAACGCCCAACTCAAACCACGGTTAGTCAAAAAGTACTGCCAATTAAATGACGCCGGAAAAGCGTTATTGGAACAAGCCGTGACTAAGTTAGGTCTGTCAGCGCGGGGCTATGGTCGGATACTTCGAGTGTCCCGAACCATTGCGGATCTGGCAGAGTCTGAAACCATTCAGCCGCCTCATGTGGCAGAAGCGATTCACTATCGCACGCTGGATCGCCCACTTTCGTCATAAGCACACCCCATGGCATCTTTCAAAATTTTTCGCTGGTGGTTCATGATTGGTGCCTTAATGGCCCTGGCCGTCATCATGATTCAGGGCGGCGTTCGCGATCTGATGATAGCCCAAGAACCCATTTGGGAAGTGAAGATGGTGGAATTACTCCCCCCTATTGTCGGCGGCGGTCTCTTAGGTGGCTGTATCGCGTTAATCCTGAATCGCATTAAGAAGGCCTCCCCCACTCAATAATTGCCCAAATTTCAAATTTTCCTCAATTTTTCCTCTAGCCAGCAGATGCATGTGGTCAGTACAATACCCTTCGAATTCATCCTGATTTCATCATCGGGTTTGTGAGAAGGAGGCATTGTGGGCATGGATGTGAAAGTCGGACCGCATTGGTATCGTAATTCAAACGGAACAGTGGAAATAGAAGGACTCCCACAAATGGAGTTAGAGCTTCGGAAAACCGGCGGCGTCCCCGTTCGGGTCAACTTCGCGATTTTTGATTCAGGCGGTAAGCTTCATGCCAAAATTGAAGCCAACTCCCTCGTCATCAATGAACAGGGGGCCTATCATTTGGAACGCTCAGAGAAGGGGCTCATGCTGACCACAACCAGGAAGGGTAAACGTGTCCTCGCCATCAATGTTGGAGAGAATAATCAGGTAGAGATTCCAGAAGGCGAGTTTTATACCCTGAAAGGACACATCTTAAAAATCACCCCTGAAGAATGGTCAGTGGAGAAAATAACAGAAAAGGCTGGAGAAACTGATATGAAAGGCCAACCCGTGACGGTGGGTTCGTAACAAACGAGAAAAAAGTGCCACACGGGGAGCCAACGCACGAGGCTCCCCCAAACATTCATTCGAGCAACCGATCAAATCTCCGCTGCCGGAGCATCACACCGCCCATCACAAATGGCACACATGCGAAGGAACACCCCTTCACCGACGCTCGCCGGGCCTAACGAGCAATTCAAGTCCAAGGCCACCACATCCAGTCCCTGATACGTCCACAACCGGCCACAGCCCTGGCAACAATACCAAATTGTATATCCTGGCCATTCTCGATCACGTACCGCCATGCGTGTGATGCCCCTTTGGCAAAATCCTATTCAGAGGAGGAATCTTCTGTCATCAAAGCTTGAACCTTCGACGTCACTGTCGGCAACCATTCCTCAAAAGGCACACCGGCATCCACCACAATCTCAATTTTGCCATTGGCCAAACGGTGAACCACGCCCGGACTTTCAGGCGACAACGGAATCTCAACCGCCTCACGCGAAATCTCTAATTCATCAGTCAATTCCAAAATCTGTGAAATCTGTTGAAACGACACGGCTGGAAATGAAGTCACGCAACCCCCTTTTTCGTAGTGAGACCGAAAATTCTAGGAAGGGCATCCCCTCCTGTCAACAAACCCAACCCCCAACACACCTTTACATAGTGGCAAACACGCGGGTGAACACCTGCCCGGCAGATTCCATATCCTCATGATTCACATCCAAATGCGTCACCGCACGAAAAGACCGGTCACCAATCGCATTCAGCAACACCCCAGCTTCACGGCAACCCCCAAGTAATTGTTCAGTAGATTTTGGGGATTGAGGCACTTGGAACATCACCATATTCGTTTCGACTGATTGCACATCAACCGCCACGCCAGGAATCGCATGGAGTAATTGCGCCAAAAGTTGGGCATGAACATGGTCGTCCGCCAAACGTGACACATGGTGCTCAAGCGCATAGATACCGGCAGCCGCTAAAATGCCCACCTGCCGCATCCCACCACCAAACACTTTGCGTAACCGACGGAGCTTTTGAATGCTCACAGCATCGGATACCACGATAGAACCCACCGGCGCACCCAACCCTTTCGACAAACAAAACGATACCGTATCAAATTCTGCCGCATACTCAGCCACAGACACTCCAGTGGTTGCTGAAGCATTAAATAATCGGGCCCCATCTAAATGCAACGCCAGACCATGCCGACGGGCAAGAGCCGTCAATTGCTGAATCCTCTCGAGAGAATACACTGAACCACCCCCAACATTATGCGTCTGCTCTAAGCATAAGAGCGTGGTCGAAGGGGTATGCAAATCTGGTCGCCGAATGGCGGCTTCCACCGCTTCGAGAGATAAGAGACCTCGATTTCCCGGTACTGGACAGAGTTGCACACCAGACATGGAGGAAGCCGACCCACCCTCGTAACGAAGGATATGTGCGGAACTTTCGACAATCACCTCGTCCCCCGGTTGCGCGTGCAGACGAATCGACAATTGATTCCCCATCACCCCTGTCGGGACAAACAAGCCAGCCTCTTTCCCGAGTAACTCTGCCGCCATCATCTCCAATCGGTTGACCGTGGGATCCTCGCCATACACATCATCCCCCACATCCGCATAAGCCATGGCTTGCCTCATGGCGGCAGTAGGCTTAGTCACCGTATCACTCCGTAAATCAATGATGGACATATCTGGTCTCCAAAAAATACGTTCCCCGGCCACTATTCTATTCAACCCATCGCTAGCACACAAGATTTTCTTTGGTCCGTGTTCTACAATACAGCCTTATGAAACCACGACTTCTCGTCACAGGCGGAGCAGGGTTTTTAGGGACGCATCTCTTACACCGGGCTGATCAATTTACGGCAACCGGAACATTACACAGGACCGCCGCCACGGGTATCCCAGGCGTGACCTTTCATGTCTGCGACCTGCAACAACCACATGAAGTGCGAATACTCTTAGATCGAGTGCGGCCCGAGGTCATCATCCATACGGCCTGTTCAGAACAGGGAGGCAACCTTTCCGCCATTGCCCCTGCCGCCGGCCTTCTTGCCTTGCTCTCTACTGAGCGGCACATTCGTTTCATCCATCTCTCAACCGATCAAGTCTTTGACGGCACAGCCGCTCCCTATCACGAAACCAGCGAACCATGTCCGATCCATCCCTACGGCGAGGCCAAAGTTCGAGCGGAAGACCTTGTTCGTGCGCTCAACCCACAAGCCACAATCATTCGCACATCGTTACTCTACGATCTACACAAACCAGATCGCCAAACCAACCGTTTAATCCAAGCCTCCCAGACTGACGAACCCTATCGATTATTTATTGATGAATGGCGCAGCCCCATATGGGTGGAAAATCTGGTCAAAGCGTTATTCGAATTAACAGAAAAGGATTATGCGGGAATCTTGCATCTTGCCGGCCCTCAAGCCCTCAACCGGTGGGAATTGGGAATGGAATTACTCGAACATTTTGGGAAATCTCCAACACCCAATATTCGAAAAGGAACAATCAATGAATCAGGACTCGTCCGTCCTCCAAATCTCACCCTCGACTCCTCCCCAGCACGACAACTTCTGCAAACTCCCCTACTCTCTCTTCTCGCAGCCCGTAAAAGAATAGCCAAGTAAATCGAGTCTAGGTAGAGTAGAGCACTGGTGCATACTTGGAGCTGCTCGCGACCGTTTCGACGCACGCGTCTACCACGGACCACAGCCGTCAGGAAATTCCCAGCGCCCCCTCATCAGTAGGGTCGAGGACTGGCGCGCCAACGGTAGGGTTCGGTGGCCCATCCACCCCTTTCGAAGTGGGCCTCAGTCCGACTCCCATGGTCACGGTTCCAGTCCCCGCCACGTCAAACCCGGCGTGCTGATTTCCAGCACCGGGCTTTCCTGGATGCTTCACCTCAAGGGTTATGCGACCTATCAGCCTGGAAGGGCTTTCACGCTGACCCTCCGTACCGGACACGGTAATCTCCATATAACCCAAGCACGGTATAGAGCCAAACCTTACTCCACCTCTTCCAGCCGAAACCTCGACGGTGGCGCACGCGCATCATGTGACGCCGAACCTTCCGCTCCACCCAATCCTTCACGTAGGTCAGACACCCGCTCGCATGCCCAATCCGGAAGTAATTCACCCAGCCTCGTACGATCGGATTGATCACCGCGATCATCCGTCCCACCGGCTGGGCCTGCCCGCGTCGGAACACCTCCTTGAGCTTTCGCAGCAACGCGGTGCGCCGCTTCATCTTCGGTATGTACTGCGGGCGCCACATCCCACGCCGCGACCGCACACGCCGAAAGTCAAAACCCAAGAAGCCGAAGCTCTCTCCCTGACTCAGATCCACGATCCGGCTCTTTTCCTCATTCACCTGAAGGCCTAATTGAGCCAACGCCTCTCGCAGCTTCCTCTCCACGACCTGCGCCAGTCGTGCGTGGCGGCGATAGCCATCCACCAACACGACCAGATCATCCGCAAACCGGGCATACTCGAGGTACGTATACTGGCCCTGCCGGGTTGTCTCCTTCAACTGCTCCAACATCTCATCCACGTCCGTGAGATAGATGTTAGCCAACAGTGGGGAGATGACACCCCCTTGAGGCACCCCACGCGGGCCAGATGCCTTGACCATGAGTTTCACCAGACGCAAGATCGCGGGATCCTGGATGCGTCGGGCCACCTTCGCCAGCAGCCGGTCATGCCGTACCGTGTCGAAGAAGGCCGCCAGATCCACATCAATCACGCGCGTCTTATTCTGCACCATGGCCTTGGCCACCAGGCCAATTGCCTGATGGGCCGTCCGGGTCGGTCGATACCCATACGACCCGTCACGAAAGTCTGCCTCAAAGATGGGTTCGAGCAGGAGCTTGAGCGCTCCCTGCACCACGCGGTCCCGTATCGCCGGAATCCCTAAGACGCGGACCCGCCCGCCATCTTTGGGAATCGCCACATGCCGGTTCCGCAATGGCCGGTAGGTCTGCGTGACCAGTTCATCTCGCAGTTGTGCTAAGAATGGTTCCACCCCCGTGGCCTCGATGGCCGCAAACGTCACCCCATCAATGCCGGGGGCACCGTTGTTTTTCTTAGCCATCGCATAGGCCGCGCGGAGCGTCTCCTCTTTGCACACGTGGACGTACAGGCCCCACACCCGCCATGGCTTCTCAGCCTTCGCCTTGACGTACAGCCGCTGTCGCAGGTCTTGCAGTAAAATGGACGCCGTTGTCATCTCGTCCCTGCCTCCCATGTTGATCACAGCTTACAGCCAGTAGGGCTCCTTTGCTCCACAGGCATTACCCTGCTTCGTCGCTCCTACGAGCCCCTCCGCCACCCTCTCGTCTTCGACTCACTTCCCAGAGAGCTGGTTATAGCGCCGAGCTTCCTCCGAGGATTTCGCCTCGGGACGAGGAGGGCTTCTCCAGTTGCGTCGTCTGTCCTTGCTCCCGTGCTGTCGCTCTCACCCCGCCGGAGTGGCTAGGCGTCTCAGCCTTGTTTCGCCTACCCCTGCTGCCTTCGTCCCACGGTCAGAAACTCGACCTCCGAGGTTCCATATTTTCGAGGCTACCTCTGCGTTCACTTCCGTTACGGCCCGGGAACTCGCTTACCATCCCATACGATGGCTTTGTCGATGGGCTTCCGCGTCTCGGTTTCTCTCCACGCGGCCATCCACGCTACAGGGCACAGGCTCTTACCCTGGTGGGCTTGCTTCCCACTGAACAGACTCGCCTTACCTGGACACACAACCGTGCGTATGGTTTTCCCCTACACGGCTTTCCGATGTTCTTCATGCCGAGGTATGCGCCGAGCGCCAGCCCGCTCCTGTGGGAACCTTGTACAGCCCATAGCGCCCGTAGAGATCACGACTCGAAAACCGGTGGAACCCGGCTCCTCTGTCCTTGACCTTGTGGCGGTTCATCAAGTGGGTTCGCAACCGATCTTCCGCATGACTTCTGACCTTGCTCATTGCCAGGCTTGAGTTCCGATAGTGGAAGTAGTTCGCCCAGCCTCTCAGGCTGTGGTTCACCTTTCTCACGATGTCGCTCAAGGCAATGGCGGTCAGATCCCGCTGTGTCCGTGCCGTCAGTCTCGTCTTGATCTTCTTCAACGAGATGTCTGCCGGTCGAACATTCGGGTACGGCTTGCCGGTCTTCGCCCCTCGACTCATCTGTAGCGTAAACCCTAGGAAGGTGAAGCTCGCTTCGGTTGCGTCCACGATATGCGTCTTGGCCTCGTTGAGACTCAGCCCCAATCGTGCCAATACGTGGCGCACGACCTTCAGCGGTTCCTCTACATCTTGCCGACACATCACGACAAAATCATCTGCGTAGCGCACCAGGTGCGCGTGCAATTTGCCTTTGAGGTGCCGCCGTTGCCAGGTCCGATCCAAGAGGTGCAGATAGCAATTCGCCAGTAGCGGGGAGATCACCCCATAAGCGCTAACTTGTTTATTGATTTATCTCGGCAAGTCCCCTACCATAGCGGCAGACATTCTATGGAGGAGAACCCATGGACGAAGACTGGACCCTTTTACGGTCATTTTTCCCAGATGACTGGGAGAAGCTGGCAGTAGGTACGGGCGCCTTAAAGGGATTGCGGAAGAATAAATCGGCCGAGAGTCTCTTGCGTACGCTCTTGATTCATCTTGGGTGTGGGCATTCACTTCGTGAAACGGTGGTGCGGGCCAAAAAAGCTGGGTTGGCTGACCTGTCTGACGTCGCGCTGCTGAAACGATTGAGGAAATCCAGGAAATGGCTCTACGCCTTATGCGTGGCCTTATTTCAAGAGCGAGGAGTGAGCATCTCCTCCACTGGCGGGTTTCAGGTGAGAGCGGTTGATGCCACCACCGTGAAGGAACCTGGCAAAACCGGGAGTCTCTGGCGGATTCACTATAGCGTCTGTCTCCCCTCGTTGGCCTGTGATTTTTTGAAACTCACCGAGACTGAGGGGCAAGGGACAGGTGAGTCGTTGACGCAGTTTCCTGTTGGGGCAGGAGAGTATATCCTGGCGGATCGCGGGTACTCCACAGCCAAAGGCATTCGATATGTTGTCGCAAAGGGCGCGTACGTCACCGTGCGAGTCAATACGGCCAGCCTGCCGTTACACAACCGACACGGGACATCTTTTGACTTACTCAAGACCGTCTCATCGCTCAAGAAGGCAGGGGCGGCCAAGTCCTGGCCGGTGCTCGTTCTCGAAGCCGGGTCAAGGATACCAGGGCGGCTGTGCGTGATCCGGAAATCCAAGCACGCGATTCACTGTGCCCAAGCCACGGTTCGCCGCACGGCTGCGAGGAAGGGCACACAGGTCAAGCCCTGTACGCTGGAGTACGCCAAGTACGTCATTCTTTTCACCACCTTTCCAGAGAAAGCCTTCCCAGCACAAGAGGTGTTGCAGTGGTATCGAATCCGCTGGCAGGTGGAGCTGGTCTTCAAGCGCTTTAAGTCGCTGGCACAACTGGGCCATCTCCCCAAATCCGATGATGAAAGCGCCAAAGCGTGGCTGTATGGCAAGCTCCTCGTGGCCCTGCTTATTGAGAAGTTGCTGGCGCATGCGGAATCTATTTCCCCCTGGGGATATGGAGTGGAAGAATCACCAGCCACCCAGTGCGTGGCGTGAATTTGGGTTCCTCCTCAACCAGATGAAGCGCGCCATCGAACCGCAGTGGTCATTGTCTGAGGCGCTCCATGATTGGAATCATGTCTCGAGAGCATTAGCGGAGCGTCCGCGACAACGACCAGTCCAGTTAACGGACTATTTCGAATAGGAATAAACAAGTTAGCGCTTATGGGAGATCACCCCGCCTTGCGGGGTCCCCTTGCCGTTGGCTTGGCCGCCGCCTACACTCTTCCGAGTGCCGTCCGCGTCCTCGCCGCTCACCGGGGCTTTGAGCCATTGCTTGATGAGACGCAGAATGCCTCCATCCACAATGCGCTCAGCGACCACGGCGAGCAGTTTGGTGTGTGGGATGCTGTCGAAGCAGTTCGACAGGTCGGCATCGATGACATGGGTGTCCCCGGCCCAGAGCGTGTTGGCGATGTCGTCCACGGCATCGTGTGCCGATTTCTTGGGCCGAAATCCGTACGAATTCGGACAGAAGTCGGCTTCAAAGATCGGCTCAATGACGAGCTTCACCGCCATTTGCACGACCCGGTCTCGCACCGTCGGGATCCCCAGCGGGCGCCATGTGTCGTCCGGTTTGGGAATCATAACGCGCCGGACCGGTTGGGCTCGGTAGGTTTTTGCTTGCAGATGACGGGCCAATTCCCGCAGAACCGTGTCTACCCCAATTCCGCTCTCTAGGGCCTCAAAGCTGATCCCATCGACACCGGGACTGCCTCGGGTGGCACGGACAAGCCGCCAGGCATGAGTGAGGACATCCGCTCGGCTGATCTTGTCGTAGAGCGCGTAAAAGCGATAGGCCGATTCGTGCTTGGCCTTGACATACAGCTTCCTCTGTAGCGTCCTGATCGTTGCCGGGGTGGTTAGCGCCATGGCAATCCCCTGATCCTCCGCTCTTCGGTTGCGTGAACAAAGCAGGGCTCCTTCCCTCGTCCGGGGTTCTGTTGTCCCTCGGTCTCAAGCAGTACGATGAGCCCCTCCGACTCCCGTCCCAGGCCGGTGCGCTTTCGTTGCCTGATACACAGCGGTCGGGGGCCTCCCCACCTCCTAAGACGGGTCTCCAGCACTGGGCACTAAATCTGCGAGAACATGTCGCCCCTGCTACCCCGGGAGTCAGTCGGCGCCACTTCCGGTCTTCCAGCGCCCACCCACCGGCCTTCCCCTTCTGACCACAGGGTCGGCGTCTCCAGTTCATTGACGAGGCTACTCATAGGTTCACTTGCGTGACGACCTGCTCTCTTGCTGTGTGGAAACTCACAACCCCGTGTTGCCACGGCGCCGCTTCCTCATGCTACCGGGGCGTACGGACAACTCCCCGGACGGGACTTCACCCGCTAGACTTACTGCTGTTACTGCGAACGGTCAGGTCGCGTGTTTCATGACATGTCTCTGAGTCACTAAAACGAACGTGGAAGCCCCGCCCTTTGGGCGGGGAGGAAACGTTCAGCCGGCCGCGGCGGCCGGTCACGGTTGTGATTGTCTGTGCGCATGTCAGCTTAAGGAACAAACCATACGGGTTATGAGACGAAATGGCACATCGCCCAGACTTAGCAATATCTGTTTCGAATTATTCGAGAAGATATTCGACGACGCCTTGTGCAAATGTATTGCTCGATGAAGTTGTTTTAAATTTCTTCAAAAGCCCCGCCCTTTGGGCGGGGTTATTTACTCTACGTCCTCTCTGAAATATTGTGTCGTATGAACCTAGAGTGGCAACGCAACGACCCCTTATGATTTGTGACAGCGGTCACATCTATCCCTGAGCGTTTCCATGTGTGGGTACTGGGATAAGACTGTGGCCAGATTCCTGAAACAACGTTCCCCCAATGACCGCAGTTGGCCGAGGCTCTGTGAAAACTCCGTATAAAATTTTGATCTAAAAATTTAGCCTCCGAAGATCGCGTGTATGCCACGATCTCTGTATAAGCAAGGGGTGAGGCACCCCCTGAATCCAGAAAATTCCGAGTTTTTACACACTCTGGGCCGAGGCTGTGTAATAACTCCCTTTCCCAACCATTGCACCGCTGCAGGAGGCGCGGCAGCACCTCTCCTCTTCGTTGTTTGTGTTAACGAGCACTTCCGTTTTGTGGAACCACGAGCAGCCCTGATGCGTCATCGGTGTCGCTGCTGAGCCTAGTTTTGCGTGCATAAGGGCGCCACTCACGCTTGGATCGCGTGGAGGAGCGGTTTCACGCCGAGAATCGCCAGCACTCGTTTGAAGTTGTACGCCAACACATGCAAACTCATCTCGGTGCTCACATGCTTGAGGGTTTTGGTGAGGAAGTGCGTAGACCCCATCCAGGCTTTCAAGGTCCCGAACGGATGCTCGACGGTTTCTCGTCGAGTGCGCATACGCTCCGGTTCACGATCGAGACGGGCTTCGGCTGCCTCAAGCACAGCTTCATGTTCCCATCGTCCGACTCGCCGATACTTATCGGTTGTGCACTGCGACTTGATGGAACAATTCGGACAGTGTGATGACCAGTATTTGTGGATCGTCAAGCCTTTCTCCTCCGTCTCGAACCGCCAGATGAGGCGCTCCCCTGCCGGGCATGCATATTCATCATCGTCCGCGTGGTACATGAAGTCGCGTTTGCTGAACAAGCCTTTCTTCCTGCTGCCTGATGTCTGAGGCTTGGGGAGATAGGTCGTGATCTGGGACTGCTCGCAGGCCAGGAGTTCTTCCCCCTTGAAGTACCCGCGATCGGCAACCACGGCGAGGGTCTCCGAGCCAATGGCTTCCTTGGCTTGTTGCGCCATGTGGTGCAACTGGTGACGATCATGCCCTTGATTGGTGACCTCGTGCGTCACGATCAGGTGGTGCTTCGCATCCACAGCCGTCTGCACGTTGTACCCCACCATCCCCGTGCCTCTGGTCGTCATCGACCGCGCATCCGGGTCCGTGAGTGAGATCTGTTGGTCTGGCGCTTGAAGCATTTGGACTTCGAGCGTGTTGAGGCGTGCCATTTCCGTTTTCAGGGCCGTGATTTTGTCCTCCAACCGTTGGGTTTTGTCCGTGGCCATCGCCGCTTCTTGTCGATCCGCGCTGGCAATCTGGCCCAGATAGCGTTCAATGCTCGCATCAATCTCTTGCAACCGGCGCTGCATCTTGGCCTTCGTAAAATTCCGGTCTCTATTGTTCACGGCCTTGAACTTACTGCCGTCGATCGCCACGAAGGCATCCGCAAACAGATTGAGCTTCTTGCACAGCATGATGAACTCACGACAGACTAAACGGATGGCTTGGCCATTGTTCTTGCGAAAGTCGGCGATGGTCTTAAAGTCCGGTGCTAAGCGTCCGGTGAGCCACATGAGCTCAATGTTGCGGTGCGCTTCTCGTTCTAGGCGACGACTGGACTGCACACGGTTGAGATACCCGTAGACATAGAGCTTGAGCAGTATGGTTGGGTGGTAGGCTGGGCGACCCGTTTTCTCTGAATGGGTTTTGAAGCCAAGCCCTGAGAGATCGAGATCGTCTACGAAGACATCGATGACCCGAACGGCATTATCCTCAGCGAGGTAATCATCCAATCGTTCGGGGAACAAGGTCGCTTGGTGGCGATCGTCGCCTTGAATAAATCCGCTCATCACTAACACCTCCGTGAGAAAGGTGCAGTATCCGCTCTTCGCGAGTTTTTACACACTCTGGGCCGATACCGGACACTCAGGGACAAGTATTCCGCTCGGTATATCAAACAGTCTGATTGGAATCTTCCCTTACGACCTCGTACACCTCGCTCCAACAAGTTAAATGCCACTGTCGACGAAAATAGTTACGTTACAGAAAGTTTTGATGAATTTAAAGGTAGGAGGGGCTCTCCACAGGGGGCCTAAGCAGACAATTATAGATGTGGTGATATTTATTACGCCAAATAACTGGTGCTTTTGTCTGCAATCACAAGATCATACGAAAAACAGGATAGAGCTTAAGAGTCTGCTTGACTTCAAACCTCATTAGAGAATTTATATTTTCGAAGTGAGCGCTTCTTATTTATACCCTGAATCACCTACCTGAATACGACCCGAGGCCTTCTGGGTGTCCAGGTCAGCGCAGAAATCTTTGCCTTCGTGGTTGATGACGGTGAAGGCAGGGAAGTCTTCCACTTCGATTTTGCTCACCACTTCCATGCCGAGGTCTTCGTATTCTAAGACTTCAACTTTTTTACTACGGTGTTCGGCTCGCCAGTTAAATGCTACTATTTCCTGATCAATCTAATCCCAGCTCCTGCCGCAGGGCGTTCACGTCTGGAGCGAACGACTGTAGTGGGTCACTTTTCCCCTCAAATTCCCATAACAAGGCTTCCAGACGTTCCCTCCCCGTTACCGTCTTGACAGCCTCGCGCGGAGTTTGATCGTTCAGAGCGGGGATTGACATATCCAACCATGATCGCCAATGTTTTTCACCCATTTCCTTCATCACCTCTTGCATCTCAGGCCCATCAAGATCCTCGTTCGGCTGCTGAGTCGTAAGAGCAGCCGTGGGTTGGGCAGCGATATCCTCAAGCATCTTTTCTGATGACTCGATGACCGCGTTGCGGAAACTCGCCTGATCGCCTAACCGCGATTCAATCTCGAGTTTGGTCAGATCAGCTCGTTCCTGGGAGTTGACGTCGATCGTGAGCACACTTCCATTAATCACAATGTGGCCCAACACCGTATTCTCCCAACTCACATGTTGTTCATTTCCCTTTTTCAGCCAGGGGAACTCAATAGAAACCAGCTCTCCAGCCTCATTACACTTTTCATCTTGGATAAACATCTCGGCATTCTCTTCCAACGATAACGGGAGCAAGGCGTCAAATGCCTGCCGAGGCAAGCAGGTCAACGTGTAGTACAACTTGGTGAATTGCATCTCATCCCCATCAGTATTATGCAACTGTGGCAAGGTCGGGTTCGAGAGTGCCTCTTGAATGTCGTAGTACATTGTGCGCAATTCAAAGTCATACTCAAAGAGAACATCCTGATCCAGGCTGGGAAAATGCTGCGCCATTTTCTCACGAAGGTCAATGAAGTCATTATGATAGGTGGGGGGGATGACTGTGGGCGCGCAGCCCACCATAATCGACGCATCATCCATCGTGATGATTCGTGTGAAAATGATTGACGCTTTCTGTAAGGTCGAAGAAGCTTGGCGTTCATGCACGGTGACCTCTCGACCCAGCATGAGATCGCGAAGCGTGAGAGACTCGCCTGGATTCGTATCGGTCACCATAAAAAAGCTGTACTGCTGCTCACAAATCTCTGTGATAAACCGTTGTTGAAAGGTATCAAGACGCGAACCTTTATGCTCCAGATAATGTATCGCCACCGGCATTTCAGGCAGGTGGTCAACCTCCTCTTCTTCAGCATTGTCTGGAACCCAATTAAACACGAACCAGGGTAAAAATGCCGTATCCAGCTCAGGATGAGCACTCGGATCTAAGGGCACCTCCCTCCACAATGAAAACGCATCCCAAGCCTCAACCAACGCGTCTTCCCCATAGAACTTCACCGCATACTTCAGCAAGGTTGGGATCAGCTCCCCTTCCGTCCTACGCATTTTCAACCAGGTCAAACTGGCAACAGACGGTACCTCATTGGGGAGACAACATTTTTTGTACTTTTTCCCGCTGCCACAGGGACAGAGATCATTTCGACCCACCTTCGCCATATGAACCCTTTCCCTACTTCTTTCCCTCGGCACTTACCTGAATGAGGCCTGCGGCCTTTTGGATGTCTAGGTCAGCGTAGAAGTCTTTGCCTTCGTGGTTGATGACGGTGAAGGCCGGGAAGTCTTCGACTTCGATTTTCCAGACGGCTTCCATGCCGAGGTCTTCGTATTCCAGGACTTCCACTTTTTTGATGCTATGTTCGGCCAGGCGCGCTGCAGGGCCACCGATGGAACCCAGATAAAACCCGCCATATTTCCCACATGCTTCGCGCACTTGTTTTGAGCGATTGCCTTTGGCCAGCATGACCATACTGCCACCTTCGGATTGAAATTGATCTACGTATGAATCCATACGTCCAGCAGTAGTGGGACCAAAGGAACCGGAGGCATGGCCTGCGGGTTTTTTGGCAGGACCAGCGTAATACACGACATGATCTTTCAAGTATTGGGGCAGACCTTTCCCGGCATCCAAGCGTTCTTTGAGTCGGGCATGGGCGATATCTCGCGCTACCACGATAGGACCCGTGAGGGACAGTCGAGTGGCCACGGGATGCTTGCGCAGCTCTGACAAAATTTCCCCCATAGGCCGATTCAAGTCGATCTTGACCACCTCTCCGTCAAGATCTTGTTCAGTCACCTCCGGAAGGTATTGCGCGGGATTGGTTTCGAGCTGTTCGAGAAAGATTCCGTCCTTGGTGATCTTGCCTAAAATTTGTCGATCCGCTGAGCAGGACACGCCCAAACCTACAGGACAGGAGGCCCCGTGACGTGGAAGCCGTATGACGCGCACATCATGTGCGAAATATTTCCCACCGAATTGCGCGCCGATACCTGTTTCTGCACACAGCTGAAATATTTGCTTCTCCAAATCCATGTCTCGAAACGCGCGGCCCTGATTGTTACCAGAGGTGGGCAGATCATCTAAATAATGGCAACTGGCCAGTTTGACGGTTTTCAACGTGAACTCTGCCGACAAGCCGCCCACCACGAATGCCAAGTGATACGGCGGGCAGGCCGAGGTGCCCAATGTCTGAATTTTTTCTGCGACGAATGCGAGTAGGGATTTAGGATTAAGAAGGGCTTTAGTCTCTTGATAGAGAAAGGTTTTGTTGGCCGAGCCCCCACCCTTGGCGATAAACAAAAAGTGATACTCAGACCCAGGTTTGGCGTAGAGATCGATCTGGGCTGGTAAATTATTACCGGTATTTTTTTCGGTGTACATGTCGAGCGGGGCCATCTGCGAATAGCGAAGATTGCGGGTATTGTAGGCCTCAAAGATACCCCGGGAAACGGATTCGGCATCATCGCCTGCTGTAAAGACCTGCTGCCCTTTATATCCGAGAGCGATTGCGGTACCGGTGTCTTGGCATCCAGGGAGGACTCGCGCGGCGGCGATATTGGCATTTTTGAGAAGTTCCAGGGCCACAAATCGATCGTTATGCGAGGCCTCAGGGTCTTCCAGAATTTTGGCCAATTGTTTGAGGTGACTCGATCGCAACAAATGCGAGACGTCATCCATGGCCTCCCGCGCCAAAAGCGTGAGGGCCTCGGGACTTACTTTGACGATTTCTTGTCCCTCGAAGGTCGTCGTCGAGACATAGTCAGACGTCAGCTTACGATAGGTCGTCGTATCCACCGCATGCTCAAATAGTTCCTGATACTGAAACTCTCCCATGAAAAGGCTCCTCTTTATTCACGTATTGAATGAATGTGCTAGCCAGGGCTCTACCCTACTCGTTGGCCCCTATTTTTCGCAATATCCTTTTCCTAAGAGTCCTCACTCCATCAAAGGGTATTGGATATTTCAGATAAATGGGGAAAGCCATAAAATGAGACAAACACTCATGATTGACAGATTGCGTCAAATGACGTCTCTACCTCCCCTAGCCCCTCCTTACAAAGGATGAAAATTTGAGTTCTATCCCAAAGTGGTTTATTTGCTTGAATATCATTGTGGCATTAGAATATGAGCATGGCTGATGGCTCTACTTGGAGATGTCAATTCCTTTCGCTCTTGTGTGTGAGTATTCTTCTGCTATGTGGAAGCCTGAGCCTCTTCTGCCCGATGGTGACAAATTCTGCCGATGCGGCACCTCACGCCACGCATCATGGCATGGATGACCCTGGTGAATGTTTTGAGGCGTTCGTCTCTGGCTCAAGTCTTACTGATGAACTGAGCGAGGCAATTCTGCTTCCCATAACCCCTCATAATGCATGTCTGGGCAAACAGGTAACGTACGCTCATCCCAACACCATGCCTTCCTATTCAACGGGTGAAGGTCCACCTCGCTATCTTCTCCTTTCAACGTTTCTGATTTAATCCTTCCACATCAGCAGACCAGCCACCTGGCCGCATACAGTTCTGGTGCCCGTATAAGATTGGCATTCGAGTATTCATTGTTGAGGAAAAAAGAGGCAATCTATGCACAAGCGTTGGTCATCCCTATTCAAAAAATTATTTATACTGGTTACCATTCTCTCGTTTTGCTCAACTGTGTATGCGGAAACTGAGAGCCACGACCACCAACCCAACTCAAACCCTCAAGCCTCATCATCGAATGCAAGGGAAGTGAGCAATCCTTTAGGAACGATTCATGCTCCACGCATTGAAGAGGGAAAAGAATACACCACCCCTCCCCCACTCATGGGCACACAAATGGGGCAAGTGAATACGGTGAATGTCCCACCGCTTGGGCATACACTCGATGGCAAGGTAAAAGTGTTTACGCTGATTGCTCAGCCCTTCATGCATGAGTTCACCGATGGACAGCCGATGGATCAATCCACCATTCCTGTCATGAATCGCTTCACAGGCAATATGGCCCACAAGATGACGCATTCGTCTCAAGAAGGCCTCGTCTGGGGATACAACGGCTCGATCCCGGGTCCGACTATTGAGGTGACAGAAGGCGATCGCATTCGGGTCATTCTCATTAACGAACTGCCGGAACCCACATCGATTCACTGGCATGGACTAGAAATTCCCAACCAGCAAGATGGAGCCGGCGGAGTAACCGAACCGCCCACACCACCTGGCGGCACGCACAATTATGAATTCACGCTTTACCAACATGGCACCTTCATGTATCACACGGGCTTTAATGTCATGAAACAAGATGCCTTAGGATTAGGTGGCATGATGGTGGTCCATCCCAAAGATGCCTCATTACGACCGGATCAAGACTTCGCCATCATGTTGCAAGAATGGACCTTTGCTCCCGGTAACCCCAATCCGAACATCAGTTCCATGGACTTCAACTGGTTTACCTTTAATGGGAAAGCTGCACCCAGCATTGATTCATTGCATATCCAACAAGGGGAACGCGTACGAATTCGATTTGGCAATCTCAGTATGCAGAGTCACCCCATCCATATTCATGGCTATTCCTGGCGAGTCGTGGGAACGGAGGGCGGCCCTATTCCGGAAGTGGCCCAATGGCGAGGCTCCACCATCAATGTGCCTCCGGGCACTACGCGCGACGTTGAATTTATGGCCTGGAACCCGGGGACATGGCGCATGCACTGCCATCGATTACACCATGTGATGAATGCCATGGCCGACGCACCCATGGGCATCATGCCCCATGGGGGGATGTTTACCCATAAGCGCTAACTTGTTTATTGATTTATCTCGGCAAGTCCCCTACCATAGCGGCAGACATTCTATGGAGGAGAACCCATGGACGAAGACTGGACCCTTTTACGGTCATTTTTCCCAGATGACTGGGAGAAGCTGGCAGTAGGTACGGGCGCCTTAAAGGGATTGCGGAAGAATAAATCGGCCGAGAGTCTCTTGCGTACGCTCTTGATTCATCTTGGGTGTGGGCATTCACTTCGTGAAACGGTGGTGCGGGCCAAAAAAGCTGGGTTGGCTGACCTGTCTGACGTCGCGCTGCTGAAACGATTGAGGAAATCCAGGAAATGGCTCTACGCCTTATGCGTGGCCTTATTTCAAGAGCGAGGAGTGAGCATCTCCTCCACTGGCGGGTTTCAGGTGAGAGCGGTTGATGCCACCACCGTGAAGGAACCTGGCAAAACCGGGAGTCTCTGGCGGATTCACTATAGCGTCTGTCTCCCCTCGTTGGCCTGTGATTTTTTGAAACTCACCGAGACTGAGGGGCAAGGGACAGGTGAGTCGTTGACGCAGTTTCCTGTTGGGGCAGGAGAGTATATCCTGGCGGATCGCGGGTACTCCACAGCCAAAGGCATTCGATATGTTGTCGCAAAGGGCGCGTACGTCACCGTGCGAGTCAATACGGCCAGCCTGCCGTTACACAACCGACACGGGACATCTTTTGACTTACTCAAGACCGTCTCATCGCTCAAGAAGGCAGGGGCGGCCAAGTCCTGGCCGGTGCTCGTTCTCGAAGCCGGGTCAAGGATACCAGGGCGGCTGTGCGTGATCCGGAAATCCAAGCACGCGATTCACTGTGCCCAAGCCACGGTTCGCCGCACGGCTGCGAGGAAGGGCACACAGGTCAAGCCCTGTACGCTGGAGTACGCCAAGTACGTCATTCTTTTCACCACCTTTCCAGAGAAAGCCTTCCCAGCACAAGAGGTGTTGCAGTGGTATCGAATCCGCTGGCAGGTGGAGCTGGTCTTCAAGCGCTTTAAGTCGCTGGCACAACTGGGCCATCTCCCCAAATCCGATGATGAAAGCGCCAAAGCGTGGCTGTATGGCAAGCTCCTCGTGGCCCTGCTTATTGAGAAGTTGCTGGCGCATGCGGAATCTATTTCCCCCTGGGGATATGGAGTGGAAGAATCACCAGCCACCCAGTGCGTGGCGTGAATTTGGGTTCCTCCTCAACCAGATGAAGCGCGCCATCGAACCGCAGTGGTCATTGTCTGAGGCGCTCCATGATTGGAATCATGTCTCGAGAGCATTAGCGGAGCGTCCGCGACAACGACCAGTCCAGTTAACGGACTATTTCGAATAGGAATAAACAAGTTAGCGCTTATGGGTGGAAGTCCCCTGTGGGGCCTGTCGGAGGCAACCACGAGTCAGAGGCAACTGCACGCGAGGAAGGCTGGCCAGCGGCCAACACCTTCTGCCCGTGAGGGCGTGTGGGATGGAAGCCCGAGACGAACCGCCTGCATACCGGCTTGACTCCAGTTGCCCCACTATATAGTGTTTTGCGACATGGTGAGTTACCCCACGGACATGTCCGATCTGATGACCCGTTTTTTTACTGAGGAGGCCTGTCGCACCCATATTGAGAAGCTTCGCTGGCCAGACGGGTATATCTGTGTGAAATGTGGGAATCACAAGAGGTGGAAAACCAAGCGAGGGTTGTCGGTGTGCTCCACATGTCAATATCAGCAGTCACCATTGGCCGGAACGATTTTTCAAGATTCTCGTATCCCGTTGCGCATTTGGTTTCAGGCAATCTGGTGGTTTACGAGCCAGAAAAATGGAGCGAGTGCTCAAACGTTGCAAAGGGTGTTGGGGATGAGCGGTCACGAGCCTGCGTGGCTCATGCTTCATAAATTACGGGTTGCGATGGTTCGCCCCTCCCGCAACCGTCTTGCCGGGCACGTTGAAGTTGATGAAGCCTATTTGGGTGGAGAAGGAAACAAGCAACTGGTTGGCGTTGCCGTGGAAATCAACGACAAAGGAAGTGGGCGAATGCGAATGCAACCGCTTAAGGGCCGAACAAGCGCGGATGTCAAGCATTTCGTTCAGCAGCATGTTGAGCCTGGCAGTACGATTATCACCGACGGACTCACAAGTTATTGCTGTCTGGCAGACGAAGGGTATGCGCACAAACCAATGCGAAAGTCCTCTGGTGGGGGAAATCACGACCCAGACGCAGACGACCTGTTGCCAAGAGTCCACCGTGCCATTTCACGGGTGAAACGTTGGCTCCTGGGCACATACCAGGGACGCCTTGATCATAAGTACCTCGACGCCTACCTGAATGAATTTATCTTTCGATTCAATCGTCGGACCTCGCGCTCTCGGGGCCTCTTGTTTCATCGACTCCTGGAAAATGCTATCGCCGTCGACCCGGCTCCGCTCCAAAAAATTCAGCGGACCACAAAATCTAGTAGCAACTGGAGTTAAGCCGGTATGCAGGACGAACCGCCGTACCGAATGCAAATGAACCCCTATGCAGGCTGGACCGGACTGGGTGAGCGTGCGCCACAACGCGACGCCCCATATCCGACCGTGGCCGGACCAGTAGTGGGGGCGGCGATGGCGGGACGCAAGTCATCCTTACCCCAGGAGATCTCCATGGGTCCACCATCAAGTGGTAGCGCGGACGAAGGCAACGACGTCGGCACCACGCCCGTGGAGAAGTCGGACCACCTCATAGTAGTGATGAAGCCGGGTAATGCCGGGGGAGCGAAGGGGGTGGCAAGTTGAGAAAGGTTGGAGTGGGTCAACTGTCATTCGCGTTTGCCGACAGCCCGCAAGCCTGCATACCGGCTTGACTCCAGTTGCCCCACTATATAGTGTCTGTGCGAAAACGCCATCAACCAAATTGGGCGCGGACTTTTTCATTTCCTTGATCCTGAATCTTTTGCCTCCTGTGTGCACAACTCCTGAAAACAGGGTATTTTTTGTGTAGAATGCCTCATCATTCGCTCTCATCACCAGGAGGATCGCGACGATGCGGCAACGCTTTGCACGACAGTTAGCCTTAGGCCAGACCCCGATCGAAGACGTCCCAATTCCCCTCAAAAGTCGTGAGGAATTGCCTCCCGTGTTGCGTGGGCTTCAGTGGATCTTTCAGACCCCCGCGATCAATGAGCAGGTGTTTCAGCTGCTGGAGCAGAAAGTCATCGGGACCAAGAAAGCCACGGGTCGGCCCGGGATGGATCTCTGGCATGTGCTGGTCCTGGGCGTCGTCCGGTTAGCCTTGGATTGTGACTATGACCGATTGGAATACCTGGTCCATCATGACATCTTACTCCGACGTATCATGGGCTTAGAGTCGTCCTTCAGTGGGGAGTTTGGCCACGGGTTTCATCACAAGACGTTGAGTGAGAATGTTTGTCATGTGGATGAAGCCCTCTTGGCCGAGATCAATGCTATTGTCGTGAAAGCCGGTCGATCCGTGTTTAAAAAAAAAGACGACGAACCCATTCACGCTAAAAGTGACACGTATGTATTAGAGACCAACGTCCACTTCCCGACGGACTTGAATCTCTTGTGGGATGCTTGTCGGAAATGTCTGGACCTACTCCCACGGCTTGCCCACGCCCACGCTTTGCCTGGCTGGCGCAAAGCGGCCACCTGGCAGACGCAACTGAAGGCGTTGCTTCGGGTCTGTGGGTCGATTCATCAGGGTGGGGGTGCCAAGAAGCCCGAACGGCGGAAGAAGGCCGTGACGACCTATCTCCAGAAAGCCTACGCACTTGAAACGAAAGTCGTTGCCAGTCTGTTGGCTCTTCGCACTCAGCCCTTGTCCCTCGTGGAGCAGAGTACACTCGTAGAAGTCGAGTATTTCCACGAGAAGCTCATCAAACATCTGGATCTCATCGAACGGCGAGTCGTGAAGGGCGAGACGATCCCCCATGGCGAGAAAGACTTTTCGTTGTTTGAACCCCATACCGAATGGATCAACAAAGGCAAAATCTCGCCGGCGGTGGAGCTCGGGCATAAAGTGCTTATCACGACAGATCAGTATAGCTTGATCCTCGACTATAAGGTGATGGAGCAGAGCAGTGATGTGAAAGAAACCCTGCCCTTAGCCGACCGCCTGCTGACCCAGTATGGTGCGAGGCTCCAAAGTTGGAGTGTGGATAAGGGGTTCAGCGCGCAAGACGATCGGGAACTCCTCGAGCTGTTTATCCCCGAGGTGATCATGCCGAAAAAAGGGCGGCGGTCCCAAGCCGATCAGGCCCGGGAAACACAGTCGACGTTTCGCCGGTTACGGCGGCAGCACAGTGCCATCGAATCAAACATCAATGCCTTGGAACACCATGGGTTAAATCGGTGTCCCGACAAAGGCTGGTCGGGGTTTCAGCGGTATGTCGGATTTGGGATCTTGGCCTACAATCTTCACAAGATCGGGAATCAGCTGCTGGCCCACGACCGGCAACGCCACCCTCGACTCAAACACGCCGCGTAGCACCGCCAGCGACCGAAAATAATCCTGTCGCCGAGGAAGATCTCTGTCGCGAATCAAGACCACCGTCATGGTGAGAGCTCTTCCTCAGGACCTGGCGCCAATAGCGAATGAGAAAAAATGCTCGTGAGCACGAAAGAAGATGCTGAAAAGAGGTTGGGGGAAATATTCCGGAACAGGTCCGAGGGAAAATGGTGTGTTCTCGCAGACACTATATAGTGTTTTGCGACATGGTGAGTTACCCCACGGACATATCCGATCTGATGACCCGTTTTTTTACTGAGGAGGCCTGTCGCACCCATATTGAGAAGCTTCGCTGGCCAGACGGGTATATCTGTGTGAAATGTGGGAATCACAAGAGGTGGAAAACCAAGCGAGGGTTGTCGGTGTGCTCCACATGTCAATATCAGCAGTCACCATTGGCCGGAACGATTTTTCAAGATTCTCGTATCCCGTTGCGCATTTGGTTTCAGGCAATCTGGTGGTTTACGAGCCAGAAAAATGGAGCGAGTGCTCAAACGTTGCAAAGGGTGTTGGGGATGAGCGGTCACGAGCCTGCGTGGCTCATGCTTCATAAATTACGGGTTGCGATGGTTCGCCCCTCCCGCAACCGTCTTGCCGGGCACGTTGAAGTTGATGAAGCCTATTTGGGTGGAGAAGGAAACAAGCAACTGGTTGGCGTTGCCGTGGAAATCAACGACAAAGGAAGTGGGCGAATGCGAATGCAACCGCTTAAGGGCCGAACAAGCGCGGATGTCAAGCATTTCGTTCAGCAGCATGTTGAGCCTGGCAGTACGATTATCACCGACGGACTCACAAGTTATTGCTGTCTGGCAGACGAAGGGTATGCGCACAAACCAATGCGAAAGTCCTCTGGTGGGGGAAATCACGACCCAGACGCAGACGACCTGTTGCCAAGAGTCCACCGTGCCATTTCACGGGTGAAACGTTGGCTCCTGGGCACATACCAGGGACGCCTTGACCATAAGTACCTCGACGCCTACCTGAATGAATTTATCTTTCGATTCAATCGTCGGACCTCGCGCTCTCGGGGCCTCTTGTTTCATCGACTCCTGGAAAATGCTATCGCCGTCGACCCGGCTCCGCTCCAAAAAATTCAGCGGACCACAAAATCTAGTAGCAACTGGAGTTAAGCCGGTATGCAGGCATCATTTGGAATTTTCCCCAAATGCGGGTACGTGCTCAAAGCGCCAAGTTTTTTCTCAATTCGATCCCCTTGGGCCAGCGCTGCTGCCATATTGTCCGCAGCGATAAAGAAAAGAAGATCTTTTAAATCTTGTTCTGCCGTTGAAAGAAGTCTGACCGAATACCTATTCGTCCCCACGTATTTGCTTTCTCAAATCCCTCATGACCTGGCTGAGCAAACGTCCCTTGTCTCCCGTTGCCCGTTGTCCCTCCGCTACGGCAAGTTTGGCATAGAGGTCCAGACGCTTCTGAAGCTCTCCATAGTGGGAAAGAGACATGAGCACCATGTCTCCTTCACCATTTTTTGTGATAAAGACAGGTTCGCCACTCGTGTGCACTAATTTTGAGAGTTCATTGGCCTTGTTTCGTAAATCAGAAATCGGCTTAATTATCAGCATAGTCTTCCTCCCATGAATATATCATAATCATGATATTATCATGATACTTTGCTTAAAAGCCATTCCAGTCAACATGCCAAACAGTATCGAACGCCGTGGGCTTTCTTGTGAACCCCTTCACAACTCAAACTATCGCTCTCAATCACCAACGCTCGGGTCGATAACAGAAGATTTTTGGATGCGCTGTTTTCTAGGAAAATACGTGTCGTGGACTTTTTTGAGGCGGGTGTGCTCGACGTGGGTATAGATTTGGGTGGTGGCGATACTGGCATGGCCCAACATCGTTTGGACGGACCGCAGATCGGCCCCATGATCAAGCAGGTGGGTGGCGAACGAATGCCGGAGCATGTGGGGTGAAATGGGTTTGGTGATGCCTGCTCGAACGGCACGAGACTTTAAAATATTCCAAAAACATTGTCTGCTCATGGCTCGACCTAACCGTGTGAGGAAAAGGGCGTGGGACGTGCGCGTTTTGAGATACTGCGGGCGAATAGCCTGGATATAGTGCGCCACTAAATCACGGGCTTTTTGCCCAATCGGGACAATCCGTTGTTTATCTCGTTTCCCCGTCGCTTGCAAAAAGCCTACGTCGACGTTGAGGTGACTCACTTCCAAATTGACTAACTCCGAGACGCGAAGACCCGTGGCATATAACAATTCCACCATGGCGGCATCCCGCCAATCATCTCGGTGATCGATGGCCGGAAAACTGAGGAGTCGCATGACTTCAACTTCGGACAAAAGCTTGGGGAGTTGTACCCATTGCTTCGGAGTCCCTTTGATGATCCCCTCCCACGGCCCATTCCCCTGACTGATTGCCATGTGTTTATAGAACCCTCGTATGGCTGCCAGACAACGGGCGATAGATGAGGAAGATAAACCTGCCGTTTTCAGGCTGCTGAGAAATTGAACCCACAACGGTTTGGTCAGCGCGTGAAGATCCGTCAGGCCTTCCTGTTGGAAAAAATCCTTGAGTTTTCGCAAATCTCGACGATACGCTGCCAAGGTATTGGCCGCGCAGCCACTTTCTACTTGCAACATCGTCAGGTATTCGTCCATTAATTCTTGCATAGAATTCTTGGCGACTTGATTTTTCATGAATCCCATCGAAAGGTTATGACAACAGTTCCTTGGTTACTTGACAGAATTTGTGGTGTTCTCCTATTTAGGTAAGCGCACTTCCTGATATAATAAGCCGAAACGTCCATCAACGCACCCTCATGTACTATTGGTCTTGACCCACTGCTTCACGTGTTTTTCAAATTTGCCGTCACTCTTCCCAACTGCATGATTCAACTATTTCGCCTACAATCACCACGATGCGTGTGTGCCTGGCTCACTGTGGCCACAATAGCCCTGGGATGCTTCGGGACTCTCGCCATCTCGAATCTTGGCTATGCTGCTCAAACTTCAACGGTTTCGCCTCTTGATCTGGCAAAAACCCAATTAAATGAAGGAAAGTCTGCCAAAGCCATCGAAATCTTGGAGGAGCTGATTGATTCGCTTCCCCTGCCCGCTATTCTTCAGGAAGCCTACCTCTTACATGCCACCGCCCTTCAGCGCGAGCACCAACTACCCGAAGCCGTGAGCGTCTTGCAACAATTATTGGAAGAATTTCCCTTTTCCCCAGTGACCAACCCCGCTCGAATTTTGTTAGCGGAAATTTCTATTACAACCAAAGACTATACGCAGGCCCTCAGCCAACTCTACCTCGCATTGGATTATGCAACCGATCAGGCCTCTCGTCGAACTGTGCTCCAACTCATCAGGCAAGCTGAGCAAGAAGATGGCAATCCTTTGGGAGCGATCAAAGCCGCGCTCAATGAAATGATGGTGGTCGATCCGTCGGAACGGCTCGAGCTGGAGCAATTCACGCAGTCACTCGTTCTACAACGACTGGATGAAGAAGGTCTCCAAGAACTCATAGAAGGCTATTCCACTCGCTATCCAGGAGATATCGCGACGATCAGACTGATTGAGCTGCACACCTCGCGCGGCGATGAGGTCTTAGCCGAACGAGATATTCGTGGCTTTTTAACACGCTTTCCCATGCATCCCTATGCACAAACGGCCATGGCACTTCTACAATCGTTTATTGGCAAAATCAAAGTGCATCCCCATATTTTAGGAGTGGCGTTGCCGTTTTCCGGCCCAATGAAACCGTATGGAAATGATTTACTCAATGGCATTCGGCTGGCCATGGACATCGCCAAGGAACAATGGGGACTCTCTTCGGTGGGCCTGGTCGTGAAAGACACCACGACACTCAATGCCCCCCTGCGGGTCGAGATGCAACAACTCCTCGATGAGTTTCAACCTCGGGCCGTCATTGGCCCGTTACTGACTCGAGAAATTCGCAGCCTCGGCCGTCTTCCAGATGATTATGCCACCCCGTTTATCACGCCATCTTCCACACTCCTGAACGTCCGCCAATATGGCTCGTATTGGTTCAATACGGCCATGACCTCATCCGTTCAGGCCAAACGCCTCGTGGAATACGCGACCATGACATTAGGCTATCATCGGTTTTGTATCGTCTATCCGAAAACTGCCTATGGGCGTGAATTAGCCGATATGTTTCGCAAGGAAGTGATTCATTCCGGTGGAGAGGTGATTGCGGTCGAAGAATATACGGAAGAACAAACGGACGTTGCCGAACAATTGCGTCGCCTGAAAATCAAGGATCTTGCGCAATATGGTCTGGAGGAGGAGGAGGAAACCCGAACGGGTGAGCAACGCCTGGTCTATACGCCCGGTTTTGACGCCATTTTTCTCCCAGGGCAACCGGTGCACTTGGCCATCATTGCTGCTCAACTGGCATTTTTTGATATGAATGTTCCCATCCTTGGGGGCAATAGCTGGCATAATCACGAATTGTTTCGATGGGCCAAACAAGACTTGAATGGCAGCATTTTCGTCGATGGGTTTTTTCTGAACAGCCCAGACCCGAGCGTACAGATGTTTATTCAACGCTATCGCAGCCAATTTCAAAAAGAGCCCTCGTTGTTTGCCGTTCAAGCCTACGATGCCGCTACGGTCGTATTAGAAACGATTCGTAAGGGCGCCCAATCCGGGCAAGATGTCTGGGATCAACTCGTCCGGCGGTCAGACTTGCCCGCGCTCAGTGGATTTGCGTCGTTTAGCTCAGCGGGTATCTTAAATCGTCGACTTTATCTCCTCCAAGTCAACAATCGAAATTTCACTCAACTGAATTAACGCGATGGATTCGTTGACTTCCTTCCTCCATAACCTTTCATTCATGTTGGTCCCATTGATGGCAGCAGTGGTGCTTCATGAATATGCCCATGGGCGAGTCGCCTATTTTTTTGGGGATCCGACGGCCAAGTCTCTCGGTCGACTCACCTTGAACCCTATCCCGCACATTGATCTGTATGGAAGCATTATTGTTCCCTTCATTTTATTTCTGATCCCAGGGGGATTCATCTTTGGCTGGGCTAAGCCGGTTCCGATCGATACCAGGAAACTTCATAATCCCAAACGAGATATGGCCCTTGTCGCGATCGCTGGGCCGTTGATGAATTTATTCCTGGCCGTCGTCAGCGGCTTATTGCTCGCCTTATTTCTCTATATTGATCCCACTCTCCAAGAAAATTGGCCTCCACAACCAGGCGTGGAGCTACGCGGAGATCTGTTGGGCATGATCCTCGTCCCACTCTCGGCCATGGCATTATTTTCAATGCTCATTAATATTGCCTTATTCGCCTTTAACCTTTTGCCCATTCCACCTCTGGATGGAAGCCGGGTACTTGTTAGCCTTCTTCCACCCAACCAGGCGATAGTTTTGCACCGACTCGAACGCCATGGCATGCTTGTTGTTATGGGATTGATAATGGTTAACTCGTATTTCCCAATTTTGAGTATGTATTTAGGCTCCATTCGAGACGTTTTTTTCCATGTTTTTCTTTCAAATATATTGTCTTAATTCAGCTTTTTAACGAGGTCTTATGGCATCACGTGTACTCAGCGGCATGCAACCTAGTGGACTGATGCATTTGGGCAACTTACTTGGTGCCTTAGAAAATTGGAAAACACTTCAAGCCGAGCATGACTGTTTTTTCTTTGTGGCCGATTGGCATGCCCTCTCAACGAATTACGCCGACACCAGCCGTCTGAAAGAGTTCTCGCAAGAACTCCTCATCGACTGGCTCGCGGCAGGAATTGATCCGAATCGAGCGACGGTCTTCATTCAATCTCATGTCCCTGAACATGCCATTTTGCATTTGTTGTTCTCGATGATCATTCCCATACCCTGGTTAGAACGCAATCCCACATACAAAGAAAAACAAGACGAAATCAAAGAGAAGGATCTTTCCACGTATGGCTTTTTAGGCTATCCAGTGCTTCAAGCTGCGGACATTCTTTTGTATAAGCCTGATCTCGTGCCAGTAGGAAAAGACCAACTTCCGCATTTGGAACTGACACGAGAAGTGGGCCGGCGGTTCAATAGTTTGTACACACCCGTCTTCCCAGAACCCAAAGAATATTTGACCAAATTCCCTAAAGTGTTAGGGATTGATGGACGAAAAATGAGTAAGAGTTATCACAATACAATTAATCTGTCAGATACCGAACCGACCGTTCGGCAAAAACTCAAAACCATGGTCACCGATCCGGCACGGGTCCGACGAACCGATAAAGGCAACCCTGAACTGTGCCCTGTTTATGACTTTCACAAAATTTTTTCACCTGACTCCACCATCAAACAAATTGACATTGATTGCCGAACAGCGGCCATTGGATGCATCGATTGTAAAAAACAGGTGGGCGACGCCATGGTTGAACGTTTTTCTCCTATGTGGGAAACCCGCGCGGCTGTGACTGCTCAACCCTGCCAAACCCAAGAGATAGTTGCAGAAGGCCGAAGGCGAGCGTCCGTGGTCGCGAAGGAGACCATGAGAGAAGTGCAAGAAGCCATGAAAATCTGAGTACGATCAATGAGCCATTTCTTGACAGTACTTAGACCCCTCGCTACTATCCGGAGTAGTATTTCACCTCTTTTTAATAGTCATTTCAGCACCATGAGACACCTATGAGTATTCGCGTTGCCATCAATGGATTCGGTCGTATTGGACGAAATTTTTTCCGGACCAGCTATAACGATCCCAACATTGAGATCGTGGCGCTGAATGATTTAACCGATTCGCCAACACTCGCCCATCTTCTGACCTACGACTCGGTGCATGGGACGTTTCAAGCCGATGTCCAGCACACCCCAGATTCACTGGTCGTCAATGGCAAATCAATTCGCATTTTTGCCATCAAAGACCCCAAATCCTTGCCATGGAAAGAATTGCAGGTTGATTTTGTCATTGAATCAACCGGCCGATTCACTGACCGCCAGAGTGCAGGGCAACATTTAGAAGCTGGAGCCTCCCGAGTCATCATTTCGGCACCGGCTAAAGATCCTGATATCACGATCGTGTTGGGCGTCAACGAATCCACCTACAATCCACAAGAGCACACAATCATTTCGAATGCCTCTTGCACCACAAATTGCTTGGCCCCTCTCTCCAAAATTCTTTTGCAGGAGTTCGGCATCAAGCATGCATTTATGACAACAATACATTCCTATACCAACGATCAACAGCTTCTCGATCTACCACATAAGGATTTACGCCGCGCGCGGGCTGCCGGTCTTTCCATGATTCCGACTTCAACCGGTGCCGCCAAGGCCTTGCATCTCGTCATTCCTGAATTAAAAGGAAAGATCGACGGCATGGCCATCCGCGTCCCGACGCCGAATGTCTCCCTCATTGACCTCTCAGCCGAAGTGGAAAAAGATTGCGATGCGGCAACCGTTAATGCCGCATTTAAACAAGCTGCCCAAGGGTCATTAAAAGGATACTTGCAAGTCTCTGAAGCCCCCATTGTCTCAACTGATCTTAATGGATGTTCCTTTTCCGCAACAGTGGACGCTCCCCTCACCTCGGTGATGGACAAACGTTTAGTGAAAGTCTTTGCGTGGTATGACAATGAATGGGGGTATTCGTGCCGCTTACGTGACCTCGTCAAAGTTCTCGCCCAAAAGGGATAACTCACGACCGTACTGCGGGCTATCTTGGTGAAGATCCCGCCATACTCCATCTCTCAAGGAAGGCAGAGGGAGTCATGCACCTGACCAAACAAACCGTCGACCAGATCGATCTCCGCAACAAACGAGTCCTGATTCGGGTGGATTTCAATGTCCCCCTTGATGATTCTGGGGAAATTTCAGACGACTCACGGATGCGAGCCGCATTGCCGACCATTAACAGGGCCATTGACGAAGATGCGGTGGTCATCTTGTGTTCGCACTTAGGCCGACCCAAAGGTCTCCCAATCCCTGCCTTCAGTCTTGCCCCAGTAGCGAAACGGCTTCATCGTCTTCTGAACAAACCAGTGGTCTTTGTGAATGACTGCATTGGCCCTAAGGTTGAAGACGCGGTGAAACAGGCCAAACCAGGAGACGTGATTCTTCTTGAAAATTTACGATTTCATCCAGGGGAAGAAAAGAACGACGATCAGTTTTCATCCCAACTCGGAGCCTTTGCCGATGTCTATATCAACGAAGCCTTTGGAACAGCCCATCGCTCGCATGCCTCAACCGTAGGGATCACCAAATACGTGAAAGTATCAGCTGCTGGATTTTTAATGAAACGTGAGGTCGAAGCCTTAGAAGGAATCGTCGAAAATCCAGCCCGCCCCTTTGTCGCCATTTTAGGTGGGGCGAAGGTTTCAGGCAAAATTGGGGTCATTAAAAACCTGGCAGGGAAGGTCGACAAAGTCATTATCGGTGGCGGCATGGCCTTTACCTTCATCAAGGCCCTGGGCTTCGAGATCGGGAAATCGTTAGTGGAAAACGACATGCTTGATTTAGCCAAAGAAACCCTAGAACAAGCCATGGCGCAAAAAATCAAATTTTATCTACCCGTCGATTGCGTCGTAGCCTCCAGCTTGGAACCTAACGCAGAAACAATGATTGTGACGATCCAAGAAATTCCTCCCGGTTGGTATGGGATGGATATCGGCCCTGCTTCCGTTCGCCTCTTTGCCGAAGCAGTCCAAAATGCCAAAACTATCTTATGGAACGGTCCCATGGGGGTGTTTGAACGAGACGCATTTTCCCGTGGGACGTTTGCCTTGGCCCATTCCGTGGCCAATGCCTATGCCAAGACGATAGTCGGTGGAGGAGATACGGCCTTGGCGGTCCATAAAGCCGGTGAATCAGAAAGCATGGCTTTCATTTCAACTGGCGGCGGCGCCGCACTCCAACTGCTTGAGGGCAAGCACATGCCTGGACTTGCTGCCTTACCAGACCGCCCTGTTTAACCAAGATACTGTCATCCTTTTCCTTTTCTGAAAGTACGCGTTCTCTATGCCCAATCGATTCATTGTCGGCAACTGGAAAATGCACAACACCATTTCCCAAGCCGAAACCTTGATTCGGGATATCGTGGTCAGGTATCAGTCCCATCCTTCCGTGGAACTAGCCGTTGCCCCTCCATATGTCGCGCTTCAGGCAGCGTCCAAGCTTCTAGCTACCACACCCATTAGACTCGTGGCACAAAATGTCTGCGCGAAAGACGAGGGCGCGTTTACCGGAGAAGTTTCTCCACCCATGCTCAAAGAGCTAGGCTGTCACTATGTCATCATCGGACATTCTGAACGGCGTCACCTTTTTGGAGAAACCGATCAGGGCATCAATGAAAAAATTCATGCAGCCCTCCACCATGGCCTTCAGCCCATATTCTGTATCGGGGAACGCTTAGAAGAACGAGAAGCTGGACAGACTCATGCTGTGATCCAGCATCAATTACAAACAGGGTTAGCGGGTTTGGAAGGGAAAGACCTCGACAACATCACCATAGCCTATGAGCCCGTCTGGGCGATCGGAACCGGAAAGGCCGCCACTGTGGAGCAAGCGACTGAGGTTCATGCAGCTATTCGATCATTTTTGGCGGCTCAATGGAAGCTGGATGCCGAACATATCAGGATTCTCTATGGAGGCAGTGTCACAGCAGACAATGCCCAGGCCCTCTTCCAATCCGCACAGATTAACGGGGCCTTGGTGGGGAAAGCTTGTCTGAATTCGGAATCCTTTGTTAAGATAGCGGAACATGCCATTTCAGATTGAAGATTTAGCTTTCCAAGGACCAAAGCGAATATGTACACATTAGCCGTCTCCATTCATCTCATCGTCTGCTTCCTCATGATCGCTTCCATTTTACTCCAAGCCGGGAAGGGAGCGGAAATCGGGGCATCCTTTGGAGGATCTTCTCAAACCGTCTTTGGAAGCCGCGGGCCAGGAACCTTTCTCAGTAAGGTCACTGTGGGAACAGCAATCGTGTTCATGCTCTCTTCCTTGACTCTAGCTGTGCTCTCGAGAGAAGCGAATACATCTTCAACCGTGATTGATCTCCACCCAGCCACTCACCAAGAATCATCATCTTCATCCGCCGATGACTCAACAAGTCTGCCGCCTTCTACGGAATCTGACACCTCAGCCACCCCAGCAACAGAAGCTTCATCGGAGACCACTCCCGCAGCCGCACCTTCCGCGCCAAGCGAACCATAAGGTTCCTCGCTCGTAAGCCAGCCCTACCCAAAGAGATTTTCCTTAAAGAATGAAGGCTGGAGCTATGGCCCCAGCCAGTTTTGAATTTTTAAAGAAAGTTAAAGTCGAGTGAGCCAATTGGCGTAGGTGGGATCTTCACCGCGAACGATCTTAAAAAAATCGCCTTGTAATGCTTGCGTAATTGGACCTGGCTTACCCTCACCTATCATTCGATCATCCAATTCGCGGACGGGGGTCACCTCGGCAGCCGTTCCGGTGAAAAACACTTCATCGGCGACGTACATAGCATCTCTGGTAAACCGTTCTTCAACCACAGGAATATTTTTGTCCCGTGCCAATTGAAGAATAGAGTTGCGGGTAATCCCATCAAGAATCGAGGTTAACGGAGTCGTTTTCAGCACACCTTTGGTCACGATAAACACATTTTCACCGGTACCTTCTGCGACGTACCCATCAGGGTCGAGAAGAATACATTCTTCATACCCAGACTTTTTGGCTTCCCATTTGGCCAGAATGGAATTGACGTAATAGCCGGAGACTTTTGCGCGAGTCATCGACACATTCACGTGGTGACGAGTAAACGAAGAGACTTTTGCTCGAATGCCTTTGGTCAGGGCCTCCTCACCCAAATACGAGCCCCATGGCCAGGCCGCAATTGACACTCGAGTTGGATTATCACCTGGATAGATGCCCATCGCCCCAAATCCAATATAGGCAATCGGGCGTATATAACACGAAGCCAGTTCATTCACTCGTACCGTTTCGATAATCGCCTCAGTGATCTCTTTTTTAGGGAACGGCATCGGCATCAGGGTGATGTGGGCAGATTCAAACAAGCGATCGACATGCTCCTGCAAGCGAAAAATGGCCGACCCCTGTTTGCCCTCGTAGCATCGAATGCCCTCAAAGGCCGCTAATCCATAATGCAGGGAATGGGTTAATACATGAATAGTGGCGTCGTCCCAATCGACAAACGCGCCATCCATCCATATTTTCTTTGATGCGGTGACCATTAGACGACTATTCCCCTATTCTTTCTCAAAAATATCGAGCATTTTATCACCAGGATAACCATAAGTATGATACGATGCCCCCTTATGCTTCGGTGGAGCAAATGATATACTAAAATCTTGACTTAAATGTAAACATGCTGGCAAAATGAATGTTTTGCAAGGAGCGACTATACCATGTATGCGATAATCGAAACAGGCGGGAAACAATACCGAGCCGAGCCTCAGGGTCTTCTACAAATTGAGTCAATAGAGGGTGATGTCGGAACAACCATTGAGTTTGACTCAGTCCGATTTGTTCAGACCGATCAAGCTCCAATTATTGGGACCCCGACCATTCCTCAGGCTGTGGTCAAAGGGGAGATTGTTCGCCATGCTCGGACACGATCCATTACGGTATTCAAAAAGAAACGCCGCAAAGGGTATCGACGAACCAGAGGACACAGACAAGGTTTCACCCAAGTTCGCATTACAGAAATTTTGACTCCTTAATCAATATTTTTAGCGCTGGAGACGTGATTCATGGCACATAAAAAAGGTGGCGGTTCATCCCGAAACGGACGTGATAGTAACCCACAATATTTAGGCGTCAAAGCCTTTGGCGGTGAAGCCGTGTCCGGAGGCAGTATTTTAGTCCGTCAACGCGGAACCAAATTCTTTCCAGGCACCAACGTGGGATTGGGAAAAGACTATACGCTATTCGCAAAAGTAACCGGCACCGTGAAATTTGAAGGAGGCGCAGCCCGACGCAAGGTCAGCGTGTATCCTTCCGCCTAACCGTTCCCCATCATTCTCCCTTTCTTTTCGTAGCACTCACTTCAGTTTCTTCCTCTACGCCGGGTAAGATAGGACTTCTATGTTCATCGATCACGCACGCATTTTTGTCAAAGCCGGGAATGGCGGCTCTGGACATTGTAGTTTTCGTCGGGAAAAATTTGTCCCTCGCGGTGGACCCAATGGTGGTGACGGCGGCAACGGAGGACATGCCATTTTCGAAGCATCCAACCGCATATCGACGCTTTTAGACTTACGCAATCAACGCCACTACGAAGCCCAATCTGGCGAACGAGGTCTCAAGTCCGACCAGCACGGCGCAACTGGAGCCAATGCGGTCATCCAGGTCCCCGTTGGTACCTTAGTCAAAGCCGAAGAGACTGGGGAAACCATTGTCGATCTTATCGCTGATGGGCAAACCGCCGTGGTGGCGCAAGGGGGAAAAGGCGGGAAAGGCAATGCACGATTTGTCTCTTCCACAAATCGTGGGCCACAAGAATTTGAGCCAGGGACGCCTGGAGAAGAACGATGGCTCACATTAGAATTAAAGCTACTCGCCGACGTAGGCCTCGTTGGTTTTCCTAATGCTGGCAAATCCACATTAATCTCGAGCATCTCCTCGGCTCACCCGGAAATTGGGAGTTATCCGTTTACCACCTTGCGCCCTCACTTGGGCGTCGTAGAATGGACGGAAGATTCCTCATTCGTGGTGGCCGATATTCCTGGATTAATCGAAGGAGCCCATGAAGGCAAAGGTCTGGGCATTCAATTTCTTAAACATATTCAGCGAACGGCCTTATTGCTGTATCTCATTGATATCACGGAATGGATTGAAGAAGACCCGATTGCCAGCTTTGAAACCCTGAGAAACGAACTGCAGGCGTTTGACCCTACCCTTCTTGAACGCCCATTTGCGATTGCGGCAACAAAGACTGATTCCCAGGGCGAAGGGCAACACCTTCAGGCCCTTCAAGCCTACTGCGTCGAACATGCGTATCCATGTTTTCCACTTTCAGCCGTGACGAGGGAAGGCCTCCCCTCGTTAATCACGTATCTGGGACAGGCAGTCCTAAAGAATAAGACCTCATGCACCAGCACGTCCTAACTGCCTGCAAACGGGTGGTCGTGAAAATTGGAAGTAGTCTAGTGGCCTCTTCCAAGGGAGGGCTCCATCTAGACCGAATCCGAAGACTGGCCGAAGAATTCGGTGGCATACAAGCCCAAAACCGCCAACTTGTGCTCGTCTCCTCCGGTGCCATTGTCGCAGGCATTGCCCATTTAGGGTTAAAAACCTACCCCCAGGAACTTCCCCTGAGGCAGGCCGCCGCAGCGGTTGGACAAAGCCATCTCTTGTGGGCCTACGAAACAGCCTTTTCGAGGTCTGGGCATAAAATTGCCCAAATTCTCTTAACACACCAAGACTTGGGAGGCCGTCGCCGATTTCTCAATGCAAGGCATACCCTCACCACATTGATTCAACTTGGAGTCATTCCTATTATCAACGAAAATGACACCCTCTCAATTGATGAAATTCGGTTCGGCGACAATGATGCCCTAGCCGGACAAATCGCGCATCTCGTCGATGCCGATCTGTTGGTTATCTTGTCTGATGTCAATGGGTTGTATGAGGCAGATCCCCACCTCAACCCTTCCGCGAAACTCATCCCCCTTGTGCCGACCATTACCAAGCGGATTGAAAATCTGGCAGGAACGTCCAGAACCCAATCGAGTCGCGGAGGGATGGTGACAAAAATTCAGGCCGCCAAACAGGCCGGCCGATTTGGGGTACCGACCCTCCTGTTAAATGGTGAAACACCTAATGCGCTCACCCAAGCACTGGAAGGGAATCCTAGTGGGACATTTTTCGCGTCAAAACAATCCTCACTCACCAACCGCAAACAATGGATCGCCTTTACGCTGAGGCCTAAAGGGGAGATCATGCTCGATGAAGGGGCCGTCGCCGCACTCGTCCTTCGAGGAAAAAGCTTATTAGCATCGGGGATTCTCAACGTCAAAGGCACGTTTCTCAACGGTGACCCCGTCAGTTGTACCACTGAGGAAGGGATTGTATTCGCGAAAGGGCTCACCAACTATTCTGCGGAAACCCTCCAACGCATCAAAGGTAAGCAGACGGCAGAAATAAAAGCCCTCTTGGGAACCCTGGAATACGAAGAAGTCATTCATCGAGATAATCTGGCGCTAACTCCGTAAAACTTGTGAAAAGTTAGAAGTAAGTAGTAAGGAGCAAATCGAAATAAAGCAAAGGAGAAAAACCAGAACCTTTTCCTGTCTATTTATTTCTTCCACTCCTTACCCCTTACTTTTTACTCCTTACGCTCACTGATCGTATTATTGATAAAAAAGACGCTGCTCACGAATTTGTTGCCTCACAGCATAAAAAGATTCATAACCCATGTTCATTGGCCTCCTAGGCGGCAGTTTCAATCCGATCCACAATGGGCATTTGCACATCGCCAACTTTGTGTACCACACACTCGCACTTGACCGAGTAATCTTCATTCCCACTGGCGATCCTCCACACAAACCGTCCGCTTCCCTAGCACCCGCCCTTCATCGCTTGGAAATGGTGAAGCTGGCAACAGAGTCATATGAACATTTTGTGGTTGATGATCGAGAAGCACGGTCTCCCACGGTGTCCTATAGTGTCGATACCGTCACTCGTCTCAAAAATGAATTCTCGAGTGAAGCGGAGCTAGGCTTTATCATTGGGCTGGATGCCTTTTTAGAGTTCACGAGTTGGAAGCAGGCACCCCGTTTGCTTGAGATGTGTCACGTTATTGTCTGTTCGAGGCCTGGAGTCACCTTCACCCAGCTTCAGTCGATGTCGCTTCTTCCCCCAACCTCAACGACTATCCTCCACAGCCTTGACCAACAAAACATTCCCCGCTTGGATATGGCCCTGTCTTCCGGACATTCGATGACACTTCTGTCCGTTCCACCCTGTGAGGTGTCGGCATCACAGATTCGGAAACAGATTGCCCGACAACAGCCAATCGAGGCTTGGTTGCCGCCTTCTGTGGAGTCCTATATAATTCAACACGAAATATATCAATGACCCGTACTACCCCACCCAAACCATCGCGTTCTCAGGAACAAGCCATCTTCATCGCGCAATCGGCCAAGGACAAAAAGGCTGAAGACGTGTTGGTGTTGGAAGTCGGAGACCTAACCTCGATTGCCGACTATTTCATCTTTGCGTCTGGAGATTCGGAGCGTCAGGTGCGCGGGCTCGCAGCGTTTATCGAAAAGGAAATGACGCTGAAGTATCACACACATCCGGTCATTGAAGGCAAAGAAACCGCGAACTGGATCTTATTGGATTATGGCGACATCATCGTCCATATTTTCAAAACCGATATCAGACAGTATTATGCCTTAGAAAAAATGTGGGCCGATGCCCCGCAAATCACCATTCCGGAATCTGAACATCCGCTCTTACCACCCCGACAACTAGTAAGCGGATAACACATATCTCCCGAGGAGACACTCATGACGAGCTACCAAGAACTTGCTGACCGAGTCCTCAACGGCGCATCCCCCACACGAGCAGAAGCCTTAGACATTCTCGCCACACCGCAAGGCAAACTCCTGGATTTAGTCAATGCCGCCTATACGATTCGCTCACGATACTTTGGCAACACCGTCCGATTGCAAATGCTCTTGAATGCGAAAAGTGGAGCCTGCCAAGAAGATTGTCATTATTGCTCACAATCAACGATCTCCGACGCACCCATTGATCGCTATGCGTTGTTGTCGCCAGAAAAAATGATGGAAGGTGCTCGTCGCGCTGCAGACGCGAAAGCTCAACGATATTGTATCGTCATCAGCGGCCGATCACCGTTGCAATCAGAAATCACGCAAATTTCGAGCGCTGTCAAAAAAATAAAAAATGAAATTCCGATTCAAATCTGTTGTTCTCTCGGACTGTTAAACGGCGAGCAAGCCAGCCAATTAAAAGACGCAGGCGTCGATAGGGTCAATCATAATCTCAACACCAGTGAAGCGTTTCATCCGTCCATTTGCTCCACACATACCTATCAAGATCGCATGGACACACTGAAACATGCACGGGCCGCAGGGCTAGAACTCTGTAGCGGCGGAATTGTCGGAATGGGCGAAAAAGATGAAGATTTAGTGGATTTGGCCTTGGCGTTGAAAGACGTTCAACCCGATTCGATTCCGCTTAATATGCTCTATCCAGTAGACGGCACGCCCTTTGGCGAAAAAAATGATCTCACTCCAGCCCGGTGTCTCACCATTTTGTGTCTTTTCCGCTTCTTCCATCCACAGACAGAAATCCGCGCCGCCGGTGGGCGAGAAAAAAACCTCCGCTCCCTCCAACCATTAGCCCTCTATGTAGCCGATTCCCTCTTCGTGGATGGCTACCTCACTACCCCAGGCCTCGCCCATGAAGAAGTCTGGAACATGATCGAAGACAGCGGCTTTACGGTAGAAGTGAATTACCAAGGCACAGAAAACCCCCAAACCGAAACCTGCTCCGCCTAATTCTTTTCTGCCTCTTTTGAATTTCGAGTGAGTGCATACTAGGCTTGTGTCGCTGCGGCAAATGAGCGTTTCTATTCCTCCCCTTTGTAAGGGGAGGATCAAGGTGGGGTAGAGTCGCGCAACTGGCGAACAGGATAGTCTGAAAATCACATGTGCCAACGCTCTGCTTCTACCGCCCCTTGCCCCTCCTGACAAAGGAAGGGGACTGCTGGTCCTTGTGTGTAGCTGTCTTACCCACACGAAATTTGATAGAGTCTCTTGTCTGATATTTTCCCATCTGCAGGTGCGTCATTTCGAGCCAGAAATGAGCAAAAACCCTTACTACCAAAGGAAATAGATAACCGCAACCAGATTCATTGACAGAATTTTCCCCGACTCCTAGAATAAAGACAATCATGCATGTCGATACCATACTCTCACCGGATGACTTATCGAAGCTGTGGACTGAACTCGCACAAGACGACCAGCTCCCTGACTGGTATGAGCTGAGTGAACATGGAGAAATCGTCATAAGTCCAAAGCCACATAATCGGCACCAGCTCCTCTGCTCGCAAATTGCCCACCAGCTACAAACGCAATTGGGGGGGCAAGCAGGAACAGAAGTGGCTGTCCTGACGACAACTGCGGGCATTCGCGTTCCAGATGTCGTCTGGATGCCAGAAGAACGGTGGAAAATCGTCACAACAAAAGATGGGTTGGTCCAAGCCCCAGAACTCGTCGTCGAAGTCCTATCTCCAGAGAACCGCCAAACTGAAATCAATCATAAAATCCAAGCCTACCTTTCTTCAGGCATTCAAGAAATCCTCGTAGTCGGGCTCACGGGCACCTTGGAGTTCTATCGCCAAGACGGAGTCCATGCCGCATCATCCCTGAGCATCACTCTGGCTCTTCCACCCTATCTCTTTCAATAAGCTCTCAGACCAGCTAGGGAAACACCTTCCCTCTTTTCTGCAGTTCTATCTGACCTGAAATAGCCAACATCATTTTTCCAAAAAATGACCCAAAACCATTGGAGACCCGCACAACCCTTCACATACTGCTTGGCCAAAGTGGAGGCATCCTAACTCGCTTCGCTCAAACAAAGGCTGCCACAATCCCAAAGTCCTGCGCGTCTGAGTTGTGCAGAAGGCGCCCAGAGTCTTTCGAATACCTATTTGGTAACATCCAAATTGGTGGAGGAAGCAGAAATGACCTGGAGGTAGCACGAGCAATCTGGGGTGTCTCAAAACACTCATTCATAAAACCGAATAGGGTCTCCCGTAACACCTTTATCTTAATCTTGTTGCCGTACTTCTATTTTTGCTTTGGCAAAAAGCAGAAATAGGAAAATACTTAGATAGTTCTGAAACAATATCTAACAACATTAAACCCGTGGTTTTCATTGAAGTGTGAAAATAGTTGCAAAAATGATCATTTCTGCAACGTCAAACTGATAGGGTGTTAAGTAGAAAAGGATGAAGAACGATTGATGAGGTTATATGCTCAATGTTGGGTTAGACGCCATATTGTATTTAATGGGTTTTCACGTGAATTATAACTCCTGCCCCACTTTTATGCCCTCGAAATCATATTTTTGCACAAGAACTAGGGCCTGTTAACACTACTCAATGCATCAATGATCAGCGCAAAGTTGATGAAGAATGTGAAAACACTGTCCAGCTTGTCAAAGCGCGAGAACACCCGACGAAAGCCTTTGAGTCGACGGAATAGCCGCTCCACTTCATTGCGTTGCTTATACAGCTGCTTGTCGTACTCCCATGGTTCGCGCCGGTTCTTTTTTGGTGGGACCACGGGCGTGCAGCCCAGATCCACAACGGTCTGGCGTGTCTCATCGCCCTCGTAGGCTCGATCCATGATGACATACTTCGCAGACAACTTGGTCGCCTTCAACAACTTCCGGCCTTCGGGCGCATCCCCGGCTTGACCCGGGGATAAGCAAAACTCACGGCCGTCCGAGCATCCGCGGCAACCAGATGAATCTTGGTGGTCCACCCGGCGCGGGACTTCCCGATGGCTTGCGGCCCGTTTTTTTGAGCGCGCCCGTCCCATCGGGGTGCACTTTGACGGCGGTACTATCCAACGAGACAGCCTCAACGTGGACGCGAATGATTTGTTGTTGTTGCCACTCGGCAAAGACCCGGTCCAATACCCCACGTTTCGCCCAGCGATTCATGCGAGTGTAGATGGTATGCCAATTCCCAAAAGACTTGGGCAACCCGCGCCACTTACACCCCTGTTCAGCCACATATAATATGGCATTGAGGACTTGGAGATTGAGCATGGAGACATTGCCACGCTGGCGCGGCAAAACCGATTCAATGAGCTGGTACTGCGAGTGAGTAAGTTCCATGGCCGCAGTATACCATAATGGAACCCATTAGTGTTAACAGGCCCTAGCCTAATCTGCTAGAATAACAATGAAGTTAGTAGGAGAAATGTTTAATTTTAGGCGTGAGTGATTTTTTCCGAAAACTTAAGGAAGAATAGAAATGAAAGGAATTTTTACGTATAAAAGCGCTGAGATACCTTTAGAACCTCTCAAGAAAGAAGGTGAGAATATGCTTTGTTTAGACACCAAGCCACGTATTCCTTAATTTTTTTCTAAAAGTTTCAAAAATTCAGGTTGATCACCCAAATGATCTGTAAGATCATTGTCTGTTTTTGCCTCCTCCCTATAAGGCTTATAGTTCTTATAAGGGTCGCCTAGAGTAATTGCTTCCGTTAGGCTTTTTATTGCATCCTCTTTTTCTCCAAGAATTGCGGCGTAGCATGCAGCGTTGTACCAGCTAGAGGCGTTATTGGGACCATATTCAACCGACTTCTTGCACATTTCCAATCCCTTTCGTTCACTAATTATATGCCGCGTTACGTAGCCATAAAATCCATAAACGAATGAAATAAAAAGTTTGTCCTCAATTTTCTCAATATTGTTATCCAAAAAAATTTCAAGATAAAACTTGGACTCATACAAGATTTTTTTATCACCCTCCTCTTTTTGCTGCCAGTATTGAAGTAAAAACCGGGATGCTTCATTCCAGTAAAACAGGTTCCGGTGGGTTATCGTTCCAAGTACTGTGAGGTCCTGTAATTTTCGGCTTAGAGAATTATATAATTTGTTTGCCTCTCTTAATTTTTTCCACTCGCTCCAGCCTGCAAAACCTGCAACAGCTAACAACAAACCAGCGATGCCAGTAACTACAACAATATAAGTATCAGCACTGGCAATAACAAGCTCAGCTATTTCCTTAACTCCGTCTGTGTCGGAAGGAGTAGACTCCTTTGCCTTCTTATTGTCTCTACTCTGCGCACCTGCCGGAAGGCCGTTCTCCTTGGTGGTGTCTTCCTTCTGTTTTTCTGGCTTCGGTATTTCCTGGATGATTTGAGTATTAGATTTTTCTACCGCTACTAAGAAAACCGTGGTTGCTAAAATAAGAAACACCAGAATTTTTTTTGAAGAAGGTTTAATCCCCATTGAAAAACCTAGCCTTTGTTTTATGCCGAAGCAGGGCATTGTTAATGTTTCCCTAGAGCATTTTTTAGAACATACGTTTCATATTCGGACAATAGGGCTTTTACTTCTTCCTTAAAATCAAATTCTTTCCCATCTTAGCCTTAGAGTGAAAAAGTCAAATAGTTCTTTTAAATTTCTCTCATGAGACTATTTCACCAATTCGACCTCAATTGATAATTCTGACAAAATCGGCATTTCTAGCTCTCTATAAGAACCAGACCCTTCGTCTAAAGAAGCGATCACGCGCCCTTCACGCTTTTGTTTCGCTGCCCATTTCAAAAGAGTTAAAGCAGCGTAAATAACTTCTTTTTTAGTATTGGTATGGGTTTCCTCCATGAAACTTTCCAGCTCCTGCATCTTACTTTCATCAAAATCTACTTGTAATCGAACCATTTTACCCATAATTCTGTAGTCCTCTTTTACGCTTATATTCTTCTCCTACCAATTTATTTTGGCCGCTTTTTGTTCTTGTTACATTTTCCTCGCGGTAGCATTATACGACGTCCAGGGGAAACTGATAGAACAAATTTTTCGGTGGCAAGTTTAACCGTTTCCTCTTTATTAATTTGAGGGTACATAAATTTCCTCCTTGGCCTTTAAAAAGTTGTGAAAATTTCAATAGAAAAAATTTTCCAACTTCCAAATTGCCAAAGGGGTTCTTATTTATTGAGGACGATCCTTGGGCAAAAAGAAGTCTTTGTTCAATCCTAAATTTTGAATCGCTAGCTTTAGGCTTTCCCTGCGCAAATAAGCAGGTTCTAATGAACAACATTCTTTTGTCCTTGGGTCGTCCTATGTGGACCAATCTCTGTAAAAAGTCCCGAAGTCTTTTCTTCCTTCCCTTCATTCCAACCATTTTTTCAATGATAAACTTTAAAAATGATTTAATTGATTCCATCTTTTTAAACTCGAGCATAAGGTCGAGAACCTTGTAAACTTTGACTACCATAAATTTAAAAGACCATGAGGAAGTCAGTTGATAATCTCCAGTCCAAATGGCTTTATTGTAAAAAAAATCTTGTTTGTAACAGATGAAAATTTGTCTATCTAAAAAGGGCTCAGACCTATAAAAGGCCCAAGAACTTCTTGATTCAGAAATGGACGCTAGCTTGTTCGACATTTCCAATACCTCCACAGGGCTTCTTTAAAATAAACCCTGTTTCCGTTCGTGTTCTCTGTATAAACAAAATTTTCATTCCCATTACTTTCCCCAACTTTTCATACTCATAAATCGAGTGCATACCGATTTTTCATTAAACGCAACAATGATCGGCAATATGAAAGTAAATCCATGTAGCTATCCATAAGAAAAGCATTGACAAAAATCCCATGGAATACGTAAGTCTGTGAAGATCATTAATTTTTGTTTTTGTGAAAAGCCCAAATAGGACTTCTTGTGAAAACAAGACTTTAGACGCTTGTCGGTCCGGCCATTTTGGCTTTTCGTGGGGTTTGGCCCAAACCAGAAATTGACAAGGGCCAAAACTCTATCCTTTCTCTAAAGCATAAAGGCCGTTATGCTATACTACTACGGCAATAGGGGAGGAGGAAATTCTGAGCACCGACATGACTCTATTAGAGGGAAGCCAATTGCCGAAAGACATGGAAGCCTTTGCGGTGCCCGCCCTCATCGAGGACGCTGGACCGGAGGCCTTCCGGCGGTTCCTCGAATTCTTCACCGCTCAAATCCGCAACCGCAATACCCGCGAAGCCTATGCCCGAGCCGTGAGCCAGTTTTTTGGCTGGCTGCATGAAAAAGGGATCAACCGCCTGACCGAGATTCAACCCGTGCATATTGCGGCCTGGGTGGAGGGGAAAACCCAGACGCAGAACCCGCAGACGGTTAAACAACATTTGGCCGCCGTGAAGAAACTCTTTGACTGGCTCGTCATTGGCCAAATTCTCCTGCATACCGGCTTGACTCCAGTTGCCCCACTATATAGTGTTTTGCGACATGGTGAGTTACCCCACGGACATGTCCGATCTGATGACCCGTTTTTTTACTGAGGAGGCCTGTCGCACCCATATTGAGAAGCTTCGCTGGCCAGACGGGTATATCTGTGTGAAATGTGGGAATCACAAGAGGTGGAAAACCAAGCGAGGGTTGTCGGTGTGCTCCACATGTCAATATCAGCAGTCACCATTGGCCGGAACGATTTTTCAAGATTCTCGTATCCCGTTGCGCATTTGGTTTCAGGCAATCTGGTGGTTTACGAGCCAGAAAAATGGAGCGAGTGCTCAAACGTTGCAAAGGGTGTTGGGGATGAGCGGTCACGAGCCTGCGTGGCTCATGCTTCATAAATTACGGGTTGCGATGGTTCGCCCCTCCCGCAACCGTCTTGCCGGGCACGTTGAAGTTGATGAAGCCTATTTGGGTGGAGAAGGAAACAAGCAACTGGTTGGCGTTGCCGTGGAAATCAACGACAAAGGAAGTGGGCGAATGCGAATGCAACCGCTTAAGGGCCGAACAAGCGCGGATGTCAAGCATTTCGTTCAGCAGCATGTTGAGCCTGGCAGTACGATTATCACCGACGGACTCACAAGTTATTGCTGTCTGGCAGACGAAGGGTATGCGCACAAACCAATGCGAAAGTCCTCTGGTGGGGGAAATCACGACCCAGACGCAGACGACCTGTTGCCAAGAGTCCACCGTGCCATTTCACGGGTGAAACGTTGGCTCCTGGGCACATACCAGGGACGCCTTGATCATAAGTACCTCGACGCCTACCTGAATGAATTTATCTTTCGATTCAATCGTCGGACCTCGCGCTCTCGGGGCCTCTTGTTTCATCGACTCCTGGAAAATGCTATCGCCGTCGACCCGGCTCCGCTCCAAAAAATTCAGCGGACCACAAAATCTAGTAGCAACTGGAGTTAAGCCGGTATGCAGGCAAATTCTGCCCTCGAATCCCGCCACTATCGTCAAAGGTCCCAAGTATTCGTATACGAAGGGGAAAACCCCCATTCTGTTAGCGGCGGATGTCCGGCGGTTTCTGGACCATCTCTCGGGTGATTCGATCAGCGAGCTCCGTGACCGGGCTTTGATCGCCCTCATGACCTATACCTTTGCCAGGATTAGTGCGGCGTTGGCCATGAATGTCAACGATGTGTTTGTCCAGCATCATCGACTCTAGGTGCGGCTACATGAGAAAGGCGGCAAGTACTTGGAAATGCCGTGTCATCATAATTTAGAACTATATCTCAAAGAATATCTGGAAGCTGGGGGGGTTGAGGAGGAGAAGAAAGGACCGCTGTTCCAGCATCTCAATGGCGGACGGAAACCTGAGACGCAGGCCCTGACACGAAGCCGATTGCATCGGACCGAAGCATTACTCATGATTAAGCGACGAGCAAAATAAGCTGGGATTGAAAATCCTGGGATGTGTAATCACTCCTTCAGAGGAACAGGGATCACGACATATTTGTCGAATCCTGACGCCAAGTTAGAGCATGCCCAAACCATGGCCGGGCATGCTGATCCTAAAACGACGCGGATTTATGATCGCCGATCAGAGCGGTTGTCGTTAGATGAAGTGGAACGGATTGGAATCTAAAGAGTTTTTTAAACGAACTCTATGGCTTTCATAATTCACGGCTTGTAAGGTTGTCTTGTAGGGACCTGTTTTTATTTTTTCCCACCTAGCAAGTACCCTACAAGGGCAGAAGTAATCGTTGTAAGAGTTCCTATTGCAAAATTTTTCTCTCCAGTGGTAGCCGATATGTCAAAGAGTTCGTAGAAGCTTAAAAAAGCTATACCAAGGATTAAGCCCAAGGCCACCCAAAACGTTACGAATTCTTTATGTAAGCTTAGCTTTTCTCGATTTTTTCGAATTTCGCGTTCTAGTTCTTCATTAGCAGGATTCTTGCGAGTGATACTAACTTCAGTGTTTTGTTCACGAGCAAGAAAACCTAAAGAAGCTAACGACTCTTTTGTTTCTTTTTCCATTACCAAGCAATGGGAAGACTGCGTAGTTAAACATCGCGTTTAAAGAAAAGGAAAAAATAAACACCTTTCAGACAATTACGGGATGAAATACCCCTCCACTTTTAATTAGAAAGAGTCTGGTGTTATTGGTGTAACTATTGCCCTGCAGCAAAGTCCAATGCTGGCATTGTTATTTCTTTATACTTCTCTTGTTTTTCATCAACAGCAGCGATAATTTTCCCAGCCTTTCGCTGATTCACTGCCCATTTGAAAAGAGTTAGAGCGTTATTAAAAAGCTCTTTCTTAGTTCTTAAGTCAGTTTCTTGTAAAAGCTGGGCTATCTCTTGTACTTTTTCTGTTGAAAGCTCAAACTGTACTTTTTGTATAGTTTTTAAATCTGTCTCAACTGTTTCTTCCACGGTAGTCACCTCCTTTTCCCCCTCTTTCAAACATTACAAAATTAATTTAACGCTCAAAAACAATCCATTCAGGAATTCTTGCTGAATCAACGATCTAACGAAGTTAAGTCCCGTCTAGTTGATTCTCACATAAAAATATCTCTCCCAAGTTCGACACAACGAAAGACATCATGGAAAAACCCCATGAACACAAAGAGCAGGAAAAGTGTGGAACGAAGATTAAACTTTTATTCATTTCTTTTCTTAAAGAGATGCCCCTTAGCTATTGAACTGAAATTTTCATACTAGAACTAATAGTTTTTTATATTTTATTCAAAAGTTTTGAATATTATGTTGATACAGTTTTATATTATCACTATAATATGATTAATTATAACGCATTAAATGATTAATAACCACTATTTAAAATTTTGTCAAGAAGAAATTTGATAAGGCTGTTCATCCGTTAAGACAGAGATTTCACTCATTCACAACAACCTCATGACTGACAAATTCTTCGACTTCTAAAACATCGATGTCTTCTTCTTTTACAGGAAAATTACCCTTATTTTCCTCTTTAGAAACACCACTGGTCGTGACTTCATCGTCGCTCATTTTTCTTCCTCCCCCATGCACCGACCGCATTGTCGAGTATTTTTATTATAGGTCTTCTGAATGTCCTGTCAAGAGTTATGCAGATTTTAGGAATATTTTATATTTTGGTATATATTATATTTATGCGGTAGAATATTCTTCTGAATAAATGTCGCTAGCTAACACTCTGGGGGATTAATGAAAAAGCGTAGAGTCGCCACCAAGACCAATGATCATGATGATAGGCTTGATCTATTAAAGACAGCGGCAACGATTGCAAGGCATTATTACATAGGAGATAAAGATCAAAAGGAAATTGCTGATGACCTTAATATTAGCCAAGCAGAAGTATCACGACTCTTAAAACTTGCAAGGCAAGAAAAAATCGTAGAATTCACTATCAACCCATATTTTACGAATGACCTTCGTGCAGAAATGTTGGCCACATTTGGGCACCTCCATGATTGCATTATTGAACCAATTTCTCTTTTCGAAGGGGAAAGCGGAGAAAGTTTCTTAGAAACCTTAGGGAAAGCGGGAGCACAGTACTTTTTGGATGTTGTCAAAAATTCATCCACAATAGGCGTGAGTTGCGGACACTCAATCGATCATCTCGTTGAAGCCCTCGGCCAATTAGGAAAAGAAGGCTATCCTCTCCCTATAGGTTGTGTTGTTTTTGCTCTTTTGATAATGAGAACCAAGGATGTGGAAACTGTTACTCCAGCTTCTTTGGTAGCTAATCTTGTTCGAAGACTCCCTGATTCCAGAGGGGTAGCGTTCCAATTGCCTCCAGATACTTCAAAATATTTATACAGTAATCATGATGACGTAAAGAATCTTCTCCGTGAAATTAAGTCTTTAGATTATTACTTTACTGGAATTGGAAGCGTTGAAACCGAGGACGAGCCTATGGCAAGACACGCGAATACACCCTTTAAAACGGCTCATTTTAACTCTTTGACGAAAACGCTAGGGATTAGAAAAGAACTCAATAAATATAAGATTGTTGGTGAAATTGCCCATCAACCGTTTGATGCTGGCGGAAACTGCCTCATAGACAAACCTGAATTCAAGGAACTACAAAAATTCTTCTTGTACCTTCCTCTAAGTGATCTACGAAAACATGTCCAAGAAGGCTCAAAACACATCATTGCTATAAGTGGTGGGAAAAACAAAGAAAGAGCTATTCACGGAGGCCTTCACGGTAAATTTTTCAACGTTCTCATTACTGATGCTGGGGTGGCTATTGATATTCTTCGCAAGGAAGGAAGACTTTTGCCAAACCCTGAACTTATCATCGACAAGCCGACAAAGTCGCTAATAACTTAGGAATTACAGCTGTTCCTCTCATCAAAGCTATACCCTATTTGAGAGGGTAAGATGTAACACTTCGCTTAGGAGAACGGTTACATTTTTGGCCCTAAAAAGTAAGAAAAAGAGGCGTTTTCATGATAAAAAGCACTCAAAATGTAACACTATGGCCCATAGTGTTACATGGTGATTATCCAAACCGTTCTTTAAGGCGGTTCACCATGTCCATTCGTTCGTGGAGTACAGCAATGATGACAGGCTTGGATTTTTTCGAACGGAGATAAAAAACGTAGTGATGTTCACAACGGGTAGCAAGAAGGTGGGGGAACTGTTTGGAAAAGGCCTGGCTGTTCACTTTTTTTGCGGCAATCTGTTGAAAACAGATGTGCAGTTTATCCAGATACACCCTGGCCTGTTCACTGCTCCATTCCAAAATCGTATAACGGGCAATCTCTTCAAGGTCGGCATCGACAGCGGGAGTCAATTCATAGGATGGCATTAACTCAGTTCACGATTTGCATCTCTAAAAATCTGATGCGGGGTGCGGGAAGAGCGTTCACCACGTTCAGCAGCTTCAATCCGTGGTTTGAGAAATTGTTCGAGCTGGTGCAAGGCCTCTTCATCGGTCATAGATACGCGGTCCGGTAAATCCGGCAAGGATTGATCCAGTACATAATTTTTGATGCTTTTTCCCTGCAAAGCGGCCATGGCTTTCAAACGTTGATGTTGTTCTTGTGTCAGCTCAATGGAGAGGCGGCTCATAATGTTGTACTCCTTCACGTTATAGGGTCTTTCCCCTATAATATCACAAAACATATAAATGTTCAAAAATGAACAATTTGACAGCATTTGCCTCCATGAAGCCGATTTCGGATCTATCGCAAATTTGGTGGAGAGGGACTCTCGAAGCCTTCGTCTTCTTATAGCTGGACGTCCCGTGTCTCTCAAGCAATGATTCTGCCCCTCCCCTTGTCGTCCTTGTATGATCCAATCAACGGTTCTGACTCAAGCCCTGCGGGCCGTCCTTTTTCTGAAAAGCCCGTCGCACCCGAAGGGAAAACGATTGTACACTCCAAGTAGTGTGATGCTCGGCATGATAGACCGATCGTCCTGTGGGTCTCAGCCCGTCGCTCAGCGCAGGTCGTCATGCCGTTTCTCTGATGAACCCGAACGGTTGCCTGGGACACCAAGCCCGTATCAACAAGGTTGGGAGACAGAGCCATGCCATCGAAATCCGTAGAACTGGTTATTGGTATTGATGTTTGTAAAGTGCGCTTGGACGTCGCCGACAATGGCGACTCCTCACCCTGGTCTGTGGCCAACGACGAGTCGGGCATCGCGGCCCTGGTGGAGCAGCTCCAGGGGCTTGCCCCCATAAGCGCTAACTTGTTTATTGATTTATCTCGGCAAGTCCCCTACCATAGCGGCAGACATTCTATGGAGGAGAACCCATGGACGAAGACTGGACCCTTTTACGGTCATTTTTCCCAGATGACTGGGAGAAGCTGGCAGTAGGTACGGGCGCCTTAAAGGGATTGCGGAAGAATAAATCGGCCGAGAGTCTCTTGCGTACGCTCTTGATTCATCTTGGGTGTGGGCATTCACTTCGTGAAACGGTGGTGCGGGCCAAAAAAGCTGGGTTGGCTGACCTGTCTGACGTCGCGCTGCTGAAACGATTGAGGAAATCCAGGAAATGGCTCTACGCCTTATGCGTGGCCTTATTTCAAGAGCGAGGAGTGAGCATCTCCTCCACTGGCGGGTTTCAGGTGAGAGCGGTTGATGCCACCACCGTGAAGGAACCTGGCAAAACCGGGAGTCTCTGGCGGATTCACTATAGCGTCTGTCTCCCCTCGTTGGCCTGTGATTTTTTGAAACTCACCGAGACTGAGGGGCAAGGGACAGGTGAGTCGTTGACGCAGTTTCCTGTTGGGGCAGGAGAGTATATCCTGGCGGATCGCGGGTACTCCACAGCCAAAGGCATTCGATATGTTGTCGCAAAGGGCGCGTACGTCACCGTGCGAGTCAATACGGCCAGCCTGCCGTTACACAACCGACACGGGACATCTTTTGACTTACTCAAGACCGTCTCATCGCTCAAGAAGGCAGGGGCGGCCAAGTCCTGGCCGGTGCTCGTTCTCGAAGCCGGGTCAAGGATACCAGGGCGGCTGTGCGTGATCCGGAAATCCAAGCACGCGATTCACTGTGCCCAAGCCACGGTTCGCCGCACGGCTGCGAGGAAGGGCACACAGGTCAAGCCCTGTACGCTGGAGTACGCCAAGTACGTCATTCTTTTCACCACCTTTCCAGAGAAAGCCTTCCCAGCACAAGAGGTGTTGCAGTGGTATCGAATCCGCTGGCAGGTGGAGCTGGTCTTCAAGCGCTTTAAGTCGCTGGCACAACTGGGCCATCTCCCCAAATCCGATGATGAAAGCGCCAAAGCGTGGCTGTATGGCAAGCTCCTCGTGGCCCTGCTTATTGAGAAGTTGCTGGCGCATGCGGAATCTATTTCCCCCTGGGGATATGGAGTGGAAGAATCACCAGCCACCCAGTGCGTGGCGTGAATTTGGGTTCCTCCTCAACCAGATGAAGCGCGCCATCGAACCGCAGTGGTCATTGTCTGAGGCGCTCCATGATTGGAATCATGTCTCGAGAGCATTAGCGGAGCGTCCGCGACAACGACCAGTCCAGTTAACGGACTATTTCGAATAGGAATAAACAAGTTAGCGCTTATGGGATGTTTACCCTCGTCCATGTGAATCCAACAGACCCAGAAGCCGAATGGCGCCACCCTAGCCAACAACAGGAACGTACGCCATGAACATGGCGCGCCTGCCTATTCTGCTTATCGGGTTGTGGTTGTCTGGATGTGCCACGGTCAATGTGCAAGAAGATCATGCCAATCTGCAGGAAGAAAGTCTCGCGCGAACGGGGTATCCCATCGCCTGGCAACACACGCCTGAAAATCAGGCACAAACCAACACCATGGTGCACGAACTCTTGAAGGATGGAGTGACACGTGAAGAAGCCATCCGCATCAGCTTATTGAATAACCAACAGCTCCAAGCGGCGTTCCAATCCTTAGGCATTGCCCGTGCAGATGTCGTACAAGCCGGCCTGTATACCAATCCCTCTCTTGGCACGCTCTTACGTGTTCCCACCAATGGGTCCGGGGGGACAGGAGTTGAACTTGATCTGTTATTTAGAATATCTGATCTGTGGAACGTACCCCTTCGACGGAAGGTGGCGGAAGTTGAGGCCCTGCAGATCACACAACTCGTCATACAAGAAGTGCTCCGCACCGCCGCCGCCGCACGTGACACGTTTGATGAACTCCTCCTCCAACAAGCCATGTATCAATTCATGACCGGGAATGTTTCATTGTTTCAAACCACTGTGGAGGAGCTCCAGGTTCGCTTCCATGCAGGCTTAGTCAATGACTTGGATATTTATCTAGCGGAAAACGTCTTATTTGATGGGCAGGTCGATCTGGCCAGAATTCAATCCAGCCTCACCACCGCAAGCGCGCGATTGCTCGAAACACTCGGATTAGACCCTCTTGAATTATCCAACATCGAAATCGTTGGCGACCTCGAAGAGATGCCCTTACGAACGTTCTCACCGAAACAGGGATGGGAATTTGCTTCACACCATCGTGTTGACTTACAACTCAGCCGGCTACAACTCGGGCAAACTCGTCGACTACTAGATTGGCAGAAAGCCCAGGTCTTCGGCGACGTGGGACTGGGCGGTCATTACACACGAGAGTTAGACAAGGTCAAAAGCATCGGGCCTCTACTGGTTCTTCAAATTCCCATCTTCAATCAAAACCAAGGAGGGATTGCTCGAGCAGAATTTCAATTGAGTCAAGCCCAACAGCATCAAAAAGCAACCGAACTCACGGCTAAGCAAGAAATTCAAAGTCTGTTAGGAGAGCTGACATTTCACGAGAACCATGCCAAATTATTTCGCGAAAAAATGTTGGTGGCCCAACAAAAAGCGTTCTCCTATGTCGAACGCTTTTATTCCACGATGCAACTCAACAGCATTTTCCTCATCGAAGCCCGCCGTCGCATCCTGAGCACGCAACGAGGATATTTCCAAGCCTTACGGGCTTACCGCCGAACCGAGTCCATCCTCCAAGTTGCCCTTGGTGGACAATTTCCACAATGACGGCTCCCTCTTATTATCCGTGGTAAAAATCTTCTCGTATGATTTTTCCCTCTTTCCAGATTTGCACGGCCACCTGCTGCATGTTTACTCGATTACCGTCTTTAAACGTGATATCAAAGGACCATTCCACGGCCGCATGATCGCCATCGACAATCACCCGGCCAACCTTCGCACCATGAAACTCTTGGACATTGTCGAGGAATTGTATTTCGTATTCTCGATTCACCGCCTTTCCGACCCGCTCCTCTGTTTGGTTTTCGCTCATGACCACGTCATTGGCATAGTAGGCATCAAAGGTCTCTAAAATTTTTCCTGCCAAAATTCCATCGATGACAGATTGAACTTGGGTGTTGATGCTCATGGTTCAGCCTCCTTTTAGTTCAGTCATTAATGAAAACAGTTCATGATCGTTTTCCTATAGTTCATCTCGCCCATGAGGAGCGAGGAAGTCCTGATTAGGACCGAGTGGCACAATCCCCGTGGGATTAATATCATCATGCATGATGTAATAGTGGCGCTTGATATGATCGAAATTGACCGTGTCGGCAATCCCTTCTTGTTGATACAGATCTTTGGTGTAGCTAAAAAGATGCGGGTAATCCACGATGCGCCTGAGATTGCATTTAAAGTGGCCATGATAGACGGCATCAAATCGGATTAAGGTGACGAAGAATCGCCAATCGGTTTCGACGATTCGTTGACCAAAGAGATACCGCGTCTTGGATAGTCGTCCCTCCATTTCATCCAGCGCATCGAATAGCTTTGTGACGGCTTGTTCATACGCCAGTTGGGATGTCGCAAATCCTGCCTGATACACGCCATTATTCACATTTTCGTAGATGAAAGCATTGAGCTCATCAATCTCCTGCTGCAGATCTTTTGGATATAAATCAACTGGGCTTTCGGTGAATTGATTGAATGCCTGAATAAAGATCCCCGAGGCAAGACCACGGGGTATTAGAAGAGGGTTAACTGACGCAGGTCTTCTCTGGGACTGCCTTGGTTCTGCACATAATGTTCGACCACCCTCCAATTGCCGCCCTCTCCCACGGTGCCCACATAGTAGCCATCAGCCCAAAACTGCCCTCCCCACAACTCTGTCTTCAAGGCTGGTTTCTGCCGGAATAACTCGCGCCCGGTGATACTCTTGAACACTCGCACGATTTGTCCCGGAGCAATCTTCGGATGAGCAGAACATAACAGATGGATATGATCTCGATCACACCCCAATCGTTCAAACTCCATATCGTACCGCTCAGCAATCCCTCGCGTGGCTTCCACAATGATCTCGACAACATCCTCCGCTAATAAGGCCTTACGATATTTCACCGGAAAGACAATGTGATAATGAATCTGCCACGCACAATGACTCGCTTTGTGGACAGTACTTTCACTCACCCCCTAATTCTCGGAAAATAAGATCCCCGTGGCAAGACCACGGGGAATCGCAAGTTGAACATGCGCATGATATCGTCATCTGAGTTACTGACAATTCGATGTGTTTCGGAATCCCATAACACCGGTACGGTCACACGCGATTGATAATCAGAAGCTGTTGCGGTATAAGCCTCGCTCAAAAACTGAAATCCATTGACAGGATCCGTAGTATGCCCAGGTCCTTTTCGAAACGCCCAGCCTCGATCATCCCGAATGGGATCGACCACCGTCATCTCCACCACATCTTCTAATCGCTTGAGAGTCCGGACAATGATCGTACGATGCGCCCACGGACACGCCCAGGAGACATAGAGATGATAGCGTCCTTTGGCTGCGGGATAGCCGGAGCTGCCATCACCTGTCACCCAATCCTGGAAGGCATCGTCTTGCCGTGCATATTCACCGTCTGCTGTTTGCTCTTTGGGAAATTGAGCTTCCGTCATGATGTGGTCTGCTCTTGCCAAATGAAGGTCCCTTGCTTCAGATCCAATAAAGCCTGTGCAATTTCGTCTTTGGTGTTCATGACAAAGGGGCCATAGCGGGCAATCGGTTCACCCAAGGGCTTGGCAGAAATGAGTAACAATCGGACGGCCTCATCCCTTGTCTCAATCTTCACCACATCGCCATCTTCCCACACAACGAGTGCTGGCTGGGCAACCCATTCTTCTTCTCCATTTTCATCCTCCACAAAGGCCGCGCTTCCTTCGAACACATAGGCAAAGGCCGTGTGGCCTTGGGGAACGTCATGCGTAAAGGAAGCGCCAGCAGGAATGAATACATCCAGATAGGTCGGATTCGCCGCGATGCCAGTGACCGCTCCCACTGTTCCTCCCACATTGCCAGCAATCACTCGAATTTTTGCTCCATCCTCTGTCATGACTTCCGGAATTTCTCGCGACGGAATATCCTGATATCGTGGTTGAGTCATCTTCAACTTCGCCGGGAGATTCACCCAAAGTTGAAATCCGCCATTACCTTCCGGACGCACTTGCGGCATTTCCTCATGCAGGATACCTCCTCCTGCCGTCATCCATTGCACATCACCAGCTCCAATGCTCCCGGCGTTGCCCAGGGTATCCCTGTGCTGTACTTCTCCGGCTAACATATAGGTCACGGTTTCAATCCCACGATGGGGATGCATGGGAAACCCTGCTTGATAGTCCTCGGCATGAGCTGATCCAAAATGGTCAAAGAGCAGAAAGGGATCAAGATAATTCAATTGCTCCCCACCAAGACTGCGTTTGAGTCGTACCCCAGCTCCTTCGACCACAGGAGTCGGTTCGATAACGGTTTGTATTTTCCTTAGTTTTTGCTGCATGATTACCACCCCATATTTCCGCAATTAGTTTTCATGATCAAATTGATGCACCATTTAGGATGAAGAACCTTTTGAGTCAAAGGTAATTCCTAAATCCTGGACTTCCCGATACGGCAGCAACCAGACCAATGACTCATCTTGCAAATCGCCCACCTGAATGCGGTTACCCCAGGGATCCCGAAAATCACAACGAAAATCTGGATGAACCTTTAGCCCATATTTTTGGGTAATCTTTTCTCGAACTTCAGTAACCTGAGCTTCATCACGAACCATGATCCCAAAATGTTTCGTCCGATCAGGTTGCAACTCCTTCACTTCAAAGATGGCGAGGAATTGATGCTCGCCGAGCTTACACCACGCCGCCCCTTCACCACCTCGTAACATTTCAAGATGAAACACATCCGCATAAAATTCGACTGCTTTTGGTGCATCATCGACTTCAATCGCCACATGATTCACACCATAGACTTGAACCGCCATGTCGTATTCTCCTTTCACAGATTCTTCAATATTTTCGTAAAGAATATTTTCCCTGATTTCGGCCACTAGTCGGATAGATTTTGCTCATAAGCTGCTAGAGAATAAGAGGCTTGATGGGAGCCAGCACGGCCTGAGGATCTTGTCTCCAATCAATTCCCGGCACATCGACATACAGCTCAACTTCATTGCCATCGGGATCATGAAGATACAGACTTTGCGTGACGGTATGGTCGCTCATGCCAGAGATCGGAATATTCCTCTGCTCAAGCTCCTCTTTGGCTGCGCGGAGCTCACTAAGGCTCTCACCGATGTTGATGCCAATGTGATACAACCCCAGTCTGACCCCGGATAGCGGAGCAGGTGCTTCTCCCACTTCAATGAGGAGGATTTCATGGTGTGTCCGTCCTGAGGTTAACGCAACCGCTCTTCCACCAAAGGTTTTCCCAACTTCTTGAAAGCCCACCACATCTCGGTAAAAGATTAACGACTGCTCTATATCTTTCACGTAAAACACAACATGTCCTAAATGTTTGGCTTTCATGACCTTGATCCCTTTCATTTCTTTCTTCCGTCGCAATCCTTATTCATTTCATACCCATGACCGTGAGTCACCATCATATGGATCAATTTTTCTGGACTTTCCTCTTTCGGCTTAACCTCAGTTTCTTGTCAAGTTTTTTGGATGTCTTTGAAGTCCGTAAATTAATCGAAGAATTTTCCATTCCAGGCAACTCTACCTTTGGCACACTCATCGGACCATTGAAACTATCCCGAACACGGCGGAGCAATCGCTTTGCGACCTGAACTTCAGACGCATTCAAGGCTTGTGCAAAAAACGGACGCATGAATTCCGCATGAACAGGAAACACTTCCTGGAACACATCAATCCCTTTTGAGGTGAGCTGGACCCTGGTAGCTCGACGATCCCCACCCACAGTCCCACGTTGAATCAATCCTCGGTTCTCTAAACGGTCTAAGACACCGGTCAAGGTTCCCTTCGTGGTCAATGTCTGCTCTGACAATTGTGCACACGTCAAACCCTTCGTTCCTTCCAGCTCGGCAATCACATCAAATTGTCCAGGCGTTAACCCCAATGATTGAATATGCCGGTTCCCTACCCGATAAAAGGCAAGATAGGCCTCAACCAAAGGACGCAAGAGACTCAGATAGGGGTCATCTTTGTAATCACGTATGGGCATTCATTCTCCTTTGGATTTTTACAAGCAAGCTTTAATACTAGTAAGTGTATTACTAGTTAGGACTATTGTCAAATATCCCTTCTTCCCTCGTGAGATAATCCTATGGATTCAAATAATGAAGCATACGTCTTCGGCAAACCTCTTGCTTTCGAATCGATGAACCGCCTGTAGGCGTTTTCCCTACCCTGTAGGGCTTCTCCTTCATGACCATGATTGTAAGGTGATTCTTGCTGGCTCATAACGAGTTGATTCTTCAGTAGTTTTCTTATTTCTTCTTCTAGGAACACCCTTTGCATCTCACCTAAACACATGCAAATTATCCTCTTTATCCAGGAGGTTTTCCATGAAGTATGTCCTGACTCTTTGTAAACTTTTAGTTGTGTTAGGCCTTGTGCCAAATATATCTGCCCTGGGAGGAGAAACGGCCAAAGAACTTCCCGGCAATGCCTTGGAGGCCACGACAGGTTCCGTTGGGTCACATATTCTGGAAGGGAAACTGCTGCATATTGAGGGAGAGTTCTGGGTGGTGGAGGATATGGCGAGCAATCAACACCGGATTCATATCGGACCCGAAACCATGCTGCCTCAAGCTCCTAAGCAATCAGGAGATTCCGTTCAGGCGGTTGTCAGAAAAAATGGGCATGCACTATTAATTCAATAAACCGTTGTACGGTCTACGGCGGAGGGACTGGCCTTAAGGAAGCTATGATTCCGACCGCACCCGGGATCTGGTTTCCCATCAGCCACCTTCCCAATGGTCCCTCCGCCACCATTTTTTAACAGGCCATTAATCTAAGGGCATGATCATCCATGGATATTTTCAGCCTCACGCATCGATCCACCACAACAACGAGCACAGGCTTGACTCCAGAAAGCATTTTGCTCGTGGATGATGATGAGCTCCACCGTTCCTGCCTGAAGGAGTTCCTTGGTCGACGGGGTTATAGGTGCTTGGAAGCGGATAATGGAGTGATGGGATTAGAGGTCTTACGGCAAGAATCCGTCTCCATCATTATCACCGACAACAATATGCCTGAGATGGACGGATTAACATTTATTGAACATGTGAAGCATGATTTCCCCAATGAACTTCTTCCTATTTTTCTCATGACCGCTGAAGTCTCCAACTCTGTTCGTCTTCGCGCCTTCAAGAGCGGCGTCTACCGGGTTTTTGAAAAACCTCTGGATTTCCAAGAACTTTGTCATGCTGTAGATTGGGTCGCGAAGTTCGACCTTCATCCCGCTCTTGCCACAAAAGCCTCCGGTTCATAAATCTTCAGGTCGCATTCTGACTGAATACCGTATAGTGATTGTGGTTCCAGAATTGGTACACCTTTAAACCGCAGGGAAGGTACTTTGGATTGTACTTGCGGATGGGAAGGATTCGAAACACACACACGACTGAAAAGGATTCTGGAGCAAGCTCAACTTGGTACTTAGCTGCTTTTAGCTGATTAACCAGGAAGAGGGTCAAGCAACTGTTTCAAGGTCTTCGCCAGCACGGCTCCATTGACTGGTTTCATTAAAAATCCCTTGAGACCTAGTTGATTCGCCTTCTCTTCAGACATCGTATGGCTAAACCCAGTGCAGAGCACAATTGGAATGTCTCGACGAATCTCTAACAAAGCTTTTGCTAAGGCCTCACCGCTCATCGTCGGCATCGTTTGATCCGTCACCACCAGATCTATCGCATCTGGTTGTCTTCGAAAAAATTCAACGGCTTCATGGGGATTGGTCATGGCAACCACCGTATAGCCCAAATGCGTTAATACTTGTTCTCCCCACCTGGCCAGCACCTCTTCATCATCGACAAATAACACCTTACCCGATCCATGAGGCCATTCCATCGCATTGGAACTTTGAGCAGGAAGGATGACATCCAATCGAGGAAGTAAGACCCTAAAGATGGTGCCTTTCCCGACCACACTTGAAACACCAATATGCCCACCATGGCCAACAATAATTCCATGCACAACGGCTAATCCCAACCCTGTCCCCTCGCCTAGACCCTTGGTAGTGAAAAACGGTTCAAATATCCGCTCTAACACTTCGCCGGACATACCTTGCCCAGAATCCTGAATAGTCAGTTGCACGAAGGTACCTGGTTTCAACTCTGGAAATTCAGGGATCGAGTTCTCCGCCACCTCGGTCGAGGTAACCGTTAAGCTCAATACTCCCCCCTGCTCTCGCATAGCTTGTTCCGCATTGCCACACAAATTCATGATGACCTGATGCATTTGCGTAGAATCCGCAAAGACCACTGCCGAGTCCATGGATACGGTGGACCGAATTTCGACGGTCGTTGGGAGAGTGGCTCGGACCATTCGTAGGGATTCTTGCACCATGGCGTTCAAATCAACGGCTTCTCGTTCGTGGTCAGAACGTCGGCTAAACGCCAAGATTTGCTTCACCAGTTCTTTTGCCCGATGCCCTGCCGTGAGGACTTCCTCTAAATATGAAGTCAATTTCGGCTCTTTTTTGACCTGAGCCAAAGCCAGTTCGGAATAGCCCAATATGGCACCCAAAATATTATTAAAGTCATGGGCGATGCCACCGGCCAACGTTCCGATCGCCTGCATTTTTTGGGTATGCCTCAGCTGCCTTTCACTCTGATCTAGTGCCTCTTCAGCGCGTTTTCGGTCTGTGATATCTTCACAGGACAAGAGTAACATCTGTTGTTGTTTCGGTCCTATGATCGTTCGGCATGTTTCCTTGACCCAAATACTCGTTCCATCTTTTTTTATTTTTCTCAATTCTTTTTTTGAAATCTGATTGACCGCTGCAAAGCTCTTTTCAATTTCCACTAAAAAAACACTATGGTCTTCCGGGTCTAGGACTGAAAGAATCGATTGTCCCACTAACTCTTGAACTGCATATCCCAATAGAGCAGCTCCAAATTGATTCACGGATAGAATTGTCAGATGAGAGTCCACCGTAAAGTACGTAAGCGGGGACTGGTCATATAGGGCACGATAACGCTCTTGGCTCTCTTGCAAAGCCTCTAGAGCTCCCTTTCGTTCAAGTTCGGCTCCAGCTCGAGCTGCAAAAATCTGTAATAATGAACGGTCTTGCGCATTCAAATTCAGAGGTTTTTGATCCATGATCGCCAAATTGCCTACAACCTCCCCTTTAGAATTGAAGAGAGGGGATCCACAATAGCTTTCAAGATCTAAAGCTTTCACAGTGGGATTGTTAGGAAATAAATCCTTGACTCCCTGAGAAAAATATACTGGCTGTCCCTCAAACACTTTCTCGCAGGGTCCTTCAAGACAATCATATTCAAATTTCGGTTCGAAGCGATCTCCATGCCAAAAGGCCACCCCTTGAACAACCGGAAAAGTCTCCTCCGCTCGTTCGGCTAAAAAAACCATCGAGACCTGGAGGGAGTGAGCCAATTGACGAACCAGATTCTCGAAAAAATTCTGGCTGCCAGGAGCAACAGTTCCTTTGACAATTGCTTCAAAGGCTTCTTCGGACTTTTTTCGCTCAGTAATATCGCGAGACACAATCACTCCTCTACTATCACCGAGAGCCGTTTGAAACCCTCGTCCCGTACTTTCGAACCAACGATACTCTCCATTTTGATGCCGATAGCGATAAATAGCACGCCCCGCCCCTGTCGCTTGCATACCCTCAGTAAATTCTTTTATGACTCCTGCACGATCGTCAAGATGCACAAACGAAAAGATGTTCGACCCTATTAATTTTGAAGGGACATAGCCCAACACCTCTTCGAAATTCGGGCTGACATACAAAAACGTGGCGGATCCATCTACTTCTGCGATTAAATCATACGCATTTTCCATGATCGCCCGATATCGTTTTTCTCGTTCCTGAATCGTCAATTCTGCGGCTTTGCGGAATGTAATATCACGGGCAATACAAAACAATCCTTCAAGCCCTTCCTCCGTCTGCCCAAAAATCTCTTTGGTCACCAAGAATGTTCGAGAAATCACCTCAGCATCTTCTACATCAATTTCAAATGATTGCGGTCTTTTTTCATGAATCACCGCATGATCATATTTGGTAAAAAGCGGGTGGGTTTCCTTGGGGAACAATTCCACATCGGTCCGTCCGATCACCTCTTCAATCTGATAGCCAAGCAATCTTGCTCCTGTCGAATTCACTAACAAATACCGTCCTTCATAGTCTTTCACAAAAATGATATCGCTTGTTCCTTCGACCACTGTTGTGAGTAGGGCATGCTCTCTTTTGAGGGCGTCTTCGGCCTCCTTCTGTTCGGTAATGTCCCGAATCGTTCCTCCACCACGAACAAAAGTGCCTTGTTTATCATAAATGGCCTGGCCCTTTCCCTTAAACCATCGATATTCCCCTTGCTTCGTCATGAGCCGAGATTCCACGTCATAAGGCACATGTTGCTCAATATGATCTTTCAAGGCTTGAAAAACTCGATCACGATCTTCGGGATGAATCCGAGAAGCCCATGATTTCTCAACAGGTGGAAACTCATGTTCTTCAAAACCTAAGAGCGCGATAAATTGCGAAGAATACCAAGTAGGAGCATCTGGCGAATACCAGGGTTGATTAGGTAATGGACGGGTTTCCCAGAGACCTTCCTGAGAGCCGATCGTTGCAATTTCGAATTGATCAAGCCGTTCACGCAATATCGTAATCATCTGTTGCGCATCCGCAAGTTGGTCATGAAGGGCTTCATTCGGCTGAAAATTTTCAGCCCTATCAGGTTTCTCAATGGCTGCAACGTTCATTGTAATCTTTTGAGAAAGCGGCTCTTGGGTATACCGGTCGGTCACATCGAAGACTACGCCTTCATATCCCACAATGCCGCCTTGGCTATCGTGAATCACCTGGGCATATTCTTCAAGCCATACCATTCCATGATGATGTCGATTGCCCTGCCATAATACAGGGGCAACCCTATCCTGACTTTCTACAATCTGACACCAGGCAGTTCGTTGCTCTGCCTCAACATATAATTGCGTTCCAATATTGGTCACAGCCTCCATCATTTCTTCCGGAGAGCAATAGCCAAAAATTTTGGCTAGTGCCTCATTCGCCATGACCAATTTTCCATCAACCGTACTGCGATAAATTCCAAGAACGGCATGGTCTACCAATTGTTGCAGCCCATTGAGTTTTTGATAAAGAGGTGTTGACGCCTGACTGTGGGACAATCGAAGGGACAAATGGAGATCACCGATTTGCTTTCGAAGAATTTCAAGAGACTTAGCGGAAGATACGTGTGCGGGGATATGAGGATCCATGAAAGACGTGATTGGGTTAAACAAGCAAAACCCTTAGCCCGTTAAGAACCATTCAATCCGGCTCAATATCCACAATGAAAGATCTGCAAACGAATGTCAAGAGGAAACTCGCCTATCGATGGGGCATTTACAATAGCGATGTGATTTTTATCACGGAAAAATTTCATTATTCTCTCGAATTCTCAATTTTGATACAACAGAAACACCGTGGTAGACTTCAGCCTCTTTTCTCTTTCTATCCTAAGGACGCTCCATGAAAACGCCTGTTCTCAGTATCGCCGGATCCGACCCAAGTGGTGGCGCCGGTATCCAAGCTGACCTCAAAGCCTTGTCGGCAAACGGTGTGTTTGGCATGTCAGTCTTGACGTCAATTACCGCCCAAAATTCCTGTGGCGTTTCATCTGTTTTTCATCTCCCCACTGATGTCATAGATGTCCAACTTGATGCCATTTTCTCGGACATCCCAGTTAAAACCATCAAAACTGGGATGTTAGCTACACCAGGCATCATCACAACCGTGAGCAAAAAACTCGCTCTCCAAAATATCGAACATCTGGTCGTCGATCCGGTCATGGTCGCCAAAGGTGGCCATATTCTTCTCGAAGAAGAAGCGATATCCATCCTTAAATCACAGCTCTGCCCACAGGCTTTTCTGATTACGCCAAATATTTATGAAGCCCAAGTGCTAACAGGCATGACCATTCACACCATTGCTGACGTTCGAGCTGCCGCAAAAATCATTCATCAATTAGGCTGTCGCCATGTGTTGATTAAAGGTGGACACCTCCAAGAACTACCGGGAACGGACCTTCTGTACGACGGTCGTTTTTTTCGAATGTATAAAGGGGAGTATATCCACACTCAGAATACCCATGGCACTGGCTGCACCTTGGCATCGGCCATTGCCGCATTCTTGGCAAAAGGAAAGCCCATCGCCGATGCCATAGAAGCGGCCAAGACCTACACCACTGAAGCCATTCGCCATAGCTTCACTCTCGGCAAAGGGCATGGCCCAACGGACCATTTCTACTTTCTTCAAGCCTAACCATCCGTGAGTCCTGTTTCGCCACAAGAAGAAAGCCACGTCAAAGAAACCACGATAGTTTTTTCAACTTGCTCGGGTCTCTCCACACCGGCAATACTTGCTGAACCTTCTACGACCACACACCTATGCGTTATTCTCTGTCATGGGTTTCTCTCTGATAGACAGAGCCGAACGAATCGACGTCTTACCGAACTCCTTGTTCCTCAGGGCATCGCCACATTGCGCTTTGATTGGCATGGTATGGGAACCACTCGTGAACATTTCTCCAGCATGAGCCTCAAACAATGTGAAGAACAACTCGATGGGGCCTTTCAATTTTTGCAAGCACGAGGAATGAACCAACTTGGTCTCGTTGGGTCAAGCTTCGGTGGACTGTTAGCAATTCTTACAGCTCCCAGACAACCCAAACTCAAGGCCTTGGGCCTCAAATGTCCAGTTGTGGATTTCCCGGAAACCCTACGTCTAGAATTCGGTGATGAAGCCATGAGACAGTGGAAATCCATGAACCACATTCCCAATATCGTTGGTGACAGCTTACCGGTTCCATTGAATTATGGCTTCTATGAAGAATGTTTGACCTATGATGCCTATGCGGGCCTTCCCCACATTCAGGTCCCTACTTTGGTGGTCCATGGTGCTCAAGACAAACTCATTCCACGACCTCAAATCGATCGTTTATTGGCCACCCTCAACACGACGAAACAATTGAAATTAATTGAAGGTGCAGGCCATCAATTTGGGCGACCTGAAGAATTTCGACTCATGACGAATTATTTGTCCCAATGGATGGTTCAACATTTGAAGGGTTCAGGATGAGCGAAACCAAAAATCTGAATCCTCCCAGTCTGTCCACGATGGAACCCACCGACAAACAGCTGGAAGTTTTCGGTATGCTGTATCCAATTTTCAAAGACGAAGTCTTCAGACGACGAAATCAGATGATGCGGCTCACGGCTTTTGCCAGCACTATTTTGGTCTTGATCCTTATCATCCTCTTGCCCCTTTCATCGTGGGCGACACCGACTTCTCCCATGCGATGGTTCTCGATTTCTGGTGTTGCATTATTTTCTGGCCTTTTTGCCTTTTTAATACTCCAGCATGCTGATCGACATCAGATGGCCAAGCAACAGGTCATTGAATTAGAAAACGCGTTGGGTCTCTATCAAGAAGGGTGGAAACTCAGCGGAGAGGCGCTTTTTCCTGAAAATTGGCAGACCGATTGGAACACTGATCGAAGCGTCGCTCTGTATCTTACCATTCTGGCATCCCTCACCATCTTAGCCCTCAGTGGCATCTTCGTTCTCGGTTGAATGGAGGCTTTACAAATGCTTTGTGATCAACCCGCCTCCTCAAAAGGATTGCCCTTATGTTGAAACCCTACCGAGGTGTCGCGCCAATTGTGGCACCGAATGCGTTTATTGAGGACACCGCCATCGTCATTGGTGATGTCGTCATTGGCTCAGACTCCAGTGTGTGGTTTCATGCCGTCGTCCGAGGAGACGTGCATTTTATTCGCATTGGCCATCGGACGAACATCCAAGACCTTTCTCTCTTACACGTGACACACGATACCTATCCCTTAACCCTCGGGGATGATATTACCGTGGGGCATCGTGTCATCTTACATGGATGTACCATTCATGATCGTGTACTGGTCGGCATGGGCTCCATTATCATGGACGGGGTGATTGTGGAAGAAGACTGTATTATTGGCGCAGGCAGCTTAGTGACGGAACGCATGCAGATCCCACCCAAAAGCCTCGTCATCGGATCTCCCGCTAAAGTAAAACGAACCCTGACTGATGACGAAATCTCTTGGATAAAAGAATCTGCGACGAATTATTCTCGCTACGCACAATATTACCTTACAGACCAACATGAATGAGGAAGGGTTGCATTTCTTATTCTTCCCGCGTTTTTCAACTTCTGTCACCGCTACGGCTGCCCAAGTCTAACAGTTTTGACCATTCCTCCCTCACTCCTCGCATCACCTCAACAGCTCCCCTTGGTGATCCTCGGCACAGGCTATACCGGCACGAGAATCTATCACCAGGCAATGAAACAAGGCTCACACGTCTTCGCCACGAGTCGTGATCCTCACACCCATTTGAGTACCATTCCGCCGAACCATCGTTTGCAATTTAATCTGACCCAGAACGACACATGGGTCAATATTCCCGACCCTGCTCATCTCGTCTGGTGTTTCCCGGCTGTCCCCATAGACTTAGTGAAAAAATTCTTGTTGGCACGTTCAAAGCCAACCGGTCGCCTGCTGGTCATAGGGAGTACCTCAGCCTACATACCAGACGGCCACCCGATTACTGAGGACACATCCCTCAAACTCCACCTCCCACGTGTCCAAACGGAAGAATATCTTCGGGACACCTATGGAGCCGTGATTATCCGACTGGCTGGACTCTACGGACCAGGACGTCATGTCTATGATTGGATACGAAAAGGGAAGATTCGGAACACGAAAAAATGGGTCAATCTCCTCCATGTTGAAGATGCCGCAGCCATTTGTCTGCAGGCTCTTGCGAAAGCCTCTGATGGAAGCACCTATCTGGCTAGCGATGGCTGTCCACGAACTTGGGATGAGATTTGTTCTGTGGCCTCCTCAAAATGGCAAGTCCCCATTCCGGCCCTTACCTCGCCACAGAATACGGGAAAGCAGGTGTCTATTCACAAACTGCGTTCGGAGTTACAGTACTCCTTCCGTTTCCCCGATCTATACGCAGCATTGGGTCAAATTGAAAAAGCCACTTCAGCATAGGTTTGCCCTTTGTCCAAGGATTCCATCTTTTTCACCTGAATACTGCCACAAGGAAATAGACCACCAATCCATTATTGATGGCATGAGCACACATGCCAGGGATCACGCTCCCTGTGCGTTCATAGGTCCACGCCCACAACATTCCACTCCACAACACGGTCAGAAATGCGATCGGCCCATACCCATGCGCTAGGGCAAAAATTATGGCACTCCCCATCATGGAGACTGGAAACCCAAATTTTGCTCGTAACGTCGAAAAGACCAGCCCCCGAAAAATAATTTCTTCGAAAATTGGGGCAAGAACGACTACCTCCATGGTTGTTTTCAGTAACTCAGTCTGACTGCCCCAGACTAATTGCGGAAGAAACCATTCTGTCCAATGGACAGAAAATTCCAACGTATCGCCCCCAAGCATGATCAGCCAATCACCGATGAGTCCTAACGCAATGACACTCAATAAGATTGGGAGAGAAGATCTGAAAGTTTGCGTCAGGTGTTTACAACCGAGCACCACTACAAGAAACTGGTTTTGGGGCCGACACAATAACGCCGTGGCAAGCCCCACGGTCGGGAGATATAACAGAAAAGATCCATAGTCCTCCAAGATATTCTCTCCATTGGGGACAACAGCCACAAGTACAATGAGTATAATCGACAGGGCTCCCCCCCGAACCAATACCGCCATCCCATCCTGAAATGTCCACGAAGATATGAGTTGGTTGGACGTTTCGACGCTCTGGTCCGTTCCCTGCTTGAACCACATCACGGTCAAATAGACGAAACACATGAAGCCTATGCCTCCCATAGCCAATTCCAAGATAACCAGCGTTCGCCATTTCCACAGTTGTGGGTCGGTCAAATGCTGAAATTGCTCCTGCAAGTTTTTTTGTAAGACGTGATCGCCAGATTGTCTGGCCAAGCGTTGCGCGAGTTGGAAATAAAACCAATTAGTCGAAACCTCTTCAGCCAGTCTCGCTTGCAACATGTCAAAATCAATACGTTCCGTGGCACTTCCGAGATACCCCACCTGAAGCAGTCGACGGAATACTGGGGCTGGAGGATTTTTCGAACTCCACATCTCCATCGACTCCGTAAGACCAGTTTTCAGTTCCGCTTCGCCATCTAAAATTCCCGCATACAATTCATCTATGGGATGACGTCGCTCATGTGGCAATTCGGTGTACCACTGGCGAAGCTGTTCTTGGGTATCACCATCTTCACCCCAGAAGCGAAACAGGGATTGTTCAAAGGCCGAGAGGTCTGAGAGCCGAGATTCAAAGCCCAACATGCGACTGGCCAGTCGTTCCAAATCACGACTCACCGTCACCGATTCTGGTACGACCTCAGAAGCCGAGACACTCCACAGAAGAAAGACAAACCCACTCACACAGACCAAGAGACATAGCGCTGTCAGGGTAGAAGAAAAGTTGATCTCTTGATGGGGATTCAGTTCAGCATCGGGCATGCGATGGGTAGATTGAGGCGGTTCATTCATGACACCATCAAATCCTTAGCATTGTCTGTGTGACCTTCACCCCATTTCTGAACGCAATGCACATGACCAATAGTCATGAGTCTTAGAGGATCGGGCAAGGGGAGGAGGCTCGGAAAAAAAGAGAGGCAAGTGAAGGTCTTAATCAAAGCACAGGATAAAAAACAGACACGTCAGGACAGCTATCTAATTATTACAAAACCTCAAGGCTTAAAGACACCCCAAAGAAGGATGCCCAGCCCCAGTGGCCAGAGGTAATAGGAAAATAAATAAAAATGATTTTGGCGGACTAGTCGTAGAATGACTCCTATCGACCAATATCCGACAAGCGCTGCCACTGCCATCCCCAACACATAGATGCCAACTGCGTCATGATCTTGACCAACCACCTTCATCACTTCTAAAATGGTGGCACCCACAATCGCCGGGATGGAAATTAACAAGGAAAATCGGGCCGCGAGTTCACGGTCCAAACCGAGCACCATGCCACCCGCAATGGTGGAGCCTGACCGAGAAATTCCTGGAAGGACGGCCACGCCTTGGATGAGGCCTATAAGTAGGGCGTCCCAAGGCCTCATTTCCTTGGCCGTCCGTGCCGAGGTCCCACCTCGAGCGAACCACAGGATGACCCCAGTCACTAAGAACATTACCGCCACGAGCGAGGGCGTGGCTAATGTTGCAAATCCAATGGACTGTACACCTAAACCAATAATCGCGGTAGGGAGGGAGGCCAATAACACATAATGGATAGTCTGGCGTTCACATCCCTGGAACATACTCCCCGGCTCGGTCGGCAACCCCGCATACCCTTTCCCGAGGGTCAGAAGATCTTGCCAAAAATACAGAAGAATGGCCGTGACCGTCGCCATATGCAACATGACATCATAGAGCAAGTTCGTCTCACTAAATTGCCCAAACCAATGCTGGGCCATGACTAAATGTCCGGAAGAGGAGACTGGAAGAAATTCGGTGAGTCCTTGAATGACCGCTAAGACAATCGCTTCGATGAATCCCATGGATTAGGAGGGATTCCACTTCATGTTCAAGAGACAACTAGACGAAATCATGAATTTTGGCCATTCCATTGAGCGGCAAAATCTCGAACGCCTTCTTCCCAAGGCGGCAACGTGAAGGAAGGATCCTGCAACGACGTCAACACCGCATAGGCAGGGCGAGGAGCGGGTAACGGATACTCTGCAGTCGTAATGGGCGTAACGGGAGTTTGGATTCCACGAGCGTGATAGAGGGTTTTGGTGAAATCATACCAATTTGTCCCTCCAGATCCCGCAAGGTGATACGTCCCATACGCGTCCGTTTCAAGTATACGAGACACCGCCTGCGCTAAATGTGGGGCAAAGGTTGGCGAACCGAATTGATCATGTACCACCCGGACCTCTTCCTGATTAGCCAGACGCAATATCGTCTGTGGGAAATTTTTTCCGACAATGTGATAGAGCCAGGCGGTTCGAATAATAAAATTCCGTGGATTATTCTTTTGTACTTCTTCTTCGCCAGCCAATTTACTCTGCCCATAGACCGACAAGGGATTGGGCCGGTCAAATTCATGATAGGGACGAGATTGCCGCCCATCAAACACATAATCAGTTGAAAAATGCACGAGAGGAATATTCATCTCTTTGGTGGCCAGTGCGAGATTCCTTGGGCCCAAGGCATTCCCACGATAGGCCGCCTCTTGATGGGTTTCTGCTTGATCCACTTGGGTAAACGCGGCGGCATTGATTACGATATCCGGCCGTAGGTCAATCACAGCCTTTCGGACCTGCTCAAGCTGACAAATATCCAGGTCCTGAATATCCCAGGCCATGACCTCATGATCAACAAACTGGGCTTGTAGCGCCTGACCTAATTGTCCTTGCGCACCCGTAATGAGCAATTTAGGAAATTTCATGTTTGATAGTCCGGAAGCTGATCCGACAAGACCCGCAATGATTGTCCCGCGGCATCCTTGGGTGACAGAATGGGAGAACGATTGGGCCATTGAATGCCAATTTGAGCATCATTCCAGGCAATCGTGATCTCGTCCCCAGGTGTATACACATCGGTACATTTGTACTCCACTTCTGCAATGTCCGAAAGGACGCAAAACCCATGGGCAAATCCAGGGGGAATATAAAGCTGTTTGAAATTGTCTGCGCTCAATATCACACTTTCCCAAGAAGCAAACGTGGGAGACTCGCGCCGAATGTCCACTGCCACATCGAATATTTCTCCCTTGGTCACTCGCACTAATTTCCCTTGAGGTCGCGTCCGTTGAGCATGCAGTCCTCGGAGCGTCCCGCAAACTGATGAGGAACAATTATCCTGCACGAATGACAAAGGCATGCCTCCATCGTGATACTTATTGACATGGTAGGTTTCTACAAACCACCCTCGCTCGTCACGATAGACATCCGGTTCAATAATGAGAACACCAGGTAAGGTGGTGGCTAAAATATTCATCAGGAATTACGGGGACTGCCTCTTGACCAAATTAAGCAAGTACTGGCCATAACTGTTGTGCTTCATGCCTGTCGCCATACGCGCCACATCATCGGCTTGAATATATCCCATGGTGTAGGCAATCTCTTCTGGACAGGCCACCATCAAACCCTGTCGCTCTTGCAACACCTGAATATACTGTGCTGCTTGCATGAGGGACTCATGGGTTCCCGTATCCAACCATGCAATGCCTCGACTCAGCACTCGAACATGAAGCGAATCGGATTTTAGGTATATTTTGTTCATATCGGTAATTTCTAACTCACCTCGGGACGAGGGCTTGAGAGATTCGGCAATCGACACCACTCGATTGTCATAAAAATACAGCCCCGTCACGGCAAATGCGGATTTGGGATGAAGCGGCTTTTCTTCTAAACTCGTGGCCTGTCCGTCCTCATTAAACGTCACCACGCCATAGCGTTCCGGATCGCGAACTTGATAGGCAAACACTTGGGCCCCATTCACCTGGGCAGCGGCTTCCAAGAGACATCCTGATAATCCATGCCCATAGAAAATATTATCACCAAGAATAAGGGCTACTCGATCTTGCCCAATAAATTCTTGACCAATGATAAATGCCTGAGCAATCCCTTCCGGCTGTGGTTGAACTTTGTATTGGATGTTTAAACCTAGATGACTTCCATCCCCGAGCAGCCGCACAAACCCCTCTTGTTCATGTGGAGTCGTAATGACCAATATGTCTTGAATGCCAGCCAACATGAGTGTCGACATTGGATAGTAGATCATCGGCTTATCAAACACAGGCATCAACTGCTTACTTACCGCATGCGTGAGGGGATACAGCCGCGTTCCAGACCCACCCGCTAGAATAATGCCTTTTAACCGTGCCATGTGCTGATCTCTGCCTTCATAGCCAAACCAATTTGACACCAAACTGGCCCATGAGAGTTAATTGACCGTCGCATCAGATACTCCAAGTCGTTCCCGTTTGTAGGACTGTTTGGTGACAACTTCGCACCATTGTCGATTGTCTACATACCACTGAATTGTTTGACGTAACCCGGCCTCAAAGGTGTGGTTCGGTTCCCATCCCAATTCGGATTGGATCTTTGTTGGATCAATGCCATAGCGAAAATCATGGCCAGGACGATCAGAGACAAAGGTTTTGAGATCCGCATATTGAACGATTCCCCGTTCAACCAGGGCAGGATTCTTGTGACAGGGAACCACTTCATCAAGAATGTGGCAAATGGCCTCCACCACTCCCATATTAGAACGTTCAGACTGACCCCCTAAATTATACTTTTCGCCTGGGACACCCTTCTGAAGGACTTGCAACAGGCCCTCGCAGTGGTCTTCGACAAACAACCAATCCCGAATATTCTGCCCGTTCCCATAAATCGGAAGGGGCTTTCCTTCCAAAGCATTCAACACCATAAGGGGAATCAGTTTCTCCGGAAATTGATACGGCCCATAATTGTTTGAACAATTGGTAATAATCGTGGGAACCCCATAGGTATGAAAATACGCACGAACGAGATGATCAGCCCCGGCCTTTGAGGCCGCATAGGGGGAATTGGGTGCATAGGGAGTCTCTTCCGTAAATAATCCGGTTGCCCCCAATGTCCCATAGACTTCATCTGTTGAGACGTGTAGAAATCGAAATGCTTGTCCCTGATCCGGGCCTGCCTTTTTCAAAAAACGCCTGACCGTATCAAGCAACACCAAAGTCCCTGTCACATTGGTGTGAATAAACGGATAGGGATCATCGATGGAACGATCCACATGCGATTCAGCGGCAAAATTGACGACCCATCGGGGGCAATTGATCTCGACGACCTTGTTCATCTCTGCCTCATCAGCAATGTCAGCCTGAACAAACTGCAACCGAGGATTGCTCCAAAGGTCTTCCAAACTTTCTCGATGACCGGCATACGTTAATTTGTCCACCACGACAATATGCGCATCGGTCTTAGCCAAAGCCATACGAACAAAATTGGCGCCAATAAACCCTGCACCTCCGGTCACAATCATGGTATCCATCATCAGGTTATCTTACGGAGAAGAAAAACAACGTCAAGAGTGGGTGGCATCAAAAAGGCAAAAAAGAGGAATCATGTTTGACCGGGTACACGACGATTATTCCACGGTCACACTTTTGGCTAGGTTTCTTGGGCGATCGACATCCAACCCACGGAGGACAGCGATATGATAGGCCAGAAGTTGCAAACCAACAGTAAACAGAATGGGTGTGAGCAGAGGATACACGTCCGGAATGGCAAACACATGATCGGCCACCTGATCTAAGGCGTGATCGCCTTCTGAAACAAACGCGATTACTGGAGCGCTCCTGGCCCGAACCTCCATCAGATTACTGACAGATTTTTCATATAGACGATCTTTTGGCGAGAGCACCACCACGGGCATGTCGCTATCAATTAAAGCAATGGGACCATGCTTCATTTCCCCTGCCGCATACCCTTCTGCATGAATATAAGAAATCTCTTTGAGCTTCAAAGCCCCCTCTAAGGCAATGGGATAATTAATACCACGGCCTAAGTACAAAAAATTTCGCTTTTGCGCATAGTGATTGGCAATCGCCTCAATGGATTTTTCTTGTTTGAGAATATGCTCAACATGGCCTGGAAGCGTAAGAAAATGATCCAACCACCACCGGCCTTCTTCCGGGCTCAACTTGCCGTGAACCCGTCCAACGTGCAGAGCCAGCAAATACAGGGCAATCACTTGCCCCGTGAAGGCTTTAGTTGAAGCCACGCTAATCTCTGGACCACATCTGGTATAAATCACCCCGTCGGCTTCACGCGCTAACGTACTGCCTACGGCATTCACGATGGCCAAAATCCGTGCGCCTCGTCGCTTTGCCTCTCGCGCCGCGGCCAGCGTGTCAGCCGTTTCACCTGATTGCGAAATGGCAATAAACACATCACCAGGTTGAATCATGGGTTCGCGATACCGAAATTCCGAACCAATGTCGACTTGAATGGGCCTTCGGACCATCTCTTCGAAGAGATATTTTCCAACCAATCCAGCATGCCAGGACGTTCCACAGGCCACAATCCAAAATCGCCCTGCCTTTAAGAGCTCTTCGTTAGTCATCGCCAAGTCCGGCAGATCGGCTTCTCCAGTTTCGTAATTGAACCGCCCACCTAGGGTATCAATGATGACTTGTGGCTGCTCATGAATTTCCTTCATCATAAAATTTGGATAGCCACCTTTTTCTGCGGCCTCCGCATCCCAATGAATGGTTTCAGCTTGAAAGGACTTGGCCTTTCCATCGGCATCAAAGACACAGAGCTCAGATTCCTGCAAAATGCCGACTTCCCCATCTTCTAAAAACACCACGTCGCGAGTATGAGTCAACAACGGCGTCACATCAGAGGCTAAAAATGCACCCGTTCCATTCAAGCCAATAACCAGGGGACATCCTGAACGACTCACCACAATCCGTCCTGGCTCAGCCAGAGACATGACCGCAATAGCATAACTCCCATGTAATTCATGGGCCACCTGACGTACGGCCTCATCTAAACGACTGCCTCTCTTGATGGCAGAAGACAATAAATGGGCGATGACTTCGGTATCGGTTTCAGACTCAAATCGATGTCCTTCCGACTCCAATCGATGGCGTAACGTCATGAAATTTTCGATGATGCCGTTATGAACGAGCACCACATCTCCTGAACGATGTGGATGCGCATTTTGCTCAGACGGCCGACCATGAGTCGCCCAGCGCGTATGTCCAATACCCGTTCGCCCTTCAACTGAACTATTTTGGAGATTCGCTTCCAAATTGATCAGTTTTCCGACACTCCGCCGAATCTCGAGGCTGCCATTATGCTGAAGGGCAATACCAGCCGAGTCATACCCACGATATTCTAGTCGCTGTAACCCTGCGATCAAGATTGGCGTCGCCGATTCTCGCCCGACATATCCGATAATCCCACACATGCAGTGCGCGTCCTTATCTTTTTAATTTATTGGAGGTTAGATGACGATACGTGATCTTTCGGTCTGTTCATGAAAAAACTTTAGGCGGCTAAAAGACGATTCCGACGCCATGCAAGACGAAAGATAAGAATGGTTATGATGGTTTTTGTTGCTTCTGAGGTACTGGCATTGATGAAGATTGATCTTCCGCCTGCTTATTTTGACCATTGGTTGGAAGGCCCGAGGAATCCAACAATGCTCGACGGCGGGCTGCCGTCCCTTCTTTATTAGATTGCGGGGTCCGAGAAATTCCTAGTGCATCAGCAGGAACATTCTCGGTAACGGTCGTCCCCGCAGCAATCAACGCCCCAGAGCCAATCGTCACAGGGGCGATCAGCTGAACATCGCTTCCAATAAATACATTATCTTCTATGACGGTTCGTGCCTTTCGATAACCATCATAATTACAGGTAATGGTTCCGGCGCCCACATTCACATTCCGACCGATCCATGTATCCCCAAGATAGCTGAGGTGGTTCACCTTAGATCCCTCCCCAACTTCTGTTTGTTTGAGTTCCACAAAATTTCCCACTTTGGCTTTTCGATGTATCACACAGCCCGGCCGTACGTGAGCCATTGGACCAATCACCGCTTCTTCCTCAACAGTAGACTCCTGAACCAGGCAAGCATCTTGAATCGTGACGCCCCGATGCACCACAGAATTGGTCAGTCGGGAATTGGCGCGGATCGTACAATGTTCCCCGACATGAGTCTCCCCCTCAAGGACCACCCCTGGGTGAAGCACCGTATCACGTCCGACCGTGACTTGATGATCGACGATCACCCGTTCAGGGTCCAATAGGGTCACTCCGTCCAACATCAACCGCTCACAATTCCGACGACGCATTTCCTTTTCGGCCAATGCTAAATGCACCCGCGTATTCACGCCAGTTGTTTCCAAGGAATCTTCAGTAACCCACGCTACGACTTTCTGCTCAGCCTGGACCGCGATCTCAATAATATCGGTGAGGTAATATTCGCCCTGAGCATTTTGCGGTTTCAACTGCCCAAGAGCTTTCTCAAGGAATGTGGCTTCAACAACGTAGGTGCCCACGTTAATTTCGGTGACCTGTGTTTCTTCCGGTGACGCATCTCGATCTTCAACGACCCGGCAAACTGTGCCTTCTTTTCCGCGAATGACCCGCCCATATCCGCTAGGATCGGGTAAATGTGTCGTGAGCAAGGTCAGTGTGGCGTCTTCTGATTGATGATACTTTACGAGGGTTGAAATGGTTTCCGTGGTCAAGAGAGGCGTATCACCACACATAATGACATACTGGCTGGCGACCGACGATGTTTGTTTGATCAATGCAGGATAAGCCTGTTGAACCGCATGCCCGGTCCCTAATTGCTGAGACTGTTCCACGACAAGATACGGATCGAACTGTGCCTTTTCTTGGGTCAGGTATGTTCGTACTTGATCGGCCCCATGACCGACCACCACCGCCACATAATTTGTGGCGACCTGCCGGGCTAAGAGCATGGCATAGCCCAACATGGGACGTCCCGCGACAGGATGTAACACTTTGGGCATGGTGGACTTCATTCGAGTCCCCTGCCCGGCCGCAAGAATGATGACCGATGTATGGTTTTGGCGACTCATACGAACAACGTCAAGATGAAACGGTGTACCATTTACGGTGTCGGAACGTTCGGTGATTGCTTTAAAGTCATTGTACTCGTTTTTTTAGCAAGTTCAATGCTAGAGGCCTTGTCCGGCGGGGAATAAAATCCCCCGGATACGATGAGTTTCATGGCCTCTTCAACACTCATCTCTACGGGAACCACCTCCGTTTCGGGCACCAGTAAAAAATACCCGGATGTCGGGTTAGGGGACGTGGGCACAAACACATGCACCAATGGCTCCGGCGCCAGACATTGAATCTCTTCACGTGTCTCTCCCGTCACAAATGCCAGACAATAATTTCCGTTTTTGGGGAACTGGATCATGACCACCTTGTCATATTTTTCCCGTTGTTTAAAAGACAAAATATCCATCATGGACTTTAAGGTGGCATAAATCCCGCGTACAATAGGCACACGATCCAAAAATTCCTCCCAGCGGCTCACCATCCGCTTCCCAAAAAAATTCGTGGCGAGCACACCGGCAAGCAAAATGAGGAGTACTAAGGCTAAGATTCCAAGACCAGGGAAATAATAATCGGGCAGGACCAAATCGGCTAAGGCCGTCCCGAGAATACTATCGACAGTGACAAACAGAGTTTTGAGAATAAGGATAGTCCCCCAGATAGGGGTAATCACCAACAACCCCGTGAGAAAATATCGTTTGAGGGAGGCACGTAGCGAATTCATGGAATATGAGCAGCTTTCATGATGACAAGAGAGGATACCATGAAAAAGAAGAGGGAGAGATGCCTAAGGCATCTTACAATCACGACAGGGCACCGGCAAGACTTTTCTTTCACTTTTCAATGACTTAGACTAGTGGTGAGGCAGGACATTGTTGATGAAACACGACAACTCACACACCAAAAAGCCACGCTCACTCCGTGGAGCGTTTATCACCTTTGAAGGCACAGAAGGTTCTGGTAAATCCACGCAATGTCAGCGACTTGCCCGATCACTGCGTGCCCAAGGCTACCACGTCCGCCAAACCCGTGAACCCGGGGGAACCCCTCTGGCTGAAACGATTCGAACACTGTTACTGACTTCGTCTAACTCCAAGAGACCTACGGAGTCTATCACTCCTGTATGTGAATCCATGCTGATTTTCGCCGCTCGTGCCCAACATATGGCGCATGTCATTCAACCAGCGCTGGATAAAGGGATGGTTGTGCTCTGTGATAGATTTTTTGACTCCACTTTGGCCTATCAGGGCCATGCTCGCGGCCTTACAAAGACCTTTCTTTACGAGGTGCAGCAATTTGTGACCAATGGACTTCAGCCCCATCTCACATTTTTTCTTGACCTTCCTATTCAAGATGGGTTAGCCAGACGGCAACAGTCCAACAAACAGGACCGACTCGATAAGGAATCACTCAGCTTTCATCAACGCGTCCGTCGCGGTTTTCTTACGCTGGCGAAACAAGATCCCAAACGGATACAAAAAGTGGATGCCCGACAATCGCCACAGGCCTTAGCCTCACACATTGCAACGTTAGCTGAACAAATGATCCGCAATACACAATCTCTTCGCTTGATCCGCTCTTCACACAAACAATAAAGAGGTCACGCTGGAATAGCCCTCAACAATGCCATTTCACTCAATCATTGGACATCAGCGCCCCATCAAGTGGCTTCAGACTGCGGTGGGCACGAACCACCTTGGGCATGCCTATCTCTTTCATGGCGAACCCGCTATCGGGAAACGATTCACCGCGATGGCTCTCACGCAATTACTCCATTGTGAACATCCCCCATTAGATTCAACCCTGGATGCCTGTGGGACCTGTCGGTCCTGTCATCAAGTTGAACAAGCCATCCACCCTGACTGCTTAATCATTCAGCCCGAAGATACTCAAAAGCAGAACCCCAAAATAAAAATCGACCAAATTCGGGCCATCGAACACTTGGTCATTTATCGCCCCCTCATCGGATCACACAAAGTCTGCCTTATTGATGACGCTGATACGATGACGACGGAGGCTGCCAACGCTCTCCTCAAAACACTGGAAGACCCACCGGATCATTGTCTCTTCCTGCTTATCTCAAGTCGTCCAGAACATCTGTTGCCGACAATTCGATCGCGATGTATTGCGCTTCGTTTTTCCCCTCTGCCCATCAGTACCATTGATGAATTTCTCGGGAAGCAGGGGGTAATGGAATCGGGAGACGCCAAACTGGTCTCGACCTTCTCGGAGGGGAGACTGGGGCAAGCAATTCACCTGGACCCTGAAGAATTGAAGATCAAGCTTCGCCAATACTGGGCCTTGTTATTCGGAGAGCACCGCACGTCGGCTGCGCAGGTTTTTGACGTCAGCGAAAGTCTGGTCAAATCGAACCAAGTACCAGAAGCCATCTATTGGTTTCAGCAAGGACTCCGAGATGTGCTCTTACTGGCGTTAGATGAGTCAAATGCTCCCATGCTCTACCGTGACCAGGAACCGGCACTTCGTCGGTTGGCACAGCAGATGACTCCCTCCGCGATCATAGAACTCTCACAAGAATTGACCCAGCTTGAACGGGGACAACAACGCAATCTGAACATGCAAATCGGATTGGAACAATTTTTCTTCCACCTTCAGGACCAGTTGGACTATGCGCAGACTCATGAATAAATTCCCAAGCAGCAGCTCCCATTTTACGAATCACACATGAACGGATTCATATTCGTTTTTCAACTTTACACTCAGACAGTTCCAACCTCCCTCGCCCTTCCAGGAAGAGGGTTGGGGTGAGGGTAAAGGCTTATTAAATAGTTGACCCACGCTCATGTTGCTCATCACAGAACCAAAGGAACGCTTTCGTCATGCCTAACAGATTTTACGTCACGACGCCCATTTATTACGTCAACGATGTGCCGCATATCGGCCATGCCTATACCACGATCGCTGCAGATGTGTTGGCTCGATTTTATCGCTTGCGGGGTTACGAGGTATTTTTTCTTACCGGGTTGGACGAACATGGCCAAAAAGTACAGCAGGCCGCGGCAAAAGCTGGCATCGACCCGCAAATCCATTGCGATCAGCTCATGCCAAAATTTAAGGATTTGTGGACTAAATTAAATATTTCACAGGATGGATTTATCCGCACGACCGACCCCCAACACCAATCCGTGGTCCAGTGTTGTTTGCAATCCCTTTATGACAAAGGGTTGATTTACCAAGCGGAGTATACAGGGTGGTACTGCACCTTCGACGAACGATTTTGGACTGAAAAAGATGTGGACCAAGGCCTTTGCCCTGACTGCCGACGTCCAGTGGAACAGGTGAGTGAACGAAATTACTTTTTCCGCATGAGCCAATTTCAAGATCGACTCAAAGAACATATCCACACACATCCAGAATTTATTCAGCCTGAATCCCGCCGCAATGAGGTCTTGGGGTTTTTGCAAAAACCACTTGAAGACTTATCCATCTCTCGACCAAAGTCCCGACTATCATGGGGAATTGAATTACCCTTTGACCAAGACTGTGTGACCTATGTGTGGTTCGATGCCTTGGTCAACTACTTTTCGGCGTTGGAATATCTCGGTTCTTATTCGAATGCGCCAGAGTTTTGGCCCGCGTCTGTACATTTAGTGGGCAAGGATATTCTGACGACTCACGCCGTCTATTGGTCCACGATGCTGATGGGCATGGAACGTCCCCTCCCACAATCGATCTTTGCTCACGGATGGTGGACGGTAGAAGGCGAAAAGATGTCAAAAAGTCGCGGGAATGTGGTTGACCCAAATGCCATGGTGGAACAATTTGGCACAGATGCCTTTCGGTTTTTCCTGCTACGAGAAGTACCGTTTGGGCAAGATGGAGATTTCTCTTTGACAGCCTTCCATAGCCGCTATCAAGCAGAACTGGCCAATGACCTGGGTAATCTCGTTTCTCGAACACTCGCGATGATGGGAAATTTCTCAAAAAATATGGTTCCATCCGCCGATTCCCAAACGGAGACAGAGTTGGACCATCAACTCCAACAGACCGCCTCAGTTCTTTTTGAGAAGATTGAGCACCACCTCCATGGCTTGGAGTTTCACCGCGCCTTAGAAACTATTTTGGGGTTGGTTCACGTAGCCAATCAATATATCGATAAAACCGCCCCTTGGGTTTTAGCCAAAGATCCTGAAAAATCACTGCGACTACAGACCGTCTTATTCCATCTAGCAGAAGCCCTACGATTCCTAACCTACGCCCTTGCTCCCTTTATGCCCCACACGGCAGAAACGATGAACACCCGATTGGGACTAACGGAAGACCTTTCGAGTGCCAGACTATCGAAATACCCAACCTGGGGAGAGTACACATACATCAACCCAGTCAACAAAGGAGCCTCATTGTTTCCAAAAAAAGACATGCCAACGACAGATGAATCCCAACCCGTTGTATCACCAACCTCTGCTCCCACTACAGAAAAAAATAACGCGTCATCACCTTCATCGCCACCTCCTCCCATGAACCCTAGCGACATTCCGCTCATCGGAATTGAAGATTTCCAGAAAGTCCAACTGAAAGTCGCCAAAATTCTTGAAGCCAAACGTGTGCCGAAATCCTCAAAACTCTTGAAGTTGCAAGTGGATATCGGGGCAGAACGACGTCAGATTGTGGCAGGAATCGGAAAGAAATACACCCCAGAAGAATTGGTAGGAAAAACGATTGTGGTCGTGACCAATCTTAAGCCAGCGAAACTCATGGGTATTGAATCACAAGGCATGGTCCTGGCAGCCGGAGAGAACGACATGCTGGGCTTACTCGGAGTATCAGAAGATCTCCCCGCTGGCACTAAAGTCAAATAATCACTTTCTCACTAAGTTTTGGGTTATGCCCAACTAACCGGCAGCTGGTAGATCCCGGTCTCCATCGATATAGGTCCGATGCCAAAGTTCCAGCATGAGCAAATTCCACAAGCGATAGTGCCAATTTTTGGTTCCGGAGACATGTTCATCAAGGAGCTTCTCCACGGCATGCTTATGAAAGTACCCCCTTTGAACCGCTCGGGGAGACAATAAAATATCATAGGCCATCTCACGAAGATCCTCTCGAAACCATCGATCAAGCGGAACACCAAATCCCATTTTCGGGCGATTGAGAATTTTGGCTGGCAGCAACGATCTTACGGCTTGCTTTAACACATATTTTTTATCTCTTCCCTTAAGCTTCATGGAAGAGGGCAACGAAGCACAAAATTCCATCACATGATGATCAAGAAACGGAGAGCGAGCCTCAAGACCATGAGCCATACTCGCAATATCGACCTTTACCAATAAGTCGTCGGTAAGGTACATATTCACATCTACATCCAAAAGTCTGCTCAAAAATTCTTTGGCATCTGATTTCTGGAACGCATTGACCAACAATCCAAAAGAATCGCTATGCCCACTTTTCTGCATAAACTCTTCCGTACATAATTGTTGCTTCATGATCGGATCAAAATGACTCATCCAATATCCATAGCGTCGCTCTGGCGTCTCAGATAACACCGTCACAAAGCGTTTCAACCGACTCAGAATGGTTTTTGATTCCGAAGCGTCAGGAAGCAACTGGGTTCCCCATTCCAACATGCGTCGAATGGGTGTGGGCAACCGGTCATACCAACTTCCATAAAGACTCGCGACATAGCGATCATACCCTAAAAGATTCTCATCACCACCATCCCCATTGAGGGCCACCGTCACATGTTGCTTGGTCATTTCAGCCAAATATAATGTTGGAATAGCCGATGAATCAGCAAAAGGTTCATTATAAAACCACACGAGTTTTTGAAACATTTCTGTAGCATTCGGAGTGACGATCAATTCATGATGGTCTGTCTCGTATTGCTGAGCCACCAACCGAGCAAAGGGCAATTCATTGTAGGCCTTTTCTTCGAACCCAATAGAAAATGTTTTAATGTGTTCGACGCCCAATTTTGCCATCAATGCCACAATCACACTCGAATCGATGCCTCCACTCAAAAATGCCCCTAACGGCACGTCACTCATCAAACGCAATTCCGTGGCTTCCTTAAGTTTGGCAAGAAGCTCTTGTTGTGCGTCTTCAAACGAACCGGAAAATGTCGTGCCATAGGAGAGCTTCCAATATCGTTCAATATTGATGTGCTTGTTTTGCACAATGAGCACATGCGCCGGAGGGAGTTTTTGAATTCCTTGAAAGGCCGACAAGGGGGAAGGAACATATTGATACGTCAGATAATGAGATATCGCTTCTATGTTCACTTCTGGTTTGAAATGAGGATCCGCCAAAAATGCCTTAGGCTCTGAGGCAAAAGAAATCCCGTCCTGATGAATCCAATAATAGAGAGGCTTTTTCCCTACCCTATCTCGTGCCAGGAAAAGACGTTTTTCTCCTTCATCCCAAATCGCGAAGGCAAACATTCCCCGTAAATGCTCAACACATTTCGTGCCATATTCTTGATACGAGGCCAACACCACTTCCGTATCGCTTTGAGAATTGAACCGATGTCCTAATCGTTCTAGTTGCCCGCGAAGTTCTTGGAAATTATAGATTTCGCCATTGTATGTAATCACAAACTGCCCATTCTCACGAACCATGGGTTGCTCTGCGGCTTCAGTCAAATCAATAACAGCCAGCCGACGATGACTGAAACCGAGATTATTCTTTTGGTAAATCCCCTCTCCATCAGGCCCCCTATGTGCAAGAAAATCGCCCATGGCTTTTAGGACCTCAGGTTTAACAGGTGCTCCAGAAAAAAAATTGTATCGCCCTACAATGCCACACATTTACATCACCTGGGAGTCAGAAAGAGAAGGTAAGCAAAACAAATGGTCCAACTCATTTCCAGAAATCAGTCGTGGTATATGATCGAATTACTGAATCTCTTCTCGCCCACTAAAACCAGCTGGCTACTCAGGTGTTAAGAACTACGTGTTTCCAGTGCCGTTGTTACCGCTGAACTCACTCCCGGCCCCAAAATAGTTGATGAGCTCTCACACAAAATGAAGTTTGTTTAGGCACATCGGAAATTGCAGGTAGAAAAAAATACCCATAAGTTTTCACTTGAAAGGCCAAAGCAAGATTATTCTAATTGGCGTCTTAACCACCATGACATCCAAAAAAGAATTAGTCTTCTTTAGAAAAGCCACGTTAAAGATTTCGTAATTATTCGCTTTTAATTCATCTACACCATCTTAGGAATGTCCACCTTATATTTCTGGAATTCTAATATCATTTTTTATACATTTCGGCACCGCAAACATGGCCCCGAACATAAACCAAACGACCCTTTGATAAACGAGCTCATGAGCAAGTGACATGACTCCAAACGCAACTAAACAACCTATTCCGGCAACCATGGTCCAATCCCATTCCCATTTCCCTTCCCTATTCCGCCAAACCCACAAGAAAACATTCGCGGGTATTATCAAGAAAGCTAAGAACCCTACTATACCGAATTCGGCCAATAACCAAAGGTATGAGTTATGAATGACCCAGGGTTTCCCTGTCTTTCTTAAATGCCATTCCATATAAGCACCAAGTCCGGTGCCAAAAATGGGATGACTGACAAACATGTCCCAACCCACGATTAGACTTTCCATGCGATCAGGTTGTACTAGTCCAAGTCGATCCAAGCCAACAAAACTTTTCGGTTGAACCCCGGACTGAGTACCGCCACTATTGACAGCCAAAACCACGAGCACAATGACCAATCCCACGCCAATCGTTGATAGCAACTGTCGAATGGGAATTCTTCTCAATAGAAGTACACCAAGGACAATGACAATCAGGGCAAGAGCTGAAGCGCGTGATCCAGTAAATACAATTCCGGCAAAAATTACACCCAGGGAAATTCTCTGTATTGCGGAACCATGACGACCAATCCAAAAAAAATTTCCAGAAAGACCAATGGCCATGGCCAAAACGAGTTGAAGGCCAAAGGCATTAGGATTTCCAATCATTCCGGAGAAACCAGGGAAAACTGTCCCAGCATAGAAATTGCGAAAATCAAGTCCCACAGTATGGGCCCAGAGTCTAAAAAATAATTCTGTGATTATGATGAATGCACAAGCCACAATATAGACTCGCGCCATGGCGTTGAGACCAATCCGGCCAACACCTTGGGCAATTAATGCACCCGTCAGCAGGTAGCAGAGAAGAAGAAACCATCCTAACAATCTATTGTAAAAGGCCCATTCGGTCACCCCGAATAGGGACCACCCGTGTATAAACGCCAGACCGGTCGCCACTGTTCCAGCAATAAGAGCCAAATTGACATTTGGGATTTTCCAGATGGTATTCCACCCTCGGACCGCAAACGCCAACACAACAAAAGTGATACCGCCGACAATCGCAAACGGGTCAGCTAAGTTTAGCGTGACCCACCCTGTGTCCGTGGCAAACATCATTTGAAAGACAATGAGGGTTGCAACTAAAACTGGAACTCCCCAAGAAAGTAGTTTTGTGAAAAGAATTCCTACACGGCCACTATTGGAAACAGCAATAGGAACCTCGCTAGGACTTTGTCGAAAGAAAAACGCAAGAATTAAATTTATGGTAAGGGCAACAAGTGAAAGAAGACCCACGGCGAATCCTAAAGTAAGTCCAGATTCAGGTTCCAGTCCAACAAAGTCAAATGTAAAAGCCGCACTCAACTCTCGGACTCCCCATCCAGCAAAACTAATTGGCAGTGCAGAAGCCAACATGACGATTGCCGAAACCGCAGCAAGAACGATCAAGGACTCATCTAAAACAAGTTCTCTGGCCAAGACTAAAAATGCACTGAGCATAGAAATATGCATCACTATAGTCAGAAGACTTATACGAAAAAGAGGACCAAAAATAGCTGAAAGAGAAACACGGCGAATGAGGGTTAACTGCCGTCGAATTCCAAGCCACGCCACCCCAAGAAAGACCACCAACAGGTTGAAGAACAGAAAGAGAACAGGGCCTCCTTTACTGATTTCTACATGGACAGAACCAAAAAGCCAAAATGCGCTGACCAACGCCATAAAAAAAAGGGAAACGAGAGCCACTGCGCGTTCCAATCCCGTAAGGATAAAAGCCATGGCTGGTGACCGGTCAACGTGGCTGAGTAGGGAATACCGAGTTAAACTCTGTCCGAAATAATTGAAGGCGATGAGGCTCCCAAGAAGACTCATGGTGTTGATGTAAAACGAGGTTGCAAAGGTTTGCTTTAACCCCAAATCGCGCAGAATAAGAAAAAATCTAACCGAGCTGAGAAAGAAGGTAACCGCAATGAAGGTGAGCGCTAACCCATAACTTAAGAGTGGAATCTTTCCAAGCCCTTGCGATATAGAATCAGCACCATAATTGAAAATTACAAAACAAACCAAAGCTAATGTTAGAATTATTTGAACGATTGAACGTCTAGACAAATATGCTCCCTTCAATCCTTTTGAAAACCCTAAGGTTCTTCGGGTTCGGTCTTAATCAATACGTGCGCAGCTTAACATTGAAAGCCGGCAATGAATTAATCAAGATTATTAAATGGACCGGCACAAGTCAGAGAAAGAGGTGGATGTTGAGATTTACGATCACAACTTCTAGCCAGGATATCAAGCCGGCCATAAAACACCGTATCGTTAGTATGTGACTTGTTCTAAAATCTCCTCCCACCGTTTTGTCACATTCTCAAGGCTGTATTCCACTGGCAAACCATTCATATTTTGTGCAAGAGAAATACGGGAGTCATCGTCAAGCATCAAGGCCTCTAATGCTTCAGCTAATGAATCAATGCGATTGCTGCCATCAACGACGAGGATGCCATTCTCACCCGATCGGATCAACTGGTTAATGCCGTAACAGTTAGCAAAACCTACTACAGGGAGGCCATGTGTCAATGCTTCCGCCGTGGTTAAGCCAAAGCTCTCATAACGTGAAGACGACACGAAAAGCTGAGCAGACAGATATTCCCTGGTCACATCTTTTTTGACCCCTGCTAATTCAATTTTGTCCTCAAGCCCTAACGTATAAATTTGTGATTCCAACTGCTTGCGTAATTCTCCTTCACCTACAATGCGCAGCTTCCAGTCAAGCACTCGATCAACGATTTTAGCAAACGCTTGAATCAAGGTTGCAAGATCCTTCTGTGGTTCCAGCCGACCCACACTTAATAAGACCTTGTAAGCCTTTTGAGAGCCCAAGACGTCAGCTTGCTCATGAGCACGCATACTGACTGGATTAGCGACAGCCACCATCTTGCGCTGAAGGGACAACGGATAAGAGCGAAGCACTTGTTCGGATACGCAAGTAATGCGCTTAGCCAAATACGGGGCAAGCCGAAGCAACAAAGCTTCAATCCGGCGAGAACGGTAATGTTCTGGGACAATGTGTTCGCTAGCGATCATAGGGAACGAGGTGCCTAGTAGCGACAACCCGAGAGGAATGAACATGCTATGCATGAAGCCAATAACCACATTTGGGGCATAGGCGCAGACCCTAACGCGAAGGGCCATCATGCGACGCAGCGAAATCAAGATTCTTGCCGAGGCCGTTGTTGAACCGATTCCAATCTCGATCCGCATGATTTTGGGATGTAATGAATAAAAGGACTGGCCGCCGGGCGGATCAAAGGATAGGACTCCAACCTCGTGCCCACGATGAATCAACCCTCCAGTAAGGTCAGCTAGGACTCGCTCTGCCCCACCTCCAAGGTTGTTCATCGCCTTAATGCAGAACAACAGCTTCATGATAAAGCTATCTTCTTCAGGACATGCTCCCAGAGCGAAAAGACTTCGTCTGGGTCGTACGCCTTCACGCTCGCTACAGCTCTCTTTCCCATAACACGCCGCACCTCCGCAGAAGCCATCAATTTCTCCAATGCCTTGGCAAGAGTAAAGGGATCACCATTCCCTTCGGCAAGCAATCCATTTTTACCGGGAACAATCAAGTCCTGCATGCCCGCACAGTCCACAAATCCGATGGATGGAAGGCCATGGCTTAAAGCTTCGGCCAAGGCATTCGGAAATCCCTCCCAGCGAGAAGACAAACAAAACAAATGCGAAGAGGTATACCAGGTAGACACCATGGTGCATGTCCCGGGCATTAAGACTCGAGTCATGAGCTTTTTTTTTGTAATGAGTTCCTCCAACATGCCTCGATCCTCTCCGTCTCCGATGAGGACAAGATCCCATTCCGGAAAGATGGGGGCCATGATGGCGAAGGCTTCAATAAGAACCGAATAATTTTTCTGATAACTCAGACGGCCCACCGATAAAAGACGAAATCGCCCTTTCACATCGCACGCCTCTGGTCGGGCTCGCCCCTGAGCAGGAAATACGGGATTTGGAATGACAACAATTCGATTGCGCAAAAATGCCGGATAATGCTCTCTATAACTCTCAAGCTGTATCAAGATACATTTGGCGAAGCGAAGTGCATTGTAGATTAGACTCTTCCCTTGTCCTGTACTCGTATGATCGAATCGCGTTGGAGCGTTACGCTCGGCGGCAAGGACCGGAATACTCATGCCTGCAGTATAGGTGCGAATGGCCATAAACGGCCCAGCCTGAAAACAGACAATGACGTCCGGTTGAAACTCTTTCATCAGATTTCGTACAGTCAATGCGCGTCGGATCCTCAACGGCAGGCCGGCCTTGACGAGTGGATTTCCCATATTTAACTGATGCCAGGTAATTTCCGACGCCATGGGATAGAAGGCGATCGATTGATCTGGATCCCACGTGAACAAATTGATCGAATGCCCGCGTGCCACAAGAGCATTCATCACTGCAGTCACCATACGCTCAACCCCGCCAGCCATGTTATGTATGGCACGAGCCACAAACATAACTTTCATGCTCCACCTTTCGGCTGTATACGCGCTTCATGGCGAAGCCGTTGCGGCCCAGTCGTTAGCAAATGCGCAGTGACGGCAATTGGATTGCGTAAAAGTAACCCTAAGAGTTCTAGCAGGAATCGGCCGTAGCGTCCTTTGAAATGCCAGTAGCGAAGTTTTGGCCAATGCAAAGCATAATAATACCGTGTTATAGACCTCAGATAGACCTCGGATTTTTCCGCTAGCTTCTGCTCGGCCTCAAGGTTTTTCTCAGGAGATTTATCCACAGCTTCCGTTGAATATTGCATAAACAGCCTCTCCCTCGTACCGACGAAGTGCCCAGCTTTTAAGGCAAGGCGAATGGCAAAATCCACGTCCTCCACTCTTCTTAGTTCCTCGTCAAATCCACCCACCGCCGCAAACGTTGCGGCTCGTGCCATCAACGCACAGGCAGGAACACCCGAACCATAAAACCACTCGGCACGCTTGCGATAAATAAGCAAGTAATCTGCGACACCAGAGCCATTCGGCACTTCATCACCACAGGAACCGATGGCCGGCAGATCTTTGATATAGTCATTGGGATAGCGGCGAACACCGGCTGCGTAACACGCGACGAGCTTTGCACCCGTTTTGACTTCATAGTCTTGGAGGGTTTTGAGTTGGGCAGATAGCCGGTGAGGTTCACTAGCATCGTCATCGTCAAAGAAGACGACAAACTCACCTTTGGCTTCTAATAAAATGGTGTTGCGTGCTCCTGCCGGTCCAGTATTGACTCTATGGCAGACCAATCGAGCCTTGAGTTCACCAGCGATTGTCGCTTTCACGACTGCCACTGAATCATCCGCCGAAACATCATCGACCACAACCAATTCGATATATGGCCAATCTTGATCCAAAGCACTGACCACCGCGCGGGCAATAGTTTTCTCGGCATTAAAACAGGTCAATCCAATGGTAATGAGTGGTCCGTCCAATTCAGCCCTCAGTCCTCGTATGGAAGCATCTGAAAGCCCGGTTGAGCGCTAAATTAGGTAGCGCAAGAACTAGACGGCGGATGCTCCGCAGAGGATGGGTGAGTGCCAACAATAGAAATCTGCCAAGAAAGTCGACCCTTCGACCCTCCAGCCAGGCATGCTTCGCTTCGACCCAACGGCAACAAAAGGAATAGAGACCTACCCGGTCTGGAACATCGCGATGTTTTTCCAACAACAGCAACATATACCGCCTTTCATCCGCCAAACTTTTCTCGGAACTTTTGTTCATGGTCTGCACAACTAAAGGACGCGCAATGCCCACAAAATGGCCTCCGGCCTTAGCAAGACGGATATTAATATCAGTATCCTCGCTTCTCCGGAAGGAAGGGTCAAAGCCTCCAATGGCCCGAAAGGTCGAAAGACGCCCCATCTGAGAACAAGTTGGACAAGCACCATATCCATTGTCCAGCGCTGTGCCTAACAAAATACGCTCAGCGACTGGAAGTCCGGCAGGGGCCATCACCCCTTCACGTTGTCCCATAGTCGGCGCAATTTGTTCGCAGCCATTCGGGTAAATCAAACGCCTCGCAGTATGACAGAGAATCGGCGCTCCTCCGGCAAAGCGCTCTTCGTAGTCCTGTATTCGCCGGACTTGAGCCTCGACACGACCAGGGAGACTCTCATCGTCATCGTCAAAAAAAGCAATAAATTCACCCGTCGCTTCCGACAATATTCGGTTACGTGAAACGGAAACCCCGCCATTAATCGTGTTACGACAAATGCGAAGTTCAGAATGGTAAGTGGCCAATCGGGTCAAAATTTCATATGTCTTATCAGTCGAACAATCGTCAACCGTAACAATTTCTATTGGTCGCCAAGTCTGAGCCAACGCCGTCTCAATGGCTCTCTCTACCATATCCTCAGCGTTGAAAGCTGTAATACCGATCGTCACCAACAAATCTTTCACCCTCTACTGACCCAGTTGCCCGACGTTACAAAGCTGAACGGAGTCCTTGATGCGCCCGCTGGCAAAGTTTCTATTGCAAGTCTTCTCTAAAAAAACCCCCTTGTGTTATCACACAAAAAAACCTAACCGGCTGAAATAGAGGAGGAACTTCTTCAAACAATCTATAGGCTACGCTTGTTCATGAGTCCGGCTTGATGAAAAGGAACCACGCTGTCACCGATTATACTCAACAGGATCTCAACAACAAGCCGGCATAGGCCAATGCCGATATTCAAAAGTCAAAACGGTTCATTAACTTCGCCTAGAAACGGACTCCTATCTAGGCCTTCAAAAGTACATGAGATGTTCGATTAATGAGATCTTGGTCCTGATAATTTTGGAATGCGGGATTCATCGATGAACGAGGAATCGAAAGCGTTTCCCACTTTCCAAATTCTTCCCGTATGATTTCGAAACCAGCTACTTCAAAGTTCCGATGCATCACCAGCGCGGGCACACGATTCGTGTAGAATCCTGACCCAACAAAAAGATTAGACTCCCAGACTTTTTCTGGAAATCGTAAATTATTCAAGGAGTGATCAAGATGGTCTTGAAAATCAATATTGTGGGATGCATATGACCCTGGCTTCAGGATACGCCTCAAATTCAGTATCGTTTCCTGGAAATCTTTTTTCCGGATGTGCTCAAGCACTGAATGAGACCAGATGAAATCGACGCTCTGACTCGGAATGGTTTTGAGGCTTGTAATACCGTTCGTTAGATATTCTGCTCTGCAAATTTTCAAAATGTCCTCAAAGGAAGTCGCCATTGAAAGATCTGGTGCACGCAGGCCCATTTGATTCAGATATTTTATAAGAGACTGATAGAAGGAAACTTTCTTGTTGGCAAAACTATCTACATCAACAAGGTAGGTATCTTTCGCCCCGTATGCACGGCCGATAATGGCAGAGGCGATGCTGTCACCCGGCCCAAGCTCAAGGATTACAGAATCGGTGGGAAGTCCATCTGGATTCGCGCGCGCAACATGCATCTTAAATATCTTGAACGAATAGTCGGTCGTATCCATTCGACCATGTCGAAAAAGACCAACCGATTTCCAGAATGAATAGGGCAGAGGCAATCTCGCTAATAACAATTTTACGAGAATCTTAGCCGCCCACTTCATGATTCAGTATTTTTTCGATTTCCTAAATTCACTAACATATAACCTCCACAATCCATGCAATCACAAGGGCAGTCGAATACATTATTTCGCTTCGAAAGCCCATGATCCAGGAGGAAATTTCTTGTGCTTAAAAGAAATTCGGGAAAAACTACTGCCAAAGAAAAAGAGTAAATGGACGTTAAAATATGAACCAGCGTTACGATCAATGTGAAAAAATCTTAACCGTTGCAAACACAATTGGCCATTGAGACTACTCAGCACTTCGGCAGTTTGATAGTCAATGTTATCTCCGGCACAATCCAGACAGATTACTTGATTGCTCTAACAAAAAAAGAAGTTGCACATCTTGTCATCCCATCATGAACGACTTCTGGAGTACGACGCTTCACCCATAATTTCGTATAAAGCAAATCCATTAACAATGCCACCTGCTTTCGAAAAGCTTTTCCTGGCCCAGCGGCTTCTGGACACCTGGTTGTGGAATCTGAGACAACCGACTCATTCCTCTCATTCTCCAGTGTCATAAGCTAGGTTCCTCTAGCCAACAAACATGAAATCTGCGAAATAATTGGGGCAAGCGATGCTCTTTCAACCGTTAAGTCCCGAGGGCATAAAAATCATAAAAACCGAACACAACAAAGATAACATCTCTACTCATAACCATGAGAGCATCTGATTAAATGCAAATTATCTTCGAGTAATCGAGTGGGTAAATGCCATGTAATATACATCCCTAGCAGGATGGGGAAAGAATGTAGGCTCGTCAGAGTATTGAGTTAGAACGAAGGAGGATTTTGAAACCCATATTCCTTTTGTTTTAGTTGTAGCGTTCCCCGACATCGAGCCACTCCAGCAGTAGGCATACATATTTTCTAATCTAACAAAATTTAGATCCCACCAATTTTAGTGGCTTTGTTATTAAATAGATTTTTTAGACATTAAATATAATGGTTTATTAGATTGCATTCTATTAATTCGTCGAATACATGGATAAATGTCTTTTAATATATTGAATATCATTTCGCCATCTATACGATCATTATGTATTTCAATAATTAAGCAATCTGAACAACGAAACACCTCTTCAGAAGCCGGAACAACTTCAGCTTCTGCTCCCTCAATATCCATCTTAATGAGGTGGACGTGTTCCCACCCAATCCTGGAGAGAATTGTTTTTAACGAAAAACCATCTACCTGTTCGCCGCTGTCGTTGTTGCTGACCTGATGACCTGTTGAGTTGTTGGTGCGTTCCAGGGTTAATGGACCGTCGGTGCTCCAAACTGCCCCATGGATAACTTGCCATAATAAATCAGGATTTCTTTCCTTGTTATGCTTCAGAACAACAACCGTATCATCTGCAGCCTCGACGGAAACGACGGAGGCATTCGGCAACAGCCCAAACGAGCGCAATGCGAAACAACCAATATTAGCACCTAGATCCAAAATTCTTGGGCGCTCCGTCGGAGCAAACAGCTCATCAAGACAGGCGTATTCATCATCAAGCAAAACTTCGCGCACGGCACTCCAGTCTTGCTTGCGTGCAGCAACCTGCATGTCGTGGAAACGAAACGATATCTGATCGGGACTCCACCCTCTCCGAAGATACCCGTATGCCTTATAAGGATTTTTCACCAGCCAGCTTAACCTGGCGAGATCAAACAACAATCTGAGTCGTTGTATTAACCTAGGCAACTTACGCATTCATTCAGGAATTATTGAAACAATTTCATTGTTATTATTTATCTCAAACCACCTAATATTATCGCTTATTGCAGTATCATAGGATTTATATTTCAAGTACTTTTTTTCTTTTTCGGTTTGAACTACCTGCTTGGTAATCGGAAAAGATTGGATTTTTTCCCTTAATGCACGAACTTTATTGGCGTCAAGGTGGGTAAAGATTGGCTCCGGGAAATAATCTTCGCGGGTGGCATTTTCAAATTGTGAAGAATTGCTTACTCGAAAATTCGCAATGTACCAGAGCCATTCATCCTTCGACATCTCTGCTGGATAATCCCGCACAACCTTTCCGCCCTGTCCCGTGACATGGGAGCGATATTCCATCTGCTCGACATAGTTTTTTATTTTTCTGACGAAATGGTCCTTGTCAAACGCCAGGATATGATAGAGTGGCACACCAGCGGGACGTGAGGACACAAACGATCGAGTAGTTAATTTTGGAATGCGGAAATACCATGGTACGTTTTTGTACCGAATGTGATGCGCGCCCGTTGGAACCAGAAAGTTGCCACCCATTCGCACGAGGTTCACACAGGCTGTTGTATGAATGCTGTATCGGTTGAAAAAGCGAATGTCATTGCAGTCAATAAGACTCTCTGGTTTCTCCATATCCCCATGAAAGGGAATCCCGTTCTTCCAATAAAAATGCAGCACGGCATTTCTGCTGTTCCTGCCCAAAAATTCTTCTATCTCATTACGCTTTGAAAAGGGAAGGAACTCGTCTATGTCCAGGACAAACAACCAGTCAAACTTGCTAGCAATATCGAAATGCTCAATAACTTTATTAGTACATTCCGACTGAAACTGTGCCAGATGGTTTGAGCGAATGACAGAAACATTTGGCAAGGAAATATTTCGAAGGTCCTTCTTTGACTTGTGGTCAATCAAAAAAATATGATCGACCAGAACACTATAATATAAAATAAATTCAGACAAATATTCGTAAGAATTATACACCATGCAAACGATGGCGATTCTTGGCCTTTTTCTACTCATAATCAATCGACCTTGAAACCCAGTGGCTTCACATCATAAGAAAAAATCTCTTGCGCCTCTTCTCTTAAAAATGAAATGTCGCCATTTGTTCCATAGCGCTCCATAATTTCAGAGAAAGTCCCCCTGTTTTCCTCTCTGTATTTCATAAATACCTCCCAATTCATATTTATAGGAATGGGAGCTTTGAATCGAGAGGCGATATAGGACGGAAGTACAATGAATGCGCGAAGAATGGCTAATTTCAATGTAAACTGATCCCTCCAAAACGGCCCAATAAGCGCGTCGACAACGTATTTCTTCTTTGGACACTCCAGACGCATGTCATAGAGGGTATGTGACCACACATCCTTAATGGTCTTTACGAATTGTTTCCCTTTGGGTCGCTTCAAGCGCAACCGGAACACTCGGTAATCAATAAAAAATACACACTTTCTCTCAGCAAGACGGAACATCAGGTTCCGGTCTTCACATCGATAGATATTTTTATACGGTCCAAGGGTGAGGAGAAAATTTCGTTTTCCGATACTCGATTGAGGGCCACCAAGCATAAAATCCTTGCCTATCGCTGCTTCAACTTTATGAAACAATATCATGAGGTCCAGAAGATAAGGCTGCCAAACATCGTCGGCATCCATTCCTAAAATCGCATATTCTCCCCGTGCTGCTCTGATGGATATGTTTCGTGTTTCTCCCAACTGACGTTTAGACTCGCGCGGCAGCGCAATGAAGCGAAAAATAGAATAACGCTGTGCAAGCTTTTCGAGAACAGCCACGCTGTTATCAGAAGAACCATCATCAATGACCAATACTTCAAAACGCTCATCAAGCTGCTCAACGACACTGACCATTGCCCGCTCAAGCGTATCGGCCATATTATAATTGCACACGCAAATAGAATACCGAGGCGCCTTTTCAGAGCCCTCATCCCAACTACCCAGCCGTGCGCGTTCAAGCTCAACTTGCTTGTATTCCTTTGGCCGACGAAAATAGACGTCATATTGATCATTGCCCGAAGACCGCCAAACTTCCTTCAGGCCGATCGCAGTCATGCTTTCAAAAATAAAGTCGATGTCTTCTTTAGAGACCCACTTTGGACTGATTTCGATGAAGACTTCATCAACAACTTGGCGCAAACGCGACTTAACCAACTGGCGCACGACTTCTGGCTCCCAACCTTCAACATCAATTTTTATGAAAAACCGTTTTTCAGAACTGTCATCCAGAATCTCGTCAAAAATACTATATTCGCGAATAAGAACATCGACTTCTTCACCGAATCTTTGCAATAAGCTTCCTCTTCCTGAATGGTGCCTTTTGAAAGATAAACGCATTTTTCCTTCAGATGAGCCGACACCTACCATGTAGGAATTGATCTGAACATGATTCTTCTCGATGTTCTTTTGAAGATGATCATAAACAATGGGATTGGGTTCGATCGCGTGAACTTGCCGACAGTTAGGTGAATTCGCCGCGATGAGTGAATAGGTTCCAATATTGGCTCCCACATCGATGAACGTGTATGGTTCAGACCCTTTGTCAAGGAGGAGATCGAAGAGTTTGAACCCCCATCGACCAGTGACGGCCATCGCAAAGGTGGCGTCCTTCCAGTTTGTGAAGAGCCATGGACCATAGACGGACTGGGTAAAATTATTTCGATTTCGACTTTTCATCATACCGATGAATATCGGCCAGATCACATTGACGATACGCTTTGGTATGATCTGATTCAGCCGGTTCAGGATTTGGCTAATTAATCTCAAACGATTAAGCATTATATTTCTTTACTTATCGATGGAGCACACGCCGTGCCGTTGTCTCTGCATCATAGAGTGACGGCCAGGGGAAAAACGCGCCGAAGATTTTCTGTAAGGGGCGATTAATCAAACGAAGGAACTTAAAATTCGCAAAAAGATTTTTTAATTTGCCATGAGGGTCTGGAATAGATCCTCGTTTGAGATGTTGACACAAATCAAACCATTTTTTGGATACGATGGAAAAATCATATTGTTGTAATGTCCGCTCATATCCCACATGCCCCATCTCTATGGCACGATCAGGATTATGCAAAAGCGTACAAATATTGTCAGCGAGATCATCTACGGTACGACCCAGCAGACCAGTTCTCCCATGCTGGACCGTATCCAAGAGCGCATAAAACGCGCCGGAAACAACCGCAGTGTGACAAGCGGACATCTCGACCGCACTCACACAGCAGGTTTCTGTCTGGCCTGAAGGGTTCGCAATGCCAATCAGAGCTTTGCGCAAAATGTCATATTTCTCGCGGCCAAGATTCCCATGAAACGTAACCGATGGATGAAGCTGTCCCTTTCCGTCTGTCAAATGCGGGATCAGGTAATCACGCTCAAAACTTTCTTCGGCAACACCGAGCGGCCCTACACTTGAATTCTCATTGTATATCTTGACCGAGCCAATGACTGACAGACGCGCGTTAGGAACACGTTTGAGCACCTTTGGCCAGGCGGCGGCCAGGAGATGAAATCCTTTCTGTGGTACAAGCGCCCCCATATAGGCAACTAGGCGGTGATCCTTGTCCGGTGCCTCACCCTGATTGCAACCGCCCGTATGAATGCCATTATCGATGTAGACAATTTTGTTATGGACTGCGGTATCCATAAGGAAATCATATTGTTCTCGCCCGACACAGACGAGAACTTTGAAAGCGCGACTCCTTGCCATTCTGCGAATATGTTCAGGACGGGGTGTCAAGGCTGCGCGGCCGATGGAAGGCAGAGCCAACCCATCCAGAACATCGAGAATACCCATCTCTTCGTTCATGCGAGGGCGAAAAACAAAATAATCGACGCCCCTCGCTTTAGCCTGATGGGCAGCCTCAATAATCGAACCAGCCTGTTGCGCACCAACCGAACTTGGTAAGTGTTGTATGTGGGGCGCAAAAATGATGCATTGGGCTTTAGCGCCGCAGTACTCCGATATGAAATGCGGCGTAGCCGCATGCAGATATTCGGCAGCCCCGGTTCCCGGGTTGCCTTCCCATGGCCGACTGAAATCGGTTTGACTGACGCCACTATTATCGAGGAAAAAACCGATCAACATATTAATTTAGGGTCGTGCCTGAAGGTGCAGTCATTTCATATATTCATAACTGCGTGGATAGGAAAACCAGAGGAGCCCGTTCGCTGACTTTCTAGGGTTTGAAGTGACGCAATGCGTCACAAATATCCTGTCGGCAAGCAACAAAATTGGGGCCTCGTTCAAAGCTGTTGTCTTTCGGTTCAAATGCCTTGAACTCAACCCCTGACTGACGGAGTGCACCAATTTGATAGCCGTAGCTCGTTAAATATTGATAGAAATCCCGCATGGCAACATGTACATCACCGTGCCGGTGGTTATATTCGAACTGAATCACGTCGATAGCACTCTTGGCCAGCAATTCGTCAAACCCTCTCAACACATGCAGGTCATACCCTTCGGCATCAATCTTTAGGAAATCGATATGGTCGATATCCTTCTCATGGCAATATATACCCCCGGTCGTACAATTGGCTTTGTGAATTTCATAGATGAAGTTTACTTCTGCGGCAACACCAACAATACCATTCCTGGTTGGATCATCCGGGTAATAACGAATTTCGACTTCACCAGCGCTATCGGAAAGGCCAAGGTTGTTAATCGTTAATCCTGGGTTCTCACCCAACCTCTCAACACATTTTTCAAATGTTCGATGAGAAATCTCGAATAGGTGACCTTCATATTCTTCGAAGCCATCGACGACCATATCCGTAAATGTGCCGAGATGTGCCCCAACATCAAAAAAGATCAACTTTCCACTGTACAATTTGCTCAACGTTTGCAGAAGTTCAATTTCTCCATTTTCATGTGGCATATATGAGAAACGGAACCCTTTATCAATATCGATATACATTTGCGCCAACGTTATTAGACGCTTGTGCAAAACCTCAATCTTGGAGACTTTCGTCAGAAAAGATTTAATGGTTAGGTAACGCTTACTTAACATCTCAAACTCGTTTTATCCTATATTTAACGAGCACATGCACAAGGCTTGGAGAAATGCAGTTCTCAACTCACCGCATGAGCCCCTCGGCACTGGAATCGATATCTCGTTCATCTCGTTGGAGCCCACTACGGAAGACGCCTAAGATAACATTAAATCTCCTGCCCGAACATCAGTTATTTTTCACACAATTCCATGGACAAACGTTTGAAACGACGTGGACGAATTAAGAAGATCTGCATAAGAACCCTGGGCAATAAGCCGTCCATTTTCAAGCAAGAAAATTCTCTCAGCCTGTTGAACCGTTGAAAGACGATGGGCAATCAGAATAATCGTCAACTCTTGACTCAGCTCGTCAATCGCCTTCATTACTTCTTTTTCTGTATTGTAATCAAGCGCACTCGTCGCTTCGTCAAAAACAATAAGAGAGGGCTTTTTATAAAGAGCCCGTGCGATTCCTATCCTTTGACACTGTCCACCACTCAGGCGAACACCCCGTTCCCCCACTAGTTGGGCATATTGATTTGGTAAATCTCGGATAAATTGATCAATTTTTGCATGTTTTGCAGCATCAATGACACGTTGCATATCGATGAACTCTGACTTCACTCCAAAAGCGATATTTTCAGCAATACTTGAATCTGTTAAAAAAATAGTTTGGGGAACATGTGAAATACCACTTTGCCAAGCCTTGAGATTTTCCTCTTCTAAGGGATTCCCATCTACGGTAATACAGCCTTTTTGGGCCGTGATCAAGCCAAGGATCAAATCGGCTATGGTACTTTTTCCACTGCCGGTATGGCCAACAAACGCTACCGTTGTCTTCGCCTTAATCGAAAAATTCAATCCTTTTATTATCCACGTGTTTGACTTGTTATGATCAACATCTTCTTTATAGTCGAACCATATGTCTTTGAACGATAAATCATGTTCAAGACAGAACGGCTCGGAAACAGAAGCTAAAAGGATTGGCGATATTGGTTTGGACAGTATTTTAACTGTTCTGTGTAAGGCAATTTTTAATCCTAATAGACCACTTAACGAGGCGTACACTTGCTGCACTGCTGGCAATAACCGAAGGGCGGCGACCGTCAAAAAACCCAAAATAGGGATAACCCGTGATATGTCCCCACTTTGTCTAGCGAAAACAATGGCAAGGGCAGAAATTGCTAGAACCCCAACAGCCTCGATGAAAAACCGGGGAGCTTGGCTTATCACGCTATTGTTGGCCATACTGCGTCGATAAGGAGCATCGGCTCTGGCATATTGCTCAATGAATGTGAGATGCGTCCGATCCACAGCAATATACCGAATCCCGCCAAAGGCTTCCTGAAGCACCTTAACAGTCCTTCTATAGTTATCAGATAAAATTGCACTATTACGAAGCAATCGTTTTCTTACTGCCAGCGTAATAGTTGTGTATGCGATTATTGCAATCACAGACACTGCTAAAGCAACCTGTGTGTTATAGATCAGTAAGCCAATGGCAATCGACAATGTAATCAATCCTTGGGTAGCAATTGTTAGAATAGTTTGTACGGCACCTATCGCCCCTCTTAGATCTCCTGTAATCATGCCAATTAGATCACTACTGTTATTGCGGACATAAAATGAATAAGGTTGATACAAAGTCTTTTTGAACAGCTGCACTCCCAGATCTGTTCCGATTGAGGCAACGAGATTTTGCTGAACCCAGAGGGTTGCAAATCTAAGACAATTGGCGATGACAATAGCAGTACCGAATAGTCCGGCCATCAGCATAATAACTTGATTAGGTTGAGTAACTCCCGTTAGATCCAACAGAAGGGCGATGTACTTGTTGCTCATTAAGCCAGAAACATTGGTCAACGCATTAAGAAATGGGATAATCGCCCCAAGACTCATAATTTCTGAAAATGCATTAACCATCTGGAGGCAAAAAAGCATTGATAGTTGCCATTTGCGTTTCTCAGAAAGACAACCAAACAGATGGGAAATGTCTGTTAAAAAGTTTTTTTCTTCGGATTCTTTTAAACTGTCCATGTTCACCAATTCTGCCTGGAGAAGTTGAAAATTCGATTAAGACTCTACCAATAATTTTCTGGGACATCGAAAAGGGGTTCTGTGCCTATGCCCAAGACTTGTTTTGTGATTTGGCCGTCGAGACTAGGATATTGGACTGAATGGCACACGCCTCCATCAGCATTTACATGATACGGCTGAATACTTCGCGCTTCAAACTCTTCATTCGCTACACCCCAACATCCAAATTTTACGCCCAGCAATAGCCCCACTCATATTATTCTTTTCTTATATTTCCCCCTCTCCCCACAAATCAATAACTGGAGATACTACTTAAGGGCACCTCTAAAAACCTACGTTTTCCGTAAATTTGGCGCCAGAACCTACTGAAAACATTGAACATGGATTATTGAAATTGAAGTTTTTAGAGGTGCCCTTAACTCATTATTGTAATTGCACCTTAGGAAAGGGGGAGAAATTTACTGATATACAGTATGAAATTTCTGTCAACGAGGATTCACCTACGCCTCAAGCTGTATTTAAGTGGCGCAGTGTAGTTTTTTGGTGTGGCATGATCTGCACTTTAACCCCTGAAACCCGGCAATCATGAAAGATAGATTTACGAGTCTCTCGATCGGCTGATGGTATGGCAACAAGAATTTCCTGGATTTGGTGATCGGAAACCAAGCGAACTAAATCTTGTCGTGAACCTAATATCGAAACGCCATGTATTTTCTTTCCTAGCTTTCGTGGATCATCATCAATAAAACCGACAGGAACATAGCCTAGAGAGGAATTGTTTCGAATTTCTCGTAAGGCAATTTCTCCAGCGTCACCTGCCCCCATGATGAGTAAACGCACCCCATCGGTGACTACCAAAGTTCCAAGATACTCTTTAATCAACCGAATGAGAATACGAGCGCCACCGACCAAGAGCAACAGCAGCATCCAATCAATAAGAAATACCGAACGAGAATGCCCTTCAAGCCTAAACACCATGGCCATCGCCCCAACCGACAGAATAGAGCTAACCGTCACAGCCTTGAGAATGTTAATAAGATCTTGCATTCCCACATACCGCCAAAGCCCTCGATAAAGCCCAAAGTAAAAAAATGTCCCCAGTTTAATTGGAAGCAAAATAGGAAGAGCTTGAGCAATAATGGGAAGGTATTCTGGAGGCAACCCATCAAATCGGATGGCAAATGCGATGATAAAAGAAAACCCTATAAGAAGACAGTCAACAATGACTTCTCCAAGCCGTCTTTTATGCATGAGAAAAAGATCAAGGCCAAAACCTTGAGAAGACAATATCGTATCCTTAGCTTTTTCGCCATATGAAATAAGCCCGCTCAAAAATATGCCAAAATACCAGAGAGTAATAACGATAAGAATGGCGAGTATGGATGGGTACACCATACCGTATTGCAGACCCAGAAGAGCGACTCCCCCACAAATTACGCTCATTAAGTAAAAGAAAAGAACCGTTGATTTCTCTGATAACCCGAACGCCACTAATCGATGTGAGGTATGGTCGCTCCCACCTTGCGAGATTGACTTTCCGTTGAAGTATCTCAAAACCGTAACAAATGTCGTGTCAAATATTGGAACAGCAAGAACCAGGACGGGGACGAGCATCGCAAAGAATAGATTGGTGCCGTATTCGCCGGTCCCAGTAATCGAGAGCGTGGCAAGACTGAAACCCAAAAACAAACTTCCGGAGTCACCCATAAAAATCTTTGCTGGATGAAAATTAAACCATAAAAAACCGAGCAATGCTCCACACAGACCAGCCATAGAACCCGCGACCATCTCGTTCCCGGTCATTACCCCGGCCAAAACAAGACACCAAGCGGCGATACATCCGGTTCCGACAGCAAGCCCATCCATATTATCTAGAAGATTAAATGCGTTGGTAATGCCAACAATCCAGATGAGGGTAAAAAAAACATTCAAGATTGGAAATGGCGAAGATTCAATGAGCACTCCCTGGCTCATGACAAAACAGCCCGCGATAATTTGCCCTATCAACTTTGAGTACGGCTTTAAATGAACAACATCATCAACAAGTCCTACCAAAAACACTATCCCAGCTCCACACAAAAGAATAAGGAGCACTGGTTCATGTGACAGTACGAATAACAATGGCAACGCATAGGCAAGAAAAATGGCAATGCCGCCCAATAAAGCCGTGGGCACTTTATGCCAGCGATCTTCCTTGGGAATAGCGACGTATCCATGCCCAATGGCCATCCTCCGCACAATGGGAGTGAGAATCAGCGCTAAAACGAGCGAAGCACCAAACATTATTGATAGGTCAATCACATCAAGCCTCTGCGTTCATGCCTCACCGACTCCACCACACGATTTACAATCTCCTCAAGAGAAAGCGTTGGCTTGTATCCTACCAGTTGTTGTATTTTTTCAATGGAAGGAACTCTTCGTTCCATATCTTCGAACCCCGCTTCGTAGGCTTGATCATACGGAACAAACATCGTCCCCGAAGACGATCCAATCACCGTAATACATAATTCAGCAAGCTTTTTAATAGTCACTTCCTCGGTGGTTCCGACGTTAAATATTTCCCCCACGGCCATTGGATGTGCTGCAAGTTGAATGAGGGCAGAAACCACATCGCCAACCCAGGTAAAACAACGGCTCTGCTCTCCATTTCCATAGATGGTGAGCGGGTGCCCATTGAGCGCTTGGGTCACGAATCGTGGCAACACCATCCCATATCTTCCCGTCTGTTTAGGCCCTACCGTATTAAATAGTCGAACAACTATCGCGGGGGATTGCCGCTCCTTCCAATAAGCCAACGCCAGAAATTCATCTAGAGCCTTGGAACAGGCATAACTCCATCGCCCTTTTGTCGGTGCCCCCATGACTAATTCGTCATTCTCATTAAAAGGGAATCGTGTAGATTTTCCATAGACTTCACTAGTAGAGGCCAATACCACCTTTTTCCTTTTCTTGCTTGCCAATTCAAGAACGATTTCGGTTCCTTTCACATTGGTCTCAATAGTCCGCACAGGACTTTCCACAATCAGTTGCACTCCAACTGCCGCAGCTAAATGAAAAATGGTATCAGCTCGGTCTATCAACTCCGCCATAATCTGACGGTTCATCACCGTTTCAAAGATATAATGAAACCGAGGGTTCTCCTGAAGATGTACAATGTTCTCTACGCTTCCGGTTGATAAGTCATCAATAATAAACACTTCATCTCCCTGCTCAAGCAGGGCTTCTGCCAAATGTGACCCAATAAATCCTGCTCCACCAGTAATTAAGATTTTCATTGGCTTCTCATTTTTCCAAAAATTTATAATGATTCTTTTTGTTCATCGAACTAAAAGTGGTATTGCATTAAAGGATATCTGAAGATAGAGACAGTTTATTTCAGCTCCAGTTCTTTAAGAAGACATGACTGTTTAATCAATACAATTTGCCAATAACTCCTGATAGGCTTCGATAGTTTTTGTTGTCACCTGTTCTGAAGAAAAATCGTTAACAACAATTTCTCGCCCTTTTTCACCAAATTGTCGACGCAATTCCGCATCGGACAAAAGAATTTCGATAGCCTTAGCTAATTCTTCGAAATTTTTAGGGGAAACAAGGAACCCATTCACGTTATTTTTTACCACCTCACGACACCCAGGCACGTCTGTAGCCACAATAGGTTTTCCGCAGGCCCCAGCTTCTAAAAGCGTTTTTGGTACACCCTCTCCATAAAATGTTGGAAGGACAACAATATGGGTTTTGGCAAAGACTTCTGGCATATCATCTCGGCATCCCCACCACTGAATTACACCTTCCCTTTCCCAATTCTTTAATTGAACCTCAGGAATTCCATCAGGATTCTGAGCGTCAATCATTCCTGCAAGAACAAAATCAGCACTCACATGTTTTTGCTTCAGGTACCGACTTGCTTGAATAAAAAATTCGACCCCTTTTTCCCATAACATTCGACTGGCTAATAACACCACGGGCTTGCCGGAAGCTTCCGGGCTCGGGATAAATCTTTCAATATTAACACCACTTCCTTCGATAAGCTTGCTTTGGTTAGCGGTCGCCATTTTCTGTGCCAAAAAGTACTCCTGATCATCGGAATTTTGAAAAATGACTATTGAGTTTTTTCTTGGCAACATAAACCGAAACACCTGTTTCAGGAATTGACAGGAGAAGGTTATAGCTAAGGTTTTGCCACTAAACACATGTCCTAAACCTGTCACTGAATTTACTACAGCCGGCACTTTGGCAAATATTACTCCCAGGCTTCCATACATTATGGATTTCAAGGCTACATGATGGACAATATCAGGCTTTTCCTGACGATATAATTTGACCAATTGCAGAATGACACGTATTTCTCTGAAGGGATTTTGTAATCCTCTAGTGAAAGGTAGAGGAAAAAGCTTTACGCCCGCCTCAATAATTTCATCTGCATGCTTGTCAACTTTCGTTGCTACAAGAACGTCAAATCCATTGTTCATTGCCGCCTTTGCAAGGTCTAAACGGTGCAGACAAAACAACCAATCCTCTGTTACCACATACAAAAGTTTGGGATTGGCTCTAAGCGGCATCATACTATTCCTTACTTTTCAACGTCTTTCTATTCCCTGACAATCTACGCTCATCCAAGATCGCAAGTTACACTTTTGATTTGGATCCAAGTTCAACCTGAGAATAACCCGCTCAACTTGATGTTTGCGGCATAAGCCTTAGGCAAATTTACTGAAAACGTTCTTAAGGTTAAAGTTTAATAAGGTAAACTTAGCGACTGAACGGCAGACGGTACGTATATTAGGCCTCAGACTTGGACCACGACCAAACCATGACCTTGTTCCGGTTCAGACAAAACCCAAGAGCAACTAAGAGTAAAAAAAGATAGACAATAGCTCCATGAAACATATCATCAAAACTATTCCTGACCATCACACCAATGGTCATCAGACCAATCGCCAGAGCTAATTGAGAATGAAAAGAATCATGGCCAACAGAATCCCCTAACCAAGAGCCGGAAACGGAAAGAATCTTCCAAAACAGAAAGAGAAAAAGAAGCAACCCAGGAATGCCCAACTGAAACGCAATACCAAGAAACATATTATGAATATGCTTGTGAATGTCATTTGGTCGGTTTGGATGAAGAATTTGAAAGGTGTGCTTGCCAAATCCAGCACCGACCATTGAAGAATCCTGAACGTCCTGAAAAACGACATTCCAAGTATTGAAACGCAGATTCAACGTATATGGACTTGAAAAATCATTGCTAAAGGGGACATTTTGAAATTCGCCGGAAAGATTCAACGAAATAAGAATGGTCAAAACACTGAGCAGTATGACCCCAGCAGAAAGAAAAAACTTTCCCGTGATCCGATAAAGAATAAATACACTGATCTGGACTAACAGGACAAGCCATACGGATCGTGTATGAACCAAAAATACCGCGAGAGGGTACACGCAACCCACAAGACTATTCATGATTTTTTCCCAAACATATTCTTGGCTGACCCAACTTAGCCACAGAAACGGTCCTCCAATGACCAAATAATTACTCAACCATTGATGGGCTCCAAAAAACGAACCAGCCCGAATATTCATGGAAAACGCCTCGCCCCCAATGGCAAAAAAATCTATCACCTCGACAAAACATAAAATGCCCAAACCAAGAACAAACGCATGAAGTATCGCTTTCACCTGCGATTGATTTCTTACCACCAGAAGCACAAAGAAGAAAATTGAAAACCGAGGAAGCGCTTTTCTCCATTCAACAAAACTATAGGTTGGATCTAGGGCGAAAGGGAGGGTAAGAAGAACCCAACCAAGAAAGATCAAGATGGGGACATCTAAGGACGTTGGTATATGGGAAAGAGATTTCTCGTAAAAGATCTTGAGCAGACCCAGGGCGACTAATGCGAGAAAAAAATACTCGCTGATGTGGCTCAAGGAATTAAAGCAGAGAAGGAAGGTAAGACCAACCAATCCATAGGAAAGGCTGCGATCAAGAAATCTGAAAGATTTTGATGATGAGATAGAACTCAATGTCCTGAAATCATTTTCATGGGCTCTTCTATAACCCGCGGGCAATAAGGTCATGAAGGTGAATCATCCCTACAACTTTATCTTGGCGGTCTAGAACGGGTAACACGGAAATTGGCTTTTCGCGTTTTTCCATAAATTCCAGCGTAGTCACGGCTTTTTCATCGAGGTAAACCAAACTGGGCTTCTCATTCATCACGTCAGAAAGAGTCATCGCAAACAAGTCATGCCCTGCTTCCAAAGTCCGTCGAATATCAAAGTCGGTAATCAGACCCAACAAGCGCTGTTGATCATCAATGACAGAAACAGCCCCAGCTCGTTTACTCGTCATTTCGCATAGCATCGTACGAATAGACTGGGACAGATCAATAACAGGATTTGCGTCGCCTTGGCGCATGCAATCGCCAACCGTTAGTATCAACCGTTTTCCTAATTGCCCACCTGGATGAAACAAGGCAAAATCATCGGGTTGAAAATTGCGAAGTTTCATCAGGGCCATGGCCATGGCATCGCCCAAAACTAATGCGGCTGTCGTGCTACAGGTCGGAGCCATATTCAGGGGACAAGCCTCTTCCTCAATCGGTGTCATTAAGACCAGATCGCTCCCGCGTGCAAGTGCTGACTCGGCCTTCGCGGTGATAGAAATAATCCGGGCTCCAATCTTCCGAATAAAGGGAAGCAGCACGAGCAACTCTTCGCTTTCTCCAGACTTTCCCACCGCAATCACAATATCGTCTTTGGCCACAATACCAATGTCGCCATGCATCCCTTCAGATCCATGGAGAAATACTGCGGGCGTCCCAGTAGACACCATCGTCGCCGAAATTTTATTGGCAATAAGACCAGATTTCCCCACTCCCATGAGGATGACTTTGCCTTGGCAAGCCTGTAACATTTTGATGGCTTCTTCGAATTGCGGAGTCAGACTCTCCTCCAAATGAGCAAGAGTCTTCGCTTCCAACCGAATGACTCGACGTAATTCGTTAAGAATATCCATGTGCCTACACTTTCAAAGGGCAACGGAAAATCTGACTTGGCATGAAGAAAATCATGAAGAGAGGGTGATCATGATTGTTGAAGGAAACCCACAAGAATTCTTTCCAAGAAAACTCTCAAAAAACCACTGCTTTACCAGAAAGAAAGAGAGACGGCACGTACAATGGAGGAACTGTTTGATCTGCTTCAGGAATGGAACATCTCCAATAAAGAGTGCCCGTGGGAAAGTTTCTCATGAATACACCAATTCGATACTATGGTCAAGCATAGCAAGGGAAATGACCATTTAGTAACCCCTAAAGAAACTGGCTCTCACGCCCTTTCTTTCTTCTGCCAAAAAAAAGGAACAACGGACTAACAATGGCCCCTCCACCATCAAAAACACCGCGACTGGCAAAAGGCACCACACAACACATTTCGCAATTCTACCAGGCCCTCGATTACAATGGTCTTGGCCCGATTTATTGCGACGAAGGCGGCGACGAATTTTGGAAAGATCGCCGAGGGCCATGCCAGAAAATGGGGAGTGCGATTGCGAAAGCCCTCAAAGTCCGCCTCCCACCCCATGGACAGAGCTTGTATGTAGGCGCAGGGGTTCCAGAGATTCCCCCTCTGCTCATGGAGCATCTAGAATTAAATCGTACCGTCTGCCCCTATAACCTTCGGCAAGGGGAAGTAGATATTCTAAACCAGGCGCGAGGAGAAAGCAGACTATCCTTTTACGCTGGCTCGGCAGAGTCCGCAATAGACACCTTTGATCACCTTTGGATTGTCAGTGTGTTAAATGACCCTGAAGAATTCCCAAATCTTTCAGTCCTTTTTTCCTATGGCCGCGCGGATCCGCTGGCCTTTGACACCTCAGCCTTTTCAGCGGAACGAGAAACAGGCATTCGCTTATTCGCCAATTGCATGGCCAAACTCACCAAGCCAGGCTGGCTCACGACCTCAGTGGAAGAACTTCCTTGGGTTGAACATTGGTGCAATCTCCATCAGCAACCGTACTATATTGAGGAAGCGACCTATCCAACAGCTCTTGTGGGAGATCCCGTCTGCTTTATCCGAATTGAATAACCGTGAAAAAAATGATGTGTTTCCATCTGCATAGAAAATTAAACCGTCTTTGAGGGAAAGGATGAACACCCCAATACCGGTGGGACTCATTGGCCTAGGACGCCACGGCAGTCGATATCTTCATCATCTCACCGAAGAAGAAACCGGTGGCCAACTAGTCGCCATCAGCCGACAACATGAAGATGAGGGTCGTCGGCAGGCCGCTCTCCACCGCGTTCAATTCTTCCCAGACTATCGAGACCTGATCGCCAACCCTGCCATCCAAGCCATACTGGTGGTCACGCCGCCTGCGTTGAATGCCCAAATCGCTCTAGAAGCCATCGCGCACAAAAAAGCGGTGCTCCTTGAAAAACCACTAGCCCTGAATGCTGTAGAAGGACGACGCATCGTCGAAGCTGCAACCCAAGCCAATGTCCCTCTCATGACGGGGCATACATTGCGATACGAGCCGGTCATTCGAAAAATTCAAGAGATTGGCCTGAGGCTAGGACCCTGGCAATCCTTCAGCGGGACCATGCACTTGGAAGAACGCCCCGAGACCCATACGAACCAGGGACCCGGCCTTGGAGTTCTCTTGGAATTCGGCATTCATCTGTTGGATTGGATTCGAGTGATGATGCCAAAAGAACCACTGACTGTGTCTGCGAGCATGATACGTTCGTCTCCCAACGCACCAGAAACACAGGCAGATATCACGTGTACCACTTCTTCCGGCCTCTCCTGTCGATTAGATATCGCGAGAGTGAAGACCAAGCGGGTCACTCAGATTGAAATTGTCGGAGCAAGGGGACGAGTTCGAGGTGATTGGACCAGCGGCCTCGTCCAAATATTTGACCGAGAGAAACTCATCTCTGAGGAAACCGTACCACCGACCCCCACGATCGTGCTCCTGCTCAAGGATTTCTTTCAGTCTCTTCAAACAGGCCAACCGATGCCCATTACTGGAGAAGACGGATTACGGGCGGTGGAATTGGCTGAGGCCTGTTCCCAAGCAGCTCAGACCGGACAAAACGTTCATGTAAAGGCAGTCCATAGCATGGATTAAGACGTCCCACCGGGCATACTTATTCGCCATACCTCAAAGACGTCGTAAAGGGATCGTCCTTGCTCACCAAACACCACTTCGGCTTGTTGAAAGAGATCAACAATCAAAACCCAATCTGCGCGAGTCACATTAAATTCTTGCATGGTTAAGACAACCTTGGGAGCAGCCCATAGGGAGTGCTCCTGATCATAGGCAATGAAGGCCCCTAAAACCTTCGCGGTTAACCCCTTGTCCGCAGCATCTACACCTTCCCCTCCGCTATGTTGTCTCCTCGAAAAGGCTTCAGCCTCAACCCGATAGGCGGCTAACTCCGGCGATGTCGACTTCATCAAGACAGACTGCAATTGAATCAACGCGTGAATCACTTGATTGGCTTGCGGGGTTCCCTCAGGCGGCAAGATTCCAGCCTCATCAAACGTCGCTAACAGTGCCATGATGGTTCCGACTACGGAGGAACTGGCACGCTCCGCGATCAATAACTCAGGGTGCGGATTCACCATTTGGTGCTGAGGACTCAGGTGGTCTTTCATCAAGTCTGCGGAAAATCCTCTCGCTTCCCCGAGACTTGGATACAGCACGAAACTATTCAAGATAACCAAAAAAAACATACTGGCCCAAACCCACCACTGGTCCTCGTGAAAACGAGAAAAAAGTAGACCCTCTTTCTGGGTTGTCCCAAGAAACCTCGCAGGGGTACCATGGCCCTTGCACACCCCATCATGAGGAACGCCATTCATGTCATCACCACCCGTACCATCACATTCCAACCTCAACCTCCAACGTTCCTTACAATATTACCAAAAAGGGGTGCTCCAACCCGAAGCCTGGTTCAATATTGTCGAACAGGATTACACGCAACTCATCGCGGCCATCAATTGGCAAGCAGTTTTCCCGAAACAACAGGCAGATTTCCAGTTATTGGATGTGGGATGTGGCACGGGCAAGTTTCCCAAGATGCTTCAATCCCACCTACTCCCCACTCACCATATTCACTACGACTATCTTGACCCTTCTCATTATTGTCTGGCCACATGCCAACAGGCGCTCAACCCGCCGTTTCTCCCACGGCATGCCTGGCAAACGACCCTGGAACATGCCCAGGATGTCATCACTCCAGGAACCTATGACCTGGCCTGGGCCATTCAGTCTTTATATTGCCTGGAACAAGCCAATGTACGCACCGCCCTGAACCAGCTCATGCAGGCTCTTCATCCCTCCCGTGGAACCGCCTGTCTCCTGCTCGCCAAGGGAGAAGCCTTTTTCCCACAAGTCCACCAGATCTTTTTTGAACATTGCGCCGAGCACACGCCACCACCCTATCTTTCAGCGGAATCGGTCGTGACGGCCTTGGGCGAAATAGGAGCCATCAGTGTGGTTCGTGAACTGCCCTGCACCCATACCATTTCCATCAGAGAAGATCGTCTGTTGGAGCAATACCTCCAACAAAGCGTCATGGATACCATGCCACTCCCAAAATGGCGGCAACACCCAAAATTGCGCGAATTTTTAGAGGCTCACCGCCAGGACGACGCCTACCAATTCCCCAACCCGTATTGGCTTATCCTCAGCGTACCGTCATCCGCCGGGCAGGCAGCCAAACACCGTCTGCAAAACTACCTCTCCTCCGTCACCCCTTCGCGACAGGCGAGATAAGCTGGCGAAAAGAACCAATTTCCCCTGATTGACCCCTTCAAGAAAGTTGTGAGACATTCAGCTTTTGACGAATTTTTCTGGCATAATCCCCAGGTTTCAAGCCTTGTCATCACGAATCATCGAACACGAGTACGGCAACGCTTCCGCTCAAAGTGGAAGTCACATCGTCGACTAAAAAGGAGTTCCATTTCATGGCTGATTCTCTCAAACACAATAGCAAAACCTTAACAGAAGGACCTGACCGCGCCCCCGCGCGTGCCATGCTGCGAGCCGTCGGGCTAGTAGATGAGGACTTCAATAAACCACTGATTGCCGTGGCCAATACCTGGTCGGAGGTCACCCCCTGTAACTATCATCTCCGTGAGCTCGCTGCCAGCATCAAACAGGGCATTCGCGACGCTGGAGGCACACCGATCGAATTCAACACCATTGTGGTCTCAGATGGTATCAGCATGGGCACGGAGGGCATGAAAGCCTCCCTCATCAGCCGAGAGGTCATCGCCGATTCCATTGAACTAGCCGTCCGAGGCCACCTCTTTGACGGCGTCATCGCCATATCGGGCTGCGATAAAACCATCCCTGGATGCGTCATGGCTCTAGCCCGACTCAATCTGCCTTCCCTCATGCTCTATGGCGGCTCCATCATGCCCGGAGAATTCCATGGCAAACCCGTCTCCATCCAAGACGTCTTCGAAGCCGTCGGGTCCCATGCCCGAGGCAAGATGAGCATCGAAGATCTCACCGAATTGGAGCGACGCGCCTGCCCAGGAGCCGGAGCCTGCGGCGGACAGTTTACGGCCAATACCATGGCCATTGCGTTTGAATTTTTGGGGATTTCGCCCATGGGATTCAATGGCATTCCCGCACTCGATCCCAAGAAGCATGAAGTCGCTAAAGAATGTGGGGCGTTACTCATCAACATGTTGAAAAAGAATCTACGGCCACGAGACATCATCACACGTCCAGCTTTGGAAAATGCCATTGCGGCCATCGCCACAACGGGTGGCTCAACAAATGGCGTGTTACATTTACTCTCCATTGCGCATGAACTGTCTGTTCCCTTGAATATTGATGACTTCGATACCATTAACCGTAAGGTGCCGTTATTAGCGGATCTGAAACCTGGTGGGCAGTACATGGCGGCAGATCTCTATCAAGCAGGCGGAACGCCCCTGGTCGCCAAATGGCTGTTGGAAGCAGGGCATCTTCAAGGGGACCAAATCACCGTTACTGGTCGATCCCTCAAGGAAGAAGCCGCCTCAGCCAAAGAAACAGTAGGACAACTCGTGCTTCACACAGTGGCCAATGCGATTAAGCCCAGCGGAGGCCTGGTCATCTTAAAGGGCAATCTGGCACCAGAAGGCTGTGTGGTGAAAGTGGCGGGGCACAAAAAACTCAAGCATAAGGGCCCAGCTAAAGTTTTTGAATGCGAAGAAGCCGCCTTTAAAGCCGTTCAGGAAGAAGGCATCGAAGCTGGTGATGTCGTCGTGATTCGTTACGAAGGCCCACAAGGAGGCCCCGGCATGCGGGAAATGTTAGGCGTCACCAGCGCCATTGTAGGAGCAGGACTCGGCGAATCCGTCGCCCTCTTAACCGACGGGCGATTCTCCGGAGCCACCCACGGCCTCATGGCGGGACACGTCGCACCCGAAGCCGCCAAAGGTGGTCCCATCGCCGCCGTTCAAAACGGCGACATCATCAATATGGACATTACCAATCGCCGATTAGACGTGGAACTATCAGATCAGGAAATCCAGACCAGGCTAAAAACATGGTCTCCTCCAAAGCCACACTACACCAGCGGTGTCATGGCCAAATACGCCAAGTTGGTCTCATCCGCCTCCCAAGGCGCCGTCACCAGTTAATATCGGAATGAAACCAAAGTATTGGTGTGAAAATAGGAAGGGTACAGGGGAGCCAACTCACAACTACTTGGGACAGGACCGTCATTTCCTCATACATTGTTCAACAAATTCTTGCGGTGACAAGACCGTGATGTGTGACGGGCGAGACCGCTTCAAGGGCATATCCCCGGTGATCAAAACGGTGTCTAGCGAATGTTCCACAAGCTTCCAGATATGTTGATCTCCAGGATTGTCCTTCCTTGCTGACGCAGCTAGCGGTTCTCGTATCATGCCGTTCGTCGTGATGGCTGTGAGAACCTGATCGACCTCTTGTTCAGTGAGGCCGTGTAATTTTTTAATTTTTGGACGCAAGAGAACCGTTCGGTATTCATGCAGCAGATCGAGGGATAACCAAAAGGAAAAGCCTCCGCCAAGCATCCCATCTAAGATGCGACAGGGGGGACTATCTGACTGGCCAGAGATAAACGCATTCACCACCACATTGGTATCCACCACAGCGGGGGATTCATTGTCGTGTACGTCGACTGAATCGCGTTTCAGAAACAGCCAGTTCCATCGCTGGTTTCGTCTTGAGACCCGCTCGTGATCGCGCTTTTGCCACTAAGGCGGCTGCCTCTTGGGTGGTTTTAATCCCATAGAGCTCGAGGCTTTCATCAATCAACTCCCCAATGGTCTTTCCGCGGCGTGCGGCAGCTTCCTTAAGGGCAACATGGCGTTGATCGGGAAGACGAATAGTCAGTCGTGCCATACGTAGATTCTCCAGAAGAATTATCAGCACACATAAACACCAAAGCACCATAACACCAGTTATTCCCTGCCTCAATTTTCACCTAGAATGGTGGGACCACTCACCGAAACGGAATATGTTTCACGGCCCTACGCATAGCATCACCCCTCGCTTCCTGATATGGGGACCTGGCGGGAAATACGAAAAACTCGGCTCCGTGGCCTAACCAAAAGGCATGGTTGAGCCATACCTTTGGCAGAGGTGATCCCTTTCTCAATGAGTCAACAAACAATGTATCTCGATTTCAAGAGAAACTCGTCAAAAAAGCACGAAGTAGAGTAGAAGTGCGAGTACGGAGTCATAAGGATAGAGTGGTACACTTCGCTTTAGAATATAGGTGTTCACCACGACATTCTGAATCGGCGCTTCCGTGTCGGCTGTGAGAAATTGGCCATTGATATGGGTTTGCCTGGCTCCAGCAACAATATTAATGTTGAGGGGAAGGTTTTCGGTCTTGGGATCGGTCTCTAAGTTCGTGGTGCCTGTCAGCGTGAACGGCACGATGCTGGCCGGTGTGGACCTCGTCGGAGTCAGTGTCAAAAAAAAACGTTTGCTGCGCTGAGATCGTGGGCGAGGACAATTGGGCCGTGACGTTGGGCGGCAGATTGGCCAGACTGAGGGCGACCAAGTTAGTGAAATCCCCTTCCGTGGTGAGAGTAAATAACCCCGCCCAAAGGGCGGGGCTTTTGAAGAAATTTAAAACAACTTCATCGAGCAATACATTTGCACAAGGCGTCGTCGAATATCTTCTCGAATAATTCGAAACAGATATTGCTAAGTCTGGGCGATGTGCCATTTCGTCTCATAACCCGTATGGTTTGTTCCTTAAGCTGACATGCGCACAGGCAATCACAACCGTGACCGGCCGCCGCGGCCGGCTGAACGTTTCCTCCCCGCCCAAAGGGCGGGGCTTCCACGTTCGTTTTAGTGATGACAGACGAATTATCTCATCAAACACACAACCTGCCCCCTTATCCAAGCGCCAATATTGGTCATTTCTCACTAATATGGAAATGTGTTGATTCTGTGCGCACAATAGCCGATAATGATCCTTGAAAGGATGAGGTGCCACCATGAGCAAACAAAATGTCAAAACCCTCCGAGCGACCAGCCCGAATATCAATATCCGGGTCAAGCCTCAGGCTCGTTCGTTAATTGATCGTGCCTGCGCCATCACAGACAAGAGAATAACGGACTTTGTTCTCGATGCCGCATGTCGTGAGGCCGAGAATGTTCTTCTGGACAGACGACTGTTTAATCTTAATACCACAACGTATCAAGCGTTTGTCGCTGCACTCGATGAACCGACACAAAGCAATCCAGAACTGAAAGCATTACTGAGTCGGAACCCGCTTTGGGGAAACTGAGTACAGACTCGAATTTGACACCAAAGCCTACCGTGCCTGAAGCCCTCAGCGCAGATCATATTCTTGATGACTTTGATTGCGGGAATGACACGCTGAATGACTGGCTGAAGCGCCGGGCCATCAAAAACGATGCTTCAGGCGCGTCACGGACCTATGTGGTTTGCCATCAACGCCACGTGATCGCGTATTACACACTATCGACCGGTTCCGTCCAATGCACGGATGCTCCAGGCCGAATCCGCCGTAATATGCCGGACCCAATTCCTGTGATGATCCTTGGCCGTCTGGCCGTTCATCTTAAGTGGCAAGCGAAAGGCTTGGGTGGGGATCTTCTTGCTGATGGGGTAAAGCGTACCCTACAGGCCGCAGAGATTGCCGGGATCCGGGCCTTTGTGGTTCACGCCCTTTCCGAAGAAGCCAAGCGATTTTACGAACAGTTTGGTTTTCAGCCCTCCCCCACAGATGCCATGGACCTGATGATTACCCTGAAAGATGCGCAATCAAATTTAGCGTAAGCCCTCTTTTTTTGGGGTGAGTAGACCTGAGGAATTTCACCTCAAGCCCCTCGCAGAACCGGACATGACCCTCTCGAGTCATCCGGCTCCCATCATCCAGTCGGAAACCTGATTCCAAACTGCCAATGCACAAACAGCTTCGGCCGATGGAAAGCCGTCTTCCCAAGCCAGTGTTTGGCGCGTTTGAAATAGCGTCCCTTCTTTGTCCATTTCCGTTTGACCCATTGGACTAAATGGAGATCAATCTGCCGGAGGATTGGATAGAGCGCGGAGCGATTGTACGCGCCATAGTAGGTCACCCATCCTCTCACGATGGGATTCACCTCATGCGCAATCTCCTCCAAGGTTCGACTGGCTTGGAGGTTCAGCCGCCATCGTCGAATCCGCTGCCGCATACGCTTGGCGGCGCACGGACTCACTGCCGGCGTGAACGCCACAAACATTCTCCCCTGTCGACTCCGAACAAGACGAGGGCGAAACTCATAGCCCAAGAAGGTAAACTTCTTGGCCAGGTTGTTCGAACCCTGTCTCTTCACGTGGCAACACACAATCTGGGTTTTCTCCGAATTCAGCTCAAGGTGATAGACCCTCAAGCGTTCTTGAAGAGCCGCTAGAAACCGCTCGGCTTCCGCTTGTGTGTGGCAGTGCACCACCGCGTCATCCGCATACCGAGCAAATGGAAGATCTGGAAAGGTCCGTATCATCCATTGGTCCAACGCATAGTGCAAGAACAGATTCGCCAGTACCGCACTGACACATCCGCCTTGTGGAGTCCCACGATCTCGGGCGACTTGAACCCCATCGGCTTGTTGAAAGGGTGTTTTGAGCCAACGCTCAATGTACAGGCGCACCCACCGACACGTCGTATGCTTGGCCACAGCTCGTAGTAATAACGGATGGTCAATCGCGTCAAAGAGTCCTTGAATATCAAACTCTACCAGATAGTCGTACTTCCAACACCGTGTCCGCGTCACGGCTACGGCTTGGAGGGCTGACTTCTTTGGTCGGTAGCCATAGGAGTCCTGATGAAAATGAGGCTCCACACAGGGCCCAAAGGCCTGTGTGACGACCGTTTGCGCGATGCGATCCGCGACGGTGGGCACTCCCAACCGCCGCACGCCACCCTGGGCTTTGGGTATTTCAACCATCCGCACCGGAGGTGGCATGTAGCTGCCGGAGGCCAACCGATTCCAGAGTGCGTACAGATTGTTCGACAAGTCTTGCTCAAAATCGCTTAGAGACTGTCGATCGATCCCTGCCGACCCGCGGTTCGCTTTGACCCGCTGATAGGCCGTCCAAACGGCTTCCTTGGAAATGGCAAATGACTTTGTGCTATCCATCAGTTCCTCCCCTTCTGGGTTGACCCATGCATACCACCGAATGACGCAACCCCTTCGCTCCACCTGCGTTACCAGGCTTCACTGCTACTACGAGTTGCTCCGCCCCTGTGTGCCGCGTCGGTACGCTCCTTCTTGTGACATGACTCACTTGAAGTTCTCCCTTGTCATCAGCACGACAGGTTCCCACGTTCCCACCAAGAGCCTAGACCAGCGTCACGCCATCTCCACACCGGACACCGCTCAGCCAAGATACAGGTCCCCGCTGAACTGATCCCAGGCCACAAAACAAGACCCGGTTTTGATGTCATTCGATTTGCTTTCGATGCGTCGGCAATGGTTCACTTGCGTTCGTCTCACTGGTCCATACGTGACGTTTCTCTGAACGCCTTTTCCTCAACGCTCACCACCTGGGCTCTTGACCCACACAGCTTGAGGTCGTTTAACGCCTCCCCCTGTCGGGCGGCGTTGGAGGGCCTTCCTCCATCTCTTCGTAAGTTGCGCACCGCCTTCTTTTAAAGGAATTCGGTGCTCGTGGCACACGTTCTGTTGCAAAGAGCGTCATGTGGTCGTAGGAGCCTTTTTCACAGGAGACTTAGATGGGAGCGATAACTTTCCAAATACGGGCCAACGCTGTTTCTAACTGATATAAAATTCTCGCAGATCCTTGGGTTGCGACAGACGACGGGAGGACCTATATGAAAAACTCGCAACAACAGATTTGACCCGTATTCAAGTTGAATCAATACAATAATGCACTTACGCAGGCCTGATAAACATCTAGCAGGCTCCTCGAGTGAGCGGTACAGTGGGGAGTGGATCCAACCTCTTCTCACCTTTCCAACCCAAAGGAGGAGCCATGAAGCCATTCTACGGCGGGATTGATTTACATGGAAACAACAGTGTGGTTATTGTCTTGGATGAAGCGGATCACGTGCAGTATCAGAAGCGCTTGCCGAATGACCTGGAAGGGATACTTCTTCAGCTCGCCCCTTTCCAGGCTCAGTTGCAGGGGCTTGTCGTGGAATCCACCTACAACTGGTATTGGTTGGTGGATGGGCTGATGGAGGCGGGCTATCAGGTGCACTTAGCCAACCCTGCGGCGATGCAGCAGTATGCCGGGCTGAAATATACCAACGATGACACGGATGCGCGCTGGTTAGCGCACCTGCTGCGCTTAGGGCTCTTGCCCACGGGATATATTTATCCAAAGGAGGAGCGGGCGGTCCGCGACCTCCTTCGCAAACGTAGCCAACTGGTTCGGCAGCGGACAATGAATCTCTTGCGTATTCAAAACTTACTCCCTCGCAATACGGGCCACGCCCTGAACGCGACCCAGATCAAGCAGCTCACGCCGCTCATCATCCGCGAGTTGATGCCATTTCCGGAACAAGCCCTCGCTCTTGAAGTGACCGTGGCGGTAATGCAGCACTTGGCGGAGCAGATCACATGCGTGGAACGAGCGGTGCATGCCCGTGTGAAGCTGCGCCCCGCGTTCCAATCGTTGATGACCGTTCCGGGCATTGGGCCGATTTTGGCGTTGACGATCATGCGGGAGACCGGCGCGATCGCTCGTTTCCCGACCGTGGGGAAATTTGCTTCTTACTGTCGCTGCGTGGGCAGCACCAAACTGAGCAATGGCAAATGCAAGGGCCAGGGGAACACAAAGAATGGCAATAAGTATTTAGCCGGGGCGTTTGTCGAAGCCGCCCACTTTGCCATTCGCTACGAGCCACAGATTGCCCAGTTCTATCAACGGAAACGGGCCAAGACCAAGGTCGTGGTGGCCCGCAAGGCGGTCGCACATAAACTGGCCCGAGCTTGTTATTACATCATGCGGGATGCTGTGCCGTTTGATGTGACCCGCGCCTTTGCCTAACAGGATGATCGGGATGTGGACGTGAGCTGGCATGAGGGTTGGTTGACAACCACGAGGCCTGATTGGCCGCGTTCCCATCCCTGTTCTTCTCTCGCGATGAGAGAGACTGAGTCGCCTCGCGACTGAGCCAACAAGGGATTGGCACCATGAGGGGGGGAGCCATCTCTCCTCGGGTAGCCACACGACTTGGACCCTTTCGCATGGACAGTCGTCGGGTACTGAGGATTGTCTGGGGCACGAATGTGCCAGGGGTTCTGAGGAGCGTGGCGGCGGCCAGCATCTTCTGAGCCTTGATCCTGATGGGTGACTGGTGCGCCTCAGATCATGAAGGCGACACCGACTCCAAGGAAGATCCAGGTGCGAGTCAGATTTCTCATGACGGAAAATGAAGAACGGAGGGCTGAACAAAGTAGAACCAACAAGAGCGGAGTCGTGCGCCTACTTGACAGAGCCTGCTAATGGGTGACCCTATTACTAACCAACAGAGCTCCAACAGATAGGCCGCCTTTTCCACCAGAATACTGGTAGACCGGCCTTGCAACACATGCCCCACCCGTTGATGCCGCCGATTAAACTCTTGGGTGTCGCGCCCATTCAGGCGGCGCATCCCCTGGCTGAGGTTCCCTTCCGGGGTTTCGACCAACAGATGGTCATGATTGCCCATCAAACACTAGACATCACACCGCCACTGTTGTTGTCGAACTTTTTCGCCAAGCAGCGTCAGAAATCGGCCACGGTCAGTGTCATTGAGATAGATATTCTGCCGCCCATTGCCACGCGCAGTGACATGATAGAGAGCCCCGTCGTACTCAAGGCGTCATTGTCGAGCCATGCGCAAGAAGCTCCCGGGCAGGAGATGGTAAGTCAAGCAATGACCCCAAAGGAAGACTACGAAGGCACCCGATTCAATCGAACCCTCATCAATCAAGCGTTCTCGTCGGCTTTTTCCGGAGTGTCTGAACATTGAAGAGCAAGGAGGGCTGCGCTATGAAATTCACGCTGCATGTGGTCATTGAAGATGATGAGGGTCACCGCGAACAAGAAGACATCATCACACTTGAAAAGTCTACTGGAGCAGCCGATTTAGCGGGGCTCTCACTGGCCGAATCAAAGCGCATCCTCCATTCGTTGCAAACACGTATTGTCCAACAGCAAGCCGATGACTATACACGCATGCACCGGTGCTGCCCGGAGTGTCAGAAAAAGCGGAGGAGTAAAGGCCAAACCACCATCCATTATCGTACGGTCTTTGGGATGGTCTCGCTCCCCAATCAACGCCTGTATCATTGTTGCTGTTCTCCCAAGACGACGCAGACCTTCAGTGTCCTCAACGACTGGTTGCCTGAACATCACAGCCCGGAATTGCAGTATCTTGAGACAAAATGGGCGTCCCTGATGGCGTATGGACTGACGGTCGAATTGCTTAAAGATGTCCTCCCCATTCACACCACCTTGCACGCCAGTACAGTGAGAAATCATCTTCAAGCCACCGCGAAACGTCAGGACAAATTGGTACACGATCAGCCTGATTATCTGGAGGGCTGCCCACGTGAATGGGAACAACTTCCCAAGCCTGATAAGCCCCTCACGGTGGGGATTGACGGCGGTTATGTGCGCGATTGGCATAAAAAGCACACCAACTTTGAAGTGATTGTCGGCAAATCACTTTCGCCGACTCATGCAACGAAACGCTTGGGATTTGTCCAGACACTAGAAGACAATCCACGGCGGCGGGTCATGCATGTGCTCTCCAAGCAAGGGATGCAGGCCAACCAGCAGGTGACGTTTTTATCGGATGGAGCGGACAATGTTCGTGATTTGCAGTATCGCATGTACCCTGAATCGGAGCATGTGCTGGATTGGTTTCACCTGACGATGAAACTGACGGTGCTCACTCAGTTTGCCAAAGGACTCACCCAGTCTGACCCTGACACAGGTCCCACGATCGCCAAGCTGCTACAGAGTACGAAGTGGTATGTCTGGCACGGGAACGCGACCCGAGCTCTTGAGACACTCGAAGAGTGCGATGCGCTCCTCTGGGACGAAGAACTGCTCTACAACAACCGTAAGCGCTTCGAAAAACATGTCGATGAACTGATGACCTACATCCAGAATAACGCCCCGCTGATTCCCAACTACGGCGAAAAATGGCGCTATGGCGAAACCATTTCCACAGGGTTTGTGGAATCGACGGTGAACGAAGTGGTGGCGAAGCGCATGGTGAAGAAGCAACAAATGCAGTGGAGTCACGCCGGGGCGCATGCTCTCCTGCAAACCCGAACGGCCGTGCTCAACGAGGAACTACGAGGACAATTTGAAGCCTGGTATCCGGCGATGGCGGCGTAAGAATTGAAGAATGCCCCACACTTTTCACTGCTCTCCAACGTACTGACGAAGGAAATTAATTATTCGCCAAAGAGAAGATCAAGGTTTAGAGTTTGCCTTTATTTTAAACCCAGTTTTCGTTGGATTGTCTCTGCCAAATACTACGTGAAGGGAACCAGGCCCAATATCTTTTCTGGAATCCCTTCCACCTAAGGGCTCGACAATCAAAAGATCTTCACACCCATCACCGTTGATATCACCCATATTCATAAAAGATGCAAAAGGGCCAATAAGATCTTCAGGATCAGGTATGTGCATTGTCACAGTCGGATGAAGTTTGATGTCGATAGCTTGTTTAGGAAAAGGCTGGCCTAATAACCCCTTAATCGCATGTTCAGGGAAACCGAGAAGCAAAAATATATCATCACGTCTATCCCCATTGAAATCGCCTAACACCGGTGGGCGTGAGGGAAAAGGATTGCCCTGCTCAAAACCGGGGCTGCCAAAAATAAGCTGACATCGTCTCAGAGCGTTGTCCCTCACCTTTGCAAAGAGATTGTCCTGGCCGGGCAAGAGACAAAGACGTTGAGGCATTTGCTTGCTAGTCTTTTCTCTTTTACTGAATAGTGGTAGAACGAGATCTTTGATTCCATCACCGGTCACATCACCCGTAGCGAAGCCTGCCCCAAACACCTTTCCCAATTCCAATGGAGCCATTCGGATTACCGGGAGAGAATGCGAAGCCTTTGAGGATTTGGAAAACAAATCCAAAACATCGTCTTGCAATACTACCTTGGGAGGTATATGCGGACCGCCTGGAATTATCCAGCCGGAGTGCCATGGCCCCTGTTTTCGATAGGCAAACGCACCAGTCATATAGTACCAGCCCCCTACAACAATATCATCGAACCCATCACCATTGAGGTCTGCTAAATCCAACTGACGAACATGCCCAGCACGCGGAGGCGGTTGCTTAGCCCAAATGACAACATCTGCTTTCTCTTTGGTAAGGTCTATGACAGCTGGCCACTGTTTTCTTCCCCAGAACAACCAACCAACCTTCTGGAGTTGAGAGTCCCAGGTTTTCTCCTTTGGAGGAGGAGGAGCCGTGTGAGTAAAAAGGAGGTCCAGCATTCCATCATTATTGACATCTCCTGTCACAACCAACGAAAACGCCTGCTTGTGTTCAGGATCAACTTTGGCTTCTGCAATAATCCGTAGATCTATGGGAAAGGTCGTTGCGTCAATGCTGGTAGGCCAATGGCTCCGCCCCCAGTAAACATTAAGTCCAGTAGCGTGGGGAAGGAACAAATCTCCAATCCCATCATTGCTCAGGTCTGCGACTTGAAGGGGAGGATATATTAGAAAATTGTTGGCAGTGGAAGTGAAGTGCACATTTGGAGACTCTGTTTTGGAAAAGGGGAGCAACTTAGGATAAACCTTCTTCCCAAATAGAACACTCACATTATTCAACATTTGCGAAGCCAAAATAAGGTCATCTACGCCATCACCATTCAGATCACCTGTAGTTGCTGTAGCAATGCCAATACCAACGCTGGACTTCCCAATGATCTGTACATCAGGTTGGTTCACCTCCAAATCCACCACCGGCCCTGCCCCTCTAACAGCTATTATATCCATTAACAGAACCAAAAGGATGCCAAGACTCGCACTAAAAATACTCGGATATCTCATTTGCATACCTTTTAATTGCAATCCAATAATTGCTGTACGCAATCTGTTAGTGTGTCCTTTTGCCCATGCGGATCAGGCTGTGAACCACAATCCGTATTTAGATCTATGGCATCGAGAAAAGCACATGAACTATCTCCTTGTGCACAGCCGGACCCAAAACCATTGAGCCTGGTCGTAGCACATGTGGAAAGATTGTTTTCTCCCCCGGACTGCTGAGTAAATTCTCTAGCACATTCTTGCCCTTTGGTGTCGCAGTCATCTTCGTCTTTGTCGAGTCCAGAGGGATCTCTTCCCCCTAGGGGAGCATTCTTCAAATACAAGAATGGATTGACATGTTGATTCAAATCAATTCTAGAGAGGTTTATTTGTCCAGGGAAGAACCACACAGTTCGATTTGTCTTGGGACACAGACCGGCAGATACCGGTGTAAATGGCACCAGTATTGGATCCTCACCTAAAAAACGTTGCAATTTTGGTGAATAGTAACGCGCTCGGTGGTAATATAACCCAGTCTCATCATTCTCTCTTCCTGTATACTGAAAAGTATTGGAACTTGCTCCGTTTACTATGGTATGCCCAAATGGATCATACAGATACTCCGTATTTACTGCCCCCTGATCGTCGCTAAGTGCTAGAGTACTCCCAAGGGCATCTGCATGAAAATATTCATTAACAGTTGCCTGTCGCACATATATTTCATCAACACTGAGGGGATTATTAAGATAACGAACTTGGACTGTAGAACCTAGCATTTCAGCAACGATATCCTTGTTATCATATTGATAAGTTGTCGTAATTCCATTAATCGTTTTGCTGATTCTTCTTCCACGTGAATCATAAGAAAAAATAGCTGAAAGCGTTGGCCCATTAATCGCGACCAGTCGATTCCGCACATCCCAAACATATGTTGTTATACCGGTCCCATCATTCAGACTTTCTAGATTCCCATTCGCATCATAGGCCGAGTTTGGCGAAGGACTATTAAACTGAATTTGTTGATTGGCTTGGTTATAATTTGCCTGTACTTCTTCAGGTAGAATAGTGGCCATCTCATTAACACGATTAACCGCAACTCGTTTCCCCACCGCATCATAAGAATAGGTTATATCCTCAATGACACCAGTAGGACCTTGATGCCGGAGGTTGGTTAAGCGCGAAGCAGCATCATGGGTGTAAGTAGCACTAGTGCCATTAGAATAGGTCAGACTCGTTCTTCGTCCAACTGTATCATATTCCATACCTATTACCAGATTTCCTTGTTCAACTTTCGTGATGTGTGATGCCGCATCATAATCATACCCCACGAACTCTTCTCCATTGACCTTCCTCGTTGTCTGTCTTCCAATCGAATCGAAGGTGTAGTCGATACTTCCATGAGGAGTCGTTTCTTGTACCATTCTCCCAAGTGCATCATACTTAAAGCTAATAGCTCCAGAGATTGAATCCGTTATTTGAGTCAGCCTGTTCTCTGGATCATACGTAAAGGCAGTAACACTCCCATCGTCATATGAAACATTAATCCGCCGATCGAGAACATCGTAGATATAGCTCGTATCTTGATTTTTCCGATCAGTGGATTGGATAAGGTTTCCATTAAAATCATATCCATATGACTCTAGCTGATCGAGAGGGTCCCCTCTTGAACTTAATCGATTCATGGAATCATACGTGTAATTAACTTTCTGTCCTTTTCCATCTTCCAGACTTATCAGATTACCAACAGCATCATAAGTAAGTTGGGTAAGACTATTTCTGGCATCTGTAATATTAGTCACCCGATTCACGCCATCATAGATAAGCTGTGAGGAAAATCCGTTAGCGTCTGTTTTTCTTATCACACGAGACACTGAATCATATTCACGTTGTAACACGTTTCCAAGAGGGTCTGTGGTTAAAACCAAATCACCTTGTGTATTGTAGTCAAAGGTCGTTTTATTGCCGATCGGATCCATGACTGTCGCTTGCTGACCAAAGTTATTATAGGTGAATGTTGTTATTTGATTAAGCGCATTTGTTGAAGTCAACACATTTCCTTGAGTATCGTAATTCGATTCTTTTGTATTGCTTAGAGCATCTATCCTTTTGGTGAGAAGATTAAAAATAGGCTCATATTCGAATGTCGTTACATTTCCTTCAGGATCAGTATTTGAAATACGATTCCCCTGTGAATCATAAGAAAATCTCCATTCTCGGCCTAAAGAATCTGTCCGACTGATCTCCAAATTAGTTCCATTTTCTTTCTCAAATTCTGTGGTTTGTCCTAATTCATCAGTCCGAGATAACACAAAGCCCGAAGGAGAAAACCGAAACGTCGTGGGATTGCCACGCGGATCGGTGACCGTGGTGGCCTGCACGGGACTGAGGGCAACCAGCGGATTTAACAATTCGTAGTCAAAGGTCCATACACCGCCATCAGCTTGGATTTGTTCGATCACTCGACCATTTGTATCGAAGGTGTTCTGTGCGACAATGATATTGCGAGCATCCGTGATTTGGGTCAACTGATTTTGGGGATCATAGTCATAGCGAGTCACGCCCCCTTCAGGATCGGTGACCGTTTCTAAGGTGCCTTGGCTGTTGTAGGTATACTGCACTGCTCGCCCAATGGGATCAGTGATGGAGGTAATCCGATCATCCTGATCGTAGCTCAGCGTGAGCTTTCGTCCCACCGGATCAATGACCGTGAGAATTTGAATGCGATTACTCCCGTTTCGGACCAGCCTTGTTTTGTTCCCATTCCGATCGATAATAGAATCAAGCACCGAGCCAACTAAGAATCCAGCTGGGGAAAAATGAAAGACGGTGCCATCTTTCCACCGGAGATCCACTTCATTATTAAACAGCACTGTTAGCACCGCGCCGCGCACAGCCGGAATCGTGGTATTGGTGAAAGTCCCGTCCAATTGTTTGGTGAAAGGAAAGAAACTGCCACTAGGCATGATGAGACTGATGACAGTCCTCCCCTGTGGAGAGCTCGTGTCCAGTCGATGGCCATAGTTGTGATTGGTCCCAAGCCCAAAGGGCCCAGCTGTAGTCGTGAGCGAGCGATAATTGCGGTCTATTCCAATCCTTCCGCGGCCTCCACGAATCTCCAGATCAGTTGCCTGAATGACCAAGATACCTGACGAGAGATCAATGGGATCCCCGCACTCTGGGTGATCTTCATCCTCGCTAGGATTCTCATCAGGCTGCATTTGTCCTGGCCCATGCCAATCAAAATGGACGAGGCCAAAGCGTTGACCCGGGGTGGCCGGGTTCAGATCGGGAATAATTTGTAAGCCATCTGCAGACACAGACCCCGTCCCATAGTTCACCATGATACCCAGTGTAGGATCGAGGGTATTCAGGGCAATACCAGATGTTCCGACTGGCGTGTGCAGGGTATTGGGAAAGGACACGGCCACTGGTTGAGAAGCCATCGTATTGTTGGGCTGAAATGAGACCAGAAACGAGGCCACTTCCGTGGTGCTGGCTGGCATTTCATCGGGCAGACGATCGGCCGGAATCACGACGGCTGACATGGGGAAGGGATTGGGTTGCGTGCCATCGAGTAAAGACAACATGGTGCCCGCATAGACCGTGGCAGTCAAATTCGGGATGCTCTGAAAGACGATGGTCTGATCGGTCGGATGATTCTGCTGAATCATGATCGTTTCCGCATTATCAATTCGCGGTAAATTCACGAGGACGGGTGAGACGGTGGCCTGATCTTGGACCAGCGTATAGAAGAGATCCACGCTGGCATACACCCCAGAAGGAAACGTCGCCGTCGAGCCATTATACCGAATGAGTTGGCCGCCGACGCAGGCTGGAGGCAAATTGCTCATGGCAAAATTTCCCGCCGCATCTGAGACGGTTTGCCCCCCACACCCGGTCGGGTTGCCTTGGCCGTCCTGACCGAGAAAGGTCACGGTGACTCCTGCTAACGGTGGTTGGAGCGTGCTCGTCACCACCGTGCGGCCTAAGAAGGATGTCGTCAACGGTTGGACCGTGAGTGTGCCCGTGCCCGTTTTAATAACATCAAGGCCCTCAATATTCACCGTGGCTGTGACGTCGAATGGGGTCGAACTTGGTGATTGGGCTAATGGTGCACTTAATGATAAGAGAACGGTTTGTCCAGCCGTAATGAGGGCCGGCTCGAACACCCCAGTGACTCCAGGCGGCAGTCCCGAAACGGCTAACGTGAATAAGGGGTCAGGTCGCTTTCTTCATAAGACAGCGCTTCACATGCTGTTTTGCCTTACATCGTATTCAATGCAAATGGGTCGCGGCATGACGCCACCGGAAAGAATCTATATCAAAAAACAAGCAACCTGACGCCACAGATTGACCGACTTGATTAAGGTAGCAACGCAGGCCTGCCCCCCATGATCAGTTTCTCTTCCATCCGTTCCCCCTCAGTATCATATGACAGACACCCCCAGGGACATGCAGTCTTGGTTTCCTGGCCATGGGCGAAGAGTCATTGATCGATTCGATTAAAGCAATAACGCAGGCCTGCCCCCAATGCAGGCGGCGCATCCCCTGGCTGAGGTTCCCTTCCGAGGTTTCGACCAACAGATGGTAATGATTATCCATCAAACAATAGGCATAACAACGCCAATGTTATTGTCGAACTTCTTCGCCAAGCAGCGTCAGGAATCGGCCACGGTCTGTGTCATTGAGATAGATATTCTGCCGCCCATTACCACGAGCGGTGACATGCTAGAGGGCCCGTTGTACTCAAGGCGTAATTATCGAGCCATGAGCGAGAGGCTGCCGGGCAGGAGATGGCAAGTCAAGCAATGACCCTAAGCCCTTGCCCCTTCCATAAGTCTTGCAATGCAATTTGCGCCACTGTTTTGGCTGTCAGTTATACAAGTGTTCACTTCTTCAGTGCAATCATCCTCGTCATCTTCCTCTTGATCCAATCCAAAAGGATCTGGTCCTTGCAATGGCCCATTTTTTAGGTATAAGAAAGGATTCACGTGCTGGCCAAGATCTGGTCGTGAGGTAGTCAACTGTCCAGGTAATTGCCATTCCGTTCTATTCCTTTTTAGACACAGTCCTTTGGCTAGCGGGGTGAATGGCACCAAAATGGGATCTTCCCCTAAGAACCGGTGAAGCTGTGGAGAGTAATACCGGGCCCGATAAAAATAGAGTCCGGTGCCATCATTCTCTCGTCCGGTGTATTGATAAGGGTTGGAACTCATTCCGGTCATTGAGGTATTTCCAAAAGGGTCATAGGTATAACGGCTTTGCATCATTCCATTTTGATCGCTCAGTGTAAGTGTACTCCCCAGCGCATCAACATGGTAATATTCGTTCCCCGAATCTAAGGAAAGGCGTGCATACCTTTCGTCAACCTTCAAGGGATTATTGAGATACCGAGCCTGAATGACCCCTTCGCGGATTTCGGCAACAACATCTTTGTTATCGTATTGATACGTTGTGGTCACTCCATTGATTGTTTTGCTGATTCTTCTGCCACGCGCATCGTAGATAAAACTTCCCGAAAGCGTTGGACTATTCATGCAATCAAACGATTCGATTTAGGGTCATTGCTTGATATTGCATATGCTGTCCGCTCACCTCACCCAGCTCTAGCCCGACTATGACCTATGGCGGACGGAACAATTCCAACTACGATGGGAACACATTTCACTTGAGGCTCAAACTCAAACCCTTCCCATGCCCAAGGGAGGAAAAACTCGCCACGTACCCCTTTACTATGGGAGCCGGCACGATTCTCCGACCATTGGATTCCTTCTTGGGTTCGCCGTGGGTCTTTGCTGAGCTCCGGAAACTCTTACAACCGATGGACAGCTGCGCCTTCCTTCGCCGGATCTATGAACCGGCACTAAGAAAATTCGGAATTCGGGATGCTTCTTGGCGCATCCATTGCCATAGCACCGCGAGTCGGTTGGTGATGGCTGGGGTTCAACTTCCGACAGTCAAAGAGATCCTGGGGCGTCGGGATATTCAGACCACACTGAAATACGCCCACCTCTCGCCATGGCATATCCAGGCCGTCGTCGAAAAAGGCAGTTTGGCACATTTAGAACTTGGAACTGGGAGTGTCTTAGAGAGCGTCCAAGGAAAGGAAATTCAAACCATTGATTCTATAGCGTAATCTGGTGCGCCCGACTGGACTTGAACCAGTAACCTCTTGATTCGTAGTCAAGTACTCTATCCAATTGAGCTACGGGCGCACGATGATGATGGGCAAGTATACTCCTGGAAAGAGCTCCAAGAAAGTTCTTCTTTATACAGGGCCATCTCTTTTTCCGTCAACTCGGAGAGCTAGTGATATTGGGGGGAGCGCCTTAGGAGGCTGGAACAGGTTCTGAATTTTCGGCGGGAACAGTTCCGTTGATGGTCTGTTCAAGGAGGACTAATACCTTTTGAATTTCTTCGGGCTTACCAAGGTTTATCTGGAAAAATGCGGACATATCGGGAATACCTTCAACGATTTGCTTGGCCACGTCCAAGACACCGGCAGAATCGATGGCTAAGAGTTCCTGGGACAAATCAATGGCTGTTTGAGTTGCTGTCTCGGTTTGAGGATGACACCACATATCAGCTAACCGGCCGGACAACGCCACACACAAAATGGTCAGCCGGGAAGCTTCATTCTCAGTAATGGACATGGATGGATTATGACTACCCCGCACCGCCTCGCGTAAGACTTCAGGTAATTCCCATGTTTCAGCCAACCACGCCCCAATCTCGCAATGATCAGTTTTCCATCGACCCTGCTCTAATACTTGTAGGGCATCATGGTCTTGATTCGCTTTTTGATAGAGCGCACCATATTCATTGCCAAACGCTTCGCTCATGACCAAGACCCCTAAGTCTTGGAGCAACCCAGCTAAGAAGATTTCTTCTTCATTGATGACGCCCACACGCTTGGCTAAAATTTTTGCGGCTAAACTTGCCAAAATACACCGGTGCCAAAAATGCGTATGATCGAAGGCGCCGCCGCCTTTTTTGCGCAAATCTCGATATAAGGAAAAGCAGAAGGCTAAGGTCGCGATGGAATTCATGCCCAACAGCGTCACTGCATGAGTGACCGTCGCCACCTTATGTCGACTTCCTCCATAAAAACTCGAATTGGCCACATTCAAGAGCTTCGCCACAAACGACGGGTCTTTACTGATCACCTCGCCAACTTTTTGTGCGTTGGCCTTCTCATCCCGACACATTTGCAACACTTGTAAGGGTAACGCGGGGATCGCCGGAAGAGTTTTACAATTCTTAATTCGTTGAAGGATCTGAGGGTCCATGCTTCGTTAACACTTTCTCATCATTGATAGCGCGACTACGTTATGGCTATCAGGCAGGGATATAAACAATGAGCCAATCAGCCTTCTTGTATGAAGCTTGGCATTGAACAAGACTTCAATCTTTGTATCGGATATTAAAAAACTGACTTGAGCAAGAAACCGCACATTATACGACGTCTTTACAACATCCTACTGGACTGTGGGTTTTTCTGGAGAAATGTGCAGAGACGACGAGAAATACTGTGGACCAATGGGGTCATTTATAGAGATTTCGCTCTATGGGAAGTCTGGGGCGAGATTTCTCACTTATGTAGGAGGATTTTCAAAAGGGGCGATTCCGTAGAGCGTTGAGGGAGTGGCATCGTGAATGGAGACAGGCACCAGATCTCCTAGGAGACCCGGTTCGGAATTTTTGGGCCAGACGACCGTCACATTGTGTTCCGTGTGCCCCATCCATTGCTGATCGGACTTTTTCGCATCCCCTTCAATCAAAACCTCAACCTCACGACCAATCAAGGCCTGATTTTTCCGAAGGGTAATCTCTTTTTGTAATTCAATGATTTCATTGGTCCGATAGCCCTTCACCTGTTCAGAGATCGTGTCAGGAAATTTTCTCGCAGCAATCGTATGTTTTCGTTCGGAATATTTAAAGACAAAAGCCGCCTGATATTCCAACTCCTTCACCAGATTATAGGTCTCTTGAAACTCCTCATCCGTTTCACCACAAAATCCACAGATCAGATCAGTGGTCAAGACAATCGGTCCTTTCTTTTGAATCGCTTCCACAAGGGTGAGATATTCCCGACGGGTATAGCCTCGCCCCATACGTTCTAACATACGATCATTCGCGGATTGCAACGGTAAATGAATTTGGTTGCAAATGATGGGATGTTGGGCGACGGCTTCCAGCAAGGCCGGTGGAAAATCTTTTGGATGCGGCGACGTAAATCGTACACGTTGAATACCCGGCACATCAGCCACGGCGACAAGCAGTCGAGCAAAATCCCATGAATCGGATCGATAGGAATTCACATTTTGTCCGAGCAAGGTAATTTGTTTCACTCCTTGGCTGGCTAAGCGCTGAGTTTCTTCAAGAATGCCTTCCGGGTCCCTTGAACGTTCTCGTCCTCTGGTATAAGGCACGACGCAGAATGAACAAAAATTATCACACCCCCGCATGACGGCAATCCAGCCATTCACCCCACTGCCTCGATCCGGAACGATCTGGGCATAGGTTTCATATTCGGACAGATCGACCGCCAACCCACGGCGTTGATGCTCTAACGCATCGGTGAGCAAATCCGGTAACCGCCGGTAGGCATCAGGGCCAACCAAGACATCAATCCACGATCGTGTATCCAGTAATTCTTGCTTCAGATTCTGAGCCATACAGCCTAAAACGCCGATCACAAGCCCTCGCTCCTTTTTCCTGGCTTTATACCGAGCCAAATGTCCATAGAGTCGATTGTGCGCATTTTCACGAATGGCGCACGTATTAAACAAAATGACATCAGCCTCTTCATCTATCGGGGTAAATTGAAACCCCCTCGCTTTCATGATCGACCGCACCAATTCGGTGTCGTATTCATTCATCTGACACCCAAAGGTTTCCATGTAGACCTGATACCCCGTCCTCTCCATTGAAGAAGTCTCCACCTTGAGGCTTTGGGGAAGAAGGAGTGGTGTGCCACTCATACGTTGTGGCCCTGAATCACTGCAAGCTCCTGATGAGATGCAGAAGTCCCATGGGGTAAAGGATTGAGAAGCCCCAATAGCCGATCAGACATGACACCGGTGGCCACCACCGATTGAATCGTATTTTTGAGATTACGAGAGGCACGGACCTCCACCCGAAGATAATGGTCGGTCAATCCTGACCAAACCCCATCCACCTCATGTTCAAACAACACGGAAAGCGTTTGTCCCAAAAACCGTTGGTGAAAGACTTCTCGCTTTTGACGAGACAGTTCACGCAAGATCTGGCTGCGTTCGTTGATCACTTTGGGAGAGACCGGATCAGCCATTTTTGTCGAGGCCGTTCCAGGTCGTGGGGAATAACTGAATACATGTAAATACGAAAACGGCAGATCGTGGATGAGAGCAAGAGTGTTCGAAAATTCCGGCTGGCCCTCTCCAGGAAAGCCGACCATGACATCTGTGCCAAAACAGACATCGGGAATCATGCGAAGAGTCCCTTCCATCGCTTCTTGGTATTCTCGAATCGTATATCGTCGATTCATGGCGCGCAAAATCGCATCATCTCCGCTTTGTAACGGGACATGAAAAAATCGACAGAGCTTACGCGACGTTTTCATGTATTCTAAAAGTCCATCTGGAATCGTCGTCGGTTCAATAGAAGAAATGCGGATCCGCTCCAGACCTTCTATCGCTTCCAGTCGGCTGATGAGACCCAACAGATCAATGCCTTGATCCTGATACTGGCCAATGTTCACACCCGTCAACACCAATTCGCGATGACCTCGTTGGACCAACGCCTCTGCCTCACGAATCGCATCGTCGACCAACCGACTTCGTTCTCGACCTCGGGCGAAAGGAATCAAACAAAAGGCGCACATAAATTGACAGCCGTCCTGAATTTTTAAATTTGCACGGGTCGTGGAATAGTCGCCTACGCCCTCAAGTAAAAAATTATCAGGATCCATTCGCCCATGATGCACCTGGGGCACCGCTGGTTTTGCCTGTTGTGAAAAAGGTGGCAAGAGATCTGGTAATTGCATTTTAAATTGATTGCCGACAATCAGATCGATGCCCTCTATTTGACGAAGCACATCGAGGCCAGTCTGGGCATAACATCCGGTTACGGCCACAAAGGCCTTGGGAGACTGCCGGAGAGTCTGACGGACCAGTCGACGGCACTCCGCCTCCGCCCCTTCTGTCACGGTGCAAGAATTGAGGACCAGGACATCCGTTTCCTGACCATATTCTACGGGTATAAACCCACGACGTCGGAACCCATCTTTCAGGAGCGCCGTTTCGGCTTGATTCAGGCGACAGCCAATCGTCGAAAAGGCCACTCGCGGTTGTTGCGTCGTTAACAGAGACATCGGTTTACGATTATAGAGTAGCCCTTCCAGGACAACAAGATCGTAAGGACGACGGTTCCTATTCATTCAGGAACATGCTAGTATTTTTCTTGATTGACCCATACCCGACAATAGGTCGAACCTTCCTTGAAATCTGGACCCGCAATCATTGTTCACCATTCTCCGTACGACTGGCCCCCAGACCATGCTTCCTTCGTATTTCTTGATGGTCATAGTGAATCCAGCCTTTCCCACAGCCGCCATCTCCACCTCTCACGGTTAATGCCATGAATGCCGGTATTGGGAAACTCCTTATCTCCCGCTTCATGGGCATCCGTTTGCTGCCAGGACAAGTTGTCGCCTTAGCGGCCATGGGACTGATTGTCCTCGGTGCCTGTTTACTCCTGCTCCCAATTGCCACGAAACCGGGAGTACATCTGGGAGTGATCGACGCCCTCTTTACGGCCACCTCTGCCGTCTGTGTGACCGGCCTGATCGTCATGGATACCCCCCAAGATTTTACGGCCTTTGGACAGGGAGTCATTCTGCTTCTGATTCAAATTGGCGGGCTTGGATACGCCTTGATGGCCACCATGATTTTGTTACTTCTCGGACGTCGATTGGGATTACGAGACCGCATGATGCTGTCAGAAACTATGAGCACCATGGATCTGCAAGGGCTCGTGCGATTTGTGAAGCTAGTAACACTCATTACCTTTTCACTCGAAGGCATTGGAGCGGTTTTACTCACCCTTCGTTTTGCGATGGATCACAATTGGGGTACCGCTCTGTATTACGGCATCTTTCATGCAATTTCAGCCTTTAACAATGCTGGCTTCGCCTTATTTTCAGACAGTCTTGGCTCCTTTCAAAAAGACTGGACGGTCAATATCATTGTCACCACTTTGGTTATTCTTGGGAGCATAGGATTTCTGGTCTTTGAAGATCTTCTCGACAATATTCGGGGGCACAGATTTCGGTTCCGCACCCACACCAAACTGGTCGTCGCCACCACGGGTATTCTCATTGCCATCGGCACCCTTGGCATTGCCATGTTGGAATGGAATAATCCCGCCACGCTGCAACCGTTATCTGTAGGAGACACCTTTGCAGTGTCTTATTTTCACGCTGTTTCACGTACTGCGGGGTTTACGACCCTCGACTTGGGCGGAATGCGGGACCCCACACTCTATTTCTTACTCATTCTCATGGCCATTGGCGGGTCACCCGGCAGTATGTCAGGCGGGATCAAAACGACGACCATCGCCATTGTCTTTTTGACCATTTGGAGCCTATTGCGGCGAGATCCTGATGTGGAAGTCTTTCACAGGCGCATTCCTCCAGACCTGATTACTCGAGCCCTTTGCCTGACCATTTTGGCCCTGGCGCTTATTACGGGAATGACCCTCTTGCTCGCCTCCACCGAATCACAGCCATTTTTATCACTGATGTTCGAAGTCACCTCTGCCATGGGCATTGTGGGCATGTCGCTTGGAGACGGGGACACCAGAAGTTTATCCGCACTGCTGACCGATTTTGGAAAAGTGATGATTATGCTCTCCATGCTCTTGGGACGATTCGGCCCACTGCTCATTGGGCTCTCGGCCGTCAAGACTTCTGCCCACAAACGCTATCGCTTTGCCCAATCGCGTGTCGTGATTGGATAGCTCAGGCGACCCGCCGCTGGAGCATGAGGATGAACGCGACTAACGTTGGAAGTGGGCAAATAATAAAGGGCAGCAACCAGACCCACACATTCTTCCCTCGCACCCGAGCTTGATCAATCATCCAGACAAAAATCCAGATCACCAACAGTATATAGTTGGCCGTAATCCATTGAGTGGTCCGAACATGTAACTGACTATCGGCTGCGCCCCCGGTCATAAAGAAAAAGATGGCCTCTAATAGCACGAAGGCCATCAATAGGCTGATGACTAACGGCTTACTCCAGACATACATGGTCTACTCCTTGGTGAAATAAATAATGAAAGGCCTGAAAGCCTTTGACCATAACCCGCCTTGACTCCCCGCGACCTCACTCTTTAGCAACCAAGACGTTATATCAAAAGACCTCTTGACAGGTCCTGACACCTCCATTTTCTCATTCTGCCCCTTCCTCACTTCCTTCTGGCAAGACTGAATTCCAACCTTTTGCCATCATCCTCTAGTTTTTTTTCAACAAACTTGGCTGACTTCTTTTTATTGATGTGAATAACTCTCATGAGCCGCCCACTTGCCTGTTGATAACTCATTAAATTCTCACCAAAACACCCATCAACATTCATGTTTTCTCAACTCACAAGTTCTGCACAGTTATCCCCACTATTCAGCCAATTTTTACAACATTTAGTATTGACAATTTTCCTCATCCTCTATAGATTGTGGGTCATTGGTTTCAACCAATTATTTCTTCCGGTCTTATTTTTCTGTTTTCTCTGTCGGTTTCCGGGTTTTTAGAGGGCTTGTGAATTTCTACATATAGAGGCCTTTTTGACGTTTTCTTAAACCGTGAAAGAGGGCCTCTTAGTGGTAGGTTTTGGAGATGGCATGATCCTATACCATGCCATTTTTCTTTCCAGAATCCGCTCAAGCCAATTCCCCTCCACGGGGAATGACCGAAACACAGAGAACAACAGGGGAGCAACGATGGTGACCAAAGAAATACCCCACTGTTTTTCCATGTCTTCAAAAGGAGACTTTTCATGAAAATTGCGCGTCGATTTACGAAAGCTGGCGAGAGCCCGTACGAAACCATTCCCTTTTCCTCCCGATCCTCAGAAATTAGAAATCCCGACGGCTCAACGGTCTTCCAACAGACCAACATTCTGGCCCCGGAACATTGGTCCCAATTGGCGATCGATATTCTCGCCCAAAAATATTTCCGCAAAGCCGGTGTGCCACAATTTGACGATGAAGGCACCCCACTCCTTAACGAGAAGGGGGCTCCGCTTCTTGGTGGCGAACGGGATGCTCGACAGGTGTTTCACCGATTGGCCGGATGCTGGACCGAATGGGGCAACACGCATCAATACTTTGACTCGCCAAAAGACGCCAAAACCTTTCAAGATGAACTCAGCTATATGCTGGCCTGGCAAATGGCGGCTCCCAATTCACCGCAATGGTTCAATACTGGATTACATTTTGCGTATGGATTATCAGGCCCCTCCCAGGGGCATTACTATGTGGATCCTAATACTCATCGCGTCAAACAAGCCCGCAACGCGTACGAACGTCCGCAAGTCCATGCCTGCTTCATACAGTCTATTTCTGACGATTTAGTAAACGAAGGCGGGATTATGGACCTCTGGGTTCGTGAGGCTCGGCTCTTTAAATATGGCTCGGGCACGGGCACCAATTTCTCAAAACTACGGGCTGACGGAGAATCCTTATCTGGAGGAGGCCGCTCCTCTGGACTCATGTCCTTTCTCAAAATTGGCGATCGAGCCGCAGGTGCCATTAAATCCGGTGGGACCACGCGACGGGCAGCCAAAATGGTCTGTCTGGACCTGGATCACCCTGATATCGAAGAGTTTATTGATTGGAAGGTGATTGAAGAACAAAAAGTAGCAGCCATGGTCACCGGCTCAAAAGTTTGCGCCCAACATCTCAATAAAATCCTACAGGCCTGTCATATTTCCAAGGCCGATGGCAGCGCTCAGATCAACGTGAATCCACGTGAAAACTCAGCATTACGAGAAGCGATTCACGCGGCACGTGAGGTATCGGTTCCTGAACTCTACATTCAACGCATGTTCAACTATGCCCAAGAGGGCTTCACCCATTTTGTCTTTCATGAATATGATACCAATTGGGATAGCAAAGCCTACCAAACGGTCTCCGGGCAAAACTCAAACAACAGTATCCGCGTACCCAATGAATTTTTTGCAGCCCTCAAAAACGGTGACGATTGGACCTTGAGCCGCCGAACGGACGGAACGGTCTATAAGACCATTCCTGCTAAAGATCTCTGGGATCGAATCGCATGGGCAGCCTGGATCTGTGCCGACCCGGGCATTCAATATGACACGACTATTAATGAATGGCATACCTGCCCTCAGGATGGACGGATTAACGCCTCTAATCCCTGTAGTGAATACATGTTCCTGGATGACACCGCCTGCAATTTGGCCTCACTCAATTTAGGACGATTTCTCACTCCTGAAGGCCAATTTGATATCGAAGGATTTCAACATGGCGTCAGGTTATGGACGATCGTCTTGGAAATCAGTGTACTCATGGCCGGATTCCCTAGTCGGGCTATCGCCGAAAAGAGTTTCTCTTTCCGCACCCTCGGATTGGGCTATGCCAACCTTGGCTCGATACTCATGAAAGTCGGCATTGCCTATGACTCCCCACAAGCCTTAGCATGGTGCGGCGCAATCACCGCGCTCATGACCGGTGAATCCTATGCGACCTCAGCGGAAATGGCCAAGGAATTAGGGCCGTTCAACGCCTACCCACGTAATGCCGAATCCATGCTGCGAGTCATGCGTAATCATCAACGAGCCACACACGACGCTCCGGCAGAAGAGTATGAAGGGCTCACGATTGCGCCACGAGGAATCCAAGCCAATCTGTGCCCAGAAGATTTACTCAAAGCCGCACAACAATCTTGGGATCGAGCCCTTGAGCTCGGAGAGCAATATGGATATCGGAATGCGCAATCGACCGTGATCGCCCCGACCGGCACGATCGGGTTAGTGATGGATTGCGACACCACCGGCATCGAGCCAGACTTTGCATTGGTCAAATTCAAAAAACTGGCAGGAGGCGGCTATTTTAAAATTATCAATCAGAGCTTACCGCCAGCCTTACGCAATCTTGAATATAACACCTCACAGATTCAAGATATTATTACCTATGCTACCGGCACTCGCACGCTGAAACAGGCCCCATTCGTTAACCATGAAACCTTACAGGCCAAAGGGTTCGACAGAACGGCCCTTGAACGCATAGAAGCCACATTGGATGGTGCCTTTGATATCAATTTTGCTTTCAATAAATGGACGTTGGGAGAAGAGTTTTGTCGAGAAAAATTAGGCCTCACTGACGCACAACTCCAAAGCCCCCAGTTAAATATTCTTCGACACCTTGGCTTCATCCCAGAAGAAATTCTGGCCGCCACGGATTTCTGCTGCGGGACCATGACGGTAGAAGGCGCTCCCCATCTTCAACCAGAACACCTGGCTATTTTTGACTGTGCAAACCGATGCGGGCGAATTGGCCAACGGTACATCCTTCCTGCAGCCCACATTCGAATGATGGCTGCCGCCCAACCGTTTATTAGTGGGGCCATCAGCAAAACCATCAACATGCCAGCCGATGCAACAGTAGAGTCGGTCAAAGACGCCTATCATTCATCTTGGACCTCCATGTTGAAAGCCGTAGCTCTGTATCGAGATGGCTCTAAGCTCAGCCAACCCTTGAATTCCACGAGCGATTGGGACACGACCGAAACACAATCCGAACAAATCCAATCCGTCGCCAAGCAAGCCGCCTCTCGCGTCTTGGTACGCTATCTCGCCAAACGTCGCCCTCTCCCCACACGTCGTGCCGGGTACACACAAAAAGCCATTGTGGGAGGACATAAGATTTATTTACGAACGGGCGAATACGAAGACGGCACCATCGGAGAAATTTTCCTGGACATGCATAAAGAAGGCGCCGCGTTCCGCAGCCTGATGAACTGCTTTGCGATTGCCATCTCTCTCGGGCTCCAACATGGCGTTCCCCTTGAAGAGTTCGTGGATGCCTTTGTCTTTACCCGCTTCGAGCCAAATGGGCCGGTGAAACTCAATTCTCATATCAAAATGTCCACCTCAATTATTGATTATATTTTTAGGGAAATGGCCATCACTTATCTCGGGAGGCATGACCTGGAACAAGTCTCGCCAGAGGACCTTCGCGTCGATGCGCTCAAAAAACAAACCGACACGGAAGAGGAAGATGGAGAGGATTTGGTCGATCCTCGTTCCTTGAGTGCAACTTCCATCAGTCCTGAAATCTTTCCCTCTCGCCAATCTTCTAGGAATGGAGTGGGGAAGAATGGTGACAATGGAAGGGTCTCTAGCAAAATAAGTATTCCATACGAAGCGGTAGCAAGCGTCACTAGTACCGAATTACAAGAAGCTCGACAAAAAGGATACGAAGGGGACCCCTGTGCGGAATGCAAACAATTCATGATGGTCCGCAACGGCATGTGCCTCAAATGCGACAACTGCGGTGCGACTAATGGATGTTCATAAGACATTTCAAGTAAATGAAAAATGGAATAAAGAAAATGCCAGAAAAAATTCGCTATAGATGTACATGTGGTAATCAGCTTTCAGTTATATATGATCGAACTGCATCAAACCCTGGAAAACGTTTCAAGGATTTAAACGGAAACCCTCTTCCCGAAATGAAATTTTGCAATACATGCGGGAAGAGGGTTTCATTAGAACCTCGAGGATACAACCCACTTAGCGTAGAAAAATAACGTTAAATGGCTATACCTAAAGATTTTCTTCTGGCATAAGAATGCGACTCTAGAGTTCCATCATTATCCTTAAATATCGCCATAGATTTCCCCTCAACCAAAACCTCCTAGTTTTAAAATTTTTAAAAAAAGTTTATCCCCAGTTTCCACAAGTGAAAACCCTTTCTGGAAAAGAATTATTGATTTTCATATGAAAATTATCCACTTTCATTCACACCTATTCCACAACTTATGTCATTGACACCCATAGCCCTCCCCTATATAAGAAACCAGCTTTTCGAATACATTATTCGCTTTTCTTTTTCTCATTTTAGAGCAGATATAGCCATGGACAACTCCTTGCTTTTTAATCGCTCAGATATTGCCAAGGATTGGCATGCTCGTGGATTTTCTTGCGGGGTGTGGATTGACCATGCAGGGCGAGAATGGTCGTATCAAGCTCAGGAAACCGACGAATTGTTTATGATGATGTCTGGAGAATTAGAGCTAGAAATAGGGGGGCAATCTATTCGACCGTTAGTGGGCGAGGAGATTCGTATCCCTACAGGAATACCTCATACGATTCGAAATGCCAAAGGAAAAACGGCACGCTGGCTCTACGGGCAACGACAAGAGACAGTATCTGTGCCCCAGCCACCTAATACCGCCCAAGAGCGTTCATTCCATCCTGAATTGAAGAGAAAGAGAAGACCAGAAAAAAGAGTACCCTCGGTGGAAGTTTCAAAAGACGTTTAAAACCGCACAAGTTTTCCCTCTGGGGGTTATTTCCCTTCTGACTTGTCTTTTTTACCTTCATCCTTCGCACATCGAAATCCCGTGGCCAAATCTTGGAAGTCTACTTCGGCTTTCGAGCGAGCAGTGACGCGCAAATTAATGGGTTGATCTTCCCATGACCCACCCCGCAACACTTTAAAGTCTCCTTCGTTGGGTCCCTGTGGGTTATTCTTAGGACCGTCCTCGTAATAATGTCGGTCATACCAATCATTCACCCATTCAGCCGCATTGCCAGCCATATGATACAACCCATACGCACTTTTGCCACCTTCCTTAAGACCATGGCGAATACTCATACCCTTGGTCCCACTGGTGACAGGCGACAGCGTAATAGGGTAACTGACCCACCCCGTCGTCCCCTGATTATAATTGGCGATATCCACAAATGGTTGCATGTGGCCCCAGGGATATCGACGCCCATCTGTTCCCCGTGCTGCTTTTTCCCACTCAGCTTCTGTGGGTAATCGTTTGCCCACCCATTCGCAATAGCGCTTGGCATCGTTCCACGTAATACCAACGGCGGGACGATCGCCAATCTTTCCAGTCGCCGCGCCATCATCCCATAGAGGGGGAGGTTCAATACTGTAATCATGATCCAAAATCTTTTGATACTCCGCCATGGTGACTTCGTAGCGATCAATAGAATAGGCATCTAGCCAGACCGTATGCTCTGGTCGTTCGTTTCGAGACCCCTCGTTATCCCCCATGGTGAATTCTCCTTCGGGAATCAAGACCATCACTCCCGGAGGACCATCGGCAGGCCCTTGATCAACCTCGCCTGATTCTGTGTATTTCCAATTTTCTGCTGCCAATACATTAGCGGACAGGCCAAAGGCAGAAACAACCATGACCACACTCAGATAAACACGTGGATTCATAAGGACCTCACAAAACTGAGATGAAAAGAATTCCGTTCCTCACTCTGCACCATATCGAAAGAATTCCGGCATTGGAAGAGCAAAGGAGGAGATAGCATCGCTCTATATATTCAGACTCCAAAAGACAAAAGCCGCTGAAGAATCCTTCAGCGGCTTCAATCATGGCGTCCCCAGCGGGATTTGAACCCGCGTTGCCGCCTTGAAAGGGCGGCGTCCTAGGCCAGGCTAGACGATAGGGACGTATGGAACCGATTGTTCACAACAAACACGCGTCTCTTAAATTGAAGCAGCTCAAATTAAGCAGAGGATTCTAGCAACGCCGAAAACACGAGTCAAACCAAGAGGTTAGGATGGTTCGCTCCCTGCGCCGCAACAATGAACACTGCCCTCTTATGACACTTGGTGATTCTAAGACCAATGAAATAAAAAAATCCTAAACGTCTAATGCCAACACAACAGAGGATCGCCCAGTGACCAGAGTATGGGCAAAAAAGGTGGCGAAGCGGGCCTGTAAGCCGGATTCTGTACCGAATGAGGCAAGCCTCAATCAGTGGTGACCATTTCTCTGGAACCTACGTTACCCTAGGCTTCAAGCAACCTACCCGGGAACTTTGGCCGGGCCGACCTCCCTCCTGCTCTGATGAAGAATCGCTTCTCCCTCACAACAGGGATTCGTCCCCCTATTTGGTTTTGCTCCAGGTGACGCTTACCCTGCCACTTGTGTCACCACAAGCGCGGTGGGCTCTTACCCCACCATTTCACCCTTACCTGACTAAAGCCAAGGCTTCAGCCATCGGCGGTATCTTTTCTGTGGCGCTGGTGTCGGATTGCTCCGCCTGGGCGTTACCCAGCACCTTGCCCTATGGAGTCCGGACTTTCCTCTCACACAAGTTGCATGAGCGGCCACCCGGCCCACTTCCACCACCGGTTATTATGGTAGGTCTTGAAGAATGAGAATGCAAGGAACTGGGAAAAACCAAGACCGCTAATCGAGTGTTTCCACTTCCAAATGATGGGCCATGAAGAGAAGACGATGGCAATAGGAACAGTCCATTAATTCATCCCCTCTTCTCACTTCAGCCACAAGTTGGGGGGGAAGCTGCAGCCGACAACCACCACACGATCCTTCTTTCACTTCCGCGACGGCGTAGCCTTTTCGCATGGTTTTTAACCGGTTGTACCGAGACAGCAACGGCTTTTCAACCGTATCAGCTACTCTTTGCTGCTGTGCATTCAAATCTTTTAATTCATTGTCCAATTCAGTAAATTGGCTCTCCAACCGTGTTTTTTCAGCATCAAAGACTTTTTGGGCTTCCTGGGCTTCGGCTTCAAGCTGTTGGACGGCATTTTTATTTTCCTCAACCCGCTCCATCGTTTCCAGGACGCTCTCCTCGATAGAGTCCTTTTTCTTTCTGGCCTGCTCAATTTCAAACAAGTGCGCTTGATATTCTTTATTGGTCTTCAACTCAGAGAGTCGATTCCGAACTTTATGGAGTAAATCTTCCTGCGTGGCCAACTCTCGTTCTGCACTCCGTTGTTGCGTAGCAAGAGTTTCGCTCGTATTTTTCAATGTTTGGAGACGAGAGAGAAGGTCTTGGAGGGGAGTTTCAGCGGCCTTCAAAAGGGCTGGAGCTTTTCGCTGGGCATCTTGAATCTGAAAAATTCGAAGATCAAACTTTTGAAGTTCAATAAGAAATTGCAGCTGCGAATTCACAAAGTCCTCAACATTGATAAAGAAAACCCATTCACCCTATCAGCAGATCAAGTCCGGCCCGGCATCTTGGTGGGCCCACCAGGACTTGAACCTGGGACCAACTGATTATGAGTCAGCCGCTCTAACCAACTGAGCTATGGGCCCAAACCCCACAATCGCGTAACATATCTTTTACCATAGATTGGCCCCAGGAAAAATACCTTTGCCACTTTTCTTTGCTATTGGGGAAAAAATTCTTAGGAAACCATGAAGCCAGCTTTTTGGTTTCGAATTCCATGGATTTGAATGTTTAAGACATCCACCTCATCATGCCGTCCCTCCCGTTCAGCAATTTTCAACTGCCCGATTAACTCATCCAGCCGACGTTGGAGTCTTTTGTTTCTGAGGATACCCAGACAGCCTACGACATGGGCATGGGCATCTTCCAGATAGAGGTCCCACACGCTTAATTGAGCCACTACGGCATCATAGGCTGGATCATCACTCAATGCGCCACGAACCCCTTCAAGGTCAATGTGTCCAGCCTCATCACGGAAATGAAAAGCTTGTTTTATGATATGCCGATAGACCGGAATGGTAAAAACATCCTCCTCCAACTCCAGGAGATGCATGGCCTCCATGCGTCCTTGCAGTAAAAGAATAATGACATCCCGTTCTTCTCGTTTTCCAACTGGCAGAGTGACAGATGGAATGGCGTCAGGCACCTTGGAAGTCGGCCTGGCCGTATCCACGCGAACTCGCAAGGTAGGCAAGCGTTTCCGCAGTAAATCTTGTCGAATCCCCAGTCGTTCGGAGACCACTTTAAGGTACTCATCTTTTTCCAGAGGATTTTTGGTCTTTTGAAGAATCGCTAAGACCTCATCAGCGCGTTGAACTCGATCTTGAATAGAGTTTTTCTTGGCCTTATCCAAAACTGAGGTCACCACAAAATCCAGCAGCGTCACCGCTCGTGACTCCAACTCTCGGAACGCCTCCACGCCATTCGTTCGAATAAAGGTATCGGGATCCTCCCCTGTTGGTAACACCAACACTCGGACATCCATACCCGAATTCAAGAATAAATCCAGGGTTCGCAATGCCGCATTCACCCCCGCTGTGTCTCCATCAAACACCAACGTGACGGAGGGTACAAACCGCCGCAATATCTGTACATGGTCAGCAGTCAGGGCCGTTCCCAGAGGCGCCACCACATTTGTCATGCCATGTTCATGGAGGGCAATGACATCAAAATAGCCCTCGACCAGATAAAACCGCCCGGCGACTGTGGCTGATTGCCTGGCTTTATCTAAACCATAGAGTGTTCGCCCCTTGAAAAATAAATCGGTTTCCGGCGAATTGAGGTATTTGGGAGAAGCGTCATCCTGCATGACCCGGCCACCAAACCCCAAAACCTGCCCCCTGGTATCGGCAATAGGAAACAACACCCGATTTCGAAATCGATCATAGGTCGAAAACCCTTGAGACTCGTCTTTCTCTTTTCTGACGACTAATCCAGCATGAACGAGTTCTTCAATGTTGACCGATTGCCGCTCCATCCAATGCGATAACCCATTCCAGCCTTCTGGCACATACCCTAATTGAAAGGTTGCCCAGGACTCCCGAGAAATACCCCGTTGATCCAAGTAGGCTCTGGCTTCTTGCGCCTCTGGGGTTTCTAGAAGATTCTGGTGATACCAAGAGGCCGCTAATTGGTACAGATGAAAATATCGCTCACGGGACAAACCAGATTCTGTTCGTGAGGTGGATTGACGTTTTTCGGGAAGGGCAATCCCCGCTCGTTCACTCAGCTCGCGAAGGGCTTCCATGAAATCCATATTTTCTTGTTTCATGAGAAACGTAAAGGCATCTCCCCCGGCCTGACAGCCGAAACAATGAAAATATTGACTCGCGGGATTGACGGAAAAGGATGGAGATTTTTCGGAATGGAAGGGGCAAAGTCCTTTAAAATTCTGACCGGCTTTGGAAAGACTGACATAGGTGGATATTAAATCAACGATATCCACACGTTCCCGAATTTGCTGAATGGTTTCTGAAGGAACGCCTCGTTTTTCATTCATATCCTGAACACCTCAATCAAGCCCGAAAATACGATTGCCCCCCCTTAAAACACGTTACCCTGGTGGCCAGGTAAACGGGCGGCCTCCCAGCACATGCAGATGAAGATGAAACACGGTCTGACCTGCCTCACGTCCCGTGTTCGCCACCACACGATAGCCACTTTCCACAATGCCGCGTTCTCTGGCCATTTTTGCACAGACGACCATGAGTTGCCCCAATAAGACGGCATCGGAATCGTGGGTATCATCCAATGACACCACATGCCGCTTGGGAATGACTAACATATGGACCCGTGCTTGCGGATTGATGTCCTCGAAGGCCATCACATGATCATCCTCGTAGAGTTTCTTCGCAGGAATCGTTCCCTCCACAATCTGGCAAAAAAGGCACTCAGCCATGAGAAGCCTCGCCTTCTACTGTTCGGATACCCGACTTCCCAAATCGCTTGCCGAGCTCTTGATAGATTTCCTCGGGAGGAATCGAATAATGTCCGAGCATGACCAAGGAATGAAACCATAAATCGGCCATCTCATAGATGATCTCTTCACGATTTGCGTTTTTCCCTGCCAGAACGACTTCCCCGGCTTCTTCAACCACTTTCTTTAAAATGCGATCAACGTCTCCATGCAACAATTTTGAGACATAGGAGTCCGAACTGGGATTGGCCTTTCGATCTGACACCATTTCATAGAGCCGTTGCGTAATCCCGCCCCAGGCCGTACCAGAAGGGATTGAAACTCCAGGGTCAGATGTCGAAGACATCCGCGTAAAAAAGCAGGACCGGGTGCCTGTATGACAGGTTGGGCCGATAGGCTGAGCTTTCACCAACACCGTGTCTTGATCGCAATCAAGAAAAACTTCCTTCAGGAGCAGCTCATTGCCAGAGGTCTCGCCCTTTTTCCAGAGCTGTTGTCGAGACCGACTCCAAAAATGCACTCGTTGAGTCTGTTGGGTCAGATCCCAGGCTTCCTGATTCATAAACCCCACCATCAACACCGTCCCATCTATCCAATCTTGGACGATGCAGGGCAACAAGCCTTGCGCATCAAAATGTGGTGTGGTCGTTGGAAGGTTCTCGCTCATCAGTCGTTAGGCAATCGAAACGGGAACGGATCCTGGCCGCATCGGAATACCCTGTTCAGATAAAAAGGATTTGGCTTGCCCGATCGAATAGGTTTGGAAATGAAAAATAGAAGCGGCCAACACCGCATCGGCTTTCCCAAGCGTAAAGGCCTCATACAAATGGTGAAGCGTGCCGGCCCCACCGGAGGCAATAACCGGAATCGTCACGGCATCCGATATAGCCGCAGTCAGAGGTAAATCATATCCATCTTTAGTCCCATCTTGATCCATACTGGTCAAGAGAATTTCTCCGGCTCCAAATTTCATCATCCGCTGAGCCCACTGAATAGCATCTAATCCGGTCGAGTTTCGCCCTCCATGTGTAAAGACTTCCCACCTTTGAAGGTCTTCTTCGCAACCGGTTGCACGTTTCGCATCAATGGCCACGACAATACATTGCGACCCAAACCGATTGGCTGCGGCCTTCACAAATTCAGGTTCCTGAACGGCCGCCGTATTAATGCTCACCTTATCGGCTCCGGCCTCCAACAGGCGACGAATATCTTCCAAGGTGCGAATTCCACCACCAACAGTCAAAGGCATAAATACCTGCTCGGCCGTCCGCACGACCACATCGAGAATCGTATCCCGTTTTTCATGCGAAGCCGTGATATCTAAAAAGCACAGTTCATCGGCTCCTTCCCGATCATACACTTGTGCCACATGAACAGGATCTCCGGCATCACGGAGATTCACAAACGAGACCCCTTTGACCACACGCCCATCTTTGACATCCAGACAGGGAATGATCCGCTTCGTCAGCATGTCGACCGAACCTCCCCAGCCGCTTCAACTAGCGCAAGAGCCGCTTTCAAATCCAATGCCCCCTCATACAGCGCTTTTCCAATGATGATGCCAGAAATATTTCCCCCAATCTCCTGAATCGCTCGAATATCGTCTAAGGCGGTAACGCCACCAGAGGCAATAATTGGAACAGGTGAATGCTCAGCCGCCTCTCGCAAGGCGGAAATATTGGGACCACTCAACATGCCATCTCGAGAAATATCGGTAAAGACAATGCCGCCTAAGGGAAGGTCTTTCATGGAGGCAAACACCTGTTGGGACGTCAAGGTGGAAACCGTCGTCCAACCATGAACTGCTACCAAACCCTGCTTCACATCAATACCGACTAAAATTTTCTGTGGGTATTGATGCGCAATATTTTCTAAAAACTTCCGATCCTGTAAGGCCGCTGTTCCAACCACCACCCGATTCACGCCACTCGACTGATAGGCTTGAACCGTCTCGATATTTCGGATTCCGCCACCCACTTGAATAGGAATGCTCAGTTTCTTGGCGATGGCTTCAATCAGTGGAAGATGTTTCGGGATTCCTTCAACCGCCCCATCTAAATCCACAATATGCAGATACTGTGCACCAAGGTTTTGCCACTGCTCAGCCATAGCCACCGGATCATCCGAATACTGGGTGACCTGGCTCATCTCGCCTTGTCGCAAGCGGACACATTTGCCATCCTTTAAATCAATCGCTGGAATCAATAACATGGTTGCGTCTATCTCTAAAAGATCCACCGCCGCTATCGAACAGGAGGAGCGCCTTTCCCGACGGGAAATGTCTCCAGCACTTTCCGTACGCCTAATTCTGAAAGTTCTCGAGCGGTCACAAATCCTCCGCTTTTCTCGAAAAACCCGACAACATCCTGTGTCAGTGGTTTTTGTTCTTCAAAAAAATCACCCTTCCACAAGACAGTCCCATCTGACGGCTTGACTAAAAATATTTCAAAGCCTACGGCTGCTGGCTTCGCTCCCATCCTGGTTCCTTCACGTTCACGATACGTCCGAACCTTGCCCATTAACACCGCATCCACCTTCAACCGATCACCAACCTCTTTGGCCAATACGCGCAAAGAGGTGCCAGAGCTTTCATCATCCGTGGGAGCAGCAAGAGAGGATTCACCGGATCCTACCACCCGCAAGGTGGCTCGAGTACGAAGAACCGACTCAACCTGTGACGTAATAAATCTCGCGGCCGTGTCGGAGACCGCATAGCGATCTTCCGACGAATCAGAAGGGCGCACTTGATCCCCACCAGGCAACCGAAATTGGGTACGGATTTCTTCTGGGTCTCTCACGACTTCGCGCGTTTGGCCATAGCCCCACTGGGGAGCTTGAAGCGCTTGGAACGGCATGATGGCAATACTGGAAATACTTGAAGGATCAAATTGCGGAGCAGATTGCACCTGCACTTTTGAAGGCACACACCCGAGCACGAAACTGAACCAACCAATCATTCCCATCACCAACCAGGCAACCTGATGTTTGTGACACCACGTTCTTATCGTAAAAAAATTATGGTTCATTCCCACTCACCGAAATTTTTCAAGAGCTGTAACCCGACGGCCTGGCTTTTTTCAGGATGAAATTGTGTGGCAAAAATATTATCTTTCCACACGCTGCTGGCGAAAGGTACGCCATATTCCGTTTGCGTGCTGACTACCTCGTGGTCACTTGGTTCGACATAAAATGAATGCACAAAATAGACATAGGAATCAGTGTCAATTCCTTGTAACGGTGGGGCGGGCTTTTCAATACGAATGGTATTCCATCCCATATGCGGAATTTTATAAGAGGACGCCACATCTTTAGACAGGGGAATCGCCTTGACCTTTCCGGGCAAGAGACCCAACCCTTTGTGACACCCAAATTCTTCACTTTCGGCAAACAAGAGTTGAAAACCTACGCAAATGCCGAGAAAGGGTTTGCCAGTTTGAATGGCACGATGAATCGGGTCCACCAGCCCATAGCGGGTCACATTGGTCATACAATCGCCAAAAGCCCCCACACCCGGCAACACGACATGACTGGCTCCATCAATGACCTCTGTGTTCCGTGTGATTACGGCTTCATGCCCGACGCGTTCAAATCCTTTTTGCACGCTGCGTAAGTTACCCATCCCGTAGTCGATAATCGCAATCATGCTCATTCCAACCCATCAGGCTTTTTATTGAACACATTCGCCACGGGTTACAACACGCCCTTTGTCGATAACACACCAGCAATCCGATCGTCTCGTCTGACGGCTTGATCCAAGGCCTTGGCAAACGCTTTAAAAATGGCCTCCATGATATGGTGCGGATTCCGTCCATAGAGCACGTTTATATGAAGATTCAGGCCGCCCTGACTCACAAAGGCCTGGAAAAAATCTTCAAAGAGCCCAAGGTCGAAGGATTTAATATACCGAGTGGGCAAGGACACGTTGTAGACCAGATACGGCCGGCCACTCAAATCCACCGTCACTTGTGCCAAGGTTTCATCTAATGGGACGGAGGCGAATCCAAACCGCGCAATACCTTCCTTGGTCCCAAGTGCTTGATTGAGCACTTGCCCCATCACAATCCCAATGTCCTCAATCGTATGATGATCATCAATCTCGATGTCACCCTTAGCTTCGACCATAAGATCAAAAAATCCATGCTTACCCAAGAGATTGAGCATGTGATCCAAGAAGGGAATTGAGGTCTGAATAGAGTTCTTGCCCGCGCCATCAAGGACCCATTGGACGCGAATAGCCGTTTCGGCCGTTGTTCGTTCTTGTGAGGCAGATCTGGGAACTGATTGTTCACTCATGTCCATCGACTCTCCATAGATTGACTATGTGCATCAAACCCCTCCAAGGCGGCAAGACGCACAACAGCGCGTTTGGCTTTGAGCAAGGCCGCTTGAGAATACGCGACGACATTACTCCTCTTGACGTATTCATCTACCCCTAAACTTGAAAAAAATCTGGCGCTCCCTCCAGTCGGCAAAACATGATTGGGCCCGGCCACATAGTCAGCCACGGCTGGCGGGGTATAGCGCCCCACAAAAATGGCTCCGGCATGCCGCACACGTGGAAGATACTCAAAGGCGTTCTTCATGTTCAACGAAAGATGTTCAGGTGCAATCCGATTGGCTAAAGCCAATCCTTCTTCTACTGTTTTGACAACAAATGCTACGGCATGAGTCCCAATTGAGTGAGAGGCAATCTCATGCCGACTTAACTCACCCAATTGGCGATTGACCTCTTTCACCGTTCGTTTGGCCAAGGCCAATGACGTTGTCACCAGATAGACACAGGCTTCCTCATCATGCTCGGCTTCACACAGCAGATCCGCCGCGACATGACTAGGATTACTGGCTGAATCCGCGACAACCAGGAGTTCGCTTGGTCCCGCAATCATATCAATATCTACCTGACCATAGACAAGCCGTTTGGCTGTCGCCACGTACAAATTTCCAGGCCCAACGATTTTGTCCACAGGACGAATGCTGGCCGTTCCATACGCTAGGGCTCCGATGGCTTGCACTCCCCCCACGCGATAAATTTCATCAACCCCAGCAATATCGGCCGCGACTAACAGAGAAGGATGAATAGAACCTGATGGCGTTGGCGTACACATGACAACCCGGCCCACTCCCGCAACTTTGGCCGGGATGGTGTTCATGAGCACCGAAGACGGGTACACCGCTTTTCCTCCAGGGACATAGACACCCACCGCATCAAGCGGCGTGATGAGTTGCCCAAGTTGAATGCCGTCTTTTCGATACGTCCATGTCGACCGTCGTTGTTTTCGATGAAAGGTTCGAACGCGCCGAGCCGCATATTTGAGGGCGGTCGTATCAGCCTTGGGAAGAGCAGAATAGGCTTCTTGTATCTCGTTCGAGCTGACCCGTAATTGATTTGGGCGAATCCGAATCTGATCAAACTTCCATGTAAAACGTTGAACGGCTGTATCGCCATCGCGTTGCACACTGCGTAAGATCTCTCGAACCGATTGCTCTACCTTGCCATTTTGTTGGATCGCTCGCTGGCACACAGCATCCACCGCTTTGGCAAACCCAGGGTCTTTCCAAGAAAGAATCTTCACCCCGGTCAACCTTTCCCTACAACGTTTGAGGCCTTGGCCTTCGCCACCTGTTTTTTAATTCGAGTGATCACTTCGGTCACCGTGGCATGTTTCATTTTCAAGCTGGCTCGATTCACAATTAAGCGGGCCGACGACCAGGCAATGATTTCTTCTTCCACAAGATGATTGGCCTTGAGTGTTTTCCCCGTTTCCACCAAGTCCACGATCCGATCAGCCAATCCAACTAACGGGGCTAACTCAATAGACCCATAGAGTTTAATTAATTCGACGGGCAACCCTTGTTGATTAAAAAACCGCTCAGTGATATTGGGATATTTTGTCGCCACGCGAAGCTTCGACGATAACCGTTGAATCGGAGTCTGGCCATTCGGTTTGGCCACCACCAACTTACAGACCCCTAACCCAAGATCGACTGGCTCATACACATCAGGGCATTGCTCTAACAAGACATCCTTCCCCACCACACCTAAATCAGCTGCCCCATATTCAACATACACAGGCACGTCACTTGGACGAACGATAAGAACCCGGTGGCCATGATCAGGATATTCCACAATCAACCGACGATCACTGTCATCAACGTAATAGGCCGAATACCCAGCTTGTCGAAATAGCTCTAGGGTCGGCGGCAGCAGCTTCCCCTTAGAAAGGGCAATGGTGATTCCTTCACTCATACGACTTCTCGGACCCGCTGCACTTGGGCACCTAAGGCTCCCAATTTTTCTTCCAAGCGCTCATACCCACGGTCTAAATGATAGACCCGTGAAATAGTCGTTTCTCCCTCAGCAGCCAACCCCGCCAGAACCAGCCCGGCACTCGCACGAAGATCGGAGGCCATCACCGGCGCGCCCGTCAAAGCCGGGATGCCTTTGACGACCGCATGAGGCCCATCGATTTCAATGGAAGCGCCCATGCGATGTAATTCTGGAACATGTAAAAACCGGCCCTCAAAAATTGTTTCCGTCAAAATACTTGTGCCGTCAGCCACAGACATCAATGCCATCATCTGCGCCTGCAAATCGGTTGGGAATCCTGGATAAGGCAACGTTTTGACCTCAACCGCGTTGAGCGGACCTGAACGACGAACCCGTACTCCCTCAGAATTTTCGGTCAATTCCACGCCCATTTCCTGTATTTTGGTGAACACATTACCCAAATGATCCGAGACGCAGCCTTTCACCGTGAGATCTCCACCGGTGATCGCACCGGCCATCACAAACGTCCCGGCTTCTACCCGATCAGGCATCACCTCATGCTTGGCTCCATGCAGCTCAGAGACGCCCTCAATGATGATGGTATCGGTCCCAGCGCCTAAAATTTTGGCGCCTCGTTTTATTAAAAAGGCGCATAAATCAGCAATTTCTGGTTCACGGGCAACATGGTGCAAACTGGTGGTGCCTTCTGCCAAACAAGCCGCCATGATGAGATTCTCCGTTCCAGTCACAGTAGGAAAATCCAAATCGATTCGGGCCCCCTTTAAACGACGAGCTTTGGCATGAATATACCCATGCTCAACCTGTACCTCAGCTCCCATCATCGCCAGCCCCTTGAGGTGAAGATTCACAGGCCTGGTTCCGATCGCGCAGCCGCCGGGCAACGAGACCTTGGCCTCTCCCAAGCGAGTAAGCAAAGGCCCAAGGGCCAAAATCGACGCTCGCATGGTTTTAACCAAGTCGTACGGAGCTTCGATGGATTGAACTTGACTCGCCTCCATGATAACCCTACTACCCTCGGTCTGCACCTCCACCCCAAGCAAGGCCAAGAGTTTGGTCATGGTGATAAGGTCTCGGACTTGAGGAACGTTGTCGATAATACATTCCCCTCCTCCCAACAAGGATGCCGCCAGAATGGGCAGGGCCGCATTTTTGGCTCCGCTCACTTCGACCACGCCGTTTAGGGGAGCCCCACCAATTATTCGAATCTGATCCATAGGAATGTATTACTCAATCAACCACGTTTGATAGGGCAAAGGCAGACCATTCGAGGAATGCCCTGCAAATCAGGCTGAATATGTTCGACTTCGAAAAAGCTCGAAGCAGAAACCTCCTGACAGAGGCGATCAACTTGTCCAATACCAATTTCCATCAAAATGCGCCCTCCAAACGCTAATATGCCCGGCGCTTCTTGCAATAACCGCCGATAAATATCCAATCCGTCAGGTCCTCCGTCAAGAGCCAGACGGGGTTCAAAATATTTGACATCAGGAGAAAGACGATCCCATTCGTCATGGGAAACATACGGCAGGTTCGCAATAATGGCCGTCACTTTACCTGCTAAACCGCTGGATAACAAGGGGGCCAAGAGATCGCCAGCCAACCAGGAAATCCGAGAGTCCATGCCATGTTTTCGGGCATTCGTTCTTGCCACCTGCAAGGCAGACAAGGACCGATCTGAGGCAATAACCCTTGCGCGCTTGAGAGCCAGGCCGATGCTAATACCTAGACATCCAGACCCTGTCCCCACATCTAAAATGACGGGTTGTGGGTGTGCCCCTAGCAAAGCAATAGCCTCTTCAACGAGCAGTTCGGACTCGGGTCTGGGAATGAGGACTCCTGGATTCACCACCATATCCAGGCCACAAAATTCTTGACTCCCCAAAACGTATTGCAGTGGCTCTTGTGCCGCTCGACGTTCAATCAGAGAAATGGCGCATTGGTAATGTTCGGCATCGAGTACATCTTCCCCATAAGACAGAATCCTTACTCGGCTCACGCCCAAGGCCTCTTCGACAATCCACAAGGCTTCAAGCTTGGCATTGGCAATACCAGCTTGGCTCAGGCGATCGACAGCTTCACGATACAATTGAGAAGAAGAAATGGATAACATCATGTCGGCCTCCCATAGAACATGGGGTAGGACAGAAGAGGCAACCGATTTGTGAATAGTTAGGGAAAGACGTTACTGCGCTTTGAGGGCGGTGACCAAATCATCCAGATCGCCTTCCATGACGCGATCTAATTTATGCAAGGTCAGCCCAATACGATGATCGGTTACACGATTTTGTGGAAAATTATACGTGCGGATTTTTTCGCTGCGCTCCCCCGTCCCAACTTGTGACCGCCGCTGTTCCGCAATGGAAGCATCTTGTTTCTCACGCTCGGCATCTCCAATACGCGTTCTCAGGGTTCGCATGGCTTTGGTTCGATTCTTGAGTTGAGACCGCTCATCCTGGCAGGTGACGACTACCCCAGTCGGAATATGGGTTATCCGAACAGCAGAGTAGGTTGTATTCACGCTCTGCCCCCCAGCCCCTGATGAACAATAGGTGTCGATCCGCAAATCCTTTGAATCGATTTGCACCTCAACTTCTTCCACTTCTGGCATGACCGCAACAGTGGCGGTAGAGGTATGAATACGTCCATTGGCTTCGGTTGTAGGAACACGTTGAACGCGATGAACCCCGCTCTCATATTTGAAAAACCCAAACGCCCCTTTCCCTTCAACTAAGACGACGGCTTCTTTGATCCCCCCGATCCCCGTTTCGTGGGATTCCATGAGTTCTGTTCGCAACCCTTTCGCTTCAGCAAATCTGATATACATCCGCAACAGATCCCCAGCAAACAAGCCAGCTTCACCGCCTCCTGTTCCCGCACGAATTTCAATGAAAGAATTTTTATTATTCCCTTCATCTTCCGGGCACAGGAGCTCAACGACCTGAGCCTCCAAGGTTTCTCGGCGAAATTTAAGACCCTCCAATTCCTCACCAGCTAATCGCCGCATATCGGAGTCTAGCTGTTGATCCTCCGTCATCAGTTGCGCTTCGACAATCTCCTCAAGCACTCGACGATGTTCTCCAAACATTTGGGCAATAGGCTCCAACTCAGCCCGTTCTTTCGTCAGAGAAACTAAGAGCGTCGGCTGCGCCAGAACAGCGGGATCGGTCAACTGGTCATTGAACGTGTCATATTTATTAGCGATCGCTTCCCACCGACTGAGGAGGCCGCCTTCTCGCAATTCTGTTTTGGTCATATTAGCCATGAACGCACCAATTATTGGACGAATGTATGGTCATTGATGTTTTTTAGCACAGCTCCCCACAGCAAGCAGAAGCATAAGGCACGGCTCGGATATCAACTAATGATGTTAAAGCCGTTAAGCTGATGACTTTCAAGGCCCGGCTTGGGCCTCTGGCATCAAGAAATAATGAGGGAGGACAACGGAGAGTGGAAAACTCGGCTAGGCTTCAGCCTTGGCTTTTGTCGTCGGTTTTTTGCCATATCGTTTATTGAAGCGTTCGACCCGGCCCTCAGCGTCAACAATTTTTTGGGTTCCCGTATAGAAGGGGTGGCAACTGGAGCAAATATCGACCTTTAAGTCTCCAACCGTGGTCCGCGTTTGATAGGCCATGCCACAGGCACAACTCACGTTGGCAAATTCATATGTTGGGTGGATTCCCTTTTTCATGTTCTCTCCTTCACTAGGCCAAACAAATCTTTCGTCAGCAATATAATCACTTTTATGAATGATTGTCTATGGTGAATTATCGATTCATCGATTGCAAGAACTCATTATTATCTTTCGTGCCTCCAATCTTGTCCATGAGAAATTCCATGGCTTCCATGGTCCCCAGAGGACTTAAGACCTTTCGAAGGATCCACATTTTATTGAGACGGTCACGATCAACGAGCAATTCCTCTTTCCTGGTACCGGATTGGCTGATATCAATGGCAGGGAAGAGCCGTTTATCGGCCAAACGTCGATCCAAATGCACCTCCATATTACCCGTTCCCTTGAATTCTTCAAAAATGACATCATCCATTCGGCTGCCGGTATCAACCAACGCCGTGGCTAAAATCGTCAGGCTTCCGCCAAATTCAATATTCCGAGCCGCTCCAAAGAACCGTTTGGGCCGTTGCAACGCATTGGAATCTAACCCCCCCGACAAGACTTTCCCACTTGGAGGCGAGATCGTATTATAGGCACGAGCTAAACGAGTCACACTATCCAACAAAATCACCACATCCCGTTTATGCTCGACTAACCGCTTGGCCTTTTCCATAACAATTTCTGCCACCTGGGCATGCCGTTGGGGCGGTTCGTCAAAGGTTGAACTAATCACCTCGGCCGCTTTGACCTGCCGTTGCCAATCGGTCACTTCTTCTGGCCGCTCATCAATGAGCAACACAATCAAGATAATTTCAGGATGATTGGCGATGATGGCTCGAGCCACAGCTTGGAGCAACATCGTCTTTCCGGTCCGTGGAGCGGCCACAATGAGCCCACGTTGGCCTTTACCAATAGGGGTCGTTAATTCCATCACCCTCGTGCAATATTCTTGTTGATCAAATTCCAGATTAATCCGCTCTTCTGCATACAGCGGGGTCAGGTTATCAAACAAAATCTTATCGCGCTGAACTTCCGGCTCATCATAATTGATCTTTTCCACTTTCAAGAGCGCAAAATACCGCTCACCATCTTTGGGAGGACGAATCTGACCAGAGACAATATCGCCAGTTCTCAAGTTAAACCGTCGAATTTGAGAAGGTGAAATATAAATATCATCAGGCCCTGGCAAATAGTTTGAGTCCGGCGCCCGAAGAAATCCAAACCCATCGGACAGGGTTTCTAACACCCCTTCACCAAATATAACGCCATTTTTTTCGCTTTGCCCTTGAAGAATCGAAAAAATCAGCTCTTGCTTTCGCAAATTCGGGGCACCATCAATCTTGAGGTCCCGCGCTAAATCATTCAATTCTCCGATAGACTTCTGCTTCAGTTCGGCAAGATGCATAAGATTACTCCATTCGTTGACCGGAAGGATTTCCTAGAGAAGGTGGTTGGGGATAAAGGTTGAAAAGAATACACACGTGGAAGCTCATGACCATAATCAGGTGGCATATTTTTGCGAATGCCCTGTCAAGGAAGGACGCAGCCCCCTGCAATACTCATAATCGTCAACCCGATTGTTATTAAATGTAGGAAGAAGGCTTAAAGGCAATGAGGAACGACACTTGTCTACGGCAGCCGCAATGTCCTATCTACGATTTGGGTTAAAACTAAAGGGTCTCGGGAAGTTAATTAGGCAGATATCGCTTTTTCAAAATTTGGCAGGTCTTGGTAACCTATGTATCTCACACATGATTACCTTGTCAATAGTTTCATTGTCGGCAGAACCAAGAAAAAACTTAAGCCCATCGAGATTGTCAAAGGAGTTTTTTCGGACCAGACGGAAGGTTGGCACCCTTCCGTCTAGTATGGTAAACCATCTCTATCGTAATTGGAAGCTCCCCAGAAGGACCTTTTCTTAATGTCAGAGTCAGGTTTTCCTTTTTCCAGCGAACGAATCTTTACCCTCTCTGAAGCTAAGGCCTTAGTCCCCGAGCTTGAGCAACATTGGAAGTCGATTAAAGAAGGCCGGCAGATTCTTATCGACACGCGGGACGAGGTCAAAAAAGCCAGTGCCCAAGCGTCCGTCGGTGGGGGAACCGTGGTCGGTGTTCAATATATCAAAGGGTTACAGGATATTAATGGCAGCTTGCATGCCATCCAAGAAATGGGGGTGGTCATCAAAGATGTCGAAATTGGCCTCTGTGATTTCCCTTGTATGCTCAATGACAAAATTGTGTTTTTATGCTGGAAATCTGGAGAAGACACCGTGAGGTGGTGGCACGATATCGATAGCGGCTTTTCCGACCGACAGCCCATAGACCAACCTGACCACTAATCCTCTTCAGTCTGATCCCATCCCTATTTATTTTCACTCAAGACATCAACATTTTTGGCTTGAGACAAGACCGATCAATCTCCTCACCCCATAACGCCTGAAGGATAGAGACCCATCCCATGAAATTTGTCATTTTGGGAAAAGATGGACCCGATGGAATGGTCAAACGGCCCTTGCATCGGGATGCCCATCTTCAACGACTTGAGCAATGGGCCCAACAAGGCAAAGTGATTTTGGCTGGACCGTTGACCGATAAAACAGGAAGTTTAATCGTTGTTGAGGCAGACTCGCTAGAAGAAGTTCAGGCCTTTGCCAAAGAAGATCCCTACATGGTTCATGGAGTGTTTCAAGAGGTGACCGTTCATCCCTTCATGCAAGTCTTTCCTCAACAATCTGAATGAAGAGTGTCCTGGTCGTTTCCCGTACGATACAAGAAACCTTCTGAGGGTTTTTAGCTTCACGTGGACTTATTGGAAACAATCAGGGAACACACACGTTTCCATTCATCCGGACGAACAGGTTGGACAGAGAGTCGCGAGCCTTTTCGAAGAAGTTCCATGCGTTCAATCCCTTTGATGGTCCGCAAATATTCTAAGGATAAGGGATGCGAGAAGGTCTTCACTAATTTGATATCGACGAGAAACCACCGTGGCGTATCTGAGGTACTTTTTGGATCAAAATAACGACTTTTTGGATCAAATGCATAAGGGTCAGGGTAAACGCCTTTCACCACCTCAACCGTTCCCACAATAGCCGGAGGATCGGTGTTGCTATGATAAAAAAATCCCCGATCCCCAACCTCCATTGACTTCAGGAAATTTCGCGCTTGATAATTGCGAACCCCTTCCCAACATGTGATTTGCCCTGGGGACTTTTCCAAATCTTGGATAGAAAAACTTGTGGGTTCTGATTTCAATAACCAATACTGAGGCATGCGGCTCCTGTCTGAGTTGAATGGAATAGGGTAAAGCCCAGGCATTAATTCCTAGTCTAGACTGCTCATTATAAATGGTCATGACGGTGCAGAACAATCCAGCATTCAATGTTGATGTATCAAGTCCCCCACTTCGAATTCTCCATATTCAAACACCCTCATGATTGATCAATTCATTCAATTTGCCGAATCATGGATCTCCAAAGAAATGTGGATCGGCTTGATCGCGTTTTCGGTCATCGCCTTTGTGGGCACGCTGATCGCCATTCCAGCCATCCTCATCAGGCTTCCTCCCGACTACTTCCAAAATCATCACCACAAACCCTGGTTTTCCAACCACCATCCCGTGATTCGAACCGTCGGCCTTCTCGTCAAAAACATGGCGGGAATCATATTTCTGCTTGCAGGAATCGCGATGTTGTTTTTGCCTGGACAAGGCCTGCTGACGATGCTGTTGGGGATTCTCTTTATCGACTTTCCTGGCAAACATCGCCTGGAAAAAAGGCTGATCCAGCATCCCAAAATTCTTGGCACTATCAATGCGTTCCGAGAAAAAGCTGGCAAGCCGCCATTTACCTTTGAGTAAACCACCCTCGCATCGTTCATTCTCCAGAATCGCGACGGACGCTCCATGGTTTACTCCTCCCAAAACCATTGATAGGATGTTTTCCCATGATCCTACTCTCTAAAGCTGGCTGGATTGGATTGGCTATCCTCTGTGCCATCGCATTTGGCCACGTGGTCGGCTTTCTCAATCCCCATGAAAAAGTGAATGGGCTCTGGCTCGTCGTGGCAGCTTCGTGTTTTTACGTCTTAGCCTATCGCTTTTATGGGCGGTTTTTGGCCCGGCGCGTCATGGAATTGGACGACAGCCGCCGTACGCCTGCCTATCGGCTTGAAGACGGGACAAATTTTTATCCCGCCAACAAATACATTCTCTTTGGCCATCATTTCGCCGCCATTGCCGGAGCCGGACCATTGCTTGGTCCGGTGTTGGCATCACAGTTTGGCTTTCTTCCAGGATTCTTGTGGATCGTCGTAGGCGCTGTCCTGGCCGGGGCAGTCCAGGATTTCATTATTCTCGTGGCCTCCATGCGTCGAAATGGGCGTTCACTCCCAGAAATCGCTCATGCTGAATTGGGGCCCATCACAGGGTTAGCGACGGCCATCGCCGTACTCTTTATTGTGGTTGTGGCGCTAGCCGGATTAGGCCTAGCCGTGGTGAATGCCCTGTATGACAACGCTTGGGGCACGTTTACTATTGTCATGACCATCCCTATCGCTTTTGTCATGGGACTCTATCTGCAAAAGTTTCGACCCGGGCAAGTCGGAGAAATGACCATCATAGGCCTCGTGCTATTAGTCGTAACAATTATCTTTGGGCGAACCGTAGCTCAATCTGAATGGGCGGAATGGTTTTTATGGGACCGCACCACGCTAACGTGGTGCCTCGCCTCCTATGGGTTTCTGGCATCCGTCCTCCCCGTGTGGATCCTGTTGGTCCCTCGAGATTATTTGTCGACCTACATGAAATTAGGCGTGATCGCCCTGCTGGGAGTCGGAGTCATCCTCTTAGCCCCAACCATTGAAATGCCCAGAACCACGGAGTTTATTCACGGAAACGGCCCAATCATTCCCGGCACACTCTTCCCATTTCTCTTTATCACGATTGCCTGTGGGGCCATCTCTGGATTTCATTCGCTTGTCTCATCAGGCACGACCCCAAAACTCATCAGCCAAGAATCCCAAGCTATTGTGGGATATGGCGCCATGCTCTTAGAAAGCTTCGTGGGCGTAATTGCCCTCATCGCCGCGTGCCTTTTGGTTCCCGGTGATTATTTCGCCATCAACACGCATCTCTCAATTGAAGCCTTGGAAACCATGGGATTTCCCACGGCCAATATTGAACAACTTTCAAGCATGGTGGAAGTTGATGTGTCTGGACGACCCGGTGGCGCGGTGTCGTTAGCCGTCGGAATGGCGTCAATTTTTTCTGGCCTTCCTGGCATGTCCGGACTCATGGCCTATTGGTATCAATTTGCCTTACTCTTTGAAGCGCTGTTTATTCTCACCACGATTGATGCAGGAACTCGTGTGGCTCGCTATCTTGTTCAGGAACTAGGCGGACGAGCCTATGCCCCTCTCAAACAGATCAATTGGTGGCCGGGAGTACTGGGAACGAGCCTTTTCGTGGTGGGAGCCTGGGGCTATCTTATTGGCACAGGAAGTATTGCCACCATCTGGCCCATGTTTGGTGCCGCCAATCAATTATTAGGAATGCTAGCACTTTGTATCGCCACAACCGTCCTTATCAAAATGCAAAAAACATCCTACTTATGGGTGACTATTCTTCCTATGCTATTTGTGGGGGTCATCACACTCGCTGGGTGTTATGAACTCTTTATCCTGTTTGTGAGTCGAGCGACGTCAGGTGAAAACTCGCAAGCCCTGACCATGAGCCTGAACGCGACCTTGGTAGGGTTAGTCGCCCTCTTAGCAATTATTGTCCTCGTAGACAGCGTTCGAAAGTGGTATGGTTATCTGGTTCACAAACACCCGTTGAACAGCACCGAAGTATATGAGGGTGAAGGCATTAACATTCCCGCTGGTCCTTGCTGCTAATCATTCTCTAGCGAACCATGAAGAAAGGAACCCAATGGCTGATAACTATTCATTCGATGTCATCTCCAAAATTGACATGCAAGAAATGAAAAACGTCGTCGATCAAACGTTGAAAGAAATTGGGCAACGTTACGACTTTAAAGGAACGAAGAGTGATCTCACGCTCAAAGAAAAAGAGAAGCAATTAGTCGTATTGTCTGATGACGACTACAAACTCAACGCCGTCATCGATATCCTGAAAGCCAAATGTATCAAACGGAATGTCTCGTTAAAAGGGCTCACGTATGGAAAGGTTGAAGAAGCCCTCGGTGGGACTGTTCGGCAGACCATCACGATTCAAAGCGGGCTGCCAGAGGATAAAGCCAAGGCCATCACCAAATCCATTAAAGAAGCCAAATTTAAAGCGCAGGGGCAAATTCAAGGGGAAGAAGTTCGGGTGCAAAGCAAAAGTAAAGATGAACTCCAAGCCGTCATGGCCCATCTCAAAGCGCAGGATTTTGGGCTGGATCTCCAATTTGAAAATTACCGCTGATGTCCGATAAATCTCCCAAATAATAGGCCCTAGCCTGCTGTCCTTCCAATAGAGGCAGAAAGTCTCATCCAAATCATTCCGGGGTTTCCCACAAAAACTCCCATATTGAGACCAACTGGCATCAACAGTCGTTCGCTTGTTAAAATCATTCAAGACCTCATAGCCTCACATAACAATACGAAGGAGGTGTCGTATGGCTGTAAAAGGACGAAAGACAATATTGAGTGTTATCGCTTTTTCCGTTCTCCTGGGAGGCTGTAGTAGCTGGTTAACGCCTCCACCCGTTTCACCTATCCTGAAACCCTTGGTATCTCAAGCCACTCCGGCTGAAGGTGCTTCCTTTCCTGAATCCCTTGTTCTTGGTGTGGCCTGGTTGCAGCCTTCAGATGACGCAATGCCCCTTCCAAACCGGGCAACAAAAAATCTGATGAATCAGGTCCGTGAACACTATTCCGAACCTGGAATTTCCTTACAGGTCGTAAAGCTAGAAACCGTCACCTCTGTTGATCTTGCCACGTTGCGACAGCTTGGCCACCAGCAGGAAGTCACTCATCTGCTCGTGATCGCTCCAACCGTTCAGGAAATTACCGTTTCCGAGAAATTTGGTTTTCCAAAAGCTGGGTATTGGCTTGGAACACGAACGGAAAGTCGGGTGTTTCTTGAAGCGGTCGCGATTGAACTGAATTCAGGTTTGCCTATTTTTGAGGCACAAGGAAATGGCCAGGCATCGCTAGAAGTGTTGGATTATGGGAGCTTCGGCCCATTCCCACGAATTTTCCGAGGAGTCTACGCTCCAGGAGATGGCAGCATTTTCTATCCTGAAGGAGGAAAGGAAGATTTCCTACCCGGTGAAGTTCGAGTCGTCGCGTCAAACTATGCGTTGGCCAGCTTGTTATACAAGCTCGACTTCGTCAAAACGTCAAAGCCATCTCAACTGAACGTTTCTTAGTCACGGGGATAAGGATTGGGGTTATACCAACTCCACAAGGTCGGAATAAGGTTGGAGAGAAGAATCAGCAGTGAGGAGCCGAAGTGGTTCGTGAATGGCCTGTGCAATGAGTAATCGATCAAACGGATCACGATGGTGGGAGGGAAGATCTGATACAAGGACTGACTGTCTTGCGGTGATAGGTAATTCACGAAATCCACTACCTTCAATGCCCTGAAGTAAGTCATCCATAGAAACGGCCAAACGGCCCAGTCCCACCTTGATGACTGCCTCCCATATTGATACGGCGCTGACGAACACCGTATCCGATTCTGCGATAGCTTTTCTGGCCTTTTTTGAGAGCTTGGAGGAGTCCGCCAAAAACCACAGATAGAGCTGAGTGTCCAGCAGAACCCTCATGGAACCTTATTGGGTTTATCAAATTCATCGAACCAATCCTGAGGAAGAGGCGCATCAAAATCTGACGCAATTTTAATTTTCCCCTTGAGAAAACCTGGTGTTCGTGTAGGCTTGGATTGTTCTAACGGAACCAATTTCACAAGAGGCTTTCCCGCCTTTGCCAAAATTAATTCTTTGCCCTTGCACACTTCATCGACCAACCTGGACAAATGAGTCTTCGCTTCATGGATATTGATCGTGGAGTTTTTCATAACGGCTCCAATGTACCGATTACCTAGTCTAGTCTAGTTTAGTTTAATATAGGGCTGCTTTTCTGTCAAATATTGGGCAACAGGCTTTCTGAGGGCCTATTATCTTTCCAATTAAACTTCCGCTGTGGCCGGCAGGGAAAAATAATAATTTCCACCACCTTTGCCTCAAGGGGAATGATGTGACAGTTCGGGAAGATATACCCAACGCTTCTTCCAGTCGTCATACCTGCGGTTTGTGGCGGCTATCTATCCTCGTACTCAACGACCGGAACCGAATCCACGGATGGATTCCCGCCCCTGCCAATAGCAGCAGGGGCAGGCTCAACAGCTTGCGGGAATGACCCAGAAGGAAGGATGTGAGCCTTCGACAGTTATTCCCAGTCAGAAAAAAGTGTGTGGAAATTGGTGTGTTTTCACGCTGGGCAAAGCAGCATGTTTTGGAAGAACAAGAATGCCATTCTTATTGTTTTAAGTTAGGCCCAGGAGTGATTTCGGCGAGTATGGAGTATGTGCCGGGTGGCAATCCTTCTGAGAGAATAATCCCCACAACGAGTTCTCCGTTAATCCTCTTGTTGATCCGTGGCAAGCGCCCACGTATTTCAGCCGTCCGTTTTTCACCGGCTTTAAGCGAGCCAAGGGCCACTGGGAGGGAAACAACCCGCTTGAACGCCTCAAGCAAGACTGGTGTCCCTCGGAGTTCGACATAAGCAGATGGAATCGTTGAGTCACTCACGTTGCGTACTTCCAGCAATAATTTAATGGCTTCTCCACCTTCCAACACTAAATTTCTATTGGCATCCACTAATTTCGTTCGAAACTGCACCGAAGGTGTGGAGACGGGCTGAACAGCGCGTGGGGTCGTTGGAATAGGTGAAATGGGATTCGCAGTTGGAAGAGGCGTGGTGGAGAGCCCAACATTGGGATACGTGGGTTTGGCCAATCCACCAGGTACCTGCTGTCGTTGGGACACCAGCTTGGACGCCGCAATTTGAAGCCTGCCACTTTCCCTCAGAAGGTCGACCAATTTATCAGAAATGGCCTCAAGGGCCTCATCAATAGGAATTCCGACACCAATAGGCTCACAATCCTTCCCTCCGTCATCAGTGGAAACCTTCCAATCACCATGGCCCTCAAAGGTCTCAGCATACAGTTCTTTTCCGGTCCGTACGTCCTTCAAAAGTGCCCGAACACGAAGCGAGGCTTTGGCGGGGTATTCCGCATCTGATTCTAATCGAGGGATATTGAGATCATATCGTTTTTCGAGAACGGTATATTGCAGAACAGCATCAACATAGTTTCCTAATTGTTGGCCCTCCTGATCCACCACCTCTTGAAACACTTTTTTCGAGTCGTCGATGAGCATTTGGCTCAACTGATTTCCAACTTGAAAAGCTTGGGGGTTTCCACAGGCGTCATTGTATGAAAATGCTGCTTGTTGAACCGAGGAATCCAGCTCCAATTTGACACGAAGAGGGACAGAAGGGTCTTTCTTTTGATCTTCCCATTCCAACCGTGGGAGCGTAATTTGAGAACAGCCGCTCAGGAACAACACAAGACCGAGGATGAATGCGCCTGATTGAAAAATAAATTGAGCGTGCGACCGGTAATTCATACGAAGGAGGGGACCATTCTTGAGGAACAATTACTAGCAACAAAATTACGCATATTCGTTGGCCTTAACTGAAAACAATCTTTGTTTCTGGAAAGAAAGAATAAGAAGAGGTTCAGCTAATCAGACATTGTCATGAGCTCATACAATATACCGCAGAAGGGGTTTGAGAGGAAAGGCAATGGGAATGTCATAACCAACGAATAATCCCTCTCATTAAAAAACGGTGTTTCAATATATTTCGTGAGTGGTGCTCCATCTTTTTTTGGAAATGCCAGTTCACAAGTTTCCTCCCCTTTGTAAGGGACTTGGGTCCGAAGAGGACTCAAGCAGGTGGGGTAGAGTTGTGCAATTGGCGACAAGTTGCGGATCATACAGAATTTGTGGTTCTAGACAGATGAGTTGTTTTGGTGCGTAGAGTTTTCATGGGGACACTTACAGCACACCGACTGTTCTGCCGGGCCATTCCTCCCCTTTGTAAGGGGCTTGGGCCCGAAGAGGGACCAGGCGGTGGGGTAGAGTCATACGCGAGCCGCCACACCCTGAATGGGAGATGAGCAGTCGTTCTGCACTTCTACCTCCCCTCACCCCTCCTTACAAAGGAGGGGAATCTGCGAATACGGCGGCCCCTCAGTCTCCCTAGGCTCAATCTGGAAGGGCCAATTTTGAAGGGTGAGCCCCACTCACAAGAAACCATAAATTCCGTATGATCCCAGAACCCCTGTGATTTCACTCCGTGTTTCTACCTCCCCTCACCCCTCCTTACAAAGGAGGGGGACTTGAGGAGCATCACACACCATTATTACCCATGCTAGACCCGGAAGTATAAAAAAACAGGGCTCCTGATTTTGCAACCAGGAGCCCTGTCCAGATTCAATCCTCTATGCGAGGTTAGAGACCTCGTGAGAGAAATATTACGTGATGACTAGAACTTGGTGATCCACCAAATGTAACCCCAATCTTGGTCGTCATCATCATTGATACTAGCGGCACCGCAGGAAGAACATGAGTTGCCGGGGCCACTCTTTTCAATGTAGTTGCCGGTGAAGAAGTGCCCATACCCGATGTTCACGGTACTGGCTCCACCAAAGAATTTATGCACATACACGAGATTAAGCTCATTACCGATTTGATTAATACTGTTGCCTGCTACGGTTCCACCATATTGTGCACCTTGGCCTGCACCATACCAGTCATCATCCGAATCAGCCAGACGATGCCACCAGAAGTGGACCTTAAATGTACCATTCGCCGAAGGTTTCACACTAAATTGAGGACCAAAGGACATCATATTCTTCCAACCCATCAAATCCATATAGCCATAATGTAAGTGGTTGGTAGGGAAGAAATTATCAGGAGTTGACCGACCCCCAGTCCCTGCACGATTGGCCCCACTCCCAGTCGCATAATCAAACTCGAAAGCGATACGGGGCTTCATGGGAACGGGGAGAGAAACACCAACATTCACAGCCAATTGTTGCGCGTTGATATTATTTCTTCCAGTACCTTGATTTTCTTGTCGACCCGTGTGATAGATATATTCCAATGTATAATCAACAATGCCAGGTTTCCCATTTACTCGGAGGCCCAACATGTGGCGTTGTTGATCCGGTTGTACCCGACCATTTCCTGCCGTGCCACCAGTGGTGAATCCACCATTGAGGCGTTCATCATGCACCCAAATCCAATAGGGTTCGATGGTATGCTTCGGAATCATTTTTAACGTGTTGTAGAATAAGAAGAACGAACTGTCTCTACCACCACTAGCACCACCTCCAGTTCCACCACATAAGCTGATAGGACTGCCGCAATCATCTTCCGCTATTTTAAACCACCCTAAAACATGGCTGGATTTCGCGCTCGAGGCATAGTCGAAACGAACTCCGTCGAAGGACCACCCAATATTGCTCCAATCAAAATGCCCGAGAGTCCGTTGATTCCCAAAGACCAGCTTTTGACGCCCTACTTTCATGTTCAGAGATGGGACGATCAAATTCCTCACGACAATGTATCCCTCTCGGATACCAAATGCAGTCCCATGGATACCGCCTACGGTGTTAAACCCTATGAGAGTCCCAGGGGCACCTGTTCCACCTGTCGAATTTGGCGCAGTCGCTCCACCCCAGACTCGGGAGTCTTGCATCAAAATATAGAACCCTAAATCCGGTGTAATGTCGTACCCCACACCCAACTGGGTGTTTTGAATGATAAAAGAATGGGTTGCAGATGTTCCGGAAGACCCCCAATTTGCATTGTTTCGATACTCTGCGCGTGTGGCTATTCGGCCATTGACCTTGACTTTGTCACCGGTAACGGCGGCAAACGTCGGATCAGCGGTTACGAGTCCTGCCCCAAATGCGCCGGTGAACGCCACCGCCGCTGCTAAAAAACAAGGAATGAGTTTTTGTCTCATTTTCCCCTCCTGTTAGTTAAAATCCCATTTGAACAGGGACAAACAATTGCACCGGACCCAAAATAATTTTTTAATGCCGTACAAATCATTTGTGTTCCACTGCCCACCTTAGTTACCTTTTTTTCTTCTATTGCTGATTTATTGAACGTGGAGACTCTTGTAAATTTTAAATCAGGGACTGAACCAAACTCGTTTTAGTGCGAATATAGTGCCAGTTAAAGAAAAATACCCTAAGTTATTACAATATAATGTGTTTTTTACGATTATCCTTCAGCAATTCCAATAAGACCTATCGCTTGAATACTACGATGGTTGTATAAACCCAACAGTTAAAGCCTTGTTCACTTTGTGGCGCTTTAGACTGGACTGTGACCTCCAGGCTCCGTCACTTGATCTGTCGCACCCTTGACTTGCTCTTCCGCCTCTTTCAATGAGGACTCAAGATCCTGCTCAACTGATTTTAATTCGGAGGTAATCATATTGATTTCTGGTTCGACGGATTGCCTGAGATCATCTGTGGTTTCTTTAAAGCCTTTGACTGCCTTGCCGATTTGGCTGCCGATTTTTGGCAATTCATTGGGACCGAAGAGCATGAATGCAATGACCAAGATGATCAACACTTCCATTGCTCCTAAACCAAACATGGTTTCTCGTCCTTATGCTGAACCCCACCAGACCTAACGTGGGACATTGCTCCGAATAGGTTTTGCGTCTTTGTTCACTGAGCCAAGCCAGATTCACCGTGCTCGCCTTCGGTGCAACATTATCCCTGTTTTGGTTGGGTGGATTCCACAGGCTGCTGAACAACGGTTTCGGCTATAGGGGCCGGTGTCGCTTGAGGCTGACTGTCTACTTGCTGAGTTGGTGGTGGTGGCGCCTGGGCACTTTCGGGATCTTCATTGGGCGTGACATCCAGAGCATCGGCTTCTGCCACGGATTTTTTAAACCCCTTGATGGCCTTACCAAGCCCTTCGCCTAATTGTGGAATTTTTCCCGCGCCGAAGACGATCAAGACAATGATGAGGATGAGCATGAGCTCCATCCAGCCAAACGATCCAAACACCTACAACCTCAATATTGTGTTAACGAAAAGACAGAACACCCAAAAAAGTGCGCGAAGTATACACAACCTGCATGTAAAAATCTACCTTTTCAAGACCTCTCCATCAACATTCTGTGGGCCCATTCAAAAAATTCGCCAGGCCTTGAATAAGGCTCGCCCTTCCCGATTGCGAAAGTGGCAAAGGAAACATGGAACACTCATGCATGGCCAGGCTTAAACAATCCTATGGCCTCAAAGAGAAGATCGATTATGGGTCTGTTGAAAAAAGCCCCCAGCGGCGTTCTCGCCAATTTCCGGTGCTCACGTACTGGACGTACGCTCCGCGCCTGAAATTGGCTGCGGCCTTGCTGGATGACTTTTTTGAACCGACCCGAAGCCGCTGGCATGCCGCGAATCATGTGTGCCTTTTTGCTCCTGGCAATCATTATTATTCAACAGACCTGTTGTGGAATACGCCAGTGGCCTCATTTTCCATGAAACGAAAAATGCATGTAGTCCACTGGCTGTGGTGGGAATTGCAACATCGCCTTCAAACCTTCAAGCTCATATCCTAATTTTTCCAACGCTGGCATTGCGGCTCGAAGCTCGCTTTCGGTGAGATAGGCAATGGTATCTGGCACACCATGGCCGGACAGCCCTTGCAGCAACGCTTCTAATTCAGCTCGTTCTTTCGCTGGCGTACTTTCTGTAATCGGAAATTCGATTCGCCGTTGATACGGAGATCGATACGTCTGATTGACCGCTTCTAAAGTACGCAGAATAAACACATCCAATTGCCACGGTTCGCCTTCAGGCGGAGAGGGGTGCGAGGCCAGCAGATCCATCACACTGAGCACAGGGGCGCCCAGACTTCTCGACACAAAATCTCGCTGCGATTCAATCATGCCTGTGTGAATCCCCAAATGCAGGGCCACAGCTTGAAGCAACTGAAAATTCACCATAAAACTCAATTGGCCACCTTGAACCGTGTAGCAGGGTTTTTCCGGATCATTGAGCACCCGCGGATCGGCCGTCCCCGCATCAAAGCTGCTGAACCCAATGGCATCAGACGCCAAGAGCCGCTGCGCTTCCTTGAGACTTTGACAGGCCCCCACGTTGTAGGGCACCAACACTTCTTCATCAATGCCCTTGAGAAACTCTGAAACCGTCCGGCGAAACGGCAAAGCCTTCGCATCCACGGGCTGATATTCGCGCTCCCAGACTAAATCACTTAAAAAGGACGCAAACGTGGGCAGGGCTTCCAAATCAACCTTATCAAAGGCCTCGACAAATTTTTCCCAATCGGGAAATTCGGCTAATCGTTTTTCATTCAAATTGGGACGAAGCTGCTCTTCTTTTATTTCGCCTTCTTTTCGTAACACCAATTTGGTGGGCAATTCGCTCCACAATTCGTTGCAGAAGATGCGATCCACCGTGCCATCAGCATACGACGCCAAATCTTCGACCGCTTTGCATTCAAACGAGACACGATCGTGGTGCTTGGCTAAATCGACATTCTGCCTCGCCTCCTCTAAGAGCACCGACTCTTGTTCGAGACAGATATATTTGATTCTGGGAAAGACCACGTTCTCTTGATCCAATTCCTGAAGTCGATCTAAAAAGCAGGCCGCCAAATTCCCATTTCCAGCCCCCCACTCCATCACGATCAGAGGACCGGAGACTGGTTCTCCGTCCTTGGCTTTGAACCGCGAGGCACATTGGCGCCAATAATCTTCGGCGAGGGCATACCCTAAGCGAAAGTCCGCCGCCGCGAAGGTTTGATAAAATTCGCGCACACGCGTCCCCAGCAGGCCGTAAAACACGCGATTGATATGAGCTTGCCAGATATCGACCGGTTGAAAATCTCCGACGAGTTGAGGAAGCGCATCGGGATCATTGGCAGTTTGAGCAGTCATAAATTTAGACCTATTATCTTTCTCATCATCATGAATAAATACCCGTTGCCCGGGCATAGATAAAAATGCGTAGAAACGAAAAAAGTTTAACAAAGCCTCTTTTAAGGCCGCAAGGCAAGCCTTCGAGCGACTTGACCCCACAATGTCAGCAAGGGTAGAGGAATGCAAGACGAAAGATGAGCGTGAATAACTTTCGCTCTCCGCTTGAACCGTAGAACTACTACCACGATGCGAGACGCAGAACCACTTGTTTCCTCATCGATGTGCCGACTGGCCTCCCTCACCAGCATCTTCTTCTTGGCAATGGGAACGATTTGTCTGGCTGAAGATTCTCGGACTTCCGCTCCCCCACCCGTGTTTCAGCCACAAGAAACCCAGCATGGCTTTGCGGAATTTGATTCACCGCCTGATTTCTTTGAAGACGAGGTGCCGACTGAAACACCTGCCCCCTATGAAGACTATTCCAGTTCGCCGAACCTTCCATCCTTCGATCATAAACCTGGAGGACTCTTTGCCAGTTTGGTCTTTGCCGAAAGCGTGGAAGAGGATCGCACGATCCGTCGTGGACATATTCTTGTGCCCGTCAACCCGACAGACACCTTCCCGACATCTGCCAAATCGGTGCATCTGGTCTTTGCCGTTCATGAACATTTGGCGCCATTTCAAATTATTGGTCGTCTTTTTCCGGAACAAGTTCTCAATGCGGATGCTAACCAATGGATCGATGAAGATCGGGCCGACTTAGCCTTGGAAGATGAAAGTGGCTACCTCAAGTTTTTCGCTCCCAGTGGCACCTGGCAACCTGGCCGCTATCGTGTGGACGTCTATGTGGGCTACATGGTGAACACGATGAATAAGATGGGCACCATGCGTTTTTCGATACAATAAAATTTCCGAACCTGCCTCCTTCGCACACTAAAACTCATGCATATTTTCAGGTGCGGCAGGAAGGATTCTTTCTTGACGGATCTCAAGATTTGCCGTAAGGTATTGAGGAATTTACCCTAAGGAGAAATAAGGTTTTCCAGGAATAGTCATCCTCAGATTTTGGGGATTGTTATGATGAATTTTCTTTTACACATCCAACCAATATTGCGAGGCCCATCGTGCTAAAGAAAAGTGGGGGGTACTTGCTGCTGTTCATTTTTATCGGCGGCCTTCTCGGGAGCATCTTGGGAGAAATTCTTCAAATCGTGTCTCCGCAGGGTGCAGTTCGTAGCATTTTTGGTGAAGCCCTCAGTTTAGGTCTGGACCCACCTGTCAGCGTCAACTTGGTCTTGCTTCAATTCACCCTGGGCTTCCTGCTCAAAATCAACTTACTCAGTATCTTAGGCATGCTCTTAGGTGCCTACCTCTACAAGCACATTTAACACGATTCGCTTCAGATTCTATAGGGGTCAGACTCGATTTAACGCACATCTAGCCAAGGCATGCCCTCGAAACTCGCTACGGGGAATTGATTCCAAAAAGGCATGCTATGATATTTCGAGTCTGACCCCTATTGAAGGGTATCCTGGTTCAAATGCCTACCTGGAGCAACTTCTGACGAAGAACTCGAAGGGCATCACGGAGCTTGGCTGCTCGCTCGAATTCCAATGCCTTGGCTGCGGCCTTCATTTCTTTTTCTAGCGCCACCATTCGTTTTTCTAAATCCCCTTCGGACGCGTACGCTGCCTCGGTTTCCGCCGCCACCGACAGCTCGGCATCATCAGCGTCAGCCAATTGATACTCAAAATCGTGGATACGTTTTTTGATGCTCTGAGGAATAATGCGATGTTCCTTGTTATACGCCAACTGAATCGTGCGACGACGCCCCGTTTCTTCTAACGTCATCTGCATGGACTTCGTGACCGTATCGCCATAGAGAATCACGGTGCCTTCACTATGCCGAGCCGCGCGCCCAGACGTTTGCACTAAGGCTCGATACCCGCGCAAAAAGCCCTCTTTGTCGGCATCAAGCACCGCCACCAAACTGACCTCAGGTAAATCCAACCCTTCGCGCAATAAATTAATGCCTACCAACACATCAAATACCCCGCGCCGTAAATCTCGAATAATATCTGCCCGCTCCAGCGTTTTAATGTCTGAGTGCAAGTACCGAACGTTTAAGCCCTTTTCGTAATAATATTCCGTGAGGTCTTCCGCCATACGCTTGGTCAACGTGGTCACCAACACTCGCTGTTTCTTGGCCAGACGCTGATGAATCTCCCCAAGTAAATCTTCCACCTGTCCTTTGGCTGGCTTCACGTGCATCACTGGATCAATCAACCCTGTCGGTCGAATGATTTGTTCTACTGGCGCCGACTGCGCATGCTTCAATTCATACGGACCTGGTGTGGCCGACACATATACGACTTGATTCATGCAGGCCTCAAACTCTGGAAATTTTAGCGGCCGATTATCCATCGCTGAAGGCAAGCGAAAGCCATAATCCACGAGGGTTTTCTTGCGGGAATGATCGCCTTCATACATTCCGCCGAATTGGGGCACTGTGGCATGAGACTCATCCACAATCAACAAAAAGTCCTTGGGGAAATAATCCAAGAGGGTTGGCGGCGGCTCGCCCGGCGCACGTCCGCTTAAATGCCGGGAATAGTTTTCAATGCCATGGCAATAGCCCATCGTCCGAATCATTTCCAAATCAAACTTGGTGCGCTGCTCAATACGCTGGGCCTCCAGCAATTGATTGGTCTTGCGAAAATAGGCGAGACGCTCCTCTAATTCCTCTTCAATTCCCGTGATCGCTTCTTGATAACGATCCGGTGCAATGACGTAATGACTCTTGGGATAAATGGCGATTTTCGGAAGCTTACGCAACACGGTGCCCGTTAACGGATCGATTTCATGAATGGCTTCAACTTCGTCCCCAAAGAGTTCAATCCGCACCGTATTCGAGTCGGACGAGGCAGGAAAAATTTCTATCACATCGCCGCGCGCCCGAAACATGCCCCGCTGCAATTCCAGATCATTGCGAGAATATTGAATATCCACGAGCTTGGCGAGAATCTTCTCCCGCCGCATTTCCATGCCCGGCTCGAGATACAACAACATGTCATGATACACCTCTGGCGAACCTAGTCCGTAAATACATGACACCGAGGCCACAATTATAATGTCATTGCGTTGCAGCAGAGTCGTCGTCGCCGCATGCCGCATCTGATCGATGGTGTCATTAATGGCAGAATCTTTTGCGATATAGGTATCGGTTGTAGGAATGTAGGCTTCGGGTTGATAGTAGTCGTAATAGCTCACAAAATATTCCACCGCGTTGTCGGGGAAATAGGATTTAAATTCTTGATAGAGCTGAGCCGCCAAGGTCTTGTTATGCACGACCACCAACGTTGGCCGTTGCACATTGGCAATCACATTGGCCATCGTAAACGTCTTGCCCGAACCTGTGACGCCTAATAGCACTTGATGCTTCAGCTTTTGTTCGAGACCGGCCGTCAGAGCAGCAATCGCCTTGCCTTGATCGCCCTTCGGCACATAGTCAGATTGGAGAGAAAAAGTGGTCATCACGATACTGTTAGAAATGTAGCACAAGGTCATGCCGAGAGGCAGACCAGACTCTTCGCAACGCTTAGGTGAAGTTAAGAGGTAAAAAATTGATTTCCGTCGTCCCTGCGTGTCCCTGGCAGGGATCTCGTTAACAGTCATTCATGCAATCAAGAAATTGGCCCATCTGAAATTCCCGTGGGGGCTCACAACTCTTTCGCTCTTTTCTCTTAAAAACCCTTTTCACCAGGAACGGACCGGTTGTCTCCTAGCGATTTCCTGTGATGCCGGGTTTCGGCCCAGCAGCCGATCGACTTTTCTTTCGGGAAAAGTAGCCAAAACCATGTTGGGCGTGGCGTGGCCCCCTGCCTCCGCAGGGGCAAGCTCTTTGGGTCCCCTACGCGGTTCGCCGACTTCGGTGGCGCGCAAACTCGCTCCGCTCAAACAGTGCCCGCCTTTCCTCCAAAGTCGGCTGCACTGCTCAGCCAAGCCACAAGGCCAGATGAGACTCTAAATACCAGGCAGCCTTTTTAAAGGAAGTGTCTCACTCTATACGACCATCCACCATCCCCAAGAGTTTGAACCTCACAAACCCCGAACCAATCCGGTTAGCCACGGAAAAACCAGAAGAACCAAGAAAATTAATTGAGGGGAGAAGGTTTCCGAACCAGAGCAAGCAGCTCTTCATACACATTACGACGCTGCCCGACAAAGACGACGTCGATCGTCCGTTCCTCGTCATTTAGTCGATAAATAATGCGGTAGGTCCGCACACGGAATGATCGATAGCCAAGCAGTTCTTGTTGAAGCGCATGGCCAGTTAATGGTGCCGTTAAAAGACCTCGGATGGCCTCTCGAATCTCTTGCTTCACCTCAGGATGTAGTTTGCGGATGCGTCCGGAAGCCTCAGGCGTATACCGGACACGATAGGGATTCACTCCTTCTCGCCTTGAAACACCGATTCATGGGTTTCCCAACGACCAGCTTGGCCTTGCTTGAGGGACTTCCGAAGAGGCCGGATGGTCTTCGGATCGCTCAAAATATCCAGCGTCTCCATTAGCCCTTCGAAATGCTCCATACTGAGGAGCACCGCCGTCGGCACGCCATCTTTCGTAATTCCGACGGAATCTTGTTGTTTCCCCAAACGGCGAATGAGTTCCAATAATTGCGTTTTAGCCTGCGTCACCGACACATAGTGATCCACATGCGGCATCAGTTACCTCCCAAATCAAATGGTGTGATATCTGGTCATTATACTAGTCACCACCTAATTGAACAACCGGTCAGGATCGCATACTCCTGAGTCATCCCTGCGTGTCCCTGGCAGGGGTCTCTTATTCTCTTGAAATTGAACAATTCAGATTCCTGCCTAAAGCCTGCAGGAATGACAGTGAGTCGCCACGTTGTTCTCCGTCATCCCTGCACATCCCTGGCAGGGATCTCCTTAACAGTCATTCCTGTGAACTAGAAAATGGCGCATCTGGCATTTCCGTGGATCCTCACAACGCTCTCGCTCATTTCTCTCAAGAGCGCTTTTCACCAGGAACGGACCGGGTGTCTCCCAGCAATTTCCTGTGATGCCGGAGGCCCGACAACACCATTAGCCATAATAAGGGTACGGTTAAAACAAACCAACGATGTGGCCGTCGTCATCCAAGCCAATGGCTTCGGCGGCAGGAACACGCGGGAGGCCAGGCATGGTCATTATATCGCCGGTAATGGCCACGACAAATTCTGCGCCCATGGCCAATCGAACTTCCCGTACAGGAACGGCAAACCCCGTCGGTGCACCTTTTTGGGAAGGATCGGTGGAAAAACTATACTGCGTTTTGGCCATACACACCGGGAAATGGCCATACCCATTTTTTTCTAGCTCCGTGAGGCGGACTTGAACAGTGTGAGGAATCTCCACATCATCAGCCCGATAAATTTCCCGGGCCACCGTCCGCATTTTTTCTGCGAGTGAAAGATCATCGGGATACAAGGGGGAAAATTTTGAAGCCCCTGAATCAGCCATCTGCTTGACCGTTTCTGCTAAGGCCGCCGCACCTTCCCCACCTTTGGCCCAATGATTAGAGAGCACCATCTGCACTCCCAATTCTTGACATGACCGTTCGACCAAATCTAATTCAGCTTGGGTATCGTGCGTGAACTGGTTGATCGCGACAACCGCCGGAACACCAAACTTTTTGACGTTTTCTACATGGCACAATAAGTTCGGTAATCCCTGTTTGAGTGCCACCAGATCTTCTTGCGCCAACGTCGATTCCTGCGCGCCGCCATGAAGCTTCAAGGCCTTAATCGTCGCGACGACCACCGCACAGGCTGGGGTTAGACCTGCTTTCCGGCATTTAATATTGAAAAACTTTTCTGCTCCTAAATCGGCACCAAACCCTGCCTCAGTGACCACATAATCCGCCAATTTCAGCGCCATCTTTGTCGCCACAATGGAATTGCAGCCATGGGCAATATTTCCAAACGGCCCGCCATGCACCAACGCAGGATTATGCTCCAACGTCTGAACCAGATTCGGATTCAAAGCCTCTTTAAGTAACACGATCATCGCCCCCTCAGCCTTAATATCTCGAGCAAAGATCATGTCCTTCTCGGCCGTTCGTCCGACTTTGATGTTCCCTAATCGTCGCTCCAGATCTTTCATATCCGAAGCCAAGCAAAGAATCGCCATGACTTCCGAAGCCGCAGTAATGTCAAAACGACCTTCACGCGCATAGCCATTGGATTTCCCACCCAACCCCGTCACGATGGCCCGTAGCGATCGATCATTCACATCCTGCACTCGCCCCCATGTGACTCGTCGCGAATCAATATGAGGTGTATGCCCCCAATGAAGATGGTTGGAAACCATGGCTGCAAGGAGGTTATGCGCCGCCGTAATCGCATGAAAGTCTCCGGTGAAATGCAGATTAATGTCCGTCATCGGCGCTACTTGGGCATAGCCCCCGCCACAGGCTCCGCCTTTCATGCCAAAACAGGGGCCGAGGCTTGGTTCACGAATGGCCACGATGGTCTTGGCACCAATGTGGTTCAACCCATCTGCTAACCCGATAGAGGTCGTGGTTTTCCCCTCCCCCGCCTTGGTGGGCGAAATAGCCGTGACAAGAATCAGCTTGCCATCCGGTTTGTCACGAAGGGAGGGCATCGCCGAGAGAGGTATTTTGGCTTTGTATTTGCCATACAATTCGAGGCTGTCGGGATCCAACCCCAATTTGGCCTGCGCAACCTCCACAATGGGACGTAGCGAGGCGCGGCTGGCAATATCAAGATTAATCGAAGAACTCATGTTCGCCTCCCCAAAAAATTTGGATCATAACAAGATAATGCCAAAATCTTCATCCTCATTTCGTCCATTTCTGCTCATCATCATGGCTGACTCGTCCTAATTGCTGAAAAATGCGTGATGCTAAGTCTTGTATGAGCCTCTTTCGTATTAATCCCACGCACCGGTTGCTTTATTTCAACATTCTTGGTAATCCAAAAACCTTTACAGCCGAAATGGGATGACGGAGGGGAATGCCGAAGAGATTACACCTTAGGAAAGCTGATGAATCCGAGAGGGAACCTAATCGGGGGTTTCACCTATTCTCGCTTTACGCAGCATATGGGCCGGGACTAAAAAACTTCCCAAATAAGCGAGAATAGCTACGATGTAACGTATTAAAAGGTATTGGCCGATAACCAATCGGACTAGGAGAACAGAGTCGTGCGGGACTCTGAGTTATTCAAAACATCATTGAAGACGAATGGGGTTCAGCCCCACGGGTGGAGTTTGCTTGCAGGACCCCCACCACACAAAATATTTCTTTGGGATAGCTGCGGAACCTATCTGGATTGTGAATTTCCCAATCCCTTCCATGGGCATTTCTTGGGAGGTGCCGCACTGCGCGGAAAAAATATCAACAAGGTTCTCCCTCAAAAAGATAGTGAGGCCTTGCTGAGGGCGATACGCCAAGCACTAGCCAGTCATAAACCCACTTTTGTTCGTCTAGACATGGCTTTTGCTCAGAAGCAGTACCAATCGTTAATTCGCCTCTTGCCCATGCAGGAATTCGTGATGGGGTGGGTGAACGATTTTCCAATGTCCCTCTATCGACGGGCTATGCCGCAAACCAATCATCAAGAATTTGAGCGGATTCCAGAAGTCCTCACTTCTCGGGAAAAGGAAATCGCCCTATTAATTACGAAAAACCATTCCAATGAAGCCATTTCTCTATTATTGAACATTTCCCAACGGACCGTGAAGTTTCATGTCTCCCATGTGTTGGAAAAACTACAGGCCACCAGCCGGGCTCAAGTTAAAGTCATAATCACTCTGCTACATCAGGCCTAGAAAAGAAGGGAGTTCGCCGGCAATCGTCTACATTGTACCCTTCCGCAATTCCCGGGCTTCACCCCCTCAACAACAATAATAAAAAAACTTTGGAAATACCTGTACTCGTACAGGTTTCAAAATACAAAAAACATGCTATACCCGCTTGGGTGATCCTAATCATGTAGCAGATCATCAGTGCGAAACATAAAGTGGGTAGATTGGCTTGATATTCCATGACCGGTCAAAATAAAGGAGCCCCCTTCATGACACTCCCACAGGTTTTTTCCTTTTGGCGCGTTGCAGGTATGTTGGCCCTCTTCATTGGTCTGGTCGCCGGAATCCCCACGGCAACGTGGAGTGCGGAGACCGATCAAGAATCGCCAGTCGGGGCGGTTGGCGGTGCGGTGCATGCCGATCCGTTTACGGGGACAGCCACGACCAGTATTCCCATTGACGTACCACCCGGACGAGGCGGCATTCAGCCCGACCTAGCATTGGTCTATGGCTCCTCCAATGGCAATGGATGGGTCGGGCCTGGGTGGAAATTGGAAAAAGGGGTGATTGAACGGCAGACAAAATTCGGTGTCAATTATAGTGGAGATGATTACGTGTTTCGCCTCTCCGGCATTAATGTGGAACTCGTGAACATTGGAAATAATGAATACCGGGCCAAAATAGAAGGCGGCTTCACACGCATTAAAAAACTCACGGCAACAGATGGGCGGTCCTACTTCGAAGCTACGGATAAATCCGGGACAACATTTATTTTTGGAACGGTTGCAGGCACGCGTGTCGCGAACCCATCTAATGCCAATAATATTTTCAGGTGGTGTCTGGAGCGCGTCGAAGACGTGCATGGCAATTACATGACCCTGTCCTACACCAAAGACCAAAACCAAGCCTATCTCAAGCAGATTGATTACACGGGGAACGGATCACTGGCACCGACCAATCAAGTGAAATTCCATTTAGAGACCCGATCCGATTTGACCGCCATGTATACAGCCGGGTTTAAAATGACGAATGGAAAGCGACTCAAAACGATTGAACTCAAAGCCAATGGTTCGCGGATGGCGGCCTATAAGGTGTCCTATGAGCCGACTAGCTCTTCCACCATACTTTCGAGCATTCAACGCTATGGGAAGAATGTCACCATTAATGGGACGGGAACCATTACTGGTGGGACAACCCTCCCGGCCTTCACGGTGACGTATCCAACCGGAGGGACGGCGTCTTTTGCCTCTTCCACCAGTGGAGCGGTGGTTTGGTACCCGCAGTATATCAATATGCCGGGTGGGGTTGGAGATGTGAATGGGGATGGTAAAGCGGATCTGGTGGGGCCGAGTCAAGTCTATTTGTCCACGGGGAGCGGATTCAGTCCGGGGCAATCATGGGGCGGGGGGATTCCGGCAGCACAGGATGGCGTGGGAGCGCTGGCTGATGTGAACGGAGATGGCAAAGCCGACCTGATTTTCCAATCTGCGGACTGGCCTTTTTTCGAGGTTAGGCTGTCGACAGGGTCCAGCTTTGCCCCTGCCACCAATGGAGCGGTGGTTTGGTACCCGCAGTATATCAATATGCCGGGTGGGGTTGGAGATGTGAATGGGGATGGTAAAGCGGATCTGGTGGGGCCGAGTCAAGTCTATTTGTCCACGGGGAGCGGATTCAGTCCGGGGCAATCATGGGGCGGGGGGATTCCGGCAGCACAGGATGGCGTGGGAGCGCTGGCTGATGTGAACGGAGATGGCAAAGCCGACCTGGTTTTCCAATCTGCGGACTGGCCTTTTTTCGAGGTTAGGCTGTCGACAGGGTCCAGCTTTGCCCCTGCCACCAATGGAGCGGTGGTTTGGTACCCGCAGTATATCAATATGCCGGGTGGGGTTGGAGATGTGAATGGGGATGGTAAAGCGGATCTGGTGGGGCCGAGTCAAGTCTATTTGTCCACGGGGAGCGGATTCAGTCCGGGACAATCATGGGGCGGGGGGATTCCGGCAGCACAGGATGGCGTGGGAGCGCTGGCTGATGTGAACGGAGATGGCAAAGCCGACCTGATTTTCCAATCTGCGGACTGGCCTTTTTTCGAGGTTAGGCTATCTTCGCAGAGTGTCGCCAACACCGTCACGTTTAATAACGGGTTGGGGGCTTCTGCCACGGTGAACTATACGACTCTCAATGCCACTGCGCAGGTTCCCATTCCCTTACAAGTGGTGCAATCGATCGTCTCGGTGGATGGAAATAACCATACCTCCACCACATCGTACACCTATAGCGGCGGCTTCTATTACGGGCCAGAGCGCGATTTCCGGGGTTTCAACTACTCGAAAACCACGGGCCAGGCTGGTGCCAATGGGGAACAAATCATCACAGAAATCTGGTTTCATCAGGGGAATGATATCGCGGTTGATGTCAATAATCCCAATGTGCCGAACGGCTATATGAAAGGCGCACCCTACCGCACAAAAGTGACGGATGGCGTGGGCAATCTGTATTCCGAGTCCACCACCACCAACACGGCCGATGACAATGGGCAGGCACCGTTCTTTTCGCCCCCGAAGTCGGTCGTCAGTACGATTTGCAATGGCAATAGTTGTGGGAAGCAAACCCGCACCGACTTGACCTACGACAGCTACGGGAATGTGACACGGGAGGACCAATACGGCGACACAGGCGACGGCGGCGTCGATGACCGCACGGTCACGCGCACCTTCTCGCCCAATACCACCGACTGGATTCTGGGGTTGCCGACATCGGAAACTATCCACGCAGGCCTGGGCACCGGCAGCCAAGTGACGCGCACCGACTTCTCCTACGATGGCGCCGGAGGTTGTAGCACACCGTCTGGTGGTCCTACGCCCACCAAAGGCAATCTTACCCGTGTTGTCACATGGCTGAATGGCGGCACCAGTCCTGAGTCAGGCATCACCTACGATGCCTACGGCAACGTAACGTGCACGCGAGATGCCCGTGGGAACATGACCACCCTGGCTTATGATGCCTCCCAGACCTTTGCCACCACCTCGACCAATGTGCTGGGCCAGCAGGCCACCACCACCTACTATGGCGTCAATGGCGTGGCCACGACCACGGGCCTCTATGGGCAAGTCAAAAGCGTCACCGGCCCCAATGGCTCTACGACCACATCAGAGTACGATGTCTTTGGCCGCACAACCCAAGTGACACAACCCAATAATCTGGTGACCACTACTAGCTACAACAGCTTCGGCACCGTGGGGAGCCAACATGTCCGCACCGATTCTTCGGTCGGCCTCTCTTCCTGGACCTATTTTGATGGGCTGGGCCGGACGACCAAGACGCAGTCAACGGGCACGGATAGCCAAATTGTGAGCACTCTTGTGGAATATGACCACCGTGGCGCCGTCACCCGAACCAGCCTGCCCTATTTTAATGGCGGGAGTCCGCAATGGACCACCTCGGTCTATGATCCCTTAGGGCGTGTCACCCAGAGCACCAATCCAGATGGTTCTCGTGGCTTAGCCTGTTTCGACGATTGGGTCACGGTCAGTATCGATGCCAACAATCATCGACATCGCTCCGTGCGAGATGCCTATGGCCGGGTGTTGACCGTGCAAGAATATACCGGAACCTACACCACCTGCGACACGAGCGTGGGCTCACCCTATAGCATCACGTCGTATCACTACGATGTCTTAGGGAATTTAAAGACGCTGACCGACGCGAAGGGCAACGTGAGCACCATGCAGTACGATACGCTCTCGCGCAAAACAGCGATGCACGACCCCGACATGGGGGATTGGACCTACGCCTACGATGCCGCGAGTAATCTCATCCAGCAGACCGACGCCAAAAGCCAAACCATCGTGTTTCAGTACGATGCCCTCAATCGTCGGGTCCAAAAAGACTACGGGACACAGCAGGCCCTCGGGCAAGGCAACGTCAATTACGTCTACGACGGCACCACATTCTTCCGGAAAGGCCGCCTTCAAAAAGTGCTGGATGGATCAGGCATTACCACCTTCTACTACGACAACATGGGGCAGGTCACGCGCACGGATAAAGCCGTGAGTGGCACCACCTATACCACCCAAACCACCTATGACACCCTCGGGCGCGTGGTGAACTTGACCTATCCAGATCTCAGCGTGGTTTCGCACACCTACAATGGTCCACAGCTTCAAGCCGTCACGGAAGGCGAGACCACTTATGCCAATTACGGCGGCTTCAATGCCCAGGGTCAACCCAGCACCCTGACCCTCGGGAATGGGGTGGTGACCTCCTATACCTACGATCCGAACAATTATCGCCTCAAGACGCTCAAAACGGAAAAAGACTCCCTGACCCTACAAGACCTCACGTACACCTTTGATGCGGGGGGCAATGTTAAGACCTTGACCGATCCAATCCAGGGCAATCAAACCTTCGACTACGACGACCTCGAACGGCTCACCAGTGCGGCGGGACCGTATGGCAATCTGAATTATACGTATGATCAAATCGGCAATATGACCTCGAACTCCCGAAACGGGGGCACCTATACCTATCCAACCAGTGGCGGTAGCAGTGTGCGGCCGCATGCGGTGACCAACGCCGGCGGCAACAGTTACGCCTACGACCCCAATGGCAATATGGAAACGGGCGCAGGTCGCACCATCAGCTATGACTACGAAAACCGGCCCGACAGCATCAGCAAAAACGGCACCACCACGACGATGGTCTATGACGGCGATGGGGGCCGGGTCAAGAAAACTGTGGGCGGCCAAACGACGACCTATATCGGGAAGCTCTACGTGTGTAAACAGGGTGCCTGCGCTAGGATGATCTTTGCGGGGGGGCAGCGCGTGGCCATGAAACAAGCCAATGGTACCGTCGACTACTTCCATCCCGATCACTTGGGTTCGACCAGTGTCTTAACGAATGCCACTGGGAATTCTGAGCAAGAGCTGGCCTATTTTCCCTACGGCGAGACCTTTGCCAATACGGGAGGCAGTAGTAGTACCGTCGACGAATGGAAGCTGGAAGTGGGCACCTTTGCAGGCGGCAATGACCTGCATGAGAGTAGTGGGCCCGGGCAACCAACCTCGGCCACGGTCCCCAATCTCCCCACCGATGGCAGCCCAGTCTATGTCACGCTCTCCTATAAAATTGGCACCGTCTGGGAGCACGATGACTATGTCTATACGACATCGAGTGGAGCATACGGGACGCCTCTCCTCACCGCCCCCCTGACCGGCACACCCCTGGCGGGCGCCACCGAGACCTTTACCTGGGCGGCCAATGGCAGTGCGCCCACGTTGTGGTGGCTGGATGTGGGGACCACTCTGGGGGGCGCGGATCTCTACCAAAGTGGGAACCTCGCGGCCACCACGCTCTCGACCGTCGTGTCAGGCCTGCCCACAGATGGCAGCCTTGTCTATGCCCGGCTCTGGTATCAACTGCCCAGTGGCTGGACCAGTATCGACACCTCATTCACCGCCGCCGGGGGCGGCAGCAGCACCGTGCCCGTGACGATTCAGAAAGCCGGCAGCGGTAGCGGCACCATCACCAGCTTACCCGTAGGGATCACCTGTGGGAGTACCTGTACGGCCAACTTTACGAGCGGAGGCTCTATCACCTTCTCTGCCACGCCGGATGCCAATACAAGTTTTGATGGCTGGAGTGGCGCGGGCTGTACGGGGACGAGCCCCTGTGTGATGACACCCACGCAAGCCGAGACGGTAACGGCGACCTTTACGGCGAGCGGGCCGACTCTCACCGCCCCCCTGACCGGCACGCCCCTGGCGGGCGCCACCGAGACCTTTACCTGGGCGGCCAATGGCAGTGCGCCCACGTTGTGGTGGCTGGATGTGGGGACCACTCTGGGGGGCGCGGATCTCTACCAAAGTGGGAACCTCGCGGCCACCACGCTCTCGACCATCGTGTCAGGCCTGCCCACAGATGGCAGCCTTGTCTATGCCCGGCTCTGGTATCAACTGCCCAGTGGCTGGACCAGTATCGACACCTCATTCACCGCCGCCGGGGGCGGCAGCAGCACCGTGCCCGTGACGATTCAGAAAGCCGGCAGCGGTAGCGGCACCATCACCAGCTTACCCGTAGGGATCACCTGTGGGAGTACCTGTACGGCCAACTTTACGAGCGGAGGCTCTATCACCTTCTCTGCCACGCCGGATGCCAATACAAGTTTTGATGGCTGGAGTGGCGCGGGCTGTACGGGGACGAGCCCCTGTGTGATGACACCCACGCAAGCCGAGACGGTAACGGCGACCTTTACGGCGAGCGGGCCGACTCTCACCGCCCCCCTGACCGGCACGCCCCTGGCGGGCGCCACCGAGACCTTTACCTGGGCGGCCAATGGCAGTGCGCCCACGTTGTGGTGGCTGGATGTGGGGACCACTCTGGGGGGCGCGGATCTCTACCAAAGTGGGAACCTCGCGGCCACCACGCTCTCGACCATCGTGTCAGGCCTGCCCACAGATGGCAGCCTTGTCTATGCCCGGCTCTGGTATCAACTGCCCAGTGGCTGGACCAGTATCGACACCTCATTCACCGCCGCCGGGGGCGGCAGTGCCTCGTTGAGTCCCGGAGACTTCACCATGCACCTAGCGGCACGGAGCACCTCCGAGCAGACCGGGCCGTCGTCCGTCCATCAATTGAATTGGAGGCAGACGACGTCCACTGCACCCATGCGTGTGGGCGGAGGGCCGTTGAGTCTGCGGTTTGGGCTGCTACAAGACTTCGAAGCCCCGACCAATCCGTTAGTACATCTCGTCTCGCATGGCAGTGCGTCCTCAACAACGATCAGCCCAGTCGGTGGCAGTGTGTTGTCTGGGTCGACGGTCACATTCTCGTGGAGCTATACGAGCGGGAGTAGTAGTGCGACAAATGTGCCGTACAAATACACGGGCAAGGAACGTGACGACAGCACAGACCTCTACTTCTACGAAGCCCGCTACTACGATGCGGCGTTGGGGCGGTTTATTTCGGCGGATACGATTGTGCCGGATCCGACGGATCCACAGGCCCTTAATCGGTATACTTATGTTCTGAATAATCCCTTGCGGTATATCGATCCCACGGGAAATGGGTCGTTTGATTTTGCAGTCTTAGATATTTTGAATAGTTTTTTCTTTAACAATTCACTTCCGGAATTAGTAACACCGGATGCGATTGCTCCTCTCGGCCAACCAATAACAACGTTACCCCCAATAATTGTGACTGCAACCCCCATTTTTTCTCCTCCTCCTGTTTTTGGCTCCACCTTTATTAATTCATCCATAAACGGTGCTATAGGGGCAACAGGAATTACCCAGGCTGCTTCAGGATTATTTGGGCTTCAGAATTCTGAAGTATCCCCTGCTGAGGCTTCAGCACAATCTAAGGTTCAACAGCTCAGGGCGGAGCAAAGAGGTGGACTGGATGATCCTCTTATTGGCCCAGACCTCATCGTAGGTTTGGGTAGTTTATTTAGCAAGGGATTAGGTATTTTAGGGATAAAGTTAGGGGGTAAATTGGGAGATGATTTGACGGTTGGTGCCTCAGGCAGAATATCATCAACATTCGAGGACATCACAACTAAAAGTTCATTGGTAAGGAATATACGAATTAATGTATCCAAAATCGAATTTGAAGCGAATTTGCTTAGTGCTGGATTTTCAAAAAGGCTGATATTCACGGACAAAGGCCTGGTGAATGTTTTCAGCAAGGGCAACACTAAAATTACGACTAGAGATTTCTCAAGGAGCGACCGAGGCCCAACAGCCGAATTGTTTGAAAATAATGTCCCTTTAACAAAGATCGGACTGGGTAATTAGTGATGAATGTTATTACTTCAGGGGAACAAATTGATCTTATAAGTAGTCATATCGATAGTACGGTCGATACGTCTAAAGTATTACCCAATATAGTATTCCGTAGTGCATTTAAATATTTCTCGTTCATCACTTTTGATGAACCATTTTTGCCTATCTTTTTTAACAACCTGAAGCAATTTCTCGTGGAAATTAGAGAAGAACAATTTTGGTTGTCAGCCATTAATTTAGAGAAAAAAAAAGAGAATAAGAGCAACTTTAATATTACTTCTGCAATTCAAGTTCTTACAGCTGACAATGAAAAGGACTACCTGCAAGCTGTGAATGGTTTTACCGATAATGATGAGCTCTCGGTGCATATGCATTATTCAGATTTATTGATTGCCTTATCCTCTTCTCGCAAATGGGTGGTTTTCGGAGATAGTGTTGCTGATATCGCTATTTGTGCATTTTCTGACTCTACTTACTCCGATGTCTTTAAGGCGGTCTATGGCACTGAGCTATTAAGCATAGAAAGAGCAGCAGAGTATGCGTACGGTACCGCAAGTAATCTGCCACAGAGAGAGAAACTATTATTCAATTATTCTTCAATGTCTTGAATTCAAGTAGTACGAAATCTATACTGAGCGCGCTTAGGGCCCAGCCATAATAGAAAGGGGTAGAGTAGAGCACTGGTCCTGACTTGGGGCTGCTCTCGACCGTTTCGACGCACGCGCCTATTCCGGACCACAGCAGTCAGTCATTCCCAGCGCCCCCTCATCAGTAGGGTCGAGGGCTGGCGCGCCGCTTTGGGGTCATTTCTTGATTTTGCATTTCGTTAATTTATGGGAGCACATGTATTGTTGAGGGTTTCGGATTTGAAGTCTGGGCCTGTCATGCCATGTTCTTTTAATCACACCATTTCACTCTCTTCTCTGCTGCGCTCCTCTTTCTCGCCCGCTCATTTACTCAATCGATTCTCTGCGTAACCTGTTTTTTCTTGGCACTGTGTGGCAGCTGTGAGCGGGGTCATTGCTTGTTCTTTCATATCATTCATTCATGGGAGTAATTTTTTGTGTGGCGAGTTTCCCTTGGAAGGGATAGTCATTCTCCAATGGTCCGGCTGCTCTGTGTTATTAACCCGGCAATACTAGACCATGCATATTAAGCGGCATACGCAATCTTGGGATGTTTAAAATAGCTCTTCACTCGTTCTGGTAACTTCTGTAATTTCTTCATGTGCGTCCGCACCTTTTTCTTGAGCCCTTCCACATCTCGTGCAGGGGATCGTGAATGCACGCCTGCTTTCAGATCGCAGTTTACATATTCATCTGGATTCAATTCTGGGGCATAGGCGGGGAGAAAAAAGAGTTCGATATGCTTCGTGTACTTGGTGAGCCAGGCTTTGACCACTCGGGCATGATGGACGCGGAGGTTATCCAGAATGAGAAAAATCTTCCGATCAGCCCCTTTGATGAGTTGCTTGAGGAATGTCGTCAACACCTTCGCATTCATGGTGTCCTGGTACACCATGAATCGTACCTTCCCTTGGTTGGTGATGGAAGAGATCATGTTGAGAGAGGCCCGTTTGGCCGAGAGTCGGATCACAGGCGTTTTTCCTTTGGGGGCATAGCCGCGTCCATGTTGGCAATCACTGCGAACTCCGGTCTCGTCCCCCCAGTGGACCTCGGCCCCTTCGTGTTTGGCCCGCTGCGCAATCGCGGGATACTCCTTCTTGAGCCACGTCTGCACGGCGGCCGGGCGTTGTTCATACGCATGTTTGAACGGCTTTTGCGGAGTAAAGCCCCAGCGCTTCAGATATGCCCCCACCGTCCGAATTGGCATGCGAATGCTAAACCGCAGCTGAATGAGTTCTTGCACGGCCTGGCGGGTCCACAGCGCAAAAGTCAACGTCAACTGATCCGGGGTCTTCTCCACGATCACTCCTTGAATGGCTTGTGCCTGGGCCGCATTGAGCGTACGCCACTGGCCGACCGCAAACCCTCGCGGTTTGGCCTGAAGCCCTTGGAGGCCCTTGTATTCATAGGCCTTCCACCACCGCGAGACCGCGTTGCGGTGGACTCCCACGATCTCCGCAATGGCGACAAAGGTGTGGCCTTGCTTCTTCAACCGAATCGCTTGGCGGCGGAGGTGTTCTTGTGTCTCGGGTGGAAGTGTACGGGCGTCGTGTTTCTTCATGTCGGCAGTATAGCATTTTGATCGACCAAGAGCACCCTAAAGTATTGCCAGGTTAATAAGTATCCGGGCGAAGGCTATCATGTGATGAACCGCCGGTTGGTGCGGCAAGCCATCTTCCGGGATCTCACCGATTATGGGACGTTTCTTCAGGTGCTCGGTGAGACTCATGCGTTGTGGGGTGTTGCGGTTATCGCTTATTCCCTGATAGGGAATCATGCAGGAGTCGTCTCTGTGTGGTTACCTTGACATCATATTCTAAGGGGCCTAGAGTCTAGGTATGGCTCAATTAGCAACTATCGTCCACTCCTCTCCCGATATCCTTGGGGGAACCCCAGTGTTTAGGGGGACGCGTGTACCTGTTAAAAATCTGTTTGATTATTTAGAAGCGGGGGACTCTCTCGATATCTTTCTTGATGCCTTTCCCTCTGTTACCCGTGAGCAGGCCACCCAGGCATTAGTGCTTGCCCAGGGAGCTCTTCTCACACATGCACATCCTTCTTGATGAATCTCTGCCTCGCCACCTTGCCTCACATCTCCGTCCTCATGCCACCTCAACCGTCCAACAATGCGGGTGGGCTGGAAAGCAGAATGGCGAGTTATTGGGACTCGCGGAATCAGATTTTGATCTTCTTCTGACTGCCGATCAAAATCTTCCGTTTCAACAACATCTTTCCTCGTTTTCGCTTTCAGTCATGATCCTTCACGCACGGAGTAATCGACTTGAAGATCTCCTTCCCTTATTACCCGCTATCTTGACCGCCCTTGAAACACTTACCGTGCACCAGGTTGTCCATATTCCTGCGCTGTAGTTATCGCAAACATTTGGGGGCATTGCTTGACTTTGCCTATCATTCTTTCATGGCAACAAATCTTTTATAGTGGGGTCGATAGTGGGGTCATAGTGGGGTCAGGTTGCGTGTTTTATGAGATAGAGGTCGCCGCAAGTTTATTGTGCTGAGTGTTGCCTGCCAGTGCGAGATGGCTTGGCTGATTTCACTGCTATCGTGATCACGCTCATTCCCTTCTGACCTGCCAACGCGCGTATTTTTCTTTTTTACACTTGTAGTCTCCACGCGGTGTTGTCACTTGACCTTTGCCAGAGCCGGGTTTCGCCCCCGCACGACGAGGCCCTTTTGTTTCGGCAAAAGGGCCCAAAACCCGTGACGCCCAATTCGGCCTCATCAGGTTGGGCGGACGCCGGGAACAAGAAGCGGGCCAACTCGCTGCGCTCACACAAGGCCTGCCAGTTTCTCAGAGCGTTCGCCCTCGGGGCCGAATAGCAGGCGTCGGGAAAGAGGGAAAGATTCCGTGGATTTTCACGGACTACTTCAAAAAATAGCACGAATGGTTCTGGTAATATCATGACTCTACTTAGAAAATCAGTGGCTTATTGGGTTTCCCTGGCCTGGTGGCCTGGCCAAGCCGTGCAGCCGAAACAGGGGTCAAGTCTGTTGTTATGAGTTCCCCTTTCTCTAGAAGTGCCTTCGAAATAGGAGTCAGAAACCTTCTGTAAACTTTCCTTTCCTGAAATCGTCTCAACAGCCAAAGCCGTAATTACTTGCAGCGTCTCAAGGATGGTGCGACCTCTGCATATTTTCTGCCGCCCCCTCTCTCTCTTTGATCCGACCGAAAAGACAAGATGGGTTCCCGATTCACAATGTCGGGCATGACGGAGGCAAGTAACAGAGAGTAGGAATCTTCTGTATTGTTAAGGTTTAGAGGTAAGTGTTGCCCTTCCATATGTCTTGGGCCTCGTCTCCTGAGAAGCCCCCTTTACTGCGAAACCACGTTCCCCAAGCCTATTCGATACAATAGGGTTTAGACATGAATATTCAATGATTGCGTTTAAGGGCCAACCAAGACTACGTGAGGGAAATAGGATTGGTAGCGGCGTGGATCGCGCGTGAGTAAGGTCAGATTTTCTACTGCTGCATGAGCGCCAATGTAAAAATCTGGAAGAGGCGATCGTTTTGTCCCTTTCTGTTTGCGATATTGAAGAAAGACTTTTCCAGCCAAAAATAAGGCTTCTTTGGGGACCGGCAGCAGAATGAATCCACCTTCCTGCAACGTGTGTTCAAGATCCTCAATTCGAGAAAATCCAATGGAGATTTCTGAATAAATGATCGGATTAATGTACAAGTGGTGGGAGCTGCCATAGACGCTCAACTGCTCTTCTGACCAACTTCCCCATTCAGGATCATCCACGAACACATCAAGGAGAATGTTGGAATCAACCAAGACGCCGTTCATCACCCATCACGAGTTAGGCGTAATATTTCTTCCGTGGTCATTTGCACGTTAGCGCGGCCTCTAAGGGCACGGAATCTTGAAGTCGGGTACCCTTTTTCCGCTTTCTTGACAATGACTCGTCCCTTTTCTTCCACGAATTCTACTTCTGAGTGACTCGTTAATCCCAATTTCTTTCGAATATTTAAGGGAATGGTGACTTGCCCTTTGGTCGTTAATCGCATTGATTACCCCCTTAACCAATAAGTAATACTTTAAATTGTATTACCATTGCCCTATAGATTCAAGTGCCGCAGCAACCATTTTCTTTCTATAGAACCCTCTGCAAAAGTTAGCTGCATTAAGGGTCTTGAGCCCTCGAATCGTTTTTTGAAATGTTCTTCTTGTCTCACGTTCCCTTTTGTTTGGTCCTTGCTCCCCTATTCGGGGCTTGTCGGTGCCCCTCATGGGGGGCTTGCCTTCGTTAGGCTTCCGCGAGCAGGGCTCGCCGGCAGAAAAATATGTTGGACAGCGCACACAACGTTGTGAACTGCGCCGCGTTTTTGGCCAGGCCTTTATAGCGCAGTTTCCGGTGTCCCCACAGATGCTTGATCACCCGGAAGGGATGTTCCACCTTGGCTCGAATCCTTGAATGCCGGCGATTGCGTTTCTTTTGTGACGCAGACAGGGGATGCTTGCGGTAGCCGCGGTCCGAGAGCCCATAATAGAAGCCGTCCCTTCGGGCCTGGCGCTTGTCCGCTTGCCGGGTATAGGCGCTGTCACCGAACAGCGCTTGTTCGTCCCCGTGTTGCAACGCCTCCAGCATTTGTCCGTCATGAACTTTAGCCGTCGTAAATCCCGTCGAATGAATAATCGGCTGCCCTTGCGCTTGCACGCCGATATGCCCTTTGGCTCCGAAATGCCATTTGTTGTTCTTGCGGGTGGAACTCATTTCCGGGTCTCGTTCTTTGCGAGTGTTCTGCTTGCTCACCGGCGCAGCCAGCAAGGTCGCATCCACGATCGTGCCCGCTTTGAGCACCAGCCCATGGGAGTCTAAGTGAGTATTGACGGTAGCCAGGATCTGTTGCGACAGCCCATGCTCTTCTAAGAGATGCCGAAACCGGCAGATGCTGCTCTCATCCGGAATCACCCCACCAAAACAGTCAAACCCGAGAAAGGTCTGGAAACTGAGGCGATCATACAGAGCTTCTTCCATCAGGGGATCACTCAAATTATGCCATAGTTGAAGAAAATGAATGCGCAGCATCACCCGCAAGGCATGGGGCGGACGCCCGCCGGCGCTCTTATAATGCGGCTGAATGACCTTTTCCAATTGCTGCCATGGCACGACCTGATCCATCTCGTTCAGAAATCGCTCAATCCGCAAAGGCTTCGTTTTCATTTGGGACCTCATGGTGGTTTGCATGAGGCCTATTCTACAGAATTCAATCCCTTTTGCAGAGGGTTCTATAGGTTGAATTCAAGAGCAAACCTGCCCTACTCATTTTTACTGTACCCATCTCTTCATTTGGGGGTTTCCTCTGTTTTGTGCTTGGTATTACCTGCCCCGCTTTGTTAAGAAGAAGTCATGCGATATTTTCTGACACTCATGAGTTTGACGTTTTTTCTGTTGATGGGAAACCTTAGCCAGGCCATGGCTGGGGATTTACAGGTTGGGGAAACGGTCATCCTTCATGCCAAGAAACCTATCGGCGTACCACTGCATCGTGAGCCCTCCCCGAGTTATCTCAAGCATGTTCCAAGCAGTACAAAGGCCACCATCGATCGTATAGCTCAGGGGGGCCATTGGCTGTCCATTCATTTGCCTTCAGGAGAAACCCACTGGGTCCACAAAAAATACGTCAAGGCCACCACCACTGTACCCGGGCCACTCGTTCCTCCCACCCCCTCTTTTCCAAAGATTCCTTCCACATCACCAACAACCATAGGCGGGGAAGAGGAGGTGTGGACGAACAAAGCTCAATGTCAGGCAGCTCTTGAAATCGGACTCCGTATGACGGCAGCATCGTCGGCCACGTTGCGAGTTGCCACATGGAATCTGCGATGGTTCCCCATTGGAGCCGCACCCGACCAACACCAAGCCTCCGCCGAGCCAACCGATCTTGATTGGTTAACGTGTACCATTCGCTGGATGCAGGTGGATGTGTTAGCGATTCAAGAAAGTCTGGCGACCCCAGCTGCTCACCAAGCTTGGGAAACACTCACTCGCGAGTTATCTGCACAGACGGGAGACACGTGGCGATTTCACCAACAACCCTGCGGACGACCTGATAGCCATCATATCGGCCTGTTGTGGAATGATTCCCGAGTAGCTATTTCGAAATTTGACAGCCTGTGGCAATTGAATGCGAAAGCCAAGTCTGCCCGAAAACCCTGCACCTCTGGATTGCGACCAGGGCACTATGCCTTTGTTCAATCCCGCGAAAAAGAAGGGGCTGACTTTCACCTCATTGCTGTCCATTTAAAATCCGGGCCTACGGTCTTTGCGGTAGAGCAGCGGCAAAAAGCCTTAAACGGAATTGATAAGGCCGTCGCACCTCTATTGAAGCGAGATCAAGATGTGATCATTGTCGGGGATTTTAATACCATGGGGGCGGGAGATCGACATTCCCAAAAATCTGAGCTCAAATATCTTCGCCGGTTCGTGGCCAAGGAGAAACCCGGATTTTCGGATCTCCCCACGAAACCCCAATGTTCGCATTATTTTCGGGGACGCGGTGGGCAGCTGGATCATGTGCTCGTCGCCAAGGGCATGAAGGAAATCACTGTCAAGGCGGTGCAGGTCACCGGCTATTGCGCAATGGCCAACTGCCAACGTATTCGAGGAGATTATCCGCTTGCCTATCGTCGCCTATCCGACCATTGTCCAGTTATCTTAGAAATCGCCAATCGCAACGCTGATTAGGCGACTGCCGTTGACGATATGATTGAATGAGGGGTCAGAGTCGAATTAAATATTTCTGGGCTGCCCCCTTGCAACCCCTTCTGGCGCTTGCGCTTTTATCGCTTTCGTTTTTTTGGTGTCTTCGGGAGCCCTCCTTCGCCCCAACAGGACAGAAACGCCGAGAGAAATGCATGCTCCTGGGCTGGTTCGACCGCCAACGGTGCCAAGGCCAATCCCACAGCCAGCGCGATATGATAGCCTACCGATCGTGTGGCCACGGCCCGTTGATAGGCCGGATGGGCACGATTGACCCACACCGTTGATTCCACTAACCGCCCGATTTCTTGATCATGCTCACGATCTTCGAATTGGATACCAAGCCCGAATCTAGCCGGACGCTTGGAGCTACCGCGATCCGGCAACAAAAAATCTGAGACCACTGAGGCCGTGTCCTCTGGTTCACGGGGTTCTCTTTGTGAGTCGGAAGGAGATCCAGGGGTTTGCTCCTGAACAACTAACGTGTCCTCCTCTTCAGCGACATGAGTCCCCTTGCCTGGCGTGACCACCGCCCGCATTTCTTCATATGACTGCGGGCCTCCCAAGGGAAGGCGTTTCTGTCCACCCTTCCGATGCTCCACTAACGATCCTAGCAAGGGGAAAAGATCGGAGAGATCTTCTAAGACCCGCTCGATATCACGCTCCAGCGGACGGATTTGTCGTGGCGGGGTTTCTTCAACCGGGCCATCGATCACACCCCAATCCGCCAGCTGTCGCTGCACCGCTTCTTGAATGACTTTCCGGTACGCCAGATACGTCGCCCCTCGCGTCCCGACTCGAATAAAGTCTCCTTTATTCAATGTCAGGCAGGCTGCCAAATCCGGCACCTCAATCAACCCAGAAATGCGCTCACGAGTCTGAGGCGTCAGCCCCAACCACTCCCATCCTGATTTAATGACTTTACCGAACGTACTGATGGCCAGTCCCTGAATATCTTCAGGCAAGGGATGTTCGGTTCGCACCAGATAGCCCACAGCCGAGGGTTTGCGTTTTCGCAGCATGCGAATTTCCAAGGGAGCCGTCACGGGTGCCTCAAAATTTTGGGGCATCAGCACTTGATCATTGATGACAAATTCCACTCCTTGTGGATACTGCGCCGTCAAAATCTTCGAAAAAGTGGAGTCCAGTAACGGCTGGAAATGGCGGGCAACTGCCGCACTTAAGAAGCCCGTATCCAAAAGCGGCGATAAGACATTTTGCAACTTCAAACGCACGGCAGTGCCTTGTTGATCGACCATGCCAATCGGTGAGACCCATTTCCATGGCGCCCGATGACGTGAGGATAAATGCCAGGACGTGGAGACCTGCGCCTGCCCGCGCTGGGTCTCTGTTCGCACTTCATCACAGACCAATAAGCCCAATTTAATCCCCACCCCCGCAAAGCCTATTCCCTGGCCTCGCCGTTTCGTGCTTGAGGCAATGTCGTGATATCGTGCGAGATCCTTCCGTTGCATACCTGACCCGTTATCCCTCACCATCAGCGTCCCCTCAATCGGATCGGCTTTAAGAGCAATCCGGCTGGCACCGGAATCCAAAGAATTCGCCACGATTTCCGTGAGAATGGTTTCCTCAACCATGCCCGGATAGGCATCTCGCAAGTCTTCCAAGAGGTGCAAGAGATCAACTCGTGTTTCACCCATAAATTTCTCTCGCCCACCCGGTCATACCTGACTCGATCCTTTCGCCGCTTGTACGACGTTGATCCACCGAGCCTCCGCTTCCACAAAGACTCGCTTGACGAAGGGATGTTTGGCCTTAATGGCCACATCCAATGTCGCCACGCATTCTTCCACGACTTCAGAAGTCAGGCCATCACGAAAGTCCACACTCAGATTCACAAGGATAAATTCCGGCCCCATATGCATGGTGAGCACTTCATTCACGTGCGTGACCCCCGAGAGTTGCCTGGCCATATCCCGAATACTCTGGACGACTTCTTGATTGGCACTTTCTCCAATGAGGAGCCCTTTGGTTTCATGCGCCAACCACACCGCCGTTCCTCCGAGAATCAACCCAATGATAAAGGTGGCAATCCCATCTAAATACACCAACCCCGTTACTTGGCCCAACCAAATCCCAAAAAACGCCACCAACAGGCCCAGCACAGCCGCCGAATCTTCAAACAACACCATGAAGATCGTCGGATCTTTTCCCCTCTGAACGGCCTGCACATACGACCATTGGCCTTTGGATCGAGAAAACTCTTTGAAGGCAAAATACCAGGCCCCGCCTTCAAAAATTAATGCCAACCCCAAGACAACATAATTAATTATGGGATTCTTGACCGGTTCGGGATGAAGAATATGGAGCACCCCTTCATAAAGGGAAATTCCCGAACCCAAGGCAAAGATGAGAATTGCGACCACGAAACTCCAAAAGTACACTTCCTTGCCATGGCCGAAAGGAAATTTTTCATCGGGTGGCTTCTTGGCTTTGTGCAAGCCATACAATAAGAGGCCTTGGTTCCCCGTATCGACGAGGGAATGAATGCCTTCGGCCAACATTGCGGAACTCCCCGTGACGACTGAAGCCGCGAATTTGGTGACGGCAATCAGCGCATTCCCGATAAGTGCGGCGTAAATAACTTTTTTTGAGGAAGATGCCATAGCTCTAATTCAACAGCTAATCGGTTATTTCACGTTCCAAATGAGAAAGACAGAGATTTGTACGCTTATCCGAAGCGCTCAAAGAATGTTTGTCGGGAAATCCGTCTGTCCTAGGCTCCCTAGCCACGATTCGTTCATACCCAGGATGTGCGAGCAACCTCAATGAACGGATAGCCTTCCGCTGCCCTTATAGCAAAAGTTCAGTCTATTGTGATCCCTTGTTTCAAGAGCCTTACTCCCTCACACTATATCTGCTACTACATTATCACAATTGACGCTATATATTGCGTTGTACTATATTTTTGAATCTTCTTTCTCTCGTACATTTCCTTGCTCATCGCCATTATATTTCTTCTGCAGTTTTTCATTGAAATGTCTAGGGTCTATACCCTATTCATGGCTAGCATCCCACTCAAGGAGGCGCATGATGGCAACGCAAACGAAAATCCAGCATGAAGTCGCGATTTACCAAAAAGGCCGCAAAAATGGATTGGACCATTGGTTTGTTGACGTGTCGTGTAATGTCCTCCTAACACGAACCTACGGGCCATTTCCTAGCAGGGAAGAAGCGCTGGCCTTTCTCGACGGTGCGGAATTGGAGTTACGAAAACTGCTTGATTTTGAGCTTCGGATCAAGTCTGGTCGGTATAACCTCGGTATTCCCCAACGTCAGGACTAGGGTTGATGACTTGTCTGGGACGTAAAGAGTAAAATCCTCGTTGCGCACTTTACCAGGTAGGATGAGAGTCGTCGAAACCTACTGAGACCATGGGGGTTTCCCCATACTTGCTTTGTTCTTTTCACTAAAACGAACGTGGAAGCCCCGCCCTTTGGGCGGGGAGGAAACGTTCAGCCGGCGGCGGCGGCCGGTCACGGTTGTGATTGCCTGTGCGCATGTCAGCTTAAGGAACAAACCATACGGGTTATGAGACGAAATGGCACATCGCCCAGACTTAGCAATATCTGTTTCGAATTATTCGAGAAGATATTCGACGACGCCTTGTGCAAATGTATTGCTCGATGAAGTTGTTTTAAATTTCTTCAAAAGCCTCGCCCTTTGGGCGGGGTTATTTACTTTGCATCATAGAAGAACCCAGATTCTGCATATACCTATTGTGGTGGAAACAAAGACGGTGAAACTCTTTCCCACTAAAGTCTCTTTATCGTCCGGTCAGAATCATTGTCTCGACAGTTATGGCGTCTAAAAATCACCCAGAATTTTCCAGCGGTCGTACCGTTAAAGCGCGAGAGCTCCAATATATTCAGCGTCCAGCAGATGCTGAATTACTCGATCACTGCCGGAATGGGAGACCAGCGTATATCCTCCATTCTCCCCAAATGGGGAAGTCCAGTCTCATTGCCCACACGGCTGAGCAGCTCAATGCGAACGCCCATCACGCCGTTCTCATCGACCTGAGTCAATTCCCTCTGCCGCCAAGAGAAGACGAATGGTTTCACAAAATTGTCCGTATCCTTGATGACAGCCTCGACCTCTCCACGGACCCGATAACCTGGTGGGAGAACCAGCAGGAGGTCCCCCCACCAATACGACTCACGCAACTCATCACCAAGGTCATCCTGCCTGAACTGACTTCACCCCTGGTGTTGTTTATTGATGAAATTGAACGAACAGCTGCTCTGCCTTTTCGAAAACATTTTTTTGAATGGCTGGCCAGGCTCTATGAATCGCGGGGCACCCATTCCATCTTATATCGTCTGTCCTTCGTGGTCTGTGGCGTGGCAACCCCGTCCCAACTCATTCCCGAAGACTGGCCCTTGTTATTCCAATGGAGTCACCGCGTGGCGCTCTCAGATTTTACGCTTCCGGAAGCTCTTCTACTGGCGGAAGGTCTGAGTCTTCCAACAGAGGCCGCCAATGAGACCGTGCAATGGATCTACCGCTGGACCAACGGGCATCCCTATCTCACGCAGTTACTCTGCCAGCTCCTGGAAGGACAACATCGCACAACCTGGGTGGAAGCGGAAGTTGATGAATGTATCCAACACTTCATCAGCAGCCCACAAGGTCTTCGGGAGCCAAACTTTCAGTTCGTACGAACAGCCTTAACAGAGCCAACCCCAAAGGGGGAATCCCTCCTTGAACCCTATTTAGACCTCCTGGAAGGCAAGACAGAAAGGCTGAAAACCAATCATTCAGCTTTAGAACAGCTCCGATTAGTTGGTGTTCTACGTGAGGACGACGAGCACATTATCATTCGCAACCTCCTGTATCAGGAAGTCTTTCCCCCGGTATGGGCCAAACGTCACCTGGGCTCGCCAGCTGCTCTAGCTCCATCTCCAGAACCACCTTTCACTCCAGCGCCCGATCCAACGCCACAACCAGTAGCTGTGCCTATGGCTCCACCTCCTGCTCCACAGCATTCCTATGTCATGGCGGCCAGTTTATTTCTGGTAGGCGTCGGATTGCTGATATGGTTCTTTCGTGGTCCCGTTTCGACACCCCTCTCCCTACCAGCACAAGAAGTCTCTACCGCTGCCATTGAGACTTCTACGCCATCTTCTGGCAACGGCACAGTAGCAGAAATGGCCCAGCAGGCAGAAGCTCTCATCCAAGCCCAAGAAAAAATTCAAGACCTCGAAACGACGATTGCCACATATCAACGCTTATCGAATGAAGAACTCGAAAACGTACAAACCCAACGCACTCTGCTCGAGTCGCAACTTCTCGCCCAAGAATCGACGTTCTCAGATCTCAGAGTTGAGGTCACCCAGCTCAAAGAAGACCTCGAGAACGAACAAGAGACAACACAACAAGCTCAATTGGATTTTGAATCTGCCCACGCAAAATTGGACAAGGCGTTAGACTCAGCCACCGCCCAACGAAACACGGCGATTCAAGAAGCCAAAAATTTGCAAACGGCCCTGCTCAAACAATCCTCCCTTTCCCCCGGGGAAATCAAGGAGTTGGTTGCCGATCGCAATCAATTAGAAACCAAATTGACCACCATCAATGGACAGCTCACGAAGACCCAGCAAGAGGCTCGAGACCTGGCCACCGCTCTTTCCCAAGAGAAACTCAAGGCGAAATCAGAGGAGAAACAATTTGATAAGAACCGAGCGCAGCTACAAACACAACTCAATACGCTCCGGGCAGATTTGAAACAAACAAAAGCATCCCTGAAACAGACGGAACAGCATGCTCAGGGACAACAAATCTTGGCTCAACAAGAATTAACCCGGTTACAGAAAATTCGAGCTTCCGTACGGGACCAACTCACCGAGAAGCAGCAAGTCCTCTCCGAACAGCAAAAGCGCCTATCAAACCTGGAAGCAGAAAGCACCAAGTATCGTCAGGACTTACAAGAAGCCTTAACGGCCAGCACCACTCTTCAAGCTCGGCTTCAGGCCTCGCAACAGACTGAAACTCAATTACAAAAACGCGTGGCGCAACTTGAAACCGATTTCAGCCAGACCCAGGAAATGGTTGAGGCCAAACAATCTGCCCTCCAGCAAGAACGGGATCACCTTTCGCAAGAACTCGCGAAAACCCTGGCAAATTTCGAGACCACGAATAATCGTCTGACCACACTTTCCACTCAGTTAACCTCGGCCAAGCAAGAACTCGCGAATCGACAAGGTGCCATCAGAGATATTCATACCGCATCGAGCGAAAAGACCCAACTCGCGGAAAATCAACTGACGGCGCTCGTTCAAGCTCGAACCGATTTGGAATCCCGTCTTCGCCAAAATGAAGGAGCCCTCTCGCAGGCACAACAACGGATTGCGGAGCTGGAAGGCCATACTGAGAAAACAACGGATCTCGTGCAGGCTCTTGAGGCTCGCAAAAAAGAAAATCAAACCCTTAGCGTGCAACTGGCATCAACCCAACAACAATTTGATAACCTTCAGGCCAGTCTTAAAAGAGGCGCTTCAACCATCACTGGCAACTTGGGGGATCAGCGGGCCTCAACTTCTCCTACCAGCCAGATTCAGCGCATTCTTCCGCTCATCACGACCGCGATAACCAACCCTTCGACTGATTCGCTCGCTGAAACGACCAAACTCCTTTGGGCGCGACAAGCCTTCCTCTTTAGCCTTCGTAGTGGAGGAAGGGAAAGCGCATCCATTGACCATTCTTTACGGGAGGGATTGCATGCGTCCCCCATCCAACTAAAAGGTGTTTCTGGTCGGATCCACTCTTTAACCTACGATCCATCTGGAGATCATGTCATTGCAGGAACAAGTGAAGGGAAAGTCCTCCTCTGGTCTTTGAGCCAGTCCACAGACTCCCCCCAGGTGCTCACCGGCCATACGGCAGGCGTGGGCTCCGTCTCGGTGAGTCCCGATGGACAATGGCTGGCATCCGGAAGCCTTGATTCGACTATTCGTGTTTGGAGCCTTTCTCAGCCAAGCACCCAACCTCGTATTCTTCAGGCCCATACCAAAGGTGTCACAAGCCTGGCCTTCCGCCAAGATGGAAAACAACTCGTCTCTGGAAGCCAAGACCACAGGATTCGATTATGGGATTTAACCAAAGACCAACCACAATCTGCTGTGTTAGGAAAACACGATGGGCGGGTGAATGCCATCGCCTATACTCCTGATGGCCAGTCTCTGCTTTCCGGTGGCGATGATTTAACCCTTCGAGTATGGGATCTTCAACGAACGGATAGTCCGCCTAAAATTTTACGAGGGCACCAACAAAGTATCTCCACCATCGCCATTCATCCGTCAGGATGGATGGTGGCCACTGGCAGTCGCGATCGCCAGATTGGATTGTGGAATCTTCGCCAATCACTCGCTTCTCCAACATTTCTGACAGGATCGACTGGACGAATTTCACAGGTTCGATTCAATGCCGATGGAACATCCGTAGCCTCAGTCGGCTCGGATAAATCCTTGCGTATTTGGAATTGGCAAGATGCCAATCAACCCCCGATACAATTTCCAAAGCACAAGGGTACATTAGAGGCCATGGCAATCAGTCCAGATGGACGAACCATTGCCGTGGGGGGAAGTAGCCAAAGCGTGACACTCTGGGGTGGGACAGAACAACTGGCTCATGCCGTCTGTGATACGGCCAAAGAAAATCTCTCTTTTTCGGAATGGAAACACATTGTGGGTGAAAAGATTCCCTATGAACGAACTTGCCCAAACTTACCATTGCATCCCTCTTTCCTGGAAGAAGGGAAAAGACTCGCTAAGCAAGGATCCCGTGACCAAGCCCAAACCATTTTTGAACGTGCCAAGCAGTTAGACCCTTTCTTAGAAATAGATCCTAAGAAAGAGGCTGATAAGCTTTCAGCAAAATCTTAGATGCTTGTTCAAAAAGCATCGTCTTGGCTCACGCCTTCATAATTTTCCACCTTTCCTCACGCCTTTATCGGCAAAAAAGCTGAAGCGGCATGGCCGTCTCTTCATGAATTCCAAGCTGGTGAAAACGATGCTTCCTCGTGACCGTCCTTGAAATTTCATGGGTGGCTTTTGAAGCAGTGTGGGAGGGAAAACTGGCAATGCTCCATTTTTCACCCTCACCGATAATTCCCAGGATGAAACCGAGCAACCCGATTTGGACTTTTTTTAGATGAGTGTTTGTCGCGGTACTGATGAGATGGCTGAGAGGAATGAAAATGGCTCAGATGGCAGAGTTAGAACAGATTCACTTACTTTATGTAGAAGGAAACGTCGGGGCTCATTTCAAGCCCACGTCTTGTTTTTTCAAAAAAAAACTTGAAAATATCACATCCATTGGAAAAACATGTATTGGAACCATTTCAATACATATTCAGGGAACTTTATTGAATTTGAATGGTTCCGCCATTTTGAACTTCTAAAATGGCCGACCCTGGTGCCACATTCACTGCATTGACACTTCCATCGGTAAATGTTCCGGCACCGACAAAGGGGTTAAACCCGGCAGGTGCACTGAAATTGGCAGGATCTCCAGCTACTAGTAAAGTTGGGTCGGAAAATGGGGCGAAACATCCTCCCCCACCACATAAACTATTAGTAACATTCACCGTATTAATGCCTGAACCAAAGTCAACCAGTGAGCCATTTGTCAAAGAAAATAAGGAACCGGCCCCTGACACACTCACAAAGACTCCATTAATAAAAGCGTTACTACCTCCTTGCAAGGATAGCAAGGCTCCATCTGTGACTAAAAGTTGTCCCCCACCTGTCACATTAAACATATTTCCATCGACGATTAAGTTACTTGCAGCCAGCCGAACGAGCGCATCTCCAGACACGAGATTGGCGACAAGCTTCGCGTTTTTGCCTCCAATTTGACCAAAATCAGACGCCACGTCCAACGTTCCACGAATCATGGCCAACAGGGGAGCCGAAGCCTCTAATAAAGTCTGGTCTAGCACACCATCCTGTCCTGCTGCTGCCGTGGAAACCACAACAACGGCGGTCTCCACCTCCGCAGTACTGTCGATAATTTCAATGATGGGAGGAATGTCTGAACGGACGATATCATTACCATTACCATCTTTTCCAATGACCGGTGAACTTTGAGGCCCGGTTAATTGTGAATCCACAATCGCAAGTAATGTCGTGGGAACCGTTTGATTGGGCACCGGCTGAAGGCGACTGCCATCCAAGAGGGCGAGAGCCCGATCTTCAAGTCGGACAATCGCTGGCTCTCCCGGCTTTCCCAGGAAGGACAAGGCTGAACTCTGGACCGTCGTTCCTACAATCGCTCCAGTTCCAGCAAACTTGGCAGAGGTATTTTGTTGTGGAGCGAGAGAGACTGAGGTATTGACCAATACGACACCACTTTTCACCACCACTTCTCGATCTGTCCCCGTCGAGGAACTTCGTGCCTGAATACGACCCCCAATCCCTGTCCCTGGCTCCGGATCTCCACCAAGGGTTCCTTGTTCTCCTAGAGCCAAAACAACTTCAAAACAATCTAGAAGGCTTGAGCACGGTTCCGCAGGTCTATTTCCTAACAAAATGTCATCCAGTGCCGTGGGGTTGATCGAGGGCGACCAGGCAAATTCTGCTAATTGTTGGGCTTGACTCTCTCGGGTTGGCCCCTCAACCCCAAGCTGGGCCATTTGAGACTCAGGCTGATTAAAACTTGAAAAGTTTAGGGGGAGCCTTTGGTTAGAGGAAGCTGCCCCTCCAATTGGGGTAAGCGAACTGATCACCAAAGTACTGGTTGGTGCCACGCCCATATGGGGAGCATCTGCTTTAATTCCACTATCGACCATCAATAATTCTCTATCAGCGGTAAAATTGCTATCAAGAAACAGGAGAGAGCCATTGCCCCCACTCACCCCCTGAGCCGGGAGTAAGGTCGTTAACGTTTGGACATTGGTCCCAGCCATAGGAGGTGCACCAGATCCACCTGCACCTCGCAGAGGGACAGTTCCACCGATGTTTGGCTCTGGACTCACTCCAGCACTGCCACCACACAGTTCTGGAGAACCCGTGCAAGGTAAAATTTCAGGGTCAAAAGGTACGCTAGGCCCATTGCGCCCTTGAATATCTCCAGCAAGACTCCTTGTTGTAGCTAAAATAATATCTTCATCCACTTCCCCCTCATCAGGGTCAGAACCGAGCAAGGCTTCTTCTAAAGCCAACGCCTGTTTCATTTGTTTTTTGGCAATCAGTTTTTTTGCCGACTCTGGAATGTCACAATGCGGCCCCACGGCACAAATAGCACGCCAATCGGCTATCTGATATTCATCTCCCATGGCACGCAAGGCTCCATTGAAAAATCCAACACATTGTCCAGCGGGAACCTCTTTCTGTTCAAAAACGCCAGACTGCGTTCCCGGATATTCCACCCGCAAGTCCCCTTCCTTCACACAAAATGTTTCTAAGAGGGCGACTTTACTCGGCATATTTGATTGGGCCCGAAGACTGGCACGAACCAAGAAGGATTTTTCCGGCAATGACTGCTTCGCCGTTTCGCTTAACGTGGGTTGTACCTCTGCGGTGATCAGCCCGCCATTGGTGGTCGCACGAATATTGGGAGTGGAGAGAGTGAGGGACCCTCGAGAGGATCCTTTCAAGGGCAGAGACCATTCTGCTGCGCCTATTTGTAAATTCACGGATAGCCCCCCATCAGGCTGCTTACCCAACTTGGCTTCTGAATATTCTTGGACAGTGAGCAACCCTTGATTCTCAAATAACAGTTCCGCAACCGATTCTTCCTCGGTGGTAATGACATCGCCCATGCCCAAAGAAGACCGATAGTTTGGTGCATACCCTGGTCTCTCGATCATTCCGGGGGTGACCGTCACTACACCCCGAAGCCCGGCAATCAGGACCTGTCCATTGGAATTATCTTGAGCAAAGGCTTCGGATGTTTGGAGGACCAGAGACCATGATGGCCCAAGAATTTGGAAGGCAACCAAGGAAGATAAAATAATTTTGTGAAAAATCATCGCGTTCATCCTACTCATACGAATTTTTCCAACTCTTAAGATCTTTACGTTCTATAGGGGACTTAGTTTCGGCTTTAATGATACGGCTTCAGAAAAGACTCTAAGGGTTTCTATCAAATTTGTAAACTTCCTGTCTATTACGCGAAAGGCCTACAGATTGATCAAGTAACCTCTCTAATCTTTCCATTTCTCGAAACTCTCTCGTCCTTCCTCCAATTTCTTCACTCAACTTGCTTTATTTCACTCCATTTCAAACCGATATAACTGGGTATGTTGATCTCCAATCCCCCTCTTTTCTTAAAACTTCGACGGGACCGTTCCGGTGTTCGGAAAAATACGTATTTTCATAATGTTTTCAAAGGTTTTCTGATCCTAGGCGGGCTTGTTCTTGGCGGAGTCAATTTGGGCGGTTGTTCCCCTCAGGATCGCTATATGGAAACCCATGAGATTTCCCATCTGAAGGTCGTCTTTGTCGATGACCAAAGTTTAAAAGAATTGTGGAAATCCAAGACGGGGAAACCTGGAACGCAATTTCAACCATGGCTGCGAGGGGATTTAGCTTCAGTCAAAACAGTCCGAGGGTTTTATGATTTTTCCTCGGAAACCCTCTACTGCCCAAAATGGAATTATGAAGTTTGCGGCCATGAACTTCATCATGCCGCGTTAGGCCATTTTCATCCCAACCATTAAATCAACCCCATCTAGACTCTCCGCAACCTCCCCTCCCCCACTTTACCCTTTGGGCAGAACGTTACCTTGCTCTTTTAAAAAGGGAGTTAGGTTCTCATAGGCCTGACGAAGCAGGGCGGTATCATGGTCCCAAGTCTCCATAAAAACGGCAAATCTCGCTTTTTCATACATGCCTGGCATCCAGGCCATGGCAAAGAGATTCCCTTCCTCTGACCAATACAATTGCATGACCGAAAGCTGTTTGCCTAAGGCATTGGTGACTTTATAGCGGGATCCTTCATCCGCTCGGGGTGGTTTCCCAGGAAATCCCGTTTGTACACGAATGCCCCCGAATGCATAGGTGAGATACAAGTGGATTTTGGAAAAATGTTTGGCCTGAATCCCGGCTTCGACCCGATTGCATTCGTATCCTAAAAACTCTAGATGTTCTAGAAGAGGATCCGTGGCGGAAAGAGATTTGGCAGGACTCACCAAGAATACTAGCAAGAAAAGCAGGCATCCCAGCCACATGATCCTAGCCCCCTGACTCGCCTGTAAAGGGCTCCAATTGCCCCTTTCCTCTTTTTCCAAAAAGTCCTTGCGCCTCATAGTTCCTTTCTCCTGTCCTATCACAACATCAGAAGAATCCGATTCACGTCTCATGTAAAATGCCTCCAAACTTATCCACAGATCAGATACGTGTCAGGAAATGTCTAGGCTACCTCAAATTTTGACAAATTTCCCCTAATCATCTTGAAAGGCTTGCTCTCATTGTAGGCATCGTTCTAACCTTATGTAAATTTTTCCCGTCGAGTATCCCTGATACGTGGAACTTTTCTAGGTATTTCTAATTTAAAATGATTTTTATCTTAGAAATATTTACTACTCAACCTCGAAGAGGAATACCTATGCCTTACCATGGCCATTGGAAGTTTTCTTTAATCTTCATCGCAATTGTCACCTTTGGCTTGTTTGGTTGGGGAACCTCCAACGTCAGTGCCCAACGTTCGGATGCGAATGTGTTGGCCGCCAAAGCCGCCATCGCCTATGACGATAAACGGTACGATGAAGCTCTCGACCTGTTAAATCAAGCCATTACCTTGGATCCCCAACATGAGCGAAGCCTGTTTTATAAAGGCCTCGTGTACCTGGAGCAAAAGAAACCGGATCAGGCCATTGCCCCGCTGGAAACGGTTCATCAACTCCGCCCAGATGACATCGACATTCAACATCACCTGGGCGTCGCTTACTTCTCTGTTGGAGACTATGATAAGGCCAATCCGCTTTTAAATGCTGTGTATGACCAAAATCCTGATACGGAAAACCTGGGCTATTATATTGGATTTTTACGATATCGCGAGAAGCAATATGGAAAAGCCGTTGAAGCGTTTGATGGCAATCAAAGTCCCGACGCGGATATCCAACAACTCAATGGCTTCTATCGAGGGCTAGCCCTAGGCGTCCTTGGGCTTCCGGATGAGGCCTTAAGGGAACTTGAGCAGGTCCAACGGACTCAGGCGATTTCTCCTCTCACTCAGGCTTCGGTCCGAATTCGTGACGCTCTTTCGGCTGGACAAATTTTCGGCACACAAAAACGGTTTCGACTTCAAGTCAGCGTAGCCGGATTCTACGACGACAACGTGAAAATCAATCCTGACTCTGTCGGAACAATCCCCATTCTAAACCCTCCCTTCGATCCCAACCTCGCACTCGTCGGATTGCGAAAACGGGATACTACCGCACCGGGGTTTATTGGCACATTACGAGCTGATTATTCTTTCTTGCGGAAAGGTCCCTTCGAGGCCACCGCCACCTATTCCTTCTTGCAAACGCTTAATGGAGAAGGATTTGATGAATTTAACATACAGAGCCATTTGGTGGGTTTGTCAGGATTCTACCGGAGTATCATATGGGATTTACCCTTTCAATTTGGTGCCCAATATACGTATGACTATCTCTTCCTGGACTCGGATGGTTTTCTCGCACGTCATACTCCAACCTTGAGTGCCACCATGCTTGGGCCAACATTTACATTGCCGGGGGTGGGAGTGGTTGGCAACCTCACCACAGCCTTATACCGCTATCAAGTCCAGACATTTTTCCGAGAGATCGGAGACCGAAATGCACTACTGCGAGGTGATTTGCGCGATGGCTATAACAATACCTTGGGCCTCGTTCATGCTTTCCGATTGATCAATGATCAACTTATCCTACGAATTGGCTATCAATTTGATAACGAGAGCACGGACGGGGCAGCATTTTCCTATCGGGGGAATCGGCTCTTGACCGGAGGCCAACTCCAACTCCCCTGGGGGAAGATGTCATTGCGGTACGACTACGATGTCCATTGGCGGGAATATAAAAATAACCAAACCACGATTCTCTTGACTGACCGCAATGGAACCCTTTCAAAGCGGGACGATCGTCAGCAAACGCACCTCGTTCAACTGACAAAACCGCTCCCTCACAATTTTTCCCTCACAGCTCAATACCTGAGAATTCAGAACAAATCAGATATTCCGGTATATGATTACACGAAAAATGGCTGGGCGATCGTTCTAACTTGGACCTATTAACCCTCCCTTCTTCTCATCATCCGTTGCCCCAGCAACCAGAAGGTCACCGGGATTCCAATCCAGATCAGCTCACTGAGCAGCACGCCGAGACCCCAAGACGAAAAAAATTGCGACAGGCCTATTGGAGAAACCATGATAGGTCTCCAAGGGAAGAAATAGCGTGTCTCGTTGAATGGCGCGAAGAATGCTATACCTAGTCCACCATCCGTGAGTGCATCTAGGAGACCATGAGACAAAGTAAATAACCCCGCCCAAAGGGCGGGGCTTTTGAAGAAATTTAAAACAACTTCATCGAGCAATACATTTGCACAAGGCGTCGTCGAATATCTTCTCGAATAATTCGAAACAGATATTGCTAAGTCGGGGCGATGTGCCATTTCGTCTCATAACCCGTATGGTTTATTCCTTAAGCTGACATGCGCACAGGCAATCACAACCGTGACCGGCCGCCGCGGCCGGCTGAACGTTTCCTCCCCGCCCAAAGGGCGGGGCTTCCACGTTCGTTTTAGTGACGAGACCAAAATAGATAGCCATTTTTCCATACAGCGCACTCCAACAGGGAACGGCCGGAACGGCGACTTTCGGAATGACGATTCCCAGCAACATTGCAAAAGCAATTGAATGCGTAAGACCCCGATGGCCCAACACATGCTCATAGGGAATTCCAAACACCAATCCCACCACATCGGCATCCGGCACAACACAACACCGTCCACGCCCAAAACCGTGCGGATATCCAAGCCGGATTCAGCGTTTTGCCCATCGCATAGGCCACGGCTACATGCCCAAAAGCTGACGCCATCCGTCTCCTTTTTCAGTTACTTGTTGATAGCAGCATTCCTCTCCTTTGTAAGGAGAGGATAGGTGAGGTAGAGTCTTACTATCATCAGGATGATGGTCAAGTTAGAACGGAATCGCACCAAAGCATGAGGGGAAATTCTTTGTCCGCAACACAATTCTTGCTCACATTGGCCCAACCAACATTCAACTTCAACAAAAATAATATCCTGACTCATTGGCCCAAAGGTGCCTTCCGAATAGTAGCAAGCCTCCTCTGGATTTCACTCATCTTTGGTGGTTTTCCTGGGTGCTCGCCGATTTCCAAAGACCAGACGAATCACTCCAAGAAGCCAATTCCTGCTTCCGCCGCGCCAAGATCAGCGTACGATTCCTGGACGCGTACCTCGCAGTATCTCACGATGCGCGATGGCGTCAAGATTGCGGTAGACGTCTACGTACCGGAAGGGATTGAACCAGGTCAGCAGATCCCAACCATCCTACATCAAACTCGGTATTGGCGAGCCTATGAGTATCGTTGGCTGATTGCGCTGTTCAAAGACGACCGTCCACGTGGTCTCATCGGGAAGTACGCCGAGCGCTTCCTCCAGCAGGGCTATGCGTGGGTCGATGTGGATGTGAGAGGGTCCGGCGCATCCTTTGGCACACGCCCCATTGCCTGGGCCCCCGCCGAGATTAAAGACGGTGCAGAAATTGTTGATTGGATAATTTCCCAACCCTGGTCGAATGGAAAAGTCGGCGCAATGGGGATTTCATATAGTGGCGGAACCGCCGAAATGCTACTGGTGAATCAACATCCGGCAGTCAAAGCGATTGCTCCGATGTTTGCGGGATTCGATATCTATTCCGAAATTGCCTTTCCCGGCGGCATTCATTTGAATTGGTTTACGGAAACCTGGAGTTATATTAATAACCGACTTGACCATAATGAACTCCCTTTTGGTGGGTGGATAGCTGATCTTATGGTGGCTGGCGTCCATCCCGTGGATAAGGACGCTGATCACCAGCTCCTCAACAAAGCGGTGCAAGAACACGCGGTAAATTGGAGCCCGTTTAAGGAAGCGTCAGGCCTCACCTTTCGAGACGATCCCCCACCATCCCGACAGGCCCCAAACATTGATGCCCTAAGTACGCAAACCTACGCCCAGGCCATTGAACAATCCGGCGCGGCAATCTACAGCTATAGTGGGTGGTTTGACGGAGGCTATGGATTGGCCGCTATCAAACGACACCTTCACCATCACAATCCCAAGAATAAGCTCATCTTAGGTCCCTGGGACCATGGGGGAAAACGGCAGATTAGTCCCTATGCAATTGGACCGGCGCAATTTGATCATGCCCATGAATTGATCCAGTTCTTCGATCAACATCTCAAGAGCGACACACCTGGTCCTCATGACAAAACACCTGTCCAGTACTACACCATGGGTGCCGAACGATGGAACACTTCGACACAGTGGCCTCCACCATCCTCTCCAACCCCACTATACTTTCAGACGAACAATAAACTTTCCAGCGAACTTTCTCAGACGACCTCTGCACCAGACCAATATCACGTCGATCCCACGGCAGGAACCGGCCCGCATTCCCGATGGAACACCCTGATCGGTATTTCATTGAAAGATCCTTACCCAGATCGCCAAGAACAAGACAAGAAACTGATGGTGTATACATCCGATCCACTTCCCGAAGATCTGGAAGTCACGGGGCACCCCGTGGCCACGATCTACCTCTCAGCCAATGCCGCCGACACCACGTTGTTTGTGTATCTAGAAGAGGTCACACCTGAAGGACAGGTGCATTATGTGACGGAAGGTGAATTACGAGCCCTACACCGAAAATGGCAATCAGCCGAGACAACAACAGGCTCAATGCTCTCAATTCCCCATCGCACCTATCGACGAGCTGACGCGGCCCCTCTCATTCCAGGTGAAGTGACCCCGCTCACTCTGGACTTACTCCCCGTCTCCTACCAATTCAAAAAAGGCCACCGCATCCGCGTCGCCTTAGCAGGCGCCGACCAAGATCACTTTCAACTACTAGATGACCCTGCACCAACATGGCAGATCTGGCATACCCCCGATCAGCCCTCACGCATTGAACTACCGGTGGCTCATTAAGACAGTCGTCTCTCCTGCTTGTCATCCCTGCAAGTTTTTGGCAGGGATCTCTTTTTTAGTAAACCTCCTTCCAAACAAGTCGAGGGCTATTCTGCGTTACTTTTATGAATCTTGAACGAAGATCGCAGACAAGTTAGTATCAGCGACTCCTTTCCCCTAAACTCATCAGAGAGTTCGAGGCCCTAGTGGCAAACAACCAAATAAGTCCATCAGCCGCAACGCGAGGCATTCAGCTCCAACTGCTCCCACCTCTCCACCGTCCTGTATCTGATGCAGAAGTCGAGGCGAAAGGCGTCGTATTCACAAAACGTTGGGTTGTTGAACTCCTCCTTAATCTCAGCGGCTACTGTTCTGATAAAAACCTGGTGGATGCCTTGGCGATCGAACCAGCCGCTGGTGATGGCGCATTTCTCGGCCCCATGATCGAGCGCCTGGTGGAATCATGTCGGAATCTCGGTCGATCGTTGTCAGAATGTCAAAGTTCCTTAATCGCATACGAGCTGGATGAGGAGAGCGCTGCTCGTGCGCGCACAGTTGCCAAAAACATCCTGATAAACCATGGGATAAAACATCCGCTAGCCAAACAACTGGCCAAAGGATGGGTGTTAACCCGGGATTACCTGTTCGATACTGACAGCAGACAGGCTGATTTCATTATCGGAAACCCTCCATACGTACGGCTTGAGGATATTCCAGAAGAAACGGCCTCGCTCTACCGTAATACATATCCGACGATGCGAGGTCGAGCCGATCTCTATGTGGCTTTTTTTGAAGCCGCGCTCCGGCAGCTAAAGACCGGCGGTGTATGCGCATTTATCTGCGCTGATCGATGGATGCGCAACCAATATGGGGCAAAACTGCGGCAGCTTATTACCTCAGCGTACAGTCTCGAAATGCTCCTAAGCATGCACCACGCCAACGCCTTCTATGATGAAGTAGACGCCTATCCCGCGATTACGGTAATTCGACACAAAAAACAGCACGCGACTGTCGTAGCCAGTGCCGATCAGGATGCTGAGAACATTCAACCAAGACAATTGGCGACGACGCTCCAGACAAACGGCCGCGACAGACTGCCCCAGGGTATCCATCGGGCAGTAGTGAACACATGGTTCAAAGGAGCAGACCCCTGGCCTTGCCATTCGCCAGAACAGTTGGCGCTCCTCCGACGACTGGAAGATCAGTTTCCTCCCCTCGAGATGAATGCCAAGGTGGGAATCGGCATCGCAACGGGGAACGACAGTGTTTACATCACGACAGATGCGGACCTTGTGGAACCTTCCCGCCTCCTAAGACTCGCTCTCGCAAAAGACCTAGCAGACGGAACGGTGCGATGGTCCGGACACTATTTGGTGAATCCATGGAACCACGACGGGCTGGTCAATCTGAACGCCTATCCGAAGTTGAAAGCCTACTACGAGCAACATGCAGAAGCCCTGAAGAAGCGCCACACAGTGGAGAAGAATGCTGGCAAGTGGTACAAGACCATTGATCGCGTCAACCACAGCCTCACCAACACACACAAACTCTATATCCCAGATATTAAAAACGCGCTCGAGCCAGTCTTGGATTGGGGTGAAACGTACCCGCACCACAATCTGTACTTCATTCAGTCGTACGAGTGGGATCTGGAAGTACTAGGCGGCCTGCTGATGTCGAAGGTCGGACAGTTTTTCATCGAATCATATGGAGTCCGCATGCGAGGCGGCTATTTGCGCTTCCAAGCACAGTATCTGCGCCGGATTCGAGTCCCTGCTCCTACGACCCTGTCCAAGATGCTGTCCCATGAACTGAGAGACGCCTTTCGTCATCGTGACAGGCCCCGTGCAACCCAAGTGGCTTTGGATCTGTATGGGATTAACCTTCGCACTCTGGAGGCGGCGCTTGAACATTGACAGGAGACTGCAAACAGCCGTCCAAAGCTACTGGGACGCCCGAAGACGCAATAAAGAAAAACAGGTCATATCTGGGAAAATCGATGCCGGAACGCGAGGTGAGGTCACAGGAGGTACCCAGATGGGTGCCCTGGAGGTCTTAGTTTCGGACATCCTTTGCGAAGCCGGATTGAAGAAGGTCGATGTCCGCACAAGAACTGCACTTGAGCTACCAGGTTATTTCAGAGCCACAAAAAAATGGGATCTCATTGTCGTCTCCGACGGCGCGTTGGTCTTAGCAATGGAGTTTAAATCCCAAGCCGGCAAATCAATCGGCAACAATGTGAACAACCGTTCGGAAGAAGCGGTGGGCAGTGCCAAGGATATTTGGACAGCATTCCGAGAAGACCGCTTTGGTCAGGCACCTCCCCCCTTTCTTGGCTACTTGTTCTTGCTCGAAGATCACGACAACGTCAAAACTCCTGTCGGCAACAAGGAGCCATACTTTCAGGTAGACCCTGTGTTTCAAGGGGAAACTCATCTCAAGGATACAGCAGCCGTTCGACGGTACAGAGGTGTATCCTATAGCAAGCGCTACGAGTTGCTGTGTCGCCGTTTGGTGCTAGAACGTCTCTATACCTCAGCCTGTTTCATGATGGCCACGAACTCACGAAAAACTAAAATCACGCAGCCAGCTGAAGACTTGAATTTCCATCGGTTCGTAGCCGCTCTACGAGGTCACGTCCTCACTTTTTTGGGCAGCCATATTAAGTAGCTAGAACGTACGAGTCGTACAATAATTTGAACGCTGCTTTTTCTTCGCTAAAATGTGTTGAGTGATGAAATGGAATATTCCACCTTCCTGCCTCTCGATTGGCCTTCCCACATTATTCATCGCCCACATCAAACCTCAAAAATTCTTCTTGATGCCCCTTCCAAGCTTACTCGTCACTCTCTGCTGAAGGAGGCGTGGGCGGTCTGCGAGCAGTGGATGCGACCAGGTCTTCCTCCTCTTTTTTTTCGGGTATAGTAAACCTATGACATTGAGGGCTACGCGAAGGACTTCTAAACAGCCTCGCCAACGACGGGGGCGTCGGCGTCGGATAACCTTTACCACGCTCAAATATTTCATGCGGGAGGGTTGGCGTGCACTGCGTGCAGGCATGAGGGCGGTGAGGGCCTCGCCGCCGATGATTCGTGTGGTCGTGATCTCTACCCTCCTGCTTCTCCTGTGGCTCGGGCTCAACTGGGCCTTTCATACATTTCAGAAGCCAACCGAAATATTTTTTCCCTTGGACCAATCCCTCAGCAAACGACCTGTTGAGACGTGGAAGCAATACGAATCCCTCTTCCGCGAGCATGCTACCGCAACCATTACTCCTGAGTTTCTTGCCGCATTGGCCCAAATCGAGGGTGCGGGAAATCCTGTGGCACGAACGTACTGGCGATGGAAGTGGTCGTGGAATCCCTTGGAATGGTATCGCCCAGCATCCAGTGCCGTGGGCATGTTTCAGATTACGGAGGGAACTTTCACTGAGGCGAAACGCTATTGCATCCATGACCACAAAGTGGTTGAGGATGGAGCCTGGAATGATTGGCAATCATGCTGGTTTAATAGTCTCTACACACGCGTTGTGCCAAGTCATGCCATGGAATTGACAGCCGCCTTACTCGATCGGCAGGTCACACAGACGATAGGACAACGCAAAGGAGTCACGTTAAAACAGAAGCAAAACCTTGCCTCGGTTATTCACCTTTGTGGAGCAGGGGCAGGCCGCGCGTATGCCGCCCGCGGACTCCGCCTGACCCCTCGCCAAACGTGTGGCGACCACGACGTGAGTAACTACCTGAAGCGTATGAATGGGCTAAAACACAGATTTGCCAACCCGGGCACGAGAGATAAAGTAATTCGAAGGGCCCGCTAGCCCCGCCGCCATCTTCCGCCCTGCACAGTCTTTGCTTAGGGCAGAGAACATGGCTACTCCATCCCTCGCTCCTGACTCGTCTATCTCTCTCTAAGAGGGGAGGGCGGGTGAAAATTGTTACTCAGGAATTTTCGGTGCGTTAGTTTTTTTGCCTAAACAATTTGGCCTACTATTTTCATTCTGACCCTGTGTTATGACGGGGAAAAACGGATCTACTCTTTCTGGTTCATCATTTTTTTTCTTTCTACTATCTCTTACAATCTGACACCCTAACGTTCGGTAAGCTTTATATTGCTGATGATTAAAGTCTGCATTGGTTGTGGGTTGTTGCGGGAATTGCTCACTTACACCAGCCAAATAAAATATATCCCCTTTTTTTTGCCTCTCTTCATCTACACAACAAAAATATTCTTCCACAAATTTGCTTGGATTTTTGAGATTACATTCCTGCCCCCACGGAAAGTCACTACTCAATCCATTCCATTTCCCATTCCAGAATCCATTCCCCGATCTATTCCAATCACATTGCTTTTCATCCGACTGTTCGGGCTTAGGCAAGTAAGCTAACTTAATATAAATGACCTCAAGATTTTTATCCCGGCCTTCATATGGCAAGCAACAAATTTTTCCCGCCATCACAGGATACTTTGCAAAGCTCCTCCATCTTTTTCTCACAGATTGACGAATTGTTTTATCCCCAGGACTGAGCTTTGGTTTCTCGAGAATGGTCTCCGAATAGCCTAGATCCATATCAGCCTTCTTACCCTGTTCAATTTCTTTCACATAAAGACGAACATTTAGTTCTTCCTGCAACCGACGCTTGACTCGCCAATACCCTTCAAAATTGTAATAGGGGTCATGCTCTCCATCAACAATGATAATGCGTTGGCACAAACGACGTGCTAAAGGAAATACACCTAAATTATCTGAATACCCACCATCTGTTAGATACCATCGAGTTCCTTGAAGGTCACGATTGTATCCACTACCCAAATAAAAGGGAAAAGGCAATTTACGATGCCAAAAAAGTGCACCAGGAGGTAGCGCTGGGTTATCAAGATAATAGCCCCAATCAATGTTGAAGAAACTACTAAAAAATTTACCTGATGGATGCGCCACCAACATTGACGTATCAGCCGCTGCCCCGGAGATGGCAGTCGCCAAATCTAAAGTAATGGGGTCTAAATCTTTATATTTTCCTTCACCAGCTGAACCCGGATATTCATAGCGACCTAAGGCATCGGACCCATATTGGATGGGTGTAAATTCAAAAATCGTATTGGCCCACCGTTTCCCATGATTGGTTAGTCCCTCATCAAAAAGTACCGTGCTGTTAAGAATAAACAAAGGCAGCTTATTTATTTGTGAAAATACACCTAAGTCTTTTAAGTTTATTGACTTATCGCTCGACTCATCTTTATTTATTTGAAAGGTTTTTTTAATTCTCCCTTGATACCAATATTGAGGTAAACTTAGATTTGCATGCTGTCCGAAAAGACCATTGAGGACAAGATTAACTGGCATAGTAGGGATATTGAAAAGAAAAGAAGAGAAGATTAAGGACTCACCAAAAATACTGGCATTCTCTTCTAAGTATTTTTGATATTTATCCTGGGGATTGAACATTTGATCACGAACCTCCTTCAACTTTTCCTTCCCAGAATTGAATTGTTGAGCATAGAACCAAGAAAGTGTATAGGCCCCACCGGACACGGCTGAGATAATGTCAATATTCTTATCATCTAGATATCCAAGACCGTTTAATGCCTGTAACACCCCCATGCTGAAAGCCGCCGATCGAGTTCCGCCACCCGAAAGGGCCAAGCACGTTTGTGGTGGCGCCATATCCTTGTTCCATTCCCACTCCTTCGCAAAGGAACGGTTATTAGGGAATCGCCATTTTCCTTCTTCTGCTCTACATTTAGCCTCTGCCTCACATTTAGCCTCGGAATCGTCTTTAGCATCCTGATCATCATAGAAAACCTCGGTATCCAGCCTTAGTTGCCTATAGTCGGGGAACCCCTCTAATCTTTCCTTATTTTCCATGGCAAGTGCTGAATTAGTTTCATCAGCAACTTCAACGGAAATGAATGCCGTCTCTCCACTCAATTCGTCGTTTATTTTTTTTACCTGGTCTGGATACCCTTGAACCAAATTGAAATCTGACACATAAAACTTAACCTTCTCTTTAGAGCATCCTCCAATTGACAGAAAAAAAATGATCGTTACTCCTAGAATAGGAATCATTTTTTGCGAGAGACAAGACTGAACTAAATACTGCAAACGCATTGGGTTTTCCTGCAATTGTTCGCTGCAAGTAGAGGAGAAGAAAAATATTTAGCTTTAGATTGAGGGGGATAGCTCTACATTGCCCATTCTCGACTATGCCCTTTTTTTATTCAACCAACGTGTATTAATAAAAACGGCTCCATCTCAGCACTGCTGGAAACATCGTGTTTCAAAAACCTTCACTTGCTCAAAAAAAATGAAGGCCTCCTAAACACTGATATTGTCGAATTATGCTCTCACATAAAAAAAGCTCACATGGTAACAAGGGCTATCACATTACGAGGTGGGCGGCGGCTGATAATTTGTCACATGATTTTTTATGTCTTGTAAGGTCGTGAGACCAGAAATTGAGGTAAACAGGCTACTGAGATTCTTAATGAAATTTTCATTTGTTGTTTCAACTCCGACCAATTTGGCAGCTAGTAAATCTTGGATAAGAGCCTCTTTGTGCTCCTCTTTCGCTAGTCCATCCCATTTATTTTTGATTTCCTGCACCCATGGCTGACCTATACCCGTTTGTTTTATTTCCCAAGCTGCAGCGGCGGGATTCATATGTTCAAAGGCAATTCGTTTTACCGAGGCCCTTTGTACAAAATTATTTGCAGCTTGCCCTGTAGCAAAGATCTGAACATGTTTGGTAGCCGTTTCCCATGGGAGGCTTTCTACTGCGCTGGCATTATCTATAGACGCATAGAACGACGGTAATTTCACCTCCCACTTTTTATTGGTTTCAGTATTTTTTTCCCCACGGCACCCATCTTCGACAAAAATTGGGGCTGAGGCAAACTCTTTGCGGTTATATCCAAGCTTGAGGGAATCTGGATAAGGCCCAGTGGTTCCACTCCACGCGACTTTGAGACCATATGCCGTATCTGTGGCAAAAAAGAATGGCCGCGGTTCATTTCTATATTCCTCTTTTGTTCTAAAGGTGATCCAATACCAAAATTTCATTAACAGTCCTCGGGTATCCTCTGGTTTCTTGTCCAAGCAAATAGTATGGAGAGCAGACTTGGACTGATCCCCTTTTGCATTCGTATTTTCAGCCTTTGAAGTAAGAAGAACAGCTGCGGCCCCTCCCGCAAAGTGGCCTGTAATCGCAGGATTTAAAAAATTTCCCCCTAATCCAAAGGAGGCAAAAAGAGGCAAAGCACTTTCTTTATCAGCATAATCAGGAAAGGTAGGTTGAATCCCAATTTCCCGTCTAGCAATGGTTAATTCTGCTGTAGGAGGCTCGGTATCTATATCCAACCCTACATTTGTTTTTGTCGCGAGCAAGGCACGATCATACCCCGAACATCCAAATAAAAAAATTGGACAGAACAGAACTATTAATCTAGAAAATTTCAAGGGGGTCATGGTTGTACATCCTCTCGATTTAAAGAGTGGTTATTTTCGTTTTCTGTGCCGTCGCCCTCCAATGGATAGGTCCTGATTTTAAAGTAAAAAAAATCATTACTGGGTGGACGTTCTATAGTAATTGCCGTATTTTCATCATGAATAACTATTCGCTCGCGTTGGTCCCACCCTACACTAAATCCCAACGATCCCTCGTCAATACCCAAAGCCAGGCCCATTAATGTCGCCTTGCGAATAATCGCTTTTTTTCCATCCAATGGCGGGGTGACTTTCATCGCCAAATGCCCCAAACCCCAGATATGTTCTGCCCCAGATTCTGCGTCTCGGTAATATACCGCACACCCAGAAAGAGCTAAGCATGTGGCCACCAATATAGAAAATTGCGCAATGGATTTCATAATTGGCGAAGAAGACCTCTTTGAAGCAACAAGTTTAAAAATAGTTTAATTGTGGCGAGGAGCAAATTAACTCTTATCCTTTAAATTTCAGATTTTTTAAAACCCAATTGGAAGTTGAATGCAATAGGCACCTGACTCAATATTACTAAAGAAAGCATGATCATAAATATCGTGAAATAAATCAACTCTTTTTTGTGGCTGTATTGACCGTAAGGAATCGAACACTGTTTGAGTATGTTTATTGGAGTTTTCAAGCCCCTTCTTCGCGCACCCACATGAAACTCCGAGCTAAAATTCTCATACGCCTTAACTTCCTCGATCCTGTTGAAAAGGTCTAAGGAGTGAGAGCAACGCCAGACCTTGGCTTAATCAAAAAGACCCCATCGCGAATGGTGAGCAGCACGGCTGAGACTCTCTGATCGGCATGGACCAGACGATTCAGTTCTTGAATGGTTTCCGTATTGGAATCAGGCGCGGGGCTTTCCAGCACCTCTCCACCCCACAACACATTATCAATCAGAATTACACCTGTCGGAGCGATTAAATCCAACGCCCGTTGAAAATATTTCACATAATTGGCTTTATCCGCATCGATAAAGATGAGATCGAACGGACCGGCTAAGCCTGCAAGAGTCTCCAGCGCCGGAGCTAAGCGAAGGTGAATTTTCGAACCATGAGGACTTTCAGCCCAATACCGTTTGGCCATCGCCGTCGACTCCTGATCGATATCGCGGGTGATGACTTCGCCCGCATCGGATATGCTTTCCGCAAAACACAATGCGCTATAGCCAGTAAACGTTCCAATCTCCAAGATACGCTTGGCACCCACCGTCATGGCCATCACCTTTAAAAACGCCCCTTCCAACGAGCCCACGACCATTTGCGGTAACTCCATTGTACGATTCGTCTCTTCACGCAGCCTCTTACATATTTCTGATTCAATAAGTGAATGAGCTTCTGCATAGGCTTCAACTTCTGGCAATACCATTGGCTTCATAAGATTTCCCTCCAGACAAATATTCGCAAAGGATACAGAAAGGCTTTATTTTCTTCTTCCATCATCATGCACGGCAAGCCCGCAGTTCCAAAGCACGAAACCATCAAGAATATATTGCCAATCTCAGAATAGCTGACGTAAAGTGCAAAACTTGAAATCCTAATGATCTCATCACCAAAAAAGGAACGTATTCATGGCGGCTCCAGGTTCCCTTGACTCGTTAACATCTAAACTTCGAGAGATTCATCATCTCCATGACGCAGCGGCGGTTCTCTCCTGGGATCAAGAAACCTACATGCCATCTGGAGGTGGCGCCATCCGAGCGGAGCAACTGGCAACGCTGCAAACTTTGGCACATAACCAATTTGCCTCATCCGAAGTCGAGTCGCTGTTAGGCACCTTCCTCGATATCGAAACCGGAAACATTCTTCCCGCTCACCAGGATTCTCTTGATGAATCCTCGCAAGCGCTTCTTCGGGAAACCTGGCGAGATTTCTCCCGCGCCAAAAAATTGCCTTCCGCGTTTGTGAATGAACTGGAACGGGAATGTTCTCTCGCCCAACAGGTCTGGGCCGAAGCGCGGAAGACCAACGATTTCCAGCGATTTCTCCCCAACTTAGAACGACTCGTCGGCCTCAAACGACAAGAAGCCGATTATTTGGGCTACAGCGACTCCCCGTACAATGCGCTGTTGGATACGTATGAGCCCGGTTCGACCGTCGCCCAACTCCGCCCCCTCTTTGCTAAATTACGTACACACTTGATTCGATTACTCGATCAGATTCGAAATTCACCGGTCCAACCCAACCCCACCTTGCTCACTCAATCATTTGACACGACCAAACAAGTCGAATTTGGCCGCATAGTCCTGAAGCAAATGGGCTACGATTTCCAACGAGGGCGCTTGGACCTTTCCGCCCATCCCTTTACCACGTCGTTTCATCCCACCGATGCACGAGTCACCACGCGTGTCTTTGAAAACGACTTGCCTTCCTGCCTGTTCAGTTGCATTCATGAGGGAGGGCACGGCCTGTACGAGCAAGGCTTGGCCACCAACAATTATGGCACTCCATTGGGCGAAGCGATTTCGTTAGGCATTCATGAAAGCCAGTCTCGGCTGTGGGAAAATTCGGTGGGTCGTTCCCCTGAGTTTTGGCAATATTATTATCCCAAGTTACAGGAGGCCTTTCCCACACAACTACGCACCGTACCAGCAGACGAGTTTTATTTGGCTATCAATCGAGTCGAACCATCATTGATTCGGGTGGAAGCGGACGAGCTGACCTACAACCTCCACATCATGGTGCGATTTGAAATTGAGCTGGAGGTGATTGAAGGCCGGGTCTACGTCGATGATTTACCCGAACTGTGGAACGACAAGATGGAGGAATATTTGGGAATGAGCCCGACCAGTGATGCGGAAGGGGTCTTGCAAGATGTGCATTGGTCATTTGGCGCGTTTGGCTATTTCCCCACCTACACATTGGGGAACCTCTATGCCGCCATGCTCTTTCATCAAGCCAAAACAGACATCCCAACCCTGACCCAAAACATTGGGGAGGGCAATTTCTTGCCATTAAAAAAATGGCTCAATGATCGCGTGCACCGATGGGGACGGCAATATTCGGCCAATGACCTCATTCAGCGGGTGACAGGCCAGACTCTCTCCTCTGCCCCGTTCATTCAGGATCTTGAAGAAAAATTTGGGAACTTGTATCAATTCCCGACAACGTCTTCTCCGAAAACCACCACATAAACTCCGCTATTTCCTGATTTATTTTCATTGGTCCGGTAAATTCACCGACAGCTTGTCCTGCAACAATTCTCACAACTAGCCTACCCCAATTAATGAGTTGCGGCCTGCCTTCTCTCCCACAATAGGGGCAGGACGTGGGCTTACCATTTTTCATTTCCCCCAAAGGAGAACAACCAATGATTAAGAAACAAGCAAAGATTGCGTCACTCATGTTTGCCATGTTTTTATTGATAGGATTCGCATTTCCTGTCGCCGGGGTCATGGCTGCCATGAAAGCCGATATCAATTCCGCTAACGCAGCCCAACTGGAAGCTGTCACAGGCATCGGAAAAGATACCGCCCAAAAAATTGTGGACTACAAAAAAGAACACGGAAAATTCAAATCAATGCAGGAATTGGAAGCGGTCAATGGAGTAGGGAAAGTTCGCTTGCACGCGTTGAATGAAGCGTTTACCGTGGAGTCACCCAAAAAGGGCAAGTAAAAAAAGAGGGATCAAAGAGGAACGCTGTCGTGAACCGTTTCCCTTTCATTGACTGAAAGGGAAACGGTTCAGAATTCCATCAAATCTGGTCACGTCAAAAAAATCGATCTTGCCTTAATATCCCATCGCCTTATTGAGGGTTTTCGCCTGAGCGGCGGAAAGGGTAAAGCTCTCCGTCGTCTCCACGCGTGATGGCACAAGCATAATCGTATGAAACGAAATATCCCGAATCGCCAGCTTTTCTTCTGGATTATCTGCTGGGCTTAATTCCACAGCCTCGACCGAACTCATAATCTCGCTCGTATCCTGGGGTCCATAGACCTCAACCACATTCCGAATGATTTCCATGATCTGTTCATTCACCTCATGGCCATCCACCAATTTGTCGATCAATTCCACGACCTCTTCCGCATCACCCGTCACATCAAAATTCTGGATCCGTTCTTTGCGCCGTAAAAACAGCAAATCATTATCGACATCCTTACTGAACGCCCCATAGGGAAACCGCACAAATTCCCAATGCAAGCCTTTGAACCCTTTCCCCAACATTTGCAACTCTGCCAGAAATAACAACTGTTGAAGCTTGACGTCACTCATGAGGCCATTCGGATTTTCCATCGCTTCGATCAAGTGCAACGTATAGATCAGAAACGCACGATCACTGGTCACTTCTACGGGTTTTCGCATAGAGTCTCCACACAATTAGCTAATACTGTCATCTCAAAATATTCCTTGACCCAATTCGCCTCTTGGGGTTTAATAGCTCTTCCCTTTTTCATGGATCATTCGGCTATGACAAAACCCATCAAAGAACTCGACCTGCTCAAAAATCATCTTGCGAAACATAGCCTCAAGCTGACCCGACAGCGAGAACTCATTCTGACGACGTTCCTAAAAATGGAGCATGTCACAGCCGAGCAGTTATATCATATTCTTGCCAAGAAAGACCCTCATATTGGCCTTGCGACCATCTACCGAACCCTCAAACTCTTTTGCGACACCGGCCTGGCGCAAGAACGCCATTTCGGCACTCAAACGCAGTTCGACAATGTCGCTCACAAAGGCCATCACGACCATCTGATTTGCACTGGGTGCGGGAAAATTGTGGAATTTAATAACTGCCAAATCGAAGACCTGCAAGAAGCCGTGGCTCGAAAAAACGGCTTTACCATTCAAACACACAAATTAGAACTCTACGGCCTCTGCGCCGATTGTCCGCCTACCTAGCCTTTCCTTATAACAACCTCCCTTTCCTTCGCCAGCTAATCTTGCTCCCTGAAGGATATCCATAGTACAGTGTTCATTATGAAAATGATTATCCAAATCGTTAGGAATTCCCACATTCTTCCTTTTTTATCAATACCTTTGTCTTTTCTGTTGCTGGCTTTCTGGACACTTGGAGTTTCAAATCTGTATGCCGGGGATTCGGTGGTGGTCTATTCAGGACGAGCGGAACGCTTGATTAAGCCCGCGCTAGATCATTTTCAAGAAACGACGGGTACCACCGTGCAACTCCTAACGGCAGGCAGCACGGAACTTGTGAATCGATTGCGGGCCGAGAAGGCTCGTACCCCTGCCGATGTGTTTATTACGAATGAAGCCGGGGCATTGGAGTTAGCCAGAACACTTCATTTGCTTCAACCGATTACCCTGCCAGAAATCACGACGATTATTCCTGAAGCATTCCGTGCTCCTGATAATAGTTGGATCGGGCTGTCTGGGAGAATGTGGGTGACCGTGTACAACACTAATATGGTGGACCCTTCGACGATTCATTCGTTGCTGGATCTGGGCACACCATCATGGAAAGGGAAATTAGCCATTCCCACGGCCAATAGCGAATATCTTCAAGCCGGGGCATCCATGGTGTTAGCCGCCAAAGGAAAACGTGCCGCCGATGAATTTTTACAAGGGATTCGGGACAACGCCGAGAATGAAGTCTATGGGAAAAATCGCCAGATTGTGGACGCCGTAGCCAAAGGGAAAGTCTCGGTCGGCATTGTGAATCACTATTATATTTTCCGTCATTTGGCCAATGACCCCAAAGCCCCGATCGCCCCCTTGATTACCGACCAAGACGAAGGAGGCATGGGCAGCATTATGAACGTGGCGGGCATCGGCCTCACCGCCCATGCCAAGCACCCGTCAGCAGCGAACCAATTGATTACGTTTTTGATGTCTCCAACCGGGCAACGCATGTTTGCCGAGATCAATAAAGAATATCCGGTGAATTCCGCCGTCAGCGCCGACCCGGCTGTACCGCCCGCTTCCTCCTTTCGTGCGTCAACCATTCCCCTCACGCGGTTGGCCGAACTGCGAGATCCTATCATTCAAGAGATCCAGCGCCTGGGTCTTCGCTAAGCATTGCGGCGCTCCTCCATGGTTCGCCACACCAAGCTGACTCCACTTTCCCTTGTGGGCCTCAGTATTGCTGCCCTCCTGACGTTTCCTCTTTTCTATGTGACCTATTCGGTTTTGACCGGCGACCTTTCGCAGGTCGGTCAACTATGGAACTCCCGCCTTCCTGAATTATTGACCAATACTCTTTCCTTGGCCTTGGGAGTTTCAATTGTCACCCTGACCCTTGGGGTTTCCACTGCATGGATCATTACCCGCTATCAATTTTGGGGACGGGCCTTTTGGGACTGGGGATTTGTGCTGCCGTTGGCCATTCCCTCATTTGTCTTGGCCTATGTCTATACCTATTTATTGGATACGGCCGGACCAGTCGAACACACCTGGCAATGGCTCACGAATTCTGATGCCCGCATTCCGTCTCCCTATAGTTTTACGGGTGCCCTGGTGGTCATGAGCTTGAATACGTTTCCTTATGTGTATTTACTCGCGCGCGCGGCGTTTCAAAATTTCAATCTGTCCTTTGAAGAAGCCGCGCAAGCGACCGGTGCCACTCGCTGGGAAACCTTTTGGCGCGTGTCGTTACCGCTCATTCGGCCAGCGTTAGTGGCCAGCATGTTTCTCGTCGTGCTCTACGTGGTGTCAGATTTTGGCGCCGTCTCACTGCTGCGCTTTCAAACCTTTACCTATGCCATTTATCAACAAATCACTGGACGGTTTGACTACCAATCTGCCGCCCTGCTGAGCTTGCTCTTGGTATCCTTTGCCCTGGTGTTTTTGTTTGCCGAACGATGGTTCCGCAAACAAAGCCGATTTTATCAGACATCCGGACGGGTCAGAACTGCCACGCCGAAACCCTGTTCCATGGGCAAGGGCCTGGCCATTAATCTGTCATTTTCAGTGCTCTTTGTCGCGGCCTTTGCCCTGCCCGTGTTCCTGCTTATTCAATGGACGCTGACCGCCTGGATGCATGGTGAAGTCGGGACGTCATTTTGGACCTACATCGGCAATAGTGTGTTCCTCTCTGCCACCGCCGCCACCGCCGCCCTGGTCTTGGGCACACCCCTGGCCTACTTAGCTTCCCGGATTCCCTCCAAACTCCATGTGGCGTGTTTGCAAGGCGCCTATATTGGCTATGTTCTTCCAGGACCCGTCGCTGCGTTAGCGCTCCTGATGTTGTTTACGGATATGATTCCCCTTCTGTATGGCACCGTCGTTGTGCTGATATTGGCGTATCTGATTCATTATTTACCCGCCGGATTGCAAGCCATGGAATCGGCGCTGCAACAGGTGAATCCCAATTTAGAAGAAGCGGCACGCAATCTCGGCGCTAAAGGGATTCGAACGTTTATACAGATCACGTTTCCTCTGGTTCGCAAAGGATTTTCGGCCGCGTGGTTGCTCATGTTTCTCCTCTGCATGAAAGAACTGCCGGCCACATTGCTCCTACGCCCAATAGGATTTGATACGTTGGCGGTGCGCATTTGGTTGGAAGCCAGTGAAGAGCTGTATCAGTTGGCTGCCCCGCCAGCCTTGCTGATTGTGATTCTGTCGATTCCTGCCGTTTTCCTCTTATCCAAAAAGAATTGGCAGGCGGGCTAAGCCTTAGTACAATAGTCGCTGAAACGTTATTCATGTCTCTTTCTGTTGAAACATTACGAATGAATCTCGTGGCTTCATCCACCGGCACCTCCTCCACTTCTACTCAGCCGCCAATGTTGGAGTTGCAAAACATTACCTGCGGATACCAGCCCGACGTCCCTACCGTTCGCAACCTGTCGCTTCATCTTGAGCCCGGGAATATCTTATGCCTGCTAGGCCCTTCTGGTTGTGGGAAAACGACGACACTTCGCGCCATTGCTGGGTTTGAAAAACTTTCCGCTGGGGAAATTCGCTTGCAGGGCCAACTTCTGGCTTCAGCTTCGTTCCACTTACCTCCGGAACAACGTCGAGTGGGAATGGTCTTTCAAGAATATGCGTTATTTCCGCATATGTCGGTTGAGGATAATGTGGCGTTTGGGCTCTATCATTGGCAAACGTCTGACCGTCAATCCCGAGTTCAAGTCATGTTGGACTTAGTCGGACTGCAGGGGCTTGAGCATCGTTTCCCGCATGAGCTCTCAGGCGGCCAACAACAACGCGTCGCCATCGCGCGCGCATTGGCCCCCAAACCCCTCATGCTGTTGCTGGATGAACCATTTAGCAATTTGGATCCGGAGATGACGATCAAAATGCGAGAGGAACTGCGTCGAGTGCTACGGCAAACTCAGACAACAGCTATTCTCGTGACACATGATCATGAAGAAGCTTTTGCCATGGCCGATCACGTCGCCGTGATGCAAGATGGGGTGTTAGTGCAATGTGATACCCCTGAGACTATTTATCAACAGCCTTCCTGTTCATTTGTGGCAGAATTTATCGGGCAGGCCAACACCATCCCCGGGATCATTCAGAATGGTCACATTGAAACAGAAATCGGCACGTTTCCCAATCAGTCTGATTTTCAGAGCGAGAGTCGTGTTTTAGTGATGGTTCGTCCCAATGATATTGATTTTACTCCTTCAGAATCGGGGTCGGGAAAGATTGAAAGTCGACAATTTCAAGGCTCCCAAACCGTCTATGGCATTCGATTGAAATCCGGGCAACTCATTCACTGCTGCATGAAACCCATTCCCGTGTATAATATAGATACATCTGTCATCGTCCATGTCACGACAACACATACCATTCTCTTTCCACAACCCGCTCTTTCATAGAGTGAAAGGAGGTTTTCCACATGAGACCGACACACAGCAGACGCGGCTTTCGGTTGTTTCCCCTCTGGGCCGGAGTGCTCAGCTTGGTTTTGGGATTTCCCTTCCTCGCGGTAGCTAGCGGCTATGGGCATAGCGGTGGGAGTGCCCACCAGGCCACCGGAAAAACATCCCCCCATGGGTCAGGCAGCATGGGACATGGGAAAGGCTACCCTGGAGGAAGCATGCACGGTGGGCATGGGTCAAAAGGAATTGTGGGTGGCGGAAGCCATGGTCCGCACCAAAGTGCTTCAAAATTCATCGATCATATTTTGAAATTCAAAGATGGCATGGCCATTACGGAAGACCAAGTCGCCAAACTTCAAACCATTAAAACCGACTTTAAGAAAACCAAAATCAAAATGAAAGCTGACATCCAACTGGCCAGCGTGGACTTGCATACTCTCTTACGAAATGACAAAGGGTCACTCAATGAGATCGAGGCCAAACTAAAAGATCTTTATGACACACGGGCAGGTATGTATTTCGCCTCAGTTAAGGCTAGCCGAGATGCCAAAGCCGTGTTGACCGCTGAACAACGGTCTCGGATGAAAACCGTCCATGACCGCATGAACGCGTATCAGGGTGCTGGCATGGGAGGCAAAGGGCATCCTGGTGGGTACAAACACCACGGAAAAGAACAGAAAAGTTAATCCCTGTTTTTGGACAGGTGACGTATCGAAAAAGGGGGCGGTAACGCCCCCTTTTCATTGTGACCCCTCCCTCCATGGTTTATTTTCAGAAGCACTCCTTTACCTGCATACCGGCTTGACTCCAGTTGCCCCACTATATAGTGTTTTGCGACATGGTGAGTTACCCCACGGACATGTCCGATCTGATGACCCGTTTTTTTACTGAGGAGGCCTGTCGCACCCATATTGAGAAGCTTCGCTGGCCAGACGGGTATATCTGTGTGAAATGTGGGAATCACAAGAGGTGGAAAACCAAGCGAGGGTTGTCGGTGTGCTCCACATGTCAATATCAGCAGTCACCATTGGCCGGAACGATTTTTCAAGATTCTCGTATCCCGTTGCGCATTTGGTTTCAGGCAATCTGGTGGTTTACGAGCCAGAAAAATGGAGCGAGTGCTCAAACGTTGCAAAGGGTGTTGGGGATGAGCGGTCACGAGCCTGCGTGGCTCATGCTTCATAAATTACGGGTTGCGATGGTTCGCCCCTCCCGCAACCGTCTTGCCGGGCACGTTGAAGTTGATGAAGCCTATTTGGGTGGAGAAGGAAACAAGCAACTGGTTGGCGTTGCCGTGGAAATCAACGACAAAGGAAGTGGGCGAATGCGAATGCAACCGCTTAAGGGCCGAACAAGCGCGGATGTCAAGCATTTCGTTCAGCAGCATGTTGAGCCTGGCAGTACGATTATCACCGACGGACTCACAAGTTATTGCTGTCTGGCAGACGAAGGGTATGCGCACAAACCAATGCGAAAGTCCTCTGGTGGGGGAAATCACGACCCAGACGCAGACGACCTGTTGCCAAGAGTCCACCGTGCCATTTCACGGGTGAAACGTTGGCTCCTGGGCACATACCAGGGACGCCTTGATCATAAGTACCTCGACGCCTACCTGAATGAATTTATCTTTCGATTCAATCGTCGGACCTCGCGCTCTCGGGGCCTCTTGTTTCATCGACTCCTGGAAAATGCTATCGCCGTCGACCCGGCTCCGCTCCAAAAAATTCAGCGGACCACAAAATCTAGTAGCAACTGGAGTTAAGCCGGTATGCAGGCTCCTTTACACTCGAACAGCCCGAAGGAGACGAGAATACCCACGAAATCGAAAGGGGTTTTTTTGAATGGCCGCCACATACTGTTTTCGGGCCTCGGGCCACCTCTCTTGCCTCTCTTCAAAATCACCTTTCATTAAGTAATAGCTGCTCCATTCACGATTGAGCACAACCTGTTGCTTCTTATTGAGAGTCGGACGGTTTTGTACCCTGGCAAGAAAACGCTCCCGACTCCTGAGGACTTTTTCACAATGTGTACTTTCGTCACTAGGGATGTCCCAATACCCATGAATCTGTCGAAATTTGTTAACCAAGACTCGATCAATACATTCAAAATTCGCCACATCATACAATCGAAGTATTAAATCAGAATCTTCAGAAACACATAGGTTCGGATCAAATCCCCCAACCCGTTCCAGAAAGAATCGAGGAATAAGTATTGTCGATAACGTAGGGGCTTGCCCGCCCGTAAAGGCTCTATGAAGAGGGTCACGGCTTTGTCCGGCTTTTGCTCTCTTGATAACCCGTCCTGCGGGATCAATCACATTATAATTGCAATGAACCAAACATGCTGGGGAGTTTTCTCTCAGAATGGCAAGCTGAGCCTCTAGTTTTTCCGGGAACCAGATATCATCACAATCGAGAAACGCAATATATTCCCCTGTGGCTCCTTTGATGCCTACATTCCTTGCCTGAGCCGGACCTGCATTATCTTGGTGGAGACATGTAAGGTTTGATAGATTGGCGAATTGAGACAGAACTCCCTGGGTATCATCAGTCGACCCATCATCGACAATGATAATCTCAAAATCTGTACATGTTTGAGCGAGGACACTCTCCACCGCTCTTTCAATAAAATTCGCCCCATTAAACACAGGAATCACGACACTCACCAGAGGGTTCCTAGGCATCATGACGTCCATCCTTTGAAGTAAACTTACAATTCCCTTTTGCTCTTGTTTGATAACACAATCCCGACAGGATATCGTAGCATGATGATTGCTTGATTTTTCTACTACGCTGAAGGGATTTCCCAATGAACACGGTCGCCATTTATCTTGCCGCAGCCATCGCAGAAATTGGCGGGTGCTTTGCGTTTTGGATGTGGCTACGGTTAGGTCGATCACCATGGTGGGGCATCGTGGGTGCGGTGAGTCTTGTTATATTTGGCATGCTGTTGACACGCTCTGACGTCGCGTTTGCGGGACGGGCCTATGCCGCCTATGGTGGGGTGTACATCGCGGCTTCTCTATTATGGCTCTTCGTGGTGGAACGAATCGTTCCAGATCGATGGGATATCATTGGTGCAGCAATTTGTCTAATGGGTGCAGCGTTAATCCTGTGGGGACCTCGAACGCTTATTCAGTGATACTTGAAGAACTGAGAGATAAAATTACCATTGCGCTTTTCCTAGATGTACCAACCCAGTCTTCCCTGACAGACAGTGTCAGAGCGGACCAAAGCGGACGCACGCTGAATTGTGCGGGGACTGACTGCAGACGACCCAGGCTGTGTGAAAACTCACGACCCCAATCATTTCAGCGCGGCAATAGGCGCGTCAGCACCTCTCCTCTTCGTTTGCTGTTATTCGTGTTGACTCGCATTTTCGTTTTTGTATCACCCCGAGCCGACCTGTTGCGTCACCGGGGGCGCTGCTGAGCCTAGTTTTGCGTGTCGGAGGACACCACTCACGCTTGGATCGCGTGGAGGAGCGGCGTCACGCCGAGAATTGCCAGCACCCGCTTAACGTTATACGCCAACACATGTAAACTCATCTCGGTACTGACATGTTTGAGGGGTTTTTGTGAGAAAGTCATCGGGGTCATTGCTTGACTTCACATTATTGATTTGATTGCAACTCTTCAGAACGACAGTCTGTTGTTATACGTATGCAGTGATGGGTGTGGACTCTTCATTGATGCTTGCCGGGTGTCGGCCCGGCAATCACCAACACTCCTTGGGGAAAATACTGCGATTAGTCGCATTCATGAGTCAGTGAAGGACCAGCGTTCATCCAACGAGTATTTATCGGCTCGCATCGATACATTGAACATTCCCTGTCCATTGGAGAATACGTTTATCAGCAGTGAGTAATGATGCCCCAAAGAATACGGCACTCGCCGTAATCAATCGATCAGCTGGGTCTGCATGGAAGTTCGTTAGTCTGGTCGCCGCAATGCCAATTTCTCCGTCCACGGGGAGCTCATGTAAACCCATCTCGAGTAATTGCTTTCTCCATGCAGAAATATCCTGAGTCAAAGAAATCCGCTCCTTCTGGTGAAGCAAAGCAATCTCCCAAAACGAAATGGCGGAAACCGCTAGCGCATCTTCGGCTAACGCCTGATCCGCTATTTTTCTGGCCTGCTTTCCCAGTGCAGGGAGCCCTTCCAACAGCCAAACCAAAGCATGCGTATCAAGAAGAATCACTGTAAGACTTCCCAGTCTTCGTTAAGCGGGGAAAGAATATCTCCTTGAATAGTCAGCGTTCCTTTCATCGCTCCAAATAAGGTGGCAGGCTTAGGACGATAGGGCATGAGTTGGCTCACCGGCTTTCCATTCTTGGTGATGACCAGAGGTTTACCTGATTGTGCCACTTCATCCATCAATTGCAGGCACCGAGCCTTGAATTCTGATGCTTTGATTGTTTTCATGTACAGAATCTCCCTTAAAACCAAAAATATGATTATGGTCACGACCATAGTCACATTAAGGATATCACAATCCTGTCCGGGCAACAAGAATCATCGCTCACTCCAGATGACCCCTACCGCTCAAAGCTTCAGATACGAGCATCAAGCGCGATTGAAGACCAGAGGAAAATTTTATTCTTCCCTGTTGATCGACAATGACTCCTTCCACATCGGGCAAGAATTCGATGAGAGCCATTCCCTTTTTCGGGCCCATGACAAAAATACCGGTATCTAGTCCATCAGCCATGACGCCGTCTTTGGCAATGATCGTGACGCTCTGACATCCTCGGGCTGGTTGAAGTGTTTTGGGATCCAAAATATGGTGATAGCGAATGCCGTCTTTGATGATAAACCGTTGGTAATCCCCGGCAGTCGACACTGCTTCATTTTCTAGTTCGATCCGCCCCAAAATTTCTCCCTGTTCTTTTCTGGGATGTTGAATCCCAAAGACGAATCGTTCCTGATCCGGCATACGACCAAAGGTTTTGATATCTCCTGAAAGAGCCACCACTCCCGCTGTGGCCCCAGCCTTTTGCATGGCCTCTACCACCAAATCAGCCGTATAGCCTTTGCCAATACCTCCAACATCAACTTGCATGCCTTTCTGTTTAAGAAAGACCGTTCCAGCTTGTTCATCTAGGACAACATTGGCCAAAGAAGTGAATGGACGCACAACATTCAATTCTTCCAGGGAAGGAATTCTCCCTTCCTGACTCACATTCCACGCGGCCACAGCAGGCCCCACAGCGATATTAAAACCACCCTCGGTTAACTCAGCCATGTGCAACGAGGCCTTCAGAACCTCCATATTCTCTGAACCAACTTGAACGGGACTTTTCCCCGCTGCTCTATTGACCTTTGAAAGTTCACTCGTAGATTTCCAGGTACTCATGAGTCCTTCAATGCGTCGTATTTCATCCAATCCTTCAGCCACCGCAGCCTTTGCGATATCTTCCTGAGGGGCCACCCCAGTGACAAAGACTAGGGTCCCCATCAAATATTGACTTCGTTTGATCAAGACATCTTTTGAATGCCCTTCTCTAATGCCCATGGGCAAGAGACAGAGGGTGAGGATCCCAATAAGCCAAAACTGAGATGACCATGATCGTTTTCTCAATAATTGAGGCAGCAATGCTCTTCTCCTTTATGCTGTTACCGAACCTTCATTCTAGAAATAGTATCCGTTTTCAGTAAATTACCCCGCCCAAAGGGCGGGGCTTTTGAAGAAATTTAAAACAACTTCATCGAGCAATACATTTGCACAAGGCGTCGTCGAATATCTTCTCGAATAATTCGAAACAGATATTGCTAAGTCGGGGCGATGTGCCATTTCGTCTCATAACCCGTATGGTTTATTCCTTAAGCTGACATGCGCACAGGCAATCACAACCGTGACCGGCCGCCGCGGCCGGCTGAACGTTTCCTCCCCGCCCAAAGGGCGGGGCTTCCACGTTCGTTTTAGTGATACTTTTGCTCATTTATTGGGAAATTTCAACGTGTCCCGTTTCCTATTCAACTGTTTGGACCTACTATTTTGTGGGAAACAGCCGCTTTTTAAAGGACATTTTCCTCCATAATCTCTAAAAACTTCTTAACTAGCTATTACCACGTAGGTCCTTTGTTTTCAAAGGAAATGCCCTTTTGTGATTGACAAACTCAGCCTCATTTCTTTATTAATAATGGTTATCAATATCAATTAGCTTGGAATTCATAATCATTCTCATTTAATAAGCAAGATAGTTTGTCTTATTCATGGATGCAAGTCAGTTCAAAACGGGAATGAAAGATCAAAATTTGGATCCTTCTGAAGCACGGTGTGAATGCGGGCAGTTAGTCGCTAAGTTAGGGGTCGGAAGTCTAGAGTTGAAGTGCAAGCGCTGTAAACGTCTTGTTTCTATTCCTTTTTCTTCTCTCTCTCAATCTGAAATGACCGTATCCCTCTGCTCCACCACACCGTCAACAGGAACATCATCCTAACCCTGAAATTGACTTGCAAACACACTTGAGGGCCTCTGAGCTCCACTTTGCCATTCACCTCAGAGGACCATGGAGTCCCATTTTTTTTGGGAGTATCGATAATGACTGTTCGGATTATGTTTAGAGTGGTCGTGATCTTCAGTGTTCTTGCCGGGATACAAGGCATGAGTGATAACGCCCAGGCAAGAGATAGAGAGGATTTAAATTCTGCGTCTCCAGTCAGCGTGCTTTCGAAGGAAGAAATCGAACAGATCACCGAAAAAAAAGTAGAAGAGTATATGCGGGAACTTTCCAAAACCCCACCACCTACAGATTTTTCACAGGTACCTATACGAGGATTGGGCCAAACCAACCAAACTCAACAACGAATTCAGCTTGGCAGCGGCAACTCGATCACCGGTGGCAGTGTACTCGAAGGGGGCCGGACGGTGTATGCCAAGCCCTTCGTTCGCGCACCCAAAACCATAATCGGGGGCTATATCGATTTTACGATTTCAGATTGCAACAACGCGAACACACGGGATTGCTCCGAAGGACTGGAGTTCGATCAAGAACGGTTCGTGCCGTTCTTTTATTCTCAAGTCACCGATCGTCTCAGTGTGGCGGCCGAGGTAGAAATCGAACATGGCGGACCTCAGGGCAACCAGGGAGATGGTGATCTCAAAATCGAATTTGCCACCATGGACTATCTGTTCGACGATGCGTTGGCCCTTCGAGCGGGAATTATTTTGATGCCCGTGGGGCGATTCAATCTTGTTCATGATTCCCCATTAAATGATCTTCCCCTCCGTCCAATGGTCAGCCGCTTGATCATCCCATCGACCTTTGCGGAATCAGGCATTGGGTTTTACGGGACGTTCTACCCCACAGCACTCTCCAAGATCGACTACGAAGCCTATCTCGTTCAGGGATTTGATGGAGGAAGCAGTGGCCCAGGTGGAGCCACATTCGGAGAAGGTGGGTATCGAGGAGGTCGAGGAAGCTTCAAAACAGATAATAATGAAAATAAAGCTCTTGTCGGTCGAATTTCATTCAGTCCTTTCTTGGGCGTTGAAGTCGCAGGCTCCATGCATCATGGCACCTGGGACGATGAGAGTGAACACTTCCTCAACATTTTTGCCGTTGATGGCTTGATCCAACGAGGTCCGTTTGAATTGCTCGGAGAGGCCGCGTGGACACGAATTGGAGGAGGCTCGAAAAACCCTCAGACGACAAATGGCAAGCCTCCCAAACGCATGGAAGGATATTTTGTGCAAGGCAATTACCATTTCATGCCGGAATTTCTCAAGCGAATGGCGCCAACCCACTTCGGCGACTCTTCGACGTTTACCGCCGTGGTCCGTTGGGGAGATGTCGATACCAACAGTCAACGCAAAAGAAATCAAAACGATCTCCAACGATTGACTCTCGGCTTCAATTTCCGCCCCGTGGAAGATTCGGTGATCAAATTCGCCTGGACCTTTAATGACCATAAAATCATGCCGGAATCTCGCAATGGCTGGCAGGTCTCAATGGCGACGTACTTTTAACGATGAAAATATTTCTTATCAGTGTTTGTTTGTGGCTATTAGGGCTATCAGGGTGTGCTGGCTTGTACAGCGCACCCCGCGTGGCAACCACCTGTTCGCTAGAAAACAGCTGGGGCTCGGCTCTCGCCAGTCTGCAAGAATTTGAATTACGACGGATCGACAAGACGAATGGCGTCATTGAGACCGAATGGATTGCCGTCCATAACCCCAAAACCACAGCAGGGGGACTCTTTCAACGCAATATGAATCAGGAACGCGCCCGATTTATTCTGAATATTACCCCTGAACAGGATGGCAGTATGGTTCAGGTGAAACAAATCCGTGAATTTTGGTCACCACAGGGTGTGCAATCTCGAACATGGCGACAAATACCCCCGCATGAAGAACAAGAACGCCAACTCGCAACCCGCATTGAAACCAGACTCAAGAGGCAAGCATGTTAATGTTCATTCATTCATCCATCATTCAAAATATTTTCATGGCAAGTGCTTTAGTCCTTCTTTTCGGATCAGGTATTTCTTCCTTGCAAGCCGCAGAACCTCACCCTGAAAAGATTTGGGACCAAGAGCTCAATCGTTGGCTCACCCCTGATGAACTTGGACATATGGAAATTTATTTCACCGAAGAACAAGCTGCAAAAGTTATGTTCCCTGACTCACAAAACATTCGTCGGGAAATCCTCACCCTCACAGCTGAACAAAAAGACTTCATCGAACAACGCATTGGATGGAAATTCCCTGAAACGTCATTTCCCGTCTATATAGGCGAAACTCAAGGCAAGATTGATGGCTATGCCATTGTTCAAAACACGATTGGCAAACATCGTCCCATTACCTATATGGTTGGTGTTGATCCCGAAGGTGAAGTGACCAATTTTGAAGTATTGGTCTATCGTGAAGCTCGAGGAAACGAAATCGCTAAAAAACGCTTCAATTACCAATACCATGGGAAAGATGCTCGTGATCCCATCCGAATCAATCGTGATATTATCAATATTTCCGGAGCTACGATGTCCGTCCGTTCAGCCAGTGCAGGCGTCAAACGAGTGCTCGTTTTGGTTAATGAATTTTATTTAAAGCCACTCGGACTTGGCACTAACACCTTGGTGGCTGGAAGTTCCGAAAAAGGATTCTTGGAATCTCTTCTTGGATTTTAAGTGAAGAATAGTATTGAATGCGAAATTTTAATGCTCGATTTCGCCTCCGCGATACAGACCGCCACATCCGCTTAGTCTATACCTGGTTTCTTCTCCTCATGCTTGCTGGTTTTGTCTTTACCTTTGTGTGGGCGCACGACATGACTCAACTCACACCCAAAGGCCTTGCCGCCCATTACCGAGGATCCGATGCCAACTTCGGAGAACCGATGTCCTTTGGACAGTTATCGGAAACGATGCATTTTCACCTGTTCACCATGCCTGTCGTGTTTATGATCCTGGTTCATGTTCTCTATTTGACGATGATCAGCCCATTTTTAAAAGTTCTCACCACCTGGATTTCATTTTTAGGAGTCACATTAGATCTCATTTCACCTTGGCTCATTACGTATGTCTCCCCCATCTTTGTCCTCACCATGCTCACTGGTGATCTCCTCATGGTCATTGGATTTCTTATTATGTTCATCGTGCCCATGTATGAAATGTGGTGGCAAAAAGCCGCTTTTATGATGTCGGAGGATGACGACTAACTCCTCACCGTGTCATCCCCGACATCCATAATCGTGAATCCATCTTTTCTTTTCCAAACGTACATCATTTCCTAACCCACACCAACTTCCTGAGCCAGGAATATTTCAAGGATGCCTCGCCCATAACATCTCATGTCCACCTCGTTGCAACTCGTAGTCAACTCTTTGAATGCTCACCCTAAATCTATTCGCTTGAAGCATCTGGACAACGGGCTCAACATGCGGGGAATATTCTCCTCTCAATGTTAACAGCGGGAACACCCGAATCTCGGAAGCGACTCGAAGCATCTCTTGTATTGCGGCTTGATGAAATTCGCAATCGAAATGGTCCGAATAGAGGAAGAGAAAATGCGAACAGAGCGCCAAATCATATGACTGATCTTCGACTCCAAGCAAATGAGGTAGCTCACCAACTCTGTACCTGCCCTGCTGTTTTCCCGAATCGAAATCCTTCACAAATAGCCTTAGGGCTTCTTCTCGATTCTTCCGAAGATCATCAGGAGACTGGTGGTACGTCCACACCCAATTGTCTGATGTTGCTTGAACTTGCTGAATAACATCACCAACTACTCGATAAAACCGCTGCTCAATATCTTTCCCCGAAAAAGCAAAGAGAGGATCCAGCGACGTCACAACATGCCCCCGCTTCAGCATTTCTGCATTAAAACTCGCCGGACCATCACCGATACCAAGAATGTTCTTAGACAAATCATCTTCGGAAAGATTGAACATCTTTTGATATTCATCAAGAGATCGGCCGAAAGGCGCAACTGCGTCAAGATTGACAGCCATCAATATGTTTTATTTATTTTGAGTGAAGGCCTCATGAGGATTGGCGAGACCCAAAACGTAGCAGGACGTTGAAACACGTCCACTTCATAAGCTTAGGAAGAAGACGACTCTTCCCCATCTAAAAATTTGTCAACAGAGGTACGGAGAGCACCTTGAATCTTTTCCACATCTCCAAAATAAATTTTATCATCCTGCGCATTCGTCACATAAAACACATCGACCACCTGATCTAATCGGATACCAATCCTGGCCATATGGATGGACAGGTCTAACTGTACTAATGTTTTGGCTAACACGAATAACAGGCCTGGCTTGTCATCCGCGAATACATCAATCACCGTGTAAAAATCCGACGCTTCATTATCGATAAGGACTTCTGTTGGACGACGTCCAGTAGGAAACTGAGGACCAAACGTCAGGCGGCGACGGCGTTCAACAACCTGATCAACAGAACACTCCTCTTGCACGACCGCCTGAATTTCCTGGGAGACTTCCTTCAGTCGGAAATCCGAAGGCGGCATTTCCCCATCAGGGTCATTGACCGAAAATATATCTAGCACCGTCCCATCATCTAGAGTCATAATCTGGGCATTCAGGACCCCTAACCCCAAGGCCGCCAGAACGCCGGTAACTTGCATAAAGAGACCTGGCTTCGCTTGTGCTCGCGTAATCAGAACATATTCCGACACACCCAATTCCCCGTTGAATCGCCCTTCAACATGAGTCGGCCTTGAGGACAAATTCCTCATGGCGAGAAGATGCCCTGCCATTTGCTCGGCCGGAGTAGACGTGAGATACCAATCGGGAAGTTGCGACAGTTGTTCATCTACCCATGCAGACCTGTCAGGTGGAGACCCCGAGGATTCTCCCCATTGAATGGCCATTGTATTTAAAAGGGCCTTTCGAGCAGCAGGCGTCAGGGCTATTTGCCCGCTGACAGTTGGATCAGACGGCTGTCCTTCTACCATCGCTTCGTATGTGTGAGAATAGAGTTCACCCAGCAGGGATTCCTTCCATTTGGTCATGACTTCAGGACCTACAGCCGAAATATCTGCGACAGTGAGAATGAACATTTTCTGGAGGACTGGCACGGTGACCATTTTTTGTGCAAACGCCTGAATGATCTTGGAATCATTCAGATCTCGGCGAAAGGCCGTATGGGACATGACTAAGTGATGAAACACAAGAAAGGCCAGGACCTCCCTTTCTTCTTGTGACAGCCCCAACCGATCGGCCGTTTTATGGGCCAGCTCTTGTCCTACCTTACAGTGATCACCAGGTCGGCCCTTGCCTAAATCATGTAGCAGCAGAGCTAGGTGCAGAATATCCTTGTCCTCAATCTTCCCGTACACCTCACCCATGATCCCTTGATCCTCTAGCAATCGCTCGGCCTCTTTGACGGCTAACAAGCTATGCTCATCCACCGTATACTTATGATATTGGTTAAATTGCATGAGACCTCGAACTCTGGCAAAGGCTGGAACAAGCTTTTCCAAGAGCCCAGCTTGATGCATCGCCTCTAACGTCTTCCCGATTCGACCGGGTCGACGCAATATTCCTCGAAAGAGGGAGCTGACTTCGTCCGTATGAAACTGTTCGTTGGGCACAGTGGCTAAATGTTGCGACAATTCATTCAACACCTGTGAATCGATGGCCACTGCTTGCTCATGAGATAATTCAAATAACCTCAAAAGTAGGATGGGACTTTCCAAGACCCCCAGTATTTTTTCTGTGGGAATGGTGAGCCGATTATCTTCTCTTCGAAAATGTCCCTCAATCAATGAATAGCGCTTCAACCGTCGCCGCATTCGATCAACCCAAGATTCCTCATGCGCCTGTTCAAGAAATCGCAAACACCGATCATGCAATCCCGTGGTATGCCGGAAATATTGTTGCATGAATTGTTCAACAGCCAACAGATTAGGAAGATCGGATAAGCCATAATTTTCCGCGACCTTGACCTGATCATCAAAGGTCAGAATATCCTGTGCCCGGTCTGCCTCAAAGTGAAGAAACGCTCTAAGACGCCACAGAAATTCTTGCGCCTCTTGCAGCACCTGATAATCTTGAAGTGCCAATATCCCTCGATTTGACAGTTCTTGAATCGTCCCGGCTCCATATCGAGCCTGACCGATCCACTGCACCAAATGGACATCTCGCAAGCCGCCCTTACTTTTTTTAATATTCGGTTCAAGTAAAAAGACCGTCCCTCCAAATTTGGCATATTCCCGCTGCCGCTCTTCGATTTTATCGAGGATAAATTGTTTCGTCTGTCGTTTGAGAATGCGTCGAACAAATTTCCTTTGAAATTCCTGAAATACCGCCGCATTGCCTCCCAAAAATCTGGACTCCATGAGAGAAGTGCAAGTAGGAAGGTCGGCCTCTCCAATCTCAAGACATTCCGCAATAGAGCGAACGCTATGTCCGACTTGAAAACCTAAATCCCACAAATGATGAAAGACGCCTTTGGAAATGGCCTGCGCCATTTCGGCTTGATTCCCTTGGGTCAAGATCATCACGTCAATATCAGAATAGGGCGCCAATTCTCGGCGACCGTATCCCCCCATGGCCACTAGAGAACATTCCTGCCAGCTTGCTCGAATTTCAGCATTGCCTTGTTGGATGACTTCACGGAATCTCGCCATTAAGAGCCCATCCATAAAATCAGAAAATGCCTGGACGACTTCTGCCCCGGTGGCCCCTTCCTTCAATCGTTGATGCATCGCCTCCCGTTGTTCCTTCAGCCCTTGCGAACCAATGGTGGAAGAATTCGGAGAGGAGATGGGATTACCTGTTGTCATATATTTGTCTTCGTCATGAAAAAAAAGAACGATACAAAAATCAATTATTCCTTTGGAACATATCGATTCGTAATCGGCATGCGTCGGTCTTTTCCTAATGCGCGGGCAGTAATTTTTATTCCGATAGGAGATTGGCGGCGCTTGTATTCGCTCTGATCAACCAGGCGCAACACCTTTTTCACGACATCTACTGGATACCCGGACTTCGTAATGGTCTGTTTGGACTGATTGTGTTCAACATAGGCTTGGAGTATCGCGTCTAGCTGTGAGTATGGCGGCAAGGAATCTTGATCGGTCTGATTCGCTTTGAGTTCAGCCGATGGGGGCCGTGACTGAATTCTCTCGGGAATACCGACTGGGTCAAAATCTCGACCTTGATAGTCGCTCCGCCATCTTGCCAACTGATACACCCGCGTTTTGGGGATATCTTTGATGACGGCAAACCCACCAGCCATATCTCCATATAAAGTGGCATACCCCACACTCATTTCGCTTTTATTCCCAGTGGTGAGCACCAAATATCCGAATTTATTGGAAAGGGCCATTAAGAGCGTCCCACGAATACGAGCCTGTAAATTTTCTTCCGTGGCATCCACAGAACATCCTTTAAACAGTGGTCGCAATTCTCGAAGGAACGATTTAAAAAGGGGAGTGATGGGAAGATTCAGCAATTCCATTCCCAAATTATTCGCCAACGCCCGTGAATCTTGCTTGCTCGCGGAAGAGGTATAGGGAGAGGGCATCATAACACCTATTACCTGAGAGGCACCCAGCGCATCTCGAGCGATCAATGCGGTTATGGCTGAATCAATCCCTCCACTAATCCCCACCACAACTTTAGTGAAGCCATTTTTTCGAACATAGTCTCGGACTCCTAACACTAATGCTCGATAGATTTCCTCGGATTCGGTCATGGATGATGATTTTTTTGGCCCAGAGAGAGATACGGTCTGTGAGGGGGAAGGTTGCCCTGGAATACGAATGAAAGAAATTCCTACTCGCTGTTGTGATGGCGAGATCGTTGGCAAACTTTTTGGTTGTAGACCAGTTCCGCTGGGAATAGAAAGATTGGTGAGCAAGAGATCTTCTTCAAACGCCTTGGCTTGCGCCACGAGCTTCCCACTAGGATCAACCACCAGGCTATTGCCGTCAAAGACTAATTCATCCTGGCCCCCGACCATATTCGTATAGCTCACAAACACGCCATGTTCTTTCGCGCGATCGGCCAACATTCGTTGTCGAGCGCGTGTTTTTCCGACGTGATAGGGAGAGGCATTGATATTGACAATAATGTGTGCTCCGCCATGTTTCACTTGAGTGCAGACGGGGCCATCGGCAAACCAGATATCTTCACAAATATTGATGCCAATCCTGACCGGTCCAAGACACACAATCGGATTGGCTCTTCCTTCCTGAAAATACCGCTGTTCATCAAACACCCCATAATTAGGAAGCTTGTGTTTTGCATAGCTCAGAACCAACCGACCCGTGGCAAAGACCCATGCGACATTCAACGGTTTCTGTCTATCGGAAGGATCATGGCCATGAGATTGTGGATGGGCTTTTAACGTTACATCTCGTGGGCTAACCACGCTTCCCACCACTGCCATAAGACCATTTGAAACCTTCGCGATCTGAATCTGCATGCGATGCACATCGCGAAGAAACTGCGGCATGAGGAGAAGATCTTCTGGAGGATATCCTGACACCGCCAATTCGGGAAACACGACGACATCGGCTTTAGCCTTCTTGGCTTCGCGAATCCATCGACAAATCGCGCGACCATTCCCCTCAAGATCGCCGACGACTGCATTCATCTGTACCATGGCCAATCGCAGGTTCATCATAAAAAAACGTCCTCTGTCCCGAAAGGAACTGAGGACGCCATTGTCCTATTCATTCATTTGCTGTAAGCAGGCGACGTCGTTGTCGCCCATTTCAGCCATTATACAAGTGCCAGACCCACTCTTCAATCAACCCACGTCCATGCATGGATCCATCCTCCCCATACGCTCTACGGTTGAGTCGCCTGTTGAAGTTCTTCTGCGAGAATAATGGCATCGGCAATTTCACGCATGGATTTACGAAGATTCATACTTTGTCGTTGCATCAGACGAAAGGCCTCAGGCTCAGAAAGTCCTTTTGATGCCATCAGAAATCCTTTGGCTCGTTCTACTTGTTTGCGGACTTCCAAGGCCTCTTGCATTTCAAAGGATTTTTCCATGAGCCGCGTATGCTCGATGGCCACAGCTGATTGGTTCGCAATCGCCTGAAGGGTCTTCGTCTCCTCTTCTGAAAATAGGTGAAGAGTCGAGGTATAGACATTGATGACCCCAATGACATTATTTTTCATCAGCATGGGAACGGATAACAACGAATGCAGTCCTTCCCGTTTGGCCAAATCACGATAAAAATAGCCTCCTTCTACCGTGACATCTGGCACATACACCGGGCGTTGTTCCTGCACGGCTCGCCCACTCATGCTTTGCCCAACTTTCAACGGAGGTTTTTTTCGATAGGCATCACTCAAACTCTGGGTCGCCGTAATCCGCAACTCCCCGGAATCTTGGTCAACCAGCATGATGGAACAAATTTTCGAACTCATCAATTGTGCCGTCATCGTCACAATCAATTGCAAGACATCTTCAATCATACGATTTGACGCTACCGTTTCTGAGACTTGAGAAAGCGTGGCAAGGCGACGCGCCTTTTCCCGCATATCATCATACAAGCGGGCATTGGCAATGGCTCCGCCCACTTGATTCGCAATGGTCAACAGTAATGCCAGCGCTTCTTCGGTATACCGTTTTGATCGCTTATGTTGCACATTGATCACTCCAACAATTTCGCCTTTACTCATGATCGGAACCGACACGAAGGCTTGAAAGCGATCTTCCGGCAATCGATGGAAAAACTTAAAGCGCGCGTCATCGCTGGCATTTCGTGGAATGACGACCGGGACTTTTTCCCGAGCCACCCATCCAGTAATTCCTTCGCCTAATCCGATGGCGATCCGACCGATCAGTCGAGGATGCGGATTCTTCGAGGCACGCAAGATGAGCTCTTCTTTGGTTTCAGAAATCAGATACAACAAACACGCATCCGCTTTTGTGACTTCAACCACTACCTCCACAATTTGTTTCAAGACGGTGGCCTGCTCCAGCGTACTACTAATCGATTCGCTGATCCTGTGGAGAATTTGTACTTCCCGAGTGCGTTCTCGTACTTGTTGTTTTAATTCCTCGCTGGTCAATTGTTTGGCACGTGCCATCTTATTTCTTCCTTGCCGGCCCTGAACGAGATGGGGCTTTTCGAACCGCCTTCGCTACCCTGGAAGATGACGGTTGCTGAATGGAAAACCATTTCCGTATGGATTCTCGAACTAAGGGCACCACACTCACCTCACCAATTTGCTCAGGCAACACACAATGAATGTCCCCTTTGACGACTTTTTTATCATGTTGCATAGCGTGCCAAAGATCCAAAAATTTCATCTTGGGCATGATGCTGGGCAATCCGACCCTTTTAATGAGATCATCCTGCCGTTCAACCACGTCTTTGGCGCACATACCAAGATACTGGGCCATCGAAGCTTCCTGAACCATCCCAAGTCCCACCGCTTCTCCATGAATCCATTTTCTATAATGGCCCCAGGACTCCAAGGCATGGCCCACGGTATGCCCATAGTTCAAAATTCGTCTCCTACCTGATTCACGTTCATCACCCGCCACGACATCCGCTTTAATTTCACAACATCGACGAATGATATGAGGCATCACCTCGTCAGACTGTGTTCGAAGTTCTTCCACATGGTGCTCGAGATAATCAAAAAACACTTTGTCCGCGATCATCCCGTATTTAATCACCTCGGCAAGGCCTGCTATCCATTGCCGGGGAGGAAGCGTGCTGAGGACGTGAGGATCAATGATCACCATTCGAGGCTGATAAAATGCTCCGATCAGGTTTTTCCCTTGTGGATGATTCACCCCTGTTTTCCCACCCACACTTGAATCCACTTGGGCCACAAGCGTCGTCGGAACTTGGACAAACGGAATGCCTCGCAGATAGGTCGACGCCGCAAATCCTGCAACATCGCCGGTGACGCCTCCTCCTAAAGCCAAGATGAAATCCTGGCGTTCAAGGCGTTGCGTCACAAGTGCATCAAGGATTTTGGCTAGCCATTTCATGGTCTTCGCCTGCTCTCCGTCTGGAATGATCATGAAGAACGGGGAAAACCCAGCTTGTCGTAACGCACGGTGTACCACACGACCGTACAATTGATGAACAATAGGATTCGTCACGATCCCAACGCGACCCGCGCAGCCCGCGTGTTGGAGCACATGTCCAATTTGGCTCAAAATGCCGGGTTGAATCACAATCTCATAACTCCGATCACCTAAAGCAACCGGAACACGATTTGAGGCGGGAACAGGGTTCATTGAATGTAGATCACATGTAAGGATTTAGAGTTCAGGAGGAAAACCACTTAACGTAGAACGGCACATGGGCGTAAAAAACCATTAAAATGAGCGCACATATTCTTGATAGGCGTCAAAATTTCGCCTCATTTCATCCAAGGTGTCTCCCCCAAATTTTTCGATGAGGGCATTCGCCATCTCATAGGCAATCACCGCTTCGCCAACCACCCCAGCCGCAGGGACCGTACATATATCGGATCGTTCAACAGTGGCTTTAAATGGCTCTTTGGTCTCAATGTCCACACTGTCTTTGGGAGTATACAAGGTGGCAATTGGCTTCATGGCCACACGCACAATAATATTTTGTCCATTGGTGATCCCACCTTCCAAACCACCCGCATTGTTTGTCTTCCGAATAAATTGGCCAGCGGTTTGATCGAAATAAATGTCATCATGAACCTCTGACCCATAGCGCCTGGCTGACTCAAAGCCCATACCGATTTCCACGCCCTTCATGGCTTGAATGCTCATGGCTGCCATAGCCAGTCTTGCAGTCAGTCGCCGATCCCATTGCGCATAGGTTCCCAAACCAATGGGGGGGTTCGTCACGACAACCTCAAAAATTCCTCCTAACGAATCGCCCTTGTGCTTAGCCCCACGAATGTACTCAATCATCTTTTTCGCTGCTTCGGGATCATGACATCGCACATCCGACTGTTCCGCTTCTTGATACGCTGCTAAAGGATCACTCGGGCTGGGCGCTGCTATCTCGCCAATGTTCATCGTATAGCTCACGACCTTCATATCAAATTGCGCCAATAGCGCTTTGGCAACCCCACCAATCGCCACACGAATGGCCGTTTCCCGCGCACTGGCCTTCTCCAACACATTCCGAATATCACGATGACCGTACTTGATAGCCCCAACTAAATCCGCATGACCTGGCCTTGGGCGAGTCACGACCCGCTCAGTTGAAGGTGCCCCTGGCTCTGACGCCATAATGTCTTTCCAATTTTCCCAATCTTTATTCCAAATCATGAGGCCAAGCGGATTACCTAATGTCAGTCCTTTTCGGACACCACACATAAATTCGATTCGATCTTTTTCAATGCGCATACGGCCGCCCCGTCCATACCCACCTTGTCTGCGGATAAGGTCAGCGTTTATACCATCAGCTGTAACTGGTAACCCTGAAGGCACCCCTTCAACCACTGCCATAAGTCCTCTTCCATGGGATTCCCCTGCATTTAAATATCTCAACATAACAATCCTTACCGTTAATAAGTAGTATGGCCTATTTTACTGAGGATGAATTGCTGGCTGCCGACCCCAAGCGGGGTGAGAGATTATGAAGGTTTTTCCGGTCTTTCTCAACCAGAATTTTCAGGAAGATTGCTCAAGAGTCCCAAAGGAAAGGATAAAAGCCTTTGTTTCCGAAAGCCCTTTTTCCGAAGTCGAGGGAGATGAATGCTCCACAAGCACTTCTCCCTTACTGATGGTTTTAATAATCCATCCCGATCGACCTACTTCCAATCCAGGTCTGATAAAAACACGCTCTTGAGGGGAAACTTGGATGACAGCCTGACGCCCATACTGCCCATCAATGATCCCCAATAATTTCCAATTGGGATTATTTAGCACGGGGATCGGTGTGATCATTGGACGCTGGAGATGTGTTTTCTTAGGTGAGGATGAAATAGCCCGACGTTTTTTGATCGGCTTAAAAGGATCACGCCGTTGTCCCAAGTCACTCTTAGACTGAATACGTTGAACGAATCCTATTCCAGCACCTGAATCGGTGGAGGGAATTTTGTGGACTTCGCCTAAGGCAACGGGTAGGCTCAGAAAAACACAAAGGAGACCTCCTACAACCTGTAACGTGATTCGACGCTCCAACTTCTTGCCCCTTTCAATGCCAGAATGCTTAACTCGTTTTTTACGCATGGTGTTTTCCTTGGCCGTCCTCAACCCTACCTCAACATGCTAGGTTTTTAGCAATTTCTTCGTCTGTTGAAATTGATGAGACTTTACACCTTTGATCGTGAAATCGGTCGTCACCAAAGAGGCACTGCTAACATCGGGCTTTCGGATAAGGACCAGAGGATTGACGGTTTGAACCCAGGGTAGCTGCAATAATTCATCCAGAAACTGAACCGTCCCATAAAAACTTCCTTCAACTCTCACAATAATATCGAGGGATACCTCAGCCTGTTCATCATTGACCAATTTTTGTTGAGGTTTCCAAAGACGAACGAATACCCCCGTTCGCTTCCCAATATCCACGATTTCTCTTCGAACGGTCGGTGGGTCAGCGCCCACAGGTAATTGCAGGAATGTTGAGGGAACCCTCTCACGTAAAAGAGACACTTCCCGTTCCACATCCTTTAATGAGGTGATGCTTTTGATCGACGCTTGATTCTTCTGGGTTAGACCCGCGATCTCGTGAGTTAACATGGCAATGGAATGATCGAGGGAGCTCCAAACCCAGCTTTGCATCCCTAACACAAAGAGAGCTGCCGCCGATCCAACAATGACGAAGTGCTGCCAAGTTGGAGCTTCATTCCACCAGTGAATCATGTGGACACCTGTTTCAAAGTAAAGCGAATCATAAAGGAAAATGTTTTTCCGCTTTCCCCATCGTGTTGATCGAGAATTTCAACAACGGGCAATGAGGTAATCACCTGATGACTCTCTAATGCATCAATATACTTCCCAATGTCTTTGAGTGCCAACGATTGCCCTCGCAATTCCACCACCTGGTCAAGCATTTGAACGCGATCCAACCAAATCTCAAGACCCTCAATACTCCGACTGACTCCATCTAATAAGACCATGGGCTGCTTCTTGTCTAACTCTTGTGCCTGCATCGCTTCAACGGCATGACCGAGACGTTGCTTCTCCTCTTGATACGGTTTTAGCCGAGCCAAAGTCGCGTGTATCTTGTCAAAGGATATTGTCTGGACATGTTTTTTTTGAACCAAATTTTCATATTCTTGTTGTTGAATTTGAGTCCACCACCAACTTGTGATTCCAATGACCAAGCAAAAAACAACGCCTATCCATGCATAGACTCGCGTGGAAGCCCCATTTTTCATGGGCAAACTTTGAATCTGCCGCGCCAGATTAATTTGAATCATGTGTCAACGCTCCACGTAATGCCACACCAACCGCCACACTCATCAGCGGAGCCGTTTGTTGAAAAACCGGGTCTTGCTGAATGGCTGAGGGAACCGTTATTGACTGAAAGGGATCAAGGAGATGAACTGACATGCCTAAGGAAGATGCCAAGATGGCTGCCATGTTGGGGACAACGGCATATCCACCAGAAAGAAGGACCCCTCTATCGATGACGCCCACAGAGTGGTCCGAGAAGGATTCCAAGGTTTCACAAATTTGCTCTCGCGTTTCTTGTAAAAATTGTTGCAAGAGGAGTATCTCCGATGCCCCAAGTTCTTTTTTTGATTCCAAAGAAATTTGGGGTGGCAATACCTGATCAAGCAGATCTCCATACCACTCGGCTTCATAGGCAACCTTACGAATATAGGCTGGCTCCCCTTGGACCATCACCACGATGACGATGCCCGTTGGTCCAATATGCGCCAGCAACCAATTCCCTTCCTTCCCATAGTTGTATGTCACCAAATTGATGAGGGCAAAAGCATCCACATCCACAAATTGAATAGTTGTCCCACATTGGCGAAATGCCTCCACCTGGCGTTCGACACATTCCTTTTTGGCGACAACAAGAAAATGCTCATGTTGGTCGATCGAGCCCTCAGGTGATGATCCTTGATGGTAGACATCCCAGAATACGTCCTGAACATCAAACGCAATATACCGGTCAAGTTCCAATGCTAGATGGTCGCGCAGATTCTCCTCAGTCATAACAGGAAGGGTTATTGTCTTAATAAACACTGATGGACCCGATAGAGAGGTTCCTATCGTATCGAAGATAATCGTTATTCTTTTTTGTATGGTCTTCACTAGCTCCACATCAGAGGATTCATCTTGTGACGACTTCTCATGAACAGGATGCATTGAGAAGTCATGTAACGTGAGCCGATCACGATTTGCCTGCAACGCAACGGTTTTGATCAGACGAGATCCCCAATCAACCCCAAGGGCCAATGACGCACTTCCCAGAAGACCCTTAGCCTTAAGAACCACCCCTCCCCAACTATATTTGCTCAAAATCGTCATGGTTGCATTCTTTCTTTGTCTCTAGTTGTATCTGCGTGGATTTCTCCTATGCCATTACTCATTATGATGTCGTGTTTCTACTTAGATGTGATTGTGACCCAATAACTTGGATCAGGACAGACTCATCCCGGAGGAAAAACCAGAAACGAACACCAACGATGGTGTACAGTTAGGAGAGATTGCGAAATGACTGACAGGCGAGTTAGCGGACAGGAAGGAATTTCACCAAATAGGGAATCGAAGATTGATCAGATCACGGTCACCATCTTAGGCAGAGTCGTTTTTTTCTTTTTGAATTTCACGATGACGCATCGTGACTTCATATCCTAAAGTCTTCAGGACGTCCTTCATGTGTATGGCCATGGAAACCGAGCGATGTCGGCCTCCGGTACACCCAAAGGCAATGGTTAAATAACTGCGTTGTTCCCGCTTAAATAATGGAAGCAAGAATGCAAACAATTCTCGCAAATGTCCCAAAAAATCTTGGCCTTCTTGGTTATCCAGCACAAACTGTTGAATCTCGGCATGTTCACCAGTCAATGGTTGAAGGTCTGGAACAAAATGTGGGTTGCGTAGAAATCGAACATCAAAAACGAGGTCAACATCGACCGGGACTCCAAACTTATACCCAAAACTTAACAGGTTGATTTTGAGGGCTTGCGCCTGATCATGCTCTTGATAATGTTGAATCATCCATGATTTTAAGTCATGGACGGAAAAATCTGACGTATCCAAAACCCGGTGGGCTCGGCTTCGGAGACCTTGCAGGCGTTCTCGCTCTAATTGAATCCCTTCAATAACAGGCCGTTGTGGAAGAAGGGGATGGGGACGACGTGATTCAGAAAACCGACGGACCAAAATATCATCCTGGGCTTCCAAAAAGAGCAGTTCCACGTGGCTTCCATTCGATTGTAAAGCTTCTAAGTTACTCAACAAATCGTCAAAAAAAGCTCGCTCACGAATATCAATTCCCAACGCCACTTTTTTTACATCTTTTCCTGGCTGGCTGCATAATTCCGTGAATTTCTGAAAGAGTGCCGGAGGAAGATTATCGACACAAAAAAACCCTAAATCTTCTAAGCATTTGAGTGCTTGCGTTTTGCCAGACCCGGATGTCCCCGTCACCATCATGAATTGTAACGGCAAGGCATCATTCTCGACTGGATTGTGAGAAAGCTCAGTAATCATCAGCGTCATTCGAGAAGAACGTACGATTATTAAACATCAAAAGGGCTCATGATTAAGTACTCAAAGGCAGGAATTCATTACACAACTCCGCAAGCATTTCTATTAAGTGCGTAGGTATGTAACAGAAAACATATAGCGCAAACCCTTAGGTTGGAATACGTTTGCGTTGACTGGCAGAAGCAATATGCAGTTCAGCGCGATATTTGGCTACCGTTCGCCGAGCAATGAGAATGTTCTTCAGTTTAAGCCTGGAAACAATTTCTTGATCTTTTAACGGATTAGCCGACTCTTCTTGTGCGACCATTTCTCTGATCATTTCCCGAACAGTGACAGAAGACATATCCTCGCCACGATTGTCCGCTCGCTGGATTCCTGCATTGAAAAAATATTTCAGTTCTAAGATTCCTTGAGGACAATGGACATACTTATTGGTCGTCACCCGACTAATCGTCGACTCATGCATTCCGACATCATCGGCTACTTGCTTCAAGACCAAGGGACGCAAATATTGAATCCCTTTTTCTAAAAATGCCTCTTGGAATTTGATGAGGCTGGTTACCACCTTCACAATGGTCTTATTGCGTTGATCAATGCTACGGATAATCCACTGCGCCCCTTTAAGTTTCTCTTCTAAGTACGTTTTGGTTGTACCAACATCCTCCCCTGAATTCGAGAGTAAGCGCCGGTAATACGGACTAATCCTCAACCGAGGGAGTCCATCTTCATTCAACAACACCACCCATTCGCCTTCATGTTTCACCACATAGACATCAGGAATAATAATGGAGTTACTGTCCATCGAAAAGGGGCGTCCCGGCTTAGGCTCTAACCCTTCGATTACATGGACGGCTTCATACACCTCATCCAGGGTCACACCCAACGCTTTTGCCACCACTTGATAACGTTTTTTTTGGAGATCCACTAAGTGGTTGTTAATGACAGAGGAAACCACTTCCATGGAAAACACTGAAGGAAACGTTTGTTCTATGCCCGCCTCATTCTGGCGAAGAAGCTTTAATTGAACGAGCAAGCATTCTGCTAAATTTTGCGCAGCCACCCCTGGTGGGTCAAAAGTTTGAATTTGCTGAAGCACCTGCTCAAGTCGCTCAAGGGAGCATTGGGCATCCTCCTGTAATTCAGCCAACGGCACACGTAAATACCCATCTTCATCTAGATTTCCAATGATCAATCGTCCAATATCTCGATCATCCCCTTCCAGGGAGGACAAACGAAGTTGCCACTCTAAGTGCTCTTCAAGCGAAGTCGGTTTGGTTAATGTCTGCTCGTAGGATGGGAACTCCTCGTCTCCTGCTCCAATTTGATCTCGCTGTGCCGGGCGCCAATCATTTCCTAGTATGTTATCCCATTCTTCGGAGGTGAGTGGCTCACTTTCCTTAGCTGGCTGGCTTTCATCAGAGTCTCCTGATCCGTCAGCTTCAGCCGCTTGTTCTTTCGCTTGCTCATTGCCTTCTTCTGCCGTAGCAGCTTCTTCCTCTTGAGTCTCCAAAGTAAGATCTTCCAAGAGGGGATTTTCGACCAATTGTTGAGCTAAATTTTGCTGGAGCTCCAATCGCGACAATTGCAACAGCTTAATCGCTTGCTGCAGCTGGGGAGTCATCACCAGCCTTTGCGAAAGACGAAGATCTAAACGAAGGTCCATAGAAGAAAATTTACCTTACTCTATTGGGACATTTTAAAACGTTCACCAAGATACACGGCTCGGGCCTTTGGACTATTCACAATCACCTCTGGAGCACCACTCTCTAAAATTAAGCCTTCACTTATTATATAGGCTCGGTCGGTAATGGAAAGCGTATCTTGCACATTGTGGTCGGTGATAAGAATACCGATCTGTTTCTTTTTCAAATTGGTGAGAATGTCTTGAATATCACCGACAGCAATAGGGTCAATCCCTGCAAAGGGTTCATCAAGCAGCAAAAATTTAGGATTCATGGCTAAGGCTCGGGTAATCTCTAACCGGCGACGCTCTCCACCTGATAGGGTATACGAGGCATGCGTCCGAAGTCGGGTGAGATTCAGTTCTGCCAGTAAGGCGTCTAAGCGAGTTTTTCGTTGCGAGGTTGAAAGCTTGAGGGTTTCCAATATGGCCAACACATTGTCCTCAACTGACAGTCTGCGAAAAATTGAGGCTTCTTGTGGTAAATAGCCGATTCCTCGCCTCGCACGTTTATACATCGGAAGGTGGGTAATATCTTCTTGATCAAGGAAAACGTTTCCTCGATCAGGCTGACAAATCCCCACAACCATATCAAAAATCGTGGTTTTCCCCGCCCCATTGGGACCGAGAAGGCCCACGACCTCTCCTCCCAATAGTTCCACACTGACTCCTCGGACCACTTGCCGTCCTTTGAAACTTTTCTGAAGATTCGTCGCGGAAATTTTATGACTCTCATTTGGCAAATCCTCACCCATAGACGGCCTTAGCCTGAAACTGAGTACATGACATTGGAGTGGCTATAAAAATCACTCGGTTATTGAAAAAAATGTTTCATATTCAATTCAAAAAACGGGGAGAGCAAAGCTTTACGAATGGGTCTTCCTCCAATGGATATGAGCCAAACCCATTTCACAAAGTCTTGAAAATATAGAACAATGACTTTGGGAATGACGATCACTCATTTCCCGCTGACTCTTCAATCGTCACCCGAGTGTCACCTTCGACAACACTCCGGTTTTCATTCAAAAACATTGTGATTTTCTGCCCACTGACCCGAGTCCCTTCTTGCCAAACAACGGGAGATCCTCGAAGAATGATCTTTTCCAATTGTTTGTCATAGAGGGCATGTTGACATGTCGCTCGGCTCTTGCCTTGGGAAATTTTGACATGACTCTTGGCTTCAATGAACCGAATTTCCTTTTCAGATTTTTGAGCCGAGGGTTTCCCAACCGGAGAGGACCTCAAAGAACTCTTTTCTTTAAAATGTACAATCATGATATCGGAATGAACCACTAGGTCTTCCTGAACCATTTTCACATTTTCACGAAAAATAGCCTTGTTTGTCTGACTACTTGCCGTCATCGTATTTGAGGTAATCACCGTGGCCGTTTTTTGATCCGCTCCCCATGCCAAAAAAGGAGACAGGATCATTCCCGCAATGACGAATACCCAGCGGCTAGAGACCAACAGCAAATGTGTTATGGCGACGACACCTCCGCACGAACGTTGTGGAGCAACTGAAATTCATTCTTCTCAGCATCTCCAATCAACCCTGTTCCCGTAATCACCATCCCCCCACCCTGAATGACAACCTGATCATCTGTTTGAATTTGGCGAGCCTCTTCTTTCCACGTCAAACTATCTGAAAATACTTGATACCCCGATTCAAACGACATCACCGTTTTGGTATGTTGACTCATTAAATCAAAATCATTACTCGCGGTATTCATGACCCCATTTTCGGAGGTAATAACCATTTTCTCTTTTTGAAAATCCCGATCAAATAATTGAACTTTTACGGTTTGCAATTTGGCTACATGCTCATCATCGAACACTTTCGCTTGCTCGGCTGTCACGACCCATTTCGTGGCACCTGAACGTGTTTGGTGATAGGAAAACCCTTGAATCCAGGCATCCGCTCCTTGCTGCTCTCGCAAAGGCACAGAAGCAGTCGCTTGGCTTCTCGTTTCCATATGGGTAATCACTCGTTGCCCAATAAAAACAGCCACACCGATGATGCTTAAAGTGAGGATACTCCGAATGAAATAGGTTTTCATCGGGCCTACATGTATGAAAAATGGAAAGCCCAGAACGCAAAAAACCCTGCAAAAATGATAGCACAGGGCCTATGGCAAGTAAATGAAAACCCTAGTCTGTCGATCTAGAAGACGTGAGGCTACGGAGAGAAGAAAAAATATAGCCGTGATGGAGGAGACGAAACCTTATAGACAAATGCCCTATTCAGGAGAATCAGTGGTACTGGTTATTGCTTGAGACGCAGCGACTCCTTCGACCAATTCAATAGCCACTAACTTGGCAGCATCTCCCGGTCGTCGTCTTGTTTTTATGATACGAGTATAGCCGCCATGACGATCAGAAAATCGTTTTGCGATATCATCAAAGAGTTTAGCGACCGCTTGCTTGGTGCGTAATACGCGCAAGGCCCCTCGACGGGCATGGAGCGTCCCTTCTTTCCCAAGCGTAATAAGCCTATCCGTGATCCCACGCAATTCCTTGGCTTTGGCCTCTGTGGTTTCAATTCGTTCATGCTCCATTAACGAAGTAGCTAAATTCCTAAACAGCGCCAAACGATGTTTGGTATTTCGCCCTAATTGTCTACCAGTTTTTCTGTGCCGCACAACAACACCGTCCTTTTAAAATAGTTCAGGAGTGGGATTCTGTGACTTCACTCACTTTTGTACCTAATTCTAACCCCATTTCCAACAAAACCTCTTTGATTTCATTTAACGACTTTTTCCCAAAATTCTTTGTTTTCAGCATCTCATTTTCGCTGCGCTGAACCAATTCACCGATACTTTTGATATTCGCATTTTTCAAACAGTTCGCGGCACGCACGGAGAGCTCTAGCTCATTCACACTCCGGAACAAATGTTGATTAATTTGCAAATTGGCTTCGTCACCACTATCGTCTTGTGCCGGCTCGCCGGTCTCGTCTGATGGCAAGCAAATATCCAAATGATCTCGCAGAATACTCCCAGCAGCCGTGACCGCTTCTTGGGGAGTAATGCTGTCATCGGTCCAGACTTCAAGAATTAACTTATCATAGTCGGTTATTCGACCTACCCGCGCACTTTCGACACTGAAGTTCACCCGTTTTATTGGCGAAAATACGGAATCGACCGGAATAACTCCAATAGGCAATCCCTCTTCTTTGTTTCGTTCAGCCGGAGCATACCCTCGACCAGGCTTGACAATAAGTTCAATATCTAAGGTTGCCTCCTTATCCAAGGTAGCAATATGTAGGTCAGGGTTTAAAATGGTGACCTCAGAATCCACGGCCAGGTCACCAGCCTTCACTTCTCCAGGCCCCTTCTTTTTCAAACGAATGGCCTTAGCCTTTTCTGAATATAAGCGTAACCGCAACCCCTTAATATTAAGAATCAGGATTGTGACATCTTCCGTGACACCAGGAATAGTCGAAAACTCGTGATACACCCCTTCGATTTTGACAGAGGTCACCGCTGCTCCTGGAAGAGAGGAAAGGAGCACTCGACGTAGAGCACTTCCCAGCGTTGTTCCAAACCCTCGCTCAAATGGTTCGGCCGTAAATTTGCCATACGTCGACGAAGCTGTCTCTTTTTCCAATTCCAGCTTCGTAGGCAGTTGAAAATCCTTCATGCTTGTAATCATAAGGATCGCGTCTCCCTTTCTTGATCCCAAGGCGGTGGCATTGAATGCCCCATACCCCCTTTATCGTTTTTTCGGCTCATGAATTATCCTATTCATTTACCGTGAATATAATTCCACTACCACTTGCTCATTAACCAACACATCAATATCTTCTTTTGTGGGAAGCGCTTGGACTGTCCCCTTCAATAAGTTACGCTCCATATCTAACCAATTTGGCACCCCACGCCCCTCTGCAACTTCAAGCGCGGCCTGGACCGGAACCAATTGACGGCTTTTCTCCCTCACTTCAATGGAATCCCCAACATTAATGGTCATGGAAGGAATGGTCACCTTTCGCCCATTGACCAATAAATGTCCATGATTCACTAATTGCCTAGCCTGTCCACGTGAGGCCGCAAAACCCAACCGATAGACAACGTTATCCAGCCGTCGTTCCAAAAGACTGAGCAAATGCTCGCCTGTGACCCCTTTTCGACCAGCAGCCAAATGATATGTTTTCAAAAATTGGCGTTCCATCATCCCATACACTCGCCGAAGCTTTTGTTTTTCTCTCAACTGCGTCCCATACTCGGTTGGCCGAGTTCGCCGAGACTGTCCATGCTGTCCAGGCGGATAACTTCGACGCTCAATCGCACATTTTTCAGTCATGCACCTGGTGCCTTTTAGAAACAATTTCACGCCTTCTCGTCGACACAATCGACAAACAGGCCCAGTATATTTGGCCATATCCGCTCTCCCCCTATCTCAAAATCCGAGGCAAATGAATTTCTTTATATATTCTCATAAACATTACTAAACTCGACGCCGCTTAGGAGGTCGACACCCATTGTGAGGAATCGGCGTCACATCCCGTATCAAATTCACTCGTAATCCAACAGATTGTAGTGCTCGAACGGCCGCTTCTCGACCAGAACCAGGACCATTCACATACACATCAACTTGGCGCAATCCATGTTCCATGGCTTTTTTGGCTGCAACTTCTCCCGCACGCGTGGCAGCAAATGGCGTACTTTTCCTTGACCCTTTAAATCCTTGGCTTCCAGCACTGGCCCAGGACACCGCTCCTCCGGAAAGATCCGTAATGGTCACAATCGTATTATTAAAAGAGGCCATAATATGGACAATGCCAACTTGTAGAACTTTCCGTTCCTTTTTTTTCCCCTTTTTCACACCCATAAACCGTCCCTTTCGCCAGGTTTATCGTTTCGATTTGCCACCGATTGCGCCTCGACGACCTTTTCTGGTCCTAGAATTTGTTTTTGTCCGCTGCCCTCTTACTGGAAGACCCTTCCGATGACGAAGACCACGATAGGTTCCAATATCCATTAATCGCTTGATGCTCATCGACTGCTCTTTACGAAGATCCCCTTCAACGTCATAGTCCTGATCAATCGTTTCACGTAATTTCACCACTTCATCTTCTTGCAAATCTTTGATCCGTGTATCGGAAGTCACTCCGGTCTTTCGTAAAATCTCCCTGGCGCGGGCAGGGCCAATCCCAAAAATATAGGTCAAACCCACATCAACACGTTTCCCAACCGGAAGTTCTACTCCTGCAATTCTGGCCATCGCTTCTATTCCTTCGTTACACGCATTTCTTACTACTGCGTATTAATATTTCCTAGCCTTGCCGTTGTTTATGCCGGGGATTCACACACAAAACTCGAACCACCCCTTTTCGGCGAATAACGCTACATTTTACACATATTGGCTTTACTGATGATTGAACCTTCACGATAGTACCCTCTATTTAAACCGATAAGTAATCCGCCCACGCGTAAGATCATAGGGAGAGAGCTCGACTGTCACTTTATCACCTGGCAGAATTCGAATAAAATGCATGCGCATTTTCCCTGAAATATGCGCTAATAATTTGTGCCCATTGTCTAGCTTTACGCGAAACATCGCGTTGGGCAACGTTTCCGTCACAGATCCTTGTACCTCAATAACGTCTTCTTTTCCCATCAGAAAATTACTACGTTTCTCCTCTAGACACAAGCAGTAAGTACACGTGGAGGCCCAGCTGGCTCAATCGCAATGGTATGTTCAAAATGAGCAGAGAGTGAACCGTCACTCGTCACGGCCGTCCATCCATCGTCCAATACTTTCACTCCAGCCCCACCCATATTGACCATCGGTTCGATAGCGAGAGCCATCCCAGACTTCAAACGTGGCCCCTGCCCAGGCTTTCCATAATTTGGCACCTGCGGCTCTTCATGCAATTGGCGACCAATACCATGGCCCACAAAGTCCCGGACCACCGAAAACCCGTGTTGTTCGATATGCGCTTGAATAGCCGAAGATATGTCTGATAATCGCTTCCCCACCACCGCTTGCTCCAAGCCTTTACACAACGCCTCTTGGGTGACCTGAATCAATTGTCGAATTGATGGCTTAACTTCTCCCACCGAAACAGTCACAGCGCCATCTCCGTAAAATCCTTCCACAATTGCTCCAACATCCAACCCGATGATATCTCCATCTTTCAGCACTCGTTTGGACGGAATACCATGAACGACTTCTTCATTGAGTGAGGCACACAGACTATTTGGATAATTTCGATAGCCCTTGAATGCCGGAGCCCCGCCATGATCACGAATAAAAGTTTCTGTTAACGCATCCAAATCCAGCGTGGTCATTCCCGGCTTCAGCTCTCGAATTAAGACTTTTTGACATTCGGCAACAATTTGGCTAGCTCGAGATATGAATTCAACCTCTTCAAGGGTTTTCAGAATAATCATTCTACTCTTGGCTGAGCCAAAAGAGCTACTAATCGTTCCTGTACGGCAGGCACTAAGCCTGCTCCATCTAATTCACCAAGAATATTTCTGGAATGATAATACTCAATTAATGGAGCTGTTTGTTCCTGATATACCGCCAAACGAGATTCAATTGTTTCAGGCTTGTCATCATTTCTTTGAATGAGGGATTTTCCACAGGCGTCACACATTCCTTCTACTTTTGGTGGAACCGATTCAAGATGATAGACCGCTTTACAATCAGGGCAACTTCGGCGCCCGCTTATTCGCCTGACAATCTCATTCTTAGAAAGAGAAAAATGGATGACTCGATCCAAGCCCTCTCCCCTTGAACCCAAATAGGCCGATAACCGATCAGCTTGCGCCACTGTCCGAGGAAACCCGTCAAGCAAAAATCCCTTCTCACAATCAGGGGACCCGAGCTTTTCTTCAACCAATCCAATGACCACATCATCTGGCACTAATTCCCCTCGGTTCATATATCCCTTCGCTTCTTGACCTAATGACGTTCCCTTCACCACACTCTCCCGAAGCAAATCTCCCGTAGACAATTTTGGAATGCCATAATTCTGTGCGATAAAGTCTGCCTGCGTCCCCTTACCCACACCTGGAGGACCAAGAAAAATGACCCGCATACTGCTATGTATTTCTTCCTTTTAGTGGTGTCTTCCCAAGAAATCCATCATAATTTCGCATGAGCATATGATTTTCAATTTGCTGAGCTGTATCGAGACCAACTCCAATGACAATCAGGAGTGACGTTCCACCAAAGTAAAACGGCATATTCAATTTATAGATGAGCAACTCAGGAATAACACAGACGATGGCCAGATAAATCGCTCCAGCAAACGTGATTCTGGTTAAAACTTTATAAATAAAATCGGCAGTCTTTTGACCTGGGCGAATGCCAGGAATAAACCCACCATATTTTTTCATATTGTCAGCCATGTCCACTGGGTTTAAGACAACAGCCGTATAGAAAAAGCAAAAGAAAATAATAAGCCCAACATACATCATGGTATACAGCAGCGAGCCTGGAGCCAACTGGGCCCCAAACGCCTGAACCCACGGCACCTGAATAAAACTCGTTATTGTTGCCGGGAAGGCAATAATTGACGAGGCGAAAATCGGCGGAATGACACCTGCCGTATTAATTTTTAAGGGTATATGGGTATTTTGTCCCCCATAGACTCGGCGTCCAACTATTCGTTTCGCATATTGAACCGCAATTTTCCTTCGGCCACTTTCCAAAAAGACAATGGCCGTCATGACAGCCAGCATGACCACACCAAGAAGGAGCAATAAGAGGAGACTAATTTGCCCAATTTTGTATAATTCAAACGTTTGGACAATGGCGCCAGGGAGGCTAGCTACGATTCCGGAAAAAATAATTAATGATATTCCATTTCCGACACCACGCTCAGTGATTTGCTCACCCAACCACATAAGGAATGCTGTGCCCGCAACCAGGGTAATGACTGTCATGAAGCGGAAAGGCCAACCAGGATCAAGCACAAAGGCTCCGTCGTTCATTCCCTCAAGTCCAAGGGCAATACCAAATCCTTGAATAAAGGCAATGCCGATTGTTCCATACCTGGTATATTGAATAATCGTCTTTCTGCCTCGTTCACCCTCTTTTGATAATTTCGTTAGATGTGGAACAACAACGGTCAGAAGCTGCAAAATGATTGAGGCACTGATGTAGGGCATGATGCCCAACGCAAAAATTGTCAGCCTCGATAATGCCCCTCCGGAAAAGATGTCCAGGAACCCCATAAGGGCTCCCCCACGTTCCGTAAGAAATTTAAATAGCTCCTCATTATTGATACCAGGAGTGGGAATATGAGCCCCAATCCTAAAGATCGCGAGCATGGCCAAGGTAAATAATACCCTGCTACGCAACTCAGGAATTTTTAAAATATTTTGAAGACTTGTAACAAGCCGTTCAAGCACGGCCAATCACCTTGACTTGCCCGCCTGCATCTTCAATTTTTTGTTTAGCGGCCCCACTGAATTTATGGGCTTCAACCACTAGCGGACGACTGATATCACCCTCACCAAGAATCTTAATCCGAGCATTTCTGCCCTTCAAAAGCCCTAGTTCCTTAAAAACAGATACGGTAAAATCGGCAATATTTTCTTGGGCAGCAAGTGTTTGAATATTAATGACCGTATATTCAATTCGGAATATATTGGTAAATCCTCGCTTGGGGAGTCGACGAGCCAAAGGCATTTGTCCACCCTCAAATCCGATCATATTGGCCCGGCCTGAACGAGCTAACAAGCCTTTATGCCCTTTTCCAGAAGTCTTACCATGCCCTGAACCATGACCGCGACCAAGACGTTTCTTTTTCTTTTTAGAACCAGGATAGGGATGTAAATCGTGGAGCTTCATGATCCGGCAACCTCTATAAGATGTCTGACTTTATTCACCAATCCTCGAACCTGTGGTGTATCTGGCCGCGAAACGGTCTGCCCAATTTTACGCAAACCCAACCCCCTTAGGACAAGGCGCATTTTAACGGGATGGCCAATCTGACTCCGCTTTAATGTAATGGATAACTGGGATGGCGTGGCCATAATAACTCCCTTACCTCACAAATTCTTTAACAAAAATTAATCATCCAACCCAATACGCGATTTCCTCATCGCTCTGACTTCCTGAGGATCCCGTAGTTGGCTTAAACCCTGAATAGTCGCTCGCACTGCGTTAAAAGGATTCCCTCGGCCCAAAGTCTTGGCCACCACATTTTTGGCACCGGCAACCTCCAGCAATGTCCGAACAGCCCCACCAGCAATAATACCGGTTCCCTGCTTGGCAGGTTTCAACATAATATGCTCACCCCCAAAGCGCCCATGGACTTCATGAGGAATAGAATTATATTTCAAGGGGATTCGAATAAGGTTTTTCTTCGCATGTTCGACGGCTTTGGCAATGGCAGATGGGACCTCTGCGGCCTTCCCCTTGCCAATACCAACCCAACCCTCTCCATCACCAACAACAACCAGTGCTGAGAAAGAAAACCGCTTACCGCCCTTCACCACCTTGGCTACACGGTTAATTACCACTGGCTTGTCTTTTAAATTAAGCTCTTCAACATTAACCCTCACAGGCGTGAATCCTTCTCTTCCTCAGAATTTAGGAATAGGCATGAATTAGAATTTTAGGCCAGCAGAACGCGCAGCATCAGCTAAAGCCTTCACTCGACCGTGATACAATCTTCCCCCACGATCAAAGACGACCAATTCAACAGGAATCGCCTTCGCCCGTTCGGCAATGACCTCCCCGACTATTTTTGCAGCCTCCACACTTCCGCCCGACTTAATACGATCCTTTAATCCAGGGTCACAAGTTGAAGCAGAAACAAGCGTTCTTCCAGCGACATCATCAATGATTTGTGCGTAAATATGAGCATTACTGCGGAAAACACTTAATCTTGGACGGGAAGATAACCCCACAATACGAAGTCGAACCCTTCGGCTTCGCCGTCCTAATCTTTTTCGCTTCTCAGATATATTCACAGGTACACCCTATTTTTTCCCAGCCTTGCCGGCTTTTTTACGTAATTCTTCCCCAGCATATTTTATCCCTTTATGCTTATACACATCGGGGACCTTTATTGCACGAATTTGCGCTGCGACCTGAGAGACTACCTGCTTATCAATACCCTTGAGGGAAATTAACGTTTGTTTATCAACGGTAGCCTTCACTCCTTGAGGCAGCTTCAAGGAAACAGGATGAGCATATCCAACAGTAAAACTTAAATCATCCCCCTGAAGTTGAGCTCGATACCCTACGCCCATAATTTCAAGATCCCTCTGGTACCCTTCTTTGACCCCTACGATTTTATTTGAAATTTCGGCTCTGGTTAAACCATGAAGGGCTCGCAATTTAATAGAGTCACTTGCCCGAGTGAGTGACACGACTCCATCTTCCACCTGCGCTTGGATTCCTGGATTCAAAGCCCACTCCAATTGCCCTAGAGGCCCCTTCACCAAGACCTTCGCGTCATGCACTTTAACTTCCACCCCAGATGGGATCGATATAGGCTTTCTTCCAATTCTTGACATGATTATCCTACGACTTAACGCTAAACACGGTTGCAGATAAAAAAGAGCACTACCACACGTGGCAAAGAATCTCTCCACCGACTTCCATTGAGCGACACTGCTCATCAGTCAACATCCCACGATCAGTTGTGAGTATGGCAACCCCTAAACCTTTCATAACCTTTGGCAAATCACCCTTACCAGCGTAAACCCGGCAACCCGGCTTACTCACTCTCTTCATACCAGTGATAAATGATTTTTTTTGCCGGCCAGGAGCATATCGTAGCGCCACCTCAAGAGTCGGATGCGCCTCCGTACTAATGGACTGATAATCACGAATAAACCCTTCATTCTTTAAGATCCGAAGGATTTCTCCCTTAACTCGTGAGGCAGGAATTTTCACGAGGTCATGCCCACGCTTTCCCGCGTTTTGAATTCGTACAAATAAATCCGCAATCGGATCAGTCATCGACATGAGACAAAACCTCTTGTAACATTTTTTATTTCAAAAACTTTCAAAGTGAATTTCACCCTTCTACCAACTCGACTTCGTCACGCCTGGAATATCTCCACGCAGACTCAGGAAACGAAAACAGATGCGACACATACGGAACCGTCGCAAAAAACCTCTTACCCGCCCACAACATGGGCAGCGATTATATTGACGGCAAGGAAATTTTGGCTCCCGCTTGGCCTTATTCTTAAGTGCTAACCTTGACACCGCTACTCCTTCCCCTCTTCTAGGATTTGCGGAAAGGCATTCCTAAATGAGCCAGTAAAGCCTTGGCTTCGTCATTCCGCTCGGCAGACGTCACAAAGGTAATATCCATTCCATGAATAGACGCAATATCATCATATTTAATTTCTGGAAACGTTAACTGCTCTTTCAAACCCAAGGTATAGTTGCCACGCCCATCAAAAGCTTTAGGTGAAATCCCACGAAAGTCTCTGATTCGAGGCAATGCCACAGCCACCAATCGATCCATGAATTCATGCATGCGGGTTCCCCTTAACGTCACCTTCACTCCAATAGGAATGCCCTCTCGCAACTTAAACCCGGCTATGGCTTTTTTTGCCCTCGTCAGCACAGGCTTCTGCCCCGTAATTTGCTCAAGTTCACTGGCAGCACTCTCCAATAACTTGACATTCTGAACGGCTTCACCCATCCCCACGTTTAACACAATTCGTTCAACTCGTGGGACCTGCATCGGGTTTTTATAGTCAAACTCCTTCATCATTGCCGGCAAAACCTTCTCCCGAAACAACACCTTCAAGCGCGGAACATAATTAACCGGCGCCACTGCGGAAGATTGAGGCTTTTCATCTTTTGATTTACTAGATTCTTTTGATGCAGATCGTGACTTCATTAGCTTTTATCCAATACTTCCGTAGGAGCCTTTTGATACACGCGAACCTTACGCCCATCCTCAAAGGTCTTCATTCTTAGACGTGAAGGCTTTTGCACCGATTCGCAATACGCCATCACATTAGAAATCGCCATCGTTCCTTCTCTTTCTAATATTCCCCCTTGCTTGTTTTTGGCATTGGGCTTGGTATGGCGTTTGATCATATTCAGCTTTTCAACTATTACACGTCCATCCTTCGTAAGAACCTCCAATATCTTTCCGGTCTTCCCTCGCTCTTTTCCAGCGATAACCATAACCATATCGCCCTTTTTAATCCGAAATTTTCCAGGCATGTCCATCTTCCTAAATGACCTCAGGAGCCAACGAGATAATTTTCATGTATTTTTTCGTGCGCAACTCTCTTGCCACAGGCCCGAAAATTCGTGTCCCAACTGGGTCACCTTGAGCGTTCACCAAGACACACGCATTCCGATCAAATTTGATATGAGATCCGTCTCTGCGCCGGGAACCTTTTTTTGTCCTGACTATGACGGCCTTCATGACATCGCCTTTTTTGACAGATGCGCGAGGAATCGCCTCACGAACTGATACGACAATCAAATCACCCAACGATGCATAGCGGCGCTTCGTTCCACCAAGCACGTGAAAACAACGCACGCTTTTCGCTCCAGAATTATCGGCAACATCAAGATATGAATAAGTTTGAATCATAATTTATTTTTAAGTCCTAAGTCTGAGCGACAATAAACACTTATGCGGCAGATTTTTTCCCACAAATTTCGGCCACTCGCCAACACTTATCCTTGCTAATGGGCCGAGAATACACAATCTTCACCTGATCGCCAATTTTGCATTGATCTTGCTCGTCGTGAACTTTCATTTTCGTTTTTCGCCTGAGGACCTTCCCATACAGCGAATGTCGCTCAATCCGAACGACTTCAACAACTACAGTCTTTTGCATTTTATCACTGACTACTTTCCCAAAAAGCGCACGAGGGACCGGTCTTGTTTGTGTCATAAATTTAAAACTTTCTTGGAAAACTTCATGCCTTCATCAACCCTTTTGCCGAATAACTGTATGAACACGCGCAATATTCCGTTTGGCCTCTCGAATTTTCATTGGGTTTTCCATTCGGCCCATGGCCAATTGGCTCCGAAAATGAAATAACTCCTGCTTCAATAGACCTATCTTTTCAACAAGTTCTGATTTTTCTAAGTTTCTTAATTGATCTATATCCATTTCAAATACCTTCTAACGAAATTACAGGACAGGAATGTCCCCGCGCACGACGAATTTGGTTAAAACAGGGAGCTTATGGCCCGCCAAGCGCAAGGCCTCTTCTGCTACTTCTCGCGTCACATCATCCATTTCGAATAATATTCTTCCTAGTTTTACCACCGCAACCCAGTACTCAGGATTACCCTTACCCTTACCCATACGAACTTCAGCAGGTTTTTTCGTAATTGGTTTATCTGGAAAAATCCTCGTCCAAATCCTACCTCCACGCTTCACATGCCGCGTCATCGCAATACGAGCAGCTTCAATTTGCCTTGCCGTAATTCGGCCAGGCTCCATGGCTTTCAGTCCGTACTGGCCATGAGAAACCTCCCCGCCACGGTAAGCTTTCCCTCGCATTCGACCCTTATGAACCTTACGAAACTTAATGCGTTTCGGCGCTAACATTGTCCCATTTCTCCAATAGAAAGGTTCATTATTCTACAGAAACCCAAGAGACGGCTCCGCTTTTTCCAGTGAAGGAATTTGAGCGTCTCCTTTATAAATCCAGGCCTTAACCCCAATTTGACCATATGACGTTTTAGCTTCCGCAAAACCATATTCCACATCAGCCCTCAAGGTATGCAGAGGCACACGCCCCTCACGATACCATTCAGTTCTGGCAATTTCGTGCCCCCCCAAACGTCCGGCACAATACACTTTAATGCCCAAGGCACCAAGGCGCATAGCTGAAGCCATACTTCGCTTCAATGCCCGACGGAAGGAAACACGCTTTTCTAATTGGGTGGCAATATTTTCCGCTACTAATTGAGCGTCAATCTCTGGCTTCTTTATTTCTTTGACTGTAACAAACACTTCATTGCCATATTCTTTTTCTAGCGAGGCCTTCAATTTATCAACTTCTGCCCCTTTACGACCAATAATAATTCCAGGCCGCGCCGTATGAATAATCAATTTCAATTGATTCCCTGATCGCTCAATTTCGACGCTAGAAATCCCCGCGTGATACAGCCGTTTTTTCACTACACCTCGGATAGCTAAGTCCTGGTGCAGGAGCTTGGCATAATCCTTTTTTGCATACCACCGTGACCGCCAAGTACGCGTATAGCCCAATCGAAATCCATACGGATGGGTCTTCTGCCCCATGAATGACTCTCCCTTAATTATCCCAAACGAGGGATAGCATTGAACCTTTATTAGTCAACCGGACTGACAATAATTGTAATATGACTTGTTCGTTTCTTTATCGGGCTGGCTCGGCCCTGGGCGCGAGGCTGAAACCTCTTAAGAACAGCCCCTCCATCAACATATGCCCTTGATATTTTGAGACTTTCAGGCTCACCTAAATCTTTTAGGCCCGCATTTGAGACTGCCGAGACTAACAACTGCTCAACGACCCTGGCCGCCGATCGAGGCGTATACTTCAAGAGAGCCAGCGCATCAGCTGCGTTTCGACCCCTCACCATATCCACAACCAGTCTCGCTTTGCGCGGCGCCATTCGCACATGCCTCAAAATTGCTTTTGCTTCAGCCATTTGTATCTCTATTCTTTCAATAATCAGAATCTACAGACTAATCACAATTGAACTACTTTAAAGCCATGCTTTTTTCACTCCGAGCAGCGCTATGTCCCTTAAAAAGCCGAGTGGGAGAGAATTCGCCCAATTTATGACCCACCATATTGTCACTAATAAACACTGGAATAAATTTTCTGCCATTATGAACAGCGAACGTCAGACCAATCATATCCGGTGTAATCGTAGAGCGGCGAGACCATGTCTTTATGACCCTTGACTCCCCTGTTTCCCTAGCCTTCTCAACCTTCCTAAGAAGATGCTCATCAACAAATGGACCCTTATGAACTGACCTTGGCATCGTCTCCCCCTAAATTTAACGAGACTTTTTCTTTCTACTGGCAATGATATACCGCGAGCTTTGATTTCTGGGCTTACGGGTCTTGAATCCTTTTGCAGGCTGACCCCATGGCGAAACCGGATGAGGGTTTCCCGCCCCGGCCTTTCCTTCACCACCTCCATGAGGATGATCCACAGGATTCATCACGACACCACGCACATGAGGCTTCTTCCCCTTCCAACGAGAACGCCCTGCCTTTCCGATACTGACATTATTGTGATCTAGATTCCCTACTTGGCCAACAGTCGCCATACAGGTTCCTAAAATCTTTCGCATTTCACCGGACGCCAAACGAACCTGCACATAACCCTGGTCACGACCCATAACCTGAGCAGATGCCCCGGCGCTTCTCGCTAATTGCGCACCCTTGCCAGGCTTCATTTCAAGATTATGAATAACGACACCTAACGGAACCCCCATGAGCGGCAGAGCATTCCCCACCCTCACCTCGCTCTGTGGCCCTGATTGAACCGTATCACCGACAGCCAACCCATGAGGAGCTAAAATATATCGCTTCTCCCCATCAACATAATGCAACAAAGCAATGCGAGCCGTACGATTGGGATCATATTCTATGGTGGCCACCCTGGCAGGGACGCCAACCTTTTCTCTTTTAAAATCTATTTTTCGATATTGACGCTTATGCCCGCCACCCCTAAAGCGGACCGTAATCCGCCCTGCATTGTTTCTTCCGCCAGATGGAGAGATTGTCTTTGTTAAACTTTTTTCAGGTTTATTAGGAGCCAACCCTTCATTGACAACGGCAGTCATACCTCGACGGCCGGGAGACGTAGGTTTATAGATTTTTATTGGCATAAAATGTCTTCTTTCGTCACAAATCGTCTTAGCCGGAACATTTTTATATGCTATGCGCTCTCATACAATTCAATTTTCTCACCATCTTTTAATGTCACAAATGCTTTACGCCAATCGGAACGTTTCCCCAAATACCGACCCTGGCGTTTTTTCTTTCCTCTAACATTCATAACATTAACTGAGGCAACCTTCACACTAAAAATCTTTTCAACGGCTCTGAAAATATCAATTCGCGTAGCCCGACTGTCAACTGCAAACGCCACAAAATTTTTTATTTCACGAATTGCCGTTATTTTTTCCGTCAATAAAGGACGAATCAGGACATCATAAGGATTCATGCTAAACCCACGCTTCCTGTATTTGTTGCAATTCTCCGCGAGTGACAACCAACTTCTCGCACCACAACAGATCATAAACATTAAGATCCTTGGCATGAAGAACTTTTAGCAATTTCACATTTTTCCCAATTCGAATAATATCCATGAGACCCTCTTCAACAACCAGAACCACTTTCCCAACAGCCCCAAACTGCGCAAGCTGACGAACAAGCTCTTTGGTCTTCATTTCAGACAAAGATAAATCAACCACGATCAAATCCCCGGCTGCTGCCTTATCACTTAAACCCGCCCTTAGCGCAGCCCGGTACACTTTTTTGGGCATTTGGTACCCGTACGTTCTCGGTCTAGGCCCAAAAACTATTCCCCCGTGCCTCCAAATAGGCGAACGCGCGGAACCAGCCCTGGCCCTTCCCGTATGTTTCTGCTTCCAAGGCTTTTTTCCTGATCCACGAACTTCACCACGCCCCTTTGTCGAAGCAGTACCCTGACGAGTTGAAGCCCTTTGCATCACTACCGCCTTATGGACAAGACGCTCATCAATAGAGGCAGCAAAAACCCCTTCACTCAGTTCGACAGTATCTACCTTCTGCCCAGTGGGGCCATATACAGGAATAGCATCCATAATTTTGCCTTATCCAGCCTTCCTCACAATCACCATCCCACCAACGGGGCCGGGGATTGATCCAGTAACAAGCAGAATATTTTCCTCAGGCTTAACATCAAAGACTCTGAGACCTTTTACCGTAATTCGTTTATTCCCCATTTGACCTGGCAACCCCTTATTCTTAAATACTCGAGAAGGAAAAGAGCATTGGCCAATCGCCCCAGGCTTCCGATGAAACATCGACCCATGAGTAGCGGGCCCCCCACTATAATTATGGCGCTTCATGACCCCCTGAAAGCCCTTCCCCTTAGAAACACCCTGGACATTCACCTGCTCACCCTTAGAGAATAAATCCACGGTTATCAATGCACCAATTTCGGCTTTTCCAGTTGATTGAAATTCTTTTAAATGTCGCCAGCGCTTGTCATTCACTTTTTTCAAATGGCCAATTTGCCCTTTCGTAAGCTTCCGCTCAGCGACCTCTTGGGTACCAACCTGAACCGCACCATAACCATCGCGCCCCTTTTCTTTTATTTGCACAACTCCACTTAGGCCAACCTCTAACACCGTAACCGGAATAAGACAGCGTGCCTCATTAAACACCTGAATCATACCTAGCTTCTTGCCCATCAATCCATTTACCATTTTACGTATTACCTAATTTTTTCGTTGAAAGAATCTTTAACTAATCAAGAAGGACAGGAGTTTCTATAACTTAATCTCCACATCAACTCCTGCGGCTAGATTTAACTTCATCAAGGCGTCCATGGTCTCTGGAGTCGGCTCCATGATATCCAACAACCTTTTGTGAGTACGAATTTCAAATTGCTCTCGCGATTTCTTATCTACATGCGTTCCACGATTAACCGTATATTTTTCAATTCGCGTAGGCAAAGGAACAGGGCCCGCAATGAGGGCTCCACTACGCCTAACCGTATCCACAATCTCTCGAACAGATTGATCAAGCACACGGTAGTCAAAACCCTTTAAACGTATTCGAATTCTGCGGTCTCGATCCACAAGAAAACCTACCCTTCCCCTTAAATCACGTATTTTTATTCGACAATTTCCGTTACCACCCCGGCGCCCACTGTTCGGCCCCCTTCTCGCACCGCAAACCGCACCCCCTGCTCCATCGCAATTGGCGCAATCAACTCGCCCGAAAAGGACACATTATCGCCCGGCATCACCATCTCCACGCCTTCGTTGAGGTGCACGATGCCCGTCACATCCGTTGTGCGGAAGTAGAACTGTGGCCGGTACCCATTGAAGAACGGCGTATGTCGCCCCCCTTCTTCCTTCGTCAACACATAGACTTCGGCCTTGAACTTGGTATGCGGCTTAATCGACTTGGGCTTGGCCAACACCATGCCCCGCTCCACGTCTTCTTTCTTCGTCCCACGCAGCAAGGCGCCAATATTGTCTCCCGCTTGCCCTTCATCCAAGACCTTCCGGAACATTTCCACCCCCGTGACAATGGTCACCTGGGTATCCTTCAACCCGACAATTTCAATTTCATCCCCCACCTTGACGATTCCACGCTCGACACGACCCGTGACGACGGTCCCCCGACCACTGATGGTGAACACATCTTCAATGGGCATGAGAAAGGGCTTGTCAATGGCCCGCTCTGGCGTCGGGATATAGCTGTCGACGGCGTCCAAGAGCTTCTTGATCGACGGCACACCAATGTCGCTTTGATCTTCTTCAATGGCTTTGATGGCTGACCCAATGACGACTGGGACATCATCACCCGGGAACCCATACTTGGTCAGCAGCTCTCGCACTTCCAACTCCACCAACTCCAGCAATTCGGCGTCTTCGACTTTATCCGCTTTATTCAAAAAGACCACGATGTAGGGCACGCCGACTTGGCGCGCTAAGAGAATATGCTCACGCGTTTGCGGCATGGGCCCATCGGCAGCACTGACCACTAAAATGGCCCCATCCATTTGTGCGGCGCCCGTGATCATGTTTTTGACATAATCCGCATGGCCCGGGCAATCAACGTGCGCGTAATGACGGTTGGCGGTCTCATACTCCACATGCGAGATGGCGATGGTGAGAATCTTGGTGGGGTCGCGTCGGCCCTGGCTCTCACTGGCCTTGGCCACTTCGTCATATGGGACAAACGTGGCTTGGCCCATATCGCCCATGACTTTCGTCAGCGCGGACGTGAGCGTCGTTTTCCCATGATCCACATGCCCAATCGTCCCCACATTCAGATGCGGCTTCTTCCGCTCAAATTTCGCCTTCGCCATCCTCTTTCCTCCTCAATTCACTCTTTTAACATAAAAACACAGATTACAAAGAGAGGCCTCATTCGCCTTGATTCTTTTTGATGATCTGCTGCGCCATAAGCTTGGGAACCACCTCATACGATTCAAACTCCATACTATACGTCGCCCGGCCCTGAGTCTTGGATCGTAGATCCGTAGAATACCCAAACATTTCACTTAATGGGACAGCTGCATCTACCACTTGTGAACTTCCACGGGCTTTCATTCCATGAATTTTTCCGCGACGACTATTCAAATCGCCGATAACATCACCCATAAAATCCTGAGGAACCAACACCTCCACCTTCATAACAGGCTCTAACAAAACCAGCTCAGCCTTCTGACAGGCACTCACTAAAGCCATTGACCCCGCAATCTTAAAGGCCATCTCACTAGAATCAACCTCATGGAAAGACCCATCATACAACGTTACCTTTAAATCTCTCAGTGGATAGCCAGCCAAAATACCGCTTTCCATTCTTTCCCTGACACCCTTTTCTACGGGCGCAATAAATTCCCTAGGGACAGATCCGCCGACAATTTTATTAACAAACTCCAAACCCTTGCCGGACTCCGCAGGCTCAACCCGAAGCCACACATGCCCATATTGCCCACGACCGCCTGTTTGCTTGACATATTTCGCTTCAGCCTCAGCCACACCACGGATCGTTTCCCGATAGGCTACTTGCGGCTTCCCAACATTTGCCTGGACCTTATATTCACGCAAGAGTCGGTCAACAATGATTTCCAGATGCAATTCACCCATACCAGAAATAATGGTTTGCCCAGTTTCTTCATCTGTTTTTATTCGGAAAGAAGGATCTTCCTGGGCAAGCTTTTCAAGGGAATAACCCATCTTATCCATATCTTGTTTCGTTTTTGGCTCAACCGCTAAAGAAATTACCGGCTCAGGAAACTTAATGACTTCAAGCAAAATCTGATGCTTTTCATCGCACAAGGTATCCCCAGTCCTTGTATCCTTTAAACCCACCGCCGCCGCAATATCACCAGCCGAGACCGCATCAATCTCCTCGCGTTTATTGGCATGCATTCTCAGCAATCGGCTGACTCGCTCCTTTTTCCCCTTAGCCATATTATAGACATAGGACCCAGCGCTCAGCTTCCCGGAATACACCCTAAAATAAGTCAGTTGCCCAGAAAATTGATCAGACATAATCTTAAAAGCCAAAGCTGAGAACGGCTCACCATCCTCTGGCTTTCGGAAAATTTCCCCTTCAGTGACGGGATCAATACCTCGAACAGGAGGAAGATCAACTGGGGAAGGGAGATAATCCACCACACCATCCAACAGGGGCTGAACCCCTTTATTCTTAAAAGCAGAACCGCAAAATACCGGGGTAATCTTCAATGCAATCGTGCCCAACCGAATTACTCGCTTTACTTCATCCACCCCCAGAGTCTCTCCACCCAAATATCGCTCCATAACTTCATCGTCGAATTCAGCCACGGCGTCAAGCATCTTCTCACGATATTCCTTGGCCTCACCCAGACTCTCTTCCGGAATTTCTTCCGTTAGAAAATCAGCACCAAGCGTTTCATCATTAAATATATAGGCCTTCATGGCGAGTAAATCTATCACTCCCCTAAAATCCTCTTCTTTTCCAACCGGCAATTGTACGACAACAGGATTTGCCCCCAATCGATCCACTAACGTTTTCACAGCAGGAAAAAAATCCGCCCCAACGCGATCCATCTTATTCATAAAGACAATCCTGGGAACTTGGTACTTATCGGCCTGCCGCCAAACGGTTTCAGATTGAGGCTCAACACCCATAACGGAGTCAAATACCGCTACAGCCCCATCCAACACACGAAGGGAACGCTCGACTTCAATAGTAAAATCCACATGACCAGGAGTATCAATAATATTAATTAGGCTATCTTTCCATGAACAGGTTGTGGCTGCTGAAGTAATAGTTATCCCGCGCTCTCGCTCTTGCTCCATCCAATCCATGGTAGCCGCGCCCTCATGAACTTCCCCAATCTTATAGGAGACACCAGTATAAAACAGTACACGCTCAGTGGTGGTGGTTTTACCAGCATCAATGTGGGCCATGATCCCAATATTTCGCGTTTTACTCAGAGATACGTCGGTTACCACAAATTCCTCACGTAAGAATGCCGCAAAAGACTTAGCTCACAGGAAGCCAAATAAAGAGTAACGACTCCCCAGACTAGCTAGTCCGCTGCAGCATACCAGGCAAAAATTACCACCGATAATGGGCAAAAGCTCTATTGGCTTCAGCCATTCGATGAGTTTCATCCCGCTTTTTTACTGCGGATCCATTATTACTGGCAGCATCCATCAATTCAGCTGCCAAACGTTCCCTCATACTCTTTCCACTTCGAGACAAGGCGCTATCCTTAATCCAACGCAATGCCAACGCAATTTGCCGAACTGGGCGAATTTCCACTGGCACTTGGTAGGAGGCCCCACCCACCCTTCGAGATTTCACTTCCACCATCGGCTTCACATTCCCAAGGGCTGCATGAAAAACCTTAAGAGGTTCATCACCTGTCTTGGCCTTCACAATATCAAACGCCCCATAACAAAGACGCTCTGCGGTGCTTTTCTTCCCATCTCGCAAAAGAATATTTAAAAATCTCCCAACGATCGGATCCTTATAAACAGAATCCTGGACAACTTTTTGACGAAGAACAAGAGGCCTACGTGGCATAAGAAATATCTTCCCGAATTACAGTTCTATTAAATAGATTTCTAAAAAAGGGATTACTTGGGTCGCTTTGCACCATACTTGGAACGACCCTGCTTTCGGTTGGCTACCCCTACTGCATCCAAAGCCCCACGGACCATGTGATAGCGAACGCCAGGAAGATCCTTCACACGACCACCGCGGACCAAAACAATCGAATGCTCCTGAAGGTTATGCCCCATACCAGGGATATACGCCGTCACTTCTAACCCAGTAGTGAGACGAACCCTTGCCACCTTCCGAAGTGCTGAATTTGGCTTTTTGGGAGTAGTGGTATAAACACGGAGACAGACGCCTCTTCTCTGAGGGCAGCGATTCAATGCAGAACTCTTACTCTTGGCTTTTATGGTCTTCCGACCTATTCGAATTAATTGATTAACTGTTGGCATTTTCTTCAACTAGCAAAAATTAATATTAGAAACACTTTTCAATCTAAATATCTTAGGGGAAACCAGCCGATCTTATAGATAAATATTTCTGTTGTCAATAACTTTCAGCCCATAAACCGCACTCCGCGCTCGGATAAATCCCCGATAATTAGACCCTCTCAAGGCCGGCAGTTTCCTCTAAAGTTTCCACCTCTTGCTCAGTTGGCCGCGGAACAAATGTCTCTCGATATTCCCCCCATCCGGTTCCCGCCGGGATCAACCTCCCCACAATAACATTTTCCTTCAAGCCCCGGAGCTCATCAGTCCTACCGTTAATAGCCGCTTCCGTCAAAACCCTCGTTGTTTCCTGGAAAGACGCACCAGATATAAAGCTATCCGTACTGAGCGAAGCCTTGGTAATTCCCAGCAACACAGGCACCCCTAATGCCGGCTTTCCGCCTTCTGCCAACACGCTCTCATTTTCATCCTCAAAGACAAACTTATTCACCTGTGTGCCTGGCAGAAACGAAGTATCTCCAGCATCTTCAATCCTGATTTTCTTTAACATTTGTCTGGTTATCACCTCAATGTGCTTATCATTAATCACCACACCCTGCAAACGATACACTTCTTGCACTTCGTTCACTAAATACTTCTGCAGCTCACGTGGGCCCAAGACAGCAAGGATATCATGTGGATTTGCAGAACCATCCATCAATGGCTCTCCTGCTCGCACCCAATCCCCTTCATGGACATTCACATGACGCCCGCGTGGGATTAAGTATTCTTTGACATCACCAATTTTATTATCGACAGTAACCTTCCGAAGTCCCTTTACAAAGCCCCCAAACGAGACTTCCCCGTCGATTTCACTGACTACGGCATGCTCCTTTGGCTTTCGAGCTTCGAACAATTCCGCCACACGAGGCAACCCACCCGTAATGTCTTTGGTTTTAGTCGTTTCCCGAGGAATCTTTGCTAGAACATCTCCTGGGAATACCGTCCCGCCTTTTTCTACAAAAATATGAGCTCCCACAGGAAGTAAGTACCGCGCAGGAGACCCAGAACTCAATTTTGCCGTTTTCCCAGAATCATCCTTGACCGAAAGCCGTGGGCGCAAATTCGTTCCAGCCTGCTCAATCACCACCCGGCGCGACAGACCTGTGACTTCATCTACCTCATCCTTAATGGTGACGCCTTCAGTAATATCCCCCAAGGCAACCTTCCCACCAACCTCTGTCAAAATTGTCAGGGAGTAAGGATCCCATTCTACGAATTTTTGTCCTATTTCAACTTTTCCGCCATCTTTCACTTTGACCTTCGCACCATAGACCAAAGGATATTTTTCACGCTCTCGACCCGTATCGTCATACACCGCGATCTTGGCATTTCTGACCATGACCACCCAATCGCCTTGCTGCGTCTTAATGGCCATACTAGGATTAGGAGAATCGGCATTCTTTTTCGCATCGAAACTCAAATACTTAACAACCCCCTCATGCTTCGACTCCAAGACCGTCTGGGCCACGACCTTGCTGGCTGTTCCACCAATGTGGAAGGTTCGCATGGTCAACTGAGTTCCAGGCTCCCCAATCGATTGAGCGGCAATTACACCAACAGGCTCACCCTTCTCTACCAGTCGACCACGAGCCAAATCTCTCCCATAACAGCTTGCGCACACACCCCAGCGAGATTGGCAGGTCAGCACAGAACGAATTTTTATTTGATCAATTCCTGCCTCAACAATAGTTTGGGATAGCTCTTCATCTAATTCTACATGTGCCTTCACAAGGATTTCTTGAGTGACTGGATCGTGCACATCCTCCGCCGTCAATCGACCGAGAATCCGCTCATCCAAAGCCTGAATCACCTCTCCACCTTCGACCAATGCGGAAACAATAATGCCATCAGTCGTAAAACAGTCTGGCTCGCTAATAATGACGTCTTGCGCCGCATCCACGAGGCGCCGAGTCAGGTAACCAGAATTGGCCGTCTTCAAGGCAGTATCCGCCAATCCCTTTCGTGCTCCGTGCGTAGAGATAAAATATTGCAAAACCGTCAGCCCTTCACGGAAATTGGCGGTAATTGGCGTTTCAATAATTTCCCCAGATGGCTTCGCCATCAATCCCCGCATGCCACCTAATTGGCGGATCTGCTGGGAACTCCCACGGGCCCCAGAGTCAGCCATCATATAAATAGGATTAGGGCCTTCAGTCTCACCACGCCCTGCCCCGTCGCTTATTTCCTTCATCATGGCAATAGCAATCTGTTCACTCACATGAGCCCAAATATCGATGACTTTGTTGTACCGCTCACCATTAGTAATAAGCCCTTCACTATACTGTTCTTGCACTTGGCTCACTTCTACTTGTGCGCGATCGATCAATTGGCTCTTCCGAGAAGGAATATGCATGTTATCAATACAAATTGATATCCCAGCCTTAGTAGCATACGAGAATCCTAAATCTTTCAAACGATCCAACATCACCACAACTTCATGAAGGCCAACCATTCGGTAGACGCGATCCACCAATTTGGTGATTTCTTTTTTGGTCATTAATTTATTCACATGCTCAAATGGCATAGCAGCGGGTAAAATTTCCGACAAAATCACACGGCCCACTGTTGACTCAATGATCTCATGTTCAATTCGCACCTTGATCCGCGCTTGCTCGTTGACTTCACCAGAATCATACGCAATTCGGACTTCTTCGGGTGAAGAAAAAATCTTCCCTTCCCCCTTGGCTCCCTCACGATCATTGGTTAACCAGTAGCAACCCAAGACCATATCTTGCGACGGAACGGACAATGGTCGACCATTGGCAGGCGACAAGATGTTATTGGCGGCCATCATCAATACTCGGCATTCAATTTGGGCTTCAACAGAGAGGGGAACATGGACGGCCATTTGGTCCCCATCGAAATCCGCATTAAAAGCGGCACAGACCAGTGGATGCAATCGAATTGCCTTGCCTTCAACCAAAATGGGATCGAAGGCTTGAATGCCTAACCGATGAAGGGTTGGCGCTCGATTTAACATAACCGGGTGCTCGCGAATGACTTCATCCAGTACATCCCAAACCTCAGGACGTTCTTTTTCCACCAATCGCTTCGCACTCTTAATGGTGGTAGCCGCACCACGCTCTTCTAATTTATGAAAAATAAACGGCTTGAAGAGTTCAAGCGCCATTTTCTTTGGCAACCCACATTGATTCAAGCGAAGTTCCGGGCCAACGACAATGACTGATCGACCAGAATAATCGACGCGCTTTCCTAAAAGATTCTGCCTAAAACGACCCTGCTTACCCTTCAGCATGTCGCTAAGAGATTTCAATGGTCGTTTATTGGCGCCTCGAATCACACGACCGCGACGACCATTATCAAATAACGCGTCGACAGCCTCCTGCAGCATCCGCATTTCATTACGAATAATGACTCCCGGAGCCTTCAATTCAACCAATCGCTTCAGACGATTGTTTCGGTTAATGACGCGGCGGTAAAGATCATTCAGATCGGAAGTAGCAAATCGACCACCATCCAGTGGCACAAGCGGACGCAATTCAGGAGGAAGCACGGGAATCGCATCCATAATCATCCATTCGGGATTGTTCCCGGATGTATGGAACGCTTCAATCACCTTTAAACGCTTGGTCAGCTTTTTCCCAACCGCAACAGAAGTCGTACTCTTGATTTTATCGTGGCGCTCATCCCACAACCCTTCAATATCAACTTTCCTCAACAACTCACGAATAGCTTCAGCCCCGATCCCAACCTTAAATGAGGTGGCCCCGAACTCCTCCACACATTCCCGATATCGTTCTTCCGTCAATAATTCTCGATCCTTGAGCGTACTATTACCCGGGTCCAAAACCACATACGCCTCAAAATAGAGAATTTTCTCTAATTGCTTCAGACTCATATCCAAGAGGATTCCAATGCGGCTAGGCACTCCCTTCAAAAACCAGATATGAGCAACCGGTGCAGCTAATTCTATATGCCCCATGCGCTCACGACGGACTTTTGACTGAATCACCTCTACGCCACATTTGTCGCACACGATACCCCTGTGCTTCATCCGCTTATATTTTCCGCAATTGCATTCCCAGTCTTTCGTCGGCCCAAAAATTTTGGCACAAAAAAGCCCATCACGCTCCGGCTTAAAAGATCGGTAATTGATGGTCTCTGGCTTCTTGACTTCTCCATATGACCACGAACGAATCTTTTCAGGCGAAGCAATACGAATGCGCATCGCATCAAATGAGACGGCATCACGAGGCTTTTCAAAAAGCGAATAGATACTTTCCAAGTGTATTCCTCCGGTTATAAGGAATGATGAATGGGCTCAAGAAATGCGGTTGTCTACTCAGCTGACTTTATCAGCTCCACATCTAGCCCCAAACTTTGCAGCTCTTTCACTAGCACATTAAATGACTCAGGCAGGCCAGGCTCCAGGAAATTCTCTCCCTTGACAATCGCCTCATACATACGAGATCGACCCGGTACATCATCAGACTTGACGGTAAGGAACTCCTGCAACGTGGAGGCAGCCCCATACGCCTGTAACGCCCAAACTTCCATTTCCCCTAAGCGCTGACCACCAAACTGGGCCTTCCCACCCAATGGCTGTTGCGTCACCAATGAGTAGGGCCCAATGGACCGTGCATGAATTTTATCGTCAACAAGATGATGCAGCTTCAACATATACATGTAGCCAACGGTGACAGGGCTTTTGAATGGCTCACCAGTTCGACCATCGTACACCACCGATTGACCGGACTCCGGCAACCCCGCCTTATCCAGCAAGGCCTTAATCTCTTTTTCAGAAGCTCCATCGAATACTGGAGTCTCTACCTTTATTCCCAAAGCATGCGCCGCCCACCCCAAATGGGTTTCCAAAATTTGTCCGACATTCATTCGAGAGGGCACACCCAAAGGATTCAAGACAATTTGAACAGGGGTACCGTCTGGAAGATACGGCATATCTTCTTCCGCCATGATTCGAGAAACGACACCTTTATTCCCATGACGACCAGCCATCTTATCGCCGACTGATATTTTTCGTTTAATAGCCAGGTACACTTTGACCAGCTTAATCACACCAGGAGGCAATTCATCACCGCGCCTCAACCGTCCCACTTTTTCATCGTATTCTGTTTGCAATATTTCAATCTGGTCCTTGGCTTCACGCTCAATTTCGTCAAGTTTTTTCTGCTCTTCGGCATCAGCCAAAATCACTCGACGCGCATCGTCATCCGTCAGCTTCCTGAGCACATCTGCGGTAATCCGCCCCTTTTTCTTCAGAATAACTTCACCACTATCAGGGTCCATCAAATCACGCCCGACAAACTGCCCTAATAATAGTTTACGAATCTTCCGATTGCGTTCTTCCTCGATAATCCTAAGTTCTTCCTGGTAATCTCGTTCAACTTTGACACGATCATCCGTTTCGATCGTCCGGGATCGTTCATCTTTATCGACCCCTTTACGAGAAAATATTTTGACATCAACCACAATACCCTCAATACCAGGAGGCACCTGCAAGGACGTATCTTTGACATCCCCAGCTTTTTCTCCAAAAATGGCACGGAGAAGCTTTTCTTCAGGCGTCAGTTGCGTTTCACCTTTCGGCGTAACTTTCCCCACAAGAATATCCCCAGGCTTGACCTCAGCTCCGATTCGAACGATGCCACTTTCATCTAAGTTTCGAAGGGCTTCATCGCCTAGATTAGGAATATCTCTGGTAATTTCCTCTTTGCCTAACTTTGTATCTCGCGCCTCAACCTCAAACTCTTCGATATGAATGGAAGTAAACGTATCGTCTTTCACCATTTTTTCACTGAGAAGAATAGCATCCTCATAGTTGTAGCCGCCCCATGGCATGAAGGCCACCAACACGTTTTTCCCCAAAGCTAATTCCCCTCGATCCATCGACGGCCCATCAGCTAATACCTGGCCCTCCTTCACAGGTTGCCCCACACGAACAATGGGCGTTTGCGTAATACAGGTATTTTGATTGGTCCGTTGAAATTTCACCAAATCATAGGTATCGAGAATTCGAGCGCCTTTTTTCTTCTCGTCTTTTTCCTTACCTGCGGCCCTGACCACAATTCTTCGAGCATCCACAGACTCCACAGTTCCGTCGCGCTGCGCAATGGCTAGATACCCAGAGTCCCTCGCGACCACTGCCTCCATTCCTGTTCCTACTAAGGGAGAGTCGCTCTTGATGGTTGGGACCGCCTGCCGTTGCATATTGGATCCCATAAGAGCGCGATTGGCGTCATCATGTTCCAAAAAAGGAATGAGGGCGGTAGCCACGCTCACCACCTGTTTAGGCGAGACATCTAAATAATCAACTTTATCTGGAGTTGTCGTTATAAATTCCCCAGCTTCCCTGGCCGTAATCGTTTCGGAAACAAGGTTCCCATCTTTATCCATAGATGAATTGGCCTGAGCAATCACAACCTGATCCCCATCTATCGGGGAAAGGAACTCGACGTCATCAGAGACCCGACCTTTCCTCACCTTCCGAAATGGCGCTTCAATAAAACCAAACTCATTAATACGGGCATAGGTTGCCAACGAGGTAATCAACCCAATATTCGGACCCTCAGGCGTCTCAATTGGACAAATTCGGCTGTAATGCGAAGGATGCACGTCCCTGACTTCGAACCCTGCTCGCTCACGCGTGAGTCCGCCAGGCCCCAACGCAGAAAGACGGCGTTTATGGGTGATTTCCGCCAATGGATTGGTCTGGTCCATAAATTGAGACAACTGACTTCCGGCAAAAAATTCTTTAATGGCAGCAACAATGGGCTTGGCATTAATGAGATCATGAGGCAAGACGGTTTCCATATCCAGGAGGTTCATGCGCTCCTTAATACTCCGCTCCATTCGAGCCAACCCAATGCGAATTTGATTCTCCAGCAACTCCCCCACGGAGCGGACTCGGCGATTGCCTAAATGATCAATATCATCGATATCACCCTTTCCACCCTTCAGATCAACGAGACACCGCACCACCTCGACAATATCTTGGGCAGACAAGGTCCGTTGCTCTAATGACAAATCAAGATTAAATCGTTTATTCATCTTCAAACGACCAACCGGCGAAAGGTCATAGCGCTTGGGATTCTGAAAAAGATTTTCAAATAATAACTTTGCCGACTCAATCGAAGGCATCTCACCAGGCCGAAGCCGCTTATAAATTTCAACCCAGGCCTCTTCCTTGGAATTCGTTCGTTCGGCTTCCAACGTATCCAAAATCACCGGGCTCGTCGTCGGACTATCCAAATAAATAACCTTGAAACTCTCCATCCGCCCTTCCAGGATTCGCTCCAATACCGGGGCCGTCAGGCGCTGGTTTTTCTCTAGCAGGACCTCCTGGCTTTCAGGATCGATAAGCTCGGTTAAAACAGCTCGGCCAACAAGATCTTCCGGCTTAATGGGAATTTCCTTAATGCCCGCAGAGCGCACGCGCCCCATAAGGGTTTTATTTAACTTCATCCCCTCTTTGGCCAACACTTCGCCGCCCTTGTCCACAATATCCTGAGGGGCCCGCAACCCAGTATGAATCTCAGGGTCCAACTTGCGGAGCAATTTGCCATTACTCACACGAACTTCCTCAACAGGGTAATACATTTTCAGCAAGTCATCCGTGCTGAAACCAAACCCTTTCAATAAAATTGTGGCAGGCATTTTTCTGCGGCGGTCGATACGGACATACAAAATATCCTTCGCATCGTATTCAAAATCCAACCATGAACCTCGATACGGAATAATTCTTCCCGAAAACAAGACTTTCCCACTGGAATGCGTCCGCCCTTTATCATGTCCAAATGATGGCCCTGGCGAACGATGCAACTGGCTCACAGCCACCCGCTCCGTCCCATTGACAATAAAGGTGCCTCGATCAGTCATTAACGGCAGCTCTCCGACGTAGACCTCTTGTTCTCGCACGTCCAATACACGGTTCTTTACCGCCTTATCTTGTTGGTCGAACACGACCAAACGAACACGTAGCTTCAAAGGGGCCGCGAACGTCATCCCTTGCTCAATACATTCACGAACATCGTATTTGGGTGTTCCTAACGAATAGCTGGAAAACTCAAGAATGGCCGAGTTATTGTAATCCATAATCGGAAACACACTTTTAAACGCAGCATGCAGACCCTTTTCCCCTCGACGATCAGGCAACGTCTCCGCTTGCAAGAACTCTTCATAGGAACGACGTTGAACCTCAACTAAATCCGGAATCACAATATGTGTGCGAATTTTCGAAAAACTATGTCGCTGAATACTGCCCTCAAAGGCTGCTTGTGCCATTCACATCTCCTTATGGATTAACGACTATCCGAAACATCACGGCGTTTCGAAACTTCCCAAATACAAGAACACTACTTCACTTCGACTGTGGCACCGACAGCCTCAAGCTTCTTCTTAATCTCCTCAGCTTCCTCTTTAGAGGCACCCTCCTTGACCGCTTTCGGTACACCCTCAACCAAGTCCTTCGCTTCCTTTAAACCCAAGCCGGTAATTTCACGAACAACCTTAATGGCTTGAATTTTTTTATCTGCAGGCGCGCCAGTCAATACGACATCAAACTCGGTCTTTTCTTCTGCTGCTGGTGCAGCCACACCTGGGGCCGCTGCCATAACTCCTACCGGAGCTGCCGCCGTGACACCAAATCTGTCCTCCAAGCCTTTCACGAGGTCAGACAACTCAAGCACACTCAGCCCCTCTATGGCCTTAATGAAATCTTCCTTCGACATTTTTGTTTCTGTAGCACTCATCTCTCCTTCTCCCTTCTGCGTTTTGTTTTCTTGAATGGCGGCTAATACCCCAACAATACTCCTGACTATTTGTCCCAAAGCCCCCACAAACCCTCGAATAGGTCCCTGGAAAGCCGACAACAACATTGAAAGCAACTCTGCCTTTGAAGGCAAATCGGCTACCGCCGACAAGCGAACCGGGTCCAACTCCTCCCCATCAAGCACCGCCCCCTTGACCAGTAATTTCTTTTCGCATTTCTCCGCTTTAATGAAATCACGCATAACCTTGGTCGGGAGCACCGGATCATCATACCCAATAACCAATACAGATTGGCCTTTAAACAAAGGCTCCAAAGAAACAAGCGGAGTCTCACCCAAAGCCCGAATAGCCAACGTATTCTTCACCACATGCATATGCGCATGCGCTCCGCGAAGCTTTTTCCGCAAGGCATTGACCTGATTCACAGGCATCCCCGCACATTCACTCACAATCGCAATTCGCGCACGCGAAAACTGCTCATGTAAGGTAGCCACGACTTCTGATTTGTCAGTTTTTTTCATACCCCAACCCACCTGCTGAGATTAAAAGATCACCCAATTTGCTTAGCAAGACCAACACTATCTAGACGAATACCCGGCCCCATCGTGCTCGACAATGTTGCACTCTTCACATATTTCCCTTTACTGGAAGATGGCTTGGCCTTCAGAATAGAATCAAACACGGTCCGCACATTATCGGCAATTTGCTGAACTTGAAACGAAACTTTACCAACAGCCACATGCACATTTCCCGCTTTGTCGACCCTGTACTCCACTCGGCCCTTCCGAATTTCCTGAACGGCCTTGCCAACTTCAAAGGTCACGGTCCCGGTCTTCGGATTCGGCATCAGTCCTCGAGGACCAAGCACTTTACCCAACTTCCCAACCGCTCCCATCATATCGGGAGTCGCAATCATGGAATCGAAATCTAACCACCCATCTTGGATTTTCTGCAAAAGGTCGTCACTGCCAGCAAAGTCAGCTCCAGCTTCCCTCGCCTCCTGCTCCTTCTCCCCTTTCGCAATCACCAGAATGCGGATCTTTTTCCCAGTTCCATGAGGCAAAACAGTCGTTCCACGCACCATTTGATCCGCTCGCTTCGGATCCACCCCTAACGACAAGGCAACCTCAACCGATTCGTCGAATTTCGCGAATGCGGCCTCTTTCACTAACGTGCTTGCCTCCTCAAGGGAATACTCCGGCTTTAAAACCTTCACTAATGACTCTTTAAATTTTTTACCCACAGTTCATATCCTCTTTTTAAAGCCCTCGAAATGATTAGCCTTCAACCGTAATGCCCATACTCCTAGCGGTTCCAGCGATCACCAGCATCGCCGCAGGCACATCATTGGCATTTAAATCTTCGACTTTCAATTTAGCAATTTCCTCTAATTGCGCCTGGGTAATGGCTCCAACTTTATTTTTATGCGGAATACCAGAACCCTTAATCACACCCGCCGCTTTCTTCAAAAGGTCCGATGCGGGGGGCGTCTTGGTAATAAAACTAAAACTTCGGTCTTTGTAGACAGAGATCACCACAGGAATAATGCTGCCCTCTTGCTTCTGCGTCTTGGCATTAAACTGTTTGCAAAACTCCATAATGTTGACCCCATGTTGGCCCAATGACGGACCAACCGGAGGCGCCGGGTTTGCTTTCCCAGCAGGGATCTGCAATTTAATTTGACTCGTTACTTCTTTAGCCATACGTTCACCTACCTTAAGATTCTAAAGCTCCCACATAAATCTCTACAAAACACGAATGCTATAAAAACATGTACCATTACGATGCCCGCTCAACTTGCGAAAACGCCAGCTCGACTGGAGTCGATCTCCCAAAAATACTGACCAAGGCCTTCACTCTCGCATGGTCTTGATCCACCTCATCCACTAATCCGTTAAAGCCTAAAAACGGCCCATCAACAATGCGCACGTTATCTCCCTTGGTAAAACTCGCTAACTCTCTAGGAGCAGAAACCCCGGACTCAAGTTGCCCCAAAAGGGTCGACACTTCTTCTGGATCCAAGGGAATCGGTCGAGTCCCGCCACCACCTACAAACCCCGTGACTTTCGGAGTCTCCTTGATCATGGTGACCATCTCATCATTAATAGGCCCGATGGCCTCTAATAACACATAGCCTGGAAAAAACTTTCTCTTCGAAGCTCGTCGCTTGCCTTCTTTAAATTCTACAACGTCCTCGGTGGGGACAAGGACTTGCCCCACCGACTCGCCCATACCCAGTTGATTGGCTCGCTCAACAATACCCGTTCGAACGCGGCCCTCAAACCCAGCATAAGTGTGTATGACATACCAATGACTCGCCATGAATCCCTTTCTTTTCCGTTAGACAATCCTACTGATTAACCATACGAGAAACGAATCCACTACCGATAAATAGAGAGACATAAACACACAAAACAACAACACGACCGTGGTCGATCCAATTGTTTCAGATTTAGTAGGATAGGAAATCTTCTTCAACTCACCTCGAACATCAGACAAAAACTCTGTAATCGAAGACCAGACTTTCTTAAACACGCATTACCCCTCGTCGCTCAAGTGATGCACGCTCAGTATCTCTCCAAACCCTTTCCCCGAAAAATTCTTTGGCAGGGGCACAGGGATTCGAACCCGGACTTTCGGTTTTGGAGACCGACGTGCTAGCCATTGACACTATGCCCCTTCGATAACGCCCGAAGCCCTAGGAGCTGCTGAAAGCCACAACTACTTAACCTCTTTATGCGGAATATGCTTCCGACAAAATCGACAATACTTCTTCATTTCCAAACGATCAGGATCGTTCTTTTTGTTTTTCATCGTTGAATAATTTCGTCGCTTGCAATCCCCGCAAGCTAGAGAAATAATGACTCGCATGGCTACACCTCTGTATTTTTATTCGACAATTTCCGTTACCACCCCGGCGCCCACTGTTCGGCCCCCTTCTCGCACCGCAAACCGCACCCCCTGCTCCATCGCAATTGGCGCAATCAACTCGCCCGAAAAGGACACATTATCGCCCGGCATCACCATCTCCACGCCTTCGTTGAGGTGCACGATGCCCGTCACATCCGTTGTGCGGAAGTAGAACTGTGGCCGGTACCCATTGAAGAACGGCGTATGTCGCCCCCCTTCTTCCTTCGTCAACACATAGACTTCGGCCTTGAACTTGGTATGCGGCTTAATCGACTTGGGCTTGGCCAACACCATGCCCCGCTCCACGTCTTCTTTCTTCGTCCCACGCAGCAAGGCGCCAATATTGTCTCCCGCTTGCCCTTCATCCAAGACCTTCCGGAACATTTCCACCCCCGTGACAATGGTCACCTGGGTATCCTTCAACCCGACAATTTCAATTTCATCCCCCACCTTGACGATTCCACGCTCGACACGACCCGTGACGACGGTCCCCCGACCACTGATGGTGAACACATCTTCAATGGGCATGAGAAAGGGCTTGTCAATGGCCCGCTCTGGCGTCGGGATATAGCTGTCGACGGCGTCCAAGAGCTTCTTGATCGACGGCACACCAATGTCGCTTTGATCTTCTTCAATGGCTTTGATGGCTGACCCAATGACGACTGGGACATCATCACCCGGGAACCCATACTTGGTCAGCAGCTCTCGCACTTCCAACTCCACCAACTCCAGCAATTCGGCGTCTTCGACTTTATCCGCTTTATTCAAAAAGACCACGATGTAGGGCACGCCGACTTGGCGCGCTAAGAGAATATGCTCACGCGTTTGCGGCATGGGCCCATCGGCAGCACTGACCACTAAAATGGCCCCATCCATTTGTGCGGCGCCCGTGATCATGTTTTTGACATAATCCGCATGGCCCGGGCAATCAACGTGCGCGTAATGACGGTTGGCGGTCTCATACTCCACATGCGAGATGGCGATGGTGAGAATCTTGGTGGGGTCGCGTCGGCCCTGGCTCTCACTGGCCTTGGCCACTTCGTCATATGGGACAAACGTGGCTTGGCCCATATCGCCCATGACTTTCGTCAGCGCGGACGTGAGCGTCGTTTTCCCATGATCCACATGCCCAATCGTCCCCACATTCAGATGCGGCTTCTTCCGCTCAAATTTCGCCTTCGCCATTTCCTTCTCTCCTTCACCAACAATCAGAAATTGAATACGTCATTTTCAAAAACCAATGTAAATCAAATGGAGCCCACGACGCGGATCGAACGCGTGACCTCGTCCTTACCAAGGACGTGCTCTACCAACTGAGCTACATGGGCTCTCGCGACAATACTTGGAATACGTCTTCATTTTTCTTGAAATCACCCATTAGCCATTTAGCAACATTTCGAAAATGGAGCGGGCGATGGGATTTGAACCCACGACAGCCAGCTTGGAAGGCTGGAACTCTACCACTGAGCTACGCCCGCAAATCTCTTCGCCATTATCAAGGTAAATTGTTTCACAATTAAACGTTACCAAAAAATTGAACTTCTGCTCTTTGGCCTATACCTTATGTTCTATCCTGCTGGACATGGTGGGCAGGCAAGGGTTCGAACCTTGGAAGCCGATGGCAGCAGATTTACAGTCTGCCCCCGTTGACCACTTGGGTACCTGCCCATTTGACCAAAGTAGGGCCGTGTTCTAGACAAACCGTCTTTGAATTACATCATGGAAATTAGATGAAGATCTGTGTGACGTGAGGCAACGCAAACATCCTCTCCTGATGATCCCCTTCAACAACCAAAAGCTTAAAGGCTTGTTCTTACGTACAGGAGTGGAAAAAATTTACCCTGCCTGCGAACAAAGTATTATAATTTTCTCAGTGGTTTGGGTCAAGACATCAGCTAATCTTTTATTTGATCATGGTCAGGCGAGTATGAATTTGACAAATACCTGTCATCCAAGAGACATTCCCCCTAAGACAATCATAGATTGAAAGACCATCTCACGGCTAAGAATTCACTTCCCTCCCCATGACCGTCACAAACAACACCCTCCGATGTCTCGGTTTGATCGTACTGGCCCTAGGACTCACATTTGGTGGAGTTTCACTCATTCCGCAGCAATGTTACGGGCAAACCGTCCCTCCTTCAGGAAATGGGCTAGGCACCATTATCACCCCAAACGGGACCACTCTATTTATAGAAATTGCGGATTCTCCAGATAAGCGAACACAAGGGCTGATGTTTCGCCCTTCGATGGCGCCCGATAGGGGCATGCTGTTTCAGTTCCCAGAAGCGGGGGATCATGCCTTTTGGATGAAGAATACGTTGATTTCGTTAGATATGTTCTGGCTTGATAAGGCCGGGATCATTCTTCACTTGGAATCGAATGTTCCCATTTGCACGCGAAAAGACGATGGCTGCCCAAGGTACCAATCGCCTCATAAGTCTTTACACATTCTTGAGCTCAACGCCGGCATGGCCAAAAAGCTGGATTTGGCAATTGGCAGTCAACTCACGATCGACCTGCCTCCCATGAGCTTCCCATACTAAAGATTTCACTCCCCTCTGACGGTAGGGGCCCAACCCCTCACCCGCTTAGCCGAAAGTATACCTTCAACTCGTTGAATTTCCTGAAGAATGAGCTCCAAATGAGCCGTATTCTTTACCTCAATCACAAAATCCAGAACTGCCTTTTGATCCTCTCTCGTTGAAATTTCGGCTTTGGTGATATTCGCCTTGCACTGAGAGATGCCGGAAGACACTTTGGCTAAGACTCCAGGCCGATCAAGGGTGATCACCGACACATCAACCGAATGATAGCCGTCAACATCCCCATCCCATTCCACTTTCACCAGCCGACTATGCTCCCATTCCAATGATTGGAAATTTGGGCAATCGACGGCATGAATCGTCAGTCCTCGTCCCCGCGTAATGTACCCACGAATTGGTTCTCCAGGAACCGGCTTGCAACATTTGGATAGTTGCATAAGGACATCGTTGGTCCCACCAAATTTGACAGGCCCCTCCGGGAAATGCCCCGGCGATTTGAGAGAAGGGCTCGACACGTCTGTTTGGGCGGCTTGGGAGGATGCCCCTTCGAGCTCTTCCTTGAAAGAGCCAACAATTTCATCAGGGGAAAGCTGCCCGAATCCCACCATTCGAATGAGCTCCGCCACCGTCTCACAACCCTTCCCCTTCGCCATGACTTCCAACCGCTCTGACTTCAAAGACTCTTCAGCAGCATGATGTTGCCGTTGAAACTCCTGTTCTAATAAGTGACGCCCCAGTTCTAATGCCCGTTTTTGCTCTTCCACTTTAAACCAATGCTTAATTTTCGTTTTGGCTTTTGAAGTCCGCACAAACTTCAACCACCCGCGATGTGGCACTTGGGCAGGAGAGGTCAAAATCTCTGCCATATCTCCACTATGCAATTGAGACCGAAGGGGCATCAGCTTGCCATTGATTTTCGCACCAACACAACGATCTCCAATTTCGGTATGAATGGCATAGGCTAAATCGACGGGCGTCGATCCCACGGGCACCTCCCGCACTTCGCCTTTTGGAGTAAACACGAACACCACATCATGGAATAAATCCAATTTCACGGAATCCATAAACTGCCGATTGTCCGATAGATCCTTGTGCCACTCCACAAACTGCCGAAGCCAACTAAAGACTTCGTGATCGCCTTCACTGGCATTCCCTGGCTCTTTATACAACCAATGCGCCGCTACCCCATATTCATTGATGCGATGCATCTCTGCTGTTCGGATTTGAAACTCCACATATTCCCCCTGCGGCCCAACCACGGTCGTGTGCAAGGATTGATAGAGATTGGAACGCGGGGTGGCCACATAGTCCTTCACACGGCCAGGAACGGGAGGCCAAATCGAATGAATGAGGCCGAGGACGGCATAACAATTCATTTTGGAATCCGTCACAACACGAATGGCGGTCAGATCATAAATTTCATCGAAAGACACCGACCGCCGTTCCATTTTTTGATAAATGCTATAGAGGTGCTTTGGCCGCCCATCGATGTGTCCCGAAAGACCCGCCTCGGCAAGAGCGTTCTGGGCAATTGCAATCAGGGATTGAATATAGGCCTGTCGCTCGTCATCTTTTTTCGCTAATCGCAACTTTAAGAGGGCACAAGCTTCGGGCTGAAGATACTGAAAACATAAGTCCTCTAATTCTTGTTTAATCCAACTCATGCCCAGCCGGTTTGCTAACGGGGCATAAATCTCCATGGTTTCTTGTGCGATTTTTTTTCGCCTCTCGTCAGACAAAGCTTCCAGGGTCTGCATATTGTGGAGGCGATCCGCCAGCTTAATAAAGACCACCCGAATATCATCGGCCATGGAGAGCACCATTTTTCGAAAATTCTCGGCCTGTTTTTCCTCATACGTTTCAAAGGAGATTTTCCCAATCTTTGTCACCCCATCAACCAACCGCGCAACATCTGCCCCGAATTTTTGTTCTAACTCTGCGTGCGTCGCCACGGTATCTTCCAGGGTGTCATGCAGGAGCCCCGCCACAATCGCCGGCACATCCAGCTTCAGAAAGGTTAAAATTCCAGCTACGGCTAAAGGATGCTGCACATAAGGTTCCCCTGTTTGACGCAATTGCCCTTCATGCGCTTTCACCGAATATTCATAAGCCTGCCGTATCAGGCTCGTATCTGCTTCAGGATGGTACGCCACCACCTGCTGCACTAATTCCTCAATATCTGTCAGATGTATCACACTCATTAGATCGAACTCTCAATCATCCCCACATCGCACTATTTCAAAAATCATAACAAAAAACCAAGGAAATTGCTGACAACTCTTGATAGAGAATTTCACCTTTTCAATAAAACCATTCAGAGCCCCTTTGCCCTTTCACCGCTACTTGGCCATCTGAACCTTTCCATTTCGTCGTCGCACCAAGAGGTGCTCCGACCACACAATAGAGCCCAACCACATCGAGGTCGTCGTTGACCGACAACTAGACCTTCAGGCGCGGAATACAATAGCCACGTCAATCGCCCTCAGGAAAAGGAGCCACTAACGAGGAGTTTCTATTTTCAGACCGGGGATTTTCTTGAAATCTTGAACATTGTTCGTGAGGACGGCAAAGCCATTGGTAATAGCCGTCGCCGCAATTTGCAGATCATGGACATTGGGGAGACGTTGAATACGGGGATTGGACTGAAGTACATGCGCATACAGTTCCGCATACGTCCGTGCCACAGCTTCTTCAAAAGGAAGGCACGGAATAGCCTGGAGGATCCCTTCAACAAAAGCGGATCGCCGGATTCTTGCGTCAGGCGTTTTCGCCAGATGAACTCCGGCAAGAAGTTCGGAGACGGTGATAGCCGCCATGTACGCTTCGCCATACTCACGCAATACCGTAAGCTCCTTCAACACCAATCGGTGCTGTTCAGCATCGATAAACACATTGGTATCAATGATCAGACCCATGGATCTTTAGGCAAGCCGGCTTTTCCCCGTACTTTTGCCATATCCCGCAACATGGCGGGCTGTTCCTTCCCCAAGGTTGGCAACGATTCGAATAATTCCTGCAGTCGCATGATGGGGAAGCCAACCTTTGGAGGTGGTCGAAGTTCAGCCACAGTTTTTGCCCCTTTGGTGATTAACAACGGCTTTCCAGATATTCTCACTTGGTCGATCGTGCTGGAGAGATTGCGAACTAAATCTGTCGCTTTAATAGTTTGAGTGGTCGCCATAACACCTCCATTTTCAATTATATGTATAATACGCATAATATGTATTTAATGCAATCTATGCTCAATACACTGAATACACGTTGGCGGAGGGGGATTCGGCGGCGAGAACCGCCGCCAGATGCAGGTCATTGCTTGATTTCACATCGTTTCTTCACTTGAAGCCAGGCTGAGGTTAAACCTGTTGTTGTACGTTTTGAATGATGTATGTGGAGGCGTCATTGATGCTTGCCGGGTTTCGGCCCGGCAGCCGAGATCCTTTTGTTTCGGCAAAAGGACCCAAAACCATTCACGCCCAGTCAGGTACATCTTATGGGACGGACGCCAGAGGGAGAGCGAGCCAACTCGCTGCGCTCAAACAAGGCCCGCCAGACATAAAGAGCGTCCGTCTTTAGGGCCTGACTGCAGGCGTCGGACTTTAAAAGCGGAAAGAATTTGGGAAAGCTGGGAGGGGATGCACGACTTGGCTTTGCCTACGGTACCGAGAAACCAAGAACTCCTTTTTAGGTCATGAAGTGCCCAGAAAAGAATTAAGAGTCCCATTCATGTTACAAAATGCTCGGTTCTGTTGCATTTTTCGCCCTATTCTCGTTCAACTCGTTCTATTTTCGCTTTGGCAAAAAGCGAAAATAGAACCTATGTCTGTCTCAGTTAGACAATACCCGATTTGAGAAGGTCAAAAGAAAAAGGTAAATGGCAAGCTACGTGAAATGGAAACTCTTTTTTTTGCGCTAGCTTTGTCTGGATTGTGAGAATTCCTTAATCTCAGGAGAAGAGGACATGGCATCAAAAGACTTCTTGAAAAGATCGTTGAGCAAAAGGGTCACATGTTCTCGATCATAAAAATCAATACTCCCCAATCCTCCGGCCATGGACAACGTCTTCGAGGTGATAGATTTCACCCAGATAATATTCTGGTCTACATCGGTGAGACGCCACTCAAATACCGCCGTGGTTTGCTCATCAAACCCAGCCAAGGCAGGCCTTGAATGATTAAGCGACACCAGTTTGGGAGTAAGGATGGCATCAGCCTGATCGCCTGAATGAGAATCTGTAGTAGGTCTAGAAACGAAAACTTCAGTAAATAACAGACGAGCTAAATATTCAGCATTCTGTGAAAACGGTTCCCCCAAATAAATGATATTCATATTGCCATCAGTCACCTCCCATTTGGAGTCAAGGAGTTGTTGAGTGAGGGAAAGCTCTATCTTCAGATTAAATTTCTCACCAGCTGGATGCTCAGTCACCGTAAACGGGAAATCGATGACCCCGAAACATCCCCCCATCAATAGGCTGAAATACAAGACCCCCAACATTTGAAATGTCCGTATTCCATGTGATTGCCTCATGCCTATTCAGACCTCCAAGAAAAAGGTATAGCTAGCGAAATATTGTCTTTGCTCTTCACATCGAAAGATTCAATATACAGTGTCCATTGTTCAGGCCAGTCCTCCTTTTTCTCGGGAAGCTGGAAATACACAAATCCCTCCGTTTTTTCTCCAGCAGCTAATGTCTGGGTCTGGAATTCTTTAGCCAAGTAGTTATGATGGACTTCATTAGCTTGGGAAACGAGTATCCCTGCAAGAGGTAATAGCACGAGAGCGGCAGGAGCAATCAACAACGCACCGGCGGTAACCACTCCAACGCCAATTTCTCCGGCGGTCGTATCGCCGATATCCTCGGAGCGTCCACCTGTTTTCGAACTCTCTAGTTGGATTTTTTCGTTGGACAGCAAGAACGTTGAGGTGGGGGAGCGGTTTTCCACGACCAAGAAACCAGCCAGAATATTCGCAGCCAAGAGGTCTTTCCCAAAATACTTTTCGGATTCGACCTTATCCGTTAAAGGATGTAATGCAATAGTCAATCCCTTATTGCTCGCGGAGAACTGGTAAGTGTCAAAAGTTTGGGCTTGGTATGGAGGCAGCTCCGTTGTACTACAGCCCATTAAACCCATGCCCGTTAAGAGTGCCAAACCCTTCCACAAGCTTGATACATGCAACACAATCCTGTTCCTTGGTTTTATAGAGAAAAACTTTCAGTATGGTAGTCCCGAACCCATTTCCATAGAAAATTCATGGTTGAATTGTCATATTATTTTTCAAAAACAAGGCAATGATACTCTAGGAAGCTGCCTTTGGGGTTTATTCTTTAATTTAGGAAAAGGCATTAATGAGCGTGCGAATATTCGACAGACTTTCATTGAAGACCAAGGAGTTTCCCCCCCCAAGGTTTTAGAAAAATTTAGTTTGCAAAATAGAAAGGGCCTCTTCCCAGTGTTGGGAAGAGGCTCAATAGAAAGCATTGCTCTTGAAAAGCTTACTGTAATCGTTTCTTCCGATACTGCCAGCCCAATAATCCTACTAGACCAGTTCCGAAAAGCAGAATAGTAGCTGGTTCAGGAATTGGAGGAGGATTAGGAGTTCCATTTAGTAACGCAACATTATCTACGCTTGATTCCGGCAAACTTCCAAAATTTGATGTCGTGACGTCCATTTGGATAAACAATCCCGTAACATTACTTAATACATTTTCGAATGAATCAATGCCTGTATTCAGACTCCAAAGACCTGAAGAGAAATCGAATGGGACCAACCGGTTTTCCCAACTGTTAGTAGTAACCACACTCTGGTCAGCTGTTGTTCCATGATACACAGTATTGTTTGTTCCTCCCAGTAAGAACATCGAAGTTCTTATAACTGATGAACTTGGAAGAAATTCATCCCAACTTAATCCTAAAAGAGATGACAAGTCACCAGTAAAGGTACCTGCATACCGGCTTGACTCCAGTTGCCCCACTATATAGTGTCTGTGCGAAAACGCCATCAACCAAATTGGGCGCGGACTTTTTCATTTCCTTGATCCTGAATCTTTTGCCTCCTGTGTGCACAACTCCTGAAAACAGGGTATTTTTTGTGTAGAATGCCTCATCATTCGCTCTCATCACCAGGAGGATCGCGACGATGCGGCAACGCTTTGCACGACAGTTAGCCTTAGGCCAGACCCCGATCGAAGACGTCCCAATTCCCCTCAAAAGTCGTGAGGAATTGCCTCCCGTGTTGCGTGGGCTTCAGTGGATCTTTCAGACCCCCGCGATCAATGAGCAGGTGTTTCAGCTGCTGGAGCAGAAAGTCATCGGGACCAAGAAAGCCACGGGTCGGCCCGGGATGGATCTCTGGCATGTGCTGGTCCTGGGCGTCGTCCGGTTAGCCTTGGATTGTGACTATGACCGATTGGAATACCTGGTCCATCATGACATCTTACTCCGACGTATCATGGGCTTAGAGTCGTCCTTCAGTGGGGAGTTTGGCCACGGGTTTCATCACAAGACGTTGAGTGAGAATGTTTGTCATGTGGATGAAGCCCTCTTGGCCGAGATCAATGCTATTGTCGTGAAAGCCGGTCGATCCGTGTTTAAAAAAAAAGACGACGAACCCATTCACGCTAAAAGTGACACGTATGTATTAGAGACCAACGTCCACTTCCCGACGGACTTGAATCTCTTGTGGGATGCTTGTCGGAAATGTCTGGACCTACTCCCACGGCTTGCCCACGCCCACGCTTTGCCTGGCTGGCGCAAAGCGGCCACCTGGCAGACGCAACTGAAGGCGTTGCTTCGGGTCTGTGGGTCGATTCATCAGGGTGGGGGTGCCAAGAAGCCCGAACGGCGGAAGAAGGCCGTGACGACCTATCTCCAGAAAGCCTACGCACTTGAAACGAAAGTCGTTGCCAGTCTGTTGGCTCTTCGCACTCAGCCCTTGTCCCTCGTGGAGCAGAGTACACTCGTAGAAGTCGAGTATTTCCACGAGAAGCTCATCAAACATCTGGATCTCATCGAACGGCGAGTCGTGAAGGGCGAGACGATCCCCCATGGCGAGAAAGACTTTTCGTTGTTTGAACCCCATACCGAATGGATCAACAAAGGCAAAATCTCGCCGGCGGTGGAGCTCGGGCATAAAGTGCTTATCACGACAGATCAGTATAGCTTGATCCTCGACTATAAGGTGATGGAGCAGAGCAGTGATGTGAAAGAAACCCTGCCCTTAGCCGACCGCCTGCTGACCCAGTATGGTGCGAGGCTCCAAAGTTGGAGTGTGGATAAGGGGTTCAGCGCGCAAGACGATCGGGAACTCCTCGAGCTGTTTATCCCCGAGGTGATCATGCCGAAAAAAGGGCGGCGGTCCCAAGCCGATCAGGCCCGGGAAACACAGTCGACGTTTCGCCGGTTACGGCGGCAGCACAGTGCCATCGAATCAAACATCAATGCCTTGGAACACCATGGGTTAAATCGGTGTCCCGACAAAGGCTGGTCGGGGTTTCAGCGGTATGTCGGATTTGGGATCTTGGCCTACAATCTTCACAAGATCGGGAATCAGCTGCTGGCCCACGACCGGCAACGCCACCCTCGACTCAAACACGCCGCGTAGCACCGCCAGCGACCGAAAATAATCCTGTCGCCGAGGAAGATCTCTGTCGCGAATCAAGACCACCGTCATGGTGAGAGCTCTTCCTCAGGACCTGGCGCCAATAGCGAATGAGAAAAAATGCTCGTGAGCACGAAAGAAGATGCTGAAAAGAGGTTGGGGGAAATATTCCGGAACAGGTCCGAGGGAAAATGGTGTGTTCTCGCAGACACTATATAGTGTTTTGCGACATGGTGAGTTACCCCACGGACATGTCCGATCTGATGACCCGTTTTTTTACTGAGGAGGCCTGTCGCACCCATATTGAGAAGCTTCGCTGGCCAGACGGGTATATCTGTGTGAAATGTGGGAATCACAAGAGGTGGAAAACCAAGCGAGGGTTGTCGGTGTGCTCCACATGTCAATATCAGCAGTCACCATTGGCCGGAACGATTTTTCAAGATTCTCGTATCCCGTTGCGCATTTGGTTTCAGGCAATCTGGTGGTTTACGAGCCAGAAAAATGGAGCGAGTGCTCAAACGTTGCAAAGGGTGTTGGGGATGAGCGGTCACGAGCCTGCGTGGCTCATGCTTCATAAATTACGGGTTGCGATGGTTCGCCCCTCCCGCAACCGTCTTGCCGGGCACGTTGAAGTTGATGAAGCCTATTTGGGTGGAGAAGGAAACAAGCAACTGGTTGGCGTTGCCGTGGAAATCAACGACAAAGGAAGTGGGCGAATGCGAATGCAACCGCTTAAGGGCCGAACAAGCGCGGATGTCAAGCATTTCGTTCAGCAGCATGTTGAGCCTGGCAGTACGATTATCACCGACGGACTCACAAGTTATTGCTGTCTGGCAGACGAAGGGTATGCGCACAAACCAATGCGAAAGTCCTCTGGTGGGGGAAATCACGACCCAGACGCAGACGACCTGTTGCCAAGAGTCCACCGTGCCATTTCACGGGTGAAACGTTGGCTCCTGGGCACATACCAGGGACGCCTTGACCATAAGTACCTCGACGCCTACCTGAATGAATTTATCTTTCGATTCAATCGTCGGACCTCGCGCTCTCGGGGCCTCTTGTTTCATCGACTCCTGGAAAATGCTATCGCCGTCGACCCGGCTCCGCTCCAAAAAATTCAGCGGACCACAAAATCTAGTAGCAACTGGAGTTAAGCCGGTATGCAGGTAAAGGTAACCGGAGCTTGAGCAAGAAGCCCTCCCCCACGCCCTACCGTATCGTGTGCTATCATTGATCCCCCAGGATTACCAAAAGAGGATACTCCAAGATTACCCCCAAAAAGTGGATTAAAAAAAGGAGTTCCTTTGGACCATCCTTGAAGTGTCCCATCGTCAAAATTAGACATCGCGATCGCTGGATTTGCCCATAATATGGCGATGAATGCTAACCCAAGTATCTTTCTCATGATGACCTCTTAAAAAGGTTAGAGTTTATCTCTCTAAACAGAATAGGCTCTACTTCTTAACAATATTATGGGAAAAAAACAACGGCAAAAATCTTGACACCCTTGGAAGAAAACCCGCCTCCTTCTATTTTCGCTTTTGTGAAAGCGCCAATTGGGATTGACGTAGAATCAACGACTTATAATCTGGAAACCATTCCAATTGCGGCTTTTGGTGGGAAAGGCTGAAAAGCGCAAATTGAAATGATGCTCAGGAGTAGTTGGAAACACCTAGGCCAATTAATCCCAAAATCTTCACCCATGTAACAGAATCCTGTATTCTGTTACATTTTCAAGGAATCTCAGATTTTTGATCAAAGGAAATATTTTTAAAATCAAGACTTTACAAAACCTCATTTATTAAGAATAGCCAAAAATGTAACAGTTCCCCTAAGCAAAGTGTTCCATTTTCAGTATTTTTTGTCATCAACGTCCATTCGTTTTTCAGCCATATTTACGGCCTGGTCATGGAATACGTCTCACGTATCGTGTTACCTGAATTTCTCCCGCACCCTCTTGTTCTTCTCCGACGCCTGCAGGCCGGCTCTTGGGTCGGACGCTCTCATTATCTGGCGGGCCTTGTTTGAGCAGAGCGAGTTGGTCCGCTCTCCAATCCTGCGTCCGTCCCCTCCTATGTGGCCGGACTGGGCGTCAAATCGACATAGGTAGGTCCTCACGGACTTTCCCTGTCACACCACCGTACGTACGGATCCGTATACGGCGGTTCGGTGGGTTATGCGATTAGCCCCCAGGAGAGACTGCTCGCCCCTGGTCACTCCTCGCCGGGCGTTCGACTGGGCGGTTCGCCGCAAGCGATTCGACACTTCCTCGTCAGCCCTTAGGGCTTCACCCCTATCCTCTGTCGGGAAGGCCAGAATTAACTGGTCATTCAGCCGCTTGTCGCTCATGAGTTCCACTGCCTACTGACCACTCCGCACCGTTCAGGCCTTCATCCTTTCCAGGACTACTATGCCCTCTGCTGACTCCTCTCACCCGGTCAGGAGAGATCACTCCCTCCTCAGTCTTGCTGCCAAGACAGGCAAGAGGCCTCCCGAGGTAAGTTCAACCGCCTTCAGCGCACGACCGCCAGATTTACACCCAGGACCCTTGATGGATACGGACTTCGTGAAAACCAGCCCACTCGTCCGGTCCTGACTGCCTTGTATCTGGTTCTTGTTCATCGGCCCGCGCCTTTGCTCCACGCTGCCTTCAGACCCCACCTCACGATGACGCCCTTGCGCTTCGCGATGACTTCACCTCCATCAGGTTGTCAAAGGGACTTCCACCCTCAAGCTGTTGAACATGCTCGGCACACTGGTTTTGCCTACTTTTCCCGAAAGAAAAGTCGGTCGCCTGCCGGGGCGAAACCCATAGGTGTTAAGCTAAGCCGAAGATTTTTCTTGAACCTGCGCTTGCCAAGCGCTTTTTTTATGCTATGCTACCGATAGCATTATATAGGCTATCGGTTTTATCAGGAGGAATCAATGACACGAGAAGAACAGACACTGCAACGGATTCAGACGCAACTGGCCCAACTGGGGCCGGTCTTGCCGGGGAGTTTGAGTGAGCAGTGGAATGTGTGTGGCACGCCGGGCTGTCGGTGCAAGGCCCCGGCCAACCCGAGGAAGCATGGCCCGTATTATCAGCTGAGTTTTACCGTCGCGGGCAAGAGCTCCACGCTCTTCGTTCCGAAGGCGGATCTGGGCGAGGTGCGGCGACGACTCCAGCGCTATCAGCGCTTCAAGACGCTCACCACGGACTGGGTGCACGCGTGCCTTGCCCTGGCTCGCAAACAAGGGTTCAGGGGGGTGGCCGCATGAGGGCACTTCCGAGGTTGTTTGGGGGGTTAAAAAAAACGGGATTACTCGGCTGGCCAAACAGACGGGGTTCCAGCAACGCAAAAGCACCCTCACGCCCTATGAATTCCTCGTCCTGCTGACGCTGGGCCAACTGGGAATGATGCATCCGTCCTTGGGAGGGATGGTGGCGGCCTTATCCACCCGCATCAGTCGCGAAGCCTTACATCAGCGTTTTACGGCCCCGGCGGCCGCCTTTCTCCGCCACTGTCTGCACGCGGTGCTCCGGCACAAACTGCAGACGGTGCCTCTTCGCACAAACCTGCTTCAGCCATTTGCCCGAGTCCTGCTGGTGGACAGCTCGAGTTGGGATGTCAGCGAGAAACTGCGTGCCATCCTCCCCGGTTCGGGGGGCAACGCCTCCACCGCCAATTGCAAACTCCAAACCGCGTATGACTACAAGCAGGGCGAACTGACCTTTCTGGCAGACACCGCCGGGACCGTGCCGGATAATCGCTACACGGACCATCTCTCTGCCCTGGGCAACAAGACGGACTTGCTGCTCTTCGATCAGGGCTATTTTAAGCTCACGACCATCAACGCCATCATGATGAAAGGCGCCTTCTTTCTGACGCGCTTGTTCCTCGACACCACGGTGTCCGATGGCCAGACACGCGAGCGGCTTGACCTCGGCCAAGTTTTGAAGGCCGTCCCGGGCCCGACGTATGAACAACAGGTACACCTGGGACAGGGCTCACAGCAAACGCGCGCCTGTCGGTTGGTCTGCCTCCGCGTCAGCGCCCAGGTGGCCAATGCCCGGCGCCGGCGGTTCAAGGCCCACGCCCGCCGACAAGGCCGGACGGGTAGTCCGCAGCATTTGGCGTGCTGCGACTGGACGCTCTTGATCACCAATGTCCCAGAACCCTGGCTGCCCTTGGACATGGTGCGAGCCTTGTATACGCTCCGTTGGCAGATCGAGTTGCTGTTCAAACAATTTAAATCCATTCTGCGGGTGCATCAGTCCGCCACTGGCAATGCGCATCGCTTGCGCTGCGAGCTCTACGGCAAATTGATTGCCGCGGTGTGGATCCAGCGGCTGCATGCCGTCGCCAACACCGAGGAGTGGAATGCCTCACGCCATGAGATCAGTCTGGCGAAGTTCTACAAACGGCTCCAGGAACGAGCGTTTCAACTCTCGCAATTGGCGATGCTATCGGAGGTACAAGCGATGGGCTATCTGTCTCAAGAACTGGAGACGCTGCTCAGGCACTGTCGAAAGCATCGCCAACGTTCACGAATGACCACGCTAGAAATGCTCGAAGCGGGCTTCGATCCGAAACTCTACAGGGGCAAGGCCGTGGTTTAGCTTCACAGCTATGGGGCGAAACCCGGCTATACCAAATAGCAACTCGAACAAGATCGTTGGTTCAACAGAGAAGACGTGTTCCTCCTCCCAACTTTTCTTGAGTAGGAAAAACTAAGATGGATTCCCGATTAAAAATGTCGGGAATGCCGGCACGGGGGAAAGGGGAAGGTACTGCGCTGAAAAGGCTGAGAAAAAATTAAGAAGGCAGTTGAGATATGCAGGACCGAGAACACGACAAAAAAACTAAAGACTACTCACCACCTTTTTGCACATAATTTTTCACAAATTCTGCCGCATTTTCTTCAAGCACTTTATCAATCTCATCTACCAAGTCATCCATTTCTTCTTTTAACCGTTCCCCAGTTTCGGCCACCTTCGGATTGGCTTGGATTTCTTCAGACTCCTGAGGAGTATTTGGCTTTTTGGACTCGTGCTTTCGATCTTGCTTGTCCATCATCCACCCCCTTTATTTCGTTCTATGAAACACCTGATTTGAGCCTACTCCACGGTTTCCTGGAGCGTCAAGATTGAACCACGCCATGAACCCCAACACTCAATTGCTCCCCTTCTGACAATGTGATACATTCTTTCCTAATAGGCGATTAGCTCAGTGGCAGAGCACTGCCTTCACACGGCAGGGGTCACTGGTTCGATCCCAGTATCGCCTACCATAACTCGTCATTTCTCTATTCATCACGTTTTCTTACCAAGGTCCAAGACGATCATTACTTCGCGATGACCGCGACCTCTATCCAACATCATTTCCCAGTAAGAAACAATTCGTGCCAATGGGGGCACCTTGTCGGATGTATTTCCCTCTGTCTTCTGATGAGTTGCACCAGCGGGCCTTCACCCTCAGCATTGCCTCCCTCGAAAAGTGATCTGAACGTCTTAGGCCCCGCCTACCTTTGCCAAACCAAAACGAAGGCCCAAGCTAGTTGGTTAAAGCCAGAAAGTCAGAAAACTGCCTGGGGGAATGGCAGCGAGTATTTTCAAGAAATTTCCTTGCCCGATAAGCGGGGGCAATGGGTAGTCTTCAATAAAGATGAAATTCTCGTTGGGGCAATCACCGTCTTTCCAGAAGGAGTATCCTTGGATGACTACCCTACTCTTCGGAAGACTCTGTCCCAGTTACTTCCAGCCCGAGAGTTTTACCTTACTTCCGCTCAGCTTCTTGAAGGACAGGTCCCGGATTCAGCCACTCTGTACCGTACCGGAGAAGCCAATACGACTCATCAATATTATGTTCGGCATCAATCAGGAAAGGACGACCAATTGATCATGGCCGTCTTTGTCCTCGACCCCTATGAATCGTTGTTGGATGGAAGCCATCCAAGATTTCTTTCCTACTTGAAGACATCCACCTTGCCTCAAGTACCGAAAGAGCCCTCAACCACGACCGCATCATCGCCTGACAAAGACTTTTTGGGATTGCAACAATTTGCGAGAGGTGAAATTGCCTTATTTGCCTCCTGCGGAACCCAACATCCCGATATTGCCCAAGATGCCTATCACCAAGCCGTTCAGTATGGGCTCTCCAAGCCCAAGCAACTTGCCGAGGCGCACCATCGGCTTGGGCTCGCCTTTTCGCATCTTGAGAAATCTCCAGAAGCCCAAACGTCGATAGAGGCTGCGTTGGCTATCCAACCCAATGCGTCCAACATTTTGAACAGTTATGGCACGGTCCTAGTGAAACGTCAGAGAATCCCTGCTGGTATCCAAGCCTACGAACAAGCCTTGGCCCTACAGCCAGCATACGCCCAAGCCCGATTCAATTTGGCCAAAGTGTTTGAATTGATCAATCCCAAACGGGCTATTCAAGAATACGAAACGTTCATCGTGCTGGCTGAGGATAATCCCGATGAGACCGCAAAAGTGGCGGTCGCGAAAGCCAAAATTAAGACCTTAGAACGTCAATGAACCCTAGGCAGAATACATGCTTGGAAACGAAACCAACTGAATGTGATTGTGTATGAAATTTTATGGAGTACGTCGCGGTCGTACCACCGGAGTATTTGAGAGCTGGGACGCGTGCCGGAAACAAGTCTTCAAATTTCCCGACGCTGCATATAAAGCCTTTTCTACACGAGAAGAAGCCTCCTCCTTTGTCTCTCAATCTATCCCAACTCTGAAAAAATCAAAACAGCAACCTAGCGCCTCATCCGATTCCACCACGGCCATTTGGGTGGATGGATCTTGCTTCCCTCAAGGTGATGGCTCACTTCGTATTGGATGGGGTGTGCTCGTCAAACAAGATGGCGAAGAAGTCTACCGCGCCAAAGGCAATGATATTCCCCCTGAAGCCGTGGCCCATCGAAACGTGGCCGGAGAAATTTTTGGTATCTTGAAAGCCCTGGAATGGTGCCAGTCCCAGGGGATTGAGGAGGTGACGCTCTACTTTGACTATCAAGGCTTGGAAAGCTGGACCACCGGGGCCTGGCGAGCAAAATTGCCCTTTACCCAATTATATGCCCAAACGGTCAAAGCATCAGGCCTCACGATTCATTGGAGAAAAGTCAAAGCCCATTCGGGGGTTCCCGAAAACGAGATTGTTGATCAATTAGCAAAAGAAGGGGCGATGGGACAGAACGAAGAAAATGGCTAGAGCAAGTCGGCGTAGAGAGTAGAGAAGCTTGAGAAAATGCTATCTTATAATTTCCCCTCCCCTTTTAAATAACTTCTGAATTTCCCCATCAATTCCTCGCCAAGCACTCCAACATCAGGTTTGGTTTTCATATAATCTCGAATTTCTTCTAAGCGGTGTTCGGCTTGGTCGTTACCTTTTAATCGTTTGACTTTACCGAGGGCGTCATCAAAAGCATCAAAGGTCAGCTCTTTGTATCCAAAGGCTCGAATGCGCTTCACGGCTTTCATCATGGCTTCGTTTCGAAACACCGTCAAATGTTCTGAATCAATTTCTTTCAGGCCAAGCTTCCGTGCACGACGCTCAGCGGCCTTTCGAATCCCGCTTCGAACAAAGTCGGGAGACGTCTGAAGACGTTTCCACGCGTCATCGGCCCAAGCCACTTGTGATTGCGGCGCTTCCCACAGACGGAGCAAGGATTCCGCATCGAGACGGGTCATCCCCTGCTCACGCGCAAGATCCTCTGCATCATGTTTCAACATATCTGCCACAAATTCTTTGGCCATCGGTGGGGAATTCTCGATTTTCTTTTGTAACAGGGCCAACGCGTCTTCGGTCCATTCCAAGGGAAGACCAGCCTGCTCTTTTAAATCACCTAAGGCTTCGACCTTTTCAAATAATTCAACATTGACCTCCATATGGCCACGTTCTTTGGCCACGTCTTCGGCAATATTCGCGATCATGCTGCGCATGAACTCTGGAATCGATTCTAGCCGTTTTTTGGCTTCGGCAGTCCAGGGGAGCTTGCCAGCAGCCATAGCGTCGGCAGCCTGAGACATGCCGGCTTCTCCACCCATTTGCCCCATCATTTGACTTTTGAATTGATCGAGAATATCAACCGTAATCTCAGCATAGCCAAGTTCTTTGGCTTTTTTCTCCGCTAACCGACGGACCATGCCTCTTAAGAAAGTTGGCGCACGCTCAAGGCGAGAAAGCGCTTCTTCCGTCCAGAGACTATCTTCTACTGTTGGCGATGGGTCAGAGGTCGACATAGATTACGACGCGACTTTTTCCTCAGGATTGAGTAATTCTTTTATTTCTTTGCCAGCTTTAAAAAATGGCATGCGTTTTTCAGGGACCGAAACCGATTCTCCGGTTTTTGGATTTCGCCCCTCTTTGGTTTGTCGATGACGAAGACGAAAACTCCCAAAGCCTCGAATCTCCGTCTTTTCACCGCGCTTCAGGGAGTCACGGATTGAATCAAAAATGGTGTTGACCACCAACTCGGCCTGTCGTCGACTGAATTGGGGAGCCTTTTCCGCCAACTTCTCGATGAGATCCGCTTTTGTCATTCAATCCTCCTTGTCTAGGCTATACCACCCAGAGATACAGCAACGGAGCCGAAAACCGGGAAGGCGACAAGCTACGGATGCCGCCTAAAAATGTACTTTCAAGAAATTCTTGAACCGAGAAAGGTTTTGTGGTCTCCAGCACCCGAGGGGTTCCTTCAATTCCACCTAATTCACCCGCTAACTTTATGGCATCGTGCAAATCCCCAATTTCATCAATCAGCAGCACTGATTTGGCTTGTCGACCCGTAAATATTCGGCCATCGGCCAACTGCTCCACTTCAGCAGCATCCATTGACCGGCCCTCGGCGACCGCCTCAATAAACTGGCTCAGCGTATCATGCATGACCGCTTCCAATAATTGCCGTTCCTCTTCCACCATCGGACGAAACGGCGATCCAAGATCTTTAAACTTCCCGGTTTTGATGACGACGCTTTTCACACCAACTTTTTCTAACAATTCCTGGAAATTGGCCATTTGCATAATGACGCCAATACTTCCTGTGAGCGTCCCGGGATTCGCGAGGATCCTATCGGTGGCGACAGCAATGTAATAACCGCCAGATGCGGCAACGGTTCCCATTGAAGCCACTACCGTTTTGTTTTGCTCTTTCCTGACCCGCTTCACCGCATTGTAAATTTCTTGCGATGGCGCGACGCCCCCGCCTGGACTATCAATTCTCACCACAATGGCCTTCACCATAGGGTCATCCCCAAAAGCTTCAAGTTCTGCCACCGCTTGGGAAGAATCCATGATAGGGCCTTCAACCCGAACAATGGCGACACCTTCTTTCCCTGCGATGAGGAGTTCCGGTAATACGGCTTTGCCGATCATGAACATGACCAGGCCAGCCATGAGCATCCAGAACACACGCTTCCACCGAGGATACCCGTCATTCATAAGGACGGATACCTTCGCGAAATGCGTGGCAAGACTGCTCAATCATTGGAGTCAGAACCGTCTCCCTCTGCTTTCTCTTCAGAAGTCTGAGCAACACGACCTAAGCTTTGGTCGACAGTTCCTTGGCTACTATTAAACTGTTCGACTTCGCTTTGTTCAGCATCTTTTAAATGCTCCCACAAACTGAGTGCGATTTTTCGATCTTCGCAATCAACTTTCACGATCTTCGCCACTACTTCTTGCCCAACTGCAAATTTCTCTTCCAGGCCCTCTTGCATGTCTGGCCCAATCTCACTGACATGAATGAGCCCTTCTACTCCACCTTCCAATTCCACAAACACCCCAAAATCAGCAACCTTCGACACCTGGCCAGTCGCATTTTCCCCGACATGGTATCGTTGAGGAATGTCACTGACCCAGGGATCGGAAATCAATTGCTTATATCCTAGAGACAAACGCTCTTTGTCCTTATCAATCTTGAGAATCACCGCATTCACAGATTGCCCTTTTTTGAACAATTCCGAAGGATGCTTAATATGCTTAATCCAAGACATATCTGAAATATGAATCAACCCATCGACACCTTCATCTAACCCAACAAACGCACCAAAGTCGGTCACACTTTTGACTTTACCTTCAATCTGCGTCCCCTCAGGATATTTGGTTTCAATAATGTCCCACGGATTAGGAGCGGTTTGCTTCATTCCCAATGAAATTTTCCGGCTATGCTGATCAACATGAAGTACTTGCGCTTCAATCTCATCACCCACCGACACGACCTTGGATGGATGCCGAACTTCATGCGTCCACGACATCTCGGAGACATGCACCAACCCTTCGACGCCAGGCTCCAGCTCCACGAATGCCCCGTAATCTGTCAGACTCACGACTTTGCCTTTAACGCGACTCCGTCCTGGATATTTTTCTTCGACTTTCGTCCAAGGATCTGCAGACTTTTGCTTCACACCTAACGAAATCCGACCAGTTTCCCGATCATATTTCAGAACCAACACCTCGACCCGATCTCCAATTGAGAACATATCGGAAGGATGCCCCACTCGGCCCCAAGAAATATCCGTAATGTGTAGCAAGCCGTCAATGCCACCCAAATCTAAAAATGCTCCATAGTCGGTGATGTTCTTCACCGTGCCTTCGATGAGCTGGCCTTCGGACAAGGTCGATAATGTTGTCTCTCTTCGTTTATCACGCGTTTCCTCGAGAAGGGCTCGACGCGAAACCACGACATTGCCTCGACGATGATTAATCTTAATAATTTTAAAACTGTAGGTCTTCCCAACAAGACCATCTAAGTCTCGTACTGGGGTCAGATCAATTTGTGAACCAGGCAAAAAGGCTTTGACGCCGATATCGACAATCATACCGCCTTTTATACGAGAAATGACTTTACCTTGAACCTGCGTCTCTTCATTATGGGCGACTTCTAAGTCTTCCCAGACTTTCATTTTGTCGGCTTTCTCTTTGGAAAGCATCAAATTCCCGTCTGTATCCTCACATTGCTCAATATATACTTGTAACGGATCATTAACCGCCAAGGTCTCCAGTTCTTCGGAGGAAAATTGATCAATCGGAATCATGCCTTCCGATTTATATCCAATGTCCACCACGACTCGGTCTCGCTGGATATCTATGACCCGCCCCTCCGTAATCGTCCCCTCTTCAATATTTTTAAACGTTTCGTCATACAACGCCGCGAGCGTTTCTCGATCCATTTTTTCAGGTTGTGTGGAAAGCGTATTCATCCGGCTTCATACCTCCAACGATACAGACACAGGTTAAATGGTAAATAATGGAAACATCCGTAATCTTCTTGCCTCAATCCTGGCTCACGCCCGGTCATGGGAGGAAGAGGAAATGCCTCCCACTTGAGCAATATGCTCCATGACGGTCCGACCAATCTGTTCATACTCCTGTTTCTTATTTGACGCTTCATTTTTTGAGAATCGTATTGATTCCCCAAAGGAAACAGTCACAGGAAACAGCCTCGGCCACTTAGCCTTTATAGGCAGAACCTTAAAGGTACCAGAAATATACGCAGGAATCACCTGGCATTGTGATTCTTCAACCAAATATCCGATTCCAGGTCTTCCCGGTTGCAAGTACCCATCTTCAGTCCTGGTCCCCTCAGGAAAAATCACTACGGGTGTTCCCGATTTCAAGTGGTCCAGAGCTAAGCCAAACGCCTTGCGATCCAATCGGTGGGTTTTCAGGGGGATCCATCCCAGGCTTTGGAGAATCCAACTCAACCATCGATTGGGAAAGAGATTCGCTCGCCCTAAAAACACCACTCGTCGACGGATAGCACAGCCCAATAACGGAATATCGAAAAAACTGGCATGATTCGCCGCAACGATCACCCCACCAGTTTGAGGGAACAGTTGCTCCCCCTCAGTCCGGAATCGAAAAAATAAGCCGCCTAACAATCTAAAGAGAAGCCAGAGCCCCCAATAAATCACTCGACTCACAAACGGGCCACAATCATACCCATCATGTGAGCAACCACCTCCTCAACTGACTGTTGGGTGGTCTCGACCATGATCGCTTCCGGCGAAGGCCGCAAAGGGTCCGTTGTTCGATTCCGATCACGGGTATCTCGCCTGACCATCTCGTCGCGTACCGTATCCACATGAACCGGCTTCCCTTTTTCGGCAAGCTCTTGTTGGCGCCGACGAGCGCGCACATTCACATCGGCCTCCAAAAAAAACTTCATATCCGCATCTGGAAAGACCCGGGTACCCATATCCCGTCCTTCAGCAACCACCCCACCAGCTTTTCCGACCTCTTGCTGTACCGGAAGCAACCATTCTCGCACCATCGGCAAGACCGCGACGGAAGAAGCCAATTGGCTAATGGCGGGGGTGCGAAGATCTTGAGGATCCAGGGGCTGACCGTCTAGTTTAATGGCAAAACCATTGTGCTCGGCTATCAGTTCGACACTCGTGCGAGACAGGAGTGCTTCAATGTGAGCAAGATTGTTGGGGGCAAGGAGCTCTTGCTGCACTTTCCAGGCAAGGGCTCGATAAAGCGCTCCGGTATCAAGGTATGCATAGTGAAGACGATCTGCCACGCATTTGGAAACCGTACTTTTTCCGACACCAGCTGGACCGTCAATGGCAATGACTAACCGACGAGATTGAACGATCCTCTTCTCCTCATGACTCAAAATTTCAAACCTATTATAAACGTCACTTTGAATTTGTCAATAAATCCAACAGCTTACTATGAAATCCTGGAAATGACGTCTCAACACAATCCACATCCTCAATCACCACTAGCTCCTTCGCCACTAAGCCTGCAATGGCCAATGACATGACCACTCGGTGATCGCCATAACTTTTGCACAAGGCTCCTTGCAGCCTTGAACCTCCCTGAATGACCAACCCATCAGGCTCTTCCCCAACCACAACTCCGATTCTTGCAAGTTCGACAGCCATGGCATGAATACGATCTGTTTCCTTGACGCGCAATTCTTGAGCTCCCGTAATCCGTGTTTCCCCATCTGCCAAGGCGGCTGCGACACAAAGAATGGGCAATTCATCAATGGTCTTCGGAATCAATTCAGGCCCGATGGTGGTCCCGATGAGCCGAGTGGCTCGAACGCGCAGATCACCAACCGGCTCACCTGACACCTCTCGTGTGTTAAGAGTCGCAATGTCAGCTCCCATGGCTGAAAGCACATCCAGAATTCCGGTCCGTTCAGGGTTCAACCCAATGCCGGTGAGCAGGATTTCAGAGTCCGGAACAATCGAGGCAGCCACAAGAAAAAAAGCCGCTGCCGATATATCACCAGGAACCGTGATAGGCTTCCCATCAAAAGACTGTTGGCCATCCATTTGAACGGTATACCCGTCGACCCGCACGGGAATTCCCAAATAGGTCAACATGCGTTCTGAATGATCACGAGACTTCATCGGTTCTTTTATAGTCGTCGTGCCGTCCACAAAAAGTCCCGCTAGTAAGACGCAGGATTTTATTTGAGCACTGGCAACCGGAGACTCGTATACCACCGATTGCAGGGCTCCGCCCTGGATGGCTATTGGCGCCAAATCCCCACCTCGCCTACCTGAAATGGTCGCACCCATCTGTCGCAATGGTTTGACCACACGACCCATGGGTCGACTTCTCAAAGATGCATCACCCGTTAGGACTGAAAAGAATTTTTGCCCCGCCAACACTCCGGCCAACAGGCGTAGCCCCGTACCTGAATTTCCACAATCCAGCACGTTTTCCGGTTCAGTTAAGCCCCAAAGTCCCTTGCCCGTGACATCCAACCCTTCTGGAATTTCCTGAATGTCGATACCCAATTCCCGAATGACTCCGAGGGTATTCAAACAATCCTCGCCCTGCGAATATCCCGTGATTCGAGTATGGCCTTGAGCAAGTGCCCCCAAGATTAAAGCCCGATGAGTAATGGACTTATCGCCGGGAACCGTCACCGTTCCACGAAGCGGCCGCGAGGCCGGTGGAATGGATAGCTGACTCATGCCAAACCTTCTCGTAATGTTTTGGCTTGTTCGATATTGTTCGACAAGCCGGCTCCATCTTGATCATTCAACAGCTGCTTAAACGCTTGAAGTTGGGTGATGTATTGATCAACCATCTTCAATAAATTTCCCCGATTCGCTAAACAAATGTCCCGCCACATTTCTGGAGAACTCGCGGCAATACGCGTAGTATCGCGCAACCCACCACCGGAAAAATCCAATAATTTCAATGCGTCGGGGGTGATGTCTTGCAAATCTTGCAACGCATGCATGAGCGAAAATGCCGCGATATGCGGAAGATGACTCACAGCCCCCAATACCCAATCATGAACCATGGGATCCATCGACAGAACCTCGGATCCTGCCTTTTCCCACAGACCACGCACTTTCGCCAGAGCCTCATCCTTAGTCTCGGGAGTAGGCGTCACGATACAACGTGCCTCAGCAAAAAGCTTTGATGTGGCATGGGCCACACCCGACTTCTCTTTGCCAGCAATCGGGTGAGCCCCAACAAAACTGACGGTCGACGGAAGAGCCGCCTCCAGATCAAAGACCAACTGGCCTTTCACGCTACCCACATCACTAACTATGGCTCCTGAAGGCACATGCTGTCCCCACCGCTGCACGTGCGCCACATAGGTATCGACAGGTGTGGCTAACACAATGAAATCCGAGTCTTTGACGGCTTCTTGCGGTTCAGAATAAAAACGATCAATCGCTCCCATCTGTACAGCCAACTCGAGATTAGGTTTTCGACGCCCAATTCCAACAACTGTTTTAGCTAAGCCTTTCTCTTTCAAGACAAGACCCAGCGATCCACCTAACAGGCCTACACCAATAATCGTGACTTGCTGAAACAAATATTCTGAAGAGGAGACAGCCATGAGAAAAAAGACAAGAATGTTAGAACTGGGAAGGGAGATTCATGAGAAGTCTGTTAAACATTTCTTGTAAGAAACCCCATAGAAGCGAAAAGAAATCCATGCTAGTCGCCGACGGGAATGGTCAAAATATTCGTCCAGCAAGGCCGCAGCGATTTTGGCGAGCGGAGCGTACGCCCAGTACGTGAGCACGGCAAAATGGCGACCTGCCTGCGCGAAGCCGCTCCGGCGAAGGCAGGGAACGCCGCTGGCGGCTTTTTGGACCATTCCCAATTAGAGTTCTCGACCAACGGCATGAGCAACCTTTTTAAGGTCATCCATTAAGGTGTGAAACCGAGCGGGCTTCAACGATTCTTCTCCATCGCACAAAGCGCATTCTGGATTGGAATGGACTTCGATCAATAAGCCATCAGCGCCAGCCGCGATAGCCGCTTTGGCCATGGGAGCGACCAGCTTCCAATTCCCTGTGGCATGACTAGGATCCACAATAACTGGCAAATGCGACATCTCCTTCAAGGTCGGCACCGCAGCCAGATCCAGCGTATTGCGATACTGGGTCTCGAACGTCCGAATTCCCCGTTCACACAACATCACATTGCGGTTGCCACGAGACATAATATATTCCGCCGACAACAGAAACTCTTTAATGGTCGCTGACAAACCACGCTTTAATAACACTGGCTTGTCGTAGGCCCCAACTTCTTTGAGTAATTCAAAATTCTGCATATTGCGGGCACCAATCTGAATGATATCCGCATGCTCTAGGAAATACTCCAAGTCCCGCGCATCAAGAATTTCACTCACCACTGGTAACTTCGTTTGCTTCCGTGCTTCCGCGAGAAAACTCAACCCTTCCTGACCCAAACCCTGAAAGGAATAGGGCGAAGATCGTGGCTTATAGGCGCCTCCTCGCAAAATGGTGGCACCGGCATGGGCCACTTCTTTCGCAATGCCGACGGTAATCTCTAATTTCTCCACCGCGCAGGGACCAGCCATGACCGTAATTCTCGGGCCACCGATTTTGACCCCCGCCACATCAATCACCGAATCATGCGGTTGGAACTCTCGACTGACTAACTTCCACGGAGCCAGAATGGGCGTCACACTTTCGACGCCAGGAAACACCGTCAGCGGCTGGCCTTGCAAGACCCGCTCATCTCCAATGACGCCAACCACTGTCCGTTCCTCGCCTTTCGTGATTTGGGATTTCAACCCTAGAGAACGAAGACGATCCACTAAATGTTCGATATCTTGTTCCGTCGCTTCGGGTTTCAACACAATAATCATCGGTTTCTCAGCTCAAGCGGATTGGGACAAGGTTGGGAGCACGTGTTCAAGCGCATCTAAAAACCGACGGTTTTCTGTGGGCTGACCAATGGTCACACGAATCATAGACCCACGGATGTGACGTATGATCACCCCTTCACGAAGCAGGGCATCATACATGGCCGCACCATCCATCCCTACATCACAATAGATGAAATTGGCCTGTGTCGGAATCGTCTTCAATCCCATCTTACTCAAGCCCTCTTCCAGAAAGGTCATTTCAGCTTCGTTCATCGCACGACTTTTGGTCACATGTTCTTCGTCCAACAACGCGGCCTGAGCCGCTTCTTGTGCCAGACTATTCACATTAAAGGGAGGACGCACACGATTCACATAGCCAGCAATCTCGGACGTGGTGATACCATACCCCACACGTAAACCCGCGAGGCCATAGATCTTCGAAAAGGTCCGCAAGACCACAACCGGTCGCCCATCTCGAACATAGCGCAAACTATCCGGATACTCAGCATCCCGGACATATTCATAATAGGCTTCATCGAAGACCACCACCACATGCTCGGGAATCTTTGTCAGCACGGCTTTGATCTCTTTGGCCGACAACATCGTGCCCGTCGGATTATTTGGGTTGCAGATAAAGAAAAGCCGAGTCCGATCTGTGATGGCATCGACCATCGCTGCCAAATCGTGCGTCCAATTCTTCAACGGCACTTCAATAGGCACACCATGCCCACCCAATACGGATAAGCGATACATCACAAAGGTCAGATCTGCCATCACCGCTTCATCACCTGGAGCGAGGAATGTCTTAATCAACAGGCTAATAATTTCATCAGACCCATTGCCTACGAGAATCTGGTCCTGCGGCACCTGCCATTTCGTGGCTAAGGCCTGCCGCAATGCGTAGGCTCCACCATCAGGATATCGATGGAGCGACGTGGCGGCTTGCTCAAGAACGTGTAGCGCCTTCGGAGACGGTCCCCAAGGATTTTCATTGGAAGCCAATTTAATCGCTTCGCCAATCCCCAGTTCTCGCTCAAGCTCCGAAAGAGGTTTCCCAGGAGAATAGGGCTTTAACGAAGCAATGGTGGGATGAACATGTAGGGCCATAGCAAGAATCCGGAAGGCTGAACGTTCGGTGAACGGCAGTTATTGGTGAATGGGATAGGAACCCAAGACTTTCAGAAACAAGCACCGGGATTTCACCTCATCCAAGGCTTTCTTCACCCGGTCATCGTCTTGATGCCCTTCTAGGTCCATAAAAAATAAATATTCCCAGACTTTTCGGCGAGTGGGTCGCGATTCGATTTTTGTCATATTGATGCCATAGGAAGAGAAGGGACGAATGAGGTCATACAGCGCTCCCACTCGATCTTTGGCCGAAACCAAAAACGACGTCTTATCTCGACCAGTCTGTTCAGCGCCACGGAGAGACAGAATCAAAAATCTTGTAAAATTATTGATGTTGTCTTCAATACGAGAACGCAAAATTGTTAATCCATATAACTGCGCGGCGAGTTCCGAGGCGATGGCTCCGGCGGTGGGATCATTCACGCACCGTTCTGCAGCACGCGCGGTACTGGGCTCTTCGGCTATGGCTACGGAAGGCAAATGGGTTTCGAGCCAATTCCGACATTGCGCAATCGCATGAGGATGGGAATAGACCGTTTTAATATCTTCAATCTTCTGTGCTTTTGATAAAAAATGATGGGAAATTTCCAACATCACTTCGCCATAAATGAGCAATGGCGAATCGACAAACAAGTCTAACGTATGATTAACCACCCCTTCGGTGGAATTTTCAATCGGGACCACGCCAAACCGCATCCGCCCGCGTTCCACATCATCAAACACATCCTTAATGCTATTCACGGGAATGTAGTCAGCTGATTCTCCAAACTTCCGCATGGCCGCCAGATGGGTAAAGGTTGCGGGTGGACCTAGATACGCAATGGTTTGCATGCCTTCTAACGACAGGGAAGCCGACATGATTTCCCGATACACGGGGCGGAGGGCTGCGCTGGGGAAGGGCCCAGGATTATTCGCCATGAGTCTTTCCACAAGAGCAACTTCTCGACCTTGGGTATGGAGATGCGCCGACGCATCCTGTTTCTTTTTCAGATGCCCAACTTGTAGGACATATTGAGATCGCTCATTCAATAAATTGAGAATCTCATCATCAAGCCGATCAATGCCTTCTCGGCATCCTTGAATATTGTCAGGAATGTCCATGGCTCCCTTTTCCGTCTGCCAACCAAAGATTATTTAGCCACGAGCATACTAAGAATACCCTGCTGTGGCAAGCCAAACAGCCTGAGGCCAAAAGCCATATTTTTGATGTTCATCCTAGGTAATCCTGCTTCCATTCAAATGACACGAAAAGAAAACACCTCGTCCCATAGGCCTACTCCCTTCCCCTCAATGTAACTTGTTCCTTCTGCAATGTATTTTCAATGAAATTTCAACCATATTTCATTGACATAAATCACAAGCTGCTCCATATTTTCTATAGCGACTCTATGCTCACCCTTTTCACTCTCTGTTCCCCACATTTTTCATGAGTCAGACTAGCAATATTGTCACGAAACAGATTCTGTCCTTCTTCTGTTTCGTTCTCGTCAGTCAGCTATTCACGACGCCGGATGTCCAAGCGATTCCTGCCTTCGCCAGGAAATATGCCGTCAACTGCACCGTCTGTCATGTCCGCGCTCCCCGACTCAACCAATTTGGCCAACGGTTTTTGGAAAATGGGTACCAACTCCCCGGCGCCGAGGATGGCGGCATTATTGGAAAATTAAAATATGGGGACCTCACCTTAGACCAGGTCTCCAATTATCTTGGGGCGTTATTTCAAACCACTGCAGTTCAACACGTTTCACTCAAACGAAAGGTTTCAGGGACTGATGAAAAGACTGAGGTCGGCACACCCAAAGTTTTTCGTCTATTTACTGCCGGCACGATCACCAAGAATGTCGGATTCTTTGTTGAAGTCGAATCCACGCTAAACGAAACCGAGTTAGGACGTGCATTTGTGACACTCAACAATTTGGGCTCTCACAATTGGGGGCATCTCCGGATTGGGAAAATCGATCCTTCGGCATTTGCCTCCTATTCCACACATCGACAGCATTTTGGGCCCATCCCAGGGGCTGTCGTCTCAAATGGATCGTTTATGGCTCCTACGATTAATCGGATCGCTCTCACCCCTGCCGCGTTTTCCAGTAAATTTTTTGGTCTCTTCAATCGTTCCGGCTCCCCAGCCTTACCACCAGCCCCATCTCTCTACAATGCCATTGCAGAGAACGGCATTGATATTCATGGTCGGCCATTCGGAGATTGGTTCTTGTACCAAGTTGGTGTGTTAAATGGAGCTGGGGAACGTGCGGGAGACTCGAATAATTCGAAAGATTGGTTTGTCATGACCCGGTTTGATTTTGCCAAATCCGCGTATTTCTCAGCCAATTTGTCAGGCTTTGCCTATTTTGGCAACCACAATGCCAAGGTGGCGACCCGAACGGATGTGAGCAGAAGTCGTTACGGATTCTTAGGAAATCTCCGGTATAAAATGGTCGATCTCTATGGAGCCTTCGTCGTGGACCGCGTATCCGATCTTCCGGACGCACTCGAACCCCTGTTCGATGCCACCGCAACAGGCATCACCCTCGAAGCCAATGTGTTAGCCACCGACCGACTCATGCTAGGGCTACGATATGACCACATAGATGCGGGCGGCATACGGACTCAACGAACCAACAGTTCGACTCTAGCCTTGATGGCCAAATATTACCTCCGGTCCAATATGGCAATTTTTGCCCGCGACGACATTAACCTTCGAAAAGCTCATGGGGGAGCATCTCCAGTAAGGAATTTTCGCAATGTGTTTACGACAGGCATTTTTATGGCGTTTTAACCACCCTCGCCAAGCCAAAATATGTGGTCTGATGATGAGCCTTATGGTTTCGCTCATCTTCAGCCATACCTCAGGGTTTGGGGCTGAATCCGAAACCAGCCGTCCTGATTCGCTGGAGCGGGGGAAACATCTTTTTGAAAAATCCTGTATTCTTTGTCATGGACAAACAGGAGAAGGCGACGGACCAACTGCCTATTCTCTCGGTGCCTATTCCGCTCCGCGACCTCGAGCTTTCACCGGAGGGGAATATAAATTCCGGTCAACCCCCTCTGGGGAACCGCCAACCGACCAAGATCTGTTTGAAACCATTAGTCGGGGAATCCCTGGATATATGCCTTCGTTTCTCGGGTTACCTGAAGCTGACCGGTGGGCCATTGTCACCTATATCAAACAGTTTTCAACCATTTTCCAAGAGATCGATGGCACCCCAGTTGTCTTACCCCCCGGCCCACTTCCGGCCACTACCGCCAGTATCACACGAGGTCATGAGCTGTATGTCCTCTTAGATTGCGCAAAGTGCCATGGACCAGAAGCCATGATGCCTGGAGGCCTCTATGAACAGGGAGAATTACGGGATCGGCGTGAATTAGACATCCTCCCTCGTGACTTGCACAATCTTCCTTCCTTTAAAAACGGGGACCAACCTCGGGACATTGCAAAGAGCATTCTCACAGGCCTGGATGGCACCCCAATGGCCTCCTACCAAGAAGCTCTCTCCCCCCATCCTGAAGATATTTGGCACCTCGTGAATTATCTCTTATCATTATCACCACAATAGGAGACATGCAGTGGGCACAATCATCTGCCACCACATTCCCTTATTATTTACAACAAAAATACCGATACACGAACTAGACAGACATACAAATTTGGCAATACATTCACTCTACGAATAAGCCTCTAACGGCATGACCAACCATCGTCCCAGTCTTCGGCAAACTAAACGAACGTTCTTCTTGACGGTGCTCTGGCTAGCTGGAATCTTTTGTGTTGCTCAGGGCACCAACGCCCAGACCACCTCCCTGCAAGGGAACATCGTCTACCACGGGCCTCTTCCGCCACAGGAAGAAGTGATCATTAAAAAAGATATCGAGGTCTGCGGAAAGACCCGTCAGCTGCAAACCGTTGTTCTTGCAAAGGATAAAGGGTTGCAGGACGTCATTGTGAGTGTGGAAATGGAAGGACTGGACAGCCTCAGCAAGGACTCAGAGCCTCCCAAAACCATTATAAACAAAGGATGTCGCTTCGTGAGGCGCGCAAGCACCGCAACCGTTAAGCAGAACTTGGCCATACAGAACCTAGATAATATCTTGCATAATACCCATGTTCGCACCAGTACTCGCGCATTTATCAACGTCGTGTTACTTCCTCAGGCAAAAGGTGTTCAAAAGGCATTGAGGAAACCTAGTCAGATGACCGTCAAATGTAACAAACATCCGTTCATGACGGGTTATCTTCATGTGTTCGCCCATCCTTTTCATACCGTGACCGATAGCCACGGACACTTTGCTATTCCCAATCTCCCATCTGGAACCTATACCCTCTCACTCTGGCATGAAACGTTAGGAACGCTACAACAGACCGTCACTCTTCCCCAAAAAGACGGCACCCTTCGAAACATTGAATTTCCTGCTCCCTAAAGATAAGTCGCGTGAGGCGTGAGAAAGGAAATATTACATACAATGAGTCACAAACAAGAAGTTCAAAAACCCCGTCTTTGATCTTGGACGAATTCTCTGACTTTTCTCTCCGTACTCATCGCTATTCATTTCTTACGTTTCACGTCTCACCGTTCGAGAAAACGAAAAGCCGCCCCCCAATAGGCCTTACCGATATCACATAGAGGAGCAAGTGGAGCTATCGAGCAAGAGTCTGTTCTTGATTCAACTGTTGTTGCAAAGCGGTTTGCACCTGAATAAATTCCTCCTGGATCGAAGGAAATAAGAGAACGCTCTCTTGAAGATTTTGTTCACGCCCAAAAACTTCCATTTCATGTGCCAACTTAGTTAAGGAGCTCAGGCCCATGTTGGCTGCCATTCCCTTCAATCCATGAGCCGCTTCACGCACATCGCTCGTGCATTGCGAATCTAACGCAAGCTGAATAGTATCAACACAGATCATGGCATCATGAATGAATTGGGTCACCAACTTCACCACAAAGGCACTACCCCCTGCAGCTCGCCAATCGGCAACCACATGCACTGGAATCATAAGTTCCGCTGTCGGCCCTTGGTTATCGGAAGGTGGCAGCACATCTCGCACCGATTGACTCGTCAGACAACCCGCTTCTCGCGAACTAGAAACCGGATCACTGTCATCAATCGCATTATCAGCCTTTTCTTTGGCAGGCAACCATTTGGTCACAATCAGAGCAAGTTCCTCATGTTTGATGGGCTTACTTATATAATCATCCATACCCGCTTCCAAACATTTCCCTCGATCTCCCTGCATCGCATTCGCCGTCATTGCGACAATCGGAAGCCGGGAACAGTGAGGAGTGAGAGGTAAGGAGTCAGGCGTTTTGGAAAAATCCTTATCTTGCTCCTCACTCCTTACTCCTAACTCTTTACTACTTACTTTTACCTTTTCACTCTCCCTCTTCCTGATTGCACGAGTGGCTTCATAGCCATCCATTTCTGGCATCTGGCAATCCATCAGTACCAAATCATACGGAATGCGCCCTATGGCTTCGATCGCTTCCAACCCATTCCCAACGAGATCGACCCGATGTCCTAACCGCTGCAACATCATTTCTGCAAGCTGTTGATTGACGACATGATCATCAACCACAAGAATACGGCCAGTTCGAATTGCACTCTCCGTAACCGTTGAATTTTCAAACGACACAGCAGAAGACGCAGCAACACCTAACAGCATTTCATGCCGATCCATGACCATGGCCAAACAGGCTTGGAGATCTTTTTTGCGAACTGGCTTAGCTAGATACGCATCAAAACCCACATCCTGAGCTTTCTTCCCGTCTCCACGCAGGCCACCAGACGTCAATAACACTAATTTCACACTCGCTAACTCTGGGTCGGCTTTGATTGCTGCAGCCAGCTCCATCCCGTTCATGTCTGGCATATTCATATCCAAAACTGCGACATCAAATGGCGTATTATTGTGCAGGTTCTCTCGAAGAATCGACAATGCTTGATTGCCGTCTTCTGCAAGAGCCACTTCTGCCCCCCAAGAGTGGGCATAGTGATAGACCACCATACGATTGGTTTGATTATCATCCACGCAGCATAGCTTGATGCCAGTCAGGGTTTGATGTGTGGGTCGCACGTTCTGTGTGCTATGCGCTTTATCAAGACGCACACGAAACCAAAAACAGCTACCTTCCCCATCCTCACTAATGACCCCAATGGTCCCATCCATACACTCAATCAACTGCTTGCAAATAGCCAACCCTAATCCGGTTCCTCCAAATTTTCGAGTCGTCGAACTATCGGCTTGAGTAAACGCCTGAAATAACTTCGCTTGCTGCTCTGGAGACACACCAATGCCTGTATCGATGATTTGAATTTGCAACACCACATCGTCATCACTTTCATCTTCCAAAAAGACCTGAACTGACACTTCTCCTCTTTCGGTAAATTTAATGGCGTTCCCCACTAAATTCATAATCACTTGACGAAACCGCCCAGGATCCCCAAGCAAATCTTCGGTGACACTGGGAAACACCCAACTGGTCAATTCCAGGTTCTTGGCGTTGGCTCGCTCGGCTAATAAATCCAACACTTCCTCCACACAAGACTGGGCATCAAATGGAATATTCTCCAATTCTAGTTTTCCGGACTCAATTTAGAAAAGTCTAAAATATCATTAATAATCGTCAACAACGATTCCCCAGAAACCTGCACCGTCTCCGTCATCTTGCGCTGCTCCGGTGTCAACGACGTATCCAAAAGCAGACCCGTCATCCCAATCACGCCATTCATCGGCGTTCGAATTTCATGGCTCATCGTGGCGAGAAACTCGGTCTTGGCTTTCGCAGCATATAACGCGGCATCACGGGATTGCGCCAACTCTTGATTGTTAATTTCTAACTCCATTGCCGTTTTCCGAACTTGATTTTCCGCTAATTTTCGCTGTGTAATTTCATGTAAATAGAGACGTAATACCTGACTGGGTTCCACCAAAGTCATCCGTGCTTCATAGACCCGACCAGACTCAGATACCTCTTGAATGACCGTCTTCTCATTCCCCGAGATAATACGTTCCAAAGAATCGGCCATCTGTGCCAAGAAAGGGTGATCAAGACTTAACTGAGTCCACTCTGGAAACATAAGACGACCTGACGGATTGATATAGGTGATACATCGATGAAGATCCATTTCGATGACCGGATTGGGATTCATTTCTGGAAATGTCGCCAAACGAGCAAGCTCTCGATTTTTCATTTCTTGGCTCACCATGAGCCGCTTGAGGGCTTTGGTGCGATCTTCCAATACGCTAGCTGCTTGTGTGGCCACGCCTACCAATTGCTCCACCTCTCCATCTTTGGAGTCTCTATCTGGTTGATGAAAAACCTGACTACTGTGCAGGGCGTTCTCTTCGGTGACGTGAGCCACCGTTTGGAGTTTCTCAATCAGTTCCTCCAAAATCGGCAAGATCTGGAAAAGCCCTTTTCTTACTCCAAAAATGGCAAGTCCGATAAAGAGGACCGAGATGATCATCAGCCAGACCCACAATTCCCGTTCTTTTCCCTGAAGTCGATTGAGCGAAAATCCAACACGGACCCACGCGACAATTTCATCCTCATTCAACAAGGGCTCAATCACCACAAACATCGTCCCGCTAGCAGCCGTATCCACAAACATGTGTAATTCTGAGCCCATGTTCTGCGCTTGCTTCAACTGTGGGTCTTCCACTACCGTCCCAATAGTCGTTGGTCGAAGGGAAGCGATGATCATATTGTCTTCGTCAAGAACTTCTAAGACTTTTAGATCATCATCTTCGGCATAGGCCGACATAGACTCTTGAATACGAAATAAATTATCTAATATGGCCGCAGCCCCTACCATGGAAAAGGTTCGGGCCACTGCCACCCCTCGATCGCGAAACGCCTCTTGCAGTAATTCGCGTTGACCATGGCCAATCAAGACCGCACCAACTAATACCAACAGTCCTATCGAGAAGGTCAAATTGATGGAAATACGGAAGACCAAATTGCTCTGCCATTTCCCTAAAAGCCAGATCGCGGCTGAATTCTTATTCTCTAACATCTCGCTGTCTCAAAATGAGATGACATCATGTAGAGCCGCGCAAGGCGCACCAAGGCCGACCTACTCTTTCATAATCATTTTCGGCTACTCAAGATTGATTCTGAAGGATATTTCAGCGTACGAACTGAGTGTCTGACAGGATGCAGTGGTCACATTTTGAATGATGGTGGGAAGGAATTGAGGCTGAAATTAGGGATAGGTAAACTTGACCTGAACGGCGCCTTTTTCCGAGACATTCACGATTTTTTCCAAAATACCCAGCGTTTCATGCCAGACCCGGATCGGATGCTTGCCTGCGGGAATACCTTCTATCCGAAACATCCCGGTTTGGTTGGTCATCGAATAATACGGATGGGAAAACACATGCAGAGAGCCCTCCATAAACACATGTTTATCACACCGAATATCGTGAAGCCCTGCGCGTTTCAAACGCTTCACGATGGGTTTTCCTCCCGGAACCTGTGCCACATTCAAGAAGGTCCGTTTTTCATATTTGATATGTGTATTATGGAGAATCGGATCCTGGTTTCGTATTTCAATTTCTTGCCCCTTTCTGGCCGTCCCAATACGAGGAAAAAATGCACATCGCATATTTAAAACCGGACGTTCGATCTTCGTACTGTCCGACTGCTCTTCCATGTCTTGGACACTCACGACAACATCGCTTAAGGCCCCATGAGCATCATGAATATGAATAGTCTGGATCCTGACCTCTGTTCCGCAATGGCCTTGATCTCTCGTCACTGGTAGAACCTTGGGGGTGGGTTTGGGCCCCAAGTAATGAACAGTCCCTTCGATCGTACCGGCATACACATCTTCTTCTAACAAAATTCCATGCGTACTGCCGAGACTTAATAAGAAAAGGCCGGTAAATAAAAAGACCGGAAAGTCCTGTAAGGACATCAGATGACACTTTCGCGTCACACGCATAAAAAAAGATCCATTAATAGACCTAACAAGCTTTCCTAATTTTGACCAGAGAGAGAAAGAAGATAATTCGCTAAATGCCAGGCATCGTCTTCATGGCCTACCAATTGACTTTCATATGAAGGCATGGGCGTGCCGTCCAACCCTGTGAAGAGCGTTCGAACTACGTCTCTAGCGCTTGAGCCATTTTTCCAGCCTGTTGGATTTGTCAAATCATTAGGCGAAATCGGCAACCCCGAGCTATCTTTTAATTCTCCAGCCAAGGCCACCTTGCCGTCTCCTTGCGCTTCTCGACCATGACAGCTATGACAATCCATTGACACAAATAATGCCTTACCACGTTGCACGCTATCGGCCGTAGAGGGAACAGGCAACCCTTCAATTCGCATAGGCTCAGGAATCTCATCCTGAAATCCAGGATGGAAGGTTTTGATATAAGCCACTACCTCCCAACGTTGCTCTGACAATAACCCACTAAAGGAGGGCATATAGCCAGGAACCCCATTAGTAATTGTGCGGAAGAGATCTTGGTCGAGGGGAAGACTTCCAGAAACGGTTGAGCGAAATTTATAATTGCCAACGGTAAAATCTCTAGCCCGCGAGGCAGAAAATGCCGAATTGAAAAATGCCGCAGGCCCATCGCCCCTCCCGGAAGCTCCATGGCAAATCAGGCAGGATCGTTCATAAATGGTACGGCCTTCCTGCACCATGGTCGATGCTGCTACCCCGGAATCACCCAAAGCCGGTTGGGCCATCAAAAGGACTAACAGGGTCCACCCAAAACATTGCCTGGAGAACGACATAATTTCTTTCTCCTTTAAAAGACTATTGCCAGATCGACAGAGAACCGATTTCGAAGATTCCGTGCGGCACTCGTGCCCCCTTCGGCATCGCGCACATTGAAATCATCTCGAATGGTAAAAGTCATATTCGATCGCAAATAATATTTCGCCTGAAGGCCCACAAAGGTTGCACTTTTCCGTGTAGCTAACAGACCACCAGCATCCATGTGGTCATACCGAGTCCCTAACAACAATCGATCGGTCACCAGAGCATGAGCCTCAACTGTTACTCCGGTAGCCGTTGAATCAAAGGTGGCCTCCATTCCACTAGGCAAATCCGTCACTCGATCAATGGTGTAAGCCCCATAGATATCTAACCATTTGTAGCGGATTCGCGCACCGACGCCATATCGGCTCCGGCTGACATCCGCATTGGTCGACACTTTGGCGTTATGGTTGCCGATATAGGCAAATCCAGAAATATTCGCTGAAAAATCATACGACTGGGCGTAATCAAACCGGGTCATGACATACCAATCTTTTGAATTATTCGAGTCTCCAGCCCGCTCGTTTCCTCCATTGAGAATCCCGACTTGATAAAGAAACCAATCCCCAAAAGGCCGACCATGGATATCAATACCAACCTCCTCCCCAGAATTAAAGAGGGTTGACTCCCACGGTTGAATGGCTGTTCGACTTCGGTCAAACAACCCATAAAATTTCGACGCCTCTGCGCTTTGAGTTAACGACCATCGATTGACCGTCGGAGTTGAGAATGACCCAAAGGGTGGAGCCAGCTTAGGTCCCACCGGCACAAATTGTGGCCGAGCTTGAGCCATAGAGAAAAACGCCGAAGGATCAAATCGCCCCACGCGAAGATGCCCCCAATTCATGCCACCAAGATTATTCAACGTGATAAAAGCTCGGCCCAATTCAAAATCACTTGACCGACCAAATATAGTGGTCATATCCACAAAAAATCCGACATTATTGGTGACTGTCCCAACCGTAAACATTCGGAGAATAGCTGGAGTTCCTAACTCGGTTTGGTCGCCTGAGCCTTCAATCTCTCGTTTAAATTCCGTATGCTCAACACCACTGGTGGCAAACAGGACTCCCAAATAATTGGACACCTGATCCAAAGTCAGGTCGCCATATTTCAGTTTGGCCACAATGCCCCCATCTGCTGTTCCAGGCATCTGATAGCCATTTTCCAAAAACCTCTCGCCGAATGGATTGAGCCGAGGCTGTCGCGTATGACAAACATGACAATTGACTTGGTATTTTCTAGCAAAAGCCGGAATAGCCTCGGCATCAGGAATCGAACCAGGGAATGAGGTGATACACAGTACAAACCCCAAAGCCAGAATGTTCTTCAGCGTGGGCTGATGAATTGACCGCTGACGTTTCATGCGCCTATCCCTCTTGGATGATGGATGAATGCTCTGCGCCTGCGAGCATTCGATCCATGGGGTTTTCTGCATTCCGCTATTCCTATCCCTTATCGCCGTTTAGTGTTACATTCTTTCGGTCTTATGTCATTATTTTTTCTGGTCGCAAAGAGCATTTCCATGAATGTTCCAAAGTCTTTTTTAGGAATCACGACGGTGGTTTTTGTGATGGGAATTGGATGGTTGACCGTCAGTTGCACATCTGGGTCACCAACGACACGATACCTTGTTGATCAACCTGATCGAGCCGTGGGCATGGAGGTCACCTACCGGGAAGGCTCCCCTGAATACTCACACCCTGCAAACCTCACGGCAGAGGAACTGGATTCCGTTCTACAACATATCGAAGTACAACCCTCGTCACTTCTCAATCGAATCGCCGGAGGGTCTTCCGCAACCCAGGAAGCTTTTTCCGAAGAACAACGAGGGTTTTTTTCGTCTCATTTTTCAAGGGCTCTGAAGCAAGCGACCTCCCTTGAAACGGTGATCTTTCATTGGTCAACACCTCGCGGAAACGGCATTTGGGAACTCACGTCTGGTGGTTTGTATCTACAAGAAAATGAGCTTCACTTTGTCCTACCCAATTACCGACAGACGGTTCCCGCCAAAAATCCACCCCAACTCCCGAGAAACCATCCTCTGTCTCAATTAGGCGAGCCCCTTCATTCGTTGAGGGCTCTCGCCCCAGCTCAACAGCTCACGCATGGCTTGGTCACTGAACTGTGGTCGCCACAGACTCCTCATTTCGTCTTCTCCCTCAAGGAGTTGGCCAATCTGCCTCTGCCCTCCGGAGATCAACAGGCGAACCCATCCAACCCACCGCTTAATTCCGGCAAATCCATCAAACAACGACTGAAAAACTTAGAAGAACTTCAAAGGGAAGGATTACTGACAGAAAAGGAATATCATCACAAACGGCAGGAGATTTTGGAAGAACTATAAAAGAGGGAAATCATGCGACGTGGAGGAAAAGAGTACTTTCTTCCTATCGCCTTACGCCTAACCCCTCACGCCTGACGGTTTTTTCATTGGTAGCTTTCTTCATCGGTAGGAAATTTCCCACATTCCACTTCTTCTTTATATCGGGTGAGCGCTTGCAAGGCATCGGCCTTTAAATGTCCATAGGGTTTCACGAACTTTGGGACAAAGTCGTCAAACAGTCCCAACAAATCGTAGATCACCAACACCTGTCCATCGCAACCCTGCCCCGCGCCAATCCCAATGGTTGGAATGGCGAGTTCCTTGGTAATCATCGTGGCGAGCGAACTCGGCACACATTCCAGCACAACCGCGAATGCCCCGGCAGCTTCAAGAGCTTTGGCTTCTTCCATGATTTTTTGGGCCTCGGCCTGATCTTTCCCTCTAACTTTATACCCTCCAGATTGATTGACTGATTGCGGCGTCATGCCTAGATGGCCCATGACTGGAATGCCAAAATTCGACATGGCCTCCACACGATCAACGACCGATAAACCTCCCTCAAGCTTGACCGCAGCCGCACCTGCCTGAAGAAAGAGCCCAGCGTTTCGTACCGCCTCCTCCACACTCACCTGATACGACAAAAACGGCATGTCCCCAATGACCAACGCTCGTTGCGCAGCTCCAGCGACCATTCGAGTATGATAAAGCATTTCATCCATGGTCACTGATAAGGTGTTGGACTTTCCTTGTACAACCATGCCCAGGGAGTCTCCCACCAGAATCACTTCCAGCCCAGCTTGCTCCACAATTTGAGCAAATAACGCATCATAAGCCGTCACCACGGTTATTTTCTTACCTTCTTTTTTCTGCCCCTGAAATTCAGGAATCTTGAGATGACTCATAGCATTTCCATTTCAGCAACCGTCTATTGTTCGGCAAATCGTTTGGCGGACTCCAGAGTATTCTGAAGCAGCATGGCAATAGTCATGGGGCCGACTCCACCAGGGACCGGCGTAATCCAGCTAACCCGTTCTTTTACAGGCTCAAAATCCACATCCCCGGCAAGCTTCCCAGTAGACAATCGATTAATACCCACATCAATAACCACAGCCCCCTCTTTAACCATATCTGCGGTGACAAAGAAAGGTCGGCCAATCGCGGCAATCACAATGTCGGCCTGACGGACGACCGAAGGAAGATCTTTTGTTCGTGAATGACAAATGGTCACGGTGGCATGCCGATGTAGGAGTAGCATGGCCACTGGTTTGCCCACGATATTACTGCGGCCAATGACCACTGCCCGCTTCCCAGAAATGTCTACTCCGGTCGAATCAATCATATGAATCACGCCCTTCGGTGTGCAGGGCACAAACACTGGATCACCTTCTACCAATCTACCCACATTGACGGGATGGAAACCATCGGCATCTTTCTCAGGCGAGACGGCCTGTAAGATGGCCTTACTTTCGATATGGGCTGGCAATGGCAATTGAACCAGAATACCATGAATCTTGGGATCGGCATTGAGCTGATCAATCAGAGCTAACAAGGTGTCTTGTGACGTCGAAGCAGGCAAGAGGTGTTCTTCCGGGTACAAGCCGGCTTTATCGCAGGCAATTCTCTTATTTCTGACATAGACAGCCGAAGCCGGATCATCCCCGACCAACACAGCAGCTAAGCCAGGCTTTATCCCAGTAGTTTTTTCAAACAGACTCACTTCTTGTGCGATGCCCTCTCTCAGCGTAAGTGCCAGCGATTTCCCATCAATAATTTGTGCAGCCACGTGTTTCCCTTTTGTTGTTATTCAAAGACTTTTAACAGGACAGAAATATGTAATGCTCAGATGATTCACGATATCAGTCACTGAAAAACTTCGTCAACGGAACGCAAGCCAACCCTTTTCTTGACACCTCCAGAAACCCTCACTTACCATGCCCTGCACCAACTAATGTGCACTCATGCTGTTTGGCAAAACACTTCCCAACTCTCACCTAAACCGTAAAGACGGAGTGAATCAATTCAATGACTGATGAGGTGCAGCCTGAAAGCGTATGTGCCAGTCTCATCCAGGAAATGCGCAGTCTTCAGCTATCCACCGTAGGGCCAGACGGCATCCCTTATTGCGGCTATACGCCTTATCTGCACCAGGCTCCTAACAGCTTTTACATCTTCGTCAGTCAGCTGGCTGCACATACACGCCATCTGCTAGCAAACAAGGCTGTCACGATCATGATCATCGCCGATGAGCAATCGACGTCAGAGATTTTCGCCAGGACTAGAGTCAGTTACCAATGTGATGCCAAACAGATCGCACCCGACAACCATGATTACGCATTAGTGCTGGACGATTATCAACAACGGCATGGCAAGATGGCCGCCTTGTTACGCCAACTACCCGACTTTGTCCTGTTTCAGCTGATACCGAGAAGTGGCCAATTTGTGATGGGGTTTGGCAAAGCGTACGCACTCACTGGAAATGATTTGTTGGTATTTGAACATACCCGCACGGGATAGTCGGCTTGAGCGCTATTCTCTTGTGATGCTCTGAAGGAACCCAAGAATGCCACTGCCATACATATCTACGTATCAAAGTTTCCCTTCTCAGCTTACCCGACAGCTGCTACACGTTTCTCGCTCTATCATCATTCTGACCTTTCTGGCTTTCCCGAGTTTTTGGCATTTCGAGATACTCCCTGTTCACGCCTATGAAATTGCCAACCTTCAGTTTCCGCAAAATATCATCGCAGACAACGGTCAGGTCTATTACATTGCCAATGCCAACGGTGATCCTGGGACACGAGAGAACAAAGGGTTTATTAGTAAAGCTGACCAAGAGGGGAAAATCACGACGCTGCATTTCATCCAAGGCGGTCAGGACTCAGTGACGCTCCATTCGCCCAAGGAAATGGCGATTATCGGCTCTATACTGTATGTCGCTGACCTAGATGTCGTGCGTGGCTTTGAAAAAACGACCGGTCACCCTCTTGTGACGATTCCGTTTTCACAGTTTCATGCGGAATCCTTGACTGGCCTGGCCGCCGATTCACATGGGTTGCTGTATGTCTCAGATGCTGATACCAACACCATTTTTCAAATCGATCCCGCTCAGGACCATATCATTACTCAATTTATTCAAGATGCCAAATTATCTCATCCTCACGGGTTAGCCATTCATCCACACAATGGCCATTTGATGGGTGTCGGATGGGACGACGGAAAAGTTTTTGAAATTGATGAACAAGGGATTCTTCACGAGCTGTTTGTTAGCTCCTTTTTTTCTGGAGGATTTTATAACCTGGACGGCATTGACTTCGACCAATATGGCATCATGTATATCTCGGACCTGACAGCGGGAAAAGTATGGCGGATTCACGCCAACCTGAAGAAAGAAGCCATCGCTGAGTTTTTGCTTTCTCCATCAGGTATCGGCGTGGATCGAGTCAATCATCTGATTCTCGTTCCCTATCTCTATGCCAAGGGGGCTGAGATTAACGGCCTGGAGCGTCCTTCCAACGATACGACCAAAAAAAAGAAACGAACCTTTTCCGATTATGGGCTAGACTTTTCCAAGAAAGATAAGGCGAATGAGTAAATGTGTCCATTGCCATCAACGCAAAGGGAAACGATCATGCCCAGCGTTAAATGGGATGATTTGCAGTCAATGCTGTGGCGAGCATCGGATCACGACAATTTCCTGTCCGGCGTCATGTGTGTTCTTAGAGGTCAATGATGACTACCAGCAAAAACGGGCGGGCGGGCGTTTTGAATTGGAGCGACGTACCTTTTATCGAGAACTCTTAGATTTTGGTGGTGAACGAGCCACCGAGATTTTCTATGTGTTTGAAGCCTTAGCGTTTCGATACTTTCAAGATCGCCGAGACGCACAAGACATCGAAGCCTTGGAAGGCCTCCAAAGTCTCCGACGAAGTTTTAGTTTGATTCAGATCCCCGAAACGGGGATGCCGGCCTTTGGAGAAGAGTTACGGAAGGAGTTTAAGGTATTTGGCGAACGCCAGAACTTGGAGCCTACCATGGTGACAGAAGTTTTGGATCGGGCCCAAAGGTTCATTCAAGATTTTTCAGGATCTGGCCTTCGGTCCAATCGTTTTTTGCATGGGTTATTAGGGTATGTCCGAGAACGCCATCCTGATGTCGCCGAACAGCTGGCTCGTCAGACAGGAGCTGGCGGACGGATTGTCATCCCTAGTGGATTTGATTACCAACCTGAAGCCAGCCCCTCCTAACACGCCATCTCTCAACGCTCCTGTGTCGTTGTTGACCTCTTGGTCCTCAGCTTATTCCATCATTTCAATCGTCATTTCAATCCGTTCTACTGGATTATCACGCAAATCCCTGGGCTGACCCACAATCGTATCGGCGATCTCAACTCCTTTGATAATTTCTCCAAACACGGTGTATTGACCATCCAAATGAGGAGCCTTATCAACCATGATAAAAAACTGTGAGCCCGCACTGTTAGGATCTGCCGTTCGAGCGGCAGAAAGAATGCCTTTTTCATGAACGACTTTGCTGAATTCTGCGGGAAGGGTATAGCCTGGACCACCTGTCCCATATTTACTGCGATTCGCCGGATCTTTAGTCAACGGGTCCCCGCCTTGAATCATAAATCCAGGAATGATCCGATGAAAAATGGTGCCATTGAAAAATCCAGACTTAGCTAACTTGAGGAAACTTTCCACATGCTTCGGAGCTAAATCTTGGAATAAAACAATTTCCATTTCGCCAAATTTAGTTTTCAAGATCACATGAGGGGCTTGTTTATCAGTTGGGGGATCTGCCCCCCAAGTCACTCCAACCACTAGTAGACTCAACATGGCCATGCAACCAAAAATCATCATTCCTCGCCGAAAGATATTCACCCATGTCCCTGAAAATGCGTTCATCATGACTCCTCCATTACGCTTCATTTGAATTTTTCATTGCTCAGAACCACTTCGACTCACTTGAGCAAAGGCTTGCTCCGCTGCACGTTGCTCGGCTTCTTTTTTGGTGCCTCCCTCGCCTCGCCCCATAACATGCCCACCAATATTAACGGTCATACAAAACACTTTTTGATGATCTGGGCCAGATTCCTGTTCCAACTGATACTGTGGACTGGTTCCATCGTATTGATGCACCCATTCCTGTAAACGGCTTTTCCAATCTCCTCCACCCGTTAACTCAGATCGATTCTGTAAATCAGAAAATTCCGGTGCCAGGGCTCGATGAATAAAGAGACGAGCTGACTCTAGGCCACTATCAAGGTACACAGCACCGATCAATGCTTCAAGTGCATTGGCCAACAGCGACGGTTTCTCCCGGCCCGATGAGGCTTCTTCACCTCGACCAAGTCGCAACCATTGTCCGAGTGTCAGTCGCTCGGCCGCTTTTGCCAGCGTGACTCGACTAATCAAAGTGGCTTTGAGCTTCGACAATTCCCCTTCGGTAAACGTGGGGAAAATGGTCACCAGGCTTTCGCTTATCACGAGTCCCAAAACCGCATCGCCTAAGAACTCCAACCGTTCATTATGCTGGGCTGTCGCTTGGTCTGGTGTTTGCGTAAATGACCGATGCGTCAGCGCTTCACGTAACAGCGCATCTTGGGCAAAGACATAATCTAGTGTGCGTTGGATATCCTGGATCTGAAGCACTACCCTTCACCACCGTCATATCGACATAGCAACATCACAAAGAGCTCTGAATCCTCTCTTCCAAAATATTTTCATTGTATCATATCGCATAAACATGCAAATGAGACAGAATGTGAGAGAAAAGGATCGGGAAAAGACACGATAGGAAACCCACAGTTCTTTTGGGTTTATGCCTCTTGCCACCGACGAAAGACCAAGCAGGCATTGACGCCACCAAATCCAAAAGCATTGGAAATGGCCACATCAAAAGAACAGGCCCGTGACTGGTTGGGCACATAATCCAGATCACATTCGGGGTCCGGGTCATCTAAATTGATCGTTGGAGGAATGATGCCATGTTGCAGCGCCAAGATGGAGAAGACCGCTTCAATTCCCCCGGCGGCTCCCAACAAATGGCCTGTCATGGATTTAGTGGAACTGATCGGTATGGAATGGGCTTGCTTCCCGAACACTTCCTTAATCACGTGCGTTTCCACTCGATCGGCAAAGGTGGATGTCCCATGGGCATTAATGTAGCCAACCGATGATTTAGAAACGCCTCCATCCTTCAGCGCATTCTCCATACACTTCACCGCCCCAGCACCATCTTCTGGAGGAGCGGTGATATGAAACGCATCGCTATTCATCGCATAACCAACAATTTCCGCATAGATTCGTGCCCCGCGAGCACGGGCATGCTCCAGTTCTTCGATAACAAGCACCCCTGCCCCTTCTCCAATGACAAAGCCATCACGGTCTTTATCAAAGGGTCGGCTGGCTTTCTCCGGTTCATCATTTCGGCGAGACAAGGCCTTGGCGGCCGCAAATCCGGCAACCGCAGTTGGGCAAATGGTGGATTCCGTCCCGCCAACGATCATGACATCGGCTTCTCCCCGTTGAATCAGCCGAAACCCATCCCCGATACAATGATTCCCCGTGGCACAAGCCGTGACCGAACAGGCATTGGGACCTTTTGCCCCAAACCGAATAGCCACTTGCCCCGAAGCCAGATTGATGATGACCATCGGAATGAAAAATGGGGATACGCGGTCCGGGCCACGTTCTAATAAAATTTTGTGGTAATGTTCAATGGCAGGAAGACCGCCAATGCCCGCGCCGATATACACACCGACTCGCTCCGCATTGTGAGAGTCCACTACCAACTTGGCATCATCCACGGCCTCTTGGCTGGCTGCCACGGCAAAATGGATAAAGGTATCCATTTTTTTGATTTCTTTTTTTTCAATGAAGGTGGCGGGATCAAAATTCTTCACTTCTCCGGCAATTCGCACGGAGTACTGACTGGCATCAAACCGTGAAATAGGTCCAATGCCTGACTCTCCCTGACAGAGTTTTTCCCACGTCTTGGATACACCAATATCTAACGGGGTGACGAGACCCATCCCAGTCACAACCACTCGACGTGGTATCCACTCACTCATTGCACCCACCCTGCCTATCTATGGGAGGAAAAAATCAGACTTTTTCCTTGATAAAGTCCACGGCCGAAGCCACAGTTTGAATCTTTTCCGCATCTTCATCCGGAATTTCAATTTCAAATTCTTCCTCAAGGGCCATCACCAATTCCACGGTATCTAAAGAATCGGCACCGAGGTCCTCGACAAACTTAGCCTCAGGCACCACATCATCTTCTTCAACCCCTAGTTGTTCCGCAATAATTTTTTTAATCCGATCTTCTACAGCAGCCATGGTTGGCACCTCCTCCTTGCAATGTTTATTCAGTATAGAAACCCTATAACCTATCATCTACGCCATATGCATCCCACCATTTACGTGCAAAACATGTCCGGTAATATACCCAGCTTTTTCTGAAGATAAAAAACTCACTGCATCCGCAATGTCCGACGCTTGGCCTAACCGCTTTAAGGGAATCTGACTGAGTAGAGCCTCTTTCGTGTCAGCGGAAAGATCTTTGGTCATCGCCGTATCAATAAATCCCGGAGCGACCGCATTGACGGTAATATTCCGGCTAGCATATTCTCGCGCAACCGTTTTAGTAAGCCCAATGACGGCCGCCTTCGAAGCAGCATAGTTGGCTTGTCCAATATTCCCGATGGCCCCAACAATCGAGGCAATATTCACAATGCGCCCATTCCGCTGGCGACTCATGATTGGCAACACCGCTTTTATACAATAAAACGTTCCCGTCAAATTCACTTGTAGCACCGATTGCCAGTCTTCTTCTTTCATACGAAGCAACAACCCATCACGAGTAATACCGGCATTATTCACCAAAATATCTATGCGTTCCCATTCTTTCTGCACTCGATCAATCAGACTCTTGACCTGATCCCAGTCACCCACATTGACCGAAACCGCCATAGCCTTTCTGCCTAATTCCTCAACACGGGCAACCGTTTCTTTACACCGATCGGCATCCAAGTCGGCAACAACCACATCCGCCCCTTCCTGGGCTAACGTCGTTGCAATGGCCTGCCCAATCCCTTGCGCACTTCCCGTCACTACTGCAATTTTCCCTGTCAACGACATGGCCAGCCTTTCCATAGAATAGGAAACGAAGAAATATTATGCCACATGGGCAAGGACATGTTCATAGGATTCTTGATCTGAGATATTCCACGTCTTTGCCTCCGGCACGATGCGTTTCACTAACCCCGTCAAGACTTTACCGGGACCAATCTCAATAAAATCGGTAATACCCATTGCCCACATCGTTTGAATGGTCTCCTGCCATCGAACAGAAGAAGGCAGTTGTTTGACTAGGGACACCCGCACTTCATCCGCTGATTGAAGTGCCCTGGCTTCTACGTTGTTGATTAATGGTACCTTTAAATCAGACCATTCTAAAGAATCAATATCTTTTTTTAAGCGATCCGCCGCAATCTGCATCAATGAGGTATGCACTGGCACACTGACCGGCAAAACTATCACACGTTTTGCGCCACGAATCTTAGCTAACTCTAACGCTCGCTCCACTGCGACTTTCTCTCCAGCAATCACGGTCTGCCCTGGTGAATTGAAGTTGGCCGGAGCTACGACACCCAATGCTTCTGTCTCTTTGCACACCTCAATAACTTGTGATTCGGCAAGCCCCAATATCGCCGCCACTAATCCACTCCCCGGAGTGACAGCCTCTGCCATATATTGCCCACGTTTTTTCACCAAGCCAACGGCTTGGGAAAATCCAATCGCACCTGCAGCCACAAGTGCCGTATATTCTCCCAAACTATGGCCAGCCACGGCGACCGGAACCAGAGGGCCGTCTTGTACAAGCTGAAAAGCGGCCAGGCTCGTCACAAGTAATGCGGGTTGCGTATATTCAGTTTGATTGAGCTGTTCTTCGGGACCCTCAAAGCATAAGGCCCCCACATCATACCCTAAGACTTTTTCGGCGTCTTGATAAAGCGAAGCAATATGGGAATTCGTCTCATAGAGCACTTTGCCCATTCCAACGGATTGCGACCCCTGTCCAGGGAATAAAAACCCAATGGTTGATTGCACGTGGTTAGTTCACTGTTTGGAAAAATTGAATGAGAGGAATGTCATTCGTTCTGAATCATGATATCTTTGGGACACCTAATCAACGATAAATTCTCCCCCATCAACACAAATCACATTTCCTGTGATCCAATGCGCTTTGGGGTGACACAAGAGACCTAACGCATCGGCCACATCCTGTGTCGTGGTTAAACGGTTTGACGGATTTTTTCGTTGCGCCATGGCAATCATGTCATCAGATCCGGGGATTTTTCGCAACGCCGGGGTATCCGTCACGCCTGCCATGAGAGAATTGACCGTAATGCCTAGTGGAGCCAATTCCAATGCCAGTTGCCGTGTGTGAGATTCGAGAGCTGACTTGGCAGCGGAAACCGCCCCATACGTTTTCCACACTCGCGCCCCACCCGCACTGGTCATCGAAAAAATACGGCCTCCCGAGCCTAAAAGTTTCTGCCTCACCACATCTTGCGTCCAGTAGACAAGGGAATTGGCCATCACATCCACCGTCATGTCCATTTGGGCTTTATTGATGCCCTCGGCCGCTGATTCCGCAATATACGGCTTTAGGGTTCCAAAGGCCAATGAATGCAAAAGAACTCGAATATTGACTGGCTTTCCTAATTCTTCCCCTCGGGATTTCACCGCCTGTAAAATATCTGCTCGCTTCTCTGGATCGGCTGCGTTGGCATTAAAAAATAACACCTCACGCCCTAACTCACGAATCTGTGTAACAATACGTTCTGCATTTGGTTGAGTTGATTTTCGATCTAAATGCACACCAATGATATTGAACCCCAAATTCGCTAACTCTAAAGTCGCCGCTTCACCAAACCCGCTTGATGACCCAAGGATTAAGGCCCAGTCCCCCTCGCCCCATTTCATGTCAGCCATAATTTTTCCTTTTTCTTGATTCATTACGAAGGAAATTTTTCATTCTACTTTTAGCACGTCACCCAGGCCCAAGGGTAATAACCACCTCTGTGATTATTTCCTATTGGGCAGTCAGCCCACTCACCAACGCACCAACGCGGACGCCCAAGTCAGACCGGCACCGAAGGCAGCCAACAGGACCAAATGCCCTTTTTGAATTCTCTGGCTCCGAACGGCTTCATCTAAAGCCAAGGGAATAGATGCAGCTGAAGTATTACCAAATTTATCTAAATTTATCATCAATTTTTCTTGGGCGAGCCCTAATCGCTGACTCACCGCTTTTAATATTCGCATATTGGCCTGATGAGGGATAAACACATCAATATCGCTCATGGCCACTCCATTGGCTTTTGCCGCTTCTTGAGCCGCCTCTTCCATGGATTTGACCGCTATTTTAAAGGTTTCATTGCCTTTCATCTTAATGAAACATCGTTTATTACCTAACACGTCTTTCGATGCTGGTTCCTTGGATCCCCCACCTGGAACATGAATCATTTCTGACAATCGCCCATTGGCATGCAAATGGGTGGAAAGAACGCCGGCATCCTGAGAACCAAGGCCAAGGACCACAGCCCCGGCTCCATCACCAAATAACACACAGGTATTGCGATCAGTCCAATCCGTGATGGACGACATCACTTCTGAACCAATGACGAGCACATACCGCATCCCAGTTTTCACATAGGCATCGGCAATAGATAACGCATAGACAAATCCGCAACAAGCGGCCGAAATGTCACAAGCGGCAGCCCGGGTCGCGCCTAAACGATGCTGAAGAAGGCATGCCGTGGAAGGAAGCGGAGTGTCTCCCGTACAGGTTGCCAAGAGGATCAGATCAATATCACTCGCCTTCACATTGGCAGCAAGAAGTGCGCGCTGGGCGGCTTCCAGTGCCAAATCCGAACAAGCTTGTCCTGATTCAACCAGGCGACGCTCTCGAATACCGGTCCGCTCCACAATCCACGTATCTGAAGTCTCAACCATGCGTTCCAAATCGGCATTGGTCAACACCCGATTCGGTACGTAACTACCTGTCCCAAGAATAGCGCTATTCATGTATTTTCAAGAGACAACATTGGATTCAGACGTCGGAGGGATTAAACCTTCAGCAATATCATCGCGAATTGCCTCGATCAAACCACCCTTTGCTAATGCCTGAGCTTTCAGAATGGCATTCTTGATTGCTTTTGATGAAGAACTCCCGTGACAGATCATACTGATACCCTCAACCCCCAAAAGCGGAGCCCCGCCAAATTCGGCATAATCTGTTTTCCGGCGGAGACGAAGAAGAGGACCGGCGACAAAAAGATAGGAAAACCGCCCAAGAGCAGATCGAGCAATTTCCTCCATCAACATTTTTTTTATCGCATCCGCCAATCCTTCTGATATTTTCAAGGCCACATTGCCAATAAAACCATCAGTTACAATCACGTCGGCATTGCCACTATAAACATCTCGCCCTTCCACATTGCCAATAAAATTAATAGGGCTTTCTTTGAGAAGCTTAAAGGCCTCTTTCGTCACTTCATTGCCCTTCGTGTCTTCTTCACCAATACTTAAAAGGCCGATACGAGGCCGCTCCACGCCCAAAAGATGTTTCCCATACTCATGACCCATTATGCCAAATTGGTGAAGCTGCCGAGCCGAGCAATCAACCGTCGCCCCAACATCCAACATAATGGCTTTCCCTTGTCTGGTCGGTAATGTGGCGGCAATGGCAGGACGATCGACGCCTTTAATTAACCCCAACAAAAAAAAGGCCGAGACCATGGTGGCTCCGGTATTTCCGGCACTCACCAAGGCATCAGCCTGTTTTGTTTTGACTAACTCCGTGGCTTTCCATATGGAAGAATCACGTTTTTTCCGTGCTGCTAAGGCAGGAGATTCATGCATCCCAACAACTTGAGACGCATGGAAAATTTCAATGTTAGGTTTTTTGCCGCTAAGTTTGTCTAGCTGGGCTTGAATGGCAGACTCGTCTCCAACCAAAATCACGGAAAGAGACGATTCCCTCGTTGCTTGCAGGGCTCCTTCAACGGTGGGAGATAAGCCATGATCTCCTCCCATCGCGTCAACGGCAATTTTCATGGGATTGTCTTGGAAATGGACTGTGCGAAAAAGGTCAGGCTCTATCCTTCTTCAACCGCAATGATGGCTTTCCCTTTGTAGGTACCGCAGTTTAGGCAAGTCACATGAGGCTGTTTCATCTCCTGGCATTGGGGACAAATCGAAAGATTTGGTGGCGTGAGTTTATGGTGAGACCGGCGTTTGTCACGACGGGCTTTTGAAATTTTGTGTTTCGGATTTGCCATGGTATTCCAACTTAATCGTTAAGAGATGATTATTGTTCTTTCCTTTACGGCCCTCTTCATACGGGTCTTGAAGAATGTATTGCAGCTTTTTGACGTAACATAGGGTCGACATCTGCACCGAGGGCTGACGAAACCGTCACAGGCGAGCAACAGCCACAGATGCCTTCATTTAAATTGGCTCCACAGACCTGACACAATCCTGTACAACTTTCATGACACAACGGTTGTACGGGAGTGGCGAGAATGAGATGTTCCCTCAAAGCAGGAAGTAAGTCAATTTGTTCATCCATGATGGGATAGGTATCAATTTCAATTTCGTCATCAATAACCGAATCAGGCCTTCGACTGCCTTTTTTCATTTTCTTAGAAGGCCCTGGAACAGCCACTGCTTGATTGAATTGCTTAAACTCAGCATCCCAAGGCAATGAAATATCTTCTTCAAAACTCATTAAGCAGCGGACACATTCGCGCATCACCTTCCCACTCAATGCTCCTTGGAAACTTGCAAAATTTTCGTCTGTGGAAAAAATATGGCCGGTGCAATTGAGCGAACCAAGAATTTTCCCATCGTCAGTCGACAAATCGATTTCAGCAGACGGAACCTCACATTCAATAGGAAGCCCTTCAGCAGGAATATCAACGAGACTGATCATTAAAGGCATAAGTCACACAAAAATATTTCTTGACCAGTACTCCAAGTATTTCCTTGGAGTGAACAGTCAGCGTTTCACTGAATGGTTCAACGTAGCTCTTCTGCAAAAGAAAGAATGGCAATATGTCGAGCCCGCTTCACAGCCTGAGTAAGACGGCGTTGATGCCGCAAACAATTTCCCGAAGTGCGGCGAGGGATAATTCGTCCCCGTTCGGTCAGAAAACCTCTCAGGAGATTGGCATCCTTATAATCCAATGGTTCCTTTTCAATGCAAAAGCGGCAAACTCTCTTCCGCTGAAATAATCGTCCTTTTTCCACAGAAACTTCTCCTCCGCTTAAAATTATGGCATGGGCTCAGGATAATACTCTTCCGAATCATAAGAGGGCTCTTCAGCCGTTCCCGACCCGGAACTGCCTGCAGAGCTCTTTTTTGGCAAGAATGTCACGGTTTGAGCAACCACCTCATGCTTACTTCGCTTTTGGCCATCGTCCGTTTCCCAACGTCGTTGCTGGAGACGACCATCGACGATCGCTCCATCACCCTTATTGAGATATTGGCCACAATGCTCGGCTTGCCGCCCGAACACAACGATATCAACATAGCATACTTCCTCTTTTTGGTCATCCGCTTGGCGATACCGCCGGTTCACAGCTAACGGAAAATTTACGACAGGCGTCCCACTTGGTGTATACCGAAGCTCGGGATCTCTCGTCAGATTACCAATCAAGATAACTTTATTGAATCCCAGCATATCCGGAATCCTCTCCGACCACTTCTGCCTCTGCCTCTGCCACGGCAACCAAATCAGCAGGGTTCACGCGAACGGTCATAAATTTCATCACGTGATCTTCCATTCGTTGGAAGCGCTCTAATTCCGCAACCACAGTTGGCGGGCCTTCGAATTGGACAGTGATGTATGTGCCTTTTCGTTCATGCTGAATATCATAGGCTAATTTCTTCTTGCCACTATTGTCCAATTTCAGAATAGTTGCCCCAGACTGGCCTAATATTTCCTTGATTTTCTCGACGACCCGGTCATTGTCCGTTTCAGCTTGGACAGGCCGAAGGATACATATTGATTCGTAGAGTTTCATAACACTCCTTCTCGATGAATAATTTACTCGTGTACAGACAGACCAATCCTCTTATATCATAAAAGGGAAACGAAAATACCATAGGGTGAAAGATGCTGTCAAACCTACCTGGTCTTACTCAACCTCTTGATACAATTAGAAAAATCCCATGATTCTCGCCTATCCCAAGCTCATGATTCGTCAGGTTCTTTGAGAAGCGGTGGCGCATGGAATCGGTTCATTGCTACCGGAATCCCTTCACCTATCACACATTCTAAGGCATCGACTGCCTTAGGTAATAGGGCATCAACTTGTCCACATTCCTCAGGTGAGAATGGAGCTAACACGTAGTGGGCGGGATTTTCATCAATGGGCGGTCGGCCAATTCCTACCTTGAGACGGCAGAAATTTTCGGTCTCTAAACAGGACAATACGGAGCGTAAGCCATTGTGGCCTCCAGGACCGCCACGTGTTTTAATTTTTAGGGCCCCAAGAGGAAGATCCAAATCATCATAAACAAGAATGAGATCTGATGAAGTGAGGTTTCGATCCTGAAGGAGAGAATGAACGACTTCTCCAGTCTGGTTCATCCAAGCCAGAGGCAAGGCCAAAAGCACTGAGCACCCGGCAGTTGCCCCTTGCCCTTGAAGGGCATGGCCTTGTGAAACTAAGGCAACTCCCCACCGACTGGCCGCATGTTCAAGAACCATCCATCCAAGATTGTGTCGAGTCCGTTGATAGTTTCGCCCGGGGTTTCCGAGGCCCACGACCACATACAAGGATTATTTCTTACCTTCTTTCGCTTTAGCTTCTGGGGCCGCAGCAGCCCCTACTGCTGCCGCTCCTTCAGTCTTGGCCTTGTCTTCAACCGGAGCTGTCGCTCCCTCAACCACTTCACGAGTCAACAACGATTCCAGCTTCGCTTCAGAGATCTTCATCGTCACGTGCACAACCATTAACTCTGGATCATCTAAAACTTTGACCCCTTCAGGCGCATCGACCTCTTTTACATGGATACCCTGGCCGACGCCAAGATTTGTCCCGGTGACTTCAATATGATCAGGAATCAGTCCAGGAAGGCATTCAATATGTAACTCTCGAAGCGGCTGATGTAAGATACCGCCTTCTTTGATACCAATTGGGGCCGCCCCAGTAATTGAAACGGGAACCTTCACTCGAATAGGTTTCTCCATGGAAACTTCAAATAAATCAATATGCAAAATGGCTCCAGTCACTGGATCAAGCTGGTGATCTTGCAACACAGCCACTCTCTCAGACTCTCCTGGCATTCTGACCGTTAACAAACCCGTATGACCAACCTGAGAAAGCACCAGCTTCCTTGCCAAATTATGTCCCAAGGCCAGAAATTGCGATTTACCGCCTCCATATAACACGCCAGGGATCTTGCCCTCACGACGCAGCTGCCGTGCAATGCCTTTTCCAGATTTTTCTCGTCTTTCGACTTCAAGCTCATATTTCATGGTGATGTCCTTTTCTTCTTCACAAGATAAAGTGAATTTGTCGTAACCTCAATTATGAATCTCCGCCTCCTAGACAAACAGGGAGGTCACAGACTCCTCTCGATGAATCCTCAATATCGCCTCACCCAACAACGGCGCAACTGAAAGCACTTTTAACTTTGAACAGTGTTGTTCTTTACCATTTAACGGGATTGTATTCGTCACGACCACTTCTCGCAAACTCGACCCCTCTAACCGTTCCAATGCCGGTCCTGATAATACCGGATGGGTACAACCCGCCCAGACCGACAGAGCCCCGTTATCTAAACATGTTTGTGCCGTTTGGACAATAGTCCCGGCGGTATCGATCATATCATCAAATAAGAGCGCATGCATGCCTTTGACATCACCGATAATATTCATGACCTCTGCCTGATTGGGTGATTCCCGTCGTTTATCGATAATGGCCAAAGAGGAATTGAGTCGTTTAGCAAAGGCTCTGGCTCGCTCCACTCCTCCAGCATCGGGCGAAACAATGACCATATCAGACACTTGTTGCTTTTTAATATAGTCCAGCAAAACAGGCATCGCATAGAGATGATCCACAGGAATATCAAAAAACCCCTGAATCGGCCCGGCATGCAAATCCATCGTCAGCACTCGATCGGTGCCAGCCGCCGTCAACAAATCCGCAATCAACTTGGCACTTATTGGCACTCTGGGTTGATCCTTGCGATCCTGCCGACCATACCCATAATACGGAATCACCGCTGTGATTCGTGAAGCCGAAGACCGTTTGACAGCATCAATCATTAGCAACAGCTCCATGATTGAGGTATTCACCGGATGACAACAAGACTGGATCAAAAACACATCCCCACCTCGGACATTCTCATCAATACGAACACGTATTTCTCCATCACTGAAGGTCGTCACGGTGGTTTGGCATAGGTCCTGGCCAATATACTCGCAAATGTCCTTCGCCAGCGCGGGATTAGAATTTCCCGTTAACAATTTCAGATCAGGCGGCATATGATTCGCGTACCTTCCCGGTGAGAACGTGATGATGACTGATTATCCAAGCAGAAAAGCAGGGGAAAGTTAATGTGAAAATCTGTAGCTTGTCAACTGATATTCCAGAGGTCAGGCTGGAAGGCTCGCAGAACAGACTTCATGGCGAATCGAGCCATGGGGCAAAGCCGTACTTCCCATGGGCACATCATACACGTGCCACTGAGTATCCTCCCGCAACTGAGTAGAGGCCTCCTTGGCAGTCTCAGGGTCATCAAAGACCCCAAAGACGGTGCCCCCACTTCCCGACAGGAGTGCAGCTTGAGCCCCAAGAGCACAAAGCTTTTCTTTCATAAAAGCCAAAATTGGGTAGACAGGAAACAACGGCCTTTCAAAATCATTCTCCATCGACTCGATCACCTCTTCCCAAGATATCTGCAAACTGGCTTCAACCCCTTGAGTCCATGAATCCAGGGGAGAAATCTCGGAACGACGGGATGCCAATTGCTCATAGGCCCATTTTGTTTGAATAGGAAATCCTGGATTAATCAATACCACCCATCGTTGGCCCTCAATGACGCAGGGTGTGACCTCCTGCCCCCAACCTCGGATAATGGCACAAGGAGCTTGAAAGAAGAAGGGAATATCGCTCCCTAACTCGGCTCCAACTTCACACATTTCAGAAAATCCCCAGCCTAATTTCAGTAAATGATTTAACCCATAAATGGCCGCCGCTGCATCACTGCTCCCACCACCTAAACCCGCCGCAAAAGGAATCACCTTCTGAAGGTCTAAATCGATTCCGACTGGTTGATCAACACGACGAAAGACGCTTTCGACGGCACGATAGACCAGATTTCCTTGATCAGAGGGAAGGACTGCATTATCACAGGTTAATTGGATACGATCATGGTCGGGATTCAACCGAATTCGAAGTGAATCGAACAGATCAACCGTATGCATGAGAGACCACAATTCGTGGTATCTATTGGGCAACCGATCTAGCACACGAATACAGAGATTGACCTTGGCTGGAGCCTGAATAATAATTTCCCGTTCAGAAACCGCACTGTCACCCACGATTCAGTCTCCCTCTACCCAATGATCGACCCAATAGAAAAAATGGGAAGATACATGGCCACGACGACAAGAGCAATCCCACTACCCACCACCACGATGACACAGGGCTCCAATACCGAGGTCAACGTGGCAACTACGCGGTCTACCTCTTGCTCAAATAAATCAGCGATCTTCTCGAGCATCGTGTCTAATGACCCAGTCGATTCGCCAACTTTAATCATTTGCGTCACCATGGGAGGAAACATGCCACTAGCCCGTAACGTCTCGGAAAGCGGTTTCCCCTCTTGAACATCGGTGGCGACCTTGATAATACCTTGCTCCATCACGGAATTACCCGTCACCGTCGCAGCCACCGACAACCCCGATAACAAGGGCACCCCTCGCCGGACCAAAAACCCCAAGGTTCGAGAAAATCGCACAATTGCCGATTTCCGGAAAATTGTCCCGATTAAGGGCAGTCGCAAGAGTACTCCATCCAAAATCTGACGGCTCTTGGGATTGGCTAGGACGATACGGCTTCCTAGAACCAGCGCCCCCAACAAACTGACCAAGACCAGCGCATGCCCTCGAAGACCATCGGAGAGATCAAGAACCATCTGCGTCAACCACGGAAGCGACTCGCCAAATTCTTGGAAGAGCCCCGAAAACAACGGCACGACCCAGATAAGCAAAAACACAAAAACGGTCATGGCCACCGTCACCAGTAAAGCCGGATAGGCCAACGCAGAGAGAATCTTTGCCCGTAACTGGGCTTGCTTATCGAGATAGTCTGCCAACTGCGCCAAACTTTCATCCAATCGCCCCGTCGTTTCTCCCACTTCCACCATTCGTCGATAAAATTCATGAAAGATCGCCGGAAAATGCGCCAGGGATTGGGCTAATAACGCACCTTGTTCAACCTCCACACGAATGTGACTGACAACCGGCTGCCAAGCCTGATTATCTCCCTCGGTTCCAAGGATATCCAAACATTCCAATAGGGGAACACCCGCCCGAATCAGCGTGGCAAATTGATGAGTAAAGAGGACAAGCTCTTTATTGGTGATACGCGGTTTCCTCCAAGAAATGTTCCAAGGCCTAGCCTCCAAGGCCTCATCAATTTTTTCTGTGAGACGCATCACGAGCATATCTTGCCGACGAAGGAGTTGAATGGCTTCTTGAGAGGAGATCGCCACGATTTCGCCCTGAATGGACTGCCCCCCTAAGTTTTTTGCCATGTATTGAAACAGTGCCATTTTATGCGACCACGACTCCTATCTAACTATGGCGACACTCATCCACCCCGTGACAAATATCATGGAAGGAAGAACAAGACATGACCCCTCTATTTTTTTCTCTTTACGCTCTAGACCGCAACGGAGCTACGGAGGTTGGCGAGCGTCGAACCCGACCTGTCCGTTCCAATAGCTTGGTTAATTCATCGGGGAACGCAGTCAGCGTTAAGGCCAATTCCAAAACAATCGCCTTTTGATTCACGAGATCAGCCAACGCCTGATTCATCGTCTGCATGCCATATTGCACCTGCCCCGTTTGCATCATGGAGTAGACTTGATGCAACTTATCTTCGCGAATGAGATTCCGGATGGCAGGAGAAAGAATTAAAATTTCCATGGCCAACACCCTCCCCGACCCTTCCCACCGCGGAACGAGTCGCTGCGACAACACCCCCTCTAACACCATCGATAATTGGGCACGCACCTCAGGTTGTTGATGAGCCGGGAAAACGGAAATCAGCCGCGTTAAAGATTGAATAGCAGAATTGGTATGTAACGTGGCCACGGTCAAGTGCCCGGTTTCCGCCATGGTCAGTGCCGCGTGAATCGTCTCACGGTCACGCAATTCCCCTAAAAACACCACATCAGGATCTTGTCGTAACATCCCTTTGAGAGCCGACTGAAATTCTCGAACATCGGAACCAACCTCAATTTGAGAAACAAGACTCTTCTTATGAGCATGCAGGACCTCAATAGGATCTTCAAGTGAAACGATATGAGCCCGCCGTTCTTGATTCACCAGATCCAACATCGCCGCCAACGTGGTACTTTTCCCGCTACCCGTGGGACCGGTGACCAGAACAAGGCCCTGTGATTTTTGCATCAACGCATTGACCACGGAGGGCACGCCTAATTCGTCTAATGAGGGGACCGTATGGGAAACCGCACGGACCGCCATGGCCAACGCACCCCGTTGGGTATAGACATGGAATCGGAATCGGCCAACTTCGGGGACTGTGTGGGCGCCATCCCATTCGCCTTCCTGAGCCAACTGCCGGAGCTGGTCTTCGCCAAGAAAACTTTTGGCAAATCCATTGATATCCTGATCCGTCAGTAAGGGCGTCTCCATCGGCCGCAAATGTCCATCAAGGCGCAGACGCGGCGCACTGCCTGCGACGAGGTGGAGATCTGACCCCCCTTGCTGACGTAGCTCTCGTAAGAGATCCAATAATTCCATTTCTTTCACAGATATCCTTGTTAGGACCGCAGCCGTCCGTCATCACTCGTTTCTGTCAAAATTTCACTCATCGTGGTTTGACCCTGCTGTACTGCGACCAACCCGGCTTGGCGCAAGGTTCGAAACCCTTCCTGCATCGCGCAAGCTCGGATATCGCTGGTAGAGGCACGAGATAAGATGATTTCATGTAATCGTTCAACAAGTGGCAACGTTTCAAACAACGCCATACGCCCTTTGTATCCCGTCATATGGCACTGCTCACAACCACGCCCCTTCCTCGCCTGCAAAGTCCCAATCCAGTCATCATCAAGCCCTAAATCACCTAATTGCCCCGGCGTAATCGTGTCAGGCTCGGCACAATGGGCACAGATTTTTCGAATGAGTCGTTGGCCAATAATCAATGAAATGGCTGAGGACACCAGAAAGGGCTCGATCCCCATATCAATAAGACGCGTAATCGCCCCAGGGCCATTCATGGTATGGAGTGTTGATAAGACGCGGTGACCGGTCAGTGAAGCCTGAATCGCAATTTGAGCCGTCTCCCGGTCACGAATTTCTCCGACCATTATCACATCAGGATCTTGCCGCAAGAACGATCGCAATCCCGTAGAGAAATTCAAGCCAATATCTTCATGAATCTGCAATTGGTTGATCCCCTGAATTTGGAACTCCACGGGGTCTTCAACAGTCACAATATTCATGTGAGGCGTATTGAGATATTGCAGGGCACTATAAAGCGTCGTGGTCTTGCCACTGCCAGTCGGACCCGTCACCAAAATCATGCCATAGGGATTTTCTAATGCGGCGGTGACACGATCTAAATCCGGCTGGTCTAAGCCAAGATTCGTGAGATGCAAGGCCAGGCCCGATTGATTCAACAGGCGCAAGACCGCTTTTTCTCCAAACAAACACGGCAAAATCGCCACCCGGATGTCCAACTGTGGAAATCCATCGATTTTCATCCGCCCATCCTGGGGCAACCGGCGTTCAGCAATATCTAGATTTGAAAGAATTTTGAGGCGAGCCAGTAAGGATGGATGTAAATCCTTGGGCAAATTATGGATGGGTTGCAAAACGCCATCTAATCGAAACCGAATGCGGATCATATTTTCCAGCGGCTCCACATGAATATCGCTGGCCTCCATTTGAAGAGCCTCTTGAACCAGCATGTTCACCACATCCACGGCCGATGCATCTCGATCAATCGTGAAACGGATTTTCCCATTCGTAACGGAAGTGGAATCAATATCCGGCGAAAGGGTCGTCCCCCTGTCGAAGGTCGTCGGAGATGGTGAACTTAATGGCCGCGTCTTTTCAGTATTTTGCTCAATTGAGCCAAGTCCCGACCCCGACCCCACCGTTGACGAAGAACCATTCTGAGGCCGTTCATACACGTCACGAATTGTCGTGCGAATATCAGATTCAGACGCCACCATCGGAGTGATATGAAGTCCTGTTCGGAAACGGAGTTCCTCCAACAACGAGGCATTCGTCGGGTCAACCATCGCCAGCGTTAATCGAGAAGTCGTCCTTTTAATGGGCACAACCAAATGCTGTTGAACGACCGTGAGCGGAAGCAATGCGAGGAGACTGTGATCCAGAGAACAGGTAGACAGTTCGACGGTGGGAACACCATACTGCTGGCTTAAAAATTCCAATAGCGTGGATTCGGACAACACACCCATCCGAACGAGAATACTCCCAAGCCGCCCGCCTTCACCCTCTTGAATCGACAACGCTTGAGCCAGTTCTTCTGAGGACACCACCTTGGCCTCAACTAATTGATGACCAACGCGTTCGCGAATCACAGTGGGGTTCCCCCTGATTCCGTTGTGGTATTGGTCCCATTCACAGACTGAATCCCGCGCCATAAATAATGGACACCTGACCCCACCGTCAGGATCACCATCACCCATAAGAACGGCTCAACCAGGGAGGCAGACACCTGCCCGGTCACCTGCAACATAATGGCGATGACATAACAAACTTGAGCGAAGGTCGTGCCTTTGCCCATGGCAGTCGGAGAAATATTGATATTAGTTTCGCTGAGGTTTGCGATGACCGTGCCCGCCAGCAAAATAGCATCGCGGCTCACCACGATAATGACCGCCCAGATTGGAATAAAATCCAGAACAGACAGGGTAATAATGGCCGACATCAACAACAGTTTATCGGCCAAAGGATCCAGGTACTCCCCTAAGCGAGTCCGCTGGTCAGTCAGGCGAGCGATCATCCCGTCCAGGACGTCGGTTAAGGCGGCGATCAGGAGAGTAATGAGGGCCGCATCAAAGTGCCCATAGAGTAAAAGTCCAACAAAAACAGGGACTAACAGGATACGGAGAACGGTCAGACTATTAGGGAGGTTAATTGGAATGTCAGCAACCGGTGACTCGCGATCCATTTCGCTACACGGCCTTTCCCACTAACGTAGTTTATCCTAAGCGTAGTCAAGAGTACGTGCGAATTCTGACGCAAGTCAACAGGCTTGCAGCCCATTTCGGAGCAGCCTATAATCCCTGCGCGAAGGCCTCAAACAATCATTGAGCCTTTCACTTAAGAAACCTTCAGCCTCAATTAGCCGGAGCCAACATCTATGACCTCTCTACCGTTATCGTTTCGAGTCAAAAACGCGGTTGTGGAAAAACATCAATTGGAAGGGATTGATCCCAGTGATCGATACTTCAACCGACTCATCCCGATCAAACGGGTTGAGGGTGGGTATAACGGGTCCGTCATGTATGAAGCGTTAACGATCGATTCGCAAATTCACCGAACAGTGCAAGAAACCAACAAGGATATTGTCGATCAGCTCCGCGTATTAGGCTTCTTAAACATGCGCACCCGCCTCAACTTCAAAGGCCAAAAATACCTCGCCGAAAAAGAAACCTGGGTCGACTACTCCGACAGCTAAAACCAAGACCCATCAACCTCCAAGCAAAGGCTTTAGTTGACCAGAAGTGGGTGGACCAAAAGGCTAAGCTCTTTATCATCGCAACCATCTCCTTTAAGCCTGCAATGGCTCATAAGTGACTAAAAAAATTCGGGTTGTCTATTTCTGTTGCTTCGGTAATTTAGGTATTACACCAAATGCACCGAGATACCCATGGAATAAGGCTTTTAGACTAAAAAATACATACGAAACTGTTGCAGGATTTATAGTTATGGGCACCTCTAAAAACCGGTACTTTTCAAAATTTCGCACCTGTAAGCTATTAAAATCATTGATACCAAAATTCAGATATTTGGGTTTTTAGAGGTGCCCTTATGCAAATCAAGATGCAATGACCAACAAAGATGAAAATTACAAGGAAAAGGATGTAGCCTTTTACAGCGCAACGGCAAATGCCTGGTACACCACCAGATTTGAGAAAGATAAGCACCTCTTAAGCTTGTCTTCCGCAGGCATAGGGTTGCTTGTAACTTTGGCGACAGCTAAAGGAGTGACATCCATTTGTATTGCGGCAATGTATATTGCCGCTGTAACTTCCTTTCTAATTTGCGTGTTAGTTGTTCTTGCTATATTTGGCCGCAACGCAGATCATCTCAAGAACTTGATTCAGGGCAACAATGATAATGATCCGCTGCTTGGCGTTTTTGACAAAACAGCAAGTTCATCTTTCATATTTGGTGTTGTGTTTACACTTTTGGTGGGATTTCTTTCGGGCATCGAAACTTTCAATCAAAGGGAGGTTGTTATGACAGATGATTTAGATAAAAAAACCAGCAACGAAGTTGTAAAAAAGAGCGTTGATGGCGCAGCCGGTATCCGACCATCGAAACCGACTGATCAACCCTCCGAAGAGGATCAAGGAAGTCAAAACGAACAATCAGGTGATTCATCCTCAGAGAAAAATTGAGCCCACAGACAGGGCTTCAACTACACTCTTAGCATGAGGAAAACCTCCCACTGGATCACCACATAAACGATTCTTCACTCAAAGGGCTAGGCCCATAAAATTTGCAAATGCAAGAAACATAAGAATATGAGGTCAGGTTGTTTGCTTCATGATATAGCGTTCGATTGACCTGGGTGTAAGACGGTGGTGGTCAGTTTGTTGCCATGAGGAAGGTAGCTTCAATAAAGATCCCCGAGGCAAGACCACGGGGTATTAGAAGAGGGTTAACTGACGCAGGTCTTCTCTGGGACTGCCTTGGTTCTGCACATAATGTTCGACCACCCTCCAATTGCCGCCCTCTCCCACGGTGCCCACATAGTAGCCATCAGCCCAAAACTGCCCTCCCCACAACTCTGTCTTCAAGGCTGGTTTCTGCCGGAATAACTCGCGCCCGGTGATACTCTTGAACACTCGCACGATTTGTCCCGGAGCAATCTTCGGATGAGCAGAACATAACAGATGGATATGATCTCGATCACACCCCAATCGTTCAAACTCCATATCGTACCGCTCAGCAATCCCTCGCGTGGCTTCCACAATGATCTCGACAACATCCTCCGCTAATAAGGCCTTACGATATTTCACCGGAAAGACAATGTGATAATGAATCTGCCACGCACAATGACTCGCTTTGTGGACAGTACTTTCACTCACCCCCTAATTCTCGGAAAATAAGATCCCCGTGGCAAGACCACGGGGAATCGCAAGTTGATGTTTGCCGGGTGTCGACCCGGCAATTCTCAGATATGCTAATCATGCCAGTTAATGGAATAGCAAGAATTTGGGGTCAGACTCGATTAGTATTCAAGGACATCAGGTTCTCTTTCACGTCAATTAATTCAAACCAATTCATTTACACGCAGAGAGCAAGAAATTACTTCCCTCATTGACCATGGACCTACCTTTAGGAACTTTTCGTTGCTCGTTTCGACTTTTTGACTGGCTTTTCGGGTTTGGCAAGGGTCACTTTTTTTGGTTTCTCCACCTTAGGTGGACTCGTTACGCTTTGGCGAAATCCTCCAGTGGAAATAATCTGAGCTTGTCGTCTGATTTCCTCAATCGACTTCGGTTCAGGTCCCTTCCGAGGATCACGTATTCCCAATAGATCCCACCGTACTTTCTGTGAGGTTTCGGAGGCTTTAGGCATTTGGCTTTTTTCTCCCAATTTTATCGTTAATTTTATCCATTCTTCCTTTTATCCTAATATTCATCATTTTTAAGCATCCGTTCCCCTCCCTACCCTGACAAAGACTCACAAGCCTCTCCTAGGACCACGCCACATTAAATACAGTGGTTTTTTCATTTGATCGGCAAAAGCCGGTTACACGTGCATGGCATAATTATCCGCACCGGTTTGGGCTTCTCAACATGTGACGGCTTCAAACTCATCGGAAATAACCCGATAGGACAGCATCTCCTCCTCCTCTTCCCGCAGTGTGGACACGACGAGACGCAGTCCATGTGGCAACACCACTAGCGATTCAGGAGCCATGGCTTTCCTAATCTTTCTCTCGTTCCCCTTAGATAAGCCTGCCCCTCATTCATACCTGGTGGCATCAAGCAAGCACTCAACTCTCAACGTCAAGACAGTGACTCGAAGAGCACGGCCCGAGTACCCCCATAGAACCAAGGAAAAACAACCGTTTTGACAGGCAAAATACCAGGGAAGGATAGTTGGCCCTGGCTCACGACTGCCAGAGGTAGGAAGGAGAAAGGTGCCCTAGAGACCGCTTGGTGAAGGAGTCCCAATCTCCCACACACTCAATCAACCTACCAGCCTCTTGATAGGGAGTCAAATACCAATCAAACAAGGAGCATTCAAAGAGATACTTCAAGCCCTTGAATAATCACGTCATGCAATTGTGGACGGAAGGCTTTGATCGCTTGATTGTCGCGGGTGGGATGAACGCGGTTAGATAGGAAAATGACCTCCAGTTCACGAACGGGATCAATCCAAATCGAGGTGCCGGTAAATCCTAAATGCCCGAACGATTCCGGTGAAAACCATTGCCCTGAAGAGGAAGGTTGGGAGGGTGTGTCCCATCCCAAAGCCCAGCTGATTCCAGCCTGGGCTTGAACAAACTGCTTAACTAAACCTTGTCCGAAGATACTTGGCTTGCCTAGATAGCCATCCAGCCAGGCTTTGGTGATTTGCCCCACAGCCTGAGCTGTCCCAAACAATCCTGCATGCCCAGACACTCCGCCCAGAGCCGCAGCATTTTCATCATGAACTTCTCCTTGGAGTAAGCGCCCACGCCAGGGATCTTCTTCTGTAGGCGCAATGTGTTCTGACACGCAGCCCTCACCATCCTGAATGCCAAAGACAAGATTGTCTGCCTCCAATGGGTGAAAAATTCGATCACGAGTGAAATTCGCGAATGATTGTCCTGTCACCCGTTCAACAACGAATCCCAACACCATATAGCCCAAATCGCTATAAACACCAATTGAGGAAGAGGATTGGTCGATCGGCTCCTTCAAGATCATCCCCAAAACGGCCCGTATTCTTTGTTGCCTTGATTCAGATTCAGATGGAAATACGGGAGAATAGGATTGATAAAACGGGCGCCATGCTGGAAGTCCACTTTGGTGAGACAGCAAGTCTTTCAGGGAGACTTGTCCTAAAGGAGTCCCATTGGATTCTTCTATTAGCATGGCCAGGGTTTGGGTAAGGCTTACTCGTCCCTCTTGAACCAGAAGGAGAATAGACGAGGCTGTGGCCAGAGGCTTCGTTAGGGAAGCCAAATCGTAAATGGTGCCAACCTGGACGGGAGAAGAATCTATGAGCGAGGACGTGTGCCCAATGGCTTGATGAATGTGAACCTGCCCTTTGAAGCGGACATAGAGCACCGCTCCGGGGAAGACCCCAATCTGGACCCCTTCATGAAGAGTACGGGTAATGGGATCTGGTTGATCCACAAATTCATGGGAGGAACGAAAAAGTTATCCCGCTTCTCGATGTTCGGCGGGTTCGGTATTTAATTGTGGCCCTTCAGACTGAGACATTTGTTCCGGCTCTTTAAACGACGAATCAAGAACAGCATCCGGTTCTTCTTCGACTTCAACTAATCGATGGAAGGAACTCAGCGTCGAACGAAGACGATCCAAGACCAATGCCCGCTGTTGCCGCAACCCAGAGATCGTCCGTCGCATGTCCACGAGCTCCGCCCGGCTTTGGGAAAGAATTTCCTCTGCTTTCAATTCGGCCTCTTTGACGACAAGATCCGCATCACGTTGGGCGCCTCGTTTCAATTGGTCCACGAAGGATTGGGTCGAAATCAGGGTACTGGTCAACGTCGATTCTGCTCGCTTGAGCTGACCGAGTTCTTCATCTTTCCCCGATAACTTTTCCTTCAACACCAAATTTTCTTTGGTCAGTTCTTCAACCGACTCAGCAATTTCTTCCAAGAACTGATCGACTTGGGTCTTATGATACCCCCGCCATTGCGTGTCCAAGACCTTATGCTGAATATCTAACGGTGTAATTTTCATGATGGTACCCTTCCCCGTAAGGCTTAATGCATACGAATCGCTAAATCACTCAAAGATCCTACCACGGCTATTTGCAGAAACATAATTAATAGGATAGCAATGATCGGGGAAAAATCAAATCCCGACCCACCCATCCCCAACCCAAACCGTTTCTGCATTTGATAGCGAATTTGATAGAGGACTGGGTCGGTGATCCTACTTAATAGTTGAACAAGGAAATTATACGGATCTGGATTAAACCAGGAAATAAAGACTCGAATAATAAGCACCCACTTATATATTTCAAGAACCATATGCAAAACCGCAGCGAGCCCTTCTAACAGATTCCCAGCAATAAACATGACGCTCCTTTGTTATGACTCCATTATTCTTTCTATTTCTTCTGGTAGGAACTACCCTCTTTTGCCGAAAATAGCTGTTCCAATCCGCACCATCGTGGCCCCCTCCTCAATCGCAACCTGAAAGTCATTCGACATTCCCATCGACAATTCTTCCATCCCCCCACGAGTGAATCTTTGTTGGACGAGAGAATCTCGCATTTGGCGCATCTTGGAAAAATACGGCCTGGCCTCTTCTGGATTGTCGCTAAAAGGAGGAAGCGTCATCAACCCTCGAATAGCCACATGCGGAAGCTGGTCCATTTGCTCCAAAACCATTGGCATGTGCGTAGAGTCAAAGCCCCCTTTAGTCTCTTCCTCCGAGATATTTATTTCCAGAAGAATATCCTGTTGAATGCCCAATTTTTCTGCCAGGGCGTTAATGCCACGAGCTTGTTCCATGCTTTCGACTGAATGAAGGAGAGAGAATTTCCCGACGATATCCTTGAGTTTTCGACTTTGCATTCGTCCGATAAAATGCCACACTAAGCCTTGGCGTAAGCCAATTTCTGGCATTTTCTCTTGGGCTTCCTGTAGCCGGTTTTCTCCGAAGATTCGCACCCCCGCTTCATAGGCTTTAAGAATTGCATCGGAAGAGACCCTTTTTGATGCCGCCACTAATTGGATAGTGGAAGGGTCTCGACTGACTCGACGCGCCGCCTGCTTGATGTCTTTTTGAATGTTCTGCACATTATCAGCAATATTCACAGAACACGATGGCTCTTCAAACGAGGGCACAAATATTCCACACGATATTGTAAATGGGATTGGCTCTTAAGTCACAGGACCTTCACAATACGAAGGCAGGGTGCGTACTAGGCTTACACTTATTGATGTTCTTCTAGCTTTTCACGACTGTCTTTGTACGGTTTCTGGTGGCAACATGATCCCGCTCAGCATCGTTCCATTGACCTTGCCCTCTCGACGGTAGGAAAAAAACAGATCCTCACGACAGGAGGTACAGTGTTCCATTCGCTCGACTTGATGTTCAGGAATTCCACTGGCAAGAATTTGATGCCAGATCAGCTTCTTTAGGTCCAACCTAGCTTTGTCCGCTGTCGTTTCCTGAAGCACCCCCAGCCAATCTGGATAGCCCTTTCGCAAGGGCTCAAGGACTGGGGCGTCAACTTCATAGCAACAGGGGCCAATCGAAGGCCCAATCGCCACGTGCATTTGGGCCACATCTGCCCCACATTGTTCGACACAGGCTTGAATGGTTGTAGGGACGATGCCGCCAACAGCTCCTCGCCAACCCGCATGAATTGCCCCAATGACCTCAGTTTTATGATCAACAAGCAAAACCGGGACACAATCCGCCGTCCGAACCACTAACAAGAGATTCGGTTGATTCGTGACCAACGCATCCGCTTCGCCCTCGGTCATTACTCCGATCTTCACCGGGCCGTCAAAGACGACAACCCGAGTACTATGGATTTGCTTCACACTCGCAATAAAGGGAAACGATGGAGTTCCAATTGTGACTTCCCCTAATTGAATTGAGCTTTGCAAGTCCACCGGCACCTGCTGAGTGCCAAAGAAATGGCGAATGGGAATCACCTCACTCGTGAATCCACATTCAGACAACGCCGGGTTCACAGACAATACCCTTTCACCGATGGCCACGAGGCTCGATCCTAGCTATCGGATTTTTTTCGCAAGAATGTCGGAACATCCCAATCGTCATCCACGAGTAAACTCCCACTCCCATTACCATTGCCATTGCCATTACCATTTTCGGCAGCCGTCCGAGCCGCCGCTTGCCGCCGTAAATAGGTTGGCCGATCCATATCATCTGCGCCATTATCGCCACCATTGTCTGCGCCTACCGAGACCAAGGTTGGCGTTTTCACTGGCTCCACCACGAGTGTCGACTGATGCGCACTTGGGAACCGCAGCACCGATTCGGTCTGTTCGAATCCCGTGGCTATCACGGTGACCGTCAATTCTTCGCCCATCTCTGGATTGATCACTTGACCCACAATGATATTGGCCTGCGGATCAGCCGCGTCCCGTGCAATATTGCAAGCCTCATTCACTTCATGCAACGTCATACTTGGGCCACCAGTGATGTTCAGTAAGAGGCCTCGTGCGCCTTCTACACTGCCATCTTCTAGCAACGGACTGGCAATCGCCAGCTTCGCGGCTTCTTCGGCTCGTGTTGGTCCACGCCCAATGCCCATACCCATCACTGCCCGCCCAGAATAGCTCATCACCGTCCGAACATCGGCAAAGTCGACGTTGACCAAACCCGGTGTGGTAATCACATCCGAAATGCCTTGAATGGCTTGGCGCAACACATCATCGGCAATCTTAAAGGCTTCTAGCAGCGGCGTATTTTTATCGACCAACCCTAACAGTTTTTGATTGGGGATGATCAACAGTGAGTCCACATGCTTTTTCAGCTCACGAATGCCTTCTTCCGCAAAACTGGCCCGACGATTTCCTTCGTATTGAAAAGGCTTCGTCACGACGCCCACGGTCAGAATCCCAAGTTCACGAGCAATCTTCGCCGCCACTGGAGCCGCACCCGTGCCAGTGCCACCACCCATTCCAGCCGTGATAAACACCATGTCCGCCCCTTCTAGCGCATCACGAATTTGCGTCTCGCTTTCCATAGCTGACTCTTTGCCGACCTCAGGCCGTGCGCCAGCACCTAACCCTCGTGCACGTTCAGGACCTAATTGAATTTTAAAGGAAGCCATCGAACGCCCGAGCGCCTGCAAGTCTGTATTGGCCACCGCAAATTCCACCCGGCTCAGCCCCGATTCAATCATCGTATTGACGGCATTACAGCCGGCACCACCAATTCCGACAACCTTAATGTTGATCGCAGCCAGTTCATCATCAGAAAGTGAAAACATGGGGAACCTCCTTCCTGCCATTACACAGGCAGATTGTTGTTATAGGTAATTCGAGTTGTTGTGTGAATTTCGTTGTGACAGGGGGCATAGATGTCAACTTCTCCTTTCCCTCCATGGATTAAAAAAAGTTCGTGACCCAACCCTTCATCTTAAACACCATTCCTCCCATCCAGCGTGAAGGTTTTTTAGATTGACCACCTCCGGCCCCTACGACTTCGAATTCGTTTTCCTGACTCACAGAATGCACGATTAATCCCACGGCCGTGGAGTACATCGGGTTTTGTACGATATCCCGCAACCCTCCCACACCCAAAGGACGCCCCAACCGCACTGACAGATTCAGCACTTGCTCGGCCACTTCAGCCATCCCCGGAAGGAGTGAGGTTCCTCCCGTTAACACTCCACCCGCCACTAACATCCCGTCGTATCCCGCCCGCCGGACTTCACGACGAACCATGTCGAACATTTCTTCCACCCGAGGGGAGAGAATTTGCGCCACGACATTTCTCGGCATGACCCGTGGCGGACGCCCTCCCACACTGGGCACTTCAATATTTTCGTCGTCATTGAGTAACTGACTGCTCGCCACGCCATACTGCAATTTAATTTTCTCGGCATCTTCCGGAGCCGTTCGTAAACCAATCGCGAGATCTGAAGTTAAATGATGGCCACCCATAGGGATTACGGCGGAATGGCGGATGCACCCTTCAACCCAAATGGCGACATCCGTGGTCCCTCCTCCAATATCAACCATGACCACCCCCAACTCTCGCTCCTCAGGAGAAAGCACGGCAGCACTTGATGCCAACGGCTGCAGGATAATATCGACGACATCTAATCCGGCTCGACTGACACATCGTGCGAGGTTTTGGGCAGAGGTCACGGCTCCCGTCACAATATGGACATCGACTTCCAACCGTGATCCAGCAATACCCAAGGGATCTCGAATCCCCTCTTGATCATCGACAATGAACTCTCGTGGAAGGACATGGAGAATTTGGCGATCAGGAGGAGGAACGGCACAGCCACGAGCTGTGTCCACGGCACGTCGGATATCGCTCTTGGTGACCTCACGCTTCTTGAGCGCCACGACCCCTTGCGCGCTCTCGCTCCCGATATGGCTGCCTGCAATCCCCGTATAGACGGAATTGATCTGTACGGCGGCCATTAATTCCGCTTCCTCGACAGCATGCTTGATGGACTCCACCGTGCTCTCCATGTTGACCACCATGCCCTTGCGCAAACCAGTCGATTTATGGGAACCAATGCCAATGACGTTGACGGAACGATCGGCCAAAATTTCGCCAACGACAGCACAAATTTTCGTCGTCCCGATGTCGAGCCCCACCACAATGTGTTCTTTTTTTGTCATAGCTTAGAGTGTCCTCTTGCGAAGAATGACTTTTTGAGAAAATCTCAAATCCACTTCTTGCGAATGTCGTTCAATCGTCCCTTTGACGGTCGGATACAAGACCAAAAATCGTTCCCATTGTTGTTCCGCTTCCTGCCCAAACTGAAAACGTAAGGTTGGAAAATCGACAACCGTCTTATGTGCATCCCCCAAATTCACGGTGGGTCTCCCGGAAAACCGCTCCGACAATAATCCAGCCAATTGAATGCCCTTCCTCGCACGGCGATGGCTTTCATCCTTCTCTTGCGAGAAGAATTTCGAGGTCATACCTTCAAGCACTGGTAAAGCCCTACCGGCGTTCCCAGTATCTCCAGGCAATAAATGGCCATCTTCATCCAGGAAAAAAGCTTGTTTCGCTTCCCTCAACACCGCAGCCGGTCGACGCTCCTCAACCTGAACAACCAAAGAATGCGGGAGCACTCGATCGAACGTGACTGAACGAATCCACGGATGCCTCTCCAACTGCTCGGTGAGGTCATCCATGTCGATAGACCACAAGCTCGAATCTGAAGAAAAATTGAGCTTCCCGGTAATGTCTTCTCGAGAAAGACGGTCCAAACCGACAACCGTCGTTTGCTGTATCCTCGTCCATTCATTCACCGAACGGATGGCTTCCCGTCCGCCAATCATGACAATGGCAATCACACAAGCCAAAAGGCTGCCCACCACCACACGTCGCATAGGAGATTTTTTCCGCAACTTTTCCTTCTTCCCCAACGCATCACTACGTTTGAGTGGTCGGTTTTTCCGAGGCTGATTAGAAGAAAACACTTCTTCAAAACCCATCATTTCGTTTCCTTTTTTTTCGTCTGTACTTTTCCAGAAAATACCCGGTGATTCGGCAACGCCGCCTGTAACATCGCTTCCACTAAATCATCGTAGGTCATACCATGTTTCGCGGCCGCCATTGGCAACAGACTCCGCTCAGTCATGCCAGGAATGGTATTCAACTCCAACACATAGGGCCGTCCATTGGGATGAATCCGAAAATCCACTCGAGCGGCTCCTCGACATCCTAAAGCTTGATAGGCTTGGATACTGTGCTCCCGTAGCAATCGCTCTAATCGAGGCGTGAGCGGGGCAGGACAGAGATACCGAGTCGCTGCCTTCCCATATTTCGCCTTGAAATCATAAAACCCACCCGGTGCGATGATCTCCACCCCAGGGAATATCATGTCGTCCAACACCCCAACAGCCACTTCCCGGCCAGGAATATATTTTTCCACGACAGCTTGTCGCCCATGCCGAAAGGCTTTGGTGAGCGCGTTCTTCCACCCAGAAGGGTTTTTCACAATAGACACACCTATACTGGATCCTTCCATGCAAGGCTTGACCACCACAGGCCAGCCTAAATTTCCCGGAGGATGGGGGAGGGTCGGTGAAGACTGAAATGTTCTTCCAGCTGGAACTGGAATGCTTGCCGCTTGAAGAACAATTCGTGTCAATCCCTTGTCCATACACACCGCACTCGCCCCGACACCCGATCCTGTATAGGGAAGGTTCATGATTTCCAAAAGCCCCTGAACCGTGCCATCTTCTCCGCCCAATCCATGAAGGGCTAAAAAGGCCACCGAAACTTTTTTGGCACGAAGCTGCTGAGGCAACGTGACATCGACATCGATAGGAACCACGGTGTAGCGGCGACGGCGTAGAGATTCACAAATTGACTGACCCGTTTTCAGGGAAATTTCCCGCTCAGCCGATGTTCCTCCCATCAACACACCCACTCGTAGAGCCTGTCTATTCATCGCTTCTTGCTCGTGGTTTTTAGGCCAACACAATCAAAATTTTTGGAATGGTTGCTCACGTGTTCCTTGGCCTCATTTCTCCATTCATCCTTCCCCGACCACTTTCCATTCCAATTTCAAGCGAACGCCAAATTTTTTCGCGACCCGATCCCTGACCTTTCGAACTAATAGGAGGACCTGGTCTGCCGTAGCCGCGCCTCTATTCACAATAAAATTAGCATGCTTGAGAGAAACTTCGGCATCGCCAACTCTTAACCCTTTTAATCCCGCCGCTTCGATCAACCGACCAGCTGAATCTCCGGTGGGATTTTTAAACACTGATCCCGCATTAGGCAGAGTCAACGGTTGTGTGGTCTTTCGATACTGCAGGTACTGTTTCGTGGCCAATTGAATCGTGTTTTTTGCCGCAGACGTCAATTGCATCCACGCCCCGATCACAAAGCCTTTAGGGAGCATGGTCTTTCGGTATACAAATGAGAGCGTTGAAGCCTCTATTCGCTTCCGTTTGCCATTGATCGTGACGAAATCAACGGCATGCAGAACATCCTGCATCTCGCCTAAACGAGTTCCCGCATTCATGACCACACCTCCACCAACTGTTCCCGGAATCCCTGCGGCCCATTCCATGCCAGAGAGTTTCCGGCCAAGGGCAAATTGCATCAGTCGCGGCAGCCTCACACCAGCTTGCGCATAGACCATGTGCTGAGGTTCTTCCTGAATTTGTGTTAATGGCTTGAGTTGCATCACGATGCCTCGAATGCCCTTATCTCGAATGACGACGTTCGTTCCGCCTAACACCAGCAGAGGAATATGGCTCATCCGTGCGCCCCGTACCACACGAATGACATCCTCCACATCAGCAGGAAAGACCAACACATCTGCTGGGCCCCCAACTTGGAGAGACGTATGGAAAGCCAAGGGTTCGTGCCACCGAATTTCTCCCTCCACATGAAGTAACGCTCGACGAAGGACAGCCACAGAGGGTGAACGACTTTGCCCTGTTACCATGACATCTTTGCCTCAATATCATTCACCAGACTCCCCTACCAGAAATAATAAGTGAAAAATAGTAAGTAGAGGTTAACCACTTGGGGAGCTCTTTCTTGCTTCTCACCTTTTTCTTTTCACATCTCATTTTTTACTTCTCACGCTTCACGACAAAGTTGCCAAGAGTTCTTGGCCGAGTTTCCACACATCTCCCGCGCCTAACGTCAACACCACATCACCTTCTTGAAGGTCACCTCGCAACCTGTTCACAAATCCAGGGTCACCATTGACCCAATGAACCGAAGAATGACCAGACCCACTAATTTTTTCGACCAACGTCTTTCCACTAATCCCAGGAATCGGTTCTTCGCCTGCTGCATAAATGTCCAGAATATACACCACGTCTGCGAGTTCAAAGGCTTTGGAAAAATCATCAGCCAAATCCCTTGTTCTTGAATATCGATGGGGCTGAAAGACGACCACCAACCGCCTACTAGACCAGGTGGCTCGTGCCGCCGCGAGGGTCGCCCGAATTTCGGTTGGATGATGGCCATAGTCGTCCACGAGCATGATCCCGTTTTTTTCTCCACGAATCTGAAACCGGCGCTCTACACCAGAAAACGCGGCTAAGCCTGATCGAATGAGATCCACCGGCACATCCAATTCCAAAGCCACCCCAATCGCCGCTAACGCATTGGATACATTGTGAACACCAGGAATGCGAATGCGAAACGGCCCAATCTTTTGTCCTCGATACTGCGCACGAAATTCTACGCCGAGCGCTTTGGGTTCAATATCAGTGGCGAATAAATCTGGCATGAGTGCACCAGAGAAATCACTGAGGCCAAAGGTTTGGAAGCGTTTGACAACTCCAGGCAAGAGTCCGCGAATCCAAGGATCATCGGCACTGAGGATCGCCGCTCCATAAAACGGGATTTTGTTAATAAATTCTAAAAACGCTTCTTGCAGTCGGTCCATACTTCCATAATGTTCCAAATGCTCTCGATCCATATTGGTGACCACCACGATGGACGGAGATAACCGCAAAAATGAGCCATCACTTTCATCAGCCTCGGCAATAAGCAGATCACTACGCCCCAATCGAGCATGGGTCCCCATCGCATTGACTTTGCCTCCGACGACGAACGTCGGGTCAAGTCCAGCTTCGGCTAGAATCGAGGCCACCATGGATGTCGTCGTGGTTTTGCCATGGGCCCCGGCAATGGCAATGCCGAATTTTAAGCGCATCAATTCAGCCAGCATCTCTGCCCGAGGGATGACGGGAATCACCTTGGCTCGAGCGGCGCGAATTTCCGGATTTGATGTCGCAATCGCTGATGACATAACAACCACTTGCGCCCCTTCAATATGCGATTCTTGATGACCGATATGGACGGTCCCGCCCATGCCTTCTAACCGACGGATACTGTCTGAATATCCTGTATCAGAACCCGTAACCTTATAGCCTAATGTGAGAAGCACCTCCGCAATTCCGCTCATACCGCTTCCACCAATTCCAACAAGATGAATGTGTTGAATTTTTCGGAACATAATGTCCTAGACTCCCAGAGGCCAGGAAAAGACATGCAGGCGGGGCGGTTACCCATTGAACGTTGAAAGAGAAAACAGATGGTTGTCTCATGACAGTGGCTTGGTTCCCTCGATGTGATCTCGATATTCGATTACCAATGCGATCACCTTCGTGGTCAGCAAGATGGCCAACATCGCCAGCCCCTTGTGTCATCCCTTCACGGACGCTCCCTTCATTCCCTGCACACTTCCTTCCCCATGATTAAAGATAAATGATTGTCCCATGTGTTCTTGTGCCATTTTCTCAGTTTCCAAATGACATAGATGCAAAAATGTTCCGAGTTTACTGATGCACGAGCGCAAAACCTTCGCGAACCATTTCTTCGGTGGCGTCGACTTTCCTCGCCTCCCAACTTTTTCTGGCCATGGCTTGTAATGCTGGAATGTCCTGCATCATACCTTCGATTTCCTCTGCCAATTTTTGACCACTTAGATCCACTTGTCTCAACATTCGTGCGGCTCCTAACTCTTCCACCGACCGCGCATTCAATTCTTGATGATTGTGCGTGGCATGGGGAAGTGGAATCAGAATCCCAACCTTGCCATAGGCCGCGAGTTCCGCCAGCGTGCTCGCCCCTGCGCGACAAATCACCAAATCTGCTTTGGCCAACTCCTGAGGCATATCAAACAAAAATGGCTGAACATCCGCCTGCACACCACAACGCTCATACCCTTGCCGAATTCGTTCACAATCATCGGGCCCAGTTTGATGAGTCAGCGTGACCGATTTCCGAAGAATCTCAGATCGCTCCATCGCCTCAAGCATAGCCGAATTAATCGCCTGGGCCCCTTGGCTTCCTCCAAAAATCAAGAGATGCCGCACATTTTGAGGAGACGTCGGAGGCTGATCCAACACAAAAGCCTGACGGATAGGCGTGCCAATGACTCGAACCTTGAATGAAGGAAAAAATGACCTCGCACTTTCAAAAGCCAAAAAGATTCGATTGGCCAGTGGCCCCAATAGACGATTCGCTAATCCCGGCATAGCATTGGGTTCCAAGATTACGCGAGGAATCTGAAGCAACCAAGCCGCACACACGACGGGCGGGCTGAAATACCCACCGGTCCCAATCACCAAATCTGCTCTGGGAGATCGAAGAATATGTATGGCTCGCCACAAAGATTGGGGAAGGAGCCAAAGTGCACGAAGCCTGCTCAGAAGATTCTTCCCTACAAACCCTTCCACCTGAATAGACTCCACCGGAAACCCTTCTTGGGAGAGAATATTATGTTCGACCGCCTTGCCCGTTCCGACAAACAGAATCTGTCCATCTGGATCATGTCGTTGAAAGGCTTTGGCATACGCAATAGCCGGATACATATGTCCCCCGGTTCCGCCCGCAGCAATCACCACTCTCATTCCAATCCCCTACGAGGGGCTGGTCCGCCCCTGGCGAGCAATACTGAGCAAAATCCCAATGGCTAACATCGTGGTAAGAAGTGAAGACCCGCCGTAACTCACCAAAGGAAGCGTCAGACCTTTGGTCGGCAACATCCCACTCACCACTCCCGCATTAATCATGGCTTGCATGGTCAGCAGCAGCGTGATTCCGAGGGCTAGATAGCGCCCAAACACATCCGGCGCCAACGCGGCAACCCGAAAACCTTTCAACACGAGAATCACGAACAAGCCTAACAATCCTAATGTGCCAACCAACCCAAGCTCTTCTCCAACCAGTGCCAACACAAAGTCCGTATGGGCCTCAGGAAGATACAAAAGTTTTTGTTTGCCTTGTCCAAGGCCTACGCCAAACACGCCCCCATTTTCCAGGGCTAAGAGGGATTGCACCAATTGATAGCCGGCACCTTCTCGATCCTGAAAGGGATTGAGAAACGTGGTGAATCGTTCCCATCGCTCCGGGCTGAACACAATGAGGGCAAAAAACCCTAGGATCATCGGCAACCCTAAACATGCCAAATGTCGAAGCCTAGCCCCCGCTAAAAACATCATGCAGATGAAGACCAAACCAATCACCACAATACTTCCCAAATCAGGTTCGACGACAATTAAAAGACAAAGGCTGCTCACCACGGCAACGGGCGGGAGAAACCCACGCCGCCAATCCGTAATGCGCCGGGTTGGATTCGCAAGAAACGCCGCCAGATATAACACTACCGCCAGCTTCGCCATCTCCGTGGGTTGAATGGAAAAAAATCCAAAGGTGAGCCACCGACGAGCGCCATTGATTTGTGGGCCGAACGCCAACACCAACAACAATCCCCCCACGCATCCCATCACAATCCAGGGTACCCATTGCTTCCATTGCCGATAATCAATTTGAGATCCAACAAAGAGAATGCCAAATCCTAGGATCATCCAGACAATTTGACGCTGGAGATAATGGGTGGAGTCGGAATATTTCATTTCCGCGACCACCCCACTGGCACTAAACACCATGATCAACCCACCAAGTGACAACGCAACCGTAATTCCTAAAATCAACGGATCGATCCGACGCCTGCCCAGAGCCATCTGCTCCTGAAACAAATCAGCCCAGGCACGGGAATCTCGGTGTGCATTCCTGCGTCGAAGCAACGTCATGTTCATTTATTGGAGCTCCTGCACCAGACGTTTAAACTCAAGTCCGCGATGATGGTAATTCTGAAACATGTCAAAGCTCGAACAAGCCGGAGAAAATAACACCACATCTCCACTGGTCGCCAGAGAACAGGCTTGTGTCACCGCGTCCTCAAGACTGGTTGCACCATAGATCGGCACGCTTCCTTGCAAGGCATCAAGAATCCGAGGTGCGGCTTCCCCTATCATCACAATGTCCTTTACCCCGCGATGGATAGATTCTAAGAGGAGCGTGAAGTCTCCGCCTTTGTCCTTTCCTCCAAGAATCAACACGACAGGTTCATGGAAACTCTGTAGAGCCTTAAGCGTGGCATCCACATTCGTCCCCTTTGAATCATTAATAAAGGTCACCCCCTGCCATGTTCGAAGAGGTTCCAACGCATGTTCAAACGTGGAAACATGTTGAAGCGCCTTCACCATCTCTTCTTTTGAACATCCACACAGGAGCCCCACACTCATCGCTGCCATCGCATTGGCCACATTATGTTGTCCGCGCATTGGGATGTCAGCGCGTTCAAAAACAATTTCCGCCTGCCCAGCGAGTCGTCCGCGAATGATATCCCCATCCAGATACAGACCCTGAGCAACCTCGCGAGAGAGACTAAACTCAAAAAGACGTGCCGAGGCATCAAGGGCCATGGTCCTGACCACAGGATCGTCAGCGTTCACGATCATCCAATCCTGATCAGTTTGGTTTTCAAAAATACGCTGTTTCGCGGCTTGATATTCTTCTTGAGTGGGATGTCGGTCAAGATGATCCGGGGTAACATTCAACAAGACTGAAATCCATGGCTTGAACTGCTGGATGGTTTCTAGTTGAAAACTGGAGACCTCAGCCACAATGTAGTCATAGTCAGTCTCAAGAGAAGGATCCGTGAATCGCGTGACCGCTTCACATAGGGGAAGACCAAGATTACCTCCAACAAAAGCAGGTTTCCCGCTGTCTTGAAGGATCGACCCAATAAGACGGACGGTTGTACTTTTCCCGTTCGTGCCTGTGACAGCAATGATCGGAGCCTGAAGAAATCTGGACGCTAATTCAATTTCTCCAATGACCGGAATGTTTTTCTGGCGAGCCTGGTGAATGAGATCATGATCCTTGGACACCCCAGGACTGACCACAAGGAGCTCGGCCTGGCTCAAGGCAGACGCAAGATTGCCTCCGATACATATTCGAGCCCCCCGTTGTTCATAGTTATTTCTCAGAACCTCAAGTTCAGGACGTGAATGCTCTTCAAGGAGGGTGACATTCGCACCTCGGTCCAAAAGAAGATCAGCGGCAGCCTGGCCACTGCGTCCCATCCCAAACACCATCACGCTCGTCTCTTTCCAAATGTTGTTTGGAACTGCCGAAGTGGCGTCCATCGTTTCCATGACTCCAGAAATTTTCAACACAATCCTATTGTTATCGTAGTTTCAACGTACTGATGCTCAACAATCCGAGAATAATCGCAATGATCCACAGGCGAACGACAACCTTCGGCTCTTCCCATCCCTTCATTTCAAAGTGATGGTGCAACGGTGCCATCAGAAAGATTCGTTTTCCGCGAGATTTAAAAGAGGCCACCTGAAAAATCACCGAAACCGCTTCCATCACAAAGACCCCACCAACCAGCACCAATAACAGTTCATGTTTGCACACCACCGCCACCGTTCCGAGCGCAGCACCCAGAGGCAATGACCCGACATCACCCATAAATACCGAGGCAGGATAGGTATTGAACCAGAGAAATCCAAGACCAGATCCAATAATCGAGGCCGTCAACACGGCCAATTCCCCGGCCCCTTCGATATGGGGTATCAACAAATAGTCTGCAACCACCCGATTCCCGACAGCCCAGGCTACAACCGTATACGCCATTGCGGAAATGATCACAGGCCCCACGGCTAAGCCGTCCAACCCATCGGTTAAGTTCACAGCATTGGAGCATCCCACAATGACCAAAATCGCAAAGGGAATATAGAACACCCCGAGATCGGGGTTGAAGTTCTTGAAAAATGGAACACTGAGTTGAGTGGAATAGGCAGGGGAAAGATAGAAGAATAATCCAATGCCAATCGCCACACATAACTGCCCGACAAACTTTTGCAGAGCCGACAACCCTTGAGACTGCCCTCGCAAAATTTTGATGTAGTCATCCACAAACCCTATTAACCCGAACCCCACGATCGATAACATGACTAACCAGACATAGTAATTAGACACATCTGCCCACAGCAGCGTCGCCAATAGCACCGAAAACACAATCAGCATGCCTCCCATGGTTGGCGTGCCGGATTTGATCAGATGCGATTGTGGGCCATCGGATCGAATCTTTTGGCCTAACCCCAATTCCTGCAATTTCCGAATGACCGGCGGAGCCAAAAAGAACACAATGAGAAAAGCCGTAATCGCCGCATAAATCATCCGAAAGCTGAGATACCGGAACACATTAAAAATCGCATAATCGTTATGAAGTGGATACAACCAGAGATACAGCATAAAAATATTTACCTATCGATTGGCTTGAACGGCGTCGAGCACACGTTCCATCTGAGCCCCTCGTGAGGCTTTGATCAGAACGATATCACCTCGTTTCACTATCCCTTTTAGACATTTCCCTGCTTCCACCGCATCTTTTACCACCGTGACGGGCATGGTCTCTCGAACAGTTCGAGCGCCTTTTTCCATCATGGGGCCAAATGTTCCACAAGTAATCACCTGTCCAACGTGCTTCTTGGCCGCATAGCGACCTATCTCCTCATGAAACTGAATGTCCTGCGGCCCCAATTCAAGCATGTCACCGAGAACCGCAATCGTCCTTCGCAACGGATCTAGCTCAACCAACACATCTAACGCAGCCTTCACCGAAGCCGGATTGGCGTTATAGCAATCATAAAGATAGATCACGCCCTCGTGCCGACGGATTTCTGATCGCATGGGCGCTGGACGAAATTTCGCCAATCCCGCCACAATATCCACCATCGAAAAACCCAACGCATGGCCAACCGCCGCTCCCGCTAAGGCATTTGAGATATTATGTAGCCCCATCGTCCTGACCGAGGTCCGTTTACCTGTTTTCCGATTCGGCAACCCTAAATCAAAACTCGTGCGCCTGCCATCCCAGACTGGATTGGATCCTCTCACCTCGGCATGATCAGCCAGTCCAAACGAAAAAACCGGGCAAAGGGACTTTTTTAGAAACTTCCGGAAATACCGGTCATCGGCATTTAAAATGGCGGCGCCATCACTGGGAAGCCATGGAAAGATTTCGGCCTTAGACGCCGCAGAGCGGGCCATGGTTCCGTAAAACTCTAAATGGTCTGGACCCACATTCGTGACGACTCCTACCGTCGGCCGCGCCATCTCACACAGACGCATCGTTTGCCCAACTTGATCCACACCCATTTCAATCACGGCTGCTTGATGCCGGGAACTCAGCCTCAGGAGTGTTTTGGGAACACCAATCGCATTATTAAAATTCCCTTGCGTTTGAAGAACCTGCCAGCGTGTCGCCAGCACTCGGCTCACCATTTCCTTGGTCGTGGTTTTTCCATTGCTCCCCGTGATAGCCACTACGGGGATGGAGAACCGTGCTCGATGGAAACTGGCCAAATCTTGGTAAGCCCGCAAAGTGTTTTTGACATGCACGACTGCAAGAGGATTTCGATTCTTCTTACCCCTATCTTTCAATAGATAGCCAACGTCAGCTTGCTCAACCACAACGCCGAAAGCCCCTTTGTCCCAGGCCTTCCTAATAAATGTATGGCCATCAAAATTCAGCCCTTTGAGTGCAACAAAAAGATCCCCTGGCTTGACCGCGCGAGAATCCGTTTCCACACGACGAAACTTCCTCTTAGAGTTTCCTGACGAGAGCAATGTTCCCTGCGTCGCTGCCAGCACTTCATCCACCTCAAAGGTTGCCATGGGGCCTATCGTCCAACCTAAACTGAGCGCCTTCGTTGACGAATGGCCTTTCGCGCTTCTTCACGATCATCAAAATGAATCTTCTCTGTCCCCAGAATTTGATAATCTTCATGCCCCTTGCCCGCGATCAACACCAAATCTCCGGTGCTGGCCTCCTCAATCGCCACCTGAATAGCCATGGCTCGATCAGAGATTGTCTGATACGGACACCGTTCCCCAAGAGGGACATCTGCAATACCTTTTTCAATATCAGCAAGAATGGCCTGTGGGTCTTCGGTTCGCGGATTATCAGAAGTGACAATCACCAGATCACTCTTCCTGACAGCCACTTGTCCCATTTTTGATCGCTTCCCCGTATCTCGATCACCACCACAACCAAAGACCGTGATGACTCGTCCCTGCTTGATGGTCTGCGCCGCTTCAAGCAACCGTTGGAGCGCATCGTCGGTATGGGCATAGTCCACCACCACCGTGAAATCTTGGCCTTCCTGAATACGCTCAAAACGTCCGGGGACATTCGGAACGGACCGTAGCGCGTGCTCAATCGAGGTAGGAGTCATACCCATTTCTAAACCAATACCAATCGCCGCCAACATATTGGACACATTATGTTCACCAACCAATTGGCTGGTAATGCTCATGCGACCCAGAGGGCTGTTCACGACAAATTGCGTTCCCTCCATGCCAAGCTGGACGGCTTCAGCCTGAATATCGGCTTTCCCATGAAGTCCAAACGTCCAGACGGGGATCGGGCATTCTTGGAGGATCAACGGAGCCCATGGATCATCGGCATTCACCAGGGCCCGCTTGGGCGCTGACTTGTGTCCAGCCCCCACGTAGTCAGTAAACAAATGAAGTTTCGCCTGAAAATACTGCTCCATCGTGTGGTGAAAATCTAAATGGTCTTGAGTCAAATTAGTAAACACCACGATATCGAATTCACAGCCAGCGACTCGATTTAAGGCCAACGCATGGGAAGAAACTTCCAGTACGCCAACCCCTGTCCCGGTCCGAACCATCTCCCGTAACATGTCCTGAAGTTGCACCGGTGCCGGTGTCGTATGCGAGGCCTCTCGCCGCTCTTTTCCGTACACATACCCCACCGTCCCAAGTAACCCAACCTGATGACCCTGTGTTTCCAAAAGCGATGCGGCCAAATGGGTCACCGTTGTTTTTCCATTGGTCCCTGTCACACCGACCATCTTCAGATGCTGCGAGGGATTCCCGCACAGCTGTGACGCCATCAATCCCAAAGCTTTGCGGGAATTCTTGACCTGAATCAATGCGGAACCAGTCGGTAAAAACTCGGTAGGGTCGCATTGGAAGCCACCCTCTTCCACCACCACAGCCGTGGCTCCCTGCGCGAAGGCCTGATTCACAAATTGATGTCCATCTTGCTGGGTTCCTTGAATGGCGACAAATACTGATCCAGGTCCAACAGCGCGCGAATCTTCGGTTATTGATACGACCTCAGCCTGGAGATCGCCAGACGTTTTCACCACATCGCACGGATCAAGTAACTCTTGAAGCGTCACAACTTACTGCACGAATGCCTGTAGAGAAGACGAATTGGGGGAGGAAGACGCCGTCCGTATTAATTGGGCCCCGCCAGGCAAGATACCCAAATGCGGCAAGACTCGATTGGCCACCTTCTCAAAAACCGGAGCGGCGATGACTCCACCCCACTTTCCAATTTCCGGCTCATCAATCACGACCAACATCGTGAGAGCCGGTTGCTCAACGGGGGCAAATCCCACAAAGGAGGCAATGACACTCGATGACGAATAGCCGCCCGTTTTCGGATCGATTTTCTGAGAAGTCCCTGTCTTGCCGGCCGCCCGATATCCAACCAATCGGGCTCGTTTCCCGGTTCCTATTTCAACGGCCGCTTCAAGAATATGACTCAACCGGTTTGCGGTTTGGCTAGAAATCGGCCGTCGCTTAGGCCGAGGATCTTTCGTCAGCACGGATTGACCACGACCATCCAACACCGAAGTCACGACATGAGGAGTCATTAACCATCCGCCATTGGCCACGACGGACATCGCCGTCACCATTTGAATCGGCGTCACCGCGATTTCTTGCCCCATAGCCAACGACGACAAGCTACGACCACTCCATTCATGAACCTCGCGTAAAATTCCCGAAGATTCTCCAGGTAGATCGATACCGGTTTTTTCACCAAAGCCAAACGCTCGCAGATAATTAAACACCCGTGATCGACCCAATTCGACGGCCACCTTAATCGCGCCAACATTGCTGGACTGGGCAATCGCTTCTGCAAACGTCATCCAACCGGCTTTCGAAGGATCATGGACAATCGTCCCGGCGATAGGCATTTGCCCTTCACCACCATAGAGCAACGTATCTGGCTCCATCACCCCCTCTTCCAACGCGGCAGCGGCGATGACCACCTTCAAGGTAGATCCTGGCTCATAGGGATCGGTTACCGCTCGATTCCGCCAATCTTCGGCAGAAAATTTCCTAAAATGATTCGGGTCAAAGGTGGGATACAAAGCCCACGCCAAGATGGCCCCAGTCATGGGGTCCATAATCAAGATACTGCCGGACTTTGCCCGACTGTGCTGCATGGCTTTCGCGAGCTCATCTTCGGCAATGAACTGGATCACCTCATCGATTGAAAGGGTGATATGGTATCCAGTCTGAGAAACTAAAGAATCCTTCGCGTGAACGGGAGCGATGGTTCGACCCAAGGCATCCCGCTGATATTTCACAAGATTTTTTACGCCCCGCAAATAGGTCTCATATTGAAATTCAATCCCTTCCAGGCCCTGGCTATCCACACCGGCAAAGCCCAAGATATGCGACACTAATTCGCCTTTGGGATAAAACCGATGCGGTTCCCGTGTCAAAACAATCCCCGGAAGAGGCTTCGCCTCTAATCGTTTCGCCATTGGCTCTGAAATATGGCGCTTGATCCACACATAGGGTTGATCACTCTGAAAGAGTTTACGCAGTTCCGTAAGGGGCATCTCCAACACTCTAGAAAGAGTTTGTGCAGTTTTCCGATGATCAGTGAGAGCACTGGGATTCACAAAAACCGAGGCCAGATCGACATTGAGAGCTAAAGGATGCCCTTGACGATCAACAATCACTCCTCGATCCGGTTGGACGACCACCGTTTTCTGATGTTGGCGTTGCACCTCATGAGCACCGGCATCAGATTGCAACACCTGCAAATAAAAGAGCCGACACCCAATCAGGGCGAACCCAATAAGCAGGCCGAGACACACAATGCCACTGCGCATTTTGCAAACGGGGTGTATGTCTTGTGTGGGCGTGGTCATGGCATTCCTAAAAGGGAATCTGAAAATTTCTGAACCAGCCGGGCCGGAGAGCGCTCATCAAAATCCGAAAACGTATTGGTATCGAGGGAAATCATGACCACCTGCCCTTCTTGAGGGACGATAAGCCCCAATTGCTTCTGCGCTCGCTGGGCAATTTGCTGGGGATCAGTAAGTTTAGACAGTTGGCCCTGCAATTTTTCTTGCTGTTTTTTGAGGACGGTGCGGCGGTTCTCCAAATCTTCCATGTCATAGCCAAGACGCCACATATCAAGTTTGACTCCCACATAGAGCAGACACCACGCCCCCAACACCACCATCACGCCGAGCAAGAGATTCTTCCTCATTGCAGCGCTCCCTCTCCCAGACGTTGGGCCACGCGTAACTTAGCGCTTCTCGAACGTGGATTCTGGTCAGTTTCTTGTTGGTCCGCTGTCACAGGTCTTTTAGTCAATATGGCGATGATTGGATTGTCTTTTCCGCCCATCGATCGAAAAGTATGCTTGACGATACGGTCTTCCAAGGAATGAAACGCCACCACACAGACTCGCCCCCCTTCCTTTAAGAGGCTGACCGCAGACTGGATGGCAGGTTGCAAAAGATCCAATTCCTGATTCACCCGAATACGAAGAGCCTGGAAGGTCCGTGTGGCACAATGAATCCGCCCTCTTCGATAGGATGAAGGAACGGCGCCTTTAATCACCGACACCAGGGCCTGAGTCGTATCCAAGGCAAAGGTTGTTCGTGCCTCAACAATCGCCCGGGCAATCCGTCGCGAAAATCGCTCTTCGCCACATTCAAAAAACAAATCCGCCAACTCCTTCTCAGGGAGCACCTTGACCAGATCAGCCGCTGTTGGACCCTGCGTTTGGTTCATGCGCATATCCAAAGGGCCATCCCAAGCAAAACTAAATCCTCGCTCGGGCTTATCTAGCTGCAATGAGGACACCCCTAGGTCAAAAACCACGCCATCGACCTCCTCATAACCCGCCTGATGCACAAATTCCACAAGGTGGGAGTAATTCCCATTAAAAAGCTTCACTTGAGACTTATAGGGTTCTAAGTTTTTCTCCGCATAAGCCAAGGCCTCAGGATCCCTATCCAAACCAAGAATATAAGCATTATTTCCTGAACTTTCGAGTATCTTTAATGACGTTCCTCCCACACCCAAGGTACAATCGACATAGATTCCACCTGGTTTTGGGCTGAGCCACTGGCAAATTTCTTCAGCAAGAACAGGAACATGCACATCATTCACTCACTTTGCATTAACTTTGTGCTGTTTTTGCAATACATGTGACCTTTTTCTCCCACTTCTTCCCACAAACTGCAGTATACAACTCCAGCCAATGATGTCAAGCACCTACAGACCCTTGTGGAAATCCGCAAAAAAACAGGAGGGAAATACTATTAGTAGTATAAACTGAAACTGCCAGGAAACTGTTTCACTATTTTTGCAGGGAAGGTCGCTCTTTACACATAGAAGAATTGAAAAAGATTCATGCAACCAATCTGATATTTAACTACAATTTACACTACCGTTCGAGATCAGCGGGCACTTTCTCGGCCCACTGCATCAGACTGTTTAGGCGACTTCTTAATTACTCCCAATGGTGTCCGGCTTCGGCCCAGGCTGTGTGAAAACTCCGTATAAAATATGGAACCAAAAAATTAGCCTCCGAGGATCGCCTGTATACCACGATCTCTGTATAAGCAAGGGGTGAGGCCCCCCTGAATCCAGAAAATTCCGAGTTTTCACACAGCCTGGGCCATGAGCGGATGTTAATCTATGCCCCAAACTGTCACTGTCTGTATAGTCAAATAATGTTTTTTCTCACTAGTGTCTGGTTAAGAATCAAATAGATTCAATTGGTTACGAAGCCGTTCGTCCTCACTGTTGTTATTTCCGTCGAGAAAGTCTTTGTTTAAAGGGATTTTCTCGAACAAGGTCACCGAAAAAATCTGTAGCAATGTGTAGAGGGAGGCCTCGAGGTGGAACCGTTTCTTGACGATGGCCACCAGGACGTAGACCGAGACCGCGGTCCAGATCGGCACTTTCACGGCATTCGCTGAAGTCCCGTAGAACTGGTTGATCCGCAGATGCTGTTTGATCCATTTAAAAAACAACTCGACCTGCCACCGGGCTTTGTACAGGGCACAGATAGTCCTGCATACCGGCTTGACTCCAGTTGCCCCACTATATAGTGTTTTGCGACATGGTGAGTTACCCCACGGACATGTCCGATCTGATGACCCGTTTTTTTACTGAGGAGGCCTGTCGCACCCATATTGAGAAGCTTCGCTGGCCAGACGGGTATATCTGTGTGAAATGTGGGAATCACAAGAGGTGGAAAACCAAGCGAGGGTTGTCGGTGTGCTCCACATGTCAATATCAGCAGTCACCATTGGCCGGAACGATTTTTCAAGATTCTCGTATCCCGTTGCGCATTTGGTTTCAGGCAATCTGGTGGTTTACGAGCCAGAAAAATGGAGCGAGTGCTCAAACGTTGCAAAGGGTGTTGGGGATGAGCGGTCACGAGCCTGCGTGGCTCATGCTTCATAAATTACGGGTTGCGATGGTTCGCCCCTCCCGCAACCGTCTTGCCGGGCACGTTGAAGTTGATGAAGCCTATTTGGGTGGAGAAGGAAACAAGCAACTGGTTGGCGTTGCCGTGGAAATCAACGACAAAGGAAGTGGGCGAATGCGAATGCAACCGCTTAAGGGCCGAACAAGCGCGGATGTCAAGCATTTCGTTCAGCAGCATGTTGAGCCTGGCAGTACGATTATCACCGACGGACTCACAAGTTATTGCTGTCTGGCAGACGAAGGGTATGCGCACAAACCAATGCGAAAGTCCTCTGGTGGGGGAAATCACGACCCAGACGCAGACGACCTGTTGCCAAGAGTCCACCGTGCCATTTCACGGGTGAAACGTTGGCTCCTGGGCACATACCAGGGACGCCTTGATCATAAGTACCTCGACGCCTACCTGAATGAATTTATCTTTCGATTCAATCGTCGGACCTCGCGCTCTCGGGGCCTCTTGTTTCATCGACTCCTGGAAAATGCTATCGCCGTCGACCCGGCTCCGCTCCAAAAAATTCAGCGGACCACAAAATCTAGTAGCAACTGGAGTTAAGCCGGTATGCAGGCAGATAGTGGCGGCAGGCGGACCAAAGAGGTTGGTAAAAAAGACGAGCGTCTTGCCAGATTCGGGATCTTTGAATCGAATACGGCGCAAATGAAGGGGATACTTGTGTTGCGTGTAGAACCCGGATAACACAATCGTCTGATCGCACAGAATCCCTTGCTGGCGATTGCTGGGGGCTGAATAGAGGCGGCGACAATCGGTATTTGACTTGGGCCGGGTGACAAAGAAGGCCCCAGCCTGATGAAGCGTGAACAGCCGTTCGAAGTCCAGGTACCCACGGTCCATGACGTAAATGGCTCCCGGCTCTGGAAGCAGGAGATCGAGGGCATGCACATCGTGCAGTTTCCCATCGGAAATATGGATAAAACTGGGAATGGCTCCACGCAGATCCAACAAGGTATGCAGTTTGACCGCCGCTTTGGTGCGGCGAAACGAGGCCCACGGAAACAGCGTCAGACACAGGTCGATGGTGGTGGCGTCGAGAGCATATACGGTATTCGACAAGTCCAGCCCCAGGTCTTCGGTCTTGTACAGAATGCGGGCTTGCGTGATCAGGCGTTGAGCGAAGTCGGCGTAGATGCGCCAGTCTCGGCGCTCGTTGGCCTCGGCCAGTGTGGCCCGTTTGACCGGCGTACGAAGACCCATGTGGTACAGCTTGGCGGCTTGCGCGGCCAGACAGACCTCGATATCGCGCAGACTTTCGCGATAGGTCAACTGGGCAAACGCCAAGATCCGAAAGTGTTCGGTGCACGGCAGTGTCCGCACCCGGTAATCGCCGTCGTAACGCGTGACGAGTCGAGCAAAGGTGGTCCATGGCAAACAATCCATCAATTGTGCAAACAAGGTCTGGCCGACATACATGGGGCATCCTCCAATAATTACCGAGGGGAAGCCTGCATGGATGTGATTCTGAGTTCAAGTCGACACCGCTATGTTTTGCGAAAAAGATGAAATGATTCATGGACTTACACGGCAACGTGGCGCAATTAACCAGACACTAGTGGTTTTTTCTCATAGTTTTTAGAGAGCAGAAACACTTAATCAACTAGCACTAGCATTTGTCCTTTCGCATCATTGATTCTAAGTTCTTAGGCGCATTGCTCTACTGATTTCATAGTCACATTGTTTGGAAGGACTCCCCCCCCCCAAACACTATTTTACGCCTGATTTTTTATAGGTTAAACTTCTAAAATAAATAATTATACCTATCTCTTTATGATCGTAGGAATTTACATCCCTATCTTGTTCCAAAATTATCACAACTGTTGTATGGACGCTCTTTCAAAGGGCCAATCGTAGCCATACCCTTCACCGGGTAACCCCTTCCACATTGTTATCACCCTAAAATCTGCTTGTCTGCTAGACTTTCCGGTGTCATGAGAAAATGCAACAGACGGCTTGTGCCGTGACAATCAATGGAGACCAAAGACCATGTCAGATCATAAGCCTATCCTATCGCGAACGGGAAAATCAGAATTCATCCGGATGGTCCGCTACAAGAGCGACAACCAAGTGGGTGTGTTAGCGAAATTTATGACAGCCATTGCAAGCGAAGACGGAAGTGTGGGTGATGTCACAACGCGGAAGCTTGGAAAATTTTACATCTGGCGAGATGTGACTATTATTGCCAATGATCGAGAACACTTTGCACGAATCCTCAAGGCCATTAGGGCATTAAAGAATACCACTGTTGAGCAAATCATTGATGAAGTGCTTGAACGACATCAAGGTGGAAAAATTAAGATGGTAATAAACCACCAGATTGAGACGGTCAACGATATGCGGGCGGTGTACACCCCAGGGGTGGCGGATGTGTGTCGGCTTATTCAAAAGAATCCCGATGAGGCCTACAATTACACTTGGATTCACCAGACTGTTGCCCTCTTGACCAATGGAACCCGTACCCTCGGGTTGGGGGACATCGGTCCTGTAGCAGCCATGCCTGTAATGGAAGGCAAAGCCGCCCTATTTAGTAAATTCACCGGCTATAATATGATCCCGATTCCCATCCTCTCCAAAGACCCGCAGGAGTTTATTGAGACGGCTATGCAAATCTCCGCAGGATTCGGAGCGATTCATTTGGAGGATATCTCGGCGCCTGAATGTTTTGAAATCGAAGCTGCGTTGGTGAAACGTCTGAATATTCCCGTCATGCACGATGACCAAGATGGGACTGCGGTGGTCTGTCTAGCAGCGGTCATCAATGCCTGCCGAATGGTCAAAGGCGATTTGGCGAATGTCCAGATAGGTCAGGTTGGACTTGGTGCCGCCGGAAGTGCCATTGCCCGGCTGATCATGGCCTATACGAAACGTAACGTCTGGTGTTGTGACAAGAATCCCGCTGCCGTTAATCGGCTCGAAGAATTTCGTCAGAACAGTGCCACCTTAGAAGAAATCATGGAGCGTTGCGACGTCGTGATTTCAACCACTGGAGTTGAACGCTTAATTGACCCGTCCATGGTAAGACCGCAACAAATTATCCTGGCGTTGACCAACCCTGTTCCAGAAATCACCGAGGAGGAAGCGTTGAACGCGGGAGCCGCCTTCTACTCTGATGGTCGGTACGTCAACAACTTGCTGGCCTATCCCGGCATTTTCAAAGGAGCCTTGGAAACCCGAGCAACGGGGATCAACGACCCTATGCTGCTTGCCGCCGTCCAGGCTATCGTCGATGCCACGCCTCAAGGTGAAATTGTTCCGAGTCCTCTGGACCCCACGGTTCATCGAGCCGTCACCAAGGCTGTTGCCAAGGCTGCTATGACGAGTGGCATCGCGCAAAAGGATCTGGACGATGAATATTTCGATGTTGAGGAAAAAATGTAAGGTATCACATCATTCAAATGTCTTCCTGGAACCTATTGAGTCAGACTATGTCTGGGGTTCTACACCTAAAGAAACTTTAAATTTGGTTAGCAGTCGTTTACCCTCAGGCCAAGCACCGAGATTCGATTCGACATTAATGTGTCCGTGACTACCAATGCTAATGAGATCACTACCCCACCTATCTGCAAAGAATCTTGTCCTATCGATTGAGGCATAAGGGTCGTTCAAGCTTGCCAACGTTAAACAAGGAAATGGTAGCTTTGCTAGAGGGGGGGATTCGTATCCTGATATCGCTTCAGGAAAATCCACCGCTTGCACATCCGGAAAAGCCACGAGAAACGCGCCTAAAATATTTCCAGAGTGTGTTCGATTCCACTCGACTACAGTATTGCCCCCGAGGCTATGAGTGACCAATAAAATTGGTTCCTCAATCGATTGAATGACTTCGTTTAAAGCTTCCACCCACTTTACACAATTGGGTTTGGTCCAATCATTCTGTTCGACCCAGTAGCTGTTCATTGTTTCCTTGTGCCAAATTTCCTGCCAATGCCCATTGGGCGAATTACCGTAACCTGACACAAATACTGTGCTAAACATAATGCCTTTTTTCACCTTCATGAACAGTTGGTCGATGCGATTAATCGTCATTATCGAAGATTCCGATCGACCCAACAAAACGACCGCTTTGGGTCCAGGCTGTGTGAAAACTCCGCGACAGGGTCTATACTACACCTTTCCCACGGAGGTGTTTGTGATGAGCGGATTTATTGAAGGCGACGATCGCCACCAAGCGACCTTGTTTCCCGAGCGATTGGATGATTATATCGCTGAGGATAGCTCGGTTCGGGTCATCGATGTCTTTCTTGACGACCTGGATCTCTCCGGTCTGGGCTTCAAAACCCATTCAGAGAAAACGGGTCGCCCAGCCTACCACCCAACCATCCTGCTCAAGCTCTATGTCTACGGATATCTCAACCGTGTGCAGTCCAGTCGTCGATTGGAACGAGAAGCGCACCGCAACATTGAGCTCATGTGGCTCACCGGACGCTTAGCACCGGACTTTAAGACCATCGCCGATTTTCGCAAGAACAATGGCGCCGCCATCCGCTTGGTCTGTCGCGAGTTCATCATGCTGTGCAAGAAGCTCCATCTGTTTGCCGACGCCTTCGTGGCCATCGACGGCAGTAAGTTTAAGGCCGTGAATAGCCGAGACCGTAACTTCACCAAGGCCAAGATGCAGCGCCGATTGCAAGAGATTGATGAGAGCATTGAACGCTATCTGGGCCAGATTGCCAGCGCGGATCGCCAGGAAGCAGCGGTGGCCACGGACAAAGCCCAACGGCTGGAGGACAAAATCACGGCCCTGAAGACAGAAATGGCACGCCTCAAAACACTCGAAGTCCAGATGCTTCAGACGCCGGACCAACAGATCTCATTCACGGACCCAGATGCGCGATCGATGGCCACCAGCGGGCGAGGCACAGGGACGGTGGGGTACAACGTGCAGACGGCCGTGGATGCCAAACACCATTTGATCGTGACGCACGAGGTCACCAATGTTGGACATGATCGTCACCAGTTGCACCACATGGCGCAACAAGCGAAGGAGGCCATTGGTGCGGAGACCCTCGCCGTGGTGGCCGATCGCGGGTACTTCAATGGGAAAGAAATTCTGGCCTGCGAGCAGTCCCAGATCACGACCTATCTCCCCAAGCCTCAGACATCAGGCAGCACGAAGAAAGGCTTGTTCAGCAAACGCGACTTCATGTACCACGCGGACGAGAATGAATATGCATGCCCGGCAGGGGAACGCCTCATCTGGCGGTTCGAGACGGAGGAGAAAGGCTTGACGCTTCACAAATATTGGTCCTCACACTGTCCGAATTGCTCCATCAAGGCGCAGTGCACGACCAGTGCGTACCGGCGCGTGACGCGATGGGAGCATGAAGCCGTGCTCGAGGCAGCCGAAGCCCGCCTCGAGCGAGAGCCGGAGCGTATGCGTACTCGACGAGAAACCGTCGAGCATCCGTTCGGGACCTTGAAAGCCTGGATGGGGTCTACGCACTTCCTCACAAAAACCCTCAAGCATGTCAGCACCGAGATGAGTTTGCATGTGTTGGCGTATAACTTTAAGCGGGTGCTGGCAATTCTAGGCGTGAAACCGCTGCTCAATGCGATCCAATCGTGAGTGGCGCCCTCCGACACGCCAAAATAGGCTCAGCAGCGCCCCCGGTGACGCATCAGGTCGGCTCGGGGTGATACAAAAACGGAAATGCTCGTCAACACGAATAACAGCAAACGAAGCCTGCATACCGGCTTGACTCCAGTTGCCCCACTATATAGTGTTTTGCGACATGGTGAGTTACCCCACGGACATGTCCGATCTGATGACCCGTTTTTTTACTGAGGAGGCCTGTCGCACCCATATTGAGAAGCTTCGCTGGCCAGACGGGTATATCTGTGTGAAATGTGGGAATCACAAGAGGTGGAAAACCAAGCGAGGGTTGTCGGTGTGCTCCACATGTCAATATCAGCAGTCACCATTGGCCGGAACGATTTTTCAAGAACTGGGTGTAACCCAACAAAGGGACGAAAAGTTGCCTAGCTACGTAGGTACCAGTCTCTAGGCTCTTCTCGCCCTTCCTCGAGTTCCTGTTTTGTCCTGAGTCAGCCCTCATTTCTCCTCCGTGCACCAGTTGGGTGGTACGCTCCTCCTTTTCTTATAAAGGAGAGAATACCCATGCCCGTCATGTCTATCCTGACGTCTGTCGAACAAGACGCCTACACCCAGCCCCCTGCCTTTTCTCACGTTGAGCGGAAACGATTTTGTGATTTCCCCGCGAGCCTGCTCGCAATTGCTGACACCCTTCGTTCTCCCACCAATCGAGTGGGATTCCTCCTCAGCTGTGCGTATTTTCGAGCCACCAAACGCTTCTTCCCCGTGCAGTCGTTTCATCAGCATGACATCGAATTTATTGCTCAGCGATGGGGGTTGAGTTCTCAACAGATCGATCTTAGGCGCTATGGCAAATACGCACGCATTGGCCATCAGCAACGCATCCGCACGTTTTATGGCTTTACCCTCTTTGATGCTAACGCGCAGGTGGTGCTGGCAACTGAACTCCGTCCACTGATCCAGGCCTACCTCTCTCCGAAACAGATCTTCTATCGCCTGGTTGACGTCTTGATCAATACCAAGATTGCCCCACCCAGCTATGTCGTCCTGCGCACCTTCATCGTGGAGGCCCTCACGCATCACAAAGTCGACCTCATTCGAATCATTCAACAGGCGCTTCCTGAGGGGACACGCCAGTTACTCGACGCCTTGCTCACCAAACACCAAACCAAGGGAGGCGCCCTGATCAATCGGTATCAATTGACGCTCTTGAAACGGGCACCCCAATCCACCACCCCATCCTCCATTGCCAAGAGTCTGGTCGATCTCAAGCGCCTCCAGGTGCTGCACCGACGGATCCTGCCAGCCCTCCAACGTTTAGCCTTAGGGCATGCTGGCATTCGCTATTATGCCCACAGTGTGCTCAAATCAGAAATTTTCCAGCTGACTCGCCGGACCGATGAGGATCGGTATCTGCATCTCTTGGCCTTTATCATGCACCAGTTCTACCGTCGGCATGATGCGATGATTGAGGTCATTGTGAAAACAATGCAAGGGGCGGTGAACACGGCCCAACGTGACCATAAGGCTGCCTCCTATGAGCGGCGCGAATCAACCACGCACTTAGTCCAAACCCTACTCAGCCACCTCGATGACTCGTTCCTCACCGTCTTGTCGGCCATTGAACACATTGTGCAGCAGGCCGATTGGGATGATGCCCACAAAGTGGAGCAGATCAAAGCGACACTCACCCGGCATCATCCCACCACCCAACACACCCTGACGGTGTTGCCACCGCTCCGGGAACAGATCACTCGTGAATTGACGGACACCTCCTATTATCAGGTATTGGAGAAGAAGGGACGACGGATCGTTCGCCGACTGGCTCCGGTGGTGCAGGCCCTCACCTTTCAAGCTGACCCCGGGGCGCAGGGTGTCATGGCGGCACTCCCAACGCTGCACTTGCCTCCACGCGCCTGTGACCTGACCGTCCCCATGGCCTTTTTGACTACAGCCGAACGCCGGGCGGTGCAGAACCCAGAGGGAACGTTACGTGTCACCCTCTATAAAATGTTGCTGCTGGTTCATCTCATGCGGTGTCTCAAGTCCGGCACCATGAATCTCCTCGACTCCTATAAATATCGCCCGCTCGATGACTATCTCATTCCCCGGGCGCAATGGCAGCACGAGAAAGCGCGCCTGCTGGCTCGCGCCAACCTCACCGCCTTTGCCGATCCCCTCCCAGTGCTGAACGAACTTGAGGCGGCCCTGCACGCCCAATATGCCACCACCAATGAGCGAGTGGCGACGGGGGCAAACGAGCAGGTGCAGTGGTCTGCCACCGGCACCCTTCGGATCACCACCCCCAAACTCGAGGAGCAAGAACGCGAGGCCCTGCAGACCTTTCTCCCCGACCGGCAAGATATCCCGTTACTTGAAGTCCTTTCGACCGTTGATCGGTACAGTGGCTTTCTCGAAGCCTTTTACCATGCCCAGCATCGTCATCGTCGCGTGCCACCGCCTCGGAAAACATTTTTCGCCGGCATTATTGGGTTAGGCTGTGGCATTGGGACTCAAAAGATTGCCCGCATTTCTCGTCAACTGCGGCCCCGGGAACTTGAACACACGGTCAACTGGTTTTTTTCGCCAGAAGCGACCCGCCTGGCCAATGATCGTGTGGCCTCCCTCATGACGCGTCTGCCCCTTCCCAATATCTATCGTCAGATGTCGGACACGGTACACACCTCTAGTGATGGACAAAAATTCGAGGTCCGCCAAGATTCCCTGAATGCCAATTACTCGTTTAAATACTTCGGGAAGGGCAAAGGCGTGAGTATCTACAGTTTTATTGATGAACGGCATGTCCTGTTTTATTCGACGGTGATTAGTGCGGCGGAACGCGAAAGCACCTATGTGCTTGATGGCTTGCTGCATAATGACGTCATTGAGAGTGACATGCATTCCACCGACACGCACGGCTATAGCGAAGTGATCTTTGGGGTCATGAATTTGTTGGGATTTTCATTCGCCCCACGCATTCGGAACCTCAAGAAACAACGGCTCTATGCCTTTCGGCAAGAGACACGTCAGGAGGCCCTCCCGAATACCGTGCGTCCGGTGGGCTATATCAACACCGCACTGCTCCTTGAGCAGTGGGATGAGATCCTCCGCTTTGTCGCCACCATGAAGGTGAAAGAAACAACGGCCTCGGATTTGTTCCGTCGTCTCAACTCCTATTCGAAACAACATGCGCTCTACCGCGCCCTGAAAACGTTTGGCCACATTCACAAATCCTTATTTATTTTGCGGTATCTCGATGATCTGGCCTTACGGCAGGCCATTGAAAAACAGCTCAATAAAAGTGAAAGCGCGCATAAGTTTACGCGCGCGATCTCCGTGGGCAATCCGCGAGAATTATTAGAAGCCGACAAACAGGAACAAGACATGGAGGAGGGCTGCAAACGCCTCATCAAAAATGCCATTATTTGCTGGAATTATCTGTATTTATCGCAGAAACTCGAAGAGGCCGGAGATGGCCCTTTGCGAGAGACCTTGCTCCAGGCCATTCGCCATGGATCCGTCGTGTGTTGGCAGCATATTAACTTGTTAGGGGAGTATGATTTCTCAGAAGAACGACTCGAAGATTCGGTCGGTATCAAGCCCCCGAAACTTCTCGCCTAATTTGGGCACAAAAACGGGGGGACCAAAACCGACGTTTCGTCAATAGTTTCAACAGGTTCGGCGAAATCCTAGGCAACTTTTCGTCCCTTTGTTGGGTTACACCCAATATGCGTGGAATGGTCCCCAAATATGCGTGGATAACGTATTTAATCCGCAGGTTTTTGCACAGGGATTCTGGTCTTGGGAATAGGGGGTGGAGAGGACTTAAAAATATAGCCGTCTTTATGCTCTTCCATGTTGGCATCAGGATAGGCGGTCTTTGCGGCTAGCAGATCGGCGGGGAATTTTTCCTTGAACTTTTTTGGTGATGCGTTGCCGCCAAACATCTCATACAGGTCATGCCATTTCATGAGAAGCGGTTTATTGAGGCGGCATAAACGCTGCGTCATCCAGAGATAAATATCCTGCGCCCGTGGTTTATTCTGGATGAGAGCAAGGCCACGAAAATCATAGGGAACGGCATGATCTTTCAGGCTGTAGTAATAATCATCAGTCAGTACAATTTCAGATGGCCATAAGGTTTGTTGATTGGGGTCTTTGGTAAACCACACTGTCATTTTTTTTATGGGAGGAGCATTGATGTAATCCTGTGTCCCTCGTGGGCCGGGGGCAATAATCGTGTAATGACATCGTGCAAACCGAGTAATCTGGTCCTGAAATCCCCGTATAGTTCCGTTTTTACCACCTGTGATGCTGAGATTAAGTTGTTTCATCATGGCCGTCATGGAATTTTCAACGGGAATAACTGGTGATTGGTTCTTGATGGCCTGTGTTGCTGTATAGCTTTGAAAAAGGCGTGGCTTGGCTCCATAAGGCAAACCCACGTCAACGGGTTCATGTTTTTTAGGATCGTCGATAGCCCCGGAAGAGAGAATGATGCCGTAATCACCATTGGTTTTTTTCCAATGGTGAGTTTTAGGGTCACGATACGGAAGGAAACATTGAGCCAGAACCGTATGTACAAACCAGATATCATCCCCGGTCGGAACATCAGAATAAAATTCCTGCATTCGGGCTAAACGGTGCTCATCAATTGGACGTAAGGCAGATTGCGTCATTTTCAGTGCTGTAAAATTAGAGTGTAAGGAATAGGGCTCATGCTAAGTTCTTGATAGGGTCCTGTCCAGGTCCAAGAATCCGAGTGATGCGAACACCTGTTTTGGTAATTTTGTAGTACACCGAATGTCGCTCATATTCATAACGGCGGTATTCTTTTTTTACATGGGAATAATCTTTTCCCATTCTGGGATTATCTGCCAGAGTTTTAAAACAGACCTCTAGGCCGTTAACGTAATTTCTGGCTGTTTCCAACCCAAAGTTGAGGATGGAATATTCATAAATTTTGTCAAACTCTCGTTCAGCCTTTTTAGTGAGCTGGTAATTGGCCATTTTTTTGTAAACGCTTTTCTACATTTTTCATGATGTCAGGCACTTTCTGTTTGCTTATGCCGCTGGCCTCACCCTCTTCCAACATCTGACGAAGTTGAAGTACCGCTTCTTGCCGTTCCTGATCGCGCCGGACCAAATCACGGAAATATTCACTGTCGTTATTGTATTGGCCAGATTGAATACGGGCTTCTATCCACCCTCCCATCTCATCTGGCATGGCAATGGTTTTACGAATCATAGTTCTACCTCCTTTTCAGAGTAGTATAGCATAGAGTATGAACTATTCATACATTTTTCCGATAACCGCAAGCATCTGTGTTAAATCAAGGACAAAATCGACTATTTTTCATGTGTGCATGCAATCACAAGCAGGCCGAAGGCGAGCGGAGGCCCCACAAATCTCAGGCGAGCCAAGGCCTGCTTGTCAGCACGGGCATTCCGTCTGCCACTTTCGGTCTTCGGTGATCAGGGAGTTTGCGAGAATAACCAGTTTTCGCATGACGGCAGTCAGGGCAACCTTCGGATTTTTTCCGCGCCGGATCAAATTTTGATAGGTTTGCCCCAGGGAATTTGTCCGTCTGATGCAACTGACGGCGCACATGTAAAGCGCGTTACGGACACATTTTCGACCGCCCCGGATCATGCGATTACCGCGTTTGGCTCCACTGTCCCAGTTCATCGGTGCAACACCGGCAAGAGCGGCTATTTCCTTGGCATTCGCCTGGCCAAGCTCTGTAAGATCGGCAATCAGAATCGCTGCTGTTATCCTGCCGATTCCGGGAATGGAGGTCAGAATGTCAAACTTGTTTCTGAGTTCAGAATGCGCCGAAATGACATCCTGGATTTCTTTTTCCAACACAGCTTTGTGGCGCTCTCCCATGGCTATTCTGGCTCGTATTTGCCGCGCTGCCACAGGGTGCTCGGCAGTGTGGAGCTGTCGCTTGAGGTCCGCCACTTCGTCTGAAACCTGCCGACGCGCCGTATGAAGTTCATGCAGAACCTTTGAATGTTTATCCGGCGGCGGTGTTGGCGACGGCTCCATGCGCTCGGCAAAATGGGCCAGGCTTTGCGCATCAATCGTGTCCGTTTTTGCCAGTCTGCCCATGCTGTTTGCAAACTGCCGTGATCGAAACGGATTGATCACCGCGACAGCAATTCCGGCCTCATGGATCACTGAATGTGCGAGGCAATGATATTTGCCCGTTGCCTCCAATGCCACGATATCAACACCGTTTTGAAGCAGTTTCCCGGCAAGGCCTTCTATGGCTTTTTTGCTGTTAGGCACCTGGAGCCTGATATTGGAGGGATGAATAAATACATCCAGTTGGTCTTTACCGACATCAATGTCAGCATAGACTTTTGAAGTGTTTTGTATTATCTTTTCTTGCGTACGAGACATTTTAAAAATTCTCCTTCATCTGTTCAGATCAGTTACAACTGTATGATCCGATCCAGCTTGCACCCGGTACTTGAATACCAAAGATGTGTTCGATCCAAATCATACGCCGGATGATTCTCCAGCAGTTCAATTGTTGCAAATAACTGAACCGTTACCAACGTACGGTACGCAAGTTGTGTGCGGTACTACATATCCGCACGGAACTTGCCAAAGGGGGCTGCTGCGCCCCCGTTTGGAATCCCCCAGTAAGATGTATACGTGTATACACATATACGGCTATAAGCCATAAAAAGAGGGATAGTATCGTCGCGGAAAAATTTTTAGGGGCCTTAAAAACGAAATACGGCGGAAAAATTTTTGAAGAAATCTACAAATTCCGATCCAACACCCGTTTGACAGAGTTTGCATGCCAACGTTTGCCGCGACGGGTTTTGATGCCGTGCTGGTTGAGCCATGAGGCTATTTCCCTGAGTGGTTGGCCCTTTTCCCGTAGCATGGACACCGTTGAATATAACGAGGCCGCGAAATTCTGGGCCGCTTGTTGATTGGCTAAAGAGGCGCGTGGGGCCAGCTTCTTGGCCTTGGGAGAACCTAGCCGAATGCCGCGAGCTTTGGCGGCTCTCATGGCATCCTTGGTCCGTGTGCTAATCATTTCCCGCTCATGTTCTGCGACAGCCGCCAAAATATGAATGGTCAGGCGGTTGGCTTCAGGAAAATCAACGGCGGTAAATTCCACGCCGCTTTCCATCAGGCCGGAAATAAAATGCACGTTACGGGCGAGCCGATCCAGTTTGGCAATAATCAGGACCGCGTTTTTGCTGGAACAGAGTTGCAGGGCCTTTTGAAGTTCCGGGCGATTGTTCTTTTTGCCGCTCTCCACTTCGGTAAATTCGGCAATTACTTTATCACGAGCAGCGACAAACCGATTGACCGCTTCTGTCTGTGCCTCAAGGCCAAGGCGGGACTTGCCCTGTTTATCTGTCGAGACACGGTAATAGGCTACGTATTTTTTCATTTTTTACATCTCCATATGAGCCTTTGGGAATGTAACAAAAATAACAGATAATAATCCAGTGAAATCAAAATATTGACATTTGCGGCAGAAAGAGAATAAGGTCTTGCAACGAGCAGAAACCAAGAACAGCCACCATGGTGGCTGTTCGCACATACACTTATTTTAAATAGGAGGCACGAATGTATGACGATCCTAAATTTCCCAGCAATCAAGGAGACGGCAAAAAGGTATCAGATTTTTTCCTCAAAATTGCACATGGCGAAGACACCAGCCATGAAGGAGGCTATGACCATATGATTAGCTTACTAGAAATCGGGTCTTTTCGAGCATTAGGAAATATGCTTAGAAAGGTTCGAGGGGAAGCTTCTCAAACTCTGGAGGAAGCAAGTGCCATTTTCGATGTTGATAATTCTACCTTGTCAAGGATCGAGAAGGGGGAAAGAATACCATCAGAAAATTTATGCAAAAAGATGGCGGACGAATATAATCTTCCGCCTTACGAGCTGGGCTACGTAGTTAAAACTTTAAAAAGTAATGAAAGTGCCAGAGACCCCAAAAGTGTATTAGCACAGTACTTGGAATTAACAAAGGAGCTTAAAAATGATCTTGAAGCCGGGAAAATCTCGATTGATGTAGCAGAAGAGATCGTAAGTGCTTGGGAAAATGTTATGGATGAGGCCAAAAAATTGAAAGTCAAACATATCGAGGAAGGAGGCCCAAATGCCGGAGTCATGCTTGAGCCCATTGAGCCCCTCGAACCACGAGAGGCTATGTTTGAACAAAACACGTTGCGTTAGAAAACTTTTGCTAGCTCAACGGTTACTGAACATTGGTGAAGACCTTCAAGAGACTTGTGAACCAATGGGCCAATGTATTGTGTTTACACACAGGTCTGTTGGTAAAATGATTCGAAAACTTGAAGAAGAAACCAATAGTCCTGCACCAACCATCCCATGTGACTGTCCTGATGATGAAGAAGTTGTTAGTGCTACCACCGAGCCGTTCACATTAGAAGATATTGTTTTGCAACAAGAGCAATTTTTTCTAGATGGCGGCGATGGTGGGCAATCGGATTTAAGATTTGAGTGGTAATCATTAGCAGGAGATTATGAATTGATTAACGAATCACTTAGCCCAAAGGCCTGAAACGGCATTGCCGTTTCAGGCCTTTGCTTTTCTTGAATTGAGTTTTGCCCTTAAATGACGAATACAGCAATCACTGCCGCCATTCTGTTGATTTTTGCAATTCCTGGATATTTTGCCCGCCTTTTTTATTTCAGTGGAGAGTTGACCAGAGCTATTTTACCCAGAAAGCTTCTTGATGATCTTGCAATCAGTATCATCTTTGCCATAGCCATTCACATAGGGTGTAACCCAACAAAGGGACGAAAAGTTGCCTAGCTACGTAGGTACCAGTCTCTAGGCTCTTCTCGCCCTTCCTCGAGTTCCTGTTTTGTCCTGAGTCAGCCCTCATTTCTCCTCCGTGCACCAGTTGGGTGGTACGCTCCTCCTTTTCTTATAAAGGAGAGAATACCCATGCCCGTCATGTCTATCCTGACGTCTGTCGAACAAGACGCCTACACCCAGCCCCCTGCCTTTTCTCACGTTGAGCGGAAACGATTTTGTGATTTCCCCGCGAGCCTGCTCGCAATTGCTGACACCCTTCGTTCTCCCACCAATCGAGTGGGATTCCTCCTCAGCTGTGCGTATTTTCGAGCCACCAAACGCTTCTTCCCCGTGCAGTCGTTTCATCAGCATGACATCGAATTTATTGCTCAGCGATGGGGGTTGAGTTCTCAACAGATCGATCTTAGGCGCTATGGCAAATACGCACGCATTGGCCATCAGCAACGCATCCGCACGTTTTATGGCTTTACCCTCTTTGATGCTAACGCGCAGGTGGTGCTGGCAACTGAACTCCGTCCACTGATCCAGGCCTACCTCTCTCCGAAACAGATCTTCTATCGCCTGGTTGACGTCTTGATCAATACCAAGATTGCCCCACCCAGCTATGTCGTCCTGCGCACCTTCATCGTGGAGGCCCTCACGCATCACAAAGTCGACCTCATTCGAATCATTCAACAGGCGCTTCCTGAGGGGACACGCCAGTTACTCGACGCCTTGCTCACCAAACACCAAACCAAGGGAGGCGCCCTGATCAATCGGTATCAATTGACGCTCTTGAAACGGGCACCCCAATCCACCACCCCATCCTCCATTGCCAAGAGTCTGGTCGATCTCAAGCGCCTCCAGGTGCTGCACCGACGGATCCTGCCAGCCCTCCAACGTTTAGCCTTAGGGCATGCTGGCATTCGCTATTATGCCCACAGTGTGCTCAAATCAGAAATTTTCCAGCTGACTCGCCGGACCGATGAGGATCGGTATCTGCATCTCTTGGCCTTTATCATGCACCAGTTCTACCGTCGGCATGATGCGATGATTGAGGTCATTGTGAAAACAATGCAAGGGGCGGTGAACACGGCCCAACGTGACCATAAGGCTGCCTCCTATGAGCGGCGCGAATCAACCACGCACTTAGTCCAAACCCTACTCAGCCACCTCGATGACTCGTTCCTCACCGTCTTGTCGGCCATTGAACACATTGTGCAGCAGGCCGATTGGGATGATGCCCACAAAGTGGAGCAGATCAAAGCGACACTCACCCGGCATCATCCCACCACCCAACACACCCTGACGGTGTTGCCACCGCTCCGGGAACAGATCACTCGTGAATTGACGGACACCTCCTATTATCAGGTATTGGAGAAGAAGGGACGACGGATCGTTCGCCGACTGGCTCCGGTGGTGCAGGCCCTCACCTTTCAAGCTGACCCCGGGGCGCAGGGTGTCATGGCGGCACTCCCAACGCTGCACTTGCCTCCACGCGCCTGTGACCTGACCGTCCCCATGGCCTTTTTGACTACAGCCGAACGCCGGGCGGTGCAGAACCCAGAGGGAACGTTACGTGTCACCCTCTATAAAATGTTGCTGCTGGTTCATCTCATGCGGTGTCTCAAGTCCGGCACCATGAATCTCCTCGACTCCTATAAATATCGCCCGCTCGATGACTATCTCATTCCCCGGGCGCAATGGCAGCACGAGAAAGCGCGCCTGCTGGCTCGCGCCAACCTCACCGCCTTTGCCGATCCCCTCCCAGTGCTGAACGAACTTGAGGCGGCCCTGCACGCCCAATATGCCACCACCAATGAGCGAGTGGCGACGGGGGCAAACGAGCAGGTGCAGTGGTCTGCCACCGGCACCCTTCGGATCACCACCCCCAAACTCGAGGAGCAAGAACGCGAGGCCCTGCAGACCTTTCTCCCCGACCGGCAAGATATCCCGTTACTTGAAGTCCTTTCGACCGTTGATCGGTACAGTGGCTTTCTCGAAGCCTTTTACCATGCCCAGCATCGTCATCGTCGCGTGCCACCGCCTCGGAAAACATTTTTCGCCGGCATTATTGGGTTAGGCTGTGGCATTGGGACTCAAAAGATTGCCCGCATTTCTCGTCAACTGCGGCCCCGGGAACTTGAACACACGGTCAACTGGTTTTTTTCGCCAGAAGCGACCCGCCTGGCCAATGATCGTGTGGCCTCCCTCATGACGCGTCTGCCCCTTCCCAATATCTATCGTCAGATGTCGGACACGGTACACACCTCTAGTGATGGACAAAAATTCGAGGTCCGCCAAGATTCCCTGAATGCCAATTACTCGTTTAAATACTTCGGGAAGGGCAAAGGCGTGAGTATCTACAGTTTTATTGATGAACGGCATGTCCTGTTTTATTCGACGGTGATTAGTGCGGCGGAACGCGAAAGCACCTATGTGCTTGATGGCTTGCTGCATAATGACGTCATTGAGAGTGACATGCATTCCACCGACACGCACGGCTATAGCGAAGTGATCTTTGGGGTCATGAATTTGTTGGGATTTTCATTCGCCCCACGCATTCGGAACCTCAAGAAACAACGGCTCTATGCCTTTCGGCAAGAGACACGTCAGGAGGCCCTCCCGAATACCGTGCGTCCGGTGGGCTATATCAACACCGCACTGCTCCTTGAGCAGTGGGATGAGATCCTCCGCTTTGTCGCCACCATGAAGGTGAAAGAAACAACGGCCTCGGATTTGTTCCGTCGTCTCAACTCCTATTCGAAACAACATGCGCTCTACCGCGCCCTGAAAACGTTTGGCCACATTCACAAATCCTTATTTATTTTGCGGTATCTCGATGATCTGGCCTTACGGCAGGCCATTGAAAAACAGCTCAATAAAAGTGAAAGCGCGCATAAGTTTACGCGCGCGATCTCCGTGGGCAATCCGCGAGAATTATTAGAAGCCGACAAACAGGAACAAGACATGGAGGAGGGCTGCAAACGCCTCATCAAAAATGCCATTATTTGCTGGAATTATCTGTATTTATCGCAGAAACTCGAAGAGGCCGGAGATGGCCCTTTGCGAGAGACCTTGCTCCAGGCCATTCGCCATGGATCCGTCGTGTGTTGGCAGCATATTAACTTGTTAGGGGAGTATGATTTCTCAGAAGAACGACTCGAAGATTCGGTCGGTATCAAGCCCCCGAAACTTCTCGCCTAATTTGGGCACAAAAACGGGGGGACCAAAACCGACGTTTCGTCAATAGTTTCAACAGGTTCGGCGAAATCCTAGGCAACTTTTCGTCCCTTTGTTGGGTTACACCCTATTTCTTTAAAATTGCCCGCCAATATCGCCGTGTCCGGTGACGTGGTGTTATTTCCAAAAGATGATGACAACGCATCAGGCGAATAGAGTAGGGGAGCGTATGAGCAATGTCCCGCGACATAATCAAACCGGGAGCGGCGTTTCGATCATCTTATGTGAAGAATGATATTTTTCTCTTTGCCTTCCCATGTTCGATCATCAAAGGGGATAGCTTGTACCGACGATTTAATAGGGTAGGGGGCTTTATTGAGCCTGAGTGGTATCGCTTTCAACACGACGCCCATCATTTACAACGAGCAGCGGAATTTGATTTAGTCGGATAACCGTTAGTATGAAAAAGCTTTTGGCCATGTTTGGATTAGGCTCTAAGATTTGAATTGAAAATTGGAGTAACACTATGAGTGGAAACGACCAAAGAGTGCCGAGGCTTGAAGGCGAGCTTGAAAAAATCTATGCGCAACAAATGGCAATGTTAGCCGCCCGATGCGACGCGTTTTATGACGGAACAGTGCATGAAGCCCTAAGCGCTGCGGGCATACTCTCAGCCCTGTTGAGCGAGCAGGGACAGACCTCACTTCTCGGGCAACTTGGTTTCAAAGAAAAATGCAAATTCTTGGATTCGAGGCACCTAAACCGACTGTGCCTAAATTCCGCAAAAGGATCGTGGCCGACAACGGTCATGCCGTTCAGCGTGTACACGGAAAAATATTTAGTAGATTTCGATGAATGGTGGGGGCAGGAGTTCCAGCTCTGGTATTCAAATATAATTGTTACACGCGAAGAATTGGTGGGCGCGATTCGAAATAAAGAGGCAAATCACGTTGATCCAAAAACGACTAAAAAGATCGCAGCCGTGCGCCGTTCTCGATCAGGTTGGCAAAGGCAAATAACAGAGAACGAAGACGGAACGACACAAATGTATGTGGGTGTGAGTTTGAGTCGACAGCCGTTGCCAGAGGATTCTAAAATGGAAGAAATCAGCGACTACGAGCTGGCCAGTGTGATCGCGATTGCCGAAGAAGTGTTGTTTACCTTGACCCCGGAGCCTGAGAATAGGAAGCGCATGCATCACCCTGATTTGCAAAAACCATACTATTTGTCTATGGGTGAGAGTGATATCTACAAGGACAAAATACGAAAATACTTGGTCAAACTCGACGAAATTTCGGATGGAAAATTGTCTAAGATGCAGGAAAGCCGTATCGAGATGGCACGGAAATTCATTAATGACGCATTAGCGATTGATTGTTTAAACGCAGACCAATGCCGGGTATCTGAAGCCATAGCCGTACATATGAAGTCTGTGGAATTGCCATGGAGCGATCTCTAATAGAATTATGCTTAATCGGGAGGATCTGTAGTTTGCAATCTATATTGCGTTTACGTTTTTGTCTAGCCGGTATCACCATTCTCTACGTGGTCACAGGAGTGCCACACTATTGCTTTGGAGGCTTCGGTCCCCTCAAAATGTGATCCGCAGTTTGATTGTTACTTGTCCAAGAAATAACGATCTTTTTCTGCATCATTCATACCGGGTTTAACCGAAAGCTTTCGTCCCGGCTGGGACAAAACGTAATTTCACAAGAGTGTTTGCAAAACTACAAAACTTGATTCCTTAAATCTTACGCATATACAGCCCTTTCTCCAGTTGCAGGGTTGAAGCAGAATAACTCACCTGTTTGCAACATCTGGTGCATGATGACAGCCAGTTTTCGTGCAACAGCAATCCTTGCCTTTTTCATGCCGGAGCGTTTGGCAATACGCAGTCCCCATGCTTGCAGAGAGGAGGGCTTCTTCACTCTGGTGAGAATGGAATTGGCGGCTTCATAGAGCTGATGCCTGACCACCCGATCACCACGCTTTGATATTCGTCCGTTGTAATCCATTTCACCGGATTGCCTGCGCCTTGGCGTTAAACCAAAATACGCACCTACGCTTTTAGATTTTTTGAACCTGTCGGCATCATAGACGGCCAGAACAAAGTTTGCGGCTGTCATAGGGCCCACGCCGGGGATACTCATCAGAATACGGCAATCCTGGCAAGCATAAGCATGATCGAGAACAAGCTCGTCCAGATCGTTGATTTTTTGCTTAATCATGCGCAGCATATCAAGCTGAATTTGAAGAGGGGCGGCAATGGCCGTGCCCTCGTCAATGATTTCCTGAATGTGTTTCTCAAAGGCCACGCCTGCAATGCCTTTAATGAGGATGCCAAATGTTTTGAGCATGCCGCGTATCTGGTTAACGACATCTGTGCGCATGCTTACCAGATTGCTGCGCGTTCGGAACAAGGCGCGGGATTCATGGTTCTCAAAGCTCTTGATAGTCACTTCTTTGTACCAGTTGCAGCGCATAATCTGGGCAATGCCGTGAGCATCATTTTTATCGGTTTTGTTCATCTGTAGACGCAAAACGCCATGCGCATGGTATGCATCAATACAAATGGCTGGAAGCCCCATATCGTTTAAGCCATGCCAGTGCCATGTTGAGAGGTGGCCGCTTTCAAGCCCAATCTTAAGGGCATGAGGAGCATGCTTCTTGACTGTCTCACCGATACTTTCGGGCGTCGAAGGGCAATCGCCCTCCCAAAGTTTGTTGCCATCACGATCTACAACACAAACATGGGTTAAATCTTGTGATACATCTAGGCCTATATATTGTTCCATTTCTTATCTCCATTTATCATTAACAGGTTGTTTAAATCGACAACATAGCATCCCAAAAGGGGCCGTAGTTGCCATACTTCGCACCTATTAAGCTAAATGTGATAATGTATCTTACGGAAAATACTAGGTGGTTTTTATTTCAGCTTTGGCCTCTGCAATAATTTCTTCCATGGTGCAGGGTTCGGCCAATCCACTAGCTTCACCTTCTTTGACATCCCGCAATTCAACCGCCTTTTTTTCTTCAAGGGTCAGACTATTCCATAGCTTCATATCTTCTTCCGTGGGAAAAACGGTAGAAGAAAATCGTATGTGGAAAACATCGGGGTATTTCGTCATCGTTAGAGCCTTGCATCTGGAGCCACAGCCACCCGAAGCCCGACCGCCTGAAGCACTTCCGACAACGTATTCAAACGTGGATTGCCATTCTTTGAAAGTGTCTTATAGAGCTGCTCTCGGTTCAGTTCTGTCTTTTTAGATAAGGCACTCATGCCACCAAGCCGTGCATCAGCCACATCTTTCAGGGCCGCCGTAAACACGTCCATATCCCCATCAGCCAGAATTTCTTCCAAATACTGAGCAGCGACTTCCGGGTCTTTTAACAGCGCTTTACTCGTTTTATTAAAGGGCTGTGAGGCTTTCTTTTTCATGATTTCGTCCTTTCATCATAATCAGCCAAATACTTCTTGGCCTGCGCTAACGCTTTTTTCTGGTCTTTTTTGCTCGATCCGGCCAACAACACAATAAGCTTGTTCCCGACGAGCGTGTAAAAAATGCGATAGCCGGGGCCGTAATGTTCCCGCATTTCATACAATCCTTTGGCCCCTTTAATTTCTTTCCAATCACCAAAATTCCCAAAAGAGGCCCGACGCACACGGGCTAACAGCTTGGCTTGTCCCGTTTTATCCTTGAGGCGTAACAGCCATTCAGTAAAGGGAACTTTGCCGCGCTCCGTTACATATTCCTCGACCTCGAATTTTTCCATCTCTCTCTAGTGTAGTTTAAAAACGACAGCTTGGCAAGAAGTTTCCTGAAGCCGAACCCCTTCCGGTCTAGGTCGATTGGTCCTTGTCCATATAGAAATGGCACACATCATCAAGGGAAAATTCACGATAATGCTCCGCTCGTTCGGCTTCGCGCTCCTTGGTAAAAAACTTCTCGGCTTCCTCAGACTTCCAAATCTCCGACTGGTTCCCGTCTTTTCTTTTGACTTCCGCAGAAATATATTCAACATGTGGGTCGCCGTTTTCCCACACAATGTTAAGAATAATCAAATTTTCTTTGGCCAGTGACGGAAACCACAGCTCTCGGCCATATTCGCCAAAGATGGTAATATCGTCCATGTGCTGATTGATTTGGTAACCGACGGTGACGCTACATTTTCCTTTTGGAACAGGATCGCCCGAATATTCACGTGGGATAAAAAATCGGAAAGAGGCGTTGAGATAATTCTCGTCCTCTTCTGAATTAAGAACAATCCAAAACCCTTTTTCCTTTGAATAACTATCAAATTTATCTGCAATCATGGTGGCTTGTGCCGATACTGGAACCAACAACACGACCACTATCAAAAACCATTTCATCATGGCCCCCTTGTGGAAAACATAAAGCAACGCCTTGGCGTTCCCGTCTTTCCGTTTCATACTTTCAGGATGGAAGTTACTGCGTCATTTTATAAAGCTTCAAAAGTCCCGCCTCGGCGCTATGCGTGGATATTTGCCAATCCAAAGTTTGATTTTTCATCGTCCACGCCTCTCGATCAAAAACCCCGCAAGAAAAAGCCTTGTCGCAAGCCGAAATTTAGAGGCTAATCATTCGCTCATTTAACACTATAGGGTATTCTGTTGCATTTTTGGTCCCATCTGCTAGTTTCAGGCCATGATCACATTCAAAGTTCCAGAAGAAAAACCCGATGCCGTCAGCCAAATGCGGGTTCAGTCGATTATTGACCGTGTTCAAAAAGCTGCGCACAAAATTGCCAGATCCCCTTTGCATAAAAAATTAGGTCGGAAATACACACACAAAGAACTTGCGGCCGCGTACCTCTTTCTCTCATTCGACGAACACGCCGAAATGTTTGGGTCTATCACTGAAAGCTCACTCCCTGAAATCACCGAGCGCTACCAAGAACTATTTGCCTTTATGAGTGATATTCGCCACTCCCAATATGAAGCCCTGCTTAAAGAAGCGGCTGACGAAGACCGCGCCGCCTAACCCTCTCAAATAGGGTCCCCATGAAAATCGACTTTCAAAACCCGCATGTTTAGCGGGTTTTTTATGGTGATGACTTACTCTCAAATAGGGTATACCCTATTTGACATGATCGCCGTCTACCTTCGCATATCATCACACAGCCAAAAGACCGATAGCCAGAAAGCGGAAATCATCCAATGGATGAAAGGCCAGAAGCTTCCGGCGAAACACATCACATGGTTTGAAGACAAAGAAAGCGGCCGTAATTTGAAGCGTCCGGCCTTTCAAAAATTGCAGGAAGCAATATTTGACGGCTCGGTCAAAACCGTCATTGTCTGGAAACTGGACCGTCTCGCCCGTAATCACCGGGAGGGCATTAACGTCTTAGCCGACTGGTGCGGCAAAGACGTGCGCGTTGTGTCTGTTACTCAGCAAATCGACCTGCAAGGCACCGTGGGCCATGTGGTGGCCGGGGTGTTGTTTGGTTTAGCTCAGATCGAATTGCAGCACACCAAAGAACGACAGGCCGCAGGGATCAAGGTTGCCAAGAAAAAAGGCATCTATGCCGGGAGAAAGCTTGGCACGATGAAGGCGAAACCCGCACGGGCCAAGGCCCTCCGCAAGCAAGGCATGACCGACACCGAAATAGCCAATGCCTTAGACGTAAGCAAATCTACCGTCTATCGCTATTTAGTCTCGCGCAAGTGAAATTACCTGTTTTCCATTCTGTGATCGAGATTATCTTAACTAGGCCTGGCGCCGGCGTGAGCTGCGGGCCGGCTTCCCAAAAAAACAATAAAACCAGTGCGATAGCACACCGATAAATCACAAGTTTGAAAACTTCGTCATTTTCCAATTGGCTGAACGAATTATCGTATTCTCATTGGTTCTGGAAAAAATGCCCGGTTTCCTCAAAATTTTTTGGCCGAGGTTGACTGCTGAGGCCGATCAAATCCTTTCCGTGATCTGTAGCACCCCCTGAAATTGGCCCCTATCCGCATTGTGTGATTCATGGGTTTTTGGGTGTGAAGCCTTGCGCCCTGCACCGCCCACGCCATCCATAAGAATTCCTGTCATGTTCTTGTGCTAACCCGGCGCGGCGGCCGTCGCGTGAACCGTTTTCTCCGGGTTGCAGAAATTGGCTTCCGGTTTTGCGAGAAGCCAAGTTTCCACAACCAACAAAGGAGAAAACATCATGGCGACCCAAACAAAAAACCCACCCATTCACAAAATCCAAAACGGACGGGTGCAAGCCTCCATCTGGGAACACAGATCAGAGAAAGGAAACTTTCTCTCGGTCACGTTCAAGATCGGCTACAAAAAAGGTGATGAATGGAAAAACGGCCATTCCTACCAAACACATGAGGTCGAACCGCTCATCGATGCCGCGATCGATGCCAAGGAATGGATGCGCCAGCATCGTCAATCCTCGGCCAAAGCCGCCTAGCGTGGCTTTTTTCTAGCCCCCGGCTGGGTTCTCCGGTCGGGGGTTTTCCTTTTTTCTTCCGGGGAATAATGTGAGATCAAGAAAGAGCTGTCAAAAGGGCAATTTTTCGCGAAATTTTTACCCCTGATAGCCTCTTTAGATTTTTCAATGATAGGAATGGCCGCTTAAAACAAGATCACTCTACGAGCGCCTATGGCCCAAGAAAGGGCAAAGAAAAAGCCGCCCAGTTCTTGACGATCTGAGCGGCCTCACAATGGTTTATCACCAGAGACGGTCATCGGCTTCCCAGCCTGTACCGTGTCATGAGTGTATCGTCTGTCTGTTCATTTGACAAGATTTCCTCTGCTTCCGTACAACTAAGATCATCCTTTTCATGTTCTTCGCCTCATCTTTTCATCACGGGAGATTGCCGCCGTGTTTCATATTGCTTGGATGGTCTTTTGTTTGATCGTTGGGAAAAGTATCACGCTCTTTTTCTTTTCTCTCACTTCGGCCACAGGCTGGGGCGCGGTCTTCGTCTTTCTGCTCTGCGCCGTCCCGAGTGGGTTTGTCTCGTGGTATCTGTATTGGGGTGGCCGTTGGGTGGCTTCCCCCATCTCGAATTACTTTTTTAAAAACCCGGTTGCCCCCAAAAAGCGCTTGTTGGATGGTGTCACCGTTCGCGCCGCCTATGGCCTCGCCATCCTGACGCTGATTGCCCTGCCCTTCTATGCCTTTTTGAATGTGGAGTTTTCCCCGCCTTCCGAACTGCAACATAGTCTCAAGAACAATATAGGACTGCTCGTTCTGGTGGCCGTGGGTGTGTGGTTCTTCATCACCAATCACTTAAAACAGCATCCCGGCTTGTTTATCTGGCTGGCCAAATGGACATGGCGGCGGCGCGAAGATCATCGCAGCTCACAACGTGGCGATGGTGGGGACGCGCAGTTTGCCGGGTTTTGGAAGGAAAACGACTATCCATGGATACCGGGCTGTTTGTTACTGGGTGAATCGCTCTATCAAAAGTTCTTTGTGGGCTTTAAACATCTAGAGAAGAATGAAAGCGACGACCGCCATATCATCACCATGGCCGGGAGCCGTGCCGGAAAAGGGATTTCGCGGATCATTCCCAATCTTCTACTTTGGCAAGACAATGCCATCATTATTGATCCCAAGGGCGAAAACGCCGCCATCACCGCCCATAATCCGATACGCGGTCAAGCCTTTATCATTGATCCTTACGAGCTGGTTAAAAACGTCCACCCACGCGGTCAGGCTCCCTCTTCTGCGAAGACGCCGCCCATCCGGGCCAAGTATAACCCGTTGCAAGATATTGATGCCTTTTCGCCAACCGCTGCCGAAGATATCACCGTGTTGGTCGAGGCTATGGTGTTTTCCCAAAGCACAGATAACGCCCAATGGGAACGCACCCCGAAAGCGATTATTGGCGGGGTTATCGCCCATGTATTGACCGCGCCGGAATTTGAGAAAGAGCGTTCCCTTGTTGTGGTGTATCGCTTGCTCAATAGCTCAACCAAAGACATGCAGCAGCTTGCCGAAACCATGCGTGAAAATAGGACTTTGGGCGATTATATCCCTACACGGGCCAGCTCGTTAGAAACCGCCCTTCTTGAAACCAAGCAAAGTTTTATCAGTGCGACCCGCTCAAGTCTGGAATGGTTGAGCTACCCCAAGGTGCAAGAGCTGGTTGGCGGGGAGAGTGATTTTTCCATGCACGATATTATTGATCGGCCTATGTCGATTTATCTGTGTTTCGATATGGAAGCTTTAAAAAACCTGAGCCGTTTTGTCCGGATTTTCTTTCTCATGGCCTTTCACGTCATGATGCACCCGCGCCGCCACAAGACCAAAAAAGTGTTGTTTCTTATGGATGAATTTTTTGTCCTCGGACATCTGCCCATCTTGAAAGAAGGCGCGCAATATATCGCAGGGGAAGGGGTCAAGCTGTGGCCGATCATTCAAAACATTACCATGATTGAAGAACTGTATGGCAAAGCTTGGACGAATTTTACCGAAGCGGCCGGGGTGATCGAAGCCTTTGGCGTCAGCGCCGGGGATAACCGAGGCACCGCCGCATGGATCGAACAAAAGATCGGCAAGTCGCGTAGTACCAATCTCAAACTAGGGGCAGCGGCCCGGTCGAATGAAATTCAACCCTTGATGCCCCAGCGTGAAATTGAACAGGAATTTAAACGCGAGGATGACCGCTCGATTGTGTTTATCAAAGGCGAAGACCCGCTTGTGTTACGCCGGAAACCCTATTGGGAATTATTCCATCCATCCATGTACACCGCTCCACCGCAAGGCGTGCCTTCTCGCAATGACAACGGCTGGACGCACAGCATGTATTTCGGCTCTGACAGCAACACGCTACGTGTGATGGGCACCCCATTTAACGAAAAAGACCGCCTACTGGCCGTTCAACAAAATCACAATCAAAGCGTCTCCCTTCAGGGTTCCAAATCATTGCCAAGCCGTCGGCCCGTTCCCGGACCAGCGGCCCTTTTGAACAAGAAGCCCTAACGCAAGCAAGGACATCCTATGATCCCAAGAATTAAAGACCTGATAGCGGAACATACACACGAAAAAAAACTCGACCTCTTAAGCAAACAACCGGGAAATCTTTCCTATGAAGATGCACTGACATGTTTTGCTTTTGAACGAACCGATGATTTTACGCTTGATGACCTCGGGATTGATTTTGCTGCTTGGACACGTGAAAACCGGGAAGCGGCCATAACCCTTCATACGGTTATGGAGGAAGCCTATCAGGTCTTATCCACTGAAAAAATCCCTGTTCTCTGGGGGCGCATTCCTCAAACAACCATGACGCTCCAAAGTGCCTTAGCGGCCTTAAACATCCACAAAGACCCGGTTGCGGACTTGGAAGACGAGCCATGTGTCAGAGATAGATTTAAACTCAATAGTTTCTTTGGGACACGAACGGCCTTTTTTTGTACAGACCTCAATCAGGCGGTCCAGCTCGATCAAGCCTATCGGTTTCTTTGGGACTACCCCCTTGGGCCTTACAGCAGCAAAACAGGATTTCCCCAACCAAAGATGAAAGCGCCCTTCTCACCGCTGTTTAAACAATTATCGGAAAGCGAAATTGCCGCAGGGTGGACCTCTTTGAATAAATCTATCTCTAATGACGAAGCCAAAGTCGTTTTGGACCTTGGTCAGGTTGCGGACATGCTCCCTTGTGATTTTACCAATCTGTTTCGTGACCACCAAGAGCGTTGTAAAACCGTGGAAGAAGCCGAAAAACTGGATTTAGCCTACCAATATTTTTATTGGCACAGCACCCTGTCTTGTCACTACTTCTCCGGTCCGATTGAGCCGCCTTATGCTCCGGTCCTTGCGAAACAATTGGGCGAACCCTTAACGGCGTTCGTGGCCGAAGAAGCACCAGCCGCCCCGGCTTCTGCTATCACGCTCATGCCCTATGAAGATGCGCTGACATGTTTTGGGTATGAATCCGGTGAAAAGTTCACTTTTGAAGAGCTCGAACTACGATTGCGGGAGTGGGAAAGGGAACGGGGAATAATAAAAAATAAAGACAGAAAACCAGAAGAAAGCGATTTTCCCACCGTAATGACCAAGGCCCATAACATCTTAGTGTCCGATCTGATTAAGACAGCGTGGGCGGAGGCGGAGGCGGCACTCACGCCCATGACTGTTCCTGAAGCTGCCGGGGTATTTGGTATTTATAGTGGTCTCGACAATCTTGGCCGCGGTTACATCAATGCCCTGCTTCGCGATACGAAAGATTTACACTGTAAAACCTTGGCAAGAGCACAAGAATTGGATTCCGCTTATCGCACTTTGTTCAAATATGCGAAGGTCCGCTCTTGGGAAGAAGAACAAGGCATGGGCCTTGAATATCCTATCTCTCCGGTGTTTAAGGCCGTCATGGAATACCAGAAAAAGGCGGGGTGGGACTTCAACAGTCCCCATAGCAAAGGGCAAAATCCTGATTCTGCACAAGAAATCTTAGGTATTGAAAACTGGTTGCAGGTGAAAGCCTCTGATATCACCAAGCACTTTCGTGACCGTCAAGTGAGTTGTTCCGACGTAGAGCAGGCGGAAAAACTTGATGCCGCGTACCGATGTCTTTTTATCGAACGTGTCCTGCTTTCGAGAGATGGGGACACTCCCATTGACCAGCCTTTTGCTCAGTCATTTGGAAGCCAACAGGCTGCGCCAGCCCCTGTGCCTGTCATGACCAAACCACAGCAAGAGGAAGTGGCAGAAGAAGCCCCTGCCCTTACTCCTGATATGAGCGTGGACGAAGCTATCAGCGTGTTTGTGTTTGAAAATAAGGAAGCTTTGGAATTAGGAGAACTGACCAGACAGTATAAAAAACTAGCCATCCGTGATGGGCTTTCGCCCGAAATGCTCCAAGAAATTGACGTGGCCTATCAGGTGCTCAAAACGTATCTGGAAGCACCAAAGGAAGCGGCGTATCAGCAGGAAAGGAAGAAGTTGGGGTTTGGGTCAACGGATACCATTACGAAGAAAGACCTCGAATTAAGATACAAAAAAGCTTCCCAAATAACGGATTCCAAGGCCGAACAGAGGGAGCTTGATGAAGCCTATCAAGTGCTGTTGAAGATTGCGGCCTGATTATTTCAGAGCCGGAACGGTGTCCGATCCGTCTTTGATATGAGGGACAAAGTATTCGATCCAATACCCAAGAAATTTAATACGGGCATCTAGTGCTTGTTCGTAGGTCTTATATCCCAAGCCTTCTTCTTGAAGCCTTGCCTCAACTTCTTCATCCTTAGTGACTTCGCTATTATAGGCTTCATCAAAAGTTTGCCCTTTTCTTAATGCTTCTTGTGCGATCAAATCCCGACAAACTGCTTCTTTTAGGTATATCCGTTTTTCTTCTTCCGGTTCGATTTTAGCCTGCTTTTTCATTTCAGAAACCAGTCCCCAAAACTTCGGGCATTGAATTTCTCGGTCAAGCCAATATTCATGTAAAGGGTGTAACCCAACAAAGGGACGAAAAGTTGCCTAGCTACGTAGGTACCAGTCTCTAGGCTCTTCTCGCCCTTCCTCGAGTTCCTGTTTTGTCCTGAGTCAGCCCTCATTTCTCCTCCGTGCACCAGTTGGGTGGTACGCTCCTCCTTTTCTTATAAAGGAGAGAATACCCATGCCCGTCATGTCTATCCTGACGTCTGTCGAACAAGACGCCTACACCCAGCCCCCTGCCTTTTCTCACGTTGAGCGGAAACGATTTTGTGATTTCCCCGCGAGCCTGCTCGCAATTGCTGACACCCTTCGTTCTCCCACCAATCGAGTGGGATTCCTCCTCAGCTGTGCGTATTTTCGAGCCACCAAACGCTTCTTCCCCGTGCAGTCGTTTCATCAGCATGACATCGAATTTATTGCTCAGCGATGGGGGTTGAGTTCTCAACAGATCGATCTTAGGCGCTATGGCAAATACGCACGCATTGGCCATCAGCAACGCATCCGCACGTTTTATGGCTTTACCCTCTTTGATGCTAACGCGCAGGTGGTGCTGGCAACTGAACTCCGTCCACTGATCCAGGCCTACCTCTCTCCGAAACAGATCTTCTATCGCCTGGTTGACGTCTTGATCAATACCAAGATTGCCCCACCCAGCTATGTCGTCCTGCGCACCTTCATCGTGGAGGCCCTCACGCATCACAAAGTCGACCTCATTCGAATCATTCAACAGGCGCTTCCTGAGGGGACACGCCAGTTACTCGACGCCTTGCTCACCAAACACCAAACCAAGGGAGGCGCCCTGATCAATCGGTATCAATTGACGCTCTTGAAACGGGCACCCCAATCCACCACCCCATCCTCCATTGCCAAGAGTCTGGTCGATCTCAAGCGCCTCCAGGTGCTGCACCGACGGATCCTGCCAGCCCTCCAACGTTTAGCCTTAGGGCATGCTGGCATTCGCTATTATGCCCACAGTGTGCTCAAATCAGAAATTTTCCAGCTGACTCGCCGGACCGATGAGGATCGGTATCTGCATCTCTTGGCCTTTATCATGCACCAGTTCTACCGTCGGCATGATGCGATGATTGAGGTCATTGTGAAAACAATGCAAGGGGCGGTGAACACGGCCCAACGTGACCATAAGGCTGCCTCCTATGAGCGGCGCGAATCAACCACGCACTTAGTCCAAACCCTACTCAGCCACCTCGATGACTCGTTCCTCACCGTCTTGTCGGCCATTGAACACATTGTGCAGCAGGCCGATTGGGATGATGCCCACAAAGTGGAGCAGATCAAAGCGACACTCACCCGGCATCATCCCACCACCCAACACACCCTGACGGTGTTGCCACCGCTCCGGGAACAGATCACTCGTGAATTGACGGACACCTCCTATTATCAGGTATTGGAGAAGAAGGGACGACGGATCGTTCGCCGACTGGCTCCGGTGGTGCAGGCCCTCACCTTTCAAGCTGACCCCGGGGCGCAGGGTGTCATGGCGGCACTCCCAACGCTGCACTTGCCTCCACGCGCCTGTGACCTGACCGTCCCCATGGCCTTTTTGACTACAGCCGAACGCCGGGCGGTGCAGAACCCAGAGGGAACGTTACGTGTCACCCTCTATAAAATGTTGCTGCTGGTTCATCTCATGCGGTGTCTCAAGTCCGGCACCATGAATCTCCTCGACTCCTATAAATATCGCCCGCTCGATGACTATCTCATTCCCCGGGCGCAATGGCAGCACGAGAAAGCGCGCCTGCTGGCTCGCGCCAACCTCACCGCCTTTGCCGATCCCCTCCCAGTGCTGAACGAACTTGAGGCGGCCCTGCACGCCCAATATGCCACCACCAATGAGCGAGTGGCGACGGGGGCAAACGAGCAGGTGCAGTGGTCTGCCACCGGCACCCTTCGGATCACCACCCCCAAACTCGAGGAGCAAGAACGCGAGGCCCTGCAGACCTTTCTCCCCGACCGGCAAGATATCCCGTTACTTGAAGTCCTTTCGACCGTTGATCGGTACAGTGGCTTTCTCGAAGCCTTTTACCATGCCCAGCATCGTCATCGTCGCGTGCCACCGCCTCGGAAAACATTTTTCGCCGGCATTATTGGGTTAGGCTGTGGCATTGGGACTCAAAAGATTGCCCGCATTTCTCGTCAACTGCGGCCCCGGGAACTTGAACACACGGTCAACTGGTTTTTTTCGCCAGAAGCGACCCGCCTGGCCAATGATCGTGTGGCCTCCCTCATGACGCGTCTGCCCCTTCCCAATATCTATCGTCAGATGTCGGACACGGTACACACCTCTAGTGATGGACAAAAATTCGAGGTCCGCCAAGATTCCCTGAATGCCAATTACTCGTTTAAATACTTCGGGAAGGGCAAAGGCGTGAGTATCTACAGTTTTATTGATGAACGGCATGTCCTGTTTTATTCGACGGTGATTAGTGCGGCGGAACGCGAAAGCACCTATGTGCTTGATGGCTTGCTGCATAATGACGTCATTGAGAGTGACATGCATTCCACCGACACGCACGGCTATAGCGAAGTGATCTTTGGGGTCATGAATTTGTTGGGATTTTCATTCGCCCCACGCATTCGGAACCTCAAGAAACAACGGCTCTATGCCTTTCGGCAAGAGACACGTCAGGAGGCCCTCCCGAATACCGTGCGTCCGGTGGGCTATATCAACACCGCACTGCTCCTTGAGCAGTGGGATGAGATCCTCCGCTTTGTCGCCACCATGAAGGTGAAAGAAACAACGGCCTCGGATTTGTTCCGTCGTCTCAACTCCTATTCGAAACAACATGCGCTCTACCGCGCCCTGAAAACGTTTGGCCACATTCACAAATCCTTATTTATTTTGCGGTATCTCGATGATCTGGCCTTACGGCAGGCCATTGAAAAACAGCTCAATAAAAGTGAAAGCGCGCATAAGTTTACGCGCGCGATCTCCGTGGGCAATCCGCGAGAATTATTAGAAGCCGACAAACAGGAACAAGACATGGAGGAGGGCTGCAAACGCCTCATCAAAAATGCCATTATTTGCTGGAATTATCTGTATTTATCGCAGAAACTCGAAGAGGCCGGAGATGGCCCTTTGCGAGAGACCTTGCTCCAGGCCATTCGCCATGGATCCGTCGTGTGTTGGCAGCATATTAACTTGTTAGGGGAGTATGATTTCTCAGAAGAACGACTCGAAGATTCGGTCGGTATCAAGCCCCCGAAACTTCTCGCCTAATTTGGGCACAAAAACGGGGGGACCAAAACCGACGTTTCGTCAATAGTTTCAACAGGTTCGGCGAAATCCTAGGCAACTTTTCGTCCCTTTGTTGGGTTACACCCAACACGCGCCGCAAGCGGCGATCCTGTATGACAAGTTTCACGTGATGAGGCACCTGGGCGAGGCGCTTGATACGGTGCGCAAACAGGAATACAAACGGCTGGCCGAGAAGGACCGTTCATTTATCAAGGGGCAGAAGTATACCCTGCTGTCAAGAAAGAAGCACTTGACCCTGGAGGGACGGCAGGCGCTCAAAAAGCTTCTCGCCGCCAACAAGCGGCTCCACACGGCCTATTTGCTGAAGGAATCCTTTGGCCAGTTATGGGAATATCAGACCGCAGGCTGGGCTCGGCGGTTTTTCGAGAACTGGAAGGCCTCGTTGAAGTGGCAACGGCTGAAGCCCTTCGAGGACTTTGCGGCGATGATCGAACGGCACTGGGATGGGATTGCTGCCTATGCCAAACCCGAGAACAAGGTCTCGCTTGGGTTCGTGGAGGGGCTGAACAATAAGATCCGGGTGATTCAACGAAGAGCGTATGGGTTACGCGATGAGGAGTATCTCCGCCTGAAAGTCCTAACCTGCATGCTCAAGCCTATCTGAAAAACGACCCATAATCACCCACTCACTTTGGAGAAGAGCCAATTATATATTCGTCGAGAGTAAATTACCCCGCCCAAAGGGCGGGGCTTTTGAAGAAATTTAAAACAACTTCAGTTGGGTGCCTTCACGTTCTTCATGCCGATGGTAGCGAATATATTTCCTGATCACCGCGGCCGTCACGTCATCTCCCACCGTGCGGACAAAATACCCGTCCTCCCAAAACTCCCCTTTCCACAGCTGCTCCCTCAGTTCGGGAAATTCCTTAAACACCCGGCTCGCCGAAATACTCTTCAATATCCCGACAACCTTGGCAATCGCATACCGGGGAGGGAAATTTAGAAAGATGTGGACATGGTCCTTGGCGACCTCCAATTCGTCAAGCTCAAACCCAAAGTCTTCCACAATCTGACGGAACACCTCGTCAATCCGTCACCGAATATCTTCTCGGGCAATCCATTTTCGATATTTGGGAGCCCACACCAGATGATATTTCGTGTCGTACACCGCATGGCTGGTCCGTTTAACGGGCATCCATTCAGAATATCACAACCTGGACCGACCGCCGCGGCCGGCTGAACGTTTCCTCCCCGCCCAAAGGGCGGGGCTTCCACGTTCGTTTTAGTGAGACCATCTTACCTTGAGAAACCCATCGAAATAGTCAGTCTGGTCAGGAAATGCACGGAGCAAGGCAGGGCGAGTTCCTGCGTGCCACTCAGTGACAGCATCCCATTTAGGTGAAGATTTGTATATCCCATCGAGGACATCACGCTGCCGTTTGAGAAAGAAAGCAATATCCATGAGGGCATTACATCTTCACTGGCAAACTGGAAATTAATCAGCTAAATAGCGTGATATCTTATCACTGAAATCCAATGAAGTAATGATGCCATGTGACGCTAGGAGGCATTCGATTACACATTTTTTGATTTTGCGCCAAGAGTCTCCCACTAATCGACGCCTGCTATCCGGCCCACGGGCGGGCGCTTAAAAAGATCGGCGAGCATTGTTTGAGCCCTTCGGCTTCCCCCAGGACAGGCTCCACCAGCTTGCACGCCACCGGAGTCGGCGAACCGCGCAGCAACCGTGTTGAAAGTCAAGTCTCTGTATCCTCAATTATCCTTCTTGAGGCTGCCACGCAGAGCAGTCTACCTGAAGATAATACTCACGCATTTTGGCATTGAGTCGGACGAGCATTTTTCGCATCACCGCCACGAGCGCGACTTTTTTTGGCTTCTTCCCGTGTTCCACGAGATGCTGATAAAACTGTTTCATCCCGGGATCATGCTGAATCGCACTGAGGACCGCCATATAGAGTGCACAGCGTATTTGGATCCGCCCTCCACGAATATGGCGAGTGCCTCGTCGCATCCCACTATCAACATTATGCGGGGCCACGCCGACTAAACTACTGATTTGTCGATTCCCAATGCGGCCTAACTCAGGAAGCTCCGCCAGCAAGGTTGCCAACGTTAAGGGCCCAATGCCTTTGATCGGCTTGACCACGTCATGAGTATTGGCGAAGGCCTGGTGACTCTTCAGCAGCTTGGCCATACGAGTATCCATCTCCTGGATTTCTTCTTTAAGAACACGCAGCATCCGTTGAACTTGCGATTCCCCGTGGTCTTGCCACGGGGATCTTATTTTCCGAGAATTAGGGGGTGAGTGAAAGTACTGTCCACAAAGCGAGTCATTGTGCGTGGCAGATTCATTATCACATTGTCTTTCCGGTGAAATATCGTAAGGCCTTATTAACGGAGGATGTTGTCGAGATCATTGTGGAAGCCACGCGAGGGATTGCTGAGCGGTACGATATGGAGTTTGAACGATTGGGGTGTGATCGAGATCATATCCATCTGTTATGTTCTGCTCATCCGAAGATTGCTCCGGGACAAATCGTGCGAGTGTTCAAGAGTATCACCGGGCGCGAGTTATTCCGGCAGAAACCAGCCTTGAAGACAGAGTTGTGGGGAGGGCAGTTTTGGGCTGATGGCTACTATGTGGGCACCGTGGGAGAGGGCGGCAATTGGAGGGTGGTCGAACATTATGTGCAGAACCAAGGCAGTCCCAGAGAAGACCTGCGTCAGTTAACCCTCTTCTAATACCCCGTGGTCTTGCCTCGGGGATCTTTATTAGATTCTGTCGCCAGATCATCTGGCGCTTTTTCCAAGCGGTTTTTTTCAATCGTCGCCAGCTCAACCAACTGGCGGCGACGCTTGACCAATTGAGCGAGCTCGGATTGCTCGTGCGAAGGCCTCACCATAGTTCTGGGGCTCATCACGTGCCCATAGTCGGCCAGCACGGCGGCGTCAATGGCATCCGTTTTCGCCAATTGCCCCTTTGCGCGGGCAAATTCTCGCACTTGCCGGGCATTCACCTTCGCCAGCGAAAAGCCCTGGTCGAGCACCATGGTCTGCAAGGTGTGTTCATAGCCCCCTGTTGGCTCAATCACAATCAAGGGCCGAGCCGTTCGCTGGCCAATCCAGGCCAACAAGGCGGTCATGCCTTGCGGGTGATTTGGCATTTGGACGCCCTGCTGATCGTGACGACAAAAGGCATCCAAGTACTGTTTCGAGACATCAATGCCAATCGTGGTCGTGGTGTGTGTCATTGTTTGCTCCTCCTTGTATACGGGCGCCATGGCCCAACCAACCGTTCGAACACCAACGATGGCCGGAGGATCTTGCTGCGCGACGAAGAACATTCTGGGCACCTCGCGATCGTACCCGGCCCTTGTGACGAAGTGGCCACCTCGTCACAAGCCTTCCTACGCTACCAAGCGAGGAAGGAAAAACAAACAGACAAGGGGACCCGTAGAGCTTGCCCCTGCGGAGGCAGGGGGCCACGCCACGGCCTGCATGCTTTTGGCTACTTTTGCCGAAACAAAAGTGGCTCGGCTGCCGGAACGAAACCCGGCATCTACAGAAAACCATAAAATGGATTCCTTTGCTAGATAACGGACCGCATTAATCCCTAACATAAAACTGAAGTCAAGGGCCTCTGGATAACAGGCTTGCCAGTCTTTTCAATGTACGATATGGTAATATAAGATATATTCTTATATAAGGAGGCAACCATGAAACAACACACCATCACCTTTGAACCCAGCGAACAAGATGCACAGTTTATTGCTGGGCAACTACAAGAGGGCAGTTACAAAACTCAATCAGAATTGATACGTGCTGGTATTCGACGCTTAGAGGAAGACGATACAAAACTGAAAGCACTCCGCCGCCTGATTGAAGAAGGAGAGCAAAGCGGGGAACCGATCACCTTTGCCTTGGAAGAGTTCTTGGGAGACATGAGAAAAAAATATCATGTCGAGTAAGTCAATTCAATTACGGCCACGAGCCCTCCTCGACCTGGAAAGCATTTACAAATATAGTCTGCAACAATGGGGGGTCACTCGCGCCGAAACATATCTTACCGAGATCAACAAAGCATTTGAGTCTCTCGCGAATCATGACAAGCTTGGGCGTGACTACAGTCGAGTCAGCGCCGATCTTTATGCTTACAATATCGCGGCCCACGTCATCTTTTACACCCCCACGCATACTGGCATTCTTGTAATTCGAGTCCTACATAAATCAATGGACCATGTGCGCCATTTATCATGAACCCCACAGATAAATGGCTCCGGCCTTTCCTTTAAAAACACCCAGTTCCTCTAAAACAAGCTCTCGCCACCTCGTTAAAAACCTTCCAATTATTTCCAGTGACCGACGCCTGCCGTCTGGCCATCTGGGCGGGCGCTTAAATAGATTGGCGGGCCTTGTTTGAGCGAAGCGGGTTGGTTCCCCATAATTAAGGAAGGCCATATGCCGCCATCTCCCCTGGCCTTGTGGCGTGGCCGAGCCGTGCAGCCAATACCGGATAAAAGGTACGCATTGTTTGAACGCAGCGAGTTTGCGCGCCGCCGGGGTTGGCGAACCGCGCAGGGACCCGAAGAGCTTGCCCCTGCGGAGGCAGGGGGCCACGCCACAGCCAACGTGGTTTTGGCTACTTTTGCCGAAACAAAAGTGGCTCGGCCGCCGGGACGAAACCGGGCATTTATCAAACAATGTAAAACATGGGAGATACCTATTGTTTTTCGACGTCTCTACCTCCCCTAACCCCTCCTTACAAAGGAGGGGGAAATTTGAAGGTGTTCGGGTAAATCCAGATAACTCCCATGGAGATTTATAGGGAAAGCAAGATTACGGGTAGAGGGTGTAGAGCATTCTTGGGAATGGAATGGTTTCGCGGACATGGTCTAACCCACAAATCCATGCCACCACCCGCTCAATCCCCATCCCAAACCCCGCATGTGGCACACTCCCATAGCGTCGCAAATCGACATACCACTTAAACGCCTCTTCCGGCAGATCATGCGCAACAATTTGTTGGCGGAGTGTTTCCAAATCATGAATGCGTTGTCCGCCACCAATAATTTCTCCATAACCTTCGGGGGCTAACATATCCATACACAAAGCTAAGTCGGGACGTTCGTGATCTCGGGCCATATAGAAAGCTTTGGCCGCGGCCGGATACCGATGCACAAGAACGGGGCGGTCAAACGATTTGGCTAACACAGTTTCTTGCTCACTGCCAAAGTCATCGCCAAATTCAATCTCCACGCCATGTTCTTTAAGTCTGGCAATCGCCTCTTCATACGTGATTCGTGGAAAGGGTGGAATCATGGCCTCCAATGCCGCCACATCTCTTTCGAGAATCTCTAACTCAGCTCGACGGTTTTCTAGGACTCGCTGAATGACCACCGACACGAGTTCCTCAGCCAGCTGCATCGCATCTGGTAAATCGGCAAAGGCCATTTCCGGTTCCACCATCCAAAACTCCATGAGATGCCGCCGCGTTTTAGATTTTTCTGCACGAAAGGTCGGACCGAAGCAATAAATTTTCCCAAAGGCGGCGGCGGCGGCTTCTCCATAGAGTTGTCCGCTTTGCGCCAAGTATGCCACTTGATCGAAATATTGCGTTTGAAAAAGTGTGGTCGTACCCTCACAGGCATTGGGCGTAAAAATCGGTGTATCAATGAGTGTAAAATCTCGTTCATCAAAAAAATTTCGGCAGGTTCGAATGATTTCATGACGAACACGTAAGATGGCATGTTGGCGACTGGAACGTAGCCATAAATGTCGGTGCTCCATCAAAAACCCAACCCCATGCTCCTTGGGTTGAATGGGAAAGGGTTCGGCAAGCTGAACGATTTTGAATTCGGCCACATCTAACTCAAACCCACCCGGCGCTCGCGCATCTTTTCTCGCTTGCCCTGAGACAATGACCAAAGACTCCTGCGTGACTTGCCCACAGAGGGCAAACTGCTCTTCCCCCACCGTGGCCTTACTGACAATGGCTTGAATATCTCCGGTGCCGTCTCGCACCGTGAGAAAGCTCAATTTCCCACTTGAACGTCGAAGGCGAAGCCACCCTTGGATGGTGATATCCTGACCTTCGTACTGCGCAATCTGCCCAATGGACACGACACGTTGCTGGGTCATGACGACTCTCCCTTACGCTCTGACAGAGAATAAATTGACACCCGGAAAATTCAGTGGCTATGATGAGCCATCCACTAGGAGTTACTGAGAATATTGAAGGAGGCTCTTCGCATATGGGTTACACTATTACTGTTCGTGAACTGAAAACTCGGCAAGATAATGGGGATGCGATTTTTTTATTGGATGTTCGTGAACCCCATGAATATTCGATGTGTAAAATAGATGGGTCCGTGCTTATTCCTTTGGGCGAGCTGCCCAATTCGATGGACAAATTAGATAAAAATACCGAAATCGTGGCGTATTGTCATAAAGGCATGCGAAGCGCGGATGCCGTGGGCTTCTTAGTGCAACAAGGATTCCCCAATGTCAAAAATCTGATTGGTGGCATTGAATCCTGGTCTATTGAAATTGATAATGCTGTTCCCCGCTACTAGCTCGTTCAAGAAGCCAACCAATCTTCACACGACCCACGTTTTTACTTTTGGGGTCCTCGAAAGAATTCGACGGTCAGTTTGAGGCCCTCCGGCAACGAGACTTGAGGATCCCACCCAAAACGCTCCCGTAGCTTCGTCACATTCAGTACACTCCGAAGTTGTTCCCCCTTTTTCGCGGCACCATATAGATCTTTGCAGGTACTGTTGGTCAGTTCTTTCATAATCCCATAACATTCATTCACCGTGGATTCCTGCCCAGTCCCGACATTGAAAATCCCCTGAATATCTTCTCCTATCGTCGCCATAATGGCTTCCACTACATCATCAACATACACGAAATCTCGTGTCTGCTTCCCCGTTCCATTGATAATCGGTTGGCCACCGTCCAACATAAGTTTTGCAAAAATCGCGATGACTCCAGCCTCGCCTTCTGGCTCTTGTCTCGGCCCATAGACATTGCCAAATCGCAGAGCTACGTGTCGAAGCCCCATCGTATTTGTGTAATAGGCCAAGTATTTTTCTCCGGCTAACTTACTAATGCCATAAGGAGACATGGGATCGGTGCGATGAGATTCCGCTGCTGGATATACTTCTTGTTCTCCATAGACTGCGCCTCCTGAAGACGCAAAAGACACTTTTCGCACTCCATTTTTTACAGCATGTTCTAAAAGATTCAGCGTACCTAATATATTGACATCTGCATCGAATCCTGGATTTTCCGTTGAAAGTCGAACATTCATTTGGGCCGCTAAATGGACAACAACCAACGGGCGTTCTTTTCGAAAGACTCGCTCAACCCCCTTGCTTCGAATATCCACTTTATACAATACCGCTTTTTTGTTGACTTGTTTGCGTTTCCCTGTTGAAAGATTATCAATCACGACAACTTGATTGCCTTCTTGCACTAACCGATCAACAAGATGGGATCCAATAAACCCTGCCCCGCCTGTGACCAAAACCTTTATTCCCATGTTATTTCCTAACCTTTCAAGACAGAATTGCTCACGATCATTTCTGCGAAATCCAATTTCAAATGAAACAAAAACTCTCTCATCTATCGTTTCTTTAACCCTATTAGAATTTCCTTATTCCCCTTTTTCCCCAATACCGGAGAATCGATCAGGCCGATCAAATCCAAAGACAATGATTTGGCATAATCCACAAATTGCACTTTGACCGCTTCACGCAACGTCTCGTCTCGGACAATTCCACCTTTCCCAACTTGCCCCTTCCCAACCTCAAATTGCGGTTTTATCAGGGCCACAAGATGGCCTTGCGGCTTTAACACCGGAAGAATGGCTGGCCATACCATCTTCAAAGAAATAAATGAGACATCAATGACCACTAAATCAACCAGTTCTGGAATATCATCAGGACCTAAGTATCGAATATTCACCCGATCCATCACAACCACCCGAGGATCTGTTCGCAAACGCCAATCCAGCTGACCATAGCCGACATCAATGGCATACACACGCTGAGCGCCTTGTTGCAATACGCAGTCAGTAAACCCTCCCGTCGACGCCCCCACATCCATCACTACCAACCCCGAGCATGAAAGACCAAAGGCCCCTAAAGCCGGAGCCAGTTTTTCGCCCCCTCGACTGGCATATTGACAGTCTGGCTGAATTATTTCGACCTTAGATTCGGAAGGTACCAACTTTCCAGGTTTATCCCTGACTAGCCCATCAACCTTCACACGACCAGCCAGAATCAGTCGACTGGACTGTTCGCGACTAGGGACGAGTGCCAGAGAGACTAATAGAGCATCCAACCGCTGTTTGGCGGACTTTTTAGAAGGGAGAGAAGGTTCAAGCGGCGACATCAGGTGAGAGCTGAGTCCGATTTCCTTTAGGGAAAGTGGAGAGAAATGAGAGGGTGCCCTAGGACTCAGTGGAATGAGAGTCCTCCAGAGAAAAGGCCTGAATACGTTTTCGTCCATCCTTATCTTGCACGAGAATTTCCACTTTGCGTTCTGCATCATCCAACATTTTCAAACAGGACTTGGAAAGCTTGACGCCTTCTTCAAATATCCGCAATGAGTCATCAAGGGAAAGCTCCCCGGCTTCCAACTCCGTCACGATCGTTTCCAATCGTAGCAAGGCCTTTTCAAATTTTATTGCTGCCATGTTTTTCCTCGTATGCCTACTGACTATTCGTGTATATTATAGCCTTCACCCACCAGGAACCGAAAGCTCCGCTTCATTTCTGATGGCGAATATCCTCCACCCGGCAGACTAATTCCCCTTCCGACAGGGTCGCCTGAACTTCAGCCCCAACCATCGTCTCTGTTGATTTTTTGAGAACTTTTCCCGTTCGAAGGTCTTTCACAATACCATACCCCCTCGCCAAGACTCCCAAGGGACTCAATTGATGTATTTGGGAAATCGACAATTTCGCCTGATGCCGCCGGAGAAGTACGGAATTTTGCATCCCTTGGACTAAGAGTCTCTCAAGCTCAGCCACCCGGCCTTGTTCTCGACGAATCGTCATGAGAGGATTGGCCTCCCAAATCGCCGATTGGTGTTCCAGTAGAAGAAGCTGAATCTTACGGCACCATTGTTTCACGTTTTGATAGAGCTGGCGCTCTAAATCATCTACCCGTTGAACAAAATGCCCAATAATCAGACGAGGTTCAGGCAATCGCTTCTGACTCCGCTGCACCCTGACTATCAAGGCATTCACCAGACTCGTGAAGGACCGTTCCAATCGGATGCGATGATGGCGCACCCGCTCTGTCACCATCGCACCATCTGGAACAACTAATTCGGCAGCAGCGGAGGGAGTTGGCGCTCGACAATCAGCGGCCAAATCCGCAAGCGTGACATCTGTTTCATGCCCCACCGCCGAAACAATAGGAATCTGGGAAGCTGCGATGGCCCGCACGACCGGCTCCTCATTGAATGCCCATAAATCTTCCAATGACCCTCCACCCCGTCCAATGATCAACACATCGACTTTCCCTGGCTCTTGCCTGACATCATTGAACATCTGGATAGCTGCCGCAATTTGGCCGGAGGCGGCCACACCTTGGACGGCCACCGGAGCAATGAGGATATGAGCCATTGGCCATCGTCGATGAACAATCGTGAGCACGTCATGAAGCGCGGCACCAACGGGTGACGTCACCACTCCAATGCGTTCTGGGAAAACCGGTAAGGGTTGCTTGCGAGATTCTTTGAATAGCCCTTCGGCCTCCAATTTCGCCTTGAGTTGCATGAAGGCTAATTGCAACTCGCCGATCCCTTTCGGTTCCACCGTTTCCAGAAGTAACTGGTAATCGCCACGAGGTTCATAGACGGTCAGACGCCCCAAGACCAACACTTCCAGCCCATCTTGGAGGACAAACTTTAACCGTTGCGCCTGACTGCGAAACAACACCGCTCGAATCTGGCTCCCCTGATCTTTTAATGTGAGATATTGATGCCCGGAAGACGGACAACGGAGGTTGGAGATTTCTCCTTCCACCCACACGGAAGGGAATTGCTGTTCTACATTCGACCGAATCTGTCTCGTCAGTTCGGAGACAGTTAGTAAAGGCGGGAAAAGCTCTGGCACGGGAATGCGCTATTCAAATAGCCGAAGACGCGTAATTTTGTTAGTTTTTTTTGTGGTGGGATCCAGTTCCACGACGGCCGCACACAACACAGACGGCCCTTGGGCAACTTCAAACCTTCTAGGCAGTTGTGTCAAAAACTTCTGAATGACCAAATTAGGCTTCATGCCGATGACGGATTGTACTGGGCCGGTCATCCCGACATCGGTCTGGTAGCCAGTCCCCTGGGGTAAAATTTGTTCATCTGCGGTTTGTACATGAGTATGCGTGCCCAACACTGCAGACACTTTACCGTCCAAAAAATAACCCATGGCCATTTTTTCTGATGTGGTTTCCGCATGCATATCCACAAGAATATAGTCAGCTTGGCCTTCCAATTGAGACAATTCTCGTTCGGCCACACGAAAGGGGCAATCGACCATGGGCATAAAAACTCGTCCCATCAATTGCACAATCCCTAAGCGTTCACCCTGGACGGTCTCAATCACACATGTCCCTTTTCCTGGTACGCCGTCAGGATAATTAGCCGGACGAATCACACGGGGCTCCTTTTGTATATAATCCATGGCCTCCCGCTTATCCCAGGCATGATTTCCTAAGGTAATAGCGGAAAGACCAAGGTCGAAGAGTTCTTCAGCAATGTCTGGAGTGATTCCAAATCCGCCTGCCGCGTTTTCTCCATTCCCCACCACCAAATCAATGTGATGGTCTTCGATGGCCTTCGAGAGGTGTTTTAACAAGACTCGACGACCCGGTTCCCCCATAATATCTCCGATAAACAACACATTCATACGTCGTGGCTATCAGCTCCCTCCCGGCTATTTGGCAAATTCGATAAATCGATTTTCACGAATAACGGTTACTTTGATTTGGCCGGGATAGGTGAGTTCTTGTTCAATTTTTTTGGCTAAATCTCTGGAAAGCGAAAACGTTTCCGTTTCGCTCAACTCACCCTGTCTGATGATCACACGCACTTCCCGACCTGCTTGAATCGCATAGGCTTTATCGACACCCGAATACCCCATGGCCAACGATTCTAGTTTTTCTAACCGTTTCACATAGGCTTCTAATGTCTCACGTCTGGCACCCGGACGAGCCGCTGAGAGGGCTTCCGCCGCTGCCACCAAGACGGACTCCGGACATAGCGGTTCTACTTGCTCGTGATGAGCCGCAATGGCATTGACAATGAGTTCAGACTCACCCCACTTTTTGGCCATTTCAGCTCCCAGCATGGCATGCGTGCCTTCTTCTTCATGACTCACAACTTTTCCAATATCATGAAGCAAGGCGCCACGCTTCGCGAGCTTCACATCCAGCCCCAACTCTGCAGCCATAATTCCGCAAATATAGGACGCTTCACGAGCATGGTATAAATTATTTTGCCCATAGCTCGTGCGATATTTTAGTCGTCCTAACAATTTGACGATCTCAGGATGAAAATCTGAAAGCCCAACTTCGAAAATGACTTTCTCCGCCTCATCGCGCATCAGTTTGTCGATATCCACTTTGACCTTCTCGACCACCTCTTCAATCCTCGTGGGGTGAATACGACCATCCTGCATCAAACGTTCTAAGGCGATTTTTGCCACTTCCCGACGTAAAGGATCAAACCCAGAGATAATAACCGCCTCTGGAGTTTCGTCGATGATGAGATCCACACCAGTCGCAGCCTCTAAAGCCCTGATATTCCGCCCTTCTCGACCAATAATTCGTCCCTTCATACCATCATTGGCAAGGGCCACCACGGAGATGGTGGCTTCACTCACATAGTCTCGAGTAATCCGCTGAATTGAGCGGGTGACAATTTCACGCGCATCGCGATCTGCCGTTTCTTTGGTTTCATCCAAAATCCGCTTAGTCAGCAGGGCCGAATCTAGTCTCGCCTCTGCTTCAATTTCACTCAATAATTGGCGCTTGGCCTCATCAGTCGTGATCCCGGCCACTTGCTCCAATGCCGTTCGATGTTCTTTGATGGCCTGATCACAAGCCGCAGTTTGCTTCGCTAAAGCCTCTTCCTGCTTTTTGAGAACCTGTTCCTTTCGCCGCAGCTCATCATCCCGCTTATCAAACTGACTTACCTTGCGCTCAAAGGCTTCCTCTCGCTGTACCAATTTCCGATCTGCCGCTTGAATTTCATTCCGTTTTTCTTTTTCTTTGGCCTGAAGCTCAGATTTCGCCTGAAATAACAAATCTTTAGATTCGATCTTGGCTTCCTTAACCAGATTCTCCGCTTCCCGCTGGGCATTTTGGGTCAGCTGCTGAACTTGATCTTCGGCGTCCGAATGTCGCTTGGCATCCATATGTTGTTGATACATTTTGGACGCGACAAAACCAATGACTAGCCCAACTACAACCGCCAGTATAGGAATGACCATTTCCATTGTTTAACTCCTATTTGTTCCCTTTTGCGCTCATGAAGAGAAAAGGCATACCCCTTGTATCTCCTCAATCGGCAAAATTGCCATATAGAAACTAGGAAAACCCTTTTAGGGAAAAGAAAAAAGGAGGGACAAAAAACCAGCCGGTCTCTCTAATAATCAGAAAAAATCCGGCGAGAGGCAACTGGAAGATGCGAGGAACGAATGGAAGAACGTCTCAGAACTCTTTTTTGCCATGCAACAGGTTCTGGCAGCAACGCTACAGGCTGCGGCTCAAAGACGAGAGAAGGCCCCAGATCTATGCAAAGCGCTGGAACTATGGATTTTAGATCAAAGAACCAGTTATTCGCCTTAAATATGACCTCAAAAAACTTGACAGAATTCGATTTCCAAGAATGGCCTCGAGCCTCTAATAGTCGCTTCCAGCATCGTTCAATTCCAATTCCCCAATAACCCACCATGACCAAGAATCCTACTGTCATCGTGGGGTCCCCATCTCTTTCCCTTACAAAGGGAATATTCCTTTCTTTCATTTGAAATTCAATAACTTAGGAACATGAAACTATCAGAATTTGCCCTCGTATTTCAATAATACGGAGGGAGGCCTAACGAACAAATTTGGACAGAAGCACCACTGGCAAGAACTACTTGAGCGCAACCACCTGTTTTGAAAGGAAATATTCTGTTAATGGAAGAACGAGGGGTTCAAGAAAAACACGGGAGGCTTAATTCGATGGAGACTCTAAATGCTCGTCAATGGTTTCCACTAAAAGTTGCGCCCGACGCTCCATCTCGCTTTCGCCAGAATCTTTTTGACGCTGTTGACGAAAGAGTTGATCCGTGACATTGATGGCTGCCAAAAGGGCCAGCTTCGTGGGGGTACTCGTTCGAGTTTGTTTGGCAAGGGTACGCATTTGGGCGTCGACATACTCAGCTAACTCATGAAAGTAGGCCTCATCTCCCTCGCCTTGCAGAGAGAATCGATGACCAAAGACTTCAATCTCAATGGTCTTCGCCATGACTCCGTTCCGTCGTTACTCGTTCGAACGGTCTAAAAACTCAAGTTCGTCGAGTACTTTTTCAATTTTCGAGCGAATGGTAGTCCGCTCGTCTTCCCAACCTTCCGACATATCTTGTTGCTTCGCGAGTCGCTCCCGAGCAGAGTCAAGCTCTTGCTCAAGCTGCGTTTTATTCTGCCGTAATTCCACGACTAAATCGAGCAACTTCCGGACTCGAACTTCTAACTTCTCCATTTTTTCAACGCTCACGGATACCTCCTTCCTTATTGGCTCAAACGAGCCGGACTATAGTGCGTTCAACAAAACCTGTCAAGAGAAATAGGGGGACAGGCTTTGCCGAACAAGGTCCGGTAAATTCGGTAACTCCCGACGACTCGCTTCACATATCCACGCGTCTCTTTGTAGCCAATTAATTCCACAAATTCATCAGACGGACGGTGTCCATGTTTCGCCCGCCACCGTAGGACAGCCGGAGGCCCTGCATTATAGGCCGCCACGGAATAAATAATGTTTCCCTGAAAATCATTGAGCAACTGTCCCAAATAATGCGTTCCTAATTGAATATTATAGTGGGGCTGAAAGAGACGAGTAATGGCAAATCCCGAACCAGAAAGGTTCAATTGTTGAGCTACACGTTTGGCTGTGGTTGGCATAAGTTGCATGAGCCCGACGGCACCAACAGGAGATACCACTCGAGCGCTATAGAGGCTTTCTTCCCGAATGAGTCCTGAGACCAAAAATGGGTCCACATGTTGGGGGACAACAGATTGAATAATTTGCTGATACCCCATGGGGAACGCTCCGGCCCAAGCCAGAGAGGCCGGAGCTAAGGTCCCTGCTCTTACCGTCTGTCCGTAATGTCTAATGGCCAAACGGATCCCAATATCATAGGCCCCCATTGCCCCAGCCAAGGACACTAATTGTGGGAACAAATCGGCATCTGAACCATGAAGGGCATACACTTGCTCAAGTTCCTTGACCGCCTCATTGGATAATTGAACGTCTTGCAGGGCTTGGAGTTTTTGAAAATGAATATCTTGTTGGAGTGGCGCAGGAATCCTTTTTTTTTGAAATTCGGTCGAACCCAACCCTTCCCATGCTTGGGGTTCCTCTCCTTTTGAACCAAGCCTGGTTTGAGCCAATTGGCCGTAGTAGGTCAGAGGGTATGCCTGGCGTAATTGTTCAAAGTGCTGCGTGGCCCATGCGACCTGCCCCACATGCTCTTGAGAGCGTGCCAGCCAATACAAGGCCTGTGACCCAGCATGTCTCAAGGAAGTCGATTGAGCGTTTTTCGTTTGGTGAATGATCTGTTGAAAGATGGTGATGGCTTCGGCAAATTGCTCACGTTGATACTGGATCCATCCTACTCTCCACAGCGCCTCGACTTTCCTCGCAAAGGATTGGGCAACCTGACTGGCCTTTTCATGGACCTGCACCGCTTCAAGCCATTGATCATGATCGGTTAGCCAAATTCCATAGAATGTATAGAGCTGGGCTTGTTGGTCTCCGGTGAGTTCATCAAAAGGCATCGTCTTCACCAGATTTCCTAAGGCTTCTCCTTTGCCGTGTCGCAAATACGCCCGTCCTAACCAAACCCAGGCATCATCTTGCCTAGAAGAAGAAGACCGAGTGAGCACGTCTAACGCCTTTTCAGCTTGATCATATTGCTTTAGTCGAACCCAGGCCTTAGCTAACGTAAATTGAGACTGAAAAAATTGCGGCGTATCTTTGGAAACAGCGATGACTTTTTGCAATTCCGTGACGGCCTTGCTCAGATTTCCTCTATTATAAAAGGACATTCCCCGTTGATACCGTTCGCCAATCGCCGGAATAAACGCTGAGCCTTTATTCTGAGCTAACCATTTTTCAGCATCTCGACTTTCCGGAACTAGAGGAAACCTCCACCACAATTCTCGGAAAATTTCAACCATTTTTTCGTGTTGTCCAAGTTGGCCCGCACACGTTCCAATCTGAAACAACGCATAGGCAGCCTTGGAATGCTGAGGACTCATTGCTAACGCTTGCGACAAGACGGAACGAGCCGCATGGCAATCCCCCATTCTCGTAAAAACAGGGCCACCTTCATACAGCACGGCAGCTCGAAACCGCGACTCTTGATGGCCATCGGAAAATTCCTGAACCACTTTCGCTGCCTCTTGCCATAAACCAGCATTGACATAGGCCTCAAGCAACCAAAATTTGAGGTAATCATCTAAAGCAGGAAAAAGAGGGAGTGAACGCTGCAAAAGAGGAATAGCCTCGATTGGATTCACATTTCGAATGGCACGCCCATAGCGAAGCCGAGCACGATGGGACCAAGGGGTATGGCCATAATCTGTGTCTAACTCATGAAACAATTGTTCGGATTTAGCGGAAGGGGTGGAACCCGAATCAAGCTGATCAAGTTCGACCAGCAATTCATCAAAACACTGTTCTGGGTGATGACAAGGGACCGGGGGCTGATCAAGTGAATCAACGGGATAAGGGAGGAGCAACGCACCTCCCATTAGAAACAGGCCGGGAACCCATTGACGAAATCGCATTTTCACCATCGCCTTTGTTTGGTGACAGAGTTTGATGCGTAATGTATGCCAGAGCTATGAGGTTCATAAGGTTTAGAAATACTGGCGGGGTATCTTACCTGAAACCGAAGAAAAAAGCTGAAGGCACCCTTAATCCAATGCCATAGACCGTAATTCAGTCATTACATCGAAAGCGCAGAAATCTCTCGCATCAATTTTTGCCAACAAGGGAGGTCATCCCACAATCCTAAACGCAGCAAATAGGCTTCACCTTCCCACCCGACGACCCCATCACCATCTTGGGCAAACCCGCCCCCTTCTAAGACATTGGCAATATAGACAGCCGTTAACGGACAAAAACCAGAACAAGGAGCCTTAAACGGTTGATCATGAAACGTCACAATATCTAACAATTCCTGTGCCACGCCCCAGCGTGCCAAAAAAATGGCGCCGCTTTCAGCATGGGTAGCCCCCAATAGGTTTTTCTCGATGGCCCCGAGCTCTTGCCCACGACATTGCGCAAGGTCTACAACTGCCATAAACACCTGTGGCTGGTGAGTCAGAAAAACAAGCATCCCAATATCATGTAATAATCCACCCACAAACGCTTGCCACGCCAAGGATCGTTCGACCTGCTGATGAATAGCAATTAAGGCGGCAAGGTATCCCGTACGCACACAATGTTGCCAAAGAACCTTCAAGGAAGACGGCGAGATTCCAAATCCTTCTGATAGCGTGAACACTTCCACTCCAATGCTCAACCCATTTTCGGAATGACGGGGAATGGGTCCTAATTGTGAGGTTAAAATATGGAAATAATTTTCTAATTCATCGGTATCAATAATGGCGTTTTCCACCTGGAAAGAATCTCTAATCATCGCTCCATCCCTTTTCTCTCCGTCATGTAAAAATCATGTATCATCGCCCTATCGTGAATGCCGGAAAGGCGAAAAAACAACATCTTTAGATTGTTCTCCATAAGAGAACATCCACTTCTCCTCGGCTGTTCAAAATGGTCTCTTAAGAATCCGTTGGGAGGAAGGTCATGAATGCATTAAAACGTCGTAAAATTGAGCAGAGCAGCACTTAACGGTTAAAAGAAAAAAAGACACGCGCTGGAGGTGAAAGGGGGGAAATTACAAATCAGGAAAATGAAAGTTGCCTGGCAACTCTAGAGAAAAGGTGGCCCCATGCCCAATTCCTGCACTGTGGGCTCGCAATGTCCCTCCAAGGTTTTTGGCCATGAGTGCTCCGTTATGTAAACTCATCCCGCGCATGCCCTCTTTATTGTTTTGGCCTTGCCCGAATATTTTCGTGAGGTCTTCAGAAGCAATGCCAACTCCAGAGTCCTCTACCTCAAAACAAATGGAATCAGGCGGTCCGGGTATTATTTTCGCACGGACAATCAGTTGTTTCATTGGAGCCGAAGTCATAGCCTGACAGGCGTTCCGAATCACATCGACCAGAATCTCAAGCACTTGATGCTTATCCACGATGAGCAGGGGAATTTCTTCGAACTCCCGAATCACACCAATCTGCGAGGCTGCCAACAAGTCCTGATTTGCCGCTACGGCTTCTTCCATTAATTCCAAGACCGCGATAGGCTCAGTAATACCAGAGACTTTTGCAACATCCTGTTGCGCAGCCACACAATGTTGCGCATGCTGCGCATTTTCCCGCAATCGATCTAATTCAGCTATCGCCACTCGTTGCTCTTCCACTAATTGGCCAGCTAATTTCTCTAAATAGGCAGGAATTTGTTTCCCCTTGGGATTCGTCGAGAAGTAGTTCCCAAGATCATCATGATGTTTATGAAAGAGCTGTGAGATACGCCCGACATCTCCCACCATGGAATTTTTCAAGAGGTCGGCGACGACTCCAATCGACACGTTGATACTGTTCAACACATTCCCCACATTATGCAGCACATCTGAAGCAACTTCCGCCATACCGAGCTTCCGAGAGGTATCCAGGAGTTGCTCATGCAATTGCAATTTTTCTTCTTCCATACGCTTGCGTTCAGTAATATCTTGCGCCACACAGACTAATCCCTGAAATTGCCCTTGCTCATCCTGCATCATGGAACCAGAAACTGAAATCGGAATTAATTGGCCTGCACTCGTGAGAAAACTAGATTCAATGCCGCTGACTGAACCTTGGAGGAGTAAATTCTCGATAATAGAACCTTGCGCAAACTCTTCTCCAAAAATCAGCCCTGGTGATTGCCCCACTAATGCATCTTCTTCGTATCCTAGGAGTTCTAGCAATGACGGATTGACGGAGCCAATCGTCAACGTGGCATCAATCACTAAAAGAGAATCTGCCATCGAACGCAAGACATTATTCACGTAGACTTTTGACGTGGCCAATTCATCTCGAGCCAAGACCAATTCAGCCTGCTGCTCAGCGATATCCGAGGAATCTAAAAATTGTGGAGAATGCTCCATTTGGTTGTTCGGATCTGTGTTCGTTGAGACATCAGCCAATGGTGAAGAGGAAGAAATCGAGCACCCACCCAGACATGCAACCAATTGAAAAAGCTCTCCTGGCAATCCTGGCATCCGAAAAATTGTCCATTGATCAGGACGACTCAAGGCCAGACTCATGGGCCATGCGCCTGTCTCACTGGGCACACATACGATACAACGCATGCCTTCATCGAGCTGCCAAATCTTTTCGATATTCTCCCTAACAAGATCCCAAGCATCCATTCGAACAGATACCACGATAAGGACAAAGGGTAGACCAATTTCTTTCGCTTCCATCAATTCCTGATAGGCCGCTTGCCAAACCTTTGCATTCACGAGTCCAAAGGACAAGGCATGAGAATTAACAGGCACATCGTTGACTAATTCAGTTGTTCCATCGTGGGAACATGTTTCAGCAGCATTGGAAACATGCAGGGCTTGCCTGAAAAAATCATGGGTGCTGGGGTCATCACCAATGAATAACACCCGCCTAATAGCAGTCTGGGTTGAGGGCGCCATCATATTCAATTCCTAACAACCGCCCTTTGGCAACTCCGATGAAAACTTCTGTATGACTTTCCTATCGGGCATTTCATTAGCAACACATCCTCCATGGAAAGAACAGTTGAAGAAGTCCAATCCCCCCTTGGCACCATATTGGGGGGAACCTGACTCATCAATTTGCCTAGGCGGGCAAGGTCACCGTAAATGTCGACCCCTCTCCTATTGTTGATCGAACCGATATTTTGCCGCCACATTGCTCAGCAATACGCTTGCAGACTGCCAGCCCTATCCCAGTCCCCTCAAATTCATCTTTACGATGCAGGCGTTGGCACATGCCAAAAATTTTATCGAGGTGTTCCTCTGGAATCCCAATTCCCTGATCCTCTATTTCGATCTGGCATAGCGTTCCTGATTTTCCTGGCCCTGTATGACGACGATCCTGAATCAGAATGCCCGCAATTCGAATAACCGGCGCAACCCCTCGCTTGTGAAATTTCAAGGCATTGCCAATGATATTCTGGAACAACTGACGGATAACCAAGAGATCCCCTTGAATCATTGGGAGATCTCCTATATGAATCTCCGCCTGCAACTCATCAATATGCGCACCTAAATCAGACAGGATGTCTTGCACAATCTTCTCCAAAGAAAGAGATCCACCCTTCGAAGCTGGTGCATCAATTCTGGAATAGAGCAACAACCCTTCGATTAATTGCCGCATTCGACCCGCGGCTTTGGTGGCTCGATCAAGATAGCCGTGCCCCTGCTCATTCAGTGACGACCCATGTCTGACTCGCAATAAGTCTACAAACACTTGAATAGAATGAAGGGGTTCCTGCAAATCATGGGCTGCTAATGAAGCGAATTGCTCTAAATCGTGATTGGATCTAGCCAATTCTTCTGTCTTGTCACGTAGGACCAACTCGGTCTTATTCCACTCCTGCAATTCGGCCAACGCTTGGTCTCGACTCGCAGAGATTTCCAAATTTCGAATCTCTAAATCTCGAACCGATTGAGCGAATTGACTCGTTATTTCTTGTTGCCGAAAGAGCTCTTGTTCCAAACGACGATTGGCATTGCCTAATTCCTCAAGCTGTAATGTGAGCACCTCACTCGATTCCTGGAGAGGTCGCCCAGCCTTTCTATCCCAATCCTGGTTCATGATTTACCGAAGAAAGGATGACAAAGAAAAGGATTGGCGATTGCGAAAAATCTTGCATTGTTCACCCACACACAACATCTGCCAATGTTGTAATTTTTTCATAGTCATGACAACATCACTTCTTGTTGAACAGGGAAGATTAAGGTAAACATGGCCCCCCTCCCCACGCCATCACTATGAACGTGCATTGACCCACCCATGCCTTGAAAAGCGACGATGGAACTGTGCAACCCAATTCCATTGCCATCTTTTTTTGTGGTGAACCCTCGTGTAAACATTTCAGAGAGATGTTCCGGAGCAATCCCGATCCCGCTATCTTGAATGGTCATCACCACAGAGGTCTTCTCCGCATCTTGATAGTTCACACAAAGACGTAAATCGTGGCTCTCTTGGGTCTGTTGCCGCATAGCTTGTTTGGCATTCCGAAGAAGATTCACCAAGATTTGCAGCAATTGATGTTGATCAACCAAAACCGTGGGCACGTCCTGCTCATCACGATGAATCGTCACCCACATGGCATCTCCTGGCTGGAAACTCAATTCCAAGGCATGAGACAGTACATCGACTAACGCAATCTGCTCCACTTGTCCTGCCGACTTGGCCATTGTCTGATGAGACACAATAATTTGCTTCATATGACGAATATTTCTAACCATCCCCTTCATTTCTTTGAGAACCGTTTGCTGCTCTTCAACGAGGTGAGTCCCAAGTTTTTCGAGAGAGGATGGGATACGTTTCCCCTTCGGGTCTTCCGTCAGATAGGCCGCTAAATCCTCCTGATGTGCTGTGATAAGTTCCGCCATTCGATTCACGAGTGTCACGGCAGATTGATCGACGACCGATTCAACTATATTGGCCGCGACCGTCACACTCGTGAGCACATTACCCACATTGTGCATGACAGTTGAGGCAACTTCCGCCATTTCAATTTTGTACGCAGCTTCGCTTAATTGATTTCGAAGCTGCCCCTGCTCAGCAAGCAACTGCTTTCGTTCCTGCGCACGATGAAACTCCCGCTTCAAGACCGTAGGGGCTATCATCTCATCCACACGAAATCCAATCACATCTTCAGTGATCGTACCCTGCCCACTTGCGTCCTCTTTCGCCTTCATGATTCCAAGGATGACCGCATTTTTTCCGTCCTGCCTCAGGTGACTGAGATGGGCCCATGCTGCTCCGTCTTTACGACAATCAAGGACAATCACATCATACTGATCGCCTGACGCATGCTGCGCCATTGCTTCCTGGACAGTTGTGACCCAGTTTATTGACGGCTTGAGTTCGAGGGAGGTGATGACGGAACGGCAAGACGGAGAAACCTCCGGCTCATCAAAGGCAATCATTAAGACATGAAGAATAGGAATCCTAAGGAGAAGAGACTGATCTTCAGAAGATAACATGTGGGATCATTCATCTATGACGTATGAAAAGGGAACACATCTATTCTCAATGGGCCTAACGCTGAAGAGAAGAACAGCCATCTATCCAGCCTCTGTCCCTCCTCTGGTGCATGCATGAGGAGTCGCATGGAAATGACAAGATTCTTTGTACCTCTAGGCCGCCTAGTTTGCTTTGATCGTTTCTTCAGCCCGTTCTTCTGCCCATTTCGCCAATAGATCCAACTGGGATTTGGCCTGTCGCCCTTCGGCCCACCGCTTGGTCAACGAATTGGCCAGTTGCCAGACTTCGATGTTATCAAAAGGCTTTCTGAGAATGAGCAACTTGTCATTCTTATTCAACCGTTGAATCACATCCTCCCAGGCATGATCAGAAAACGCCGTGCAGATGACCACTTGTAAATCCGGATCTTCCTGCCATAAATGTTCAACGGTCTCCACACCATCCCATCCGGGAGGCATACGCATATCCACAAAGGCCACCGCATAGGGTCGATTGGCCTTCATAGCCTCTTGGACTAAACGATAGCCCATTTGGCCTTGATCAGCACATTCGACTTCGAACTTTTCCACGATTTTTTGTTCTTCCACATCATCAAATAATTCGGCTCGAACTTCCTGCAACAACGACGTATCCAGGGAGCGTTCCAAAATTTTCCTGAAATCATCGTGGATGGCCACATTATCATCAATAACCAAAATCCTGCGGTTCTCTTGTTCCATATCCATTACCGTATTTCCTCCATGTGAATAACTGGTAGATCAAGCGTGAAAATGGCTCCTTGATTTGGACCATCGCTCCAAACCCGCAAGGACCCACCAAGGTCTTTGGCCGCTAACGTACTTGTGTGAAGATTGGGCAGGAGATCTGAATGCGACCCTGGTTCCTGGGGTAAAAAAACCCGCGTCAAGCTTTCCGATGAAATGCCACAACCCATATCTTCAACCTGTAAACGCACGAACCCATCACGATCCGGACAGGGCAAGATATGTAGCGTTAAGCGAAGGGCTTGGTCTGTCACATCCCGCATCGCATTCATGGCATTCCGGATGAGATGCACCAAAATTGGTCTCAACTTGGATACTTCCAAAATGCCTTCGCCCACAGAATGATAATCCCGCACCACGATGATCCCCATCCGATCTAATGCCCTTTGATGTAGAATCACGGCCTCATCCATCACGCTCGCAAAATGAACCGTGTCTTTGAAGCCACCAGCTCGTTCAGGGGATTGCCCCGCCGTGAGCAAATATTCCAATTGCTCCAGGTAATAATTCAAAGCTGAAAGTTCCGTGAGCGTATTCAAATGGGTATGACGTAATTCTTGGCTCAATTGTCCTAAAAAATGCGGAATCTTTTTCCCTTTGGGGTCTTGCGTGAGATACCAGCCAACATTATCCTCATGCGCCTCTAACATATCGGCGACACGTCCAACATCATCCACATGAAACTCTCGCAATTGATGGTTGATCAATCCCGCTGAGACATGCACGCTATTCAACACATTTCTCATCTTATGAAAAACAGACTCTCCGCCTTTAGTTGAGACCTCACCCATTTCTGATTCTTTTGGAAAAGCTGTGGTTGGTCCCATGAAATTATTAACGGTTGTTCGTGACGTCTGAATCTAATTCAATCTGATCATATGAGATGAAATGGATACACCTTCACCAAGACTCTCGTAAGGGATCTTAAACCCCTTCATCTGTTCCTTCCCTCGACCAGGAGGCATTAGCAGTATTACGGAATAAATCGGTCATTTGACCAAGAACTTTAAAGAGATTTCACAAGGAGCGGGTCCGAAGAGACTTCTGATATGACGAAAAACATGATAATATTCATCGATTCGCGTGAAACCATTCCCTCCCCACAACGCAGCATATCTCCTTCGCCAATGCCATGACTGAGCCCCTCTCCATTTCTCAGGACGATTCGGCTTCAACTCGTGCCCTTCGCGGGCTCCTCATTGCCCAATTTTTTGGCGCATTCAATGACAACGCATGGAAACTCATGATTGCCCTCTTGGCCATCAAACAAGTCGCCACTTCTTCAACCATGTCTGGGCCAGCATTTGAATTGGCCTCCCAAACTCAAACCACTCAAGCATTTGTGATCTTCACCCTTCCCTTAATGCTGGTCTCTGCCTTTGCCGGAGTCTTTTCTGACCGTTTCAGTAAACGTACGGTGATCGTCCTGATGAAAGCCCTTGAGGTTCTCTTGATGAGTGCGGGTACGGCAGCGCTCTTTTTCAACCCTGCCGGAGGCATGTTGCCCCTGCTCGTTCTCGCGGGCATGGGCGCCCAAAGCGCCCTCTTTAGTCCTTCCAAATATGGGATTCTGCCGGAGCTATTACCGCACCACCGTTTATCCTGGGGCAATGGGCAATTGGAGATGTGGACATTCATCGCAATAATTGGTGGGACAGCATTGGCGGGCCCATTGCTGGACCTTTCAGGTCCCATGCCCTGGATGGCCGGACTCATATTGGTGATGTTTTCTGGAATGGGCCTCTGGGCCTCGTTGCTGATCCCTCCAGTGCCACAAGCCCGTCCTGATGGAGGTATTCGAGAAACGTGGCAAGGAGCAGTCGACGCCCTCCGAGCTGATCGCGTCCTGACCTTAGGCGTTCTAGGCTCCATCGCGTTTTGGACGCTGGCCAGCCTGGTTGGGCAAGATGTCTTAGTCTATGCCAAAGCCGTCCTGCATCTATCAGATACTTATTCCGGCTTTCCTCTGGCAGCCTTTGGCGTGGGCGTCGGATTAGGCGCCGTTCTGGTGGGAAAACTCTCGGCCACAAGGGTGGAATTGGGGTACCTTCCGTTTGGAGGCATTGGCATCACCCTCAGCTTGGTCGCGTTAGGTTTCATGAAACCTGAACTTGGCGGGACCCTATTCGGAATGGCCTGTCTCGGTCTGTCTAGCGGGTTTGTGGTTGTTCCACTCAACGCGCTTATTCAATGGCGATCACCTGCTGATCGCCGGGGAGCCGTTATTGCCTTTTCCAATACCTTAGTATTCGGAGGGGTGCTATTGGGATCTCTGGGGTGCGGACTGTTGGCGACCATCGGCTTAGGTGCCAGCGCCATATTTCTCGTATCAGGGATAGGTAGTGGACTGCTCACACTCTGGGCCATGTATCAACTTCCCGAAACATTTATCCGTCTTGTGTTGGTCCTGTTCACGCACAGCCTGTATCGACTCACTATTCTCGGAAGAACACATATACCTCAAGAAGGAGGGGCATTGCTCGTCCCGAACCATGTGTCCTTCATTGACGGATTCCTGCTGTTGGCCACAACTGATCGGCCAATTCGATTTCTGGTTGATCAAATCTATTACAACAATAGATTCCTTAACCCGTTTGCGAAAATTATGGGCGCCATACCCATTTCGTCCAATGGGTCTCCCAGAGAAATCTTGCATGCCTTACGAGAAGCGGGACGCCGCCTGGATGACGGGGAGCTAGTCTGTATCTTCCCGGAGGGCCAGATCACGCGCACCGGCAATCTGTTGCCATTCCGGGCTGGCTTCACTCGCATTGTCAAAGGTCGAGATATTCCGATTATTCCCATTCATCTAGATCGAGTGTGGGGAAGCGTCTTTAGTTTTATTGGGGGAAAATTTTTAGCTAAATGGCCCTCTCGCATTCCCTATCCCATCACCATCTCTCTCGGTAAACCTCTTCCATCCACAACAACGGCTGATGATCTTCGTCAAGCCATCCAGGAATTAGGTGAAGTGGCATGGAGTGTGCGGAAGACCAGCAGTCGACCGCTACACCATAACTTTGTCTCCTCCATGCGCAAACACCCATTCCGATTTGTCTTCGGCGATGCGACCAAACCCCATGTCTCCTGCTCCCAAGCCCTTATGGGTGCCATAGCCCTGGCAAGAGCTTTACGATCCGATTGGGACGGGCAACATACGGTGGGCCTGCTCTTACCACCAAGCGTAGGTGGCGCCCTCGCAAATATTGCCGCCACACTGTCTGGCCGTACCACGGTCAATTTGAATTATACGGCTGGAACAACCGGACTTGAATCAGCCTCGAAGCAAGCCGGCTTAGTGACCGTCTTAACCAATCGGGTCTTCTTGGAAAAAGCCAAAGTCGAGCTTCCAGCCAACCTCACGCCCATCTGGATTGAGGACGTGCGAATAACGATTGATGCTCGCGCTAAAATCATGGCCCTTCTCCTGGCAATCTTCGCTCCTATCCGCATGCTCGAACGTGCTTGCGGGGCCATTACCCATCCCACCATCGAAGATTTAGCGACTATTATCTTTAGTAGCGGGAGCACTGGAGAACCGAAGGGGGTGATGCTGAGTCATTTCAGTCTCGATTCCAACGTGGAAGGCGTCGCACAACTTCTGCACATCGACAAACATGACCGGGTGCTGGGCATATTGCCGTTTTTTCATTCTTTTGGATATTTAGCCACCCTATGGTTTCCCAGTATCCATGGGGCCGGGGTAATCTTTCATCCCTCTCCATTAGATGCGGGAGGAATCGGCGATCTTATTCATCGCCACCAAGCGACGGTGCTGTTAGCCACACCGACGTTTTTACAACTCTATGTTCGCCGATGTACGCCGGAACAATTTGGCTCACTTCGCATAGTCCTCACCGGTGCAGAAAAATTATCGGATAGACTCCTCGTAGCTTTTGAAGAACGCTTTGGCATTCGTCCCATCGAAGGCTACGGAGTGACGGAATGTGCCCCGGTGATTGCCGTCAATTGCCCCGATTTTCGTGCGGCAGGGTTTTTTCAGCCAGCCTCACGGCAAGGCACGGTCGGGAAACCTCTCCCGGGAGTCTCACTTCGGATTGTCGACCCTGACACCTATGCACCCTTACCGGTTGGCACCGCAGGCATGCTGCTGGTCAAAGGTCCGAACGTCATGGATGGGTACTTAGGTCGGGAAGATCTCACCGCGCAAGCCATGCGCGAGGGATGGTACATCACGGGAGATATTGCCAAGCTCGATGAAGACGGGTTTTTATCGATTACCGACCGCCTGTCACGATTTTCAAAGATTGGCGGAGAAATGGTGCCACATGGACGCATTGAAGAGGCCTTACACCAAGCCATTCAGGCTGAGGGTATGATGCTCGCGGTTACAGCGATTCCCGATGAACGCAAAGGGGAACAACTTATCGTGTTGCATACATTGGAAGAATCCATGATTCCAGAGATGCTCGATACGGTGACGTCTAGCGGCCTCCCGAATCTCTTCATTCCCCGACGCGACAACTTCATCAAAGTTGAACAACTCCCCGTTCTCGGGACCGGAAAATTAGACTTGCGTGCTCTCAAACGTATAGCCCTTGCACACTTTGCCAAAACGCCATGATCGTCATAACATGAATAGCACCATGCCCATAATAGACGCCCCTGAAAAATCCTTAATCGATTGCCATGTCCACCTGGCCGCCTTGCCAGAGGGAAACAACGGCTGTCTGATTTCTTCTTCTATGCTCAAGAGTCCTCTCTTCCGCTTCTTATTATGGAAACATCAGCTTTCCCCATCAGACCCGGGCGCGGCTAATCGAAAATATATCCAAGATCTGTTGGGAGAATTACGCGCATCACGCCATGTCCAACAAGGCGTCCTGCTCGGAATGGATGGGGTGTACACCAACGAGGGTCGTATCAACCACCAAGCCACCGAATTTCTCATCAGCAATGATTATGTACTGAAACAAGCAAAAGCATATCCCAACGAATTTCTGGCTGGGGTGTCGATCAATCCTCAACGGATAGACGCCATTGAGGAACTTCATCGCTGCGCAGAGGCTGGAGCCGTGTTGGTCAAAGTTCTGCCCAACTCCCAGCAATTCGACCCCGGCCATTACCGCTACCAAAAATTCTACCGAGAGCTAGCCAAACTGGGGCTCCCATTGCTGAGTCATGTGGGGTATGAATTCAGCCTGATGGGAAAAGACCAATCCGTCGGTGACCCGAACCGACTTCGCACCGCCTTAGAAGCCGGTGCCACCGTGATCGCAGCCCACGCCTGTAGTTACGGACTCATGATGTATGAAAAGTTTTATCCTACGTTATTAGAGTTTGTGAATTATTACCCGAACTTCTATGCAGATATTTCGGCCCTCACGCTTCCGAACCGCCTGGGTATGCTGCTCAAACTTCGGCATCATCCTGAAATTTTTGATCGTTTGATTTTTGGCACGGATTATCCTCTTTCTGTTTTTCATCTACCCATGTGGGGATTGACCAATCTCTCATCCATTCGCAAAGTGATGCGCACGCCCAACCGCTTTGACCGGCAATATCTAGTCTGTGAAAACCTTGGATTGGGCTTTGGTTCGCTTCAAACCGTTATCCATTCAACCCGCCCACATCTTCCAACAGCTCTACCCCTTCCGCCTCACGCTTAACCCTCTCACGGTTTCTTCCTCTTTTCGTTTTCAATAAAGATTCCCCAGATAACATCCGAAACGACATCAAACACCTTATTCAGATCATTGCAGAGGAGTTAATCGTCATCGATGGTGAATGTGTAGGGAAAACCTATTTCAACATCTACAAATACAGATGAAGGAGACTATTCCATGAGCCGTGTATTAATCACTGATGATTCCTTACTCCAGCGCCGAACGCTCTCGGCCATCGTTGCCGATGCCGGGCATGAAGTCGACACTGCCTGCAACGGCCAAGAAGCCATTGAAAAAATTCAAGCGAACCCTCCCGACTGCCTGCTCTTGGATATGCTCATGCCGGTCATGGATGGAGTGCAAGTCCTTGAACAACTTGAATCTCAAGGGGTGAAATTACCGGTTATTGTTCTGACTGCCGATGTCCAGGACTGGTTGAAAGACCGATGTCTTGAACTCGGCGTCAAGGCGTTCTTAAATAAACCGGTCAAACAAGACCAATTGCGACAAGCCCTTGAAACCATTTTCTCAACCTCAGTGGCGACAGAGGCCCCATGTCCGTAAGTCCCTCGCAGGTTGAGGCCTCACAAAATGGTCTTCAGGGAAGTGGAGATCGCGACAATAGACTAGACATTCAAGTATGCCAAAGACCCTCTTTCTATATTTCCAACTGACAACAAAGAAGGAGCCGTGTAACCCTGATGAGCCGAATACTGATTACCGATGACTCTTCATCCCAACGCATTATCCTATCGGGGATCCTCAAGACTCTCGGACACGAGGTAGACACCGCCGGAAATGGTCAAGAGGCGCTAGAAAAAATCGAAGCCAATCCGCCAGATTGCATGCTCTTGGACAACCTCATGCCAGTCATGGATGGACTCCAAACACTCGAAGCCTTACAAGCCCGAAACATCACGTTGCCCATCATCATGCTCACAGCTGATATACAGGAATGGCTGAAAACCCGATGCTTCGAACTTGGGGCCACAATCTTTTTGAACAAGCCGATCAAACACGCCCAATTACAGGAAGCGTTACAAGAAATTCTCCTTACGCTCAAAACTACGGAGGTTCCATGCTTATAAATCCGGAGCAACTAGATGCGTTACAAGAACTACTGAACATTGGGGTGGGGCGAGCTGCTGGCTCTCTCAATCAAATGTTGGAAAAACCCATACGATTACATATCCCTTTTCTTCAATTGGGAAAAATGGAGGAGCTTTCTCAAGAAGTCCAGAAAATGAAGGACACCACGTTATCTTCCGTACAATTACCCTTTAAAGGAACGTTTTCGGGATCCTCATGCCTCCTCTTCCCTACCGAGAGCGCAAAGGCATTGGTCATTGCCTTAACCGGAGAATCCGAAGATCCTGACACCATGGATTCCCTACGAGAATCCACACTCACCGAGATTGGCAACATTGTGCTCAATGGAGTCATGGGCTCCTTGGCCAACGTCCTCAATCATCGAATCATGTATTCCGTGCCGTTTTATCAAGAGACCTCCATAGAGGGGTTGCTGCAACTCACACCTTCAGATTCGTCAGGAATTATTCTTTGGGCTCAAACGCAATTTACCGTAGAAGAATACGATTTGACCGGGGATATTATGCTCATGTTCGGGATTCCTGACTTGGGACTCCTCGTGAATGCCGTCACCGAATTCATGAATTCAACGACCGCGCCTCATGCCTCAACTTGATACATCCCTCAACCTCGAAATCCTTGACCATCTTCCTCAAGGCGTATTCATTGTACGCCCCAATGGCACCGTTGGATTTTGGAACCAGTGTCTAGAAAACTGGACAGGCATTCTCAAATCCACCATTGTTGGAAATGCCATTGAAACCCACTTTGCTCATTTAAATACGCCAAAATATACGTCACGTTTTGAACCTTTATTTGAAGGAGGCCCCCCGGCCACCTTCGGGTCGCAGTTTCATCCGCAATTTCTGCCCTGCTCTCATCCAAACGGGCAGCCACGTATCCAGCAAACGATTGCCAAAGCCATATGGGACGAACCCACTCAGGAATGGCAGGCCTTGGTTATTATTCAAGACATCTCTGATCTCCACCGCCAAGTTGCCGAATCCCAACGACTCCGGAAACAAGCCCAAGCAGAAATTTTTGAGCGGCAAAAACACCAACGTCTCCTTGAAGCCATTCGGCACATTGAGTCGACTTATATTTCTACAAAAAATGCACCCCAAACATTTACTGAAGTCCTTGCTCAAATATTAGCCATCTCGGAGAGCGCCTACGGTTTCATTGGAGAGGTGCTAGATCAAGATGGGAAGCCCTATCTCAAGACGCATGCCATCACCAATATTGCCTGGAATAAAGAAACCCGAGCTTTTCATGATCGCTTTGCCCCCCATATGGAATTTTTCAATCTCAATACGCTGTTTGGAAAGGTCTTAACGACTGAGGAATATGTCATCTCAAATGACCCGAAAAGTGATCCCCGAAGAGGCGGACTTCCCGAAGGTCATCCAGCGCTCAATGCGTTCCTTGGCATTCCCATATTCCATGGGGGTCAGTTTCTAGGGATGGCCGGCCTGGGCAACCGAGAACAAGGGTACGATTCCCAACTTGTGGAATATCTCCAACCTCTTCTCGCCTCTTGTGGAAAAATTCTTCATGCCTTCCATAACGAACAAGAACGTCAGGCGGTACAAATTGCTCTACACGAAAGTGAAGAACGCCTTACCCTAGCCACGGCATCTACAGGAATGGGGATCTGGGATTGGGATATCATTAACAACGTTCTGACATGGGATGCCACAACGCTTGCCCTATATGGAGTTGAATCTGACCAATTTAGCGGGGCCTATGACGCATGGGCCAAAGGAGTCCACCCTGATGACCGAAAAGATGCCGAAGAGGCGCTCCAGTTTGCCCTTGCAGGGAAGAAAGAATTCGATACTGAATTTCGGGTAGTTTGGGATGATCAATCTGTTCACTATATTGCGGCCCGAGGGATTGTCCAGAGAGACACAGAGAGTAATTCCGTTCGAATGGTCGGAGTGAACTGGGATATCACCCAACGGAAAAAGGCCGAACACACAATGGCCGAACAGAACTGTTTGCTCGCGTTAGACGCGGAGGTGGGACAAATCATCAACCAAACACAAGAACTCCAGCCGCTCCTTCAGCAATCCACGCAAGCGATTGTGAAACATCTCAACGCGGCCTTCGCTCGAATTTGGACCCTCAATCCTAACCAACAGATCCTCGAGCTGCAAGCCAGCGCCGGCCTCTATACACATTTGGATGGTCCCCATGGTCGTGTTCCGGTCGGACAGTTCAAAATCGGGAAGATTGCGGCAGAGAAGAAACCTCACTTGACTAATGCCGTCATCGGAGACCCTCGTGTTTCAGACCAGGAATGGGCCAAACTCGAAGGCATGGTTGCCTTTGCCGGGTATCCCTTACTCAAGGGTCAAGAGGTGGTGGGTGTCATGGCATTATTTGCCAAACACCCATTGACAGCCCTGACGCTGGACAGTCTGAAAATGGTGGGCGACCGAATCACGACAGCCATTGACCGCCAGCAAAACCGTCAGGCCCACCAAGATCTCTCCATTCGGCACGAACGCATCCTGGCCTCAGCAGGAGAAGGGATCTTTGGTTTGGATCTGGAGGGTCAAACAACATTTGTGAACCCTGCTGGTGCACTCATGCTCGGCTATGAGCCTCAAGAACTCGTTGGCCTTCCCATGCATGCCACTATGCATCACACTAAAAATGATGGTTCATCCTATCCCCGAGAAGAATGTCCCATGTATGCCGCCTTCAAAGATGGTGCAATTTACCATATAGAAGACGAAGTTCTGTGGCGGAAAGACGGGACGTCATTCCCTGTTGAATACACGAGCAGGCCGATCCACGATGATAAGAGCCAGATTGTGGGTGCCGTTGTCACGTTCAAAGATATCACAGAACGGCAAAAGGCTGAGAAGGCTCGGGGCCATCTGCAACATGCTATTGACCAAGGTATTGAGGGACTCGCCCTGCTTGATCAAAACGGACTATATACCTACATCAATCGTGCTCACGCAGCCATGTACGGCTACACGGTTGATGAATTAATAGGTCAATCCTGGAAAACTCTCTATTCCACAGATCAGTTAGCCTACATCGATGAAAGTTGCCTGCTTCATCTTCGTGATTCTGGGAAATGGCAAGGAGAGCTTGTGGGTCTGCGAAAAGACGGAACGACCTTCTCCGTTGAGATTTCCCTCTCCCTTCTTCTGAATAATGATCAATCATCTGCCGGTTTAGTCAGTACCTGCCGAGATATTACCGAACGGAAAGACACCGAGGCGGTGATTACGCAAACCACCCAAGCGCTAGAACAACAAAACCTGGAGTTGGCCACAACTCGTGATGAAGCGTTAGCCGCTGCACGTTCAAAATCTGCGTTTCTGGCGACGATGAGTCATGAAATCCGAACGCCTTTGAATGGGGTCATTGGCATGACCGAGCTCCTCCTGGGTTCGGAATTAGATGCCGATCAGCTTGAGATGGTGGACACAGTCAAACATTCTGGTGAATTCCTTCTCACCATCATTAACGATATTTTGGATTTTTCAAAAATCGATGCAGGAAAATTGGACTTGGAAATCATCGACTTTGATATCCGGAAAGCCGTGGATGCAGTCTTAGATATCCTTACAGAACGAGCCAGCCAGAAAAGTCTTGAGCTGATTGGCTTAATCTATGCTTCAACTCCACTGCAATTACAAGGAGATCCGGGAAGAATCAGGCAGGTTCTTTTTAATCTCGTAGGGAATGCCATCAAATTCACCCACGATGGTGAAATTGTGATTGACGTCTCAGTGATCGAGACGACCACGGACACCACGAATCTCCGTTTTGCCGTCACTGACACCGGCATTGGCATCACTCAGGAAGCTCAACAAAAACTTTTTGAATCATTTACCCAGGCGGATAGCTCAACGACCCGCAAGTTCGGCGGTACGGGATTAGGATTAGCCATCAGTAAACAATTGGTGACCCTCATGCAGGGAGAAATTGGGGTGATCAGTGAAAAAGGACATGGCAGCACCTTTTGGTTTACCATTCCCTTGGCTCAGAGTTCCGTGTCTGGTCCCACTCCAGTCCCTCATGCCACCCTTAAGGGACGGCGTATGTGCATCGTCGAATCTAATGACACCATACGCTTTCTCCTTCAGCATTACGCCGAATCATGGGGAATGATTTGCGAGGTCAGCCCCAACGGACGCGAAGGACTTGTACTCCTTCAGCAACGCGCCAATGGAGAGCAATCGTTCGATATCGCCATTTTGGACCATACGTTCTCAGAAAGCACGCAGGAAGATGGATTCTCCTTAGCCAAACACATACGGGGAAATTCGGAAATTTCCCAAATTCCCCTTATTCTCCTCACTGCTCTGGGAAAACGAGGGGACGGCAAATTAGCTCAAGTCGCCGGTTTCAATGGATACCTCACGAAACCGGTTCGACATCAACAATTACAACAGTGCCTGCTCATGATTTTAGGCAGTGACCAACAGGCGCCCGCATCCACCACCAGTCCTTCCTCCACCTTGATCACACGACATACCGTTGAAGAAGCCCAGGCTCACACACAGGTACACATTCTTCTGGCAGAAGATAATATCGTCAACCAAAAAGTGGCCGTTCGCATGCTTCAAAAATTCGGTTATCGTGTTGATGTCGTTGAAAATGGGCAGGAAGCCGTCGAGGCTATTGATCGCACATCCTATGATCTGGTGCTGATGGATTGCCAAATGCCCGAGATGGATGGCATAGAAGCCACACGAAAAATCAGGAAAGCAGAAAGTGAAAAGTTAGAAGTAAGGTGTAAGGAGAAAGAGACAGATTTTCCGACAACTCCTGACTCCTTACTAATCACTCCTCACCGTTCCCGAGTTCCAATCATCGCCCTAACGGCCAATGCTTTATTAGGCGATCGAGAATTGTGTCTTGAAGCTGGAATGGATGACTTTTTGACAAAACCCGTCAGGCTGGAAGAATTATCTGCCACGATCACCAAATGGTTACCGGATCGTATCGCGAGCGAAGTCGCGGACCATCCCGTAACGGAAAAAAGCAAAAAGCCCCCGACCTCCTTGCCTCCTTGCCTAGATAAAGCCATCCTCCAAAATCTCAAGGCCCTTGGTGGCGACGAAGATCCCGAGTTTTTCATTTCCGTGGTAGATCAATTCCTCACAGATCTCCCTCGTCATCTCGAAGGCATCAAACAAGCCATTCACCATCAGGACGCTGAGGCATTAGTGAAGGTTGCCCATGCTTGCAAGGGCTCCTCTCGATCAATCGGAGCCACTTTGTTGGCAGAAACGAGTTATGCCTTGGAATTATTGGGTCGAGAAGGAACGATGACAGACGCTACGGCAAAACTTGAACAGTGGCTCCAAGAGCAAGGACGTACCATTCTTGCTCTTCAACAAGAACGCGATCAACTCCCCTCAGAAGTAACAAGTTAGAAGAACGAAATACGAGTGAATTAATCGTTTCTTCCTCCTTCTCTCTTGCTTCCCACTTTTTACTTTTCACTCCCTACTTCATAAACTACCAGCCAATTTTTTGCATGCGGTCGACGGCTTCTGCCAATCGTTCTTTGGTCGTCGTCACGGTCATGCGGATGTAGCCCTCTCCTGGATCACCAAACCCGTTCCCTGGCGTCGTCACGATGCCGGCTTTTTCGATGAGATGGGCGGTAAAAGATGCGGAGGTATACCCTTTCGGCACTTCAATCCAGACATAAAACGCCGCTTCCGGTATGTCTAACGACAAGCCGAGTTTTTTCAATCCAGCCACTAACACATCCCGACGCTCTTGATAAATTCCACGCAAGTCATTGGTGACCGCATCATCCAATTCCAATGCGGTGATCCCCGCTTCTTGAATGGCTTGGAATACGCCTGAATCAATATTGGTTTTGACTTTTCCCAGACCGGCAATGGCTTCCTGTCGTCCGACGGCAAACCCGATGCGCCAACCTGTCATATTGAAAGTCTTCGAGAGGGAATGAAATTCTACGCCAACGTCCATGGCCCCTTCGGCTTCCAAAAAACTGCAAGGCCGCTTGCCATCATAATAAATTTCCGAATAGGCCGCATCATGACACACGATGATCTGATGCTCTTTCGCAAAGTCGACCACTTTCTTGAAAAATTCTTTACTGGCCACCACCGACGTCGGATTATTGGGGGAATTTAAAAACATCAATTTGGCTTTTTGGGCGACATCTTTGGGGATTGCATCTAAATCAGGTAAGAACCCAGTGCTTTTGGTTAATGGCATAAAATGAGAAGTGCCCCCGGCGAAACTCACTCCAACCGGATACACGGGATACCCAGGACTCGGGACTAACACGATATCCCCCCTATCGATGAACGCTAATGGCACATGGCCGATCCCTTCTTTGGAACCAATGAGCGTGAGTACTTCCGTTTTGGGATCGGCCGTCACGCCAAACCGGCGCTGATACCATTGGGCAACGGCCGTCCGAAACGACAACATCCCATCATACGATGGATATTGATGATGCTTGGGATCACCGGCCGCCCGTCGCAATGATTCAATAATCGGCTCCGGTGTGGGCAAATCTGGATCGCCAATACCCAAGTTAATAATATCCATGCCGCCCTCGATGGCTTTTCGCTTCATGTCATCAATTGCCGCAAATAAATAGGGCGGTAACGTTCGGATACGATCTGCATACTGAATAGGAAACCCAGCCATGAATGTCTGCTCCTTTTCTGTCAATCTCACGATAAATAATGAGCCGCTACCGTACCAAACTTTCAGCCGCTTGGGGTACCTTCGACGAACAATTTGTCAACCGCGACAATAGGGGACGGAAACCGAAGGGAAAAGAGCAAGACGCTATTGGGCCAAATGCCCAATTAGTCGATCAGCGAATTGATGGAGCATCGGTAAATGAGGGATGGCTTGTGCGTGAATCGCTTCAGAAGGGATTCCGCTTTTTTTGACATCGTCTGGACATTCTCGACAGAGGGCCTGCATGCCCTCTTCTTCCATTTCCGGATGGAACAACAGTCCATAGCAGCGCTCCCGCGCACGAAAAGCTTGTGCGGAAAATTCAGCTGAGGCCACTAACGAGGGAATCTCAGGAGGAAGCGTGATCCCTTCCCCATGCCATTGAAAGACCTGAAACGTAGATAGCAGTTGGCTAAAAACAGGATCAGTTTTGCCTTCATCCGTTAATGTCACCGGAACCATCCCAATTTCAAACGTCGGTCCCGGCGACACGGAACCGCCCACGGCCTTGGCCAACAATTGCGACCCAAAACAAATGCCCAGAATAGGAATCCCAGCCTTCATCGCAGCTTGCACGAATTGCAATTCTTCTGTAATCCAGGATTCAGGTTCATTGACTGACATCGGCCCTCCCATGATCAGAAGAAATTCGCCTGGACTTTCAGGCAATCCTTCGGAAGGTACCAGTATCGTTCGAACGGTATAGCCTCGTGCTTCCAATGCCTGACGAAAGACGCCAGGGCCTTCAAACGTGACATGCTGAAGACAGGTGGCGATTTTCATGATCCTGCCATCGAGAATGACGAAGAAATGTTTAGCTATCGTGAAAAATCAAAAGGCAAGAAAGGGAAGACGTTGGAAGGGAAAAAACGATAGAGCCGTCTCGTAATTTCAAGATACTATTTTTTGGCGTTCAGAACTTGCCACGTATCAGGACACATGTCCATTGAGGGCAAAACCATTGGCAAACACAGGCGGCTGGCCGTTTTTTTTATTGACGCATTCAACCAAATGCCAAAACCGAAGCGGATTCATCTTTTTCTTACTAGCCACCATCAAACTGGTCCCTTCTAAAACCGTATGGAGTGATAAATCTGTTCGAAATCCGATATGCTTGCACATGGGGGAAATGAATTTCTCCACTGCTGCAATCATTTTATTCCCATTACTGAAATGGTTCAGCATGACAATCCTGCCTCCAGGCTTACATACTCGGATCATTTCATTGACTACCTTTCGATAATCTGGAACGGCCGTCACCACGTAGGCAGCCATCACAATATCAAAGGTATCATCAGGAAGTTGCATATTGCCCGCATCCATGGTCTGAAGGGTGACATGCGATAATTTGAATTCGTCCACTCTCCGATGGGCATGCTCTAACATGCCCTCCGAGAGGTCAATCCCCAACACATCGCAATGGGAGGGATACAAGGGCAACGCCTCGCCGGTTCCGACTCCCACCTCTAAGACTTGGCAACCAGGATCAATTGACAATCCGCGAACGGCAGATTCCCGAGATTGCTTAAACGCTTTTCCAAACGTATGGTCGTACACGGATGCATAGGCCGTGTACACCCGTTCGACTTTCTTATTGTCCATACGTCCTCCATAGTGGTGCCCTGCTCATTCCACACCTCTTCGAAGACCATTGAATAGTTGACATCTAATTCGTTGAAACTGGGGATTGTAAACGACGGCGAGAACCCAGATTTTTGTGCCGGCCTGGGGACGGCTCACTTACCTGTTTACCTAACGGGTCAATAATCTACCGAAGTGGAAAGAGGGAGTCAACTATTCATCGCGACAAGTCTCTGATTTAGAACCCTTTCTTCCTAACAAACCTGCCTCAAATTGACGCGAGAACTTGGCCAACACCAAGACGCCTCGGTACGATGACTCAAGGGATTGCAAACGCTCAGAGGCTTCTCTACAATTCCGCAATTGTTTCTCATCTCGGTACGTGCAACCGCTCTAAGGAGAACCTACATGGGTATTGGCTCTTCATCGTTCATTCGCCTCTCATTTTCCCTTTTCGCCATGATAAGCGTGGGCGTGATGACTTTGCCGTCTGTTTCACACGGCATCGATTTGTCCATGAGCATTGAAGAAGCTAATCAATCCCTTGCAGCTGGCCGGCAAACGATGGAAAAAGCTGAATCTGCGGAGGATGTGGCCGCAGTCATGAAAGCTTCCGAGAAAGTCAGTCGGGTGGGAGCGGACCCTGAAGTAGATCCATGCGGGACCCATGCCATTTTACGCACCCGTCGTTATTGGCTAGAATACTTTGGACGTCGTGAAGCGGCAGAATCGAAACGTCAGAAGCAAGATATCCGCATGCCAGAATCAAAAATCCAAGAAATTTTGGGCATGCCCTATCTCGAAGTCGAAGTACGATTATGCGGGGATGAAGAATTCTTTGCCGAAGGCGCGGAAATCGCTTTGCAACAGGGAAATCTCATGGCTCGTCCGGTCGATATTGGTCCTGCCGAACGTGGCCGCAAGAATCCTGGCCCCACGCCAAGCTTTCGTTCTCGATTTACTGCACGCTTTGCCTACGCAGACTTTGATCCACAGACACCAGGGACGTTGGCGGTCTTTTTTCCAGACGGGAAATTGATCAATATTCCAGCGGATTTCTCAAAAATTCCCTAATCACCAAGGCATTCTTCATGAAGCATGGACCTCCAAACCTTCCGATTTAGCTGATCCGCTCTACCCCGGTTTTCGCAATATCCGCAATTCCTTCAACTTCCCGCAATGTATACAAGTGGTGATAGAGCCCACGTTTTTCTAATAAGGCCTCATGCCGGCCTTCTTCGATAATCGTTCCTCGATGAAGAACGAGAATTCGATCCGCTCGCTGGATTGAGGAAAAACGATGCGCAATCATCAACGTCGTTCGTCCCTTCATCAGCTCAACCAACGCTCCCTGCACTAACGATTCTGATTGACTATCCAAGGCCGACGTCGCTTCATCAAGGATGAGGATTCTGGGGTCTTTCAGCAACGCCCGGGCAATGGCCACTCGCTGACGTTGTCCACCCGATAGGTTCACGCCCTTCTCCCCTAAGACAGTCCCATACCCTTCGGGGAGGTCTTTAATGAAGTCATGGGCATTGGCGCGTCGACTCGCTTCAAGAACGTCAGCTTCCGCAGCATCCAAACGACCATATCGAATATTATCCATAATGGTGCCACCAAACAAAAACGTTTCTTGAGGAACCAGCGCCAATTGGCCGTACAAACTGTCCAATTGAATGGATCTTGCGTCGTGGCCATCAATGAGCACTCTCCCCATGGTGGGATCATAAAAGCGGTGAAGCAGATTAATAATGGTGGTCTTCCCGGCTCCGGTGGGTCCCACAAGCGCGACACATTCTCCAGCTTTAATCGAAAACGAAACGGTGTCCAGAACCGGGGGTCGATCTTCATAGGCGAATTGCACCTCCTCAAACTGGACATCCCCGCAAATTGGCACTAAGGGCCGGGAATCGGGAGAATCTTGAATATCTAACGGCGTATCCAGCAGTTCAAACACTCGAGTCATGGCGCCTTGGACTTCCTTGACTTGGGTGAAAATCCGCGCGGCAGACCCAAACGGCCCAATGAGAATTCCCGCAAAGAGGACAAAGGCAAAGAGTTCGCCTGGTGATAACTGCCCTTCGATAACTTGCTTGCCCCCGTACCACAACACACCAATCGCCATCACAAAGGTGAAAAAGGTAATCACCGGGACAAAGACCGCTAAGACCGCCGTCCTCTGCATGGTCGTCGCTAAAAGCCCTTCTATACCCAAACGAAATCTGGCTTCTTCTCGTTGACCTTGGACAAATGATTTCACCTCCCGAATGCCTGACACCACTTCTTCGATAAGTGTGGTGACTGCCGCCGTCTGGTCCTGAATCTTCATAGAAAGCGCTTTCAACCGTTTCCCAAAAATTCGTGCGACAATCGCGAGCAAGGGTAAAAGAATGAGAATCAACACACACAAACGCCAATTCATCACCAAGAGAAACCCTACCCCTCCGATAATCGTCACCAAATGCTTGAGTGCATCCATTGGCGTTTCCGTGAGGAGATTTTGAATCACTCCCACATCGTTCATGAGGCGGGAAATCAATTCACCCGTGCGTCGTTTGGCAAAGAAATTGAGGGATAACCGATGAAGATGAGAAAAAACATGTGTGCGAAAATCGGCCATCACGCGCTGAGAGGCCAACGCGGTCATATAACTATGGCCCATCGACAACAGCCCTTGCCCAACCACGAGTCCAAGAAACATCCACACCATGGTGGTGAGTTGCTGAAGATCCTTTTGTACGGTAATCAAATCCCACAAAGACCCAGCCAAGCGGATTAGGATCAAATTACAAGCCGCCACGCCCATGACGGCTACGCCAGCACAGGCCATGATCACCATCTGAGGACGAATAAATGGTAGAAATCGAGGCCACTGATTCATACAAAACTCACACAGTCAGTGTTGAGGAAGAATACGAGAAAGGCATTGGCCATGAAAATACGCACAAGCAAGGGATGAGGCAGGAAGGACGAAGGGGGAAAACCCGGCTACGAATCGAGTTGAACAACCGATTCGATTTGCATTTTATTGAGGGCGACAAACTCTGAATGGTGGGTGTCATCAATCAGAACATCGGTCAAATTCACAAAGAGGACCGATTCATCATTGAGGACGTCCGAAATTCGATTCCGCATAGGTGGAATTAAGAGTTCGCCGACATAGGTCGACAGGGAGGAACGTACCCTGATTCGAGTTTTTTTCCCCTGGGTCATACAATGCCCTTCTCCCTGCTGACCTATGAAATTAATTACGCCGTTTAGCGAATTTCATGCGGCGACGAAGTTTTTTATGTTTATGCTTGCGCATCTTCTTCCTCCGCTTTTTGACCACACTCGACATAGAAATGGATTCCTGGGTTAAAAAATTATGAGATGGCAAGCCAAATGCACAATACGAAACGTTTATCCTTCGAGAAACACCGCCAAATGAACAGCGGGAATTCGTATCATAGGGTTAAGAAACGTGTCAAGAAACCTGTGCATCATACCCGCTCTCATACCTCAGAGTCATCTTCTCTTGTAAAATTCCCTTGACCCTCCCTGGCAGGCTTCTCCATTATAGACCCTCATGCGAACGAAAGCCCAAGCTATCAATCGCCTTTGGGTATGGCCAACTCTCATTGTCATAGGAATTGGCTGCCTGGCGGAAACGGGATGTTCAACAAAAACACCGAAATATCCGGAGGACCATGCTCGATTTCAACGGATGCTGCAGGCCATCAAAACACTCGAAACTGCTTATGTCAATCAAGATGCCTCAGCCTTCCATGAGCTCCTTTTACCCCTTGAACAGCTAGAAATCTTAGAGGCTGAGACCCGGCAAGACTTTGCGACATTTTCCACAATTGCCCTCGATTTCACGTTGGATCGAATCCTCATCGATGGGAACCGCATTTCCGCATTCATTTCTTGGCAAGGCACCTGGCAGCGCTCAACTCAAGAATCTAAAGAATCGGCAAGCGGTCACGGAATCCTGCTCTGGAGTGGAAACCAGGTCATTTTACTCAGAGGAGTCGAGGGCGAACTTCCCTTTGGGATAGCATCCCGGCTCAACTCACCTTCCTGATTTCTTCATAATCAAATTTCATCACACCTTCACCCTTGCCATACTTTCTTCATTGGCTGAGACACCCATGAACGCTCGAGGTTTTTCCACAGATTTCCTCATTATTGGCGCAGGCGTGGCTGGACTACGCGCTGCCATGGAGCTGTGCCGACATGGAGAAGTCACGATGGTGGCGAAAGGCGGCCCCCAAGATAACAACTCCTTTTATGCCCAAGGGGGCGTCGCTGTGGCGCTGAGCGAAGAGGACGATGTCGATCTTCACTTCACCGATACGGTCAAGGCTGGACATCAACTAGGCTCACGGCCCGCCACAAAGGCATTGGTTGAAGAGGGCCCCTCCCGTATTCATGAACTGATTGAATGGGGAGCCAAATTCGACACCGTCGATGGCCAACTGGCTTTTACCAAGGAAGGAGCCCATAGCCGCCACCGCGTGTTACGAGCCGGCGGGGATGCCACCGGCAGCGAAATGGTCCGAGCGTTGAGTACCAAAGCTCAAGGTCTCAAAAATTTGAAGTGGCTAGGCAATCATTTTGGGGTAGAACTGCTGGTTCAAGACGGTCGATGTTGTGGGGCCATCGTCCTCGATGAACAAAAAGGAGCCTGTAAAACCATTCTGGCTTCGGCAGTCTTATTGGTTACCGGTGGAGCAGGGCAAATTTACGCACGAACCACGAATCCACCCAATGCAACCGGCGATGGAATCGCCATGGCTCTTCGAGCCGGGGCCATTCTCGAAGATATGGAATTTGTCCAATTTCATCCCACCTCGCTGTATCTCCCATCAAGCCCCCCGTTTCTCCTCTCGGAAGCGTTGCGTGGTGAGGGAGGAATTCTCCGAAACAATCGTTGCGAACGATTTATGAAACAATACGATCGCAATCAAGAACTCGCCCCACGAGATATTGTTTCCCGTGCCATTTGGGCAGAAATGCAAAAAACCAAAGCCCGCCACGTCTATTTGGATGTCACCCACTTAGGAGAGAAGTTTTTAAAAGAACGTTTCCCTACCATTTATTCCACGTGTTTACGGTATGACATTGATATTTCTGAAGAATGGATTCCAGTCTCACCCAGCGCCCATTACTTTATGGGTGGCGTGAAAACTGATCTCCACGGCGCATCAAACCTGCCCGGCTTATTTGCCGCCGGAGAGGCGGCCTGTTCAGGTGTCCATGGAGCCAACCGACTGGGAAGCAATTCTCTTTTGGAAGGACTCGTCTTTGGATTGCGCGCTGCTGAAGCCGCTGCTCGTTATTTCCACACCTACTCCCCACCTACGTCGATTTCCAATTCTGTTCCAAGAAAACCTTCAGCACGGAAAATGTCCGAGCAGGACATTGAAAAACTTCGCAACTCCTTACGACGTCTGATGTGGACAAAAGTTGGGTTAATACGAACTGCGGATTCATTGCAGAAAGCCCTTGAGCAGCTTCAACAGTGGTCTCGGAAAATACAGATGCCGCCTTTCGACCGAACTGGCTTAGAGACACAAAATATGATTCAGGTGGGGCTCTGTGTGACCGAAGCGGCGCTGTGGAGAACCAACAGCGTGGGAGCTCATTACCGCGAAGATATTCCTTTTTGCAAAGGATTGAAATGGAAGGTCCATAGCCAGAGCCAACAAACTCGCGTACCTGCTCCCTTAGCTCATCCCAAAAAAACAAAAAGAACCGTCCGCAGCTGAAGCAGCATCACACATCCGAGGCCGTCAGACACGCGCCCAAATACCGATCTACATTTGCCTTGAAAGCCTTCAATAACGCGCCAGTCAATGGCCCTCGCTTCCCCTGCCCTATCTGACAATCCCCGATTTTCGAGACAGCCATAATTTCGATACCGGTATTGGTGAGGAAACACTCATCGGCCTGGAATAATTGCTCGATCGTATAACGTCCTTCTTCCACACGGACGCCTTGCTCCTCAGCAAACTCCATCACGACATCCCGGGTGATGCCTTTCAAAATTCCACATTCCACGGCCGGTGTGTGCAAACGTTGTTCTTTTACGAAAAAAATATTGCTGGTTGTGCATTCGGCTAGTTCACTCTCCATATTTAACATCAGGGCATCATCCGCTCCGACCCGAACCGCTTCCTGTTTAGCCAGAATATTATTCAGAAAACTGATTGCCTTAATTTGAGGAGATTGAGCGAGCTCAGGATTCCGTCTAATAGACGCCAGATGTAAGGTCATGCCCTGTTCCCGCTGTTGATCCATGTACTCCATAACAGGCTTAGCCATAACCACAACTGTCGGGCGAACACACAACCGCGGATCAATCCCTAGCTCTCCTTCACCACGTGAGATCGTCACCCGCAAACCGGCATTCTGAAGTGTATTGCGAGCTAAGAGTTCTCCAAGGATTGGCAACCATGCGTCATCTGGTATGGGAAGGTTTAACCCAATCAGTTCACAGGATCGGTGTAAACGTGCCAGATGCCGTTCCCATAACAATATCCGTCCCTGATACACCCGCAACGTCTCATAGACCCCATCCCCGTATAAAAAACCATGATCAAAGACCGAGACGCGCGCATGCTCTTTCTGAACAAAACGATCATTGAGATAGACCCACATACCTTTTACCCTAGTGAAAAGTTTGAAGTGAAAAGTTAGGGGTAAGGGGTAAGGAGCAAGAGATTGGGGTTGCTAATTCTTACTCCTCACTACTTATGAATCCTTTGTAGGTTGAAGAACCTGCAAAAAGGCTTGTGCCTTATGAAGGGTTTCCTCGTATTCTCGCTTTGGATCAGAACCAGCCACAATGCCCGCTCCCACCTGAAGATACCCACAGCCTTTCGACAACAACAGCGTACGAATCGCAATATTCAGGTCCACGTTTCCATTCCAGCCAATGAACCCTATTGAGCCCGTATACAATCCACGCCGAACCGGTTCAAGACGCTCAATAATTTCCATGCAATGAACTTTGGGTACCCCAGTGATGGTACCACCTGGGAAAACAGCTCGAATCAGGTCAAATCCGTTGTAGCCCTCACGAAGTTGTCCAAAAATATGCGAAACCAAATGCATGACATGGGAATACCGCTCCACCGTCATGAACTCATCCACACGAATGGATCCATAACGACAGACTCGCCCCAAATCATTACGGACAAGATCCACAAGCATCAAATGCTCGGCTCGTTCCTTTGCATCGGAAAGCAGGTCCTCAGCGAGACGTCGATCCTGCACATTTCCTTCACCTCGCGGCCGAGTTCCCGCAATGGGACGCATATCCGCCAAGCCATCCGAAAGCCGCACGAGCCGTTCCGGCGAATTACAGACAATGACATCAGATTCGAGTACAAAAAACGCTGAATGAGGCGAAGGGTTCATGCAACGTAATTGACGGTAGAGGGATGCGCCAGCCTGCGCCTGTGAGGAGAAACGATCCGTCATGCCTTCAACTTGAAAACGATGAGAGAGATTGGCTTGATAGATATCTCCAGCGCCAATAAACTGTTGGCATTCGCGCACCCGATCCCGATACTGAGACGCGGATTGCCCCTCATGAATTTGAAGAGATAGTGGGCCAGCCTTTTCCCTACCCAAGAGAGGATCCACGGATTTCAACTTTGCTTCCAATTCCAGCAAACGAGATTGTCCTTCCCGATACAGATGCTCCCAATTCTCTTTTGCTAACCGTTCAGGAGAAGGTGAAAAAACCAGCCAGGCTCCGGCCATCTGATGATCAACAACCACAAAGGCTTCAACAAAAAGAAAATAGATATCAGGGAATTGAAGGTCGTCTTGCGCATATTCCGGGAGAACCTCGAAGGTCCTGGCTAGGTCATAACTCAGGCATCCAACCGCTCCCCCTAGGAAGGGCAAAAATGAAGACGCGACACCAGAAGGTTGCTCAACAAACTGTCGTTGTAACAAGGAAAAAGCATCTCCCGCCTGCTCTTCCCAAGCATCGCCGGTAGAGATTTGAACGGTGCCATTCTTCCCTCTCATCACTTGATAGGGATCACACCCCAAATAAGAGAAACGACGAAACACCTCCCCCTGATTCCAATCATGTTCGATAAAAAAGGAGTGGGGAGCATACGCCGTGACCCGCCCATACAACTCGAAGGGATCGTCAAAGGCAACCAAGCATGGCTTCACGAGAGGAAAGATACTCGCGGAAGGAAGGGTGATGTCGGTCCCCCCTTCACTCTGGGTAGGAAGAACAGACAAGGTGTTAGGGGTTATCTGATGGAACTGGAGGAGCAGTAGACTTCATGGCATTCGCGGCTTCTTCAGGAGCTAAAATCCCTTTTTGTACCAGGGATTCCAAGAGGCCTTTGACCGCCTCTCCTGGTGAACGACGAAGCCCGCGCACCCGAATATTTGGCGGATAAAAGCGAAGGTAGTCAGGATTACTCACCCGAATGGTCACCGGCTCACTTTCACTATAGGGACCCAGCTCTTCATCAGCATTGGGAATCCGAAAAAACGGTTTGCCGTTGGCTAACAACCCATCAGAGCCTTTAATCTCTACTCGATCCGAAATATCAGCGCCGGTTATTTCTCTCACTGTATCCACAACCAGAATCAAGGAATCCGCAACCACGGGATCGCCGGTTTGATTTTTCACGGTGACAATAAATTCGACCTCACTTACGGAGGTTAAATGCGTCCCAGAGAGTGGTTGAGCATGTTTATATTGAATGACCGGGACAACTCCTTCGGTTAAATCAGGGAGCTCATCCACAGTGGGATTGGCAAAAACCAGGTGGGCGCTCACTGCGATTTGAAGTAGGAGAATAGGTACGATGCCTTTCACCATTTTTTATCCTCCAAGGGGAAAATGGAACGCGGACATACCGAAAGGCCTCAATTTTTTATCATTCGCTCACAAGACTTAACGCGAAACCTACTGTACCATATCTTCTAAATTATACGAGGTCTTTCCTTGACAAGATTTAGGATTTTTTGGTTGAATATAACCCCTTCCAACGACTCGCCTTGCAGGTCTCACACATGGCACCTTCTCAGGATCCACTATTTGCGGGGCTTGGGCAGGCTATGCGAGTGGGAACTGACCTGCTTGCCGCTCTTATCGTCGGTGGATTCCTCGGATGGTTAGTTGATTCATATGTGCTGGATTCTACACCTTGGGGTGTAGCAGTTGGTTTGGTTTTAGGTTTGATCACTGGAATTCGCAATGCCTACCGCGCAGCCCAGCGGTGGAATACATAAGAAGTAAAACAAGGTTCCGCTTTGGAAGATCCCTTACACTCCTTCGAACTTCATAATTTCATCCCGCTCTCGCTTTTCGGTCTCGACATTTCAGTCAACAAGGCCGTCTTGCTGATGTGGATTGTGGTGGGCGTGGTTTCCCTCTTCCTATTAAAAGCAGGAGCCGCCAAGGCCCTTGTCCCATCGAAACTACAGAGCCTGGCGGAATTACTGGTTGAATTCATTCAAGGCATTATCCAGGACACCATGGGGGCCTCTGGAATGCGCTACTTTCCGCTCATTGGCGCACTCTTCCTTTTCATCTTATTTTGCAATTTATTAGGTCTCATCCCAGGATCCTATACCGTGACGAGTCAGATTGTGGCGACGGGTGTCTTTGCCATTGGGGTTTATGCCCTCAGCCTCGTCATCGGCTTTCAATTACATGGAGCCAAGTTTTTAGGGATACTCGTCCCACCTGGCACCCCTGGATGGCTGCTGCCTTTAATGATTCCAATTGAATTGATCAGTCAAATAGCTAGACCCATCTCTCTGGCTGTGCGATTATTTGCCAATATGACCGCTGGCCATGTCATTCTTGGAGTCTTATTTGGATTGACGATTGCTGGCGGGCTCCTTATCGGATGGTTACCCTTTTCGTTTACCATCGTGTTGTATGGTCTAGAAGTTGGTATCGCGTTTATCCAGGCCTATATTTTTACCGTCTTAACGTGTGTGTATATTGGCGATGCCATTCATCTGCACTAATCACGGACGAACCATGAAAGTCAGTCTTTACTATTAGTCCCTTTTAAACTGGGAGGATCACACCACAATGGATTCTGCAGCAGCAGCACTTTTGGGAATGGGCCTAGCGGCCTCAGGTTTTGCCGGTGCCGGTATTGGCATCGGGTATATTTTCGGGAAGATGATTGAAGCTGTCGCTCGTCAGCCAGAGGCGGAAGCCCGAGTCGGCAAGTATATGTGGATTGGGTTCGCCTTAGTGGAAGCCATCGCACTCTACGGACTTGTCATTGCCTTCATCATCATGGGCAAAGGGTAAAAGGCGACTGAGCTATGCCACAATTTGATTCACATTTCTTTTCGTCTCTGATTTTTTGGGAGGTGCTGTCGTTTAGTATCCTGTTCTGGATACTCTACAAATATGCCTGGCCTCCGATTCTGGAAACACTTGAGACGCGAGAACGAAAAATTCGGGAGAGCTTAGATCAGGCAGAGCAAAGTCGCGCGACGGCAGAGCAAAAGCTGAAGGAATACGAAACGAAGCTACAGCTTGCGGCCAAAGAGGCCGAAACCCTGATGACAGAAGCGAAACACAAAGCTCAGCAATTACTCGATGAAAATCAACAACGGCTTCGTGCAGATTCAGATCGTATCAAGGAAGAGGCCACGCAGGATATCGAGCGTGAGCGTCGGAAAGCCGTGGAGGACATCAAGAGTCAGGCCGCGGATCTGGCAATTTTGGTGGCCGAGAAGGTGATTGGCCGAAGTTTATCAGATGACGATCATCGTCGGTTTGCCAAAGAAGCCTTAGCAGAAGTTGCCGCGCATTCCAAGAACTAGCCCTTCGAGACGTTCGCGGCAATAAGCCTTGCTATCTCGTTTCCCTTCGCCGGGAAATCCGCAACACATGATACAAAATACCTCAAAGAGGGAAGTGTAACTTCCCTCTTTTTTTGCCCCCTCGAATCCCCAGGATCTCTTTCCTAATTCCCTCCACCAGCCCGATAGCCCGCCAAATCGACAGTCACGGCGTGAAATCCAATCTCCTTCAAGGCTTTGAGCACCCGTGTACGTCGACCTCCCTCTGTCAGCATGGCAATTTCTGATTGTCCCACTTCAATACGAGCCGTTTCTCCATGCAGGCGAACACGTACCTGAATCAAGCCTTCTGATAACAAGAACGCCTCAGCCTGTTCCACACGAGACAGCAAATTTTTGGTAATCGGGATACCTCGTGTAATACGAGACGACAAACAGGCGGCCGCTGGCTTATTCCAGTTCGCTAAACCCAAGGCTTGAGCCAATTGGCGAATATCAGACTTGTTACAGTTCGCTTCCAACAAAGGACTTCGCACGCCTAACTGCTTTCCGGCTTGAATACCTGGTCGATCTTCACCCATATCATCGACATTCGTTCCATCGACGATAGCCTGGGAACCAGCCACTTCCTGAATGCGAGATAACAACTGATACAGATCCGTTTTGCAATGGAAACAGCGCGTCGCATCATTTTGTACAAACGCCTCAATTTTCAACTGATCGGTTTCCACCACTTGGAGTTGAACACCCATTGCCTCGCACAATCGATGAGCATCTTCAAGCTCACTTGCCGGAAGAGTTGGCGAAGCCGCAATAACCGCCTTGGCCGATTCTCCAAGAACGTCCATAGCCACCTTCAACACGACAGTACTATCCACGCCGCCGGAAAAGGCCACGACCACTGACCCTAGGTCCTGTAAGACCTTTTGCAGAGTCGCATATTTATGTTGTAAGGCTGGTTCAAGACTCAGCATAGATGGGAAGGGCTCTTTTAGAATGAGTCGGCAACGTTGCGAGTACCTCAGAAGCGGATCGACCCAATTGCCCGCAAGCACCCAATACATCATCTCCACGGCTTTTGCGATAAAAGATATCAAGCCCTCGACTTCGGATAATGCGCTGAAACGCATTAATGACATCTGGCGTTGGCCGCCGAAAGGCATTACCGGGAAACTCATTAAAAGGTATTAAGTTGATCTTACATCGAATGTCCCGTAACAAGGCCACCAATCGATTCGCATCCTCAGGCGTATCATTTATTCCGGCGAGTAAGACATACTCAAAAGTCAGAGGTCGCTCGCTTAAGCTCACATAGTCACGACAGGCTTCCAGTAAGGCTTCGAGATTATAGCGTCCATTCACCCCTGGCATCAGTTGATCACGTTGCGCATTCGTCGTCCCATTCAACGACACAGCTAGATTCACCCCTAAACGCCGAATATCCGGAAACCGCGAAATCCACCCAGCTGTCGACACGGTAATGCGACGATAGGAAATCCTCAATCCCCATTCCATATTCGTAAGACGCTGAATGGCGTCGGCCACCGCGTCGAAATTTACCAACGGTTCACCCATCCCCATAAATACTAAAGAGGTTAGGTGTTCACCTTCTGGAAGTGCGGCTTGCACGTTCAACACCTGTCCAACAATTTCATGTGCGTGTAAGTTCCGCTTGATCCCCATTTGAGCCGTTAAGCAAAATCCACAATCCAGCGTGCAGCCCACCTGCGAGGAGACACACAACGTGCGCCGCCTTGCTTCAGGTATCAACACCGCCTCAACAGCCAGGCCATCGTTCAAGCGCCACAAAAATTTTCCGGTACCATCTCTCGCCACCTGGTGAGAGATGAGAACATCCTGCTGAATGGTAGCCGCCTGCCGTAACCTATCCCGATCGACTTTTGAAAGATTCGTCATGGCATTAATATCACCTACACGGAGCTGATACAGCCATTTCAATATTTGATGGGTGCGGTACCGTCGCCAGCCGAGAGATTGCACCAATGCCTCGACTTCATCAGCCTTGAGGGCTAAAAGATTTACGGTGGGTGTATTCATGTCCATATCATGCTCAATATATTCCAAAACTCTGGCCAGATCATACCATCTCCCTAAGCCTGCGCAACTGATGATTTTTTTGGGGAAGATCTTCTAGATCTGAATTTTAAACCTAGGTATTTGTACCTCAACTATATATAGAAAATCATGAGCAATCGGGAAAGATCTGGAGACTTTTCCTATTCCTCATTTTCGACCAAATTGTCAGCTATGACAGACTTCTAACAAAAGCCTATCAAAGCATTCTTCTTCTACGATAGGCAAAACGGTATTTTTTATAGACTAATGTCTGCGCTTCTACAATCCATGGCTTTAACAATATACAAATGAAAACCACTATATATTGACTACCTAATACATACGTTCTACCGCTCATTGACCAGACTCCTGACTTCGGTGACTAAGAGTAACCAAACAACACAATCATACCATTCATCATATTATGCCAAATCACTATTTGCATCACTATCAAAAGACAGACATGAAAAATTAAATTTAAAGCTTGCTTATTGACTTTGCTTTAAAACATGAATAAAATTACCTTCTACATATGGTGGAGATCGAAAAATGGAGAGCCAGAATGAGGAACTCGAAGATATCCTTAGCGGTTTGGAGCAACGGATCAGGGTATACGAGCGTAAGCGTAAGGACCTTCAAAAAAAGAGGGAGCAGTTAGATGAGGAAATCTCATCGGTTGAAAAGTATCTGGAGTTGGCAAAAACCCTGTATCGAGTGGAAGCTGACAAAGCGAAACTGGCCAGCCTCTCGCTCCAAATCGAAGCGAACGAAAAAGGTGGGGTGTCATCACCTGATATCGACGTCGCGTTCAAGTCACGCGAGATTCTCCTGGGGCGGAGTAAGTATGTCGGACGAAGCGTCCCGGATGCGGTGTACCTGGTTTTGCAAGAGGTAGGTCGTCCCCTTCATGCAAAAGACCTGTATCAACGACTGAAAGAGGGCGGAATGCCGATCCGAGGAAAAACACCCGTGACGTCTATTGCGACATCCTTAAAACGAGACCCTCGATTTCGAAAGGTTGGACCGAATACCTTCGAGGTCAACCACGAGAAGCCCTTAACGAAAGCCGTGTAACGAGACAACGACTCACAAGTTCCCTTCTCAATGAAAGGAGGTGGATGACTTGGCAGTAACGAAAAAGAAAGCCGCTCCGAAAAAGAAAGCCGCCGCTAGACCTAAGGCAAAGGCCGCAACGAAAAAGAAGTAATTTGACAGTCCCACCAGCAGTACCGCCGGGGGTAGGGCCACCTGCTCCCGGCGTGTTTTTTATACATCCTCCCAATTTTCCATCGAACACGAACTCTCCAAACCAATACCATAGAGGATGAGGATCGACAGCAGCATCCGGTAGGCTGCTATCAATCCTTCTCGCAAAAGGATGCCACTTTCCCTCAACGAAATCGACGACCTTACCAAAACCGCCATTCAGGCCGCACGACTCGGCGGCGCCATCCTTCAAGACTATGCCAAAAAAGGATTTACCGTGCATTCAAAAGGCGAGACCATAAACCTCGTCACCGAAGCCGATTTACATTCAGAGAAAGCCATCATTCAGTCCATTCGAACCATCTTTCCCGAGCATCAAATTCTGAGTGAAGAGCAAGGTCTACAAGACATCCCCAAGCATCCCATCAAATGGATCATTGACCCACTAGACGGAACCGTCAACTTCGCGCATGGCTTTCCCATGTATAACGTCTCGATTGGCGTGGAATACCAAGGAACCTGTGTGATCGGCGTGATCTACGATCCCACCCGAGATGAACTCTTTCTTGGACAACAAGGTCGTGGTGCCACACTTAATGGGACCCCTATACATGTTTCAGGCACTCACAAAATTGCCGAAGCGCTGCTCGTTACTGGGTTTGCCTATGACATCCATACCGCCACAGACACCAATCTCAAAGAATTCTGCGCCTTTACAGTGCGTGCGGGAGGCATGCGTCGCACCGGTACCGCCGCCATCGACCTCTGCTACATCGCCTGTGGTCGTCTCGATGGATTCTGGGAGTTACAACTCAGTCCCTGGGACACCGCAGCAGGAAAAGTCATCGTGGAAGAAGCGGGAGGAAAGGTCACAGACTACGCCGGAGGACCCTACTCAATCTATGGCAAGACGATCCTAGCGACTAACGGCCACATCCACCAAGAGATGGTTGATGTCCTGCACCAACAACGAAAGAATTAATCACACTCTCTTGTATTTAAGAACTTCCATTAAAGCCTTCGTTCGTAAATTCATTAATTCTATTCAACCCGGCTAACTCCGCATCCTACAATTCCACTCTGATCATACCTTCAACAGTTCCTAGAGATCCGCAAAAAGATGGATTTTCAGGAAATAGATTCCTCTTCATAAACTACTAACTCAATTTTTTCGACTGATTTTTAAGAGCGCTTGAAGTTATTCAACGATAATGCTCTTATAGACGCAACCGATGGAACAGAATAAGAATCGTGTAATGAAATATTGGTCAGAATATTATGGAAAACAGAAATACGATGAAAACATAATGGACCAAAATTCCCAAAAAACTAAGACCAACTCTCAAAGCCTAGATTCAAATAGAATGCGGTCTTTCTCTTCAGATTGAGATTTTTTGGCAACAGGAGATACAAATGCACAAACTTGGAGATCTTGATGCGTGGAATGAAACAGAAATTCTGGAAAACCTGTTTTTAACTACAAAAGAATTTCGCCAATTGGATAGCGGAGATGAATGTTTCCTATTTGGCCGAAAAGGATCTGGGAAATCAGCGATTGCAATTTCTTCTAAAAAATTAAAAAATTGGGATTTTAAAATCATACTAGAGGGGGAACGAAAAAAATACGGTATTTTCTTAGATCAAATAAGAGGTCTGAGGGGAAGAATTAAAGATAAGGGTTTAGCTCTAAACCTACAAACGTATTCAGATTATCTATGGCACTACCTACTTCAAATAATTATCCTACAAAACATTGAGCAAAACATCCAAGCTGATAATGCAACTAAAGCTGGAGCATTACTAGAAATCCGAACTTTCCTAAGAAGTAAAGATTACAAAGGAAAGGAAATAGACTTGCTAATAGATGATATCTCACTACTGTCCGGTTAAACCAAAAATGAGCCATTTTTTCTCTCTAACTCATTGATTTTAAAGGGGGACGATTCATGCGAGGATTTCAAGTCGACAACACCCTTCATCGCTCGAATTCCCTTTCCAGTCATGGCTTTTAGCAGATCACCACTTCATTTAACCGGACACTAGTGATGATATCTATCGTCGAGTAACAAGTAACTGTCCTGAAGATTCCATTGACCCGGGTCCAATTTTAAATCATTTCTTGCTTCTTCGAAATGAAAGGCTGCTCAAAGAAAGTCTTTCCCAAATTGGGCACATAATGCGTCGTAGTTCAATGATAATCATTTTGGATACCCTAGAGTCCTATAATTTAAACTTGGATGGATTCAAGGAAGCACTGAGAGGTCTCATCACAGCAGTACTTACAATTAATAGGGAAATGAAATCGAATAAAATTCATGTATTTCTTTTTTTACCTGCCGAAATATACAGTGAATTGGCGTCTGAGATGCCGGCAAAGATTGCAGATAAATCGGTATTCTTGCAATGGAACCGAACGGATTTATTCTTAATGATAGCTCTCAGATTTCTAGAATTAATTCATAAGACCAAAGCCCTTCCAAGTCACGAAATTCTTCATCTCGAATCCCTACTTAACCCTGCCATCAAAAAGTTAAGTAAAAGAGATGAAGCGAAAGAAATACTCAGCCAATTTTGGCATGATACAGGATTTTTGCCCAAGGTAATCTCAAATCGCCTAGGATACAATGAAGATTGCTTAAACTATATTTTAAGGCATACACAAAGAAGACCTCGGGAGTTAATTCTAGTATTTAACTCTATCATTGAGCTAGCTGAAAATAGGAATGAGTTCCCCAAAATTTCCTCTAATACCGTTGTTGATGGAATACATAACCGCAAAACTTTATATACACTTATTTCCGATACCCTTAGCCCTTTCAATGGTTATATTGACCGTCTAGTAGACCGCACAGGATCAGTATTCCAAAGTAGAGACCGAGTTATGAGCGGTTCAGAATTGAAAAAATTTGCTGGGGCTTTGTTCGACGTCGGACCTCTACCAGGGATGGATGAAGAGGATTTCCTTAATTTTATGCTAAGGGGAGGAGTTGTAGGGCGAATAAAGAATCAAGATAGAAAAGAAGACCCCGAAACAGGGTATTGCCTCACTGAATTTGAATATCTGATGCAGGGTCGAATCACTTGGAACAACCGATTAGATTACTATGTTCATCCTATTTTAGGAGATTTTTTGGAAATGCCAAGTGTCCCAGGCTATGGAATGGTTTATCCGGTGGCTGAAGATGAACCTGACTAATATTCCCTGCCCTTAAAGAATCAGGAACCCCTATTGATAAAAAAGCTTTCAAACAGATTAATGGAATTGAGAATTACAGATTACATACCTTTATGGTCAGACATCAGAAAATTTGGGGATAATAGATTCCTACGTTCTTCCTATTTGTGGATTATCCTAGTCCCAATCTTAGCAACTAGCCTTTCAAAAATTAATGGAACAGAATTTGAAGTTTCCTTCAAAACACCATTTTGACCTTTCATATTAACTTGCCCTTCAAATGGTATCTATTTTATTTTGGTGCCCTTTTTCATGCCTTAGGAATATCAATATATCAATTCTTTTGTCCAAGCTTACTAAGACAATACTCAAATTTTTCAAGCTTTCGAAAAGATGGTAATGGGCAAGAAGCCTTACATAGCCAATTGGCAATTATCCTGAAATTAAAAAAAAGTTTTTCAACTTTGGAGCACAATGATTCCAATGCCATAGAGGTTCTTCAGTTATATATCCAAAAATTTTCGAAGGACGGATCCCAAGCAGATGTTGACGGAATTCGTCGTAAGCATGGTGACAAAATTGAACAAATTTTGAATGTAATTGAAATTAAAGAGAATAAACTACATGACGCTTATTATTTTGCCCTTCGCATGGCAAACCAAACGTATCCGATATTTCGTGCAATTTCCACCATTAGCTTTAGAGTCGGCTTACTTTTATTCTTGGCAGTGATTGTACAGGGCACAATCTCGGTCATTAATTTATTAAACCAAGGACTCTAGTAATGGCATAAAATAGGAAATAGGGCCCTCGTTGAAATTGTGTGGAAAACTTGGGGTTGATTGGACATACGGAAGGTCAGCAAAGCTGAATGAAGAATTCGTGTGATACTCACCCACCACTTTTTCAGTCCCTGTGTGAAGAACGCCAGACTTGCTTAGAGCAATTGAGAGTTTCCCTCGTCATCAATTACCCGTACAAGAATGACAGAGTTTCCTCGCTTTTGGGGATCTACCATTCAAAATCCAAGATAACCCACCTATGTGTTGACGACTTCAGAGCCTTTTGCTAGGCAGGTTCAGCCAGAAGACGTTGTATTGCTTGTTCGGTTTGCTCGTAAGTCCCTTCCCCAATTCTGGTGTATTGAATGGTGCCTTTTTTATCAATGACATATAACGTTGGCCAATAGCGATTACGATATTGTCGCCAATTGCGAAACTCATTATCGATGGGGACAGCATAGAGTATATTGTTTTTCTGTACATAGGCTTTAACTTTCTCTACTTCCTTTTCGTGATCAAACTCTGGAGAATGCACGGCAATGACGACTAACCCATCCTTTTCATATTTCTTGTGCCAGGCCTTCACATAGGGCTCGATATTTCGGCAGTTCCAACACCCGAACGTCCAGAATTCCACCATCACCACTTTCCCCCGCAGCTCTTCCATTTTAAGTGGCTCTGAGTTAATCCACGTCGGACTGATGATGTCAGGCGCCAAATCACTTTTCGCGAAACTTATGGAGGTAAAATAGAATGCGGCACTCATTATTCCAAAAATGATTAAAATTCCTATAGTCTTCATGGCTTTCTTCCTCATCATCAATTCTCCTTTTTGAATCTCTCGACTCCCGTTATTGAGTCGCCCCCCGCACGACTGCTCTCTTATGTTTCTGTTTGGTCTTTCTTTTCATCCACCTGTTACACCAAGTCCATAACCACCCACTTCTTCTCATTGATATTTCCAGCACCCTCGTCCAGGCGAAGAGGCTACCTCCCCTTCACCCCTCCTTACAAAGGAGTGGGAATGAAGAACGATCAGCCACGAATCTTATCCATTATTTTGTCGGGAAAACCTTAATTGATGGGGAAAGCACGAGAGTGGATGAACGGGGTGGGAGGATTTTTCTACATACTAGGTTACCCCATGTCGTTGAAGTCGTGTTGGGGGTTGCGTTCACGGGCAAAGTTTTTTGACCAGGAGCTACGGAAGAGCACGACGGCTCGGTTTTGACTGTCTTTGACGACCAACGCATCAGAGGGTGGCTTAAAGGTCTCAACATCTCCCACCAACCAGGCACTAGATTCATACGGCAATGTATCAACGATGGTCTTGACGCGATATTCACTTTTTAACCGAAATTCCAACACATCAAACTGGAGACGCCCTACCGCCCCAACAAAAAATTCCAAGCCATCCAGACTTCGCATGATTTGAATGGCGCCTTCTTTCGCAAGTTGCTCAATCCCTTTGTCAAAGGATTTTCGCATGGTGGTATCATGAGGGCGCACTCGCGCAAAGACTTCCGGTTGAAATTGGGGAAGCGGTTTAAAGTTGAACCCATCTGTTAACGAAATCGTATCACCGATCTGAAAGGCGCCGGTATTGATAATACCAATCACATCGCCCGGATAGGCGACGTCCACCGTATTTCGCTCTTTGGCCACCATGCTATGTGGACGAGACAATCTTACGTCGCTTTTCGTTCGATGGTGCTTCACGACCATATCCCGATCAAATTTCCCGGAACAGATACGCATGAAGGCGGTGCTATCACGATGACGCGGATTCATATTCGCCTGGAGTTTAAAGACATAGGCACTAAACGGCACTTCGGCTGGATCAATCGACCGCTCCTCACCATCTGGCAAATCAGCCATTCGAGCATGGGGATGCGGAGCCATGCCGACGAACGCATCGAAAAATGTTTCCACGCCAAAGTTGGTCAGAGCTGACCCAAAAAATACAGGCGTGACTTTTCCGTTTTGGAACTCGTCTTTGGAAAATGGATTCCCCGCTATTTCGAGTAATTCTAGGTCATGTTCCAGTTCTTCCCATATATATGCAGGCACACGACTTTTTAATGAAGGATCATCGAGAGCGAGTGTCGTCAACTCAGGTTTTGACGCCCCAGCCTTCGCGGTTTTGGTGAACAACAACACCTGACAGGTTGCTCGATTGACCACACCCATAAACTCTCGCCCTGACCCAATCGGCCAATTAATCGGACTGGCGTGAATTCCTAAAATATCTTCGACCTCAGTCATGAGATCCAACGGTGGCCTACCAGGAAGATCCATTTTATTGATAAATGTCAGAACAGGAATTTGGCGGAGCCGACAGACTTCAAACAGTTTTCGGGTTTGAGTTTCCACACCTTTGGCCGCATCAATGACCATGATCGCGCTATCTGCTGCGGTGAGGGTCCGATACGTATCTTCACAGAAATCCTGATGACCAGGCGTATCTAACACATTGATCACGGCATTTTTATACGGGAACTGCATGGCAGAAGCGGTAATGGAAATCCCACGCTCCTGCTCCATTTCCATCCAATCTGACGTGGCTAATTTCCTATCCTTCCGCGCACCGACCATACCAGCCGTTCGGACCATTCCCGAATAGAGCAAAAGTTTTTCGGTTAAGGTCGTCTTGCCCGCATCAGGATGACTGATAATGGCGAATGTGCGCCGCTTACTGGCGGCCTGACGAATTTCTTGTTTGAGTTGCGGTGTGGTCATAATGGTTAAGAAAATCCACTCAAGACTATAAGTCTTCTATACGTCCTTGTGCTCGAGCTAAATCAACACGTGCCGCGTTAAATGTGAACAAGCCTTCAATCAAATTGTCGCGGGCCTGAGCTACAGAGGTTTGCGCATCGGTCACTTCAATATTGGTGGCCACACCCACGGCAAACCGTTCACGAGCCAGCTCTAGCTCTGTTAACGAGAGCTTTAACCCTTCTTCCGCCAGGGCAACTTGCTTTTGCGCAGAATGAATCGTCAACAGCGCATCCCGCACCTCCAATGCCACTTGATACCGAATATCTTGCGTGTTAATAGCCTCTTGCCTCGCTAAACTCCGACTTTCAGAAATACGGCCTTCACGTTGTCCGCCGTCAAATATGGGTACGGTCATCAAAACTTGCACACTATCATTTGTGAGCATATTAGAAACCTCATTGCCAATTAACCCAACATCGCCTAAGGCTTGGATGGAGGGAATACGCTCGTTTCTAATGGAACTGAGGGTCAGAGAAGCCAACCGCTCCTTATTCTTTTGCAATTTCAGTTCTGAACGATTTTCGTTCGCTACTTCTAGGGCTTTTGCGATCGATTGGGGAAGAACAGGAACCATGGTCATCTCGTCCGTGAGTATCAGTGTAATCTCGAAGGGAAGTCCCATCGCTCGAATTAAATTCAGGGTTGATCGATCTCGTGAATTCTCGGCCACTAATAAACGTTGTCGCTCGTTTTCTAGCTGAACCTTGGCACGAGTCACATCCAAACTCGTTGCCATCCCAGCGGATTTTCGCTCCATGGCTAAATGCAACAATTCCTGATTCAATGTCACATCGGCTTTTCGGGCCTCCACTGCGGCTTTTGCACGAAGCGTTTCAAAATAGACCAAGCCCACCGTCGCCATCGTATCCCGCTTCGTCACTTCGGCATCTAATCCTGCTACCTCCACGCCGGCTTTGGCCGCTCGCCACTTTTGGATGAGACTCAGGCTCAAGACTGTTTGCGTGAGAGAGGCCCGTGCTTCATAAAATTTAATGGGATCAGAAATGCTGGGATTCCCGCCAAAGGAACCAAAAAATAACCGACGCCGCGCGGCGCTCATTCTGCCAGATAAATTCGGAAGCATCGTGCCAAACTGGGTATCTGCGATATTCTGAGCCTGCACAATCTGCTCCTTAAACAATCGGACCTTTGGATTTTGGTCTACTGCAGCATCCATGGCATCCCGCAAACTTAATTTTAAGACCGGGGCTTCGTGTTGCACAGAAGTTGAGGAATCAGTCGCGGCAAACGCTGGCTGTCCCAATCCACAGAGAAGGACGGTCAGGCCCAATCTCGGCACCCATGCCAAGACACCTAATCGGCAACCCTGTTTTCGTGTTTGCTGAATCATATGGCGATAGTCCTACCCATCCTCGTTACGCTTACACTTCCCTCATACTGCCAGACACGGCTGGCTTAGACATTATGACGCGCATGCCGGCCTTTTTCACATCCATGAAGAAACTAAAGAGGGCCGGCACCAAGATCAACGTAAATATCGTTGAAGTCACCAGGCCACCCAACACAATACTGCCGATTCCACGATATAATTCTGAACCGGCGCCCGAGGACACGACTAAAGGAAAGAGGCCAAATGTGGTGGTTAACATACTCATCATGATGGGACGAAAGCGCGTGCGAACCGATTCCGCAATGGCTGCGATAGGATCGTCCGTCGACCAAGTACTCGTTGAGGAAGCGGCTTCATGCCCCTCACGACGTTTGGGGTCGAGGAAATTCAAGGCCTGATGGACCACCAGAATCGCATTATTCACCACCACGCCTAGCAAGATAATAAATCCCAACATCGTCAGAACATCCATTGGTTGATAGGCCACAAACTGATTCACTAATGCCAAGCCCAGCAACCCGCCAGCTGCGGCCAGCGGGACACTGGTGATAATGACCAACGGGTACAGAAAACTTTCAAACAATGCCGCGATCAACAAATAGGTGATCAGTAACGCCAAAAGAATATTCCATTTTAGGGCATCATAGGTCTTCGTCAAATCGTCCGCGGTCCCCGACAACCTGATATTGTAGAGTTGTCCTAAGGACCCCTCTTGCTTCAGGGGACCGATGATCTGGCTTTGCAAAAGTGCCATGGCCGCTTCGATGGGCATCTCGGACGGTGGAATGACTGAAATGACAATCGCGCGTTCCCGCTCAATGTGATTAATCTGTTCAGGCCCGGGAACAAGCTTCACATTCGCAATCGCACCCACGGTGGTCAATCGCCCTCCCGGAGTATGGATAGGAATCTTTTCAATATCTTGGGTTCTCGTCGCATAACGATCTTCCCCACGAACCGTTAAATCAATTTCATCACCTTCATGTTGATAATCACTCGCCTTGGCTCCATCCACTAAAGCATTAATCGTAAACCCTAGCTCTTGATTCGTCAGTTGAAGATCTGCCGCACGATCACGTCGGAGTTTCACATGGAGTTCCGGCGTCCCTAAATCTAAACTAGGCTTAGGCCGAACTTGAGCCTTAGGAATTAACCCTTTCACCTGTTGGAAGATTTTACCGCCCAACCCCACCAAGACATTCAAATCCGGCCCTGTTATTTCCATGTCAATATTCCGGCCTTCACCCAATCCTCGTTGAAACAGACTGCGTTGAGTAATGATACTAATCACTCCAGGCAAATCTGCCGTCGCCCGCCGCATGAGCGGAATCAATTCCTTCGCTCGCCCATCTTCATTGGTCCGTGCACCCATAAAAACCATTCGCCCACGGGCCACATAGAAAAAGTTCCTGATACTGGGTCCGTCCAGTCCAGCTTCTTCTGAAGATCCTGGCTTAGCCGACCAATACGGACGCAAAACTGCCTCAATCGTATGCCCCATTTTAACAAAGGTATCCATGTTATAGCCGGGTGGAGGCAACAATATGCCGATGACCAAATTTCGATTGCCGGTGGGTAAATATTCGGTTTGAGGAACCAAAATCCATGCAAGCACACACGATAATCCGATAAGGCCGACAATCGTGAGCAAGCGAAGCTTGGAATTGGCACAGATATTCGATACGAAAGCACTGACTCGATCAGCTAACGTATGAGATCCACGACCCCTATGACGTTCAATCATTGGCTCATCGAATTCGGCAACCTCTCCTTTTCGAGTCGTCAAAATTCGAGCGGACAAACTGGGAATCACCGTAATTGAGACCAAGAGACTGAGTCCCACCCCTGCGCTAATCGCGATGGCAATATCTCGAAACAGTTGTCCCGATTGTTGTTCAATAAAGACTATCGGAATGAAGACAGCAATGGTGGTCAAGGTACTAGCCAGGACCGCCCCCCAGACCTCGGCTGTTCCATCATACGCCGCTTGAACAAGAGACTTCCCCGTCTCGCGATGCCGATAGATGTTTTCCAAGACCACGATAGAATTATCAACCAACATGCCTGCCGCAAAGGTCATCCCGGCTAAACTAATGACATTGAGATTGCGGTCCAATAGCCATAAGGCAATAAATGTCCCCATGATGCTAATCGGAATCGCCAACCCAATCACCAACGTCGTGCTACCGGTCCGTAAAAACAGATAGAGCACCATGATGGCCAATAAACTCCCGACCACCAAATTTTGTTGGACCAGCGACAACGAACTATAAATGTAATCCGTCTCATCGTAGACCTGATACAACTTAAATCCACGTGGATTCAATCGTCCTTGATTGAGTTCACGAACGGCTTCTCTCAACCCCTCCATAATCTCCAAGACATTGGCTCCGGATTGCCGTACCACATTCACCGCGATACACGGCCGACCACTCTGTCGAACAATATTCGTGGGATCTTTGTAGGCCAGCTTGACCGAGGCCACGTCTCGCACATAGACAGGCGACCCATTCCTACGTGTGAGGATAACCGATTCAATATCACCTGGAGTTTTGTATTCCCCCACGGTTCGCACCACATACTTGCGTTTGCCTTCATCAAAATCCCCACCGCTAAAATCTCGATTTTCTTGATCCAGCGACCTGGCCAAATCCAGCCAGGTGAGCGAACGGGCGGCCAGCTTGGCAGGATCGACCAACACTTGCATTTCTCGCTGACGCCCCCCATAGACATTCGAGGCCGCCACCCCCGCCACTCGTTCGAATCGGGCTTTAATCACATCGTCAGCGTAATCGTACATCGTGTCGATCGGCACAGGATTGTTGTCTAACGCCTCGAAAATAAACCACCCAATAGCCGACCCTGCTGAATCCGCACTACTTAAAACAGGTTCATCCGTTTCGTCAGGATATTCTTTCACCTGATTCAGGCGATTAGAAACGAGAAGGAGAGAGGCATCGGTATCTGTTCCAGCCGGAAACTCCAAAGTTATTTTCCCACTGCCAAATGAGCTCTGGGACAACATTTCCTCCAGCCCTTGGACCCCCTTCAACTGTTCTTCTTGTTCATCAATGATTTCTCGCTCAATTTCGTGGGAGCTCGCTCCACTCCAGCGAGTATCAACGGTAATTTCCTCTTTGGTGACGTCAGGCGTCAGTTGAATTGGCAAACGCAGCAAGGACACCACACCAAACAGTACAATGAACAACACGCCGACTGTCGTCGTGACCGGATAGCGGATGGCCGATTGAATGAGATTCATGCAGGTGACTCCTCTTCGAGCACTCGAACCGCTTGGCCAGGGAACAAACGTTCATTCCCTTCAACCACCACGATCATGCCCGGCTCTAGTAGCCCACTCACCTCGACTTCACTATTGACATGATTGATCCCGACCACGGGGACTTGAGTCACACTGCCATCTTTCATCACAAAGACAAACTCCGCGCCACCACGAAGCACTAACGCATCCTTAGGGACCACCAGGGCCTCATAGGGCGACCCGACTTGTAAAATGACCCGAGAGACCAATCCACTCTTGATGGTGAGATTCGCATTCGGCAATTCCACCTTGATGGGAAAGGTTCGAGAATTTCTGTCGGCTTGAGCTAACACCGAAAACACCTTCCCGCTCGCTTGAAATCCTCGAAGTCCATCAAAGGTTGCAGAAACCGACGCCCCAACGTTGATCTCACCAACATATCGTTCCGGCAGGGGCACTTCGACTTGCACACGTGAGAGATCAACCAATTCAACAATCGGTCCACCAGCTTGAATCCATTGTCCGACTTCGGTGAATTCTTTGACCACCCACCCATCGAATGGCGCCACCACACGAGTTTTTTTCAATTGATCTCGCACCCGTAAAATTTCGGATTCCAATTGGGTCAGGCGTTGGCCGAGAGCCACCTCTTGAGTCACCGCATCATCGAACTCTTTTTGGGTGACCAATTGTTTGGCAAACAGCATGTTGACCCGCTCAAGATCCTTCTTGGCCTGGTTATACCGAGTTTCTGCCTCACGATGAGAGGCTTCAGCTGAATTGAGCTGAATCGTGAGCGTCTCCGTCCGTAACTGAGCCAACACCTGACCTCGCTTGACCGCCATGCCTTCTTCCACGGGAAACTTCTCGACCAATGCGGCAAGCTCTCCCGCCACAATACTTCGGCGCCACGGCTCAACGGTGCCCACCAACTCGACGGTTTGTTGCACCGTGCGATTCACCACTTCGGCGACACGAACAGGCGTCGGTGGACGGCCTTTTGGTGTTTGCGCAGCTTGTTGCTCCTCGCTGCATCCCAGCAATCCAGTCCCACCCACGAGCAGCACAAGCAAAAACCAACAAATATGTGTACGAATCATCATGGCATTTTACAGTGACGTGTTCGTCTTGGCGGCGCCAATGCCCCCAAGAAACAACTCGCTCAACCATTCCCCTTTATCGACAAGTGACTCTTTAGGTCCGGCCTGCAAAATCCACACATAAATTGTGGAATTTAACATCCCATGGAGAGCCAGAGAGGTATCTTTTGGATTTACCTTACGAAACTCTTTCGCCTTAATCCCATCCTTGATGAGATTGGCGACTAGATCAATTTGTGCCAAATATTTTTTCCACACACGATCGCCAAACGCACTTTTGACCGTCCACTCAAACCCACTCCATTCTGAAACATAAATCCTGAAAAAGTTACGATTTTGATCGGCAAACGCCAATTTTACCCGTATCACTTCCCGCAGCTTCTCGGGAGCCGTCGGCCCACTCTTGGTGGCCTCTTTCAGAAGGCTCAGCAGCTCCTCGACCTTGGCCTCCATCAGCGAAATATAAATTTCTTCCTTACTCTTGAAAAATCGATACACCGTACCCATCGCAAATTGGGCCGATTCCGCGATTTCCGCCATACTGGTCTTAAAAAACCCATGTTGCGAAAACATGCGCTCAGCCGCTAGGAGGATTTCTTCCCTCCTCGCCTCGTATTCGCGCTGCTTTCGTTGGGACCGTTGATCCATACAAGCCTTTGACTATGTTGGCTGATCCGACCAATTAGTGAATAGGTATTCTAGTATATGAATGGGCATTCGACAAGATGGAATTCTCATTCACTTGCTCATCTTGAACCTCATCGGTCGGGCTTGGCAAGTTCCTAAGGCAGGGAATTCTCAACAGGCCCCATCAAACCGACCCGTTGCATTGGCAGAGCAGATAAGGAAGTGACGAAAGCAGATGGTGTATTGCTAGTAAACATCCGGTTTCATATATAACCTGTCGGAATAAAGAACCCCGCCGCAAGCAACGGGGTATTAGAAGAGTTCCACTTGATGATTGACATATAAATTCTTGTACGCATCCCCTTGTTGCTTCACATACTGCCCTAATGATTGTACTCGCTCACGCGAGTAATTTACGCCGCAAGCAGCGGGGAATATACCCTCAAGTGATTTAACCAACGAATGCCCCTTGGCCCTGTTGCCCCCCAGATACTCCACCCGAAACGATAAAGGCCATGACTTCCGAACTTTCTGCTTCTAACGGACGCACCTGTTCCTTGGGAAACACTAGCAGGTGTCCCGCAAAGTTATAGGATTGCGGAAAATAGACCGCGACATGATTAAGTAACCCTAAAAAGTCTAAATCGGTCCGGGTCACAAATCCCACCGCTTCAGCATGGCTTCCAGGGGAGAGAGAAACGAGAACTGGTTGATCAAATCGTCGTTTCTCCCCCATAAAGGCCGCAATGAGATCTTTGAGCGAGGTATAGAGCAGTTTCACAAAGGGCGCTTTTATCAACACGGCCTCCAACATATCCAAGACCTTCGCCACAAAAACGGTTGACGCATACCGCCCCGTTAGTGTGATGAGACTAAAGGTCACTAAAATTCCCACCCCTGGAATGGGAATATTTAACAACCCGTCAATCCCCTGTAAGACAAGCCAAGCCACATATAACGTGGCTACCACTGGCACAAGGATCAACAACCCCTCAAAAAAATTTCGAGCTAAGTCATTCATATTCATGGTGCCCCAAAACTTCCGCCGTTTCGTTTCCATACCCGCCTACCCCCTCAAAATGTAAATACGGAGTGGTCCCTGCCCCATCCTCGCATCATCTAGCCACCCCACATAATGTTCCGCAAGATTAGCCTTGAATCAATTCAGGTGTAAGAAGAAATGTACCCCTATAACTTCAAGCCAGACAAGCGAAGAGAAAATTTCAGATCATACAGAATATATGGTTCCTTGCTCCTTCATGCGAGTCCCTCGAAGATTCGTACCTCCTGGTCCGACGCCTGCCGTCTGAACCTAGGGAAGGACGCTCTTATGAATTGGCGGGCCTTGTCTGAGCACAGCGAGTTGGTCCGCCCTCCGCAGGTTGGCGTCCGTCACCTCTATTTGATCCCAGACGGGGCGTCAATGGTTTTGGGAACTTTTGCCGAAACAAAAGGGCCTCGCCTGCCGGGGCGAAACCCGGCAACATCGAAAATCAGGTTGACCCAAACGTTGAGGATACCAGTACCAGACGTTCTCCTCTCAAGAGTTTTTTCTGGCAACGACTAAGATAGATTCCCGACTCACTGGGTCATGCGGGAAGATCAGAGCCCTACATTCTCTATGATCCGAAATTTCAGGAGGAACGAGCTTAGGAGGTTACAGGCAGAACTGGAATACAGTACAATCGTGGCTCATCACGTTTTGAATGAAGGAGACATTTATGGCACAGGGCAGCTCAGGAGCCGGAACCTCATCATCAAAAGCTCCAACTCATTTACCCGAAACAGAAATTCTGCATGTCGTAATTCAACGCGAGGGCAAACTCGTCAACGCTAAATGGGGGCTGCACCCTAATCTGAAAGAAGAGCTGAAACCAGAGGAAATGACAGAACTCACTGATATTATGGAGAAGGTCACCAATATTGTCGGGAACCGATTTTCCAAAATTCTCACGCAAGCCGAAGAAGACGTGTCAGGAACGGCATAGATACCTCAGCCAGGATTTACCTCCAGATACCATTGATCGTTAACTCCACTCATGGGTCATTCCCAGACTACCTATGAATAGGGCATACCCCTTTTCCTATCCTGTCACCCCTTAATTCTCTCCTCAATCCGTTGTTCCTGTTCCCAGCCGCCGCCGACGGCTTTGAAGAGGGTGACCATATCGGTGAGACGCGCACGTTGGGTCTGAACTAGTTGCAATTCGGCGGACAGCACGGTCCGTTGCGCATCCAACACATCTAAGTACGTGACCAGACCTTGACGATAACGAATCTCTGCTAGCTGGCGGGCCTCTTGGGCTGACTGCACGCGCTGCTGCTGATGACCCAATTGTTCCTGCCGTGTCTGCAAGGCTGTCAGCACATCGGCGACTTCCCGAAAGGCATTGAGGATCGTATGTTTGTATTGCTCTAACAATTGCTGATACCGCGATTCGGCCACTTCCAAACGGGCCATATTCGTATAGCCCTCAAATATCGGGAGCGAGACGGATGGGCCTACGCTTAAATTGCGACTGGCCCATTTGAACCATTGCGAAAACTCACTGGTTTGAAATCCCCCCGTCCCTGTTATGGCCACTGTGGGGAAAAAATAGGCACGGGCTTCTCCAATGCGCGCATTGGCAGCTTTCAAGTTCTCTTCGACTTCGACAACATCCGGACGGCGTTGCAGCAAATCAGCGGGCAATCCGATAGGAATCGTCGGTTGAGCCAAAACGGTCCGCAGTAGCTTGGTCCCAAGACTCAGGGTATTCGGCGGCATACCGGACAGCCATTCTAATTGGTGCTGCTGAACGGATCGTAAGCGACGAAGCTCCGGCACTTGGGCTGCCGTTTCTGAAACCAGAATTTCTGCCCGTTTCACATCCAAATCCGAAACCAGCCCGGCATCCGCCCGGCTTTGAATAATGGAGAGGGAGTCTTGTTGAAGAGCGAGATTTCGTGTGGCAATTTCCAGTTGTTCGTCTAATTCTCGGAGCCGAAAATATCCTTGCCCAACGTCACTGATCAGTGACAAGACAATCCATCGGCGGTTCATATCACTGGCAAAGGCTTCAGCAGAAAACGCTTCTTGGCTGCGTCGAATGCGGCCCCACAAATCCAGCTCCCAACGCAAATCCAGCGCGGCGTTCCACAAGTTAAAGCTGGACCCTGGCGGAGCAAAGCCTGGCGCAGACCCTCCAGTTGGGGCCACAAGAATGGTCTCCGACCGCCGAACCCGCGTATAAGTCCCATCGATGGACACATTGGGATACAGCCCCGCCCCCGCCCCTTGTGCCAAGGCTCGCGCTTCCAACACACGAAAGCCAGCTTGTCGGACATCATGATTGCGCTCTAACGCTTGTTCAATGAGGTGATTCAATTCGTCATTCTGAAAGACTCGCCACCACGACACATCAGGAAGGGTCGCTCCTGACACTGAAAGCCCCGACGCATCACCTTCCAGCGTCATGCTGTTCCAGTTCGGAGGAACCTGGGAATCAGGAGGCTGATAGTCCGGGCCCAATAGGCAGCCTTGGAATACACATAAAATAATGATGACGCTACCCCACCTTAGTCCTCCCCTTGCAAAGGGGAGGAAAGGAAAGACTGAAATGGCGGGTGATTTAACTGATGTCATGGAATGGCTATTCTTTCTGGAGCGTCAGAGGCTCCATGTTCTCTGCTGTCGTCCCTCTTTCCTTTTTGGCACCAACATCTTCCTCCCCATCCCGCTCAATGAAGACATCCACTTGTTGGCCAACATAGATCGGGAAAGCTGGTTTCTCGAATTGATAAATGACTTGAAGGACGCGAGTATCGACTCGTTCCCGGTTGTCACCAGTCAGCGATCGTTTGGGAACGATATACGGCTCAATCCGATCGAAGGTTAGCGTAATGGCATGTTCAGTTCGGCCTTTCAAATAGGCCACCGCCGGACTCCCCGGTATCACCAGCGGCGCATTGACCTCATCAATATCGGCTCGCACCTGAAACGTTTCGATATCGCCCAATAAGATCAGCGGCTCATTGGCATTGACCATGGCATATTCACCCGCACGAATATTGACTTGGAGAATCGTACCCGCCCGCGGAGCACGAATCGTCAAGCGCTCAAGGATCGCCTGGACTTCATCGCGTTGGGTCTTCGCCAATTGCAAATCTGCCTTAGACCGGATCAATCCTCGCTTAGCCGCTTCCACTTCATGCCATTTTCGTTGAACATCATCTTCACTCACCGCCCGCCGATCTTTCACGGACTGCAATCGCCGTAATTGATCTTGAACATTACGAAGCTGAATGTCCTGCTCCGCAATTCTGGCCGAAGCTGATGGCAGCGAATCGGTCTTTGTTTGAAGTTGAGCACGTAATTCTCGGTCATCCAATTGAAATAACCGATCACCTTTTTGTACGTGATCGGCCACCGCCACATGCACCTTCGTGATGAGTCCTGCCACCGGTGGCGCGATCCTGACATTTTCATTCACCGCTTCAATAATGCCCGCAGCCGCGACCGTCGACGCATAGGGATTGTGGGGTGGGTCTTCCATCGGCGGTGGAGCAGCAGGTTTATCCCGTGCGCCCCACAATGTCGCGATTGTCAGAAGGACACCGGCCAAAGCCAGCCACACACTGAGTCGTCGAAACACCATTAGATATAGTCCCCCTGCCCCTGTTGAATTTGACCCACTCGCCCATCTTCCATATGAACAATCCGATCACCAAATTCGAAAATTCGAGAATCATGCGTCACAATGATGACCGCCCGGTCCGGATGTTTCCCCACTGCACACAACTGTTCCACGATACGATGCCCCGTTTCCCCATCTAAACTGGCCGTCGGTTCATCACAGAGGAGTAATTGCGGTTCGGCGACTAACGCGCGGGCTATCGCCACACGCTGCTGTTCGCCCCCCGACAATTTGGTAGGCAACGCCGTTAATCGCTCTCCCATCCCCATCGTCTTTAACACTTCTTCGGCCCGCGCCTTCGCCTCTGCCTTCGGTATCCCCTGAATAAATAAGGGAACTGCCGCATTTTCCACAGCCGTAAGCGTCGGCAATAAATTATATTGTTGAAAAATAAACCCAAGATGATCTCGTCGAAAATTCGTTTTCGCTGATGCCGATAAGTCCTGCATCGACTCTCCTAACACCCGAACATCGCCCTCATCACTTTTTAAAATTCCAGCGATCACCGACAACAAGGTCGTTTTTCCACTCCCGGATGGTCCGACGAGTAATAAGACTTCCCCACTGGCCACATCTAAGTCCACGCCTTTGAGCACGGGAATTTTCGTGTCCCCTTCCCCAAATGATTTGGTAATGCCCCGGGCTTGCACCAACCAATGGGAACGTTCCTGCTCGAACGACTCAGTATGTTGATTCACAAGGTTATCCACGGAACACCACCGCTGGCTCAAGCTTGGCGAGCTTTCGAATGCTAATGGCACTCGACAAACTACAAATCATCAGAAGTGCGCCACCGACACCCACCAATAATGGCCATGTTTGAACAAAGGGCAACGCCCCCCCACTCCCCGCCGTTAAACCAAACAGCGTGGCTAATCCTATACCCAGCCCATAGCCGATCAATCCCACCGTGAAACTTTGTAACAGAATCATCCTGGCTAACATGCCCGTGCTCGCGCCAATGGCTTTGAGTGCACCAAATTGTCGAAGATTTTCTATCGTGAAGAGGTAGAAGGTTTGACCCGCAATGGCCATGCCGACAATAAATCCTAATAACACCGTCGTCCCAAAATTCACCCCAATGCCCGTGTTTTCTAACATCCACCAAATGGTTTTCCATCCAAACTGTTCTCCGGTATAGGCCCCAAACCCCGTTTGTTCATGAATGCGTTGCGCCAATTTCTCTGGGCTCAAACCTTCAACCGGGCTCGCCAAAATATACGACAATTTTCGCCGCTCTGGTGGCGTGACACCCAAGGCACGTTCATAGGTGGTATAGATAAACGGAAAGTTCTGAAAACTTTTTTGCGCGTACACAATCGCGACCACCCTGACGAGATGGTCATTGATTTCAAAGGTCGTACCGAGATGCATCCTTTCAGGACCACCGAGTCGTTTGACAGCAAGCTGATCAATGGCCACCGTATCCGGCGCTCGCAAGTCTTCAATACGCCCTTCTAAAATCGTATGAGGTCGTCCAATTAATGTACTGGAATCAATCCCGACTAATGCGATCTGTTCATAATTGCCATCCCGTAAACGCGCTCGTTGTACGCCTTTATACAGTGGGACCGCCCATTCGACTCCTGGAACACTTCGAACCACGTTCACGGCCGTATCCGCGAGAGGCTTAATTTCCTCCACTTGATTAATATTGGCATCGGCCACCCACACGGGAGCATTAATGTTCGTGATTCCTGATTGCGACCAGGTCATCAGTCCCCAAAATATTGAGCCCTGCTGAACAATCAACATGGTAGAAAACGTGAGGCCAGCCAAGAGCATCATATATTTGGCCCGGTCACCAAATAACATTTTTAAAGCCACAAAATTCATGAGGGTCGGGCTTTCTTCGATTTCTTTGAGGCACGAGTTTGAGGTGTGTTCTTCTTCCCCTGATTGGGTTGAGTGAGTAAGCCATTCATAAAAACCGTCACAAACGTGTGAACAATTTCCTGCGGTTTTTGAGGCAACGTCGCACGAAAGAGCACGGTCAGGAGGCGGTGATAAATCAACATGCCCATAAACGCACGCGCCGAGACCAAGGGCTCCACCGGTTGAAACGCCCCATCTTTAACCCGTTGTTCAATATAGGAAGCCAATACATCATAGAAATGACGAATATGATTTTGGAAAAACATGTCTGAAAGTTCATGGTTTTCTAAGGCGCTAAAAAGGATAAGTCGCATGAGATTTTGATCGGGTGCCCCTCCCACAATCGTCTCAGCAATCACGGTAAACACTTCAACGTCGTTTCGTTGTTCCGCCAATGTCTCAATCCGTTGCAACAAACCGGGAAGGGGAGATTCCTCCGTAAGAATGGCGGCATACAACTCCTCTTTGCTGGGGAAATGTTTAAAAATTAAGGCTTCACTCACGCCTGCCCGAGCGGCGATCTCACGAGTTTTCGTCCCATTAAATCCTTTTTTCCCAAATATCTCCGCTGCCGAACGGATAATACTGGCTTTCCGAGCGGCTGCCGGGATGCGAGGGCTAGGGGATTTTGGTAGAGACTTTGTCATATAAGTAAGTGTTTACTTACTATTGTATTCGGCCAACTGGAAATCGTCAAGAAAGGAGATCCAATCCTATTGAAGATTGGTTGACTCAAGGTCATTCATGTCTATCTTATAGAGAGACGTACATGACCATGACTCCTTTTCTGCCATTTCGTTAACACACATCGGAAACCCCATGGATACATCAACCCTCGAAACCGAACTCATTGTTTCTATACCCCTCGTCCCCGTGAAACGGACCGTGCTGTTTCCTGACACGCTCGTCCCTTTTACCATTGGCCGTACCCGATCAATGGCCGCGGTAGAAGCCGCCATGAACACCGAAGAAAAAGCCTTGTTGATGGTGACGCAACGTGATTCCGAAAAAGACGAACCCGGCTTTGACGATCTCTTTCTTATTGGCACAAAGGCGGTCCTTAAACAAATGGGAAAAACGTCCGAGGGGCACTTGCAGGTGCTGGCTCAAGGCATTGAGCGCATGGTGGTCCTGAAATTAGAGCAGGCGGAACCTCATATGATCGTTCGAGCCAGACGCTTACCCATCACGATTGAATCCGACCCTGAGCTCGAAGCCCTTCACCGTGAGTTGCTCAATCTTGTGGGACAGTTACCGGAATTATTGACGACCCAGGGGGTGACCGAACTCGTGTCGGTACTCCAAGCGGAAAAAGATCCGTTGTTGGTCGCCTATCGCCTCGTCTCACTTCTCAATCTCAACGTGGATCGCTTGCAAGCGCTGCTAGAGCAATCTGACCCAAAAGAAGTCTTACGTAAGGTGTACGGGGCGTTATCCCACGAACTGCATATCCTGAAGCTGCGCCATGAAATTGCCAGCCAGGCCCAAGCCGAAATTGGTAAATCACAGCGGGAATACTTTCTCCGACAACAACTCAAAGAAATTCAGCAAGAACTCGGCGAACTAGAAACTGAAGCGTTGGATGGCGATGTGGGTGAGCTAAAAACTCGTATCGAAGAAGCGGACCTTCCTGAAATCGTTTTAAAAGAGGCCACTCGCGAATTGAAGCGTCTGGTGAAATTGCCCCCAGCCTCTCCCGATCACCAACTCATTCGAAGTTATCTTGAGTTGGTGCTGGAATTACCGTGGAACACGGTCACGGAAGATCATCTGGACCTTACCCATGTTCGAACAATTTTGGATGAGGACCATTACGGGATTCAAGACGTCAAAGAACGCATCCTCGAACACTTAGCGGTCTTGAAGTTAAACCCGGCAGCCAAATCCCCCATTCTGTGCTTAGTGGGACCACCAGGCGTGGGAAAAACCAGCTTAGGACAATCCATCGCGCGCGCGTTAGAGCGGAAGTTTGAGCGCCTCAGCTTAGGCGGCCTTCATGATGAAGCCGAGCTTCGTGGCCATCGACGCACGTATGTCGGCGCCATGCCGGGCCGGCTGATCCAGGCTCTTCGTCGAGCGGGAGCCAAAAATCCCATTTTGATGTTGGATGAAGTGGATAAAGTCGGTCAGGATTTTCGCGGTGATCCCGCATCGGCGCTGTTAGAAATTCTTGATCCTGAACAAAACCATACGTTCCGTGATAATTATTTGGACCTGCCCTTTGATCTCTCCAAGGTCATGTTTATTACGACGGCCAATTCGTTAGAGAACATTTCCCGTCCCCTCATGGATCGCATGGAGATCATTCGTTTGGCGGGATACAGTCATCAGGAAAAATTAGAAATCGCCAACCGATATTTGTGGCCACGCCGTCGCGAAGATGCGGGCCTGCAAGATAAGCCCCTGACATTAGAAGAAGACGTCATTCCTCACATCATAAAACGCTACACACGTGAAGCCGGCGTACGCCAACTAGAACAAATGCTAGGGAAACTCACGAGAAAAGTGGCCTTGCGACTGGCTGATACCCCTCAGGATGAACCCGATACCGCCCTAACGATTCAACAGGCCGAACTTTCGGATTGGTTGGGCATAGAAAAATACATGCCGGAGGAAGCACGGAAAACGTTGCCCTTGGGTGTTGCGACGGGTTTGGCATGGACAGAATCCGGCGGCGATGTCCTCTATATTGAAAGCACCTTGCTCCCTGGAGGAAGCGACCTCACGATTACGGGGCAGCTTGGCGAAGTCATGCAGGAGTCGGCACAAGCCGCACGGAGTTATCTGTGGTCACGAGCAGAAAGTTTTGGGCTAGATATTGCCATATTCAAACGGAGTGGCATGCACGTCCATGTGCCGGAAGGCGCGATTCCCAAGGATGGACCGTCGGCTGGGGTCACCATGGCCACCGCCATGGCTTCTCTTTTGTTAAGAATTCCTGTTCGAAAAGATACGGCGATGACCGGTGAGATCAGCTTAAGCGGACTCGTCTTGCCTGTTGGCGGCATTAAAGAAAAGCTTCTCGCCGCTCATCGACTCGGGCTGCGCCGCATCATGCTGCCAAAAGCTAACGAAAAAGATCTTCCAGACGTCCCCGAAGCGGTTCGGAGCGAATTGTCCCTGGTATTTGTAGAAACGATTGAAGAGGCTCTCGAAGCCGGTCTCACCCTGCCCGTCCCGACGAATAGTGGGAATAAAACCGTTCCGTCAGCTCTCCCCACCCCACAGGCCAAGAATCCTGTCATGCATTAAACGGGGTTAAAGAAAACCCGAAGTAAGATTTGGATTCTTTCATTGCGCCATTTGGATAGTAGAAGATCGGCTCATTTTGAAAGTTCCACCCGGTTGAAGAGGATCGTTATCTTTTTCAATTCGGGTGTACCACCATTCTCCATGGGCCACTGATGCGTCATCGGAAAATGTGAGGATAAAGCCTCCCTCTCGATCGTTCCCCTCTTGGGTCCACACACCAGTCCACGTTCGTTTTTCTAAGGAGAGGGTTTCAAACCGCCCTTCTTCCCACTCATACGCTCCCTTCCCTTCCGCATTCAGAGTAATGATTCCCTGACCAGCGAGATCTTTGTATTCCCAAGATCCGGCCAAATCTTCAATTTGTTGTGGAAGGGATAACGTAATGGACCTGGTGCGAATCTCTTGAGAGTCCGGTGGCATGATGTTGGCACAACCCGCCAGCATCAACAGACCCAACACGAACATTATCTGGTTCCGATGAGATGTCTTCATAGATTCTCCCTCAACATTCGGTCGATGACCTCAACATAATGGCAATTTCCGTATTGTAACAAATCCAACCCATAGGACTATGGGTCTTCCCTGTCATTTTGGATGCGCAAGGCAGTCCAAAGTAAACCTATCCAATCTCTTTTATGGGATTAACCACGACCTCTGTGATGCCTGCATACCGGCTTAACTCCAGTTGCTACTAGATTTTGTGGTCCGCTGAATTTTTTGGAGCGGAGCCGGGTCGACGGCGATAGCATTTTCCAGGAGTCGATGAAACAAGAGGCCCCGAGAGCGCGAGGTCCGACGATTGAATCGAAAGATAAATTCATTCAGGTAGGCGTCGAGGTACTTATGATCAAGGCGTCCCTGGTATGTGCCCAGGAGCCAACGTTTCACCCGTGAAATGGCACGGTGGACTCTTGGCAACAGGTCGTCTGCGTCTGGGTCGTGATTTCCCCCACCAGAGGACTTTCGCATTGGTTTGTGCGCATACCCTTCGTCTGCCAGACAGCAATAACTTGTGAGTCCGTCGGTGATAATCGTACTGCCAGGCTCAACATGCTGCTGAACGAAATGCTTGACATCCGCGCTTGTTCGGCCCTTAAGCGGTTGCATTCGCATTCGCCCACTTCCTTTGTCGTTGATTTCCACGGCAACGCCAACCAGTTGCTTGTTTCCTTCTCCACCCAAATAGGCTTCATCAACTTCAACGTGCCCGGCAAGACGGTTGCGGGAGGGGCGAACCATCGCAACCCGTAATTTATGAAGCATGAGCCACGCAGGCTCGTGACCGCTCATCCCCAACACCCTTTGCAACGTTTGAGCACTCGCTCCATTTTTCTGGCTCGTAAACCACCAGATTGCCTGAAACCAAATGCGCAACGGGATACGAGAATCTTGAAAAATCGTTCCGGCCAATGGTGACTGCTGATATTGACATGTGGAGCACACCGACAACCCTCGCTTGGTTTTCCACCTCTTGTGATTCCCACATTTCACACAGATATACCCGTCTGGCCAGCGAAGCTTCTCAATATGGGTGCGACAGGCCTCCTCAGTAAAAAAACGGGTCATCAGATCGGACATGTCCGTGGGGTAACTCACCATGTCGCAAAACACTATATAGTGGGGCAACTGGAGTCAAGCCGGTATGCAGGCTGTGATGAGGGAAAAATGTGAAGGGTGAAGCGTCAGGCGTGAAACGCGAAAGGTCCAGTAGAGACATTCCGGTGGGATGCGGGTGTTCTCAGTCTCCGTCATATATGGACTCCCCCTGTTTTGCAAGTAGGATGACCATCTGATAAGGAGCGGGTCTGCTGTCATATATCCGGCTTCGTGGTGGAACGTTCATGGTTCCGAGCCTTGATGGTTGTCGCGCGACAGCTCCTATGCATTCCCACGGCTTGATCACTCAGCCGATGACGGAACTCAGGGTTTGCTCTCGCGGGGGTGACCGCTTTCGCCCATCAGGTGGTGGCTCCTACTACGCAATCCTTGGAAGCTCTCCTCGATCTTACGCTGCCTGACACATTTTCGTCACATCATACGGCTGCTCCCCATTCATGATGGCGAAGGCCACGCGCGCATTTTTATTGGCCAGGGCCACCACGGCTTTATTCATACCCCGTCGCGCGACGAGGTCTCGGAGCCAGCGACTGAGCGGATCGGGTTTCTCGCCCACGTGGGTGATCACGGACCGGGCCCCATGAATCAGTAACCGCCGCAGATACCGATCCCCGCGTTTCCTGATCCCCCCTAACCGGATCTTGCCGCCCGTGCCCGTGTGTTTAGGGACCAGGCCGAGGGCCGCCGCTACGTGGCGCCCATTCTGATACGGTTGTCCGCCGGCTTTGAGCCAGAGGGCCGAGGCCGACAACGGTCCGATCCCTCGCATCTCCTGCAACCGCTGACACACCGGCTGAGCCGCACTCTCTCGAGTGATGTGGTCGGTGACTTCCTGAATCCTGGTATCCCAGGTCAGGAGCTCCGCTTGTTGCTCCAGCAAAAACTGCTGAATCAGAGGCGCCCACCGTTCCTCAGCCAACAACAGGGGCAGTGTCTTGCGACCCGCCGCCACGCCCTTCGGGATGGCCACCCCGTATTCCAGCAAGATCCCACGGATCTGATTCACCCGCGCCGTTCGATTGCCCATCAAGCGACTGCGCACACGATGGAAGGCTTGGACCGCCTGCTGGGCTTCACTGGCAATCTCGACAAATCGCATCCCGGGCTCGCGCACCGCACGACAGATGGCCCGCGCATCCACCGCATCACTCTTATTGGTCTGTCCCCACGGCTTCACATACTGCGGAGGAATGAGCCGGACCGTATGCCCGAGCTGCTCTCATTCACGCGCCCAATAATGCGCCCCGCCACAGGCTTCCATCCCCCCCACCGCACGAGGGCGAGTGGCAACCCACGGCAACATCTTTTTGCGAGACAGTCGGCGACGCTCGACCACCTGCCCCGCCTCGTCTTCCACGTATACTTCAAACACGTTCTTCGCCAGGTCGATGCCCATCGTGGGACCTTTCATGATGACTCCTCCTTTAAGGGCACCTCTAAAAACTTCAATTTCAATAATCCATGTTCAATGTTTTCAGTAGGTTCTGGCGCCAAATTTACGGAAAACGTAGGTTTTTAGAGGTGCCCTTAAGTTAAACGCTGAGGGAATGATTGTTCAGCGTGGCACATCGTGATGCCGCCCTTAAAGGGGGAGTCCATACCATTATTCCCGACATATTTTATCGAGAATCCATCTTGCCCAGAATGATATAGGGTGGGGGCATGAAACGTGAGGCGTGAAAAAAAATATTTCGCCTCACGCTTTTCGAGAAATTCTGGCCACACAGGAAGGATTGTTGAAAACGCCTTCTACTTCTTTCGAAACGAAATGTGATCTTTGTATTCCTCAATCGCCGCACCTAACGACTTTGCTCCTAAAGGAATATTCGCCTCCAAGGCATCTTCAATTGCTTCGTCATCAATCAGCACCTCATAACACTCGTGCTGATTGGTCATGACCATCCCCTTCTCAACTTGCCGAGGCATATAAAGCTCGGTCCATACTTCCTTCTCCACCAAACAAACATCTCGAAACCGTTCATAGAGAAGGGCTTTACGTTCTTCATCAGAAATAATGAGCGGATTATTTTCCATATCAACACATCTCCCTTTTCATACGAATAATATTCCCCCGTTTTTCTACTCCCCCCCTTGCCCTGGGGTCAAGTGCGAAAAAGAATGCCGCTTATTTTCCGAAAACGTCAATCCAGGGGTCTTGGCCCAGTACCCACAGGTAAAAGAAGGTGCCAAGCCACCCATGATACAAGCCCAACGGCCAAAGATTTCGATCACGAAGATAGCAGGGAATAAAGAAACAAGCCATGACCCCGGTCGCCAACATCAACAACCACCCATCCGGATAATGCACCAGAGAAAACAGAAGCACCCCGACCGGCAGTGCCACCATCGCCCCCTGTTTCGGAAACAAGGTCATAAGGTTAGCGACGCCGAGGGCTTGCACTAAAAATTGCTGAAGGATTCCCCAAAGTGGATAGAGCAGTAGTAACAAGAGAATGTGCCCTTGCCAAATGAGGCGACCGTGGGCTAGTCCATACCCCGCCATCAGACTCACCCCAAGCACAAATATCACAGTGGGCCAGACGAAGGCAGACAAAAGGTTCTTTGCGTGAAAACCCCACTTCACCCAAAGACTTGAGTCGTGCCACACCCGCCATCCAATATAGCCAATCCACCCGACACAGGCCAAAGCAATAAACAGCCCCTTATCCCCAAGACTCTGAAATACCAAATGCAAAACACCCGTCGCTGCGACCGCCGTCACCTCAAGCCACTTTGAGACGTTATTTGTAGAAGACCCATTCATGATATCCGTATCTTTATCATTGTTTTAAAGGAATCTGGCCAGATGATCCTGACGACCACTCAGAAATCTGTCCCCTTCAGACCAAGAACCGATTGTCAGTTCTGTGTGTTGCTCTTGATGTAATGCTGGGTCGCCTCAATCAAAGTTCACAAGCAGACATTGTCGCTGGCAAACACATTCATGCGTCTTTTTCTGAACATGTAATCCAAGGAGATGGGACAGCATCGGCCACACTCCCATCATGCTCAAGAGTGTTCCTTCTTGCGGGTTAAAGATCTTGCTTCCACCCCCCGCTTGACCTCCAGATGATTCAGACGAGCGAGCAGCCCCTCCCGGACCGCGACATGAATGCTCTCAGGGAATCCAGCAGGTAATTCATCTTCGATGGTTTTGAGAGCCTTCGGTGCCACATCTACCATTTCTTCTATCCCTTCACGAACAAGCGATTTTGCCAAACCGGCGGCTTCACCGGTCTGCATGAAATGCTGCCCCGTAATTTCACTGATACGATAATGATTGCTGTTGCCAACCGACATGGCCAGCTTCATCTGCTTGCGTTGAATCTGACGAGCATGAAAACTCGGTTCCGCCGTGAGCACATCATATAGAGGCGTCAAATGATAACTACCGCCAGGGCCAAGAAAGATACTGAAATTCTTGGCATGCCCATCTGTGGCTCCAATCAGCCAGAACAGCATTTGCGCCTTCAAAACGGTTTTCTGATCCTTAGCCGGATTATCGCTGCCCTTCAGCAGATCTAGAATCTGGATCATGCCTGGCCCGCCGTCGCTTTGATATTTTCGAGTCGGCGGCACGGATAGCGCCTGGCAACAATCCTCCTGCGGCAATCGTAAAAGACGCTTATCTTTCGTCAAACGCCGATCAAAGCGTTCAATCACAAGCGCTTTGGTCCCACCAAACGCCTGCATATTCGCCTTTGCGACTGGCAGGCCGAAAGCGGCTGCCAACTTCAAACAGTAAAATTCATTTTCGACGCTGTTCGAAAGATCGAGTCCATTGGGTAATTGTCCTATCTGCTTTTTAAAAATATGGGTAGTCGGCGTCGAACCGTGAGGCTTAAGCCAACGCCCTTTATGGCGGAAGAGCGCCGTTTTTTCCTGCGCACCAGCCATCGATATCCGAAAATCATCATCACGACTTAAGCCCAGGGGAGACTGGGTCAAACCCTGAAGCAGTTTTTCAATCCCCGCATCATTGACACGTTCTCCGGAAATCGCCCCGACCTCTGTAGCGGTAATATCCACATCACCCACCTTGATAAACTGCAAGGCTCCAACGCAATCACGCCCAATGGCCGAAAGCAAACTAAAAGCATCCGTCCCCACAGCACCAACTTTTTCGGCCACACGCCGTCGCAGTGTATCCGCGTCAGGTAACAGATTTTCGAACACAGCCGTGACCGGTTTCCCCCGAAACGCATCTTCCCGTAAAGGCAAAGAAAGGGAAATTGGAAGCGCATGTTCCCACGACAACCAGCTTGGGTCATACTGAAAATCGATAGCCCCACTGGCAGATTTGTTCAGTTGCCCAACAAAGCGATTGTTTAACAACACATGCAACGGCGCGTGACGGCGAGAACGGGCCATCAGAAAATATCCTCAATATCAGCCGCTGCCCCTTTTTTGCGGGGCCCGATCCGCAATTCCAGATCCAAAGCCGCCAGTATCACTAATATCGTCTCCAAGGTGGCAGATGGATTACCTGTCTCAACCTGGGAAATGGTTGCCTGCCGAAACCCTGTTCTTTCCCCAAGCTGTGTCTGGCTCAGGCCGCATTTCTTGCGACCCCTGCGAACCAGACTGCCAACCTGCTTTGGATTGCGCGCGAGATCACTCATACATAATTCCTCTCCACCATATTATACGCTAAATCGCATAAAACGTAAATATACTAATTGGCGTATATTTACATATTATACGCCATTCAGCATAAATTCAATGTATCAAGATTGGAGGATAAGCCGTCAGGTCCCATGCGAACACAGCGAGTTAGCCCGTTCTCCCGTGGCTTGCATCCATCAAATTTATTGAGGCCAAACGTGGCACCATTGGCTGTGGATGCTCATAGCAAAAAAGCTTGGGAGTTGGTCCTAAACAAAGGATTGGGAAGGATTAAAGAAGGAAGTTCGTTCCTCCAATCAACAAGCGTGAATACTTATCTATGCAACTTTACCGATTTTGAAAATCCCTTCAAGCCATAGAAAATGGAACTTTATCATCTCCACCCCACTCTCCCGCTCATATGAAAACGCCCTGCACGATATTACAAAGGGAAAAGACTTTGATTTGTGTGTTCAAAATGAGGAATTGGGAACTAAAGACGATCCATCTTTTTCTAACGGTATCCGCCACCACCTGGAGTTTCGATGGTGAGGACATCGTCCTTTTCCACATGAATCGAACATTTTCCTAGAACATCTTTTTCCATCCCGTTTTGCTTTATAAGATTTCGGCCTGGAGCTCCTGATTCTCCGCCTTCCAGGCCGTAGGGCCTGGTGACACGACGATCTGACAACAACGTAATCTCGGCGGGTTGTAAAAATTCATATTCCCGTACGAGACCTTCCCCGCCTAGATGCTGCCCCTTTCCACCTGATCCCTCCCGCAAGGCATAGCGGGTAATTCGAAAAGGATAGGCGTATTCCAAGGCTTCGACGGGCGTGTTGAGCGTGTTGGTCATGTGCGAGTGCCGACCACTGGCTCCATCAGCGTGAGGACTTGCACCTATCCCGCCACCAATGGTTTCGTAATAGGCAAACGGGCGGCCATGCCGTTCGTCCCAACCACCGATCGTCAGATTATTCATGGTCCCCTGGCTCGCAGCCGGAATACGATCCGGGCAGGCTTGAGCTAACGCGCCCAGCAGAGCATCCACAATTCGTTGGGAGGTTTCGACATTGCCGGCTGCCACGGCTGCGGGTCGCTGGGCATTTACCAACGTCCCTTCCGGCGCAATGATGTGAATAGGCCGCAAGCAGCCGCTGTTGGCTGGAATATCCAATCCCAACACACATCGGAAGACATAGGCGACGGCCGACAGGGTGACTGGATAGACGGCGTTGATACTGCCAGGCCGTTGGGCGTCCGTTCCGGAAAAGTCGACCGTGGCCTCTTCCCCATCAATCGTGATGGCAACACGAATGACGGCAGGCTCTTCTGAAAAACCGTCATCATCCAGAGCATCTTCAAAACGGTAGCAGCCCATAGGCAACTGACCAATTAATTGACGGGTCATGCGTTCGCTGTATCGGAGTAAGGCGTCCATATCTGCGGTAAGCGTTTGCGCCCCAAACCGTTTCGCTAACCCCTGCATCCTCTCAATGCCGATGTGATTGGCTGCTAGTTGAGCCTGCAAATCTCCTGATCGTTCCTCCGGTGTGCGAACATTGGCCATAAACAAGCGCCACACATCTTCATTTTGTTTCCCCTCAACCATCAATTTCACGGGCGGAATGATCAAGCCCTCTTGAAAGATTTCTTGCGAGAGCGGCATGGACCCGGCCGACATGCCACCAATATCGGCATGATGCGCACGATTGGCCACAAAACCGACAAGAGCGAATTCAGATTTTTCTTTTATGAAAACTGGGGAGACCACGGTGATATCCGGCAGATGTGTACCACCACGATAGGGATCATTCACCATCGCCACGTCCCCAGGCGCAAAGGTCAACGTTTCCAGGCAAGCTTGAACAGAAAGCGGCATGGCTCCCAGATGCACGGGAATATGAGCCGCCTGCGCAACCAGGTTTCCTGACGCATCAAACACCGCACACGAAAAATCGCAGCGCTCTTTAATATTTGGCGAGAATGCGGCCCTCTGCAGACGAGCGCCCATTTCCTCTGCTACGGACACCAGCCGGTGTTTCATGATTTCTATGCGAATGGGATCATCCATCGATGGCTCCAATATCAATAATGATATTCGAATAGGCATCGATCGTTGCCTGATCATCAGGCCCTAGATACACGGTCGTATCGTCCAAGACCAGAATAGCCGGTCCAGAGACGTGATGACCCGGGCGCAAGCGATTCCCCCAAAAATGTGGAACATTGTGAATATCTTGCCCCACCACAACTGGACGCTCTTCCCATTTGGCTGAGGATGGGTCGACCGATCCTAACGGTTGCCGGGAAATGAGCGGAGGGGTGACTCGGCCAATGGCACGAACCCGTACGTTCACCATTTCAATGGGAGCGCCTGGCTGACAATAGCCATAGGCTTCTTGATGCACTCGATCAAACGCTTGGCGGAATTGAGGCGTCAGCGGCACCTGTAAGTCAAAGGATTGCCCTACATATCGGACATCGACGGTTTGTATGATGACGGCTTGTTCAGGAGCAATACCTTCCAGGCGCAAATCATCTTCCCCCTGTTGAACCATGGCTGTGGTATGCGATTCAAGCCGCTCAAACGGAGTCTCATTCGGCAACATCACCGTGTGCACATAATCCAATTGCACATCCGCTGCTAACATGCCTAAGGCCGACAACGTGGCGGCCATAGGCGAAATCAAGACATGGGGGATTCCTAAAGCTCTGGCCAAATCACAGGCATGCAGCCCCCCCGCTCCTCCAAACGACACCAACACCGTCTCCCGTGGGTCTTCACCCCGTTCCACGGAGATCACCCGAAGTGCTCGCTCCATATGGGCATTAGCAATCTGAATCGTTCCTAACGCGAGACGTTGTCGGACATCCATTCCCGGTAAAGATGGGAGAGCCACCTGGCCACTGAATTCATCGAACGCCTGTTGTGCCGCTTCGACATCCAGCCTCATTTGTCCACCGAGAAATCCATCCGTTGGCAATCGCCCTAAGATCACATGAGCATCGGTCACCGTGGGGATACGGCCACCCCGCCCATAGCACACTGGCCCGGGATCCGCACCCGCACTTTGCGGCCCCACACGAAGATTCCCGCCCGCATCCACCGTCGCCAGCGAGCCGCCGCCGGAACCCACCGTGTGAATATCGATCACCGGCACACGAATGGGGCAACCCCCGATTTCAACCTGGGATGTGACGTGAATATTATCATGGACCAGTGAGACATCCGTGGATGTCCCACCCATATCAAAGGTCAGAATGCGATTGAAGCCAGCTAACCCAGCCAAATACTTTGCACCCACAACCCCACCGGCTGGCCCGGAGAGAATCGACCGCACCCCATGCCCTCGCGCTTGCGAGACGGAGAGACGTCCTCCGTTGGATTGCAAAACATGAAACTCAGTGGGCATCGTATCTCGCTCCAATTTACCGAGATAGGCGTCCAAAGCCGGCGAGACATAGGCATTCACCACCGTCGTACTCGTTCGTTCGTATTCCCGAAACTCCGGCAAAATTTCAGAGGAAGCCGTCACAAACAATCCTTCAGCACGTAACCGCTTGGCCACCCATTGCTCATGTATGGGATTCACAAACGAGAAAAGAAACGAGACCGCGACCGACTGGATGTTTTGACTGTGAAATTCTTCAATAATCCCATCGAGTTCTTCTTTCTGAAGAGGCGTGACAATGTTCCCTTCATAATCCATTCGTTCGGTAACCTCGAAACACCATTCACGCGGGACCAATGGCGGAGGAATGGACGGAAAGAGATCGTATAATGCCGGACGATCCTGACGTCCAATCAACAACACATCTCGAAAACCCTTGGTCGTAATCAACGCCGTACGAGCCCCTTTGCGTTCCAAGATGGCATTCGTCGCGACGGTTGACCCATGCACAATGTGACGGCTGGCAGATTGAGAAAATTTCGTCAATCCTTGCAGGACAGCGTTGGCAGGATCCGATGGGGTCGAAAGAATCTTTAGACGTTGGAGGGATTGATCGCTGAAGGAATACACCACAAAGTCGGTGAACGTGCCGCCGATATCAATACCAATCCAGAGTCCTTTTTGAGTGTGTTCAAGAATAGCCATAGCAATTTATCCAATCTTCCAGGAAGAACGAGATGCCCATGAGAATACAGGATTGGATAGGAAGGATTGAAGAGAGGAAGAACGACTTTCTGGAAAACGCTACCCTTTGACGACGCCTTTTAACGCCACATGGCGCGGGCTGCCACTCGCGTTATCCTGAATAGTGAGGGTGGCGTGGTGTGTGCCAGAATGCTGACTCGAAAAGGCCACCTGCATGGAACACGATTCTCCCGTGTGCAACGTGATGCCCAGACACGTATTGTCGATCATGGCAAAAGCGTCAGCTCCTGTACCTGATATTTCAATGTGGTCTATCCGAAGGAGACCAATGCCAATATTAGAAAACCGAACTGGCTGTGGAGACGGTCGAGTCGATGACGTAGAAGGCAACTCTTGTTCAAATACCAATGCATCGGTGTTAATACTAGGCAACGGGATGGCCCCTCCCCCGCTCAAGAGCACGGAGACGCCATCAACATTGGTGCTGGCTGTGGCAAAATCCGGACGGGAATCTTGATCAAAATCATGCACCACTACGGCCGCCGGGGTGGCCCCCACCCCATAATGACCCACCGACGTAAACATCCCAGTCCCGTCCCCAACAAAAAGAGACAGGCTATTGGAATCGCGATTCACCACGACCAGATCCAATTGATTGTCTTGATTCATATCTTGAATCTCCACACCGACCGGGGCGAATCCCACTTTCATGGGGTCTAGCATGCGAAATTCCCCTGGCTTGTGTTGGAGAAGAATACGGACCGTATCGGCATACAAACTGGTGACGGCCAAATCCACGAGTCCATTCTTATCAATATCGGCTCCCTGAATCGCACTCAAGGTGAAGCCCGGTTTGATATCTTTAAACCATTCAAATATTCCCTCACCGGTATTTTTCAAAATGGAAACAAGTCCATTGGCTGAACTCCAGCTAGGTTGACTCCAGGTTACGGCCAAATCGTCAACCCCATCACCCGTGAGATCATCGACGAACACACCTGTGGGAAACAGGTCTTTCCCCCGTTCCTGTTCATACTCCATAGGTTCCTGTAAGTGTCCTTTTCCATCATTCATCAACACACTCACATTGAACGGGGGGTAATACCCAAATCGACCACTGTTGATGGCCACCACATCACTCCATCCGTCGCCATTGAGATCCTGCACCGCTAAAAACGTCGTCCCGTTCCCCGCAGCCTGTGACGTCGTCACGTTCTGAAACAGTCCCTTGCCATCTCCCTTGAGTACGGCCACTTGATTTGATCCACTTAATGCCAGCACGAGATCCAACACACCATCCCGATCCATATCTTCGGCAACAAGGGCCAAAGGAATTTTGCCGACGCCAAACGACACCGCTGATCGAAAGGTGCCGTTCCCATTACCGAGCAACACTGAAACATCATCCGATGTCCCATTCACCGTCGCCAAATCCCACCGGCCATCACCATTAAAATCTCCCGTCACAATGGCTTGTGGCGCGCGCCCAACAGGATTACTTGGAGTGGGGGTATAGGTGAGATTTTGTGCCTGCGTAAGGGTGTGCAACCCGCCAATCCACAGGCAGATTACCCCTATGAGAAGACACCGTGTTATGAATGTGTTTGGAACCATGTTGTGTCAATTAAGCGAAGGATCGGAATACGTTTTCTCTAACACAATTTCGATTTCCTCTGTGGCCGCCATCCCTCGATTACGAAACCGCGCCGCCCAGTCGGGATGCCGCTCCAAGGTCTGAAAAATACTTTTGACGATATCCGGTTTAATGTGTGCTTCCCACTGTTTCAGCCAGCCTCGTTCATCTTCCTCACCCTCATAGTCATCGGGAAACTTGGCTTCCAGCGAAAAACGCAGCTTAAATGATTCTTCTTCCTGATGCATGTTTTCTCCTTACTCCTCCCTCGTGGGTGCACCGCCTTTTTGCCCTATCCAGGGTCCCCTTCTTCATCGCGCTTCTATAATAGAAATACCATGCCATTTCAAAGGAGGTCCAGAAATCATGCCGATTTTTGCGTATACGTGCCAAGGATGTTCCCATCACTTTGATCTTATAGGCCATGCTTCCACGATTCCAACATGCCCGGAATGTCAGGGGGGAAATCTTGAAAAATAACTCACGGGGTTTGCGGTTGGCGGGGCAGGCAGTGGAATAAACTTTCCTGATCCAGGCAGTTGCGGCTCCTGCGGCGACCCACGAGGCCCTGGTGCCTGTTCGATGAATTAGGAAAGGCGTAGGGTGCTGTTTTTACGCCTGAGACTGGCGGTTTTTGACGGGATACCAGGTAGGCTGCTGAGAAATCTAATTGAGGGATGGTCCAAGGTCACTTTAATCACTGGAGCTCCGCTCAGATCATGGTCTGTGACGAAACCTAGGATTTCTGAATCGTAGGGAAATAACCGAATCGAAGCCACAAAGGATTGCTTTTCCGCTTGGAGCACACATTGGACGTCTTGGGGGACACCACAGCGCTGGGTCAACCCGAATGCTCTTTTAAATGTGTGGCTCGCATGCTTGGGCAGTACCTCATTTATCGACTTACCCAAAATGGTTTCTCCCCCCAACAAATGTTGGCACCTGAACGGAAAGAAACAATCCCGGTAAATACCTTGGGCATCCCATCGAAAAACTTTGTGCGGGAAAAAGGCCACGTGTTCGGGACGGAAAAGCATCCGGAACAAATTGTGCCATTTGTCGATTGACCAGCGTGCCGTTATCATCGAACCCTCCTTGGTAACGATGTAGGCTCTAGTGTAAAAGGACGTAACGGCGGAATCAATACCGATTACTGGCTTCTCGGCTTGAAGTCATGGACAGATACCCATCAATTTTTCATGTCCATTCAAATGTTCGTTGCCATTGAGCCCATCTTCTTCTGAATCAACCCACATCCTTTCCGGAAAACCCAAGCTATCCTGCCCTACTCCATAAAACAAGGCATGGGCGGAAACGAGGTAGGTCATCCACCCTATCGTGCCATCAACCTCTATGACGAGATACGCAGGATCCTTCGCTTCGGGAATGGTGAGTTGCCGACCCGGCAAGGTCATCATCACACGATGCACACTGACGTGTGGCGAAATCTCTGCCCCTGTTTCCGCGTAGCGAATGGCCAACATGCCATTGGGGAGAAGATCGTTGTGGCTTGAGTTAATAGATTGAAACGCTTGAGGATTGAGTTGAGAATCACACGACCAGGCAGGAAAAGGCACAGCCCACAGCAGTAGTGGGATAACCCACGGTATGTTACCGATAAGCGGCCCATCTCTGAAGCCCCCCATAAGGCACCTCCTTGTTGGGAACTGCTTCGAATCCTTTGACCCTTATTCTTTCTTATCGGTGATATTCCAGAGAGAATTAAGCCTATTGTGTGATTTTTTATGCGGTCTTATGAAATTTTCTCCAAAAAAATCCCGGAACCCCAACAGACGGCTGAGGCTCCGGGACGGAAAGGCTGAACAATCAGGCCGTTTTTGAAGTGGGAATCATATGTACATCGCGTTGTGGGAACGGGATCGTAATGTGTTCACGATCAAAGGCCAATTTCACTTGCTCATGCATATGAAAGAAGACAGCCCAATAGTCTTCAGGTTTCACCCACACCCGCATGAGCATGTTAATCGAACTATCCCCATGCTCTTTCACGTAGACTTCCGAAGGTGGGTTTTGCAAGACACGAGAATCGGTGGCAATGACATCTTGTAATACTCGTTTGGCTTTGAGCACATCATCTCCATAACTAATGCCAAACGGCATATCCACGCGGCGGTGAGGTTCTGCATTCAGATTCGTCAGGCACCCGTTAGACAATAATCCATTGGGAATAATAATGCGTCGATTGTCTAAGGTCGTCAGGATCGTGACAAATATCTGAATCTCTTTCACGATGCCCAAATAGCCTTGCGCCTCGATAAGATCACCCGCCTTAAAGGGTTTAAAAAACAGGATGAGGACGCCACCGGCAAAATTGGCCAAACTCCCCTGGAGTGCAAGACCGACCGCCAACCCCGCAGCACCTAACATGGCAATAAAGGATGTGGTTTCTACCCCTACCATGGACGCAACACTGATGATGACCAATGCCTTCAATAAGAGAGATCCTAAATTCACCAGGAATTTTCTCAGCGTGATTTCAACCTGACTACGTTCCATCATCCCATCACACGTAGACATCACTCGTTTAATGATCCAAAACCCAATGATAAGAGTCAGCAGCGCTAAGAGAAGCTTGGGGCCATAACTCAGAAGTAATTCAGTGGCGGTTTGCGTGAGCTGTTCAACATTAATCATAGAGTTCTATCTCCTTCGGAAAAAGGTGAAAGAGGGGGAATATACTTCGAGCCCGTGGCTTGCGGATTATTACTCAGCCCCGTTTTCAATTTCTGGATGAATACTCAGCCATCACAATCTAGGAGGCTGGCAGCGGGGGGACAGGTGTTTCGTGTTACCTGGAAAGCGAAGGATGCCAACCTCCTGCTGACAGCGGATGAAGGAATGTTATTCGGAACTACCGAGCATGTCATCGATAAGCGGACGATTCAGGTCTTCGCAACCAGGACAAATGAGATCAAAAAAAGCTTCATGATCCTCCACGTAGTTTTTTGCATCAACAAGTTTTTCCTCTTGGACCGAGTCGAAACAAAAAGAACAGAGGATCATTCTGCCTCGCATCACTGCCACAGTTTTTCGTTCTACGCTTCCTGTCATGATAGAAAGTTCTCCTCAATCACTCACTGCACGTGATGGAAATCTCTTAGGACCATCCCCGCTGTTGGGCCAGCATAAAATCTTCCTGTTCCAAATCTATCTCACACACAGGACATTCAAACGGCTGATCTTCAGGTGGAACGGCCATGGGCGTCTCCTGGACCCGTCCTTTACAGACATGATAAAACTTACCACGGGCATTCTCATCATCCATCACATCTGATTCATATTTGAGGATCATCCTTCGCTCCTTCTATTAAAAAATCTGGCAGTTCAAGTTATAACAAGGCTTGGATTTCCCGTGCAATCCTTCATCTCAACCCCTCAGCCCTTAGGCATGAAAATTCATACAAAACATCCCTCTCGTCAATATATATTGACAATTTTTAGCTGCCTCACCATTTGGAGCTACTTCCTGATGCTGCCTTCATGGACCTGGGGACTTTCTGGGACACCGGCTATTTCCGATAATTTCATAGAACTACAGCCGGTCCTCAAGCATCGCTTTGCCAAACCCATTTTTTTATCCGCCAGCCCAGATCAAACCAACCGTGTATTTGTCGTTGAACAAAATGGCCGCATCCTCATCGTCAAAGAGAATACTGTACTTACGATCCCATTCTTGAACATTACCCAAAAGCTATCGACAGGCAATGAACAAGGTTTGTTGGGACTGGCGTTTCACCCTCATTTTTCTTCAAATGGACGATTCTTTGTCAATTATACGCGGGCCGAGGACCGAGCCACGGTCATTGCCGAATTTCATGTGTCCTCAAATCCCAATCAGGCCACGCAAAAAGAATCCATCCTGTTAGTCATTCCCCAGCCATACGGAAATCATAATGGTGGGATGATCGCATTTGGCCCAGATCACTATCTCTACATAGGAATGGGCGATGGTGGCGCAGGTGGCGATCCGAAAAATTACGCGCAAAATCAAAATAAACTACTGGGGAAATTTCTCCGAATTGATGTGGATCAGCAACACCCCTATAGCATTCCACCTGACAACCCCTTGGTCAACTCACCAGGCCGGCCAGAAATTTTTGCGTGGGGTCTTCGCAATCCCTGGCGATTTTCGTTTGATCGAGAAACCGGCGACCTCTGGGCTGGCGATGTCGGACAAAATGAATGGGAAGAAATCAATGTGATTCAGAAGGGGAAAAATTACGGATGGCGCCTCTTAGAAGGCACCCACTGCTTCAATCCTGAAACCCACTGCCGTCAGGTTGAACATTTAGTCGACCCTGTGACCGAATATGCTCATTCGTCTGGCCGATGTTCCGTGACTGGTGGCTACGTGTATCGTGGCCAAAAGATTGCCGATCTGATAGGCACCTATGTCTTCGGCGATTTTTGCTCAGGAGAAATCTGGGGATACCGGGAAGGCGACACTCGCATGCTACGGGCAACCGACCTCCACATTGCTTCGTTTGGGGAAGATCGGAACGGAGAACTCTATGTCGTAGGGTACGGAGGGGAAATTTTTCGGATAGTTTTTAGAACAGTTGATTCAAAACCCTAAGAAGACGCTCACCAGGAACCTCTCGACAACCGACAGGCTAAAACTTTTGGACTTTTTTAAACAACTCGATTTCGTCTAAGACTTTGCCGACTCCATAGACGACGGACGTCAGAGGATCTTCTACGGTGATAATCGGCAAATTGGTTTCCTCCTGAAACCGGGTCGCAATCCCTGGTAACAAGGAACCACCGCCCGTAATCACCACGCCTTTATCAATGATATCACCTGCCAATTCTGGGGGAGTATTTTCGAGTGCGTTGCGTAAGGCGTTGACAATAGAATGGATCGGATCTTCCAAGGCTTCTCGAATTTCTGAATCATTCACCACCACCGTTCGGGGAATCCCGGAAATCATATCCCGCCCTTTGACCATCATGGTTTTTGCCTGTTCCAACGGATAGGCCGACCCCACTTCTATTTTCACACGTTCGGCCATGTGTTCACCAATCAGTAAATTATATCGGCGCTTGATATAACTCAGGATCGCGTCATCCATTGAATCACCGGCCACCTTCACCGACTCGCTGCAGACAATGCCGCCAAGAGAAATGACGGCAATATCCGTGGTCCCACCACCAATGTCGACCACCATATTTCCTGAAGGCTCGGTGATCGGCAGTCCGGCGCCAATCGCCGCCGCCACAGGCTCTTCAATAAGATAGACTTCTCGTGCCCCGGCTAGCCCGGCCGATTCTCTCACCGCACGTTGTTCCACTTCGGTGATACGTGAGGGCACGCCAATAATACAGCGCGGGCGCACAAACGCTCGCCGGTTATGGGCTTTGGTAATGAAATATTCCAGCATCTTCTCAGTCATGGCAAAATCGGCAATCACGCCTTCTTTGATGGGACGAATCGCGACAATATTGCCTGGCGTCCGACCGACCATCCGCTTGGCTTCTACCCCGACGGCCAACACTGAATTGGTTTGCCTATCAATGGCCACCACCGACGGTTCACTCAAGGTAATGCCCTTCCCTCGAACGTAGACCAATGTCGTTGCGGTGCCTAAATCAATGGCGAGATCACTCGAAAACCACCCAAGCACATCACTTAACCCTGCCATGGAACCCCCATAAAGGAAAGATAGTTAATCAAAAGATGGCGATCATGTTACCGTGCATGACGCACTATCGACATATATCGGGAAACAGCTTGCAAAAATAAAGGAATAAATGAAAAAAGCTTCAGGAACGGTGTTTATGTGAGAAGCCATCGGCTCATCCATGAATCCAAGCTCTTGGGGACAATCCTGAAATTGGGATATCGTCCACCCCAATCGAAAGCACAGACATTGTCCAAGGTGGGAGAACACAACATACGCAGCCCCTCATAGGCCCGCCACAGGCTAGGCGATCATCCTGTCTATGTCAAGAGTGGGAACGGAAACGAGACCCCATCTTTTGGAGGACCCGCGAGTCAAGAATAAAATCTTGTGACCCGGTTGTTGGTATTCTTGCGCATCCGAGCTCTTGCTCTCAAGAAGGTGTATGGTATAAGTAGAAAGACGCTTTCATGAATTATTTCTTCCTGACCTTTTCCCCATTGCTGTAAGAGTCACTGCTGTCGTGTCAAAAAAATTTCTGCTGATTGTCATCATTCTCGGCCTCATCGCGACGTATCTGGGGCTGGTTGGAAACGCACGATGGGGCGATTCAACTCCTCCTGAGATTTCCCTGGAACAACCCTTCGAACTCGTCGGACCGACCACCCCGCTCGTCGTGAGGATTCAGGATCATGAAACCGGCCTGCGGGATATCTCAATCCGTGTTATCCACAACCTCGAGACGTACGTATTAGCTGACCAGGTGTTCCCTTCAGAAGGCTGGCTCTCAATCGAAGGGGGCAAAGAACGCGAATTCCATTTTGAAAGTATCCCGTATGCCAGCTCAGACCTTCCTCGACGCAAAGGGCAAGCCGAATTAATCATCACCGCGCGAGATTATTCCTGGCGCAATCTGTTTGAAGGGAATGGCCAACGCATTGAAAAGGCTTTCACGCCACAATTTACCCCCCCTCGGTTAGAATTACTGTCGCTTCCCACCACCATTGTTCAAGGTGGCACGGGGATCGTGCGGTATCGGGTCATCCCGGAGGTTCCCACGCATGGCATCAAAATCGGCAATGCCTTTTTCCCAGGATATCCGGCTCCGGATAAAGCTGGTATGTTTGCGTTTGTGGCCTTTCCATACAATGCCCCACGTAACACCCCCATCCAAGTCATCGCGAATGATGGATTCGGCAATAGCGCACTTCTAGACGTAGATTTTCAGATTAAGCCCAAATTTTGGCGTACGCGACCCATAAACATTTCGGATAAATTCATTCGGAAAACGGTGCCGTCCATCTTGGCGCAAACGCCTGAACTCACGAGCCAAGGTGATCTGCTCCAAGACTTTCTCCAAGTTAACGACACCTTACGTAAAATAAATAATCAAACCATTGCCAATCTCACGAAACAATCTCGTCCGGAACTGTTATGGAAAGGAGCCTTTCGTCAACTCTCCGGCTCTCAGGTGCAAGCCTCCTTCGCTGATCATCGGGAATATATGTACAACGGGAAAATTGTGGACACCCAAGATCATTTAGGGTTTGATCTGGCTGTAACCAAGCATTATCCCGTTGAAGCAGCCAATCATGGAATCGTGCTCTTTGCAGAATATTTAGGAATTTATGGCAATACGGTCATTCTCGATCATGGCTATGGATTGTTATCGCTTTATGCCCACATGTCCTCTATTGAAGCCAAAGTCGGAGATGCGGTAATGATTGGCCAACCCCTTGGTAAATCAGGAACCACCGGACTCGCTGGCGGCGATCACTTACACTTTAGCCTCATCTTGCATGGCGAACAGGTCAACCCTACTGAATGGTGGGACCCGTTCTGGGTCAAGACTCGGATCAAAGACAAGCTCGGCCTGCCTTCCTTAACCAAAGCCTCTGACATTGAGCCAGAACCCGAACCAGCTTCCAAAGAATTCGGACCTGAGCCAGCACCTGTCCCGTAACTTCGAACAATGCGGAAAGCGAGAAGTCAGGAGTAATGAGAGGATTCTCCACGCCCTTAACGTTGTAAGTGTGTTTTTATTTTCCTTTCGTGTGAGAACAGCTCCTTTTAATAAATGTTTATGATTCTGTTTTTGGAAAATTAAGGATCGCGCTTCATGGCGAAACGCCCGAAAACTCCATCGTCCTCCTCTGCCGAAACAGCCACGACCGTGATTCCGGTTCCTTTGGATGAAACGACACGACAACGCTATTTGAACTACGCGTTATCGGTCATTACTTCTCGTGCCCTTCCCGACATTCGCGACGGCTTAAAACCGGTACAACGGCGTATCTTGTTTTCGATGTTCCACAATCATCGTCTCACCCCAGACCGCCCGCCCATCAAAAGTGCCAAAGTCGTGGGATCGGTCATCGGTGAATGGCATCCACATGGAGATGTGGCCGTCTACGATGCGATGGCTCGCATGGCCCAACATTGGTCGCTCCGAGCCACCTTAGTCGATGGGCATGGCAATTTCGGCAGCCAAGACGGAGATCGTCCTGCTGCCTACCGGTATACCGAAGCCCGCTTAACCCCTCTCGCACTTGAACTCTTAAACGAACTCAACAAAAACACCGTCGACTTTCAGCCCAACTACGATGGCAAAGCGGAAGAACCGTTGGTCTTGCCAGCACGCTATCCCAATCTCCTGGTGAACGGAGCGACCGGCATTGCCGTAGGCATGGCCACAAATATGCCTCCGCATAATCTAGGCGAAGTCATTGATGCCGCCATTGCGCTCATTGCCAATCGAGACGCCACCATTGCTGACCTCATGAAATCGCTGAAGGGCCCTGACTTTCCGACAGGAGGTGAAATTCTCAATAGCCGGAACGAAATTCGGAATATCTATGAGACTGGCCAAGGATCCATCAAGCTGCGTGGGGAATATACCGTCAATGCCGGCGAGCAAGGAAAATCGGAAATTCTCATTACGTCCATTCCCTTTGCGGTAGACAAGTCCACCATTGTGGAACGCATTGGGGAACTCATTATCACCAAAAAGATTCCCCAATTAGTGGATGTGCGCGACGAATCCACCACGGACGTGCGTATAGCCTTGGAATGTCAAAAAGACGCAGACCCGCACTTGGCCATGGCCTATCTCTTCAAACACACGCCACTCCAAAACAATTTCTCCGTCAACATGACTTGCCTGATCCCAGTGCCGGGCTCCTCCGTATCGCGCCCAGATTGTCTGAATCTCAAGCAGATGTTGGAACAGTTCATCGACTTTCGTTTTACCACCGTCACTCGACGATTCACCTACGATCTACAAGTGCTCGAAAAGCGCATTCATATCCTGAACGGGTTCAAGAAAATTTTCGATGCACTCGATCAGGTCTTACGGATCATCCGCGCCAGTGAAGGCAAAGCCGATTCTGCGGCCAAGTTGCAACAGCAATTTGGCCTGGAGCCCATTCAAACAGAAGCGATTCTCGAAGCACCCATTTACAAATTATCCAGACCAGAAATCCAAAAAATGCTGGATGAGCTCACGGACAAACTGCGTCAAGCTAAAGATCTCAAAGCGCTCTTGGCTTCCAATAAAAGATTATGGGATGTGGTCAAACAGGAACTCGAAGAAGTCGCGAAAACCTTTGGCGACAAACGTCGCTCCAAAATTGGCCGCAAACAAACAGAGGAAATTACACTTGATCCCGATGCCTTTCGGGTCAAAGAGGATGCGGTGATCACGATCTCAACCGACGGCTGGATCCGACGAGTCGGAATCATTAAAGACCTCTCGAAGGCTCGCGTCCGAGAAGGCGATAGCCTGATGACCATTCTCGGGGGGAGCACCCTCGACTCAATGGTCTTCTTTTCCAATTTTGGCAGCGCGTACACGATTCGCATTGGAGATATTCCTCCTGCGCGGAGCGGATATGGCGATCCAGTGCAAAAGCTTTTTAAGTTTAAAGATGGCGAACGCATCATTGGTGGGTGGAGTTTCGATCCGCGAATGCTTCCTAGGATCGAAAAAACCTCAGCAACCTCCAAGGCCAAGGGTAGCCAATTGGCTCTCTTCGCCAAAAAGGGGAAAACCCAGACTCCCTCAGCACTTGAAGCGGTCGCAGTCACCACAAGCGGCATGGGTCTTCGAATTGATCTGGGGTCGTTTCAAGAGCCTTCGACACGACTTGGCCGAAAATTTTGTAAGCTCAAAGAAGGTGAAGAGGTTGTGGCTCTAGAGACCATTACCAGCCCACTCAAGCAAACGGTCGTCGCAGTGGCATCAATGAAAGGGCGGGTCCTCCTTTGTAAAGCCGAAGACATCGCTCAACTAGCCGGTCCCGGACGCGGTGTGATTGTCGTAAAATTAGATCCCAAAGATACCTTGATAGGGTTTAAACTCTTATGCACAAAAGATGACCGTCTGGTTCTTCTGAAAGAAAGCGGAGGACCGCTTTCTTTGACTCTTCGTAAATATCAAGTAGTAGGACGAGGCGGGAAAGGGCATGCGCTCTTTAAGCGTGGGCGCCTCAGCGACATGGAACCGGCTGCAATCAACATCCCGGTCTTTCAAGCTGAATGAACATCTTAAAAGCACCATGATGCAAACCACTCAAGGATTTTTGCCCGAGGATCTTCTTTTCGGCTCTTCCGATTTAGTATGGGTAATAATTGTGTTTGATTGTCCTTAAATCCCCCTCCATTGTAAGGAGGGGCTAGGGGAGGTAGAAACGTGGAGTGGGAACACGTCGGTTGCAACCAACAACTTATTGCGAATGGCACGATTCTACCCCACCTGCTTGTGCCCTCTTCGGGCCCAAGCCCCTTACAAAGGGGAGGACACTTACTGAACCGCACTTCGGACTACACCTGCGGAAACAACATTCCCAGAAAATCCTGCAGTGTGTTCTTTTCAACATAGAAGGATTACGGAATGGCTAAATCATACGGTGCCAGTGACATTGTCGTCTTGGAAGGCATCGATCCCGTTCGACGCAGACCCGCTATGTATATTGGTGGGACAGATAAAACGGGACTACATCATCTGGTCTGGGAAATTTTAGATAATTCCATTGATGAAGCCATGAACGGCTATGCCTCTCAGATTATTGTGGAATTGGACAAATCCCGAGAAGGCCTCCGCATTACCGACAATGGCCGAGGCATCCCAGTGGATAAGCATCCTAAACATAAAAAATCCGCCTTGGAAATTATCATGACCACGTTGCATGCCGGTGGAAAATTTGAAACCGGAAGTTATATCCATTCTGGCGGATTGCATGGCGTTGGCGCCTCAGTCGTGAATGCGCTTTCCCGGCACCTAGAGGTGCAAGTGAAGCGTGACGGGAAGGAATGGGAACAAACCTACCAAGCAGGAATTCCACAAGGCCCCGTGAAAGCGAAAGGCAGTGCCAAAGGCACCGGAACGTCGGTGTACTTTCGTCCTGATCCAAAAATTTTCGGAAAAACCATTCAGTTCGATCCGGACTTATTACAAGATAGTTTGGATGCCAAAGCCTATTTGCATAAAGGCTTAAAACTGACATTCAAGGATGGGACGACCGGCAAAACCCACCATTTCCATCACGAACAAGGCCTCCAGGAATATTTACAAAAACTCGTGGGCGATCGAGGGAAAAAGCCGACAGTGGACTTTGTATTTTATCTGGAACGTCAACTGGGCAAGGAATCTTCTGGTGCCAATGGAGGCACTCAGAATTTGGGGTTGGAATTAGCACTTCAATGGACCGATGAACCGGCGGAATTCGTCAAAAGCTACGTGAACGGCGTGTCTACACCAAATGGCGGCACCCATGAAATGGGATTACGTGGCGGCCTCGTGAAAGCCGTGCGCAATTACATTGAGACCCATAACCTGACTCCTAAAGGTCTGTCACTGCAAGCGGAAGATATTCGTGAAGGGATGGCCGCCGTCCTGAGCGTTCTGGTCCTCCATCCGCAATTTCAAGGGCAGACCAAAGAGCGATTAAATAACACCGAAGTCCAAGCCCAAGTCGACACCATCGTGCGGCCTGCTCTGGAAAACTATCTGAATAAGAATAAAACGATTGCCGAAACACTGGTGGGCCGGATGGTCTTAGCCGCGCGTGCGCGAGAAGCGTCACGAGAAGCTTCGAAAGCCGTCATGCGTAAATCGGCGATCAGTCATCGCCTGAATCTTCCAGGAAAATTGGCTGACTGCCAAAGCACGGATCCCTCCATTAGCGAACTCTTCATTGTAGAAGGCGACTCGGCAGGCGGTACCGCTAAACAGGGTCGGAACCTCAAAACGCAAGCCATCCTGCCGATCCGCGGCAAAGTGCTCAACACAGAAGAACTCACACTCGCCAAGGTGGTCGAGAACAACGAATTGGCCGATTTGATCAAAGTGCTCGGCTGCAGCATTGGGAAAGATTTTGAAATCAAAAAGCTTCGGTATGATAAAATCATTTTGTTAATGGATGCGGATATTGACGGGCACCACATCAGCACGCTCTTGCTCACCTTTTTCTTTCGCCACATGCCAGAATTGATTCGACAAGGCCATGTCTACATTGCCCAACCACCGCTGTATCGGATTGAAATTGGGAAGGAAATTCAGTGGGCAGGCACAGATGAGGAGAAAGTGAAAATTGTGGCGGCCGCCCGCGCCAACGCCAAACCTATTATTAGCCGCTTCAAAGGGCTTGGAGAAATGTTTCCGCATCAACTCAGAGACACCACTCTCCACCCTTCCACCCGTCGCCTTCTCAAAATTGAATTGCATGACGAACTCAACACCGACCGCACGTTCCACGACTTAATGGGCAAACGCACCGAAGCCCGTTATGAATTTCTCATGGCCAACGCTGGATCTGTGGAGAATTTGGATGTGTAAAAACACGAGCCTCAAAAGAAAAGATATTTCTTCACCTTCCACGAACCTCTCATTTTATCCCGACATTCGAAGTGTTGAATATTACAAAACTCAAGAGGCAAATTTGCCCAGGGTTACTCCGGATACCAAGTGCTACGGGGCAGTTCAAAAAAGTCCATCCAGCAAGGCCGCAGCCATTTTTGCGCGCGGAACGTACCTTCTGTACGTGAGCACGGGAAAATGGCGAGAACGCCGCTGGTGGTTTTTTTCAACAGCCCCACATTCGTGACGCTACCCGTACGCGTCACTCTCCATAACTTCCTGTACTTTTGTTGAAAGGTTGGGTAGCATGCGTCCGTAGTAATGAAAACACAGTCATCAAAGAAGAAAATCGTCATTCTGGCTGGCCCTAACGGTGCAGGCAAAACAACCTTTGCTCGAGAATTTCTTCCAAACGAAGCAGATTGTCCAAGATTTATTAATGTTGATCTTATTGCAGAGGGGCTCTCACCTTTCGATCCAGCAATAGCAGCATTCAAAGCAGGCCGCTTGATGGTTCAGGAGATAGCAATATTGGTACGTCGTCGAGAGAGCTTTGCTTTTGAAACGACGTTAAGTGGACTCCGATATGCTCGCCTTATCCCTCAATGGAGAAAAAAAGGATACTTCGTTAAGCTTATTTTTCTGCAACTACCAAACCCCGAAATGGCCATTGCTCGAGTGCAAGGGCGAGTCATTCAAGGAGGACATGCCGTAAAAAAGGAAGTGATCCGAAGAAGGCTCAAAGCAGGCTGGCACAATTTCCAACATATCTATAAGCCTCTTGTCGACACATGGATTTTATATGATAATGCATTAGATCAGCCAAGATACGTTGACTCAGGAGTCAAAGATTAATGGCCAATAAACAAGCAACCATCAAAGACCCAGATCTTGCCAAAGTTGGGGTGGCACTCAAACGCGCCGCAGCCAAAGCGAGGAAATTGGGATTCGAGACCAACACACCCGTGTATGTCTATCGTGATGGGAAAATAATTGATATTGTTGCGGAACACCGAAAAGCCCAATCACGCAGAAAGACAAACAAAAAAACTTCATTATCACCAAAACCTCGTCTTAGCAGAAAAACCACAAGCGCAAAAACCAAAAAGTAATAGCAATAGGGTCAGACCTGCGTAAGTGCGTTAATGTATTGATTCAACTTGGGCATTTCCCTTTACGCCTTCGCACACCGGCATCAATCTTTTCAAGATACCAACTGAAGGTGGATGCATCCCGATGAAAATAGGCGCCTTGAATTCAAGGTCTTTAATCTACTTGCCCGCTCCATGTATCCCCCAAAATGGTTCCTAATACCCATTTCGATTAAGGCAATAAAGCAGGCCTGACTCTATCAATTCATCCTAAGCGCCCAGCAGAATCGTACATAAAAGGTTTTTGAGTTTCTTGAGTAAACACAGATATTCGTTCTTGGCCTCAAAAGCAATCATTATTTTCTTGATAAGTTTTTGCTACTAGATAACCAATCTTTCGTATAATCCTTTCACCAATTTTCAATGAATTTGATTTTCTTGATCCCGTAATTGTTTCGACAATCTCAAAATCTGAATATTCAGCAGTTTCAACCAGATTCACAGCTGTAAAGGGAGTGTTATCCATTTTAAAAATGCTGGCATGATAACAAAATACTTCAGGTTTAATTGCCATTTTATAAAGTGCAAAGACATCTTCGGTTGGATAAGCTTTATGGATTGGTGGAATAACATAAATGGTATTTTCCTTCACCTGAAGGCCCGATCCATCATCGGCTAATCTTGGAAAAAATGATAAGGCCCTAAGGAATAAATAATCATTAATATAGGTGGAATATAAAATTATGGGGTTCATTTTAAGGTCAAGGGTAATCTCAGACTCATTCACAGGCTCTGAACGAAACTCTAAAAACACATAGCAAATCACTAGTGTCCGGTTAAATGACGTGTTGATCTGCTATAACCTATGACTGGAGCGAGAATTCGAGCAATGAAGGCTGGTGTCGACTTGAAATTATCACATCAATCGTCCCTCTTTAAAATTAACGAGTTAGAGAGAAGAAATGCCTCATTTTTTGTTTAACCAGACAGTAGTGATAGCAAATATTATCTAATTTGCGGAGCCGGCCTTCGCATATGTAAACAGCCTCAAATCCTCCACCATAGTAATTTAGAAGGGAATGCCTCCCGTTATCTATTTGACCTAATCCTTGGAGTTGTAATATTGAAGTGACCCTGGCCACGCTTTGGATCATTACAAAGCGAGGACTTTCATATTGCGGGTCTTCGAAATATTCTAAGTTAGTTTTTTCCAGAACCTCCAATACGCCTCCTAAATCATTAAGACCGGTACCGGCTGCGCTAACTTCTCCAAACTTACTTGTTTGTGTTTTTGAGAAAGTACCTAGACAAACAATATATTCTTTCCCCGCAATCTCATCTAGAATCATACATATAAATGCAGAATCTCTCGAAATGTTTTGTTTAGAAAAATAATCTCTTATTCCACCAATCGTAATAGGTCTTGGTAATTGGGATAATTCCCGAATTACAGCCTGAGCATTGTATCTAGGTCCTGCCCAAGCAACAGCGAGGTAGTCGTTAAGAAGGCAAACTTTTTGACGAAGAGCAATTGGCACATATCCAGATCCTTCAGGGTATACTTGGTGTACACTTCCAAGCCCTGGTAAATTTAATGGAGACTCAAGCCTTTCCTCTCCAGAAATAAGTAAATCCCCAAGTAGGATTTGGCTGGGCCCAGCTTTCATTGTGGCAATTAGGGTCATTATATTTGGATATTTGGGGTCAAGTCTGCTTTTGTAAGTTTTGTCTGTAGTTATTTCTCTGAGGTGAGGGGCAATCCTAGGATTTGCTAATTGCCATAAAAATGGAACAATAGAGTTTGTTCCTGAATTCCGTTCTATTATACAAAACTCACCCGACCCATTCATCTTCAATCGGAAAATTGAACATGATTCAAGGCCTGCTAGGTGTATAAGTGGCCCCAATGCGGGGTCAGATCTTGCAACAGCACATTGGCATCATCGCAAATCAAGAACGGACTTCATAACCAGTAAACGAAATGCTGGAAGGTCGGGATTGAGAGGGCCTATCTCGACGATATGTGGTGTTGAACGACCTGCCCCCTTTCCCAATGATCGCAAGTAAGTCGAATCTAATCCCTATTAATTTCTAGAAATAAGGGCTGGCCACTATGAGGTCTAATGAGGACATTCCTCTAGTTCTGGTAAAAGAAGGCTTACGTGCCCTTGATATTGAATGACTCTCCTCCCACTACGGGAAGAACTACAGGCTTTCTCGATGCTCCCGAACCAACCCAATAATCTTGTTCATCACCTGTTGGGACCGTCGCTCCTCTACTGAATTCAGGTTTTTCATGTCTTTTTTCGTATCTGGGTCGGGCCGCATTCTTTGATAATGAATAAAATTCTGGATCACCTTTTGCATTTCGTCAAACGATAACCTCTTTCGTTCCCTCAACACTTTTGCTGTCACCTCGAGAATGGCATTACCGGTGATTCGATCATACTGATTGATAATGGATGCCCTCATCCCTAGTTCGAGTAAAATTTTTCTTTCCGTGGCTTTGAATGCCTTGGCCGTCTGCTGCACTAATGCCCTATATCGTTTTTGAAATTCCTGTATTTTTCTGGTTTTCGCTTTATGTAACGTTCTGTCCCGTCTGTTGGCATAGCTTGACGCCATCGTTTCCATAAATATTTCAGGGGTCATGATCGCTTCTTGTTCAAACAGATGAGCGGGAAGTTCTCGTAACATATCCCTCATACAATAAATGGCATCCCAGGTTCGGCCGTCTAGGACCTTGTGCGGGCCTCTTTGTGATTTCGCCTTTTCAAAGTAATGACACACTCCTTTAAATTTCTTAATCAAATCCTGGTGTTCTTTGAGCAGGTAGTCTCGATGGGATTCGTTAAATCCGATTTTATATAACAGATGATGATACAGCTGTTGTTCAAATTCCTGATCAAACACCGTCAGCAGTTTATGGCGAGTAAATTTTTGAATCGGGCTCTTCTTGCCTCTTAGGAGATAATCACTCAGTTGAATGAACGTTTGCACGATATATCTGGCCATTCGTTTTTGTTCGGGAATGGTCGTGGACCAACGATCCGTGTCGTCAAATCGGTACTCGTGGTGATACAGCCCAAACTGCCTTACTGACCCATAGTCAATAATCCCGCCATCCATCAAAATATTGTCCCCGTCCCAATCTAACCAGACAAAGAGATAGTCCGATTCGAACCTGGCTGTGACCTGAGCAAAACGCCTGGCGATGTATTCTGCAAGATATGTATAGCTTTTCTTTCGAGAAAGATGTTTGGGCCAATGCCCATTCGACACCTGTCGATCAAGGAAATAGTCCACAGCCGTACGAAGGCCTTCAAGATCCCCCTGCTTGAGGTATCGAAAGAGATGTGACGGGCGCAATAAGTTCGTTCCGGTTCGAACATTAATCGAGAATCCTTTTGGATATTCAATCACCGCCAGGGTTCGCTCCGTTGCGATGCCATTTCTGTGAAAAATTTCACTCAATAGGGCTGCGGCAATACCATCGTCTAGTTCTGAATACCCACATCCATAGTTGACGAAAAGGTCGCCGGTCTTAAAAAACTTTTTGTGAATGGCCGTAGCTGGGCTTAGGCACGTCGCCCCTGTCCCACAACTTGAAAGAGGGGTCAAGTTGCTTGTTTCATAATTTAGGTAGATGGAATCAACTAAATGGCTATCTGGGGGTCAGATTGTATTGCAGGGATGAAGAAAGTACAGGGAGGTGAGTGGCTGAGAAAATTTCTATGAATATAATGAGATAGGAGGTTAAGATTTTTCGGCGAGTTTCAGCTCGAGACAGATACGAAAGCATGTTCATGAACACCCAGCTTTCGCTAAAACCATTCAGCAACTCAAACGCTATATCATAAAACACGCAACCTGACCCCTTAAGCCAACCTGACCCCTTAAGCCCAGAGACACCACCCTCCACCCTTCCACCCGTCGCCTTCTCAAAATTGAGTTACTTGACGAACTCAATACCGACAGCACCTTCCATGACTTAATGGGCAAACGCACCGAAGCCCGCTATGAATTTCTCATGGCCAATGCCGGCTCCGTCGAAAATTTGGATGTGTAAAAGCACGAGCCACAAAAGAAAAGAGATTAATTCACTTCCCAAGAACCTCTCGTTTTATCTCGACATTCGTTACGCCACCCGTAAGCGTCATTCTCCATAACTCCCTGTACCTTTTGTTGAGAGGTTGGGTAGAATGGCTTTGATATGATCATGCGTAGTTTCTATGGCCATAAATCATGAAAACAAAAGGAGTGAGCCATGAAGCCTAGTCCCCAGAAAATAATAGAAGAAGCCATGAAGCTAGAACCCACAACTCGGGCTTTTGTCGCGGAATCCCTCTTGGAAAGTCTAGATTTTGAGGAAGATTTTTCCTTATCAGAGGAATGGACGCAAGAGATTCGCCGACGATGCGAAGAAATTGACAGTGGAAAAACTGAGTTAGTCGATGGTGAGACCGTGCTCTCAAATCTCCACAAAAAATTCCATCCATGATGCTCCGTTGGCAGGCGGAAGCCGTAGATGAGGCTGACGCCGCTTCCGCTTTTTACCAAGAAAAGCAACCAGGGCTTGAGCAACGGTTCTTAGAAGTTCTAGAAGACGCTCTTCGGCGAATCCAACGGCGCCCCCATATGTATCAAAAAATAGAGGGAGAGATTCGTAAATGTAAGCTTCCCCGATTTCCTTATGGAATCATTTTTCGAGTGAAACCTGAGTACATCGAAATTATTGCCGTCATGCATTTACGCCGTCGGCCTGGATATTGGCGAACACAAGTACGCCAAAATTAATGTCATTAGCGAAACTTCTTTCGATTTGGGGTCATTGCTTGATATTACATACATGGTTCTTTCTGGGCCTAACGAGCTTGGAGAGCCAATTGGTCGTTGCGGGTGACGCAGACTCGCAGCATCAAGCGGTGGGCTACCGCACTCCCAAACAGGTTCATTTCGAAAAGAGAGCGACGCCCGAATAGGGAGAAATCATGATCGGAAAGCTGACTTATTTTCCCACATCGGTAGCTTAGGCATTGGGGTCCACTATAACCCCCCTGTACTATAAAATAGTACCGCCTTGCGTGACTGCCTATCTTGACGTTAGTCCTGTTTGGCGTTACCATTAGGTATGGTTAAAACATTCGGGGACAAGAAAACGGAATCGATTTGGAATAGAGCCTACGTTAAGAAGATTCCAGAGGCCTTGCAAAACAAAGCCTTCAGAAAATTACGAATGATTGACGCGGCCAGGAATATCACAGATTTAAAGATACCGCCTAGTAACAGGCTTGAAAAAATGAAAGGCCAGTGGGGCAAATATCATTCGATTCGGGTAGCAGAACAATATCGGATATGTTTTATCTGGGAGAATGGGAACGCATTGAATGTTGAATTTGGCGACTATCATGACAAGCTATAGGAGGGGAAAATGAGAAAGATACCAGTCGAACACCCCGGCATTATCCTACAGGAGGAATTTCTTGATGAGATGGCAATTTCACAATATGCCCTTGCGAAGGCAACGGACATTCCTAAGACCCGCATAAATGCCATTGTCAGCGGTGACAGGTCTATTACGCCTGATACCGCCGTGAGGCTTTCCCTGTTCTTTGGAAACAGTGCGGAGTTTTGGCTGAACCTACAAAAGCAGTACGACCTTGCACAGGTGACAGATCGCTTTACCCCACCCAAAAACTTCATGACGGCAAAAAAACTTTTATCAGCGCGGCAATAGAAAAAGGGTATGGTTTTGTACGCCCCCCATTTTTCTTTGGCCCTAGATCATTCCACACGGCACGGTCGCGGCAGATGCCATTGCCCTGGCACCTGCTACTACCCCTAGGAATGTGGCCACCTGGCAACCGGGCATCACCACCGCCGGCGACTACGGGATCTATGCTGACTGGCCGGAGTATAATGATCGCGACCCTGCGGCCCCCTATACCATCTATCATGATGACGGCCAAAAACCACCGTAGCGGTGGATCAGGCCGCCGGGCATCACCTGGCAATCCTTCGGGCTCTATCATCTGGCGCCCAACGAAAATCATCGGATCGAATTGACCCCTGTCTTTGACGCTGTGACGGGAGCAGATGCAGTCGCGATTTCCAATGCCCCGATTGCTGCGATCTGGACGCCCGACCTTCCGCTCGTCGATACCTACGATGTCTATGCCCGGTGGGTGAAAGATCCGGAGAATGCCACCAATGCGCAATACACTGTGCATTATGCGGGCGAGACCACCATGGTCACGGGAAGGAGGTCAAGTTGCTTGCTTTGTAATATGAGTGGCTGCTAGCCAGGGTTCTGTGGAGTCGACTTAAGATTTCGCGTTAACGTATTTCTAGTTGACCCAGCCCTTGCTATTGGCCTGCTTCGCATACCTGCTCAACAAGGGTGTCACCATCAGCGGCAGCAGCAGCAGCAGGAAGATCGCATACAGGAAGGACTAGAGGCTTTCTCGATGCTCCCGAACTAATCCAATAATCTTGTGCATCACCTGTTGGGATCGTCGCTCCTCTACTGAATTCAGGTTTTTCATGTCTTTTTTCGAATCTGGATCGGGCCGCATTTTTTGATAATGAATACAATCCTGGATCACCGTTTGAATTTCGTCAAACGATAACCGCTTTCGTTCCCTCAGCACTTTATCTGTCACCTCAAGAATGGAATTACCGGTGATTCGATCATACTGACAAATGATGTCAGGAACCTTTTTATTAAATGGGGTCTGGGCCTTTCAAGAGAACCTATTTCTCTGCCTTTATTCTCACCTCTACTACGCGTAAAGTCTCAATTTCATTGAACTGATCACTCTCCCGTCTTGCCTTATCGTAGACCAGTCTATATACCGGTCTATATGCGATGGCCGTGTTAGGAGGAAATTATGAAAATTGAAATTGGGTCCTATGAAGCGAAAACAAAACTCCCGGAATTACTGCGGCAAGTTAAAACCGGCAAAAGCTTTACCATCACTAATCGCGGGGAAGCCGTGGCGGATCTGGTGCCTAGCGCAGGCGTGAAGGCAAGGGACAAAGTTGCGGCAGCAGAAAAACTCAAGGCATTCATGTTGTCTGATCCTGTACGGGGGGTCAATATTAAGAAACTCATCGAAGAGGGACGTGCGTGAGTTTCGTCCTTGATAACTCGGTGACCATGCGTTGGTTCTTTGGTGATGGCCAACCACTCGAATTAAGGTACGCCGGCAAAGTGCTTGACGCGCTCCAACATGCTAGCGCCTTTGTCCCAGTAACATGGGGACTCGAGGTTGCCAATGTCATTGCCAGAGCAGAAGCCAAAGACTTGGTGCCCGAAGCACGGAGCGCCGCATTTCTTGAGATGCTTGACGATGTCGATATTGAAGTGGACTCAGCGACCTTTACGCATGCACTCTCCGATACCCTTCAACTGGCCCGGCGATATAGGCTCTCCGCTTACGATGCCTCCTACCTCGAACTCGCCTTACGATTATGCCTACCGCTAGCCACCCTCGATGGAGATTTGCAGACAGCTGCGAAGAGAGCGGGCGTGAAAAAATTTCCATAAATCAGATCAAAACTAGTCTTAGAAGAGCAGAAAAAGGTTACGTGACCTTGATATTGAAAGACCCTCCTCCCACTACAGGAAGCCCTACAGGCTTTCTCGATGCTCCCGAACCAACCCAATAATCTTGTTCATCACCTGTTGGGATCGTCGTTCTTCTACTGAATTTAGGTTTTTCATGTCGTTTTTCTTATCTGGATCGGGCTGCAATTTTTGATATTGAATAAAATCTTGGATCACCTTTTGCATTTCGTCAAAGGTTAGCCGCTTTCGTTCCCTCAGCACTTTTCCTGTCACCTCGAGAATGGAATTACCGGTAATTCGATCATATTGGTTAATAATGGATGCCCTCATCCCTAGTTCGAGTAAAATTTTTCTTTCAGTTTGTTTGAATGCTTTGGCCGTCTGCCGCACTAATGCCCTATACCGTTTTTGAAATTCCTGTATTTTTCTGATTTTCGCTTCATGTAACATTCTGTCCTGTTTGTTGGCATAGCTTGACGCAATAGTTTCCATAAATACTTCAGGGGTCATGATCGCTTCTTTTTCAAACAGATAAGCGGGAAGTTCTCGTAAAATATCCCTCATACAATAAATCGCATCCCAGGTTCGACCGTCTAGGACATTGTGTGGGCCTCTTTGTGATTTCGCCTTTTCAAAGTAACTACACACCCCTTTAAATTTCTTAATCAGATCCTGGTGTTCTTTGAGCAGGTATTCTCGATGGGATTCGTTAAATCCGATTTTATATAACAGATGATGATACAGCTGTTGTTCAAATTCCTGATCAAACACCGTCAGCAATTTATGGCGAGTAAATTTTTGAATCGGGTGCTTCTTGCCTCTTACGAGAAAATCACTCATTTGAATGAACGTTTGCACGATATATCTGGCCATTCGTTTTTGTTCGGGAATGGTCGTGGACCAACGATCCGTGTCGTCAAATCGGTACTCGTGGTGATACAGCCCAAACTGCCTCACTGACCCATAGTCAATAATTCCGCCATCCATCAAAATATTGTCCCCGTCCCAATCTAACCAGACAAAGAGATAGTCCGATTCGAACCTGGCTGTGACCTGAGCAAAACGCCTGGCGATGTATTCTGCAAGATAGGCATAGCTTTTCTTGCGAGACAACTGTTTGGGCCAATGCCCATTCGACACCTGTCGATCAATGAAATAGTCCACAGCCGTACGAAGGCCTTCAAGATCCCCCTGCTTGAGGTATCGAAAGAGATGTGACGGGCGCAATAAGTTCGTTCCGGTTCGAACATTAATCGAGAATCCTTTGGGATATTCAATCACCGCCAAGGTTCGCTCCGTTGCGATGCCATTTCTGTGAAAAATTTCACTCAATAGGGCTGCGGCAATCCCATCGTCTAGTTCTGAATATCCACATCCATAGTTGACGAAAAGATCCCCGGTCTTAAAAAACTTCTTGTGAATGGCCGTCGCTGGGCTGAGGCACGTCGCCCCTGTCCCACAACTTGATACGTCCCACGTCGTACCCCGATAGGAAATCTGGCCGTTCCAGATGCTTCGACCATCTCCTGAGGTGCGTCCGGTATTGTCCGGATGCTGCGATTGAAGATACCGGGTCGCCATGTACTTGTTCGGTTTAATCTGCTTTTTGGGAATGGGGGTGTGATGCATCACATCATATTCATTGATGATTTGAATGCCGAACGTATCCAGAACCGTTTGAGAAAGCTTGTGATTCATTTTCTGGGGGTGATCCCTCGCAATCAAACCCATCTCCTTTGCGAGGTCGTAGCTGAAATAGGCCAGCTTGCCCCCTTGCCGCAGGCGCACGGCGTATTCCACCGCCCCTTGCGGGACGGCTTTCTGAAAGTCATGGTTTCCATTGATCAGACGAAATCTGTCATACCGCCGAGGATCTTGCTTCCCTTGGCGCGCGGGAGCTCGTTTAGGCTTTGTCATAGGCCTCATAGTCTTAGAAATCGGATATTTGATTCCATTAGTTAAATACCGTTAGAACATTTGAGACATTATCTACGAATAGAAAATACTGGCAGACGGAGCATTTCATGAAATTAGTCTTGTATTCGGGTGGGCAAGAACCCTCTAATCGTCTGATCCACCATGCCCTCTTTCAATTGGTGAACCCGAAGCGAAACAAATCCATGACCTACATTCCCTTTTGCCAAGACCGGTCTGACCTCTTTTTTAAGAAGGCTATTAAACGGTACCAGGGAGTCGGATTTAAAAGCTTTCACTGTCTTCCGGTGGATGTACCCTTTACACAGAATGATCTCAACAAAGCCCTCGGGAGTGATGTGATTTATCTCGCGTGGGGAAACACGTTTTACTTCTTACACCACCCGAGAAAAAGCGGATTGATTCCTCAATTGAAACAATTTGTCCAGAGGGGAGGCGTTCTCGCGGGTCTCAGTGCCGGAGCGATCATTCTCACCCCCACTATTGGAACAGCCGGCCCTCCCCTTCCACACCCAGATGACAATGACGTGAAGTTAAAAAATCTACGGTCCTTGGGTCTGGTCCGTTTTGAGTTCTACCCCCACTACACCTCTACCCCTAAAACCAACCACGCCATCCTTCAGTACAGCCGAACAACCACATACCCCATTGTTGCCTGCCCCGATGGTAGCGGAATCACGATCAATGAAAATCAAATGACCTTTATTGGGAAAGTTGTGATGTTTTCTGGTGGAAAGAAAGTGGAGATTTTTTGATTTCGCCACCGGGCTATCAAAGGGATCTCATCTCGTTTTATACCATCTAAGCCGGTGTACGCCTGAGGCCTATTAACCCGGCAATTAAAAAGAGAGGTTATGCCGCAGAGGCGATTTTGGGATGTTTGAAATAGCGGCTCACTCTTGCTGGTAATTTTTGTAACTTCACCATAGGCGATTTGACCTTTTTGATGAGATGCTTCTGGCTCCTTGAAGGTGGGCGTGAATGGACACCCGCTTTCCAGTCGCCGTTCAAATACTCATCCGGATTCAACTCTGGTGAATACGATGGCAGATAGAAGAGCTCGATGGCTTGACGGTGCTTGTCCACCCATTCTTTGACAAGCTTGGCGTGATGGACTCGCAAATTATCTAAGACCAGAAAGATCTTCCTGCCAGCCCCCTTGATCAACTGTTTCAGGAATGTGATGAGCACCTGGGCGCTCATCGTTTCCTTGTATATCATGAAACGAACTTTCCCCTGGTTGGTGACCGTGGAGATCATGTTGACCGAGGTCCGTTTCGCCGATACACGAATCACCGGCGTCTGGCCTTTCGGGGCAGAGCTTCGTCCATGCTGACTATCACTGCGTATTCCCGTCTCATCGCCCCAATGAATCGCAGCCTTTTCTTGCTTGGCTCGTTGTGCCATGGCCACGTACTCGTCTTTCAGCCATTTCTGAACCGCGGCGGGGCGCTGTTCATACGCCTGTTTCACGGGCTTCTGTGGGGTGAAGCCCCACCGCTGAAGGTAGGCGCCGACCGTTCGAATCGGCATCCGAAGACCATACTCAGCTTGAATGATTTCCTGCACTGCCTGACGAGTCCATAAGGCAAAGGGCAGCTTCAACTGATCCGGCGTGTGGTCGGTGCTCAACTGCTGAATCCGTAATTCCTGAGAAATCTCCAGGTGACGCTGTGCGCCCACCCGTCTTCCGCGTGTCTGGACTTGCAAGCCTTTTGCGCCGTCCGCCTGATATTTCTTCCACCATTTCCACGCCGGATGCTTGTGGACGCCAAGAATCTCGCCAATCTCCTTATAGGTCTCTCCTCGTTTCCGCAGACGGATGGCCTGCCGCCTTAACTGCTCTTGGGCTTCTGTGGTGAGTTGTCGTGCATCATCATTTTTCATCTAGAGAGTATAGCAACTTTACAGCTAATTATCTCTATATTTATTTGCCGAGTTAATAGTCAACACGTCACGTGCGGTCCGACCGCACGTTCCACGACTTAATAGGACAACGCAACGAAGCCCGCTATGAATTTCTCATGGCCAATGCTGGATCTGTGGAGAATTTGGATATATAAAGGCCGCAAAGCGTAAACCGTGATGCGAAAATCTATGCTATGTTCTCTTGCTTCTCGCCTGACGCCTTACGAGAGGTCCCAACAATCATGGACCCTGAACTTTCACGTGAGAAAGCTCTCTCTCCACTCAACCACATCAAAGACTCTCACCAGCAGAGACGGTTAATTGACCACTGCTTTTTCCCTTGATAGAGTGAATGAGTATATTGACTCAATGGGACTATTGAATATTTCAAGGCAAAGGCAAATAGATTGCCGAGATAAGCCGTCCAACATTAGTTGGGGGGAATGTTCAAAAAATTCCGTCCAGCAAGGCCGCAGCCATTTTAACGCGCGGAACGTACTCATCGCACGTGAGCACGGCAAAAGGGCGCCCTGCCTGCGCGAAGCCGCTCCGGCGAAGGCAGGGAACGCCGCTGGCGACTTTTTCCAACATTCCCTAAAGAGCGGAATGAGGGCTTTGGCAACGCGTTATGATCGAGACCAAAAACCAATACATCATTAAAGATGATGGGATTCTTCATGGAGAACCCATTATTCAGGGAACTCGTATATCCGTTCGTGCTATTGCAGAATTGTGGCGTATGGGTGTCACCCCTGAAGAAGTTCTTACTCATTTCCCCCACCTCACTCTGGCGCAAGTCTTTGACGCCCTAAGTTATTATGCCGACCACCAGGATGCCATTCATGACATAATCTCGAAAAATGCTGTCTCTGACGACCTGACGCATCCGGCCAGCCACTTGGATGCCTGACGTATTTCCCTCCCTCTATCTCGACGAAGATGTCTCTGTAATTTTGGCCGCGATTCTCTGTGCTAGAGGATTCAATGCTTTGACAGTCAGAGATGCCAAGCAATTAGGCCGATCTGATATCGAACAATTGAATAGAACGACACAAGATAAGCGGATTCTGCTCACACATTACCGTGTTGACTTTGAGTAACTTCATTTCGAATACCTGAAAACGGGAAAGACTCATGCAGGAATTGTGATTGCCCGACGAAGGGTACTCTCAGAAATTTCAGCTCGAATAGGACGACTTCTCACTCGATTGCCATCGCACGAATTTCTCAACCAACTCTTCTATGTCTAAACAATTTAGGCGGGACCTTTCCTTCTTCCCTATATCTTTTTAATGTTCTATTGCTTCTCGCCTCACCCCTGACGCCTTACGAGAGGCTCCAACAATCATGGACCCTGAGCTTTCCCAAACAGTCTCACTATCCCCACTGGACCAAGTCAAAAGCTATCACAAGCAGACCAAGCATGAATTCAATCAATTTGCTAAATCGTTAGGGTATTTGGATTGGGCAAATCAACCTGATCCCTTTCGTCGATTTCACGGGGCGCCCCTCATTCCTTTGCCTTTGCTCAAGCTGGACGAAAAACCTTTTTCGCCATCTTATGAAGCCTTATTTGGGACGCCCTCGATTCCTTCCCAACCAGTCACACTCCAAACATTATCTCGGTTTTTTGAATATGCCTTATCACTGACTGCTTGGAAAGAATATAACGGCACCAGTTGGGCCCTTCGAAGTAATCCCTCCAGCGGAAACCTTCATCCAACCGAAGGGTATGCGTTCATCGGCGACCTTCCTCAACTCTTGCTTAAACCAGGCCTGTATCACTATGGCCCGAAAGAACATGGGCTTGAACATCGCTGGCACGTCTCCTCTGAAACCGCTCAATTGATTCTCAAAGATTTACCAACAGAAGGGTTTGTAGTTGGCCTCACATCCATTCATTGGCGGGAAGCCTGGAAATACGGGGAACGCGCCTTTCGCTATTGCCAACATGATACCGGCCATGCCATTGGCTCAATGCGAATTGCCGCAGCCACCTTAGGTTGGAATATGGTCGTCCTCTCCCAGACATCAGACGACACGATTGAGCAATTCCTCGGATTACATCGCAAACAAGACTTCCAGCCATCTGAACGCGAGTATCCCGAACTGTTTGCCTTCGTCTGGCCAAAAAATATCCAACCACCTCCCCAAATTAACCTGGCATTTGAGAGACCATCGGACCAGGTGTTGTTATCGGGAGAATGGAAGGGAACGGCCAACCGTCTGAGTAAAGATGATCCCATTCATTGGGACATTATTGATGAAGTCGCTGATGCTTCATGGAAATCGACACAAGAGGCCGAGATCATTGCTTACTCTTCGACTTCCGAAACTCCGAACCCGCAGGTTGAAAAGGAGAGCGAACCCCTTGCAGGACAAATCATCCACCAACGGCGAAGCGCTGTGTCATTCGATGGGCACACCAGCCTTTCCGTTGATCGGTTTTACACGATGCTGCTGCGGATCATGCCACAAAGTGCGTTGCCAGTTCCGGAGCGACCTATGCCCTGGGATGCACTTCCCTGGAACCCCACCGTTCACCTCGCCCTATTTGTACATCGAGTCGACGGACTGCCATCTGGCATGTATTGGCTGAATCGCAATCCCCACGGACGACCGATAACAGATTTTCAATCGACCATGCATGAGCAATTCGTGTGGGCAACTCCAAACAATTGTCCTCCTCAGCTCCCGCTTTATTTACTAGAAGAAGGCGATGCGAAAAATTTGGCGATGCAACTCAGTTGCGGTCAGGAAGTCGCGAAGGACAGCGCCTTTGCCCTCGGAATGGTAGCGGAGTTTGACGAAAGCTTAGAAACATTTGGCCCGTGGTTTTACAAGCGCCTGTTCTGGGAAACCGGGCTCATTGGCCAAGTGCTCTACCTGGAAGCAGAGGCGGCAGGCATTCGTTCCACTGGCATTGGGTGTTTCTTCGACGATCCCGTGCATCGTGTCCTAGGATTTCATCCTCACACCACATGGCAATCACTCTATCACTTCACCGTCGGCGGCCCCACGGACGATGGCCGCCTCACCACTCTCCCCCCCCTACGACCATCTCAGGTAAAAGAGCCGAGAATCAAAAGTATTCCGAAGCTTCTACCTCCCCTCACCCCTCCTTACAAAGGAGGGGGAAATCAAAATCTCAAACGCCACCTTTCCATATGCCCCCACAAGCTCCAAAACGCTTCTTCTCTTTTCCTCCCCTTTGTAAGGGTGGGCCTGAAGAAGGCACAAGCAGGTGGGGGAGAGCTTTCTAGAAATCACGCGACAACCAAATTGCACATGGCACAAATGCCTGGCTTCTCTGATCTTTTCCTCCCCTTTGTAAGGGGAGGTGTAGGTGGGGTAGAGTTTTCTTCTATGCCTACCAAAAAAGGAAATCCGAAACTTCTTCCCCTTAAGCGACGACTCCGAAACAACTCAACTCGGACAGAACAATTACTTTGGGGCAAACTGCGCCAGAATCAAATCTACGGGCTGAAATTCCGTCGGCAACATGGAATTGGTTCGTACATTGTGGATTTCTTTTGTCCAGAGCGATCATTGGTCATTGAAATTGATGGAGATGTGCATGCCATCGAAGCTCAACAAACAAAAGATCTCGAACGTGAAGATTACTTAAGGTCTTTGGGGCTTCAAGTCTTACGATACACAAACGATGAGGTCATTAATAATATTGATGGGGTGTTAGAAGATCTGGCACGTCGGTTGTTTCGAGACTCTACCTCCCCTAAGCCCCTCCTTACAAAGGAGGGGAAAAAGAGAAAGCCAGATAACCACAGCCTCCTTCACGTAGACCAACCCTTTCAGAACTTATCTGCAAGCCCGCTTTCCCGTGAATTTTATGACCGGCCGACGTTGAAGGTGGCGAAAGAACTGTTGGGAAAAGTGCTTGTGAGAAAGGCCACCCATTGCACCATCTTTACGAAAATAGTCGATGTAGAAGCGTATGTCGGCCCAAAGGATAAAGCCTGTCATGCTTCCAAAGGGAGAACTAAACGCACGGAAATCATGTTTGGCCAAGCCGGATTTACCTATGTCTATCTTATCTATGGGATGTACCACTTGCTCAATATCGTCACTGAACGAGAAGGATATCCCGCTGCCATTTTAATTCGAGGCCTAGAACCCATGGAAAAAGATGACTCCTCAACAGGCCAAGCCCGCATTGACGGACCAGGACGCGTCGGCCGTTTTTTAGAACTAGACCGCACACACAACGGCCTCGACACGACACAGGGCACGACGATTTGGATCGAAGATCATGGCTTGGCCGTTTCACGAAAACAGATTCAGGCCCTCCCTCGAATCGGCGTGGACTATGCCGGAGAATGGGCAAAGAAATTGTGGCGGTTCACTCTGCCTATTCCACCTTCCCCCAAGACACGAAGGATCACCATACAATGAGTGCTTTTCAAGCCTTTTACAAGATATCTTGAACAAGTACAGCCGTCTACGTTACCCTAGCTTCTCAGAACCATGTCGGCGACATTCCGTACGCCACATGAGACAACCCGCTTCTCATTTCCACGAACAATAAAAGGAGACAAAACTATGGGCAATCCGCTCGATACAATCTCTGGCACCATCACTGCTGGCTTTGTGTTGACCGTGGTCCTCTATGGCCTGGTCAAAATGCTGGTGTGACACCCCAGGAATCCCGAAGATATCTTTAATCACCTAACGAATACGAGGACACATTATGGAAAGTTTATTAGCCTGGGGACATTTCCTCTCGGGCATTACCTGGATTGGAATCCTGTATTACTTTAATTTCATCCAAGTGCCATTTCTGAAAGTCGTCACACCCGAAACCAAAGCGGAAGCCTTCAAGCATTTAGTGCCTAACGCCTTATGGTGGTTTCGATGGGGAGCCTTGGCTACCTGGGTCTTTGGCGCAGCATTGCTCATGAATCAAGGTCGGATGAGCAGCGCCTTCTTGTTACAAGGCCAAGATGCCGTCATCGGTATGGGCGCCTGGCTTGGCACCATTATGTTGTTGAACGTATGGGGCATCATTTGGCCCAATCAGAAAAAAGTGTTGGGCATGAAAGAAGCCACCCCAGCAGAAAAAGCCGCAGCAGGACGGACAGCATTATTGGCATCCCGCACCAATACTCTGCTCTCCATTCCCATGTTGTTCTTCATGGCCTCGTCCGGCCATGCCTCAGGCCTGTTCTAAGTTAGATTAAAGAGAACGTACAGTTCTGCTGTAATAGAAAAGGCCGGCTCACATGAGCCGGCCTTTTTTTATTCTGAATTTATGCAACCAGAAGACAAAGCTTACAGCTTCGCTTGCCACAACTACTTAGTCATCGAATGCACCCTTAAAGAAAATGGCCCTTACTCTTGGACCACAATGTGGGTGTCGGTTTCTTCAACACCAGGAATCGTGTGGATTTTGGTCATGATGAGATTCGACAGTGCCCGATCATCTGAGGCATTGACCAACCCAAAAATATCGGGCTGACCAAAACAGGCATGTGCCTGCTCAACTTCAGGTAACGCTTTTAACGTGGCGATCACATCTTGCGCTTTTCCGGCTTTGACTTTCATTAATATGTACGCTTTTGCTGCCATGGCAACCTCCTTGTTCTAGGGAATGTTGAAAAAAGTCGCCAACGGCGTTCTCGCCTTTTTGCCGTGCTCACGTACTGGAAGTACGCTCCGCGCGCCAAAAGGGCTGCGGCCTTGCTGGACGGACTTTTTTGATCATTCCCTTGGCTATAACGTCAATGGAACCTTCAACTGGGCTATAGATGCTATTCAACAAACTTCCCATAGCCCTCAAGGAAAATGAGTACTTCTTCTCAAAGCGCTGTTCTACCATAGATAGAGTTTTTGTTCCATATCTTAAGCATTCTCATTCTCCCTTCATATTGCATAGCATCGGCCAGCGCCAGTAGGATGCTGAACCTTAGCGCAACATCTGCCTACTGCCATTTTGGAAAATATTTTTATGTCCAACATTGTTTCATTACTTCCTAGTGCTACGGAGATGGTGTGTGCGCTTGGCTGCCAAGCACAACTCAAAGGCCGTTCGCATGAATGTGATTTCCCCAAGGGCATTAGCCAATTGCCGATCTGTACTGCGCCTAACCTCTCGGTCGATGGCACCAGTCAGGAAATTCATGAGCAGGTGTCAGGCATATTGCAGAATGCCCTGTCCGTCTATCGGGTGGAGACGGACATTATTCGTCACTTGAAGCCGGATATTATTGTCACCCAAACTCAATGTGATGTCTGCGCGGTGAGCTTTACCGACGTAGAAAAGGCGCTTAAGGAATGCCTGGAGGTTCAGCCAACCGTGATTTCGCTCCACGCCACCAATTTGCAAGGCGTGTGGGATGATATTCAGCGGGTCGCCCAAGGATTAGGAAAAGAACAAGAAGGCCAAGAGCTTCTGGCTACCTACCAAACTCGCCTTTCCACCATTGCCGATCGATGTAAAAATGAAAGGTTCCAACCTTCGGTGGCTTGCATTGAATGGATGGAGCCCTTAATGGCGGCCGGCAATTGGGTACCGGAGCTTGTCGAACTCGCTGGAGGCCAATCGGCTTTTGGAGAACCAGGCGCTCATGCCCCATGGATTACCTGGGAAGCACTCGCTGAAGCCGATCCCGATATGCTGATTTTAATGCCTTGTGGGTTTTCCATGCCTCGCATTGAAGAGGAAATGTGTAACCTGACAAAAAATCCTCTTTGGTCTACATTGAAAGCGGTACAAAATGGCCAGGTCTATTTGACCGATGGGAATCAATATTTTAACCGCCCTGGGCCTCGCCTGGTTGAATCCTTGGAAATTTCGGCTGAGATCTTTCATCCCACCTGCTTTCAATTTGGGCATACTGGCACAGGCTGGCGTCAATGGCTTCCTTCCCGTTGACCAACTCCCCTACAACTTGCTACATAGGAATCATTCCTAAACAGGAATGGCACCGCCATATACGATGAACCTGACTCTTGAGAACATTCAGCACAAATTTCGTGAATGCGGATTGAAGTCCACTCCGCAGCGGACTGCGATATACCAAGCCCTCGTTCACAGTACGGCTCATCCAACTGCGGAAGATCTTTTCGCGCAGGTCTCACCAACGTACCCCATGCTGTCCCTGAACACGGTGTATTACACATTGGGCGTGCTACGCACCGCTGGACTTGTTCAAGAGGTGAATATCGGCCATGACCGCGCGCGTTTTGACGCCAATCTTTCTCCGCACCATCATGTCATTTGCCAAGGATGTCAGGACATCATCGATGTGATGGATCCACGGTTAAACCGCCTGGCGTCTCCATCAGGACTTCCTCAGGATTTTGAAATTACCAGTTATCAAGTCGCCTTTCGCGGCTTTTGCGGCACATGCCGCCAATCACCAGCACCAAGGACTACTTCACCATCGGGGACACGCCCCGTTTCATCATAAAGGAGGATTGCATGGGTAACAGTTTAAAAGGAACCAAAAGTCACGAAAATTTAAAAGCCGCCTTTGCCGGCGAATCGCAAGCGAACCGCCGCTATTTGTACTTTGCCAAACGCGCGGATATCGAAGGCTACACAGAAATTGGTGGTCTCTTCCGAGACACGTCTGAAGCTGAAACCGGCCATGCCTTTGGTCATTTAGATTTCTTAAAAGAAGTTGGTGACCCAGCCACCGGTGTGCCTATCGGGAATACTGATGCGAATTTAAAAGCTGCCATTGAAGGTGAAACGTATGAATACACCCAGATGTATCCAGGAATGGCGAAAACCGCTCGGGATGAAGGGTTTGAAGAATTGGCTGAATGGTTTGAAACGCTGGCCAAAGCCGAACGGTCTCATGCTAACCGCTTCACCAAAGGTCTTGAGTCACTGAAAGACGGATAAGCGTTTTCAATTTTTTGATTGATCGTCCCTCCCACTGTCCTCCCCTTTGTAAGGGGCTTGGGCCCGAAGAGGGCCCAAGCAGGTGGGGTAAAGACATGGCGGCGCGGCGTTAATTCCAATTTAAGGGAGGGGAGCTAGGTATTCCTGCTCCATGCCTCTACCTCCCCTAACCCCTCCTTACAAAGGAGGGGGATTCATAACACTTCCCAGCATCAATACTCACGGACGGACAAGACTTTTTATTGTAAATTTATTTGACGATGTTGACATTTGATTTAATCACTCCGGGCTGGAAGCGGTCGGATCTTGAAACGGAAACTTTGCGGGTTTTTGATATCTGTGAGGGATGCCGTCGGTGCTTCAACCTGTGTCCATCATTCACCACGTTGCTGGACCGCATTGATGACCACGACAGTGATGTATCGAAACTCACGCCACAAGATTTCACGCAGGTTGAGCAGGAATGCTATTACTGCAAGCTCTGCTTCAACCACTGTCCGTATTCCCCACCACACAAATATGATTTAGATTTTCCACGGTTGATGGCGGCCTGGAAAAAGCAACGAACGGCGGAAGGTGGAGCCACCTGGCGAGACAAACTCCTCATTCAAACTGATCTCATTGGAAAGATAGGCAGCCTGACCGCCCCTCTCACGAATTGGGCACTACGCACCCCTTGGGTACGCGGTCTTGTGGAAAGGGTTGCGGGAGTTCATCACTCTCGGCAGGTGCTCCCGTTTCAATCGGAAACCTTTTCGCAATGGTGGGAGAAGCGAAAACCCACGCCAAAACCCTCAACGCCCAAAGGCAAAGTCGCCTTCTTTCCGAGTTGCTTGGTAACTTTTCAAGTGACTGATGTCGGCAAAGCCACCATACAAATATTAGAAAAAAATGGCATTGAGGTCGTGGTCCCTCCCAATCAACAATGCTGTGGGATGCCCCGATTTGATCTGGGTGACACGGAGGGCATGCAACGTATCGCTGAAGAGCAATGCCAGCAATTTTTACCGTATGTCGAACAAGGCTATGACATTGTGATCCCTGCTCCAAGTTGCAGCCTCATGTTCAAGCGGGAATATCCTTACTTGAAGGCCACCCCTGAGATGACGCGCTTGGCCGAGCGCACTTATGATGTATGCGAATATTTGATGCGATTAAAAAAAGACAATACACTTTCCCTAGAATTTCCCAAAAACCCGGGGCATGTGGCCTATCAAATTCCCTGTCATCTCCGCGATCAAAACATTGGATTCAAATCCAAAGACGTGATGGAACTCACGGGTGCCAAAGTACATTTAATTGAAAAATGTTCCGGACACGATGGCGCTTGGAGTGCGAAGAAGGAATTTTTTGACATGTCCATGAAAATTGCAAAAAAAGCTGTACGAGAAATCAAAGATGAGAATTTTGACATCGTGGCATCCGACTGTCCCCTATCCGGGCTTCAATTAGACCAAGCACTTGATGCCCCACCTACACGCCCTGCGCTGCACCCCATCCAAGTCGTGCGCAACGCGTATGGATTACCCTCATGAAACACATAAGCCCACAAGAGCTGTTCACTGCCGCTGACTATGAAGAACAACGTACGGAGATTCGTCGGCGCATCATTGATCTCAAAAAACGTCGGCGCATTACCGTTGGTGATTGCATCACGCTCGTGTTTGAAAATCGCGAGACGGTCTTGTTCCAAATTCAGGAAATGTTGCGAACCGAACGCATATTCGCTCCAGAGAAAATCCAAGAAGAATGTGATGTCTATAATGAGTTGTTACCTGATGAACATGAATTAAGCGCAACGCTCTACATAGAAATTACCGATCCCGATAACATTCAAGAACGCCTGGACTCACTCAAAGGAATTGACAATCCTGATATCGTGGCTATCTGTATAGGTAGGGAGACAATATTTGCCAACTTTGAGGCCGGGCATAGCAATGAAGAAAAGATTAGTGCCGTGCACTTTGTTCGATTCGCATCTACTCTAAATTTTAGGGACCAATTGGCTCAGGCTAGAAGCCTAGCCTTACTGACTATTCGCCACCCTAATTTTCACGCAGAAGCCCCAATACCAGGTGATATGAGACAAGAATGGCTACAAGATTTGCTATAACGTTTTTACGGAAATCGCAGCCACATCGGACCAAGTCCGTGGCTCAAAATTGACAATCTTTCAAGATGTGCTCTAAGATAAAAATTCAATGTTTGGGTCCTTTCAACCGATTGAAAGGAAAGAAGAATTTTCAAATTTTCGAGACATTCATACAAGGAGGAGATACACATGGTCACCATTACCGAAATCGCAGAAGAAAAGATTAAAGAGTTAATACTGGAAGAAGAGAATGCCGTGGGACTTCGCATTTATGTGAAAGGCGGAGGCTGCAGTGGCTATCAATACGGCATGTCATTCGAAGACAAAACGAGTGACGATGACACCATTGTTGAAAAAGGTGACGTCAAAGTCATTGTCGATTCACAAAGTGCCCCCATGCTGAGCGGCGCCGAAGTGGATTATGTGGATAGCCTGCAAGGATCTGGATTCGCCATCAAAAATCCACAAGCCAAATCCACCTGTGGCTGCGGTAGTTCCTTTTCGACATAACACATTCTTTTCACAGATCACTGACTACATGAAGGGCTGGACTTGCTGTACGTTTCGTACCAAAGTTCAGCCCTTCTTTTTTGTTGACGGCCTTATGAGGGAAAGTTGATGCCTAAAGCCACTTTAACCAAGCGTCTTGAATTCTGTTCATCCCATCGTTACCACAATCCAGATTGGGATGGCACCAAGAATCGCGAAGTGTTTGGTGCTTGCAACAATGTGAACACCCATGGCCATAATTATTTATTGGAAGTCACGTTGTGCGGAGAGATTGATCCAGTGACCGGCATGATCATCAACTTGTATGATCTCAAACAATACCTCTGGGATGTGTTAATTGAATTCGATCACAAAAATTTGAATATGGATACGCCGTATTTCACCAACAGAATTCCGACAACAGAAAACCTCGCCCTGACGCTATGGAATCTTCTTGAAAAACACCCTCAATTACCTGACCTCGACAGAATCCGCCTCTACGAAGATGAAACCCTCTACGCTGAGGTCACGGGGCAATCACTAGAAAAATCTCCAAAAACGGGAACAGCCCCTCACGCGAACATTACGCGCAATTATAGTTTTTCTTCAGCCGTCGACGAACCCACCGGGCTAACCACCGGACACAACTACACTCTCGGGATTACTATCGCTGGTCCCATAGATCCAGGAACAGGCCAAATAATAGATCTCGGAAAATTAGATCAACTGGTTCACACTAAAATCATCAACCGCTTTAACAGGAAAAATCTTAGTCTTGATCCAGATTTCAAAAACTCTCCACTAACTGAAGGATATGTAGCGCAGTTCATAGGGAAAACGCTCGCTGGGAATATTGCTCAAGGCACGATAAGCAAAGTCACAGTCAGTGAAACCGCTGGCACAGCAGCCACCTACCGTACCTAAAAAAACACTCATCAAGAAGTCCTTACAAAAGATTTCAGATGCTGATTGAAGCTTACAGTGATTTATGAGAAAACTCTCCTTTTCTCAATTAAGAGAGATATGACTGTTGGATTACTATCTCAAGTCAGATACATCCCAAAACGCCCTGTGGAGACTGCCCCAAAGGCGAACTCCTAATTTAATGATCATCGAGGAAATAGTACAAGTAGCCCAAAAACTGTGCCAAACACCATCACAAAATCATGGGCCTAGACAAACAGGTGAATTTCCCCTGAAGCTCTCGTCCAGGTATTCTCAACCTGGCTTTTGACACGTTAGGATGTCGAACACTCAAGCAAAGGTTTTGTCGGCCATACTCACCATGAATCTGCTCCACACAATCTGAAACTAAAACACCATCGTATGTGCTTCATTGGGTAAGTCCTCTTGCTCATACGACACCTGATCGATAACCGTCCCCTCAGGATCTAAAATGGTGATTGTATCTCGGACATTACTGCGTTGAATGTTATAATTTACGGTCACACATCGGGCTTCCCCACTGGGCAGGTTGAAATTCAGCATTTGCATGCCGGAAATATTGGCTATCATCCAATTAGCTTAATCAACAGTTTCAGGACTAGTATTTATGAGTGTGACGGTTTCGTTCCCTCGTCATGGGCCTATAGGATAATCGAAGCCACCGGTCATCTCAGTCAGGTGGGTCTTCGCGCAATCAATCATGCAAGTTCTCAAGTTCATTACATTTTGGTTCTTTGCTCATCATTAATTTGATATCTTCGTCGTTGAAAATCTTATTTCTTTTTCATTCGACTTATATCTCATGAAGCTAACGCTTAAAACACATTCGTCCAGCCTTGTTTTTTGCCTTCATGGCGAGTGTAACTGACGCCATCGATTTTGAGGCCATGCTCATCTATAAGCGTGATGGTTCCACCTGAATTCCCAAGCGTCATCCGGCTTCCAGCAAGATTGACTTGGAGAACTTCCCCAGCCTCAATGGATAATCCATCAAGTTTTTGTCGCGATTGGTTCCGATCCTCCAATTTCCAACCATTGAGCACAATTATTTTCGGGGTTCGATTTAACAAGGTTACGGACTCAGGACGTCCATTGTGCGATGGCTGATTTTCTGGCCCTTCAGGATTAATTAACGCTCCCATAACTCGCACATGATGAGTCCGGTCCAGCGTTTCTTCTGCCTGCTCTTCTTCTCTTCCCTCTACGACATCTTGAAACGTCCGCAAACCAGGGATGGCATGCCCGGTCTCGTCATCTGTATGAAGAGACTGTGACTGAAATGCCAAAAATACTGCCACAAATCGACGGCGATCAGGAAAATGAAAGATCAGACCTCCATCGTGAAATATGCCATCATCCTCTTGGAAATCCTGATGATTTCCTTGATTCATATGGATATCGTGCATGCCCTCTCTCACACTCTCTCCACCCCGACTGGGAAACGGTTCTCCAAAAACATACACAACGGCACTCTCCCCAGCCTGTATTGCCGCCTGCATATGGCTCACGAGCATGTCTTGCAAGTCATTGTCTTGGCCGGGAAGGTTATGAGGCAGCGCAATGACTCGTTCCAGGTCAAAAAGGTTTCCCCTGATGTAATCTAAACCCTGTCGGTTTGATTCAGGAAATGGAGTATAGCCCTCTGGGAAAGCAAGGAGACTGGCAGTAATGGGGTGACGGAAATCTTGATCGACGAAATACACTAGCTCCGAAGGGGACAGCCTAGAACGAACGTTAACCGGTACCCGAAAGCTTTCCCCATTCGCTTCAACAAAAGCCTGAAAATGTGGAGTGGGATCATTGTTTTCTCGTCGAAAATCCACAGCTTTTCCCTTCAACACCCCATATCTCTGAATCGCCATATTTCCTGCTCCCTTTCCTTGAAATGGAAGAATTCCCCATCCTCGAATTATTGATTGACATGTCCCATGATTGCTCGTGAAGCAGTGAAAATTTGATAAGGCCTTCTAGTTTAAAGCAGGATGTGTTCCAGATGTATCTGAAAGGTTCAGATTATCAGAAAAACCTTTAACTCTTTACGAGTGAATGACTTAGTGGCAAAGAGAGATTAATGGAAAGAGGAAAAGTAGCTAGGAGAATAGTATCTAATCGGATACACTTTTTATCTAATTAGATACATACAAGGGCAAGGATTGGGAAAACGGCCCTCTTCCCTGGCCTTGATTAGAAGTCGTCACACTGAGAAGGAGAGAAATTTTTCAGAATGTTGAAAAGTGTTATGTCTTCTGAAAATGTTGATTAATGAGAGCTGTCAATTCTTCAAACTCGATCTTACTTTCGCGAGTCAGAAGTAACGTTCCATTAGCAAAGAAGTGGGTGGTGGGGTAGGTTTCGAAGTTGTGTTGCTTTTTAATGGCTCGACATTTTCCGGGGACGTGCATTTTGGCTTTACCAATTCGCACCTCGACACATTCCTTAGCGGCTTGCTCCAGGATTGGGTCATAGGCCATGCAGGGCTCACAGGCGGCGATCCCATAGGCCACCACGGCTGCTGGGGCTTCCGTAAAGTCCGCGTAGTTTTCGTCGTTGACGTTTTCTACAATTCCTGCCATCGAATCCTCACTCTTTCAATATAAACACATGTCCATGATTTTGGGGACGATACATTCTCAGTCACTTTTTGATGGACCATAGGGGGCTTTCCCATGGTTGCCCTAGGATTCTACCTCCCCTAGCCCCTCCTTACAAAGGAGGGGAAGCGCAGGCGACTTGATGAATCTGGTTCTACCCCGGCAAAATCTGATGGTCAGGCAAAAGAAAAACCCTAAGGGAGCCATAGGTTTGCTCCGCTTAGGGTTCCTTCACCTTTTACTCGACTAGCTTAATTTGCTTAAGGCTTCCAGAATTTCTTTATCATCCCTGGCTACTTTGATTTCTTGCACTTTGGCATAAGCGACCTTGCCAGATTTGTCCACAATCACGGTGGCTCGCTTTGAGCAATTCAGTGGTTCAAAATACAACCCATAGGCTTTGGACACCGTCCGATGCATGTCCGCCAACAATTTGTGCTTGAGCTCTAACGAATCGGCCCAGGCTTTGTGGGAAAAGAAACTATCGCAGCTAATGCCCATGATTTCGGCATTGGCTGATTCAAAACTGGGGAAGTCATCGGTCAAACATTTATTTTCGCCGGTACAGACTGGGCTCCAATCTAATGGATAAAAGGCCAGCACGACATTTTTCTTGCCTTGGAAATCACTGAGCTTAATATCATTTTGGTCTTGATCTTTCAGGGTAAAATCTGGGGCGGCATCTCCAACCTTAATTTCTGCGGCAACGTCTGACATGTTCTCTCTCCTCCTTGTTGATAAACGATACGGAAAATACCTGAGTAGTTCATGGTCGTACCATGGGGTGAAAAAGTTTGTCAATCGGCACAATGGCCCTATTAAATCGCCCATTTGAGCTTCCATGTCTGTTCAATTTCTTATTGGCTCGTCTACGGTCTTTAGGAGGAGGAGGAGAGCCAATTGCGCCTTTCTTGCCTTGTGTTTTACCCCATCTCGGGGTATCGTAAATTGAAGGCTTTGTCATGTTGTCCCGCTCCTCGTCCCTCACACAAAGGATCATGTTTCTTTCCTGAATGAATACCTTTCAGCAGTTTTTCGCAGCGCTTAAAACCTGGTCTTGGCTTCGTATCATCTTTGTCTGTTCCTTGATTCTAGGAATTATTGGAACTGGAACGATTTTTGGCGTTCTTTGGGTGGCCACGCGTGACTTGCCAACGTTCGATTCCTTCCAAGATTATCAGCCCAGTCTGGTGTCCAGGGTCTATGCCGATAACGGAAAGATTATCGGACAATTCTTTATTGAGCGTCGTCTCTATACTCCAATTGATCAGATCCCAAAAGCCCTGACCCAAGCTGTTATTGCCGTTGAGGACACGAGGTTTCTTGAACATCCTGGGCTCGATATTGTTGGAATTGGACGGGCGGCCTGGACAAATCTCAAAAAAGGGGGACGTTTCCAGGGTGCCAGCACTATTACCCAACAATTGGCACGTGCCCTTTTCCTCACTCCGGAACGCACGTATACACGTAAAATTAAAGAGCTTATTCTCGCCATTAAAATGGAATGGGTCCTGACAAAGGATCAAATTCTTGAAATGTACCTGAATCAAATTTATTTTGGTCATGGTGCCTATGGAATTGCCGCCGCCACCCTCACCTACTTCGATAAAAGCGTCACTGAGCTGAGTCTCCCTGAAGCGGCCTTTTTGGCAGGCCTTCCTAAAGCGCCCAATAACTATTCGCCCTATCGCAACCCAGACCTGGCGAAGTCCCGCAAAGAATTAGTCCTCCATCGCATGATCGAAGCAGGATTTATCACCGAGGTAGAAGCCCAAACGGCTATCTTGGAGGTTTTGAATTATCGCCGTCAGTCGATTGAGCCAATTGCTTCCTATTTTGTCGAAGATATCCGCCAACGCTTAGTGGAACGATATGGGGAATCTCTTGTGTACAAAGGCGGCTTGCAAATCTACACCACCTTAAACATTGCGATGCAAAAACTGGCCGAAGAAAATCTCCAGCAAGGTCTTCGTCAAGTGGATAAACGTCAGGGGTGGCGTGGACCTCTTGGACATGTGGAATTGACCAAAGACTTTGTGCCTCCCGAGGAATATCCAGAATTACAGAGCCCTCGTGCCGCTCTGGTTCACGGGCTGTATCGTGGCCTCGTCACGAAAGTCACAAAAAAGTCAGCAGAGGTTCTGGTCGGGAATACCTTGAAAGGAACTATCTCTTTAGACGACATGAAATGGGCTAAACGTCGGCTAAAGGATGTGAATGATGTGGGAACCGCCGTCGTTCAAAAAAAAATAACCGCGCGAGGCCTACTCAAGGCTGGCGATATCATTGAGCTCTGGCCCAAAAAGGGCAATCTCGAATCCGGCATCTTTGTATTAGAGCAGACTCCGCTTGTCGAAGGTTCCTTGCTCGCTCTGGATCCGCGAACCGGTGCGGTTCAAGCCATGTCGGGAGGCTATGACTTCAATCGTAGTCAGTTCAACCGGGCAGTGTCTGCCAGACGACAACCCGGCTCAGCATTCAAACCTCTCATTTATGCCACCGCTCTGCAACAAGGACTCACTCCGGCCACCTTGATTTTGGATGCTCCCGTGGTGTACCTCGATGAAGAACTTGATCGAGTCTGGAAACCAGAAAATTATGAGAAACGTTTTCATGGAACGATTTCCCTTCGCGACGCATTGCGGCATTCGCGAAACGCCGCCACCGTTAGACTTCTTGAACAAATTGGTGTCCCAGAAGTCATCGCCGTGGCCAGCAATTTGGGAATTCAAAGTCCGCTTAGTCAGGATCTGTCTCTTGCCCTCGGGTCTTCCAGTGTGACCCTCCAAGAAATCACGTCAGCTTATGGCGTCTTTTCCAATCACGGCATGTGGTTACGCCCGTATCAAATCACGCTTGTCAAAGATATGAACGGAGAGATCCTGGAACAACATCTCTTTGAACCTCGTCAGGCCATGACCCAAGAAAATGCCTATCTGACCACCAACATGCTCATGGATGTCATCCAAAGTGGCACCGGACGACGTGCGAAAAAAATTGGCCGCCCCTTAGCGGGAAAAACCGGGACGACGAATGGCTACAACGACGCCTGGTTTGTAGGGTATGCTCCTAATTTAGCCACGGGAGTGTGGGTGGGATTTGATTCGGTACGGACCTTAGGTCGATTAGAATCCGGAGCTCATGCCGCGCTTCCCATCTGGACGGGATTCATGGGGCAGGCACTTCGCGATGTACCCGTTCTCACCTTTACGATTCCTGAAGGGATTCAGTTTGCCCAAGTCGATACGACAACGGGAGACTTACCCACCAAATCCAGTCGCCATATTAATATTAGTACGGAAGTGTTTCGGAAAGGGACGGAACCAGCAAAAGCGGCGGCCAAGAAAGCCAACCCGATGGAATTTTTTGAGTTTGATCGGATGAATTCCGGTTCTTCCAGCCAACTTTCTTCCTTTTAAGAAAGCGTTGCCCACTCGTTACTCAGTGAGCAATTAGCCAAGTTATCCTTTAGCATCCTGGTATTCTTCATACCACGCCATTTGAATGGCTTCGAGCTTTTTCTCATTTGAGGCTTGAGGATCATCTTTGAAATCTGGTAACGCCACAATCCAGGCCAGTAAATCCGTAAATCGCACGGTTAACGGATCAAGTTCTGGATGTTCTTCTTGTAACCGAATCCCAATGTCTTCCGCATCCGCCCACATTAAATCTTGCGTCATGATGTCCTCTTGCCTTGTCTGACCTTTGCGTTCAATCAGCGACTCATTATTTAACAAATTCAGATATGTTTTTATTTTCCAGTGCTTCTTTCAACGTGGCATCCATCAACAGTTCGGCCAGATGATGGGTCACTTTTTCGACCTCAGAAATACCGGCGCGAATGACACGATGGTCATCGCCCTTCTGCGTTTCACTTAACTGTTGAATGGTACGTTGAATATCAGCCTTTTCTTTGCCACTGATAAGATCAGATGCACGGGTCAGAGCTTTATCTGTCGCAATAATAATCGCATGGGCTTCGGTACGAGCTTCAATGACTTGGCGAGCCTTGATATCCTCTTCGGCAAATTGGAACGACTCTCGAATCATCCCTTCCACTTCATCATCGGTGAGCCCATGTGAGGGTTTCACTTGAACCGACTGCGCTTCATTCGTTCGAATATCCCTCGCTGTGACCTGCAAAATACCATTCGCATCAATGAGGAAATTGACTTCAACACGAGGAACCCCGGCAGGCAAGGGCGGGATTTTCAATTGGAATCGCGCAAGGCTGCGATTGTCTTTCACTAATTCTCGTTCACCCTGAAGAATATGAATATCGACAGATGTTTGCCCATCCACATAGGTGGTAAACATTTCCTTCCCGCTAGTTGGGATTGTGGTATTGCGCCGAATAAGCGCACTCATGACCCCACCCATGGCTTCAATACCCAAGGACAAAGGAGTGACATCCAAGAGAAGAATTTCTTTGTTATGGCCACCAAGAATATCAGCTTGGACGGCTGCTCCTAATGCCACGACTTCATCCGGGTTCAATTCACTATGTGGCTGTTGACCAAAGAGTCCCTCAACTTTGTTTCGGACCAACGGCATGCGAGTGCTGCCACCAACCAAGACGACTTCATCAATTTGGTCGGCACGTAACTCTGCATCTTTCAGCGCAGATCGGCAGGGGGCAAGCGTCCGTTCTACGAGCTCCATGACCAAGGATTCCATCGCGTCCCGAGTTAACGTCTTTTCATATTTCCCATTGGGAAGCTCCACCACCACCGTTGTTTCCATTTCATCCGACAAGCGAACTTTGGCTCCTTCGGCGGCCAAACGCACCGCTTGCATCAGGTCAGGATGGTCATGGACTTGCACCTCATGCTTGTCGGCAATCGCTTGCACCAACACATCGAGAAGGCGTTGATCAAAATCATCTCCACCTAAATGCGTATCCCCATTGGTCGCAAGGACTTCAAAGATGCCATCCTTCAATTTCAGAATGGAAATATCAAAGGTCCCACCGCCAAGATCATAGATGGCAATGATCCCTTGCGTTTTTTTCTGAAGCCCATAGGCCAGCGCCGCTGCCGTGGGCTCATTAATGATACGCAACACTTCTAATCCCGCAATCATCCCAGCATCTTTGGTCGCTTGCCGTTGACTATCATTGAAATAGGCCGGAACGGTGATGACTGCTTTGGAAATATCTTCTTTAAGGAATTCTTCCGCACGTCGTTTGAGTTCTTTTAAAATCATGGCAGAGACTTGGGGTGGCGAAAAGGTCTTGTCACCAATTTCGATGCGGATCACCCCATTTTTTTCATGGAGCGAATAGGGGAAATATTTCAGCTCATCACTGACGTCTGCCAACCCTTTTCCCATAAATCGTTTCACAGAATAGATGGTCCGGGAAGGATCACGGGTGAGATGCGCTTTTGCTGGATCACCAACTATCAATCCATTATCGGTCATGCCGACAATGGAGGGCACTTTCGCGACCCCATCCTGATCAGGGACGACTCGTGGCGTTCCCTTATCCATATACGCAATCAAGGAGTTTGTCGTGCCTAAATCAATGCCTACAATTCGACTCACAATCATTCCTTTTCGTATTTGGTCTCATGCGTTACCCCGTTGTTTCCAGTAACTCATTGGCCATATTGCTAACGTATGTGCGATTGGAAAGAATTTCTTGCATGCTCCGCAATACCACATTTTTCTCATCACGGGCTTCATTTGGGTCGGCATTCGCGTTTTGCAATTGATCCCATTCGTGGTATTTCGCCCGTAACGCCTTTTCCATTTCCTCTTGACGATCTTCGAGATGCCCACGTTCGCGTTGAAGTTTCTCGCGCAATTCGGTCCGTTCAGTCGAGTCTTTCTCAGACGACAGGCCACGAAAGGTTTCCATGTCTTCTTGTAACTCCAGAATTTCTTCAAAGAGATCAGCCGGAGGATTCGATCGAATATCTTTAACAGCACCTGCCTCCAAACGAATCAGATATTCTACCCGTTGAATGGGATCTTTCAGTGTTCGATACGCCGAATTCAGAAAAGCTGAATTGCCCAAACTAATCGTTTTTTCCGACTCATCTTTCGTGGAATAAAAATCGGGGTGAAACGCCCTGCTCAGCTCATAATACGTTTGTTCTAACTCTTGCACATCGATGTTGAGTAATCGCGATAATTTGAAGCAGGCGAAATAATCAAGGCCCTTAGAAAGAGGCTGGACTTTCACACATTGCCCACAAAGATATTCTCCGGTCACTTCTGATTGACAGTGCCAACACATGCTGCGCGCCATCGGCAGCTCGCGTGCACTCGTCGACGTCGGATGAGAATGTTCCATATTTGTGGCCTCTGACAAGTCGGGCATGGTTAACTGCACCATGCCCGATCCACGCTTTCATATGTCTTGGGAAAAATGGTTATGCTGAAAACGACTCCCCACATCCACAGGTTTTGGACGCATTGGGATTGATAAACTTGAAGGCGCCGCTCACCATATCCTTTTGGTAATCTAAGGTCATGCCTTGAAGGTAAATTGCGCTTTTCATATCGACAATCACTTTCACACCATTGACCTCGGTCACCGTATCGAACTCTCCAATTTTTTCATCGAAGTTAACCGTATAGCTTAACCCTGAACAGCCGCCGCCTTTGACTCCGAGTCGCAACCCACCTTCAGTGATACCCTGGAGATCCAACAACCGCTGAACCTCCTTTAATGCGGCATCCGTCATTGTGACGATGTCTGTGTTATCGGCTTCTTGTGTTTCCATTTCAGACTCTCCCATCAACACTCTATTCACGCCTTACGATGAGGCAGCCGCTTCTTCTACTTTCGGCTTTTTCTCATCGGCCTTTTTCTGATAATCACCCAATGCCGCTTTTATAGCATCTTCCGCTAACACCGAACAGTGAATCTTTACTGGAGGAAGATTTAATTCTTCGACGATATCGGTATTCTTGATCTTTTGGGCTTCTGCGACTGATTTCCCCTTCAACCATTCCGTGGCTAAGCTCGAACTAGCAATCGCGGAGCCACAACCGAAGGTCTTAAACTTCGCATCCACGATGGTTTCATTTTCGACTTTGATCTGGAGCTTCATGACGTCGCCACATTCAGGCGCGCCCACAATCCCTGTCCCAACATCATCATCTTCTTTTTTAAACGATCCCACATTGCGGGGATTGTTGTAATGATCAATCACTTTTTCACTATAGGCCATGGCTTATTCCTCCTTCTGATATGTAAAGATAAGACGATTTCTGGAACCAGTTAATGCGCAGCCCACTGAACGTTTTTCAAATCAATGCCTTCTTTAGCCATCTCGTACAACGGTGACATTTCTCGAAGGTGTGTGACAGCTTTCAGCATACGACCAATCGTATATTCAATTTCTTCGTCCGTATTAAACCGGCCAATCCCAAACCGAATGGACGAATGAGCTAAATCCGACCCCACACCTAACGCACGCAAAACATAAGAAGGCTCAAGTGTGGCTGAGGTACATGCCGAACCTGAAGACAGCGCAATTTCCTTCACGCCCATCAATAAGGCCTCACCTTCGACATAAGCAAAACTTATATTCAGATTGCCTGGCAAGCGTTCTGTTGGATGGCCGTTTAGATAGACTTCATCCATCGCACTCATGATGCCCGCTTGCAAGCGATCTCGCATTTTCGCCATGCGGACTGCTTCTGTGGCCATCTCTTGCTCACATAATTCAGCGGCTTTTCCAAATCCGACGATTAACGGAACCGGTAATGTCCCAGAGCGCATACCGCGTTCGTGTCCACCACCATAGAGCATCGGTTCCAACCGAACGCGAGGAGCCTTTCGTCGAACATAGAGTGCCCCAATTCCCTTAGGACCATAAATTTTGTGGGCAGAGAAGGACATGAGATCAATGCCCATTTCCTGTACATTCACCGGAATTTTCCCGACTCCCTGAGTCGCATCACAATGAAAGATGATGCCTTTTTCTTTCGCCACTTTCCCAATTTCAGCAATTGGGTTAATTGTCCCGATTTCGTTGTTGGCCATCATCACCGATATTAAGATGGTTTTGTCGGTAATCGCATTCCGAACATCTTCGGCACTGACCCTTCCTTCTTTATCCACGGGAAGAAATGTGACGCTCACGCCCTTTTTTTCAAGATATTTTGCTGTATCAATGACCGCCCGATGCTCAGTGGCCGTGGTGATAATATGATCGCCCTTCTCCTTATACATGGCCACGATGCCTTGGAGCGCTAAATTATCCGATTCCGTCGCCCCACTGGTAAAAATAATTTCCTTCGCATCTGCACCTATTAAGTGAGCGATTTGTTTTCTGGCATGTTCAACGCCTTCTTCCACTTCCCACCCGAAACTGTGGTTACGACTGGCCGAATTGCCAAATTTTTCGGTGAAATACGGAAGCATCACCTCGACAACCCGAGGATCGCACGGGGTGGTCGAATGATTATCTAAATATATGGGCAACTTCATAATTGAACTCCTTCTTTTTTCCGAGATTCCAGAATAATTAACGGCGGTTCTTCCATCATATCTTCAATCGACATACTACTGAGCAATTGGCCAATGCTTTCTTGAACTTTCAGAAGTGGAGTGCGGATGTTGCAATGCTCCATCTGTTCACAAGACGCATGGTCATCTTTTTCATGGTAACAATCCGCAATACCGAGTGGCCCTTCAATCGCTTCCAAGACCTGTGCAATAGAGATTGTCCGTGGCGCACGGGCCAACACATACCCTCCCTTGGGGCCGTTTTGACTTTCAATCATCTCGTGTTTGGCCAAGGTCTGCAGCACTTTCGCTAAGAGCTCCAACGGAATATGATGCTCTTCAGCTATTTCTTTGGTATTCACCACTCGAAATGTGCTCAGTGTATTCATCTCGCCATATTGCACCGTCGCCATATACTGGAGCGCCATCAAGGCGTAATCTGCTTTTTTAGAAATTTTCAACATAATGAAAATGATATTCTTCGAATAAGGTTTCCTAAACTCAAATTTTTTGCCAATCTTTTTGGCGTTTAATCCCGACTTATCTGATCGGGGTTAATATACCATTGACCTCCAAACCCAGTCAAGACTAAAATGGTCGGAGATTCATTTAGTCGGACTATACGCTGGAACAATCAAGCGTCCATTCAACTATTGCCGAATAAATTATTATAACTTATTGTTTTAAAAGGAGATTTTAATGGGAGGCAGTAATCCATATATTGAAAAAAGCGACACGACCATTGCAAAAAAACCCTTCAAGGTCACCTTCATAACCACTGATTCCCCAATCATCATTCACGTGGACCCCACCAAATTACCCTTAGGTGATAATGGGATACCTGGAAGCCTCCTGGACATCGCCTTGGGAAATGGCATTGATGTGGAGCATGCTTGTGGTGGGGTCTGTGCATGTTCAACCTGCCATATCATTGTCAAAGAAGGCCTCGAAACCTGCAATGAACCAACTGATGACGAAAATGATCAACTCGATGAAGCGCCGGGCTTGAGCCTGAAATCGAGACTTGCCTGCCAATGTGTTCCCAACGGCGACAAGGATCTGATCATTGAGGTCCCTGAATGGAATAAAAACCTCGTCAAAGAAAGTCATTAAAACACATCTTGTCGGCTCTCAGTTGCTTCAAGTTTGGCAAATCTAAAACCAATTGCCACACTGCCTTCGTTTTCCTTGGCAACAAGGCTAACCATTAATAGCCCTTTAGTTAAAAGGTGAGGAGATCCAATCAAAATATATGGTCACCACCAACCTGAATATCCAGGACTTATCATCTTTGGCGATGAGAGAAATCATACAAAAAAATGCCCCTCTAATTATTTCACGAGACTGCCCTACAAACAGGAAGGTGTTGACCAAATCCCTGCTATCTCTTTACCTCCCAGATTGAATCTACGAAGTAGGCATGTGCATCAAACAGGTGCTTCACGAGGCGATACCCATTATTTTCAGCAAACTCTTCAATTTCCGATTGTGTGTATTTATAGGAATGTTCGATTTGCATTGATTCCCACGCCTCGAAAGAAAACTCTTTCCCCAAAGCCTCAATACCTACCACCTGCTGCCGAGTACTGTAAATGTGGCTCTCGACTGCATGTGTTCTCGGATTGTATTGCCCTTGTTGGACATAATGATCTTTCACAAAATTCGCTCCCAGCTTTTGTTTCAAAATATCAAGCAGATGAAGGTTGAATCGTTCAAACACTCCGACTGAATCATTGTAGGCTGCATCACTGCTGTCCCGTTAACAGAAACAAAACAGGCTTCACTCTCAATGAATTGTTACAATGGGCAAGCGCGCAAACACTGTAAAACAAAGGAGATTGAAGCCTTGGCCCATCACAACACGGTATTCTCACAATTACTCAGATATATTCCTCGCCATGAATTCGAGACCCTTGCCAACCGACACCATGCAGGTCGTTCTTTCCGCACGGCATCCCGGTGGTCGCCGTTCGTCACGATGGCCATCGCCCAACTGGCAGGGCGGAACAGCTTGAGGGATATTGTTGAGAATATTTCCACACAGGCACATCGGCTCTATCATCTTGGCAGCGCCAAGCTCTCTCGCTCCAATCTCTCTCGTATCAACGAAGGCAAACCCTACGCCCTGTACGAGGCCCTGTTCGGAAAACTCCTGAGTCGGTGTCAGGGACTCTCACCTGGCCACACGTTTCGCTTTAACAACCCGTTGTATTCAATGGACGCCTCGACCATTGACCTGTGTCTGGAGGTTTTTCCGTGGGCCGAGTTCCGTTCGACCAAGGGTGCCATCAAACTGCATGTGGGCTTGAACCACGACGGCTATCTCCCCGAGTTCGCGACCATCACGGATGGCAAAACCAGTGATATTACCGTGGGACGTACCGTGGAGTTTCCCAAAGGCAGCATGGTGGCTATTGATCGTGGCTATAATGACTACGCCTGGTACAACCAATTGACAGAACACGGGATCTTTTTTGTGACTCGCCTCAAGGCCAATGCGAAATCTCGCGTGGTCAGCCGTCGTCCTATTTTGCCCAACAAAGGACTCACCAGCGATCACACCATTGCGTTCACGGGGACGCAGACGGCAAAGACATGCCCCATTCACCTGCGTCGGGTCGGGTATCGTGACCCGGAAACCGGCCGACACTATATTTTCCTGACTAATAATTTCACATTGGCGGCCAAGACCATTGCGGACATTTACAAGGCGCGTTGGCAGGTGGAGTTGTTTTTTAAGTGGGTGAAACAGAATCTGAAAATCAAGTCGTTCATCGGAACCAGTAAGAATGCCGTACTGACACAAATCTGGATTGCCTTGTGCGTGTATCTCCTCCTGTCATTCCTCAAGTTCCAGGCAAAGCTGAAGAGAAGTTTGCCTGCATACCGGCTTAACTCCAGTTGCTACTAGATTTTGTGGTCCGCTGAATTTTTTGGAGCGGAGCCGGGTCGACGGCGATAGCATTTTCCAGGAGTCGATGAAACAAGAGGCCCCGAGAGCGCGAGGTCCGACGATTGAATCGAAAGATAAATTCATTCAGGTAGGCGTCGAGGTACTTATGATCAAGGCGTCCCTGGTATGTGCCCAGGAGCCAACGTTTCACCCGTGAAATGGCACGGTGGACTCTTGGCAACAGGTCGTCTGCGTCTGGGTCGTGATTTCCCCCACCAGAGGACTTTCGCATTGGTTTGTGCGCATACCCTTCGTCTGCCAGACAGCAATAACTTGTGAGTCCGTCGGTGATAATCGTACTGCCAGGCTCAACATGCTGCTGAACGAAATGCTTGACATCCGCGCTTGTTCGGCCCTTAAGCGGTTGCATTCGCATTCGCCCACTTCCTTTGTCGTTGATTTCCACGGCAACGCCAACCAGTTGCTTGTTTCCTTCTCCACCCAAATAGGCTTCATCAACTTCAACGTGCCCGGCAAGACGGTTGCGGGAGGGGCGAACCATCGCAACCCGTAATTTATGAAGCATGAGCCACGCAGGCTCGTGACCGCTCATCCCCAACACCCTTTGCAACGTTTGAGCACTCGCTCCATTTTTCTGGCTCGTAAACCACCAGATTGCCTGAAACCAAATGCGCAACGGGATACGAGAATCTTGAAAAATCGTTCCGGCCAATGGTGACTGCTGATATTGACATGTGGAGCACACCGACAACCCTCGCTTGGTTTTCCACCTCTTGTGATTCCCACATTTCACACAGATATACCCGTCTGGCCAGCGAAGCTTCTCAATATGGGTGCGACAGGCCTCCTCAGTAAAAAAACGGGTCATCAGATCGGACATGTCCGTGGGGTAACTCACCATGTCGCAAAACACTATATAGTGGGGCAACTGGAGTCAAGCCGGTATGCAGGGAAGTTTGCAACAAATACTGCGTGTCTTGCATCTCAATCTGTTTGAAAAACGAGATCTGATCGGTTTGCTGCGAGGGGATCCGTTTCACGATGGGAATACCGACATCAACCAGATGGTTTTGCTGTGAAAGTTAACGGGACAGCAGTGAGGCTGCATACAACGTCTTCGGATGCTTCATGAGATCGAACCCGATCATGACGTAGACCCCATCGTTTAAAGATTCCCGCAATTGCTGAACAAACTGTTCGGCAGCGGGTAACGCCATATTTCCAATGGTCGAACCCAGAAAGAGCACGATGTTTCGCACGTTAGATTGCGCTTTGATCGCACGGAGACCATCAAAGTAATCGGCAGTCAATCCTGTGACCGACATCGTGCTCTGTGAATATCGAGACTCCAGAACGGCGAGGAGATTTTTGATTGCGCCCTCGGAGATATCGATTGGCACATAGTCGAAGGTCAGCTGGCTCTGGATGAAGTGCTCAAGAAGAATTTGAGTTTTCCCCCCATCTCCCGCACCCAGCTCAATGACCCGAAATGCAGTCTTCACCAGCATATCGGTAACCGTCTGTTTGTGCTTCTGGAATATCTCAATCTCACATTGAGCTGGATGATACTCAGGAAGTTGGGTAATCTCGGTGAAGATTTCGCTTCCCTGATCATCGTAGATCAACCATGAGGGCAGACGTTTCGGTTTTTTCGATAGGCCTTCAAGCACAGCTTGAGCAAACTGGTCATCGGACGATGCTGTAGCGATTCCCGATCGCAAATTATGATATTCAAATGACATGGGACTCCTTCTTACACATTATGACATGGCTCAGCATTTGATCACCCCGTAAAGAGCTTGTTAGAATGCTCAATAATGTCCTTTATACATCCTTTTCATTTTTTTATCCTCCCCACATGAACGTTTCTTCTTACCACACCCTTACGGATATCGATTTTCGCGAAGCCGAAGAAGCGTTTACGGACCTCCTTCTGCATGATGATCTTGATCGGTATGTGTCTGACGCCCCCGAATGTCTTGAGCTATTCGAACATGTTCTGGGTCTGGCGATATTGGAAGCCTACGAAGAGCAGGCCACGTCTCCCCCCGCTCATCTTTTCCTCCAACGAATTCTGTATCGAATCAACCGATTGAAACTATTCTGGTATGACGATCTTGAGAATTACGCCAATGAGGATTCAGCGTTTCTCTTTTCCGTGCGGACGAAGATTGATACCGCTTGGCAAAACTGGGAGATTCAGAATGTCGATACTCGAGCCTTGAAGGGCTTAGACAATAAAGATCCCCGAGGCAAGACCACGGGGTATTAGAAGAGGGTTAACTGACGCAGGTCTTCTCTGGGACTGCCTTGGTTCTGCACATAATGTTCGACCACCCTCCAATTGCCGCCCTCTCCCACGGTGCCCACATAGTAGCCATCAGCCCAAAACTGCCCTCCCCACAACTCTGTCTTCAAGGCTGGTTTCTGCCGGAATAACTCGCGCCCGGTGATACTCTTGAACACTCGCACGATTTGTCCCGGAGCAATCTTCGGATGAGCAGAACATAACAGATGGATATGATCTCGATCACACCCCAATCGTTCAAACTCCATATCGTACCGCTCAGCAATCCCTCGCGTGGCTTCCACAATGATCTCGACAACATCCTCCGCTAATAAGGCCTTACGATATTTCACCGGAAAGACAATGTGATAATGAATCTGCCACGCACAATGACTCGCTTTGTGGACAGTACTTTCACTCACCCCCTAATTCTCGGAAAATAAGATCCCCGTGGCAAGACCCCGGGGAATCGCAAGTTGAAACCGCACTTCGGGAACGCACGACTGAAGATCTTGATCCAGAACCATCGTCGACTGGCCTTTTCTTTCGCAACGACATGTCGGCGACCGGGTACCGTCGATTATTGGCCATCGCCTCTCTGGATGGATTGGTGGAAGCCAGCCAATTGTCACGAGTGATTGGCGGGGTGAGTAATGAGGTACAGGCCATGCTGACCAAAATCCTGCTCGAGGAGTACGGAGGAGGAAAATTAGCGAGGAAGCATTCCTCGTTTTTTTCGGCAATGCTAGCCGAATTTAGCCTAGACACCACGCCAGAAGCCTACTTTGAAATCGTTCCATGGGAAGTCCTCGCCAACATCAATCACAGCTTTACCATTTGTGAGCGCAAAAGAAATTTCTTACGGTATATTGGCAGCCTGCTCTACTTCGAAATATCCGTCCCTTCCGCATTCCAGAATTATAAAACTGCAGGGGAACGTCTGGGCTTAAGTAAATAACCCCGCCCAAAGGGCGGGGCTTTTGAAGAAATTTAAAACAACTTCATCGAGCAATACATTTGCACAAGGCGTCGTCGAATATCTTCTCGAATAATTCGAAACAGATATTGCTAAGTCTGGGCGATGTGCCATTTCGTCTCATAACCCGTATGGTTTGTTCCTTAAGCTGACATGCGCACAGGCAATCACAACCGTGACCGGCCGCCGCAGCCGGCTGAACGTTTCCTCCCCGCCCAAAGGGCGGGGCTTCCACGTTCATTTTAGTGACCTGGCCATCGGCTACTGGGATGTGCATATCAAAGAGGACCATCGGCACGGGCAATGGATGCTGAACGCCTGCATACCGGTTTGACTCCAGTTGCCCCACTATATAGTGTCTGTGCGAAAACGCCATCAACCAAATTGGGCGCGGACTTTTTCATTTCCTTGATCCTGAATCTTTTGCCTCCTGTGTGCACAACTCCTGAAAACAGGGTATTTTTTGTGTAGAATGCCTCATCATTCGCTCTCATCACCAGGAGGATCGCGACGATGCGGCAACGCTTTGCACGACAGTTAGCCTTAGGCCAGACCCCGATCGAAGACGTCCCAATTCCCCTCAAAAGTCGTGAGGAATTGCCTCCCGTGTTGCGTGGGCTTCAGTGGATCTTTCAGACCCCCGCGATCAATGAGCAGGTGTTTCAGCTGCTGGAGCAGAAAGTCATCGGGACCAAGAAAGCCACGGGTCGGCCCGGGATGGATCTCTGGCATGTGCTGGTCCTGGGCGTCGTCCGGTTAGCCTTGGATTGTGACTATGACCGATTGGAATACCTGGTCCATCATGACATCTTACTCCGACGTATCATGGGCTTAGAGTCGTCCTTCAGTGGGGAGTTTGGCCACGGGTTTCATCACAAGACGTTGAGTGAGAATGTTTGTCATGTGGATGAAGCCCTCTTGGCCGAGATCAATGCTATTGTCGTGAAAGCCGGTCGATCCGTGTTTAAAAAAAAAGACGACGAACCCATTCACGCTAAAAGTGACACGTATGTATTAGAGACCAACGTCCACTTCCCGACGGACTTGAATCTCTTGTGGGATGCTTGTCGGAAATGTCTGGACCTACTCCCACGGCTTGCCCACGCCCACGCTTTGCCTGGCTGGCGCAAAGCGGCCACCTGGCAGACGCAACTGAAGGCGTTGCTTCGGGTCTGTGGGTCGATTCATCAGGGTGGGGGTGCCAAGAAGCCCGAACGGCGGAAGAAGGCCGTGACGACCTATCTCCAGAAAGCCTACGCACTTGAAACGAAAGTCGTTGCCAGTCTGTTGGCTCTTCGCACTCAGCCCTTGTCCCTCGTGGAGCAGAGTACACTCGTAGAAGTCGAGTATTTCCACGAGAAGCTCATCAAACATCTGGATCTCATCGAACGGCGAGTCGTGAAGGGCGAGACGATCCCCCATGGCGAGAAAGACTTTTCGTTGTTTGAACCCCATACCGAATGGATCAACAAAGGCAAAATCTCGCCGGCGGTGGAGCTCGGGCATAAAGTGCTTATCACGACAGATCAGTATAGCTTGATCCTCGACTATAAGGTGATGGAGCAGAGCAGTGATGTGAAAGAAACCCTGCCCTTAGCCGACCGCCTGCTGACCCAGTATGGTGCGAGGCTCCAAAGTTGGAGTGTGGATAAGGGGTTCAGCGCGCAAGACGATCGGGAACTCCTCGAGCTGTTTATCCCCGAGGTGATCATGCCGAAAAAAGGGCGGCGGTCCCAAGCCGATCAGGCCCGGGAAACACAGTCGACGTTTCGCCGGTTACGGCGGCAGCACAGTGCCATCGAATCAAACATCAATGCCTTGGAACACCATGGGTTAAATCGGTGTCCCGACAAAGGCTGGTCGGGGTTTCAGCGGTATGTCGGATTTGGGATCTTGGCCTACAATCTTCACAAGATCGGGAATCAGCTGCTGGCCCACGACCGGCAACGCCACCCTCGACTCAAACACGCCGCGTAGCACCGCCAGCGACCGAAAATAATCCTGTCGCCGAGGAAGATCTCTGTCGCGAATCAAGACCACCGTCATGGTGAGAGCTCTTCCTCAGGACCTGGCGCCAATAGCGAATGAGAAAAAATGCTCGTGAGCACGAAAGAAGATGCTGAAAAGAGGTTGGGGGAAATATTCCGGAACAGGTCCGAGGGAAAATGGTGTGTTCTCGCAGACACTATATAGTGTTTTGCGACATGGTGAGTTACCCCACGGACATGTCCGATCTGATGACCCGTTTTTTTACTGAGGAGGCCTGTCGCACCCATATTGAGAAGCTTCGCTGGCCAGACGGGTATATCTGTGTGAAATGTGGGAATCACAAGAGGTGGAAAACCAAGCGAGGGTTGTCGGTGTGCTCCACATGTCAATATCAGCAGTCACCATTGGCCGGAACGATTTTTCAAGATTCTCGTATCCCGTTGCGCATTTGGTTTCAGGCAATCTGGTGGTTTACGAGCCAGAAAAATGGAGCGAGTGCTCAAACGTTGCAAAGGGTGTTGGGGATGAGCGGTCACGAGCCTGCGTGGCTCATGCTTCATAAATTACGGGTTGCGATGGTTCGCCCCTCCCGCAACCGTCTTGCCGGGCACGTTGAAGTTGATGAAGCCTATTTGGGTGGAGAAGGAAACAAGCAACTGGTTGGCGTTGCCGTGGAAATCAACGACAAAGGAAGTGGGCGAATGCGAATGCAACCGCTTAAGGGCCGAACAAGCGCGGATGTCAAGCATTTCGTTCAGCAGCATGTTGAGCCTGGCAGTACGATTATCACCGACGGACTCACAAGTTATTGCTGTCTGGCAGACGAAGGGTATGCGCACAAACCAATGCGAAAGTCCTCTGGTGGGGGAAATCACGACCCAGACGCAGACGACCTGTTGCCAAGAGTCCACCGTGCCATTTCACGGGTGAAACGTTGGCTCCTGGGCACATACCAGGGACGCCTTGATCATAAGTACCTCGACGCCTACCTGAATGAATTTATCTTTCGATTCAATCGTCGGACCTCGCGCTCTCGGGGCCTCTTGTTTCATCGACTCCTGGAAAATGCTATCGCCGTCGACCCGGCTCCGCTCCAAAAAATTCAGCGGACCACAAAATCTAGTAGCAACTGGAGTTAAGCCGGTATGCAGGGCTGAACGAGGTGGCCCTTCCGCTCATCAACCGCTATGAAGACTCCGCATGGGAAATCGTATTGGGATACGACCAGCAACGATTACTCAGCGCCCGCGCCAGCCATGCCATCGCGGAATCAGTCTGGCAAGCAGAAAACGCCTAAGCTTACAGCGATCGCGAATATCATATCCACCTTGCAAAGAAAAATGTGCGGAGACCCACCTCCATGGGATGGAATGCCACGAATCCCCTCTCCCCAAGAACCAAAGATGATCTATCCCTAATTTACCAAATGCTTTAGCCTTGGCAAAAGAAAAGCCCTTTGGAGGTAATCTTCCAAAGGGCTTCTATCTAAAAATTGGCTCCTCGGGCAGGACTCGAACCTGCGACCATTCGATTAACAGTCGAACGCTCTACCAACTGAGCTACCGAGGAACGAATATTTTTGGAAGGACTTTTTCGTTTCAGTGATTCTAGCCCGACCGCCCGTGTTCTTCAAGAACGGAGGAACTGTTTTTTGGTTTTTTTAGGTATTAAAATTGAAAATCAGCTGAATCTTCTTCACCCTCATCTGCTTCCGAGGCGCCACCCTCTGAGAGATTCACGTAATGTCGAGCCCAGGATAAATAAATATTGGCACTGTCTTTCATCGCATCGGCTCCGTTAATAAGCTTCGTGACAACCTCCTGGTCTCCACCGGCCATTTCCATATCTCGAGCTTTTAATTCCAATGAGGCATGGAAATGCTTCATTTGATTCGCCAGAGTGGTCATTTGTTCACGAAGATCATCATTCATTTATTCCATCCCCCTCATGAACGTCGATTAGACCGGTTTAAAAAGGATTACGATTTGAAAGAAAAAAAAAGCCCTGCGATCTTCATCTACTCAGAGAAACATCGCAGGGCCCTTCAATGAAAGAATTTACCCTGAATAGGCTTGACCCAACTCTGCAGCTTCTCCAGCCTTATCCATTAATGTCCCATCAGAATTCACTGCAACCATTTCAATAGCTTCATGTTTGGCGGCATCACATACGACCTTACACAACTCACACCCTTTGCACCGATTAATAAACACTTCCGCCACCATTTGATCCGAATTCAGATCTAAACAGTTTGCCTCCGGGCAATACATGATGCAAAGTCGACAACCTTTTTTCGCCACACACTTTTCATCTGTTACTTGGGCAACATTATACATCTATCTTTTTCCTTCACTAAGGTTCTCGGTATTACGCAGCAGCGGGTTCTCCAACCATTAACTCCACGTGGTTTTTCTCCGCCCATTCTGCAGCGATTTCATAGGAAGCCTTCACGGTATCCAAATTCTTTTTTAATAACATTTCTTTCTTCGCAAACTTTTTCTTAATGGCTTCGTCCAGAGTTGCTGTCCCACCAGATGCGACGAATTTCTTTCCAAATCGCTCCTGTAAGGCCAAATCCAAACCATTCATAGTGACACACTTGGTGATCCCGGCCACCGAACCAATCATAGTCATGTTTGTTGCCAGCTCAGTTCCTGCGACGTCCATAGCAATATTCGTCCCTGGAATGCTAAAGACTGATACATTCAGATCTTTGAGTCGTTTCACATCTTCATCTGACAAGAGAGGCATATCCGTATTAATGATAACTAACCCACCCTCTTTGATCCCTGAATAAAATGGCATGGTGTAACTCTTCCCCATCGTAATGACTTGAGGATGAAACACTTGAATCACATCAGGAAACACGAGTTCCCCACGGTCGTAAATTTTCCGCAGTCCAATTCGACAATAGCTTTCCGCTGGCGCCATGCGTTTTTCTGCCCCAAAAAATGGGTTCGAAATAGCAAATTTCCCATCTTTGGAAGCCGCCATCGCCATGACATGGGCCGCCGTTACGGCACCCTGTCCTCCCAGTCCTGACATTCGGATATTAATTCGACGTAAAATCATGATATCGCTCCTCTTACTTATCCCACTACTACTGTTTGGGAAGCCAATTGTCTTTTCGCTTCAGCTTTTCGTTCCTTTTCCTTCGCGGCTAATTCAGCCAATAATTCCTTGGCCGGCTCGCTGACAAATTCCTTGTATGCAAACCGTTCTGAAGGCTTTTCGGAATCTCGCATTTCCTGCAACCCTTCCATGCTATTTTTCCCAATTTCTAAAATACATGGAGTATAGAGTTGCAAGTAGGTTGGCCCGATTTCTCGAGCTATATGAATCGCATTTTTAATGACTTTTTCCACCAGATTCGGCTTGCTCACCGTACAATTCACCACATAGTGGCAGCCCGACTCTCGAGCGATTTCCGGCAGACGAACTTTTTCAAATGACTTCCCAACCGGTGCCATTTTCGCGACAAACCCTTTTTGCATCAACCCACTTTCTTGCCCACCCGTATTGGCATACAGCTCATTATCAAAACAAATGGTCGTAAATTTCTCTTGCCGGAACCAAGCTTGAAGAGTCATATCTAACCCGATATCCACGGTCGCCCCATCTCCCGCCAAGACCACCACATCTTTTGTTCGATCAGGAAAACGCACACTCAACGCTCGCTTTAATCCTGAAGCAATGGCATTTTGATTGCCAAACAAGGAATGAATGTTGTGAACGGCCACATGAGGAAACACCAAACTGGTACATCCCGTTGAGCCCACCATGACCGTATCCTCTGGATTTGGTAGGGAGGCTAAGATATAACGGAAAGCCATTGATTCCGGACACCCGGCACACAACGAATGCTCTTCGATCAGTTCTTTGGCACTCCCAATATCTTTCCACCCTCGAGTTTCGTTCCCATAGGTAGCACGTTTGACAAGATCTTGATATTCAGCCGGCATAATGTCATACAACTCTTCTGCAATCTTTATTCGTTCTTTACTCATATGCTTCTCCTTATTTACGTGGTCTGAGCAAGAGCCAGATACTCTCACAGAATGCTTTTATTGTGTCAGCCTCGCCCAGCCAGCGCAGGGACTTTCATTCCCAATACGGCTTTGATCTCCGATGCAATAATTTCAGGCGGCATGGTCATACCACCACACACATGGGGCCCATGATGAACCCGTTCATTATTCGGAATAGTGGCACTCACTTCACGAGCGAGCCATCCTGTTACGTTGAACTCTGGAATAATAATATGCTTCGCATTCTTGGTCGCTTCCCTAATTTCCTCACCGGGCCAGGGACGCAAGGTCTTGACTTTCACTAGCCCAACATTAACGCCTTCATCTTCCAATATCGCAATCGCTTCTCGACTTTGCGAAACCGCTGTGCCCGAGGCCACGATAATAACGTCTGCATCCGTATTTTCTGTTTCAATCAATCCATTCATCCAACGGATTGTGTGTTTCCTCGACCGCTCAACGGCCGCCCACACCTCTTGCTGCCAGCTTGCATGGGTGGCATAACTAATATAGTTGCTTTTCATCACAAAAGGATCCCTCATCATACGAACCGGAGGACATTCCATATCCATACATGGAACCGGTGACCGATAGGGATCATATGGGGGCAGGCACATCTCTGTCGGGGTTAGATCAACCATATCTTTGGTATGGGTCACAAAAAACCCATCGCAACATAAGGCCAGGGGCAAATGGACATCAGGTTCCTCAGATACCATATAACCCATGAGGATCCAGTCATAAAAATCTTGGGCCGTTTCCGCATGCCATACCAGCATTCCGGTTTGCATGAGATAGGAAATTTCCAGGGTGTCCGGTTGAATTGAAAGGGGTGAGTTGATGCCTCGGCAGGTCACAATCATTTGAATGGGCAACCGAGCTCCAGCCCACATCGGGAAATTTTCCATGGCCCGCATCGTCCCGGGTCCCGCAGTTGTGGTAAAGACCCTGGCACCACCAAATGCCGCTCCTGCACATTGCGACATCACAGCAAATTCACTCTCACCTCGGAAGTAATCGCCGAGATACCCTTCGGCAAACAGCTCCCCGCATAAGGCCGCCGCTTCACTTTGAGGGGTAATGGGATACGCGACCATTATATCACAGGAAGCTCGACGTACCGCTTCTTTAATGACTTCACTGCCCGTAAAGAACGACGGCGTTCTTTCGGCCTCAAACATCATTTTCCAAGGATCAGTGTATACTTGATTTTTTTTATTCTTTTGTCCTATGAACGAAGCTTGAGTGGCCATGTCAAGACCTCCTTCTTTAAACGCTTCAGGTGAATAACCTTCAGGATGCTATTTACGCTCATTCTGCATTCTAATCATATAGCGATTGCTTGCGATAGTGGGCATGAGGACTATCGGGTGACTCATTCGTTAAGCTGGCGGTGCGACCGACCCCTTCAATTTTTTAACCCAATCCGCTAGTCTGTATATCTTTTCGGCCGTAGCATCCCTGAACGAAAGCATGGCATCCTCATGGCCGGCTTGGGCACACATGGCTACCGTATAACAGTTCGTCCCCCCTCGAATGATTTTGAGGGAAAGATTAGCCTGATGACAATGCACGCCTACAAACATGCAGGCATCAATTTTATTGTGCCAAATGGTGAGATTAGGATGATTCGGGTTAATTTCAATTTCTGGATTGATTTTAGGGTACTTGGGACGATAATCCGGCATAGGAATGAGCATGGCTTGCTGAAGCTTAGGATCGACACATTCCTTAATCGTTTCATAAAGGTGCCGGACAGCTTTGGCCTTTTTGGATGCTTTTTCATTCCAAGCCCACAATACCAGGGGTCCCGGAAAAATAGTAGGGACTTTCGCTGCTAAAAACTCCCTGGCAGCCTGCTCCATGGCCTCTTCTTCTAAAACAATGGTGCCATGAATATGGGCTTGCCCAGGGTCGGGTAACCGAATTCCCATGGACGACGCCGAAGGCGGCAAAAAATGTTCGGGGCCGGGCATGACTCTATATGCTGTTGTCATCGTACTCCATATCTCCATTCTTCAAGAATTGACACAAGCTACTCTTCCTTGAATTCGACCTTTCCATGGTAAAGAGGTCGCAAAGAATTCTCAATGCTGAAAAAGACCCAGCTACCAGGAATCTTAGACTTTTTGAGAGGAAAATGATGAGTCTTTGGGCCTATCCAGTAGGGATATGGACCAGAAACTGGAGAAAGTATAAGAAGGCCCAGCAAATATTGTCAATTCGCTCATGAGTCCTTGCCTAGCGTGCCCGGATTTTCAAAATCTCATATTCCCAAACTGGTTCCCCCTTAATCTGCGGAGCCACTGAAAAGGGTATCGTCACGGAAAAATCCCTCGATTGCTCAGAGGGGATTTCTAAAGAAAAGGTGGTCGTCTCCTGTCCAACAATTCCACAGGTTCCGAGATTACAATCCTTGACGGTGGCCTGAAGCTGAATTGAAACTATGGTATAGTCTTTTGCCAGATTCTGGATACGCCCACCCACCACAAAGGATCGAGAATTCAAGCCTGGCCGAACCTGCATTTGCATGAGTTGGGCTTGTCCAAGAGAAATCCGCTCAAATTCCAATTCTCGTTCCTGTGTATCTTGCCAAATAATGACACCAATTGCCCCAAATAATAGGACAATCGCCACCCCCAAACTACGGCGAAACTTAGGAAAACTCACCGCGAGGAGTATAATAATTAGCAAAAAAACGAATATGGCAATACGAATCATGAGATCACCCTCATTTGTCAAAAGATTGCCAAACCTTGATGGGTCCGCGATCTATTCTCTCATATCGGACAAAAAGATGGAATTCGTTCAACTTTTTCACCAGGATCAATCATGACAAATTGGACGAAGGAAATCGAGATTGCCACAACCCTGGCCAGGAAAGCTGGCCAGGTCATCATGGACATCTACCAAAAGGATTTTTCGGTTTCCTATAAAGGAACCAATGACCCAGTCACAGAAGCTGATCAACAAGCCAATGCTCTCATTGTCGAGGGGTTGGCCACCCATTTCCCTGAAGATCAAATTATTGCTGAAGAAAGCCCCCTGCCAACCAATGCTCAGCAAACAGGAAGAATTTGGTATGTCGACCCTTTGGATGGGACGAAGGAATTTATTGCCAGAAACGGTGAGTTTTCCATCATGATTGGCTTAACACTCGATACCAAAACGCAATTGGGAATCGTCTATCGGCCTACTGAAGACCAACTATTTGCCGGCATTACGGACCAAGAAGCTTGGATGGAGCATAAAGGAACCTGTTACCCCTTGCAGGCAGTTCAGGCAAAATCTCAGACAGCTTTGACCCTTGTGGCTTCTCGATCCCATCGCTCACCAAAACTCACGCCCATTAAACAGGCTCTAAATATTCAGAAAGAGCATCCAATGGGAAGCGTCGGGTTGAAGATTGGATTCATCGCCAATGGCGGTGCCGATCTCTATATGGAGCCTGGGCCATATACGAAAGCCTGGGATGCTTGTGCGCCTGAGGCCATTTTGCGAGGGGCAGGAGGATGTTTTACGGACATTCATGGAAACCCCATTCAATATGGCACCAATGAAATTCGTAATCTTCATGGCGTCTTAGCCACCACAAAAGACTGTCATCAACGAGTGATTCAAGCCTTGACGGGCCTATGCACCACATGTGATGGTTGACACCATTTTTCGCCATTAATACAACTAAACCGCCTTTTTTTGAGTTCCTTCAACTTTTGATCAAGAGTCCACACCTATGCGTCAGGATATAGTCATTATTGGAGGCGGCCTCGCAGGGTCCGAAGCCGCTTGGCAGGCAGCCAATCAGGGCGCCAAGGTCACGCTCTATGAAATGCGGCCCAAAACAGAAACGGCGGCTCATAAGACCGAACAACTCGCCGAAATTGTCTGCTCCAACTCATTAGGCTCCAACGATCCCTTCAGCGCGCCTGGCATTCTCAAACAAGAAATGCGGCAGCTCGGCTCGTTGATCATCAAAATCGCTGATGAGGTGGCCGTTCCAGCAGGAGCCGCCCTGGCAGTCGATCGCGAACAGTTTGCGCAAAAAATTACTCAAGCTCTGTCCGAGCACCCCAATGTGCGTATTCTCCGGGAGGAAATTCACGACATTCCTGAGGATGCGGTGTGCATTATTGCGACGGGCCCGCTCACTTCACCAACATTGTCTGAGGCGATTACTCAATATACCCGATCAAAAAACCTCTATTTCTTTGATGCCATTTCCCCAATTGTCGATACCGACTCACTGAATATGGAGCGAATCTTTCGGGCCTCCCGTTATGATAAAGGCACCGCCGATTATCTCAATTGTCCCATGGACGAGGAAACCTACAACCAATTCTATGACGCCCTGATCAAGGCCGACCGCGTCCAACCAAAGTCATTTGAAAATATCCCCTATTTTGAAGGATGCCTTCCAATCGAAGTGATGGCCGACCGTGGCCGACAGACCCTGGCATTTGGACCTATGAAACCCGTAGGACTGATTGATCCCAAAACCGGGACTCGACCGTTTGCCGTGTTACAATTACGAGCAGAAAACCATCATGGCTCTTGCTATAACCTTGTGGGCTTCCAAACCAAGCTCACCTACCCAGAACAAAAACGAATTTTTCGCATGATACCCGGATTGGAAGAGGCCGAATTTCTTCGTTGTGGAAGCATCCATCGCAACACGTTCATTAATGTCCCAATACTCTTGAAAGATACACTGCAATTAAAAAAACAATCCAACATCTTTTTTGCCGGACAATTGGTTGGCGTTGAAGGCTACGTCGAAGCAGCCGCCAGCGGAGGCTTAGCAGGTCTGAATGCTGCCCGTGTATTAGCAGCGCAGCCTCTCGTCACACCTCCGCCTACCACGGCACATGGTGCCCTGCTCCAATACATCACCACCTGTGAGCCGAAACATTTCCAACCCATCAACACCAATTTTGGCCTGTTTCCACCTCTCGATACACCAACCCGTGACAAACAGAAAAAACGGCTCGCGATTCAAGAACGCGCGGTATCCGATTTCACATCATGGGCAGCACAATCAGGACTTTCTCAGGATGAATGACGCCATTCGAGCATTCATACTCTATCTGCAATTGGAACGAGGGGGGTCAGAAGAAACCCATCGCAACTACCAGTCTGACCTTCAACAGTTCTTGGCACACATTCAAACCCAGTTTTTTCAGGCGAATGCCGACCCACAACCCAATACCATCCAAGCGCTGCATATTCGTTCCTACTTAAAACACTTAAGCGATCAAGGCCTAAAAAAAACCTCCCTTGCTCGAAAATTAGCCTGTCTCAAAAGTTTCTTCCGATATACGCTTGAAGAGGGCCGCATCACACACAATCCTGCTGCTGCCGTTCGATCACCCCGACTTGGGACACATTTGCCCACCGTGCTGACCAAAGACGAAGCCACCACGCTGTTAGATGCGCCGGCGGCTCAGACATGGATCCAAGCCAGGAATCAGGCTATGCTAGAAACGCTCTACTCAAGCGGTGCCAGAGTATCGGAATTGGTGGGATTAAATTGGGACGCCCTAGATCTGGAGACTCAATTGGTTCGATTGCACGGGAAAGGGAAAAAGGAACGTCGGGTCCCTATCGGAACCGTTGCCACAGAGGCCATACTCGAATATCAGCGTCAGCTACGTCCCATGAACAAGTCAGCATGGAAGAAGATCAGCAATGGACTGCCTCCTCGTTCCGGGGCACAACCACTCTTTTTAAACTCGCGAGGGGGCCGCTTAACCACCCGAAGCGTCGAACGCATTATCAAGCAACAAGCGGGGGACCGATTCCAAAAATCAGTCACACCACACACCCTGCGCCATTCGCTTGCGACCCACTTACTTGATGAGGGAGCCGATTTGCGAGCGATCCAAGAATTACTGGGTCATGCTTCCTTAGCCACCACTCAAAAATATACGCACGTCGCCACGGATCAACTCATGGCGGTCTATGATCGAGCCCATCCGCGATCAGGTTCTTCCGCTACCACATCTACGCAAGGAGACCACCCGCAATCATGATCATTCGTTCTACTACTATTCTTTGCGTACGAAAAGGCCCTATCGTGGCCATGGGCTCTGACGGTCAAGTGACCGTCGGCACCACGATCATGAAAAGTAATGCACGAAAACTTCGTACGATGCAAAAAGGTCAAGTCCTCGCAGGATTTGCTGGAGCCACTGCCGATGCTTTCACCCTGTTTGAAAAGTTCGAGGCTAAATTAGAAGAATACCGAGGAAAACTGACCCGTGCGGCCGTTGAACTCGCAAAAGACTGGAGAACGGACCGCGTGCTTCGACGACTCGAAGCATTACTCGCTGTCGCCGACCATGAACATTCTTTTATTATTTCCGGCACCGGTGACGTCATTGAACCTGAAGATGGTATTTTAGCCATTGGCTCGGGAGGGTCGTACGCGTTAGCGGCGGCCAGAGCCCTGCTGGCTCAAACAGACCTCGCGCCAAAACAAATCGTCGAGCAAAGCATGCAAATCGCCGGGAGCATTGATATCTACACCAACCATCATCTCGCTATCGAGGAGTTACCGACAAAATAATATGGAACAGCAACTATCCACTCCAACTCCAAAGCTCGATTCGATGACACCGCGGCAAATTGTGGAAGAGCTTGACCGCTATGTCATCGGCCAAAAAGATGCCAAACGAATGGTCGCCATTGCGCTACGCAGTCGGTGGCGTCGCCAACAGCTCAGCCCCGAACTTCGTGAAGAAATTGTGCCAAAAAATATCATCATGATCGGCCCCACAGGAGTCGGTAAAACGGAGGTGTCGCGTCGCGTCTCTAAACTGGCTGATGCCCCATTCATTAAAGTCGAGGCGTCCAAATTTACGGAAGTGGGCTACGTAGGACGAGATGTGGAATCGATCATTCGAGATCTGACGGATATTTCCATCAACCAGGTGAAAACGGCCTATCTCGAAACCGTTCAGCAAAAAGCCGACGAGATGGCCAAAGAACGCGTGCTGGATATCCTCCTCCCTCCCTCCCCGTCGGCCTCAACCGTTGAGCCGAGCGATGAGAATGATGAGGAAGCGTCCGATATGCCGTCACCTAAAAAACCCGACCCTCAAGACTCGACACGCGCAAAACTTCTGAAGCAATTAGAAGAAGGCACACTCGATAATCGTATGGTTGAAATTGAGACCAAAGATCGTGGGGGGTTACCGGTCGGGATCATCTCCAATATCGGCGGCATGGAAGACATGGAACACAACCTCCGAGAAATGCTGGGTGGGATGATGCCAGGAAAGAAAAAAGACCGGCGCATGAAGGTTTCAGAAGCCCTCAAATTTTTGGCGCATGAAGAAGCGCAAAAACTCATCGACATGGAAGAAGTCACCAAAGAAGCCATCTCGCGCACCGAACAATCCGGGATCGTCTTTTTGGATGAAATTGATAAAATTGCCGGCAAAGAAAAGCACCAAGGCCCCGACATCTCCCGAGAAGGCGTCCAACGTGATCTGCTACCGATTGTGGAAGGCTGCACCGTCAATACGAAACATGGGCTCGTCAAAACCGACCATATTTTGTTCATCGCGGCAGGGGCCTTCCATGTGGCCAAACCTTCAGACCTGATCCCAGAGTTACAAGGCCGATTTCCCATTCGCGTCGAACTGGAACCTCTGACGAAAGAAGATCTCATCCGGATCCTCACGGAACCCAAGAATGCCCTGATCAAACAATATCAGGCCCTCATGGGAACCGAAGGCATCACACTGGAATTTACGCCTGATGGTATTAAAGAAATTGCGGCCACCGCAGTAGAGGTGAATGACCGTACGGAAAATATCGGTGCCCGACGGCTCTTTACGATTGTGGAACGCTTATTGGAAAACGTGTCATTTCAAGCGCAAGACCTTCCTGAGAAGGAAGTCACCATCAATGCTCAATACGTCAAAGATCAATTACAAAATATTGTGAAAGATCAAGACCTGAGCCGATTTATCTTATAACAGGGCATCATCAATACGACCCATGGACAAACTCATCAAAAAGGCCGACATCCTGATCGAAGCCCTACCCTATATTCGCAATTTTGCCGGGAAAACCATCGTCATTAAATATGGCGGCAACGCCATGGTGGCAGAAGAACTCAAAGAAGGGTTTGCGGAGGATGTGGTGCTGCTCAAATATGTCGGACTTAATCCTATTGTCGTCCATGGAGGCGGGCCGCAAATCAATAAGATGCTCGAAACCCTCGGTATTGAAGCCAAGTTTATTCATGGCGTTCGCGTGACAGACGAGCCCACCATGGAAGTCGTGGAAATGGTGTTAGGGGGTCGGATTAATAAAGAAATTGTGGCGCTACTGAATCAACATGGTGGCAAAGCCGTGGGCCTTACAGGGAAAGATGGTCAATTGTTCACGACAAAACCGTTTAATCCCAAGAGTTTACTGCATCGATACGGCGGATCAACAGAAGCACTCCAGTCGGAAAACTACGGCCTCGTGGGTGAAGTGAGCCAGGTCAATAGTGAATTATTACTCACGCTACAGGATGCCAATTTCATCCCTGTGATCGCCCCTATTGGTGTGGATGCGAAAGGGATCACGCATAACATTAATGCCGATCTGGTGGCCGGGAGTTTAGCCGCCGCGATCAAAGCTGAGAAGCTACTCATGTTAAGTGATGTCAAAGGTATCCGGGATGCGAAGGGAAGCCATGTATCCACGTTGTCTCGGAAAGACATGGAGCGGATGGTGAAGAAAAAAGTCATAAACGAAGGTATGCTCCCCAAGGTCCATGCCTGCTTAACGGCACTACAAGGTGGCGTACAAAAAGCCCATATCATTGATGGGCGTGTGCCGCATGCCATCCTGCTTGAAATTTTCACGGATAAAGGCATCGGAACAGAAATTGTCGCCTAAGCATCCATGTACTCCCAGGATATAATTCCTCTTCTCCGTCATCCCCGACATTTTTCATCGGGGATCCATCTGAGTCTTATGGATAAGAACTTGCCCATCACGGACACCATGATAAGAGTTCCCATAACATGAAACGCTCAAAAGACCCTCCTTCTAGTCAATCCATTATCCCCCAACCTGACCGGCAGTCAGCCCTTCTCCTCATTGATCCCCAAAATGATTTTTTCCCAGGTGGCGCCATGGGCATGCCGGAAAGCAACAATCTCATCCCGGTCATCAACGCCTACATCAAACATTTCAGCCGACAGGGATGGCCGATTCTCGCCACGAGAGACTGGCATTCACCCAATCATTGTTCGTTTGCTGAACAAGGCGGGCCCCATCCCACGCATTGCGTCCAAGGATCACGTGGCGCGCAATTTCATTCGGATTTGGTCATGCCACCAGGCATGATGGTCATTTCCAAAGGCACCGACCCCAAGAAAGATGCGAGATCGGGATTTGAAGGGAGCAGTCTGGCTGATCGGTTGGAAGACCTCAATGCTAAGACAATTTATGTCTTAGGCCCCGCAACACAAGATTGCCTCAAACAAACCATTACGGACGCATGCAAACTCGGCCTCCAGATCATCTTGTTAACAGATGCTATTGGAATTTCTGTTGCAGAAGAGACAGGTAAAACATTCACTCAGATCGGAGTCCTTCAAGCCACCAAGTCCAATTTAGGGATAGACCTTCCCCTTTAAAGCCCCTTCCACGGCCACCTACATTCCCAATCAATACGAATATCCTACAGTGGGCCATAAAGCGAACAACCTCACTTGACAGACAAAGGGGCGTTGCTTACGATTTATGTGTAGAGTTCACACACGGAGGGAGCCATGCCAACCAACTTAGCCATAGAAGACACGCTCCTAAAAAAAGCGCTGAAAGCTGGAGGACTTCGCACAAAAAAAGCCACCGTGACCAAAGCGTTAGAAGAATTCATTCAACGACGCCAACAGAAAAAAATTCTTCAGGCTTTAGGAACGATCGAATTCCGGGAAGAATGGAACTATAAAGAAGATCGGCTGGATCGTGAACCTCGTCGTTGATACATCAATTTGGTCATTAATCCTTCGTCGTCCGCATGTTGAAAAAGACAGCCCCTTTGTTCGGGCATTTCGATTACATGTCAACCAAGAAGATGGCCTGTTTGTCATCGGAAATATCCTACAAGAACTCTTCGATGGGGTGAAAAATCGCCAAGCATTCGAAAGCCTTGTAAAAATCCTTGCCCCATTTCCCCTATTGGAATTAACCCGAAGCACATACATCCTGGCCTCTGAACTTCGCAACACGTGCAGATCCAAAGGCATTCAAGCAGGCCCGATTGATTTCCTCATTGCCGCGGCCTGTCTGGATCATGGATTTCCTTTATTAACAGCTGATCGCGACTTCACATATATCGCCAAGCATTCCGATCTGATGGTGTTTCCATTGAGCTAAGCTCATACATCCGCAAGGTCTTCCGCCATACGACAATTTCATTGACCTAGGGTTATGACCCGCCCCCAGGCCATACAAGCCTTGCCTAAGGGCTCGAACAAAGCTCGCCGGATCAATGACAGCCCTCCTTCAGAGGGCCGGGCAGCAGGCGTCGGACCTTGGGAGACAGACATTGCAGGGTTTCAGATGAAAAAGCACGGAACCATACATCCCGTATGATCCTTATTCACCAAATATTTTCTCAGCTAGGGTATACCCATAATGAGAGGGCCGGTAATCAGCAGAAAAACTCGGAAAAGGCTGATGAATAATGATGATTTTTTTTGCGGGAGAACCCTATTTGAGAGGGATTTTCGGGGAAAAACCAGTTGAGGAGATTTCTAGCAACTCTATCGTTCAGGCTCAATTTTCGCTTTGGCAAAAAGCGAAAATTGAGTTTTTTGAAAGTGCCAAATCGGAATGAGCTATATTTAAAAATGATTCTTTGTGAGCTTAAAAATCTTTGCTAATGGCAATTTGCCAGCTATTTCCCTTGTCCTTGGATATGAGTAGAACGGGATCATGAGGTTTTACATTGTCATAGTGGTCTCTTATTATTCCGGATTCTGGTGGATACAGAGGAGATTTGGTTCCCTCCAATATTTTATCGTCTGGCCACTTGCGATTATACTCCTGAGCTTCAATAGTATTAAATTGATTCGCGTAGTGAATATAATACAAAAAGAGTCTGCCAATTCGATCCACTGTCAATTTCTGATACCAGTTTGCGTACCAGGGGCGGAAAGGAACCACCAAGTCTCTTCTGTTCTCCCAAACAGCACCTTTAGGTTTACGATGATAGGCTAACTGCATGTAGTAATTGCCAACACCCCGTTGGTACCCAGCCCAGCGGGATATTAAATGTAAAGTATCATCAGGCCCTATCACTAGACTTATGTAGGTATATTGATCGCAATGTTGAACGCATTGGGGATCCGTATCTGGATCGCCTTCACGCGATGCACCAATTTTGTCGGGATAGCTCCAGCCGGATGAAATAGAATAAGGTTCTTTAGATCGTGTATATTTAAATCGCTGATGATGGCTTCCCATTAAGACATGTAAATGTCCGGTGCTATCTATGGTAATCCCTGGAATTGCGTGATTGTTAATACTATTCTTTTCATTAGCTGCATCCCCGTAGCCAAGGTAGATGGGATCAGATAGAGTATTGTCTGTGTGGTTGTATCTTATGATGTATGTTGGTGTCCCGCCACTGCCATCAAAATCTCGGGATAGTTTTGAAGCCCACACAATATAGGAATACTTACCCTTTGTTACGGCTACATTCGATCCTCCCGCTTGTGCAGATGGTGCAAAAGCATGAAAGGAAAACGGAACCGGCTTAGGTATCGTAAGGGTGCCGCCAACGTTTTTCTTGGGTGCAATCAATGCAAGTGTCGAATGACTACCATCCCATAGTATCAGAACTGGTGGTTGACTCCTGTCATTATGGCTATCGCGAGCCTCAAGATGTGCGAATCGGTATTCGCTTGGAAGTTCATATACATCCCAGTTTTTTCCTTTGTTACGCGAATGAAGTAAAAGCGACCTGCCAACGCCACGCCATAATTTAGAAGCAACATGCATATAGGCATCGCCATCATCGTCAAAAACAATACGATGATCGGTAGCACTGCTCAAAAGCGCATTAAAAGTGTTTCCATCCCAGGCCGGGAACTTCATTTTAATAGCTTTTGTGAAATTAAATTTCTTCCACTTACAGTTCGCAGTATTTAGGCGCTGAACCAAGTCCTTGTGTCTTATGAACGGCACATTTCGAGGGCCGAATGATACTACATTTGGCGTAAATGCCGGATTATAGCCGAAGAGATCTCGCTCCAAACGAAAGTATGGCTGATGACGAATTGGTGTAGCAGCATTATCTGGGTTTTTGAGTTCATCGGTGGCTGTCTTTAAACAAGGAGTTCGAAGTGGCGCAGCCTCCACACTTACAAGGGAAAAGCCTACGATTAAAACCGATGTAATAACTATATTTTTAATGATGATAGATATTAAGAGTTTGAGCTTAGACATATAATGCCCTTTAATTCCACAAAACCATGAGGCAGAGTCCCCGTGCTCTACCCCAGCATTCCCGCGATGATCAAGTTTCGCATACTCTAGCATGAGCGACCTCCGCATTTAATGAATGATAGGGAACCGATGTGTTTCTTAGATGTTTCGTAAGGCACATGCCAGATCAAGTGATATGCACAATTCTTGGTTCTTGACTGTCGTGGAGAACTAATGATGAAAGACTAGTAAAAATCGTGAAATAAATCAAAAGCACCTCTTCGAGGAGTGATGGATGCCTTATTTAATTTTCGCTTTCGGGAAAAGCGACAATTGAGACTGACGTAGAATCAATAGTTTACAACACTCACTCCCTATTGTATTTTTGCTCTCTATGAGAAAAAGACAGAAAGCGCCAATTCAAAAGGGACCGTGGAACAAGGGAAAAGCGGTGGGGCAAAAGGCCCCTTTTACTCCCGATCAGGTACAAGTCATCCGTTCCTTTTTACAGACCGAGCACAAGGTCCGGGACTTGGCCCTCTTTAATGTCGGCATCGATACGATGCTCCGCGCCTCAGATGTGTTACCGCTCACCGTGACCGATGTGACCGATCATCAAGGTGGAGTCGTCAGTGAAATACACGTTCGACAACAGAAAACCAATCAAGGGCATCTGGTCGCCCTCTCTCCCGCCACACAAGACACTCTAGCCGACTGGCTCCTTCAGAGCGGCAAACGCGGCGCAGACTTTTTGTGGACCAGTCTCGGCAATCGCAAAACGCCGTCACACTTGAGCCGAGCCCAATATGCCAATTTGGTGAAGCACTGGGCGGAACTCGCGCGGCTCAATCCCAAACGGCACAGTACCCATTCCATGCGTCGCACGAAATCGGCGGTGATCTATGACCAAACTCAAAACCTCGCCGCGTGTCAGCAGTTGCTCGGCCATAAAAGTATTGGCAGTACTGCGGTCTATCTCGGAGTCGATCAACGCAAAGCCCTCGACTTGGCCAAACGAATTAAAATATAGGACATTCCTAATTCATGTTGACATTCATTAGCCACTCTTCAAAAGATCAAATTTTTATTGAAGAGAAGTTGCTCCCGTTCCTGCATGAGCATGGTATTTCGACATGGTGTTCAACAGCGGACATAAAGACTGCTGATGAATGGGAGCGTGGCATACGGAGTGGCCTAAAATCGTCAGAATACTTTTTAGTTGTTCTGTCACCTAACGCGATAGAATCAGATTGGGTGCGTGCAGAAGTTCTTTGGGCAATGAAGAATCGGAAAGGCAAGGTTGTTCCCATACTCTTCAAATCTTGTGAACCTGAAGACTTACATCTGCAATTGCCTATGGTTCAACTCGTTGACCTACGTGATGGTAACAATACTCAATGGAGAAAATTGTCCGAGGTTTGGCCGTTAAAGGCCAAGACATTCAAATTAGGAGCGGTTTCATTCACCTTTTTAGGACTCATTCAAGAAGGTCATCAAGTGTTCCTCTTTCGAAAAGCGCTTATTCTCACTACATGGAATGGTTCCGAAATGGGTCCACCAATAGATATGTTTAAAAGTCCAATGGATAATCCAAAAATTTCAGCTTTGGAAGAAGGTGAAGAAATGAAAGCCGAGGGTGAAGAGTTGTTCACGATTCCCAATGGTGCCGATTGGAGCGTTCGTTTCTATCGTCTGGATTTTCCAAATAGAGAATGCTGTTGGTTTGATTCGGATACCCTTAAAGCTATTAATGCGGGGAATTTCTATGTGGTTCCTGTGCAAAAATCAGGAGTATCGATTTTTGGTATCGAAACAATGAAGGAACCTTTATTAACTGCAATACTGGTCTATACCAGTCAAAATGCAAACATTTCCGTTCTCGTGGCAATTTCTCCTGGAACCATTTAACTCTCAGTCTTCAAGTTAAAAAGTTTTTGCAGTCCTATAATTCAAAGGTGGGTAATACCAAAATGGGTATGCCCTATTTGAGAGGGTGTCGCGCAAGAGAAAATTTCATAATAACCGTAGGGGGAAAACGTCGTTTTGAGGGGACCCTATTTGAGAGGGTTTAGTCCAACAACTTCGGCTAGGAAATGTTAACGCGTCGGATATTCTGCAGGCCTGCGTGAACAGCTTTTCTTAAGAACTCGCCAGTGAATCGGCATTGATCGCCGCTGCGATTTCTTGGCTCAACGCAGCCAGCATGCGGCTCATGGCTTCAACAAGATCTTCATAATCCGAACCTTGTATGATTTCTGAGAACTGACTGGTTTTTTCTTGAAGCACTCGTTTGCCATCATCGCCTGCCAACCACCACCGAACGCTCAGAGAAGCTTCTTGGTTTTGTGTTCCGTCAAATTGCAGAACCTCCAAAGATAACTGGTAGTCAGGAAGATGTGATCGGTTCCAGGGATACTTCACGATCCGATTGGTTGAGAGGAGCCTCGAAAGATTTTCGTGGAGCACGCTGGACAGATTGTCCTTCAGGGGTGCCCCCCATTTATGAAATTCGGCCAGATCGATTTCATGAGAACTGATTCTGGTGACAATGTGTGGGCGGTCTAAATATTTGGGAAGGTTGATAGGCCCCAACCCTAATGAAAGAGCCGAAGGCTTCATTTCTCCCACGCTGAAAGGTTCATTCGTCTCCATTGCACGCAAGAGATAAAAATGCGTGGGTTGTGTGTTCACGCACCCCGAAATATTCACCATACAGATGATCAACAGACCACAACCAACAATTCGTCTCATCATCGTCTCTCCCTCATTCACCTTTTCCATGGACTAATGACTCGGGATGCTGCTCTAGATAATCGGCCAACACTCGAATGGAGCGTGCGGCTTCCGCAAGTTCTTCTAAGGTATTCGTCAGATTGACGGCCGTCGGAGAATTGGGATCAACCACTTCAAATGCCGCCCGTGCTGCCGCCAACGTTTTTTCCGTACTTGTCGCCAGAGAACCCACTGTTTGGTTGACATCGTATGTGAGTTTTTGGACATCCTCTAGCGTTGCACTCAACGTCTGCACGGCATGCATCAGGTCAGGAGAATTGGTCAGACGTTTGGCCCCCTCCAGGGTCTCTAATAATTCATGGGCAATTTTGTCTAGCGGCAGTTGTCGTAATTCTTCCAAGATGTTGGTCGCCGTTCGCCTGAATTCATCTAAGGTCGAGGGCACGGTTGGAATTTCAGGATACTTGCTGGTCATAAGAAGTGTCATCTTAGGAAGGTCGGGATAGAAATCGAGATCCACAAACAGTTGCCCGGTCAGAAGACTTCCGGTTTGCAATTGCGCGCGTAATCCATGATCTTCCACCAACATGCGTCCTACTGAATAGGGTTTTTCCGCATCAATTTTATCTATGGCTTCCAAGATATCGGGTGTCAGAATCCGGTCAGGATGTATTTCAATCACGACCGGCACCTCAAAATTCAGCGTTTTCGGATCGAGTTTCATCGCGATATCGGTCACAATTCCAACTTTAATGCCTTTCAATTCTACCGGTGCGCCGACGTTTAACCCACGAACCGATCCATCGAAATGCAGGAGATAGGGAATCTTCCGAACATATTTCGCTTCCCCAATTTTGCTAAAACTATCAAAGAGCTCAAAAACCGTCCCGGGCTTACTCGGCTTGCCCGCTCCTCCAGCCATCACGGGCGAATCAAAGGCAACACCTCCCGCAATCACGGAGACCAGGGACTCTATTTTTACATCAATCCCTTCAGCTCCCACAGACGCTTCAATTCCGCTCCTCTGCCAAAATCGACTCGTATCCTGAACCAGAAGATCGTGTGGTGCTTGAATAAACACATCCATGAACACGCTTTGATTATCGTTGGCCAACTGATGACCTAAAATGCGCCCGACCTTAATCCCTCGTAAGAACACAGGAGCGCCCGGATAGCAGGAACCTAGACTTTCAGCAATCAATTGATATTGAGTGCCTTCTTCGAAAGCCGTCACGCCAGGGGGATTGTCCAGTCCCATGAACGCTCGCGCCGATTCCCCTGGCCTAGGATCGGCATCAATATAGGCCCCGGACACTAACGTCTCAAGACCAGAAATTCCACTAAACCCCAACCGCGGGCGAACAACCCAAAACTTGGTATTCGCTGTCAAATGCGGCTCAGTTTCCTTCTGCATTGCAGCCGTCACAATCACCTGTGAAAGATCTTCGCTAATTTCGACCGTTTCGACTGTTCCCACATCGACAGATTTATATTTGATTTTGGTTTTGCCCGCTTCCAATCCTTCCCCGTTTTTGAACGTAATCGTAATGGTCGGACCCATTTCGGAAATGGTCTTATACGCCAACCAGCCTCCGATCAAGGCAGCCACCAAGGGAATGATCCACACGAGAGAAAATCCCCCGCGTGCGGCCACGGCCACTTCAGGGAGTTCTTCTAGAGATGATTGATCGTCAGGCTCTTTAGTCACGCCGTTTGTCCACTGCATCCCACATTAATCGAGGGTCAAAGCTCATCGCCGCAAACATGGTAAGCACGACGACTGCCGCAAAAGAGGTGGCGCCGGCACCGGGCTCGACGGTCGCAATGGCCTCCAATCTAACAAGAGCCACCAAAATCGAAATCATGAAGATGTCGATCATGGACCACCGCCCGACGGCCTCGGTAATTCGGTATAATATCGTTCGTTGCCTCGGATGCCAATGCCATTGATACTGGACCGACGCCACGAGATAGGTCAGACCAACCAACTTAATCAGGGGAACAATAATACTCGCAAAGAACACGAGGACCGCCAGCGGCCACCATCCACTGGCTATTAATGATTCTACTCCACTCAGAATCGTATCCGGCTCACCTTTCCCGAATGAGATGACCGTCATCACAGGATACACGTTGGCCGGAATATATAAGATAAACGCGGCGACAATCAGCGCCCAGGTTCGGGTAAGACTATTTGGCTTTCGATGAGAAAGCTGAGCCCCACACCGTGGACAGATTGCATCCCCATGTATCGGTCGACGCGGAACACGGCTCACAAGCAGACAGGTTGTGCAATTAATGAGAGACGCTTGAGCTGCCGTCATCGATGTCTTCCCCTCTCAACGACGTCCAGGCGTTCCCATGCATCATGCGGGTTCAATGCGGCTCCAGCCGCGGCCATCGAAATGAGCAACACCGCGAAGGAATAGAGAGCGGCACCGGGCACAATGGTCGCAAAATCACTGAGTTTCACCATCGCCACAATCACGCCTAACATATACACATCAACCATAGCCCACGGGTGCAAGGTCTCCACAATTCGAAAAATGCGGGCCGCATACCATGGCCGCTGATTCAGCTTTAACGGCACTAGGACATATAACATCCCAACGATTTTGAGCAGCGGGATGACCACGCTCACCATGAGCACTAAGAGGGCCACCGCCCACATATCTTGAACAAACAATTCTTGCACGCCAGTAAACAACACACTTTCTTGCACCCGCCCTTCATATTTAAAGGTCATAAAGGGAAACACATTGGCCATAAAGAAAAAGATCAACGCCGTTAACGAAAAAACCAACGTGTAATCCAGGCTGTTGCGCATTTTTCGATAGAGCACCGCGCCACAACGCGAACAGATAGCCCGTTGACCATCACGCAATAGGCGTTGGCGATGCAACAGGTCACAATCTTGACATGCGACGATTACCGGGTTCATCACATTGTTGACTTTCTGGAGGTCATCAAAGAGAAGGGTTCAGGCCTGATCTACCCAACAGGACTTCCCTTCCTTTCACATTGCAAGGATGCTACCATTTGAGCCAAGAACCATTTGGATAAAACATTTTAGATTACCCTAAACGCACGGCTAAGGGAATTCTCGGATTGGTCCTTTTGGTACGCTTCCTCCAGTCAAAGCCTCTTGGTGTCCGCAACAGATGCACAATCTATATTCGCCATTCCATGGGTGACGCTGCCCAGTACATCAAACACATGTTGCTCATCGCGTTCGCCTTCATCGGATTTTTTGCGCTTGTCCCTCCTCCCTTCTCCTACGCCAAATCCTTACCGATTGTGAAAATTGGCGTCGTCTATGATGGCCCACATTCGGACCTCGGGTTAGGGAAGTTTATTCGTCAAGGGATCATTCAAAAAGAAATTCTCTCTCTGACTCAGGGAGAATTTCATGTTCAATTTCCCAAGAAATTCCAAATTCATGGGGGCTGGTCTGCCAAAAAGGTCGATCGGGCCTTAACCGCCTTACTCCAGCAACCAGCCGTCGATATGATTCTGACCTTAGGCCTTCTGAGCACCAACGCGGCACTCCAACGGACAAGTTTTTCTAAGCCGGTGATTGCCCCTTTTGTGATCGACGCTGAACTTCAAGGTGTCTCGCTCAATAAGGGGAAAAGTCGCATTCCCAATCTCACCTATTTGACCTCTTTTAAAAGTTTTGAACGGGACTTGAAGGCATTCTTGGAACTGGTATCGTTCAAGCATCTCGCACTCATCGAAGATGCGGCGATTCCGGAGGCCATTCCACAAATCTTGGGAAAAATTAACCGTGCAGCCCAGGTCAATCACATCGTCATTCATCCCATTCGGGTAACCGATTCCGTTGAACCTCTTTGGAAACAATTACCCCCTGAAACGGATGCCGTTTTTGTCGTGCCACTCTTTCGACTACCTGGCAAGGAATTCGATGCCATGGCTCAAGGTCTGATAGACCGCAAGCTGCCCAGCTTTTCTCTCACGGGTCGAAGTGAGGTGGAGCGTGGACTATTTGCCAGCCTGTCACCAGAAACTGATCTCATTCGTATGGCACGCCGCATTGCGTTGAATGTTCACAGAATTCTATTGGGAGAACGAGCTGAAGACCTCCCCGTCACCATCTCCGAGGGAGAAGAACTCACGATCAATATGGCCACTGCCCGGGCGATCAATGTCTGGCCCAGTTTCCGCAGCATGACCGAGGCCACCCTGTTGAATGAAGAGTCAAAAGGGATAACGAGAAAACTCTCCCTGTATAGCGTCGCTCGAGAAGCCGCACATGTGAATTTGGATTTGGCGGCCGCTGATAGAAAAGTTGCCGCCGGAATAGGCGCTGTTCAAAATGCGCGCTCCGCCTTGCTCCCACAAATTTCCATTGGGAGTTCAGCGAATCTCATCGACCAAGATCGTGCAAATGGTGGGTTCGGGAATAACCCGGAAAAAGCGGCTTTTGCCCAAGGATCGTTTCAGCAATTGCTGTATTCAGATAAAGCCTGGACAGATTATACCGTGGAACAACGCAACCAAGATTCCCGAAAGGCTGACCGCCGACAAGTGGAATTAGACGTGACCCAAGAAGCCGCCTTAGCCTATCTGGATGTCCTGCGAACAAAAACGATTGAAGCTATTCGAAAAGAAAATCTCAAATTGACTCGATCGAATTTAGACTTAGCACGTATTCGAGAACAAGTGGGAGCCGCCGGTCGAGATGAAGTGTATCGCTGGGAAAGTGAAATTGCCAATGGCCGCATTGACGTTCTCAATGCGCAAGTCCAGCGCCAGCAGGCTGCCGTCAGTCTCAATCGCACGCTCTATCGTCCCCTGGAGGAACCATTTGAAACCACCGAAGCAGGGCTTGAAGATCCCATGTTGTTTCATGACGTCGAGCGAATGTTTGTGTATGTGAATAATCCTCGCAATTTTCAGATCTTTCGCAATTTTCAGGTGCGGGAAGGATTGCGGCTAGCTCCTGAACTCCATGGCCTCCACGCTCGCATTTCCGCACAAAAACGGATACTGCTTAATGCCCAACGCGGCTTTTGGGCACCAGATCTGACTTTGGGCACTGATGTGAGTCAGCGAATCGCCCAGGCTGGTGCTGGACAATCCACCCCTCCAGGAGCGTTACCTCAGGACCGAACCACATGGAACCTTCAACTTGGCCTCTCCTTTCCCTTATTTTCTGGAGGGGCCAAAGATGCCACCCAGACCCAAGCCCTAGAAACCCTTCGTCAATTGCAACTTGAACAAGAAGCCACCATGGGGAGAATTGAAGAGCGAATCAGAGTCTCCAACCTTGAAGCTGGCGCCTCCTCAGCCACCATCCGTCTTTCCCGAGAAGCCTATCATGCCGCGCAGCAAAACTTACGACTGGTCCGCGATCAATATTCTCGCGGGACTATCGAAATCATTAAACTTCTGGATTCTCAAAATGCGACATTAACGTCCAACCTCAATGCCGCCAACGCCGTCTATGAATTTCTCATTGATATCATCAACATTCATCGTGCTGCAGGCTCCTTCCCATTTTTTGACTCGTCAGAAGAGCTTGAATCGTGGCACCGCCGGTTAGAAGCCTATTTTCAAGAACAGGGCATCAACACGAACACGGAGATTGTCAGGAGTCCCTTCAAATGAACACACCGCCCACTCATGCCTTCGGAAGTATTCGCGCCTTGTACCTTCTGGGATCCCTGGGAGTCATGTTCAACGTTGTCGCATGCCAGAGCGAAGAGCCTCATATTCCAGAAGTGCTCCGCCCAGTCCGTTCCCAAACCGTCTTCTTTTCAAATGCGGAACAAGTCCGAACGTTTTCTGGGGTGGCGAAATCAGGATTAGAGGCCAGCTTAAGCTTTAAGGTTTCAGGAACCGTGAAACGCTTGCCAGTGAAAGTTGGCGACAAAGTTCGAAAAAACCAGCGACTGGCTGAAATTGATCCCAAAGATTTTCGCTTGGAAGTTCAACGGGCCGAGGCCTCTTTGGCCAGTGCCCAGGCGGGATCCAGGAACGCCAGAGCCGAATATGCCCGGGTCCGTGCTTTGTATGAAAACCGAAACGCCTCGAGGAATGACCTCGATCAAGCTCGAGCCACCGCCGAATCCTCAAACGCTCAAGTCCAATCTGAACAAAAGAGCCTGGAGTTAGCCCGTTTTCAATTAACGTATACTCGCTTACTGGCTCCCGAGAACTGCTCGGTCGCCTCCGTTCCCAGTGAAGTCAACGAAAACGTCCAAGCCGGACAAACGATCGTAGAAGTCGTCTGTGGCTCTCATCTGGAAGTCGAGGTGGCGGTCCCGGGAAACTTTATTGCCAAGATTAGCCCCAAGATGCCCGTCACGGTGTCCTTCAATGCCATCCCGGACAATCGCTTCCCTGCCGTCGTGACAAAAATCAGTGTGAGTGCGGGAAAAAATTCAACAACCTTTCCCGTCACCGTTCAGCTGCAAACGCAGGTGCCGGGCTTTCGGTCAGGTCTCGCCTCTGACGTTCAATTCACATTTGAGGGGAAAAGAGGCGAACCTCGAATCCTGGTACCATCCGTCGCCGTTGGCGAAGATCAAGAGGGATCCTTTGTCTTTCTGCTGGAAGAGCAGGAAGATGGAACAGGTATTGTTCGTAGGCAGCCAGTCCAAATTGGTGAGCTCACACCCGAAGGATTAGAAATTGTAGATGGCCTACGAAATGGGGCCCACATTGTGACCGCCGGGGTCCGTCGTCTTCACAATAGTCAACCCGTTCGACTCATGTCGACTTCCTCCCCTCACTTATGAACTTGACCCAATTCGCAATCGAGAACAGCCGCATCACCGCAGTTGCCCTTCTCATCATTCTGTTCGCCGGCATCTCGTCCTATCAAAGCCTCCCACGCAATGAAGACCCGGGATTCATCATTCGAACCGCACTGGTCATGACCTATTTCCCAGGGGCCAGTCCGGAACGAGTCGAACAATTAGTGACCGACAAACTCGAAAAGACCATTCAAGAAATTCCCGAGTTAGATTTCGTGAAGAGTGAATCGAAAACGGGAGTCTCATTAGTGTACGTCAATATTTTGGAAAAATTTAGGAATATGAGGCCCATTTGGGACAACCTCCGTCGAAAGATTGATAAAGCCACGGCCGACCTTCCTGACGGAATTGTCGGCCCCTTTGTGAATGATGAATTCGGTGATGTCTTTGGCATTATCGTGAACATTACCGGTGATGGCTTTACCTACCGTGAGATCAAAGACGTGGCTGACGATATGCGAGACGAACTCTTGCGGCAAAGTGAAGTGGCCAAAGTCGAAATCTATGGGGATCAGGAAGAGCGCATATTTATTGAATTTAATAACGCCAGATTATCAGAACTGGGGCTCTCGCCCATTCAACTCAGCACCTTATTAGAATCGCAAAATATTGTGATGCCAGGGGGAGACATTCGAACCGAAGACGAAAAAATTGTGTTAGAGCCCTCAGGTAACTTTGAATCAGTGGATGAGGTCCGCAGGACGGTCATTCGTTTACCTGAGACCCAAGAGGTGTTGTTTTTGGAAGATCTGGTCACGATCACCCGCGGCTATATTGATCCACCAGATGCCCTCTTACGGTCCACAGGAGAACCGGCTTTGGGCTTGGGAGTCTCCATGCAAACAGGTGGGAATATTATTAGGTTGGGAGAACAAGTGCGGGCCGTGCTTCATCAAGCGCATCAAGAATTCCCTATCGGCATTGATTTTGAGGTGATTCAATTTCAACCAGACGTGGTTGATCGGAAAATACAAAACTTTACCAACAGTCTGTTCCAAGCCGTCGTGATCGTGACTGGAGTCATGTTGCTGTTTCTGGGAATCCGAACGGGTTTAATCGTCGCGAGCCTCATTCCTATGGCTATTTTCATGAGTCTCTTTCTGATGTCCCTGCTACACATTGGATTAGATCAAATGTCCCTGGCTGCACTCATCATCGCGTTGGGGCTTCTCGTGGACAATGCCATCGTCATGTCCGAGTCCACGATGGTTCAAATGAATGCCGGCAAGCCAGGCCTCGAAGCAGCTATTCAATCAGCCAAGGAATTAAAAATTCCTCTACTCACTTCCTCTTTAACAACTGCGGCTGCGTTCTTGCCCATTTATCTGGCTGAGTCGAATGTTGGGGAGTACACCGCTCCGATTTTTCAGGTGGTCACCATCACGCTCCTCTGCTCATGGCTTCTCACCTTAACCATGATCCCCTGGTTTTGTGTGCTCTTTTTACGAGTCCTTCCGATGGCGTCAGGCGATCCCTTTCAATCTCACTTCTATGCTAGGTATCGCGGCCTCTTGGTGTTCCTTGTACAGCGACCCTGGCTGACCATTGGGGTTGTCCTGGTCATGTTTGGGGGAGCGCTATTTGGGTTTGGTAAATTGCCGGTGTATTTCTTCCCAGCCAATGACAAACCCACGTTTACCGCAAAATTAGAATTTCCCAATGGAACACCCATTGAAAAGACTGATGCCATGGTGGCCCATGTCGAGCGTTTTATTCAGACCAACCTGAAGACCAATCAGAGTCGTGACGATGGCATTGTAAGTTGGAGTAGCTTTATAGGAGAAAGTGCGCCGCGTTTTGATTTGCCATTTTCGCCGGTTCAAGCCAGTCCCAACTTTGCCTATCTCCTCATCAACACCACCTCAAGAGAAATATTCTCTGAGATGATTCCCCAACTCGAAACCTTTTGCCTCGAAAATTTCCCCGATCTCAAAGCGACAATACGCCCATTGGAAAGTGGCCCACCGACCTATCCGCCCATAGCCGTGCGCGTGACCGGACGAGACACCGATACCCTCTTTCACATTATGGAAGAGATCAAAACGAAACTCCGATCCATACCAGGGACCAAGCTCATCGACGATAATTGGGGAGCTCGTTCAAAGAAACTCAGAGTGAAAATCAATCAACCCCGTGCGCTCCGTGCCGGACTGACCAGCCAAGACATTGCCATTTCCTTACAAACGTATCTCACCGGATTAGATATCACCCAATACCGGGAAGGGGATGAACTCATCCCGGTGATTCTTCGATCGGTCGGCGCTGAGCGACAGGATATGAGTAAACTCGAAAGCATCAATGTCTATGCTCAGTCCTCTGGCCAATCCGTGCCCCTCAGGCAAGTCGCGGATCTGGAGGTGGTGTGGGAGCCAGCACAAATCCATCGGCGTGATCGGCTCCCTACCATCACGATAGAGTCAGGTCTCCAAACTGGCACGACCGCCATGGAAGTCAACAGTCTGCTTGAACCTTGGCTCAAGGAACAGGAAAAAGGATGGGGCCTTGGGTACTTCTGGGAGTTTGGAGGAGAAGCGGAAACATCAGGGAAAGGCAATGCTTCCATCGGGGCAAAGCTTCCAATCGCTGGACTCATCATCCTCTTCCTGTTGGTCGCTCAATTTAATTCCCTTCGCAAGCCACTCATCATCTTATTAACCATTCCCTTAGGGCTCATTGGAGTGGTCATAGGCCTTCACCTCACCCAGCTATATTTCGGGTTCATGCCCATGCTTGGGGTGCTCTCATTGGCAGGTATCATCATTAATAATGCGATTGTGTTGATTGATCGGATCAATATTGAAGTCACAGAGAATGGTGGAGATCTCGCGAGCGCGATTATTAGGTCAGCACAACACCGCCTCCGTCCCATTCTCCTGACCACCATTACGACCATCGGCGGGCTCATCCCTCTCTACACCGGCGGTGGGCCAATGTGGGAACCCATGGCCATCGCCATCATGTTTGGATTGTTGTTCGCCACCATGCTCACGCTCGGAGTCGTGCCAGTTTTGTACACCCTGTTTTTTCGAGTAAACTTCCAGAACTTTCAATATGTACCTAGCTCATCTATACCCAGTCCGCCGGTGAACAATCCAACAACAATACAGGAACCGCTTCCCCCCACTGCCTAGTTTGCCAGTTTATATTTTCAGGAGTGCAGATCGGGTGTTACTGCTTAAGAATTTCGTCTATACCATAGTCGTTCCTAGTACGGTGACAATTTACCTGCCTTTGGGCCTCGTATCCGATCAGCCAGCGAATTCAGGCATCTGGCTGTTCCTATCCTCCGTCCTTTTCTTCATTGGTGGCGCAGTCTATTCGTGGTGTATCTGGGATTTCGCCACATTTGGCAAAGGGACTCCCTCTCCGTTTGATCCACCCAAACACCTGGTCGTTCGAGGCCTCTACCACTACACGCGGAACCCAATGTATGGAAGTGCCCTCACTCTCCTCTTTGGCTGGATGGTCCTCTTTCCTTCCCCTCGCCTTCTCCTCTATGGTCTTTCGGTGGGGTTATGCATTCATCTGCTTGTCCTGCTCTACGAGGAACCCCATCTCCAAAAGGTTTTTGGAGCTTCCTATGACGAATACTGCACACACGTGGAACGGTGGGTTCCAATAATTAGATGATCCAAGTCCAAAGTTTGACCTATTCATCAATCTTCCTGCATTTTCCAATGTTTGGCTGTAACGTTAAACCGGCTTATTCAATCTAGAACACCTGTTATGAAGAATTTCCTTGGCCTTGTTTTCTGTGGAATCGTGGTTTTCAGTTTATCGAACTGTGCGTTCCAGAAATTAGGGGACGAGGTCGCCATTCTTGATCAAACATCGCTTCTTCAAGGAGCCATTTCCAGTCCCTCCCCGCACAAGAAACCGTTCATTGTCTTGTTGTACCAACTCCTCGACAATGAGAAGAAGCTTGTGGCGTACTCCGTTCACCATACTCCCGAAACCTTCACCTTTGTTCGTTTACCGGGTCGCTACCTTATTGCCGCATTTGAGGATGCGAATGAAGACCTGGTGTATCAACCAACGGAATATGCAGCCTATGTCGGCAACGGCTCTCTTTTCACCGTCAAACCGGGAAGGGATCTTTTACATCTTGATCTGACCCTCAAGCCTCCTACCGATGTCACCTTGGCCGAAGCGCCTGATCTGACTTCTCCAGCCACAACGTCCAAACTCGATTTACCCAATACGAGAGCAGGAGAAATCGTCACATTCGACGATCCAAGATTTTCATTGAACAATGGTCAATTAGGGCTGTGGGAACCCATTCAATTCTTGCTGACGGTTGGGGGAGGGGTGTTCTTTCTCGAGCCCTTTGACCCAGAAAAAATACCCGTCTTATTCGTCCATGGCGTCGGAGGGTATACCGAGGATATTACTTCGCTTATTCATCAATTAGACCGAACTCGATTTCAACCTTGGATTTTCAATTATCCTTCAGGACTCCGGCTCGACATGTCGGCAGAATTTTTGCGTCAATCATTGAGTAAGATTTTGGCCAATAATAAATTTAAAAAACTCGTGATTATTGCCCATAGTATGGGAGGACTCGTTTCCCGGTCTCTCCTGAATACTATTGTGCAAAAGGATGTCAACCAACAGTTTAAGCTCCTTTTTCTCACGCTCTCTACCCCATGGGGAGGACACCAGGCCGCGCAAATTGGGGTGGAGTATGCTCCTGCCGTGATCCCTTCTTGGCTCGACATGGTTCCTGATAGTCCTTTTCAACGAGCACTCTTTCAAGCACCCTTACCAGACAATATTGAATACTACCTCTTCTTTAGCTTTAAAGGTGGTCGAAACCCTTTCACCAATGGCAACGACGACGGAACCGTCTCCTTAATAAGCCAATTACGACCCGAAGCTCAGGTGGCGGCCATCAAGACCTTTGGGTTTAATGAAGATCACATGAGTATTTTACGCTCACAAGAGGTGGCTCAAAAAATGAGAGCCCTGTTAACCACCTTCGCGAATCGTGAATGAAATCATAGACAACCTCGTTCGTTCAGAAAGATGAGACTCCCCCATTCCTGAATCACCAACCTTAAAATAGTCCTATGCTATACTGGCCAAAAGAAAACTCAATTCCGATGGATCATTTCAAAATTCCAGAGCAAGTCAATAACACATGACTCCGTCCACTCTAATAATTTGGATCTTGTGTCTGTGTTGCGTGGTTCTCACCGGTTGCGTGGGCGCCAGTAACTGGTTAGCAGGACCTACTCAATTTCAGAATTCCCCCTTAGAACCATCTGAGCAGTTCGCTTCCATACGGATTGGAGTCACGACCAAACAAGAGATTGTCGCGAGCCTGGGAAATCCTACCAACCGGCAAATACATTCCATAGATGGAATCCAGGTGGAATCTTTGAGCTATTCTACCGGTGAGGCAGAAATTAGACCCTACCAATACATTCCCCTTCTTGGGGCCATTGCCTTTTTGGAGCCTATTCAAAGTCAGACCCTTTCCACCGCTATCAGTTTTTCTTCTGAGGACCGAGTCTCTGGATTGACTATATCCACCGTCAATGCCTATGGAGACCTCCGCTCTCCAGAACTCGTACCTATTGGAGAATCTCCCGCTTCTTTTTATGGTATGAGAAATCCAGATGTGGCTCATGCGCCAGGCTATTTAACACATAAAATCCCATAGCCTATTCCAGCTTCCTCCTCTTCCCTAGCCTTTTTTTCAATAATCTCCCTCCAAATTGATTGCCACACCTGTTGCCAGCACCCTCACTTTAAAAAAATTCTCTCAAGCTCATTGAGCCCTCAAGTGGTCTCCCGGCCGATCCGATGAATGTCTGTATGAGACCAAAAGGTAGTGCAGAAAAATTAGAAGCGAGACGCCGGTTAGCTGCCAGCATGTTGATGAAAGGCCGAGGCATTCGGGAGGTAGCCCGCACGATTGGGGCGGCTCCCTCTTCCGTGAAACGATGGAAAGATGCCCTTGAAGAAGGCGGAAAAAATGCGCTGAAGGCGAAACCCCACACAGGACGGCCTTCACGCCTCTCGGTGAAACAACGCCAAGATCTCCTCCACATTCTCAAGCAAGGGCCCAGAGCGGCAAACTTACGAGCCGATCAATGGACGTGTCGCCGGGTCGGCACGGTTATTCGTCGGTCCTTTGGGGTGAAATATCACCCCGATCACGTGAGCCGGATCTTACGCGCCCTCGGTTGGAAGTATAAGGGGAAAAGCAGCTTGCCTTCGAAGAGAAAGACGGAACCACGCCACGCACAGTGGCCTGGTTTTGGCCGACGCCACCGCTAGCGTTTCCTTCTCGGTGCGTTCGTTAAACCTTCTCTAAGTCAGAAACAGACGTTTCTGCTTGGGGACAGCGACATTCCATCTCTACCATTCTCAGTGTTATCCCCCTTTCCCTCGATTCCATTGAATCCCAAGATGAGCCTGGCAGGGACTTCCCCTTAATCTTAATTCAAGGAAATGGTGGAGAGCGCACTCAAACGGATTGCTGGAACCGTGACAATATCTAAAAATGAACCCAGGTGGATGATGGCCTGCGCAAAAGCTGCAGGTTCGGTGGGTTTGGTCAAATAAAAATTACATCCGAGGGAATGGCAGGCTTCTACTTCTTGTGGATTATCAGTGGTGGATAACATGAGAACCGGCACTCGCTTTAGCACCTCATGTTCTTTCATCCTTCGTAAGACCTCAATCCCATTGACCCGGGGAAGGTTGATATCGAGCAGCAAGAGATATCGGTGAGCCGATTTCCCCTGCGGCAGGTTGTCAGGACCGAGGAAAAAGTCCAGGGTTTCCTGCCCATCTCTCAATCGATGACACGGCTTTTCCATGCCAGCCCGTCGAAGATTTTTCTCAATGAGCGCCGCATGTCCGTCATCATCCTCAGCGATCAATACCGTCGTGTCAGGATTCATGATGTCCTCCTTCTTCAACTTCAATCGCTCGCGGAAAGAAGACGTGGAACGTCGTCCCTTTCCCGGGTAAGGATTCGACTTCAATCTTGCCCTGATGCCGATCAATAATCCGCTGGACAATGGCTAACCCCAACCCTTCTCCTTTACCATGTTGAGGGCTCAACCGATGAAACACTTGAAAGATCCTGGCATGCTGTTCCTGAGGAATCCCAATTCCATTGTCCGTAATGGCATAGGCCGACGATCCATTTGCAATTTTCCCTGAAATCGTCATTTCTCCAGGACGAGACGGTTCGAGATATTTCTGCGCGTTATCGATCAGATTGGCGAACACCTGCGTGATAAGCACTTCGTCACCCATGCAATCTGGAAGATCTTCTATCTGCAACACGACACCCTTCTCCTTCAATTGAAATTCCATGGAGGAGACAATGCCCATCATCAACCGATTCATGTCCAAACGTTCCCATTGAATATCAATTTGACCAAGCCGAATAAATCGAAGAATTCCAGAAGTCACGGTATTCACGCTATCAGCGCCGGCCCGAATGAATCGCACCGCCTCTGGAATATCTTGGGTGACCAAGGGATTGATAGATTCTCGAGCCCCATCAGACATCGCTTCTTCCTCAAATAACGTTTTCAGACGATCACACGCCATCGTGAGCTCTTGGCAAAAGCCTTGGATCGTCACAATGGGAGCACGAAGGTCATGGGAAATGACATGCATCAACGTCTCCATATCCTCGGACAAAACCCCTTGTGTCTCACCAGCTTGAGGCACAATCGGCTTTTCTGGTTGACTCGGTGTATTCATAAAATCGTCATTCCTTTCCGCCCCTTATCTGACAGTTCCTCCTCCATAACAGGAAGGTAGAGATCTGGCGCAAAGAACCGCGACGGCAGCCTGCACCTTCGCCTGCAACTCTCTCAGAAACTTCAATCAAAGATCTGGCTAAAAGGCCTCACGAAGAACCCGCACACCTTTTTGCCTAGAGCTTCAGCACCTGAGATGTTGAAACATCACGCTTTCTTGTAAGAAATTGAATGACCCGAGGAGCGACCACATTCAAAAAACCATGGCCTCCTCCCCGTAAAGGGAATGAAAAGGAAATGAAAAGGGAATGAAAACGGAATGAAAACGGAATGAAGAGTATGAAGAATAATAACCCAAGTAGAAAAATAATGAAGACAGCAGGAATAAGAAAGAGTAATGGCTTTTCTCTTTACATGAATGACTGGGGTTGGTGTATCCGTAAAAATTTACCAACATCGTCACCCCTCATAGGACCACAAGGACAGACACGAAGAAATTCTGGAAACTGGCCAAATTTTCACCAAATCATTACCGGACCAACAGACCACCGTACTGCACAAAAAACGGGACAAACACCAGAGACAAAATAGCCGAAAGTTTGATCAGGATATTCAACGAAGGTCCTGAGGTATCTTTGAGTGGGTCTCCAACAGTATCGCCAACCACCGCTGCTTTGTGAATGTCAGTACCCTTCCCACCCAAGTTGCCGGCTTCAATATATTTTTTCGCATTATCCCACGCGCCACCACTATTGGATGCGGAGATGGCCATGACACCACCGGCGACAAGAGACCCTGCGAGGACTCCAGCGAGGGCTTGAATATCAAACAGGAATCCTGTGAGCAGAGGCGTACCCATGATCAAAATGCCTGGTGCAATCATTTCCTTAAGTGCGGCTTTGGTTGAAATGGCGACACATTGCTCATGGTCGGCTTCGGCTTTCCCCTCCATCAGGCCGGGAATGGTGCGAAACTGGCGGCGGACTTCTTCAATCATCTCGTAGGCAGCTGTCCCGACCGACTTCATCGTCATGGCGGAAAAATACGACGGTAACACCGCCCCAATAAACAAACCCGTAAAGACCAAGGGATCGAGCAAATTAATGCTGCCTAAGAGATCATACTCTGGGCCATGCTGCTCCTTGAGCAATAAATCAGCCCGAGTAAGAAACGCGGCAAAGAGCGCCAGCGATGTGAGGATCGCTGCACCAATGGCAAAACCTTTCCCGATGGCCGCTGTGGTATTCCCAGCGGCATCCAGGACGTCTGTCCGTTGCCGTACATGCTCTGGCATCCCGGCCATCTCAGCAATACCACCAGCGTTATCAGAAACCGGTCCATAGGCATCAATCGTCAACGCAATGGCCAGTGTGCCCAACATACCAAGAGAGGCAATGGCCACACCGTACATCCCTGCCAATATCCACGGAATATAGATGGCTAAACCAATGGCTAAATAAGGCCCCACCGCACTCTTATAGCCAAGGGCCAGGCCAAAGATAATATTTGTGGCCGAACCCGTTTCACAGGATTTCGCGACTTCTCTCACAGGAGCGTAATCATGGGACGTGTAATATTCAGTCATCAAGCCCACGACCAGCCCTGCAATAAGACCAGTCAGGAAACAAAAATAGACCCCCAAATCAGTATAGGTCTCGCCTCCGATTACAAAAGTATCGGGGATCAGCATCTTGGTCACAAAGAACATGACAATTCCCATGAGCGCACTGGAGACGATCAGCATTTTTTTCAACGCTGGGGCAACTTGATCTTCAGAATTGACCTTAATCATCATCATGGTGAGAAAGCTCACGGGAATCCCGATGGCAGTAATGACAATGGGATACAACAACGCATCGACCAGCCCGGAAAAAGCCACAGCACTAATGACCATGGCGGCGCAGGTACTCTCAGCACAGGACCCAAATAAGTCAGCACCCATTCCGGCCACATCACCGACGTTATCCCCAACGTTATCGGCAATCACGGCAGGGTTACGCGGATCGTCTTCTGGAATTCCCGCCTCAACTTTACCCACCAAATCAGCACCAACATCAGCGGCTTTTGTGAAAATTCCGCCGCCCACACGGGCAAATAACGCGATAGACGAACCCCCAAGACCGAAGCCAGCAATGACTTCCATCAAAATGTGCGTCGGGAGTTGTGCCGGCATGATTGCTGATAGACCGAGGTAGATGAGGAGGAGCCCTAAGGCAGCTAAGCTGACCAATGCAAAGCCCATCACAGAGCCCGAATGTAATGCAACATTAAAGGCCTCAGAGAGCGATTTATTGGCCGAGACCGTGGTACGCACATTGCCCTGTACCGCAATCTTCATCCCGATGAAGCCCGAGGCAATCGAAATGATGGCCCCAAAGATGAATGCGATAGCGGTATAGATTCCTTCATTCACATAATCCGTATGATGATCATCGATGAGCACCGCAATGATCGCCGCAAAGACCACCATGAAAATAGCCATGAATTTATATTCCTGCTTGAGGAATGCCATGGCTCCATTAGCAATTGCGGAATGGATCTTCGCCAGACGCTGCCGGGTGTCCTGATCTTCGACACCCATATCAATGGGGATTTTGTTGACCGATGAAGAGTAGTAAAACGCGATGACCAATCCCAGAAGCGAGAGGGCTAGAATTATCGTTACCGCCATGTTGAAAAGATCTCCATTAATGTGAAAAAGAAAGAAATCAAAGAGTTACTAGGGCTGACAAGGCTGAATTTTTTCTAACAGTCTGAAAAATAAGGACTTCCAACAGTATCATCACCCACAGAACCATGCTTCAATTCATGTCCACCGATGGTTTGCACTGTCAATGAAATGAGGCTAGCTGGAGGACCAAATACGATGTGGGGGATTGCCTTACACTGGTCTGGAAAAATAACGACACCGCATGATTAAGGTTATATGTAGTACCGCTGTTGAAGTTGCTACGCAAAATATTGTAAATCAAGCAAGTGGTATTCTACCTGTCCGAAGTGGAATGTTCAAGGTATTTACCCTTATAGAGAGTGTTTTTCTCGATTCTGCAGCCCCCAAATCTTCTCTCGATTCCCCGGACCTCCCCATTCGTCAATCTTCACTTAGCTTCCTGAAATTGCTGGATTTCGCTCGTACTCAGCCTACGCCATTCTCCTGGAGCGAGCGGTCCTAATTGTATGGACCCGATAGCCACACGAATCACTCGCAACGTCGGATACCCAACCTGAGCGGTCATCCGGCGAATTTGCCGATTCATGCCTTCGGAAATTTCCATCCTCAACCATGCGGTCGGCACGGATTTCCGAAAACGAATGGGAACAGGGCGCGGATGAACCTGAGGCTCTTCGGCAAGGAGGTCCACGGCGGCCGGACGAGTCCGGCGACCTTTGACCAGTACCCCCTTCCGCAATTGGACAAGGGCGGCTTCATCAGGAATACGCTCGACCTGGACCCAATAGGTCTTGGGAACTTTAAATGAGGGAGAGGTTAAGCGAGCGGCAAGATTCCCATCTGAGGTCAGCAGCAACAACCCTTCGCTATCCATGTCCAGACGGCCCGCCGGATAGACATGCGGCACATCCACATAGTCGGCCAACGTCGGACGATCCTCTGCATCGGTAAATTTCGACAGCACTCCATAGGGCTTATGAAAGACCAGATGCTGAGGAACGCGTGGTGATTGACTGTTCGGTGAAGGCGGCAATGGCATCAGAGTTTAGACGATACGGTTCATGACAACAAAAGTTCTATTCAACAAGCCATTCATTTCTTTTTATTGCCCAATCAAAAAATTTCTGCTACCGTGATTGAGAATTGCACACCACAGCTCACACACCATTTTTTCTCGACTTTACCTAACAGGACTCACTTATGGCATGGGAACCTAAAGATCCATGGGGCGGCAGCGGGCAAGACCCGCTCGATGAAGCCCTTCGCAAAGCACAAGATTCCATCAAGAATCTTGTGCCAGGAAAAGGCTTTAAAACGATCATCTTAATTGTGATTATCGTCTTAGGGCTCTGGCAATCCTTCTTTATCGTCGCGCCAGACGAACAAGGCTTAATCAAACGCTTTGGGGTTATCGTCCGAGAGGTTGGACCCGGCCCCCACTTTAAAGCTCCTTTCGCGGAAACGGTGGATACCCCAAAAGTTGAAAAACTCCATCGAGTGGAAGTCGGTTTTCGAACAAACCAAGGACGCACGCAATTCGTTCCGAGAGAAGCCCTCATGCTCACTGGAGACATGAATATTCTCTCACTCGAGTTTATCGTTCAATATAAAATTAACGATGCCAAAAAATATCTCTACCAGGTCGCCAACGTCGAAGACACGATTCATAATTCTGCTGAAGCCGCCATGCGGGAAGTCATCGGCAAAAGTAAGATTGATGAGGCCCTGACAGTCGGAAAAGCCGAAATACAGCAAAACGCCCAGATCTTGTTGCAAGGCATTCTGGATCAATACCAGGCTGGCGTCCAGGTCGCCCAGATCCAACTCCAAGACGTCAATCCACCAGAAGCCGTCGCCGCGGCCTTCAAGGATGTCGCCAGCGCCAAGGAAGATCGAGAAAAACTTATCAACCAGGCTCACGGCTACCGAAACGATTTAATCCCTAGAGCCAAAGGGGAAGCCGCTCAACAAATCAATCAAGCCAAAGCCTACGCCCAATCAAGAATTAGCCGTTCCGAAGGGGAAGCCAATCACTTCCTCCAAACATTAAAAGAATACAAACAAGGGAAAGACGTGATTAGCAAACGCGTGTATATCGAAACCATGGAAGAAGTCCTTTCTCATACCGAAAAAATCATTCTTGATTCCAACGCGGCAAAAAACGTGTTGCCCTATCTTCCCTTAGATCGTCTCAGTAAATCTCGCGGAGGTGGCGCACAATGAAAAGCAATCTCATCCTTGGAGTCGTGTTAGTCCTGGGTCTCCTCATTACATTGGGGCTCTCCCCATTTTTCGTTGTCGATTTAACGGAAACCGCGATTGTCGTGGCGTTAGGAAAACCAGTGCGGACGGTCACCGAGCCAGGTCTCCAATTTAAAATTCCCTTCTATCACCAAGTCACGTTTTTTGATAAACGATTCTTGGATTATGATGCCCCAGCCCGTGACGTCATTACCAGTGATAAAAAATCCATGGTCATCGACAACTTCGCCAAATGGCGGATTGTGGACCCATTAAAAGTATTTCAAGCCTTTCAGACACAACGCGGTGCCCTCCAACGTTTAGATGATATTGTGTATTCAGAACTTCGCGTGGAACTGGGCCGACATGAACTCCCAGAGATTGTCTCTGCCAACAGAGCGTTGATCATGAAGCTCGTCTCTGATCGATCCAATGAAAAAGCGTCGGTCTATGGGCTAGAAGTGTTAGACGTGCGAATCAAGCGCGCCGATCTACCAGAACAAAATGAAAAGGCTATTTTCCAACGGATGCAGGCCGAACGAGAGCGCCAAGCCAAGGGATACCGTGCGGAAGGTGAAGAAGAGGCCCAAAAAATCCGATCTGAAGCTGAAAAAGACAAAGATATCATATCGGCTGAAGCCTATAAGACGTCCCAAGAACTTCGAGGGAATGGGGAAGCCCAAGCCTATAAAATCTATGCCACTGCCTACAAACAAGACCCAAAGTTTTTTGAATTTGTCCGGACAATGGAAGCCTACAAAAAAGTCTTTGCGAAAGATACCACCATGGTGCTCACGCCAGACTCCGAATTTCTTAAATACCTCAAAAAACGCTAGACGAGGGGCTTACCTCCAGTCGACCTAGCTATTCCTTCTCTGTCGTTCTCCGCCTACTCGCGCATGGCCAATCCCGAACACGTTCAACTGTTGATTGAGGGTGGCGTCGCAGAATGGAATAAGTTTCGAGGTAATTCCCAATCTCCCCAACCAGACCTCAGTGGTGCCGATCTCTCCGGATACGACTTTACCAGCCTGAATCTAAGCCATGCGAATCTGGAAAGCGTGGACCTCTCCGATGCCTATCTGTATCGCGCGAATCTCACCGAAGCCAATCTGACCAAAGCCAACTTCACCGAAGCCGATATCCTGGAAGCCAATTTCATCAAAGCGAATCTTGCCTTCGCCACAATGATCGGAGCAGACTTAACAGGCACTGGATTAATTGCATGCAACTTGGAGGGAGCAAATCTAGAAGGGGCAAATCTCACACAGGCCTCCCTCCCATGGGGCAACCTCACCGGAGCCAATCTTTCAAAAACCAAATTGCATCTCACTGATTTACGTGAAGCCAAATTGATTCAGGCCAACCTTCAAGGGGCATCGTTTCAAGATACGTCCTTCACCGGGGCCATCCTACAAGAAGCCAACCTGCTGGGCGTGACTAACGTCTCCATCGATCTCCTCGCCAAAGCCAAAACTCTGTACCAAGCCCAACTCGACCCAGAACTCAAAGACCAACTCCTCAAAGACCATCCCCACCTTTTCGAAAAACCTATTCCTTAATTTTCCGAAAAAAGATACTATCTCTTCCCATATCCAGGAAGCTTCCATTCAGAAGAAGGAATCCCCACAATCAGAACCGTAAAGGCACATAATTTCAAGATGGAAAGAGGTAGATGAGCCAAAACGATAGCCAAACTCCCAACAATCTGGCCGCCTATATCTGGACACTGGCCGACTTACTGCGTGGCGACTTCAAGCAAAGCCAATACGGGCGCATCATTATGCCGTTTACCCTATTACGCCGGTTGGAATGCGTGCTGCAAGACAGCAAAAAAGCCGTCTTAGCCGAACATAAAAACGTTCAAAAAATGAACTTGCCCGAAGACGCGCAGGAAAAACTCCTCCTCCGCGCCACTAATGGCCTCTCATTCTTCAACACCTCCAAAATGGATCTCTCCACACTCGGCGAAACCGGCATCAAAGCTAACCTGGAAAATTATATTCAAGGCTTCTCCAAAGATGCCCGCGAGATCTTTGAATACTTCAACTTCATCGAATTCATCGGCCAGCTCAACGACGCCAACCTGCTCTACAAAATCGTGCAAAAAGTCCGATTAACCGACCTCAGCCCCAAGGCCATCTCCAACCATGACATGGGGCTGGTATTCGAAGAACTCATCCGCCGCTTCGCAGAAAGTTCCAATGAAACTGCCGGAGAACATTTCACCCCCCGGGACATCGTGCGTCTCACCACCGCCCTGGTGTTCATGGAAGATGATGACGCTCTCACCAAACCCGGCATCATCCGCACCATCTACGACCCCACCGCCGGAACCGGCGGCTTCCTCTCAGCGGGAATGGAATACGTGCATGAGCTCAATCCACAAGCGGTCATGCGCGCCTTCGGACAAGAACTCAACCCCGAAAGCTATGCCATCTGTAAAGCCGACATGCTCATCAAAGGACAAGACGTCACCAATATCAAATCCAGCAACACCCTCTCCAACGATCAGCTCTATGCCAATAAATTTGATTACATGCTCTCCAATCCCCCCTTTGGCGTCGATTGGAAAAAAATTGAACAAGACATCAAAGACGAACATACCCTCAAAGGGTTTGATGGCCGCTTTGGCCCGGGCCTACCCCGCGTCTCCGACGGCTCGCTCCTATTCCTCTTACACCTCATCAGCAAGTTAAGACCGAATGAAGGCGATGTACAAGGACGTACAAGTGTCGCGGAAGGTGACGTGCATGGAAGCACGAATGCCGAGAGCGCAGGAAGCGCAAGATCGGCCACGACGCCGGGAGCGACCGGCGCAAGAATCGGCATTATCCTCAACGGCTCTCCCCTATTTACCGGAGGCGCAGGTTCCGGCGAATCGGAAATCCGCCGGTACATCCTCGAGGCCGACTTATTAGAAGCCATCGTCGCGCTCCCCACCGATATGTTCTACAACACCGGCATCGCCACCTATGTGTGGGTGCTCTCCAACAAAAAACCGCATGAGCGTAAAGGCAAAGTCCAACTCATCAATGGTATAAACCTTTGCGGGAAAATGCGAAAATCCCTAGGCTCCAAACGCAATGAAATGAGCGCCGACGATATTGCCGTTATCACTCGCAACTTTGGCGCGTTTGAAGTGGTGGATGCAAGAGAACTCGGCAAGCCAGCTGAGCAAAAAAGCAATCGTGGCCGCCAATCAGCAAACCCTAAAACAGAAGCACCGAAAACCTTCGCCAGTAAAATCTTCGCTACCCATGAATTTGGCTACCGCCGTATCACCATCGAACGCCCCTTACGCGAGAGCTATCAATTCAGTGATGAGCATGTAGCTGAACTGCGCTTTGCGAATAAACCCTTAAACTCCCCGATGAAGTGGATGTACGAAACGTATGGTGAAAGCTGGAGCGACAAGGTGAATGATTCTTCCGAAGGAAGAATCAGAGAGGGTGCCCTGGGGCATGAGCCTGATTGCAAAGCCTACGGGGTAGTAAAGGATCAAGCGGTTGAAATTCGCGCCTATCTCAAAAGCCACTTCAGTGAACTCAAAGAAAAACAGATCAAAGACCTGCTCGACAGAAAAATCTGGGTAGAGCAAAAACACATCCTGCTCAAAGCCCAGCAACTGCAACAGGCCATTGGCACCACGCAATGTGACGATATGAACGGCTTTGAAGAAACCTCAAAAAAGCCTGCAAAGCCCAAGATCTGACCTTAGACGCTAAAGAGAAAAACCAAATCACCGCCGCCGTAAGCTGGAAAAACCCAAATGCCGAAAAAGTCATCCAAAAAACACATAAGGGCAAAGCCAATCCAATCTACGGCCTGTTTGACGTGAGCGGAAAAACCCTCGAATACAAAGCCGATGGCAACCTGCGCGACAACGAAAACGTCGCCCTCGATCCCTCACAGTCAGTCAATGCCCTCAATGAAGCCTACTTCATAAAAGAAGTGCAACCCCATGTGCCCGATGCCTGGATCGATGCCAGTAAAAAAGACGAGAAAGATCAGGAAGTCGGCATCGTCGGATACGAAATCCCCTTCAACCGCCATTTCTACCAATATCAGCCACCCAGAGATTTGGTAGAAATTGATGCAGACCTAGACGCCGTCAGCACAGAGATCATGAAGCTCCTACAAGAGGTGCATTCATGAACCCATCAATAACCACCAACCCTGAATATAAAATTTGGTTAAAAGACCTCAAGCAAAAATTGCGGCATACACAGCTTCAAGCCGTAGTGAAAGTAAACTCATCGTTGATAGAATTTTATTGGCATTTAGGTAAAGAAATCGTTGAACGCCAGCAATTATCACGTTGGGGAGAAGGGTTTTTAAAACAACTCAGTCACGATTTAATGACTGAATTTCCTCACATAAAAGGATTTTCAAAAAGAAATCTAGAACTTATTAGGCAGTGGTATAACTACTGGGCTAATGATGCTGCAATTACGCAACAAGCTGTTGCGCAATTAGTTTTGATCCCTTGGGGGCATAACCAACAAATCATCAATAAGTGTAAAAATACACAAGAAGCGTTGTTCTATGTGCAAAATACCTTAGAACACGGCTGGAGCCGTCATGTTTTGACGCATCAAATAGAAAGTGCCTTATACCACCGCGAAGGCAACGCGATTAATAACTTCAGCCAAACCTTACCCGCACCACAGTCAGATCTCGCCAAACAAACCTTAAAAGACGACAAAGATCAGGACGCTCCTACAAGAGGTCCATGCACGATCATCTCCCATGGGCCGATGCCTGCCGTCTGGCCCAAAGGGAGGACGCCCTTATCTCCTGGCGGGCCTTATTTGAGCGAAGCGAGTTGGTCCGCCCTCCGCAGTCTGGCGTCCGTCCCCTCCAATGAGGCCAGACGGGGCATCAAATCGACATAGGTAGGTCCTCACGGACTTTCCCTGTCACACCACCGTACGTACGGATCCGTATACGGCGGTTCGGTGGGTTATGCGATTAGCCCCCAGGAGAGACTGCTCGCCCCTGGGCACTCCTCGCCGGGCGTTCGACTGGGCGGTTCGCCGCAAGCGATTCGACACTTCCTCGTCAGCCCTTCGGGCTTCACCCCTATCCTCTGTCGGGAAGGCCAGAATTAACTGGTCATTCAGCCGCTTGTCGCTCATGAGTTCCACTGCCTACTCACCACTCCGCACCGTTCAGGCCTTCATCCCTCTCGGGACTACTATGCCCTCTGCTGACTCCTCCCGCCCGGTCTGAACTGATCACTCAGTTCTCAGTCTTGCTGCCAAGACAGACGAGAGGTCTCCCGAGGTAAGCTCAACCGCCTTCAGCGCACGACCGCCAGATTTACACCCAGGACCCTTGATGGATACGGACTTCGTGAAAACCAGCCCACTCGTCCGGCCCTGACTGCCTCGTATCTGGTTCTTGTTCATCGGCCCACGCCTTTGCTCCACGCTGCCTTCAGACCCCACCTCACGATGACGCCCTTGCGCTTCGCTATGACTTCACCTCCATCAGGTTGTCAAAGGGACTTCCACCCTCAAGCTGTTGAGCATGCTCGGCACACTGGTTTTGGGTCCTTTTGCCGAAACAAAAGGACCTCGCCTGCCGGGGCGAAACCCGGCAACACAGAAAAGCACATTGCCATGCTAATGAAGATTAACGCGGATTTAGATAAAGTCAGTGTCGGGATTATGAAGCTTCTGCAAGAGGTGCATTCTTAATGGGATCGAGGTATCAGGCTTATCCTGAATATGTAGCGTCAGAGGCGAACTGGCTGGGCGACATACCTAAATCATGGAAACTGTCCCCTTTGAAATACCTCGCACGATTTAGCGGCGGAGGTACGCCTAGCAAAGATAAACCTGAATACTGGAGTGGGAATATCCCTTGGGTTTCTCCTAAAGATATGAAAAGCTCGAGAATAGTCTCATCCATCGATAAAATTACAGAAAAGGCGATCGAGGATTCTACGACTAATTTATTAAATAAAGGAGCTTTGCTACTTGTTGTTCGTTCAGGAATTCTTCAGCATTCTATACCTGTCGCGATAAATGATGTAGCAGTTACTTTGAACCAGGATATGAAGGCTCTGCGATTTAATCAGAGGCTTGACGTCAGATATGGCATGTATGTTGTGTCGGGCAATCAAAAAACGCTATTACTTAAATGGGGTAAGCAAGGTGCGACGGTTGAAAGTATTGAACAAGAATATCTTTCAAATACTGTTTTTCCGGTACCATCTATCAGCGAACAAGAAAAAATCGCTGACTTCCTCGACCATGAAACCGCCAAAATCGACACTCTGATCGAAAAACAACAACAGCTCATCAAACTGCTCAAAGAAAAACGCCAGGCCGTGATCAGTCATGCCGTCACTAAAGGCCTCAACCCCAACGCCCCCATGCGCGACTCAGGCATTGAGTGGTTAGGTGAAGTGCCAGAGCATTGGAATGTAAAAAGGCTCAAGCATATATCGCCAAAAATTGGGGTAGGCTTGGTCATTAACCCATCGACATATACGCGAGATGAAGGTGTCTATTTTATATTTGGCGGCGACGTAAAAGAGTACGGTTTTGATTTATCTAAAACGCGGAGAATTTCATCTGAAGACAGTGATAGTTTATTGCCTTCACGGTTAAAATATCGCGATTTAGTTTCTATACGTGTCGGTTATCCTGGTATAACCGCAGTTGTCACTGAGGAGCTTGAAGGATCAAACTGTGCTTCCGTAATTGTCATTCGTAGAGGCAAATATAATTCTGATTGGTTGTGTGCAGCAATGAATGTTTGGGTAGGAAGACAGCAAGTCGATTTAGCATCTTATGGAGCAGCACAAAAACAGTTCAATGTTGCTGATGCGATAGAGTTTGTTTTCCCTATGCCACCGGAAACCGAACAGAATGAGATCGCCGCCTTCGTAGAAACCTCGTTGAATCGCTTTAATACTCTTTCAGATAAAGCCGAAAAGCAGATTGCACTGCTTCAAGAGCGCCGCACAGCCCTTATCTCCGCAGCCGTCACCGGCAAGATCGACGTGAGAAACTGGGTCGCTCCTGCGCATCCATACGCCCGCAACATAAGTGCATCCATGCACGTCACAACCCCAGAATCCTCTCGCAATACAACACACACCAAGGAAACGGTCGCATGAGCACATTGTCGGGAGGTGACACAGGATTTTGTTCCAGACAAACCCTAAGTACCTACATCCATGTAGGTAAAGCCAACGAGTTCATCTTTCTGGCTCTTCCGAGTTTTCCTTGGGGTATAACCTTTTTTGAATCAAAGAGGTAACATAGGAGATATCGTGTTCTCAGCCAACATTGGATCATTCAGAATAGATGATCCCTCGCTCTTTCATTTGGAGACCTGAAGCGTTTTATCTCCCCTAGGCTGACGCCTGCTGGCTGGCCCCAAGGAAAGGACGCTCTGAAAAGTTGGCGGACCTTGTTTGAGCCCTTCGACAAGCCTCAGGACAAGATCCGCGAGTTGGTCCGCCCTCCGCATGTTCGCGGCCTTTCTATCCAATGAGGCAGACTGGGCGTCAATGGTTTTGGGTCCTTTTGCCAAAACAAAAGGCCTGTCCTGAGCGTAACCGAAGGGGCCTCGCCTGCCGGGGCGAAACCCGGCAATATCAAATAGAACTTGGACACGAAGGTTGGTGCCACAAGGGCAGGACTAGACCTAGCGCTGACGGTTGGGGCTTAAAGGTGCTTCAAAAATGAGGGAAATAGAGGGATCATTATGCCAATTTCAGCCCGAGCATGAGTTAAACCCGGATACCTTGGCCTAGAGGGAATTGCAGCATGAAAGAACTGGCTCTTGATACGGCACTGGCATCGGATGTCAAACGACTAATCCAAAACGCCAAACAACACGCAGCCGCTGCGGTGAATGCTGAACTGACATTATTGTACTGGCAAGTCGGTACACGGATGAGGGATGAAGTGCTGAAAGGCGAGCGTGGCGAGTACGGCAAACAGGTGCTTGCGGGGCTGGCGAAACAACTGAGCGCGGAATTTGGGCGTGGTTGGAGTAAACGAAATCTGGCCAATATGGTGAAGTTTGTCGAGTGTTTCCCGGATCAACAGATTGTGCAGACACTGTCTGCACAATTGAGCTGGAGCCACTTTGTGCAGTTGATACCCTTGGGCGAACCCTTGAAGCGTGACTTCTTCGTACAAATGGCGGTGGCTGATCGCTGGTCTACTCGGACCTTGGCCGAGCGCATTGATTCCCAGCTCTATGAGCGTACGGTAATCTCTAAGAAACCACAGGAAACCATCAGCAAAGAACTAACTGCGCTGCGAGAACAAGGCGAGGTTGACCAAGCGCTTATTTTAAAAGATCCCTATGTGCTTGATTTCTTGGAGTTGAACGACCATTACCTCGAAAAAGACCTTGAGGATGCCATTCTTCGCGAACTTGAACAATTTTTACTGGAACTCGGCACAGGCTTTACTTTTATTGCCAGGCAAAAACGTCTTCAAATCGACGAAGACGAATTTTACATAGACCTGCTGTTCTACAATCGCAAACTCAAACGCCTGATTGCCATTGACCTCAAAATTGGTAACTTCAAGGCCGAATATAAAGGCCAGATGGAGCTTTACTTACGTTGGCTAGCCAAGCATGAGCAAGAAGCTGATGAACACCCTCCATTAGGCATCATCCTGTGTGCTGGGAAAAAACAGGAACAGATAGAGTTACTGGAAATGGATAGCAGTGGTATCCATGTCGCGGAATACCTCACCACACTGCCACCGAAAAAGCTATTAGAGCAGCGTTTGCACCAAGCCATTCACAACGCCAAGCAGCGCCTGGGAACGATACACAAGGAAGCGCCTGACAATGAGTCGTAAGGCGAACAAACTCACATTCCAAAACGATCTGGCCGCTCCCGCGCATCCATTCGCCCGCGGCATTCGAGCATCCATGCACGTCATTCACTAGCAATTCTCGTTAAGCTAAGGGGGTTAGGGGAAGAATTCACTATGGGAAAGGCTAACGAACTGACGTTTCAGAATGACATGGTTCGACAATTGGTCGCTAACGGCTGGCTGTTGGGGAAACCCGAGAACTACAACCGTGAGCTGGCGTTGTATGAGGAAGACGTGTTGGGGTTTGTGAAAGACACCCAAGACAGCCAGTGGCAAAAGTTCTGCGCTCTGTATCCGAACAACCCCGAACAGAAGTTTTTAGAGCGTGTCGCCTCGCAACTGAATAAAGCCGACCCCCATGCCGCCAATAAGGAGATGCGTACCTTTGGCACGTTGGGCGTCTTGCGCCATGAGCTGCGTGATCGTGGCACCCGTTTTAGTTTATGCCAGTTTCAACCCGAGCATGATTTAAACCCGGATACCTTGGCGCGGTATAAACAAAACCGTTTACGTGTCGTGCCAGAGTTAGTCTATTCACCTTGGGCAACCGAGGAACATGAAACCGAGACCGGCACACGCGCTAAAAAGTGGCGTATCGATTTGGTGTTATTTGTGAACGGCTTACCTGTGGCGACGCTGGAGTTAAAATCAGAATTTAAGCAGGCGGTACAAAGCGCCATTAAACAATACAAAACCACGCGCTTTCCGATAGACCCATCCACTAAAAAGCCCGAGCCCTTATTAACCTTTAAGCACGGTGCGCTGGTGCATTTTGCCGTGAGCCAATATGAAGTCTATATGGCGACACGACTGGAAGGGGAGAACACCTTCTTTTTGCCGTTCAACAAAGGGACACTAGAAGGCGGGGCCGGTAACGATGTGCCGGAAGACATCAACCACTATGCCACCGATTATTTATGGAATGAGGTGTTACTGCCGGATAACCTGCTCAACATTCTTGCGCGCTTTGTGCATTTACAGATTGAAGAGAAAGAAGACTGGGAAGGGCGCAAGTACAAAAAGGAGACGTTAATCTTTCCCCGTTACCACCAGTGGGATGTGGTCAGCAAGCTGGTGAATGCTGCCCGCACCGAAGGCCCCGGCCATACCTACCTGATTCAACACAGCGCCGGTTCCGGAAAGTCCAACTCCATTGCTTGGGTGGCTCATCAGTTATCGTCGTTACATCACGACGGTGGCCGCAAACAGTTTGATTCGGTGATTATCGTGACCGATAGAAACGTGTTGGATGCTCAACTGCAAGAGACCATTTCGCAATTTACCTCTGTAGAAGGAGTGGTCGGACGCATCAATACCCAGGAGGGCGATGGCTCGAAGTCAGAAAAACTCGCCGCTGCGCTCGAAGCGTCACAACCAATTATTATTGTGACCATCCAAACGTTTCCCTACGTCTTACGAGCGATTGAACATAGCGTCAATTTACAAGAGCGGCATTATGCGATTATTGCCGACGAAGCCCATTCCTCTCAAACCGGCTCTACCGCCCGTCAGCTCAAAGAAGTCTTGATGCTTGAGAGCTCGCCGGATGGTGACGAGGAGCTGACGTCCGAGGATATTCTGGATGCCGCGGTTGCTTCAAGACGAGCCACGCAGAACCTCAGCTATTTTGCCTTTACCGCCACGCCCAAGACCAAAACCTTGGAACTGTTTGGCCGCCTGCCTCATCCGACTGAACCGCCTTCAACAACGAACAAACCGGTGTCGTACCATGTGTACAGCATGCGCCAGGCCATTGAAGAAGGCTTTATTCTGGATGTGCTCAAGAGCTACACCAACTACAAAGTGGCCTATCACCTGGCCATGAAAATAGACGGTGCAGACGAAGCAGTTGAAAGCAAACGAGCCAAAGTGAAACTCAACCAATGGGTCCGCCTGCACGATTACAATATCAGCCAGAAAGTACAGGTGATTGTCGAGCATTTTAAGAACAATGTGATGGGCCTTCTGGGTGGACAAGCCAAGGCCATGGTGGTGACGAGTTCCCGGAAAGAAGCGGTACGGTACAAGCTGTCTTTTGATACGTATATTGCAGAGAAACGGTACACAAACATCTGCGCCATGATCGCGATCTCTGGAGAGGTGGAATTTACCGATAAAGATCCGAATGCGGAGGGATTGCTTGGCGAGAAGTTTTCGGAATCCACGATGAATCCGGGGCTCAAAGGTCGCGATATGCGGAAAGCGTTTGATAGTGCCGATTATCAAGTCATGATTGCCGCCGATAAATTTCAGACCGGGTTTGATCAGCCTAAACTCTGTGCCATGTATGTGGACAAAAAGCTGGGTGGAGTTGAATGCGTCCAAACCCTGTCACGTCTTAATCGAACCTACCCGGGAAAAGCTGAAACGGGCACGTTTATCTTAGATTTTTTCAACGAACCAGAAGATATCCGTTCCTCGTTCCAGCCATATTATCAAACCGCTGAATTGGCTGATGTCTCCAACCCTGATCTCATTTTCGACCTGTTCGACAAACTCAGAGCGACGGGCATCTTCCTGTGGCAGGAAGTGGAACAATTCTGCAAGGCCTTTTTTGTGAAGAGCAAAAGCAACGCCGCTATTGCCAATATCTGCAAACCGGCGGTTGAACGTTGGCAACACCGTTACCAATCGGCCCTCCACGAGCTCACCGTCGCCAAAGACCTGTTCGCACGCGCTCAACAATCCGGCGACGCCGTACTCACCGCCAATGCTGAAAACACCTTTACAACCTGCAAGACCGAAAAAGACGCCCTGGAAATCTTCAAGAAAGACCTTGGGACTTTTGTTCGCTTCTACGAGTTTATGTCGCAAATCGTCGACTACGACAATACAGACTTGGAAAAACTGTGCCTCTTCGCTCGAAACTTTCGACCTATGCTCCGTGAACGGGCTCCAGACGAAGAAGATATTAACCTCAACAGCATCGTCCTCAGTCACTACCGCCTCTCCAAAATCTATCAGCAAGACCTGGTGATGAAAGAACATTCCCCTGACTATCAACTCTACCCCGGCGACGGACTCGGCACCTCTAAGGCTAAAGACAAGAAGGAAGAATTTCTCTCCCAGATCATCCACCGCCTCAATGAGCTTTTCATCACCGACGAGCTCACAGAGGATGACATGGTGAACTATGCCTACACCGTGCGAGACAAGGTACGGGAAAACAACTTGGTGATGAGCCAGCTCACCAATAATCCACCTGCTCAAGCCCTATTGGGGGATTTCCCAGGGGCGGTCGATGACGCGATTCTGAGTAGCAGTGACGCTCACCACAATCAGAAGCTCCAATTATTATCGGACCCTCGTAAAGCAGAACAATTCAAGCAGGTCATTTTTGATCTCTTAATGAGTACTCCCTACCCGGGAAGCCACCAAGATCAACCACCTGGGCTGCACCCCTCCTAAAAATCTCGATATACCTTCCTTCTTTTGCTATGTCCATGGCAAAAAAAGGCTCAATGTGGACACGCATGTCTCCCCGGCCTATGAGAAACAGGAAAAGTTGAACACAATGCTTCTATGGCATTACAATCAAAACAGGCCGATTAACAATAAGGAGAACAACATGAAGACTCATCGCATCGGACGTTTTGGAAAGTCATTATCGTTAGTTTTAATCTTTGTCTTTATTGGGGCCACTTCCAGTCTGAGCCTGGCTGAAACCAAGCCCACATTATATGAACGCCTTGGTGGATATGACGCGATTTCAGCCGTCGTCGATGTGTTTCTGACCAAAGTATGGGAAGACCCGGTCATCGGACGGTTTTTTGTGGGCATGGGCACGGATACCCGCAATCAATTGAGGCAAAAAAATAAGAACCTGATGTGCGCCAATATCGGTGGACCCTGCAAAAAAATCAATCGCCCATTAGGAGAGGCCCATGTCGGCTTGGGAGTGACCGATAAAGAATTCGATATCGTCGCCGGTCATTTAGGTACGACGTTAAAAGAATTCAAAGTTCCTCAAAAAGAATACGATGAGCTCATGGGCAAAGTCGGTGGTCTTCGCGACTATGTGGTGGAGGCAAGAATTAAGAAATAAAGGGTCTGTTGAAAAAAGCCGCCAGCGGCGTTCTCGCCAATTTCCAGTGCTCACGTACGAAGGGTACGCTCCGCGCCAGAAATGAGCTGCGGCCTTGCTGGACCTGGCTTCGCCGAAGCGGCTTCGCGCAGGCGAGCGGACTTTTTTGAACCGCCCTGCGGCCGTTGACATTCAACGAGCCTTTGGACTTATTTGCCTATGAAAATGTTTTCATTCAACATTCTTACAAGTTGAAATATTATTTTCTTCGGATGGCCACCAGGCGGCCAATGATTTCTTGGGGAAGGTTTGCGGGAGGGGCACTCAGGTCAATTCGTGGGCCAACGCCTTGGACAAGCTTTGGGCCTTCCGAGGTGTTGATAATGCCTTTAATGCGTAATGTTTTGAGTGCTTGAAGTTGTTGGATGAGGTCTTCGGGCGTGATGTTGTTTGGAAAGGAGAGCTCTTGGGCCTCAAAGGCTTCATGCGTGTGGGGTAGAATTTCCGGCTTGCTTTTACGCTTGGAGGAATTCGATGGCGAGGGAGCAGGAGGAAAAACCACCGACGTGTCGATCTTCCCCTGAATACTTCGAATGAAAGGAGCATCAGGAGCCATATCCTGAAGAAGGCTTTCTACTCGCCCCATTGAGCTTTCTGGGACTAAATCGACTTTATTAATGACGACGATATCTGCTGAAGAGACTTGTTGTTCAAACGTGCCTTCCAGATCTCGATTTTCTGCGACTTGCTCAGCATTGGCCACCACCACCGCCAGACTCTCCCCAACCCATTCGGTCAGTGGTTCCCGCCAAAAGGTCATGAGCGTCTCAAAGGGCAACGCCACTCCCGACGTTTCAACCACGATTCGATCTGGGCGAATGGTCTCCCACAAATTCTGAAGCGTCTCCAGTAATTCATTGGTCAATTGACAGCAGACACAGCCGCCTTCCAACTCGACATATCCTGGCCCGCCAGCTTCTTGTAGCAATGCACGATCAATTCCCAATTCGCCAAATTCATTAGAGACCACGGCCAATTTCAAGCCCTGTTGCTGCGCATCCGCAATGAGATGCTTCACAAGCGTTGTTTTACCAGCACCTAAAAAACCGGACACCACTAAGGCCGGAACTCCGAGAGCGGAGCTTGTCGGTTCATTAGAAGAGGAGATGGGGGTAGATTCGGTAGTCATACGGTACGTCAATCAACCTGGTTTGAGGAGTAGAGTCGTTCAACGCTTCTACCTCCCCTACCCCTCCTTACAAAGGAGGGGAACTTCTAAAACTCAATGTACGTCTTTGATCTATTGGCTAAAACTGGAGTTTACAATTTATATTTATTGAGGGCTGATTTCGTACACTAACGTGACGGTGCCACGGACCGTGATTTCCCCAGCCGACACTGAAGCTCCCCCACCACCCTCCATCGACATCGCCGCACGAGCCATACGGTAGCGTCCAGCTGGAGCCACGACCGATACACCGCCCTCCATGACCTTCAGGATTCTGACTAATTTGAGCGTTAATGATTGAGCCAGGGTTTCAGCTTTTGTCTGCGCTTTAGAGGCGGCAAGTTGTAAGACTTGGAGTTTATTTGGTTGTTCATCTTGCAATCCCCAAGAAATTCCAGAGAACCGGTTGGCTCCCACTTTTAACACTCGATCCACAACCTGACCAACGATATCCAAATTACGGACTTCCACATTGACCTGATGTACCACTCGGTAGCCAATAATACGAGGAATCGTCTGCTCCAGGGACCCACCGGAAGACCGCCTCGGAGGGGGAGGATATTCAGGAATAACATTCAAGGAGGTGGTTTGGATAAATTTAGACGGAATCTTTAATTGTTGGCATTCTTTCAAGACCCGAGCCATGCGTTCTTGATTTTCTTCTTGGACATTCGCCAATTTTTTACCGACCGTTTCTACCGCGAAACTCAACACCGCTTTATCGGGAGGCACATTCGTCTTGCCTTCTGCAGAGACGGTCAAACGTGGCTGATCCTGTTCATCATCTCCAGCCCAGCCCTGGACTGGCAACCATACCAAGAGCCCTACGAGGACACAGCCCAACATTATTGGTGATTTCATAGTCTTGAACATTGACAAACCCCACAGATATTTTTGAGAATGTCTTCCATTATGACTACACCTATTTCTACCTCGACCCAAACCACATCTTCCTCAGAAATTCCTGACCGACTTTGCACGTGGTGCCAAGCCACCATGATGAAACGACTTGTCGGAGAAGGCCGGTTTATCCACTACACCTGCCCAAAATGTATTTTCCAGCATACGTCTAAAGTGCAGGCTGCGGCCTCTTCGTAATCTTTCCAGTCACTGAGAACTCTACCTCCCCTAACCCCTCCTTACAAAGGAGGGGAATATTCTGACATAAATCTTTAAAGGTTCTGTTGAATATCTCTCGAACATAGCCTGTATATGCTCTATAAAAATCCTGACATCAACAACTGACGGAAATGTTCAAAAAAGTCATCCAGCAAGGCCACAGCTATTTTGGCGCGCGGAGCGTACTTCCAGTACGTGAGCACGGCAAAATGGCGAGAACGCCGCTGGTGGCTTTTTTCAACATTTCCTTAAAATAGATTGGAGACGATGCGTGTTCCGCCGACCCATGTGCCGATGATGCTGCCAATCGTGGGAAGGAGAAACGCGAGAAACACGCGCAACAGCCGACTCTTCCACCATCGACCCGGAATCGCGATATCTTCTGCCACTGTTTGAAAATCCCGGACAATGGGCGGCTGAAGATAGGCCTGAACAAAGGCCGTCACATAGCCCACCCCGATGACCGGCGTAAGACTCGTAAACGGCGCAGACACAAACGCGGTGAGGATGGTCAACGGATGAGCCATCGCTAAGATGCCACCAATCCCACTGGGAATACCATTGGCTAAAATCCAGAACAACGCATTTTCTCCTGCCGCACCAGCCCCTTTCTGCCACCCGATCCAGGCAATCGATCCGACAATTAACAGAGGAATACTCCAACCAACCATTTTCCATATAGGAGAAACCGGGGGGATATAATTCAATTCGTCCAAGTCAACAGATTGTTGTTGCTCAATGGTTTGGCAAATGCCCGCCACATGGCCAGCCCCCACGACAGCCACCGTTCTTTTTCCTGGCGCTTCCACCATTTTCTTCGCTAAATAGCGATCTCGCTCGTCAATCAGCGCCACTTTAAGGGTGGGGACTTCTTTGCCCAGATCTTTCATCATCTCCGAGAGCACATCTTGTTTTTTCAGATTGCGAATCTCATCCTCAGAAACCTCTGTGGTATCAAAGATGCTGAGCATGAGAGAAGAGACCAGCATACTCTTGCGAAAAAACGGGGTATTGCGCCACGCTCGACGCATCGTCACTCGCACATCCCTATCACCAAGCGTCACCGGAATATTATGCTTTTCCGCCATTCGAATGGCTTCGAGCATTTCCGTTCCTGGCAACACACCCAATTTATCCCCTAATCGTTTTTGAAAAGAGGCGAGCACCAAATTAACCATGAGCGTGCTCAGTTGCTGCCGACGAATGATTTCTTTAAGGTCCAGTGACTCCCAACGATTCGGGTTGGAAATAGCCTCAAAGCGCTTTTCATCTAATTCGACACAGACTCCATCAGCCTGCTCCTGCTCTATGACCAACTTGACTAATTCAACCGATTCTTGTGACACATGGGCTGTGCCAATGAGGATAATCGTCTTGTCGCCAGTGGTTAAGACTGTGACATCGGAGTCATACTGTCCAAGAAGACCTGTTGGGGAATTTGGTGATGAAGAGAGCGAAGAATCATCCATATCTGACATACACACACCTTGGCATATTGGGCAATTAACTTGTCAAGTTTGATTCAGGAATTTGAGACAATACACGCTAGCCTACTGGGTGCAACCTTCTCTTCCGTTGGTATGCAATGTTAAAATTCATCCCCAAACGCGACGCGAAACAACATGGATCCAGAAAAAAAACAGCCCGCTCAACGATCGTCCACCTGGATCTGGTTGAATGCGGAAGATGGCACCCGCTGGCGAATCAACCGCACCTCAGATGGGGTCTGGTCATGCCCCATCGGCACGGGCGGGAAACGGGTAGGTTCCTGGAAGCCCGGTCTGCCATCAAGCCTGGGCTCTTGGCCTGGCCAGAAGAATCAGGAATAGCCACTCGATTGCACGAACCCTCTACAAATCAAAGAGGAAATTGACGTTGCCGCCACCCCAGGATTTGATGGTTCCCTCAATACCCTTTTCATTTCCGGAATAGACCCACACCACCACATCGTCCAGTTCCGTTAATTGTTTCATCTGCTCCAAGAGCACAAGCACAATTTTCCGTCCTCGTTCTCGATCAGCAGATAACCGATTAAAGAATGGTTCGGTGACGTGCAATTGCAGCAGATTCCCTTTGACTTGAAGGCCCGTAATCTCAGGGTTCTCTCCCATCTGCGTTTTGATCGTCTCAGCAATTTCCTCATTCGTCTTTGACATGTCTCACCTAAATCTTCCTTATCTTCATAGCAAAAAGGCCGGAATTATTTGATTTCGTGAAAACTCTAGGAAAGGGGTTGCGTCGCCTCTTCCAACCACGCCCGAGTGTCCGCATCAACTTTGGATTCCAAACATTTTCGTACCCGAACATGATAGGTATTCACCCAGTCTCGTTCACGCGTGGAGAGAAGATCCACGACAATGAGCTTCCGATCAAATGGCACCACCGTCAACGTGTCGAAGGCTAAAAATGGACGATTAGAGTCTTTGGATATTTCCTCGCGTGTGACGACCACTAAATTTTCGAGCCGAATCCCAAAAGCTCCGGTTTTGTAATATCCAGGCTCATTCGACACAATCATGCCGGGTCTGAGCGCGACATCATTGGCAGATTTTGAAATCCGCTGTGGTCCTTCATGGACGCCCAAAAAACTACCGACCCCATGGCCCGTCCCATGATCATAATCCAACCCCATGGCCCAGAGGGGCGCTCGGGCCAACGCATCAAGTTGACTCCCGGTTGTTCCTTCAGGAAATTTGGCTGTGGCTAGGGCGATATGGCCGAGTAAGACTCGCGTATAGCGATCTCGATGTTCGTTGGTCGGCTCACCAATCGCCACGGTGCGAGTGATATCAGTGGTGCCATCAAGATATTGGCCCCCAGAATCCACAAGATATAACGTCCCCTGCTCCAAAGGACGGTCGGTCTCAGGAGTCGAATGATAATGCACGATGGCGCCATTGGACCCTGCGCCAGAAATGGTTGGGAAACTGGCATCTTCCCACAATGCTTGTTGCTGACGACAATCATCTAAATAGGCCGAGGCTTGCAGTTCAGTGACTTTTCCACTTGGTGTTTCGCGAGCGAGCCAAGCCAGAAACTTGCACACCGCGACCCCATCACGCTCATGGGCTGCATAGGCTCCTTGAATCTCGGTGGAATTTTTACAGGCTTTAGGCAATGAACAGGGATCAGCAGCATGGATAATAGCCGCCCCATGTGTCGTCAGCGTGGAAAATATCCACGTATTGGTTTTCATCGGATCACACAACACTCGCTGACCCTGCTGCCCTAATTGCTGCAAGGCCACTTCAAAGGCTTCCGGCAATTCCAGCGTAACATCAGGGCCTAGATGCGAGGCCAGACCGGGACTCACTTTTCGAGAATCCACAAAAACCACGACCCGTCCTGTGGCATAGATAATCGCTTGGCATAAGGGTAACGGCGTATGCGACACATCGCTCCCTCGAATATTGAGCAACCATGCAATGGAATCCGAGGCGCTAATCACAGCCGCGTCGAACCCATCATCTCGAAAATTCTTGGCCAATTCCTCACGCTTCTCTTGGGAACTTTTCCCGGAGTACTGCAAGAGATGCGGCTGAATAAGGCCCAGAGGAACAGAGGGGCGCTCACGCCACACCTGATCAATCGGGTTGGGAGAACAAGGGATCAGCTGAGCCTCGGTCCGATCACAGGCTTTCTGATACCGGTCAAGATCTCTCGGTGTATGGAGCCACGGATCATAGCCAATGCGGTTAGAGGGCCGAACATGATATTCCAGCCACGTGGCTGGAGGATGATCCCCGCTATGGTTGAAGGTAAAATCGTGCGCGTCTACTTGATCAGCGACTTGGAGGGTATACCGCCCATCTACAAACATCGCGGCCTCTTGCGCCAGAATAATGGCCGTACCCGCCGACCCCGTAAACCCTGTGAGCCAGGCCAGCCGTTCGGCACAAGGCGGCACATATTCATTTTGATATTCATCGGCGTGGGGCACGATGAATCCCGTCAGGTCCAAGCGCTGCAATTCCAGCCTCAGCGCTTCAAGTGGCTTCGCTGTCATGAAATCGTCTTATTTTTTACCGGTGCTGATTTGGTATTCAATCGTGGGCATATACACATAAGGATTTCAGTAGGAGAATAGCATATTCTCTTATAATCTTTCCGAATCGGGCTGGAAATTTTGGTGAAATAATACGATAACTACTGGATTGCTTGAAATGCGGATTCTTCGGAAGGAAAGGTAGGAATCAACGTTGGGAAATTTGCCTCGTCAAGTAAGGTTTTGATGGGTTGTTGTGGACCAACGAGGCTCATGGCTAAATCGCATTCCTTCAAATTGAGGTACGCCAATGCCAATCCACCTAACGCTGTACTGTCCATAAATGTCACGCCTTGAATGTTAAACATAATGTGCTTCGCGCCGGAAAGTCGGGCATTGCTCACAATGGCTTGAAAGACTTTTCGAGAGTAAAACGTTACTCGTCCGGAAATCATCAAGACTAGGGTATTTTCTTGTATTCGTTCTGCTACATGCATAATGACACCATGATTCTTACGTCTTTTTCGGCAATTCTCGGCATTTCTTGCCGAGTAGCCTTATTTTTGTAATTGTTTCGAGGCGATGTTCTCTAGCTCCGCAAACCAGAGAGAGGGGCTTGAACCTTCTTGATGAGACAAATGGCAGAGAATAAGGGGATTCAAAGTCTAAAAAGTAGTAATAAAAATCAGAAACAGAGAAAAACATCGCCGGGAAATATGAACCTTAATCCAGAACGGCTTGCTACCTAGCTTCTCCTTTCCTGCAACATTACTTGAAGAACACCACGTCATTAAGCATGCCCGCAAAAATCTAAGGAAGCAACTGTGATAAAAGGGCTCATGAAAAGCTTCGATCTCTTTTCAGCAATTTATCAATAGAAGTCGACCCTAACTAAACACTATCACTCTTCAAGTCTTTCCCTTGTATTAAAGCTCAAGCACCTCGCCCCAAGGGTAGTCGGATCAGGAAATCTGAGTCTGAAAAAAATTCTGTTCTCTTTTTATACCCTCCCCTCATGTTCAGAAATACGCTGGAGGAAACAAATACCAACCCTCTCTTCCAGAAGAGTGAAAATACCCTGGCTCATACCGTTGGACTCTTAGCGGCAATTTAGTGTCGCGTAATCCGCTTTCAGCCAATTCATCTGAGTCAGCTCCTGAAACAACACAGACCCGCAGGCTCTTACTCACCTCAAACCGCCAGCTTGGAAGTACTGGGGAAGGGACTGGTAAGGCCCTCTCACAGCTTAAATCAATCATTAATTGAACCCGGCAATTTGGATAAGCCTGCCTAAAAAATCTATTCATTCATCACCTACCTCATATTTTCCCTCTTTTTTCCCCAACCAAGGGCCGATAATATCCAAGAACCTTAGAGAAAGGGGAAAGACTATGTCTACCGTTGCCACACAACCTCAAACAATCTCCAAAACATTAGATCGAGGATTTAAATTATACTTTTCAGGCTTTAAAAAAGTGTACCTCCTATCTTTGGTGGCATGGGTAGTGATGACACTTCCCAACTTTTTCAATCCAGTTGTTTCAAGCAAGGATCCGACCCAGATCGACTTTTCGATGGTGGGAACCTATTTTCTGTGGTTAATCCCAATATATCTTCTTTACCTCATGATCTGCACAGCCATTTATGAACGCTTGGCCTTTCTTAATGACCCTAATCAACCTTCAATAAGGGAGTCTCTCCAAGATGGGCTCAAAGGCTTACTCCCCGTATGTCTCGCAACAATTTCTTACTGCGTGGCCATTGGGTTAGGAACAATATTGTTGGTAATTCCCGGAATCTACTTGGCAGTAGGACTTATCCTTTATTGGCCAGCCATTGTGTTGGAGGGCTATGGTCCTATTGCTGCTCTCAAACAAAGTCATCATTTAATCCGAGGAAATTGGTTCCGTTCATTGACCATTATCTCAATACCCACCGTTTCTTACGTTTTGGTCGGATTTTTACAAGGCATCATTGCAGGATTTCTTTTGGTCTCTGATTCGGGAGCATCCCTTGAGAGTGGATTGAATTCCGGAACACTTCTGGCCTATCAATTCATTATGGTTCCCATTTACGCGGCCATTTTACCACTCTATTTTGCCGTGACCATTGTTCTTTACCGAGACCTCACTTTGCGAAAAAAGGGAAGTGATCTTGAGGCTCGAATCGCATTGCATGAATCCCCAACTTGACTGTTCAAGTCGAGTTCTCTTGGCTCTTCGTCATCTGGCTTTCTCTTTGGGCTGCCTGACAATCTCAGTAGTCCTCTTCCCTATTGTCTCGATTGCTAGTGACTTAGAGAAATCCCTTCTAACTTGCCTTCAAACAATTAACAGTGCCCAAGACAGAACAGGAGAAGAACAACCAATTTCCCTTGTGGATACCTGCCCTCAGTTTTATACAAACTTTGCAGGTTCCTCATCGAAAAATTTCCTGGAGCCGCTTATTGACCAACAAGCCACCCTACTCCAGCTGGACGATCTTTCAAAGTTCCTGAGGACCTTCCACCATCCCATTGAACAACAGGGTCAATTTGATTTTGTCGGTCTTCCCGATCTTCTTGACCGCACCCTCATTGAAGAAACTCCACCAAAACCCAGCTGGGCAGAGTTATTTCTCCAGTGGTTAAGACAGAAGATCGGAAATCACCAATCTGATGATTTACCCTGGCTTGATGATTTTTTCGAGTGGGTACAACAACACAAATGGTTGGGAACCCTGATGACCTATGGGATCGCAGGCCTCATTGTGTTAGCGGCGATCTCGATTGTTGGCTACCAACTTCGCAGTTCCTACACAACGGCATGGTGGCGGAAAAAGCAGGGGATTTCTTCTCTTTCCTCGAACCCCCGCTCTCCTACCCAATCAGTCCAATTATCTTGGGACGAGGTGTTGGTCTTACCCCCGAATCATCAACCAGCAGCTTTACTCCGATTGGTCATTGCATCTTTCAAGCAAAAAGAAAAACTCCCAACGAACGAGAGCCTCACGAATAAAGAATTCCTGGAACATTTACGCAAGTTCGCCTTTCCTCAAATCGAAAATTTTCAAACGCTGGTCCTGACGACAGAGTCCGTCGTGTATGGAAACAACCCCATCAGTCAGACTGAACTGGCAAAGCTCATTCACACGGCAAACAGTCTAAGAAGGAATTAGGAAAGATAGAGAAAAACCTGACAACCTAATATCTATGATGAAAGATCGCCTCATCACATTGTTCGGTGGTCTCTTGGCATTGACTCTCGTGGGGGTCCTCCTTATTGGACCAAGCGAACCCGACCATCAACCGTTCTCTTTGCCCACCAGCACTGACCCAGGAATCTCGGGGCTCTTGGGGCTCGACCTGTGGCTCAAACAGGCCGGAGTCCCAACCGTATCCTTTCGCCAGCGGTATGAGAACCTTCTTTCAAAACAAGAATTTTCACCAACCGGCAACCTCCTGATTCTGAGCTTGCCCCAGCATCAACCTGCCCGCATTCGGGAACGGAAATCCTTGCGGCAATGGATTCATCAAGGAAATAGCCTGCTGATATTGGCTGCAGGAAATGATGCACCAAAATGGAGCCTGTTCCATTTCCCCAACCAAATGAATCTAGACAGAGCTATATTCGATCCCAAGAAGTTTGATCTCTTATCCGACCTCGGATTTCAATTGAAACCAGGCACCCCCTCACGCTCCAAACCATCTCCGCCGCCGACCTATCTGCCATCTGAAGAAAACCAAACGTTTTGGGATGTCTTTGAAACGGTAGAACCCAAACTTCGAGATCTTCATCCGCGGGGGCCCCATCCAATGCTAAAAAATGTTCAACGAGTGGCTGTTTCTGATTTCCCAGAATTTCCTCCTATGCGCTTACACCCAGACAAGCCCCATCGCATTACATTCGCCCTCTTACAGCAAGCTGAAACCGGTGACTCGGCCCTATGGCAGATTCCAATCGGAAATGGGACAGTATGGATTAGTCGGTACGCCGACCTCTTTGGCAATGTCAGCTTGAGGCACGCCGACAATGCGCGCTTAATCGCGAATCTGATCCACATCGCCTTGGGCCCTGAAGGCCTCGTCATGTTTGACGACATGCACCAGGGCCTGTCAGCTCTTTATGATCCTGAGGCTTTTTTCAATGACGCCCGCTTGCACCACACTCTGTGGTTCATCTTCGCATTTTGGTTATTTTACATCCTCGGACGATCGAACCGACTTGCCCCTCATCACGTCACAGCCCTTCTACCGCAAAGCGTGAACTTCATCCGGGCTACAGGTGGATGGTTTGCTCAACACATTCGACCTGGATTGCTCGGAAAAGAAATATTAGAGAATTTCTTTAAGGACATACGTCGGCAGTATCATCTTCCCGTCGGCAATCAACCCATATGGGACGTTCTACTAGAGGCTCCTCGAATGAGAGTCCACCACGTGAAAGCTCTGCAGGTCCTAGCTGATCGGCTCCCTCAAGCTCATCACAAAGACTTGATCCTTCTTACTAACCTCATTCGTCACATAAGGCATGATCTCTCATGAGGACACAAACCCAAGAATTCGAACTAGCAGTACAAGGCCATTTGAACAAGATCGTCTTTGGTCTGGAACACATTATTCACAGGCTGTGTTGGGGCTTAATCGCTAGGGGGCATGTTCTCCTCCAAGGAGCACCTGGATTGGGAAAAACCCTATTGGCCAAGTCCTTAGCCAGCAAACTTGGAGGCACGTTTAAGCGTATCCAAGGCACGACCGATCTGATGCCTTCCGACCTCATCGGAATTCATATCTATAACAGTGAGCAACGAGAATTTGAATTTGTCCCTGGTCCGTTATTTGCCAATGTCGTGTTGGTTGACGAAATCAACCGAACCGGCCCAAAGACCCAATCAGCACTTCTTCAAGCTATGGAAGAAACTCAAATCTCTATTGATCGCCAAACGTATCCATTGCCTGAAAATTTTTTCGTGATCGCCACACAAAACCCTCATGAGTTTGAAGGCACCTTTCCCCTACCAGAATCACAATTGGATCGATTCTTCCTCAGGCTAGAGCTGGACTATCCCGAAGCCACAATGGAACAACAGGTTCTACGAAGCTACGACCTCCCCGGAGGGGGTCATACCACCAGCACCCAATCGATTGATTCGATCCCTGCTTCCATTCTCAACGAGGTCCGGAAAGAGATTGGCTTGATTCACGTTTCAGATGCCATCTATCAATATGTGATTACCATCACTGCCGCGAGCCGGACTCAGACCAATGTGGGCCTTGGCTTATCAACGCGAGGGGCCTTGGCCCTCATGCGCTGTGCCCGAATCGAAGCAGGCTTGCAAGGTGAAGAGTTTGTCACACCGGATCACATTAAGACCGTGGCCAAAGCCGTTATGGCCCATCGATTAATCTTAACACCAGATGCCATGCTGGAAGGACTAGACTCTGGCCAGATTGTAGACCAGATACTTGGACAAGTTTCTGTTCCTCGAGAATAGAGGCCAAGAGAGAGGACTCAAAATGAACCTCACAGGGTTAACCTACGCAGGTATATCCTTCATCACAGCTGTAGGAATTGCAGGAGAATGGGCAGGCGCCCCCTGGCAAGGTCTTTGGCGAATATTGGCTGTTGCTCTGATTGTGGGATTAGCCCTCGAAGGCCACATGACACGTCGTATAAAGTTAATAGCCACTCGCCACATGTCCGATGTGGGCTATCTTGGCGAACAGCTCCAAGCTACCCTCTTCTTATCCAACCCTCATGCATATCCCTTGGTGCTGGAAACTCAGCAGCGATTCCCTAGTGGTCTGACTGGGTCTGAAGAAATAACCCGCCAAATCATTCCCGCATACCAAACAAATACTTGGTCGTTCTCTATGACGCCCCACAGCCTTGGTCGGGTAGAGTGGGGCCCTGTTTATTCTAGACTGCAAGGACCATGGAGGTTGGCCTGGTGGCCGAAAACTCTCTTAGTCCCCGGGTCCATCAGGATCGTCCCAGCCCGTCTTCAACAACATGAATCTCATTTAGGGTTGCAAGACCATGGGCAATTCATCCAACGACATCAAGGACAGGGGAAAGATTTTCTTTGGCATCGTGACTATCTACCAGGTGATTCTCTCCGTGCCATAGATTGGAAAGCGACTGCCCGAAGCGGTCGTCGTATCGTCCGAGTATGGACTGAAGAACAGAATGTGGAACTTATGATTCTGATAGATGCCGGGAGAAAATCTGGACTCCTAGCTGGAGCGCTGACTCGACTTAATCACGCTATTAATGTGGCTGCCAGATTGGGAGAGAAGGCGTTGCTAAATGGAGATCAGGTGGGCCTTATTGTTTTTGCTGACAGGCCACATACGGTAGTGTCGCCAGCACGAGGTCAGTTGGGGTTAAGGCAACTTCGTCGAATCCTGGAAGGCTTATCTCCTTCTGAGCGAGAATCCAACCCTCTTGCTGCCATACAGGTGGCAAAGAAACTCTTACATCGTCGCAGCCTGGTTCTTATCTTGACTGACATCGATGAAGCAGACATGTCCGGACAACTTGTTCACGCAACCACCTTACTGACTCAAAAACACCTCCCCATGATCGCGGGAATCCTGGATCCGGGAATCATTGAGCTTCGCGATCAAAAAGCAAAGAATTGGTTAGATCCTTACTATAGTTATGCGGCTTCCGCATCATTAAAAGCCTCTCAAGGCCATGCATTAGCTCTTCAACGTCTCGGAGCCTGTACTGTCCTCGCCCAGCCTGACCAGTTGGATGGTGCCGTACTCCATTCCTATCAAAACCTAAGAACTCTCAGAAGGATCTGAAGATTCCAATGAATGCCCTTTTCGCCATACCCAGATTTTCCCTGTTAAGACGGCCCAAAGAAGAACCCCATAGCTGAGTCCTACACCTATTCTAAAGGATAAGGGAAAAGCGGGGTCAGGTGAGATATAGCCCTCAATAAGACCTGCACCCACGAGAAACACTACGCAGACAGGGACCAATGTGGCTCCCAAAAAGACGGCTTCCCGAAACGCTTCCGTTCGGGCTCGGTCGCCTGGACGCACTAGCGCCTCTCCAAGTTGAATGCCTGCGGCTCCAGCGAGACAAATAATACTTAACTCAACAACCCCATGCGCAAAGACAAAAGAAAACAACTCGTCCGCCAGACCATACTTTCCTGTAAAGGCAAAAATCCCGCCGAGCATCAGGCCGTTGAGTCCTATGATGTACAAAGTACCCAACCCGAAGAACGCTCCTAAACAAAAGGCGAAAAAGGCAACCACAATATTATTCGTCATAATTGACAGAGACAGTAGCGAAGAAGGAATCACATTAATCAACCCCTCTGTCCATAGTTTTCCTTTTTGGACTTGGTTAATCATTTCCTCAGCAGCAAACAACCCGGCGAGTTCAGGGTAGGTAGACACCAACAGCCATCCAACCACCCCACAAAGGAGAAACAAGCCGGTGGTGGCAAGAATACTGTATCGGAGGGCCTTCGTTACACGGGGGACATCGTCACAAATCCAACTAATTAATTGCTCCCACAGATTCAGCGGCACACGATTGATCGCTTCATGCATTTCCATGAATACAGTTTCTAATTGTCGAGTGAGTCGACTGTCAGGCATCACTGTTCGCGCAAGAGAAACATCTCTAGCCAACGAACGAAATCCCTGCACAAAAGCACCCACCTCTTTCAGATTTTGGCTTCCTTGCTCACGGAGGGAGCCTGCCATTTTCTGCAGGCGGGCCCATTGATCAGATCGACGCCTCAACCAGGAAGCTACCGCGGCTTGTGATTCAAGGGGAGCTCGATCCATGGGATTCCTTTAAAAGGGTGGACAATTTCGAATGTAAATCTTGGTCATTGATAGGATTCTTGGGAATTGCCTCAGCATCAACCCGTTCCAAAAATTTAGCACCAAGGCGTTGTCGAGAGGAGATCTCCAAACTTGACCACCGTTCTAACAAATCCTGGAGTAGCTCAAGATCTGTCCGGTTTAAGGACCCGTTGCTGAACAAATATGGGTCGAGCGGTGAACTTGTCTCTTCATAGACGAGTAAGGTGCCGGCAGCCAAATCCCCAATTCTCACCTGTCGCGAGGTAGCAGTTGCCACACCTAATCCTAGTATGTACCCAAATGGTAAGGAATCGACAAGGCGGAAAATATTGCGAATTAGCAAGGCCCCTACACTGGGGGTTTGTCCCGTCATAGAGACCACCCGGAGACCTGCCATTTTCTTTCCCAGTGTTCGCCCTTTCATGACCACTTCCAAGATAGGGTGATATAGGAAGTAGATAACAAGGCTAGGAGCCAACACGAGCAAAACCGATGTTTCCAAGGAATCCGCGTCTCCCGAAGATATAAACTCCCATACCCTGGGAACAAAGAAAATAGTCACCAAACACCAAGCCAAGGCCAACAGGGACCGAATATGCCAATCAATGAGAAAGGCATAACTCCTGCTCCCGATTCCGGCAATATGAAAGGAGACGGTAACACCATCTGCTGTGTGTAATTTGAGTGTTTCTTCCATACAATTGACTCTATGCCTTCACGAGTTCGTATTACTGTTGAGGTATTATGGACAAGGCTTTGTATCCACTCACAGGGCACCCCCTTTAAAATCGTTCCTTCCGCCCCACTTTCCACTTTGGATTCTGTGTATCACACGTCCTTTTATCGGACATATGGGACCCCCACCTGACCCCCTATTCCCTCCCCCAGCTCTTATTTCTTCGTGAATCTTTCATCTCAACTCACCTCCCACTTCTCTCAATATGATAGCCAATGACGTCTTGGGCGGCTTCTAAGAATATTGCCTACTTTATTCCTCCCACGCCCATCAACAAGGGGAAAAGGGGGTAATGAATAACGAGTGGAAAACGAAATAGAAAATGAAAAAAATGAGCGGAAAATATACAGCTGCCTTGCTCACTGAAACAAACCTCGATAGATGTATGGAGAAAGGTCAGACAACTCAGGCCAAATGAAGCTCGAAGACCCACAAGATAACGCCCAATGTCCACAGGACCCACTTAAAAAAGCATTTGTCATGGATTCACTGTGGCCGTACAATCATCCACAATGAATTCTTCATCCGCCATCGCACCAACTCAGATTCCTCTGCTCCCACTGTTAAAAGAGCATTTTGGTTTTACTTCGTTTCGGCCCTTGCAAGAAGAGATTATTCGCGATGCCCTAGCGGGGCGGGATATCGTCGCCCTATTGCCGACGGGCGGGGGAAAGTCCCTCTGCTTTCAGTTGCCGGCTCTGGCAAGACCAGGGCTCACTCTGGTGGTCTCACCCCTCATTGCTCTTATGAAAGATCAGGTCGATGCGCTCCAAGCCAACGGCATTGCGGCAACCTTCCTTAATTCCTCGCTCAATGCGCAGGAATTCCAGTCTAGATTACGTGGGGTCTACCGTGGTGAGTATCAGTTGCTCTATATGGCGCCGGAACGACTCATGCTCCCTGAAAGTCTCAATGACCTTCAGAAATGGCAGGTGAATCTTCTCGCCATTGATGAAGCCCATTGCATTAGTGAATGGGGTCATGATTTCCGTCCTGAATATCGCAGGCTGGTAGAACTACGAGAGCGGTTTCCTGCCTTACCCATCATGGCACTGACTGCGACTGCCACGGGGCGGGTACAAGACGACATCAGCACACTCCTGAAACTGCGGAATCCTGTCTCCTACGTGGCCAGTTTCAATCGACCGAATCTCAGCTACCGCGTGCAGGCCAAAGCCAGTCCCGTCGATCAAGTCTTAGCGTTTCTCCGAGCACAACCGCAGGAAAGTGGAATTGTGTATTGCCAAAGCCGTAAAACAACAGAACTATTGGCAGAACGATTACAGGCACATGGCATCAAAGCCCGGCCGTATCATGCAGGCCTCACGCCAGAAGAACGGTCACGCCATCAAGAATGGTTTCTGCGAGATGAAGTCCAGGTGATGTGCGCAACCATTGCCTTTGGCATGGGCATCAACAAACCCAACGTCCGGTTTGTCATCCACTATGACCTCCCAAAAAATATTGAAAGTTATTACCAGGAAACCGGCCGCGCCGGACGTGACGGGTTGCCAAGCGAATGCCTGCTACTCTTCAGCGCAGGGGATACTGTTAAACAGCAACGCTTCATCAATGAAAAACCCGGCATTCAAGAACAACAGATTGCTAACGCCCAACTACAGCAAATGGTGCAGTATGCGGAATGTCCAACATGCCGGCGGGTTGAATTATTAGGGTATTTTGGAGAGAAATTCACAGCGGAAAACTGTGGAGGCTGTGACAACTGTCTTTCGCCTCGAGACACGTTCGACGGAACGGAAGTCGCCGAAACTCTGCTCTCCTGCATCGAAACGATCTATGCCACCAGCGGATTTAGTGTGGGGCTCAATCACGTAATTGCTGTGCTCACCGGCGCGAATACTGAGAAAATACGACGATGGCGCCACAATCAATTGCCTATGTATGGGCAAGGAAAAGCCCAAAGCCGACCCGCATGGGCAGCTATGGCTCGTGAACTCATCCGTCTTGGGTATCTTCGCCAAGCCACGGAAGCCTTTTCAGTCTTGGAGATCACAAAGCAGGGCCGAGCCTTTATCCAAGAACGCCACACGATCATGCTAACCAAACCTATAAGCGCACCAGAACGAAAACCATCACGTGTCGACGACACGGCCCATGACGAATCGTTATTCGACCGCTTACGGCAACTGCGGAAAACCTTAGCGGATGAACGGGATGTCCCAGCCTATGTCATCTTTTCCGATGTAGCCCTACGACAAATGGCACAGAACTACCCCACAAACGAACAAGAATTCTTACGAATTAGCGGAGTAGGCAGCCGGAAGTTAGAGGAATTTGGAGCGGCTTTCCTTGGAACCATCTCGGACTATCTGGAGAACAACCCTCGACAGCATTTCTCAAGCACATCGACAGGCCCAACACCATCGGCACCCACACCAGGGAAGCCAAAACCTCTGAACGAGACTACCAGAGAAACCCTACGATTATTTCAAAGAGGATTTTCGGTCGATCACATCGCGAAGCAACGCGGACTAGCAGCAAGCACCATCTATGGACATTTAGAACAAGCTATCCAAGCGGGTGAATCCGTGGATATCAATCATCTCTTAACATCGGACCAACAAGCACAAATCGCTGCGGCCTTTACCAAAACCGGCTTCGGAAATCTCACCGGAGCCAAAGAACTCCTCGGCGATCTCTACGATTACAACCAACTCCGCCTCTTCCGCGCTCTTCATGGGGGAATTGTCCGCTGAAGGAATCCGCTTTCTTTCCAGAAAGTCATTATTTCGAGACCACCACTAATTCTCAAGCTTCTGTCGCTTAATCAAAACTAACTCTGAATTTTTTGATATTCGCTTAGGCTTTCTCGTCCCACTCAAAGCTCAGTTTCATGATGGCTCCTTTAAATCATGGCATATTGCCCTGAAGTCATACAGCTTGATGACACAGGTAACCAACTGCCCTCCTGCGGCGAGGTCTGCTTAGTAGACTGAGTGCAAGGAGGTTTGGCAGTTGGGTCGACACAATTGTTAGTTTTTTTTTGGGTTAGGCGCCGTTGGGTCGTTCACTTTGTAATATCTCTTCATTCTCTTCAGGAAGGCTAAAGCATCCTGTTTACCTGTTCGAATCGCGTAGGGCACCAAAATCCCTGTCATCGGTCCTTCAAGGACCTTCCTTGCGTAATACTCCCCAGGAGTCACAAAGTCCCGTTCGCGTACCAGACCATTTCGAATAAATCCCTCAATCCTGGCCCAGGAATGGAGCAGTGCATCGAAAGCCCCTTGAATGAACAACTGCTTCACATTTGGATTGGCGAAGGTGGCTGAGAGTGAGGAAGCGATTAATTCCTGCGTGGCAACATCGCCTTCAAATTCCTTTAGCGGTCTTTCGTGACCGTCAAGAAGCAAGGCGGCCGTGAATGCACGGTCATTATTTAGAATATCATCCCAAAGCTTCTTTGCGGTTTCCGCCTGTCGCCATTTATGCTCAATCCGTCTTTGCCATAGGTTCAAAAAGGCATTCAGAACAGCCATAATCGCAGTAATCAACCCAGCTGTAACTGCAACGACGATCTGGAGATGTTGTAGTTGCGTCATTTTTCCCTTGCCTAACAATCAATAGACTGATCCGCAAAGATGCGTAGTTCTGATTTCCTATCCGTATATCACGCCTTGGGATTTCTTGCCAAAGGCGCGTTAACCCCCTTTGCGTTCAACTCTATAAGTCTAACGAGCTCAGCTGACCCATCATCTGCGTGGACATGAAATCCGACTGCGCGCTCCTTATGGATCCTGAGGTCTAATTTCAGAGCTCATCCATACCGTGTGCCAGAGACGACTGTAGCAATATGGTTACCCACGCTACACCCACGGATTATCATAGATAGTTCTTCGCAAAGCGCGTGCGGCGAAGACTGCCATTTTTTCAAGTTTGGAATCTGTTTCTTCCGGCCGTTCGAGAAGGCCCGCATCGTCCCACGGATCATCGATATGCACCCACTTATTTCGGTATTTGCGCAAAGTGTGGAGGTCATTTTTCAGGTTGTCATCGATTGAAGCGCGATTGATCAACTCAACGAGGCGTTCTTTTCCAGTTGCCGAATGCTCGGACCGGAGATAGGTCTCGATTCCAGAAACAGCAGTGAGGATCGACGCGAGGTTTGCCCCATTAGCGAATGCGGTATCGGCTTCTCGAACGATGAAGCAACACCATTCCGAAAGGATGACGCCGCCTTTGAGCAGTTCATCATCTAGCGCCACAAGGTGCGCCCAGCGTTCGTCTTGGTTCATGGCGGCTAACGCCTTGTCGAGCAGCGGTGCGGCAAAACCGCGTCCCTCTGCATTGCCTTGCTAGAGTTTCCCATCATTCATATACAATATTGCAGGATGTTCAAAAAGGTTTGTCCAGCAAGGCCGCAGGCGGTTCGGCGCGCGGAGCGTACGGCTAAGTACGTGAGCACGGCAACGCGCCGAGAGTGTCGCTGACGGACTTTTTCAACATCCTATTAATGACTATGGCCATCACCCTCATGGCTATGCCCATGTTCAAGTTCTTCTTTCGTGGCGTCCCGCACACTCACAATTTTTACATCAAAATTGAGCGCGACTCCGGCTAGAGGATGATTGATATCAATGGTAACGTTATCGCCTTCCACTTTCGTCACCATAATATGCTGCGCACTGCCGCCCGGCGCTTGTGCCTCGAATGCCATCCCCACTTCCACCACATCGACTCCCTCAAACGCCGACCGTTCGATCGTCTTGATATCGTCTATAAAAGAGGGCGCAACCTTTTTTAAATCCTCTTTTCCCAATAATCTGGACGACGACGCAGATGGGCGACGGCAATAATCCGCACTGTGTCCTCATAAATTTGATACATGATTCCATAGGGAAAGCGCTGGGCCAAGCACCGACGTGTGTTTTTGGAGAAAAGGGAGCCGACGGTTGGATAGTCGAGAATTCTCGCTATGGTCGCTAAGACTTCGTCGGCAAACTCAAGGCCCAGTCCATTCTGTCTAGACTCGTAATAGGTCACAATTTGTTCAAATTCGATTTCTGCATCAGGATGAAAGATAAATTTCATTTCTGATATTTTGCTCGGATCTTTGCAAAGACGAGTTCTCCAGGAATAGGTTCCACCTTTCCTTCCTCAAGTTGAGCAACTCGCCGCTCGGCTTCATCTACCCACAACCGATTAATCTCTGCCTCAGTCGGAAGATTCAGACTTTGGACAAGCTTTTCTACCAAGCTAGCTCGTTCGTCAGCCGGAAGCATAAGAGCTTCTTCAAAAATCTTATCTGTTGCAGTACCCATTGGCACCCCCTTTTCATAGTAGACGACATGTCACCCTCATGCCTTTACATTCAGGATAGGGATTCTTTTTCACAAACCACCGAATTCTAATAGGGTTCAAGATAATGTTACGTGGAAGCATTCCCTATTTGCAATTGAATGCGCATGGATAGTTACGCACGGTGGGAACTTCGATGTAAAGAACTGAAGCTTTAGGGAACCATGACGAAACCCTGCTCCCAAGCCAATCGCCAGACGGCTTCGCCGTCATTGCCAATTAGGCCAAAATCCTTACCGTGGTTAGAGTCAGAAATACTGAGTCGAGAATTGGAGGGAGTTTGGAGGAAATATTCTGATCGAAAAGCAGCTTCATGCCAGAGGCGCGGAAAGCTTTTTCTCACGATCAGCGGCAAACGAGAGACACGCATGGATATCATCTTTGGTCAATTCAGGGAAATCACTGATGATCTCATCTTCTGTCATCCCCGAGGCTAAATATTCCAATACATCCGAAACCGTGATCCGCATCCCTCTAATACAGGGCTTGCCACTGCGCTTCCCAGGTTCGATAGTGATGATATCTGCATAATTCATAGCTAATATAGTACATTGAAATTGCACGAAGAACAACAGGTCCGATTGCCCTTGCTACAAGCCTGCGGAGATGAATTCGTAATGATTACATTCCAACTCAGTGAGAAAGTTTCGCACTAGCCAATCGATTGAGACTCACGCCAGATTCTGCAGCTTCCACAGCGAGACGTCGATGAATTTCAGGTGGGACTCTGACCATAAACTTGCCGCTAAAGGGCCGGCCAGCCAAAGGTTCAGGAATGCTTTCACCGTTTTTTTTCATGTCAGTAACCACTTGAGCCACGACCGTCCCTATGCCGCGAAGCGCAGCTTCTTGCGAAGAAGCTAGCCAGCTCAGACTGGAAAACTCCGCGCAAAGACCCACAAATTCTTGGTCATTCTCTGACCAGGTCACTCGGTAGGTATACAGGTCAGTGTTTCTTATTTTCATATTCTATCCTTCCTATCGCTAAGAGAACTTGCTTCACCTGATAATCTTTTGCTTGTCCCTTGGAGTTTTGGATATTAACTCTCGGGTCACCTACCCACGGCGTTTTGTATATCCTAGGACTCGTCCCCTTATGCCGTTCTGGCCCAAAATAAGAATCGCAAACTTTTGAGAGATCAGAGAACCGAATGTTACTCGGATTTCTCCGCATTGAGACAAGAATTGCTTCGACTTGAGCCATCACAACATAGTATCACTATTGATACTATTGTCAAGAGAGCAACGTTGAAGCGGGAGACGCCACCAAGACATCGACACCATCCCAAAATTTTGCTCAACAAACGGTGGGGGCAAGGCCTGACATCAAAATTTCTGCTTAAGAAAAATGAGAGAAAAAAAGAGTTGCCAGGAATTGCCTTGAATGAGGCTGTGGAGAATTTTAATTGTTCCTATGGTCGGCACTAACAAAACATTTTGGCAAACACGAGAGAACCGACGTATATATTTAACAAACATACCTTTTCACCTAGAACAAGCCATTCAAGCCGGTGAACCCATGGATATCAATCGGCTCATGACACCTGGACAGCAAACACACATGTCCTCGACTTTTGACCAAACCGGGCTGGAAAACTTAACCGGCGCCAAAGAAATCCTCGGCGACCTCTACGATTACGGCCAACTCCGCCTCTCCCGCGCCCTTAATGAGAAAGGGTGAAATAATTGACTCTATTTATTTTCATGTAATTATGGTTTCGAGTCTACTTACATTCCCTATTCTAGTATGCTTTACGTTGATGGGTAGGTTTCAACTATAGAATACAGAGACCACTTTCATTTAGCCTCCCACCTAATTCTTGACATTTTTCGTCAGTGAACATCTCAACGCAACCCATAGACAGCATTTTTCCACCCATCCCTTCACATTCTTTTTCTGATAAAGGCCTCCCACAACCAAACTCTTCATGCCAGGCCATTCCCATGCCTTCACACTTTTCCCTATCGGGTAAATATGCATCTGGTTGCTCAAATTTCTTCTTATCACTTTCGTCGATCATCAAGCACCCAAATGCTGTAAGTTTTCCTCCTAGCTTCTCGCATTGAAACTTTGTCAATTCTTTAGCCATTAAATTGTCGAAAGAAGCGAGCAACAAAAAGAAAAGGAAAAGATGTTTCATCTTAGGAACCAACGATTAAATAACCGTCCCAGTATAGCTCTTTCACTATTTTGTGGATTGCCATGAATGCCAAAATAAAATTAGGATCAAAGCTTCTTTTAATCTAATGAGAATGGCCATCACCCTCATGGCTATGCCCATGCTCCAGTTCTTCTTTTGTGGCGTCCCGGACACTCTCAATTTTTACATCAAAATTAAGCGTGACACCGGCTAGAGGATGGTTAATATCAATCGTGACGTTATCGCCCTCAACTTTGGTCACCATAATATGTTGGGCACTGCCGTCCGGCGCCTGTGCCTCAAATGCCATCCCCACTTCCACGACATCGACTCCCTCAAACGCTGCGCGTTCGATCGTCTTCACACCGTTCGGAATGACCTCTCCGTAGGCCTCGGCTGGTTCAACCTTGACCTTCAAAGCATCGCCTTCTGCTTTTCCCACTAAAGCCTTTTCTAAGCCTGGCACAATTTGTCCCGAACCATGCAAATACAGCATCGGCTTCGAACCATCGGAACTATCGAGGACCTTTCCAGCATCGTCCGTGAGTGTATACGTAAGGCTGACCACCGAATTTTTACCAATCAATAAAGACATCGAAACTCCTTCCTAACCTACGAAATAAATAGTTTAAAAAATACTACTGTCAGACATTTGTTGTCTGGCTTCTAAATATCAGACTAGTTTGAACCATTACCTTAGGAAGCCCAGTTTTCAACTTTAAGCCCTGGCACGCGCCTGAACTCGCGTTCATTGTTGGTTACTAAACGAACATCTAAGCTACGCGCATGGGCAGCAATTAACAAATCCATTGAACCTATAGGTTGTCCTTTTTGTTCGAGGAGTGCTCGTATCATCCCGTAGACTCTAGCCGCATCCTGGTCAAAATGCGCGACCTCTAATGGTGAAATAAACTGATCAAGGGCATGCCGATTTCGTTTAACATCCCGACTCTTGCTGACCCCATATTCCAATTCGGCCAAGGTGACAACCGAGATTCCAATATCACCGATAGCAAATCTCGAAAAACGTTCCAAAACGCTAGAAGGTTGCCGTTTAATGATGTAAATACAAATATTTGTGTCCAGCAACACTTTCATGAAAACAATTTTTTCCTTTTTTGTATTGGCAGTTGTCTCCGCCCGTTGCTCATGAAATCCTCTGTAAATTTATCCAGACTCTCGACAAGCGACGACCATGATTTCTTTTTTGGGCTTAAAACTAAGGAGTTGCCTTTTTTTTGAATTTCCACTTCGTCACCATCAAGCTGAAATTCCTTAGGTATTCTCACGGCCTGACTATTCCCACTACGGAAAATTCTTGCTGTTTTCATCAGATTGCCCCCCCTTTATGTATATACAATAGGATATACATAATTCTGAAATCAGTCAATGTGCTGAGCTACGAAGAAAGAAAATCGACAATTCAAAAGATAGGAAGGATTGGGAGTTAGCGACGGCTAGGACCTGGCATACTCACCACCATTCCGTAAACTTTGATCGAGGCCAGGGCTTATCCATCCAGGAGGTATCAGGTTCCGGCAATAGGTAGGCTTCCTCCACCGTCAACCACCCTCCAGGCAATTCGAAATGAGATGTCGTTCCACGTTTGGTTATCCAGCTAATTTTTTTGGCTTGCTCACTTGCTTGTGCCACATCCAAGGTTAACCGACAATCTTGAGCTACATAGTCCAACACGGTTTGACATTCACCCTCTTGCCAGAGCTTCGGTGCCACAGAGCCATCAACATCGGCTGGCTTGCTCACACCGATGGCCTTCGCTGCAGCATTCAGCCCAACTCCAAACCCCTTCCCGCAAAAGAAGTGAAACATCATATCCACATGAGTCATCGCCAAGTCGCGGCAATCATCTGTTAGGCCAGATTCTTCTGCCACAATCACAAAATCGAATCCCAGTCCATTGTGCGTAAGAATGGTGTAACCTTCTTGCAATTTGTTTTTAAGATGCTCGACAAAGGCCGCGACATCCTCCTTGGTCATTTGTGACGCGTGAGATCCATCTTCATTTTTGGAGCAAAACGTTGTGGCCGAAGGTTCATCGCTACACCATGTCGCCATGCAGGTAATACCCAGCGGACGGTGATCATGTAACTCACCGAAATTCTCTGGCAGAATTTTAGCCGTTTCAATATCAAACGCCACATATTTTCGTGACATGGATACATTCTCCCAATTTTAGATTGTAAGGACTCGGTGATTTTCTGACACGAACCCAGCAGTGAAACCTATGACAGGAACAACCTATGGGATAAGGGATCTTGATACATACATGCCATCGACCCCATTACCGGATTACGCACCTCCAAAATACTCATCCATGCTTTGAATAAAAAGCACCAACTCCGGTATCGACTGAGCCCGTTGAAGAGGAATTTGGAGTGTTTGGGTAATTGGCTCAAGTAACACAAAGGCTTGCTCACTTCCCACTCGAAGGGATTGGGGAAAGCACTGTCTATTTTCTAGCAATTGAAGAAACGCCTGAGGCAACTTGGATTGGAGTTCTTCGGAGTGAAACAATTCCATTCCCACAAGCTGTCCTTCACTCGTGATAACCGGAAAACCATTCGGAAAGTAGGGGCGAGTCCCATCTCGAATAGGCATAGGGAGCATAATACAATCGGCTGACCACAGCCCCCTGCGAGGGAAATTGGCTTTCTTCAGTTGAGCCAATTGTAGCTCATTGATGACCGGAGTTATTGCAGGAATTTCATAAGTTGGAAGATCTTGCCACTCCTCGATCCATTTCTTATTTTCATATCTTCTGACCAAAATTTTTCCCTCTCCATTGTCGGATGAGTCCAGCATTTGAGGATTCACTCGACATTTCTCCGCCACATGAATAGCCTGTTGTAAGGCCACAGTGAGAATATGCCCCTCGGCGCGAGTCACGAACCATGGGAGATATCCTGGCTGATAACTCTGGAACAGTGGCCATTCTTTTTTTCCACGAAATTTCAACCCTAAGCTTTTGATGAGACGTAAGTCATTTTCATGTAATTCCGTGCGATCTTCAAAAGACGCCATCACACAACGTTGCGTATTCAATAAGGCATAAGGATCACGCTCATGTCCGACGGACTCTTGCTCTGCGATCGCCTGAAGCTGTCGATAGCTGGCAAACCCTTGCGGGCCCAGATAGACATTCAAGGCCAGGACTTCTCCTAACTGCCCCATCACACAACAATATCCGACTTCGCCTGTTTCTGGGCTCTGGACGCCAAATACATCCCCTTCATGCATCCATTCCCAGCATTTCAATTTTTTGAAGGCAATGGCCGCTTCAAAGAGAGCAGTCCATTCTTCTTGGGTAAGACTCCCCTCGTTTCCTGATTGATCTTCTGACAATAAAGACATCCTTACCTTACCCATAACTTTGCCATTTCCTTTTTAGCCTTCAATGTTGCAATTTTCTTGACACACGACCTCTTATCGCACCCCATAGAGGTATATACGAGGCCAAAATTATGGATAGGAATCCACCAAAAAGCAAGAAGGAAAGTGGACCGCTATGAGATTGTCTGTCTTTAAACCTAAAAGCGGCCGTTGAGCGCGAAAACGCGGTGCAAGCTATTGACGTGCAGTGGGAATTTCTACAACCCGAGGTCACCTTGAGGGTGATGAGAGATTGTTGAAATTTCATAGGTACGTGAAGAGGGTGGGGCAGATGTTCGTGATCCAACTGTTGTTTTTGGTTAAAGCATTTAGCTGGATAATCTTCTCTATTTCCGGCCTACTTATTTTGCTAAGATTTGACCACATTATCAGACACTTTTTGGGAAAAAGTCAGGAACGCCTCACCGTGAAAACTGCCACGCATTCCAAAATAAAAACGAAGAAAATTCCCCGCACATGCCAACCAGATGACATGACCCTTGCGGAGTGGCAAATGGCCCTTCGGCGTCAATATGGACGCGAGGCGCAGTATATACTCAAGAACCTGGGGCAAGAACTCGTCTTCTCAGATTTTGAAGTGACAAACCCCGACAGTCAGTCGACATACCGGGTGGCCATCCGCGGTTTACAGCCAAGTGACAATTTCTGCACCTGCCCCGACTACGCCATCAATACCCTGGGAACTTGCAAACATATCGAGTTTGTATTGGGAAAATTAGAGAAGAAGCGCGGAGGAAAAGCGTCCCTTCAAAAAGGGTATCGTCAGTCCTTCTCAGAAGTATACTTGCGCTATGGGGTACAGCGACACATTGCTTTCAAGGCTGGCGCCAACTGCCCTGCTGCCTTGAAAAGGCTGGTAGCCCGCCATTTTGACAATCAGGGACGGTTGAAGCCTGCAGCATTTTGCACATTTCACGAATTTGTGAAAAAAGCGCAGGGCCTATCACATGAGGTTCGGGTCTACGAGGATGCGCTGCGATTTGTCGCTCAGGTTCGAGACCACAGCTCTCTGGCCGAACGAGTCGAAACCTTACTTCCCCAGGGAGCGTCAAGTCCGTTGCTTGAAAAGCTGGTATCGATCCCACTCTTTCCCTATCAACGGGAAGGGGTCATGTTTGCGGCCAAGGCCGGGCGATGTCTTTTGGCAGATGACATGGGACTTGGCAAAACCTTACAAGCTATTGGCGCGACGGAATTATTGGCCAGAGCGGCCGGTATCGAGCGAGTCCTCGTAGTGGCTCCAACATCGCTCAAGCATCAATGGAAACACGAAATCGAACGGTTCACGACAAGAACCGTTGAAGTGACAGAGGGGTTTCTTCCTCAGCGAACGGCTGCATACCACCGGCCTTCCTTTTACATCATTACCAATTACGATGTCATTCACCGTGATTTGGCGACCATCCGAGCATGGGGACCAGATCTCATTATCCTTGACGAAGCTCAACGCATCAAAAACTGGAAAACCCGGACGGCACAAACGATCAAGCAGCTCCCGTCAGAATATGCCATTGTCATGACAGGCACACCATTGGAAAATCGCTTAGAGGAACTACACTCTCTTGTCGAATTCGTTGATCGCTTCCATCTGGGTCCCCGATTCCAGTTCTTGGCAGAGCATCAACATGTCGACGACAACGGCCGAGTTATTGGGTACCGCAATCTGTCCCAGATTGCCAAAACCCTCAAGCCGATCCTGCTTCGGCGAACAAAAAAAGAAGTCCTGAAGCAACTCCCGGAACGACTGGAAAAACAACTGTTCCTGAAGATGACTCCGGAACAAAAGATATACCATGAAGATAATCAGGAGATCGTCTCTCGCATCGTCGCCAAATGGCGACGAATGGGCTTTATCCCGGAACAGGACCAGCGCCGACTCATGATCGCGCTCCAGAACATGCGCATGTCTTGTAACAGCACCTATCTGCTGGATCCAACCACTGAGCACAGCACCAAACCAGATGAATGTATGGCCTTGATCAAAGAAATCTTGGAGCAGCCCGAAGCCAAAATCGTGGTCTTCAGCCAATGGGTGAAAACATTGGAATTATTGGCCAAACGGCTCAAGGCCCAACGCCAACCGTTCGTCCTGTTCCACGGAGGAATCCCGGGGAAACAACGACCCCATCTGATCCAAACGTTTAGAGAAGATCCAGCCTTCCGCATCTTTCTCTCAACCGATGCCGGTGGGGTCGGCCTCAACCTGCAACATGCGACAGCCGTCTTGAATATGGACCTGCCTTGGAATCCTGCTGTCCTTGAACAGCGCATCGGACGGGTTCATCGATTGGGCCAGAAGAGACCCGTGCAGGTGTACCACTTCATCGCCGAACACACCATAGAACATGGCATGCTGAAACTCTTGGCCTTCAAACAATCGTTATTCGCAGGAGTGCTAGATGATGGACAAGAAGAAGTCTTCCTGGGTGGGACACGACTCAAACGGTTCATGGAGTCCGTTGACCAAGCCACTAGCGCCATCCCCACGAATCAGGAGTCTGTTGTGGCGCACCCCATCAATGAAATCCACTCTCCTGATTCATCTCCCTCGCCAGAACAGGAGGTTTGGAACAGCCTCATTCAAGCTGGCCAGACCTTCTTCAATGGACTTGCAGCCAACATGGGGAAGGCCGCAACAGGACAAAAAACGCCGGCTGGTTCTGGCAGCATCACCGGCCCCAATCTCGAAAAAGATCAAGACACCGGAGAACCCTATCTCAAGCTTCCCCTCCCCTCCAGCGACACCCTCAAAACTCTTGCTCAAGCTCTGACCGCCTTGGCGGAAAAAACCAACACCGGCTCCCGATAACCCTTCTCATTTTGTCGATAACTGCTTGCAGAAGGATCGAGAGGCCCTGCTGGTCTTCTATCAGTTCCCAGCGGAGCACTGGCAGCATATTCGCACAACCAATCCGATTGAGTCGACGTTTGCCACGGTCCGCTTACGCACCGCCAAGACCCGCGGGTGGCTCTCTCGGACGACGGCCTTGACCATGGCGTTCCAATTGGTGCGCTGTGCAGAAAAAACGTGGCGACGGTTGCGAGCTATCATCAACTCAGTGAGATTATTGCGGGCATCACTTTCGTTGATGGAGAATCAGATACCAGGATAGCCGCCTAGTCAGGTCATACCCAACATTTGACAACAGCTCTCATTATCCTAGACAGTTGAGCGCGAAAAAGCTGTACAAGCAATTGATGTACATAGGGGTTGTGCAGACTTTCGTGATCCAACTGCTGTTTTTAGGATTATGATAAGACGGAGATTTCCTTACCTGAAGGAAGAAAAGGGCAAGAGGTGTTTTTCGCCTGAATTAAAGCTCACAGAGAAGACTTAGAGATGAAAGACCGGTTGGTGAGATAAGGTAATCAATCAAGAGCTTCGTCGGTAGGGTCCATCTGCTGTTGGAGGACCGTCTCCCACTCTTCCTGATAGGTACCTGACTCGATTTGCGCGAGACGATCAAGAAGATTAGGGGGAGGATCCAGGATGCGCGCGCCTTGTACACGACTGGCATACATGGCTACCAAGTGTGGCCGTATCCCGACCGAACACACACGAGCACAGAGCCCACATTGCACGCAGCCTTTAAACATTTCTGCAACAGTCGCAAAATTTCCACAGGCGGCGTACCACACCCCTTGCATGGGATTAATGCCTTGTGGGCACACCTGCGGACACATCTCACAATTCCGGCAAGTTGTGACCTCTGGAAATAAATCAAATAACGCTTGTTCGGGGTTAGAAAGCTCGGACACATCATAACTGGGTTTTGGAGAGTGATAGTGGCCCACGAAGGAGAAGGAGACCCCTTCACTCACTGGAAGGCGACACGCCAAACCTGCTTTGACGTGGGTTTCATTCGGAAGACGGTAGAGAGTCGCACAGGCTCCACAACATCCACCCATACACCCAAGGTCTTTGACAGAATCCCAGCCAATCTCGAGTAACGCCTCCAACAAAGAGAGATCCTTCGATACCCGATAGGTCTTCCCCATGAAATCGATGGAGACCCGATTGTCAGATTCCATTACAAACCTCGCATGGCCACGCGACGTTCTCGAATGTGCTCTGGTGCATAGTTCGGCAACAACATAGGCCCAACCTGTTCATCAGAAATATTCGCTTCTGCCAGCTCTTTCTCTGATTGCCGAACATGTTCTAATGATAAGGCTCCACGGTTGTTCGCTTGACCGGCAAAATTCACCGCTTCCTTCCCGGCACGTCGACCAAACACGATAATATCCAACAAAGAATTGCCCATCAGTCGATTCTTCCCGTGAACACCTCCTGAAACCTCTCCAGCAGCATACAACCCAGGAATAGAGGTCTCCCCATTCACGCCAATGACCAGTCCACCATTCTGATAGTGGAGAGTCGGATAGACGAGCATCGGTACTTGACTGATATCAATTCCAAACCGTTTAAACTGGAGATACTTTGCAGCAAGTTCCCGCTTGACGGTTCCTTCGCCATGTAACACCTCAATCATCGGTGAGTCTAACCAGACACCCATTCGGCCAGATGGCGTGGCAACCCCTTTTCCCGCCTCTGTGCATTCCCTGATGACACATGCAGAAGCCACATCCCGAGGTTCTAACGAAAAGAGAAATTCTTCACCATCACTATTCAACAGGTGAGCACCTAATCCACGAACTTTTTCCGTGATCAAGAGCCCGGCGTTCTGCTCGGGGAAAATCGCTCCCGTAGGATGAAATTGCGTCGCTTCCAGAAAACAGGTTTTGATCCCGGCTCGATACGCCATCACCAAACCATCAGCCGTCGCGCCATAATGATTCGTGCATGGGAAACCCTGAATATGCAAACGTCCCAGCCCACCCGTGGCGAGAATCACCGCTTTGGCACGAGCGACATACTGTTCTTTGGTCTCTAAATTGACCAAAATAGCCCCGGCGCAATTTCCTTGGTCATCCAACAGGAGTTCAATGGCTGGCGTGAATTCGAGAACTTCAATGGCTTTACGATTCTTCGCTTCATCCCGCAACACCCGCATAATCTCCGACCCAGTCATATCACCGGCGGAATGCAGTCGCTTCCGAGATGTCCCGCCTCCATGTCGAACGATCATGTGCCCATCATCGTATTTATCAAACAACACGCCCAGATGTTCGAGCCATTCGATGGCGATTGGCGCATCACGGACTAATGTGGATGCCAAATCCGGAGTATTGGAAAAGTGTCCCCCACCCATGGCATCGACATAATGGTGACAAGGGGAATCCGTCTTAGCTGTGGCACCTTGAATGCCCCCTTCAGCCATAACGGTATTCGCATCGCCATGGCGCAGCTTTGTGGCCATGGTCACCTTTAACCCGGCTTGTTCAATTTCGAGAGCCGCTGACGTCCCAGCTCCACCACCTCCAATAATCAACACGTCGGTATCGATATCAATATGCTTCAATCGTGTCGCGTCCAGATCGAGTCGAGTGTGGGATTCCAAAAGATCGGCCAGCTCATTGGGTACAAGATCCCCCTTGTTGGGACCGACAGTAAGTGAACGTTTGGCATCGTTCCGATAATCAGGGTGAAAATTCTTGAGCCGTTCCTGTCGTTCATCGAGCGTGAGCGCAGGAAAAGCTTCTCCACTCTTTGCTCGTTCAATGCGAGCAGGACGGGTTTGCTCAACCCGCTTGATGAGTTCTTGTAACTCAGGTGTGTAACTCATAGCCAAGTAGTATCCTTTGGTTCCCATTCACCAGGTTTGGTGAGATCCGGTTCACGCTCCCGGCCTGAATACAGACCGACCAGTTCCTCTTTCCCCATGGCCCGTAACTGGGCCAGGTTCTCATCAAACTTCCCGTCTTGAACTTCTTCCACACGCTGTTGAACATGCGCGGCCTTTGGCGTCAAATACCGTCCAGTGACCCGCCTCACGTACATGGCCGCCGTATGTTGTGAAATTTGAGCCGGGCACCGAATCGCACATAGTCCACACATGATGCAGGAAAACGAAACTTCGGCAGCCTTCTCCAAATCACCGCGACCGATCAACGCGACGTAATCCATCACATCAATGTCCATGGGACACGTCCGAGAACAGGTCGCACAACCCACACAACGATACACTTCGGGGTAAAGCTGTCGGACAGTTTCATGGATCGTGTTACGGGAAGGCGCAGCCGTTTCAGGCTCAACTTTGCCATTCAAGGTTTCGAGTTCATAATCGGGACGATTGGCAGGAAAATACGGCAATTGCATAACCATCATTCCTGGCTGCACAATCATTTGACAGGCCAACGCCGTCCGTAATTCAAACTCCCCAGGAAGCCGGTAAAATGTTCCACAGGCTCCACAAATCCCACCCCGACATCCGCATCCACGAATATACTGGTGCCCAGCATACTCGGCGGCTTTCATGATGGTGAGATTGTCCGGCACCTCATACGTCCGACCCATGAGTTGAATGGAGATGAGTTTTTCGCCATTCACTGTTTCATTCGCACCGTTACCCTCGCTCATAATCCTACTCCCAACATCTAGCCGTTTATGTATTACTCAAATCAAAAATCCGGATACATCTGCTTTATCCGCGTAGCCGTGTACACGGGTCCTTCTTTGCAAATATAAATATCGCCGATATTGCAGCGCCCGCACTTTCCTAACCCACACTTCATTTTGTTTTCTACGGTGAGATAGACTTGATCTTCCTTAAATCCAAGTTTATCCAGGGACTCCATCGCAAACTTGATCATGATGGGAGGTCCACACATGATCACAAACGTATTTTCAGAAGATGGATTGATCTCTTCCAATACAACTGGAAGTAATCCGACCTTGCCATCCCAATCATCAGCGGTCCCCCAAGGGTCAACCGTTTTCACCATATTGACATCTGATCGAGCTTCCCATTCTGCAATATGATGTCTATAGATAATATCCTTGGTGCTACGGGCTCCATACAGAACAGTCAGATCGCCATAGTTCTCTCGATCTTCCAGGCAATCAAACAGAACCGAGGTGACAGCCGGCAGGCCAATTCCACCGGCAATGAATATCAAATTTTTTCCTTTGAATTCTTCCATGGGAAATCGATTGCCGTAGGGCCCGCGAAATCCGACCGAATCACCCTGATTCAACCGTCCCAACCCGCCAGTGACTCTGCCGATTTTGCGAAAGGTTACATCCAAGAGTCCCGTTTTGGTCGCACCTGACGCAATGGTCAGCGCACTCTCCCCGTACCCAAACGTCCCGACAAAAACAAAATTTCCCGGTTTAAAAGAAAAGCTTTCCCTCAACGCTTCATCTTGAAACTCCAATTCAAAGGTCACGGTATCGTGACTCTCTTCAATAAGAGTTTTGACGGTCATCATGTCCGGACAGTAGAGATTCCCCTTACGTCCGTTGTGCGTCTGCATATGCTGTAGCTTTCTCCATCATTTCCGTAATATCTAATCCGACATAACATACGCGGATGCAACGCCCACAACCAACGCATCCCTTTGACTCAAACTTTGTCGGATAAAAATGAAACTTGCACATGAAGCGGTTTCGCCATCGTTGTGATTGAAGCGCGCGAGGATTATGTCCACTCGCATGTCCCGTAAAATGATCAAACTGACAGGCATCCCAATTTTTCTTCCGTTCGCCTTCCCGATCGTTCCCCTCATCCGTGAGATCAAAACAATGACATGTGGGGCACACATAGGTACAAGCCCCACAGCCAACGCATTTGGCCGTATGCTCAACCCAGGCCTTATCATCGTAATTCGCAGGGTCAGACAACCAAGTCAGAATTTTTTTAATATCGCTTTTCTCAATCATCATCGGTGAGGCAATAGGCTTGAGGTCTTCGGAACCGTCCCCGAAAAATTCGGGCCAACGTTCGATAAGGGCTGTTCCCTTTTCTGTGACTGTTTCTACACTAAAATTTCCATCAAGGGTCTCTCGAAGAAGGACATCACTACCTTCCGTCGTATCTGGAGCGAGATCCACACTGGTACAAAAACAACTCAGATCCTTTTGCACACAAGCCAAGGATACCACCGTGGTCCGGTCCAATCGCTTCAGAAACAAGTCATCATTTTCCCCCTCCCACGTAAACACCGGGACCATGGCGGCCAAGCCAGCCGCATCGCAGGGCCTGGAGCCTAAAACCACCATCTCCGGATATTCCATGCCAGCAGGTTGAACGTCCACGCCATTTTTCTTAATGGTGTACACCATGACCGTTTCGGTTTGGGGAAACAGGAAATCTTTAAAGGAGTTACGAGTAATCACAGGCGTAAAGTCGATTGGATCGGGTTTCTCAATTTGGGTTAACACTGGCTGCCCTGACTGAATCACCGGCGCGACGACAAAGACATGTTCCCCAACCATGGCATCCACCCATTTATCAAGATTGGCCCTTGTCAGCAGCTTCATCGGATGAAATTCTCCTTGTCATCCGGGGAAAACACGATCATGGGGGGGTGGGCTTTTTCATCATACCCTGATTTGTATTCAAAGCCCTCCACCGACACATGAGCCAATTTTTTATTGATCAAATTGAGCGGAATGTTCACAGGACAAGCCCGGTCGCACTCACCACAATAGGTGCACCGACCAGCCAGATGAATCGCACGGATGAGGTTCCAGGAAAAATTCCCCTGAGGATGGACGCTCGTTTCAATCCATTGAGGATCATTTTTTTCGTAGATACATCGATCGCAGTAGCACAGCGGACACACTTGGCTGCATGCATAACACTTTATGCAACGGTCAAAATGTTGTTTCCAGAAATCCCACTTTTCTTCTGGGTTTTGTTTATCCAGCGCCTCAATTTGTTTATCGACTTCCGACGCCCCCCCTCCGTTTGTTGGGACCGGCGCAGGTTCACCAAAGAGGTGGTCTGACAGGTGGGGCGTTTGCACATCACAACCCACACACTTGGGTGACAAGTTTGGTTCGAGTGTTCCTGTCCATAACTCCTGACGATAGATCGTTCCTGAACAGGACACTCCGAGAATCACAACCCCTTCACGCGTAATCTGGTCCTCCTGCAACAGCACCACCATCGTTTTGACATCACATCCTTTAGCGACAATCGCAGGTTTCCCCATTTTGGCGATATCTTGTTGTTTTTTGGGAAGGAATACGGAAAGATTATTTACACAGAGAGAATTAAACGTGAGCTTAGAGACATCGTTGGGGTCGGTAATAAACACGGGAATCGTGCGACGCTGACGCTTGGCCCAACCATATCCAATCACGACGCCAACTTCTCCCGACTCCAATAGTTCACGAGCTTTTTGTTGAAGTTCAGGAACAAAGGGCGCATCTTCCGGCAAAGGCACATCCTCAGGAATGCCGGGCAACCAGGCCTCATTCCAAATATGATTCAACTGATCTTCCGATTTGGCCGCTTCCTTGAGGGAATGATACCTCGTGAAAGGTCCAAGAGCCTGAACCTTTTCCGTCACTTCATCGACCATCTTGGCCCATTTATTGGCTTCAGACGCGGACACCCAGGAATATTGCAACCGATCTTCTTCAATGCCCATAAAGTCTGTCAGGCCTTTGAAGAACATCCATCGGCGCCGGGCATGAAAATTCCCTGTGATATAATGGCAATCACCCGGATGACATCCGGAGATCACCACCCCATCAGCCCCGTTCTCAAACGCCTTGATGATAAACAAGGGGTCGACGCGTCCCGTGCAAGGAACCCGAACAAGACGCATATTGGGCTTATATTGAGTCCGCGTCACACCAGCTAAGTCAGCGCCAGCATAGGTGCACCAATTACACACAAACCCGACAATTTTCGGTTCCCACTTCCCGTTTTTTTCTTCACTCATAATAACTCCTAAAAACCGTAAGGGGTAAGGCGTGAAGTGTAAGAAGAGGTCTTTGCCTTCCTCACGTCTTCCGTTTCACACTTCACGCTTTACGTTTCACGCATACAAATTACACTGCGCAAATCGCGGAGTACACCTGCGCATCCGTGTATCCCGCTAGATCAATAGTCTTTGAATGACAAGCCGCAACGCAAACTCCACATCCAATGCAGACACCATCATTGACCTTGGCCACCTGTCGAACAAGATTCCCTGCTCGATCCTTAATGTCATCTCGATAGATCGCATTGACCGGACAGGAGACGACACAATCCCAACAGGCGTTACAACTCGCTGCATTCACTTCCGCCACAATCGGCTCTCGGGTTAATTCATCGGAAGAGAAGAGCGCCATAACCTTGCTGGCGGTCGCCAGTCCCTGCGACACCGAAGTGGGAATATCCACCGGCCCAATGCAGGCTCCTGCCAAGTAAATGCCGGCAGTCGCGGTTTCCACAGGACGAAGCTTGGGATGCCCTTCATTGTAAAATCCATACTCGTCGTAGGCGATCCCTAACAGCCTTCCAAGATCCTTAGACTTCACTCGGGGCAACACGGCTGTGGCTAACACAACCAAGTCCGCTTCCATCTCGATTTGGCTTCCACTTAAGGTATCAGCACCTTGAACGATCAACACGCCATCACGTTCATAGACCCGAGACACGCGTCCTCTAAGATAAATGGCCCCTTCAACTTCGACAGCCCGACGGTGAAATTCCTCATAGCGCTTTCCACCACACCGGATGTCCATGTAAAAGACATAGGCCTCTCCCTCATGCACCTTGTGCTTGTACAGCATCGCGTGCTTAGCTGTGTACATACAGCAAATGTTGGAACAATAGGGAATTCCCTTGCTCTCATCACGAGATCCAGAGCATTCGATGAACACCACGCGACGCGGTTCCTTGCCATCAGATGGACGCTGCATCGCTCCGCCAGTTGGACCCGAAGCACTTGCCAGCCGTTCAAAGTCTAGTCCCGTGATTACATCCTTGTACTTGCCCCCTCCGAACTCTGGGAAGCGTTCCACACCCATCACATCGTAACCAGTGGCCACGACGATGGCTCCAAATTTTTCCGTGATAAATTCATCTTCCTGATCAAAGTCAATGCAGTCGGGGCCGCAGACATCCATACACACACCGCACTTCATACTGCCCTTGGTGTACTTCGGACAATGGTCACGGTCGAGCACGGGAATCGCCGGAACCGCTTGCGGAAAACCAATGTCGAACAGCTTCCGTTTGGCCATCCCCGAATCAAATTCATTGGGAGCCGTGAAGGGACACTTCACGGTACATTCACCACATTCCGTACACTTATCCTCAATGACCGATTTCGCTTTCTTGCGGATCGTGACCGTGAAATTCCCCACGTATCCTTCAACCGACTCGACTTCCGCATAGGTCAGAAGTGTAATATTTTTATGCTGCGCGACCTCCACCATTTTTGGCGTCAGAATACATTGCGAACAATCCATCGTAGGAAAGGTTTCAGACAACTTGGCCATTTGTCCGCCGATAGAGTTTTCCTTTTCAACTAGGACCACCTTATGACCGCCCGCAGCGATATCGAGAGCCGATTGTATTCCGGCCACTCCTCCACCAATGATCAATGCTTTTTTGGTCACGGCGACTTTGATGTTTTCTAATGCAGTATTTTTTCGAATTCGCTCAACAGTCATACGCGTAATATCGAGAGACTTGTTTGTCCCAATCTCTTTGGTTGGATCTTGATGAACCCAGGAACAATGCTCACGAATGTTGGCCACTTCTACTTCGAAAGGATTGAGGCCCGCCGCTTCTGATGCGTTGCGAAAGGTCTTTTCATGCATGTGGGGTGAACAGGCTGCAATCACCACCTTATCTAACTTATTAGTTTTGATGATTTCCTTGACCAAGGACTGGCCAGGGTTGGAACAGAGAAACGCTGCGTTCTCGGTATGGACGACTCCCGGAATATTTTTGGAATCATCAGCCACCTTTTGGCAATCAACGGTGTCCTTAATATTGTTCCCACACTGACAAACAAACACACCAATTCGAGACATAGAACTCTCCCTTCTTTCAACAAGAGCTCAAGGCAGGTTAGGAACCCACAACAGGCACTTCCTCTAAAATCCCCTTCGCCGTCAGGAGAGGACGAGGATCGCTAAAGTTTTTTGGCAAATCCAACTCTTCCACTGGCATTCCCAGAGACAAACCAAGCAATTGCGTGAAATACAACATGGGAAGTGTAGGGCCTTCCCCCGTCGTTTCCACGGTATGTTTTTGTGCACGCTCAAGGTTATAGAAACACAATGGACAGGTCGTGGTGATCATTTCGGCTCCAACAGCAAGAGCGGCGTCTATCACCTTCGCCGAAAGCTTCACAACGATATCTTCACGCGACATCGCCAAATGGGAGCCACAGCATTCGCCTTTATGAGAAAACTCGATTGGATGACACCCAATTGCCTGGAGAAAGTCCTCGAAAATTTGAGGGTGTTCAGGATTATCGATGGCCACGCCTTTAGGCCGAAGGAGGGTACAGCCGTAATAGGCTGCCACCTTGATCTTCTTCAAATCCCGTTTGACATGTTTCTTTAACTCGGGGTATCCGACATCATCGCGCAAAACTTCTAAAAGGTGGACAACCTTAACACTGCCATCGTAATCGGTCCCCAAGAAATTATTGATCAAATTCTTCTTGTCTTCTTTATCCTCCTTCACCGCCACGTTGGTCCGTTTCAACGTGCTGTAACAGAAGGAGCACAAGGTTGAAACCGTCCCACCTTCTTTCTGAGATTGAACGAGGACATTGGTGGGTCCCGTGAGGGCGATAGCATTGTTGGGGGTTAATGGAAAAGACGATCCACAGCAATTCCACTTGGAAAGTTCGGCGAGTTCGATACCCAGAAGGCGAAAGGCATCTCTTGCCGACAAGTCGAAATCCTTAGCGACCGTGTTCAGCGTACAACCTGGATAGTATGGGATGCTGTCCATAAATTCTTACGGCATCAATTTACGAAATCCCGCCACAATAGCTTGCTGCGGCGAGCGCTCGATAAATTCACCAGTGACCTGCGTCATGTCAATCGGCGCATGCCCCTTTCGAAGACTGAGTCGTCGCAAACCCTCCATCAATCTTGAGGGATCCAAACACTTGGGACAGTTGTTCTGACATTGAAAGCATGAGACGCACACCCACATCGAGTTTGACTCGAGCACGGTTTTCTCCTGACCTAGCGTCACAAACCGAATAATTTGAGAGACGGGAATTTCCATCTCGTCGGAGACAGGGCACGAACCTGAACAATTTCCGCATTGATAACAACGAGACAGATCCTCTCCCGTTTCCCGTTCCACCTGTTCCAGGAACGGGTTCTTTGTTTTTGACAGGGGTTCAATGGTGATTTTCATGCTTCTATTGCCGCGGATACTTGGTCAAAAATTTCACCAAATCACGAACGGAGATGAGACCAACGAGTGTTCCATTCTTTTCAACCCCAAGATGCCGTATGCCTTTTTCACACATCACGTCATTCGCATCAAGCAACGTCGCCTCAGCATCGACATTCAGAATGGGTGTCGTCATCACTCGTTCAATGCGCTCTTCCTCTGGATTCATTCCCTCTGCCATCACGCGCCGCGTCAGATCGGTTTCCGTCACAATTCCCAGCACATCATCTTTTTTCACCAAGAGACACCCAATTTTATGATCGCGCATGAGTTGCGATGCCTGCCGAATAGTCTTGTCATGATCAATGGTTTGGATCTTCTCTAATGGGGTCATAATGAGCTTGACAGGAACCATATCGCGTCATCCTTCAACAGACATCTTCCCCAGTTTATCCACGCCATACACAAAACTAAGGAATGATAAAATTCTAATAATAAAGTGACCGTGAGGGGCGAAATTATGGACCAGACAACCCATATCGTCCATGACCATCGTCATATATATATATGATTTCAGTCATACCATGACAGAATGGGGAATCTTTCTGGAGACAGGCCAGGGAGTGGGGGAGGAATTTAGATGTGAGGCCGAAACAATTTACGAGTGAGGCTCAGCAATTTTGGTGAGACGATTGGGATTGAGCAATGTAATATCTCGGCCCTTCGTAGCAATGAGTTTTTCCCGTTTGAACTGCCCAAGCAAGCGAATCAAGGTCTCAGACGCCACTCCGGCCAATTCAGCCAATTCCTCGCGAGAAAGATGCAGCTCTATTATGATGCCCTCAGGGTCCTTCTTACCAAACCGATTCCCAAGGTCAAGAAGAACAGCCGCCAGTCGCTCATCAGTCTTGCAAAAGGGTAGGTGCCCAAGCGCAATCTTTTGGTGATGTACTTCCTCACTCACCAACTGAAGCAATTCAATAGCTTGCGAGGGATTTTTTTTGAGGAGGTCTAGATAGGGTTGGCGTTCAATAAGGCAAATTTGGGAAGGCTCAAGAGTCTCACACGTCACGGAATGGACGATGCCTTCACAAAATCCTGACCGCTCAATCAATTCTCCGGCACCCAAAATACTCAGATTTCGCTGATGGCCTCGTTTGGAAGAGGAGGTGAGCTTGACCTTGCCGGAACACAACACATAAAGACCAAAGGACTCATGTCCTTGGTAAAACACGATTTGCTGCGCTTGATACTGAAAGCGATGGAGCAACTGTTGAAAAGCAACAGGGTCCGATTCCCCGGTTCGACAGACCAGACTGCTTGTCCGAAACGGGCAGGCATCGCACTCGCACGGGTTTTTCCCGTCTGAGCTGCCCAAGAATTCCCCCTTTCCCCTCTAGCCAGCAACAGAGTGAGGTTAGTCCCATCGAAACAGGAGCATCAATATTCTACCGAAAAATAAATGTGATTCTGAGGGAAGTCGCCTCGTAATTGCAAGCTTCCTCCGTCCCAAAAACAAAAGACCGGAGGAGAAGAAAAGCACAACCTACCGCTGAGCACGTTTATTTGATTCACACTAGTGTCACGTCACTCTTGATGTGTCGTAATGAAAAGGCTAATATCCTTCCCTATTTCCAGGAGGGATGCGATGCCACTGATCAAGTACAAGGTGACATTGACCACACAGGAACGCGCCATGCTTCATGAACTCACCACTCGGGGGCGGCATGGCAGCCAAAAGATTCTCAATGCTCTCATTTTGCTCCAATGCGATGACGGGCCGACCCAGATGCAGAAGTTGACCAATCAAGAGATCGTGAACGTCTTGCCCGTGAGCATGAAAAAAATTGATCGGGTGAAGCGCCGCTTTGTCGAGCAGGGCCTCGACGTCGCGCTGGACAAACAGCCGGCTCAGCGGCAGTACGTCCGCAAGATGGATGGGGATCGCGAAGCGCATCTGGTCGCCCTCAGTTGCAGCCAGCCGCCCACAGGGCATGCGCGCTGGTCGCTCCGTCTCCTGGCGGACCGGATGGTCGAATTGCAGTATGTCGAGACGATTTCCCATGAAACAGTCCGACGCGTGTTAAAAAAAACGAGTTGAAGCCGTGGAGGCACGTCCAGTGGATCATTCCGCCCGCGCAGAACAGTGCCTTTGTGGCTCAGATGGAACAGGTGCTTGATGTGTATAAGCGCCCCTACGATGCTCGATATCCCGTGGTGTGTATGGATGAATCGCCCCGGCAACTGATTCGGGCCACTCGCCTGCCGTGGCCAATGAGGGCGGGAGCCCCCGAGCGACAGGATTACGAATACGAGCGCTGCGGCGTCTGCAATGTCTTCATGGCCGTCGAACCACTAGCGAGCACCCGTCTGGTCCAGATCACCGAGCGCAAGACGAAACGACAGTGGGCGACGTTTCTGGAGGCGATTGCCCAGCACTATCCAGACGTACCGAGGATTACCCTCGTCATGGATAACCTCAATACCCATGGCCCGGGGTCCCTCTATGAGACCTTTCCCCCGTCTCGCGCCAAGGCGCTCTGGAACCGGTTTGAGTTCGTCTACACGCCCAAGCACGGCAGTTGGTTAAACATGGCGGAGATTGAGCTGAACGTGCTCATCAAGCAGTGCTTGAACCGACGGATTGACACGATGACGGAGATGCAAGCCGAGGTTGAGGCCTGGCAGATCCGACGCAACAACAGCAACGCCACTATCAATTGGCAATTTACGACCGATGATGCCAGGATCAAGCTCAAGCGTCTGTATCCGACTCTTGATGAATGACGTGACACTAGCGGTTACGGCTGGACTGATAGAAGCAGGAAGAAAACGATTGTGAACGAGTTTTTCAGAGGGGAATGCCAGCGGCATTATTGACAAACTGCGCATAAACCGGAGGAGTCACTTCTTGTTGAAAATGCAGGACATGAACAGCATGATCTTGGCCAGTCTTTTTCACATCAAGCAACAGGGAAATATGGGCTTCCAAGTCAGTTTCCTCTTGGGGACCCTCTTCAGATTTCTCGAATAATACGGTAATTTTCCGAAACTTTTGACCAAATTCCTCAAGTAACGTTTTGATCCCCTCCCGCTCGACTTCCACTTTCACCATTTTGTCTTTTCCATTAACTTTTCCAAGCGTTCGTTCTTCTTCTTTTCCATCATTCAGAAACGCATGATCGGCAATAATGACCATATCCGTCTCTTGAGGTGCAGTAGGCGATTCGAGCACTCGTTCAAACGCTTTCCGTAAGGCGAGACGGCTATGATGATTTCCCGCTTCAACGGCGGTGTATTCCACACCAAACACATTCGTCTTACCAGCGAAGCTTAATCCATGCTCTTTATATTGTTCCCGAAAAAATTGGGAGCGTTCATCTGAAGGGACTTTTGCTTTGTTATTGGCATGAGTCAGGGTTCTGATACTTAAGGTGGCCATGGTCTTAATTACTCAATATCGAACCAAAGAGTCAATCCCCTCAAAAAGAGAAATAAGAAAAGACGGAAGGTTTGCGTTCTAGAAATTACAGAGCTGGGAAGCGAGAACGGCAACACTAACTCCAAAGTTAGGCATATCCTGGCTTCTCTTCTTTGATCTTGGCATGTAGGTTTGCAAGACCCTTCTTATTCATTAAGAATTTTTTGGAGAATTTGAGACGAGTTCAGAATTTGGGAATCTTTCGTTAATTCTTCCCTCAAGGCTTCAGAGATTTGATGGATTTCAATACCACCCTTGCCTTGTTGAGTGGATTGTATAATGACAAGATGATCAATTTGAATCATCAATTGCTTAGGCGTTGAGTGAATCGCCTCAATGAATTTTTCGATAACCTGAACGTGTTGAGTGGTCAAGGCAGGAGAGACATCTTTCTTCTTCAACCCTCCCAGAAACCCTTCATAGAGACCATCCAGAGCTTCATCCACCTTCTCTGATGTACTGCATGCCTTCCCTTGGCACATAATGGTCACACAAAACGGACCCTCAGAAATTTTAGGATTCTCGGTGAGATCGAAGCCATACAGTTTCAGCACATCGAGAACGGTATTCATGAGGGTTCGTTCTTCATAGAAACTTGTGTGCCCTTGAATGCTGATGCGGACCTGAATGGGATCAGGTTTTTTGATGCCTTTCCCTCCCAACATGTCTTTGGTAATAAGATCCATTTTGGGGCGAACCATGGCCGGAGTCAGGATAGGTATCGATGGAGAGTTCTCGATTCCGAAAACACCATGTGGCATGCCAAGGGTATCCTTGAAATGAGCTTTCGTAAAATTGACCAGAGCGAGGTTGACCTTTGTCAGATTAGCTGTGGTGAGGTCCGCCATTGAAAGATTGGCACCAGAGAGATTGGAGTCAGATAAATTGGCATGTGTGAGATCTGCACCAAAAAGATTGGCTTTGGCAAAATTGCTTCTGACGAAATTGGCTTCCGAGAGGTTGCCCCGGAAAAGATTGGCTTCGACGAGATACGCCATTGAGAGATTGCCACGGGAAAGGTCAGCTTCTGAGAGATTCGCCCGACAAAGATTTGCTTCACAGAGATTCGAACCAGCCAGACAAAACCCTGAAAGATCAACTTCTGATAAATCTGCCCCTGCGAGGTCTGGACTTCTGACTTGGGAGTCCACTCTCCATTGATTCCATACCTCTGCACCCTGTCGGAGCATTTCTAGATGATAGGGGTTCAACATACGTGGCAGTTTCCCATTTCTAGCCACTATCTAAAATTTATGGTGTAAGAACGTCGTCCTTGCCCACGAAAAACCAACCCAGTCGCACAACTTCAATGAATATCCTTCCCTCCTCACACGAGGGAGGCAGATAACAATGAAACCAAGTTTCTGGATGACTTCAAGCAAGTAGAATTATTTTGTTTTTTCCAGATAAATGCAAGTAGAAGAAGTCCTGCTAATCTTTCAGCTAGGAGAGAAGAAGAACTTCGGCCCTAAGGACATGGACCCAGAAGAGAACCCCCAGGATAGGCAGGAAAGCCTCACCCCAAAACTGATTGTACTGCAACCCCGATTTCCGCAGGATTTTTCACGACAGTTACACCAGCGGCTTCTAAAGCGGCCATTTTATCGGCAGCGGTGCCTTTGCCTCCAGTGATAATGGCGCCCGCATGACCCATCCGACGTCCTGGAGGTGCCGTAATGCCGGCAATAAAACTCACCACGGGCTTAGACATTTCTTTTTCAATAAACGCGGCGGCTTTTTCTTCGGCATCACCACCAATCTCACCAATCATGACCACGGCTTCTGTTTCATCATCGTTCTCAAACATATGCAACAAATCAATATAGCCCGTGCCAATGATGGGATCGCCGCCGATTCCTACGCACGTGGTTTCGCCAAGGCCTAACTGCGTGAGCTGGTTCACCGCTTCATAGGTAAGTGTGCCACTCCGAGAAATAACACCCACGCGCCCCTTTTTGTGGATGAAGCCCGGCATGATGCCGATCTTACATTCGTCGGCTGTGATGATGCCTGGACAGTTGGGACCAATGAGACGAGTGGCACGTCCATGGAGGGCGCGCTTCACTTTCACCATATCATTGACAGGGATGCCTTCGGAGATACAAATGATCAGCCAAATTCCTGCTTCAGCGGCTTCTAAAATCGCATCAGCGGCAAAGGGAGGAGGGACAAAGATCAATGACGTGGTGGCTTCTGTTTTCTTCACGGCATCACGGACCGTGTTAAAGACTGGGATCCCTTCGACTTCTTGACCAGCCTTCCCTGGCGTGACACCAGCAACGACTTGGGTGCCATAGGCTTTGCATTGAGTCGCATGGAACGACCCTTCTTTTCCCGTAATGCCCTGAACCACGACCCGTGTATTTTTATTGACCAAGATGCTCATTTGTTTGTTACCTTTCCCCTAGCCCATGACCTATTAATGAAACCAATAGACCAAATCGTTTTTAATCTAAACCCCTCATGAGTTCTTTGTAAAAATTTTCTCTTGTTCCAATATGAAGAATCCCAATTCGTTCTTGTTCTGGATAAACCACATAGACAATGCGATAGGCCACGCTTTGTAAATTAAAATGATGTGAACGAAGACCTTGAAACTTTCCACTAAGCTCGCTTGCAACAAACGGACTTTTTGCAATGTCTAAAAGTTCTTTCTCCAATTTCTCTTTTAGGGTCGTCCCAGCTTTCTTGACAAACTTGGCAGCTTTTCCACGATCAAAAAAAATCTGCTACATTTATCTTTTCGGTTGAGAATGCCCAAATACCTCTTCGAATGTCGCAGTCTGCCCTTGTTCTACTCTGTCTTTAGCCTCCAAGATCTCCTGACTCGCCTGTTGATTCAACTCAAGCAGTAATGTTTCCCTCTCAGCCCTACTGAGGTTTTTTATGGCACTAAGCAGCTGGCTTGGGGATAAATCAACTTCAATAGAGAGTTTAGACATTGCTTACCTCACTCACTAATTGCAACTTAACGATTTTATTTCTTCTTTTTTCGTAGGGCAACAATGCGTTGTGCGGCTTCCCAGAGGTCAGCAACCCCTTCAACCTTTAAGCCTGACTCAGCCAGCAACTTTCGCCCCTCTTCGGCATTGGTGCCTTGGAGTCGAACCACCACGGGAAGCTTGATGCCTACCTCTTTGGCTGCTTCGATCACGCCATGGGCAATGCGTTCACAACGGACAATCCCGCCGAAAATATTAATGAATATGCCTTTGACTTTTTTATCTTTCAGAAGAATTCGGAATCCCGCCGCGACAGTCTCTTTTGTGGCTCCTCCACCGACATCGAGAAAGTTGGCGGGTTCAGAACCGGCGAGTTTAATGACGTCCATCGTCGCCATCGCTAACCCAGCCCCATTGACCATACAGCCAATATCACCATCGAGCTTCACGTAATTGAGGTTATGCTTTCCAGCCTCAATTTCCATAGGGTCTTCTTCATGAAGATCCCGAAATTTTTGAATGTCAGGGTGTTTATAGAGGGCACTGTCATCAAAGGACACCTTGCCATCCAACGCGACGAGGCGCTTGTCCGTGGTAATGACCAAGGGGTTGATTTCGAGCATCGCGGCATTTTTTTCCATAAACAAGCGATACAAATTGTCCAACATCTGAAAGAACGGCTTCACCACTGCAGGCTCAAGATCAGGCAACCCCAAAGCAAACGCCAAGTTACGTCCATTGTGCGCTTGAAATCCTACAGCAGGATCGATGGATTCTTTGAGTACTTTTTCTGGGGCCTGTTCCGCAACTTCTTCAATATCCATCCCGCCTTCGGTGCTAGCAATAAATGTGGGGCATCCGGAATCTCGATCAACCAACAAACTTAGATAGAGTTCCTTGGCAATCCCTGCTCCTTCTTCAATGAGCAATCGTCTAACTTTTCGTCCTTTGGGTCCCGTCTGATGCGTGACCAAAGTCTTGCCGATAAGTTCTTGGGCCAACCCAGGGACTTCTTCACGATTCTTTGTGATTTTAACCCCGCCGGCTTTCCCTCGCCCTCCGGCATGAATTTGTGCCTTGACGACATAGACTGATGTCTCAAGTGCCGCGGCCCATTTTTCTGCGGCCCTGGCATTCTTTATTTCTTTGCCTTTGGGTACCGGAATGCCAAATTGCGCAAATAATTGTTTTGCCTGAAATTCATGAATATCCATAATCGTCCTCTAGGTATTGTAAAATCGTTTTCTCTTATTCAACAAAGTATTCTGTGGGAATCGCCTATGACTACCAACGTCATTCCCGCGAAAGCGGGAATCCAGTTTTCATACGATTTCTGACCATAGATCACGCCAAGTAGGATTCTGTTCCTCAATTAATGAAAGCTTCCAAACACGACGCCATTTCTTAATTTGTTTTTCACGCTGAATGGCATCCGTCATAGACTCATGAAGTTCATAATAGACAAGATCGTGAATGCCGTACCGCTTGGTAAACCCGTCAACGAGATTCTCTTTATGTTCCCAACAGCGTTTGAGCAAATCGCTCGTCACGCCGACATAAAGCGTCCCGTTTTTTCGACTTGCCAAAATATAGACACAGGGATTTTTCTCCAAAATGATGACCTGGATACCCGCCTTCGCGGGTATGACGGAAAGGATTACTGTCCATAATTTTCTAAAGTAGCCATTCTTCTATACCTGTCGCGTATAGGCTGGCAATACCATCGGTGAATTCAGTCCGGATGACACATGATTCCGTTTGGCTTCTTCCCGAAACTTGGCCACATGATCAAGAGTGAGGGTTCCCTGGGAAATTGATTTAGCCCGCTCGGCCGCCGAGAGCCCTGCACGTTTCCCAAACACCATCACATCCAAGAGGGAATTACCCATGAGGCGGTTGCGACCATGCAAGCCACCAGACGCTTCCCCAGCAACCAATAAACTGGGAACGGGCGTTTCACCTTTCACATTGATTTTCACACCGCCGTTTTGATAATGCAGCGTTGGATAGATCAAGACAGGGTCCTTACGAATATCTATCCCATACCGATCATATTGCCGAACCATGGCCGGAAAATGTTTATCCAACGTGCCAGATCCATGGGCCACATCCAATAACGGGGTATCTAGCCAGACGCCCACACGCCCAGACCCTGTTCGCAAACCACGGCCTTCTTCACATTCTTTGATGATCGAGGAGGACACCACATCTCGGGTATCCAACTCGTTCACAAAACGTTCACCTTTCGTATTCACCAAATGTGCACCCTCAGAACGCATACCTTCTGTCACTAACACGCCAACCAATTGCTCAGGATAGACCCCTCCCGAGGGATGATATTGAAAGGTATCCATATGTACGAGAGGCACACCCATACGATAGGCCAACACCAGGGCATCCCCAGTCGCCCCAAAATGGTTGCTCGTGGGAAACCCTTGAATATGTAACCGACCGATTCCACCGGTGGCCAGAATAACCGTTTTGGCTGCCACGACCACGTACCGTTTATTATCTAAATCCTGCAAGACTGCTCCTGTACATGCACCCTTCCCATCACTCAGGAGTTCAACTGCCGCACCAAACTCTAAAAGGGGAATTCTCTTGTTTAAGACTTCGTCCTTCAGCACTCGCATGATTTCCAGGCCGGTATAATCAGAACACGTCAGCAACCGTTCCTTGGTACTTCCTCCGCCTTTTTTCACATGCAAATTGCCATCAGCTTGGCGATCAAACAGCACACCCAATTCCAACAACCATTGAGCAATAGAAGGCCCATCTTCAACCATCGCCTTTAACAGATCGTGGTCGTTTTTCATATGCCCGCCCTTTAACGTATCCAAGAAATGTTGGACAGGGGAGTCATCAGGAGCAACCGCAATTTGCATCCCACCTTGAGCCATGACAGAATTGGAGTCCCCCAAGCGAAGCTTCGTCGCCAACAATACATTGGCTCCTTGGGCATGAGCATGAAGCGCAGCCGCACACCCCGCGCCTCCTCCCCCAAGGACCAGCACATCCACGGAATGTTCCGGCGTCAGATCGAAATCCGCAGGAATGGGGCTATCCCCTTCCAAAAGGGTTGCCACCTCAATAACTGTAGATTCGCCAGCATTGGGCCCGAATTTAATTGACCGGTATGCCTCAGCCCGATGATCAGGATGATATGTCTTGATGAGGGCTTCACGTTCAACAGGAGAGAGCTTAGGAAAGTCTATGGCTCGACGAGCCTCTCGAGTTTGATGAACCAGATCGTGTTGGGCAGTGATATCCATGGAGCGAGATGGTAATCCTTTTACAATAATGTCTTATGAATCTCTTGATAATTTGTTCTGCAATTGGACCATCTACCCCACTTATTCCCTTGCCTGCTGCATCCCGAAGGGTGCCCCCACTACCTACAAAGGGGAAGGACCAAAAGGTTATTATGTGGTGGTGGCCATCGTGTTTTGTAATTCCTCATCGGAAAATTGCAGAATACGGTCCCATTCTTGTTGATATTTCCCCTCGGAAATGGCCTTGATTCGTTGAGCCAGTCCTTCCGGTTTTTCCGTAAAATGCACTCCATGCGCCCGACTGGCATACACGGCGACAAGATTGGGCGCAATATCCGCAATACACACCGGTGCACACATCCCGCACATCACACAATCCATAAACAGATCGGAAACTGCTTCGAAGTCCCCAAACACCGCTTTCCACACCCCTTCTCGCACATCAATTTTCTGTGGGCAGGCCTGGGTGCAGGCATCGCAATTACGGCATAAAGGGGCTTCCGGGTACAGTTCAAATAAATCCTGCTTAGGATCTTTGAGTTCTCGAAGATCATAGATAGCTTTTCTGGCCGGAAAGGCCGGCATGAAAGAAAAGGACATCCCATCTTCAACGGCCTTTGCACAGGCCAAACAGGTTTTCACTTTGGGATCACCCTTCGTTCGGTAATACGTCGCACAGGCTCCGCAAAAACCACCTAAACAACCAGCTCCCCGGATCACATCTCTCCCGGCATACCATATCGCTTTCATCAGCGTGATACCGGCCGGAACCTGGAACGGTTTCCCCTCGATTTCAACCGTCACCATTTGTTGTGGCGTATCCCGATCTTCCTCAAATATATCTTGAATACTCATAGTTTTTTGTAGCTACCAAAGTTGATCTTTTATCGAGTCATTCCTACGATGTTCTGGCAGAAATGTATCTTTTGGGTTACTGAAATCATTCCTGTCATTCCATAAGACCTGCATTTGAATTAATTCAAGGCATTGAGTGCCGAGCCTGCTCTGAACCACGCTATTTGGGGTTCGGTCATACTATGATTCCCTTGAATCGTGATGTCCTTCCCATCTTTTTTATGAATCACCACCGAGACTGGTTTCCCTGGCGCCAAATCACTTAACCCTGTGACACTTACCTGATCCTCTTGTTCGATTTGATCATAGTCCGCAGGATTCGCAAAGGTCAGCGGGAGGATCCCCTGCTTTTTCAAATTGGTTTCATGGATCCGAGCAAAACTTTTGGTGAGCACGGCCAAAACTCCAAGAAATCGTGGACACATGGCCGCATGTTCTCGGCTACTGCCTTCACCATAATTTTCATCACCGACCACAAAGGACCCAATGCCTTTGGCCTTATAATCACGGGCAATGGCCGCAGGAGTCAGATTTTTTTCGCCTGTACTCACATTATTGGCTTTTCCGGCCTCGCCCGTAAATGCATTGTTGGCCCCAAGAAACATGTTATCGCTAATCTTATCCAAATGACCACGGAACTTGAGCCACGGACCCGCAGGCGAAATATGATCGGTCGTGGTCTTGCCTTTGGTTTTAATTAAGATGGTGAGCTTCTCGAAATCCTTGCCATTCCAACGAGGGAACGGTTGAAGTAATTGCAGCCGTTCACTCGTTGGCGGAAGGTCAACTTCCAGTCCCTCACCATTTTCGGCAGGCTCCACCAACCCGGCTTCCCCTTGGGCAAAGCCTAATTTCGGCAACTCATCACCCTGTGGAGCTTCTAATTTAATTTCCTTGCCATCTGCTGTTTTAATCGTGTCATTGACTGGATCAAAACCTAAATCCCCTGTCAAAGCATAGGCGGTTACGACTTCTGGGCTCGCCAGAAACGACAAGGTTTCGGCAATGCCATCATTTCGACCGGGGAAGTTGCGATTAAAGGTACTCACGATGGAATCGGCTTTGCCTTTCACGCCATCGGCCCGCTTCCATTGACCAATACAGGGACCACAGGCATTGGCCAACACGGTCGCGCCCATATCTTCAAAGGTTTTCATAAACCCGTCGCGTTTCATGGTATGGAAGATTCGTTCTGAGCCTGGAGAAACCAGAAACGCCGTCTTCGCTTTGAGACCGGCTTTTAATCCTTGTGCCGCGATGTGCGCCGAGCGTCCAATATCTTCATACGAAGAATTGGTGCAACTGCCTAACAACGTCGCTTTTAATTCGACCGGATAGCCTTTTTCCTTGGCTTCTGCTGCTAGCTTGGAAATGGGTCGAGCTAAATCAGGCGAATGCGGCCCAACCACATAGGGCTCAAGCGCAGAAAGATCAATTTCGACAATCTCATCATAATATTTCTCAGGTGATTCGTAGACTTCTGGGTCCGCCATCAACATCGCCTTATGCTCTTCGGCTAATTTGGCGATGTCCTCTCGCTCCGTAATGTTCAAATAGGCCACCATTTTTTGATCAAATGGGAACACGGAAGTCGTCGCACCCAATTCCGCACCCATATTGGTAATAGTGCCCTTCCCCGTCGCACTAATGGTTTCTGCGCCTGGGCCAAAATATTCCACAATCTTATTGGTGCCACCTTTTACTGTCAGTTTGCCACAAATATAGAGGATGACATCTTTGGGAGATGCCCAGCCATTGAGTTTTCCAGTGAGTTTGACGCCAATCAGTTTTGGGTGCAGCACTTCCCACGGTAAGCCCGCCATGACTTCACCCGCATCAGCACCACCGACACCAATAGCTAGCATCCCTAATCCCCCACCATTCGGCGTATGAGAATCGGTGCCAATGATCAGCCCACCAGGAAACGCATAATTTTCTAGCACGACTTGATGGATGATCCCGGCCCCTGGCTTCCAGAATCCGATGCCATACTTTTTGGCGGCAGACGCAAGAAAATTATAGACCTCTCGATTTTCAGTATTCGCAATCATGAGATCTTTTTCTGATCCCATTTCAGCTCGAATCAAATGGTCGCAATGGATCGTGCTAGGCACAGCTACTTTGGCTTTCCCTGCTTGAATAAATTGCAACATCGCCATTTGTGCCGTGGCATCTTGCATGGCCACGCGATCAGGGCGAAGCGCCAACATGGCTTTCCCGCGTTCCCAGGTTTGGGTCTCAAAATTATCGGCATGGCTGACAAGAATTTTCTCAGCCAACGTCAATGGACGCCCAAAACTTTTTCGGGCTTTTTCAATTGCAGGTCCCATTGAAGCATAGAGTTTTTTGACCATATCTACTGACATAACAAATTCTCCTGGTTTCAGTTCAATATTGAATGAGGATCCATCCCCACCAAAGATCCAAAGCCTTCTCTTATTTTAATGGCGGCACTGAACGACGTTTCGGCGAAGCATAGTTCACCAGATAATCAAACAGACGAATGAGCCGACTGCCCTGTCGTTTCTGATCGGTCCAGTGACCAATCATCCCAATGGTTCGAGCCAGGATGAAGAAGCCGTTCAAGCTGTCCACCGGGAATCCGATATCCACCAACACGGCAGCCATTGTCCCATCAACATTGAGAATCAGATTATCTTTTTTAGCGGCTGTTATTTGTTCAACAGCTAACGCAAAATCTAAATGTGGGGTTTTGATGCCCAGACTTTTGACATGCCCGACAAGTTCTTTCACGCGTTTATCTGGATTTTTTAAACTTTTCACTCGATGGCCGATTCCCGGCACTGGCCCCACATTTTTCTTCATATAGACTAAAAAGTCATCAACCGTCAGTTTGTTATCAATGGCATACTTGAACCAATTACCGGCATCGGTCACCGCACCACCAAATCGTGGCCCGATCATGATCATTCCGGCCGCCACCGATTGTGAGAGGCCGATCCCCGCACAAGCTGCAAGTACCGTTGCCATCGCACCACTGACACATGGGCCATGGTCAGCCGACAACATAAGAATGCGTTTAATAATTTCCGCTTCTTGTTTGGACACCAACCGGTTGTCCCACAGCAATCCAATCACGTGCGGAATATCATAGCCAGCATTGATCAGCTCTGAAGCTGGATACCCTTGATACAAGGGCTCCTCACCTCGATCATCACTGATCGTCGATCGAATGAGCGGCTCCACCAAGACTTCTCCATCTTTCTTCGCTTGAGCCACGGGTTTGGGAAGCCGCGGCACATCAGCAGGAGCCAAATCTGGAATGGCTTTGACCACTCCACTCTTGAGCAATTCTTCATGTGTGGCTTTGATGGCAGGACCTAAGGCACCAAACGTATCAGGAACAATTGCGCCAGCTTTTTTCAACGCATCGGATTTCGCCCGAGCCGACCCTTCGCCTTTTAACCCTTCTTTTGCACCGGCATGTCCAAATTTCATGCCTTTGGGTAAGCTTTCTTGGCAGAAACCTGACACGACGGCCAACAGTTTGATCCGCCGCTTTTTGGCGCCGTACCATTCAGCCGCACTTTCTTCTAAATCACCACCCATTTCTCCCACGACTACGACCGCATGGGTTTGCGGATCGTTTTCAAACATTTCCAAATAGCTGACGTAATCAGTTCCTGGGTACGCATCACCACCAATTCCGATTGCTGTGGTAATGCCGTCAGCAAATTGAGAACAAATCCAGATAATTTCATTGGACAGTCCGCCTGATTTGGTAATCACACCAAATGAACCCGGACGATACAACTTACAGGCCACTAAATTATCAAACGCTCCACCGATCACACCCAATCGACATTCTCCAGCAGACACCACACCGATAGAAGACGGGCCGTTAAATGTCTTCCCTAATTTCCTGGCATGTTTCCCAAGAAGCTTGGCATCTTTTTCGGGGACACCTTCGGTAATCATGGAAACCGTTTTGATTTTGGGATCATTCAGGGCATCCATCGTGCCTTCATAGGCCCGATTCGCACCGATATAGACTAGGCTGGTATTAATTTCAGGATGAGCAGCGGTGGCGTCAGCCACTGTCTTATAAATAGGGATCGCCACTAGCTCCGTCCCACACACAATTTCATTGGTTTTTCCTGCATCCGGCGGATACACAAACGCGGATACATTTAACGGCTGTTTATTCATGTAGCGGAACTCCGCCATACGACGGGCAGCATTAACACCAGCCACACCACCCTGAATAACGACATGCGTGTCTTTCGTGGCAAGAATACTCATTGAGACGGTCTCCTAATTCCTCGAGTTCAAATAGTTTATTGTGCCGCCATCGCCATATCGACGATGTCCGTTAATGGCGTCGTGCGGTCAAACACGTGAATATCAAAGCCTTCATCTTGTAAGGCACGCATAGCCGCAAGCCCTTGCAATTCATTGGGACCGCCACGCCGCACCCAGATCTTTACGCCTTTCAACTTGCCTTCGCCCTTGGCTTTCCGAAAGGCATTGATAATGCCACCAAACGTCTTTTTCACGTCGGTGAAATTGGCGATGGCGCCTCCGACGATAATATGTTTGATGTCAGGCAAGGAACAGACTTTTTCTGTTAAGACTTCCACCGCCCAGTCAGGCGGATCACCAGAATACTCGGCGTAGTTGGCTAATTTGCCTCCACGCGCGACGACGGCATCCGAGTAATACACGCTGGCCCCACCACCGGCTGGCAGCATGGCAATATTGCCACCTGGGATTTCAATCAATTTCACAGAGCCTTTGACCTTCGCATCCACGGCCATCACTTCTTCTTCATTGGTGGTATAGGCCCGACCAAATTCAGCTGCGAAGGGGAAGGTCCAATCTTTGTGGCGGAACTTGGCATCGCCGTCCAGCAAGGTCACTGCATCAAGCGCCACCAAGTCGCCGTTTGAATTTTGAACCACTGGATTGATCTCGACATATTGTGCATCTTCATTATCAAAGCAGGTATACAATTTTTTCAAAAATTCGGCCATTTTGGTGGCTGTGTCACCAGAGAACCCAGCGTCCTTGGCTAATGCCGCTAATTGCGCATCTGTTGGAGATTCACCGATTTCGACAGCCAACGTTTGGACTTTCTCCCAATTGTCTTCGACTTCCACGCCGCCGAAAGTCGTGACCATCACATCCACGCCTTCACGGGTGGATTTCACCGAGGCATAATATTCTTCTTTGTGGTCGATTGCTTCCGAAACAATGACTTCACGAATGGTCACGGACTCCAGCTGTTTTCCTAACATCTCTTTCACAGCGGACTTGGCGGCAGCTAAATCTAACCCCACCTTGACCAAACCTAATTTGAAACGAGAGCCCAATGCTTCATGGGCTTTCACAACAAGCTTGTTCTTTTGAAGCCAATCATTCACTTTGGAGAGTTGTTCAAACTCTTCATTTGATGCCACCACGATATAGTTGGGGGTTGAAATTCCCCATTTTCGCAGCAAGCCCATTCCTGGGCCTTCAAGGACCTTTGCCATAATCCTACCCTTCCGTCAGGGAATAAAATGTGAAAGACAAAACCGAACTATCCCACTCATTCGTGGGAAAGAGCATTGTACGAATGAGCTACCGAGTCTGCAATCAACCTAAAGACCCATTTGACTTTTCACAAAAGTCCCAGAAATAGCTTTCCATTACGCACTTACAGTTATCCACAGCCTTACAAAGTAAAGCTTCATGAAATCAGCGAGTTAGAAGATCGTTCCAAGAATTGGCTATCAAAATAACGAGACTCTCAATGGTATAGGTAAATTAGGATGCAGCATCTCAGCCAACGGCTACCAAGCCTTTCACACTGCCACCATTGGGCCTGCAAGGAAATTGTCTCAAAGGTACATTTAACCATTCAAGCCAGTAGGGAGGGTTCCTGAAAAAATTGACGGCGGCAGATACCCTCAACCTCTCTATTCCAAAAAGGATTCAATTCGTCGAAGATATTTGGGATACCATTGCTAGCCAAGCCGAGGCCGCAGAGTTCACGGAAAATGAGAAACGAATGCTGGATGAACGATTGGAAGCCTATCATCACAAACCTCAGGAAGGATCTCCCTTGAGAGAGTTCTACCAGAGAATTGTCAACCAGCATGATCCTTAAACGGCATTGTTAATTTAAGATACATACTAGCTCGCCGTTCTATTTAGCCATCAAGAGCATGACGGAAGACTTCAGCATGGATTCGCTTTTGCTGTAACATTTCGTTTTCCGGCGAAAGCGAGCCAGAAAATGGCGGCAAGCTATTGTCGCCTTCGACCGTGAAGGTTTCCGCTTTCGACTGGATGTGTTTCTCCGGTGGCACAAAGTGTTCATAGGGCTTCCAATAGTCCGTCATGACTTGGGCAATCAGCGGACTCTTATTCGCGTCCCACAATTGCTCCCCAGTTATGACCCCTCGGGTGCCAGGGACAGCATGGAGAAAGCGTTTTCCAAGTCGATCAACAGCAATCCAGACCCAGCCGTCGTTTTTTTATGCCCCACATAGCTGTGCAATTCATCGAGTTCGACGACCTGAGCAGCTGGGCGCTTGATCTGCTCCAGAGTTTCTCCATAAGTTTTCATCCACTGATAAACCGCCACATGACTAAACCCCAATATTCGACCAATGGACCGAAAGCCCAAGCCTTCCAAGTACAGGGTCAATGCCAAGCGGCGCTGGTCCGGAGTCGCCGTATCGGATTTATGGGAAACGGTAAAAAAGTACTGACAGGATTTGCACTTGTAGCGTTGTCGTCCTTTGTTGATTCCACTTTTGACTTTGTCCGCACTGGCACACCGAGGACAATTCAGCATCGTCGCCTCCAGAAAAAAAGATTAGAGAGACGAGTGTAGTGCATATATCCTAAATTAACAATACCTAGCGCACAATATCTATACTAAAATAACAATACAAAAAATTTAGTGCCTTTTGCCAAACGAACGAAGGTAGGGTCGTGCTCGTTACCCTCCAGGACTCATTATGAGATAGGGGCCATGCCCTCAAGGCCGCACACAGGAACTGAGCCGATGTGGTGATTGAAGCGTTGACGCGCTGGCAAGAGTTTCAGATGCGGGAGGAATTGATGGGTTCTGTTGGAATTAGACTTTGAACTACGTTGATCAAGGTTCGTATATCAAAAGGCTTTCTGAGGGTACGTGTCACCCCAAGTCTCTGCGCAACATCTAGCACATCGACGTTTTCAATGGAATACCCTCCGGACATCGCAATAATTGGAATGGCGGAATTCGTACGCCGAATATTCCGAATGAGTTCAATCCCATCAATTTCTGGCATGAGAATGTCCAGAATTAATAAGGAAGGGGAGCTGTTCTGAAGAGCAGCCAGCGCTTCTTTCCCGTTGGTGGCTTCCATAATCTGATGCCCCATGGGTTCTAACACGGATCTCAATAACAATCGGATGTGTTGATCATCATCAATGATCAGAATCATGGGCAAAGAACGCCTTCCCTTATCAAGCGCATTGATTAATGGAAGCCACTTGGCCAGAGGCTTATGGAGACCTTGGAAGAGCGACGGAAGACGTACTTCCGTATCCAAGCTGGCTTTCAACGGTCACAACACCATGGTGATCAGTGACCACTTCTTGGACAATCGCCAACCCTAGCCCCATTCCTTTGCAGGCAATTGGACACAAGGTGAACCAGAAATTTGACACCGTTTTGCTCCACACATTCCCACTTTGAAGCCATGGAATGGAGCGCCTTATGCTGGATGGCATACGCGGTTTTCTTTAACGTCTTTGACCACAACGTACCAGGGTTACACATGAGCATCTTCCGTTGCGTGGATACGATTTCGGACACAGTCTAATGAATTTTCATATGAATAGTGAATGGGAGTGTTGAATAATACGGCTATCAAGCGGCACATTTTGGCTGAAAGACGTTGGATGTCAGAGGCCTCGGATCGGTTCAAAAAAGTTCGTCCAGCAAGACCGCAGTCAATTTTGAGCGCAGAGCGTACATCCGGTACGTGAGCACGCAAAATTGACGAGAACGCCGCTGGTGGCTTTTTCAACAGACCCTGAATCTGCCTGCATACCGGCTTAACTCCAGTTGCTACTAGATTTTGTGGTCCGCTGAATTTTTTGGAGCGGAGCCGGGTCGACGGCGATAGCATTTTCCAGGAGTCGATGAAACAAGAGGCCCCGAGAGCGCGAGGTCCGACGATTGAATCGAAAGATAAATTCATTCAGGTAGGCGTCGAGGTACTTATGATCAAGGCGTCCCTGGTATGTGCCCAGGAGCCAACGTTTCACCCGTGAAATGGCACGGTGGACTCTTGGCAACAGGTCGTCTGCGTCTGGGTCGTGATTTCCCCCACCAGAGGACTTTCGCATTGGTTTGTGCGCATACCCTTCGTCTGCCAGACAGCAATAACTTGTGAGTCCGTCGGTGATAATCGTACTGCCAGGCTCAACATGCTGCTGAACGAAATGCTTGACATCCGCGCTTGTTCGGCCCTTAAGCGGTTGCATTCGCATTCGCCCACTTCCTTTGTCGTTGATTTCCACGGCAACGCCAACCAGTTGCTTGTTTCCTTCTCCACCCAAATAGGCTTCATCAACTTCAACGTGCCCGGCAAGACGGTTGCGGGAGGGGCGAACCATCGCAACCCGTAATTTATGAAGCATGAGCCACGCAGGCTCGTGACCGCTCATCCCCAACACCCTTTGCAACGTTTGAGCACTCGCTCCATTTTTCTGGCTCGTAAACCACCAGATTGCCTGAAACCAAATGCGCAACGGGATACGAGAATCTTGAAAAATCGTTCCGGCCAATGGTGACTGCTGATATTGACATGTGGAGCACACCGACAACCCTCGCTTGGTTTTCCACCTCTTGTGATTCCCACATTTCACACAGATATACTCTGGCCAGCGAAGCTTCTCAATATGGGTGCGACAGGCCTCCTCAGTAAAAAAACGGGTCATCAGATCGGACATGTCCGTGGGGTAACTCACCATGTCGCAAAACACTATATAGTGGGGCAACTGGAGTCAAGCCGGTATGCAGGTGAATCTGAGGCTGAACCCACGACAGGTAGTCGATTCCACGAGGCCGGCATACTCGCCAACTTTTCTGCGTTCCATTGAGGACGATAAAATTCGACAGAATGTAAGTACACGGACGGACTTCAAGACTTGTTGACTATCGATGCTGTTATCTGAGAATGACGTAAGGGACTCAGTTGCTCAATGGCGTTCGACACTCCATCACAGAAGGCCCTCACCTCAGCTTGGGTATTGTAGATATAAAAGCTAACGCGAGCTGTCCCTTCAATGGCGAAACGACGCATGAGAAGTTGCGCGCAATGGTGGCCGGCGCGGACGGCGATACCATCTTCATCTAGTGCGGCAGCAAGATCGTGGGGATGGATACCTTGACAGTTAAAAGCAATCAAGGGAATACGGTGAGAGGTCTCTATGGAACCGTAGAGCGTCACTCCTTCCAAGTTCGAGAGGGCGGTGAGCGCTTTGCAGACGAGCTGTTCTCCGTGCGAACTGATCGCATCCATTCCCAAGTCCTCTAGATATTCTATGGCCGCAGCCAAACCAATGGCTCCAGCAATATTTGGTGTGCCGGCTTCGAATTTCCAGGGCAAGACATTCCATGTGGCCCTGTCGGGCCACACTTCTCGAATCATCTCGCCGCCTCCCAGGAACGGAGGCATCGCGTCCAAGTGCTCAGGTTTTCCATACAGCACTCCAATCCCAGTAGGTCCAAGCATTTTATGCCCGGAGAAGGCTAAGAAATCGCAATCGAGATCTCGCACATTCAATGGGACGTGAGGTACGGCTTGTGCAGAATCTACAAAGACGACGGCACCGACAGCGTGAGCTGCTTGGATTATCTCGCGGATTGGGGTAATCGTGCCAAGTACATTGGATGCATGGGTCACCGCCACAAGTCGAGTCTTTTTGGTTAGTAATTCGCCCAGACGTCCGGCGTTTACTCCACCTTCCTCGGCCTCTAGATACACCAAACGAGCGCCTTTTTCTTTTGCAAGCCATTGCCAAGGAATAAGATTGCTGTGATGTTCCATTTCAGTTAGAAGGATTTCATCGCCTTCCCGAATATGGCTTCGCCCCCAGCTATAGGCGACGAGATTCGCTGCCTCGGTGGTCCCGCGTGTAAAGATCACTCCTTCCCGATTCGGGGCGTGAATAAAACGTGCGACGGTATCCCTCGCCTGCTCATAGCGCGCCGTCGCTTCTTCTCCTAGTACGTGTACGCTCCGATGAATATTGGCATTGGAACGTTCGTAATAATCTTTGATCTGCTCTATGACTTGAAGCGGTTTTTGGGATGTGGCGGCACTGTCCAAATAAATCAACGGCTTCCCATTCACTTCCCGGTTCAATATGGGAAAGTCTTTTCTAATTGATTCACTATCAAGTGTGGTTTGGGGAGTTTTCATGGAGTTTCGGGGATTCTACCCCACCTTTATCTTCCCCTTACAAAGGGGAGGAATTGCCGACGCGCCTGTACTCGCTGAGCCGCTAAGGTATACCGGCTTACAAAGAGATCTCTGCCCAAAGGGAGCCAGAGAAGGATCTGGGATTTTTTCTCGCGAGACAACGCCACAAAGATGTGTCCATCCGATGACGAAAGGGAGGAACGATCGAGAGCCCAGTAGAGGGACAAACACTTGACAGATTGACATCAGGCAAGAATGACACATCATTGTGAAAAACACTCTAATTACTAAGGTGAAAGGTGCGATGTTACGGCGTTTTGGAGAATGTCGAGAGGCAGCAAGGCGCACTTCAGACGGGCTGGACGGATCTGAACTTGTAGCGCCTGTAACAGGGAAGAGGGTTCAATTTCTCTTATCACCTCAATAGGCCGCTCTTTTACCATATCAGTCAAAATAGAGGTGGCCGCCTTGCAAATAATGCAGGCGTCACCCACAAAACCAATTTCGTGTACATGCGCAATATCATCAAGCTTTACCTCTATTCTGATTCGGTCACCACACAGAGGGTTCACATCCTCATACATCATATCGGGGTTTTCCAGGGCACCGTAGTTCCGAGGGTGCCGGTAATGATCCATGATAAAATCGCCATAGAGCATCCCAGTTACTCCGACTCAACATTCTCGATCGCTGTATATGGGGGATATCGAAAATCCATCGTTGTATTCAGCAGGCCACCGTGGCCAAAATCTGCCAATTCACTGGCTTCCATTTTCCCTTCAGCCAATAATCGTGGAAGAAGGAGATCGAACACAGTACGATGCGAGTACATCCCACAGGCAGGCAGCCCAATGATCACCATCTGATTTAATGTGGCCATCCAAAGAAGTGTGCCTGGGTGCGTGGGCATGCCAAAACGATCCATTCGAGCGCCGACAGCGTGAAGCGCCTGAAACACAGGGTCGAGGGGATCCATGGCATTACTTCCCGCCACAAGCAGAAGATTGGTCCCCGATCCAAGAAACGCTTGGATCGTTTTTCGAATCCGTTCTTGATCACAGGGCAGGTGAACACAATTCAAAAGATCTTCGGAACCGAACCACCGAAGTTTTTCGATGAGTGTAGATCGAAACCGCTCTCGACCACGTTCGTCTACCCTGCCTGTCACAAGAACCCCTACCTGCCAATGTGAAAAGGGTGCCACCCGAATCAGTCCTCCGGCTCCAGCAACGATCTGCTCTGCTTCCTCAATGATTTTTCGAGAGATCACAAGCGGAGTGATCTGTGCATGAGCCACAGTCTCATTTTGGCAGACCACTTGGTTGGAGAAGAGCGTATACACCGACACGCCTTCCAACGTGTTCAGTCGTCGTAGCGATTCTACCTCCACCTTGAAGAGTCCCTTTTGTGTCGCGATCAGTTCACACTTGCCTTGCGGGCGAGTCTTGACCACGATACCCGAGCCCGCAATGGCTTTCGCCAACCGAAGCCCACCCTCTTCTTCCAAAAGGTCGTCTGCTCCAGGTTCGATGAGATGCAGTTCATCCCACTCATCATCCAACAGAATCGGGATATTTTTTTCACTAATCCAGTGACCCTTCCGAAGACCAGCTCGCGTCGCTGCCCCTCCACGGACTAAATCATGGCATAAGATCCTGCCGATGAGATCATTTGGGTGAACGTTCTGTTTTTTGACAAGACAAGGCTTCACGTTATGGTTCCTGAAGTTCCAGAATCTTTTTTCCTTGTACCTGGCTTAACGGCCCACCAGTCCGACTAGTCAATGCGGACAGGATTTCAGCCATCGTACTAAGAGCGATCTCTGGAGCCGTTTGTGCGCCGAGGTCGAGGCCAATAGGGACCCGAATCCGACCGAGGTCTCGATCTGCGATGCCCTGCTCGCGCAACAATTCAAAAATGGCTGTCCCTCTCCGTTTGCTACCCAGCAATCCGATGTACGGCACGTTCGAGGCTAACGCGCGTTTCAGCACCGGCACCTCAAATTTGTAATCGTGAGCCAAGAGCACGACTGAAGTCGTGGAATCCATCGTCAACTGATCTGCCACGACTGATGGGATCCCTTCAATTACGTCGTCGGCTTCTGGGAATCGTTCTCGTGTGGCAAACCGCGGCCTTGCATCGACTACCACCGTTCGGAACCCTAAGATCTTGGCAAAAGATACAAGGGGAATAGCCACATGGCTGGCGCCAAAGATGAGTAAAGGAAAGGCAGGTGCGAAGACATCAAAAAACACCTCGATGGTACCTGCACCTTCAAGATGATAGGAACACGTTTGTGAAATCCCACGGGCCATCAGATCACGTGCATCTGGGACAACCTGTTCATCAAGGTCCTCCAGCCGAGTCCCGTGGATGTTGCCGTGATCATCTACCAGCATCTGTGTTCCAAGAGGAGCCTGACTACTGGGAGGTACTTTCAGCAGTGATATGATGGCCGTACGCTTCCCTGATCGAGCCTCCCTGCGGGCCATTTCGTAAAATGGGATAGGGGTAGCTTTTGAATCGGTAAAATCCAACGGCTCCAGGAACACTTGAATAGTTCCTCCGCATGTCAGGCCAATCTCCCAAGCTTCCTCATCACCCAACTCCATCTCCAGTAACTGGGGAACATCGTTGGCAACAATTTTTCCCGCCTCTTCCATCACGCGAGCATCGACACATCCTCCAATGGTCACCGACCCCAAAATAGTTCCGCCTTCACTGACAAACATCCTGGCTCCAGCCTTTCGGGGAGTGGTCCCTTTTGTCCGAACCAGCGTCGCCATGACCGCACGACCACCTATTAACCGAACTCGCTCGAATAGCTCTAATGATTCCATACTTCCTCAGATAGTTCCGTTATCCTAAGACCATGCAGGGTGTTCAAAAAGGCTGCTCGCCTGCGCGAAGTCGTTTCGGCGGAGCCAGATCCAGCAAGGCCGCAGGCAATTTGGCGCGCGGAGCGTACGACAGTACGTGAGCACGACAAATTGCCGAGAACGCCGCTGGCGGTCTTTTGGAACATTCTGCTAGGCACGGCGGAATAGTCCCGTGATCGAACGCCAAAGAACTTTGCAGGCAAAGGGGAGGGCTTTCATTGGCTCGGGTACTGACTCTTGAGCTGCTGCCTCCTGAATATTCGTTCCAGGAGCAGCACTATCTGCCAGTTTTTTTTGCATCACCTGTGTTGTTTGCTGAATGATTTGATCAGCGACATCTTGGAGCATGCGTCCACCGAATTGTGCGAGAGGTCCGATGAGGCCTACATCGGAAATCATAGTCACCTCGGTCCGACCATTTTCTGAGGGACGGAGTTGTGTCGTCATTCGCACATCGGCACTTCCTTTCCCTTTCACGTCCTGTGCGCGGCCAACCAGTTCAGCCTCGTAATGCTCCCTATCCAGCTTCTCCCATGTAAACTTCCCCTTATAATTGATGGTCATGGGTCCCACCTTTACCGTGATGGTTCCTTTGTAGGTGCGCTCATCGGTTTTTTCGGAAATGGCTGCCCCAGGCAGGCAGCCCACGACTTGGTACGGGTCGGTGATAAACGTCCACACCTGTTCGATAGGTGCCTGTAATTCAAATGTTTTTTTGATTTGTATTGCCATGTCACTGCCTCTTTCGCACCAACAAAATGCGTTGGCTTCTTTAAGAATGATTAAACCCGCAGATGTTCTATGACTCTTTCAAGAGATTCGAGGTTGTGGCAGGATGCAAAATGATCCACAAACGGAAGGGACACCGTCATGCCACGACACAGCGGTTCATAATCGGGGCTTCCGGATAATGGGTTCAGCCAAATCACTTTTTGGGCCCGCTTTCGAATCCCACGCATCGCATACTCAAGTGCCTCCGTGGTGTCAGCTTCCAACCCATCACTCAGAATCACCACCACAGCATTGTGCCCTAACATTTGGCAGCCATAGTCGTTGAAAAATTCACTCAAACAATCTCCGATTTTTGTCCCCCCGGACCAATCGGGTGTAATCTCTGACACCAGCTTCAAAATCTCCGCGATTCCCGCATGTGCAAATAAGGGAGTTAATCTGGTCAACGAAGTACTAAAAACCAGAATCTCCACTTGGCGGACCGCTTGTTTGAGGGAGAAGAGAAACCGAAGAAAAAATTCGCCGTAAGGATCCATTGACCCACTGGTGTCACACAACACAATTATCTTTGGATTCTCGACTCTTCTCTCTCTATAGGCGAGATCGACAAACTCTCCTCCATATCGCAAGGTGCGTCGAATGGTTTGGCGAAGATCCACATGGTGACGTCGAGTTGAAGGCCGCATTCGTCGGCTTGGACGAGTCGCGAGTTTGATGGCCATATTTTCTAAAAGGTGTGTCATCGCCTCTATGTCCGATGGCGAAAATTCCTCAAACGATTTTTTCCGTAATACGGCTTCGGGACTGTAGCAGGGAACCTGGTCGGCCCAGGGGCGATTGCTCTTGTCATTCCTCTGTTCCTGACTTCCATCACCTGTTCCCATCGCCAATGTCTTGCGTGCAGGAATCCGATGGGAAGTGGTTGGCTTATTCACGAGGTTGATGTCATGTTCCACATGTTTGACTGGGCGGTTGAGCCAGAAATCCCAAAATAGCCCATCAAACATCCGCGCATCCTTCTGGGAACTTAGGAGGACCGCCTTGAGCGCCAACCGAAAATCTTCCGGATCAAGCAGGTCTATATGCAGGAGCGCAGCGGCAGCAGCAATCTCTTTGGCAAGCCCCACGGTCAGACCCTGCGTTCGAAGGACGTGACAAAATTGTGCTAAGTCCTCGACGAGATCACCTCGTCTCTCCCCATCCGGCATCCAGAGGAGTCTGGCATCATCCATCGTCACAGGGCCTCTCCCGACTGCACGGCTGTTTCCACCAACGTTCCTAATTTCTCGTCATCAAGCGCATTGATATCGTGATAATCCTTCAGCAATACCCCCAGAGTATCTTTCACCACTGATGCCTCGATGTGGTCTTGATGCAGAGCCACCATCACGTGCGACCAATCCAAGGTCTCAGCCACTCCCGGAACTTTGTACAACCGTTGTTGTCGAAGCGCCTGGACAAAGCCTGTGATCTGTTTCGCCAGACGTTCGGAGATCAGGGGAATCTTGGTCTGAATAATTTGGAGCTCTTTTTCGAATCTGGGATGTTCTAACCAGACATAGAGGCATCGACGGCGCAAAGCGTCACCGATTTCCCGTGTTCGGTTGGATGTCAGGATGACATGGGGGATATGCGTGGTTTGAATAGTCCCAAGCTCGGGAATCGTCACTTGAAAATCAGACAACAGTTCCAACAGAAAGGCTTCGAATCCCTCATCGGCTCGATCGATTTCGTCAATCAATAGCACGACCGCTTTATCCGGTGACGTGATGGCCCGAAGCAGAGGACGTTCTAGCAAAAAGTCACGAGAGAAAATCGTCTCCTCGAGCTGGCGTGGAGTCTTGTTCGCCCCTTCTTCCAGCCTGATGCGAAGAATCTGTTTTTGATAGTTCCACTCATAGAGCGCGGTGTGGACATCGAGCCCTTCATAACATTGAAGGCGGATCATCTCAGTTTGCAATAGGCCAGCCAGCACCTTGGCGAGTTCGGTCTTTCCCACACCCGCGTCACCTTCAATAAGAAGCGGCCTTCCTAGTTCCCTGGCAAGGTAGACTGATGTTGCGAGAGATCGTTCGGCAATATAGCCCTGCCGACCCATCCCGGCCTGTATCTCTTGAATATCTTTCTTCACGAATACTCCTGGATTAACCGCCTTTTCACCGATGATTGGCGGTCTGTACTACGGCGAGGTATTGCTCTGGGTTTCCTTGGAAGGAATCGCGGCAGCCTCCACAACAAAAATAATAGGTCTTGTCGTGATATTGAGCGGTATACTGAGCTGTCGCGGGATCCACCGTCATTCCGCAGATGGGATCCTTTGCTATCTGTTCAGATCTGATATCATCTGAAACTATTGGAATGGGAGACACCATCTGGCTTCGTTTCGTTTGAATGATCTCAGCCAAAATGCTCAGCGCCACCTCTTCAGGAAGCTTGGCATTGATATCCAGACCAGCCGGATTTTTCACCTTCTTCAGCATTTGGGTGGACATGCCCTTGCTCTCTAACGTCTGACATATCTGACCAAAACGTTTCGGACTCGCCACCATGCCGACATACAGTGGCTCGCTGGACAATACCGCTAGCAGGGCCTCCTCATCGAAGTGCCCCATCGTGGCGACCACAGCATAGCTCTCCCCATCCGGCTCAATGGCCGGCATGGGGCTTTCCTTCTGCACGCGCGTCGCCTCTGGGAACCTTTCCTCTGTGGCTGTTGGGTCCATACACCACACCCGATAGCCCAACGCACTGCCGAGACGTGTCAGCGCCTCGACAATCGGGGAAGCACCCACCAGTATTAACCGGGGCGAAGAAAGATATGGCTCAAGATAAATTTCCACTGTGCCTCCGCTATGGCAGGTCATAGGGAATACCGTCACCCCTGACCGTGTATCCTGCCTGGCATCTGGGGTTAATAGAATCAATCGCGGCTGCCCATCCTGAAGGGCTTGCAGCGCCTCACTCACCACGGTAGGTTGAGCACAGCTTCCACCCACCCATCCGGTAAACGTTCCATCTGGGGTAACGATCGCCTTATCTCCAAGCTTGGTGGAGATCGGCGGCTCCCGCCGGATGACCGTCGCCAGGACAAAGGGTTTCCCTTGGGTTTTCAGTTCCGCTGCAAGCTCAAACCAATTTTTTCTCATAGTGACTCTTTACCTCAGGTCCTTGCCTTCCTTGGCAGACCTCTACCTCCCCAAGCCCCTCCTTACAAAGGAGGGGCTCCAGAAAGCACTAGAAAAGAATGTAATGCCATCAGTCCATCACCCCGTGTTCGCGAAGGACTTTCCAGACTTTATATGAAGTAATCGGAATTTCCATATGCCGAACCCCGAGATGCGAAAGCGCATCCACAACTGCATTCACAATCGCCGGGGGTGCACCAACCGTCGCGGATTCTCCCACTCCTTTCGCGCCTAATGGATGATGAGGCGAAGGCGTACAGGTTTTATCCGTTTCCCATTTTGGGGTCTCCATTGCAGTCGGAACCAAGTAATCCATAAAGCTCCCGCCTTGAATATTCCCGTTCTCATCGTATTGGATCTCTTCGAGCAACGCCGGAGCCATGCCCATAGTCAGACCCCCATGAATTTGGCCCTCCACGATCATGGGATTGATAATGTTGCCGCAATCGTCGACGGCCATAAAACGCCGGATTTTGACTGCACCCGTTCCCGTATCAATATCCACGACACAGATATAACTCCCGAAGGGGAAGGTGAGGTTGGGTGGATCGTAGTACGATACGGCTTCCAGCCCTGGCTCCATTCCTTGGGGAAAGTTGGTGTATGCGGCAAAGGCAATTTCCTGTATGGTTTTCGCTTTTTGTGGGGCACCCTTCACAAAGAATTTTCCTGGCTCCCATTCCAGGTCTGCTTCGTTGACTTCAAGGAGATGGGCAGCCAACTTTTTGGCCTTGTCCCGAATCTTTCGAGCAGCCATTGCCGTGGCCGCCCCAGCTGTCGGGGTGCTTCGGCTGGCATAGGTACCTAACCCATACGGCGCGGTATCGGTATCCCCATGCTCGATCAGGACGTCACTGTGGGGAAAGCCCAATTCCTCTGCAACGATCTGCGCAAAGGTCGTTTCATGTCCTTGCCCTTGAGTCTGGACCCCAATTCGTGCAAGCACTTTGCCTGTCGGGTGAACACGAATCTCACAACTATCAAACATCTTGACGCCAAGAATGTCGAAGTCTTTTGACGGCCCCGCACCGACGACTTCCGTAAAACTGCTGATTCCGATTCCCATCAACTCACCACGCTTCCGTTTCTCAACTTGCTCGCGTCTCAAATCGGCATACCCGATCCTGTCCATGGCTTTTTGCAAACACGCATGGTAATCGCCACTGTCATATTCCCATCCCAACGGCGAATGATACGGAAACTTGTTGGCTGGAATAAAGTTCTTCATTCGAAGTTCCGCGGGATCCATCTTTAGATCAGTCGCTAACACATCCACCATTCGTTCGATAGCATGAGCCGCTTCCGTAACCCGGAAGGAACAGCGATAGGCCACGCCACCTGGCGGCTTATTGGTATACACCCCATCCACTTCAATGAACGCGTTTTTAAAATCATAGGAACCGGTACAGATGCTATACAGCCCAGCGGGATATTTAGAAGGATTGGCGCTCGCATCGGTATAGCCATGATCGGCCAGCGTCTTAAACCGAAGGGCCGTCATGGTACCATCTTTCTTTGCGGCCACCTCTGCGGTGATATGATAGTCACGAGCAAAAGAATCGGCTTGAAGATTTTCAGACCGATCTTCGATCCATTTTATGGGAAGACCCGTCACGACTGAGGCAGCCACCGCAATAACATAGCCAGGATAGATCGGCACTTTTCCGCCGAACCCGCCACCGATATCTGGTGAGATGATCCTGATTTTTTCTTCGGTCAACCCCACATGCCCGGCCACCAGCGCAAAGACCGTTCGAACAATATGAGGAGCTTGGGTCGTGAGCCAGACGGTGAGTTTTCCAGTTACCTTGTCAAACTGCGCAACACACCCGCATGTTTCAATGGAGGCCACATGGATTCTGGGAATATAAATGTCTTGCTTCACGGTCACTTCGGCTTCGGAAAAAGCCCGGTCCGTGGCCGCTTTATCTCCGGCTTCCCAGTGGAAAATATGATTGTCTGTCTTACCCTCTTTGTCATCTCGAAGAATGGGCGCATCGGGATCTAAGGCCTTATGGGGATCGACCAGCACCGGCAGTGGCTCATATTCAACTTCGACTGCAGCCATTCCATCAGCGGCAATGTATCGATCCGTAGCGATAACAGCTGCCACTTCCTGAGCTTGGTACATGACCTTCTCTACTGGAAGGACCATCTGCGTATCTGACATGATCGTGGGCATCCAATGCAGATTGTATTGTTTGAGTGTTTCTCCGGTAATCACCGCCAACACGCCAGGAATCTTTAGCGCCGCTGATGTATCAATGCTGACAATTTTTGCATGGGCATAGGGGCTGCGGACGATGTCCATGTACACCATTCCAGGAACTTGAACATCATCAACATAGTTCCCTTGGCCTCGGATAAATCGTGGATCTTCCTTCCGCTTCACCGAATGCCCCATTCCGCCAATTTCGGCTGAAGTCTTACACTTCATGTTGCTACTCCTTCCTTCTGTTTATTCGCCGCATATTGAATGGCTTTCACAATATTGACATAGCCGGTACACCGACAAAGGTTCCCGGAAATGGCAACTCGAATTTCATCTTCCGTTGGATTGGGGTTCTTTTCTAACAACGCACAAGCCGTCATCTGCATTCCAGGTGTGCAATACCCGCATTGAAGACCATGCTCCTGCCAGAAACCTTCTTGAACTGGATGGAGGTTCCCATCCGTTTCGAGGCCCTCGACCGTCGTCACATCTCTCCCATTCGCTTGCACAGCCAGCACCGTACACGACTTGACCGGTATTCCATCGAGAAGCACCGTACATGCGCCGCAATGGGTGGTATCACACCCGATATGCGTTCCGGTTAGCCGGAGGTCATCTCGAATAAAGTGCACCAAGAGACATCGGGGCTCGACCTCCCCTTCTCGTTCTTTCCCATTTATGGTGACTTGAACTTTCGTCGGCATTTTTAAATCCTCCTCGTCTGCAAAATAGAATGGTCTGACTCACTGGGCCCGCTCTAAGCATTTCCTAAGAGCACGCATCGTGAGTACCCTGATCACATCACGCTTGTATTCCTCTGAACCACGCTCATTCGCCGTCGGGTTGGAATCCTGAGCTGCAAGCACTCCGGTTTTTTTGATGGTCTGTTCATCAAGGATTTTCTCTTTCAGCTCATTCTCGGCACTACTCGCCCGCAGATTTTTTGGACCAACTCCGGTGAGGCTGATGCCTACTTGTGAACAGACACCGTTTTTGCCCAACACCAGGAATACTCCCACCGCTCCGGTGGCAAAATCCCCAACTTTTCTTTCGAGTTTCACATATGCCGATCCATGCTTTTCATTGGTCATTGGCACGCGTACCTGAGTCAGGATTTCCCCATCCCCTAGGGAGGTCGTAAACGGCCCCACAAGAAAGTCATCAATTGAAACTGTGCGTTTCCCCGAAGGCCCGGTAATCTCGAGTTCGGCTCTGAGCGCCAGCATCACGGAACCCCAATCACCCGCGGGATCTGCGTGACACAGCGACCCGGCAACCGTCCCCCGATTGCGAACGAGCGGATCGGCAATCACCTTGCCCGCATCGGCGATAATTGGATACTTCTCGTGAATCAATGCTGAATGTTCCAGTTCAGCGTGGCGAGTTAACCCACCAATTTTTAAAAATCCTCCTGATTCTTCTATGCCCGAGAGATCTGGTATTCCATTAATATCGACTAACACTTGCGGCTCGATCATTCGTAACTTCATCATGGGAAGGAGGCTATGTCCTCCTGCAAGAACTTTCACATCACCGTTATGTTTGCGTAGCAAGGAAAAGGCTTCGGCTAACGTTGTGGGGGCGTAATATTCAAATGTACTTGGAATCATGGGATTTCTCCTTCCATTCCCTGTTCTGGGACATAGTGTTTCTGTTCAAAGACCGCACACATCGCTTCATAATCTTCTTGAGTGTCGACGTCTTTCGGTGCCAAGGAAGAAGAAAAGCGTACGGTGGCTACCAACTCCGGGTATCGGTTGATGATCTGACTGGCACCTTTATCTCCCTCGATAGCTAGGAGATCAGAGAAAATGGATCTCTCGAATAACACCGGGTGACCTCTTTCCTGTCCATAGGTGGGTACGACTATCGGTTTCCTTGTTTCGCGGTAGGTCGCGATCATGCAGGGAACAACTTGAGATGGGAGGAGGGGTTGGTCTCCAAGAAAGATCATGGCGCCAGACACAGCGTTGGGTACGGCTTGAAGTCCGATTTGCAAAGAGGTACTCATGCCATTCGCAAAGTAAGGGTTCAATATCGTTCGAACCGGCAATCCTTCTAATTCTCGTTCAACTCCTCGTCGTTCTCGACCCAACACCACAATCACTTCTTCCCATTCGTTTTTCCCAGCTTGAAACACGTGCTCGACAGTCCACCGGATAATGCTTTTCCCATTCAACGGGAGAAGAAGTTTCGGCCGACCCATCCGAGTAGCCAGACCGGCTGCTAAGATAATCGCGGAGAACATTTAAAAAGCGATACCGACATAAGGACCCACTGTCCAAAAATTGTTCGTGGTGTCAGTTTGATTTGTGGCCAAATGGAATCGGCCATCCACTCCAACATGGAAGGCCTTCCAGACCCGATAATCCGCACCTACTCCAAATTGTACGCCAACATCCAAATACGTCGAGTCATTAGATGGTGGACTAATCACATGAAAATCTAGCCCAATTGGGATGATCCACGGACGAAAATCGCTTCCCTCCATGAATTTGATTTTTGGTGAGATGTCTACCGTCAGCATCGTGATCTGAACTTTAGTGCGCAGATTGTTCTGACAAGCCGTTTGCCCTGAAGCCAGCCCGCAGGTAGTTGGTACAGCCTGGGCCACTTTTTTGGATTTAAACCTCTTGAATTCCACTCCAATCTCACCGAGCACCCAGGTGCCGGACATCATGCCCCAGACATTCTTGGAAAGGACAAGATCCAGAGCTGCTCCCACGTAGTAACCATTATTTCCTTTATTTCTCCCGTTAAAGCCAAACACATCGGTGAACACTTCACCACCACGATCGCTGGTGGCCCCGGCATACCCACCTCGGAAAGACACCATGTTGCCCGTTTCGCCTCCCTGGGGGGCAGACGATCTTTGTTCCAGCCGTTCCAGCCGTTCTTCAATGGTGCTGGCTGCTTCGGCTTGTGAAACGGACAGACAAAAACACATCCCCACTAACACCATGCCAAATACCGCTGAATAAACCCATTCTTGTTTCATAGGAATTCCTTTCTTCAGACTTGACCGCGCCTTCTTTGAAGATTCCGAATCTTCCCGAGTACGGCACAAAATCATTAATGAAACGGTTTATAATCTGGTTCTCCCTGTCGTCTCGATGATTGATGGCCTTACATTCGTATCACTCGCTTGCCATTCGAAACCATCCTAAAACGGAGGGATTTTTGGTAGGGGTTTTTGCCTCCGAACGGAGGTGCCCAAATGAAGGATTGACGAACTTGTGTTCCCTTCGGTTGAATAGTATTGGCTGGAAAGCCGTAGGACCTCTCCCGCTCAAATCGTGTTCGAGCTTCTCTTCGATTGAAATATCGATCCCATAATGTGGGATTAACGCTATGCCCCAAGTAGATTCAGCATTGACAGCTATGTACGACTGGCACTTGGTTGTTCTCTCCATTGTGATTGCGGTGTTGACCTCCTATACCGCGCTCGATTTGGCTGGACGAGTCACAGCCGCACGTGATCGTCTTTATCAAGCTTGGCTATTTGGTGGGGCAGTCACGATGGGAGTCGGCATTTGGTCGATGCATTTCATCGGGATGCAAGCCGTAAGCTTACCCATCTCTGTGGCGTATCACGCCCCAACAGTATTGGTTTCCATGCTTGTCGCCATGGTCGCCTCGGGAGCGGCGATCTTTGTTGCCAGTCAACCGGTCATGGGTTTGCGTCAGTGGGTATTTGGAGGAATGTTTATGGGGTTAGGCACTGCCGCCATGCACTATATCGGTATGGAAGCGATGCGCATGCCAGCCACCATGCACTATGCGCCCTTCCTGGTCGCGCTTTCGGTCGCGATCGCGATCGGAGGGGCCCTCATAGCCTTGAGACTAGTATTTCGAGTCAGAGAAAAGCTGGGATTAGACTGGAGTTGGGATAAAATCGGTGGGGCCTTCATAATGGGCAGCGCGATAGCCGGGATGCATTACACCGCCATGGGGGCTGTCGATTTTGTTCCCTTCGCGGGCGCTGCAACCAAATTGAAGGAGGGCGTCGGTACATCCTGGCTGGGCCCAGTTGCCCTTGCGGTTGCCACGTTTCTTGTTTTAATCTTGGCCCTCCTGACGTCCATGATTGATCGACGATTCGCTGAGGCTTTGCAGCAAAGTGAAGGTCGCCTTCGTAGTCTGTATGAAACGGGTCAGGCCGTGGTTACAAACTTGGAGCTCAAACCACTGCTCCAAACGGTCACTGACACAGCTAGGACCCTGCTCAATGCCAGGATGTGTGGTCTCTTGGTGTTCGGTGAGAAATCAGAAGGCTATGAATATTGTACGGTCTCTGGAGGGGACTACAACCTTGATGCCCTTTTGGAAAAAACCGGGTTCTTCCGAGATCCCTCACAGGAAGGGACCTGTCTCCGTGTAGACAATATCTCATCATCACAAGACAGCTTGGTCAAGAACCGACAGGAACCACCTTCCCTTAAAGCGTTCTTATGTGTCCCTCTGCGAGTTAAAGGGCGTACGCTTGGGACCCTTTTCATTGGAAAAGGACCACAGGATCATGACTTTACCAAGGATGATGAGGACCTCCTGTTGGCCTTTGCAAACGATGCTGCGATTGGCCTCGAAAACGCCCGTCTGTATGAACGACAAAAACAAGACGTGGTTCGGCTACAAGAACTCAGTCATGAACTCGACAAAGCTCAAGAGAGCCGCTTACTCACCGAGGATCGCAACCGTATCGCCCATGAACTGCATGACCAAGTCGCCCAAGTCTTATTCACGATTGGACTCAAGGCTAACTGGTGTCTGGAACAATTGACGTCGGATACAGATATCGAACAAGCCGTATGCATTATTAAACGTTTGGCAAGTGAGAGTAGCCTTCACATTCGAAACGCAATTTACGGACTATCCAGCCCTGGCATCGGGGAAGAGCAATCATTGAAAAATTCTCTCCAGAACCTCATCTGGGAATTGAAGGAATCAACTGGAATCGATTCGGATTTGATGGTGGCAGGAGAATTGAGCCACTCTCCCCCCAAGGTCGAGGAAGCACTGTGCAAAGTGACGAAGGAAGCCTTGGCCAATGTTGCGAAACATTCACGGGCCAGAGTGGCTGTAGTGAGCCTACGATCCTCCCCACAAGATATCACCTTGACCGTTCAAGATGATGGGATCGGTCTTCCTTCCCCAATTAAGGAAACCTATTGCGATAGCGTCAACCACTTTGGGCTTAAAGGGATGCGACAGCGGATCGAAGAACTCGGCGGGAAATTTCATCTTGGTAATGGTGATGAAGGGGGTCTTATTGTCACCGCCACGGTTCCTTTTATGAGGGTAAGGCATGAAAAAGATTCGGCTATTGATCGTTGATGATCATGAGATGGTTCGCGAAGGTCTTCGAACGATGCTCCAAGAAGATCCTGGGGTGAAGGTTCTTGGCGAAGCAGACGGTGGGGCCAAAGCACTTGAACTGGTTAATAAACTCCATCCTGATATCGTTTTGCTAGACTTAAAAATGCCGGGAATAGACGGGATTGAGGTATGTCGTCGCATTTGTGCGCTCTACCCTTCCACTGCGGTCATTGCTCTGACTACCTATGCAGAAGAAAAATTAGCACGTGAATGCCTTCAGGCTGGAGCCAAGGGTTATGTCTTGAAAGATGTGGAAAAGTTCCAACTCAAGCAAATCCTTCGCACCGTTGCAAGTGGAGAGTCCGTGGTTGATCCAAAAATCGTCAGCCAACTTGCCTACCAACCTCAAGAAGAATCAGGGAAACACAAGCCCAGTCGGTTTCGCGGGGAACTGACCGAACAGCAGCGTACAATCCTCAGTTTCATTGCCCAGGGTTTTTCTAACAAGGAAATCGGGAGCCAGATGGTCCTCAGTGAAAACACCATTAAAAGTTACATCCAAGACCTTCTTCAAAAAATGGGAGCACGGAATCGAGTGGAAGCCGCGATGATCGCCTCAAAGGAAGGGTGGATCTGAATCATTGAAGAGGGAGAGACACCTCCCAATCTCCACGGGTAACACGGAATCCCTTGAGGATCGAATATTTCCCTTTCCACAGTAAGGGTTCGTAAAGAAATAAGTGGTACAGATAGCCGCTTAGATTTAGGTCAGATTTGGTCGATCTGAATGAGAGAAACCGGAGGAATAGTTGTGCTATTTCGAGGGTTTCTCGATTGAAGATCGGCCAAAGATGGCCAAAAGATAAGATGGATAATGTCCCACTTATTTCTTTACGGACCCTAAGCCCATTCCTGGACCTTCAAGAACCTTTGCCATAATCCTACCCTTCCGTCAGGGAATAAAATGTGAAAGACAAAATCGGACGAACCCACTCGTTCGTGAGAACGTGCATTGTGCGAACGACCTCCATTCCCTGCAATCAATCAAAAGACCCAAAGTTAAGCTCTAAAGTCCCAGAGCCATATTTCCAATGGCCGCACCCAACCACATTCGAAGGCTATTTTAGTCTTTTGGGATTTCAGAAAATGTGCTATTATTCATTATTGTTAATCACTAGTGTCTGGTTAAGAATCAAATAGATTCAATTGGTTACGAAGCCGTTCGTCCTCACTGTTGTTATTTCCGTCGAGAAAGTCTTTGTTTAAAGGGATTTTCTCGAACAGGGTCACCGAAAAAATCTGTAGCAATGTGTAGAGGGAGGCCTCGAGGTGGAACCGTTTCTTGACGATGGCCACCAGGACGTAGACCGAGACCGCGGTCCAGATCGGCACTTTCACGGCATTCGCTGAAGTCCCGTAGAACTGGTTGATCCGCAGATGCTGTTTGATCCATTTAAAAAACAACTCGACCTGTCACCGGACTTTGTACAGGGCACAGATAGTGGCGGCAGGCGGACCAAAGAGGTTGGTGAAAAAGACGAGCGTCTTGCCAGATTCGGGATCTTTGAATCGAATACGGCGCAAATGAAGGGGATACTTGTGTTGCGTGTAGAACCCGGATAACACAATCGTCTGATCGCACAGAATCCCTTGCTGGCGATTGCTGGGGGCTGAATAGAGGCGGCGACAATCGGTATTTGACTTGGGCCGGGTGACAAAGAAGGCCCCAGCCTGATGAAGCGTGAACAGCCGTTCGAAGTCCAGGTACCCACGGTCCATGACGTAAATGGCTCCCGGCTCTGGAAGCAGGAGATCGAGGGCATGCACATCGTGCAGTTTCCCATCGGAAATATGGATAAAACTGGGAATGGCTCCACGCAGATCCAACAAGGTATGCAGTTTGACCGCCGCTTTGGTGCGGCGAAACGAGGCCCACGGAAACAGCGTCAGACACAGGTCGATGGTGGTGGCGTCGAGAGCATATACGGTATTCGACAAGTCCAGCCCCAGGTCTTCGGTCTTGTACAGAATGCGGGCTTGCGTGATCAGGCGTTGAGCGAAGTCGGCGTAGATGCGCCAGTCTCGGCGCTCGTTGGCCTCGGCCAGTGTGGCCCGTTTGACCGGCGTACGAAGACCCATGTGGTACAGCTTGGCGGCTTGCGCGGCCAGACAGACCTCGATATCGCGCAGACTTTCGCGATAGGTCAACTGGGCAAACGCCAAGATCCGAAAGTGTTCGGTGCACGGCAGTGTCCGCACCCGGTAATCGCCGTCGTAACGCGTGACGAGTCGAGCAAAGGTGGTCCATGGCAAACAATCCATCAATTGTGCAAACAAGGTCTGGCCGACATACATGGGGCATCCTCCAATAATTACCGAGGGGAAGCCTGCATGGATGTGATTCTGAGTTCAAGTCGACACCGCTATGTTTTGCGAAAAAGATGAAATGATTCATGGACTTACACGGCAACGTGGCGCAATTAACCAGACACTAGTGATTGTTAATAATGAATAATAGGAGGACAAAATATGGCCACAACTAGCCTCAGCCTGGGTGAACACTGGGAAGTGTTCATCAAAAACGAAGTCAATAGCGGGCGTTATGGCTCAGCAAGTGAAGTGGTGCGGGACGCCCTCCGAGGTATGGAAGAACGTAAAAGCAAGCTTGCAGCTCTACGAGGACACCTTTCCGAAGGCGCCGCTCAAGCGCGAAATGGGGAATATGTTAAAGATTATTCCATTGAAACGATCATATCGAATTTAGATCGTACTCAATGACCAAGCGTTTCCGGATCACTCCTCGCGCGCAACGTGATCTAGAAAACATCGGCCGCTATACCATGAATAAATGGGGCAAAGAGCAACGCAATCACTATTTTCGTACACTGGATCAGCGGTTTAAATGGCTAGCGGAAAGACCGGCTGTGGGCAAACACCGTCCAGATATCGAAAAAGATTTTTACAGCTTCCCACATGGCGCACATCTGGTGTTTTATCTCATCCATGACAGTGGGATCGACATCATCGGTATCCTACATAAGGAAATGGATATCCTACATTACTTCAGTGAAGAATAAGGCCTTTAATATATCGAGTCTGACCCCTATTATGGTTAGCCAGAATTTAAATTATCCCATAGAGCTCACTCAGCATTCATGATCGACAAGGTTCGTTCGACAACGTCCTTGTTACCGATTATGAGGGCTGTACGCTGGTGAATTTTTTGGGGTTCAATATCCAAGATACGTTCCTTGCCGGAAGAAGCTGCTCCACCGGCCTGCTCTGCGATAAATCCAAGAGGGTTGGCTTCATACATGAGTCGTAGCTTCCCCTCAGGGCTTTTCTTGGTGCTCGGATATAAAAAGATCCCGCCTTTTAGCAAATTTCGGTGAAAATCAGCCACAAGGGACCCCACGTACCGAAGAGAATACGTATTCCGTAACTCTTCCATAGCTTTTTGGGTTCCAGAATCTGAGTTCTTAAAATTACCCTCATTAGTGCTATAGCAGGAATTTTTTTCCGGAATGCGAATATTGGGATTGGTGAGGCGAAACGTTCCGTCTGCGGGGTCGAGCGTAAAACCTTGTACGCTCCCACGAGTGGCTACGACCATCATGGTGCAAGACCCATAGACAGTATAGACAGCCGCGACCTGTTCTTTCCCTCTTTTTAATAATGTCGCTTCGGGCTTTTCATTGGCCTCACGTTTCCAAATTCCAAAAATCGAGCCAATGCTTACCGCCACATCAATATTGGAGGAACCGTCAAGAGGATCCATATGGACAACGTATTGATGGTTTGAACTATCTCCTACAACCGTTCCTTTCTCTTCTTCTTCATCCCCTATAGCCGCCACTCGGCCACTTTGACTCAAAGTACTAACTAAAGCTTTAGAGGAAAAAGTGTCTAGGATTTGGACGACCTCGCCTTGAACATTGGTTTCACCAGTTACACCTACGGCATTGCCAAGAACTGCAGCTCTTACTTTAGCCTGAATCTGTTGGGCACCCTCGGAAATACCGGCCACAACGGCTTCCAGGCCGTCGTATTCTTCAGAGCCTTTCCAGAATGATTCGGCAACTTGGGCCAGGGTTGGGAATGAGTTTTTATCGTTAGACAAAAATACCTCTCTAGAGTAAATACCTAATGATTTCCTTCGGAACATTTCTCATTAGAATTAAATTAATCCCAAAATAATTCACGGAAAAAATTTCACAGAACGTGTGAATTACACGATACTTCTAAACAGTCATTTGGAATTTCAAAAGAGCATTTGGGAGGCTAGGGGAGGAAAAAAATTGAATCCTATTTTTTGTTTCACCAAAGCACCAGAACAAGATTAACAAGTTCTGGACTGATTATTTCTCATACACTCAAGCATATTAACACGAAATGAGTATCAAAAAAAGAGAACAACGTAAAAAATAATAGAACCCTCTAATACAAGACTCTATTGATCCTCTTCAAGGGCAATAAACTTTTTAAAGGAACGGTTGAACACCAACAATGGAAAGCACATTTCCCCCCCTCCAGAATAAATCTCACTAGGAGCATTGAATGCTTGGTAAACTAGTCCAAGGGTGCGAAGATTATTTCTGATTGTACTTCTACTGGCTTCAGAAGAACAGCCAATACAAATTGCGAGGGGATGCCTTCGACAAATGTCAATCCAATCGATTGGCCCAAAGCATATACTACGGTGTTTTTTTTCAAATTCGATTGTCGTTTTTCCTTCATCCATAAAAAATACTATCGGAGAACCGGTCCTAAGAAGGGCATGCTTAAACAATTGATTTTCATAATCGGCCACAAAGGGGCCTAGCGGAACCCCCGCCTTCCTTTTTAACGAAAGTCCTGTCGTAGCCGCAAGAATAAGCGTAGGCTCTTTTCTTTCCCCTGATATTTTTTTTGCAACTTTTTTAATCGCCAAATTTACCACACTAGGAATCGATTTCTTGGGCCTAAGATGGTACTTTGGTACATGGCTTAAATCCCCAAAAGTTGCTCCATGTTCTCCATCTGGACGTCCAGGTGGAACTAGTTTTGCTGCAATGTTTTGATCATTAGTTGAGCCAGCGAAGGCGAATCGCAGATGAATTAGGCCATTATTAGTAGATACATCCCATTCCTCTAAAGAATTGATTCCACTATTGGCTACAGCTTTCCTAAACTCGTCTGCCACAAATACTGGAGTTGAACCCGACTCAAAAAAAACCCGAAAAATTTTCTTTTCAACAATTTCAGCAAATGCTTCATCCCAAAAATATCGGGCAAGCCCTCGTTTTAAGTTTGGTTTTTCAGTGCACCGTTGATAGAGTTTTTCATATTTCTTCAGGGTTCTGATAGCCTCTCTTGCCAAGGGATTATTTGCCATAGATCCCAGAATGTCTGCCTCAGTCGTCAAACCTCCTAACTCTTCCCCGCTATTATTGATTAAATTATTTACCGCATCGATGATTTGCGGACTAAGTTGTAAGTTCGTCCCAAAGTTCCTATATAACCGATTCCCACCAGAAGGATTTGCTCGCTCAATAACCAATTTTCGAAATGCTAAATATGCCTTATCAAACTTTTTTTCTCGTTTAGACTCCTTGGTACCACTACCCAAGAGTTGGCTTCGTTTTATTGAATTTTCTTTATTTTCAAGTAAAAAAGGAATGACAGGTTTTTGTGCCAATTTTGCTATTCGATATTCAAGCTCTGTGTAGCTCAATTGGTATTTATCTGAAATGGAACCATATCGATGCCCTATCACTACAATATAAATATCACTATTCCAAATTGTATCCGCAATAACTTTAATGTCTTCTTCGTTTCCTGCATCAAAAAGTTCCATCCCGCGTGGAATATGGCCCGTCTGTTGCAGACGAGAGAATATTTCCTTTCTTAGTTTCTTAAGATCCTCGTATGGCGAACTTATAAAGATCCTGAAAATTCGATCCACCCTATTCTCATTTTTAAAATTTTCAAATAGGCTCAAGAAGTCCTTTTCCAACTTTTCCACGTTTGAAAGAATTTCTTCTTTAACTGGCTTTGGTTTTGTCAAAAATTTCCTTCCCCCCACCTTAAACCTCCAAAGTTAAATTTCGGCCATTAACGACCCACGACCAAACAAATTTCCATACAGTTATAAGTATATGAACTTCTGGAAAGTTATATTTCATTGCACTGCTGTCCCGTTAACTTTCACAGCAAAGACATCTGGTTGATGTCGGTATTCCCATCGTGAAACGGATCCCCTCGCAGCAAAGCGATCAGATCTCGTTTTTCAAACAGATTGAGATGCAAGACACGCAGTATTTGTTGCAAACTTCTCTTCAGCTTTGCCTGGAACTTGAGGAATGACAGGAGGAGATACACGCACAAGGCAATCCAGATTTGTGTCAGTACGGCATTCTTACTGGTTCCGATGAACGACTTGATTTTCAGATTCTGTTTCACCCACTTAAAAAACAACTCCACCTGCCAACGCGCCTTGTAAATGTCCGCAATGGTCTTGGCCGCCAATGTGAAATTATTAGTCAGGAAAATATAGTGTCGGCCGGTTTCCGGGTCACGATACCCGACCCGACGCAGGTGAATGGGGCATGTCTTTGCCGTCTGCGTCCCCGTGAACGCAATGGTGTGATCGCTGGTGAGTCCTTTGTTGGGCAAAATAGGACGACGGCTGACCACGCGAGATTTCGCATTGGCCTTGAGGCGAGTCACAAAAAAGATCCCGTGTTCTGTCAATTGGTTGTACCAGGCGTAGTCATTATAGCCACGATCAATAGCCACCATGCTGCCTTTGGGAAACTCCACGGTACGTCCCACGGTAATATCACTGGTTTTGCCATCCGTGATGGTCGCGAACTCGGGGAGATAGCTGTCGTGGTTCAAGCCAACATGCAGTTTGATGGCACCCTTGGTCGAACGGAACTCGGCCCACGGAAAAACCTCCAGACACAGGTCAATGGTCGAGGCGTCCATTGAATACAACGGGTTATTAAAGCGAAACGTGTGGCCAGGTGAGAGTCCCTGACACCGACTCAGGAGTTTTCCGAACAGGGCCTCGTACAGGGCGTAGGGTTTGCCTTCGTTGATACGAGAGAGATTGGAGCGAGAGAGCTTGGCGCTGCCAAGATGATAGAGCCGATGTGCCTGTGTGGAAATATTCTCAACAATATCCCTCAAGCTGTTCCGCCCTGCCAGTTGGGCGATGGCCATCGTGACGAACGGCGACCACCGGGATGCCGTGCGGAAAGAACGACCTGCATGGTGTCGGTTGGCAAGGGTCTCGAATTCATGGCGAGGAATATATCTGAGTAATTGTGAGAATACCGTGTTGTGATGGGCCAAGGCTTCAATCTCCTTTGTTTTACAGTGTTTGCGCGCTTGCCCATTGTAACAATTCATTGAGAGTGAAGCCTGCTTTGTTTCTGTTAACGGGACACCAGTGATTTCATTGACTGTTACAAATACCTTCAAATAAATCAATCATCTATTATAGGTTATTGGCTTGTGAGATTTTCCAGGAGAGTCGATTCCTTCGAACACAGCGCGTGAAACATTCTGGGACCAAAAGGAGAATCCTTTTTAGTTGAAAAGCCTTCACATACATGGCTAGAAGCAATGGACACTTGCTACCAGAACAGCTTCCAATTAGAAATTCTGCCAGGCATGATTGCTTTTGTGAATTTCATTCTAAAGAATGTCCGCAAGAGGTAAGAATCAAAGCAGAGCTGCTTTGAGGAAAAGTGTTAATTGCTCAGAGAAAAATTAGGGACAAGGGCGCAACATTGAAGAATAATTAATGTTTTAGTCAAAATTCAGCCGGATTTTTAAAGGTTAATTCATACAAATACACCATCTTTTCTACTCTACTCGCTTTTCGCGGAGACCAGTTGAGCGGGATTTGTTGGATGGACAGAGTGAACTTTTCTTGAAACCTGCTTTCGATTGTATCAAGCCCTAATCTATCTGGATCACAGAACAGGGCCTTTCCTTCTGGGGCAAGCACTTGCTCAAGGACCTGAGCAATATCGGCTAGAATCGCCTCGTCATAGAAAACTTCACAGCCTAACACCACATCATAGCGTTCTTTGGATTGAATCTTTTTTGACCAATCTAATGTGCACGCATCAAATTTCTTAATGTGATTCAGTCGGCATGTCTCTTTGACTGCTTCCAGCGTTACTGGAACCATATCTGAGAACATAGTGAACGCTCCGAGCTGAGCCGCGACTACGCCAGGCACCCCTGTCCCACAGCCAATTTCCAGCACCTTCGTCTCTATCAGATTTTATCTATTAGGTATCTATTAGGGGTCAGACTCGAATTAATATTCTAAATGCCTTTAAAACCAGAATTTTTTGGAGTATACATTCGAGCATGTCCCTAATAACTTAAGATCCTTAAGGTGGCATTGCTGATCATTGGCATTTTGCATTCTTTTTGTAGAAAAAAGACAAGAGGCACCTCATACCGAAACATGACTGCCTGTGCGTGCCCTTCGACGAGATCGAGGGGGAATGGGAACCAGATCAAGCCGCACTTTCGGATTGAGGCTTTGAAGCATTCTTGCTAGACGATCAAGGGTGAATCGCTTTAAATCCGCATTGCGGACTCGTGAGAAATCAGCTGCCTGGAAGCCTGTTTCTTTTGCTGTCTGTCGTACAGACCATTGCCGGTGATCAAGAATGCCAATGATTTCAGCCGCGACTTTGGCTTTTAATTGACGGACCTCGGCATCAGGATAATTAAAATCCTTATAGACGTTGCCACTGCCTCGCATCACTTCTAGTTTTTCTTCTTGTTCTTTCATTTCAACATCTCCTTTAATCTTTTCAGCCGTTCTTTCACAAGATCGATATCCGACTTCGTGGTTTTGATGCCGGTGTTCGATTTCTTCTGAAAGGCGTGAATAACCCAAATAGCTTCATCGAGTTGCACGGCATAAATCGTGCAGTATGCATTCACTTGGTAGGGCACAGCAATTTCAAACACGCCCGTGCCGAGCCCTTTCATGGGTTTCGCCGCATCAGCTTTCTGCCCTTCAGCTAGCAATGGCTAGCGCATCGTGTATCGTTTCTTGTACTGCCTTCGGGAATTTCCTGAAGTCTTTGTCTGCTGCCTTAGCTCAATAGACTTTTCTCATGCGTTTATGTTGTCAAATATGACAACACTTGTCAAGAAAGTATTAGGGTACGAAATTACTCTTGTGGGTGAGTTCATACAGATAGACCATCTTTTCTATTTGACTCGCTTTTCGTGGAGGCCAGTTGAGGGGGATTTGTTTGATGGACAGATGGAACTTCTCTTGGAATGCCAATTCAATGGAATCTAACCCCAATCTATTGGGATCACAAAAGATGCCTTTTCCGCCTGGGGCAAGCACCTGCTCAAGGACCTGAGCAATATCGGCTAGAATCGCCTCGTCATAGAAAACTTCACAGCCTAACACCACATCATAGCGTTCTTTTGATTGAATCTTTTTTGACCAATCCAAGGTGCACGTATCAAATTTGCTAATGTGATTTAATCGGCATGTCTCCTTGACCGCTTCCAGCGTCACGGGAACCATATCTGAGAACATAGTGAACGCCCCGAGCTTCGCTGCAATTACTCCAGGTACGCCTGTCCCACAACCAATTTCCAACACCTTCATGTCTGTCAGTTTTGTTGGGAAAAATTGGCGAATGAGATATTCCGAGAAGGCCACAGATGAAGGCCATATCCGATCCCAATATCCCCACCCCAACGATTCGTCATCACGCTTATCTAGTGGGGTTTCAATCGAAATGTCTCGTTTGGTTTTACAAACAATAGAGATCTCACCGATTTCAGAAAGAGTGACTATTTGCACACGACTCATCTGAATGACACCCTTCCCCTTCAATAATGTGGATTCAGAAATTTTTACACTTTTTTGACTGATTCTACACGGATGGCTTGAACGATGGGGACTGGAAATTCCCTACAGCGGCTTGGTAGGCCATTTCCGATTCCTGAATGTGGTTGTGCCTCAGCCCTGCTTGAGAAAAAGATGGCCTATACCACCAGCGTACGATAGCTTCGCCTCCAGAACTGACCACCATCAACAAAAACCCCAACGCATAGAGAAGTAAGAAGGGGCTGATCATATAGTATTCGGCTTGAAAAGAAAGCCATAGACCCACGACTGAATAGATCACCATGAGGGCCTCAACCATCAAGACTGCGTCTAGAAAAAATCCATTGGAAAGTGTTTGCGCTCGTCGTGTCGACCCCACAATATTGTGTTTCGGTGTTCGGACAAAACTATTGGCGGTCCCAAGGAACGCTTCTATCACCGCACGAGTATTGCTCACCGCGACCCCGGTCCCAAGAACCATTAACGCCGGAATGCGCAACGTTCTACGCAGCCAGTTTTTGTGGAGCACACGCTGGGCGGTCATATACATCGTCGATGGTCCCGCCGTGGCCAAGCAGAGCAACGAGATGGCTAACGCAAAGGGCATGACCGACCACAGACTACTCTCATAGGTCATCAATGGAACCGACGTGAGTGCAATAATCATGATCAACGGATGAATGAGATAATGCGTGAGATGAATGACGGCTTGTATTTTGGTGAAGACCGGAATGTTCGCCGAGATAATTTTTGGAATCAGCTTGATGGCCGTTTGAATAGAGCCCTTGGCCCATCGGCGTTGTTGGCTTTTGAACGCAGAAACATCTGCAGGAATTTCCGATGGAACATCCACATCTGGGAGATATTCCATCTTCCAACCTCGTAACTGCGCGCGATAGGAAAGATCTAAATCCTCCGTTAAGGTGTCGGATTCCCAGCCGCCGGCGTCTTCAATGGCCTGTCGGCGCCAAACCCCACCTGTCCCATTGAAGTTCAGGAAGAAGCCCGCCCAGCATCGGGCACTTTGTTCCACAGCAAAATGTCGATCAATCCCCACGGCTTGGGTACGCGTGAGAAGAGAGTAATCTTCATTGAGATGACTCCACCGAGTTTGGACCATCCCCACTTTTTTGTCTGTGAAAAATGGGATGGTCTGGTGCAAAAAATCCAAACCTGGAACAAAATCAGCATCAAAAACGGCAATAAACTCACCCTTGGCGGCCATCAGGCCGGCTTCCAATGCCCCGGCCTTGAATCCTTCACGATCGGTTCGATGGAGGTGGGTAATTGAGATCCCTGCACCTCGAAAATGCTCAAGGTGGTCTGCGATAATGGCTGTGGTCTCATCCGTGGAATCATCCAGAATCTGAATCTCTAACTTTTCCTTTGGCCATTGAATTCGACTGACAGCTTGGATAAGCCGTCCGACCACCCAACGTTCGTTATACACCGGGAGCTGAATAGTCACCGTCGGGAGCTCCTTGTCTGGTTTTGCCGCATAGGCACTCCGTATGGTCTCAAGTCTTGCTGCACCGTTGGTACGATGACGACGGAATTTGTGGACCAAGACATAACAGTTCGCGCCATAGATGAAGAGGCCCAAGGCACTGACACAATAGAGGATGAAAAGTAAGGTGATCATGTGTAAGAAATCTCGCTGGACTTTTCAGATTTTATACATGATTCATCCTGATGACTACACTGCCATTTTTTGTAAGCACACCAGAACAACCACACAAACAATGGTGCATACTCAAAAAGCTTGAGCCACTGCCACTCCACCCATTCACCGGTGTGAACCATCTCAAGCTGCGCAAGAAACGGAAGCACGCTGGTCCCGGTGAGAAGAAGCCATCCTGACCAAGGGAAAAAGCACAGGAAGGGAAGGAGGGTAATCAAATACCACTGATGAACCGTTGGCAATAATAAGAGGAGGCCACCAATCAGCCAGGCGGAACGTAAGAGAGGATCCGGTCTCACCCGCAGCATCACCCAGATGAGAATACCCAGTCCGGTCAAGACTGACATGAGCCGCGACCATAACGGATGAGAGATATCCATGGCCTGCAATCCGAGGGAAAACAGCGCATGGAGAGAATCATTGTAATGGAGCTCCCCGCCAAATTGAACCAAGGACTGCCAGAGGGCGGGGCCTGCATGAAGAAACGGCAACGAGACCAGGAACCCTGCGACTACGGACCAAAGCCACACGGAGATCTTCATGCGTGCGGCAAATACTGGCCACACGACAAGCGCAAAACCCTTTGAGAGCACGGCGGCTGTCCATGCGAGGGCGGTCCCAGTTTGGTTGTGGATTCTCACTAACCCGTACAGGGCCGCTATCAGAAACGCCAGCGCAATCGCGTCATGATGGCCTTCTAAGCTAAAGGCAAAAATGGGTAACGGGTTCCACCAATAAATGAGCATCCGCTCGGGAAGTATCTGTCTCAAGAGAAGAAGACGCCACAAAAAAAACACGAGGATGCCTTCCGCCAAGAGGAAGGAAACTTTGAGCATGGCCACACTTTCCCCAAACAGACGATGCCACAGCATCGCCAAGGGTGGATATATCGCGGTCCAGCTCTTGTGGTTGATCAGAGACGCGTAAGAGCTTTGATCTCGTAATGTGACGAGTTCTGGAGCATCTGGAGGAAGGATGTATGGGTTCAGTCCGATTCGTTGAACCTCGCCCTCCCACAGATAGCGATACATATCATCGGAAGGCGCTCCATTAAATGCCAGGATTCGAAAGAGAAGACCAATGAGAAAAATGAGCGTCAGGGCATGCTTCATTGATGGCTGCCCAATGACGTATCGGACTCCAAAATAGTAGGCCAAAAAAGCCAAACTGTAGAGCAAGACGAAAGCGACCGGATGGGCATTGAGCGAACCGAGAGAAGCAATTCCCAGCCAGGCGCAGGCCCCAACAATGGCCATAATGAAGAGTAAACGGTCGACCAGGTAACTGGATTCCCTCATAGCTGTGTGATTCCAGCTTTGGCAGCTAGGCCTTTATCGAGGGAGAGGTTGGTTTGGGCAGGGAATTGCGAAGTAGGCGCCAAGATGGTCGGTTCGCATATCGAACAATCGTTCCGATAATGGCCCATCCAGCCAGCAGGCAGCCTCGAAGCGTTCCACTGATCTTGGATTGACCCGTTCTTCTGCGATAACTCACCGGCACCTCTTGTATCCGCAGTCCTGCATGGACTGCACGCACTTGCATTTCTACTGTCCAGCCATATCCTTGATCTTGCATTCCGAGCAATAGTAGGCTTGACGCTCGAATCGCCCGAAATGGACCGAGGTCTGTGTATTGTGTGCCGTATAACATTCGAATGAGGTTCACGGCTAACCAATTCCCCCAGCGAGCCTGGGGAGCCAGCGCTCCTCGCTCTCGAACTCCTAGGACACGGGACCCGATCACCATATCCGCCTGACCCTCAAGAATAGGCCTCACCACGTCAGGTAATTCATTAGGATGATCGCTGTAGTCTCCATCTACAAACACCACAATGGCAGATTCCTGAATGGCGCGTATGCCAGCAAGACACGCGGCTCCATACCCCCGTCTGGGTTCATGAATCACCCGAGCCCCAGCTTGATGGGCCACCTCGGCCGTGGCATCGGTTGAGCCATTGTCGACCACAACCACCTCGCTTAGCATGTCCCAGGGAAGATCTCCAAGAACCCGTGGAAGGGCCTCTTGTTCGTTGAGCACCGGAATGATAACGGTGACACGGGAAGGGGAATGAACCTTTGTCATACGTGCTTCAGGATCCCATCTTGAGCGGATCTATTGCTGGATTGAAAATTTCCACTTATTAAGAAATTGCTTAGATAGCGAGATAGAACAAGCCGTCAGTCTGTGGTCTCAATAGAGCCGACTCTATTACATCAGAAAATCCCTTTGTGTCAGTCCAATTCAGCTGATAAATTTCAAAAAAGATGTAATGTTTAGATAGGAAGAAAAGACTTATTCCCTATGAAAGGGCTTTTTTTGATATTCCATCTTAAGAGGTAAGAGGAGAACTGTGTCATGAGATCTCTAGTCAGGAAAATATGTGTCGTGTTTGGAGTATTGACCATTCTATCGACCCCGTCGGCTTTTGCGTTTGATTTTTCCTCATGGGACGGGCTGTTGAAGAAATACGTGGCCCCCAAGACCATTCATGGCGTCAAGCTACAGGCCGTCGATTACAAAAAACTAGGTAAAGACCAGGCCTATACGAAGCTGATCAAAGATTTGGAGAAGACTTCCCTCTCCGACTTACAAACTCGAGAGGAGAAGCTGACGTTTTGGATTAATGTCTACAATATTATGGCGGCCAAGATGGTCTTGGATCATTACCCAGTGGAAAGCATTAAAGACGCCGGCAGCCTCTTCACGGCCGTCTGGAAAAAAGAAGTCGGAGTCGTGGCTGGAAAAACACGAACGCTCAATGAAATTGAACATGAGATTCTACGAAAAATGGGTGAGCCACGCATTCACGTGGCGATTGTCTGTGCCTCCGTGAGTTGTCCGGATCTTCGTGGAGAGGCGTACACCGCGGACAAGTTAGACGACCAACTGAATGATCAGTTGAAACTCTTTCTCGTGAATACCGGAAAAGGGTTGCGTGTGGATGCGAAAAAAGGCCGCGTCTACCTGTCTTCAATTTTCAAATGGTTCGCGGAAGATTTTGAATCAAAAGGCGGCGCGCGAAAGTTTCTGGCACCGTATGCACCTGAAACTACCATGGCAGCCCTAAAGAATAATAAGCTGAGCGTGTATTACCTTGACTATGATTGGGGACTCAACGAACTGTAGGGTCACACAACATTTTTAGAGGGAAACCTTTGCCGTTTTTTTTGATAGGATATTTTCCCTTATTGGCTCATAATTGATGAGGTCAAATTCCATCCCCCTCTACGTTTTATTCCAGAAAAAGTAGGACCTGACTATCAGATAGGTTCTTAAATTTCATCATCCAGATCGCGAATGAGCGTGCACACGACGCGACGTTCAGCGCGAGGGCCGTCAAATTCGCATAAAAAGATGTTCTGCCATTGGGACAAACCTAATTGACCCTCAATAATCGGAATTGCCTCTGATGGCCCGACAAGACCTGCCTTCAAATGCGAATCTCCATTCCCATCTTGTGCATCATGCAGCCATACCCCTGGAGGGATCAGTTTGCGTAATAAATTGATCACATCCAGGGGAACACTCTCATCCCAATTTTCTTGAATCATCAGTGCGGCCGTGGCACCCTGTGCATAGACATGCATAATCCCATTTTGCAGGGAACTTCGCTCCAGAACGGCGCGTATTGCCTGAGTGATATCAATCAATTCCTCATGACGAGTACTCTTTACGATGATGGTCTCCCGCATACTTCAACCCACCCCCCTGATTCAATCGCCAACATTTTCTACTTCACATTCACATTAATAGAATCTGAGACGGTCACCATATCATGGTCGTGAGTGGCCACTCTGACAGTAATCGTATGTTTTCCTGATGGCACGTCACTGAATTTACCTTTAAACCCCTTCTGATAGGTTCCATCCATAAAGACATGGGCATGGTCGGCCATCACGCCCTTTCTAAAGGAATACATCAAATCAAACGAGCTCCCAACAGTTGCGCCATTCTGAGGAGATGCGATTGTAATCGCCGAACCATTGTGAACATCGAGCTGCTGCCCCGCCCAAACCAGTTGAGACAATACTAGGCCCAAAGAAAACAAAGCGAGAACCAGCCATTTGCCGTGACGCATGAAAAACCTCCTTGTTGTTTCACTAGGTGTTCAAATAATTCGAGCCTGTTAGTATTCTATACCGCAAGGGCAAGCCAGGTGAAGAAAATTATTAATAGGGTGAACCATGTTTCGACTTATACGATGCCTCATACTTATCACTTCTATCACCAGTCTCGGAATTGGAAACCTCTTCGCGTATCAAGAAGAAGTTGATTGGATATGGAATGATGTGAAAGCTACCGCAAGAAATGGCCCAGCATGCATAAAATATATTGTGAAGGCCTATCCCATCAAGGTTTTTCGAGGGCACGTGTCAGGCCGGACTTGTCTTACACATTCCATTGAATCGTATCGAAAAGGTGATCATGAGGAGGCATTGGGATGGATCCTCGCTGGACAATGTCATGATCGACTCGCACGAGAAACCATCGTGAAATATGCACCAAAGGTCTTGGAGTATGTGTTGCAGGAGTATGGGAACGAGGTTCCGGCGAAGTGAGATGAAAATTAAATTCGAGGGCGCAAGACTCAAAAATGAATCCTCGACGAAAAGAATTGTTGCCGAAAAAGTAACCAGGTGAGTAAGAATTTACTGAGAAGTCATTCGTTGGCAGAAATTCTGCACCGTCTTTTTAAAGAGAAAAAGTGCAGTGTCTTGAGGAGATGCATTGATTGCCGATTCTGCCGAAGCTTGAACAACCGCTGGCAGAATTTGATACTGGGTCGCCACGTATTCGGCGTCGTCTAAGTCTTGGTCGGTCCCCCGCCGTAACTTGGCAATAATAAAGTCGACAGGCTCTAACAGGCGCAACCGCAATCCAGGCTCTTCATGCCAAACAGACGACCGTTCTCGATAGCCAGGAGGCATGGCAACAATGGACCACCCCGATATATTTTCACCAAGGTCAGCAGGTATATGACGTTGCTGTAAAAACGTCATCAAGGGATCTAATGCTCCAATCAACTCCCCATCTATATCGACAGTGACTCGCTCGGCATAGCCATAGGCTTGTAGCGCTAACCCTCCAATAAGAAGCAGGTCAACAGCATTCCCTGACTGCCGTTGATAGTCGGCCAAGTCCCGAACGATTTGATTAAGCGTGAGCGGTAGCAAATCGAAGCGCCTCCGAAAAGACTCGATATTCTCGGAAATCAATGGGGTGGGGGTTGTGTGGAAGAGGGTGTCGAGCAATCATTGAATTGACAAGAGACTTATACGTGGTGAACCACTGACAAGCTTTTTCGTAAGCTTGCTGCACAGCAGGATGTTGTTGCCATGGAGTAAGATCGAGATGCTCATTCACAAGAATTTCTAACCACAGAAGACGAACAGCTCGGGGATTACCAAGAATCTCCTCAAGTGTATTCAAGCCTGTATAAGCCGGCAAAAGCTTCATTGGCGAAGAGGGATGCACGGTTTGAGAGACGTCCATACAACAAGTCTATGCGAATAGGACATTTTGGACAAGGGCATTTCAGGAGTCAGGTATAATTTAATTTCTATAGGTACTACTGGCATTTAGAGTGTTCATCTCACTAAAACGAACGTGGAAGCCCCGCCCTTTGGGCGGGGAGGAAACGTTCAGCCGGCTGCGGCGGCCGGTCACGGTTGTGATTGCCTGTGCGCATGTCAGCTTAAGGAACAAACCATACGGGTTATGAGACGAAATGGCACATCGCCCAGACTTAGCAATATCTGTTTCGAATTATTCGAGAAGATATTCGACGACGCCTTGTGCAAATGTATTGCTCGATGAAGTTGTTTTAAATTTCTTCAAAAGCCCCGCCCTTTGGGCGGGGTTATTTACTATTCGGGTCTGACCCCGTAATAATGGCCTACCCCATCAAGATTTTCCGAAGGAACGTGTCAGGCAGGACTTGTCTTACACGTTCCATTGAATCCTATCGAAAAGGTGATCATGAGGAGGCCTTAGGATGGATTCTTGCTGGGCAATGCCATGATCGACTCGCACGAGAAATTATCGTGAAACATGCACCAAAGGTCTTGGAGTATGTATTGCAGGAGTATGGGAAAGATGTTCCGGCGAAGTGAGATGAAAACCAAACTCTGGGGAAAACAACTCGAGAATGAAGCTTCGACGAAAAAATTTCTTCCCAAAAAGTACTCACAAGTCTATGCAAATCGTGCGTTTTCAACAAGTGCATGTTGGGGTTAGCCTTGAATGACTATTCAGAAATAATGTTGGGATCAAGAGCGAATATTTCTGAATACGTGTCCGACTCTTCCCTTTACACAAAATTCTTTGCACCCAAAAAACCTTTTCTATTTCCTATGTCCAGATTGGGCGTCGAGTCGAGTCCAAAGGGCGAAGCTGCCCGGGAAACACATGAACCTATCCTCGTTTTCGGTTTGACCTAATAGACGTGACGGCGATGTTTGACCGTGAGAATGATCACCTGCTTTTTGCCTTCCCAGACTTCATACACGATTCGATAAGCTCCCACACGTAAAGATCTCTCTCCTGCATGATTCCCGATTAACGGCTTCCCTTGAAGTGGCGTGGTCTGCAAGGCCTCCAGTTTTCGAGTGATTCGCTGACAAAGCTGCTGGGCTGCCTTAGCTATTTGGACCATATCGTGTTCCGATTCACGCGTGAATCGAACCGCATAATTCACGATAGCGCCAGTCTTTTCTTCAGGGTGGAGAGCGCAACGGTCTGCCCTTTGCGAGCTTGCTTTTTGGCACGGAGAATGGCTTGTTCTTCATCGGGGTAGGCTCGCAGATCGAGGGTCTCTAACAACCCCTCATACTCATCGGAACTCAAGAGCACAGCCGCATCGGTCCCATTTTTTGTGATCACGATTCTTTCGTAGGTATCATTGACCTCTTGGACAATCGCCGAAAGTTTATGCTTGGCTTCGGCCAACGGAATAGTTCGTCGCATGCAAATTCTCCTTTTTATTTCAGCATCATACAGTCCTTAATTATAGGCTATTTTATTCAAAAGTCAAGAAACCAACCCTCTTCCTTGGCTGAAGCGTCAAGATTCTGGTCTCCTCACCTTTAGAATATTCTGACGAAACCTCAACCTGCGGGAGCTTTTGTCATGTATGGACGCTCACGAGATTAAGGGGTAAGGTAGCGTTCTTTATGATATAGCTGGAGGTTGGCCTATGATATTTATAGACCAGCTCACATGGAATGAGAAAGCGCATGAGGTCATGTATCGGGTTTTGGGAGGCTCCACCTTGAAGCAGTGAGGTACTAACGATGGCAATCCGACAAAGTATACGAACCTACATATTCTGAAGAGTTAACTCATAAAGCAAGCAAACGGACCCCATATCATACTCAGCACTTCTATCACCAGTCTCGGAATTGGAAGCCTCTTCGCGTATCAAGAAGAAGTTGATTGGATATGGAATGATGTGAAAGCCACCGCCAGACAGGGGCCGGCATGTATGAAATATATCGTCAAAGCCTATCCCATCAAGATTTATCGAGGAAACGTGTCAGGCAGGACTTGTCTTACACATTCCATTGAATCCTATCGAAAAGGTGATCATGAAGAGGCCTTAGGATGGATTCTCGCTGGACAATGTCATGATCGACTCACACGAGAAATTATCGTGAAACATGCACCAAAGGTCTTGGAGTATGTCTTGCAACAGTATGGGAATGAGATTCCTGTGAAATAATATTGACACCCGAATTTCGAAAAAGGGTATCGCAAGACAAAGAGTTTAAAGAATTAACGCAGAGTAATTGCAAAAACTCCATATAAACAAAATGGGCCGAGCTCCCAAAAGAACCCGGCCCAGAAATCAGCCCTCACCTTTTCTTTTCGTCCCGGCCTTCCTTAAATAAAGAACCCTGCGGCAAGACCACGGGGAATCACAAGTTCAAAGTCGCCAGAATTTTATTGAGTGTGGCACTGGGTCGCATAACGGCTTTCACCTTATCTGGACAGGCGTGGTAATACCCACCGATATCGACTGGCTTGCCTTTGATCGATTTCAGTTCCTCTAAAATCGTGTCGACATTCGACTCAAGCTCTTTCGCCACTGACGTAAATTTGGCTTTCAAATCTTGATCATCATTTTGATTGGCGAGTTCTTTGGCCCAATACATGGCCTCCCACACATGAGAGCCGGCGTTATCTAATTCTCCCAATACACGACCTGGGGCCTTTCGATTATCCATGAGCTGCCCAGTAGCACGGTCCAAGGTGTCGGCAAGCACTTGTGCCTTTTTATTGTTCTTACTTTTACTGAGATGGGCAAAGGATTCGGCCAATGCGAGAAATTCACCCAACGAATCCCATCGTAAATGCCCTTCTTTGACGAATTGCTGCACATGCTTCGGAGCGGACCCGCCAGCTCCAGTTTCGAACAAGCCCCCACCATTAATTAAGGGGACAATGGACAACATTTTAGCGCTGGTACCCAATTCAAAAATGGGAAAGAGATCGGTGAGATAATCTCGCAATACATTACCCGTTGCGGATATCGTATTTTTGCCATCTTTCGCCCGTTGAAGAGAAAGCTTCATGGCATCCACTGGAGGCATAATTTGAATATCCAATCCATTCGTATCGTGATCTTTTAAATAGCGATTCAACTTTTCGATAATCTGTGCATCATGCGCTCGATCCTTGTTCAACCAGAACACGACGGGCGTTGAAGAGGCTCGCGCTCGATTCACGGCCAGCTTCACCCAATCTTGAATCGGAATATCCTTCACCGTACATGCACGGAAGATATCGCCTTTTTCCACATCGACTTGATGCAAGACATTTCCCGCTCCATCAACCACCCGAATGCTGCCATTCCCCGATACTTCAAAGGTTTTGTCATGTGATCCGTATTCTTCAGCTTTTTGTGCCATCAAACCCACATTAGGCACACTGCCCATGGTTGACGGATCAAATGCGCCATTCTCTCGACAAAAATCGATGACAGCTTGATAAATGCCAGCATAACTCCGATCCGGAATGATGGCTTTCATATCATGCTCTTTGCCATCAGGACCCCACATTTTTCCAGAGGTACGAAGCGCCGCAGCCATTGAGGCATCGATGATAATGTCACTTGGCACATGCAAGTTGGTGATCCCTTTGTCCGAATCCACCATGGCCATTTCTGGTCCATTTTTGATGGCTGCTTGAATATCGGCCTTGATTTCTTCTTGTTTCGCAGTAGGCAATTGGCCAATCTTCGCATACACATCGCCCAATCCATTATTGACGTTAACCCCGAGCTCATCAAAGGTCTTCTGATGTTTTTTAAAGACATCATCGAAAAACACTGTTACACAATGTCCAAAGATAATGGGATCTGAGACCTTCATCATTGTGGCTTTCATGTGCAGGGAGAAGAGGGCATCAGGATTATTTTTGGCATCAACGACTTGTTCCGCAAAAAACTTCCGCAACTCTGCGACACTCATCTTGGTGGCATCAACGACATCTCCTTTGTCGAAGGTGACGCCATCTTTTAAGACTTTCGTGTTGCCATCCGCCCCCACGAACTCAATCCGCCCTTTTCCTGCCGACTGTTCAGTAATCATGGCCGATTTTTCGTTACCAAAAAAGTCTCCTCCGGACATATGAGCCACATGGGTTTTTGAATCATTCGCCCACTTTCCCATTCGATGCGGATTTTTCTGGGCATACTGTTTCACGGAAGACGATGCACGACGATCCGAATTGCCTTGCCGCAACACCGGATTCACGGCACTGCCTTTTACCTTGTCGAACTTGGCTTTAATCGCCTTTTCCTCATCATTTTGTGGATCCTCAGGATAATCGGGAATGGCATAGCCTTGGGATTGCAATTCTTTCACTGCTGCCTGGATTTGAGGAAGGGAGGCACTAATATTCGGAAGCTTAATCACATTGGCTTCCGGCTTCATGACCAGCTCACCTAATAACGCCAAGTCATCAGGTTGTTGTTGTTCTGGCTTCAATTTGTCAGGAAATTGCGAAATAATTCGGCCCGCCAATGAAATATCTTTGGTCCCGACGTTCACGCCTGCCGTTTTAGCAAACGATTGAATAATTGGCAAAAACGATCCACTCGCTAATTCCGGCGCTTCATCCACTTTCGTGTAAATGATATCGGGCTGTGTTGGCATAATGTCTCCTCCAATAATTAATTTGATGACTGAGAAAAACCCAATTTCCGCGAATAGGGAAATCGAATACTATACAAGGCTTGTGATTTTAATAGGATTATAGCCGTTCGACAATCAACCGAAAGGCCCAGAGAAGGGGGAGAGACTAAAGACCCAGACAAGATAGAATTATGGAAAGGCAGCTATGTGGCGAAATTTCTTCATGTAAAAAATTATTTAAATTCAATGACTTGCAAACTATCGGCAAGTTAAAAGTGGACTTATGGAATGAAGGGGGTTCTTCGTTCAAAAATAGAATTCAGAAATAAATTATGGTAAAGAAATGTTACTTCGTGTGGGTTGAGGTCACATATTAAATTCGTACTTCTTCCTTAAAATACCTGACTCTAAACTTTACCAAACCAAATATGGTAACGGGTTCAAGGGAAATATAACAATCCGAAATAAATTACCACCAGCAAAAGGTAGAATAGAATTAGATTTCTGATTTTAAAAACGGTCAATAATGAAATCAGCCAAGACTCTGTTGGTCTCTCAATTTCCCCCCTTACGATTTCAGACGATGTCAAAAATGGCGCCCAGAACTTCTTGACGAAGTTCTCGTTGAAAAAATCACTGTGTCGCCCATTATGATATCGGTCCGCAACCCTTGGATGGCCGAACCCAAACCGTCCAGATGATCCATAGCCCCAGGTCACAGACTTAGCAAATACTGGCCAAATATCACGCATACCACAATCATTTACCACTGCATACTCTATTTCTTCCTTACCTCCAATTCTATCGCTGTAACGTTCCCACTTAAATCCATCTTCCATTACAGCGCCGCAAAGAATAACCCTATGAAACTCAATATCAGTATGATCTTCTAGGATTTTGGAGATTATAAAAGAGCCAAAACTGTGGGCTATAACGGAGACATTTTTTATATGCTGTTTTTTTTGGACATCGCGGATTAAGCTGGCAATACGATCAACGGGTCGTCTCCTGATCCATCCCAGAGGAAGCAGGAAACGAATGATATCAAAAAATTCATATCTTGTTGGGTAAACTACTATTTCATTATTAGCTTGTTCTAGTATCACTTTGGCTCTTTGCTGCCATTCAGCCTGTGTGCGGATCCCATGAATTAAGACGACGGCATGAGACCGAAGTGAGTCAGGTTTTTGAGAAATGTGAGCAGAAAAATCTACACCTGAAGTCTCGGTCCTGGACGAAAGAGCAATTTGCCCATGGTCCGTAACTGTTTCCGGAAAAGACTCCATGAATGAAAGGTAAGGAAGACATGCTTCGAGATCAACGTTCATTTCCTTTGACCATGCATGAGCTTCGTCTTTCGACCCACCAACCAAAAATGCCAGAAGAATTTCACGTTTCCACTGGTACCACAGTAGTGCAAGATCTTCTGAATTGGATTCTTCACAGAGGGCAACATGCAACTCCTTCGCTTTTTCAAAATCCCCAGAATGAATTAGTGCAGTAAGTGTAATGATTTTTTCCCAATTATTCGAAGATTCTTTGTGAACTTGCCGAAGCTTTTTCTTCGCATCTTGACCTGCAAGTCGGGCGTATCCGAGAGCTGCGCCGCAACGCTCTATAAATTCGGTTGAATTTAACCCTTTTAGTATTTCCGCTTCATATTGTTGGCCCAACAAACCAATTGAATGAAGAGTTGTAGCCCGCGTTTCTACGTTGGAATTTGATAGTAATAAAGGAACGATTTTCTTGATAAATTCTTTTTCCTCGATTCTCCAAAGAACCCTTGCGACGTTAATCGCGAGACTCGGGATCAAGTTATCGGCATTTTCATACGCGTATTGAAGTCTACTTGCCGCGTTTGCAGAATCAATCTCTCCTAATGCTTGAGCACAAGAACCGAGCACTTTGGGATCCTCAGACCGTTCGTCAAGTTTGGCACCTAGAAATTCGACTGTTCGCTCTAATCGCAAACGCATAAGCGCCTCAGCTGCCAACTGTCGAAAGATGGGCTGCTCATGGTTGCCCCAATTTTTCATAAGCCCATCTGCAGTTGAAGGAGTAAAATCAAGAAACCAGTTCTTGGTGATTTCAGAAAAATTATCTTGAACCAGTGTAAAATTACTCACCCTATGTAAGTTTTCTATCCACCCAAGATCCTGATACGGCACGGAAAGATCACTTGGCTTCGAAGCCATTCTTACAAATGCGTGAAGGGAATAGGGTGAGAGTTTTTCCCATGAATAGGTTTCTGGCTCGCCAGCTTCCTCCATTATTCGACCCCGCCACCCTCTTGCGTTGGCGTAACCTAAGGCAGCTATGGCGCACCTATCTACATCAATTGACGAGCTATGGAGAAGTTTTCCAATGGCATTACCTGCTGTATCCGATGAAAGCCCGTCAAAGCAATATGTTGCATCTACCATTTTTTGCCAATTGTTGCTAGCTAAAATTGGAATTAGACGAGTAACTGCAGCATCTCCAAATCTGCTAAAAATTTCCCCAAGGCGCCTTCTGATTTGACGGCTGCGCCTTATTGAACCAAAACGAGTCAAAACCACGTCTAAGCTTTCTACTCCCAATTCGATTAGACTCTGTTGGGCCTGGTTCCCGCGAACGGGATCACTTCCCAGAAAGTCGCCTAGCAATTCTTTTTCGTGCATACCGTGCATGGAACCCTCAACTAAATATATAGGCTGATGGTTAGCCATCTTACCTAAAGCTTATCGAACCGGCTAAGGCTCTCAAAAATGAATTGGGAAACTAAAGGAACATAAAAACATTCCATAAAAAACAAGTTACAGACTGGGCCTTCAGTCTTTTCTAAATTCCAATCTGTCTGGTTCCTGAAACATCCCAGCTTTAACAGCTTGCATCAGCCCGGAATTACCTTTTCAAAAAGTTGGGTTACTCAACTCTGAAATCATTTGAGAATAATACCTCTTCCTTGGATAAGTTTAAAGTAGCTGAAACCAATTGATGATTTGGACTGGAAGCGTACGAAGGGTCTTGGCGATGGGACAGGTAACAAGCTTGATACTGATATCGTCATTTGGCACTTGAACCCGGTCGGCATAGAGCGCGCCGTCGAGAATTGACGATCCTAGCCCTCTGCCAAATGTGGCTTGGCCTGAAACTAGGATAAGCCCTTGCCATTGAAACGGGGCCGCGATTTGAACATTGCTCTTTACCAACAGGATACCATATCCACTTAAAAATCTCCGATACTGGTCTGCCCAGACCCTTAGGTGCATAATAATACACAAAAGGAGGTGTATGCATGCGCACCAATATTGTTTTGGATGAAAAGCTTGTCCAAGAGGCTTTTAAGTATGCCAAGGGTAAGACCAAACGCGATTTAATCCACCAGGCACTTCAAGAGTTTGTGGAACATCATCGACGACTTGATGCAGGAGAGCTTAGAGGTAAGGTCAAAATTCAACATGTATATGACCACAAGAAACTGCGGATAAGATAACTCTACATACGTACGTGGTCTATACGGTATGGCTACATTTTTTTCAAAATCGGCCCACTCAAGCCGTTGCATAGTTCAAAGAGATTTTTCCAGATAAGTTCCGCATTGGAATAACCTGTGTCTTTATCAAGATTTGTTGCAGGGAGCAGAGTCTCCACGATACTTCTCACAACTTCAGGAATATTTATCCACTCAAAAGTTTTACCACCCTCAAGATCCAATTCTTAGCTATGAACACGCTGCCAATCTGTACTTCAGCTGTCGTCGGCAAGACATCACCATTCGAGGCACAATCGATTGCCTCATCGCCCAGATTGCTATCGAACATCAACTTCGCCTACTCCACCACGACCGTGACTTTGATCGAATAGCCGCAGTCAACAACAAATTGAAGCTTGCTTAATTTTTGAAATTGATAGACAACGCTTAAGCTTTCTTCATCTTCTAACTGTCTAATAAGCTCTCCGCCCACCCTACCCTTTCCAGAAAGGGGCGAGGGAAAGATACGGTTTCTTAGTTAAATATTATGTGTCGTATTCGCCATATTTTATGACAATAAACGGCAAACAAGTCTTATTTGACAAGGGAGAGATTACGACATCCAAGGCTTAGAGCGTTTGGCGCCAGCTGAGGACTCGGACCGGAAGCGTGCGAAGAGTGGCCGCGATGGGACAGGTATCGAGAGTGATACTGACATCATCATGAAGCACTTGCACCCGATCGGCATACAGTGCGCCGTTGAGGGTTGATGATCCCAGCCCTCCAGCAAATGTGACTTGGCCAGAAACTACGACTAACCCTTCCCATTGAAATGGTGCAGCGATTTGAACATTGCCTTTGACCAGCAGAATGCCAAACCCGGTGACCTGGGAGACTACCAAATTCCCACTTGCGGGTTCGGCGTACTGTACAGCCGGGGAGGTGGGCGAACCCAGCGTTACGCTCATTAAATCGCTTAACACAGGCGTCGCACTGTGTTTCAAATTCTTAATCTGTTGATCCAAATTCAAAGCCATAGGACTGAGTTGAGGGGTGGCAGGATTACCGGTCAGGCCAGCCGTTCCTACCAACGAGGCCGATGGCGCGAGTGAAATAGGCGGGAGACCCGAAGGGAGAAGTCCGCACGCGTCCATACCTTGAATGGTGACCATGCTGCCTGAAAGTACGACTGCATTCCCCGCGTACATGGGCGCCCACACTGGGGGGCCAGCAGGATGGAATACATCCGCCTGAAGAATGGAATCGGCCCCTTCGACCTGCCCATGGCTTGTAATCATTTCAACCGGTGGATACATGTTCGGAAGGGTGGTCGTGAATTGTTCCGGTTTCACTGAGGTGAGTAATGGGTAACCAAACCGAACGAGATGCCCTCGATTGCTAGTGGAATGCAATGTGGTGACAGCATCTCCATCGATATAATGCGGCGTAACCAGGCGATGTCCTGCCTGTTCGGCGTCATATTCGGTTTTGTGATGCACTTTGGTCCAATAGGCCAGGTCAGTTTGTACACTATTGGGCTGAGCAAGCGTATTGCCTGCATTTCCTGCGAGCGGGACGTAGTTGGTGAGCAGGGCATTGTAGGTGTGATCGTCTGCAGGCTTCCATCCCGCCTTGGAGGAGACGTAGGCTGACCAATTGGATTGATGGGGTGAAGCAACATCCCCGAGAAATACAGGATTGGAAGCTGGCGATCCACTTAATCGTCGTTGCGTTTCAGCCAGGCCAGCCTCTGCCGCATAAAATGTTTGGATGGCTCTTCGGTAGTTCCCGCTGATCTGCAACTCCGTCGAGGTCGCAAACAGAATCGTGGCTCCCATAATGCCAGACACGGCGACCAGTAATAGCGCGGCAATGAGGGCACTGCCTTTGGTATTGTCGAACAATGCTTTCTGCCGTACCCCTCTTTCCCTCGTCTTCATGTTTAAAGATTCCTTGGAGTTAGACGAGACTGGAGAGTCACCGTTCGATACCCTCCGTTCGGCACGTATTTGAGATCGGGATCTTCTGTACGGGCAGTCACGGTGATCTTCACTTGCCGAATGCTTGTAGAGTCGACGGTTGGATTTCCTCCTTGATCGAAATACTCGACGAGGAATGATTCGATGTTTTCTCCAAAGGGTTGATTGCCGCCCCCAGTATTTCGTCTCAATGTATGGGTCTTGGAATCATAGACAAAGGTGATGGATTCGTTGGGATCGGCAATCAGGCCATTGCCATTCAAATCCGCCTTAATGATCAAACGGCTCGGGTCATAGGTCATTCCTAGAAAGTCATTACTCAGATCCGCATCCTTGGTGACCCCTCGGGGATCGTACCCTGCCATCAAGAGTTCACGACTGATGACATCCATGACCACCCGTGCCTGTTGCTGCATGTCTAACCGATCTTCCCGCATATACTGGGCCCTGAGTTCGCTGATATAGAGAGAATAGACGGCGCTTACCGTCACCAGACTCAAGCCGAGTGCCACAACCATTTCAATGAGGGTAAAGCCGTTGGATGATTTTTGAGGGAAGGTGGACATGTTTTATTCATTCCTCTGCCGTGAGGTAGGTTTTAAGAGAGGTGGTATGTGCCCCATTATCCCATTGCACTTGGACAGTGGCTGTATGTAAACCCGGCATAGGATCATGAGGAGTGATCGTCAACGTGCGTTGATGCTGCAATGCTCCAACGATGGAGCCATAGGACTCGATAGCGCTCAATGGACTTGTGAGTCCCGCTGGCACACCTTCCCGCTTGACGTCTTCCATCTTTTCCTGCGCTAAGGTGACGGCTCTCGTCATTTTTTCACTAGCGCTCATCCCTGTATGAGCGACCACGGAGAATCCCGCAAACCCCAGCAAGGCCAGGAAAACCACGGCCATAGCCATCACGATTTCCAGCAACGACAATCCACCCTGATTCCTCAATGTTTTGGGCGATTTCTCAAATGGGTTTGGTAGTGAACGCATCTAGGACTTAACCTTCACTCGCCCGGTGATACTGACGGTAATTTTTTTCGAGCCTGCCGAATTGGTCAGGGTGATGGAGGCCAGATTGGAAGCTGTGCCACGAGGTAAAAACGATGGGTTGTTCGAGGCGGTCAGCGTGACATCTTGATAGTCGGCTTGAATATCGCGGGCTTCTTGGGGTTCACCCGCATCGATTTTCCCATTATTATTCTTATCGTCGAGTATCAGGTAATGCCGATTATCTTGAAAAAAAATCCGCTGCCGATTTCGTTCGACCACCGCCTTCATTTTTGCTGAGACCAAATCGGACATCACCTGCCGCACCGCGCCGTTTAGTCGCCATTGCGGCAACTGAGTTGATAGCCACATGTTTGTCAGCATCAAGGTGATGCTCATGATACCTAGCACGATCATGAGTTCCATGAGGGTAAAGCCCGTTGATGCTGTTGGAGACTTGCTGTTCATCTGCTCTGCCTATCATGACGAATTCCAAACTGAATCGATTCAGACCAACCCGCGAAAATACCACTGCCAGATGTCCGCACCCCAGAGCATGGCAATAAGCGCTCCCAGCGCCAAGTATGGGCCAAAAGGTATGTATTGGCCTTTTTGCATGACCTTCAAGGCCAAGAGTCCGATCCCGATCACCGCACCGAACACCGACGCCACCATTAAGGTGATGAGGGCCTGCTGCCAGCCTAAAAAGGCACCGACCATGGCCAAGAATTTGATATCACCGCCGCCCATTCCTTCTTTGCCAAACACATAGGGACTGATCCAAGCCAGGGCTAACAAGATGCCACCACCAACCAGAATTCCCATGAGGGAATTGAACCACCCTGCGGGCAACAAAAACGTCCCACACAGAAACCCAATCACAATCCCCGGCAGAGTGATCACATCCGGGATGATTTTGTGATCCCAATCAATCCACGTCACCACCCAAAACACCGAAAACAATCCGGCATAGACGATGGTGGGCCAGGTGAGCCCGAATCGCCAAACCACCAAGAGGTAGCCCAAGCCATTGACCAGCTCAATAACCGGATACCGTGGGGCAATCGCCACCTGACAGGCCCGACACTGGCCTTTGAGCCAGAGAAAGCTCAAAAGCGGCACATTGTCGTACCACCTAATCGGCTTTCCACAATCTGGACAGGCCGACCGTGGGGCCACGATGGACTGCCCCTTCGGGACTCGATGGACACAGACCGTCAAGAAGCTGCCAATGATGATTCCCAGAATAAAGACGCTGGGCCAAACAATCCAGTGAGCCATAAATGCCACATTTTCCGTAGTTAATTCGACTAGGGTGAGTTTACGTATATTTTCAGTTTACTTTCAAAAAATGACCTGATATTCTCCCTTAGATATTTCGCCTAGCCAAGGATGCTGAGGGATTCATGACCATTCGACCAAAACCCAAAGAACCAGACGACGCCCCGATTAAACGCAAACGCCCTGAAGCCCTGACTCAACGGGAGCAGGAAATCCTTCAACTCATCTGGTCCGGCCTGAAAAATAAAGAAATTGCGCAGCAGTTAAAAATTAGCGTGAAAACGGTGGAGGCCCACCGTGCCAATATGATGAAAAAAGTGCGTGTATCAAATGCCGCCCAACTGCTCAACGCAGCGATTCAAGAAGGGCTCATTCAGATCAAATAGGTCCCAGCTTCGAATCATCCCTTTTGCGCCCGTTGTCGGGCCGCTTCAAAAAGCGTCACAGCCACCGCAACCGACACATTCAGCGAATTGATCTTTCCCAACATCTGGATCCTCACATGCTCATCGCACTTTTTGAGGACAATGGGTCGAATACCTTCCCCCTCACTTCCAAAGACCAAAGCCAACGGCTCGGTCAAATCACATTCGTCATAAGATATTTTGGCCGCAGCATCCAGGGCAACCGTTTTGATGGCTCGTTTTTGACATTGCTCAAGAAACTTACCTGGATTTGCCACACGTGCCACGGATACATGCTCAAGCGCCCCAGCTGAAGCTTTCGCCACCCCCGCCGTTAAGCCAACCGCACGATGTTTTGGAATGACAATACCATGTCCTCCTGCTGCGTCTACTGATCGGGCAATGGCCCCAAGATTATGGGGATCTTGGATTTGGTCTAAAACCACGAGCAAGGAAGGAGTAGTACCTTGCTCCACTTCATCTAACAATTCCTCACCATCCAAAAACTGCTTCGCCGCCACACTGGCGACAACCCCTTGATGATGACGGTCCCCGGCTAAGCGATCCAATCGATCACGGGATTCTACGGAATAGGGTATGTGTCGATCCTTTGCTAGACGCGTGAGAGGGAAAAAACGGCCATCAGATTTGGCGAGCCAGAGTCGTTCAATGACACGGGTGGGTGATTGCAGTGCTTCAGTGACGGTATGAAACCCATACAACACACTGGTGGGTTCATCGTTTCCAGCGAGTGGTGCCATCGGGTCGGTCTTCGAGGATAATACCTTGGTCGGCTAATTCTTTTCTGATGGAATCGGCAGTGGCAAAATCTTTCTTTGCGCGAGCTTCATTTCTGAGTTCAACTTTCTGAATCACCTGTGAAGTACCAAATGTTTCACCCGATGGTATAGAAGCAGGACTTATGCTTTGAGGATACCCAAACCTCCAGTTCGCAGGAGGTATTTGCAAGAGACCTAGTGGTTTTCCATATCTCTTTAGATCGGCTATCGCCTTAGTGCCTGCCTGATTAGACAGCCCCTTTACAAAAATTTTATTGATTTCTCCTCGAAACTCATGAAAAACTGCCAACGCTTTTGGTGTATTAAAATCATCGTCCATAGCCTGCGCAAATTTTCTCTCGAAATCTTTGAGCAAAGCATCTAGGTCTTGATCCCCACCCATCGCCATGGATGAACTCAATTCATCAAGACGATCAAACAACCGATAAAAATTATCCAAGGCTAACTTGGCCTCCTTGATGGATTGATCGGAAAAATTCAAGTCGCTTCGGTAGTGGGTGGACAAAAAGTAATAGCGTAAACATTCACCGGTTATAGCTTCCGAATCTGAAACGGGGGATTTGTCAATTATCTCCCGGATGGTGAAAAAATTACCAAGCGACTTAGACATTTTTTCTTTGTCCACCGTCACAAACCCGTTGTGCACCCAATAGCGCGCAAACTCTTTGCCGGTAAAAGCACAGGATTGGGCGATTTCATTTTCATGATGCGGAAAGATGAGATCCTTTCCACCCCCATGAATATCAAAGGTAGGCCCTAGCTCAGCCACGGACATGGCTGAACATTCAATATGCCATCCAGGACGGCCTTTTCCCCATGGACTGTCCCAGCCTGGCTCGCCAGGCTTGGCCGCTTTCCATAAAGCAAAGTCCATTGGATCCTGCTTTCTCGTATCGACTTCAACTCTGGCTCCAGCCTGTAATTCCTCCAAATTTTTTCCAGATAGTTGTCCATAGGGGGTAAATTTCTTCACAGAAAAATAGACATCACCTTCTATCGGATAGGCCATATCTTTGCTTACTAGGCCTTCGACCATGTGAAGAATATCCTGCATATGTTCGGTGGCTCGAGGTTCCGCTGACGGCCGCGTAATACCCAATGCCCCCATGTCTCTATAAAAATTCTGAATATAACGCTCGCTGATTTCATGCCAAGGGACATCCTCCTGCTTGGCACGATTTAAGATTTTGTCGTCAATATCTGTAAAATTTCTGACGTAGGTTACTTGATAGCCAGAAAATTCTAAATAGCGTCGGATCATGTCGAAGGTCAGTGCACTTCGAGCATGGCCGAGATGGCAATCATCGTAGACGGTCACGCCGCAGACGTACATGCTGACCTGACCTGGAATCAGCGGGACCAAGGCATCCTTTTTCTTGGTCTTGGTGTTATAGATGATAATCGGCATTGCCTAGGGCACTCACGAAGAGGTCTTTTGCTAAAGTTTCTTTCCCAAATGTCTTACGACCCAAAATCCTAGTACCAGTAGAACGATAAACGCGATAGAAAAGATGTTGAAATATTTTTCGATGATTTCCTTCATCCATGGACCCAAGAAATGGATGGCACCAGCCACGAGAAAAAATCGCCCACCTCGGCTGACTATTGAGGCCACCATAAAGGTTTTGAAATCTACATAAAAGGCTCCGGCCCCGATTGTAAATATTTTATAGGGAATGGGGGTGAACCCTGCAATCAAAATCGCCCAGCCTTCATACCGTTGGAAATATTGATGGACAAGATCCATGCGGTCTTGTCCCATAAACTTTTTCAGTACAGGACGTCCCCCATACCAACCAATGCCATAGCCCAATGCCCCGCCTAAAACTGACCCAACTGTGGCCACTGAGGCATACCACCAGGCATTTGCGGGATTGCCAAGCGTCATGGCAATTAACAACACATCTGGTGGGAGAGGGAAAAAAGAAGATTCGGCTAAGGCCAGGGCAAAGAGAGCCGGAACCCCGTAAGGGGAATCGGCCCACGACAGCATCCAATCATATAATTGCTTAACCAAATCCATGAATTTAGATAGAGAAATTTAGGAGAAGGACTGTCAAAGAAAATTAGAGAATTTTCACACCCTTTGGCTTTTTGTTCTTTTTATGATCAGGTGAAACAGATGATGTCTTTTTAGTAGAAAGACCTTTTTCCCAGTTCTTCAACGAATTGAGTGCCTCATAATCGGTTAAATCTAAATGCAGCGGGGTGACGGAAACCATGTTCTTTGCTACCGCATTATGGTCGGAGGGCTCCTTCCTCGCCCAGGATATTCGTTCCCCTGCAATCCAGAAATACGACTCGCCCCTGGGGTCTATTTTTTCCACTACTGGCTTATGATACCGCCGTTGGCTCAAACTGGTGAACTGTATACCTGCGATGGTCTCTTTTTTCGAGCAAGGGACATTCACATTGAGAATGGTCCCTTCCGGCAAACCAGATTTCAGAATTCGCTCGGCTAGTTGGACCGCATAATGGGCAGCCATCGCATAAGACGCTCTAGGGCAATCTTCCAAGGAAACCGCCATGGACGGTATTCCATGAAGCATCCCTTCCAACGCACCCGCAACTGTACCGGAATTCGTAACGTCATCCCCCAAATTCCAACCCTTATTAATTCCCGAGACCACCAGCGCGGGCACGGTCGTTTCAAGAAGATTACAAACTGCCAAGGTGACACAATCCGCTGGCGTGCCATTCACGGCATACCATCGGGTCCGCATTTGCCGAAGACGCAATGGCTTATGAAGGGTCATGGCTCGCCCCACCGCATTTTGTGTCTTTTCTGGAGCGACGACCCACACCTCGCCCAACGTCGCCATAGCCTTGGCCAGGGCACGAATGCCAGGTGCGTCTATGCCATCATCATTGGTGACAAGAATTCGTCTTGTTTTAGCAGAAGGCATAGGGCATTGGGAGTTTGCAGAAGATACAGAAAAGCCCGCCCCAAGGATATTGGAGCGGGCTCGTCAATTTACTCAATGGGCAGACAATTGAGTTATATTCTTTTCACAATTTCTTCCATAACCGCCAGATCTACCTATCCCATTATTGCTGAAGGAGGAACATTAACGGACTTTTTACCAGACAGACCACATTCAATTTCTTCCGTAATCATTTCAACTGGCATAGACATACCGCCATAGACATGTGGCCCGGCCACAATTTTCGCCTTGGAGAACCCGTAAATTGCCGTCGCCACATCTTTTGCTAACCATCCGATATAATTAAATTCGGGAATGACAATAAGCTTGGCATTCCCACAAAGTTTCCTCAGTTCGTTTGTCGGGAATGGTCGCAAGGAACGAATCTTGATCAATCCTGCCTTAATCCCCTTTTCCTTACATTGGCGGACGGCTTCGCGGGATTGGGCCGCCGCACTCCCCGAAGCAACAAGGAGAACCTCTGCGCCTTCTACATCCTGCGCTTCTAATAATCCATCCATATATTGATCAATATATTTGCGTGAACGTTCCACGCCAGCCCATACTTCCTGCTGCCACACGGCATGAATGTTGTAGGCCATAAAATTAGATTTTTGGACCGGGGCATCACGAGACAATCGAGCCGGAGGGTTTTCAGCATCTAACACTGGCACAGACCCACGGTAGGGATCTCGAGCTGGTAACTTGAACCCTTTATCTGGCATCGAACAATACCCTCGAGCATGAGTCACAAAAAATCCATCACAGCAGACACCGACGGGGAGTGTCACATCATTTTTTTCGCTGATGATAAAGCCCTTCATAATAAAATCAAAAAGGTCCTGCTGATTTTCAGCATGAAAAACCAACATGCCGCTATGCAACAGGTAGGCAATTTCAACATTATCAGGTTGGATAGCCAACGGAGCATTCACGACTCGACATGTAAACATGCACACGGCAGGAAGACGGTGACCAGCCCACGAAACAATGGGCTCAAGACCTCGTAGCGTTCCAGGACCAGCTGTGGCGGTAAAAGCTCGAACGCCTGCGCGTGAAGCCCCTGCAATAGCCGACATGACACCAAATTCTTCTTCGCCTCTATAGAATTCCTTCACATACCCTTCACCATACAAGACCCCAATTAATTGCAATGTTTCACTTTGTGGGGTGATGGGATAAGCCACGGACATATCGACATTTGAACGCCTCACCGCTTCTTTTGCACATTCACTCCCCGTAATAAATTCTCGTTCACGAGGAGCCTCAAAAAACATAAATTCCGGAGAAACTTCCACCTGACGCTTGGCATCCCCATGAGGGTCTTTTCTTCCTTTTTCGCTTTCGACCTTTGGTGCTTCCGGAGCACTCGTAATTGGATCACCTTGGGGATTGGTTTTGACTTCTGTTTCTAAACCTTCACTCATAGCTTTATTCCCCTATTGCAAAAGTAAAATTTCAACCTACGCTTATGATTCTTTTTGCATGTGTTCAGCTTTATGTCCAAACGCCGCTGCGTTTCCATCAACCGGGCTTGCAATACTGAAATCCAGAGGATTGGTGTGTGATTTACCATCATGAACTTTAGACTGCAGTCCGGTAAAACGAACATTCTCTCCATTTTCTGGCAATTTAATTCCCATTTCTTCGCGTACCCGTTTAAAGACAGCCGTAACCCTTCGAATCTTTGCAGCATCCGAATCTCTTACCGTGAACATGGCATCTTCATGGCCTTGTTCCGCACAAATAGCCGAAGTCCAACAATTTGTTCCGGCTCGAATCATCTTAAGAGTCAAATTGGCATAGTGACAATGCACCCCGATAAAAATACAGGCTTCAATCTTATTCCCCCATATCGTCAGATTTGGATGGTTCGGATTGATAACTTCTTCCGGTTCAACCTTAGGATACTTGGGGCGATAATCTGGCATGGGAATGACCAGCACTTCGGGCAATTGGGCTGCGAGCTCTAAAACAGCCCTCGCCTTATCCGCCGCATGAGCATTCCAATTCCACAACACCAACGGACCAGGGAAAATGGTTGCATTCTTGCGAGTCAACATCGTGCGGGCCATGGCTTCCATTGCCAGCTCTTCCGCAACAACATGGCCAAATTTCAGACCATACCCTTCGTCGGGCGTCAGTACGCCAAGCTCCGCAGCCGATGGTGGATGGAAACCTTGTGGCCCTGGAGCCACGATTGCGTCTTCTAGTTCTTTCGTTAATTCCACGTTGGACTCCGATTCAAAGTAAATACGAAATCAGCAAGGAAGCGATTGAGATTAAGACTGCCACGGACTTGCTAAAACCGCTTTGGTGTTTTTTTCTTGGTAAGTAATATTTACGGTGAGTGCCTGATCCCCGATTTGATCAATCATTTCCATCTTAATGGCCTTATGTTTCGCCATGTTATCGCACACCCACACACATTGAGCACAGCCCTTACAACGGTCTACAGCCACATAGGCCGACCCGTATTTTAACCCCTTATCTTTTCCTGCCTCGGTGTCATATTGAATCGTATTGGCTTCAGGGCAATATTGTGTGCACAACTTACAGCTGGTTGCCGCACATATTTCCTGATCAATATTCGCAACTAAATACATCGACAATCTCCTTTCACGATAGAAGCACTACGCACTTGCAGTTGCAGTGCTTGCATCTGGAACCTTCGCCCAACCATGTTCAAAACAATAGTCCCACCCAGCCTTGACCACTGCTAAATTTTTATCAATCAGCTCTGCCTTTTTCTTGAACTTTCTTTCCACCACACTGTCCAATGCAGCCGTTCCTCCAGAGACCACAAACCCTTTTCCGAGAAATCGATCTTTCACAGCCGTACCTAGGGCCTCTAGATTTGAAAGGCCCGTGATCGCACCAATTGCCCCAACCATCGCCATATTCGTGGCCAGATCGATTCCCGCCACATCTAGTGACATTTTGGTCGCTGGGAGGTAATAGATTTTTGCATTTAATTCTTTTAATTCCGCAGCTTGATCCGCTTCAAGAGTCATCGGGTTATTGCTATTGATCAGAACGACTCCCTCTTGTTTTAACCCAAAATAAAAAGGATTCGTGTAGCTCTTTCCATGGGTGATGCACTGAGGATGAAAAATCATAAGGATATGGGGGAAGGTAATTTCTCCAATTTCATAAATTGGCTCATCTGAGACGCGCACATAACTTTCTACAGGAGCCATTCGCTTTTCAGATCCATAGAAAGGAACGATGGTACTTTCACCACCGGCATTAATGACCGCCGTGCTAAAAATATGCGAGCCGGTTACGACACCTTGGCCCCCAACGCCTGCCATACGAATGTTATAACGAATAGCCATTTAATCCTCCCTCATCACAATGTAAGCAGCCAAAACCTTAATAATGCTGACAGAAAAAGCTACTCCTTCGTCACTGCCGCTGCAGGCTTCGGGAGATATTCTTTGTATCCATAGAGTCTCGCTAAATGCTCTTTTGCTTCATCTGTTATATATTCTTGGAATTTATAACGATCATTTTCCACATCCTTCGCATCTTGCATGACTTGATCGGTCGGGATCGCATATTCGATGTTGCAAGACGTATAGGCTTGGATGTAGGTTGGGCCCACTTCTCGTGCGATTAAGATCGCTTTTTTAATGACACTTTCTACTCTTCTTGGGTTGTTGGGAACCACGGTCGCCACATACGCACACCCTGCCACCTTGGCCATTCCTAACATATCCATCTTTTCGAATTTTTTCCCTAAAGGCGCCATCTTCAAAACCTGGCCCTTGTTGGTCATTCCGCTTTCTTGACCACCAGTATTCCCATAGACTTCGTTATCTAACATGATGGTGGTAAATTTTTCCTTTCGAAACCAGGAATGCAAAGTACAAGAAAAGCCAATATCTGCCATTCCGCCATCTCCTGCCATGACCACAACGTCTTTGGGGCGATCTCCAAATCGTAATCGAAGCCCGCGCGACAATCCGCTCGCAACCCCATTTTGATCGCCGTAATTTCCATAGACAAAAGGAACAGCGGCTTGAGAAATCGCCAACCGCCCACAACCAGCCGTTCCGACCGTAATGGTATCTTCAGGATTGGGTAAGGCAATAAACGCTAAGCGAATAAATAGCGTCATCGCACATCCCGCACACATGGGATGTTCTTCCATAATTTCTTTAAAAGTCCCGACTTGGGATACGGTCGTCTTTTTGCCAAAAGGGCCATGCTCTACCATATCGCGATATTCTTTAGGCATAAACTTTCCAAAGCCTGGAGTAAATTTTACGTAATCGAGACTCATATGCTGTCTCCTCCTTGTTGAAAAAAACGATCAGTGAATCCGTCGTTTTTTTGGTCAGAAAATTTATCTCGTATCCACTCAAAACCACTGAAAATACTTGCTATTCACCAAGCTAGCAGAGAAACCAGACTTTATCAATTTCAGTGACTACTAATCTAGGTGAATTTGATTGACAATTCAATACAAAAGAAGGCCCATTCCCTAAAAAAGAAGACCCATGAGACCATCAAGCTGATTAGGCCTTTTGTCCCAGAAATGATTGGAATTCGAAAATACAAGGAAGGATGAGTTGCGCTAAACGCGCACCGAACCAAGGAGAAGTCTTGGCCCTACCCACCAAGCTGAGGAAAGGTGGCTTAGTCTAGAATATAGTGAATCGGGTCAACGACCTTATCATTGACCGCTACTTGATAATGGAGATGGGGGCCGGTTGAAAATTTCCCTGTGCTACCTACTAGTCCGATGAGATCGCCTCGATGCACTCGATCACCATATTTCACAAGAGTTTTGGACAAGTGGCCATAGGTGGTCTCAATCCCATAGCCATGATCAATGCGAATAAATTTACCCATTCGCCCATCATAGGCTGCCACCACCACTTTCCCAGAAGCCGGAGATCGAATCTCAGTGCCAGTACGCGCACCAATATCAACCCCTGCATGCAGTCTTTTTTTCCCAGTAAATGGAGATACTCTTGGCCCAAACCGCGATGTAATTCTTCCGCTCACAGGCCAAATAGACGGAGTAGAGGCCCACTGGGCAGCTTTTTTTTGGGCCACAGTGGAAAGTTCTTCCAAAATTTTGCTCTCAAATTCGGTCTCTTGGCTCAACCAATCAAGCCCCACTTTTATTTCGTTTATTTGCCGCTTGGTCGTCAAGAATGCACTAGAACCATCAGCCCCGCCTATAGAAGAAACTCTGTCATTGGAGTCAACAGGCTGAATCTCTACTTCGTCTTGCAAGCCTTCATATGGCAACTCTTCTCCACCTTGCCCCGCAATATCTGAAGGCAAACCCTGAATTTCATCAGGCTCCAGCCCAAACATCGTTTGCAATTTTCGATTAAGGTTTTCTAGGGCCAACATCCGTTTCTTCATGCCATCGACTTCTGTTGAAAACGTCGTGGTATTAGCACGAGTAGAATTCAACTCCTCCTTAATTCCCTCTAATTCACTGAGCTGATTCCATTGATAGACATAATGCGTGACAATTCCGCCTTGAAGGAGTAGCAACGCGACCCCCCAAATCAATCCATGCTTCACAAAAGCCTTACGAATTTTTAGGCGCCAAGGGTTGGCCCTGGCACCGCGAAAAACAATAACGGTTAGAGATTCTTCGGATTCTTTCATTCGTTCCCCGTTGATGTTGAAGGAAATTAGTAAAAGTGCCTATCCGCTCTAGCTCAAGGCTTAATTTATACCGTTTGACCGGTCAGCTTCGTGGCATCCCGAACCCAACTTAGATATTCAGGGAGCCCTTGCTGAATTGGAAGAGCAATCACTTCCGGAACACGATAACTATGCAAAGACTTCACGACAGCCGTTACCTGGTCAAAAGCTTGGTCAACCGTTTTGGCTATGAGCAACCATTCATGCTCTTCCGTGACCTTGCCTTCCCATTGAAAAATTGATCGCACGCCAGGAAGCACGTTCACACAGGCGACTAATTTTTTCTCGACTAAGGCTCTCGCAATTTTGGTCGCTTCGGCTTCAGATCCCGCCGTAATCAGCACCACAATTTCGTTCATAAACACCGGGAACCCATTTGAAATTTTTGGTACCCATTAAGACGGATAGGCCGCTCCCAATTTCGAGAAGGGAGAAATCTATTCAATACCCTTCATTGTTTATCATTATCGGTTGTTTTTTTGTCGGCTAAAGTCTAAAAATAATCCTCTGGCCGGGAAAGATCAACCTTCTCGGGTACTTTTTTTTCAGTCTTCAATAAATCCAACAACTTAGCGAGGCAACAACCGATTGGGGTCCTGATTCGCCAATCCCACTAAATCTGCTATAGCTGGCTTAAGTGCCTCTTGCAGGGCTAGCGGGTAGCTCTCGACGGCATCCTCAAGTCCATAATAGGGACCATCAAACTGTTTCCCCTCAAAATCCATGGTCATATTCCAAAGGACCTTTGTAGGATCATTCACCGGAGTGAGACGCAAATCTAATTCGAGACCAGTGGTGGTCTCACTCATAGGCAGTCCCAACATCCAAAAAATCGTGCCGATTGGGCCCAATAAATAGGTGTAGAGTCGTCGCTTCCACTCCGTGGATCGTAACCGTCCACGAAACACGATGTCTGCGGGCTCTTGCTGAGTATCTTTCGCATACTTGACGGATGAATAAATCCCTGACTGAGAAAGCTCGGCGGCAATAGCTTTGGCAAAATCCTGCGAGGGATCAAAACGGACAATATCCACTTCTTCTGGATTTTCAGCGGCTTCCGGACGTTGATACATGGTGTCCCCATAAGGCACGAGAGGAATGGTGGCCTTCCAATATTCTTCTTTTACGCCTTGTCCTCTGGCGTCTTCCAATGGCAGCACAAGGGCTGTAGCGGCAACGGCCGAAGCGGCTTTATTTTCAAGATAGGTCCCGGAAGCAGAAGGTGGGTATTGCCAATTTCGATTACCCAGGCAACCTGAAACGGCCATCATGGCCAACATCACAAGAATGAGGACCCATACTCGTGTAAAAGAAACACGCATTCTTAAGACTCCTTTCTTTATTTGGATATTCAGCCCCATCGTTAGCCTCTCAAATTGAGGAGTGACAGAAGGGAACCATTTCGTGGGGGAGATAAACTGTCAGAGATCAACGGGATCTCAAGAAGAGGGGGAAACATAGCACAATTTAACGGACATCGCACGACATCTCAGGAAGGAAATCCCCCGGCTTGGCCTAGATATTCCTGAAATTCTTGATAGGTTTTGGCCACGGGAAACTGCGGGTATTCCTGCTTAATTGATTCCGGAGGACAGAAGAAAACCCCTGCATCAGCTTCTTGTAACATAGACACGTCGTTATAGGAATCGCCGCCTGCCAATACTCTAAAGCCCAAATTCTTTAATGCACTGACAGCTTGTCGCTTCTGATCTTTCTGACGAAGAAAATAATCCGTGATTAATCCATCAGCATCGATCCCCAGACTATGACAGAAAATAGTAGGGAATTGGAGCTGCTCCATGAGTGGCTGCACAAACTCATAGAAGGTATCTGACAGGATAATCACCTGCGACCGTCGTCGCAACCAGGCCATAAACTCAGGGACGCCGGGTAGCGGTAAAATTGTTCGAACGACTTCATGAATATCGTGAATCGTAATGTGGTGAGTTCGCAAGACATCCAACCGTTTTTTCATCAAGACATCGTAATCAGAAATATCCCGAGTGGTGAGTCGTAATTCCTCCAAGCCGACCTTACCGGCCAACCCCAACCAAATTTCAGGGAATAACACTCCCTCCATATCCAAGCATGTGATAACAGGTTGTTTCAATGTTCAATCCTTGTCTATTTTATTAGTAGCCCTCATTGACTGAAACAAGGGAAGCTGCGATTCTGGTGATCATAAAAGAATTCCTGTGCACCTCACAACTCCCAGTTACCATTCACTCGCACCCTACGAGCCATTTACCACTGTTCCATGAGATCACGAGGAGTCTCGCAATAAAAATCGGGACGCAACGCCGTGACTTTTTCACGGTTACCATAACCATAGCCCACGGCACAGACTCGAATACCAGCAGCTTGTGCCGCACGAACATCATTGGTGCTGTCACCAATCATGACGGTGGAATCAATGTCCGCCCCTAGCACTGTAAGCGCTCTCTCTAACATGACCGGTTCTGGCTTCAGCTCCGTTGTATCTCGTGGCGCCTCGACATGTTGAAACAGATCACGGGCTTGCAGACCATCAACAATGGCCAGGGTATATTCCATCGATTTGTTCGTCACAATGACATTCTTTCGATCCTTATAGTGCTGAAGCACCTCCCAAATACCCGGATACCATCTTGTCGTCTTCACGCAATGCGCTAAATAATGCTGGCGGAATATCTCGAGAGCTCGATCATACTGTTCGTGATTGTCCTCTCCCACCGCAAGGCGGAGAAGCCGCTTGACTCCATCACCCACAAAACTAAAAATCTCCTCGACCGAGCGAAGTGGCAATCCCAAATCTCCAAGTGTCAGATTCACTGCTGTAGCAATATCCACCTTGGAATCAATGAGGGTTCCATCAAAATCAAAAAGTAACACCTCTGCACGCCATCTTGCCATTGTTGAAGACTTCCCTATTTCGCTTTCAGTTGTTGATGTAATGAGGCAAACAAGGCCTTTCTTGTCTCCTCAGATTCATTTAATTCCGTCCACCGCACAAAATCCATCAACCGTTGTCGACCAACATGGGGAGGCAATTGGGGATGCACAATTTGCCATCGGTCATAGACCGCTTTGATATGGAACAAATAGGTCTCCTGATGAGGATCAGGAACAAATGTCACGCTTTCCCAATGCATCGTTCCAAGCACATCAAACACCACCGGTATTTTCGCTTCAAGTCCACTGATAATTTCCCATTCATTCACATCATCCACAATATGATATTTTGAGATGACAACAACCTGCCCCCAAGCAATGTCTTCTTCCCAATCCACATAGGGTGCCACCACTTGCCAAGATGCAGCCTCTAACCGGGCCCCTTTTTTATCCAACGATAAATACTTATCTACAATTTTTACCGGATCTTCTTTAATGTGACGATTAAAGGCATATGAAGTGGTTGTCGCCACAACCAGAACGCCTATCATTATCGATAGGATGATCTTGGGCACACCTCGGACAAGATTCACAATCATGCTCAACATCGCTGACAGGACAACCATCGCAGAAGGACAACTGAAGGGAGGGAATGGTCGTTACCCCTTAAAAAGGATAACCAGAATAATCCCAAGAAGCAGCCAGAGAGGAATGGATAACATGAGCCCCCAGGCCAGGCCTTGCGCAGTTTTGAGCCGGCCTTTCAAGGCTTCTTTTTCCAACGCTTTCGAGATGCGCAATTTGACATCTTCTAAATGGAACGGCTTGGTAATATAATCATCCGCTCCACGATTGATGGCTTCCACCGCAGTTCCAATAGAGGGGTGCCCAGTAATCATCAGGAAGATCACCTCATTGTTTTTGATCTCACGAATGCGCCGCAATAACTCCATGCCATCCATGTTGGGCATAATCAAATCAGCCATCACGACATCAAAATCACCCTTCCCATATTCCTTCAAGGCATCCTCGCCATTATCCACCGCGACCACGACATATCCGAGAGACAATAAAAACTCCGACAACGCCTCGCGGACCCCAGTATCATCATCCACCACTAAGATACGTTCAGCCATTGCAGTTCACCCTTCGTAGAAATTCACTGAGACTCCGCACTAGTCGCGCCGTGTTCTCTAAAAGGTCGGAAAATCCACCACCACCACATCCGGTGGAACGGTAAACTTCAGTAAATCGGTCGACAGCCCTTGATTCACCTGGACGTGGTCAAAAGACACACGAGAAATATTCCCGCTTGTTTCAAAAATCGTGATGGTCTGGATAAGATAGGATTCAGGGAATAATTGCAATTCGATTGTTTTGATTGTCGGAGCTGCGTCCCCAACCGGCTTAGGGATTAAGGTTAAATCCGATAATTTCCGGGAGTCCTTTGAAGGCTCGGATGGCTCCACTACCGTGAATTGCTGAGAAAGTTTGCCCACACCCAGAAGCAGCGCTAATGGACCTTTTGACGCCGAAATTTGCGTCAACGTACCTTTCACCACCTGTTGATGCTCAGGCACATACATCATCACTGCGTCACCATCGACATAAATATGCTCTTTCGACGGTTCAAGATAATCCCAACGTAAGAGACCGGGCTTTTTTAAATAAAACTTACCCGTCGATTGAAAGCCTGTTTCAAACCCTTCAATAATCGTTTCTTGCGTGAACGTACCCTGCAAGTCTTGCGTCTTGGCATAGCGATCATCCACATGCTTCACCACATCATCAACATTGGAAGCAAACGCAGGGACGCCATAAGCAAAAAGAACAATTCCCCAGAAAACGATAAAGTGCAAGGCAGGTAATCTTTTCATCCAATCTCCGCAGTAGCCGTTCCCCGAGCTAACACTTCCCGCCGCCCATCTCGCCCAGGCGCGCTCACTAAACCTTCTGCCTCCATTTGCTCAATCATACGGGCCGCTCGGGGGTACCCGACCCGAAGGCGTCGCTGGATAAAGGAAGCTGAGGCTTGTCCCGTAGTCATAATAAGTTCCCGTGCTCGTTCATAGGTTTCATCTTCGGCTGGATCATCCGTTGGGGATTCTTGAACTGACGCCAACGCGGCTGGATCATAGACCGGAGAAGCCTGCGCCTTCACCCACTCCACCACGTTCCGAACTTCATCATCAGACACATATGGCCCATGCAACCGAACAATGCGCCCTGTTCCTGAGGCTAAAAACAGCATATCACCTTTCCCCAATAAACTCTCCGCTCCATTGGCATCTAGAATCGTCCGCGAATCAGTTTTCGAAGACACTTGATACGCAATGCGCGCAGGGAAATTAGCCTTGATGATCCCGGTTACCACATCCACAGATGGCCGTTGCGTCGCTAAAATAAGATGGATCCCTGAAGCCCTCGCCATTTGCGCTAATCGAGCAATACGATCCTCAATATCTTTCGGGGCCACCATCATCAAGTCCGCAAATTCATCAATCACCACCACGATATAAGGTAATGTCGTACGTTCTTCAATGGGAGTCTCTAATTCAGGGGCCTCATCAACTTCCATCGACTGCCCTTTGGTCAATTTCGTTTTTTTCCTGGGACCGGTTGAGCCAGATTCTTGAAGCTCGACTATTTTTCGATTATAGGCATCAATATTCCGAACACCCAGTTCGGCCAACACCCGGTAACGCCGTTCCATTTCTTGCACCACCCAGTTCAGGCCCCTGGCCGCTTCTTTCGGATTTGTAATCACCGGCCGGATAAGATGGGGTATCCCATCATATACTTGTAACTCCAACACTTTGGGGTCCACCAAGAGAAGCTTGACCTCATCAGGATGGGCCGTGAACAAGATATTCAAGAGCAGACAATTTAACCCCACACTTTTGCCCGAACCAGTCGCACCCGCTACCAATAGATGAGGCATCGTGCGCAGATCAGTGACAACAGGCCGCCCATAAATATCCTTACCAAGAGCTAGCGCCAATTTTGACCGCGCCTTGGTAAACGTCTCCGAGGTCAACATATCCTTTAAGCCCACCGTTTCCCGCTGCGGATTTGGCACTTCAATGCCCACCGTTGATTTGTTTGGCAGAGGAGCCACAACCCGCACTTTCAAGGCCTTCAGGGCCATCGCCAAATCATCTGCCAAGGTGACAATCCGTGCGACTTTAATGCCTGGTCCTGGTGCGAATTCATACATCGTAATCACCGGCCCAGGGTGCACATCCGTGACGCTTCCCTCAATCCCAAAACTGGCCAGGGTCTGCACCAAAATATCCGATTGAGATTTCAACACCGAATCCGTCTGATGCGCAGCCCGAGCCGCATGCGTGTCCAAAAGATCCTCGGGAGACGGCATTTTGTACGCTTCCCCTACCGTTTTGCGAACCACATAGCCATTGTCGGGTTGGTCAGTCAAAGCCAGGCATGGTTCGGCATCTGGCAAAATTGATTTCGACTCTGATTGCGCCTTGGACCCTTTTGGCAATTCAATGATGGAATCCAAGCCCAGATTCCCAATCCCTCCCCGTGCAGCCAATTCTCGATTAATTCGAATGGATTTATTTTTTTTGGGTTCAGTATCCTGCGCACGCCATTCATGCTCCTTGAGGGCCGCGAGGGCTGTCGCTAAGTAATCCCACAGGCTTCCCCCGAGAGTGATCGTCCCACGGGCCATTTGTCCAAGAGACACGGGTACCAATAACAAAAAGGCCACTAATAACATGGCGCCTAATATAATCATGGCACCAGTCGAGGCGAAATAAGTTCCCAAGACTTCCGAAAGTCCCTGGCCCACCAACCCACCAGTATTGAGCCCAAAAGTACCAGCCGTCACAAGAGGAGACGCCTGCAAATGCAGCAACGCGCTGACCGACAAAATGGCCAATAACGATCCCAAGAATCCAACCAAGCTCACATGCAGTCGTTCCGACCACAGCACCGTCAGCCCAAAGCCTACAAAGAGCAACGGGAGCACAAAGGAGCCCCCACCCACCATCTTCAATAAAGAAAAGGCAAGGGTCGAGCCCACAAGACCCACGGCATTATCTGGAACCAGTTGCGATGAAGAATGGGGGAAAAAGAGAACGGGGTCAGTCGGGGAGAAAGTCAGAAGGCTCAGCAACCACAAGATTCCAACCGTGGCCAGAAAAACCCCTGCAATTTGAACGGTTAATGAAGAAGATTCTTGAGGTGGCTTTTTCTTTTTGACCTCTTTCTTACTCGGGAAAATACTCATACAAAAAATCGTACCATAAGGGTTTCTATCGAGCAATCAACCCTTACGCAATTCAGTTAAGCATTCGTAAGAAAATGGAGATTTCAAGGAACAGCAGTCAGGAGAGAGGAATCGCCCTGCTCAAAATCCTAAACTCCTGGATGGACAGAGTTTCGGCGCGACGGGTGAGGGAGATACCAGTATCCTGTTGAGCCTGTTGCAACAAATCATCCGGGATGCCCGCTGCCCGTAAGGCATTCATAAGAGTTTTGCGACGTTGGCCAAAAGCGGCACGGACAATTCGTTGGAAGTGAGCCAGGCCTTCTGGTTGCTCCTGTCGATCCTGATGAATATCCAATCGCACCACGCCGGAATCCACATCTGGCACCGGACGGAAACATTTCCTGGAGACTTTGAACCCGAACCTCACCTCGGCCAGATGCTGCACCATCACCGACAACACTCCATAGTCTTTGGTACTCGGCTTCGCCACCAATCGTTTGGCCACTTCCTGCTGAACCATCAACACCATTCGGCTAATGTGTTGTTGCGCCTCTAATAATCGAAACATGATGGGCGTCGAAATATTATAAGGGAGATTGGCCACCACCACGGTCGAGGGCGGAAGCTGGTCGAATGAATATTTGAGGGCGTCCTGTTCTTGGACAATGAGATTGTCGTGTCCAGCCAATTCAGTCTTCAAAAATTCCACCATCCGGGGATCCACCTCTAAGGCCAACACCTGCTTGGCAGTCTGACACAACAGCCCCGTCAACGCGCCGCCACCCGGTCCAATTTCGCAGACGGAATCTGAAGGCTGGATTTCTGCCAGGCTGACAATTTTCCTGAGCAGATTGGGATCAATCAGAAAGTGCTGGCCCAGCCGTTTGCGGGGATGAGGAGGAAGATTGGCCATTGGAGATGAAGAGGAGGAAGTACCTAAAACAAAGGAGAATGGTCAAAGGGAAGAATTCAAGGTATGCCCGTCGTTTGAATATCTTTGGCCAATTTTTTGAGATGTCGGCGGCACATATCAACTTCATCCGCCAACTCATCAAAGATATCCCCCACAAAGTACGACGTTTCCAGCCATTCCTTCGTAATGTGCTGCAAATATTCAGGACTGACATGAGGCGCAAGACCATCGACCACTTTCCGTTTCCATTTCGTGACAAGGTCTTTTCCCTGCACCGCATTGAGAGCCTTCTCTGCCTCAGCGTGAATGGTGGTGATTTCCTCTATTTGGCTTTGGATATAGGCCAACAACTCTGCAGAATCTTCACTCATGAGCTTCCCCTTTTTCTTCTATGGACATTGAGCACCAACGTTTCTCCAGAAATCTTCAAAGCTGTCCAGGGTGACCAGACAGATTCACTTTACTCGCTTGCTCTCCGACATTGCATGCCGACTTCAATATGGTGGCCAGCCACATACTGAGTAACAGCCATTCGCTTCTTATTCGCAGGTTGAATGTCTATAAGATGTAAGACTCCTTGGCCTGTTTGAACCTGGATGGCATGTTTCGTCACTCCGACAATCGTTCCCGGGACATCAGGAGTACTTTTTGTGGGCAAGGTAGAATTCCCGTCTGGCTCCTCGATCTGCGCTTTCCAGATGCCCCATCGCTCACCCTCCATAAACGTATAACCACCGGGCCAGGGCGATAAACCTCGTATACGATACGCTAAGGTTATGGCAGATTGACTCCAATCTATGAGTCCGTCTTCTTTCTTGAGTATGGGTGCCAGGGTCGATTCGGAATCGTCTTGAACTTGAGCTTCGATAGTCCCAGCCATCCACCTTTTCAGCGTCGAGACCAAAAGACCACCACCCACTTCGGCCATCCGACCAGCCACATCTCCTGCGGTATCCTCATCAGATATCGGCATCACGGCTTGCTCGAGAATGGCGCCGGTATCTAAGCCGGTATCCATGACCATAATGGTCACACCCGTTTCAGGTTCCCCATTGATGACGGCCCATTGTATAGGAGCGGCTCCGCGATATTTTGGTAACAGTGAGCCATGCACATTCAGACATCCTTTGGAAGGCAGATCAAGAATGGCTTGAGGCAAAATGCGCCCAAACGCCGCCACCACAATGACATCCGGACTCCACGACTGAAGAACCTCCATAAATTCTGGAGCTTTCATCTTCTCCGGTTGGACAAGCGGAAGGCTCTGGGCCAAGGCAAAGGTTTTCACCGGACCAAACTGGATCTTCTTCCCCCGCCCGCTGGGCCGATCCGGTTGGCAAACCACGCCGACAACAGAATATTCGGAATTGACGAGATGTTGAAGCGTGGGAACCGCAAACGCGGGGGTTCCCATAAAGACCACACGCATGATTTCATTCCCTCAATCACTCACAATGGAAAAACAGATTACCATATAACCTCAGATTCGGAAGAACAACAGGTCTCCAGTGGATTTTGGGACATTTTCTCCAGCGCGTTGGCGAATTGACTCCCTTTCAAATACTGTGATAGAAGCCCACGCGGAGACAGTTTCTGTTACCCTTGACCCCTTTGAGTAGGGAAAAGGATCGCCAGCATGGGTGGACATAGTCATTGGTCAACCATCAAGCGTCATAAAGGCGCCCAAGACGCCAAGCGGGGGAAAATTTTCACGCGAGTGATTCGTGAAATTTCCATTGCCGCACGGAGCGGCGGCGATCCAGACGGCAATCCCACCTTACGCCAAGCCATTGCCAAATCCAAAGAAGTGAATATGCCAGTCGATACGGTTAAACGGGCCATTCAGCGAGGTACCGGAGAATTACCTGGAGTACAATTCGAAGAATTTATGCTGGAAGGCTATGGCCCAGGGGGAACAGCGCTCCTCTTGGAAATTTCTACCGATAAACGTAACCGAGTCGTGGCAGAGGTTCGAAATATTCTCACCAAACATAATGGCACTATGGCGGAACCGGGGGCCGTGGCATGGCAGTTCCAAAAGAAAGGGTTAGTCGTGATCGAAGACCAACCGGTCACTGAAGAACAATTATTCGACTTGGTCCTGGAAGCCGGAGCCGAAGACGTCAAACAGACCCCAAGTGGATTTGAAGTCATCTCGGAACCAGCAGATTTCGAGGCCGTCAAAGCAGCTATCCAGAAGGCTCAAATTGAAACCAGCCTGTCCGACATCACCTTTCTTGCCCAAAACCACATCCAACTTGAAGGCAGAGATGCCGAGCAAGCCTTAAAACTTATGGATCTCTTAGAAGAAAATGAAGACGTGGCGAAGGTCCATGCCAACTTTGAAATCTCTGACGAACTGATGGAGAAATTGGCCGCCGAAAGTGCCTAAGCCATTTGAGTTTTCCTCTGCTCTCCTGATCTTTTTTCTTCCACAATTTCCTTTATTCCTCGCAGTTTTAGTTAGCATCTTCCTATTGGAGGAAAACCAGAGGTTGCCCCAAGCATGATCGCCTCACTATCAGGAACGCTCTCTTCTAAAACACCACAAGATGCGATAATTTCGGTGCAGGGTGTGGGCTATCATGTGTTCATTGCCCTCTCGACATTTTTCACCCTTCCTGACGTCAATTCCTCAGTGCAAGTCTTCGTCTCCACCCATGTGCGGAACGACACCATTCAACTCTTTGGCTTTGCCACCACAGAAGAGAAACAAGCCTTTTCACTGCTCACCACCATCAGCGGCGTAGGACCAAAACTGGCTCTGAGCGCCTTATCAACCCTACCCGTACCTGATTTATGTGCAGCGATTGAAGCGAGTGATATTGAAACCCTCGGGTCCATCCCTGGGGTAGGGAAAAAATCAGCCAGCCGAATGGTGCTGGAATTAAAAGACAAAACCCATCGAATCGTTCTTCCAGGAGACCAGAAATCCTCAACTGCCTCGTTCGAACCAACGACTTTTCTGCAAGAAGAAGCCGCCTCCGCACTCATCAACTTAGGCTACCGTGCCCCTGAAGTGAAAAAAGCCATCACCCTCGCCGTAACAAAATTAGACGAAACCTACGAACTAGAAGACCTCATCCGCACCACCCTCAAAGAACTCGCTAAAGGCTAAATGTCATAAATTTAGTGATATCCAAGGCACTCTCCAGGAATCTTTCCTAGAGACAACGATTATGATGGTCTCCAATTAAGAAAGGTTATCATAGTTAAAAAAACCACAACCTGGACAAAAGACGATGACGACTGATGGCCTTCACTTAGATATTCTGCCAACCTCACAACGCCAGCTATGGGATGAACTGGGAGACATTCCGGAAGAATTTATACTCTACGGCGGAACAGCCATTGCGTTGCAAATTGGCCATCGGCAATCAGTGGATTTTGTTTTTTTTAGCTTTAAGACCTTTAACCCAACTGCGCTTTCAGACAGTCTGCCATTTTTACAAGGGGCAAAGACTCTCCAGCAAACCCCTAATACTCTGACTTGCCTTGTGGAGCGTGGCGACCCGGTGCAAGTCTCGTTTTTTGGTCTACCGAACCTCACATGGATCCATGCCCCAATTGTGGCACGGGATACCAATCTCAAAATAGCTTCACTGCTAGACTTAGCTGGAATGAAAGCCGCTGTCGTTCAACAACGGCCAGAAGCCAAAGATTATATTGATTTGGCCACGATGATTGAAAAAAATGTGGTGAATTTGCCAACGGCCTTAGCCGCTGCTCAGATCATTTACGGGTCTTCGTTTAATCCGGAACTCACGCTCAAAGCGTTATCGTATTACGGCGATGGGAATCTACAAACCGTGCCACCCCACCACAAAGAACGATTGCTGGAAGCCATACGAACTGTCGACTTGGATAGACTCCCGGCGATTACCCGCGAGCAGGATCACACGTATGGCCAGGGGCTTGACCGCTGAAACCCTTATCTCTCACCAAAGAGTTAGCCAAGGTCGCACAACGAGTGATCTGGTTTGAGCAACCCGAAGAGGCCATCGCTGACCCAGTACGATTTGCAACCTATGCCATGACGTATGGTACGCACGAAGAGATGAAAATCGTCAGGCAATATCTGTCTGACGATGATTTACGAGAAACTCTGGCAAAAGCCCCGCCTGGCATTGTTGATCCACGGTCCTGGGCCTATTGGCACTTAAAGCTCAACCAATATCCGCCGCCACCGCTGCCAAAACGGTCTTTGAGCTAAGAGAGGCTGGTCGTACAACTATCCCCTGCAAGAGAAAACCTCCTCAGCACAAATCAATTTGAGATACTGCACCCCAGAAGTGAAGTCCCGCCATCGCCAAGATACACGAGACCGACGGCTTAGAAGACCTCATCCTGACGACACTTAAGGAACTCGCCAAAGATTAAACACACCCAAATAATTTGATAATCTAAAAAGCCTATTGCCGTCTCACTTTATGCAGACCTCTCATTTTTGGCACACCCTATTTGAGAGGGTTGGGATTGATATCTGATAAAGCCGATTATCAGATATGGATTACAGAGCAAAGGGAAGGAGAACATTGAGGCCCAGAAAATGCTGGTGCGCAGGCGCAGAGTAGGATATACTACTAGGTAGGAAGATTATTTAAGGAGGATAGAACCATGTCGATGGTGAAAAAAAGTATCTCGGTGACCGACCGCCAAAACGACTGGATCAAAGCACAGATCGCATCCGGGCATTTTGGCAATGAAAGTGAAGTAGTCCGAGAGTTGATCCGGGAGCGGCAAATCCGGGAAGAGGAAACCCCGGAAGAAATCGAAGCCATTCGCGCTGCCCTTATCAAAGGCGAGCAAAGCGGGATAAGCAAGAAATCCGTTGATGAGATATGGGCCGATGCCAGATCGCGGCGTCAGGCCGGACGTAGCTAAGTATCATCTTTCCAAATTAGCCGAAGAAGACTTGGCAGGAATCGCCGACTATGGTGATGATCATTTCGGGATCGAACAATCTGACCGCTATCGCGATCAGCTCAAGCAGCGGTTTTCCGCTCTCGCCGAGCAACCCTATCTCTATCAAGCTGTTAATGATATTCGTGAGGGATACCGCCGTAGCGTGTGCGGCAAACATTCGATTTACTACCGCATTGATGATCAGGGTATAGAGATCATGCGCGTGTTAGGCCGCCAAGATCCCATGAACATGTAACACTTCGCTAAGGAGAACGGTTACATTTTTGGCCATGAAAAGTATGCAAAAGTGGCGTTTTCAGGACCAAATAGGCTCAAAATGTAACCGAATGGCCCATAGTGTTACATGGGCCTCTGCATAACGGCATTTGGGCTGTCTCTTTCTAGTTAGGCTTTAGAGTCAATATGGCGCGTAGCGAAACATATACACGAAGGATCGAGCGGGAATTACAGGCGTTCCTAGCGCTGTTCAGAAAAAATCGGAACTCCTAAGAAAGGCCTCAGTTAATGTGTTGGGATGATCTTTTAGAGGTGATTGGATTAACACTTGCGATTCTTGATTTCACTGGACTATCTAGAAATCTCGAAACGTATTTTGACGATACACGGGATGAATATTGGAATTGGCTTCGTCGACTAAACCCTCTAGAGACACTTGAAAAAATAGATGATTTAGAAGGTACTCATAGTTTACTCCACTACGTTTTAAAAACTATAGCTATCCTAACTATTGCTCTACCATCAATGGCTATAGGGATATTTCTGGGATTTGTTTTTTCTGATGTTTCGGATTCTATTCTTATTGGAATAGTTACTGGCTTTTTTTCCATAGGTTTAGTAGGTATGATTTTGTCACTCGTGGTATACCCATTTTTTGAATGGGTGCTACTGTTAGTTGAAATTTGAAGCGGCTCCCCCACCTGTGATGAGATGGCGTTCGACGAAGACCCGACACTCATCAACAACGCAAAGGAGCCACTTCATGAGCAGTATTGCGAAAACGACGAAGAGACGCAAGAAGACGAAACGGTTGGGTCCCGTGAAAATCCTTCGCGCCGAAGAGTATGCCGACTTTGATGTGGAGACGAAGGTGGAATGTATTCAGGCCCTTATTCCCTTGGGCTTGATGCGGATTCGTGAGCTCTTAGAGGATGAGGTGCGGACATTGGCGGGGATCCGGTATGCACGGAAGGCGGCGGCACAGCTCCCCGGGTATCGTCACGGGAGCAATCCCGGGAGCGTCCGGCTGGCGGGGCAACGGCATCCGTGCAAGATTCCGCGTATCCAATCCGTGGAGGGCGGTGGGGAAATCCCCTTAGAGAGTCTGGCGCACCTCTGCGGCACGGGCCAGCTGGCTGAGGTTCTCCTCAAGCGGGTGTTGTATGGGATTTCCTGCCGAAACTATGAAGCGGCCGCCGCTGCCGTCCCCGGAGCGATTGGCTTGTCGAGTTCGACGGTGTCGCGGAACTTTACCCAGGCCAGCGCCAAGCAGTTGAAGGGATTACAGGAACGCGATTTGAGGGAGCTGGATCTGCTGGCCATCTTTCTTGATGGCAAGACCTTTGCCGAGATGACGATGGTGGTGGCGGTCGGGGTCACCCTCACAGGAGAGAAGCACGTCCTGGGTTTTGTGGAAACGGGGACGGAAAACGAGCCAGTCCTCACGTCGTTTCTCCGGGAGTTGGAGGAGCGAGGCCTCACCAGTTCGCAGGGGCTCTTGTTCATCATTGATGGGGGGAAAGGCCTACGAGCGGCCGTGCGACAGGCCTTTGGGACATCAGCCCTGGTCCAGCGATGCCAGTGGCACAAACGGGAGAATGTGGTGAGGCATTTACCGAAAGGGGAGCAGGCCACCTGGCGACGCCGGCTTCAACGGGCGTATCAGCGCCCGACCTATGTGGAAGCCAGAGCCGCGCTCACGCGCTTGCAGGCGGAATTGGAGGACCGCAACCAATCGGCCGCGCGGAGTTTAGCGGAAGGGTTGGAGGAAACATTGACGTTGCATCGGCTGGGAGTGTTGGCCCTCTTCGGCTTGTCTTTCAAGACAACGAATTGCCTAGAATCCATCAATGCCTTGGTGGAGGAACGCTGTGCCAAGGTCGATCGCTGGACGAACTCCAATCAGCGACAGCGGTGGTTGGCCACGGCGTGGCTGGATATTGAGCCGCGACTCCGCAGAGTCAAGGGCTATCGGCACTTGTCCAAGCTCCGGGAGGCCCTACAGCGAGACTTGAATATGGGGAAGACCGCGTCAAAGAAGGTTGCGTAACATGAACCTCGGAGCCGTGGAGAATCTCAACTAACTTTGGGCTTGACTCCATTTTTTTGGTTGTTCTGGTGTTTTTTCTACCTAATCAACCTCCCAAAATCTGGGACTGTTGGGACAATTGGATTATTCGTGGCTTTAGTAGGAGTAATCCTTGGATTTGATTAACCTCTCCTAGTTTAAATGTAACCGACTACGGCGTAGTGTTACATTTTTAGCTTTTGGGCTGGATATACCCGATCTGGCGTTTCGAGGATTTCGGCGGCTCTAAAAGCTTTTGAAGATATTCATAGAGGGCAGCAATTTCCTTATCATGCTTTTCAATCTTACGCGCTAAGTCTTTGTGAGTGGCTAAGACTTCACGCATGCGTACAAAGGTACGCATGATCGCTACATTTATATCGGCGGCCCGATCACTTTGAAGGACACTCGACAGCATGGCTACACCCTGTTCGGTAAAAACATAGGGTAGCGTACGCCTTCCACCCCTGCCTTGTTTTGTGGTTCCAATTTGGAACCTCAAACTTTCGTGTTCTTCATCAGTGAGTTGAAACATAAAATCCTCGGGGAAACGCCGAAGATTGCGTTTGACCGCCTTATTAAGATTTTTGGTTTCAATCTGGTAGAGGTTGGCTAGATCAGCATCGAGCATGACCTTTTCCCCACGGATCAGGTAAATGGAACGGGCGATACGCTCTACAGGGATCAGAGCTTGTGTGGCTTTTTTAGGCATGGATGGCGATTATCATCCTATTATTTTAAGGTGAGTCGTGAAAACTTGTATCAGGCCCCAAACGGTACCAAGAACGCAGAGGACGAGACAAACGAAAGTTTTCAGTTTGTAATCTCGGTCCATACAACGAAGAATTTCGAAAATTCGGTCAGATCTTTTGTTGACTAATTAACGCCTCCACCGGTTTTACCCGTAGCTTAAAGCAGTGATTGCTAGACTGTTTCGGCTCGTCTCCCTTCCCTTCCCATTCTCTCTCTTCGTAAATATCCGACGCCTGCCGCCCGGCTCTCTTGGTGGACACTCTGAAAAACTGGCGAGCCTTGTTTGAGCCCTTCGGCAAAACTCAGGACAGGCTCCGCCAGTTGGGCCGCAATAATAATTACGGGACTCATTGCTCCAGAAGTCTCCCCTGGCCTTGTGGTGTGGCCGAGCAGTGCAGGCGACTCCGGAGAAAAGACGCGCGTTGTTTGAGCCCTTCGATAAATCTCAGGACAAGCTCCGCGAGTTTGCGCGCCGCCAGACCTGTCCTGAGCAAGGCCGAAGGGGTCGGCGAACTGCGCAGAGCACCCGAAAAGCAGCGCCAAGGAACAAGCACAACTACCAGGATGGATTCCCAATAAAAAATGTTGGGAATGACAACAAGGAAGAAGGCGGGAATGCCTCACGACTACCGCGCCTCAGTCTTTTCCTACTTTCTGACGCCTGCTGGCTGGCCCTCGGGTCGGACGCTCTTGTCAATCTGCGGGCCTTGTTTGAGCGGAGCGAGTTGGTCCGCTCCTCCCTATCCTGCGTCCGTCCCATGTAATTTGGCCAAACTGGGCGTCAAATCGACATAGGTAGGCGGTCACCCGCTTTCCCTGTCACACCACCGTACGTACGGATCCGTATACGGCGGTTCGGTGGGTTCAGCTATCGGCCTCCAGTGAATCTTGGAATCCCGAGTGACTCGAAGTAGGCCTTCGGCAGTGCGATCGTGAGAGCGGGACTCTGGGCCAACCGCCACGGGCCATGCCCACTCCGCGCCGTCCGGCTGGCCAGAGCGCATCCCACCCCCCGTTTTCGTAACGCGGCAAACCGCCGCGCCCCTCCTTTCCATTGCGTCCAGATCGCCGACCGAAGCCGACGTCTCACCCACTCCTCTAACCGATGCAACACTGACGGGGTCTGACACTTCCCGAAGTACCCAAGCCACCCTCGAACATATTGGCTCAGATCGCCGGCCATGCGGACAATGGACACACTACGCGTCCGCCGCGTGACCGCTCGAATTCGTCCCTTGAACCGCCGGATCACCGCCGGCGCCAGACGCCGTTTCGGCTCACGGGTGGCGGTAAAGCTGAACCCGAGCAATGTCCGGGTGGCGCCCAACCCCACGGCACTCTTCTGCTGGTTCACGTGAAGCTTCAGCCGGTTCGTGATAAAACACGTCAGGCTGGCCAGCACACGACGTCCGGCTCGACCACTACGCACATAGATTTGACAATCATCGGCGTACCGGACAAACCGAAGGCCGCGCCGCGCCACTTCGCGATCCAACTCATCGAGCACAATGTTCGACAACAAGGGCGACAACGGGCCACCTTGCGGCGTGCCCGCCGGCGGACTACCCAACCCCTGGGACAACACCCCAGCGGTGAGAAAGGCCCGGATCAGTTTCAGCAGGCGCTTATCGCTGATCCGCTCGGCCAGTCGCGCCAGCAGTTTGTCGTGACAGACCCGATCAAAGAACTTCTCTAGATCCAGGTCCACCACCCAGTGGCAGCCCTCTGCCAAATACCGCTGAGCCTGCGCTACCGCCTGATGCGCCGATCGCCCTGGACGAAACCCATAGCTGTGGGCCGAAAAGGTCCGATCCCACTCACCTTGGAGAATCTGCAAGACGGCTTGCTGAATACAGCGATCCAGCACCGTCGGAATCCCCAAGCGACGGGTCCCACCCTCCGGCTTGGGAATCTCGACCCGCTTCACTGGATGCGGCACGTAGGTGCCCGCCATCAAGTGGGCACGGATCCTGGGCCAGTGCTGCGTCAGGTGCGCCGGTAATTGGTGGACGGTCATGCCATCCACCCCGGCACTCCCGTGGTTCCTCTTCACTCGTCTCACCGCCTGCTGGATGTTGCTCCACGCACAGACGGCTTCCATCAACTGGGCACCCATACCCGAGCTTTCAGCACCGCGGTTCGCCGCAAGCGATTCGACACTTCCTCGTCAGCCCTTCGGGCTTCACCCCTATCCTCTGTCGGGAAGGCCAGAATTAACTGGTCATTCAGCCGCTTGTCGCTCATGAGTTCCACTGCCTACTGACCACTCCGCACCGTTCAGGCCTTCATCCTTTCCAGGACTACTATGCCCTCTGCTGACTCCTCTCACCCGGTCAGGAGAGATCACTCCCTCCTCAGTCTTGCTGCCAAGACAGGCAAGAGGCCTCCCGAGGTAAGTTCAACCGCCTTCAGCGCACGACCGCCAGATTTACACCCAGGACCCTTGATGGATACGGACTTCGTGAAAACCAGCCCACTCGTCCGGTCCTGACTGCCTTGTATCTGGTTCTTGTTCATCGGCCCGCGCCTTTGCTCCACGCTGCCTTCAGACCCCACCTCACGATGACGCCCTTGCGCTTCGCGATGACTTCACCTCCATCAGGTTGTCAAAGGGACTTCCACCCTCAAGCTGTTGAGCATGCTCGGCACACTGGTTTTGGGTCCTTTTGCCGAAAGAAAAGTCGCTCGGCCGCCGGTCCGAGAACCGGCATCTCTCGAACAATCAAATCATTCCACGTTAGTGCAATGAGGTTACAATCATGTATTTTGTCGATTTGAACAAAACCGGAAGTTTATTGGAATGGCTATAGACCGAAAACGGTGGAAGGGTTGCTGAAAAGTCGAGAGATAAGGAGGAGAAGTTTCAGAACAGGCTAAAGCGTTTCACGAATTTTTTGCCCTTGTGCCCCGCTTTCAAGCACGCGCTTAAAAAAGCGCAGCACATCGGCCAAGTCAAACCAAAAGCCACAGTTAATACACTTGGCATTCAACCGATTACTCACTCGAGTATATTGCCGTTCAACCAACATGGTGCCTTGGCATCGCAGACATTTCATGAGGGGACCATATTTGATTTATTCATCGATAAAATTCTCTACATTAACGCTCAGGATCAAAAATTAACAAAGAGGCTCTCTCTAACGCAGTCGATTGAGAATCACTGCGACGCAACCAGCCAGCACTCCGCCACCAAAAATGGTGAGCCCCATCGAGAGGACCCCTTCCCACGTCCCAGAGGCAGACGACCCATAGAGTAAATCTCGCACGCCACCTTGTACCATTAAGATAGCCAAGGTCAGCAGCGCCCCCATTCCAAACCACCATGCAAATGTTCGCACAATTTCCTCAACAGGGCCTTAGATCGCCATGAGCGCGCACATGACTTCTTGATAGTATCAGGGGAGTGAACTGTACTTAGGGCCGAAAAGAGGTGTCAAGAACAGGCCAGTCACCGTTGACTAGGAAGGTGACTCAGGCTCCCCTCCTGCACGTCTTTTGAGGCCATGGTGCAAAAAAATCGACACATTGCTGGATGCATTGTTCGCAATGGCCAAACCAGGCTGCTCTCCCCTCCCAGTGGCGATGGTCAAGGTCGTTAAGGCAAAGGGGGCGTGGGGCGTGGGGTAATTTCGAGGAGGATAATGGAAGGTCCCGTCACCTTTCCCATACAGCAGCGAAAGACTCGCCGATTGAATATTCACCACGGCCACGTCGGGAATTTTGTCGCCATCGAAATCCTGAGCCACCCCATGATTGGGACCGGCCTCGCCTCCAGAGTCTTTGCCCTCCTGAAAGGTCCCATCGCCATTGCCCAAAAACACCGTGATGGTATTCATTTCCCCATTGATGACCAACAGATCCAAGATGTGGTCACTATTAAAATCAGCGAAAGACACGCTGAGCGGCCGTTTGCCGGTTCGATAATCTTTGGGAGACAAGAACGTCCCATCCCCAACTCCGAGCCAAATAGACACCGCATGACTCATGGGTCCGCCATTGGAAACGGCAATATCCAAATGGTTGTCTGAATTCAAATCCGCTGATGCCACCGAGGTCGGTGTATCCCCATATTCATACAGGGCGCCTACTCGAAATTTCCCGTTCCCCATTCCTAAGAACACCTGAATCTTGTCATTGCGAAGGGCCACCACCATGTCTGGCAAAAAATCTTCATTGAAATCCCCGGTGGTAATACTAACCGGAGTCCGCCGTACCATGTATTGCGCACCGCGCAAAAAGGTCCCGTTCCCTTGTCCCAAATAGACCAGAACATGATTTTCGCCCGAACAGGCCACCGCTATATCTGCAAATTTGTCCAGGTTAAAATCATCAACCGCCACATTACGAGGTTCTTGGCAGGCAGAGATAATTCTCTGATCCTGAAATCCCCCATCCCCTGTCCCCATGAGCAACGAGAGTGAATTCCCTTGAATGTTCGTGGTCACCAAATCTGCAAATCCATCGCCATTAAAATCACTGGCTTGAATAGATGTGGGGTTTTTACCTACGCGTAGGTTTTTGTAGTGATAGATGAGATCGGGGGGGGTGTATTCTTCCCCGGATGGGCATCCCGTCAACCCTAAGAGAAGTAGCCCAACGATAAAGCATGGGAGCCCCAAAAACCTGGTGAACACAGGTTCTACAATCCAGGAGTTTTTCCTGCCTGAGAAGGGGATCATGGCCATTCCTAAGGGAAAATTGGGGGGCGGCCCGAGTATACGGGTTTCCCAAGATCTTGTAAAACTACGTAATTGTGGAATTGCTGTAGGGTTGCCCTTCGTCACTGCCCTCAAATGAAATGGAGATATTAATCCGAGTGGGACCACCCACTAGCAGAGGCTTAGCGCTTTATGGTATAGAATTTTCTGGTATGTTTTTGTCGTGTTTCTGAAGGAGGAGACTATGGCCGTGGAAAAAGAAAAAATTGAGTTAAGTGTGTATGGCGTAGCTGAAATTGTGAAATGGTGTATCACTCGCAATAATGGACGAGTCCCAGGAGTCGATACCCCGGTGTTTCAACAACTTCAAGATTTGGTGAATGAAAAACCAGCGACGAACGACTATTTCACGCTGGATCAATTTTGGAAAACACGGAAGGTCTTTGAGTTTACTCCGGAGGATGTGGCCACCATTGACCGCTGCCTCTATGACATTCCCAATTTCGATGGGGCTCAACTCCCCCAAATCCGCTATAAGTTCTGGCCAAAGACAGTCGTACAGGCCTAGACCCGAGGCTTATCTTCTGGTCCCCTGATCAATCTGATCAGGGGGTCTTTCCTTTCACGCTCTCGCTATTTTTCTTTTGCTCCTTACCACCACTGCCATTCGTTCGTTGCCAGAACATGCATACCCAAAATAAAATTGGTGGTGGCATGAGCGACCACACAGGGCCATAATCGCCGGGTTTGGTAGTAGAGACAGTTATACGCCACCCCAGCCATCATCCCCGCCAGCCATAAATTATGTTCCAAACCAAACAACACCACGGTCGCCGCAAATGAGGCCAAGGTAAACGTGCCAAAGGCCACCTTTTCAAAGTCCGGATTGACTACCCAACGAATCAAAAACGATCGCCAAAAGAGTTCTTCCATGAGAGGAACGACAATAGATGCTCCGAAGATACGTACTGCGGCAAGCCCCCATCCGATCCCAGTGCCTTCCTGAAACGGGTTATAACCCGTCATCTCACCTTGGATCGCCCATGACCAATCCATCCGAACCCACAGCACATACACCAAAACACCCACACCGATGCCCAAACCCGCATCCTTGGCATCGGTAAAGATTGGCTGATGCAATTCTTGATACGACGACCAGAAAAACACGAGCAACCCAAGAACCACCGCTGTTTTTATGGGATAGAGCCAAATGTCCGCTCCTGAGTCGGCAGGGATCAGACTGCTCACTCCAATGAACCCCATATAGGCGGCAAAGGGAAGAATTCGTGGCCACATGGCTTTTCACCCTTTCACTAAAGATCGATTTTTCGTAAACCTAGACGCGCAGGCATAGCCCGGAGCCACATTTTCACGTTTTCGGATAAAAGGGATTGGCTCTTAATGCCAGAAGCCAAGCAGACAGATGTTACGCTTCACCTTGAAGTAAATCTAGCGGGGAAAAATCGTCGGTGAGAATTTGGCCGGGCTTCAACACAACAGGATCATGAGAGAGAAAAAACTCCAACCCTTCGGGTGGAAATTGATTGCGATTCATGGATCGAATCAGTCGGTCAACAAATGGAGAGCCCTTCATATTTTCAACAGGTTTGCCGGCAAAAAAGATCAGGTTGACAGAACCTTTTTTGATTTTTAGCCAATCAGGGCCCGCCACACCATACGTGGTAATGTTCTCAAACGCCAACCCCATCGTGGTGAAGACGGCTTCAGCCCGGCGAACATTCGCAGGAGCATCAGAAGACGCCAGATTCACGGCTATCGCGCCATCAGGATTCACATGGGCACGCAATTCTTCAAAAAATTCTTGGGTGGTGACATGAAACGGGATCAAATGCCTGGCAAAGACATCCACCCAGACTACATCATAGCGAGTGGGATTGTTACGTAAAAACGTTCGCGCATCTTGCACGACCACGTGGTGATTCTCCGGTGGCGTATAGTCAAAAAAATTCGCCGCAGCCTTGACCACCGATGGGTCCATTTCCACCACATCTAATTCTAAATTTGGCCAATATTTGGCCAGCCATTTCGCAAGGGAACCACCACCATGCCCCAAAATCAATCCGCGCGTTGGTTTCTCCATGATCGGCAACACGCCCATCATAACTTGGCTATAGGGTAACGCGAGAAACGTGGGCTCAGCTTTCCACATGACCGCATGAAAGGTATTATTTAAAATGAGATATCGAAATACGTCATTTTCACTCACCCGAACTTGCTGGTACGGACTATCTTCCTGGTGAATAGCTGGTGGCAGAACGATCACCGGATGAAACCCCATCCAGGTTATGCCTCCAACCAAAACGAACAGCCCCACTTGAAGCCCTCGCGAAAGTTGGCGACTTTGCAGGGTCCAAATTATTCCCACAATCATCAGGACCACCCCTAATACCGCAACCAACGTCGTGCTTCCCATCCAAGTCAACAAATAAAATGATGTGCCCCATGTCCCAATCAAGCTGCCCATGGTGGAGACCGCGATCATCCCCCCTGTATGCCGCCCGAGATGCCCCATATCCGCAATGGCCAAACGCAACAGGGCTGGCAACACACCACTCAATCCAAAGGCTGGAATCCCTAACAACGCACTGGCCGCAACACACGGGCCCCAGCGTGGATCCTGAACCCATTGAAAAACTTGATACACCACTGGCTGACCTGCCCAGGCCAAGAGCAATGTCCAAACGCCTGATGCCAATAATAGCCCGGCTAATACCCGCTGCGGGAGGTACCGATCAGCCAACCACCCGCCGGCTGCATATCCAGTACTCATGGCTGCTAACACCACTCCAATGAGTGCGCCCCACACAAACAGGGAACTGCCGAACACCGGCGCGAGCAGTCGACTCCCAACGATTTCCAAGCCCATGACCACGGCTCCGGTGGTAAAGGCCGTCGCAAAGCACCACCATCGTGGTAGGCTGAAAGGTCTATGAGATTGAGGAGAAGGTAATGATGTCATACGAGATAAATTGGCATGGGCAAAAGGGAAATGATGCTAAAGCATGGCCTTCGGGGTGTCAATTCACCACATGACCATCTTCGAAAAAATGAATTTTTTGCCCTTATTCCCTGAATCACTAAAATTTTTAAATTTTTGTAACATGGAACTCATTCCTGCAATTCGGTAACATTCTCTTTCGGATGACCCAATCCCCTTCACTTCCATCAGACTCCCTGTCTCCTCAAGGTCCACAAGAAGAGACTCACCAGATCAGTCGAGCGGCAGGCTTGATCGGGGCTGCCACGTTCTGTAGCCGCATACTGGGCTTTATTCGGGATATTATCTTAGCTAATTTGTTCGGAGCCAATGCAGCAGCCGATGCCTTTTACATCGCCTATCGCATCCCAAACCTGTTACGGGAACTGTTTGCGGAAGGCTCCATGTCCTCAGCCTTTATTCCGGTCTTCACCGAATATCATTCCACACGGACCAAGCAGGAAACCTGGGAACTCGCCAGCGCCGCGTTTACCACACTGTTAACCCTTGTCACGGCTGTCACGCTGCTCGGCATCCTGGCTGCCCCAAGCTTAGTCTGGCTCTTGGCTCCTGGCCTCCATCATGACGCCGCACAATTAGCCACCACCACCCTGCTGACCCAAATCATGTTTCCGTACTTACTCTTTGTGAGCCTCGCTGCGCTCTCCATGGGAATCCTCAACGCCCTTCGCTCCTTCGCCATTCCCGCCTTGGCTCCGGTTTTTTTCAATGTCTGCGTAATTGTGTTTGCTTTGGTTATTTCTCCGTTATTTGGGCAACCCATTCTTGCGGTGGCCATGGGAATCGTAGTCGGGGGTCTGGCGCAATTTCTCATGCAATTGCCGGGGTTGCATAAAAAGGGCTTTTTCTTTTCGTGGAATTTCCACCCGACACATCCAGGCGTGAAAAGAATGGGGGTGTTGCTCATTCCGACGCTTTTAGGATTAGCCGTCACGCAAATCAACCTCACCATTAGTACCATCTTAGCGTCGTATTTTGAGGGCGGACCGACCTACCTCTTTTATGCCATGCGATTGATTCAATTTCCATTGGGAATTTTCGGTGTGGCTATGGCCACCGCGATCTTACCAAGCTTGGCTACCCATGCCGCCAAGGGAGCCCATGACGAACTGCGAGCCACGGTAAACTTTGGGTTGCGAATGGTGTTCTTTATCATTTTGCCATCCATGGTCGGACTCATGCTTCTGAGAACACCGATTATTCATCTCTTCTTTGAGCATGGCGCCTTCTCAGCTCTAGATACCATTGGAACGGCCTCAGCATTATTAGCATTCTCCGTGGGACTCTGGGCCTTTGCCAGCTACCGAATTTTAGCCATGGCGTTTTACTCGCTACAAGACACGCGGACTCCAGCCGCCGTGGCTATTGTCTCCGTCGGGATCAACATTGGACTATCCTTATGGCTCATGACACCATTGGCCCATACCGGACTCGCGCTGGCGGCAGGTTTAGCCGCAATAGTCCATGCCCTCATTTTGGCCACGATTTTAGGAAACCGTCTTCATGGTTTATTGTGGGCGACACTGGGAACCTCCCTGGCTCGAACTGGAGTCGCGCTGCTTCCCGTGATAGGGATCTGTTCATGGATGGCATCGCTTCCCTTATGGCAAGAAGCCGGCCAGGGTCCTCAAAAAATGGCATGGCTCTTTCTCGCGATTGGCGGAAGTGCCATTGGATACTTTGGCATCCATCAACTGCTGCATTCAGATGAGCTCATGCATCTGAAGCTCATGCTCAAACGAAGGTTGCCACAAAAGTCGCCTGAATAAGGGATTCCATGGTTGCCGTGGTTCAACGAGTCACCCAAGCTTCAGTGACAGCAGAAAGCCAATGTATCGCCAAGATTGCACTTGGGCTATTGGTGTTGTTAGGAATAGAGAAAGGCGATGTACGTTTCATGGTTGAAAAAATTCTTCAATTGCGAATTTTTGCAGACACACAGGGGCACAGGAATCATTCACTTCAGGATATCAACGGCGAACTGCTCCTCATATCGCTATTCATCTTACTGGCAAACATGACAAAAGGACGGCGTCTCAGATTCGAGGACCCCGCACCCCCAGAGGAGACGCGATGGTATTTTCAGAATATGTTGGAACAATTCAACGGGTTAGGCCTTGCCGTTCAGGCTGGGTGGCCCGGGCTTCAATGAGGGTTAGCTTGGAAAATGATAGCCCTGTCACTTTGACTCTTGATAGCCGCACCAAAAAAAAGGAGAAAAAGGTTAAGGGCACTGACCCCTAAGCCGATAGAATTATTCAATGGTATACACATAGCAACCCTTGAACCGGAGAAGAGGAGAGAGGAGCCTGATGACGCCAATCCCTGATCACCATCCGCTGAAGCAATTATTTGGTCGATTGACCGAAAGAAATTTTTCCGAAGCGTTGGGCTGGCCAAATTTTGAAGTCACTGACTATGTGGCCAATCTTCTTCTCGAATTCATCCATACCGATCAACTCTCTCGCATCGCCAATCACGAAGGCGAACCTGTCGAAACCGTCGTCGAACTCCTCTACGAAGCAGAAGATCATAGCCAGCATTCGTCCGCAGAAAAAGAATGTGACATTCACCGGCACATCGGTGATTTGACCTTGTTTCTGGCTGGATTATTCCCTGAGTATTGTAGCCGAATCAAATGTTCCGGGTTGATTCATCACAAAGATTTCTTAGTCGATTACGTCAAAGCCGGCAAACGATCCTACGGCATTGTGGCGACACACCAAGACCCGCAAGCCAAAAACCCACCCTCGTTGTTCCAAACGCTCTCGACGAACTTCGAATTGTGTGTCGCTGGCCTCAGCTTTGTCCGATTAGATTTGGACCGTTTTCAAGAGTCGCCTTCGCGGCAGGCCAAACACATTCTCTACCACTGAGAATATTTGGAATTTCGCTGTTCTCTCGTTTTCAACCGGCCTCTCTGAGGTTCCTTCCCCAGAATGACCGATCTTTTCCTCACAATCCCTCCGTGGCGAGAAGTCGCCTGTAAAAACATCGAAAAATACCGTGCTTTTTGATGGTCCTGGCTTTAGATGAGAAAGAATATGCCGAAATAACTAAGTAGGAATTAACACACGATAGATCCTTGTTTGTCCTAGCAGGGTACAGGGAGGATTCCATCCACCGGGGCAAAGTAGCTTTCAGCGTCACCGGTACAAGGCTTTTCTTTACGAGAATTATTCGTATGACTCCAGAACTCCAAGCAAAGCTCAAAGCTTGTCCTAATCTTCCCAGCCCCCCGACCATCGCCCTTCAAATCATTGCCCTCGCGAACGACCCAGAAAGTGATTTCAAAAAAATCATTCAGCTCCTGTCCTGTGACCCGGCCCTCGCCAGTAAGATTCTACGGATTGCTAATTCTCCTATATACCCCTATGTCAAAAAGGTCGAAAACCTTCATCAAGCCCTCATGGTACTTGGGCTCAACGCCACCATCTCACTGGCGCTATCATTTTCCTTAGTCCAATCTCTCCAAGCCACAAAAGGATCCGGTTTGGATTACACCCTGTATTGGAAGCGTGCCCTCCTGTCTGGTATGGCCTGTCAGATCATAGGGAATACCTGCGAAGTGGCAGAAGTCGAAGAATTATATCTGGCTGGACTCCTTCAAGATTTAGGCATGTTGGCTCTGGATCTAGTGTTTCCTGATCTCTATCTATCCCATGATGGGCAACAAAGCGATCATTCCAGTTTGACCACACATGAGGAACAATCGCTTGGCCTCACTCATGGGGCCGTGGGTAGTTGGCTATTGAGCCAGTGGAATCTACCGGATCGATTGGGTTTAGCCGTGGCTGATAGCGACAATCCTTCTCGCATCCCCGCACAAGATAAACAAGGAACATTTACCTCTTGCGTTTCCCTCTCAGGAATGATTGCAGAAATATTTTTAAGAGAAACTGATGATTCATACCTGCAGTTCATTAACCAGCAAGCCAGCTCCTTGTTGCAACTGACGCCAGACACACTCATGGAAATTCTAGAAACCATCAAAGAACGACTTCCTGAGACAGAACGCCTATTCAACACCAACTTACAACCGTGTGGTAATCCGCAAACGATCCTGGAACATGCAAGAGAATCACTGTTATTAAGAAATCTCCAAGCACTTCAGCAAGTTGAAGAGCTCAGAATCAACACCGTTAACATGGAAGCACAGTTTTCCAACCTGGAGGAAACCAACCGTCACGACGCCCTGACCGGCACGCTGACGAGAACCCATTTGGATAAATGCTTGCAAACGTCTTTCGAGCAGGCCGTGGCGAATGGAGAATGCTTAACCCTGATCTTCGGAGACCTTGATAAATTTAAATCGGTCAATGACACCTATGGCCATCAGACAGGGGATGTCGTCCTCCAAGCAGCAGCTCGTCTTCTTCTCTCCAAACTTCGTGGAACAGACTTGGTCGGACGATTCGGTGGAGAAGAATTTGTCCTGATTTTGCCAAAATCAGATACAAAAGGGGCAGAAATGGTGAGTGAACGAATTCTGGAGGCCTTTCGCAATACCCCTCATGAAATTTCTGAAACCCAAAATCTTACGGTCACTATTTCCCTAGGCCTGGCCACCCACACACCAGAAAATCCCTATTCCAATGTAGACGATCTGCTTCGTCATGCCGATGAGGCCGTGTATCACTCCAAAACACATGGCGGAAATCAATGTACCCTCTATCACGGCATGAAGGCCGAACTGCCAGCTTAGTTCTTCCCGGTACGTTCTCGTTCTTTTTTCCCTCCACTGCCTTTTTCTGAATCAACAAGCAGAAAAATGATGTGGCACCCTTGATCTCCCCCTTCAACCTCAACTGGCTTCTCGAAATTTTTCCCCACCAAAGCCTGAACTTGCCCCAACACAAAAACTGCGCTAAAAATACGTTAAAGGCCTTGACCATGAATACCTCTATTTTCCATCTGTCTTTCCCTGTTCGCGATATCGAATCGACCAAAGAATTTTATATCTTGGGCTTAGGATGTCGCATCGGACGACAATCGTCAGTCGCCATGATGCTAGATTTCCATGGCCACCAACTCGTGGCGCATGTCACCGCCGACCTAGAAGCCCCGCAACCCAGCATTTATCCCCGACACTTTGGACTGGTGTGTCAATCGGAAGAAGAATGGAACGAATGGCGGGATCGCGCACAACAAAATCAATTGCCGTTTTTTAGGGAACCGAAGCGCCGGTTCCCGGGAACCCCTCTCGAACATCTGTCTTTTTTCTTAAAAGACCCGTCCCACAACCTCCTAGAGTTCAAATACTATCTCAATCCCAATGCCATCTTCGGCGAACAAACTTTTTCACAGATTGGCGATGATCACGAACGCTCGGCACCAAAGGCCTAACCAACAGTTCCCATTGCCTGATTCCCCTCGTGCGCTTCTAACCCAGCGCCTCTAACACTTCTTCATAATGACCCTCGACTCTTACTTTGGGAAATACATGAGTAATCGTTCCATCTTTGGCAATCAATACCGTGGTCCGTTCAATCCCCATGTACTTTCGACCGTACATGGACTTCTCTTTCCACACACCATAGGCTTGAATCATGGCCTTGGATTCATCACTCAGCAAAGGGAAATTCAAATCGTACTTATTAGAGAACTTTTGATGCGAGGCCACAGAATCGGCACTCACCCCCAAGACCACCGCCCCTTTTTTTCGAATAGCCTGTAAGCCATCTCTGAACGAACACGCCTCTTTCGTACAACCCGAGGTATCATCTTTGGGATAAAAAAACAGCACAATGACTTTCCCCTTTAGCTCAGAGAATTTCACCACCTGGCCCTTTTCATTGGGGAGGGAAAAAGCAGGTGCTCGACTGCCAACCTTTAACCCTTCTGTTGAAACGGCAATCTTTCCCTTCGGCGAAGTGGGAGTGCTCTTCCTGGTTACCGAGAGCGCTAATTTATTTGCGGCAGTGATTTTCTTGGCTAACGTTTTTTTCTTCGCAGCAGGCTTCGATGTATCAGACGCTGCTTTTTTCTTTTTACTAGACGGAATGTTTGATGGCATGAACTCCTCCTTGTGATAGACGTGATTACATACAATGTGTGACGAAAATTGATCCCTCAATATATCAATCCCAGGCAATTTTCAAAATCCAAACGTGTTCGAACTGGCCATTCTACAATGATTCATGAGTTCAGTGCTTCCTCTATATTTCCTGGAAACCCTTTGAAAGAATTACTTGAAAATACCTGAGAACGCACATCGTTCATGGGCGCAAGCAGATACACTAGCTTGAATTATTGTGCAGATTGTAAGAACACGGAGGGAAAGGAAGAAGGGAAAGATTATGCGATTGGTTCTTCTATTGGGGACGAAGCCAAGGCAAGAGAAGTAAAGGCATGAAGGCGGCCTTCTAAGGTTTTGATTTCTTCGTTTTTCTTAGATAGGTCGATCTCCAATAAACTGTTCTGCATTTCTGCATTCTGAAGTTCATCTTGAAGACTTTGTAATTCAGGATGAAAGCGATCGAGCTTGTGTTGCGTTTCTTGTAACTGAGCAGTAAGTCGAGCTGTCGTATCTTGCAACGCTGTCGTCAATTGAGCATTACTCTCCTGTAATTTCTGCACCTCTTTGGTTTTCTCTTCCATCACCAAAGACAATTGGGCCTCAAGCCTATTCACCTGATCTCCCAAATCAGACTTCTCATCACGCAGCCCATGAACAATCGTCTGCACCTCCTCTAGGAGATCAGCAATATCTTTTTTGTCATGCATCGGTCGACTCTCAATGAACTCCACTTGGTAGTCCTGGCAATATCTTCAGAGTATCGGTGAGTTTCCCTTCGAAATTAAGGGGTTACCCCCAAAAAAGCTGAGGATCTTAATCATCCTCAGTCGGCCCCACCGTTTGCGCCCCTTGCTCATGGATGCCTGACTAAACTCCACTTTTGGATTGCGTTAAAAATAGGTCCACAGAATCTTCCGAATTGCCTCTCCCCCCGTCTTGACAACTTTTGATGGAATGGTATAAGTATATTATTCCTATCGATTTAGTATGAATTAAACAATGAACCGATTTCCCATTAAAGTGACGTACGGAATTATGGCCACCATTGAATTAGCTCTCCACGATCGGTCAACGCCCCTTCAGGCCAAGGCCATTGCTACCCGACGGGGCATCCCTTCTCGATTTATTGAACAAATTCTTCAGGGATTGAAGCAGGCTGGGATTGTGAGAAGCCTTCGAGGGGCTCAAGGCGGCTATACGCTGGCCCAGGACCCCAATCAGATCACCTTGGCTGAATTGGTGAATTCGATGAATGGGAAGGATCTCTCGTCGCCCATGGCAAACGGAACATCGGGGCAAACAGAGAGCCGAAGGGCATCAAACACTATCCTTTCAGGTATTTGGGCACAGGTCCAGGAAGCGGAACAAGCGGTTCTTCGAGTGATTTCTCTCCAATCATTGGTCGAACAGCATCAAAAGCTCGAATCCCAGCGCAGCTTGATGTATCATATTTAGTTCGGTGATCAATAAAAGCGAACGGGATGCCGCCAAATATCTCTAATGAGACACCAAAAATAAGAACCTCTGACTTTTATCTGCCATTTGGAGAAAGACCATGAGCACATCATCAACAACGACTAGGCCGCCCATCCAGACGATCCCGATTCCTCAAGAAATTATTGAGGAAATCGAAACGTTCGAAGATGAAGTCACTCGGCTCCAATCCGGCGATACTCCGATGGATATCTTTAAACCTTTCCGCCTGCAATACGGCATTTACGGACAACGACAGCCAGATGTCCAGATGATCCGCATCAGGGTTCCCTTTGGTGGCATGAATGCCAACCAATTACGGCAAGTTGCTGAAATCACGGATACCTATGCCACGGGCGTTGGCCACGTGACGACTCGGCAAGATTTTCAATTGCACTTTGTGCCTCTTCCCCAAGTCGGCACCATCATGAGGAAATTAGCAGAAGTGGGCTTGACGACACGGGAAGCCTGCGCCAATACCGTGCGAAATGTCACCGCCTGTGCGCTCGCTGGCGTGTGCCCGGGAGAAGTCTTCGATGTCACGCCCTATTCCAAGGCCGTGGCGGATCATTTGTTGCGAAATCCGCTGAATCAAAGTCTGCCACGGAAATTTAAAATTGCCTTCTCCGGCTGCAAACAGGACTGCGCCTTGACGCCCATTCACGATGTGGGGCTCCTGGCCGCCCGAAATGCGGAAGGCACCATTGGTTTCAAAATGGTCGTAGGGGGGGGCTTAGGGTCCACTCCACGTTTAGCCAAAACGCTTCGGGAATTTGTCCCGATGGAAGAACTCATTCCGTCCATAGAAGCCATGTTGAAAGTCTTTGACAATTTGGGTAACCGAAAAAATCGCAGTAAAGCCCGGATGAAATTCGTGCTCGACAAATTAGGCTTTGAAGAATTTTCGAAACGATGGAAAGAAAGCTATGACAGTCTGATTCAGTCCGGGGCAACCAAACTAGGGTTAACTCCTGGTGTTTACCCTGACGATCCCCCACTCATCATGCCCACGAAAAACGGGAGTGGGGCATCTCAGGACAGCGGCCATAGCGCCTCCTCAAACGGCTCATCACAGAATGGGGACGTAACCTCATCTGACGCCTTTACTGCCTGGTGTGCCACCAACGTCATCTCGCAACGACAGCCTGGATTTAAAGCGGCGGCTGTACGCCTGCGTTCGGGAGACCTCACGACAGAACAAATGTTGGTGTTAGCGGATCTAGCCGAACGTTATGCCAACGGAAATCTTCGAACGACGATCAATCAAAACATGATGGTTCGATGGATTCCCGATAGCCAGCTCTCGCACTTTTATGACGAACTGATGGCACATGGATTAGGCGATCCTGGAGCCGAAGGAGTCGAAGACATTGTGGCCTGCCCAGGGACCGATACCTGTGGGTTGGGTATCACGTCCTCCAAAGGTCTTGCCCGTGCCTTAGCCGAAGTATTCCCGGCCGGCAAAACGTCGGATGACCTCAAGGGTGTCGATGTCAAAATTAGTGGATGTCACAATTCGTGTGCGCAACATCATATCGCGACGATTGGCCTCCATGGAGTCGGCAAACGCATTGGAGGCCATATCGCACCTGTGTATGAGTTGCATTTGGGTGGCCAGGTCAACGGCACACCCAAGATTGCACAACTCATTGTGAAGGTGCCCGCAAAGAATGTGCCCGCTGCGGTTCAGCATCTTTTGGACCTGTATCGACGAACGCGAGTGGACGGAGAATCCCTCCCGGCCTTTATCAATCGCACAGGCAAGGCTCAACTCAAAGACGAACTGATTCCTTATACCATTCTCCCCTCGTATCAAGATGACAAGGAATTTTATTTTGATTGGGAAGGGGATGAAGAATTTTCCGTCGAGGATTTAGGGCCGGGTGAATGTGCCGGTGGGGCATTGGAGATGATCGACAATCGAATTCTTGAAGCCGAGCAAGGGCTTTACCAAGCGCGGCTCCTGGCAAACAAACACCAATATGCCATCGCCATTAATTTAGCTTACCGCGCGGTGGTTTCTGGCGCGAAAGCCATTCTCGTGACCGAGGGGATTGATCCCAACACCGATGCCGATACATTAATGGAGTTCGATAACATGATTCGGACCAAAGGGCTCCTGCCAGCGGAATACCATAGCGTCGCCGAAAAATTTGGCGACCTCGGGACCAAGGACGCCTCTTCAGACTTTACTCAAGGCAAAATTGCTTTTGCCAAAGGGTTTGTTGATGTGTGCCGAACGGTCACGGAACAAATTGGACAAGACCTGAAGCTGACTCCGGTGGAAGTGGGTGCAGAGGGAACAGCACCATCACCAGTCACACTTCCTCAAGCCGAATCACAATCTTCTGCCGCTGGAGACGCTGAGGTCTATGACTTGCGTGGTGTGGCTTGTCCCATGAACTATGTCAAAACAAAATTGAAATTAGAAATGATGGACGAAGGTGAACAACTCGAAGTCTGGCTTGATGCCGGCGATCCGATTCGCAACGTCCCCATGAGTCTTCGGAACGATGGGCATAAGGTGCTCGAGCAGAAACCCATGGATGCGAACGAACAACATTTCAAGGTCCTGGTAGAAAAGGTTGAAGGGTAAAACACGAAACGATGTCCACATCGGTCAATACCCAACCCTCGCCAGATGAATTGGCCGCGTTGAACCAATCCCTGGAGGGTCAGGCTCCCAAGAAGATTCTTGAATCAGCATTGGGGCAATATGGACCTCGCATCATATTAGCCTGTAGTTTCGGGGCCGAAGATGTCGTTCTAGTGGATATGATGCTTCGCATCAATCCTCGTAGTGTCCTCTTTTACTTGGACACCGATTTTTTATTTTCAGAGACCTACGCCGTTCGTGATCGAATCATCAAGCATTATCAGCTACAAGACGAACAGGTCATCCAAATGAAGTCGGTGCTGAATCCAGCGGAACAAGCCGCACAGCATGGCGAAGGCTTGTGGCTGCGAAACCCTGAGCAATGTTGCGAACTCCGTAAAATCGAACCACTCACCCGTGTTCTCAATACGTATGCGGCTTGGATTACCGGAATTCGTCGTGATCAATCTCCCACGCGTGCCCAGGCTAGGCTTGTCGAGTGGGATGCCAAATTTGGCTTAGTGAAATTCAACCCGCTGGCGACCTGGTCATGGGAACAAGTTTGGCAGTACATTCGCACTGAAAACGTGCCGTACAACGAACTCCATGACCAACATTTCCCAAGTATTGGTTGTACCCACTGCACGGCTCCCGTGATGCCCGGTGATGATCCTCGATCTGGACGATGGGAAAGTTCGACGAAAACAGAATGCGGGCTCCATCGTTAGGGAATTTAGGGCGTCAATCACCATATTACCGACACAAACAGTCTGAACGTGAGGGGAAATTCGTGAAAAAAATTGCCGTGATCATTACACGCGGAGGATTTAACAATCTTCTTCAAGTCTGCGAATGGATCACTCTCGCAGCAAGCAGCGGCATGGAAGTACATGGATTTTTCCGAGATGAAGCGGCAAGCCGAATGAGTAAAATAAAAATAAAAGAAATGTCGATGTCGCTCGACTACCGGGGAAGAGAAGCTGCGGTTCGAGATCTCTTACGACAAGAAGACAAAGCTGATCTTTCGAAATTACTCCAGAAGGCTAAAGAAAGCGGCAACGTGAAATTGTCTGCCTGTAAAGATTCCCTCCGGTATTTTGACTTCAAGCCTGAAGATCTGATTCCTGAATTGGACGAAGTCCAAACTGCGGAAGAGTTCTGGAAAGAAGCCGTTATCACAGCAGACCAGGTGTTGACCTTTTGATACAGACACATTCCATGGACCATGTCATTGCCAAAATTGGCAAGGGGCTGAAAGGCGCCAAGGACTTAACCTGGGAAGAAGCCAAATTCGCCCTGAATGCCATCATCGAGGGACAAGCCACCCCAGGCCAAATTGGCGCATTCTTGATGGCTATGCGGATAAAAACTGAATCGATTGGGGAATTGGCTGCCTTTACCTCCACTGCCCGCCGGTATGGACCAACCATGCAGTTTCCTGATTCTGCCCACATGGTCGATCTCCCGCTCTATGGCGAGAAACACAACACACTGCATATCGTCATTGCCGCCTCGCTTGTCGCTGGCGCAGCCGGTGCAGGCATATTCATGCATGGAATTGAGAACCCAAGTCTTAGCTATGACCTTCCTCAAATCCTTCAACAGCTGAAATTGCCCATTGCGCAGTCTGCCCTTGAAGCCACCGAACAAGCCTCCCAACATTCATGGGTGTATATGGATCTGGCGGGTTATCACCCCCCGTTAACCAAACTACTGGATTTGCGTAGAGAATTTGGCCTGCAAAATCTGTCACATCAAATCGCCAGACTGCTCAACCCCGCGCAGCTTCCTTCTCAAGTGATCGGCATTGCCCATCCGCCTTATCTGAATAAAATGGCCGAAGCGCTGGATATGTTACGAACTCCACGTGCGCTCATCATTCAAGGCGTTGAAGGGTTCCCCGAACTCTCAGTCTCTGGACCATCATCGGCGTATGAACTGCGAAGTGGCCATATTTCGCCATTGACGTTCCGTCCGGAAGATGCCGGCTTTCGTTTTGGCCCATTCCAAGCCATGAGCGCCAAAACTAGTCCTCAAGAAACGACAGCCTCTTCAGCAAGTGCCAAACACGAAGCCCAAGTGACTCTCCAATTGTTAGGAAATCGTCAAAAAGGCGATCAGCGTGCTTGGGTCATTCTCAATGCGGCATTATTCATCTATGCGGCAGGCCTCGCTCCGTCCTTGGCTCAGGCCACACCTCTGGCAAATGAGGTGCTCGAATCTGGAAAGGCCGGAACCTTCTATCAAAATCTCGTGAAGAATCAGGCTCATCCATCTCCAAACCCCAAACCCCTTTCGTCTCCATTGGTAACGGCATGAAACATATTCGTCAATTAGAAGACCAGAGCATCTATATCCTTCGCGAAGCCTACAAGAATTTTGAGAACCTCGGCATGCTGTGGTCCATGGGGAAAGATTCCACGGTGTTATTATGGCTCGCACGTAAAGCGTTCTTTGGTCATGTACCCTTTCCCTTGTTGCATGTGGATACCAGTTACAAAATTCCAGAGATGATCGAATACCGGGATCGTCTGGCTCGGGAATGGCGACTGAACCTGGTGATCGGGCAAAACAAAAAAGCGTTGGACGAAGGGATGAACCATGAAAAAGGGCGTATTGCCTGTTGTACCGCGTTAAAAACAGAAGGCCTCAAACTTTTGCTCGAAGAAAAAGGGTATACCGGAATTATTTTAGGTGTCCGATCCGATGAAGATGCCACCCGAGCCAAAGAACGCTATTTTTCCCCTCGGGATAAAAACAATGATTGGGATTTCCGCGATCAGCCGCCTGAACTGTGGGACCAATACAAAATCTCTTTTCCCCCAGGGACGCATATTCGCATCCATCCCCTGCTAGATTGGACGGAAATTAATATTTGGGAATACATCAAACTGGAAAACATTCCATTTTTAGATCATTTGTATTTGGATCAAGGCTGCGGCAAACGCTACCGTAGTTTGGGATGTGCTCCCTGTACGACTCCCATTGACTCCACGGCCAAGAATGTCGATGAGGTCCTCATTGAATTACGGAACAGCAAAGTGGCCGAACGAGCTGGACGTGCCCAAGACGAAGGTCGTGGGATGGAACAGTTACGCAAAGACGGATACATGTAGTGATGGCCACCGACACCACTATTCAAGAACGCATGAATATCGTGATCGTGGGCCATGTGGATCATGGCAAATCCACCTTGCTGGGTCGTCTGTATGCCGACACGGGAACTCTCCCCGAAGGCAAAATCGAAAAGATCCAAGCCATTTGCCGTCAACAAGGCAAAGAGTTTGAGTATGCCTTTTTGTTCGATGCCTTTTTAGAAGAGCAACAACAAGGCATTACGATTGACACGGCCAGAACGTTCTTCACGTGGGGTGGGCGTCAATACATCATCATCGATGCACCAGGGCATAAAGAGTTTTTAAAAAATATGGTATCGGGCGCCGCACGAGCCGAGGCTGCCCTGCTCATCATTGATGCATTGGAAGGGGTGCGCGACCAATCCAAACGCCATGGCCTCCTGCTTTCCATGCTCGGGGTAAAACAAGTCACCGTGGTCGTCAACAAAATGGACCTGGTCAACTACCGAGAAGAGACGTTTCGAGCCATTGAAAAAGAATATCGTGAATTTCTCACCCAATTAAATGTCATCCCTCAATACATCATCCCAGCGAGTGCGAAGCAGGGCATCAATATCACGCAAGTCAGTCCAGAAACCTCTTGGTACAACGGACCTTCGGTCTTGGAATCCTTAGCGCATTTTCACTTAGAGACGGACCGAAATGAACAAGCCCTTCGGTTCCCGCTCCAAGACGTCTATAAGTTTGATGCCCGCCGGATTTTGGTCGGACGTATTACAGCCGGTAAGCTGAAAATCGGCGATCGCTTAGTCTTTTCCCCCACCAATAAATCGGCCAACGTCAGATCCATTGAAGCCTTCAATATTGATTCCCCCCCGACGCAAGCTATTGCGGGACAATCGGTAGGAATCACCTTGGATGAACAAATCTTCGTGGAACGTGGCCACATCGCGACGCATGAAGAGACGCGCCCGTTGGTCTCTACGCAAATTCGAGCCAATCTATTTTGGTTAGGAACCCGGCCTTTAGAAACACAGCGAACCTACACCTTGCGGCTCGCTACGAGAGAAGTACCCTGTGAGGTTGGCGTGATTCATCGCATTGTGGACGCCAATAATTTGGACGACCGTCACACACAAGCGACCGTACAACGGAATGAAGTCGCCGATATCACATTGCGAACCAAATCTCCATTGGCGTTCGATCTGTATGCCAAGTTTGAAACCACCGGTCGCTTTGTCTTAGTCGATAACTATGACGTAGCAGGCGGGGGCATCATTACTGAATTGGTCTCTGACGAACAGGAAGATTTTCGAACGGAAGCCCGAGAACGCGATTCAGCCTGGGTAAAAGGCGATGTCGGCGCCGAAGATCGAAGCCTCCGCTATGGACACCGCGCGGCCGTGGTCCTCCTGACAGGACCAGATACGACAGCCAAAAGCTTTCTTGCTCGAAAGTTAGAAACGGTGTTGGTGGCGGAAGGCCGCCATGCGTATCTTCTGGCTGCCGAAAATTTACAGCGGGGACTGGACGCTGATCTGCAGGATACCAAACCCGAAGAAACAGTCCGCCGGTTTGGGGAAGTCGTTCGGTTATTAGCCGACACCGGTTCTCTTGTAATCACGACGACCAATGCCTTGCGCCAGACAGCCAAAGATATCGTTCAAACCCTGCAAACCCTGATCAATCCAATTCCCGTCATCACGGTTCACATGACCAAAGACCAGGCTGGGGCCCAACCAGATATGGATCTTATATTTGCTGGCCCAGAAGATTTCGATGACTGCACACGCCAAATCATCGAGACTCTCAAACAAAAAGGCATTCTAGGCGAGCCCGATGAATCCCAACCCGCTGTTCAGTTTTCTATTTGACCGATCTTCTGAACGTTAGAGACTTGTCGACAGATTCGGCGAAATACCTTGAATGAGAACTTTCCGCTAATCCCTAAAGACCAAGCCAATGGACAACATTACTGATTATATTTTTGTGACAAACGTCATCCCTGCACACATTTGTGAAGCAGTCCTGAATGACATTCGAGTTAAAGAATGGACAAAACATTCCTGGTACAGCTATGCGGCCAATGATTATGAATCTAAACCTGAAAAAGAACTCGACGTCTTAACCACGACTCAAGAATTACAAGATGGGCTCGGTCAGTATATTTTCCAGGCGCTTCAGGAATATATGGTGAAGTACAACCCCCAAGAAGACGACCGAATTAAAAGTTTTGTGAAGACGTTTACTCCCATTCGATTTAACCGTTACTTACCCGGCACCATGATGCGTGAGCATTACGACCACATCCATTCCCTCTTTGATGGAGAGCGAAAAGGCATTCCCATCCTGAGTATTTTAGGGGTGTTGAACGAAGGCTATGAAGGCGGAGAGTTTGTCTTCTTCGGCAACCATGAAGTGCCCTTGAAAGCCGGGGACATCATGGTGTTCCCCTCCAACTTCATGTACCCCCATGCCGTGAAAGAACTGACCAAGGGCGAACGCTATACATTTGTCAGTTGGGCATTTTAGAAATGATGACCGGAAAGGAGGAATTTCGATAAATGACGACTCGATCTCTCCTTCCATCTCACGTTTGACTTTTCCCTTTTTACTTAAGAAGATGACGACAGCTTCAAACCAGCAATCCCAGCAATAATCATCCCAATACATACCAAGCGCACAGCGTTCTTCGGTTCATCAAATAACACAATCCCTAAGATCACAGTGCCGACAGCGCCAATGCCCGTCCACACCGCATACGCGGTTCCCATCGGTATAGCTCGAAGGGCAAATGCGAGACACACCATACTGATTCCCATCGCGACCACGGTCCCCACACTCGGCCACACTTTCGTAAACCCATCGGTAAATTTCAACAAGGTGGCCCACACAATCTCAAAAAATCCCGCGACCAACAACAACGTCCATGCCATATCACCATTCTCCTTCAGAAATGAGTATTCAGCGGAAAAAACATATCCTTCGCTTACGAGTGAATAGTCCAGGTATATCACAGAACGCAGGGACAAAGAGGCTACAGGATATCGCAATCATACCCTTGGCTCCTTGAATTCTCAGGATTCATGCTTATCTTGATGACAAGCCCCAACAAGCCTGGCAAAGTGGCACTCACGGGCGTCTTGGGGTAGACTAAGAGAAGCTCTTGAAAAAAGAGAAAATAAGAACTTCAACCTATGGGGGTGACTGGCTTCGACGGGAATCAAGAGGTCAACAGAGCGTGTCGAGCTCTCGGAGTCTCGTAAAACCTTCGGGAAAACATTAATTGCCAACGAACCTTTGGCTCTCGCAGCTTAATTGACTGCGACGTCTCTCCTCTCTTTGTCTGCGGGAGGGGAAGAGACGACACTTTGCAGGCTGGTCCAATGCTGATGCTCAGAGGCGGCGGATGAGAACTTTCTGGGCTAGCGGGCGCTCTAAGCCGGTCGGTGGGCGTGGGCAACTGCGAATTTTAAATCATCGGCTACACACGTAGGGCTGTTGTGCTGAATGTTCTCGGACAGGGGTTCGATTCCCCTCACCTCCACCATTTTCCATAATTTTTAGAGGGAAGCATCTAAAGCCTAAGCTGAGTAAGGGTTTTCTCAGGTTCGTTATTTTCCATTTTTGAGTGTCATCCCTTCTGAAGTATCGTTTCTACACCTCTTCCCCTACGCTACCAGCTTCCTAATCCACTGATTTATAACGTTATTTCGAGTTTCATCGATGATTCGAAGTAAGGTTGGGTATCCAACAATAGAAAACTTCGGAATTTCCCCCATGATCTACATCCGATTAATTTAATATAGGGCTGAATTCTCTTATTCGAATATTGTGGTATGCGTGAGAATATAATTTGATTATAATTAAAAATAGCCGTATAAGTAAACTATGAGTATACAAAATGAGATAAAAATACAGAAACTTTTGCAAAAGTGGCCGCAGGGAACGGTGACAATGACTTCTTGGCTGGAACGTTTTGGTATATCCCGACAGCTCCAGAAAAAATATGTTGAAAGTCAGTGGATCAAAAGCCTGGGAAGAGGCGCATATATAAAAACGGGTGATCATGTAAGCTGGCAAGGTGGCCTGTACGCATTACAAATACAGGCACACATACCGGTTCATGTTGGCGCGTTGACCGCCCTAACATTACAGGGAATGGGGCACTACATACGTTTGGGTAAGGAACGAGTATTTCTATTTTCTCCACCCAGGACAACTCTACCCTCCTGGTTTAGCAGTCATGATTGGCAACAGCCTGTTCAACACATCAAAACATCTGTGCTACCGGAGGGATTGGGGCTCACTGATCATGAAGAAAAAACTTTCAGTATCAACATATCCTCACCAGAACGTGCCATGCTTGAGTGCTTGTATTTGACGCCTCGTGAATTGGATGTCGTCGAGTGTTATCAAGTGATGGAAGGGCTTACCAACCTGCGACCAAAGAACATACAGGAATTATTGGAGCAATGTTTTTCAATAAAAGTGAAAAGACTTTTTCTTTACATGGCCGAGAAAGCCGGACACCAGTGGATACCATTCCTGAATGTTCAGAACTTGAATCTTGGAAAAGGAGCCCGCACGATAGTGAGGGGTGGCGTGTATGTTTCTAAATATGACATCAGCATACCAAAGGCCCTGGCGGATTCATGATTGCACCAATATACCGGGAACAGGTTGACCTCCTGCTTCTCGTTCTTCCCCATGTCGCCAAAGAGCCCGCCTTAGCCCTCAAGGGAGGGACGGCCATTAACCTGTTCGTTCGCGATATGCCGAGATTGTCGGTGGACATTGATCTCACCTACTTGCCGTTTGACAACCGAATTGCAGCCCTGGAGAACATATCTAAAGCACTTGGTAGGATACAAAACCGTTTGAAAACTACTCTTCCAGGAATAAGGACAACAATCAATCCTCAATCTGATGGACATGAGGCCAAACTTTTTTGTCAATTAAAAGGAGTAGGAGTCAAAGTTGAAGTCAATACCACAATGCGCGGCCATATTCGTTCTCCACGCTTGCTGCAACTCACCGATGCCGTCCAAAATGAATTTGGAAAGTTTGCTTCTATACATGTTGTCTCGCATGCTGAGTTATTCGGAGGAAAAATTTGTGCTGCACTTGATAGACAACATCCACGAGACTTGTTTGATATTTTTCATCTTTTACAGAATGAAGGCTTTACGGAAGAGATACGACTAGGATTCCTGGCCTCTTTATTGAGTCATAATCGACCCATTCACGAACTAATCCGGCCACACTTTTTGAAGCAAGGAGAAGTGTTTGAAAAGCAATTTTCCGGCATGATATTTTCGTCATTCAGTTACAATGATTATGAATTGACAAGAAAGCAGCTCGTTCAAGAAATTCATAGCCGTTTGACCAACGATGAGAAAATATTCCTCTTAAGTTTCAAAAAAGGCGAACCGGAATGGAATCTATTTCCAATTGAAGAACTTTCCCGGATGCCAGCCGTTCAGTGGAAACTCATGAACATTCAAAAACTCATTCGAGATGACCCTGACAAGCATGCTGAGCAAATTAGCAACTTAAAGGAAGCGCTTTCTGATTAGCAAAGCCAGGCATTCGCCATCGTGGGATGTTGCCAACTGATGATTGTTACGCAGCACAGTGGATTGGGACTCACATAAAAAAGAAATTGCCAACATTCAAACGCGCCTTCATCGTCTTGATGAAGAACGCGCGCAATTGCAAGCACGCCTACAATACCTTGAGAAAAATACCCTAACACGTCCTCCGGCGAAAGCCGACAATTCACAATCTCTTCCCTTATCTGAAAACATTGTCCTTTTTCGGAGTCTCTTCCGGGGCCGAGAAGATGTGTACCCTGTGCGATGGGAGAACCAGAAGACTGGCCGTTCGGGATATAGCTTAGCATGCGGCAATGAATGGGTGCGTGGTGTGTGTGATAAACCAACAATCAAATGTGGCGAATGCCGGTACCAGGCCTTTCTTCCTGTCACCGAAGAAGTCATACGCCATCATCTCCTTGGCCGTCATCCAGAGAATCGTAGGCAACAAGATTTCATCATAGGCGTGTATCCTTTGCTACCAAACGAAACATGTTGGTTTCTTGCTGCAGACTTTGACAAAAAACACTGGAGGCAAGATGTTCTCGCCTTTCTTCAAACATGTAGAGAAAAGGATATACCTGCGTATGTTGAACGTTCGCGATCTGGAAATGGCGCGCATGTATGGATGTTCTTTAGTCAGCCTATTCCTGCAATTGATGCAAGAAAACTTGGCTCTTATCTTCTGACAGAAACGATGGAGCGCTACCCGGACTTAGGCTTTGCATCCTATGATCGTTTTTTCCCCAATCAGGACACCATGCCATCTGGAGGATTTGGCAATTTGATTGCCTTGCCACTCCAATACCACCCCCGCCAGAAAGATAACAGTGTGTTTCTAGATGGACAATTTGAACCATATGCAGATCAATGGAGATTCCTAGGTTCTGTCCGGCGTATGACGCCTGAAGAAGTTTCAAATATTGTCAGTGAGGCAATTAGTCGTGGGTGTATTACCGGAGTTCGAATGTCTTTGCATGAGGAAGATGTGCAGGAACCATGGAAGATGTCGCCTTCTCGAAAATCACTGCCAGAGGTCATGACGGGACCATTGCCTGCTTCCATTGCCGTCGTTCAAGGAAATCAACTCTATATACCCAAGAAGGAATTACCCCCAAAACTCATCAACAGGCTCATCCGTATCGCGGCTTTTCAAAACCCTGAGTTCTACAAAGCGCAGGCGATGAGATTCTCGACTTTTGATAAACCGCGTATTATTGCTTGCGCCGAGACTTTTTCGCATCACATCGGATTGCCACGGGGATGTCTTGATGAAATGTTGGAGCTATTGAGTCGTCTAAACATAACCGTAGATCTGATTGATGAGCGGAACACTGGGGGACCGATTCGCACCACATTCCTTGGCATACTCAACAAAGAACAGAAGCCAGCTATAGAAACCTTGCTCAAATATGATGTAGGAGTTCTTTCTGCCACGACTGGGTTTGGGAAAACGGTGATTGCAGCGCATATCATCGCGGCACGTAAACGGAACACTCTCATTTTGGTTCATCGAACACAACTCATGGATCAATGGATCGCACAATTGCAAACCTTTCTGAATAGAGAGAATTTGACCATAGGACAAATCGGTGGGGGCAAACGCAAGCCTTTCGGTCAGATTGATGTTGCACTCATTCAAAGTCTGGTGCGAAAGGGAAAGGTCGATGACAGTGTCGCCGATTATGGACAGTTGATCGTCGATGAATGCCATCACCTGTCAGCCGTGAGTTTCGAGGCAGTCGCCAGACAATGTAAAGCCAAATATGTGCTGGGTCTGACAGCAACACCTACGCGTAAAGATGGGCAGCATCCCATTATTTTCATGCAATGCGGGCCAATCCGCTATCATGTAGATGTAAAATCGCAAGCGGAAAAACGGCCTTTCAATCATCACGTCATTCCTCGTTATACGAACTTCTGCCTCCCCACTGCCATGACTGAACAATATGAACGACCTCCCATTCAAACCGTTTACGCTGAGCTAGCCAGTGATACGATACGCAATCACATGATTATTCATGATGTCCTGCAGGTGCTTAAAGCGAAGCGTTCACCGGTCATTCTTACAGAACGTAAAGAGCATGTAGCTTTTTTCGCGAAGCACTTGAAGGAAGTTGCCAGCAATATCATCGTGTTACAAGGTGGCATGAGTACGAAAGAGCGTCGAACTGTCATGGAAAAACTTGGCAATATCCGTGACAACGAAGAACGAATATTGATCGCCACAGGGCGTTATCTCGGTGAAGGTTTCGATGATGCACGGCTTGATACATTATTTCTTGCCATGCCAATTTCATGGAAAGGAACATTAGCCCAATATGCAGGCCGTCTTCATCGGACGCACCATAACAAAACAGAAGTTCGAATATATGATTACGTAGACAATCGTGTCCCCATGCTAGAACGAATGAATCAAAAGCGTTTGGTTGGTTATAAAAGTCTGGGCTATACTATTGTTCCGGCAGATAAATGTGAAAAAGGCTGACAGCGTATTCTTGTTATTTCATAGGTTGCACTTGCATCATTCGAAAATTAAACACTAATTTAGGCAGCCTAATATAGGTATTTTTCCGAAAACGCAAATATTAGTGAAAGTTAGTGAGATGGGCTAAGAGCGACCGAAGAACCTTGGAGAATAAGGTTCCACTCTTCTAAAATCTGGAACAGCTGGTTCGAAGTTTCTCCTCCGTGGTCCACCAATTAGCCTCTGGGTCACACGACCCAGAGGCATTTTCTTTCTAGTCCCATCCCTACAACAAAACCGGGCTCAACCTTCGCTCAGGGAGGAGATCGTCAATATCCTAGGCATCGGCTCAAGCTAAACCCTGGCGAAAAGCTTTAATCAACTGGAAAATAGCCTGCCTCCGTTCATCGGAAAACAACTGATTCTCTTCGCGGAGCATGACGTTGACCACACTATGGTGTTCGTCGGTGATTTGGGAAATAAAGCTTCTCACCAATTCCATGGCTTTTGCAGAGGCATTGAGCTGAACATCTCGGCCCAACAGAAAGGCCCCAGCGGTTTCATAGGTCAGACTGTCTACCTCTCCAGCGAGATCAAAACGACGAGAACTCTGGCCGACGGGCTCATAGTGCTCCAAGACATACACTAGATCATGAAGATCTCGCGGAAACTGTCGGTCTGACCACGCGACCATCTTCAGGACAGTGAAAAGCCAGAGCGGCACCACCGGCAGCATGACACCGGGAGCCACCTCTGTCGGTGTAGCAAAGTGGAAGACTTCGCCGAACCCGGTCATGTTCATTCGATTCCCCGACTTGGGCCAAATGAGTGTCTCACTTGGTCCATCGAAGATCCCGAACGGAATGAGATCAATCTCAGCAGTTCTGTAATACAACCGGTGTTCCTGTTCGCTTCGGCCTCTCATAAACCCAAACCGTTCAAGTTCGGCTATCACCCCATTCCATGCGGCCCAAGACTGGAGCCTGATCACGTGGTCGGCATCGCGTGTTCCCTGGCTCCAACGCCAGGAGACAGCAAGAGAGCAGGCACAAGAGCTCCCACCAAGGCGTAGGGAATCTGTCTTTGCTCGAAGTAATCGCGGAGGATGCGCAGGGCTTCCGCGAGATCGCCTTCAATCTTTGGCAAGGGAAGGTTCCAGGAATGTTGTATAGAGCTGGCGAGCCGCTTCAAGTTCGCGGTCGCCATTTTGAAAAAGAAGCTCTGCATAGACGAGCAACGGATGAGCCACTGGGTGTCCGGTCTGTCCGTCGAGGGTTCCGAACACCTCAGGGGAGAAGCTTCTCAGCACCTTCACATCGCCCCCTTCATGGGGAAGTAAACGCAAGGCTACAAGAGCCGTATCAGGTATCCATTTTTCAACAAAGATGGAAAGGGCCATTCCACGATAATGATGCAAGAGTTCAAAGGCACCGAAACCACCCGTAAGCCCCCATTGCATGTGCTGCTCCAATGCATACTTCTCGAAAGCCTCCACGACCACATCAAGGTCGCTTGTCGGGTCTACAAATTGGCCGACAAGTATTTTTGGGCGAAGACGCATCGCATAGCCATCCACCCAGCGGTCGAGAAGTTCTTTCTTGCGGATGAGTTTGAGCCGGTCCTTCCCCAGAGGTTCGACATACTCTTGCTCACGGAGGTCGCGCATAATCCAGCCCACCGTCCCCAAAGCCACGTTGTTCGCTCGGGCCAGATCTCGATACGACCAATTCACTGACTCCGGCTCCGCAAGGAGGCCAAAGAGAAGGGCGAGACCACTCGGTTGAAACAGTCGCGTCGGTGCCTCCTTCGCAGGAGTGTGGGGCTTCTTCCCCTCGACGTAAAGATGCAAGCCGGGCTCTTGCCTTAAAAACAAATTTCCAGCTGTATCGATGTAGTTGATCCCAGCCTCTTTGAGTTGATGACCTAAAGAGGGGTTGACGTAGTCGGCCAACAACAAAAGCCCTTTGGACTTACCACGCTGCTTGCGAAATGTATCTGCCTGAATCCTGAGATGTCGAACTGTTTGAGGCCTCAGGTGAGACTTGACTTCAAAGAAGTAACTGGCCATGCCCTGGGCGGTTTTCAGAGTCACCTCACCGTCCCATCCGACAGCAGCTCGGCCGCTCTCCTCGAAACGCAGATTCTTGATCTGGACTGGATGGACGGCCTTTAACCGCTCCAGTGCTGCAGTGACAAGCTGAGTTTCCTTTCCATCTACCTTCATATTCATTATAATATCATGTTCATGAAACATGAACAATACAAATAAGTGAACAAATAAGGCGCCTCCGACCGGTCGAATCCGGAGGTCAAGAACCCATTCGAAACAAGTACCCCAGGAAAAGACTATTTCCAAAACTCATGACGATCAGCCGTCTTTTCCCTTGAGAAGAAGCTTCCACACTGACTTCTAGGGTTCCCGATCGAGGGTTTTTGGGTGGAGCAATAACAGGCAAATGCTATAGTTCGCCAAACATGTCAAAGGATACAGCGAGGCACACCACACGGACAGCCCGGTCATAGGCAGGAGGAACAAGCCATAAGGAATCGCTAAGTTAGCTTAAAATGAAATTGGTGGATCAGCTCTCTCTTAAATGAAAACCATTTTTCCTTTGGATGCATATCGAGCTCAAGTGGAACTGCTGCTTCGTGGCCTGCCGGTCGTCGCCCACACGCAAGCGCTGAATACCCCGACCGCCAGCAGTCTGTTCCACCTCGACACGCCGAAACTATCCGTGGACAGCAATCCAACATTGGCATACAAATCACAAGACCAAAAATCGGCGATGCAGTGACGGCAACCGCTCAGATAAAGCGCGCGGCGATACCACGAGCCGGTTACGAATACCAAGACCTCGCCGGTATCGAGGTACTTATTCGTCACTACCGTGATCCTGAGCTTTACTCGTGGGTGCTGCTCGAAGCGGATGACTCAAATAACCGAGCGCTCGACGACGTTGTGGCCGAGCGCAAAGACGGTTCCTACGAGTTCGTGCAAGTCAAGTTTACCGTCGACTCCGACCGCTACGAGCTAGATTGGGACTGGCTTCTCTCCAAGAGCAAGAGCGGCACCTCAATGCTCGAGAAGTGGGCGCAGGCTCTCGCCCGCGTCGCCGCGAAGGGTCCAATCCACAGTGCGGGCCTCAAGACAAACCGCATACCGTCTGCGGAGTTCGCCAAGTGCCTAAAGGGCTCACGGGTCGACATTGACCTCCTGCCCAAAGAAATTTTCGAGTCAGTCGAGAGCGCGTGCGGAGGGATCGCCGAGGCCAAAACGTTCTTCGGCACCTTTGATTTCTCGGGAGGTCTGCCGGACCTCGACGCATATGAAAGCTATTTGCGCGATCAGCTCGTGCCTATGGACACGGATTCGCTAGGGTGGCTCGCCTTTCGCCACAACGTGAGGCGTTGGGCGACCTTCCAAAACCAGCCGGAGCCCAATGGACGTATTCTGCGGGATCATGTTGTACAGCTCATCACGAAGCGCCGCCCGCAACCAATTCGGCAGGACTTTCTCGTCCCCGATGGCTACGGCCCGCCGAATGAGGCCTTCTATAAATCCATTCGAAACCATATCGCAAAGGACGACAATCCGATCACGATCCTTTGGGGAACGCCCGGACGCGGAAAGAGCACCTTCCTTAGCTATCTGACCCGGAAACTTCAAAAGGAAGGCGCCGCCATCACACGACACCACTACTTTCTGTCGGCGGAGGACGCGAGTGCCAACCGCACCTCTTTTGTGGAAATTTCTGCATCATTGATGCATCAGCTCTATGTGCGCCATCCCGAAGCCATGGCAGGCATCGAAGAAAATGCCGACAAGTTGCGTGCCGCCATTGGGGTCGTAGGGGCCAACCTCGCCGACAAAGGACAGCGGCTCTATATCGTCATCGACGGGCTTGATCACGTATGGCGCGACACGCAGCGCGTCGACCAACTCAATCACCTCTTTAACGAGCTAATCCCGCTGCCGCCAAATACCAGCCTTATTGTCGGAACTCAGCGTGTTTCCGACGATCAGCTACCCGGCAAGTTGCTAACAATCGCGGATAACGATGACTGGATCGAGATTCCGCGCATGGACGAGGTCGCGATCCATCGTTGGGTGATGCAGCAGGACAAGGCGCGTCCACTCATGCTTCGAATTGATTCGAACCCCCAGCGGCGCATCGAATTGATGGACGAGATTGCCCGAGCGTTTTTTGATATCAGCCAGGGCCACCCGCTGCATTTGATTTACGCATATGAGGGGGCTATTCGAGCAGGCCGCCCAACGTCTGCGGATGAAATTCGATTGATTCCGCCGTGCCCAGATGGCGATATCCGCACTTACTATCAGGGACTCTGGGTTCGCCTCAATGCGGACGCCAAGAAGGCCCTTCACATGCTCGCGGGATCGGACTTCTTCTGGCCAAGTCTTGGCATAAGGCAGGTACTGGAGGATTTCAGCCAGATCGACCACCTTTTGGAGCCGCGCAATGTCGGCATGGTCCCCTTCCACTCGAGTATTTTCGCATGGGTGCGCGAGCGAATGGATCATGCGGAAAACTATCAGGCGCTTCTCCCGAAGATCATCAATTGGCTCAAGTCCGACGCACCAGAATATTGGCAATGGGGCTGGCTGTGGTTGGCTAAATCGCAAACTGGAGACTCTGCGGACCTGCTCGCGGGAACAACGCGTGACTGGGTCGTCGAATCCCTGGCTAAGGGTTGGCCCAATCAGCAGCTTGAAAACATCCTCGCCTGCGCAGAAGCGACCACCTTCGAGGCCGGAGACTTACCGAGAACCGTATTCCTTCGCAGCCTCAAGATCCGCGTCTCCAACGCAAGAGAGTTTCAATCAAAGGATTTTGCCGCTTTTCGTGCAACCGCGCTCGCCGTATCCCACAATCGCCAGCAAACGCTGAACCTTTTTGACGATATCCATGCCCTGACGGACAACGAAGTCACGGAGCTTGCCCGCCTTGGTCCCCATGAAATGTCCTTGCAAATCTTACCGACGTGCCTTAACGAACTGGCTCGCCGCGTCAACGCTTGGCTCACGCTACGCCACCGCCCTGAGCAAGATTTCACGAAGCTGTCGGATCAGCTTCTTGCTGTCAGTGCTCTTATGGATAGAGAGACGGTGCGACGCACTCTAAATTACGCGCGGGGATTCAAAAAGTCCGAGCCCCATATCACAAGGTTCATCCGCCTCTTAAACGATGCACAAAATATTGAGGGGCTTAAGCTCGTCCGTAAGACGCTGAGAGGCACCAAGTGGCAGGAACACCGGCGATTGATCCACGACGCATTGATACGAGCGGCGAGTTTAGCAGGCGCGGATGTCAAAGAACTCGTTTCTCTCGACAAGGAGCCTCTCTCGCCCTTTGCTGCTTGTTGGTTTCTTAGACGCGATCGCGACGCAAAGCTGGAAGTGCATGTCCCTCCGGTACCCGGCGACCTCAGCAGCGAACGGCATTCATACGGCGTGAACGCCGTCATCACGACCTTCTTTAATGATGCCTTCTGGATCGCGCTGTATATAGGGTTCCGCGCGAATGGCAGCGATTACTCGATGATTCATCCGGGTCTCGGCGAAGACAACTTGGGTTGGCTACCGCAGGGTCTGGCAAAGCTCCAGGAAATGGCCAGAAACATCGCGGAAGGCCAGCTCGCTCCCACCTTCTCCGCCGTCTACGCCGAAGCAGCGGATGTGCAGCCGGTCCTATGGGGGCCTGCTCCCGAAAGGGAATATGCACAGTATCGGGCTTTCAGCGAGACTCTTCGACGTATCGCCGTCGATCTGCATTTCCTTGGTCTTTCCGACCCCGGCAATACGAGAGTGCCAGCCTCGGAGCTGAGTATGGCGCGCCAATCCGCCCACTGGTCGGACGAGATCTGGATGACACGCAACGTGAGCGACAAGATTCCTCTCCTCGATAAGGACGGTGCAACGGCGCTTCTCACCGACGAGGTGAAAGTCCTTGCAGCTAAGGTGACGGAGTTTAGCGAGCGTTCAGAGCGTTGGACCCAACTCGCGGACTTTGCGCTCCTCTATGCCGACGGAAGACAGGCTGAGTTTCTGGCGCATGCGGCCGAATGCCTTATCGGCTATGGCTGGCACAAGGATCTCGGCGCGATGGACGTGCTCGATGCCGTTGTTGAGTTGCACGCAAAAAACGCAGATAACACACGGGCACGCCTCGATAAGCTTGTCCCGATCATCGAGGCAATCACGGAATTTACGGACGGCGACGAGACCGATCACGTGAGATCTGAGCTGATTACAGTCGTGGCAAAGATTGCCCCCGAGCGCTTGCCCTCCCTTTACGAACATCACCTCTCAACCGACGATTATTCCTATGCCGACGAGTGCCTGATCGAATTCGCGAAGATGATGGATCTCGAATCTCCGGAAGGTGCGGCGCTAGCCCGCACGTTCCTTGATCAACAAACCCTGGGCGTCCTCGAGGACCGTGCGGTCAAGGAGCCTGCCGCCGGTGCGCTCACCGATAATCAGCGTGCCTTTCTAGGACGCCAACCGAATCCTCGCTTAGAAATCAAGACGACCGAAGAAAAGCTTTCCGAGGAGGAGAAAGAGGCTGCCAAGGTAGACCCCACGTCATTCGGCTATGAGCATTTCGCGACCGTCGTCGAAGCAGCCGCAGCCGTTCATTACCGGAACCGCAAATTATTTATGGTGAAATGGCTCCAACACTGGAAGGACCAGGGAAAAGCATTGCACGCACTACGCTCGATCCACTCCTACTTCCAGACGAGCGAGTCGACCTACGGCGCCGAGGAAATCCTCGACGAAGCATTCCTTGTAAGCCTCGCTGTCGAGGGTAAAGAGGCCGCGTATCCCTGGCTCGTCAAAGCCCACATTCATCATCACGGCTGGCAGAGCTACTGGGCGTCCGAAACTGAGGTAATGCAAAGAATCAGGCTTGCCGCGCAGCACTATCCGGATCGCTGGCTCCAATACATCAAGTACACCTCGGTGCCCGCACCCTACTACCGACGCCGGCGCTACAGTTTCGTCCTGGGCTACATGTACCTGGTGCGCTTCCTGATGCTCGTCGGGCAGGTAGAGCTTGCCGACAAGATCACAACTGCTTTCGTGAACACATTAGTCGAGGAAGTCCGGGAACAGCCAATCCCGGAGACGCCATGGTTCCGCTAGCAAACTCAGCTCCTCTCGCACTTTCCTTCCTTTTCCAACGGCTCAAATGGCCCGTGCCAATGTCACGCTGGCGCACGGCTAAGGAGATCCGCAACCTTCTCAGTGATCCGGGCACCCGATCCTCAACTATGGACGGGCTTTTGGACTATCTCGATCAGTGCAAAACCGAGTCCGAAGTCTGCGAGATTCTCACGATCATCTTCCTAACACCACCGGTTGGCAGACCCAATCGCACAGTGCTCTCATCGTGCATCCATTGCCCTTCCATTCTTGCCGACATCATTCTGGAGCGGACCTACGGACGGGGGTGCGGCATCGGCGAATGGAGCCACGCGCACTCGGGACAGTCTCCGGGCAATTTCGAGGGTGGTAGCTACTTTGAGGAGCACAAGGCCGCGCATGTTCCCCAGATTTTCATGAGCAATCTACGGAAACTGGAACGGGTCAGTGGCTGCCCCTTTTTCCAGCACTGGGCGTACGAGTGGAAAGTCCTTGGCGACAAGTTGGGCACGCATTACACGCGCTACCCGCATTATTTCGACGATGATGTATTGGACGCACGGGCGGGAATCATGGGCCAGTACTGGCAGAGGATGAGAGAGGTCTATCTCTCGGCATACCTTCGGACCCTCGCTTATGCTGTGAGCGAGTGGCATATGCCCCAGAGAATCGCCGAAGGCAACTGCTTCGACCTCGTTCACGGGATTGCAGGGCTCTTCGATGTCGAACCCGGCGAAAGGCCGGCATGGCTGTTGAACTACCCTGAAAGATTTTGCGCCACCGGTTCGGAATTCGAACCTCTCATCCGCAAAATCGTTCAAGATGCACAAGAGAACGGTATGAGGTTGGTGTCGCTTAACACACCGATAGCATCATCTGTAGAGAAATTCGCGAGGTTCCAGCTCAGCGCTCATTTGGTTACAGAAGATTACCAATTCCCGAACAACGCGTTCCTCTATGAGAGGACCTTGCCCCTAATGATCGGGGACACGTTCGAGCTCAGGGGGCCCCCGCCAGCAGAAATGACGATTGATGAGGCAATGAGCGAGGGCATAACAGGCAACGAAGTTGCCGTCTGCAACTCCCTCTTTCCGATTCCATTTGGTGCCTGGCAGAGCGACTACTTTGGCACGGGTTTGACTATACCTGCGCCCTACACGGTTCCTGGCACCGAGATTCGCTGCACAAACAAGAGCATTGACTTAGTCGCATCCAACGGGAAGCTGATTTCTAGGACGCATATCTGGAATGCCGATTGGACACCGCAATATCCTAAAGGGGGTTCGACGCGTTGCGCCGTGGCAACGATGATCGACAGGGAGGCCATCGCTGCTGCTGAAACGCGCCTTTCGCGAAGACTCGCTTGGTTCGCTAGACTGAGGATCTGGGGCCGCGAAACGGACTACGGAGACTACTCTGAGTCTCAACGCACAATCTTTGTCCTTGATTAATTCTAGCTTGGGGGCGAAGGCGTCATATGAGCTGGGAATCCGGCCGAGGAAGTCTTCCGCCATATCTATCGTGCCTATCCCACAGTGCCTTCGCCGTATTTCAGTGCACATGCTCATCTTTGATTTCGGGCAAGCCTCTTTCCCTCCACCCACCTTATGGCATGAGGGCTCGTCTTTTTCTTGAATTCTCCTCGAAAAATATCCTGCGAAAATAATTTCCTTTGCCTCTTGAAACTGGCCAATGACTTGGTATGATTTATCCAGCATGAAACCTGATCTCCAGTGCTTACACTCAAAAAGAGTGCGCCACAGAGGTCTGCATTTTCTCTTACCAGGAGGACAGCCAGAATGGCTACACTATTTTCGTTGGTGATTACGGTCGTATTCGGCATTTCGTTTGTCAGATTAGGTGCGGTTCAGGCCAATGATACTTTAACAAGTTCTTCACCCATCATGATCGCCAAGGGTCAAGCTGGTGATAGCCACGGCAAGGCCGGAGACGATCATGGCAAAGCCGGTGAGCACGGTAAAGCTGGAGAAGATCACGGCCAGGCTGGCGATGATCATGGAAAAAAGAAAGCAGCCAAGAAGAAAGCTCATTAAGGTTTCCGCCTTTTCAACAACTGGCTGAACGCCAGCAATTAGACCTCATGTTCACGGTCTTTTGAGGATTGCATCATTGAGTCCTCAAAAGGCCGTTTTTCTTGTTCGTGCTTCCGCCTATTTCTCGCCCTCCTATTTTTCAATTATTTGGCCTGAGCCGTTTATCTATTATTTCGATTTTCCATTTCCTCATTTCTTGCTCATTCTTTCTCGGCGCTTCATTTTGGCCCTTTCTATCGTAAGGAGGCGTCTCTGTGCGAGTTGGCATCCCCAATTCAGTGCATTCTATTCCCTACGCTCCCCTGCATGGCTTTTCATACATTAAGAATCGAACACCAGAAGATATTTGACCAGTTTCTTAGAAAAGCTCAAGTAAAAATCACAAGGAATTCAATGAGATATATTTTTGGATTTATTCCTTGCACGACTTGGAATAGGTTTTGCTCTATCACACCATTCACCCTCTTGAGAAATTTTCTCGGAGGGGGTCTTTAACATTCAACTTATTTTTGGAGGGCAGAACCATGGTTAAAGCTTTTACACTTCTCTTGGCCTTACTTATTGCGCTGAGCTTCAGCGGAATGACCTTTGCCAAGTCGTTGGGTGCCTCTAGCGATCAAATCACTATTCAAATTCCACAAGGTGACGATCCCAAGGATGACACCAAGGATGGCGATAAGAAAGATGATGACGCACCGAAAATGGACGATACGAAAGATGACAAAGAAGGAGAAGGCGAAGAAAAAGACAAAAAGTAATTTTCGCTTTTTGAATCTTTATTTTGTCTAAAGCAGCAGCCCTTGGGAGCATTCAGGGATTGAAGACTCCCAAGGGCTGTGGTCTTTTCCCGCCAATAAGGCATATCTTCTTTTCCAACCAGGTTTGCAACGCAGTGATTTGTTCTAAAGATAAGATTCTTGGTTCACGATCAATCGCACATATCGTGCCGATCGCGAATCCTGCAGGAGTGATAAGAGGTGCACCAGCATAAAACCGTATATGTGGATCCCCGGTCACTAAAGGATTATCAACAAAGCGTTGATCCTTGAGAGTATCAGAAACAATAAACACGTCAGATTGATGAATAGCATGCGCACAAAACGCAATATCGCGAGAGGTTTCCGGTGCGGGACACCCCACTTGAGCTTAAACCATTGACGAGTGGGATCTACAAGACTGATGAGTGCAATGGGGGTTTGACAAATATAGGAAGCGAGCTTCACAAAATCGTCATATGCCGTTTCAGGCTCTGTGTCTAAATCCCGTATTGCAGGAGCGCTTGAATACGGGCGTGTTCATTGTCCGGGATGGGAGCGATTTGCATATCAATTCCTTGCGAAATCCAGGCGAGAGCCAGGAGTATATTCCCTCAAAATTCAGAAGAATTTTCAATGAGAAGAGAATGGCTTTATTTGATATATTTTCGGAACCCTCCTCTTGCAACTTTACCTAAAAGATCCTCGCTTCATGTTTCACCAAAATAGGCTATCTCCAACATGGACGTGCGAGAAACCAGTTATTTGAAAGAGAAGAAAGTCATATCCAGACAACGAAGTGCCCTCTGAATGCCATTAAGAGGCGAACTCCAGCAACCGACAAGAAACAAAGCACGCTAACAATGAACATTCAATTTAAATCAGACAGGCAAAGGATTCAGGGAAGAACTGCGCTTACCCTAAACGATATTCGAGCCACGCCAAAGCCACGCATTACCCTTAGTGACCGACTCCGATCTGGCTATCACCGCATTTGGTACGAAGCCACCCAAGCCTTACGTTGGTCACGTGGCACCTACCGAGAAGCACCGATTGGTACTGGCCTCAACCTTACGCCCGCACAACGTGCCCGCATCAACCAACTCGTAACCATCTATGAAACGCAGTTCGAATTGCGCTACCCTCCGGAAACCACGCTGCTCAATTATGGATATTTGGATTTGCTTGATCGTGCCCGCCAGACTCTGAAATGGAACATTTCCCAACACCAGCACGTCTGTGATGTGGGCAGCAGCAACTTCGCCTATGCCGCAGCGCTCCAAACTTTTTTTCACCCCTCACATCTTGTTGGCACAGAAGTGGATGGGCATCGCCTCTATTGTAATGGACGAAGCCGCATCGATTACGCGCATGGCCATATTCAGGATCTGCCAAACACACAGTATGCCGTTGCGGATTACCGCCAGTACCACAAATCCGCAGAAATCATCACGGCCTGGTTTCCCTTTGTCACGCCGAAACCCCTCTTGGCTTGGCGCCTGCCATTGAGCTTATTCGATCCAGCGGCCCTTTTCGCACAAATCGCCAACAACCTAGTAATTGGCGGAACGTTTGTCATGATCAATCACAGTCCCACCGAAGCCATCGTCGCCCGAAACATTGCCGAATCCGTCGGACTCGTCTGCCGAGGTCAATATGTCCACGACGAACCCCTCCGCCCTCGGACACAAACCGCCGTCCTTACGCTCTGGCATCATTCCTGATTTCCCTCCACCGTTTTCATCTTTCATACGACCTTTTCAGATGTCTCCTCGTGCTGCAAATGAAGGTATCCTGGCAACAGAAAAATGTCCAAAAACTTCCTTTTTCCATTAGAAGCCATTCGCGATACACTAAACCTATGCAACATAAATTGCACCCTTTTCCCTTCCCTTCCCTTATTCAGATAACTCAATCATTTGCATGTATCGCCCTGATCCTTCTGACTGCCGCTTGCGGGTCTCCTGAACCAGAGTCTCCCCCAACACCGACGAGAACCGAAGCACCTCCTTACGTGGAACGCGGCGACCTGGACTCCATCACACAACATGGGTATCTGCGGGTACTGAGTCCTTCGCATAGTCACAGCACCCATCTTCCTCGCCAAGGCTTCCCACAAAATCATGAACACGAACTGTTAGAAAGCTTTGCAGAATCTATAGGCGTGAAACTCGGATATGTCGCCATCGACCGCTATGAAGATCTGATTCCCTCATTATTGGCAGGGAAAGGCGATCTCATTGCCGCCAACTTTACGATCACCCCTCATCGCAAGAAACAGGTCCATTTTTCCGTGCCCATCACGACCGTCAAGGAACAAATCATCACTCGTCACGACGACACGCGACTTGAAAAGCTAGAAGACCTGAATGGCCGAACCATCGCCGTGCATCGTTCCTTAACTTTTTGGGACACGGCATCCACCCTCCAACAGCAATACCCCAATCTTCATATCCAAGAAGTACCCGAACATTTGGATATTGAACAGGTCTTAGATGGTGTCACCCAACACGAATTTGATCTCACCCTGGCCGACAGCAATCTGGTGAAGGCGTTACGTTCGTATCGTTCAGACCTCCGCCCAGCCCTCACTATCGCCGCCGACCATCCTATTGCTTGGGGGGTCCGGCCTCAGGCACCAGCCTTACTGACTGCCCTCAATACGTTTCTCAATAAGGTCAATCTCTCCCAGGACCAACCTTCCATATCTCAGGATGACTTCCCAAACATTAAAAAACGAGGAACCTTGCGTGTCCTCACACGAAACAACCCTGCAACCTATTTTCTCTGGCGGGGTGAACTAATGGGGTTTGAATATGAATTGGCACGTCATTTTGCCAAGCAACATACGCTCCGAATTGAAATGGTGGTCCCACCGACTCGCGAAGAGTTGATTCCTTGGCTGCTCGAAGGAAAGGGTGACGTCATCGCCGCATCCATGACGAGCAACGAGCAACGCAAGGAACAAGGCGTGAAATTTTCTTCCTCCTATCTCACGGCATCGGAAATCATCGTGGCTCGCGCCAATGAACCCGAACAACGCCTCACGTCCGTAGAAGACTTGGCAGGTCGAACCGTCATCGTTCGTCGAAGCAGTGCCTATTGGCACACATTAGAACAATTACAACACCAAGGGATTGCGGTGAACATTCAAGCCGCAGACGAGGACATGGAAACCGAGGAACTCATCGCCAAGGTAGCCGAAGGCGAATATGACCTCACGGTTGCCGACAGCCATATCTTGGATATCGAACTCACCTGGCGAGACGACGTCCGCGCAACCTTCCCATTGGGAGATCCACAACCACTGGGATGGGCCGTGCGCCAATCGAACCCACAACTATTAGAAACGTTGAATCAATTTGTTAAGAAGGAATATCGTGGACTCTTTTATAACATCACGCTCAAGAAATATTTTAAAAATGCGCGCACCATTCGCAAACATATCGATACCCGTACCACTCAAACCGGTGAACTCTCTCCCTATGATGAACTGGTCCAAACCTCTGCAAAACAGTTTGGATTTGATTGGCGATTAATTGTGGCTCAAATGCACCAAGAAAGCCGATTTAATCCGAAAGCTCGCTCGTGGGCAGGGGCAGTAGGCCTCATGCAAGTCCTCCCCCGGACAGCGAAGAGCTTAGGATTTACAGACGTGGCCACGCCAGAAAAAGGGATTCAGGCAGGGGTGCAATATTTAAATTGGGTCCGCGAACGATTCGACCCGGAACTCCCTGTGGATGTCCGCACGTGGTTCGCATTGGCTGGCTACAATGCCGGCCATGGCCATGTCCATGATGCTCGGCGACTCGCCCGCAAACACGGCCTGAATCCTGACCGTTGGTTTGGCCATGTCGAGAAGACCATTCAACTATTGGCCAAAAAGAAATACGCACGACAAGCCCGCCACGGATATTGCCGTGGATCCGAGCCTGTCAAATATGTTCGAGAAATCAAACGCCGCTTCGAAGCCTACCAACAAGCCACAAAGTTATAAGCCATCGTGTAGATTCATAGTTGAGCAGCTTAGGAGTCCTCCCATGCAGGAAGATCTCTCAGAAAGTCCCAACGCCCCGATATAGAGAGTCGTGAGATGAGTTCAACTGGTAGGTAAGAGCGGATGTTCGACGAAGACGGAAGGAGGAAACTGCATGCCGGTTTCAGTGTGGCCTAAGGTCCGTTTCAACACAAAGTCAAACAGCAAGGGATTATAGTCATAGATTTCATTGAGTGCTTCTCGCTCTTCCCCAGTAATGTACCCAGAAGATTCAAGTGTCCTCGTCTGAATGACAATATTCACGGCAGGCAAGGGATAATCACTGCCATTGATAAGTTGAGAATGAATAGCCGTATTAGCCAAAACTTTATTGAGATGGTCTTTTCGATTATCTTGAGTCAACGCGGAGATATCGGCAAATAACAATTCCTGGTATTGAGGTTCCTTCATCATTTGAATAGCCACATCAATATAGGGAGTCCCCAGAGGGCAGAGGTGGGCATCTTCTTCTCGACATTCTCCTAAGCTGGCCACATGGGCCATCACCACTTTCACCCCCATGTCCAAAGGTGTTCGCAAGAATAAGGGATTCCCCAAATTCTGAAATTCTTCGGCCTCCGTAGCCTTTTCATCACCGGTATGCGAGATCAGCACCATGTCATACTGGTGCATGATTGCGTAGTAGGCTTCTAGGTTACCCTTCATAGTTTCCGAAGCAGGGTGAATGCCCATTGCATTGGGTAGCCACTTCACAAATCGCACGCCTTGCTCTGCGTACTGCTTAAGGACTTTCGTGGCATCCTTTCGATAAGGATGGATAGACACAATGGGGAAAAAGATGTCTGGATTTTCCTGCACAATCTTCATGACATAGTCATTAGGCACATGAAAGGTCGTCAACAAGGGATCAGGCTGCCCCTGCTCATCATGAAAATAATCAAAAGCCATAATGCCAAACTTGCCGGAATGCGGCATGTGTTGGATGAGGTCTTTTAAACGAGCCAGATATTGGGCATCAGCCTGATCAATATCGGTAATAGCCGCCGAACTTTTATAGACCTCAAATTGAATATAATGAATCAACCCACTCCAAGGTGATTGCCAACCTTCGTTGACAAACGTGCCATTCAATTCGGTATTCATCCCTAAAATATGCGTGTGATAATCCCGCCGTGCTAAATCATCAATGCCCTTGAAAGCCTCTTCCATGAGAGCTCGAGCCTCTGAGCTCAAGTTCTTTTGTAAGTCCTTGGGTTCATACTCGAATGCACCTCCCACAAGATTGCAGCCACTACACAATCCAATAGCCACGAATACCATCGCTGCGGAAAATCCACGTGAAGCATGGGAAAAATTTTTGAATGAGAGCAAGATTTTATGGATGGCCCTTTTGAAGAGCATGCCCCTTTGACCTGACAGGCTTTCCCGTCTGAATAGAATAGTTATCCCAAACTCTGAATTAACGTGCGCATTTCCGGAACGAGATCCCCACCCCCATTAGATCGACCTGACAAGGCTGCATCAATGCCAGCTTTCAGCACCACTTTCGCTTCGTCATTCCGTTTCGCCCCAGCTAACGCACGGCCTAAAGCAAAATGTGAGGCCACATGCACAGGATCAAGTTCAATCGCTACACGTAAATGCTCCGCTGCTTCTTCGAAATTCTCCCCTGTTTGAAGAATCTTATCGCCCAACCCATATCGCCCTAGAAATCCATCAGACTTCTTCGCCACCATCTGTCGAAACACCTCAATATCCATAATGTAATCGGCCTCCAAAATAAAGATTGATTAGGAACGAGCCATCCTACCATGACTCCCAACAAGCCAACCAGGATATGGCATCATTCCTGATGATGGAATAGAATACCCGGTGCGAAACACTTCTTTTTTCATTTCCCTACCAATCAAGATATTGGTCAACAGCTAGATTCTCGAAGAGGATGGAGAAGAAGGCTGGAGATACCCCTTACATCCCGTGTAAGATTGCTCACTTTCAAGGGAGCGAGAAGACATTGAAAAAGCATTTTGTCACCAACTCTACCCTCATACTCACCACGCGGTATAAAGCGGTGGAACCGACCGACTGAGAGGCCTGTGCCAAATACCTTAGCGCATCTCGGAGCCCAGGGTGTCTTGAATCATCTTGCCAAGCGGGGGATCGATCCGAAATGGGTCGGGTTGGGGTGTCTACTGCCAGATGTACCTTGGATTCTTCAGCGTTTTGTAGAGGGCCTGGGCTTGAGTAGCGACCCTTATACCACTCGCGCATATTTTATTGCACAAGCTTCATTGTTGGTCACCTTGTGTGTTTGCGGAGGCTTGGCATTTCTGACACAAAAGCCAAGAACAGTCTTTCTCATTCTTGGAATAAATTCTTTCTTGCATCTGCTTCTTGATGGATTGCAAAAAAAATTGGGCAATGGGGTGCATTTTTTTGCACCGATCTCGTGGGATCTGTGGAATGTGGGGTGGTTTTGGCCGGAAAGTCTTCCCACCTACATTCTCACAGGGTGTGGGTTGCTCTATGTCATATGGCATTGGAAAACGGCCATGAACCAACCGATTGCTTTCCCTCAAAAATCCTTCTGGTGCCTAAGCTTATCCCTTATAATGTTCTTACTGTATTTTGCGCTGCCATTCGTGTTCATAGAAGGACCTCGTCAAGCTGACAATCATTATGTGATGACTCTTAAAGATAAAGATTCACGAATTGGAAAACCAATTGAATTTGATAGGTCCCCGTATCAAAGAACTTCCTCAGGTCCTGTAGTCGAAGGATTTGCTGGAGAAAAGATAAAAGTCGCAACCCCCCTTTTAGATCATTCAGCAATAATTTCTGGTCGGGGAACGTTTACGGCTCCCGATGAAGTTGAATTACTAGCAATCCATGAGCATATTGGGGGACTTCGAGATGCAAGTAGCATTTTAGGAATTCTTTTGATAAGCGCCATGTGGGGCCAGGCATTGTTTAAACAGTGGGGTAACCGAAAATACCTGAAGAATTAATGGTGTGACTAAATTCAAGAATCCTCTCACTAGTCCCATTTTCTTGGGAATAAATATGCGAGATTCAGATGATGAGGCCATTCGAGGGCTTCCCCAACACAGTCGTAGCATAATGCTTGAAACCAACACCAAACGAAAATTCGCTTAATTTGATCGCTCCTACTCACACAGAAGGATTCAATACCCGATTCGGCATCACTAGAAAAACATTCATCATTATTCTCCTTTTCGCAAGTCTCCCCGTCTCGTGCGCAGGAAAAGAAACCTCTCACATGACCCAAGACCAGCTTTTGGCGGCCATTCAGAAACAAACCCCACCAACCATTGTGGATGTTCGCTCACAAAGTAAATAACCCCGCCCAAAGGGCGGGGCTTTTGAAGAAATTTAAAACAACTTCATCGAGCAATACATTTGCACAAGGCGTCGTCGAATATCTTCTCGAATAATTCGAAACAGATATTGCTAAGTCTGGGCGATGTGCCATTTCGTCTCATAACCCGTATGGTTTGTTCCTTAAGCTGACATGCGCACAGGCAATCACAACCGTGACCGGCCGCCGCGGCCGGCTGAACGTTTCCTCCCCGCCCAAAGGGCGGGGCTTCCACGTTCGTTTTAGTGAATATGAGTCAGGGCATGTGCCTGGCGCCTTGCATCTACCTTTCTACTCGTTGTGGTCTCGACATGAGGAGATGAAAGCGAAACCGGAAAACCCAGTCGTCCTCTATTGCGAACACGGACCTCGTGCTGGCATAGCCAAATTCGCACTCTGGACATTGGGCTACACCAACCTCGTCTACTTAGAAGGCCATATGTCAGGCTGGAAGGAGCGAGGGCTTCCTTTGGAATCCTCCACCAAATAGGTTTAATGACTTCTTAACCTACGGCCTTACAAAAAGGTAGTGATTTTTTAGAAAAAATGATGCAAATTGAAACAGTCAAAGGGGAAGATTCCACACTTAAACAGATACAGAAGTTGTGGAGAGCCAACTCCTCAACCCTTGGATTTCTCCCTAGAGGTGCATTCTCCGAATATGCATGGCGGAAACAAATTTTGGGAGCTTTTGACGAAGAGCAGAATTGCGTCGGATATTTATTATATCGTATTGCAGGTGAAAGAGCCTACATAGTCCATCTATGCGTTCATAAAATAAAAAGAGGCAAAGGGATTGCTACAAAATTAACTGAGCAACTATTCAATACAACAAAACACTTGTATGGAGTTTCCCTTTGGTGCAGACTCGATTTCCCAGCAACCAAAGTTTGGCCCGAGCTTGGATTTGTCGCTGTTACCGACAAGCCCGGGAGAAATTTGGAAGGAAAAGAATTAACCCTATGGAGTTATGATCATTCTCACCCAAATCTCTTCAGCGAAAAACACCAAAACATTTGTGATTCGAAATTAAACGTCGCTATTGATGCAAGTGTGTTTTTTGATCTTCTTGAAGAAAAGAAAGACACCCGAAAGGAATCTCAATCTTTACTCGCCGATTGGCTTGCCCCCTCTATTGAATTTTACCTTACAAATGAAATTTTCAATGAAATTAATAGACGCAAAAATGCTCAAGAAAGGAAAAAAAGCAGTACTATCGCCAGCAACTATAAAATCCTCAGTCCTCATTATTCCCAATGGAAAAAATCATTTTCATCCCTACGGGAATTATTCCCTAAAAAATTATCCGGGCAAGATAGTTCAGATATTAGACATTTGGCGAAAACCCTTGCTTCAGGCATTCAGATTTTCGTAACACGGGACGGCCCTTTAATAAAGAACCCCGCGGCAAGACCACGGGGTATTAGAAGAGAGCTAACTGGCGCAGTTCTTCCTGCGGCTTACCTTGCTGTTGCACATACCGTTCGACCACTCGCCAATTCCCGCCCTCACCCACCTATTGTTAGGAAATAAGATCCCCGTGGCAAGACCACGGGGAATCACAAGTTAAAAAAAAGAGATCTTTTATACGAAAAGTTTGGGATATCGGTCGTTCGACCATCAGATATTATTTTAAATCTCAACGACCTCAGGATGGAAACCATTTACCAACCAGCAAGATTTGATAGGACTAACTTTCAGGAAAGACTCGTAAGGGCAGGTGAAGTAGAAGGCCTGACCCAGGTTTTTCAATCTACAACGCTGAAGGAAAGAAGCTCCGCATTTAAAGATTACCTAGGAACTCTCCTCGCTGATCCAGCCCACTGCCAAACCCTTCTCATATCGGAATCAGAGGAAAAGCCCATCGCGCTGATTTCCTTTAAGAAAGATAAAAAAGACACCCTCATAATTCCTCTTCTAAGGATTAGAACGGGAAGTCTCGCTGGCACCCTAGCTAGGAATCTCATTTCAAGGGCCGTTCATCTTTCCGCATTTGAAAAACGCCAAATTGTTCGGTTCTCAGATCCCTATTTGGGGGAGGAAATCCAAACCGCATTAAAAGAGGACGGATTTTGTTTGAATGATAGTCAATGGATGAAAATAACTCTCCCCGTGGTAGGAACAATTTCAGGACTATCTACCTTGCTTAACTCTTTGCCTTTCGAATCTCCCTTAGAGCAGGAGTATCGTCTTAAGATTTTGGGAAATTTCCAAATAGTTAATGGGGAAAACCAAGAAAAAGCATCCGTAAAAATTGAACAATTGTTGTGGCCTGCAAAAATTACAGAAACTAAGATCCCTAATTACATTATTTCTATTGAACCTAGATGGGCAAAAGAATTATTTGATGCAGAATTATCCAAGCAAGATTTATTTTCGGCTCCCCCAGAACTTGGGCTAAATCGAGAAGCCGTTTATTATCGAGCAAAATATCCATCAAGCAATCTTCCAGCTCCAAGTAGGATTTTGTGGTATGTCAGTAAAGATTCAAAATATCAGGATACGATGCACATCAGAGCATGTTCTTATATTGACGAAGTTGCTGTTGGGAAACCCAAGGAACTTTTTAAACGCTTTAGACGTTTGGGGGTTTATGATTGGAGCCATGTTTATAAACTTTCCCAAAATGATATTAATAGGGAAATCATGGCTATAAAATTTAGGGCGATTATCCCCTTGGAATACGTATGCGGGGGTGTGCTAGGATGGCCGGATGTCTGGGGTCCCCAATTGGATATTGCCTGCAGCTGCTTTTATCACAGCGTTGGGGTTTGAGGTGAGTGGGTTTGAAAGTAAACCTCTCGCTTTTATTCTTTGGAGTTTGGCCACTTGCCTTCTATTTGTTCCTATTTGGCCATGGATAAAAACTAAGATTCAGGGACATGATGCGGAATTAGAAATTGTTTTTGATTCAAAAGATTATTACTACACTGAATTTGGGTCACCAACCGGGCACGGACTTGATGAGGGAGCGTGGAAGCATTATCGGGTGAAAATACGGAATAACACAAACGGGGCTATTGAAGATCTTCAAGTGCAAGTAACTGATGTCATGCCAAGACCGAATGAGTTGCTTGGCAGGCTCCCACTTTTTTTGAAATTCAAGGATTATCCAAGGAATGTGAATAAGGTAAATTTAGCCCCTGGTGGAGAGATTCTAGTTGATGTGGCTTCTTATCAGGATAAATTTCTTAATGCATCATTGATTATTGAGGAAGCTGGTGAGGAAACGAGAAGCCCAATTGAAATTTACTCAAGGGAAGATGAAGACCAGGGAGACCCATTTTATACGATCACAATACGTCCTGTGGCCTTAAATGGGGTTGGCCATAATAAAACTTTCAGGCTTGGCGTAAGAAATAAGGATTTATTTCTTGAAGAAATGCCTCGTATTGCAGATGAAACTTTTGAAATTCTGTCAGGTTTATATTATGAAGGACTTGAGATCTACAATAGAGGATTTGATTCTAGCCATGAGAAAGTGGCATGGGTGGCAAGCCTAGATGCGTGGATCGTTCGAGTTGAAAGTTTATTAAAAGAAAGAGCTTCTCCGTCGGCTAGACATTCGTTTCGTGCGACTATCATTGGCGCATGGCGGCATGTTCCGAATAAAAATAACGATTGGGAGCATGAGCACAGGGAAGCGTTGAGTAAATATAGCAACTATCTATACCAATTAGATGAAATCATTCGCTTTGGGTCTCTTTGAAATTTTAGGGAAGGGCTGCTAGATAATGTCACGCGGGAAATATCTCAGCCTCGAAGAGGCCAGAAAAAAAGATAAGCATGGGAAGGATAAGCTGGAGCAGTTTGCCAACGAGCATCCCTCTGAAGGGAACAAGAAGCAATTTGATGCGTTGTTTGGGGCAATGGCGAAGGGTGAGCCAACCAAGAAACCGAAGCCTAAAAAGAAGCCAAAAGGCGGGGCCACATCAACGTAGGCGTCTTTCGCATGTTATAGCGAAATTCAAATTCCCCAAGATATTTCGGGGTGTGCTTCCCAGAGACATGAACATGCGTTCCCTTGATCGAGCGTTTAATTTGACTCCAAAACCCTTCAATGCCATTTACATGGACGCCATTGTGAGCATATTGGCCGTTCCCATGATTCACCGTTTCATGAGCATACCCTTTTTCGTTGATGGTTCGGTATGAAGGGAGTTCATCGGTCTGAATCGTCGAGCCTTTTTCGACATTGGCTTCCAAGTGTGGGTGTAAGGTCTTCCGTTTCACGTTAGGAACCACATGAGTCATCACGTTGCCTTCTCGTTCCAACATGCCAAAGACCACGGTTTTCCCGGCGGCCCCGCGTCCACGTTTTCCAGGTCGTTTGCCACCGATATACGTTTCATCGGCCTCCACGGTGCCAGATAGCGGCGGGTTGCCATCAACCTTGCCCATGTATTTCCGAATTTCATGGCCCATGCGCCAGGCTGTTTTATAGGTGACACCCAATTGCCGTTGCAGTTCTTTGGCTGGGACGCCATGACGGGAAGTGGTGAAGAGGTACATGGCATAAAACCATTTTTGCAGAGGAGTGTGTGAAGCTTGAAACGGTGTACCGGCCATGGGGTGGATATGATGGCCGCACCACGAACAGGCAAAGGCAGGCATGTTCTTCAGCTTCGTGAATCGTCCATGCTTCTTACACTTGGGGCAGTCCAATGTTTCACCAAACCGAGTCTTCATCAGGTGCACTAAGCATATTTCATCCGTTGAAAAGAGTTGAAAAAATTGTTGAACCGTGAATTTCATGACGCTCTCCTTTGTTATTAAGGAGAGTATAGCTTAAACTGTTACGTATGTCAAAGGGATAAACACCAAATTTAGTTATACTGAGTCCTTTTCCTCCCCAGTCCCATGGGTGAACTTTCAGCAAATATTGAAAGACGAAAACTGCCCATCAAGGATTCAGTCACCACACAAAATTACTCCTAACGCTTTCTTTAAGATTTATAGGATTGGCACAAATCGATGAATAAAGGAAAGAACATAGAAAAGGATTCAACTGCACTTTTGCTGTCCATTCGACCCAAATATGCTGATTTAATTTTTAACGGTCGAAAGACAACTGAATTGCGGCGCGTCCGCCCGCGGATCCGAAGAGGTAGCATAATCCTTATTTACGTTTCCTCTCCTGTAAAAGCACTTATGGGTGGGTTTCAAGTTCAAAATGTAATTCAGGGATCTCCAACGTATCTTTGGAAAGTGGCTGGAAATGAGGCTGGAATATCAAAAAAAGAATTTGAGATCTATTACTCTGGCCTATCTCTTGGATTCGCTATTTCTGCTTCAAATGTTTGGCAATTAAAGAATCCAATAGTTTTAGATAAATTAAAGCAACGATGGGAGGGCTTCACGCCTCCACAAGGTTATCGATACATTAATTTACAAGAGATTGATGAGGACTTCCTACCTCTAAATTTTAATCAGAAAATTAGAGAAAGCGAAGATAGCAAAATTCTATAATTTTCTTGCTCTCAATAAACTCCATGTCTTTTCCTGCTAGTGCTCCAGCGTATTCTCCAACATAATGTAATCAAAATAGGACTCAAAAGACTCTATTGAGTGTCATTGGGTTGCACAATGATTGAAGGATTTCCATGCCGAATGTTTTGTGGCCCGATTTAATGAATTTTCTCTTATGAGCAGACTTTTTCTTTTCATCATTTTGTGTTTCTTAGGTCTGGCGGGGTGTTCCACCTTTCCAACTTCGCCAGACTTGGGCAATCTCTATAATCAATTGGCTCAACAGGAAGATCCTGATCGGAATCCGGTGATTGTGATTCCTGGCATTCTCGGTTCCCGCTTGGAAGATAAAAACACCGAGGAAGTGGTCTGGGGGGCGTTTGGATCAGGAGCCGTCGACCCAACCTCGGGGGAGGGGGCACGGCTTTTGGCTTTGCCAATGACACCTGGGGCAGCCTTGAACGAACTGCGAGATGCCGTGGTTCAGGCTGGGGCCTTAGATCGTGTGGCCCTGAAATTCTTTGGCATTCCGCTAGAATTGAATGCCTATTACAACATTCTACGGTCGCTCGGCGTGGGTGGGTATCGCGACCAACAATTAGCCGAGAGCCATGCCGTGGACTATGGCAACCGCCACTTTACCTGTTTTCAATTTGATTATGATTGGCGTCGCGACCTGGTGGAATCGGCCCAAGCGTTGGATCGATTTATTAAGGCAAAGGAAGTCGAAGTTCAGCGAGAAATTTTTAAACGATACGGGGTGAGGCGGTCGTCCGTAAAATTCGATTTGGTCGCCCATTCTATGGGCAATCTGGTGGCTCGGTATTATTTACGCTATGGGGCAGCAGAGCTTCCTGCCGATGGCAGCTTGCCTCCTGTCACCTGGGAAGGGGCCAAGCATGTGGACCATTTGGTGATGATTGGTCCACCCAATGCGGGTTCGGTGGAGACCCTCATCACCTTAACTGAAGGCTTGAATCCGTCTCCTCTACTGTCCACCTATCCTGCGGTCGTCGTGGGAACCATGCCCTCGGTGTATCAGTTGCTCCCACGCAGTCGACATCGACCCTTACTGGATGTGAGTGGGCAACCCGTCTCGGATGTGTTTGATCCAGCTTTGTGGGTGAAGCATGGCTGGGGATTGGCTGATCCCTCACAGACCGAAACTCTTGCTCATCTCTTGCCAAATATTGTTGATCCGGCAGAGCGGCGAGGAATCGCCCTAGATCATCTACGAAAAACATTGTCCCGGGCCAAGCACCTGACTGCCGCTCTGGATGTCCCAGCCCACCCACCTGATAGCACTCGACTGTTGTTAGTCGCAGGGGATTCCATGCCCACGATGTCTCAAGCGCAGATTCAGCCAGACGGGCAGATCAACATCATCGAACATGCTCCCGGTGACGGGGTCGTCTTACGACAAAGCGCGCTCATGGATGAACGGGAAGAAAAGAAGTTAGGCAACCGGCTATCCTCTCCGATCGGATGGAACCAGGTGCTCTTTATCTTTTCCGATCATTTGGGCATGACCAAAGATCCGGCCTTTGTCGACAACATTTTGTACTTTTTATTGGAAAGCCCAAGATCGACAACGTCGATGTGAGCAGCATTACCCCAATTTTGTAGGTTTGATCAAGTCTTCGTTTTATCGAGTTTGTGCGGATGTCGATTGGGGCAGGACCGGTCGCTGCACCTGGTCGGAATGGTTTTGGTCCCCTCAACCCGTAAGGCCCCACACCGTTGGCCATTTCGCAAGAACCTACATTTCTTCCCCGTTGGTCGAGAATCAAGCCAAAAGGCACAGCCTTTGGTGGTACATTTATAGACTGGCCCAAACCGGCCGCGTGCCGGATCCAATATCCCTTTTCGACATTCCGGACACTTCACCCCGGTTGAGGTAAGTTCACCAAAATCACAGACCTCTTTTTTTATTGGCATATCTTACTTTCTTCTATTCACCGGCACAGGTACTGCTTCGGCCCTAAGGAAGGCTCGGAGCCCAACCAGACATCACGCAACGTTGCGCGATGAGGGGGACAAAGCTCGAGGTCTCTGCGGCGATGTCCTGCATAAATGATTCAGCTAATTCTTGATCGGTGAAACATTCATACACGTCGTCTAAAAACCCGCCTCGGAGTAATGGATGATAGAGGAACTCATGGCCGGGGCCAGTCTCAACTTCTAACGGATATTCGACCACATCGAGACGTTCTAAACCACCAGATTTCAACCACCTCTGTGCGTCTTCTGCTGAAGGCCTTTCAGCAATATATTCCGCCAACCGTTCACGCTCGGCGATGAATCCTTTTGCTAGCATTTCCTGATCAACCCGTTGCCACAACGAATCGAATGTTCCAAGCGACGGGAAGGTGAGGACAAGTTGGCCACCCGGCTTGAGAAACCTTAACAATTGATGCAACGCGGTCTCTCGGTCAGGCCGAAAAAACATGAATGAAAGATTTCCGGTGATACGATCGAATCGACCTAAATCCTCCGATAACCGTTTGACATCCTCACGGCGAAATTCCAGCCAGGGAAAGTAGGGACCTTGCACAGCCCTGGCCCTCATGAGTTGGCCTTCACTGACATCAATGGCCAGCACGTGACCCTCCGAACCAACCTGATGGGCGAGAGTAAAGGCGGGAATTCCATCTCCACAGTTCACATCCAAGACGGTTAAACCGGGCTGAAGATCAAGATGAGTGAGAAGACTTTCCGCAAACGGCCTGGACCACGGGTCCATTTTCGGCAATTCGCAGAGCCATGTGGGAGGTGTTTGGGGATAGGAAGACGGGGAAGGAGTTGGCATCATCATTCAGATTTCCTGACAGGTTGGATCACTCTATCATTCTTAAAACAATCAAGACGAATGTTTCACAGGCACAGCCTGTAGAAATCTACAGCCAAATGGCCGTTATGCCATTCATCCTTTTCCTTTTTACTTTACCCAAAGGTCGGGCTGTATTCCGGCCTCAACTTCCTCTGATCGACCAATCACGTTGAACTGATATTCGCATAGCCCAGCCAGAATGGGTGCTACTGTTAGTTGAAATTTGAAGCGGCTCCCCCACCTGTGATGAGATGGCGTTCGACGAAGACCCGACACTCATCAACAACGCAAAGGAGCCACTGCATGAGCAGTCTTGCGAAAACGACGAAGAGACGCAAGAAGACGAAACGGTTGGGTCCCGTGAAAATCCTTCGCGCCGAAGAGTATGCCGACTTTGATGTGGAGACGAAGGTGGAATGTATTCAGGCCCTTATTCCCTTGGGCTTGATGCGGATTCGTGAGCTCTTAGAGGATGAGGTGCGGACATTGGCGGGGATCCGGTATGCACGGAAGGCGGCGGCACAGCTCCCCGGGTATCGTCACGGGAGCAATCCCGGGAGCGTCCGGCTGGCGGGGCAACGGCATCCGTGCAAGATTCCGCGTATCCAATCCGTGGAGGGCGGTGGGGAAATCCCCTTAGAGAGTCTGGCGCACCTCCGCGGCACGGGCCAGCTGGCTGAGGTTCTCCTCAAGCGGGTGTTGTATGGGATTTCCTGCCGAAACTATGAAGCGGCCGCCGCTGCCGTCCCCGGAGCGATTGGCTTGTCGAGTTCGACGGTGTCGCGGAACTTTACCCAGGCCAGCGCCAAGCAGTTGAAGGGATTACAGGAACGCGATTTGAGGGAGCTGGATCTGCTGGCCATCTTTCTTGATGGCAAGACCTTTGCCGAGATGACGATGGTGGTGGCGGTCGGGGTCACCCTCACAGGAGAGAAGCACGTCCTGGGTTTTGTGGAAACGGGGACGGAAAACGAGCCAGTCCTCACGTCGTTTCTCCGGGAGTTGGAGGAGCGAGGCCTCACCAGTTCGCAGGGGCTCTTGTTCATCATTGATGGGGGGAAAGGCCTACGAGCGGCCGTGCGACAGGCCTTTGGGACATCAGCCCTGGTCCAGCGATGCCAGTGGCACAAACGGGAGAATGTGGTGAGGCATTTACCGAAAGGGGAGCAGGCCACCTGGCGACGCCGGCTTCAACGGGCGTATCAGCGCCCGACCTATGTGGAAGCCAGAGCCGCGCTCACGCGCTTGCAGGCGGAATTGGTGGACCGCAACCAATCGGCCGCGCGGAGTTTAGCGGAAGGGTTGGAGGAAACATTGACGTTGCATCGGCTGGGAGTGTTGGCCCTCTTCGGCTTGTCTTTCAAGACAACGAATTGCCTAGAATCCATCAATGCCTTGGTGGAGGAACGCTGTGCCAAGGTCGATCGCTGGACGAACTCCAATCAGCGACAGCGGTGGTTGGCCACGGCGTGGCTGGATATTGAGCCGCGACTCCGCAGAGTCAAGGGCTATCGGCACTTGTCCAAGCTCCGGGAGGCCCTACAGCGAGACTTGAATATGGAGAAGACCGCGTCAAAGAAGGTTGCGTAACATGAACCTCGGAGCCGTGGAGAATCTCAACTAACTTTGGGCTTGACTCCCCAGCCAGGGCAAACTTTCCGCTTTCTGGCTATCGGTCTTTTGGCTGCGTGATGATATGCGAACATAGACGGCGATCATGTCAAATAGGGTATACCCTATTTGAGAGTAAGTGATCTAAGGTAAAAACCCTCTAAAACATGCGTGCTTTGGAAGTCGCTTGTCGAAGGGACCCTATTTGAGAGGGTAAAAGAACTAAAAAAACTGGTTATTTACAGAGGAGTACAATATACTACTCAGTAGGAACATGGAATGTTACATGCGGAGGGCCCACACGATGCCGATGGTAAAAAAAAGTATCTCGGTGACAGACCGACAAGACGGCTGGATCAAGGCCCAAATTGCCTCCGGGCATTTTGGCAATGAAAGTGAAGTCGTCCGCGAACTCATCCGCGAGCGACAAATACGGGAAGAAGAAACTCCTGCCGAAATCGAAGCCATCCGCGCCGCCCTCATCAAAGGAGAGAAAAGCGGATTCTCAAAAAGAACTGCCAAGGAAATTCTAGCCAGATCAAAAGCAGAATTACGCCGTAATGGGGAATTATAGGCTTCGGAAAGAGGCAGAAGACAACCTTATCCGCATTCATCAACGCGGTGTGCGTGACCATGGTGCAACCCAAGCTGATAAATATTATGAGGCGTTTTTTGATCGCTTTGAACAACTCGCCGAACAGCCCTATCTGTACCAAGCCGTAGAGCATATTCAGGCAGGCTATCGCCAAAGCGTCTGCGGCAAAGATTCCATTTATTACCGCATTGAGAAAGACGGGGTGGAGATCATCCGCGTGTTAGGTCAACAAGACCCCGAGACACGTTTGCGCGGATGAGCGAAAAAGACCTGTGAACAGGTAACACTTCGCTTAGGAGAACGGTTACATAAACCGACGAATTAGCCTCTGAATTTCGGCTTTCGACAAGGCTTTCTCTTCCGGGGTTTTTGATCGAGAGGCGTGGCCGCAGAAAGATCAAACTTCGGATTGGCAAATATCCACGCATATCGGCGAGGTGGCACGTTGGCCGCATTGTAAAATGACGCAGTAACTTCCATCCCGAAAGCATGAATTCAAAACAGGGAAACGCCAAGGTGTTGCTTCGTGTTTTCCACATCTTGAAAAAACCCCTTGCCAAACTGTAGTTTTTAAACTACCCTATAAATAGATGGAAAAATACGAGGTTGAGGAATATGTAACTGAGCGCAGCAAAGCTCCCTTTGCTGAGTGGCTGTTACACCTCAAGGATAAAACAGGGCAAGCCAAAATATTAACCCGTGTGCGCCGGGCCTCATTTGGGAATTTTGGTGATTGGAAAGAAATCAAAGGGGCCAAAGGATTGTATGAAATGCGGGAACATTACGGCCCAGGCTATCGCATTTTTTACACGATTGTTGGCAACAAGTTAATTGTGTTGTTGGCCGGATCGAGCAAAAAAGACCAGAAAAAAGCGTTAGCGCAAGCCAAGAAATATTTGGCTGATTATGAAGAAAGGATGACATGATGAAAAAGAAAGCCTCACGGCCCTTTAATAAAACAATCAAAGAGCTGTTAAAAGACCCGGAAGTCGCTGCACAGTATTTAGAAGAAATTCTGACTGATGGGGATATGGACGTGTTTACGGCAGCCCTGAAAGACGTGGCGGACGCGCGGCTTGGTGGCATGAGTGCCTTATCCAAAAAGACTGACCTGAACCGGGAACAGCTCTATAAAACGCTCTCAAAGAACGGCAATCCTCGTTTGAATACGTTGTCGGAAGTCCTTCAGGCGGTCGGGCTTCGTGTGGCTGTGGCTCCGGATGCGCGACCATGAGGACGAAGGCGTCAAACTGGAAGCCTCCTGAAACTTTACCTCAGGAAGATGGAACAGAGGCTATTTTGTGGCTCACCACGAATAAAGGCTTTCCCGATGTTTCGGCGCATTGTTTTTTAAAAGATGGGTCTTGGTCCTGGCTGGATACCCATGAAATTATTAAACGGCAGGATTTCATTATGGGCTGGCAACCGTGGCCGGAACCTCCAACAAAATAAGAACGATGTATTCGATTGGATTTTTGGAAAGATATGACTGATAGAGAGAACATTTTAACAACCATTGAAGACTCAATGGAACGCATTAACACAGTCGATAACCATTTCATCGAAGAATGTATTGGGGTTTCTCAAGCTTGGGGCGACTTGAGGCAATCACTCGACAAAATTGATGTCTGTCTCAAGAAACGAATGTTTGAGAAAGCCGCCAGTCTCGGCTACAGCGATGTGCCTTCGGCCTTTGTTTTTTTACAACGGACATTGGGAAGATTACAAGATGCTGCTAATCAAAAGGAGGAGCTTGTTTCTGACATAGCTCTTAAATCCGGTGTTCGCGTCTATGAAGAGGTTGCCCCGTTTGTTGATGATGCGTTGGTTTCCTCGAAAGAACGTTCAGAAGGAGAAAAAACAGCCAATAAAAAGACTATCGAGCAAGAATACAAGGATGAACAGTTCATTGAGGTTCAAATAGAAATCGAGGTGGCCACACTGAAATGGTTTCAAGAACACTTCGAAAACTGGCAAGCAGCGATGAATGCTGTGTTAGTGCTGCATTGTCAAAGAGAAAAAACGGAAACCCCAACGCGTTAACTTTCTCTTTTTCACCAAGAGGAAAAAGCTCTTCTATCATACCTAATAGTATGTTACTATAGTATGTTAAAGGAGTATGTACTATGACCAGTCGTGCCACATTTACCCTAGAAGATGATGCTTGGGCCTATTTAAAGGAAGCCGGAGGCGAGAATAAAAGTGCCTATGTGAATCACCTGTTATTGCAGGAAAAAAATCGTTCCCTCAAAAAAGCGATTCTACAGGCCAATCAGGACGAGGCGGAATCTTCCGCCTATCAGGAAGAACTCTCCGAATGGGATAAAACACTAACTGATGGCCTAGAGCCATGAGCGGGCCAGCCTATCGACAATTTGAAATTCGATGGGTCGATCTCAATCCCACACGCGGAGCCGAAACCAAGAAAAAACGACCTTGTTTAATTCTTCAAGATGATGTGGTTAACCAAGGCTCTCGAACCGTAATTGTCGCGCCGATCCTACCGGGGCATAAAAACTGGCCCTTTGTCGTCAACTTGAAACCCAGCAAGAGCAACGGGTTGGATAAAGATCGTCATATCAATGTCAAACAGCTTCGAGCCGTCGATGTCTCACGGATTACCAATAAACACGGCACTCTTGAAAAACGCTATTGGGAACCGATAAAAGTGGTCCTTGAGATTGTGTTTGGCCTCTAAACATTACGTCTTATTTATTGAGTAGGTAGGTGACATTGCTGCCACCCACCCCTCTCAGAACCGGACAGACGAGCTTCCCCGTATCCGGTTCAAGCCTTTCAAAGATCTATTAGATCCGGCAACGACGGTGTGATCCTTCGTAGCCTTGACGATACGAGCTTGCAGCTTTCTGACTGTTCGGTGAGCATGACCCCATTCAATCCGGTTTCATCTCAACGAGGTGCCGGAAGAGGCACACGCAGGGGTCTCTGGCGGAAGATGTTGAGTTGGATTTTTGTGACGTTTCTGCGAGGACGACCACTGCATCCCTCACCGTTCTACACAATGCTGAAAGGCAAAGATTGATGACCTTAGGAAGTCCAACCGGTGAGGACAAGTTTGCCAATCATCCGCCCTGCCTCTATTTTTTCATGGGCCGTGCGGAGATTCGCCGCGTTGATTGGTGAGATCGTTTCGGTCAGCGTGGATTGGATCTTTTGCCTATCAACCCATTCCGCAATTTGCGTGAGCAAATAGTGTTGTTCAATCATGTCTTCCGTCTCATACATTGAACGCGTAAACATGAATTCCCACACAAAGGTCGCACTCTTTCGCTTGAGTGCATTGAGGTCCACAGATTCGACGGTGTCGACAATTCCGCAAATGCGGCCTTGCGGTTTAATGGCCTCGCACATAGCCTGCCAATGTTGATCAGTCTGCGACGTATTAAAAATATATTCGACCATCAGCCGGTCTAATTTTTGGAGTTGCTTCGGAATGGAATGGGTATGATCGATGACAGCATCTGCTCCCATTTTTCGGCACCAGCCTTGAGACTCAGGACGCGAAGCGGTGGCAATCACATGAAGCTTGGCAATTTTCGCAAGTTGGATTGCCAAAGACCCTACCCCACCGGCTCCGCCAATAATGAGAATGGCCTGTCCCTCTGATCCGCCGTGTTGAGAAATTCCTAACCGATCAAACAGGGCTTCATAGGCAGTAATGGCGGTGAGTGGCAACGCGGCGGCCTGTGCCATAGTGAAGGAAGCGGGTTTCTTGGCGACAAGGCGTTCATCGACCACATGGTACTCACTATTGGCCCCGGGCCGAATAAGACTCCCCGAATAATAGACCTCGTCTCCTGGTTGAAACAGACTCACCTGCATTCCGACCGATTCCGCGACCCCGGCCACATCCCAGCCTAACACGCGTGGTTTCGCGTCTTGTTGATCCGCAGGTTGTGACGATCGAATTTTGGTATCGACGGGATTGACGGAGACCGCCTCTACGCGCACCAACAGATCTCGCTCCTGGGGGCCGGGCTTGGGAAACTCGAAGTCGTGCAAGGAATCAGGATCGGTGATCGAGAGTGAGCGAGTACAACCAATCGTTTTCATGCTTGCACGTTATTTTTGGAGAAGAGATGGGTAGTACTGTTCGTTTTTAACGTCAACCTGATAGAGCAACCTATTCGAGATATCAAACCATTCAATACGAACAGTCGGAGTAGGACCATCTGGATGGACAGTGACTTTCCCATAATTTTGTGTGGCCTCATGAAAAAACTCAAACCGAGGCTCCAGCCTGGAGACTTTATAGTTCATGGGCGCCGCTAATGGGCCAAAAATAAATTCGCGAATGGCTGGATCATGAGGCATATGACTGACGGCCGCATGATGCACATCGCCTGTCAGAAAAATTACACCAGGAATATTATTCTCTTGAATCGTTCGTAAAATCTCATCCCGTTCTTCAGGAAATTCTCCCCATTTATCGTCACGAGGATCGGAGAAGGGCACTGGAGACACAATGAACTTAAAGGTGGCAGACGAAGCCGCCAACTGCTGAAGAAGCCACTGCTTTTGCTCCTGCCCTAACATGGTTTTGGTCTGTGGATCCCGATATTGCCGCCCATCCAACAAAAACACTTCAACCCCTTTACCCCATGTCATTGAGCGGTACAAACGATGAGGGTCTTGTGTGGAAAGAGGAATCGGCCAATAATCAAAAAAGGCCTGCCGCCCAATAGGCAATCGATGATGGGTCATCGTGAAATCATTCTCGACTTCATGATCATCCCACATCACAAACAGTGGCGTGGTTGCCAATAATCGTTGGGTAAACGCATCACGGTTTTCGGCATATTTGCCCCAATAATCGGACAGCGTCATCGCTGGCTGACCTTTATCAGCATAAATTGTATCACCCAAGTAGACGAAAAAATCTGGTTGAGCCTCCCACATAAACTCCATAATGGAAAAGGGTCTGAAGCTTTGACGGGTATCTCCCCCAATAACAAAAGTCACCGGTGTGGAGACATCAAGAGGAGGAGCCGTCACAAATTGGCAAATCGGTCCTCGTTTTTTCCCGGGGACGAGCATCCGGTAAAAATAGCGAGTCTGTGGCGCCAGATTGGGCAAGGGAATGCGAGCCGTAAAATCTCGTTCGGCACTAGTTGAGATTAAAAAAGTTTCTTGAGGGGCAACCCAAAGAGGATCATCCGTCATATAGAGGATTTTAACCTCCTGAGGACCCTCAGTTTTCACCCAGACCAATGCTTCATTGGGAGTCACTCCACCGACGGCACACCCCATGTCCAAACCGTTGGAACGAAACACATTCAGTTCTTCAGCGGAGACGCAACCACCTAGCACAAGGGTACATGCCAAATAACCGACCCATCTCATCCAAGTATGAAACAAACACGTCATTGATTGATCCTAATCCTTGAGGAAAATAGTAAAAACGAAAAAGTGAGGTTCTCAACTCTAAGCATCATGGCCACGGTACCCAACTTTTTAGCAACCCATCTTTTGAGTGAAGACTAAGGCTTATCGTTTGTCACCGTCACTTGGAGTTCTTACCCATTTTTTTTTCACTTATTACATTCTTCCATTGTTTGCCATCCTTCAACTATGATGCATTGTATGCGAATGCTTTCTGTTATTCATCTCCATGATCGGCTCACCCGCATTCTCTGGTACATGATCGTCGTTTTGGTTGTGCTGGCTAATGGAACGGCCTGGGGACAACTAAAGACAAACCAGGAAACCGCCAGTTGGACATTTCCTGTTGCGATGAATGCCTCCCCGTTTTCCTCCATTCAACCCCGTCCCAAACTGCCTGTTGAACCTGACGAATTCGATCCACGTGAAACCAACGCCTATTACGATTGGCGCAACAATATGTTTTTCAGAGAGTTCGATTTAACCGGATCGGGATCCGTGAACTTTATGACCGCCCGCCGGACTTATAAAGTTTGGTTGGATGAATATGGCACCCCTGTGGTATTGACCATGGGTGACCCCGTGTTCTATTGGATTGATCTGAATGGCAATGGGAAATTTGAGCAGGAACTCGGCGAGATGTTTAAAGACTCTTATGAAGATGGTGTCACCGGAAACGAAGAACCCTATGACAATAGTGATCTGCAAGAACCCGCCGGACCCGGCCCTCAATGGAACTCCCCTCAAGACTAAGAATCCGAAGAATCCAGAAATTGCTTACCATTGGCCTCGAACCATTACCGAACAGACTTCCCTAATAAAAAAAGCCACCACCCCTGAGAGAGGAGGCGGCTTCCATAAAGAGGTAGCTTTTCCTTTATTCAGAAAAAGCGAAATCAGCCATGATCGCCTTATTGGGCATCACATGCACTTCCTGCTCTTGAAGACCAAGCAGAGGATGCCACGCTCGAAGGGTATAGTGCCCTGGAGGAATATGATCGATATTAAATTGTCCCTTTTTATCGGAAATAGCAAAATAGGGATTCTGAACCACATAGAGCCAATTCTGCATAAAGTCGTGGCGGTTGCACGTGAATCGCACCACCCGACGTTTCTTCACCTTTCCAGAAGCAAACGTACGGTGAATTTCCCTGTCAGGATGAAGATCCCGATTATGTAAGGTCCGTAACACGCTTCCCTTCGTGTCTAAAGACACAAACGTATGAAGAACATGCTTAATGGAATCCTTATTGCCAAAACGCACGGCCTCATCAGGAGTTAACACTCCCGTGAAAGGGCCAAAATTGCAATTCTCCGTTTTGACCTGTAACCCCAACTTTTCTCCGCCTGTATACGTAAAGCTGCCTTTTCCAGGGTGCGCCCCCGTAAGTTTTTGCTGAGCGAAAGGCTTTCCAGTTTCTATTCCTTCCAAAATGACAACTGCACCTTTAAGCAAGCCATTCTCCGCTTCAACTTTCACCAAGCTCCTCCGTTGGCCACACACTTCAGGATTTTTGTCAACGTCAAACCAGAGTGGGTCTGGCAAGGCTCCTGAAAAGGTCACCAATCCACTGATCGTGGCGGCATCTCTCACCTCGACGACCTCATAGGCTTGGACCATCGTGGCCCAGCCTATGAACAGAATACTGGCAAGAAGGAAATATCTCATAATTTTTCTCATAGGCTTGTCCCTCCGTTTTGACTCAGCAGCTGATCCTCTTAGTTGATGATCTGCCAGCCGACGAAAAAGGAATAGTCCGATTCCAATTGTGGCCCATCAAGATTTTGATAGATGGGCACGCCACCTTCTACCCCCAAGTGATTTTCCAATCCCATTACCTCAGGGAAGAGAATATTCACACCCACTGAGAGGTCCAAGCGCTCTCCCCCTCGGAGACCCGTCAGAGCTGTTGGGACCAGTGGCACCCCCATAGGATTCGTGCGTCCAATATTCGGATCGCGGCCTTCATAGTCGGCCCAGTCTTTCCATTTCAAACGCAGCGAGTTACTGATCCAGTTGGCCCACTGATACGCTCCATAGGCACTCACTTCATACTCGTCACCTAATGCATACCCTTGATTATTATCCCCGAGACGGATTGTTCCAATGGCCTGTATGCCCCAGCTCACATCATTCAGCCCTCCGGCATAGGTTAACCCCGGGAATACATCCACAGTTCCTGATCCCAACTGCATAGGATACGGGAGTCGAGTGACCCCTAACGGCGTCGCCCCCGTGGCCTTAATATCTCCGGTGGGTAACCCAACCGCAGCATTAAAATGGAAGCGATGAGATCCAATGCTCGGTGATTCAAATGCATACAGCCGCACGAGGGAGCCTAATCGTATATCCCCAAATCCACTCGATCTCGTTCTAAATTTCACGCCGGTCCTGGTTACATGATCCATCGATTTCAAGACATAGGGAATCATGGCGGTGAGCGTCACGGTCTGATTCAGGCCATACATAAAACTAAACATATGCATTTTCGTGGTCATTTCCGTTGGCGTCACAAAGAAATCCCTCAAAACATCAGCCTCGGATAAACCTTTGGTTCCATCTCGATTGCCTTTCATAAACATCTGCATATATTTGTAGGTGAACATGAATTCACCTTCATTGTGCGTATGATCACCCATGGCTCCAATTGGACCATGAGAATCCGCACGTTCAGCGGGATAAAAATTGCCAATGACAACCTGTTCCCCTTTTGCTTGTGCTCGTTTTCCCATACTTTCCTCAAAGCCGCCCATCATTCCGTCAAGTAATGCAGCGTTCACAACTGAACCTGCTCCCACCATGATCACCACACTACCCATCAAACCCAAACAGCCATTTCGAATTACTCTACACAATTTTATTATTCCGCAAGTCATTTAACGAATGCTCCTTACAATAAATTTTCCAATGAGGTATACGGCGTTAGAAAGCCTAGCCATTCCATCCCCTTTGTTCTCATCATGCTCAGAAAAAAGCCTTGTATAGGCCTTTACAGAACCTCCAAAGAAAAATCCCCACATAAACAATCTAAAGCTGTTTACGAGAGATTCGATTCCGAACTGTTAGAGAAAAAAGAGAAGTTTCTGTCTAGACAGAAGGGGGAGCACGGGAAGCAGAAGGAATGCTGAATACAGGCGTGATTGTGGTTGGCTCCTCATTTTCCACCCCAAGGAAGGATAGAATTGGGGCAGCCACCACCACCAGATCACCACCATGAACCTGCCCGGCGGCACAATACAAACTACAGAGGGTTGTCGCGTGCGTGGCAGACGTATGGTGATGCGAATGTTGGGAAGCATGCCCAACAGCTTGAGCTGAGAGGACAGCACTCAGCATAAGGAGCAGAGCGACTAAACCAGCCGCAAGAAATGAAGATCGAAGTGTTCGCATCATGACTACCCAAAAAAGAAGGTCGCATTGTAGTAACCCTTATCACCTCTTTTCAAGCATTTTACCATATTTTGGTCCCAGTATTTGGGAATGCGAATCAACAAACAACCCTTTCCAATATAAGCCGTGTTTCATCTGAGGCAAAATGTCTTTAGAATACCGTAGGGAATTAATAGGCTGAAATATCTGGACGATCCACCTACCACTCCTTGTTCACACATGACCCATCCTGACCCATCACCAAAATCTTCAGAGCCTTTCCAGCCGGCCAAACCACGCATTAACACGCAAATTCATCGGCGGCAAAAGGCCAAAGCGGTTCCCCCTATGCAAGATGAATGGGATGATCAATCCGACACTCCTCCTGATCTTCGTACCCCGTCTTCAAAGATGAAAAAAAATTCGAAGTAGACATTTCCTCAGCCCCGTGGGCAAAACAACTCCTGATTGAAAAACAGAAAACCCGTGAGGGGCTAGCCCCCTCACGGGTTGAGTACACAGGGTTCTTGTTGAACCACCTATTTTTTGGACTACTGTAAGCCTCTTAGTTATTATCGGCGGCCTCCACGGTGACCACCACGGCCTCCTACTCCTCGACCATCCATTCCTCTGGAATGGCCTCGATGCCGATCATTCTTCCACCCGTGGCCACGGTTATGTCGTTGAGGTCCAGCATAATGATGCTGTCTCCCATGATGGTGTCTGGAATGTTTCCAATAGGGACGAGGAGCAAATCGCCTATAGGAATGTCCGTACGATCGTCCATAAGAAGGCACTCCAATCCCTATATGAAATCCCCCTGGGCTGATGTTTATCGATAGGCCAGTCAAGTGTATTGGAGCTGCAGGAGCCTTAGCATGGATATAATCACCTGCCCATGCGGTGGAAAACCCAAAGAAAGAAAGGGCCATAATAAGACCGGCACTCACGGCCAGTTTCTTTCCTCTTGCCACGACATGAGTTCTCGAATCCAGATTTTCTTGGTTCTGTGAGGTAGGTGTAAAAATGTTCATTGGATACCTCCTTGAATGAATAATGCGCCCATTGAATGTTCGGTTTCGTGCCACTTTTTCTTTTTCCCTATGCATCATTAACTTGCTCGAATCATAACACTGTTCATTTTGACTGTCAATATGAATACTAAAATACATCCTTAATATTACCCTAATTGGATATTATTATAATAAAAACAATGCCTTGCATTAGGATATGTTAAGTAGTAAGCTTTACAGTTAGCATCCCAGTCGGTCATGGGGACCGGTAGGATCCAATCACCAGAGAACGAGGGAATACCGCCATGAAACACTTTTCTGATAAGGAAGTTGGGAGATATATCGAGGCGATCAACAAGGAAGCGGCCCATGTATGGATCAATGCCTTCGCTCGTGAGCCTAAACTACAGCAAAGCTACTATTGGACCTTGTTTTCGGAATTGTTTCTCAAGCAGCTCCACAACATTCCCGTCAGCATGAGTGATGCGGAAAAAATGATTCCTCAACTGTCAGCCTCCCAAGCCCGACGGGCGATTCATAATGCCAAAGAGGCGCAATACCTTGAAGTCACGGCGACTGGTGAACGAGCGAAATATGTCAGGCTTACTGCAAAAACAGATGAATTAATCCGAAATACTAGCTCCAAAGCGCTTCAGAGTTTAAAGGGCATTTTTGGCTAGAAGCCCCTGCGCCTCAGGCTGCGGGCAATAAGAAAAGAGGGCTAGAAAGCCTGCCTGCGACATTCTCCCTCGTCTAACCACTCTCTAAATAAAACCTCTCGATTTTGAACCCAAATGGGCCAGCTTGAGAGACTCACCTGGGAATTCAGTAACTTCCTGTTTTGTCAGGTTTTTTCACGCCTGAATAGACCTAGAGTCTGTTAGGTCTTTTGTTGCATTGATTCGCCAAAAAATTGGGTGTTACCATGCGCAGCTTTAGGGTCTCTTGCGCAAATTAGGTGCTGCACCTTCAATTCCTATATAGGAGGGTCACCAGATGTCCGGGTCAGACCTTCTCGTTGAGTACTTAGCCAAGTTCTTCCCCATTCTGGTCTTTACCGTCCTGGCCTTGGGGTTTGGGCTGGTGACACTCCTTCTTTCCTACCTCGTTCAACCTAAATATCCTGAGCCGGAAAAACTCTCCACCTATGAATGCGGCTCGGAACCCTTTTCCGATTCCCGCATGCCGTTTCCGGTGCGCTATTACGTGATTGCGATGCTGTTTGTCATTTTTGATATTGAGGTGATCTTCCTCTATCCTTGGGCCATTACGTTTAAGCAGTTGGGACTCATCGGATTTATTGAAATGATGATCTTTATTGGCCTATTTGTCGTGGCCTATGTGTATGCCTGGCGGAAGGGGGCTCTGGAATGGGATTAACAAGGGAAAAGTTAGAAGTAAGAAGTGAAAAGCAAGAACTCTTTTTTCCGATAATTTCTTTCACACTTTTTACTTCTCACTTCTCACTTCTCACTGGTGTGTTATGGGATTAGTCCAAATTGGGCCACCAGCAAAAGATGGGGATTTAGGGGTTATGACTCTTTCCCTGGAAAAAGTCGTCAACTGGGCCCGCAAAGGCTCGTTGTGGCCCATGACGTTCGGCTTGGCCTGCTGTGCCATTGAGATGATTGCCGCCGCGTCGTCACGTTATGACATTGACCGATATGGTGCAGGCGTGTTCCGTGCCTCGCCTCGCCAATCCGATTTGATGATTGTGGCCGGCACCGTGTGCCGGCGCATGGCCCCGGTTATTCGCAAAATTTACGATCAAATGCCTGAACCCAAATATGTGATCTCGATGGGATCCTGTGCCACATCCGGAAATATTTATGACAGTTATAGCGTCGTCCAAGGCGTCGATCGGTTTGTGCCCGTTGATATTTATGTGCCTGGCTGTCCACCAACTCCAGAAGCCTTGTTTGACGGCATTTTGAAACTGCAAGAGCGAATCATGCAAAAGCGCGTGTTCACGAAACAACCTGAACAAGTGAAAGTGTAATGGCGATGCGAAGGAAGTCATTAACCAGGAGGTTCATGATGAAATTCTTATTGGCATTGATCCCACTATGCCTCGTGGTCATGGGAGGCACGACCTTGTCTCTCGCCGAAGTGACAGAACCCCCACCCTATGAAGGTAGCCCTGCGCTCAAAACCATGAAAGCTCTGGCAGGCACATGGAAGGGCACCCATCTCATGCAGGGAAAAGAACTCCCCGCTTCCGTTGAATATAAAGTGTCCTCGAATGGCAGTACGGTCGTGGAAACCATGTTCCCTGGGTCACCCCATGAAATGATCAATGTCTACCATGACAAAGCGGGCAAGCTCGCCATGACGCATTATTGCTCTGTTGGCAATCAACCGCATTTGGACCTCGTCGCCATGGAAGGGAAAACACTATCCTTTGCCTTATCTTCTGCGGACAAGACCCATCTTGCTGAGGAAGGACATATGCATGACCTCACCCTCACGATGGCCGATTCCAGTCATTTGCACCAGGCCTGGTCATTTTTTGAAAAAGGTCAACAGGGTGGAACCACAACCTTCGATTTAGTGCGCGTTCAGTGACCGGCTTATTGGACCCTCGACAAAAATATTGTCATGCACCCTATTGCTGAAAAAATTCAAAGCCTATTCCCGGAAGGGTTTCTCAGCGCAAACGAATGGCGTGGGGACCTCGCGATTTCAGTCAAACGCGATGCCTTGCATGATGTTTGCGCATATATTAGGAAAGACCCTGAACTGGATTGTGATTATATGGTGCATGTCAGTTCCGTGGACTGGCCGGATGAAGCAGAACGGTTTGAAGTGGTGTATGAAGTCTATTCTATTCGCAAGCGACATCGGATCCGCATCAAAACCCGCGTGCCGGAACACGATTGCCAGGTGGATTCAATGACTGACATTTGGATGGGTTCAAATTATATGGAGCGGGAAGTCTTTGACATGATGGGTATTCGCTTCAACCACCACCCTGATCTTCGTCGCATTCTGATGCCTGATGACTATACGGAAGGCTATCCCCTTCGCAAAGATTTTCCCGTTCAGGGCAAGGGCTGGCGGGATACCTTTGATTTTTTAAACGACCCGAATTAATGAATTACGATACTCGATCATCATGAAACTCGAAGACCAACGTTCCACTATCTATAAAGTCGATCCGAATCATCCGGAGACCGCGGACCTCCCGACACTTCGGACTGAAGAACTACTCCTGAACATGGGGCCACAACACCCTGCTACACATGGGGTGTTAAAGGTCATCATGGAACTGGAAGGTGAACGACTGGTTAAATCCACCCCGGTATTGGGCTATCTTCATCGCGGTGTCGAAAAACTAGCTGAAGGCGGCACATACCATCAGTTCATCCCGCATACGGATCGCTTGGACTACGTCTGCGCGATGTATAACAACTTCGCCTATTGCCGTGCGGTTGAAAAACTCATGAATATTACGCTCCCTGAGCGCGCCGAATATCTCCGCACCCTTGTTGCCGAAATCCAACGCATTATCGGTCACCTGTTTTGGTTGGGCACTCAGGCGTTAGACATCGGCGCCATGACCGTCTTTTTTTATACCTTCCGAGATCGCGAAATTTTACTGGATTGGTTTGACGAACTCTGCGGAGCGCGCCTCACCACCAGCTGGTATCGCATTGGAGGGGTAGAGAAAGATTTCAACGATTCGTTGATCGATAAGGTCAAAAGATTCATAGAGTATTTCCCTCCAAAAATTGACGAATATGTGATTTTCCTTGAAAAGAATCGGATCTGGCTGGCTCGAACTCGCGGAGTGGCGGTTATTTCCGCCGAAGATGCGCTGAGCTTTGGATTAAGCGGACCAACCCTGCGCGGATCAGGCGTGGATTATGATCTTCGCAAGTACGAACCCTATAGCGCCTACCCTTGGTGTGAATTTAGCGTCCCGGTTGGAAAAAACGGTGACACATACGACCGATATTGGATTCGCATTGAAGAATTTCGTGAAAGCATCAAAATCATTAAGCAATGTCTGGAGCAAATGCAACCGGGACCGATTATGGCGGATGTCCCCAGCGTCACCTTGCCACCCAAAGATCGCGTCTTTACCAATCTGGAGTCCATGATCCAGCAGTTCAAATTATTCTCTCAAGGCTTTGATGCCCCAGCTGGAGAAATTTATTGTGGAACTGAAGCCCACAAAGGCGAACTCGGGTTTTATATTGTGAGTACCGGAGGAGGGAATCCCTATCGTCTAAAAATCCGCTCTCCATCCTTTATTCACATGGGGGCTTTTGATTACATGTCGAAAGGCTATATGATCGCCGACGCCATCACCATTTTTGGGAGCTATGACATCGTCATGGGAGAATGCGATCGCTAATATATTTTCCTCCCCTTTGTAAGCAACTGTCTTGAATGTCAACTAGTAATGCTACGTACCTCTTGCCATTTCCTCTGATGCTTCACCATCGCATTCAGGATGGTCAGCAACTTGCGCATGCAGGCCACCAGCGCCACTTTCTTGCGTTTGCCTGCAGCCAGGAGTCGCTGATAACACGCGGCGATCACCGGGTTATGTCTGGTCGCGACCAGCGTCGCCATATACAGCGCGGTGCGTACCGGTGCTCGTCCGCCCCAACAAGTTCGACGCCCGCGCCGCAGCCCGCTGTCCTGGTTGAAGGGGGCAATCCCGACGAGCGCGGCGATCTGCTTGCGATTCAGTTTTCCCAACTCCGGCAGATCGGCCAAAAGGGTCCGACTCATGACGGGCCCCACGCCCGGCACACTCTGGAGCAGATCTTCGTGCTCCTGCCACACCGGACTCTGCCGAATCGTGGTGGTGAATTCTTGGTCCAGCGTCGCCACTTGGTGCTCCAACCAGGTGAGATGCGCTTGAATAGTCTGGCGAATCGCCGGTGGGGCCTGCGGCCGCCGATGCTTCTCATCCGTCATCATCGCGATCAGTTGTCGCCGACGGGTCAACAGGGCCGCCAAGGCGGCCGTGCCCGGATCGGGCTGGGCTCGCTGCGCAGGTTGCACCCGGACCCCAAACAGGGCCAACAGGCGGGCATCGATCGCATCGGTCTTCGCCAACAGCCCCAGGGCTTTGGCAAAGGCCCGCACCTGCCGGGGATTGACCACAATGACGGGCAGACCGGCGTCGACCAAGAGCCGCACCGCCAATTGTTCATACCCACCGGTGGCCTCGATGATGATGCGGGTAGGCCGAAGCGTGCGCAGCTGGGTGACCAGCGGGTACAGCCCCTCCTCGGTATTGGGGAGCGTGATGATGGAGGCGGTGGGCGAGAGGGCCACATCCAGTTTGGCTTTCGCCACATCAATGCCGACAACAGACGATGGTGGTTCCATGCAATCCTCCCGGTTCGAGCCTCCTTGCGAAAAGCGCCCTGCCTTGTTGATGCGGGCTTGGGTAGCCCTGGCAACTGTTCGGGCTCTCAAGGAGGCGGCGCCTGACGCACCAGGCTTACAAACGGTCTTGCCAGACCCAAGGGGAGTCGGGCTGTCAGGCACCGGGGTGAATAAAAGAGAGTCCATCGTAGAAGCAATCCTTTCCATGATACAAGGGGAGGATTAAAGGTGGGGTAGAATCACCAGTAATGGCTACCCCATTTTTAAGATTAATTGCCAGTTGCTGAGATTCAAAAATAAGGAACGCATATGGGTTTAAAACCAGTCACATCACCTGAGGTCGAAGCCGAGACGATTGAATTGACCATGGACGGGGAAACCGTCCAGGCCAAAGCTGGCGTTTCGCTCTATGACGTCGTATCCAGCACCGGCAAGATCGTCCCGGCGATGTGTTACCACTACACCTTCGACCCATTTGGTTCCTGCGGCATGTGTCTGGTGATGCAGGAAGGAAAAAAAGCACCAGTTCGTTCCTGTACGGCCAAAGCGGCAGCCAACATGGTGATCCGAACTGAAGGCGAAGATTTATTTTTGGCCCGGAAAAAGGGCGTCGAAAAGCATTTATCCGTCCATCCCTTGGACTGCCCAGTTTGCGATGCCGACGGGCATTGCGAATTGCAAGACATGGCCTTTGAGCATGGCGTGACCAATCTGGCCAACGCGAAGCAAAAAAATATTCCAGAAGATACGCGAAGCTTGGTGTTGGACTTCAACATGAACCGCTGCATCGCCTGCGGCGAATGCATCAACATCTGCAAAGATGTGCAACGCATTGATGCGCTGCAATTCATGAAAAAGGACGGATTCACCCAAGTGGTGGCCAAAGGGGATCAAGCCCTGGACTGTGAATTTTGCGGCGATTGTTTAGCGGTCTGCCCCGTGGGTGCCATTACGAATAAATTTTCCAAGTACGCCTACAAACCCTGGCAGCTCAAAAAAACCACCACCACCTGCAATTATTGCGGCGATGGCTGTCAGATCTATGTGGAAACCAAAGATACGGAAATTGTTCGAGTCACCTCTCCTCTCTCCTGGAAAAATAAGTGGGGCGAACGAAGCGATACGGTCAATGGTCATGACGGAATCTGCGTACGCGGACGATTCGGTTTTCAATTCATTGATAGTTCATCGCGACTGAAAGAACCATTGGTCCGAACGGATGCGGGGCTCCAGCCCACTCCATGGATCGATGCCTTGGAAACGGCCGCTAGCCGATTGGGTGCGATCAAAACCCAACATGGACCTCAAGCCATTGCCGGACTGATTACTGCACGATGCTCGAACGAAGATCTCTATGTCTTCCAAAAATTTATGCGCACCGTGATCGGCACCAACCAACTGGACAGCAGCGCGCGATACGGGCATCTCAATTTTGTCCATGCCATGAATCGAGCATTAGGGATTCATCGCATGATGAACACCTCGGAAGAAATTAATAAAGCCAAGGCCTTCTTGATCATCGGGGCCAATATCACGGAAACCAATCCTGTAGCCAGTCTGCGAGTGAAATCTGCCATCAGTTTGTATAAAGCACAAACGATCGTCGTGGATTCCTCGCAAACCAATATGGCCAAACTCGGATCGCACCCCATCATGGTGAACCCAGGAACGGAAGGGCTCTTTATTCAGGGGTTGGTTAAATCCGCTATTCATCAGGATTTAATTGATGAGGACACCACCAATGCTCATCCCGAGGCCCTCTCGGCCTTAAAACAGGCGACCGAGTTCTACTCTTTCGAAGATGTGTCCCAACACACCGGTGTTGATATTGAACAAATTCATGAAGCGGTCAGAATTTTTGCTGAGGCCCCTCGCTCCATCATCATTTGTGGTGAAGGAATCCTCAGACAAGCCAATGGCTATCAACATATGCTGCACCTGGTTGACCTCGCTTGGGTCACGGGAAAATTAGGGAAAGACGGCTGTGGGATTAACACCTTTACCGAAGAAGCGAACGAACAGGGTGCGGTGGATATGGGCGTGGCTCCTGAATTCCTTCCTGGAGTCGCTTCGTTTGCTGACGCTCAAGCGCGAGACCACTTCAACCAAGCCTGGGGCATAAATCTTCCCAATCCCCAACAAGGTGGCCATCTGATTGACATCCTAGACCGCTGCCGAAACGGCGGAATCAAAGCCTTATATGTGGTAGGGGAAAATCCACTTGAAACATTGCCGGCCTCTTTTGATGTGAAAGGGGCCTTAGAAAAATTGGATCTGCTTATTTGTCAGGATCCCTTCCTCACGGAAACGGCCAATCTTGCACATGTGGTTTTCCCTGCATCAACTTTTGCAGAAAAAGACGGCACGGTGACGAACCAAGAAGGGAAGGTGCAGTACCTTCGCCCCGCCTTAGACTCATTAGGAGAGAGTACGTTGGATTGGCACATCATGGTTGGCATGGCCAATATCCTCGGGACGCCGATGGATTACGAAACGACCCAAGATATCCAACAAGAAATTCGCAAGGTTCTCCCTGGTTACTACAATTTGGGGCAAGCTCCAAAAGTGGAGTCCAATGCCTCCCACTATTTCTCGAACGGGTATGCCAAAGAAGTCGGCCTGAGATATTCCTTGAATGGCAAGGGCAAGACCCATCGGTCTTTTGGTTTGCGCATGACCCAATTGATTTATCATTCCGGGAAGCTTTCCACTCAAGCCTCAGGCCTGATCGAGATTTCGCCTAACCAGAAGAATCTCAAAATGGGGACAGAAGATCTGAAAAATCTTGGGATCACTTCTGGCGAGCGCATCCGCTTGACATCAGACCAGGGCACATTGGAAATGACCGTGGCAGAGGACACCTCCTTGATGCCAGGCACGTGTACGGTGCCTGAACATTTCAATGACCCTCCAGTGAAGGATCTCATGCCACTCCAGGTTGACCCCACGACGGGAGTCCCCTATTTCAAATTAGCCTACGTGACGATTGAAAAAGTCTGACCAGAAAGATATGGCGCGCGCTTAATGGGTAACGAAACCACGACGAAAAAGTTTTTTGATGCCATCTTCTTCCGGGAATTTTGGCATGCCGCCAAGGTGACCTTCAAGCACATGCTGCATCGCCCCATGACCTTCCAATACCCTCGGGAGAAACGGACGATCCCTGATGCTCATCGTGGAGCCTTATGCCTATTACGCTACGAAGATGGGACAGAACGCTGCGTTGGCTGTGACCTCTGCGAAGCCGCATGTCCTTCTCGCTGTATCAAAGTGATTAGTGAGGAAGATAAATCCTTGCCATTACAACGTTATGCTAGCGAATTTTTTATCGATATTACCAAATGTGTGTTCTGCGGATATTGCGTGGAAGCCTGTCCGGTCAATGCCTTAGCCATGACCAAGGTCTATGAATTTTCTACCCATGATAAACGCACGCTCATGTTCGACAAGGAGCGCTTGTATCAAATTGGAGAACGACATTTGGATGATGCGAAAAAATATCTGTATGCCCATAACCAAGAGAAGGAAGGTGAGGAAAACCAGGCTTACCGTTACCATTTTCCTGTCTCAATCGAAAACGCCAAAGATCCCTAAGACCAACCCATGATGTGGCTTCTTTTTATCTACTTTGCCTCGGTGAGTATCGTAGCAGGGGTGTTAACCGTGTCTCTGCGAAATGCTGTGCATTGCGCCTTGGCCCTGCTGACGCTGTTGCTTCATATGGCCGGACTCTTTGTCATGCTCAACGCCGAGTTCTTGGCGATGGTGCAAATTATCGTGTATGCCGGAGCGATTTTGATTTTGTACTTGTTCGTCCTGATGTTGATGAATTTAAAAACCGAAGAGCAGCATCTCCATAAGAAACCTTCTTTTGTAATATTCACAGGCATGGCCCTGCTTGCCGAGTTACTTATTCTCTTAATGCTCACACCCTATGGCGGAACCCTGGGGACGGCGACGCCGGACGTGATATTACAAACCGGCCCAAGCCATGCGGTTGGCATTACCATGTTCAGCGACTATTTACTCCTTTTCGAAATCGTCGGGGTTTTCTTACTTGGCGCAGTCATTGGCGCCATCGTCTTAGCCAAGACTCCACCCAAAACTGACAATCCAGAACCGGCGAATACATCCACATCCTAAAGAAACACCATGATTCCTCTTTCCGCCTATGTCTTCCTGAGTGCCATTCTGTTTATGACAGGATTGGTGGGGGTCCTTATCCGTCGCAATTTCATCATCGTCTTGATGAGCGTGGAGATCATGCTCAATGCGGCCAATATTAATCTGGTGGCGTTTTCGCATTATTTGAACTCCATGGCCGGACAAATGTCGGCGTTGTTTATCATTGCCGTAGCGGCAGCCGAAGCCGCGATCGGATTGGCAATTATCATCGTGATCTTCCGCAGGAAGATGGCCACGAATGTGGATCAAATTAATATTTTGAAGTGGTAACGTGTTTGATTTACTAGTTCTGCTGATCCCCCTCTTTCCGCTGTTGGCTGTACTAGCGAATGGGCTGTACGGTTCACGGTATTCCCACGAGTGGGCCGGGCGCCTGGCATGTGGTTCAGTTGGCTTGTCCTTTCTCTGCACGCTCGGTGTCTTTGTCTCTGTTCTATCCAACCCCGAACCCCGTGAAGTCATTGCCTGGTCTTGGATTTTCGGCGGCAATCTTTCGATCAATCTGGCTTTTCTCATTGATCCTCTCACGACCGTCATGTTGCTGGTGGTGACTGGTGTGGGTTTTCTGATTCATGTCTATTCCGTGGGCTACATGCATGGCGAAGAAGGCTTTACACGATTCTTCACCTATATGAACCTCTTCATGGTTTCGATGCTGTTGCTCGTCATGGGGTCGAATTATGTGGTGATGTTCATTGGATGGGAAGGCGTGGGACTCTGTTCCTATTTGTTGATTGGGTATTACTACGAGAAAGTCTCAGCGGGAAAAGCCGCCACGAAGGCTTTTGTGGTGAACCGGATCGGCGACGCAGGATTCCTCATCGCTGTTTTCCTCATCTTTTCCCATTTCGGATCACTGGATTACAGCACCGTCTTATCGCAAGCTTCATCCCTTTCGACCGAAATGGCCACAGCCATCACCATCTGCTTGCTCATTGGAGCCTTCGGAAAATCCGCGCAGCTACCCTTATACACCTGGCTTCCTGATGCCATGGAAGGGCCAACACCCGTTAGCGCGCTCATTCATGCGGCGACCATGGTCACAGCCGGCGTCTATATGGTGGTCCGCAATCATGCGCTGTTTGATATGGCGCCCATCGCCTTAACCACCGTCGGCATTATTGGCGGCGTGACCGCTCTATTTGCCGCCACGATTGGACTGGTACAAAACGATATTAAACGTGTATTGGCCTACTCAACGGTGAGCCAATTGGGCTATATGTTTCTCGCCTGTGGCGTCGGTGCCTACACCGCAGCGATCTTTCACTTGGTCACACATGCCTTCTTTAAAGCCTTACTGTTTTTATCAGCCGGAGCCGTTATTCACTCGCTAGGGGGTGAACAAGATATTCGGAAAATGGGCGGGCTCCACAACAAAATCCCGATCACCCATAAGGTGTTCCTTATAGGCACGCTAGCCATTGCGGGTATCCCACCATTGGCGGGATTTTGGAGTAAAGATGAAATCATGGCCCATGCCTTTGTCCATGGCTATTACCACTTGTATCTCCTCGCAGCCATTGGGGCCTTCTTGACCAGTTTCTATATGTTCCGGCTGACCTATTTGACTTTCTACGGAAAATCACGGGTCGAGCCAAAGGTGGCCAAACATATCCATGAATCTCCGCCCATCATGACGTATCCGCTGATGGTCCTCGCCGGACTCGCGGTTATTGGAGGATTTCTTGGCGTTCCCCCAGAACATGGCTGGTTTCACCAGTTTTTACATGACGTGGCGACACCAGTAGGCGCAGAACCGCATGCGGTGGAAATGGGCACACTTCTAGGACTTATGGGAGTTGCAGTGGCGATTGCGTTGGGGGGCTGGGGGCTCGCACATTACATGTATTCGGTTCGGCCTCAAATGGCCAATGAATGGGCTCAGAAATATCCGCAAGCCTACACGACCTTCCTCAATAAATATTATGTTGACGAATTCTATGACAGGTTTATTGTCGAACCGTTTAAGAAACTCGGCATGCTCTGGGACTGGTTTGATCAACACATTCTAGACCGTTTCGTCAACGGCATTGGCAAAGGGACTGATATCAGTGCGGCAGGGATTACGTGGACCGAAAAACACGTGATCTATGCCGGACTGAATGTGGTTGGCTATGGCAATCACTTGCTTGCCTGGTCCTGGCGGAAATTGCAAAGCGGCATGGTGCATCATTATGCCGCAATCCTGATCATTGGCTTAGCCATATTAATTCATCTCGTCGTGCTGTGGTATGCAGGTGCAACCTCAGCTGGCTCCAGCATGTACTAACTATTTTCTTATGCAAGAAGAACTTTCATTCGGCTTTCCCATTCTGACCTTTCTGACCTTCTTCCCGTTATTGGGTGCGTTGGTGGTCTGGGGACTAAAAGGCCATGCGCAGATTCGCATGGCGACGCTCGGCATCGCCAGCATCGAAATGGCCACAGCCGCAGTGATGCTCATGCTCTTTGTTCCGGACACTGCGGCCATGCAGTTTGCAGAACAACACGAATGGATTCCCTTCCTCGGCATTAGTTATCACCTGGCCGTCGATGGCATTAGCGTGCTCTTTCTCGGGTTAACCGCCTTTTTGACTATCCTACTAGTGCTCTATTCCTGGGATTCGGTGACCCTGAAACCCAAAGCCTTTTATATGAGTATTTTGGCTTTGGAAACCACGTTCATCGGGATTTTTGCTTCCATCGATTTGATTGTCTTTTTTGTCTTTTGGGAGCTCATGCTCATACCCAGTTACTTCTTGATTAAATTGTGGGGGCCTGGAGAAGATTGCCACTATGCCGCATTGAAGTATGTGCTCTATACGCTGTTGGGCAGTGTCTTCATGTTGGTGGGATTTTGTCTTCTCAGTCTCAATTATTTCGAAGCGAAGCAGGTCTACAGCTTTGATTTTATCGATCTGCTGTCCGTTCCCATTCCACTCAGCGACCAACTCTTGATCTTTTGGTTCATCTTCCTAGGCCTGGCCTTTAAAGCTCCGATATTCCCATTTCATTCCTGGTTTCCCGATGCCCTTGTACAAGGGCCTATTCCCATGTCTGTGATGTTTGCCGGGATCAAAATGGGTACGTATGGCTTCCTTCGATTTTCCATGCCCTTGCTCCCGGATGCCTCACGGAACGAAACCGTGGTGGCCATCCTCATGACCCTTGGGCTCGCCGCTATTGTCTATGGGGCCATCGTGGCCATTATTCAACCTGACTTTAGACGCTTACTGGTCTTCAGCAGCATCAGTCACTTGGGGTTTGTGGTGATTGGTTTGTTTGCGCTGAATTTTCAAGGTATCCAAGGCAGCCTGATTACCATGATTAATTTAGGCTTTAGCACGGCTGGATTATTTTTCCTGGCTGGATTTATGTACGACCGATTAGGCCATACCGATGTTCGGCAATGTACGGGCCTTGCGAAGAAAATGCCGTTACTGGCCACCTTCCTACTTATTATTGGCATGGCCTCAATCGGATTACCGGGAACGAATGGGTTCATTGGCGAATTCCTTATCTTATTGGGCGTGTTTCAGGCCTGGTGGGTGTATGGAGCCATTGCCGTCACAGGAGTGGTTTTCGCGGCTGCTTATTTCCTGTGGTTTTACGAGCGCGCGATCTTTGGGCCATTAAAAGAAAGTTTGCCAGCAGTCATCCCCGACTTAAACACACGGGAATGGGCGATTGGTGTCTCCCTGTCTATCATGATCTTTTGGATCGGCCTGTATCCTTCTCCATTTTTGCGAATGATCAATGGATCGGTTCAAGCGGTGGTTGAACGAGTACACCCAGAAACGGCCATAGCCCAATATAATGTGGATTCTCTTTCTCCTGAAATCATACGAAACTGATTATTATGGGTGAATATTCGTTATTAATCATTCTCTTTGCACCTTTTCTCGGGGCTATCGCCTTGATCTTTATTCCTCGCCAAGAGGAACTCATGGTGCGGATGACTGCGGCGATTTCCGCCGGCATCAGTCTGTTAGCTTCGTTTTATATTTTCTTTGCCTACGACCCTGCGAAGGGCGGTTTCCAATTCGTTCAGCGATTTGCGTGGTCGGAGGAACTCGGTATTGCCTTTTATGTTGGTGTCGACGGCATTGGAGGGCCATTGGTCTTTGCCTCGGCAATTTTGTTGTTCGCCGGGATTTTTGTCTCATGGCACATCAAAGACCGGACGAAGGAATTTTATATCTTTCTCCTGATCCTCGCAGCCGCGACAATCGGGGTCTTTATGTCCCTCGATCTCTTCTTCCTCTATTTCTTTTACGAAATGTCCGTGCTGCCCATGTACTTATTGCTGGGTGTCTGGGGAAGCCATACCAAAGGGTACCTCTCCATGACCGACCCCGAAGGCCTCAAGCTTCGCGATTCTGTCGATTTTATTTTCAATTTCGGCTCGAACAGCAAAGAATATGCGGCCATGAAGCTGACCCTGTTCTTATCCGCTGGGGCAGTCATGGCGCTCATGGGCATTTTACTGATCTACCATATGTCCGGATTGCATACCTTTGACATCGTGGTCCTGCGCGAACAAGCCAAATTTACCGACACGATGTCGACTCTTATCTGGTTCCTCATCTTTTTTGGATTTGCTTCGATTGCTCCCATTTGGCCGTTGCATTCATGGTCACCCGTTGGTCACGCCGCCGCACCAGCTGCGACGAGCATGTTGCATGCTGGTGTTTTAATGAAACTCGGTCATTTTTCGATTATTCGCGTGGCCTTTGAAATTCTGCCTGAAGCCACCCACAAGTGGATGTGGGTTGCGGCCGTTCTTTGTGTTGGTTCTATTATCTATGGGGGACTGGTGTCGTACTTTGCGAAGGACACCAAGTATGTCATCGGTTACTCAAGTTCGAGCCATATGGGATATATCTTCCTGGGCATGGCCGCGTTGAGCTATATCAGTCTATCGGGAGCGGTCATTTATATGTTTGCCCATGCATTAGCGACCAGCATGCTCTTTGCCATGGCTGGCTGGGTCTATGACCAAACCCACTCACGAGACATTCCTTCATTAGGTGGGCTCTCCGAAAAAATGCCGTTTATTGCCGGCGCATTTATTGTGGGCTGTATGGCGTCCATTGGCATGCCTGGCACCATTAATTTCGTTGCTGAAATCATGATTATCGTCGGCAGTTGGGACAAATATCCTTTCCAAGTGGTGGTGGCCGTTCTGGGAATCGTCCTCACCATGGCGTATATGTTCAAAATGATGCGAGGCCTGTTTTACGGGAAATTGGATCCTGAATTTGCCCATACAGCCGATGCCAAGAGTTGGATCGATCGAATGCCTCTTCTCCTACTGATCGCGTGCAGCATTATCTTGGGCCTTTTCCCTGGGCATTTTTATGAGGTGGTGCGGTCAACAGTTGAGCCCATGGTCGATCGAATTAACCAGGTCGCTCCATTAGTCACCCAAAACACCCAAGGCTTGCTTCCATAGCGAATTTTCCTCCCCTTTGTAAGGGGAGGACCAAGGTGGGGTAGAGAAACACCAGCCAACGAATGACATCATGATGCAATTTAATCTCTCATTATCCGCCGCAGATCTTCTCTTATTGCTACCAGAGATATTTCTCACGATTTGGTTGTGCCTCATCCTTGCGTTGGATTTCTCTCTAAAGCACATTACGCATCAACAACTGGCGCATTTAAGCATTGCCGGATTAGGCATCACCGCTTTGATGCTATTCGTGTTTGACCAAAACGGCACAACCGGTGCGCTCTTTAAAAACATGTACGTGCTGGATCATTTGGCCATTTTCTTTAAGATCCTCATCGTAGGAGCCACCGCGCTGGTTCTTTTCATGTCCATTGATTATGTGCGTGCATTTCGCTTCTTTAAGGGTGAATATTATTTCATGGTACTCATGTCGGCAATCGGCATGATGTTCATGGCCTCATCCAACGATCTGTTATCCGTCTTCGTCACGTTGGAATTTTCCACCTTTGGTTTTTACGTCTTAGTGGCGTATCTCCGAGACGATCAACGGTCGTCGGAAGCTGGCTTGAAATTCTTCATCCTCGGCGTGTTTGCCGCCGGACTCTTAGCCTATGGTATCAGCCTGGTGTATGGAGAAACCGGAACCTTGGTGTTTTCAGAAATGGCTGGCACACCAGGCAGCTATGGATTGGCTATCGGGTTCATTCTGATCTTTGCGGCCCTAGGATTCAAAATCGGAGCCGTGCCCTTCCATGCATGGATTCCTGATACCTATCAAGGTGCGCCCACTCCGGTCACAGCCTATTTGTCTATTGCCCCAAAAGTGGCCGCTTTGGCCATTCTGCTCAGGATGTTTTTTGTCGCGTTGGCTTCCTTCAAGCCTATGTGGGTGTTGCTCTTTGTGGTGGCCTCAATCTGTTCAATGACCTACGGCAACATCGTGGCCATCGCTCAAAAGAACATTAAGCGACTGCTGGCCTATTCTGGGATCGCACAAATTGGCAATATCATGATTGGGTTGGCGGCCGGCACCAAGCAAGGCAGCGACGCCATCATGTTTTATTTACTGACCTATATGTTCGCCAACTTGGGTGCCTTTGCCGTCATCATTGCTGTCAGTCGAGTGATCAAAAGCGATGAGATTGAGGACTATAATGGCTTGAATCGTCGTTCACCTTTTCTGGCTGCGGCTATGCTTCTCTTTCTTTTATCACTGGCTGGAGTTCCCCCCTTGGCAGGCTTTATTGGGAAGATCTATTTATTCATCGCGGCCATGAACCAAGAGCTGTATACCCTGCTCATTGTCGGGCTCATCAATATTGTCATCTCCATGTATTACTACCTGATCGTCGTCAAAAAGATGTACATCAACGAACCTACCGATCCTTCGCCTATCACCACATCCCTACCCATCAAAGTGGCCATCTTTACTGGCATTGCCGGAACCCTTCTTTTAGGCATTTATCCAGGACCGTTCATCGACTGGGCCGTCGACGCCACCCTCATGTTCTCCAACATCACGGCCCCCACCGCTGCCAGCACGCCACTCATCGGCGGCTAATTGCTTTCTGCTCCCACACTTCTTGTTTGACTATTATTTGAAAATCGGTGCCGTCTAACCAAATTCATTCCACTCGTTCGCCTCACTCCACTCTCCCCAAAATGTTATCCAATTAGATACATCTTGGTATCTGATTGGATACATGCTTTAAATTTTTGACTATGCAGTTATCCAAATTCTTCTGACAAGGTCTTCTCTTGATGGGCGAAAAATAAACGAAATTTAAATTAGCACTGCCAAGGAAAGAATTACTTCATGCTAGCATCAATTTTGCTTTTCATATTTTGAACTAGATTATTTAAAAATCCCTGAACGATCTTTCCTGTTCATCGACCAAGGTGATTACACAGAAGAAGAGCCACTTATTTTGCAGAAGAAGGACTTCCTCCCATTGCCATTGAAAAGTCAGACGATAAATCTTAAAGACGAAACAGGGTTGATCCAAAACTTCATGAAACAAATTTTCGCATATCAACACTGGGCACATTTATAGGAAATATCTGATTACGAAACCTCTAATAAAGATCCCCGAGGCAAGACCACGGGGTATTAGAAGAGGGTTAACTGACGCAGGTCTTCTCTGGGACTGCCTTGGTTCTGCACATAATGTTCGACCACCCTCCAATTGCCGCCCTCTCCCACGGTGCCCACATAGTAGCCATCAGCCCAAAACTGCCCTCCCCACAACTCTGTCTTCAAGGCTGGTTTCTGCCGGAATAACTCGCGCCCGGTGATACTCTTGAACACTCGCACGATTTGTCCCGGAGCAATCTTCGGATGAGCAGAACATAACAGATGGATATGATCTCGATCACACCCCAATCGTTCAAACTCCATATCGTACCGCTCAGCAATCCCTCGCGTGGCTTCCACAATGATCTCGACAACATCCTCCGCTAATAAGGCCTTACGATATTTCACCGGAAAGACAATGTGATAATGAATCTGCCACGCACAATGACTCGCTTTGTGGACAGTACTTTCACTCACCCCCTAATTCTCGGAAAATAAGATCCCCGTGGCAAGACCACGGGGAATCGCAAGTTCAAAATAAAAATAAGTAGCTTCAAAGGAAGGAGGGCAGAAAAATGGTTTCATTCGTATCTTTCGAATAGTCGAGAAAGACCTAATTTTTTTACAGAAATTTCACAACTGATGCCTACTTTTCATAAGTGAAGAAGAAACACTTATTCAGACGAAAGTATTACTATCCAGCAAATATTCCTAGAATGGAAAGATGAGGTTGCCATGAAGTATGTATTAGAAAATAATTCTCCCGTACCAATTTCATCCGGCAAACCCAGTAATGTGAAATCAGAAATTAACGCCTCAGGGATTCAAGGTGATGTGCGTCAGGTATCTGTTACCATCAACGTCGACCATAGCTACACAAGTGACCTAGAAATTTCATTGCTCGGACCGGCAGGGCAGCGAGTACTTCTTGTCAAAAGTACTGGAGGCAGCGGAAACAACTTTCGTGACACAACCTTCAACGATGGTTCGAATTCCTCCATCAGCCAAGCCTTTCCTCCATTTCGAGGGGTCTTTCGACCTAACGAGAGCCTTGGCGTATTCAAGAATTTAGATCCAAACGGGACCTGGGCACTGGAAATAAAGGACCGGGCCTTTGAAGACGGTGGTTCGCTATATCAATGGTCATTAGCTATCACTACAGAAAAAGTACCATCCGCTTTTACCATCCAAGTCGCCTTTACTGGTGGATTGACGAGTGGGCAACAGGCCGTATTTCAGGCTGCGGCGGATCGTTGGCAAGAGATTATTGTTGGCAATTTACCAAGTGTAGATGTTGGCCCTCCATATGGTGTCATCGATGATGTCGTCATCGAAGCGAGCGGCATTTCCATCGATGGAGTTAGCGGTATTCTAGGTCAGGCCGGGCCTACGATGGTGCGGAATGGTAGTTTCTTGCCTGCTCGTGGAATCATGCAATTTGACACAGCAGACCTAGCCAATATGGAGGCCAATGGTAGTTTGTTTGGAGTGATTTTCCACGAGATGTGGCACGTCCTAGGAGGGGGAACCATTTGGAGCAGTCTGGGATTATTACAAGGGGCAGGGACAAACAATCCCATATTTTTAGGTCCCAAGGCTATGGAAGAATTCGCAAAATTGAGTTCAGCCTCTTCACCAACTCCCGTGCCTGTCGCAAACACAGGAGGTGGCGGCACCAGAGATGCGCATTGGCGAGAAGCCGTTTTTGGTAACGAACTGTTGACAGGCTTCATTGATAGCGGCTTCAACCCCATTAGTGCTATGTCTATTGCATCGATGAAAGATCTTGGTTATGAAGTAGACATGAATGCTGCCGATCCATACCAATTACCCAGCAATCTTCAACTTGCCATGTTGGGCGTTGGCGGTCACGGAAACCATACTCATGATTGTTGCAGCATGGCGCGCCCAGCAGCCATTGTCTTACCAGGATAAATCTGAGTAAAAGAATGAAAATAGGGTCAATTATCTACTGAGTTACGGGTTTCAAAATGTCCCACGGGCTAGGCCCGTGGGACGCTCATCAGTTTCCACGCTTTGCACATGATTAAAAAGGACATAGCTAAGACTCAATCTGAGGACCACTGCCTCTTTAGAAGAGAACCTAGCATATTGTTAAGGGATAGCCCGTTCATGGCTATCAAGATTTGCTGGGTTATTTGGCTCTGTTTACTGACTGCAGGTTGCATGAAAGAAAGGACAGTGCATATGCCTCACACATTGCCACATGACCCACAAGGAATCGTAATCCAATGGCGTACACTTGGTGGCCTCTCAGGGTTGCAAGACGACACTCTCGCCGATTTAACCATACAGGCTAACGGCAAGGTCACTATCGGTCCCCGTTTGAGCGATGGGCAGACAGCTGAAGGCAAGCTCACAACAACACAACTACAGCAGCTACTCTCCATGGCCATAGACGAGAACCATTTTTTCAGTTTCGATTCAACGGCAATAGAAAACTTGGTCAAGGCCAAAGTCAAAGAGCGCCAGGCAATGACCCACTCAAATGAGATAATTGCTCTACCAAGCGGACCACCATACGCTGATGCCGGTACAACCCGCATTCTTATTGGTACTGATGAAAAACGCGTGGAAGTCCAATATCAGGGGCTGTTTGCCGCAGCGCGAGATAATCCAGACATTAAAGCACTTGGACAATTGCGTGCCATCGAAGTTGCTCTTCTCAATCTAGCTGAAACGATTGCTCACTCTTCGAAGGACTAGTCTTTTCATGGAACGGTTCCAACCCGATCTCGTTTTTTTATTTCTCTCCGATCATTATTAGACTCCAGACAGCCTAACCAAACTCCTCTTCATCTCATAGCCAATCCCTTCCCTGAAAAGTTATCCAATCAGATACATCTTGGTATCTGTTTAGATACGAAAACCAATACTCTGGAATACCCTAGACAATATCTATTTCTATGATTTTTTCTGCAAAAACAAAGATACATACCAAAAACATTATGACGCTGATTTTGGTTTTCTTTTTGCAGATTATGAAGACTGTTCACTTTCAGTGTCATCATCACACTTCACCTTTATTCTTTTGCCCCCCCAAATAGGAGGACCGAAATATGAAAGGCTGTAAATCTATGCATGGCACATCCAAAGCCAAAGGATGTAGTCATTTAAGTCTCGGGAATTTCTGCAAGTTATTCCCAGACCTACAAACCTGGGCAGAAGACTGTGGCATTCAACATCAATGTGAAGCTGAACATCTCGCCGCAATCCTCGGAGGGCCGGGAGGAGTCATGCACGATGCCACTTCAAGCTCTTCTGATAGTGATACTCCAGCTGCCTACACATTCTTTGCTCAATTTATTGACCATGACGTTACCCTCGATGCGACGAGCGAGCTTCATGGTCAGGCTATTAGTACTGAGAACGTCAATAAATTGCCGAATATGCGATCGGCATCCTTAGACCTTGATTCCGTCTATGGGTTTGGACCGGATGTGATGCCATTTTTGTATGACCAGTCTCAACCGGGACGCCTACTGACGGGAAACAAAAAGAATGATAATGACGTACCACGTAATAAAGATGGAACGGCATTAATCGGTGACCCTCGAAACGACGAAAACATTTATGTGTCCCAGCTGCAGTTACTATTTCTCCGATTCCATAATCGCCGGATCATTGGACGATCCTTTGATGAAGCCCAACGGGACTGCCGATATCACTATCAATGGTTAGTCTGGAACGACTTTCTCAAGCGTGTGTGTGACAAAGCGACCTATGACTATGCTGCAGCGGAGGTGAAGAAAAATAATTACCTGAAATGTGACATTAAATACCCCAAATGCGATATTCGCGATACCTGTCATCGCCTGTGTATGCCAATTGAATTTTCAGTGGCGGCCTATCGCTTTGGGCACACACTCGTGCGTTCACAATATCCCGCCAATACGAACTATCCCGTGGTTGATCTGTTTGACGAACGGTTCGGGACTGAAGGGTTTAGCCATATCCCGCCAAAGCTTACCATTGATTGGCGCTACCTTCTTGATGTCGAACCCTGTCATGAATACGTCTTTTCAAAATCCTTCGATCATCTTCTGGCAGACGAACTCATCCGCATGCCGGATCCAATTGTTGGGCGCTTCGCGAGTGAAAACGATCGCTCACTCGCTTTTCGAAACTTATTGCGAGGGTATGCGTTGGGATTGCCGAGCGGCCAACGAGTGGCAGAAGCACTGAAAAACAAAGGATATAAAATTAATCCGAAACAAGATCTCCAATTTAACTGTATTCCTGGTTGGCCATGTCTTGATAAGAAATATCAGGAAAAACTGGAGAACCATACCCCATTATTTTTCTACTTAATGCGAGAAGCGGGAACAATTGGGAAAGGGAACCGTCTTGGCCCCGTTGGGTCAGCCATTCTTCTGGAGGTGTTTGGATCGATGCTGGTCCATTGCGATAGCTTCATCAAACATGACGAATGGAAACCTGATCCTTGCATTAATAAAGAGGGAGATTTCACTCTCGCCGATCTGGTTCGCTACGTACAAGCCACGTAGTCTTTTCGAAAGAAGGAAAAAAGTTTGCATGATGTTGAGCTGCCGAAACTGAAACTTTCAGTTTCGGCAGCCAGGTATTCTCCATCGATTTAAGGCACGATGTTTGGTATATGGGTATAACGCTTATCAGAGCAATAGGTATCGACCTAGTCACTAGACCATTTATCGACTATCGATTGGGCCGTCGACGCCACCCTCATGTTTTCCAACATTGCCAGCCCTACCGCTGCCGCCACCCCACTCATCGGTGGTTGATCGTCTTCTGTCCTTCCACTTTCTCCTTGATCGGAATTTAAACCTCGACTCCACCGGGTAACTTCCACTCGTCCTCCTCACTCCACTTTCTCCTGCATACCGGCTTGACTCCAGTTGCCCCCCTATATAGTGTCTGTGCGAAAACGCCATCAACCAAATTGGGCGCGGACTTTTTCATTTCCTTGATCCTGAATCTTTTGCCTCCTGTGTGCACAACTCCTGAAAACAGGGTATTTTTTGTGTAGAATGCCTCATCATTCGCTCTCATCACCAGGAGGATCGCGACGATGCGGCAACGCTTTGCACGACAGTTAGCCTTAGGCCAGACCCCGATCGAAGACGTCCCAATTCCCCTCAAAAGTCGTGAGGAATTGCCTCCCGTGTTGCGTGGGCTTCAGTGGATCTTTCAGACCCCCGCGATCAATGAGCAGGTGTTTCAGCTGCTGGAGCAGAAAGTCATCGGGACCAAGAAAGCCACGGGTCGGCCCGGGATGGATCTCTGGCATGTGCTGGTCCTGGGCGTCGTCCGGTTAGCCTTGGATTGTGACTATGACCGATTGGAATACCTGGTCCATCATGACATCTTACTCCGACGTATCATGGGCTTAGAGTCGTCCTTCAGTGGGGAGTTTGGCCACGGGTTTCATCACAAGACGTTGAGTGAGAATGTTTGTCATGTGGATGAAGCCCTCTTGGCCGAGATCAATGCTATTGTCGTGAAAGCCGGTCGATCCGTGTTTAAAAAAAAAGACGACGAACCCATTCACGCTAAAAGTGACACGTATGTATTAGAGACCAACGTCCACTTCCCGACGGACTTGAATCTCTTGTGGGATGCTTGTCGGAAATGTCTGGACCTACTCCCACGGCTTGCCCACGCCCACGCTTTGCCTGGCTGGCGCAAAGCGGCCACCTGGCAGACGCAACTGAAGGCGTTGCTTCGGGTCTGTGGGTCGATTCATCAGGGTGGGGGTGCCAAGAAGCCCGAACGGCGGAAGAAGGCCGTGACGACCTATCTCCAGAAAGCCTACGCACTTGAAACGAAAGTCGTTGCCAGTCTGTTGGCTCTTCGCACTCAGCCCTTGTCCCTCGTGGAGCAGAGTACACTCGTAGAAGTCGAGTATTTCCACGAGAAGCTCATCAAACATCTGGATCTCATCGAACGGCGAGTCGTGAAGGGCGAGACGATCCCCCATGGCGAGAAAGACTTTTCGTTGTTTGAACCCCATACCGAATGGATCAACAAAGGCAAAATCTCGCCGGCGGTGGAGCTCGGGCATAAAGTGCTTATCACGACAGATCAGTATAGCTTGATCCTCGACTATAAGGTGATGGAGCAGAGCAGTGATGTGAAAGAAACCCTGCCCTTAGCCGACCGCCTGCTGACCCAGTATGGTGCGAGGCTCCAAAGTTGGAGTGTGGATAAGGGGTTCAGCGCGCAAGACGATCGGGAACTCCTCGAGCTGTTTATCCCCGAGGTGATCATGCCGAAAAAAGGGCGGCGGTCCCAAGCCGATCAGGCCCGGGAAACACAGTCGACGTTTCGCTGGTTACGGCGGCAGCACAGTGCCATCGAATCAAACATCAATGCCTTGGAACACCATGGGTTAAATCGGTGTCCCGACAAAGGCTGGTCGGGGTTTCAGCGGTATGTCGGATTTGGGATCTTGGCCTACAATCTTCACAAGATCGGGAATCAGCTGCTGGCCCACGACCGGCAACGCCACCCTCGACTCAAACACGCCGCGTAGCACCGCCAGCGACCGAAAATAATCCTGTCGCCGAGGAAGATCTCTGTCGCGAATCAAGACCACCGTCATGGTGAGAGCTCTTCCTCAGGACCTGGCGCCAATAGCGAATGAGAAAAAATGCTCGTGAGCACGAAAGAAGATGCTGAAAAGAGGTTGGGGGAAATATTCCGGAACAGGTCCGAGGGAAAATGGTGTGTTCTCGCAGACACTAATTAGATACATAAACCAGCTTGAAAGTCCTCGGCTTTTAGGCTTTTTTTAAAAAAAATCCAAGAAATTGCATTTTCTAGCGTAACCATTGTTCGGTCTTTTATTTGCTTATTCTCAAATTTCAAATCAATAGTGCTCCGCAGAAAGTAGTTTCACGAATAATTCAAATAATCCAAAACTACTCAACTCATGAATTCATAAATCCAATAGCTCATGCCCTTAATTAGTTTAATTCATGTAAGCGTGCACTCAAGAAGCACAATTATTTCGAATCTTATCGTGTTTTTTATGATGCTATGCACCCCTGCTTGCGTCATTAAAATAGGGAAAATGCACTTGCTCCATAAGATAGCACCAGGAAAATCATTGGGAATCCACTTTGATTATCCCAAAAACTACTTCTCCTGCACTTACTCTCCATTTCTCTTGCATCATTATTATAGGGGTCGAAAATGAATATATTAGGAAATGGCAACTCCGTTGACAATCAGGAAAACCAATGGCGGAAAGACTTGACGCTTACGACTCAAGGCCTTGGAATTTTTACTGGCTTAGGGTTCTTGGTTTTGTCATGCTTGGTTTTTTATGAAGGAGCTCATACATCTCAAGCCATACTGTGGGCTTTAGCCTTTATTGTGCTGGGAACCACATTGGGTTTTCTATTTGCTATTCCTAAGACAGGCAAAGGCGATATCTCAAATGCTGCCTCACCACCACCTTTGACAGCAGAAAACGGCAACAAAAGAACCGGTCAAGCTCCTCAGAAACTGGCTTTACAAGTCAATACCAATCTTGAAGAAGTGTCAGATTGGTTAACAAAAATCGTTGTAGGTTTGGGGTTAATTCATCTGCAACAGAGCTGGGATTCCGTGAAGATCGTGGCTAAAACTGTTGCAGAAGGAATCGGCGGAACAAACTCTCAACCCTTTGAATCCATGAGCGCTGCGTTAGTGATTTATTTTTCCGTATTAGGATTTTTAGGGGGATATCTTATTACGCAGCTTTTCTTTTTCCGTGTTTTTCAACGAGTCCAAGACCTTTCCGGCCAAAGACCAGACTCACAAGACGTGGAAACACTGGAAAAAGCGGACATCGGGATAGAGACGTATGAACAGCGTTTGAGTGGTCAGCCAAAGGATACCGTTCAAAAGTTTTTAAATGTTCCGCTTCACGAAGTTGAGAACTCCCTCAATCGCCTGATTGCGTGGTCAAAGGCACATTATTCAGAAGGTATGTTTGAACGAGCCATCCAGGGATATAGGAAAGCTGCTGCAATTTCACCATCAAATATAAGACTAAAAATTGAATATGCAGCAGCTTTGTTTTTCGGCAAACAAGACTTTCGACAAGTAGAACAACAACTCAATGGAGCCAAAGACTTAATTAAACCAACAACGGATCAAAAAATAAAGGCATCCGTTTATCGAGCCATAACCTTTTACCCTTTATATTCTGAACCACCGAAAGGTTTTGAAAAAGCCATAAAATATGCTGAAGAATATACGACTGATTCCAAAAACTTGCCTCACCCTGCAATCTGGATAAATCTTGCTTCCGGCTATGGACAAGCAACTAGTTATCTACACGAAAATCCTACTATTGAAAAAATCATGGATTTGGACGCCCAGGTAATAAAGGAAAAAGCTCTTAATGCTGTGCGAAAGGCCTGTAAATTTGGCAATGAATGGAAATTTAGATTGAGAATGCTCTTGGAGTCTGATTTCCCAGGTAAGGCCCAGGATGATGATGACCTTCAGGTCTTTGAACAAGATACAGAATTTCGGGAAGCTTTGGGTCTCAGCCCATTTTCGAAAGACAATTAACAAATCAAGTAATGAAAAAAGGTGTTACCTATGAACAACATTATTGACACTATTTTTGAAAAACTTCCACCTCTCCGGAATAAGAATATATTAAAAGAGTTTGATGAACTCTTTGGGCCGCGAATCAAGCATCCCTATTTTTCTAAAGAACCAGGAACTTCCTATGATTTTCAGTACGATGCTGATTCATATGAAATCGTCAATGCTGCGTGGATGGCAGATGCGGCTTTGCTGGCCTATGTCCCCAATCGCTTCGACAACCCTAAAAACTTCAACCTCGATTCACTGGGGAAAGCTGGATGGAGCAACGCTTTTGTGAAAGAACAATTAAGACATGCCGGCTTTAATAGTGTGAAGTTTTTTAATACAGAAGGAACGCAGATCTTTGTCGCTCACAACTCTAAAGCTGTCGTGGTTTCTTTCAGAGGGACTGAAGTCAAAGAATTGCGGGATCTTTTGTATGATGGAAAATTTACAACCTCTGATGAGGGAATTGGAAAGGTTCATAGGGGATTTCAGGACGGAGTGGAGGCAGTTTGGGAAAGCAAAGGTGAATCAATAGGCCTTGTTAACCACTTGAGGAAAATTACAGGCAACGGGACCGTTCCGGTCTGGTTCACAGGTCATAGTTTAGGGGCTGCATTAGCCGTCATTGCCGCTCATCGCTGGCAAGCCATTGGCAAAGTCCAAGGGTTATATACTTTTGGATCGCCAGGTATAGGAAACCGAATGTTTACCCAATCGTTTAACAGGATGACGGCTATTCGATTTGTTCACAATAAAGATATCGTAACAACCGTTTCTGAGAAACCTAAATTCCTTCATGTTGGTAATTTGTATCATATTGGTCCAAATCAAAAAATCACAGAGAATACAACACGGCCTCTTGATGAAGAGGCCATCTTCCCAAAAATCCCCAAAAACCTACTACTTCAAGCGCTCAAAGCTTTAAAAAATGATGTTTCTTTAGGAAGGAATACCTCGCTTCAACTTCCTCGTTGGTTATCTGATCATGCTCCGAAATATTATAGTGACCACCTTCGAACCCATGTTAGGTAAAAATTTTTGGAAAATGAAATAAATATGGGAGAAAAATACTACTCACTGGGAAATGCTATTGCTGGGTTTGGGGTAGCCCAGAGCGTGGCCCTCATCATAGCAACCATTAGTAGCGACACCCTCCAGAAACTTTTTAAATGCGACCCCGTTGGTGGTTCCCTATTGGTGTTTGCTTCAGGTGTCATTTTATATGGAGGTCTAGTCGGAATTTGCTGGTGTATGGAAAAGAAGGCAAGGGGGATAAAGACTAACTGGGTTGGGAATTGGAACCCCTACCAAACTTTGTTTTGGGGTCGATTTCTAGCCATAGTGTTGTTTTACATTTTAAGCGCTCGGGTTGCCTCTTTGCGTTACCCAGGGATCACCTGCAGCTCAATTGGAGCTTAAGCCAGAAGTGAAACTACGCCCTAGCCCCTTAGCTCGTGAAGAGGGGTTACCTGTCAGGGGTTTTTAAAGACGCTCTTATAGTAATAGTAAGGGCAACCTTCGAAACCGTTCCAATAGATGGAATCGGCTGATTGATGGCATTAGGGGACAGTTTTCTCATCTGAGGTGATCGACGAAACGTGTGAGCCAGGAAGGCTGTTTCGATCAACTTCCGCTTGATCACCTAGCGGATCATTCGCCCCTTCAGTATTGCATGCATATAGGGAACCGTTTGCAATCGTAGCCCGAGCATCATGATCAAGCTAATTCGTTTTGGTTGTGAAACATTTAGGAGGAGGTCTAGCCTATGGAAATGAAACTTTATTTTTTCACCAATCGTAATCACGAGGGAAATCAATCGAATAAGCCAACAGGGTATGGCCCTGATCCCAGTAAAGACGGAATAGAAAATCTTCGATTGGGAAAAATGACTTGTGCCGTAGCAAAGGAGGTACTTGATAAATGGTTTAAAGAGAATACGGGTTCAGGGCCAGGTGATGGAGAGGGACTCAGTAAAGACTTGGCCAAAAAAGCTAAGAAAAATGCCAAAATTGTGACCTTTGGCGAAAGTAATCCCCACCAGAAAGTGACGAAGGGCAAGCAAAAAAAGCCCAAGCTCGGATCACATGAACTGCGAGATGAAGTTCAAAAAGCGATGAGGGCGAAGCGTGATGTGCTTCTGTATGTACACGGGTTTAATGTTTCTTGGTGGGAGGCTGTCTGGTCCGCCCTCGCACTCCAGGCCATGCTCAATCGACCAGGACTCTCCGGCAAGGACAAAAAAGATGTTCTGGTTATCCTCTATACTTGGCCCTCTGATGGGGCTGCTATCCCACTTGTCTCATACGGTTCAGACCGAACAGATGCCATTGGTTCAGGCTTTGCGCTGGGCCGAGGGTTTATCAAACTCCGGGATTTTCTTGCAGAGGCCACAAGAACGGCCGTCGACAAAGGAGACGAGGCGGGTATTCGTCAACAACTCTGCAGTCAGCAATTCAATCTCCTCTGTCATTCTATGGGAAATTATGTTCTACAGAATGCTATTCAACGACTAGTTGAACGCACGGAAGGTGGTCGCTTAGCGAGAATTTTTGATCATGTGTTTCTGTGTTCTCCCGATGTCGACGATGATGTTCTCGAAACAGGGCAACCCCTAGGAAGACTGCATGAGGTGTGTCGAAATGTGAATGTCTATTTCAACAGAGGAGATCTTGCGCTCCGTGGTTCTGACTATACCAAAGGGAACCCCGATCGACTGGGCACCAATGGAGTTGCTCACCCCTCACAGCTGCATCAAAAAATTTACCAGATTGATTGTTCTGGTGATATTGTCCAGGGAGTACTTGAGCATAGCTATTATCTCAAGGGTCGAATTAATCATGATATTCGAATGAGCCTAGACAATGTGTCTCAAGATGAAGGGAGAGCCTCACGTGAACCGGGCAGTTTTCCCAATACGTTTGTCATGAAATAGGCAAAAAATCACGCCAGAGCAGACAAATGCGCTGGGAGAAGGTCGTTTTAAAATTTAGCGGGATTATTGTTTTTCGCTTCAACAAAAAAGAGAATAGCGTCGTCTCAATTTTGAGAAGAGGTGGTCTTTCCAGCATCCCAGAACCACATCTTGCTTTATAACCTTTGGCGCAGAATCTCCTACCCAGTAACGAGAGAAGGGATGCCGGTAGGCTACATTCGCCAGTAGACGAGGGCTTCGAGAGGATTGAGGCCTTGCAATTTCAAGAAAGCTCCCACACCGATTGATGCGACGAGAAGCACAAAAATAATGAACCCGACGATCAATGGTTTTTTTCTGCTGCGTCGATACCGTGGAGCGATCACTTCCTGCTCCATCGTTGTGGGAAGGGAAGCCCCTTGCCAAAGCGGAGGCCGTTTCCTGGGAACCACAGGACTCCCGCTCCCCTTAACCTGTGGGATTCCAGAATTCAGAGAACGTTCCCTTCTATTTCCCACGCTACCAGTAAGACCAGCCTGATGATGGACGACTAATTCCTGCTCCTGAGGAACCTTTTTGGTGTAAGGCGTTCCGCAATGCGTACATAGCCAGGTTTCTTCTACCACATCCCCATTTACCGGACCAATTCCTTTTTCTCCCTTTAACGTGACCCCACAATGAGGACAAGATTGAGCCTGTTTGGAAACTGGGCAGGCACAATCTGGGCAGGTAAACAGCTTTGCTCCAGACTGCTTATCTGTGCCAGCTCGTTTACCAGGGAAAGGAAATGCGCATTGGGGACATGCAAGGGCCTGAGTGGATACTTCTTTCTGACATTCCGGGCAAGAGACTAGGGCCATCGAACTGAATTCCATTCCGTTGGTAATAAATCAGCTTACCGTATGATCACATCTCTTTGCTATAAACTTAAGCAAAGTCGATACCTCAAGAGCTGAATGAGAAATTCCCATAGATTCAATGATGTTCAGGTTCATCATCTCAGAAACTCCTTTCTCACTGCATGCTCTCTCCTTCAGCTATTCTCCCTATTCTGATTGGCTTTTCTTAAGAGTATTCTTGTTGACCATTGTGTATGAATCCTTATATTTCCCACATGTTTCTCCATAAGTTCAAAATTATGTAACATTTCATCATCTTCCCAGACAGACCATTATGAAATTATTTGACCTTCTTGGGATAATTTGTTTATAGATTGCGGGTTTAGGAAATTACCGTTTGATCGATCCAACTTTTGAATGAGGGTGCAATGGCCATTGTCAACGAGCAAGAGAATTCGATTACGCAATCTGTCAGCCAACGCTATGCCAAAGCCGTCACCAATGGCGAAGAGATGTGCTGCCCGACTGGGTATAACCACGAAGAGTTAGGCCAATTTATCCCTGAAGCCGTGTTGAAAGTCTCCTATGGCTGCGGCACACCGGTGGGCTTGTCGACCGTTCAACCGGGCGAGGTGGTCTTAGATATCGGCTCTGGCGGAGGGATTGATTGCTTTGAGGCCTCTCGGAAAGTTGGAGCAACAGGCAAAGTCATCGGCATCGACATGACCGATGAAATGTTAGCCCTCGCCCGTACGCACGCCCCGACTGTCGCCAAAAATTTGGGGCACCCAGCTTCCAACGTGGACTTTCGAAAAGGTTTTGCTGATGCGATGCCAGTCGAAGACAACCAGGTTGATCTGATTATTTCTAATTGCGTCATCAACCTCGCCCCTGACAAAGAGAAGGTCTTTCAAGAAATGTTTCGGGTCCTTCAGCCAGGTGGACGATTTACCATTTCGGATATTGTCGCGGACCAACCCATCCCTCAATATATGATCCACGATAGTGCCAAATGGGGAGATTGTTTATCCGGCGCCCTCACGATTCAAGACTATTGGGGCGGATTGCGGGAAGCCGGATTCCGAGGGTTACATCAGGTCACCGTGATTCCCTGGAGAGTCATTGATGGGATTCATTTCGTGTCGGTGACATTGACGGGTTATAAAGTGGCCATAGCCGACTCTTCCCCTTCACCGGCCTTTGCCACATTAACTGGCCCATTTTCACAAGCCAAAGATGAATTAGGCACGATATTTCACCGTGGCACACCGCAACAAATTGATGAACGGACAGCTCATCTCTTGTCCCTGCCATCGTATAAAGAATATTTTGTGATCGCCGATCGCCCAATTGCTCTGGCCAACGAAGATCCGCAATTGCTCGCGGTCTTGCCTGAGGAAGCGCCTTGTCTGTGGGAAGGCCATTTTGCCATTCTCACCGGCCCATTTTTATCCGTGAGTGACGATGACGATCATACGTACCAATGCGGGGAACCATTAGAAATTTGCTCAAAAACATTCAAAGTCCTCCAACACCCCGGCTATCTCTCTTCATTCGGAACGATCAACCGAGCTCGAGAATCGGTCACTGCCGAACCCGTGATTTGTGGGACGTCTACTGAATGTTGTTAAGACCGCGCTACGTCATTCGCCTCATCGCATAACATGACCACCATCGCCTGGATACCGCTTTTCCACTGAATCCGTCATATGCTACATTCGCCACTTCCGCTTATCGCCCCTCCCTCTGCATCAGGAACCACGCCGTCGTTTGAAGATAGGTTAGCCTCACATGGGCAAGAAGCCCTCACGGCCAAATCGGTCACGACCCTTCAAGTGAATATGGGGAAAGTCTGCAACCAGACCTGTCATCACTGTCACGTGGATGCTGGCCCTCAGCGAACAGAAAGTATGACCAAAGAGACCATCGACCAAATCCTCAAGGTCTTAGACCAAACGCCACAGATAACCACCGTCGATATCACGGGCGGGGCCCCAGAAATGAATCCCCATTTTGAATACCTGGTTCGAGAATGCCGCATTCGAGATCGACACGTCATTGACCGATGCAATCTGACCGTCTTTTATGTCAAAGGGAAATCTCACCTTCCTGAATTCTTAGCGGAACACAGAGTCGAAATCATTGCGTCACTGCCGTGTTACGAAGAAGCCAATGTCGACCAACAGCGTGGACAAGGCGTCTTTAATCGCAGTATCAGCGCTCTGCAGACATTGAACACGTTAGGATATGGGGAAATCGGCACTGACCTCAACTTGCATCTGGTCTATAACCCCCAAGGGGTGACCCTTCCACCCCCACAAGAGGAATTAGAACAGGCCTATAAGGAAGAGCTGATGCGTCGGTATGGCATTCAGTTCAATCGACTACTGACGATTACCAATATGCCGATCAGCAGATTTCTTGAAGATTTACAGGAGTGTGGCCAACTCGAGGCGTATTACACACTTTTGGTGAAAAGCTTCAATGAAGCCACAGTTGAAGATCTCATGTGCCGATCGTTAATCAGCGTAGGGTGGGATGGGCGCTTGTCTGACTGTGATTTCAATCAGATGCTAGATTTACCGCTTCAGAGTTATTCACCTCAATGGATCAAAGATTTCAATATCGCGACCTTAGAACAGCGACCTATCGTGGTGGGTTCGCATTGTTTTGGATGCGCCGCAGGAGCTGGATCATCCTGTGGTGGAGCTCTTTCCTAAGTTTTCCTTCCAGTCTTCTAAATAATTCCTCGCCATTTTATTCGAATACCACACAAGATGGGGCTCTTTACCCTTCGTCTTGCCATCGCGCCGAAAATGTTCCGCTGAATCGAGTCCGTTTCATGAGAATCTCCTGGGTGAATTGTGCCAGAAAGTTCTACTTTTTATCTGTCAATGTGTTGGAGAAGCTTACAGAATGACCTAATTTTGGCTTAAGTTGACCTAATTTTGGCTTAAGTTAATGGTATGGACGCTCCTGTTGAAGCGCGGCAGTATACTCGCTGTGATCACACTTCATCAACAGGAGGAACTTATGAACACCATCACCACCATTGGGCTTGATTTAGCGAAACGGGTTTTTCAGGTGCACGGATTGGATCAGGATGGACAACCTGTCTTGCGGAAGCAATTACGACGGGGACAGGTCTTGAAGTTTTTTGCGACGGTCTCCCCCTGTTTAGTAGGCATGGAAGCCTGTGGCAGTGCGCATCATTGGGCGCGTGAGCTCCAGGCCCAAGGCCACGACGTCCGATTAATCCCGCCTCAATATGTCCGCCCGTTTCTCAAGACCAATAAACATGATGCCGCGGATGCCGAAGCCATCACTGAGGCGTTGGTGCGACCGAGCATGCGGTTTACCCCCATCAAGAGCACTGACCAACAAGCCGTGCTGATGCTGCATCGATCTCGAGAACTTCTCGTCAAGCAACGCACGATGTTCATCAACGCGATACGAGGACATTGCAGTGAGCTGGGGATGGTCGCGAGCCAGGGTGCGTCGCGGGTCAAGGACTTGATTGCGATCATTGAGGATCCCGAAGATCCCCGACTTCCAGCGGTTGCCCGTGAAGCCTTGGGCGTCCTCATCGCCCAGCTTGCTGCGGTGAAGGAAGCCATACGAACACTCGAGAGGAAACTGCAAGCCTGGCATCGTTCCCAACATGCCAGCCAGCGGTTAGCCACAATTCCAGGTGTCGGCGTCATTACGGCCACGGCTCTGGTGGCCACCATCGGCGATGGCTCACAATTTAAGTCCGGACGACATCTCTCTGCTTGGCTGGGACTCGTCCCACGCCAACATTCATCGGGTGGGAAAAGTCGGTTAGGACGAATCTCCAAACGCGGTGATGGCTATCTCCGGCGCCTCTTGGTACACGGGGCTCGAGCCGTGCTCCGTTGGCAAAAGGGTGAACCCAAGCAGCCTTCCCCTTGGATTGGAGAGTTGCTGACAAGACGACCGACCAATGTCGTCCTGGTGGCCATGGCCAATAAAACGGCTCGAACCGTCTGGGCCATGATGAGAGATCAGCAGGTCTTCACGGCTGTGACCAGATAAGACGGGTCCGCACCAGACTTTCACGCAGTGTTTCTATAAGGAAAAGCGAGAGGAATTGCGAGGGTGAAAAAAACATGATGGCGAAACAGGGAGCCAGGAAAGATCCAACCCGAGGTATTGTCCGAGCCTACAGCTCGATAAGTTGACTGGGCGTCTTTCCTCCGCCCTTTTGAGGGGCGGATTCCATCAAGGCCAGCGGTCATGGGGCCGCATAAACAGGCCGGATACATGACGGCACACCTCACGCGCTATTGTCGACCAAGACCCCTTGCATTCTCAGGAGCGTCCATACATGACCGTACCTAGGAAGTGTATCCAATTGGATAAAAAATGTATCTCTTTAGATATCGTTTTCAAATTCGAAATCCTCTTGAATTGAGGCTACCCTACTTGGTATTTCCATTTTTTTCATTCCACTCCCGTGCGAATCCCGTTCCATTGTATTTGCCAGTCGTAACGGCACAGATTCTGCTTCTGCCATCCTATTTAAACAGAAGATTTGGTGGGAAGGGGTGAGAACATCAGAAAGCCATGGTTCCATGATCGAAAAGATTTGGGGAAATCTCTTTGGTAGCCTGATAATATGATTCCCAGTTTTACTGCCATCGAAGATGATACGGAAAGACCTCGTTGAATCACATATTCAGTTCCATTGATTAATGGTACGCCGCTGGCAAGGCAAAGCAGCCTACAAGATTAAAATCTGAGCTCATGAAATATGAATCAAGGGCCGGGTTTACATGTCCATAGCTTAGTCATAACACACACGTTCAAAAGGAGGCACGTATGCGAAAACCACTGTACACAATTGTTGTTGTTTCGCTTGTTTTACTGACGACCGGTTGTGCAGGGATTGGCACCAAAACCTTTAAGAAGTTCAAGGTCGGGGAAGGGACCAGTATCTCCATTGACGCAACGCAACGAGTCATACTCGTTAAAGACAACGTCGCCATTGTTAATGATGATGGTGTTTCTGAGGAAAGACAAATGGTTTGTGCCGAACCAAGCCCTGATGCGATTGTCGCCGCCACAGCGCAAGCAGCGATAGCAGCCAATGTAGCTGGGCAGGGAAGTGCTGAAGTTTCGGGAGGTTTTGGTCAAGCAGCTTCATCGATGGGTATTCGAACTGCCACAATCCAACTCCTAAGAGATGGCTACTATCGCGCCTGTGAGGCCGCGATGAATGAGTTGTTCACCACAAAAGGATATAATCACATTTTGCATGGAATCGGTCCTGTCATGTTGGGGCTCCTCGCTATTGATGGGCTGACCCAGATGCAACCAGCACCCATTGTTTCAGTCGCTGCGAGTGGAAGCGCCGCAACAGACCACAATGGTACGAAAGCTAGAAATGAGGCAGCAATCCCTGGTCCAGGAGATATTGTATCCGGGGATATAGAAGCAGGCGTGAACGGAACAAGAGCTGAAAGTAAAGTAGAAACAAACGTTGAACCCACTAATGAGGTCCCACCAAATGCCATGGCTGCTATCGCTGCGAATGTTGTCCAGATAGTTAAAGAAACAAATAGAGCGTTGGAAGTGGTACGAGGTGATGCCAATTAACAAGATGAAGTCGCTGAAGACGCTAAAAATGCTAAACCATAGAGCAGCGTCTAGACAGAGGAAAGAAATGAAGAGTTAGAACAGAGAAAAAGGTGAATGCTTAGCCCCAGGCCTCGTGTCACCATGACTTTCGGAATCTGCTATGTGTGACGCATCGAAGATGAAATGGCGACCCGCTAGATTTTAGGTTGGGGTTATCTGATCGGCCACGACAACATTGGGGTTCCATAACGTGAATATGTATTGTCTACAGTCGCTGGGCCTTATGATATCCCTTGCTGTGAGTTACGGCTGTGCTACGCAGGCAGGGCCAGGGGGGGAGGCGAGTTTTATTGAGCTAAAAACGCCAAAGACCAATGACCTTTCACAGGCTCGCCTCATAGATGAGAGCAGTTACACCTCGACCACAGGTGATGAAACATTCAGGGTTTGCACCCCACCTCGACCAATGATTTATGGTGAGAAAGATGCCAGTTACGTTGTCCTTCGGATGGCTCCCTACCGTGCATGTCAAGGAGTGACTCACGGGGAGATTTCGAGGAAAGCATATCAGGCGTTTTTTGAGGAGTATTTCGATCTTCTTTTGTTGGTTACTAGCATGAAGTCGCTTACCCAATTGGAAAGGGATACTACAACCGCAACTCACAGGGAGACGATCGAGGCATTTGCAGCTGAGAATGCAGCCCTGAAACTCATGTGCTCGCATCCTGGTCTTTTCGCCGTTGATGCAGGTGCTCTTGATCTCTGCATCTCCGGGCTTTTGAATAAAGAGGTGTCTATGAAAAATCATGAAGGCCGAACTGACTGACAAAGCCTTCGAGACCCATAGTGCACTCTTCACCATGGACAGGAAAAGAGTGGGGTTAATGGGGCAGGCTTACCCACTTCCTTCGTAAAGTGCTGGTGGAGGAGCAGGCAATGCTTACAACAAAAGCCTGATATATTAAACCGGCAACTATTTAGAGTGCATTCAATATTCAAAAGGCATTGTTTTAAATAGCTTTTACAGAAGAATTTCGCAATGAATAAAGTTGCCGGGTTAATATATTCCCATTTACTTTTCTAGACAGGAAGTCTGATGGAAAGAAAATTGCCAACCAATCTTTCTTTTGAAAACCTCTTTGGACCTAAATTACCTGGAGAGATCAATGAGGGCGGGTATCCTTATTTTACTGGCATCGCCCAACAACCGTTTCAAGCTGATGGGCAAGGTTTAAATCTTATTAATGCCTTGTGGCTCTCAGAATGTTCATTGCTGGTGTATGTGAGAGAGCGGGAGGTCGTTGAAGAAACCTTGCAGAAGGCAGGCTTTGAAGGAGTTCGATGCTTCAATTTTGATCGGCAAGGGTCACAATCCTTTGTGGCCCATAACAAGGAGATTATTGTTGTCTGTTTCCGCGGAACAGAGGTCCAGGAACCCAAAGATGTGTGGCATGATGTTCAATTTATTAAAGTTGATTCAGGGCAAGCCGGGAAACAGTGGAGCACAGGCCGAACTCGCACTGGTGGCGGTGTTCATAAGGGATTCAAGAATGCTCTAGACCAAGTTTGGGGTGAAATAGAGCGGTATCTTAGCAGTATCCATACGGGGCAAAAGGTCTGGTTTACGGGGCACAGCTTAGGAGCCGCCATGGCGATTCTTGCGGCTGATCAGTACGACACCGCACAAGGAGTCTACACGTTTGGGTCCCCAGGCGTGGGGGATGATGATTTTATAAACGATTACCCGGTGGCTGCGAACACCTTTCGGTTTGTAAATAATAACGATGCCGTGACTCGAGCTGCTCCAGACCTTCTCGGACAAAACATTTTTGGTCATGTAGGGCAACTTATTTATATTGATCACCTTGGCCATCTTCACGACCAAACTAGCGGGTGGGCAATCTGGAAAGATGGGCTCTTGGGCTTCTTTTCACATCTTAGTGATTTTGTGAAAAGTTCCATTCAAACAGGTCGATTCGATCAACTGCCCATTGACAACCTGACAGATCATGCACCAATTAATTATTGCATACACATATGGAATAGTTTCCAGCAAAATAGAATATAAGGGTCAGGCTGCGGTGAATCCGGAAATATCGAATGGATAGAGAGCGGTATGGTTGCTGTCTTCTCTAACAAGGGTATCAGTCTCTGATTTTGCCTGCAAAGCTTGGTCTGAACATAACTGTGAGGTTTCTATGATGAAAAATATTGTTGTTTGCGCAGACGGCACCGGCAATGCAGGCGGGTATACTCCGGATAGTAATGTCTATAAAACATACAATGCCGTAGATATTCACCATAAAGAACGGTCGCAGATCACTTTTTATGATAATGGGGTAGGCACTTCGCAGAATAAAATCTGGCGGGCGATTTCTGGTGGACTAGGATTCGGCTTTAAAGCAAATGTCTGTGATCTCTATGGATTTCTTGCAAGAAACTATGATCCAGGAGAAAAGAAGCCCCTCGATGGGGACCCTAAAGGAGCGGAAGAGCATGCAGGAGATACAGTCTACTTATTTGGATTCAGCCGCGGTGCAGCAACCATTCGGGCACTCACTGGATTTATTCATGCCTGTGGTTTAGTTGATGGCAGAACATTAACGACTCCAAAATTAAAGAAGAAAGTCCAAAAAGCCTTCAAAGCGTATGTTCGAACAGGTAGGAAAGATACAACGAAGGCCGATTCCATAAGACAAAGAAACCACGGTCGGATACCGATCAAGTTCGTTGGTGTCTGGGATACAGTTTCTGCTTTGGGATTCCCCCAAAGAACTGATGTAGTCGGACTGGTCTCATTCACTCTGAAATGGGTCTTGGCAGCTTTGGATTATCTCTCAGACAGACTTTTCCCCCATCGATTTTACAACTATGATCTCACGGATAATATTGAGTATGCCTATCATGCTCTAGCCATCGACGATGCAAGGACCTCATTTTGGCCTTTGGTGTGGGATGAGAGAAATCGAGAGGAAGGGACTGTGGAGCAGGTATGGTTTGCGGGTATGCATTCGAATGTAGGCGGTGGCTACGAACGAGCTGAAATGGCAAACGTTCCACTACGCTGGATGCTGACCCGTGCAACCCATCATGGGCTCCTATTCAAGAAAGGAACTGTGGAGGCTGCTCGAGCCGATAGTGATGTTAATGGACGGCTCTATGATTCACGGGATGGGTTAGCCATATTTTACAGATACCACCCACGTGCAATCGAGGGCCTTTGTAAAGAAAAATTAAATCAGAAGATCAAAATCCACAAAAGTGTCATTGGGAGAATGCAGCGGAAAACCGCCAACTATGCCCCTACTCATTTACCGGGCACATTCACCGTTGTTTCTACATCGATAGGCCAACCTATGATCGCGTTAAATCCTCAATCCCAAACAGGTTGGGACGACAAACGCAAAGAAGTACGAAAAAATATATTGAAAAGACAACTGCTTTATATTGTGATGCTAATCGCATCGCTCATAATCCTGGTGATAGCCATCTCACTCTGGAATCATCCTCCTCAACGGTGGGGAAGCAGTGGTTTCTTCGGCTATGTTGCCGACGTCCTGACTTACATTTTTCCAGGCCTGTTTTCCGGCCTTATAGAGGTCGCCGTGCGCCAAGCCCCCCTATACTATTTTCTTTCCCCGATTGTACTAGCATTATCTATTTGGTGGTATCGACAGTCCTGTGACAAGCGAATTATTGAAGCCGCTGTAGAACTTCGCGAAATGGTCGTGCGAAGCTTCAGCCAAAAACAAAACATATGACGGGGCAGACAGGAGGAAAATAATGAAAATCCGTACTATCCTCATTGCAATTCTTACGAGTGTATTGTCTCTCTGTCTACAAGCCAACGAGGCATTTCCCGAAGGCACTTGTAAAAGATGGGATCACGTTGACTATCAAAGAAAGTGCGGGGAGGTTCCAAACGTGAATAGCCTACTACACCTAAGGCAGAAGGACGACTGCGCGATACTTGAGATCAATGCTAGGAGCCATTGGAATGCATCGGGCATCCTGTTCGCGAAAGGATTTACGTACGAAATCGAAGTTCTGAAGGGTGATAAAACGACATGGTGTGATGCGAGTATCGAATCGACTGCTGAAGGATGGAAGGTAGCTGAGACAAATACAGGAAACAGCGGAAATTGTCCAATAGGAAAGGGAGGGAATTCCCCCGTTGGACCTGACGTCAAATTTTCTGGGTTAACCAAATGGTTTATTCTCGCATCCGAATATTTTAGGCGGGATAGTGAAAGTAACTGGTTTAAACTCATCGGCGTTGTAGCCGGGACAGAATATCAACAAGGCCCCATCGGAAAGAAAGGAACCTTAACGCCCAAAAGTGATGGGGAATTCTGTAGCTTTGCTAACGATCTTTCCTGGAAATATTCCAATAATAGCGGCATACTGGAACTTAAGATCACCCGCCAATAAGTGAATGAGCAGGTGCCTGAGGTAAAGGAAGGAACGTCTGAGGAGCTCTTATTTTTGCAAGAACATTCCCAATTTTCAAAAGGCGGGTCCACTCGTTTAGAAAAATCTGACTGTCATTTTTTGGCGAGTTCAAACCCAAAAAATCTTGGATCTTCACTCTACGTTTTATCTTCACGTCGAAAGTGTTTCGCACAATCCTGGCTACAGAAATAATACCGCTGCCCACTGACCTCTTCGACAATAGCCGTTCCAGCAGTCACATAAGTCTTACACACCGGATCTTGAATCATCACATCCTTCCCTGGCGTCGCCTCATCCGGCTTGGTTTCTATCCACGCCCGAGCCGCCCGCCGGACCATATAGAACATGATGATCAGAAGAATTAAAATGATAATGATTTTGTACATGGCAAACGCTCCACAATGATATTCTTTTGACCCATCAATGGTTTGTAGCAGTTTTTATGCGTGGATTCCAACGAGGGACGTCCAGGCCTTCATCTCCCTGAGAGCATGTAGCCTGTTTTTGAAGGGGAATTCCATTGCTGTCGGTTTTCGCGTCCTGTTAGGATTTCTCTTTTGGGGATATCCTGGCATACATGCAGAGACTTCAACCTCTCTCCTCCCCCATTTACCACAGACTATTACCGCAGAGAGGCATACAACATGGTCACCATCACATTAATGGGAGATTTGCAAACCACCGATGGGGAACGGTCGTTAGGGTGCGAGGTGGAAGATTCCATCACCGTCAAACAGCTTATCCGCAAACAAGGCAAACCGTTGCGAGAAATTTTTCAACTCTTAAAACAGAAAAAGGTGATGGTCACGGTGAACAAACGCATTGCCAGTGAATCGACCAATATTTACGACGGCGATGCCGTCCAACTCGTGGCGCATGACGGCCTAGGCCGCAGTGGATTGACGCCAGCGATGTATTAGGGAAGAGGGAATTCGCACAAAAAAAGCAGGGCCAGAAATTCTGGCCCTGCTTTTTCATCGATTGTCTTGATCTAAAGACCGAGGCGAGAGACCGGTAACAATACCAGCCACCAAGAGAAGCGGTCATCGCCTCTCTTATTTTTTCACACCTAAAATAGCGTCTTTTGCCGCCTTTGCGACACGAAACTTGACCACTTTTTTGGCAGGAATTTTGATGGCCGCACCGGTTTGTGGGTTACGACCCATGCGGGCCTTCCGGTGTGCAAGTACGAGCTTTCCGATTCCTGGTACCACAAAGGCGTTCTTGGCTTCTTTGTAAGCCAAGGCTGCAAAATCATCAAGAATTTGCGTGGCAATTTTCTTGGTAACATCCGCCTTTTTGGCCAGATGATCAGCAATCTGCGACTTCGTCATGGCTTTTCCCATACGGACCTCCTCCTCACATTAAAATTGATTAGTAACACAGCCCATTTGGTTTTTCAGAATATCAAGGAAGGGATGCCTTGTTTATAACCTTCTGTAAGGGTACGACAGGAACATGCGTTCCTCTTCTAACAACGGCGCCTGAGTTTACCGAAAGACAGAAAAACTGTCAACCAAAAAACAAGCCCAGCGCGAGGAATCTTCGTTTGAGGAGAAAATCATTGGCGTTCTTGCCTTGCTGCCTTGGTATTTCGCACGGTACAGTAGGCAGGTCAAAGGATTGAGAGCGAGATCATAGATTTCAATTCGAGTTCAATAACCATTTAATATACAGGTGAGGCCTTCATTATGGGAAAAGAATTACCCGTTATTCCCAACCCCCAACAATCGGAAACTGATGAAAAAGAAGCACTGATTTATTCCCGCGTCTTTTGCTCTCGGGAAGACAGTCCGCCCTTACGACTTTTACTTGATTTCCTCAAATCCAAAAACCAGATCCCCCTGATCCCGAAAATGGAACAGGAAGCCTTAGAAGATTGGGATTGGGTCCATATCTCGTTAGGATACAATCGAGACCACCAACCCATCCGGCTCTTTTGCATCCGTAATAAAGGGACCTATCAAGATGTCTTTGAAACGGAGCAAACCGGGTTTACCAATCGACTCTCCGCATTTGACGATATCGAAGCACAAATTGCCACGGAATTCATCAGCAAATCCCATTTCATCGCCACCACCCAAATGGTGAAAAACGACATTACTGACGAAGGTTATGATTTTAACGGCTGGATCTTGGAGTTTTTCCAAGAAAATTGTACGGGGATTGTCCAAATTGACGGGCAAGGATTTTTTTCACCAAAAGGCGCACTGGTGGTTGATTTGGAAGAAGCCAGTGAAACGGGAAAAGAATTTGGGCCAACACCTGCACCGAAAACGGATGCAGCTTCCTAAAGAACCGATAGTCTTCCCTAGACAACATTCAGCTCAGGTCGTATGGAGTGCCTCATCCATCGCTTTTCTATACGATTGTTGAGAAATGGCCGGTAGCCCATTGCGATAACCACATCCCTCCTTCATCACCTCAACTAACGCTCCATTATCCAAAAGAGACGGGTCGTCGACTACATCCCCCTGGCAAATCAGAAGGTCAGCCCGACGCCCCTCAACGACTGTTCCCGTATCCATGAGACCGAGCTGCTCCGCAGCCAATCCCGTCGCACCGAACCATGCCGCTAAGGAGGGCACCCCTTCCTGAATCAAGGCCACTAATTCCATATAATTGCGACCATGCATATCTGGCAACACCGGATCCGTTCCTGCTAATAATTTCAAGCCACTCGCGTGAGCCACTTTGACCGCTCGCGCATGACTTTCGGACACGGCTTGAACTTTTGAAGTAATAAATTCATTAAACTCGCCTGATTGCAGAAGTCGCTGCCCCACCCAAGAAGTCGGCGTCACTCGACAGCCTTTGGCATAGGCCAATTCCGCCAAGGCTTCATCCATAAACGAAATATGTTGAATATCTTTCACCCCAGATTCAATGGCCATTCGAATTCCACTATGACTATGCGCATGCGCCGCGACATACATGCCTCGACCGGCCGCCTCATCACAAATGGCTTCCATTTCCTCCAAAGTAAAATCACGATGCTCTAAGTGATCGGATGGAGAAACCACGCCAGGGCTCGCACAAATTTTCACCAAATCCCCGCCACAGGCCGCAATCTCTCTGACACGCTTTCGGCATTCCCATGGACCGTCCACAATACTGGAAGGACGTCCTGGACCCGCCGGCCATAGCCGAGACAGTTCCCCGCAACAGCGATCAGGCCCTCGAAAATCAGCATGGCCCCCGGTCGTCGACAACATACAAATAGCCAATTGTAAGCGCGGCCCGAGGAGCACCCCTTGTTCCACCAAGCGCTTTAGGACCTGAGTCGCCCCCCCAACATCCCTGAGGGTGGTGACTCCGCCATGAACAAGCGTCCGATACAAAATACGCTCCGCCCAAAACGGCGCCTCCGGGGAATTCATACGATCCAGATTCTCGTTGCCAACTCCCCACAAGGTCACATGGCCATGGCAATCAATCAGTCCTGGGGTCACGGTATAGGTCGAACAATCAACGCGCTGTATCTCAGAACCCTGAGGATGAGTGGGATTGTGAGGTTGCACCCCCTTAATAAGGCCCCCATCAATCCAAACATCCATTCGCTCGTGAATAGCTTCAGCCCCGTCAGACGTCCCGTCATACAATTTCAGAATATTAGAGAGAATAATCATGACAATCCTTAATTGAAGGAATAAACGCGATATTTCAGCAATAGTAATGTCTTCCTCTACCCCAAACAACTCTACGGATTAGTGATGGGAAGAAGAATCATTTACTTTTTCTTGCCTATTTATTGTGAAACCAACTAAATTGTAATCCTACAAGAAAAGATCCCGACCACAAGCTACGAGTACGGGGAATTGGAGTCCTTAATTTAATTTTTGAATTTACTCTCTTGCTACTAGGGCGTGTTCACAATTAGAGCAACCAGATCAGGGTTGCGGCCAAAGACAGAAAGGCCTGAAAGTGGTGAGCCAGCTTTTCATAGCGAGTGGCCAACCGACGAAACTGCTTCAGCCGTTGAAAGAAGCATTCGATGTCTGCTCGAGCTCGATACAGATACTTGTCATACGGGCGCTGGATACGCCGCGACACTTTGGGGGGAATCACCGCGGTGGCTCCACAGTGTTCAATGGCGTCCAGAACAGCTTGCGCATCATAAGCTTTGTCGCCCAGGACGGCCCCGATTCCGCTCAAATCAGTCAACAACACTGGCCCTTGCGTCACGTCCGCCGCTTGTCCACCCGTAAGCACAAATCGCACCGGATTGCCCAAGGCATCAACCAAGGCGTGAATCTTGGTGGACAACCCACCCCGTGAACGCCCTAACGCTTGATTCTGCTGCCCCCTTTTGCGCCCGCAGCATGTTGATGTGCGCGGACAATGGTGCTGTCAATGGCCACCCATTCAAAGTCCGGATCAGCCGCGATCGTGTCGGCGACTCGTTGCCACACGCCTTTTTTCGCCCAGCGCGAAAAACGCATGTAGACGGTATGCCACCGCCCATAGTCTTCAGGCAAATCTCGCCAGGGGGCACCGGTACGCATGATCCACAACACGGCTTCCAAAAATTGCCGATTGTCCGCCGCGGTGACGCCACAGTCCGTCGCCTTCCCCGGCAACAGATTTTTCAGTTTGGCCCATTGGTCGTTCCGCAATATTGTTCGTGCCATCGTGCCTCCTGCACAAGAAAGGGTTCATGATGGCGGAGAATATACCGGAACGGGCATTAATTGTGAACACGCCCTAGAACACCAAGGAAAAAATTCAGGGATTTTTCATGTCATCAGATCAATTTAAATTCTCGCGGCCTCCCGTTTGTGAAGGTTTAATTGACATTAGGATTCAACCCCTCCCGCTTGAAGCCCTTAAAAAAATTGAAGAGTTGCACACCCATTTTTCTTCTCGATTTCCCAATAAACAAACCCAATATGAAATTTCAAGTTCGTTAAAAATCGAGGAAAGCAAAGTAACCACAAATATTAAAACCCCTAATCCACTAGGGTATCTATTTGAATCTTTAGATAAAAAAAAGCTTGTACAATTTCGACGGGACGGCTTTACTTTCAACCAATTGAAGCCAGATCCCGATGAATCTTGGCCTGGATGGGAATCCATTAAATCTGAGGCAAGGGAACTATGGGACCTATATTCTCAAGCCATGAACGTCGACAATGTTGAACGACTTGCTCTTCGCTATATCAATAAAATTGTTTTAAAAGGGAAATCAGGAACTGGCATTGATCTTGATGATTATTTAACTGCCGCTCCTCAAATACCCAGCCCATTGCCTCAAACTTTGATTAATTATTTTACCCGAGTCGAGTTTCCATTTCCTAAAGTGAATGGATGGGGTATAATTATTATGACTCCACATCCCGAAAAGTCTACCAATACAATAAAAATTACTTTGGATATTGAAGTGTTTAGAAGAAAAACGATGCCTTTAGATAATGATTTGATATGGTCTTCTCTAGACCAATTTCGAGACGCCAAAAACGAGATTTTTGCTGCCAGTATCACCAATGAAGCCAAGGAGCTATTTAAATGAGCCTTGCCTTTCCAGAAATTTCCATTCATACCAAAAGCCTGGCAATAGGCCAGAGTTATGAATTCAAACACGCTCATGAGGCAGAGCAAGAGGCCACTGCCCATGCCCATGAGCCCATTTCTCAAGGTGGGTGGAAAAGAGGCTTTATTGATAAAGCTATCGACATTTTTCGGGAATGTTCTGAAGAAGGTTGGGATGGGTACGATGCCAACCCAGTGACACTAGAAGCTTTAGAGCAAATTTCCTTATTGATTCAAGATCTCCCTACCTGGGCACCACAACCAAATATCGTTCCAACTCCACAGGGGGAAATTTCGCTGGAATGGCACACTAAAAGTCACCAGGTTTTATCGATATATCCTAAGGGCGAGTATTTAATTCATGCCGCTTCTTTAGGACCTATGAATAATCAATTTGGACACACCCCTCTACAAGAAAAATGGCCAGATGGCATTCTTTTATTTCTAAGAAATTATTTTTAAAAAAAGTGGAAGGGATTTTTAACTCTCCTGTTAATGGTAAGGAAGCAATTACTAGGTTCATTGTTTCCCGCTACCATTTTAATAATCAAACCGGTAATATTAGCCCACAAGCTTTTAAACCAGCGTCTCCAAAACCCCCAGAACGCCCAGATCAGCAAACCTCTGTATACCGCACGAAAAGTCTAACTGACACAGAAATATGGGCGGTAGGAGATGATTTTGTGGCTACAAAAAGGAATATTCCGGTATTGGCCAGAGCTGATATACAAGCCGAAAAAATATTAAACCAAGACTTAGAAATCATACCGGATACAAGGCCCCATCCCCGACATGCAAACATTGTTAAGTGGCCCGAGAATGATGAAGCGAGACAAATGAAATGTCTTTTATTGTCCAAACAAGCCTCTCTCCTTGCCAGAAGTACAACCTAAATGTTCTACCATGTGTTGTCGCAGTACAGGACACCTCTTTTTTCTATACACCAATTGAACGCCGTGCTTCGTTTTCCATTTTTTCCTTAGGGGGTAACTAGGCAGTTATGACTGACTTCGCTGATCGCCATATTGGGTCGTCCGATGGCCACATTCAAGAAATGTTAGGCACCTTAGGGCTGCCGTCGCTTGAGGCACTTGTGCAAGCTACCGTGCCAGAAAAGATTCGCATCTCCCATCCCTTGAATATTCCGGCAGCCCAGTCAGAAGAAGGCATGCTAGCCGAGTTGCGCCGAATGGGGGCACAGAATCAACTGTACCGATCCTTCATCGGCATGGGGTACTACGATTGTCTTACGCCTCCCGTGATTGCCAGAAATATTCTTGAAAACCCAGCCTGGTATACGCAATACACGCCCTATCAAGCCGAAATCGCGCAAGGACGGCTCGAAGCCTTACTCAATTTTCAAACGATGGTGGCTGATCTGACAGGTCTTCCGTTAGCGAATGCTTCGCTCTTGGACGAAGCCACGGCCGCAGGTGAAGCGATGAGCATGTGCCGGGTACTGAGCAAAGTACAAGGACAGACGTTTTTTGTGGCTGAGGATTGCCACCCACAAACGCTGGCCGTTTTACAGACCCGAGCTCAGCCATTAAATATCACCATTCGTGTCGGTAACCCGGATACATTGGAATTCATTCCAGATCAAATTTTTGGCCTACTTCTTTCCTATCCATCAACCGATGGCACCCTTCGATCGTATGAGGAATTGGGAAGAAAAGCCCATACAGCCGGAGCACTCGTCGTCGCGAGTACGGATCTTTTGGCACTGACCCTTTTAGTTCCCCCAGGTGAATGGGGAGCTGACATTGCCATTGGATCCTCCCAACGATTCGGGGTCCCTATGGGATATGGAGGGCCACATGCCGCATTTATGGCGACGAAAGAAGAATTTAAACGACAAATTCCTGGAAGGGTCGTCGGTGTTTCAAAGGATACCCAAGGGCGAAAGGCCTATCGATTAGCCTTGCAAACCCGCGAACAACATATTCGACGGGACCGAGCCACCAGCAATATTTGTACGGCTCAGGTCCTACTCGCCAATATGGCCAGCATGTATGCCGTCTATCATGGCCCTGAAGGGTTGAAAGCCATTGCAACCCGAGTTCACCATCTCACCCAGTTGACGGCTAAAGGCCTGGAACGTCTGGGATGTGGACTGCGATCATCAACCTTCTTCGATACCATCCGCGTCAAAAGTCTCGCTCTTTCTGTTGCTGAAATTGAACAAAAAACGAGACAGGCCTCTATCAATCTTCGACGATTTGAGGATGACACGTTTGGTATTTCACTAGATGAAACCACCACGATCCAAGAGGTGAGTCAAATTTTGACCGTCTTCTCGACAAGTGAAACCCTGCCATTTTCTTTGGATCAATTACTCGAAGCAGGCGATACCGCAATCCCAACTGAACTCCAACGGCAATCACCCTACCTCACCCATTCAGTGTTTCAGGAGTACCATTCGGAGCACGAGCTTCTGCGATATATGTATCGCCTGCAGTCGAAAGATCTTTCATTGGTTCATTCCATGATTCCGTTGGGATCATGCACCATGAAACTCAATGCCACGGCTGAAATGATCCCAGTCACCTGGCCCGAGTTCAGTCAACTCCACCCTTTTGTTCCTACAGAACAAGCCAAAGGCTACCACCTGTTGATCCAAGAATTGGAAGCCTGGCTGGCGGAAATTACTGGCTTTGCCGCGGTGTCGTTGCAACCCAACGCCGGGTCGCAAGGAGAATACGCCGGATTAATGGTCATCCGGGCCTATCAAGAACAGCGAGGACAAACGCATCGCAACGTTTGCCTGATTCCCGTTTCCGCTCATGGCACAAACCCAGCCAGTGCGGTGATCGCCGGTATGCAAGTGGTACCTGTGGCCTGCGAGAGCGACGGCAATATCGACCTACAAGATTTAGAAGCGAAATGTGAGAAATATCAGGATAGTCTTGGGGCCTTCATGGTGACCTATCCTTCTACCCATGGCGTGTTTGAAGAAACGATTCGCCAAGTGTGTGCCACCGTCCATGACCACGGCGGTCAAGTCTATATGGATGGCGCGAATATGAATGCCATGGTTGGACTCGTTCAGCCAGGAGAGATTGGCGCCGATGTGTGCCATCTCAATCTCCATAAAACCTTTTGTATCCCCCACGGTGGTGGGGGGCCAGGGATGGGCCCCATTGCCGTAGCTTCGCACCTTGCACCTTTTTTACCTCAACATCCACTCGTCTCTACTGGAGGATCACAGGGAATTGGGGCCATTGCCGCTGCCCCATTTGGCAGCTCCAACATCCTTCCGATTTCTTGGGCGTTCATCCAGCTCATGGGTGGCGAGGGACTCATCAAGGCCACACAGGTCGCGATCTTGAATGCCAACTATATGGCTAAGCGTTTACATAAATATTTCCCCGTGTTGTTTACGGGGGAAAATGGGATGGCCGCGCATGAATTCATTTTGGATCTGCGGCCGTTTAAGAAATCAGCCGATGTGGAAGTCGAAGATATCGCCAAACGGCTGATGGACTATGGCTTCCACGCACCAACAATTTCGTGGCCCGTCCCCGGAACCATGATGGTCGAACCCACTGAAAGCGAATCAAAAGCCGAATTGGATCGATATTGCGACGCGCTTATTCTCATTCGTCAAGAAATCGCAGACATCGAAGAAGATCGACTTCCCCGTGACAATAATCCCCTCAAACATGCCCCTCACACCATCGAGGCCATCGCCCAATCGGAGTGGTCTCATCCCTATTCACGAGAACAGGCCGCATTCCCCGCGCCCTGGTTACGAGACTACAAATTTTGGCCAGCCGTTTCACGTATTGATAGTGTCTATGGGGATCGAAATTTAGTCTGTACGTGTCCGCCGATGGATACCTATTCATCCTAGTTTTCCAAGACTTCTGTCATCAACAATTGAATAGCCTCATCTAATTCTTGATGTACACACGCAATCTAACCTCATGAAAGCCTCCAGCCCGCATCATCTGCTCATCGGCATGCTTCTGGGAATTGTCTTAGGAATTCTCCTCGGCGGGTTTGCCCCATCTATTGGCCTGAACATCGCGTTTATCGGCGACCTGTTTTTACAAGCCTTGTTCGCGCTTGTTGTCCCATTAGTCATGAGTTCGATGATCGTGGGTATTGCCAGTTTAGGGGATGTCCGAAAACTCGGATCCATCGGCCTTCGGACGGTTTTATTTTTTATGACGACAACAGGACTGGCAGTCTTGGTCGGCCTCATTTTAGTCGTCGCGATTCACCCCGGAACACCAACAGAAAAACACAACCTTGATTCACCAACGGCCCAAACCTCAAGTCTGTCAGAACGGATGGAAGACAAACCCACCACTCTTGGTGATCTCTTTAAATCCATTCTCACCAGCTTAGTCCCAAAAAATTTATTCGCGGCAATGGCCGAAACACAAATTTTGCCGTTGATTGTCTTTGCCTTAGTCTTTGGTGGCGTGCTTACAACTATTGGTGAAAAAGGCACCCTCGTCATCCGAGTCTTTGAAGGCATCAACGAGGCCATGATGGCCATCGTGCACCTGCTCATGTGGGTCGCTCCCGTCGGCATTGGAGCGTTACTCGCGGGACGTTTAGGCGAAGCCGGAGGGTTTATTGGATTTTGGCCGCAACTGGCTAGCCTAGGGATGTATGTGGGGACGGTGCTCTTTGCCCTAGCCATTCATGCCTTCATCACGCTCCCTTTAGCGTTACGATTCCTGGGCCAACGTTCGGCTCCGTCTTATGCCAAAGCCATGAGCACACCTCTTATGACCGCCTTCTCGACGAGTTCCAGTTCAGCCACCTTGCCACTCACCATGGATAGCCTGATTGAGGAGGCGAAGGTTTCTCGCCGGGTTGTCAGTTTCGTGGTCCCGTTAGGCGCCACCATTAACATGAATGGCACGGCTCTGTATGAAGCCATCGCCGCCATGTTCATTGCTCAGACCTATGGGATTGAAATGGGGTTGGGAGCAACCATTATTGTACTGCTGACCGCCACATTATCGGCCATAGGGGCAGCCGGCATTCCAGAGGCCGGGCTTGTGACAATGGTCATTGTGCTTAAAGCCGTCGACCTACCGATTGAAGGGATATCCCTCATCTTAGTCGTCGATTGGTTTTTGGATCGTTGCCGGACAACAGTGAATGTCTGGGGCGACGCCGTTGGCGCCGCGGTTATTGATCGTTTCGAAAAATAATGTATTCCTACCTGCCCAAGCCATATCTGGGATTATTACTTCCAACAAAAATATTCCGAACTCCCTCGCCCTTTAGGGAGAGGGTTGGGGTGAGGGTGAACGGCGTATTTGATAGTTAAAACGCTATAGAATGTCCAAGCGATAATCTATATTACCGGGTATCGCCCTGGCGGCCGACCCACTTTTGTTTCGGCAAAAGTAGGCAAAACCATGTTGGCCGTGGCCTGGCCCCCTGCCTCCGCAGGGGCAAGCTCTTCTGGTCCCCTACGCGGTTCGCCAACCCCGGCGGCGCGCAAACTCGCTGCGCTCAAACAATGCGCACCTGTTTTCCGGGGTTGGCTGCACGGCTCGGCCAGGCCACAAGGCCAGGGAATTTGCATCATGTGTTTTATTAGCTGAACTTCTCACGCTCCCTCTTGTTCTTCTCCGACGCTTGCTGGCTGACACATGGGGCGGCCGCCAGAGACAAAGCGGACCAACTCGTGGAGTCCATCCCGAGTCCTGAGCTGGCCGAAGGATCGAAGGACTCAAACAAGGCTCGCAAGATATAAAGAGCGTCCGTCCTTAGGGCCTGACTGCAGGCGTCGAACGTCGGCTCCCCCCTCGACACCCCAAGCTTTTCATTCTTCACTTGTAAAGTGTGAATTAACGGTTTACAGTACAACGATGATTAAGAGTTTCAAATCTCGGAAACTTAAACGGCTCTATGATGGAGACCGAACCGTATTCAGTTCTGAATGGATTGAGAAAATGGAGAATATTCTCTTCTATCTTGATAATGCCCAAACACCCCAGGAACTGAATTTACCCGGGTATCACCTGCATGCCTTATAAGGTAACTTGAAAGGTTTTTGGAGTGTCTCCGTGTCAGGAAACTGGAGAATCATCTTTAAGTTTGAAGATGGCCATGCGTACGTTGTGAACTTTATTGACTACCACTAAAGGAGAAAAATAATGCCCATGAAAAACCCACCCCATCCGGGGAGAATTATTAAACAAGATTGTCTCGAGCCTCTCGGCTTGACGGTCACAGATACGGCAAAAGCGCTCGGAGTGACCCGAGAAAACCTGTCTTCCCTGATCAATGGAAAAACGGGCGTCTCACCAGAGATGGCCATTCGCCTGGAGAAAGCCTTTGGAGGCTCCGCAAGAACATGGTTAGCCCTACAGCAAGCCTATAACCTTGCACAAATTAATCCTGACAAAATCAAGGTGAAGAAGATCCTGCCCTCAGGCGTAGAAACTCCCGTCTCTGCGTGATAGGTCATCTGTGCAAAAAAAATGGGGCGACGAGCAACAATAAATAATTTGCCAACAAAAGATCTTCCCCTTTGTCCTTACCCTTTTCAAAACGCCCTCATACTTTCAGGCCTTAGCCTCAAAGAGAGGCGAGGCTGGCCTGAAGATAAGAACTCCGTGAGTGGGTAGATCATGATTGAATGTCCAAGCAATAATCCATATTACCGGGTTTCGGCCCGGCAGCCGAGATCCTTTTCTTTCGGGAAAATGACCCAAAACCATTGACGCCCCGTCAGGCCACATCAGATGGGATGGACGCCAGATGGAGAGCAGACCAACTCGTGGAGTCCATCCTGAGTCCTGAGCTGGTCGAAGGATCGAAGGACTCAAACAAGGTCCGCCGGATACAAAGAGCATCCGCCTCGATGGCCCAACTGCAGGCATCGAACTTTTGGAAGAGGGAGTAATATAAGGATATGTGACACCGATGCGTCGGCTTGATGAGCAAGAGCGACGAAAGGCCTTCTCTTTCAGATCAGAGAAGTACGAGAACCCCAGCAAGCAGCCTCTCTTAGGACTCAAGATTTCCCTTATACGATACCATCAACCTTTGTCCCAAAATATACACACTCAACAACAGACTTGGCCTCTACCCACAACGGAGGCTTAAGACCCAGGGCTTGAGTCGGCGGCAAATCCAAGGGAAGGATCGATGTAAAGTCAAGCAATGACCCCCAACCTTCGTATGCCCATTGACGTGACATTCCAAGCAGGATACACCAAGGCTGGGCTTCAGGCTGCGCCGGTCTGTGGTCCCGTTAAACTGCTGCTGTGGAAAAGGTGTCACCAGCAGGCGCAATCCTTCAAGTTGCTTGGGGTTGAAGATGCGGTTGAAAAGTTCATAGTAGTTCTCCGTGGCTACGACTTTCCCCTGGGAAACATCCCCGAGATCTGGTCTAGTAGTCAGGAAGATCGCCGGAGGAAATTCAGGGAGAAAATGATCGGGCATCACGAAGTCTAGGTCGAAACGCGTGAGATCATGACCCGTCTGCTTCTTGATCTCATTGATGTGAAATTTTGGAAAGAGCATACCGCCTTCGGCATGGTTTGGGTGAGGGAGACCTGCATACCGGCTTAACTCCAGTTGCTACTAGATGTTGTGGTCCGCTGAATTTTTTGGAGCGGAGCCGGGTCGACGGCGATAGCATTTTCCAGGAGTCGATGAAACAAGAGGCCCCGAGAGCGCGAGGTCCGACGATTGAATCGAAAGATAAATTCATTCAGGTAGGCGTCGAGGTACTTATGGTCAAGGCGTCCCTGGTATGTGCCCAGGAGCCAACGTTTCACCCGTGAAATGGCACGGTGGACTCTTGGCAACAGGTCGTCTGCGTCTGGGTCGTGATTTCCCCCACCAGAGGACTTTCGCATTGGTTTGTGCGCATACCCTTCGTCTGCCAGACAGCAATAACTTGTGAGTCCGTCGGTGATAATCGTACTGCCAGGCTCAACATGCTGCTGAACGAAATGCTTGACATCCGCGCTTGTTCGGCCCTTAAGCGGTTGCATTCGCATTCGCCCACTTCCTTTGTCGTTGATTTCCACGGCAACGCCAACCAGTTGCTTGTTTCCTTCTCCACCCAAATAGGCTTCATCAACTTCAACGTGCCCGGCAAGACGGTTGCGGGAGGGGCGAACCATCGCAACCCGTAATTTATGAAGCATGAGCCACGCAGGCTCGTGACCGCTCATCCCCAACACCCTTTGCAACGTTTGAGCACTCGCTCCATTTTTCTGGCTCGTAAACCACCAGATTGCCTGAAACCAAATGCGCAACGGGATACGAGAATCTTGAAAAATCGTTCCGGCCAATGGTGACTGCTGATATTGACATGTGGAGCACACCGACAACCCTCGCTTGGTTTTCCACCTCTTGTGATTCCCACATTTCACACAGATATACCCGTCTGGCCAGCGAAGCTTCTCAATATGGGTGCGACAGGCCTCCTCAGTAAAAAAACGGGTCATCAGATCGGACATGTCCGTGGGGTAACTCACCATGTCGCAAAACACTATATAGTGGGGCAACTGGAGTCAAGCCGGTATGCAGGAAGAAGAGTCAAGCCCAAAGTTAGTTGAGATTCTCCACGGCTCCGAGGTTCATGTTACGCAACCTTCTTTGACGCGGTCTTCTCCATATTCAAGTCTCGCTGTAGGGCCTCCCGGAGCTTGGACAAGTGCCGATAGCCCTTGACTCTGCGGAGTCGCGGCTCAATATCCAGCCACGCCGTGGCCAACCACCGCTGTCGCTGATTGGAGTTCGTCCAGCGATCGACCTTGGCACAGCGTTCCTCCACCAAGGCATTGATGGATTCTAGGCAATTCGTTGTCTTGAAAGACAAGCCGAAGAGGGCCAACACTCCCAGCCGATGCAACGTCAATGTTTCCTCCAACCCTTCCGCTAAACTCCGCGCGGCCGATTGGTTGCGGTCCTCCAATTCCGCCTGCAAGCGCGTGAGCGCGGCTCTGGCTTCCACATAGGTCGGGCGCTGATACGCCCGTTGAAGCCGGCGTCGCCAGGTGGCCTGCTCCCCTTTCGGTAAATGCCTCACCACATTCTCCCGTTTGTGCCACTGGCATCGCTGGACCAGGGCTGATGTCCCAAAGGCCTGTCGCACGGCCGCTCGTAGGCCTTTCCCCCCATCAATGATGAACAAGAGCCCCTGCGAACTGGTGAGGCCTCGCTCCTCCAACTCCCGGAGAAACGACGTGAGGACTGGCTCGTTTTCCGTCCCCGTTTCCACAAAACCCAGGACGTGCTTCTCTCCTGTGAGGGTGACCCCGACCGCCACCACCATCGTCATCTCGGCAAAGGTCTTGCCATCAAGAAAGATGGCCAGCAGATCCAGCTCCCTCAAATCGCGTTCCTGTAATCCCTTCAACTGCTTGGCGCTGGCCTGGGTAAAGTTCCGCGACACCGTCGAACTCGACAAGCCAATCGCTCCGGGGACGGCAGCGGCGGCCGCTTCATAGTTTCGGCAGGAAATCCCATACAACACCCGCTTGAGGAGAACCTCAGCCAGCTGGCCCGTGCCGCGGAGGTGCGCCAGACTCTCTAAGGGGATTTCCCCACCGCCCTCCACGGATTGGATACGCGGAATCTTGCACGGATGCCGTTGCCCCGCCAGCCGGACGCTCCCGGGATTGCTCCCGTGACGATACCCGGGGAGCTGTGCCGCCGCCTTCCGTGCATACCGGATCCCCGCCAATGTCCGCACCTCATCCTCTAAGAGCTCACGAATCCGCATCAAGCCCAAGGGAATAAGGGCCTGAATACATTCCACCTTCGTCTCCACATCAAAGTCGGCATACTCTTCGGCGCGAAGGATTTTCACGGGACCCAACCGTTTCGTCTTCTTGCGTCTCTTCGTCGTTTTCGCAAGACTGCTCATGCAGTGGCTCCTTTGCGTTGTTGATGAGTGTCGGTTCTTCGTCGAACGCCATCTCATCACAGGTGGGGGAGCCGCTTCAAATTTCAACTAACAGTAGCACCCATTCGAAAATCAGGTTGATACAAGAGTTTAGTCCACCAGTGCGATGCGTTCACTTGCCAACACGTTTTTACTGGTAATCTCCAAGATGGATTCCCGAAACACCTCGTCAAGCGCTCAGGCGCACACCATAAATTCCATACGATCCAGACGGCTCTCACCATAATAGATTTTATCTCGAAATTCACTTACAATGTTTTTTTATGAGTTTTCAGGAAATATCTATGCCATCCAGGCAACATACTGTCATGCATAATCAAATCAATGAAAAATCAATGTCCCAGTCACCTCGAGGAGAATAGTTATGAGCATTGATCATATCGCCAGCGAAGCTCTGCGACTCAATTCGCATGACAGAGCCCTACTTGCCGAGACCATCTGGGAAAGCCTGGAAGACCCCTATGTCATCCCTTGTGAAATTTCTGACGATAAGGCGCTCGCTTTAGCCAAAACACGTGACCAGGAATTAGACCAGGGTACAGTCGAACCCTTATCCCATCAAGAGTTAATGAACCGCCTGCGAAAATGAATGTTATTTATCATCCAGCCATTGAGCATGAGCTACGACAGATCATTGATTTTTATGAAGACCGCTCCCAGGGATTAGGGATACAATTTCTTGATGAGTTTGAGAAGCAGATATTGAGCATTGCCTCGATGCCCACTCGTTGGTTAATTGTTGAAGCCGATATACGGCGCTCGTTAATGAAACGATTTCCATACGTGATTTACTTCCGGGCTCTGAACGAAGACCTCCTCCGTGTAACCGTAGTGAAACATCAACGTAGACACCCAAATTATGGCCTCCAAAGAAAATAAGGGCCAACGCTCCTCCTGTTTTGGCATACTCAAAAATAATCTAAACCTATCAAACACATGAGCAATTCCCAGAAGAGGATAAAGCAAAAGAAAAGCCTGACGTTCATCCTCGCTCTTTTCCTCGAGCTCCTCGCCTTCACTTCTCACTTTTAACATTTCGCTAGTCCAGAAAACGCCGCTAGCGGACCTCCGCCTTTGTGGGACATTTTTTTCAAAAGTCCTTCATAGGGAAACCGCCCTTTTGTTGGCTGCGTCCCGCAGGAAACAACCATTGCCTCCAGACCATGCCCTTGAACAAAGTCCTAGAGCATCGTGAAGAGAAAGGCAAAAACAGAAGTCATTCACGCGGCATCCATCCAACCAAAAAATTGGGGTCATTGCTTGATCTTGCATCATTTCTTCTCTTGAGACTCCACTGGGATCACGTCTGTTGTTCCAAGTTTTTGGTCATGTATCGAAGCTTCATTAACCCGTGCCGGCTCTCGTCCAGGCCACAAGGGCAAGGAATACGCCTCATGTGTCGTGTTATCTGAACTTCTCCCGCTCCCTCTTGTTCTTCTCCGACGCCTGCTGTCCGGCTCTTCGGACGGACGCTCTCATTTTCTGGCGGGCCTTGTTTGAGCGCAGCGAGTTGGTCCGCTCTTCAATCCTGCGTCCGTCCCCTCCAATGTGGCCGGACTGGGCGTCAATGGTTTTGCCTACTTTTCCCGAAAGAAAAGTCGGTCGCCTGCCGGGGCGAAACCCGGCAATTCCAATAAACCTTTGTACTATCTATCATATTTTAACTGCTTAATGGCGTTACACCCTCACCCCAACCCTCTCCCTGAAAGGGCGAGGGAGTTCGGATGGTTTTGGATAGTAGTGAAGATTCTATAATGGGAAAGATCATTATGGCAGGTTCTACAAAACCATGGTTATTGACTGGGAAAAGCCAAGATGGATTCCCAATAAAAAATGTCGGGAATGACCGCGTGGGGGGAAGGCTTATTGTGGTCAGACCTGTTGTTGATAGCTTGGAACAATGTCGCGCGCCCTTTGAGTGCTAGAAGGAAAGACTACGTGAACCGCTGAAATATGACTCCCGTGAAACCCAATGAGTCTGTGCGACCATACGCGGACACATTACGGTGTCACCACCCCAAAAAGGTTGCTGTAATCGTCAGTCCACAAGATTTCTTTGCGCTTGGCACTTGGCCACGGCCTGATCCGGTTGAAGACAAATGGATCTTTGAGGAACGCCTGATTGCTCGTCACCAGCACCCAATCACTGATGTAATTCCCTCGCTGCGGATTACCTGGATCCTTGATCCACACAGCCTCCTTGCCCAACTCTTGGGCCAGCGCTCGAATGACGGGACTAAAGTCAAAGTGGTAGTTGGTGATATGAAACGCCAGAATTCCTCCTGTTCTAAGATGCTCCCAATACAGAGCGAACGCCTCCCGAGTGAGGAGATGAACAGGAATGCCGTCCCCACTGAAAGCATCCACCGCTAAGACATCGAACTGCTGTCGATTCTTGTTTGCCAATTCCCGCTCTAGAGAAATACGCCCATCTCCGAGAATAACCTGCTGTGCTCCCTTCGCGTCTTTAAGAAGAGTGAAGTACTCCTTGGCTATCCGATCCACGTCAGGATTGATTTCATAAAATCGATAGGTATCGCCAGGACGGGAGTAGGTCGCGATTGTCCCAACCCCTAACCCAATGTTTCCCACGTGCATACCCTGTGGTCGTACGCCCTCTTTTGGAATAGGCCCACCGAAATACTGAGGATGCCGCCGGATGGCCAAACTAACCCCGCTATTCGGCCCGTAGTAGGCACGCGGATAAGACCGCAGCTGAGGAGTCAGGAATTGCTCCCCATGCGTGATGCGCCCGTGATAGAGAAAACGGGTGGCGAACTCTTCCCCGATATCAACCTCATTCACTCTGAGGACACCATAAAAGTTTCGCTTGGTCAGAATGTTGCTCTTTTGCTGCTCTTGAATATGCAAACACAAAAAGCCCGTCAGCGCGGCGATTCCCCCTATCCAGAGAATTCTTCCGGACCACCACACGAGTGGGGTTTGGCGCGTTTCCCTCCCCCGGAACAAGCAGAACCCCAGGAGAACGGCCGTGGCAACCAGTCCACCATGAAATTCCCAGTAGCCTTTAAAGAGAAAAGGCGCAACCAGGTTGACGAACACGCCGCCCATGGCCCCACCCAGCGCGATCATGAGGTAAAAGGATGTGAGATGTTCGGCAGAAGGCTTCAGGCGAACCAGTTCACCATGGCACGCCATGCAGCAGGCAAAGAGAGCAGCTGAATAGATAAAAATCTGGAAGTACAGATTCATCTCTACCGCCCCATAATCCTGGAGCAGGAGGTAGACCACCGCAGCGAAAGATGTCATGAGCACGGGCACCCAGACCCGTCGGTTGTACCATCGTGGATGATCAAAACAGAGAATAAAAGAGATGAGGTACAGGCTTAGTGGCAGGACCCATAGAAACGGGATGACCGCAATGTCCCGACAGATCTGATTCGTACTCGCGAGAAGGACCACTGATCCGCAGGCCGCGAGGGAAAGGGTCAGCAGTCTGTCCGGTAGGCGCAATGTCGTACCTGCTAGAGACCCGGAGCTTTCGGAAGAATCCTTCAGCGTCGCGAATCGACACAACATGATGGCACTCCAGGCCACAAGGACCGCGTACAGTCCGTACCCGGTGGACCAGAGGAAGGTTTGGGTGGTCAGCCCCAGTTGGGGTTCTACGAAAAATGGATACGAGACCAGTCCCAAGAGAGAGCCTAGATTTGATAAGGCATACAGCCGGTAGGGTGACAAAGTCGGGTGGGTTCGGTTGAACCAATGTTGCAGAAGGGGGCCTGAAGCTGAGACTAATAGAAAAGGGGGGCCGATGGTCACCAGAAGGAGTAGAACGATCGCCAGCATGGGATTCTCGCTGCCATCCGGCTTCCAGGTCTCTTCCGGAGTGATAGGAAGAAAGGCCAGGGAGCACACCACCAGACTCAAGTGAAGAAGCGCTTGGTTCCGAGGGGAGAGATAGCTTGCAAGAAGATGCGCATAGGCATATCCGGCCAGGAGGAAGACCTGGAAAAAGAGCATGCAAGCGGTCCAGACCGCCGGTGTGCCTCCGAACCAGGGCAGGATATACCGGGCGATGATGGGCTCGACTTGAAACAGCAGAAAGGCACTGAGAAAGATCGCAATAGCGTAGGGGATCACAGACAGCGGGATCGTGGAAGCAGGTCTTCGCGTCGGCCCAGGCTTCTCCGGAGGCTGTGCCTCATCACTCTTCGTGGTCCCAGACGCCATGTTTTTCTTGGGGTTTGTTGGTGAAGGGGAGATCGTCAAAATAATTGGAACATTCAGATGGCGTTATTGCATCATTCACAAGCACCGTCGACATTTCAGAGGCTGACCTTGTGACAAGGGTCATTGTACTCAAAGCCGTCGACCTGCCGATAGAAGGGATTTCGCTAATCTAAGTGGTGGATTGGTTTTTGGATCGTTGCCGAACGACAGTCAACGTCTAAGGCGACGCCGTCGGCGCCGCGGTCATTGATCGCTTTGAGGAATAAAGAACTCATTCTCCATTCATCTATAATCTCTACCGGTATGTCGTTGACCGGAATCTCTGACGCCTCTATTCCGCACGTATCGACTGTTGAACGTCTCCCCCCTCACCCTTCCCTCTCCCCCAAGTGGGCGAGGGTCCTAAGAAAATTGGCCTGTGGCATGGCCAGCTGTTACAGGAAAAGCAAGTGCGCCTTATTTGAATGTCTCATATTCCTCGCACCTCTTTCTCACTATCCGACGCCTGCTGTCCGGCCCTAGGGTCGGACGCTCTTTATATTTGGCGGGCCTTGTTTGAGCGGAGCGAGTTGGTGTGCGCTGGGCATGGATGAGTTGATGGGGGTGGAAGTCCCCTGTGGGGTCTGTCGGAGGCAACCACGAGTCAGAGGCAACTGCACGCGAGGAAGGCTGGCCAGCGGCCAACACCTTCTGCCCGTGAGGGCGTGTGGGATGGAAGCCCGAGACGAACCGCCGTACCGAATGCAAATGAACCCCTATGCAGGCTGGACCGGACTGGGTGAGCGTGCGCCACAGCGCGACGCCCCATATCCGACCGAGGCCGGACCAGTAGTGGGGGCGGCGATGGCGGGACGCAAGTCATCCTTACCCCAGGAGATCTCCATGGGTCCACCATCAAGTGGTAGCGCGGACGAAGGCAACGACGTCGGCACCACGCCCGTGGAGAAGTCGGACCACCTCATAGTAGTGATGAAGCCGGGTAATGCCGGGGGAGCGAAGGGGGTGGCAAGTTGAGAAAGGTTGGAGTGGGTCAACTGTCATTCGCGTTTGCCGACAGCCCGCAAGGGGGCGATGACGAGGTGGGTTCGGACGTATCCGACGCCCACACGTGGTTGCTGCTGAGAGCGGATGACAAGGACGCCCACACTCCGACCGCCCAGACAGGTGAGGGTCCTCACCTGTTAGAGCAGATGGCGAGGGCGAGCAATTTAGCGAAGGCCTTGCGACACGTCGCGCGGAACAAGGGCGCGGCAGGGGTGGATGGGCGCAGCGTCGCCGAAGTGGTCGAGGCTTCTCGGCAGCTTCTCCCGGCACTGCGTCGCCAGTTGCTGGCGGGCCACTATCAACCGGGGGACATCCGTCGAGTTTGGATTCCCAAACCGGGGGGTGGTGGCCGCGGATTAGGTATTCCAATGTGGTGGATCGCTGGGTGCAACAGGCTCTGCGACAAGTCGTCGAGCCGATGTATGAACCCTCCTTTCACGACAGCAACCACGGGTTCCGTCCACGGCGAGGGGCCCAGACAGCGCTGGCGCAAGCCAAGGGGTACGTCGAAGCGGGGTACGAGTGGGTGGTGGACATCGATCTGTCGAAATTCTTTGATCGAGTCCATCACCAACGGCTCCTGAACCGCCTCGCTCATCAGGTGAAAGACGGGCGTCTCCTGCACCTCGTCCATCAAATGCTCAAGGCGAACGTGGTACTGCCAGATGGGCTGCGGGTGTCGACCGATGAAGGCACCCCCCAGGGCGGTCCTCTGTCTCCCCTCTTATCTAACGTGGTGTGAGATGAACTTGATTGGGAGCTGGAACGTCGTGGCCTCCGGTTCGTGCGGTACGCCGACGATTGTCAAATTTTCGTGCGGAGTGAACGATCCGGTCAACGCGTGTTGAAGGCCACGCGTCGATTCCTTGAAGACCGGTTGCGGCTGCAAGTGAACGAGGCCAAGAGTTCAGTGGATCGACCTGGCCACCTGAACTTTCTGGGGTTCTGCCTGAAGCAGAATCCGGAAGGGGGCGTGGAGATTCATCTGTCTCCCCGTACCGAGCAACGGCTGACCCAACGGATTCGAGGGCTCACCCCTCGAAACTGGGGGTCATCCTTGCGCGGTTGTATGGGGGCAGTGAATCGCTATCTACGCGGATGGTATGGCTACTATCGGCTATGTACCGAGCCTGGAGCGCGTCGCTTGAGTCGAATTGATGCCCATGTGCGCAGGCGACTGCGAGCGATCATCATTCGGCAGAAAGGACGGTGTCCTCGCTACCTGTTGCGGCACTTACTGCAACGTGGTGTCTCTGTGAAGTCGGCGACCAAGACGGCGTATAGCCGTCGCGGGGCGTGGTTCAAAAGTCGCACCTATGGGATGCATCAGGCCTATGGGAACCAGTGGTTTTACGACCGGGTGACCACGCTGATGCGATTGTGGGAACGGGAGCACCACCAGCCCAAATGGGTCTTACCCCAACAGCTGACGCTGTTGGGGCATGAGGGATCGACTTGAAGAGCCGGATGTGCGACCCACAAGTCCGGTTCTGTGGGAGCTGGGGGCGGGCAACCGCCCCTGGCTACCCGACCCGCTCTCCCCTGTTCTGCGTCCACCCCATCTTATGAGGCTAGACTGGGTGTCAAATCGACATAGGTAGGTCCTCACGAACTTTCCCTGTCACACCACCGTACATACGGATCCGTATACGGCGGTTCGGTGGGTTATGCGATTAGCCCCCAGGAGAGACTGCTCTCACCTGGGCACCCCTCGCCGGGCGTTCGACTGGGCGGTTCGCCGCAAGCGATTCGACACTTCCTCGTCAGCCCTTAGGGCTTCACCCCTATCCTCTGTCGGGAAGGCCAGAATTAACTGGTCATTCAGCCGCTTGTCGCTCATGAGTTCCACTGCCTACTGACCACTCCGCACCGTTCAGGCCTTCATCCCTCTCGGGACTACTATGCCCTCTGCTGACTCCTCCCGCCCGGTCTGAACTGATCACTCAGTTCTCAGTCTTGCTGCCAAGACAGACGAGAGGTCTCCCGAGGGAAGCTCAACCGCCTTCAGCGCACGACCGCCAGATTTACACCCAGGACCCTTGATGGATAAGGACTTCGTGAAAACCAGCCCACTCGTCCGACCCTGACTGCCTCGTATCTGGTTCTTGTTCATCGGCCCACGCCTTTGCTCCACGCTGCCTTCAGACCCCGCCTCACGACGACGCCCTTGCGCTTCGCGATGACTTCACCTCCATCAGGTTGTCAAAGGGACTTCCACCCTCAAGCTGTTGAGCATGCTCGGCACACTGGTTTTGGCCACTTTTACCAAAACAAAAGTGGCTCGCCTGCCGGGACGAAACCCGGCAATACACATAAGCCTTTGAGCACTGTTGTTAAATAAAACAAGCAAGACGTCTTCCACCTACCAACTGTTGTTGAACATTAAAAAACCCGAGATGGATTCCCGATAACAACTGTCGGGAATGACAGTGCAGGAATTGATTGAATAATGCTATGGAATGTGGGATAGAGTCATGTCATGAGACAACCACACATGATTGACTCATTGCATTGAACGATGACTCTACCTCCCCTAGCCCCTCCTTACAAAGGAGGGGAATTCTGAAAGGCACAAAATCCTAGAGACCTTTTCGATCTTCTCGCGGAATAACCAGCTTGGCCTCAAGAAAATCCTGGTGGCTAAGATCCATGCCCTGGGCAAGGCTACGGATTTCTTCAATTTCTTCAAAGGAGGTCTGATCGGCCGCATTAGCCACTTCAAATAAACAATGGAGAAACTCCTGCCGTTCCGTCTTCGTCGTTAATTCCTTAAAGCGCTTCACCAATCGTACGCTATCTAACCCACGAAAGATTCGGTGGTGACTGATTTCGGCAACCAGTTGCGCCTGGTCCCCCGTCAACGTCCAACGACGCTGAAGCACCTCCCCTATGACTTGGGTCTCTTCTTCAGACACCACATGATCCACGCCGGCGACTCGAGCCATCAACCCTGCTGCGAGACACAGTTTACGAATGTCAGTGTCAGGCAAGTCAAAGGTGATGCCTCGGTCTTGTAATGCCATGGTGACCTGAAAATAAATCGTGTTTTTAATGAAATCTTCTAACCGGCTTTCACGATCCTGTTCGTCACGATAATGCCGCCCCCGAAGATTGAGCATGCGACGAAACGGCCGTCGAAGATGTTCCATGAATCCGCCACTGCCCTGTTCGAGATCGTCACGAAGCTGTTGAACGGCTTCCCTTTGTTGATCGCTCTCTGAAGCTCCTAAGGGCATCAGCTTCTCTAAGGCTTCTAAAGCCAGGGCTTTATCCGCCGCTGATCCCATACGTCCGAGCACACGATCTAATAGACGTTGTCGCTCTGCCTCTCCTACAGGAGACGCCATATAGAGTTCCAGTTCCATCCATTCCTCTCCAGAAATATCAGGCAATTGAAACAGGAGTTCTTTGAGGCCATTGATTTCCGTCGTTGATAAGGTGCCATCCGCCCACGCTGCCGCGATTAATAACTTCCCCAATTCCAGAATAAATCGTTTATCTGCCATGCTTACTCTTCCCTTTCCTCGGTGAATGATCGTTCTAAATTTTGATGATTCTTTCTCAGTATTTTTCTACATTTTTTGAGGAAATATTGTAACAAGACCAATCGGTCTCGTCATTGAGAATGACTCAACACGACCAACCCAAGGGCGTGTAAAATTTTTGTATTAGAAGACTGGCAAGAACAACGAGGCGAGAGCACAGGAGATGCGATTATTGACCATCAAGATTCTGATGTCTGATCAAGAAGAGTCTTCACTAAGTCTTTCCATGTCAGAATTCCTTCAACCGTGCCATCAGCACTCGTGACAGGCAAACACGAGACTCCCCGATCCAACATCATCTTCGCCGCTTTCTCAATTGAGCAGGATCGACGAACGGTCACGTGATAATGCGACATGATTTGGTGAGCCCGCTTCTCCAACGTCGCCTGATCACGATTCGTTTCGGATAAGGTCCCCACAAAAGGGCTGATGGCCTTAAAAAAATCGCGATCCGAAATAATGCCGACGATCTTTCCTTCATCAACGACCACGAGGTGGTGATATTTCACTTGGCGAAATATGTCTTGAATCACCTGAAGGGAATCATCCATTTCAACGGTCACCACCCGAGAGGTCATGATGGCACTCACCCTATTCAATCTGATGCCAAGTTTGGTGGCCATGAGTTCAAACGCTCCTCACGATCTTTTGAAAGAGTCTCTCAGGGTTGGACGGTAAGAAGACCGTACTGTGCCTATGCTCTTTTCGGTTACTAACTCGCGAAAATTTATAGCAGGTAAAAACCCCATGCCTTTATTGCATTTTTTAAGGAATAGCCCAGAGTGGATAGGGTGGGAGAAGATCTCTTAATCGACAGATTGGGAAAGGGAATCAAACAGCCCATTGACCATTGCCACTATCTCCTCAAGACGGAAAGGCTTGGAGATCGTACGGGTCGCACCGAATTCTTGGGCTTCTACCAGAAAGTCTAAATCACGTGTCCCGCCACCTGACATCACAATAATTGGGAGGAGCGAGCTGAGACGACGGAGTGTACGAAGCACTTCCAACCCATCGATCTCCGGCATCAGCACATCAGTGATGACAAGATCGACCCGATGGTCATGATAGAGTTTCAAGCCCGCTCGTCCATCTGGGGCGGTCCAGACGTGATACCCTTCCATCACCAACCGCTCTTGCAAGGAAGAGCGAAGATCGGCTTCATCATCTATCACCAAAATGTTTAACCCCATACACGCGGCTACCTCCCTACGGTTACGATCGCTCAACCATTCAATCTTCAACCTCCTGCATGGAGGCTCAGGACACTGTTCAAATTTAGGAAATGGGTCGGTTACAAGCACGAGAGATCAGGGCCAATAACTTTTGAGGATCATACGGTTTTGGCATCACAGCAAAGGCCCCAGCCTCCTTTGCCATCCGTTCCATTTTTTCTGTCATATTACCGCTTAGCAGAATCACCTGCACTCCCTGACCGCTCACACGATAGGCTAACGCCTTCAGAAAATTCAGCCCATCGATCACCGGCATATGATAGTCTGAAAGAATCACGTCCACCGACAGCCCTCCATCCAACAAAGTCAGTCCCTCCAATCCATCATCAGCTTCCTTGCAGTCAAACGCATGGCTCTCGAGCAACAGCCGCAACGCCCGTCTCACGAGTCGATCATCATCAATAATGAGAATAGGTTTGTTCATCACGGACAAAAAGTCTTGAGTGGCCACACAGGTCCTTCGAGTAATCTCCAATTCAGCTCCCTGATCGGAAATTTCAAGATTCACCGACAACCTACCTTTCATATGGCCACACCATACAAATTTTGGCAGCCATCGCCTGTTAATTGTCCTTCGGCAAATTCGCTTCTCAGTTTAGGGAATGCAAAACTATTGCCATGAAATATCTTCCTGCAATCCATGGAGCCATTCCCACGCAACCTATTGTTATTTAAAGATATTTTATTTAATGACCTTAATGAAGCGTTCTCAGGCTTTGCTAAGTGGCACACCGACGATATCCGAAAAGATACGTCTGATATCTGTTTAGCACGAACGCCGAACTGCTCCAAATTCGGACGAGAAGATAGCGCCTATGACACCTCGTTCCAACTAAAGAAGAATATGCTCAACACATTGCGACACCAGGGAGAACTTGCTAAAAAGATGTTCAGAAGGATTCTGATGAATGTCACAAAAGGCAATTGAGAAACACGCATGAACACTCATTTTTCACAATTTTGTCCTGAACAGTTCGCCTTTGCGCACGATCCCGTTTTAATTTTGGAGAACTTTTGGAGTGCAGACGAACGAAAGAAGTTTCGAGAGGCCATGGATGAATCAACATGGACGGCGTTAGCCGACATGCCACCGGTCGCACAGGCCTTCCAACATTGTGGGAATTGGCTCAAAGCTGAGATGGCCTCTGCCGAAGGCAACCAGTTCATGGAACGGGTGGGGCTCCCATGTATCGCGGAGTACATGGAATCCTTTCCCAATATTATCGGACGCCATATCAACTTCAATTATTATTCCTATGGGGTGGGTGACTGTCTTTCGACGCACGACGATACCGACGATGCCTACACCTATGCGCAAGGGAAAATCCCTCCCACTCGCCGCCTGGCCTTGGCCACATATTTCCATGAAGAATGGCTACCAGATTGGGGTGGAGAACTTATTCTCTACAAAGAAACTTGTGGTCCGAATGGGGGGGGAATTTTAGAAGTGAGTCAATGTATTGCGCCATTGCCTGGCTCATTGGCGATATTTGCTGTTCCTCAGTTTCACCGCGTCTGCCGCGTTGACCCCTTAGCAGGAGACCACAAACGCCTCTCCATCGCCGGCTGGTTTATGACTGAGCATTAGCACACTCCCCTCTCAAAATAATGTCCCATCTACTGTTATGAGTCATCCTATTTTACTTTTCGGAGCCACCTCTATTTTGGGGTTTAATCTGGCTCGACTCTTTTCCGACGCAGTGATCCCTTTCACATCACCAGGGAATGCCGCACCAGTGGTTCAACAATGGCCTGTCCTCAATTTAGAAGATCCTCAATGGATCGAGGCGATAATGGGTCAATATAACCCAGACATCCTTCTATATTGCCACGCTGTATGTGATGTGCTGAATTGCGAAGTCGATACGAAGTGGGCCCATGAGGTCAACGTCGGACATCTTCAACGAACGTTGAAGGCTCTACCCAACCATACACGATTAATCTATGTCTCCTCGGATCATGTCTTTGGCGGAGATGGAAGGTACGATGAAGATTCCCCACCATGTCCGATTAGTGTCTATGGAAGAACTCGCGTGGAAGCGGAGCAAATGGTTTTGGAGAGACCCCAGTCGTTGGTCATTCGGACAGGGTTGGCGATTGGCCCATCCCCGAATGGTCGCACGGGACATGTAGACTGGTTACGTTACCGCACCCAACGCCAACTTCCCGTCACCATTGTGGAGGATGAATTTCGCTCTGTCGTATGGGTGGAGGATTTAGCGCAGAGAGTGATGTCACTTTGCCAGAGCGGAGTGACTGGCCTTCGCCATATCCCGGCAACGCGAGCCGTATCTCGAATTGAGTTGGCGCACTTTCTCTTGAAGCAGTTAGGGCTGGAAGCTCGCTTTCATTGCGAAAGTCGGCATAACCGCCCAGCCCCTCATTTAGGACATGTGGAGCTCCTCAGTTCGTATCAAGATGATTGGGCAACGCCTCTCCCCAGCGTGGGTGATGGCCGAATGCCCTCGCTCTTAGGAGAAGTCGCGTGATCGTTTTGGGGTGGGTAGTATTAATGCTTCTTACCATACACCATCTGCAACCCAATGATGGTTTTGGCGTCACGAATCGTTCCATCCAGAACTTTGGCCATCGCTTCTTCGAGTGGCCATTCCACAATTTCCAAGATTTCATCCTGATCTAAATTCTGCTTCCCTACTTCCAGGTGAGTCCCGAGGTAAATATGAATGACCTCATCCGTAAATCCTGGCGCCGTCCAAATGCTGGTGAGTAGCTCTAAGGACCCGGCACGATAGCCAACCTCTTCTTCCAATTCCCGTGCGGCACAATCTTTAGGATCTTCTTTCGGATCTAATTTTCCAGCGGGAATTTCGTAGATGAATCCGCCGGCCGCATGCCGGAGCTGCCGAATAAGGACCACGCTCCCATCCTCTTTAAGAGGCACTACGGCGGAAGCGCCTGGATGCCGAAGAATTTCCAATTCGGTTGTGCGTCCGTTTGGCAGAGCGATCGTATCCAGGTCAAGCTTCAACACTTTTCCTGAATAAATCTGCTTAGTCGACAGGATTTTTTCTTCTGACATAGATATGGGTAGAGACAAAAACAGAATTTACGATTTGAGACGTTTATAAAATGGCGGTTTGACGATTGTAGCCGGCACCCGTTTCCCACGAATATCTATTTCAACCAAAGTCCCTTCGTGACACAGGGCTGGGGGAAGTGATCCTAAGCCTATCCCTTTTTGCAACACGGGAGAAAAATTTCCGCTCGTGACCGTACCCACCGTCTCCCCGTCCTTCAAGATTGCCATCTCATGTCTGGGCACACCTCGTTCGATCAATTCAAAGCCGACAAGCCTTCGCGTGACACCTTGCTCCTTTTGTTGCTGGAGAGCCGGTTGACCTTGGAACGGGCTTTTGTTCCACGCCACCACCCATTCGGCTCCAGCTTCCAGCGGTGTCGTTTGTTCATCCATATCATTCCCATAGAGTAAATATCCCACGTCCAGGCGAAGCAGATCCCTAGCGCCAAGCCCAGCCGGTTTCACCTGACCGTTTCCACCAGCTTTTAATAATTGTTCCCAAGCCTGTTGAGCTTCTCCTGCAGGAAGGTACCATTCATAGCCAATTTCCCCGGTGTAGCCTGTGCGGCTCAGCAATCCTGAGAACCCATTCTTTTCAAGAGTGAGGCATTGGCGAGGTTTCAGCCCATCGACTTCTGATCCAAGCACCCTCCTCAGTAAAGTCTGTGATAAGGGTCCTTGAATGGCCAGTTGGGCTAATTCCTCAGATTGATCGCGAATGACTACCTGCGGAAATTTTTCTTGTTGATATTTTTGAAACCATGCAAGTATCTTGATCCGATTCGATGCATTCACACAGACTAGGAATTCAGCTTCCCCGGTTTTATAAATGAAAATGTCATCGAGAATTCCTCCCCCCTCTTGGCAGACCATGCTGTACTGAGCCTGCCCCACACCAAGCCGTCCGACATCATTCGTACTGACCCATTGCAAAAAAGTTTCAGCTTGAGCGCCCGCCACGTTGATCCGTCCCATATGACTGACATCGAATAGGCCGACACCTTGACGCACCGCATGATATTCATCCAAAACCCCGGTATATTGCATGGGCATCAACCAGCCAGCGAAGTCGACTAGCTTGGCCTGATGCGCCCGATGCACTTGAGTGAGAGGCGTTTCCTTCATCAATGGAGGTCAAGAAGTTCGACGATAAAAATCAGCGTAGCATTCGGGGGAATGCTCGACCCTGCCCCTCGAGCTCCATATCCTAAGTCCGATGGAATGACTAACTTCCGAGTTCCACCGATTTTCATCCCTTCGACACCTTCATCCCATCCCTTGATCACGCGCCCAGCTCCAAGCGGAAAGGAGAACGGTTGGTTGCGATCTTTGGAACTATCAAACTTAGTTCCGTCCACCAGCGTCCCGGTATAATGCACGGTCGCCTTTTCTCCTGCATGCGCTTCACGGCCCTTGCCCACCACCAGATCGGCATATTGCAAACCTGACGACGTCTTGATCATCGTTTCTTCAGCGGCATGACCGGTCAATGGCAGGAGGAACATTCCGACCAGCGCAATGAGTACGCAGCGTTGAAGCTTCGAGGATAGGAACAGAAGGCATGGCCGCACAATCCTTTTCTTCATTATTGACTCTCCGATAATTAGGGTTGGTGATAAATATTGAAGGATTAACGATCTATGGTAATTTTATCATAAAACAGGACCATACTGGCCGTATAGCCATGCAAAAAATTCTTTCCCCCAACTGGCCCAATCTCTCCTCCCGCAAAAAACCCGGCGATGGGAAGCATGCCCATATGTTGATGCACCGCAGCGACATCATGATGGGGCGTCTGAAAAAATTGCTGCCCGCGTCCATTGCAACTAAAGAGTAAGGCCCCTTTGGGTTGATCGTTCGGAGATGCTAGGCGCTCCCTTTCGAGCAACGCGGTTAAATCAGCGCCTGCGGCATTGGCATCACGAATATGAAACTGAATGGTTTGTCCTTCTTGAACGAAATCGGCAATGGCCAAAAATCCCGATTGTCGATCCGCGCCTAACAATCCACGAATCAAAAAATCTCCTTGCCCGAACTCTGCACGATGTTCATCCATCGCAATCCCCACTTGTAAGCCATTGGCGGCCTGCTGGCGTTCAGCCTCCCCCAAAGCCTTCAGCGTAGCCTCCAATCGTTCCAAGGGAGGAATGCCGCCAAGTTCCTGGATCACGTTCCGCTCAACCTTCGTCACGACATATCGCTCTCCAATCGGTTGACACCCTTGCGACACGACCGTTCGTATTTCCACACCTCCCTGGATCGCTACCCCAACCACCCCCGATTCAATAATCTGGTCGTTTAAGACCAAACGTGATTCCCCTTCATCCATCCCTCCACTGGCGATTCCCCCAATGGCCAACGAACCAGGAGCATGGTGATCCAAAAGCGTAAATAATTCGTCTATCGGTGTGGAAAATGGGTCGGCAAAGAGAAGGAACGTTTGAGGAAGGCCATGCCCTTCCGGCATGTCTGGCCAACCTTCTAATGAAAAGTCCTCGCCATTCTTCTTAGGAATCAGGTGAAAGGGGGTAATGTGCATGCTGGGATTGCTCAGGCCCCAAAGCACAAGCCCGGGATGCTCCTCAATTTCTTGGGTTCCGCCAATCACTCCTGCCCCCATACAGCCAAGTAATATTTTTGGGTCAAGATTCTTGCGAACGATGTCAACTAAGGCTTGCACATCATCTGAAAAGTGCGGAGAGAAAAAGACACAAGCAAAATCACAGGCTATTTTCCCAAATGCGTCATGAACCGATCGAGAGACGACTTGCGCCGCCTGCTGAGGATTCTCATCTTGAGAAACCGCTACATGGCAGTGCATCATAAATGATTCAATTTCGTTGTTAAGGATAACTGCTCAACGGGACCAACCAAAGCAATAAAAAGCAAGGAGTAAGGAGAGGAGACAAAGAGGAAAATATTAGAATGGAATGCAGGGTTTTCTTTTCGCGTGCTTCTCACTCTTTACTTTTCACTCCTTACTATTCGTTGATGGATACGTTGCCAGAATAGAACGGACCTGTTCGATAGAAATGGCTTCATATCGTCGGTCATCTCGTCCCGTCACCGTCGTGGCTTGTAATAAGGCATTTAAAATTGCCTCCTCGGTTGCCTCTACCGTGGCCTGAAAGATTGCATTGAGATGAGTATCGGCAAGATGCGTCATGACAAAGGTGGGATCCTTTGGGTAATGTGGGATGCGATTCCCCGTGGAAAACGCGAGCACAAAATCCCCACTCCCATGATGCGAGATCGATCCTGTCCGGGCCAACCCAATCGTCGCCCGCTTGGACAGACGAACCAATTGCCTCGAATCCAGCGGCGCATCAGTCGCCACGATAATGATGATGGAACCGCTATCTTGCCGTTTTTGAGGCCGGAAGGTTTTTGATTGGGAAGAAGGCGCTGTCGTGACTTCTTTTTTGGCACTCGTCTTTTCTTCGTTCTTATATAATCGACCGACGGGGATTCCTGCCATGTTGAATTCATGCCGTCGTCCATGATTCGCATTCACCAAGACTCCTACGCGATAGCCTCCTTTTTCAAGAGGAAGAACCCGTGAAGCTGTGCCGATCCCACCTTTGAATTGATAGGACACCATTCCTGTCCCCGCGCCCACTGATCCTTCTTGGACAGGACCACTGGCGGCATCTTCCAAGACCCTCACCACTTCTTCGGGTGAAACATGTCGCCCTTGGCTGTCATTCAACCGGCTATCATCACATTCAGCGACTACCGGCGTAAGCGTATCATCACGGATGCCAATGTCCGGATACTGTTTGATCATCCAACTCATCACGCCATCAGCCACTCGAGGCACATTTAACGTATTGGTCAGTGCAATCGGATATTCTAGAAAACCAGATTCCGCGACCCATGCTAAGCCTGTCATTTCACCCGTGCCGTTCAAGACAAAGGCTCCTGCTGGAACTTTGTGCTGCCACACATCGTCACGGGGAATAATGACGGTGGCTCCCGTCCGAACCGGCCCATGTCCAGGGATTAAGGCTCCCTGGCCTTCCTTGATTGTAAGATGTCCCACCTTTACACCCGGAACATCGGTGATAGCATTCCATTCGCCCGATTCGTATTGTCCAATTTTTATCCCAAGATCTTGAATATGGGGACGAGCTTCTGTGACGGATGCCTCCAACAACGGCTCAGCCTGGGCCGTTGTAAATCCCCAGGAACTGAGAATCGAAACACTCAATAGACAGATTTTAAAAACTTTGATCCAAGAGAAATTATACGGCATGGGCATGATTGTGGGGTCTAAATATCGGGAGAATATTTTGGGAAATCGTTTCAGTCATTCATGTGGCTGAAATGGAAGAAGAGAAAGGCTTCTTAGAAAATTCCAGCTCATGCATCTGATAAGGGGTTTCTTGAAATCCGATATGGGCATAGGCTTGATGCGCTTGGAGATTTTCTCGTTCCACATATAAACGAAACCCACAGACCTTCTCGGAATTCGTGTGAGCTTGCTCATACACATACTCATACAGCTGACGAAAGACACCCTGCTGACGATAGGGCTGGTCGACATAGAGGCTTTGCAGCCACCAGAAATGCCCATTCCGCCAATCACTCCACTCATACGTGATAAGGATCTGCCCAACAACTTTTGATAGGGAAGGCTCGGAGAGACTCTCAGCGACCGCATACCAACCTTTACTCGCATCTTGCAGGATGGTTTCCACTCCCGATCGCAAGAGGGGGGCGTCAAGCGTTCGAGCTTCCGTTTCCCTGGCTAGTGCGGCATTAAACGTACTGATCGTGTCGAGATCAGCCACAGTCGCACGTCTAATCTGCACGTTCGCATGTTTGTTCATGAGACCTGAATTGGTGCTAGGGCGTAATGGGTAATCTGGCTGGAGTCAGCCAACCAGAAGGCGGACGATACAGTCCGGCGGAAAATTCCATTTTCATGGCTTCTTCCGGACGTAATTGAATTCGATTCACTCGATCCTCTGGAACAAATGCCAAATATCCCGTAAAAGGATGAATGGCAGTTGGGACAAACACCATAATCAGCGGCCCCTCTGAAGAGATTTGTAGTCTTCGTGGGGGCAAGCCCATATCAAACCCAAGCGCCCACAATCCATCACGAGGGAAGGGAAAAGCCACAACTTTGCTTTGCCCAAATCGTTCACCAAACTTGAGGACATCGGCCATGCTTTTCAAGGTATGATAAATACTTCTCACAAAGGGGATCTGTTCTAGGGAAGACTCAAATTTTTGATGAATGCGTTGCCCGACGAGGTAGGTCGTGCCCATTCCAACCCAAAGAACCAGTAGACAAAAAAACATGATGCCGGAACCTGGAATGGTGGTTCCATATAACGCCCAGACAACATCGCCCGTCATGTGCTCCAACGCTTCAAAAAGCGTGGAGAGAATCAGCACCGTTCCCCAGGCAGGAACAATAATAAGGAGACCTGCAAGAAAATAGCGCTGTAAATTATGTAGAGAAAATGAACTCATGACCCAATATATTGTACCAATAACACTAGTCTATCAAAGCCTCTCCTTCTTCGCACCACCACCCTTTCATATTCTGAAAATTCCCAGAACCATTCCTACAAAATTCTGTTTCATATTGCCCCAAAACTGAGGTAGTGATACATTGATTGGATAGGACGCAAGCTTACTACTTTTGAAAAAGGAGTCTTTTCGTGGAAACTGATACCACTTCTCATGACAAAGGGATGATTGCCCAAGATCTACTCGCGATACTGTGCTGCCCAGAAACCAAACAGGACATTCGTCTGTTAGAGCCAACCTTTGTAGAGAAACTGAATCAACGAATTGAAAAAGGTGAACTTAAAACAAAAGGAGGGCAATCTGTCGCAGAAAAAATTGATGGAGGCCTTCTCCGAAATGATGAGACAGTGGTCTATCCCATTCGCGATCAAATTCCAATTATGCTCATTGAAGAAGGGATTTTAGTAGAAAAGTCTGATATTTCCTAAATCATTCATGTTCGTGAATGGTGAGAATTAAGGATATTCCTATCCTACAAAAAAGACGAGCAAACCCTTACCGCTTTTGTTTTCCCTGCCAAGCCCACCATACATATCGACCTGCTTGCACCACCACATAGATCAATACCCCAAAAAGAATCCCATAAAAACCATAGGCCTCGGTAGGCCAATCCAAACCTCCATGCAGGAGGAATCCGAGCGCAACATGCGCTCCTAACCCAAGACACAATGCCAGCACAATCCATTCACGGATCATGATCTTTTTGGTAAAACCCATGTTAGGGAAAAGTAGAGGTGGCGTAATCTGGACCATCGACATGGTCCAGATAAAAATGAATTGGCTTAGACCGGACTTTTCGCTGATTCTATTTCTGTGGCAGTCATAAGGCTAGCAAGGTAGTCACCAACGAATAATAATGCCTCTTCGCGTCCATCTGCTCTTCGCCCCTTTTCTCGACGTTGGATAGAGAGCTCATGTTCTAAATCAGACTTTACATCACCCAAAAGTTTGGCCAAGGAAGCCGTGGTCAAATTCATATCAACATCTTCTAATTCTTGACATCGATCTAATACCCAATTGAGGCCTTCCACTCGCCCTAAATACCGATCTTGTTCCGCCTGATCTATTCTGCCCATTGTAGAGGCAAATGCCTGGGCCTCATAAATAAGATTGTAAAAACTTGCAACGGCTCTGTGTAAAGTAGTGTTCATTCGGAATTCCTCACAAAAATGTGTAGCGTTTCTTCACTAATTATAAACCTTAAGACGGAAACCTTCTAGGACCAAGGCTAATATTTAAACTTTTTTGTTTGTTTATTTATGAATTAGGTAAACAAGAGGGAGTCAAATTCGGCCATAAACCCATAATATAATGGAGCAAACTGTTTTAAACTACCCGGGCTATTTTCCTTCAGCCGCTTAAAAAAGAACACTTGGTGGATCGGGTCCATCATTTCTAATAACTTTCCCAATTCAGCCATTGAAAAAGACCCCTGTGGGACACTTAGGACGTAATGCACCAACCGTTCAACGAATTGATGCATAATATAATCACTTTTTAAATATTCAGGAGGAATTTCTCCGTTTTTAATGATCTGACCAAATAAAACGGCTTGACCAGCAAAGGGTCCCTCAACTGTAGAAACAAGTGGGTGATTCACGTCAAAAATAATTGTTCAGGCAGGTAGGATTTTCCACCATTTTTGTCTTACGTCATGATTGTATCAGGCATTTGAAACAATTCAAAACAATAATTGTAATTATTACAATTATTGCAAAGCCTTAATCATTGGCTTTTTTGAATGTTCAATCCATTTTTATAGTCATTCCAATTAAGTTCCATAGTCTCTGACGATTTCATCCAGCGTGATTTCTGACGGGGCATATTGGCGTCGCTTCTTTATCGTCGCAAAATCTTGCTCAATAGGATTGTCGTCCGGTGAATAAGGGGGTAGGAACAGGAGCCTATGCCCAGCTTGCTGAATCAACTCACGGGTGAGGGCCGTCTTATGAAAGGCCGCATTGTCCCTGATCAGGATCGACTGAGGGGCGAGCTCCTTGAACAGATGCTGCTTCAGCCAAACATTGAACCACTCCGCATTCGTATTCCCCTCAAACAGCACCGGAGCCAGCAAGCGCTTGCCAGATTTCCCCGCAATCAAGCTCGTGCGCGGGCTGGTCTTCCCGTTCCGTTCACCCGCGACTCGGTGTCCGCAGCAAGCCCAGCCATAGGTTCGATGGGTCGTCGGTTCAAACCCACTTTCATCAAGAGAGACGATGTTGGCCGATCCCTGAGCTGTCAGAATCTGTCGGAGCTGCTGGATATACGCCCCGCGCTTGGGTGTGTCTCGTTCAGCGTACCGCAGAGTTTTTTTTATGCGGGATCTTCAATCGATTGAGGGCAAACCAGATCGCATTCATCTGGACTCCCAAGTGCTGAGCGCGTTCCTTGAGAGTCGATTCGGGATATTGGGCGACGTGGTGCCGCAAGGCCAGTCGATCAAGCTTTCGCCGCCGCAGCCCATGACGTTTGGGGGCCAGATCTGGGCGCCGCCACCAATCCTGCACACACCACTCCCTGACCTGAAACCGCCGAGCCGCTTCGGCCTTGCTCCCACCCTCCTCCACGAACCCCACCACACGTTTCCGCAAATCGAGACTGTATGCCATAGTATCCAGAATAATACATACATTGGAACTTAATTGGAATGACTATAAGTATACGAGTACAAAAAAAGCAGGGGACGACGAATGCCGCCCCCTGCTCTTACCGTCGCGGTGCCGTTAGGCTCCGCCTACTACAGCCAGTTTACCCGTTCCGCTGGACGGATATAAATTGGCTCTTCCACTTGCTGCCGGACCGCTTCCTTGCCCGACTTGTTGAAGCCCAACACCGTGTCGTTGTACATCTCGAACTTACGACCGTGAATTTGGGTTTCAAACACTTTCGGACCAGGAATGACGTCATACCGGAAGATGATCTGTTGGCTCGCTCTCCAGAGCTGTAACACTGCCAACAATTCCCGGCTTGGCACCAAATACTTCTCAATCGCATTGTCCACACCTGGGCCAAACATTTGGCGGATGTAGCCACGCGGAGCTTGCCGTGGTGGAATGTAGAATCCATTAGGCTCCGTTCCCCATTGTGGGTAGAGTGGCAAAGCCACTTGTTCCACACGAATGGCATAATACAACGGATTCCAACGATCTTCCGCCCACAACCCGTCATCACCTACTTTTACCAAGCCTTGGAGTCGGATTTTACCGACGCACGCTGCCATGCAACGTGTTTCCATTGGCTCACCACCGGTCAAAGGATCTTTACCTTCAACTCGTGGATAGCAGGCAATACATTTTTCCGACACTCGGGTCGTTCCCCGATACATCGGCTTTTTGAACGGGCATTGCTCCACACACTTTTTGTACCCACGGCAACGGTTTTGGTCAATTAAGACAATCCCGTCTTCAGGCCGTTTGTAGATTGCCTTACGTGGACAAGCTGCCAAGCAACCAGGATACGTGCAATGGTTACAAATGCGTTGAAGGTAGAAGAAATAGGTTTCATGCTCAGGTAAGCTGCTACCTTGCATTTTCCATGGTTCTTCTTTCGTGAAACCGGTTTTATCGATGCCTTCCACGATGGCTCGCATCGACGTCGCCGTATCTTCATAGATATTCACGAAACGCCATTCTTGGTCTGTTGGGATATACCCGATTGCTGCTTGACCAATTTTGGCGCCAGCATCAAAAATCGTCATCCCTTCAAACACTCCATACGGTGCATGGTGTTTGCGGCCAACCCGCACGTTCCACACCTGTCCTCCTGGATTGACTTGCTCGATCAACTGCGTGATCTTCACATCATAGAACTGTGGGTATCCACCATACGGCTTCGTTTCCACATTGTTCCACCACATGTATTCTTGTCCTTTGGAGAACAGCCACGTGGACTTATCTGCCATTGAACACGTTTGACACGCCAAACACCGATTAATATTGAACACAAATGCAAACTGCCATTTTGGATGCCGTTCCTCATAGGGATACAGCATCTTCCGGCCTAGTTGCCAATTATAAACTTCTGGCATGGTTTCCTCCGTTTATTAAATATTGGTTTACCAAATGAACAGTCTTTGAACCTATTGAGGTTACCAAAAACTGTCTCTTACACTTTGATCTTAATGTGGTCACCTTTGAGCCATTTGATCATGAACTCATTTTCCTGACCTGGCGTAAACCCGGTTCGGACTGGTTCCCACGGACCACGACCACCGATGCCGCCGTCTTCCGCCTTTGTGATACGGATGAGACATTCTTTCGGCACCGTATTGACCGCATGGTTGTCCACTTGGTACCCAAATTTAAATTTCCAACCCACCGCATGCTTACCTGGCAGCGAGTCTAATTGCTGCATTGGCATCAACCAGTCACGCGTAAAGGACTGTTGGGCCCCATACCGGAAGTTCGATTGATACCCAGTATCCATAGCAATCGCGCGTCCGTCTGGTCGCGTTTCATGCCCTTTCACTGATTTTGCGGTACCGACATATGGCGCATGTTTGGCCATTGTCACATGGTACGGGAAGGCCGGGTTGTACTTCGCCCGGATCATCAACCGTGCAACCTTGTAATACGGGTCACTTGGCTTCCAACCACGATAAGGACGATCAACTGGGTTACCATCAACGTAGACATAGTCACCGTCGTTGATTCCACGATCTTTCGCCGCTTGTGGGTTGATATGGATTTGATGTTCCCCGACACCCGGAGTACGTTTATCCATTCGATACGCGTCACCGAAGTTCGACTCATACATTTGGACCCAGTCATTGACTGACCATTGACTGTGAACCCTATGTCTGGTCTTTGGTGTCACACAATAGAATTGATACCCTTTTTCCCAGAGTGGGTTGGAGTACCGTTTGATTTCCTGCCATGGCAACTTGATGTTCCGGATGGTTTTATCATCATGATGTTGCGCAGTGATAGGAATACCGTAGTCGTCAGGTCGGACATACGGGTTGGTCGACATGATCGCGTTCGGCAGGTATGGCGTTGCTTCCGTACCTTCTCGATGCGAAATGAAGTTTTCTCCGTACTCAATACATTCCGGCTCAACGCGGTAGTTTTCATAACGACCGGTACGAGTCCATTGTGGCTTGGATTCGTTGGTTTCTTCCCAGAATGGTTGGCGTGGATACGTTCGACACATCACCATCCAGCCTTTTTCTGACTTCAACATGGTATCGACGCTGTAGCCATAACCCGTGCTACTGGCATCCAACAACCGTTGCACGTAGACATCAACCCGGTTGTCATACACAAATTTGAAGTAATCGCGGAACCGCCCGTCACCCGTCATTTCGGTGAGCTTGGCAGCCACACCTGCCACGGTATCAAGATCGTTCCGTGTGTCATACAAGGGTCGAATTCCACCCTTCCACACTTGGAACCATGGGTTTGATACTGTTGCGGTATGCTCTGGATAGGTGAACTCCATCCAGGTATTGACGCCAAACGCCACGTCATTATGGTTGACGTCTGATGTCATTTCCACGTCTTGTGTGACCAATGTTTCAATGTGAGGATCAACGTTTTTCACCATGTCATAATGATGTTTGGCGTTGTTCAACACGTTCACATTGGCAACCCAACGGAATTTACTTGGGGTCGGCATATGCGTTTTCCCCGTAAACACCCGACGACCATACTTTGGCGTATTGACAATTAAGGCCGTGTCACCGTGGTTCCAGTATGCGACTTCCTCACCATAGTAATAGCCCTTCACATGGATTTCTTTACCATGTGCGTTTGGATCCGTGGTGATTTTGAATGGGTTTTCAGCTGTATGCGTTCCCAAACCGCCACCACTCCACGGAGTTGCCGTCCAAATCCCCGCTTTGTAGTTACCAGCCCAGGTATGCTGTCCAGTACCGAATTTCCCAACGTTACCAGTGATAATCAACACCATGGCCGCACCGCGCGCAATGATGGTTTGGTGGAAGTAATGGTTCGTACCTTCCCCGTTATGAATAGCCGCTGGCTTGATCGTGCCTGAATCCCGAGCCCAACGCACAATCAGGTCTTTTGGAGCCCGATTGATTTGATGACATGTATCCAAGTCATAGTCCTGTAAATGCACTTGGTACATTTGCATGACCGGCATGACGTCAACTTCTCGTCCATTCAACAATTTGACGCGGTAGGTACCAGTCAAGGCTGAATCGATGCCGCTCTTGCGATAATGCCAACCAACCAATTCCCGGTGCATTGGCACCGCTTGGTTTTTGTTGAGATCCCAGACCATAAAGCCGCCGAGACGTGCAACCTTCGAAGCATTCAAGGTTTGCACTTTACCGGAATAGCTCTTGGAGAAATCTGGGAAGGCATAGTCTTTAATGCATTCTCGTGGATCCAAGTATTGCAGCGTATCCGTTCTCACCAACAAAGGCATATCCGTGTACGCTTGGCAGAAGTCATGGTCATACATGTTTTCATCAAAGATGATCTTACATGCACCGAGGAATAAGGCCCCGTCTGTTTCCGGCCGAACTGGAATCCAGTAATCAGCGCGGTAGGCCGTTGGGTTATATTCCGGCGTGATCACGACGACTCGGGCGCCACGCTCAATGCTTTCGAGCTTCCAATGCGCTTCCGGCATTTTATTTTCCACGAAGTTCTTACCCCAGCTGGTATTCAGCTTGGAGAACCGCATGTCGTTCATATCGATATCTGAAGTCTGGACACCTGACCAGAAAGGATGTGCTGGGTTTTGGTCACCGTGCCAGGTGTAGTTCGACCAATACCGCCCACCTTGCGCTTGAGCAGGCTTCACTTTTCGAATGTACGTATCTAACAAGGCTCCGCAGCCTCCGTTCATTCGGGTGATCCCCATTTTCCCGATCACACCAAGGATGGGCATACCGGCGCGGAACTTAAAGGTGCGGGTAGCCGCCCCTTTGGTCATTTCAATCATTTCCGGTGGATAGCCTTGTTCCCGCATACGACGGGCACCGGCTTCACCAGAATACCGCTCAGCAATGATGATCATCGCTTTAGCCAAGTACGTAAATGCCGTGTCCCAGGACACCCGCAACATGTCATCTAAGTACCGCGCATTAAACTTATATTTTGTCATCGAGGCCGGAGTGAACTCTGGGCTGCCATCGTCCATCCACGCTTTCCAACCACGTCGCATCAACGGCCCTTTAAGCCGATATGGGCCATATACCCGTCGATGCATCGTGTAACCCTTCAAACACATTCGTGGGTTATGAGCAAACGTTCCACGGTTTCCGTAAAGATCTTCATACGTTTGGTGGTCATAGTTTTGTTCAACCCGCATAACCACACCATTACGCACAAACGAACGCACCCGACAAGCATGCGTGTCATTTGGTGAACAGACCCACGTAAATGAGCTGTCATACCGATATTGATCGTGATAGACACGCTCCCATGAGCGATCTGGGTATTCCCCGAGAGGATTGCCCACTTCAATGACGGGTTGCAACGCAGTTAAGGCCAAGGCCTTATCCGCTAATGCCACTGCCGCCACGGTCCCCGCTGAGACCTTTAAAAATTGACGTCTAGAAAGAAACATTGCTTACACCTCCTAAGTAAGTGCAGGACATAAAGTCCATGAATTCATTTAAAAAACCGGACGAATAATTAATAATCACCCCCCTTTCCTCATGATTTTTTTGATGAAATTGACTCATTTTTTATTCAAGATTCACAATTACGGCTTCCGAACAGACAGTACTAAAGCAAAAAACAATCCTTTTTCCTCCGAATCAATAGTTTATAAACCATTGAAAAGTAAAAGAAAAAATAGTTTTTGTTTAATCAATAAAAACCCATTTGCTTCCAATTGGTAACATTAGTTTAAGGTGAGGCCCCATACGGTTGTGGATGAAAGGCCTTGGATAGCTTAAGACCCGTCTTTATTGACTTTATTTCTTATTCATCGAAAAACAATATGGCTTGATACCATTTGGTAGCAAATAGGCCTAAAGGTAACACCATCTGAGCTTTTCGAGGTAGCGGAAAGCTATCGCATGGATAAGACGCCTATACGCTGGCAATAGGAACTTATGAGACAGGAACTACACCTTGGAGAGATGGGCGTGCATTGATTTTGGCCAAATGGCACCAATAGGCCATTGAGCTTGATCCAATATTTTCTGGGAAGCTTTCCTCGTAAAACAGATTCCGTGTCATCTGGATGCTTGGTCTCCACATACCCTAAGCGATTACAAATGCGATGGACGTGAATGTCCACGCAAATCCCTGGTTTTTTATACCCCACGGTTCTTACCAAATTCGCTGTTTTTCGTCCAACCCCAGGCAATGCAACGAGGGCTTCAATCGTATCAAGGACCGTTCCCTGGAATTCTTGACAAATCCGCCGTGATATCTCGCGAATCTGCTTCGCTTTTATTCGATAAAACCCTACGGGGCATATGGCTTTTTCTATACTTTCGACCGGCATACTCGCCATAGAGAAGGGATTATCTGCAAGAACAAACAGGCGGGCACTGGCTTCTGTAGTGGTGGGATCACGAGTCCGCAAACTCAGTACGCAGGCAATAAGAATTTTAAATGGATCAAGCCCACCCTGGGCAAGCTCCTCCAGCGCAGGAACAGGCCACTGCTGAATGGACTTCTTCACCAAGCGGAGGACGATTGGGATATCGTCATCCTTCATGTTAGAAGACGCAGTTGGTAGGGAAAATAAAGAGTACTGGAGGGAATGCGTTGGGAAGAAAATGGCTATTAAAACGTTCGATGCTTAGACAACCACTTTTGCCGACGTCTGGCCGCTTCTCGCTCTTTCGCTTTCTTTTTTACGCTCGGCTTTTGATAAAAACGGCGGGCTTTTAATTCTCGAAACAATCCATCAGCAGCCAATTTCTTTTTGGCAACTTTTAAAGCTTTTTCAACATTATTATTAATGACTCGTACTTCCACAGTTCCCTCAATTGTTTTATAAAAATAAGTACTTAATGGCAAAATTTATTCGTTTCAAGATCCATACTTTATCATGTGTTTCTAACCTATGCAAGAAAGAAATGAGGATGATGAATATGAAAAATCGTTTTAAAACAAATACTTACGCACACCTTACGACATACCACTTACAATAATAATTTATCTAGGAATCTTTAATAGCCGCGATCATATCCTGAACAGCTTTCTTCGCATCGCCAAAGAGCATCAATGAATTATCTAATGCAAACAATGGGTTAGGTATTCCAGCAAACCCAGGACTCAGGCTTCGCTTAATGATGACCACAGTTTTGGCTTTATCAACATCGATAATGGGCATACCGGCAATCGGACTACTAGGGTCGGTCCTTGCCATCGGATTCACGACATCATTGGCTCCAATGACCAACGCAACGTCCACTTGATCAATATCCTGATTAGTTTCATCCATATCTCGTAGCGATTCGTAAGGAACATCGGCTTCAGCAAGTAAGACATTCATATGTCCAGGCATTCGTCCGGCTACGGGATGAACCCCATACTCAACAATCGTGCCTCGACTTTCTAAAAGAGCCGCCAAACTTGCAACCGGGTGCTGTGCTTGAGAAACAGCCATTCCATAACCTGGGATAATCGATACGCGCCGCGCCGTCTCAAACAGCATTGCAACTTCTTCAGGTGATGTGGATTTGACTTTCCCTCCGTAGACATCATCGGCACTTGGGCCCCCATCTCCAACGGGCGCCATGACCCCAAACAACACATTCGTGAGCGACCGGTTCATCGCCTTACACATGATTTGAGTCAAAATAAGCCCAGAGGCACCGACCAAGGAGCCCGTGATAATCAAGACATTATTCGACAACACAAACCCTGTCGCCGCGGCCGCTAACCCCGAATACGAATTCAGAAGGGCAACCACAACCGGCATATCTGCTCCACCGACTGGAATGACCAAGAGGACCCCAAGAGCCGAGGCCACACTAACTAAGAGCCAGTAGGCCATACCATTTACAGGATCAACCACGACCCAACAACTTAACGCCAAGACGGTTGCCGCTAAGATGGCATTAATAATCTGCTGGCCGGAAAACAAGATGGCATTATCGCCAATCAACCCTTTCAATTTCCCAAATGCGACCAAACTCCCCCAAAATGTCACTGCCCCAATAAGCCCTGAAACCGCGATGGCAACGGTTAATTGCATCGCCGGAACTTCGGCAGTTAAGGTATTCTCTAGTAATGCCGCTCCGGCAACCAAAACCGAGGCAATCCCTCCAAACCCATTAAAGGCGGCCACCAATTCTGGCATGGAGGTCATTTCGATTTTAATCGCTAATGCGGCACCGATCGCCCCACCAATGATCAACCCCAAAATGATCCATTCATAACTGATGATGCGTTGATTCGTCAGCGTCAGCACGACGGCTAACAACATTCCCACGGCCCCCAACAAATTCCCTCGCACGGCAGTACGTGGGTGCGTCAGACCCTTGAGACCAAGGATAAACAGCACCGAAGCAACCAAATACCCGATATTGATGAGTGCAGACATTCCGTTCAATATTCCTCTTAGGATTTCTTTTTAAACATGGCCAACATGCGGTTCGTCACCATAAATCCCCCAACAACATTGATCGTGGCAAACATCACGGCCAAGACCCCCAATATGGTGGTGGTCATCGTATGTTGCGATCCTGATGACAAAACAGCCCCCACCACGGTAATCCCAGAAATCGCATTGGAACCTGACATCAACGGGGTATGAAGGGTTGGCGGGATTTTCGTAATAATTTCAAATCCAACGAAAATCGCGAGGACAAATATCGTCAAGCCCATAATGAACATTTCCATAACAGTCCCGTGTCCTTATGCTGATAACGCTGGCAGTCCGAGCACTTCTCTAATGCGTGGCAGTACGACTTCCCCATTTTGGGTCATCATGGTTTCTTTGGTAATTTCATCATTCATATCTAAGGTGAGTTCACCTTTCTTCACAAGGTGCAAAAGGAAGGTGGCGACATTTTTCGCATACATTTGACTGGCATGATACGGAACGGTAGACGGCAAATTTTCTGGGCCCTGAATCGTCACACCATGAGCCACAACCGTTTCACCAGGCTTCGTGAGCTCGCAGTTGCCCCCACGTTCAGCCGCCAGGTCCACAATGACCGAACCCGGAGCCATTCCAGCCACCATTTCAGCGGTAATGAGAATTGGTGACTTTTTACCTGGAACAGCTGCGGTTGAAATCACGACATCGCTATTCGCAATGACTTTCCCCAGTAACTCTCGTTGCTTTTTGTAAAAGGTTTCATCCTGGGCTTTGGCATAGCCCCCTGTATCTTCAGCATCACCTGTGTCTAATGGCAGCTCAACAAACTTGGCGCCCAAACTCAATATCTGTTCTTTCACAGCAGGTCGAATATCGTAGGCTTCCACCGATGCACCGAGTCGACGGGCAACCGAAATCGCCTGTAAGCCCGCAACCCCGGCCCCAATGATCAATACTTTGGCAGGTGTTACCGTCCCGGCCGCCGTCATGAGCATGGGAAACATTCTCGGCAAGGTATTGGCCGCCATCAAAACCGCCTTATACCCGGCAACCGTTCCCATCGACGACAAAATATCCATACTTTGCGCACGCGTGATGCGAGGCATGAGTTCGAGGGCAAACGCCGTCACGCCTTGTGCGGCAAGCTCTTGAACAGATTGGGGGACACTCAGCGCTTCGGCCATTCCCACCAGCATTTGGCCTTTTCGGAAGTGCTGTAAATCTGCCTTGCCCTCAATAGGATTTGCCCCTAACAAACGAACTTGGAGGATGAAGTCTGAGACTTCAAAGACTTGCTCACGGGAATCGGCAATCTTTCCACCTTTATCGACATAAGCGGCATCCGGGTATCCCGATTGCTCACCGGCCTTGGATTCAATGACGACCTCCATGCCTCCCTTAATGAGAGAAGCCAGGACAGCTGGCACCAAGGCCACCCGCTGTTCACCGGGATACGTTTCTTTGACGACGCCAATCTTCATAAAGTCATATCTCGAAAAATTTTAGAAAAAAGAGGCTTCAACCCCACGCCAGCTTCAGGCAAAGTCTTGATTGATATCATAGGCTCTAAAAAACAATCAATATGTCTTTATAGCTAGTGAGATGGGGTCGAAAGGCCCAGAGATGGTCAAAACGAGGGAATCCACGGATCTTTTGAAGACTAAGAATACAAGACTCTGACTATTTCTTCAGCCAGAAATACCATGCTTCGGCTCTGTGTATAGCACCCATGGCCAAATAAATGCTGCCTGGGGTCCTCTTCATGAGCCTGCACGCCATATTCCACCAAGATACTCTGCCCATCTTTCGGGCATCGCGTCGTCCGCCTCGTACATTCCAGCCATCGCTCAAATCCATCATAAGGCTCGAGTATGTCGTGAAGATCCACATTGGCCTGCTCCATTTCCGGAGAATCCGGCAGGACATCAGTTCCCGCCACCGCTAATTGCTGCACATAATCGCCCCCGGTCTGATAAGGCATTTCCCAAGCCGTTTGTGGCAATTCCATCTTGGACAACCATCGCTTTCCATCAGAGCGAATCATTCGATGATTCACCACATGTAACAACCGACCACATCCCTCGGGGTCCCATCCATAACGGACCGGGGTCCCTAACGTCACCATATCGACCGAAGCACCTCCCATTAACGATTGCTCGGTCAAAGCCTGATACAGAACTTCCAATTGTTCAACAGACCGACCCTCAACCGGGCTAGCTTGCCAGTATTTGGCCAAAATCTCAAAAATTCTCGGACGCCCCTCTGATTCACCTGAGGTCATAAGATTCGAAAGCAGCGCCAACACCTGTCCTGCATGGCCATGAGCAACCAATAAAATACGATCGTCCTTCGATAAGGATCGCTCCGCACGCCATTGCTGAAGAAACTCGATAAAGGCAATCGCCGCCTCCATTCGCCCAAAATGATGGTGAATCGAGGACCACACATACCGAAAACAGGGAACAGCCGCCTCCCCTTCCCCACGCAGTCCTTCCTCGAATTTCTTCACATAGGCGGTCGTAAAATTCCCGACTTCTTGAGCCAGGGTATCTAATGCCTCGTGGGTCGATGGGTCATTGGAAAGTGGTGGATGAATGGGGTCCTTCTTCTTACAAAGGCCATTGCTGGCGGGCCTCAGCAACGCCAACAAGGATTCCAAGCCAGAAATACCACGGGAATAGCCACGCTTTAAGCCCCCCACTTCATCTAGCCGAGCCGAACCAAAAAGATCACTAAACGGGTGTCCATTCAGAAACACCACACCTTGGACATTGGAGCGAGATAATTGCCCTCCCACCTGAGCCATGGCTTGCTTCCAGGCCTGGGAATCGATTAGAGGCCCAGGGTCAAATATAGGGTAAGAGACCCGGTCTCCAGGGTTGGAACGGGAATAGGGGGCATGCTGAAAGTTATTACTTTGAGGCATCAGTCAAAATCTCTTGAGTAATGGGCTACTTTCATAGTGCATACAGGCTTCTTAGAGCAAGAGGCGTATTAATTTTTCTTTCCCAGAATGTCGAAGATCTTGCTCACATGGTTCTTCCATACTCGAAATGTCCAAGTGATTGTTGATGTTGCCGGGTCTCGGCCCGACAACACAAATACCGATAGAACACCCACCAATTCATCTGACCACTCCATGGATCTTGACCCTCACCACGCCTTGTCCTCTCTTCGAGGCCAAGCCCTGAAAGGGCGAGGGAGTTCGGAATAGTTGAGTTGCCATGAGTTGACCGCCTGAAAATCTGCATGATAAGTTCAATGGCCCTGATGACGTTCACATGAACAGACTCCCATTGGGAGAGGAATAGTTGGGCATTAGCCTGGTTTTCATACATCATTCATTTCATTTTTTCATGTCCATATTTCACGTGGAGCATCGCAGGAATCATGAGTACTTATTGGCAACGGCATCAGCGACAAGTCATCAACCAGATACGCAGAGGATTATTCGTAGTGGTGAGCCTCATGTGCCTCAGCATTCCGGGAATCATCCCACTTCCTCAGGCATCAGCGGCGCAAGCCGAACACATTGTCCTTGTTGTTCTTGAAGGAATCAAATCCTCCACAATTCAAAGTGGAGCGATGCCTCATCTCGCGACACTCGCTCAAGACGGTGCGGTGTCCTGGTCCGCACAATCCATCACGCCTCCCCTGACCGTCTCAGCCATGGCATCGTTGCTCACCGGGCTACCGGTGGACAAACATCGCATAACCGCTGAGTGGGAACACTACGATTTTGCTCGATCCTTCATGCGGTCTCCCACCGTTTTCGATTATATGGATTTGGCAGGCGGGGCAGACACCGGAGTGTTCCTCATGGACGAACGGCTCTATCAATTAGTTCGGCCTGAAATTTATGTCGACTCTCAAGTCTGTGGCTATACTAAACCACAATGTACGCCTGAGACGGTGTCGGTCTATATTCAAGATTTTCTCCAAAAAGTGACGAGTGAGGGCGGATACGGGTTTCGCCTTTTTGGTGTACCCAATCTCCTGCTCACACATTTTCCAACTGCCGCACGGATAGGACAAAAGTATGGGTGGGACTCCCCAAAATATACAGCGGCTGTGACCTCTATCGATAACGCCATTGACCAAATCATGAAGAATTATCAAGAAATTGGCGTGTTGGACCGCACGATGTTTATTGTGACCGGATTAAACAGTGGCCCCCTCAATCCTCTCGCCAAAAAAGTGAAGAAGGGGGAAACGGTGGCATTAGACCCCTCGGTCCCGTTGATAGCTTGGGGGACGAACGTGAAAAAGCACCATGCCATTTCTCAACCGGTTACCTTGCTGGATGCCGGAGCCACGATTATGTATGCCCTCGGATTAGAAACGCATGTGGAATGGGAAAGTCAGGCCATGACGGAAATTTTCCAAACCACTCCCCAACGACGAACCACCGAAAATGAACTCGGAAAAATTTACCAATAATCAGACAATGAGCAAAACAACTTCTCACCTTCAAGCATTGATTCGCAGCCTGTGTGTGGTGCTAGTCTGTCTGCCTCTGGTGGTTGTTTCTCTCAGCCAGGCGACTGAGCCCACCAATCCTCTGTTACGTGAGTTTGCCATTACCGTTGATCCCAGCGGGCTGAATCCACCAACGTGGTGGCATGTGCCAGGCATGACTCCCTTAATTTGGACCAAAGACCCAATTAACATGGATGCCTACAAAACCACGGATGTCAAAAAATTACATCTCAAGCCTGGAGAATATCGGTTTGGGACATTCACCTTTGATTTTTTATTTAAGGTGACCCTATCCGGAACCTTGGAGTTTGCCAAAACACTGGACCAATGCGTGAATGGTCGAGGTTCTGGAAAATTAAGCATCCATTGCAGCCACACGCAACCCTATCCGCAAGACCCAGATTATCCAAAGTAAACAACCCAGATAACAAAGGCCTAATATGTCGAATTCTGTACAAGATTGGCTCGAAGCTCTCGAGGATATGGATGATGCAACCCGCGAGGAAGCGGCCAAAGCCCTTGCCGAAAAGGGGGATCCTAAAACCTTAGAGCCGTTATTGACGGCTTTAGAAGATGACTATTGGTCCGTGCGAAGTTATGTGGGATGGGCACTCGCCAAAATAGGAGGCGATCAAAGTATCGACGGCCTCATCACCCTTTTTAATGACAGCATGATGGAAGTGCAAGCCGGAGCGGTTCAAGCCATGGCTTCCATGGGCAAAGGCGTGGTGCCTAAATTACTCATCTGCCTTAAAGATAAACGGTGGCGAGTCCGTGAACAAGCTGCCAAAACTTTGGGAGAGCTTGGTGATTCTGAAGCCGTGAAAGGATTAACGGTGGTGTGCCGAGACCGCGATGGGGCAGTGAAAAGTGCTGCTGCCGAGGCTCTTGGGAAAATCGGTGACCCCGGGGCTATTCCGACACTGATTAAACTTTTCAAAGATACCTCAAAAATTGTTCGTGAAACGGCTGGAACGGCCTTGATGTATATTGGGGAACCTTCTGTTGATGCCTTACTAGAAACCTTGAAAGATCCTCATTTCGTGGTGCGATGCCATGGTGTCCGTGCGTTAGGTGGGATGACGACCGATTACCAAATGGGCAAAGTGTGGGTGAGGGAAACACGGGTCGTCGAAGCACTCATCACTATGATCAAAGATCCTGATCGTGCCGTTCGGGAGGATGCGACGATTGCCTTAGGCAATATTGGTGACCCATTGGCACTCGACGCCCTCATGGAAGCCATGAAAGATGGGACCGTGAAACGGCATGCCATCGCCTCGCTAGGCATGATTGGAGACCCGCGAGCCTTTCCGCCTGTCTTAGATGCCTTGAGAGGAAAAGGCATTCATCAGGACGGGAAACCTATGCCAGGCTGCATTATCAGCGAAGATCTCTTGATCAAAGAAGCGGCAGCCACAGCCCTGGGTCATTTCCGTCATCCCAAAGTCATTCCGGATCTTATCCTGTTGCTGAAAGATTTGGTGCTTCGTGATTATGCAGCCAATTCATTGATCATGATTGGTGATACCGCCATTGAACCACTCATTTCCTTTCTACATGACCCAGAACTTTCCAAAGTTCAAAAGGAGAGCGAACGGGTATTGGCATTCGCCACCACTCGGATGACCGCATCCGGGGCCCTCAAAAAAGTCATCTTGGACACGTTGGACCAACTAGGATGGCAACCCAAAGACAGCCAGAGTAAAGAAACGCGAGAAATCGAGTATACGAATACGACGAATGTGTTGGGCGAGGGAGGGGAAGGTCGCTTTGGAAAAAGCGGTGATATTGCTAAATCAGCGAAAGCCAATAAAATCGAACGATAACACAGAAAGCTCTCAAGCTTTCCTACGACTCCGTCCTATCTTTTCCTTGGTTCTCACCAAGAAGATCACAGCATCTAGTCTTTTTGAAAGTGTAAGATCCCCCAGGTCAAATGCCCGGCTATTCCGGCATCCACCCAATGCTGCAACCCGGTTTTCATATTGGCCAAATATTCTTCCGCACACACCCGAATAAGCGTGTGGTGTTGCGCCACAAGTTCTTGCAGAACTCGCGCATAGTGAGCTGGTAAATTCTTAGATAAATCCGTGACCTCGATTTCTTTCAATCCAAGATCTTTGGCCAATTGTTGATAATATTCAATAGACCCCAAGGAATCTAAATGGATACGATCAAGAATGGGTTTCAGGACTTTTTTGGGACACTTGGCGCTTTGCATCGGATCAGTGAAAATAAACTGCCCACCCTTGGCCAAGACCCTGGCGACCTCTTCAAAGACTTTTTTTCGGTCTCCACTATGTAAAATGGCATCTTGAGACCACACCAAATCGACACTCCCATCGGGGAGCGGAATATCTTCAAAGCTACCATCAATGACATTAATCGCTAAACTAATGCCTTCTTTCTGATTCAGTTCTCGATTGCGTTTATTTTGGATGTCACTCAAATTCAGGCAACCCACCTGACAGCCATATTCCTTATTAAGGTAACGGGCTGAGCCTCCGTACCCAGATCCAATATCTAAGACGCGAGTTTTGGCATCAAGATTTTTGACGGAAGACGCCATCTTTTCCACCGTCCGTCGACTAGCATCGACAATCGAATCAGTGTCAGACTCGTACAGTCCAATATGAATATCTTCTCCGCCCCAAATCGTGGCATAAAACCGATCAGCATCCGTGCTGTTGTAATATTCACGAGCGGTATCCACGGCAGGCGAATAAGCCCGAACTCCAGATTTGACTAAGGTTGCACCGACACGTTCCTCATTTTTATAGAGTTTTTCGGCCACATGCACATAAAAATCCGGATCATCGACTTTATGCGTTTCCTGGAAATCGCCATAGGTTTTGACCTGCTGAAAGCCGACTTCATTCATCAACCGACGCGTATATTCTTTCCGCAGTGGGAACATATTTAAATGAAAAACTTCCTTATCAGGAAACGTATAGCGAAATCTGGCTAACCCTTCGTCCACATATTCAGGTTCTGCACTGACATTATCCCCACAATAGTAATACACATGCTTCGACGTAAATCCATTGTCCAAAATCCCGTCATAATTACGTTGATCCAGAATGAGCACCCCATCATGTCTCAAGGCGGTGTAAAACTCGGCCAAGGCTTTTCGCCGATCTTGTTCGGCAAAAAGATGGGTCAGAGAATTGCCCAAACAAATCACCGCATCATATTTATAATGAATATCACGGCTCAACCAACGCCAATCCGCATGAATAGTCTTCATGATAAAGCCAGCTTGCCGCGCATTTTCAAAGGCTCTCGCTAACATTTCCGGACTGCCATCGGCACTGGTGACATCAAATCCGGCCCGCATAAGCCGAATGGAGTGAAACCCCGTTCCGGTCGCGACATCCAACACACGGTGGACGCCCCGCTCTTTCAAAAGCCGGATAAAAAAGTCCCCTTCACTGGAAGCCCGAGCGTCCCAGTCAATCAACGAGTCCCATTTTTGGACAAAACTATGGACATATTCTTCTTTGTACAAATCCGTTTTTCGTTTGGCGATAGGATTATCGCCATATGCTTGCTTCTTACCCATGAAACCAACCTCCTAGAGGGCCGTTGCCCCTCACTTTTCCCGAAAAAAATAATGACAAATGAAAAAGGCCTCCTTACTCCTTTGTGTGGGTGATAAGGAAGCCCCCTATGGCTTGAGCGAGGGGACTAATCTAGCCTGTTAGACCAAGCATCGCAACCCCTTCAAGCTGTTGATTGTCAAAAGAAACGAGGGAATTGCGATTAAAGCTACGTAGTATAGCCTACTTATTAAAAAAATAAGTAGTTTTATTTGAACAAGATGATGCCAGAGTCGCCAAGAACCTGGTTCGAATACGCGAGAAGGTAAGAGTATTAAAGATTATTTCTTGTTCTCAAATGGAAAATATGCTAAGTCCGTGCTCCCTTTCAACCATACTTCCTATCTATGAAACCCACAACACGCGTCTTTAACATTTCCTGCATCTTGGCCCTAGCCTTTCTCCTCTGGGGAGGTCTGGCGCCAGATCACCTCGCCAAAATAACGGGTGCCCTCCAAGCATCCCTGCTCGATACCTTTGGCTGGCTGTATGTGCTCTCAGCTTCTGGATTTTTACTCTGTGCCCTCTGCCTGATTTTTTCTCGATACGGTGATATCCTCCTGGGCCCTGATGGAGCCGAGCCAGAATTTAACCTCTTCACCTGGTTTGCCATGCTCTTCTGCGCCGGCATGGGCATTGGGCTCGTCTTTTGGGGGGTCGCGGAACCCACTTCCCATTTTCATACGCCGCCTATGGGTGAAGGGGGAACCCCGGAGGCGGCTCGACTAGCTCTTCAATATTCTTTTTTCCACTGGGGCCTGCACCCGTGGGGCATCTATACAATGGTCGCCCTGGCTCTGGCGTACTTTCAATTTCGTCGAGGAATACCAGGGTTGTTTAGCCTTGCCTGCCAACCCGTGTTGGACAAAAATTCCACCGGCCATGTGGGTACAGCCGTAGATGTCGTCGCGGTGTTCGCGACCGTCTTTGGGGTGGCCACCTCGCTAGGATTTGGAGCCGTGCAAATCAGCGGGGGACTGTCCTATGTTTTTGGCATCCCTAATACGCTAGGCACGCAATTGACGCTGATTGCCATTGTGACCATCTTATTCATGCTCTCAGCCCAAACAGGACTGCATCGGGGCATCAAATACCTCAGCAATTTGAATATGATACTTGCACTGTCCCTACTCTGCTTTTTGCTGTTTTTTGGGCCCACGCATTTCATCATGACCGTCTTGCCATCAACCTTTGGCCATTACCTCCAAAATCTTCCGACCATGAGTCTGAATCTGGCTCCGTTTGGTGACTCCACATGGATTCACGACTGGACCCTCTTTTACTGGGCCTGGTGGATTGCCTGGGCCCCGTTTGTGGGCACCTTCATCGCTAGAATTTCCAAAGGCCGGACCGTACGCCAATTCGTACTGGGCGTGCTGCTTGTCCCATCGCTATTTTGCGCCTTTTGGTTTACCGTCTTTGGCGGAACGGGGATTGCCCTTGAGCTTTTTCAAGACGTTGACTTGAAAGCCGTCATGGAAAACCAAGGGGTAGAAGTCTTGCTCTTTACCGTTTTAGAGCAATACCCCATGGGCACGTTCATGTCCCTTATCGCCATCTTTCTCATCGGCACCTTTTTCATCACTTCAGCTGACTCGGCCACATTCGTACTTGGTACGCTCACCACCAACGGCAGCCTCAACCCACCCAATCACATTAAATTCACATGGGGGGTCATTCAATCCCTTTCCGCGGCTATCCTGTTGTGGTCAGGTGGACTCAAAGGTCTCCAAACCGGAGCCATCCTCGCCGCCTTCCCCTTCGTCTTCGTCATCATTATCCTCATCATTTCCCTACTCAAATCCTTCAAGGAAGAAGTTCGCAGATGATTTTCCTTTAGAATTTCACGAGAAATGCATTTGTCTATTTTGTCTATTTAGTCTAAAATAGACAAAGGAGGAAATGCCCATGCAATATGTTTCAGCTAGCGACGCCAAGCAGCGTCTTGCTGCCATTTTGGATACCGCTCAACGGGAACCGGTTATGATCAGGCGGCAAAAACGGGATGTAGCCGTTGTGCTCTCAGCCCAAGAATATGAACGAGTATGTGCGTTGAACCGAGAGGAATTTCAGCGATTTTGCGACCGTGTCGGGAAAGGAGCCACCAATCGCGGCATGACCGAAAAGAAATTAGCAGAAATTCTGGCTGATGCCGAGTAGACCACGCATCGTCCTGGACACCAATGCCCTAGTCAGTCGCCTACTGATACCAATTTCTATTCCTGGCCAGGCTGTGAGAAAAGCCGTCGAAGAAGGGGACATTCTCATGTCCGAATTGGCCGATGTCTTAGGGAGGGAAAAATTTAATGCCTACGTAAGCATCCAAGACCGAGAAGACTTTTTACGAATGCTTGGACGAATCGTCGAGATGGTCACGATTCTTCATGCCATTCACGATTGCCGAGATCTGAAGGACAATCAAATTTTAGAAGTCGCTGTAAACGGACAAGCCCAGATGATTGTGACCGGCGATAAGGATTTACTAGGGCTGAACCCCTTTCGGGGCCTTTCCATTTTGAGCCCTGCCGATTACCTGCAATGGGAACACGCCTCCCCTGCACCTTCCTAACCTGGTCGAGGAAACATGTGTATCCTGAACAGGACAACATCTGTTTCCTACAACAACCTTAATCTTACCAACTGGCAAGTATTTAATCTGGTAGGAGGTAGCCCGTAGGCTACCCCCTCCCAACAGAACGGTACGTACCGGCCAGGTATACCGCTCTTCGATCAGTGGCCGAACCTATCAGGTCCGGGAGAACGTGCTTGTACTGTCATCTGGTCGATCCCCGCTGCCTCGGCATTCGTTCTGACCTGTTGCCATGCCTGCTGCAGTCGTCTCGGGTCATACCCCTTCACCAGCAAGACGCTTCACTTCCTCCGTGATCTTCATTCACACCGCGGATTGCCGGGCGGCTTGGGGCCTCGTGACCTGGACCGGGTGCCTGCAAACCGTGATGTAGTCCCATCTTGGCATCTCTTCCGAGATTCGGCCTCCCCATTTGATTTCTGGTCCTTCCTCGCCGCACTGTGTCGACTCCGCGATGCCATCACTGCCACCTTTCGTCCACGGCTTCCCCTCTCTCATCGACGCGATTGAGCGAGCCAGGCCTGGGGAAATCGTTTTCCTCTTCCTGATCGTCAGGGTGTTCTCCTCCACACTGTTACCAGGCTTCATCGGCCCTGAGTCATGAGTACTATCCGTGAATCTGCCACCCTCTGCCCCGCCTCGCTTCGGGGTCGCCTCGTCGAGTCGGGTTGCGGTCGTCGCTGGCAACCGGCAACGACCGAACAGGAGGGCTTCCCTGGGTAAGACGCACCACCTCCCCATATCCCGTCCAGCTTCATGTCAGGTCAGTGCTCCGGATATCAGGCCTTGCCTAGTCACGCCGGCTCGACCTCCTCCCCAACACCATCTAGCTGGTTCGCTGTTCGCGACGTACACGGGTTCTGCCTCATGCTTCCTCCAGACATCCCATTTCTGAAAATGCCCTTGCCTTGTTGGCGTCGTCCTTCCGTCCGGTCACGGCGGACCATCATGTTCCCGACTCTCGTCGGGAACGGCGGCCTGTGCGTCATGCCAGGCACACATGAAGAACCCCGCAGCAAGCTGACGGGGTATCTAAGATCAATGAGAACGCCTTATTCCTTTTCCCCTGGTCCTACTGCACTCTGGCACCCAAAAGAAACCAAAGAAGGATGACCCCGTAGCAAGCTAACGGGGAATTTTCAAGTTAAACGATAATTGCCGGGTTTCGGCCCGGCAGCCGAGGTCCTTTTGTTTCGGCAAAAGGACCCAAAACCATTTCTGCCCGGTCACGGCCCCTTCGGGGTTCCTTCGTCTCAGGCCAATCAAGATGGCGAACAACTCGCTCCGCTCAAACAGGTTCGCCAGAAAGCCGTTTTTGGCCAGGGACTCAGCCGCACCCAAGGCAGGGATTCATTTTTCTCTTGACTTATTTCGACGATTATTAAACTATCTTTTAGCTTGAATAATTATATAATCCTTAACTCGGTGTTCGATATCATGGGTGAAAATCACTCGATAAATTCGCCCCATGCATTGCAAAATGCTAACGATTATAGTGGGTTGCTCGGAAATTCGAAGACGAGTGAAGTAAACAGAAATTGGCAGCTCCAGGCCTTATGGGGAGCTGCCAACACATTGTGAGGGGGTCTCATGAGGTTTTCATTGCCCTTCTTTTTTCTTACTTTCCTGGCCATGCTCAGCCCTGAACTGGGGAGTGAGAATCAGGACCCGTCACGAGTGGCGCACAGAGCAGCTATGGAGGCACTCCTGAATGATGCACCCGGCGATGACGCATCGGCACTGAGAGTTGTGAAGGAACTTGCTGCTGTAGGTTTGGATGCAGCCGAATACCATCTTGGCTTGTTGTACGTCCAAGGCAAGGTACTTGACCAGGATCTTGCTGCCGCCAACATGTGGTGGGAGAGGGCGGCCGAGCAGGGGTTCGTCGATGCTCAGTACAAGCTGGCTCACTCCTACCGTGTTGGCCGTGGCGTCACGGTGAATCCAGAGAAAGCCTTCCACTGGTACATGAAGGCAGCAGATCAGGGCGATGCGGATGCCCAATCAAATGTCGCTTCGTGTTTTGCAACCGGATACGGAGTTAATCGCGACCTCAAACGTGCTGTCCATTGGTATCGCCGCACAGCGGAGAGGGGAGACGTACAGGCATACGCGTCTCTGGCGACGATTTTAAGTTCCAAAGACTATGAGCATGCTGACCTAGTGGAAGCATACTCATGGCTCCTTCTTGTCCTTCCCTTTGAGCATTTCTACTCGAGTGGACCAAGGGAACAGATGAACGGTCTGCGTCGAACCTTCGAGCGGATTCTTTCATCAGAGCAGGAGTCCATCGCGCGTCAGAAGGCCAAAGAATGGGGTGAGACCCACCCGGACGTGCTTGGCCCGGAAGTACTTTTTGAGGTTGGTGCCCGTATCAAACCCTAATGTGCAGCCTAACACGTGCTTGGGAGTAGGTCTTGAAATATGATAATGGACAGTCACGCTTTGAAATAGTTGAGTGAAGCCGATAGCGGATTATGTGATTGCAAGATCTGGCACCAGAAACTTCCTACTTTATTCCCCCCCCCTTTTCCCCTGGCCTACGCCTGCTGTTCGGCTCCGTGGGGGGAGGCTCTGATCAATCGGCCGGTTTTGTTTAAGCCTTTCGAGAAGACTTAGAGCAGGCTGCGCGAGTTCTCCATCATTAACTTATTCTTGCAGCAGGCTTTCCTGGCCTGGTGGTTTGGCCGAGCAGTGCAGCCGACACCGGAGAAAAGGCGAGCATTGTTTGCGCGCTGCCGGGGTTGGCAAACCGCGCAGGGAACCCGAAGGGCCACATCACGGCCAACCTGGCTTTGGCTACTTTTGGCGAAACAAAAGTGGCTCGGCCGCCGGGACGAACCCCGGCATCTTTAAGGAAAGTAATTAGAGTGATAATAATTTTTAAAGGTGAAATGATATGGCGCTAGAAATTCTTGTCGGTTTACATATCGTGGACGAGGCAGGCTATCAATCCTATCGCGACGAAATGACGCCGATGCTGGAAAGCTACGGCGGAGGCTTTGGGTACGACTTCAAAGTTTCGGAAGTTCTCAAATCACCAACAGAGGCCCCAATCAATCGTGTGTTTACGATTTTCTTTCCTGACCAAGTATCAAGGGATGCATTTTTCTCAAACAATGAGTACCTCAAGGTCAGACAACGCCATTTTGACAAGTCCGTTACCGCCACCACCATTATTGCGACCTACGAATCTTAGGAAAACGCATCCGCCATCACCTAGCTAGCCTTATGGCTGGCTCAAAAATTCATCCGGCCATTTGCGGGAGGTATGCATGACGGCAAGTATGCGAACGTCTTGACGCTTGATGTAATAGGGAATGATATAGGGAAGGCCGGACACGACCAATTCGCGTGTTTTGGGCACTCGCCCAGGATGGCCTAATTGTGGATGATATTGGAGAGATTGTGTTGCGGCTTCGATTTTTGTCAGCACCCGATAGGCAGCGACCGGATCATCTTCCGCGATATACCGCCCAATTTCTTTGAGGTCTTGGAGCGCTTCTTCCAGCCAGGTCACTTCCATCATGGCTTAAAGGATTCAATGACATCATTTACTTGGCCAGCTGCATGAAATTTCCCTCCTTTTTCTGCTTTTTTTAGACGTTCACAAATACGTTTTTCCTGCCAATCATACACCTCGATATAATTTTCAATGGCTTGATTAATCAACCAGTTTCTAGACCGATCAACTCCCGCAGCAATTTGCTCCAGTTTTTTTTGAGTTTTAACGGGCATGCGCACCGTCACATTTCCAGTATCATGATCCATATGTAATCACCTCGATTGCAACATAGTATATTGAAATCATAGCAGGAATCTATCCATATTTCCAGCCATTCCTTATTTGGCTGTAGCTTTAATTCACCTTTCTCGTTACTCTTGTTTAAATTTTGCTGAATACACTATCCACTCTTGATGACCAGGATGAACAGGCCTGTTCTCGAATTGGAGGATATTCTATGCTGCATGTGTCAACGAAAGTTGAACAGCACGCCGTGGTGCTTGAGCTTTCAGGACGTTTTGATTTTCACATGATGGAACGATTTGTCTCAGCCTTGGAACAGGCCGAAGTGACACACCATCCCCGGCATGTCATTCTTGATCTGAGCCACGTCAATTTTATCGACAGCATGGCCATTGGACGCCTGGTCACCACGTACCAACGACTCAAGCAATCCTCAATTCGCTTTACGCTGACCGGCCAATCTGGTGCAGTTGACACCACATTGAAAGACATTAAGATTGAGGCCCTAGTTCCCACGGTTGAGACGGTGGAGGATGCCCTCGCCTTACCCCCTTGGGAGCCTGAGCTATAAAGGAGGCCTCATGACGGAACACGATTCCAACTTATCTCACATTACAATGACCGAAACGGTGCTCCGGTTTTATGTTTTTCTTGGCCAATATATTGATCGATGCCTCGATGCAGAGCACCAACGAACACTTCCGGAACAGGATTTTCAACAGCATCTGGCTACCACTCATGACCAGGTTGTTGAATTATTGGCAACCAACCGTGTGGTCAAGGACAAAGCGGAAGTCGAGTTTCAACGGGTAACCGCCATGTGCCAGGATTACCTGAAAGATCCTAACAGTGGAGACCAGCTCCGCGTCCTCCACGAGGAGCGGGAAATCCTTCGGGTAAAAATGTTGACGTTGAGTGATCTACTAGCGGTTTTTCGTTCCGTCTAGGCAAATGTTGAAAAAAGACGCCAGCTACGTTCTCGACGCTTTGCCGGGCGAACTTTTTTGAACATTGCCCTTCCTCATTTCTTTAACCAATTTTCTTGCTTCCCCCATCCCTCTGCTGCCAGATTGACCGCCAAAAAAATCGTGTGGTAACGTCGACCTTCGGCTTTTACCTAGGTATCCATGGGCCATCCCGCTTTTATTAAAAAGAGTCTGATACATTTCTTCGGTACATACTGACATGGCTGATTCCGTCGCTGAACATATTGCTGCCTTAGATGATGAGGACTGGGGTGTCCGAGAGGATGCAGCAGTGGCTCTCGGCCAATTTGACGATCCTCGAAGTGTGCAACCGTTGATTCGTGCCCTCCGAGATTCTGACCATGCCGTTCGTGTCGCGGCCACTTCCTCTTTGACGGCGGTGGGTCAACCGGCTGTCCTGTCTTTGGGGTTTTGTCTCAACGATCCGAACCTTCAAGTCCAAGAAGCTGCGGCCTCTATTCTGGCAAATACAGCCGATGAGCAAGTGTATGAACCCTTGCTGTCGGCCCTCTTAAATCCTAACTGGATTGTGCGCATGGCTGCCGCCAAAGGGCTCACTCGCCTGAAAGACCCTCGTTCGATTGATACGTTGATTTTGGTCCTCCAAGATAAAGTCCCTGCAGTCCGTGAAGAAGCCTGCCGGACGATTCAGGCCATTGGGGAAGCGAGTATTCCCCCTCTCCTGAAAAACCTACAGGATCCTAATTGGAGAATTCGGTTGCGTTCAATTGAAGCGCTCTCTCTTATGAAACCACCGGAGGCTGTGGCCCCCCTCATGAATCTTGTGGCCAACGATTCCGACTCTGCCGTCAGACAAGATGCCGTCCGGGCCTTGGGAGAAATGGGTAATGCCCATGCCATTCCGCTGTTATTGGATTCGCTCACCACGCCTTCTTTACAACTGAAAGCGATTGAAGCTCTGGGGAATTTGCGCGCGGTGGAGGCCCTGCCTCCGTTGATGGACCTGGTTCAATCCCTTCCCGCCGATGCCTACGAAGACCGCATGGAAGGCTGTACGGACCCACAATACAAAGAAGAACTCCCGCCGTTAGAAGCTGCAGTGAAGGCCCTCGCCAAGATTAGGGACCCTCAGGCTGTGCCGGTTCTGATGAACGCCCTCGGCAACACCTTGCTCCGCCAAGAGGCCGCGGAAGCCCTTACGCACTTTGGCGCAGCCGCTAAAACGCCCTTGTTACAACTGTTGAAAACCACAAAGAATGACAATCTGCGTCGGCATGTGTTGGAATCCCTTTCCCACCTTGGGTGGCGTCCTGGACAAATTCGCCTGTAACCGATTGAACCTCAATGCCAAGAGAAACATTCGAGACCATCATTTCTGAGCTGGATCACGAGGAAGACTGGCGGCGCATGCGCGCCACCTCCACCTGCATGAAAGGTGGTCCGAAAGCGGTCGAAGCCATTATCCAAGCCATCGGGCACGGAACCACGCATTATAAAATCGAAGCAATCAGAATGCTGGCACGACTCGGAGACCCTCGGGCAGGGATCGCTCTTGCGGGCGTTATGAAGGATGACGACGAAGAGGTTCGTCAGGCCACCCTGGAGGCCTTAGAACACATGGCGGGTATTCTTGATGAACCAACTGCCGCTGCTTTGTTGGAACATTTACAGGATGACCGAATTCGAGATCGCATCACGACGTTATTAGGGGCCATTCCCACATCTATTGGGCCACTCTCAGAACGCCTGAAAGATCCTGATGAATCCATCCGAGAACGCGCCGCTGAAATTTTGGCCCAGTTGTTAGACCCCCGGTCAGCCGATGCCTTCGTGGATGCCATGTCTGATCCGAACCTTCGCGACCTGGCCACCGACACTCTACGCAAACTTGGAGAAATCCGTGACCGCATCGAACAACTCCTCGATGATTTACGAGCCGTGGACGAATCGGAACTCAAGGAGGGTGTTCGACAAGAAACCGTCATCCAATTGCACCGCATTGGTCGGCCTGCAGTTGAAATTCTCTTGGAATATTTGGACGATGACGATTGGATCGTGCGGGAAGCCGCAGCTGACACCTTAGGTAAAATTGGTGATGTTCGGGCCGTTGAACCCTTAATGGAGCGGCTGCGATCGGACAATGACACGGGGGTCAAGGAACATGCGGTAAAATCCTTGGGACTCATTGGTGATTCCAGGCCTGTCGAGCTCTTTATTGAGGTCATTCCGATTCGCCCCCTTCGTATTTTGGCCGTGGAAGCGTTAGAAAAAGTCAAAGATGTGGAAATATTGCGGCCCCATGCCGAACTCTTTAAATGGTTAAAAACCGACCGCGATGGACTCATTTCTTATAATTCTGGGGTTATCCTTGACAAACTGGAAGCCGCCACTGCACAAATGGAGTCGGATGAAGAAGCTTGGGCTGAAAAGGAGTAACACTGCATGACGGAACACAATCAAGTCGATCCCTTGTTGTCGGCTCTTCGGGATGACAACGAATCATTACGGGATCATGCTGCCGCTCGTTTGGGAGAAGTTGGGTCAGAGGCTATCCCGAAGCTGATTGATATGTTCTTGGAAGATGATTGCGTGATTCGCGAAGCCGCAACCAGCGCATTGGTGAAAATTGGCGAACCCGCGATTGATCCGCTCATTGAAGCCCTCAAGGACGATGATGAATGGTCCGTCCGAGAACAGGCTGCCAATGCCTTGGGGAAATTGCGGGCCCCCAAGTCTGTCGAACCCCTCGTTCATGCGTTGAAGCATGATAAGGACGGTGGAGTAAAGACTGCGGCTATTTGGGCATTGGAACGCATTGGGCACCCTGACGCCGTGCCTGGCCTCATCGATGCCCTGATGGATGCGACGCTTAATGAAGATGCGGCTAGAGTGTTAAAAAAACTTGGCGATTCGCGTGCGACAACCGCTCTAGTCGAAGGGCTCCATGCCTCAAACTGGATTGTGCGCCGACATGCCGCTGAGGCGTTGGGGAAAATTGGTGACCCTGAATCATTTGAACCCTTGATTGAGGCCTTAGCTGATGAAGACTGGTTGGTTCGCCGCAATGCGGCCGAATCACTGGCGCGTTTAAAAAATAACCGGGCCATCGACCCATTAGTTCTCTTACTGGAAGACGAGAATGAAATGGTTCGTGATACGGTAGAGGGCGCCCTGTCGAGTTTAGGCTGGACTCCGAGTTCTTCAAAATAGCAATCATTCGTGACGACTTTTTGCACTGTTCACTTTATATCTGAGGAAACATCATTACCATGGCAAATGAAGCACCTGCAAAACTCATCTCCATAGGCCCAAAGTCGGGTACCAAAAAAGATGGGTTTAACCTCGTCACCGAAAAAGTCTCGATGATCAATCTCGAGACCAACCAAATCGAAGTGGAGTTGTTGGCCTACGACGGGAAAACTGTCCTCTTGGACGTTGGAGAAGAAGCCCTTGAAGGTTTACACCAAATCAAAATTGGCGATGGTGCGACCCTTCGCGTTGTCGAAGAAGACGGCAAGCGTATCGTCAAACATTTTCGTATTCGCTCTAAAGATCCCAATGTCGCAGCCGCTGATGCCGCCTTGCTGGACTTGACTGATACTCACTGGCTCAATCGAAAACATGCCATTGAGGTTCTAGGGGAACTTAAGGTTGAAGCGGCAGTGAAGCCCTTGGTGGAGATGTTGAACGATGAAGTGGGTGATGTCCGACAGCGTGCCTATGAAGCACTGATTAAAATTGGGGCACCTTGTGTACTTGATGTCGTGCCGCTGTTAACCAATGAAGAAGATGAACTCCGGCAATCGGCCACAGAAATTTTGCGAAAAATTGGCAAGCCTGCCGTTGAGCCCTTAGCCCAGGCTTTGGGTGAAGCAGATGAGAAGCTGCAAAAACGGATTATGAAAGTCTTAGATCGAATGGGGTATAAAAAGAAATAGCCACGCGCAAACCCCCTCTGGCTTAACTCGGCTTTAGGGGTTTGTTCCCACCACCTTACGACCAACCGATACATAATAAAATCCCAGATCAGCCATTCGTTGAGGTTCGTAGACATTCCGAAGGTCAATAAAGATTGGAGACTTGACCTTGGATCGAATTTGTTCAAAATCTAAGTTGCGGAATTGGTTCCATTCAGTGACTAATACCACAGCATCTGCTCCTTCGACCGTCTGATAGGCATCCTGGCAGGGAACCATTTTCGGCAATACCTTCATTGACTCTTCTAAGGCTTCTGGGTCGTAGGTCCGCACGGTGGCACCAGCCTTCATAAGTTCCTCCGCAATGGCTAAGGCTGGAGAATCTCGAATATCGTCAGTATTGGGTTTAAATGCTAAGCCTAATAGGCCGATTGTTTTCCCTTTCAGATCCCCAACGGCCTCACTAATTTTTTCGAGCATTCGAGTCCTCTGTTGCTCATTAACTAGTTTGGTTGCCTTGGCCAGAGTCATTTCGTAACCCGCTTCTTCCCCGATATTGATCAGCGCCGCAGTATCTTTCCCAAAACACGATCCCCCATAGCCTGGCCCAGCATGCAAAAATTTTGCTCCAATTCGTTTGTCCAACCCCATCCCTTTGGAGACCATCTGCACATCCGCCCCTACCCGCTCGCATAGATTGGCCATATCATTGATAAATGAAATTTTAGTCGCTAAAAACACGTTTGAAGCGTATTTAATGACTTCCGCAGTTGGGATATCGGTAATCACCACCGGAGTATCTAGCAGATAAAGTGGACGATATAAGTCCTTCATGATGGCCACCGATGCTTGGCTATCAGCACCAATCACGACTCGATTTGGACGCATAAAGTCTTCAATGGCGGAACCTTCACGAAGAAACTCCGGGTTCGATACCACACCAAAGTTACATGGGACGGTTTGATTTTCTTCAATTAATTTTTTGACGCGGACTGCCGTTCCAACGGGCACCGTGGACTTCGTAATCACGACTTTATATCCCGTCATGCGTGATCCGACGCTTCGAGCCACTTCATCCACAAAAGACAAGTCAGCCGATCCATCCGGTCGCGAGGGCGTACCGACAGCAATGAAAATAGCGAGGGCTTCGTCAACCGCTTTGTTTAAATCTGTTGTGAAACGTAACCGTCCAGCCTGAATGTTTTTTTCAACCAGTTCAGCGAGACCTGGTTCAAAAAACGGGACCTTCCCCTTTTCCAGCGAAGCAATCCGTTTTTCATCCAAATCCATGCACAGAACATTCAGCCCAAATTCCGCAAAACATGCGCCCGTCACTAACCCTACGTATCCCGTGCCAATTACACTCACATACATGCGTCAATCCTCCTTGACCTAAAAATATTTAGGCAACATGAAAACCAATTAAGTTAATCGGCTATGTATCAATTTAACTTAAGATATTCCGCATTAATACTCAATATTGAGTTGCTTGACAGGCTATAGAGTGCCCACTAGAATCAATAAAATTCTCAGATAGAGCGGGAATAGCTCAGTGGTAGAGCATCGCCTTGCCAAGGCGAGGGTCGGGGGTTCAAATCCCCTTTCCCGCTCCAACTTCTCTTGTTCTCCTCACCATTCATCTCATCTACCTATTTGGGTTTTTATTCTAGCCGATTTTCTCTATTTGTCTAAACGTCTGTAAGAAAGATGATCCACCAGGGTGGGGATTCTTCCTTCATGTGAGAAAACTGTTTCGCGGTAAAACTGCTAGGGACTCCTTCCCATGCGGCCCCTCGTCGGATCTCGACATACCGAAATTGGGGAAAGGTGAAAGTTTCTTTCAGCGAGGTTGTTCCGAAGGGCATGGGACCTCGAAGGTTGGCTATCGTGGATAGCTCGACTCGTCCACCAATAGGGAGTGAAGTCAGCGCGTTGCAAACATCTCCAAAGATTTCTGGAATATTTTCTTTGGTAAATAGTTGATTCCGAGGTCGAAACTGATCATCCGCTAAGATCTGACTCAAGATCTCCCAAAATACTTCATCATCAATGGCCGATAAGACCCCGACTCGACTTCGTTGCGTCATGAATTGTAAAAGAGCCAAAGACCCAGCAATGTCAAATTTCCAGGGAGGAAACGTGAGCTCCTGCCCTTGATGAGCGACCTCCAATACGGGCTCCCCTTCATAGCGGCTCAATCGAGATTCGCCTCGTGTGGCTCGGAGATAGTCATCTATTAATTTACGATCAACTCGGCTGGGTTCATAGGCAAAGGTGGGATTGGCGGGAGCATGGCACGTACACATCGTATATTTCGGTAAGGCATTTTTCGCTCGATCGAATTGCTCAATATCCATCCCACCCCAAAATTGGAATTTCAATTCCTCTGCGGGAAAACTTTTTAAATATTGTTCACGATCAGGATTCTTGTGATAGACCCCACCGACCAAGGAACCAGGGGCGAGCCTATCAAAAGCATGCAAACGAAGCCTGATGTTGTGAGGGCGAAATTGGGGTACATACTGGTCAACCAATTCCTGTTCAAAGGTTAAATCGCCAGCCCCAATATCCAGCAACGACGGGGCCGTCGACCGCAGAAGGACATCATAGGGGTTGTGTCCTTCTCGTAAGCCACGTTCCAAATCTTCCGTAGAAAGGCTCCCGGCAGTATCTTCGTCTTTTCCACCAACGGCTAACACTCCCCAGACTAAAAGGGCACGAAGGGCTTTAGAGGGTGGCAGCCCCGTCAATTCCTTTAATACTTGATGCATTTCCCTGGTTTTGATGGGCTGCCCAAACTGCTGAACCACGTCGATCAATTGCTTTCGAAGACTGGGCACCAACTCGGCGTGTTGAATTGATTGAATCAGAACAGGAAGTGTGGTTGCCAAGGAATCGGGAGCCATCAATTTTCGACTGGCTTCCCAAGGGCGAGGATAAGACTCTCGAATCGCTTTTATCCGTGCACGAAACTCTGAAATATTCAACGTCTGATTATCCATAAACAATGCTTTCTACTAAACCCCCGGGAACATCTCAATGCCCAATCACCATAGTCACCCTTGAAATGAAGACACAAGAATTTTTTCTTGCCTTTATTGCCCCGATGAGAGGACTATGTTACACCATGCTTCCTATGAGCCTCATGTATATTTCTCGATTCAGACCTCCTATTTTCCCGTTCCTCCTAAGCGCACTTTTCCTCTACGGGCTTTTCGGATGTACCACACTTCAAGCGAAACCATCCCTTGAGATTGGCCAAATTTACCAGGTTTCCAATCAAACCCTTCTGACCGTTCAAGATCTCGCTCCACGTCTCTTAACCGCCGATGTTATTTATTTTGGCGAGGAGCATTACACACCATCCCATCTTGAAGCGGCACAAACGATATTGAACATTCTCCTAGCACACCAACGTCAGCCCAGCCTGGCTATGGAAATGTTTAGTTGGGACGGTCAGCCAGGCATTGATCGTTTTATTCACAACCCTGAAATCACCCCCGAACAATTGATAGAGGATTCCAATTGGAAGAATAATTGGGGTGGCGAATTTGCTGACTACCAGTCATTGGTGACCTTTGCACAGTCGCATCAACTCAACCTCTTGGCACTGAATCCTCCACGCCCTTTAGTGCGATTAGTCGCCACTCAGGGATTGGTGAAGGCCCTGGAATATCCTGAAATGGATAAATGGCCCATAGGCGAACTGGTGACTGATGATCCTGAATATGAAGACCTCATAATGGAACAAATTGAATCCTGTCATGCTGGCTTGCCGGATCATGTCTACCAGCGGATCTTCGAAGCGTCCATCTTTCGTGATGAGGGCATGGCTCACGTCATCAGCAATTATTTGAAGCACAAATCCCCTGCTGAAGGTCCGTTGGTCAGTTATACAGGTGGTGGTCATATTCAATACCATATTCCCATTCCCAAGCGGGTGAAACGAATGCAGCCTTCTGTCAACACTGTCACCATTTATTTAGTGGCCTGGGACCCCTCCAAAGAGGCAGAAGTCCGAGCCGAACTTCAAAACGGAATTGCCGATTACCTTTGGCTCACCCCCTTAGGTCCACAGGGTCTTCAACAACGATGTGGATAATCGATATTTCAAGACATTCCATTTTTTTCAAATAGAAGGAGGAACACATGGCTGACCCTATCGTCATTCCACAACGAGCGCCGTATGTCATGGACATGGAACCCGGGACGTATTATTGGTGTCAATGCGGCCGATCCAAAACTCAGCCATTTTGTGATGGATCACATACAGGATCGGATATATCTCCTATAGAAGTTGAAATCAAAGAAAAAAAGAAAGTGGCCTGGTGTGGCTGCAAACACAGTAAAAAATCCCCATTTTGTGATGGGTCTCATTCCCGACTCGAACCATAAATTTCAGCTCAAAAAGTATCAGTCGCAAAAAGCATTTATGGAGATACGTATAATTAACTACCTTAATCTACCTTAATCGTATTCTCGACAGCTGGGTTGCATCTCAGAAATAAAATTGTCTACAATCCTGTGTTCTGAGGGAACGTAACTTACGGAATCTAATAATCGGGTCAAGATTTTTTAGTCAGAAAGTGAGGGTTTTCGTATGAGTCGAATTATCACAATGAGTACGTTGTTCATGTTGACAGCGGCTCCTGCCATGGCTAATGCCCCGGGCGGAGGGTATGAAGGAATTACGAGCTTGTATTATGGAACTATTGCAATAATCCTTGCGTATGGGGCCTACGACATCTACAAGACCTAACCCCTCCCTTTTCTCACGACACGACAGCTTCAGCGAAAATTGCTATTGCCTCTCTTTCCAATGGAAAGAGAGGCAATCTTGCATCTTGTCCCTCATGAGCCAATTCTTTGAGGATTGGCTGAAGCACCTTCCACACATTCTGCACCACAATGGAGTAGCCTTCGGCCGTGGGATGAAGTCCATCCCCTTGATTTAAATATCGTTGCATGGCCACGCCCTCCAAGAAAAAAGGAATAAAAGATATCTTATGTTCCTGAGCCAGCCGTACAAATAAGTCCGAAAACTCTTGTGTATAGTCAGCCCCATAGTTCAGAGGAAGTCGCATGCCGGCTAACACGACAATGACCCCGTTGGCCTTGAGGCCTTCAATAATCGCGTTGAGGTTTTTATAGGTTTCTTTCAAGGGTTGTCCACGAAGCCCATCGTTGGCCCCTAATTCCAAAATGACCAATTTGGGTTGGCTTTTCAATACCCACTCGACTCGCCTGAGTCCTCCCGCCGTCGTATCCCCAGACACCCCCGCATTGATCACCTCGTATTGAAATCCTTGGTCATCTAACCACCGTGCCAACTGTCCAGGGTAGGCATCCTCATGGCCCACCCCAAGTCCAGCCGTTAAGCTATCACCAAAGGCAACAATTCGAGGAAGATTGCCGAGGCCCTTCGCGTCTTTCTGCCCCAGTGATGAACTCCCGGTTTCCCGGATTGGAGCAGCTTGAGAATTGAGCCCTTGTGATTCAAGATGACTGGCAGATGTGTCTTCTTGTGTATCGCAACCCAGCAGGGTCAGACAGAAGAGAACTGAGGCTGGTAAGATAATGACGAACCTAAGATACTTGCTCAAGAAACTTTCCTCAACGATCCCTTTGATGAACGCCAACCGTTAACCACTGTGCCAACTCCTTCCTCCGATTCACCCTTGCCCGTATCCCCATCTCAGTCTTCCCAACCTCTCATTTCGGTCAACCAGCTTGGCATACACCTTTCTGCCGGCAACCAGACTGTTCAAATTTTACACGACATTTCCTTCGAGGTCTCGGCCAAACAAGTCCTCGCGATTGTGGGGCCATCAGGCAGCGGCAAATCAACACTTTTGGGCCTCCTTGCTGGCCTTGATCGACCCACACACGGCTCCATTCACATACATGGAACCAATATTACAACATTGACTGAGAGTGCCATGGCTCATTTCCGTCGCCAATATATTGGGTATGTCTTTCAAGCCTTTCATTTAATACCAACCTTGACCGCCCTTGAAAACGTGGCGCTCCCATTGGAACTTCAAGGAATAGCCACAGGCGAAGAACGCGCTAAGACCCTCCTACAGGCTGTCGGATTGGAACAGCGATTTCATCACTATCCTATTCAACTCTCGGGTGGAGAACAGCAACGAGTGGCCCTGGCACGTGCGTTTATCAGTCAGCCCCCGCTTCTGTTTGCTGATGAACCCACGGGCAATCTCGACAGTGCCACAGGAAACCTGGTGATTGATCTCCTATGGCAACTCCATGAACAGCACGACAGCACCTTGATCCTGGTGACACACGATACGGTGCTTGCCGCTCGAGCCCAACGTATTCTGACATTACGAGATGGAGCCATCGTCAACGACACCTCTCCTCCATCATGATATCGCTCCCTCCGACCGCATGATACCCCTCTCCCTCAAATTGGCCTGGCGTGAAACGACCCATTCATGGTCACGTTTCATGTTCCTCTTTCTCTGTATCGCGTTGGGGGTTGGAGCCATTGTGGCCGTAGACCTCTTCGCGACCAATGTCGAACAGGCTATTTTGGGAGACGCGCGTGGACTGCTGGGCGGTGATATTGAATTATCCTGGCGACGCACCATGACCCAAGGTGGCCAAGATGTCTTGGATTCTCTTTCTGCACGAAACATCATCGTCTCGCATATCACTGAATTTGCCGCGATGGCGGCGGCTGTACCCAACCAACCGCACGAACAGGGAACCAAAGCCACCTCACAATTAGTTGAGCTGAAAGCTCTAGATTCTTTCTATCCACTCTACGGCACGCTTATGGTGGAACCGTCTCAGCCAATCACACAGCTCTTGGCTCCCATTCAATCAGGTTGCCAACGACGTCCCTGCTTTGGTGCCATCGCTCAAAAATCACTCCTCATTCGTTTAAATTTGAACCTCGGAAGTGAGCTTCGTATTGGCCAAACGAATTTCATCATCACCGGCATTCTCGGGAAAGAACCAGATAAGATTGCCACCGCCTTTAGCTTGGGACCTCGCGTCATGGTTTCTCGAGAAGCACTCGATACGACGGAGCTGGTCAAAACAGGAAGCCGTATTCGCGAGCGATACCGATTACAGCTCTCTCCATCCGCCAATCTGGAACGATGGCTAGGCGAGCTTCGCGGGCGCCTCAGCCCAGAAGGGGTGCAGGTCAGCTCCTATCGTGATGCCCAACCCAGACTTCGCCGGTTTTTAGACCAACTCACGCTGTACCTTGGCTTGATCGGACTGACGATTCTGTGGGTGGGAGGCATCGGCGTGGCCTGTACCATTCAAGGATTTATCACGCAAAAAACCCCAATCATCGCCACGCTTAAAACTCTTGGCGCCGATTCTTCACAAGTCATTTCTATTTATCTCACTCAAAGTCTGCTTCTGGGAACGATCGGTAGTTTGGCCGGTGGCATTCTTGGAACTGGGCTCCACCAGGGATTACCGCTGCTCCTTCAAGGCATCATTCCCGACACCTTCCCTATAGATCCCACACTCCTTCCAATACTACGAGGAATAGCCGTGGGCACATTGGCGACATTGGCTTTTTCCCTGTGGCCATTGCTGGCTATTCGGTCTGTTTCACCATCCTTAGTCTTTCGCCAAGACGTCGACCGTGCAGCGTCTCACAACGAGTCTCATTCTTGGGGAATAAAATTTCTGGCGTCCTTGAAAGAATGGTGGAACGACCGCGTGCAACGAATGACTAGTCTCTTGATCACGGGATGTCTGCTGGGGTTAGCCATGTGGCAAGCACATTCGCTGTCTCTCGGTCTGTACTTTTCGGGTGCCTTTATTCTTGCCATTTTCGCCCTATTGGGTGGAACCACTGTCTTATTCTGGATCCTCCGTCATATACACCTTCCGCAAAAAATGTTGTTACGGCATGCCACCAGCAATCTCCAGCGACCTGGCAATTTCACCAAAGCCATGACCCTGGCTATTGGTATCGGCGTCATGTTGATGACCACACTGATCACGGTACAACATACATTGCTTGACCTCATCGAAGATCAAATCCCAGCGAATGCTCCCTCGTTTTTCTTCATTGATATCCAACCAGATCAACATACTTCATTCAAGCAGATGTTAGAACACCATATTCCCAATGCACCCTACGATTTGGTCCCTGTGGTGCGCACACGCCTCACGGCCATTGATGGCCGACCTATCAACCCTGAAGAACATAAAGGGAAGCGAAACGGCTGGTATTTCACCCGAGAATACGTTGTCACCTCATTCGCTTCCCTCCCAAAGGACAATATCCTGACTCAGGGATATTGGTGGGACCATCCCCAACTCCAACAATCCCTTGAAAACGATCCAAACAAGAACAACAGAACTATGGTCTCCGTAGAAGAAGATGCAGCCAAAAATCTTGGCCTGTCGATAGGGTCGACTCTCACGCTCAATATTCAAGGCGTTCCCTTTGTCGCAACAGTCAGCAGTCTTCGAAAGGTCGATTGGGGGTCTTTTTCCATGAATTTTTTCATGATCGTGGAACCAGGCGCGCTTGATGGGGCACCTATCACGTACATCGCTACAGCCAGAGTCCCAAAAACCATGGAAATTCCTCTTCAACAAGCCATTGTGTCAGCCATGCCAAATGTCACGGCCATTCATGTGGGAGACGTCTTGGATAACATTGCGAAGATATTCCGGCAATTGGCAATGGGGATTCAAGCACTGGCCCTCCTTTGCCTCATCACCGGGGCGGTGGTCATGATTGCCGCCATTTCTATCAACCGATATCGACGCCTACACGAACTGGCTATTTTGAAAGCTCTCGGTGGAAGTCGTGGGCTGTTATTATTTTCACTTGGCCTAGAATTTGGTGTCATTGGTGGATTCGCTGGTCTTGTCGGGATAGGCCTAGGATGCCTACTCTCTTGGTCAATCTTGTATTTCTTTTTTGACCTCACGTGGGCAATCAATATTCCTGTTTTGATATCCGCGCTCCTAATGACTGTCTTGCTCGCCCTTGGCACAGGGCTTCTGGGAACCTACCGTTTGCTAGGCTTCCCACCACTTTCTGTCCTTCGCCAAGAATAGCCACAAATTCAAAGTCCCCGAACCTGTCAACGATCCCTCCAAAACCCTCAAGTATCCGGACTTCCTCCCTAGAAAAAACGATACAGGGTGTATCAATTGAGATATAACTTCCTCCCTCTAAAGTTATTTCCACCTGTCAATAAATTCTTGTTTTTTGCAACGTGATTTCAAGAATTTAAATAAATCCCCATATATTCCATACGTTATCAACCCCAATTCATTGCACTTGTCCTACCTCTGAGGGATTGAATGCTTGGTACAACCCTTGCTTTACCAATTATTAATCTCTAACAAGGACAAAAAACCATGGAACTACTCAGTGCAATTTTCTTAACAGGACTCGGGTTATTTGGTGGAATTTTTTTCATTTGGAAAGACCAACACTAATGATTTTCTCAAAGATACCGAGTTTTTAAGAGATAGGGGCATGGCCGCGATTAGAAATATAAGAAAAAGACTTATTTGCCCTCCGGATTCCACGAACAGATGTTGGCTCTAAACTGAATAGATGAATGATTCAAAAAGAGGAGAACATGCTTATGTCGAAATCTATGCTGATTATTGAAGATGATGTGGTGAGTCGTGACCTACTTCGGTTGGTGTTTGAATACGATGGATTTCATTGTAGCGAAGCGGACAACGGGGCAATAGGATTAGCCATGCTGGAATCTCAAACGTATGATGCCATTATTCTGGACAATGCGATGCCGGTGATGACGGGCTTAGAATTCCTTGATCAACTGAACCGTCAACCCCAACACACTGATGTACCAATCATCATGATCACTGGAAGGCTCAATTCACAAATTCGTGAAGAGGCCACGAAATTAGGAGCCTATGCGATTGTGGAAAAACCTTATGATTTAGGAGAATTACGCGCCCTGGTGAGTCAGCTGTCGGCAAGAATTCCCACGCAATTGCATGAACCGTCCCTCTTGCCAAAATAATCATCACCACTGCTTTGGCTCTTCCCAACTTCCTCTCAACAAATGGAAAATCCAGGCCGGCCCTATTTCCGGAAAAAGTGTTTCAATAAATCTTTCCCCTCGTCTAACAGTTTCTGCAATTCTTGATCATCACCCTGCAAGGCTTTTTCAAGCCGTTTTTTGATTTTCTTTTGGACTTGATTCCCTACCGATTGGGTATCGAGCCGAAGTTTCGGGTCCTGGACCGTCCCCCGCACGACAAATGGCAGCACTAACTGTCCTTCTTGCCTGACAACCTTGGCCATAGGAAACCGTTGAATAATTTTGTCTGCCATTGACGGAGGGATAGCCACGGTGCCCTGTAGATTTACAGATTGATCCAAGCCCACCTTTCCGGCGCTCCGCAATGAAAAATTTGGTGCCCTGGCCGTGAGATCCCGAATGGCCAACCCATCGGTTTCTAATTCTGTCTTAGCATCTATTACCGAAAATTGGGTCGTACCAGTAGATTCTCCGAGCACACCTGACATCTGCAACGCATCCTCTATGGCTTTGACAAGGTCAAAACCAATAATGGCCCCATTCCGAAGGGTTATGTGGATAGGGCCATCAAATTCTGGCCTCATTGAAAGTGGCACAACACCATTGACCTGCCATTCTATTCCTCCAACTCCTGTGATACTGAGTGAAGAAGGCTTCATCACTTTCACCAGGGCCTCAGCTGAAAAATCGTTGAGCGTCCCCTGCGTCGAAAAAGTCAAAGAAGGATTCATTCGCTTCAGAACCCCTTGCGCGCTCAAGGTTCCCTCAAAGGCCTTCGCTTTGAAGGATTGGAGATGGAGGGTATCCCCTTGAATCTCGGCGACAAATTTAAGCTGCCCTAATTCAAAGGGCCGTTGAACAGGGAGCGCCACCGGAAAGTCTTCTGAGGAAAGTGATGGAGCATGACCTATCAGAGAAAACCGAGAAGGTGTGCCTTTCCCAGATACATGAATGGTGGACTGCCCCACATGAAGTTTCAGACGAAGGGGATCGATCATGACTTCAGCAGGATGGGCTTGCGAACCTCTGGAAAAAATTGTGGCCACAAGATGGGCCTGCAATTCGGATAACTCTACGGGGGTGTTCAATCCGAGTTGGATAGGAAAATCGTTTGTGGTTGCCTTTGGAATCCGTATATCTCCCGTCAGTTGCCCATTCATCATTTTCCCTTTGGCCGTCACGACCACCTTCCCAACAAGACCATTAATATTAAGGGTAGGTATGTCCAGGTTCGCTTGGAGTGGCCCAAATCGACCAGTGACATCAAGAGGTATCTGATAGGGCATCAACAGCCCCTGTATCCTCATAAGAGCCGTTTCCCCAATAGCCACCGATTCTGTATCCAAGACCAGGTTATCAATCTGATACCTCTTCGAGGGTTGGTGGCTTCGGTCTTCAAACTGAAGCATGCCTCCACTGAAAGAGAGCTGCCTCACGGCGAAAACACCCAACAAGGGAGACACTGAGTCATTCGTTTCCGAAGTTTCAGTTGCCTCTCCACCCGATGTGGGAACGTTTCCCAGCGTCGAGATATTCAGTTCCCCTGTGATAGATCGAATGACCTGCACAATTGGACTTTCAACCAACACACGTTCTACTTCAATCCGCCGTTGTAAGAGCGGTCTCCACCGAACAGCCACCTGCACGGACGGGATGGTCAGAAATGGCTTGGAGCTGAAGGCGGGATCATCAGCGATCATCACCTCGCGCAACTGAACGCCTAATGTCGGATAAAGTGTCAGTCGAACGTCTTGGACTTCCACCGTTCGATGAAGGACTTGTTCCAGAATTGGCACATAGTGGCCTCGATACCGATTCAGATCAAGCAGAAACGGCAGAGAGAGAACAATCAAGACAAGAAGTATCAAGCCAATGGCCACAGCAACCATAAATTTCCTCATGACAATGGGTTCCTACTTTGAAAAACGAGGGGATTCGCTATTCTAGCATGCCAGATTCCAATTGTAGGAATGGGAATGAATACTTGTCGACACGGCCTTCCCTATCAGGTATCTTTTCCCTCTTAATTCATTCCTGAAAAGTTCCATTATGACCGCTCCCATCGACTTACCTTCACACTTGCCCATTCATCATGTAGTGCTAGTCGACGCATCTGGCTTCATCTTTCGCGCCTTCCATGCCATTCAAATCCAGCCTCGTGCCGATGGGACTCCGGTGAATGCGGTCTACGGCTTTATCACGATGCTCATGAAATTGCTGGATGATATGCAGCCCGATCACATTGCCATCATTTTCGATACCGCCCGCAAAACATTTCGTAATGACATTGATCCTACATATAAGGCCAATCGCGGTGACCCTCCTGAAGAATTAGTGCCTCAATTTGGGCTGGTGCGAGAAGCGACCAGAGCGTTTAACTTTGATTGCATCGAGCTACAGGGGTTTGAAGCCGACGACCTCATCGCCACCTATACCAAAGAGGCAGTCAATGAGGGGGCTGAGGTGACCATTGTGTCCTCGGATAAGGATCTCATGCAGCTCGTTTCAGATCGAGTCACGATGTTCGATTCTTTCAAAAATCGGAGAATTGGTCCCGAGCAGGTTCAGGAAAAATTTGGGGTCTACCCCGAAAAAGTTGTAGACGTGCAATCATTAGCAGGCGATGCAACCGACAATGTGCCAGGAGTCCCAGGGATCGGCGTCAAAACTGCCGCCCTGCTCATTCAGGAATACGGAGATCTGGATACCCTTCTCGCCCGCGCCTCAGAAATTAAGCAGAATAAGCGGCGCGAAAGTCTCCTGGAGCATGCCGATAAGGCCCGTCTTTCGCGTGAACTTGTTCGTCTACGGGATGATGTCCCACTGACTATTCCCCTGAGCCAACTGGAACGACGTCAACCAGACCGTATCCATTTGGAAAAATTCCTGATGGAGCAAGGGTTCAAATCGATTCTGGCTCGAATTCAAAGTCGGGCTCTCAAGGGATCTTCTTCTTCAACACCTCATTCACAAACACTGCATCCTTCATCCTCAACTGATTCGGACAAGACCAAACCTTCGATCCCTCAACCACCCGCTCAATCGCACTATGAACTGGTTCAAACAGTCGAGGCCCTGCAAATCTGGATTGATAACGCACTTCAACAAGGACTGGTGGCGGTTGATACGGAAACCACGTCGTTAGATCAGACACGCGCCGAACTGGTGGGCATCTCGCTCTGCCTCCAACAAGGACATGCCTGTTATATCCCTGTAGGACATGTGGCGCCAGGGGCGGCCACGTCCATGGATTTATTGGAACAGGCTCAACCGGAATCAGAAAGGCCGCAGCAAATTCCGCTTCAAACCGTGCTGGATATGCTTCGGCCTGTTCTCACCGACCCAAGCGTGCTGAAGGTCGGACACAACATCAAATACGACATGGTGGTCTTGGCCCGCTATGGCCTCCCGGTTTCCCCGGTTGATGACACCATGCTCCTTTCCTATGTGTTAGAAGGCGGGAAACATGGCCATGGCATGGACGACCTCGCGGACCTGTACTTGGGACATACGACCATCAAATTTAAAGAAGTCGCTGGCACCGGCAAATCGCAAGTCACCTTTGACCACGTTCCCTTGGAGAAAGCTCTGGATTATGCGGCGGAAGACGCAGACATCACGTTGCGCCTGCACCAGACTCTCAAGCCCCGTCTCCTTGAGGAACATCTGACCACGGCGTATGAAACACTCGAACGTCCTTTAATTCCCGTGTTGGCAGCCATGGAGCAAACAGGTATCAAAGTCGACATGGCCCAACTCAAACAGGTTTCCCAAGAATTTTCACAACGGCTCCTGACCTTGGAACAAGAAATTCATCGACTGGCAGGAAAAACGTTCAATGTGGGATCGCCCAAACAATTGGGCGAAGTGCTCTTTGATGATCTTAAATTGGAAGGCGGGAAAAAAGGCAAAGCGGGGAGCTACACGACCGGAGTCGATGTGTTAGAAGCCTTGGCCGCACAGGGGCATGAATTACCGGAGAAAGTCTTGGAGTGGCGGCATTTGGACAAACTCCGCAGTACCTATGCCGAAGCGCTCATTCACCAAATCAACCCGCAGACCAATCGTGTGCATACCTCGTATGCCATGGCCTCAGCCGCAACGGGTCGATTGTCTTCTACCGATCCTAATCTTCAGAACATTCCCATTCGCACGGAGGAAGGCCGAAAGATTCGTCGAGCCTTTGTGGCAGAACCTGGCTGTAAGCTGATGTCCTTGGACTATTCACAAATCGAACTACGACTGTTAGCGCATATGGCTGATATTGCCGTCTTGAAAAAAGCCTTTTGGGAGGGACAAGATATTCACGCCCTCACCGCTAGCCAGGTCTTTGATATTCCGTTGGAGAATATGGATTCCGGAATTCGGCGAAAGGCCAAAGCCATTAACTTCGGCATTATTTATGGCATCAGTGCCTTTGGCTTAGCCAGGCAACTCAAGATTGAACAATCAGAAGCCGCCTCCTATATCAAATCGTACTTTGAGCGATATCCCGGGATTCAAGACTATATGGAACGCACGAAACACTATTGCCGCGAGCACGGTTACGTGCAAACCCTCTTTGGTCGTCGGTGCCATGTTCCAGCCATTCACGATACCAATCCGGCACGACGCAACTTTTCCGAACGCGCCGCGATCAATGCCCCCTTACAGGGCACCGCCGCCGATATTTTAAAACGCGCCATGATCCGGGTGCCTCAGGCGTTGGAACAACATGGCTTACGGGATAAGGCGTTTATGTTGTTAACCGTCCATGATGAACTTCTCTTTGAAGTTCAGGAATCGGCCCTGGAACAGACAGCCCAGGTCATCAAGCAGGTCATGGAATCGGCCACATTCCCAGCCATTCAGCTCGCCATTCCCCTCACGGTCGATGTCGGCCATGGCCCATCATGGGACGACGCGCACTAAGTTGTTGCAGTTTCAAACTGAGCAATTAACCCTGACAACGTGATGTTTTCTGCAATGACGTCATGAGGAATCAGCGCATACTTCCAGGATTTTCCGCCGCAGGTGGCTGCATGTGCGCTGGCATGCTGGCACCATTTCACTGCGGCATCCTGTTTGGCGAGCACGTCAGGATCCGTTATTTTATTCTTCGCCTTCGGCTCAAACATGTAGATTGCATCGTCAGTTTCGGCGACAAAGTCTGGCTGGTATTCCGGGTGATCAGCACCGGACTTATAGAAAATTTGGAACTGGCCTTTAGCTGGTTTAAACCACTTCTTCGATTCCCGGTCGAGGATGACCGCGAGAACGCGTTCCGACTCTGAGTGGAACTTTTGCGCAGGGAAGAGGCACCGAATAAAGCCACCAAACAGATATTTGGCCATATTGCTCTTGTCAGGGGGCGATTGCCGAAAATCCAATGGCGGTTCTGTGGCGGAGGCCGTGTAGGCACTCGACTTCAAATCGGTGAAGCCTTTTTTGACGATGACCTCATAGTCCACGGCTTCTTCCCAGTAATGTGGCTGCATTTGAACATGGACGAATTTGGCGATATCCCGCTGATAGAGCCGCAACACTTTTCCCGTGGCCTCTTCTGAAAGATAGGAACGGAAGTGATTGACTGTCTGTGTGGCAAGGTCATAAAGCATGTCGGACCGAGAATCGTAAGCGACATCGTCAAAATCTACCAAGGCGCTTACTATGTAATCTTCCAGCCGCGCTTCCTCAATGCCGCCTGTGCCCAATCCCACAACTTCGGCTTCTCCGGTCCGGAGATATTGAATCCAGAGCTCCTCGGAAGGCGGCTGGTAATTGAGGGTACTGAGCTCCAACGCAAACGGCTTAAAGCCGGACGGCACATCACCCTTGGGCACCACGAGGATTCGAGGAATATCGATTGTTTGTTGAATAACCAACTCCGAGGTCTTTGCCACCACGACAGCAATGTCCGGTTCCCCGGTAATGCCTTCCAGAACAAGTTGTCCAGATTGATACTGCCTCGTCACTTCTCTAATCACTTCAGCCCGCACTTCAGGTGTATTCAGATACGATACGCTTGGTAGCGTCTGCGGCTGATTTTCCATCTTTCGTATGACATCGCGGGTGACTTGGGCCACACGTTCTTCTTCCGGATTCGCAAAGGCTTTAGGTACTTCAGCGCCAGCCATTTCCGTTTCGGCTGACACACCTGAAGGTTGAATGCCAAGCATCGTATCGAGGCGTGATTGCGAGACCACTGTTTTAGTTTTCTGCGCAAAGTCATCCGCCGAAAGTGCCAGAGTCTGGAGGCGAATCGGGGATTCGGGCTTGTTCGCCTCGTTGATGATCTCCTGGAATTTGTCGTGCGCGATGATGCTGAGCCGGTCCACAGCAGCGACTCCGGTTCGCTTGCCATACGGCAGGCGCAATCCGCGTCCAATGGATTGCTCAATCAGGATTCGTGCGTTTGCGGCACGTAACGGAATGATCGTGTAGAGGTTGGTGACATCCCAACCTTCCTTCAGCATGTTGACGTGAATGACAATTTCTGTAGGCTCTTCCGTACGTTCGACTTGAAGGAGGCGCGCAATCATTTTCTCTTCTTCAATGCCGGTTTTGCTTGAGTCAACTTGAATGACTTTCTCCTTGTAATGACCCTCGAAAAATCCCTCGGACTGGATCAATGTTATGAGCTGACCGGCGTGTGTTGTGTCCCGGGCGATGATCAGCACGAAGGGTTTTACGATCTGCTCCCCACTTTCACGGGCATAGGTTTCAAGCAAGACCTTGGTCTGCTCATGCAGGCGCACCCCATCTTCGAGTTTCAGGCGTTCGATTTCTTCCGGCGACATGCCCACCGGATTGAAGTCCTTGCGCGTCACAACCGCCGGTTCCTTCACAAAGCCATCCGTCATCGCCTTTCCAAGCGGATAGTCCAGCACCACATTCTTAAACGCTATCGAGCCCTTACTCGTTTCCACAAACGGCGTCGCGGTCAGCTCCAAGCCCATCAAGGGCTTAAGCTCATTGATCGCCCGCACGCCTGCCGAAGCGCGATACCGATGAGATTCGTCCATCAAGAGAACAAGATCCGGAAGTTCGGCAAGATAATCAAAGTAGCTCTCACCAATGTATTCCGACAGGCGCTTAATACGCGGCGATTTTCCACCGCGCACTTCGGAGTTAATTTTTGAGATATTGAAGATGTTCACCTTGCAGCGGGTAAAAATATCGAAAAGTGAGCGTGCCTTCGCTTCATAGTTATCACCGGTAATCAATTCAGGAGGGTCAGTGGCAAATTCCGCAATACCTTTGAACACATACTTCGAAGTATTGGGAGTAAAATCGGTGATCAACTTGTTGTAGATAGTAAGATTCGGCGCAAGGACAAAGAAATTGTTGATCCCATGCGCAAGATGGAGATAACTGATAAAGGCCCCCATCAGTCGCGTTTTACCCACGCCGGTTGCCAATGCAAAGCAGAGCGACGGAAACTCACGCTCGAAATCTGTCACCTGCGGAAACTCGGATTGAATAGCCGCCAACGCAGCAGCCACATCTGCTCCCTTCTTGGGCCGTACGATTTCAGTGATACGGTCAAGAATATCCAGCGAGCGTCGCTGTGGTGGGCGCAGACTTAAACGACCACTGATTGCGTTGACGTGACGGTTCATGAGGTTTTCTTTCTCGACGGCTTCTTGACCACGCCAGTCAGTTGCCGGACTTCACGACGCAATTCAGCCTGTAACTCCGCCACCGTGGGTAGATGCAATTTGTACCGACTCGCGAAAATCTTCTTCTCCTGCTCCGGTCCCAACGTGTAACGAACCACAGCATCGTTTTTGTCCGCACAGAGAATCAAGCCAAGAGTCGGACCGTCGCCCGCCGTGCGGCGTTCCCGATCGAAGTAATTCACGTAGAGTTGCAGTTGGCCGAGATCCTGGTGGGTCAACTTACCGGTCTTGAGATCAATGATTACGTAGCACTTCAGGACTGTGTGGTAGAAAACCAGATCAATGTAGAAATGGTCGCCATCCAATGTCAGCCGTTCCTGGCGGGCAATAAAAGCAAACCCCTTACCCAGTTCCAGCAGAAAGGCCTGAAGGTTGTTAATGAGCCCCTCTTCCAATCGTGTTTCGACAAGGCGTGGAAATTCCGGTAAGCCCAGAAATTCCATGATGACCGGGTCTTTGAAAATATCCACAGGATTCTGAATTTCGTGGCCCTTGGTGGCTAGCTTCATGAGGCCCTTCTTGTCCTTGCTCAGCGCCAAACGTTCGTACAGCAGGCTATTGATTTGTCGCTCCAGTTCACGAGCCGACCAATGGTTTTTGAGCGCTTCGATTTCGTAAAAGGCCCTGGCATCGGCCTTGTCCACACGGAGAAGAGTCCGGTAATGAGTCCATGAAAGGTTTGAATGGAGCTCACCAGGCTGCCAGAATTCGCCACGCACCGCGTGGCGAATTGACACATCGGATTGAGCGCGTGGTGAAGATTTTCGAGGCATTGTCTCAGAAATGCTGGTAGATCTATCGGATTCACCACGCAGTGCGTGTTGAATTCCCATAGGATTCATCAGTGCTGGATAGACAAGATAGAATTGCCGCATGTAACGAAGGTTCTGAATAGAGTAACCGGAAAAATCGTCGCCTTTGAGCTTGGCTGCAAGATCTTCTAGCAACTGCTCACCATATCCCGCTCGGCGTTGCCCCTTCTGTTCCTCTTCGACAATCTCCCGGCCAATGAGCCAATTGGCTCTTACCTGGGTCGTGTTGACGGTACGGGCAAGCCCGGCCCGTGCAGATTCGAGAATCACGCAAATGCGTTTGTAGACAGCCGCCGGAGTTTTCCGGACCGGGGGTCTCATAGTTCTAACTCTTGCTGCCCCGGTTTGGGCGGTGCTTTTGGAAGGTTCTCCACCTTCAGGCTGTAGTCGTCCTTGCCCCATTCGCAACGGGAGAGGACGGCTTTCGGGATCTTCTTCACCGTCAGATTTGCATACCCCTCTTTGCGACCACGAAAAGCGCTGCACACCACCAGTAAAGACCGGCTTTCGCCCACCTCATCGCTTAACTGTTGGAGCTGTTCGTGACTCAGCTTTGCTGTGGTCACGTAAATGAAATCTCGTTCCGTGGAATAGCCATGTTGCCAATAGGACGAATCGCTTGGTTTGTAGGTAAAGCCTTCGAGCTTGCAGATGGCTTGCGCGAGCATGGCCGGGTTGTAGGTTTTGTTGATGACCCAGTTATCCCACTTGTCTTTTTCAAGCAACGATGGCGCAAGATGGTAGTAGCGAAATCCTCCACCACCTTTCCAGCCAACCGCTTCTGTGATGCCGCCTTTGTCTTCACTATCAATGACTTTCTTGAGTCGCGGGATGATGTGCGTATAGCAATGTTCGCCAAGCTCGACCATGATCCAGCGTCGTCCCATTTTGTGAGCGACGGCGCCAGTTGTGCCGGAACCAGCAAAAGAGTCGAGTACGATATCTCCCCTCTTATCCGAGATCATTTGAATCACTCTTCTAATCAAAGCCTCTGGCTTTTTCCCAGCCGGAAAATTAATACCCCCTTCATCTTTAAGATTATTGGTTGGAATATCTGTCCAAATATTAGAAATTGGTTGAGTGACGACTTTCTCTCCATCGATTTCCTTTACTCCCTTGCCCAAAAAGTATATTTGGCGACCTCGATAGAGGTAGATACTTTCAAGGGCCTCCCGTTTAAGTTCAATAACTTCATCAATTTCTAGGGAACGCTGCATATGGCTATGCAACCATTTGGAAGGTTTTTGGAGTGTCTTAGTTTCGAAGACACGTTGGCAGTTCTCCAGGGCAAACTTTATAGCTTTTTGTCTCACTTCTTCTTGAGTCTGGGTTACCCCAAGGACCTTTTTAGCTGCAGCCCATTTGGCATTTGGAGTATCTCCTCTAAAACCCATTTGCCCCAAAATAAAGTCGTTAATGCTTTTGAAGTGCCACTTTTGCGGTGGATCATCGGGGTTTTCTATAAATCTTGAAAAATGTTGGAGGTCAATCTCATAAATTGGGATGAACTGTTGTTTGTAGGTGAAATAATTCTTGTCTTTTGCGTAAAAAAGCAAAAACTGAGTTGTTTGGGTTGGGCCAACATTTACTGTTTTAAAACTTGAGGGAGTGGCAGCCTCGACTACAACTGTGGTGATATAGTTACGTCTTCCAAATATTTCATCCAGAATGACCTTACAATATGCAGCTTCAGTATCATCGAGGTTAACGACAATCGCACCGTGCGGCGATAATAGACAATGAAGGATTTCTATGCGGTCCCTAAGTAAACCAAGCCAGATAGAATGTTCGAGGTTATCATCGTAATGTTCGAAGGCTCCACCTGTATTAAAGGGTGGATCTATATAAATACACTTAACCTTACCAGCAAATTCCTGCTCTAGCGCTTTGAGCGCCAGCAGGTTGTCGCCAAAGATGAGCCGGTTATCGAACAGGTCGTGATCGGTCAAGCGGTGCGGCGCATGGTAGGACTTCTTCGAATCCTCCAACAGAATCCGAGGCTCAAGCTTCGGCCGATTCTCCTTCCCAATCCACGTCAGTTCGAGTTTTTGTTTATTGCGCATGCTTTTCGTGCAACAGATAGAAAAATAAGAAATATTACTTTGGTCGTTTAAGGGATCATACAGAATATAGGGTTCTAAGCTCTTCCATATGAGTCCCTAAATTTTTGTTCATGGTCCGATGCTGGCTTGGCCCATAAGGAGAGGCTCATTCATCTGCAGGCGGACCTTGTTTGAGCCCTTCGGTGCATCTCAGGACAAGCTCCGTGACCCGTCGACGAGCTCAGGGCTAGGTTGGTCCGCCCTCCTCTCGTTGACCTCCCGCCTCTCCACAGCAGGCCAGACGGGGCATCAATGGCTTTAGGGCCTTTTGCCTCCACAACCAAGCCCGTCCTGAGCAAGGCCGAAGGAGCTGCCGGGCCGAACCCCGGCAACACAGGAAATGGCGTGGGCACGAGAGTTCAGGACACAAATGCCCTATGCTCACCTGCCAATGTTTTTTCGGATCATACGCAAATTATTGTTCGAGTTCGAGAAGGTACCTGTCTCTCCTTATCATCCTGAGAGCAACGAAGGATCTGAGCCGAGCTCAACCAGGCCATGGCTTTCGCGCTGCTCAGCATGACAATTCTGTTGAGGATGTCTTCTACCTGGTCTTTCTTGTCATCCTCAGACAGATAAGAACCTCATCAGGATTCATCTGTTCAGAATGATGAGCGCTGCAGGGGGAGTAAAACCATAATTTGCGTATGATCCATTTTCCCCCTGGCAAATCCCAAGAGAGATTCTCGACAAACATCATATTGCTATAAGGCCAGAACCATAAATTCTGTATGATCCCGCTTAAGAGTCTGTGTTACCCATAGCTTTCCGGTTCTGCACCCAGTGACGTCAAGGTCTACAACAAAACATTGTCACAATTCATGACATCAAGCCCAATTTACCCACTCCAAGCCTTTTCTTTATCCTTCGCAAGTGCGAAGTACGCTCCATGAACATTGCCCTCCAGATGGTCATGCTGAGACCCTTCGACTGTGCTCAAGAGCAGGCTCCGACGAAGCATTTCGCTCAACCCCTTCGACTATGCTCAGGACAGGCATGGCCTGATTAGGATGGGCACAGATTCTTCGTTGTACTCAGAATGACAATATGGTGCTGAATCATGACAAAATATTTTAAAGATATAGAGTTATAATCCATATTTCTGCCATACAGACATATGGAATTACATCGCGCTACCATTTAGGCTCAAAGTGGGATATAGGGAATGTACCCAACCTATTGAATAAAGTACAGAATCATGGTTCATATAGGGTTGTTGATGGGATGGAGGATGCATTGATGTTTTGGTGCCAGAATAGGGGAATAAGATGGATTGCTGGAACAAGCCGCATGAATGAAGGCCTCTCGCCTTGCCAGACGAACGTCTCAACCCCAGAAAATGAAAAAATATTCTTGCGCGAACCCTTAGAAGATCTATACATTTTGTTATTCTTTGGAATGATAAAGGAGTTTTATGGAAATACCATCGTATAAAGAATTATTGAAATTGATGTGGTTTCTGGTGTGGCGGCATGTGATCATTCTCATGTTTGTGAGCATGACCATCGGTTGGGCCGTTCCTGTGATCTTTAATGGCACCGTTTCCGAAGACTCTCAATATTTGTTAGAAATCTGCATTTACAGTGTGTTGTTTTTTGGCATTACGCCATTCATTTTGAAAACCCTGTTTCAAAAACAATTTCAAGGCTTTCAAGTTATCTTTCAACGCGACACCGAATCACCATCGCCTTCCTCGTCATAATATTTGGATCATAGAGAATAGATGGTTCCGTTTCTTTCATGTGGGTCACTGAAATGTTCGTCTCCCCTGGTCCGACGCCTCCCGTCTGGTCCAAGGGAGGGACGCTCTCATCAACTGGCGGGCTTTGTTTGAGCGAAGCGAGTTGGTCCGCACTCCCCAGGCTGGTGCCCGTCCCCTCCAATAAGGCCAGATGGGGCGTCAATGGTTTTGGGTCCTTTTGCCCAAACAAAAGGGCCTCGCCTGCCGGGGCGAAACCCGGCAACACAGAAAACCCCATTGACGCGAAACCTAGTAACAACAGGTGGGCTACATTCACCTCCCAACCATTTTTCACAAACCCCCATATGGACTCCCAACACAGATCGTCAAGCGGGAAGCCAAGAACAAAAAATTCTGTAAGATCGTAATATTTTCTCAATACACATTCTGAGACTCGCCATGAAAATTGCCACCTGGAATGTGAATTCCATCAAAGTTAGAATTCCTCACTTGATGGAATGGGTGAAACAAGCTGATCCGGATGTCATCCTCTTACAGGAACTCAAAACAACGGAAGACCAATTTCCCAGAATGGCCATCGACGAATTAGGCTATAACATGACCGTGGTTGGGCAAAAAACGTACAATGGCGTGGCGATCCTCTCCAAGATGCCCATTGAGGTGGAACAGACCGCCCTCCCCGGTGATGCCTCTGACGAACAAGCCCGCTATGTGGAAGCCGTGATAGGCAACGTTCGGATCGCTTCCATTTATTTACCCAATGGGAATCCCATTGATACGGAAAAGTTTCCCTACAAGCTCAAATGGATGAATCGTCTTATCGCGCATGCCCGTTCCCTCTTGGCCTTGGAGGAAGCGGTGATCTTGGCCGGAGATTTTAATGTGTGCCCCACTGATCACGATGTCTACGATCCCAAAGGATTTGCGAACGACGCACTTTGCCGACCGGAATCTCGAGCCCGCTTCCGGGAACTCTGCTACCTAGGCTACACCGACGCCCTTCGCGCATTACATCCCGAACTGGGGCTCTATACCTACTGGGATTATCAAGCTGGCAGATGGAATCGGGATGAAGGCCTGCGCATCGATCATCTGATGCTCTCACCACAGGCAGCCGATCGGCTGATCACGGCTGATGTTGATCGCACACCTCGCGGAAAGGAAAAACCCTCAGACCATACCCCTGTCTGGTGTGAACTCCAGGCATAATCTCCGAATATCAACACCATCCCACAGGTCTTTCTTTTCATCCCCTAAAATCTTCCATCAATTTCTCCTCGTTTCGGTCTATTAGACTTTCGGTTTTTCTAAACGTACTGACAACTGTCGGCAAAACCAACGTTCTTCACTGGCCAGAAATTCTCCTTTTTTTGAAGTTGCCTCTGAATTCTTTTTCTTGATGAAAAATTCATGTTATTCCCTAAAAGGAGGGGCAATGAAAACCGACAGGCCAAATTCATCGCCATTCCTGCATTTCTGTAGTCAACAAAAGCCGTTGTTTTCTTTCACAGACATTTCATTTGAGAATGTCTATCGCTCGTTTTAACTAGCAAAACCAGATTCATGCCTTTTTCCTGAATGGATAACTCCACATTGTGCAAGAACTAGAACGAATTTGTGCCCTCCTTGAAGAATACTTAAAAAAGTTCCAATGAAAAACTAGCGGCACAAATATTGAACTATGGTTTATTGAACAATACACACAGGGGGAAATAATTATGATCACACGTTATTCTCGACTTAGCTTCTTTCTCGGCATTCTGTTCTTCGTCACAGGAATTCAACCCATTTGGGCCGACACCACCAACATCACCATTGATATAGCCCAGGGATCTGGAGGAGGATTTGGATATAGTGGCATCCATGCTGCCACCAATTGTGGCAGCAATAATCTGTGCATGAATGGGACTAAACTCTATTGGCCCTTTAGTGGGAGTTTGATTGCTGATTTTGACGATACAGCTCTTTCTCTCTCAAATATTCATGGGATCCTTACGACTCAAAGCAATGGTTCCATGCAAATTATTGGAGGGGCACTGACAACTTCAGGAGGCAATGCTTCTGGATCTTTTGATTACATATTGACAGGCGACCTTACCGAACAGGGAACATTCTATTTCGTTGGCCAGCAACTGTGCTGTGGAGGTGCCATCAATGGCGGTCCCAATAATTTAACCTCGACTGGCTTCACCCTCTGGGGAAATAATTGGGATGTAACGGCCGGGGAAACTCGTCAAACAATTATCGATGACAACCGCACTGCTTTAGGAATAGATGTAGTCGGAGAGAATTACGTGGTCAACCCTGAACCTTCCACCATTTTACTCATGGGAACTGGGCTATTGGCCCTTCCATGGCTGCGAAGAAAGAAGGCAGCCTAAACATCAGAAATTTCTGCATCGTGAATGTCTCGGGCCTCGTTCTTTTTGGGACGAGGCCTTATTTTTTTGATACCCTCAATCTATTCCTCCTGCCAATATTTTTAATTTCGATTTCCTAGACCGAATGAACAAAAAGAAAAAAGAAGGGTACCTTTTGTGCTGTAAAGACTAGCGAGAAAGAGTAAAATGCACTATTCTTTCATAACTGCTTAGCCGGACCTATTTTTTTCGAAATCGGTAACTAATACGCGACCACTTATTATGGATTCTATTAAATTCGGGACTTCTGGTTGGCGCGCCATTGTGGCGGAAGACTTTACGGTCCAAAATGTCCGCATCGTCTGCCAAGGCATTGCACAATACCTGCGCCAGCAAAAAATCGGCCAGCAGGGCATTCTGATTGGTTACGACGCTCGGTTTTTAGGAGAACGGTTTGCCAAAGTGGTAGCTGAGGTCATGGCGGCCCATGGCATCCCTTGCTTACTCTGTGATCGAGACACACCAACTCCGACGATTTCCTATCATGTGATCAATCGAAAATTGGCAGGTGGGATCAATATCTCAGCCAGTCATAATCCTCCAGAGTGGAATGGTATTAAATTTACCCCAGACTGGGGCGGGCCGGCGTTGCCCGAAACCACAAAAGCTATTGAGCTGCGTATTTTGCCCTTGTTGCATGGCGACCACCTCAAATGGACGCCATGGGAACGTGCGCAAAGTGACGGGATGGTTCGCTATTTTGACCCTCAGCCGGATTATCTGAAAGCCCTAGAAAAACTCGTCGACCGAGACCGCATCCGCAACGGGCGCATCCGCGTGATTTTTGATCCACTCTTTGGCACCACACGCAATTATCTCGACGAATTTCTTCGAGGGGCCGGAGCGAAAATGGCCATCCTCCATCATTGGCGTGATCCATATTTTGGAGGGTTTCGGCCTGAACCCACAGACGAAACCTTGCAAGAATTAAAAGACACCGTCCGCAAAGAAGGCGCGCATCTTGGGCTCGCCACCGATGGAGACGGTGATCGCTTTGGAGTGGTGGATGCGGACGGGACCTTTATTCAAGCCAATCTTATCTTGGCGGTTCTCTTAGACTATTTGATCAAAAGTCGGCAATGGGCTGGAGCAGTAGCCCGTTCCGTAGCCACGACTCATTTGATCGATGCCGTGGCTGCCCACCATGGCTTGTCAGTACACGAAACACCAGTGGGATTTAAATTTATCGGAGAATTGCTGGCCAAGAACGAAATTGTGTTCGGCGGTGAGGAAAGTGCCGGCTTGTCAATCAGAGGCCATGTCCCAGAAAAAGATGGGATTTTGGCTGGGGCCCTTGTTGCGGAAATGGTGGCCTTTACCGGAAAGACTATTCAAGACCTGTTGAAAGATCTGTTCGAGAGAGTGGGAGTCCTCTATTCCTCCCGTGAAGACCTGACCATTAGCGAACACATGCAAGAACAAGTCAAACAGGTCATTGACCGACCTCCAACCACCTTTGCCGGAATGGAAGTCACTCAGGTCAATAAATTAGACGGCTGTAAATGGCTACTCACAGATGATAGCTGGTATCTCATCCGGCCTTCAGGAACTGAACCCATCATTCGCTGCTACGGGGAAGCCACCACCCCTGCACGGCTAGAAGAAATTATGCAAGCCGGCCGCGAACTCCTTAAGAAGTAAACCTCCTGTACCTTAATGTAGAACGGGAAATGGCAGTTTGTCTCAAGCTTGTCACTTTCGCCCGGAAGTCAGATTTATTTGGCGACAGCCTTTTGTCCATCGGGTTCCCCTTATTACCGCAGATGGTCCACCTTCCCGAGCTCCAGAGCTTGGTTTTGAAATCAAAAATTTACCTCGCAAAACCGTCGACCTTTTCAGAGTAAAATGTTCATAGGGTAATATCTGCGAGTGCGGTTTCTGTTTAAACCAAAATAGGCTAGAATTATCAGGATGAATTCTCCAAATACGTCTTCCTCATTCAGATTGAAGCGGCGGGCAAGCGCCATAGCCACACACATGGCCCAAGAAAAGTTTAAAGAAATTCAAGCCATGACGCCAACCCAACGCCTTCAGCGAGCCCTGGATCTTTCAGATGTGTGTTATCTCCTTTCCCATTCATGTTCCAAGACGCTTTAACCCAGATCATCAAGCAACTCGAGCAAGCGAAGGGGCAAGACCTGCTTCAAGATTTTGCCTTGGTAGGCGGATTGGCTATGGCTGCTTGGGGAACTCCACGAGCCACACAAGACATTGATTTTGCCATTGCTCTTGGCGGAGCACAGCCAGTCAATTTAGCAACATTCCTAGGGGGCACTTATGAAGAGGGTGATTCAGAGGACCCCCTGCGTGGAGTACTCCGAGTGCGTTCACCCGAAGTAACTCAACAGATTCCCAATAAAGAACCCCGCGGCAAGACCACGGGGTATTAGAAGAGAGCTAACTGGCGCAGTTCTTCCTGCGGCTTACCTTGCTGTTGCACATACCGTTCGACCACTCGCCAATTCCCGCCCTCACCCACCTATTGTTAGGAAATAAGATCCCCGTGGCAAGACCACGGGGAATCACAAGTTCAACTGATTATGCTGCCATCCGTTTGGTCGCCAGTGCTGTTTGGTCAAATCCAAACGCTAGAGCTTGCTCACAATCTAATACCTGTCGTGTCCTGGAAAGCTTTACTCCTCCTCAAACTTTATGCAGGAGGCCCCAAGGATTTATTGGATGCTTATACCTTATTTGAACACCAACAACCTCACTCAAACGCTCAAGAATCTATCGCAACAATGGCCAAACAAGTCGGATTGATAGAAGAATGGAAGGCTTTTCTAATTGAAGTCACTGAGAGGAAAATCTAAGACGGGATGGTCGACTACGTTAGGTGGGATCACTCTACGTTCCAGTGGCCGCCGATGAGATGCTAGAGTCTTCATTAAAGAGAAGAGGCTATGGCTTGGTGAATAGGACCGAGAAAGACTCGTTTCGAAGCAAAAACTGTTTTTCGCATAGCTATTTACTTGGATCGAATTTTCAGCTTGGGCATTCCTGATCGATAAAATCTCTGATCTCGGGCAGCAAAATATCGGCACGGTAAAGTGCGTGCGCCTTATTAAAAAATCCGCCACAACACCATCTCGCCAGCCGCCTTTTTGCCGACAATCCTTCCACAATCGTCCTGCAAACAACGACGCTTAAATACCTAGGTTTTATACTGTTAGCCCAAAGATTGTAGAGCCTCCTGAGCGCGACTCTCGGACGGGAATACGGCAGAGACCTCAGCCCACACAACCTCACAGGCCACTAACGATCCTTTAAAGATATAAGAACGTATGGCTTCTTTTGAAGGAACGCCCTGAACAGGATCGGCCCCAAAAAGATCAATAAGAACATTCGTAGCAACGGCCGTAATCACCGAGGATCCGGCTTCCCACGCAAGGCAGCCATGGCTTTGTCAGTGGTTTGCTTGGTTTGTAATATGCCAAACACGGCTCCCACGGGATCTGCCGTCTGAGCCTTCGTGGCCACCAACTTGCCTTGCTCTTCTCGAAAATCTAACACTTGCCCCGGTAGAAGACCTAGCCGGTCACGAAGGGGCTTGGGGATCGTCACTTGCCCTTTTTCAGATATAGTAGTTTTCATACTTTAATTGTATGAATTCATACTTTTTTTTCAATTTTTGGTCTCAGTCGTCATTGCCCCACTGACTACCGATGGCCCGCTCCGATCACCAAGGCTTAATATTCTGATACAAAATATTCCCCTGGATTAACCATCGCCCTTATAGAGGAAAACGTTCTTCAGTGCACTCCCTGTATGTGAAGCTTCTAATGTGAGCCAGCATCGCTCACATTCATATTACAGAATGATTTACCGCAGTTCGTTTCGGAACTCCAGCAAGCCAAGAGCCATAGCTTTCTCCAATACCTGGCCTTCGTGGCGGGTGAACATGGCGCCCACCCGCTATACATTGCGGTGAAGAGTTTGAATGAAGATTGACAGCCTCACGCCACGGACAACGCTTCGACCTTTAGAGCTTTTTTGCCGGCGGCTTTGGCGGCACGGGCTATGCGCTTTTCTTCGATTTTTTCTAATTCGTGATCGACGGCATGAAAGGCGGCTCGGATGGCTTCTTCGAACGTTTTGGATTCTTTCCTGGCGGTTACTGTCCGTTTAGGAGGGAGGGTAATGACGACTAAGGCTTCGGCGTTGTCGGCGCCTTTTTTATGATGGGCATTTTTGGTCAGAGTGACGCGAGCATGGGTAGGACGAATGATTCCGGATTCTAAGGCATGAACTCGCCGTTCAATTTCGTCTTTCCATCGTGGAGTCATGCCAACGTTTCGGCTTTCGATTTTAATATCCAGCGGTTGTCCAGTCATACAAACTCCTTCCGTCACTCGTGTGAATAAAGAACCCCGCGGCAAGACCACGGGGAATCACAAGTTAAACTAAATCGGAACAGCGTGTTCTCTTGTATGTGTTTACCTTGTATGGACGAGAATACCTCCTATTTTTTTGATTGTTCGAGATACCTATATTGTAAAAATTATTCCGAGTTGCGTCAAAGTATTTGAGCCTATTTCCGTAACAATTGTGAACTTTGGTAGACTTCTAGTGTAGATCAGATTGAGAACCCACGTATGGTTAATTCTTAAAAGAACATCGATCTACAACGAGCCAAAAGGAGGTCTAACATGTCGTTAAATAGGAGGAATCTCATGAAAGTCGGAGCCGCATTGAGCCTCGGAATCCTCGCCAAATCCTTAGGCGTCTCTCTGGCAGCCAGTAATCCTGTCCCGGAGAATTCGGGGATTAAAAAAATCACGAAAACGGAGGAAGAGTGGAAAGCCCTCCTGGCACCCGAACAATACCAAGTCTTACGCCAAGAGGGAACCGAGCGACCATTCGCCAATGAATATCATGACAGCAAAGCCAAGGGGATCTTTGAATGTGCCGGGTGTGCGCTGGCACTGTTTTCCTCTGAGACGAAATTTGATAGTAAAACCGGCTGGCCCAGTTTCTGGGAGCCCATTTCACCGGAGGTTGTCGAAACGAAAACCGATTGGAAAATTATTTATCCTCGGACCGAAGTGCATTGCGCACGATGTGGCGGACACCAGGGACACATATTTGATGACGGCCCACAGCCAACTGGATTACGCTATTGCATCAATTCTGCAGCACTGCAGTTTGTTCCAGCCTAACAGGAAGTAAAAAGGGAGATGTGAGAAGTGAGAAGCTTTGATTCACGACGCAGCGAAACGAGCGTGAATCAATTGCTCCACAGCTGGGAAATGCCGCTCAGGTAAATTCCGAAAGCGTTTCCGGCAATCGGTAATCGCCTCCTCAACCGACCCGTAGTGTTTGGAGGTGGGGACTAAATTATTCGTATATTCCCGTAGTCGTCCCTCTACCACTCGCACGAATCTCTCTTCACCAGCCAACGCCAGCGCCGCCGCATGAACATCACCTTGGCTGTCCGTGAGGGCTTGAAACCCCAATCCTTTCAATCGCTGAGTCACCGTCCCACGATCCCAACCCAGGGTTGCGGCGGTCGCTTGCATATCAAATTTATGCCGGCGTAAACACTCCAACACCATGGCGTCTTCCCGCTGGCCCAAATCGTCTTTGACCCAATTTTCCCGAACGCCTGAATTTCTTGGCTCTTCTAAATTCAACTCGGATTCAGAAATGACTGATCCATTGGCTAGGGCAACCGCTTGCGCCACCGTCTGTCGTAGCTCACGAATATTACCCGGCCATTGATGGGTCTTGATGGCATCCAATGCCCCTTGCGTAAATGCCAAATCGGTTCGATGCTGTGAACGTGCATATTGTCGTAAGAACGACTGCGCTAATAACACATGGTCCGCTTGACTCCGCGCACGAAGAGGGGGAAGGGTCAACACAATGCTTCGTAGTCGGTAATAGAGATCTTCTCGATAACGCCCTGACCGTACCTCGTCCTGCAGGTCACGATTGGTCGCGGCCACAATGCGCACATCCACATACGTGACCGCACTCTGTCCCACTCGGTGAAATCCACCGTCTTCTAAAAATCGTAGCAGTTTGGCTTGTAAGTCGAGGGGGAGATCACCCACTTCATCTAAAAACAATGCTCCGCCATGTGCCGATTCTAAGAAGCCGGTACGGCCGACGGCTCCAGTAAACGCCCCTTTCACATGACCAAACAATTCTCCCTCAAATAATTCAGCACGGATCGCGGCCATATTCACGGAAATAAAAGGACCGTGCCGCCGAGGGCTCAGCGCATGCGCAGCTTTGGCAAAGACTTCTTTGCCTGTTCCGGTTTCACCCAATAATAAAATGGGCACCTGAGTCACGGCCGCTTTCTTCAAATTCTGGAAAAGTCGCAGAACGGCCTGGTCACGAGTCACAATCTTGTAGACGTCGCATTCTTGAATCAGCTCTTGGTCATCTGCCTCTGAAGAACGCTCTGCTGGATTGACCGGCACATGCTGCCGAAGATCTTGTAATTCCTCTTGTAGACGTTCGATCTTTCGACGCGTGTCCTGAACCTCATCGTGATACCTGTCTAATTGGGTCAGCGAGGCGTCTTGAGCTAGCTGTAATCCCTCAATCGCGATCCCAGATTGATTTGATTGATGCTGGGCCTCTGACAGTCGCCCTTCTAACTGTTGAACATGCTGTTGTTTCCCTGATAATTCCTGTTCAAGTTTGGTGAGCTGCTGCTCCCTCCGGTCAATTTCTTGGTGAACGGTCAACCGGGACCGCCACAATTTCCACCCACCCATTCCAACAATCGTCAACCCCACAGCTAGGCCCATACTGAAAAGTGGCCAAATCCATCCCCATCGAAAGCTAAGAAAGGAAACCACGCTCAAAAGTAGGACCATGACTCCATAGATTACCCTGAGCCAGCTCCGAGAAGCCCCATTCCACATCGGAACCAGCACCAGCAAACCCAAAATTACCGCAAGGGAAAAGGCCATCAGAAATGGGGCGGGCACAACCCATGAGTTGGCCAAATAGGCATTGGCCAATTCCGCATGAAGAAGAGCAACCGGCAAGACGGAAACCTTGGCAGCAGAAGGATTCATACCGATGGATGAGTCAGCATAGAGAACCACGATCTTGTCTTGGAAAAGATGAGCCAGCTTTTCTAACTCCCCTGCTTGAATGACATTCCAAACCTCACTGAATGGATACGTAGGCAATTGGGACTCGCCCGTCTGTTTCATCGTGCTTGGGACATACAGAAAAGAGCCTGCTGCCGGCGCGGTAACATTCGGTTCAACGAACGTGGCAGCGGCAAGACCAATCGGCAGGCTAGGCAAAGATAAAGAAGCGGCGTGGAAGGTGAAGCCTCCAATCGTCCCTGTTTCATTGAAGGGCATTTCCAGATGGCCGGTTCCAACTGCTGCCTGCGCTAAAGCTGGAGGGACGGAATCAGGATAGACCACTGTTCCCAGATGTTTCGTCCCTTCAGCCAATTGCACGAAACCCGCCAACCCGCCACATTCGGACGCCAGGGGCAGGGAAATATCAAGCATTGGGGCCATGACCGCCGCGCCGGCCTGATGCAGCGCGCCGAACAGGGTGTGCAAAACATCCAGATTCCATCGCCCCTCTCCACATAAAGCTGGGCTCTTTTCTTCAGCGCGTACAAGCACAATCGATGGGGTAATAGATTGAGAAGATCGAAGCGAGAGTTGCCAATCGGCAAGCCATCGTTCCCCTTGAGGAAAGATGTGTGAGAACCCGAAGCTCATGGCTGTACAACACACCACGACAAACATGGCCACTAGCACAGACCTGACTTGAGACTTCATCCGCCGTTCACTCATGATTGACTGAAGACAATGGTTAATTCCCTAGCGACTGACAAGCCTGCCGTATGGTAGGAAAATTGTCATTTGGAGTCGTTGTTTCAATAAGCTCACATCCAACCGGATCCCCTTCCTTCGCGACCTGGAGCCAATATTGTTGAAGAGAAGAATCCTGTGGAGCCAATTGTCCTACCACGCCATCGACAAACCACTCGCGTAACGTCTGTTGAGCCTCGGCATCCATCGCCAACGCTCGTTCAACCATCCACTGGAGGAACATCTTCGAGGACGCACCGTGATTCCAAACAGCAGCATTCTCAGGCAAGGCACTCGCCCGAAATTGAACAGGGGTTTGAGTCGACAGGTCCTGGCGAATCAAGCTAAATCCAGTGAGCACATCCTGTCGTTCAGTCGGAGTAAATTGTTCTCGGTGAAGTCTTCGACGCAATTGCGCCAACTGATTCTGAGCCGTTCGAGTCATCGTGTCAGGAATGGATGCTCGACTACTGCGAGACCACCACAACATGGCCAACGGCATATTGCGATCGACCCCATTGCCATTCACATACATGGAGGCTAACAATCCCTGGGCGTCCCGTGATCCACCTTCCGCGGCTTGACGGAGTGGGTCCACCGCGTCAGTCAATTGATTTTGCGCTCGCAGCACGAGACCCAAATGAAACAGCGCATCCACAAAGTTCGGCGCAATCCTGACCGCCTCCCGAAACGCCTTAACCGCTAAGACCAATTCCCCTTGCTCGGCATGCGCCTTTCCCAGGGTAAAATGAAGATGCGCCCAATCCGGTTGTCGTTGAGTTGCCGATTCTAGTGCCGCCACAGCCTCATTCCACCGCCGCTCAGACATCAGGGAAAGACCTAATTGAGACCAGCCTTGAGCCCATTCCGGCCGCTGCTCAACCACCCATTGAAATTCTTTTGTGGCATCTTGAAAATGGCCCATCGCTGTCAGGGCTATCCCCACATTGACATGGAGCCAGAACGTATCAGGGCCAAACGGATCCTGCAGAAGGGCATCTCGCCAACAATGCACTGCCTGGGCCCAATCTCCCATACGACTCCACGCCACTCCCAATAACAACCGAGCCGGCGTGAATCGAGTATCTAAAGCCAACGCCTGTCCGAATGCGTCCACGCTCGCCCGCGCCTCACTCTTTGCCAATAACGCCACGCCTAAATGAAAATGTGCAGAAACCAAATCAGGTTGAAGAGCAATCGCCTGCCGGGCATGGCCAATGGCCTCTTGATTATTCCCTTCCTGCACAGCCAAGAGACCCAGATTGGCATAGGCTCCGACGTCACCAGGATTCAATGCCAATGCCTTCAGCCACGCTCCCCGCGCCAAATCATACTCATGGGATTCATAATGAGCCTGCCCCAACGCGACAGAGGCCTGCCCCCAATCCGGCGCCAAAGAAAGTGCAGCCTGCAAATGTGCGGTTGCCACAGCCGGATTGTTCAGCACCAAAAAACCTAAACCCAACGCATAGTGGGCTTCAACAAAATTTGGCTGAATACGAAGGGCGGCCTGCCATTCCTTCATCGCCTGTTCAATCCGCCCATCCCCAACCAAGGACACGCCATAGTTATACGCCACCAAGGCCGACACGGAATATCGTAGCGACCCAGCCGCCGGGTCCAGTCGTTCAGCTTCAGTCCAGGCAACAATCGCCCCAGTAAGATCTCCTTTTTTGGCAAACGTCACACCCAGATTATGATACGCATCCGCGTAGTCCGGCTTCTGATGCACGGCCTCCCGAAATTCATCAATCGCCACATCCAATTCATCCGTCAGAAAAAAATCCACCCCCAACCGCAGATGCTCTTCCGCCGAATCAGATTCATCAACGATTAAAGGCATCGGTTCTTCAAAAGGTTCCGCAGCATTCCCAAAAGAGCCAAACGGCAACCCCAAGCTCAACAGCCAAACACCCATCCAAACCAAAACACACCAATGACCGACCCGGGTTCTCACATTCGTTACTTTCATATCTTCAATTTTTTGGTGCTGCCGGGTTTCGCCCCGGCAGGCGAGGCCCTTTTCTTTCGGGAAAAGGACCCAAAACCATTGACGCCCCACCCGCCTCATCAGATTGGGCGGACGCAAGGACAAGGGGGGCGAGCCAACTCGCTACGCTCAAACAAGGCCCGCCGATTACTAAAAGCGTCCGCCCAAAGGGCCAGGCGGCAGACGTCGGATCAAGAGATATAACCAAAGGAGAACCCCCTTACATGCCTGTATCAATGTATTAAGAAATCGAAAGAATTTGAAGAGCGACGAACAAATTTCATGTTTCCTCTCCCTGCCAGGGAGAGGACAAAGGTGAGGGTGGGTCACTCAAACGCCCAAAACACGTGGGAAAGGGTAGGGGTGGTCATTTGAAGGGATTTTTCAGTGAGAGCGTTCATATCTGATAAAAACTATTATCAGATATGAAATAATTGTCAATTTCTGCACCAGACCTATCCAGTTTCCTCAACATAGTGTCGATTAATAATGTAAGTGGAAAAATTGTTCGCGATATATTGTTCACATTTACTATTCATAGTTATTATTACTTAGGAGGCATGAAATGAATAAATTCGCAATGATTTGCTTGGGGCTGGTGTCCGTCATACTGGCACTCGGTTACCTTGTAGGTAGATGATCGATGAGTTTTGTGTTCACTTCGGGTGCGAGCTTAAAAATTTTCATGGGAGTCGTTTATGCAAGAGCATGTTCTGGTTAATGGCGAGGCTATTAGAATGTTTCGTCAGGATTGCCAACTTACTCAGGATGCGTTAGCAAGACGCTGCGGGTATCAACCCAGAGCCTTACAAAAGATAGAAAAAGGTGATTCAGAACATAGTCTTGCGGCGGCGATTATTGATTTGGCTCATAAGTTTTACAACGCCAATCCCCATCTTCCTCGGCCACAATTTATTGTTTCCGATCCTCCAGCACAGGCCGAAAAGGAAGAAAAATTTCCTGAAAGATCATGCGCATCAGACAAAGCACCTGATGCACCTTCTCGTGTGAGAAAATAGTGGCGATGCGACGAGATGGGTTCACAAAAAATGTGGGCTGATTATTATAGAAACTGCCTACAAAAAATATTTCGGAGAAAGGGGGTTGTGTAATGATTGACCCAATTCATGGAAATCAAAATAGCTTCATACCTAGTCACCGCATAAACGGCCAGGCAATTAGAATATTTCGAGAGCACGCAGAGCTCTCGGTAAAAGATCTTGCGGAAAAATTCAATGTCAAAGCTGAGACTATTAGGACAAATAAAGATCCCCGAGGCAAGACCACGGGGTATTAGAAGAGGGGTAACTGACGCAGGTCTTCTCTGGGACTGCCTTGGTTCTGCACATAATGTTCGACCACCCTCCAATTGCCGCCCTCTCCCACGGTGCCCACATAGTAGCCATCAGCCCAAAACTGCCCTCCCCACAACTCTGTCTTCAAGGCTGGTTTCTGCCGGAATAACTCGCGCCCGGTGATACTCTTGAACACTCGCACGATTTGTCCCGGAGCAATCTTCGGATGAGCAGAACATAACAGATGGATATGATCTCGATCACACCCCAATCGTTCAAACTCCATATCGTACCGCTCAGCAATCCCTCGCGTGGCTTCCACAATGATCTCGACAACATCCTCCGCTAATAAGGCCTTACGATATTTCACCGGAAAGACAATGTGATAATGAATCTGCCACGCACAATGACTCGCTTTGTGGACAGTACTTTCACTCACCCCCTAATTCTCGGAAAATAAGATCCCCGTGGCAAGACCACGGGGAATCGCAAGTTAAAAGGTCAAAACCCTTGTTTTTTCAACCAAAGGAGGCTGTAATGGTTTCTCATCGTCCTACACATCTCCATTTTTCTATAATGTGCACCATCTTTAGTTCATTTCAAAAAAATTTATCCTATTTATTTGGGCTCACTAATTTTTCATTTTTTTTAAATCAAAAAAAACAAATAGTTATAAATGAGTGTCTTTCCGTTTCTTGACATTTTTTTTAGGGCCTGTTAACACTAATGGATTCCATTATGGTATACTGCGGCCATGGAACTTACTCACTCGCAGTACCAGCTCATTGAATCGGTTTTGCCGCGCCAGCGTGGCAATGTCTCCATGCTCAATCTCCAAGTCCTCAATGCCATATTATATGTGGCTGAACAGGGGTGTAAGTGGCGCGGGTTGCCCAAGTCTTTTGGGAATTGGCATACCATCTACACTCGCATGAATCGCTGGGCGAAACGTGGGGTATTGGACCGGGTCTTTGCCGAGTGGCAACAACAACAAATCATTCGCGTCCACGTTGAGGCTGTCTCGTTGGATAGTACCGCCGTCAAAGTGCACCCCGATGGGACGGGCGCGCTCAAAAAAACGGGCCGCAAGCCATCGGGAAGTCCCGCGCCGGGTGGACCACCAAGATTCATCTGGTTGCCGCGGATGCTCGGACGGCCGTGAGTTTTGCCTTATCCCCGGGTCAAGCCGGGGATGCGCCCGAAGGCCGGAAGTTGTTGAAGACGACCAAGTTGTCTGCGAAGTATGTCATCATGGATCGAGCCTACGAGGGCGATGAGACACGCCAGACCGTTGTGGATCTGGGCTGCACGCCCGTGGTCCCACCAAAAAAGAACCGGCGCGAACCATGGGAGTACGACAAGCAGCTGTATAAGCAACGCAATGAAGTGGAGCGGCTATTCCGTCGACTCAAAGGCTTTCGTCGGGTGTTCTCGCGCTTTGACAAGCTGGACAGTGTTTTCACATTCTTCATCAACTTTGCGCTGATCATTGATGCATTGAGTAGTGTTAACAGGCCCTAGTTCGGGCCACTATCTTCTTGGGTTTCCAATTGGTTTTGTTTTTTAAAACCAAAGGAGGCCACAGATGTTCCCCTTCCTCTTTTCCCTCTTTGCTCACCTTCGGTCACATTACCGACTTATCGCGTATGGGCTGACGCTTCTGGCCGTCGTTGGTGTGATGCTCTTTTACAATGAACCGGTGAATGCCAAACTTGTTGTGTTTGGGGTCATTGCCGTGATCGTCGGGTTTACGGTCTGGAAGGTCTTAAAGAACCCCCCCATTCATACAGTTTTTTGAAAAAACCATTGAATGGGGGTATAATTGCAGGTACAGCTATGCATGGACGTTGAATGGGATGAAAACAAATGGGAAAGTAATATCGAAGAGCGCGGTATCGACTTTGTTCGAGCCGCGAAGATTTTTGACAATCCGATTATTGAACGTCTCGATGATCGGAAAGACTATGGCGAAGAACGCTATATTGCCATTGGCCATTGGGAGGAAAAGTTTTTAGTGGTGGTCTATACGTGGAGTGGGAAGAACCGCCGGATTATTTCGGCATAGAAGGCAGGACGACATGAAAAAAGAACGTATGACGTCAGTCTCACGGAATGAGCTAAACAAGATGAAGGACCGGACGCGAGAAGATGCGCCCGAAGGTCCGTCATTGCCTAAAGACTTTTGGGAAACTGCGAAGGTGGTGTATCCAGAAAGTCCGAAGGAAGCAGTGAAGGTTCGCTATGATGCGGATATGCTGGAATGGTTTAAAGCACAAGGCCGTGGTTATCAAACCCGGATGAATGCAGTACTACGATCTTATTACGAAGCACACAAAGACGAACCTGCCGCCAAGCGCTAACCCGTCGGGAAGATCACTTCTTATTTTGTATAGTCTATATTATCTCTCCATTTTTATTTCACCTCAGCCTTCTGCTTCTTGCAGTTTTCTACTATTCCTCCATTAACAGTAATAAAGCCATAGGTCATAAATGACCTATCCCTCATTATACTACGTTTGTCCCTATTGCTATTTATTCTTGTTGTTATGTTTCCTTCTTTAGGAGACATTCCTGCCTCGGTTCTACTGGTCTTAAATACCTTCTCCCATAAGAAGTTTTTGACTCGTCCTATTTCCTATAATTCCTTGTAATTCCAATGATTCATCCCATATTCTAATTATTATGGAGGTGAAAAATGAAACAAAAAACTAATCAATCAAACGTAGTCCAACTTAGGCCGGCAAAGGCCTCTCAAGCTTCAGAACAAAAATGGGGGAAACTTGTAATGAAGGTAGGGTTTTGTATTATTCCCTCGCTAATTTTACGAGCGCAACAGCGGCTAAAGATAAGCCCAACACAACTGGCTTTGCTCATGCACATTGCAGATTACTGGTGGGATGTAGACCGAAAGCCATATCCTTCCAAGAAGACATTAGGAGAACGGTTGGGAATCGGCCCTAGACAAGTCCAACGACATATAGCGGACCTTGAGGAAGCTGGCTTTGTAAAACGTATTGAGAGAACTGCTCCTCACCACGGGAAACTAAGCAATGAATATGATCTTTCAGGTCTTGTAAAACGATTGAAGGAACTTGAACCTGAATTTCGAAAGGTAGAAGAAGAATCTAGAGCACGTCGCCGAGCAGTTACTCGCCCAGGACTTAAACAACGTGCTTCAGTTGGTTAAAAAATTATTGCGGCGTAGCTTAATTGGAAAGAGCCTCCTGTTTTCAACAGGCAATGTGGTGTAGGAACTTCATTGTATGGGCAGGAAGAGTGCAGGTTCAAGTCCTGCCGCCGCATCCAATTATCGAGTAGGTAGGTGACATTGCTGCCACCCACCCCTCTCAGAACCGGACATACGAGTTTCCCCGTATCCGGCTCAAGCCTTTCAAAGACCATTTCTTAGTCCGGCCACGACCGACCGACGTCTCGCAAAGTATCGAGTCCATTCCGGATCGTAGGGATTGGCGTCAGCTTTCACCTTCACATGTCGCCGGATCTTCGCGTCTGCTGGTGACAGCAGTTTGGCCCATTCCGACTGGCTGTGTTGGGATGTTGGCTGTTTGCAAGCGAACACCCAGGACCGAGTGCCGAACGTCCAATTGGGGTCATTGCTTGACTTCACATTGCTTCATGGCCTGGACTTGCCGGCGACTAAGGAATGGGATCGATTCCGTTGTTTCCCAATTAAGACCTCGACCAGTGCCACGTATTAGGACAAGGCTTTGTTGTTGATTAGAGTAACGGATAAAGACACTTGGCATAGGATTTTTACCCTTGGGGATTTTAACTTTTATTTGGGGTGGATGAGCCTCTTGATGTCCCCCCCCCCTCATCCTCACCTTCTCCCCACTAGGGAGAAGGGATTTTCATTGCTTGGCTAAAATAGAACTCGTTCTCGTTCGATTGAATGCGCAGAACAATTACCACATTGGAGCCAGCCTAATGAAGAAGAGGAAAAACCTCAAGCTGAGCACTAACCCCCAACTTTCGAGCTTTTACCACGGTTTTGCTAGATCCCAATGCTATGAGACCGAATTACACCTCTCCAAAATGTCCGACGCCTGCTGACAGGCCCCAGGGACGGACGCTCTGATCATCTGGCAGACCTTGTCTGAGCACAGCGAGTTGGTCTGCCCTCCTAGTCTTTGCGTCAGTCCAAATCGATGAAGCCTGTCTGGGCGTCAATGGCTTTGGTTACTTTCCCCAAAAGGAAAGTCACTCGGCTGCCGGGACGAAACCCGGCATCACAAAAAACTGCTTGGACACAAATTTGGGGTTTAAGGCAAGAGAGACAGATTCGGAAAATACGTTCGGTAATAACCACGGTCGCGAGTCAGCAATTGATCGGCTTGGCGTTCGGCATATGCACCGACTAAAAAATCAGCCACAAGATGTTGTCGTGCCCTAAAAGGAGCCTCACGCTTATCACAAACGAGGTGTTGAATCTTCCCACATTGAATACATTCCAAACCCTTCTTCCGCCGCTTGGCATATTGGCTCCACGACTGCCCGGCTCGAACCAATGTCTGAGGTAGTGACGGAACAATCTCTAAGCCTGTTTCGGCCATGAACGTTTCCATATCTTCACCTGTGGGAAAATACGCAGCGAGTTCGGCATACACGACTTCACTCACGATCAGCTTTCCCTCACCACTGGCCAATTCTAGTTGCTCAACCGCTGCTTCCATTTGGGAAGATCCAGGAATTAAGAGTTCTAAGAGCACATTCGTATCAACAGCGGTAATCATTTCCCCCGCATTTCTTCCAACAGCTCTTTCGACGTTTTTCCTTTGAGATGCCCGAGATGCCCTTTGTATCGAGCAAACCGCCCAGGCTTTGCTTGCTTTCGCACTTCTAGCCCTTTTTTTAGCGCTCGAAATTCCACTTGATCCCCAGGACGTAGCCCCAGACTCTCTCGCAATTCTTTGGGAATAGTAATTTGTCCCTTTTCGGTCATCCGACTTACTTGCATGAGCCTCGCCCTTTCCTAATAAAATTCCTACTATATAGTGTCTGTGCGAAAACGCCATCAACCAAATTGGGCGCGGACTTTTTCATTTCCTTGATCCTGAATCTTTTGCCTCCTGTGTGCACAACTCCTGAAAACAGGGTATTTTTTGTGTAGAATGCCTCATCATTCGCTCTCATCACCAGGAGGATCGCGACGATGCGGCAACGCTTTGCACGACAGTTAGCCTTAGGCCAGACCCCGATCGAAGACGTCCCAATTCCCCTCAAAAGTCGTGAGGAATTGCCTCCCGTGTTGCGTGGGCTTCAGTGGATCTTTCAGACCCCCGCGATCAATGAGCAGGTGTTTCAGCTGCTGGAGCAGAAAGTCATCGGGACCAAGAAAGCCACGGGTCGGCCCGGGATGGATCTCTGGCATGTGCTGGTCCTGGGCGTCGTCCGGTTAGCCTTGGATTGTGACTATGACCGATTGGAATACCTGGTCCATCATGACATCTTACTCCGACGTATCATGGGCTTAGAGTCGTCCTTCAGTGGGGAGTTTGGCCACGGGTTTCATCACAAGACGTTGAGTGAGAATGTTTGTCATGTGGATGAAGCCCTCTTGGCCGAGATCAATGCTATTGTCGTGAAAGCCGGTCGATCCGTGTTTAAAAAAAAAGACGACGAACCCATTCACGCTAAAAGTGACACGTATGTATTAGAGACCAACGTCCACTTCCCGACGGACTTGAATCTCTTGTGGGATGCTTGTCGGAAATGTCTGGACCTACTCCCACGGCTTGCCCACGCCCACGCTTTGCCTGGCTGGCGCAAAGCGGCCACCTGGCAGACGCAACTGAAGGCGTTGCTTCGGGTCTGTGGGTCGATTCATCAGGGTGGGGGTGCCAAGAAGCCCGAACGGCGGAAGAAGGCCGTGACGACCTATCTCCAGAAAGCCTACGCACTTGAAACGAAAGTCGTTGCCAGTCTGTTGGCTCTTCGCACTCAGCCCTTGTCCCTCGTGGAGCAGAGTACACTCGTAGAAGTCGAGTATTTCCACGAGAAGCTCATCAAACATCTGGATCTCATCGAACGGCGAGTCGTGAAGGGCGAGACGATCCCCCATGGCGAGAAAGACTTTTCGTTGTTTGAACCCCATACCGAATGGATCAACAAAGGCAAAATCTCGCCGGCGGTGGAGCTCGGGCATAAAGTGCTTATCACGACAGATCAGTATAGCTTGATCCTCGACTATAAGGTGATGGAGCAGAGCAGTGATGTGAAAGAAACCCTGCCCTTAGCCGACCGCCTGCTGACCCAGTATGGTGCGAGGCTCCAAAGTTGGAGTGTGGATAAGGGGTTCAGCGCGCAAGACGATCGGGAACTCCTCGAGCTGTTTATCCCCGAGGTGATCATGCCGAAAAAAGGGCGGCGGTCCCAAGCCGATCAGGCCCGGGAAACACAGTCGACGTTTCGCCGGTTACGGCGGCAGCACAGTGCCATCGAATCAAACATCAATGCCTTGGAACACCATGGGTTAAATCGGTGTCCCGACAAAGGCTGGTCGGGGTTTCAGCGGTATGTCGGATTTGGGATCTTGGCCTACAATCTTCACAAGATCGGGAATCAGCTGCTGGCCCACGACCGGCAACGCCACCCTCGACTCAAACACGCCGCGTAGCACCGCCAGCGACCGAAAATAATCCTGTCGCCGAGGAAGATCTCTGTCGCGAATCAAGACCACCGTCATGGTGAGAGCTCTTCCTCAGGACCTGGCGCCAATAGCGAATGAGAAAAAATGCTCGTGAGCACGAAAGAAGATGCTGAAAAGAGGTTGGGGGAAATATTCCGGAACAGGTCCGAGGGAAAATGGTGTGTTCTCGCAGACACTAATTAGGTATACTAAATTAGTCTTACCCTCTCAAGATAAGTCTGTCAAAAGTAAAAAGTAGTTGATGAACGCCTGCTGACTGACCCAAGGGACGAACATTCTAATCATCTGGCAAACCTTGCCCGAGCACAGCGAGCTAGTCCCCCTTTATTAAGGGACTCATTGTTTCAGCCATCTTCTCTGGCCTTGTGGTGTGGCCGAGCAGTGCAGCCGGCACCGGAGAAAAGGCGCGCATTGTTTGAGCGCAGCGAGTTTGCGCGCCGCCGGGGTCGGCGAACCGCGCAGGGAACCCAAAGGGCCACACCACGGCCAACAATCGACATAGGTAGGTCCTCACGGACTTTCCCTGTCACACCACCGTACGTACGGATCCGTATACGGCGGTTCGGTGGGTTATGCGATTAGCCCCCAGGAGAGACTGCTCGCCCCTGGTCACTCCTCGCCGGGCGTTCGACTGGGCGGTTCGCCGCAAGCGATTCGACACTTCCTCGTCAGCCCTTAGGGCTTCACCCCTATCCTCTGTCGGGAAGGCCAGAATTAACTGGTCATTCAGCCGCTTGTCGCTCATGAGTTCCGCTGCCTACTGGCCACTCCGCACCGTTCAGGCCTTCATCCTTTCCAGGACTACTATGCCCTCTGCTGACTCCTCTCACCCGGTCAGGAGAGATCACTCCCTCCTCAGTCTTGCTGCCAAGACAGGCAAGAGGCCTCCCGAGGTAAGTTCAACCGCCTTCAGCGCACGACCGCCAGATTTACACCCAGGACCCTTGATGGATACGGACTTCGTGAAAACCAGCCCACTCGTCCGGCCCTGACTGCCTTGTATCTGGTTCTTGTTCATCGGCCCACGCCTTTGCTCCACGCTGCCTTCAGACCCTACCTCACGATGACGCCCTTGCGCTTCGCTATGACTTCACCTCCATCAGGTTGTCAAAGGGACTTCCACCCTCAAGCTGTTGAGCATGCTCGGCACACTGGTTTTGGCTACTTTTGCCGAAACAAAAGTGGCTCGACCGCCGGGGCGAAACCCGGCATCAAAGATAACCGCTTGGACATTTGAGTTGGTTAAACAATTGTGAAGCGTTCCGCTGACCAACGGTTGTTGACTAGCAAAGAATAAGATGGATTCCCGATTAAAAATGTCCGGAATGACGAGCTAGGGGAAAAGGAGATTTAGTCGGTAGGAGTTTTTGATGCCGAAGACGGGACTTGAAGTCGCCGGAGCGAATGCCTGGCTCCAGCTCCCACCTATGGGGCCACGCCCCCTCGTGCCATTGCTACGCTCCAGTCACCCTATGAAGGGGAGGACATTCACGAAGAGGGAATGTCCCCCTTCAAAGCCTCTGTTCACGTTCCACTTTTTTACGTTGCTGTTGTGGTCTTCTGAAGACGGGATTGATTTTGAGATCAGGTAGGACTATTGGTGCCGAAGGCGGGACTTGAACCCGCATGGGTTTCCCCACACGCCCCTTAAACGTGCGTGTCTGCCATTCCACCACTTCGGCACTCAATTCCACGATTATGAAACCTCGGGCAGTCCTTGTCAACGCATAGACTGGCGGGTAGAATCGCCATCAACCCTTCATTATCTTTTCTCTCTCGCTCACACACCTCTATGACCACATCTTCTTCATCACCTGCCCCGCTGACGCAATCGCAACCTTGGGTTGGGGCCTTTTTCGATATGGATAATACGTTGGTTCCCGGACCATCCATCGAAATTGGATTTTTTCGCTATTTATGGCAGGACGGCGTCGTTGGATGGCCGGAATTGTGGAAGAGTTTCCGGTATGCGCTTGGACACATGCCGCCCATTTCGCTCAGTCCTCTCCGAGGGAATAAGCTGTATCTTCTTGGACAAGATGTCTCGCACATTGAACAACTGGCCAAGGAATATGTGGAATTGTTTGTGTTGCCACGAGTGGCTTCTCGGGCTTTAGGACGCCTGGCTCATCACAAAAATGCGGGCCATGTCGTGGCAGTGGTGAGTGGATCACCTGACTGCTTGGTGAAACCTTTGGCCGATAAACTTGGCGTGTCTTTGGTCTTTGGGGCCAAATTAGAATCCCAATCGGGCCTGTATACCGGTCGGGTCTTTGCTCCCCTGCCTTATGGCGAAGGAAAAGGACGATATATCGAACGATTGGCGGCGCAATATAATCTGGATTTGAGTCGCAGTTATGCCTACGGGGACAGCCCCGGTGATTTTCAGGCCTTGCAATTAGTTGGACATCCCTTTGTGGTGAATCCTATTCGCGGCATGGCACGTATTGCCAAGGAACAGGGGTGGCCCGTCACTCAATGGGCCTAAAAGGAATGCTGAAAAAAGTCACCAACGGCGTTCTCGCCATTTTGCCGTGCTCACGTACTGGCGTACGCTCCGTGCGTCTAAATGGCTGCGGCCTTGCTGGACGACTTTTTTGACCATTCCTCTCTAGCCAATTTTCTCAGACACGTACAAGCCTTTTTGTACACATCTTATTTCCTTGATTTCTTTTCCCTACTAAATGGAGATTCGATAGACTCCAAAGCCACTACGTTGATTCATTCTCTATAAAGGCCATGTCTCAGACTCTGCAAATCACCGAAATTTTTCATAGCATTCAGGGTGAATCCACTCGCGTGGGAGAGCCTTGTGTGTTTGTCCGCTTGACCGGTTGCCCACTTCGTTGCACATGGTGCGATACCGAATATGCGTTTCATGGTGGCGAAACGATGGCCTTGGAACACATTTTGGATCGTGTGCAATCCTATGCTTGTCCATTGGTGGAGGTGACCGGCGGGGAACCGTTGCATCAGCCAGGAGCTCTGGTATTGTTAACGAACTTATGTGATGCCGGTTATCAGGTCATGATTGAAACCAGCGGGGCCTTTGATATTTCCGGAATTGATCCCCGCGTATCGATTATTATGGATGTGAAGTGCCCTGGTAGCGGCATGACTGATCGAATGCGGTGGGCCAACATGGAGCACCTCTCGCACAAAGATGAAGTAAAATTTGTGTTGAATGACCAGGCGGATTATGAATGGGGCAAAGACATTATCAAACGCTATGGGTTGGGAGACCGGTGTGCCGTGCTATTCAGCCCCGTCTTTGGATTCCTCGATTTGCAACCGTTAGCCGAGTGGATTTTACGTGACCGGCTTCCCGTTCGCATTCAAGTCCAACTGCATAAGCTCATTTGGGATCCGGAGACCCGCGGGGTTTAGAATCATCGTCCCAAGTCACGTTTCTGACCTTTTGTAGAACACTTATTCCATTATTCGAAGGAGGCGTATGAATATTCTGGCAAAGCAGGGGGAGGCCACGACGGTCTCAACAGAATTATTGGTCTGTTTGACCTATGAAAAAGAAAAATCCTGGAGCAAAGCCCTTGGGGCACTGGACAAAAAGTTAGGTGGGCAGCTCAGTGATATCCGAAAAAGTGGCGAATTTTCTGGAAAACCCAACGAGACAACATTATTACATATTTCCGGCAAGCTCCCAGCAAAACGGGTGTTGATTGTCGGAATCGGCACGCGAGAAACGCTGACGCTAGAACGTGTGCGGCAAGCCATGGGCATGGCCGTCAAACGAGCCAGGCGCGTGAAAGCTAAGGGGTTGGCCTGCATGTTGCCTGATGTGCCCAAAACGATTGGACGTCTCGATGATGTCGCTCAAGCCATGGCCGAAGGCGCAGTAGTGGGAGATTATCGTTTTACGGAATACCTCACCGATCAGACTGAAGACCGAAAAACTTTGCTAGCCTGCACATTGCTCGCACAAACCTCCGCGAATCACGCTCTGGTCAGTGCTGGAGCTAAACGAGGGCACATACTCGGGGAAGCCACCTGTTTTGTCCGAGATATGTGTAATCGACCCGCTAATATCATGAAACCGTCACGGGTCGTAGCCGAAGCCAAAACCATTGCCAAAGAATCCAAAATTCGGCTGAAAGTGCTGGATCGCCAGCACATGAAGAAGCTTGGCATGGGGGGGGTGTTAGGTGTCGGACAGGGCAGCATTGAACCGCCACATTTTATCATTTTGGAATATTCTGGCGGTTCAAAGACGCAACGTCCGGTCGTGTTGGTCGGGAAAACCGTGACCTTTGATTCGGGCGGGATTTCTTTGAAACCATCGGAAAATATGGAACATATGAAAGCCGATATGACGGGTGGGGCCGAGGTCTTGGCCGCCGTTCGTGCGGCCTCCCGCTTGAAACTCCCCATGAATATCATCGGGCTGCTTCCGGTGGCAGAAAATATGCCAGGAGGACGAGCCACGAAACCAGGCGACGTGCTCACCATGCTTTCGGGGAAAACGGTCGAGGTACAAAACACCGATGCAGAAGGTCGGTTGATTCTGGCTGACGGCTTAGCCTATGCCACGCGCCTTAAACCGGCTTGTGTCATCGACATCGCGACCCTAACCGGCGCAGCCATGGTCGCACTGGGCAACGTGGCTATCGGCATGCTCGGCAACGACGATGCGCTGAAAACCGCCATGCGACAAGCCGGCAATGATTCCGGCGAACGGGTCTGGGAGATGCCCTTGTGGGATGAATATTTTGAACAATTACGAAGCGATGTGGCTGATATGCGCAATATCGGCGGACGCGGTGGCGGCATGATTACCGCGGCCATGTTCCTGAGTAAATTTATTGGTGATCATCCGTGGGTTCATTTGGATATTGCCGCCACGGATTGGAGCGCCAGCGAACGGGCGTGTTTCTCGAAAGGCCCCACGGGAACAGGCACTCGATTATTGATTCAGTATCTGATCAATCGCGCCAACGGCTCTTAAGGGAATGTTGAAAAAATCCACCAGCAGCGTTCTCGTCATTTTGCCGTGCTCACGTACTCGCTGTACGCTCCGCGCGTCAAAATGACTGCGGCCTTGCTGGATGGACCTTTTTGAACATCCCTTCTTTAGGAATAATCACAATGCTCCTAACAAACCGGGATTAAATGAATCTCGCCGACCAAGTCGGGCAATTGTGCATGATCGGGTTCGAAGAGACGGAGGTGACTCCGGATCTTCGAGCCTGGATGCAAGACTATCGACCTGGCGGGGTGATTCTCTTCTCGCGTAATTTGGTGAACCCCGAACAAATCGCTAAGCTGACAAACGATTTACAAGCACTCGCGGGCGACATTCCCCTTCTCATGGCTATTGATCAGGAAGGTGGACGCGTCTCACGCCTCCCTTCTGACTTTACGATTTTCCCGCCAGCCGCCACTGTTGCACAAACGGGCTCAACTGACCTGGCCTATCAGGCCGCTGCCGTGACCGCCAAAGAATTACGCGGCGTGGGCATTAACATGAATATGGCTCCGGTACTGGATATTCATACCAATCCGGCCAATCCCATCATTGGTAATCGCGCATTTGGGACCGAACCGGAACGAGTCTGTCAGATGGGAGCTGCGACGATCTCAGGACTCCACGATCACCGCGTCCTGGCTTGTGGAAAACATTTCCCTGGGCATGGGGATACCAGTACGGATTCGCATCTCGAACTTCCAACGGTGCATGCCTCACGCGAACGATTAGAAGAAATAGAATTACAACCCTTTCGCTATGCCATCAATCACGGGCTTCAGGCGATGATGACAGCCCATGTTCACTATCCCGCGCTTGACCCTACGCACCCGGCCACGCTTTCTTCGACCATTTTGTCAGGACTGTTGCGTCAGGAATTAGGCTTTTCCGGGGTGATCGTGAGTGACGATTTGGAAATGCGCGCCATCTTAGACCATGCGACCGTCGGGGATGCCGCGATTCGTTCATTGCAAGCTGGTGCAGATATGTTGCTCATTTGCAAAAGTCGGAAACTTGCCACTGACACATTCCAATCCTTGCGCAGCGCGGTCACGTCGCAAGAGCTCAACCCAATTCAGGTAGAAGCTAGTTTGGCCAGAATTCATGCGGTGAAGCAGCAATTTGTGTATCCCTATCACCCTATTGATCTTTCAGCGCTCTCGGACATCGTTGGCATTCCTTCCCATCGCGACGTTCTAGCTAGCATCATGAATCAAGCTGATTCTATCGTCTAAATTCTCAACGTAAAGGATTGCTCAATAGGCGTTCCTGGACATTCTCCTCAGCAATTTGTTTAGCTACCACTCATTACTTTTTCAATGTTTCATACACGATTGATCCTCTTGTTTTGGAAAATTCATCCTAACCAAGTTTCTTGCACCTGAAGGAGAGAGCCGATGGCACTAAAAAAAGGTGATATTATTGATGAACACAAGCGATATCCCGATTCCTGTGGCTTAGTCCTCAAAGTGATGAGCGGCGGGGAAGGATTTGAAAAAATTCTCTGTTGCGGACATGAATTGACCGAAGAAGACGTGGTGCCTTCCCTCAACCAAGGTCGCGGTCGAAAAAAAGGTCAGTTGGTCGTTGGCATGACCATTGATGAAAAACGGGTGTCCACCACTTCTTGTGGACTTCGGTTCATGATTATGGGCGGTGGCGAAGGGTTTCAGGAAGTGAAGTGCTGTGGGAATTCGATTGGAACAAGTGGCATGCAAGATTTGAAATTTGGACAAATGCGAACGGAGGACAAAGTCGACGAAGCCGCACCCAATACACCCCACCAGGGAACGGCATAAGGAGCCGTCTCATTATGTGGGGCTGGACACCGGAATCAATTAAGCAATGGGTCAAGTGGATGCAGTTTCTGGATCGGTGGGGCTATATCACCGCCTGTCTGAGTTTTCTTCTCGTGGGTATGCTGGTCTTTGGGTACAGCTGGTTTGCCTTTATTCAATCAGTAGAAAAGGCCTTTTTACCTGCAACCATCACCTTGCTGAATGATTTGTTATTCGTCATCATTCTTTTAGAATTATTTCGTACAGTCTTAGGATTCTTACAGTCCGACCGGATTCGCCTCGAACCCTTTCTGCATGTGGGGGTCATTGCTTCCGTCAGACGGATTTTAACGGCCGGAGCCGAATTTTCTCACCAAGAAAATGTCCCAGAAGAAGTCTTTCGTCATTATTTGTTGGACATGGGATTGCATGTCATGGTCATACTTGTGCTGATGATTGCCTTATTCCTTTTGAAAAAGACTGAGCAACCCGTGGAACCGCTTCTGACCAAATAGAATTTTCTTCCGCTCGCTACCCACCACTCCCACCTACTTCTTGAGAAATCGGAATTCTCTTGTATGTTTTGTGCTTTCTCTTTCCAGCAACCTTGCACTCCGCAAAGGGCTGTGGCACTATTATCCCCCATTTTGTGCGGGATAGTGATAGATGTGAATTATGGAGTCTCTCCCTGAATTAGTCGGAACCGTGCATATTATTTTGGGGCCTTATCGTGGAAACCCCATTGCCCTCTATATGCGACAGGATGGTTCCATCTGCCAGATTTCCCCGCGGATCTACCCTTGGAACCGTCGAGTGGGAATCGGTGATACCCCCAACCGCGCTGCAGCTGACTTTGAAAATAAATGGAAGGAAGCCGGTTTAGCTGACGACATGTACACCGGTCCCCACTGGGAAGGCGGGATTAAACCAGAGAAACCCAAACCGCCACCTAAACCCGCTGCTGCTCCTGCGCCAAAACCAGCGCCAAAGTCCGACCCAGAAGATTCCGCGACTGAAAAGTCGGCGACTTCAACATCGTCACCAACACTAGAAAATAAAGCCGACGACCCAACTCCGCAAGAAACTCCTGCCTCGTAAATTTTCTCTTTCTTGGGCTAATAATTTCAATTTGCCTGGTGGGGAAAGAGAGGAGTCTCGCATCCTTCGCGACCGGCATACTGGCGGGCAGCTTTAATAAAGGCTGAAAACAGGCGCTTTTGCAACACATCTTTGCGGTAGAGAAACTCCGGATGCCATTGAACGCCTAACCAAAATGGGTGGCTTTCGGCCTCAATGGCCTCAATCACTCCATCTGGGGCGACCGCGCTAATGTGAAAAGATTGCGGAATGGCTTTAACCGATTGATGATGGGAACTATTCACAGAAATACTTGGCTTTTTGATAATTCGTCGCAATAACGTTTTCGGTTCAATATGAATACGATGCACCGTTTTTTCGGCTGATGTTTTCTGGAGATGCTGAATCCTCGTTTTAATCTGAGCGGGGATATCTTGAATTAAGGTCCCACCTAAGGCCACATTCATGGATTGCATCCCTCCACAGATTCCTAATGTGGGCACCTGATGCTCAAAGGCTAATTTCGAGAGACCGAGCTCCAAACGAGCCCGCTCTTCACTCATTTGCTGAAAAGGGTATTGCTGGGACTCCCCATAGAACTGAGGAGCCAAATCCGATCCACTACCGGTCACCAGTAACCCATCCAACCGTTGTAGAAGGAATGTTTGTTGTGTCCGACTTAAAACCAAAGGGAGCACCAATGGGACCCCCCCTGCCTCTTGGATGGCTTGAAGATACCGCGCTCGCAAAAAATAGGTGGGTTCTTTGCCCCCCATATCTTTGCGATTGCCGGCATTGAAATCCGGGGTCACCCCAATAATAGGATTCCCATTTTTATTGGCAGGACTCAGGAACTTAATCCACTCTTTCCGTCACATAGGCTTCTTCCTCATAAGGAGAGGGGCCGTAAAATCGAACTGGTTCATCGCCCTTCAGATGATCCGGAGTAATGACATACGTGCCATACATACTCGGTTCCCAAACTGATTGGGCCGTATCTAAATTTCCACCAGTAAGGCCATAGGTAAACCCACCAACAATTCCTCCTAAGGCGGCATACACCACTTTCATTGGCAAATACACTAATGTGAGAAGTCCGCTCCCCAATCCCAAGGCCGCTTCATTGCTGGGGTTCGAATCTTCATCCGCTGCCCACCCCGTACTTGGAATTCCCAGGCAAACGACGAGTGCAAATGCACAGAGCACCAATCCACCAACTCCTTGTTTCATGAAACTCGTCTCAAGATTGTTCGGCTGTTTCATCAGGTCTGACCCTCCTTTTTCTTATGTTCCTAAAAAACCATTGGCTTTAGGCCAACTACAATAATTTTACCTTCTTCTTGTTTAAAGTATACAGGACAGCAAGGTTTATGCCGAGGCTGCATTTATCCCTGGTCAAATTCCTTGATATCCAACTCGACCATAATCTGTTCTTTGATCTTTTCAACCGCACGCTGGATGACTTCCTCCGTTTCCACTGTGAGAATACTCGCAGAGACTTGCGTATTTTCCTGCTTGATCCCCTGCCGAATATAGGTTTCTAGCTTGTGGAAACAAATGAATTGAATAAATAAATCTGACCCCTGCTTGAGATAGTCTTCTCGATCATGACTTGGTACCACCAAAAGAAGTTCTTCCAGCCACGGTTGGAATCCAAATGTGGTCTCGAGACGTTGAATTTGATTCCTCCCCACCACAATGTCGACTTGCACTCCGCCCTTCCATGATCGTTTTTTGACATTAAAGACACAGTGTATGGTTTCAGAATCACCCTCAAAGGCGTCAGGTCCATAAAAGAGAGTTATCCGAAAGAGCGGAATTTGGGGTGGCGAAAGAAGAGACATTAGACAACGATCCACTTCCTCTAAAGAAGATTGCCAAGAACCGATGGCAGACGGAACCTCTTGATACGACAGGGACAAAGCCTACCGCATTTGGGTTGACACTCGTCAATCTTGAACGATAGAGTCTTTTCAGTTGATGGCTAATTGATATTGATTTTTGCCTGATTTCGAAGAAGGGGTACAGTCATGTTCGGCACCATGGGATTCTCAGAATTGATGATCATTTTAGTGATTATCTTGATTATTTTCGGGGCCGGTCGGCTTCCCCAAATCGGTGAAGGCGTAGGAAAAGCCCTCAAAGGGTTCAAGAAAGAGGTCGCCGACCTTCCTTCAGCCATGGATCCCAATGATCCCCAGGCCACTCCAGTTGCTGGTGAACCCGTCGGAGAGGCCTCAGCTCCCGTCGTTCAGGCCTCAGCCTCGGATGTCCCACAGGTCGCACATGCCAATCAACCCTATCAGCCAGGCCCAGAACAGACCCCAGGCACGGCAGCAGCATTGTTGTATCAAGGCGCTGGGCCCAAACCAGCTCAACAACCTCGTCAAGCCTCAACAGCTGCCTCTTCCGCACCTAATCAACCTAGCGTGACAGTTCCAGGCCCAGTATCAATGGAAGACCGACTCACGCAACCAGCACCAGTCGCCTCCGCACAATATCCTCCACTCCCACCAGGGGCTCAAACTAAACCCTTGGCGAAACGTCCGTCAGCTATTGTGAATAAACAAGCTGTTGCAAGAGTTCAAGCCCAGCAGGCAGCCCGTAAAGCTCAAGCAGCGTCTGTGGCACCTCAAGATATGCAATCATTAGGTGAGGGCCTGGGAAGCGCCGTCCGTACCTTTCGAGATGCCGCAGCCGATATTCAAAACTCCATTGATCCCCAAATGCGGACCATCCAAGCCGAATTGGAATCGGCTGAACAGGAAATGAAAGAATCTATTGAAATGGCCAAGGAACCATTGGCCCCCAAAGAACCCTCTGGGTCCGTCTAGCTCTTTCTTGCAAAACTTCCCTTTCTTCTCAAGCTCCCAAACCGTTTTTGTGTCAGTTTGCCTATTCACAATCATCGGGTGTGTCGTTGAGACGACGCCGGAATCTCCAGAAAGAATTTCAGAACAACTCATCGTATTGTTACAGGACCCACAACCTGATTCCCGACGAACCGCAGCTTTATCTCTAGGAAAAATTAGTGACCCGCAAAGCATGTCGGCTTTAGTCTCGGCCTTATCTGACCCAGACGAGGAAGTTCGCCAATGGAGCGCATGGGCATTGGGAAACCTAGGAGACGCACTTTCCCAAGAAGCATTGGTGGGGTTGGTTCAGCATGTTGCCGATCCTTCAGCATCTGTCCGACAGGCCGTGGTTTTAGCCTTAAGTCAAACGAACATTTCAGAAGCAGTACTGCAGGTACTGGCAGAAGCCTATACCATTTCCACTCATGCCACCCAACTCACGATTATCCAAACGCTTGCCCAGTTTGAATTTCCCTTTGCCTATGGATTATTCATTCAAGCGCTCAAGAGTGCGGATCCATTGATTCGTCAAGCCGCTATTGCAGGGCTCGGTGAGCTGGGAGACCCCCGAGGACTCTTGGTTATACGTACCCACCTCCTTCAGGACTCCAACGTGGGGGTTCGATCAGAAGCCGCCTTTCGTTTGGGGAAATTAGGAGGTTCTGCCGATCTCTCCGCCCTCCGCCAAGCGAGGGAAACAGACCCCACGCCCAATGTTCACTTTTGGGCAACCTGGAGCATAAAACAAATTAGCGAAGAGACCTAATGAAATCATGTCCCCATCCGTTGTGCATACCTCCTTCCACCCTCTTCAGGATTGAATATCAAGGAAAAAGTCATTACAATTGCGCTTTTTTACGCATTAAAATAACACATGATTAATTTTGAGATAGAAATACACCCTAGTCCAAGCGAGGGATGGACGGGCCAACTTTCACGTGGCACGTTATGAAAATTACACAGGCTCAAAAAGACCCGAGATTGTGAAAAAAGGGGAACAACCTATGAAAAAGGTTCTGTTAGTTGATGATGATACGAGTGCACGTGAAGCTCTCCACCTTGTTTTGGAGTCCCAATGCCTACAATGCATTGAAGTCGGCAATGGCTCTGAAGCCCTAGAATGGTTGGCGTCAAATCAAGCTGATCTGATTATATCTGACAATAAAATGCCCGTCCTGACTGGGCTAGATTTCATCGATCAAATCCAATTACACCAAAACCCTGCAAACGAATCTCCAGTTATCCTCCTAAGTGGGCACCTCAACGAACAAGATAAGCATCGCGCACGTAAGGCAGGAGTATTTGCCATACTGGATAAACCTTGCAATTTCAGCGAATTTCTTTCTATGGTTCAATTAGCCCTTCAGGGCTAGCCCTATTTTGTCACATCTGGCATTTCCTCACCAACCTAGCCACCAAAATACGGTTATACCTGACAACTGGCCGGAATCACTCAATCTCTGACTCGTTCGCGGTATATACGTCTCTCCTTTCCTCTTGATATCTCTGTAAGTAACACGGAGCCTGGACCACTCGGTTCATAACAATGTTTTCTAAGGGAGAAACCTGATGTTAAAAATATTTATCGGAATGATCATAGGGAACATCACGACCATGATGCTCTTAGGGGGGGCATCCGTTGCTGACCAAGTGCTAGCCAATGCCCAAACTTTATATGTTGACCAGATCAATCGACCAGATGCCACAACTACCATTTTACTTTTAGTGATTATCAGTATCTTTATAGGAGGCTTAACCATGTGGCCGGCAAGACCCGTCCTGGAAACGGAGAAAGTTATTGAGAAACTACGCCGGCATTGCAAATAACCATTCATGGCATTCGGACACCCAAGATCAGGTAGAAAAATAAGGCAATAACGACGAACCTTCAAAATGGTCCAGGAACGGACAAGGAGCTATCTCAGAATCTAGCCGAATTTTCAATTTTCTGAATCCACAGACTTTTCCCCTATTTTCGTTTTGTGAAATAAACCCAAGGTTAATAATTCCATTATCCTATCCGAAAGAATTGAGTTAGGATAAAATTTGATGGAAATTTCCCCAACTCAAAACCATACCGTTCTTTCCTCCCACATCCCACGTAAGCCTATCCCCTCTCAAGAATCTCCCCTCTCCGCCAACCCGGTGACTGAAGAACAAGTTCAGCTTGCCAGCTTACGTAAACGAGATCAGGAAGTTCGCACTCACGAACAGACCCATCTCGCGGCAGCTGGAGGCTTAGCAAAAGGTGGGGCAACCTTTTCCTTCCAACGAGGGCCAGATGGAAAGCAATATGCCATAGGTGGTGAGGTGAACATTGATACCGCTCCCGTGTCAGGCAATCCTGAAGCCACAATTCGAAAAGCCCAACAGATTCGCGCGGCTGCGCTCGCACCCGCTAACCCATCGGCGCAAGATCGTGCCGTAGCGGCCTCAGCATCGGCCCTCGAAGCCCAAGCTCAACAAGAACTCAAAAATGAGGAACAAGAAACGCCCACATCTGAAGGAGACCACACAGCGGCTCCCTCTTCTCCTCGCATTGATCTCTTTGTCTAAGCCTCGAATTCCTTTTGCTTTCCTTCTAGCACTCCTCCAGATCCCCCGTGGTTGGTGTGAAAAATAGGCAGACTTTTCTGTCGCCCCTCATGATTTGCCTAGCTACATTCTTGCGTATTTACTCAACGTTAAACCCAAGTGATCTTTTATAATCCTACGTAAACAGTCGTTGAAGCTTTTCACAATCAATGCCCGCATTCTTGAGAAACTTGGCAACAGATTTGCTAAATACTACTGTGAAAAAACGATGCGTCCTCCCATTGATAAAATCTACCAAAGCAGTTACGACAAATTTCTCCCCTTTCATCTAAATGAGAAAAGGCATCAATGAACATTGCTGAAAAAATGAAACGAGACTGGGATCAACGCGCGCACCATCACGCACGATATTGGATTGCCACGGAGAATTATCAAACAGAAGAAATATTTATGCGATCTGGGCAAGACACCGCTCAAGTCCTTTTAAAGGCATTAACGGGTTTACAGCGCGCATCTTGGAATGTCTTGGACATTGGCTGTGGAATTGGACGTGTGCTGAGGCCCCTGGCTAAGCATTTTCATGCCTTAGTCGGTGTCGATGTGTCCTCTACCATGATTGCTCAAAGTAAAGCATGGCTCGCCGGGTATCCGAATATCACCACATTTGAAAATTCAGGAGTCGATCTTTGTGAATTCCACGATCAATCCTTTAACCTAGTGTATTCATATGTGGCCTTTCAACACATGCCTCGGCCAGTATTTGAACAATATCTAAGCGAAATCAATCGCGTCCTCTCACCAGATGGCTATCTAGCCTTGCAACTTCCTATCGGGCAATACAGTGACGTGGCGCTTGAAGACACCATAGGCATTCGCTCCTACTCCATCCAAGAAATTGAACGAAAACTTCTTAACCATGGACTAGCCTTTTGCCACTCTGATATTCAGCAGGCATTCCCCATCATCAATCAACCATTGGATCATCGTTTTCACCTCATAAAAAAAATCAAGAAAATTAAGCCTATCATCAATGTAAAATGGGTCCAATTAGAACAGCCAGAATACGCTTCTCCATTGGGCATGCATCTCTATGAGACCTATGCCGATAACTGTGTGAAAATGGGCAACCCACAAGAAGGCATTCAGACCTTAGAATCCCTCGTTCACCGCAACCCCAAACAGTTATCAGGATGGTTGCGATTGGCGGCTCTCTTATTGGAAAATGGGCAGGTTCAGCAAGCCGTCACCACAATACAACAATTGACCACTCTTCATCCAAGCTACCAAGAAGGTCATGCCATTCTCGAACGTTTACAAAATAACTATGAGAACTTTCAAGACAACACAGATTTGAAGAATGCCCAAAAAATGGAACAATCAGACGCATCGCTCAACATTCTTGGAACCCCAAAAACCATCGCGGTTTAAGCACCCTTTCATAAAAAATTCCTTAAAATAAGAACCGTCCCTACCTATTTATCCGTCCCCATTTTTGGCTTTTCAAAGCGCGCCAATATGCTATAGTATTTTTTCCCGCTACACGGTCACGCTTGATCACAACCAAGACCTTCCCTGTGAATAGCATGGTTAAACTCTCGCTTCTCAGCGTATCAATAATGTTTCATATTATGATGATGTCAGGAATTGCTCATGCCGACCATCCTGATAATGGTCCTGGATGCGGACTAGGGAAATTGGCTTGGAGCGATTATCCTCATCAGCAATCAATTTGGGCACAAAATTTACAGGTCACCACAAACTTAACATTTTTTTCTCAAACATTCGCGATCAGCTCGGGAACCTCTGGTTGCACCAACGACGGGACGATCTTATTCTCGAAAAAAGTCTCCGTGTTTGCAGCCATCAATTTTGACAAAATCTCCCAAGAAATGGCCCAAGGCCAAGGTGAACATCTCACCTCTCTGGCCACCCTCATGGACATTCCCGCCAATCAACACCAAACATTTTTTGCTATGGCCCAAAAAAAATACACCACACTCATCCAAGGTAATACAATCCCTTCTCATGCTCTCATGAAAATTCTCTATGATTTACCCATTAAGGAATAGGAAAAAGTTTATCTTTTCATTATTAGATATTTTGCTATAGTAAATTATGTTTTAAAAAGAACACCCGCTTGCCATTCAACCATCCTTTAAGGAGGAACCGCATGGTTAAACATACTTTTTTAGCCCTCACTGCAGTGTGCTTCATATTTGGAACGACCGGAATGGCTCTTGCCGCTCATCCCGATAACGGTCCTGGGTGCGGCCTAGGAAAACTTGCGTGGGGAGCGTACCCTGGACAGCAATCCATTGGGGCCCAAGTGTTACAGTCAACGACGAACGGTATCGTTCCCTCCCAAACCTTCGGCATCAGCTCGGGAACGTCAGGATGTACTAATGACGGAACCATCTTTGCTTCAGAAAAAGTCAATGTGTTTGCCGCGGTCAATTTTGACAATCTTGCCCAAGAGATGGCTCAAGGACAGGGTGAACATCTCACCTCACTCGCCACCTTGATGGGTATTCCCGCTGAACAACATGCAGTATTTTTTTCCATGGCCCAAGAAAAATATACGACCCTGATTCAGACGGGAGAAACTTCACCAAAAGCCGTCGTCAAAGCAATTTATGGTGCAATGGGTAGCCATCCCGTTCTCGCCCAAGCTTCATCCACCAAATAATCTAAGGTCCATTTAGGCTCCGGCTACTAAGCCGGAGCCTACCTTTTTCCTCTTTTTCCCCTTTCAACATGTGATAATACGTATCACGCTGTTTTGCCTGGGGCTCTTCATTTTCCCCTTTGTGGCGACAGCCCAAGACTCTCCCTCGACCTATCTCCTGGAGCTGCTTGAGCTCGCTGATAAAAAAACCCTCCATCAACACCGCTACTGGCATCTGCTTCTCCATTACCGCCAAAATTTCTTGGGCGGGTATACCAGCGAAGTTGACGACCCAGGATTTTTTCAGTCTCCAGAAGGCAAAATCGACCCACAGGCTGAGCTACACGCGACCCTCGCAAAATTTTTCTCATCCGAAGTAGTTGGGCGATCGAAGCAAGTGGCGCAATGCGCCTTTATCGCCAGATTTCAGTGGCTTCGGGTTCAGTTAGAATTCGATGAAACCCGTCTACCTTTTCACAAGTGTGAACGATATGAACAGTGGGTAAAAGAGCTCAACCCGGCCTCCATGACGCTCATTTTCCCTGCTGCATTTATGGATAACCCTGTCTCCATGTTTGGGCACTCATTCCTTCGCATCGATCAACAAGATCAAACCGAACACACACGAATATTAGCCTATACCATCAATTATGCGGCGGACGTACCACCAGATGCCGGCGTGGAGTTTGCGTTCAAAGGTATGTTTGGTGGCTACCAAGGATTTTTTTCAACTATTCCCTATTATATAAAAGTACAAGAATATCGAGATATTGAAAACCGCGATATTTGGGAATACCGCTTAAATTTAGGACCTGAACATATTCACCGTTTGCTCATGCACACATGGGAAATGGGCAACGCGTATTTTGATTATTATTTTTTTAAAGAAAATTGTGCGTATCATATTCTCTCACTTTTGGAAGTTGCCAATCCCCAATTCCACCTCACCGACCGATTCCATTTTTGGACCATTCCTGCTGATACCATTCGCCTGCTCATCCAACACGAGGACCTTGTCCAAGACATCAGTTATCGGCCAGCAGGAAGTACTAATCTGAAACGCAAACGAGCATCATTGCCGGAATCTGAACAATTTTGGCTTCAGCAAGTCATCCAGAATCCCTCTCAAGCACGAGACTCAGAATTCCTCAAATTACCTCAAACCCGTCAAACTTTTTTGCTCGATTTGGCATCAGATTATCTTCGTTATAAAGGCCGAACTGCTTCGAAGCAGGCCGACGAATACAAGACAAAAAATCAATCAATTTTATTAAAAAGAAGCCAAATCAGAGTACCTTCGCTTCCCTTTCCTGTTGCACCTTTTTCCCTCTCTCCAGAACAAGGACATGAAACAGCACGTATGGACGTGGGATTAGGCTGGCGCAACAATGAACTCTTTGAGCATATTGCTATTCGAGCGGCCTATCATGACCTGCTCGATCCAGACCCTGGGTATACCCCAGATTCACAAGTGGCTATGGGTGCGTTGTCGTTGAGGCATTACCATGGTCGCAATCAATTTCGAATTGAACAGTTTACCCTGATCAATATACTCTCGCTGGCGCCGATTGATTCCTGGTTTCGCTCCCCGTCATGGAAAATTGCTATTGAGATGAATACCGTAAAAACACGCTCGTGTGACCTCTGTTCTAACGGACATTTCAACGTTGGAGCAGGAGGAGCCCTAGAAACGCACTTTTTTCAAAGAGAGGTATTTTTCCTGATGGGCGAAGTCGACGCAAATGTAAGTGGGGCCTATGAAGAGAGCCATAGAGTGGGAGGCGGCGTATCCGGTGGAATCATGGTCAATATTACGGACAATTGGAAATGGTTGGCCTCAGGAGGTTATTTGGGATATCTCTTCGGTGATCGCTCTGATGATGTGAAGATTTCAGTAGGCCAACGATGGACCTTCGCCAAAAATTTCGCCTTTCGCTCAACTTATACCCATCATGATCGAGACAACGAGTTTCTGGCCGTCCTTCACGGCTATTTTTAATGACCTTTTAGGAAAACGGCAAGACAATTTATAGAGAAATCACACTTTTGCTATTCTGGCTAACATGAGTATGACGTGTTGGACATGCAGGATATTCTGATCAGGCTTTTCATCATCATTGCCTCATGCTAAAATTGCCGAATTCCATTTTGTCATCGTTCATTAAAGGTCTATACATCATGGCATCGAATAGCCCGTTAACAACTTCTTCAATCGCACCGCACCCGCCTCTCCGGGATTATTACGAAACCGAAGAACAACGACGACAACTCCTTGATGAACAATTTGACCATGTGGCTCCCGATTACAATTGGATCACGCAAGCCACATCATTTGGTTCTGGGAACCGGTATCGTCAGGAGGCATTAAAAAGGTCTGGACTGATGGAAGGGCATTCGATTCTTGATGTCGCCTGCGGGCCTGGCACCGTCTCGTTAGGCGCCCAACGCATTGTCGGAGAAACTGGCAAGGTTGTTGGATTGGATCCAAGTCTCGGGATGGTTTCAGAAGCTCAAAAGCAAGGCATCTCAAAGGTTCTACAAGGCAAGGCGGAGGATCTTCCCTTCCCTGACTCGACCTTTGATTTTGTCAGTATGGGCTATGCACTTCGTCATGTCACCGATCTCACGCTTGCCTTCAAAGAATACCTTCGGGTGCTCAAACCAGGAGGACAACTTCTTATCCTCGAGATTTCCCGTCCTGATGCCTTTCTTCCTTATCACGTGAGTCGCTTTTTTTTAAAACAGGTCGTCCCATTGATATCGTATTTGGGAACAAAAAATCTTCATGCTCACAAACTCATGAAATATTATTGGGACACCATTGAAACCTGCGTGCCTCCAGAAACGATTCTTCAAGCCCTGGAAAGCTCTGGCTTTATTCAAAGCCAACAATATCGACTCTTTGGAGGGTTACTCAGGGACTATACCGGCTCGAAACCTTAGCTGATTCGATTCGTTTTTCGTCTCTCCTACAGAACAGATCTTCTCTGAGTAGTGTTCTCCTGGAGCGATCGTGTTTTGATTCATCCCAAGTTTTTGACACAATCAAAAGCGCATTCGAATTCCCCCCATTCCAGTGAGTCCACTGAAGCTTTCGACGCTGAGCCTTTTCTTTCCCGACCGTTTCTCAAATTGCGTGAGTTGAACATCTCCACTCACCCGACCTTCTCCAAAAAGAGCGAGCCCTCCCCCTACTGGCACCTCAACCCCCAATAGCGCCATGATTCCATACCCAAAACCCCACCCCTGTTTGATGTTGACCGAAGAGCGCTTTTTTTCAATTTCGTCTTCGTCAAACACATTAACCGCAAAATTGATCCCGAGGCCTACATAGGGAGATATACCATGAGCACGAAAATAATACTGTCCGAACGCGCGTAGTATGTACGATTGGGTATCGATATCTTTGGCGTTAAAGAGTTCGGTTTCGTAATTTCGGTATTCCAGCTCAACACCTAGTCGTTCCTGAGGAGAAACTTTCCCTGCAGCTTGAACCACACCATTGAATCCGGATTTGCCTTTAAAAGGATAAAAAATCCCTCCGCCACCTGAAATGACTACTGAATCTTCAGAATCCATTCCTTGTGCCTGTTCATTAACTGACAGCCCACTAAACGCTATCAACCCAAGCGCGACGCTCAACAGACTTCTCAAAGCCAATCGTTTCATTCTCCCTCCAAGGTTCTGGTTTTACCTAAGGCAATATTATGATCATAAATCAAAATATCCCTTACCTCCAGCTTTCAGTCTAGTGCAATGCGATTGGTGATGATTTATTACTTGGCGAGACTTTTTACGGAAAGAAGGGGGCCATAGGTCTGGTGAAGGTCGAGCTGGCCTTCAGATTCGCCTGGAGTGGAGGTGAGGGAAATATCTGAATATTGGAGCTTGGAAGGATCCTTTTCCACCTTTCTGCGTAGCTGATTCAGTTTCCACCCCAAGGCACACCATTTCCATGCAGTCGTCACGCCAATCCGAATTTGTTTGGGATAAAATACCCAGGCAGGTTCCACAGGCAGGCTTGGACGGCGAGACCGGCGTCCTCGCCACCGAACCACGCCGCCCTCTAGCGGATGCACGCCCTCAAGCATGATGCACCCATAAAAACACAATAATAAAAACATGAGTTTGACGACCGGTTCCCCCGACGCCGCGGCTCGACGCATCAGAATTTCCATGTGGTCCCAGGTGTAATAGCTCTGCCAAGCCATGCGATAGGCCTCAGACAATTCCAGCTTGGTCATCTGCGGATGTACCATGGTGACATGCTCCAAATCATAGGCATTCATGTCCGGCTCCATCCACACACCACGTTCATAGAGTTGTTGATGATCTTCAGACCCAGGCAAGGGCGTCAGAATAAAAAATTCCACGATATCAACTGGAAGTTCTTTTTTGAGGATCTCAATATCATGAGCAATACTGGACGGAGTATCGGCCGGAAACCCAAGAATGTAGCCAACTGCAGTCGTACACCCATGGTTTTTCCAGGCTTGCAACATCTTGCGATACTCCCCGATTTTGTTCTGCCGTTTTTTCGCTCCTACCAACGATTCAGGGTTGAGGCTTTCCAAGCCTAAAAAAATATTATGGCACCCAGCCCGCACGGCTTTTTCAATAAACCGAGGAATTTTATGGCACAGCGTATCAACTTGGATGATAAGTGAAAGCCGAAATCCTTCTTTCTCCCGAAGATGAATCATTCGGTCCAAAATGGGTTCCCAGTCCTTATTCCTGGCAAAATCGTCATCCGTAATGAAAAACCGCCAGACGCCTTGTTGAAGATTGGCCCGAATCAAAGCCTCAATATCATCAGCCGACCGCGACCGAGATGTCCGGCCTTGCACATTAATAATCGTGCAAAAACTGCATTGAAAGGGACACCCTCGCCCAGCATCAAAACTAGAGAGCCGCCGAAACGTTCGTTTCACCAAGCTGGCAGGGAGAAATGGGGGAGGGATGCCTTCCAAGCTTGGCGTGTGGCTTAAAAAATTATAGGAAGGCTTCAAACGCTTTCTATAGGCATCGTTGAGAATAGTATCCAAATGTCCTTCGGCTTCGCCTGCAATGAGGGTAAACCCATCGGCCAGAGCCTGTTGAATATCCGGTGGCATCTCTTTCAACATGGCGAAACATCCGCTCACATGAAAGCCTCCAATGACCACTGGAATACCTGCTTCCAAGAATGGTTTTCCTAGATCCAGGGAACGAGGAAACTGGTTGGTTTGAACCCCAACAAAGCCGATCATCCCCCCAAGTCCGTTGCGAATGTGCTTAATAATTCGCTTTGTGGGGATGACCGTATTGGTTTCGTCATGGATCTCCACCTGAATGAGGACGTTCTCCCCCAACATCTGTCGAGCCGCACAGTCCATGGCTAGGGTATTCAGGGCCGCCAGGGTGTTGGACGGAATCGCGGACCGCCCCCATTGAATCACATACCCCTCATCATCGTAATGAGAAGGCTTGATCAGCACGACATGAAAAGATTGTTTGATTTTCAACGAATGGTCCGAGTAGTTAGATCATCATTCGCCATAGAGGCCAGAGGAATGTTTGAAGAAGGATAAGGGCAAAGAGGGATCGACCGTGCACAACACATTCAAAAGGTCTTAACAACCAGCCATTACCCTACGGGGTCACCATAAACGTGTCAAGCAACCTTCAGCAAAGGTTCGATTTGAGGATTTCCAAATATCCAAAGCCTTGATGATTTCGTATTCTACCGACAAGCCTGCTTTTTCCCATAGAGCACCTTACACCAATATCCTTCATAGGTGGCATCATATTGACATCTCTCAACTCAAACAGGACAATCGGTATAAGTGCATATCTCTTCACGAAATCTTATCCATGGAGGAATATTCGTTGTCGGACCTGACACCATTTGAAACCGAAATCGCTCACCTTCTTGTGACCACATTGAACTTGAAGGTGGAACCGGCAGACATTCCACCGTTAGACCCGTTATTTGGGGAAGGGTTGGGGTTGGACTCAATTGATGCTCTGGAGATAGCCCTGGTGGTTCATCAACATTACGGATACAAATTACGGTCCGATGATCCAGATAACACCACCATATTTTCTTCCCTTCGCTCTCTTTGTGAAGCTATTCAGAAGAACCGGACCACAACATAACCGACATGCACACAAACACGCCTCAATTCCAATAACATTCCGTCCGTATGCCGTTGCCTTTTTCTGAGGTGAACGTCCCGATTGAGAACGCTCCTTCTATAAAAAACATTCTTCCTAACAAAGCCTCTTAATTAACCCAGACCAATGGCGTACTCCCCTTTTCTCGGTCCCTATCAACCTCATAGCACCGTCGCTTGGTATCATGGGAAATCCATGTCTGCCACCATGGTGCTATCGCACGTGAGCTTCATGGCTAATCAATTGCCAGACAAGCGTTACGTGCTGAATATGTGCCAAGATCGCTATACTTTTTTGGTTGGCTTTGCTGCAGCCCTTTGTCATAACCAGACAACCTTATTGCCACCTAACCCATCACCGGAGACTCTTCAACAACTCACACGCGAATATCCCGATTGTTATTACTTAACTGATGGGCAAGAACAGATTGCAGGACTCGAAGGCATTTCAAGCAACCTCGATTCGAGCCACGACGACACAACAATGGAGAATCCCAAATTTCTCGATGCGCATATTGCGGCCATTGCTTTTACGTCCGGAACCACTGGCACTCCACGCCCAAATCTCAAATCATGGGGATCCATGGTCCAGATTGCCAAAAAAACTGGGGAACGGCTTGTCCTCCCTAAGAACGATCCCGTGACCATTGTGGCCACCGTCCCTCATCAGCATATGTACGGGTTGGAAACGTCTATCATGTTACCTCTCCAACGAGGGTGGGCCATTCATTCAGGACGTCCATTTTTTCCAGAAGACATCACATCGGTTTTACAGGAACAACCATCTCAACACATCTTAATATCCACGCCCATTCATCTCCGAGCCTGTGTGATGGCTCAATCTCAATTTCCAGAGGTGGCCTATACATTATCCGCCACTGCCCCACTGCCCAAAGATTTAGCCAAACAGGTCGAAGAATTGTTTGATACCACCATGATCGAGATTTATGGATTCGCCGAAGCGGGCACCATCGCCACGCGGCAACCAATCCAAGAAGATAGCTGGACATTACTGCCCGAATTGACCCTGAGATCAGACCCAGGCGGCTATGCAGTAAACACGCCCTATTTTTCTGAACCCATTCCTATCCCCGATACCATTCAATCCGCAAACCCACAGCAATTTACTCTGGAGGGGCGACCGAGCCATCTGATTAATATTGGTGGACATCGTGCATCGTTGGATGCCTTGAATGTGCAGCTCCTCTCAATTGATGGAGTCATAGATGGTGCGTTTTTTATGCCGGAAGAAAAAGAAGAATCGGTCACACGCTTAGTGGCCTTTGTCGTCGCGCCAGGGAAAACATCTGCGTCCATTCTTTCGGCACTCCGCACCAAAATTTCCCCCGTTTTTTTGCCACGCCCGGTTTACCTGATTGATTCGCTCCCTCGCAATCCCACTGGAAAATTCGTCCGAAAGGACGCAGAAACATTAATGCGGATACAACCGAATCTAGCCAGATCACCGAACCATTCAATCAATCAATGACCATTGAAAAACAATTATTGATTGACCCCTTGCACCCGTCGCTGATCGGGCATTTCCCAGGGAATCCTATCGTGCCAGGTGTGGTCATACTCGCCGAAGTGCTCGCGTCTATTGAGCAATCGCTCCCGACACGATTGGTGCTGTCTAACGTCCCTGTGGTGAAGTTTCATTTCCCTCTTCGGCCAAACGAATTAGTCCAACTCACCTTCGACCTCCTTCCCGATCAGGTCATCACCTTTTCCTGTCAGGTCGGTGCAAGACGGATTGTCTCAGGCCAATTTAACTTTCATCCAAACATCCAAACCGCTGCTCCGCAAATATGAGTAAACGTTGGCTAGCACAACGGGAACGTGGACATCGCTGGGCTTACCAGTTCATGCTGTGGGTGGCGCTTCGAATGGGTCGAAAGACGGCCCGGACATTGCTCTACCCCATCTGCACGTATTATGTGTTGTTTTCCTGGAAGGCCAGCAAAGGCATCAAGACATTTTTATACCGCGTGTTAGCGCGCCGAGTCACGATGAAGGATCTCTTTCGCCAGTATCACGCTTTCGCCTCAACCTTGTTGGACCGGACCTTTATTTTGGCCAATCAACGAGACGAGTTCGACCTAAAAATTCATGATTTAGACATACTCCTGGACCGTGTCGACCGTAAACAAGGATGCCTACTACTCGGTTCACACTTGGGAAGTTTTGATATCCTTCGCGCCACTGGATTAGCCACAAGAAATGCTCCGATCAAGCTGCTCATGCATCAAGAAAACGCGCCAATCATCAATGATGTTTTCGGGAAACTCGACCCCTCGATGTTGGATTGCATTATTCCAGTCGGCGAACCTGATACGATGTTACGCGCCAAAGAATGTCTGGATGCCGGCGGACTGGTCGGCATGCTTGGGGATCGTCCGCTCAAACATGAAAAAATCGTACACTGCGATTTCTTTGGCCACATGGCCCAATTTCCTTCTGGCCCGATGTTATTGGCCAGTATCCTCAAAGTGCCGGTCGTGTTATTTTTTTGTCTGTATCGCGGAGACGGACGGTACGACATTCATTTCGAATTATTTGCGGAAACCGTCATCATCCCAAGAGAAAATCGAGCAGAAGGACTTCAGGACTGGACACAGCGCTATGCCACTCGCTTAGAAGCCTACTGCCGGATGGCTCCAAACAATTGGTTTAATTTTTATGACTTTTGGGAAACCGATCAGTAGACCCATCCTTTGGTGTTTTGTGTGCTGCGGCCTTTTCATCCCTGGGCCACTCGCACGTTCCCATGCGTGCGAGCCAGGCCTGAACACCGCCAACACCATTCCACTCAAGGAAGAACAACGTAGCTTAGACCAAGTCATTAAAAACCTCGGACAATCGACCATGCGTGAGCAGACCTTTCATGAAACATACTTTTCACACATGCTCACGACTCCTTCGCATAAAGAAGGGACGCTGGTCTTTCACCCTCCAGCCCGTTTGGAAAAACATGTGCGAGTTCCCACTGAAGAATCCTTTATCGCGAATGGGGACAATCTGCTCTATGAAAACCCCTCTCGGGATATTTCTCGGACCTTTTCACTTCAAGAATATCCGGCACTGGCCACCCTGATTGAAGGCTTGCGTTCTCTCTTTAACGGCGACAAAGAAGCACTTCGACAATTCTTTGATGTTTCAATAGCTGGCACCCCAGAAGCCTGGATTTTACATCTTTCTCCAATTATCCAGGATGAGGAAGACGGCGTGAATTGCATTCGTCTAGCTGGACAGCAGGCACACCTCCAGACCATTTCAATCCAGGAAACCAACGGAGATCGCTCCGAACTCCAACTTGACCCACAGGTGCCGTGACCAAGTCTCGCTTCACCCCTTGGCTGCTTTGGTTGGTAAGCATCGCTCTAGGTTTGGCCTTTGCCATTACCGCCATCCCGATTCAAACAGAATTGCCACTCCTGCTTCCTTCTTCCGGATCATTCTCACAACAATTATTCGTTGACCAACTTCAGGCGGGCCCAACGTCCCGTATTCTCCTACTTGGCATCCAAGGGGCAGAGCCTCCTATCTTGGCGAAAGCCAGTAAGCAACTGGCAGCTGCCATGCGGAATCATGGGAAATTTCTCCATGTCTACAATGGAGAACAGACCAATCGAGAGCTGAATCATGATCTCCTTTTTCAATACCGGTATCTTCTCAACTCGACCGGATCTCCCGATCAATTCACCACAACCGGTTTACACGAGAGCTTGCAACATCGACTCCAAGACATGGCGAATCTCCTCCCCTCGTTCTTCAAGAAGCGAATGCCTGAAGACCCCACCGGGGCATATCCGAGCCTACTCAACCAATGGAAATCCACCAACATGGTCAAGATGGCCCATGGCGTCTGGTTTTCTTCAGATCAACCAGTCGCCCTGCTTGTCGCAGAGACTGCGGTCGGGGGCTTTGATCTCGATGGCCAAGAAGCCATCCAAACCTTTTTGACGACCACTATAGAAAAAATTCAGACCACCTTCTCACCCCCATCATCACTGACATTGATCCGCTCCGGGCCATCGGTGTTTGCCGTGGAATCACGAGCCGTGATTAAGAAAGACGCCAAATGGCTTTCCATGCTTGGCGGAGGATTCGTCATTGTCCTCCTCTTGGTCACCTACCGATCATTCACGATACTCTGCCTCAGTCTCGTCCCACTTATCACAGGTCTGCTCGTTGCAGGGATCACCACCTTTTTGACGTTTGATTTCATCCATGGCATGACCTTGGCGTTCGGCGCCACCCTAATTGGCGTCGCCATTGATTACCCCCTCCATGCCTGCGCACATCTGAAATCTGACCGGTCAGCGAGAGAGACCATCATGGGGGTCTGGCCCACGATTCGATTGGGTGCGACCACCACGGCTATCGGCTATGGGGCCATGTTATTCTCAAGCTTTCCCGGCCTCTCCCAATTGGGACTTTTCGCTATTGTCGGCCTTTTAACCGCAGCAGCCGCCACTCGATGGCTCCTTCCAGTCCTTGCTCCTACCAAAGTGAAGACGCCCATTCCGTGGGCCTCATGGCTCCCGCTTCAGCATGTTGGCCCTCGATTGAGCATCATTGTCCCTATCAGCATCGTGCTGTCGGTATCTTATCTGGGTTTGTCAGAAAAACCCTTTTGGGAGATGGATATTGCCAATCTGAGCCCCATCTCTAAGGACCTCCGAGACCAGGATGCCTGGTTACGAAACGATCTCGGTGCACCGGCCGTACGAGACATGATCGTTGTGGTCGCACCAAATGAACAACAAGTCCTGGAACAGAGTGAGGACCTCACAGTGACCTTAGAGCAACTGATCGATCGCGGACATATGACCGGGTATGACATGGCGGCCAATTACCTACCAAGCATTCGATTGCAAAAATTGAGGCAGCAAGCCTTACCCGATCAAGCTTCGTTGCGGAATGCCCTCAAAGAGGCCCAACGCGACTTGCCCTTTAAGCCTGGGCTCTTTGATCCGTTTATCCAAAGCATCGCCACTGCCAAAACCTTGAGACCATTGGAGAATCAGACGATTCAGGGCACCCCATTCGAGACGAAAATTCGGTCGCTGCTCTATCCTCTTGATGATCAATGGATTGGAACAATTCTCATACGTGACGTGCAGAATCGCCGTGCCATTCAGGACGCCATTCAGATGGAAAAGCTCTCGTCTGTGCATTACCTGGATTTGAAAACTGAATCGAACAGCATGGTCACCACCTACCGTCAAGAAGTTTTGACATACTTGGCCATCGGAATTGGATGTTTAATAATGATCTTGGGCCTCGGGCTCAAATCCTTTCTCAAAGTCGCCGCCGTCTTGTTTCCCATCGCAGGCTCGATTATGCTCGACCTAGCTATCCTCCATGCCCTTGGCGAACGGCTATCCTTGTTTCATCTGGCAGCCTTACTGTTGGTTTTTGGTATCGGATTAGATTACACCTTGTTTTTTCAACGGCCTCATCATACAGCCGCCGAGCGCCAGCAAACGATCTCAGCCATCATGGTGTGCAGTCTTACCACCATTGCCGTATTTGGATTGTTGGCTTGTTCCCAGACGCCTGTCCTTCGAGGGATTGGGTTAACGGCATTCTTTGGCTCACTCACCTGCTTTTTCTTTGCCGCAATGTGTTCACCACCTCAACATCAAAAGACCACCTAACCTCTTATGCCACGGCATCATCTTGATATCGCCATCCTCGGAGGTGGACTTGCCGGCAATCTCTTAGCCAGGCAGCTTCGACAAACGGTCCCCCACTTGAAAGTGGGGATGTTTGAAAAATCTGAGACCACGTCATTTAAAGTTGGGGAATCCACGGTGGAAGTCACCGGGAATTATCTCATTAGGCGACTCGGTCTAGGGAACTACCTCGCTGAACATCACATCCTCAAAAATGGCCTGCGGTTTTTCTTTGATCAAGAAGACCGTCAAGCCCCACTGATTGAGATGAGTGAAATCGGTGGAATCGCCACACCCGTGTTCAAAAGTTTTCAACTGGACCGTTCACGGCTGGAAACCGACCTCCAACGGATGAATCAAGAAGACGGCGTCGAACTTCATGTGGGAAGCCGAGTCTGTAATATCCAACTCAATACTGATTCCACCCCCCATCAGTTTTCCGTGGAAACCGATTCGAAAAAATGGAACGGGCAGTGCCGATGGCTCATTGATGCCAGTGGCCGATCCTCAATATTGGCGAAGCAAGAGAATTTGCGAATCCCCGAATCGCACCACGCCGTGGCCGCTGTATGGGGACGGTTCGGAAATGTGGCAAATCTGGACGAAATCGGCCCGGAGAGCTTTCGCCAACGAGTGAATGGGACGAGCCGTCGAGAATCAACCGTCCACTTTTGTTACCCAGGGTATTGGATTTGGTTCATTCCCATTAGTCAGGATGTCGTCAGCGTGGGAATCGTCATGGAACGAACAGCCGGATGGCAGGAACACCTTCGCAAACCCAACGGGTTTTTAGACTTCCTCAAACAGCACCATGCTCCCTGGTCACTCCTTCAAGAGGCTGAACTGCTAGACATTGGCAGTTTCCAACATCTTCCCTATGGAACACGACAATATTTCAGTCAACACCGATGGGGACTCACAGGTGAATCGGCCGCCTTCACCGATCCCTTTTATAGTCCAGGGTCTGACTTTATCGCCTTAGAAAACGATTTCCTCACAAACTTGATTCGCCATGAAGAAGAAGGCACCTCACCTGAACGCCTGCACCATCTGGTGAATCTTTCAAACGCCTATATGCATTTTCGTTATGAGGCCAGCATGCATTTGTATCGCGATCTCTATTCCCTGTTTGGGAGTTATGAGCTACTCAAATTGAAATTTCAGTTGGATCTTCCACTGTATTATCACCTCTGGCTTTCAGAATTCATGCAAGATCTCCATCTCAATGAGGAATTCCTCACCAATCAGGTCCAGGAACAGCAGCAAGTGTTGAATGCGCTCTCTACGTTCTCACAGCTCTTTCAAAAGGTTGAACGACATCTTCAGGGAACCAAGGCTTTGTATCGAGGGAACCTCGGGAATTTCACAGATGCTCTGGAAGGCATTGGGTGGGTGAGAGAAGTTGGACAGCCTCTCACTCCGCAGCAATCGTTGATCCGACTCCGGGCAATATTTCATCGAGGCTTCGAACAGGCGAATGACCTTCTCAAGATACAACCTTGCGAACCGAGCAGGCAGATACTCTCTTCCATTTGATAACCCTAGAACCTTTGATTGTACGAGTAAACACGCACCTCTTTCATTTATCTGCGCTACTCTTTTCACTGTTCTTGCGCGATACAATCAGTCCCATCTGACCATCTTGCTTCCTATCGCAAGCTTGATTATGCTCGACTTACGCATTCTTTAAGCAGTTCAGGAAAAACTGCCTTTGCTTCATATGGCAAACCCTTTGTTCATTGTTGATATCGGCTAGGATTTTACCTTTGTCACGTCACCATTTTGATATTGCCATTCTTGGCGCAGGCCTTGCCGGAAACCTGATTGCCCGGCAACTCCGGCAGACCTTCCCGCATCTCACCGTCGGCATGTTTGAAAAACATCACTCCACATCATTTAAAGTGGGAGAGTCAACAGTTGAGATTACTGGAGATTACCTTATAAGGCGGCTTGGTCTGGAGAACTATCTGACGGATCATCATATTGTAAAAAATGGCCTGCGGTTTTTCTTTGATCAGGAAAACCGTCAAGCCCCATTGACGGAAATGAGTGAAATCGGAGGAATTGAAAAACCATTTTTTAAAGCTTTTCAACTGGACCGTTCACGGCTGGAGGCTGATCTCCTAGGGATGAATCAAGAAGATGGCGTGGAACTGCATGTGGGAAGCCGAGTCTGTGATATCCAGCTCAATTCTGATTCAACCCCCCATAAATTTTCTGTAGAAACCGCCAAGAAAAAATGGAATGGGGAATGCCGGTGGCTCATCGATGCGAGTGGTCGATCCTCAATCCTTGCGAAGCAGGAGAATTTACGACTCCCCGAGACACACCACACCCTGGCAGCCGTCTGGGGGCGCTTTAAAAATGTAGCAAACTTGGACGAAGTCGGCCCGGAGACATTTCGCCAACGAGTGAACGGCACCAGCCGACAAACCTCAACGACACATTTTTGTTATCCAGGGTATTGGATTTGGTTCATTCCCATAAGTCAGGAAGTCGTCAGCGTCGGGATCGTCATGGAACGACCTGCCGGATGGCAGGAACGCCTCCGTAAACCGGAAGGGCTTGTGGACTTTCTCAAACAGCACCATGCTCCATGGTCACTGCTCTGGGAGGCCACTCTGTTGGACATCGGGAGCTTCCAACATTTGACCTATGGTACGCGCCAATATTTCAGCCAAAATCGATGGGGACTCACAGGAGAATCAGCCGCCTTTACCGATCCATTTTACAGCCCCGGGTCAGACTTTATTGCATTAGAAAATGATCTCTTGACCAATATGATTCGCCATGAAGAAAATGGCGCCTCGACACAGCAGCTACACAATCTCGTTGATCGTTCCAATGCCTACATGCACTTTCGCTATGAAGCCAGTATGCGTCTGTACCGCAACCTCTATTCTCTATTTGGCAGCTATGAACTCCTCAAATTAAAATGGCAGTTGGATTTTCCATCGTATTATCACATCTGGCTTTCAGAATTTATGCAAGATCTGCATCTCAACGAAGAGTTCCTCATCGAGAAAGTTCGGGAACAACAGCCTGTGCTGAATGCTCTCTCGAACTTTTCTCATCTCTTTAAAAGAGTGGAACAACATCTTCATCACACCAAGACCTATTATCGGGGGAACCTCGGAAATTTCACGAATGCCGTGGAGGGTGTCGAATGGTTGGAAGAAGTGGGACAACCTCAAACACCTCGTCAATTCTTTACTCGACTCCATGAGATTTTCAATCGATGCCAGGAACAAGCCAATCAACTCCTTGGCACTTCTGAGACCGTCAATCCACTTCCTCTCTCACATTTTCTGACGCTACAGCCCACGGCCTGATCATTACCAATGACCCCTCTTTATTTTGGGCATGCCACGCTGGTCTCGTCGCTTGGGCGCGGGAGACAGGTTCATTTGTCAGCCCTCCAGGAACGACAATCCGGCTTAGAGCCTTGCGATTTCGATGGAAGGAAGCTTCCAACTTACATGGGGAGAGTCCAAGGACTTGAAGAGGTTTCTCTGAAGTTCAGCTTGAGCAAATTTACCTGCCGAAATAACCAGCTGGCGTTATTATGCCTTCAACAGGATGGGTTTGAACAGGCGATTGTGGCGGCTCGCAAGCAGTACGGGGCACAGAGAATTGGTGTGCTCATCGGCACCAGCACGGCAGGCATTCTTGAAACGGAACATGCCTATCAACACAAAGATCCCGTCACGGGAAGACTTCCTGCGGACTTTATTCCAAGAGGGCAGTTTACCCAAGATGCCTTTTCTGTCGCCCATTTTGTGCGTAAATACCTTGAGCTCACAGGCCCTGCTGTAGTCATTTCCACTGCCTGTTCCTCTAGTGCAAAAGTCTTTGCGACAGCATCACGATATATCGAGGCCGGTCTTTGCGAAGCCGTAGTGGTTGGCGGGGTGGATAGCCTCTGTCTCACCACGTTATACGGATTTACTGCGTTACAACTCACCTCTCCAGGCCCCTGTCGTCCCTGTGATGCCACCCGTGATGGCTTGACGCTGGGAGAAGCGGCGGCCTTTGTCCTGTTGGAAAAAGTCCCTAGAAAGGGAACACAGCCGACCACCGCACTCTTGGGGTATGGGGAAAGTAGTGATGCCTACCATATGTCTCATCCTCATCCCACCGGCCAAGGTGCCCTCTTATCCATGCAAGCATCGTTGGATAGCAGCAACCTCTCCACTTCGGACATCGATTTTATTCACTTGCATGGAACGGCAACTGTCGCCAATGACCAAACCGAAGACCGCGCCGTGGCCACCATGTTTCAGGCTCACACGCCCTGTAGTTCAACGAAAGGCTGGACTGGTCATACCCTGGGCGCTGCCGGCGCAGTTGAAGTCGTGTTAGGAGATCTCTGTCTACAACAAGGGCTTCTTCCCGGTTGTCTCAATACCACCAACGTCGATCCTCGCTTCTCCAGTCATGTATTGCTAGAAAACCAGGAACGGCCAATTCGGTACATCATGAGTAATTTTTTTGGATTTGGTGGGAACAATTGCACGTTAATTTTGGGGAAACGCTGATGAAGATCTTTGTCCATGGCGTCGGAGTGCTTGGACCCGGCATGGAAAATTGGGACTCATGCCGGACTCTGTTCAATGAACAACGTCCCTATGATGACTCTATCACACCAGTTCCCATGCCCTCGATACTACCGGCCAATGAACGCCGCCGGAGTAGCGAAATCGTTCATTGGTCCCTAGGCGTCGCGCAAGAAGCTGTACACAATAGCCAACTTTCCCCCAAAGACATGGCCGCAGTGTTTGCCTCGTCCGGTGGGGAAGTGGGCCTTCTCCATAAAATTTGTGAGTCGCTCGCCTCTCCCATGCCCATTGTGTCCCCAACCTTATTTCACCAATCCGTTCACAATGCTGCAGCTGGTTACTGGAGTATTGCCTCTAACTCACAGCGTCCTTCGACAAGCCTGGCATGTTATGATTCGTCGTTTGGGGGAGGGTTGCTTGAAGCAGCCACATTATTGGCGACAGACCAGGAAGAGCTCGTATTATTCGCAGCATATGATGTCCCCGCACCTTTTCCACTTAATGAAACCCGGCCATTGATCGCTCCTTTCGCCATGGCCTTCGTCCTCGGCAAACATGCTTTACCGATAAGTGTCTCTCTGTTACATGTCACCCTCCTATCTGAATCCATGAGCAAGGCACCCACAACCATGATTCACCCTTCGGTAGAGTCATTGCGGTTAGGCAATCCAGCTGCCCGAGGCCTTCCTCTACTCAATGCCATCGCCAACAATCATGGCACATCTGTTTATTTTGATTTTTTGGACAATCTTCAACTTCACATTGATCACCAACCATGCCGACCCTGTCCAGACTAGAACTGTCAAAATTTCTCCCGCATGGAGACAATATGTGCCTGTTGTCCTCAGTCACGCATTGGGATCACTCTTCAATCACCTGTCTGACGTCCACCCACTACGACCAGGACAATCCTTTACGGCGGCATGGGATTTTGGAAATGCTCTCCGGCTTGGAATACGCCGCCCAGGCCATGGGGATCCATGTAGGACTCACCCAGAACATTTCCGAGCACAACGCATCTGTGGGTTATCTTGGAGCCATTCGAGATATCCAGGTTTGCTATCCGACTTTTCAACAAATCATGGATGACCTGACCATAGAGGCAAGCTTGGTACTGGAACAACACATGAGTTTCATATACGCCTTTTCGATAAAGGCACGTGAAGCCATACTTCTTCAAGGACGTGCATCAATCTTTATTCAAGGGCCTGAGGCCATCACATGAAACGGGCCCTCGTCACGGGTGGGAATAGTCCCATTGGCACGGCAATTTGCCTTGAGCTGTCCTCAATGGGGTTTCACATCATTGTCCATGGGCATCAGCACCAAGAGGCCATACATGAAGTGACAAGACGGCTGAAAGAGACGGGCGGATCAGCCGAAGCCGTGTGTTGCGATCTCACGGACCGTGAAACAACTGAACGCTCGATGAACACCCTCATCGAAAATGGGCCAATCCAAGTCATTGTCCATAATGCGGGAATATTTGCTGATGCCCCTATGGCGGGGATGACTGCTCAACAATGGCATCAGGTGATCGACGTCTCATTGCATGGATTTTTTCATGTCACCCAACCTCTTTTACTTCCCATGATCCGTACACGCTGGGGACGCATCATTCCCATTTCCTCTTTGTCTGGAATGATTGGGCACCGTGGGCAAACCAATTATTCGGCAGCCAAATCCGGCCTCCATGGCGCGGCTCGATCACTCGCGACAGAGGTGGCTTCTCGAGGCATCACGGTGAATGTCGTGGCACCGGGTCTGATTCAAACCACCTCCACCGAACAGGCATTTACTGTCGAACAAATTGAGCGTATGGTACCGATGAAACGTGCGGGGCAGCCTGAAGAAGTGGCCTCAATCGTGGGGTTTTTGGCATCTGAGAAAGCCAGTTACCTTTCCGGCCAAATCATCGGCGTGAATGGAGCCATGGCATAATGGATTGCGAACCTTCCACGCGGTATGCGGTCGTGATTCCAGCCTTTAATGAAGAAGCCACCATCTTTTCTGTCGTCCGAGAATCCCTCCGGCACATCAAACAGGTGATTGTGGTTGATGACGGCTCAACCGATCGGACGGCTCAACTCTTACAAGAGTTGCCGGTGACGATCCTTCGAAACAACACCAATTCTGGAAAAGCGGCCAGTCTCTGGAAGGGATTGCAATACGCCAAAGAACAGGGCATGACTGCCGTCGTGTCCCTAGATGGAGATGGTCAACATTCCCCAGCCGATATTCCTCGACTAATTGACCAGGCCGAATTAACTCCCCATCGTATCATCATTGGCGCACGCCGGAGACCTTGGACTCGTCACACCTGGCACCGCATCATGGCCAATCGAATCGCAGATTTTTGGGTTTCATGGGCCTCGGGCCATCCGATTGCCGATAGCCAATCGGGATTTCGAATTTATCCGATGTCATTAATCGCTCAGCTGACTATTCCAACAGGGCCAGAACGAAGCTTTGTTTTTGAAAGTGAGATTTTAGTGGAGGGAGCCAAGCTGGGGTTTTGGAGCCTTCCAGTCCCCATTGAATCCGATCCTCGGCAAGCCCCCAGGCCCAGTTATTTCAGACCGGTCGTGGATATTGCCCGCATCACGCTCATGATTGGCGGAAAATTGTTATCCGAAGGATTAGCCCCTCGAAAGCTGTACCATTCCTTATTTGGTCAGCCGCTTGCCCATTAGAGATCCAATCTTCAAAACGTGGCCTCATCCCAACCATCGCACCAATAAAAAAACCGTCCACCAGGTTCTACCCAATGAACGGTTTCTTCACATTTCTGATAGTGCTTATTACAACATATTCGTTTTCATTCGAATATTGCTATCCAATCGCTGAACCCATTTATTGTAACCCGGGTGAATCGTCCCCTTCTCATGATCATACTGCAAATCGGCTGAATCTTTTCGTGTAATACTATACCCTTTGGTCGTGTAATGAATATCCACCTGGGCCATATGCGTCCGGTTATGTAAGGTGGCTACAATGTGACCAGGTTTGACGACCTCCATATTCCATGGAGGATTTGAATTCCCCGATGCACTCACAATCGCTCGGGTCACATCTTCCAATGTGGCTTCTTTACTGGATACCGTATTAATATTAGCATTTTCAACATTAAAGACAGGCGGCCTTGTTCGACACCCCACCAACACCACCAGGACAATCGCCAAAAAGATCAACTGATTCAATGAACGATTTTTCATCGGAAAATCCTCCTTATAGTAAATTTGTTCGCAAAACGAACAATGATCCAACCTTAATTCTTGACCGTTCTAATCACCTTCACTACATGGAATTTTCAGAATAGAAGGGGATCTGATCAATAATCAGATATGTTAAATAAATAGCAAGAAAAATACCAGTAGTGTCTTTACATCTTAGGAAGGGAGGCCAGATTCCAGATACCTTCAATTTCAACCAGCAATTCTTTTCGACACATCTCGCCAAGAACATACAGAATTGATTCATTCCCATGTTCATGGCCCTCTAACACCTCGCGGACCTGGCACAAATCTTCCTGATTGCGCACAAAGACCTTCAAGAGACCTTGAGAACATTTGTCATCCCATAGCTCAGGGCCCTCGTGACGTACTCGATTCAGGACCGCATCAATATTAGACAAGGTTTCCAACGTTTGTTGAGCAGGATCACCTTGATGCTGTGTGGCATGGCCCACAATACTTGCGGTACCAGCGACGAACAATTGGCAAGCGGTGGAAGTCCGATGCAGGGTCGCTCTGGCGAAAGAAGGACTCTTGGGCCCATACATAGGTGGATATTCATACGCACTGATTTGTCGAGGATTCTCCAATGGAGTTCCTGGTTGCTTACAAGCTAAGAAGATGACTTGAAAGGGGCCACCCTGCGTACCCACTGCACTGGCTGCAGGAAGAATTGAGGCGAATTCTTTATGATGCGTCGAGAAGGCCTGATGTCTACCCACACAAAATCGTCTGTAACGCTCTAATCCATTTTGATCTGCATTGATGCCAGGGAAATAGTTCCACATGCGTAGAAGATGGGGAAACCCGGACTGTGTGCAGTACTCAAAAATTCGCTCATAGGCGAAACGAGCCACGTCTTCGAGAGTACCTCCAGATGACTCCGGAACCTCCAAACAGCCAAAGACCGTCTCATCCGTAAAGGCTAGGCGAATATCTTGAACCTGATCGCACAACACTGGAGCCGAACTGCTCCAGACTTCGAGTACGGGAGAGGGCAACAATTGTGGCAGATTGACACCAACGATGAGACCCTTCCCAATCGCCGATACAGATGACCCGTCCCCATGGTTAATAATCCCTAATATATGAGGTGGGTCCGACTCCAATTCTTGCGGAAGATTGGCTCCTTGGACATACCTGACCGTTAACACATCGGAGCCTGGCGATGAGGAACGTTCAGTCGACATATCCCACTCGGACGGTACACCCAGAGCGGAACCCACACCGCTTTTTTTATGAGAAAACTGGCTATTCATGACTCCGCACCTGCTACCGACTTCTTCTCATTGGGCCCCCTATTGCCCTCGCGACGAGGACACCACAGACTCCCCTTCTACGGCATATTTTCTTCTTCGATATTGGACGAGATTCGCTTTAAGGTCAAGCATGACCATGAGATAATAGAACCCTTTAAAAATGAATAGGGGAAGTTTGACAGGTGTCGTAGCAAACACATCCCCTGAGAGCACCGAGGATATGGCCTCATGCATCCGAAACCAATTTTTAGGGGCCATCGCCAAATTCCGAAAGGCCGGTTGGGTCATCCGATAGATAAACCACGAATAGATTTTGAGACCATGTTTCACCGTAGCTTCAAAGGCCTTGGCCTTCTGCTCAGCCTGCGCATGCCCCTGCAAATAGGCATCCACCACCTCAGCCCCTCGAATGCCACTATGTAACGCCAAGTGGACTCCACTGGATAGGATAGGATCAACAAACGCAAACGCATCGCCTACCAATATAAACTGCGGACCTGTCATGATCGAAGATTCGTAGGAATAATTCCCGGTTGCCACAATGGACATAACCTCTTTGGCCTTCTTCATACGGTCAGCCATAGGCCGCGAACTTTGGACCGTTTGCCAAAAAAATTCTTCGATGTTGCCTTTTCGAGATTTCAGATACGAAGGCCAACACACCATGCCCACACTGGTCACACCATCAGGCAAGGGAATAATCCAAAACCAGCCATGTTCAAACCAACAGATGGTTAAATTGCCTTCGTCCTTTTCTGAATGTCGAGTAACGCCCTCAAAGTGACCGAAAACTGAAGCGCTGTTGTGATGCAAATTGCGCTGCTTAGCGTGAAACTGGTTGGCCAGAAAAGTCTGTCTCCCTGTGGCATCCACCACAAACCGAGCTTGCTGGCTAATAGGTATTCCTTGGGCATTCGTTCCATGGATGATTGCGAACCCTGGGTCAGAAAAATCCACTGATTTGGCCTCAAACCCTTCATGAATTTGGGCACCCTTTCTTTGACAATTTTGAAGGAGAATGTGGTCAAATTCTGCTCGTCGTACTTGAAACGCATAGGGGTGAGATTTATCCATGGCTCCAGAAAAATAGAGGGTGACCGGTTCATCATGAACAGGCGACACTAATTCCGCTCCGAATTTTTGTAACCCGATCCGTTCGACCTCTTCCAATACCCCAAGTTGTTGTAAAAATGGCAGCGTATGGGGAAGCAACGACTCTCCAATATGAAAACGAGGATGAGGGGTTTTTTCCCACACCTCCACATGCCAGCCCTTTTCAGCCAAAACGGCCGCAATGGAAGAACCTGCAGGTCCACCTCCCAATACCAACACATCGCACAGATCGGATGAAGCCATCATATAAACCGCACCACAGTCGACCCCATAATGATCAATTTGAAACTACATCTTGGCTTACTAATTATCTTCTCACTGATTGGCTTTCTTGAAAACGGCGGTCACTCCGAGATTCTTGATTGCTGGGAATGTGATCAATTGTACATATTCTTCAAGCGATGTCTAGAATAGGACCCGATACTTGGCAGTAATTGAAACGTACCCCCCCTTTCCCAAGACACCCTATTTTTGCTTAGATGGTATTTCTAGTCCAATCATTCTTTCCCATTTCGTAAACGACAAGAAAGAATCCATGAGGGTCCAATGAGTTTAGAAGATGCCTTTTGCGATATTCTGAAGAAGGCCCGCTTTGGACAGGAGCATAGTCTTAAGGCCTTGGCGGAACTGACCCATATCGAACCCTCTGACTTGGAAGGTCTGGAGAAAGGCCAACGCCTCCCCACCAAAGCTGAAATTCATCATATTTGTCAGGCTTTACATTTGCGGCTTCATTCTTTAGTAGCCCTGACGCTAGACGGGTGGGTCCCTCAACCTCAACCGGACTGGACCATTGAAGGCGATTTCGTGGAAACCATTAGAGGTGACATTGGCGGATATGAAGTCAAAGGCTATCTTCTCACCGATTCCGACACGAAACACACCCTGATGATTGACACCGGGTATAATGCTCAACAGATGTTAGCGACGATCAAAGAACGCGGGTTGACGCTCATCGGCGTGGGGCTCACCCACGGGCATGCCGACCATGCTGGAGGGTTAGACAAAATTTTGGCGGAATGGCCGGTGCCCGTCTATCTGGGCAACGGAGATTTTGATTTGCTTCCTTGGAAACCCGATCTGGCTTCGTTGAAAATTCCAGCCGACCATCAGATGATTGCTCTAGGAGAATTAACGGTTGAATGCCTCGCCACGCCAGGACACACGCCAGGTGGATTTTGCTATCTCACCACACGCAAGGGGCAAAGCCTGTGTTTCGTGGGTGACACGCTCTTTGCGGGATCAGTTGGCCGATCGAATCCCTTTTCTCTCTATCCGCAACACCTGCAATCCGTTCGGCAAAAATTATTGCACCTCTCGAAAGAGACGGTTTTATTCCCCGGTCACGGTCCGTCGACCACCGTGTCAGAAGAGCAGACACACAATCCGTTCGGCTAACCATGAAATAGGTAGACTGGTTGTAATTGCCCCATGACACTTTCCTCGGACATGGATAATCAGCACCCCCAGGACCCCTCTCCCGACACTCAATCTCCTGACACTTCCTCAAAGTTGCCGCAGCCAAATTCCGCATTTAAGGAACCTTCCCAAACAATTCCTTCAGGGTCTCTTATCGCACCCATTTCTAAGGAAGACGTGATTCGAAGTCGGATGCTCCAGAACCCCCATCGCATCACGTGGACCTCCAAACCTGTGCAAGAGGAAATGGACATACCACGTCACCCGTTTTATTACGAACCTCCTCCTCCACCGAGTACCTTTTCGGCTTGGGGCTTGCCCATTCTTCTTTTCTGCCTCACAATGTTTACCACCTTGTGGGCTGGGGCTTACCAGGTCAATACGAAACCAGTGACCGGCGCCTGGGACTTTCTCGCAAAATATCCTGATTCTTTGTTCAATGGCTTACCCTTCGCCACAACCCTCCTAGGCATTTTGGTCATACATGAACTGGGACACTACGTGCTCGCGCGCATTCATCGTGTGCCAGCGTCGTTTCCCCTTTTCATCCCGGGACCGCCACAATTTATCGGGACCTTCGGAGCCGTCATTCGCATGCGCTCCCCCATTATGAAACGACAAGCCCTCTTCGATATTGGAGTGGCCGGACCTATTGCAGGATTTATTGCCGCAGTGGTGGCTGTCATCATTGGCCTCTCATTTTCCTATGTGATTCCCAAGGAGCAAGTTTTCGGCCTCCAACTTGGCGAACCCCTCCTCTTACAGGGATTCGCCTGGCTCATGTTTGGTCCAATTCCGACTACCCATGACCTTGTTCTCCATCCGATTGCCTTTGCGGCCTGGTTTGGGTTTTTCGTCACCGCTATCAATCTGTTACCGTTGGGACAATTAGATGGGGGGCATGTGGCCTTCGCCGTTTTTGGACGACGACAGCGACAGTTGGCCTACCTCACCGTGCCGATTCTGATTTATCTTGGGCTCACGGGTTGGCCTGGGTGGATTGTCTGGGTGGGAATGGCCGGCATTGTCGGGTTAGCCCATCCTCCGGTCACCGACCCAGATGTTGGGTTAGGAAGGGGCCGACGATGGGTCGCCTGGGGAGCTCTCATCATTTTTATCATCACGTTTGCCCCCGTTCCCTTTTCGGTTGGGTAGAGAAAGAGAGTTTGGTATTTTCAATGAATTTTTCATCAATAATGTTATCTGCTTCTGACATGCTTAAAAAACATCTTCGCCTGATTTCTAGATAAAAAGGATTGCTTCCACATGGCGCCTCAACATTCTCAATTACACACGTACATTCAAGAGCAACGTCCCCATTTTGAAGACATGTTGGGTCAGATGGTGGAAACCCCATCCGTCAGTTCAGATCCCGAGCACGCTTCGGATATGCAAAAGATGGCTGAATTGGCTGTAGACTATCTGGAACAATTCGGCGCACGGGCGGACATCATCAAGACCAAAGGCTATCCTAGTGTGGTTGGCGAATGGTGGGCGGGCCGGAAGTACCCCTCAGTGACCATCTACAATCACTTGGATGTTCAACCAGCTCAGGAACCTGAATGGCGGCAATCGCCATTTGCCTTTCAAAAAGACGGCGACCGATATTGCGGGCGCGGGGCGACGGATGATAAAGGTCCGGCCCTCACGGCCCTCTTTGCGGCACGATTCGCGAGAGAAGCAGGGATTCCTCTTAATATTCGAGTGCTCTGGGAATTGGAAGAAGAAATCGGCAGTCCGAATTTTTCCGAAGTCCTACGCAATCGCAAAATCGTTCCTCCCTCTGATTCCGTGTTGATCTCCGATACCATTTGGGTCGCCAAGAATCGTCCGGCTTTATCCTGTGGGCTCCGCGGCCTGCTAGGGGTTCACTTCGTCCTTCGTACGGGAGAAACCGATGTCCATTCAGGCCTCGTCGGCGGAGGGGCTCGCAATCCTCTTGCAGAATTGTGTGATGCCGCCTACTCATGTTTGGATGCCAAAACCGGACGAGTGAAAATCCCTGGATTTTACGATGATGTGGTGCCGCCCACTCGCACAGAATTGAAAGATTTCGTGGCCTCAGGCTTTCAAATGCGAAAGTTCAAAGAAGCGTATCAACTGCGCTCGCTGCGGACCTCCGACCCTAAAGAGTTACTTAAGCGAATTTGGGCCTGGCCAACGTTTGAAATCCATGGCTTAACTGGTGGACACACCGGACCAGGCATGAAAACCATTGTTCCTGCTTGGGGGGAACTTAAAGTCAGCATGCGATTAGTCCCGAATCAGAACCCCCAAAAGATCTTCCGTCTCTTAAAAAAACATCTCAAGGAACGCAATCCAGATATCGAGGTCATCAACGATGAAGCGCTGGAACCCTATCGAGGTATTTCCGAAGGGCCCTATGCCGATGCACTACAAGACGCGGTCGAAAAGGGTTTTGGGCGTCGCCCGGTGTTCGTGAGAGAAGGTGGGTCAATCGGAGCAGTCGCCACGCTACAACAAGCCTGGAAAGTCCCTATTTTATTTATGGGATTGAGTCTGCCAGAACATGGCTACCATGCCCCAAATGAATATTTTGACTGGGGGCAAGCCTCAGGCGGCATACACGCTTTCGTGGAGTATTTCCGCACCTTAAGTCAGATGTAATACCCGATTATCCAGACTGGGATGGCTATTGGAAGTGGCCGAGTGAACGGATGTACGCCAGCGCGTTGCGGCGGTCATCGAGAGAGAGGCGATCGTTCCATCCTTGCATGCTTGTTCGAGGAACACCATTAGTGATAATGGCCAGAAGTTCATCATCGGTCTTACTTGAGGTGGCGGCAGAGATGAGATTACCAGGTCGAGGTGCTAACGTGGCCGCCCTTGGACCATCTCCGTGCCCTTGGACTCCATGACATTCCAGACAATGCGTTTGGTAGATTTCTCTCCCCTGATCAATATCTGGTTGGGATGATACCTCAATCATATCTTCAGCTCCCGCGAAGTTGCTCAATAACAGAATACTCATGCCCACCAAAAGAACCCATCTATTGTCCTTGAGAAAAGGGTTGCCCTTCATCCGCATTTTTTCTTTACCACTTTTCTTCTTCACTCCTCACTTGACCTTTCTATTTATTTTTTCCCTCTTCCCCGCAACAAAATCTTAATCGGAATCCCCTGAAAGCCATATTCAGCCCTGATGGAATTTTCCAGATATCGAAGATACGCCGGAGGAATTTTCTCTGCTCCTTTGACGAATAAGGCAAACGTTGGAGGTTTTGTCGCGACTTGCGTGACGAACATCGATTTTTTGGGATTCCCGCGATGAAAGGAAAGGGGATTTTTTTCGAGGAGTTGCTGCAGAAAGAGATTGAGCGTCCGCGTCTGAATACGTTTCGAGAAAAATGCGACCACTTGATCAAGTTTCTCGAACAAACGGGGTAGAGTCTCAGATTGCACCGCCGCACCATACAGCACGGGAACATGGGCAAAGAACGGAAACCGCCGGGTCAGCTCCAAATTATAGGTGGGGTAGGCTTCAGGGTCATGTTCACGCACATCCCATTTATTCACCAGGATGACACACCCTCGGCCTTGTTTAATGATCAACCCCGCAATTTTAGTGTCTTGTTCCGTCACACCTTCAATGCCATCCAACACTAAGACGGCAACATCGGATCGTCCCAAGGCCCGCATGGCCCGCACAACGCTATAGCCTTCAATGCCACGATCAATACGCCCCCGCCTGCGAATCCCCGCAGTATCGGTAAAAATATAGCTGTGGCCTTCACGTGTGAGAAGTGAATCAATGGGATCGCGTGTCGTCCCAGGAATGTCACTGACAATGAGCCGTTGCTCTCCCAATATGGCATTAACCAAAGTCGACTTGCCGACATTCGGCCTGCCCACCACGGCAATACGGGGAATCTCAAGCTTGGACGACTCATCAGGGGCTAGAGGCAGGTAGGGCATGAGAGCTTCGAGTAGTTCATCCACGCCCATCCCACCTTCAGCAGAAATCGGATAGATGTCTTTCACACCCAATTGGTAAAAATCTGCGAGAAGTGGTTCAGACTTTGGCGTATCAATTTTATTGACCGCCAGAAAGACTGGCTTAGTAATGGGGCGTAGAAGTTCTGCTAACTCTGTATCCAGAGGAGACAATCCGACACGCCCATCCATTACAGCGATCACCAAGTCCGCCTCTGCCATAGCCGTTTTCGTTTGATCTTTAATCTGCGACACGATCACATCTTCAGCATTGAGGTCTAATCCACCGGTATCAACCAAGGTAAACATGCGGTTTTGATATTCGCACTCCGCCGTATTCCGGTCGCGAGTGACACCTGAAACATCATCCACGATCGCCGTCCGATGCCCCACAATCCGATTGAATAGGGTGGACTTACCGACATTCGGTCGACCGACAATCACCACCAATGGTTTATGTGGCTGCAGATCTTCGCCGCTCTCATCTTCGGGAAGATCCAAAAGGAGTGGTTCGGTTTTTGGGGTATGGCCTGGACGTGATCGGGTTTGAGATGTTCGAACCATAAACAAACAATATCCTTATTTAGCTGAATGGGTCACAGAGGAGGGATCAATTGATCCAGTATTCCGACACTGTAGCAAATCCAAAAAATGTCTGCCTAGCTTAGGGAGAGGGACCAGGGAAGGCAACTGGCAACGTTACCAGCCGCCTTTTCGAAAATAATCTGGGAGGATAATACTTACTGAAAAAAATAGTGGATCTATTTGTATATCTGAAAAAAATTAAGATTTATCTGATTTTGTCGATGATTTATCTTCTGATGAAAACCAATTCCGACAGCAAAACCATTCGTTCTTCTGGCTTTCATAGGTTGAGAAATAATTTCCTTTTCCATCTTTGGTCATTTCATATTGTGATTGATAGTGATAGGTCCCTGGGATATTTTTTTCCACTCGTTCTTGTGCCACCACGGTACGATCATTTTCCGTCGCGTCATTCGATGATTGTGCCCAGACAGTTGGCGTCACCATAAACAAGAGACAACTGAGGATAGCCAGACTTTTAATCCTTCGTGAAGAAAGAGACATGATTGAGAAACAACGTGATTCTTTCATAAATAACCTCCTCTTTTTGGTAGGAATTGCCATTTGCCCACTGTTTACGACACGAGCCCATGATTCAGACCTTGAACTCATGGTGTGGCATACGATACTTGAGGAATTTCGCACAATCGATTCCCCATACGAATGAGCAAAGTTGAAGGGAGCTTGGACTGGTTAAAGAGGGTTGATCGTTGTTTTTTGAAATTTCTTGGAGACTAGTCCAAGCTGGCAGAAAGCCAGGAGAAGAGAGAGAAGAGGCAGGAACGTTTTTTTAGGAGAAAATGCCAAACAGCTCAGTGGCGTGATTCCTTAATCATCCACGAAAAACTTGGGATATCCAAGGATTACGAGGAAGGGAGAGGAGACAGCCGTTTTATTTTGTAGGTACCACCCCATTCACGTGGAGGGATATTTTTTTGTGTGCCGACTCGCAAATACCACCAGACACCGTCAGCGGTCTTTCCATCTTCCGATAAGAGCACCTCAAAAGCGCCTTCCCGGTCATTGCCCTTTTGATGCCAGGTTCCAGACCAGAGCCGATCAGCAACCTTTTCAGTTTGAAGACGCCCTTCTTGCCAATTATATGGACCATTGCCTTTAGCATCTAACGTGGCTTGGTAGGCTTTGTCTTCTTCTTGAATTTCCCATTCACCAGTGAGGTTGATCTCGACCGGGTTGGCTCCGGCTTCGGTTGGCGAGACCTTTCGCGCCACCGTCAATGGTTTGATGGGTTCTCGCATGGATTCATGCCAATTGACCAGCATCCACGTCCCCTCGCGACGATTCAAGACGCCCGTATCTCGCAACGGCCAGGTTTTCTTGATCGGGCCATCAGCTGTCTGCACCTCACGGTTGTAATCTATTTCCATGGCAAACCAGGCGACCTCTCCTCGTTGCCAAACCTTGAGATTGATAATATCAATAGTTAATCCACTGAGCATGGAAAACTCTTCCTCAAAGGCTTGCTTGACGTCCTTCCACCCAATGTATTTGCGACCGCCAATGGTGTAGCCTACGGTATCCTCATCCGCTGCCATATGTGTTTCAAGGGTCTTCAAATCCATTTCCGCATTGGCTTTGACGATTATTCGAATGACGGTCTCTGGATCATCAAGGTTCCCTGGTGTTGTCGCCCAGGCTCCCCAACTTCCACTAAGGAACAGGATCATACTCACGAGGGCAATCACTAACCTTGCCTGCCTCAGAATGTTCCCATTTTTTTTCTCCATCCACTTTTTTTTGATGTTTGCTGTTATGAACAACATGGCCTCTTCCTTTCTGAGTGGCTCATTTTTTGAGGTCATGAAATCAATCAAAATATGTGTTGAGGGGAGAAAGAGGGAAAGATACTTCTCGGGCTAGGGCTGATCCGAACAACCTCTATTAGGTATGAAGATGCTTCATGGCCGACGCACATAAAATAATAAACACGCCCAACCACAGGGCCACTCGCTGAAAGGGCACAGGTTCGACAGCCATTTCTTCCAGCTCTTCTTGGTCTTCATGGCCAGTCGGGTCGTTTTTAAAGATAACCGTGTAGAGGAAAATAGTCAGAATCCCAAGCACCAAGAACAATTTAATGAAAAAGACCATGAGATATTTGGCATGGTGCGCCACCCCTTCTCCAGTCGCCATGATCATACCTTGACTCACATAATGCAGGTTGGCCCCACCCGTAAAGAGTATGACCACTAATAGAACACCCACCACACGCTTATATTGCCTGTAAAATGTTTCGGATATGGGTTTGATCAATTCTTTTGGAACGGCCGTTTTCAGGCAAGGGGTCACAGCCATGACCAGAAAGACGAGGCCACCGACCCACACGACTGCGGAGAGCAGGTGTAGCCAATGCACCAAGATGGGAATGAGTTGATTAAGGTCGGTCAGGACCCCAAGAAGGGAATCCATTAGACCTTAAAGACCGGCGTTTCATTGCCAAACCGACGCTTGCGAAGTTCTTCCATTAATTCAATGGTGACGACCGGGATACCTTCTTCTACAGCATGGCGCTCCACACCCTTTTTTACCATGGCCCGCAAGAAATACGGGATACGACTGAGTCGTTCTTCCGAAGCTTGATCCCATTCTACGGATGAAGCCTCTGGAACATTAAAGGCCACCTGAATTTTCTCGCCGCCCTTAGGAGTATAGAGACACCATTCATCTTCATCCATCCAATCCCCATGATCTACGTAAGGACGTGCTCGGCAGCCGCCGCAAATTTCACTGTATTCACAATCGCCACATTTGCCTTTGAGGTGCGGGTACCGAAAGGAATCAAAAATTTCCGACTTCTCCCACAAATCAACAAAGCTGGTATCACGAACATTCCCGGCGGATAATGGCATATAGGGGCAGGGCGTCAGGTCGCCATTGGGCGTGACGCGCGCGTAGTTAGTCCCTGCCAGACAGCCTCCACCCATATAGCCCGTGGCCTTGGTGATGGGAGAGTTCGGATCTTTTTCGTACGCTAGGCGCTTAAAGTGTGGCGCACATCGGGCCCGAACCAACATATCTTGGTACTTATCTTGGCTTTCGATCAAATGGACCAAAACTTCTTCATATTGAGAGGGGGTAATGTCGGTCAGTTCTTCTCCCCGTCCCGTGCAAACCATGAAAAAGACATTCAGCACCTTGGCTCCCAGATCATGTGCCCAATCGATGACAGCCGGCAATTCTTTATAGTTCATAGGCTGTGCACTGAAATGAACTTGAAACTGGAGTCCGTTCCGCTTACAGGCTTCGATACCTGCTAATGCACCTTCCCAGGCATTCGGCATTCCACGAAAGGTGTTGTGTGTGGCTGGATCAAGCGAGTCGATGCTGATACCCACGCCCATGACACCAATTTCCACCATCTGTTTAGCCATGGCATCGTCAATCAACATGCCATTGGTGCCGAAGACCACCATAAATTGAAGTTCCACGGCATGACGAGCAATATCTAAGATATCTGGTCGCACCAACGGCTCACCACCGGTGATCACCAACAGGCTTCCACGGTTGACTTCGGCAATTTGATCGATCAAACGGAAGCATTCCTCTGTGGTCAGTTCATCGTGCCCACCACTCATCTTCGTCGTCGCGTCGAGGTAACAATGGTCACATTTAAGATTGCATCGACTAGTGAGATTCAAAGCCACAAGATATGGCTTGAAATCATCAACAGTCCGCCCATCACCCGGGGTATCGCTGCCCGGTAGCACCGATTCGAACCGTGAGACGGCGCTCGAACTTAACGACGACAAGTTATTGAGCAATGAGTTGAGAACCGGAAGCGATTTACCCATTGTTGCTAGCCCCGGATTGGGCCTCCGAAGGAGCCCCCGTCCCGGTCAACTTGGCGACAATGTCTTTGACATTCCCCGTCTTCATGGCGTCTTCCATGGTTTCTTTCGCTTGTTCAATCCCTTGGTTGGCCACATCAAGGGTGATAGTCGTGATGCCCATTTTGTCCGCATGTTTAATGATTAACGCTTTAGTGCAGTCTCGCATAAAACCGGCCGGAGCCCGTTCAAGTCGTTGGAGGGCATCAGGCTCCCACGTGTATGGATCAGATCCATTGGCCTCAGGCGCTTGATCATTTTTGGAGTCAGTACCCATAGTTGAGGCCTCCCCGGCAGTTTTATTGGCAAAGATTGGGGCATAGTCTTCAGCCGCGGCCTCTTGGATCATCGGGGCGGCATACTCCAACGTAATGGTAGTCATTCCTAATTTTCTCGAGGTCTTTTCAATTTTTGCTTTCGCCCGCCTACGCTGGAATCCTGCAGGAACGGCTCGAATGGCTTCCCGTGCATCTTTGGTCCATTGCATAGGGATATCGTCGTAAGCCACATCGGTTTCCAATCCACCTTCGGCTTGGGCAGCAGCATCAAAAATCGATTTATCCACTTGTTTAAATTGGGCCCCGTCCAGACTACAAACCGGACACATGACCGGGTGGGCCCCTTTTCCAATATAGCCGCATCCCCCGCACACGTAGTAATCTCGGGACATCCGATCCAAATAGTTTTGATTCCCAGCACTCAATGGATTGGCAGCTGGTTTTTCTTCAACCACCTGGGACATCATGCCGCTCATGGTCGATCCCATTAAGTCTTCTGCCACCTGATTGTCAGCTTGCATAGCGTTCCGATCAACACCAGCAGCATCCAGGGTTCCTCCAAGCGTTTTCATCGCATCCATTGCACCCTTTGGGAGAATATCACCGACGGCATCATCAATGACTGAATTACTAATGATGGTATGGCCTTTTTCAATGGCATAACGATGAATCGCTGTTTTCGCCACACCTCGGGCAAAAACGGGTATTTTTTCCATACGTCGTAGAGACTCTTCCGTCCAGGCAATCGTATATTCCGCCTGGGTATCAATAGGCGGAACAAATTTTCTGTTTGAGATCAAGACGTTGCAAGGGGCGGAACGCAAGAGATTCTCGGTATTGCTTCCGATATCCATATCCTCATCACTATGAACCCCAATTCGCCCGACGATGAGGAGCCACGGTTGCTCTTTTCTGACATATTGAATGACTTTTTCAAAGGCCTTGCCGTCCAACAACGTGGTTTTAATGTCGGCCCCTTCGTCTTGCGCTACATCGCGGGAGACATCTAAATGTGATTGGTAGATTTTAGCCAATCCACTGTCAATCACTTCTTCATGCAGTTTTTCTTGTTCTTTAAATCGGAAAACTTTTCCGGCCTCTTCGTTCAACACGCCAGAAATGCTGTGAAAAGCGGCATAATGAAAATACGGGTCAAATGCTGAAATCGCTTCAACCGGTTTATTAAAAGCCTTTCCCAAGGCCAAGGCTGTTTTTAGCCCACCAAAAGAATAGTGGCTCCCATCAACAGCAACCACAATTTTCCCACCATTCATGGGCTTCGTATCTTTGACAATGAACATGTCTGAATTGCGAACGCGCCGTATTACTCGTTCGGTATTGCTCCCAATAAGCGAGTCCTTGACCGCTCCCACGCCCAAGGCTCCCATGATCGTGAGGTCATAACCATTTTTGGTGATATCTTCCGCAATCGCTTTCCAGTTACGCCCTTCCAATGAGCGCCGTTCGAGAGGAATATTGGCTTCGTCACATTTCTCCCCAACGTAATCCAAATAAGAATCCGTAATGATTTGGAGCCCTCGGGTAATAAGAGAATCATGGATCTGCCGTTGTCGATCCAATTCTTTTTCATCATGATATTCTTCAGGAAGACCAGCTTCCATTTGCTTAAAGCGTTTATCATGCATCTTCGCTGCATACACATGGCTGCCCACCATTTTTGACCCAAACACCTTAGCGAATTGAACTCCCAGCTCAACAGCCATATTGGAATGGTCTGAATTATCGACTGGGACATATATGGTTTTATACATTCACAAGCCTCCTTACAGGAACTTCCAAGAAAAAAGCGACAGTATACCGCTCGCCTTTCTCACCAGGAAATTCGCCGATATGCCTAATATTTAACCGTAAAATAACAGCGGATCTTACCACCCTGAATTTCTGTTACGCAAGCCGATGCAAGCAGGCGATGACCCTGAAGTCTATGAAGAAAATCATCGAATTTTCAACTGGTTTTGCCCGGGAGCTTTTAGAATTTCCACTAACGATCATTGCGTAGATACCTAGGTATATAAACTTACTATATATCTAAGTATTTTATTTTATTAACAAGAGGAGGAAATGGCGGAGGGCAGGTCATGTATGCTGAAAGTAGGAATAGGCCATACCTTCACATACTTCCTTACAAATGTCCTTCTGAGATGGTCCTTGACAATTTACTACCTTAACTGAGCACGTTTTTCTAATTATCGTCCCAGAAAACAACAAGCATTAAGATAGACCGGGTTTCCGTCTTCCAATACATTATTAGCTTCAAAATTGTGCAAAACTCTTCCTTGATGTATAGTAAGGGTTTTGGTTTTTGCATTATTCACTATAAGGTCTTGTTCCGAGAGGAGCATGAGGCTCAACTAATTAGTAGGGGGATTCAATGAGACAAAGCAGCTATTTGTTTACTTCGGAGTCGGTCACTGAAGGACATCCCGATAAAATTGCTGACCAGATTTCTGATGCTATTTTGGATGCGATCATGGCTAAAGATAAGAATTGCCGGGTAGCCTGTGAAACGTTGATTACCACCGGAATCGCATTTGTTGCTGGAGAAATCTCCACCAAAGCCTATGTGGAAATTCCTGATATTATAAGAGAGACCATTAAAGGCGTCGGGTATTCAGATGCCACATGGGGATTTGATCATCGTACCTGTTCAGTCTTGAGCTCAATTGATAATCAGTCTGGCGATATCGCGATGGGCGTAGATACCGGAGGAGCAGGGGATCAAGGTCTGATGTTTGGTTACGCTTCCAATGAAACTGCAGAACTGATGCCGATGACCATTGTCCTCGCCCACCGGCTGACTCGCCGATTAGCCGAAGTGCGCAAGAAAAACATTTTGAATTGGGTTCGCCCAGATGGGAAAGCCCAAGTTACTATTGAATACAAAAATGGCAAGCCCATCGGAATCAATACGATCGTGGTTTCTACCCAACATAGCGAGAATGTCACATCCAAGAAGATAGAAAAAGATATCATGGAAAAAGTGATTATTCCCGTCATGCCCAAAAAGCTGTTTAACCCTAAAAACATCAAATTCCACATTAATCCAACAGGACGATTTGTCGTTGGAGGACCAATGGGTGACGCAGGCTTAACAGGCCGTAAAATTATTGTCGACACCTATGGGGGAGTTGGCAGCCATGGTGGAGGGGCCTTCTCGGGAAAAGACCCGAGCAAAGTCGATCGGTCGGCCTCCTATATGGCTCGGTACATTGCCAAAAATATTATTGCCGCTCAGTTGGCAGAAAAATGTGAAGTGCAATTGGCCTACGCCATTGGCGTTGCCGAACCCGTCTCAGTTTTGGTGGATACCAAAGGAACAGAAAAAACGAATGTTGAGCGCATTGAAAAACTCGTGCGCAAACATTTCCCCTTAAATCCAAAAGGTATTATCGATCACCTCAAATTACGTCGACCCATTTACAAGCAAACAGCTGCTTATGGGCATTTTGGTCGAAACGAACCAGGTTTTACGTGGGAAAAGACAGACAAAGCTGCCTTGTTACGACGGGAATCCGGAGTATAATTTTTCAACGAACAGCTTTGTTCAGAGCAGGGGGTGAAGGCAGCCTGCTTCATACCCAAGCAATCGCTGTATTTTGCACATAGTTAGTCACTCAGACAAACAAGGGGAGCGAACATTATGAGTACTGCAAGCACATTGGAAACGACAGCACAAGATTATAAAGTAGCGGATATCAACCTTGCCGCCTGGGGGCGAAAAGAACTGCAAATTGCTGAAACGGAAATGCCCGCCTTGATGGCTCTCCGAGATAAATTCCGTAGCTTGCAACCGCTGAAAGGCGCGAGAATTTTGGGCTGCATTCATATGACCATTCAAACCGGCGTATTAATAGAAACGCTCATCGAATTGGGCGCTGAAGTGCGCTGGTCTTCTTGCAATATCTTTTCAACGCAGAATCACGCGGCGGCGGCCATTGCCGCCAAGGGCATTCCCGTTTTTGCATGGAAGGGAGAGACCGAAGAAGAATATGAATGGTGCCTGGAACAGACCATCTTAAAAGATGGCAAGCCCTGGGATGCCAACATGATTCTAGATGACGGGGGCGACCTCACCCTTATGCTCCATGAAAAATTCCCTACCATGATGAATCACATTCACGGCATTACTGAAGAAACAACCACAGGCGTGCATCGGTTACAGGAAATGTTGAAAAATGGCACATTAAAAGTTCCAGCCATCAACGTGAACGACTCCGTCACAAAGTCTAAAAATGACAATAAATACGGATGCCGCCACAGCTTGAATGATGCGATTAAGCGCGGAACCGATCATTTGATGGCCGGGAAAAAAGCCTTGGTCATTGGCTACGGAGATGTTGGCAAAGGATCAGCCCAATCGCTCCGACAAGAAGGCATGATTGTCAGAATTTCAGAAATCGATCCCATTTGTGCCATGCAAGCCTGTATGGACGGATTTGAGATCGTCTCACCCTACAAGAACGGGAACAATACCGGAAAGCTCGAAGACACAAACCAATTACTGTTAAGTCAAACCGATTTGGTGGTGACCACAACAGGCAACCTCAATGTCTGTGATTCGGCCATGTTGCAGGCATTAAAATGCGGTGCCGTGGTATGTAACATTGGGCACTTCGACAATGAAATCGACACCGCGTACATGCGGAAAAATTGGGAGTGGGAGGAAGTCAAACCCCAAGTCCACACCGTCTATCGGAACAAGTCCACCAAAGATCATCTTATCTTATTGTCCGAAGGACGACTCGTTAACCTGGGCAATGCCACTGGGCACCCCTCCCGTATTATGGATGGCTCATTTTCTAATCAAGTCTTGGCGCAAATTTACTTGTACGAACGTAAGTATGCTGACCTTGTAGAAAAAGGAACACCAACAGTCCAAGTTCTTCCCAAGATTTTGGATGAGGAGGTTGCAGCTCATATGGTCCGAGGGTTTGGTGGCGTTCTTACCAAGCTCACTCAGGCCCAAGCTGATTACATTCACGTGTCCCCTGATGGCCCCTACAAAGAAGATACCTATAAGTATTAACCTATCCTGATCTGTGATCGCTTTCTTCTTTGGGGAAAGCGATCACAGCAACCCACACCAATCGGCGTTCCTGGCCCGTCCAAATGCCCGACTGGATTTTTCAAAAAAATCTGATAAGCTATTAGTAAGAGGAAGGGTAATGTTCATTGTCTTCCTCTTTACAAGGAACCTGCGGCCATAGTATTCTCATAGAGCTGTTTTAAGCGGGCAGGTCTTAACCTGTAAACGTTGGAATACGTTAGCCCCTTTCCTGTTTATAGAGTTACCATTTTCAATGTTTTTTGATTAACTGATCCGTCACCTTTGGATCATACATTTTGTAGGGCGTCTTTTTCGTAATACAAATTAGGTGAGGGATATATAAGGACATTGCCGCCATGTCAAGAACACTAGACCCGTCTAAAGCCGTGACACCCCAACGCGATTACCCCACCATGTTCCTTTTTGGGTTGATCACAGCCGCTACCCTCGTCGCCCTGCCCGTATATGCATATTTTTACGACTTCAGCTGGGTAGACTGGACGATGTTTATTTCCTTGTACATGATCACAGGACTCGGTATTACAGTAGGCTATCATCGCTTGCTAACGCACAGAAGCTTCAAATGCCCCAATTGGGTCAAGATGGGATTTTTAATTGCCGGCGGCATGGCTCTAGAAAATTCTGCATTACGATGGTGCGGAGATCACCTCAGACATCATGCTCGCTGTGATCAAAAAGAAGACCCTCATAATGCAACACTTGGGTTTTGGCATAGCCATTGTGGATGGATTTTTTGGAAAGACCCAAACCGAGATCCCAAATATCAAACACGTCTCCTGCAAGATCCGTTGGTCGTCTGGCAAAATCAGTATTATGTCCCAATTGTTTTAACCGGGCTCTTCCTACCTTTTTTTGTCGGATTGCTCTACAACGGATGGATTGGTGGAATAGGTTGTTTTCTTTTGGCAGGCCTAGCCCGCACCTTCTTTGTGTTAAACTCCACATTCTTCATTAATTCCATCTGCCACATTTGGGGTGAGCAACCTCATAGCACTGCTGATTCCAGCCGAGATAGTTGGTGGATTTCTCTACTCACGTTTGGGGAGGGCTACCACAACTATCATCACATGTACCAAAGCGATTATCGCAATGGGGCTCGCTGGTATGACTTTGACCCATCAAAATGGTTGATTTGGACGCTGAGCAAAATTGGACTGGCTTACGATCTGCATCGCCCAGCTTCCAGCCAAAGCTAGCGATCTTCCTACGTCTCTAGCTCGTTCACACTTCGAAATCACAGCCCGCTGTATCTTTTTTCCCAACCGGTGGCATTTTGGATTCTCTCGTCCGGTCCTCATTGAGAATAGAAGAAATCGAGTGATAAATTCGCCTGTATTCACGCAGGTTTTGGAAATATAATTGCGGCGCAAATTCAAGAAAATGCAGCCCAGTCTTTAACGAAAACCTATGACCGAATCCCACTGACCATAGAGCGCGGCTAAGGGCTTTTTCCTTTACAGTAATACGCGCAAGAGGTATCCTAAGTGTAACCTTCTTGACTACTTTCTGTTTTTCTGCGTGTTATGATTTGATAATGTTTATTCGTGCCTATACGGATAATTTAACCTCATAGCTCAATCACTAGGCCTCTCATCGTGGATCAGATGCTCAAAACAGTTCCCCAAAATCGTCAACTAGACTATCTCAATACCATCGTTTTTAGTCTCATAGCAGTAGGAACGATGATCACCCTTCCCTTGTATGCCTATTTTTACGATTTCTCCTGGCTGGACTGGACAATGTTTTTTGCCTTGTACATATTTACGGGGTTAGGCATTACCGTAGGGTACCACCGATTGTACGCCCACCGAAGCTTCAAATGTACGAAATGGATGGAAATAGTATTGTTGATTGGTGGAGGTATGGCTCTAGAAGCTCCAGCCCTTAGGTGGGCAGGAGACCATATTCGTCATCATGCTCGGTGTGACCAAGATGAGGACCCCTATAACGCGAAACTAGGGTTCTGGTGGAGTCATATCGGATGGATATTCAGGAAAGATCCTCACCGTGATGAAAAATATATGACACGACTCAGACAAAATCCCTTGATCATGTGGCAACATCGAAATTATCTAGCCATCATTATCGGAGGACTGCTCTTCCCTTTTGTTATTGGGTTTCTCTATGACGGGTGGATTGGGGGAATTGGTTGCTTTCTACTAGCTGGAGTTGGCAGAACATTTTTCGTCCTCAACTCCACATTTTTTATTAATTCAATCTGCCATATTTGGGGAAGTCAGCCCTACGGAGACTCGAATTCAAGCCGTGATAGCTGGATTATTTCTTTGTTAACTTTCGGCGAAGGTTATCATAATTATCACCATATGTATCAAAGCGACTATCGCAACGGACCATTATGGTATAATTTTGACCCGTCAAAATGGTTAATTTGGATGATGAGTAAACTCGGGCTAACCTACGATCTTCGCCGCCAACAAGCTAGCTCCAAGTAGCGCCTTCTCCATTCCGCTTTGGTTTCTCACATCAGTCTTCTTCAGAAAAACAATTCCTGTTGTCTCTATGGTTCCAAATCCGTAGTATCCCAGGACTTCTCCTCATAATTTCATTGCGGAGAGAAGAAGACGTATGATAGATTCGCCTGTATTCACGCGGGTTTTAGAAAAATGATTGCAACTGAAATTCAAGACAACGCGGCGCGGTATCTCATGAATACCTATACCCGCCTCCCCCTCACTATTGAACGAGGCCAAGGGTGTCTGGTCTACGACGCCGAAGGGCGAGAATATCTTGACTGTGTAGCCGGCATTGCGGTGAATATCCTGGGCCATGCGCATCCGGACATTGTGGAAGCCATCACCCGACAAGCCCGCCAACTTATCCATACATCCAATCTGTTTTATACCGAACCACAAACCCAATTGGCTCAACGGCTTGTCGAACATTCCTTTGCCGATAAGGTATTTTTCTGCAATAGTGGGGCCGAAGCCAATGAAGCCGCAATCAAGTTGGCCAGGCGCTATGCCACAACAACATTCGGCCCTGACCGGATCGAAATTCTGACCATGCTGAACTCCTTTCATGGACGGACGTTGGCCAGCCTCACGGCCACTGGCCAACCAGCCTTACAAAAAGGGTTCGGTCCCATGGTGCCTGGGTTCCGATACGTTCCTTTTAATGATTTCGAAACATTAGAAGCGACACTGACGCCGCAAACGGCTGCCATCATGCTTGAACCCATTCAGGCTGAAGGCGGTGTGGTTGTCCCTGACGCTGATTACATGAAGAAGGTTCGGAAGCTTTGCACCGAACGACACATTCTCCTGATTTTTGATGAGGTCCAAACAGGTATGGGGCGGACAGGGACCCTATTCGCCTATGAACAATTTGGCATTCAGCCAGATATCATGACGTTGGCTAAAGGCCTCGGGGGAGGAGTCCCGATTGGAGCCTGTCTCGCCACAGACACCGTGGCCGCTGCCTTTGAGCCTGGAACCCACGCCTCTACCTTCGGGGGCAATCCTCTGGCCTGTGCCGCTGCGTTGAAAGTATTGGACTTGCTCCTTGATGGGGGCAAACTGGAACAGGGCCGCGTAGCCGGTGAATACTTAGCTAAAGGGTTAGCCGCTCTTGCTGGAAAATTTCCTTGTATTCGGGAAACCCGAGGCATGGGTCTATTGCAAGGACTAGAGCTATCCATTGACGGAAAACCCATCGTGATGGAATGCCTGGAACATCGAGTGCTTATTAATTGCACAATGGGCCGAGTGCTCCGATTCGTGCCTCCCTTCATCATTAGCCACCAGCAAATTGATCGATTATTGACTGTCCTCTCTGACATCCTTGCCAGACGGAAATAACGAATGCCCTCAACTCGTCCTTCTAAACAAAGTCCTCGTTCCTCGTCTGCCTCACGAAGCAAGGCTCCACAGCTTCCTAAGGACCTCTTGACGGTCGCGGATATTCCCAGAGAAAAAATTGGCGACTTGATCAGGCTGGCTAAAAAATTGAAGGCGGGTCACGGCAAAGGCCGGCCGACTTTCCCCCTCAAAGGGAAAACGCTAGGACTCATATTTGAAAAACCCTCGACTCGCACCCGGGTCTCCTTTGAAGCCGGCATGAATCAATTAGGTGGCCAAGCCCTCTTCTTGGCCTCAGAAAAAATACAACTCAGCCGAGGGGAAAGTTTAGCTGATACCGCCAAAGTTCTCTCTCGTTACGTTGATGGGTTAGTGGTGAGAACTTTTAACCAATCAGCCTTGGAGGAATGGGCTTTGCACACCTCGATTCCAGTGATCAATGGCCTGACTGATCATTGCCATCCCTGTCAAGCCCTCGCAGACCTTCTCACGATCGTAGAAAAAAAAGGTCGTGCAAAAGGATTAAAGTTGGCCTACATAGGGGATGGCAATAACATCACGCATTCGCTTCTGGAAATTGGAGCTAAGATGGGCATGCATGTATCCATAGGATGTCCTCCCGGGTATGAACCTGATAGCACCATTGTGAAGCAGGCTAAAGCCGAAGGCATTCATACTGGAGCCAAAATTGAAATCACGCATGACCCAATGTTGGCAGCAAAAAATGCTGATGCCGTATACACCGACGTGTGGATCAGCATGGGACAAGAAGACGAACATCAACCACGCATGACTGCGTTTGCACCTTATCAAGTCAATAGTCAGTTACTGAAACAGGCAAAGCCCAATGCGGTCGTCCTTCATTGTTTACCCGCACACCGAGGCGAAGAAATCACCGCTGAGGTGTTAGATGGACCCCAATCCGTCGTCTTAGACCAAGCAGAGAATCGCCTGCATATACAAAAAGCCGTCTTACTTGAATGGCTGGGAAAGTAACGCTCTGCCGCCTAGAACCAATCAGGAAACTTGAACAGATCGATGATTGGAAGTAGTGAAAATAATTTGCATCCAACTACTACATGTTCCCTATACGTCGGTGAATTACATTGATGAATGTTTTTTCCGGCTGAGATTACCCCCTTAACACGCAACCACGTATTACGATGAAGCCTTCTCGCTCAAAATCACCAAGCCACGCTCAATCGAGTTCCCGGGGTACGTCCACCAAAAGTTCAGATGCGTCAAAGCTCTGGGGAGGACGTTTTCAAGGCCAGACTGACGCATTAGTTGAATCTTTCACGTCGTCCATTGGATTTGATTGTCGCCTCTACGAATACGACATTGAAGGCAGTGTGGCACATTGTCAAACTTTGCAGCGAGCCAAAGTGCTGTCCACTCGCGAATGTCGGACGATTATCAAGGGACTACACGCCATTCGAGAAGACATCCGAGCCGGACGACATCAATGGAAAGTGAAGGACGAAGATGTGCATATGAGTATCGAGAGGCGGCTCACGCAGCTCATTGGCCCCCTTGGCGGAAAACTACACACCGGTCGTAGTCGCAATGATCAAATAACCCTCGATCTTCGACTCTATCTCCGCGATGTCCTTCAGCATTTGCAGCAGGACCTGCGTCGACTGCAACACTCGCTGGTGACCCTGGCCGAACGATACAAAGGCGTCATAATGCCTGGCTACACCCATTTACAACGAGCCCAACCGGTTTTATTTGCCCATCACGCACTCGCCTATGTGGAAATGGTAGAACGAGACAAAGGCAGACTGCATGATGCCTTGATCCGAATCAATGTGATGCCATTGGGATCCGGCGCCCTCGCAGGAACTAATTACCCCATCGATCGTCACTATACTGCGGCCTTATTGAAGTTTCCCGCAATTACCCAGAATAGCTTGGATGCCGTGTCCGACCGCGATTATGTGATCGAAGTCTTAAGTGGATGCGCCATTCTTATGATGCACCTTTCACGTTTGAGCGAAGAACTCATCTTATGGTCTTCTCAAGAATTTGAATTTGTTGATCTTCCCGATGGGTTTTGCACAGGTAGCAGTATGATGCCTCAGAAAAAAAACCCGGATATTCCTGAACTGATTCGAGGAAAAACTGGGAGAGTCTACGGCCATTTGTTTAGTCTCCTGACGACCGTCAAAGGCTTGCCCCTCAGCTATAATCGGGACTTGCAAGAAGACAAAGAACCCTTGTTTGACACTATTGATACAGTTACCACATCCGTCAAAATCTATGCAGAATTACTGGCACAGCTGACCGTGCGGCCGGAACCCATGAACAAAGCGGTCTCGGAAGGCTTTCTCCTCGCGACAGAATTAGCCGACTACCTCGTCAAGCAGGGAGTCCCTTTTCGAGAGTCGCATCATATTGTCGGGAATCTGGTTGGGGAATGCTTAGCCAAAGGAAAAGACCTGCTTGATCTAACGCCTCAAGACTTGTTCAAAGCGTCTCCTTCATTTGACAAAAAAGCTGTTGACGTCCTCACTCCGAGTGCAGCCATTAACCAGAAAAATGTGATTGGAGGAACGGCTACCGCTCAAGTGGCTTCACAAATCAAGGTTTGGAAGACCGTGCTGCGGGCTAAGCCACAAACATCAAGCAAGAAAAAGCGACCAGCATGAATTCCTGGCCTCCACAATTTGTCTACTTCATGGGATCACTGAGTTGCATAGCCGTATCCTCCTTGGTCATGAGTTGTGGGGCAGTTGGAGCGCCCATTCCCCCAGAAGATGTTGGGATCGAAGCCAAAGTGAGAAAGCAGCAGCGAGAGAATACTCCTTCAGCAGTAACCCTCAACGAAGATGGAACCAGTCCGATTGAGGAAGAAGGCGTAGAACTTCCGGTTTTCTACCCGATAGGAACGCGCTGAGACCATACACTCAGTCGCCAAGATTTGTTCAAGAGACGGCCTTCGCGATACAATGAACTTCTTTTACTGTGATGCCATTTGTTTTTGGAGGAGCATAAGATGCCGACGACAGAATCCCCCAGTGTGACACGCCCCAAGCTCCTATTATTAGATCCGTACCCACGCAATAATCCCTACCATATGACGGCGAGTGAACGCCGATCTATATGGTTTCCCAAACTCAGCTTACCGGTTATTGCGGCCTATACGCCTTCAACGTGGGACATTGAACTGGTCGACGAAGCCGCTAACGACATTGATTTTGAGACGCCCTGTGATTTAGTCGGCTTATCCGTCATGACCTGCTATGCCCCACGCGCCTACGAAATTGCGGATGAATTTCGTGCCCGCGGGAAAAAGGTTGTGCTGGGTGGTGTGCATCCAACCTATTGCCCCGATGAAGCCCTCCAGCATTGTGATGCGATTGTCTGTGGAGAAGCCGAAGACCTCTGGCCACAAGTGGTTTCAGATGTCGAAGCAGGTGCCTTGAAGCGGATTTATCGGATGGATCAATTTCCAGACTTGAGTAACTATAAACCCCCACGTATAGAACTTTTGAGTCCTGATTCGTACATGACGAGATTATGTAGCTTTACCACTCGTGGGTGTCATTTTGACTGCGAATTTTGCAGCGTATCGCCGTTTAATGGAAAAACGACACGCCGTCGTCCTGTTCCAGAGGTGATCGCTGAATTGAAACATGCCAAAGAATGGCTTCGTTCAGATATCGTTGAACGCATGACCCAGGGATCTCTCTTAAACGCCTTATCGACGTCGTTGAAAATTTGGGTCGGATTGGAAGAAGGGTCCATCGTCGCCTTTGTCGATGATTTACATAATAGCCACCGTGCCTATTGCCGCGAATTGTGGGAAGCCTTGAAATCCCTCAACATTAAATGGGGCTGCCAGGCGACCATGTTCCTTGGGGACGATCCTGATATGGTGAAATTGGCTGCTGATAGTGGATGCGTCTCAGTCTTTGTGGGGCTGGAGTCGCTATCGGATGATTCATTAGGCGAAACGAACAAGGGCTTCAACCAAGTTCGAAAATTTGAAGATCAAATTAAAATGTTTCACGATCATGGCATCATGGTGAACCCTGGCATTGTGTTTGGCTTTGACAACGATGACGAATCGGTATTTGAGACGGCCATTAATTTTCTCACACGCAATAAATTGGAACTGGCCTATTTCAATGTGCTGACCCCGCTTCCAGGTACCGCCTTGTTTGAGCGGTATGAACGGGAAGGACGGATCTTTGATCGAGATTGGTCAAAGTATGACGGCAAACATGTGGTGTACACACCCAAACGCATGACCCCCGAACAATTACAGGAAGGATTCTTTTGGGCCAACCATGAATTTTATTCCTGGCCTTGTATCTGGAAACGAGTGGCCCACACCGGCCAACGGCTCATCCCTCGACTGGAAATGAATTGGGAATTTCGAAAGCTCATACGGAGGTCGACACCTAAAGGTCGATTATCTCCCATCGCCAACGTTCTCAAAAATCTCCAGGCTAAACTTCCGACCTTTGAAACGCAGCAATTAATACCTAGTGCCCTGTTCCCGCAGGCATCTCAACCCGCGAAAAAACAGGACCTGTGCTTGAATGTCAAAGCTCGTCGGCACGATGCCTTTGCGGCCTTGTTCATCGAGTTGGATGGAACGTTAGACCATTTGAATGCCCGAGAATTGTTGACTCGTATTAAACAAGCCGCCCAGGACGCAAGAATGGACATCGTCGTCAACTTTGAGCATCTCAAGCATGCCACGCCTAAAGCGATTCAAACGTTGTTAGATGGGGAAATCATAAAAGCTATCACGCCTCATGCCAATTTGCGCTATCGAAAATTGAAAGAAGCGTTTCAAACAACGATAACTGAAATGGCCCTGGGTGATTGGGATATCTTTGAAGAGAACCCGAGCCATGCATGATTTCCATTACAAAGGAGATGAACTCTTTTGTGAAGAGGTCTCGATTCAACACATTGTCGAGCAAGTAGGAACACCGTGCTATATCTATAGCCATCGCACGATCAACCGCTATTTTCATGCCTTCGATGACGCCTTTAAGGATATCCCGCATATCGTCGCATATGCCATGAAGGCCAACTCCAACATTGCCATCTTGAAGCTCTTGGCCAAGGAAGGCAGTGGAGCGGATATCGTGTCTGGAGGAGAATTGTTCCGTGCCTTAAAAGCCGGAGTTCCCTCGAACAAGATGGTCTTTGCCGGAGTGGGAAAATCTCCAGAAGAAATCCGTTATGCCTTGGAATCCGATATTCTCATGTTCAATGTCGAATCGGCTGGTGAGCTCCAACAAATCAATGAGGTCGCCAAGACCATGGAGCTTCGTGCACGTGTGGCCTTACGCATTAATCCGGATATCGACCCGCAGACCCACCCTTACATTTCAACGGGATTGAAGAAAAGCAAATTTGGCATTGCTGCCGATCAAGCACTGCATGAGTTCGAACTCGCCAGCCAACTTTCACACATTGATGTCGTTGGGGTGCATTGCCATATCGGCTCACAATTAACCCAAGTGACCCCGTTTGTTGATGCTATTAAAAAAGTTTTAAGTCTCATCCAGACATTAAAATCTCAAGGAATAGATATTCGCTATATGAATATTGGGGGAGGTCTCGGGATCACCTATTCGGATGAAACCCCGCCCCACCCAAATGATCTGGCTGCGGCCATTTCGCCCCTGCTGCAAACAGCCTCATGCCAAATCATCATGGAACCCGGACGATCGATTGTCGGCAATGCAGGGATTTTGGTCACGAAAGTGCTCTACAATAAAGAGGGGGCGAATAAACATTTTGTGATCGTCGATGCCGCGATGAACGATCTGCTGCGCCCAAGTTTGTACGACGCACATCATGACATCCAGCCCGTCCTTAAAAATGAATCCGCGCCAGTCAATACGGTTGACGTGGTCGGACCTATTTGTGAATCGGGTGATTTTTTGGCCAAAGATCGGAAAATCGCACAGCCTCAATCGGGAGACCTGTTAGCGGTTATGAGTGCCGGGGCCTATGGATTTACCATGGCCTCCAATTACAACTCCAGGCCCAAAACGCCTGAAGTGCTGATCAAAGACAATAAAATCATGGTGATTCGAGATCGAGAAACCTACGAGGATTTGATTCGCGGAGAATCAATTCCAGAAATATTCGCCTAAGGATTTGCCGGCATCATGTTTTCTGGTTCATTAGTCGCCATTGTCACGCCCTTCTCTAATGGGAAATTCGATGAAAAGGCCATGGCTGACCTCATTGAGTTTCAAATTGCTCATGGGACCCATGGCATTGTGCCCTGTGGAACGACGGGAGAGTCAGCCACACTCACACCAGAAGAACATGAACGTGTCGTGGCCGTTACCGTTGAGGTCGTCAATAAACGGATACCAGTCATAGCAGGCACAGGGTCTAATTCTACCGATGAAGCGATTATCTTCACCAAACATGCGAAGGCCATAGGAGCTGATGGAGCACTCCTCATTACCCCCTATTATAATAAGCCCACACAAGAGGGGCTCTTTCGTCATTTCGACGCCGTAGCGAAGGCTGTCGAACTTCCACAAATCCTCTACAACATTCCCGGACGCACCAGCGTGAATATGCTTCCAGCCACCACGGCACGATTGTCGCAAGTTCCCAATATTATTGGTATTAAGGAAGGGAGCGGATCTCTTCAACAGGTTTCAGAAATTATTCATAGTTCAAAAAAAAACTTCTTGATCCTTTCCGGTGATGATCCGTTGACACTTCCCATGATGGCTCTTGGAGGGAAAGGCGTCATTACGGTTACGGCCAATGTGGCACCGGCCGACATGTCCAATATGGTCTCCGCCGCTCTCAAAGGAGACTATGAACGAGCACGAACCCTCCATTTCAAATTGACGTCCCTTTTCAGCGCCCTATTCTTGGAAACGAATCCCATTCCCGTCAAAGCCGCGTTGGGCATGATGGGTAAAATGTCAGAGGAAGTCCGCCTCCCTCTCACTCCCCTTGCCGATGAATACCGACCTAAACTCCAAGAAGCCTTGCAACAGGCTGGAGTCTTGTAAGGATCCACTCCATGGTGCGAACGATCATTGCTGGTGCTGCGGGTCGAATGGGCATGCGGCTCATCGCCTTAACGCAGGAAACTGAGAGCCTGTCGTTAACCGGTGCCATCGAAATGAAGGAACACTCGGCACTTGGAAAAGACGCCGGGGAAATCGCGCAAATCGGAAAAGTAGGAATTCTCCTCTGCGACAACCTTCATACGTGTCTTGCTCAAAGTGACGTGGTGATTGATTTCACCGGCCCAACCTCCTGCCTGGCCAATCTTGAACAAGTCGTCAACACTTCAAAAGCCATGGTAATTGGGACGACAGGGTTTTCCGAGAAAGAACTCACGCAACTCAAGGCCTTAGCCATGAAAGTTCCTTGCGTGTTTTCACCCAACATGAGCGTAGGCATCAATGTCCTGGTAAACACGATTGGAAAAATCGCCAAATCTCTAGGTGAGACTTACAACATCGAAGTGATTGAAGCCCATCACAACAAAAAAAAAGATGCCCCAAGTGGAACCGCACTCAAATTGGCCGAGGCGTTAGCTGATGGGATGGAATGGGACTTACAAGAGGTCGGAGTGTATGCTCGGCACGGCATCACTGGTGAACGCAAGACTCGTGAAATCGGCATGCAAACGATCCGAGCCGGAGATATTGTCGGCGATCATACCATTCTGTTCGGGGGTCCTGGTGAACGGATTGAAATTACTCATCGTGCCCATACCCGCGACACCTTTGCCCGTGGCGCCCTTCGCGCCGCACAATGGGTTGTGCAGCAACCCCCTGGCCTCTATTCCATGGGAAATGTCCTTGGCCTGGAATAATTCTCTTAAGATTTTTTCCTTCACTTTAGCCTTCTCTCCTCAAGAGAATGTGCCACCACCGTTCATTGACAAACCCAAAGAGCACGTGGTGTTATCGAAAAGCTCTTTCATCTAACCTTTTCCTTCTATTTGAATAACAGGAGACCGTTTTTATGGATATGTTTGGCAAAGTGCCGTTGATTGAAATTAAGGTTCACGTTGCACCGGATCAAAAAAAATGGCTAGATAAAATGGTCGATGAAGGGAAAATTGCGATACCTCCTGGAGGCACCCTGGAAAAAGGCTCAGTCATTTCAATGTTCATGCGTATGCTGATTCATAACGCAATGGAAGAACAAATGCGGCAAGCCGCCATCGATGCCGAGGACGAAGAAGATGACGACGATGATGATTAGATTCTTATCACAGTCGATCCGCCAAAAATTTTGAAGGGAATTGAGTTTAAAAATATGAACGGTAATTAACTTTTGTTTTGGATTAACATTTTCTCCTGTTATATAAGTATTTTTTTCTGAGATCCACTCATATATCATCTCCCATTCCAATCATTTACACAATCCTTCCAACATCCTCGGGCAACCATCACCGACAAGGGAATTGCGAGTACCTTTCGCAATCCGTTAATGATCCACATTCACCAGAGAAACGTATCCGTTTTTCTTGCACAAGCAACTAATGCTTAGGTCATTGTAACAACCCGTCCTACAGTCATGACCAGTTTTGAGAAAAGGCCAAGTTAATGTTAGATTTAACTCCTATGTTCGGTTCAAACTTCAACCTGTTTTCAAAGATTTCAAATCCACCATCAATAGCCACGGAAAATAAATGTTTGTTTTGTATGAATTTTATTAAATATTATTTTTGGATTAACTTTTGCTTTTAGACTTTAGGGTTAAAGGAGTTGAAAACTAAAATGCCAAGCATGAGTATCCATTTTTCTCTCTTTTCCTAACTGTAGAATACATTTTTCACGATTTTCTATGAAATTAGAAAGGATTCAAAGCATGCATCATCAGGAAACAGAACTAAAGAGGTTCTTAAGAACAGAAGCATCTAGAATCGGCATAGTTGAAAAAGGGGACCGGAGTTGGAAGATGCTTGGGCTGATTATGCTGGTCGCTATGATGGGCTGTACTCCACCGCCTAGTACCACAGTGCGGGGAGGAGCCGGGCCCGATATCGGCACCGCTCAACAAGTCCAATACAATGGCCCACAGGCTCGGATCGCCGTGGCTGATTTTCAGGATAAGATGAAAAGGAATAGATATTATGCCAATGAATATGGCAGTGGCATGAAGGATATGTTGACAACCGCGTTATTTAATTCTAACCGATATATTGTGTTAGAACGCGACCATGTGGATTCGATATTGGAGGAGCAGGACTTTGGTGCTTCTGGCCGAGTGAAACAAGAAACCGCCAGTGCCACAGGAGAAATTGAAGGAGCCGAATTACTGGTCGTCGCCGCGGTCACCGGATTCGACCCAGCCACATCTGGAGCCGGAGGAGCTGTAGGAAGTGCGTTTGGTGGCATCCTAGGTGACTTAGCGGGGGGCATTGCAGGAGGCTTCAGCCAGGCCTCTATTGCCATTGATGTTCGCATCGTTGATGCCAGGACATCCCGAGTTGTGGCCGCGACAAGTGTGGAATCCAAAGCGTCAAAATTTGGAGGTGGCGGTGTACTCTCAGGAGTAGCCACAGGAGCAGGGTTAGGAGGATTTTCCAAAACCCCTATGGAACAAGCCATTAGAGATGCTATCGAAAAAATGGTCCAATTTTTAGTCTCTAAGACACCCGCACAATACTACCATCAGCCCGGAACGCAACAGGCGGTTCCTCAACCTGCCATGGTTAATTCGCCGTCAAGCAATCCAGGGGGTGGGAAAAGACTTCAACCATCATCCGCACAACCCTTGTCTCCCTTTACGTCCAATAGTAAGCCGTCCACCTCCGTCTTAGACAGCAGAGATATGGAGGGTAGCCAGGACCATCCGAAGATACCGCGAATCGAAGGCACCTATATCGTCGGGTATGCTCAAAGTCCGTATGACGAAGGGACGTTTATTAAGGGCATGCATAACAAACAGCTCCTAGAGGCATTGGCAGAAGGTAAACGCACACGCCTTGTGTATATTGGACCAAAAACGATGTCGCCTCTTTTGGTGCTGCGCACGTATCAAAACGCCCTCACTGAACTGGGTGAAGTCAAAGAGGTTTTCTCGTGCAGAAAGAATGACTGTTTCATGAATTTTCCGAAAGTATTCATCTGGTCCGAGCAGCATCGCGTCGAAAATAATATTTCTGAAAGCGGGGTTATATTTCATCGCGATAAATTTTACCGCGACCAGCGGTATTGGTACGGTACCGTGACCGCCACCGATGCTCGCTACCACGTATCAGTCTATTCCACTGTTTTTACTGAGGAACAATACAAGAACAAGAGCCTTCAAGGTCATCCATTTATTTACTTGGAGATTCTGGAAGAAGAAGGCTTTAAGTCTGCCTTGTAATAAAGCCTTACGCCAATCATATATGCTGAATCTATCAAGAAGGACTAGAATGGAGGTTCGAGAGAGATGCCAAAGCATTTGACAAAAACTCTTATTCTTCGAGCCATCGCTTTAGTCCTTCTTCTCTTGATTCCATCTCTGTTGAATGCACAGGAACAAGAAGCGCCGGTGGTTGTCACAGGTATGGCCGTCGGCACGACTGTGGAATCCAGGAATATGGCTATTGATGATGCATTGCAACAGGCCGTGAGACAGACAGTGGGAATTTATATCAGCTCGGAAACTCTGGTAGAAAACATGACACTGGTGACAGATCGTATCTATTCTCAAACGCAGGGCTATATTAAGAATTATGAAATTCTTGATGAGAATCATGATGATGAGGCTTACAGAGTGAAAATCTCCGCCCGCGTCAAAACCGTAAACCTTGTGGATGATCTGGATTCCATAGGACTACTTATTAGGAAGAAGCAGCATCCTCGGGTGATGGTCGTTCTTGATAGCCGCCAGATTGATTTCTTCACCCAAGACGGAAGTAGAAATATTGCAAACCAAATTGAAAGCCATTTGATGCAAAAGGGGTTTGACATTGTTGATGCCAGCCAGGTCAGCCTCAAGAAACAGCTTGAGATTGCCCTTTTTGAACAGGGTTATGCCCAAGCTGGCCAAATCGCTTTGGATTTTGGAGCAGAAGTGTTGATTGCCGGTACGGTGCGAAGAGAATTTGCAAATGTCAGGCAAGTGTATGGCACGAATATACAATTTTATTCGAACGAAATACAGCTCAAAGCCTTTGAGACTCACTCAGCCAGAGTGCTCTATTCCGGCTTTCGAAACCGACCTCCCACTGCCATTGATTATCTAGGACCTCTAGAGGCCGCTTCTTTAGAATTGATTGATGAAATGGTAGCCAGCATTCTTGAAAAATGGAGAAAAGATGTCAATGAGGGAACGGCCTATCAACTGAACGTTTCCAATGCCAGATTCAAAGAATTAGATCAGTTAACCAAGGAGCTACAAGGTATGCAGGGGATCAGTGGAATAAAGACACAAAGTTTCCAATTTGATACTGCTTCCCTAGATTTGCAATACAAGGGTACCCTTCAGGAACTTGTGAGGAAGATTATCCAAATTCAGTCCCCTGAAATTGAAATCACGGGCTTTCAAACCAATTCCATTGATATTGCTATTAAGCAGTAATCTCAAAAATGGTGGAAGGGCAATAAACTCCTCGTGCTCAAATACTGTCGATAAATTTCGACCACCAATTTATTGAATGATGCTAATAAAGAATCGCTTCAAAGCCTTTTAAAAGCTTGTTGAGCAGCAGAAATTGTTTGTTTAATATGGGAAGTAGAATGTGCAGTGGATAGCAACATGGCTTCAAATTGAGAGGGAGCGACATACACCCCTTTTTCTAGCATGCCATGGAAAAATTTTGCGTATCTTGCCGTATTGGATTTTTTTGCGCTTGCAAAATTGGTCACCGGACCTTCTGTAAAGAATCCTCCAAGCATCGAGCCCACACGCGTTTGATAGTAGGGAATCTTCGCCGCTTTTGCCGCTTCGCCTAATCCTTCAGCTACTATTTTCGATTTTCTTTCCAATTCTTTGTAGACACCAGGCTTCTTTAGCTTCCGTAACGTTTCAAGTCCTGCTGCCACAGCCACAGGATTTCCAGCCAGCGTGCCTGCTTGATAGACGGGCCCTGCCGGCGCAATCATCTGCATAATATCTTTACGACCTCCATAGGCTCCAATAGGTAATCCTCCACCAATTATTTTTCCTAAACAGGTCAAGTCTGGCATGACCCTATATCGAGCTTGTGCTCCTCCGAAATGTACTCGAAACCCAGTGATAACCTCATCAAAGATCAAGAGGATGTCATATTTTTTGGTGATCATGCGGAGCCATGGAAGAAACTCGTCTGTTGGAGGCACCACGCCCATATTTCCTGCCACCGGCTCGACGATTATGGCCGCTAAATTCTTGGCATGCTTGTGTATAATTTTTTCAGTAGCCTGGATGTCGTTATACGGAGCCGTGAGTGTGTGACGGGCAAACGCTTTAGGCACTCCCGGGGTATCAGGAAGGCCCAAAGTAGCAATGCCCGACCCGGCTTTGACGAGTAAATGATCAGCATGCCCATGGTAACACCCATCAAATTTCAGAATACTGTCTCGTTTGGTAAACGCTCTGGCTACACGAATGGCACTCATGACGGCTTCGGTTCCAGAATTAACGAGGCGAACTTGATCAATAGAGGGAACCGCCTGAATAATTTCATGCGCTAACTCTGTTTCACCCTGGCAAGGGGCTCCATAACTGGTGCCTTGTTTTGCTGCCTGAATGATGGCACTTAACACACTCGGATGGGCATGCCCCAAAATCATGGGTCCCCAGGAGAGAACATAATCAATGAATTCGTTTCCATCGACATCTTCTAATGTGGCTTTTTTGCCTTTTTTGATAAAGAGGGGATCTCCCCCTACCGAGCGAAACGCTCTGACTGGACTATTCACCCCCCCAGGAATGGCTAATTGGGCCGTTTTGAAATAGGCGCGCGATTTGGTTGTTCTCACTGAATTTATTCTCCTCAAAGAAACACACGTGTAATTCGAACTTAATAGGCAAAAAAATCCAGGCTACCAACGAGGGTACCCTAACAGACTGATGAAGAAAATAGAGTTTTTGAAAATTAAATTAATTTTTTTATTTACCGAAACATAATAGAGAGACATCCATCATTTCTCATACAGGAATCAAGTATGTATTGTGAACAACGGGAACGAAATGGGACGACGATAGTGGAATGTTTTGGTCGATTTGATGAAGAAGATACTAACCATTTTATTCAAACATTGGAACAACTCCAGGGACAAGGTTTGAAAAACATTGTGTTAAATTTGTCCACAATTTTTTACCTAGATCCAAAAGTTCTCAAGCTTCTGCTATTTGCTCAGGAATTTTTGCAGGCCCATGGGGGAACCGTCTCCCTGGTGAGTCCAATAAGTTCTGTCAGAAATGAACTGATTCGTGGGAATATTCCTGAAGTCATTCCTACCTTTGAATCCCTGTATAGCGCTCTCCATCGTCCTCACGCGGCTTATGCCCAATCACTATCGTAAAAAATATTCAGTGAAAAAGAAAAAGCTCAGAGATCGTTAAATCTCTGAGCTTTTTCTCAAAAACAACTCGGCAACGACCTACTTTCCCACACCCTTGCG
>CBDFIV010000015.1:4115000-4634395 GCA_965248225.1 Nitrospirales bacterium
CCCATGTATTCCTCACCCGTTTGCCACTTTACTGCTCCGAAGAGCTTCTCGTTCGACTTGCATGTGTTAGGCGCGCCGCCAGCGTTCGTTCTGAGCCAGGATCAAACTCTCAAAAGTAAAAACATTTACAAGGGCCGCCATTTCAAAACACTTTATTTACTGTTTTTGTATCACAGTTATTCAATTTTCAAAGAGCTCCCCCGAAGGGCGAACTGTGAATATATCTAAGGAGGGTGTTTGTGTCAACTGATTTAACGAATAATAATTACAATTCGTCGCCTATCACCTTGTTCAACGATTTTATCGACGACGAGAATGTGGTCGATTGAAAAACTGGACATGTCGATGTTTAAAAAACCCAATTAAGACCATGCCTGCAATAAATCCTCCGATGTGCGCAAAAAAAGCCACGCCCCCGCCTTCATGTCCAATACTCATTCCGCCACTAAACAATTGCATGACGAACCACAAGCCCAAGACCAACACGGCCGGAACATAAAACGTTCCCATAAATCCATAAGGAACCAGAACCAACACTCGTGCTCGAGGATACAAGAGCAGATACGCGCCTAACACCCCCGCAATGGCCCCGCTAGCACCCACCATGGGGATTTGGGATGTGGGGTCAATCAGGGCATGGCTCAGGGCAGCCAAAACCCCACACACGAGATAAAACACGATAAATTTTCCATGTCCCATGACATCTTCAATATTATTTCCAAAGATCCACAAATACAGCATATTTCCAATGAGATGCATCCAGCCTCCATGCAAAAACATACTGGAGAACAGGGTTCCATACGCCGGCAGACTCATGAGTTCTGGAGGCAACTGTACGTGCCCAAACACAACAGCCGGAATCGCGCCATACATATACACAAACGCTTCATTCATTTGTGCAGGCAAAGATATTTCATATAGAAAAACCAGCACGCACATCACAATGAATGTCACAGTGACAACCGGCGTGATCTCTGTTGGATTATCATCCTTTAAAGGGATCATCGAAACTCCAACGGTCAGAACACAAAATTAAGAAGTATGGATAGGAGTAGGATCAGGAAGGCCTGCAACGGGGTTCAGGATAGGGGAAGAATCATCAGTTATGGCAAAAGAAAATCCTGCGGCATGCGTATGCCCACCACCGCCAAATTGCATAGCGATGTCTGAAACGGAAATGCCTCCTGATTTCGAGCGTAAGGAAAAATATCGTCGCCCATTTTTCTGGTGCCAGATCACGCCAAAAGTATGATCGTCCGCCAGCCGTTCACCGATTTGACTAGCCAACACAGGTGAATGCACCGCAGGCACCGTGTATCCAGCAAGGGATATCATGATGGCTTCTTGAACGAGTTTGTCTATTGCCGCATTTTCATGTCGTAAGATCCCAGTACCTTCAATTTTTAACGTATCAAATTGAAACTCGTCCCAGGTTGAGAAATTGAACGGATACGACGCGAGCGCAGCGCTAATTTCCCGACTTTGGGGAAGGTGCCAATTCCATAAATCTTTGTCCTGCACATATTGCAACAGCCAGGGAACCGGTTGGGAATGAGCCCATTCCCAAGCGAGCACCGCCCCACTACGCTCCATATCGAAATAGGCAAAAGGCAAGTCGGCCAACGCCGATTCTGCTGTAATATGATGATCTAAAATCTGCAAACTCGCGGCTCGATCAGCTAAGGCCAAGATGGCATCACGGGGATAACTAAAATCAACCATCACCACGTGTTGGCGGTCTAATCCATCAGGCTGCGGAAACCCATGCTTTACGGGGACAAACCGGGCTTGAGGAAAGCGTTTCCAAAGAGCCCAGGCCGCACCAAAACCATCCATGCATTCGGCATGATATAACACCACATCCGGCACATGTGGTTGCGACAACTCGTCAAATTTGACCATCAACACCTACCTTCCGGTCTGAGCTTACCATGTTAAAATGAGAAGTAAATAACCCCGCCCAAAGGGCGGGGCTTTTGAAGAAATTTAAAACAACTTCATCGAGCAATACATTTGCACAAGGCGTCGTCGAATATCTTCTCGAATAATTCGAAACAGATATTGCTAAGTCGGGGCGATGTGCCATTTCGTCTCATAACCCGTATGGTTTATTCCTTAAGCTGACATGCGCACAGGCAATCACAACCGTGACCGGCCGCCGCGGCCGGCTGAACGTTTCCTCCCCGCCCAAAGGGCGGGGCTTCCACGTTCGTTTTAGTGAAATATAGACCATGAAACATACAAAGCCTTTTACAAACATGGATTATTAAAGGAACGATTCTTCAACCAAGGAGTCCATAACCAGAACCGCCCCCATTTTAAACTACTGATATGATCGAACCACCAGATAAGCTGCCCCGCGCTAAAATCCGACAGGGCATCCATCTACAACAGCACAGATTTTTGGGGGAAAACCAGGTAACAACCGATCAGATGTTGTTCTTTTCGGCATCCCATACGCTAAACTCAAGATCATGATGATGAGGCAACAACTATGACGACATCATTGTGGAAAACCCTGCCACAACCAATCATCGGCCTCGCGCCCATGGACGGCGTCACCGATTCGGCCTTCCGCTATATCGTCGCGACCTATGGCAAACCCGATATTGTCTTTACCGAATTCACCAACGTGCATGACATTTGCGCAGGGCGGCTAAAAGTCCTGGATAGCCTTCGCTATTCCGAAGTAGAACGTCCAGTCATCGCCCAAATCTATGGAAAAGATCCTGCCTTATTTTACCAGGCCGCTCATGTGGTCTGTGAACTAGGCTTTGACGGGCTCGACATCAACATGGGCTGCCCCTCCAAAAACGTGGCCTCGTCTGGGAGCGGTGCCGGCTTGATCCGCACACCAAATCTCGCATTGGAATTGATGGATCAAACTAAAAAAGGCATTCAGGATTGGGCAGCCGGGCAACCTCTGACAGAAATTGGACTCAAACCCAGCGCGCTCCAGGCCATTGCGCAACTCAAAGCCGAGCACCCAGACCTGACCGACCACCAAAAGCGAGCATCCATCCCTTTGTCAGTCAAAACGCGGTTGGGCTTTGACTGCAATATTATTGATGAATGGAGCGACGTCCTAATCCAAGGACGCCCCGAAGTCATCTCCATGCATGGGCGAACGCTTTCGCAAATGTACCGAGGCCAATCAGACTGGGAGGCCATGGCCCAAGCCGCCACACGCATTCAGAAGCACGGAATTTTGGCCATAGGCAATGGAGACATTAAAAGTCTGGCCGACGCCCATCAGCGCATTCATGATTCTGGCGTCAATGGGGTGTTAATTGGACGAGGAGCATTGGGAAATCCGTGGATCTTTCAAGAAATCGAGCAAGTTCGTGAGGCCCTCACAACTGGATCGCCACTTGAATGGAAGACCTCGGAACCAAGTCTGGATGAAAAGTTCCAAGCAATGATCACCCATGCACAATGCTTCGAAGCCATTTATGGAACAGAACGTTTCGTACGCATGCGCAAACATCTCGGGTGGTATTGCTCCGCTTTTCCCCATGCCGCCGCCATGCGTGTCCAAATGGTTCGAACCAACGGAAGCCAGGACGTCAAAAACATTCTCGAGGCTTACCTGGAAACACAAAAGACATCCGAAACCGCCGTACTCGCCTCCACGCCCGCGTAATCCCTTTTAAATACGTCATGCAGATTCTGTTAGCCTCAACCTCGCCCCGACGACGAGAGCTACTTGGGCTATTGTGCGTGCCCTTTCGCATTGTCCCACCAACCTGTGAGGAAATCCTTTCACCACACCTCTCTCCCGGTGCACAAACCCGCCAACTCGCACGAGACAAGGCCCAATCTGTTGCCTCTGAGCACCCGGAAGACCTCGTCATTGGCAGTGATACCGTGATTGAAATCGAAGGAAAACTACTGGGCAAACCGGAAAATATGCGAGAAGCCGAAACCATGCTTCGGCATCTTCGAGGGAAATGTCATCAGGTCCATACCGGTGTGGCCGTTATTCAACAGGGCAATAATGTCTCAATCGATTTCGTCGAAACTGCGCAGGTCTGGATCAAAAAGTTTGACGAAAACGCCCTGCAAGCCTACTTGGATACTGAAGAAAGCCTTGGCAAAGCGGGGGCCTATTCGATTCAAGGGAAGGGGGCACAGCTCATAGAAAAAATAGAAGGAGATTACCCCACCATTGTCGGCCTGCCACTCTGGAGGACAGCGAAGGTGTTGGAGCAACAAGGAGTTGTGATGCCAAATGCAGCAGAAGACATTTACCGATTGAAGCCCTATGCGAATTGGAAAGATTTCGGTTGAAGAATGAATGAGGGCCACTCATACCTCAGAGAACTGACCAATCCTAATCAAAGTCTTTTCAAGGCGGCCACGTCAGCAAGGTCTTGAGGGCGGGCCAGGACGTTTTTGTTTTGGATCAGATCCTGTTTCCCTATACAAAAAACGGTAAGATCGTTCACCTGAATTTCAATTTTATTTTTCCACGCCTGATCAAATTCAACACCCGTAATGGACGTCAGAATATCGATACGACAAGGCGATACTCCGATCTGAAAAACGGTGTGAGGTTGAGAAAGATCCTCTAAAGAGAGATTGGAAATAGGGGCCCCAAATTGTTTGAGAGCACCAAGAACCTGAGGAGCATTTGTTGGGCTGGGCCGAATCCAAATATCCAGATCCCCAGTCGCACGAGGATGGCCATGTGCAGCAACCGCATGGGCTCCAACAACCATGAAATCAGTCTCGGTTTCGCTGAGTGCAGACAACATCTCGACGAAGTCGTGGTTCATTCCAGGTTCCGTCCTTAAACATCCAAGCTTGGGCTGTTATCTGCCAGACCAAGGCCACACGCTCACTAGGGGTAAGTTCCGCAAGGTCGGAATGAGTTCCTTCTTCTGATAGAGGAACTTTTCGGACTGCATATGATGTTCTGTCCTTCAAGGGAGCCATAATAGGTCTTATCATACCATTTTAATTTCTTCATACCCAGGTGGGATGGAGATTGTGACCTGACCATCATCGGCCTTCCTCTCTGGCGAAATCCCGAAGTACTAGAGTAGCAAGGAGTCATCCTACTCACCCAAGTAGAAGAAATTTATCGATTGAAGCTTTTGCTGAATTGGAAGGAGTTTGCTTAATCTTTATGCGGGGTTTCGTCCCCGCCGCCGAGATCCTTTTGTTCCGGCAAAAGGACCCAAAACCACTTCCGCCCGTTCACGGCCTCTTTGAGGTACCTTCGCCCCGACACCAATTAAATGGCGGCGAAACTCGCTCCGCTCAAACAGTCGCCGCCAATGAGTCGAAATTGGCATCACGGCTCAGCCGCACCCAAGGCGGGAATTTTATAGCTGAGGAAAGCCTATGCGACTTGGGCAATATCAAAGTCGGGGAAGAGAATCACTGCTGGATGAACTTTTAACACATTCGCTAAGACCAAAGCCCGATCTCGACCTATTTGGCTCGCATTGTTCTCCATCGCCGAGATGTTGGATTGCGAAATGCCGGTTGCATCAGCAAGTTCTTTTTGGGTCAATTCCTGCAATTCCCTGAGAGTCCGTAGCATCTCACCAGGGGTAATTTTGCGATTCACTTTGGCTCGCACAAAGTCATTTTTATTGATTGGCATTCTTCCCCTTGTCATTAAGAATTGAACTGGAAGATAAGCTTACTCACCAACGAAGGGAAGGGAAAGGTTTCGACAGATCTTCTTTGCCAGGCGATCAGGAATCTCTGTATGTCGTGGAACGGCTTCTACAGCCCCAGTAGAGGGATTCGCCCACAACGAATGAGACCCTCCTTCACGCTTGAGGTAACACCCATTTTTTCGAAGGTGGCGAAGCAAGGCACTTCGTTTCATCCAATCGTCACTTTGTCTTGAACAGCATCAGGTGGCGCTCCACGTAAGGCATCCTCTCGTCGATCCTCCAAGATTAGGGCAATAGCTTCACCAAGACTTTCTCTTGCTTCTTCCTGGGTTTTTCCTTGCCCGTTCGCTCCCGGAATTTCAGGGCTATACGCAATGAACCACTCCTTGTCCCGTTCAATGATCGCGGTAAATTCGTTATGCATTGATTTCCTCCAATTCTTTATCAATGAACGATACCAAGTTGAAAAGTAAAGAAAATTCCTAATTCTTGTCAATTTATCACGGCTTTATGAATTAAACTAGAATTCCCCATTCCGAGGGAAAAGTGAACATCCCTCCAATAAGCTGAGGGGGTATCCTGCGCTGCTTTTATGAACAAAGCTGTTCCGGAGATCGGGCAGAGTTCATCGAAAAAATCGAAGGAGACTACCCAACCATTGTCGGTCTGCATCTTTGGATAACGGGAAAAGTCCTGGAGGAGAAAGGAATAGCGTTGCCAAATTCAGTTGAAGAGATTTATCGATTGAAGCCGTATGCGAATTGGAAGGACTTTTGTTGATCTTAATGCGGGGTTTCGTCCCCGCCGCCGAGGCCCTTTTGTTTCGGCAAAAGGACCCAAAACCATTCTCGCCCGTTCGTGGCCCCTTCGGGGAAACTTTGCCACAGAACCAAATTTAATTGGCTGCGCAACTCGCTCCCCTCAAACAGGCGCCGCCAGAGCAGTCCTATTTGGCTCTGTGAGAAAGCCGCGCACAAGGCAAAAGTCCTGGAGCAGCGGACCGCATCACCTTACCAATGAGAAGAATAAATTCGTTGACCTATATCCCTACCCAAATGAGAATGACTTCTTTTCTAAGAAATTCAGAGAATAATCGAGTTTGATACAGTAGAGGAAGGCATAAGTTCAGGTTTGAAAGAAGGCTTATTTACCAACCAAAATATGATCAATGATAACGGCCAAAATGCCAAACCTATCACTACCATCTTAAAAATTCGGATATACCATATCCCATTAGTGGCTCTAAAAACATAACCCAAAGACCATGCCCACACAACGAGTAATGGTAATCCAATCCCTAAAAATATCAGGAATGAAAAAATCCAATCAGCGGGTTTATATATTTGTGCTCCTAAAATTAGTTCCTCAAGCCTTTCGACATGATTGTAAGGACGCCCAGAATTCCTGAGGTTCTCAATAAAAGTAGGAACATCAATCTCCTCGAAAGTTTCATCTCGAACCCCAAACACCTCCAATGCATAGGCTAATCCAAGTTTTTCGGCTTCCAATAGTTCTGGGCTAGAATTTTTAAACGGATGCCTCAAAAAATTAATAGAATACTCCCGTCCAACAAATAGGGTAAATAAGGCTTCCCTATCCAACAGGAAAAATGACGAACGTCGCAATACAACGTCAGCAGCCATAATGAAGTCAAAACTGGCCCGCATTCGATCTATGCCATACGATGGAACAACAATATCACGATATATTGAATTTAAGATTTTCATTTCGGTTATAGCTAACTCTGAATCTTTAGACCAAAGAACATTCTGAACATAACCTATATCAACAAAATCCGTAGAGGTCGGAGTATTGAAAGGTAATGCAGCAATTCCTCCTAATAGACTACTACTTTGCATTGCTACTCCGATAATCTCAAAATTTTCGTTAAAGACCGGACTACCACTACTACCTTTTTGTGCCTCAGCGGAGGTGCGAAAACCCGTGGGAGTTTTAGCCAGAATTTTTCCTTCTGTCAGTGTAAGTTCCCCACAACCAGGAAATCCTAAAATATAGGCCAACCCTCCAATCTCTCCTGGAGAAAAATTGGTTGAAAAAATTGAATTTTCAGTAATTTTCAGAATTTTTAACAGCGCTACATCTAAGGTAGGAACTTCTTGTACAAGGATAGCTTCTTGATTTTCGAAATATTCCCAAGATTCAGTTTCCACAGCATCCATTTTCATTATTGTAATAGGGTCACACTTTCCATAAGGACAAAGGGCTTCTGTCACATGAGCATTGGTTAAGATTTGATCTTGGACAAGGAAGCCTGTCGCACACCCTTTTTCCCCTGAAAGTAGCACCACCGATTCCTGTAATGAGGACGGAAAATCCTCGAGATCCATAGCTTTCACTTTATGAGGCAGCAATATATTAATTGTTACAAGCAAAAGCACCACCAAAAAAGCCAAATTCTCATTCCTTCCCCAATAAGAACAACCCCTAAAATTTATGGATGGCATCCCCATTATTCGGTGCTGAAAACCTCAGAATGAAGGTTGAAGACGGTATGAAGGGAAATGGAAAACGTTTGACTGGATAAGTTAGTCAGAAAAACCAATGCAAAAGCACAAAAAAAGGCGGCTCTTTTGCAAGAGCCGCCTTTAGAAAGACACGAAATATCTATCGAAGCTTACATAAACTTCATGAACTTTTCTTTGGCTTCTTCCATCATATCTGCCGTAATTTCCGTTCCGCCGCGTTCCTTCACCAATCGTTCAATCTCACGCTTGGCCATGGGACGAATGAAATCGGGAATGTTATCTAACCGTTGTTGGGCTTCAGGCGTCCATTGAATGCCATCGGTTGTGGAATTCTTGGAATCATCCATGACTTGCAGCGTGACGGTGGTAAAGCCACTCTTTCGCGCATAAGTTTCGACACTACTTTTCACCATGGGCTGCACAAACGATGGGAGTTTCGCCAATTTTTCTTGGGCATCCTGCGTCCAGAGCAATTGCTCGGCCGCTGGAGCAGGCGTGCTGGCGGCCCCTGAAGAACCCAGGCCCATTTGGGCGACCATGGCCGAGAAAGGACAACCGCCACTTTCACCCGATTCACCTGAGGCTGGAGCAGCAGAAGCTGCCGGTGTTGCCGCAGGAGCCGGTTGACCCCCTTGAATTTTTTCATTGAGATAGGCCGCCATCTGACCCTTTCCTGCAGACACGTTTTCTTCTAATCCGCCTCGAGTCATTTCTAAAGGAATCGCGGCTTCGGTTCGGCCACCTAGCTGGACACCTAACGAGGAGACCATTTGTGTTTCGCCGGGATTGGTGACCATCGAAAACCTCGATTGACAGGAGGGACATTCAAAGAAGACTCCCAAGGTGCCTTCTGCAGGTTTTTCCACCTTTTCAAAGGTCATATAGGTTTCGCATTTGAGACAGACAAATTTCATATCGTTTCCCTTCTGAATGTCGGCGACGGCCAACGGTTGCGTCGAGGCGTTACAATTTCCCGGCTAAAACCTGTTGATAATCCAACAAGGTATGAATTTTTTTCGCAATGTCCTGAAATTTCGCCACAGTGGGATTGTCCCCATCAATGATCGGCTCCCCTTTATCAAAGGTGCGGGCAAAATTGCGATCAAAGGGAATGCGCCCTAAGAGCGGCAGACCTAACACCTCGCACATCGACTCCGTATCGCCTTCAAACAAGGGATTGGTGTCTCCACAGGAAGGACAGCGGTACTCACTCATATTTTCAACCACCCCTAAAATACCAATTCCGAGTTCCTGGGCATAGGCAATAGATTTTTGTACGACATTCGACGCCACTTCAGAAGGCGTCGTCACGACCACGGCTCCTGCCATATCTGGAATGAGACCGACTAAAAGTGGTGGTTTATCGGCAGCGGCTCCTGGCGGCAGGTCAGCCAGCAAATAATCTAATTCGCCCCAGACCATATCCGACAGAAACTCCCGGATCACATTCATTTCGGTCAGGCCCAGCCAGACCGGGCTAAGGTCCATCGGCCCCTTCCACCGAACCGGTGCGTTGTCTTGTAAGAGAAAATCCATCGACGCGACTTTTATGCCCAATGGACCGGTCGGCGGGACCGCGCCCTCTGCGGTATCCAATAAGCCTTTCCCGCGCATGCCTAACATTTGCGGCACACAGGGTCCATTTATATCTACATCCAATAACCCGACACGTTGCCCCATACGTGCCAGCGCCAGCGCCAGGTTCACGGTGGTCATACTTTTACCCACCCCACCCTTGCCACTCATCACCACCACTTTGCGGCGAATGCCCTTCATTCGAGCTATCACCCTTTTGGTGTTGACAGAAAGCTGCTCCACTACCTTGGCATCGTCCGTATATTGGAGGGTATTCAGAATCTCTTTTAGGTCTTTTTGTTGGTTCATTGGCACAACCTTAGGATCAGAAGATTTATAGGTACATAGACCAAATCACGGTACCACAGCATTTTTTCCAGCGTCAAACGCGCGTTATTAGGAGGGGAAACGGAACTCGTTCGTGTCAGACCATTCAGAAGAAATTGGTTCATTGCGGGGTGCGTGGCGCACCCCGCGACCTCTTTATCCTTATTCGATGGTAGCCTTGGCAGCAGCCTTTTTTACTGCTTCTATGCCCTTTTTTGCTCCTGCCGGAGCAGCATAGGACTGGCTTGTGCCAATGACTTTGGAATTGCGCGCGACCAGATTAAAAAAGGATTTGCCCGCTTTGTTTTTCTTTGTGACATAACAGGCGGCATCTGACGCATGGTCCCGCACTGACTTTATAGCCCGCCTCGCGGAAGATCGTAATGCATAACCTTGGCTCGCAAGAATGATTTCCCCACTTTGCACTTTGAGACGGAAATAAAATTTGCCATTCTTCCCGGCAAAGACTTGGAACCGACTTGTGGAACTTGCCATGTGAAACCTCCTTGTGTGTGGTGAAAAAGTCTGGGGGGGCTCCCCCATTTTCCTTGTCAAAATCTTCCCCTGAACAACTCAATTCTTCTAAGGGACCCCTGGGGCCAAGCGAACCCTACCCGTTTCACGCCCTAGGCCCTTTTATTTCATCATCCGTCGAATCCCACTTCGTTCATTGGCAGAAAAAATCACGTTCATCATATTAGTCATTAGGAATAGTCTTGCAGGAGGGTGGTTCCCAGGTATTGTAGGCGGTGAAAATATTCGGGGGAGGAGGGGTCTGATACATCTTCCACAACTCCTTCGAGTTCGGCAAGGCAGTCGCGCAAAATCTCGACGCGTTGTTCATCTAAATGTTCTTCTTCAAAAAAATACGTGACACATCCTCCAATGACCGTATCTAAGGTCATGAGTGGCCCTTCATGACTGCCAAGATCGCTCGGCCAATCGGCGCCTTGATGCACTTGCCATACTTCCTCAAATTGGGCTCTGTCCGAAGGATACATATGGAAACCACGATACCCGTTCTGACTTGTTCTCATGTCCTTTTGACTAGTCGCGTCCCCAGTTCATGGCATCTAATAGGAGAATCGAGAGCGTACACAATCCTAACCCCCAGAGGCGATAGTCCACAGGCTCACGTTCTAAACACCATTTCACAATGCGTAGCCGCCAGAGATCCGATCCGGCATATAAAAAGATCCCTTTGGCCACCATACTGAGGCCTACCACCATCCAGAGCGGCTGATAAGCAACTCCATGCGTGAGCACCATCAACACCAGGCCTAACAACCCGGCCAAGCCACCCCACTTCAAAAACCCAGGGGCCACAATGAGCGATTGGCGCAAGGTGGCAATCATGCGTTCTGGGGCCACAATCAGCGCAAGACCATCGGCCATCCATAACCCAGCAATAAAAAACAGCACGATGATGCCCATGGTTAACATCCGGGTTTACAAATATCGATGTGCGGTCACAGCCCCTTGATCGTCCAAATCATAGAACAACGGGGCACCGGTCGGAATATTCAACTCGAGCACGGCTTCTCGCGATAAGTTCTCTAACTGCATGACCAACGACCGTAAGCTGTTCCCATGCGCAACCACAAGGACGGTCTTCTTGGCTTCCAACTCCGGCCGAATCTGGCTTTCATAATAGGGGAGTACCCGCTCAGCCGTATCCTTGAGACTTTCTCCACCCGGGGGCGGCACATCAAAACTGCGGCGCCAGATTTTGACTTGTTCATCCCCAAATTTTTGGGCCGTTTCCGTTTTATTCAACCCTTGAAGTTCACCATACATCCGTTCATTTAAGGCTTTATCTTCTGTAATAGGGATGGAGGTCTGGCCGATCACTTCCAATACAATACGTAGAGTGTGCTGCGCACGCATCAGCACCGAGGTAAACGCACAATCAAACTGAAACGATTTGAGCTTTTCTCCAGCCGCTCGAGCCTCTTCTTCACCTTTAGGGGTCAGCGGCACATCAACCCATCCGGTAAATCGATTTTCCAAATTCCATTGAGACTCACCATGACGTATCAACACAAGTTGTGACATTGTTCCTCCTCCTCACTCACACTTGCTTTGGCCTGCAACGAATCGTACCATGGCCCTAGCCTTCTGGGTTACCTTTCCTATCATGACTTCCGATTCCAGCAAATGGCAACAATTCGCCCAATGGTGGACCATTTTGGCCCAACGCCATCACGTGGCCGACCGCACTGAACGATTTTTTCAGCAGGGCCTCGGACCTGATCAAGCCTTGGATCGCGCCGCACAGGAAGGGGGCGATCTGGATTATATTCTGTTTACCCTCATTCGCCATTGGATTCCTCCCGTCCTGCCACCTGAAGGGAAAGAACGGGCCGCCAAGAATGATTCAGATTATTGGGTAGAATCATCCCAAATTTTAAAAGCTGCGGTGAAACGGCTCCGAGAACTCAAGCCCGTGATTGATATGCTCACCTCGCCTAACCCCCTCAATGATGCCCCCTCCACCTCGTCGTCCCAAGGGCCGCAAGTGGAAGTGGAATTGGCGAATATGGTGGAAGGGATTGCAGAAGTCGTCGGCAACTATGGCGGGCCAGACTATACCTCCATCGTAAAGAACTTTGACCCCATTCCCCTTCGTCAAACCCAACCCTTTAAACATAACAAAAAACATAGCGCCGAATTATGGGTGGTCTTCTTGCTACGAGAACATTTTCGAAGTTTGGGGTTAGGGAAAGACCGTACTTGGAAATTGATTGCCCAATTAGTGGCTGCTGGGGATATTTTCCAATCCGAGGAAACCCTCTCCACGCCGGAAGCGCTTAAGTCCTGGTGGACGAAAAATTGGCCTCGAACCTATACCCTTTTGACTGAAAAGAATGGGCAGGAAGACGCCAAGCACACCGCCTATCAATCGGACTATGAATGGTTTCAGGCCTGGTTCACGTGGCAAACCAAGACGGTTCCTCAGCCTATCCCCTCATCCACTTCCTAAATTCGTTCTTGCTCGTCTTAAAAGAATTTCGGCGTGGGTCGTTCTACGGAACCCTCAGGTACAACGCCTTCTGGTGCCCCCTGAAGGATCGCCGAGACTAACAGGCCAAACATAAAGACATGCAGCGCCGCACCCAGCCACAACACATAGGGTTGCACGCCCCCTTCCTCGCGAACGAGGTTCGCACGAGCGGTGTCATCCATATTGGGAATCGACATGATTCGCTGCACCTTGTCTTTGACATGCCAATAATAGAGGTAGTTCGCACTGGCCCCGGCCAAGATACGTGACACAATGCCGACGGTCATGTCCCCAGTGATGAATATGGCCAGTGCCGGAGCCACGGCATACAACAACGCAAACATATACATTTTTCGATAGAGAAACCACAGGAAGGAATCAAAAACCGCGGCCGGCCAATTCCAACTGAGGGCAAATCGTGGGCCGGCTGGAGTTTCAAGGTTGGCAAATTTTTCCTTGTAGTAGAAAAAAGCCGGACGCCAGGTCCACCATGTCTTCAAAGAAAACTGTAGCGATTTACTCGGGCCGATAAAGGTTTCCCATAGTTGGAGCGAGGTCGGAGTGGATGGGGAGGGGGTGGGTTCTGCGTCTGGCTCAGGGTCATGCTTGACAAGCGCTTGCCCACATTGAGCACAAAAATTTGCGTCAGTTGGGTTGTCTTGTGAACAAGAAGGGCAGGCGGGCATCGTGGTCGGTTATAGCATCCCTTCTAGATCTAAACAAGATTAGGCCAGTCATCATCGGGCATCAAGGGGAAATCACCGTTTGAATGTATTCAGCTTTCAATACATCGTTTTTCCAGCTCGATATTCTTGATCCAGATGCTCATACACCTGCCGCTTGAGGTCAATGACCGATATGGGATATTCAACGGTTTCTGGGCTGTCCCAAGAAACCCCACAATGCCGGCATTGCGCTGGGACCTCGGCGAGTTTTTTGTGGCGGTCTCGTCCTGCCACCCTCTTTAAACATACCGGACAAAAAGGCCCTTGGACCATCGTCTCGATGAGATGGTCCTCAATTTTATCCACATGCTCCGTCCCCAAATGGGCCCATAGTTCATCGCTGAGTGTCACACGAACACCCAGTCGAACAAGAGAGCGAGGCTTTCCAATAGGTCCAGAATTTTCTGTGGATTTGCTTGGATCTTCAGATTGTTCCAGCTTGGTCAACCGGCCATCAATTTCTTTCGTGACATATTGCAGTTGATGAGAAAATTTCGCGGCCGTTTCTAACTTGGCCACACGGGCCTCCCACCGGTGATCTCTATCCTTGAGGTGTTCCTGCATCATCCGCATCTCATCTCGACTGACGGCTCCCAAAGCTGTGCGAATACGGTGACGAACTCTGCCACACCAAGGTTCCCACGTGTTTCCATCCTTCCACCACACCCATAGGGCATAGACCAGCACCAAAACGACGATCATGGACACCACGGTCATCAATTCCATTTCACAACACACTCCGTAGGAAATTGAGCTCCTGATAGTACCCATTCATGAGTGTCAATTCTCCATCTCCATATTTTTATTGTGCCTTACCAAGATTATCCGCTGGACCCATTTAAGCATTTTCGTTATGGTTTCATGAAGTCCACCACGACTCATCTTTCACGTGTCTATCATGCCATACTCTGCCATTCGCGTCTCGGAGTTGATTGATGTCTGAGCGTCACGACGAATCGCCCCGGCCCATATCTCACCCTAAGGACGTCGAGGATGATCGAACGTTTTTACTTGATACCCACCGAACCTGGAAGCGAACACAGTCCACAGGCTTGACAAGCCCCACACAACTGGACAAACAACTAATCGAAGAATCGCCTCCTCCTTCTCCTCAAGATTTTTTTCAGGTCGACCGGCGGGGGGCAGATTTCCGGCATCAAGATCTACGGAATGCCAATTTCCAGGAAGCCTATCTACCAGGAGCGGATTTTGAAGGCGCGGATCTGCGCGGGGCTAATTTTCATGGGGCCAACCTGCGGAGTGCCCGTTTCCTCCGCAGCCAACTGGCTTGGGCCAATTTTTCACAGGCCGATCTCATCTGGGCAGATTTCCAACAAGCCGAACTGAGGGGAACCGTTTTTCCACACTCCACGTTGCGTGGCGCCACTTTTGTTCGGGCGCAGGCACAAGGAACCGATTTCTCATCGACGGATTGTTCATACGCCGATTTTCGCGAAGCCGATTTACGTGAAGCTGATTTCCAACGGGCGAATCTGAATGGTGCTTCATTTCTGAACGCCAAGACTGCCACTGCCAACTTCCAAGAGAGCCACGGGCTCCAGCAGGACACCACCCCTCAGGAATCTCCACCCTCGAGCGACTCCCTCTTTTCCTAAATCCTATTCACGAACATTCGATCACCGTTACGCTGAACCCGCCAGTTTAAAATACGTGCGCAATGTCTGGTTGCGATCAGGTTCCCGCAACTTCGATAAGGCCCGTTCTTCAATCTGCCGAATCCGTTCCCGCGTGACGGAGTATTCATGACCAATTTCTTCGAGTGTGGCATCCTCAAGTTCCCCAATTCCAAAACGCCGTCGAATAATATGGGCTTCTCGAGGGGTGAGTGTCTGAAGCAACATCGTCACTTTTTCCTGCAAGTCCCTTCGCTCGGCCGAATAGAAGGGAGACACGGCGGAATGATCCTCCAACACATCGGACAAATGCGCGTTTTCGTCATCTCCAACAGGGGTTTCAAGAGACAATGCGCCCTTCGTCGCACCCAGGAGGGCCGCCAGTTTTTCTGAAGGCAGATCGAGGATATTCCCCAACTCTTCCATATTCGGTTCTCGGCCTAATTGGACGGCAAGCCGATCCCATGAACGCCGGACTCGGGTCATCGCATCACACACATGAACCGGAACTCGCACGGTTCGGGATTGATCTGCCAAGGCCCGAGTGATCCCCTGTCGAATCCACCAGGTGGCATAGGTGCTGAATTTATATCCTCGTTGATATTCGAAACGGTCCACGGCCCGCATTAAACCAATATTGCCTTCCTGAATGAGGTCTAAAAAATCCAGCCCTCGATTCATATATCGTTTGGCCACACTGACCACCAATCGTAAATTGGCCTCCAGCATCGCTTGTTTCGCAAAATGAACTTGGGTCTTCGCTCGCTCTAATTGTCGAACCCTCACCAAAAATTTCGCAAAGGGCATGTGCAGCAGTTGCTCTTCCACATATTTCAAATGTTCGATGGCTTCTTGCTGGCCACGTGGTTGAGTCGAATCCTTTTGTGCATGATCACGCGTGTTTGTCGCCAATGAAAGGCTGTTCATATCGATTTTTTGAAGTCCGATTTGACGAATGTTTACCTGAGACACACCTAGTCGTTGCAAGACGGCTTCCAGTTGTACTTCCAAAGACTGAATCCGGCATTCAATTTGATGAAAAAACTTGGGATGCCAATTCACCGTCTTCAAGCTCTCTAGGAGTCGCTTTTTCTCTACAGAATATTTTGCCTGATGAGAGCGCTTGGCCTTGTTTTGGGAATCTTCCGCTGGTGAATCTATAAGAGATTGCACACATTGACAGAGGTCCTCAAGTTGCTGCATGACCCGTTGCCGAAATTCTTCATCGTCTTCTTGAGGATCGGGAATGTCCGCTTGGTCTATTTCCCCATCGACCTCCACCACCACTTCTTTATCTTTTTGCACTACGTGCTTGGCGACAATCTCTCCAAGGTCGAGACGCGTTAATTGGTCTTTCAAGAACTCCAAAGTCATGGGTAGGACAAACAAGGCCTCCAACATGTGTTCATTGGCATATTCAATCTTTTTACACAGATTGACTTCACCCGCACGGTCCAGCAAGAGGACTTGTCCAATTTCCTTCAAATAGAGAGGAAGCTGCCGATCTGGCAGACTCTCCGCACGTTCTCCAACAGGAGTGTTTTTTGATAACAACACCTTCGAACCCTGAGCTCGTTTCCCTTTGGTGATGGAACCATTCCACGAAGATTTTTGCGATGAAACTGTTGGGGTCATTCCTGTCTCCCTTCTGTTCATGGTCGTCAATCTCTTGTCTGGCCTTGTCTGACATCGCGGCATTGGTATCACCTGAGTTCCCATACTCGCGTCAAGCCAAGATGAGCAAAGGAAATGCCAGCACAATAATTTTCGAAAGTACAAACGGTTGTGTGCCGTTACGACAAACTGTTGGGTAATAGGGACTGGGACATTCAGAAAGGTCGGAAAAGGAGAAGGGAAACCGTCGAACTGATTAACGGATGCCGCGCATAAGTCTCAATAAGGACGCGATACAAGATAGAATGCCTGATTTCCTTTTGCTTTTTTTTGTAACGATGTGTTGGCCAAACCGACAATGCCTTACTCACGCTTAGTCAGGTGTCCATCGGAACCTAAGGATTAATGACAAAGAGCAATCTTGTGAATGAAGCCTTTCTTGGATTAACAACTTTATTTTGGTACAGTTTGTTGCATTTCTTAGAACATCCTTCTACGTTCTTCCCAGCCTACTTTTAAAGGATGGCCGCATGACCTCAAGACCAATGTTTCTCCTTTTGCCAACAACAATAAAGAGGCCTCATAAATCCCTTCAAGCCATATCCTCGTCATCGTTATCCGGCAACAAAAGCCTCTCCCCTTGGATTGCGTTCGTTCTGTGCCTTGCATTAGGAATCGCTGGGTGTGCGGGGAACGATCAATCGACTGAGACCTTAAAGAATCTAGAGAATGAAGCAGAACCCACCCTTGTGGAGTCGGCCGAAGCTTCAGTGGACGAAGAGAGAGCCTTTGAGGATGAACTCATTGATCCGTTTGATGAGTCTCCCCAAGAAGCCCAAATTGAAGAATATGACCCATTCGAACCCGTCAACTCGGTGGTCTTTGAATTCAACTACCAATTTGATAATTACCTCCTCAAGCCCGCAGCCCAAGTCTATAATTTTTTCATCCCAGCCGAAGTGCAACACAGCATTGTGAATGTCTTTCAAAATGCCCGGTTTGTCCCTCGATTCTTGAACAACCTCTTTCAAGCTAAATTCCGTGGGGCCGGTATAGAAATGAGTCGGTTTCTGATTAATAGTACGTTGGGAGTTGGCGGCCTGTTCGATCCCGCCAAAATTATGTTTGACTTGGACACCCCTCTCGAAGATCTGGGGCAAACGTTGGGAAGCTATGGCGTCCCGCCTGGGCCTTATCTTGTCATGCCATTCTATGGCCCGTTCACCTTAAGAGACGGATTTGGTTTTATTGGAGATACGTTTCTTGATCCTTTTAATTGGCTCGTTCTGCCGATCATTGAAATTGCCGATGCTCCTCGCCTTGTGCAACATGATCCCACCATTACCTACGCTCGATTGGGTTTGACAGTGGCAGAAAGCATTAATCTTCGCGCTTTAACGTTGGAAAGCTTTCAAGGAGTGGAAGAAGGCACGCTAGACTTGTATGGCGCAATCCGAAACGGGTACCTACAACAACGCCAAAAGGCGATTGAAGAATAAACTGACGTTTGATCGCCCGATGCTACCATCGCCTTGAAGTACCGTCTTTACTCTCGTAGCCCGTTCCCCTCTCCGCGCCTCAATGGTCTTCTCGTATTCTCCTTCAAGACAAAAACTCAAGAAGCGGGTATTATGAGAAGGAGACACAAAACAAACCTCGTCATTGATTGACCAAACTCTCTCGGCTGTTCAAGATCACATATGGTGCCATCATCCCCGTCTTCTCAACCCTCAAATAGTCGATTCCTCTTAACGGGTGCAGCGTTCGTCGTTGTCGTCGCGGGCATGCGGGCGGCAGAGCCGATTCTTGTCCCCCTGTTAATCGCGGGCTTTCTCGCCATACTCAGTGCATCCCCCATCTTCTGGTTACGGGATAAGGGAATTCCTTCTCCAGTGGCCCTATTTTTGGTCATTCTTGGCGTCCTAGGATTAGGTTTTGGTTTTATTGTGTTGATCGGCACCTCGTTAGATGATTTTTCCGATGCCATCCCCCGGTATCAGGCTCGACTCACGGAAGAAATGGGGCCGCTCCTCCAATGGGTACAAGGGCTGGGTGTTCAATTCAATGAAGAGTTGTTGCTCAAATCCATTGACCCCGGCGCGTCCATGCGTCTCGTGGGTCGCATGCTTTCAGGATTAGGGGGCATGCTGGCCAATTCCTTCTTAATTCTCCTGACCGTTATTTTCATTTTGTTGGAAGCCTCAAGCTTTCCCAAAAAGGTCCATGCCGCGTTTGGTGATCCAAAAGGCACCTTTTCACAATTCAGCAAAATTACCGATGCCGTGAATAATTACCTCGCCATCAAAACACTTTTGAGTTTGGCCACGGGTATTATCGTGGCAATTTGGGTGACCATCTTAGGGATCGACTTTCCTGTTATTTGGGGACTCCTGGCCTTTCTCTTAAACTTCATTCCCAACCTGGGCTCGATCATCGCTGCTGTTCCACCGGTCCTTCTCGGCTATATTCAATTCGGCCTGGGACGCGCCCTCTTAGTCGCGGTAGGGTATGGAGTAGTGAACGTGATATTTGGAAATGTGGTCGAGCCCAAACTGATGGGACGCAAACTGGGACTCTCGACTCTGGTGGTGTTTCTCTCTTTGGTGTTTTGGGGATGGATTTGGGGCCCCATCGGCATGTTGCTGTCAGTTCCCATGACCATGATTGTCAAAATCGCCCTTGAAAGTCACCCCTCGACTCGCGGGCTGAGTATTCTCCTGGATTCCGAATCCTCTGTCGCCAGAACAGCAACACCCAAAGAGTCGGCAGCACCAGGTTAAGACCAACGCCACACAACACGAAACCCAACCCATTCCTCTCTAAACCATCGCCTAAGCCTCTCATCCCCTATTTATTTCAAATACATTTCTCCAGTACCATGATTCGCACGTACCTAAAAGAAACCTAACTATTGGATCTCGTTTCGCCAAACCCCATGAATGGAAATACATTTTCCAAAATCCTGCTCGTCCAAGCCTTAGAAGAATCTGACCCCCACGGGAACCACCTTCCTATTTCCACCCGACACCATGCAACGCAACAAGCCAGAGATAAACATGGCCCTTCATCCGACGACTCGGTAGAAGCGAATCTGGGATTTCTCACAACACGTTCGGAAATCCTCTGGGCCTTTGTTGACAAGGCTTTTCCGGCCTTCGCGAAATCCTGGACGCATCTTCACATCGACATCCCCACTGCGCTATTCGCAATTCCGGCATTCTTAGGAGGGTTACTCATCAACGGGCTTGGTGACTCCCAACGAGTAAATTTACTCAACTTCCCCCTTCTCTTATTGCTTTTATGGAATGGGTGGATGTACTTGTCTTCCGCCTTCCTTCCTTTATTCAAATCCTCAGTGAAGACCACATGGCTCGACACCACCGCAGCGTGGCTAGCCCGATTGCTTGAAAACCGAGGACAACGTCCATGGCCCTTTGGAAACCGTTCTGATTCTTCGACTACCTCCTGGGTCCAGAAAGCGACAAAACGGTTCACCACACTATGGTGGCCTCACAGTCGACCGGTATGGACCCATCGCCTGCGTCAACTCCTCCACCTCGGAGCAGCCTGTATGGCCCTGGGGATGATCGTAGGAATGTATATCCGAGGCCTGGCACTCGACTATCAAGCGACTTGGGAAAGCACCTTTCTCTCCGTCAATCAGGTCCACGGAATCATTCACATGCTCTTAGGTCCTGCAGCATGGCTCCTCCAATATCCTTTTCCCACCGTCTCAGAAATCGCCAATCTCCAAGTTCCTGAACATGGCCCAGCAGCCCAGTGGATTCATCTGTGGGCCGTGACGGTCCTGGCCATGATCGTGCTTCCCCGCAGCATCATGGTATGGAAGAGCCACCGATCTCTGAATCAGGCACGTGAAACCTTCCTATTACCCCTAGACGATTCCTACTTTATCCATCTGCTCGCTCCAGACCGAGGACAAGGAGTACAGATAGAGATCATCCCCTATAGTTATCAGCCGTCATCGGATGCTAAAAATTTTCTGGACCTTCGCTTTCTTGACCTCTTTGGAAATCTCGCCACTATCCATTGGCAACATCCCATTTCTTTTGGTGAGGAATTTTCACACCAGGCCGAGGCCATCACGCCTGTTCGAACGTCTGTCGTGATCTTCAATGCTGGGCAAACTCCGGAAGGGGAAGTTCAGGGAGAATGGCTTCATTCCATGCAAACACAAATGGGGACCAACCGAGGCGCGTCAAGACTTCTGGTGCTCTTGGATGAAGAACCGTATAGCCAGACGATTGATGAAACTCGAGTCATCGAACGCCGACAAACCTGGCAACGCCTTGGTAACCAATACCATCTTTCACTCATTCCGTTTCACGCAAACACCACCTCACCAGAACATTTTCTCCAAGAAGCCCAAACGGGACTTTGGCCGGTTTCTGGATAGCAGCATGGAAACGACCACGCCTTCCATCACACTCTCCTTGATTTCCCATACCAATATTGGGAAAACCACCTTGGCCCGCACGTTGTTGCGCAAAGAGGTCGGACAGGTTCTTGATCAGGCGCATGTCACCATTCAAAACGAACAATTCCTTTTGCTCGAAACACCCGACGGTCTGCGATTAAACCTGTGGGACACGCCGGGATTCGGCAATAGTCACAAGCTCTTGAAACGGCTTCAGGGGCTCTCCAATCCGATTGGCTGGCTCGTGTCACAAGTCTGGGATCGATTGGCTGACAAACCGTTTTGGTGCAGTCAACAAGCCATTCGAAACGTCCAGGACGAGGCCGACGTCGTGCTCTATCTGGTCAATGCCACTGAAGACCCAGCCATGGCTGGATATCTCCAACCCGAACTAGATCTCCTGATCTGGCTCAACAAACCGGTCATCATGCTCCTCAATCAAACCGGCCTGACAGATCCCGATCAACAACACCGATTGAAAACTCGGTGGAAACAACAGTGGTCATCGCAAGCTGTCATTCATGATGTGATGAGCCTGGATGCCTTTACCCGATGCTGGGTGCAAGAAGGACTTTTATGGGATCGCATTGTTCAGGCACTACCGAAAACTCAACAACCCATCATGGCTCAACTGTCCGACGCCTGGCGGGAGCAGCAACAACACACCCTCCATCAGAGTATGAGTGCTATCGCTCACATGTTAGTCGAGACCATAAAGGACAGCGAAACCCTTTCCGAGGCGACCTCAGGACAGTCGACAAAAATCCAAGTCACACGCGCCGTACAAGCCATGGATCAACGATTAGCCCATCGCATGACTGCCATGAGCACTCAGTTGATCAAACTGCATGGATTATCAGGCGAAACCGCTCATACCATTCAATCACGCCTGAAAGATGTCACCGTGCCTGGTGAACGAAAACCCTGGGAAGAGGAAAGTTTTTGGAATGGCCTGGTGAGTGGTGCAGCAGCAGGGTTTGCTTCCGATGTGGCCACAGGAGGATTATCGCATGGCTTCTTTACCATTGGAGGCGCCATTTTAGGCGCGCTTGGAGGAACCGCCTATGCGAAAAGTCAGGATGAGGGCGATCCCAACCGGATTTCATGGGTGAATGAGTTTCTCGATCGCCAAACGCGGGATGCGCTCCTGCGCTATTTGGCCGTCACGCATTGCGGCCGAGGCAGAGGGGATTACACTGACCCTCGTGAATTTCCGCTCTTTTGGCAACAAGAAACCGAACGGGTTCTGAAACAGAAAATCGAGACGTTGCATCGCCTATGGGTGCAATGCCAGACCTCTGCAGATCAAAAGAAGAATCAAGAGCCCACTACCCAGCTCGTTCGGCATCTGACCGAAATGACGACTGAAATTTTCCTCACGTTCTATCCCGAAGCTAAAGTTTGGTTCAAGAAGTCCCACCCCTAAAACGTACCTTCATTCATAATGTCCAAAAGATGACGTCACAGTCTTTCTTCCTCTATTTGAATCAAAGACAGTTTGAAAGAGGCCCGGTAAAAAGAGAGGATGTGCTAGCGTTTCAGCGCAGGCTTGATGGAACGGGTGGGTCGACTATTGAAACCCATCGTAATCGGTTCTGCAGCATGGACAAACATCGCCATCCGCCGGGGACTGAGATAGGCGAACACCTGTTCTGGAATATCCTTCGCATGGACGGCTTGTTTAATTTCTAGTGTGGCCTCTTTTGCTAAATTGACCAGTAGCCCATCGTTCCGACAGAGCCAGGGTGCATAGAGCAACACCACAGGTTTGGTGGGATGATGCACGTTGATTGAAGACACCACACCCATAAACCCATCCGTGAGTTCCACCAAACTCCCAGGAGGATAGACCCCTATCACCTGAACCAACGCTTGAACAACTTGCTCACAGAACTTCGAGGATTCCCCTTTCATGACGAAAGAGGCGAGACAACGCGGCATGCGGATTGAGACTGGTGTCCGGATTTGACGCATTACAGAGTTCATCATAATGATCTGCCACCATGACAATTCGTGTGAGTAAGGAGAGATCCTCTCCTCCTAAACCTTTTGGAAATCCTGAACCATCGAGACGCTCATGATGTTGCGCAATAATCTCAACAAGCAACGGGCCGGCGTTCAGAAACGAGGCCATGAGCTGGCTGCCCATCTCAGGATGTAAAAGACGAAGCCCTGGGGTCGGCTTCAACTTTCATGCCTCCAGCCTGAAATTTCACCTTCATAGGCATAGCCCGATACCCCACATCATGAAACATGGCCACTCGGCCAAGCTCCAGTAACACGTCATCCTCTAAGGAAAATTGTCGCCCGATGAGGAGGGAAAGCGTACAAACATTCATGGCATGTTCGGAAAGCCCCCAGGCCACCCCATTACTTCCCACGAGATCAATAAGAGACATGGCCGTCTTCGGATTATTTAACGCTTGCATCATATTCGTAATCATGGCATCACCGGTCTTGAGACCAGCCGGTCGACGACCCTCAACGGTCGAAACAGTTCCTGCCCTTGTGCCAATGTTTTCTAATAGGCTCTCTACCTTCCGGAGATGATCAAAAAATTCATGATAATCTTCACGCCGATCCAGCAGCTCGGACAACGCCGACTCAGGGATCAGCGACTCCTCTTCTTGAAGATTCTCCTCATCTCCATCGGAAAACGTCCCAGGATCTTCTGAGTCCACCGACTCCGTCAGAACCTCCAGAGGATCATCGCTCTTGCTTGAAAGGTCGTCAGAATCAGAAGGTTGCGATCGGTCCGGATCATACAGAATGGTCACGTTGGTCAGGCCCTGAATCGCGGCCAGATCTTCCGCAGATTGAATGGTAAAGGTATTGGTGGGGAAGGGATGGCTAAACCAGGAACCTTCCAGCTTCACCAACGTCGCGATCTGGAGGGATTGAATATCTTCAACTTCAATAAACGGCATAAAACACCCTAATTATCACCATTTGAGTTTTAAGGCATTGATTTCAAAGCTCTATGGATATTCAGCGGGAAAGGTGCATCATGCCCAATACTCCACATCATCATTTCGATTAGTTTTATCACAGGATTGAGCGACTGAAGAACCGTTCTCTTTCCAAAATCAGTTCTAGCAATTTTGCTTACGTATTTGAAGAGTTGTGTAAAGTGAGTCCCCAAGATCACCGAATACACTAAAAGAAGAATCCCCTTACGCAATCAAGATCTCAAAATTGAAACCAAAGGTAAACGCTTCTTTAATTAAAGAGAATGGTTATCTTTCTCATCAACTCCCTGTCATGAAAATTATATTGGTTGAAGACCAACTTTCCACCAGTCTCATCATCCAGACTCAATTAGAAAGCTGGGGGTACACTGTGGTCTGCGCCCAACATGGGCAGGAAGCCTTAGACCTCTTACAAGAGGATCTCTATCCGATTATCCTGACGGATTGGTTAATGCCGGTCATGGATGGCCTAGAACTCTGTCAAAAGATTCGAGAAAAGGACTCCTCCAACTATACCTATGTGATTCTTGGCACCTCGAAAAATTCACAAGAAGATCTTATAAACGGATTAGAAGCAGGAGCTGATGATTTCATTTCCAAACCCTATAATTCCGCAGAACTCCGCATTAAACTTCGGAATGCCGAGCGCATCATAGGCTATGAAACTAGGTTAATTGAGAAAAATGTCCAGCTCAAAAAAGCCATGAGTCAAATTCAACACGACTTGGAGCAAGCTGCGGAAGTTCACCGAAGCCTCTTACCTACGGAAGCCGAATCTCATCAGGGTATCAATGCCGACTGGTTATTCTTCCCCTCAAATAAAGTTGGAGGAGATATCTTTAACATTGTCCCCATTAGTCCAAACTACTTCGCCGTTTATCTCGTGGATGTCGTTGGCCATGGCATTGCGGCGGCCATGGAGGCGATGGCCATAAGTAAGTTTCTCACTCCCAATTTTTTACATTACCAACTAAATTCGGCGTCTTCTGTCGCTAAAGAATTAAATGGAATTTTCCAAAGCACCGACACCGTCATGCAATCTTTCACGATGGCATTAGGAATTCTCAATACACGAACCAATCAACTCCGAATGGTGCATGCCGGTCATCCACCCTCCCTTCTGATTCACCGGGACGGAACGAGTCACGTAATCGAGGGCGGGGGGTTACCCTTAGGAATCTTAGAAAATTCCACGTATACAGATTCAGTGACCCAATTAGAAAAAGGGGATCGTATCTACTTGTATTCAGATGGTGTCCTAGAATGTGAAAACGCTCAAGAAGAATTTTATGGGCTAAATCGGTTCAAGCAATTACTTGAAACCACAGCCGATCAATCACTATCCCAATCCCTAGAAATCATTCATTCTTCGATAAAACGTTGGGGAAATAATGAATCGTTTGATGATGACGTCACAATACTCGCCATCCAATTATGACCAGGACCTTCTGATTAAGGAAACACAAGAAAAACATTGACAAGTATGAAGAAGTCTAAAAAAGAATGTAGCTAGCAAAGGAGTCGGAAATGAAACTGTCTCAAACTTGGATTGGCCACAATTTAGTGATTTCTGTCCCGCCAAACCACCTATCCAAGAATATAGGCCAAAGTCTGAGAGAGTCGATCCCAGAATTATCGACTCGTCAATCGACTAATATCATTTTTGATTTAAGTAAAGTAAAAAAAATTGACAGTAGCGGCTTGGCGGGCTTGGTTTACTTTTATAAATCGCTTCACGGAAGAGGCGAATTGCGACTGTGTGGAGTCAACGATTCTATTCGTCAGATGTTGGAAATAACCAAAGTTGACCAACTCATTCCCCATTTTCTCACGGTTGAAGAAGCCATCAATGCATCAGCGCCGCAATAAGTTGTCCTAAAATGACTTCTCTCCCCAGGGAACTTAGTCCACATTTCCCACTGTCACAAAATATACCTCCAGTCCCATTTCGTTCCCCCAATGAAGCCCTGGCTTTCGTGAAATAACCCATCCCCCTAATGTGGAGTATTCAATGAACCTTGTGAGTAAAGTGGACTTCCCCCGGTTGTGTGGACACCGAGTTAAGCAGCGATCGGCTTATTTCCAGACTCAAGATCATTGACTCAAAAGCCGAAGAGCTAACTAATATTTGATTGCAACCTGACGGGCTAGTGGCAAGGCCAGACTAGTCAGTGGATGGCGTAAAAGGAGATTCCCCGTGAAACTCCTGCTACGTCTTTTTTTCTGTTTTCTTCATTAATCTTGAGGATGATACTTTGGTCATTCTCGTTAACTCTTACACACTCATGTGCAGCTTGTGGAGGCCAACATCATGATGATTCAGGAAACAAGTCAAAATGGAACCACTATTTTGGAGGGCTCTGGACGACTTGATTTTAATACCCGGAAGGAGATTCAGAACGCCGTAAAATCTGCCATTGCCTCCGGATCACGTTCCATCGTATTCAGCCTCAAGGATGTGTCTTATATAGACAGTGCAGGGTTGGGAATTCTTTTGCTTGCCAGCAAAGGCTGCAATCAATCCAATGTGAGTTTTTCCTTGTGTGCAATTGAGGGTTACGTCAATAATGTCTTGGACATTGGAAATATTAAGCAACAAATTCCCATTTTTGACTCATTGGGACAAGCCTTGTCCCATCGACCTCGCCTAACCTCACCATAGCCACACCAACCACCCCAAGAAACTAGAAAAGATCCCTTTAAAGGGGACAGAAACCTTTTTGTGTCTCTATCTTCTAAGCATACATATGTATCTTCGGACCTCGTAAGAAGGTGTGAAACGGCACCATACCGCCGTTGTTCCATTCATCGTTACATAGCCCCACCTCACAATGCAGATTCCTTCTTAAGAGAGCCAAAGTCCATCACCAGGTGAAGACCTACTTGTGAAATGGCAGCCCAGGGGGAGCAGTGCGGAAATATCGTAGTGCACCGATTTTCGCCCAGGAACAGGGGCCAAGTTTTCGGCTTCACGCGTAAACGGAAACAAGCTTGGCTTACGTTGGAAAAACCGTATTAGGAGCTGGCTTGGTGAAAGAAGAATTAAAACCTGAATAAGACTTTAATGGACGGGGGCAGACTCTTGGCCACCTTACTTTTTACGATCCCAATACCACCTTTGTGCTTTTCAATGAATCGCAAGAGAATACCCTTGGAACGAATCACTCTCGGGGGAGTTTCTCCGCTAACTTGCTTCATTTTCACCCAGTGCGACGAGAGTCTTCCCTCCGACATCTTCAGAATATGTTCGACAAATTTCTGATGTTCCGGAGAGCCCGGTTCTCGGTCATACACCCGTGAAGACACGTCGTTTGGCCAATTCCGTTGTTGTTTTAAAAATAATCGAGCTACCAAGCTGGTGAGTTCTTCAGATGTTCCAGATAAGGAATTATCACGATTCACAATAATTGCGAAGGAGTCTTCGGCCAGACAGGGCGGAACAAAAACCAGAAGAGCCATCAGACTGCACAAAATGGCTTCTTGCTTCATACCACTCATTGAGATCTTCATGGACAATGGAAGCCGGGTTCCCCTTAAAAGCTAAGCGTTCCAGACAATTGAAAGATTTGTGCGTCGGCGTTTGGAGCTCCCAGCCTGCCACTGGAAAATTCCTTCCACGTTGCAGTGGCACGAAGCCGGACGTTGGGGACTGGCCGGTAATTCAGCCCTAAGGCATGTTCCGTGGAATGACCTGGAGTATGAAGTCGTGGACCTCCTCCAGCCGGGACGACTTGAAGCTTGCCATCATTAAGAAAGTCATACCGGTAAAACACAATCCACTGATCTGTGACCCGATAGGCCGGTTGAGTATAGAACCCGACCCGATTCCCTCCCGCGCCTTTATCTTCATCGGTAAAAAATAATTCGTTTTTCCAGAGTATCGGCCCTTTATCAATGAGCAGATCCACTCCGTACATGTAGAAAGTTGCGTTATTCGAAACGGTCGTTGCGTCAGGAGCAGTCGGTCTCAAGGAGCGTTTTCCCATACCCAGATTGATTCCCACCGTCGTACCGAATGATCCCAGGGCATAGCCAACTCGAGCCCCGCTATAAAATTGTTCTGGGGTGCTCCCCGTAAAAATCCCGGTGTACAGGTTGTACTGAATGATGTCGTCTTTCAAAAAGAATTTTCCGTGAGCTTGGGCCCCAGTGAGAAAATTGGGGAAAATGGTATCACCCGAAAAAGGACGTAGGAATTGTGGTTGTTCCGTATCCAGTAGGATGGCAGGGAAATGCTCAATATTGATAATTCCAAAAGGCGTAACATAGCGACCAATTTGAATATTCAAGTGATCGCTATGCATGTAATTCGCCCAGGCAATCACGAGTGGGGTTTTCACGCCTCCTGATCCCGAAAATCGAAATCCAGGGGAAGTGCGTTGAAAGGTATCGGTAAAACGAGTATTAGACTCTCGTATAAACGCTTGGGCAAAAAAGGCTGAGAATCGTCGACTAAATTGCGCCTTGAGAAGAATTTCAAAGGTGAGCCGATCAAAGCTAGAGGCCGAACCATTATCTCCATGAATATGCGTGAATGCAGAATGGAGAAATCCTCCAAAATCTAACTGCATCGCATCAAAAGCATGAACGATAGCTCGACTGCCAACTTTCTCATCAAGTTCTTGCGTCAGATCTTCCTGTACTTCAAGCCGCTCTGACAGTTCTTCATATTGGTCCTTCCTAGACTGCTCCTCCAACCCGTTTGTAGATCCAATATTTTTTTCTTGCGCCAACCCTTCGATTCTTGATCGCATCTCTTCGATACGCTGTTGCATCATCCTCAATTCAGCATTGATACCCTCAAATGTCGTGGAGGATTCTGCAGACATTCCCGTCTGTGGACTTACCAGAAGGAGACACCAGGCCAAGGCTAAGCTTCCCATTAGTGACAATCTCACTTTCCCTATCATCAGGCTCAATGGAAGCCATCTAATCCTGGACATACATAATCCACCCGCTGTGTTCATTCCTCTGGGACTCACGTGCATTGCCATTGAATCCGTTCTTTTCAGTATCTTGACGTTGTTGTGTATTCAACTTGTCGACAGGTGGTTGATGGAACTTAAGGACTGTTAGCAGGGAATTTTGGTCTTTTCTGCAGATCCCTTGAATTTTGGGTGTGCTGCACTTCATTCCATCCATTTTTAGACCGATATTATGAAGAAACGCGGTTTCTCCTTTTGACCAATCAACAGCGTTTTTCAAAAAATGGGGAAACCTCACCTCTTCTATTTAGCACAAGAGATTAGGCGGACAATCATTCCTCATTAAGGGGTGGCATTCAATATTTTCAAGGATTCGCTGGATATGCTTTGTCCAGCGTTACGAGACCTATGAGTGATCATCGTCAAGACGGCGCACGAATCCGGACCATGGTGTGGGCGCTGGTGTGTCTAGCCTTAGTCCTAGGAATCAGTATGGTGGGGTTTGTTCGTTCGACCCTCGTAGAATTTACGGAAAACCGGACGACCCTCAAATCCCATGAGAGAGAACTCAATCACGCCAAGACTACCATCCTGATCCTCATACGAACGATCCATGCTGAATTGATCACTCAGCTACAAATTGATCAATCCTCCCCTCCAAATGCTAAATCGATCGATCAGTTGCAAGTCTTTCTAGAAGAACAGGCCTCCACAACTCATAATGCTGAATTTAGGAAAACACTGGTCGGCCTTCGCAATACGGCTGCGGATTTACGGGATTTTCTTGAACTAGCCCAGGACTGGAAATTCCAATACCGTCAATCACAGCAGAAGAGTGAATCGACGAATATGCTCACGCTACTCCAAGATCGAGCCATGTTGGAAATCGACATTGAACGAGTGTTTGCTGACATCTATTCACTTCAAGACGAAATCGCGCGCCTGGTCCAACAAGACATGGTGGAGTTATTTGAAGCAGTCGAAAATAGTCTCGCCGATCAATGGCAAACCATTATTTTGCTAGGCAGTCTAGAAATCCTAGGATTTATCACCCTGGCCTTCTTCTTATCGCGCAGGATCCATCGACAAGTGGTTGAACTTGGAGAAACGCGGGAACAGGCATTAGCGGCGGCTCGAGCTAAATCGGAATTTTTGGCCACCATGAGCCATGAAATTCGCACCCCAATGAATGGGGTGATTGGGATGACAGATCTCTTATTAGAAACCGAATTAACCAAAGATCAACATCAATTTGCCGATACCGTCCGTCAATCAGCCGATAACCTCCTCACCATCATCAATGACATTTTGGACTTTTCAAAAATTGAAGCAGGTAAACTGGACTTTGAATTCATCGACTTTGATCTTCGAAATGTGGTGGAAGAATCGCTGGAATTGGTGGCCAAACGAGCAACAGAAAAAAACCTGGAAATAGTGGGCTTAGTCACGACCCAAGTACCATCCGCCGTTCAGGGAGATCCTGGCCGCCTCCGACAGGTGCTTCTCAATTTCCTCAGCAATGCCATCAAATTTACCGACCATGGCGAAGTCACCGTCCATGTCCAATTACTTGAACAATACGAGGAAACCAGTCTGATTCGATTTGAAGTCACCGATACCGGTATTGGAATTCCTCAGGAAACCCAAACGCAGTTATTTCAACCCTTTAGCCAGGCCGATAGCTCAACCACTCGGCAATATGGAGGAACAGGGCTTGGCCTGGTTATTTGCAAAAAACTCGTTGAGCAAATGGGAGGCGAGGTGGGGCTAGAGAGTCAACCGGGAAATGGCAGTACATTTTGGTTTACCGTGCCCTTAACCTGTCAGCCTCTGCCTTCTTCTCCATCAACAAAAATTCCACAAGCTGACCTTCGAGGACGCCGACTCCTCTGCGTGGATAATACAAAGGCCAATCTTGAACTCATGTCTTGCTACGGCAAAGACTGGGGGATGGAATGTATCACTTGTTCCACATCAGTCGAAGCCTTGCAAATCTTACAAGAGGCCGAGGAGCAACATCGCCCCTTTGATTTGGCAGTATTAGACATGCAGATGCCAGACATAAACGGGCTCGACTTGGCCCGTCGGATAAAAGCGTGGCCTACATGGCACTCCCTCCCTCTAGTCTTAATTACCTCTATTGGTCAGCGCGGAGATGGGCGGCTAGCTCGGGAAGTAGGCTTTTCAGGATTTGTAACCAAACCCATTCGGAAATCCCAACTGTATAGCTGCCTTTCTGCTGTTCTTGGATTGGCCCAGCCAGACAATGAAATCCGCCCAGCCCCCTTGGTCACAACCCACAGTCTCAAAGAAATGTCGCAGCAAACCAGCTCCCGAATATTGGTCGTCGATGACAACCGCGTCAATCAACAGATCGCGGTCCTCATGTTGGACCGATTAGGTCATCGGTCGGAAATTGGGTCCACTGGAAAAGAAGCGTTGGCCGCTATCGCTCAACGCACATTTGATGTCATATTAATGGATTGTCAAATGCCAGAAATGGATGGGTATGAAGCCACTCGAGCCATTCGAAAGGCCGAAAGTGAAAAGTTGCAAGGAAGAAGTAAGGAAGAAGAGAGCAATCTTTCCAAGACTCAACTCCCCATACCCCTTCTTACTTCCTGTTCCCGGATACCAATCATTGCTATGACGGCCAATGCCATGAAAGGAGACCGAGAAAAATGCCTGGAAGCTGGGATGGACGATTATCTGACAAAACCAATTCAGCGCGAAGAACTCGCCAGAACTTTGGCCAAATGGCTGCCTGCCAAGCCAGAGGATGCCTCGTCTGCTCATGAAGATCCCTCACCTGTTTCTGTTGAAAGCACGCCATTTCTCTCAGCTCCAGCGGCCCACCCAAAAACTCTGCCTTCTGAGTCTGAGTTGTCAACAGAGGGCGCTGAGGACTCTGACTCGGTCAATCTCACTTCCCTTAGACAACTCCAAGAGCTGGCTGGCCCAGAACGATTGAAAGTCATCGTCCAACAATTTTTTCATGATGCAGAACAGAACATTCAACAAGTTCAACAAGCTGTGGAACATGAAGATGCACAGCAACTAGCACTTGCGGCTCACGGTCTCAAGGGAATTTGCCAGAATGTCGGCGCTGAAGGGTTAGCCGCCATGTGTGTGAAAATAGAACAACATACTCGCATGGGACTAAACGCGAGAGAGCCCTCCTGTCCCGTTCAGGACTTGGAGCAAGAATTACAGAAAGTACAAGCTATCTTGAATGAGCAATTTTGTTCACCCAAACCGAAGAAGAATTCGTGAAGGGAGCTTTGTCAACTTAAGCGAAATTGAATGCTGCACAGACGATTCGTCTATCTGCAAAGGTTCTTCCCCTGACAGTTCTCCTGTTGCCCACCCAAATCCCAGGGGAAGAAACCCTCTAAAATACCCGATTAATCATAGATCACACGTCCCTTATTCATTAAAGATTTCCAATTTACGTCGCACATAGGTTGTCAACGACCCGCCTAACGAACCAGAGACAAGGCCAGGCCAGAATGGACTTCACAATGGTAATCCAGGAAACTTCGCAAAACGGAATGTATATTTGGAGGGCTCTGGACGAATGGACTTTAAGGCCCAGCATGTGTTTCAAAATACCATGAAAACTGCCCGTGCCTCAGGGGCCCCTCATATCGTGTATAACCTCAGCGGAATTACTTTTATTGATAGTGCCGCTTAGCGCTCATCATCCTCGCAAACCGAGGGTGCGGAGAACACCATGTGCGGTTTTCAGTATGCCAAGCGGAGGATACGGTCAAAGACATCCTTCAACTGACAAATATGGAAAAACACCTCGCCATTTTCGATTCGCTGGGAGCCGCCCGATCCCACAAACATCGCCTCGTATGACAATAATCTCCCCCAATCGCTTCCCATAACCCTGAATAGTTCAAAATGGTGGCTCGAATCTATTAACGGGTCGCCTTTCCTCCTTTTGCCAGGAATTCCCCAACAACGGGGAAACCCCTTTTCCCATACAGGGAAATACTTGCATAAGTGACTTCGGCCAGCCCGTGCAACGCTTGAACATGATGTAGGAATCTTCTCCATACAAAATGTGGCAGAAGAGTGGAGATAGAAGAATAGAATTTCTAACAGAAAATATCCAGATCAAAATATTTTATGCTGCCAACGGCATAGTGTAATTTTTTTCGAAATTTTTAGACTGACTCTTTAGATCCCCAGGTTTGGCCAACAATAACAACAAAATTCCTTGTTATTCGTGAAATACATTAGAAAATGATTCGTCTTTTATCTTCGCTGCATCTGAGATTTTCACCTTCTCAATGTTTTCTTTGCACATTGTGGCTCTTAGGCATGTTGTCTATGGCCTTGGGGCCTACTAGCACCTATGCCGCCTTTAATGGGTTTCAGGTCGAACCCCATGCCGTCCCGCTAGAAGAAATCTCATCAGGAGGTCCTCCCAGAGATGGCATTCCTGCATTGCTGACACCTCAATTTCTATCAGCCGATAAGGTTGATTATTTATCCCCAGAAGATCGGGTTCTTGGCATCCAAGGCACGCACCAAGCCAAGGCCTACCCCATTGCTATATTGAACTGGCACGAAATCGTGAATGATACATTTGATGGGACACCTGTGGTAATTACCTATTGTCCCCTGTGCGGAACGGGAATGGGCTTTCGACGAATGGTCGGCACCCGACTGCTGACCTTCGGCGTCTCGGGGCTTCTCTACCAGAGTGATGTCCTCATGTATGATCATCAAACCCAAAGTCTCTGGTCACAAATTGCTATGGAGGCCGTCACCGGACCATCATTAGGTGCACACCTCAAACCCATCTTTTTAGAACATACGACCTGGAAGGCTTGGCGGAAGCGTCATCCCCATACCATAGTACTTTCTCGTGAAACGGGATTTACACGAGACTATAGCCGTGATCCTTATAAGGATTATGCGCTGTCCAACCAATTGATGTTTCCCCCTACCACGCAAGATGCCCGACTTTCTCCCAAAGCCTGGGTCTTAGGAGTTGAGAGTCATGGAAAATTTAAGGCCTATCCGTTTTCTACACTTAAAGAAGCGGGCCCCGCCTTTTTAGATTCCTTCAACGGGAAAGACTATGTGGTCTGCTGGGATGAACAAGCCAGAAGTGCGAAAGTCGTCGACCAGAAAGGTGGACCCTTCCCTACCCTGACCGCCTATTGGTTTGCCTGGTTCGCCTTTCATCCAGAAACCGAAGTCTTTCACATGAATTCCAATCAAACAACGCGCGGGCGGAAATCCCTCACCTCAGTGTGCTAGAAACGATCCTATTCTAGAAGGATTCGTTAATATAGACGAAGCACTTTCCTGCTTCAGGCCTGAAACGCGAAGGTGGCACCTCATGGCTCAAACGCTTAAAAAACATTCCATCGAACATTGGCATGAATCCAAACATTGGTTTCTCAAGCACATCCAAGTATTTGCTGATCTACCCGAGGAAGATAAGAAGGAGTTGCGGGAGATGTCCCACATGACGTCCTACCGCAAGCACGAACCGATTTGTTTCCCCGGGCAGCCAGCGGATACGGTGTACTTGCTCAAACAAGGGCGCGTAAAGATTGCCCGAGTCAATGAGAAAGGTCAGGAAGCCACAATCTGTCTGTTAGAGCCCGGTGAAATTTTTGGCGAAGTGGAAGCCATGAATGGCGCTCTCAGAGAAACCCTCGTGCAAGCCCTTGAGCCCGTTTTAGTGTGTGAGATTACGCGGGAAAATTTTCTGCATTTTTTGGAACGATGCCCGGCAGTGGGAATCCACATTCTCAAGAAGATCGGTGGGCGTCTCAGAGATATCGAGTCGAAGTTTGGCGATCTGGTGTTTCATAGCGCACCTGCTCGATTAGCAAAATTGCTCTTACAGTTAGGTGAATCGATGGGAGACCGTGATCAAGACCACATTCGGCTCAACGTCCGCCTGACTCACCAAAACTTAGCCAACTTGATTGGGACTTCGCGAGAAACCGTGAGTGCCTTACTCAGCCAATTTCAACGTCAAGGATTGCTCATCCAAGATCGTCGGCAGATCTGTCTTCTGAATACCGACGCATTAGCCAATATTCATTAAGAGGAGAAGGTATGCCCAGAATTCCCTATGCCGAAAAAGGCACGGAGGCGGAAGGCGCCACCGCCGTGTATGCACAGTTGGAAGCCGAATTCGGCTTTATGCCAAATTTACTCAAAGTGCTGGGCCATTCAGGGCCGGCGACACAAGCCATGGGCGCCGTTCTCGATAACCTGTTTCACCATTTGTCATTGACTCCGCGCATACGAGAAATGGCCTATCTCACCGTCGCCAAATATAACCAATGCGCCTATTGTGTGGGACACCATTCATTCTTTGCGAAACAAGCCGGGATGACTGATGAAGAAATCGCGTTGTTGGGAGAATCGGGGCTAACGAGTGCTGGATTTTCGGAAGGCGAGAAGGCGATCATCCGCTTTGCCTTAGAGACCACCAAAGACGTGGCCGCCTCAGATAACGCCCATGCTGAATTACAGAAAGCCTTTCCCTTGAACCAAGTGGTGGAAATTGCCTTCGTGGTGGCCACCGCCAACTTCATCCAACGCATCGGCAAAAATTTCAGCATCGAACTCGAACAATAATCTGGCCTAACACAGGGGATCCGTAACTGTTTGCCCCCATCAATCTCTTCAGGAAAATTCTGCTCAGCAGGTTTCGATAATTCCCTATTTTTGCCTAGACGCTCACCTGATTCGATGCCCCGGCAAAGATTATCAGATCAATGAGTAATCCTATGCTTAGTTACACCTTGAATTCGGAAACCACTTCCTTCAATAGTCCAGCTAACTGACTCAATTCAACATTAGCCTCATATGTTTTTTTGGCATCTTCCGACGTTTGTGAAGAGATTTGAGTAATTGAATTAAAATTCTTGGTTGTTGCTTCAACAGCCATTCGCTGATCCTCAACAGTTTGCGAAATAATATTATTCACCTCACGAATATTTTCAACAGCTTGAGTAATTGACGTTAATGAGGTTTCAGCTTGACTGGCCTGTTCAACACTCACCCTGGCTTGTGTCTGGCCCGTGCCCATAACGTTCACGGCTTCGCCTGTTCCAACCTCTAATTCTTTTATCATATCCTTGATCTCACGAGTAGACATCTCAGTCCTAGTGGCCAGATTCCTCACCTCATCCGCAACAATCGCAAACCCGCGGCCTTGCTCGCCGGCTCTAGCCGCCTCGATGGCAGCATTTAACGCCAAGAGATTGGTTTGTTCTGCAATTCCATTAATGACTTCGATGACCATGTTGATTTTTTTACTCACTAACGCCAGACTTTCAATGCTATCTCCGGCACGAATCACTTCATTGGCTAGGGAATGAATGCTCCCGATCGATTCCCTCACTACCTGGCTCCCTTTTGAAGCCTCTTCGGCAGCAATTTTCGTAGAAGAGGCCGCTTGTATCGCCTGATTGGCGACCTCTTGAGAGGTTGCTGACATTTCCTCCATGGCCGTTGCGACCATTTGGGTTTGAGATTGTTGTTCCTGGATACCTTGGTTCATTTTTTCACTAATTTCCATCACGTGAGATGCCGCATTTTCCATCTGCAATGTAGTTCCGTTAACGTGAAAAAGGACATTTCGCAAGTTCAAAGACACCCCATCCATCGCCTGACCTAATTGTGCTAATTCATCTCGACCAGGAAGTTTAATGGGATTCCCTCTTAAGTCACCATCGGCCATAAGTGTCAATCGATTCGCGAGTCGTTGAATAGGTTGAGTTAAACTGCGCGCAAACTGCCAAGCGAATCCAATTAACACAAAGGCGGCAAACCCACAAATGATCCATGATGCCTCAATAGGACGATCGTGAATGACTTGTTCCTTTTGGATCGCAGTTTCGAGCCCCTTTCTCAAATCCACATCAATTTTCCCAAGAAGGGTTTTTAAGTCTATTGCAGAATCTTCAAAAAAGTACGCTTGCTCCAAAAGAGCTTCCTGGTTACCAAAATTTTTCTGTAACCCTTGAAATTGTTCCTCCAATCCAGAAAACGCAGCCTGTATTTTTTGATTACTTTCTCCATAAATTTTCATTTGAGTCAAATTCGCCAAAAGAACATCGACATTGACAGCCACTTCCCTTTGATACACCTCCACAACTTCCAATTGCGACACCGGGTCTTCCGTTTCTTGCATGTCTTGAATAGATTTCACAGCCTTGTCAAGGTGATCAGTAATCGTCGTCCTTAAATCTCGAGCCTTGATATGGAAAGAAATACCATGTACTGCCTCCTGGAGCTGCTGAATAAAATAGCCCGTTAATAAAGCTTGTAGTACAAGTAATACCAGTCCTATAGAAAATGCCGCTTGAAATTTCCATCTGAGAGACATAATAAAAATCCTCTTTTGTATTACCCTAGGGAGACTTTATCCTTACTCAAACAAACATCAAAAAGGAGAAAAAAATGAAAAGCCTTTTCTCAGACTTGAAATTTTCCAAGACTCACAAATTTCGAGTTCTCAATAACTGTTACGATTTCGGTTAGCGAAATGGTGTTGTCAGGATGTCAATGTATTTGCATGCAGGGAGGAGAGGTTTCATCAAGGCTTCCTCACCTTCCTTAAGTATAAATCTTGGTCGGAAACTAGACAAAGACTGACAATCAAGTGCTAGAGATACGATTGCTCGAATTATCGGAAATAGAAACATTGGAGTCGTCCTGGAGTTTAAAGTAATCGACTTGTTCCAATAAGACTCCCGCCTGCTGCCGCATCGATTGCGACGCCAACGTGGCTTTCTCCACCAAGGCCGCATTCTGTTGCGTCCCTTGATCCATTTGCATCACCGCTTTGTTCACCTGATCAATCCCACTAGCCTGCTCCTGCGACGCCGCACTAATCTCGGCAATAATATCCGTCACCCGTTTCACCGAGTTGACGATTTCTTCTAACGTTTGCCCGGATTGATTCACCAAGTCACTGCCATCACCTACCTTCTGGACCGACTCATTGATCAAGGATTTGATCTCTTTAGCTGCCGTCGCCGAGCGTTGCGCCAGATTGCGCACTTCCGAGGCCACCACGGCAAACCCTCGGCCCTGCTCACCCGCCCGCGCCGCTTCCACTGCTGCATTGAGAGCCAACAGATTCGTTTGAAACGCAATCTCATCAATCACGTTAATAATATCCGCAATCTTCTTACTACTCTTGTTGATTTCCCCCATGGCACTGACGGCTTTCTCCGTCACCGCCCCACCTTTTTCCGCCACTTCTCTGGCCGTCACCGCCAATTGATTGGCTTCTTTGGCATTATCCGCATTTTGTTTGATGGTCGAGGTCATCTCTTCCATCGACGTACTGGTTTCTTCTAAGGCGGCCGCTTGGGCGGAGGTCCGTTGCGACAGGTCTTCATTGCCTTTGGTGATTTCTTCCGAGGCCGCACTCACCTGGACCGCCCCGCCACGTACAGCATCCACAATCCCCATCAGATTCGTAATGGCGGTATTCAGGCTGGTTTTAATCTCCCCGAATTGCCCCTTATAGGCTCCCGTCATCTGCTGACTGAGATCGCCCTCGGCCAACGCCACCAGCACCGTCCGGGCTTCCGTGAGGGGCGTCTCCACCGCCGTGAGGAGCCGATTGAACCCTTCGGTTAACTCTTTCGACGAGCCCTCAAACTGCGCCGTCGCAATGCGCTCCGCTAATTGCCCCTGGGCTGCGGCCTCGATGAGCCGTTCCACTTCATTCTGCGCTTGCTTCTGCCCCGTAATATCCGTGGCAAATTTCACCACTTTGCAGGGCTTGTGGTTGGCATCGAAGATGGGGTTATACGAGGCTTGAATCCACACTTCTTTCCCCCCTTTGCCTATCCGCTTATAGACCCCCGCGTCAAACTCACCCCGATTAAGTTTCGCCCAGAAGGCCGCATACGCCGAACTACTGGCGTCGGCCGAATCGGCAAACAGCCGATGATGCTGGCCTTGGATCTCCTCCAGCCGATAGCCCAGGGTCTGGCAGAAGTTGTCATTGGCCGTGAGGATCGTCCCATCCATTTGAAACTCAACGACGGCTTGCGCCTTGCTGATGGCGGTCATCTTGCCTTCAAAGTCCGCCGCCGTATTCTTTTCCGCCGTAATATCCGTGGCAAGCTTCACCACTTTCCACGGCTTATTCTGGGCATCGAGGATGGGATTGTAGGAGGCTTGAATCCACACTTCCTTCCCGCTCTTCCCAATCCGCTTATACACCCCCGCGTCATATTCGCCCCGGTTGAGTTTGGCCCAGAAGGCCGCATACGCCGGACTACTGGCGTCGGCGGGATCGACAAACAGCCGATGATGTTGCCCTTGGATCTCGGCTAACGGATAGCCCAGGGTCTGGCAGAAGTTGTCATTGGCCGTCAGGATGGTGCCGTCCATCTGAAACTCAACGACGGCTTGCGCCTTGCTCACAGCCGCCATCTTACCCTCGAATTCCTTGCCTTGGGCAATGTTACTTTGGATCTCTTGTGCCATCAGGTTAAAGGCGGTACCCAATTGCCCAATTTCGTCCTGGGAGTGGACGGTGACCCGAGCCGAATAATTCCCATCGGCCATTTGGTTGGCCGCTTCTTGGATCGTATTGATTTTTTGAGTACCTCTTCTCCCAATGCCTAGACTCGCAGGAATCAGGAAAACAAGAAAAATTCCCACGATCATAGTAGTCGTCATCAAAATTTGATTTTTTAGGGTAATCATGGACTGAAAGGCTTCCTGCTCATCTATTTCACTAATGATCACCCATTGAAGGTCAGGAATATCGAGGGAACTGTAGGCTGATAACATTTTTTCTCCTCGATAATCGTGAAAAGTCACTAAACCTGATTCTCCCGCTAATCCTCTTTTAACGCTCATTGTTTCGATCTGATGCAAGCCAATAGATGTGCTTTTGGCTTGAATTAATTTCACAATTTCATTTGGCATCTCTATATTTTCAAGAGTACGGAAGTAATGTTCTTGATCTTCCAAGAGTAACCGACTTTGACTGCGCATTGTAGAATCAGGTCCAACTAAATACGTTTGCCCAGAATTTCCTAACCCCACTTTCACCCAATTTTTTTCAAAAGTCATAATTGAATTGATACGCTCAAGTGGCATTTGAAAAATTAACACCCCGATCTTTGTCCCATCTTGAAATATGGGAGATGCAACGAAACTCTTCGCATCATCAAACGAAGCAAAATAGGGAGAAAAATCGGACATCAAAATGAAATCGACATCTTCTGCCGCATTCGCTTCTTCAAACACGCGCCCTAGTTGAGTGTCAGCGAAAGGGCCACTTTTCAAAGAGGTGCCATAATCCAAAGATTTTTGGACACTATACAGAACATTCCCATTTTCTGTGTCCACCAGATAAATATCAGAGAATCCAAAACTTTCCTGATATTCCCGAATTGAGGGATGATATCTCTCATGAAGCATGCTGTAGTAGGAATCATCGTTGGGAGTATTTAAAACTTTTTTTTGGGTTAAGGGTTCGGGGTTAGCTTGTACATAATAATGTTGTAGGGCGATGGCGGTATCGCCCAATTGACTCAGTGGGGTGAGGATATTGGATTCTTTCCCCCCGTTCCGGTTTTTATACTCGGCGGTAAACGCTGTTGAATAGTAGTGCATTAATTCTTGCCGGAACCCTATAATTTCATCTTGCGTGAGTGGGGCGTCACTCCGTACTTCCTGAGAAAAAGTCCCAAGGGATTCTTTTAATTCTCCAATGGAATCAATGATCATTTGATTTTTCGAATAGGTCCGAATTTGATCCCTGGTAATTTGAAAAAAGTTTTCAATCTGTTCCTTTTTCATTTCCCGAATAGACATTAATTGATTTTCCGTTTGGGAGCGCAGGCCCTGATAGCTAATTTCATTGGCCTTCCAGCTCACGACCATGACAGCAAGCAGCACAGGGACCGTCCCAAGCAGAAGGGAGCCCCACGTGAGTTTACTTTTTATTGTCACATCCTATCCCTCACGAAACGCCATACGGGTCCGGCCGTTCCCCAAATCGTCTATTAATCTAAATAATTTTGTTTCACGTCCGAATAACAATAAACCGGACATACCCTTTAAAACTTAAATAACACTTTTACCTTGTCGGGTAATCCTTTAAGAGCAGTGGCTTTAACCACTGCCATGGCGCCCTTATTCTTAGCAACTAGATTTATAGCGATTTTGTCTGGCCTGATAACACGAGGTGCCGTGTCCCCACGAAGCTGTTTCAGCTTGACGAAATGCTCGGCCAATTTAGCCTCGTTCATTTCCACTAACTCCGAGAGTAAGGCTGTATGTTCTTTGCTTCTTTTAGGCCGATCATAAGGTTTACTGGTCAACCCTCCAGGCCATTCTTGGCGTTGCTTCAAAAACACTTTGGCAACGGTATCCTTCATTTCATCTACACTGCCCTTATAGGCATTCTCACTATTGATAATCACCGCAAACGATTCTCCAGCGAAGGTGGCCGCTGCTCCCCCCCCACCCATCAGGCAGGCTGCTCCAAAGCAGAGGAGACTCTTTAGTAAAAGTGTTCGACTTCTTCCCATTGTTTATCTCCTTCTCTATATTTATTAAAAACTGAATGTTCCAGACAGTTGGAAAATTGTGGCGTCAGCATCGGGGGCGCCCAGGCGTCCCTTACTCCAATCTTTACGAGCTAATGTGGCTCGTAGTCGGACATTCGGCACGGGCAAGTAGTTCACACCAATCATATGCTCAGTTGAATTTCCTGGCGTACTATTTCTCCCACCACTTTGTACGAGCAGACTGCCATCATTAAGAAAATCATACCGGTAAAACGCAATCCACTGATCAGTGATTCGGTAAGCTGGCTGTGTATAAAAAGCCGTACGATTACCGCCTGCATTCGAATCTTCATTTGTGAAAAAGAGCTCGGTTTTCCATAAGATTGGGCCTTTATCTATCAACAGGTCCCCACCAATCATGCCAAAGGTCGTATCGGAGCCAACCACGGTCGTGTCGGGAGGAGCCGTGGTAAGAGACCGTCGACCCCATCCTCCATTGATACCCATCGTGGCGCCCCACTCCGATACGGTATACGCCAATCTTGCCCCCGAATAGAATCGTTCCGGCGAGCTGCCGGTAAAGACGCCGGTATACGCATAATATTGGAGATAATTATCTCCAAAGAAAAATTTGCCGTGGCCTTGAGCACCGGTCAGGAAATTCGGGAAGATGGTATCCCCGGAAAATGGACGCAAAAATTGTGGCTGTTCTGTGTCCAAAAGAAGAGCAGGAAAATGTTCGATATTAATGATCCCAAAAGGAGTAATATATCGACCGACACGAATGTTGAAGGCATCGTTGTACCGGTAGTTCGCCCAAGCAATCACCAAAGGCGTCTTCACTCCTCCTGCACCAGAAAATACCATTCCGGGATTTTTTCTTCGAAAGGTATCATTGAAGCGAGTATTGGATTCTCGAATAAACGCCTGAGCAAAGAAGGCCGAAAATCGTTCGCTAAACTTGACCTTCGCCAAGATTTCAAAGGTGAGACGATCAAAACTCGAGGCGGAACCTTGGTCACCATTTATATGGGTGAAAGCGGTGTGCATAAATCCACCAAGGTCCAATTGCATACCATCAAAAGCATGAACCACAGCCCGACTCCCCACCTTTTCATCAATATCCGCAACCGTGAGTTCGGTTTCATCCATTCGTACAGTTAATTCTTCCAATGCCTCGTTACTATCACTTGAACCTGAAGTCGTAGAGGAGCCCTCATTCTTTGTTTCAAGGGTTTCTACCCTGGACACGGCTTCCTCAAGATCCTTTTTTACACCCTTCAGTTCTTCTTGAATTTGTTGAAGCGTTTCTCCCTTCTCTTCAGCAAAAGCGTTTCCAACGGACAGGAAACTTAAAAGCATTATTAGTAAAAAAATACGGGAAATGAAACATCCCTTACATGAACGGTTTTGAATGTGAATTTTTTTAAAATTCATTGGCTCCTCCTAATTGAACAATCGCAGGGGATGATTTCACCCCTTTTACATTCATCCAACGCTAAATTTTAGGTCCTACGGTGAATAATTTTTTTCATCATGTTTCTTTTATTTCTTTCCTATAGTTTCCTCGGTCAACAAACAATAACCTTTAGTAATATCGAATAATTTCATAAAAGTTCGTGATGGGCAAAATTTTCCTATAGACAAAAAGTTTGTGTCTTAGGGGCCCGTTATTAAAAATTCTCATCTTGATTCTGTTTTCCCAAAAAAGACCATGTTGAAAACTTAATCAAAAAAAATGGCGCTAAGTGGGACAAACAATTATCCCCTTTAGCGCCACAACTGACTTCTCTAATTCCTACTAGAAGCCCGTTTGGTATTTCTTGATGAAAAATCTTTGCAGGAGCAAAGATTAAATAAACTTTGTCCTGTTCCTATAGTATTGTCTTCGGTATGGCTTCCGAACAACTTAAGGAAAGGGAGCTTATTGAGTAGAAAAAGTGGAATAATGCCTTGAAAATGTATGATACATCACTAGTGTCCGGTTAAATGACGTGTTGATCTGCTATAACCTATGACTGGAGCGAGAATTCGAGCAATGAAGGCTGGTGTCGACTTGAAATTATCACATCAATCGTCCCTCTTTAAAATCAACGAGTTAGAGAGAAGAAATGCCTCATTTTTTGTTTAACCAGACAGTAGTGATGATACATTACAAAATGTTGGTTGGTGAAAAGGGAGACGAGAGGTATTAATGCCAACAATCCAACTTTTTCTCATTGATTAAAATTTGTCCCTGATACAGTTAAAAGTTTTGTACAAGATACGGGCATGTACACCCACATAATTGAAGAGCACACTGACACACTTACGGAAATCCCGAATCTCAAGAGAAGCACTGCACATCCCATGTGCCTAAAGTGTTGGCCATCATTCCTTGCGTGCGAAACAAACCGGGATGACTGATGAAGAAATCGCGTTGTTGGGAGAATCTGGGCTAACGAGTGCTGGATTTTCGGAAGGCGAGAAGGCAGTGATCCGCTTTGCCTTGGAAACCACTAAGAATGTAGCGGCTTCAGATAACGCCCATTCTGAATTACAGAAAGCCGTTCCCTTGAACCAAGTGGTGGAAATTGCCTTCGTGGTGGCCACCGCCAACTTCATCCAACGCATCGGCAAAAACTTCAGCATCGAACTCGAACAATAGTCTGGCCTAACTAGGATGGCGACTCGATTGAAAAGCCATACTCCCGGCACAGACCCACAACATCTAGATAAGAGTTTGAAATCACATGACTTTTTAGGGTTGCGGATGGATGATTTTTAATGACCAGGACTCTAACCACCTGAAATCAAACGATTTCCATTGGTAGCCCTTTCCTTATATTTCAAAGCAGTTAGGTTGTGGATAAGCCACATCGGGAGTCTAAAGATGATACCTTCCATTATTGAATAGTAGCTATCTATTATTATTTCCCTGTGGTAGGCTGAACTCACTTATCGCGTGGGGCTTGGCGATGAGCCATGAAATTTTCAAAGCCCATAACCGGTGTTGTTTCGCCCGAGAGATACCTCGGAAGTATTTGACCTAAGTCGCCTGCATATCGCGTCCACGGACTACTCCTTCCCAATGTTTTATCATTCTCGAGCCTCAGACAATATCATTTTTTCAAAAGGAGGAGCCCCATGGGTTCAAAATTGTATGTCGGTGGATTGCCCTATTCGGCAACGCAAGTAGAATTAACGGACCTGTTTTCCGCACACGGAACAGTCCAATCAGCCAACGTCATTAGCGACAAATTCACCGGCCAATCGCGCGGTTTTGGATTTGTTGAAATGTCGTCCAACGAAGAAGCCCAAGCGGCCATCTCAGCCCTCAACTCAACAGAGTTTGGTGGCCGAACCTTGACCGTCAACGAAGCCAAACCACAAGCCCCCCGTACCGGTGGTGGTGGTGGTGGCTACGGCGGCGGTGGTGGAGACAGAGGCGGCCGAGGCAGCCGGTTCTAACGAAAACCTTCAATCGTCTGATAAAAGGGAGAGGCCAAAAGGCCTCTCCCTTTTTTTTATTCCAAATTCAACTGGCCTCTCCAGCGAATGTTCAAAACCGAACCCAACCTCAACTTCATGAATTTTACCCAATAAAAAGCCCCTGTCGGGGTCACCGACAAGGGCTTGATTCCAGATTCAAAGTCGTTGGTTGCGGGGGAGGGATTTGAACCCTCGACCTTTGGGTTATGAGTTGCTTCCTCGTTCTTGATTACATTGATTTTTCTTGAGTTTACGCGGACAGGCATAGACCAAACAAGGTCACCTGTCCACAACCCCGCAACCTATCCGCAACCTGAAAAAGTGCCATGGGAGTCCATTTCCCAACCTTGTAAATGAGGAATCCTGCTGCTTGAAAAGAATGAGGTAGAGTATTGGACTTCGAATCGATTCAGAGGGGATTGCCTAAGACGTTGAAATCTTGGCAATCCTCTTTCTAGTTCTGCCTTTTAGCCTCCTTGCCCTTTGGTCTCTCTTTGCCGCTCTTGGCCTCAAATTGGCCCTCTTGGTCTCTCTCGCTAACACCTATTTAGGAGTTTATTGGCAATCCATTTAGAGAAGGCTTCCTAAATAAATTGATAACCAGCAAGGAATTAGAGGAATGGCAATGGAATACATAAGATAATGAAAATCCCAAGAAATCCCTTCTTGACTTTTAAGTCCAATCTGCAAAAATCTTGGACCAGTAGAATCATCAAGGAGGAATCATAATGGCGATCCCTTTTAAAAGCCCCATACCCAAACATCGATTTATTATTGCCAAAGAGATTTCAGCCTTAAACAAGCTGTTCACTCGGCGAGGTGTTCCAAAAAGTCGCACGCATCATCTGTTGTTAGCCTCTTGGAACATAGCAAATCTCGGTGCTCAGGATAGAACCCCAGGTGCCTTACAATTAATTGGGCATATACTTAAACGGTTCGACCTCATCGCAGTACAGGAAGTGAATGATGATTTCAAGAACTTTAAAAAAATTGTGACTAACATGGGATCCCAGTTTGACTTCATCATGACCGACACAGCAGGGAATGCTGAACGACTGGCCTTCGTCTACCGAAAGACAAAGGTCACCCCAACAAATCTCTTCGGCGAACTCGCCTTACGCCCTCGCGAGTATCCAAAACGGACCGTGAGAGTAAAATGGCGTGACAAGAACAAGAATGATCAGGTGGATGTATTCAAAAGTCTCAGGTTTGTTCCCTTCGATCGCAATCCCTATATTGGCTCTTTTCGGTCCGGGTCGATCGATTTCGTCCTAGCCAATGTCCACCTCTACTTTGGAGAATTTCAAGATTCGAAAACCCGAAAAGCACGCGGAAAATACGCCCGCCGTGTGTTGGAAATTTTCGCCCTCAGCAAGTGGGCTAACTCACGATTCGCCAAACGGACGACCTATGATAAAGACATTGTCTTAGTCGGTGACATGAATGTCCCAACCATGGACCCGAAGGAGAGTACGTACAAGACTTTAGTGAAGTTTGGCTGGAAACCAGTTGACTATGTTTCCAAGACCGGAGGATCCAATCTGGGAAACGATAAAACGTACGATCAGATGGCGTTTGCCCCGGGAAGCATTGGAAGACGGATCACCAAGCAGGGAGTCTTCGATTTTGACAAGGCAGTATTCAAACCATTGTGGAACCGTTTAAGTTTGGAACTTTCGAAAAGTAGGGCGGTTGGGATGTTCAATCGACACGTCAAGCATCACATTTCTGACCATCGGCCATTATGGGTGGAACTCGACACCCGGTAGGGAACCCATCAACCTTTAGATCGTATTCCTCTTCCAACAGGATCACACTCAAAAATTTCCATAGTAGCGTTTTGTTATCATTGTGCCACTCCATCCTCCAAGAAAGGGTTTTTTCAATTAGTAGCGCCTTAATACAAAATAGAAACTTGTTGCAGAAAAATATTCTTTATCTTGCATGGCAGAAGTAAAATTTTTTTATAAAGGAAATGTTCTTGAACGTTTTCTTGCCTAAAAAATTATAGGATTGCAGTTTTTCACGGTTTTTGTTTCCATGGAGGGGACAGTACACAGAGTTTAGAAAAGCGAGACGAAGATCTGAGCTTAACTATGAAAACTGATAAAAACCAAACGGTTGAAGAACCACCGCTCGCATTATCAGAAAACTACCACAAAGCACGTCGGCAATTTGTCCTCTTTAGTAGCATACTGCTTTCCTGGGAATATGTTGGAGTAAAAATAGGACAGATAAGTGAGCAAGTTGAGGGCAAAGTCAAAGTCCTCCCAGCTGAAATTGAAACACCTTTCGCCAAAGGGAAGGTTACGATATTACACCCAGAGGTCATTCCAGTCCTGATATTCTTGGTGGTTATATATTTTGGCTTTCGTCTCGTTATAGAGTGGTCACAATGTGATACCGAAAGAAGACGATCATTCCCTGCCGTAGTAGATGTTACAGTTTCGTACCTCCTAGGGATTGCGGCTGTACTACTGTTTGTGTTTCAGCAAATAAATCCAGAGTATCGCTTAGCTGACCTTGCTAGCGTTGAAGCGGTTACTGCAGGTCTGATTGTATCGATACCAACAACTTTCTTGTTAAATTATCTAATTGCCTTACTAGGACTGCTTAAACCTCGCGTCAGTTTAAGAGCTAATTCTATTAATTTTTTATTTCGTCTTTCGACACTTGTAATCCTTTTTTTTCTTTCCGTCGCTGCCCAAAAATTCTCTTCTACTATTGGCAGAGGTATGTTTTTGGCTATTCCATTCATCTTCGTGGCATTCCTAACTCAATATGGAATAGATGCTTTCATGCTTACGAGGACGTTCCGAATAAAGAGATTCCAATTCGCGCAAAAATTTATCAGTATTTTGGCCTACTACAATTCCTTGGATAGTATGAAGTACGAACTGCACCAAATCTATTCTCAAGCCCGCACGTCGAAAGAGAAAGAGAAGTTGTATGCACAATTAGACGAGGAATTAAACGTTTCGCAATTACATCTAGACAAGAGAATCGTTTGCGCGCGACGGCTATTCGAGGAGTTCAAATGGCGAGAACTGATCGAGAAAGAGTTTGTGCCCCCAGGCTTTCGATCAGACAATCCGGTAGATCCCGATGATATGATCATGGTCTCAGCACGCTATGTTAAAGGTCATCCTGATCAGAAAGCCGTATGGGAAAGATTAAATGAAAAAGTTCAAGTGATATTAGAAAACTTTAAGGTCGAAGACTTAGGTATAACCGAGGAAAAATTGCAACGGCCGTATCACGCGATAAGGGTATTGGTCCAATATGGGCATTACAGACCTCGCCGGTTGAAGGCGGAAGGACTCCTCCCTGGGGAGTGGGGCAAAAATTCCAGGTCCTGGAGAAGCTGGCGTTGGGGAATGTCCTAAGGTTCGATCCTGCTAAAGGGTGTTAGCGAATTGACAAGATAAAATGAAACGCATGGTCGGTATTGGAGATTCAGTGGTATGATCTGGACTCATGTGACTGGCGTTCATCATAGGACCACCTTTGGGAGCAGGATGTCGGGTGTTCTTCCTCTCAAGACTTTCAAGTTTGCAATCCCCTCCCTTCTCCGAGTTGGGTAGAGTAGAGCACTGGTGCTCACTTGGAGCTACTCGCGACCGTTTCGACGCACGCGTCTACCACGGCCCACAGCAGTCAGGAAATTCCCAGCGCCCCCTCATCAGTAGGGTCGAGGACTGGCGCGCCAACGGTAGGGTTCGGTGGCCCATCCACCCCTTTCGAAGTGGGCCTCAGTCCGACTCCCATGGTCACGGTTCCAGTCCCCGCCACGTCAAACCCGGCGTGCTGATTTCCAGCACCGGGCTTTCCTGGATGCTTCACCTCAAAGGTTATGTGACCTATCAGCCTGGAAGGACTTTCACGCCGACTCGCCGTACCGCACTCGGTAATCTCCATATAACCCAAGCACGGTATAGAGCCAAACCTTACTCCACCTCTTCCAGCCGAAACCTCGACGGTGGCGCACGCGCATCATGTGACGCCGAACCTTCCGCTCCACCCAATCCTTCACGTAGGTCAGACACCCCTGCATACCGGCTTAACTCCAGTTGCTACTAGATTTTGTGGTCCGCTGAATTTTTTGGAGCGGAGCCGGGTCGACGGCGATAGCATTTTCCAGGAGTCGATGAAACAAGAGGCCCCGAGAGCGCGAGGTCCGACGATTGAATCGAAAGATAAATTCATTCAGGTAGGCGTCGAGGTACTTATGGTCAAGGCGTCCCTGGTATGTGCCCAGGAGCCAACGTTTCACCAGTGAAATGGCACGGTGGACTCTTGGCAACAGGTCGTCTGCGTCTGGGTCGTGATTTCCCCCACCAGAGGACTTTCGCATTGGTTTGTGCGCATACCCTTCGTCTGCCAGACAGCAATAACTTGTGAGTCCGTCGGTGATAATCGTACTGCCAGGCTCAACATGCTGCTGAACGAAATGCTTGACATCCGCGCTTGTTCGGCCCTTAAGCGGTTGCATTCGCATTCGCCCACTTCCTTTGTCGTTGATTTCCACGGCAACGCCAACCAGTTGCTTGTTTCCTTCTCCACCCAAATAGGCTTCATCAACTTCAACGTGCCCGGCAAGACGGTTGCGGGAGGGGCGAACCATCGCAACCCGTAATTTATGAAGCATGAGCCACGCAGGCTCGTGACCGCTCATCCCCAACACCCTTTGCAACGTTTGAGCACTCGCTCCATTTTTCTGGCTCGTAAACCACCAGATTGCCTGAAACCAAATGCGCAACGGGATACGAGAATCTTGAAAAATCGTTCCGGCCAATGGTGACTGCTGATATTGACATGTGGAGCACACCGACAACCCTCGCTTGGTTTTCCACCTCTTGTGATTCCCACATTTCACACAGATATACCCGTCTGGCCAGCGAAGCTTCTCAATATGGGTGCGACAGGCCTCCTCAGTAAAAAAACGGGTCATCAGATCGGACATGTCCGTGGGGTAACTCACCATGTCGCAAAACACTATATAGTGGGGCAACTGGAGTCAAGCCGGTATGCAGGCAGACACCCGCTCGCATGCCCAATCCGGAAGTAATTCACCCAGCCTCGTACGATCGGATTGATCACCGCGATCATCCGTCCCACCGGCTGGGCCTGCCCGCGTCGGAACACCTCCTTGAGCTTTCGCAGCAACGCGGTGCGCCGCTTCATCTTCGGTATGTACTGCGGGCGCCACATCCCACGCCGCGACCGCACACGCCGAAAGTCAAAACCCAAGAAGCCGAAGCTCTCTCCCTGACTCAGATCCACGATCCGGCTCTTTTCCTCATTCACCTGAAGGCCTAATTGAGCCAACGCCTCTCGCAGCTTCCTCTCCACGACCTGCGCCAGTCGTGCGTGGCGGCGATAGCCATCCACCAACACGACCAGATCATCCGCAAACCGGGCATACTCGAGGTACGTATACTGGCCCTGCCGGGTTGTCTCCTTCAACTGCTCCAACATCTCATCCACGTCCGTGAGATAGATGTTAGCCAACAGTGGGGAGATGACACCCCCTTGAGGCACCCCACGCGGGCCAGATGCCTTGACCATGAGTTTCACCAGACGCAAGATCGCGGGATCCTGGATGCGTCGGGCCACCTTCGCCAGCAGCCGGTCATGCCGTACCGTGTCGAAGAAGGCCGCCAGATCCACATCAATCACGCGCGTCTTATTCTGCACCATGGCCTTGGCCACCAGGCCAATTGCCTGATGGGCCGTCCGGGTCGGTCGATACCCATACGACCCGTCACGAAAGTCTGCCTCAAAGATGGGTTCGAGCAGGAGCTTGAGCGCTCCCTGCACCACGCGGTCCCGTATCGCCGGAATCCCTAAGACGCGGACCCGCCCGCCATCTTTGGGAATCGCCACATGCCGGTTCCGCAATGGCCGGTAGGTCTGCGTGACCAGTTCATCTCGCAGTTGTGCTAAGAATGGTTCCACCCCCGTGGCCTCGATGGCCGCAAACGTCACCCCATCAATGCCGGGGGCACCGTTGTTTTTCTTAGCCATCGCATAGGCCGCGCGGAGCGTCTCCTCTTTGCACACGTGGACGTACAGGCCCCACACCCGCCATGGCTTCTCAGCCTTCGCCTTGACGTACAGCCGCTGTCGCAGGTCTTGCAGTAAAATGGACGCCGTTGTCATCTCGTCCCTGCCTCCCATGTTGATCACAGCTTACAGCCAGTAGGGCTCCTTTGCTCCACAGGCATTACCCTGCTTCGTCGCTCCTACGAGCCCCTCCGCCACCCTCTCGTCTTCGACTCACTTCCCAGAGAGCTGGTTATAGCGCCGAGCTTCCTCCGAGGATTTCGCCTCGGGACGAGGAGGGCTTCTCCAGTTGCGTCGTCTGTCCTTGCTCCCGTGCTGTCGCTCTCACCCCGCCGGAGTGGCTAGGCGTCTCAGCCTTGTTTCGCCTACCCCTGCTGCCTTCGTCCCACGGTCAGAAACTCGACCTCCGAGGTTCCATATTTTCGAGGCTACCTCTGCGTTCACTTCCGTTACGGCCCGGGAACTCGCTTACCATCCCATACGATGGCTTTGTCGATGGGCTTCCGCGTCTCGGTTTCTCTCCACGCGGCCATCCACGCTACAGGGCACAGGCTCTTACCCTGGTGGGCTTGCTTCCCACTGAACAGACTCGCCTTACCTGGACACACAACCGTGCGTATGGTTTTCCCCTACACGGCTTTCCGATGTTCTTCCTCGGCAGGCAGGCGCCTGCGGTTCACGAGCTTGGCCCACCGAGACAGTCTCCTCTGTCGTGTCCTGATCATTTCGGGGTTAATCGCCTCACGGCAATCCCCTGACCCTCCACTCGTCGGATAACGTGAACAAAGGAGGGTCCCTTCCCTCGGGCCGGGTTCTGTTGTCCCAAGCCCTCCAGCGGTACTCTGCACCCCTCCGACTCCCACGACGGCCCTTGGCGATTTCGGTTGTCCTTATACGCCTCGGTTGCGAGGGCTGCACTCGCACTGTCGTGGGGCTCCCGTCCTGCACGGGGGCTCTTCCGCCACATGCCAGCCCTGCTACCCCGGAAGATCCTGAGGGCGGGTGTTCGTTCGAATCCCTCAGACAGCGGCCTTCCCCTTCTGCCCACAGGGTCGGCCTCTCCAGTTCATTGACGAGGCTACATCTAGGTTCACTTGCGCTACGGCCTGCAGCTTTGCCCATAGGAAACTTCCACCCCGGATTACTCCGACGCAGCTTCCCGGTACTAGAAAGGTGTACGAACAATTCCTTTCGCGGGACTTCAACCCGCGAGACACACCGCCGATAACGGCATACGGGCAGGTCTTGCAATAACACATTTTTTTGAACCCCATATGGCCAAGAATTTTGGGGCCCGGCGATCATAAATTTAGGTCATATTCCAGTCTTTATTAAAGCGGGGGGAATCAGAATAATTGATGTTGATCTATATCCAGCTTTATTTTTGCTATGACAATAAAAAGCCCCTGCCGGGGTTACCGACAAGGGCTTGAGTTCAATGCAATGTTTTTGGTTGCGGGGGAGGGATTTGAACCCTCGACCTTTGGGTTATGAGCCCAACGAGCTACCAGGCTGCTCCACCCCGCGGATCGATACTAGTAGAGAGACCGCGTGGAAGTCAATGAAAAATCAGGAATTTCTGGCGTGTGGTTGCGAGGTGCACTGTGATATCTTTTGCACCGTATGTTGCTCCCGGGTATTTTTGCCATCGTGATGGGCTTGGCCCTGATAATCGGTGATTGGTTTCAATTCACCACACTGAGGCCCTGGGCCTGTCGTTATGGATGCCCGCTGGCCCGGCGCAAAGATTCTCTTTCTAAACCCCAAGATTCCTTTCCCCGTTTATTCAAAAACCACAGTACGATTCCCCTCCCCCATGGTGTGGCTCGTTGGGTGGCTGATCGCCAAGCTATCGTGATTCGGCCCTATTACAAAATGTTTTCTCTTCGATTTCGAACAGCTTGGCCCTTAAAAGGGACGCTCGACTACCACTTTCAAGACGATCAACTTCAACTTCACTTGAGCAAACGTATTCCGTGGTCTTCTGCTATTTTGACGTCGCTGTGGCTCCTATTTGTTATTGGAGGGACGTTAGGGTTTGTGGCGATGTATACCATGGACGGCGGGTTTGGGACGGTGGGTGGGATATTCTGGGCGGTCGGTATGATCGCGCTGGGCCTGTTGGTGTTAGCTGGGGGAGTGATTCTCCTGGCCTTTTCCTATCGTCTCGAAGATTCTCGGTTAATGCAGGTGTATGAAGAGTTGCGTGAGGCGTTGGGGGAAACCAAAAAGATGTGAGCTTGGCCTAAACCACTCTCTTACCAGCCCTGTCTTTACTCTACTCTTGCCAACCATCGTCGTCGTCTTTTTTATGGTCAGTAAAGTGATTAAAGAAGTGTTAGCTCGTCGACTGTTGGCGCATCTCAAGTTATCCACGGGTACGAGTTATACGTTGCTGCGGCTGACCCAATATATCTTGTGGTTCGTGGGTGGGTTTGTGGCATTCCAATTTGTTGGGATTGATTTGAGTAGTGTGGCTGTCATTTTTGGATTTCTTTCCGTCGGGATCGGATTTGGACTCCAAAATCTGACGTCGAACTTTATTTCTGGATTGATATTGCTCTTCGAGCAACACATCCAAGTCGGAGATCGGGTCACCGTGGGAGAGATAGAAGGAAATGTCGTGGAAATTAATATTCAATCCACCACCATTCGTTCCCTCAACAATATCGCCATCATCGTCCCCAATTCGGAATTTATCCAAGCCACCATGATTAATTGGTCGCATGGTGATCCCAAGACACGGCTAGAGATTGAGGTGGGGGTGTCTTACGACTCGGATCTGGATCTCGTTATTCAGTCGCTTAAAGAAATGGCCAATGAGCACCCTCTCTTGTTGAAGGATCCCGAACCAAATGTATGGCTCCTGAGTTTTGGGGATTCCGCCTGGAATATGCAACTGCTCATGTGGGTCGATAGCCCAAAAATTCGACGGCAAGTGACCTCAGATATCAACTGTGCGATTGTCAGGAAATTCAGAGATCACCACATTGAAATTCCGTTCCCGCAACGAGACCTCCATGTACGAACACCAAAAATTCCAATCCCAGTGGCAGTGAACGGATGATAGCCCAACCAAGAGGCTTTACCGATGCATGGCCTCTACTTTATTGATTCATGGAATCGGCACGCCATGTTAGCATTGCGCCATGTGTGGGAAATTATTCTTTAGAGATGAGGTCTTTTTTCTGCTTGGAGAAGTTTTCGACTTTGAAGGAGGGAAGTTCATAAGCCCAGTCTTTGACTCGTTGATTCAATAATTCGACTTCTTTTTGTACCTCTTCTGGTTTACTGAGGAGCGATTCCTTCTCTGACGTTTTCGCATCGCTCTTATTTTCTTCTTTCTCGCTTTCTACTCCATCAGCTTTTTGGCTGTCTTCTGGTTTGGTTTCTGGTTCCGGCGTTTGGATAAGACTGGCATCAAATTCAGCCGATAATTTGGCGAAGACTTTCTCGCCTTGTTTGGATGTGTGAACCTTTAGCCGCAAGCCATCAAAGGTTTCGGCCACAACCGAGACGCCTGGGTTCACGCCAAAATCTACCTCGGCTAATGGCTTCACATCGTCCAATGACAACTGGACTAACGAGCCCACTACATTATTCACGTTAAACTGCGAAGAGATCTTGAGTCCCTCAGGAATCGAGCCCAGGTGAAAATCCAAATCCTCGGGCTTCGCCTTTGAGAGTTGTAACGTGTCTCCATTGGGATGCGTCACCGTCACTTGATGGACACGTTTTGTTGTCAATGCGGTCACTTCTTTATCCAGCCATTCACCCGGCACGGTTTCGAGTGGCATATTGCCCATCACTAACCAGGTTTGCGGATCACCGGGTTTGCGAACATAGATATCACTCATTCGCGGATTCCCTTTAGCTGGCTTTTGGTTCCCCACCACCAATTTCGCGGATTCAGGGTTATCAGCGGTTTTCACTGTTATCGTCTTAGATAGAGAACCTTCCTCATTGGAGTCCTGCAACCCAAGGCGTTCATATAATTCTGGGTTCTTGGTTTTCGGTTCATGAATGTGCAGGTCCGCCAGGCCAACAATGGCTTGTTTGATTTTTCCCCCATCAGCTCGATAGTTCCCTTTTTCTTTCACTCCCCAGGCATGTTCTCCACGCACCAATGTGATCGTCTGTTCTTTGGTCTCTATCACGACTTCATTCACGTCATTCACGACGTTCATCAAGTCAGGAAAGAGTAACTGCCCACTTTGTAGAATAGTGGGAGAGGGTTCACGGTTGACGACCATGGCCAACACAATACCCACGATCGTGATACCAGCCAACAGGCCTAGTGTTTTCGACTTCATACGGTTCCTTATTGTGGAAATGATTGGTTCTATGCAGATTTTTTTCGGAGGCGCGAAGAACTCATCCAAACCCCGACCATGCCAATAAAGATCGGCACGAGACCAATATTAATGAATTTCACCCAGCTTTCGACACTTTCAATATTTTTCCCAAGTTCATGTTGCACGCTCCGTAACTCCTTCCGCACTTGGACCAAGTCCTGTCGGAAGGTTCCCATGGCTTTCTGCTGCTCAATGCTCATGATCATCGCGCTGCCTTCTGACTTTTGACTTTGCATTTCCTGAAGCTTTTTTTCAGTGCCTTTCAACCGTTCTTGCAGCGCTTGTTCTTTCTGACGGAATTGCTGTTCCGCATCTTGTTGCAACGCACGTAACAACGTAAAAGGCCGGGAATAGCCCGCCCGGCTCCTGACACTAATGAGGTCATTGCTCCCAGTCAGGTTATCTAACGCATTGGTGACGAACGTTCCATTTCCCGAGGTCGGGATGCCAATCCGTTGCCCAAAGAAATTTTGGACCTGTGCCCAAAACTTATCCTGTAATATATCCGTATCCGCCACGACAATCACATTGATGGGGTCTTTCGACTCCGCGACATGTGGTTTGGAGACAGTGTCATCAGAATCGATTGAGGGTACGAAGTTGGCATCTCCCTCCTTCGCAGGCTCCTTGGGTTTGCCATCGGGAAAGGCCGTCTTCACGTTTCCCGTCACCCGTGCGGCCACCATCATTTTTTCGCCTTCGGGTTTATAATTACTCAGCAAGCTTCCAAGATCCGGCATAAACGACAAAAGAGAGGCATCGATTTTCATCGCCGCTTCATCGGATTGGATTAAGGGAGCGAGATCCGTCCCCACGTCACCCTTTTTTTGAAGAATGCCGGCCGAGGCCATGGTAATACCTGGTACTTGCGCCGTCACAATATCATCAGCGCTGAAATGTTCCTGACGAAAATCTACCCACACCGGGTAATCCACCACTTGCATCCGGGCCTGTTGCTGAATTTGCACCTTCTTGGCCAAGGGTAAATCACCCAACACTTTCCCCTTCACCATTTCCAACCCCCACGCGTCGAATAACTTCGGCAGATCAGAATTCTGAGGAGCTCCACCTCCCATTGGATTCATGGGGTTGCCTCCTGATCTATCAGACTCCGCCAGGGGGTCCACAAAGATCATCGCATGCCCACCATGAAGGACAAACTGATCAATGGCATACAGGATTGGAGCACCTAGCGATTTGGGATGGACGACCATCAAGACACTCACATCTTCCGGTATGATCGTTGCCGTCGGTTCAATTTTTTTGATCTCAAACATCTGTTCAATATGAGTCACAATCAACCAAGGTGGACTGCCCCCACGTTGCGACATCATGGGCATGCCCCCGCCCCCATCTATTGGAAGCGAACTGAGCAAACCCAAGACTTTCTTCTTAGGATTCGCCAGAGTATGAATCATCTTCGTGAGATCATATTCCAAAAACTCTTCCCGCTCCGGCTGGAAAAAAGGCACCACCTCTAACTCGTCAGTGGAACTGGTTCCCGCTAACCCAAAATAAAATTGTGTGCTGCCATTATCTAATGGCACGCCTTGCAATCCATACGCGACAGCGCGATCTTCTTCTTCAGAAAACGGCTCGGGGTCCATCACCTGCAAGAGCAATTGGCTCCCTGCGACTTGCGCATATTCCTCCAACATTTCTTCGACCCGCGTGGCATACCCTTTGATCCCAGGCAAGTCAGTAGCAAGTTTTTTAGACAAGTAAAAACGCAACGTGATGGGTTCAGCTAAATTGCCCAGCACGTTTTTTGTCCCATCTGACAGCGTATACAACTTATGGTCGGTTAAATCGAAACGAGCAGAACGTAACGCCGCGTTACTCATCATATTAAACGCCCCAAACAAGACCGCGGCTAGGGCAATACCCGTTCCTGTCAACAATCGTGCATTCATAGATCCCTCTTGAAATGAATTTCTCTTATTCGGCTTTTTTCATATCAATGACAGTGACCGTCGCAAACAACCAAAAGGCAATGAGCGAGAAGAAATACAAGATGTCTCGTAAGTCCAACACACCTTTGCTAATGGATTCAAAATGCGTCAAAAAACTAAACGAGCTAATGGCGCTCAAGAGAAATTGTGGCGCCCATCCAAAAATGTCCAAGACCATAGGAAAGCCGCTTAAGATAAAGCCCAAACAAATCACCACACTCACAACAAACGCAATCACTTGATTTTTCGTCAACGCAGAAATGCAGGAACCTATGGCTAAAAATCCACCCGCCATGAGCAGACTACCGATATAGCTCGCCAGGATCACACCATTATCAGGTTCGCCCAATACATTCACGGTAATCCACATAGGAAAGGTCAGTGCCAGTGCAATCCCGGTAAAACACCACGCCGCCAAAAACTTTCCAAGGACCGCCTCCCACATGGTCACCGGCAAGGTGAGCAACAGTTCGATGGTGCCCGAACGCCGCTCCTCAGCCCAGAGGCGCATCGCCAGCGCGGGAATGAGCACCAGATAGAGCCATGGATGAAAATCAAAAAACGGCACTAGGTCAGCTTGGCCGCGGACAAAAAAGTTGCCCAGGTAAAACGTAAAGGCGCCACTGAGCATGAGAAAGATGACGATAAACACCGCTGCAATGGGTGTCGCAAAATATCCAACCAACTCCCGTTTAAATATGACTCGTATGCGTTCCACTCTGCCTCCTTGTTGACGTCGCTCGGTCCGATCTTACGATAGAGCTTGTTGCGGTGTCGTTAAAAGACGAAAGACGTCATCCAACTGCCCGCGTTCTTGATAGAGTTCCTGAACCTCCCACCCTTGTTCACGGGCATATTGTCCGATGTCTGGCAAAATCCATTGTCCTGCGTCTGGATAAATTCTCATCCGCACCAGATCCCCGTCCTTCCCTTGGTCTTCGACTTTTTTCACGCCGTTCACAGTCATGAACCGTTCCTGAGCCACAGCCGGCTCAACCCCACGGAGCGTAAGAAGAACCGTATGATGCGTCGGGGCTTGCCCTTCTAATTCAGCGGGCGTGCCATCCGACACGACTTTACCTTTGGCAATAATCATGGCCCGAGAACAGACGGCATGCACTTCTTCCAAAATATGCGTCGACAAGATAATGGCTTTCTCTTGAGCCATCGCACGAATGAGGGCACGGACCTCGTATTTTTGGTTAGGATCCAAACCATCAGTCGGTTCGTCCAATATCAACACATCCGGATCATGTAATATGGCTTGTGCTAAACCGACGCGTCGTTTAAAACCTTTTGACAGTGTTTCAATGGGTTGGTCCAACACTGATTGCAGGTTCACTTTTTCCACTGTCTCAGATATCGCCCGCTTAAGAGTCTCTCCACTGAGGCCGCGCATCTGACCGATAAACGTCAGAAAGGAAGCCGGGGTCATATCGTGATAGGCAGGTGCCCCCTCTGGCAGGTACCCAATTCGTGTTTTGGCCGCAAGGGCGTCGTCCTGCACATCATGACCACAGACACGCACCGTCCCACTCGTCGGAGTAAGAAACCCGGTGATCATTTTCATTGTCGTGGATTTTCCCGCCCCGTTCGGTCCTAAAAACCCAAGGACTTCCCCTTTGCCGACGGTAAACGACACGCCATCAACGGCAACAATCGAGCCAAATGTTTTCCGCAAGTTTTCAATTTCCACCATATTTGTCATATCAACCTCTTGATCCCAATCTTGGTAAAGAAACGATGGGCCTGTGACTCACACGCCTAGGCTTGAGTATCCTCAATCATACTTTTGACGGTTTGAATCAGTGCTGGAATATCATTTTGGCAAATGGCAAACAATTGATCTGCATTGACCTGGAAGTATCCGTGGGCTAACACATCCCGTACTCCCATGACACCGCGCCATTTGATATGTGGATACCGGCCTAACAGTTGGCCGTCCGTTTTACTATCAATATTCTTTATCTCTTCTCCAGCCGCAATAAGAATCATGCAAATGGCATCCATGCGGTCGATTCCTGCATCGCTAGAGGTAAAGTCTCCAGGGCTATCTATATCGGCAAAGCGTCGAGGTATACGCTCCAACGCTTCAAGCAGCGTTTGTAACTTTTCCACCAGTAACTCTGGGTCATACATAGACCGCCTCCCTCTCAATACGGGCTTTCAATCGCAGGTTCGTCAACCCACGCAGTTGAAGCACATCCACCGGGCGTCCGAGTGATTCCTCCAAGTCTTGTTTGAGCATGACCGTCATGAACAAATTTGGGGCATCCGTATCGAAAACAATATCAACATCACTTTCAGGGGTCACCATGTTACGGGCATATGAGCCAAAGAAGCCCAGCGCGCTTAACTGATAGTGCTTTCCATGTTGCTCTTTGAACTTCTCTAACAACGTGCGTAACCGGTCGGGAGAAAGATTAGTATCCATTACCTTCGCACCATAACCAGCCTGCCAAAGCCATGGGGTAAATTGTTGACCTCAACCATGCTTGTCATTTGGTACCTTCTTCCCCAATTTTTTCTTTCGCTCAATGCAGATATAACTTCGGTAATGATTCGTGGGTGCTCTTCATTTTTTGGGGTTTCGCGGTCATGGCTGGCTGGATGGTTTCCCAAAAACGTTGGCCATCCCACGCCTGTCGCTCCGTTGTAGTATACAAGGTTCTGTCTAAGTTCCAAATGGCCTCTTCCAAATCTGTATTATGTGGAACAGGCTCAGCCAACATGCGAGCCGCCGTCCCAAGACTCAAGCAGGGTTTCCCCTGTTGTTTGATTGAAGCCCATTTCATGAGAGCCTCCCGTGTTTTTGGCGCCGATTGCTCAAGACAGGCTGCCTTCACCGCCTGTATCGCTTTTCGCTCAGATTCCACAACCTTCTGAACGCGAGAGCCACTTTCTTCATCGTTAAAATGTCTTCGTCGACGCCGATCCCACCACCAGCCCGAAAGGGTAAGAATCCATATTCCCAACAATCCTCCAGCAATCCAAGGCCACTGCTTCGACCCGAATAGCATGAGAGATTGGCTTGATGGAACAAGGGGAACATCCAATTGGCGCTTTTCATCGAATGGAACTGGTTGAGAGAATTGGGTGGGTGGTTGATCAATGACTCTTGCCGATGGAGTCGGAACATCTCCTTGCACGGTTAATGTTCTTGAAGGCAATTCAGCTGTTTCCCATCGAGCATGTTCAATATTCCACCATGGGATGCGAATACCAGGAACGGTGAACGATCCTGGTTGCGTGGGGACCAGGGCATACTTTTCTTCTCGCGTACCAACCACCCAGGTACCATCAAACCCTGTGGTCGTTTTCGCCTTGTCCGGATACGTTTTGACCAATCCATAATCTGGTACAGGCAATTCTGGTAATTGTTCTCCACGCAAGCCCTTCGCAAACATGACTACTGTTCGAGTGAGGGGCTCGCTCATGTGAATGTTCTCAGTATCTCCAGACCAACGTTCTTTGATGGTGAATTCTTTGGCGGGTAGCCACACGTTTCCTTTGACCTCCGCCGGCATGTCTTTAACCGTGAGTGAAACTTTGGGACTCCGAATATGAATTTGCCGTGTCGTTTGAAAAAAAGATGAAAGAGGTCCTTTGCCTTGATTACGTCGACGATTATCAAAAAAATTCTCGAGCGGTAAGCGTTGAGATCGATCATCTGGAATGGATCCAGAAAGCAACACAGGCGGAATACTCTGAGCTCCAGCCTTTTGGGGTGTGATCGCATAACGACGTTCCGTCACGTGATATCGTCGACCTTCCCGAATCGTTTCATACGACGCGTCTTTGCCTATCCGCTCCACCATGCCCCACTCGATTTCCGGATCATCTAATTTCCCCTCTTGCAGAGACACCGCCGACACCAAGCGAAGCGTGAACAGCACTTGGCCCTGGATATACGGAACATGTGAATCAACTTCCGCCTCCAGAAAAATATCCCGCTGTGGGTCAGCCCCCGCGACCTGGCTAGGCTCCTTCACAGTGATCGAAAGAGGAAGGCTGGAGTAATTCCCAACCTGAATGGCCGGAATAGTCATCATTCCGGTCCGTTTGGGAGCCAAAGTGGTCACCCATCTCGTCACAGACGAGGTTTTCATATTCACGATACTCGTCTGTTGACTATGGCTTGTCCCTAACAGCGCAAAATCACCCTCCAGCTTGCGCAAATCCGGCGCATCACCAGATGACACTCCCTCAGCTTCAACCACCAACCGAAACGTTTCATCCATCATCACCGGATTCCGATCAACATACGCCTTCACCGACTGCGCCATAACCGAAGAGGGAACACTCAACACGCTTAACACAAAAATCACAATGGCCATTCTTAAAAAATCGCTCAAAAAATTCCTCCCCATCATTCCGGCAAGCCGATTGGCTGAATATCTCTCACCTCTATCCTGCATCTATCCCTTATCTTTCCGTCTTCCCCCTCACCCTTCCTTCGTCTCTCTTCGGAACGAATCCCACAAGTGGGCGAGGGTTAAGAAAAACTGGCCTTGTGGCATGGCCGAGCAATGCAGCCGATACCGGGGAAAAGGCGCGCACTGTTTGAGCGTAGCGAGTTTGCGCGCCGCCGGTGTTGGCGAATCGCGCAGGGCACCCGAAGGGCCACGCCACGGCCAACAATCGACATAGGTAGGCGGTCACCCGCTTTCCCTGTCACACCACCGTACGTACGGATCCGTATACGGCGGTTCGGTGGGTTCAGCTATCGGCCTCCAGTGAATCTTGGAATCCCGAGTGACTCGAAGTAGGCCTTCGGCAGTGCGATCGTGAGAGCGGGACTCTGGGCCAACCGCCACGGGCCATGCCCACTCCGCGCCGTCCGGCTGGCCAGAGCGCATCCCACCCCCCGTTTTCGTAACGCGGCAAACCGCCGCGCCCCTCCTTTCCATTGCGTCCAGATCGCCGACCGAAGCCGACGTCTCACCCACTCCTCTAACCGATGCAACACTGACGGGGTCTGACACTTCCCGAAGTACCCAAGCCACCCTCGAACATATTGGCTCAGATCGCCGGCCATGCGGACAATGGACACACTACGCGTCCGCCGCGTGACCGCTCGAATTCGTCCCTTGAACCGCCGGATCACCGCCGGCGCCAGACGCCGTTTCGGCTCACGGGTGGCGGTAAAGCTGAACCCGAGCAATGTCCGGGTGGCGCCCAACCCCACGGCACTCTTCTGCTGGTTCACGTGAAGCTTCAGCCGGTTCGTGATAAAACACGTCAGGCTGGCCAGCACACGACGTCCGGCTCGACCACTACGCACATAGATTTGACAATCATCGGCGTACCGGACAAACCGAAGGCCGCGCCGCGCCACTTCGCGATCCAACTCATCGAGCACAATGTTCGACAACAAGGGCGACAACGGGCCACCTTGCGGCGTGCCCGCCGGCGGACTACCCAACCCCTGGGACAACACCCCAGCGGTGAGAAAGGCCCGGATCAGTTTCAGCAGGCGCTTATCGCTGATCCGCTCGGCCAGTCGCGCCAGCAGTTTGTCGTGACAGACCCGATCAAAGAACTTCTCTAGATCCAGGTCCACCACCCAGTGGCAGCCCTCTGCCAAATACCGCTGAGCCTGCGCTACCGCCTGATGCGCCGATCGCCCTGGACGAAACCCATAGCTGTGGGCCGAAAAGGTCCGATCCCACTCACCTTGGAGAATCTGCAAGACGGCTTGCTGAATACAGCGATCCAGCACCATCGGAATCCCCAAGCGACGGGTCCCACCCTCCGGCTTGGGAATCTCGACCCGCTTCACTGGATGCGGCACGTAGGTGCCCGCCATCAAGTGGGCACGGATCCTGGGCCAGTGCTGCGTCAGGTGCGCCGGTAATTGGTGGACGGTCATGCCATCCACCCCGGCACTCCCGTGGTTCCTCTTCACTCGTCTCACCGCCTGCTGGATGTTGCTCCACGCACAGACGGCTTCCATCAACTGGGCACCCATACCCGAGCTTTCAGCACCGCGGTTCGCCGCAAGCGATTCGACACTTCCTCGTCAGCCCTTCGGGCTTCACCCCTATCCTCTGTCGGGAAGGCCAGAATTAACTGGTCATTCAGCCGCTTGTCGCTCATGAGTTCCACTGCCTACTGACCACTCCGCACCGTTCAGGCCTTCATCCTTTCCAGGACTACTATGCCCTCTGCTGACTCCTCTCACCCGGTCAGGAGAGATCACTCCCTCCTCAGTCTTGCTGCCAAGACAGGCAAGAGGCCTCCCGAGGTAAGTTCAACCGCCTTCAGCGCACGACCGCCAGATTTACACCCAGGACCCTTGATGGATACGGACTTCGTGAAAACCAGCCCACTCGTCCGGTCCTGACTGCCTTGTATCTGGTTCTTGTTCATCGGCCCGCGCCTTTGCTCCACGCTGCCTTCAGACCCCACCTCACGATGACGCCCTTGCGCTTCGCGATGACTTCACCTCCATCAGGTTGTCAAAGGGACTTCCACCCTCAAGCTGTTGAACATGCTCGGCACACTGGTTTTGGGTCCTTTTGCCGAAACAAAAGGATCTCGACCGCCGGGACGAATCCCCGGCATCACTCGTTAATAAGAGATCCGCGGAACAAGCTACGGGGACCAGCAAGTTAAAAAAGAAAAGGAATTAGGCGCTTCATTCGGGTTCGATATTCATCATACAATGGAAAACGTGCTAGCAGAAGTTCTTCTTCATACCGAAGTTTGACCCATAGGGTCACGACCAACCCTCCCCACAACGCCATGCGAAAAGGCAGCGGATGCTCAACCGCCCAGGCCAACGTCATTACCAAGACACTGGTGTACATGGGATGCCTCACCCATCGATAAGGACCATGGACAACCAAGCGCCCATGTTGCGGAATCTCCGGGAAGGCCCGAATGTTTCCCAAGCCCATCGACAAGAACGCCCAGAGTGCGATGACTCCTCCCAACAGGATCATTCCCTGAAAACCCCAATGATTCGGCCACAGTGGACCCGCAACCATGATCAGCACGATCAACAAAAATTGCGTGGCGACTAGCGCCAGGGAAAGCCACGAATGGGACGTGTCTTCACGGTTGTTCAACGCCGGCACGGTTCAGCCTCCATCATTAAGATCTTCCAAAAATCTTCCGACGACCATTCTGAGTGAGTACAATGAATCTATTAAGCTCAAAAGTCCAAACGTCCCTTCTGGCATCGACCGGCTCCACCATGACCTCGCTGATCGGCAAACTGCAAACATCATTTCTCAAGCCCATTCTTCCGGCGTTCTTTTTTTTAGCCGGCGTCACCTATGATTCTCTGACATTAACGCGCATTGACCGCCTCCTGGACAACCTCGTCCTTCTGCTCTACCTCACGGTCCTGGGAGTTCTGGTCATACTGACAGGTCGATTTCAGCTTGGATTGATCCCTTTCCCATCTGATCCTTCATCTTGGAACCCTCTTTCTCTGGTCAATCGGGCGCAACCGCATCTGGCCAAAGGTCTCCAGTTTTTACTAGGCGGACTCTTTAGTGCCTATGCCATCTTCTACTCGCAAAGTGCCTCATTTTCCACCACCGCCATCTTTTTGGGAATCATTGTGGCCTTTCTCATTGGGAATGAGTTTTTTCGAACCCAATATTCGAGCCTAAAAATGCTGGTCAGTCTCTTTGCCCTGGTCACTCTCAGCTTTATGACGTTTTTCTTGCCGGTGCTGACGGGATGGATGAACAGTGGAGTCTTTGTCACCGGTGTCCTCATCACCGGAGGCATTGTCTGGAAGATGGTTCGCCTCACACTTCAAGGCGTACCCCATGTATCCCTCCGCGCCGTCTTGAACATTAGTTTTCCGGCTTTCGGGTTAGTGATTCTTTGCACGGTGCTGTATTTTTTGAATTGGATTCCACCCATTCCTCTCTCGTTAACGTTTGGTGGCATCTATCATCAGATTGAAAAAAACCATGACGAATACCTCCTCACCTATGAAAAAGGTCCGTGGTACGACATTTGGAAAGAATCAAATGACCGAGTAGGAATTGAGTCTCCGGTCTATTGTTTCTCGTCGGTCTTTGCACCCGTGACACTCCAAACAACCATCTACCATCATTGGCAATGGCGACCATTCGATGAACACACATCCTTTAGTACGACTGATCGTATTCCCATCACAATTACGGGAGGACGTGAAAAAGGCTATCGTTGGCATACAACGAAACACCGCGTCCAGACAGGTGAATGGCGTGTGAATGTTGAAACAGAAGATGGGCGAATTCTTGGACGCATGACGTTTGTGGCTGATGAAAATATTTCTGCTGAATCTGTGATGACAACCATCACGCGCTAAAAAAAATTACCATGTCATCTAAAATTTTCACGCCGATCATGTCTTTCAGAAATGCTTTTTCATGATTCGTCATTTTCCGCATTACACATGCTCGAAAAAAAATGAAAATATTTCTGGAAATAATGGAACAAACGTTGTAGTATGTTTCAAATACCAAGATGCAGAACGACCGAAACACTTTCTTGCCGAAAAATTTTTCTCCTCACAATAACGCTACCGAAATTTTTTGTTCATCTTTCACTCAGAACAACCGAATAACTTTAGCGTGATCTCATTCATCATTCACGGGTTCAATTTTTCACGTTCAACTACTCACTAGCATGATCGGTGAGTCTTTACTGCGACCTCGAGTCGCAACTATTCTGAAAGGGGGTGAGTGCATTGGCCACAAAGAAAAAAGCGCCAGCAAAGAAAAAAGCACCGGCTAAGAAAAAAGCGGCTGCCAAGAAAGCGCCGGCTAAGAAAAAAGCGGCTGCTAAGAAAAAAGCACCGGCTAAGAAGAAGGCTCCAGCTAAGAAGAAAGCTGCCACCAAAAAACGGTAGGTTCTTCAGTTGGGTTGTGAACACGCCGGATGGGGCTTGCTCCATCCGGCGTGCTCTTTTCGCCTAATACTCATTCCCGAACCCTTCTTCCACCCGCATTTCTCGCCATCCAGCCTACACATTGTCCGCCCTCGACATCCTAAACGCGAAGATCGCTTTCTGTTCCGGCCCCTCTCTTGACGCCACTTATGCTCACCTGGAATGATCCAAAATTGAATGAATTGACTGATTATTTTCTTATGCTTTGTTGTTTGAGGGAAGGATTTGCGCATGCCACACATGATTGTTGCCATTTTGATGGTGTTTTCACTGTTCAATCTCTTAGTTGAGTTCACTCCCCAGTCTGCCTGGGCCTCCGATACCCCACAGGCCACCAATCCGAAGTCCGTGTCGGCCATGAAACAAAAAGCCGACCAAGAATTAGCCATGCTTCGGAAGAATCCTAAAGAATTCCGCACATTGGTCACTGGGGTGCAAATCTTCTTAGGTCGGTTTGGATATGGGGTTGGTCCGTTTACTGGGCAACTTGATGAGGCCACCAAGAAAGCCTTAACCACCTATCAAAAAAAGACAAGCCTCCCTGTTACCGGGGACATCAACTTTGAAACCCTCCAACGGTTAACGGAAGATGATCAGGTCCTCAATCGAATTGTCCCGTATCTCCCACCCTTTCAGTCTCGCAATGATGACTGGGATAAATGGATCGATGTGCAAGGGAGTTGGATGTTAAATGAAGGAAATAATGACGACGTGTTACGGACTTCTAGAATTACCTGCATGCGAGAATTTCAACGATGTATCGACTCCACGGCTTCCTTGGTGAACGGCAGTGCGCCGTACCTGAAAGTCCATACCCATGTGTATGACATAAAGGAATGGGATGACAACAAAATTGTTTCTCTCCCATACGATGGTGAAGGCTGTGCCATCAGTATCCTTCGCATCTCCAAAAAACCGGTCGTGGTAACCCGTTTCGTGTCCCTTCAGAGCAGTCCAGGAGCATGCATGAAGGTGAAAGCCGAAGACCGCCAATATGTCTTGGATGATGGACCCAAAATCTACCAAGTGTTGAAAGTGCAAAAATCTGCCGCGATTCAACAAATTTTGCAGGTGGCTCAATAATCAAGCATGAATGAGCTGTCCTATCAATTTGAAACGAATGTGGATCCCACGGAAGTGGCCGATCTGTATAGGCAATCAGGGATTTCCCGGCCTATTGACGACCTCCCCCGGCTGACACGCATGCTCCAACATGCCAATCTTATGGTTAGTGCACGTGACCAGGGCCGACTCGTCGGGTTCGCCCGTGCGCTGACTGATTTTAGTTATTGCTGCTATGTGTCGGATTTGGCGGTTGCTCGAGATTATCAATGCCGGGGAATCGGAACGGAGCTTCTTCGCACCATGCAAAATAAATTAGGCAAGAAGGTCATGATGTGCCTCCTCTCAGCTCCCGAGGCCATGCCCTATTACCCCAAGGTTGGATTTCAGAAAGCCGAACAGGCTTGGTGGATTCCACGCAAACACTGAAGAGCCTCATCTCATTTCAAAAAGTGGGCAACAGGCTGGTCCTATTTTTATTCTTTTCCGCGAAAGGCCCAGGAGAAGTACAAGCCCCCGACTGCAATCGTAAACAGTTGTATGGTATGGAGGATGGGACTGCGAAGCGCGCCCTCTGATGGGGGTGAGAAGATAAAATGAAACCCCAAAAACTCGGGAGTTTGCTCAAGCGGAGTCTGCCACGGGGGAAAGAGTACGCCCAGAAGGAGTAACCCAACCATGATGTAGAGAATCCGAAGATTCAGGGGCTCTGGTGGGGATTGGGGGTCTGGTTCAGCCTTTCGATCTGCCCGAGTTCCGCATTTTGGGCAAAACCGGCCATTCAGGGTGAGTCCATACCCACAAGACGGACAAGGTTTCGTAACGCTCACGGTTCTACCTACTTTCTTCTAGACGAGAGAAACTCACTCTGCCATAGCAAGACCTATCTTGTCTTGCCGGTTTTTTGGATCACTCGTCTAGACAAGGACTCAATAAATATTTGACCAATTTCATCTTCATTCATATAATTTCTTCTAGAAGTCTGTCCGAGATAAGCGATCGTCGCGAAGATGGGCTGGCTTGAGTCAGATGTTTCGATCGTTTGAGGCGAATAGTTGGACTATTAAACGAAAAGGATCGGAAGATATGGGCAAGTCCAGCGCAACCGCAGTAGATCAGTCTAATCTTGGCCAGACTTTAGAAACATCACTTCCTCTACTTTACCAAGTGTCGTTGCCCCTCACACCATTTTGATTTTTTCTTTTCCCATTCATCCCGTTGGTCGACCGATCAATGCGGTGAACCACTGTCTCATACACTTCCATCTTTCAAAGGATTTGACGTGACCGCTTCCTCTTTTCGAGTGATTTCTGTGATCGGAGCCGGGGCCTGGGGAACTGCATTAGCCCACTTACTCGCCACCAAAGGGTTGAGTATTCGCCTCTGGGCCTATGAACCAGAAGTGGTTGAGAGCATTCAAACCCAACGCGAAAATTCCTGGTATCTCCCGGGGGTGGTCCTTCCCAACTCCATTCAAGCCATGAACAGCTTGTCTGACTGCATACAAGACACAGATCTTATCGTCTTGGCGATGCCGTCTCACACGATGACCCGCATGGTGACACAACTTCGCCCTCTATTGAAAAGACCTCTCCCTATCACCATCGCGACCAAAGGGATTGAGGAAGACACCCTGCAATTGATGAGTCAAGTGGTGGAGGGCCATTTGCCTGAGGCCTGGCACAGCTGGCTCACGGTTCTCTCCGGCCCAAGCTTCGCCGCCGAAGTCTGTCGCTGGAAACCCACCACTATTTTATTAGCCGGTCGAGACTTCAATTTAGTGAATCGGCTTCAACAAGTATTTCTCACTCCACAATTTCGGGTCTACGCCGGCCGAGACATGATTGGTGCTCAATTAGGCGGAGCCCTTAAAAATGTGATGGCCATCGCAGCAGGGATTGTGGACGGCTTGGATTTGGGTTCAAATGCCCGAGCAGCGCTCATCACCCGAGGGTTGGCCGAAATGATTCGGCTAGGTCGGGCCATGGGCGCTGACACCTCGACTTTTTACGGTCTCTCAGGCTTGGGCGATTTGGTCCTGACCAGCACTGGGACCCTCAGCCGCAATTACCAGGTGGGGCTCCAACTAGCCAAAGGAATAGATCGAGCCACTCTGAGTGCGAACACTCGCACCGTGGCCGAGGGCATCACCACCTCCCGAGCGGCCATGGCTCTGGCTTCACACCACAGCGTGGAGATGCCCATTGTTCAAGGTGTCTATGGTGTCCTCTTCGAAGGAAACAATCCCCGCCATATCGTGAGTGATCTGATGTCACGAACGGCCAAAAGCGAAATGGAGCGCACGGGATCGGGCGGGATGCAGACCTTTACCCCCTCCGGGCATTCATGAATCAAAAACACCTGACTCAGTTACTCCAAGAGGTTCAGGAAGGGAAGGTGTCGGTCCCCAAAGCCCTCAACCAACTTCGCACACTCCCGTTTGAAGATTTGGGATTTGCTTCAGTCGATCACCATCGAGCCCTGAGACAAGGCTTTCCCGAAGTCATCTTGTGTGAAGGCAAAACTTCTGCACAAATTCTGGCCATTGCCAAAAAGCTCCTGAAAGGTAATGGACCGTTTCTCGCAACTCGTGCCGATCCAGCTATCGCCAAACGACTCACCCGATTGCATCGTTCAGCCGTCTATCACGAGATGGCAAGAATCGTGGCCGTTGCTGATCCGACCAAAAAACCAGAAGGGCTCGTGGTCATTGTGACGGCGGGAACCTCAGATATTCCTGTCGCCGAAGAAGCCCGAGTCACAGCGGAAGTGATGGGGAGTGGCGTGAAGACGCTCTATGATGTCGGAGTGGCCGGCATCCATCGGTTATTAGATCGACAGGCCATCCTCCATCAAGCGAGAGTGGTGATCGTGGTGGCTGGAATGGACGGAGTGTTGCCCAGCGTCGTGGGAGGACTCATTGATCGCCCAATTGTGGCCGTTCCAACCAGTCAAGGCTATGGCGCAAACTTTGGCGGACTAGCCCCGTTACTCACGATGCTGAATGCCTGTTCTTCCGGCATTGGGGTCGTCAATATCGATAATGGATTTGGAGCTGGGTGCCTCGCTCACCGAATCAATGCTGGAATGGGAGTTCCTCAGAAGGTGAAGAAGGTTCGGTAGGGACTGGATCAATTAGCGATGGAGAAGTTGTTTCTGCTGTGGGGTTCACCGTAGACAAAGAAGTTTCTCCTTCACCTACAACAGGTTCTATAGAATCGGCTTCCTTCGGCAATACCGCATCCTGAATCTCCGGCACGAAGTCTTCTAGGGTTCCATACACAGTTTCTTCAACCGATTCGCCACCACTCGACCCCTCAAGAACCAAATTACTTTCCTCGCTCACGACATCTTCCCCAGGAATAGTAGAGCCCTCCCCAGCCGTTACTCCGACTTCGATCAAAGAAAGATCCTTCGCAGCCAATTCCTCCTGCTCAAGCGCCTCGATCTCCGCAGGAACCTCAGGCTCGGGTGGCAAAGGAGGCAAGACTTCTCCCACATAGGCTAAAGCTTCCAACGTGCCCTGAACCCGACGAGACACAATCTTCGTTCGAGGCCCCTCGCCCTTATCCTCCATCAATTTGGCTTGAATCTCATAAAAGTACGAACCGTCCGGCACCAACTGTTGATACTGGTCCTTCCCATCCCATACCAATTCCACTGGCACCAAACTGAGCTGTCCACCTTGAGTGACTTCAGCCAGGGACAGTCGTTGACTCACAAAACTCATCGTTCGACGGGTAGGTGATGTAATGAGCGCGGACACTTCAAGGATTTTGCTGTCTTTGGCCGATGCCGGCACTTTCAGCATCATCGAAAGAGTCAATGGAGTTTGTCCAATAATAAAGGGAGTAGGAGACGTCTCCACCTGTTCAACCTTCACTGGAGAAATATATCGTCTTTTCTTTTTTCTGGCGTCAGCCTGCTCACAAAGAAACAACGTCACAATCACGGTCAGGCAAACTACCATCACTTTCGGCCATATTCCTCTAAACAACAGGCACCTCATTTCTTGTGAAAATTTCATAACACTCTGTACCATTGTGCCAAACAATTTCTCTTCACACCAATGAATTCCAGAATTTTTTGACCTCTTTTGTTTTCTATGGCCTTTGACGTGGCCGAGCCGTGCAGGCGGCTCCGGGAAGACGGCGGCGCATTGTCTGAGCGTAGCAAGTTACAATTGACCCTGTTACTTTTTCTCAGCTTCCCTGCTTTCAAATCTCGGCTATTCCTATCATTTGGAACCAATTAATTGACATCACGGGTAACCTCGGATAGGCTAAATTCCAAGAAGTTTCACCTCAATTATTATAAAAATATGCCCTCGATTACCACTCATCCGTACATTGTCTCTAGTGATGACATCCTTCAAGGTGCTCCCATTGTGGTCGGCACACGGACCCCCGTACGTGCCATTGCCGAATTGTGGAAATTTGGTGTGGCACCCGAAGAAATCTTCATTCGCCTTCCACACCTCACCTTGGCTCAAATATTTGATGCTCTGAGCTATTACCAAGATCATCAAGCCACCATTGATCAAGACATCCTTCAAAATCGAATCTCTGCCGATGAACTCGACCCTCGTCTCCTGTGACTGAACCCTCCATTTTTATCAACTTGTATTTCGATGAAGATGTCTCCGTAATCCTCGCAGAAATACTAGGCTCACATGGATTCGATGTTCTGACAACCCGAGATGCAGGAAACCTTGGGAATTCCGATGAAGCTCAGCTCCAATTTTCAGGAGCCCAGAATCGAGTACTCCTCACCCACAATAGGCGAGACTTTGAACGTCTTCATAGACAAGCCCTTCAAGACCAACATCACCATTCCGGAATTTTCATTGTCAATCGGCATCCATCCGACTGGGAATTGGCCAAAAGGATGTTCAAAGTTCTCAACACCTTCACTTCCGATGAAGTCACCAATCAACAGTTCTATGTATAGTCAAAATAATTGACCTGCCCACCTGAATGTCATTCCAAATAAAAAAATAACCACAAAATAATCTGGCCCTGTCTGCTCCCTCATAATTTTGTCCTTTGGCGTGGACAAGCCGTGCAGCCGACTGCGGAAACACGGCGGCGCATTGTTTGAGCGTAGCGAGTTTGCGCGGCGGCGGGGTTGGCGACCGCGCGCAACCCGAAGAGCTTGCCCCTGCGGAGGCAGGGGGCCACGACAAGGCCAACATGGTTTTGGGTCCTTTTGCCGAACAAGGGTTGCGACCTTCGGGACGCGACAAGCAATAATACCTCGCGTACCGGAGCGAATCCCAGAATCAAGAGATATTATTTGAAGGTAAAAGAAAAAGGCCTTCTGCCACCGAAACCTCCCCACCTGGCTTGTGGCTTAGGTCTTTTTCCTTGGCTTTGTTGAGCAAATCCCCATTCATCTTTTCCTGGGAGGCCAAACCTGGTCATGGCAGCTCTTTGAGGGGGACAAAGGTGTCTTGCTGGCTTTCATTGTATCGGTACCAGATGAGATCCCGCAGATTAATTTGGGACAGTTCCGTCCATTGTATCGGCGCCAATTCAAGATCATGATCGAACTGCGTCCCTACCCGAAAGCTGACACCTGTGGGGTAAAACCATGAAGGAGTCAAAGAGCCACATTCCACTGCCGCAGTCCCTAATTGGAAACCTAGCCGGCCAAAGCCAAGTAATGGTTGTTTGTCAACTTTTCGATGACCCGTTTCTACTTCTACATTCGTGCCACTAAATTGCCCATTAGGCCCAGGCAAATACCAATCATATTCGGCGTAGAAACTTTCTTCTCCCGAATGAAACCAAGCTGGGGGCTTTGCATCATGCCCCCGATGAAATTCCGTAAACCGAATGGCACACAGATCGGCATCTCGGCGTATCAGGAGCAATCGCCCCACCGACGAATTTACACCAACCGCCAAAATAGACACTCCTAGGGGAGATTGGGCTTCTCGTTCCTCGATGGTGAAATGTTTTGTCTCCTTATCCGCGCTTGCATCGGTTATTCCAAAGAGAAAAACCATAATGAGGAAGGCACCAAAGCTCATCGCCATCTTTTGTAGGCCTGAATAGATTTTTTTTGCATTTGAATCCCTTTATGTCTCCGTTTTTTTAATTTATTCAAGAACTGTTATTGCTCAAGAAAGACCTTCAGCATTTCCGCCAGATTATTCTGAGAGAAAATGGCCTTTGGCGTGGCCGAGCAGTACAGCCGAACTCGGGAAGAAGGTGGGCATTGTCTGAGCGGAGCGAGTTTGCACGCCGCCGAGTTCGGCGAACCGCGTAGGGAACCCGAAGAGCTTGCCCCTGCGGAGGCAGGGGGCCACGACAAGGTCAACAATCGACATAGGTAGGTCCTCACGGACTTTCCCTGTCACACCACCGTACGTACGGATCCGTATACGGCGGTTCGGTGGGTTATGCGATTAGCCCCCAGGAGAGACTGCTCGCCCCTGGTCACTAAAACGAACGTGGAAGCCCCGCCCTTTGGGCGGGGAGGAAACGTTCAGCCGGCTGCGGCGGCCGGTCACGGTTGTGATTGCCTGTGCGCATGTCAGCTTAAGGAACAAACCATACGGGTTATGAGACGAAATGGCACATCGCCCAGACTTAGCAATATCTGTTTCGAATTATTCGAGAAGATATTCGACGACGCCTTGTGCAAATGTATTGCTCGATGAAGTTGTTTTAAATTTCTTCAAAAGCCCCGCCCTTTGGGCGGGGTTATTTACTCCTCGCCGGGCGTTCGACTGGGCGGTTCGCCGCAAGCGATTCGACACTTCCTCGTCAGCCCTTCGGGCTTCACCCCTATCCTCTGTCGGGAAGGCCAGAATTAACTGGTCATTCAGCCGCTTGTCGCTCATGAGTTCCACTGCCTACTGACCACTCCGCACCGTTCAGGCCTTCATCCTTTCCAGGACTACTATGCCCTCTGCTGACTCCTCTCACCCGGTCAGGAGAGATCACTCCCTCCTCAGTCTTGCTGCCAAGACAGGCAAGAGGCCTCCCGAGGTAAGTTCAACCGCCTTCAGCGCACGACCGCCAGATTTACACCCAGGACCCTTGATGGATACGGACTTCGTGAAAACCAGCCCACTCGTCCGGTCCTGACTGCCTTGTATCTGGTTCTTGTTCATCGGCCCGCGCCTTTGCTCCACGCTGCCTTCAGACCCCACCTCACGATGACGCCCTTGCGCTTCGCGATGACTTCACCTCCATCAGGTTGTCAAAGGGACTTCCACCCTCAAGCTGTTGAACATGCTCGGCACACATCGACATAGGTAGGTCCTCACGGACTTTCCCTGTCACACCACCGTACGTACGGATCCGTATACGGCGGTTCGGTGGGTTATGCGATTAGCCCCCAGGAGAGACTGCTCGCCCCTGGTCACTCCTCGCCGGGCGTTCGACTGGGCGGTTCGCCGCAAGCGATTCGACACTTCCTCGTCAGCCCTTAGGGCTTCACCCCTATCCTCTGTCGGGAAGGCCAGAATTAACTGGTCATTCAGCCGCTTGTCGCTCATGAGTTCCGCTGCCTACTGGCCACTCCGCACCGTTCAGGCCTTCATCCTTTCCAGGACTACTATGCCCTCTGCTGACTCCTCTCACCCGGTCAGGAGAGATCACTCCCTCCTCAGTCTTGCTGCCAAGACAGGCAAGAGGCCTCCCGAGGTAAGTTCAACCGCTTTCAGCGCACGACCGCCAGATTTACACCCAGGACCCTTGATGGATACGGACTTCGTGAAAACCAGCCCACTCGTCCGGTCCTGACTGCCTTGTATCTGGTTCTTGTTCATCGGCCCGCGCCTTTGCTCCACGCTGCCTTCAGACCCCACCTCACGATGACGCCCTTGCGCTTCGCTATGACTTCACCTCCATCAGGTTGTCAAAGGGACTTCCACCCTCAAGCTGTTGAACATGCTCGGCACACATCGACATAGGTAGGTCCTCACGGACTTTCCCTGTCACACCACCGTACGTACGGATCCGTATACGGCGGTTCGGTGGGTTATGCGATTAGCCCCCAGGAGAGACTGCTCGCCCCTGGTCACTCCTCGCCGGGCGTTCGACTGGGCGGTTCGCCGCAAGCGATTCGACACTTCCTCGTCAGCCCTTAGGGCTTCACCCCTATCCTCTGTCGGGAAGGCCAGAATTAACTGGTCATTCAGCCGCTTGTCGCTCATGAGTTCCGCTGCCTACTGGCCACTCCGCACCGTTCAGGCCTTCATCCCTCTCGGGACTACTATGCCCTCTGCTGACTCCTCTCACCCGGTCAGGAGAGATCACTCCCTCCTCAGTCTTGCTGCCAAGACAGGCAAGAGGCCTCCCGAGGTAAGTTCAACCGCTTTCAGCGCACGACCGCCAGATTTACACCCAGGACCCTTGATGGATACGGACTTCGTGAAAACCAGCCCACTCGTCCGGTCCTGACTGCCTTGTATCTGGTTCTTGTTCATCGGCCCGCGCCTTTGCTCCACGCTGCCTTCAGACCCCACCTCACGATGACGCCCTTGCGCTTCGCTATGACTTCACCTCCATCAGGTTGTCAAAGGGACTTCCACCCTCAAGCTGTTGAACATGCTCGGCACACTGGTTTTGGGTCCTTTTGCCGAAACAAAAGGACCTCGGCCCCCGGGACGAAACCCGGGATGCTTCAGATGTTTCCTTCTCAAACCCATTCTAGTTTTCCCGTTAATTTCTACTCAGATAGATTCCCAAACAAACCCAGAACATTATCCCGACCCAAAAGCTTAGACTTTTTATTGGTATTAAGGAATCATGTTCCTCAAACACCTTCTTATTGAGTCTAGGGCGATGAAAACCTAGACTACAAAACATCAAAACAATTTCTCCTGTTATGATCATCAGTTGAGGAATAAATGATAAAACTAATTCAAGAATACCAAAGAGAATATCAATCATACGGTTGGTGTTCAGCTTCTATTTATTCAATTTTTCCAATGATTTAATCAGAATCCTGTTAAGAGTTTTGGTATAGTACGGTTTCAGCTTTGGTACCTTTCAAAACTAATCCCATGACCAGACATCTTCACATCGACGCACTTTCAGGAGTCAGCGGGGACATGTTTCTTGGTGCCCTCGTCGATACGGGTGTGCCCCTACAGATTCTTGAAAAAGGACTGAAGGCCTTAGGCATCAAGGGCTATCGACTACGCGAACAGCAGGTGATTCGCAATAGCCTTCGCGCCACCAAGGTGGATGTAGACATCAAAAAAGGATTCACCAAACCGTTATCACTCGCTGCCATCAAAAAAACGTTAAAAGATAGCCGTCTGCCTGATCTCATTCGCAGACAGGCGCTTCAAACGTTCCAACTCATTGCCGAAGCTGAAGGGACGGTCCATGGGAAATCTCCCGAAAAAGTACATTTCCATGAAGTGGGCGTCATCGATTCGCTCGTGGATATTGTCGGGACGCTGTTAGGGATAGCTCATTTAAATGTGTCCACTGTGTCGTGTTCTCCCATTAACCTTGGAGCCGGCACAATTTCTACCGCCCATGGTCTGCTCCCTGTTCCGGGACCCGCCGTGGCCCAGATGGCCAAAGGCATTTCGGTATTTTCAAACGGGCCGGCTTTGGAACTGACTACCCCCACAGGCATGGCGTTGATCAGGACATTGTCTCAAAATTGTAAAACGCTTCCCCCGTTAACACCACACACCATCGGCTATGGTGCAGGCACGGCCGATCCCGATGGTTGGCCGAATGTACTTCGGCTTTTTCTGGGGCAAGAGGAATCGGAATCGCCGATCACCTCGGAACGAATCGTCCAACTAGATACTAATATCGATGACATGAATCCCCAACTCTACGACCAGATGATGACCCATCTCTTTGACGCGGGCGCCTTGGATGTCACTTTGACCCCGACGATGATGAAACGGAATCGGCCCGGAACCATGGTCTCGGTGGTCGCATGGCCTCAAGACCTTCAGGTCTTGACCACCATTCTGTTGTCCGAAACGACCACGCTTGGTGTTCGTGTTCAAAATTTAGAGCGTGCGGTTGTGCCTCGTCGGATTGAATCCGTTCGACTCCCGCATGGGTCGGTACAGGTAAAAATTGCCGATCTTGGCAAGGGCCAGGTCAAGATCACGCCGGAATATCGAGATTGTGCTGCGCTGGCCGAACGCACGAAACAACCCGTCCAAGCTATTATCGACCTGGCTCAACACACCTTTTTACAGAGCAAGAAGTCTCAAGCAGCTTCTCGATCAAAGAAATCCAACAAGAAACCCCGATAAGATTGTTCCGACATGACTCCATTACCTCATCCGAAACCGATTCTCGCCATCACGATGGGTGATCCAGCGGGCATTGGGCCGGAAATCATCGTGAAGGCGTTGCAATTGCCGAAGGTCTGGCGGATCTGTCGGCCTCTAATCATTGGCAGTCGCCAGATTCTCGAACACACCATTCACTCCCTCAAGTCTTCTCTCGTGATCGCCTCAGTCGAGGGACATGAGGAATCCACCGCGAAGCAGGCGTTTCGACGAGGTCGTCTCCCATTGTTCGACCCCTGTTCTCAACGGGTGCGATCCATCAAACCGGGACGCGTATCGGCCAAAGCCGGTGAGATGGCCGTGACCTGTATTCAATCCGCCGTGCGGTTGGCCCAAGCCGGTTGTGTCGGCGGAATGGTTACGGCTCCCATTAACAAAGAGGCGATGCACATGGCTGGGCATGTGTACCCCGGACATACCGAAATGTTGGCTCACCTCACCAAGGCCAAAGACTCAGGCATGATGATCATAGGCGGGCCCCTGAAAATTGTGTTCACTACCACTCATGTACCGTTACGGGATGTCGCCAAGACACTGACGGTTCCTACGATCTTGAAAGCCATTCGTTTGGCACACTTTGGTTTGAAACAATTGTTTGGTGTGAAGAAACCTCGGGTTGCGGTAGCTGGGTTCAATCCTCATGCTGGTGAGAATGGTCTATTTGGAGATGAGGAAACACGGCTCATTCTTCCCGCCATCAAACGAGCCAAGGCCCAAGGCATTGTCTGTAGTGGCCCTCATCCGGCTGATACGATGTTTGCCAAAGCCCTGACCGGAGCGTTTGATGGGATTGTCGCGCTCTATCACGACCAGGGTTTGATCCCTTTAAAGACAGTGGCCTTTGGTCATTGCGTGAACATCACGATAGGCCTGCCCATCCTTCGTACTTCCGTCGATCATGGGACAGCATTTGATATTGCCGGAAAAGGGAAAGCTGATCCGACCAGTCTGGTCGATGCCATTGAAATGGCCGCTCAGTTGGCTCCGAATTTCTCCACTCGTTCGTCTATTCCTTCTGGTAAAAAGTCAATCATTCACCATAGGAACAAACATCTGGGCCGAGACTTCATTGTTTAGGAGAATATTTAATATTTTGCGCACCTCATAGGGTTAATTCTACACTTCTACCTCCCCTAACCCCTCCTTACAAAGGAGGGGAATTTTCCACATTCACCTGTTCAACGACTAACTGTTTTATGACGTCTCCTCCTCTCCCCAACCCCAGAAAGTTTGCGTGCAGGGTCCTGCAGACCATTTTCAGAACTCAGGCCTTTGCTGATGACGTGTTTGATGCTGAAATAAAAGATGTTGTGCTATCTGATCAAGATCGTGCGCTGGCCTTTGAATTAGTCTATGGGGTGTTGCGACATGCCGTGACACTGGATTGGCGCTTAGATCAGATCTCTCGCAAGCCAATGGCTCGCCTGCCCTTGAATGTCGCCACGACCTTGAGGGTGGCTGCATATCAATTACTCTATCTGGACCGCGTTCCGGACTCCGCGGCCGTGAACGAGGCCGTCAAATTGATACGGAAACAGCCCGGGCATGATTGGGGCGGCCTGGTGAATGCCATCCTCCGCAACTTGATACGCCAACCGGCTCCATCCCTCCCTGATGTCCACAAGGATCCCGTTCAGGCACTTTCTCTCCAGTATGCTTGCCCCACTTGGATGGTCCAACGATGGATGACAGCATTTGGAATTCAGCAGGCTGAGGTCATGTGCCAGAAAACCTTAGAGATTCCTCCCATGACGCTACGGACTAATACACTCCGCTACACCCGCAAGGAGTTAATGGACCGTCTTCAGGCTGAAGGAATGTCTGCGCAGGAAACTCCCGTGAGCCCTTTGGGAGTGACACTCGACAAATGTGGCCATCCGGGACATCTTTCTGTCGTCAAAGACGGCTGGTGTTACATTGAAGACGAAGCGGCTCAACTTATTCCCGCACTGCTTGATCCACAACCCGGAGAACGTGTTCTGGATGCCTGTGCGGCTCCCGGCGGAAAGACGACACATCTTGCCCAATTGATGCAGAACGAAGGCACGATCATCGCTCTTGACCGTCAAGCCGGGCGGCTCACCCGGCTATCAGACAATTGCCAACGGCTGGGTATTCGCATGGTTCACACTCACGAATGTGATCTTGTGACTGGCTGGCCACTCACCAAATCGGAAAACACTCATACAGCATTATCTGGCTCACCTTTTCTTGGGGAACCCTTTGATCGAATTTTGGTTGATGCCCCATGTTCCGGACTTGGCATCTTGCGTCGTCACCCTGAAGGAAAGATGCTGAAACAGTTCTCGACCATTGAACAATCCAGTATCATCCAGAAGCAAATCCTCGATCACATCTGCCAGCTCTTGAGACCAGGGGGAATCATCGTCTATAGTGCCTGCTCCATTGAACCGGAGGAGACCACGGAGGTCATCTCCGCGTTTTGCCAGGAACATCCAGATTTTCAGCCAGAACCCGTCACTCCTTGGATGCCCACCGCAGGGCTGTCCCTTGTGACAGATCATGGCCATTTGTGTACCGCGTTTCAGTCGTTTACCATGGATAGTTTCTTTGCATGCCGGTTAAAAAAATCTGATACATAATGACCACTCCCTTAATTTCCCCTTCGATTCTTTCCGCTGACTTTGCTCACCTCGCCGACGGCGTGCAGCAAATTGTAGCCGCTGGAGCCGATTGGGTTCATGTCGATGTGATGGACGGCCATTTCGTACCGAATCTCACCGTGGGTCCACCCATGGTGGAAGCGCTACGCAAAGTGACCACCCTACCCTTAGATGTCCATCTGATGATGACCAACCCCGATGAGTTTATTCCAGAGTTTGCGAAGGCCGGGGCGAACATTCTGACCGTGCACGTGGAAACCTGCCCACACCTCCATCGAACGGTTCAATCGATAAAAGAACATGGCATGAAAGCCGGTGTCAGCTTGAATCCTGCCACCTCTGCCACGACGCTTGAACACATTCTTGGCGATGTGGATCTCGTGTTGGTGATGTCCGTCAATCCTGGATTTGGTGGACAAACATTCATCGATTCCACCCTGGATAAAATTCGGCAGATTCGGGCCATGATCTCAGCGTCGAAGAGTTCGCCTTATCTCGAAGTCGATGGCGGGATTACGGTGAAGAATGTCGCTTCTGTTCTCAAGGCCGGAGCGAATGTTCTGGTCGCCGGCTCGGCTATTTTTGGCAGCGACAATATGTCTGACACCATTCGACAACTGCGCACAGCCGATCAGACGGTGACTGTTTAATTCACTCCATGGATTCCCCCAACCAAACGGATAGCCTCCACCCTCTCGAAATACAGGTCCTGCGAGCTCTCGGCTCAGCAACCACTGAATCCTTGAAGGACCCAGAGTTAGTTCAATCCACCTCATTGGCACCGTCTCAGATTAGTATGGCGGTCGGTTGGCTGCTCACCAAGCAATTTGTGCACCTGGTCTCTGAAACGACGACCACCTATGTCGCGCTGACCGAGGTGGGTACGCAATTTCAGCTAGCCTCTTCGCCACCAGAATGGATTCTTCAAACTGTCCAAGCCCAATCACAAGAAGGGCAAACAACAACCGTCAAAGACCTTCAAGCCACGGGGGAATTTCAACCCTCAGAACTCAGCCGCGCGTTTGGCCTCTTAAAAAAAGAAGGGGTCATTTCCTTAGGTGCTGGCGGATCACTACAATCCACAGGTCAAAAGAGTGCCTCCGCCGAAGCGTTACGATCACTACTGAACCAGATTCACAAAGAGTCCCAACCCTTGGATTCTTTTTCTGACGATCACCAAGCGTTACTTCGGCAATATGCCGTGAAGCGTGGGAATACCCAAGAACCTTTTCGTATTGATGATCATACCGTACGTGCGTATGCCCTGACGGCTGAAGGCCGAAATCTGTTACCCCATTTGCGTGAAGATGCGGCACAGGAAATTTCGCAATTGACCCCTGAGCTCTTAAAAGACGGATCCTGGCGAAATTGTTCGTTTCGAAAATATTCCATCCATCTTCGTCCGCCTCGATTAGCTGTTGGCCGACGCCATGCCTATCGGGAGTTTCTAGATACGGTGAAAACCAAATTGACGAGTATGGGCTTTCAAGAAATGCGCGGGGAGTTAGTGGAAACGGAGTTTTGGGACATGGATGCCCTCTTCATGCCGCAGTTCCATCCAGCCCGCGCCATACATGATGTGTATTTTGTGAAAGAACCCACACACGCCAAACACATTCCCCAACCGTTTCTCAGTCAAGTAGCTGAGGCTCATAAGAATGGTGGAACCACGGGATCGAAAGGATGGCAATATTCCTATGATCCTGAACGGGCCAAGCGCTTAGTCCTACGCAGTCAAGGTACGGCAGTCTCTGCACGTACGTTGGCCACCAATCCACCGGTCCCGAGCAAATTTTTTTCCATTGCCCGATGCTTTCGATATGACCAGGTCGATGCGACCCATGCCACCGACTTTTTCCAAGTAGAAGGAATTGTCCTTGGGTCCGATATTAACTTTCGCACCCTTTTAGGATTGCTCAAACTCTTTGCGACTGAAATGGCGCAAGCTAAAGAGATTCGATTTCTCCCAGCCTATTTCCCCTTTACCGAACCATCCGTTGAGATGCACGTGCGCCATCCCAAGCTTGGTTGGATGGAATTGGGTGGTGCAGGACTGTTTCGATCAGAAGTGACTGTGCCGTTGGGTGTCACCGTTCCCGTGATTGCCTGGGGGCTCGGGTTAGACCGGATGGCCATGGTGGCCTTGGGTATTCAAGATATTCGCGATTTATTTACCTCGGACCTAGAAGCCGTGCGCAACATGCGCCGAAAATTCTGAGACTTTTATCATGCCTACGATATCCATTTTCCAAGAAGATTTTTCTCAACTCGTCGGGCGACCTGCCACTATGGCAGAAATTGAGCAATGGATGCCCTTGGTCAAAGGTGAAGTAAAAAATGTCTCCAACGACACTGGAGAAGTGAGGGTCGAACTGCAGGATACCAATCGTCCCGACCTCTGGTGCGTAGAAGGCATCGCCCGACAGATTCGTTCGGTTCTGACAGGCGGCCAAACACCCTACCCCTTCTTTTCCACCCGAGGACGAGCAAAACGGCGCATCCAGGTGATGCAAGGGATGGAAACCGTCCGTCCTTATGTGGCGGCCTGTGCCTCTCTTGAATACCCCATGACTGTTGAAGGCCTGGCCCAATGTATTCAAACCCAAGAAAAGCTAGCGGATGCCTTTGGACGCAATCGAGAGACCGTCTCGATTGGATTGTATCGCTTGGCCTCTATCGCCTTTCCCGTGACTTACGGTTTAGTGAAACCCGACGAAGTACGTTTTACGCCATTAGGGTTTGAGGAAAAAATGACGCCACATGAAGTCCTGACTCTTCATCCAAAGGGACTGGAGTATGGCGGTATCGTCGCGAACCATGAACGACTCCCCCTACTCTGGGACACTAATGGGCAAGTCCTGTCTTTTCCACCGATCATTAATAGTCGGGAACTTGGCGAGGTGCACATTGGCGATACAGATTTACTCGTAGAAGTAACGGGAACGGATTTGCCCATGGTCGTGTTAGCCCTGAACATTTTTGCGAGTAATTTGGCTGACCGTGGTGCCACCATTGAGCCTATCGACATTGTCTACCCCTATGAAACTACGATGGGGGAAACCGTGAGAACCCCACTGGACATGGGGAACGCGCAACCAGTGTCCTTGCATGCCATTGAACAAGCCTTAGGCATGCCACTTGGCACCAAGGCCATTCAAGCCGCTTTGACTTCCTATGGCTATCAAGTCAAAGCCACTCGCCAATCGGTTTCCGTCCATTTGCCAGCTTTCAGGAACGATTTCATGCATGTGATGGACGTGGCAGAAGATGTGGCCATTACACGCGGCTATGATTCCTTTTCTCCAATCATGCCGCAAACATTTACCGTTGGATCCCTGTCTCAGCAGGAACAAACGAGTGACCGGCTTCGCGATTTATTAGTCGGGTTTGGATTTCAGGAAATGTTTTCCAATATCCTGGCCTCACGACAAGAATTTATCGAACGCATGCGCCTGACGGATACCAAATATGAATCACTCGTGGAAGTCGACAATGTCATGTCCCTGACGTATGCCTGCTTACGGCCTTCTATTCTGCCGTGCCTCCTTCGTGTGGAAGCCTTATCACCCCGCGTGTTTTATCCACATCTGTTATTCGAGGTCGGGGAAGTGGCGCGAGTCGACTTGGAAGCAGACGTGGGGTCGCGAACCGTCTTATCCCTGGCTGCGATTAGTGCTCATCCCGATGCCAATTTTTCCAAAATGCATAGCTACCTGGATCTCTTGATGTATTACATGGTCTGGCCCTATGACTTAGAACCCGTGTCCCATCCATCATTTTTAGATGGCCGAGTAGGACGGATCCGTTGTCAGGATCAGATGGTAGGCTATATTGGGGAGTTTCACCCGGAAGTGCTTGAGGCCTGGCAAATAGATATGCCGACTTCCGGGTTTGAGTTTGAAGTGACGATACCGAAGGCTTAAGCGGCGACCGGTTGTCCCTCACCTTGGGTGAGCGTGACAAGATGCGCAAATCCTTGAGGGTCGTGAATGGCCATTTCCGAAAGCATTTTTCGGTTGATGAGCACATTGGCCTTTTTCAATCCGTTGATAAATTGGCTATAAGTCCCTCCCTGCGCACGAACGGCTGCATTTATTCGGATCACCCACAGTTGACGAAAATTTCGTTTCCGATGTTTACGGCCTGTATAGGCATAGGCTTGGCCTTTATCAACGGATTCTGTTGCGGTTCTGAATAATTTACTCTTCCCGCCAAATTGGCCTTTAGCCAGTTTCAGTCGTTTCTTTCGTCGTTGCCGTGTTTGTGGTCCACCTTTGACTCTTGGCATAACCCCTCTCCTTTATTTCCTAGAAAAATTCTACGATTGTCCTGCTTGTCTCATGACACAGGTTATTGCTGCAGTCTCCACGTTCCCCTATTTATAGGGAAGCAATCGAGAGATCGCATATTCATCAACTTTGCACACCACTGCCGATTTGCCTAATCGTGCTTTCACGCGTGGAGCTTTGCTCGTCAAAATATGACGGACTTTGGCTTTGCGGCGTATCCACTTTCCCGAGCCCGAACGTTTAAACCGTTTACTGGCTCCAGAATGATTTTTTAATTTTAACCCTGCCATAATCGTGTTCCTCTTTTCTGAATCCGTGATCGCTGACCCGTCGCGTCCTCCGGTGATTACTTGGGAGACACCACCATATATAAGTTCCGGCCTTCCATTCGAGGAGGGCTTTCAATGTTTCCCGCGCCTTTTAATTCCTCAATAACCTTTTGAATCGCTTGGAAGCCAAGTTCTCGATTGGCCATTTCACGTCCGCGGAACATAACCGTAACTTTGGTCTTATTCCCATCTTCGAGAAAATCCCGGATCTGCCGGACTTTCGTCTCCATGTCGTGCGTATCCGTGCGCGGACGGAATTTAACTTCCTTAACTTGAGTCGACTTTTGGTTAAGTCGCATCCGATGTTCTTTTTTACTCTGTTCATACTTAAATTTCCCATGGTCCATTATCCGGCAAACCGGCGGTTCGGCGGTTGGCGCGACTTCGACCAAGTCATAACCCCCGTCTCTCGCTTGCTTGAGGGCTTCAGAGGTTTTTAGGATCCCAAGTTGTTCGCCTTCAGCCCCGATGACTCGGACTTCCGGAGATTTTATGAGATGATTGATTCGTTGCTTAGGAGTAGCCACTCGCGTCATTCGAAGAGAAAGGACTGATTTTTAACGGCCTCGGGCGTTTCGTCCCGAATAAGCTGAAGGATATCATTCATAGACATTGTTCCCAGGTTTTTGCCATTTCGTTGACGGACCGATACGGTCTCGCTTTCTGCTTCTCGGTCACCCACCACTACCATCAGAGGCACCTTGGCCTTTTCCGACTCACGGATTTTAAGGCCAACCTTCTCATTTCGCAAGTCCAAGTTCACCCGACACCCCTGTTCACGAAGGTTTTTACCCACTTTTTTGGCATAGTCCTCATGTTTTTGCGATATCGGCAGGATCGCGACTTGGACTGGAGCCAGCCAGGTCGGGAAGGCTCCCCCGTAATGCTCGAGGAGAATCCCAAAAAATCGTTCAATTGAACCTAGCAAGGCCCGATGAATCATGATGGGCTGATGGGTTTTCCCATCTTCACCAATATAGGACAACCCAAAACGTTCAGGATTATTGAAATCGACTTGCACGGTGGAACATTGCCAGGATCGTCCAAGGGCATCTTGAATTTTGACATCGATTTTTGGTCCGTAAAAGACCCCTTCACCTGGGTCTTCTTGGTAGGCATAGCCCCCTTCGGTCAACGCCGTTGCCAACGCCTCCGTGGCTTGATCCCACTGATCAATCGAACCAACCGCCTTTTCAGGTCGCGTCGAAAGATACATCTTGAATTCGCTAAAGCCGAATGTTCCTAACATAAAGGTCGTGAATTTCAGAACCTTTCGGACTTCCTCCGCGAGTTGATCAGGGCTACAGAAAATATGAGCATCATCCTGAGTAAACCCTCGGACTCGCATCAAGCCATGAAGGACACCTGACCGTTCATAGCGATACACCGTTCCGAGCTCACCATAGCGGATTGGCAAATCGCGATAACTGCGCAAATGCGATTTAAACACCATGATATGAAACGGGCAATTCATGGGCTTCAGCTGGTATTCGCTCGACTCCACCGCCATAGAGGCATACATATTTTCCCGGTAAAAGTCCAAATGCCCACTCGTTTTCCACAAATCTAAGCGTGCCACATGCGGGGAATACACCATTTCATAGCCATTGGCCAGATGTTGGGCTCGCCAAAAATTTTCCACCAGCAACCGTATTTGCGAACCCTTGGGGTGCCATAAAATCAACCCCGGACCGGTTTCATCTTGAATACTGAACAGATCCAGCTCTTTGCCCAATTTTCGATGATCGCGCTTTTTAATTTCTTCAAGGTTATCCAAATGTTTTTGTAGAGCCTCTTCCGAAGGAAAGGAGGTGCCATAAATACGCTGCAACATGGGATTCCGTTCATCCCCACGCCAATAGGCTCCCGCACTGGAAAGTAGTTTGAATGCTTGAATGTGTCCGGTGGACGGCACGTGCGGACCACGGCACAAGTCGACAAACTCGCCTTGTTGGTACATGGATATCTGCTCGTCCGGAAGACCTTCCAGAATTTCAACTTTATAGAGTTCCCCGCGTGTTCGGTAATAGTTGATGGCCTCAGCTTTGGACAGTTCTTTGCGGGTTACGGTGAGATTTGAGTCGATGATCGCTTGGGCCCGTTGTTCGATTTTTTCTAAATCTTCAGGAGTAAATGGGCGTTCAAACGCGAAATCGTAGAAAAAACCTTCTTCAATGGCGGGCCCGATCGTCATCTGGGCGGTAGGGAAACATTCTTTCACCGCTTGGGCCATGATATGCGTACTGCTATGCCGGTAAATCTCTTTGCCTTCAACTGAATCAAATGAGAGCGGTTCTAGGGTCGCATCTTCGTTCAAGGTCGCCACTAAATCGCGTTCAACGCCATTCACCTTGACGGCAAATACTTCTGCTAAGGCTAACCCGCCAAGTTTGGCCAAGGCGTCTTTCGCCGAAGTACCTTTGGGAAAAGCTTGAGGTTCTTGACCAGAAACGGATAGCTGAATCATCTCCATAATTTTATTTATCTAAAGCCTCGTTGCTAGGAGTCTGTCGGGCTTAGGGAATCGAAAGCGAAAAAGCGGCTGAGTGAGGCCAGATTTTGACGATTTCGCCGGTTCATAGTGGGACTATGAGCCAAGAAATCGGCGAAATCTGGACCGCTTAGACACTTTTGCAGCCGATTCCTCCTAAGTCCGACAGGCTCCTAGTCGGTATTCATAGAAATTATGCGACTTTTTCTTCAATGACGACGCAATAAAAGGCACCTCTCCCTCAATAAGGAAGCCGGATGCCTTTAAATTGTACAGGGAATTGGTAGGCGCGGGCGGTATTGAACCGCCGACCTCTACCGTGTCAAGGTAGCGCTCTCCCCCTGAGCTACGCGCCTATATTCTACTCGACTTATGCTAGTCTGCCAAGGAAGCCATGTCAAGAAATGGCTGATAAATAAAGGGAAAGCAGAAATTTACGTGGCAGGATCTGGCGCCGACCGCTTACGTTTTCCTGGAGCGGTTTGTTTGGCCTGACTCACAGAAATATCAAACTCCGTAATTTTTTTCCGCAAGGTATTGCGATTCAACCCCAGTAGGCGGGCCGCCTTAATCTGGTTGCCATGCGTTTCTCGTAATGCCAGTTCGATAAGCGGCCGCTCCACCGCCCGCATCAAGGTGGGGTAGAGATTGTTCCCCGAGCCCACATTCATGGCCCGAACAAAGTCGCCGATCTTTTTTTCCACATAGCTGGCCAAACTCACATCTTTGTGGTCAACAGACGAGTCAGGAACCCCTGATGTCCCCATTATTTGGGGAATCTGGTTCAGCGTACGCCAAGCAGGCAGGGGACCAGCATACACAAACATTTTTGACAAATTTAAATGCCCATTGAGTTCGGAGAGATTGGGCAGAACATCGGAACTGGGTTCATCCAATATCACGCCCGTGAAATCTTCGGACTCCATGGCGGTTTCCAATGACGAACAATCATCAACCACTTTGACTCTGTCTTGAAGATCAGGACCACTTACCCGTAACTTTAAGTCAGGATTGTTGGTCAGAAGGGCAAATCGGAGTTGAGGAGCAGGAGGCGTCATAGTTTGATAATTGAGAAACAAAGAACGGCGATTATGTCGGAACGACCGACTTGTTTCAATGGAGAGAATTGCCTAGGTTGAGCTTCTCACTCTCCCAATCCTAATAGGGGACATAACACCCGCAGTAGACACCAAATCACAATGCCGCCAATAACATCTAACACGAATCCCGCTTGCACCATGCGGAGAATCGGCACACGACCTGTACCATACACAATGGCATTCGGCGGAGTGGACACCGGCAGGACAAAGGCGAGACTCGCCGCCATACAAGCGGCAAGCACAGGCGGAACTGGAGAAAAATTGGCGGAATGCGAAATCGCAATAAGCACCGGCACCAGCATACTCGTCGCTGCCGTATTCGAAGCCAATTCGGTCAAAACCAGAGCGGTGAGAATGGCCACGCCCATTAAACTCCACACAGACTGAATACCAAATACCCCGACCATCCCTTGTCCAATGGTATGGGCGAGTTCGGTCTTCACCATCATCTCACCAAACGCAATGCCTCCGCCAAACAACAAAATGGTGCCCCAATGAATATTCGCCGCTTGTTTCCAAGTCAGCGTGAACGTGCCCTGACGAAGATTGAGAGGTACAAGAAATAGAAGCCCAGAGGCAAAAATAGGAACCAGTTCTTTTGGGAGGTGAACACGCACCCATTGCACGAGCGCATCATCAGGTTCTAACCAAATAGACAACAAGGCTGGCAACACCCATAAAAATACGGCCAAGAGAAACACGCTAAACGCATAAGACTCTCCGCGCGTCCACGGCACAGAAAGGGACTTCGTCATCGAAAATGTAGAATGGTCGGTTGACGCCAGGGAAGACGGCGCATACAACCAATACAACGGCGCATACAACCAATACAACACGGAAAACATCACCAGAAGCATGACTCCGGCTACAGGCAAGCCCAGGAGCATCCATTGGTCAAATGAAATGGTAATATTAGCCTGCTCGGCTAACAGCCCAATACCGATGAGGTTTGGTGGCGTACCAATTAACGTCGCCACGCCGCCAATGCCCGCCCCATAGGCCAGACAGAGCAAAAAACCCGTTTCAAATTTGCCTAAATCTTTTCCGCTTTGTCGCAAAGCATTCAACACACCCAACGCAATAGGGAGCATGACCGCTGTCGCGGCTGTATTGCTAATCCACATGGACATGCCTGCCACAGCCAAACTCAGCGCCATCATAATTCGAATAGGGTGATTGCCCACCCATTTTCTGGAAAGTAGCCAATTGCCAAAGCGGCCATCCAACCCATGCACGGTCAAGGCTTCAGAAATAAAAAAACTCCCAATAAATAAAAAAATGATGGGATGGGAAAAAGCCGCAAACACCGATTTCATGCTCCCCAAACCAGTCAACACACACAGACCACATCCCAATAAGGCCGTAACCGGCAATGGAATGGGTTCGGTAATCCACATCACCACCACCCACGTCAAAATTGCCGCCAACATTCGTGCTGAATCGGAAAGCGAGTCTGGGAGGAATACAAACATCAATCCGGCCAGAAGCGGCGCGACCAACAAACCCAAAAGATGCGCCGATGGATACGAGGAGAGTTGAGGGGAAGAAGTACTCATCAAGTCATATCGTGGAGAAACTGCGCGGAATGAACGTCGAGATAGCTTATGACCACAACAAAATAAATACTGGAGAAAGTATCATACGAGCAGGGGCGATTGACCTCAATTAGGTCATCCAACCACTGAAAGACCACAGGCTTTGGCCGCCCTGGCCAGGGCAGTATCATGTGTAGCCATGACTAGCTTCTCTCGGGTTTGCTCATTCCACATTAAGGCTGTAGCAAGATGAATGGCATCAAGAGTTCCGAGTGTTGTAGGCAGGGGTTGAGCTGCTCTCGCAAGGACCGGGTGGGTTAATTCAATGACCTCCAAGCTTTCAAGCAGTCGAAAAATCGCTTCTCGCCTGATCGCAATCGCCTCTTCACTTAAACCTTCTACCAATCGTAGACGATCCAAGATGCGGAGACATTCAACCTCTATCAAGGCCGAACTAATTCCCCGGTTAATCTTTTTCCATTCTTTAAGAGCATTCGACTGGCCAAAAAGGATACGCAACAAAACAGAGGAATCAATATAGGCAATCACCTCTCAACCTGCCGTTCCTCAAGAAGAAGAGAAACAATATCACGTTGCAATCGAAGTGGTGGCGGTAAAGAAATGTGATTCAGCTTGGAATGTTGGGAATGAGGCAATCGCACTTGTAAGACCCCGCCATGTTCGTTGTATGGAACCACTCGAGCAATGGGAGTGTTACGATCCATGACTGTGAGTATTTCTCCTCGTCGAACTTCACGAAGATGTTCGCTGAGCTTGCTCTTGAAATCAGCTATACCGACATTTTTCATGACTATATTCTAGTCATATATAGTCATAATTACAAGAATCTAGGACTTTCATTGGCCAATCTGTAGGAACGGGCAGGATTGTTAACAGCATGGGAGGCGGTCGACCCATTTTCGAGTAAGAAGACAATTCCCGAATCGTCGATCTAACCCATGCATGGTCAACGCTTCAGAAATAAAAAAACTTCCAATAAACAAAAAAATAATGGGATGGGAAAAGGCTGCAAAGACCGATTTCATGGAGCCCAAGCCCGCCAACACACACAGGCCACAGCCTAATAACGCCGTAACGGGCAAAGGGATGGGTTCGGTAATCCACATCACCACCACCCACGTCAAAATCGCCGCCAACGTGCGCGCTGGATCCGAGAGCGAGTTTGGGAGAAACACAAACATTATTGTCGCCAAAAGCGGGGCAACAACTAATCCTAAAAGATGGGGGGACGGATTTATGGAGGATTGATTGGGAGGGGAGTTCATACAGCTAATGAGATAGAGAAACAATCGATCAGCATAATTAGGGATACCATATCGAAACCTTATTGAATCTAGTAAGTATCATAATAGGAGCTGAAATCTTACAGATACAATATAGGGCACCTCTAAAAACCCCAACATCTGAATTTTAGCATCAATGATTTCAATGGCTTCCTGGTGTAGAATTTGGAGAAGCTCCAGTTTTTAGAGGTGCCCTATAGTTTAAGAATCAGGCCTGATATAAAAGACAGCATTCTTGGTAATGACATCATCAGCTATTTAAACGAATGTGACTCCATGAACTTGAATGCCAATGAGTCCTTGATCTGAAGACTTCGGCTTTGCATGAGCATTGGTACTACTATGCGTGCATATTGAAGAGAGAGAACATACACAGGCCGGTTGCCGAAAAAACGGAACCGAGATACAGTCATACACGAAGTTTTATGCAAAATGAGAAAACTACGAAAGGGGCCAGTGCGAGGTCCTGCTTGATTTTTGTGTTGGTTGCCCTAGCCCTGCCTTTTTCACGCGGCCAGTTGAAGCTATATTGGACCAAATTGTCAATACCACGAGTTTAGTAAGATTGAGGCGTGAAACAAATCAACTAATCTAAGAGGAACTCGCGATGTCAGCACTTATTGAACCCAGTAAAAGAGCGGGGCTGTTTCTCCTAAGATTTGCTTGGACCGTAGAAATATGTGCAGCCTCAGTTGGACTTCTATTTGCTTGGCTTATTTTATTCTCAAAAGTTTCAGGCATAGGAACCACGAATGACCAATTAACAGTAATTTTAGCCGCGATACCATTTCTTATAGTAGCACTGGTTGAATTAACAAAAATTCCTCTAGTAAAAGCCTACTACTTTAGTACATCACCTATACATAAATTTGTGTTTTTGTTTTCCTTGCTATTAGTTTCATTTATAACATTTGAAACATTTGCAAATGGTTTTCAATTGAATTTACATATTCAACTTAGTGATTTAAATAGACTTCAAAAACAAAAAACCCAAGCCGTAATTGATTTAAAGGCTCTTAAGGATGATGAAAAAGCCTTAACTGGATTAACGCTACAGGAAATTGAAAATGAAGCTAGTGGTCAAATCATAAATTTAGATAAAAGAAAAGCACGAGAAATTAGTTCCAAGAAAGAGCAGATGGATAAAGAACGGGAACGGTTGGGAGGACCAAAGCAAGAGCTGCTAAGGGATGAAATTGGCAACTTGAAGGAGCGAGACAACACCATTGCTAACCTTTATAAGTCAAAGTTAATTGAAAATAATAAGCGGTACAAGGAACAAATATCTGCACTTGAAGGCGACACATTAGAAATCAAAAAAAACTTAAGCACCCGCATTCTCTCGATAGAAAACGAAATTAAAAATTAATCAAAAGGAAAGTGAAATAAAATCTTTGCGAGACAGAAGCGTTATTGGAAGTAAAGACGAAAAGGCCATTCAGGAATTTTATAAAAATGCCAGGGTTAATATTAATCAAACTATTCAGAGTCAAAAACTAGCACTCAAAGAACGCTCCGATGATTTAAATAAAAAATTGGAATCGAAAAAAAGTGAGAGAAAAATTAACACTTTTCCTGATTTCGATTTAAATAAAAATATAACTGATTTGGAATTGGAAATTTACAACTTAGGCAAAAAGGCTATGGGCCTAAATTTAAAAACTCAGAACCAAGAACTCAATCATGAAGAAAGTAACGCTATTTCAGAATTAAGAAGTAAAGCAAAAATAGATATTACCAATAGAATTAAAGAATTGCAGCGTGAAATAGAAATAATCACAATCGAACAAGACAATCTTAAAAGCCAAAAAGATAATCTCGTTAGGAAAATAAGCAATACTACTATAGGAATTAAACGAAAAGAAATTTTTGATCAGAATACAAGTACGGAAGAACGTATAAATAAAGATCTTACTGAAGAGCAAACCAAGTTAAAGAAATTAATTGTTGAAAAACAAGCAAACCTAACTAGTATAGTAGCCTCTCATCAAATCGAGCTTTTTCCCATAGAGGAAGCTCATAAAAAGGAAATTGGAAATATTGATAAGAAATTTGAGGCGCGTAAAGACGAAGTTGAAACTAACCGCGACAAAAGGATCAGGGATTTAAATAGGCGAGATTCTAGGATGAAGGAAATAAAAACCGAAGCACCTGTTCTTGTTAAAAAAATCTCCGACTTTGACGCAGCGATGGTGGAAGAAGGCGAAAAAACATTAGTGGGACAATGGACCCACAGAATTTATAACGATGTAGAGCCAGAGCATATAACAATCGTGGCTTTTGTTTGGTTTGGATCTCTTGCCGCAATAACAGCTTGGCTGGGAACATTATTAGCATTTGCCGGCCTTGTCCTTCGTTATAACCATGAAAAAATATATAAACCCTCTAGAATAACCCGAGCAATTCAAAGATACTTTGCAGTTGCTAGGGCGTGTTCACAATTAATGCCCGTTCCGGTATATTCTCCGCCATCATGAACCCTTTCTTGTGCAGGAGGCACGATGGCACGAACAATATTGCGGAACGACCAATGGGCCAAACTGAAAAATCTGTTGCCGGGGAAGGCGACGGACTGTGGCGTCACCGCGGCGGACAATCGGCAATTTTTGGAAGCCGTGTTGTGGATCATGCGTACCGGTGCCCCCTGGCGAGATTTGCCTGAAGACTATGGGCGGTGGCATACCGTCTACATGCGTTTTTCGCGCTGGGCGAAAAAAGGCGTGTGGCAACGAGTCGCCGACACGATCGCGGCTGATCCGGACTTTGAATGGGTGGCCATTGACAGCACCATTGTCCGCGCACATCAACATGCTGCGGGCGCAAAAGGGGGCAGCAGAATCAAGCGTTAGGGCGTTCACGGGGTGGGTTGTCCACCAAGATTCACGCCTTGGTTGATGCCTTGGGCAATCCGGTGCGATTTGTGCTTACGGGTGGACAAGCGGCGGACGTGACGCAAGGGCCAGTGTTGTTGACTGATTTGAGCGGAATCGGGGCCGTCCTGGGCGACAAAGCTTATGATGCGCAAGCTGTTCTGGACGCCATTGAACACTGTGGAGCCACCGCGGTGATTCCCCCCAAAGTGTCGCGGCGTATCCAGCGCCCGTATGACAAGTATCTGTATCGAGCTCGAGCAGACATCGAATGCTTCTTTCAACGGCTGAAGCAGTTTCGTCGGTTGGCCACTCGCTATGAAAAGCTGGCTCACCACTTTCAGGCCTTTCTGTCTTTGGCCGCAACCCTGATCTGGTTGCTCTAATTGTGAACACGCCCTAGAAAGGTAAAAAGAAAACCTGAAATAAAGGAAATCGAGAAAGAAGTAGAAAAATTTGTTGAGGTTGTTAAGGAGATTACTGTTACGAAAGTTGAGGTCCAAGAGGTCCCCAAGGAAGTCATTCTAAAACAAATAGTTCATGTGCCAATTGCTTCTGACGACTTAACTATACTTAATTTCAATGAAAATTTATCCAACAAAACAAAACAAGACCGCAAGACTACTGACGATAAAGATAACTCTAAAGTTAAAGATTAGGCGCTGAAGGATTAATTCTTTTGCCGACAAAAGATCAAAACCCCTCAAATGAAATTCATGACTATTCGGCCGTTGAAAGTTATGTGCGAGCTCAGAATGAGCGTCGAGAATTAGCAAATCAAGCAATTATCAAGTCTGCATCTGCACACAGATTAAAATATGTTGCGCTGGTGATTGCATCTTGTGGTTTTGCCGCTCTGCTTGTTCTTTATGGAGTGTCATTGCTAAAGGAAGAACGAGTCACGCCCGGAGTGAAAAAAATAACTATTCAGAAATCAAATTATGAAGACCCTTCCACTCAGAGACTGTTGGTAGAACTTGAGAAATCAGACAAAAAGTCATCTCCTTTAAATAAGAAGCCTGGCTTAAAAAATAATAAATCCGTAGATAGAACCGATGTCTCTACAACATTTACCATTTTCAAAATTGTTCCCTCTCGTCTCTATGGATTCAAAGACGTTGTGACTGGACATAGATATCCTAATAGCCAAACAAAATATCCAGAATCACAATATTGCTACGTGCAGGTAAAATCTGATGGTCTCACAAACGTGGAAATGAATTTGGGGGAGAAAAAGGGGCATGGGGTCATTAATTGGTTTCCATATATTCTAGTTTCCTCGCACGAAATTTCCCCCTCACAATTTAAATCTGCCAAGAATGCTTGCCAGTTTAAATAATAAAATCTAGCGGTTTATAGCCTCGGTGTTTGTCACGTAAGTTGTTGTGTCTATTTTTCATGCCGCTTCGAGAATCTGTCCGTTTTCCGCCTGACATGGTTTCGGTAGCTTCAGCCAGCCCTCAAAAAACTTTCTTGGGTGCCAACCAATACTGTCTCGAAAGATAGAGGAATGTCACAATTCGTTCTTGAGCTAGGATTTGGGTGTCTTATTGTCTTCGTCGTCACAATATCCAGCCCTGTGCTACTCTTCCTTCCAACGACGATTCTTGTTGGTGATAAGTTCTTGATTGCCCCTTTGTTGGATAGTTGGGCTTTTATAACGAAATAAAAATCTCAAGAGGAAGCAATTCCTTTTGCTGAAAGCCAACATGCCGACTCCACGAGTTAAGACTCATTGCATCCGCTGGTAACGTAGTACCCTTTTACTTTCAAAAATTTGTTTTCCGGAAGAGATTTGTTTTCGAGGTCACGAAAGCCACGAAACTCATAGATTTTGTGAGTAATAGCCCCACGCTCCACTGCTCGAAACAATGCTTCATTGACCAGTGGATAAGCTTTATAAAATAGCTGATCGTAGAGATGGTCGAATGTCCATGTATGACCGCAAAGCTTAACAAGAATCTCATCTTCGACTCGGTTGAGTTCCTGTTCATATTGATAGAGCTGATAAAACGCGATGCTACTCGTAATAGTGAGAGCTGAAACAACTACCGTTAATATCACTATTCTCTTTTGTTGCTGGTGTATGAGGCCAGTGGCAAGACCACCTAGAGAAATAGCCAAACTGGCAATCGCAAGAAACATTTCTATTGTCATTATATTAGACCTTAATAATGCACAAGAATATACTGATCCTTTATTTCCTAATGAGTTCTGCACTCTCAATAGTTGCCGAGCTGTTATCTCTTCCTAACGGGAATTTGCCCCACGGATTTGATCCGCCATGCACGGAGATTTGAATGATGTTCTTGCGATTGCTGGGAATGAACACCTCAACAACTCGTTTTTTGGGTACCGTGATTGCTCCGCTGAGAATACCCGTACTGGAATCTGGTGACCTTCCTTTCGGAAGCAATCGTATAAGCACTTTTCCTGCTGTTCCGCCTATTGATAGGCGAAGCACATCGCCTTTAGCAAAGTCGGTAGGGGTGTCAAGATCAAGCCATCCAGAACCCCAACGTGAGGATGCATCGATTTGGCCTAATAGAGGGCGAGCACTTGACTCCTTCCCTACAGCTAAAGGGGAAATGGGCAGTATCAATAAAAAACTAAAAATTATCGCATACCTCCATGTATAGTGCATCATCATGATATTCCCCTTTCTGGTTGGAAAAATTTTATGACAATATCTTTTTATTTTATTATTACTTATTTTAAGCAATAGTGAAAGAGCAATATAATTTGCAAAAATGTTAAATGAGCGTTTTGGTCAAATTTAATCGCAAATAACTTTATTAAATTCAACTAACTTATTTTTATGGCAAAAGTATTAGGCTCAATTTTCTTGATTCTTTGTGTCATCCTCCTGAATGGGAAATTGGCCTATGGAAAATGTAAAGGGCCATATAAGGGAAAGAGACTGTCTCAAACAGAACTTACCAAAGTTCTTGCACGTCACAAACAATGGTTGAAGAAGGAAGCTGAAACAAAAGCAAATCTTTGTGGGAGCGATTTATCTAAAATGAACCTTTCTGGAGTAGCACTCCAATATGCCGATCTTTCTTCCGCCTATCTGAGTGAGACAGACCTTTCTGGGGCTCACCTATTTGAAGCTAATCTTTCGGAGACCTTCCTGGTGGAAGCCAACTTGGCTGGAGCCGACTTGCGAGCAGCAAACCTTAAGTGGGCTGACCTTTTTAAGGCTGACCTTACGAATGCTAATCTTTTTAACGCTGACCTTACTGAAGCCAATTTGGATCTTGCGGATCTATCTGGAACGGACCTTAGAAAAGTGGATTTTCTGTTAGCCTCTTTGCAAGGAGCAAAATTTTGGAGCTCCAACATAAGAGAAACGAACTTCTCAGGTGCCGACTTGAGCGAATCAGACTTTTCTGGAGCTGATCTATCTTGGGCAACACTTAGCTCCGCAGATTTAACCGATAGTAACTTATCGAATGCGAACTTATTCGGGGCTGACTTGAGTCAAGCTCTGATAGACAGAACCAATCTCGTCGGTGCGAAATTTTCACATGTTAATCTAACAGAATCGATCTATAGACCACGTAACACTCCTGCTCGAGACTTTTTGGGAGAACTCAAAGGGTTACAGACAATAGAGCTAGTTCGTCATGGTGAAAGTGGATTGGAGAGAAAGTACAGTGGCCTAGCCTTATTAAGAAAGGCTCTTAGAGACGTAGGTCTCTTTGAAAATCAACGTGAGGCGACATATGTAATTGAGATGGCAAAAACTCATAATGCTGGAGAGCCAGAATCTACAGTACGACGTTGGTTATTCGAATATACCGTCGAATACGGACTTTCGCCGTTCAATGCGCTGTGGGGCTTATGGTATTCTTTATGGGCCTTTACCGTCATTTATTGGTTTCCGCTTGTAGGTTTTGGAGGGACGGGTGTAGTTCGAATCTGGCCGCCAGGTCGGGTGGAAGTTACGCCAACCGTGCATATTAATCAATCAGAATGGGCAGAACGCCTTATTGTACATAATCATTTTAAAGTCTTTTGTTTTTCATTTTACTTCAGTCTTCTCTCAGCGTTCAATATTGGATGGCGTGACCTCAATATCGGAACATGGATCACCCGAATGCAGCCACGACATTATCAACTTCGTGCTACGGGATGGGTTCGATTAGTCTCTGGTCTCCAATCAATACTAAGTGTCTACCTCATTGCGATTTGGATTCTGACCTATTTTGGAAGACCATTTGGTTAAGGTAGCACTGCCTTTTTGTAATTTTAAGCTATACATCTTCATTTTTTTGGCTAGCGCCCAGAAAACTTTCACATGAAAAAAGGTGTTATTGAGAGATTCCTTTCGGACGGCCTCGAGGGCGGAGGGTGCTTTCGAGGTTTAGACGGCGGGTCGTACGTTGTACCCAGGGTTCCTTGCCAAATGGTCGGCCTCGCTGGACGCACTGACGAACAGCTTCCAATTCTTCCTCTGTTTGCGGATCGTTGGTCAGTTTCACCCATTGTCGTGAGCGCGAGACTGGCCAATCGGTTAACCATTGGCTTTGTTTGACCCCCTGGGTTCGACACCACAAACTTGACCATTGCCAACTCTCAGCACGTTTCACCAATTTGGCCCGCAAGGCGTTTCGTTCCACATAACGACAGACGGTTAAAAAATGTTCATCAGTTTGGACGGGAAATGATTTAAATCGACCCTGGTACAGATGGCCGGTCCCTACTGACTGATGTTGCGCATGCCATCGTTGCGTGTGCGTTAGGGTCAACCAAGCCATAAATCGAGATAAATCCCCATCTCGTTTGGGCCACAGCACCAGATGCCAGTGATTTGGCATAACACAATAAGCTAAAATCCGAACAGGGACATGTTCACGTGCTTCGAGCAGGACGTTTTCCCAGAGCTGATAATCTTGTGGTGTCTCAAACATCACCTGCCGGCCATTGGCACGATTAAGAACATGGTAGATAATGCCTCCAGCCGCTGCACGTAATGGACGTCCCATGGTAAAATGCTAGCGTGATTGATCGTGAAGGTCAAGAGAAAGGTACCTGACACCATTTTGAAAATATATTCGCGTATGGATTTAGCCACACGTATCGCCGCAGATCAGAAAGCTGGTGAGCGAATCGTGTTTACTAACGGCTGTTTTGATTTGCTTCATATCGGTCATACGCGATATTTAGAGGAAGCCAAACGCCTGGGAGATCGTCTGGTGGTCGGTCTCAATAGCGATGACTCGGTTCGGCAATTGGCCAAGGGCACGGACCGCCCAATTGTCACGGCTGCCCAACGAGCTGAAGTGTTGGCGGCCTTAGCTTGCGTGGATTATGTGACGATTTTTGACGAGCCGGATCCGTTGGCCCTTATTCAAGCCCTCCGGCCCAACATTCTGGTAAAAGGCGGTGATTGGTCCCCAGACCGGATTATAGGAAAAGAATTTGTGGAATCCCGAGGTGGGTCGGTGCGCAACATTCCTCTTGTTCCAGATATTTCTACCACCGTGATTATTCAAAAGATTTTCGCCCATCACCCAGTGGAGTAACCTCGCTTGAAGTCCATTCCAGAACTGTTTCGTTGTACAATACCCTCATGAAACTCCCCTCGGTCGTTCAGGCTTTCAAGAATCAGTTGCGCACAGTGGTGCCGACTATTCCCGAGAAGGCGCCTCCACCCTGTCTGCTCAGCACGCAACCCGGCTGCTTGGCGCTGGCCATGGCGCTGCTCGCCCAATCCGAAGACAAGAATTCAGCGGTCGAATCCCAGACCCGTCTCATTATCACCCCGACCGAAGAAGAGGCCGAGCAACTCTATGAAGACATCAAATTTTCTTCCGATTTCCTTGGATTAAGCCACGACAATTTTGCCTTATTCCCCCCCTGGGCGACCATTCCCTATAACCCCGCGCTGCCGGCCCATGCCGTGATTTGTCAGCGTGTGCGAGCCCAACATCGGTTATGTCAGGGCGAGAACACCGTGCTGATTAGTTCTCTGCCGGCGGTGCTTCATAAATTGCTGCCGCCCTCAGTATTTTCCGACGCATGTTTTGCTCTCAAGGTCGGGGAGACGGTTGAACGAGATTGGCTCCTTCGATCGCTCATTCGACTGGGCTATTCGCGGGGTTCGTTGGCCGAAATTCCTGGCGAGTTCAGTGTGCGCGGAGGGATTGTTGATATCTTCTCCACTGCCCATGATCATCCCGTACGAATTGAGTTTCTGGGGGATACCGTCGAATCCATTCGTACCTTTGATCCATCCACCCAAGAATCCATCACGCGGCTCAAGGAAACCTGGATTCTTCCCACGCGAGAATTTATCCCCCCCGTCACTCAACAAGAGGAAGCAGAGCCTTCCCCCATTACTCCCAGCATGGAATGGGATCTGCCTCGCTATTATCCGCAACTCGTCACGCTCTGTGACTATGTGCAAAACCCCTTAACAGTCTGGCTCTCTCACCAAATTGATCTGAATACCGCTGCCGCTGATTTTTGGAATACGCTCCTGGAAACCTGGGAACAATTGGATGCAGGCCATGGACATGCCGAACCGGATCAGCTCTATGAAATGTGGGATACGCTCAAACTGTTCATCAGCATGTGCCCCACCATCTTGTGGGATAGCTTAACGCCTGATTCCACCACCATTCCTCATGTGCCGGTGCCGTTACATGCCCAATCGCCCGCCAGTGTGGGTTTGGGCGTTCGGGGATTGCCGTTTAAAGAAACCCTGACCAAGCTTGATCAATTACGTGCCGAGACCGGCATCTTTCTCGTGGCGCGTAGTACCGGACAAGTCGAACGGTTGATTGCCCTGCTGCACGACCATGGGTTTCCCGCCAATTCCTGGCAACGCCCCTTTCCAGATCAAGTGGTAGACGGCCGTCTCCCTTTTTATTGTCTCGAGGGGGAATTATCAGCTGGATTTATTTCGCACGATGGCCGCCTGGCTTTCGTGACAGAAGAAGAACTTTTTGGCAAAGGGATTCGACATCGCCCGCAGACCAAATCTAAAACTGCCACATTTTTCTCGACCTTAGATGACCTGAAAGAAGGCGATCTGGTCGTCCATCTTCAACATGGCATCGGACGCTATCTGGGCCTGCGGCGTCTGGAAGTCCAAGAGTTTACGAGCGACTATCTGTTACTCCAATTCGGAGGCACCGACACGCTGTATGTGCCATTGGACCGGCTGAATCAAATTCATCGGTATCGCGGCGCCGAACAGCGCTCACCCCGATTGGATCGACTCGGGGGAACGGCCTGGGGAAAAACTAAAGCCAAGGTTAAAAAAGGCATTGAGGATATGACCGAGGAGTTGGTCCAACTCTATGCCACCCGGGAAGTCGCACGCCGAACAGCCTACCAAGAAGACACATTATTGGTGCACGAATTCGAAGCAGGCTTTGAATACGAAGAAACTCCCGATCAACAACGGACGATCGAAGAAATTGCTCGGGACATGGAATCTCCGAAACCCATGGACCGCCTGGTCTGTGGCGACGTGGGCTATGGGAAAACTGAAGTAGCGATGCGCGCCGCCTTCAAGGCGATTCAGGCCAACCGTCAAGTGGCCGTGTTAGTCCCGACCACACTTCTCGCCCAACAACATTATGAGAATTTTTCGATTCGCTTTGCACCATTTCCCGTTAAGATCGGTATTTTATCGCGATTTCAGACGACTGCGGAAATCAAAGCCACGCTGAAGGATCTGGCTGCCGGGCTCATCGACATCGTCATCGGCACACATCGCGTCGTGCAAAAAGATGTCGACTTCAAACAATTGGGGCTTGTCATCATCGACGAAGAACAGTGGTTCGGCGTACGCCATAAGGAACGGCTGAAACAGCTTCGGACTCAAGTGGATGTGCTGACCCTTTCAGCCACGCCCATTCCCCGTACTTTGCAAATGGCCTTTTCGGGCGTACGAGATTTATCGGTCATTGAAACGGCCCCGCCTGGGCGAATGGCCGTGGAAACCCAAGTCCTTCGGCACGATCCCACGGTGGTGCGGGAAGCGATCCATCGGGAAATCGCTCGTGGAGGACAAGTCTTTTATGTCCATAATCGCGTGGAAACGATGGAACAGACCGGTGCGTGGCTGCAAGAACTCCTTCCCGAAGCCCGCGTACTCATGGCGCATGGACAAATGAACGAAAAATTATTGGAACGCGTGATGCTCCAATTTTTCCATCATGAAGCCGATGTGTTGTTGGCCTCGGCTATCATCCAATCGGGATTGGATATTCCCAATGCCAACACCATTCTCGTTGACCGGGCTGATTTATTTGGCCTGTCTCAACTGTATCAATTGCGAGGCCGGGTGGGGCGCGGCGGGCAACAGGCCTTTGCCTATCTTTTTATTCCCAACGAAGAAACACTCAGCACGGACGCCCAAAAGCGAATGATGGCTATTCAGGAATTTGCGGAGCTGGGATCTGGCTTCCGCATTGCGGCTGCTGATCTAGAAATTCGCGGAGCGGGCAATTTACTCGGCAAGCAACAATCCGGCAATATTGCCGCTGTTGGGTTGGATCTGTACTTACAAATGGTGGAACACGCCGTTCAACAACTCAAGGGGCACGAGGTCCAGGAAGAATGGGAGCCGACCCTACAACTCGATGTCTCTGCCTTCATCCCCGATGATTATGTGGAAGATGCGTCACAACGCTTAGGCTTGTATAAGCGACTGACTGCCAGCGACCGGCTTGGAGACTTGGCCCTGCTCTATGGGGAAACGCTGGATCGATTTGGCGCCTTGCCGGAGGCCATGGAGCGCCTTTTTGAAGTCATGCAAATACGGGTCTTGGCGAAGACCCTCAAATTGGAATATGTTGAACTACGACATGGGGTCGTGAATATCCGATTTCACGAGCAAGCCAAATTACCAGATCAAGGACTCCAACAATTGATAGACGTCTGGAACGACCGATTGGAATTTTTCTCTCCTCGCGCCTTCCGCATCACCATGGCAGAACTGGAATGGAGCGAGATGTACCCACAGGTCAATACCTTGCTACAGGGTTTGGTGCAATCCGTAGCCAAACAAGAGGAAGCATCATAATGCGTTCGACTGTTCATTCCAGATCATCTTCCACTTGGCGTACAGCATTCTTCTTAGCCCTCCTGTGTGTAACGTGGTGGCTTGTGGTTCCCTCATGGAGTCTGGGATTTACCGATCGAATCGTGGCAGTGGTGAACAAAGAAGTCATTACGTGGTCTGATCTGCAACATGCCATTCATGACGAATTGAGCCGGCTCAAGGCGAAGTATCAGGGAAAAGAATTTGAACGTCGCTATACCCAAAAGCAGCGCGAAGTCCTCAATGCGTTAATTGATGAACGCCTTCAACTCCAAGAAGCCAAAGCGAAGGGGCTTAAGGTCACCCAAGACGAAATCGATGCGGCTCTTCGTCGCACACCGCTTTCTCCCATGCAAACTGAAGAAGAATTCGGCCAGTTCTTGCTTTTGAAAAAACTTTTCGAGTTTCAGGTACGTCGTAACGTCGTGGTTGAAGAGGAGGAATTACGCCGGTATTACGAGACTAACCCCAACATTTTTCTCACTCCCCCACAATATCGTCTCAAACAGATTTTTCTGCCTGCGAATGTCGAAGACGACCGATCCCGTGCGAAAACCAAAGCGGAAGCTATCTACTCGGGTTGGCTCCCAGAAACCTCCTTAGAAGACCTTGCGGCCCTCCATGCACAATCGGTCAGTCAATTAGGCTGGGTGGAAGAGAAAGATTTGGTAGCCCCCCTGGCCCAAGCCGTGAAAGAGCTTATTCCAGGAACCTTATCAAAACCTATTGAAACGCAGGTCGGGGTACACCTACTCATCATTGAAGATGTGAAGGAATCTCAACCCTACCCCTTTGAACAGGTGGAGCGAGAAATTCGTGCACAACTTCTGAAACAACGAGGGGAAGAGGCCTATCGTGAATGGCAAAAAAACCTCAAACAAAAAGCCTTCATTGACGTGAGGCTATAACGTCCTTAACCTTTTCCACCCCTTCGCACAACAAGATCTTTCTTCACTCCATCGGTTTTCAGATCTCATAAAGATCAAAGAGTGTTAGCCGGCAACCACATTGCCCTTGTGGCCTCAACTCTCATGCCAAAAAGCTTTTCTATGTTGCCGGGTTTCGGCCCGGCAGCCGATCTACTTTTCTTTCGGGGAAAGTAGACAAAATCAATGACGCCCAGTCCGGTGTTTTTAGATGAGATGGACGTAGGATGAGGAGCGGACGAACTCGCTCCGCTCAGACAACGTCCGCAGGATAATCGGAACATCCATCTCTAAGGCCGGACAGCAGGCGTCGGAGCATGAGAGACTAAATACTTCAGTGACACACATGAAAGACCCGAGAACCATAAATTCTATTTGATCCATTTTTATGAGTGGCCAAACCAGTGCCAATGACGATTCTTTGGAGAATCAATTTTTCCTTTGGCAAAAAGAAAAAATAGAAGATACAGAGAAAGTTCTGAAACAATATTTTGCAACATCCAACCCTTGGTTTTCAATAAAGAACCCCGCGGCAAGACCACGGGGTATTAGAAGAGAGCTAACTGGCGCAGTTCTTCCTGCGGCTTACCTTGCTGTTGCACATACCGTTCGACCACTCGCCAATTCCTGCCCTCACCCACCTATTGTTAGGAAATAAGATCCCCGTGGCAAGACCACGGGGAATCACAAGTTGAAGTTTGAAAATAATTGCAAAAAGGATCAGTTTTGCAATGCCATCTTGCATCGAGGAGGTAGGAACCTAGTTTTTTATAGAGTAGGTGAACTGCTCCTATTTTTGATGTCCATCACGCTAATATTGATCCTCTGGGGATTTGCTGGAACTAGAGAAATTCAAAGATAAACCCCTGTGGGAATACTAAATTTATTTTATTTATGAAAATGAGAAGGTTGTTAAAAATTCCCTTGCAGAAAAGACGCAGATTGCCTATAGCGTGGATAATGAGAAGGAGAGTTTTAGGTAGTGTCCAACAGGTAGAGAACTAAATCCCTTTGCAAGCTTTCCCGTAATCAGAGTCCTTACTAAGGGATGCTCTTGAATTTTCTACGATTCATTGACTATGGGAAGGAAGAAGCAAGGAAAATTAGCTAATTATAGGGTGCAGGTCAGAACTTTAATAAAGTGGGCATTAGCTTCGGCCGAGAATTACACCTTTCCATATTTGTCCTCATTTATATAATGACAGACTTTTGCTGTTTCTTCTGAGGTTATCAAAATTCCTTTGATTCTCCTGGGCTCAAGACGTTCAACAGAAACGAATAGCATGTCTCCATGGCCCATTAATAATTCTGCTCCTCCCTGATCAATTATTACCATTGATTCCTTTTCGGTTCTAACAGTCAGTGCTATCCGAGATGTGAAATTCGCCTTAATTAAAGGTGTAATCGCCTCATCTGAAGGACTTTGGGTAGCTAGAATTATGTGTATTCCTGCGGCTCTTGCCATACTTGCAAGTTTTAAAATATTGTTTTCTATATTCTGCTCCTTTACTTGTCTTTTCTCTTCATTGATTAATCCCGAATATTCATCAATTATCACAACAATATAAGGCATCTTTAGTTTTTTCCCCACATTGTAGGATTTGATATCTTGTTTTCCTTCAAAAGCAAAGTGAAGGAAACGTTTATCCATCATACTAACCAAGTCGCCGAGTATGAAGCGTGTTTCTTCAACAAGGTTTTCTCCATTTATAATTTTTCTATATAAATGGGGGATTTTTGAAAATAGTGATAATTCAACTCTTTTGGGGTCAATCAAAATGAACTGTACATCGGCAGGGGATTTTGAAATTATCAGGCCCGTGATAATAGAATTGAGACAGGAACTTTTTCCCTGCCCGGTTGCACCTGCAATCAATAAATGAGGTGCTTTAGCCAAATCCATTGTTATAAGTTTTCCCTCTATGACATCATTCCCTATTGGAACAACTAACGTTCCCAGCTTTTCCTTTACAAAAAAATCATTAATTATTGAAAAAAAAGAAACTTTGGTGGTTGATTCATTCGGAATATCAATTCCTACGTGCCCTTGGTAAGAAATTATTTGTGGAAGTCTATCTGATTTCGTAATTCTTTGAATATCGTCAGCCCTTTCCCGAACTTGAGCTAGGCATGTTTTAGACTTCGTACTAAACAGGTGTCTTTTTAACGCAAACCCTTTATTTATGGTTCTAATATACTCTAGAGCAATCCCTTGATTGCTCAAGAAAGTTTCAATACTTTTAATTTCCCCTTTATTCTTATCAATAATATTTCGACGCGTAGGACCATCTGGTAAAAATGACCGGGTCAAATTTCTTTTATCCGTGGAAAGTTTATCTTTTATGATTTTGATGATTTTTTTATGCTTTGGATGATTTTTTCCATTTTTTGAAAACCAGTCTAAATCATCTATTGACCCTTGCCCATTTAGGAATTCCTCTATTTTTTTCCATTCTTTATTCTTAAGTGCCTTAAACCTACAGTCGATTTGTTCCAATAGTAGTTCGGGGAATTCCTGCACGGTATATCGGATAAGCCATTCAGAGTCATCATCTAATTGTTCTTCCTTGGACTGTTTTTCCTCTTCTAGTCCACTTAGTTGAAGAATTATACTAATACAAGATCTTATTTCCTCCAATTTCGATTTTAATTCACCCTCTTCTAAACTACCTAAATCATTATAAGCCTGACATATTTTGACATCTAAGACATGACGTATTTGGTCTAGACTTATGTGTAACATCAAAATTCTCCCAAAACCAAAGGATTAAAGAGCTATTGTCAAATCTTGGGTATGACGTGACTAGGCGGCTATCCTGGTATCCGGTTCTCCATCAATGAATGTGATGCCCTTCAACATCTCGGCAAGTCGATGGTAGCCTCGTAATCGTCGCCACGTTTTCTCTGCACAGCGCACCAATTGGAACGCCATGGTTAACGCGGTGGCTCGAGACAGACAGCCTCGTGTTTTGGCCGTGCGTAAGCGCACCGTGGCAAACGTCGACTCAATCGGATTCGTCGTCCGAATATGCTGCCAATGCTCTGCTGGAAACTGATAGAAGGCCAGGAGGGCCTCTCGATCGTTCTGTAGGCAGTCGGCGACTTTCGGGTATTTCGCCTCATAGATCTGGAGGAATCCGTCAAAGGCCTTGGTCGCTTGAGCTTGGGTGGGGGCCATCCAGATCTCGTGGAGCCCGGCCTTGGCTTTCGCCTGCAGGCTCTTCGGCAGTTTGTTCAACACGTTCGCCGTTTTATGCACCCAACACCGTTGTCCCTTAGTCGGACCATAGACTTGAGGCAGGGCTTTCCAGAATCCCAAGGCGCCATCGCCCGTCGCCAGATCTGGCCCCACCGTCAAGCCACGACGGTGCAGATTGAGGAGGAGGTCCTTCCAGGATTGTTCACTCTCCCGGATCCCATCCTCCACGGCGACCAACTCTTTGTGCCCGTCGGCGGTGGCCCCAATCACCACCAACAGACAGGGCGAGTCCTCCATTCGTACATTCACGTGCAGGCCATCCACCCAGAAATACACATACCGCTTCCCCGTCAGATCCCGCTGCTGCCACACGTCCCACTCGTGCTGCCAGCCAGCTTTCAACCGACACACGGTGGCCGGGGAGAGTCCGGCGGGACTGCCCACAAGGGCCCGTAAGGCCTCGGAGAAATCTCCCGTCGAAATCCCTTTCAAATAGAGCCACGGAATCAATTCCTCCAGGCTCTTGCTCCGCCGGAGATAGCGCGGCAGGATCGTCGAGGTAAACGTCATCTGATCAGCCTTCGGAATATTTCGTTGATCACGAACTCGCCGGCCTCGGACCGGGACGCCCCCAATGCCCGTTTGAATGGTGCGTTCGGGGAGGTGGCCATTCCGCACAATCATGTGTCGCCCCTGGGCATCACGAATGTGGTCATGCGTGGCCAGAAAAGCCGAGACTTCCTCCTCCACCGCCTGGGCCAGCAAGGCTCTGGCACCTTGCCGTAACACCTCCGTCAAGGGATCTTCTGTATACGCATCATCTGGCTTTTGCTGCGCTGCATTGCTACGCTCGTTCATGGCGTATCCTCCTTTTGCTTGAAAGGGTGGTGATGTGCTTATCACCAGGATACGCCGCCTTTGCCTTTCAGATCATCCCCAACTTTTTAATATAACTCAGGATTAAACCGATGTTCCTAAATTGGAGACAATTATTGGCAGAGAAAAATAGGGTCTTGGAAGAGCCGTTCAGGAAGGTCTTTAGCAAGGGATAAAACTATGGTGACTGATAAACTTTCCAAGCAATTGGTAGATTAGAGTCAAGGTCGCAAACGAAATTAAAATTATCACATAATGGAGTCAAAATTGGCAGTATTTGTAGTGGACGTTTACCCTTCTTAAATCTAGTAAAATATCCAAACTTAAAATCTTCAAGGGCTAATTTCAGAACATGGAAATACACGTTAAATGTTACAACCGTAAATTTCATATTCTTAGTACTACCAAGTTCTAAGAGAATTATTGCCAAATCATTTTTGAATTGCTCTTCTAGTTCAGAATTTGTCAGCCTTGTTTTTCGAAAGTATTTAATTAGTTTTTTTTTGGTAGAAGGATGGTTCTTAAAGTAATGATTTATAATGTCCCCAATTTCTTCCATTAATGCATCTAACTTCCTTTTCTCAGGACCATTTTTAGCTTTGTATGCGAGCCTAACAAAAATTTCTCTATGCTCCGGTTTTATTAGTTTGTTCCTGATTTTCGAAACTACTCTAATTTTAGATTGAGAATTACCATTCCCCTTCTGAGCTGTTAGCGTTTCAAATACCTTACAAACACGTCCTTTTCTAATGTACCTACTAAGATTCTTATAGGCGCACAAAGTAAAGAATACTGTGTGCCCGTTCCTTTGTAGACTATTTATTGTTCTATGGTAGAGTTCATTAGGTTTTGGAATGTCTTGGTCTATTACCCTGTGTATGTTTTTATGTTGAAGGAACATTTTTTACTTTGTGCAGGCATTATAATTTCCAATTGTCTTTAGCGTATCGAAGGTTCCGACATTTCTACAGAGACATAATCAAGGGGGGTATAGTATTTATCATAGACTGGGGGGCCTTTAATTTCTTTAACAAGGTTCTTTTTCAGCCACTTGCATCGCAAGTCCCAGGCAAAGTCATATCCTTTCTGGAAGTTAAAAGCAAAACAACCATAGGGTGATGATTTCAAAGCCTTACCAGACTCTTGCCAAAAAACGTATTTACCTTTATCTATAATTCTAACACGGAAAGAAACCCTTTCTTTGAACTTATAAAGTTTTGTTTTAGAAGGCCTATTCTCCCATATGTTTAGAATTGGTGATTCTGCATCGTAATCAATCATTAAATGAGGCCCAGAAATATGATGGAGAGATACGTCTTCCTTGCTTTCAAGCTCTTTGTATGCTTTCTGGAATGTTGTGTAACTACTTTCCCCAGAAACTGCGAATACTTCCTCAGTCGATTTTTTGACAGCCTCATAAAACAGGGCAGATGAGAGTTCTCCCTTTTTATCTCCTCCTTTTTCAAACTTAAACGTAAAATACACCCCTTCCTTTTCCCCATAAGGAAATTTTTTCTCTAGGGAATGGTAAAATGCAGGGATGGTATAACCATCTTTAGGTGTTGGAATACCCAACACCTTATCTATTCCCTTTCCGGAAACGCGGAGTGTTCCTCTAGCCATTTTGAAGTCCAAACAAACGGGTTGACCAAGCTTGGCAGAGGCCCGTTTATTTAGTTCCAAAACATTTTCATCATCATTACCCATGCTAGACACCCCCTTTAAACAGTAGAGCTACCATCGAACCTGGTTGGTACTTTAGCCATTGGTTGCAGCATGGAAAGACTTCTTTGAGGTTATTTCGAAGCAGGAGAAAAATTGAATTCACTTCCACTTGCTCCCATTCCTTAAATCCCCGGCGTTGCGAAGTCTCCTCTGCACTTTGTTCTACTTTAAACATAGTGCGTAACATGCTGTCTAGACGCCAAGTAACCTGCTTGGTTCGATGCCAAATGGTTTCAAAAATCGAGTCAAACATAATTAATTATGCACGAATTATACCAAATATCACAAATCCTATAGCAACAACAGTTATTTTTCAGGTTCATTCTCTAAACACTCTGTCGAAAGTTGATCTCAGAGCCTACAGGTTTCAACAAAGACGTCTGAGGCTCATATTCAATAGAATTTCCATCCAACTCATAGGTGGGCTCGCTACCGAATCTTGGATCACTAGGTACTGTTTCTCTCAGTGCCTATTAATTCGGAAAATTATTAGGCACAGAGCTGGTACAATTTTGCAACAGCCCACTGGTACGTTCGCCAGTTTTGTTATGCCTTTCTGCCGCAAATGTTTTAACCGGGTCACACCGTACCGACGAAAATACCCTTTGTAACTGGGCTACTACACGCCCTGTATCTCGGGAATCGAGATTCCATTTCGTAGCAGGTAGCGCGCAGTTTTTAAGTTTCTCGTCTCACGCAAGGGCAACTAGCCCCTACCGGAAAATGTCACTACTTTCCAGTCTCGCTCAGTCCCAGACAGTGTTATACAATAATTTAAAAAATTTTTCCAAGGAAAAATAGGTAATTTATGCGTTATTTTTAAATCGGCAGAAAATTACCAAAGAAGTTTCTTGGAGTCCAATTACCTAAACATGTTGTTTTCCCCTATAAATATAGTTTCTTACACTACTTGGTAGTCCTCACAGCAACCAAAAGAGAGCTATAAATCAAGTGTTCCATAGGTGTTAGAAATAGAGCTGAAGAGGGCCAAAGAGAGACCAATGAGCGAGAAGCCTAAAAGGCAGAACTTAGAAGGGGATTGCCAAATTTTCAATGACTTAAGCAATCCCCTCTGAATCGATTCGAAGTCCAATACTCTTTTCAAATTCCTTACTCTCCTCCAGAACTTTCGACGTCTGCTGTTTGACCCTAGATCCGGACCCTCTAACAAATTGCCGGACTTTGTCTGAGCCCTACAACAAAGCTCTCCTGGCCTCGTGGCGTGACCGAGCAGTGCAACCGACACCGGACAAAATGCGCGCTGTTGATCTATCCCAGATTCCTAAAAACCCTTCCTCTTCAGAATGGACGACGCCTGCAATCCGGCCCTAAGGTCGGACGCTCTTACATCCCGCAGGCCTTGTCTGAGCGCAGCGAGTTGGTCCGCTCTAGGCAATTTGCGTCCGACCCTCTATTGAGGGAGGATTGGACGTCAGTGGTTTTGGGTCCTTTTGCCGAAACAAAAGGGCCTCGGCTGCCGGGCCGAAACCCGGCATCTATGATAAGGCGAGGTTTTGGGGAATACCCGTCGATGAGGAAAACAACAAACGATATTCAGGGAATCAATTCAAGAGTCCAACAGTTCTCGTAGCCGGTTCAACACTTGATGCTTGCCTTCCCCGGTATAGGCTGACAAGAAGATCGGCGCTGTATCCACACCTAACCCTTCCTGAAGTTCTCGAGCTGCCGCCTGGCGCTTGCCGCGTATGACTTTATCCGCTTTCGTGGCCACCAACATCATGGGAATATGTAATTGACTGATCCAAGTCAACATGTCTCGATCAGAGTCTTGCACTCTTCGAGAATCCACCAGCATGATGACCCCACATAAATTTTCTCTCGAGTGAAAAAATTCTTCAATCAAGGGAGCCCACAATTGGTGAATTCGCTCTGGCACCTTGGCAAATCCATAGCCCGGGAGATCAACCAACATAAAGCGTGGACCACTGGTTTCAATCTGAAAAAAGTTGATGGTTTGTGTTTTCCCAGGAGTCTTCCCAACTTTTGCCAACCCTTTGTGATTGACGAGGCAATTGATTGCCGAAGATTTTCCAACATTCGACCGCCCAACAATGGCCACTTCGGGAAGCGTTGGCTTGAGAAATTGGTCAACTGCCCCGCAGCTCGCTTTGAATTCCCCCGAATATATTTTTAGTGCGGCCACTATCGCCCTCTCAATTGCGTAGGGAAGATACCTACTGCGAGGAAAGAAAGATTAAAGAAAAGGAAGGCTAATTTATGGAGGAACCCTCGGAAAACTCTGTTTTTACCCTAACGTCTTCCCTGAGAATATTGGAAATTTCGGGTACAACTTCTTTACTTAAAAACCCTTCTGCTCGGTCAGCTAACTTGTGTTGAATTTGGAAACACTCAGAGTCGGTGTCTTTGCTAAAGGAAGGAAAATTCTCAATATTCGCATGCCTTGGTGGGGGTTCCTTAGAATGCACATCTAAATTTAAGGCTCTAATCTGGAAAACAGACAAATCCGCGCGACCAGATAAATGGGATGGATCTCCACCGCCTTGCCTTTCTCTTTCAACGAACTTTCCAATAAACCATATACTTCTTTCGTCGGACTCTTCCTTTAGATCTGAGATGCGAAAAACGGACAAATCATTTCTCGTTCGTTGAGGCTCAAAGACCTTGGCTTTGACAATAACCTGATCCTCAGATTTAATCAGTTTTCTTTTTCCAAACACAAAACAAGTGACAATTTCATTGCTATCGCATGCCATCAGAAGTTTACGCAATGGGGAGCTTAAATAAGCGAGATAAATTATCGCTTATCTCGCGAGGAATAGCCTCGTCCGTTAAAAGACTTGTTCCACGAGTATCTTTCTCTACATCATTTCCATCCGCATCTTTTCCAATGCCGAATAATCCTGAATAGATAAAGACGCCTTGACCATTTAATCGAATCGCAAAACGATGCCCTTTCTCCTTATACCATTCCATTTCAATCCATCCGGAAGAATTAGGTGTCAGGCTAGGCAACTGAATCTCATGGGGCAATTTGGAGGCTTTAAATAGAAGATCTCTCGCTTTTGCTATTGTATTTTCTGTTATTGGGAGTTCATCCATCCCTTCCCAATTTGCTTGAGAGCATTCTCCTTGAATTTCCTCTAATTCCTTTAACGAACTAACCAACTCTTCAAACCGTTCAACATATTCAGATACTTCCTTGGCCCCTTTGCTGTGTTCTTCAACTATTGGTCCCATTTCTTTTGCTTCAACATCACTGATTTTGAAGGCAAATGTTCCTGGCATTGTTTTCTCCTAGTTTGATAACAACTTGGCTTTCAAATCGCCGCTAATCGCCCAATTAAAAATATTAAAAATCTCGTCATTAATCTCTGTCCATTTCGCTTCAATCAAATTTAACGGGATATTTTGATTAATGAAGAACAGATCCATATCTAACAGTATCTGCTGCTTTCCCTTCTTTTGGCTGGGAGCAAGTAGGCCATAAACTATATTTAATCTTTTATCGGCATTTTCCATTGTAACATTCGTGACACCTGAAGCTACCTGTATCATATTGGGGAAAGATATAATGTTATGTACAAGATCTTTATTGAAGGCCATTAATAGAAGGTCTCTATTGGAATGTGTTGGGTCTATAGGTTCGATCAAGTTAATTTTTCTAATTGCAGTACGATTGAAACTTAAAACATTGTTTTCTTTTAAAATCGGAAAGAAATCTTCTTTTATTTCGGAAATGGCTAGGGAAAACTTTTGATATGAAGGTCCGGCAATCGTATAGGAAAGCGTATCTTCAGTAATGATCAGCGTTTTGTTGTTATCTTCTGTTTTAAATTCATAGCCATGGTTTGGACTGCTGGCCGTCTGAATAATGGGCGTTTTATCTTTCTCAAACCTTACTTCGGCGAGGTTTTGTGAAATAGGATTTGTGATGGGGAGTTTACTTTTCAGCGTTTCCCGTTTTGCCTTAAAGCCAGAGACAACATCCTCAGATCGCTCAAATTTTATTTGAAAAATTACTGACTTCAGTAAATTGTTCTTAAACTGCCCCGTTTGTGGCCTGTCTGCTTTGGGAAATCCAAACATATTTCCTATTGAATTCTATTAAAATTTTTAGAATGAAACTGACGAATTGTGGGATGGCTGATAATATCACAAAGGATGATTAATTAATCAATTTCTGAAACCTTGGGTTCACAATGGTCAACATATAAGAGAGAATTTTAAAACATTCATATTTTTTTACCGGTTTCCAGAATCTTTCATCGCACGGTCGATTTCTCGTGAGGCTTCGCGTTTTTTAACTGTTTCACGCCGATCGTAGGTTTTCTTACCTCGTGCGAGGGCCAGTTCCAACTTAGCTCGTCCTCGATCATTAAAGTAGAGGCGAAGCGGCACAACGGTGAGGCCCTTTTGCTGAACCTTGTCCGTCAACCGTTTAATTTCTTTTTTGTGGAGCAACAGCGTTCGAGGTCGCAGCGGTTCATGATTCATCTGATTGCCATGGCTATATGTGCCTATATGGCAATTATGGAGGACGGCTTTGCCATTACCGATAGAGGCGTAACTATCGCGCAAGTTCAAATGTCCTTCCCGTAAGGCTTTGACTTCGGTGCCCACGAGCATCAACCCGGCTTCGATCTTTTCTTCGACGAAATAGTCATAGGTCGCCTTGCGATTGGTCCCGACGACTTTGTTATTAGGATCTTGCTTCTGTTTGGCCATACCTTATTCTACCTGACTAGTCTCTCCCACTGGGAACATTGAACTCCGCTCTGGGGTCAATCCGTTCGGTTTATACCAGATTTTACGAGAAGGTTACCTATTTCGGATGAATCAACCGGCATGTTTCGATACAATGTGGGTATCATGAGTTCGTTTGAACCGATTCGCTCTGTTCTGAAGGATGTCTCCAAGGGCAGTGCCCTGTCCCTGAAATTATCCGAATTCCGCTTACAGCATGAATGGGAGGGATTAGTCGGGCACACGATTGCCAAACATTCCTACCCAGAAAGTATTCGCTATAAAAAACTCTATTTAGTCGCGGATAATTCCATTTGGCTTCAGCAACTGGTGTTTTTAAAGGCGACCATTTTAAAAGCCATTCACTCAATTCTGCCGGACCTCGCGCTTTCCGACATTATTTTACGAATCGGCTCAATCCCAGAAAAACGTTCTGCAAGCATCCCAACGCCACTAGCCACTCCTGCAGCCCCTATCCTTCCCTCACCTTTTGCCATAGCCTTAACGCAACAATTGAACAATCCTGATCTGCAGGTTTTACTTTCTCAAACCATCACCAAAGCACTCTCGCAGACGGCCCCTCCTACTCCTGAGAAGACGTAGACGCTGGTCCTGGCTGTTGCCAGGGACCTTGAAAGACCCACTGCATGGTGAGGGTGCGGTCTTTTGACTGGCTGCGATTCCACGGAACAATCCAGGCAGCTTGTCCGTCATCGTCGGCCCTATACCCAGCTCGAACATGAGCTTCAAATTCTTGACGAAATTCTTGATCTGAGGATGTTGGGGATTCATCGGTCTCGCTGCCAACATACCTTTGGAACGTATCCGGCTCAGTCCAAGTAGGATCTGAAAAGATAATGATCTGAATGGTTTGATAGCGCCCGAGTGGATCTTGAGGCGTGGTTGGCCGGATTTTCATTTGGGAAAAATCCCGTGCGGTCTGCCCTACCTCGCCAAACCGTTTGAGTAAACTTTTAATTTCGGGATCGCTCGTCCAGGAAGGTAGGTGAAGGGCCACTAAGGTCCCTTCTTGCGCACCAACACTATAGGGGGGAATGGATCGGTCTGGGCGGGAGAGGTACATGCCGAACGCGATGAGACAAAAGCCTCCGAGAAAAATTCCTAACCCCATTTTGACAATGGGGTCTAACCCTTTTTTCTTCGACTTCATGAGACCATGGTGGGAATGTTGAAAAGAGTCGCCAGCGGCGTTCTCGCCACTTTGCCGTGCTCACGTACTGCAAGTACGCTCCGCGCGCCAAACTGGCTGCGGCCTTGCTGGACGACTGTTTTCATCATTCCCGTCGGCCATTGTTATCGAATGCTTGGTGAGCGAACACGTGCGTTTTCTGAGAAATATTCAACAGGCTCATGGTAGGACTCTGAGACAACATAATTTTGACACAATCGCGCCAAGATTCTGGTCGGATTTGGACGGAACGATTGCGAAATGTCAGAGGCATAGCACAGTTATGGTGAGGTTTTTTCGATTGAGGCGCGTTCAAAGATGGCCCGAAGATGGGATGCGAGATGGTAAAGTTATTTTTTCACAAATTCTAACATTGATGTGTGACTCACCTAGAGAATCGGTGAAACATCTCTGCTCGCTGACTTCTTTTGCTAGACACTGGGTTCATCATTGGATTCCTGAGCCTCTGAGCTATCCTCCCCAGATCCTTCAGAGGCAACCTCTTCATCCGTTTCAGCCAACTTCGCGACACCGACTAAACGATCGTCTTCTGGTAAATCCATCAGTCGCACCCCTTGAGCATTTCGCCCGATCTCGCGAATGTCGGTCATGCGGGCCCGGAGAATCATCCCTTCCGCGGACATAAGCATGACTTCATCAGCATCCCAGACCTGATGAAATGATATGGCCGGTCCGTTTTTCTCCATCACTTTCACGCTTATCACGCCTTTGCCGGCGCGAGATTGCGTACGATATTCCTCGACTTGTGTTCGCTTGCCATAGCCCCGCTCCGTGACGGTCAAGATGGAGGATTGCGATTCACCAGTGATCGTCACCATTCCAATGACGGCATTACCTTTTCCTAACGCAATGCCGCGTACGCCTCGCGCCGTTCGACCAACAGGCCTCACATCCCCTTCCTTGAAGCGAATGACGATCCCCAAACGCGTGCCCAATAAAATATCTCGTGTCCCATCAGTAATATCGACACCAAGGAGCCGATCGCCCTCTTCCAACGTCAAGGCGATGATGCCGCCTTGTCGTGGATGACTAAAGGCGGAAAGATCTGTTTTCTTGATATACCCATTTTCGGTCGACATGACCACAAAGTGATCTGCACTAAATTCTCGAACGGGCAAGGTCGCGGTCACCCGTTCGCCTGGATTCAAAGCCAAGACATTCACAATGGCTTTCCCTTTGCTCGCCCGACCCACATCCGGCAATTGATAGACCTTCAGCCAATACACTCGCCCCGCATCGGTAAAAAATAAGAGGAAATCGTGTGTTGAGGCCGTGAAAATCTGTTCGACAAAATCTTCGTCTTTGATCCCCATGCCGACTTTACCTTTTCCTCCACGGTGCTGTGCGCGATAGATGGAAGCGGCATTGCGTTTAATATAGCCGGTATGGGAAATGGTCACGACCATTTCTTCTTCCGCGATCAAATCCTCCATATTCAATTCGGCTTCAACCGGAACGATTTGGGTCCTGCGCTCATCGGTAAACCGTTCTTGGATTTCTTGGATTTCTTGTTTGACGATTGTCCTGACCATTTCCTCAGACCCTAACACTGTACGTAAATGTGCGATCTTCGCGAGGAGCTCACTGTACTCTTGAGCGAGTTTGTCTTGCTCCAATTGCGTGAGCCGTTGCAACCGCATATCCAAAATGGCATTCGCTTGCAACTCACTTAACTCGAATTGTTCCATCAGGCCATGGCGTGCGGTTTCTGGAGACGAGGCACCACGGATAAGGGCAATCACCGCGTCAAGCGATTCAAGCGCCCTTCTTAAACCTTCTAAAATATGCGCCCGTTCTTCAGCCTTTCGTAGATCATAGGCGGTTCGACGGACCACCACTTCTTTGCGGTGCTCGATAAAGGATTCAAGAATCTGCTTCAGGTTGAGGACCATCGGCCGTTTCTGCACCAACGCCAGCATAATGACCCCGAAAGTGGTCTGCATGTTGGTGTGTTTATACAATTGATTCAGAAGGATGGTGGCGTTTTCGTTTCGCTTGAGTTCGATGACCATGCGAAGTCCGTCTCGGTCGGATTCGTCACGGAGGTCGGAGATGCTTTCGATTCGCTTCTCATGAAGGAGCTCGGCAATCTTTTCAATGAGCTTGGCTTTGTTGACTTGAAAGGGCAGCTCGGACACGATGATACGACTCCGGTCCGTTCGTTCATCGACTTCGATCTCTGCCTTAGCACGAACCGTTAAAAGACCTCGTCCCGTTTCATAGGCGTCTTTAATTCCCTGTGTCCCATAGATAAATCCCGCAGTTGGGAAATCTGGACCTGGGATATATGCCATCAGTTCTTGAATGGTGGACTCTGGACGATCCAAAAGCGCCATGAGCGCCGTCGTGACTTCCCCTAAATTATGTGGAGGAATGTTGGTGGCATACCCCACGGCGATCCCACCTGCTCCATTGACTAACAGGTTGGGAACACGGGCAGGCAAGACGACAGGTTCGACAGAGGATTCGTCATAGGTCGGGGTGAAATTGACGGTCTCCCGATCGATATCCACGAGCATTTCTTCTGCCAGCTTAGTCAAGCGGGCTTCGGTGTACCGCATCGCGGCCGCAGGATCACCATCGACTGAGCCATAATTGCCCTGGCCATCCACCAGTCGATAGCGCATGTTGAAATCCTGAGCCATGCGGACCATGGTATCGTAAATCGCCGAATCACCATGGGGGTGATAGTTGCCCATGATTTCGCCAACAATTTTTGCCGACTTCCGATAGGGGCGGGCAGCCGCCAATCCCATTTCATTCATGCCATAGAGAATGCGGCGATGCACGGGCTTGAGGCCATCACGCACATCGGGCAAGGCACGGCCCACAATGACGCTCATTGCATAGTCCAAATAGGACAAACGCATTTCATCTTCTAGGGCGATTTTTGTCAGGCGATCTTCAGGTGGCATGGGTTTGGGAACAGTGAGAAGTAAAATGTGAAAAGTAAGAAGTTAAAGAAAAGAAAGATATCAAATCTTTTTCCTTTATACATCTAAGTTGCGTACTTCGAGGGCATGTTTCTGAATGAAATTTCGACGAGGCTCGACTTCATCTCCCATTAAAATGGTAAAGATCTCATCAACGCCCGTCACGTCTTCTAATGTCACTTGGAGAAGACTGCGAGTTTCAGGATCCATCGTGGTATCCCACAATTGCCCAGGGTTCATTTCTCCGAGACCTTTATACCGTTGAATAGACAAACCCTTTTTCCCGGACTCCAAAATTTCTTTGACCAAGTCTGCACTGGTTGAATAGGTGGCTTCGACACCTTTCCGTTTCAAGCGATACGGGGGTTGCCCCAAGCCTAAGACTGAAGGAGCCAGTTTTTGTAATTCTCGGAAATCAGCAGAACCAACCAGATCATGATTCACCACATACGTTTTGTGGTTTCCACTTCCGGACAGACGACAGGTAATCTTATGGGTATCATGTTCTTCATCGTGTTCAATTTCGAGGCTGACCGTTCCCTCTGAAAAGACGAGGCCGAGAACCCGCGTCGCTTCTTCGACGAGGGCCTCCAATTCGCTTCGATCTTTTAACAGGTCTTTGGTCAACTGGCGAAAATCGACAAAGACTCGCAAAAGAGAAGGGTCCATATGTTTTCGAGCTAAACGAGTGAGGAGACCTTCGAAGCCCACAAGGTTTTGCAATATAGGTAGTAGGGCGTCACGCGTGACAAACTCGTTGCTGGCAGGGAGAAAGAGTTCTGCATCCTCCACAGCAAGGTTGGAAAGATAGTCATTCATCGCGCCCTCATCTTTCAGATACTTTTCCCCTTTGCCTTTTTTCACTTTAAACAGAGGAGGCTGGGCAATATAGATATAGCCTCGTTCGAGAAGTTCTGGCATTTGGCGGAAAAAGAAGGTGAGCAAGAGCGTACGAATATGGCTACCATCCACATCGGCATCCGTCATGAGAATAATTTTATGGTACCGTGCGCGATCGATATTAAACACGTCTTTATCTTCTTTACCTTTTTCGGCGTCCTCACGTGGTCGTCCAATCCCAGTGCCAATCGCCATAATAAGGGTGCGAATTTCTTCGCTGGACAGCATTTTATCGAATCGAGCTTTCTCGACATTGAGGATTTTTCCCTTGAGAGGCAGAATAGCTTGAGAGCGACGATCCCGCCCTTGCTTTGCAGATCCTCCCGCTGAATCGCCCTCAACAATATATAACTCGCTCTTCGCGGGATCTTTCTCGGAGCAGTCGGCTAATTTCCCTGGGAGAGAACCACCCTCCAAGGCTCCTTTGCGACGGATGAGCTCTTTGGCTTTTCTTGCAGCTTCACGAGCACGAGCAGCATCAACCGACTTTCCAACAATTTTTTTCGCGACAGAAGGGTTTTCTTCCAAATAGTTTCCCAGCGCTTCATTCACCGCAGATTCGACGATGCCTTTTACTTCGCTATTACCAAGCTTCGCTTTTGTCTGACCTTCAAACTGGGGATTGCGAATTTTGACACTGACGACGGCCGTCAAACCCTCCCTGACATCTTCACCGCTAAGGGATTCAGTCTCTTTTTTGAAGATGCCCGTTGTAGTCGCATAACTATTGATCGTTCGGGTTAAGGCCGACTTAAAACCAATGAGATGCGTACCCCCTTCACGGGTATTGATGTTATTGGCGAACGAAAACAAGTTTTCGGCATACCCTTGGTTGTATTGAAGCGCCACTTCCAAAATGAGGTCTGGCTTTTCTACTTCGACGACAATCGGAGTATGAAGAGGCGTCTTGGCTTCATTAAGATGTTCGACAAATGAGACGATGCCTCCCACATAGCAAAACTCTTGCTCCTTTTCTTTGTCCTTTCGTTCATCCTTGAGCGTGATGGCGAGCCCTTTGTTGAGAAAGGCCAATTCTCGAAGTCGTTGAGCTAAGACATCGAAACTGAATTCGACGGCCTCAAAGATGAGCGGGTCGTTTTTAAACACCACTTTGGTGCCGCGCTTTTTGGTTTTGCCAGTAATGGCCAAAGGACTACGGGGTTTTCCACGATCATATTCTTGCTCAAAAATTTCTCCATTCTGCCAAATTTCCAATTCCAACCATTCAGAAAGACCATTGACGACTGAAATCCCCACTCCATGCAAACCTCCAGAGACCTTGTAGGCCCCTTCCTCGAATTTGCCGCCTGCATGTAAGACCGTGAGGGCGACTTCTGCTGCCGATTTTTTCTGGGTGGAATGCATACCAGTAGGAATGCCACGTCCATTGTCTGAGACCATGACACTTCCATCAACCTGCAAGACAACCTGGATTTCATTCCCAAACCCGGCCATGTGCTCATCCACACTATTGTCCACCACTTCGTACACCATATGGTGCAACCCATCAATACCGGTGCTGCCAATATACATGGCTGGTCGCTTACGAACGGCATCCAGTCCTTCCAGGACACGGATTTGGTCGGCATCGTAATTCGTGTCGGATTGCGAAGAAATCTGGGAGTGGGCAGATTCTGGGCCTGGTGATTCTGATGATTCCATACAGCTTACAATGTGCGAATGTGGAGGAGGTTGAAGGTCTTTTTGGTCAAATCTGCTACACCTTCACGGGCATCACAACGGCTTTGAACGAGGGGTTTCCCTGTTCTTGAATCAAACACGGACTTAAGCCTGTTTCCATTTGGAGAGACAACGACTCGGTTTCAATCACCGACAGCACATCAAGGAAATATCGAGCATTGAATCCAGCCACGAAAACTTCTCCTTTATATGTCGACGCAATTTCTTCCTCGGCTTCTCCCAAATCAGGACTTTTGGAGGATAAATGTACATGGTCTGCATTGAAGGATAATTTGACGGCATGGGCTTTATCTTTTGACAAAATAGCCACTCTTCGTAAGGCACCCTCTAATTCTGATTTATTCACGATGACTTTTTTGGAAGATTCTTTAGGGACGACTTGCTGATAATTAGGGTACGTCCCTTCCATAATCCGTGAGGTTAAGACGAGGCCGCTTTTCCGGAGAATGAGTAAATTTTTCGTAAATCCAAGAAGCGGTTCCTTGTCATCTTCTTCTAAGAGGCGTCGAATTTCGATGGCGGCTTTTTTCGGAATAATCACTTTGATCTCTGACGAAGGAATGGCAGACGCATCGGGCGTGACCTCTTGTTCGGCCCAGCCTAATCGATGACCGTCCGTACCAACTAACCGTATCGTCACATTTTTACCAGTAGGAATCAGAGTGATAAGGAGTCCATTCAGAACATACCGTGTGTCCTTTTCACCCACCGCAAAGACAGTTTTCTTGAGCAACTGCAATAAACCTTGAGCAGGAATCGACAACAACCCCTCTCGTTCAATGGCTGGAAGTGCGGGATAATCCTTACTGGCTAATCCCACGACACGAAATTGGCTCTTGCCGGCCTTAACCGTCACCCAATTATTTTCCGCGACGGCAATTTCGATTTCGGCATGTCGGACTTCTTTTAAAATATCAAAGAGCGTACGGGCTGAGAAGGTCACGGAACCAGGTTCCTCAACCGTGGCCTTATACAAACCGCGCATGCCAATTTCTAAGTCGGTGGCGACGATATCCAAGCCTTCAGGCTTCGCTTCTAAAAGGATATTGGCCAAAATCGGCATGGTATTTCGCTTTTCAACGACACCCTGCACTCGCTGCAGGGCAGTCAATAAATCTTCTCGCGCCATGCGTATTTTCATGAATTTCCTACCATCGGCTTGAGCTAGGCTTTGCCAATTTCTTCTTTCAAGCTTTCGAGTGTGGATCGAAGAGTCGCATCCGTTTCCTGAAATTTTTTCATCTGTTTACACGCATGAATAATCGTGGTGTGATCTTTTCCTCCAAAGTCTCTCCCAATTTCTGGAAAAGAAGCATCGGTGAGGTCGCGGCAGAGAAACATGGCAATCTGTCGAGGGTAGACTAAGGTTTTTGTTCGCCGCTTGGATTTCAAATCAGATATTTTAACATGAAACCGACTGGCTACCGCTTCTTGGATGTCTTCTGCGGTAATAACTTTTCGCTTACTTCCCATAAGATCTCGCAGAATATTTTTGGCCATATCCACGGTGATTTGTTGCCCTGTCAGGGATGCATAGGCTCCGAGCCGGATAAGGGCCCCTTCAATTTCTCGAATGTTACTTTTTAAATTGGCCGCTAATAATTGGATCACATCCTCGCTGATGGCGAGGCCTTCTTCTTCGGATTTTTTTCGAAGAATCGCAATACGAGTTTCCACATCCGGCGGTTGGAGATCCGCAATGAGGCCCCATTCAAAGCGGGAACGAAGACGCTCTTCCATTGACGGCATTTCCTTGGGGAAGCGATCACTAGAGAGAACAATTTGTTTCCCTGATTCATAAAGCGAATTGAAGGTATGAAAAAATTCCTCTTGTGTTCGTTCTTTTCCCGCCAGAAATTGAATATCATCAATCAATAGCATATCCACATTTCGATACTTGCGACGTAAATCCATCATTTTGTCATACCTGATGGAATTAATGACTTCATTGGTAAATTGTTCTGTCGTCACATAGGCAATACGTAGATCGGTTCTATCCGCGATATAATTCCCAATGGCATTCAAGAGATGGGTTTTTCCTAGCCCAACCCCCCCATAGATAAACAAGGGGTTATAAGACTTAGCCGGCGATTCTGCTACTTTCAAACACGCCGCATGGGCGAATTGATTACTCGCACCAACCACAAAGGTCCCAAAAGTATATTTAGGATTAGGGAGTGGCTGACGCCTGGCTTTAGTAGGAGGGAGTGGGGAGGAATACCCTTCTTTTTTCACAGATGCTATAGCCTTCAAAGGCCCTTTAGCACTTTCTTCTTTCAAGACAAAAATGATGTCGGTTGGCTTGATACCCTTGGTTTGGTGAAATGCTTCGATTAATAAATCTTTATAATTCCGTCCAAGCCATTCTCCAAAAAACCTATTGGGAACGCGGATCGTCGCCTGATCCTCAGTAATTCCTTCTAATTCAAGTGGTTGGAACCAGGTATCAAGAGCCTCATCTCCAACCTTTGGACTGATAAATTCTAAAACATCAACCCACGATTTATTGATGTTTGTATTAGGAAAATCCACGCTATTCACAGTTTTATTCACAGTTGTTAATAATACAAATCTATAAACAGAGTATGACTCAGATCATTTAAAAGATATTCATCCTTCATACACAGGTTCCCCTATATACATACCAAATTTTACACACAGGTTTTACTCTATTTTCATCAATCATGAATGACCACATTACCCTATTAAACCAACACCATTCACTCTATTAAAAAATTCATACACAGAATTCTCAGGACCTATTCATACTACTCCTACGAATTCTTTTATTCTTCTAAAAAAAGAAGTAGGAGTTAAATGACCACCGATAAATCATGTAAAAAAACCTGTTCTAAAAAATCCTGATAGGAAAGAGTCTTCTGAGTACCCACCCTTTCATGAGACTGATCCCCCCTATCCAGGTTCCACACCTGAGAAACTGGGACATTCTCTAAGTGTTGCTCTTGATGAAGTAGCAGAAGAGAAAGAGTACTTTGAGTAGGACCTTCACTTGCGGAAGGCGTGAAAATTTCCCAATTTTCAATAGTTTTCGTACAAATATACAAGATATTCTTCATAGACAATAGGAGATATTAAAAGGCTAGGACTCGGTCAGCCTGTTCAAGAAGAGAGGCCATTTGTGAGGAGGATGATTCTTGAATAGTAAATTCTTCATCAATGGGAAATGCTTCTCGGCTGCCTATTGGAAGGATGATAGGTATCTCAAGACTCTTTATTACGGGCAAATGTTTTTCAAGAATTTCGCCATCAGGTAGATCGTACGCATCATCAGAGACTAACTGCCTCGCATTGTTCAGAAGGACAATAGAGATTGGGTTTGGGCCAGTTGAAAGTCCCAATGCAATTCGTATGGCCTCGGAAGATCTAGGTGATGTCGTTGGGTCCTCACGAATAAGGACCACCAGCTGTTTTGGCATTCTTGATTGATATATAAGGTTAAATACGTAAAATAACCAAAATTTCTTATTTAGTTCGCGGTCGAAAATTAAGGAAATTTTAAGACGGGGAGATTCTCGTTTCTTATTGAAAAATAAGAAAAAACCCTAGCACCAGACAAAAAAAATGTCAAGAAAAAATCAGCGAATAATCCACCCAGAAATAGCTTCATAGACCCCTATGAATTCTTTGGGTTATTTCCTTGAGGTGGATGATTTCCTGATTCTTGGTTTGCATATTACGGAGAATCACATGTTCAGAATTGACTTCGTCGTCTCCGAGAATAATGGAATATTCTGCACCCAATTTATCAGCTGACCGTAGGAGAGCTTTAAGAGTATTCCCTTTGTGATCGGTATCGGCCCGAATACCAGATTGTCGGAGTGTGTGAAGAAGTGTAAAGGCAGCTGGTTTTCCCATTTCCCCAAATCCCGCGACAAAGAAGAGAGGCGCTTGCTGGCTTGTCATATCTTCTGAAAGGAGAAGGGCGACGCGTTCTAACCCGACAGCAAACCCAATGGCTGGAGTTTGGGGACCTTGCAGGGCTTGCAAGAGACAATCGTAACGTCCTCCAGCTCCGATGGTACTTTGGGCACCCAAATGGGGAGAAGTAATTTCAAAGGTGGTGCGAGTGTAATAATCCAGTCCTCTGACCAGTCGATTATTCATGGTGTAAGGAATATCCAGCGCGCTGAGGCCATCAAGGACGGCCTGAAAATGTACTTGGGAATTTTCAGAAAGATAATCGAGAAGAATTGGTGCGTCTTGGGTTGTTTCCTGGCATAGAGGAACTTTGCAATCCAGAACCCGAAGAGGGTTCGTTGAATAGCGCCGCTGACAGTTTCCGCAAAGGCCATCAAGATTAGGCGACAGAAATTCTTTGAGTTTGTGAATATACCCTTTGCGGTCTTCAGGGGTTCCAATAGAGTTGATATGTAAGGTTAAATCCTTAAGTTTTAAGGTCGAGAATAATTGCCATAACAACGAAATGACTTCTACATCTATAAGAGGGTCTTCTGTCCCGAGTGCTTCAACCCCAAATTGGTGAAATTGTCGATAGCGCCCGGCCTGCGGACGTTCATGTCGGAACATTGGCCCTAGATAAAACAGCTTTCGTGTGGCGGGAGAATCCAAAAGCTTATGTTCAAGGACGGCTCGTACCACGCCGGCGGTCCCCTCCGGTCGTAAGGTCAATGAACTGCCGTCGCGATCAGGGAACGTATACATTTCCTTTTCGACAATGTCCGTTGTCCCCCCGATACTCCTGGCGTACAATTCGGTGAATTCGAATATGGGGATCCGAATTTCAGAAAAGCCATAGTTGGTGGCCAACGTCCGGGCGACCGTCTCAAGATGCTGCCATTGGGAAGCTTGTTGAGGAAGGATATCCTTGAGCCCTTTGACGGATCGCAGCACGAAAATTCCTGTTCTTTTGAAGGGAAAATGGCAAAAAAATCAATTTCGACTATATCTTCCTCCCCATATCCAGTCAACGAACGGATACGTTCAGCACAGAGGCAAAGATCAGAAAATACGTTTGACTCTCATGCTATTCACCCATAGAATGGCCAGTTCATAAGAAAAAGGTCTAAAGGAGAACCGTATCATGTCATTTACATCGCGAAAGCCTTCGAATTTAAAGAGAAAACGAGACCATGGGTTTCGGAAGCGGATGAGTACCAAGAATGGGCGAAAAGTCCTGGCTCGCCGACGGAAAAAGGGAAGAACCCGGCTCACGGTTTCTGACGAATTCTGACGAGTAGAGTGAGTAAGGGAGGGTCACCCGTTTTTTTTAAAAAAGAAACATGAGTATGATGGGGTGAAGGCGACGGGTTCCGCAGCAAGGAACACGTTTTTTACGATTGTTCATAGCCAAGTCCCCAAGGAAGAATGTCCTCGTGTCGGAGTAGTCGTAGGACGACGGGTAGGAAAAGCGGTCACGAGGAATCGATTAAAACGGATCACGCGAGAACTGGTTAGAGCTTCCCATTCCGACATGGCCTTCGGCCATCACTGCATCGCTTATCCCAAGGTAAAAATTCTTCGTGCCAAGTTTCAGGACGTGGAGATGGCTTGGAACCAGATGCTAAGACAGATTGGCATGATCCAATCCATGAGGCAAGAATGACCTGGATTCTGAAAAACATGATTAAGGGATATCAGTTGGGGATTTCCCCATTCGTCGGGGTTTGTTGCCGCTTTGAGCCAACCTGCTCTCACTATACGATGCAAGCGATTGAGAAACATGGCCCATTAAAAGGACTATGGTTAGGTATGAGTCGTGTATTGAAGTGTCATCCCTTCCATTCCGGGGGCTTGGATCCTGTCCCCTGACCCAACGTATCGACCTCCAATTCACCAGTAAATTGCCACCAGTGTGTATGAGACTCCAAGACTAACGAGATGGAAAAGCGCGTCGTTCTATTCCTGGTGCTTTCCCTCGGGATCATCTTTGGCTACGACCTTCTTCTGAAGGAACTCGGCTACTCTCCGTTTTCGAACTCGCCCATTATTGATGAGGAAATCTATAAAGACGATTTGCAAGATGGTTCGCGAACGGATCGTTCTTCTACGACACCCGCCGACCCTGCTCTAGAAAATACGACGATCTCTACGGATAACTCTGAGATGATGGCCGATCAGACGGCCGTCGTGAACGAGGAAATCATATTCGTTGAAACGCCCTTGGTCCGAGTCGGCCTTTCCAACCAAGGCGCGGTCATCACCTCTTGGGAATTGAAAAAATACCTCACACAAACAGAAGAACATATCCCTGTTCAATTGGTGTATACCAATGGGCAATATCCAGGACCGTTGACCCTGAGGTCTGAAGGTCACGAAGAACTGACCACGGCACTTCTGAAAAATCCCTACCGTGTGAAAAAAGAATTTGAGACATTAGATGAAAGAAATCCTACAGGAAGAGTGGTGTTCACCTACGAGTCTGATGAATCCGACGTGTGGGTAGAAAAGGTCCTTGTCTTTCATTACGACAGTTATGTGGTGGATATAGAAATTCGCACACGTGGAATTTCCGAGAAGCTGGATTTAGTCTTAGGGACCAACTTCGGGCTGGTGGAATGGGGCCAAGGATTTATCGGGCTGTTGGGGTCCGCATGGATGATGGAAGAAGAGATAGTCAAAGAATCGCCCGATGCCGATGAGCCCACTATTCGTCGAGAAGGCCCTGTGAAATGGTTGGCGCTTCAAGATAAATATTTTATTAGTGTCTTTATGCCAGAAGAGGCCACCGGCCTTGTCGCCAAACTTGAAAATGAAATGGTCGTCACGGCTGCCTTGAATTTACCTGTTGGGTCAGAGGGGCAAGTCCATAAGGCCCGCTTATATGCAGGCCCAAAACAATTTGATGTCCTGAAGTCCTTTGAAAACGGGTTGGAAGATACGATTGATTTCGGCTGGTTTATTTATGACAGTTTTAAGCCGGTCAAGTTCGTGGCCAAACCACTCTTTTCGGTACTTCGATATATCAATGATTATACGCACAACTTTGGGTGGGCCATTATTATCGTGACCCTTGGCATCAAACTGTTGTTTGTGCCCTTGCAATACAAAAGCTACAAATCCATGCAAGGGATGAAGACGATCCAAGGCCCGGTCGCGAAGCTCCAAGAAAAATATAAAGACGACAAACAAAAGCTCAACACGGAATTAATGAAGCTCTACAAGGAGCATAAGGTCAATCCGGTCGGCGGGTGTCTGCCCATGTTTCTCCAGATGCCCGTATTCATAGCGTTATTTAATATTTTGTATATGACCATTGATTTGCGCCAAGCCCCGTTTATGCTGTGGATTCACGATCTGTCTATCCAGGATCCATTTTATGTCCTGCCCGTGCTCATGGGTGCCTCCATGTTCGTACAACAAAAAATCATGCCGACCACGGCAGATCCCAATATGGCCAAAATGATGTTAATTTTGCCAGTTGGCCTGACCTTCTTGTTTGTGACCTTCCCCGCTGGCCTCGTATTATATTGGGTGACCAATAATGTGTTGACCATCACTCAGCAATTTGTGACAGATCGTTATGTTCTCCCTCCACCAAAACCAGGAACGACCGAAGTCGCCAAAACTGATCCATCATCAGGTCCCGAAAAGCCTGACAAACCAGGAAAAAAGAAACCCTCCTCTCCGCAATCGGGTAAGTCAAAAAAATCCTAACGCCGGGTGTCAGTTATGAGTGCGTTAGACGACACAATCTGCGCCGTCGCTACTCCTTCAGGTGAAGGCGGTGTGGGCATTGTGCGAGTGAGTGGCCCGAAAGCACTTCCTATTGCTTCGAAAATTGTCCAGCTTCGTGGCGCCAAAGTTTTTTCTGACCTCACCTCTCATCAAATGTATTTGGGGAAATTTCTTTGGGATCAATACCCAACTTCTGACCAGGTGAAACAAGGAACCGCGACGGTGTTGGATGAAGTGCTGGTTGTGGCTATGCGAGCGCCTCGCTCCTACACCGGCGAAGATGTCGTCGAAGTGCATGGCCATGGCGGTCCGCTCATTGTTCAAGCCATTTGCGAAGCGCTTACCCAAGTCGGCGCTCGCATGGCCGAACCAGGTGAATTTACCAAACGGGCGTTTCTCAACGGGCGACTCGACCTGACGCAAGCCGAGGCGGTCTTGGACACCATTCAAGCCAAATCCCTCCACAGTTTAAAATTAGCGCAGGAACATCTTCAGGGCGGATTGTCTGGCGTCATCACGGGCCATCGGGATGCGTTGGTCAAACTTCTGGCTCATGTGGAGGCCGGAATGGATTTTGGCGAAGAAGATATTCAATTCATTGAACAGCACGAATTAAAAGAGAAACTCAGGAAGATGGTCGGAGCCATTGAAAAATTAGTTGAATCAGCACAAGACGGCCGGATTATTCGTGAAGGCATTCGAACCGTCATTCTTGGCCGACCCAATGTAGGTAAGTCCAGCCTCTTGAATGCCATTCTCGATATTGATCGGGCCATCGTTTCTCAAATTCCCGGCACCACACGTGATGTGCTTGAAGAATCCGTTATGGTCGATGGGGTCATGATTCGCCTGTTCGATACCGCAGGATTGCGAGAGACGACCGACGAATTAGAACAAGAAGGGATGAGCAGAGCCGAAAGGGCGATTCAACAAGCGGATGTCTTGATCATGGTCTTTGATCAAAACCGATCACTGACCGAACAAGACCGAGGTTTCATCAAACACTACAACCAGAAACCGCGTGTGATGGTTTTAAATAAACAGGATCTCCCGTCAGAGGTTTCTTTAGAGGACCTGCAGACAATCGTTCGGCAAGATGAAACCCAATGTGAAACTGCTACTGAGTATATTCAAGCTTCTACTGTGACGGGGGAGGGCCTTGAACAGCTCAAACGAAGTCTTAAAACTCTAGCGGTAGGGAAACGGCACGAAGCGGGCGATTCTGTAATAGTTTCTCGGTTGAGGCATAAAGTTCTACTTCAACAAGCGGCCGAGGCCTTGCATAATGCCCTCGCGGCGATTGATGATACACAATCAGCCGAATGTGTAGCCTTAGACTTACGAGTGGCCTTGCAGGCCCTTGGGGAAATAGTGGGGATCGTGACCAACGAAGATATTTTGGATCAGATCTTCCGCGAGTTTTGTATTGGCAAGTAGGGTATAGAAAGAAAGGCCTGACGGTCCGCAGTGTCTCGCGCCATCTTCTGCCGGGAAGAAGCAGGCCTGGCCAAATGATAATACGTATTTTGGTATTCTATCCCGAATTGGTCAGGGTATGAACCAATCTATATCCTATAAACACGCTTCCTGCCCCCTAAGCCACCTGCAACTCAAAATCTCAATCGTTCAAAAATCCAAAGCCTTCGCCAAACCAGGAATCGACCCCCGCATGAATTGACCTTCGTAGCGCTGGGCTCTAAATCTGTAATGAAGAACCCCGTAGCAAGCTAACGGGGAATTTTCAAGTTAAAATAACTATGGGCCTGCTGTTATTTTTTGTACCAAAGAACCTGCTAGGGGGCATTCAGCGGTCTCCGCAAGTTGCAAAGCTGGTGTTCACCCAGCGAGAAGGGCCTTCGCGGCTCTTGAGGGAAGGATGATGCCAAGGATTGCGATCCCTTGTGGCGTGTGAAAGGGAGAAAAGGCCAAAGGGACCCTCCAGGGGAATTGTGTGCGAAGGGTGGAGTGTTCGTTTCGTTGACGATACGATCTGCAGACAATTACGAATTCGAGACCCACAGGTCCCAAGGGAGCGGAAAGGGGATGAATGCGGTTCGGGAGTGGGTACCTCGGTCACCAATGGCCGGCCAGGAATAGTTACTAACGTTCCGTCGAGGACGACGTTGGCGGGCTTTTTCAACAGTCTCTAGGGCAATGCCGGGAGAAGTTCTCCCAATTTCGCTTCTAAGGCGATCCGAACCCGTGAATACTCGCCTTCCACTTCCGTTAGAAAATCCCCTAGATTCTTCGCTTCCCCGGCCCGGCCTTTTTGTTCCAACGTAAAATTGAGTTCTCTCAACGTCAGGGCACCCATGATCTGGCAACTGCCTTGGAAGCCATGCGCCGCCCTCATCAATGCATCTGCATCGTCATCAACCATGGCTTGCCGGATCGCGGCCACGTGGGCTGGCCCATCCTGCAGAAAATGTTGGATCATTTCGATCAGGAAAGAGGGATCATCATCGCCGAGATCCTTCAACTGGTCTAACGTGGCCGCATCGAGTGGGGGAATTTGGATTTCGTCGCTCGTCGTTGGTTGCGTATGACTGGCAACGGGCCTTTCATGATTTTCTCGCGCCGAGTCCCTCGCGCCGAGTGACGTTTTTTGTTTGGGGATCCATCGATCCAACACGGCTTTTAATTCCTGGGGCTTGACTGGCTTGCATACAAAACCATCCATCTCGGCATCAAGACATTCCTCGCGATCACCCTGCATTGCGTTAGCCGTTAACGCAATAATCACTTGATGTTTATCGCTAGCAACCTCGCTAGCACGCAGTGCCTTGGTTGCTTCAAAACCATCCATGATGGGCATCTGACAATCCATAAAAATAATGTCATAGGAAAACTGCCTGTGCATCTCGATACATTCCTGACCATTTGCCGCGATAGTGACCGTGCAGCCTAGGTTTTCCAGCATCTTTTTGGCCACTTTTTGATTCACAATATTATCTTCGACCAGTAATATCTTACTGCCAATACTATCCGTATCCATCACATTTACATTGTGTGCCTCAGAAAAGGTATATCGAGTAATCAAGCGTACCGGCTCGGTTCCATTCTGGATGTGCTCCCAAAGGAGACCAATCATTTGGTACAAGATGCCCAGGTGTATCGGCTTGCCCAAATAGCCACTAAATCCCAGTTTATGTAAATGGTTGCCATCCCCACGCGACCCGAGAGAAGAAGTCAGCAAGATGAATTGTGTTTTTTCCGTGAAGGGATCAGCCTTAATCGTTTCGATTAAATCTGCACATGACATGTCCAGCCTATATTGGCCAAAAAGCACCAACTGGAACGGGTCCTTATCTTTATTCGCTTGTTGTAGTCGATCAATCGCTCGAGTGCCTGACATGACCGTCTTAGCACGAATTTTCCAGCTGGATAATTGTTTGGAAAGGATATCTAGGTTGATCTGATTATCATCCACCACCAACACACGTAGTTGAGAAAAATCTCTGTCAACCGGGACCTGGACCGTATCCTCTTTAGATAAGGGTAAGGTCAGATTAAAGCGAAAGGTCGTGCCCTTACCCAGTTCACTGCTGGTGATAATTTCCCCGCCCATGAGTTCAACTAACTGCTTGCAGATCGTTAGCCCTAGTCCAGTGCCACCAAATTTACGTGTGGTTGAAGCATCGGCCTGAGTAAAAGGCCTAAATAAAGTTTTCTGCACCTCCTCACTTATGCCGACACCGGTATCGGTAATCGCAATGGAGAGATGGGCCTCTTCCTCATTGTGTGACAGCGAGGTAATCTCTAATAACACGTACCCTTTCTCAGTAAATTTGCTGGCATTGCCAATCAGGTTCATCAGGACCTGGCGTATGCGTCCAGGATCACCGATAAATTGATGCGGCAAATCGGGCGCATAACTGACGATGAGTTCAATACCTTTTTCCCCACATTTTTGGGAAAAAAGATCGGTCGTTTCCATGACGGCGTTAAGTAGGTCAAACGGGATGGGTTCAATATCCAGTTTTCCTGCCTCAATTTTAGAGAAATCCAATATGTCGTTAATAATGTCGAGTAAGGTATTGCCAGAATGACTGATCGTCTCAACATACTCTCTTTGTTCACTGGTGAGTTTGGTATCCTGAAGGATTTGGGCCATTCCCAGCACACCGTTCATCGGTGTGCGAATTTCATGGCTCATGGTTGCAAGAAAACTATCCTTGGTCCGCGTGGCCAATTCGGCCTTTTCTTTTTCAATGATTAAATGTTCATTACTTTTTCCCAGGTCCCGATTAGCTTTCTCCATTTGCTCGTGGGATAACATTAAGGTGTTCGTCATAGTATTAAATGCATGCGACAGTTGGCCGATCTCATCCTGGCTATCGATGGTAATCGTCTGTGTAAGATTACCTTCAGCCACTTTTTTTGTGGTGCCAAGGAGTACTTCGAGTCGCTTGACAATGGCAGCTGAAACGAACAAGGCAGCGAATAGAGCAATCAGCACGGAGAAAATTGTGGCCACAATGATCAGGAAAATCGTGTGTGATGCAGCAGATTCAGCCTGCTGCACTCTGGTTTTCATTAAGCTATTTTCTGCATTAATAAATTCCGCCAATTTGCGCCGTATCGCATCAACAATTTTCTTCCCTGTCTCCTTTTCAAGTAGAATCACGACATCAATTAAGGACTCAGGATGTTTGTTCATTTCCCTCCGAGCGGCGATCTCTGGTTCGGCAGCTTTGTGGGCCCACTCGGTGGTCAGTTGTTCCAACTGATCGATCTTTCCCATAAGCTCATTCTCAAAGCCCCTATCGGATACGATCGCTCGCAGTCTGGCTAAGTATGGGAGCAGCTTACTCTGCTCCCCGGAGATATATCTTTCCAAAAACTCCTCTTTTCCGGTAATCAGAAAGCCCCGCTGACTATCTTCTCTGTCAGCCATGGATTTTTCAATGATCTCCACAGCGAACGCTCCCTCCCAGTCTCCGCGTTCAGAGAAAAAGACCTCGACCTCATGACCCAGAGCCATAAAATTATCTATGATGCGCTTACCTTCGCCACGAGACAGTATTTCCTGCAGGTAGTAGGCATTAATGTTAGCCTTACCAATCTTCCTTCGCATGCTAATCTCCGGGGCAGCCGCCTCTGCGAGCCAGTCTTTTTGGAGCCCATCTATTTTTTCCAGTCGCATAACTTGCGCCGGGTTATCACTGACAAGGGATTGCAGATCAACCATCTTGTTAGCCCAGACTTTTTGCGCCGCATGAAAGGGTTCCAAAAACACTTCTTTGCCGGTGATTAAAAAGCCGCGTTCACCGGTCTCCAGATCGATCATGAGTTTGTTCAGTTCCTGACCATCGGTAATCACTTCTTGGGTATGTTGTACCCACTTCGCTTCCTTTACCATTTTTTTTATGCTGAAAAATACGACAGTGGCAATAACGACCATCAGTACTAAGGGCACAGAATACCCGAGCAGGATCTTTTGGCGAGTCTGCAGTTGATTAAATGCTTGCTGAAAACTTTTCATGAAATGATTATGCATAGAATACAAATGGTACGATGAAAAATTTGCAATTATTCAACAGTCTCTTTACACGAGTGGGGTAAAGAGGGATTTTTTCATGAGCCGACCTCTTTGGGAACGCCGGATTGGCTTTTTCTCTATTTCGGAAGGAAATTGGAAGAACTTAATGGAAGTTCTTTGCAGTTCTTAGACAGTCGGGATAGCCAAACAGTTTTTCTGGTGAGATAAGTGTACTCTGCTCATCATGGTGCCTGTTTCAATACAGCATCGCCAGCGGAGAATAGGAATTTTAAAAGGCCTTTTTCTTCAAACAACAAAGTACCAAAGAGCCTGCTAAGGGGGCATTCAGCGGTCTCCGCAGGTTCGTTCATCCTGCGGAAGGGCATTCGGGGCTCTTGAGGGAAGGATGCGGCCAAGAAGGATTGCGACCCCTTGTGGCGTGGGGAAATGGGTATTGGGGAGCGTTGATTCAGAAACTGACCTTAAATCCTGGGTGGGATTTGGCTATCTGCATTACTGCGGCATGGCGAGCTGGTGTCTTTGGTGGGGTGTGGGTGGGAAAGCCTGGGCGGCTCACTTGATAATCACCGCGAGATCTCCAATGATTTGCAATAGCTCTTGTGGCGGATAATCAGTAGCTATGTTAGGCCATTTCCGTTGTGTTATTTTTAAGATTCTCAGGCCTAGGCCTGTTCTGGTTTCCAGGACAGGGCAATAAGAGGAAGCTTGTATGAGCAATGAGTAAGGAATGTGACATCGTAATAGTCGGTGGAGGGCATGCAGGCTGCGAAGCAGCCTTGGCGGCCGCTCGAATGGGCTGTCAGGTGGTTTTGTTAACCATCGACCCAGAAAAGATTGCAACAATGCCATGTAATCCTGCCGTAGGTGGAATTGGAAAAGGGCATTTGGTCAAAGAACTTGATGCGCTTGGTGGTGAGATGGGTGTGAACACCGATAAGGCGGGCATCCAATTCCGAATACTCAATACGCGGAAAGGTCCAGCGGTTCGGGCGACGAGAGTGCAATGTGACAAAGAGCTCTATGCCACAAGTATGCAGGAGACATTGGCGAAACAAGAAAACTTGACCATTGTGGCCGGCACCGTAGACCGAATCCTGACGCACAACGGAACAGTCACGGGAGTGAAAACCAGTACTGGCGAAACCATGGCCACGCGAGCCGTCGTGCTCACGTCGGGAACCTTCCTCAAAGGACTCATGCACATTGGCTTGACGCATCTTCCCGGAGGCCGAGCCGGGGAACCGTCCGCAGAACATCTGTCGGATTGCATGTTGGACTTTGGGTTCGAAATCGGACGCTTAAAAACAGGAACGCCACCTCGCTTAGATCGAGACACCATTAATTTTGATGTGATGGCACCACAGCCTGGAGACCCTGTGCCGCGCCCGTTTTCCTTCAAAACCCGACACATTCCCAATCCCCAGGTGGACTGTCATATTACCTATACGAATGAACAGGCTCACGACATTATCAAGAACAATCTGGATCGCTCTCCCATGTATTGTGGAGTGATTGAATCCACCGGGCCGCGCTACTGCCCGTCCATTGAAGATAAAGTCGTGCGTTTTGTCGACAAAGATAGCCATCAAATATTTATGGAGCCAGAAGTGCTGGGCGGGCGGTCGTATTATCCCAATGGCATTTCCACCAGCCTACCGATTGATGTGCAACAAGCCTTTGTCAAAACCATAGTGGGGTTGGAGCACGCCGTCTTTCTGAGACCGGGCTATGCAGTGGAATATGATTATTTCCCTCCCCGACAACTCCATGAAACCTTAGAAACCAAACTCGTGAAAGGGTTGTTTCACGCCGGCCAGATCAACGGGACCTCGGGGTATGAAGAAGCCGCCGCACAAGGGATGATGGCAGGGATCAATGCGGCTCTTCGTGCGAAAGACGAAGCCCCACTTATTCTGGATCGGTCTCAAGCGTACATGGGGGTCTTAATTGATGACCTCATTACCAAAGATGCGCGCGAACCTTACCGCATGTTCACCTCCAGAGCGGAATATCGATTGATCCTTCGTGAGGACAATGCCGATTATCGGCTCAAAGAAATTGGCTATCGCTTAGGGCTGATTACCCAGCAAGAATTCGTCGCGTTCCAACACAAATGGGAAAAAATTGACAAAGAACTTCAGAGGCTGGGCAGCACGCATACCAAAATTCCGGAACTTGAACGTCAGACCCATATTACCTTTGACGGACCACCAACTAGCACGTCCCTCTTGCAATTGCTTCGCAGGCCAGAACTGTCCTACAAAGATCTGCACCCCTTTTTACAGGGCGAAGAGGAAACAGATGTCGAGGTGACCGAAGCCGTGGAGATCGCCATCAAATATGAAGGCTATATCAAGCGACAAGAGCAGGTGATCGAGCAGTTTAAGAAATTAGAACACCGGCGAGTCCCGGATAATTTCGATTATCAGGGCATCAAAGGCTTTTCAAACGAAGTCGCCGAAAAACTCAAAAAGGTGCGCCCCTCCTCTATCGGCCAAGCGTCTCGAATATCCGGAGTCACCCCTGCCGCCATCTCCCTCCTCCTCGTCGCACTCGAACGACACAAAAAAGCCAGCTAAAACTGCCGTTTAAAAGAGGTTTTCCATATCCCGTGCGCCGTGATAGACATGGACAATCTCAACGACATCCTCCTCAATCAACACTCGATAGAAAATAAGATATTGTTGTACGGGAAAGCTCCTCACATCATCCCGTAAATCAGGGCGCAACCGTCCCATAAGCGGGCTTTGTGCCAACGCCTCGAATTACATCAATAAACTTGCCCGCATGTGCCGGGCTATCAGCCGCGATGTATTCGTAAATATCTTCGAGGTCGTGGAGAGCGCCAGGTCGGAAACGGAGGGTCACGTATTTCGGGTCCGCTTCCGGTGTCGGTCCCGAAGCGAAGAAAACACCTCATTAGCAGGAAGAGAAGCGCCGCCCGTATTGATGGAATGGTCAATTTTGTCTCGGAGTTCAACGAGTTGTTGGATACGCACACCTTCTTGTGCCTGAAGCAGGCGAAGGGCTTCACGGATCACTTCGCTGTTTGAAGAATAGGCCCCGGTGCCGACCTTATCACGCACCATCTGCGCCATTTCGCGTGGCAAAGTAATGCTGAGTTTTTCAGCAGGCTTGGAAGTAGGCTGTTTGATACTCATAGTATAACTATAGCATTGAGTAGTATTATATGCCCACTAGTGTCTGGTTAATTGCGCCACGTTGCCGTGTAAGTCCATGAATCATTTCATCTTTTTCGCAAAACATAGCGGTGTCGACTTGAACTCAGAATCACATCCATGCAGGCTTCCCCTCGGTAATTATTGGAGGATGCCCCATGTATGTCGGCCAGACCTTGTTTGCACAATTGATGGATTGTTTGCCATGGACCACCTTTGCTCGACTCGTCACGCGTTACGACGGCGATTACCGGGTGCGGACACTGCCGTGCACCGAACACTTTCGGATCTTGGCGTTTGCCCAGTTGACCTATCGCGAAAGTCTGCGCGATATCGAGGTCTGTCTGGCCGCGCAAGCCGCCAAGCTGTACCACATGGGTCTTCGTACGCCGGTCAAACGGGCCACACTGGCCGAGGCCAACGAGCGCCGAGACTGGCGCATCTACGCCGACTTCGCTCAACGCCTGATCACGCAAGCCCGCATTCTGTACAAGACCGAAGACCTGGGGCTGGACTTGTCGAATACCGTATATGCTCTCGACGCCACCACCATCGACCTGTGTCTGACGCTGTTTCCGTGGGCCTCGTTTCGCCGCACCAAAGCGGCGGTCAAACTGCATACCTTGTTGGATCTGCGTGGAGCCATTCCCAGTTTTATCCATATTTCCGATGGGAAACTGCACGATGTGCATGCCCTCGATCTCCTGCTTCCAGAGCCGGGAGCCATTTACGTCATGGACCGTGGGTACCTGGACTTCGAACGGCTGTTCACGCTTCATCAGGCTGGGGCCTTCTTTGTCACCCGGCCCAAGTCAAATACCGATTGTCGCCGCCTCTATTCAGCCCCCAGCAATCGCCAGCAAGGGATTCTGTGCGATCAGACGATTGTGTTATCCGGGTTCTACACGCAACACAAGTATCCCCTTCATTTGCGCCGTATTCGATTCAAAGATCCCGAATCTGGCAAGACGCTCGTCTTTTTCACCAACCTCTTTGGTCCGCCTGCCGCCACTATCTGTGCCCTGTACAAAGTCCGGTGACAGGTCGAGTTGTTTTTTAAATGGATCAAACAGCATCTGCGGATCAACCAGTTCTACGGGACTTCAGCGAATGCCGTGAAAGTGCCGATCTGGACCGCGGTCTCGGTCTACGTCCTGGTGGCCATCGTCAAGAAACGGTTCCACCTCGAGGCCTCCCTCTACACATTGCTACAGATTTTTTCGGTGACCCTGTTCGAGAAAATCCCTTTAAACAAAGACTTTCTCGACGGAAATAACAACAGGGAGGACGAACGGCTTCGTAACCAATTGAATCTATTTGATTCTTAACCAGACACTAGTGTTATATGCCACTAAAATTCAGCCTAAATTGGCCATGGCCTTCTAAGCTGTTAATGCTCACCCAGTATGTATGAAAATCCATTTGGGTATTGTGGGAACTGCCTTGGTGTCCACACTCATCACGCATCATAAAGCTCGGGAGGCACAAGCATGGGCATAGGTCGTAGTAAGTTCAGAAACATATAAAGGTTCCTGACACTTTTAACGATTATCAGGGCATCAAAGGATTCTCAAACGAAGTCGCCGAAAAACTCAAAAAAGTGCGTCCCTCCTCTATCGGGCAAGCCTCTCGAATTTCTGGAGTCACGCCCGCAGCCATTTCCCTACTCCTCGTCGCCCTCGAACGCCACAAAAAAGCCAGCTAAAAAGACGTTTTCAAATACTTTTCTCACCAATTTGAAGCTTGGTGTGATTTCTGTTTCTTCATAATTTCATATATTTTACCACTGCTGTCCCGTTAACTTTCACAGCAAAGACATCTGGTTGATGTCGGTATTCCCATCGTGAAACGGATCCCCTCGCAGCAAAGCGATCAGATCTCGTTTTTCAAACAGATTGAGATGCAAGACACGCAGTATTTGTTGCAAACTTCTCTTCAGCTTTGCCTGGAACTTGAGGAATGACAGGAGGAGATACACGCACAAGGCAATCCAGATTTGTGTCAGCACGGCATTCTTACTGGTTCCGATGAACGACTTGATTTTCAGATTCTGTTTCACCCACTTAAAAAACAACTCCACCTGCCAACGCGCCTTGTAAATGTCCGCAATGGTCTTGGCCGCCAATGTGAAATTATTAGTCAGGAAAATATAGTGTCGGCCGGTTTCCGGGTCACGATACCCGACCCGACGCAGGTGAATGGGGCATGTCTTTGCCGTCTGCGTCCCCGTGAACGCAATGGTGTGATCGCTGGTGAGTCCTTTGTTGGACAAAATAGGACGACGGCTGACCACGCGAGATTTCGCATTGGCCTTGAGGCGAGTCACAAAAAAGATCCCGTGTTCTGTCAATTGGTTGTACCAGGCGTAGTCATTATAGCCACGATCAATAGCCACCATGCTGCCTTTGGGAAACTCCACGGTACGTCCCACGGTAATATCACTGGTTTTGCCATCCGTGATGGTCGCGAACTCGGGGAGATAGCCGTCGTGGTTCAAGCCCACATGCAGTTTGATGGCACCCTTGGTCGAACGGAACTCGGCCCACGGAAAAACCTCCAGACACAGGTCAATGGTCGAGGCGTCCATTGAATACAACGGGTTGTTAAAGCGAAACGTGTGGCCAGGTGAGAGTCCCTGACACCGACTCAGGAGTTTTCCGAACAGGGCCTCGTACAGGGCGTAGGGTTTGCCTTCGTTGATACGAGAGAGATTGGAGCGAGAGAGCTTGGCGCTGCCAAGATGATAGAGCCGATGTGCCTGTGTGGAAATATTCTCAACAATATCCCTCAAGCTGTTCCGCCCTGCCAGTTGGGCGATGGCCATCGTGACGAACGGCGACCACCGGGATGCCGTGCGGAAAGAACGACCTGCATGGTGTCGGTTGGCAAGGGTCTCGAATTCATGGCGAGGAATATATCTGAGTAATTGTGAGAATACCGTGTTGTGATGGGCCAAGGCTTCAATCTCCTTTGTTTTACAGTGTTTGCGCGCTTGCCCATTGTAACAATTCATTGAGAGTGAAGCCTGCTTTGTTTCTGTTAACGGGACACCAGTGATATTTTACATAAAAGGTATCATTTGATATCAAATAACAAAGGATGTGAATTATGGATTCTGAAAACGTATGGCTTTCACTTGAAGAAACAGCAGCGTATTTGAGTATGGGTAAGACTGCTCTGTATGCCCTTGCTCGAGAAGGTCAGATACCTGCGAAAAGAATCGGAAAGAAGTGGGCCTTCGAGAAGGCACGGTTGGATGCGTGGGTTCGAGCAAAACAACCCCTTGAGTCGTTCTTTTTGAACTTGCGATTCCCCGTGGTCTTGCCACGGGGATCTTATTTTCCGAGAATTAGGGGGTGAGTGAAAGTACTGTCCACAAAGCGAGTCATTGTGCGTGGCAGATTCATTATCACATTGTCTTTCCGGTGAAATATCGTAAGGCCTTATTAGCGGAGGATGTTGTCGAGATCATTGTGGAAGCCACGCGAGGGATTGCTGAGCGGTACGATATGGAGTTTGAACGATTGGGGTGTGATCGAGATCATATCCATCTGTTATGTTCTGCTCATCCGAAGATTGCTCCGGGACAAATCGTGCGAGTGTTCAAGAGTATCACCGGGCGCGAGTTATTCCGGCAGAAACCAGCCTTGAAGACAGAGTTGTGGGGAGGGCAGTTTTGGGCTGATGGCTACTATGTGGGCACCGTGGGAGAGGGCGGCAATTGGAGGGTGGTCGAACATTATGTGCAGAACCAAGGCAGTCCCAGAGAAGACCTGCGTCAGTTAACCCTCTTCTAATACCCCGTGGTCTTGCCTCGGGGATCTTTATTCTCGACTTCAAAATTGAGGGGAATAACGGTCTTCGTGATCCGCAGCGTGAGGGCTATCTTCGCACGTACGAATTTTTCCGCGCTGGAAAAAACAACGCGATCCTTCAAATTCCTGTCGGCTGTGGAAAGACAGGGCTAGCTTCTTTGCTGCCGCTCGGTCTTTCAAAAGGGCGGGTTCTTGTTATAGCTCCTAATTTGACGATTAAACAGGGATTATTTGATGCGATGGATATCACGAATCGGCAGAAATGCTTTTGGCGGAAAGCGGGTGTATTAAGCCAGGATCAGATGGTATCGGGACCTCTCGCATGTACTCTCGACAGTGGGAATATTTCGATCGCTAAGAAATCACACATTGTTATTACGAATATCCATCAACTTGGTACCAACGTAGATAAATGGCTGACACAATTTCCTGAAAAGTTCTTCGATATGATCGTTATAGACGAGGCTCACCATAGTGCTGCGAAAAGCTGGCAGAAAGTAATTGAAAGATTTCCTTCGGCCAAGGTTATTCTTATGACTGCGACTCCATTTCGTAGTGATAGGCAGGAAATCAACGGCGAACTTGTTTTCCGATATTCATTTAAAAGCGCAACATTGAAAGGATATATCAAACGGTTAAAAGCCAGCTATGTCGCGCCCTCAGAGATCGAACTTGGTTTTAATGACAAGGGTGGTCAAACCTACACACTTGCTGAAGTTTTAACGTTGAAAGAGGAAGATTGGTTCAGTCGAGGGGTTGCAACTTCACGGGCGTGCAATGAAAACATTGTGAATACAAGTCTTGAGAAGCTAGAAGAGTTACGACAAAGTGGAACGAGTCATCAGATCATAGCGGTCGCATGCTCGATTAACCACGCAAAAGAAATAAAATCCCTATACAAAGAGCGTGGCTTTAGCGCGGAAGTAATCCACAGTAATAAGCAGACCGACGATGAGCAGGCGAAAATACTTGGTGATCTGCGGAATGGCACGCTGGACTGCATCATACAGGTTCAGATGCTTGGGGAAGGGTTCGACCATCCCAAGCTAAGCGTTGCAGCCATATTCCGTCCGTTTAGAACTCTCGCACCTTATATCCAATTTGTTGGACGTATTATGAGGGTTATAGTACAAAATGATGCGACTCATCCTGATAATATCGGCCACATCGTGACCCATTTAGGAATGAACCTTGATGAGCGTCTTAAGGAATTCAGAGAGTTCGAGAATGATGACCAAGCGTTTTGGGATAAAGTGATTAGTGGTTCGGACCCAGAGGCGCCAACAGCAGTTAAGGAAGGGTCGGCAAGGCTAACCGCTGGGGAACGGGTTGTTGTTCATGGAGAAATTTTCGAGTCCGTATGGGAGGAAGATTTCACAAGTATTGAGGATCAACAAATCGTTGACGATCTACGAGAACGAATGAAGCTATTAGGGCTTGACGACAGTCGCGTAGAAGAGATGGTAAAGATGGCCCAGAAGGTTCCCATGCGTAAGCATACGCCATCCGAGCCGTTTGTTGTGCAACCACAACGAGAATGGGAAGAAGCAAGAAAGCGGTTAGACGAACAAGCAAAACGCATAGCCAGTATTCTATTGAACTTGCGATTCCCCGTGGTCTTGCCACGGGGAATCGCAAGTTGAACACAAAAAACCCACAGACACGACTAATAAGCAAATACTGGTCGCGTCTGGCAATCAATGCGCCTTTTCCGCGTGTAGCGATATTATCGTTGATCGCGCCCACGGAGTATTAGTTGGCAAGATTGCCCATATTAAAGCTCGAAGAGAAGGGGGCCCCCGCTTCGACCCTGCGCAAACTGAAGAAGAAAATCGTTCTGCCCAAAACCTAATTGCCCTATGCGGGAAACATCATGACATTGTTGATGCACGTGAAGATATTTATACAGTTGAAAAAATGGTTGTCATGAAAACCGAGCATGAAGAGAAAGTAGAAAATTCGGCAGATCGTTCTTGGATTAGACCCCCAAACACTCGCATCCAAATAGCGGGATTTAAGACGACACAATTTCATTTTTGGATTGACAGAAACGGGCGACCACGGATTTACAGTGATCGACAATTAGCAATTGCCCGAACAGCATTTGATCTTTATCTAGATATTGACCGACTTGGCCAACTTTATAAGATGGTTGAAGACAACCCTGAAGAGCCGGGAAACGCATTGCTGCAAACCAATGTAAAGCTGAGGAAGGAAAACGCACGTCTTGAGGCAGGAACGGCTTGGTCCCCAATTGCCCAAATTCTTTGCCAAATGGCCGAGATACCCGACATTACTTTAGGAGAGTTTGTCACTTATCTGATACAGGGAGGAGACGCCACCCAACTCTTTGTAAACCGTGCCGAGGTTTTAAAGGGTAAGATTGATGATATTCAAGCCGGAAAAGAGGCCCTTTAATCTTGAAGATTTTGTGTCTTTTATAGATAAAGAATTTTTAAAAAATGACAGTCTCTAATGAGTGATAATATAGAATATGAAGTGCGACGTGAAAGTTGTGTCGTTGATTGTCTGGTGGAACGAAATCTTCCAACCAGACCTGTTGTGCCGTCAGCAGTAGCCTACTGGCCCATGCGCCGCGAGTAATTGCGGGGTGTGAAGCGGCCAGGACAATGTACCCCGGCGTGAGCCAAGATTCAACCGCGAGGTGAGATCTGGTCTGCTAGCATCAAGGCGGATCGGGGGCTAGGCTTGATGGGAAGGTTAACAGATGTGAACCGATGATAAACCTCGTTAAAATCTAACAGGCCTAAGGTGCTGACAGGCCTGAACCAAAAGGTGAGCGGTTGGTTGTTTCTCTTTCATATAGGAACACACGGACAGGAGCGCCGCCGGGGGATAGTCGGAACCTACGCCGTTGGGTCAACAACACGGAACACGGTAAGCCCGTATTGCTGCTAGAACAATAGCAAAGCCAACCGTAAGGAAGGCTGAAAGCGGTGCGGGTAGAAGACATCGGAGCAAGCGAAGGCCGTTCTGTAATGGAGCGGATAGGGCCGCCTACGCGGAGTTACTCACCCCGAAAGGGGGCAGACTTCCGATGGGTCTTTCTTGATGAAAACGCTCGCAGAACTTCTTTCACGGAAGAAACGCAAATGAACGCCATCCCACGGACGGCGTGTGCCTCTTCCGGCAAAGCGTTGCCGTGGGGTCGGATTAACTGGCCCTGCGCCCAACGTACTGTGAGGAAGCTGCAAGCCCGTATCGTCAAGGCTACGAAAGAAGGTCGCCGGAGCAAGGTGAAGGCTTTGCAATGGCTGCTGACACACTCGCGAAGCGGCAAGGTTGTAGCCGTCAAGCGAGTGACCGAGAACCAAGGCAAGCGGACGCCGGGGGTGGATGGCGAAATTTGGTCAACCCCGGCAGTCAAAACCAGAGCCGTGTTGTCACTCAGTCGGCGCGGGTATAGGCCGCAACCGCTGAGACGGGTCTACATTCCGAAGGGCAACGGAACGCTCAGGCCACTGGGCATTCCGACGATGACGGATCGGGCGATGCAGGCGTTGTACCTGCTGGCCCTCGACCCGGTATCCGAAACGACGGCAGATAAACACTCCTATGGGTTTCGCAAGAGGCGCTCAACTCAAGATGCACTAGCCCAGTGTTTTCTCGTGTTGTGTCGACCCGCACGATCCCCGCAATGGGTGTTCGAAGCTGACATCAAAGGGTGCTTTGACAACATCAGCCATGACTGGGTGCTGGAGCATATTCCGATGGATACGCTCGTGCTCCGCAAATGGTTGAAGGCCGGGATGGTGGATTGCGCTCAATGGTTTCCAACGGACATCGGGACCCCGCAAGGCGGGATCGTCTCGCCCACGTTGGCGAACATGGTGTTGGATGGATTGGAGGGCAGGCTTGCCCGTCGCTTTCTTCGACCAAAGGGAAAGACACCATATCCAAAGGTCAAGCTGATCCGATATGCCGATGATTTTGTGATCACCGGTGGGACGAAAGACACACTGGAACAGGTCAAGGAAGAGGTCGCAGAATTTCTTGCCGAACGCGGGCCCTTGCTTGCTCCTGAGAAAACACGCATCGTGCATATCTCGGACGGATTTGATTTCCTTGGATTCAATGTTCGTACATACGACGGTAAACTGCTGATTAAGCCGTCAAAGAACGCGCAACGCAGGATACACCGTCATGTACGACACATCATTCGAGGGAGTCCAGCCGTGACCCAACACAACCTCATCCGTTGGCTCAACCCGCTTATTCGAGGATGGGCTAACTATTATCGGCATGTGGTATCAAAGCGGATCTTCTCGACTCTCGACCATGTGCTCTGGAAAGCCTTGTGGCGTTGGGCGGTACGGCGACACCCGAAGAAAGGGCGGCGCTGGGTGGCCAAACGGTATTTTCAGACGTTCGGCACTCGGTCCTGGGTATTTGCCTGTCGGCATGCTACCGACCAACACGGAACATCGGAATGGGTGAAACTGACCTCCGCGTCAGACACGCCAATCCGGCGGCACGTGAAGGTGAAAGCTGATGCCAATCCCTATGATCCGGAATGGACTCGATACTTTGCAGGACGTAGGGCGGTCGTGGCCGGACTGAGAAACAGTCTTTGAAAGGCTTGAGCCGGATACGGGGAAACTCGTATGTCCGGTTCTGAGAGGGGTGGGTGACAGCAATGTCGCCTACCTACTCGATAATTCATGTTTATCAAATACTGTTCCTACCAATCAACAAAACAACCCACCAATATTAAAGCCATGCCTGATCCCCAATACATAAAATTTAAGATTCTGGTGTAGGTAATGGCATGTCCATACTGTTTATTAGTAATGGCATAAGTGCCGCCTCCATCATCCATTTTCCTTTCTAGTCTTTCACCTAAAATGTAGTAATCACCGAGAATCCGCCCATTAACATTGTCCATGAGTGCTGAAAAAAATGAAAATAGTGCTCCCAAGAGAAATGGAATGTACATATGTTTATGAAGGGAAGGATTTTCGTACATCCACCTCGATGTAAGAAGGGTGCCAGCAATAGTTAAAAATAATCTTGTCATAACTTTATGGCGCCATTCCAAATATGCTCTTGTGATGTGTCCATTCTCTTTATAAAGGAGGCGAAGATTCTCAAGGTCTTGGCCATTACTTTTTTTTTCTTCATCGCTACCCATAGAACAAACTCCTTTGCTTCGAACTGTCAGTTCAACAGTTAACGTTGTGAGGATCTCAAAAAACCGCAAGAGGGGTACGAGTGTCGCGCGTATATCTTGGTCGGTGATTGGAAATGGTCTTCATTTCTTCCAATGCAACTCTAAGTCCAGCCCTTCGGATGGCCTTATTTTTCATAGAGTGAAAATATTACTTACGACAAATAAGAGGTGGGATTACCGCTTCACGCTTGGTTCGTCTTTCCGAGCCTCAACATATGAGCGCAGCACTGCATTCATCCGGGTTTGATACCCACGGCCATGGGCCTTAAACCATTCCAGAATATCCGCATCTAAACGAACGGTGACTTGTTCCTTCGGGCTTTCGGGATATACCACTTTTGCATGCTTCCAAAAATCATCCGGCAAGGGTGCCCCTGGCTGCGCGTCTTTCCGCGTTTTGCCCTTCGTCTTCATGGCCTCTTCAAGCGTGATAGTCGTGGTATTTTTCTTTTTCATCTCGTCCAGCCTTCCATGCAGAAATAATGCGCCGAATCTCTCCGCGCCACGTTGAAACCACTACAAAGTAGTCTTCCTCAGTAAACCCTATGGAGATCGTTCGTTTTTCTCCATAGTCTTGTCGAGTATCGATCCATTCCAACACCGGGTTGGAAAAAATTCTCACGACATCCAGAAAGTCCACCCCATGCTTATCGAGGTTGCCTTGCTGTTTGTCATCATCCCATTCAAAGGTCATAGGATACCGTAACTACAATTGTAACTACATTCAAGCTTTTTGTCAAAACAGCCTGGTTTTACTGTGTAGAATCCAATGAGCCAAGGTGTGTTGGGTTTCCGGTAATAAGGCGACGAGATGCCCTCTATTGGTTCTCTTCAGGCGGATATTAATCTCAATCACCACGTCATCATTATAATGTAAAAAGGTGTCAGGAACCTTTTTATGTTTTTTCTCTGCAAAACTTTGGAGTTGTACTTATGGAAAGAAGGAAGAAATTAAGTGTAATTTTGGAATGAAAACCGGAACATTTTTATGTCATATTCCCTTTTTCTTATACTATCTATATGCTACCGACTTTTCCAATGTAATTTAAAGATGAAAACCACCCATTAAGAAGAAGTGAATATTCTTGACTTGATTTAGACTTTAAATGGAAGTGGCAGATTTGTTTTGTTTGGCGAAACGATCGTCCGCCTGATGTGTAAATAATCGGTTATCACTAGGGAGCTTACAATGGTTCATAATAGTATGAGACCGATACATCCAGGGGAAATTCTTGATGAAGAATTTTTGAAGCCTTTAAAGCATTCCGGTTTAAGGGTATCATCTTTGGCTCATGCGCTCGGTGTGCCACCCAATCGTATTACTGCCATTATTAAGAGGCAGCGAGGCGTTACGGTGGGTACTGCAGTGAGGTTGAGTGAATTATTTGACAACATCGCAAGATTTTGGATTAATCTTCAGGCTCCTTATGATTTTCTGATAGCTGAGGATGCTTTCCCTCAGCGGGCTTTAAAACACATACAGGAACAGAGAGCAGCCCTGGTATCAATATAAATTGATACGAGGAGCACTTCATATGATTTATGTCAGTCCTTGTTGCCATTTTATTCGTTAAATCCAGAGATAATTGGAAAAATTCTCATTATTCTTGTATACCAACTCGCTTAACCATGAAATAAAATTCCCATTACTTGGTGAATCTTATTTTTGAATATGGAGGATGTTCCACGTGGAACATGAAGAGAATACAGACAATTTTCTAGAATATTTTGTTGAAGGGGCCAAAAAGCTTGGTTTTTCCTTTGATGAAAGTATTCTGGAAAAGTTTCACCTCTATTATAAAGAACTCACCTTTTGGAATCGTTCTGTTAATCTGACGGGTTTGCATACGGAGCAGGAGCAGGCCATTTTGCTCTTTGCCGATTCGTTGGCTGGATCTTTGGCATTTCCTGAACATTCTTCGTTTTCGATTGTCGACATCGGTACAGGAGCCGGATTTCCAGGAATTCCACTTAAATTGGCCTTTCCTTCTTTGATGGTCACCTTAATGGAGCCACGAGGGAACAAAACGGCTTTTCTGCATACGGTTATCGGAAAGTTAGAACTGACTGGTATTTCCTTTCTTCAGAAACGGTTGGAGGCTTGTTGCTCTTTCATAGATGAAGAGGACAAGTGGGATATGGCCATTAGTAAAGCCGTGAGTCTTGAGGCTATCTTGCCCCATATTAAAAGTATTTTAAAACCAGATGGAAAGTTAATTATCTTTCGTTCTTCAAAAATTGACAAACCTGAGAGCTTGCAAGGGATGACAATCGAACAAGAAATCGCTTATGAATTGCCCTATGAGTTTGGAACGCGTGTGCTTTCTGTGCTAAAACACGTTCCGTAATTAATGCAGATTTTCCATGTTCCACGTAGAACATCATTGAAAAATAAAAATTACAAAGTAATGGAAATTTTATTTTTGGGATAAACATAATGGTGACATACTTAGTGATCTTTCATATTTTGCCATTAAAATTTATTTAAAATCATACACTTGAGAAATTTAATCTCAAATTGTTTTTTTCAAAATGGATTCTAAGTGACCCGCATTATTGCTATTGCGAATCAAAAGGGTGGGGTGGGTAAAACCACGTCGGCGATTAATATTAGTGCGGCGTTGGCCACTTCTGGCAAGTCGGTTTTACTTATAGATTTGGATCCGCAGGCCAATGCCACCAGCGGGGTGTCGGTTGAGCCACAAGAATCCACCATTTATGAATGTCTTATGGAGCGGCGGCTTGTTGAATCAGTAATATTACCTACGTGTATACACGGACTTACGATCATTCCTTCCAAGGGAGACTTAGTTGGCGCTGAAATTGAGATCTCCAACCTGGCTGATCGAGAAACCATTCTGAAAACCATCGTTGGCGACATTCAGGGGCATGATTTTGTGGTTATTGACTGCCCGCCTGCCTTTGGCCTGCTCACGATTAACGCTATGGTAGCGGCTTCTGCGCTGATTGTGCCGGTGCAATGTGAGTATTATGCGATGGAGGGTTTGGGGCGGCTGATGGGCAATGTTGACCGCATTCGGGATTCGTTTAATGCCGATCTGGATCTGGAGGGTATTGTGTTGACCATGTATGATTCTCGCATTAATCTTTCGAGACAGGTTGAAAGCGAAATTCGAGGATTTTTCAAAGAGAAGGTGTTTCACACCGTCATTCCTCGTAATGTGGCGTTGGCGGAAGCCCCTAGCCATGGGAAACCCGTGTTGTCGTATAATGCAGCATCCAGTGGTGCTAAAGCCTACCTTGACCTAGCCAAGGAGATTCTCGCGAATGGAAAAGAAAGCATTGGGTAAGGGCCTCCAGGCTCTGCTTCCCGAAAAAAAGACGCTGGTTTGGAAGGTTGAGCAGGATGGGCAGGCTATTTCTATGGTTGCTCTGAAACAGATTATTCCTAACCGCTACCAACCCCGGACGATCTTTGTTGACGAGCCTTTAGCAGAGTTGGCGCAGTCTATTAAAGAACATGGTGTTCTACAGCCTATTGTGGTTCGGCGCAAAGGCGATGGGATTTACGAACTCATTGCGGGAGAGCGGCGTTTGCGAGCGGCCACGCTTGCCGGGTTGTCCACGATTCCTGCCCTCGTTCGGAATTCTACGGATGAAAAATCCTTAGCCCTCGCGCTGGTGGAAAATATTCAGCGTCAAAACTTGAATCCTATGGAAGAGGCCAAGGCCTATTCCCGGTTGATGGGGGAATTTGGGTTAACGCAGGACTCAGTGGCCAGTTCGGTCGGGAAAGATCGTTCCTCGATTGCCAATCTTCTCCGTCTTCTCGCGCTTCCCAGGGAGGTTCAGCAGTTCGTTGAATCCGGGGCCTTGAGTCTAGGCCATGCCAAGGTCTTAGCAGGGGTCTCCTCGCCCAATACCCAACTTCAGATTGCCAAACGAGTTGTGGCAGAACAGTTGTCGGTGAGACAAACAGAACAGCTTGTGACTGGGCAAAAAAGTGGTGGTGCCAGCAAACACCTGAAGGCGGTGCCCAACAAATTTCATCACCTTGAAGACCAGTTGCGAAAACATTTTGGCACCAAGGTGCAGGTGAAAGCGGTGGCCAAGGGAGGGCAGCTTGTCATTCACTATTATTCTGATGAAGAGCTGGACCGTGTGAGCGCTATTATTTTGGAATAAAAATTGTAAGGATACCGCATAGAACATGGGGTCTTCCTGTCAGCAATGAAGAGCTGAAAATAGGTATAAACACTATTGGCGAGCGTAGATTTAGAGCAGAGTCGAATTGGTTGGACATTACGTCATTCAAATGAGGGAGGGTCTCCATGTTTGGGAAAAATACCGCTGAAACGCCGGAAGATGTTGTGAAAACGCCAGTTATGGCTAGTCCAGTGCTCTCGAGCCATCAGGAAGAATCTGGCGATATTATTGCCTTCGTGGGGGAAGAGGTCACTTTTAAGGGGACCATCCGCTACAAGGGCACAGTGAGAATCGATGGGCGTTTGGAGGGGGAAATTTATACCGATGGGAATTTGATCATCGGTCAAAAAGCGGTCATCACCGCTAAAATCGAAGCCGGCACGGTCACCTGCCAGGGTCGGATTACCGGAGAAATCTTGGCGAAAAATCGGGTGAAACTTTTAAGCCCGGCTGTTTTTGATGGGACGATTGCCACACCCCTTCTTTCCATGGATGAGGGGGTTACCTTCAATGGTACGTGTAATATGCCTCCCAAGGGTGACCGAAAAGGTATGGGCTCAAAACTCGTGATGTCAGTGGAGGAAGCGGTGAAGGTGAAATAAATTCATGTCATGATTGTGGACAGGTTGGGGAAAGGATTCCCAGGGGATATGGAGTTCCTGGCTCGACACCCGAGAGTCAAATACTGGATGAGAGGAGGGGCATACTATGTGGGGCGAAAAAGAAAAATCTAAAGATGGCCCAGGTTTTGGGCAAGAGTTTTACACGTTTCTCGGCAAAGGCGTGGATTTTAAGGGCAAAGCCCAATTTGAGGGCACGGTGCGGGTGGATGGCAATTTTGAAGGGGAAATCACGATCGATGATACTCTCATTATTGGTGAAACGGCTTTCATTAAAGGAACCATCAATGGTGGCACGATTGTGAGCAGCGGACGGATTGAAGGCGTCATTACCGCCAACAAAAAAATCCAACTCCTTAAACCTGCCGTGCTCATTGGGGATGTGCATACCCCAACCTTTGCGATGGAAGAAGGTGTCTATTTCCAAGGGGAATGTGATATGGGTGTCGCACCCAATCTCGACATGGATCTAGATGAACGCATCTTATCCAATGGTCAAGGAAAAACGGCTTTGGCCAAAACTTCGGACAAATTGGAAAAGGAGCCCCTGAGCCTCTAAATGTCGTCTTCAATTCCCAAAAAAGTCGTATTAGGGATGAGCGGGGGCGTGGATAGCTCCGTGGCCGCCAAGCTCTTGAAAGAGCAGGGCTATGAAGTGCTTGGCGTGACGCTCAAGGTGTGGGAAGAAGAGGATGAAGCGGCCACGTCCAAGCGTTGGCAGGAACGCGGGTGCTGTAAAGTCGGAATCGCCAAACATGTGGCTGAACTCTTGGGTATCTCACATCAGGTCATTGATACGCGAGAATCCTTTCAAAAAGGTGTCATCGATGACTTTATTGATGGCTATCTGCAGGGCACGACTCCCAATCCCTGTGTTCGGTGTAATGAACGGGTCAAATTCGGCGGCTTGTTTCAGGTGGCTGAGCAACTCGGGGCGGATTACATCGCCACCGGTCATTTCGCTAGGATTCAACGCGATGAATCAGGTGCATCATTTCTTGCCCGTGGCTTGGATGCCAAAAAAGATCAATCCTATTTTCTCTATCGTATTCCGGGGAAGTGGCTCCCTAAAATGTTGTTTCCGGTGGGAGCGATGGAAAAGCCACAAGTCTGGGCCGAAGCCGAAGCCATGGGATTGCCAGTGGATGAACTCAAGGAAAGCCAGGAAATTTGTTTTGTCACGCAAGGGGATTACCGAGATTTCCTCAAGGAACATGCTCCGCAGGCTGCCAGTCCAGGAAACTTTGTTGATACTGAGGGAAAAGAACTCGGGCAGCATGAAGGGGTGGCCTTTTATACGCCAGGTCAGCGAAAAGGGTTGGGGATCGCTACCGGCAATCGCCTCTATGTCCAACGTGTCGTTCCCGATCTGAATCTGGTGGTCGTCGGTCCCCCAGAAGATTTAGACACCAGGACCTGTCAGGTAGCCGACCTCAATATCTTTTCTCAAGAAAACTTAATTGAGGGACAACATATCGACGTGAAGTTTCGCTATGGTTCCCCACCCGTTCCCGCAACACTGCATTGGGTGAGTGAAGCCTCCGTGAGCGTCACCTTTGAAACTCCGGTTCGAGCCCTCAGTCCTGGGCAATCAGCGGTTTTTTACCAAGGCGATCGTGTCCTCGGCGGCGGCATTATTCAGACTCCTAAAGCTAGCCCCAAAAATTCGAAGGCTTCGGTTTTTACTAAAGATTCTCAGTTAGAATCCGTCGTCCGTTAGCTTTACCCTCTTCCCTTTTTTCCTTTTTCTCTTTCATTTTCCTTCCGCGACCCGCAGACACATTGGGGGACGATTGCTGTCTTGACATTTGCTCCTAAACTCGTACAATCCGGCGACTTTTTCTTCTTTAATATTGTGATATTTCCCCTGTTGTGAAGACGCCAACTCCAGTTACGCCTGCCGACCGTCTTATCTTTGCGTTGGATGTTCCCGACAGGGTCCAAGCGCTGTCCTATGTTGAGCAACTTGATGGTCTTGTGACTTTTTACAAGGTTGGCTGGGAATTGTTCCTCGCGGAAGGCCTGAATATCGTTCGGGAGTTAAAAGCCAAAGGCCACAGGGTCTTTCTCGATCTGAAAATTCAAGATGATGTGGATGAAACGGTGAACCGCTATATCCAAGTGGCCAGGCGTGAGCAAATCGATTTGGTGACTCTTCATGGGTCGGAACGGTTATTTACGACGGCCAAGCGGGCTAAAGGGGATGCGTTCCTCCAATTATTGTCCCTGACGCTCCTTTCCAATATGGACGAGGCGGCGATGAAAGACATTGCCCTGCTCGACAACGGGACTGGCTTTTGCCTGCCGTTTAAAAAACCTGAGGACTATATTCAGTGGAAAGCCACTCGCACATCCCAAGCCGGGGCCGACGGGTTTATTGCTTCCGGGCGTTTCGTGAGTTTTGTCAGGGGTTTGTTCCCGGAAAGTCATCCCCTGATTGTGACGCCCGGCGTCAGACCTTCGGGGGCCTCACATGCCGAACACAAAAATGTGCTGACTCCTAAAGAGGCCATTCTTGCTGGATCTGACTATCTGGTTGTTGGACGACCTATTCGGGATGCAGAATCTCCCCGAGCGACAGCCGAGAAGGTCGTCCAAGAAATTGCCGAAGCGCTCGAGTCTCTTTCGGCTTCGTAACCTCTTCTTCTTTTACCCTTCAATGTGTTTCAGCTGCACAGGAGTGCATTGGGGAAAATCCCTTTACATTGGCTCTTTTCGGTTGACAGGGTATAGCGCCCATGTTAGGTTTATCTGCTTGATACACGCCATTTTCCATTCAACACGTGGCTGCCTGGATTCTCTGTAAACCGTGAACCAAAGTACGATCGGGCGTCGGTACGCATCGGCGCTTTTCCAATTGCTCGAGGAATCGGGCATCGAACCCGCACGAAATGCCTTAGGCTCTTTGGCCCAAGGCTTAGAAGATACCCCTGCCTTGAAACATGTCTTAGCTTCCCCTGTTTTTAAATATGAAGAAAAACAAGTGGTCTTGGAGGAACTCTGCCAGCGCCTACAAGCCCCTCCGGTGATGCTCGATTTTCTGAATCAACTTCTGAAAACCAACCGGGCGATTTTGCTGCCGGAAATTTCGCAGGCCTTTTCGGATCTGGCTGACCAGCAAAAGGGCATTCAACAGCTCCGAGTGAGTTCCGCGAAGCCCTTAGAGGCAACTGAACAGGAACAGGTGAAACGTGAACTGAGTGAGACGCTGGGGCGGTCCGTTGATGTGGTGTTTGAAGTCGAGCCGAAACTTATTGCCGGGTTAAAAATATACATTGGCAGTCAAGTCTTTGATAATACCGTGTTGGGACGATTGACCAGCATGCAGGATCAGTTGACGAAGGGGTAATCCATGCAGATCAAAGCAGAAGAAATCAGTTCTATCATCAAAGAGAAAATCAAGGGGTTTGACCAACGGGTCGACGTCAAGGAAATGGGGTACGTCATCCAAGTGGGTGACAATATTGCCAAGGTCTATGGCCTAGAAGGTGCGATGGCCGGCGAATTATTAGAATTCCCCGGTGGAGTGTACGGTGTGGCGCTGAACCTTGAAGAGGATAGTGTTGGTGTGGTGCTGCTCGGAGAAGACGTGGGTATTCGCGAAGGTGACCCCGTCAAACGTACGGGTCGTATCGCTGAAGTACCTGTGGGTGAAGCATTGGTCGGACGAGTCGTTGATGCGATTGGGATGCCCCTTGATGGGAAAGGCCCGATTAATTCTACAGAAACTCGTTTGATTGAAATCAGGGCTCCGGGTGTCGTTGATCGACAATCGGTCGGAGAACCCTTGCAAACAGGCTTGAAAGCCATTGATGCCATGATTCCTGTGGGTCGAGGCCAACGGGAATTGATCATTGGTGATCGCCAAACTGGGAAAACGGCCATTGCGATCGATACGATCATTAACCAAAAAGGTTTGGATGTCTATTGTTTCTATGTGGCGATTGGTCAAAAACGTTCAACGGTTGCCCGTGTGGTGAAGACATTGGAAGATCATGGCGCGATGGAATACACCACGGTGATTTCCGCCACTGCGAGTGACTCGGCTTCGCTGCAATTCTTTTCTCCGTATGCTGGCGTCACCATGGCAGAATATTTCCGTGATAATGGCAAGCATGCGCTGATCGTGTATGACGATTTGTCCAAACATGCCACGGCGTACCGTCAGCTTTCTCTCCTTCTTCGACGGCCTCCAGGTCGCGAAGCTTATCCTGGCGATGTGTTCTTTTTGCATTCTCGGTTATTGGAACGAGCCGCAAAAATGAGCGATGAAAAAGGTGCTGGGAGCTTAACGGCCTTGCCGATTATTGAAACGCAAGCGGGTGATGTATCCGCGTATATTCCAACCAATGTTATTTCGATTACTGATGGGCAGATCTTTTTAGCTTCCGATTTATTCTATTCTGGCATCAGACCCGCAATTAACGTGGGGTTATCCGTCTCACGCGTTGGAGGTTCAGCCCAGATTAAAACGATGAAGCAAGTCGCTGGAACACTAAGGCTCGATCTGGCTCAATATCGTGAAATGGCCGCCTTCTCCCAGTTTGGGAGTGAATTAGATAAAGCCACACAAGCGCAATTGGCACGAGGTGTCCGCATGGTGGAATTGCTCAAACAAGAACAATACAAGCCGATGCCTGTTGCGGATCAAGTCATATCCATTTACGCCGGCGTCAACGGCTTTATCGATAATGTACCGGTGAATAAAATCCGGGAATTCGAAAAAGATTTGATGGCCTACATTAAAGAGAAGCATGCCACGATTCGTGACGATATCAAAAGCAAGAAGAAGATTGATGACGAATTTGGTGGACAGCTCAAGCAAATCATTACGGATTTTAAAAAATCTAAAGGCTACGAATAATAGGCTCGAGAAAACTGTGTAAATATGGCAAGCCTGCAAAGTCTTCGACGGAAAATTGCTTCCGTTAAAAATACTCAGAAAATTACCAAAGCCATGAAAATGGTCGCGGCCTCAAAGCTTAAGCGTGCGCAGAGCCGTATTTTGTCGGCGAGACCCTATGCGCATCAATTGCGTGAGGTCATGAGCAATTTAAGCCAACGTGTGAATCGTGCCTCGCATCCTCTCTTGAGTCGGCGCGATGGGAATTCGCTGGAACTCTTGGTGGTGACGAGTGATCGCGGACTCTGTGGAGGCTTTAATACGAATATTCTCCGACGAGCGATCGAATTTTTGGAAGAACAACGTGGACAAGGTAAGAAAGTGTCAGTGAGCCCGGTCGGGCGAAAGTCTATTGATTTTTTCAAACGCCGTGATTGGCCTATCCGGCAAGAATGGCCAGGAGTCTTTGATCGTCTGAGTTTTGAACATGCTTTGGATATTGGGAAAAATGTTGTGTCGCAATATCATTCTGGCACGTTCGATCATCTCTATGTCGTCTACAATGAATTCAAATCGGCCATGCAGCAAGAAGTGATTGTGGAGAAATTGCTGCCGATTGAATCCCTTCATGATTCAGAAGGCGGAGCTAAGCCTTCAATGGGTGGCGGGTATCTCTATGAACCAGATGAAGGTGAATTATTGGAAACATTACTGCCCAAGCATTTTGAAATTCAAACATACCGAGTCCTATTAGAATCGGCTGCGGCGGAACAGGCGGCGCGGATGACGGCCATGGACGGGGCGACACGAAATGCTGGAGAAATGATCAAAAAAGTCACGCTGTTTTATAATAAGACCCGTCAGGCTGCCATTACCAAAGAGCTAATGGATATTGTCGGAGGATCTGAGGCCATCAAATAAATCACGGGTTGTTTAGGAACTGTATTATTGCATACTGTTCCCCAACCTCTTCCAACCAAGGAGCATATGGTGGGTACCGATACTGGAAACGGAAAAATCGTACAAGTCATTGGACCGGTAGTCGATGTGGCATTCCCTCCTGGGAAACTCCCTCATATTTTTAATGCCCTGACTATTTCTCAAGAGGAGAAAGACACCGTAACCATGGAGGTTGCGCAGCATCTCGGAGAAAATCGCGTCCGGGCCGTGTCCATGTCTTCGACCGACGGGTTGGTTCGCGGCCTGGAAGTGGTCGATACTGGCGCAGCCATTTCCGTTCCGGTGGGAAAAGAAACGTTGGGTCGTATCATGAACGTGTTGGGGGAACCTGTCGATGGGTTCGGCCCTGTTCCCACTGACAAACGTTGGTCAATTCACCGGCCTGCTCCATCTCTGGAAGATCAGGAAACGAAAACGGAAGTCTTAGAAACTGGGATCAAAGTGGTCGATCTCCTGGAACCCTACGCCAAAGGTGGAAAAGTTGGGCTCTTTGGCGGTGCGGGTGTGGGAAAAACCGTGATCATTATGGAATTGATCAATAATATTGCCCTTCACCATGGTGGGTATTCGGTGTTTGCTGGCGTTGGGGAACGGACTCGTGAAGGGAATGATCTGTGGCACGAGATGCAAGATTCCAAGGTTATTGATCCTAAAGATTTTTCAAAGTCCAAAGCCGCACTTGTCTATGGCCAAATGAATGAACCACCGGGTGCCAGGCTTCGGGTGGGTTTAACGGGATTGACGATTGCCGAATATTTTCGTGATGTAGAACATCAAGATGTGCTGCTCTTCGTCGATAATATTTTCCGATTCACCCAAGCGGGTTCCGAAGTGTCCGCGTTGTTGGGACGTATGCCATCGGCGGTTGGGTATCAACCGACACTGGGTACCGAAATGGGGACTTTACAAGAACGCATTACCTCCACCAAAAGCGGGTCTATTACCTCTGTCCAAGCCGTGTATGTACCGGCTGACGATTTGACCGATCCTGCGCCGGCTACCGCCTTTGCTCATTTGGATGCGACGACTGTGTTATCCCGGCAATTGGCGGAGTTAGGTATTTATCCGGCGGTCGATCCTTTGGATTCCACATCGCGGATTTTGGATCCAGCTATTTTGGGCGAGGAACATTACGGAGTGGTGCAACGCGTGCAAGGGACGTTGCAGAAATACAAAGACTTGCAAGACATCATTGCCATTTTGGGTATGGATGAATTATCTGAAGATGATAAACAGACGGTGGCTCGAGCGCGTAAGTTACAACGCTTCTTGTCGCAACCCTTCCATGTCGCCGAGGCCTTTACGGGATCTCCAGGGAAATATGTGAAATTGGTTGATACGGTTCGCAGTTTCAAAGAAATTGTTGATGGGAAATACGATCACCTACCGGAACAGGCGTTCTACATGGTGGGACCGATTGAAGAAGCCATCGAAAAAGCCAAAAAATTGGGATATAAGGTCTAATGGCTCCTTCTGCGACTGCAGTGTCACCAGGCAAGATTCTTCTTGAGGTCGTGACTCCCGATCACCGTCTGTTGAGTCAAGAAGTCGATTATGTTTCGGCTCCGGGTAGTGAAGGCGACTTCGGGGTCCTGCCTGGACATTGTCATTTCTTGACCACTCTGCGAATTGGCGAACTGCAATACCGAGTGGGTGAACACACAGAATTAATGGCAGTGTTGTGGGGATTTGCCGAGGTTACACCAATCAAGGTGACGATCCTTGCCGAAATTGCCGAAAAGGCAGAAGATATCAATGTAGATCGTGCAACAGAAGCAGTTCAAAAAGCCGAAGAACGTTTGGAGCGAGGCGGCTTGGCTTCGGAGGTCGAAGAAGCCCGTGTGAGTTTAGAAAAAGCGCGCCTCCGCCAAAAAATCGCCGACCGTCACCGCCAACAGGGTGGGACCAGACTTTCCTAGCTTCTCAACGCCTACCTTTCTCCCCTACCCTCCATGCCGCATGTCGAAACGCGGACGGAATTTCTTATCACCGCTGGTGAATCCCCCAAAAGGATTGACCATTTTCTTGCCAATCGTGAGCCTTACTATTCTCGAACCGCTCTTCAACGATTAATCGAAGAGGGGCACATCACCGTTGATGGCCACGTAGTGAAGCCCAGTCACAAGGTGAAGCCCGGAGAACGGATTTTGTTGGTTGTCCCTCGCCCTGAGCCACTCGATATACAGGCTGAACCCATTCCGCTTCACATCCTCCATGAAGATGACGTGCTTCTCGTCCTTAATAAGCCTTCTGGGCTTGTGGTCCATCCGGCTCCAGGCCATTGGACTGGGACCATGGTCAATGCTTTGCTGCATCACATGCAAAGTGGAGAAGGACATCTCTCTTCCATCGGTGGGAGAGAACGGCCAGGATTGGTTCATCGGTTGGATAAGGAAACCACCGGGGTATTAGTGGTAGCTAAAACTGATCAGGCCCATCAATATTTGTCTGCGCAATTCAAAGAACATACGATTAGCCGTTTATATGAAGCGCTGGTATGGGGATCGCCCAAAAAAGGGGAAGGCCGCATTGAACTAGCGATTGGACGAGATACCAAAGATCGAAAAACATTTTCCGCGCGTACCACACGACCGAAAGAGTCTTTGACAACCTATAAGATTATCGAGCGATTTGGGAAACTTGCTGCTCATGTCGCCCTAACACCTGGAACAGGACGAACTCATCAACTGCGTGTGCATCTCAAAGCGATTGATTGTCCCATTTTAGGTGATCAAACGTATGGTGGAAAAAAGGTCATGAACATTGGAGACATTGGAATTCCTCGAGTGATGTTACATGCCAAAATCTTAGGATTTGTTCACCCTCTCACCAAACAAGTGATGAAATTTTCGGCGCCGTTACCAGAAGACATGGAAACCGTGCGTCAGGAGTTAACCAATCAAGGAGCCATGCCGTCTTGACAGGGCACCCTATGTTTGGACTAGATTCAGATCGATGAGCAACAAAGAACCCCTTCAACCCGGACAAGTTGTGGAGACCTTAGGTGAGTTGATTGCGAGCCTGATTGCCTTTGCAAAAAAAATACCGGCTGCATCAAGAATGTCTCTGCCTGGCGGAGTCAAACCTACAGAAGAAGCGGTCGAAGCCTATGAGACTATCGTTTATCGTTTTCGTGACCGTGCTGGGGTCACGTATAAACCTCTCCCGCCTTTGTTTGTTGAATCGCTAGAAGCGTTTGAAGCTGGAAAAGTATTTGACGCGGTGCCGCCCCTGTTGCAATGCGTGGAACAGCTGGTTGAGCTTCACAACCAAGAAACCATCAAATTTACTCCTGAGCAGCAACAACGTATGCGGGACTATCATGGCCGCTTGGAAAAGATCGTCCCAGAAGCCAAGCAATCCGAGGTCGATCTTCCCACTCCCGATTCGTATTAGAGTTTTGTAGAACCAGTGAAAGGAATCTACCCTGTATTGGGCGAAGTGAACAGTAACGAGCAGCCATAAGATGGGTTAGTTCCATGTTTCCTTGGGGAGTTGTTCAAGAATGCCACCGAAAAGCAGTCGGTCTTCTATTGAGGGAGGAGTGTGCAGAACTCTCCATGTTCTACCTTTGTCTTGTAGGCCTTGGCTGATCAGAGCAAGTTGACGAAACCCTTGCTCATCTATGAGCGAGACCCGACTGAGGTCGAAAAGAAAGGTCTTGAATCCTAGGTGATAGGATCGAAATACCGATAAGCCCAATTCCTTTGCTGTGCTCTGGTGAAAGGGCCCCCGCACATGAAACATGATGGTATCTGAAGATAGTTGTTCGGTCTCAATCATATGACCTCTCCCTTTGAAAAGGGTGTCGTTGTCTTTGTCATATCTTGATTTAACTGTAAAAAATCGGTCCCTGCCATTCCCCAGATGAGGGACCAACTTCCCTTAAATGGGTAGTAATTGCTAGCAACTGAATACGTGGAGAATTAATGAAAATTTTGAAAATGGGAAGAGTTGAAGATATTGATAGGAGAGAGGTAAGCGAAAAGTCTTTTAGGTCTTCAAAGTTGACGGGTCTTTCGATGGACCGGTATAACCAGAAGCTGCCTTTCGGAACGTCATAGAGACTTTTAATAATGAAACATCGTGCGCCCGTAGCTCAATTGGATAGAGTATTGGACTTCGAATCCAAGGGTTACTGGTTCAAGTCCAGTCGGGCGCACCAATTTCAAATTCCCTCCCTATAAGTTTTCTTGCGGTGCCAATCGCTCTGGTCCATTCTCGTGAGGTTCATCTCACTTACTACTCCCTTATGTCTTTTTCATGATGATGCTCCTGTTGAAACATCTCACGAAAAACAAGGCCGTCTTAAAGGCCGCCGGTGAGATTGAATGCGTTCCACAAAAAGATTATTTTCCCCACATATCCTATAAACTTTATCTAAATTTTCGAGTAAACTAGCTCTATCCTATAGAGCTGATTATTTTCTCCAATAGTCCGATGTTACGGAGGGTACCCATGACCGCACGGATAATGTTCTCACTCATTCTGGTATTGGTAGGCTTGCCATGTGTTGTTGAGGCCAAGGTTCAGAGTCGGGTGATTCCCTATACTTATGGGGAAATGGCCTATGAGGGATTTTTGGCTTGGGACGATTCAGTAAAAGGAAAAAGGCCTGGGATTCTTGTCGTTCATGAATGGTGGGGTTTGAATGACTATGCCCGATCGCGTGCCGAGCAATTAGCTGGATTGGGTTATGTAGCCTTTGCGGTTGATATGTATGGGAAAGGAAAGGTGACGACCCACCCTGAGAAAGCGGGTGAATGGGCGAAACTGACCACCAGTAATGTGGAAGAGTGGCTGGGAAGAGCAGAAACTGGCCTGAAGCTGCTTCAAGCCGATCCGAACGTCGATCCGACTCGGTTAGCCGCTATCGGCTATTGTTTTGGTGGAGCCACGGTGATGCAATTGGTCTATGGAGGTGCTCCCGTGAAGGGGGTGGTCAGTTTTCATGGTTCGTTGCCTCTACCTCCTGATTCCAAACCCATCAACCATTCAGCCAAAGTTCTTATTGCCCATGGCGCCTCCGATCCGTTTCTTAAAACAGATCACATCGAAAAATTTAAGGGGTCGCTCGATACGGCAGGAATGGATTGGCAGATGATTTTGTATAGCGGAGCCCAGCATAGCTTTACCAACCCATCGGCTGACCAATATGGGTTGAAGGGGGCGAAGTATCACAAGCGAGCTGATCAACGATCTTGGATACATATGAAGCAGTTTTTTGATGAAATTTTTCAATAACCATTAACTAGAAACCTCTTACAGTCGATATAAACATTGAAGCTCTATAATGTCAGTGCCTTTCTATGAGCCAGATGTGCCTCAAACAAACACAAAATATTAGGATGGCGTCTTGAAAACTATTCTAGGAATATCAGCCTATTATCATGATAGTGCCGCCTGTCTCGTGCAGGATGGGGAGATTGTGGCGGCCGCGCAGGAAGAGCGGTTTACGCGCAAGAAACATGATGCGGGTTTTCCGTCTCACGCAGTAGAGTATTGCCTGGGTCAGGGAGGTGTGGCTATCGGTGAGGTTGATTATCTGGTCTTTTATGACAAACCGCTGATTAAGTTTGAACGCCTCTTAGAAACCTACCTCTCCTATGCTCCCAAAGGACTTCTTTCGTTCCTCACCGCGATGCCGGTGTGGATCAAAGAAAAACTGTTTTTACGCAATTTACTGGACAAAGCCTTTCGGCAAGTGGGTGGTCTTGAGAAAACAGACCCCCTGCCACCCCTGCTTTTTGGGGAACATCATGAATCCCACGCGGCATCTGCTTTTTTCCCCTCCCCTTTTCAAGAGGCGGTGGTGCTGTGTATGGATGGCGTGGGCGAATGGGCCACCACCTCCGCGTGGGTAGGACGAGACAACACACTCACCCCGTTGTGGGAAATCCCGTTTCCGCATTCCATGGGCCTGCTCTATTCGGCTTTTACCTATTACACCGGCTTCAAGGTGAACTCGGGGGAATACAAAGTCATGGGGCTGGCGCCCTATGGCCAACCCACCTACGTCAAAACCATATTGGACCACCTCGTCGATGTGAAACCTGACGGCACCTTCCGGCTGAACATGGAGTATTTTGCCTATTGCACCGGACTCCGCATGACCAGTGACAAGTTTGACAAGTTATTTGGGGCCCCTCCTCGCGAATCGGAGAGCCAATTAACCCAACGAGAAATGGACTTGGCTCGCTCGATACAAGAAGTCACCGAGATCGTCATGCTGCGGTTGGCCAACAGCTTGCACAAGGAAACGGGCATCAAGAATTTGTGTCTATCGGGTGGGGTGGCCCTCAACTGTGTGGCCAATGGTCGAGTCTTGCGTGAAGGCCCGTTTGACCAACTCTGGATCCAACCTGCCGCCGGCGATGCCGGGAGCGCCCTGGGTGCCGCCTTGAACGTCCATTATCACTTTCTGGGCCAGCCGCGTCATTGTGACGGCACCCAAGATGTCATGCGAGGCACGTACCTGGGTCCGTCGTATTCGAATGACGAGATCGAGAAGGTGTTACAGAAACTGGACGCGCCCTACGAACGGCTAGATGATGACCAGCTCTATGAGCGCGTGGCAGCCCATCTGGCCGAGGAAAAAGTGATTGGCTGGTTACAAGGCCGCATGGAGTTTGGGCCGCGATCCTTGGGCGGGCGGAGTATTTTAGGCGATCCCCAAAGCGAGAAGATGCAATCCATCATGAACCTCAAAATTAAATACCGCGAATCCTTTCGCCCGTTTGCTCCGTCGGTCTTACGAGAATGCGTCTCTGACTATTTTGAGATGGATACGGACAGTCCCTATATGCTCTTAGTGGCACCCGTGGTCAAGCATCGACGCGTGGCTCTGCAGGCCGATCAAGAACAACTCTTTGGCATTGATCTTCTGAACGTGCCGAAATCCGATATTCCCGCTGTCACCCACGTGGATTATTCCGCTCGAGTCCAAACCGTGACGGCCTCGACCAATCCTGGCTATTATCACCTCTTACAAGCCTTTCAGAAGAAAACGGGCTGCGGAGTGCTCATCAATACCTCCTTTAACGTCAGGGGCGAGCCCATTGTCTGTACGCCGGAAGATGCGTATCGCTGTTTCATGCGTACAGAAATGGATGTACTCGTGTTAGAGAATTGTGTGCTCCTGAAGGACCAGCAGAAACCCATGGCCAAAGATACCACGTGGATGAACGAGTTTGAATTAGATTAACCGAGGATCGCACCGGTATGAATCCAAACACACCACAGCAAGAAGTCTCACTTAAACAACTCCGGCAATTTGGCTGGCTCATGGCTGGTGTTTTTGCCCTCGTCACCTTGTGGCCGCTGGTCGTTCGTGGGGACGGTATTCGCATGTGGGCGGGCATTATCGCCGGGATATTTGGGGTGTTGGGCACCGTCTTTCCCACTGGCTTGAAGCCCGTCTATCGGGGCTGGATGTTCTTTGGCGAAAAGATAGGGTGGGTGAACTCCCGCATTTTGTTGGGCCTGGTGTTTTATGGTTTGGTCACCCCTATTTCATGGTTGATGCGTTTGTTAGGCAAACGGCCACTCCAGTTAGGGTTTGATCCGAAGGCGGACACCTATCGAGTACTCAAGGAAGCCCGTGCAGCCGATCATGTCTTGAAAGCCTTTTGAAGGAGGAACAGTCGATGGCAGGTTTTCTCGGAGAATTGTGGGACTTTATGCGCGAGCGGAAAAAGTTCTGGCTGGCGCCGATCATCATCATGCTCTTGCTTTTAGGCGGCCTGATCATACTGAGTGAAGGTTCGGCAGTGGCCCCATTCATTTACACGCTATTTTAACAGGTCGGTGGTAAGCGTCGATTCAAGGCCCTAGCAAGCTGTCGCGCTTGAACGAGCCCTCTTGACTCTCACAATTCATGAATTATCATGTACAAGAAGGGTTGGCGAGGGCCCTGGATATCAGTGGGAAACCATATTCCACAACTCTGTAGATTAACCTGCTCGCCTATTGGAAACCTGAACATTTTTTGACCCGTATAACCCATCGGGTTCACGTCACGACATATGTCTGGATCTGAACACGAACAGATTTCCCAGCTTCGTGCCTTTCTGAATCGGCAGGTCATCGGCCAAGAGGGGTTGACGCTTAGGCTGTTGATTGCCATGTTAGCAGATGGCCATCTCTTGGTGGAAGGCGCACCCGGACTGGCCAAAACCACCGCCATCAAAGCCCTCGCGGCAGGAATTGAAGCCGATTTCCACCGAATCCAGTTCACTCCTGATCTTTTACCGGCAGATATCACCGGCACGGATATTTACCGTCCCCAAGACGGCTCCTTCCGCTTCCAACCTGGCCCCATTTTTCACAACCTGGTTCTGGCCGACGAAATAAATAGAGCCCCGGCCAAAGTGCAAGCGGCCTTGCTGGAAGCCATGGGCGAACATCAAGTCACCATAGGCCGAACCAGTTATCCTCTCCCAGAATTATTTTTGGTCATGGCCACACAAAACCCCATTGAGCAGGAGGGCACCTACCCGCTTCCTGAAGCTCAATTGGATCGATTCCTGCTGTACGTTCGCGTTCACTATCCTTCTGTAGAAAGCGAACGCCGCATTGCCGAACTCGTACGGAATCAGGCCAGGGCCATGCCAACAGATGCAAAAGACCACGTCACTCCCATTCCTCAAAAAGTGTTATTGGCAGCACGCCAGCACATCTGGAATGTCTATCTTGCACCCACGTTGGAAGAATATCTTGTTCAACTTGTGGTCGCGACGCGGGATCCTGCACCTTACAGCGAAACCTTGAAACGATGGGTACGTTTTGGGGCCAGCCCTCGCGCGACCATTGGGTTGGAACGATGCGCCAGAGCCCATGCCTGGTTGGAGGGCCGGGATTATGTGTCACCAGAAGATATTCAGGCCGTGGCGCATGATGTACTCCGCCACCGAATTTTGCTCACCTTTGAAGCCGAAGCCGAAGGCGTCACGACCGATCATGTGGTCTCTGAAATTTTGAATCATGTGGCCGTTCCGTAACCGCGTTCGTGCGCCCGTCTCTGTCGCCTCCCCACTGGAAACCAATCCCTTCCGAGGAGTCCGCGTTCACCTGAAGGATCTGATTCAGGCGCGGCATGCTATTGGCCATTTAGGGGCCAACCGCCGAACTCGGTCGCATGCCTTGTTGGCCGGAGGAGAGCGCTCCCCGTTCAAAGGGCGCGGCATTGATTTTGAAGAATCACGTCGATATCAACCCGGGGACGATGTGCGATTAATGGATTGGCGGGTAACCGCTCGAAGCAACGAACCGCACGTGAAAGTGTTTCGAGAGGAACGTGAGCGTCCGGTTTTTATGGTGGTCGATGATCGACAGGCCATGCATTTCGGGACCAAAGTGGCTTTTAAATCGGTGGTGGCTGCACAAGCGGCGGCCTTATTGGGTTGGGCGTCGCATGCCAGAGGCGATCGGGTTGGGGGAATCGTGTTTGCCGAAACCGATCATGTGGAATTGCGCCCCAAAGGTGGGCGATCGGGCATCCTTCAACTCCTGAATGTCCTCGCCGATCGCTCCGGCCAATTGTTGGCAAAAACCCCAGAACCAGGCTCAGCAGCCACCTCTTTTCGATTAGCACTCAATCGTGTGTTGAAAGCTGCTCGTCCGGGAAGCCTGATTTTTCTTTTCAGTGATTTTCGAGAGTGGGATCAACAAGCCAAGACCGCGCTGAGTCGACTGGGGGCCCATCATGAAGTCGTCGCCCTATTTATCTATGATCAGGTGGAACAAGTGGCTCCACCTCCTGGCTCCTATCCTATTACCGATGGTCACGCTCACGGGGTACTGCAGACCCACTCATCACAGGTCGTTGAAGCCTATGCGCAAGCCTTTCATACGCGGTATGAAGAAGTCCGTGGTCTGTGTCGGTCCCGGGGAATCGGGTTTATCCCGTTGGTCACACATGAAGATCTTCCGACCCAACTGACCAAAGGACTTCAAGAATTAGGGAATCATCGAAGTGCCAACCATTCTGGGGTAGCCGGAATTACAGGAGTCGCCTGACGTGCCAAGCGTCCCTGATCCATTACAAGAGTTGCGCGACGTCCATCTGCCCGATCCTATTTCCTGGTGGCCACCAGCCTTTGGATGGTGGATGGTCATCGTGGCGTTGGTCATGGTGGTGGGTCTGGTTCTTTGGGCAAGGGCCTCTCGCCAACGAACGCGACCTCGGCGGGTGGCGTTGGCCCAACTCGAACAGGTGAAACAACAATATGCGGTACAAGCCGATGACCAGTTGGCCATCACCGAGGTCTCACATCTTCTCCGTCGCTATGCGCTCGCGGTGTTTTCACGGTCACAGGTCGCCGGTTTGTCGGGACCATCCTGGCTACAGTTTTTGGATACAACTGGACACACGAATCAATTTTCAGAAGGACCAGGACAATCATTGCGGTCCGGCCCCTATCAGTCACACGCACCCACGTCAGCATCGGAGCTTCTTCCGTTGGTAGAACGATGGATTCAGCAGGTTCAAATACCCGCGAGGAAATCAGGGGCATGATATCTCTGCTTTGGCCGTGGATGTTGGTGTTGCTGGTGTTGCCCTGGCTCATCAGACGTTGGGCTCCCCCGGCACCTGAGCAAGCCACCGCGGCCCTCCGTGTCCCCCACTTTCGAGATATGGTCCAGCTCCAGTCGGTTGGCTCTGCCAACAATGTTCAACGCCGTTCTTCCACCTGGCTCTGGTTCAGCATGGTGATCTGGCTGTTGCTAGTACTTGCTGCCGCACGCCCTCAGTGGATTGGCGAACCAGTGGGCCTGCCAACCAGTGGACGAGATTTGATGTTAGCCGTGGACATTTCCGGCAGCATGGCGATTCCCGATTTTTCGATCAATGGGCAAGAAGTAACTCGCCTTGAAGTCGTCAAACGCGCAGCCGCGGAATTTATTGCACGACGGACTGGAGATCGGGTGGGCCTCATTGTGTTCGGGTCTCAAGCCTATGTGCAAACGCCCCTGACATTTGATCGTGAGACGGTCAACACGATGTTACAAGAAACCGAAATCGGTCTGGCCGGAAAAGAAACCGCCATTGGCGATGCGATTGGTCTGGCCGTCAAGCGGCTGAAAGAACAACCCGAAGGGAGTCGGGTCTTGGTGTTGCTCACGGATGGAGCCAACACGGCCGGGGAAGTCTCCCCGAAACAAGCGGGCGAATTAGCGAAAGAACAAGGCCTTCGGATTTATACCATCGGCGTTGGGGCAGATAGTATGGAGGTGGATTCTTTATTTGGCTCTCGAACAGTGAATCCCTCGCGTGATTTGGATGAAGACACGCTACGACAGCTCGCTCAATCAACAGGCGGGCTCTACCTCCGAGCAAAAAATACCGAGGCGTTAGCCAATGTCTATACTGAACTTGATCGCCTGGAGCCAGCTTCGACGGACACTGAACTCTTTCGTCCCAGGACGGAACTCTTCATCTGGCCGTTGGGGTTGGCTCTGGGCTTTTCTGTGCTGATGGCTGGTTCCCTCTTGATTCCCAATGGTTGGTTCACCGGTCAAAGGGGGTCAGCCAATGGCCTGGCCTCAGAGACCGTGGCCGGATAATAAGATGAGTACCTTTCATTTTCTTCGCCCCGAATGGTTATGGGGATTCTTGCCGTTGGTGGGTCTCCTGGTGTTTCTCGCCAAGCGTGGGGCCACAGCCCAGTTGTGGGAGTCCGTGTGTGATGCGCATTTACTCCCGCATGTGTTGGTCGGAACCACCGGGACAAAATCGAATAGCCCAATCATATTTGTTGGGCTAGCTTGGACCTTGGCCCTGGTGGCGTTAGCTGGTCCGGTATGGTCTCAATTGCCGCAGCCGGTGTTTCGTGCCGAATCGGCGTTAGTGCTGGTGTTGGATGTTTCGCGTTCAATGGATGCGCAGGATGTGGCTCCCTCCCGTCTGACACGCGCCAAACACAAAATTCTAGATATTCTTCAAGCCCGCCAAGAAGGGCAAACGGCCTTAGTCATTTTTGCCGGAGAATCCTTTGTCGTGTCTCCGCTAACGGATGATGCTCGGACGATGAAGACTTTAGTGCAAACCTTGGAAACGAATCTCATGCCGGTCCAAGGAAGTCATCCAGGCGTGGCCCTGAACATGGGACATGAATTATTGGAACAAGCCGGAATTGCCGGTGGCGACCTGTTACTCATCACGGATGGAGAGGCGGAGCCCGCGACAGTCAAAGTCATGCAACAGATGGCGAGCAAAGGACGACACATTTCCATCTTAGGTGTGGGCACCGAAGAGGGGGCGCCAATCCCTGAAACAGGCGGGTTTGTCAAAGATGATTCTGGAGCCATTGTGATCACAAAATTAGATCCCGGCTCATTGCGCACCGCCGCACGGGCGGCTGGTGGCCGATATGCAACGGTCGGCCTGGATGATCGCGATCTAGATGTGGTGTTGCCCGCAGTGAATACCTCAACAATATCGACAACCACCGGGTCCAATCAACGCACGACCAATATCTGGAGAGAAGAAGGCCCTTGGTTGGTTGTGGTCTTATTAGCGGTCGTCCTCCCCGCCTTTCGGCGTGGATGGGTGGGCGTGGTGCTTGCGGTACTGCTGCTCCCCCAAGTCAGTCAGGCGTTTTCCTGGGAAAATGTGTGGGAGCGACCCGATCAACAAGCGGTAGAAGCCTTAGAACAGAACGATCCCAAGAAAGCCGCATCCTTGTTTGAAGAGACCGACTGGAAGGGCATTGCCCATTATCGAGCTGGTGACTATGAACAAGCCGAACAAGCGTTTTCGGAAATAGATTCGCCGGTGGCGCATTACAATCGTGGCAATGCATTAGCCAAGTTGGGGAAATATCCCGAAGCGCTGGCGTCCTATCAAGCAGCGCTCACCCAACAGCCGAATCATGAGGATGCCCAACATAATTTGGATCTCCTCAAAAAAATGATGGAGGATCAACAGTCAGAATCTTCAGAAGGAAACGATTCGGAATCGTCAGATTCGTCTTCAGATGACCAACAGCAAAAGGGTGAGAGTGGCGAATCCGATTCACAGAACCAGGAACAGGAATCCGAGAAAGGCGACCAAGAGAAGAATTCAGGCCAAGCTTCCAACAAAGATGAACAGGAAAATGAGGACGGTTCATCTAGGTCACCTCAAGATTCTTCAGAGGATGCTAAACAATCAGAAAAACAAAATTCGCAGAATCCTTCTCAAGACCTACCGGACAAGACGGATTCATCGGACATTGCACAATCCTCTCCGGGGAAAGACGAGAAGGATCCTGATTCCCAGGAACAACAGGCATCGGCTGCTCAATCAGAAGAGGCTCGAGAAGATCAGAAATCCGAGCAGGCGCTTCAACAATGGTTGCGTCGCATTCCTGATGACCCTGGGGGGTTGTTGCGGCGTAAATTTCTTTTGGAACATCGGCGGCGTGTGGAGGCGGGAATGGCAGTGGATTCGTCGGGGAGGCCGTGGTGAAACTCGTGGGAATGTGTGATTTTCCTCTTGCGTCATCCCTGCGAGCCGTTGGCAGGGATCTATCAAAGCTAGCGCGGAGGACCACGTGGCGTAAGCCCGTGGATGAAAGCGCTCCCCGCTGGAAGCGGGGGACTCTTTGCCACATGAGATGTTTGTGATGATACGAGGATATGGAAGTTCGTCTCAGTGGGCATGGTGCGTATCAACACCAATATCATGTGGTCTGGATTCCCAAATATCGCCGACGCATTTTGCGGGGGGCGCTCAAGATCTTTGTGCCGGAGCATTTGCCTCAGATCCAACACGATCATCCCGATGTGGCCATACCGCAATGGAGTGTGCAGGTTGATCACATTCATGTCGTGCTGGTGATTCCTCCGAAATATGCAGTCTCGAGTCTTGTGGGCAAGATGAAAGCGAATGTGAGCCGGCAACTACGTTCCCAATATCCCGAGCTGAAGCAGACCTACTGGGGGGCGGTGCTGTGGTCACCCGGGTTCTTCTCATCAACGGTTGGATTGAATGAGGCGGTGATTCGGCGGTATGTGGCCCATCAAGAACGAGTGGACAAAGGGCGGATTCAGCTCGAGTTTGAATTTTAAGTGCCACGCGGCGTAAGCCCGTGGGTATCTACCTTGAGATTCAACTTTTTACCCTGTCATTCTCCGCATTGTTTATCGGGAATCCATCTTGCTTTTTTTATAGGTAACGCGATTTGCAGACAGAAGTTGATAAATGAACTGACAAGAGCGAAACGTCTCTATATCGTATTCAACAATGCGGTTTTTCTGCTCTCCAAAGACTGTGAAATACCGAGGATTCAGTAAAGGAAATTAGGTGAAGAAAATCACTATTGTCATCTTGACGCTCGCATTGTTTACAGGCTGCGTCAGTACCAATCAGAGTTCACCTCCGAGGGTACCCGTTCACACTATCGACTTTGAACCTGATGGGCGAGCCTGGAAAGTTGGGTATCAGGCCAGAAATTTTAAAGAAATTATAGTCGAATGGGTTACACCCAACGAAACTGTTAAAAACTGGAATGAATTAATTACGGTACAAATTCAATTTCAGAAAGTGCCTTCTTTAAAAAGTCTTGCGTTAGTGATTCAAGGGATGTTGGCCAAGGACTGCCCAACATTCGAGACACAGATCATTTCCGAGGACGAGTCGACTATTTTCCTTGTGTGGAAGCATAAAGGGTGTCAGGGTAATAGTGCCCAAAGGGAAATCCAGAAAATATTCCAAGGGACCGATGGGATATATTTCCTCCGCTATACGGTCACAGAACAGGCATATTCTGAGGAGGCTTACAAAAAACTATTGTCAATTATTAAGGAGGCTCAGCTCACACTTTTGAAGTAAATTTGCTAATCAATGCCAAGCTTGGTTCGCCAAATTCTCGATTGTCTAGGGAATTGTAATATTGCCGGGTTTCGCCCGGCAGCCGAGGCCCTTTTCTTTCGGCAAAAGGACCCAAAACCAGTGTGCCGAGCATGTTCAACAGCTTGAGGGTGGAAGTCCCTTTGACAACCTGATGGAGGTGAAGTCATCGCGAAGCGCAAGGGCGTCATCGTGAGGTGGGGTCTGAAGGCAGCGTGGAGCAAAGGCGCGGGCCGATGAACAAGAACCAGATACAAGGCAGTCAGGACCGGACGAGTGGGCTGGTTTTCACGAAGTCCGTATCCATCAAGGGTCCTGGGTGTAAATCTGGCGGTCGTGCGCTGAAGGCGGTTGAACTTACCTCGGGAGGCCTCTTGCCTGTCTTGGCAGCAAGACTGAGGAGGGAGTGATCTCTCCTGACCGGGTGAGAGGAGTCAGCAGAGGGCATAGTAGTCCTGGAAAGGATGAAGGCCTGAACGGTGCGGAGTGGTCAGTAGGCAGTGGAACTCATGAGCGACAAGCGGCTGAATGACCAGTTAATTCTGGCCTTCCCGACAGAGGATAGGGGTGAAGCCCGAAGGGCTGACGAGGAAGTGTCGAATCGCTCGCGGCGAACCGCGGTGCTGAAAGCTCGGGTATGGGTGCCCAGTTGATGGAAGCCGTCTGTGCGTGGAGCAACATCCAGCAGGCGGTGAGACGAGTGAAGAGGAACCACGGGAGTGCCGGGGTGGATGGCATGACCGTCCACCAATTACCGGCGCACCTGACGCAGCACTGGCCCAGGATCCGTGCCCACTTGATGGCGGGCACCTACGTGCCGCATCCAGTGAAGCGGGTCGAGATTCCCAAGCCGGAGGGTGGGACCCGTCGCTTGGGGATTCCGACGGTGCTGGATCGCTGTATTCAGCAAGCCGTCTTGCAGATTCTCCAAGGTGAGTGGGATCGGACCTTTTCGGCCCACAGCTATGGGTTTCGTCCAGGGCGATCGGCGCATCAGGCGGTAGCGCAGGCTCAGCGGTATTTGGCAGAGGGCTGCCACTGGGTGGTGGACCTGGATCTAGAGAAGTTCTTTGATCGGGTCTGTCACGACAAACTGCTGGCGCGACTGGCCGAGCGGATCAGCGATAAGCGCCTGCTGAAACTGATCCGGGCCTTTCTCACCGCTGGGGTGTTGTCCCAGGGGTTGGGTAGTCCGCCGGCGGGCACGCCGCAAGGTGGCCCGTTGTCGCCCTTGTTGTCGAACATTGTGCTCGATGAGTTGGATCGCGAAGTGGCGCGGCGCGGCCTTCGGTTTGTCCGGTACGCCGATGATTGTCAAATCTATGTGCGTAGTGGTCGAGCCGGACGTCGTGTGCTGGCCAGCCTGACGTGTTTTATCACGAACCGGCTGAAGCTTCACGTGAACCAGCAGAAGAGTGCCGTGGGGTTGGGCGCCACCCGGACATTGCTCGGGTTCAGCTTTACCGCCACCCGTGAGCCGAAACGGCGTCTGGCGCCGGCGGTGATCCGGCGGTTCAAGGGACGAATTCGAGCGGTCACGCGGCGGACGCGTAGTGTGTCCATTGTCCGCATGGCCGGCGATCTGAGCCAATATGTTCGAGGGTGGCTTGGGTACTTCGGGAAGTGTCAGACCCCGTCAGTGTTGCATCGGTTAGAGGAGTGGGTGAGACGTCGGCTTCGGTCGGCGATCTGGACGCAATGGAAAGGAGGGGCGCGGCGGTTTGCCGCGTTACGAAAACGGGGGGTGGGATGCGCTCTGGCCAGCCGGACGGCGCGGAGTGGGCATGGCCCGTGGCGGTTGGCCCAGAGTCCCGCTCTCACGATCGCACTGCCGAAGGCCTACTTCGAGTCACTCGGGATTCCAAGATTCACTGGAGGCCGATAGCTGAACCCACCGAACCGCCGTATACGGATCCGTACGTACGGTGGTGTGACAGGGAAAGCGGGTGACCGCCTACCTATGTCGATGTGTGCCGAGCATGTTCAACAGCTTGAGGGTGGAAGTCCCTTTGACAACCTGATGGAGGTCATCGCGAAGCGCAAGGGCGTCATCGTGAGGCGGGGTCTGAAGGCAGCGTGGAGCAAAGGCGTGGGCCGATGAACAAGAACCAGATACGAGGCAGTCAGGGTCGGACGAGTGGGCTGGTTTTCACGAAGTCCTTATCCATCAAGGGTCCTGGGTGTAAATCTGGCGGTCGTGCGCTGAAGGCGGTTGAGCTTCCCTCGGGAGACCTCTCGTCTGTCTTGGCAGCAAGACTGAGAACTGAGTGATCAGTTCAGACCGGGCGGGAGGAGTCAGCAGAGGGCATAGTAGTCCCGAGAGGGATGAAGGCCTGAACGGTGCGGAGTGGTCAGTAGGCAGTGGAACTCATGAGCGACAAGCGGCTGAATGACCAGTTAATTCTGGCCTTCCCGACAGAGGATAGGGGTGAAGCCCGAAGGGCTGACGAGGAAGTGTCGAATCGCTTGCGGCGAACCGCCCAGTCGAACGCCCGGCGAGGGGTGCCCAGGTGAGAGCAGTCTCTCCTGGGGGCTAATCGCATAACCCACCGAACCGCCGTATACGGATCCGTATGTACGGTGGTGTGACAGGGAAAGTTCGTGAGGACCTACCTATGTCGATTTGACGCCCAATCCAGCCTTATTGGATGGGACGGACGCCAGCAGAGAAAGAACGGCCCAACTCACTGCGCTCAGACAAGGTCCGCTAAAAGAAAAGAGCGTCCGTCCAAGGGCTGGATAGCAGGCGTTGAAAAAGGGACAACCTGAAAGGGTTTAAGAAGATTGGCACTTGGATTCAAGGATTGTGTGTGCTTGTTGGCTGGCTTCTTTGACGAGAATGCCCATTTTGGGATGAGAGGGTTCTAGATCCACAGGAAACCCATGGTGTCGGAGCCGCTCGTTGGCCCAGTGGTACCGACACTGTATAAGATTTCCCGATGTCGGAGAGATGTTCAAAATTAAGATCTAGTTGCAGTAGCCGCTATGGATTGCCGCTTCCAGCTAGCCACAAGGCGATCGCACTTTTTGTCAGGGTCGCCGTCAGTAGCGCCCAGCCGAAACTCAAGAAGGTACCGATGATGATGTATTCGGTCATCTTGCGTTCTGTGTCATCCTTAATCTCGCCGAAGCGCAAGATGGATTTGGCTGTGATCAGGAAGCCAATAACCGTGGGCTGCCCGATCAGCACGAACAGCATCACCAACGAGCGCTCGAGCCAGCCGATGTATCGCCCCCCGTTTTTCAAGCCCTTTATTTCTCCCGAACCGATTTCAACCGTGAAGCGCTTGAGGATCTTCGCAATTATAAAGCCTCCTGCGGGCATGCAAATGACTAGCCCGGACATTAGGCTCAGGGCGACGAAATACCATGGCAGAAGAACCGGCCAAGTCGCCCACCACCCCTTCTCCGTGACATCGGGGAAATACAGGGCTAGCCCGAGCAGCGCGGCAATATGTACAAACTGATCGATCAGGAGCGGTGTGAGCGCGTCAGACAGAAAATACACCTTGATGGTATCCATGAACAGATACGATATGAAAACACCGGCGAGGATCTGCCAGTGAAAAACGCCCAACAACAGGTAGACTATGGCCGTGACGATAAGGATGTGGAGAAGCAATCCCCATACTCGGTGTTTGTTGGCCAGAATCTTCCTGGGCTGGAAGACAAAATCTGTAAACACGTGAGCAGTAAAGAGTATTAAGAATGTTTCGAACATTTTCTTAAGACAACCTTTTATAGTTGTCTAATGTAAAACAACCTTTTATAGTTGTCATATATCAGGAGCGTAAGACAGATTTCCAAGCGGTATGCTCGAAGCAACGCACTGCTTCTCGAATCACGTGCCAGTTCGCCCCCCTCAAGGCCTTAGACACTGCCTGTTTAGTCACAGCTGGCTTGACCTTTCGTGCGATCTGCTCGTGGGACGGGTTATCGGGATTCACCGCAATACGCACGATCTCAGCCTGACGCTCGGTCCACTCCCGAATCAGCGAATCGCATAGATGCCCGGCCAAGGCCAGCCATTCCATCAACGGCCCCATGCTCTTGGGAGTGGCAAGCTCCATCCGGTAATAGCTAGTCATCTTGTCCAAGGCCTGGCCAGATAGGACGAACGCCTGGCCGGTCGACAAAGAAACCCGCGACGTCGAGATCTTCTCGGCCTCTCCCAAGCCGATAGCGATACGGCTATCCGCTAGTCCTCCCGACCGCAAAGAGGCGCGCAAGAACACTGCACAGCGTAGCGCCATGCTCGGGTCCGTCAGCAACAACTGCCACGCATCGCCACGGAAGAACTCCGCCTTACCCTTGACCATACCCCGTTTCCAGCCTTTAACTACACCCGTATTCGCGAGCAACGACGAGCGAACCGACTCCAGATTCGCCGGCGATAGGTGGCCGGATTTAATGATGTCGCCGGTCAGTACAGCATAGATGTCAGATGAGGGCATGGTCTAACAAGAAATCCAGTCTCCCAAGATGAGCCGTAATACCTTATTTATTAATAATCTGCAAGTTTTTATTCATACGTCCCTTGAATATGATTGCTTAACATCACCACTAATCTGCTGAGACAAGTTTAGGGTAGGGATCGTGGTACCGAACAAGCTTCCTCCCTTTTGTAAGCAATGGGCGCCTCCTACGGAATCAGTAAGCAAAAGCTAAGCTGGGGTGGAGTTGTGCAATTCGGTGATAGGTGGAAGGGCAGAGCCCATGTTCCTAGTCCACACTTCTATCTCCCATATACCCTCTTTACAGAGGAGGGGAATTCCAGGGTTCTCATTTACCTACATCAAATTCGGAAATCTCAGAAATGTTTTACGAAAATCTTCTCTTTGTTTCAAGAATGGTGTGGGCTGCTTGAGAGGCTTCTTTGACGAGAATGCCCATTTTGGGGTGAGAGGGTTCTAAATCGACCGGAAATCCATGGTGCCGTAGTCGTTCACTGGCCAATTGTCCGATAGACGCTACCATCATATGAGTTAGCACGGTTTGCAATTCCCTAATCTTCAAACGATCTTCCAATACTTTCATCATATGATCGACTTGAACCGCATTGGTGATCAGCAGAACAGGGATTTCCCCTTTTAATATCTGATCGACTAGCTGTTGGAGAGGGTGGAGATCATCGGGCATCGTCCATCGATACACCGGGACGGGAGTCACCTGAGCGCCTCGTTGCTTCAGGCCGTCTAACAATTCGGGGTTGCTGACGCCGTATTCCTGCACGGCCACCCGCTTTCCTGTCAGTCCTTCCGGATAAGAAACATCTAAAGAATGAAGAATATCTCTCCATGTGTTGGGTTCTGGCACTTGAATTTTCGGGTGTAGGCCAAGAGATTTCACAACTCCGGCAGGTTTTGGACCTCGAACGACAAGTATTGTCTTCTTTAAAGTTTCCTTGATGGCCTCAGGCGAAAATTTGATCTCCAGGATCTCTAATAAGGTTCGACATCCGGCCCCAGTCAAGAAGACCACCACATCAATTTTCCCAGAAAGAAGCGTTTCGCCGAATGCTAAGGCTTCGGGGTGTTCAGAGAGAGGGATCTCTTGCATGGAGGGGGCGACCACAGGGATGCCCCCGTGTCGGGTGATCAAGCGTTCCATCTCTGGGGCCATTCGACTTTCAAGGGCACCGACATGCAGACCTTGAAAGCCGGTTTGGGATGGTTCCTGATTCATAGGGTTGGGCAATGATATTCCTATTTAAGGAGTCGCGGACGGAGGGACATCCTGCGCGCACCGAAACCCGGTGGAATTATTTCGATCGTTTGGCAAACTTTTAATTCGAGTAAACACGCGCATTTGAGGCGTCTCACCCTGCCATCCCGAACTGCGAACGGCCTTGTATTTCCCTGACTCCGGACCTTGAGGATTATGGGTCGGACTCTCTGCATAGTAATCAACCTTGTACCAATCTGAGACCCATTCCCAAACATTGCCGGCCACATCATAGATGCCGTAGGGGCTTTTCCCTTTCTCATACATCCCGACCTGAACTAAGGTCGCTTCCCCGCGCCAGGCGATTTGGTTGAAATTGGCATGCTCGGTGGTGGGTTCGATATCGCCCCAAGCAAAGCGCCAATCATTTGGTCCTTTGGCGGCCTTTTCCCATTCGGCTTCCGTCGGAAGCCGTTTCCCGGCCCAGCCGCAATAGGCATCGCCATCAAACCAATCGACATTAATGACCGGAAGATCAGTGACGGACTCTGGCATCATATTCCCTTGCCATAAACCCAGGCTGGCATCCGTGGGATGCTGAGGCACACGATGCCCGGTTTCGGTCACAAATTGCAGGTACCGTCCATTTGTGACTTCGTAAAGGTCCATATAAAAACTATCCACAAATACCTCATGATTTGGTCGCTCATCCACGCCACCATCCCGTGCTGCATGGGGAACACCCATGTCAAAGGGACCTTCGGGAATCAACGCCATCGGCGCCCCGTCTTTTCCAGCGACCGTTGGAGCTAATGGTTCAGCAGCCTGGGTGATCCCCTTGCCGTTCACGGTGAATATCATGAGTAAAAATCCAAAGGTCATAAATCGAATACTTTGTGCCCATACTAAGTGAGACATTGCGTACTCCCCTCTCCATAGCCCTCGCCCAATATAGTAATAAACTCTCTCACAGAAAATACCATATTCTTCATGCATTCTTGAACTTGCCCCATTCAGAGGTCCTGGGTATGATGCCAAACGTTCGACAAGGAGGAGGTGAGAAAGGAAGCGTGGAACGAAAGATGGAGAAACGTTGGGCGAAAAGGCAAATAACAGTCTCTGTCTGATGGAACATACCGGAAAAACACGTGGCCTACGACATCTCGCGCTCCGGGTGCGTGATGTCCAGGTCTCTCAAGCCTTTTATGAGCGGCACTTCGATATGAAAGTGGTGTGGCACCCCGATTCCGATAATGTGTATTTGAGTACGGGAGTAGATAATCTCGCTCTCCACCAAGTGCCGAAGGAAGATTTCGAGAAATTTCCAGCCTCTCCCAATCATCCCCTGGACCATTTAGGATTTTTGATGGATTCACCAGAAAGTGTTAATGCTTTATTTCAAGAAGTCACGGCACTAGGGGTGACGATTGTTCACCCGCCAAAGCAACATCGAGACGGCAGCTTCTCGTTCTACTTGGCCGATCCCGACTCCAATACTATCCAAGTGTTATTTGAACCGTCCGTTAAGCTGTAAAAATAAGGAGTAAAAAGTGAATAGTAAGGAGCAAGAGAGAAGGAAAGGTTGTCGGGTGTCCTTAGCCAGCTCCATTTATCTTCACTCCTTACGCCTCACTCCTTACGCCTCACGAACATGAATCCCTGGAACACTATTGACGCCAACCTCTTTGTGGGGCTGAACCCCTGGGTGTGGACGCAGTTGGAAAGTGCCGAGCCACCAGGCCCATTCCCATTTTTAGGCGGAGTCGACCCGGACGTGGTTCGCAGCCTGCATCAAGTGCATGAAATCATGATGAGCGGGATTGAGACAGCGATGAGTGACATCATGGCCAAACGGACCTCTCTTGATAATCCGCAAACCTCCCGACTCCTGGAAGACGCCTATGCCGAAGTCGTGGCCTCTCGCCCCGCGCTACTGCAACATATTCAATGTGGACGGAAGCCAGATGGCACCTTTCATTGGAATTATCCCAAAAACCCTTCAGCGTCAGACACGATGACCTATGGAGGATTACGCATTTTCAACGCGGTAGCTCACCAAGCCATCCCGTTTGGATTTGAGCGCCCTATTGGCCCAAAGGTTGGACAGTTTTTAGGTTTTCTCACGGGTCGCCATACCATGGGCGAAATTCAGACCGTGGCCCAAGCCAGTGGGCGAGATCTGGAGTCCCAACTCCTTCGTCTCTTTACGCTCTTGCAGGACCATGATTGTTTAGCCGTCTCGTCACAATCTACGCTTGAACACCATTGGCGACAGGTCACGGGAGATCAAGATGTCGTCCATATCGGGCATGCCGCGCTCATGTATCGTCACCAAGAACAATTTCTCTGGTTCGATCCCTGGCTCATGCCATGGTTTGCTGAATCGCCCGTGCCGTCATTGTGGAGCAACTTACTTCCCCGACCGTCGGCCATCTTCTTAACGCACGACCATGATGACCATGTCGATCCTCGCACGCTCTATCATGTACCCAAAGATATCCCGATTATTGTGCCCAGTCGCCGCAATCGCACAACCTTTCATTATGATTATCTCTCGCTGCTCAGGGAATTGGGGTTTACGCAGGTCAAAGAAATGGCGCATGGGGAATCCTGGCGAGTGGGCGAGGCTGAGATTGTGTCTGTTCCGTTTTATGGGGAAGACCCCTGCGATGTGGAACTTCCCCGCAATTGTTATCTCATTGTGGATCGAGGACGGAATGTGCTGGTTCATGCCGATAGCGGCCCCACCAACGACGGCCGGTCCGCCCTCCAAAATCAAGTTATGAAAAAACTGGTAGCCAAGTACGGGCCCATTCAATTGGTGTTTGCCTCACAGCAACAACTCAAAGAAGTCCGGAGCTATGCGGCCTATGCCTGTCTCTCGCATCCGGGACAATGGCTGGATGTCGGAGAAAACGGCTTTCTCACCAATGGCTATCTCTCGGAATTATGCCAAACGGCGCAAGCCAAACAATTTGTCTCGTATGCCACGGGGGGCGCCGATTGGTACCCCGATCATTTGTCGTTCATGTTCAGTTCCCGCAACCCCGCACGCACTGCCTTGCTCACTGCCCATTGGGATCCACCTGAGGCGCTCAAACAGGACTTGGAACCGTTTGGGTGTCGCTACCATCACGGTCAAGCGTTTGATGTATTTCAACCGGGATCTCAGGGAGAGACCACCATTCGTCACCTTGATGATCAGTTGGCCCCGGTGAACCTCTATCAATTAGATCACGAGACGCCGCCTTTTTTACGACCCGCACAGTAGATTGATGAACTTTGGGCATAATCAGGTCCTGAGTTCTTTTGCCTTCCCTATTTCTGGTATCTTGGCCTGCTGACTGAAGTCCGGTATGATTGTGGGTTATGAGCGAACCTGGAACTATTTATCCTGGGAGCATCTGTTATGGCACCCGATATTGAAGAAAAAGAAACATATCCCGATCAGATCATTGTGATCGGCGTCAAAGTGCGGGATCTCGGAGAGGTAAAGAAAACGCGGACCGAGGATCCTTCAATCAAAGTTGGCGATTGGGTCTTATTGGACTTTGAGACCGATCATACCTTTGGGAAGGTTTATCTCCCTCCCCAACATTTGCCCTTTAGCCCACCGATGCGGGCGATGTGTGCGGTGATTCGTAAGGCGAATGAAGAAGACGTGCGTGGGGTGGCTCGTCAGCAGCGGTTGGCCCAAGAAGGTCATGACTATTGTGTGGAGCTGATTGAGACCTTGAGCTTGGAGATGAAATTGGTCGAAGTCTTTGGCTCGTTTTTACGGCGATCTTTGACCTTTACCTATACTGCAGAAGAACGGATCGATTTTCGGCAACTGGTCAAAGACCTCGCTCGGCGCTTTGGATGCCGAATCGAAATGCGGCAAATATCCTCGCGTGAGGAAGCTGGGCGGCTTAGTGGCGTCGATACGTGCGGCTTGGTGCTATGTTGCTCGAGTTTTTTAACCGATTTCAAGCCAGTGTACCCACGAGGTCGTGGGGACGGTCCGATTAACAACATGGATAGCCATCGTATCGGGGTCTGTGGTCGTCTTAAATGTTGTTTGTTGTATGAAGAAGAAGATTGGACGCTCATACGACGGAAACCACCCGCGCTCATTCATCCCGTGAGACGGTAAAGGTCTGCAGGCGAACCAACTCTGAGCCGGTTGAAATCCTTTCGAATGTTACCGTTGGAGCCCTTACGTTTGTGAGTACCGAATCCCTGAGCGATAAAAAGGCGAAGTTCGTCATTTACGCTCACAATGCGACCTACGATAAACTGCATCAAGTGGCCACCCTTGGGCTGACCGCTTCTGCGATGGGCAAAGATGTGATGGTGGTGCTGCTTTTCTGGACCATCAAGAAATTAGCGGAAGGACGATTGAATGATTTGGATTTTCCCCCAGAATATGCGGCCCAGGCTCCTGAAGTCGCACGATTGATTCGCGAACGGAAGGTTCCGTTAATCACAGACATGTTCCACGAGGCCAAACAAGTGGGGCAGTTCAAACTTGTGGCCTGTAGTGCCGGGTTGGAATACATGGGCGTCGATGCTCAAGCGGTGAATGACGGCGTCGACGAAGTGATGGGTCTCCCTGCCATTCTCGCGGCCTGTGCCGGCGCCGAAACCACTCTTTTTATCTAAAAATCTTACCGTTTTGGTTTCACGCTCATTCTTTAGAAAATATTTGTTCCTTTTTGGTTATTTCCTAGCCATGAATGCAGGGCTGTTCCATAGCCTACCCCTCGCCTATTCAGACGTTCCTTCGAAATGCCTTCCCTTTGATTGGGAAAGTTTACCCGCAGTCTCGTGGGTCAAATTGAAAACCTGTGGAGAAGCCCCGAGAAAAGTCTTTCATGGCGCCGCTTCCTTGGCGGTTGATCGGAATGAAGTGTTCTTTTTTGGAGCGGATTCGCATGAGGTGGATTACGATAATAGCGTTACCCGACTAAATTTGGAACATCTGAGTTGGACCAGGGATTATGAACCTGACCCAGTTGAAACCTATGAGCTAACCTCAGAAGGATTCCCCATGACTAGCACGGGGAAGCCCTGGGCCATGCATGCGTTTGATACTCTGGATTATCACCCGCCCTCTCGCCGAGTTTTGTTTGTCGGGTATCCCAAGCATGCTCATGGCGCAAAGAATCGACTTCAGAAAAAAGGTATAAACCTAAATGACCTTAGGCCGGCGACCTGGTGGTATGACCCAGACAAGAAACAATGGGAATTACTCAAAATATCTTCCCCTAATCTTTTTGCTCATGGCTTAGTTTGGGATTCTACAACAGATCAATTTATTGGGCATGATGGATCGTCAACATTTCTTTTTGACCCTGAACAAAAAAGTTGGAAAACGTACCAATCTCCTTCAACCCCCGGGTGGCACCAAAGACTTGTAGTGGAAACAAGAAAAGGACGGATTCTGTCTTTTGGTAATAATAAAGGGAATGCTGATCTGTGGAGCTATTCACTGTCCAGTCGGAAGTGGGAAAAGGTGTCAGTTGAAGTACGCCCTCTTTCAGCAAATGGGGCAGCCATGGCGTATGATACACGCCATAATATTTTGCTCTATTTAGCTAATAATCATGCCAATGCCTACAGCAATCCTTCTGGTAAAAGTGCGACCTATTTGTATAGTAGCTCGACACAGTTTTGGAAGAGGCTCAGCATTGAGAGTCCTCCGTTGTTTGGTATGAATTATCTCACCCAATATGACCCAGTAAGGCAGGTTTTCCTGCATTTTGAACAAACATCTCAATCAGATAAACAGTTGGCCGTTTGGGCACTCCGTTGGGAGAGGAAGAAAATAAAGTAGAATTTGTGATGTCCTTCCGGTCTGACTCTTATTCTTGACAAATTGCGAGAACGGGTGCTACCTCCTGTGGATGGTTCCTACCATGGAAAACTCTGAAATCCCAGGAAAAGCGGCCTCGACATGGACCGGTCCTGCGCGCGAGCAGGCCGTGCAACGAATGTTTACGGCGATCGCCAAATTTTACGATCTGAACAATTCTCTCCTCAGTTTTGGCCTGCACCATTCGTGGAAGCGCAAGGCCATCGCGCATATCCCAACACACCCGAATACCCAGGCGTTAGATTTGGGCGCGGGGACCTGCGACCTGGCTATTTTGCTTGATCGCCATCTCAAATTTTCCTCCAAAATCATTGCGGCTGATTTAAACCTGGCGATGTTACGGGTAGGGCAACAAAAGGTTCGTTCGCAACAATTGGCGAGCCGCATTGCTTGCTTACAGATGAACGCGGAGCATCTGACCTTCCCCGACAATTCCTTCGAGACGGTGACGGCAGGATTTTGTGTTCGCAATGTGGGGAATCTTCCGCAAGCCCTCAATGAAATCTGTCGCGTGCTGAAACCTGGCGGACGATTTGTCTGTTTGGAATTTTCTCGACCAGTCTCGGCTGGATTTCGCAAGATCTATGATTGGTATTCCTTTCATCTGTTGCCATGGATCGGCACCGTCGTGGCCAGAGATGGCACGGGGGTGTATGAATATTTACCAGCCTCGATTCGGAATTTTCCCGATCAACAGCGGTTGTGCGGAATGTTGAAAGATGCGGGTTTTGAGACTGTGGACTACGACAATCTAACGGGTGGGATTGTCGCGATCCATGTGGCAGTGAAATAATGCCATGAACTCAGTCCTGTATGTCTTTCTGCCGTGCAAAAAAGTGTATCCGACCGGGATCACGTATCTTGCCGATTTTATCCATCGGCGTCGCCCCGATGTTCGTCAACAAATCTTAGATCTCTCCCTCTTTCCGCCGAATCAACGCCAAGCCAAACTGCGTGAAGCCACAAATGCCTTCAAGCCGGAGTTGGTCTGCTTTTCGTGGCGGGACATTCAAATTTTTTCCCCGCATGAGGGAGATGCCTCGCTCGAACATGCCTTTAATTTCTACTATGCAAGCAATCCATTCAAACGCGTCGTCGCCTCTTTTCAGGGGCTTCGCAACCTCTACCGGTATTACACGGATATCCGACAGAATCTTTCCTATCCCTGGTTGATACAGAAAGAATTTTCTTCAGCCAGAATGATGATCGGTGGCGGGGCGTTCACGGCATTTGCGGATCAATTGATGGAGAAACTACCAGAAGGCATCATTGGGATTTTAGGCGAAGGCGAAGACGCCATTCTGAAAGTGCTCAATGGTGATTCGCTGAGTGAGGAACGGTTTATCATTCGAGAACAGGGGCGTGTCACCAAGGGCACGAAACCGACTCCCGCTTTGTTGGATTCTTTGTCAGTCGATATTCCGTATTTGACGACGATTTTCCCGCAATATCGGGAATACATCGGCGAATGTATTGGCGTGCAAAGCAAACGCGGCTGCCCGTATGACTGTGCCTTTTGCCTCTATCCCTATATCGAAGGCAAGCGTGTCCGGTACCGTCCTGCGGAAAATGTCGTGCAGGATATCGCCCAGTATTACCACCAATGGGGCGCACGGCGGTTCTGGTTTACGGATGCGCAATTTATCACTGGCAAAGAAGCCTATCCGCAATGCACCGAAATATTAGAGCGAATCATAGCCCAGAAATTAGACATTGAATGGTCAGGCTATATCCGTACCTCCTTGATTAATGCGTCAATGGCAAAGCTGATGGTGCAATCTGGCGTTGGTGATTTAGAAGTGGCGGTCACGGCAGGATCACAAAAAGTGCTCAACAGTCTCCACATGGGCTTTAAACTAGAGCATCTCTATGATGGCTGTCGGCATCTGAAGGAAGCTGGGTTTAAGGGAAGGGTGATTCTGAATTATTCGCTCAATTCTCCAGATGAAACCGAAGAGACGCTGCTGCAAAGCATCGAGTCGTATAAAATGGTGGCTTCTATTTTGGGAGAGGAGCGTGTTTTTCCCCTCATGTTCTTCTTAGGAATCCAGCCCAATACGAATTTAGAAGAACGCCTGCTCTCAGAAGGCTATCTCTCGAATGGCTACAATCCGCTGAGTCTCACACCGTGGAACATCAAAAAGATGCTCTACAATCCCGCCCCGCTCAATAAAATCATTGCGAAGGCTTGTCTGGCCGCCTGGGGTCGGAAGCATGGCTCGAAGGATCCCCGTCCCTGGTCCGGCAGTCTGAGTCAAAGTGCCACCCAACAACAGGGCCACACCTACGCCGACACCAGCCTCTCGAAAGGCTTCGAAACCAACTCCGGGCGCGACGCCCTACTCACTCTTGAAGAAATTCTCCGCTCCCGTCGTCCAAAAGATTCTCAGTCTCTCTCCCCCTCCCCAGAACCCAATCCATCTCGGTAATTGTTAGTACAAGAGAAAATAACCCGATCTCAAATATAGGCATTTCCATTAACTGTCGATTGGTTGGGAGCGACAAGAACCATCATTCCCAGCACATTCCCCTTACTGGAGTGATGAGCATTCATGATAGATGCCGGGGTTCGGCACGGCAGCCGAGATCCTTTTGTTTCGGCAAAAGGACCCAAAACCAGTGTGCCGAGCATGCTCAACAGCTTGAGGGTGGAAGTCCCTTTGACAACCTGATGGAGGTGAAGTCATCGCGAAGCGCAAGGGCGTCATCGTGAGGTGGGGTCTGAAGGCAGCGTGGAGCAAAGGCGCGGGCCGATGAACAAGAACCAGATACAAGGCAGTCAGGACCGGACGAGTGGGCTGGTTTTCACGAAGTCCGTATCCATCAAGGGTCCTGGGTGTAAATCTGGCGGTCGTGCGCTGAAGGCGGTTGAACTTACCTCGGGAGGCCTCTTGCCTGTCTTGGCAGCAAGACTGAGGAGGGAGTGATCTCTCCTGACCGGGTGAGAGGAGTCAGCAGAGGGCATAGTAGTCCTGGAAAGGATGAAGGCCTGAACGGTGCGGAGTGGCCAGTAGGCAGCGGAACTCATGAGCGACAAGCGGCTGAATGACCAGTTAATTCTGGCCTTCCCGACAGAGGATAGGGGTGAAGCCCTAAGGGCTGACGAGGAAGTGTCGAATCGCTTGCGGCGAACCGCCCAGTCGAACGCCCGGCGAGGGGTGCCCAGGTGAGAGCAGTCTCTCCTGGGGGCTAATCGCATAACCCACCGAACCGCCGTATACGGATCCGTATGTACGGTGGTGTGACAGGGAAAGTTCGTGAGGACCTACCTATGTCGATTGTTTGGCCGTGACGTGGCCCTTCGGGTCCCCTGCGCGGTTCGCCGACCCCGGCGGCGCGCAAACTCGCTACGTTCAAACACTACGCACCTTTTCTCCGGTGCCGGCTGCACGGCTCGGCCACGCCACAAGGCCAGGGGGAGACGTCTGAAATAATGAGTCCCTTTTATGATGGCAGCTTAGCTCACGGAGCCTGGCCTGCGTCGTTCGAAGGGCTCAAGCAGTGCTGGCCTGAGAGTCGAATTCGGCACTGGGGCTCCGCCGCGCTCAAGGCGAGGAAATGCCAAATGGCGAATGACAGTTGAAGTGTGCAAATGAATATCCTTTTTTTCTCCTTCAATCAATAATAGCCATTGGAAAATATTTGCGTTAACCCTAGAATGGAAAGAGGTAGCCATCTAGACGTGACGCTTGGGTAGACAGCGAGTACTATCAGGAAGAAAGTTTGTATGCCAAAGTTAGAGCTTGTACATAATAGAGGAACATTTTCATGACTCGCTACGCGATTATTATTGGTGTTGAAGATTACGAGAATTTCCCTCCTACTCCGTTTGCCCATGCCGATGGCAATCTTCTACAGTTAACCCTTACGCAAAAATGTGATTACGCGACGCAGCATACCCTCCATCTAAATCTTACGCCTGATAAGCAGCAGACTCCGGCTGAAATACTAGGAGAAATCCAAAAAACCGTTAATGGTTCTAAGGAAGGGGATACGATCCTTTTTTAGGCTCTTCTCCAAAGTGAGTGGGTGATTATGGGTCGTTTTTCAGATAGGCTTGAGCATGCAGGTGAGGACTTTCAGGCGGAGATACTCCTCATCGCGTAACCCATACGCTCTTCGTTGAATCACCCGGATCTTACCTGCATACCGGCTTGACTCCAGTTGCCCCACTATATAGTGTTTTGCGACATGGTGAGTTACCCCACGGACATGTCCGATCTGATGACCCGTTTTTTTACTGAGGAGGCCTGTCGCACCCATATTGAGAAGCTTCGCTGGCCAGACGGGTATATCTGTGTGAAATGTGGGAATCACAAGAGGTGGAAAACCAAGCGAGGGTTGTCGGTGTGCTCCACATGTCAATATCAGCAGTCACCATTGGCCGGAACGATTTTTCAAGATTCTCGTATCCCGTTGCGCATTTGGTTTCAGGCAATCTGGTGGTTTACGAGCCAGAAAAATGGAGCGAGTGCTCAAACGTTGCAAAGGGTGTTGGGGATGAGCGGTCACGAGCCTGCGTGGCTCATGCTTCATAAATTACGGGTTGCGATGGTTCGCCCCTCCCGCAACCGTCTTGCCGGGCACGTTGAAGTTGATGAAGCCTATTTGGGTGGAGAAGGAAACAAGCAACTGGTTGGCGTTGCCGTGGAAATCAACGACAAAGGAAGTGGGCGAATGCGAATGCAACCGCTTAAGGGCCGAACAAGCGCGGATGTCAAGCATTTCGTTCAGCAGCATGTTGAGCCTGGCAGTACGATTATCACCGACGGACTCACAAGTTATTGCTGTCTGGCAGACGAAGGGTATGCGCACAAACCAATGCGAAAGTCCTCTGGTGGGGGAAATCACGACCCAGACGCAGACGACCTGTTGCCAAGAGTCCACCGTGCCATTTCACGGGTGAAACGTTGGCTCCTGGGCACATACCAGGGACGCCTTGATCATAAGTACCTCGACGCCTACCTGAATGAATTTATCTTTCGATTCAATCGTCGGACCTCGCGCTCTCGGGGCCTCTTGTTTCATCGACTCCTGGAAAATGCTATCGCCGTCGACCCGGCTCCGCTCCAAAAAATTCAGCGGACCACAAAATCTAGTAGCAACTGGAGTTAAGCCGGTATGCAGGGGATCTTATTGTTCAGCCCCTCCACGAACCCAAGCGAGACCTTGTTCTCGGGTTTGGCATAGGCAGCAATCCCATCCCAGTGCCGTTCGATCATCGCCGCAAAGTCCTCGAAGGGCTTCAGCCGTTGCCACTTCAACGAGGCCTTCCAGTTCTCGAAAAACCGCCGAGCCCAGCCTGCGGTCTGATATTCCCATAACTGGCCAAAGGATTCCTTCAGCAAATAGGCCGTGTGGAGCCGCTTGTTGGCGGCGAGAAGCTTTTTGAGCGCCTGCCGTCCCTCCAGGGTCAAGTGCTTCTTTCTTGACAGCAGGGTATACTTCTGCCCCTTGATAAATGAACGGTCCTTCTCGGCCAGCCGTTTGTATTCCTGTTTGCGCACCGTATCAAGCGCCTCGCCCAGGTGCCTCATCACGTGAAACTTGTCATACAGGATCGCCGCTTGCGGCGCGTGTTTTACGGTTGAGCGCTCGAAGGCCCGCCACATGTCCATGACCGCCAGTTGAATGCCGGCTGTTTTCTTGGCCTCCAACCACTGATAGAACAGATCCATGCTTTGCTCGGAGCGATCGATGCCCCCGAACCAGATCGGCCGCCGCCTGAGAAGATCACTGACCACGATCCGGTAGGTATGCCCTCTTTTGATGGAAATCTCGTCAATGCCGATGGCTTTGGGCGCCGGTGTCCCCGTGCGCCGGAGCTGCTCCCGCATAAACTCCTTCTCCAGGCTCTTCACCGTCTTCCAGTCCAGCTTGAGCTCCTTGGCCACATCCTTGATGGCGGTCCCCCGGCAGCGGCGCCCCACAGACCAGGCCAACCGCTTCGTGTAAAACGGGTTCTCCGCCAGCCACGGAAACTTCTCTTGCTTCACCGTGCCGCACCGGCGACACCGAACCCGGCGGACCTCCACCTCCAGATAGATGCGCATCTCCCCACATGACAGGTCCCGAATCCGCCGGACCTTCCGATCATAGAAACTCCGATGCGGGGTCCCACACTTGCCACACACTGTTTTTTTTGACGGCGGGCCAGCCGAATAATCCGGGCCTTTGGATCTCCGAATATCCCCTTGATCGTGGCCCTTGGACAAAACCCGGGGAATCGGTAGGTATCCAGCAGGCTCTTCTTTGTTGACATCCAGCGATCATGACAGATTTTTCTTTTGTTTGAAATAACGGAGCCTCTTGCCCTGATGGCTTTTCTCGGGCTCGATGGTCAAATTTTTACCCACTTGGTTGGGAGAAGACCCCTTTTTTATTTTGCAGGTCACGGACACTTTTCTGACGGAAAAGCATATTTAATCCTTCCCGGAACTATTTCGAGTGAATATGAGACAACGGCTATTTCACTTGATGATATAAGTAAAGAGTTGAGGAAACCTCAAAGAGCATGTTTTCGAATATTTGATGCTTGTCATTCAGGCCGTGATGTGCGTGATGGGAATTCTTGTATAGATTCAGAGTCTTTCATTCGGGATGTGACGCATGATGCTACCGGGTGGGTAACGTTAGCGGCCTGCCGAGAAGATCAATTCGCTGTAAGCGATTCACAAATTGGCCAAGGAGTTTTTACTCATTACCTTTGTGAATATATCAGTGAACGGAAATCTGATGAGTTAATATATCCTGAACTCCTTAAAGTGGAGATCACGGAAAAAGTATTAAGACATGCTGGCCGGCTTGGATACACTCAAACCCCCACATTTAACGGTTCCATTTCAGGGAATATCTCGCTTGCCCGAAAATGCGAAGGTGTACTCAAAAAGGAGTCGAGTTTGGATGCAGGTGTAGAGAAGGCTGATCTTTTTACTCGTGTGGCAAGTATTCGGAAGATCCCTGACATGTTTAAAAAGGAATGCCTCGAAAAATCCTTAAATTATTTTGTAAATTCCTACAAAAAAGAATTTGAGAAGGCCAAGATTTTGGATTTGACCATTTCAGTTGGCAACCCAATTCCCGCAGATGATATTCCAGAATATATGCATCGGGAAATAGTCAATTTCGTAAGGCAACAAGGTTTATTGCCCCGTCACTATATTTCACGAAATGAGGAATACGAAGAATCATCAGGGTACGTAATGATGGATTTACCTAAAATTTTCAAAAAGGTTAAGCAAGTTACTTACCATGTATCCCAACCAATTAATCAACCTAATTCGGTTTCTTTAGTAACTTTGGAAGGTGATGGACTATGTGTGCCTACAATTCAAGTTCTTCTGTATGTGATTCCTCTTCAATTAACGATCTGCTTACTTGCGGTAAGTTATAAGCAAAATTGGCCCCCCTACTATGGTTTTGGTGAAATAATTTGCCAATCTTTCAAGATTTTCAAACCTGATATGGAATTGGAAGAAGCAGTAGGGTCGCTTGGAGCTTTTGCAGTAAAAAAGACTGTAGAAAAGATTGAACAAATTACAAAAAATAGGGTTGAGCAATTGGAAAGAGAGTTGAGCAAGTGACGAGGAAGGACTTCAAATTTCCTATGCATTTGCAGGTTGCCTTGGGCGCGGCTGAGCCACGGTGCCAAATTCGACTCTTTGGCGGCGACTGTTTGAGCGGAGCGAGTTTCGCCGCCATGTAATTTGGTGTCGGGGTGAAGGCACCTCGAAGAGGCCGCGAACGGGCGAACATGGTTTTGGGTCCTTTTGCCGAAACAAAAGGATCTCGGCTGCCGGGCCGAAACCCGGCATCTCTCGTATAGCCAAATCATTTCCAGTTCGTGGAATGTGCTCGGAATGTTGGTTCCTGTCGCTCCAAACCAATCGGAAGTCAATGGAAAGGCCTATAATAAGAAATTCAAAGTAAAGGAAGGAAAGGAAATTTAAGGATTCAGTTGTATTGATGGAAGACGGGGGTTTGAATTTCAAAACTTCGTATATTTATTTGATGGTGAATTGCATGGTGCCGATGACGTTGATGTCGTGGAGGGCTTGTCCGGGGGAGCCGTAGAATATTTTGACCAGGTAGTCTCCGGATTTCCAACCTTGTTCTGGTTGGTAAATTTCGAAATATCCAAATCGTTGATTCATATCCAATTCAATCACATCTTTGTCCACTGGCGTGTTGGACTCAACCTTCCCATCATTCATTTCAAACCAGGCTGCGGCAAATTGGGCGGGGGCATCTAAGGGTTGCCCTTCAAACACGATATAAAAAATATCCGTATCAGCCGGAAATTCAGACACCCCTGGGTCAACGGGTTTGACATAGGCGTCTTCCATGGTCATCCATCCCGGGCGTCCACTGGAAGAATCCCATGCCGTATCACTATACCCTCGCGACATGGTGATCCAGCTAAAGACGCCTTGTACGCGATTCCAATCAACCTGATCATATGCCATGTCTATAGGCAAGTTGTTGTTGGGCGTGAGTGTTGAACTGCCAAAGGGATCATCGGCCCAGCATGGAGTACTGAGCAGTCCAATCAAGAGTATCGACCAAATCCATATTCGAAGAGGGGAGCTGTTGAGATCATGCATAGGCCATCTATTGTGGAACAATTGGTGTGGAGAAAGGAAATCTACTCTACCTTACTTGACCGGAAAAGTGTTGTGCAATGCGGAGAAATGGTTGTGAGAGGACGTGTGTGAAATTTGCGATGAGAGAAACCTAAGGGGTTGGTGCGGGCACGCGGCTCTTTTCTGTACCCTGGCGCCGTTCTTCTAACACGCCATTGGCAATTTCTTTAATGTGCTGCTCAAGGATGAGTCGTAGATGGCTTCCAGCGCGATAATCGGCGGGGGCCATAAAATGAACCCGGTCGGCATGGTGCGCCAGCTGAAAACATTTTTCAAATGATCGTCTCGAATGATCCTCGGCGTTATAGACGGCTACCGCAAAGCCGCCGTTTTTCTTCATCAAGGTAAAGCAGGGAACATCAGTCGGACCATCACCCACATAAATCATATTGCGAAATGGCACCCTGCGGGCCTCCTCCGGCATATGGTCATTTACGTCTTGGTCCATATCCAGCAACCCTTTGTTGACGCGGAAGAGAAATTGGGTTTTCTGCGTATGGCTGATCGTTCGTTTGGGAAAACTGATGTGTCCGTCATCTTCGTCAAACTCACACCCAAAGATGGATTTGACATATTGGGCTATGTGACTCCCATCCAAAATCGCTTTGAGGCCTGATGTAACCACATAATGCTCCAGCCGAATTCCTAGCTCTTCATATTCCTGTGGGCTGAATAGGGTATTGAGTTCTTCAAAACACTCGGGGACACCGGGAAAAAATGTCAGGTCGGCACCCATGTGTTTCAAGTCGTTATTTGATAATGCCCGAATGGCATCGACTTCCAACATGCGCTTCATATAGGCCAGCTCTTGATCATAACCCTTTTCATTTATGAGGGTGGTGCAGCTCGGCCAAAACTCTTTGGGGTCAATTCCGGCATGACGGAGAATCGTATGATCCTGCATATAATGCGGACTCAGCGTATGATCGAAGTCATACACGATGGCGATAATATTATGCGGGTGTGACATGAATAGTCCTCTAGGATGATGACGTCATCCAGTGTAAGTAGACAGGTAAAATCTGTCAACGAACCTGAGGGGAGGAAAAAAGATACGATAGGGAAAAAACAATTGAAAGAGCGAGAAGGGCCTAGCCCTCGTATCGCATTCGGGTACCCTGCTGATGAGAGAGGAGAATTTCCTGCGCACTCAATTCTTTGGGAAAGAGGACGCCAGAAATCTAGGCGCCGTGAATGCTAGCCCCTTCTAAGCGGCATTGAGAGAGGTCGACACCTCGAAGGTCAGCCTGCCGGAAATAACAGCCGGAAAAATCCATTTCGTTAACTTCTAGTCCACGAAAATCCACGCTCCGAAAATCGCAATGAGAAAGTTCCGGTTTTTCGCCGCCCTCAAATCCCGCGTTGAATTTAGTGATATTTCCGTCACGAAGCAGTTGATACATTGGGTCAGTTGAGAGTTTTGGCTTCATGGAGGACGACCTTTTACGCTGGTTGTTTTAATAGAATTTTGGGAGAAATGACGCTGGGCCAGGACCTGTAACAGGCCTCTAGCTATTATCGGCAAGATGTGGAGAAGAATAAAGGAGCGGGCAGAAAACGGTTAACTTGGAATGCCGTGAATTACTGAACGAAGTTGGGGTATTCGCGATAGGACGAGATTCAATATGAGTAGGATAATGGTACCTAGAAAATGGCTTTAATCAATTCCTGAATACTGCGTTGCATGTCGGTGTCATCAGTAATGGGTCTGGTAATGGCGGCATCACAGGCTCGGTCTGGGGTCACGCCTTGTTCAATTAAGGTTCCGGCGTAGATGAGGAGTCGAGTGCTGACGCCTTCTTCTAGCCCATGGCTGCGTAAATTCCGCACCTTTTCTCCCAGTTTGACGAGCCGCGTCGCCATTTCTCGTGAAATTTTGGCTTCATGCTCGACAATGTGAATTTCAGTCTCTTTGGGAGGATAGCCAAATTCAATGGCCATGAACCGTTGTTTGGTACTTTGTTTGAGTTCCTTGAGGACTGATTGATAGCCAGGGTTGTACGAAATGACCAACAGGAAATCGTCGACAGCCTGTATGACCTGGCCTTTTTTCTCAATCGGTAAAAAACGTCGATCATCGCTCAAGGGATGGATCAAGACGGTGGTGTCTTTGCGAGCCTCCACGACTTCATCCAGATACACAATGGCGCCATGTTTGACGCCCAAGGTCAGTGGTCCATCCACCCACACCGTTTCGTCGCCTTTTAACAAATAGCGGCCAATAAGATCTGAAGCCGTTAAATCCTCATGACAGGCGACCGTGATCAGTGGCCGATTAAGTTTATACGCCATATGCTGGACAAACCGGGTTTTCCCGCATCCGGTTGGTCCCTTCAGCATCACGGGAATTTTGTTACTGGCCCCCACTGTAAACAGGCCGATTTCCCCGTTCACTTCTTGGTAAAACGGTTCTTCAGTGACTCGAAATTGTTCAATCCCGTATTCCTGGCCCTTCATTGGTCATCCTATTCAAGAAAGTATGGTGATGAGAAAAAATCGCGACTTACTCTATTATACGGGGGTGTTTTATGGGAGGACAACTCTGGTGCGTTGGCGGGCCTTTTTCTACTGATCCCTCAATCATGCTCGTTGGGCCATATAATTTGGCACCAGTTGCGTGGGGCGGTAGGCATGTTTGGCTCGCGCGACACTCGGGAGCCCTGAGTCAGTCATGGTATTCACGAAGGGATATTGTTGAATTTCACGGCAGAACTCTCTGGAAAGATACTGGGCCAAACCAGGGATTGATCGATCGGCCACTTCCAATAAGATGCAAAAGACCTCGCGAGACCGTGGGTACCCAAAGGCATAGGCCTTAATCGAGCCATCAACCCAGACGACCCGGCCCGTTAATCCGAGTTCACGATATTCTTGAAGCACCACCCGGTGTGCGTTGGTTGCCTCTCGTAACAGTAATCGGGAAATTTCGGCGCCAGCCCCGACTGGAGGAATCGCTATTTCTTCTTTTTGATTGGCCCATCGATGAAACAAGGCCAGACATCCATCTCGGTCTAAGATCCGATACGGAGCGACTCGAATACGGTGGGCGCGTGAGAAGCGATTGTACGCGGCACGTTGAGACTTATGGGTATTCGCTTTCAGTTGCACTAAATCTGAGGTTCGATAGAGATAGTCCGAATCCTTCGGTGTCAAAGAATACCCCCAAGGCTGGATGACCTCTTTGAGTTCAGCCGGAATGTTTTCAATTCGAGAGGGCTCTGCTCCGTTGTTTCGGGCATCCATAAATGCCATGACCTCAGCCAGGACATCTTTAAGAGAACCCAAAGATGGTCCCCCCACTCCTGCAATCGGGCCTAGGGGAGGCAGGGGCATAAACAGACGGTCAGCATGTTCGGCAAAGAGACACCACCAGCCACCCACATCCGCCCAGAAATGCGCCAACACGTCTTTCCAAATGTAATGAGGTGAGAAGGCCCAGGTCGCAAGAGGGGTCTTCCCACCTAGCTCAGTGGCCATCAAGCATTGATGGGCTCTGAGTTGATCCTTAACTTGCAACGGGTGGAGGGTGAGGGCCATGAATGGTGTGCTGGGTTTCTAAGAGAGGCTGTTAGCAAACGTGATGACATTATCGCAATTTGACTCTATTTATACGGGATAGGTGGTCCGCTAGGAAAGGGAGGTTCGTGTCCAGACTTGAGGACACTCACCTTGTCTGGATTTACGAGGGCATGCTACGATTTGGACTATTCTATGCATCCACAAGCATCCAGAGCACATATTTTTCTGTGACCCCGTTGAATCGGAGTGTCTCGGTACCTCACGCCACTATTCTCTCTCTCTCATTGAAATCAAGGCAATCAGTGCGAACCGCCCTTCACCAACGCCATCCATGGTCATCCATGGTTTTGCCATATTCTGGGATTTTGAACACCGTGCGTGAGTTTCTCTCGGGTCATCATCAAAAAAAATCTTATGTCGGGTAATTCTCACCAAATCTTTCGCAAGCATCTCATTCAGGATGGGCTCTTTGTGGACGGGAAGGACGATTCTTGGCGGATCGGGTGCCAGCCTTTTGCCCTCTCCACTCAGCAGACCAAATTTCTGGAAGAACTCGGCCAACACCTGTTGTCGTTTTATACCGCAGTCAACCGGTTATACATCGAGAGTCTGAAGGGCACGCAACCCCAATGGGTTCATCAATATTTCGATATTGGGAAACCAGACGATCTGCTGGAATTTGCCAGGATGAACCGTTTCAAGAATCAATTGCCCGGGGTCATTCGTCCTGATTTGATTCCAACAGATTCCGGTATGGCCTTGACCGAACTGGACTCGGTGCCGGGGGGGATTGGGTTAACCGGCAGTCTGAGTCGCATGTATGCGCAACAGGGCCTGTCGGTGTGGCCGAGCTCCGATGGCCTCATCAAGAATTTCTCCCGCATGCTGAAAGGCGCGCTCAAGGAGCAGCCTTATACCTTGGCCATTGTGGTCTCTGATGAAGCAGATGCCTATCGAGCAGAAATGCAGTGGGTGGCTTCAGAACTGTCCCAGGATGGCTGGGAAGCCTATTGCGTCCACCCTCGCGATATCCGGTTTACGGAGGAAGGGCTATTTGTTGAGCAGAACAGTACCGACCATCCCGTTTCCTTGATCTACCGGTTTTTCGAACTCTTTGATCTGAAAAATATTCCCAAGGGAGAATTAATCCTCTACAGCGCCAAAAAGGGACGAGTCGTCGTGACGCCTCCCTATAAGCCCTGGATGGAGGAAAAGTTGGCCTTGGCCTTGATGCACCATCCCATGTTGGAAGCCTTTTGGGAAAAGTCTCTTTCACCGGAAACGATGGCCTGTCTGTTGTCGATTATTCCTCCAACCTGGGTCTTGGATCCTCGACCTTTGCCTCCAACTGCGGTCATTCCCGGGTTGCAGTATCAAGATCACGCGGTGTCGAACTGGGATTGGTTGGGAGAGACCACGCAAAAAGAACGGCAATATGTGATAAAAGTGTCTGGGTTTTCGGAATTGGCCTGGGGCAGCCGTGGGGTGTCCATTGGCCATGATATGTCGCAACAAGAATGGAAGAAGACTCTCTCTCATGCGCTAGAATCCTTTCACACGGCCCCATCGATTCTTCAAGCATTTCACAAAGGGAAGCTGGTTATGGTTGAATATTATGAGGACCCTTCAGGTACAGAAATCAAAATGGAAGGGCGCGTGCGGTTGTCGCCTTATTATTTTGTCGTAGATAGGCAAGCCGAATTGGGAGGGGTATTAGCCACAACCTGTCCCAAAGATAAGAAAATCATTCATGGCATGCGTGATGCCGTCATGACGCCTTGTGCCGTCAATCATGATTGATAAAGGGTCAATCGTTGTAACAGACAAAAGTGGAATAAGACTGGTACAGTAGGATAATCGGTTAATTGCCAACATTGGAAACACTATGAAGTTGTATCACACAGAATGGTGTCCAGAATGTGAAGTCGTCCGGCAAAAGCTGGTGGCGGAGGGTATTTCGTACGAAGATGAAATTGTCCCGGATGTCCGTCCCCTTCGACAATCGGTGTATGACGCTTCTGGCCAATATTATGTGCCTGTTCTGGTTGATGGAGAGACCGTCTTGACGGAAACCGAAGACATTGTGAACTATTTGGATACGTACGTTCCTACTGGGCATGAGTCCGAAGCAGCGTCCAACCCACCCCTCAGTTCGCCAGATGAAAGGAGCGGCTAAGTTATGGAGGATTGGAAAAAAGTTCTTGCAAGAAGCATCACCAAACCGAAGGACTTAGCCAAGCAGTTAGGCGTGGACGAAAAAGAAATAGCGGATATTGTGGGCCCTTACCCCATGCGCATTACGCCGACCGTCCTGGCCACGATCAAAGAAAAGGGCGATGCCATTTGGAAGCAGGTGGTACCCGAGATGATTGAATTAGACGATATTGACGCCAAGGATGATCCGCTGGAGGAAGATACCGATAGTCCAGTGCCACATTTAGTGCATCGCTATCCAGATCGGGTTCTCCTCATGGTGACCAACCAGTGCCCGATTTATTGCCGGTTTTGTACACGTAAACGATTGGTGGGAAAGCCAGGTTTTCTGAAGAAGGGCGAGCTTGATCAGGCTGTGGCCTATCTGAGGGAACATACCGAAGTACGGGATGTCATCTTATCTGGGGGCGATCCGTTGCTCTTGCCAGATAATTTAATCGAACGCATTCTGAAGGCACTTCGGTCCATTCCACACTTGGAATTGATTCGATTTGGGACTCGCGTGCCGGGAACCCTTCCAGAACGTATTACCCCGGAATTGTGTGCCATCGTCAAGAAATACCATCCCATTTATATGAATTTGCATTTTAACCATCCGGATGAATTGACCCCGGAAGTGGTGGAAGCCTGCGGGCGGTTAGCGGATGCGGGGATTCCCTTGGGAGCACAAACCGTGTTGCTCAAAGGGGTGAACGATGATCCGGAAATCATGAAACGTCTGATGCATCAATTGCTTCTTGCCCGCATCAAACCCTATTACTTGTATATGGCTGATTTGACCAAAGGCACCAATCATTTTCGGACGACCGTGGAAACTGGTTTGAAAATTGTGCAAGCGCTTCAGGGACACACGAGTGGCATGGCGGTTCCACATTTTGTGATTGATGCGCCGGGCGGCGGTGGGAAAATTCCGTTATTGCCGAACGAATATTTGTTGGATTTGGATGAAAAAGGCGCCGTGCTCAAAAATTTCGAAAATAAAACCTATCATTACCCCCAACCCCCAACGACTGATAAAAAAGAATTGCCAATGGTGGGCACGTCAGTTTCGCATGATATGTGCAGCGCAGGGGCGATGGATGATCACTAGGGACCATTAATGGCCTCCCCTCGTAAGTCAGGGATTCTTCCCTTTCAACAATTGCGGACATTAGTGCGGCAGGGTGCTGTCCGTGCTCCCACGCCTATCACTGACGAGCAAATACAACCAGCCAGCCTGGATCTACGGTTAGGCACCAAAGCTTATCGATTACTCAGTAGCTTTCTTCCTGAACCCTCAGATCAACAGTCGGCATTCACGATTGAGGATCTCTATCGGTCTGATTTGGTGATGTACGATATGGATTTACGCAAAGGGGCAATTTTAGAGAAAGGCCATGTCTATTTGGTGCCGTTGATGGAGAGCCTTAAACTTCCCAAAGACATTCGTGGGCGGACCAATCCAAAAAGTTCCACGGGCCGGTTAGATATTTTTACGCGGGTTGTCACAGACATGCACGTGGGCTTTGATGAAGTTCGTGCAGGCTATCAGGGCCCGCTATTTTTAGAAATAGTTCCGCGGTCTTTTACCATTCGGGTCAAAGCCGGTTTGTCGTTAAACCAATTGCGACTGATGTCAGGAAAGCCCCTGGTATCAGATTCCTCACTCCGAACGGTTCATCGGAAAACACCTTTGTTATGCCATAACGGTGAAGATGGCCAGTCAGATCGTCCATTACCAGTGAAAGATCTGCGGGTGGATAAGGGCCTGTTTCTTCGAGTGGATTTACGAGGCAACGCGGATGAGGGCCAGGCAGTTGTCGGGTATCGAGCCAAGAAAAATAGTCATATCATTGATCTCAGCAAGATTGGTTATTATGCTGCCGCTGACTATTGGGAACCCCTCTATCGCAATGGTAATGCTACTATGCTCTTGGAACCTGAGGAATTTTATATCTTAGCCTCTAAGGAACGAATCCAGGTGCCTCCGGGATATTCGGCGGAAATGGTTGCGTATGAAGCCGCTTGCGGGGAATTGCGAACTCATTATGCGGGATTTTTCGATCCGGGTTTTGGCTATGCCAACCCCACTCGAAAAGGAACGCAAGTAGTTTTAGAAGTGAGGCCACACGATGTCCCGTTTCGAATCCAAGATGGGCAAACCTTCTTCAAAGTGATGTATGAAAAAATGCAAGATATTCCCACCCAACTTTATGGGGCTTCGATGGGATCGTCCTATTCTCAGCAAGGCCTCACCTTGAGCAAACATTTTAAGTGGTAATCATGAGTCCTGACGTCAATCAACCACCATCAGAAGACCCAGTCGTTCCAAATGCTCCTCCGCCTCCCCCGGTTCGGGAGGAGGAAGTGGAAGAGCAGGAAAATCGTCAAATGCAGGTCGCGATGAAGATGGTGGGGTCGGCCATGGTCTTCATTGGATTTTTGCAGGTGTTTCTTTCAGTGAATACGGGTGCGGAAATCAGTATTTTCCCGATGATGATTTATTTTTCAGGAATGGCTTTGTGGGCCTATTCTTCGGTGGATACCCCAAGCATTCGGTATACCGTGATTGGGTTGTCACTCCTGTGTGCAATGGCATTCATGAGTTTCGGGGAAGTCTTGTTTTGGCATAAATATGCCATTTACTGGGGTACCGTCGGCATGGTGGTCTTTTTCATGTTTCAAACTCCTAAGAAACCAGCAAGTTTGTAGGCAACCCGATCGCATCCACATGTAGCCCTGCCTGTCCTGTGTTTCTCCTCTCATGAGTATTGCCGCTATCATTCCCGTTCTGAATGAAGAGGACGTTCTACCGTCTTTTCTCAAGGAGCTTCTCTCTTTGGATTTTGAAGAAATAATCCTTGTCGATGGGAACAGCCAAGATCGAAGCGTAGAAGTCGCTCAAACGCTTTTGAATGCCTCATCCCAGCCTCAGCATAGAATAATTTCAGGGCCGAAAGGACGTGCGGTACAAATGAATGCGGGGGCAAACCAGGCCACTACGGACATTCTTCTCTTTGTGCATGCCGATACACAGTTGCCACCAGATGCTAAAACGGTGATTGAGCAGGCCTTGTCCTCCTCTCACAATGTAGGCGGTCGGTTTGACGTGCGCTTCCCTCAAGATTCAGGCTATGCGTGGATGGTCAGCCGTATGATGAATCATCGCTCACGTTTGTCAGGCATGTGCACGGGAGACCAAGCGATGTTTGTGCGTCGTTCGATGTTTGAGTCCATGGGGGGCTTTGCAGACATACCTTTAATGGAAGACCTAGAATTCAGTCGACGGCTGAAGCGAAAGGGAGCCGTTGTGGCTCTCAAGGAAACCGTCACGACGTCGTTCCGACGATGGGAACAGCACGGTCCTCTCCGAACCATTGTACGAATGTGGATCTTACGCGGTTGTTATTGGCTGGGATGGAGCCCGGATCGTCTTCACCAGTATTACCATCATGTCCGGTAAACCTTCACGCATACGGCGTCCTGGTTCCTCGCAACAAGGCCATGGTCGAAATCGACCGACTGCCAGGCCGAATTCGGCAGCCCTCATCGTGTTTGCTAAAGCTCCGATAGAGGGATACGTCAAAACACGTCTCTGCCCGCCTCTCACGCCGGATGAAGCTGCGAGTTTGCATGGAAGCCTCGTGTTGGATTTGCTCGAACGATGCCAATCACTCCAAGGGTGTGACCGAATATTGGCCGGAGCCCCAACTCCGGACCATCCGTTCTTTGGCGCGATGAAGACCCGTTTTAAGATTCCGATCTGGGGTCAAGTGGGGGATGATCTTGGCGCACGCATGGCGCATGCCTTTCAGTCGGCGCTTGGATCTCCTTACCAGTCAGTCATCATCATCGGGACTGATATCCCAGGCCTAACTGTCCCGCTCATATCTTCAGCATTCAAGAGCCTTCAAGATCATGACATCGTCTTGGGTCCCACGATCGATGGCGGATATTCCCTGATTGGCCTCCGATCCCCTGCCCCACAAATCTTTGAAAATATTCCCTGGTCAACAGATGTGGTCTTTTCTCTGACCCAAGAAAAAGCCAACGCGATGGGTCTTTCCGTGAAAGTCTTACCGATGCTGCGTGACCTTGATACGGTGGAAGATCTTCAGGCCTTTATCAAAGAATCGAAAGATCCCAAGAAGCAGGTTTTTTCAAGCCGGACGAATAATGTGTTGCTGGAATTAGAAAAACGAGTCGCGATGCGTCGCTAAAGAATTCAGCTTGGCATGTTTTCGCTGGCTTCTCAGGGTTTAGCGTGGGTAGATCCATCTGCTAATGCACGGGATCATGTCTCTAAACGTTCAATAGCCTTCACATTCCTCCCCTTTGTAAGGGGAGGCTAGGTGGGGTAGAGTGACAGCTGGACGACCCTGTAATTATGCTACCAGCTCTTACGGTAATTTAGCCGCTGATGTATCTACCTCCCCTCGCCCCTCCTTACAAAGTAGGGGATTCTGCTCGTCGTTCCATGTTGTCTATATTCCTCACGCTAAACCTGGAAGAATCTGTTCTCTAAACCATTCGAGAAAGTATAGAGGAGAAAAGTAATGTCCGAACGCGTAGCGTTAATTACAGGGGGAGCCCGAGGCATAGGGCGAGGCGTCGCATTGGATCTGGCAAAGGAGGGCTGGTCTATCGCGATCTGCTATCGCACGAGCCAACGTGAGGCTGAAGAGGTGAAACACACCATTGAAGGACAGGGTGGAACGGCCTTGGCTATTCAATGTGATGTGTCAAAACCTGCTGAGGCGACTCAGCTCGTTCAAGAGGTCGAACAAACATTTGGGCAAATCGACGCGCTCATAAACGGCGCAGGCCCGTATCATCGAGTGCCTCTCATGGAAGAAACACCAGAAGGCTGGTCAGAAATGTTCACCAATAATCTCGACCCTGTTTTTTTCCTCGCCAAGGCTGTGGCGCCAGGGATGCAAGCCAGAAAATACGGTCGGATCATTTCGTTTGGTATGGCCAATGCGGACAAGATGGAAGCGCAGACTCAGGTCACCGCGCATTACATTGCCAAAGCCGGGGTCCTTATTCTCACTAGAACGTTGGCCAAGCTATTTGCCCCTCATGGCATCACGGTGAACGCCATTTCGCCTGGTTTTGTCGATTCCGGGAGTGCCCCGCCTGAAGAATTAGCAGGGATGGCCAAGAAAATTCCTGCTGGATATATCGGAGGGGTTCAAGATGCTGTGCAAGCGGTGCGGTATTTTTTATCGGATGATGCGCGGTATGTGACGGGGGCGAATTTGCACCTGAGTGGGGGGTGGGGGATATAGCGTGATGTCCTATTTCAAAACATACGGCGGAAACAAGAACTTTTTAACAATGCGGTGATTCCCTCCTTCGGTCTACTTCTTCGTCATTCCTGCGGAGGCAGGAATCCAGGTTTATCTTTTCTCTATAGCCATTCCAAATCATTTCCGCCAAATAGAACGAGCGTAGTTTATGATAGATGCCGGGTTTCGGCCCGGCAGCCGAGATCCTTTTGTTTCGGCAAAAGGACCCAAAACCAGTGTGCCGAGCATGTTCAACAGCTTGAGGGTGGAAGTCCCTTTGACAACCTGATGGAGGTGAAGTCATAGCGAAGCGCAAGGGCGTCATCGTGAGGTGGGGTCTGAAGGCAGCGTGGAGCAAAGGCGCGGGCCGATGAACAAGAACCAGATACAAGGCAGTCAGGACCGGACGAGTGGGCTGGTTTTCACGAAGTCCGTATCCATCAAGGGTCCTGGGTGTAAATCTGGCGGTCGTGCGCTGAAGGCGGTTGAGCTTACCTCGGGAGACCTCTCGTCTGTCTTGGCAGCAAGACTGAGAACTGAGTGATCAGTTCAGACCGGGCGGGAGGAGTCAGCAGAGGGCATAGTAGTCCCGAGAGGGATGAAGGCCTGAACGGTGCGGAGTGGTCAGTAGGCAGTGGAACTCATGAGCGACAAGCGGCTGAATGACCAGTTAATTCTGGCCTTCCCGACAGAGGATAGGGGTGAAGCCCTAAGGGCTGACGAGGAAGTGTCGAATCGCTTGCGGCGAACCGCCCAGTCGAACGCCCGGCGAGGGGTGCCCAGGTGAGAGCAGTCTCTCCTGGGGGCTAATCGCATAACCCACCGAACCGCCGTATACGGATCCGTATGTACGGTGGTGTGACAGGGAAAGTTCGTGAGGACCTACCTATGTCGATTTGACGCCCAGCCTGGCCAAATCCTATAGGTCGAACGCGAGTGTTAGGAGGGCAGACCAACTCGCTGCGCTCAGACAAGGTCTGCATGGAAATGAGAGTGTCCGACCCAGAGGCCAGTCAGCAGGCGTCGATATTTACACCAATTCCCTCCATCTCAGCATGGGTTGCACCGGATGGTGCCTCCAATTGGCCTGTGGCAATAAATTGAGCCACGCCTTCTATTATTATCGGGTTTGAGTAATATGCCGAATGAACAAGTTCGACTGCGCCAACGACCTCTCGCATTCTTTCTTCTAGCACGAGACATGTGTTGAGCAGCCTCTGCTTCACAGCATCACGATCAATGCTCGGTATACTACGATAGCGTCTCTCGATACCCGGGAGACTTTCCTCAACCTCATTCCAAAGCCACGAATTGTTTTTCAGCCTCTCTCGCTTGTCTCGGTCCCAAAGGAATGAATAACGTTTTGAGCCTTCGTGATCGGAAACTTTCTTAGGAGGCGCTGAGTTTATCAACATTCTACTAACCTCCCACTCAGTTTCATTAAAAAAGTCTGGATACTCGATGCTCTTCCGGGCGACTATCACCGCGCGTGAGAACTCTCTTGCTGGCATCCCAAAAGACGGGCTTGAGACAAGCTGAAGAAGTTGGTTGGTTAGCACTCGTTCCCATAGCTTTACGAAAGGCCATGCTATTCTAACTATAAATGCAAGCAAGACCTGCAAAAATGTTGAACCCCAACGAGTAACGAAATTGCGTGGAGCTGGGTTTATCCCAAGCGGCAAATCTTCAACGCTCAACGTAAGTGGTGGATACAAGAATGACCGTACCTGCGGCATCAATGTTCCATAGACTAGTGGCTCTGCCGAAAACCCAAGAAATACTTCGTCTAGAAGTCCCGCATGCACGATTAAAGTATCGAATGGTAAGATTCCTTTCAATTGCTCCAGATGCTTTTCGGTTAAACCTTTGTCATCAAAATACGGATTGATATCGTGGCGTTTCCATCCTTCAAACAGCGTGAACCCCAAGAGTGCATATGTTGCCCAAAAGAAACCACTCGTCCATTGCAGCCATGTTGCCCAATCGCGTGGATCCAGTACGGGTGTCAAATCAGCATCGAAGGGCCATATTAAACGAATTAAAGAGCCGCCACCCCAAACGTAAAATACCCAAGATCCTTCGATTAATACGTAGCCTGCAAAGAGTCCTAGGAAAACAGAGGCAATCAGATCGATTATGTGACCGATGACCGAGCCAGGAGCCCACCATTTGCCTCTCATCCAAACCTTGGAAAGGAAAGGTGCACCCATAAACACGAGCCGGCCAATGCGATTCGATCCATTTGCCAATACCCATTCATTGGTGAATACAGATTCATAGCTACTTAGAAACTCGTTGAGCTTTCTAGAACTTTTGGGTCTTATAGGAGTCCAGCGAAGCATGAAATAGATCATGTTCAGAAAAAACTTAGGCATGTCCATTTCAGGTTTCCCATCTTCCTGCTCACACTCCAACTCTCGGATTTTCTCTTTCAGTGTGGTGAACACGGGCCAATGCAGCACCTCTGAAGTAGAGTCTTGGCCTAGTTCTTCGTGCAAGCTTTGCGCTATCGCCTCCTCGACTGTCAGGTCATTAATCAATTCCAGTTTTTTTAACTTGTTCTTGATTTCCCAGAATAAATTTTTACCATTTGCAGTTAATTTCTACAGATATTGTTGTAAGGCGGTTAGCGTGACATTTGCCCCGTGGCTATGAGCGACGATATGAATTTTCGCTGATGGATTTTCGAAATGAATCTTTTCGATCAAATTAAACAGATGGTGGCCAGCTTGGACCCGGTCTTTGTGTTGATTCGCACCATTCCAACCGAAGTGAATCTCAGTTCCGTTTAAACTGCGCCATACTGCGCGACCAAGGCCAAGTTTCTCCAGTTCGTCATTTAGCTGCTTGCAGAAATTCGTTGGCTCTGACTCGTTAAGCTGATGCCACTTTGGCTCATTTGCGTCCGGCGGATTCCAAGTTCCATGAATGACCAATACAAAGTCGTTTGTTCCCATTGAGGGCTCCTGGTTTTAGGGGTATTGGTGCAAATAGCTTATCCTTACCATCATGCGGGAACGAACACTCTATCTAACACGCTCAAATATTTCAAAGGCGAGCATTTCGCATCCGGTATTATTATCAACTGCATTTAATGCCATATAAACTTTAAGTAAGTTTGCGGGACTTGCTGGAAATGTTGAGCGCAAAAAGTGTTGATTGCGTAGAACAGATTCAATTAGTGGAGCAGAAACTCGTTTCTGTGGCTGGAGGCTGGTACCCAGAGCACAATGTGGGCGACAGGTATTATATTGCTGTAGCCACTGGTTGATGACAATTCGGGCTTCTTGCGAGGTATAAAAGACATCTCTGTAAGCCTGGTCACGTCTTGTGATGAACCATTCGTGGATACGGACATTCATTGACCTGATTCTGGAAGGGGAATGCTGGTGACTTCAGAGTAGTCCAATTCTTCACGCTGTAATGAGAGCTTAGACGATTGAGTGTAGTTGCCAGGCGATAGGAAATTCAGTTCTGTGATCGAGTTATGCCCATTTCTGTTCAGTCCATTCTAAATTGAAAACTTCAGCGAAATTGGTCGCCAGTCGTTTCTGGACTTCCTCGGAGTTCACTTGTTGGCCATGAATTTTCTCCATCGATGTTACTTTGCAGTTTTCGATGCCACAGGGGGTGAGGAGAGAAAAAGGCTGGAGATCTACATTTACGTTAAGGGCGAAGCCGTGCATCGTGATGCCTTTTGAGATGCGTACTCCGATTGAGGCAATTTTTTCTAATTGACCCTCCGCACTCTTTACCCATACTCCTCTCAGTGACTCATTTCGACATCCTCCAATATCCCATTCTTCTAGTGTCCTGATTAATACTTCTTCCAGTTTTTGTACATAGATTTTGGGGCCGGGGCAGAAATTTTTCAATCGAAGAATCGGATATCCAATAAGTTGGCCGGGACCGTGATAGGTGACCGAGCCGCCACGATTCGTCTGATGCAGGGCAATGCCTTTTTTTGAGTTCCTGCCACTTTGGCTCTCAATAAGCACGGTCACGTCTTGCAATGCAATATTCGTAAGTTGGGAATGCAAGAGACCTCTTCAATAGAAAGGATATGAAGGTTGCCCAAGAGCAGATCTCCAAATTAATACTGGACTAGTGCAATGCCGATTGAGTGCTGCAACGTCGTGATGAGAGATTCTAGCCTTTTGTTGGGTTATACCCATAGCTTGGATTTTATATCTGATAAAGCAGATTATCCCATACCCAAGGGAAAGAGGGGGTCGGGGGAAAAGGTTTCCAAGAATCTTATTGCGTACCATGGTACGCTATAGTACGATAGAGGAAAGGATCGTAAGTGGCTAGAGCAGCAGAACTGAAACAGGTGATCGTCTATGTGGACGAACACGGACAGGAGCCATTCACTGAGTGGCTTGATCGTCTGCTGGATATAATGGGCCGAAAACGCATTCTTGCCAGAGTCGCCAGACTCGAACACGGTAACTATGGGGACTGTGAACCTGTTGGAGAAGGTGTCAGCGAACTCCGGATGTTTTTTGGTCCTGGCTACCGCGTCTATATAGGAGAAGAAGGGAATAATATTGTTGTGTTGCTCTGTGGGGGTGACAAGAGCACACAGACAGCGGATATTGAAACGGCGAAAGCTTTTTGGAAGGAGCATACACGCCATGCATGAAAACCGAAAATACAGAACCTTCTCGGAAGTGGAGGAAGGGTACTTTCAAAAGCATCCTGAGGAGATTGACGATTATCTGACGATTAGTTTTGAAGAATATGCCAAAGACGGGTGTACGCCTGCTCTGTTGTCATCCTTGCGCATGATTGCACGAGCAAAAGGGGTAACTGCCACGGCTGAGGCTGCGGGAATGACGAGAAAAGGCCTGCAGAAAGCCTTGTCAGAGCAAGGCAACCCTAAGTTTGAGAGTGTCAACGCCATTATGCACGCCATGGGTTATCATCTTAAGCCTGAAAAGCATGAACTGCTCACGGGACAATGAGCCAAAACAGCGGAACTATCATGGCTACTATACGAAAGAATCAGGAAGAACTGCCGCCGATTTCGAAGACGCGGATTGATGAACTCAAGGCGATTCCTGACGAGAAAATAGATTACGGCGATATTTCGGAGCTCGATGATGATGAGTTTTGGGAAAATGCGGAATGGGTTGAAGCGGATAAAACGCTCCCGCTGACTATTATCGTATGGCCGGGCGATGAAGGATCAGATTGATCAAGGTCTTTCCATTGGGAAAAGTGAGCATTTCCTCACACTTCGAAGGACATTGAGTAACCGCAAGTTGGCGTGTGGTTACCGTTATTTTTTCCTTACCATATCTGAAATATCGTCAGGCTGTTATTCGATCTTGAGAGATTCTGTACTGGTGTCTGGTTAGACCCATTTCTGTTCAGTCCATTCTAATCTGAAGACGTGAGAAAAATGAATGGCGATTTGCTCTCGTACATGTGCTGCATCCACTTGTTGATCAAGAATTTTCTCCATGGATGTTACCTTGCAGTTTTCGATGCCACAGGGGGTGAGGAGTGAAAAAGGCTGGAGATCAATATTTACGTTGAGGGCAAAGCCGTGCATGGTGATGCCTTTTGAAATTCGTACACCGATGGAGGCAATTTTTTCTACATGACCTTCCGTATTTTTCACCCAGACTCCCCGAAACGATTCATGTCGGCATCCCACAATTCCCCACTCGGATAGCGTTCGAATCAACACCTCTTCCAGGTTCTGTACATAGATTTTGGGGCCGGGGCAGAAGTTTTTCAAGCGAAGAATCGGATACCCAATAATCTGACCGGGACCGTGATAGGTGACCGAGCCGCCCCGATTCGTCTGATGCAGAGAAATGCCCTTGGCCTGGAGTTCTGGCCAGTGCCGTTCCCAATGCTCCGGTTTCGTTGTCCGTCCCAATGTCAGGATTGGTTCATGCTCCGTAAGAATGAGGGTGTCCAGTTGACGGTCTTTGCCTCGTTCCTCTACCAGCGTTTGTTGCAGCTCCCAAGTGGTCTGATAGTTTTGAAGAGGAAGAGACAGTAAACAGGCTTCAGGCATAAGAAGAAAATGGTGTTCGTTTAGGGGGAAATGAGTCACAACACTTAGAATACATTGCAGCCATCATCGCAAAAGGCAAGGAAGCACACAAGGGAACGTCTGCTGGAAAGAAGGAGTCGTTCGGCTTTTGACGGAATTTGGGGAAAGTGCTATAGAACAAAACTAATAGAGAGGAAGGACGAATGAAGAACCTCCTAAATCAGAAAAATGAGATAGAGCACGCGCCCTTGTGAGGTTTCTCGCAAGGGCGCGTGTGTTTTTAAATAGGAATGGCCAGTTCGTAAAACCTGACGGCATTCGCTAAGGAAGGCGACACATGAAACAACCCACAGCAAGTGGAAAACGACGAACTCCGATGTGGCTGGTGTGTGGAGCCGCGCTCATCTGCTTACTAAGCAGCCTCATCGCCTTCAACCAAGACCCACATCCCAACGCCTTTCGTTCAGACATCCCCTTCCCTCAAAATTTGGTCGACGCAGACTGGTGGACATATCCTCGTGAAGCCAACGCCTTCAAACGGCTGCCAGTCATTCCCTCAAGCTTGAACGATCTCTATGCGGCCCCCGATGGGCTGAAACTCTGGGCGGTCGGGAACAAGGGGTTGATTGTCCATAGTGCAGATGGTGGGAAAACCTGGACACAACAAAATAAACAAGCGCAGACGACAAAACAAGAATCGCAACCCCCAGCGAAAGCTGCCTCTCGCGCCTCTTCAAGATGGGTGAACGAAGCCCATGCCGAAATACAATTGGAAGTGGGGAAGGGTAATGCCGACGGAGAAAATCTGCCGCCAAGTACACCAAGCAACCTAAGTATGGAAATTGCTCCTGGTCCGGTCAACCGATTCAACGAACCCCCCGCGCAGCAAACGGAACCCCAAGGGATTATCGAAGATCCATCTTTCAAATCAGCGCCCAACAGTATCGAACAGCAGACGATTGCGCCTCAAACCCAACAGGCTCCCGTCCAGCAGACCATCAGGAAAAAGCCCCGTTCAAAACCACAACCGCCGAAGCGCCAAATCCCACAAAAAAAAGAATCGACGCCCATTAACCTCAATACGGTAGATCTCAATGGCATCACTTGTGTGGGTGATCTGACCTGCTGGGCGGTGGGCGAGAGCGGTACGATCCTAGCGACGACAGATGGGGGCCAGACGTGGGCACCGCAGGCTAGTGGAGCAGAGGCAGGGCTAACTAGTGTGACGTTTATTTCGGGTAGTCAGGGCTGGGCGGTGGGCGAGAGCGGTACGATCCTAGCGACGACGGATGGGGGGCAGACGTGGGCGGCGCAGCCAAGCGGAACGAGGAGTGAGTTGTTTAGTGTGACGTTTATTTCGGGTAGTCAGGGCTGGGCGGTGGGCGAGAGCGGTACGATCCTAGCGACGACGGATGGGGGGCAGACGTGGGCGGCGCAGCCAAGCGGAACGAGGAGTGAGTTGTTTAGTGTGACGTTTATTTCGGGTAGTCAGGGCTGGGCGGTGGGCGAGAGCGGTACGATCCTAGCGACGACGGATGGGGGGCAGACGTGGGCGGCGCAGCCAAGCGGAACGAGGAGTGAGTTGTTTAGTGTGACGTTTATTTCGGGTAGTCAGGGCTGGGCGGTGGGCGAGAGCGGTACGATCCTAGCGACGACGGATGGGGGGCAGACGTGGGCGGCGCAGCCAAGCGGAACGAGGAGTGAGTTGTTTAGTGTGACGTTTATTTCGGGTAGCCAGGGCTGGGCCGTCGGGACCGATGGGACTATTTTGTCAACAATTGATAGAGGCGCCAAGTGGATAGGACTAATTAATAATGGCCTCTTTGACGAACTCAAGCTAATGGGTGTGAGCTTTGTTTCATCCACTCAGGGATGGGTGGTGGGCGAGGGCGGCACTATTCTTGCGACTCAGAATGGGGGGCAGTCTTGGGTTCCGCAGACAAGTGGATCGAAGAGTTGGCTTTATGATGTAAAGTTTTTTTCGCCTACTCAAGGATGGGCCGTGGGCGAGAGCGGTACGATCCTGGCTACTGCTGACGGTGGAATCACTTGGACCTCGCAGGTCAGCAAAGTTGTGTTAGCAACGCTCACGAGTGTGGATTTTGTTTCCCCTTCGCAGGGCTGGGTGGTTGGAAGTGGAGGAACGATTTTGGGTACCAAGGATGGAGGCATAACCTGGACGGCACAAAGGAGTGGTACGTCGACGAGACTTCAGAGCGTGGAGTTTGTCTCCCCTTCGCAGGGCTGGATTACGATGGTTAGCAAATTTTCCGTAGGATTTGAAAGTTCATTTCAAGAGGAAAAAAACGGCACAATCTTGGCGACGACTGATGGGGGCATAACATGGGTGAGTGTGGCTAACGGCCCCGATGCTTGGCTTGAAGATATAGCTTTTGTTTCATCCACTCAGGGTTGGGTGGTGGGCGAGAACGGCACTATCTTGGTGACGAAGGATGGGGGTTTGACATGGTCTAAACAGGGTAGCGGTACAACATCTGGGCTTTTCAGCGTGGACTTTATTTCGGAGACAAGGGGTTGGGCGGTGGGAACTAGGAGTACCATCTTGGGAACAGAGGATGGAGGAAAGACCTGGAAGAAACAGACCGGGAACCCTACCACTTGGCTAAGAAGTGTGGATTTTGTTTCTTCAACTGAAGGCTGGGTGGTGGGAAGTAGTGGCACAATACTCGTTTCTAGAGATGGGGGGAAGACGTGGAATTCTTCAATGCTATATCGTCAATCGCCGGCCCCCTGGTATTGGCTGCCGGGGTGGGGCCTGCCGTTGCTCCTCTTAGTGATTGCGTTTCGGATGGTTCCTGGATATCAGACTCTGGATGAATCTGTTTCCGGAGCGTTGGTGTCGGATCGGCCGTTGGAAGCTGGTGATCCTGATCCGTTGAAATTCTCCACGATCTCCAATGGGCTTTCGCGCTTTTTGCGTCATGAGAAAACGAAGCCGCCGCTGACGATTGCCATAACCGGCGACTGGGGCACGGGAAAAAGTTCGTTGATGAATTTGTTGAAAGCCGATTTGGCTCGGTTTGGATTTCGACCGGTGTGGTTTAATGCCTGGCATCACCAGAAAGAAGAACATCTTTTAGCCGCTCTGCTGGAAGCAATTCGGACTTCGTCGGTGCCTCCCTGGTGGCATCCCGCCAACTGGCGGTTTCGCAGTCGGTTGTTAGCGCTTCGGCTCAAAAAACATTTAATGAGTTTTCTCGCGTTTGGCGCGCTCTATGGCGTGGCACTGGGCTATCTTTTTGAACATCCGGACGTCCTTCAAAACTTGTTTAATCAACTGCTCAATACCCAAGGTGAATCTTATGATTTCTTGAGTTTGTTGACCAAGTCCGTTCCTGTCTTAGGATTGGTCTGGAGAACGGTTGTAGCCTTTGGGACCAAGCCTGCTTCTTTGTTAGCTTCGCTTTCGGGTAAAACCCGGCTGCGTGATCTGTCTGCGCAAACGGGATTTCGGCAGGCCTTTGCTCGAGAGTTTGGGGAGGTCTGTGGGGCGCTCAACCCTCGACATTTTCCGATTGTGATGATTGATGATTTGGATCGCTGCCAACCCGATAAGGTCTTGGAGGTCTTAGAGGCCATTAACTTTTTGGTGTCTTCTGGCGACTGTGTGGTGGTGATGGGCTTGGCGCTTGATCGCGTGGAACGCTGTGTGGGCGTCGGCTTTAAAGATGTGGCCGAGGAATTCGCCGATGAGCCACATATGGCTTCCGATGGGGGAGCTGGCAAAGAGAACGAGTCCGATTCGGCTCGAGATAAACGTACGGCCTTTGCTCGCCAGTATCTGGAGAAGCTTATTAATATTGAAGTGCCGGTGCCCGTTCCCACCTCTCAACAATCTGCTGCGTTAGTCGCTTCTTTAATTCAACGCACGAATCCTTTGGAACAGGCCGTGTCATTCATGCAACATTTCGGTCGTACGTTACAAAGGTTATTGCCGATCGGTATGTTATTGGTAGTTGTCTGTGCCAGTGTGTTTGTTGGAAAGACGTATCTTCCCAACATTTCTGGCCCCTCTTCTAACGTCCCACCAGAGCTTGGAGGGAAAGAGAAGCCTGCTGAAGCTGCTGGCCAGAGCAAGAAGCCTATTTATTCTGGTGGGAATTCCATAACGGAATCCACCCCTGATTCCAAGTCTTCCAAGGAGCAACCTGTGCTTCGTCCAGGAGAGGCTTCTAATGCATCAATTTATTGGCCAGGTTTAATTTTAGGGATAGTCCTTGGTTCAGGCCTATTGTTGTTCTTCCGTCAGACCGATGCGGTGGAAAAAGATTCGCCTGAATTCGTGAAGGCCCTCAAGTTCTGGTTGCGGATTCTTCACGCACGCCATCCTACTCCCCGTGCTCTTAAGCGGTTTTTTAACCGCCTGCGCTACTTGGCGATGTTTCAAAAACAGGTGAAGGTGCAATCGGTCGGATTCGAGCGATTGTGGGCGCTCTTCAATGGGAAATCCGATGGGGCTATTCCCCCTTCCCCTGTCACTCCCATCCCGGAGAAGGTGTTAGTCGCGCTGAGTACGATTCATGATTTTCAACCATCGCTTATTGAAAACCCCCAGGAATTTCGTCCGCTGTTGGAAGCCTGGTCCACGGGCGATATTCAGTTGGGGAATGTGACTGTGCGGGTTGCGCCTCCTTTCGAGGAGGGTTCGAATGGCGGCCCGGAACTACTCGAAGGGATTCCTGATTGGGGAAGTCTGGCTACGCATCGAGATGCGTTTTTGGAACGCATGACCGGCATACAGGTTCACTAAAACGAACGTGGAAGCCCCGCCCTTTGGGCGGGGAGGAAACGTTCAGCCGGCTGCGGCGGCCGGTCACGGTTGTGATTGCCTGTGCGCATGTCAGCTTAAGGAACAAACCATACGGGTTATGAGACGAAATGGCACATCGCCCAGACTTAGCAATATCTGTTTCGAATTATTCGAGAAGATATTCGACGACGCCTTGTGCAAATGTATTGCTCGATGAAGTTGTTTTAAATTTCTTCAAAAGCCCCGCCCTTTGGGCGGGGTTATTTACTGAGGCCCACACGCTCTGTTATTCACAACGTTATTGGGTGGGAAGGCCGACGGCTTCTAAGATGGGTGGCGGGATGCGTTTGATTTTGCCGGTGGCATCGACCGCCACGAGTGTCGCCGAGCCTTCAACAACTAAGCGTTGGCTGGAGCGTTCACGAATGATATGAGAAAAGGTCATGGAAATACGGCGATCAGCGGCGACGGTTGTCTTCACGACTAATGTTTCTCCATGCATGGCTGCGGACCGATAGGCCAGTTCCGCCTTTGTGACGCGAAATTGGGTTCCATCCTGAATGAGTCCACTGACGGAGAGGCCATGCTCTTCCAAGAAATGTGTGCGGGCGCGTTCAAAATATTTGAGGTAGTTGGCGTAATACACCACTCCTCCACAATCGGTGTCTTCATAATAAATTCGGACTTCCATGAAATGTGGCCGATCCATTTAGAACTTCAATGTGGGAAAGACAGGAAGGTCTGATGCTGTGGTACCGGTCAGTTTCATCGTCAGCTCATACAGTTGGTGGAACCGTTCGGCTTTGAGTGATTCAAAGCCATACCCTAGGACCGCATGGTCTGCCGCATCAAACAACGATTTCATTTTTGGCCAGTCGGTGGTAAAGCGCTGGCCCATGGGGTTACCTAATCCGGCTAACGCCTGGAATTGTGCCAGAAGTGGTAAACGATATTTCCCATCAATGTCGTTCATGTAGCACGTCCGACAGGTCGATTGCATGTCTTTCGGAAGTTTCTCGACGGTGATGTCCCAACTTTTCAATTGATAATGATGAAACAATTGATATTGCGTGGCAGCTTCTAACCCGCGAACAAGGACGCGAGTGGCCATCTCTATATCCCGCCCTCGGTCTCCCCGTCGTTTCGCCCAGGCTAGCAGATCCAACGCGAGCGAAAATTTAATTTCCTTCGCATCTAAGGCCAGGGATTCCAAAAAACGGAGATTGTCTTTGAGCGATTTGATAATGCGATCCATCCCAGGGGGGCCACCCCATACGGAAGCGAGCTCCAAGGCCTTGATACCGCTTTTGAGTTTTTCCCAAGCCGGGCGATACTGGAGTTGTTCCCAAAGGCCATAGCCTTGTGCAATATCAACCCAGGCACGATACATCGGTTTCGATCCCCCGCTGACCCGGTGTTCTAATGTACGAAAGGCATGGGCGGAGGATTCATGCCATCCCTGATTAAAGGCATGACAGGCTTCTTGGCGAACTCTTGGGGCTTCTTCATCCCACGGATTTTCTGAGGTTTCGGGCTGGGGAGGAGCTTCGGCTGCGGTTTCTTGTGATAGGAAGTTTGGGACTAAGAACACTTGTGAGGAAAATGGAAATCCCACCAAGGTCATCGCTGATGCCATGGCAGGGGTCGCACTGCTTAAATCAACGGCCAGTTCGCCCGGAGCGACGTTCCATTGGGTTAAAAGAGGGCCCAACCCTTTCGCTAAGGCTTGATGGCAAGTGGGAAAACTGTTCGTATCCGAGGTGAGTATCCAATCCCAGCATCGGGGCATCTGCGAGAGGGCGGGGTGGACGTCGGATTCCACCACAGGCTTGCACGACTCCTCCAGGAAAAAGCACACCATTTCCGGGTTGAGTTGTTGCAGGATGGCAATGGCAGGGGTGGGGTCAGATTGGACCGCCAGAAGGAGTGCTTTGGTAGGCAGGTAGGCACTCACAATGGGAAAGACTATATCATTGAGAGAAGAGCCCAGCAAGAAAACTGTTCTAGGGTGAGGAACACAGGATAAGAAATGTGGATCATACAAAATTTATGGATCTGCGCTTACCCCTTGACGAGGTGTGTCGGGCATACATCTTGGGGTTTGCCAGTCAAAGAGGGTTAGCAGGTCATCGCGTTGGACCTGTTTCACCAAATCTCATGCCTAAATGTTTTCCTATGTTGCCGGGTTTCGGCCCATAGCTGTTAAGCTAAAGTGAGGGGGGAATCTTCAAGAAGCGCTTGTTTGGCGTTTTTTTTTGTGCTAGTATACCGGTAGCCTTACAACTGCTATCGGTTTTACCGGGAGGACTCGATGACCAAAGAAGAACGCACGCTTCACCGCCTTAAGACCCAATTGACCACCCTCGGGCCTGTCTTGCCGGGCAGCCTAAGCCAACAGTGGAATGTGTGCGGCACACCAGGTTGTCAGTGTAAAGACCCTCAGCAGCCCAAAAAGCATGGGCCCTACCATCAACTCAGCTTCACCGTGGCCGGGAAAAGCTCCACGCTCTTTATTGCCCAGAGAGATCTGGTTGAGGTCCGGCGCCGACTCAAGCGGTATCAACGCTTGAAAGCGGTGACGACGGCCCGGGTGCACGCTGAGGTCGCGTTGGTCCGCGCCCAGGGCTTGGGGAGCCGGGCATGAGCACCGCCCTGACGAAGGTGTTCGACGCCTTTAAACAAAACGCCTGAATCGTCTGGCCAAGGAGACCGGATTCTGTCAACGCCAGGGCGTGCTGCAGCCCTATGACTTCCTGGGGCTCATGACCCTGGGGCAAGTCGGAATGACGCATCCGTCGCTGGGAGGAATGGTGGCCGCTCTGCACGCTCGCCTCAGTCGGGAAGCCCTCCATCAGCGGTTTACCGCGCCAGCGGCCGTGTTTCTCCGGCGCTGTCTGCACGCGATCTTACAACAGAAACTACAAGTGGCCACGATCGGCCCGAGGGTGCGGCAGCCATTCGGCCGCGTCTTATTGATGGATAGTTCGAGTTGGGATGTGAGCCCGAAGCTGCAGCAGGTGTGGCCGGGCGCGGGCGGGAATGCCTCACCGGCCAATTGCAAGATTCAAGTCGCCTATGACTCTAAACAAGGGGAGCTGATCTCCCTGGAGCCCACGGCGGGGACTGTCCCGGATAATCGCTACACGGATCGGCTTCCTGCTCTGCTGCACCCGCAGGATCTGGTGTTCATGGACCAAGGCTATTGCAAGCTGCGCACGTTGACGGCCATGATCGACCAAGACGCTTATTTTGTCACGCGGTTCATGGTGGGCCCCACGATCAGCGCGGCCCAATCTGGTGCGCGCCTGGAGCTGGCCCCTCTCTTAGCCCACGGCCCCGCTCTGACCAGGGAGATGCTGGTGCGCCTGGGCCAGGGGCCGCAGCAGACCGCCCCCTGTCGTCTCGTGTGTTTGCGCGTGAGTCCCCAGATGGCCAGGCAACGGCGGCGGCGAGTCAAGGCGCCCGCCCGCCAACAAGGTCGGACCGCTCGAACCTCGACGCTCACCTGGTGTGACTGGACGCTGTTGATCACGAATGTGCCCGAAGCCTGGGTGCCCCTCGACATGGTGCGGGCCCTCTATAGCCTGCGCTGGCAGATTGAGTTGGTGTTCAAACAATTCAAATCGATTCTCCGTGTGCACCATTCGACCACCGGCAATGAGCAGCGAGTGCGCTGTGAACTCTATGGCAAATTGATTGCGGCGGTCTTGGTCCACCGGATCCATGCGTGGGCCAGCCGAGCCCGGGGCCCGGCCGTGGGGCGAGAGATCAGCTTTGAGAAGGTGTATAAACGAATCCAGGAGCGGGCGTTTCAGCTCGCGCAGTGGTTGTTTGCCTCGTTCAGCCAAGGAATGGCCCATCTTGTTCGTGAACTCGAGCCGTTGCTGAAGCACTGTATCAAATATCGGCAACGCTCCCGCATGACGACGTTAGAAATGTTGGAAGCCAGAGTCGACCCCAAATTGTACACCAGAAAGAAGTCCTCTTAGCTTAACAGCTATGGGGTTCGGCCCGGCAGCCGAGATCCTTTTCTTTCGGGAAAAGGACTCAAAACCAGTGTGCCGAGCATGCTCAACAGCTTGAGGGTGGAAGTCCCTTTGACAACCTGATGGAGGTGAAGTCATAGCGAAGCGCAAGGGCGTCGTCGTGAGGCGGGGTCTGAAGGCAGCGTGGAGCAAAGGCGTGGGCCGATGAACAAGAACCAGATACGAGGCAGTCAGGGCCGGACGAGTGGGCTGGTTTTCACGAAGTCCGTATCCATCAAGGGTCCTGGGTGTAAATCTCCTGCATACCGGCTTAACTCCAGTTGCTACTAGATATTGTGGTCCGCTGAATTTTTTGGAGCGGAGCCGGGTCGACGGCGATAGCATTTTCCAGGAGTCGATGAAACAAGAGGCCCCGAGAGCGCGAGGTCCGACGATTGAATCGAAAGATAAATTCATTCAGGTAGGCGTCGAGGTACTTATGGTCAAGGCGTCCCTGGTATGTGCCCAGGAGCCAACGTTTCACCCGTGAAATGGCACGGTGGACTCTTGGCAACAGGTCGTCCGCGTCTGGGTCGTGATTTCCCCCAACAGAGGACTTTCGCATTGGTTTGTGCGCATACCCTTCGTCTGCCAGACAGCAATAACTTGTGAGTCCGTCGGTGATAATCGTACTGCCAGGCTCAACATGCTGCTGAACGAAATGCTTGACATCCGCGCTTGTTCGGCCCTTAAGCGGTTGCATTCGCATTCGCCCACTTCCTTTGTCGTTGATTTCCACGGCAACGCCAACCAGTTGCTTGTTTCCTTCTCCACCCAAATAGGCTTCATCAACTTCAACGTGCCCGGCAAGACGGTTGCGGGAGGGGCGAACCATCGCAACCCGTAATTTATGAAGCATGAGCCACGCAGGCTCGTGACCGCTCATCCCCAACACCCTTTGCAACGTTTGAGCACTCGCTCCATTTTTCTGGCTCGTAAACCACCAGATTGCCTGAAACCAAATGCGCAACGGGATACGAGAATCTTGAAAAATCGTTCCGGCCAATGGTGACTGCTGATATTGACATGTGGAGCACACCGACAACCCTCGCTTGGTTTTCCACCTCTTGTGATTCCCACATTTCACACAGATATACCCGTCTGGCCAGCGAAGCTTCTCAATATGGGTGCGACAGGCCTCCTCAGTAAAAAAACGGGTCATCAGATCGGACATGTCCGTGGGGTAACTCACCATGTCGCAAAACACTATATAGTGGGGCAACTGGAGTCAAGCCGGTATGCAGGGTAAATCTGGCGGTCGTGCGCTGAAGGCGGTTGAGCTTACCTCGGGAGACCTCTCGTCTGTCTTGGTAGCAAGACTGAGAACTGAGTGATCAGTTCAGACCGGGTGAGAGGAGTCAGCAGAGGGCATAGTAGTCCTGGAAAGGATGAAGGCCTGAACGGTGCGGAGTGGCCAGTAGGCAGCGGAACTCATGAGCGACAAGCGGCTGAATGACCAGTTAATTCTGGCCTTCCCGACAGAGGATAGGGGTGAAGCCCTAAGGGCTGACGAGGAAGTGTCGAATCGCTTGCGGCGAACCGCCCAGTCGAACGCCCGGCGAGGAGTGACCAGGGGCGAGCAGTCTCTCCTGGGGGCTAATCGCATAACCCACCGAACCGCCGTATACGGATCCGTATGTACGGTGGTGTGACAGGGAAAGTCCGTGAGGATCTACCTATGTCGATTAGACGCCCCATCCGGTCAGATGAGATGGACGCAAGATAAAGAGCAGAGCGGACCAACTCGCTTTGCTCAGACAAGGCCCGCCGAAGACTAAGGAGCGTCCGCTCGTGGGCCGGACGGCAGGCGTCGGATCATGGGAGCCGAACTGTTCAGTAACTTAGATGAAAGAGTGAGGAGCCATATACTCAGTGTGATCCCGAAATGTTCCATTTCCTTGGTATGTGAAATTTTGGTGCGATCTTGCTAAGATCCGTGCGTCATGGAAATTGAAGACGTTATTGAAGCGTTTGAAACAAGCGCCGATGTGAAAAATGCGTTCATCCGCACGCATGCTGAACGTGTGGTGGAAGTGGGGCAACTCATGATACGAGCCTTCCGCGATAGTAAAAAAGTTCTGTTGTTCGGAAATGGCGGGAGTGCCACCGATGCTTCGCATATTGCAGCGGAGTTTGTTGGCCGGTATCGCCTAGACCGAGAACCCCTGTCGGCTTTGGCCTTAGGCACCGACATGGCCGCTGTGACGTGCATTGCCAATGATTATGACTTTACCGATATTTTCTCCCGCCAAATTCAGGCACATGGCCGAAAAGGCGATGTGGCCATTGCCATCAGCACCAGTGGGAATTCATTAAACGTCATTCGTGGCGTAGAAGCCGCTCATGAGCGGGGATTGGTGACGGTGGGATGGACTGGCGCTGGGGGCGGGAAATTGGCCGATGTGGTGGACTATTGTTTCAGCGTCCCGTCTTCGGTGACGGCCCGAATTCAGGAATGTCATATCACGCTTGGGCATGTGTTATGCGAATTGATTGAAGAGCGGCTCTTTGGCGACCAAGACTAACCCATCTTCTTCCCCGATCGGGCCGAAGCTGAATCTTGCTCGGCTTCGCACCTATCCGCTTCGCACCCGCCATTCCAAAGTCAAGATGACCGATAGTGCCACTCCCTGGTGTCGCGGTGGTTCGTTTCAGAAATTTCTGGAAACCCTTCCCAATATTTTAGCTGGGGAGACCTTTAAGGCGGTGGTCTCGGCAATCGTCACGGCCCGCCAACGCGGAAAACCAGTGATCTTGGGCATGGGCGCGCATCCCACCAAAGTCGGCCTGAATCCCATCCTTGTCGATCTGATGCGTAAAGAAGTCATTACCGCAGTGGCGATGAATGGTGCGGTGGTGATTCATGACTTTGAATTGGCCTACCAAGGACAGACCTCGGAAGAAGTGGAAGCCGAAATTGATTCCGGGCGGTTTGGCATGGCGGAAGACACGGGCCGAATTCTGAATGAGGCCATGGTGAAGGGGTGGGAAAAGGGGTTGGGCATAGGCGAAGCCGTTGGTCGCTATATTACTTCCCATCCCAAGCAGTTTCCACATCGCCGCTCAAGTTTGCTCGCGACGGGAGTGCAATTAGGCCTTCCCGTCACGGTGCATGTGGCCATTGGGACGGACATCATTCATATGCATCCCAGCGCCAATGGCGAAGCGATCGGGGGCGGCTCGTTACTAGATTTTCGCAAGCTAGCGGCGGTGGTCTCGAATATGGAAGGTGGGGTCTATATCAATCTGGGTTCGGCGGTGTTTCTTCCGGAAGTCTTTTTGAAAACGGTCACCTTAGGGCGGAATCTCGGACGCGCCCTCAAACGCATCACCACCGTGAACATGGATTTTCTCCCCCATTATCGTCCCTTAACCAATGTCGTCAAACGTCCCACGCAGAAAGGCGGCAAAGGCTATAGCCTGATCGGCCATCATGAACTGATGGTGCCTTTGTTAGCTGCTGCCGTGCTGGAGGGACTGAAGCGATGACATTCGCCAAAGGAGCCGACGTCTTTATGGATTTGGTATGAGCCAAGGGAAGCTCATCAGAGGAGATCTATGAAAAAGAAAATTCTGATTGTCGACGATCAACCAGACATTGTGCTCATGCTCACCGATCGCTTACATGCGCTGGGCTATGAAACCGTCTCGGCAGCACATGGCAAAGAAGCGTTGGAAAAAATCGATCAAGAGTTTCCTCATCTCATCTTGCTGGATTTAGAAATGCCAGAAATGACAGGTATGGAAATGCTTCAGGAGTTGGGAAAACTGAATGCCAAGAAAAATGGGGAGAGTGAGTCGAAAGGATTTGGCGGAGGAGAAAGTCTGTCCTTGCCGGTGGTCGTGATGACTGCGCATGGCACTATTTCCAAAGCGGTTGAGGCGATGAGGGCTGGTGCCTATGATTTCCTTACGAAACCCATTGAATTGGATCACCTGTCGCTGGTGTTCAAAAAAGTCTTTGCGCGTGAGGCGTTAGGGAGACAGGTCGCCTCTTTACGGACGGAAGTTGAAAGTCGCTATAGCCAAATCGTAGGAGAAAGCCCACAAGTCAGTACCATGGTGCAATTGGCCAAACGTGCGGCCGATGCGGATGCTACCGTCTTGCTCTTAGGAGAAAGCGGAACCGGGAAAGAGCTCTTTTCCCGTTCAATCCACCGCTGGAGTAACCGAGGAGACATGCCGTTCAGTATCATCAATTGTGTGGCACTCACCGAAACGCTTCTTGAAAATGAACTTTTCGGTCATGAAAAAGGCGCATTTACGGGGGCTGATTCATTACAAAAAGGCAAAATCGAAGCGGCAGATGGCGGAACCGTGTTCTTGGATGAAATCGGCGATATGCCCATAGGCCTTCAGGCCAAATTATTGCGAGTGCTGCAAGATCACGAATTCCCTCGTGTGGGTGGTACGCGCCTTGTTCGTGTCAACATTCGTGTTATTGCCGCGACCAATAAAGATCTGAAGCAAGCCGTCAAAGCCGGCACCTTTCGAGAAGATCTCTACTTTCGCCTCAATGTGGTGAATTTATCGTTACCCCCCCTACGCGACCGTCCGGAGGATATCATTCCTCTCGCAGAACATTTTTTAGCGCGTCATGTGCGGGAAATGAAACGGGGAAACCGAAAATTTTCAAAATCCACTGTGGACACCATGCGATCCTACTCATGGCCCGGTAATATTCGAGAACTCGACAATGCCATAGCCCGGGCAGTCGTCTTAGGCGTAGATGAAGAAATTACCGCAGAGCTGCTCGGAATCGGTGGGAGCCAAGATGATCTGGAAATACTAGATAATCTTCCCTACCATGATGCGATCGAGCGCTATAGCACCCATATCTTGGAGAAAGCCATGCGTCGCAGTAACTGGAACCAATCGAAAGGGGCCGAACTGCTCGGCCTCCAACGCACTTACCTCTCCCGCCTCCTCAAGCAAAAAAATATTCAACAGAATACAGAAGAATCGTAAATTGCTTGGTTCTATGAGAAGGGTCAGTTATAAAAGGTGAGAGGTTCCAATGCACCTATCTGTTCCTGATTGAGTGTAGAGGAGATTTTATAGTGGGCTGGACCAAAGATGAAATTCTGAAAATTCTTGAACAAGAGAAAGCTGTTCTCCGTCAGTATGGAGTGAAGCGTCTGGGGTTATTTGGGTCCTATGCGCGGGGAGAGGCCACTGAACAGAGTGACCTCGATTTTGTCGTGGAATTTGAAAGAAAGTCTTTCGATGGCTATATGGACCTACGAGAGTTTTTAGAGAAGCGATTTCAATGTCGGATAGATTTGGTCATCGCTGATGTCGTCAAACCTGCTCTGCGCGGACCAATTGTTGATCAAGCCATTTATGCCTCGGGATTATAAGATTTACCTCAATGACCTGCTGGAAGCGATCGATAAGATTGAAGCCTACACCTGTGGCATAACCTATGAACAATTTGTTGACGATGCCAAAACCACGGATGCGGTCATTCGAAATTTAGAAATAATTGGGGAAGCCACAAAGCATATTCCAGAACCTGTCCGAGTCAGGAGACCTGATGTTGAGTGGAAAAAGATAGCGGTTTTGAGAGATATGTTAGTGCATGCGTACTTTGGGGTGGACTTAGAAATCGTGTGGGATGTGTTGAAAAACAAACTGCCAGTCTTACATGAACAAATTCAGGGTATGATGTCAGAGATGGAGAAGTGAAGTGAAAAGCCATGCGCCGCAGTCACTGGAACCAATCGAAAGGGGCCGAACAGCTCGGCCTCCAACGCACTTACCTCTCCCGCCTCCTCAAGCAAAAAAACATCCAACAAAGCACCGATGAATCCTGATTTTCTACAGGATTGCCTCATTCAATGAATTCGTCATTGGCGTTCATGGATCTCCTCGGAGTTTGTATCTTGCTAGAAAATGCGACGCATACAACAAGGCTCTATTAATAGTTGTCTTCGATCAACCCTCTTTATTAGAAATGATGGCTTCCAGCCAACAAGAAGCTTCATTTTTTACCTGCCTCAGTTTTTCCTTTATCAACAGGGGTAAGCGGCCTAACTCCAGCGCGTACTTTCTGTCCACCCTGTAAATTCTCATTGCTCTCTCCGGATTCTTGGTTCTCCCCAGACAAACTTCTCAGAAAACTGATGCTGGGGGCAAAGAAGAATTCCCCACCTTTTAAAGTTATGCAATTTTGCATTTCATTGGAAAAGGTACATTTTGGGGTTCCCCAACCTAGCGGCCACTTTTTGTGTGGTTCGAGAGGAATCGTTTCTCCCGTTCCTAGGCATTCCGGACAAATTTCAGTTTCTTTTAAATATTCTGAACCCTGACAGCTGTTACAGGGAACACAAGCCGCCTGTCCAATAATAGAATCTCTACCGGTGGCTTTTTTGGGGAAGTCGGGATTATTGGCAAAACTTTGTTGGAGAGCAACAAATTGTTCACGAATATTTTCTTGAAAAGACATGAATAAAAGTCCAACATCTTGGTTGGGCAGCGCACTAAGCTTTTGAGATTGATAGTTGATTCTCTTTCCGTAGGTCATTCCTCTCCTGACAAGTCGAGGACTGTTCTCTGCTTGGGTACGTGGATTAACATTCCTAATATGCGCATGAAACGGGCATTCCGAGCCAGAGGGGTCTTTTCCATAATTAAAATTGTTAAGATTTTCATAGTAATATCTTTTAGTTTCGTCTTGAACTGCCAATGGAGTTCCATCCCGAAACCGACCCATAACACGAGCACGCGTTTTTTCTAAATCATCTTCAGATTGGGAATCCAACCCTAAATCCATCGCGAGGTTTCGTATGTGTGTCTCAAATTTCTTAACGTGTTGCTCATACTTACGATACACGAGATAACTTCCGCAGCTATTTTCCCCATTTTTACCAAAAGGATCCTTGGAAAGAACCAAACCCAGTGGAGCACGAGGATTCCATAGTGTTTGTCCTCCGTATTCCTCAATCTTTTCTTGATCACTCTGGAGAAATAGTGGATTGCTGAGGCCATCTCGAAACCCGAAATGTTCGACGGCCTGATCATATTCGTTTCTGAGTTGATCTGCCCGTTCGACTGCCACAATTTCAACAATATCTTTCTCTGACTTGATATCTAGAACTTCCTTGAACAATCGTCCCGTACTAATTCCTAAATTTCCCTCATCATTATCGGCGACCAAGAGCAGGGCATGGATTTCTTTAATCTCTTTGTGTTCCTTGTCCCAATATTGTGGATCCCAGTTGTCTTTGGGGTGAGGGTCATTTAACTCATTTTTCATGAAATCTATAGACATTCCATTACGAAAATGAACGTCGAAACCGTTATTCCCTAAAGTTTTATTGTCATATCCCAATGCAGCATAGCCCTTGGCCGTCAAAAAAAAGTTTACGAATGTACTTCCAGGGATCTGGTGAGAACGGAAAAGTTTCGACTCTTCAACTTGTAGTTGAAAGGAGGTGATTTCCTTAGAAAGCTCGCGAATCCTTGCTTTAACTAAAGGAATTTCCTTCTCATTGAATTTTAAAAAAAACAACATAGCTTTATTACGACCATGACCTTTCAAAATATTACCTTGCAAATCCTTCATGAATTCCCGATTCGTGGGATCAAAAGGGTTAAAAGGGATCACAGCGCCGGTCTCAGAGACATTTTTTAGTCGGTTCATTGTATTACTCCTTTCGGGTTAGGAGGATTTTGAGTATTTTCCCCCATCTAATTCAGTTGGTTTTCCTATAGCAACAATATAAATAGTGGATTGAGTCAGGCCATCAAAACTCAGTAGGTCATCAACTTGTCGGTCAAAATATCCTCCAATATTCAAACAACCGAGTTCTAAGGCCTGAGCGATGAGATTAATGTTTTGGGCAACGTGTCCCGATTCCAAAAAAATGAATCGATATCCTCGGTTTCCATATTTAAAAATGGATCGTTCAAAAATTGCTGAAATAAATACGGTTAGGGACACATTTTTTAAAATACCTTGCTGAACCATTGCCATATTAATTTTAGATGTTGCATCCCCTTCTTGGGTGAGACAAATATGATGTTGTGTTGGGTTGTAGTGATAGATCCCGGGTGTAAGACCAGTAATTTGTGTGGCATGAAAAAAAATTTCTAGCGGAAAAAGTTCACCACCAGAGGGGACCATTCGAAAAGGGCGAGGGGCTTCATTTTTATTGTTCTCAAGAGAGACACCATATGCAAAATGAAGAATGGTCGCAAGTTGCTCCAAATCAAGAGAACTCGAACAGAAATTGCGTACGGAACGGCGCGAAGAAAGTGCCTGACCAAGAGGAAAGGTTAAGACTTTCAAGGGTGCTGGCAATTCTATTATTGGGCATCCGAAAAATGGAAGGGATTCATGAAGCTCGCCCATTTTTTGAAGAACTACTTCGTTAGTTGGCCCCTCGTGATAAAGACTTCCTTTTGAGTTCTCATGAAACAATTCCCAGGCAAGATAATTTTCACCTTTTGGTAGGAGTAGTTTTTGCCATAATTTGTTCATAAAATAAATTCTCAGATCTTAGGGAAAAGGATGAGGAATGGGATTGTCGCCGGTATCAGACGATATTCCTTTGTGCCCTAATTTTTGAGGGACTTCCCAAAGTCGCGTACCCCCCAATGCACGCAAGCGATGGCCAAAGAACAAAGGATGAAAACCAGGAATTATGGCCCGAACTACCCAAAGACCCAGCTCTTTAATATCTGGGGTAGTGACATCAGCCAATAAGACTTGATGACCAACACGCACGATTTTCTCAACGATAACTTTTACCGTGTCTCCAGGATAATCTAGTTCTAGATTGGGTAATTCTGAAAAGTGCACCCACCGTTTTCCCTCAAAAAGGAAATTCGCCAAATGAGTATTCTTATGTTCGCAATAAAATCTGATGTGTGAAAATTGACGGTCGATATTCCCATAATCAGAAGTTGGAGAGATTGGTGGGACCTGGTCTTTGAGGAGTTGAGCCGTGCGACGACACAGTCCAAGCTCTTCCAATGTTTTACAGATAGCTACTTCAGGGTTTGGGTGAGAGGCAGCGCTGACCAGAAGGGCCGGAGCTCTAGTATCAGGGTGTTGCATTACCGAAAGAATAGTTGGGATTCCATGGTCAGGAGTGATATTAAATAAAGTTACTGTAGCGCCTATTTGCTCATAACGAAGGATGAGGTTTCGGTTTCGTTTAGAAAGGCTTTCAAGTATGACTTGAGGAGGAGATATTTTGGCTTGCCAGGTGATTGTAAATGCATCGCGTTCCACGACTTCGCAAATGGCTGAGATAGCCGCTTCAGCCTCGGAACAATGACAGGCTAAACCGGTCGAAATCGTAGGGACTATAGATGCATCCCCTTCCTTATAAAAATAAGGAAGATAGACCATGGCTGCAGGGACATACTGAATTTCTTCGGTGAAGGCATTGGTCGCCCGAGCCCAACGGATCTCTGTTTCATGAGTAAAAGGTCTATATGGAAAATTTTCTTGTAACAATTGGTGCTGACTAAATAGGGCATAAGTATCAGGTGCTATGCATGAAAAGGGGGCAGTCTTGGAAGCATGAAGAGGCAATTCATCTGGCTCATACAGCGCACTACAATATCGCTCAATGGCCTCTCCTATGGCTTTCGCCATAGCAGCAGGTCGGTCAATGGAAGTTCCCCCAGCCTCTACAAAGTTTTCCAGAGGACCTAAAGCCTTAGTATTACAGGCTTTAGCGCTGAAACAGAACAAATCTGGGGCACCAGCTTCCCTTCTGATCTCAGTGACTTCTTGAATAATTCCTATTTGTGGGTCCACAAGATAGTCAAGAATATCAAACAGACGCTGAAAGGACGGACTATGCGAAATCATTCGCTTCTCACGCCAGGTAATTGAACCACATTCTTTCTTGGTTCTAAAGGCGCTCGAGTTAACAAAGGACTACACACCTGGCACCGGGGATTTTTTAGAATCTTTCGTACTGCCATGAATGTAGCGAGAAGATTGATTTCTATAAGGGCTCCTACATTCTTCCCAGGTAAAGACCCGGAATAAAATTTTATTAGTTCAAATGCGGCTATATTACCTAATATCGAGGCCATAGATGGGTGAAACCCTACGACGGCCTGTCCTTCAAAAGCCTTTTCTTCTGTTGCTCGTTCTATTTCTGGATCTATGAAATTTGAATTCTGGCGTGCACGTAGGCATTCAAAGCATGCTGTTTCTTGTGGCACGATAAAGGGGCCAATATACCCAACAATGTTTTGCAGAACAACGGGCAGGTAATGATAGTTGTACTCAATACAAAACTGATTCCAATAACGCAAAGTCTCATGGTTTCCAAAGTCTGAAGTGGCCACGATACAGGAATGCTTTTGTCTGCTGTGCCCTTTTATCCACTGGTGGTAGTCTTGAGGTTTAACGGTAATATTTTCCCAATGTTTGTAGTTTAACTCTCCTTGCTCATCAAATAGCCGTAAATTTCGTAATAAGGGAAAATCTACCACCTTTATTTTGGTCACCCCAGAATCGAGGAATGAGGCGACCAATTGCCTGGAAATAAAGTTTACGCCAAGAATGACAATTTCTTGGTCATCTATTTTCTTTGAGACTGTCTGGTGTGATTCCGAGAAATTCCAGTAAAAAATATCTTGGTGGCTTTCAAGAATGGTGGCTTGGCCCCTTACATCATCCGAAGGGACTAAAATGTTTCGGGTCCGCAATTGGTCAATAAGGTTTTGGACTATTGGGCGTTGAGGATGGCTGAATTTTTCGCAAATCTCTTGACTGGTGGATTGCGTTGTCGTTGTCATCCATAAAACTTGTTGAATAGCTGCTATAGAGCCCTCGCCTTTGACCCTAAACTCTGTACTCCCTCGCTTTAAAATCACCCCATCCCTAAATTCCACCAATTGGACTGGCAAGGCTCTAAGTTTCTGTTGCTCAGATAAAATCATTTTGGAATTTTTTCTTAAGGATTATGCAGATATGGGGACTTTTCCCTCAATCTCAAAATTATTTTGCTGATGGTCCAAGCCAGGGGGAAGGGTCGCAGCACAACTGCAGGGAATGCATGCACCGCAAGAGAAAACTGTCCCGGTATATTTCCATCCTTCTTCGTTCCCATGTTCCTTCATGTGAACTTCTAAAGCTCTAGTAACAGATTTCATGTCTTCAAGGTCAATCTTACGTAAGGTTGGATCCACATTGGGTGGAAGGTCTCCTGGTCGGGAATAATAAGAAAGCCTCATAAGGTCACCTAGAGTTAGGGTTTTTGCCCTATCTGTTAGTTCAGAATACCCTGAAGAATCGTCAAATAGCTTCTTAACGGTTGAATTAGAATTTTTCCAGTCACCAAGTGCCATGTGATTTCTCCTTTGGTGTTAGATTGAATTAATAAATTGACACAGCCTGCTTCGGACCTGTTTTTAGGTTAAAAGGTAATCGTGAGCCATCCTATAACAAGGCTGCCAATTGTCTCGCCAAGTGGATGCTCTTTGTGTCTGTCATTCAGGGCATTAAATGCTGAAACGGCGATCTCTGCTTCGCGCGCACCAAGGGACTCAATGCCAAAACGGTAGGCTCCACGAATATTCAGAAGATTATAACTGCCGATTCTGGTGTCAGGGGAGGTGGGCCCAAGGAAAGCCGGAAATAGTGAATTAATAGCATAGGTAGTTGCCCCATAATAATGATAGAGCAATTCCCCACTGATTCCGTTTTCGAATTCGGCACGAAGCCCCGTATTCCATTTGAATCGTGGGGCTCCACGAGCCAGTTGGCCACGAAATGTCTGACCAAATTCCTGATAGCTGTAATTCCCGAATCCACTAAGCCACGGAGTGAGCAAAACTTCAAATCCTGCTTCTCCTCCATAAATGTCTGCCTCACCTTGTCCTTCAGTAAATGCCCCGCCATTGCTAAAAATAAGAGCAGTAGGTGAAGCAGGTTGCTGGTCAATCAGATCTGAAATGTGGTTATAAAACACATCTAAGCGAACTCTCAGCCGATGTTTTAGATACCAACCTTGATAACCTATTTCGGCAGAAATAATTTGTTCAGGGGCCAAGTTCGGATTACCTTCGAGAGATGTAATAATCTGACCTCCACCGGGAAGGGTGAAAGCACCCAACCCTAAAGTTCTTGTTTCTGTAATTGTAGGTGGACGATATCCCAGACTTCCTGATACGCGGAATGAGTGATCTTTGACTGGTTTAAAAATTATGGCAAGACGAGGGCTATAGGTAGGGTTAATAAAAGTGTCTAAATCCATTCGAATGCCAGCAGTGAATGTTAATTTCTGGGTTGCTTTCCATTCTTCCTGGAGATATAGCCCAAGTCGGTCTTCACGCCCCCTCTTATCAAAACGAGTATTGGAAAAAGTATTGTGGCGGTAGTTGAGGCCAATAGTTACCCGGTGGGAGTCTAATTCGACACTGTGTTGGCCATCAATGTTATAGGTGTTTCCTTCTACCCTATTTTCTGTGGGGATAACACGAAAAGGAAAACCTTGAAGAAGTGGATTAAGGGGGAGAGTGAAATCTTCGGAAAAATGCTGCCACCAACTTCGGATAAAAAAATTAGGAGCTTCAATTCCCACATTCGCAAATCCAATAGCGGGTGCCTTTGAGACTTGTACTGTCTCTACAATAGGCCCATCGTACTTCGTGGTGTCTACTAATCCGCCCGAAACAACGACCGATAGGGAGGGCGTAAGATCGTAATCGGTGTGGATATTGAACTTATTTGAAATGAATGAGGTGGAGTCACGATCTCCCCATTGGTCGTTCTGATCTCGTCCGTATGACAAACGGAACCCTAAATTCTTTCCGAAAATTTCGGTCGTACCTGCACCAATGGCTGAGGCCGTGATACTGCCAAATTCTCCACCACCAAGCTGTAGGGTAGCCCCTTTCATCTCTTTGGGTGACTTCGTGATGATGTTGATAATGCCATCGAAGGCGTTAAATCCGTAAAGAACCGACGCGGGTCCTTTCAACACTTCAATTTGTTTAATTTCTGGCAATGTGACGGGAATCATCCTCCAGAGGACTTCGCCCTGGAAGTCTAGATAAATAGACCGTCCATCAACCATGACCAGCATTTTGTTATGACGGAGCTGGTTGTTACCTCGGGCACTAACGTTAAAATCCGATCCAGTCATTTGAATCACTTCGATTCCCGGTACCCGACGAAGAATGGTAGGGAGGTCTTTAGCACCTGAATTCTGAATATCTTCTGCTGTGATCACATAGACATTCGAGGGAGCTTCAGAAATAGGCTGCGCATGCGCGGCGGCGATGCTGACGGTTTCTTCTTTGAGGAAGGCTAAATCTTCTTGGATGAGGGACAGATCAGTGGATGCGGAAGTCATTTGGTCTTCTTCTCCTGAGGCCGCATACAGGATAGTATTCATAGCGAAAAGGCAGAATATGCTGCCAATGAGAACCGAAAATACGAGCAGAAAAGAATGGTTTTTCATTGAACTATGAGTTCTTGGCTATAGAAATTTAGCTTTCGACGAAAGAGGCGGCTTTCAATTTATAGTTCTGGCGTTCAGGTTCCGGTGGAACTGAAAAGAAAGACGACAGCCTGTTAATGAGAAGTCGTTTTTAATGGGAGCTGTTGTGAAGAAAGAAAAACGGGAGAAGGGGGAATTGCTGGATTTGAAACGGTGACTACTGAATCATAATGACGAATAAATTTCCCCGTTGTCCTTTCGTCTCTCTTCTGTTCGGACAGCTTGGTAGGACGGCCTTTTTTAGAGACCTCACATTGCCGACTTTTGACAGTACCCCGCTTCCTGCTCCTCAATTATTTCTGTATTCCGTCAATCACACCTCCTATTTTGTCATCCCTGCACCTTCTGATTGGGAGACTCATTCATGGAATATTCCGATTTTCCCCATGCTTAACCTGTCTTGATTCTCCCGGATATGAGGTGTCCCTTTTTGCTAGGTTGCGAAATGCCTTGGTTTCTTTAGTTAGGCCTTTTGGATCCCACTATCCTGATTTGTTTGGCCGCATTGTAGAACTTTGTGTGTGTTCCTTCAATCGTTTTCTTGCTTTTCCTGCGGGCGAGTGATGGAATTGTCCTTGGTCCTGCCTGGTGTCTCACCTGACTTCTTTGATGGCTTGGTTATTGCACAAGTAAATTCTTTTCCCTGAAAATTGAAAAGGTAGACCGAGATAGTAATGGGAACATCTTGTCCATCTTTTGTGCGGTGCGTGGTGTAATAAGAGAGAGTTTTTCCTTCTCGTAATTCTTGGAGATGTTCTTGGTAGCGTTGATTGTCATGATTGGGTGCGATATCAGGAATACTCAGCTTTTCTAGCTCTTCTTTTGTATAGCCCAGTGCGTTAACGGCGGCTTGATTGGCAAAACGCAATCGTTTCGTGGCGTCGGCCACGAGGATCGCTTCTGATATGTGGTCGAAAGCACATTGCATGAGTTGCACGTCTTCGGCTAACCGATGATATTCCGCTAGGGTAAACTGGTCATCATGGTCAGTCCCCTCCCCCTCCTTGTCTAGACTTGGCTGGAGAATGGAGGGAAAACGGAATGTCAGGTCAGAAGGCACGTTCGGGTCTACACTTCCAGTCTGGATTTCCTTAGCAGCCTCTCGCTGACGAGTGACTGATCGATACAGGACTTCTTTCACTTCTTCGCGGCTGTAGGGTTTTGTCAGATACGCAAAGGCTTTGTTGAGCTTGTCTGGAGGCGTGGTTTTTCGCAGTGAGGTAAAGGCGGTCAATAACACGACAGGAAGGTGTGGCTTGCGTTCGGTCAGTTCCCCCAACACCTCAATTCCATCTCGATCTGGAAGGCCAACATCTAAAAGCACGACATCATAGGATTGCGTGGTGCCTTGGTGGATGGCTGCGTTGCCAGTTTCTACGATGTCCACGTCAAACCCTTCTTTGCGTAAATAATCGGAAAGGGCCAGACTGATGTCTGGATCGTCATCCACGAGCAACACTCGAGGACTTGGTGGCATGCGATGTATTGTCCTTCCCAAATATCTTGGCCTCATTGGGCCTATTCGTTTAATGCAAAATTTTTTCGGAGGTTAGTCGACAGACCTTCTTGAGATGCCTGCCATTCGTTGAGGGTATTATGCAAGTTCTAGACTTTCCTAACTTATCGTTTTTATTGAAGTGTCAAAAATATTCGAAAGGGATGGTGTATCTGATTAGATAAATTTTGTATCGAAACAGATACGCTTTTTTTTCATGGAGGGTGTATTATTTACCGGAGTAGGTCCATTGAGCAGTGGGGGGCGGTTTAACCTTCCTGTTTCCTTTATGAGGGTTTTCCTAGGTCATCGCTCTTCATGGAGCTTTGGGTGTTGAATGGGGCAGGGTCAACCAAAATCGACTTCCTTCCATTAATGTACTTTCCACCCAGATCTTTCCACCATGTAATTCAACCAGGCTTTTGGTAATGGCGAGTCCGAGACCGGCGCCTCGGTCTTTGAGGTCAGCCGATTGGCTTCGGTAAAAGCGTTCAAAGATTGTCTGGTGCTCATCCGGGTGAATCCCGCAACCTGTGTCGGTGACGCTGGCATAAATATACCCATCCGTCTGTGACCTGACTTTGACTGTGATGGTTCCAGAGGGTGGAGTAAATTTGAGAGCGTTATTCGTCAAATTGGTAAAAATCTGGATTAATTTGTCTCGGTCTCCTTGAATGGTCGGAATGGGATCTATGATTTTGATGGCAAGGGTTAGGAATTTTTCTTCTGCCATGGGCCGTAATAATTCGACGACTTCTTTTGCGATGTTGCCAATATTCACAGCTGTCGTCTCCAACTCCATCCGTCCGGCTTCGATCCGCGAAAGATCTAAGAGGTCATTAATCATGCGGGTGAGTCGTTCGATATTGTGTTTAACGCGACTGAGGTAAAAGGTTTGGCGTTCGTTTAACTCGCCTGTGAGTCCATCTATCATGTTTTCAATTAATCCTTTAATGGACGTCATTGGTGTTCGTAACTCATGCGACACAATCGAGACAAAGGCCGATTTTAGCCGATCGAGTTCTTGGAGGCGCTCATTGGCTGTCTGCAGATCTTGCGTTCGGTCCGTGACCCGTTGCTCGAGGCCGGTGGCCAGTGTTTCCAGGTCCTGATAGGTTCGTGCATTGTCGATGGCGACCGCGACGTGACTGGCGATGGTCATCAGTAGATTGAGGTCCTCCTGTGTGCAGCGAGTCTGGCCTTTATCGGCCCCCACATACCCTAAAACTTCCATGTGACTGATGAGTGGCGCGGAGACAAAGGAGATCATCCCAACTTGACGGCCTAATGCCAGAATGTCGGGGTTCATCTGATCAGCAATAGCATCAAGGTCAGGCGCGAGGACAGGTTGCCCGTGAATCAAGAGCGTTTCATCGAATGTGTCAGGAACAATGGAGAATTCAAATCCTTTGATTTGAGCTTCTATTTCTACGGGAATACCTGACACTTCCGAGAGGATCCCTTTATTGTTTGCGGAATCCTTGAGGACGAGCACCATGCGCTGAAATCCTAGATTCTCTCGAAGAAGTTTGAGCACGGTGGCAAAGAGTTTTTGGACATCCAAGGTTGACGTAATGATGGTCCCCGTTTGGTGGAGGGTACTCAATTGGTTCAATTGTTTGGTAATGGTATCGACATAGGTAGAAATTGATTCTTCTCGTTGTTGGAGCGTGAAGGCCATGGTATTGATACTCCTAGTCAGTTGTCCGACTTCATCCAACGCGTCTGATGAGACTGTGGTGTATGGTTCTCCTTCACTAAATCGTTTTGCCGCGTGGGCTAATCGCTGAAGTGGTGCGACAATATGGTTGGCCAATAACAGGGTGAGCACGATGCCAACCCCTATGATGGCCAGGGTATATATCCCGGTTTTCCATACCGTGCGGTTGAGGTCTTTCTGCATATAGGCGGTCGTGATACCGACTTGAATGACGCCCATGATCTCGGGTGTGCCCAATGGTGTTGGTCCAGGCGCTTCCAAATTTTCCGAAGAGAGAAGTTCTAATGTCGTTGATCGACGTGCTTGTCGATAGACAGGTAAGGCAAAGTCGTAGAGTGTTTCAGAATTTCTCTTTCTCATTTCGGCTACTGAGGTTCCATTTGTCCGAGGGGAGCTCTTGCCCCTTGCATGGGGGCCGGTCTTCCATACGGTAATCAGGGGCTGGGTATAGGGCGTGGGATGCTGTTGAGCAAAGAAGATATTCGTGAGGGTCTCGTCCGGGAAGAGTACATGTTCTGAATGTCGGATGTCCTGCGAGGCGTTTTGTAATGACCCTTTGGATTTTCCGACTAATATTCGTCCTTCTTGGTCTCGCGCGATGGCATACACCACTTCTGGGGCAGATAAGGCTCCGTCCAACATGGTTTCTAAATAGTCGATATCCTGAATGATGACTCGGTTCGTACTCAATTTATTGATCGTTTTTACGAGTATCGTCCCGGTGTTCATGAGGGCCTCTTTCATGATGTCTGATTCTTGTTGAATCAGGATGGCACTGAGTCCAGAGCAGACCAGCATGATCAGCAAGCTGATGAAGATCGAGAATTTTGCTCGTAAACTCAGAAATCTTGGTGGTCCGGTCCCAGGTCTTATGGGAGAAGGAGGCGGTTGTGCCGATGGTTGTTTCTTAATACTGTTCATCGAATTCCCTCAACACCGTTGAAGTGAGTGAGTACCCTAAATAGGTTCCCGATTTTCTATTGATGGATTGCCGTACCTGTTCGGGGGGCATAATCGTGCCCAGAAGGGGCGAGGGTGTTTCGCCTAACAGACGCGGAGACAGTCTGGCTGCCTGTCGACCAATGTCTGCGTAATTCATGTAGACCCCGACGACCGCCCCGCTTTTCACGAGGCCTGCGGAGAAGGCGACTAGAGGAATATTGGCTTCCAATGTGGTGCTAATGATGAAGTCCAACGAATCTTCGGTCAGAACCGTACTATCTGGCAGAAGCCATAATGCGTCGATTTTCTTTTCAAGATTTTTCAGGGCTTTGGAGACTTCTTGTTCCCCATGTACCTCTTCTGAGACGATGGTGATGCCTTTGGCTTTGGCTTCTTGTTGAAGTTGATCGTGCAGGCCTTGTGTTTTTTGGGGGTCGAATAGCACGCCGATTCGGGAGATCTGAGGTGCAAGCATCTGGAGTGGCTTGAGATGTTTCTCGAACGGGATGTTTAAGGAGAGGCTGACCATATTGCTGGTCGGAAGTCCGTATTTCTCGGGGTCTAAGACCAGGCAGGTAATGACAGGAATATCCAGAATTTCTAGTTTGGCCGCGAGGGCAGCTTTGAGACCGACGGCTAAGACGATGTCGGCATTGGAGGCGCGAATTCTTCGAGCAAGGTTTCGTCCCTTAGTCATATCTCCTTGGAGGTCATACTCCAATGTCACTTGAAAGGAAGAAGGCAGGGCGTTTTTAAAGGCATTAATGGCTTCGGAGTAGGCTCCAATCTCTGCAGATTTGAGAATGGCGATTTCTTCGGCGTAGGTGCTGTTGGGCACCAAGAATAGAATTCCCCAACATAAGATCAGCCAGACATGTTTTGCCTGCTCTTGGAATTTCTGAATTATGTAGAGGCAATCTTTCATGTGTTTTTTAGTGCCAGTTGCCGGCGCTACACTCCCGCATGCTCTGCTTGGTGTGATTCGGTGGCCGGAAGATCATTGGCAACTTTTATACCTCATGCTTCAGGCACACACCCTCCTCCTTGTGACTTCACCTGTCATACAGGAAGAAGCAAAGATGGTACCTGGTTTTTACAAAAAGGGTCTAATGGCGAGAGTTGGTGCTGATGGGTCGCCCACAATCTTGTGCAATCAGACTCACCCACACACGAAAGCCAGAAGCGCAATTAGTTTTTAAGTTCTCTGAGGGAGTGTGTCGTGCTGGTTTTAGGGAGTTTCACCCAGCCTTGAAAGATGAGGCGACAGACGGTAGGTGCGAATCAAGGTGTTTTGTGTCTGTCTGAACACGTAGTGGCAGACACCTGAAAAAACAGGAAAATTTTAGTTAGAGACGTGTTTTCATTTAGAAATTTACAGATATTCGATCCCAATCACATTCAGACACGAATTGGGCAGTGAGTAATCGCAAGGTACGGGCTTCTTCCGTATCTTGAAAAATCGGGGCTTGAAAATGTGGTTGCCATCCACAATTGAGACAACGGACGACGATTTGGTTCAATGATTCCCCGGCTTCGGTGCGAACATAGCCTTGGCATTTTGGGCATTGCGAACCTTGAAAGCTTGTGGGAATTGGTCGGAGAGAATCTAATTGCACGCGTGTATGTCGGCGTCGTTTTTTCTTGCGATTTGGTTGAGGATGAACAATTGATGCATTCGTGTTGAGATCTTGCTTCGTATTCATGGGTGAGGGGGCCTTTCGCCGGCCTTTTTCGTTTGTGTTCCTCGTACTCCACAACGGAATAGGCCTACGTCGTTAAAGTTTTTTCATTACGTCACAGCATTGTGTGTGAACGCCTTGGTTGTGTTGTCTGAATACTTTCATAAAGCAAGACCAATGCCTTGGAGGTTTTTGGTGAGAAAATGTCGAATAATGTGAAGAAAACGACAATTTTCCGATGATTTTTTTCATAACTGTATTTTGGATTCTGAATGAGAAAAGAAGAAAATTGGTATCTAATCAGATACAACGTCGTATCTGTTTAGATACAACAAGAAGCCTCAATCATTGAATGCTTGTGTGATTCAGGGGGATGGCTCGTTCCAGGGGGGGTGGGTGGAGAGTTGATTTGAGGTAAGGGTCAAAGATGTTGGGCCTGTTGAATATTTTCCACAACAGGCGCGTATGTCCTCGAGATGAATGTTCGTTCAGATGCCGTCGGGAAAAATCAAACAATGTTTTTACTGATGGAGGCAGGGGATGCGAAAAAGCTGGCGATCTTCAAGGCGCATGGTGACCAATTCTCGTCCCCACACGCATCCGCCATCTAAGGCGACAATATGTTTTTCTGTGACAATGCCCAACGCCGACCAATGGCCAAATATAATCGTGTCGTGTTGCGTGGCACGGTTGGGAATGTGGAACCAAGGGAAATAGCCAAGCGGAGCCTCTTCCGGAGGTCCCTTGAATGAAAAATCTGGCACTCCTTCCGGAGTGCATACCCGCAGGCGGGTGAGGACGTTGGTGGTGAACCCCAACTGGTTTTCTGTGCTCAGATTTGCGGAAGGCCCTAACGTTTTTCGAAAATAAATAGCCGGTAACATTTTTTGGAAATGATCAGCCTGCAACACTTTTTCGACTTCGTGTGCCAGGGCCATCGCTCGGGACATTGACCATGAAGGCAACATCCCCGCATGAATCATCACGAACCCGTCTTCAGCATGAAGGAGGGGACGAAAACGCAACCAATGGAGCAACTCGTCGACGTCGGGGGCCGCTAAGATGGGCTGCAAGGTGTCCTTCCGACCTGGCTGAGTAATCTGGCTCCATAGCGCGAGAAGATGAATATCATGATTTCCTAACACCGTCACGGCGGAGGTACCCAGTTGTTTCACGAAACGCAACACTTCTAATGATTGTGGGCCACGATTGACTAAATCTCCCACGAACCACAGACGGTCTTGCGCCTGATCAAATTTGATGTGGTCTAAGAGACGGTGCAGGGCGGCCATACATCCTTGTATGTCCCCGATAGCGTACGTTGCCATTCTTTCAATATCCTCACTATGCTGATGTAGAGATTACGAAGAAAAACAAATTGTACCTCAAGTGTCATGTCGAACAACATGCCAACCAAAATTGTTGAGTCACGACTCTTGAGACCTGTGACGCATGTTTGAAAGTCTGTTTGTATTCCAACCCGCGCCTTGGGAAGATCGCCATTGGGCGAAACTCAGTGGGTTGCCCCTAGAGGAGATCTGGATTCCCGTGGATGATGCGGTGACCGTGTTTGGGTGGTTTCTTGATGCCGGGTCAACGGCTCCTGTCATTCTTTGGTGTCATGGCAATGCGGGCAATGTGAGTCACCGCCTCGATAATATTCGACGGTTGTATCGACGCGGGATTTCTATTTATATTTTTGATTATCGAGGATATGGGCGAAGCGCAGGAGTGCCCTCGGAAACCGGACTGTACCAAGATGCGCTGGCTAGCTATGACTATCTGATTCAGCAACGACGGATTTCGCCTGAACGTCTCATCATCTTCGGGAGATCGTTAGGATCGGGGGTGGCGGCGGAAGTCGTCAATCAGCGTCCAACTGCCGGGTTAATTGTGGAAGGGTCGTTTCCCTCAATTCAGGCCATGTCCGACTATCATTATTGGGGATTGCCGGCTGGTTGGGTTGTGAATGCGGACTTCAACCTCGCGCAAAAAGTTCGATCCCTGCACGTTCCCTTATTAGTGATCCATGGGGAACAGGATTCGATTGTGCCGGTGCTTTTAGGAAAGCAGGTATTTGATGCGGCGAATGAGCCAAAACAGTGGTACGTGGTTTCGGGAGCCGAGCACAATGATGTGCCATTTATTGGCGGAGAACCCTATTTCCAAAAACTAGACCACTTCCTTCACAGGGTCCTTCCAAAATAAATGTAAATTTTCCGAGGCCGGACACGTTGTTGGTTGACCCACTGTTCTAGCACTGGCTACGATTCCCAATTCGTCCTATTCATTCATCCGTCTCAATGGACCCTTCCCCTTATCTCTATCAAATCAATGCTTCTCGAGGTGGAGTCCCCAAGCATGCCGTGCCAGAAGCTTGGGTCTCGGTCGAAGGCATTCGGGAGGATGGACATCGTAATAAGGTTCTGCATGGTGGCCCTGATCGTGCCATCTGTATTTTTTCTTTTGAGCTGATTCAAGCGCTACAACAAGAAGGACATACCATGCACGCTGGAGCATTGGGAGAAAACTTTACGCTGGCTGGATTAGATTGGGCGCACATTCAACCGGGGGATCACATGAAAATTGGAGAACACGTCTGTATTGAATTGACCAGTTTTTGCGAGCCCTGCCGACGGATTGTGCAGTGGTTTCACAAAGGAAAGTATTCCCGGATTGCTCAGGAGGAACATCCTGGGTGGAGCCGGCTCTATGCGCGAGTGCTGTCTGAAGGGCAGGTGCGGCAGGGTGACCCTGTGTGGGTGGAAATGCTGGCTGAGAGGAATCTGTCATGATGAAACGGGTGCTCGAACCGGAAGTCATGGATGATCCCGAACAAGTGCTGGCCTATGCCCAAGCTGATTTTGAGGAAGAAAATCAAGGGTTCGTGGATCACTTTTTTACCCTGTATCCTGATTTGGACAACCATCATATCCTGGACCTTGGCTGCGGCCCTGGTGATATTCCTATTCGGGTGGTCGGCCGTCATTCCACGTGTCGGGTTACGGGTATTGATGCTTCCCAGCCGATGATTGCCTATGCGGAACAGGCAGTGCAAAAAGCCGGGTATCAAGATCGCGTGCAGTTTCTTTGCCAACGATTTCAAGATGTGACCTTGACCCCTCCAGCCGATGTGGCCATGTCCAATAGTTTGGTTCATCATCTGCCCAACCCTCTACGATTTTGGTATTGCCTGAAAAGTTTGCTAAAACCAGGGTCCCGAGTCCTTGTCATGGATCTGCTTCGTCCGGAGAGTCCTGAAGCCGCACAGGCTATTGTTGATGAGCAGGCGGCCGACGAACCAGAACGGTTACGCCAGGATTTTTATCATTCCTTATTGGCGGCCTTTACCGAAGATGAGGTGGCTGCTCACTTGGCCGAACTGAATCTCAGTCGGTTATTTGTGGACGTGCCGGATGATCGACATTGGGTGGTCTACGGGCAGGTATTTTAGCTCAGCCTGATCTTGACGGCCTACCCATCTCGGCTTTAGAGTGCAGCCTCGGTTGGGGGATCGTCTAGGGGCAAGACATTAGATTTTGATTCTAAGAACCCAGGTTCGATTCCTGGTCCCCCAACCAATACCCATCATGGTTTTCGTCGTTTCCGCAAATTGAGAAAATTTGATGGAGTCTCTACGGATGATAATAGCCCTCCAATCAACTATCCAAGGACAGTCGCACATTTCGGTTCATTTTTACAAGATTATCGACTAAGGTGGGTCAAAACTTCCTTACCTCTAATTCTTGTGTATGAACATCAAAAGAATTGATAGTAGAATCCGTTTTGTTTCTCTGCTCACCTTGTTTCGCCGATTGATGTCGGCTCATTTGGAAGGGAGTGCGCCTTTCTGGATGGGGGCAGGATTGCTTTTCAGTATTTCAACACGAAATTCATACTGCAAATTTGGGTTTATCATCTCGCCAAGCATATTCTAGGTGTTGTCCGATTATAATACTCAATTCCATTGGTTTGGAGGAATTGAAAGATTGAGTGTAAAGGAAGTGTGCTAACATCATAAAAAACGAACTATTGCATATTTATAATCATGGCAAATAACCAAAACCAGAATATCTTTACACCTCTTCATGGAGCGCACGCAATAGCAGAGGCCATTGCTTATGTGAAAGTAGCACCGGATTTCACAATAAAAGATTTGCGGCTCATAATGGATTTAAAGAGCGCCTTGAATGACGAGTTACCAAAATTCGACATTTTGAAAAAGTATCAAACATTTTTAAAGCAGGATAAAGACGGCGTAGCGATTACGCAACAATCAAGCGAAACAGAAGTAGGAATTGAAGCTCAAAGAGTAAAGAAAGATGCAAGCATAGAATGGATCCTAAGAATTGACGATAACTCCATCACTATACATTGTTTGGATTATCAAAGATGGAATGATTTTTTAGAGTACGTCTTGAAAATACTAAACATTGTTATATCTAAGATTAAATCGGCTGAAAGTTCAGTCTCCACAATAGGTTTAAAAGTTGTCGACAATTTTTTGTATGAAGGTCAGATTGAATCATATGCTGCCGATAAGTTGTTTAGGAAAAATGATTATTTAGCCAACAACTGTTTTAAGGTACATGACAGGTGGCACTGTCATACGGGTTGGTTTGAGGAAACTTCAATAGATGATACAAGTATTTTAAATCAATTGAATGTTGGCGCTCTTTATAAGAATATTGAAGGCAAAAAGACACACGTGACCAGTATTGATCATAACGCAGTAATTAGATTTCAAGGCACAAAATTAAACAATCTATACGTCTTGATTGACCCAGAAAACGACCCATCTTTGTTAAGAACTTATTTATCTGAACTCCATCGTCTAAATAAAAATGTTTTGCTTTCTCTATTAGACTCCGACATGGCAAAACGTATTAACCTGCAACCAAGCCTATAAGGATTGTCTGTGACAACTTTAGAAATCAATCCAACCTCAGAGGAATACGTCGGATCAGCGGTAATGTCTAATGACATATTTGATGAGCCGAGCCAAAAGATGAGGTTGGCGCTTGCTGTCTTGGTTCTCTCTACTGCTACAGCTGTTGGTCCTAACCCATTGTCAGGCAAAAACAATTTTCACGAAACTACTTCTAATTTTATTGAGAACCAGGCAACTCTAAACGAGTTGCATAGAAATAGACCAGACAACAAGGCATTTAAAAGAATCCGTGAGCTAGGACTATATAGTGAAAACTGGGATGGAACAGGTGCTATTCCCCCAACCATTCAAGCAATAAACGATGCTGAGAGATTCTTAAGAGCATTGTTAGGCAGAGAGGTAACCCCACCTCACATTTCTCTTGCAACTGATGGGGAAATTAACTTTCTTTGGAAATTAAAAGACATTATTTTGGATTTAGGTTTTTATGGCGACAATACATATTCTTACTATGGGAAAGACAAAGATGGTAAGGAGTACATAGAAGATGAAGCATTTATTTCTGATTCGTTGCCTGGAGAGATTGTGACTTTACTTCGTTAAAGGCTTGAATTTTGAAATTCTGTTTAGCCGATGAAGAAAAATCCGTTTCTCCTGTATTTTCTCCCGGTCCAGTAAAAAACACTGAATTGCTTTTGAGGGTTTTATACCAACCTGAGCATATCAAAAATGGAGAGGCCATTGTTACCGCAATATCTCTTGATGACTTGAAAGCCAATGGTTGGTCTGTTGATCGTAAGGAATATATTGAGACTGAAATACTAGAGGAACGAATTGCAGCTCAAGTTCAACGCAATCCCGAAACAAGAAAAGTCTCCTTTTCATCTGAATTACTTTGTAATGATATAAGGAAAATTTTTGATGAAGTTACTGGTGAAAGAGAATTTTTGGTCGTAGATGAAATTGATGAAAATGAATCGCCTATTAACAAGGCTCATGCTGCAATTTACTCAGCGAATAAGACTAAGAACGGGGTCTTAAGAAAAATACGCGGTAACTTGATTGAAGAGTTGAATAAAAAAATCATACCCCACGATAAATTACTTCAAGAATTGTCATCTTCAAGAATTTGTATGGATAATCTTGATCCAAACCTAGAAACCACCAAAGCTAAGCCCCTTTTAATACTCTCCGCAATCCTGCTTTTCCTTCTGTGCGTTTACACTTTTTTTTCTTGGTAATCCCTTTCGTTTTTTAGATTTCAGGAGCTAAAAGGCTTCATATATCCTACAAAATTTACTCCTCTCCCCAAAGACCAGGTATTAGCCTGTCGGATTAGTTTCTCCCATTCCCTTTATTTGCCAGATTTTGTATGGTGCTTACCAACCTTGCGCATTATTCCATATTGGAAATTGCGGAAAAATGGTTATGGCTCCGTTGACAACCAAAACCAAGGAAGACAGGAAAATATAAACTGTTCCAAAAAATTGAGAGAACCAATTCTTTTTTTAACCAGCGCAGCAAGTTTAAAAAAAATAGAACTCACATGATGGAGGCGAAGCCTATTTCACAATCCACGAAAACCGATTACTAACGGTTGTGGTAAATGAAAAAGCATATGAGCATCATCAATGGCTCAGCGTGCATTAGAGAGGCAATTCAAGTGAAAAATTTTATTGGAGTTTTCCTAGTAGTCACATTGGTTTTATCGGGTTCTTGTTCCTGGAAAAAATCAGGTCCGTATAAAAGTAAGCTTGGTAATGTATTTGCTCGCGACATGAAAGATAAGGATTGGGTTAATGTTCCTGCTCATATTAAGAAAACGAATGGCAGTGCTGAAGAAATAGTCCAGGCTTATATTTATTTTGCCGAGCATGAGCCAGACCCCACAGCGCGTCCGCAAGTTTCTTTCGACGTTGGGCGTGATCCCTTGAATTTTCATCGCTTTTATTGGAATGGTGTGTGCTCTGCAGTACATCCCTATCGTGCAAGGTGTACCAAGATACAGGAACTTAACACCTCATTACCAAATAAGTTTATATTTCCTAAAACGGAAACTGAAATTATGGAGGCTACCCAATACTTCCAAGAATTGGGTAATAAAAGTCTGCAGAATCAATTGGGTTCCAATTTCCGGCTTATGGGGGAGGAACTTATTCCTCCGGAATTTGACCGTTCAACCGGGCGTTGGCTTGATGTTTGTCAGCCAAGCCATAGTCGACATGAGAGTTGTCATATCCTTATGGAGAAAAATGCTAGGGAGAAAACGAACAAATGTGTTGCCGAAGGGCTAGTCGCCCTCAAAGAAGAGTATCAGAAGTCCGGTGGTGGTTTTTCTATCACGTCGCTTCCCATTCTAGGACCATTGACTAGAGCGTTGGGTGTGACTGGGTCCGACCTCGCTAAGGCAGGGTTTCGGGCAGAAGTAAACAAGCTTACCCAGAGTTGTCTTAGGAGGAATTGGAATTACCCTAAGAAATACCTACGCCATTTAACGATTTTCCACTGAGGGTATTAGGAATTTTTAGGGTGAAAATATTTAAGCGAAAGGCTATACCATAAGGCCTGCTCTCTATTCTGGGAAATATTAAGGCTAAGGGGTTTGCCGTATTATTCAAAATTTCACCCGTGCATTGGCGTGGCCAGAGCAGTGAGGTGTACAAGTCGAAAAGTACCATATTCTTAATTTTTTAGACTGGAAGAACGAGGAGTCTTTCTCAATGTTGGATGGGAAAACTCATAGCCGGGTTGGATTTTTACTATAGACCGCTGACATCCACGAACCCCTAACTATGTGCGGCAGATTCACTCGCAAAAAAAAGGACCGACAGCTCGCCGAAGCGTTGAACGTGGTCTTTCCACTCCATAGACCACCACGTAACAACATCGCTCCCTCTCAATTGATTGCCTGTGTCCGAGCCAACCCCGAATCACAAGAGCGTGAGTACACAGAATTGAAGTGGGGACTCGTCCCGTCGTGGGCCAAGGATGTCAGCATCGGGCAAAAGATGATCAACGCACGAAGCGAAACGGTTTCGGAGAAACCTTCCTTTCGGAAAGCCTTCAAGCAGCAACGCTGCGTGGTGTTAGCCGATGGCTATTATGAATGGAAGCGGGAAGGCAAGGCGAAACAACCCTACTATATCCGCTTCAAAGACCAACGGATGTTTTGTTTTGCTGGGCTCTGGGAACGATGGGAGAAAGGTGAGAACGGTCCATTGAAAACGTGTGCAATGCTAACGACAGGCCCGAACGCCGTCATGGAACCCATCCATCATCGCATGCCCGTGATACTTCAGCCACAAAACTATGATACGTGGTTGAATCCCAGTATTCAGGATCCGCAATTGCTTTCATCCCTGCTTCACCCGTACCCATCTGAAGAGCTGGAAGCGTTTCCGGTGAGTACGATGGTGAACAATCCGAGGAATGATCAGGCTGAATGTCTTGCCCCTGCATAGGAGGATCGAGATAACCAAGGACAATTGCCACGGCGAACCGACCTGATGTTGGAGGAAGCCACCCTGACCTTCTCCAAGAAACCTGCGAGTAGAATGAAAAGCTTGGTATTTGGTCCCCCCTACTCCTTTTGGTGTAATTGTGCCCCCCGGCAGAAAAGCATTCACTAGGACCTACATTCTTTTCATAACCAGGAGGTAGATCCTATGCTTCAGGTTCGTGAACAACAGCATCCTCACACCACAGAAGTCCTTACCTTGGCTGGACGGTTTGATCGTCAGATGACGCCTGGCCTTCAGGTTCTGATTTTGTTGACTCAAAAAACAGGCGGTTACCACCTCATTCTGGATTGCTCCCACATCACCGACATTGATTCAAGCAGTTTTCGTCGATTCTTTCACTGGTATCGCATCATGAAGTTTAATCACTCACAGGTCAGTCTGGTGAAACCACAGGCCTCGATTTGGACTCAATTCCATTTGTGGCATGCCTCAGAGGCTGTTCAGGTCTATGCATCCTTGGAGGAGGCCACGTGGGATAGCACTGCCTATTCATAAGGACTATCCCTTTCGTTCGGGCATCGACATCGCGGTTGATTGTTTGATCCACTCGTCAAGGTTGATGGAGTCAAACTTCACCAGTCTGCCCATTCGGTGGCGAAAGTGCTCCCCCTACAATAGGGTGTACCTGCCTACCTTCTAGCCTTCTTGCCCACCATTCCACATGTCCTGCAATCGGCAGTTCCCCTCCCTCAAGGTCCTGTGTGAGTGTGGTCTCGTTCCTTTGGGGAATGGTCTGAGGTGGAATTACGCCAGTACCGTGAAGATAGCCAGGAAGGAGGCACGGTATGGAGAAAGGCGATTACTATCAAAGTGAGGGAGAACAATCTTCCCACGAAATCTGCTGGTGGTTAACCATTGTCGTGGGAGTGGTCCTGTGCCTGTCGATTTAATACTGCCATGGTCGTGGCTCATCGGAATCGTGGCTTTCCTGGTTCTTATAGGCTGGGTGTGGCAAGCGCGACACGGTGCGAAGCTTTCCCACTGGCCTCATTCCTTACAAGTTCGACTCGTGCCGAATCGCCTAGAATCGTTTCACCAACGTCGACGCCAATCACATCCCATCTGTAAGCGATTATCACGTCTAAGCTAGATTCCTGGCTGCCCCTCCCATTGTCTTCCATAGTCACACCCCTATGGACCTACTCGCATGCCCGTCCCTGTCGACCTCAAAGCCTTCCTGACCCTGGTCGAATTAGCCATTGCCCCTGGCCTGGTTTCAATCTCTCCCCGTTTTTATCATTAAAATCTACATGTGACCTGCACTTTGGATAGCTCCGCCTCTTTCCGGCATTTTCCTGTAGGCAATTGGAGAGCATGGGCTCTTGAGTTAATTTGGGGTTTGTGGCAGGCTGGTTAAGATTTTCTACAGGGAATTGGTAGTGGTCAGCCCAACCGTCACGGTGATGGCCATTCAACCCATTTTCCCATGGATTGAACCGCAATCCCTGACGCCTACGGATTCAAAAGGGTATGGCCTCAGCCTTGAAAACATGCGTTGGCAATACATGAAAGCCAGTAATAGCAACTAGCCTTATTCAGGGGAACAAAACATGACTCAGGCAACGTGGTCCCGAATTCTTCTTGTGAGCGATGACCCAGGCAATCTTGTCTCCTTAAAGGCCGCCTTAGAGGAGGTGGGGCATGATGTCGTGGGCTGTCCTACGGTTGTTGAAGCCGTGGTCTTCGCCCAACGCGAGCCCTTTGCCGTGGCTGTAATCGATGTGCAGCAGCCGGATGAGATGGGTCTTGAGTTGCTACGGAATTTGAGGCACAGGAATAGCCAGATTCACGTGATATTTAATGCCGCCTTTCAGCCCCTCCTTTCAGAAAAAGACATCACACAAGGAACAACCCTGACCTATTTGGAGAAGGGTGCATCTTCTTCAAGCGTTCTCAACCAGGTGCATCGTGCGTTTCGGGCGTATGTCATGCACTCGATCAAAGAACTGCAAACGGGTATGGCGACGCGCACGACAGCGCTTGAAGAACAACAGTCCCGCTTCCAACATTTGGTGGAACATATTCAGGAAGTGTTTTGGATCGCCGTACCCGATCATTCGAAAATCCTCTATATGAGTCCCCGGTATGAAGGGGTGTGGGGAAGAAATTGTGGCAGTTTGGTGGACCACCCGAACGATCTATGGAATGCCGTCCACCCGCAAGACCAGGAATATGTGTTGACGCGCGTGGCAGAAGGTCAAACCGATGGATTTCTCGCAGAATTTCGAATTATCCGGCCAGATCAGACGGTACGATTTATTCGAGCGCAAACCTTTCCCCTACGGAACTCGGAAGGCGACGTGATTCGTATGGCGGGCGTCGCAGAAGATATGACCGAACAAAAACGGGTGCAAGAAACCTTGGTCAAATCTGAGCGCCAATTTCGTCAGTCCAGCCGCATGGAAGCGATTGGGACTTTGGCTGGGGGCATCGCCCATGACTTTAATAATATTTTAACGGCCATTTTAGGCTATACCGAGCTGGGGTTGGCGTCTGTCCCGAAAGACAGTCGGACGCAACGGAATCTTCAAGAAGTGCTGACGGCCGGGCATCGTGCGAAACATTTGGTCCTGCAAATTTTGGCGTTTAGTCGACAGTCTGGTCAGGGCAAAAAACCGACACCCATTCATACTGTTATTCAAGAAGCCCTCAAATTGTTACGGGCGACGATTCCTACGACGATTGACATTCGACATTCGCTCATGACCGAAGCCTCCGTTTTGGCTGACTCCACGCAACTGCATCAAGTCTTGGTCAACCTCTGTACGAATGCGGAATATGCCATGCGGGAAACAGGAAGTCTCCTGGAGATTACCTTGGAAGATTGGGAAGTGACAGAAGCCAATGTGCAATTGGTTTCCGGTTTACAGATGAGACCTCATGTTCGTCTCACCGTTCAAGATAATGGAGCCGGGATGTCATCTGAGGTGCTTGAACGGATGTTCGACCCCTTCTTTACCACCAAGCCTATTGGCGAAGGATCGGGTATGGGCCTAGCCGTGGTGCATGGGATTGTCGCCAATCATGGTGGGGCCGTGATGGTGGATAGCCTCGGTGGGAAAGGGACGAAAATCGAGGTGTATCTTCCCACGATTCCCACGCCAGCTTGGGATGGATCAGAGGAACAAGATTCTATTCCATTAGGGAAGGAAACCATTTTATTTGTGGATGACGAAGAAACGATTGTGCGCCTTGGGAAAGAATTGCTGTCACCATTGGGCTACACCGTGGAAGTGCACACGAGTTCCCAGGAAGCCTTAAACGCCTTTCGACACAATCCACAACGTTTTGATCTCGTCATTACCGATCAAACGATGCCTGAACTGACGGGTGAAGCGTTGTCGAGAGAACTCTTGCGTATTCGTCCCGAGCTTCCGATTATCCTGTGCACGGGATTCAGTCACATCATGACCGCCGAAAAAGCGAAAGCCTTGGGCATTCAGGCCTACCTCATGAAGCCTTTGGCCATTCGTGATTTAGCTCCCATAGTCCGACATGTGCTTGATAAAACGCTCTCTCCTTTGAGATAGATGTCGTTAAGGAACATGAGTATTTGGCAAAAGAGTTCCATGTTGTAGTGTGAAAAATGTATAATAAAAGGAACAAACAAGTCACGAAATAACCGAACACTATTCATCCATCTGAACCATAGAGGTTTTCAAAAAAACCATGGGGATGCCAGAGTTGATCGCCCATTTTGTTCACCCGTCTTGACCATGTTGTGGTCGGAGGCTGGACGATTTGGGGCGGTAGAGGAGTTGAAGCGATGGCGACCATTCTTGTTGTTGATGATGATCCACAAGTTTGTGATGTGCTGGAACAGGTGTTACGAAATGAAGGGCATCTGGTCTACAGTGCGTTGAATGGTGCAGAAGGCATCTGTCTTTACCGCGAACATCTGCCAGAGCTGATTTTCTTAGATATTCTCATGCCTGAGAAAGAAGGCTTGGAGACCATCCTGGACCTGAAGCGTGAATTCCCTAATGTCAGGGTGATTGCCATGTCCGCTGCAAGCGAGGGCGCCAAGATTAATCTTTTAGAGCTGGCTCAGCGATTAGGAGCACAGCATCGAATGACCAAACCCTTCAAAATGCAAACGGTTATCGATTTGGCGAACACGGCCCTTGCCACCAATGACATGGAATAATTGTCGGTAGGGATAGAAACCTTCTTCGGCGGAGGATCCCACCTAATTCTATTCTTGTTGATGGATTATTCTCCTCCAACTCTTACAGCTATGGAAAAGCCCGCAGATACTCAATTCCCCATTCATGATCTCTTAAGCCGGAGATGGAGTCCGCGTGCCTTCGCTGAACGGCCCGTGGAACCGGAAAAACTTCAATGTCTCTTGGAGGCGGCACGCTGGGCATCCTCCTGTTTCAATGAGCAGCCCTGGGCGTTCATTATGGCTTCGGCTGACCAGCCCGCAGAACATGCCAAACTTCTCAGTTGCTTGGGAGAAGGGAATCAAGTCTGGGCAAAACGGGCTCCCCTCATAATGATCACCCTCGCCAAATTGAATTTTGATCACAATAATAAACCCAACCGACATGCCCTTCACGACGTAGGGCTGGCCGTAGGAAATTTAGTTGTCCAAGCCACCGCTATGGATCTCGTTGTGCATCAAATGGCGGGGATCTTTCCCGATATCATCCGTATCGGGTATTCCGTGCCATCCGGTTATGAACCTGTGACAGGACTTGTCATCGGATACTCAGGAGCCCCTCAGACCCTTCCCGCCGAAATTCGAGAACGAGAATTAGCCCCACGATCTCGAAAAGCTCTACAGGAGTTTGTGTTCTCGGAGACATGGGGACAAAGCCCAGAAATTCTTTAGAATCGAAAATTTCTAGCAACGAGTTTTCAAGAATCGAGGATATTCGCTGGTCAATCTCTTATCCCAGTTTGTCACAGGCTATTGCGTAATCGCGCTCAACCTGCGGCAATAGAGGATTCTTTAGATTGGGTTTGTTGGGGGGGACTCTGTGGGAAGAAGGGCCTGAACCATATCGAGCAATGCACGAATTTCAAAGGGTTTTTGAAGAGTGTGCGTGGCTCCGAGCCGTTGAGCAACCTTAAAAAGGTCGATCTCTTTCATGAAGGAGTTTCCGGAAATAACAATGATTTTGACATCGGAGTTCGTGCGACGAGTCGTCCGAATCAATTCAATTCCATCCATTTCTGGCATGAAGATGTCCACTATCACAAGAGAAGGAGAGGTCTTCTGAATGGCATCAAGTGCTTCTTTCCCATTGGTAGCCTCAATAATCTGGTGCCCCATGCCTTCCAGCGCCACTTTCAGTAAATATCGGATGTGTTGATCGTCATCAATGACAAGAACGACTGCCATAATCTTAGAGCATCTCCATTAGGATGCCAGACTATTCAATTGAGACACTTGGGCCCCTGAACCTGAAGAGACAGGGAAATACACGGTAAACAGGCTACCCTTTCCTACTTCGCTTTCAACCGCCACGATACCCTCGTGATCGGTCACCACTTCTTTGACAATCGCCAACCCTAATCCTAATCCTTTCCCGTCTTGATGGGTGGTGAAATAGGGATGGAAAATTCGCCCACACAGATCTGGGGACATTCCTGATCCCGTATCTCGAACCATCAATTTTATATAGGCCGCTTTGGTACGTGTTGGGAAAGGTAAAGGGTCCGTTTCCAAAACCTTATCAAGCATAATGCTGAGTGTTCCTTCTTCTTGCCCGTGCATAGCTCGAACGGCATTAGATAGGAGATTACTCAGCATCCGAAAAAGTTGTGTGGGGTTTCCCATCATGCTGGTGCTCTGGAGCCGATCAATTTTTTCAATCGTAATGGTTGAAGGGAGAGTGGCTTGAAAGACCTCCAGGACTTCATCAACGAGGATGTGAAGATTCAGCTCTTTATGGAATAATTTTTGATGAGGCATGCCGCTTAAAAGATGTTCGAGCAACTCGTGCCCTCTCGAGCTGGCCGACAGAATATTTTGTAAATACCTTTGTAGAGAAGAATGTTCCGGGAGATGGAAGGCGGCCAGTTCGGTATTGCCTTGAATAGCCGTGAGGATATTAACCAGATCATGTGCAAACCGACTAGCCATATTTCCACATTGATCTCCATGAGCAGCCTGTCCTGTTTGTCCACCTAAGGGGTGAAAAGCGTAGCTTGACGCCATTCCCTCTTGCTCTTGACCAGGCACTTCCTGAAAGAGCCGCATGGGTGGATCATGTTTATCTGTTGGTGATGAAGCGTCACGAAGTAAGGGGCTTGTCAAAGGAGTGATCATCCATGAACCTCTTCGTTAAGGGTGGGTAATTAAAGTTTCCATACTAGACAGTATCGTTCATGCCGAAACGGGAAAAAATCGGTAGAAGTCTGAAACTATTGTGAGAATGGAATCTTGAGGTGCGTCAGCGAAAGCCTGACATCTTGTATGGATTGTACGTAAGGCGGTTGTCGGAGATTCAAATCGAGTCGTTGGAGCGCTTTACCCGATTAATTGTCGTAAGAGGGGTTGAATTTTGGGGATATCAATCGCTTTGTCAAAGACATAGTCGGCCCCGGCAGAGCGACAAGAAGCTTGGTATTCTGGGGTAAAATTGTCTGTCAAAATAATAATAAGAGGTGGAGAGGGTAAATCTTTAATCGTTCTGATGGTTTCCAAGCCAGTTCCGCCTGGTATTTGAAAATTCAAAAATATGAGATTGGGTTGGAGTTGTTGGGTAAGGGCAATGGCATCTTGTGTCGTAGTGGCCTCTCCCACGACATGGGCGTCAGGAATTTCGGAAAGAAGATCTCGTAGGCGAGATCGTACGAATTCAGAGCCATCGGCCAATAGAATATTCATGGCCCCCTTTCAATAACGTAACTTATTGAAAAACAAGGAGTAATTAAATATCAAGTTAGGATAATATCAATAAGACAGAGAGAGTTTCTGTCGGTCAATGGCGGTAATCTGTGTCAGATAAAATATAGTGATTGTAGGACATCGAAAGCGGAAAGGTTCGAGTCATTCAAAAAAGAGGGGAAATCAGACTCTAATGCTTCAATCAGGAGGGCCGGAGCCCCGAGCTGTCAGGGCAAGTCATAAATCGAGGAAGAGAAGGGGTTGATTTAATCCACTAACTGGTTATCCACGGCGTAGCGAATGAGATCTGCCGTGGTCTTTAAATTAAGCTTTTCAAGGAGACGCGCTCGATAGGTACTGATGGTCTTGACGCTGAGGGCTAGGAGATCAGAAATATCCGTCACGGTTTTTCCGGCTGCAAGATGCCGGAGAACTTCAAGCTCTCGATCGGACAAAGCTTGATAGAGAGGTCCCTGGGAATGGGGAGACAAGTTGGCAGCCAATTGTTCGGCCAATGCCGTACTCACGTATCGTCCGCCATTCAGAACTTTTTTGATAGCTGAGACTAATTCAGAGGGTGCGGTTTCTTTCGTGAGATATCCTGAGCCACCGGCTTTGAGCACACGAATGCCATAGTGCTCCTCTGGATAGAGACTTAGGACGACTACGGGTAAGGATGGTTGGAGGCACTTAACCTCTTTAAGAATGTCTAATCCATTTTTATCTGGGAAATGAATGTCGAGAATGACGGCATCCCATGTTTGAGTTTGTACGGCAAGAACAGTTTCTTGGCCCGATGAGGCTTCAGCAATGTGGGCCTCAGAAAACTCCTCGATCAACACTTGTTTTAAACCCTGCCTGACAATCGCGTGGTCATCCGCAATGAGAATTCGAAGCATGGTGTTATTTTTTTCCTGTGGTGACTCAACCCAGCTAGGCCGGCTGTTTCTCTAGCAATGGAATACGAACCGTCGCATGTGTGCCTTTTCCGGGCTTGCCCTTTATCTGAAAATCTCCCCCGAAAGAAGCGACGCGCTCCCGAATCCCCAGTAACCCCAGGGAAGGAAGTTGAGAAACCTGGGGTTCACCAAATCCTCGACCGTTGTCACGTACTGACAGTGTCAGAAATTCAAGGTCGTTCTGTATAACAAGATTGACGTGGGAGGCTTCAGCATGTCTGAGAACATTCGTGAATAATTCTTGAGCAATACGGAATAGGGCCGTCGCTTGTTTACCTTCTAATGCATCAAAATGGCCCTGGAGCTTGCTGGAAAATGTACATTTAATACCAGTTCGTTTTTGAAAATCTTTGGTATGCCATTCTAGCGCAGGAATAAGGCCTAAGTCGTCCAAGATACTTGGACGTAACGACGTGGCAATTCGTCTCACCATGTGAATCAAATCATCGGTCAGGTTGGTCATTGACCGGGTTTTTTCCAAGACAATATTGCAGGAAGTTAGGGAGGGTTGTTCGGACAATCGGCGCTGAAGCCAGGAAAGGTCAAATTTCAACCCGGTCAGCATTTGACCGAATTCATCATGAAGTTCTCGGGCAATGCGTTTTCGTTCGGATTCCTCTGCGGCTTCCAACCGGACTGAGAGTTCTCGTGTCTGGTTATAGGCTTCGCGCAGTTGGGATTCAGCTATTTTGCGTTCTGTAATATCGGTTAGTACGCCAATGTAATGGTTAAGGGTATCCTTCTCATCAAAGACAGGGGCCAATCGGAGATCATTCCAAAAGGGCGTTCCGTCTTTCTTATAGTTTCGCAACACCACTTCGCATTCTTGTTCCTTCGAAAGAGCCGAACGGATTTGTTCCAGGCCATCTTGATCGATATCGTCTTTTTGTAAGAAGCGACAATTCCGACCCAAAATTTCCTCCTGTGTGTATCCTGTCATTTTTTCGAATGCGGCATTACAGTACGTAATGGGGTTGTCAGGTTTCTGTGAGTCGGTGATGAGGATGCCATTCGGGGAGCTCTCGAGGATATAGTTATGGAGCCTGATATTCACTTCGGCTTGCTTCCGTTGGGTAATATCGGTGGAAATCCCACAAATCGCATAGGGTGTCCCTTGGGAATTTCGAAGGGGAAATTTGTTGGAAATGTAGGTATGGAGTCCATCCTTCTGAGGAGCCACTTCTTCCCATTCCAGAGAATCCCCATGATCAAGGACTTTTTGGTCATTCTCGGTAAAGGCTTTGGCAATCTTGTAAGGGAAAAGATCAAAGTCGGTTTTCCCATTGACCTTCTCTCTGTCAAGATTAAAAATTCGTTCATACTCCCGATTTATGAGAAGGTAATGACCTTGCAGATCTTTGACATACATCACGGCTGAAGAATTATCCAGGATACCTTGAAGCCGTCCTTCACTCTCTCGCAGGGCTTCCTCTCCTAACTTGCGGTCGGAAATGTCACGCATAAAACAATGATGGCCAATGAGCTTTCCATTTTCGTCGACTTTTTTCACCATTAACACGTGCTTGTAGAAGGTGGATTTATCTTTCCGAATGGCTTTCGCTTCAAATTCTCCCTTTCCGGTTTGCAGCATCTCCTGGTAAGCCGCATACGCAGATGGGAGGTCTTCAGGATGAACGGTGAGTTCCCAAGACACGCGAATGAGTTCATGGGGGTCGTAGCCAAGCATGTCAGCGTAACTATCATTCACTTCCAAATAGATCCCCTCTGGATTGATCTGTGCAATTCCTGGCATGGCATTGGACAACGCCATGTTCATTTCCTGTAGTTTTTCCTCTGCCTGTTTGCGTTGGGTGATATCTTCAACCATGGCTATGTGCTGACGAGTATCGGTGGATTCTCCCCACAAGGGTACGCAGGTCAGATTGACCCAAATGACTTCACCGTTTTTTCGAAAGTATCGTTTTTCCATTTGAAAAGTACTGATTTTTCCTGCCAGGAGTTGCTGCATCTGATCCAAGTCAGTTTGAAGATCATCAGGATGAGTAAGCTCCTGGAAGGATAGGTCAAACATTTCCTCTTGCGAATAACCGACAATGTCGCAATATTTCTGATTGATTTGTGAGAATCGCCCGCTGAGGGAATCCAGCGTGGCGATACCTGTTGGTGCCTGTTCATAAATGGCGCGAAATTTTTTCTCGCCTTTCCGGATAAGTTCTTCCGCCTGTTTGCGTTGGGTGATATCCTCACATACGATCAGAAAAACAGAGTGATTATCATGATCCTTTACGACTCTCACCGTTTCGCGGACCCAAATGATTTTCCCATCCTTTCGAATTTTCCGGAACTCCCAATGTGCAAGTTCGTTGGGGTTTTCCAAACATTCTTCAAGTCTTTGCTTTAGGCAGACGTGATCTTCCTCTAAAAAGAGCTTCCAGACAGGCATTTGAAGTATTTCTTGTACGGTGTACCCAAGTTGGCTTGCCCCAAATTGGTTGACCGACAAAACCGTGCCATCTAATGCGACAGTAAAATACATGGTGGGATTGTCTTCATAGAGTGAGCGATACCGATCTTCGCTTTGCTGAAGAGCCTGCTCAGCTATTTGTTGCTCCAGGGCGATACTGGCAAGACTGGTGGCGATATGAATGAGTTTGAAATTTTCTGGATTAGGAACTCGTGGTTCTTCATAGTACATGGCGAAAGTCGCTAACACCGACCCAGCCACAGATGCAATCGGGGTCGACCAACAGGCCTGCAACCCATGTTCTAAGGCGATATGCCTGAACTCTTTCCAGAGGGGATCAGTGGCAATGTTTGCCACAATGACGGGTTCGTTTCGATAGGCGGCGGTGCCGCAAGAAGCAGAATTGGGACCAATGGGAAATCTGTCGACCTTTCGGTTGTACTCTTCCGAGAGGCTCGGTGCGGCTCCATGCAGAAGTACATTTCCCTTGACAAGAAGAATCGAACAATACATGTGATCCGCTTGATTTTCAATCATGAGACAGATATGCGCGAAAATGTCTGACAGTGGCTGTTTCGTCGAGATCATCTCGAGAATAGTTTTTTGGGTCGCGAGGAGCTTTTCCTCTCTTTTTCGGTCGCTAATGTCCCGTACAATGGCGCATGTGTACGGTCCACCTTTCTGCTCGTGCAAACTGAGGCTCACTTCGACAGGGAACTCCTTGCCTTGTGACGTTCGATGGGAAGATTCGTATTGAAAAGATTGACCCTGCTGAAGAGCATTAATTTTTTGGGTGAATATGTCAGGATCGTGAGTAGGTGAAATGTCTGATATAAGCTTTCCGATGAGTTGTTCAGGTGCATACCCTAATGATTGCGTTGCTGCAGTATTGGCATAGCGTATGCGTTTATCCGGTCCGGCCCAAAGGATGGTATCACCTGCATGATCCATTACGGATTTTGTCAGCAGTAGGCGTTCTTCGGATTTTTTACGGGCTGTGATGTCCTGTACTAAGGCCCGTCTCTCTATAAGATTTCCTTGACTATTTCGGATAATTCGTACCGTCAGGCTTATCCAAATGCGGGTTTCATCGGCGCGTTGCATCTCCAGCTCTTCTGCCTCGATTTCTTTTCCCGTTTGAGTCATCCTTTGGAGGTGTTGCGCTTTTTCACGACCGTTCTTGGTGGGGGCATAGAGGTCCAGAACCGTACGATCTATGAGTTCTTCAAGGGAATACCCAAGGAGTTGAACTGCACAGGTATTTGCGCTCTTAATGCGCCCATCCATGTGGCTTGTGAAATAGGCGAGGGGAGCTGTTTCATAGAGATCTCGGTATCGTTTCTCGCTCTCGGAAAGATTTGCCATGACATGGGTGCGTTGGAGGGCAATACTGACCATGGACGAGGCTGTTTCCAAAAGCTGGAGATCATTTGGGGTGGGGCGCTGAATCTGCAGGTAGGAAATGGCAAAGGTACCCAGGATGCGTTGGTCTTTGCCAAATACAGGAATCGACCAGCAGGATTTGATACCCAAAGGTCTTGCTGCCTCCCGGATGGTTTCCCAGCGAGGGTCTGTCTCAGAATCTTCAATGATGACGGTCGTGCGCGTATGTACTGCGGTTCCACATGCCCCACCAAACTCACTTGGGACTAATCCATCTAGAATCGTCCAAGCTGTTTCTCCACCACTCGGTACAGCGACTGCCTTTAACGTTCCTGTGATCTCATCAATCACCATGATTGAGCAAATAGCCGAGGGCATGATCTGTTCGACCTGAAGGCATAAGTCATTGAGAACGGCGGATTGAGATTGTTGCCACTCCGCAATCTTCTTTAAGATGTTTTGCTGCAGCTCTTGTCGTTGCTCAACCTGTTTGCGTTCGGAGATATCGCGTTGGAGTCGTAATTCACTAATCTCCAAGGTTCTAATTTGTTCCTTGACACGTGATCCTAGAAGGGCTGTTGTCCAGATGGCAAAGACCGCCAGACTGCGGTTCAGAAACATCCACCCCCATTCACTTCCAGCTGGCAAAAAGGCCATACTGCCATAGGTCATGACGGTGCATCCGATGGCGGCCAGTATGGGCGCATAGGGTTGGGGCAGTAAGAGAGAAATCAGGATGACGAGTACATAAGGAACACATCCGGCTAGGCCCAACGGCCTGAAGGTATCAAAATAAAAAATAGCTGCAGCGAGGATTCCCATTGTTGAGATGGTCAGGGTGTTGTTTTTGATAACAGGCATGTTTCACCTCGTGTGCGAATTCTCTTTTTGAATCCGCAATTTTGGGGTGTATACAGAGGGAATGAAAAAGGCTCTAACGTAGAGTAAACCCCAAATATTGCAACATTCAAGTTAAAACCTTGATTAAAAGTTATTTTCAGGCCATAAATCACGATTGTGTCAGCCAACGTCTGACAGGGCTATAGGACGTTGCGGTTCCTTCCAGTGAAAAAATCTGACATCGCGTACATTTGGTAGAGTTTTGTGTAAGGGGTGTCTCTGCGGCGTTGAGTCTTCTTCGAAACTATTTTCCTGGATGATCCGTAATTGCGGTTACCTTCTTGAGCCCCTATTCTCTTTCAATCTCTGATGGTGATTACCCGAAGGAGGAAAGAAGCCGAAATATCTTCTGACACCTTTATTTTATCCCCTACGACGAGGATTAACCATGATGCATCAAACAAAGTTGGCCAGAATAGTTTCTAGTCGTGTTCGGACGCTGATGATGTTCGTTGTTATAGGATTGGTTGGAGTGAGCCCCGTGTTGTCGGCAGTTGGCGTCCAAGAAACTCCAACAGCTGGGAGCCCGCAAATTTTATGGAAAGTGCAATCCTCACAGAATACGATTTATCTCGCTGGGTCCATCCATGTTTTACAGAAAGAGCACTATCCCCTGCATCACGAATTTGATGAGGCATTCAATGCGTCCTCTAGACTTATATTTGAAGTGGACTTGGATGGTCTCTCGTCTCCCCTTGCGCAAATGAACATGCTAAGAAAAGGCCTCTATCTCACTGGAGAGTCCTTGCCGACGGTGTTATCGCCAGAAAGTTATTCCACAGCCAAAGCTGGTTTGGCTGGGCTAGGGCAGCAAATCGAAGCTTTTCATCGCATGAAGCCATGGATGGTAGCCACAGCCGTTATGGCGTTGGAGCTGCAAAAGCTCGGATTTGACAGTGCCTATGGCGTGGATCGTCACTTTTTTGAAAAAGCCAAAACGGTAGGGAAAGACATTCAAGGTTTGGAGACGGTAGAGTTTCAGCTCGATCTCTTTGACAAGCTATCTCCATCTATTCAAGAGCAATTTCTCTTGCAAACATTAGAGGAGCTGAAAAACCTGGATACGGAAGTCAGCGACATGGTCAAGGCCTGGCAACAGGGAAACGTACAGGGATTGGAAACGTTATTAGCCGGCATGGAGGAATATCCTGAGATCAATCAGGCGCTGGTCATCAATCGAAACCATGATTGGCTCCCTCACATAGAACAGGCACTTCAGGAAAAGGAGCCCGTCTTTATTGTGGTCGGTGCCCTGCATCTTCTAGGGAAGGAAGGTCTTGTCGAGATTCTGAAAGAAAAAGGCTATCTCGTTCAGCAGTTATAGTTTGTCAGAAAACACAGCGGGGAGAGCGTTCGTTGAACCCTCTCCCCAAAGATATATCGGATCGATGTCCTTCAAGGCCAATTATGGCTTGATATACAAATACCCTTCCTTTTGCAAATCAGCGATGCGTTTGACAGCCACAGGATGGGCTGTAGGCTTAAATCCGGCCACCAATTTTTCTAACGGCGTACCAAACAGCTTCATTGAGACCTGACACATTTCCGCTTGTGCGCCTTTATCAATAATCACTTTCAACTTATCCCGCAGCACGGGATCTACGGTTTCCTTTTCAAATAATTTCAAAGCAGGACCATGCACCACTAACACAATATCAATCTTATCGGGTCCGCCTTCCGCTTCAATATGCTTATTGATTAATGCTAATGCGTACTTGGCGACGTCTGGATCCTTGCCGTCCACGTGGTAGAGAACTTTGGTTTTGCCCGAATCGGCCAAGACCAATCCAGGAAGGGCGAATAAAAGAAGTCCAGGAGCCAGTAAACTTAATGTCAGAGCGACTAATTGAAATTTTTTTATTGCTTGAAAAATCATAACACTGCCTCCTTAAAGTGATAGCACCAATCTTGGCAAGAAAATAGAAAATTCTTCTTCATACATGCTACTCCCTGGAAGGTCTTATGCGAAAGGGTGAGACGGAAAGGAAAGGGAGTGATACACTTGAGTCAGAAGGTACGAAGCAGAGCTTACTAGCCACTTGGGAGAAGCCAGCATATGATTACCGCAATAGGCGATGTGTTACGACGGTGCTATGAACGTGGCTGGATTACCAGTCGAGATGGAAATTGTAGTCTCAGACGAGCCAGAAGTGTCTATCTGTACGTCACCCCTTCAGGATGGAGAAAAACCATTGTCCATCCCGAGCATATGATCAAAATCAAGTTTGTCGATGGCCAAATGCAAGTGCCTCCTGGAACCAATCCTTCCGGTGAACTGCATATGCACTATCTCTTAACGAGAGGCATGAATCGCACCAGGGCAGTGGTGCATGTGCATGCAACCCATGTCGTGGCAGCCATCCATCGAGGATTTGACCTCCAAAAAATTTGCAAGGAATTCCCAGAAATTTACCGGTATACCAGAATTGGTCCAACCGTCCCCGCCCTTCCCGCTGTCAGTTCAGAATTGGGTGAGGCCACTGCGCAAGCATTAGGGGTCACGGAAAAAAATCCTGCTGGCGATTTTGATATTGTGGGACAAGCCAACCACGGCGTCTGCTCAATGGCATCGGACCCTTGGTCGGCCTACGAACACATCGAACGATTGGAACACATCTGCCAAATTGTCCTAGCCAGCGGCGTCTCTCCCTAACCGGATCGTGAAAATGGCCGTTCAGCTTTGTTCTTACTTCGCTCAGAGGCTCAACGTACATGAGTACGTTTCGGCCCCTCGCTTGCTGTGGCCTCACTGAACAACCATTTTGACCATCCTACCAATCAGTTTGGATATTCAATAATTCCCTCTGTCTGGCTGACTAACGAACTTCGGACCAGTTATCATTTTATTCTGTCCATTTTAATTTAGAACAATCACGGCTTTATCTAAATAGAAAGGATTTTTGATGGCTTCAAAGAAATCTACGAGCAAATCGTCTGTTAAGAAACCGCTGAAAGCAAAAACCACTACAAAGAAAAAACCTGTTGCCAAAAAAGGTAAGACCAAGCCGATCCCTAAACCGACTGCCCCAAAAAAGAAGGCAAAAGTGGCTTCAGGTAAAAAGGGCACCGGAGTTGCGAAGAAACCTAAAAAGGTCCTTAAGCAGGCGGCGAAGAAGAAAGTTCCGGCTAAAGCCACCGTTGAAAAAAAGAAGGTAGTGGCAAAAAAGTCTGTATCAAAAAAGAAGAAGACCGCGTCGAAAAAGAATGTGGTGAAAGCAGTCTCGAAGCCCAAATCGACAAAATCCGTAAAGAAAAGGCCGTTGGTGCAAACAAAAAAAACAGCCATTCCTAAGAAAAATATAAAGTCTAGTCCAGGGAAGAAGCCAATACAGAAAAGTGCGGCCTCATCGGCTCCTTCTACTAAACAATTACCAAAAACAAAAGAACACCTGCTTTCTGCCAATGAACGCTACAATATTGGTGGGCTTTTTGCTTGTGCGATGGAACGCCGACATGATCCTGATTTCTCACGACTTCGAGCGGTGCTTCGTCATTTAGACCTAACTTCTCAAGAAAAAGACAATCTCATACGCTTGTCAGAAGGATTCATGATTCCCAAATTGTTTGCGGAGAATTTGGCAGAGCCAAAAGTGAACCAATTGCTTGCGGACTTAGTGAAGTTTGGGATAAAGCAAGGAAGCTACGAGAAGTATTGGCGAGAAGAAATTCAACAAATTGGATTCTGGCTTGGTGTCTTCCCCGCCCAATTCCAAGCCATCGAACACCAAGTCAAACGCTAACGACGAAGTGCCAGCTGGGAGTCGGGATAGTTGTAGTTCCTTTGGTTCCGCAACAAAAGTTGTACCCTTCGGGACGCGCCAAATAACAAGTTTGGCCGTTAGAATGTAACCTGACAAAAGAATACAGTGGCTGCCACTTCTCTAGGGCCTGTTAACACTACTCAATGCATCAATGATCAGTGCAAAGTTGATGAAGAATGTGAAAACACTGTCCAGCTTGTCAAAGCGCGAGAACACCCGACGAAAGCCTTTGAGTCGACGGAATAGCCGCTCCACTTCATTGCGTTGCTTATACAGCTGCTTGTCGTACTCCCATGGTTCGCGCCGGTTCTTTTTTGGTGGGACCACGGGCGTGCAGCCCAGATCCACAACGGTCTGGCGTGTCTCATCGCCCTCGTAGGCTCGATCCATGATGACATACTTCGCAGACAACTTGGTCGCCTTCAACAACTTCCGGCCTTCGGGCGCATCCCCGGCTTGACCCGGGGATAAGGCAAAACTCACGGCCGTCCGAGCATCCGCGGCAACCAGATGAATCTTGGTGGTCCACCCGGCGCGGGACTTCCCGATGGCTTGCGGCCCGTTTTTTTGAGCGCGCCCGTCCCATCGGGGTGCACTTTGACGGCGGTACTATCCAACGAGACAGCCTCAACGTGGACGCGAATGATTTGTTGTTGTTGCCACTCGGCAAAGACCCGGTCCAATACCCCACGTTTCGCCCAGCGATTCATGCGAGTGTAGATGGTATGCCAATTCCCAAAAGACTTGGGCAACCCGCGCCACTTACACCCCTGTTCAGCCACATATAATATGGCATTGAGGACTTGGAGATTGAGCATGGAGACATTGCCACGCTGGCGTGGCAAAACCGATTCAACTTGCGATTCCCCGTGGTCTTGCCACGGGGATCTTATTTTCCGAGAATTAGGGGGTGAGTGAAAGTACTGTCCACAAAGCGAGTCATTGTGCGTGGCAGATTCATTATCACATTGTCTTTCCGGTGAAATATCGTAAGGCCTTATTAGCGGAGGATGTTGTCGAGATCATTGTGGAAGCCACGCGAGGGATTGCTGAGCGGTACGATATGGAGTTTGAACGATTGGGGTGTGATCGAGATCATATCCATCTGTTATGTTCTGCTCATCCGAAGATTGCTCCGGGACAAATCGTGCGAGTGTTCAAGAGTATCACCGGGCGCGAGTTATTCCGGCAGAAACCAGCCTTGAAGACAGAGTTGTGGGGAGGGCAGTTTTGGGCTGATGGCTACTATGTGGGCACCGTGGGAGAGGGCGGCAATTGGAGGGTGGTCGAACATTATGTGCAGAACCAAGGCAGTCCCAGAGAAGACCTGCGTCAGTTAACCCTCTTCTAATACCCCGTGGTCTTGCCTCGGGGATCTTTATTGAGCTGGTACTGCGAGTAAATAACCCCGCCCAAAGGGCGGGGCTTTTGAAGAAATTTAAAACAACTTCATCGAGCAATACATTTGCACAAGGCGTCGTCGAATATCTTCTCGAATAATTCGAAACAGATATTGCTAAGTCGGGGCGATGTGCCATTTCGTCTCATAACCCGTATGGTTTATTCCTTAAGCTGACATGCGCACAGGCAATCACAACCGTGACCGGCCGCCGCGGCCGGCTGAACGTTTCCTCCCCGCCCAAAGGGCGGGGCTTCCACGTTCGTTTTAGTGAGTAAGTTCCATGGCCGCAGTATACCATAATGGAATCCATTAGTGTTAACAGGCCCTAGTTCTTTCATTGCGAGGACTAAATGAAGCGAGTATACATAAACATGTGCCGTAACTTTGTCGGTTTTATGGAATCATCATCCGTATGTATTTTGACGCGATGGAACCGCATCACACTCCACCTTTTCACGCGTATTATCAAGAGGACGTGGCCGTCTATCAGATTGATTCGCTTGAATTATTGGCTGACACTCTTCCGAAGCGACAACAACGACTCGTCGAAGGGTGGGCCGAATTACATCAACAGGAGCTTTTGCTGGATTGGGAACAGCTCCAAACCGGAAATCCGCCACTCCCCATCGCTTCACTGAAATAAGTAATTGGGAAGCCAAAGGTATGATGCATCCTATCATCGAGTTGCAGCCTTTGCCATCGTAGCTCCCTACACATTACGAGTGGAATTTGAAGATGATACGCACCCAGTCATTAATCTCCATCCCGTTTTGGCTGGGAACTTCTATGGGCCGCTACGCGATCCCCACTTCTTTAATCAAGTGAAACTTGCCAGAGAAGTCCACTCCCTGGTCTGGCCTAATGGTGCTGACATTGATCCCGCCACACTTCATGATTGGCCTTTATATCGGGAAGCCTTGGTCCAACGGGCAAAAACATGGGATCAAGTTTCCGCCTAAACTCCACTACTGCCCTTCTCTTATTTCAAAGCGTTTCGCATAAAGGGCTCTATCGGCCGGAAATACGGTATAGAAACAAAATAATTCCGAATTTAAATCGTGTCTGCCCCCTTTTATCGAGAAGAAATTCAACAAATTGGCTTCTGGCTCGGCGTGTTTCCCGCCTAATTCCAAGCCATCGAACACCAAGTCAAACGTTAACGACACAGAGTCAAAAATTCAGTCCACAGGTCGGCGAAAAAGTTGAAATTATACGTTAGGTGCAAAGGCAGGCTTTGAAGGCCGGGCTCAAAAATGTTTTGGCTTTGCGTTTCTGTTATAGCCCTTGAGAATATCCGAAGGATTACGACGAAAAAGGTCGTCAAGGGCGATCCATCAATTTCATAAAATCAGCGCAGGATGCCCCTCAGCTTGCTGGGGGGAGTGTCACTGAGGCCCTAGTGCCTCAAGAATCTTCGGTATTCCTACCCACGACCTTTCCCAAAGACAGGGATTCCTTCACCATTCCTACCCAGTTGTGCGTAATTCCTACGATAGAATCATGTTTTCTCCGATCCCGCAACGCTATCAAAGTTCCGATGAGAAGGCGCAAGTGATTATGCGAAAGAGTCTACGAGGCAAATACGGGTCTTAAATTCCCTGGTCTGAACAACAATGAGGAAGTGCGAAATGCCTTGACTGATTGAGAAAGGGCGTTAGGCCCTATCGGCCTTGGTGCGTACTCCACGATCTAAACCAAGACCAAGGAAGATATCTAAACCCCTTTGACGGGGAATTTCAATCGTTTCCCCCTCAAAGGCGCAGAGTTTTTCAATATTTTTTGACAACGATGGGATGAAACTCTCACGGAATAATGAGATAACCGGACCATAATATTTTTGTTTACGCAATGAAGGAGCCCAACCATGTCGACGGCAATGATCGAACCGGCTGACCAACAGGAAGTTCGGACAAGCTATTCGAGTGATGATCAACAGTTCCTGACCTTTCATTTGGCTGAAGAATATTATGGGGTGGATATTCTGAAGGTCCAAGAAATTAAAGGCTATACCAATGTCACCAAGATTCCCAAGATGCCGGACTATCTCAAAGGCATCCTCAACCTACGAGGAACGATTGTTCCCATTGTGGATTTACGGATGAAATTTGGCATGGAAGTCACCGCTCCCACGCCCTTTACGGTGGTGGTGGTTATGAATGTTTGCAATCGGGTCATGGGCCTTCTCGTCGATGCCGTATCCGATGTCTTGGATCTGAATGCCAAAGACATTCAGCCGCCCCCGGAGCTAGGCAATACCGTCGATATCACGTTTGTCGCGGGAATTGGAAATTCCAATGATCATCTCGTGACGTTGTTGAATATTGACCGGGTGTTTTCAGATGATGAAGTCAAAGCCGTCGCGGACATGCCATCAGATAGGGAAACGGTTGAATCTCAGGTGTAACGTGAGAAGGATGTCGTGAACAAACAAATGATCAGTAAAAAATCTATAGGAAGCGGATTGGAGACTACATCAACGCAAGTCTTAAGACGCGAGCCACAAACTTTTAATCAAGGATGAGCAGGCCATGAACAATGTATTGAGTAAATTTTTTAGTTGGGGTATTGCTGCAAAACTCGTCACCATATTTGTCATTTTTGGGGCCGTGCCCATGACGGCCGTCGGCCTCATTGCCTTTGGGGCGGCCGATGACATGAAAGTCAAAGCCGGCGGGAGATTTATGTCCGAGGCCATGAGCCTGGCGGATAAAATCGACCGCAACTTGTTTGAACGCTATGGCGACGTACAAGCCTTTGGCTACAACGATGTGATTACCCGTACCACGCAATGGTATGACTCCTCAGAGTTAAACGGAGCCAGCCAAGTCATGAATAAATATGTCAAAGCCTATGGTATCTATGACTTGACCCTCTTAGTTGATACCGCTGGGGAATTGATTGCCGTGAATTTCCAAGATGCTCAAGGCGAGCCAATCAATACTGAATTTCTCTTCCAAAAGAACTTCAAGGAGACGGCCTGGTTTCAAGCCTTAGAAGCAGGCAAGTTTACAACCAACATGGCGTTCACGGCTCCGGGCAATGATATCTCCTCGGGCACGTTCATTGAAGATGTGCATATTGATGAAGATGTGAAGCAAGCCTTCGGCAATGATGGATTGGTGATGGGTTTCTCGGCGCCAGTTTATGAGGAAAATGGGACGGTAGTAGCCTATTGGTCGAACCGCACGAATTTTAATGTGATTGAGACCATGTTCGCAGATGTCTATGTCAATTTGAAAGAACAAGGATTTCCCAGTACAGAGTTGACCTTGTTGGATAGCGTCGGCCGGATCTTGGTGGACTATGATCCCACGACCACGGGCACAACGGATATCGTGCGCAACTTGGATGTGTTCATGCAAATGAATCTGGCGGAAAAAGGCGTTGGAGTGGCGCAGGCGGCCGTGCGAGGCGAGTCGGGCTTTGACTTTGCCCTGCATGCCCGCAAACAAATTAATCAAGTCGGCGGCTATTCGCATCTTCAAGGCGCGATAGGTTTTCCCGGCATGAACTGGTCGGTCTTGGTGCGCGTGCCGGAAGCAGAAGCGGTAGCTGAAGCCAATGCGATCCAGAGCAAAATCTTGATGACGGGGTTCATTTGTTTGGCGGTGCTTATCCCCTTGGGCTGGTGGGTGGGCCGCAAAGGGGCGGGGCAAGTCCGTACGGTCCAAGAAGCGGCCGATCAGATGGCCAAGGGTGAGTACGGGGCTCGGGTCACCGTCCACTCCCAGGACGAAATTGGGCAATTGGGTACCGCCTTTAACCTGATGGCACAAGAGATCCAAAGTAACATTGCCCAAGGCAAGGAATTCGAGGGCAAGATGGCGGCTGTGAGCAAGGCGCAAGCCGTCGTTGAGTTTCAGATGGACGGCACCATCCTGACGGCCAATGACAACTTCTGTCAGACCCTGGGCTATCCGTTAGCCGAGATCCAAGGGCAACATCATCGCATGTTCGTCGATCCCGCCGACGCCAGTAGTCCGGCGTATGCGGCCTTCTGGGCCAAACTCAACCGGGGCGAATATGACGCGGGGGTGTATAAGCGGATTGGGAAGAGCGGGAAGGAAGTGTGGATTCAAGCCTCCTACAATCCCATCCTCGATGCCCAGAATAAGCCGTGGAAAGTGGTGAAGCTTGCCACGGATATCACGGCGGAAAAGAATACGGCGGCGGACTTTGAAGGCAAGATGACCGCCATCAGCAAGGCGCAAGCCGTCGTTGAGTTTCAAATGGATGGGACGATCCTCACGGCCAATGACAACTTCTGCCAGACCCTGGGCTATCGGCTGGAGGAGATCCAAGGCCAGCATCATCGGCTGTTTGCCGATCCCGCCGACGCCAGTAGTTCGGCGTATGCGGCCTTCTGGGCCAAGCTCAATCGCGGCGAGTTTGACGCGGGGGTCTATAAGCGGATAGGCAAAGGGGGGAAAGAAGTGTGGATTCAAGCCTCGTATAACCCCATCTTCGATGCCAACCACAAGCCCTGCAAAGTGGTGAAATTTGCCACGGATATTACGGGGCAGAAGCAAGCGCAGAATGAAGTGGAACGGCTCATCGAGGCCGCAGCCCAGGGGCAATTAGCGGAGCGCATTGCGACGGCGCAGTTTGAGGGCTCGTCGAAAGAGTTAACCGAAGGGTTCAATCGGCTCCTCACGGCGGTGGAGACGCCCCTCACGGAAGCCCGGACGGTGCTGGTGGCGTTGGCTGACGGCGATCTCAGTCAACAGATGACGGGACAATATGAGGGGCAGTTCGGGGAAATCAAGAGTAGCTTGAACACGGCCATCGTGAATCTCACGGGCATTGTCCAGTCGGTCCGCGAGGGCGCCGCGCAAGTCAGCACGGGGGCGGAAGAAATCACCAAAGGCAATGAAGACCTGTCGCAACGAACCTCGGCGCAGGTCGGGGCCTTAGAAGAGACCAGTGCCTCCATGGAAGAGATGACCTCCACCATCAAGCAAAATGCCGATAACGCCAAAGAAGCCAATCAATTGGCGGTGACGGCCAGAGAAGTGGCGGAAAAAGGTGGGGCGGTGACGGAGAAAGCCGTCAGTGCCATGGGGGAAATCAACAAGAGTAGTAAGAAGATTGCGGATATTATTAACGTCATTGATGAAATTGCCTTCCAAACGAATCTGTTGGCGTTGAATGCGGCGGTGGAGGCGGCGCGTGCGGGTGAGCAGGGGCGGGGGTTTGCGGTGGTGGCGTCGGAAGTGCGCAATCTGGCGCAACGCTCGGCGACGGCAGCCAAAGAGATCAAAGCGTTGATTAATGAGTCGGTCCAGAAGGTAGGCGATGGCAGTGACTTGGTGAATCAATCCGGGCAAACGTTAGAAGAAATCGTCAATTCGGTGAAACGGGTGACGGACATCATTGCGGAGATCAGTGCGGCGTCGCAGGAGCAGGCTAGTGGGATAGATCAGGTGAATAAGGCGGTGATACAGATGGACCAGGGCACGCAGCAAAATGCGGCCTTGGTGGAAGAAGCCACGTCGGCCTCGCAATCAATGCGGCAACAAGCGGCAGGGTTATTGGACCAAGTGGCCTTCTTTAAGGTGTCGGAGACAGAGGTCCATCAGAGTCGTCGTGATACGACGACTAGTTTGCCAAAGAAAGCCGGGCCTTCGAGGAATGCGCTTAAACCCACCCGAATGACAGGGAAAGATCCGGTCAAGCCATCAGTGACGCCCTCGCCTCAACCAGTTGGCGTCGGCCCTAGTAATGAGAGTCCATCGTCGAAAAAAGACGAAGATTTTTTCGAAGAATTTTAGAATGCCAGATTTGCTCATAATGGTAACAATATGGAAGAGGTCAAGCGGAACAGAAGACGATTATTCATTAGGAGTAAGGGGTAGAAGGAGGGAGGCGGGTTGCCGAAACAAAAAGATCTTAAAGCATCAAGGAAATGATCAATGAAGGATTTTGAAGCATAGGATTCGGGAAGAAATAGATGTATTTAGGAATATGAGACTCTGTTAGCTATCCGAGGTCTCGGCGGCCTTCAATAGACTTCAGGAGGGTCACCTCGTCGGCATATTCGATATCCATCCCGACGGGAATGCCATAAGCAATGCGAGACACTTTCACGCCAAGTGGCTTCAGTCGTTTGGTCAGATAGATCGCTGTGGCTTCCCCTTCAATCGTCGGATTCGTTGCCACGATTACTTCCTTAATCCCTCCTTGCTGCACCCGATTTTCCAAATCATGCGTCCGTAAGTCGGCAGGGCCGACGCCGTCTAAAGGTGAGAGCGCGCCGTAGAGGACGTGATACAACCCACGAAAGGCACGGCTTTGTTCAATGGCATGGAGGGTGCTGGGTTCTTCCACGACTAAAATGCTGGTCGTGTCTCGTTTGGGGTCCAAGCACACGGCACAGAGGGAGCCTTCGGCAATATTCCGGCATTGCGTACAGAATGTAATTTTTTCTTTTACTTCACGTATGGCTTCTGCTAAGCGGAGCGCTTCTTCCGTGTCGGTTTTCATGAGATGAAACGCTAACCGTTGAGCCGTTTTTTGCCCGATGCCTGGTAAGCGTACCAATTCTCTGGTGAGGCGCATGAGTAGGCCTTGAGGTTGGCCGTTGGATTTTGATGAAGTGATGTTGTCTGCCATGATGTGACTCGTTTGGCTGCCTTAAAACATGCCGGGAATGCCCATTCCACCTGTGAGGGATTTCATTTCGTCCGCCATCAGCTCTTTGGCTTTGCGGAGCGCTTCATTGGTGGCGGATACCAGGAGGTCTTTCAACATATCTGCATCGCCTGATTTGAGCACCTCAGGGTCAATAGTAATATTGGTAATTTGCATCGCCCCGTTGGCTTGTACGGTCACCATGCCTCCACCCGTTGAAGCCTCCACGGTTTTTGTGGCGGCTTCTTCCTGAATTTTCCCCATTTTCGACTGCATGTCTTGCGCTTGTTTGAGTAAATTGCCCATGTTGGCAAAAGGGTTTTTCGACATTACTTGGCCTCCTCTTTTTGCGGCTGTCGTTGGGCTGATTCCAATTCTCCACCAAATACTTCTAACGCTTCCTTGACGAGAGGATGGGTTTTCACCTGCAGCATTACGTCTTGGTCATCCTCGTGTTTTTTTTTTGCGCGCAATTCACCCATGGATGGCGGACGTTCTTGGCTATCTTGTAGCTCGATCACTTTGAAGCGTATGGGGCATCCGGCGAATTCCTCGGCCACGCTGGCGATGAGTGCACGATTTTCCGGTTTGTCCGTTCGCCATCGCGCAATCGCATCTCGCTTTGAATAGCCGATGACGACCTGATCAGCTTCCAGGGTGACCACACTCCCCTTCTCTAAAAAGCTTCCCACATTGGGATGATCTTTCATCATGCGTTCAACCACGAGTTCCCATTTCAAAGTCACCGGCTGATCCGAAAGGGGGCGTGTTGGTTTGGGTGACGCCAGAGCTGGTTCATCCTGAATGGGAGCGATAGGTTTGGCGAGAACAGGCTTTTCCTTCATGGGGGAAGATTCGGAGGCGTCCGTGGTGGCTACTCCAGTAGAGAGGGTCTTCCGCTCAGGTGCCTTTTGAGGTGTGTGAGGTTTTTCGGTGGGCATGGCTGATTTCGGTAAAGGCGCAGCACTGATCGGGGCTGTCGCAGGGGATGGTTTCGGTTGCTGTGATGGTTGGGGCCTCACTACCGCGGTGGGTTCCGCTTCTGTGGTTCCTGCTGTACGAGGATCCAAAAGAGCCGCCCGGACGACGGCGGCTTCGATCAGAAATCGTGGATGGGAACTTCCCCGCAGACTGTCTTCCGTTCGAGAGATGATGGAGAAGAGTGCCTGCAAATAGGGTTCGGAAAGGGGGCCCGCTTGTTGAATAATCTGCGCACCTTCTTCCTCTCCCAACTCCAACAGATTTTGTACCTGTTGATGTGAAGGCACGACGCAGGCCACGAGGAGATTTCGAATCCGTTCCAAGATGGCGCGGCAATACACGCGAACATCAAAGCCCTGGTCAACCACTTCCCCGACGAGCGTCATAGCTTGAGAGGCCTGATGAGCCAACATGGCGTCAATCATTTGTCGAACCAGCTCATCGGGCACGGACCCAATCAGCGCCTCTAAGTCCTCATGCAGTAGCGTTTCGCCTCCGAATGATACGGCTTGATCGAGAAGACTGAGTGCGTCACGCATGCTGCCTTCACTCGTTCTAGCCAGCACGGACAAACTGCGATCCTCAACGGTCACACCGGTTTGTGTGGCCACATGGCGCAGTTGCGAAATAATTTCCAACCGAGAAATACGTCGAAACGTAAAATGTTGGCACCGAGACAGAATGGTCGCGGGAATTTTATGGACTTCTGTCGTCGCAAAAATAAAAACCGCATGGCTCGGCGGTTCTTCTAATATTTTGAGCAGGGCATTGAAGGCCGAATTCGAGAGCATGTGGACTTCGTCGATAATGTACACGCGATAGGTGCCATGAAACGGCGCAAATTTCACGTTCTCTCGCAGTTCGCGCACATCGTCCACTCCCGTGTTCGATGCGCCGTCAATTTCGATGACGTCGACCGAATTTCCCCGGGTAATTTCCACGCAACTTGGACAGGTGCCACAGGGTTCGCTGGTTGGGCCTTTGTCGCAATTGAGAGACTTGGCGAGGATACGGGCTACTGTGGTTTTGCCCACTCCCCGCATACCTGAAAACACATAGGCATGGGCCACTCGTTGCCGAGCGATGGCATTGGTGAGGGTTTGCACCACATGGGTTTGCCCCATGACTTCCTCAAAGGTTGTGGGGCGATATTTGCGGGCAGAAACCTGAAATTCCATGTGAAAAAACCGTTCGAAGATTGTAAGGCGGTTTTTTTAGTCAGTCGTAAATAGTGAGGAGTAAAGAGTCAAAATATAGAGCGAGAAAGGACTTCGCGGTTTTTCCTTTCGCTCCTTACTTTTTACTCCTCACTTCTTACCTAAAAAAAGTCGGGGCCAGGTGATCCTGCGGCACACAAACTAGCCCACTTACCGTTGCTTCCTTCCGGACCTGGCGGAGTTCGCAGGATTCTGTTGCACAGGGCCCAGCCCCTATACGAATTATTCTTCACAAGAAATATGGCGGAGAGGGTGAGGTTCGAAGTCGCGCGACCAGATTCGCGCTCCCGCTAGGGGGCCATGCCCCCTCGCGCCTTCGCTTCGCTTCGCTCCGGTCACCCCTTGAAGGGGGAATACCCCCTTCAGAACCCCCGGTTCGAATCCCACCGGAATCACCACATTCTACCTATTCATGCCCAACAATATATGGCGGAGAGGGTGGGGTTCGAACCCACGGTACCGTCGCCGGTACACGTGATTTCCAATCACGCCGATTCGGCCGCTCTCGCACCTCTCCGTTATGAGCGATTTCTTTAAACGATCTCTCATGTTACTGCCCCTGATGGACCTTTCCTGAACAGGCAGTCAACGGCTGGCATCTTACCATGGGGTCGGTAGGGCGACAAGCAACTCTGAGGAAAGTAAGGGGTAAAGCGAGTAAGTAGTGTCTGAGAGAAAACGCCATATCTTGGGAAACCGCGCCGGTGATTTTCTCTGCACTCGTCTCTGTCCCCTTCTCTGCTGACGAACAAGACCCTGTCGCACCTTCCCGTGACGGCAGCTGATGAGACAGTGTGCTTGGGCCGAGGCTTCCCGCGCCATTGTGGACACAGCCTTCCCTCGATTCCCTCTTGCTTGCTGCCGCTTCTCATGGCTAGGCGGCTGACTTGAGTCGCGACTGCCGTTGCCGGTCCTGGGCGAGCAACCGGCTTCCGATCTTGTGGAGATTGTACGCCAAGACGCCAAAGCCGACGTAGCGTTGAAACCCTGACCAGCCTTTGTCGGGACAGCGATTCAACCCATGATGCTCTAAGGCATTGATATCCAATTCAATCGCGCTGTGCCGCTGCCGTAAGCGGCGAAACGTCGGCTGCGTTTCCCGGTCCTCATCGGCCTGAGAGCGCCGGCCTTTTTTGGGCATGATCACCTCAGGAATAAACAGTTCGAGGAGCTCCCGATCCTCCTGGGCGCTGAACCCCTTATCCACACTCCAACTCTGCAGGCCTTCCTCGCCAAATTGGGCCAGCAGTCGATCGGCCAGCGGCAGCGTTTCCTTGACATCGCTGCTTTGAGTCATAATCTTATAGTCCAGGATGAGGCTAGATTGATCGGTGGTGATGAGCACCTTATGGCCCAGTTCTACGGCTGGGGAGACTTTGCCCTTGTTGATCCATTCGGTATGCGGGTCAAAGAGCGAAAAGTCTTTCTCGGCATGCGGAATGGTCTCGCCCTTGAGCACACGCCGTTCAATAAGGTCCAGATGCTTGATGAGCTTCTCGTGAAAGTACTCCACGTCCGCCAAGGTGCTCTGCTCCACCAGCGACAAGGGCTTAGCCCGCAGTTCACTTAAACTGGCAAAGACTTTCTGCTCGAGGGCAGAGGCTTTCTGAAGATAGGTCGTGACCGCCTGTTCTACCCGCGCAGGCTTTTTGGCTCCTCCTCCATGGTGAATGGTGCCACAGATCCGAAGCAAGGTTTTCACCTGGGAGTGCCAGAGGGCGGCTTTGCGCCACCCAGACAGGGCATGAACCCGAGCGAGCCGTGGGAGCAGGTCCAGGCATTTCCGACAGGCATCCCACAGCAAATTCAAGTCGGTCGGGAAATGGACGTTGGTCTCCAGGACATAGGTGTCACTTTTGGCGCGAAGCGGTTCGTCGTCTTTTTTTTTAAACACCGGTCGTCCCGCCTGCACCACCATGGCATTGATTTGAGCCAGTAAGGCTTCGTCCACGTGACAGACATTCTGACTGAGCGTCTTTTGATGAAACCCCTTCCCAAATTCCCCACGGAAGTGGGACTCCAATCCCATGATGCGCCGCAGGAGGGTGTCGTAGTGGACGAGGTATTCCAGGCGATCATAATCACAATCTACGGCGAGGCGGACGACGCCCAGGACCAAGACATGCCAGAGAGCCATCCCGGGCCGGCCCGTGGCCGCCTTCGTCCCCCTAACCTTCTGCTCCAGCAACTGGAAGACCTGCTCATTAACTTCAGGCGTTTGAAAAATCCACTGTAGTCCACGCAACACCGGTGGCAATTCATCTCGACTCTTGGGCGGAATGAGCACGTCTTCGATCGGGGTCTGGCCTAAGGCGAGCTGTCGTTCAAAGCGTTGCCGCATGGGCCAAGTCTCCTGGTCGGGGTGGCGAATGATGCGGCATTCTACACCAAATCCCCGCTGTTTTCAGGCCTTGGGCACACACACGGCAAAAGATTCAGAACACAAAAAACGTGAAACTCCTCACCCAGATTCAGCCATGGCGTTTTCTCTCAGACACTAAGTAGTAAGGAGTAAAGGATAAACGGGGATTCGGTTTTTGACCCCTTACTTTTTACTACGCACTCCTTACTGCATTCGGGATTGAAACATCCGCTGGCGCCGAGAAGATCCATGGAGGGCCGCAAATAAGTGACCGCGAAAGAGCAACATGAACACGGTGGCAATGGGGGTGAGAATCAGAACGATGATGAAGCTCGCATTGGAGGATATTCCCAGAAGGGACAACCATTGAGATAAGACGGAAAACGGTAAGGTGATGAGATGTCCGAAATCCAATCCGCCCCGCCTCCCGCCTTGACTAGAAATCTGGAAGAAGAAGGATAGGCCAAATGGCGCTATGGCAATGGCCACCGGCAGAAACCATTCAATCCAATGCTCCAGGACGAATTCATAGCTTTCCTGGACAATTTCTAGGGCCGATCCCTTTCGGCTTTGATAAATAACTTCGGGGACGGGATTTAACAGGACGAACATGAGAAAAAACACTGCGGTCGCGATGAGAGGCTTGTATGGATTGGCTTGCAACCCCATTTCTAGAAAGAGCACCGGGAACCACACCATAAACCCCACCGAAATCACGTCCCAAAAGTATTGCCCCATACTCTGAGGGATGTCCTGCCAGCGTAATCGGCGCCCTCCACGGATGGCTTCTTCCGTTAAGCTGAGCGTTGCGCCAATGATCAGCGCGTTGACGGCCCCGAGGATCAATCCCCCGACCATTCCCAGCTGCCCAATAAGTGAGGTGACCAGCACGAGGCCCAGCGCAAAGATCATCACGATGGGGATGAGAATCCAACATTGTTGGAGCGAGGCAACGGTCGCAAGCAGAGATTGCTGATATAATCGAACTGTTGCGTGGAAGAAGCCCTGCATTGAGGGAGAAACGGTTCGTCGAGGCTAGGGTTTGGCAGACGGCGGGGATTTCAAATTCACGATGTCCTGTTGCTGCTGATCGCGCTTATCCCGGATTATCTGTAGCCGACTTGGGCGGTTCAACGTCCACGGTTTCACGTTTTTGGGGAAAGTGGGAGCTGGAGGCGTAGCCGATCCCACAGGGGAATGCTGAAAGTCGTACCCTTGATGGCCGTCTTTCTTTTCCAGGAATTTCTGGTAAATATCTTGATAGAGCTGTTTCAGGTTCATATGTCCTCTACCTTACCCCAGTCGTGGGATGCTATCAAGTAGGCGCAGTTTGAATGGGTGGGCCTGATTTTATTTCATCCTCGTCAGGAATTGATTGAATTTGGGGATGGCCTGTACGGGAAAGACCTTTTATAATGAAGAGGTTTGACTTCAGGTCTTGTCTCAATTGGGCCAGAAGTTAATTGAGCTCCACAGAGAGAGTGGTCTCATAATTTTGATATGGCGTAATGCGCGAGAGTGGCGGAATGGCAGACGCGCAAGACTTAGGATCTTGTGGGTAACCGTGGGGGTTCAAGTCCCCCCTCTCGCACCATTTTTTTACTTTTATCCCTCAGCGGGTTTCTTGCACAAGGATTCCTTATTTTATGAAACTAGAAATGACAGAATTGGGGCCGGTCAAGCGGGCCTTGAAGATCGAAGTGCCTGAAGATGCGGTCAATAGTGAGTTTCAGAAAGTGTATGCCGAATTGAAGAAGCAAGTGCGTATTCCGGGATTTCGTCCAGGGAAGGCCCCACTTGAACTTTTGCAAAAACGCTACTCGGACCTCGTGGGAAAAGATGTGATCCAGCGGTTGGTACCGGATTATTATCAGCGAGCGGTGAAGGAATCAGGCGTGGTCCCGGTGGTGGTCGACATTCCCCCTTTAGATCGGATGAAGGTTGAGCCCAACGCGGCGTTTATCTTTACCGCGACCGTGGAGATTAAGCCTGCCATAAAATTGGGGGATTATCGCCCACCGAATCCCATTTCCATAAAAAAAGATGCTCGATCGGTTACTGATGAGCAAATTGATCAGGCGCTCCAAACGTTGCGTGAGAAGCAGGCGCAGATTGATGCGGCTCCTGAAGGGACGACCCTTCAAGATGGTCTGTATGCGGTCCTTACGGTGGAAGGGTTTCTGGATGATCAACCGGTTGAAGGATCCCAAAAAAATGGGCATCTCCACCAAATTGGGTCCAAAACTCCCATTCTTGGGGTGAAATTGGATGAGCAACTGATTGGCAAGTCTACTGGGGAGACTCTCGATATTCCTCAGCCGTATCCACCGAATCATCCTGATCCCAACTTAGCCGGGAAAACGATGGTGTTGAAGGTGACCATTGATGCCGTGAAAGAACAAAAATTACCGGATCTTGATGATGAGTTTGCCAAAGACTGTGGTGATTTTGATTCTTTGGAGGGGTTGAAAACGGCCATCACCACACAACTTGAAAACATATTGAAGCAGGAGCTGGAAGAAGGCTATAAAGATCAAGTCATTGAACGATTACTACAGATGCACCACTTTGATATTCCTGAAGTCTTGATCGAACGGGAATTACAAACACTGGTGCGGCAACAACTCATGAAAGAACAGCGCCATTCTCACCGAGCAGATGATCTAGAGGAGCCGATTCGTCTACAGGAAGAAGCGAAGCGACTTCAACAGGAGCAGCAACCTGAAGCTAAGAAGCGCGTGAAGCTCAGTTTGATCCTGGATGCCATTTCCCAGAAGGAGGGGCTCGAGGTTTCCGATGAGGACGTCCAAGCCGAAGTCGGAAAGCTCGCCACAACCTTGAAGCTACCGGTTGCGGAAATTCAGCGCATGATAGAAGCCGGCGGGCAGGGTGCTCAAGAGGAATTCCGAGAACGAATGAAATCCGAAAAGGCGTTACAGTTTGTCTATCAAAATGCAGTGATTCAGGGTTAAGGAAATGCTGGGTGCCCTTACGGGCACAGTTCGCTGACGCGAAAACCGATATATTTTTTACAACGAGGAGGTCTCAGGGCATGCTCATTCCGATGGTCATTGAACAAACGAATCGTGGTGAACGGTCATATGATATTTATTCTCGCCTCCTAAAAGATCGGATCATTTTTATTGGGGCGCCGATCGACGATATGTTTGCCAATGTCGTGATTGCCCAACTGTTGTTTTTGGAAGCCGAAGATCCAGAAAAAGACATCCATCTTTACGTCAATTCTCCCGGTGGGAGTGTGACAGCAGGAATGGGGATTTATGACACGATGCAATACGTCAAATCCCCGATCAGTACGATTTGTATCGGACAAGCGGCGAGTATGGGTGCGCTGCTGTTGACCGCCGGGGCCACGGGAAAACGGTTTGCGTTGCCGAATGCCCGTGTCATGATTCATCAGCCTTTGGGCGGCTTTCAAGGCCAGGCCACAGAAATCGATATTCATGCCCGGGAGATTTTGAAAATTCGTGAACGATTGAATCAAATTATGGCGCATCATACTGGGCAGCCGTTGGAGAAAATTGCGCACGATACCGAACGTGATTATTTTATGTCCGGTGAGGAAGCGAAAGTGTATGGTTTAATTGATGAGGTCATTGCTAGCAGTCCGCAAACAACCAAAAAGGACGAGGCCAAGTCGGACACGAAGGGTAAGGTCAAAGAGTAAGCGTAAGCTTGGAGGAGGATTCTTCTTATGGCGCGACAAACTAAATCCGATGCCAATCTTCGGTGCTCTTTCTGTGGAAAGAGCCGCGACCAGGTTCGGAAACTCATTGCGGGCCCGACGGTCTATATTTGTGATGAATGTGTCGGGTTGTGTAATGAGATTATTTCCGAAGATTGGCAGGAATCGCGACAAGAAATTGCGACGAAGCTCTGCAAGCCTCTCGACATCCACCAGCATTTAGACCAATACATCATTGGGCAAGAACATGCGAAGCGTGTGCTTTCCGTTGCCGTGTATAACCACTATAAACGGATTGCGGCCAATGAAAGTGGTGACGTGGAGCTGCAAAAGGGGAATATCCTGATTGTCGGTCCGACCGGAACGGGGAAGACCCTCTTTGCGCAAACCTTGGCTCACTATTTGGATGTGCCCTTTACGATTGCCGATGCGACGACCCTGACCGAGGCTGGCTATGTTGGGGAAGATGTCGAGAATATTATCTTAAAACTCTTGCAGGCTGCGGATTACGATGTTGAACGTGCAGAGAGAGGCATTGTCTATATTGATGAAATCGATAAAATTACGCGGAAGGCGGATGGTCCTTCGATAACCCGTGATGTGTCGGGGGAAGGAGTGCAGCAGGCGCTCTTAAAATTAATCGAAGGGACAGTGGCTAATGTGCCGCCGCAAGGAGGGCGCAAACATCCTCATCAAGAATTCATTCAAGTGAACACGACGAATATCTTGTTTGTGTGTGGGGGGGCGTTTGTGGGCCTTGATGCGATTATTGAACGGCGGTTGAATCAAAAGCGGATGGGATTTGGAGCCAACGTGCAAGCGCGAGGCAAAAACCAAATTGGTGATTTGTTTTCCAATGTTGAACCAAAAGATCTGCTGCAATATGGACTGATTCCCGAATTTATCGGAAGGTTGCCGGTCATGGCGACGCTTGATGAATTAGATGAGTCAGCATTGGTTAGAATCTTGACCGAACCCAAAAATGCCTTAATTAAACAATATCAAAAATTGATGGCATTCGATGAAGTGAAGCTGAAGTTTACGGAAGGGGCGTTACTGGGGATTGGACGAAGGGCCTATGAACAAAAGACGGGTGCCAGAGGTCTGCGGGCCATTTTAGAATCGATCATGCTTGATGTGATGTACGATATTCCTTCTCAGCCCGATGTAAAGGAAGTGTTAGTGACCGAAGAGGTCGTGAATGGGAAGGGCGAGCCCATTAAGGTTTTTGCGCATCAGAAGGGTGTGAAGCCAGCTATTGGTTCGTAACCGTCTCTTTTTCTCCATCCGCCGCTTCCTGAGTTTGCGTGCTCAGGCACCATTGCCGCATGGATTCGTAGGTCACGATGACGCCACGTTCGGCTAGCAATTCTTCCGCCTCGCGAAAGATGAGGCAGAAGCGATGATACAGCCAGATAACGTGACTGTTGATTTCAGGAGGGACCCGGTGGCGTTGGTAGCTGATTTTTTTGGTCGTCATACGGGGTAGTTTGCCAAAACGCAGTTAACCTAATGGTATGGACGCTCCTGTTGAAGCGCGGCAGTATACTCGCTGTGATCACACTTCATCAACAGGAGGAACTTATGAACACCATCACCACCATTGGGCTTGATTTAGCGAAACGGGTTTTTCAGGTGCACGGATTGGATCAGGATGGACAACCTGTCTTGCGGAAGCAATTACGACGGGGACAGGTCTTGAAGTTTTTTGCGACGGTCTCCCCCTGTTTAGTAGGCATGGAAGCCTGTGGCAGTGCGCATCATTGGGCGCGTGAGCTCCAGGCCCAAGGCCACGACGTCCGATTAATCCCGCCTCAATATGTCCGCCCGTTTCTCAAGACCAATAAACATGATGCTGCGGATGCCGAAGCCATCACTGAGGCGTTGGTGCGACCGAGCATGCGGTTTACCCCCATCAAGAGCACTGACCAACAAGCCGTGCTGATGCTGCATCGATCTCGAGAACTTCTCGTCAAGCAACGCACGATGTTCATCAACGCGATACGAGGACATTGCAGTGAGCTGGGGATGGTCGCGAGCCAGGGTGCGTCGCGGGTCAAGGACTTGATTGCGATCATTGAGGATCCCGAAGATCCCCGACTTCCAGCGGTTGCCCGTGAAGCCTTGGGCGTCCTCATCGCCCAGCTTGCTGCGGTGAAGGAAGCCATACGAACACTCGAGAGGAAACTGCAAGCCTGGCATCGTTCCCAACATGCCAGCCAGCGGTTAGCCACAATTCCAGGTGTCGGCGTCATTACGGCCACGGCTCTGGTGGCCACCATCGGCGATGGCTCACAATTTAAGTCCGGACGACATCTCTCTGCTTGGCTGGGACTCGTCCCACGCCAACATTCATCGGGTGGGAAAAGTCGGTTAGGACGAATCTCCAAACGCGGTGATGGCTATCTCCGGCGCCTCTTGGTACACGGGGCTCGAGCCGTGCTCCGTTGGCAAAAGGGTGAACCCAAGCAGCCTTCCCCTTGGATTGGAGAGTTGCTGACAAGACGACCGACCAATGTCGTCCTGGTGGCCATGGCCAATAAAACGGCTCGAACCGTCTGGGCCATGATGAGAGATCAGCAGGTCTTCACGGCTGTGACCAGATAAGACGGGTCCGCACCAGACTTTCACGCAGTGTTTCTATAAGGAAAAGCGAGAGGAATTGCGAGGGTGAAAAAAACATGATGGCGAAACAGGGAGCCAGGAAAGATCCAACCCGAGGTATTGTCCGAGCCTACAGCTCGATAAGTTGACTGGGCGTCTTTCCTCCGCCCTTTTGAGGGGCGGATTCCATCAAGGCCAGCGGTCATGGGGCCGCATAAACAGGCCGGATACATGACGGCACACCTCACGCGCTATTGTCGACCAAGACCCCTTGCATTCTCAGGAGCGTCCATACATGACAATACCATTGCTGGCTATCCTGCAGATGCCTCCCGGCATTCCCGTCGGCACGCTGGCCATCGGTAAACCCGGTGCTAAAAATTCCGCGATGCTGGCAGTTACAATTCTGGCGTTGAGTGATGAAACGATTGCGGCGAATCTGGAAGGATTCCGCGCTGAGCAGACACAGTCTATTGTGGATATGCCCCGACCAGAGCTAAGAAACAGGATTAGCCATCTCTCGAACGCGGGTTGCGGCCATCAGCCCGAAAATCCCGACGACGCTTCAGGTTAAGCAAACCGAAAATCATGATGGCCAGCCCTGCCACAAGCGAGACCGGCCAGTACTGGTAGTCGAAATACAGGGACGCGATCAGAATGACAGCACCTGCCACCAAGTACATGTACGGTAACGACGCATAAATCGGTTCGTACAATCGGATAGGCATCTCTAAAATTTCCCCCATTATGCGCGGGCTGCCGTCAAGGCCATCCGCCTGAAACTTGCAAGCTGGCTAGATTATTAACCGGTTGTCCGCCAACAGTCAACCGGTCTATGCGCAGCGTCGGCTGAACCACCCCTACCGGCACCGATTGACTGTTTGGTTCCGCAGTCTTCTGGAGTATCCTATCACGAACTTCAGGTGGTGGACTTATGGGCAATCTTTATCATGCGAACGCCAAGACGACGGCACGAATCCGAAAAGAAACACAAGACTCTGAAGAGACCCTCGCTCAGCTAGCCAGACGATTGTCGCTGAATCCCAAAACGGTTCGGTATTGCAAGCGGGGAAACCGTGTGAAGGACAAACACAGTGGCCCTCAACACCCACCGTCGACGGTGCTGACGCCAGAAGAAGGGCAGATCATTTGTGAGTTCAGACGTCTGACGCGATTGCTCTTAGACGATGTCTTTGTCTCGCTGAAAGACTCCACTTGAATTCAAGTGCACACACTCCTTAGTATCTACGGACATATCTGCCCAAGCAAATTGACGGGAATATGCGTGCTAGAAGCCGAACGCCGGCAACCTAGTCAGAAGAGTATTCCTTGGGTCTGTTTCGAATTTCAGGTCTACGGCAATCGGTAATTGCCCCCCCCCAACCCTCAACTGAAACTGCCGATGATCTGGAAGCGTTTCTCCATGAGCGCTTTGGTGAGCAATTCGAGGAATGTTAACCAGGAATGTGTAAAGGTCCGCTTCCGACCCAGGCTGTGTGAAAACTCGGAATTTACTGGATTCAGGGGGTGCCTCACCCCTTGCTTATACAGAGATCGTGGCATACACGCGATCCTAGGAGGCTAAATTTTAGATCCAAATTTTATACGGAGTTTTCACACAGCCTCGGCCGAAAGAGAACCTTTATAGGGTGTTCTGGTCTAGATGTTCGCTGGTGTGCCTGCAATTCATTTCTCTATTTAATCTATTAAAGTAGATCATAATACTTATTTGATATGCCATAATATATATTATGGTTGGTCTTAGTAGATCTGTGTGATACATTAAACTATATCTTATTTTGTTAATGATACATAAAGGTATATCAATTGTCCTATTTAAATGATCAGATACTTAAAATCCTGAAAGAGGCTCGAGCGAGAAAAGGGCTTAGTCAAAGAGAGTTAAGTGCCAAGTCTGGCGTGCCTCAAAGCCATATCTCAAAGATAGAGAGTGGCAGAGTGGACTTAAGAGTCTCTAGTTTGGTCGCACTTGCACGTGTTCTTGATCTTGAGTTAGAGCTTGTGCCTAAAAAATCCATTCCTGCTGTAAAATCAATTGTGCGTAGCAGCGTAAACACAGATATTGCAGAAGAACAAAGGAGAATTCAGAAACAGCTCTCAAGGTTTGATGACGTGATGGCTAAAGCCTCGAAGCTTTCTGCCGTTGCTAATCTTCACAAGGAGATGGATGCAATTAGTAGACTAACTAGCCAAATTGAGCACCTTCAACCCAATATCAAAGCTTTTGAAAAAATTGAAAGCTCGACTAAGGCTTTAGAGAAAGCGCTCAATCAAAACTCTGGTTTGCAGGACGCCATGAGAAAGTCGGAAGAGCATTTAAGGGCGATTAGAAATGTTGCAGCTCATAGCCCGTTTCCTCGTTTAGCAACGCGGCCAGCTTATAGTCTCGATGAGGTGGATGATGAGTAATGTTTCCACTCTTAATGTTCTGCTCTATGATGAATTGATTGGCACAATGACTGACGTTGGTTCTGATCGTTCATTGTTTGCTTTCACAGAGAGCTATATTGAAGATCAATATCGACCGGTCTTAAGTCTTGGGTTTAAGGATGCGCTTGGTGAGCTCATTACCGAGTTTAGGCCTTATCAAAAAAAGTTAATGCCATTTTTCTCTAACCTCTTGCCTGAAGAGGCTATGCGCAAATATCTTGCTGAGCGAGCAGGTGTCAATCCTGAGCGGGAGTTCTTTCTCCTTTGGGTGCTCGGACAAGATTTACCTGGAGCGGTGTCTATCAGGCCAGCGGATGGGGAGGCACTTCCTCCTAATGTCAATGAGCCACTGGAGAGTGAGAATTCTGGGAGAGAAAGGGCGCTACGCTTTTCATTGGCAGGGGTTCAGTTGAAATTTTCAGCAATTAAGCAGACGACGGGAGGTTTAACCGTGCCTGTGGATGGTGCGGGTGGTTCTTGGATTGTGAAGCTTCCTTGTAGCGCCCACGAGGGTGTGCCAGAAAATGAATTTTCTATGATGGAGCTGGCGCGCCAAATTGGTATGGATGTTCCTGAAAACAAGTTGATTGGTATTGATGAGATCGAAAATTTGCCGGAAGGTATTGGACAATACGGGAATACAGCCTTTGCCATCAAGCGTTTTGATCGGCGTGATGATGGCTCGCCAGTCCATATCGAAGACTTTGCGCAAATCTTTAAACAGTACCCGCAAGATAAATATAAGAAAGCTAGTATGCGCAACATTGCTGAAGTTATTGGTATCGAGGGGCAAGAGAATGATATAGCTGAGTTTATTCGCCGGGTAGTATTCAATGCGCTCATCGGGAATGCGGATATGCATCTGAAGAATTGGTCGCTAATCTACAATGATCCGCGCATCGCTTCTATTGCGCCTGTCTATGATTTTGTTTCAACCGTTCCGTATATCGCTGATGAAACAATGGCATTGAAAATGAGTAGAAGTAAACGTTTCGATCAGTTTAGTTCCGATGAGTTGACGCACTTGGCGGCTAACGCCCGTTTACCAGAAAAGCTAGTGCTAGATGTCGCGTATGAGACAGTGAAGAGTTTTCATGATGTATGGCGAAGTGAGAAAAATAATCTTGCGCTAGCTAGTCGTGTGATTAAAGCAATCGAAAAGCATCTGAAAAATGTCCCGATTGCTAAGGAAGTAGCGTAGTATAAAAATTTTTCCGCTAGCCGACTCAACACCAAAATTATTTTCTTGAGTTTCCCTATAGTGTTTTAACTCTCAAATACGCCCTTCATCCTCACTCCCTCCCAACCCTCTCCTTCAAGGGTGAGGGAGTCCTGATTTGCCTTAGCCAAAAGTTGAAATCCTATACGCTAAATGGTGGGAGAGATTTATGTTACAAGATTTCGAAAAATACAGGATTCATGGAATCTATAGTTTCTATAGAATCGAAAACACGCGTGAATTTGCTGGATAAACAGAGAAGCTAGATGTCAATTAAGCCATTAGCTGTTCTGTGAGATTACAATTTGTAATCAGGGGGATTTGAGTTTTTTGACTTTTCGAGCGGGTTTCTTCGCAGGGGATTTTTTTGCCGCTGGTTTCTTGGTCACAGTCTTCTTCGCCGGCACTTTTTTACCGTTCGCGGTTTGGTCGTCGCCGGCCTTAGGCTTACGGGCTTCAAATTCGAATCCGACTTTTCCATCATCCCCGCGTTTCAGATAAGCCTTGAATTTGCGACGGGTTCGTGATGAAACAAAGTCGCTCAGCAATTCGGTTCTGCCTTCGCTCAGCAATTTTCGGATCTGAGTGGGTTCGATTTCCTGTTGGAGTATGACTTTGCCTGTTCGAAAGTCGCACGTCTTGTTCGGGCCGACCGCCTTTTCACAGGCATAGTTCATTCCGTGTTCATACACCGATGCCTGACATTTCGGGCAACTGCCCAGTGATTCCTGGCCGGAAAAATCAACCGGTTCACTGTTTCCATCGTCATCATTTTGACCGAAGTCAAATTCAAGCTTGTGTTCATCAGTCAGTTTGAGGATTGCGGCAAACGGTCGGCCAAGCCGACTACGAAATCCCTTCAACGGACCAATTGTGCGTTCCGTAATCAGGGTTTCTGCTTCAGGTACTTCCAATTGACGGCTGCCCGGAATTTTCGTAATTGAAAAATCGCACTGTGTGCAGGCAAATCGTTTGTAGTTTTCTTTGACCAGGCCGCCGCATTTGGGGCAGGGTGATTGCAGCGTTGCGTAATCGCCTGGAATGGTTGTGGCGCCGTAGTTTTTTGCCCTCGCAACCATTTGTTCAACGACCTTACTGATTTCTTGCATGAACGCGTCGCGGTCTAACTGACCACGTTCTATCTGCGACAGCTTGCTTTCCCATTCGCCGGTCAGTTCCGGCATCGTGAGTTCGGTCACTCCCAGTCCGCGCAATAAGGTCAGCAGTTGAAAGGCCTTGGTGGTGGGCATCAGAGACTTTTCTGCACGCATGAGATAGTTCTCGCCAATCAAGCCTTCGATGATCGCTGCGCGGGTTGCCGGTGTGCCCAGACCTTTGCCAGACATGGCTTCGCGCAAGTCGTCATTATCAATCAGCTTGCCGGCGCCTTCCATCGCAGAAAGCAGGGTGGCTTCGCTATATCTGGCTGGTGGTCTGGTCGCCAGGTCGCGAACGTCAATATCGCTGACCGTGGCTTGTTCATGCTCACCAACCGCTACGAGCATGCCCTCACCAGCAATGGCTTCACGGCCATAAATGGCCAACCAACCCGGCTGGACCATCACTTTGCCTTCGGTCTTGAAGTGGTGCGTGTCAATCTGGGAAATACGGGTGGTGTTTCGAAACTCCGCAGAAGGGAAAAACACCGCCATGAATCGACGCACGACCAGGTCGTAGATCTTGGCTTCGGCTTCGCTGAGATTCTTGGGTGCCTGCAATGTCGGAATAATGGCGAAGTGATCAGAAATTTTCGCGTCATTGAAAATGCGCTTGTTTGGTTTGACCCAGTCATTGTTCAGAATTTTTGCCGCATGCGGCCCTATCGGATTGCCGCCGCCGGTCATGGCTGACAAACCCTCACTTGACTCTTCACTTAGAATGCGCAGCGTATCTTGCACGGTAGAGATATAGTCTTCCGGCAGCGCGCGCGAATCGGTTCTTGGATACGTCAACGCCTTGTGGCGTTCATAGAGCGATTGCGCCAGTGACAATGTTCCCTTTGCCGAAAAACCAAACCGGGCGTTGCCTTCACGTTGTAGACTGGTCAGGTCAAACAGCATCGGTGCGCTTTGTGTCGTCGGTTTGGTTTCTTCAGTGACCACCGACTGCTGACTCTGGCAGGACTGCATGATCGCTTCAGCCTGATTGCGTTCCCAAAGTCTCTCTGCGCGCCGTTCCGTATCTTCGTCATTCTTTTTGAAGTCCGTATCAAACCAGCGACCGGGATACTGTCCAGCCTCGACATCAAGCTGGGCATGCACTTCAAAGTACGGCCGCGAGACAAATTGCTTGATCTGTTCCTCGCGCTCCACGACGATGGTCAGGGTGGGTGTTTGAACCCGACCAACGGTGGTGAGGTAAAACCCCCCGTCTTGGGAGTTGAACGCCGTCATAGCTCGGGTGCCGTTAATGCCAACCAGCCAGTCTGCTTCTGATCGGCAGCGGGCGGCATCGGCGAGCGGCTTCATTTGTTCATCATCGCGCAGCTTCTCAAAGGCTTCGCGGATGGCCTTGGGCGTCATGGACTGCAGCCAAAGCCGGCTTATCGGTTGCTTGGCTTTCGTGTGCTGGACAATCAGTCGGAAGATCAGCTCGCCTTCTCGCCCGGCGTCACAGGCGTTGATAATTCGGTCGATATCTTTGCGGCGGATCAGCTTGGCGAGCAACTTGAGTCGGTCCTCGGTTCGGGCGATCGGGTTCAGGTCAAAGTAATTGGGAATGACCGGCAGGTTGGCGAAAGACCACTTGCCTCGTTTGACCTCTACGCCTTCAGGCGCCTTGATTTCAAGTAGGTGTCCAACGGCCGAACTCACCACATAGTCGTCATCTTCAAAATAATCCTTCTCGCGTTTCAGTCCGCCAAGCGAACGTGCGATGTCGGCTGCAACAGACGGCTTCTCGGCAATTATCAGTGATTTGCTCATTAGCTACCCCTATCGGGGAAGACTCCTTTTGCATCTTTGATGTAAGGGGAAACTGACATTCACGTGTGCAGGATTCAGTGCAAATTCAGCCTAAAAATGGCGCCGTCACAATCCACCATCCGGCGGCCGTTCCAGCCAGCCGCCCAGGCTGGCCTGCCGACAGAACCGTCGAAGTTGTGTTCGAGGTCAATGCCCAGTTTGCTCTTCGGAAGATCTTTTAGATGACCGACGGAGGTCAACATTTGGTCATTGCGTCCCAAATATGTGGAGAGAGTTTTGGCTTTGGTGGGCGATTCGATGATGACGAGTGATTGAGCCATTGTGCTAGCGTTAAGAAATGTCCGGATGGTTAATAATGAAAACTTCCGTTGAAAATACACGCGGGTGGTCTTTATCGAATATTGATTCTGACGTATTGAAGACCTGGTACGTGTTTTATAAGCCCTTTCATCTCCAATGACAAGAGAATACTCATCACCTCGGAAGAAGAATATGAACCTTGAGCAATTAATTCGTCAAGCAACACAGGTTCTAAAGGAATTCGGTCGAACATTTCTTGCTCCTCAGGCCCCAATGCGATGGCTGGAGGGTGGGAATCACCCACATTGTGCTGCGTTTCAAGCTGCTGGCGGAAAAAGGGTTCTAACATAGGAAGAATTTCTTCCACAATATCCCAAGGTTTCTCAACAAGTTTTGCTCCCTGTTGAATAAGGCGATGAGGCCCATGACTAAGTGGACTGGTGACTGCTCCCGGTACGGCAAAGACCTCTCGGTTTTGCTCTAATGCCATTCGAGCGGTAATGAGCGATCCACTTTTCAATGTGGCTTCCGTCACAATGACTCCAAGGGACAGTCCACTGATGACCCGATTGCGTTGAGGAAAGTGAAAGGATTGGGGGCTGGTGCCCATGGGAAATTCTGAGAGCACGGCGCCCTGTTGCTCGATTCGTTGCCGAAGTGTGTGGTGTTCAGGAGGATAGGTCTGATCAATCCCGCATCCCAGGACAGCCAGGGTTCTGCCTGCTGAATGCAAGGCCCCTTCATGGGCTTCCGCATCAATGCCGCGGGCCAACCCACTCACTATCGTGAACCCCAGCGCGGCTAAATCTCCGCTGAGTTGTCGAGTGAATGCCCGTCCAGCATGTGAGCCCTTTCGTGCTCCGACGATAGCCAGGGCTTGTTGGTCACAGTCCAGCAATTGTCCGGTGTAGTACAAAACAGGAGGAGGATCGGCAATCGTCTTTAATCGGGCGGGATATTGAGGGTCAGCCAACGTGAGAATGAAAATTTTCCCCGCTTCAACGGCATCCAATTCCCGTTCAATTTGCTTGGCGTTTATTTCAGAAAGGGGTTGCTTGAGCGCCTGGGCCAAAGAAGGCGACAGATCTCCTGTTGCGATCAACTCAGAGGGACTGGCTTGACGAATCGCCGCAGGGGATCCAAATCGGTTGATCAGCCGGGAGTATGTGATGGGGCCGAGCCCCTTCACCGCTCGCAATTCTAACCAACCTTGCAACGCGGAGGTCCTGGCCATCGTTATGGTCTTACGAAGCGGCCCGAGTCTCGCCCCGCTGCGTGACTTTGCCAACGATCACGATGTCATATTGTTCAAGATGGAGAAGGGGGTCAGCTTTGAAGAGTACCTGTTGTTGAAATTCTTGTTCTAATTGTTCGATGCCCCCATGCTCGGTATCAAAAAGCAGCTCAATGACTTTGGGGTTGGCGCCCACCACAATACGTTGACCTTGGCCTCGGGTATTGCCGATTCGCCGAATATCTCGAAATATTTCATAGGCCATGGTCATCGTGGATTTGGTATATCCTCGACCCTCGCATTCGTTGCACACTTCTGACAACGTTCGGAGAAGATCTTCCCTCACTCGTTCACGAGAAATTTCAATCAACCCGAGATCGGAAATTCGAGAAATTCGATTTTGAGCCTTATCACCAGCCATGGCATCCACCGTAGCTTGGTACACTTTTTCCCGGTTCCGTTCTCGTTCCATATCAATGAAATCAATCACGATAATTCCACCAATTCCTCGTAATTTGACTTGATACGCAATTTCTTTCGCCGCTTCGAGATTATTTTTGAGAATGGTTTCTTCTTGATCGCGTTTTCCGACAAATCGTCCGGTATTCACATCAACAACCGTCATCGCTTCGGTTGGGTCGATGACGATATGTCCTCCGGATTTCAGCCAAACTTTTCGACTCAGCGCACGGGTAATTTCCATTTCAATGCCGAGGTGATCAAAAAGACCTTCTTGTTTCTTGTCATAAAAATGGACCCGGGATGCTTGTTCTGGAAGATAGCGTCGGACAAAATCTTTGATTTCATCGAATCCGGATTTGGTATCGATTAATAATCGGTCGATTTTGTTGGTGAACAGGTCGCGAACCACACGAAGCGGAAGGGACAGATCGGTGTGGAGTAGAGAGGGCGCCGGTTGCCGCTTTGCCGCTTTCAGGGTGTCTTCCCATAAAGCGGTGAGAAATTTGGTATCAGAGACCAAGTCTTCTTCGGGCACGCCCTCACAGACGGTTCGGACAATATACCCATATTCTGGTTTCCGGATGCGGCGCATCAAGTCTTTAAGTCGATGGCGTTCTGCATCCTGGGTGATCCGTCGCGAAACGCCCACGTGATCAACATTGGGCATCAGAACTAAAAATCGGCCAGGAAGTGATACATACGTGGTAATCCGCGGCCCTTTGGTTCCAATCGGTCCTTTGGATATTTGAACAAGAAGTTCCTGTCCTTCCACCAAGAGGTTTTCAATGGGCCGGGCAGTCTGGCGTCGAGGACGTGGTATGTCCGAACTGGGTTCGTCCTCTTCGTGGTCCACCAGGGTATCGCCAGGTTCGGTGTCAACTGAGAGGTCTGATACGTGAATGAAGGCCGCTCGATCTAAGCCAATATCCACAAAGGCAGCTTGCATGCCTGGCAAGACTTTGATCACTTTTCCTTTATAAATATCTCCCACAAAATCTTTTTTTCGAGGTCGGTCAACGAAGAGTTCGGTGACGACTCGATTTTCTAAAACAGCAACCCGAGTTTCTTCTCGGGTTGCACTGATAGCAATTTCAGATCCCATACATGTCTCCTTGCGTATACAGAAGGTCGTGCGAGCCAGTCCTGCCCTATGGGAATAGATTGTGAGCCCAGGAGAGAGAAAGATTGAGAGAATGACTTTCTCTTTTTCGCCGAGGGTTGATGAAGATGGTACCTCAACCATTCGGTTGGCTGGTGTTCACAAAGCTAGGTTGGATCGCGACGTCCGTCTGAGACGTGTTCTTAATGGCTAAGATGAATAATGTGTTGTACGTTCATGTTCCAGTGGATGGTAGATGTCTGCTGTTATCTGACGTTCAAAATGGTATGTACATTGATATTTGAAAGGGAAGAACTCTTGTAGCGTACCACATTTTGGGATAAAGGAAGTCTGAATGGGCTTGTCTCATTGAAGAATCACTATAAAAGAGACCGTCTTCTGCGCTTCACGTTGAGCAACAGACCGAGTGCGGTGAGGTTCACGACCATGGCACTCCCTCCGTAACTCATCAATGGGAGTGGAATGCCCACGATGGGAGCGAGCCCGGAGGTCATGGCAATATTGACGATGATCCCAAATCCAAGCATGGCGACGACTCCAACTGCGAGAAGGGATCCGGTAATATCTTTCGCGTTGAACGCAATTTCCAACCCCATTAATAAGACAATGACATACAGCGATAAAAGAACAAGCGATCCGAGGAACCCCCATTCCTCAGCAAACACGGCGAACACAAAGTCGGTATGACCTTCAGGGAGGAATTTAAACTGCGTTTGTGTCCCTCCATATAAACCTTTCCCCACTAACTGGCCAGAGCCAATGGCAATTCGCGATTGGAGTCCGTGATAGCCTTTCCCGCCAGTGTCGGAACTGGGATCCACGAAACTCAAAATACGATCTTGTTGATATCCATGCAGGGATCCCCAGACTCCTCCCCAGGCAAAAGGGAAAAGCATGAGTGCGGCCAAAACGATGAAACCAAAGGCTTTGGATTTCATGCCCACGGTGAGGACGATGACGAGGAAGATCGCAAGAAATCCTAAGCTACTCCCTAAATCAGGCTGTTTGAGTATGAGGAGAAACCCAGGCAAAACAATCAGTGCCGGAATAATCAAACGTCGCAACCACCCTTTGCGGCTCGTCGTGCCATAATAGGATGCCAATGTGAGCATCAGAGGGATTTTAATGAACTCCGAAGGCTGCATCATGAAGGGGCCAAGTGGAATCCAGCGCTGCGAACCTCGGCTGGTTTTCCCACTAATTAAAACAATAATGAGCAAGATCAGGCCGGCTCCATATAATAAGTAGGAATATCTGGCGAATTTGTGATAGTCGACACCTGCTGCGACGAGAAAAGCCAACATCCCGACCACCATCCAAGTTGTCTGCTTTAGATAAATGGGGAATTTCGTCGTTGACGTTGCATTCGTCACGCTATAAATGGAAAGAATGCCAATGGAAATAATCGCCGCGATGATACCTAGAAAACACCAATCAAAGGTGTCCAGCCCACGGCGATTCACATTGTCGTTCATTAAGGGAATCATGGCTATGGTGTTATGAACAGGCTGAAGGAAGAGGGTTTCTACAGTGCATCAACGTGTTTGGTATTTTCTGCGTTTATGTAGGCTTCAATTAAGGTTTTGGCTAACGGTGCCGCAGCTGATCCTCCATGTCCCGCATGCTCGACAATGACCGCCACAGCAATCTTTGGCTGGTCGACAGGAGCAAAGGCGACAAACCATGCGTGATCCTGGTGCTTTTTGGCCACTTCGGATTTGTCATCATCATCTTTCAGGGCGATGACTTGTGCGGTCCCGGTCTTTCCCGCGATGCTCACGATTGCTGATTGTGCACGTTTGGCGGTGCCTCGGGTGACCACTGCAGCCAAGCCTTCTTTAATTTTGGAAAAGGTTGCCGGTGAGAGGGATAGTTGATGTGTGATTGGCGAAGGTTCTACTTTGAGATTTCCAGTCCGTCTGAGCCGCGTGGCTTTCAGCAGGCGAGGTTGTACCACTCGTCCATTAGTCGCCACAATGGACACCACTTTGGCCATTTGAATGGGTGTGACAGAGAGAAAGCCTTGTCCAATAGCAATCGAAATGGTTTCACCAGGATACCAGCGCTCCCCGCGATTCTTTCTCTTCCATTCGGTGGAAGGGACTAATCCTGATTGCTCCGACGACAAGGCAATACCCGTTTTTGTCCCGAGTCCAAATTGTCGAGAATAGGTGGCAATCGGGTCAATGCCCAATTGATTCCCAGCTTTATAGAAATACACATCACAAGATTCGGTTAGCGCTTTGGTCAGATTAACGGAACCATGGCCCCCCCGTTTCCAATCCCGAAACACGCGTTTCCCAAATGGGAAGGTGCCATGGCAGGTGAGCGAATCACTCGCGCTCATCGTGTGGGTTTCCAATAGCGTGGCGGCCATGACGATCTTAAATGTGGAACCTGGAGGGTATTGCCCCTGAATGGCCCGGTTCGTTAAAGGATGTCGAGGATCTTGGAGTAATTGGTTCCAGTCTTGTGAACTAATACCTCCGGATAGATCATTGGGGTTAAATCCGGGTTGACTCGCCAATGCCAGGACATCGCCATTCCAAGGGTCCAGGGCCACAATGGCTCCCGCTTCTTCTCCCAGCAGATCTTCGGCTAACCGCTGTAGGCGAATATCCAGGGTTAAATAGAGGTCATCGCCGGCCAACGGGGCCTGGGTGGAGAGAGAACGTTTAGGGTATCCATAGGCATCCACTTCAATGACTTTTCGACCGGTTTCACCTAATAAGTGAGAGTCGAGTGTTCGTTCAAGGCCGTATTGTCCAATAATGCGTCCGGCCCGCACATCCAGAAATTCCGGATCTTTCAACTGGGATTCAGAGATTTCCCCCACATACCCAATGACATGTGATGCATAGTTGCCAAGTGGATAGTTGCGCTGATACTCCGGTTGAATCAGCACGCCGGGTAATTCAATCCGATGGGATTCGATCAGGGCCGCTTCTTTGAGCGTCAGGCCACTTTTGAGTTTGATTCGACCTCGCCTCCGCTTCGTTGCAAGCTTTTCCGAAATGGCCTGAACATTTACATCAACGTATTCGGGGAGTTTGGAAAGTAATGCCTCACGGTCTTGGACGTCTTCTAAAGAAACATACAATTGAAAACTGGGGATATTGTTGGCTAGCAATTCTCCATGTCGGTCAAACAACAGGCCTCGGGCTGGTTCGAGCACAATAGATCTTGTCCGATTATCTCGCGCCAACTCCTGATAATACACTCCATCTCGAATTTGTAACTGCCAGAGTCGTAATCCCAATAGAACCAAGATCATGAGTAAGCCGACTTTTACAAAAATCAACCGACTTTGGATATCGGCCAATTCGTTGGCTTGTCGGGAAGAATCAATCATGAGGATCGGTGGTTTTGGGATGAGAACAAGGGGTTATGAGCTTATTCCCGTCGTCCGTGTGCAAAGTGTACCACACCAAATGAAGGACGAAATTTATGTATGAGCCAAAAAAATCCGGCAGCGAGAAAGCTGTTGTACAGGGCTTGAGGAACTAGGGTCCAAGATATGGCATGAAAGGCTTCTGCGCCTTCCAGAGCCGGATAGGCCACGATAAGGGAGGCCAGTCCACATACTAAGGAAAGGACCAACGTGACAACTGCCACCGCTAAGGCCGTCACGGTCGAAACCGTATGTGTGGTTGCGCCGGCAAGGGTGCCTGCCAAGCCTTTGAGAATCAGATTGATCCCAATGCCCCCTGGGGTCAAAAGATCTTGAAGTAGTCCAACCGTGAGTCCGATCATTAACCCTTTATATTCATTCGACAGAAATCCCGCCAAGCAAGCGACTATCAAACAGAGGTCTGGATTCACGTCGTTAATCGAGAGCGATGAACTAAGCGTGGCTTGAGCCACCACGGTGGCGATACACAACAGAATATGCAAGGCGATGAGCATCATAGATATTACGGAACAGGAAGGGTTGCTGCTAATGGTGGAGATTCCGGGGAGGTAGGGGGCTGGAACGAGGTAATGATCAAGACCCCCTCAAGCTTTGAAAAATCCACAATGGGAGTAACCTCACCAGATTGGAATAAGTCTGTGGCAGCTTTCGTGACCTGTTGAATACGACCAATGTGCAGTCCACGCGGGAAGTCATCGGTCAGGCCCGATGTCACGATCGCATCACCGACTTGGACTGAAGAGAGGGGAGGAAGGTACTTCATCTGTATGGTTCCTTGGGGCGTTCCCTGAATAATACCTTCGTCTCGACTGCTTTGAATCATCCCGGTAATGGCCACGTTGGGATCGGAAAGTAGGAGCATAATCGAGGTCATAGAGTTCACTCGAACGATCCTGCCAACCACCCCTGCATCTGTGATGACGCCCATTTCCGCATGAATCCCGTCACGCGCACCCTTGTCAATGACCATGGCTCGATACCAATTGGAAGCCTTGCGGCCAATGATGTGAGCAGACATGGTGGTCATGGGAGCCGTGGCTTGATACGTCGAGAGTTTTTTGAAATCCAAGGCCAGAATCGCCTGTTCTCGAAGTCGGTTTTGTTCGCCCTGCAATTGTTGTATCTCGACTTTTAAGTTCTGGTTTTCCTCCCACACCTGTTGGAGGGCAATATACTGGTTCCATGTTTCTCTAACTGAATCTTGGATGGTGGCGACCAACTGGAGCGGGCCTTCAAGGATCATGGTCAGCGGGCCTCCCACCTGTCCCAGCCATTCTTGCGATTGACGTGGTAAGAAGAGCAAAAGCAGTAAAATGATGATGAACGCTCCGACAAGGAGGCGGCGGAGGCCGGTCGCAATTGGTGATGAGGTAGGCTCAGATCGAGGCATGAAGATAGAACGGCACTTAAAGATTCAAACTCGAATGCGTTGAGACTTTTCGAAGCAGACTGAGTTCTTCCAGTGTTTTTCCAACGCCCAATACGACAGAACTTAACGGGTCGTCAACCGTGACAATGGGCAGGGAGGTTTCTTCGCGAAGTCGATCATCCAAGCCCTGTAACAGGGAGCCGCCCCCGGTAAGGACAATGCCCCGATCGATGATGTCCCCCGCTAATTCAGGTGGCGTATGCTCCAATGCGAGTCGCACGGCTGTCACGATGGTGGCGATACAGTCTTCTAAGGCCTCTCGGATTTCTGCATCATCAATGAAAATGGTTCGTGGAATTCCAGAAACCAAATCTCTGCCCTTGACGGCCATTTGCTTTTTTTCTGGGAGTGGATAGGCTGACCCAATTTCCATTTTGATCCGTTCGGCCATATGATCGCCGATCAACAGGCTATATTCCCGTTTGAGATGGCTCATAATGGCCCCATCGATTTGGTCGCCAGCAATTCGAACAGATTCACTGTACACAATGCCGCCGAGCGAAATGACGGCAATATCCGTCGTGCCCCCCCCGATGTCGACGACCATATTGCCTGAGGGTTCGGTGATGGGAAGTCCGGCTCCAATTGCGGCGGCAACCGGTTCTTCAATAAGAAAGACTTCTCGGGCTCCAGCCAGTTCTGCGGATTCTTTGACCGCCCGTTGCTCGACTTGGGTAATTCGTGATGGGACCCCAATAATGATCCGTGGTCGGACAAGCGTGCCACTTGGACGAACTTTTTGGATAAAATACCGGAGCATTTGTTCGGCCATGTCAAAATCAGCGATGACTCCATCACGCATAGGCCGAATGGAGGCCAGGTTCCCAGGTGTCCGCCCCACCATTCTTTTGGCCTCTTCCCCAACGGCCAAAATTTTTTTAGAATTGGCCTCAATCGTCACCACGGATGGTTCGTTCAAGACAATGCCTTGCCCTTTGATATAAATGAGGGTTGAGGCTGTACCCAGGTCGATGGCCATATCTTGTGAAAAGAAGCGACTGAGAAAATTCATCATTATTGAGAGGATCTTTTTTGGCCTAAAAAAGTGAAAAGAAAGGCTTCAGCTTGAGACACTTGGGTGACAGAACCTAGCCGACGCTCGGTGGTATAGTTCACATCTGGCCAGAAAACCGTGGAAAAGGTTCAGAGCGTGGATGAGACGAGTTGTCGATCAAGTTCGCCTTGTGGCTTTTTGTTGTGCAACCAGAAACCGTGCAGAGAATGCTTACGAAGCACTAGGAAAAAGTATATCAGAAGTCTCAAAAGACCACAAAGATTGATTTGAGGCAACGGGCTGTGCAGGAATATGTGCCACGGGTGCTTGCCAGTAGGAAGAGAAAGGCGATAAATACAAGCCTATCTAATTTTTGAGGAGAGGAAGAATTGCATGGGAAGCCAAACCTTGTTTGAGAAAATTTGGAATCAGCATGTGGTGCGTGAAGAGCCAGATGGAACCACATTACTGTATATCGACCGGCATCTCGTTCATGAAGTGACTTCACCTCAGGCCTTTGAAGGTCTGCGGTTGGCTGGGCGCACCCCGCGGCGAGCGGCAGCGGCCCTGGCGGTGCCCGATCATAATGTTCCTACCACGGACCGGAGTCAGGGCATAAGCGATCCGATGAGTGCTGTGCAAATCGCCACCTTGGAAAGCAATTGTGCCGAGTTTGGAATTTCCTATTTTGGGATGCAGGATATTCGGCAGGGAATTGTTCATGTCATCGGACCGGAACAGGGATTGACCTTGCCAGGAATGACCATTGTTTGCGGTGATTCCCATACCTCGACTCATGGTGCATTCGGGGCTTTGGCCTTTGGCATTGGAACTTCGGAGGTTGAGCATGTGTTAGCGACCCAATGTTTAGTCCAAAAACGTCCGAAAACGATGGAAATTCGTGTGGAAGGGACTTTGCCCGACTACTGCTCGCCTAAAGATGTGATTTTGGCGATTATCGGGCGCATTGGAATAGGCGGAGGTATCGGTCAGGTTGTGGAATATACGGGATCAGTCATTCGCTCCTTTTCCATGGAAGGTCGGATGACGCTTTGTAATATGTCCATTGAAGCTGGGGCCCGAGCGGGGCTGGTCAGCCCGGATGAGAAAACCGTGGAGTATGTCAAAGGGCGCCCTTTGAGCCCTCAGGGAGAAATGTTCGAGCAAGCCAGAAAAGCCTGGTTGGATCTTAAGACTGATCCTGGCGCGAGCTATGATCATTTGGTTGAAATGCGAGGAGAAGATATTCCACCACAAGTGACTTGGGGTACAAATCCAGGCATGGTGACCGATGTGAATGGCTCCGTTCCCAATCCATCCGAGATCGACGATGAAAAAGTCCGATCAGCCACTCAACGCGCACTTGAGTATATGGGCCTTCAACCGGGCATACCCATTTGTGATATTTCGATTGATCGGGTGTTTATCGGGTCTTGTACGAATTCCCGCATTGAGGACTTACGTGTGGCCGCAAAATATGTTCGGGGGAAACATGTGTCGGGAACGGTCAAGGCCATGGTCGTGCCGGGATCCGGTTTGGTGAAACAGCAAGCGGAGCAGGAGGGACTGGATAAGATTTTTCGAGAGGCAGGGTTTGAATGGCGCGAGCCAGGTTGCAGCATGTGTCTGGCCATGAATGCCGATGTCCTCACCCCTGGGGAGCGATGTGCGTCTACGAGCAATCGAAATTTTGAGGGGCGGCAGGGAAAGGGCGGCCGAACTCATTTGGTCTCTCCCGCAATGGCCGCCGCTGCCGCAGTGGAGGGGCATTTTGTGGACATTCGAAGCTGGAGCGTGTGAGCCTGTTCATCATTGAAGAAGTCTAAAGCCCACGCACTCTATTTGTGAGAACTCGGAGGAGATGATGCAAGCCTTTACAACATTAACTGGGACAGTTGCCCCATTAAATCGTGGTGATGTCGATACGGATCAAATTATTCCGAAGCAATACTTGAAGACCATTCACCGAACGGGTCTCAAAGAAGGACTCTTTGCGGATTGGCGTGTTCGACCAGATGGGTCGCTTGATCCTGATTTTTTTTCCAACCAATCACGATATCAGGATGCCTCAATTTTGCTCACGGGTGAAAATTTTGGATGTGGATCTTCTCGTGAACATGCCCCTTGGGCCTTATTAGACTACGGCATTCGCTGTATTCTCGCTCCAAGCTTTGCCGATATTTTTTACAATAATTGTTTCCAAAATGGCATTCTTCCAGTGGCCTTAACCACACAGGAAATTCAAACCATTTTTGAACGTGTCATGAATCAGGATATCTATCAAGTCACGGTGGATCTCGCTCAACAAACCGTCGTGTTACCTGAAGGGGAGTGCTATACGTTTGCCGTTGATCCATTTCGTAAGGACTGTATGATGAAAGGCCTAGATGGAATTGGTTTAACATTTCAGCATGAGTCCGCCATTTCTGCCTACGAATCACGTCGTGCACAAGAGGCTCCCTGGCTGTTCCATGATCAAATGAAGTAGTGGAATTTTGAGTGCCTCATCCACCTTTGCCTGATGGACTTCGATTCAAGCAGCCTCACCCCTTGCGAAAGAAAATTTCGGGAATTCTATTTTGGGGAAGCCGGTAGACATTATCGGTGCCTCCCTTTTCCCACGAGCGAGTGGGCACCCATTAGTCTTCTTTTACCTTCCCTGATTTTTTGTCTTTAGGCGGAACCCCTGCTATTTTGGATTAGGGCGTGTCGCGAGATCCCTATCGTGTCAATATCCATACCAACTCATGTTTAAAGCTTTCCTTAAAACGCTCATTGGGAGCTTTTATGACCTCCTGCCAATCATCGTGGTCATCGGATTTTTTCAATTTGCGGTGTTGCAACAACCAATTCCCAATCTACTAGAAATTTTAATCGGATCGTTCTTTGTTCTCATTGGATTGACCCTGTTTGTGCAGGGATTGGAGATGGGCTTGTTCCCTCTCGGCGAATCATTGGCGTTTGCGTTTGCCAAGAAGGGAAGTTTGACGTGGCTGCTGATATTTGCCTTTGCCTTGGGATTTGGCACGACGGTGGCCGAACCCGCCTTGATTGCGGTGGCACAGGAAGCCGCCAAGGTTGCGGCGGAGGGCCATGTGATTGAGGCCACCCAACAGGCACGGACCGATTACGCGTTTGGTCTGCGGTTGACGGTTGCCTTGTCAGTGGGATTTGCCATTGTCATTGGCGTCTTGCGTATCATTCGAGGGTGGCCGGTGCAGTATTTGATTATCGGGGGGTATCTTGGGGTGATGATTATGACGCTCTTTGCTCCACCAGAGATCATTGGCATTGCCTATGATTCAGGTGGCGTGACGACGTCCACGATTACCGTGCCATTGGTCACCGCCCTAGGGGTTGGTCTGGCCTCTTCCATTCGAGGCCGCAATCCCATGGTTGATGGATTTGGACTGATTGCTTTTGCCTCTCTCACGCCGATGATTTTTGTCATGGCCTACGGCATGATGGGCTAACCATATGGTACAGAACCTTCTGGAAACTTTTTGGGCGACCATGGCTGATGTGCTGCCTATTGCCGTGGTCATTGTTGGTTTTCAGAGCCTGGTTATCCGTCGTCCTATTGCCAACATGGCTCGTGTAGGGCTTGGCTTCCTGTATGTCCTGGTCGGGCTGACATTTTTTTTGCAGGGGTTAGAGATGGCTCTGTTTCCCATAGGGAAACTCATGGCACAGCAATTAACCGCGCCAGAATTTATCATGGGAGCAGAACACACGAGTGCGACGGTCACCATCCCAGATTGGAGCCACTATCATTGGGTGTATGCCTTTGCTTTAGCGATAGGATTTTCTACGACAATTGCTGAGCCTTCGTTGTTAGCGGTCGCTCTGAAGGCGCATCAAGTCTCCGGTGGGGTTGTCGGAGTATGGGGCTTGCGAATAGCGGTCGCGATTGGAGTCGCGCTCGGCATTGCGCTGGGGTCCTACCGCATTATTAGTGGAACCCCTTTACATTGGTACATTCTTGCTGGCTATGCGATTGTGATTATTCAAACCCTCTATGCCCCTCCCATGATTATTCCATTGGCGTATGACTCTGGCGGGGTGACGACTTCAACCGTGACCGTTCCCATCGTTGCCGCATTGGGGTTGGGCTTAGCAAGCAATGTTCCGGGGCGCAATCCGGTGTTTGATGGATTTGGCTTGATTGCCTTTGCCAGTTTGTTTCCAATTATTACCGTCATGGCCTATGCGCAAGTTTCTGCTTGGTGGGCTAAATATCAATAAACAATTTGTGAGGGGCCTCTTATGCATTTCAAATTGATCTGTGCCTTTGTCCAAGACGACAAAACTATTGCAGTGATGAATGCTGCACGGGAAAAAGGTGCCACCGGCGCGACGGTCATTACCAGTGCCCATGGCGAAGGGTTAGAGGTCAAAAAAACGTTTTTCGGTCTGAGTCTAGAAACCCAACGAGATGTCATCCTTTTCCTCGTGGAAGAACATTTGGCACGAGAAATTCTAGAATCGATTGCCACTGTAGGTGAATTTGATTTGAAACCTGGCACGGGGATCGCCTTTCAGGTTGATGTCGAAGATGCGGTGGGTGTGGTCCATCAAATGACAAAACTCAGAGAGGTCGTGGAGGAAGAGCTATGAAACACGGTGAAATGGTCCGGGTCAAAGATGTCATGAAAACGCAATTTGATGTCATTCACGGAATTGAAACGGTGGCTGATGCCCTACGCCAGGCTCAGCATTTAGAGACGGAATGCTTGCTGGTTGATCGCCGGAATGAGGACGACGAATATGGGATCGTGTTGCTATCCGATATTGCCAAAAAAGTTATGGGAGCTGATAAAGCCGCAGATCGGGTCAACGTGTATGAAATCATGAGTAAACCGGTGATATCCGTCGATCCAGATATGGATATTCGGTATTGCGCACGTCTGTTTGAGCGATTTGGTCTGACCCTAGCGCCGGTCGTTCAAAGCCGTACTGTCGTGGGTGTGGTGAGTTACCGAGATATCGTTTTGCGTGGGCTACGTGACCGATTGTGAATGGGACTTGATTCTTCTTTGGTGCTTTGAGGAAACCTCTGACTCAAGAGTAATGGGTAGAAAGAACTGTTGTATTCCAGGAGGATCCAAGGATCCTTTAGATGAGGAGATGGGAATGAAATATCAGATTATAAAATGTCGATGGGCGCTTGCCACGTGGTTTTTTGTGGCGAGCTGTGTGTCTCTGCTGCCAGGGGTGGGAATCGTTTGGGGAAAGACCGAGTTGCCGAAAGAGGCGGTTTTACCCTTGGAGTTAGCGCTGCAGGCTGCGAATGCTGCTTTAGCCAAATGTGAGGAAGGAGGATACCGGGTGAGTGTGGCGGTGGTTGACCGTGGGGGGAATCTCAAGGCCCTTCTTCGTGGAGATGGTGCAGGGCCGCATACTCAGGACAGTAGCGCCAAGAAGGCCTATACCGCTTCCAGCATCCGACGTTCGACTCAGGAACTTGCCGAATTGATGGGCAAAGTTCCCAATCTCCAGGCGTTGAGAGATATGAATGAGCAGATTCTTATTCTGGGGGGTGGACTACCCCTTGTTCTGGGGAACGAGGTTGTTGGGGGAATTGGAGTAGGGGGCGCTCCTGGAACTCAATTCGATGAAGCCTGTGCGCTTGCAGGCGTGATGAGTATTGGTACAAAACCTTCCATACAATAAGGTATTGGTTTTTGACGGTCATCGGTTGAATCGAAAGACAGACAAACTGTGAAAATGAAAAGGGAATCATTCAAATATGAGGAAGAAAACTATAAAACCCAACAACGATAGGTGTCTGTAGGGCATTATCCTGTAGGGGTTTTTGGGGACTAAAGCCTCCACAGGACTGACCGATAAGAGCAGGTGACAAAATAGGTTGAGTGAATCTTGGGATTTGCCAAGGAGATCAAGTAACTCAAAGAACGTTATTAAAACATAATGAAAGTGGTGGCCTCTTTCCGACAAAGGCAAACCCATTGTGAAGTGGGGACGCAAAGCCACGGGTCAGAAATTCTGATAGCCGGGTTTCCGAAGAAAGAGTAACGATGTTGAATCGTGATTGGGGCCCCTTATTGAAGGAGGTATCCCATGTTCCGCGATCCTGCGTGTTCAACATTTCGAAAGATCCTTATTGCCTCAGTTTTTGGTGTGGTGGTGTTCCTGATTCCCAATGGCGTCCAGTCTGCAACCAGTAATTCTAAGACACTCGAATGGGCAGCCAATCAAGAGTCCGACCTCGCCGGTTATCGGGTATACCATGGGACAACCTCTGGGAATTATGGTAGTCCAGCGAATGCTGGAAAGACGAACACTTATCAATACCCCAATCTAGAATCAGATAAAACCCATTATTTTTCAATAACTGCGTACGATAGTTCTGGAAATGAAAGTGCTCCCTCGCCTGAGGTCAGTAGCTTCGTTCAACCTCTAGCTCCACCTACACTTACAAGTCCAAATCCAAACTCAACATTAGAAGGTTCAACGGTGACTTTTATTTGGACACCCAATACTACTCAGGTGACTCAATGGGCGCTGGAAGGTGGAAGTGCTTCCGGGGTCGGAGATTTGTTTAATGACGCTGGTACCCTTGGCACCAAAACCACCTTCACGGCCACCGGTCTGCCCACCGATGGGCGCACCATCTATATCCAGCTCTGGTACCTGACTGCTAACCAATGGAAGGTGATTGAATACCAGTTAACCGCAGCGGGGAGCTCCACTTCTAGCTTTCCGTTAACGATCACTAAAAATGGGGATGGGACTGGAACGATCACCAGTAATCCAGGAAATCTCAACTGTGGAAGCACCTGTACGGCGAATTTTTCATCGGACAGCCCGGTTACACTTTCCGCTAATGCCGCGTCGGACTCTATCTTTTCTGGCTGGAGCGGGGGAGGTTGCAGTGGCATTAATTCTTGCACCATGACCCTTTCATCTTCCCAGTTGGTGACTGCTATCTTTAATAAAAAACCTGCAGCTAGTTTTCCTTTAACGATCACCAAAAGCGGTGATGGAACTGGAACGATCACCAGTAATCCAGGGGATCTCAACTGCGGGAGCACCTGTACGGCGAATTTTTCATCGGACAGCCCGGTTACACTTTCCGCTAATGCCGCGTCGGACTCTATCTTTTCTGGCTGGAGCGGGGGAGGCTGTAGCGGTATTAGTTCTTGCCCCATGACCCTTTCGTCTTCCCAGATGGTGACGGCTACCTTTATTAAAAAACCTGCAGGTGTAGCTCCACCTACACTTACAAGCCCAAATCAAAACTCAACATTAGAAGGTTCAACGGCGACTTTTATTTGGACACCCAATACTACTCAGGTGACTCAATGGGCACTGGAAGGTGGAAGTGCTTCCGGGGTCGGAGATTTGTTTAATGACGCTGGTACCCTTGGCACCAAAACCACCTTTACGGCCACCGGTCTGCCCACCGATGGGCGCACCATTTATATCCAGCTCTGGTACCTGACCGCTAACCAGTGGAAGGTGATTAACTACCAATTTACCGCCTTTGCGTCCAGTTCTCCACCCCCTGGTCCAATGGTTAAGGTGAACTTTCAGCCCAGGAAGGCCTCTGTCCCCAGCGGTTACCTCAAAGATTACGGTCGTGCCTATACCAGTAGCCGCGGCTATGGATGGGGCCCTAAGATCGGCGGTTTGCGTGAGCGCCGCAAAGAATCCGACCAACGGCTTGACACCTTTGTCTTTGTCTCTCGCTATAACACTGCCACCTGGCGTTACGATCTACCGAATGGCGACTATAAAGTCTCCTTGACCAGTGGCGATCCAGATTGGGCTCATACCCAACGCGTTATCGTCGAAGGTCAGGTGGTCTTTGACAATTACACTTCCGCCAAAAATAGTTATCTAACTATCACTGACTTGCCCGTCACCATTACTGATGGCACCCTGACCATTACCTTGGGAGGCAACCGTGGCGCCAGCCTTCTCAACTATATCAAGGTCCGCCCTGCGGATGAAAAGTCTGGGGGCACGATGCCACGATAAGTAATCTGTTTGGGGGGTCCCAATAGAAGATTGGCCCAATCTGGCATGTGCCAGGTTGGGCTCTTTTGGTTTTATCCTCTATCGAATTGTACGGCTTTCCTAACTTTAACCCGCTCTTTAAAATGGTTTGGCCTTTTCTTCCCTTCACACTTTCTTTCATCAAGGCTCTTTTTTACATAAGAATTTTTCAGTTGCGTATTTTCGTTCAGAACAATTCTCAATCCCAGATGAACTAATATCTCAAGAAGTTGGCTAGTAGTGGAAAAATAAGAGTTATATTAAAAAGTTGGGGATGATCTGAAAGACAAAGGCGGCGTATCCTGGTGATAAGCACATCACCACCCTTTCAAGCAAAAGGAGGATACGCCATGAACGAGCGTAGCAATGCAGCGCAGCAAAAGCCAGATGATGAGTGTACGGAGGATCCCTTGACGGAGGTCTTACGGCAGGGCGCCAGAGAATTACTGGCTCAGGCGGTGGAGGAGGAAGTCACGACCTTTCTGGCGACGCATGCCCACATTCGTGATGCCCAGGGACGGCACATGATTGTGCGGAATGGGCACCTCCCCGAACGCACCATTCAAACGGGCATTGGGGGTGTCCCGGTCCGAGGCCGGCGAGTCCGCGATCAACGGAAGATTCCCAAGGTCGATCAGATTGCGTTTACCTCGACAATCCTGCCCCGGTATCTCCGGCGGAGCAAGAGCCTGGAGGAATTGATTCCGTGGCTCTATTTGAAAGGGATTTCGACGGGAGATTTCTCCGAGGCCTTACGGGCCCTTGTGGGCAGTCCCGCCGGACTCTCCCCGGCCACCGTGTGTCGGTTGAAAGCTGGCTGGCAGCACGAGTGGGACGTGTGGCAGCAGCGGGATCTGACGGGGAAGCGGTATGTGTATTTCTGGGTGGATGGCCTGCACGTGAATGTACGAATGGAGGACTCGCCCTGTCTGTTGGTGGTGATTGGGGCCACCGCCGACGGGCACAAAGAGTTGGTCGCCGTGGAGGATGGGATCCGGGAGAGTGAACAATCCTGGAAGGACCTCCTCCTCAATCTGCACCGTCGTGGCTTGACGGTGGGGCCAGATCTGGCGACGGGCGATGGCGCCTTGGGATTCTGGAAAGCCCTGCCTCAAGTCTATGGTCCGACTAAGGGACAACGGTGTTGGGTGCATAAAACCGCGAACGTGTTGAACAAACTGCCGAAGAGCCTGCAGGCGAAAGCCAAGGCCGGGCTCCACGAGATCTGGATGGCCCCCACCCAAGCTCAAGCGACCAAGGCCTTTGACGGATTCCTCCAGATCTATGAGGCGAAATACCCGAAAGTCGCCGACTGCCTACAGAACGATCGAGAGGCCCTCCTGGCCTTCTATCAGTTTCCAGCAGAGCATTGGCAGCATATTCGGACGACGAATCCGATTGAGTCGACGTTTGCCACGGTGCGCTTACGCACGGCCAAAACACGAGGCTGTCTGTCTCGAGCCACCGCGTTAACCATGGCGTTCCAATTGGTGCGCTGTGCAGAGAAAACGTGGCGACGATTACGAGGCTACCATCGACTCGTCGAGATGATGAAGGGCATCGCATTCATTGATGGAGAACCGGATACCAGGATAGCCGCCTAGTCACGTCATACCCAAGATTTGACAATAGCTCGAAAAATAATTGTGAATTGCGTAACATTCTTAGCATTTTTGTGACATCATTTATAAATCCGGCTTTAAAAGAAGCGATGTAAATTATTCTAAAAATACTGGTTCGAGTATGAAATTGGGAGGGTAGGGCATGCGTACAATCAATTATCTGTTGAGTCTGGTATTTGCCGCGCTTGTGATTGGTGGGCTAATAGTCAGCCCCTATGGAGGGTATGCCGATGACAGTTCGCGGCAAGGAAAGGCCACGTTTGCTGGAGGGTGTTTCTGGTGTATGGAAGAGGCCTTTGAGGCTGTTGAGGGAGTAGTCTCTGCCGTCTCTGGTTATACCGCGGGGCAAGTGGAAAATCCGACTTACGAGCAAGTTTCTGCTGGTGGCACCGGGCACACGGAATCCATTGAAGTGACCTTTGACCCGAATAAAGTCACCTATGAACAACTGCTTGAGGTCTTTTGGCGAAATGTGGATCCGACAACACCCAATGCCCAATTTTGTGACCATGGGAATCAATATCGAACCGCGATTTTCTACCATGATGAAGACCAACAGCAATTGATTGATGCATCCATGAAAAAGATTGAAAGTTCAAAAACTTTCCCCGGGTCCATCGTCACAGAAATCGCGCCGGCTTCAGTATTTTATCCTGCCGAAGAGTACCATCAAGATTTTTATACCAAAAACCCTATTCGCTACAAATATTACAAATGGAATTGCGGTCGGGCCAAGCGGCTGGAGCAATTATGGGGGAATTCCTAGATTGTCGCTGATGGTTTGGTCATTTAGGGTATATTGGGAATGACAGATTTACTTCACTTTGACCCATTTCCCTTTAAATCATTTTTTACTGGTTTGAGCGCAGCGGAAGCCGATGTTGGCTGATCGTTCTTCGGGGAAGGCGCCACCGCGTGTAGCTCCGCGAAGCATGACGGGTAGGCTCTTCCACGATCCGCCTCGCACGGATTTATAACGTCCTGATTTAGGCCCTGGCGGATTTCGCTCCGGCATGATGGGATAGTAGTCCGGCCCTAACCAATCATTCGTCCATTCGGAGATATTCCCTGCCAAGTGATAAATGCCCCATTCGCTTTTGCCTTCTGGAAAGCTATCCACGTTGGCAACCAGTGGAATTTCATGTACATGGTACGCGCCAAAGATTGCAATTTTTTCTGACGGATCCTCTTCTCCCCAAGGGAAAATCCTTCCAGTAGTTCCCCTAGCTGCTTTTTCCCACTCGGTTTCCGAGGGAAGTCGTTTGCCTTGATTGAGGCAAAAGGCCTGAGCTTCTTCCCAAGTCACGTAAAGAGCCGGCCAAGGGGCAAGAGCTTGATCAGGAATAAAGTGAATGCTGATGAGATGCCAAATGAGCGCTCGTAATTCTGGTGAAACGTTGCGAGCGCTGTTTTGCAAAAACTGTAGCAATTCTCCGAGTGACACTTCGTATTGATCAATCTGATAAGCATCCAACCAAATACGTCGTTGCGGAAATTCGGTGTTGTCAAAATTCTTTTCAAAGGTATGCCGGTCGCCATCTTCTCGATTGGTGCCCATCAAGAACCAACCGGCAGGGATAGCAACTATCGGTGAGGGTTTGACAAAACTGGCGATGCCTTGCAGGTGCGCATCAACTGTAGATGGAGCCGCTTCCATTTTTGCCCATGCGGGGCAGGAACCTAGAATAACCAACCCAAGTGATAACAAACAAAATATCAAAGATGACAGGGGAAACGGTTTCGAGGATTTCAACACAATGGTCTCGCCTTCGTTCGGTGATTAGCGATAGGATGATTGTTGAGTCAGAATGTATTCAGTGTATGTGACACACACTTTTTTGGGCAAGATCATCCTGTTTCAGAGGGAGTCTCGATAAGAAAATTTCAATTCTGGTGTCTTGAGAAAAATATCATCAACCAAGGGGCTTTTCATGAGTTTAGGTGAAAATCAGCGGTTAGCGGGACTTGTACAATCTGAGATTCGAGCGATGACATTAGCGTGCACCCAAGTGCAAGGGATCAACCTCGCTCAAGGTGTGTGTGATACCGGCGTTCCCCCTGTGGTTGTTGATGCTGCAAAACAGGCCATGGAACAAGGACTCAATGCCTACACTCGTTATGATGGGCTTGCCGAATTGCGTCAGGCGCTGGCCAAACGAATGGGCGTTTTCAATCACATGACCGTCAACTCAGAAACCGAGGTGACCGTTAGCGCCGGAGCGACCGGTGCGTTTTATTGTGTGTGCATGGGCCTTCTGCAACCCGGCGATGAAGTGATAATTTTTGAACCCTATTATGGCTATCACGTGAGTACGATATTAGCTGTAGAAGCGGTGCCAAAATTCGTCTCGTTGAGAGGGCCAGATTGGAGTCTGTCCTTAGATGAACTAGAGCAAGCCATTACGACCAGGACCAAAGCCATTGTGGTGAATTCGCCGGGTAATCCTTCCGGAAAAGTGTTTGCCGTTGAAGAACTCCAGGCCATTGCGGAAATGGCCACACGTCATGATCTGTTTATTTTTACCGACGAAATCTATGAATATTTTGTGAATGACGATCGAATGCATGTCAGTATCGCCTCTCTTCCCGATATGGCCGACCGCACCATCACGATTTCTGGGTATTCTAAAACATTTAGCATCACAGGTTGGCGGATTGGGCATGCGGTTGCAGCTCCAAGATGGTCATCGATGATTGGCGCCATGAATGATTTAGTCTATGTCTGCGCTCCAGCGCCATTGCAATATGGTGTGGCCGTGGGCATTCAAACGCTAGGAGCTGAATTCTACAAGGAGATGCAACGTGCGTTTCAACGCAAGCGTGATCGGTTTTGTCAGGTTCTACAGGGCATTGGGTTATCTCCAACGATTCCTCAAGGAGCCTATTATGTCTTAGCCGATGTCAGTGGCTTGCCGGGCACAACGGGAAAAGAACGCGCAATGTTTCTCTTAGAAAAAACCGGAGTGGCGGGTGTACCAGGGGAGGCCTTTTTTCAAGGAGACAAGGGTGCCTCGTACATTCGCTTTAGTTATGCTAAAACGGACGCCGATTTAGATGTGGCGTGTGAACGACTGCAACGTTTGAGGTGAGGGAAAGGGGGCGCGAAAGGCGGCCAGTGGAAAAACCCAGAAAAATCTGAGACTTTTAGATATTGATTGAAAAAAGATCAGAGCTTTTGCCGAAGTGTTGGAGGGCTTTTTGGGTAATTTGACGGCCACGGGCAGTTCGATCCAGATAGCCAGCTTGTAGAAGGTAGGGTTCATGTACATCCTCTAATGTCGACTTTTCTTCTTGGATTGCCGCGGCGAGAGCCTCAATGCCCACGGGGCCGCCTTTAAACTTTTCAATAAGGGTGAGCAAAATTTTTCGATCCATCTCGTCCAGTCCTGCCTGATCGATTTGCAACCATTGTAAGGCTTCTTGCGCAACGTGTTGGGTGATATGACCTTGCGCTTTGACTTCGGCAAAATCCCGAACGCGTTTGATGAGACGATTGGCAATACGCGGGGTGCCACGGGCTCGTCTCGCAATTTCCCCAGCGGCGTCTTCATCGATCTGGACATTCAATAAATTGGCTGACCGGGAAATAATCACCTGAAGTTCTTCGGGCTGGTAAAAATCTAAGCGGTACACCAACCCAAATCGCTCTCGCAATGGAGACGTGAGCGCGCCCGCCCGAGTCGTGGCCCCGATGAGGGTGAAAGGAGGAAGGTCTAACTTCATCGTACGTAAAGAAGGCCCTTGTCCGATCACGAGATCAATTTGATAATCCTCCATCGCTGGGTAGAGGGCTTCTTCGGCGGCTGGAGGGAGGCGATGGATTTCATCAATGAATAAGACATCTCGCGGTTGAAGATTCGACAAAATGGCAGCCAGGTCTCCGGCATGCGTCAGAACCAACCCCGAAGTTGAACGAATCGTGCCGCCCATTTCTTTGGCGATGATATGGGCGATGGTCGTTTTCCCCAATCCTGGTGGCCCATAAAAGATGGCATGGTCTAGGGCTTCCCCTCGTCCCAGTGCTGCATCAATACACACACGAAGCGATTCCTTCATGCGCTCTTGGCCGATGTATTCCCCCAGCCGTTGGGGTCGCAGCGAACCTTCCAAGCTTTGTTCTTCTTCAATGATATGAGTGGAGAGAATCCGGTCTTCCATTTATTCCCGGGCTTCCCTGGATGAGCAGGCTATTCTGGTTTTCAGCATGATAGGCAAGGACAGCAGGAGGGCACTCCCTTAGCGACAAGAAGAACGGCTAGAGAGAAACACTGTGGGACAAGATGCGAGTAAGAAATTGGTCGTATCGCTTAGAATCCCGAAAAGAGATCTTGGCAGCCCAGGCAAAATTCGACATTGATTTGCTTATCAAGATAATTCACCAGGAATCCCTTTTCTTCGTATAACAGCTTCGCGCCCATGAGGGTTTCATTCGGAAAGTCTTCAGGGCCGAGAAGATCGCGAACTTCTTTCAAGGTCATGGCTCCCAAGACGTGACGAAAAATTCCACGAACTTTTTTTGTAAATCGGTTATTAATAAAAATTAAATCCACTTTTCCGTCCGTAATGCGGACTCCAGCCATGGCACCTGTAGGATTTTCTTTATCCCACAACAAAATAAATGTGCCCTCTTGTTCAGCTCGTACACCAGACAGTCGTTGTTCTACTAGTGATTCTACGGCTTGTATTTCAGAATCTCCCAACTTGACGCGAAACAGGGCAATTTCTTTGGCATCGACGTCTTTGACACTTTCGACACTATTCCGAGTGAGTTCATACTTCGCGGCCCATGCTGGGGTTATGAAAAGCATGAGAGGGAGTACCAGCATAAGACATGGCCAGATAATGATACGTTTCACATTCTTCATGAAATTCCTCGTAATAAGGGAGATAAAAGGGGAAATGGAAAGACGATAATTGTAAGAGAGATCCTGTTGGCCATCCGTGTGTTGCAACCTAAAAGATTGTATCCGACCCCTCATTCAAGGGTCAATTCTCATTTCTATCAAGTGCCTTGGTCCTCGTTTTCCTTATGATATACTCCCGTCCCATGCCAAACGCGATCGTGATCAAAGGCGCCCGCCAACACAATCTCAAAAATCTCGACCTGGTCATTCCCCGAGATCAACTCGTGGTCATAACTGGCTTAAGTGGATCCGGCAAATCCTCCCTCGCCTTCGACACCATCTATGCTGAAGGACAGCGGCGATATGTGGAATCGTTGTCGGCCTATGCCCGACAATTTCTTGAGCAGATGACCAAGCCGGATGTGGATTCTATCGATGGCCTGTCTCCCGCCATTTCCATTGAGCAAAAGACTACGAGTCACAACCCCCGCTCGACCGTGGGGACCGTCACGGAGATTTACGATTATTTTCGCTTGTTATTTGCCAGGATCGGGGAGCCCTTTTGTTATCAATGTGGGAATTCCATTGCGGCCCAAACCGTTCAACAAATGGTGGATGCCATCTTGGGCCTTGCGGTGGGCAGCAAGATACAAATTTTAGCGCCCATTGTGCGGGGACGAAAAGGCGAATATCGCAAGGAACTCCTGGCTGCTCGAAAAGCTGGATTTGTTCGAGCACGCATTGATGGGGCGATCCGGGATCTTGGCGAGACGATTACTTTACATAAACAGCGAAAACATACCATTGAAATTGTGATTGATCGTGTGATCGTGAAGGCAGAGACCAGCGTCGCACGACGTCTTGCAGAATCGGTGGAAACGGCACTCAAAATGACCAAGGGGCTGGTGGGTGTGCTCACCGAAGATGAACAGGTTCGGATATATAGTGAACAGTTGGCTTGTATTGACTGTGGGGTCAGTTATTCGGAAATCGCTCCACGCGTGTTTTCCTTTAATAGTCCCCATGGCGCCTGTCCTGAATGTGATGGGATTGGGTTTGAGGCTTCAGGTTGTCCGGAGCATGAAGAATGGACATTTGAGACGCCGTGTGCGGTTTGTGGAGGAGGCCGTCTGAAACAGGAGAGCCTGGCCATAAAAATAGAGGGGCAATCCATTGCAGAGATCACGCATTTGTCCGTGCGTCAAACGTTAGAATTTCTGGATGCCTTGAATCTCACGGATCGTGAGCGATTAATCGGGCAACGCGTGATTAAAGAAATTCGTGAACGATTAGAATTTCTTCTCAATGTGGGATTGACCTATCTCACACTGGACCGTCCCTCGGCGACCTTATCGGGTGGCGAAGGGCAACGCATTCGATTGGCCACGCAAATTGGATCGGGATTGGTCGGGGTCTTATATATTTTGGATGAACCCAGCATCGGCTTGCATCAACGTGACCATCAGCGGTTATTGAAAACGTTGCTGAGGTTGCGAGATATGGGAAACACCGTTGTGGTGGTGGAACATGATGCCGAGACCATGCGGGCCGCTGATTATGTCTTGGACTTAGGACCAGGGGCTGGCGTAGAAGGTGGAAAGGTGGTGGCACAGGGTACGCCCGCAGTGGTGATGGCGGATGCCACCTCGCTTACCGGTCAATATTTGAACGGAAGTCGGCGTGTCGCGTTGCCGCTTCGTCAACGAAAGCCTAAAGGGTTTCTGTCAGTCATAAATGCAGAGAAGCATAATCTCCAAAATGTCAGCGTGAAGATTCCTTTGGGGTTGTTCACATGCGTAACCGGGGTCTCAGGATCGGGGAAAAGTACATTGGTGATCGATGTCGTGTTCCGATCACTGGGTCAAGGCTTCGCACAGAAAAAACCCGTCTTTGAAGGGTGTCGAAAAATACAAGGTCTTGAGCACTTAGACAAACTTATTGATATTGATCAGTCGCCGATTGGCCGGACGCCACGTTCAAACCCAGCCACTTATACGGGACTCTTCAGCTTTATCCGCGATGTGTTTGCGCAGTTGCCGGAGTCTCGCGTCCGAGGGTATAAACCGGGCCGATATAGTTTTAATGTGAAAGGTGGCCGATGCGAAGCCTGCCAGGGTGACGGCTTAATCAAAATTGAAATGCATTTTCTCCCGGATATTTATGTCACCTGTGAAGTGTGTTCTGGGCAGCGGTATAACCGGGAAACATTAGATGTGTTGTATAAAGGGCGAACCATTGCCGATGTGTTGAATATGACGGTGGCCGAAGCGCTGGAGTTTTTCGTGAATATCCCACCTATTCGTGTCCGGCTACAAACCTTGTCCGATGTCGGGCTGCATTATATCAAGCTGGGGCAATCGGCCACGACCTTGTCAGGCGGAGAAGCGCAGCGAGTGAAGCTCTCCAAAGAACTGTCAAAGCGGCCGACCGGACGGACCCTCTATATTTTGGATGAGCCCACGACCGGGCTACATTTTGTCGATATCCAACGGTTGCTTGATGTGCTTGATCGATTGGTGGAAACGGGGAATACCGTGTTGGTCATCGAACATAATCTCGATGTGATTCGAAATGCCGATTGGATTATCGACTTAGGGCCTGAGGGCGGAGATCAAGGCGGGCATGTGGTCGCCGAGGGAACGCCACAATCCGTGATGCAGGTTCCGACTTCATGGACTGGACAGGCCTTGTTGGAGGAGAAAAAGGTCATGAAGAAAAACTAAGACTTCTTCTTGTAAATATTCAGCCCAATTTTTTCTTCTCGATCTGGGATCGAAACATTTCCTTCAGTGGAAGCAATGATGATGGTTTTCCCTGAAGAGGAGGGCCCAAATTCCTGTGAGAGGTCAACCTTGATCGTTAACATAGTGCCATCGACGGTCAATTCGACGTTTTTCATGTGCGTGTCCTCTCTCGGTAATAATCAAAAAACAAATGGATGAATGCTCTTTTGGGAAATGCCATGTTCTAGTCTGAAAATCCAACTGCCGCCATGAATGTCACGACGCCACAGACAAAAGGGATCAGCGAGGTATAGAGGACCCATTTGCCTTTCGTCCATGCCTTGCCTGAAGCGAATACAGGGGGCTGACTTTTAAAAATAAATTCATACACGAAGATGAGGGTTCCTATAGTCAGCACAATCGTTCGGCTGGTCCGAGGCCACGTGTAGAGACCAACCAACAAGTAACTCGTCAAATGAAATCCGCTAAAGGCGCAGAGGATTGGAGAGAGCACGTAATAGAGAAAAAGGGTCGACAGTGTATTGGATCCCATGGATCGTGAGAGAGACAGCTCAGGATTGTTCATTTGGTGAGTTCAGTGGGGACCGAGGACACAGTGTTTCCTGAAGCGGTCGTCAACTGTTTGGCGTCACACGTGAGGCAGACACGAGGGCGTCGCTTGAGATAGGAGATTTTCCCGCTAGCCAAACAACTATAATGGACGAAATCTTCGCAAATACTGCACCGGGACCAACCTCCACGGAGCATCGTGTGATTGCGATACAGCCCTTCCCCGCAGACCCCACAATGTTCGGGTTCGATGCCGAGGAGCAATGACTCCCATTCCCCTGCTCTATTTCGAATACTCATAGGTGGACAGTATACTGAGGCTGCGTTGATGAAAACAATGAGGACCTAAGGGTCAGATCCACTCTGTAGTGGATCCTGCTAACCATATTGTCCAGGGAAATTTGGTGATTCCGGGTTTCGCCCCGGCAGGCGAGGCCCTTTTGTTTCGGCAAAAGGACCCAAAACCAATGACGCCCAGTTCGGCTAAATCAGATTGGGCGGTCGCAGGGGAAAGTGCGCGCCAACTCGCTCCGCTCAGACAAGGCCCGCCAAGGATTTAGAAACGTCCGCCCACAGAGCCGAACAGCAGGCGTCGGTCAGGGAAGGAAAGGAAAAGGGAGTTGGAAGTTTCTGAGGGCATTTCTGGAGGTAAGCCTTGCAATCACGCAATTCACTTTCGGCTTCACTCAACTATCCCAAAGCGTGACTATCCACTGTAATATTACAAAGCTTGACCCCAAACAGGAGTTGCTATGACTTCTAGGAGTCTGCAATTTCGGCTTCAAATGTGGCCATATCTCCATTAAACCTTGCATACCAATACTTTAAAGTAATATTAGATACATTTACGCCCATTTTTGATTGTGCTCCGGAAAGCAAGGCTTGAGATATTTCGGCAGTTTCAATGCCTACGTCTGTAGCGTATGGCATACATTTCTCGATAAGCATAAGTAGGCGTATTAAATTTCTACTTTCCTGCCCATAATCTTCAGCTTCAGTCATCAGAAAATTTGCTTGCCCTATAAGTACAGGAAGAATGATGTCTAAATTCTTTTTGCTTTTCAACCAAATACCTTCAACCAAACTTATCGCTATTGATCTCGCCTGGGTTCCGCGCTCAAAATAACCAAGTGTCTTTTCAAGCAACTCATCTTCGTTCCTTTTTCTGGTTAATCTGTATGTGAAGGAGAACTGTGCAAAGGCTAAAAGCCAACCACCAATTGCTAACGCTAACTTCCAATCCATAATGGCTCCTAACAATGTTAGGTTTCTGTGATCAGGTCTGCAGCTAGCCAACACTCAACAAAGAACAACGGGTTACCCATCATCGTCCCCACGGGTAATGGCCTTCATGAATTCCCGACCAAGAACAGTTCTGCTTACCTTGCTAAAGATAGCAAATCCGCCCCAAGACATGGCTGTGGTAATGATTCCTAATCGTGCCAAGTTGCCCAAAGATATTTCCACGTTATTAGGAGGGCGAAGGTCATCCTGATCGGGTTTTTCTTCCGTTACGTAGTCAGGCAAATGTGTTGTCCATATTTCTGCCATGAGGTCCTGAGAAAGGATTGATGTGTAGATTTTATTGAGAATCAAGGCATCAAGTGGAGTTAGGTCCTCTAAAATACTGATAAAAGCGCGTCGAACTTCAACATGAGAGGAAGCATCTGCAGCGTTCACCAATAAAGTCGCCCACCGATCTTGCAGCCCATCATCTTCTTCCAGTGAACCACCTTGAATTAGTGGGATGGCTACCTGCAAAGGCACCTTTCGACTAGGTTGTGCCAATCCATTTTCAGCCAAGAAACGGTCCGCACGTTCAAACAACCGGATTTGTCGTTCCCAGCGTTGATACTTGAGCTTGTCCTCGACAATACCCATTGCTTGTTCGATCGAGCCGCCGACGTATTTGGATAAGAATCCACCCAGTTCTCGCCCTGCTTCAACAGCCTTTCCAGCCGTCTTAGCTACTTCTTCAATAGATCTGGTTTCGTCGCTCATATTTGGTCGCGCGTAAAAGAATCCGCGGAGGATTGTTTAACCTATTAATTAATACCTTGCACTACCCGTCATAAGGATGGACGACCTACTCCACGGCTCGAAGAGAGTTCTGTGAGACAATGACATCCGATCCAGAGCTAAGCTCGACCAACAACATGACCTCAGGTGCGATCGATTCTATTGAGATAACGGCGCCACCCGACCCAGCATAAGGCCCATGGATAATCTCGACCGAATCATTAATGCAATACTGAACTGGTTCGATTCTTTGCCCCTCATAGAATGCGTCGTCAATTTTTCTCGGAATATCCCGCATAGGCACCAATATTGTAATTTGTTTCCCAAATTTCACTCGCCCTTAAGCCAAAAGATGATTTATTAATCCACAAAATAAGTCAAGGGAAAGATGGATTCCCGCTAACAACCGGCGGGAATGAAGACGGCGGAGAGAATCCCTGCCTTGGGTGCGGCTGAGTCCCTGGCCAAATGCAGCTCTCTGGCGAACCTGTTTGAGCGGAGCGAGTTGTTCGCCTTCATGATTTGGCCTGGGGCGAAGGAACCCCCAACGGGGCCGCGACCGGGCAGAAGTGGTTTTGGGTCCTTTTCCCGAAAGAAAAGGATCTCGGCTGCCGGGCCGAACCCCATAGCTGTTAAGCTAAGAGGACTTCTTTCTGGTGTACAATTTGGGGTCGACTCTGGCTTCCAACATTTCTAACGTCGTCATGCGGGAGCGTTGCCGATATTTGATACAGTGCTTCAGCAACGGCTCGAGTTCACGAACAAGATGGGCCATTCCTTGGCTGAACGAGGCAAACAACCACTGCGCGAGCTGAAACGCCCGCTCCTGGATTCGTTTATACACCTTCTCAAAGCTGATCTCTCGCCCCACGGCCGGGCCCCGGGCTCGGCTGGCCCACGCATGGATCCGGTGGACCAAGACCGCCGCAATCAATTTGCCATAGAGTTCACAGCGCACTCGCTGCTCATTGCCGGTGATCGAATGGTGCACACGGAGAATCGATTTGAATTGTTTGAACACCAACTCAATCTGCCAGCGCAGGCTATAGAGGGCCCGCACCATGTCGAGGGGCACCCAGGCGTCGGGCACATTCGTGATCAACAGCGTCCAGTCACCCCAGGTGAGCGTCGAGGTTCGAGCGGTCCGACCTTGTTGGCGGGCGGGCGCCTTGACTCGCCGCCGCCGTTGCATGGCCATCTGGGGACTCACGCGCAAACACACGAGACGACAGGGGGCGGTCTGCTGCGGCCCCTGGCCCAGGCGCACCAGCATCTCCCTGGTCAGAGCGGGGCCGTGGGCTAAGAGACGGGCCAGCTCCAGGCGCGCACCAGATTGGGCCGCGCTGATCGTGGGGCCCACCATGAACCGCGTGACAAAATAAGCGTCTTGGTCGATCATGGCCGTCAACGTGCGCAGCTTGAAATAGCCTTGGTCCATGAGCCCCAGATCCTGCGGGTGCAGCAGAGCAGGAAGCCGATCTGTGTAGCGATTATCCGGGACAGTCCCCGCCGTGGGCTCCAGGGAGATCAGCTCCCCTTGTTTAGAGTCATAGGCGACTTGAATCTTGCAATTGGCCGGTGAGGCATTCCCGCCCGCGCCCGGCCACACCTGCTGCAGCTTCGGGCTCACATCCCAACTCGAACTATCCATCAATAAGACGCGGCCGAATGGCTGCCGCACCCTCGGGCCGATCGTGGCCACTTGTAGTTTCTGTTGTAAGATCGCGTGCAGACAGCGCCGGAGAAACACGGCCGCTGGCGCGGTAAACCGCTGATGGAGGGCTTCCCGACTGAGGCGAGCGTGCAGAGCGGCCACCATTCCTCCCAGCGACGGATGCGTCATTCCGACTTGCCCCAGGGTCATGAGCCCCAGGAAGTCATAGGGCTGCAGCACGCCCTGGCGTTGACAGAATCCGGTCTCCTTGGCCAGACGATTCAGGCGTTTTGTTTAAAGGCGTCGAACACCTTCGTCAGGGCGGTGCTCATGCCCGGCTCCCCAAGCCCTGGGCGCGGACCAACGCGACCTCAGCGTGCACCCGGGCCGTCGTCACCGCTTTCAAGCGTTGATACCGCTTGAGTCGGCGCCGGACCTCAACCAGATCTCTCTGGGCAATAAAGAGCGTGGAGCTTTTCCCGGCCACGGTGAAGCTGAGTTGATGGTAGGGCCCATGCTTTTTGGGCTGCTGAGGGTCTTTACACTGACAACCTGGTGTGCCGCACACATTCCACTGTTGGCTTAGGCTGCCCGGCAAGACAGGCCCGAGGGTGGTCAATTGGGTCTTAAGGCGGTGAAGCGTGCGTTCTTCTTTGGTCATCGAGTTCTCCCGGTAAAACCGATAGCAGTTGTAAGGCTACCGGTATACTAGCACAAAAAAAACGCCAAACAAGCGCTTCTTGAAGATTCCCCCCTCACTTTAGCTTAACAGCTATGGGTCTCGGCCCGGCAGCCGATCCACTTTTGTTTCGGCAAAAGTGGACAAAACCAGTGTGCCGAGCATGCTCAACAGCTTGAGGGTGGAAGTCCCTTTGACAACCTGATGGAGGTGAAGTCATCGCGAAGCGCAAGGGCGTCGTCGTGAGGCGGGGTCTGAAGGCAGCGTGGAGCAAAGGCGTGGGCCGATGAACAAGAACCAGATACGAGGCAGTCAGGGTCGGACGAGTGGGCTGGTTTTCACGAAGTCCGTATCCATCAAGGGTCCTGGGTGTAAATCTGGCGGTCGTGCGCTGAAGGCGGTTGAGCTTCCCTCGGGAGACCTCTCGTCTGTCTTGGCAGCAAGACTGAGAACTGAGTGATCAGTTCAGACCGGGCGGGAGGAGTCAGCAGAGGGCATAGTAGTCCCGAGAGGGATGAAGGCCTGAACGGTGCGGAGTGGTCAGTAGGCAGTGGAACTCATGAGCGACAAGCGGCTGAATGACCAGTTAATTCTGGCCTTCCCGACAGAGGATAGGGGTGAAGCCCTAAGGGCTGACGAGGAAGTGTCGAATCGCTTGCGGCGAACCGCCCAGTCGAACGCCCGGCGAGGGGTGCCCAGGTGAGAGCAGTCTCTCCTGGGGGCTAATCGCATAACCCACCGAACCGCCGTATACGGATCCGTATGTACGGTGGTGTGACAGGGAAAGTTCGTGAGGACCTACCTATGTCGATTTGACGCCCAGTCTGGCCACATAGGATGGGATGAACGCAGGGAGGAGGGCGGACCAACTCGCTCCGCTCAGACAAGGCCCGCAAGTTGATAAGAGCGTCCACTCAGAGGGCCAGACAGTAGGCGTCGGAAAGCAAGAAAAGGTGGAGGCTTGGTAGTTGGGGGGCATTCCCGCTTTCTCCTCCGTTGTCATTCCCAACATTTTTTATTAGGAATCCATCCTGGTAGTTGTGCTTGTTCCTTGGTGTAGCCCTTCGGTTGCTGCGCGGTTCGCCGACCTCGGCGGCGCGCAATCTCGCTGCGCTTGCTGAGTCTGGTCGAAGGGCTCAGACAGTGCGCGCCTTTTTCCCGGTGGTAGCTGCACGGCTTTGCCGCACCACAAGGCTAGGGGAGATGGCTGAAGCACTTTGACGAGCTTTTGCCTACGACTCCCTCTTCCAAAAAAATCTACTTCTCTTCGAGGATGGGAGGAAGCCAGAGAATTTGATTGGAAAAATCTAGGGATGGGTTGCGAAGGAGAAACGCCCGAAACCGAAGAATCAGTTTTGGTAACGGGAGATGATGGGCCAAGAGAATGCCTGCATGCGTATGACCAGCAATAGACCAGTCATTTGCTAGTCGCGAAAAGTCTCGCGTGTCATGGGTGAAGAACACGCGGTGTTCTTGAGCGGCAACAGATAGTTGGAATTCATCGGGTTGCCCCAAATGTCCTGCCTCGCGAACTGTGAGACAATCTACGCCATGTTGGGAGAGCACGTTGGCCAGAACGACGGAGACGGATTCGTCCAGGTAGAGCTTCACCGACGACCGTCAGTGGCTAGCCCAGGGTCAAGTGCTTCGTGTTCGGCAATCTCTCGGTCGATGGCTTTTCTATGATCGTAATAGTATGAAAGGGCATCGTGGATGCCAGAGAGAGTGAGATGGGGATAATGTTGAAGAAGTTCCTCAGGTGATAATCCATGTAGTAAGACGGCGATCGCCACAGTCCGAACCGTGATTCGTGTTCCTGCGAGATGGGGACTTCCTCCGCAGGTTTCTGGATCAGTGACGATGTATGGATGGCTAATAACTGACATAGCAGGAGTCTATAGGATTTTTTCCGCAATGACAATTTGGGCAAGTACTTCTGAAAATAATCAAGAGGCGAAGAGGGTTTCTCGCATTCCAAAAAGGAGGGGACTTGAATTTGGTACGCGGGTAGCAAACACTCTATTGAAAAGCCGGGCTGCCGGGCCGAAACCCGGCAACATCAAAAATCACTTTGACATTGTCGTTGGATAAAACCAATAAGAGGTTTCCGGCTATCAATGAATGTTGCGTATTCCCAAAATTTAAGATGGATTCCCGATAAAAAACGTCGGGAATGACCGGGATGGCGGATGAATTTCCAATAAAAAATGTTGGGAATGACGACATAGGAGATTGGGTTGTTAGCGATAGCGACCCGCCGTTATCGAATACCGAAAGTGGATTGGACAATTCCACCTCTTCCCATTTTCCGATGCCTTCCCCAAAACCCTTTATAATATTGCACCCTGAAGGTTTGACCGTGAAAAATTCTTTTGATAGGGTCCTAGTCGATTTTCCTAGCCTTCTTTGACGTCTTTTTGCTCTCCTGTGGACATTCACCAATATTTAGATCAGCAGCGTCAACGGGTTGACCGGTTTCTGGAGCAGAGCCTTCCAGCCAGCTTGGCTGACCCTGAAAAGCTCTACGACTCTATGCGGTACAGCTTGCTGGCTGGGGGCAAGCGGGTGCGTCCTATTTTGACGATCGCAGCGGCTCAAGCCTTAGGGTATGACCATGATGCGATGTTGCCCTTTGCCGCTTCTTTGGAATTCGTTCATACCTATTCGTTGATTCATGATGATTTGCCGGCGATGGATGATGATGATTATCGCCGGGGGCGGCTCACCAACCATAAGGTGTATGGTGATGGGATGGCGATTCTGGCTGGAGATGCCTTGCTCACCATGGCCTTTGAATTATGTAGCCAAGACTCCGAAACCCATGGCCTGACGGCCAGTCAACAATTACATATTGTCAGGGAGCTGGCGTATGGCTCGGGCCATCAGGGAATGGTGGGTGGGCAGGTGATGGACATTCAGGCCGAAAATCGAGAGGTCGAACTGGCGCATCTCCAAAAAATCCATTCTCATAAGACCGGACAATTGATTCGGGCGGCAGTCCGGATTGGTGGAATTATTGGTGGCGCCTCGTCCACACAATTGGAATCCTTGACGGGCTATGCCGAAGATATCGGTTTAGCATTTCAAATTGCGGACGATGTCCTGAATATGGTGGGCACGCGTGAAGAGTTGGGGAAGGATGCAGGGACGGACGAAAAGCGAGGAAAAAAAACTTATCCTTCATTTTTTGGTATTGATGGGGCTCGGCGATTGGGGGAAGAATGTGTGGAGCGGGCTATTCATCGACTAGAATCTTTTGATCAGCAAGCCGATCCGCTACGACACATGGCGACCTATATAATAGAGCGCCGAAAATGAAGCATCTCTGGCGTTCGCATTAATCTTCAATCTTCTTTCCATCTCTTTTCTTTTTTTGACAATCGATTCTCTGTGGGTCTGGGACCTTACCTAGGATTCTCATGAAAGTTCTTATTACTGGCTCGTCGGGATTTATTGGAGCGGCGGTCACACGCGCCGTGATTGCCAAAGGTGATGAGGTCAGGGTCTTAGTGCGTGCAACCAGCAATCGGAGTAACCTTGATGGATTGCCAGTCGAAACCGTTCAGGGTGATTTGCAAGATCCTCAGTCTTTAAAAAAAGCCGTAACCGGTTGTCAGGGGATCTATCATGTGGCGGCCCATTATGCGTTGTGGGCTCAAGACCCCGCGACGTTTTATCGAGTAAATGTGGAGGGCACCAAGCATCTCTTTCGTGCGGCTGGGGAGGCTGGTGTTGAACGTATTGTGTATACGAGTACGATAGGGGCGATTGGGTTGCCAATTGCTGGTGGGCTTGGTTCGGAAGAATTATTTCCTTCAGAAAACCAACTGTCCGGTGATTATAAACGATCAAAATTTTTAGCCGAGCAAGAAGTGCTCAATATGGCGAGAGAAGGATTACCCGTGGTGATTGTCAATCCTACCGCCCCAGTGGGGGAAAGAGATGTGAAGCCCACCCCAACCGGTCAAATTATTGTGGATTTTATGAAGGGGAGGATGTTTGCCTATATTGAGACGGGGATGAACTTAATCGATGTGGACGATGTGGCTCTGGGACATGTGCGCGCGATGGAGCGAGGCCGGATCGGTGAGCGATATATTCTTGGGAATCAGAACCTCATGTTTCGAGAAATCTGTCAGATGCTGAGTCAATTGACTGGCGTGTCTGCGCCACGCGTTCGATTGCCCTGGAAGTGGATCGTTCCACTTGCCCATGTGAATACCTGGATTGCCAATCATGTCACCCACAAAACTCCTCGCATTCCCTTGGAGGGGGTGAGGATGGCCAAATATCGAATGCATTATGATTGCACGAAAGCTCGTACAGAGCTGGATCTTCCTCAAACATCAGTGGAAACAGCCCTCAAAAAAGCGGTACAGTGGTTTCGCCAATCCGGATACGCCTAACTCAATTTTTGTACAACACCCCCTCTCTTCATTAAAAAAAGCCATACGTTGGAATTTCTTTTCCTGCTCGCCAATACGGTCATCCTTCGGCCCTATGTGTTTGTGTTTCTTGGGGTCTCATTATATGTTGCGCAACAACTATTAGGTTGGAAGAGAACCTGTCGGTTGTTTGGCATCACATGGGCCACCGCCTTTATCTGCGAATTTTCGTCGACGCGGATTGGGATCCCCTTTGGTGACTATTTTTATACGAGTTCGACAGTGGGCCAGGAACTCTACATTTCCAATATTCCCTTTATGGATTCCCTCTCCTTCGCATTCCTATTATTTGGCAGTTACTGCGTGGCTCTTGTTTTTGTGCTTCCACATGCGAAAATAGCTGAGCAACGTGGGTGGGACTTTGACGCCACGCTGCGGACCTCCTGGCCTGCGATCGGATTAACGGTGGTCTTATTCACGTTTTCCGATGTCATTATTGATCCGCTGGCCTTGCGGGGCGATCAATGGTTTCTGGGTCAGATCTATGGATATTCAGATGAGGCCCTCTATTTTGGGATCCCGTTAGCCAATTTTGCCGGATGGGCCGTCGTCGGGCTTGTGTCCCTTTTTGTCTACCGATGGTTAGAACGAGGGCTCTTTAAGGCTGAGTCCGTTCCCCAAGAAGTGGTCAGGCGAGAATTATTCCTAGGCATTGGCTTATATTACGGCGTATTAGCGTTTAACTTGGTTTTGACATTTTGGATTGGGGAAGTCTTCATCGGAATCGTCGGCTGTTTTATTTTTACGCCCCTGACCGCAGCTCTTCTCGTCACTCTATGGAGAGAGCAGACCTTCTTGAGGGCTCACGAGGGTTGAACGTTGTGACATCGAATGATGATACGAGATTCAACTCCATAGTCTGCCTTCGCTTGAGGCGATGACCACAAGGTCGGTATGATGTCATTATGAAGGGATTTTTTATTCGATGTGGGATTACGGGGTTCGCTGTCCTGTTGGCGAGTCAAATTATTCCCGGTATCGAAATTCTCAGTTTTGGATCAGGTCTGGCCGCGGTCGTGATTCTGGCTTTTTTGAATGCCATTCTTCGTCCCATTCTTTACCTGCTCTCGGCACCCTTTATTGTGGTGACATTGGGTTTTTTCATGGTGCTGATCAATGCCTTTTTACTCTATCTGGCAAGCGGGATGGTAAAGGGCTTCCTCGTCTCGGGGTTTTGGCCGGCAGTGGGAGGTGCGATTCTCATTAGTATCGTCAGTGGCATTCTCAATCTGTGGATTTCCGGACAAGGCCGTATAGAAATGGTCACGCGTCCCCAAACAGGACGAAAAATTCGGCATATCAATTAATTCATGTCAGAATGAGACGTTTTTCTTCTTGCATAAATACTTGAAAGCCCGCCATCAAGCACATCGGCTGGAAAAAATTGAAGATCGTCGTCTTTTGTAATGCTAAAAAGTCGAAACATATTATGGTGATAGAGAGGAATCTCATGCATGGCTAACCGTCTTGAATCAACTTTGCCGACGGCACGGCAAAGTACCCTGCAGAAAATATTGACATCCGCCGTCAATGAGGTCGGGATGGAGGCCGCCCTGGTGGCCATTATGGCTCATGATGGGGCCCCCCTCATTGAGCAAGTGTCCCGAGGGTTTTCTCCACGAGAAATTCGAGCCATTCTTCGGGGGTTGTCACTAGAAGAATTAAAGAGTGTCAGTCCGAAAAATTCGAGGGAAGAGACGGAACTCAGTAGTGTGCTTCGTGTGCGGATGGTGACACCAGGGACCAAGGTGGCCCTTGCCCTTCCATTGAAATTTGGGGGACGGGTCTATGGCACGCTCGTTCTGGCCAGACGGGAAAATGTGGCGCTGACGAAGCGAGAAAAAACCATTCTCTCGACGAATGTCAATTTTATCACCGCAGAGTTGCAAAAGGCTGGGCTCTTTGGCTCATCAATTATTTTGGGGAATCCCGTGGTAGCCAGTGAACCGCTGAGTGTTCCTGTAAGTGAAGGACAAGAAGTGGCGGTGGCTCGGACCTATACGAATGCTCATGTGCAGGAACGAATTGCCAATATTTTGACGGAAATAGATGGCGTTGCGTTTGATCGTGGCTGGGTGACGATTTATGATCCGTTGTTGGCATCATTAGAGGTATTAGGGGTTCTTGGCACTCAAAAACGTGATCTGAGTCCGGGGCAGCAGCTTTCTTTGGATGACTCGGCCTCCGGCTGGTGTGTTCGTCATCGTAAAGCCAGGAGTGATAATAATTTGGCATCGACTCAGGGCCGTTTCCATGACTATAAGCAATTATTTAAGGATAAATTTACGTCTACGATCGTTGTCCCATTTTTTGTCAGAGGGCGAGTGGCTGGGACGCTCACTCTGGCCTCGAAGAATCCTAACCAGTTTGATCACAATGGCAGCGATCTGAAAACCCTTGAGTCTGTGACGGCAAAACTCCTTGAATTATTTGAGGACCCCTCCTGTCACCTCTCGGTCATGGACCCAGCCCCTGTTCAATCTGAACAACCGGCTACCAAAGGTGGAGCTGTGCAGCCGGTTCCACCTCCAGAAGGTGGGGATGTGCGAAAAGAAGAACGACGAACCGCTCTCCACGAGGTGAGTTCGTTTCTGGCCACGGAAATTCGAGAACCGATCGGATTTATTCGGGCTCAGTTGGAAGAAATTACCACGGATTCAGAACTAGATTTTGACTCCCAAACCCGCGTGGAAAACGCGATGCGGGATATGATCCGGATGGAAACCGTCATCAATGAGATTTTAGACTTTGCCAAACCATTGGAACTTGATCGAAAAATGTGCCGAGTTCAGGATATGTTGGATGAGGCGTTTTCCATGGTATCCACTGATTTGCGAGTGAATCGCATTGAGGTCGTCAAAAAAGTCCCAGCTCGTTTGGCTCAAGTACGGTGGGATGAAGGAAAAATGCAGCATGTCTTCCTGTGTATTTTCAAAAATGCCATTGAAGCCATGTCCCCAGGTGGTCATTTGGGTGTGGAAGTGATGTTAACCAGGGCTCGAAAGCCAGAGCTTCAAATTGTGATTGCAAATGACGGGGTGCCCATTCCTGCCGAGCTTGTGGATAAAGTATTTGAACCCTATTTCACCACGAAGCGTTCAGGAACGGGATTAGGCCTGGCCACGGTGAAAAAAGTCGTGGAAGAACATCAGGGGCAGATCACCATTGCCAGTGAGCCTGATAAGGGAACGACACTGACCATATTGATGCCAGCTCCGAAACCCAGGACCCCCTACCGGCCTCGTCGGCCAGTCCGCCGACCGAGTGCGGGGGAATCATAGGATTCAAAATCCACGTTCTTAGGCAATTATGTCTATAGGCTTGACACCACCGTCTATTCTGCCTAAGATTCCGCTCTTCTATTGAACAGTGAAGATCACATGAATACATTGTGACCATTTTCTATTGTTAACCCGTTATAACTAACAAAGGAGCGGTCTTATGAAAGCGATTGGAATTATTCTTGGAACGGTAGGCGCGAGTTGTTTGGTCGTATCAATGGCGTTTGCGGCGGGGCCACCGCCTCACCCAGGATATCCCGCCAAAGGGAAGTCTCCTGTGACCGGCCAATCCACAGCCAATGATCCTGGACAGACAAATGCAGTCGGTGACGCCACTCTCCAGGTCTCTCAGGAAGCTGGGACCAAGGCTGCTATGAATGATGTCAGTGATGCCAACCGTGGACGGATTACTAAATCCATGGGTGCAGGACAATTACCAACAACTGACACGATGAACACGGTACCCATCAATCCAGCTGGGGCAAAATCAACGGTTATCAAATAAGAAATTCGTTTTTCTGAGTTGTACGAAAAAAGGGTGCCAAACATGGCACCCTTTTTTTGTCTTTTTTCGCTGAAGAGACCCGTGCCTAGAATCCCTACTGAACTTGCCAAGATAATAAAGGACCACATTCGTGTTGAAGGTCCGATGACTTTTCGCGATTTTATGTCCTGGGCGCTCTTTCATGAAGCCCATGGGTTTTATACTCAAGCTCCCTCAATTGGCAGTTCTGTTGGCCCGTTTGACACGAGTGCCAAATTTCCAGCTTTTGGGTTCGGAGTGGCTCAAGCCATTATTCAGGCGGCACAAGTGATCGGTGACCCTCTTCGAGTTCTGGAGCTCGGAGGAGGGACAGGTCAATTAGGGGCATGTATCACTTCATTCCTCACAATCCCTCATGACTATGTTGTGCTTGAAACGAGCTCTGGATTACGAGCCAAGCAGACTGAAAAGGGTTTGAAAACAGTGGAAACCTTAGAAGGCCTCCCGCCGACCGCCACAGTGGTGTTTGGCAATGAAGTATTAGACGCCCTTCCGGTTCACCGAGTCATGGGGTTGGCCAACGAGGAGGTCTGTGAATTATTCGTGGATGTGGATGACGATGGAGAATTGTGCGAACAGCCCGGTGATCTATCGACCCCAAAATTACTTCAGCGTTTACAAGACGAACATATCCATCTTGGACGAGGACACATTGCTGAGGTGTGTTTGGAAATATCATCGTTTTTTCAAGAACTGGAGCGGATCATCAAGCCAGGCTATATCATGTTTGTGGACTATGGTGACAAAGCGTCAAATGTGTATTCATATCGTCATCGCAATGGGACATTGCGTTCCTATTACCAACAACAACAGATTCATGACCATTTTTTTGCGATTGGGCAACAAGATATGACCGCTGATGTTGATTTTACTGCAGTCATATCTGAGGCTTTAGCTTTAGGGCTGGAGTTAGCGGGTGGGACTTCACAGGGGACATGGTTGAGCAACCTCGGTATTCAGAATTACGTCGGGACTGGGAAAGATGCAGTTGCAAGGCAACAGGAAGTTGATTTCTTAACCGGAGCAGCCAGTTTAGGGAGTGCCTTTGATGTGCTGATGTTTAAAACACATGGATTACCAGATGGTCCTGGTCTCTATCCTGTCTCATAGCAGATGTCAAAATTCTAGCAGGTCTGACAATTCCCACCACAATCTTCTTGCAAGCAACAGACGCTGGCTTTGAATCAGCACAAACCTTTCGACCTTTCGGTCGTGTTTCCCTTAATATGTCGTGAAGCGGGATCATTTTTTTATTTCGTTGATACCCACAAAATACATGTCTCCTCTTTTTTTTTCCTACAAAATGTTGTAGACTCCAGAAATTCATTTAGGTAATTCGTTATCTCTCTTCTTTTTTCCGCCGTTATACACCCCTTACGTTAGTGGTTTTTTTCATGTCCACAATTTCTGTGGCATGCATGATGCACCGACTCACCTATTGACAACATGGGAAGCAGGAGGCTTTCAAAGGAGGAGAGTTATGAATTGTGCAAGATGTAATGGGCTGATGGTGGTTGATGATTGTCTGGACGTGAAAGGTGGCATGGGCGAGCTGTGGATTCGGGCCTACCGATGTGTCATGTGTGGAAATCTGATGGACCCGGTTATCAATCAGCATCGTAACACTCCAGTACAGGCGCAAGTTCTTCCGTTTCGGAAGCGGCTACGGAGAGCCCCCCGAACGCCAGTGGCTCGACTCACTGCGTAAAATGGGTGCCTGAAATATCAGGCGCTCAAAAAAATTGCTGTCTCCGAGGAGAAACCTGTCTCATCTTGGGACGGGTGTCTGGGAGCGAGATTTGAGGACTCTGTCAAAATTGTGATTATTCTCTTGGCTCTTCTGACATATCTCAAACGCGTTCGCTAACGATTTCAACCTCTTTTTGAAGAGGGCGTGGAGTCGTTGAACCCCCTCACTGGATTCTTTTCTGTCTTCTCACACCACACTGTCCGTTTGAGTTTGTCTTCCGAACCTGGTTAAATCACCGCCGTGATTCTTCTTGAAGCGATGGCTCCTATGGTCCGCCACGTTTTCCTCGATTGTTTACCTTTCCCAATCCTCCCTGTGAAAGAAATTTCCAACTGGTGACGACCGACCAAATTTTTCTCATAGGACTTCTAGGTCTTCTCGTCGTGTTCTTTATATGGGAACGGTGGCGCTACGATTTGGTGGCCCTTTCAGGGTTGCTAATAGCCACACTTCTTGGGTTTGTTCCGGCTGATGAAGCCTTTTTAGGATTTGGCCATCCGGCTGTTGTCACAGTCGCCGCCGTGCTGATCATTAGCCGTGGGTTGAGTAATACGGGAGCGGTAGAATTTCTTACCCGCTCTATTAAGGGGGCGACGTCCTCTCCCACGTTACATGTGGTGGGGTTATCCACGCTGGGTGGGTTACTTTCCACGGTCATGAATAATGTTGGCGCGTTGGCGCTACTGATGCCAGTGGCCATTCAATCGTCTCTTGACGCGAAACGGTCACCAGCGGTGGTGCTGATGCCCTTGGCCTTTGGCACCATTTTGGGCGGAATGGCCACCCTCATTGGTACACCACCAAATATCATCATTGCCAATTACCGGGCAGAAATGGCCGGCCAGCCATTTGGCATGTTTGATTTTTCTCCAGTGGGTGGGGTGGTGGCAGTCACCGGCATTATTTTTGTGGCACTCGTCGGGTGGCATCTCATTCCCATGGCACGTCGATCGAAAAATGCGCCCCAAGACTTATTCCATATCCAGGAATATCTCACCGAAGTCAAAGTTCCAGAAGGTTCCAAGGCCATAGGCAAATCTCTTTCGGAATTGGAATCAGCCACCGAAGACTCCGATGCATTAATTATTGGCCTCATTCGAGGTGAACAATCGATTCGAGGTGCAGCCTGGAGGGAAGAGATTCAAGTGGGTGATGTGTTGGTCTTGGAAGCCGGCCCTCAGGGGATCAATAAATTTGTCTCGACATTAGGATTGGAATTAACGGGGACGCAGCCTAAAGAGGAAATGCAAGAAGCAGAGACCAAAAAACAAACTGGGGCGCCAGACGATATATTATTAGAGGCGGTGGTGCCACCTGACCGTTCCTGGTTAGTGGGGAGATTGGCCGGAACGTTAAAACTCCGTAGTCGATTTGGTGTGTCCTTATTAGGTGTGTCACGTCAAGGTACTCCGTATCGGGGTCGGTTAAAAGAATTTCGATTCAAGGCTGGAGATGTGTTGTTATTGCAAGGGGACAAAGAACAGGTCTTGGAAGTGATTAGTTCATTGGGGTGTCTGCCTTTGGCCGAACGGGGGATTCAACTAGGCAAATCTGGCCAGGCTTGGTTAGCCGGTGGTCTCTTTGGTCTGGCTCTCGGAAGTGCCATAACGGGGATCGTGTCGTTACCGATTGCGTTAATGGGTGCAGCCTTGGGCATGGTCCTTTTAACCGTGGTGTCTCCTCGAGATGTCTATCAGAATATAGATTGGCCGGTGCTGGTGTTGCTTGGGGCCATGATCCCTCTCGGTCGAGCTCTTGAGCAGAGTGGGGCCACCACGGTATTGGCTCAATATCTGGTTGATGTTACGAGCGGGTATTCTCCGATTCTCTTGCTTGGTCTCATTATGGTGTTCACTATGCTGTTATCGGATGTCATGAATAATGCGGCCACTGCGGTGGTCATGGCTCCGTTTAGCGTGGCCGTGGCTCAAAGCCTTGGCCTCAATGCCGACCCGTTTCTGATGTCTGTGGCAATCGGAGCCTCCTGTGCGTTTCTGACGCCGATTGGCCATCAAAATAATTTATTAGTGATGGGACCTGGTGGCTATCGATTCGGGGATTATTGGCGCATGGGTCTCCCGTTAGAAATATTAATTCTTGCCGTGTCCCTTCCTTTGTTAGTCATATTCTGGCCGTTAACTGGATAGCGGCAGAGAGATTCCACGATTACACACGATTCTATGGCCTTTCCCTTTAAAACTAAATCGACTCCGAAGTCCTCCCTCTTCCTGCGGCGCGTGGTCTACACCCCATCGGACCTTGACCCAGTTCGCACCTTATTGATCAGACTAGGAATGGTCCTTTTCCTGTTTGCCATGTTAATCGGAATTTTGTGGCTGGACCGGGAGGGACTCAAGGATGAGAGTGATGAGCATATGTCCTTTTCGGATGTGGCGTATTTCACGATGGTGACGGTCACAACCGTTGGGTATGGCGATATTGTGCCAGTCTCAACCAGGGCAAGAATGATCGATGCCTTTGTGGTGACGCCCGTCCGTATTTTTATTTGGATAATTTTTTTAGGCACAGCCTATCAATTGGCGCTGAGACAATTTACTGAGGTATTTCGTATGGCAAAACTCCAATCGAATCTGGATCAGCATGTGGTGGTCTGTGGTTTTGGGCACACCGGCTATTCCGCCGTCAAAGAACTCCTTGCCAAAGGGACCCAGCCTGAACATATTGTCGTCATTGATCCCAGCGATGAACGAGTGCGAACGGCCGTGGAATTAGGTGTCGTGGCACTCAAAGGCGACGCCACTCAAGAAGGCCTGTTGCAACATGGCGCATTCTTGAGTTGTGCCAAAGCGGTCATCATCGCGGCTGGTCGTGATGATACCAATGCCCTGATCTTATTAACGGTTCGAAATTTGAATGCACAATGCCGAGTGATCGTCAGTGCGAAGGAAGAAGAAAACGTCAAACTCTTTCGCCAGGGTGGAGCCCAAACCATTATTTCTCCCGCGACATATGGAGGCTATATGTTAGCGGCGGCGGTGGATCAACAACACTTAGCCGATTATTTAGAGGACTTCCTCACCTCTGGAGGGCAGGTCAAGATTGTGGAGCGAACGGTGGAAGGGGCTGATGTTGGAAAAACAGCAAGCGACTTACAACCAGATGTCTTACTCAGAGTCTATCGGCACGGCACCATCTTATCGCCATGGGAATTTCAAGATGGGCAGCGGTTGGAGTCAGGTGATGTCATGTTGCTATTTCGTCCCGTTCAAGATGAGAAGACGCATGCATAAGGTGATATTGAAATGTATTGTAATGAGGTTCTTCTGATTTTGGTATGGATACAACACAGGATTGAGCTTTCTCGTATCCCCCTCCTTTGTAAGGAGGGGTAAGGGGAGGTAGAAGCACAGAGTTGGCACATGTGATTTTCAGCCTGCCATGTTCGCCCCTTTTAGCAGTCCAAACATTTCCCTTTCTGGAGTTGCCGGGTTTCGTCCCGGGGGCCGAGGCCCTTTTGTTTCGGCAAAAGGACCCAAAACCAGTGTGCCGAGCATGCTCAACAGCTTGAGGGTGGAAGTCCCTTTGACAACCTGATGGAGGTGAAGTCATAGCGAAGCGCAAGGGCGTCATCGTGAGGTGGGGTCTGAAGGCAGCGTGGAGCAAAGGCGTGGGCCGATGAACAAGAACCAGATACGAGGCAGTCAGGGCCGGACGAGTGGGCTGGTTTTCACGAAGTCCGTATCCATCAAGGGTCCTGGGTGTAAATCTGGCGGTCGTGCGCTGAAGGCGGTTGAGCTTCCCTCGGGAGACCTCTCGTCGGTCTTGGCAGCAAAACTGAGAACTGAGTGATCAGTTCAGACCGGGCGGGAGGAGTCAGCAGAGGGCATAGTAGTCCTGGAAAGGATGAAGGCCTGAACGGTGCGGAGTGGTCAGTAGGCAGTGGAACTCATGAGCGACAAGCGGCTGAATGACCAGTTAATTCTGGCCTTCCCGACAGAGGATAGGGGTGAAGCCCTAAGGGCTGACGAGGAAGTGTCGAATCGCTTGCGGCGAACCGCCCAGTCGAACGCCCGGCGAGGAGTGACCAGGGGAGAGCAGTCTCTCCTGGGGGCTAATCGCATAACCCACCGAACCGCCGTATACGGATCCGTATGTACGGTGGTGTGACAGGGAAAGTTCGTGAGGACCTACCTATGTCGATTTGACGCCCAGTCTGGCCACATAGGATGGGATGAACGCAGGGAGGAGGGCGGACCAACTCGCTCCGCTCAGACAAGGCCCGCCAGTTCATCTGAGCGTCCATCCACGGACCGGACTGCAGGCGTCAGATCATGGCGGAGACCAACAATTCCGTTCCGTTCAACACGAAAATTCCAATGCATAAATAAGAATAGGCATTTTAACTTGCGATTCCCCGTGGTCTTGCCACGGGGATCTTATTTTCCGAGAATTAGGGGGTGAGTGAAAGTACTGTCCACAAAGCGAGTCATTGTGCGTGGCAGATTCATTATCACATTGTCTTTCCGGTGAAATATCGTAAGGCCTTATTAGCGGAGGATGTTGTCGAGATCATTGTGGAAGCCACGCGAGGGATTGCTGAGCGGTACGATATGGAGTTTGAACGATTGGGGTGTGATCGAGATCATATCCATCTGTTATGTTCTGCTCATCCGAAGATTGCTCCGGGACAAATCGTGCGAGTGTTCAAGAGTATCACCGGGCGCGAGTTATTCCGGCAGAAACCAGCCTTGAAGACAGAGTTGTGGGGAGGGCAGTTTTGGGCTGATGGCTACTATGTGGGCACCGTGGGAGAGGGCGGCAATTGGAGGGTGGTCGAACATTATGTGCAGAACCAAGGCAGTCCCAGAGAAGACCTGCGTCAGTTAACCCTCTTCTAATACCCCGTGGTCTTGCCTCGGGGATCTTTATTAAAGAGCCGCTGATTCTTAATCAGCGGGCCACAGGTTCGATCCCTACACGGCCCACCATCTTAGGCTGAGGAATGCTTACATGTCCCTTCTTCTTCGCAAGGACATGATTTCTCTCAAAGAGAGAAATTGGGGAGGTAGAATGCCCAAAATTTTCTTGCTTTTGAAACAAAGCAATTCAAAGAGGGTGATTTCAATATTTTCATCATGGTGGGTCGTTAGCTCCGTCAGTAGAGCAGCTGACGGCAATTTCCAACAGCTCCACCCATTAAATCAACGATTGAGGTCGTTCACGCCAGAACCCCGTACCGGCAAAGTCTGTTTTAAGCCTGTTTCTGGAAATTGGGCTGGACTCTTTTCTTCTTTGACCCTAATGTAATCTAATCCGGTATTCAGTTATATCCCATTGCTTAAGACGGCATTGAGGAATGACTAGCCACTTAGAGGCTGTCTAGTGATGCAATTCGTTAGGTATCATCCTAGAGCTTTCGATTAACCGTCCGCTTACGACCTAGGCTGTGTGAAAACTCGGAATTTTCTGGATTCAGGGTGTGCCTCACCCCTTGCTTATACACGCGATCCTAGGAGGCTAAATTTTTAGATCCAAATTTTATACGGAGTTTTCACGCAGCCTGGACCCAAAGCGGACATTAATGTTGGTTGAGGGTGGGGCTACCATCCGGAGAAGCCTTTGGGTCCCATGGTATGGGGGCTGTTGGGCCCCCAGGCGCAGGCGTTGAACGCTAATTAATAATCAGGCAAGCCTTGATTGTCTCAAGGAAAAGGGAAACGATATGAGTAAATTAACATTTGGAGTCATTGGAACTTCAAAAAAAGAGAATGAGCGACGTGTTCCAATCCATCCAGAGCATTTGCCGCGCCTTCCTGAACACATTCGCCGCCAGTTGATATTTGAGGAGGGCTATGGAGCACCATTCGGTATCACAGACTCGGAAATTGCGACTCAGACGGGTGGCATTTCCACACGCCACGAACTATTGGCCACCATGGGCTCGGTTATCATTTCCAAGCCAGTAGAAGCTGATTTACAGGAACTTCGTGATGGAGGAACTCTTTGGGGCTATGTGCATTGCGCACAGCAACGGTCTATCACTCAAGCTGCGATCGATCGTAAGCTGACACTCATTGCCTTTGAGGATATGTTTGTTTGGGGACCCAACGGACAGATTGGTCGCCACACCTTCTATAAGAACAACGAAATGGCTGGCTATTGCGCGGTATTACATGCCCTACAACTCAAAGGTATCGACGGGCACTACGGAAACCAACGCAAAGTGATTATTTTTGGTTTCGGTGCGGTCAGCCGTGGGGCCATATACGCCCTCAAGGCACATGGGTTTAGAGATATCACAATCTGTATTCAGCGTCCCGACCACGAAGTACGTGAAGAGGTGCTTGATTGTCACTATATCCGTATCCGGGAAGGCCAGGACGGCGAAGTGCGCATGTTGACGGTGGAACACGATGGTTCTGAGCGACCGTTGTCTGATCTGATCAGCGAATCAGACATCATCATCAACGGGACCTTGCAAGATCCTGATCATCCCATCCATTTCGTGACCGAAGAGGAAAGCGCATACCTCAAGTCCGGCTGCCTGATTATCGATGTCAGTTGCGACGAGGGGATGGGATTCTATTTTGCCAAACCAACCACCTTTCATCATCCAATGCTTAAAGTTGGAATGGTCGATTATTACGCCGTTGATCATACACCAAGCTACCTCTGGGAAAGTGCCTCGCGATCTATCTCTGCCGCTCTTATTGTCCATTTACCGACTGTGTTGGAGGGCCGTGAGAGCTGGCAGCGAAATGAGACCATTCGCCAGGCTGTGAATATTGATGCCGGCGTGATTCAGAAACCCACGATTCTTTCGTTTCAGAATCGTCAGCCGGACTATCCCCACGCACCCCTCGATACGGTTGGCAATGCGGTCTCGAATAGGGTTGAGGTCTAAAAATCCCGTAAACGCGGACGTATTGTTCCATCGCTGCGCTGTTTGCCGTCAGCCAAAAGTGAAGCATTTGAGTAAAAAATCTAAGAGGTACTTTCTTTGAAAATTTCCTTTGCCGAATGTCTGCTTCTGGCCCAGGCTGTGTGAAAACTCGGAATTTTCTGTATTCATGGGGCGCCTCACCCCTTGCTTATACAGAGATCGTGGCATACACGCGATCCTCGGAGCCTAAAGTTTTAGATCCATATTTTATACGGAGTTTTCACACAGCCTCGGCCGAAGGCAGACATGTCGATTACCGATCCGAGGCGGACATTCGCATTTTTGCTAATACTGTCTTTTTGCGTCGTATCAGGTAAATATGATGTTGAATAATTATAGTTATACCCAACAAAAAAAATCTAAGCACGAACCATGTATATAGTTAAGCTCATACCGTCAAGAATTCTTTCCTTACAGGCTAGAAAGCCTTCAGGCATTATTGGCCGCTATTTAATGACCAAAATATTTAATAATGGTAATGCTGACCTCAACGCATTCGTTAAAGAGATACTTAACCTCCAGAGGGAAAATAGGGTCTTGGAAATTGGATTTGGCCCAGGAAAATTAATAAATCAAATGGCTGAAATTACTACCGAAGGAGTTGTAGAAGGTATTGATTTTTCGGAAGCGATGTTGAACCAGGCGAGCAAAATTAATAAGCATTATATTTTAAATGACAAAGTAAGGCTACATAAAGGAGAGTGTCGTAGCCTTCCTTTTGATAACGAATCATTTGATAAGTTGTGTTCAACCAATACGTTGTATTTCTGGAAAGAGCCAGAGAAATACTTCAGTAAATAACCCCGCCCAAAGGGCGGGGCTTTTGAAGAAATTTAAAACAACTTCATCGAGCAATACATTTGCACAAGGCGTCGTCGAATATCTTCTCGAATAATTCGAAACAGATATTGCTAAGTCTGGGCGATGTGCCATTTCGTCTCATAACCCGTATGGTTTGTTCCTTAAGCTGACATGCGCACAGGCAATCACAACCGTGACCGGCCGCCGCGGCCGGCTGAACGTTTCCTCCCCGCCCAAAGGGCGGGGCTTCCACGTTCGTTTTAGTGAAATGTTTCGAGTAATAAAGTCTGGAGGAAAGATTGTGATTGGGTTTCGCGATGATAAACAAATGAATAGCCTAAATCTAAGGAAGGATATTTTTACCACATATTCACTTGATAAAGTCGTGAGTCTGCTATCAAATGCCGGGTTTTCAGGCTCGCATGTAGTTGAAAAAAAAGGCAGACCATTTCTTTCATATTGTGCTGTAGCAAACAAGGCATAACAAGGTGAGCACCTAACCGCAATTCCGTTGCGCTCAATTTTGCCATAGTTGCGTGCACTGAATGACCGCTACTGGTATAGGGGTCAAGTATAGGGGGCAAGTTGCGTGTTTGATAACATAGCAGGTCATCTGCTGAATGGTTTTGGCGAAGTCTGGGGTTTTGGTGATGCGCCTCTGAGTCTGCGTCGTGATCAACCTCACGGACCCCACATGGGATAAACCAAATGGGTGCATGATGTCCGCCAAGCGAGGCCCACCAACCTGCTGACAGAGATAGATCCCCATTTTGCGAGCCACGCCCCCGATCCCTGACATTCTAAGGGGCATGCTCATATACAATCCGAACGGGTCTGAGCATGGACCGAATCAAACATTATCTTATGAAACAAGCAACCTGACCCCCTTATTATTCAGATTAACTATTTGTTGTAGGGTTTCTTGACGATTTTAGGGCCTCTACGCCAATGTACGCATATGAAAAGTAATAAGGAGTGACAGAGCAGCCTGGCTAGACAGTTGATTTGGTCTTTATCCAGAAACACTATAAGACCCAGCCAAGCTAATTTTTCTCAAAATTCTCAGAGTCAATGCTTCCCAACAGCATCCATATTTGATGCACACCAAAGCAACTATTTCGTATTCCAAGTATGGAAGGAGACCAATATCAGAAGTCGTAAAACAATCTGCAATCAAATTAATGAGCACATGACCAAGGTCAACTTCTCAGGATATTTGGCCCTTGAAGACTGATCAGACGATTAGACATACACCTGTCACGGCTCAAGAACAATAGAATTAAGCCAATTCCCTCCATTTTTTGTATAAAAGCCCAGGAGATATACATTTTTCAGACTAAGATGATTTTGATAAGAATTAAACGTATATTTAATTGATCATATTCAATAGTATAGAGTCTTAAGGACTCGAGTTGGGACCATATTGCAGAATATCCTAGAAGCGAATGGTACATTTTTAGATATCCGAAAGGCCGAATTGTAAAACAGGGAAATTAAAAGAATTTTAATGAATCATCTCAATAAATTAAAATTTCATCAACACGTATGATTCATGTTCGATATTAATAAGTGCCAAAAAAGAGGAAGCTTTGTTTTGAAAAGCTTGGAGGTTGGACCATGCTAGCTTTCTTAACACGTCTTAAAGAAAAGTTTTTTCCAAAAAAAGTTGAAGACTTGATGCCCCATATCCTCGATCAAGATTGGTTGCTGAAGCGGCTTCACGTTTTATCTTGGGCGAGAAAAGGAGCAAAATGGGACCTTCGTTCATCGGATAAGCTGGGGTTTAATCGTGGGAGGCTTGTGATAACCAAGTTTTTTGAACAATACCTCATTTTATTACATGAGAAATACGAGACTGAACTTGGAAATCTATATGAGGAACGAAGAGTCTGTGACATTCACAGCCAATTTCAAAAAGTAGATCAGGCAGAAAGAAAAGTTGATCGAATCTACCCAAATTACCTAGGGCGTGTTCACAATTAGAGCAACCAGATCAGGGTTGCGGCCAAAGACAGAAAGGCCTGAAAGTGGTGAGCCAGCTTTTCATAGCGAGTGGCCAACCGACGAAACTGCTTCAGCCGTTGAAAGAAGCATTCGATGTCTGCTCGAGCTCGATACAGATACTTGTCATACGGGCGCTGGATACGCCGCGACACTTTGGGGGGAATCACCGCGGTGGCTCCACAGTGTTCAATGGCGTCCAGAACAGCTTGCGCATCATAAGCTTTGTCGCCCAGGACGGCCCCGATTCCGCTCAAATCAGTCAACAACACTGGCCCTTGCGTCACGTCCGCCGCTTGTCCACCCGTAAGCACAAATCGCACCGGATTGCCCAAGGCATCAACCAAGGCGTGAATCTTGGTGGACAACCCACCCCGTGAACGCCCTAACGCTTGATTCTGCTGCCCCCTTTTGCGCCCGCAGCATGTTGATGTGCGCGGACAATGGTGCTGTCAATGGCCACCCATTCAAAGTCCGGATCAGCCGCGATCGTGTCGGCGACTCGTTGCCACACGCCTTTTTTCGCCCAGCGCGAAAAACGCATGTAGACGGTATGCCACCGCCCATAGTCTTCAGGCAAATCTCGCCAGGGGGCACCGGTACGCATGATCCACAACACGGCTTCCAAAAATTGCCGATTGTCCGCCGCGGTGACGCCACAGTCCGTCGCCTTCCCCGGCAACAGATTTTTCAGTTTGGCCCATTGGTCGTTCCGCAATATTGTTCGTGCCATCGTGCCTCCTGCACAAGAAAGGGTTCATGATGGCGGAGAATATACCGGAACGGGCATTAATTGTGAACACGCCCTAGAAGGCATAAGAAATTATTTAGAAATCAAACTGCGGTCTTTCCAAGATTTAGCTGCGGATTTAAGGGTTTTCAGATTAGATAATGACATTTCTGATGAGGCAAAGCCACGGGACCCTTTGCCTTATATCGTGGGAATCACGCTGGCTGCGGTAGCAGTTGAAACAATCGGTGGGGCTCTTGTTATTTCGACCTCGCATCCAGGGGGAGTTTTAGGCGCAGCCACACAATCATTTTTGATTTCGCTCATTAATGTATCCTTAGGATTCTTTATGGGCTTTGTGATTATCAGAAATTTATTTCACATAAAAACCTGGCGCAAATGGTTAGCCGCTCTTGTTTTAATCCCGTTTGGATTTCTAGCCATTTTTTATAATTTGTTAGTAGCTCATTATAGAGCGAATTTATCCTTGGCTTTTGAGGAATTAGGAAATGTAGCTCTGAAGGCTAGCCAGGACGCGGTTTCTACATTCCTTCAAAACCCGTTTTATATTTCCAATTTTGAGGCATGGCTATTATTTGGGATAGGCATGCTAATTTTAACACTAGCTTGTTGGAAAGGAATTTTCATAGATGACCCTTACCCTGGATATGGCAAAGCGGATAGAAGCTTCACCAATTCCATGGAAAACTTAAACTTAGCTTGTGACTTCCAAGAAAAAAATATTGAGGGTAAGGTAGATTCCTGGATATCCAAATTAAAAAAAATAGCGGAAGATGCCATAATTACCGTTTCCGATTACGAAAGGCACACCAAGAATTTTTCCAAGAAAACTAAAGATTTCCGAAAAAATTCTGAATTTGCGAAGGATGAATGCAATAAATTACTGAAGGTACATTGGACAGAATACCGTAGAATTCAAAACAAGGGAGAGGACCATACGCTAGAAAATCATGAATTTAGACCACTGAAACAGCTGGAATCTCAAAAAGACCAAGATGATTCTGAGCATATTGCGGAACTGAACGAAAAACGGGTTTCACTAGATGAAAAAATTCAATTTGTGACCCAAAAGATTCTTGCCTTTGAGAAAGAAGCTATGAGAATCATTAATACTTATCGAAGAACCGAAAAAGATAAAAAAGAAAAGATTCTTAAAGTAGTTGCGGAGGTTACCGAAGGATCGCCAAATCTCCATCACATAAAATAACTTTCTCAAGAATGAAGACTTCATTATGAAGGCAAATAAGACATACATTGGTTATGGCCTAATTGGGATTTTCATAATACTTTTTATTACTTGGATTTTCATATCTCTCCATAGGGAGCCTACTCCAAAGTATGATCCTCGCACAATGTGCCCTAGCACAGGAATAGATACTATCGAATATCTTCTTTTAGACATATCTGACCCAATCTACCCAACCCAAGTAAATTTTCTCTTTGACTTAGTGAGCAACAGAGTTTCTTCTCTTAACAAGAATGAAAAATTCACTGTCCTTCTTATCGATCCCAATGAATATACTAAGGATGACCCTGTATTTGACCAATGCAATCCAGGGGATGGGGAAGAAGTAAGTAATTTTAATGACAATAAAGAATTACGAAAAGCAAGGTTTCAGAAATTTTTCAAGGACAAACTAGTTGAAAATCTTAACCAACTTAATTTCAATGGACGATTGCGGACTAGTCCGATTTTGGAGATGATTAAAGTTGCTACTCAAAATACCGTAAACCCAGGCTTCAAGAATGTCAGGATTAATGTGTTTTCGGATATGATTCAAAATATGCCAAAAAGATATACGCATTACAACCAAAAAAATCTTTCTTTCGAGACGTTCCTCAATACAGACTATGCGGATATAGTCATTCCACAAAAAATATATGAATGGGATATTGCCATCTACTATCTTGTTCGAAGAAAGCCACATCAGATCAATGCCCAAGGGAGAAACCATATTAAATGGTGGAAGGATTATATTAGTCAGGCGAATGCTAACATGGTCACATTTGACAAATTACTTTAACTTGCGATTCCCCGTGGTCTTGCCACGGGGATCTTATTTTCCGAGAATTAGGGGGTGAGTGAAAGTACTGTCCACAAAGCGAGTCATTGTGCGTGGCAGATTCATTATCACATTGTCTTTCCGGTGAAATATCGTAAGGCCTTATTAGCGGAGGATGTTGTCGAGATCATTGTGGAAGCCACGCGAGGGATTGCTGAGCGGTACGATATGGAGTTTGAACGATTGGGGTGTGATCGAGATCATATCCATCTGTTATGTTCTGCTCATCCGAAGATTGCTCCGGGACAAATCGTGCGAGTGTTCAAGAGTATCACCGGGCGCGAGTTATTCCGGCAGAAACCAGCCTTGAAGACAGAGTTGTGGGGAGGGCAGTTTTGGGCTGATGGCTACTATGTGGGCACCGTGGGAGAGGGCGGCAATTGGAGGGTGGTCGAACATTATGTGCAGAACCAAGGCAGTCCCAGAGAAGACCTGCGTCAGTTAACCCTCTTCTAATACCCCGTGGTCTTGCCTCGGGGATCTTTATTGAATTCTACCCCTTTTATTTTAAAAATTATACTAAACAGGGAATGCTTTTTTGAGAGAAAATTTTCAAAACTCGCCATATGTAGAGCAGCAGATGAAGAACTCAACGAGAATTGGGTTTCTAGGTAATTTGAAGTTATTAGCTGCATCTACTATTGTCGAGTAATATAGGTTTCAAGAATATCCTCACGCATTTTACCTAGAGTATAAAAGGCAATTAACAGCTTCCTATTATGGGTTGGATATTTCAAAAACAGACTGGGAATTTGCAAGTAACCAATTCTAAAATAAAGGGGGAATTAATGGAGAAAAAAAATAAAATTAGTCGCCTACTTATTCTATTGTTTCCTTTTTTTATTTTTGGGGTCATTGGATCGGGCATAGCCAATAGTAAAGAGATTGCCCTCTCCGGAATGTCTGATTCTTCTTCCCGTTGGGGATCTGGGTGGTTTGACCTAGATACTCCGATTGATTTCCACAATGAAGATTTGCTGCGCTTTACATTGGGGGGAAAAGGGGTCAAGTCTGTTGTTTTATGATTTATTTTTCAATTCCTTTCAGTGTGATCCTGAAGACGCTAGGTCCAGGTCTCGCAGTGCCATACTTCAATTTTTTCAAAATTAATTCCAACCAGCCACCAATCCGAAACGGGTCCTAAAACAGGTTTTTCTCACCCCACCATTTAAGCAAAGTCTTTCCCAGAAAGGACTTTTCTTCCCCAGGGCCACTGACTGTTGATCAGCTGCTCTGACCCATCTCCTCTCCTCTTGGACCGTATTGGTCTTTTACATAAGGATTTCTCACATTTTATAGCGATTCCAATTTATTTCCGTCTCCACTTTTCTCTTCCCTGTTCAAGTTTTTCTTCTATTTCCGATGCCTGCTGTCTGTCTTTCTTTAAGGAGGGACGCCTTTATTAATGGGCAGGCCTTGTTTGGGCGAAGCGAGTTGGCCCGCTCTCCACAGGTGTGCGGACGTCCTCTTCTCATGAGGACAGACGGGGCACCAATGGTTTTGGGTCCTTTTGCCGAAACAAAAGGGCCTCGGCTGCCGGGCCGAAACCCGGCAAGCTCATTGAGGGAAAAACTATCCTTTCATAACCTTCCTCATGAATGGCATGACTCCACAGGTCAGGAGTTCAACTACCATCGCACAAGTTTTCAAGACAGCTATTCGTTGGATACGTTTACATTTTGACCAGAAGGTTTCTCTTGTCTTTGGATAGGTAATAGATGAGAATCTGTTTATGAATACGGAATATTTGACGGATACGATTGTTTTGTTAGCTGCGGCGGTGATTGCGGTCCCTTTGTTTCAAGCTTTAGGTCTTGGGGCCATCCCAGGATTTTTGGTGGCGGGGATTGTCTTAGGACCATCGGGGCTGGGATTTATCGAAAATTATGATGAGATTGGGCACCTTGCGGAGTTGGGCGTTGTTCTTCTGTTGTTTGTGATTGGGATAGAAATTAACCCCTCTCGTCTTTGGAAGATGAAGGAGCTGGTGTTAGGCCTTGGATCGCTTCAAGTTTTCATCACCGGGGGGATAATCACGATCATTGCGCATGCCACCCTTTCTTCTTCGTGGGGGATTTCGCTGTTAATCGGAGCGGCGTTAGCCCTGTCCTCAACTGCGTTTGTCCTTCAACTGCTCACGGAAAAGAAGATGCTGTCTTCAGAATATGGAAGACCCGCTGTGGCCGTCTTACTGTTACAAGATCTGGCGGTTGTTCCACTTCTGGCTTTTGTGTCGTTGATGGCCACACCGGAGTTAACTATCGCGGAAGATGTGTTTTATGCATTCGCCGAAGCATTCATCATTCTCGTTCTCATTCTTACAACCGCCCGATATATTTTGAACCCCTTACTGAATAGACTGGCCCGGTTTAGTTCTCCAGAAATATTTACTGCATCGGCGTTACTGTTGGTCTTGGGCTCAGCGTACGTCATGGAACGTATTGGCCTCTCTATGGCGATGGGGGCATTTACCGCTGGCCTCTTGATTGCCGATTCTTCCTATCGTCACCAGATTATCGCCGAGATTCAGCCCTTTCGTGGTTTGTTGCTTGGGCTGTTTTTTATGTCCATGGGCATGTCCTTAAATCTCACCCTCTTTTTTGCGAATCCTCTTGTCCTGTTAGGTATTGTGGTTGTCTTACTTGCTGTCAAGTTCATCATTCTCTGGCCTTTGTCACGTGTGTTTGGCATAGAGAACAAGGCCTCGATTTCGATTGCCTTACTCCTGGCTCAAAGTGGTGAATTCGCCTTGGTGCTGTTCGCCTTGGCAAAAGGTTTGGGGCTTTTCGATGAAACGTTATTTCAACATCTTCTGATTATTGTCCTCCTGAGCATGCTGGCCACCCCAGCCCTAGAGAAAGCCGCGTACCGGATATTTTCCTCTATTCGTGAAGGGAGCACGACCATTCCCGAGCTTGAAATTGGCAGGACAGAACACGATGCCAAGCCCGTCCTTCTTATTGGTTTTGGACGGATGGGCCGCAAGGTCGGCTTTGTCCTGGAGTTTATGAAGGTGCCCTATGTGGCCATCGATAGTAATGCTGCTCTCGTGGATCGCGAACGCGCAGAAGGGAAACCGGTCTATTTCGGAGATATCAAACGTGCCGAGGTTTTCCGAGCGGCCGGGGCTGCGAATGCCCCCCTTGTGATCGTGGCCATTGATGATCTTGAGGCCACAGAGCGAGTGGTCTCCTCTCTTCATGCCGCCTATCCAGCTATTCCTATTTTTGTGCGCGGGCATGACATGATGAGGTGCCAGGCTCTTAAAGCCCTTGGGGCTCACTTCACCGTTTCAGAGACCCTGGAGGCTAGCGCAGAACTTGCGCGCGAAGCCTTGCTTCATATGGGAGTTGAAGCTCCCGATGTCGAAGTGGCGCTGGATGACTTACGGAAAGACTATTATGAACGAACCAACCAGGTGAGGGTGGAGAGTAAACCAGGCCCCAATATTCCCTAGTGCAGTTGTCTCAACTTCGCGTCGAGAGAACGAAAGAGAGCGTATGTGGGAGTCTTCTTTACGCCATGTCTTAAAAGATGAGATGCCAGCCATTATCAAGGATTAACCCCAATCCGATGACGCCAATCAGGATCGCCACGCATCGTCTGAGGTGATGAGAGGAAATTGATCGAGTCACCCGAGACCCAAAGACCAATCCCAACACACTTCCGACTAACACCAACCCCGTTAAGAAAATATCCAGTGATGCCAAGTTCAAATGGCCCACAATCCCGCCAATGGCAATGAGGGCAATGATCAAGAATGAAGTACCCATGGCGAGGCGAATAGGAAAACCCAATAGGATCATCAGGGCTGGAACAATCAAAAATCCTCCACCTATTCCGAAAAACCCTGTGAGCAAACCGACGCCCCACCCAATAGCTGAAGCCTTCAACGCACAGGGCCAGGAAAATTTTTCGGCGCACCCTGTGGCTCCATCTTTACCTTGGTCATTCTGAGGATGCCAAAATGTCCATAGACTCATAAACAGCAATAAATTGCCGAACAAAAACAACACGACCGTTTCAGAAACCAGTTGATGCCCATGGGCGCCGATCCATGCCCCCAATACCCCGGTCAAACTAAACACAAGGGCTGCAGGGATGTGGACTCGTTTCTGACGGTGTTCCTGCCATGCGCCAAAAAGAGCCGAATAGCCCACGACGATGAGCGACATGGCGCTTGCGTCTTGAACGGGGATACCCACCACATAGACCAATAAGGGGATCGCCACCAATGATCCGCCCCCGCCCGTCGCGCCAAGCAATAAACCGATCAGGCCACCAGATAACAGTGCGAGAATGTAGTGGAATTCCATTAACGAAAATTTCAGTGAGAAAAGAACTGCAATGTGAGAAGTGTCAGAGATGTTTGTGTGATGGTTAATATGGAAGGACTGTCAATTAATGGCTCTTCCGAGTTGAGCGCGTGTGTAAATCTCTCTGCCAATGCGTGACACCATGTCCCCAGGAGTTCAAGTGCTTGCAAATTCCTCCCCTTTGTAAGGGGAGGCTAGGTGGGGTAGAGATTCAACTGTGTGCCCCATCAATTGCACCAACAGCTCTCGCGGCAAGTTGGTAGCTGGCGTTTCTACCTCCCCTCACCCCTCCTTACAAAGGAGGGGGCTCTGCCGGGAGATCAGTGTTGTCCCTACAACCCACACAAAACTCGTAAGAACCCAATTAATATTGTAGGGGAGGGCGAAGCAGGAGACAAGGCGTGAGGAATTGGTGCAAGAATTTATCGAGAACCTGCTGGCGGTAAGGAAGACATGGAATTTTGCTTGAAAAGATACCTAGACAAAACAGGGATCTGGTCTTGGGGAATGGGACATCCAAAGACGTGTTTCATTTTGATGATGATGGCCTGCCATTTTTTTTGAGAATGCTCAGGCTGCATATAAATATAATCGGCTGAGTGGCAAATGACACAATAAGAATTGGCAATCTCCTGGCCTGGACCAGGTTGGAAAGAATAGGGATCAGTGGGGAATGTAATGCTGCGAGTTGCGTTTGTTCTATCCTCAGCAAAAATTCCAGACCCTAAACTTCCGAGGAGGATCCCTATAATAAGGAAGAAACTTAAAATTTTTACTATTTTATGATGTATCAACTCGAGGTCCTTGCCTGAATAGTCTCAACCGCATTTCGTAAATATCCGTTGGGATTCCATTTAGCCTCAAGTTGTTGGGATTCTCCAATCCGATTGATGGCTAAAGACTGTAGTTGATAGGACTGCCCAGGTTTCAAGACTACGTGAGTTTCCCATTGGCGAAAAGAAAAATCGCCATAATCTTTTCCGAGTTTGGCGGCTTTCCAATGCTGTCCCCCATCTATTGAGAGCAAGACCTGATCAATGCCATAACCCTGATCGAAGGCGATCCCTTTGACCAGAGTCTGGGTTCCGGCGTTCATGGTGGCACCATCGGATATATTCGTAATAAACGACCGCACCTTCATGGTGGAGAGGGGAATTTTATGCGTAGCTTTTTCTCCCGGCTCTAAACACCCGCAGGCATTATCAGGAATTTGATAGGCTGGATCCATCCAGAAATTGTGATCTTCTTGGTTGAGGACTTCGATATCATTCAGCGCCTTCACCCAATACGAGGCATACCAGCCGGGAACCACGAGGCGCAGAGGAAAGCCATTCAACATGGGAAGGGGCTCACCATTCATCGCATAGGCCACAAGCACATGGTCGGTCATGGCATTGTTTAGCGAGAGCGATTTTAAAAAATCAGGCGTGGCATCGGCCACGGGACGATCCAACCCGTCGAACCGAACATGCTTGGCATCTTTTTCCAATCCAGCTTTTTCAAGTACATCTCGTAATCGCACCCCCTTCCACATGGCATTGCCCATCGCCCCATGCCCCCATTGTCCTCCAGCCACTCGGGGATCAGAAAACCCGCGACTATTGCCAGCGCATTGGCAGACAGCCGTCACGTCTACTGGCTCAAAATATTTTTGTAAATCGTTGAGACTGAAAGATATTGGCTGCCTTACGTGCCCACGTATGGTTAAGCGAAAGGTTTGGAGGTCAACAGTGTTTGGGATGCCAGCTAAATGCCATCGGACGAAAAACGCATCATTGGGTGTCAGCACTGACGTATTGAAGACTGAAAAAGGAGTTTCAAGTTGAGGTGGTCGTGTGGTCAACACCATCAAAGGGCGTTTTTCTGGGAACGCCACAAGATGACGCTCTCCCCTTTCAAAGGGTAATTGGATGCTTTTGGGTGATTCAGCGTAGGTCGGCGATTTCCCCAAGACGGAAAGCCCTCCCGCAATGAGAGAAGCTTGAAGAAACCGCCGACGTGTTAGTCCATCAATATCCAAGGGTTCCAAAATCCTAGGCCATATGATTAATGAAGAAGGAATCCTTTACTTATTTTGCCAAGGTGCGAATGTACTGGATCAGTTGCCAGATTTTATTGTCTGGCATTCTGGAAAAGGCCATCATGCCTGTTCCTACTGATCCTTTTTTAATGATCCAGAACATTTGACCATCCGAAATATCTTTCATCGTTTCTCCGCAGGTGAAGTTCCGAGGAGGAGGCTTTAGTGCGGCTCCCATCATTCCTTGTCCATCACCTTTTGCCCCATGGCAATTTAAGCAGGCCAGGGGTATGGCTGTTACTTGAAACAAGGTTTTCCCGGCTTTCACATTTTCCGCATTTTGCGGAAGAGGATTCTGCATCTTCCGGAATTTCCCGGGAGCACGTCTTGTTTTGCGTGGTTGTGGGCAGACACCTGAAGGCCCGTCTCCTTCACTGACTTGTGCCACTTCAGCTCCACCTTTAAAGGTGGCTTTGAGATAGGCAATGACATCCGCCACACCCTGTTGCCCAATGGTCAACCCCCAATAGGGCATATTGGCTGATTTGCCCACACTTGGCCCACCATGGTTGATCACATTGTAAAGATATTCCATGGGGAGTTTGTCAAAAGGAATATTGGCATGCACGGCTGGCTTGGGATTCAATCCTGATGCTGCTGGCCCGTCGCCTTTACCTTTTGGGCCATGACATTGCGAGCAATATTCTTTGTAAATCACGGCACCGCGCTCCAGGCTGGGTTGCGCAAATTCCGCGCTGGTCCAGGGTTCGTAGAATTTGAAATCGTTCACTCCAAGCGTCATCAAATAGCCAATGACACTTCGAAGTTGAGGTTCGGTGGCATCAGCTAAAAATTCACCACTGTGGGGCGTAAAGTCTTGCGGGTTGATTCCAAAGCGGAATAACCAATCTTCATTGTATCGATTTCCTGAATCTACCAAATCGGCACTTTGTGGGCCTCCAACCAGTTGCCCGTTTTCTTGAATGGTGTGACATCCGATGCAGGCATGGGCTTTGTAAATCACCGCTCCAACTTCGGCATCGCGTTTGGTCACCTTAGAAAGGTCAAAGGCACCAACGGTCACTCGAGAGTCTTTGAGATTTTTTTCAAAATACTCGGCAATAGCGTTAGCCTGGTTCTCCGTCACGGTCATATGTTTGTGAGGTTCTTGGTTTTGATCCCATCGATACCCTTTGACGTAGAGCATGGGTTCCTTTCCCGTCAGCCATCGAATCAACCAATCCCGCTGATATTTACTCCCTCCCCACATCAGATCAGGAGCTTTCAGATTGAAGCGGCTTTCTTCCTTCCCCTCAAATTTATGACAGGTTGAACAAGAATTTTTTATCAATGACTGAGCCTCTTGAGCATCAGCAGCAAAGACCTGAGGGGAGCAAACGAGAAATAAAAGAGCATAGGAAAGGAGCCCAACTCCGACTGTTGTCTGAAAATCAAGGAATGATCGAAATACCCTCTTCATTGTGAACCCTCCTTTGAAAACCATAACATTAAAAAATCAGTCCTTTGCATTTTTATGTCACAAATCACGAAATTTCTTTAGGGCTGGATTATGTCAAATTTTTCCATACCTCAGCGTAAGGCTTTCTGTTGTCTTTTGCCCCCGACATGAAATTTATAATGTCTGAATAGAGGTAAAAGCAATATCAACGCCACAATGTATGTCTAAGGATTTTATAGTGAAATCACAAGAAACCCAGGTGTTTGTTAAGAGAGAGGAAAAAATGAGAGAAAGAAATAAAGGGAGCGTTAACCCTTAACAGTTAATAGGTTAAGGAAACGGAATTCATGAGGTGCTCTAACAGATGCTTCTAATGGGGTCGACAAGAATGTAGGGAAAGGATGGGGACACCACACTCAGATTTTTGGTATGGAACAGGAAGAGAATACCCGAAAGGCTCCCTTTGGGGAGCCTTTCGGGCAGAGGTATACCTGAGATCAGAGCCCAGGCGGAAGGTCGGCTTCAAACCAGAGGGCTTCACCTACCGAGGTGAAGAATTCCCCTTGAGCAACATGTCCGACAAGTATTTGATGAAAGGTCGTGGCAATATTTCCCTCGAATTCTGTTGCAGACGTAATCTTCAGGGTGACATTTCCATCCTCTGTTGCGACTGTTACCGTCGAGGCTTCGACATTTTTGCTAATCACTTCTCCCTCAAACTCTCCATCCGGTGAACTGCCATCCGGTATTGTTGGTGGCGGCGGGGGTTCTGTCGGTGGCGGTGGGGGGTTTGGACAAGAATAGACCGTACAGACGACAGGGGCATTATTGACCGTCACGATGACTTTGGCTGTTTTTCGATTATTGGCCAAATCAACCGCGATGGCTTTCACAGTATGTGCACCGTCGGCAAATGCCGTCGTGTCCCATGCTTGCTGGAATGGCGCCGTGAGATCTTGTCCAATTTTTTGGGTTCCGATCTTAAAGATAACTTTCTTGATCCCAGTATTATCAAACGCATTGGCCGAGATGCTGACGGTTCCTGAGACGGTCGTTCCATCAGCTGGTGAGAGAATCGTGACGGTTGGTTTTGTGGTGTCTGGTACTGGTGTATTATCAACCGCCAGAATAATATTGGCCTCCTGACTATTCCCACTGAAGTCCAAGGCAGTCACCGTGATCTGATGAGATCCATCAGCAAATAGCGTCGTATCCCAGACTTGATGGAATGGGGCGGCAGCAATCTGCCCGATTTCTGTTGTTCCTACTGTGAAGATGACGGTATCAATACCGACATCATCAGACGCATCGACGGAGATGGTGACCTGCCCTGCGACAACACTCCCAGAGGCAGGAGCAAGAATCGATACTGCGGGATTTGTGGTATCCGGACCCGAATCCACCACCATGAAGGCTTTGGCGGCTTGTGCTTCAGCAATGGCTTGATCAATGAAATCATCTCGCTCTGAGGTACTCGTCGCATTTGCGGCTGAGTCGGCTAGCGATTTGGCCTGTTCCAGATAAGGCACGGCATCTTCTTCATGGAGTTCTGATCGATTGAGCACTTGCATTGCATCATCTATATCAGCTTGCGCTAGGGTCAGTAGCTGTTGTGAATCAGCTACGGTTTCCCCCGTCTTGGCGCGATCTAAGAAATCGGTTACTGCGCGAATGTTGTCTAGGGCATTAATGGCTCGAAGAAAAGCCGCGAGGGTATCGACATCGACTGAGAGTTCTTGCCCACCTGAGTCTTGGATCGTGAGTCTTTGCCCTTCGATGGAATTCCTAAAAGCGCCGGAATCATAATGGGCGATGGCATCTTCCAAAGTGGCCGCACCATTATGGTGGAAATATGGAGCCGTGTCTGCCGCTTCTACAAGGGACGTGATATTGAAGGTTCCATCCCCAAAGCCATCCGTCGCTTCATTAAGTTGTGAGCCAAATCCGCCGTCTCTTGGTAGGGCTTGGCCCGTCACAGCGGCTTCATGCAACATGTTTTCGACACCCGTATCGAAATTCGAGTTGATTCCAGCCTCAGTTAAGGCCCCGGCGTTCCCATGGCAAATCGTGCATTTTCCTGATGACACGGTCCGGTTCTGGGAATCTTCTGTGGTGAAGAGCACCCGCCCACGTTCTGCATCGGTATTGGTCAATTGTAATGTTTGAAGATTCATCTCCTCTTGTCGACCTAGGGAGAGCGTAAAGGCTTCGATGGCATCCAGTTCGGCGTCCGTGGGGAGACGAAAATCTTCATCGACCACTCGATCGAGTGTGTTGGTGAAATGCTGGGTGACTGCACCTATGGCAAATTCACGCAGGGTCCCATTCCCCGGAGCCCCATCGCCTGACCACCCTGTCATTTCCAATGGTGGTTCTGTCGCGACAGACTGAATGGAGAGGGACATTCCTAGCATGTGCGGCACGCTGCGCATCACGAATTTACTGGCTGGATCCTCAAAGCCATCCACGTTGGCGCGGATCAATCCAAACTGCCGCATTAAAGTGGGATCTTCCAGTTCCGCTAAATCTTCATTATTCTCAGCCACAAACAGAGGATCATCTCCTGGTAAGGTCGCAATAAAGGCTGGATCAATGGTGAAGTTATTTTCGGCTCGATGGCAGGTTCCACAAGTCCGGCCATTCCCATCGAACGTTTCATTGAAAAATAGATCTTCGCCCTGTGCGATTAATGCCTCGAGATTCGGGTCCCCGCCTTGTTGGGCGTAGGCCGGGGCAGGAACAAGAAACGAAAATTTCCTGTCTCGGGATGATGAGAACTGGCTGCCTTGACCATTCTTGGCTAGAATGACGTGGCCTCGCTGTTCATTGAAATAGAGGCGCTGAAAGAGACTAGGAGAGCCTGTCAGTACAATGGCTTGTTGTGGATGTTCATGAGAACGGGTGATGACGAGACGGTCCAGTTCAAAGCCCCAGAGGTCCTGTGCGTTCAATTGAGTCTGAAGGACGGCCTTCCCCTCTTGTGCTTGTCCTGAGGTTTGTCGAAGGGCTCCAACATGGATCATCCCATCCCCAGAGACACTCGTCTTGTGGTCGTCGCTGTCCTGTCGGTTATCGATCAACCAGATATCGTGTGATTGATCCTCAGGAAGGCCAGCCACCTCAACAGATATCGTTCCTTTAATTAGATCAAACGAGGCCTTCCCTTTGGCCTGAGTAAATTCTGTTGAAAGCCCTTTGACATAATGGAGTGGTAGGAACAGATGTCCGTCTTCTCCATATTGCACTTGTTTAACTTTCCACTTGTTGTAAGCCTGATGAAGTGCTGTGACGTTCCCGATGGTTGGTGAACCTGGGGTGGGGTTCGCGGTGTTCTGCCAATACAACGGCATCAACCCAACAAAAACGGCTGCAGCAATGACCAACCCTACTCCGCCCAGATACGTGATGGTTGTCTTCATACGTTGTCCTCCCACATGTCAAGAATGTCTTTGCCAGTCGAGCTTAGGGTCCGTAAAGAAATACGTGGGACATTATCCATCTTATCTTTTGGCCATCTTTGGCCGATCTTTAATCGAAAAACCCTCGAAATAGCACAACTATTCCTCCGGTTTTTCTCATTCAGGTCGACCAAATCTGACCTAAATCTAAACGGCTATCTGTACCACGTATTTCTTTACGAACCCTTAGTCCTGAGGAAATACTGAGTGCATATTGGTCTTGTGCTAGGAACCGGGTCACATTAGATGTTGTCGAATATGTACAAGACACAAGACTCAGTCTTCAATTTTTCAAGGAATGAGAGAAAAAATGGGGGAAGGATTTTGGTGAGCTTCATGATCTATTCACCGGGCGAAGGAAAGATAGGAAATGTATTCACTATGACCCTTTTGCAAAATGAGTTCCCAATTTGGATTGAACAGAATTAGTGCTATGAAACCAATGTGTTATCTCAATGAGTCGTTTCTATGACTGTTTCCAAAAGTCTTATGGCTGTAGGACTAACCATTCACTAATGTTTCCCGGTGTCTCAGAATTCTTCAGTTCTTATGTGTGGATTTTGAAAAATTCTTAACTGAAGAGAAAATCCGTAACTATTCAGCACATCAAGCCTAATTTCTCCATACCGAGCCTTCTTCTGACTGTATCGTGCGCACCATGAACATTTCTCCTCCCAATTGTCATGCTGAGACAAAGGCGAAGCATCTCCCTCAGCCATGAGGGCGGCGGCTGGGCCCAGATTCTTCGTTGCACTCAGAATAATGGTATGGACTCCCCCTTTAAGGACGGCATCACGATGTGCCAAGCTGGATAACTTACCACCCAGCGTTCAACGAAAAGGAGGAGTCAGCATGAAAAGTAGCACGATTGGAATCGACTTGGCGAAGAATGTCTTTGAGGTCTACGTGGAAGATGGTGCGAACCAGAGTGGCCAACGGACACGGCTGTCTCGGAAAAAGATGCTGCCGTGGTTTGCGAATCGTGCATCGGCGCTCATCGGCATGGAAGCCTGTGGCGGCGCCCATTATTGGGCCCGAGAGCTCGAGAAGCTGGGCCATGAGGTTCGTTTGATTGCCCCGCAGTATGTGAAGCCATGGGTGCAGACGAATAAGAGTGATCAGGCGGATGCTCGGGCCATTTGCCGGGCCGTGCAAGAGCCGGGGATGCGGTTTGTCGGCATGGCCAGCGACGCGCAGCAGGCGGTGCAAGCCATTCATCGAGTGCGGAGCCGCTACATGGGCAATCGGACGGCCCTCGTGAACCAGACCCGTGGGATCTTACTGGAATATGGCGTGGCCATTCCCAAGGGGGTCGCGTCGGTGCGCAAGGCGCTCCCCCTCTTGCTGGCCGAGGACCGCTGGTCTGTCCTGGTCCGGCAGTTTGTGACCGAGCAACAGGCGGAATTAGCGTACTGGGATGCCAAAATTGAGGCCGTCACAGCCCAGATTCATCGGGAGAATGCCACACAGCCGGTCTGTCGACGCCTCCAGCAGGTCCGTGGGATTGGGCCCTTGGGCGCCTCGGCGCTCTGGGTGAAAACGGTGGGGCAGCCCTATCAGAACGGCCGGCACTTGGCGGCGGCAATCGGCCTGGTGCCCAAGCACACCGGCACGGGCGGCAAAATTCGACTTGGAGGTATCAGTAAACGGGACGATCGGTATCTCCGGCAATTGCTGATTCATGGGGCCCGGGCAGTCGTCAGGCAAGTGGGAGAGAAACCCGATCGCCTCAGCTGTTGGATCCGGCGGCTGGTGGCTCGACGAGGGATGAATAAGGCCATCGTGGCCTTGGCAAATAAGAATGCCCGTGTGGCCTTTGCGCTCATCCACACGGATCAGCCGTATGATGTTACCAACATGTGCAAGGCGGCATAAGACAGACGAAGAAGAGCTTCCAAGGAATGCGTAGCAGGAGACAGCAACTGATGGGCGAACGTGGTCACCCCCCGCAGCAGCAAAACCTGATCATTGTCATTGGCTGAGCAATCAAGCCGTCAGAATGCACAGGAGCGGCTGCGCGAAAACCATCAAGGCTCGGAACAACGACGGTTCCATCATGAAGCCGGATATATGACAGCAGACCCGCTCTTCATCAGTTGCAATTTCTGCTTGCAAAATAGGGGGAGTCCATATATGACAATATGGTGCTGAATCGTTACGAAAATCCTAACCTTTTGGAAATCAGGAGTTCATCGGGGGTTGAGGGGGCGCTCTATATTCCGTCCGCGAGGAAGCCACGCAATCCGATTCGGCTTTTGACGACCAGTATTTTGGAGGAGTCAAGATCTTGAGATGGTATCTGAGGGGAACTGTTGGAATCAGGCTGGTGTGAGGAAGATGAGCTTCACAATATTCGTTTGTCGGGTAGTGCTATCGAGGTGAGAGTGGTAGCATCAGGTCCTGCCTATTTTACCTGTGACCTGCCTGTCATATCATCGGGTTTATCCTACGGCCGTCAGGGTTGCGCTTTGCTGAGAAATTAATTTCGTAATTTCGTTAAGCAAGGAATTAGCCGTCTCATTCTTTACCTGACAGGTACCGGCATTCTGATGCCCTCCCCCGCCATATGTGAGGCAGAGTTCGCCGATATTGACCGTTGAGGTTCTATTCACGATCGACTTGCCAATCGCAAAAACCGTATTTTGCTTTTTCAATCCCCACAACACATGGATGGAAATATTACAGTCAGGATACAGCGCATAGATCATAAACCGGTTCACGGCATATATGGGCTCTTCGTCACGTAGATCCAGTACCACTAAGGGGCCATGGACGGTTGAGCATCGCTGTATCTGTTGCTTGGCGAGGTCTGTATGTTCCTGAAAGAGCTGTACCCGCTCTTGAACGTCCGGCAGAGCAATGATTTCATCTATGCTGAGGCTAATACATTTTTCGATGAGTTCCATCATGAGTTGGTAATTGGAGATACGAAATTCGCGGAAGCGCCCAAGACCAGTACGGGCATCCATAATGAAATTCATCAATGACCAGCCGCTCGGGTTGAGAATTTCGCCGATATCGTATTGCGCCGAGTCTCCTTTATCCACTGCGTCCATCATCTCGTTCCATGCAGCCGGAAAGGTCTTGTCCCCACCGTAATACCGATAGACCACCCGCGCGGCAGAAGGGGCTTCAGGATCAATGATATGATCACTTCTCTCTCCTTTATTACGGATGGTCTCACTCAGATGATGATCAAATGCGAGATGGACTCCTTCGACAAAAGGAAGATTCGTCGTAATATCTTGGGCGGAGATCGCAATTTTCCCATCCTGCATATCTTTCGGGTGGACGAATTTGATGTCATTTATAATCCCTACCTTTTTAAGTAGGACCGCACAGACGAGCCCATCGAAATCACTGCGGGTCACTAATCGAAATTTTTCAGTATTCATTGATAGGTCCCCAAATGCGTGTGAGGTTCATAAGTATGTGCTTCGAGCTTTCTGATGATTGCCTGGAGAAGAACCATCATGTTCTTAGCCTAGACAGCTATGACTCACCATATATTCGGCAAAATGGCTGAGATCCTGAAGGCTCTGTGGCAAAAAGTAGAAGTGGGGGGGCGATACTGGTCTTTTAGGAGAATTCAGCTTGTGTCAGAGCTCAAATGGCAGCATTCCACCTCTCCTCGTCTGCATTCACATGACCAAATGGACTTTGATTAAATTGGTCCCGAGCGCATGCCCCAGTCGTTTTTCGGTCACGACGACGATGTAGCTGGCCTTCGACAATCATCCCTAGCTTTTTGAGTCGATCTTGAGCGGCATGGATCTGCTCGTCGGTATCATCAATTTGGGAAAAGACAAAAGAGGCCAGGCCCCACACCAGCGCCAATTGGCGGGTGACGGCTGGAGAAGGCGTGAGGGCCAGAATTGGAACAGCTGGACGATGAGGGGCCAATAACAGGACGGTATGACCAGCCTCGGTAAACACGACAATGGCTTGGGCTCCAACTAAGCGTGAAAGAGAAACGGCGCCCTCGCAGATGGCTTCTGGAGTGGAGAGAAGTGTTGGCGTTGCGGAGTCGAGCATGTGTCTTGGAGTGAGACCTTCTTTTTCCGTCTGTCGAATAATTCGATCCATGACTTCGACGGCCTTGACTGGATAGCTTCCAGTGGAGGTTTCGGCAGACAACATGACCGCATCGGTGCTATCCAACACCGCGTTCGCCACATCTGAAGGTTCCGCACGAGTGAGTGAGGGGTGTCTTGTCATGGATTCCAGCATTTGGGTGGTTGTGATAACGGGCTTTCCTCTTTGATGGGCTTGGGCAATAATGCGCTTTTGCAAAAATTGAACTTGCTCTGGACTTAACTCTATAACCAAGTCGCCTCTGGCAATCATGACACCATCAGCGATGTGGCGAATCTTTGAGATGTTTTTAAAAGAATCGGCAATAGCGTTGGCCTGTTTCTCTGTCATAGTTGTATGTTTGTGAATGTCTTGGCTTTGATCCCATCGATTTCCTTTGACGGAGAGCATGGGCTCCTTTTCCGTCAGCCAACGGATGAGCCAATCTCGCTGATACGTACTCCCACCCCACATCAAATCCGGAGCTTTCAAATTGAACCGGCTCTCTCCTGTTCCCACAAACTTATGATAAGTCGAACAGGTAGTGGCAATCAGTTGCCTCCCCCTCCTGGGCATCTGAGGCCAGTAAGGGAAAAGGAATGATCATGAGCAGAACAGCAGTAAGAAAGACTACTCTAAAAACATATGGGGAATACCGGAACAATTGAAACACCTGCTTCATGGCGAAACCCCCTGACTCATGAATTGACCCTGAATGTGAATGTTCTTCGCGGTCATGCCCTCCACGTATGGGTCTGTTGAAAAAAGCCGCCAGCAGTGTTCTCGTCAATTTTGAGTGCTCACGTACTGTATGTACGCTCCGCGCCCAACGTGGCTGTGGCCTTGCTGGACGGACTTTTTTGAACCGACCTGATGCCACTGTTAGTCAACACCTGCCTGGGTCTGTTTGCCCCTTGATATCTTCATTATTCAACACCCCACGTACGGAGCGATGCGTGGGGTGGAAAAATTCCACTTATTCACGCAAACCTCGCTGAGGCCTTTTGCCTCAAATTATATGTGGGCAAGTGACAATCCTCATGAATAGCAAATTCAACGCCATGGAGAGCCAAGACGACAATGGCTTTGATAGGTAGAAAAACCAGAGAAAAATGGAGAGAAGGAAAAACGCGAGAACAATAAGAGCGGAACGTTAACCCGTAACAGGTAAAGGGTGAACGCAACAGTCATTGGTTCGCCGGATTCGGAGGAAGCCTGAAAAACGTTTACTTGGAAGATGGACGGAGATTTTCTAAAACCACAATTTTATCTTGAACGATCGGTGCAAGGCGGCCTAGTTTTTGCCACGCCCGAAGAAGAGCGAAGACTCGTTGGTAGGCCTCACGAGTTTTTCCCTTTCACCGAGCATGCCATACGGATCACCGGAATAATCAGTGTGATCGGGATTGGCTAGGGCACTGGGTTCATAGGTATTTAGCAAGTGGTGTTACGACTCAGATGTACGCGAGATCAATCCTAAGTTAGGTCGGCGTACTGTTCTTGTGTCTTCAACTGAAACGCAGATTCCAAGTTTTGCCTGAAGACAGATGTGAATTCAAGATGAAATGTGGGTGAAACAATCCAGCAAGAACAATATAAGAGGATTAGCCCTTCGCAGCTCATGGATGAAGATTTCATAAAATGAACCGTAGGCTGAAAAGGGGTAAAGGGGTTCTTCTAAGTATCTTGAATCATAGGTTGGGAGGGTTTCCTATTTGGTTTTCGATAGTTAGAAGGTGTTCGTCCTGTGTGTTTACGGATGAGACGGCGGAGCGAGGCCGGTTCTTTATAACCGGTTTCTTCGGTGATGGTCTCGAAAGACCAATCGGTGGTTTCTAGAAGGTAGATGGCTCGCTCAATCTTGAGACGTTGGACAAATTGATGTGGTGTTTGCCCAATAGATTCTTGTATACGCCGAGAAAGTGTTCGAGCCCCAACGCCGAGACCGGTGGCAATGTTTTGTACGGAGATGGATTGGCGAATATGTTCTCGAATCCAAGCTTCGGCTCGGCGCGTGTCTTCATTGGATTGTGCCAGGTGCCCGGTGATGACATACCGTGCCTGCGAGCTTCGTCCATCTAGTAAGAGGTATTGGGCGACCTCATGGCTTAACGCGGGACCGACCAATCGATCGAGTAAGGTGAGCGCCAAGTCCATATGAGCCATGGCCGCGCCTCCACAAATGAGGTTGGGTTCCTGTGTGATCATCATGTCTTGTTGAAGATTCACTTGTGGATAGCGACGCTGAAATTCTTCGGCGTACCACCACGAGGTGGTTGCCAACCGTCTATTCAGTAGCCCCGCCTGGGCCACCAAAAATGTGGATGTGCAACAGGCGGCAATAGTGCAACCTTTCTGAAAGTGTTTTTGTAACCAAAGGATTGTGGTTTTGGTGAATTTCTGTGCCAAGAAGGTCTCAATGGCTACTCCATCCAGGAGTTCCAAGCCGGGGATCACGATGAGGTCGGGCTGAGAAATCGTGTTGAGCGAACCAGCCACATTGAGCATCTGTCCACTTCCACTTCGTACTGGACGACCGTTTACGGAGATGACAGTACTCGAGAAGGGCGTGCTTTTATTGTCTATGGCACCTAAGCGGGAGGCGGTGCGTAACACGTCATGCAAAATGGTGAAGGCTGAATCGAAAACGTTGTTGAGTAATAGGATAGCGACGCGTTTCATCTGTCCGAAAATAACCGAATTTTGGCTATTTTGCCAATATCTTCTGTGGGGGAAGGTGTATTACATTTCACATAGGCGAACTGGGGAAAAACATTCAAGGGACAATGAGTCATGAAAGGGAGACTTATGGACGACTGGACACAAACCAGCGAGGATGTGTTGGCAGTCAGCCTATTGTGGATTGAGGCTTTTAATCGAGGTGACGTTGATGCCTGCGTTGCGGGATATCTTGCTGACGCGGTGATCGAGGCGCGACCGCTTGGGACCTTTCAGGGGCTCGCGGCTATTGATGGCTTTTGGCGTCCCTTTATGCAGCAAGGGGCAGGCGCTTTGGAATACCACGATGTGCATCTCCGACGTGTGGATGCTTCCACAGTGATTCTTTCAGCCAATTGGACGATGAATGTGGGGGCGGGCATTATTTCTTGCGAACGTTGGGTGAAGGGTGTGGAGCATGGATGGCAGTTGCAGGTGGATCGTTTTGAAATTCTTGAGCAGTATTAAAGACAGGCAGGTTTGAGACTTGGTATGGGAGAGATGACGAGATAGTCCGTCCATCGTTCATATTCAGCCTGACATCGTCAGGGTAGGGTGTTCACAATAATGAAATATTTTTCTTGAAAGGAGGAGAGTGATGGGAATAATTGAACCAAAAACATTTGTGCTGGTACATGCGGCTTGGTTGGGGGGATGGGCATGGAAGCAGGTTTCGGATCTTCTTCAGAAAGAAGGCCACACCGTGCTCACTCCAGATCTTCCTGGGCATGGAAGCAATCTTCAAGACTCTGGAACTATTACGTTGGATTCCTATGTCCAAACTCTTAGTCAGGTGATTGAGCAGGTGGACGGACCAGTGGTGTTGGTCGGCCACAGTTTTACCGGGGTGCCGATCAGTCAGGTTGGGGAGCGTCTGCCGGATCAGGTGGCGAAGCTTGTCTATATTGCGGCAGCGTTATTGCCCAATGGCGTCTCGTTTTTGCAAGCCGTAGAAGGCGTGACCGATTCGGAGATGCTGAATAATTTAGTATTTAGTGAAGATGGGGAAACGGTGACGGTCAAAGACGAGGCGCGTCATCATGCCCTGGCGCATGATGTGCCGTTGGAAGCGTTTCAAGCTGCCCTACCCAATATGGTGCCAGAACCCACCGCCCCTCTTGGGAATCCACTTGTACTCTCTTCTGAACGCTGGGGGCGAATCCCTCGCTATTATATTGAATGTACTGAAGACCGTGCGGTTTCTCTGGCGGTTCAACAAGCCATGTGTGCCAATGTGGGAGTGGAAAAAGTGTATTCATTAGCCTCCAGTCACTCTCCCTTGTTTTCTTGCCCTGATAAGTTGGCGGCGTCTCTTTCAGAGATCTCGCAACAGTAGAATTTTGGGAATGTTGAAAAACGTCTCCAGCAGGGTTTTCGCCTTTTTCTGATACTCCTCAATGCAGGGCGCAGGCTCTACGGTACTTAGCAAATAATTCGGCGGCCTTGCTGGGCAGACTTTTTTCAACAGATCTGAGTCCTCTGATATTCAAAGTGGCTGTCAGTTTATTTGTCCCTGGATATCACTATACTGCAACATTTTTTCATTCAACACTTCCAGGACTGGAGTCTAGAGAACTTGAGGCACGACCACCTGCTTGAGACCCATAGAATCTGTCGTCTAGGATCTTGGTGTTAACAGGGTTGGCCGTTGAAGAGGCAGGGTTTGTATCGGGACACATCAAATTCAGTGTCTTCTTGGTACACCAATTCATTCCCATTGACTCCATCCAGTTGGGGGTCGTTAAACATAGTGTGGTTCCACCAATAGAAGATTGGATGTTCGGGGAGGTAGTAGACGGGGTTGCCATAGTCGCTACGGATATGGCCTTGAACGGTGCGACCGGTGACGTAATCAACTTTCCCATTGCCGCTTAGGGAATACAGAGAAAGAAACAGGCGAGACTCTTGATCGTAGATTTCGTCAATGCGAGTTGTCTCATCGGGTTCCGGAGGCAAGGGTTGCAGGGCGGGGTTGGGAGTTTCGACAGAAGCGAATGCGAGCCAGGTTGAAAAGGCAAGAAGGGTCAAGCCTGTCATGGGTAGTCCTCCTAACGGATGCTAATTGCCGAATGACCTCACGTATAATAACACATGCCAGGCCTCGTCTTCAGTCAACACGAGTGGGATAAAAGAGGCCATATCTGTTCCGGGGCTCCCGTTTTTTAAGATCCAAAACAATTCCCCATCGGTTCTGGTTGCCTGCCAGGTTTTGTCCGTAAAATTCCGAGGCAGTTTACCGACGAGTCCTGGAATCTTGCCGAGGCCTTTTCCGTCAGGTCCATGACATGTCACACAAAAAGCTTTCCCTTGAAAAATCTTTTTCCCTTTCTCAATATTCTCTAGAGTTCCGGGGAACGGATTTTCCCAAGTTCGCGCTTGTGCGATTTGATCCTGAGGGACTCTTGGCTTGAGCACTTGTTGATCAGCCGCTTCACTTGTGAAAGGCCAAAGGCTTTGAAACAGGAGAGCCCATACCCACAGCATTCCTGTTTTCCAAGGCATCAGGCGCACTCCTTCATATGAATGATCTGTTTAAGAGAACACAGGGAGAGCGTACCGTCGCTCTCCCTGTGCAATAGATTATTCTGTTCGGAAAACATGTCCAAGTGACGTGGGGATGGAGACGTTTCCGTCTGGAACCACTTGATCTTTAGCCCAAAGATGAATAATGACGCCATCCGTTTTCCCTGCGGCTTCTGCCAGAGCTTTGACTTTGGCTGGATCTTCAACGTCAAGAATTTGAACTCGCCCGGTATCAATCTCAACTTGATGATCATGAAAGGCTCGATTCCATTGGACTAATGGCACATTTTTCCTCGCAAGATCTTTCGCCACAAAATATTCTATGGCAACAAGCTTGGCGTTCGCATCGGTGGATTCATAAAGCTGACATTGCAGGACTTCATCTGAAATTCCTTTGCAATAATGATGATAGGGTCCACCAACGGACCCATCAGCCATCATATGTGGAGCTTGGATATGAATATCATATCCATCGGTTGGGTTGCCTCCTCCGCTGATGGCGGGCGTAGTCATGCACCCGATGGCCAGAAAACTCAAAGCCCCTACGAATGCGAGTGAACGGATTGAACGATGCATTGCGACCTCCTTGTTAGAATTGCGTGATGGATCTAAAGGAATTCCTGATTAGGGAAGTGAAAAACTATAAGCCTTCTATCGAGTGATAGCCAAGGGACTTCTGTTGTCTGCCCAACTTGTTGATTTTGAACGTTCCGGCATCCCTTTCTCTTTTTGATGTATCCGGTTGTGGAGAATCATGGAGTCGAAATTTTCGCCACAGTTCAGGCAGCGCCATATGGCCAGTACATGCATGGCCTCATCTTGGTTATAGACGTGATCGCTCATCAATAAACCTTCGCATCGTGGACAATTCATAATATATTTCCTTTCTTCCCGTTTGCTGATTGGGAATTGGCAATTCGGTTCATGGGTAATTTTGATAGCACCATGCCCATCAAACACGAATCAGTTAATCCGGCGTGAAGAAGCCCAGCACCGACGATGGCAGGGAGGACAAAGAATCCACTATGGATCGTGTAGCCCAAGGCGACTCCTAACAATATGAGTCCCCCTGCGATGGCTCGAACCTGACCTTCTAACGAAATTCCCTGTTGCCCTTTAAGGACGGGTTTTCCCTGATCAACCCAAGTGGTGATGCCACCTTCCAGGATTCCACAATTCGTCAGGCCATTGTTCGTTAAATATTCATAAGCAATTTTCACCCGGTTCTGCGTTCGACACACCAACATGATGGGCCGTTTCTGAGAGAGGGTCTTCAGTTCGTCCACATAGGTATGTAAATCGGGTAAGGGAATATTTCGAGCCCCGGAAATATGCACCCCCTCAAATTCTTGAGGCGTCCTGACATCGATATAGACAGGGTCGTTCGAGCTATGCTCGAATTCCTGGCCACCAGGTGTTTTTTCTGCTTGGTGTTCTTGATCGAGTACGGTGGTGCTCATATGTTCTCCTCCATTTACCAAATTATTTTGCGCAACTGGTGGTGCATTCAGATTGCAGTTTGTGTTTGGGATGTCCCCAGGTTGTGATCCAAGCGTCATAGCCTCCAATTAAATCCATGGCCTGCGTTCGTCCGGCCTTCTCTAGAATTCCGAGGGCGGCTGAAGATCGATAGCCGCTCGCGCAATGGACGACCACAGGAGTGCCCTCAGGAATTCTCCGAACCTGTTCGGCGAGATGTGGAAGAGGAATGTTGAGACTCCGATCAATATGCCCGGCTTCCCATTCCTTTTCTGCGCGTACATCTACCACGGTAGGCGGATGGGTCGTGCTTAACAGTTCGGCGAGCATTTGCGCTGAGATCCGTTGGCCTTTTTCAAGGAGATCAGGCCTGTTCTGAAGGGCCTGCATGCCGCCATCCAGATACCCCGTAACCTGATCAAACCCGATGCGGCCTAAACGCTGAATAGCCTCTTTTTCCATTCCTGACTCTGTGATCAAGACCACGGGGCGTTTGGGGTCCAACAACGTCCCAACCCACGTGGCAAATTTCCCCATTAATCCAATGTTGAGACTACCTTTCAGATGTCCTCCGGCATAGTCCACGGCTTTTCTCACATCAAGGATATGGGCACCGTTTTGTTGAAGCTCCAATGCGTCTTCCAACGAGAGAGGAGTTAAACTGTTCTTCACCACCACTTCCAACGTTTGGTGAGCTTCACGATTCATCTGGGCGTCATATCCAAAATAGGCAGGAGCTTCGGGCTGATCGGCAGTGACCAATCCGATAAACTCTTGCTTCGTCATGGGTTGCAACGCATAATTTTCCCACCGCTGGTTGCCTACGGTCGAGACCGTCTCACTACTCAGATTTTTCCCACACATGGACCCTGCGCCATGCGCGGGATAGACCAAGGTGTCATCTGGGAGGGTCATCAATTTATTTCGAAGTGAATCAAACAATTGACTGCCTAGTTCTTCGGCAGTCGTTCCTACCGAAGCCATCAAATCTGGGCGCCCCACGTCACCGATGAACAAGGTGTCACCTGTTAGGACGCAATGCGGACGTTCGGAACTGGTGGCGAGGTCATAGACAGCCAAGGAAATGCTTTCTGGTGTATGGCCAGGTGTTTCCAAGACCTTGATCCTGACTTTTCCAAATTCCAGCACATCTCCATCTTTGTAGGAGGTGATTGGAAAATCTGTTTTGGCTTTGGCCCCCATGCCGATGTCGGCGCCGGTTTGTTTGTGGAGTTCCAGATGCCCAGCTAAAAAGTCGGCGTGGAAATGGGTGAGGAAAACAAAACGAATATACCATCCGTGGGTATGGGCTTCCTGAAGATATTGATCAATATCGCGTTGGGGATCGATGACGACAGCTGTTTTGGTCTCTTCGTCGGCAATCATATACGAGGCATGCGCTAAACATTGTAAGTAGAATTGTTTCACGATCATGGTATGACTCCTTTTGGGTTCTATCCCGCGTCCGAGTTCTTTTGTTTCTTCTATCATTTATATAAAGCAACGCCTATGCCATGATACTCCATTTCAATTAATCATTATAAACTACAATAAATACATATACTTATAAATTTTTCGTCGTGGCGTTAACTTACAGAAGTCTTCTCTGTTAAGGGATCAGATGAACGCAAAGCGCTAACTGCTAACTTAACAAGTTAACGGTTATGGGGAGTTTTCTCTGTTAGGGGGAGATAGGAGATTCGAGTTTAAGAAATTTGAGTTTTTTCCAGAGGGTGACCCGGCTTACCCCAAGAAGCTTGGCCGCTTCCGTTTTGTTTCCGCGAGCCTGCTGGAGGGCCTCTCGAATGCGAATTTCTTCGTCTGAGTCCAAGGTGGAAGACGAGCTGGAAGGGGAAGAGGGTTTCAAGGAGGGGCGCTGGACTTCGGGTGGAAGATCCCAAAGGGTGATGCAGCTGTCTGCCACAGTGACAAAGGCATGCTCAATGGCATTCTTGAGTTCGCGGACATTCCCCGGCCAACCATATTCTTGAAGACGTTGCAAGGCATCTTGCGCGATTTCGTTGATGTCGCGATTGAAGGTCTTGGCATTGTCTTTCATGAAATGTGTGACCAAAAGAGGGATATCTGCGCGCCGTTCTCGGAGAGGTGGCAGGGTAATTTCGAAGACATGAATACGGTAATAAAAATCTTCCCGCAATGTTCCTGCAGCCATCAGGGTTTGTAGATTACGATTGGTGGCCGTAATCAGCCGAACATTGACCTTCATTGCGCGGTCATCTCCTACCCGCCGGACCTCGCTTTCCTGTAACACCCGCAGCAATTTGAGTTGAAGCAGGGGACTCGTGTCTCCGATTTCATCCAGAAATAACGTGCCGCCGTCCGCCGCTTGAAACACGCCGATCTTATCCCGAATGGCGCCGGTGAATGCGCCTTTCACGTGGCCAAACAATTCGCTTTCTAATAAAGTTTCAGGAATAGCTGAACAGTTGATTGCAAAAAACGGTTTGTCCTTACGGTCACTCAGGGCATGGATGGCTCGTGCGGCCAATTCTTTGCCGGTGCCAGATTCTCCAGTGAGCAACACCGTGACATCGCTTTGGGCCGCCAGCCGTAATCGACGAAAGACTTCTTGCATGGCCGAGCTTTTGCCGATGAGTTGTTCAAAGGCCTCGCGTGAATGGGTTTGCTCTTCCAGAACGGCGATTTTTTGGTTACTGAGAATAAAGGAGGTGAGATCGGTAAAGGTTCCCACCGCGCCTGCGACGTGGCCCTGTTCATCTCTCAGAATCGAGACATTGCCAAAAAGGTAGAGCTCTTTCCCCTCTTTGCCTAAGACCTTACATTCTTGATTGCAGATACCCCACGGATAGGGCGACGGATTGTCGAGAAATTCTGTGAGGACTCGAAAGCCTTTACAGTTCTGGCCTTCTAACATGTGGCAGGATTGGCCAATGACATCATTGCTGGAATAGCCGGTGATCCGCGCCGCGCCGGTGCTCCAGGCCACAATATGGCCTTTGGCATCCACGGTGAAGACGCCGTCGGCCATCACGTCCAGCATGTTACTCAAGATGTCAGGATTTTTTCGGAAATCTAATTCCATGAGATGAACGGAACAAGGCGTGAAAATGAAAGGAGGCGAAAGAGCAAGATGAAGTGTGGAAGGTCAGACCTGAGGTCAATGACTCCAGCGTAAGCAATTAGGATGTTTATCCTAATTGCTTACGCCGCGTCTGTTACGAGTCTTCGTCTATTTCCTTTGCCTTATCGTGCTGCCAATAACGATTTGAAGGTTGGGTCGGTTTTAACGATTCCCTTGAGCGTATCGTTCTCCAGCATATAGGCCCAACCTTGTGGGGTCGTGCCGGGAATTTTTTCGTACCAATCTTTCGCTTGATGCAAGAGGGCCAGCATGGCGGGATTGTCCCGTGGCACCTGGAAAGCGAGGCTATACGCCATGGCATAGGCGGCCGTGAATTTATTCAGGGGATCTTTGGTCAGTTCAAAGGCTTTCTTGGCCGAATCATACCCCTTGTGAATATCAGGGTCGTCGAAATGCCGGTTCCATGCGACTTTCCCAATACGAGCCCACGCCAATTCTAAGAGCACTTCGGCACGCACTTCTTCTTGTTCGGCCGGCACCGCCGTGAGCAATTCTTGGGGCGAGGAGAGAGCGGCCATTTGATCATTGGTCCAGCGATAGGTTGACGTCAGGTGTAAACGGTTTTGGAAATCTCCAGGTTCAAGGGACGCGAGGGCCTCCATCACCGGAATCATGCGATACAAATAATCAGCAGGAGTTGGTTCGGCTTTTCCGCCCGTCACCATGCCTAAGGCTAAGTCAAAACGATCAGTTTGAGATTTCACGGTCCAATACAATTCATTAAATCGCTGAGCCAAGCGGGCATCATCGATAGGAATGCCATTGAGACGGCCACCATAGCTCAACAGCCCTTGGTACAGTTGATTGGCAAAGACACTCAACACCTGTTGGTTATTGGGCGCAATCATTAAGGCGCGATTGAGTTGCATCAGGGCATCCAAAGAGGTTGGGGCTGCTTGTGCCTGTTTGACGCCAGCGAGGGCGGCTTCGATTTGATCATCCGGCCCAAACCATTTCGCCGAATGCGGAACAAAGCCTCCGGCATCAACTACAAAGGGAATCGTGGTGCCATGGGGACCTTCAAGGGGTAGATCGAGGACCGCTTGATCGACGGGAAATCCCAACCGTTTGAGGTCAGAAAGCACCACCCATTTGACCTTCACCGATTGAATGACACGTTGGATTTTTTTGTAGGGCACCACCCAATCCGCAGATCCAGGTCCGTTTGAAATCGGAGCGGTCAACGGGTTCGGATAGGAAATGGTTGTGATGACAAAATTGGTAGGAGCTGCATGAACCGTACTCTCATCAGGCGAGGGGAAAGAGGCATGAGGCAAGGTTCCTGATTCTACGGCTTCAATTGTAAAGGGATGGTCGGGTTCATGACGGGCAATGTCATACATGACAAAAATGGATGGTGCTAATTGCTTGCTCGATGTTTCGGCAATATAAAAGCGTTGAAAATCGACAAAATCCACTAACTGTCCTGGCCCAGGCCATACATTATCTAAACCCCCATCGTGTTGATTCAGGAGTCGACTATGGGCGGCGGTACGCCGCTGGGCACACCATTCATAGACTGGACTTAACGCATCTGGAAAATTTCCGTCGACCAATAACTGCTGTTGAGCCATTTTCAACAAGCAAACAAAATCCCGTTGTCCCGCCGCAACCCGATCATTTTTGCCAACCGCTTGCGCATATTCAGTGATCGGCGTAAGGAATTCGTCTTGATTGGCTGCATGTGATTCGTTGTCCCAAGGGGTCATCGTCCCAAACAAGATCACAGTACCGAAGAGAAGTAATGTATGAAATCCGCCGATTGAACGGGAGGCAGAAGAAGCCGAAATGCGATCAGCTTCGTAAGCGGGGGTAGTTTTTTCAATTATGGGGTGACAAGCTGTACTCATGGAACCGAACTCCTCCTCAAAAACATGTTGAATGAAACGTACCTAGTAATCTTCCGAGGTAAAAAATCCCTCGGAGGCAAAGCGATCACTGTACCATACCCAGATTCTCACGCACCACGATGGTACCGCGCATCACATGCCCTGGTAAATCGCAGAAATAGGGATAGGTTCCCGGACGAACTGGCGTAAAGACGATTTCTGTTTGTCCTCTGGTCGGTAGGAGCACCCGGACAAAACCTTCTTTGGCAAATTGCGGAGCCCCATTCCCGCTCACAGCCACATGAGAATCAGCGAGTAAACCCACGGGCACAAAGGCATGCAGTTCGGTATCTAAATTTTTCAAGATCAATCGTGTTTTTTGACCAACCGGAATGATCAATTCTGACGGTTGAAACGCACGATGGCGGATATGAATGATTTCTTCGAGAATTTCTAGATTGGGAATTGGAGTGAGGCTAGTTGGAGTAGCACTCCACACTGGAAAAACCGAAGAAGTATGTATGAGGGCGATCATCAAAAGCGCCGACAGTACAAGCCGGGCGCAGAAAGAGAAGGGGTTTCGGTGCGATGTCGTAGGCATGCGACATTATACTGGGTGGCTCCCGCGTGGCGAAAGTTGAGGGCGTAGGACCTCAGGGATATTCAGTTAAAAAATTTAAATAAAGACCTAGGTGAAAATATCTATCTTGTGAGAAAGAACCCGAATATCGGGAGAAGATCTTAAGAAATTGGGGAACGAGCCGAAAACATCAAGTGATAGGAGCAAGTTCGAAAAATGAACCCCATTGCCGCATTCATAGAAAACGATCCCTCAACCATGATCGTGGGCACGATGCTCATCTTGGGAGTACTCGTCTTTGCCTGGTTTGATTATCGACGGACGGCTCGCTTGCCCAACCTTGGAACGGTCATGGTTAAGAACCGTTTAAACGGTTCTCACTAAGTCGCCACGATTCCCTCCTGTTCCTGAAAACCTTCCCCTTCTTCACAACATTTCCCCAAAGATTGTGGAATCATTCCTTCGTCATGAGGAAATCCAGGATATTGTACTGGGCAGATGGATGCCCGTTTCACACTGCGGGCCAGGCGGATTAGGCTACAAAAGAGCCTTATGAGAATGTTTGTGTTGAGGTATGGCGGGAACGAGGCGATGAGGGCGAGACTGGTTGACGAAGCAGATCTCGGCCGTAGGTGCGTCGAAGCCCTTGAGCATGATTCCGGCAAATGCCATGAGATATGAGGTCTGCTGAACTATGTGAACTCTGAAGTTGAATTTCCAGCGGTCCTTCCTGCTGACACCATGCACAAATCCGAATCATATCCACTCCCAGGTCTTGCTGATGAATTGAGCCAGGCAAACGCTATAACGTGGATAAAGCAAAAAGAGCGCCATAATTCTATGGCAACATAATATCTTGAAAACACTGGGAGTTTTACCCTTCTGAAGTAATTAGAATCTGTTTCATGAGACAAACTGATACACCCTCGTATCGAAAGAGATACAAAATGTTTAGGTGGATTGAGCCGATAAGGACGTAAGTAGTGAGAGTCGAGAAAGATGCAAGAAATACAACAACTCACAATTAGGCCTCTTCCGGTTGGCAAGATTTTCAAGAAAGCACTCAGATTTCCTTTTTGTCAAAATCGGCAATTCTGGATATGGGTCGTCATCCTTTGTCTTGCCTCGTTCGCCATCACCAGAGCAGGGAACTATTTCATATTGACCATGCTAAGCGACCTTCCAGTAAAGGTAAGGATTGGTGTCTCGACGGTGTTGGGTGGGTTAGAGAGCGGGTTGGTGTTTACTCTCTTAGCTTTTACCTGCCATCGAATGATTCTATCAAAGCTAGCGCGGAGGACCACGTGGCGTGAGCCCGTGGGTGAAAGCGCTCCCCGACGGAGGCGGGGGACTCTTTGCCCCATGAGATGATTTTGATAGTTCTCAGGCATAGAAGTTCGCCTCAGTGTCCAAGGGGCCTCTTAGGATCACTCGCATGTGGTGTGGGGTTATGCTGTTCCAGGGGTTTTCCTACGACAGTTGGGTTGAATAAAACAGATGTCCAATGAGTTGGCAGCATGTGGACCATTAAGAACGAATGGAGAAAAATCCCGTTCAGATTGAGTGTGAATTTTAAGTGCCACGCGGCGTAAGCCCGTGGGTATCTACTGGAAGAAAAATATGAGCGGTGGACTGATTTTTTTAGATGGAGTCATCGAGAAACACGATTTTTTATGTGGTCATTTCTTATCTACCTCGGAGCTATGTTTGTACTATTGCATTCAATTTTTATTGGGTCACCGAGTTTTCTAGAAGCGGGAATTGATTCTGTTAGAGACTATCTTGTCTTTATGGACTACTCTCTTCTTGAATGGCTAATACCCAAAACATGGATACCAACAATGTGGAGCTTTATTTTTGGAATAGGAGTTCCTTTGATTAAATTCTTCCTTTTTCTATATGCAGCAAGTCGGGTGAGTCTTATATTGCCGATCATAGCTATTGATGAAAAGCCAACACTTTTCAGTGTTTGGAATCTTTCACAAGAAAATGGATGGCGGTTGGTCTTTCTGACCACTATTCCCCTTATTGTGTATTATCTCGGTGGCTCAATTCTCAATGGTGTGACCATGCCATTTCCTCTTTATTGGATTCCCGGGATCGTCGGAAGTGCTTGGTTTGTTTTTTGGGGAATAATGGAAGTTGCACTATTATCTGAGGTGTATAAAGAATTTAGATCGCGGCGCTAGGTTTCTAGGGCCTGTTAACACTAATGGATTCCATTATGGTATACTGCGGCCATGGAACTTACTCACTCGCAGTACCAGCTCATTGAATCGGTTTTGCCGCGCCAGCGTGGCAATGTCTCCATGCTCAATCTCCAAGTCCTCAATGCCATATTATATGTGGCTGAACAGGGGTGTAAGTGGCGCGGGTTGCCCAAGTCTTTTGGGAATTGGCATACCATCTACACTCGCATGAATCGCTGGGCGAAACGTGGGGTATTGGACCGGGTCTTTGCCGAGTGGCAACAACAACAAATCATTCGCGTCCACGTTGAGGCCGTCTCGTTGGATAGTACCGCCGTCAAAGTGCACCCCGATGGGACGGGCGCGCTCAAAAAAACGGGCCGCAAGCCATCGGGAAGTCCCGCGCCGGGTGGACCACCAAGATTCATCTGGTTGCCGCGGATGCTCGGACGGCCGTGAGTTTTGCCTTATCCCCGGGTCAAGCCGGGGATGCGCCCGAAGGCCGGAAGTTGTTGAAGGCGACCAAGTTGTCTGCGAAGTATGTCATCATGGATCGAGCCTACGAGGGCGATGAGACACGCCAGACCGTTGTGGATCTGGGCTGCACGCCCGTGGTCCCACCAAAAAAGAACCGGCGCGAACCATGGGAGTACGACAAGCAGCTGTATAAGCAACGCAATGAAGTGGAGCGGCTATTCCGTCGACTCAAAGGCTTTCGTCGGGTGTTCTCGCGCTTTGACAAGCTGGACAGTGTTTTCACATTCTTCATCAACTTTGCGCTGATCATTGATGCATTGAGTAGTGTTAATAGGCCATAGTTAGGCTCCCCACTTTCATTTGTCATAACAGCTCAATGTCTGGTTCAGTTTCCCGTATTATTCCCTTCGGTTGCTCAAACACGATCAGTTACGGATAAGGGTTGTAGGTTGAAACTAGAAAATCTCTCATTTGACAATTCCTATGTGAAGTTGCCTGACGTGTTTTGGGAACGGGTGAAGCCGACGTCGTTTCCGAATCCCTATGAGGTGAGCGTGAATCCTTAAGCTGCGGAGCTGCTGAATTTAGATCCTCAGGAATTCCATTGGCCTGACTTTGCCGAATATTTTTGTGGCGCCAAACTGCTTGTCAAAGGATGGAAGGTATTAAGGAGCTTCAATCTTCAGGAGGGCAAGATCTGTGTGCTTGGCAATGTGCTGATAATCTTGATCGAGATGCATCAATTGACATCGGTAGTCTTGTGCCAAGGTGGCAATCAGCGCATCAATGGCACTGGCTGTGATTCCTTTTTGCCGGAGATCATTTGCCATTTCTCCTGATTGGAACCAATGATGATCTTCAGTGGCTAACCAATGAAGGCCTTTCAGTTGTTCCTGGAGTGTGCGACGTTCTTTGGTTGAACGGCACCCTTGGAGAAGTTCCAGCATTATTGGGCCCGCTGTTGCGACGGAATTATTTTCCAATAACTTTTTCAGGTGCTCTTTGACGTGTGTGTAGCCGGTTTTTGAAAAGAATCCTATCCAAATGCTGGTATCAACCAGGACCAGAGCTTTTGATCCCTTTGGGCTCAATGGTTGAGTTTTCCATTTTGACGCCTGATTTTGCGAAGTTCGGTATGATTCAAGTCTAGGAGCCCGCTGCCTGCTAGGGCTTTCAATGATTGCCTCTGGCAGGCTTTCACGAGTTCTGCCAGTGCTCGCTGGATGGTCTCTTTTTTGGTAGGTGCTTTGGAAAGTTTCATGGCTTCTTTCAGCAGGGTTTCATCAATGTCGATAAGGGTCTTCATAGCAATCAATGCCTCCTTGTATATATAAACTACAGTATTTTTATATATTGGTCAATTTGGGCCTTGGTTTGCGGAGCGTGTGGTTACCAGAGATAATGCACCTATGAAAAAACTTGAAGAGCTTTCTTTTGACAATACTTATGCGCGGTTACCGGACGTGTTTTGGGAGCGGGTGAAGCCGACGCCGTTTCCGAATCCGTATGTGGTGAGTGTGAATCCTGTGGCGGCGGATTTGCTGAATTTAGATCCCGGTGAATTGAAACGGCCTGACTTTGCAGAATATTTTTGTGGGGCCAAGCTGCTGCCCGGGAGTGATCCCATTGCGATGCTCTATTCGGGGCATCAGTTCGGGCATTATGTGCCGCAACTCGGCGATGGGCGGGCGATTATGCTGGGCGAGATCAAAACTGAACATGGCGAACGGTGGGAGCTCCAACTCAAAGGCGCTGGACTCACGCGGTTTTCGCGTGATGGAGATGGGCGAGCTGTCTTACGTTCCACAATCCGGGAGTATCTGTGTGGCGAAGCCATGCATGCCCTGGGCATTCCCACGACTCGGAGTTTGTGTATGGTGGCCGGTGAAGAAATCGTCTGGAGAGAAAGGCCGGAGCCAGGGGCGATGCTGCTGCGCATGGCCCCGTCACATGTTCGATTTGGATCGTTTGAAGTCTTTTTTTATCGACGTCAGCATGAGTATTTGAAACTCTTAGCAGACTATGTCATTGACCAGCATTACCCGCATGTCCGTGAAGCGGAAAATCCCTATGCCCGCCTCTTGCATGAAGTGGCGATACGGACGGGCCATCTGGTGGCCCAATGGCAGGCGGTGGGTTGGGCGCATGGAGTGCTGAATACCGACAACATGTCTATTCTGGGCTTAACGATGGATTATGGCCCCTATGGATTTTTGGAACGTTATGATCCTACGTTTATCTGTAACCATTCCGATCATCAGGGTCGATATTCCTTTCAACATCAGCCGGATATTGGCTATTGGAATATTCGAGCGCTGGGCCAAACGTTGTCGCAATTAATAGATGAAGAAGCCCTGAAAATGGCGCCGCAATTGTATGAACAGGCCATGCTTGAGAAATATGCGGAATTGATGCGGAGCAAACTTGGGTTGACCGAAAGCCATGCGGGTGATGACAAATTGGTGACGGATCTTTTGAACCTCATGGATTCTAGCCGAACCGATTATACGACCTTCTTTCGGGCCCTGGGTAATTTTCAGCAGGAGGCGCCTGCCGCCAATTCGGCCATTCGTGATTTCTTTCTTCATCGTGAAGCGTTTGATGATTGGGCTGGCCGATATCGTGAGCGATTACTTGCCGAGAAAAGCCAGGATGCCGAACGGAAGGTGCGAATGGATCAGGTGAATCCCAAGTATATTCTGCGAAATCATGTGGCGGAACGCGCGATTCAGTTAGCCACGCTAGAGAAAGACTATTCAGAAATCGACCGGCTATTGGAGTTGCTGAGTCAACCATTTATGGATCAGCCAGGTATGGAGGCTTATGCCCTTCCGGCCCCGGATGATAGTCCGCCCATTATTGTGAGTTGCTCCTCCTAACCCGCAAAGACGATTCAGACATTATTGAGGCTATGGAAAGATTGTTCAAGAATATTGGCGCGGCGAGGCTCATATTATTCTTGTCCCCCGCCTTTGTAAGGCGGGGCTAGGGGAGGTAGAAGTCTGGAGTTGGTCATGGCTCTATTCTGTAGATTTCCAATAATTGGATAACTCTACCCCACCTGCTTGTGCCCTCTTCGGGCCCAAGCCCCTTACAAAAGGGAGGAACGTAGGAACCTCATCATACTCATGCGACTGATCTTCTTATCCATCATTTTGATAGCGCTCGTGCTGGGTCCCCAGTTGTGGGTGTGGTGGGTGTTTCGGCAGTACCGGCAACCGCGTGAAAATTTTCCTGGAACGGGCGGTGAACTTGCCCGTCATTTACTGAATCGATTTGGCCTGCAAGAGGTGCGTGTCGAGCCAACGCCCCTGGGCGATCATTACAATCCCGAAACCAAATTCGTGGGACTCTTGCCCCAACACTACAATGGGAAATCCCTAACCGCGGCGGTCATCGCGGCCCATGAAGTGGGACATGCGTTGCAGGATCATGATGGGTATGCACTCCTCAAAGATCGGACGCACTTAATTAAATTTGCGCAGAAAGCTGAAAAGGCAGGATCCTACCTGATGCTGGCCATGCCCATATTGGCCGGGATTACACGGGTTCCTGCCGTGGGCCTCGCCGTATTGGTAGTAGCCATTGGCACCATGAGTGTGTCGGCCATGGTCCACCTGATCACCCTGCCAGTGGAATGGAATGCCAGCTTTCGTCGGGCTTTGCCGATTCTTGAAGAAGGGGGATATTTGGCGCCCACGGATATGGAGGGTGCCAGACGTATTCTCAAAGCTGCTGCCTTAACCTATGTGGCCTCTTCCCTGTTTAGCCTCGTCAACATGTGGCGATGGATTCGCCTCATCCGACGATAATTAAAGCGACTGGCCCTGCCCATTGTTTGAGCCTTCTCATGTTTTGACCCAGATTGGACTCCTCTTTCCAAGTTTTGTATTCTAACCCTGTCGCTATCAAACCCGCCGCTAGTATAGGAAAGCGGGTCTCACGAAACGAGAAAACGATGACAATCAATCGGGGGCACTCAACATGAAACGAATTTCTTTCCTTTTCGTTCTACTCTCCATTTTTCTATTGCCAACATTGGCCTCAGCCAATCTCGATGCCGTGCGCGTCTGTTTAGCGTCCTGGCCAGACCATCCCTTCGATGTGAATAATCCAACGTATCGATCGGTATCGGGGAAGTTTAAGATTTTTGGGATTGGTGAGGACATCAATGAATCCACTCCCACTGAAAACCCAGAGCTGGTGTTAATCCATCCCAATATCAGTGTCATGACCGGATCCACCATGACGTTGATGAATCCCAATGGCTGGTACTGCCTGATTTCCAAGGTCAATGTGATGGCCTCTAGTACCATCAATCTGCATTGCAAGGCCCATTTGGCTTCAAGTAAAGAGGGTACTACCGTCTTAGGGGGTGGCGATGATCAGGGCGTTACGGTGCTGGGGAAAGCGACGATTAATCGCCAAGGTTGTGAGTAAGGAACCTATCGTCCCAACGCGGCTTTATCAGTGCAGGCTTCTGTTGGAAATGGTCCAGGACTAGCGGAAGGGGATGCTACCCTTTCATCTTTGATTGGTTGGTGTCTGTCCCGCCTCTTGCCGAATTTGTAGAATGTTGTCCCGGCTATCTCTGTTTGCTCCGTATCCATCTCAGCCAGCTTCATCCCTGCGCGTGCCTCAAACATTTCAAAATCCAAAGCGCCTTCATAGTCTCTGTGAGCTTCCAGTACTCTAGAGGCTTCAAAAACCAAACCTAATTCGTTCCTTCGTCAGTTTGAATTTTAATTTGGTCTAAGAGAGCTTCGGCGGGAGTTTCTAGCTGTTTTTTCTTATTGCAGGCTTGGCAGGCTGGTACGATATTCCCTCGCGTACTTTTTCCGCCTCGTGCTAGAGGCACGAGATGGTCCATGGTGAGATTGGCTGCTCCCACGACTTGTTGGCAGAAGTGGCAGAGGCCTTTCTGTAGGTGTGCTTCCCACCAGGATGATTTCCGAAGTTTTTTGGCTTTATCCCGCTCAAGCTTGATGTGGCACTGTAGGCGGTTCATATTGAATCGGCTATACTTACCGCGTTGAAGTGGTCAGTAATAGAATCAACAGAAGATTGGGTCAAGAATGACACTCGAAGAGCTGCAACGCATAATGGATAGTTGTGAAAATGAGCATTTAGAATTCAAGGAGGCAAAACATTCATTCGAGTTCGAGCAGTTAGTGAAATACTCTGTCGCACTCGCCAATGAGGGAGGTGGAAGGCTTGTACTTGGTGTGACTAACAAGAAACCCAGGAAAATTATTGGGAGCCAAGCTTTTCAGAGTATTGAAGGAACTAAACATAGTTTAATGGAACGACTTCATCTTCGGATTGATGCGGAGGCCCTTCAGTTTCCTGAAGGGCGGGTCATTGTGTTTCAAGTGCCACCACGACCTATTGGTATGCCAATCCAATGCAAAGGAGCTTTTTGGATGCGAAGTGGTGAGAGTCTTGTGCCTATGACGCCTGACAAACTCAAGCGAATCTTCGAAGAATCTGGACCAGACTTTTCTGCTGAAATTGCGAAGAACGCAACATTTGGTGATCTCGATCCTATGGGGATCGCACGGTTTCGTGAGATGTGGAGGAGGAAGTCAGGCAATAGTGCGCTAGAGAGTGTGACCGATATTCAGCTATTAACAGATGCGGAACTGCTGGTTGATAGTGCAGTCACGTACGCAGCACTTATTCTCTTTGGATCTAGGAATGCATTAGGTCGTCATTTGCCCCATTCAGAAGTTGTGTTTGAATATCGGTCGGACGAGGCGTCCGTTCCGTATCAACAGCGGAAGGAATTTAGGGAGGGGTTCTTTCTGTTCGATGACGACCTCTGGATGACAATCAACCTTCGCAATGAGGTTCAGCATTATCAGGAAGGACTGTTTGTTTGGGATATCCCGACTTTTAACGAAAGGGTTATTCGGGAAGCCATCCTCAATGCTGTGAGTCATCGCGATTATCGCCTTCATGGGTCGGTATTTGTGCGCCAATACTCCAAGAAGGTTGAAATTGTTAGTCCTGGAGGTTTTCCTCCTGGGGTCACGCCTAACAATATTTTGGACCGTCAATTTCCGCGTAATCGGCGAATTGCGGAAGCATTTGCGCGTTGCGGATTGGTCGAACGGTCTGGCCAAGGGGCAGATCGGATGTTTGAAGAATGTATCAAGGAAAGCAAGCCCCGCCCTGATTTCTCAGGAACGGACGACTATCAGGTAAGCCTCACCTTGCTTGGCGAAGTGCAAAATCCTAATTTTTTGAGATTTCTTGAACATGTGACACAGGAAGGTTTAGGTTCGTTCACGACGAAGGACCTCTTGGTGTTGGACTCCGTTCAACGTGAAGATCCAGTTCCACACCTCCTCAAAGATCGTCTCACATCTCTCAAAAATCGTGGCATTCTTGAGCTAACAGGGCGTGGCCGTGGAACCAAACCGATCCTCTCTAGGCGTTTTTATTCATTTCTTGGCAAGAAAGGTGTCTATACGCGGAAGCGTGGGCTTGATCGTGAGACAAACAAAGCACTCCTTTTTAAGCACATTGAAAATTTCAGACAAGAAGGGAGCCGGTTACGGGACCTGCTACAAGTGCTTCCTGAGCTGACCCGTGATCAGGTTCAAAAGCTTCTAGGCCAGTTAAAAAAAGAGGGGAAGATTTATTTCAAAGGGAGAGCTGTTGCGGTGCGATGGTATCCTGGATCTTCCCATCATGAAGTCGCGCCGAATCTCAAGAATTAGGCAGCAATCGGCGCGATACTTTAATGAAATGTCTTGTTTCTATTGATAATTCTAGGTTTTTCATTTGAAGCTTTGGCGCAGCTTTGGCGCAATTCGGAGCAAGATGGCTTATTGAAAAAAGCGTCGGATAACCTTCCTGTATTTTTTCTCGTTCATAAATTCTAAGGCAGTTTGGCACGTATCTGATCAAGTATAGATTCTACGGGCGTGGACAATTGTTTTTTCTTGTTGCAGGTGAGGCAGGCGGGGACGATATTCCCCCTGGTGCTTTTGCCTCCTCTTGCAAGGGGCACAAGATGGTCCATGGTGAGATTGGCTGCTCCCACGACTTGTTGGCAGAAGTGGCAGAGGCCTTTCTGTATGTGTGCTTCCCACCAAGATGATTTCCGAAGTTTTTTCGCTTTATCCCGCTCAATTTTGATGTGGCGTTGAACGGCATCATAGTCGCCCAGGTCATAGAAATTTTCTTGGGTCATGAATGGTGTGCGGATGTTGATAAATGTTGCCGCAATGAAGATTCTACCTTTCCGCTATTGTTCTTTGTAAAGCGTCGGATTTGATTCAAAAGCGACGGTGGCCGATGATATACTAGATCATTGGCTGATGGGAGAATTGTTATGAAATTTCACTGCAATGTGAATATTAGGTTGCTCGTTTCAGGTTTTTTGGGTATGGGGCTGCTGCTGTCTCCCCTCGAAAAGTCCGTAGAGGCTTCACCGGGCTCGGATGTCTTTAAAAATTTCACTCAACATATCAGTCAACAGATTGGCAAAGATAAACAGGCGTTTGCCGAGGCCGACACCTGTACGGCTTGGTTTTATAAGCGAATGGGGAAGAAGCCTCCGCCCGCAGCCCAGGCGGAGAAGATACATTTTGTGCCGATTTCCCAGCCAGAGGCTCCTGCCGATTGTGCGACACGATATCCCAAGGGTTTAGCGGCAGCACGGGAGGCTTTTGGTAATACTCAGCAACGATTGTCTTTTAGCCTGACATTCTTTCAAATGGCGCTAGTCAGTGATGGCGACGATGATCACGCCTACAGTACCCAAGAAATGCAAGACGTGTTGGATGCCTTTAGTCGGACCTACCACAGCGGGCAATCGGTCGATCAATATGTGAGCCAACTGATTGGATTGTTTGAGCGCAATCGGCCGGAGGTGCAGTTCCCCGTGTTGATGACTGGTATGCAGACCCTGATGGACAAAGGGTATCGATTGACGAAGGCGGATCAGACGGCCTTGAATCGAGAGCTCGAATAATCCTCAAAAGTAAAAAGTAAGTCGTGAGAAGTAAGGGGTAAGGAGATAAACAGCAAGGATAAGAGCGAGGGTGAAAGGCAGGTTTTTCTTGTCTCTTGTTTTTACGCCTTACCCCTCACGCCCACTCCTTACTGAATTCGTTCAAGCGCTTCGCGGGAGCGACTGCGGACGGTCTGATCCCAATCTTCCTTCATGGTTTCTTCCAGCTTGGCTTTCGCGTCTTGGGCTCGCATCCGGCCTAAGGATAACGCCGCACAGGCGCGTACATGCGCGTGATCATCTTCTAAGTATCGAATGAGTAACGGAATGGATTCGGTATGTTTGAGAATGCCTAAGTAGCTTGCCGCCATTCCTCGCACGCGATGTTGCTTGTCCCCCAAAGCGGTGTTCATGGTCCAGATAAAGAGTTTCGCCATGGGCTCGGCAATGTCCTCCAGCCCTTTAGCTTCGAATTGATTGACCTCAACCAGGGTAAATGCCAGCTCTCGCTGTTTGTGTGGAGACGGTTCTTTTTGAAATCGTTGAATGAGACGGTCGCGGAGTTTCAGTCGGTCTTTGCGGGTTTGCCATTTTCGCCAGATGACAAAGAGACCCACACTGAGGATGACGACGAGACCGATGATGGGAATGATCTCATCAACGATGTAATCTTGCGTATCAAAGTTGAGGTGATGCCAGACCCAAATACCTGCTACGATCGTGCCGAGCCCCAGCAATCCAACAAATGGATTTATGGCTCGACTCGTTTCCGGTTCTGTTTGTGTAGGACTCGGCATCAATTAAATCACACATTCAGAACTCCCTCGCCCTTCTAGGGAGAGGGTTGGGGTGAGGGTAAAGACCTCTTTGACAGTGATATCACCATAAACGATTGAACTGGTCAGTAACATGGCTCGATCATTCCTATGCACGTCACCATCTTAGGGTCCGGTACCAATATCCATCCCACTCGGGCGGCCGCTGGATACCTTCTTCAGACCGACCGACCTATTCTACTGGATTTTGGTCCACGAACGCTCTCTAATTTACTGAAAACTGGCGTAGACCGCCATACGATTCAATACCTACTTTTTACCCATTACCATGCGGATCATTTCTCAGACTTTTTGACGTTTTTCTTCGATGCCATTTGCCATTCAACGTTCTCGAAAGTTCGGCCAGCTCTCACGATTTTTGGCCCTCCCGGCACCAAACGACTCTTTCGGTCGATGTTCCGGGCCTTCCCCAATTTTTCGGATCCCCCGTTTCGGGTCACGTTCAAGGAAGTTCATGATCAGCCCTTTGCGATTGGTGCGACCCAGGTCACCCCGTTGCCGATGACCCATTCGAATCAACAAGTCTGTCTAGGATATCGTGTTGAATATCAAGGAAAATCGGCGGCTTTTTCGGGAGATGCGATGGCCTCTCAGAATTTGGTGAGTCTCTGCCAGGATGCTGACCTGGCTATTTTAGATTGCTCCTTTTCGTCTCATGCGCCCGGAGGGTCGCATATGCATGCCGAAGAATGTGGAAAAGTGGCGAAAAAGGCCAATATCAAAAAACTCGTTCTTTCACATTTTTACGAGACGGCAGATCGATCCAACGTCGTAGCCCAAGCCCGTCGATTTTTCTCAGGACGTATTATCAAAGGAAAAGATCTCCTGACATTGCAGCTTGGGAAGAGATTGCCGATGGCCAAGTCTTGAGTCGATGTAGTCCTATAGCCTGCAGGTAGGGTAACCAGGCTGACGCTCAAATTCATTCGAGAAACTAGAAGCCTATTTGAACTTGTGTTCCTTTGCGAACACTGGCCTTTTTCAAATGAGACCGCCACAAATGTCAATAATTGGTAGGGTAGAAGCAGGACTAATAAACCATACTGTTCAAACCGCTTTGCGGGTTTACCCTAACTGTTCGGTTGAATCGTGAGAAAACTACGAGTAGGATACTATCATGCTAGATTGGTCATCATGTTCAGCGGTCGAACGTGATCCTCAACGGGTGAGTGGAGAATGGGTGTTTCATGGCACCCGTGTCCCGGTCGCAGCGCTTTTTGAGAATCTAGAAGACGGAGTGGAGATCACGGAGTTTGTCGCCTTGTTCCCTGGTGTGACACTTGAGCAAGTACGCCTGGTCCTCGATCATGCCGCCAAAAGTCTCGCTTCCCCACAAGTTGTCTGAGTGAGAATTCTCTTCGATCAGGGGACTCCTGTCCCACTGCGCAAATTCCTCAGTACTCATCAAGTGGGAACCGTTTTTGAGCGCGGTTGGAGCACGTTAAAAAACGGCGAATTATTAGCAAAAAGTGAGGAAGAAGGCTTTGAAGTGTTCGTCACGACCGATAAAAATCTCTCCAAGCAACAAAACCTCTCTGGACGGAAAATGGCTATTATTGTGTTATCTTCCACCAGTTGGCCTCGAATTCAAGCGACTGTAGTTCCTATCCAACAAGCTATTGAAACTACATTGCCAGGAAGTTTGCACGAAGTACACATCCCATAAATAGTGAATACGTCATAGGCCAGATCGGTCGAATGTCGTGCCTCAAGCCCGCCGATTTTTCTCAGGACCAATCATTAAAGGAAAAGATCTCCTGACCTTGAAAGTTTAGGAAGGCATTGCCAAGGTCGTGTAGGCCAATGAAGCGATCCAGATCAACGACTTACCGCCTGCAGGTCGGCCAACCGGGCTGACGCTCAAATCCATGGACAGGCCTTGTCTGAGCCCGGCGAGTTGGTCTGCCTCACCATCATTTGCGTCAGAACGATTCAATGTGGGCGATCTGGGTGGAAATGGTTTTGGGTCCTTTTGCCGAAACAAAGCCTGCATACCGGCTTAACTCCAGTTGCTACTAGATTTTGTGGTCCGCTGAATTTTTTGGAGCGGAGCCGGGTCGACGGCGATAGCATTTTCCAGGAGTCGATGAAACAAGAGGCCCCGAGAGCGCGAGGTCCGACGATTGAATCGAAAGATAAATTCATTCAGGTAGGCGTCGAGGTACTTATGATCAAGGCGTCCCTGGTATGTGCCCAGGAGCCAACGTTTCACCCGTGAAATGGCACGGTGGACTCTTGGCAACAGGTCGTCTGCGTCTGGGTCGTGATTTCCCCCAACAGAGGACTTTCGCATTGGTTTGTGCGCATACCCTTCGTCTGCCAGACAGCAATAACTTGTGAGTCCGTCGGTGATAATCGTACTGCCAGGCTCAACATGCTGCTGAACGAAATGCTTGACATCCGCGCTTGTTCGGCCCTTAAGCGGTTGCATTCGCATTCGCCCACTTCCTTTGTCGTTGATTTCCACGGCAACGCCAACCAGTTGCTTGTTTCCTTCTCCACCCAAATAGGCTTCATCAACTTCAACGTGCCCGGCAAGACGGTTGCGGGAGGGGCGAACCATCGCAACCCGTAATTTATGAAGCATGAGCCACGCAGGCTCGTGACCGCTCATCCCCAACACCCTTTGCAACGTTTGAGCACTCGCTCCATTTTTCTGGCTCGTAAACCACCAGATTGCCTGAAACCAAATGCGCAACGGGATACGAGAATCTTGAAAAATCGTTCCGGCCAATGGTGACTGCTGATATTGACATGTGGAGCACACCGACAACCCTCGCTTGGTTTTCCACCTCTTGTGATTCCCACATTTCACACAGATATACCCGTCTGGCCAGCGAAGCTTCTCAATATGGGTGCGACAGGCCTCCTCAGTAAAAAAACGGGTCATCAGATCGGACATGTCCGTGGGGTAACTCACCATGTCGCAAAACACTATATAGTGGGGCAACTGGAGTCAAGCCGGTATGCAGGAAACAAAGGGGCCTCGGCTGCCGAGCCGAAACCCGGCTCTCCCAATTGCCAAGGGCAAGTCAAAACTCATGGAGGAGAAGAAATATGTTAGGTCGTCGAAACTCTCAGGAACAGACTTGACCTTAAATTTTAAGCAGGCGCTACAAGAGATCAAGTGGCATTTGCCAGTAGAGTCAAAGCAATTATTAACGGATTCGGTAAAGAATTACTCTCGGATAGCCGAATAATAAAGGATGTGCCGGACTAAAATTTTTGCGAAGCACCTGATTGTTTTGAAGGAACGCAAGACAGCCTCTTGCACGAAATCGAATAGGTAGTTAGACGCGGTCATGGCGGGTTACCAACACCACTCCATCTTATTACTGCTCACGGAAAACACCAGGGTAGAGCCAACATGAAGACAACGTCATGGCCGTCAACTTTTCAATCCGAAGAAAAGTCTATCCCTTTTCCTTCTCACAACCCCGATGACCTTCTCGTCGAACTTCGGATTCGCACCAGCGAGGGGAACAGCTTTTTTGAGAAGGTCATTGCGGACCATCCTCATTTTTGCGTGGTACGAGAACGTGATGGAAAAGTTCCCTCGCCAGATTTGATAATCATTGAAGCCGGATTTGATCATCACCCGACATTTTCTTTTATCGAATCAATGACACAACACGCCGGTGGGCCGGATTTTTTCTTGACGAGTGAAGTCCAGGACGTGAATCTGGGGAAAAAGGCTTTTCAGCTCGGGGTGAAAGAGTTTTTCCCCATACCCCTGGATCTCAAAACCATTATGGTTGCCCTTGACCGCTATGCTGTCGAGAAAGGGAAGAAGGCCAAGAAACGAAGAACGCGTGTCAGAGACATCATCAGTTTCTTGGGTGCGCGTGGAGGTATCGGTACGACGACGACCGTCGTAAATTTGGGAATGAGCCTTCAACAAATGAAGGACGCCCCTTCTGTGGTCATACTTGAATTAAATCAACAAGCAGGAGATATTGAACTCTTTCTTGATACCAAACTTCCTCATACGCTCCGGGAACTCGGGAGCACCATTTGCCCAATAAACGAAACGACACTCAATCAATTCCTGGTCAAACACGACTCAGGTCTCCATTTCCTCTCTTCAGGGAATACCGAATTTCTGGTCAAAGGATTACGCTCGGAGTGGATTGCCCCCATAATCTCCAGCCTACGATCACGGTTTGATTTCGTTCTGATCGACTGTGGTCATAACTTGGACACAAATACCACGACGGCCCTTGGATACTCATCTCGCATTATCGTGGTCTCAACCCTTACGATTCCGGTCGTCAAACGCACCAAGTTAGTCTTAGAATTTCTCCTGAGGGCGGGAATACCCGCTGAAAAGATACAATGGGTTCTTAATCGCTATACCCAAAAGGAAAGTAGTCTGCTGAAAGAGGCTGAAGAAATTTGCGGGCATAAAACCTCTTGGACGATTCCCAATGATTTTCAAAGGGCCAACCAAGCGGTGAATTCGGGTTGCCCCTTAACAATAGAAGCTCCAAAATCGGCTATTGCTAAAAGTTTTCTCCCTATATCCTCGTATTTGCTCGCGAATCCTGATGCGGCGACCACGGAGCATTCGAAGGTGCAAGAATGGGTCAACCGCATTTGGGCAAAGTTATGACGGGCTACTCCCTCTTCCGGTCTCATCCATTCTAGGCCACGCTTCTCGTAAACCCTAAGCTTTCTTCCGCACACTTGAATCGTGAGCTATGGATGAAACCTATTCTGTTTAATTCTTGTTAATCAATCCGAACGCCCATGGCCCTAAAACAACAGATTTAGATTGAGAGGCACTCATGAGCCTGCACTGTGAAGGAGAATGAGAGATCAGATTTTTTGTTGAGAGTATTGGCAGGTAGATTAGAAATGATTGTATACAGAGAAGACGTTAGATAGGTAATTCAGGGTCGATTGGTTCGTTCTTTAGCAATTCAAGGAATGCTCTGACCCGGCGGGCCATGGGTTCCTCAGGCTCCTGTTCATAAATACTCAAAAGATTCCTGAGCATGCGCGCCAAGATGGTTGGGGTTGAACTTTTTTCTAATAATGTCGGGTCATAGTCCAAGCCCGAAGCCGCAATAAATTGTTCGCAGTCTTGCTCCCGCAGGATGGTTCCGCCATTGAAGCAATCTACGAATTGTGCCGGTGTCTCACCTTCCAGCTTGACCAGAAAGTGTCCTGGCATGCCTACTCCAACGACTGGTAGCTCTAAGCGTTTTCCGACAAAGACATAGAGGGCCGACAAGCTAATCGGAATGCCTTGGCGAGTGTCAAGGACACGATTGAGATAGCTGTTATCCGGTTCGTAATATTCCTCGCGGTTCCCTGAAAACCCTTTATCTTTAAACAGAAAATTGCTGAGCATGGATGCGGCTTTTCCCGATGGGGATTCCGCGGTATGCCATTTGGTACGAAATTCCTCGGCTAGCTGATCCAGGCGTTCAGTGTAATGTGGAATGGAAAGATCTGGGTAGGCGAGCTTGGCAATCAAGAAGGCCCCTTGTTCCCAATCCCCTTGCCGCGCACTTTGGGATACAAAATTTTTGAACTCATCGTGCAATTGTCCAAGTCGAATTTCTTCTTTGATATAGGTCACACGTGGTTGCAACGTGGCATCGTCTGTACCTGCTTGTTCAAGAAAGGGGAGGACGGCTGAACCAAGACGTGCTAATTGGTCTTGGATGGTACAGGCGACCTGTTCGTTTGGGTCAGAAAGGAGTCGGAGCAATGCGTGGATGGTGCTTTCTGGAGGAAGACTCACCACCATGGTATCGGATGACACAGAATCGTCTTTAGGCAGCACCGGAGAGCCTTTTCTTGAACTTCTTCAATTGGGTAGAGGTTTAACCGACAGACCGTTTAAACGCTTTAGCCCCGCCGTAGAGGCACAAGGCGTCAAAGGCGATTAGGACTACGAGCGCCATGCCAATTTGTGGGAGTGCTTGACTCCAACCCGAAATAATGAGGGGACGGACGGCATCAATGACCCACGTCATGGGATTAAAAAAGGCCAAGGCTTGCATCCAACCTGGCATGGCTGCCAATGGCACTAACGCGGAGCTGAGAAAAATCATGGGGAGGGAAAGAAAGCCGAGGACAGAGAAGAAATCTCCATGACTTTTGACGGTAAAGGCCATGGCCATAGAAATGGCGGTTAATCCAACGCCAAATAACATACCGATGAGGAGGATGACGGCAATGCCCAACAAGCCGGTTTCTGGAGTGACGCCAAAGAGAAATGCCACGCCTAAAATGACAAGAATTTGCATTCCAGTAATGGCCATGACAAAGAGAAAACGGCTAAGGATAACCGAAGAACGGCGAATGGGTGTGGACATGAGGCGTTCGAGAAATCCATTTTCTTTATCGAAGAGCAGGTCGATTCCCCCGGCTAATCCATTGTTGAGCACGGTCATCACCACGACTCCAGCCGCAAGAAAACTCATGTAGGTTGGGGCTTGTAGCACTTGGATGTCAGCGGCACGTTGGAATAAGCTGCCAAAGAAAATGAGCCAAAAAATCATTGGCTGCGCAAGGGTAAAGAGCATGCTGAATTTTTCTCGACTGAGCCGCTTGACCCATCGATTGGTCAGGGCAAGCACTTCTTGTATTTGTTCATTCATGAGGAGATTGTTCCAAAGAAAAATAGCTAGAGGGTTAGGCTTCGGGGGCAGCAGGTTCGTTTGTGAGCGAACGCCCGGTATGGGCCACAAAGACATCGTCCAAGCGAGGCCGATGGTATTCAATACCATCCAACAGACAGCCGACTTTATTGGTTGTTTCCATGATGGCCGGCAGGGCTTTTTCGGGACCATCCACCCGAATATCCAGGCCATGTTCCCTGGGACGGATGCCACGAACAAACGGTAATCCCTGAAGAGCGGTCGTCAATTGTTCGAGTGCTTCTGGGGTCGCATCGCTGAGCGTGAGCCAAATCCCATCTCCCCCTAAGCTGGCCTTGAGGTCTTTCGGTGAGCCCATGGCTCGGACTTCTCCGCGATCAATGATCGCAATCCGATCACAGAGTTGGTCAGCTTCATCTAAATAATTCGTGGTGATGACGATGGTGATCCCCTGCTGTTTGAGTTGTCGAATATGCTCCCAAATATTGAGACGGCTTTGGACATCTAAGCCAAGCGTCGGTTCATCGAGAAAGAGTATTTTCGGATGTGGGAGCAATCCGCAGGCAATATCGAGTTTCCGTTTCATCCCCCCCGAGTAGCCTTTCGCGACTCGGTCGGCATCATCCTCCAGGTTCACAAGCTTCAAGAGAATGTCGATGCGGCTCAGCGCCTCTTGTTTGGGTAAATGATAGAGTTCGGCAAAGAGCAGCAGATGTTCTCGTCCTGTCAGAAATCGATCAATGGCGCGTTCTTGTGCCACATAACCAATCAGTCGTCGAACGGTATCAGCTTCTTTGACGACATCGTGTCCGAGGATAGTGGCGGTGCCGGTTGTGGGGCTGAGCGTGGTAATCAGGATTCGGAGGGTCGTACTTTTTCCCGCTCCGTTTGGCCCTAAGAGCCCGAAGATTTCTCCGTGCTGCACACTCAACGAAAGATTTTTGACGGCCTCGACACCATCATAGGCTTTGCCGAGGTTGGAGACTTCAATGGCAGCAGGAGTCGACATATGTATTAGCCCTGGGTTTGGAGATCAGCGAGTTTGAAACGGATTAAATCGATGAGCCGGCGAGCTTGTTGTGTGAGGTCGTCAGACTCCAGCAAAAATTGTTTTTCGAGCGGTGACAAATCCAGGCCAGCCGACAGATTGTGGACGAGAATAGGATCCGTGAGTGTGGCCGAACCAATGACCTCACAGAGTTCGTTGGCTTTCTTGGATGTCAGGTACTCCTGCGCAGTTTGTTCGAGATGGCGACGAATTGCTGAAGTCAATGACGTGGAAGCCTCAGGTATGTACGGAGTAATCCGAGCTTGTCGATAATTGGTTATCACGGTCTGTTCTTCATAGGCACATCGTTGTAACCCTTGTAAGACGATGTTATATCGACCATCAGAAAGTTTATGCGAGCTAATAATCCGCCCGACACATCCGATAGAATAAATCGGTGGCTCCTCTTCGTAGTCGTCTTCCCATCCATCTTTCAGTAATGCCATACCAATGCATTGTCCATGGGTTGAGGCTTCCTGAATCATTTCGCGGTAACGGGGTTCAAAGATGTGAAGTGGCAAATAGGTTTGGGGAAAAAATACCACTGTTGGAAGCGGAAAAATCGGAACGATATCCGGTATGGGAAACGCCTCGGGTTCCTCTGATGAAAAATGCAAAGACATGCGGTACGATAGCCGAGGATTTTCTTGAAAGTCAACGTGGGGAGCAGACGAAGTACTGATTGACAACATGAGAAAATGCTTGTGGGGCAAGGGATTTGTGCGCTTTGGGGCATCGTGCTATAAACGACCAAATGATAAGAGCCATCCTTGTCGTGATGATGTGTGGTATCAGTCCGGACATCCTTGCGGCGGACTCCTCCTCCTCCCGGTTTTCTCCTGCGAAATCCGGGTATGCCTATGTCTTCCCTCACGACCACGGAAGCCATGAACGGTTTCAGACCGAATGGTGGTATTTTACCGGACATGTGTTGGGTACCCACGGACGCCGTTTTGGTTATGAGTTAACCTTTTTTCGTCGTGGAATTGACTCGGCAGATGCTTGGAACAATCCCTCTGAATGGGCCATGCGGCATCTGTATATTGCGCATTTCGCCTTGACTGATGAAGAGGCCGGGCAATTTCGGGTTGCCGAGAAAATCAGTCGGGCAGGTATCGAGAAAGCCGGAGCCCGGGCCGATGTCTTAGATGTCTGGATCGACAAGTGGCAGGTGAAGGCGATGAACCCTGATCATCGACAGTTTCATCTTCAGGCCGAGACCGAGGAATTTTCCATTGATTTCACTGTTGAACCACAGAAGCCTCCGGTAATGCATGGGGCTCATGGTGTGAGTGCGAAGGGCCAGGAACCTGGGCAGACTTCGCACTACTATTCCCTCACACGTCTCCGCACCAAAGGTTTGGTCCGAGTGGGCGAGACGACGATTCCCGTTGACGGTGTCAGTTGGATGGATCATGAATTTGGATCTGGAGAATTGGCCGATAACCTGGTCGGATGGGATTGGTTTAGTCTTCAACTCGATAATGATCATGAAATCATGGCGTATGGCCTACGTCGAGCGGATGGCACCTTTGATCCTGCGTCCAGTGGAACATTCGTGTTGCCGGATGGATCTTCAAAGGCCTTAGCTCTACACGATTTTCAAATCTCCGTCGATCGCTACTGGACGAGTCCTGTCAGCGGGGCTCGCTATCCTCATCATTGGACCTTTGTCATTCCAGATGAAGGAATGACCCTTTCGTTGTCCCCACGTATGCCTGACCAAGAACTGGTAACGACTCGCAGTACAGGCGTGACCTATTGGGAAGGGGCCGTCGATGTTGTAGGACAATGGAAGGGACTGGATATTCATGGCCAAGGCTATGTCGAATTGACGGGGTATGCTGAACCGTATGACGTGAGGCGTAAGGAGTAAAAAGTGAGAAGCCAGAAAGAATTATTGCCTTTCCTTCGTCTTTATCCTTTTCCCTTTGTCCCTACGCCTTACTCCTCACTTTTCACTTTTCACTTTTCCCTGCCCAGCATTGTTTTTTGGGTTGCTGCCCTATTACTGGGGCTCGTCGGATGCGGGCAGCGGAGTGATACCATTGTGTCTATCGCCTTACATCCCACCAAATCCAATATTATCTATGTGGCAACGGATGAGGCGGTGTATAAATCCAACGATACAGGGGAAACGTGGACGCGGTTTGCTGGGGAATTAACTCGGACGCGTGTGATTAGTTTAGCCATTGATCCGAAGTTGTCAGCGACGGTATTTGCTGGAACGATGGGTGATGGCACGTATAAAAGCCCGGATGGCGGGAGAACCTGGCATCCATTCAATGCCGGCATTCAGAAAGGGACGATCTCCGCCATTGTGAATCAAGTCGTCTTTAATCCGCGGGGAACCGAGATGGTGTATGCCGCCACAACGGTTGGGGTGTTTCGCAGCATGGATGGAGGTCGCAATTGGGTGGAGCGGATGGTGGGGATGAATGAAGTCAATTTTGTGGTGTCGTTGGCGATGGACCCTCAACGTCCGAATGTGTTGTATGCCGGAACCACGGGTGGGGTATATCGAACCCTGGATGGGACGGAACGTTGGGAAAAGAAATCTGGTGGGATGGTGGCGGCCGATGCCAAAATGGCATCGATGGCTTTAGGTGTGAACGGATTAGCGGTCGACCCGACTAATAGTGATGTGGTGTACGCTGGGACTACCAAAGGTTTATATAAATCGATGGATCAGGGAGACCATTGGGCCAAGATTGAAGGAAGCATTCAAGATTCCTATGTGAGTGCCATTCAAATAGATCCGTCTCACCCTTCCACGTTGTATCTGGCCACGAGTGATCGCGTGCAAAAAAGTGAGGACTCCGGAGCGACCTGGCATCCCAAAATCAATGGATTAGATGCCACGAGTATCCGTAGCTTGCAGATTAGCCCAAGCGATTCTCAGGTGCTCTATGTTGGCACCAACGGTGGAGGGCTGTATCGTAGCGTTGATGGGGGAGAATCTTGGAAGCGGTTACCTCTCACTGTTACCACTTCCTTATAATCATGATTTTGAGATGATGGCATGCCGTCACATCACTTTGTCTATGATGTTTACTCTCAGGAAGTTCCGTAATACATGAGTGGGATTCCGAAACAATCTACCACGAATTCGCCTCTTCCAGATTCCTCAAACGGATTGTCTTGGTGGGCTTCTTCTGGGAAACCAACCATTCCCTTTGGTGAGTTGGTCACGGCCCTTGTGCCTCTACTCTGTCTCGCCCTCGTATGGATATCGTTTTGGATCTCACCGAACTTTTATTTCACGTTTCTGCTTGAAGAGAGCAATCGAGAGTATCAAATTATTGAAATCCTGACATTTGTCGCTGGGGCCATAGCCGGATTGGTTCTGGTTTATGTGGCGTATCAGTTTTGGGCTTTGCGTCAGTGGGAGGCGGCGGCCTGGGTTGGGGTTATGGCCTTGGCAACAATCTTTTTTGCTGGAGAAGAAATTAGTTGGGGGCAAAGTTATTTAGCATGGGAAACCCCTCAGTGGTGGGGAGACTATATTAGTCGTGAAACGAATTTTCATAATAGTCGAGCAGGTCAAGCCAATACAGTTCGCCTGACTCAGTGGGGAGGGATCTTTCTTCTGGTCATGTTTGTGATTGCTCCAATCGTGTGGGTCTATCAGCATCGGCTAGGACTATCCTTGAATCTTTCTCCTGCTATGCCTGATTTTGGATCGATGGCTACGATTGTTGTCGCGTCTCTTTATCGAGAGTCAAAAGGTATTTTTAAATCCTTGTTACCTTCTGGAAAGATCTACGAAGATTTTCTTTGGGGTATTAGTGAGCATCGAGAAATGGTTGTAGCCATAGGTCTTTTCCTCTATGCCCTCTCTCGGTGGAAGGTGTTAAAGAACCTTCAAAAGTCCTAAGCATTGCTAGCTTCTTTCGGGTTCATTGGCCCAGGAAAATCGTTTTGGAGGTAGTAATGGCTAGATGCGACCGTGTGTTTTCAAAAAGTCAATGGCATTCCAAGCAAGGCTCGGTGAAAAGCGAAAGGAATTCGTGATGTAAGCCTTTTTTATTGGCCAGTCCAGGATTGAGGGAGGAAAGAGTAGAGATCTATGGTCAGGCGGGCGCCATACGTGGGACCAAAATCTTTGCTATTGAGCTGGTCGTTCCACGTTTCAATTGTAAACGGATAGGCCCGCAGTGCGGCGGTCCAAAACCGCTCTTCCAATGAGTCCCCGAGTTTTCCGTTAAAAATACCGGAGTCAATTGTGGCTCCGATTTCCACCTCAAACCAAGGGCGAAGGGTTTGCTCGTCATACCACCCGTAACTAATGGAGCCTTGCGCCGTATACGCGACATTCGCTAAATCGTGAAAGGCGGATCCGGTTTCGATGCGAGCGGCTCTGACCATGCCTGAGAGTCGCAAGGGACGAAAAAGGCCCGCAAGAATTCCTTCCGTCTTTCCATTGAGATGTTCGATGGTTTTGAGGGGCGACCAACGGCGAAATCCAGCTCGTGCAAACGCTTCATGGAATAAACTTCCCGACTGACCTCCCCCACCCAGATACAGAATGCGTTTCTGCCCTACGATTTCCCACCAGCGCGTGAGTGATCCGGAAATGGAGAAATCGGTTTCTTTTCGTTTGTTTCCAACAGGGACTGGCTCAATACCCCAGACCCCATCATGAATAAGATCGTTTTGGAGCCATTCCGTAGGTTGGTTGCGCGTTGGCCCAACCCCTAGGGTAAAATTGGTGCTCCAATTTTTGAAGGAGTTGGTTAAATGTTCCGTCCAAGATAAAGTAATAAAGTTAATCCCAATGGTTTCATTGATCCCGTTGAATCGTTCGCCTTCTCCATTAAACTCAGTGAATCGGAAGAGCGAGAGCCCCATTTCCAGGGAGGGTTCTTGATCAGGGTAGGACAAGGCTCCCCAATGAATGAACGGTGCGGGGGTCTCTCCCTTTGTCACTGGAGGAATGAAGGCTCCAATTCCAAAGAGAAAGAAGACGAGAAATATTCTTATGGAAATCTTTGGGAGGATGGTTCGTGTTTTCATTGGATCTCGGGCATGAATTAAGGCATTTCCATTCTAACGCTGTTCACTCCTTTATGAGAATGGAAGAAAGTTTGGATGAAAAAGCAGGCTTGGACACGATGAAAAGAAGAGAGATTTTGTGATGAAACTTGGGCAGGGTTTTGTTTGTACCACACTTCAGAAAAACGCCAACAACAATGGGAGAACGATACAAGTAATTGGGGGGGTTAGGGGGTCATCGCCTCGTTGACTTTCACAACGAGCTCGCGAAAATTGCACGGTTTATCAATAATAGCATAGGCGCCAAGATCAATAGCTTTAAGCTTTTCTTTCTCATCAATGAGCCCGCTCAGCATGATTACGCGAGGGGTGTGACCATTCAGCCTGTTCTGCACTTTTTCGAGGAGAACGAGCCCATTCATAATCGGCATTTGGTAATCGGCAATGATGATATCGGTGTGATGGTCTTTCAGCCATTCTAAGGCAGAGGCACCGTTTCCGGCTTCCGCACATTCAAATCCTGTTGATTCCAACACGCCTCGTACCATATGGCGAACCGCTGGTTCGTCATCGACAATGAGAACATGTCGTTTGATTTGAGAATTATTATCTGACATTCAACATAATACCTTAGAAAAACCACCAGCACTGTCAGGAAATTTTCCTAGTAGAAGTTTGTTTCGGTCAAAAACAAACTGGTTGTTGCTCTGGTTTGCATTGTACATACGTACTACGCCCTGGGGAATACCCTTACCACATATTTTGTGTGAGCGCTGCCTCGATAACACAATGCTTAAATAATAGGCAAAGTGATGATTGGTCCATGAATGAACGAATCCTATGAAAAATGAGATGGTTTACTCACAACATTATCCACAGAATTAGTGGATTGCTTGAAATGTATCTAAGCTATTGAAAAATAAAGATTATCAAATAGTTTCTCAGAAACTGAACCAATGGAATTCCGCCACTCATGAACAGGTTAACAAAATTCAGACTATTCCAGGTAAGTGGTGAAGCTGAAGAGGAATTCTGGAAAAAACGAGGGTTGACCTCGTTGGCCAACTAGGGCGCGTATTGTGGAGGAAACAATGCCGATAACTGTGATTGGACGGAATTATACAACGGAGTTCCTGTCAGCAATTCCACACTTGGCAAGCCGAAACGAATAGCCTCATGAACGACCAAACGGGCGATTCGCATGTGGGGGATGGTGTCAGAGGAGAGGTTCTGTTGTAGGGCCTGGAAAGTCTCAAGCGGGATTTTCACCGAAAAGGTGTCGCCTTCAGATGAAGAAAAAATAAAGCATTCCACGTTGGAATGTCCTATGCGGTACGTCAATTTGAAAGAAAGGTTCGTTGGTTGGAGGGAATGATCGGTTGAGGAAAACTGTTGAAACGTACTTTCTACAATATCAAGGCTCACTCCAGAAGGAAGGCCGGCTTGCCATTCTGGCATCCCTGAGGGTTCTCGGTGGTAATAACCATCTGGGGTATTGGCTATTCGCCAGGTCAGATTTTCATTGAAAAAAGAAAGAATTCTTAATGACATTTTCTGGAACGCTGGAAGGGGGCTTCGGCAACGCTTGTTAAGCGGCTGAATTGAGAGTGGGAGGCAGCATAGCTGGATTAACGATTCCTTTCAAACAAAGTAGGGCTAGAACGGCTTCAATACCTTAGCGATGATTTTGTGCTTTGGAGGTGGACCAGCTGTGAACGGGTGGCCCAAGAAATCATCTGAAAATATCGGATGAATCAGAGGAAATTATTTAGATTCATTGCGCTATACTAAATATGGTAGAGTTTAATCGGCATTCTACTATATGTGTGGATCGAAGTGTGATATTAAGCCTTTTCTTCGTCATTCGTTCTGTTCCTTCCCCCAAGTTCAAACATTTTGCCTCTTGGTTTTTTCTCAGTGGTGAGGCCTTCTCAGTTTGAAGATTTCATTAAATTCCAAGGATTTTTTTTACCGAATCGTGGGTTTAAAGGTCTTTCATAATTACGTGATGACGGATGGTATGTGAGGAATGGAGGGTACGACATGGAAAACAGATTTCTGGTTACCATAATTTTGAAAGCGAGCATTCTCGCAATTTTTAGTTTTTCGATAGGGTGTGCCAGTACTCCCCCCGAGGCTGACATGTTTATGGGAGAGGGATTCCAATCTTCCTTACCTCAGAAAGGGACGCGGGTGGTGGTATGGGGGAATCACTCTGGAGCCGTTTCCCGCACTTTAGGGTGGTTGCACGATCATCAAATCCTAGCGGTTGATCCTTCATGGATTGAAAAAGAGCTGAAAGATCCAGGTTTTGCTCATCGGACCAGGGCAGAACAAAAGACACAAGTGTTAGCCGCTGCGAAATCGGTAGGGGCTCCACTTGTTCTCTTTGCGCAGGTGAATGACAGTCAATTGGGTCGGAAGTTCGACCTGATGAGTTTTGATAACCAAAAGTTGAAAATTTTTGGAGTGGAAATCCGTGGCATGAAGACAGAAACCGGGGATGTTGTTTTTGGGGCGAAAGCCTGGAATTCTGAACCACTCGTCGAGTCTGAACAAATTGTGTACGATCTTACGACCTTTGCCCTGCAAAAAGCCTGGAATGAACCAGACCGTTCTCTTTCTCTTCAACAGGAATTCGTCGAACCAAAGCCACAACAAGAACATATGACTGTGGTGCCCTCATCTCCGGATCCGGCGCCTTTGGCCCCGGAAGAACCTCAATCTGAATTAGTGGAACAAAAGTCACAAGAAGAACACCGAGCAGTGGTGCCCTTAGTTACGGACACGCCACCGCTTGTTCCAGAAGAACATCAATCGGAAATTGTTGAACCCTTCTCATTAGAAGAAGAGCCATCTCTAGGAATGCATGTAGCGAGTGGTGCCCTTTCCGTGCTTTATACGCCCCTCAAGGTTGTCTATGCGGGATTGGGTGGACTGATGGGAGGATTAGCGTATCTTGTGACAGCCGGCAATGAACACACGGCTCACTCCGTGTGGGATGCCAGTTTACATGGTACCTATTGGCTCAATCCGAATCATTTACAAGGGAAGGAAGCCATTCGTTTTAAAGGAGAACCCTCACTAACTGAACCCCTGCATCAGGTGCGTGTAGATGAGGTCGAGCGCGAAGTCGTGAAATAATTTAGATCTTTCTCCAAGCAACAATAGAATTATTGAAGACGAAGCTAGTGATAGGGTCAGAATAGGTATTCATCCTGCCAATCCCAATACAAAATCTGAGCGGATGGACAGGCAAGAGCGAGAGCTCCCACATGTTCTGATCCAGCAGCTATCCGATACAACGAACAGGCCTCTGCTAGTCCCTGTCGATCCAGAGGTGAAAGTCCAACTTCGAGTTGATCAGACTCAATGGTCAGTTCACATTGTGCTAACCCCCCCGTTATTCCTTGCCCCTGCATCTTGAGATAGGCCTCCTTACAGGTCCAATGCGAAAAGAATTGTTGTGCGCGCTCTGGTGGCGTGAGGGACAGCAAATAGGCTGATTCGCGTTTGGAAAAGTAGCGTTCGGCAATGTCACGGTCCTGTACTTTTCGATCGATCCATTCCACATCAATGCCAACCGCCTGTTGGAGGGTTATCGCGATCAAGGCCATTCCTCGGGTATGCGACACATTAAATTGGATGGAACAGTTAGAAGGATTCATTAGCATGGGCTTCCCCTGAGGTTGTGTCGCGAACTGAATTTTAGTCGATGGAACTCCCATATATCGACTCAAAAGAGTTCGAAGAATGCCTCGAGTCACCACGAATTGATACTGAGGATGAGGCGTTCGACACCGATCAGCTCGAACACCTTCATCCGCAGAGAGAGAGGGGCGAAAGCGAATGGCGCGTTCAGGCGAATGATCCAGTTCTGTTCGCCAAACATGAACAGATCCTGGCTGGAGGCTTGATCGCCAATCTTGGGGAGGGGAGGTCCAGGGTGTGGTGATAGGCATGATCCTTTCCATGAATTGTACCGGAAGAACCCCTTGTCTGAAAGGTTTTCAAGAGCATGAGACGTAACCTGCGCGTGGCCCTTGGCGCATGGGTAGGTGGCCAGGGTGTACAATTTATGAAGAGTGCATGATGCCAACGAACAAACGTATATTACTTGTTGACGATGACGAGGCCCTTCGGGCGACGTTGCAAACATGCCTGGAAGCCGTGGGCTATCAATGCCAGGAAGCCAAGGACGGCTATGATGCGATGGAGTGGCTGCAGGGAGGACATGTCGTTGATATGATTGTGACTGACCATCAGATGCCAAGGGTCAATGGGTTGGAGTTGATCAATGGGCTAAAACGGCAGGTGAACACGGAATCAATTCCGATTATTTTCTATAGCGGCCAATTGTCTCCTGAATTGAAAGTTCAGGCGATTCAGTCTGGAGTCAGTGCGGTATTGGAGAAACCCTTTCCTCTTACGGAATTTCTTAACTTAGTTGCTCATGTCTGTAAGAAAACCGTGAAATAGTTTTCCCGACTACACGGTTGTTTTGTTTGGTCATTCAACTCACCTGGGGATTTTAAGAAGGCGGGGTTGGTTCTATTATTCGAAATCGGACTTCGTCTGATTGTGTATAGGCGGACACCGTGTCGCCCACAAACAACCCACACCGATAGAGTCCTGCAGTCCATCCAGACTTCGGGGCTGTCAGAACAAAGTATCCCGATTGTTCATTCGTCGACATGACCACCTGATCCTGGACCAATGGGGCTTCGCCCCAGGTAATTGGGGAAGTTTCACGATAACATTCTGCAGTGAGCGGAATGGCATCATATGAGGCCGTGACAAGAGCAAAGACCAAGTAAATCTCTTGCTGTGTGTGGGGAAAGGTATCGTTGGGGTCAATGGGGATAAATTCATGGTTGCCGGCTTGTAAATTATCCCGCATGACTCGCCCGGCGGGGATCACAAATCGAAACCAGCTAAAATCGGCGTCCCGTCCCATCAGCGAGGCTCGTGTGTGAAACAGTTCATCCGGCTTAAATTTCTTTGCAGTAAGATTCGTATCGAAATCGAGCGGAACCTCACTGGGATCAGCGGCTGGTAAGGTGACATTCGCATCTTGGGTGGGTTTTTCTGGCTTAGGGATATGTTGCCATATCTGGTCTAGCCAAAAATCGAGCTTTTCCTGATCAATGATTTTCCCGCTGGGAGTGGCTGGCGGGGCATCGATGTTTTCCCCTGACCCTGGATCAATTTCTGGTGGCACATTCTTGGTTGGTGGTACCGCATTGAGGCTTTCTGGAGGGACCGTGGCAATTTCTTGGAGTATCTCAAAATGGAGTAAGGCTTCTTCCCACCGCTCTAATGCCACGAGGCTTTGGCCGATGCGAAAGATGGAATCCATAAAAACCTCACTGTAACGTCCACTCGTTGGACCGAGTTCAATGCCTTTTTGTAGAAGGGTGAGGGCTTCTTCGTGCTGTTCTAGCTCCATCAACGTACATCCTAATTCATACGTGACGCGATGATCGGTGGGCTTCAGGGCGAATAGTTCCCGAAGGATTGGTTCGGCTTCCTGATAGCGTCCCTTGGCAAAGTGCTCCCAGCCTTGATGGCGAATCAATCCCCACCGTTTTCGATCTTCTGCAGATCCCTCAGGGCTAAAAATCGGTTGATACCGCCGGCCACGCTCTTTTGTCGCCCCATATGTGATCATCAATAAATTTCTGGCGGCCATTTCTACTGGTGAGTTCCGTGGCACCGCTTGCAAGACATGTTGAACCGCTTTTCGAGCCTCGTCATATTGCAAGACGTCAAACAATGCACGAGCCATATTCAAACGCCAACCCGACATCTCTGGAACCAGCTCGACCGCTTTCTGATGCCATTGGACAGATTCTTCTAATCGATCAAGCTTGCGAAGTTCTTGGGCTAATCGCAGATGACCCAAGGGGTTGGTCGGTGCTCCTTGGACGATACGCTGAAATTCAGTAATGGCAAGATCTGACTTTCCCATACGGGTGAGTACACTCCATTTGGCCCACTGAACAGCTAAAGTTTCTGGGGTTTCTTGAAGGATAGTCTCATAGTCCTCTAGTGCATGCTGATTCTGACGGATGGTGGTCCGAATATCCCCACGTAATTTTCTGAGAGGAAGAGAATGGGAATAGGTACGAAGCCCTGCCTTCACAATATCCAAGGCTTCGAAAGGGGAGCCATCAATCCAAGTTTCGGTGGCATGAGTCACCATGGTCTCCTCTGAATCAATGGCATGCCCTTGCGCGCAGATATATGACGGGTACGCGAAGAACAGAAGCGCCACCGTGCCAATTATGGGTGCCATGTTCCTGAAAAAGCGGAAGCGATGCTGACGTGTTCCAAGCGGAGACATTAACCTCATAGTAAGTGCCAGAGAAAAGTATTCATAAATCAATTCCTGGGGTAATTGTGGAAAATTTAACGTAGAACAAGCGACGACAACCGACGGAATTCTGCCCCATTTTTACCTGGCTGAGTATACCATATCAAAAAAGCGTGATGCTGTTGATAGCGAAGGTCTAGAGCTATCTTGGAAAGTCTCATCAACATGATTGAAATCCTGTTTTGGCTGGAAAGAATGAGTGAAACGTAAGGGTCGAACGTGCATCAGAAACCTGGAATAGTTTGGTTTCAATAGAAAGGATGTCTTTGTGTGTCGCATCGACGAGAGGCGAAACGGAAATGAACCGAAATGACTTGTTCATGAATGAAGGGATTTTCGCACAACTGGCTCCACGTGTCCTCTCGATGTACAGGAATTTTGGATTTGGCCGATAGGACGAACAGTCGGAGGTTCAAATGCGAAATGACTACGTGCGTGTATTGTTGGGTGTCTTCATCATATTCCTCAGTGGATGTGTAACGAATTCTACGAACCATGCAGAGCAGAATGATGAGCAGGTCGATCTCTATCTCAGCACATTAGATGATAAGCATTTCGTCTGGTGTGAATTAGATCTTAAAACATGTCGTAACGATTATGAGAAATGGAAACTCACTCTGCGAGGTCGAACGATCATCCGGGAGTACGAAAAAGAGGATACGGGGCAAACATATAATACGCATGTTGTGCCGAATGTTTTTCGGACTCGGTTTGTCGATGAAAGCCAGTTAGCAGAGGAGGCTGGTGGTGCCTCTGATATGATGGGCAAGTCCAATTCTTTTCTCGATCAGCCTGATGATCTGCTGCAAGAAAAAATACCGATAGCTCCAACCATATTGGGCCCTGAGGTCCCCTCCAATTTGGGAACTTACCTAGAAGGGCTTGGGTCTCCTTGATATCATGAACTGGTTCTTGCGCAATTCGTCTGATACTTCTAGAATTTCCTCAATCATCCCACGCATCCCCTAACCTCTTTACACGTTTTTCCGGATCCTATGCCCAGCTCAGCTTCTCGTCGCGGCGAAATTTTTCTGCATCGTGGAGATTTGACCCAGGCTCGCTATTGGTATGAACAGGCCGTCTCGGAAGCCAGAGATCTCGAATCACTCCAGGCCTTGTCGGATGCGTTAGGAAATCTTGGCAATGTGTGTGCTCTGCTTGAAGATCATATTCAGGCAGAGATCTGCTATCGAGAAGTCCTGGATATTCAGCGCACCCTCCAGGACGGCAATGCCATTGGTGAGACGCTGGTCAATCTGGGAAATCTGAAAACCGACACCGGACAGCCAGAACTGGCACGGGCCTTTTACCTTGAAGCGGTGGATACCTTAACCCCTCTCGGCAATGATCGCGCTCTCGGCATTCTTTATAGCAATCTTGCCCTTCAAGAATTTCAATTACACAACACTGAAGCAGCCATTGAGGCATTTCAGGCGGCGCTGGAATTTCATCGCAAAATAGGAAACGAGGATGGCTTGGCGGCGACGTATGGCCAACTGGGGAAAACGTTTTTTCTTTCTGGCAATTCTCGGAAGGCTGAGGCCTGTCTCAATAACGCAACGGAACATTTTATCAAGTTAGGCAATGGGCCGGGAGAAGCGGGAGCCCTGCGGCTGCTGGGCGACCTGTATGGAGAGCGAGGCGATCACATTACTGCGCTGCGTTGCCTCGAGCGAGTGTTGCAGATCGACAAGACCTACCGATTGCCTCAATACGAAGAAGATACCCGACGGTATGAAACATGGCGCCAGGTCGAATGAGGGCGGGCAAGTCAATATGTGTTGGGCCTAGCGCTCATTCAAATGAGACGCTGGCTTTGCTCTTTCTTATTCCAGTTCATAACCAAATCGTTCGATGATGGCTCGTGCTGTTGAGCTTTTGACAAAATCGAGAAAGGCGATGGCTGCAGTATTGCGTTGACCATTGGTCAACAGAACCGCATGCTGGGCCAATGGCTCATGCAAATGCGCTGGCACATTCCATCGGCTGCCGGCTCCGTTGATCTTTGGGTCCAGAACCTGTGCGAGCGCCACAAAGCCAAGTTGGGCATTGTGGGAGAACACAAATTGGAAGGTTTGGCCAATATTTTCGCCTTGCACCATTCGGTTCTTGAGTTGATGCCATAACCCTAACTGTTCGAGAACATGTTTGGCGGCGGTGCCATACGGGGCAGTCTTGGGATTGGCAATAGCCAGATGTTCAAATTGGGCATTCGTCAACACCGTCGGCCCATCATCTTTGAGTATGTGGGGATCGGGACTCCACAAGGTCAGACGTCCCACGGCATAGGTAAATCGACTGCCTGGCACCGCGAGTCCTTCGTCTTCAAGCAATTGTGGCCGTGACGCATCGGCAGACAAAAATACATCGAATGGGGCTCCATGTTTGATTTGCGCATAAAACTTTCCAGTCGATCCGGAACTGATGAGGGTGGTATGTCTGCTTTCTCGCTCAAACTGATTGGCAATTTCATTGAGGGTCGAGGTGAAATTAGCCGCCACCGCTATCCGCACTTCTCCAGCCGACGCCGTCGTCAACAGACTATGAAACAAAACCAGGAGGGCGAATATAAGTGTTTTGATGTGCATGGAAATTCTCCAGTTCGATTTTTTCTATAATCTGAATGTGGTCAGAATATAGAAAGAATCAGTGTCTTTTCTCCCCCCGGATGGCAAACCTGCGCTTGCGGGGAGCCGATCGAAATAACGGCCCTTGAACCAGTGGTCATAGCCGGCATCAAACTCTACATTCTCATTCATTCTCCATTGAACTCTCGCTTCGACATCATGTCCAAGATAACTTCCCGAACCACCTGTGGAATCTCGAAGTCCGCTACCAGCAAATGCGCCACGCGAGGTGGCAAGATACCAGAATCGTTGTTTTACCTGGAATTTCCAACCCTGGGCTGGGACGAGGAGCACTCGCCATCCTGGGCTACTCATATTTGATCGAAAGAACGGTCCGAAATTGCCTGTGGCCGTATACTCAAAACGCCGTGCGCCAAAGAGTGTATCAAAAGCTGAGGATTGGCTATCGTTTGGATTGCGGTCTCCGCTGGCATAGTCGTAATGGATCAGGATTTGTGGTGCCCATGGGAGGTTGAAGGAATAACCGAGATTGATATGTTGAAAGTGGGCGAAGTGGTCAGTGGTAGCTCGTTTCCCTGTTTGCCATGCACTTTCCACTTCATAGTCAATTTGTCCTCTTTGAGGAAGAGTATAGAGACGTCCTCCAAATGTGGAAAATGTCCGTTGTACATTCAGCATCGAAAATCGCTGGTCATTCAACCCGAAATAATACGCATTGAGTCTCAACCACGGTATGTGATCTGTTTCGACATACGTCCCCCAGAAAACAAATCGTTTTGATTGTTCATCGAGCTGAACTTCGTCGCGTATGGCTGGTTCAACCAGAAAGGCGCGAATACGCCAGGTCTTGTCTTTGGCCAATTGCCAATGTACGCCATCGAACGCGTTGGTGGTATTACGAAAATCGTTCCGGGCAATTAATCGACGCTGACCAAAATCCATGGTGAGGCGCCCAATATGTAAATCGATTCGGAGGCCGGTTCCGAAGGCGTTCTTGGCTGTCGCGGACACGAATATTTGCAGAATGTCATATTCATTCTTCACGCTGGTATTGAGAACGTTCAAGTCACTCAGATCACTAAGATGAACCCGTGAATCCTGCCCTTCAAATAAGAATCTGAATGGTCCCCCATTCAGACCAAATCGCACACGAGACCGTTGTTGAATTTGAGGATCCGTTTGCCCTGATGGTTGGCTGGTTCGCCACGGATGATCATGAACTTCAAAGCGGGTCCGGTGTTCCAACCCCAGGTCAATCCAATCTGGAAGATTTAAGGCATTTTTCAGATACCGGTGCCATTGCCATTCCTTCGTTCGAATGAGCACGGCATCGGCAGGTTCCGGAAGTGGCGTTGGTGACGAGGTCCTGACTCGTTCCATTGCTGCGTTCATCATAGATGGCACGGCTGTATCTGCTGTTTTTGAGGTAGAGCCGTAGCAGGCTCCCTGAGTATTAGAGATAAGGAGGAGACGATTCCCTAGGAGAAGAATGCTCAATATAGTCTTGATGGTACTCACAATTACGTCTGAATTGCTGAGGGGCTTGAAGGTTGCACATTCGTTTTAAGCAAAGATCGTATTTTTAAAATACATATTTGTCAATTAAAAAGATGTAAGTGAGCCGGTCTATTCAGGGAATAATCTCATAGAAATAAGGGAAATTGAAGTCTTGTGTGAGGATGAAAAGTATGCAGGGGGAAGAGACTTACAGAAGAAAATAGTGAATGCGATTTCCTGAGCGTTGAGAGCGGTTCTCTTGCTCTTTGGTGTTACCGAGGGGCGATGCAGGGAATAATACTCGGGATGCTTAGTCGGACATCGCTCTTTTGCATAGGATGTCGAGGTCCTTCAAATTTTATGGCCACAGTGCACTAATTTTGGAGTAAAGGTGTCTTCATTTTAGATCAACCTTGATAAGACGTTACGATAGATTCAGCTCCTCCAGGATAAAATCATAGGAATAAATTTGTTCCTTTTGTAAAGATTAGAAGGGGAAAACTATTGCTCGAGTGGAGCAATCGTCATGTTGGGAATGACAAATCATTGGGTTCCCCAACATCCTGTTTTGGGATGTTAGACAAAACAGTTCAGTTGAGGCTAAGAGAAATTTTAGAAAATTTCCCAATGATGTTTTTGCTTTTTTTGTCGGATTTGTTTTGTAATCAAAAAAGATACAGAACGTATCCATTTAGATAACATTTTTAAACTAGAACCAGATGGCCTTGGTTTCATTTTTAATGTCATGCATGGGTATTGAAGCCTATCAAGCATAGCGAATAGCTTGATGGATTGCCGAATATTGTCCTTTTGCCCAAAAGGCATAAAAATTGCGCTTCAATGCCTAGAGGTTCTTCAAATAGGAATAAAGAATTTATCTTACTCATCTTGTGGGGAAGTGAGGAATGATAAACCTTCCATTCAACTTTCTGGCTTTGTTGTGATTCTTTTTAATCAGAGGGAGAAAATATTATGAAAAATGTAACAAAGATTAGCTTGGGAGCTTGTGCCGCAATCCTCATTTTTTCAGCTGGTTGCCATAGCATAGCCTCGAAGAAGGATCAGCCTTTAGCAGATCAGCGGAATCTCATCGATGAAGTTCGTTATAGTCAAGATGATATCAATGAGACTGATAAGGTGCCATTCGAAGAGTTGTTTTATGCTGGCAAACATATTTTTTCAAATCGTTTTACGACCGAAGATCATTATGGTGAAGGTCCCACAGGTCCACGACGTAGTAAGTACACCATGGCTGACCGAGAGAACTATCCCTTCCTTCGGTTTAATGGGCTCGATTCACAATCGTGCCTTGAATGCCATTTAGCTATTGGGTTTGCGCCACAGCAAAATTATTCTGAAGAGAAACCAAAAGTCCGTTTTGCCAAACAACTAGGATTTACTGGTGGCGGGGCAGGATTCGCATCTAGTGCATTTGGATTGGAGAATTTCGGTTGTGAGCCTGCGAGTGATGGCTGTGAGCCAGACGAGTCAACGAGGGGAGTGATCCGAAGTCCACCACATGCCTTTGGTGCGGGTTATACCCAGACTCTTGCAGAGGAAATGACTTGGGATTTGCAGGAGAAGGTGGCTGACGCGAAAGCCAATCCAAATGTGGTAGTGGAACTTGTCACCAAGGGAGTGTCCTATGGAAACATTACTGCGGACTCGAATGGAACTGTTGATATCAGTAATGTTGTTGGCGTCAGTGATGACCTGGTTGTGCGTCCGTTTCAATGGAGAGGGATTGCCAGCAATCTCCGTAATTTTATTAGGGATGCCATGAATTTTCACTTTAGTGTGCAACCACGAGAATTATTAGCGACTAATCCTGAGAAAAATGATCTTGATGTCGACTGCGAAGAAGTGACGGAGGAAGAGTGTGAGAAAGCAACCAATGAAATTCTTGAAGGGGATATCAGCGCAGTTGCCACATTCCTCGCCTTCTTAAGGCCACCGACAGAGTCTTCACAGGGTCTGGATGAACAAATGGTTAGCCAGGGGAAGGAGGCTTTCATGAAAGCAGATTGCGCATCCTGTCATATGCCTAGTCTGACAATTGAAAGTCCCTATGCCACGATTCGAGATCCAAGAACCGATAAGACCATGAAAGCCAAAGTAGAAAAGCATTCTTTTTCATTAGGAGGGAAAAGAGCCATAAAAAAATTGGCGAAAAATGCAGAAAGGTTTGGGATCACCACACCATTTAGCGTATCTCCTTCGGTGGAAAAATACTTACTGAAAAAGGGATTGAAAGCTAAGAAATTGCTAGGGGAGACAATTCCTGAAAATGCGGTTGCACAAGAGATTGTGTTGAATTTGAAGGGCTATTCTCGGAATTTGAATTCCACCGATGGGCCACCAGAAACTCTTCCTCGACTTCCTCATAAAAATGGCAAAATTGCTGTACCACTCTACAGTGACTTAAAGCGACACAAGATGGGGGATAAGCTGAAAGAGCCAATTACGCAACAAACAGATGGTGGCCAAGATATTGACGAATCAGAGTATTTGACTCGTCCATTGTGGGGAGTTGCTGATACGGCCCCATGGATGCACGATGGTCGTGCCCTTACACTGACTGACGCCATTCTCATGCATGATGGGAAGGAAAGTGAAGCGGAGGGGGCCGTGGAAAAATTCAAAAATCTTTCTGATGATGACAAATTGGCCTTAAGAACATTTTTGAGTAGCTTGCGATTGCCGACGGTTCACTACCATTAAAGAAGAAGCTGTTGTTCGAATAGACAAGATAGTTCTGGGTCATTCAGTTTCTTCGGAGATGGAAGAATTTTAGCCAAAGGCTGTTGGGTATTTCGTATGAGCTTATACGTGAGGCCCGACAGCCTTTTTTTAGGTAACGAAAATTATACGATTAGAGTGATTATTGTTGACGGCGTTGAGGGATGATTTTTTGCCATTCCTGTTCGGTCACAAGATCGTGAGTCGTTTCGACTCGGTCTAGAAAAACCACCCCGTCCAAATGATCAACTTCATGCTGAAAGACGCGGGCGAGAAACCCATCATATTCTGTTTCTATCTGTAAGCCTTCACGAGTCTGATAGCGAACCCGAATGGTTCGATGTCGAGGCACTAGGCCTCGAAGGCCGGGTACCGTGAGGCAACCTTCCCAGTCTTTGTCCATTTCTGGCGAACCCCAGGTCATTTCAGGATTGATCATGGCCGTGGGTTCCATGGTTGGTGCATAGGGATAGCGGGCATTGGGTTTGGGTGAAAGAATAATGATCCGCTTGGACTCCGAGACTTGTGGTGCAGCGATGCCCATCCCGTTTTCCTCAGCAACCGTGGCAAAGAGATCATCGATGAGAGCTTGGAGTTGAGGATTATGAATGTCCGTGACCTCAGCCGCCCGCTCCCGTATAACGGGAGACCCAAGTTGTGCAATTTCAAGAATACGAGTCATTGAATTATGGCGTGATGTGTAAGGAGGCATACATCCCTTTGTCGTAATGTCCGGGAATGTTACAGAACAGCACATAGTGCCCTGGATCCAACGCGACCGTTTTTTTCTGGCTGGTACCGGCTGGAAACTCCTCAATTTCATCAATCGTTTTCATGCGCGCATCGTCTTCATTCACCAGATACTCCGTGCCAATTCCCTGCTGAGGCTTGGCTTCTTTTCGTGGAAGTTCAGCGGGATTCAGATCGGTTTTAAGAATGACCAGCTCATGGATACTCATCCCCTCATTCACGGCTTCCAATGTGAGCCTTCCTGCTTTGGCCTGATTCCTGTTTGGATGCACGTGAAAGTCTTGTAGAATGATGGTCATTTGTTCTTGAGTCTGTACCGGTTGAACGAGTGTGGACTGGCCAAATCCAAGAGGCGCCAAACCAGGGGAAAAAAGCAAAAAGGCCAATAATGGGAAGAGTCGGGTGATGAGGGGCCTGAGTGTCATGGCATGAATTCCCAGTTTACGTATAAGGCCTATGCCCATGATCTTAGTAAGGTGTGTGGCTACCTGTGCGGGAGGGGTGCCCATGGCGGTTTCGATTCTGTTATTTTTGATAATGATTGTCATTTTTATTTTCATTAATTAAATTACCAATGTTTTTATATGGCAGTCAATGAATATGAAAGGAAGGAAGTGGGCGTCAAGAAGGCAAGGCTCTAAGCTTCATTGGGAGGATATGACTCAACGACTTCAAGGACGCCTCGCATGATGGGATGGAACGAACAATGGTAGGGATATAAGCCTGGTGGGAGATGATGCACCGTGAATGTCCCATTGGGACCAAGCGGCCCGGAATCGAAGGCGCACCGATCCCCTTTCTTACACCCGTCGTGAGTGATGGAGTGAAGCACGGCAGTGGGGTTGTCCCAGAAAATGGAGGTGCTTGTATTAATATGAACGAATGTGGGGGAGTAATAGGGGGCGAACGTACCAATGGTAATACGCAGGGTCGAGGGAGCCGCTACAGCCAAAGATCCGATTATGAAAAAACTCACAAGCAAGAGGCTAGGTATTCCTCTTTTCAGGAACACAGACCCTAAAAGTCTTTGTTGAAGGGGAAAACTGTTGTTAATTGGATTTTTGACTTTCGGCATGATCGCACAATCTTTACAAGTTTCAGCTTGTCTACCAAGGACCATTCTACAAGATAGCCTATAGATTTCTTTCTATTAATTATACCCACTAGGCCCCTCTTTTGTCAGAGGAGAGCCTCCGATGAATTCCCAGCACCTATTTTTTAGAGTTGCCAGACTTAGAACTGGAAAGACTTGAGAGAAATCGGAAAGGAGTCTGTTTTTTAGTCCTTACTCTTTCGAAACGATGGCATTCACCCAGGTCAATCAAATACAAATCGTGGGCCACACCGAGGAAGAGTTGGTGAAGTTTGGCCGGAAGGCGCTCAGTACTGGGCTGAAGCAACACCTAGTGCGGCGTTCCTCCAGTCAAGTTCCTCACGTTCAGGAATAAGCTCTGGCGTGCCCTATGGCATCTTGTTCGGTGTCGTAGATTGGGACAATCTCCGAGAGGTGGGACCAGTCTAAATGGTTCCGAATAGAGATCGGTGGTTTCACAATGCTGATCTGAACATGATGAGGTCGCATATTGTGGTACCAGAGAAACAATTCTCCAAGGCCCGTCGAGTCAATCTCTGTGATGCCGGAGAAATCCAAGATGATGTGGTGACAGCCCGATTCTTTGGCCGCCAAGATCCGCGCTTGGATGCCTGTGGTGGTGGTGCGACTAAACTGGCCGGCAAGAGCGATGATTTTTGTGTGTTGCTGGTGTTGTTCACGAACCTGAAGCATGGAATCTACCTCCGGGTTATGAAAGGCGTGAAATGGAGTGTTGTTGAATACCAGTGAATCCCTTTATGCCGGAAGGAGCAATTCACCATTAGGAGTAGGTGAATATATGGATGCAATTCTCAGGTCATTTATGAAAACGCCCTACAGAGTGAAGGTCAGAAGTACGAGCTGGACGTTGGATGATCTAGGGTGGGGCGGGTGCGGATGGTCTGGAGCAAGGTTGAAGGAAAAGAGAGCTTTCGATTTAGCCTCAACGGGATCATAAGACCCTGAGCCAGCCCTCTAGAGGGCTGGCTCAGGGGTTTTGCCGTTGTGGAGGAATGAACTTTGAAAAGCCTCTTAGCTGCCGACAATCGCGACCGCAGAGGCATGGCCATCCTTGGACACCTCAGCTTTCACCTGAGTGCCAGGCTGAACGTTGCCGATGATCAAGGTGCTCTTATCGACATGAACACGTTGTTCTTTGCCGGAGCTATCCATGATGACGTAAAACGGGCCATCAATTTCCAAAAGGGTGCCTTGCACCACTGGACTGCTCGCAGTGGGCGTTGGCGCACTTTGAACAAAAGTGGTAGTGGTCAATCCAAATACACAGAGTATCGCGAGTACGCTTAACAGTTTTTTCATCACAAGCCTCCATAATGTTGAGAGAACAGAAAATGAAACAGTGCCCCAGGGCTCAAGGAACATGACGCGTGATGAGTTGATAGAGCAAAAATAGTACCTATCTAAAGGAACACGAAATTTTAGTCATTAAATCAACCGAGTTGATGCTGGGCATCATGGGAAAGTAGAGAAAACACGCGGTGGTGGCTGTAGGAGGGATCCTACAAATTAGGTCTGTGGCCTTCAGTTCGTGGATTCATGGGGTCGCGTCGTAGTCACTGAACGAGAAGTGAGCACTGACACGGTATATGAAGCGGGTTTCTTTCTTGTATCTTTTGGAGATATGGCAACCGATTACCGAGATGGTTATTTCATGATGGGGTGCTGGCGAGTTAAGTGAAAAATAATCGGGCTCAACGCCAGGAGCGCAATCAGGTTGGGGATCGCCATGAGTCCGTTTAGAATATCGGCGATCGTCCAGATCACTCCTAGATTTCCCATGGCCCCAATGGGAATCGCGATGACCCATAATATCCTAAAGGGGTAAATCGCGCGTACGCCAAACAAATACTCCGCGCATCGCTCGCCATAATAACTCCACCCTAAGAGAGTGGTGAAGGCAAACAAAACCAAGGCCAAAGTGACGACGATCCCACCACCTTGGGCTAATCCGGTGTTAAAGGCTTCAGAGGTGAGAGCCACGCCGGTTTGGCCACTGGTCCACGACCCAGTCAGAATGATGACGAGGGCAGTCATGGTGCAGATCACAATGGTATCAATAAACGTCCCAAGCATCGCGATGAGTCCTTGATGAACGGGGTCTTTGGTTTTGGCGGCCGCATGTGCAATGGGCGCGCTACCCATGCCGGCTTCATTGGAAAAAAGACCACGGGCCACGCCAAAATGAATAGCCATCAGTACGGTGGCTCCGGCAAAGCCTCCGGCTGCGGCGGTTCCGGTAAACGCATGGTGAACAATCGTCATCAACGCGGTTGGGACCTGTTCTACATTAAGGAGAATGATAATCAGTGCTCCAGCAAAATAAGAAATGGCCATGAAGGGTACCAAGGTCGCAGCCACTGCACCTAAACGGCGAACGCCGCCAATAATAACCGCGCCTGTGAAAACGGCCATCACCAGACCAGAAATCCACACAGGCAGATGGAGCGAAGACTCCACTGCAGTAGCCACAGTATTCGCTTGTACGGTATTGCCAATGCCAAACGCGGCCAAGGTTCCAAAGAGGCTAAACATGATGGCGAGCCACCGCCAGCGAGACCCCAGGCCATTTTGAATATAATACATGGGGCCACCCACGTGATTGCCTAACTCATCGACTTCCCGGAAATGAACGGCCAAGACTGCCTCACCATACTTGGAAGCCATACCGAATAACGCCGTCACCCACATCCAGAACACCGCCCCAGGGCCACCCAAATAAATCGCCGTCGCCACACCGGCGATATTGCCACTGCCCACGGTCGCGGAAAGGGCTGTCATGAGTGCTTGAAAGGGAGTAATGTCCCCTTGGTCATTAGCAGCAGAAGTTCGGCTGTGCCACAGTAATCGTAAGCTATACCCCACCTTTCGCCAGGTGATCGCCCGCAATCCTACGGTCAAATAGATTCCGACCCCCACCAATAAGGTCAGCATCATGGGCCCCCAGATGACCCATAAGCGCTAACTTGTTTATTCCTATTCGAAATAGTCCGTTAACTGGACTGGTCGTTGTCGCGGACGCTCCGCTAATGCTCTCGAGACATGATTCCAATCATGGAGCGCCTCAGACAATGACCACTGCGGTTCGATGGCGCGCTTCATCTGGTTGAGGAGGAACCCAAATTCACGCCACGCACTGGGTGGCTGGTGATTCTTCCACTCCATATCCCCAGGGGGAAATAGATTCCGCATGCGCCAGCAACTTCTCAATAAGCAGGGCCACGAGGAGCTTGCCATACAGCCACGCTTTGGCGCTTTCATCATCGGATTTGGGGAGATGGCCCAGTTGTGCCAGCGACTTAAAGCGCTTGAAGACCAGCTCCACCTGCCAGCGGATTCGATACCACTGCAACACCTCTTGTGCTGGGAAGGCTTTCTCTGGAAAGGTGGTGAAAAGAATGACGTACTTGGCGTACTCCAGCGTACAGGGCTTGACCTGTGTGCCCTTCCTCGCAGCCGTGCGGCGAACCGTGGCTTGGGCACAGTGAATCGCGTGCTTGGATTTCCGGATCACGCACAGCCGCCCTGGTATCCTTGACCCGGCTTCGAGAACGAGCACCGGCCAGGACTTGGCCGCCCCTGCCTTCTTGAGCGATGAGACGGTCTTGAGTAAGTCAAAAGATGTCCCGTGTCGGTTGTGTAACGGCAGGCTGGCCGTATTGACTCGCACGGTGACGTACGCGCCCTTTGCGACAACATATCGAATGCCTTTGGCTGTGGAGTACCCGCGATCCGCCAGGATATACTCTCCTGCCCCAACAGGAAACTGCGTCAACGACTCACCTGTCCCTTGCCCCTCAGTCTCGGTGAGTTTCAAAAAATCACAGGCCAACGAGGGGAGACAGACGCTATAGTGAATCCGCCAGAGACTCCCGGTTTTGCCAGGTTCCTTCACGGTGGTGGCATCAACCGCTCTCACCTGAAACCCGCCAGTGGAGGAGATGCTCACTCCTCGCTCTTGAAATAAGGCCACGCATAAGGCGTAGAGCCATTTCCTGGATTTCCTCAATCGTTTCAGCAGCGCGACGTCAGACAGGTCAGCCAACCCAGCTTTTTTGGCCCGCACCACCGTTTCACGAAGTGAATGCCCACACCCAAGATGAATCAAGAGCGTACGCAAGAGACTCTCGGCCGATTTATTCTTCCGCAATCCCTTTAAGGCGCCCGTACCTACTGCCAGCTTCTCCCAGTCATCTGGGAAAAATGACCGTAAAAGGGTCCAGTCTTCGTCCATGGGTTCTCCTCCATAGAATGTCTGCCGCTATGGTAGGGGACTTGCCGAGATAAATCAATAAACAAGTTAGCGCTTATGCCCAGATGACCCCGCTGGTGGCATTCAGGAATTGTTCAACTGTTTCCATGCGACGTATCCCTCGACGATGCGCTGAGTGGAATCTCGCCTAGACGATACCATTTCCCTTCATTAAGAATAGGTGGACATACTAAATATTGTGTGGAGCCCGTTGCTGAGGGGTGGCTCGTTGGAATGAATCCTGAGCAAGGTGAAAGATGGCACTATCAGATTTTCGATGCGATACGTCATCCAAGCATTCAATCCTTCGGCATCGGCATGTTGATCGACGCGAACAATTGAGTCTCTTCGTCAGGTGTGGCAAAACGCCATGCGCCGACTGGGATATCCAAGCGCAAAGGGCCGATTTGGACACGTTTCAGATCCAGGACTTTGAGCGGCGTGTGAAATTTTGGATCTTTCAGGGCATGAAAGAGGCGACGGAGATGCCGATTTTTCCCCTCCCGCAAGACGACCTCTAACTGAGTTTTTGGGCCGACCTCTCTTGTCTTGGTTATCTTGTGGACTTTCAAGATTCCGATGGGAGTGGGAACGCCTTGTAGGGTAAGGGAGAGGTTGTCATCTGAAATTCTTCCCCGGATTTCAACTGCATAGATTTTTTCGCATCTGCCGGGCTCCGTAAGCCAGTCAACCACGGAGCCATCTTGGGTGAAGAGCAAGAGGCCACGGGAGTCTTTGTCTAAGCGTCCGATGGGAACCCATCCTTCCTGCAACACGAAAGGGGGTAACGCGTGATAGACCGTTTTTCTTTCTCTCTCATCCTTTCGAGTGACAAGAAACCCTTTGGGTTTGTGGAAAAGGATGATGCGGGTTCCCTCTAGTCGAGAAGGTGCTATTCCGCCAATGGGCAAGTTTGGGTTTTTGGAGCGGTGCTCCTGTATGCGTGGTGGATCCCCTCTCATGTGCGCTCCTCGTCCCTTTGTCAGTGGAGAAGGCCGCAATATTACCGCAATTTGCCAGAAGACCGACAGGTGAAGTTGCGCGTATGAATGAATTCCAAGATAGGAGTCAGAGCAGCTGATACGGAATAAGTGGGTCCGGCACGGGAGGCGAATGATTGTAAGTCTTTGCAACCTATCTTTAAGGGTTAGGCGTGGGCTGCCAATCGCGGCCAAGTTGTTGGGCGGTGGCCTCCTGTGTAGGGGATATCCGGCTCGACACATGATCTCTGAGTTTTCGAGCATTGCCCAGACCTCGAGCGGCGGCTAAGTTGTACCACATATGAGCTTGAACGAAATCTTGGGGTAAGCCACCTTGTCCGATATGGTACAGATACCCTAGGTTGTGTTGAGCGTCGGCATGGCCTTGTTGAGCGTCGGCATGGCCTTGCTGCGCGGCAAACCAATACCAACGTCTCGCTTCGGTATAATTCTGTGGCACTCCCACACCAGTGGCGTACAGGAACCCCAAATTAAATTGGGCCGCCGCATACCCCTGCTCCACCGCTAGCCCATACCAATACAGGGCTTGGGGATAGTCCTGGGGAACTCCCTGCCCGTGTTCATACAACAATCCCAGCACATTTTGGGTAGAAGCATCCCCCTGGTCCGCCGCGAGATAATATCAGCGAAAGGCTTCCTGGAAATCCTGGGGAACCCCATGGCCCTTCTCATACAGACTGCCCATATTCACCTGAGCCTTCACGTCCCTCTGTTGGGCAAGTGACAGAAATTCTTTGAGGGCTGTCGCATAATCGCCTTGATCATAGGCAGCCACCCCAGCTTGAAAATCAGGATGCGCAGGAATCGGCCCTAGCAAAAAGGAGGAGAGTGGAAACAATGGGGATCAGAATTCGTGTGAAGCGCATGCGAATATTCCAACAACATCTATTCAGAAATGGTCTGACTCAGTCTGAAACGGATGTGGTTTTATGACCAGAACAATATTCGGAAATAAAGGAAAATTTCTAAAGAGAAGCGGAACGTTCATGCGTTGTTCTCCAGGCGATTAGCCAGAGCGAGCGATCCATGGCCAGTGGGGTTAGGTAAAAAAAGTCTTTCCTGGTCAAGCTTTTAGGTCCGAGATGGGTTGGGAAAAATCTGAGCGAGAATCTGTTGGGACAGGTGGGTCATAGCATAGGTTTTGACTAGATGGCAGGGCTGATGATGTCGGAGGGGAAACGAAAACCAGCGGTATCGAGGTGTAATTCGTAGTCATCAGGTTATCATGCCTCACTGAGGTTTATTGGACAATACGGACCGAGGGGCTTTCTGACAACGATGATGAGGAATTCGCCAGGGCCCCCACAAGGACGTATACTGCGACTTTGAAAATGATGAAAAATGGTATCCCGTAAAGGATGCACGGATATTCAAGGATATGGCACAAAGGCAGCCTACATAGGTAAGCCAATGGTTACACTCTTTTAACCTCTCCCTATCAAGAGCGCACACGAAAAATGATGGAGTCTGGATTCCTACGCTATTACAAAAACGCGGTCATTGAAAGGCCAGCCATTACTTTGTTGGTTTTTTTACTGATTGTGATTTTTTTTGGTTACCATGGTCAGGACCTCAAACTTGATGCCTCCGCCGAATCAATCGTGTTGGAGAATGACCCCGATCTACGGTATTACCGATCCATCCGGGACAACTATGGATCGGACGATTTCGTCATTATTACCTACACCCCCTCTAACGACCTCTTGTCTTCAACGTCGCTAGCCAATTTGAAAGGGCTACGCGACGACTTGCGTCACGTCGCCAGAGTTTCCTCGGTGACGACGATTTTAGATGTCCCCTTGTTGAATAGTCCAAAAGTGAGCATTGCGGAACTGACGGATAATGCCGAAGTGAGAACGCTGGAGACACCGGGGGTCGACAAAGAACTGGCACGAAAAGAATTTTCAGAAAGTCCTCTTTACCGAAATAATCTTGTCAGTCCAAATGGCCAGACGACTGCACTCCTCGTGAAATTCAAACGTGATGATCAGTATGTGGCGCTCTTAACAACACGGAATATGCTCAGGGAAAAGAACGCCATGGGTGGGCTCACGGCTGAGGAGTCCGATCAATTAAGGAACGCAACCAACACGTTTCAGGATTACCATGCTCGAGTCGTTGAGCAAGAACGACAAGACATTCAAGCCATACGAGGAATTATGGATACCTACAAGGGGCAAGCCAATATGCACTTGGGTGGCGCACGAATGATCACGACAGACATGATCAGCTTTATAGAGCATGACCTTCGCTTCTTTGGGTTCGGAGTGGTCTTCTTCTTAATTGTTGCCCTCATGTATTTCTTTCGGACATTGCGTTGGGTTGTCCTCCCTATGTTCTGTTGCCTGATCTCGATTGTCGTGATGGTAGGTTTTCTTGGATGGCTTGATTGGCGTATCACGGTCATTTCATCCAATTTTATTTCCTTGTTACTCATCATTACCATGTCGTTAACAATCCACCTTATTGTGCGGTACCGAATCTTAATTGAAAGTCATCCAACAGCCGATCAAAAAACGCTCGTTTTTGAAACGATGCGAATTATGGCTGAGCCGAGTTTTTACACAGCCATCACGACCATCGTGGCCTTTTGCTCCCTTATCGTGAGCGATATCCGCCCGGTTATTGATTTTGGATGGACGATGACTATCGGAATCACGGTTGCCTTTGTCCTTAACTTTATTCTTTTCCCTGCCATGCTCAGCCTATTACCCAGGGAAAAATTTACGGCACGACGAGATTTCACGCAATCCTTCACAAAGAGCTTGGCTTCTATTACTCAAGCGCGTCCCAAGAGCATAGTCTTGTTTTGTGCGGCGTTAACCATTGTCAGCCTTTTGGGGATTGCACAATTGGAGGTCGAAAACCGCTTCATCGATCACTTTAAGAGCACCACCGAAATTTACCAGGGCATGGAGCTCATTGATACGCAATTAGGGGGAACCATTCCTCTCGAATTTATTATTGACGCCGATGCAGATTTTTATGTGTCCCTCAAGGAATCAAAAGAAAGCGACGCGGCCTTTGAAGATCCTTTTGCCGATGAGGAAGAAAAGAAGGCTAACGAAACAACGTATTGGTTTAATGGCGATAGGCTTCGGAAAGTTGAAGAAATTCATGATTACCTGGAGCAACTCCCAGAAATTGGGAAAGTGCTGTCCATTGCCACCGGCATGAAAGTCTTCCTGCAACTGAACGATGGACGAATGCCGGAAGATTATGAATTGGCAGTCCTCCGAAAGTGGATTCCAGAAGATGTGAAAAAGGCCCTCATTGACCCGTATCTTTCCAAGGATGGGAATCAAACCCGTATTACCATGCGTCTTATTGAATCAGCTCCCATGCTCAAACGGAAGGAACTCATCCAGAAAATCAACGCGTATTTGGTGAACGAATTGGGGTACGCCCAGACCGATATTCATCCGACGGGTTTAGCCGTCCTCTATAATAATTTGCTTCAAAGCCTGTACAAATCACAAATACTCACGCTGGGTGCGGTATTCCTCAGTATCCTGGCAATGTTTATGGTGCTCTTTCGAGGGCTATTGATGGGTTTTCTGGCCATTATGCCCAATATGTTTGCAGCAGGAATGGTCTTGGGCCTGATGGGGTGGGTGGGCATACCCTTGGATCTCATGACTATCACGATTGCCGCCATTACTATTGGGATTGCGGTTGACGATACAATTCACTATATCCATCGATTCCAGCTCGAATTTAAACAACATGGGAACTATTTGACGACCGTGAAAGCCTGTCATGGCAGTATTGGCATCGCGATGTATTATACCTCCTTCACCATTGCCGCTGGGTTTTCCATCCTCGCCTTATCAAGTTTTATTCCGACAATTTATTTCGGACTCTTAACAAGTTTTGCCATGATCATCGCACTCTTCAGTAATCTGACCTTGTTAGCCGCCTTACTGATTCTTTTTAAGCCTTTAGGCCCAGAAAAGTAAGAGGGGGAGGGGGGACTGAACATGCCCCAAGATAGATTCAGGGGGAATGGTGAACGTAACGAAAGTTGGGTACTGACCTGACAATTCACCAGACATTTTATGTCGGCAATATCAGCTGGCTGTCCCCTTTCGTGAATGTGCGCATTCAAACTTCTTGCTCAAGCCTGAGATGGCGTTAAGTGGCCGACTTTCACGTAAATCAACGCACCTTCCTCTTGGGTAAAAGGCGTATGGTGACTCAGATGGGGAGAACGAATCCATGTGCCTTTGGGATATCGATCATGCTCGTCATAAAAGACACCGTCCAAGACAAGTATTTCTTCGCCGCCCCGATGTGAGTGCGGGTTGAATTGTGTATGGGGTGCCCACCGTACTAATGCCACATGTTCACCTTCATATTCATGTAAAGGCATCACCTGAAGACCGGCTACGACCCCTGGGCGCCATTCCGCTTGGTTGGTATCGATAACCGATTGCTCCGCTTCGTTCTTAGCGAATTGATGAGACTTGACGAACAAAGTGGTTCCCTTGCCTCCCATTCTGGGCATAGAGGATGCCCCCACCGGATAACGAACATAGGTTCCAGCTGCATAGTCGCCACCTTCATCAGCAAACGTCCCTTCTAGAACAAAAATCTCTTCGCCGACATCATGAACGTGCGGGGAGAATTCGCTTTTCGCGGAGTAGCGGACAATGGTTGTTGCCCGGACCATGTCACCACCTATCCGGTCTAACATCACTTGTTCAACACCGCACGCTGAGGACGGCGTCCATACGTAATCTTCGGGTTTGATCACCACGCGTGTTTCAATATTCGCATGAACTTCGGAATCATCTGGTGATGGGATGGTCGTGTGTTGATCAGAATAGGCAGACATAATTTTTACCTTGATTGATGAAGAATCAGGTTCCTGGCTTCACCCTTGGATTGATCCCAATTCGGCGAAAGTTGACAGTGTTTTTATTTCAAAAGGTGTCCCCAGTCGAAATGGTTCCCCACCTGCAGATGCCCTGCAAGATCATTTTCTTTGTCAGGGCCGATGGGAAAACCAACACCAATCCGAATCTTCCAATTTGAGGCCGGATGCCACAGTTGAATGCCTGGTAAAAGGGTCATGATATGTTCGCCGTCGTCGCTCCCGGTTAATACGAATTCAGAAACCCATTCCAACATTAAGGTGGGTACGAGGGTCTGGTTGGGTCTGGCTGGGGCAATCCCTTCTCCCGTTTCCCGAATAAAGGTATACCCGAGAGCGGTGGCAATTTCAAATTCGCTGAACGTGGGCCCTGAGACGCTCGCTTCATATTCGGTATTGATGCCAAGATACCAGTTGCGATAGGCCTGATCGAAAAACACGTTTCCTCCGACTGTGGTCTGTTCCCCTCCCAACCCTTTGGATTCATCCCCTGTCGGAAGAGACAGGCTCAACGCCCCCGTCACCACGGTTTCAGGTTGATTCCAAAAGGCGTATTTGATTGGTTGAAGTGCGATGTCACCTAGCCCAAAGTGGTCGACCGTGGTCCCTGTATTAGAAAAAGGGATAAAGATTTCTGATCCTAAACTGAAATCATCTGACCAGGTGATGGCCAGCTCCAGGAAGCTGGAGAACGCTGTCTCTTCTTTCTCTTCCGTCCGGAAGTCTTTGAATCCGGCAAAATTGACTCGTTGTTCATCTTCGATGTGCGCGTGATGAAGGAGAATCGGCTCAGCAAACGCGCTGGAAAAAGGCGCGCCTGCTTCATGGGCAGCGGCCTCCATAACACAGAACCAAGTGAACATGGAGAGAAAGAGGATTTTTAGAACGTTAGTCGACATGAGAAAGCGCTTTGCGGTCGGCGATAAAGCCGCCAATGTTTGCAGGGAGGTATCCTCTTATCCTGGCCAATGTTTATGACAGACTCGTTGAGAGGCACACCCAAATGAAGTCAAGGAGATTTCCCAATGTATTGTGCAGGCTTCGCGGTCAGTCCTCGGATGATTCACCAATGTGAGAAAACAGGAGAATGACGACCATGAATGCTCAACTTGAGCAAAATAAGAAAAACGCTATGGCCTTCTACGATGTTATGTTTAATCAATGTCAGCCCGCTGAAGCAATAGAAAAATTTGTTGGCGACGTCTATATTCAACACAACCCGCTCGTCGGGGACGGGAAGGAGGCGTTCATTGCGTTTTTCGAAAAAATTGCCAAAGAATATCCTGGCAAACAAGTGCATGTGAAGCGTTCGATAGCGGAAGGGGATTATGTTGTGCTGCATTGTTATCAACAATGGCCAGGGGATGATGATTATGCCAGTATTGATATATTCCGCTTTGATGAACATGGGAAAATCGTTGAACATTGGGATGTCTTGCAAATCATTCCTGAGACCTCAGCGCACGACAATACGATGTTTTAAAAAGGTATGGGCAAGGCAACGAAAACAGAATGCCGAACAGGCCATTCGCTCGGAAAAGATCATGAGTGTATCAGGGATGAGGTTTCCGGCTCCATACGCGGATTGAACGTAATTTGGCTGAAGTGGCCCCTACCCATTTTAGAAAGGTGAGGAAAATGAAAATTATCGTATTAGGAGCCAGCGGAAAAATAGGGAGTGAACTCGTCCGACTTCTCTCTCCAAATCATGAGATTGTTCGGGCAGGACGCAAAGGTGATGTTCAGGTCGATTACACCAACCCTCAATCCGTCAGGGATATGTTTGAGCAGGTAGGTGGATTCGATGCACTCGCCGCGGTGGTCGGCGGGGACAGTATGTTTAAAGTCTATGAAGACTTAACTGACGAAGACTTTGTCTATGGGTTTCAGCGAAAATTTCTGGCGCAGATCAATCTGGTTCGAATCGGGACCCCTTATGCTCGGGATGGTGCATCATTCACCTTATCGAGTGGCTTTCTCAGCGATTACCCCAATCCGGCCAGTGCGGCGACCGGGCCGTTTAATGCTGCGGTCGACTCGTTTGTGCGGACGGTTGGACCGTTATTGCCTCGAGGAATACGTCTCAATGTTGTGAGTCCGGCGCCAGTCGTTGCCCCAGAACAGATTGATCGTGGGGTTGTCACAGCAGAGCAAGCTGCCAGGGAGTATGTCCAAAGTATCGAGGGCACCAGCAATGGGGAGGTATTGCGGGTGTGGGGTGGTCTTGAGAAGGACCCACGCCGCTAAGGATCATACGATAGGTCTTACTTAAATATGAAGCGATAACATTCTAATGAGAAAGGCTTATTGATATGAAAGTTGTCGTCATCGGTGGAACTGGCACGATTGGGAAAGCAGTGGTTGAACTACTTCAGGAAAACCATGAGGTGGTGAAGGTGGGCTACCGTGATGGAGAGTATCAAGTAGATATTTCTTCGAAGGAATCCATCCAAGCGCTATTCGATAAAGTCGGCCAAGTCGATGCGATCGTTTGCACGACAGGCCTGGCCAACTTCGGGAAATTCAATGAACTCACAGATGAGGATTATGCGCTTGGTTTAAGCAATAAATTGATGGGACAGGTTAATGTCGTTCGCCTAGGACAACACGTTCTTACTCCGGGGGGGTCCATCACCATCACAATCGGTGTGTTGGGCCAAGAACCGATTCCAGGTAGTACGGTGGTGAGTCTCGCCAATGGGGGACTCGAAGGATTTATCCGTGCCGCGTCCTTAGAGCTGCAAAGCATTCGGATAAACGCGGTCAGTCCGCCGTTTGTGAAAGAAACGATGGAAATGATGGGGATGGACAGTTCGGCTGGGATGCCAGCGGCCGATGTTGCTCAAACCTACAAGGCCGTTCTTGAAGGCGAATTCCATGGTGAAATTTTGGATGCTCGTCAATATTCCTAAAATCTCCTAAAACCCAATTGGTATTCAGTTTCCAAGAATATGTTGCATCCCCGTAGGGGATAAGAGGGAAGGAAATGGGACAGAGCAGGTGATACGGAATCAGCGGGCCTGGGAGAGAAAAGTCTTTCCCGGTGAAAGCTTTGTGGCAGGCCTCGATGTCAGAAAGCCTGGTTTAGAACCTGTTGGGATAGGTCGGTAGCAGCCTCTGGGTTTTGACTAGACGGCGTGGCTGATAATCTCAGACGGGAAACGATTCCTGCAGTAGCTGTGGGTTCAGTTTTTCATCCCACCAGCCTGTCAAGCCCGAGCTCAATTGAAAATACCAATGGAAGGGACGTGGTTACAAAGTCTTTAACTTAATTTTGCGGCCGTACAACTAATATGGAACAACCAGAATAGGCCGCCACCCATTCAGACACACTCCCCATTTGAAATCGCTCAGGTCCTGTCAACCCCTTTGCTCCCAATACGGCAAGGCTAGCCTCATGGTTGACCAGGCAGTCCAAAATGGTCTCCCGAGGATTTCCTGTGATCACCTCAGAGGTTACATGGAATTTCTTCCTCAACAAAAGAGATCGAACTTGCGCCGTAGTTTCTTGCGCTTGTTTTTGAAATGCGTCAGTGAGGGCTTTGGTGTACGGTTTTGCACGGACACTTGCGCCTAGACCCCTGTGGGCTTGGGGAATGACTGAAAGAACTTGCACAGAGACCAAATCAGGAGAAATCCAAGATTTCAGGTAATTCGCCGCACGCGTAGAGGCCGCCGAGCCATCTACCGCAAGAACCACCTGAACTGGCGTTTTAAGAGGTTCCTTCACAATAAACACGGGACAGGGTGCATGAGATAACACTTTTCGCGACACACTCCCCATGAAATAGCCTTGAATATCATGGAACCCTCTCGATCCCAGAACCATCAGATGGGGCTTTCGTTTTTCTGCTTCCTTAACAATGGCATAGGCTGCATGTCCTTTAGCCAAAACAGAGCGGATTTTCACTAATGCCTTCCCTGCATTTTTATTAAGGACCTGAGTGGCGTACGTTTCCGAGGCCTTAAGAATTTTTTTCCCCTCTGCTTCTAACGCTAGGAGAATTTTCTTGGTCTTTCCTGTTGTGGTTCCCTCTTGCTTGAGACCTGATTCCAAAAGACTGGTATCCATTACATGGACGAGAATGACTTCCCGAAGAGACTGATGAAACAAGGCACCCAAAGCTTCGAGGGCCTTCATGGAATATTTTGACCCATCCACAGCGCATAAAGCCTTCATAATCTAACCTCTCTCAATCAAGAAAATATAACCAGATAAAGGGACGGCTCAATTTTCATGACCTTAACCATAATCCTAAGCGCCCAATGACGACGACATCTTAAGAACTGTTCCTAGCAATTTCATTCCTCAATTCGTGAGCCCTAATCGACGACTTTGCTCTTACGATGAAACCTCAACACAATACCGGGATCAGGATGGAGGTTCACCTTCGATTCGCTCTTTCCCTCATAAGGAAGGGTATTCAACACATGGCGAATGGCCTCCAGTCTGGCCTTCATTTTGCTGTTCGCTTTGACAATGGCCCAAGGGGAGTACGAGGTATGCGTCTTACTAAACATTTCTTCTTTATACATGGTGTAGACATCCCAATGGGCTTGGGCTTCATCATCAACCGGGCTGATTTTCCACTGTTTTAAAGGATTCGTGACTCGGCGTTTAAAACGGCGTTCTTGTTCCCTTTTCGAAATAGAGAACCAAAATTTAATGATTTCAACGTTATCTTCATAGAGCATATGTTCGAATTCGGGAACCTGTTGCATGAACACTTCGTACTGGGACTTTTTGCAGAATTTCATGACAGGCTCGACGACGGCGCGGTTGTACCAACTCCGATCAAAGAAGGCGATCTCCCCAGGGTTGGGCAGATTCTTCACATATCGTTGAAAATACCATTGCCCTTTTTCCACTTCAGTGGGTTTGGGCAAGGCGACCACTCGCATGGAGCGTGGATTCAGGTGTTCAGTAAATCGTCGAATCGCGCCCCCTTTTCCCGCCGCATCACGCCCTTCAAAGATAATGGCCACCCGTCGTCCCTTGACTTGGACATCTCGCTGCAACTTCACCAATTCAATTTGCAGTTGTCGTAATTCGGCTTCATAGCGTAGCGTTCCTAAGGCACTCTTGGGGCTAATGTTTTTTGACTTGAGAAGTTTAATGAGTCCCTGCTTCGACGACAGTTTGGTGAGATCTTCCTGCGTCAACGTCTGAGACACTTTTTGAATTGGCACGGCATTCAGTTTCTTATTAACGGGCATGATGCAAACGACCTCCTCTTCAATGCTAAGTAAGAATTTTTCTTCTCCACACACTGGCGCCAATAGGTGTTGGGCATGCCAACAACCCCACCCACATGCATGCTACGACTCCAATACTTCGTATAATGAGTGAACCTCTCATGATTCCCCTCTTCGGTTTCGGGGGAGACGCGATCATCCTGGGTTGTTCCACTGATTCAGAACAAAAAGAGCACTCTGCAAAAGGTTGGATAATTTTAAGGGCGAGATACCCATAGCCACTCCCTTCATGAGGTCACTCTCTATGTTGGGAGTAGTAGAGAATTACGTCTCTACTCTGATTCGGAGCAAAAGGAATGCCTGCTAGTCAGACACGTGAATAAGGCTGTAATTTCAGTGAGTTGGGGCGAGAAAACGAGGATGAGCGGCATACACCATGGGGCATTCTGCACCGATGAATTTGGCGGGAGTGTGTCAAAAAGGAACACTGTTATCCGGGAAGAAGGAAGGCTGTCCCACTGTTGTTCGTGAGGCTGGAAGCCTTGTGAACCCAGTCTATTTCTACTCGGGAAAGGCTTGGAGATTTATTGTAATACTATTTCCGCGATGCCGTATGACTTGTGTAACTATCCGAGAACACACCATATCTCTAACGATGAAGTTGGGAAGACCCACGCCATGCCTAACGCCTATCATCCGCAGATGGAATTTTCAACAATATATTTGATCCCTATTTTGGGCTGACCAGCGATGGAGAGGTGAGATTGCTCTATACCCAGTTCCTGCAGAAGCAAGCCGGGGAGAAGGATTTCAGGATCACACTTAAACGAATTCAAAACAAATTATGCACCAACAGACCCGACTCCTTTTCCAGTTTCAAATGGGAGCGATGAGAGAGAGGTAAGAGGAATAGTAAAAGAACATGAAGGAATTCTTTTTTTAATTGTGTGATGACTCTACAATCCCTTCTGGCTCCAAAAGTTTATTCGCCTGGTTTCAATTTAATGTCGATCATCATGTCGTCGGCGAGCGGCTCGAGAGCTGCTCGAATCTGTTCAAAGCTGGTTTGGGCAGGTGGGACGAGTTCGGCCTCGGCCCGAAAAATCCGTTCTCCGGACATGGGGGCACTCTCGACCACCGTTCGAAGGTCTTGCAGGCTCACCCCAAGGGCCGCCAATTTATTCGAAATCTCCCGCATGATTCCGGGACGGTCTTGTCCCACCAGCTCCAGGTGCAACGAGTTGCGATGGTCGACATCCACCAGTGTCCAATCGCTGTCCACGACACTAATAGAAAGCCCTCGGTCGGCAAGCATAGGAAGTGCGGAAATAAAAGCCTCTGCCTGATTCTCTGGAAGGTGAATCTGAACGACCCCCGCGAAATGTCCGGCCAGGCGCGCCATTCGGCTCTCGTCCCAGTTGCCCTCATGTTTGGCAATTAAATCCGCCAGGGCCTCGACGAGTCCAGGTCGATCTTTGCCGATGACGGTGAGAACCAGTGCACGTGCCATTGTTCTGCTCACTTCTAAAGGAATGGGAGAAAGGAGTTCCAAGTCATAGTATTGTTGAAATGCAAAAGTACTGAAGAGGCCTGAAGATGTCAATCTGGCCAATTCTGGGACGGAAAGACGGTGGGTCCCCTCATTCTCACATTCAATCAGGCCACAGCAGACTTGCTCTTTTCTCAAAAGACAGAAAAGACGTGACTGATCCCACCCACAAAGCTGGTGTGTTGTCCGAGATTATTATTGAAATCTCGAACGAGAGGAATTTGAACATTGAAGTACACCGAGGTTGACGCTGGAAGATTCACGCTAAAGCCAGGTGTCAGCATCAGGATGGTCAGCCCAGAATTTGGAACACGACGATTTTTAATCTCTGGATCAATCTGCATTGGTCCTCCTCCTCCAGGGGTAAACCGACTAAGAGAGGAGTTGAAATTATCATGGACCGCGTAGCGCCAATTGAATTGAAGGTTAAGGGCTAGCCAGTCGAAACTCTGATAATTAATGCCGGCATTCAGTATGTACTCATCTCCGAATTGGTACCCGTTATCATTTCGGAACGTATGGCGATAACTGCCGGAGGTAAATTGGGAGAGGGTATTGGGAAGAATCGCATAGGTCTGATAGAAGGTTCCAATAACCCCGACTTCACCTCGTCCCAGCTGAACTCCTGGTGGCTGGCGGTTGGCGGGTGTATTGATAGGCTGATTATACTTCCCAGTTGGCAACTCAACACCGATTCCCAATGCGAACGTATGGAGAAGGGAACGAAAGATGTTGTATTTGCCAATCAGTCGAATATCTCCGATTCCGTTATCGGTGAATAAGGCCTCAGTTTGGTTAGGGTTCCCTTCACGGATCGTATGTCGATGAAGCCGCACAATATAGGGAAGGGTAAACTGGGCGGCAAAATTCTCAGTCACGCCTAAATTAAGATCAAGTGCATACACCTGATTAATCGTTCGTATTTCCCGGTGTCCATCAATGACCAATACTCTGTCGGTCGTGTTGGCTGTTCCTGGCACTCTTCCGGATGTTCCGTCAATCTGCCCCAGCTTCACGTAGTTGTACGTCACGTTCACATTAAGGATCCCCTTTGGGGGTAAGCCCTGGATACTATCAATGGAAAGGAAGCAACTTGTGGTTCCGCAACTGGCTTCAGCCGGAATGCCGGAAAAAATAGAAACGAGGCTGAGTAGCAAGAGGGGGAAAACGGAAATCCAACGCTGGCAATTCCTGCTGATCATTGAGAAACCTTCTCTTTTGGTATCTGGAAAAGAATAAAAATTGGTAAGAGGTGATCGCGTTTTCTAATCCTGCTGTAAAAAACTCTCCGTGAGATACATCTGGCTTCGATTGGGAGCTTTGCAGGAGGGAATTGATACGTTGAGACCCTCAGCTTCCGCAAGACAATCTGAAATGCAACCAATGAACATATCTGAAGCCATGGATCTTGGTCCATTGTTTCCGTGCGATAGGAGAATAAGGTTTTTCTCTTCCCCTGCTTGTCCACTCGATCAGCATGGCCTTTGAGGTATCAGGGTCGGAGTAGAAGGAGACAAGATGAAATGGAGGTGATATTTGATAGCAGTGGTTTTAGGATTATCTGGGCGGAAGGGGTTTATACGTTCTCGCCATAGACTGTGACAATAAATTGTCGTACTCGGCTCGCACCTTCGAACGTTTCCTGTAATTCCCTTCTCTCACGAGGCTCAATCACCATTGACAGTTCTTTCTCAGGAATGATTGAAATGATCGGACCACTGTCGCTCTGATTTTCCCATTGGTGGGCACGAATCACTACGGTCGCCGCAATGGGAAAATGGTTGACATTCTCAAGAGTGAACTTCACATCATAGATTCGGATGGAGTTTTCCTTTCGGCACTTCCATGAGGTGTCATCGACGGAAAGGCCGTTGTTGGAGCAACTGATAGACGTTAGGGGAAAAATATAAGCACGGATAACAGGTAGGGAGAAAGTTTCATGGTATCCAGTACGTCCAATTCATTGAGAGTATCGGAATACTAGAATGGGAAATTGAAAACGGGAGGGAGTTGAGAAGAAAAGGGGGACAGAGCCGCTGCGAGGCAATGAGTGTCTGAAATGACTCAACAATAGACTTGCCCCCTCAACGAATTTGACAAAACCTTTCTCAAAGTCAGCAGCACCCTTTAAAGTTTTTCTCAATACATGCTCTTGCGAGTTGTTCGGCCTCGGTGATTTGAGCGGAAGACATGTTCTTTTCAACGGCACCTCTCATCTTCCTCGCATCCTCTCGTATCTCCCTCGCATAGACCTTCCCTGATGAGGCCGCAATGTTGAACCACATATGCGCACGGACGTCGTTTTGGGGAACGCCTGCTCCCTTGGCGTACATCACACCTAGATTGCTCTGGGCAAAGGCATGTCCCTGCTCAGCAGCACGCTGATACCACTTGATCGCTTCTAGATAGTCCTGAGGCACCTCCTCTCCCCTGTGGTACATCACACCAAGATTGCTCTGGGCATCAGTATGACCCTGCTCAGCAGCACGGTGATACCATCTGACCGCTTCCAGGGAGTCCTGAGTCACTCCCTCTCCCCTGTGGTACATCACACCCAGATTACTCTGGGCATCAGCATGGTCCTGCTCAGCAGCACGTCGCCACCAGCGCGCCGCAGCCTCAGCATCTTGGGGCACCCCTTCTCCTTTTTTATACATCATACCCAGAGCATACTGGGAAGGGGCATGCCCCTGCGCGGCAGCACGATGAAACCACTGCGCGGCCTCCTGATAGTCTTGGGGCACCGCCACGCCATTCGCGTACATCACACCGAGATCGTTCTGGGCAAAGGCATAGCCTTTGTCAGCAAGTTGCCTGAACTCTAGGAGAGCGGTGGCGTAGTCCCCTTCTTGATACGCTCTGACTCCCTTTTTAAATTCAGCATTCTCGCTCATGGTTGGTCTCGCAATCAGATGAACGAACAGAGTCAGCAAACGTAGTCACACATATGACCCCGGAGATGACATCAGCGGTCTTCGCGGTAGTGTCAACGTCACTCCAGAAGGGCACATTGGACATGGGGTTAGACAGGGTTGATGTAGAGGATCAGAGATTGGCATCATATTAGGTGTGCTATCTATGAAAGACGTTCAACAACAGATGTGACTTGTTCGCCCTTCTCCACCTCAACCTTGGACGGGGCCGAGAGGTGAATCAGGGGTTTCGACCGTCTCCTTGCCTTCGCCACCAAATCGAGTGGCAAAATAGCCGATGATGATCCCAACCATGGCTCCTTCGAGTACAAACCAAAATGGCGAGGACAACATCCCGTTTGTGCCGAAGCTATACACCATGATGTCCTTCATGTCGTGGTAGGCGAAGAACGTCAGCACGAAATTCATCCACGCCCCAATGACCGTGGAACGAATCCACCATGGCAACGGCAACTGGAGAATGGGGTGCCATGTGAAGACTCCGAATACGCCAATGACCGCGCCAACGGTCGTGTACCAGAACAAAATCCCCCATCGTAACAACCAGCTGGCATCCGGCAGAAAGAATGGCAAGGAAACAAAACCTACAAGGCCGAAGATCAAGCCGATGCCCTTCCCAATGGCAATTCTGGTAGTGAGTGATGGATTACTAAACATTGCATACCCCCCTTTCGCCACCATTCGCATTCCTCTGTGTGGTTACTGACTGAACAATATAAGCCAATTCTCTAGCGGAGCAAGAAAGCAAAAGTGAGGCCAATCGACAATTTCTCTCTTGTCATGCACTTGTACGTTGTTTCCTGACCTCAAGATAATCTAGGCCTCATTCTCGGCTGTTCTTTCCCAGAAGGGTTTCTATGTTTTTGAGATGAGGTATTTCGGGGCAAGTCTACCTTTAGAGACTGCGGCAAAAATCCACGGCACACGTTCACTTTGGTACAAGTGCCAGGATTCTGCGCATGAAATTGGCAAAGCGATTTCCGATTGGCTTCCTGTGTGAAGCCAGTCGGAGTGATGGCGAAACCAAAAGCGCTGCTTTGGGTCCTAAGTAGAGTGAACCGAGTTTGGAATGATAAGAATATTAGATAGGCTGTTTGACCATACGGATAAATATTTTGTCACCAAAATAGTATTCCTTTTTCTTTTCTTTTTCCCCCCGTCACATTAAACAATCGCACAGATTGGAAGCTGGAGGAGGCTTATGCGTCGAAGGCATTTGAAGGCCTGGGAAGGCATCGAAGGTTCTGGTAGCGTTCCTCTAGGGTCGGCCATGCTTGCGCAAGATGATATTGGGCTTGAACAAACTGTGTGGCAGTCCATGGCGCATGGGTTTCGAGGATATTGACGGCTTGGCGATAGAGCGAATGATGGGTATTCGGCACATCGAGGGTGTGCTCTGTCTGTGTCGCAAGATCTCGGCAGTGAATTCGATAAGAGTCTTGAGAACAAAGACACCGCAAGAGCGTCAGCCCCTGTAGGTTGTTCTGATAGGGATTAAGGGACGTTTCGAGTAGAAGCTCCTCTCTCTCACAGGAAGAGCGCAGAAAAAATAACGGGAGCAAAACTGGACCGATACCAACGAGCCCAAAGTGAACCGTGATGGCACTGGAAAGTGTACAGGGTTGGTAGAGCGCGGCCACAAACCAGGCCGTAGAGTCATGCCCCGTGTCAGACACAAGGCCCATATGCAATTCTGGAGAGGGCAGGTGGGTATTCACTCTACAATGTCCCATGATGCGGCAACGCAGAACTATTCCTCTAACGAGGGGAGGGTCAACCCGAAATCTCATGGAAATGACGTATGGCGTGGGAGTCAATGCTGGGGGTTGGAGAGGGGGTCAGGTCTCAATACTGTTCACTTAGGCTAAAATCTGCTAGACTTCGCCTCCACAAGACAATCTGGAGGGAGGCACCATGGCAAGAAGCAACGTCGGCTTGGGGACTGGGGCTCGATTGGCAGATTATTTGAGCACGGGCTTACTGGCTCGTGCCTTTCCGGCGGCCATCATCAATGAAGAACTTGATGCCCATCAGTGTAACAGTGAACGCATCCGCACCTTTCCCGCCTCGGCCGTGGTGTACTACACCATGGCGTTGAGCTTATACAGCGAGGCTGCGTACGAAGCGGTATTCGCGGCGGTAGCCCAAGGGTTGGCCTGGCAAGACCAGAAACCCGTTGCGCCCGTGACCGTGGTCAAATCCGCCATCAGCAAAGCCCGCTCACGGCTGACGTGGAAAGCGTTGCACGCCATTGCCCGGCGCTGTTTGCGCCCATTGGCTCAGCCGGAGCATGCCCACGCCTTTTTTGCCGGCTATCGACTCGTGGCGATGGATGGGTCAAACGTTGAGGTCCCGGATGAGGTCGCCAATGTGCAGGCCTTTGGGTACCCAGGCAGCCGCACCGGGCAGGTCGGGTACCCCCAAGCCCAGTGCGCCATTTTGACGGAATGTGCCAGTCACGCCATTTTGGATGCCGAGCTGGGGGCCTACAAACAGGCCGAATGGGAGGTGGCTGCGCCCTTGTTGCGGAGCCTCACGCCCGACATGCTCTGCATGGCTGATCGCGGCTTTGTCGGGTACGCCCATTGGCAAGCCAGCCTTCAAACCGGGGCGCAACTGCTCTGGCGCATGCCAAAGAGCTTGATTCTTCCGGTTGACACGCTGTTAGACGATGGCTCATACCTGAGCCGCCTGTACCCCAGTGAACGCGCCAGAAGAAAGCGCATCGATGGGATCGCCGTCAGGGTGGTTGAGTATGTTTTGCCGCAGATGCCCAAGAGCGAACCGATGTACCGTCTCATCACCACGCTGCTGGATGCCCATTGCGCCCCCGCCCAGGACCTGGCTCAACTGTATCACGAACGCTGGGAGGTGGAATTGGTGTTTGATGAGCTGAAGACGCACTTGGGGCAACGTCGTCGCGTCCTACGCAGTAAAACGCCGGAGTTGGTGCGTCAAGAGTTCTACGGGTGGGTGATGGCCCACTACGCCGTGCGCTGGTTGATGTATCAAGGGGCCACCCAGGCCGACATCCCCGACCGCACGGTCTCGTTTACGGCCACGGTGCAGTTAGTGCGTCGAACCCTGCCCCAATCTGGGGCCCTTCCCCCCTCAGCCCCACCAACGATGGTATCGACTGCTGTTTGAGGCCACGGCAAAACTGTTGTGTGAATCCAGTCGTGGGAAAATCAAGCCGCGGATGGTGAAACGCCGATACTCGCCCTACGCACCGCACAAACGTCCGCGACCACCTGCTGTGCAAATTGACTGGACCCCATCTATCAAACCACCGAAGGCGCCTAAGTGAACAGTATTGGGTCAGGTCTGGCAATCATGTGCCCTCGTTTTCCGCTGGTCGTATCTGACGACTGACCGTGGAATATTTGCAGGAATTCGGCAATTTCCTGCTTCTGGTACCCATGAGTCCGATAGGCCACTACGATGGCCGCGCGCTGTGTGCTTTTTCTAGACAAGAGCGTGGATAGCGGTGGATGGACGGCGAGGGTCTGCTGGCGAGAAATTTCTTTGAGGCTCTGTCCTGAATGAGTCTTCGTCAATTCAAATTGAACACATCAAATTTGGGTTCCCCTTCTTGTTCAGGATGAATAAATGTAAACCCCTCTGGCTCCTAGGGCGTGTTCACAATTAATGCCCGTTCCGGTATATTCTCCGCCATCATGAACCCTTTCTTGTGCAGGAGGCACGATGGCACGAACAATATTGCGGAACGACCAATGGGCCAAACTGAAAAATCTGTTGCCGGGGAAGGCGACGGACTGTGGCGTCACCGCGGCGGACAATCGGCAATTTTTGGAAGCCGTGTTGTGGATCATGCGTACCGGTGCCCCCTGGCGAGATTTGCCTGAAGACTATGGGCGGTGGCATACCGTCTACATGCGTTTTTCGCGCTGGGCGAAAAAAGGCGTGTGGCAACGAGTCGCCGACACGATCGCGGCTGATCCGGACTTTGAATGGGTGGCCATTGACAGCACCATTGTCCGCGCACATCAACATGCTGCGGGCGCAAAAGGGGGCAGCAGAATCAAGCGTTAGGGCGTTCACGGGGTGGGTTGTCCACCAAGATTCACGCCTTGGTTGATGCCTTGGGCAATCCGGTGCGATTTGTGCTTACGGGTGGACAAGCGGCGGACGTGACGCAAGGGCCAGTGTTGTTGACTGATTTGAGCGGAATCGGGGCCGTCCTGGGCGACAAAGCTTATGATGCGCAAGCTGTTCTGGACGCCATTGAACACTGTGGAGCCACCGCGGTGATTCCCCCCAAAGTGTCGCGGCGTATCCAGCGCCCGTATGACAAGTATCTGTATCGAGCTCGAGCAGACATCGAATGCTTCTTTCAACGGCTGAAGCAGTTTCGTCGGTTGGCCACTCGCTATGAAAAGCTGGCTCACCACTTTCAGGCCTTTCTGTCTTTGGCCGCAACCCTGATCTGGTTGCTCTAATTGTGAACACGCCCTAGTAATCCAGTGTAATTCCTTGCATGCGCGAGGCACTCTTCCCTTCAACCCCCACGGTCAATCCTTCCACCTCCTGCACCTCGTCATCGGGTTGAATCTTATCTTCAAGGGTAATGTGGTACGACAATCTGGTCTCGTCGAGGTCCCGCACCATCAATCGGACAAAGGGGTCTTCTGGGTGTTCGAGGATTAAAACCTTGAGCTTGGTCACTGCCTGTTCCGTAAGAAAAATCATACCGACCATTCCTTTCATCGAGCATTCAAAATTGGAGTTCCCAGGGGTATTGTCGACTGAGCGAAAATTTTGACCCTGAACAGACAATCCGCCTGGAGATAATTCACTGATTTGTTTGGGATGAGGTTGCCGGCTCCACACGTCGACGGAGCCCAATTTTGCTTAAGTTAATAATACCCTCCTGAAGTAAGAGGGAATTTCACGGATTGATTGACGATAGACGGCTGTCAGAAAACACAGCGCTCGCACACATCGTTTCTCGCAGTCGTGTTCTCAGTGTTCCGTCTTGCTGCATCACGCAACGCATCAGCGGCAGATCGTAAGCCTAGCCAGTGGTTGGCCCGACTGCATGCGCTTGTTGGTCGATATCTCACTATACGCGACGAATCTTGCCGGCGTCACCGGCCTTCGTCTTCCACAGCCACAGCGATCACGAAGAGAACCGCATAGTCTTGCTTCTTGCAGCCCTCGACTGGAGGCATCGCCTCCCCTGGAGTGACCGGAAACACAATCTTCTGCACATTTGTCGGAGAACACGAACCATTACCGGTCGTCGGTGTATAGCGCGCGGAGCGGCACGCCAAGTGCGTCACATCATAGAGCGTCGCGTGGTCATCGAGCTCCCAGTGCCTATTTCCATTCTTGTCAGCAGGATGAATGGTCAGCACGGTCGTGACCTCTCGGTCACCCGTAACCAGGTATTTGCCAGGAGGGATCGGAAAGCTCGGCTGCTCCATGATGAGGCCGTGTTCCTCCAGCCACCAGTCTGTGCGGTCGAATTGCCAGTGTGCTGGGGCGACGCCACCCGCCTCCTCCAACTGCTCAAAGCTGCTCAACCGCACTCCTCGAGGGTCAGGATCCAGAGGCCAGAGACCCCACGACTGCGCGTTGCTCCCGGAGGTGGCACCTGGAGTACCCAATGCTGCGACGAACTGCGTCGAAATGCGCTGAAACTTCGTCTGCCCTCCCTCTGTGGTCTGAACCGACGGACCCAAGGCGGCCATCATCACGAGTAATGCCATCGCAAGGCATGCGCGGCTAATCAGGAGCATCGTTTCGCGAGTTGGCAACAACACAGTCCCTCGCTGTAAAGATCTGGGGTCAAGTTTTGTAATCATGCGCGCTCTTCTTCCGCTTGTCGTATCCGACGACTGACCGTGGAATAATGGATTCGCAGAAATTCGGCGATTTCCCGCATTCGATACCCATGGGTCCGATAGGCCTCGGCGATGGACACGCTCTCTGTGCTTTTTCGAGACAAGAGTGTGGAGAGCCGCAGACGGACGGCGAGCGTCTGTTGGCGAGAAATTTCTTTGAGCCTCTGTCCTGGTTGATGCTTGGCCACAAAGGCCTCATCCCCTAAATACAGTTGTCCGCGTAGGTGTTCCCAGGGGCCAGGTTTGCCTATTCCCTCGGCCACAAAGGCTTGATACCGACGTTGCGCGGTGGAGGGACGGACACCAAACTGTTCCCACGTCCAGGCCAGGTCGAGGAATGGAGGGCTTGCCTCAAGTCCAGCAGTCGCTCGGTAGTTACTCCACGTCCAGTCTTCAGGTCGATCCATCAAATGAGCACGAACCGGATTCAAGACCACATAGCGACAGAGTTCCAGTAAATGTGCTTCCCGTTCCACCAGAATGGCCTTGAACCGGCCCTGAAACACATGGCCGACGCGCCGATGGCGGCGGTTGAACCCTTGGGTATAGGGTCCATTCAATTGCCGCATCCCTTGAGAGAGATTCGGCAAGGGCGTTTCCACCAACAAATGGTAATGATTATTCATGAGACAGTAGGCATGACATCGCCACCCAAATCGATCCACAACCTGGGCGAGTCCATCGAGAAAGGCCTGGCGGTCGCCCACGGTTTTGACAATGGCTTGGCGGGCATTGCCCCGACTGGTCACGTGATACAGCGCATGTTCAAATTGGAGACGCAACGGGCGGGCCATGAACGCAATGTAGCGATTCTGATTGTCGTTTTGCAAGACCTGATATACATCTAGCAGGCTCCTCAAGTGGGCGGTACAGTGGAGAGGCGTTCCAATGTCTTTCCACTTTCCCAACCCAAAGGAGGAGCCATGAAAAAATTGTATGGCGGCATTGACTTGCATAGCAACAACAGTGTGGTCGTGGTGCTCGATGAAGTGGATCAGGTGGTGTATCAGAAGCGATTACCGAATGAGTTGGCGCAGATTCTTCCGCAACTCGCTCCCTTTCAGGCGCACCTGCAGGGACTGGTGGTGGAGTCCACCTACAATTGGTATTGGTTAGTGGATGGGTTACAAGAAGCAGGCTATGTCGTGCATCTGGCCAACCCTGCGGCCATGCAACAATACGCCGGACTCAAATATACCAACGATGACACTGATGCGCGGTGGTTGGCTCACTTGCTTCGCTTAGGACTCTTACCGACGGGGTATATCTATCCGAAGGAAGAACGAGCGATTCGCGACCTCCTTCGGAAACGCAGCCAACTGGTTCGCCAGAAGACGGCCAATCTCTTGAGTGTGCAAAACTTACTGACTCGCAATACGGGACAAGCCCTGAACGGGACGCAGATCAAGCAACTCACCCCGACTGCCGTCCGCGAGTTAGTGGAGCTCCCCGAGCAGGCCCTCGCGCTCCAGGTCACCGTGGCCGTGATGCAGCATCTGGCGGACCAGATCGCCGAGGTCGAACGGGCCGTGCATAGTCGCGTGAAACTGCGGTCCGCGTTTCAATCGCTCCTGACCGTCCCTGGCATTGGCCGGACGCTGGCCCTGACGATCATGCTGGAGACCGGCGAAATTGGGCGCTTCCCCACCGTGGGACAGTTTGCCTCTTACTGCCGGTGCGTCGGGAGTGCCAAGCTGAGCAATGGTAAACGCAAAGGGCAAGGTAACACGAAGAATGGCAACAAGTATTTAGCCTGGGCGTTTATCGAAGCCGCGCACTTTGCGATCCGCTACGAGCCTCAGATTGCCCAGTTTTATCAACGGAAACGGGCGAAGACCAAGGTCGTGGTGGCCCGCAAGGCCGTCGCGCATAAACTGGCCCGCGCTTGTTATTACATCATGCGGGATACCGTGCCGTTTGACGTAACTCGCGCGTTTGCCTGAATGAGGATGCGGACGTGAGCTGGCTATGGGGTTGGTTGAAAACCACGAGGCCTGATTGGCCGCGTTCGCACCCTCTCTTCTGCTCCCGCTACGGGAGAGACTGAGTCGCCTCGAGGCTGAGCCAACAAGGGGTTGGCCTCACGTGAGCAAAACGTTTCTCGCTCTGTGAGAGCCACATGATCTGTGAGTTGTCGGTCTGGACAGTCGTCGAGTACTGAGGTATTTCTGGGGCACGTCTGTGCCAGGGGCGACTGATCGACACACCTCGTCGATCGACCACGCCTTGATCCTGATGGGTGACTGGTGCGTCTCAGGTTGAGGAAGACGACACCGATTCCAAAGAAGACCCAAGTGCGAATCAGGTTTCTCGTCACGGAAGACGAAGAGCAGAGAGCTGAAAAAAGAAGAACGCGAAAGAGAGGAGTCGTGCGCCTACTTGACAAAGCCTGCTAATGGGTGACCCCAGGCCTGACCCCAGGCCTTTGATCTTGAATTCAAGTAGTAAGTGCAATTATTTCTCCACCAGCGGGACGAAGTGCTTGTGAAAAAGTTCGTTGGGGGTTCGATACCCTCGTGTTTTCCTGGGACGATGATTGAGGTGGTCCACGGCCACGTTCACCTGTTGCCATGACACCTGCCTGAAATCCGTCTGCTTCGGGAAAAACTGGCGAAGCAGGCCGTTCGTATTTTCATTGATCCCGCGCTCCCATGATGAATAGGGATGGGCAAAGTAGGTCTGGGCCCCCAAGGCCCGTGCAATCCGTTCATGCTTCACAAATTCTGAGCCATTATCAAAGGTGAGCGTCTTGACGCGAGCTTTGAAGGGGCGCAGCAGGCGGATGATGGCGGCACACACGACGCGCGCTGACCGGCTCAAAACGCGTGAGCAGACCGTGTAGAGGGAGGCGCGATCCACCACCGTGACGAGTACGCTCTTGCGATCCTTCCCAATCACCGTATCGCATTCCCAGTCACCCAGTCGGACTTTCTTCTCCACGACTTGGGGGCGCTCCTCAATCGAGACGCGATTGGGGATACACGAGGCGCGTGCGCCTGAGCCGTACCGTTTGCGCCGCCGCTTGCCCCCTTGCCGCAGAAACGGCTTCAATTGAGCCTTGCGGGTGGCATCTCCGTAGATGAATCGATAGATGGTTTCGTGGCTGAGGCTGATCGCATGATGCTTCTTCAAGTAGCCACTGACCTGTTCTGGGCTCAAGTAGTGACGAATGAGCTGCTCGATAAGAGGCGTGAGTTCATCTGTCAGCTTGCGCGCCTTCTGCCGATTCGCAGAGTCCTTGCGCTGTTTCACGATGTGCCGCGCCCAGTAATACGTATACATATGGCACTGCGCATAGGTATTCCGTCTGAGTGCTCGACTGATCGTCGAGGCATGCCGGCCCAGGGCGTCGGCAATGTGTTGCTGCGTACGCCCTTCTCGGCGGGCCTGCCAGATGTAAAAACGTTCTTCATCTCGTAACTGTTGGTACTGGGGCATCCGTACGGCTCCTCGTGTGTCATGAATGGTGTGAGGTCCATATCGTACCCGATTGAGGAGGTGCGAAATATTGCACTTATTATATGAATCCGCGGATTACTTTTTATGATGAAATTTTATTTTTCAGATTATATTGAGTCAGTTTTTTAGCGAAACTTTTTGGAGCTTCAAGAGGGATGTTTTCTTCCTTAACAAGGTATTCAGCTGTAAGGTAATCGGTAATGAGAACATTAAATATTTTTGATTTGAGTGCAGCATGAATTGCTTGGTGTTTGCGGGTGCCTCCAGCAATTGCAATAACCGTTGCATCATTTTTTTGTACACGTTCTTGGAGAACCTCAATAGAAGTTGTAAAAGCCATTTGGTGGAATTTGTCAAAAACTTTTCCTCCGTTATTTAAGATATCCACTCCATCAGAGCTAAATGGCCTATATGCTGTTTCTCCTGCAGCCGTATTTTTCCTTAGCTCATCCATTATTCCACTTTCCAATGCCATGTCATTGAATTCGACTCGTGGTTCGTTTTGGTCGCCTATTTGTGTTCTGTGATTAAAGTCTATTCCACCAACCCCAATCATAATATATTGACATTTTTCAATTTTAGAAATTAGTGATCTAATTTCCTTATTAATATTTCCTTTCATGCCTGCCTTGGCAATTGTATCCATTATTGGAATATGAAATGCTTGTCCTCGTGCTTTTGGAATTAGGCGAACAAGATTTGCGACCAATACGGCTGGAGAAAGAGCTCTGACTTCCGGTGTTCTAAGAATTGCCAGGGGGAAAAAAGAACAATATTCTGGAAGTCTTTCATTTGCATATTTAATTTGAGTCAGACTGTCAATAAAGACCCCCAATGTTTTTCCGCAGCCAATGCCAATGGAAGAAGCAGAAGGAATACGACGGATAAAAAACCTAGCTGCCTCTTCTCCCAATTCCTTGTAAGTGAGCTCAGTTGGGTTATCATCATTGGAAATCCCAATCGGGGATATTACAACATCATTAAGATGTTTGAACCGACTACAGAGTTTATCTTTAATGTTGTGAAATGTTGAATAATCAATATTAAATTGGACAATATTATTTTCCCTGGCAAATTTCACATGATTCGAAACATCCGTTTGCCCGATACCCATTATGCCTGCAACTATTTTTTGACTTAATCCTTCCACATAATAATAGTGGGCGGCTTCCGCAGCTACCCGCCAGAGCTCAAGTTTTTTCTCCAATTCAGAAAGTTTATTTTTCATAATTCCCTTCTCCCTCTTTCAGTGTAGGCTTAACCTTTCCAAGGTATCAAAAATGCGAAAAAGACTCAAATAGAAATTTTTAATTGTAATGGGATTGACCCAATTTTAAATAAATATTTCTGTTTTATAAATAAAATCTAAACTATAAATTCATTTTATACTTTTATATTTCTTAGAACCCCAATTAATAAAACGTTGTTCGGTAATTATGAACATGGTAGCTTCAAATTCCTAGTTAAAAACAGATGGCTTAATACCAAAATTAATTTTTACAATATGAATGAAATGATTCCCGTAGAAGTCATAATCGTTGCCATCGTGGCTATCTCATGCGTATGCATCGTTCTTGGTGTAGTGGCTTTGGTCTTTGGACGGAAGGCCACAGGGCGCTTGGGGAAGGATGGAGCCGAAGGAAAAATCGGAGATTGATTTTTTCCAATATTAATATGTCAGGAAATGTGAAAGCTTGAAAGGGATATGGATAATTTACTGATAATAATACTGAGTTCAATTATTGGAATGCTGGTGGGAATAATTTCCGTATACTTTGCTTTCAGTAGTTCCAGAATTAAAACCCGGCAAGATGTGTTAGGAGAGTTATATTGTTTTTATTCCACAAGGTTAGGGCATATCGAATACATAAATTCAATTAAATTTTCAAATTCCCAAAATAATAGGAAACCTTCTTCTAAGGACATGGAAGAAATTGCTAGGGAAGAAGATAGACTTCAAAAAACAAATCAAACAATTGGACAACTCGAGTCTAAGCTTTCAAAACAATATGTTTGCTTTATTCCCAGAGTGGCCATTCCTATTTATTGGCCTTCATTGGCATCAGGGCTTTCCATATTAATAATGATGGTATGTCTCTGTAGTGTTGTTTTGAGGTGACCAAAAAAATTTGGACTTTAGAATTCTGCCATATTCAATTGTCAATATTTGAAAAAATATTATCAGAATAAAGAAACCTTCCAATTGGACTCGGGGTCAGACTCGGGGTCACCCATTAGCAGGCTTTGTCAAGTAGGCGCACGACTCCTCTCTTTCGCGTTCTTCTTTTTTCAGCTCTCTGCTCTTCGTCTTCCGTGACGAGAAACCTGATTCGCACTTGGGTCTTCTTTGGAATCGGTGTCGTCTTCCTCAACCTGAGACGCACCAGTCACCCATCAGGATCAAGGCGTGGTCGATCGACGAGGTGTGTCGATCAGTCGCCCCTGGCACAGACGTGCCCCAGAAATACCTCAGTACTCGACGACTGTCCAGACCGACAACTCACAGATCATGTGGCTCTCACAGAGCGAGAAACGTTTTGCTCACGTGAGGCCAACCCCTTGTTGGCTCAGCCTCGAGGCGACTCAGTCTCTCCCGTAGCGGGAGCAGAAGAGAGGGTGCGAACGCGGCCAATCAGGCCTCGTGGTTTTCAACCAACCCCATAGCCAGCTCACGTCCGCATCCTCATTCAGGCAAACGCGCGAGTTACGTCAAACGGCACGGTATCCCGCATGATGTAATAACAAGCGCGGGCCAGTTTATGCGCGACGGCCTTGCGGGCCACCACGACCTTGGTCTTCGCCCGTTTCCGTTGATAAAACTGGGCAATCTGAGGCTCGTAGCGGATCGCAAAGTGCGCGGCTTCGATAAACGCCCAGGCTAAATACTTGTTGCCATTCTTCGTGTTACCTTGCCCTTTGCGTTTACCATTGCTCAGCTTGGCACTCCCGACGCACCGGCAGTAAGAGGCAAACTGTCCCACGGTGGGGAAGCGCCCAATTTCGCCGGTCTCCAGCATGATCGTCAGGGCCAGCGTCCGGCCAATGCCAGGGACGGTCAGGAGCGATTGAAACGCGGACCGCAGTTTCACGCGACTATGCACGGCCCGTTCGACCTCGGCGATCTGGTCCGCCAGATGCTGCATCACGGCCACGGTGACCTGGAGCGCGAGGGCCTGCTCGGGGAGCTCCACTAACTCGCGGACGGCAGTCGGGGTGAGTTGCTTGATCTGCGTCCCGTTCAGGGCTTGTCCCGTATTGCGAGTCAGTAAGTTTTGCACACTCAAGAGATTGGCCGTCTTCTGGCGAACCAGTTGGCTGCGTTTCCGAAGGAGGTCGCGAATCGCTCGTTCTTCCTTCGGATAGATATACCCCGTCGGTAAGAGTCCTAAGCGAAGCAAGTGAGCCAACCACCGCGCATCAGTGTCATCGTTGGTATATTTGAGTCCGGCGTATTGTTGCATGGCCGCAGGGTTGGCCAGATGCACGACATAGCCTGCTTCTTGTAACCCATCCACTAACCAATACCAATTGTAGGTGGACTCCACCACCAGTCCCTGCAGGTGCGCCTGAAAGGGAGCGAGTTGCGGAAGAATCTGCGCCAACTCATTCGGTAATCGCTTCTGATACACCACCTGATCCACTTCATCGAGCACCACGACCACACTGTTGTTGCTATGCAAGTCAATGCCGCCATACAATTTTTTCATGGCTCCTCCTTTGGGTTGGGAAAGTGGAAAGACATTGGAACGCCTCTCCACTGTACCGCCCACTTGAGGAGCCTGCTAGATGTATATCAGGTCTTGCAGTGCTATATTGAAAAAACGAAAAAAGGTGCTTAACTCAGCGCTAGGTTCTCGCCCTCTTGGTCAATCCTCGTGGATTTTCTTCTCGTTACCAAGTTCCTTGAGATAAATTGGCCTTTCCTAATTTCTTGGAATTCTAAAACTCCAAATTGGGTAAATCTCGCCACGAAGCCGAAGTAAAAGAAGAGCCCAATTTCCAGAAACAGGGTTAAAACAGGTTTTTCCCAAAATGGGGTGCTGGCGCGGATGATCTAGGAGATGAAGATATTAAAACAACTTTGTTTGAATTGTTTTGTTCTCTAAATAAGAACTTTATGGGCAGGCTACATACCTGATTTCTCTCTTTGAGAGAAATCCTATTTTTTGCACAAAACGAACGGTATTTAAACATTCCTCAAGTCTATGATGGTGGGCCGTGTAGGGATCGAACCTACGACCCGCTGATTAAGAGTCAGCTGCTTAAGGCTTAACGACTTGTGGGAATGCGTGAAACCTTCTTAGGTCTGGGGTTAGTCGTCTTTTTTCATTTCTTTCGAGTGCTGGGAGATTGCTTTGTCGCATCGCTCGCAGTCTCAAGTAACAGTCGAAGCGCTCGATTAACGGACTCGTCGTTGGGAAAATCCTTTACAAGATCGGGGTCGATGAGGCCGAGATTGGTGGCTGCTTTTGCTTTTGAGTAGTATTTCCCTCGCACTCCACCCTTCAATTTAGAAAAATCATATTCTGCACGCCTCTCGTCGTTTTCAGATTTTTTATTCATCGCCTTCCCTTTCCCATTTGGTCGCTACCCAAATCCTGATTTTACTCAGGGTCTCAATTTATGAAAGAGGTAGAATCCTATGCGATTTGCGTGGAAGAACTAGCGTATTGCTAGGTCTCAATCACTAAAGCGAATGTGGAAGCCCTGCCCTTTGGGCGGGGAGGAAACATTCAGTCGGCTGGAGGCCGATCCAGATTGGGATATGAGAAGCGCACGTTGGGTAGACGAACTAGCCATAGAGTTGAAGAGACGAATGAGCATCTGATGTGGGTCTGAAAAAACCCGACGAGGTGTAAGGTGTTTCATCAGATGAAGTTGATTGAAGGGTTTCGAAAAGCCCCGCCCTTTGGGCGGGGAACTTTACTTCTCGTGGGTTTTCTCCTGGTTATCAGGTTCTTTGAGATAATTTGGCCTTCCCTTATTTCTAGGAATTGTAAGACGCCAATTTGGTTAAATCTCGCCCCGAAGCCGAAGGTAAAGAGGGGATCCCAATTCCCAGAAACAGTTTTAAAACAGACTTTGCCTCGAACGGGGTGCTGGCGTGAATGACCTAGGGCGTGTTCACAATTAGAGCAACCAGATCAGGGTTGCGGCCAAAGACAGAAAGGCCTGAAAGTGGTGAGCCAGCTTTTCATAGCGAGTGGCCAACCGACGAAACTGCTTCAGCCGTTGAAAGAAGCATTCGATGTCTGCTCGAGCTCGATACAGATACTTGTCATACGGGCGCTGGATACGCCGCGACACTTTGGGGGGAATCACCGCGGTGGCTCCACAGTGTTCAATGGCGTCCAGAACAGCTTGCGCATCATAAGCTTTGTCGCCCAGGACGGCCCCGATTCCGCTCAAATCAGTCAACAACACTGGCCCTTGCGTCACGTCCGCCGCTTGTCCACCCGTAAGCACAAATCGCACCGGATTGCCCAAGGCATCAACCAAGGCGTGAATCTTGGTGGACAACCCACCCCGTGAACGCCCTAACGCTTGATTCTGCTGCCCCCTTTTGCGCCCGCAGCATGTTGATGTGCGCGGACAATGGTGCTGTCAATGGCCACCCATTCAAAGTCCGGATCAGCCGCGATCGTGTCGGCGACTCGTTGCCACACGCCTTTTTTCGCCCAGCGCGAAAAACGCATGTAGACGGTATGCCACCGCCCATAGTCTTCAGGCAAATCTCGCCAGGGGGCACCGGTACGCATGATCCACAACACGGCTTCCAAAAATTGCCGATTGTCCGCCGCGGTGACGCCACAGTCCGTCGCCTTCCCCGGCAACAGATTTTTCAGTTTGGCCCATTGGTCGTTCCGCAATATTGTTCGTGCCATCGTGCCTCCTGCACAAGAAAGGGTTCATGATGGCGGAGAATATACCGGAACGGGCATTAATTGTGAACACGCCCTAGGGCGTGTTCACAATTAGAGCAACCAGATCAGGGTTGCGGCCAAAGACAGAAAGGCCTGAAAGTGGTGAGCCAGCTTTTCATAGCGAGTGGCCAACCGACGAAACTGCTTCAGCCGTTGAAAGAAGCATTCGATGTCTGCTCGAGCTCGATACAGATACTTGTCATACGGGCGCTGGATACGCCGCGACACTTTGGGGGGAATCACCGCGGTGGCTCCACAGTGTTCAATGGCGTCCAGAACAGCTTGCGCATCATAAGCTTTGTCGCCCAGGACGGCCCCGATTCCGCTCAAATCAGTCAACAACACTGGCCCTTGCGTCACGTCCGCCGCTTGTCCACCCGTAAGCACAAATCGCACCGGATTGCCCAAGGCATCAACCAAGGCGTGAATCTTGGTGGACAACCCACCCCGTGAACGCCCTAACGCTTGATTCTGCTGCCCCCTTTTGCGCCCGCAGCATGTTGATGTGCGCGGACAATGGTGCTGTCAATGGCCACCCATTCAAAGTCCGGATCAGCCGCGATCGTGTCGGCGACTCGTTGCCACACGCCTTTTTTCGCCCAGCGCGAAAAACGCATGTAGACGGTATGCCACCGCCCATAGTCTTCAGGCAAATCTCGCCAGGGGGCACCGGTACGCATGATCCACAACACGGCTTCCAAAAATTGCCGATTGTCCGCCGCGGTGACGCCACAGTCCGTCGCCTTCCCCGGCAACAGATTTTTCAGTTTGGCCCATTGGTCGTTCCGCAATATTGTTCGTGCCATCGTGCCTCCTGCACAAGAAAGGGTTCATGATGGCGGAGAATATACCGGAACGGGCATTAATTGTGAACACGCCCTAGGAGATGAAGATATTAAAAGAACTTTGTTCGAATTGTTTTGTTCTATACAAAAGAACTTTTTGGGCATTCTACTTCCCTGATTTCTCTCTTTGAGAGAAATCCTGTCCTTTCAACGAAGGGGCATCTCAATCTTATCCTATCTTAAGATGGTGGGCCGTGTAGGGATCGAACCTACGACCCGCTGATTACAAGTCAGCTGCTCTTACTCGAGGAAAAATCCTGCTTGAAATTACTAATTTTTGTTTTTTTGAGGTGACTCGATTTGGTCATAGGCTGTAAGGATTGTCACCAGCGCCTTCTTGCTTTTCACCTCCGTGGCCACGTGGCGATTTGGTGGGGCGGCCTTACTCAAGCAACTCCCATTTTGAGCAGAGATACAAATGGTATTCTGGTCCAGGACGACAATCTCTAAATTTCCGTCTGTTGCAACGTAGGCGGCGGTAAAGACATTCAAGAAATTATTGAACATCTGAGCCTCATCGTCGAACGTTTCACTGGTATCAATCCACATCTCAATATCACCAACCATTGGTTCCTCAGCGAACGATGAATTGACATTTCCCACTAGCAGCCCTGAGAAGAGAGTCACCAGCCCCGCGAGCGCATATGTTTTGAAGGTGTTCAGGATTGGATAAGTCATGGGTTTCACTTCCTTTTATGAAATATTGGATTTCTTAATACAAGAAATACGGTACAGAGGATGGTGAAAAAAAGTAAAGAATGATTCGACTTGAGAGGTAGAATGCCGAGTGTGGAAGAAGGGCTCTGCCTTGGCGGACTCAACAGAGAAGGGATAAGACCCTAGCGCTACCCTCGCACCAACAAAAAATGGCCTATGTCGTTGGAGACATAAGCCATTGGTTTTATTGGTGGGCCGTGTAGGGATCGAACCTACGACCCGCTGATTACGAGTCAGCTGCTTAAAAAGAATTTGAACTCCAAGATCCACGTGGAGGATTTTTAATTATAGGCTACCTTTCATTAAAACTCTTCTAAGGATGTTTATTGAAGGCTACGATACATATGAAAGTGGATTTGTCGTTATATTAAAGGAAGAGTTTATCCATATTTTACTTAGGTAGCATGGACTATTTTTCTATCCTGTGAAAATTTGATCTTCGGGAAATGCTCGTCAGCTGGCCTCCTCATTTATACTCAATTATTATCAATTTAGTGTATAAATAGGTATAAATTGTTATAATTTAGCCATGGATCCTATCAAAAACCCATTTTCTCCCGGTGCGGGCTCCCCCCCTCCAGAACTTGTTGGGCGCGACCCAGTTTTAGAACAGGCCAGGATTCTGCTCGGAAGAGTACGACAAAGACGTCCTGAAAAGAGCATGTTGCTCACGGGTCTTCGCGGAGTGGGCAAGACGGTTTTGCTCAATGAGATTAAACGAATGGCGGATAACGAGGGATACCGAACCATCTTTATCGAGGCACACGAAGGCAAAGCATTAGGTCCGTTGATTGCCCCCTACTTGCGGAGTCTCCTCTATGACCTGGATCGGATTGCAGGGACCGGAGACAAGGTCAAACGTGGATTGGCTGTTCTCCGGAGTTTTATCGGGGCACTCAAACTTACGATGGGCGATATCAGCATTGGATTGGATATCGAGCCAGAAAAAGGCGCTGCAGATAGTGGTGATCTGGAGGTGGATCTGCCTAACCTTTTTATCGCCATAGGTGAGGCTGCTGCTGATCGGAAAATCCCCGTCGCTCTCTTCATAGATGAAATCCAATATTTTAACAAGAAGGAATTGGGTGCGTTGATCATGGCGATGCACAAGATTCAACAACATCAACTTCCGGTGGTGTTGTTGGGTGCGGGTTTGCCTATTCTTCCTGGTTTGGCCGGTGCGTCCAAATCCTATGCGGAAAGGCTTTTTAATTTTCCCAATATTGGTGCGTTGTCAGAAGAAGATACGGCCAAGGCGTTGCAAGATCCTGCGAAAGAGGCTGGAATCGCCTTCGAGTCCGCAGCATTAACAGAGGTGTACAGCCTGACCAACGGGTATCCGTATTTTTTGCAGGAATGGGGTTATGTTGCATGGAATGTTGCGACATCCAGCCCCATTACATTGCAGGTAATTCAAGATGCTACGTTAACAGTCATTCCCCGACTCGACGAAAATTTTTTTCGTGTTCGTTATGAACGCCTCACGCCAAGTGAAAAAAACTTTTTGCGGGCCATGGCCGAACTCGGACAGGATGCCCATCGTACGGGAGATATCGCTGAAATTTTGAAAGTTAAAGTGACAAGTCTCGGCCCAGTTCGAGCCAAACTTATCAACAAAGGAATGATCTATAGCCCTGCCCATGGTGATCTAGCCTTTACGGTCCCGTTGTTTCGTGACTTCATGATTCGAACGATTCCTACCTTTCAACGGTAGTAGGGTTAAAACACGAATTTCTCCGAGAGAGGTTATGGTAGGAGGGATTTGATTATTTTAAAAATTGGTGGGCCGTGTAGGGATCGAACCTACGACCCGCTGATTAAGAGAAGCGGGCCGGTACGAACCTAGGTTCTTTTCGAAGAGTGCGCTGCAACCCTCAATGTGCCTATTGGCCTTTCCCCTTTAATTCGATCGTGTCCATAATCGGTTTGGCTAAGTAGAGCTTTCCCCATGTGCGCCCTGTGATTTCTTCTAACATTCCTTTTCGCTGAAGGAGCATCACGGCTTGTCTCGCGGTGGGATTGGAGACTTTCAGGACTCGTTCAGCTTTGGCCACAGACATGTATGGATTGAGAAAGAGTTCATCGAGCAAGGCCAGTGCTTTCGGTTTGTCTTGGAGACGGGCACGGAACTTTTCTCGAAGACCCAGCAACTGATCAGCTTGTCCCACGGCTTCACGCGCAATTTCGGTGACGCCAGCCAGGAAGAATTGAAGCCAGCCCTTCCAGTCTCCGTGAGTTCTGACTCGTTGAAGAAGATCATAGTAGTCTTGGCGATGGGCCTCAATGTACGCAGATAAGTAGAGTAAGGGTTGTGCCAACCGACCCCGCTCGATGAGAAAGAGCGTGATCAAGAGTCTTCCCAGTCGACCATTCCCGTCAAGAAATGGATGAATGGCTTCAAACTGCTCGTGCATGATGGCGCACTGGATGAGATCGGGGAGTGTATTCCGTTCGTGGAGAAATCGTTCCCAGTCTCCTAGCAGGTCGTCCAAATAATCTGGTGGCGGAGGGACATAGGGAGCCGTTTCTATCGTGCTTCCTGAGGGACCAATCCAGTTCTGGCTGCGACGAAATTCTCCGGGCGTCGCCCGGTCGCCCCGCACTCCTTTCATCAGCCGCCCATGGATCTCCCGAACCAGCCTGAGCGAAAGAGGCAGCTTGCGCAACCGTTCAAGACCATGTTCCATCGCCGTGACATAATTCCGTACTTCTTGAACATCCTGATCTCCGGTACGTTGTTTGGGCTCTTCCATCTCATCTATTAACAGGTCAGACAGGCTGGCTCTCGTCCCTTCGATACGAGAGGATAAGACCGCTTCGCGTCGGACATAGGGGGCGATCAAGAGATGTGGATTGGGAAGGTGTCGGCCTAATCCTGAGAGTTCACTGAGGGCCGCATCCGCCCGAGATAGCGACAGGACAAACTGGTTATCGTATGTGAGTGTGGGCGGCAGCTTGGCTGGAATGAACGCCGTATAACCTGTGGGTGTCCGGATGACTTTGCCTGCCTTCTGAGCTCGGAAGTCTTTTGGGTTCATGGTGTAGAGGATGTTGAATGTAAGACGACTTTCAAAGCTGGATTACCTTTGAAAGAAATATGCAGTATTATTTCAAAGTGCCTCGAGCTTTGCAAGAACTCTTTGAGATAGGGAAGGCTTGAAGGAAGAGAGAAGGCCAGCGTTGTAGTGGCAGAACAATAGGTACCTCCCGTCGGTCTACACCGGCGCCTTTGAGAAGGACTGCGGTTTATAAGCTATTGATTTTGGTGGGCCGTGTAGGGATCGAACCTACGACCCGCTGATTACGAGTCAGCTGCTCTAACCCTAGGGAAAATCTAGGCTGAAATTACTAAATGTTGAATTTTTTGAACTGACTCGATTTGGTCATGGGTCATAGGCTGTAAGGATTTCCACCGGTGCCTTCTTATTTTTCACCTCTTGGGCCACGTCGCGATTCCGTGGGGCGGCCTTACTCAAGCAACTCCCATTATGAGCAGAGATACAAATGGTATTATGGTCCAGGACCACAACCTCTAAATTTCCGTCGGTTGCGAGGTAGGCGGCGATAAAGACATTCAAGAAATTATTGAACATCTGAGCCTCATCGTCGAACGTTTCACTGGTATCAATCCACATCTCAATATCACCAACCATTGGCTCCTCAGCGAACGATGAATTGACATTTCCCACTAGCAGCCCTGAGAAGAGAGTCACCAGTACCGCGAGCGCATATGTTTTGAAGGTGTTTAGGATTGGATAAGTCATGGGTTTCACTTCCTTTTATGAAATATTGGATTTCTTAATACAAGAAATACGGTACAGAGGATGGTGAAAGAAAGTAAAGAACGATTCGACTTGAGAGGCTGAATGCCGAGTTTGGAAAGGGGCGCGAGGTCTTGCCTGAAGGGGAGGGCTTGGCGGACTCAATAGAGAAGGGGTAAGTAACCTAGCGCTACCCTCACACCAACAAAAAATGGCCTATGTCGTTGGAGACATAAGCCATTGGTTTTATTGGTGGGCCGTGTAGGGATCGAACCTACGACCCGCTGATTACGAGTCAGCTGCTTAATGCTTAACGACTTGTGGGAGTGTGCGAAGTTCTTTTAGGTCTGGGGTTAGTCGTCTTTTTTAATTTCTTTCGAGTGCTGGGAGATTTTTTTGTCGCATCGCTCGCAGTCTCCAGTAACAGTCGAAGCGCTCGATTGACGGACTCGTCGTTGGGAAAAACCTTTGCAAGATCGGGCTCGATGAGGACGAGGTTGGTGCCTGCTTTTGCTTTTGAGTAGTATTTCCCTCTCACTCCACCCTTCAATTTGGAAAAATCATATTCTGCACGCATTCCGTCGTTTCCAGATTCTTTTTTCATGGCATTCCCTTTCTCACTTTCTGGCAAGCTGAGCGCTTAATGCCCTTAGGGCCTCAAATTATGAAAGAGATTGAATCTTATTCGATTTATTTTCAGGGACTAGAACAACTACTAGTTCTCAATCACTGAGACTCTTCCGTTCCGCGTGATCTTCGCAATGAATGGTTTTTGATATCTTTTTATGGTTTTTGAGATGGCGGGGAGCGCGCGAACAAAAATTTCAGCCATTTCATTTCCTTTAAGATCAGCTGAGGTCAAAATAAAGGCCGCAACGCCTGCCTTCATCAGCGTCATTTTCTCTAACGCACGATATCGGATCCTGCTGTCTTTAGTTAGGACAATCCACCCTTTCCCCCCTGCAACTTTGAGCCAATTAATATCCTGTTCGTCAGGGGCGAAATGATCATCGTGGATCAAAACGGTAGCCCCGGACATGCGAAGGACCTCAGCAATTTGTTTCTTTCCGAGAGATCGGTCAAGAAAAAAGATGAGATCGTTAGGCAGCTTCGACCGTAAGTTCGGAGCGGATTGCTTCTTGGATTTGGAGAGGTTGGAGGCCATAGTCGTCGGCGAGATCTTCGACAGACTCACCAGCTTTATATCGTTCGGCAATGATAGATGTTGGGATACCCGTACCAACGATACTCGGTCGTCCAAAGGATACGCGTGGATCAATCACCACGGCAGTGGGTTCGATCTCTCCTGGACGGAACATTCTCTTGTGGGTGAACGGATACAGTTTTTGAGGAATTCCCTGGGCGTCCCATTCAATTCTCTGTAAGTGCGCCTTCATTATTTCCTTTATCGCCAACTGCCCTTCCTGCGTGATGTTAATCAGTTGTCCATATTTTTCGATAAAAAGATTAATCCCATTGGTTTCAAAATTATGGTCGACCAACGGATGTTTGGATGGGAACTGCTTCTGAAGAAACTGAATAGCTTTTCGGACTTTTTCGAGCGAGATATTGTGTTGGCGTCTTATCGCATCAAGAACATGCACCTCGACAAGGTTGATGAACGACAATAATCGCGGGGTCGATTTTGGTACAGGAATGATGGGTTGAGACCGTCGAGAAACCGCTTCGTCTTGAATGGATCGCCCCGTAACCCAATCTCGAATGGTTGTGCGCGGTATGCGAAGAAATTGAGCCGCTTCACTGAGCGTATATGTAGAAATTTCTCGCGGGTCTAGGATCTTGTTGTAAGTACTCTCTTTTCTCTTTGCCATGTAGGGAACTGTATAGTCGAAAGATTAATTGGTCAAGACTGAGAAGGTGTGGACATCATTATGATGTGAGGTTGGAAGTAAGATTTCCTCTAACGAGGTAAAGGCTGGACGAACTGAAATTTTTTAAAAATTGGTGGGCCGTGTAGGGATCGAACCTACGACCCGCTGATTAAGAGTCAGCTGCTCTACCAACTGAGCTAACGGCCCACAGAGATGAAGATGTTGGAAAGTTTTTCGTCTAATGGATATTTCGTGTCGGTAACTATTGGGGGATTCTACCTCCCCTAGCCCCTCCTTACAAAGGAGGGGGATCTTCTCGCCTTGTATTGCTAATTTTGTACTTTATTGATGGTGCGCCTGACAGGATTTGAACCTGTGGCCCCTTGCTCCGGAGGCAAGTGCTCTATCCACTGAGCTACAGGCGCAAAGGACCTTCGTGTTGTGTTTTCTCGTCCCTTTCCCCTCACCCTGGCCCTCTCCCCTAAGGGGCGAGGGGATTAGATAAGGACGGGCGGGAAAAATTGAAGCTAGCATGGTTGTTTGGGTGAAGTCTACCCGATTTCGAGGCCGCGTTTATTGGCAAGACGGGGGTGGTTCGAGGCTAGTTTGATAGGCTTCAAAGATCATTTTGGAGGTTTCCACCATGCCGTCAGGTTCCTGTAACACGTGGCCGAGGAGATGTTCGACATCTTGGGGAGTCAGCCCATTCGAAGGGGCGATGAAGCGTTTGCGCGCCACTTTTCGTTCTTCAGGATCGTCCGGTTCATAGTAGCCCAGCAATTCCCCGGATTCGATGGCTTTCTTTAATCGGTCGGTCCATTGTTGGATGAGGGCATCGGTCCAAGTGATGTCTGAAAGTTTTCCGTCGAACAGTTCGAGTTTCGTCCAGAGCACCCACCCGACAAAGACGGCCCAGGTTTCGTTCATGATTTCCCAGGAATCTTGATCGGAGAGAAAACGCAATTCCGTGGCGCCTTTGAGCTGGCGTATGGGGTTGATGCGCACGAAGCGATAGTGGCAGGCCATTTGGCTATTGGCAAAATCTAGCACTTTTTTGTCTTCTGTGTTGAGTGGTGTGAGGTGTTGGTCGGCATAGAGATAATCCATATAGGCATGCAGCAACTCATGATAGAGCAAGGCCAGGTCGTGATGGGTCATGCGGCCGAGATCCGCCAATGCCCCACCGGCTTCATTGAACGAAAGTCGCATATTGAGAATCATCCGGTGGTCTTCGGGGTGATATTCGGCGGCATAGGTTCGGAGGTCTTCGAAGGTGATGTTCACAAATGCGGGATCGATATGTGTAAGAAATTCCGTTGGGAGCCCTAAGGCCGCGGCTTGTTGCACCAAGGCGGGCCAGGGATTCCGTGGGTTGGGTCGATTGGTTGATGTCTCTTCTTCGGCCCAGGCTATTCCGCTGAGTCCTACACTGATACATGTGGTCATGACGATTCCGAGGATGGTGTGGTTCAATCTTCGCACGCGATTATCTCCAGGAATACGATTGATCTTCTTCCACTAGATTCCAGGTTTCGAAATGGGAGGGGGGGATATGATCGAAATACCGTGTGGGTTTTGAGAGAACCGCCCCCGTCATCTTATCGTACACATTTATAGGGTAGGTGAGGAAGAGATGGTGTTTGGCCCGCGTGACCGCAACATATAAGAGCCGGCGCTCCTCTTCCAGGCTATCGTCGTCTGCAAATGAGTAGGCTGATGGAAAGCGGCCATCGACTAACCAGATGACAAAGACGCAGCGCCATTCCAGCCCCTTGGCGGAGTGAATGGTCGAGAGAATCAACCGCTCATCATCATTATCTGGGGCCTCGACATCTGAGACACTTTCGTTGGGTGGATCCAACGTAAGATCGGCCAGAAATTGATTGAGATCTGCATAGCGTTCAGCCATAACGGATAAATGTTCCAGGTCGCGAATGCGTTTGGGGTAATCGTCATATTGATCTTTGAGGAGTGGCAAGTAATATTCCAGCATCTCTCCAAGCAGCACAGCCGGGCTCAGGGGTTCTTCCGTTAATTGCTCGAGTGTGGCCGCCAAATGGCGTAAGCCCGGGGCGGAACGACCGGTACCCTGCTTGAGACATTCGTAACTGCCATGGGCTTGCAAGATCATCGCGATGAGGTCTTTGGATTTTTTAGGGCCGACGCCTTCGAGTAAGAGCAGCAGGCGGTTCCAACTCACGGTGTCCAATGGATTGTGAATGACTCGCAAGTGCGCGAGCAGGTCTTTGACGTGGGAGGTTTCGACAAACTTGAACCCGCCACGTTTAATGAATGGCAAATTCCGGCGTGTGAGTTCCAATTCCAGGTCAAAGGCATGAAAGCTGGATCGGAACAACACGGCGATTTCATCTAAGGCGATGCCCTCTTCGCGAAGTTCTAAGATTTTTTGCGCAATGAACCGTGACTGGGCGCTCTCGCCCATGGCCTGCACGAGGCAGGGTAATGGGCCTTCTTCTATTCGGGTGAACAGCGTTTTGCTGTATCGCTCCGGGGCGGCGGCAATGAGCTTGTTGGCGAGTTGAAGGATGGGCTGGGTACTGCGGTAGTTTTCTTCCAGCTTGTAGATGGTGGTGCCGGGGAATAATTCCGGAAATTCCATGATGTTGCGAAAGGTCGCGCCGCGAAAGGCGTAGATCGATTGTGAGTCGTCTCCGACGACCATCACGTTTTGATGCGTGGCCGCTAGGTTGCGTACCAGTGAGGCTTGCAGTCGATTGGTGTCCTGATATTCATCGACTAAGATATAGCGAAAGGCTTGGCTGATGGTTGCGCGGGAATATTCGTCGACGACGAGGAGTTCTAAGAGTTTGACGAGTAAGTCGTCATAATCCACTAATTGCCGTTGTCGTTTGGCCAACTCATAGGCCGTTTGCAGTTTGGTCAGTTCGGTCAAAAAATTCCCGAAGTGACTGTATTCGTCCAGGACGATGTCCTCCAAGCTTGCCAAGGTATTCGCTGTTTTCCCAAACATTTCCCCGATGGTATGTTTTCGGGGAAAGCGTTTGCCCATGTCGTTGAGCCCGAGTTGGCCGCGTAAGAGACTAATTAAATCTTCGGAATCGCTTCGATCTAAAATGGTAAACCCGGATTCCAAGCCGACCGGTCGACCATAGCGGCGCAAGAGGAGATTGGCCGTGGAGTGAAACGTCCCTCCACTGACCTGTTGGCTACGGAGGCCAATGAGAAGGCCCACACGTTCCAACATTTCCTGTGCGGCTTTTCGGGTAAAAGTCAGCAATAAAATAGAGCTGGGGGGAATGCCGAGGTCAATGAGTCGAGCGACTCGGTAGACGAGTGTTCGTGTTTTTCCACTGCCGGCTCCAGCAATGACAAGGGCTGGCCCATCGACGGCTTCGACGGCGGCGAGTTGTTGGGCATTCAGTTCTTCGGCGTAATTACGGGAGAGCGGAGGAGGCGCGTCTTCAAGCGGGCGCTTGAGCACGTAGTTTTTTGAACTTGCAGGCGTGGAATCCATAAATCTATAGGGGTAATACCGTAGGCGGTTCGTGAATCTGTCTTATCCGATAGGGGTTGGCCGTGTATAGCATAGGCTGTAGTAGGTTGCAACGCGGGAGAATGGCTCTTGGACAGGTCTCCAAACCCTCAGTTATAATTCGCCTCCATTCACCCAAGGAATCATTTATATGGCTAGCAATCCAGCAGAAAATTATACCGGTATCTTGAAAGATTTGGCTCATACGATGATGAGCGTGTCTCGTGAATCGGTCAACCTGATCAAACGGTCCGATCAACAGCAGGCCTTGAAGCTTCAGCGGAAGCAGGAATGGGACATTTATTTAGAATTTCTCCGCATGTTGTTTAATTTGGTGGATCGCCTCTCAGCCTTTTATATTCCCATCCAGGGTCAAATGGAATTCATGAATAAACTGGAAGATTCTGTTGCGCATGAATTAAAAACCGTTTTGGCTCCTTCTCTCAGTTCGACTGAAATCGATGACATGGAAGTCATGTTGTCGGTAGGGCAAACGGTTTCGGAGAGTCGTGAAGTGTATGAGCGGTTTAAGTTTGTCGTGACCGATCAAACCAAAGAACGTGATGCCTACTTCAAATTTTTCTCCGAGCGAGTGGCTTCCAAAGCTGGAGCCCCTGGTAAGGAGCAAATAACTGCGGCGGCATTTTTGTGTGGATCGGCCGTTGTGCCCGCTCTCAAAAGTCTCTTTGACGATGCGGGAAAACCCAAAGAGGAAGCTTCCTCGGCTGTCACTGCTGCTGTTGACGAGACGCCCAAAGCCAAAGGTGAGTCGCCAGTGGTTCAAGCTGGTTCGGCCACCCCGCTTTCCGCTCCCGAGGGGATCAGCGGTGAGGCGTTGATTAAGCTCATCAGTGTGGTTTCCCGTGTGCAGGGTGACGAAGAAGTCGAAACATGGTGGGGCTTGCACCCACAATTTCGCAATGATCTTCCACCAGATGAAACGAAGGAATTGGCCAAGCACATGAACCGTGTCACACGTATTGTGGGAGAGCGCTACGCGGTTGTGGTCTCACTGGCGCAGGCTGGAGTCAGTCGCCCAGTTGGGAATGCGTGAGTTTTCATCAACCTGTCTCTTTCTTTTGCCATCTCTTCACATTCAGTTATGCTTATTGGGTACACGACGTTCATTCGTGATACCGCCTTCCTTCTATTCTTGGTCCCATCCTTGTGAGGCATATTAATGGAGAGTCCATCGAGAACTTTACCTGCAGAATTTAAAAATTTATCGGAATTAGCGCATAACTTGTGGTGGAGTTGGTCGCCTGAAGGCCGATCCGTATTTTCCTATTTCGATCCGACCTTGTGGCGCTTGACGCATCATGATCCTATGAAACAGCTACAAGACATTGATCCTAGCCGATTGGAAATGCTCCGACAGGATGTGGTGTTTATTCGCAAATATCAGGCTGCGATGAACACCTTTCACGACTATATGGAAGCCAAGGACCATTGGTTTCACACGACCTATCCTCAGTTGCGAGGAGGTCAGGTGGCCTATTTTTCAGCCGAATTCGGGCTCCATCGCTCGGTCCCACTGTATAGCGGGGGTTTAGGGATTCTTGCTGGGGATCATCTCAAAGAAGCCAGTGATCTGGGAGTTCCCTTGGTGGCGGTCGGGTTTATGTACAACCAGGCCTATTTCCGGCAGGTCATCGATGTCGAGGGATGGCAGGAAGCGGTGTACGACTCGGTTGATCAAATGGCGATGCCGATTGATTTGGCACGTACCCCTTCCGGTGATGTGGTGAAGGTGCAGGTTCCTATTGGTGATCGCATGGTGATCTGTGTGGTGTGGTTCGTCAAAGTTGGCCGCGTCTCCTTGTATCTTTTGGATACCGATACGCCGGAAAATTCTTCGGAAGACCGTCATCTCACCGCTCGACTCTACGGGGGGGACCATCATACGCGTTTGTGTCAGGAACTCCTGTTGGGTATTGGCGGAGTTCGAGCGTTGCGTGCTGTGGGCTGTGAGCCGCAGGTGTGGCATGCAAACGAGGGGCATCCCGCATTCCTATTGGTGGAACGCATCCGGGAAGGGATTCAGCAAGGCCAGTCGTTGAATGAGGCTGTGGAGCAGGTGCGTGGAAGTACGGTCTTTACGACCCATACGCCGGTTCCCGCAGGACACGATATATTTTCTGGTGATCTCATTCGTGAACATTGTCATTGGTGGTGGGAAGAGTTGGGGCTGACCCAGGATGATTTCATGGCATTAGGCCGTCATCCGGAGTTTGGGGTTGATCGATTCCACATGACGGCGTTAGCCATTCGCCATGCTGGTTTCATCAACGGCGTGAGTGTGGAGCATGAGCAGGTCTCTCGCAAGATGTTTCAGGTTATGTGGCCAGACCGTCCGGTGGAGGAGGTGCCCATTCACAGTGTGACGAATGGAGTGCATGTACCCACGTGGATTGCGAAGGAAATGGATGTCTTATTTCGGAAATATTTGGGACACGACTGGCGGGAGCGGTGCGATGATCCAGAACTGTGGAAGCGTATCGAAGAAGTTCCCGATGAGGAATTATGGGAGGCCCGACAGTTTTTGAAACGAAAGATGCTCATTTTTGTCCGTCAACGTGCTCGGATCGGTTGGATGGATGGGACGATGGAACCGACGCAAGTGTTGGCGAGTGGCGCGTTGTTTGAGCCGCATTCGTTGACCCTGGGCTTTGCTAGACGATTTGCCACCTATAAACGGGCCACGCTGCTGTTTTCAGATTTGGACCGCCTGAAAAAGATTCTGTTGAATCCCTGGCGACCGGTGCAAATTATTTTTGCCGGGAAGGCGCACCCTGCCGATCAGTTCGGACGTGAACTCATCCAGCAGATTTATCAATTTGCCAAAGACCATCATTTAGGTGGACATATTGCGTTTGTCGAAGATTATGACATGCATGTGGCGAAGTTTTTGGTCCAGGGCGTAGACGTGTGGCTGAATAACCCTCGTCCGCCTTTAGAGGCCAGTGGAACAAGCGGACAAAAGGCGGCCTTGAATGGTGTGCCTAATTTGAGCGTGTTAGACGGATGGTGGAAAGAGGGGTATGATGGGTCAAATGGCTGGGCGGTGCCTCTCCTTGATGAACTGGAAGATGATGGGAAACAGGATGATCGGGATTGCGCTAACCTCTACAGCGTTCTGGAAAACGAAGTCATTCCTTTATACTATAAACGCGGCATTGATGGGATTCCTCATAAGTGGTGTGCGATCGTCAAAAATGCTATTCGGACAGGGGCCCCCAGATTCAGCGCACGTCGGATGTTGAAGGAATATGTGGAACGAGCGTATGCTCCGCTGCTCTCTCATGCCGTGTCGTCCGCAGAAGAAAAACTCGCCTGATTTTAGTGGATGAGCGTTGAAGGCAGATTGGTGAGGTGTCGCTTAAGTCTAAAAGGAAATGAGTGATGATCCCCACGGCTGTCACTTTTTAATAGGGTTGTGTCTATGGTTCTGCTGATGATGTCTGTGCCCTCCAGGTTGGCCTTCCTTCTTATGAAGCTTGTGCACCTTCCGTTCTGGGCTGCGAAACAACAAGTTTTCCCTCTATTTCTTCGCTCTACCACTATCAATTGTCGGGGGTGTCTATGCTGAAAATTATTCGATGGTGTATTTTGCTGGGTGTCGTGTTTGGGGCCGGTTTTTACACGGGCCAACAACCGGATGTGGTCAAGCAAACATTACGGGATTTGTCAGGAGAGGTGCTAGAGAAGACGATAGGCCTTGATCAAACCGTTAAATTACAACGGCAAATGCTGGGAGCGAAGGAAGGGCTAGTCGAGGGACGGGCCTATCTGTTGGATCATGATTTCCAAGGCGCCTCTGGAGAATTTGAGCGCGCGCTTGGACATTTAGATGAAGCGGTCGCTTTGGATCCAAATGGCCCTATGGCCAAGAAGATTGAAACGGTCAAAGAGAAAATCCGTGAGGCTCAAGTGAGCTTAGCTCAAGGCCGAAGCCTCCCACCTCATTTATTAGATGATCTTCGTCAAGAACTTCAGAATGTTCTACCGTGACGGTGTGAAGCCTTAAGCGTTTACGGCCTCTTTTTTCCACGCGGCCAGCATTCGTTCAATTCGAAGTCTGACAACCAAATCGGGATCTTTCATTAAAGGTTTGATCGCCTCTCGACCGCGAGGATCCTTCATTTTTTCCAATGCTGAGGCTGCTGCAAGACGCGTAAACCAATCAGGATCTTTCAAGCTTTCAATTAATGCATCGACGCAACTCTCATCCTTGATTTCTCCCAGTGCCAGGATCGCTTGTTTCCTGGTGACTTCTTCAGGGTCTTTCAATAATTCCAACAATCGACCCACTGCGGGTTTCCCTAGCTCGGCCAATGCCCAGGTTGCGTCATCTTTGAATTCATCACTGTGCATCAACGTGATAAGGGGATCCAGAACCCGCTCATCATTGATTTTCCCCAACGTTTTAATCACGGGTTTTCTGGCATCGTAATCTCGAACGTAACGGAGTAGCAGGTCGACAGCTGGGGAGCCGATCATCGCGAGGGCTTCAATTGCGGCTTCACGGACTTGCCAATCGCCGTCTGGCAAACATCGCACGATGGGTTCGATGCAGCGTTCATCACCCATTTCGCCAAGGGTGATGATGGCTTCGCGGCGAACCACCCACTCGTTATCATTTAAGAGATCGATTTGTATGTCGATCTCATCTTTGACTTTCTCTTCGACGAATTCTTCTTCTGCTTCCTCTACCTCTGTATCGGCTTCAGCCGAAGCCACGATGTCTGTCATTTCTTCTTCGGATTCTGCCGTTATGGCGTCGGCGACCTCATCGACTAATTCGTCTGTTGCCGCAGTTTCTTTACTATCCAAAGAGACGAACTCAGTTTGATCTGAAAATTCATCATCAATACTTTTTTGGTCGTCACGCATGTGGGATTCCTCCAACTTTCTGCTTGGTCATAGCTACTTGATCTTACTTCGCGGCCTCAGCTTTTTTCCCGGCTCGAGCGGCTTCCTTTTTCTTTGTAATTCGCACTTTTCTTTGGGTCCGCTTTAATCGCTTTTTCAGGGACCGAATAGCCGGATTTCCTTCAGGTTTTTCACTCTTTGCTGAGCCTTCCTTAACTTTTGTTTTAAGGGCAACCGTGTCTTCCTGAAGGGAGCGTCGTTTAGCCATGGGACAAGCATTCTCCTAGATAACAGATGATTCTATGCCCCGGGAATTGGGGAGTTTTACCAGGTAGAGTCTAGTCAAGGGCCTTGAAAGGTGTCAATGAGGGAAAAGGGGTTGCTGGGTTACATATGGAAATTTCATAAAAAACCCCCGATGGGATGATCCCATCGGGGGTTTTCATAAAAGAGCCTTGAACGCTTATTTTTTGTACTTTTCGCAGAAACTTCTTTCGTAGGCAATCACTTTCCAGCCTTCTTCTTCGGTGATTGTGGCAGGAATGAGGGGGACCATTCCCGTACCAGGGCTGCCATTTTTAATGACCCACATGAGTTCGCCCTCTTTCCGCTTCTTGTGGAATTTGCAATTGGTGAAATTTCGTGGACCTGGGTTGAGGACCTTACCAGCAGGACCTTGGCCATCACCTTTTTTGCCGTGACAGTTCACACAAGTGCCTTTTCCTTCAAAAATGGCCTTTCCTTCGGCGATAATTTCAGGAGTCGCATCTTGGGATTTTTTGCCGTAAGGGGATTTGTTTTTCTTGGCTTTTGATCGTTTATCAGCAGGCACACGGGCTTTTAATGGATCTTTTTCTTCTCCACCAATGGCCATGCCGCTGGTCAAAAACATGGCTGCAATAGCCAGTACAAGTACTTTCATCGAAAACTTCATGTAAGCCTCCTGGGTTAAACTCGTTGATGAGAACAAAAAAATAATTGAGGTGTTGTTGACACCCCCTGATAGCCATTTTTTCTGGTTCGGGGTATTTGAGAGGGAAGGGATAAATAATCACCCCTTAACCACCCAAACCCTTTTAATATATCAACCAATTTTTTGACCTGTCAAGAAACATGAAAATAACCATATCTGGTTGCGAATAGCTACCTTTTTCTGGGAATTATTGAATACGCAAATAGGATGAGAAAGGGTGGGTGTCCACGTGGGGGGTGGCGAGGTCTGTGGGACGGTGGTTTAGGGGCGTAGCCGGATATCGCGTACTACTTGACCTGGTTTTCCAAATGGGCCTTGGGATTGGCCGTTGAGTCGTATGACCACACCCGCGGCATTACCAAGGGTGACCTGAAACTGTGTATCTGCTTTCCAGGTAATGCGTTGCCCGGGTTGCAACAGGGCTTCGTTTGGAGCTTGTTCGTCGGATTTGACGACCACCCATGTTAACTGGGTGGCTTCGATCTCAAGGGTATGAGGTTGATCAATAGCTGTATCTTCCCTTGGCTTCATGGGTGGTGGTCGTGGGGTTGGTTCCGCCGAAGTGGGTACGTCAGGTTTTGGCAGCGGTTGGGTTGATGCAGGTTTCGGGGCCGGCGGGGGTGGGGGCGTTGGGACCGAATCTGTAGATGTGATAGGTTCGTCGCTTTTCTGAGAATCAGCTATCGGGAGAATCGGTTCCTCAATCGGTTTAATGGGGGAAGAAGCCTCAGGATCAGGTGGGGCGATTTGTGAGTCCTCCTGTTTCTTGGGGAGTCCGTACCAAATGGCGATGGCCGCTATGACGACTATGATACCGAAGACAAGGCTCCAGTTCAGGCCCTGCCGAGGGGGAGCTTCCAATGTGATTTGTGCATGCGGTTGCGGTGCTTCTGGTTCTTGCTGGTCGTAAAAGGTTGCAGATGTTTGGAGAAAACGTCGAAGGACTTCTTCTTCGTCTAGCCCTAAGGCCTTGGCATAAGATCGAACAAAACCTTTGGCAAAGACCTTGGCTGGAAGCTTGGCGAAATCTTCAGACTCTAAAGCCTGAAGATGATATTCTTGGATCCTGGTTTGTGACGAAATGTGTTCGAAGGATACCCCTTTTTTCTCCCGCGCCTGTTTGAGGTAGTCTCCTAAGGGATCCATAGAGTTTCCTAATTAACCGGCGAACGATAATTTCTAGGACAACGATTCGAAATGAGTGAGTTGTTTAAATGAGTGATACCGAGAGTCAATTTCTTCTCTGGTGAGCCGCTTCATTCGATCAAGGCTGAATTCTTCTACGTTGAATGACGCCATGACGCTTCCAAAAATTATGGCCTGTCGAAGTCCAGCTTCTGAATAATTTCCTGATGCAGAGAGATACCCCATAAATCCACCCGCAAACGTATCGCCTGCGCCTGTTGGATCTTTCACGGTTTCTAAGGGGTAGGCTGGTGCCCCGAAGATTCCGTCTTTGTGGAACATTAAGACCCCGTATTCGCCCCGTTTGATGATGAGCGTTTTAGGTCCTCGTGCGAGAATCTTTTTGGCGACTTGGACTAAATTCGCATCTTCTCCCAATGCTCTGGCTTCTCCATCGTTAATGACGAGCACATCGATTAATTCCATCACTTTCCATAACTCGTCGCGTTTGCTATCAATCCAAAAATTCATGGTGTCACATGCGACGATGGAGGGTCGTGTCACTTTATTGAGCACATCCAGTTGTAACTCTGGGTCGATGTTTCCTAAAAATAATGCTGATGGAGTGGTGTAGCCATCCGGTATTTTTGGGCGAAAGGTTTCTAGCACGTTCAGATGTGTTTCCAGGGTCTGGGCTTCATTCAGTTGGTAAGAATATTCTCCCTTCCAACGAAAGGTTTTTCCTGGCCTATGCTCTAACCCTTCTAAATTAATTCCACGACTTCGAAGAAATTCAAGATGTTCTTCTGGGAAGTCTTCACCGACGACCGCAATCAAATTGACGTCAGTGAAGAAGCTGGCTGATGTTGAAAAATAGGTGGCCGAGCCCCCGAGGACATTGGATGCTTCACCAAATGGCGTACGCACGGAATCAAAGGCGACGGACCCTACGACTAAGAGATTTCCCATGATGATTACCTTTTCTTGGTTTGACGAGTGATCGATAATTGTTGATGTAGTAGAAGTTGATATCGCTTTTTCAGCGTAGGAGTTATTCCGGTCAATGGCGTAATGACGGCATGTTCTAATGCCGTCTGGCATGCGCAGGGCCCGAGATTCTTTGCTAGTTTTAGGGCATGATGCAGCACCTGTTTAGCCGTTTCCACATTTTTATGCATGATGGCCAAAATGGCACCGACTGACACAGCCTCTTCTGTTTCATGCCAACAGTCATAATCCGTCACCAAGGCTAAGGTGGCATAACAGAGTTCGGCTTCACGGGCGAGTTTGGCTTCGGTCAAATTTGTCATGCCAATGATATCAACTCCCCATTTTCTGTAGAGCAAAGACTCTGCCCGAGTAGAAAATTGTGGGCCTTCCATACAGATATAGGTTCCAGGGCGATGGACTTTGACTGAGACATGTTGACTGGCTTTCCAAAAAAGAGAAGACAATGTTGGGCAGAGAGGATCGGCAAGCGACACATGGGCCACAATGCCTTGGTCAAAAAATGTGCTGAGTCGTTGGGTGGTCCGATCAATGAATTGATCGGGGAGAACAAAATCCCCAGGTCGAATATGCTTTTTCATGCTCCCGACCGCACTCACGGAAAAAACACGGGAAACTCCGAGAGATTTCAGGGCATGGATATTGGCTCGATAATTAATGCCTGATGGAGAAATGCGATGGCCTCGACCATGCCGCGCTAAAAAGGCGATCGTTAATCCTTCAAGCGATCCCACCATGATGGAGTCCGAAGGCTTTCCGAATGGGGTCGTGACTTTTATTTCTTTGAGCTTGGTGAGTCCATCCATGTGGTAGAGCCCACTTCCGCCGATGATGGCGACGTCAGCTTGGGGTTTGTGAATTTTCGATGAACGTGGGGGCACCGTGCCTACTCCTTACAATATATGGGATATAGAACAATTAGGAACATTCTTCCTGCCCCGCTCTTTCAGGAACGGTGGCAGGTTCGTACGTCGCCGGGCGTTCTTGAATCGTTTGGGATGTTGGAAATGCACAGAGAAAATCATCGATTGTTTTCAAGACACGATTTGCCGCTTGGGTAGGGATCTCTGATTCCTCAATCGTGATCCAATGAATGTCTGGTTCTTTTCTGAACCACGTCAATTGGCGCTTAGCAAAATGCCGAGTGTCGCGTTTCAGCAATCGGACGGCTTCTTCATAGGAGTATTCTCCCTCAAGATACCCTGAAAATTGGCGATAGCCTAATCCTTTCATTGACCCCAAGGTTCGCGAATAGCCCTGCTCCATGAGCTGGTGGGTTTCTTCTACTAAACCTTTTTCAATCTCCAATTCCACACGTGTTTCAATGCGACGATAGAGAGATTGCCGTTCCATGGTGAGGCCGATGAGTAAGAAGGGAAAGGGCGGCGCTTGAAACTGATGTTGTTGCTGCACCTTGGATAAGGGTATGCCGAGCATGTGATAGACCTCAAGCCCTCGAAGTACTTTGGGTTGGTCATTGGGATGCAGTCGCTGGGCAAGATCAGGATCGACCCGTTGTAGCTTTTCATGCAAAAAGGACCATCCTTTTTCTGTGGCCTCTTGCGTCAACGCCTGACGAATGGGCCAATTTGCTGGTGGCCCTGGGCATAGTCCTCTTAAGAGGCCACGAATATAGAGTCCGGTTCCACCAACGACGAGTGGCAGAAGTCCTTGCTTATGTAGGCGCGAGATTTCTTGAAGGGCATGACGTCGAAAATCGCCGACGTTAAATGATTGGTCTGGCGTCACGAGATCGATGAGCTGATGAGGAACACCTTGGCGTTCAGGAAGTGTGGGTTTATCGGTTCCGATATCCATTCCCCGATACACCTGGCAGGAATCGGCGGTCAAAATTTCTGTTTGGAGGGCCTTGGCAATTTCAATCCCGATACGGCTTTTTCCAATAGCGGTTGGACCGACAATGGCGACAAGAGGTTTGTGTGTGTGTATCAGTTCAGTACGAGTCATCTGTTGTCAGATTGTCGGTTGTTTTTCTGTAGTACGAGCAAACAGAGTATTCAATTCTTCGACTGAATGTCGAATCGCGACGCGTCTTCCATGGGGGCAGGTCATGGGGAAATTGGCTTTGGCCCAATCCTGTAGCAACGTAGAAATTTCCGGCAGAGCCATGTGTCGCCCAGCTTGGACCGCGCTTTGACAGGCCATTGTGGCCAGAATAGGCCTGATCAATCTTTCTAACGAATCCGTAGATTTCCATTCTGACAGTTCATCTAATAGTTCTAGAATCAGTGCCTCAACGGTGACGGTTCCCAGTATCGCCGGGACCGATCGCACGACATACGATGTCGGACCAAATCGCTCAATTTCGAGGCCTACTTGGGATAAAATAGGGAGCCATTCTTCAATTAATGCTCCTTGGTGAGGAAGAAGATTGATCGGTTCAGGAATGAGTAGTCCTTGTTGGACGACATCTTTCCGGTTCCAGGCCTGGACCAAGCGCTCAAACAACACCCGCTCGTGAGCGGTGTGTTGATCAATGATATACAGGTCTTGGTTAATGTGACCTAAAAGATACGTCTGCTGAATCTGTCCAAGGGCTATAACATGAAACTCTTGCTTCTGCACCCTGTAGGCGGTAGGCGGCTCTTGGGCAAAGAGCGATAAATGTGTGGTCTGGGTGTCTCTCAATCCGGAAGCGTAGGTATTGGGAGAGAGTTGGGCCGTTGCTAAGGACTGTGTCGTGGGTTTGGCCGTTGGAATGTGTGGCTGATGGGGAAGTTCTCTGTGTTCTTGCGGCGGAGACTCCATCCCAAAGGATGAGTTAGTGACAAATGTCTGCTTGATGGCGTGATGTATCCCTGAATGCAACACTTCCGGATGAGAAAAGCGTACTTCTCGTTTCGTTGGATGCACATTAATGTCGAGTGTTTGGGGGTCTAGTTGAATACAGACAATAAATTGAGGATGTTTCCCTTTGGGAAGAAAAGACTTGTAGCCTTCATAGATGGCATGGGCAATGGTGGTATTTTTTATGGGTCGACCGTTGACGAAAATTTCTTGAGGGGTTCGAGAGGTTCTCGCATGATGGGGGCTGACAGTGAATCCAGTGAGCTGGAAAGGGCCGCCCGTTTGCGAAAGCGGAAGAAAGCGATCTCGAAAGGTTGGCCCATACATTTGGACTAAGCGATCCTGAAACGTTGATACGGCAGGGTAGTCCAAGATTTTATGGTCATGATGCCCGAGGCGGAAATGAATATGGGGATTGATGGTTGCTGCTTGCTGGACGGCATACGATATTTTAGAGAATTCAGTGGAAACGGTTTTTAAGAATTTCAGTCGGCCTGGGGTATTGTAAAAAAGATCTTGAACCTCTACTTGTGTGCCCTGTGTACCAGCGTAATCTTGTATGTCCCAGACCGTGCCTCCGTCGGAATGTATTTCAGTGCCCACAGGAGAATCTGTTGTGACGGTTTTGAGCCGAAATCGAGAAACTGAGGCGATACTGGGCAGTGCTTCTCCGCGAAACCCCAAAGTCGTCAGTCGAAAGAGATCCTCTTCTGCTTGCAATTTACTGGTGGCAAATCGTTGATAGGCCAGTTGGGCATCTTTCCGATTCATCCCCATTCCATTATCGGTGACTCGAATGAGGCGTCGACCCCCTTCTTCTATTTCAATGGTGATGAGGGAACTGTCCGCGTCCAGGCTGTTATCGATCAGTTCTTTGACCACCGAGGCTGGCCGCTCGACGACTTCGCCAGCCGCAATTCGACAGGACACATCATCTGGAAGAACATGAATTTTTCCAGTCACGAGGGGGGACATGGGATGAGCTTACAAAAAAATGGCTGGTTTGGGAATAGATCGAGAGGATGCGATGATGAGAATCAAGACAGCCCGGCTTTTTTCAATTGCTCTTTGGCTGTGTTCGCTTCAGGAGAATCTGGGTAGTCTTGAATCACCTGTTCCCATAGCTCCTGCGCCTTGGACGGTTTGTCGGTTTCGATCATGATTTGTCCAAGCTTATATAAAGCCCGGCTCCGATATTTGGTATTTGGATGGTCGGTCACGATATGCTGGAGGGCCTGTCGTGCTGGGTCATAGTGTTTCTGCACGTAGAGTGATTGCCCTAAATAATAGAAGGCCTGTGGCGTTAACGCTGTCGAAGGGTAATGCTTCACAAACCGTTGGAATTCGCTAGAGGCTCGGTCATAGTTCCCATTGAGATAGACTTTGTAGGCTGACCGAAATGCTGAGGCTTCATTTTCTAATCCCGAGTCCCCTGGAACGGATTGAGTTTGAGAGGATGGGGTTGAATTTTTTTCCTGCTGATTCGGAGACGGTGTGATAGGCTTGGGTGTTTTAACTTGAGAAGACTTGGGACGTGGACGATGGATCATATTGTCGATGCGTGCTTCTATGGCTTTGACTCGGATCGATAAATCCTGATCCCGTCGTTGCGTAGACGACCGAGTTTGTTCAATTTGCTCTCTAAGCATAGAGCTCGTTCGTTCGAGTTTTTCTAGTAAGTGCCGAGTGTCTAAATTGGCCTCTTCTTCGGTCTTAATCAATTCGCCAACCAAAAAATCGTGTTCATCAAGTTGGGATTCAATCGCTGAGAGACGATCTCGAGCTTGTTGTTCCTCTTTCTGACCGGCCTCTTGTTGGACCGTGAGCGTTTGAACCTGTTTCTGTAAATCGGTTAGATTGGGTTCAGTGGCGCATCCCCCCCACATGAGAAGGGTTGATAAGAAGAAATAATGAAGAAATGTGCGACTCATAGTCTTCTTGGAAAATTAAGGAAAATATTACTACCTATTGTATCAAGTGATGCATGGTTAGAAAAGAGCGGATTCTCCCGAAAATGACCTTCTGGAGAAGAACCGTGATTTCAAAACCCTTTATTTTTTGGCTTTCGTTCCTTGTAATTTATTGACCCGTTGTGCCAACTGGCCCAGGCGATTCTCGTGTTCGTCGACCCGTTCTCCCAGCTTTGTTCCAATCGTATTGATCACGTCCTGTAATTGATTCATGGTTCCCGTTAAATCATTCAGGTGTTGGATATTCGTTTGAGAGACTTCAGCCGTATTCTGCACACTTTGAAATTTGGTGATGGCTTGGTTCAGTTGTTGCTCCTGATTGGTGATCCGTGTATTCAATTTCGCGCTGACATTTTCCAAGGCCTGAGCGACGGATGTGATGCCATTATTCACTTCCTGGAGATGAGTGGTCGTGATTTGTGCATCTGAATCGAGCTTGCCCACGAGTTGTGATTGGTGGATTTCCAATTCCTGCATACGGTTTTTCATCTGCTCCACATTCTGATGGATCTGATCTGAGGTCTGACTGGCTGTTTGCATTTGTTGAATCTGCCCCTGTGTTTCAGCCTTGAGTTGTTGCAACTCCTGCATCGCCTGATCGAGGGTGGCCATGGACTGTTCTTGTTGTCCGAGCCGCTGCGAGAGCGATTGGGTGGTTTGTGCAAGGTTCTGGGACAGGGCGGTGAGATTAGCATTCACTTCAGTCAAATGAGAGGACGTCTTTTTGGTATTGGATTGGAGTTCTTGGGTCAGCGTCGCTTGATGAGATTCGACGGTGTTCATCCGTTCCGATAAGCGTCCGGAACGTTGAATGATTTCATCTCCGCGTTTCCCTAGTAGACTTCCCATGACCTCTTGCGCTTCGCGAAGTTTCACGACGGACTGAAACAGTTCCTGGACCTGCGTGGCATCGGCTTGGACATGGGTTCCCAAAGCCTCCATATCGGATTGCAGCGCATCAATTTGTTCAAGCACAGGGCGTTGGTGCGCATTCATATCAGTTTGCAGCGCATCAATTCGTTCAAGCACAGGGAGTTGGCGGGCATCCATATCAGCCACCAATTGGTTCATCGCGGTTTTTACATTTTGTTCCAGGAAGGTCCGAAGGGCTTGATCTTGGGTCGTGAGATCAGTTTTGAAGATTTGAAGAACTTCGTCTTGAGCGGTTAAATCGCCCTTAATGGTTCCAATGTCAGTTTGGGTTTTGGAAAGATCTGTTCCCAGGCTGCCTAGCGTTTCTTTGAATGGACCAAAGGCTGTCTGAAATTCAGTCATCTTTTCTGTTAACGCTTGATTCTTCTCATCAATTTGCTGAGCCAGAGTATCTGCTTGAGTTTGGGTTAGTTGTTGTCGTTTTTCCTGAGTTTGTGCGGTTGTCTGAAGCGCTTGAATATCGCTGCCAAGCTTTTCGGTCTCACTAGAGAAGTTTTGACGAAGATCAGAAATGTTTTTCTCTGCAACCTCAATTTTCCCATAAAGGCTGGTTAAATCTTGTTCGCGCAGAAGTTTAATCTGCTGGTTTAATGGAGCCAAATCACTTCGCATATTGGCCATATCGGCTTTTTGTGTCGAAATTAATTTTTTTGATTCGGCAATGGCTGCTCGGGCCGCCACCAATTCTTGTGCAAGTTCTTTTTTCTCAATTCTAATTTGGCTGATTTGCTGATCAAGATCTTTATGAATTTTTTGCAAGTCAGCTTTTTGGGCTATACACCCGACTCCAAATACTCCTGACAGGCATCCTATAATCATCCAGTTGAATACGGATTTTCCATTCACCTCATGTTTCACAGTGTATTCGATCCTCCTTGGAAATATTAAAGCCCATCGAGAAAGGCTACTGAATTGGAACAAGAAGGTGTCCTCTTCGGTTGAGTTGATGACACACTTCGGTGACATCTTGGCAAAAAGGTTTATCTTTTCCATAGGAGATGACCGCCAGGCGTGAAGTGGAAACACCTAATTGTGAAAGATAATCTTGGACCGCCACCGCACGCTTTTTTGCCAGGACCATGTTGTAGGCTTGTGTCCCTCGTTGATCGGCATGTCCCTCAATGATGAGATTCGAGGTAGGAGTTTGTTCAAACCATTCGAGTGTGCGTTGGAGGGCTTGTTTGCCTTCTTGGGTGAGTGTCCAGCTATCAAATTGAAAGTAGACATCTTCTAAGCCAGCCGCGGCAGCCGCGAGTTCTTCATTTTTAATTTGGTTTATTCGATTTTGCAGGCTATCGGAAGGTTCGGCTTTGGCAATTTGAAATGTGTCGGGAAGTGGTTCTAGGTCCTCTCCAGTAAAAGGGTCTGGAGGGCCAGTCGAGGAGTCTGGAGAAAACGGAGCGGTCATTGAATCGGCAAATTGCTCAGAAACGGGTTCCTGAGAATTCTCCAAATTGGTTGAGTGGGAGTTCAAGGGGTTTTCTGCAGTTGAACTGGATTGGGTAGAGAAATCTTGCCCGTCGGTCAAGGAGGCTAAGGGTCTGCTGCTGCCCGTTAAATCGGTAAACGCTTCATCTTGGTTTGAAGAGCTGTTTGGTTCATGCGTCATGTTGATAGGTTCAACGCTCATAGTTGAGTTTGTTGGTTCGGCAGAATTCTCTTTGCCATCCGTGGTCTGGGCTAGCAGGGCTGATTCATCGATCGAGGCATCGTTCAGTCCTGACGTTGATTGAGTTTCTACATTACCGGTCATGGGATCCAGGATTAACTCGTCCCCCGGAGCACCAGAAACCGTGGCGACATGAACACGTTTTTCTCCGCATCCGGTGAGGCTGAGAAGGGTGAGGCTGAAAATGCTCAGAAATGTAAGGTAACGAAGGTTCGGGTACATAGGGCGACTCCTTTGCTGAAATATCACAGTGAGTTCTACTGCTACTACCTAGGGTTGAAACGGCGACCAAGACGGTGAGCTGAGGTGAGCGCCAACCGATGAAATTTTCTCCAGTCCTGCTCCTTCGCTCGTGATGATATAGATCTGACTTTCTCCTCCTCTAATGGAACTGTAGACTAGGTGGCGCCCATTCGGGGCCCATGAAGGGGAATCGTCGATACTATTGCCCTTGGTAATCTGGGTTCGTTGTTTTCCATCCGGACTGATCCGACAGAGTTTAAATCCTTCGCCCGGTACGCGGCAGACATAGACAATCCAATCCCCTTTTGGAGACCATGCCGGGGCGGCATTGTAGTCTCCGTCGTATGTGAGGCGACTCACATTGGAGCCATCAGCATCCATGATGTAAATTTGGGGGCGGCCTCCCCGGTCTGATGTGAAGGCCAGTTGCCGCCCGTCTGGCGACCAGGACGGGGACAAATCTGCGCTATGATGAGAGGTTAACTGCTGGGGACTTCTACTGTCCAATGCTATCTGGTAGATGTCGGAATTACCGTCTTGGGCTGCCGCATAGGTGATCGACTGGCCGTTTGGGGAAAAGGTTGCAGTGATATTCAGACTGGCGGGAGAGACCAGCACCTCCTCACGACCTGTGGCTAGCTCACGCTGCATGATTTGTTGTTTACGGTCTCGATAGGCGGTGAAGATGAGAGATTTACGGTCTGGTGACCAGGTCGGCATGAGGTTGAGATAGTGATCTGCCGTCACCTGTTGGGGATCATATCCGTCGTAATCCATGACGAACAGCTCTCGGCCATTCTCCTTTTCCCCGACAAAGGCAATCTTTGTTCTCGCAATCCCCTGTTCCCCCGTGTATCGATAGACCAGCTCATCTGCCCACCGATGAGCCAGTAGGCGAACGAGGGGATCGTTGGTTTTGAGGGAAAAATACCGTTTGCCGGTGAGCACATCTTGGTGCCCAGGATCAAAGGCGCAGGCATCAAAAATCAATCCTTCTACCCCACTAGATGTTCCGCCAATTCCCAATCGTCCCCAAGTGGAAACAGTCACGTTTTGGAAATGTTTTTCATGGGATGGGGAAAGGCTCACGCATTTATTCTCGGAGAATGAGCCCTTGGTTGAGGGTAAGTCTGCTACCGCAAAAACCTGTGAGCGTGTGAGGTCCTCTTTTAAGATAGATTGGACTTTTGTCTGGGCTTCTTCGGAGATTTGGCTGCCTTGCTGCACAGGAGAAAACCCCATAACCCAGATGGGAATCTTTTGGAATTCTGAGCGTGTGGCCTCCAGGATGGCGTCCTCTCCTAAAACTAGTGTAGAAGTGAACGTGTTAAGTAGGAGGACAGTCAAGATACAGAAAGACCCGGATTTATTCATAAAGTAAGACATCCTTATTGTTCAGGCATGGTAAATAAGAACTTAATATCCAAAAAGGATTTGTGAAGGTCGGATGGAAATTTCGGTAAGGGATTCGCTTTGTTGATAGCACCTAAGATAGCCGAATCATAATAGGTATTCCCTGAACTCTGATCCACGTGAACTCTTGAAATTTCGCCGGACTTTGCAACGTGAAAGGTTAGGATGACCTTCTTATTGTTTATGGGAACATCAGGGTTTTTCCAATGTCTGTTGATTGCATCTTCGATAATGGCGAAATAGCGATTTTCTCCAGGAGATTGTTGAGAAGCTGAGATGTTGTTGTCAGATAACGATTGCATTTGAATTTGATCTAATCGTTGCTTAATCGATTCAACCGGCGTGACTTCAGGTATCGAGAGCTTGGCAATTTGTTTGTCTATGACTGACGAGGGTGGTGAAATTGACGGGTTGGCCCCGGCGGACGGCTTCGGTTGTGGCAAAGAGGGAGCAGGAGTGCGTCTGGTTGATTTGAGTCCCTCCATCAATTTTTTCACCGTATCAGACATTTTAGGCCGAGCTGGGACGGAGGCCTGGGCTTTTGGTGATTCAGGGATTGTCGCCAACCGGTTTGTCGGTCGTTTCCGAGAGCGTTCAGGAATGGTTGGTTTAGAAGGGGACGTTTGGATATTGGGGATAGTGCGTTTGAGCGATTCTTCAATGCTGGAGCTTTCCCGTGTTTGGGGTGGCACTGGGTTGGGCTCAGGCTTCGTAAAAGGGGTGACCTCACTTAAGGATGGAATGGTCGGTGCGGGTTTTACGGATGGTTGGATTGTCGGCGTCGGAGGCGGTTGTGACTTCACAGGAGCCGGCGTTTTTTTAGGCACTGAAACTATTGGAGCTTCAGGGGCTGAAGGGGCTTTCACGGGCTCTGCAGGTTGCAAGCGCTTAGGACGAGAAATGGTTGGAGGAGCTGAGGGCAAATGCAGAGTATCAACCAAAGGGGATTGGTCTTGAGTAGGGTGAAGTTCAAGTTCTTGAGATGGAATACTCGATGGATTCGGTTCTCGTTTTTGCGGGACAAGGATTGAATTAATCGCTCCTCCCAAGGATTCGGATAATCGCTCAGAAGCTGTTTCAGTTGGTAACGGAGCTAGGGTCTCTTCAACAGGCGGTGCTGCGGCCGGAGGGGAGACTTTTTTGGGCGCTGCTGCTGTTTTTTTTGTCGGGGAGGGCGTGGGTCTTGGCGTGGTGGTTGGTATGGTTGGCAATGAGATGAGTGCCACGTCGATGGTACGCAAAGGTTGTTCGCTCTCCGATTGAAACCTTATAAACATAGACAAAATAATGATGAGGGCGTGAAGTGCACAGGACAACACAAGCCCCCAACGGAATGAAGATTCTTCTGAAGAGGTGTCAGTGGGGAGCCCAAGAGAAATAAGGCTTGGGGATGCAGCATGTTCCATGAAACGGGATATTTAGAGAGACGTTCCAATATTGTCAGCTTCAATCGTTTCCATTTGGGGTCCGGTGACCATGCCAAGGCGTTCGATTTTAGCCCCCTTCACCTCATCCATGATTTGTACGACCGTTCCATAGGGCACGGTTTGGTCTGCGCGTAAATAGACTGAAATCTGAGGATTGGAGACTTTGGCTTCCTGTAACTTTGCTCGTAAGTTCACAAGGCTTATGGGGTCGTTCCCTAATGATAAACTACGGTCTTTCTGAATGGTAACGACTAATCGCTCTTCAGCCTTAATGTTATTGGCCGCAGACGTAGGTAAATTGATATCTAATCCTCTATGCAACATTGGGGCCGTGACCATGAAAATCACGAGCAAGACAAGAACCACATCGACAAGTGGAATAACATTGATTTCGGAAAGAAATTGTCGAGGACGGGAACCAGACGTCATCTGGCCACCTCCACTTCAAAGGCTTTTTCAGATTCCTGAAGGGAATTGAGGAACTCAATAGTAAAAGCCTCAACTCGAAATGACATGTTCCGTATTCTGGAAAGAAAAAAGTTGTAGGCCATCACGGCGGGGATGGCAGCAAAGAGGCCAGCGGCTGTGGCAACCAGAGCTTCAGAAACGCCTGGCGCTACTGCTGCGATACTTGCCGACCCTTGGGTCCCAATTTCCCCAAATGCATTGATGATTCCCAACACCGTTCCGAGTAGGCCAATAAACGGTGTTAAATTTCCGGTGGTTGCCAAAAATGGCAAATAGGCTTCTTGATGGTTTATTTGATTTTGAATGATGTACTGGGCGACTTTTTCTAAGTATTGGCGGTTGGGTAATGGATCGACACTTTGGGCGTCTATTTCCTGTTGAGCTGTAAATAGGTCAGATGATGAAGGCAATCGGTCTGTCACTCCAAGGTAGACGGCTGAGCTAGGACTTTTCGATAAGTTTTGAGCCTGATGCCTCAGGGCTTGCTGATCAATGGGGTTTTTTTCATACAGTTGCAGGAATTGTGCGTCTTCCTGATTGATTTGCCGAAACTGCCGATACTTATTCACGATGATTCCCCAGGATACAATTGAAAAAATGGAGAGAATGAACAGGATGACAATGGACAATAATCCAAGAGATCCTAAAAGCTCAGAAGGGTTGGCAAAGGGCATGGTGTGTTTAGACCTCCATAAAGGCTACATTGGAGCAATGCGGGGGATGGAAAATACGGAACAACGCAACGAGAGATGGGGTGGCGGGGCCGACGGGATTTGAACCCGCGACTTCCAGATTGACAATCTGGCGTCCTAACCTGGCTGAACGACGGCCCCGTGATAATCTGGTTCTAGGCAAACAGCCCACAGCGTTCTTCCATAGAGGAAGGTGATTTTGGTGTGGGTTGGTCAATATATCAGAATGAGCCGACCTTATGCCAAACATTATTTTGGTAGGCGGAACAGGGATCGAACCTGCGACATCTGCCGTGTAAAAGCAGTGCTCTGCCAACTGAGCTATCCGCCTAAAAATCAAAAAAAAACCAACAATTTCATCATTATAACAGGGAGTTAGGCCTTGTCAATGTAGAAAAAATAGTGTGAAATACGGTTTGACATGATCTTGAGACGTGGGTATAAGGCACCACATCTATTGAACCATATAAAAATAATGAAGCAGGTGTTTTAATCTGCGGAGAGGACATTCAGGCGATGGGTTATAAAATTAAAGACCACTCTGAGAAGTCGATTGTTGGTGAACCGGTGGTCGCCTTATCCAGCAAAGAACAATTTTTGTTTTTTGTGGAGGAACATCGTGGATTAGTCTGGGGCGGCATTTTATTGATCGTGGTGTTAATTGGCGGGCTTATCACCGTCAATTGGCTTTCCAAGCAGGAGCAGCAAGAAGCCTGGGCATTACAGGGCCAAGCGCAACAGGTCTATTTAGATCGACCCCTTGACGATATTGAAAAGAGCAAGAAAAACATTCAGCAAGCATCAGGAATGTTTCAGGATATTCTTGAACAATATCCGGCTACCCCAAGTGCCAAAGTTTCTTCGTTTTTGTTGGGCAATAGTTTGATGGAAATGGAAGACTCTCAGGGCGCAATTAAGGCCTACACGACATTCGTTCAAGAGCATTCGCAAGACCATATTTTGGTGGGGTTGGTGCAGCAACGATTAGCATTATCTCACTTATTGAATGGGGATCGAGAGGCGGCTGTGAGCGCATTTGACGAAGTGTTGGGAAATCCACAGGCTCTGAACAAAGATCAAGTGATTTTTGAATTGGCTAAATTAGCGGAATCCGAAGAGAAAAATGCTGCTGCTGTCAAACGCTACAAGCAGCTTATTCAGGAATTTCCTCTTTCTCCTCTTTCAACAGAAGCCAATCTTCGTGTGAAGGTCTTGGCTCCTGAAGAGATTCCGGAATCAACAGAATTAGAAAATTCTTTAGGGAATGAAGCAGGGAAAGAAACCTCAGAGACCCAGAATGGAGAGAGTAAATAACCCCGCCCAAAGGGCGGGGCTTTTGAAGAAATTCAAACAACTTCATTTAGCAAAACATCTGTACAAGGGGTTGTCGAATATCCTCTCGAACAAATCGCACCCGATATTTCTGAGCCTGAACCATGTGCCATTTCGTCTCATAACCCATATGGTTTGTTCGTTAAGCCGACATGCGCACATGCGATCACAACCTGGACCGGCCTCCGGCCAGCTGAGCGTTTCCTCCCCGCCCAAAGGGCTGGGCTTCCACGTTCGTTTTAGTGAAAAAATTCAGGAGGAAGGGGAAAAGGAATAAAAAAGTACTGAGGGTTACTGGCTCACTATCAGCATATGTCCGGCTCGAATAATGCTTGACGATAATTTATTCAATGCCCGCAAATCTCGCACGCTCACTCTGAACTGCTGAGCAATACTCCACAAACTATCACCTCGTTGTACGCGATACCATTTGGAATCTCCTGTTGGAGACTTTTTAGTTGGCGGCGTCCCTCTGACCCGTAAACGATCTCCCGGATAAATTAAATGCGTTGAGAGTTTGTTGAGCTTTTTAAGTTGTCTGATCGAGGTTCCAAACCGATTGGCAATTTTCCCCAAAGAATCTCCATACCGAACCCGATATCGGGTTATTTGATCATCAGCGTAATCTTCATCCCCACCTCTTACGCGTAATCGTGCACCCACACGAATCAGATTGCTTGATAAATTATTCATATTCTTGAGTTGGCGCACCTTCATGCGAAAGCGGCGGGCAACAACTGAGAGACTGTCTCCTCTGCGAACGCGGTACCATTGTGTAGGCGGCGGCGGTTGGGTCCAAACTGGAAATGTCACATGGTGTGTGGCAACTAATGAGGCCATTCCCATAGGCACCTTAAGGTGGTAGCCTGGTCCTTTTGATTTGGGAACAATATTCCGGCGGAGCTCAGGGTTTAATCGTTTCAGCTCCTCGAGGGAAATCCCGGTCTGTTTCGTAATGGCCGCGAGTTGTACGGGTTTGGAGATTAAGACTTCCTCAAATTCATGCCGATCTCCTTCAGGCGGGAGAAATCCATAGGCTGTAGGATTTTTGGCAATAAGCGTGGCGGCGATGAAACGTGGGACATAGTCTTTGGTTTCCCGTCGGATATACCATGTTTGCCGAATTTTCCAAAAATCCCGCGTTCCGGTCTTTCGAATCGCCCGAGAGACTTTTCCGCTTCCCGCATTATAGGCGGCCAAGGCAAGGGGCCAGGAACCAAACCGATCATAGAGATCGCGAAGATGATGCGCAGCCGCGACCGTAGATTTTATGGGATCTCGCCGCTCATCTATATACCAACTCACATTGAGTTTATACATGCGGCCGGTGGCTTTCATGAATTGCCATGGCCCGGAGGCGCGCGCACGAGAGAAGGCTCGAGGGTTGAAGCCAGATTCGACAAGGGACAAATACATGAGGTCAGTGGGAAGGCCAAATTCTTGAAAAATGGGTTCGACGATTTGCTTGTAGTGATGAAACCGGTCTAAGTAGGATTGAAACCGATCAGTAATGCCCTCTTGGAAATAGCGAAGATTCTTAGCTACCGCGTCGTTGATGACAAGGGGAATCGTTCCATAATCAGAGAGGGTTTCTCGATCTATAGCTTCCCAATCAGAATTCAAAACATCACCAAAACGAGCCAGATTTGTTGTTTTCTTGGGAAGTCCCGTAACCGTCGTTTCAGGGAACCAATCTGGGAAGACGGTGGCTGAATTTTTCAGTGTATACAGGCCATAATCTTGTTCAATGAGAGGCCAGCCTAATTGGGGAAATGAGGGGAGGCGATTGGCATGAATGACCCTGCCTTGAGGGTTGCGAAGGGGCGTCTGAATGATCATGGTATCGGCAATATCGTCCTGAGAATCAGTAACCTCTTGGTCATTGATTTCTTGCTCCTCTAAGGAAGGAGATGTTGCACTCATTAGTTTTTGAGAGGCCGCCTTTCGACGGAGGAAGGCTGGTTCGTGAATAATATAGGAGGGAACTTCTTCGTCATTGATGTTAGATGGGATATTGGGTTGTGAATCTCCCTCTACATGTTCAGGACTTGAGCTAGATGATTGAGTATTCAGAGTTTGGGGAAAGAGGCTTCGCGTAGTTGATGAGCCTTCGATGCCCAAAAGAGGGTTTTGGCTGTCCGAGGGAATATTCGGGTGGCTGCTTCCAATTGCCAGAGAATAATTGACTGTCAGCGATTCAGAAGGAAGTCCTGAAAGGGGAGCTGTGTCTTTAGCCCACGTCCCTAAAGGGGTCAGGGTGCTTATGGCTAAGCCAAGGCTTCCAATTAAAAGGCTGCGTGGGAAGGTCATGGAGATCCGTAACAATGAATGGGTAGAAGAAGAACTGCGGGCGGTTCTTCCCAAGTAGCGCATATTCTAAGACTTTTCGGCAGATCTTTGCATATCTTGATAGGCTACCCATAGATCCTAAGGATGTCAATCTAGGCTGCGAGTAATTTGTGGAGATTGGGAAATCCAGCCACACGGCTTTTCCCGGGCACGAGAATGTTGCGAGATCTGGATATACGTGAAGGGTATTAATAATGGGCGTGGGATAGGTTTAACGATGCGGGTTGACGGGTAGGGCGAGGGTGAAATATCGACCCCCTTCTTCATATAGGAGGTGTTTATTTTTAAGGGAGGTTAGGAGATCGGCGAGCGGCTGTATTTCTTGATCCGATCCAGTATGCGGTTGGTCTTGCAGGCCTTTTCGAATTTGCTCAAAGGACTTGGCTTGGTCATTGCAAAATTCCAAGATAAAGGCATACGGTTGGTCAAATCGTTCACTGGTTGGATTGATTCCGCGTCCATCATATACGGTGAGATAGCTGAGAGCTTTTGAAAAAAAGAGGAAGGGCTGATTGGGGGAATGATATCGTTCCTTCCACTCGCCGACAAGGCGAACAAAATCGTCATAAATGCGAGGATCCACTTTCCAGTCGATGTCATACTCAAAGTCATACGCGATTTTATTCAAATCCACTTTCCGTGCATCGTACACATATTCATATGCCAGGCCAGGCCCTGTGAGCCGAATCCCATATCGTTCCGGCCATTTATAATAGGGGCTGAATCGCTCTAGCCATAATTTCGAGGTGGATTCAGGTGGTTGGAGATGCAGCAACGTAGGAATAATCTCCATCTGCTGTTGATAATCAGCATTCGTCTCTCCAGGAAAACCCAACAAAATATTCCAGGACAAATCAATATTATAATAGCGGCTCCACTTCAAACATTGAATGTTTTGTAGGGGGCTGACGCCCTTATCCATTTCCTTCAGTTGCGCCTGGCTAAGGCTTTCGATCCCTGGCTGCATGCATTTGACGCCGCCTTGGGCTAAGGTTTGAATTTGGCGTTTATTGAGATTGCTCTTGGTCTCCATGAACACATCAAGGTCCACATGCCGTTGAGCTAGTTGCCCAAACAAGCCGTCTACATATTTCATATCGATAATATTATCCACCAATCGAAACCGACTCGTGTCATAACGGCTTGAGAGATACTCCAACTCAGTGGCCACCTGGGTCGGAGACTTGGCCCGAAAATCCATCGCCTGGGCATTTAAGCCGCAAAAGGTACAATGATGTTTCTCGCCCCACCAACAGCCTCTCGACCCTTCATACAATAAAATGCGATTAAGGCCCGTCGATCCTTGGCGGTCTAATTCGTCTAATTCCGTAAAGTAATCGTCATAATCGGGAGGGGGCGCTTGGTCGAATTGTATGACCAACTGTTCATTGGGCGTGAAGCACACTTCACCCTCTTTCCGATGAGCAATGCCAAGAGGGATATCGTTTTCCTGCTTGAGCAAAATGCGTTGGACTAATGGAGGAAAGGAATGTTCACCTTCCCCGCTGACCACGTAATCGATCCAAGGAAATGCCCGAAACTGTTCGAGTCCCATCTCGCCATCAAAATTAGCCCCACCAAAGACAATTCGCACGTTTGGATACACATCCTTGATCAATTTCGCCAGAGACAGGCTCGCGACGTTTTGATCAAATGTCGAAGTGAACCCGACCACATCGTATTGATCCCAGTCCACTGTGGTCAGGGCCCAGGTTAAAAATTGTGGGGCAATGGTTCGAGCGATCTCTTCCAAATGGCCAATCGAACAACCAGCTTCTCTAGCCGTATCTTCAAAGACTGGTTTGAAAATTTGCGGGTATAGGGCATGTTTTGGGTTGTCACGAAAGAGGAGGGCAGAAAACAGCCATTCACCAAAGAGTCCACGCTTTTCGCATAATATTTCATAAAGCGGCACGCCAATCTTATGGGCGAACTGCAAATTGAAGTGGTAGGTTTTGGCCCCAATACCTTGAGATTTCAAGAGGGCCGACAGCGTACCTAATTGAATAGACGGAAACTTGGAATACGAAAATGGCATGGTAACCAGCGCGACCTTCGTGCCGAATGAACTAAAGTCGCCAGTGAGTTCAGGGGCAGCAGGGTCAACCTGTTTCGCTCCAGAAGGGACTGGCTGAATAAGTGTGGGGCTGTTGGCCATGAGTCGTTAGGGATTCAGGGGAGGAAGGGCGAACGCTCGATCAGCTTTGGCGGCAAGAAAAAAATCACTCTCGGTCAACCCCTGAATTTTATGTGTCCAAATCTCCACCTTACATTTTCCCCAGGCCAAGTAGAGATCGGGATGATGGCCTTCAATTTCAGCCACATTCCCCACTCGATTGGTAAAGGCTAAGGCGTCGGCAAAGTTTGGGAACTCATACGTCCGCTCGATATGGCCTTGATCGTTGAGCGTCCATCCCGATTCCAATTGCCCTAGCAATTCTTGAATTTTTTGAGATTCTAATGAAGGAACCCCACCGCGACATGGCACACAAGTATTATCTGCTAAACCCATATTTCATCCTCCCTTTGATTAATGCGTCTAATTATATTGACAAAGCCCCCAGTCCAAAAGGCCCAAGGCCATCATCGATTATAGACACCATTCAGTTCCGTAGACAATTGCCAATACGGAAGGGATTTGGTAGGTCAATATTGTTGTGAGACGGGAAGGAGGGGTGGTTTTTCCCTATGTCTTTAGCCTTTTAGGCTAGGATGGGGGAATGCCAGAAGGGGGCAGGAACAGCGATTAGCTATTCTTTAGTTTCAAAATTTGTACAGCCCTATTGGGTTGAAAGGAAATCATTTATGACCTGTTTAATTTCATCAGAGATGGGGATGACACTTTGAAATGTGATGAAAACATTACCAAAAAACACCGTTCCATATTGAAGACCCTGAATTTTCCCGAATGGCCAGGTCCACATGTGATGGAGCAGAATTCGGCCTGTACTTAACCGTTCCAGGTTCTCCTCAATGATTTTTTTTCTTTCGGTATCCAAATCGTTTCGGAGCAACAAGCGATTCTCGGCGAGGAGAGTTGCAAATTCTTTTTCCTTGTGGAGCTTATAGTCCACCAAGACCCGATTTACCAAAATGGCTGGAACGGCAAGGACCACGGTGGAGAGAATGTAAGGAAAGGCCACCCACGCCATGATTGCCACCATGACAAGTGGGGGCGGGTGGTTGATCTCAGACGAGTGGATCCACCAAGTAGATAGAATGTAGACGGAGATCATGACCCCCATGATGAGGGTGACGGCCCCAAATTTCACAAAAGCATTCCCCAGAAACTGTGTGCCGCCACACCCGTCCGGTGCCGTGTAATCGAGTCGGATCATGTTCTCCTTGGCGAGAACATTGATCGTTCTTAGCACCCCATAAATGCCCCAGGTTGCCAAACCGCAGATAAAACCAACAAGAAAAAACCCTATATAAATTGACATTTGGGCTGCTATGGTTGAATAAGGCACTCCAAAGAGCTTTCCCATCAATGTATTAAGAGCTCCGAAGAATAAGCCGGAATAAATGAAATTTTGATTATTTAAAGTCTGGGTCAATGGCTCAAAATATTTTTGGGAGGGTTGGGAGTTTGGCCAAATATCGATTTGCGGGAACAGTCTTTTGAGGGTATGCGTGGCATAATAGACGAATAGGATGGCGGCTATGATCATAAATCCAACCATCCAGGTCCATGCATGAAAATGCGCGACTGTACCCTTAAAGGGTACTCCCACCGTACAAAAATAATGGGCAACAAAGAACAACGCCCCTGGAAGAAAGGCCATAATGAGGACGCCAAAAACCGGAACCCCAAGACGTTCCGAGATCCCATCTGCTGCGGCCTCATAGAACGGTCGGAATTCTAATTTCTGATCTATTTCGGTGTCTGGTGTTGTTGGTTTTTTAGGTTCCATTGGCTGCTTAGATTTCATGCGGATTTCATTTGAACTGAATCTCACATACAGGTCAATGGATTTCACTTCCCACGTACGGGTAGTCGCTCAAGTCGTAAAGCGTCGTGTCTGCTTCTTGGCCGGCCTCAGCGCCATTGTAGGATTGGTGAATAGCAATGGATACGCAGAGCATCTATCCATTGATTGGAACGTCCTCAGCCAGAAAGACGGCATTACTGCCGAAGGCGGCTTTCCACCAAACTCTACCCTAAAAGCGTTTCGTGGGACCGCGATTATTGATGCGCCGATTGGTCTGGTCATAAGCGTACTTTTTGATCATTCGCGAGCTCCTGAATGGGTCGATGCCCTGGAACATTCGGTTGAGCTTGGGGCGTTGGAAAGCGATGGGGTTCTTGTTTGGCAACAATTTAGCAATCCTTGGCCCGTCATGGATCGGATATTTATTTACCGAGCGCAACCAGAATACAGCCAAGAAAAGCAATTTTTTCGAGCAAAATTTATTGATGTGGATCACGCAGGGGCAGCTTTTTCGCCAGAAGAACATAGTCATATCCCAGATTCATCGTGTTGTGTGATAGGAAAGATTATTCACGCCGAGTGGCAATTTCGTGCGACGAGTCCCCAAAAGACCTGTGCCCGTGTAACGGTGATCATGGATCCCAAGGGTTGGGTCCCAGCCGTGTTTGTCAATTGGTTCCAGGAAACATGGCCTCAACAGACCCTCGCTGGTTTTCGTACCCAAGTAAAAAAGCCGAATCTCACTCTTCATCCAGATTTTGGTCGATGGTCGGCAAGCACCCTTAAGACCCGCATCACCTCAAAACAATGCCAGCAAGGACATTTAGAACGATAATCTGCGAGGGCGTATTGAGGTTGTGCTGGGGTCTTTATTTGAGAGAATTTTTTGAACAGGGAGCTCAGAAATACTTAGGTCTGATGAAGCAATTGGTAATTTTAACAATTTAGAAAATACGCTTGGGGATCGTGTGGCTGGTAACCATGGTTTCGTGTCCTAATCAAGGAAGGCGAAAACATGATTTATTAGGACAGTTGTGGCCTTTGACTTTTTATAGCGGGTTATAGGTACCCACGTTTGTAAGGGCGTGGGTATCTATGTGACCCTCATTTTTGTTTCAAAAGAACCGTCCAAATATGCGAAGAGCATGATTGAGGAAAATTTCTGCCTTGAACCCCTCAATATTACCAAATGATCAATTGACAAGCGGATTCTTGAGCAGGTAGATATTCCGTCGTCTCTTTGCCGCTCTATACAGACTATCCCTGCTAGGGAAAGTCGGAGAGGGGATGACATGAAAGATGGTTTTTCCAAGGAGTTGGGTTCATGCCAGTCAATGCGCTTCGGAAAAAAGGGGCCAGAATGAGTCTTCAGGAGGCCCTGGATCGTGTGGGGAAACTCGAGCGGCTTTCTCACAGTAGCAACCAACATGAGGCGGCCTTAGCCGCGATGCGGTTGAAAAGCTTTGATGTGGAGATCGCTCGGGCTCCAAGGGTGGAGACAGTGGTCGATGACACATCGATTCGCGGCGATAATCTCAATGCCGATAAACATATCGAAATTCTTGAAGAAGCCCCTGTTATCCCATATGAAACGATGGATGAAATCGCGGTAGAACAGTCTTCAGAAAAATCAAAAGTGAATTGGGACGAACTCCACTTTGAGTTGATTAAGAAAGCCCAAATCATGGGGGCCGATGCGTTACTCCATCTTCAAATGAAAGGGACGCCAAGCCAGAAAATATTAGGGGCCACGGCATTAAAGTACCTGACTCCGATGGAAATTATTGAGATCGAGCAAAGCCAGTTCTTGGAAAAGGATGAAAAGGCCTATGAGGAATCCCTGAAAGAACGGCGTGATCAGGATACCGCTCCAGGGATTGGCTAAATGGCCCATCTGATTGGTGCGAAATGGAGCCGCACCATTCTCAAAAAGTGAAGTTTCTTCAGGAGTGAATCCTTGAAAAAGTTCAAGGTTGTTCTTGCCTGAAATGAATTGTGTGGTACCGTAGCATTCAGCGGGTGTTGGAAGTATCTCACTAATCGTTGTGGCCTAAAGCCGGTCGATGGCTAAGTCTCTCATCGTATCCCCTCTCGTTTTTGCCCATGAATTGACTTCCCTCTTTTTATGATTCAGGAATGTTCTCGTTTGCCTATGGGCCGGTCAAAGTTCGCGCGGGTTGGGAAGCGACAGGTCCATCATATTGGGCAAGGTTGAGGAATTTTTTTTACCAAGGGATATTAATGCCGATCAAAATTTTTTGTGTCCTCATGTCTTTGGGAGGTCTCCTCTTTCTCCCACAAGTGGGGCACAGTCAAGAACCTAAAAAGTTGGAGATGATCTCGGTGGGGATTCGCGGAGGTCTCAATTTAGACCCAGGAGGTATTCCGCCAGGTGAAAAGGAAGATTTTCAACAATACGATGTCTTCGGGATTCTCGGGTTCCCAGGAAGTTGGGAATGGCCGAGGGGCTGGGAAGGCCGATATCGTTGGTATGCCTCTGCTGGTGTGATAAAAGCCGCTGGAGATAAAGGGTTTATTGCCACCTTGGGCCCAGGTCTCGCGTTTACCAAGTGGGATTGGAATCTCACGTTGGAGTTTGGGACAGGGGCCGTATTTGTCGGCGATGAAACGTTTGGGGAGCAAGACTTTGGAGGTCCCGTACAAATTCTTGGTCATGGCGGAATTAGTTATCATTTACCTGCCCACATCACCGTCGGGTGGAGATTTCAGCATTTTTCTGATGCCGCGATTTATGGCAAGGATAACCGTGGGGTTGATCTTCACTTTCTGGAACTCAGATACCGCTTCTAAGCCTTTCTCTTTCTCTACCCCATGCGTAGTTTCCCCCTCTAACAGTTTTCCGGTGTAGGGCTCGTTTCATTCAGGTCTAGTTTTTTAGGAGATTCTGAATGGGGCGACCTTTGTTCGGCTGACACGTATCATGTGGAGTGCAGGGATCGCACCCTCAGAAATGCTCTTTTATTTCTTTCGTTGTTTGGCGATGTCGAGGGCGGCGACGCGGTAGGCTTCGGCGAGGGTGGGAAAGTTAAAGATGTTGTCCACAAAGCGGTCGATATCAATGTTATGGAGTAAGCCCATCTGTCCAATGTGAATCAATTCAGTGGCGCCTTCGCCCACAATATGGACGCCTAGCAATTTCTCGCCTGTGGCATCGGCTACCATTTTTAAGAGCCCATTGGTCATGCCGGAAATCTGGCCACGAGCAATTTCATGAAAATTGGCTCGACCGACCAGTGCCCCACCGTGTTTGTCTTTGGCTTCTTGTTCACTGAGGCCGACACTGGACATTTCGGGAATCGTGTAGATGCCCATCGGAATATGTTCTGGGGCATCGCCAGAATTCAGGTTCAAGGCGTGGCAAACGGCTCGCCGGCCCTGTTCCATCGAACATGAAGCCAGGGAAGGTGGGCCAATGACATCACCTACAGCGTAAATGTGGGGCACAGTCGTTTGGCATTGGTCATTCACTGAAATCAGTCCACGAGAAGTCGGCGTCAGTCCGGCAGCCTGAATATTGAGATGTTCGATATTGGCCACTCGTCCCAGCGCTACCAACATTTTTTCACTTTCCAGTGTTTCGCCGTTCTCAAAAGAGGTGGTGACCTTTGAGAACCCATCCCATGCCACGGTCTTTATTTTTTGTTCACCACGATACTGCCCGCCGGTTTCTTGGAATGCCTGACAAAATTGATCAGTGAGTTCTGGATCTAAAAACTTCAATGGCCGGTCAGCGGTATCGACCATGGTGACCTGAACTCCCAACAAGGCAAAGATGGACGCGTATTCGCTGGCTATGACTCCTCCGCCCAAAACGGTCAATGATTTAGGCAAATAGACTAATGACAAAATTGAGTCACTGTCCAAGATATTTTCATGGTCGATGGGAATATTATCGGGAACCCGTGGGCGGGAACCCGTGGCGATCACCAGGAGAGGGGCGGAGAGCATGGTCGGTGTCCCATCGAGTCCCCGAACCAGAATCTCCTGAGCTGAATGAAATTGCGCACGGCCATGAAAGCGATCAATGCCATTTCTGTTGATTTGCTCTTTCATGAATTCGCCATGGGCGCGAACCACCTTGTCTAATCGAGTCATCAAACTAGAGATTTTAATATCATCGCGCATCCGAAAATCAAACACGTCGGTGGCCTGAAGAAATTGCACCATTTTGAGAGCCGTTTCGCGCAAGGTTTTGCTCGGAATGGTTCCATGATACACACAGGCTCCACCCACTTCTCGCGTCTGTTCAATGAGCGCCACGTGCTTGCCGGCTTTGGCACCTTGAATGGCAGCTTTTTGGCCGGCAGGGCCACTCCCGATCACAATGAGGTCGTAGGAGGTCGAGGAGGTCATGCGACAAAAGCACTCACGCTTTGTTGAATGGTGTCTTTGAGTTCAAAAATGGCATCCATATCTTCGGGATAAAAGTTTAAGTCTTGGACGACTTGGAATGCGCGCAGAGCTTCTTCGTCAAGGGCCGTTGGATCGATGAGGGCTGTGGCTAAATGATCGGCCAGACAGGTAATCATCGCTCCCTTCGTTGGTGAAGTGGCTTGATCATAGGCTCCGTCTGGATAGAAATGTATCGCCTCTTGAACGGGTTCGGGTAATTGCCAAGCTTCAGCGAGTTTTGTGCCTGCCACGATGGAAAGTTCTTGGATAATGGGATCCATGATCGTCCAGGATGGTTGGTCTGAAGGATCGTCCCTGTTCTGAAGTATTAAATGGATGAGGAGGGGTTTGCCAATCGTGTGAAGGATTCCACATAAAAAAGCATTTTCCACATTGTGTCTCTTGCGCCGAGCGATTTCCTTCCCGTACAGACCTGTGGCCAGCGATTGATGCCATAAGACTTGTACCTCTTTTTCGTACCCTTTGACCTTGAAGACGCCACTTTTTACAGACACCGAAAAAGCGAGGCCGGCCAGCATATTCATCCCCAACCAAGCAATGGCTTGTTGTAGCGAGACGATGGGTGACCGGGAAGCATAGGCTGGAGAATTGGCAATGCGCAAGATTTGTGCAGCGAGCGCTTGGTCTTGCTGAATGAGCGTTGAAAGCTTGGTGGCGTCGGCATTGGGGTCCCCAGAGAGTTGAAGCACTTGGGTCGCGACCACTGGAAGCAACGGAAGATCCAATGTGTCCTGCTCTAACCGGGTTGTGATACGACGACGCAGAGCGTCAATCTCTGCTTGCTGTGATGGAGCGGTCGAAGCAAGGGCCATGTCATATCTTGTCGGTTTCTAGGTGATAACCTTTAGAATTGTCCCTGGGATGAAAGGACTGTAGAGATTTGCATGAGGCGAAGAGGCGGTGGTTTCCTTGCGGAAGGGTACTTCCAATCTGTTGTTAGCCAAAAACCTTGATAGAGTATAGAGAGCCAGGCGACCTTCAAGGTGAAGGGGGCGTGTGAATCCGGTCGGTGTATTGTTGAATGAGGGAAAGGGGCCAGCTTGGATAGGAATGGTGCCTAGTTAAAGAGCGAATGTGGAGGCGTGGAGGCCGTATGGTCGCTGACTTACAGAAAAAGGAGAACGCTGATGAAAACCTTAGCCAATGTCATGACCACCAGCTTGCAAAAAATTGAGGCTCAAACCAATATTATTGCGGCTTCCAAGAAGATGCGAGATAAAAGGGTCGGATCCCTAGTGATCGTTCGTCATGGGGAACTGATGAGGGATCAAGAGGAAGAAATAATTGGGTTGATTACCGAAGCAGATATCATTCGAAAAGCTGTTGCCGAAGAGCAGAATTTAAAGATCACCGCTGTAGATACCGTCATGACAAGTCCTATGATTACTGTCGAAGCTTCTTGGCCTCTTGAAGACGCCTTAGACATGATGAAAGACAGCGGAGTTCGTCACCTCCTTGTCACGCAAAATCAAGTGGTCGTGGGGTTAGTTTCTCTCCGAGATCTAATCGCCAACATAGAGGAATAGAAGGAAATGGGGAGCTTCGAAAATCAGGTTTTTTTGTCCACCTCCATAATTTAAGTAGATGAAGTATGAAACGCATAGAAGGCAAAGTGGCTATCGTAACGGGGAGCAGTAGCGGAATTGGGAAGGCCATCGCGCTGCGTTTCGGGGAAGAAGGGGCGAAGGTGGTTGTGGCAGTGAGGCGTCATCATCTGTGCGAACAAGTAGTGAAGCGCATTAAGAAATCGGGTGGCCAGGCTTGTGTTATTCAAACGGATATATCAGACGAGCACCAAGTCAACGCTCTTGTTCAGCAAACGGTTTCACAATATGGACAATTGGATATTCTTGTAAATAATGCGGGAACTTTTGGAGGAGGGCGCTTGGCGGACACGGACACCCAGACGTTTGATGACGTGATGGCCACGAATCTGAGGGGAACGTTTTTGTGTTGTCGAGCTGGGTTTCAACAGATGAAGACTCAAAAGGGTGGGCTCATCATCAATATGTCCAGCGTGGCAGGAGTCCAAGCGTGGGCTGGAACGGGAACGTATAGTGCTTCGAAGCATGGAATCATGGCATTGACGAAAACACTGGCTGCTGAAGGCCGAGCCTTCAATATAAAAGTCAGTGCGATTTGTCCGGCAGGAGTGGCGGATGAACTCGTGGATGCCTCGCCCGAGGACATTCTTCGCAGCGAAAAGATCGATCCATTTGATATCGCTGAAACTGCCCTGTATCTGGCTAGGCTAGGGCCTCATGCTGTCGTGCATCAGATTATCGTGGATCGTTTAGGGGCTGAATGGTAGAGAAACGGCTCGACAGGTCGTGGTTCAGTTGGAATTGCGCCGTCTTAGCAAAGAACTACAAGAGGCTCTGGAAAGTAAGAACAAGCTTTTCCATATTTTATCTCATGACCTGCGTTCACCCTTTAATGGGATCTTGGCATTTTCTAGGACTTTGGTGGATGAACGGGACACCTTGACCAAGGATGAAATACAAGACTTTTCTCAAACCGTCTTGACCTCAGCCGAACAGTTTATGCATCTCATCGATAATCTTTTGCAAAGCACTCGGTTTGAATTAGGAGTGTTGGAGTATCAACCAGTCAATATGGCTATCGATACCGTGGTGGACAATGTACTGGCCCTCTTAAAAGGGAATGCGACCCAAAAAATGGTCGATCTGATATATGAATCACATCCGGAGGCAGAAGTCTTTGCGGACGCTACGATGCTCCATTCCATATTTCAAAATCTCATTGGCAACGCCATTAAGTTTACACCTGTCGAGGGACGGGTGAAGGTCCAGGTTGTTGATCAAGGTGCAATGATTCAGGTGTCGGTCATCGATACCGGGGTTGGCGTCTCTCCAAAAAAGCTTGCTGGCCTGTTTGAGGTGATGGCTGGCCGATCAACGGATGGGACTGCCGGGGAGAAAGGAACAGGATTAGGACTGCTGTTGTGTAAAGACCTTGTTGAGAAACATGGGGGTTGGTTATGGGTAGACTCCGTAGTCGGCCAAGGCACGTCCTTTCATCTCACCTTGCCAAAGGCTCAGTCAACAGTCTCAGCTTGATTCCGACTAAGCCTTTTCTTGTCTTCCTCATCGAACTTTTCATACTTACATTTCTGGTTTCATCAATATTGCTGGCATGAGGCAGGGAGACTGGGTTTCTTGGAAGCGTTTGACGTTATTCAAGAGGGATTAATATCTCGAGCCCGCCCATAATGTCATTGAGTTTGAAATCGCGCTTGGGACTTTGTTCGTGGGCGTTATGGCAATTGACGCAAGCTCGGCTCACGGCGCGATCAGGGAAGATGGCTTGGTAATACCGTCGCTGCTCCAGTTCAATTTCCTGCTCAGCCACTTCTCCGTAGTTGATGACTTGTTCTAGAGCATGCCGATCCTTTTCAGATTCTGGGGCGTTTTCCTGATTAATGGGCCATAAGCTTATCAACCGGTATCGAAACGGTTTTCCGCGCACCTGCAATCCTCGTGAGGATTCTTTGAAGAACTGGGCGGGGAGGGGCAAGGTGCGGTCTGTTCGCCAGTTTTCCGTCGCGTTCACAATCAACATGGCTTCCATTCGCTCAACCACATGTTGTGTATAGAATGTGCGGTCGGCTTGGAGGACGGCGTGGAGGTAGTCTGCGACGACGCGAATGGGGAGACCGGTAGTCGGGGCCATCTTAAAGCCAATCCCCCAGCCTAGGAGAAGGCCTATAAGCCCTGCACTCACTGTGATAAGAATGGTTTTCCCGCTCATGTCTCTTCTTTTTGGAAGACCAGATGGGCGCGACTTTCAGTTGCCTACGAAAGTGGTTGAATCAACGTATGCTATGCATACTAGCAATACTGCTTCCCTCTCTACTACTGTTTGTGGGTGGAAAGCCTGACATCAATCTTTGGTTGAGTACCATGGACAGGTAGTAAATGAATTTCGTAGGCTCTTGTAGTTGGGTAATTTGTTTATAGATGAAACGCCCCGCAGTCATGTTCCGATAAAATAATTCAGATAGGCCAATGAAATTAACATCCCTTTTTTTGAATCTTCCCCTCGCGAAGAAACTGCTCTTGGTTTCGGCAGTTCCCATGCTAGCCGTGTTAGTCTTAAGCTTATTGACCTATCGAAGTGTTGAAACGTTTTCTTTGGATGAAGATCATCTGAACGAGGTGTATCATATTCAAAGTGCGTCTGCGGAATTCATGCGATTGGTCGTGGATCTTGAGACTGGGTTTCGCGGGTATGTGCTGACTCAACAGCCTCAATTTTTACAACCGTATCAAGCGGCCAAACAACGGGTGCTGGCGTTGGGCAATTCTCTTCGACAAATGGTGGATAATGATCCAGCGCAACGGATGTTGGTCCAATCCGTCCAGAATAATATTCACCTGCTGATGTTTGATAAAGATCGCCTTATTGAACGGGTCAAGGTGGGGCACCCTGAAGAGGCTCAGGAATATGTTGAAGCAGAAAAAGGACGATTACTCATGCTGGCGATTCGTGAAGAAATGGCGCGTTTTGATCGACAGGAGGTGGAGCAGTTGCAGCAGGCACTGGCCAGTAGCTCAGAAGATCGCTCCATTCTCATGGGAGTCATCGTCGGCGGTGGGGCCTTTGCCTTGATTCTCATGTTGCTTCCCTTGCAATTGATCGCGCGCTCGATCACGGGTCCCTTAACCACGCTAGTCAAAACCGTTGAAAATTTTTCAGGAGGGACGATGCCGAACGTGCCTGTTCTGGACCGACAAGATGAAATTGGGAATTTGACCAGAGTCATGAATACAGTCGGCAGCCAAATTCAACAGCATATTCAGCAGATTGAGCAGTCTGGGCAGGAGCTACGGAGCCTGAATCAAGAAATCACCTCGTCGGAAGCGAAATACCGAGGCATTGTGGATCATGCGCCCATTGGTATTTTTACGATGGAACAGACCCACATCATTTTTAGCAATCGCCAAAATTGGATCTTAGCCGGACGCAATCCCGATGAGACGCTAGATCCGGAACAGATGTGGGAGGCTATTCACCCTGATGATCGGGAGGATGTTCGTCAGGCCTTTTCCAGCGCCCGGACCCATCGTGAGGCATTCGAGCGAGTGTTTCGGTTCCTCCATCCTGATGGGGCAATCAAACGGGTCTTAAGCCGTGCCGTTCCCATTAACGATGAATCGGGTCAGACGATGGTGTATCAAGGCTTTAATGTGGATATTACCGCTCTGGAACAAATGCGGGTGCAATTGAGCCGGTCAGAACGGTTGGCCACGCTGGGACAAGTGGCGGCTGGTATCGCGCATGAGATTCGGAATCCTTTAGTAGGGATCGGCTCTACGGCGTCTTTATTGTTAGAGGATTTTTCAGAAGGGGATTCCCGGCGTGATGATTTGAAAACGATCTTGAAAGAAACGCGGCGTTTGGATCGCATTGTCAACCAGATTGTCGATTATGCGCGCCCGCGCGAGCTTCTCCCTGTCACGTTTCAACTTGAGGAGTTGTTAGATGAATCCCTGAAGGTCTTGTCAGATCCCTTACAGCAGAAGGGGATCCATGTTCACCGCTATCGACCTTCTCAAGTCAATGCCATTTATGCGGATCATGATCAACTTAAACAGGTTGTCCTGAATATTCTTCAGAATGCGATTGAAGCCATGCCAGCCAATGGAGCCCTTCATCTATCCATTGCTGATGAACTGTATGAACATGACCAAGGACTGAGGTTGAAAGTCGAAGATACGGGAAAAGGGATTGAGCCCAATGTGCTCTCTCGAATTTTCGAGCCATTTTTTACCGCCGGGAAGCATCGTGGGACTGGTCTCGGACTGGCCATTTGTCGGAATATTGTTGAAGCCCATGGCGGAGAGATTCATGCGGAAAGCCAACAGCAAATTGGGACCACGATTTCGATGTGGTTGCCCTGTGTCTGCCAATCCCAACTTTCGACCGTTTAAAAGATGCGTGCAACTATTTTTGTCACTGATGACGATGAAGTGGTTCGCCAGGCGATAAGCCGGCGTTTAGCGAAACGTCATCATGAAATTCGAAGTTTTGATTCGGGTGAAGCCTTGCTCCAAGCATTAGACTCTGATGTGCCTGACATCATCTTTCTGGACTTGAAAATGTCAGGTATGAGTGGCCTAGAAACCCTTAAACATGTTCGTTCAAAAACACAACAGTCCTTGGTTATTTTGCTCACCGCCTATGGCACGGTCGAAGATGCGGTGGAAGCGATGCGATTAGGCGCGTATGATTTTCTCATCAAAAGCGTCGATCTCTCTGGCGTTGAACCGGTGATTGATCGGGCGTTGGAGTATTTAACATTACGGCGCCGGATTGATTTTGAAACACAAGATCGACCAGGACGTTATGCCTTACAGAACTTAGTTTCCAACAGTCCCAGTATGAGAGAGTTGGTTGGGCAAATTCAGGAAATGGCGCAAAATCTGAAAACAACTGTGCTCCTGTTTGGAGAAACCGGAACGGGAAAGGAATTTGTCGCACGAGTCCTGCATCATAATGGTCCTCGAGCACAGGGCCCATTCGTTGGGGTGAACTGTACGGCCATTCCCCAGGAATTATTCGAAAGTGAGTTATTTGGGTATGAACGCGGCGCGTTTACCGGAGCGCATCAACGGAAACCTGGGCTTTGCGAACAGGCTGAAGGGGGGACGCTCTTTCTTGATGAGATTGGCGATTTGAACCCGACAATGCAAGCCAAGCTGCTTCGAGTGCTGCAGGAACGATCCTTTAAACGTCTTGGAGGACGTCAAGACATTGATGTGGATTTCCGTTTGATTGCCGCGACGAATCGCGACCTCCGAAAAGAGGTGGCCCTCGGTCATTTCCGCGAAGATCTCTTTTTCCGCTTACATGTGGTGTCGCTGGATCTTCCACCTTTACGCAATCGAATTGAAGATATCATTCCGCTGAGTTTGCAAACCTTAATTCAGCACAGCAAAGACTTAGGGAAAAATGTGACAGCAATTGATGCGGAAGCGCAGAAATTTTTAGAGCGCTATCCCTACCCAGGCAATATTCGGGAATTGCAAAATATTATTGAGCGGGCGGTGATTTTTTGCCGAGGCCAGAGTCTCACGAGTGGCGATTTGCCACGTGAGGTTCAAGAAGTGGCCCCTTCTGCGGTCAATGTTGTGACTCAGGGAGAACAGCCGTTGGTGCGGATTGAAATGAAACTGGGTGAACAAACATTGGGAGACATTGAAAATGCACTCATTGAGGAGGTGATGCGTGTTTCCGATTTTAATAAAAGTCTTGCTGCCAAACATCTGGGGATCACGCGATTTGCCTTAGACCGCCGCCTCAAAAAACATTCGGAATCGTAGCCCCCTCACCTCCTCGTCGCACCATAATCATTAGCGCCCAGATTTCTTTCTATCTTTCAGCAACACGATGAGGCCAATGACCCCAATGACGATGGCCAGTAATCCAAGAATTTCCAAACCTCCCATATTGTCGTCTCCTTGTCTTTGCGGCATCCCCTAGCCAGAAAGTAAAAGAACACTTTTCCCCCTGAGATACTTCCAGCTGAGTGGCGGGTCGTGGCGAATGTATGCAGTCAGACCTCATAGCGAAACCGATCTTGGTATTCCGGTGGGGGGCGATAACAGGCTGTGAGTGTTCCGCGCAATTGATAACGATATTGAGCAATGAGGTCATAGCCTCCATCTCGTAGGGATTGTGGAATAAGAATAAAGGCGTAGAGCATACGCCAGCGGCCTCCAAGGTGACGCATGATACGTAAGGCTGCCGTCGATTTGATGAAATAGCCATCTGGGGCAATCAACACGAAAGTGGAAAAATTCTCTTTGGAGAGATGGTATTTCTCGAGCTGTTGTTGGCCTAACGGGGATTGGAGCGGAGCAAATTGAAGGCGTTTTTGGGTATCATGATGGATGAGAAAACGAACCCATCCCGTGCACCATCCACAGATACCATCAAAAAGAATCAGCCATGGGGTTTGTGGGAGATGTGGAGAAGGGTGTTTTTTTTTCATGCGATATCTTTGGCTGAGTTTGGCATTGTCAGTAAAGCTTGGCACTTGCATCAACCCTCTGTCTAGTTGGGAATATCGTTATTTGAGCTGGCAATATTGTGGGGGAATGACCCGCTTGTTACAATTTCATTCTTCATGAGAATGCCGACCTCCCATGCTTGCTGATGTTGTCCTGCCGAGTCGGCGGTTTCAAGTCTTCACCTATCACATTCCCAATCCCTTGCAGGCCAAGATTTTTGTCGGGAGCCCTGTTCTTATTCCCCTAGGGTCGTCCGTCGTATCCGGTGTGGTGGTTCGGATAGGAGAAGATTCCACCCTCCCTACTTTTCGCACTTCCGATCCAACCGTTGCCTTTCGTGACATCTTGTCAGTGGATGCTACTCCTGAATATTCGTCTTTGGATCAGAGGTTGCTGACGTTAGTGGAGCATATGGCAGAGTATTATCTGGCGCCGTTCTCAGCATGTTTGCGACTCATTGTGCCTCCCCGATTATTCAATGTGACCAAACGTCTTTTTCTCACCGAAGTTGGCCGTAAGGCGGTAGCCGACCCGTCAGTGCCTGGGGAAGACCAGGCGGTGTTACAAAAGTTATCACGAGGATCAAGCGGCGTGCTTCGATCAGCACTCCTTCGAATGCTGCCGAAGGCCGGGACTCTGGTGACCAAGCTGAAAAGAAAGGGGTGGATTGAGGAACGTTCTACTCTGCCATCTAGGATTGCAGCCAAAACACAGAGGGAGACGTCCCCTCGTCCTGTATTAATGCCCACTTCACCGTATGGGGGGATGGGTGATCTCTTTGAACAACAGGTGAGTCCTGCCCCACGGGTTCCATCGAAACAACCGGTTCTTTCGGGAAACATGACAGTCATGGCCGATGAATTGGCGAAAAAAAGTGTTACAGGAACGTTTCAGAGACAGATGGTCATCGGGACTGATCATGAACGACTCCACGTTATTCAACATCTCGCATCACATGTGTTCCAACAAGGAAGGCGAGTGTTGCTTCTCCTTCCGGAAGTGCAACAAGTTGAAACGGTCGCCAATTACCTACGAGGAGTCTTGAGCGAATCGGTGGACGTGTACCACGGGCACTTGTCGACTCCTGCGCGAGCGGAATGTTGGGAAAGAATTCGACAGGGCGGGGTTCAACTTGTGGTAGGAACGCGATCCGCGTTGTTTCTCCCTCTCCTGGATCTTGGGCTGATTTGGGTGGATCAGGAAGAAGATACATCCTTTAAGGATGAACATCTGCCTTACTACCATGCACGTGAAGTGGCAGGGATGCGGGGAGCCATTGAACAAGCCTTGGTGGTGTATGGCACATCCTGCCCTTCCTTAGAAACCTATTCCGCGTTTCGCGATCAGATCCCAGACAGCCGGGTGCCCAGCCCCAACAACCCGGCTATACACCTGCTCGACATGCGAGACTATGCCTCAGGAGTCCTTCTTGCGCCGCCTTTGATTGAACGGCTGACGCAGGTTTTCACTGAAGGACAACAGGCGATTCTGATCCTCAATCGAAAAGGATTTTCTCACTCCCTCATTTGTCGAGATTGTGGGCAAGCGCCAACTTGTGAGCGGTGTGGTGTCACGCTTCGGCTCTTCCAGCGACCTTCTCGATTGCTTTGTTCCTATTGTGGAACGAGTTATCCAACGCCGGAAACCTGCGCGTCCTGTATGGGAACGGTGTTTCGATTCTCTGGAATGGGCACCCAACGGGTTGAGGAAGAACTCACGGCACTCTTCCCGTCGCAGAGCCTCTTCCGGTTCGATCGAGATCAGGTGAAAACCGAAGAATCCTGTCGACAGGTGTTGGATAGATTTCGTCAGGGGGACATTCATCTTCTCATCGGGACAGAATTCTTATTTCATCAATCCGATCTTCCCTCGGCAAAGTTGGTGGCGTTTCCCCAAGCGGATCTTGGGTTGCATCTCCCGGATTTTCGTTCGGCCGAACGCACATTTCTTCTTTTTTCGAAAGCGGTGGGATTGGCCCAATCGCATACGCAAACGAACGAGCTATCTGGTGAGGTGTTTCTGCAAACACGCATGCCCGATCATCATGTGTTTCAGGCCATGATCCAACATGATCCTCAGGTGTTCTATCAGCAGGAGTTAGATTTGCGTGAAGCGTTAGCCTATCCACCAGCGGCGCATCTTCTGTTGTTAGTGGTCACTGGAGCGCAGGCGCTTCGCGTACAACGGGTCGTCGATTTCCTGGGTCAACAGTTAAAAGAAATAGGAGTGGATGGAACTTTGCCTCAAGAGGGACACGGGATGTTGGAATTGCCAATGGTCTTAGGACCGTTGAGTTCGCGGAAACCAGGGCGTCTCAAAAAGAACCGAACGATTTTTCTGATCAAGACATTTCATTTAGAAGACACCCAACAACGTCTTCGAAAGATTCAACAGGCCTATGATCAACAGTTTGCAAGAGAACCGGTGGTGTTTGAAGTGCACGTCGATCCTCTTGAAATTCAATAAGGGGCTGGTGAAATGGCATTGATGATAAGCCCTTCCTCTTTTCAAAAGCGCGAACGGCTCTAACGCATTAATCAATTTCCTTGGCTTTGCTTGGTCGTAACACGAATAAAGCCATAGAGCGAAATCATAACCATTCAGAAGCCCATATTGTGCAGGAATGCTGCATAGAATAGGAGTCTGACAATATGAATAAACCGGTGTGAAAGGTTTCTCCTCAAGAAGGAGTTGCTATTATTCAACGTCTTTGCTGCAATGGTGGTGACATGTGCTGATCGTATTTAACTGCACACCTCGCCCGACAAGAAACTTGGAGAAGGATCTTGTGGGCAGGAAAAGGGTAAGATGGATCAACGACGTGCCCAAGTCCTGGTCAGACTTGGTGAGACCCCATTTGCCGCTGCTCACGTTCATGGCAAAGATGCTTGTGCTCAACAAGAGCTGGCCCACAAAATCTTTGTGTGGGATCTCAATGGTGTCTATCAGGATGCCTATTTCCCGTATCCACGATACGGACATTTTCTCAACGACCACCACACACTCAAAGGTGCCCATGTCCGGGATATGTTCCCTGGCATAGTCGGGTGCTGGCTGCAGGCCACCATCCACTCGGCCTGGAACACACAAACCCCCAAGAGCATACAGCTGGTGTTTGAACGAGACGGACAACATTACGAGGCGGACGTGTTCTGTGTGCCCACCCAAGAAGGGCGTGTCATGGGGGCTGTGACGGACCGGCCGTTAGTGCCGAGGCTTGCCACGAGCCTTTCCACCAATCAATCTCCGCACTCCAACGAGATGGAAGCCCTGCTCACGACTCGCTACGTAACACCTTGCGAAAAAGTTGTCCTGGCGGGGGTGCGGCTGGGGAGGACGAACCCGGAGATCGGGGCCCTTCACAACATGTCCAGTCGGGCTGTGCGGTATCATCTGGAAAACTTGTTTCGAAAATTCCGCGTGTCTTCTCGAGGCAAACTCGCGTGCCTCGAATGACCGAGACCAACAGCGGCCTCATGTTTCAGCCTATGCCGAAGGACCCTGTGACAGGCGACAGGGGGCGATAACCTGGATCATACAGAATGTATGGTTCCACCCTTTTCATATGGATCCCTGAATTGTTCGTCTCCCAAGGTCTGACGCCTGCCGTCCGGCCCTCTGGGTGGATGCTTCCATGAACCCGGTGAGCCTTGTTTGAGCGGAGCGAGTTGGCGTGCGCTGGGCATGGATGAGTTGATGGGGGTGGAAGTCCCCTGTGGGGCCTGTCGGAGGCAACCACGAGTCAGAGGCAACTGCACGCGAGGAAGGCTGGCCAGCGGCCAACACCTTCTGCCCGTGAGGGCGTGTGGGATGGAAGCCCGAGACGAACCGCCGTACCGAATGCAAATGAACCCCTATGCAGGCTGGACCGGACTGGGTGAGCGTGCGCCACAGCGCGACGCCCCATATCCGACCGAGGCCGGACCAGTAGTGGGGGCGGCGATGGCGGGACGCAAGTCATCCTTACCCCAGGAGATCTCCATGGGTCCACCATCAAGTGGTAGCGCGGACGAAGGCAACGACGTCGGCACCACGCCCGTGGAGAAGTCGGACCACCTCATAGTAGTGATGAAGCCGGGTAATGCCGGGGGAGCGAAGGGGGTGGCAAGTTGAGAAAGGTTGGAGTGGGTCAACTGTCATTCGCGTTTGCCGACAGCCCGCAAGGGGGCGATGACGAGGCGGGTTCGGACGTATCCGACGCCCACACGTGGTTGCTGCTGAGAGCGGATGACAAGGACGCCCACACTCCGACCGCCCAGACAGGTGAGGGTCCTCACCTGTTAGAGCAGGTGGCGAGGGCGAGCAATTTAGCGAAGGCCTTGCGACACGTCGCGCGGAACAAGGGCGCGGCAGGGGTGGATGGGCGCAGCGTCGCCGAAGTGGTCGAGGCTTCTCGGCAGCTTCTCCCGGCACTGCGTCGCCAGTTGCTGGCGGGTCACTATCAACCGGGGGACATCCGTCGAGTTTGGATTCCCAAACCGGGGGGTGGTGACCGCGGATTAGGTATTCCAATGTGGTGGATCGCTGGGTGCAACAGGCTCTGCGACAAGTCGTCGAGCCGATGTATGAACCCTCCTTTCACGACAGCAACCACGGGTTCCGTCCACGGCGAGGGGCCCAGACAGCGCTGGCGCAAGCCAAGGGGTACGTCGAAGCGGGGTACGAGTGGGTGGTGGACATCGATCTGTCGAAATTCTTTGATCGAGTCCATCACCAACGGCTCCTGAACCGCCTCGCTCATCAGGTGAAAGACGGGCGTCTCCTGCACCTCGTCCATCAAATGCTCAAGGCGAACGTGGTACTGCCAGATGGGCTGCGGGTGTCGACCGATGAAGGCACCCCCCAGGGCGGTCCTCTGTCTCCCCTCTTATCTAACGTGGTGTGAGATGAACTTGATTGGGAGCTGGAACGTCGTGGCCTCCGGTTCGTGCGGTACGCCGACGATTGTCAAATTTTCGTGCGGAGTGAACGATCCGGTCAACGCGTGTTGAAGGCCACGCGTCGATTCCTTGAAGACCGGTTGCGGCTGCAAGTGAACGAGGCCAAGAGTTCAGTGGATCGACCTGGCCACCTGAACTTTCTGGGGTTCTGCCTGAAGCAGAATCCGGAAGGGGGCGTGGAGATTCATCTGTCTCCCCGTACCGAGCAACGGCTGACCCAACGGATTCGAGGGCTCACCCCTCGAAACTGGGGGTCATCCTTGCGCGGTTGTATGGGGGCAGTGAATCGCTATCTACGCGGATGGTATGGCTACTATCGGCTATGTACCGAGCCTGGAGCGCGTCGCTTGAGTCGAATTGATGCCCATGTGCGCAGGCGACTGCGAGCGATCATCATTCGGCAGAAAGGACGGTGTCCTCGCTACCTGTTGCGGCACTTACTGCAACGTGGTGTCTCTGTGAAGTCGGCGACCAAGACGGCGTATAGCCGTCGCGGGGCGTGGTTCAAAAGTCGCACCTATGGGATGCATCAGGCCTATGGGAACCAGTGGTTTTACGACCGGGTGACCACGCTGATGCGATTGTGGGAACGGGAGCACCACCAGCCCAAATGGGTCTTACCCCAACAGCTGACGCTGTTTGGGGCATGAGGGATCGACTTGAAGAGCCGGATGTGCGACCCACAAGTCCGGTTCTGTGGGAGCTGGGGGCGGGCAACCGCCCCTGGCTACCCGACTCGCTCTCCTGGGAGTGTTGAATAATAAGGATATTAAGGGGCATATTTCGTCAGGAAGACGTTGGACATCAGAGGCTTCGGGTCGGTTCAAAAAAGTCCGCCCAGCAAGGTCGCAGTCAGGTTTACACGCGGAGCGTACTCATCGTACGTGAGCACCGAAATCTGGCGAGAACGCCGCTGGTGGCTTTTTTCAACAGACCCTTCCTGTGTCTTGCGTCCAGCTCCTGTCATGAGGCCGTCCGGGGCGTCACTGGTTTTGGCTCCTTTTGCCGAAACAAAAGGGGCTCGGTGGCCGGGGCGAAACCCGGCAACACAGAAAATCACGGTGATACGGGAGTTCCGTATTAAAGAAGCGCCTCATTCACCGACCAATACTTCTCACCTGGACAATCTCACAATACATTTCCGAAAACCATTATTTGGCTATAAGGCCAGAACCATACATTCTGTATGATCCGACAACCCGGAGTCGCTTTAGTTCTCTCCGGCAGCAAGGGTGGCGGCACCAACGCATGTGATCACGCCCACAAGGCTCTTCCTTCGTCTCAGATGTTCTCCGCATGTTTTCCTGCCAGTCGGTCACGCGCTTCGCTCCACTTAGATGACCGCAGCATGTCGCCCCCAATGTCGTAGGCACGCTTGTCACTCTACGTAGAAACACCCTGACATGTTGGCCAGGATGTTTATTCTCAATAACAGCGCTATACTCGACTCGTCATACAGCGCGCTCGATGTTGATGACATGCGCTCGCCCCTGAGGCTGCATGCTCTTCATCCTTTCAGGCCACAGGGCACAAACTGAGATGATCGTTTCCGCAATGAATATCTGTCTGATTGCCTAAAAGCATTGACCGAGAAAGGACCGCTATGACCACTTGTACCGACACCATTCATCCAACGTGGGCTCGTGTGTTACGCACGGCACTGTGGAGCCTCTTCCTGCTGGGCTGTTGGAGCACAGTAAGTACGCCCGCAGCTGGAGCCGCGACCGACTTTGTCGTGCTCGGCGAAGAGGGCATCTGGGTAAGAGAGGGCAGCACGGTGGTCAGTGGGGATGTCGGGGCGAATGTGGCGAGTGCCGGGCCGTGGTTGGCGAGCGATCAAGAAGTCACGTTTGGCATCAACGTCATCGTGCAAGACCCCACCAGCCGTGTGATGGGCGATACCATGCGACTCAAAAGTGGCGTCCAAGTCCATGATGTGTTCGTCAATACCCTCAAAGGTCCCGGGCTCATTCAAGGCACACTCACGACGCCGGTCACGTTGCCGTTGGTGGCCGCTCTGCCGCCCGTTCCGCCTGTCACCCCTGGTACGCAAGACTTCGATGTCGCCTCCGGCGGCACCCTCAGTTTGGATGCCGGTAATTACGGACTGCTCAAAGCGCGTAATGGCGCCGTCGTCACCCTCACCGGGGGCATCTATCATTTTCAAGCATGGGACCTGCGTGCCACTGCGCAAGTGCTCGCCGCAGCCCCCGTCGACATTCGAGTCCAAGATCATCTGGAAACCCGCGACCATGTCGTGGTGGGTCCAGCCCCCACGGCGCCAACATTAACCGCGGCCGATGTGGTGATTGTGGGCACAGGCATCAATGGGACCACTGGAGCCATTGATGCGACACCCGAAGCCGTGAGGATTGGAACTGACAGTACCATTCGCGCCAATATCTACGCGCCAAACGGGCTCTTACGGATACGAGACAATGGGAGTGCGACGGGCACCTTTGTGGGCAAATGGGTGCGCATGGGTAATGGCGGCACCATCACCTTAGAAGGGGGCTTCGGATTAGGCACGGGTGGCGGCAACACGCCCCCAGTCGCCGATGCTGGGCCAGATCAAACAGTGCAAGTGACTGACACCGTGCAACTGGATGGGAGTGGTTCTACGGATGTCGATGGCGATCTGCTGACCTTTAGCTGGACCCTGCTCTCGCAACCCGCAGGCAGTACCGCTTCGTTAGATGATTCCACCTCGGTCATGCCGACGTTTGTCGCGGATGCGGCGGGGAGCTATGAGGTGGAACTGGTCGTCAATGACGGCGCGGTCGACAGTGCCCCCGATACCGTCACCATCACCACCATCAATTCACCCCCGGTGGCTGAGGCGGGGCCGGCTCAAACGGTGTTCGTCACGCAGACGGTACTCCTGGATGGCGCCAACTCCAGTGATGTCGATCAAGACCCGCTGACCTTTCTCTGGTCCTTCGTCTCGGTGCCCAGCGGGAGTACCGCAACCCTCTCGGATCCTACGTCACCCACACCAGACTTTACCGTGGATGTACCCGGCATCTATGAGGCGCAGCTCACCGTCAATGATGGAACGGAGGATAGTGCGGCGGATTCCGTCGTCATTGATACGCAAAACTCCAAGCCCGTGGCCATTGCCGAACCGGATCAGACCGTGCCGATTGGGACCACCGTACAACTGGACGGCAGCAATTCCAATGATGTGGACGGCGATCCGCTCACCTATCTCTGGGCGTTGCTGGCCATGCCCACCGGCAGCACGGCGACGCTCTCGGATGTCACGCTCGTGAACCCCACGTTTGTCGCCGACGTACCGGGCATCTATGTCGCACAGCTCATCGTCAACGATGGCAATGAAGACAGTGATCCGGCCACAGTGACGATCATGACGGCGAATACGCCGCCCGTCGCGGATGCCGGGCCGGATCAAGCCAATGTGCCCGTGGGAACCCTTGTGCAACTGGATGGCAGTGCCTCCAGTGATGTGGAAGGGACCCCGCTCACCTTCTTGTGGGCGATTACGACCCAACCTGCTGGCAGTATCGCGTCGTTGCCTGACGCCACGCTGGTCAATCCGACCTTCCTGGTTGATGTCCCAGGCTCCTATGTGGTGACGCTGGTCGTGAATGATGGCACGGATGACAGTACGCCCGATACCGTGGTCGTTTCGACAGAGAACCTACTGCCAATAGCCGATGCTGGACTCGATCAAACAGTCGCCGTTGGTGCCACCGTGCAATTGGATGGGAGTGCTTCAACCGATCCCGAGGCCCAGTCGCTAACATTTCAATGGACCCTTGCGAGTACACCGAGCGGCAGTGCGGTCACCGTGACCAATCCGACGTCCGTGTCTCCCACGTTTGTCGCAGATGTGGCTGGCACCTATGTGGTGCAACTGATCGTTGATGATGGGTTGGCGGCGAGTGCGCCCGATACCGTGACCGTCACGGCGATGATCAATGATCCACCTGTCGCCAATGCGGGACCGGATCAACGCACCCTCGCGGACACTACGGTCGTGTTCAATGGCTCGGGATCGAGCGATCCCGACAACAATCCCCTGACGTATCAATGGACCCTCCTGCAACAACCAGCGGGGAGTACCGCGGCCATATCCGAAGCGACCACCCTCAGCCCGGTACTGGTCCCCGATGTGGATGGGTCGTACATCGTGCAATTGGTGGTGAACGATGGGTTTGTCACAAGTGTGCCGGATACAATCACCGTGACCGTTGGCAATACGCCCCCTGTGCTGAATGCGATCGGGAACCACACCATTCCGCTTGGCCAGACCCTCACGTTTTCCGTAAGTGGTTCTGATCCGGATGGCGAGGCCACGGTTTTGAGTGCCACCCCGCTTCCGCTCCCGGCGAACTTCGTTTTTGACGGTCTGACGGGCACGGTCACGTTCCAACCAGAGGCCACCCAAGTGGGCAATCATGTCCTGACGTTTGCCATCAGTGATCTCTTTGTCTCCACCACGGAAACCACCACCGTGACAGTACAAGCTCCTGCGCCTGGCAGTGTGACGGGCCTCTCCGGGCGGCTGTTAGATACGAATGACTTTACCAATGGCGGGATTGAAACCCCGATTGTCGGCGCTACAGTCTCTCTGCTGGACACAGGCGGGAGTGTCACCAGCGATGCGCAAGGATTCTTTACGCTCAGTGGGGTACCATCCGGTACCCAAGTCTTAGATATTGACGCCAGTAGCGCCACTCCGGGGCCGGGCGGGGCCACCTACGCCTCGTTCCGGGAACGTATTGAGCTCATTCCGAACGCGACTAAAGTGGTGGACCGTCCCTTCTTTCTGCCCCGCAATGATCCCAACAGTGTCATGACCGTCAATGGCCTGCCGGTGACAGGGGTTGATCCCAACGAGACCACCATCATTACCAATCCCACCATCAGCGCCACTCTCACGGTGCCGCCACACACCGCGCTCTTCAATGGTCTGGAATACACCGGGCCACTGTCCATTTCTGAAGTCCCCGATGCCGTGGCGCCTGCCGCCATTCCGCCCAACATGCGGCCGGCCTTAGTCGTCACGATTCAGCCACCGGGCGTCGTGTTCACGCAACCACTCGCCTTAGATCTGGAAAATCGCGAAGGGTTGCCCATCAATAATGAAATGAACTTGTGGTCTTTGGATCCGGCCGCCGGGGCATTTGAAGTGGTAGGTCGTGGCAGTATTGGAACCAGTACCATTAACACCATCAGCGGCGGCGTGCGGGCGGCCGATTGGCATTGGTTTTTATGGCTGTTCCCAGGGTTTGGGAATGGCGGGAGTGGGCCGGAGGGCGGCGGGAATAAGGACTGTAATAGCCAGACCGGTTCGGAAACCTCTGTCTGTACAGGTGGCCTCACCGTGCAACATACCCTGGACAGCTATCGTTCCTTGAATGTGGACAGGGCGCTGCAACTCACCTATCGCAGTCAGCAAGCCGATCCACTCTTGATCTTTGACGAAACCTTAGAAATTCCACGCGTCTCGCCCATTCCCCCGCAAGTCTCGGTAAAGCTGGCGGTGGGTGTCGAGCCGCTGCCCATTCTGCGAGGCATTACGCTCCCGACAGACCCTGGATTTGCAGGGAGCGGTGTGCAACTGACCAGAGAGATCGTTACCGATACGAGTAGTCTTTCGGAAACGGGCAGGCATAGCGTGCGCCTGCGCGTGCCGTGGTCCGTGCGCGACCTGCCTACGGGGCGGTATCCCACCCAAGTGGATCTGACCAGTCAGTTCCCCCAGTCCTCAATGGGGATGGGCATCTATAACACGGCGCTCGTCAATAACCAGGGCACCAGTCCGTTCGGCGCCGGCTGGACGCTGACAGGTGTGGACCGCTTGCATGTGCAGACCAATGGCGACGTCGTCCTGGCCCAAGGGGATGGCGGGACGCATCTGTTTCGCCAAGCCCAACCGGGTAATCTCATTCTCAATGACACCCTGACCTTCTCCAACACCTTCGGCTTTAATCCGCAACAGGTGTTGGTCGCCGATTTTACCAATGATGGGCTCAATGATATCGGCATCCCACGCAGTCAAGGGCTCAGTGGCCAATTCGAAGTGCATCAAGGGGACGGCACCGGAGCGTATCAGTTTGTGGCGGTCTCGCCGGTGGGGAACCAAATTCGTGAGGTCCGTGCCGTGGACTTTGATGAAGATGGCCATTTGGATGTTGTGGCCAACAGCACGGCCGGCACGGGGCCGGTCACGGTGGTGTATGGCGATGGGGCGGGGTCCTTCAGCAATCCCTTGACGTTCATCCGAACGGGAGAAGCGCCCTTCGCGTTGGATGTGGGTGATTTTAATAATGATGGCCATCAGGATCTCGTCACCGGTCGTGGAGTCAGTAATATCATCGTGGTGCAGTTAGGGACGGGGATTCGAGGGGCGGCAGGGTTCGGGCCTGACCTGGTGTCCGCCTCACTGACGGCCACGCCCACAGACCTGGCGGCGGCGGATGTGGATCAAGATGGCAACCTGGATGTGGTGGTCGCGAATAACTCGAGCATTGCCGTCTTCTATGGCGATGGCACCGGAGGGTTCGCGCCCCCGCAAGTCTTGGGCGGGATCCGTCTCGCCACAAAGCTTGTCGTGGCGGACATGACGGGCGATGGCTATCCCGATGTCGCGCTGCCCGAAGGGGACCCGCTCTTTGGGGATCCCGGGGATGAACTGTTTATTTTCGAAAATTCCCAACAAGGTGGCTTCTGGGGGCCGGTGTCCTATCCGGTGCCTGCTGGGATCAACCCGCAAAGCATTGCGGCCGGCGACCTCACCGGTGATGGCGCAACCGATGTCTTGATTGGCGGACCGGGGATTGGAGGGGCCATGGCGCTCGTGCGCGGTGATGGGTTTGGGGGATTTGGGACACCGGTGATTACGGTCACCGCGACCTTCAATCCGCAAGCCCTGACCATCGCCGATCTCGATGGCAACGGCACGTTAGATGTGGCGGCCTCGGTGCAAGGCTTTGCCGGCAACTCAACCACCAATGTGCAGCTGTTTCGCAATCCCTCGGCCGGCGACGGCCTGATCAGTCCCGTCGGCGAGTTTTCGACCATGACGGCCAATCTGGATAGTACCTTTACGCAACGGCTCAAAACCGGAACGGTCATCCAGTTCGATGCCCAAGGCCTCCAAACCAGCGTGACGGATCGGAATGGCAATGCCACGCTCTATGCCTATGATGCGCAAGGGCGCCTCGAGACTATCACCGATCCCGTGGGTCTGGTCACGACCTTGGCCTATGCCGGGGCCGTGGTGGATACGATCACCGACCATCTGGGGCGCGTCACGCAATTCCAGCATGATGGGCAGGGGAATCTCACGACCATCACCGATCCCGATCTGACCACCCGCACCTTTACCTACAACTCCCATCACCTGATGAACTCCCAGGTGTCCAAACGCGGCTTCCGCACCCAGTATGTGTTCAACGCCTTCGGCCAGATGGTGCAAGCCATTCGGCCGGATGGGTCGACGCGTGGGATCATTCCCGAGCGCTCGTTAGGAGTTGTCGATCCCACGGGGACCGTAGGGACGGCCACCAATCCGTTGCCCGTGCTGCTGGATGCGGATGCGGTCGCGACGACCATCGATGGCAAGGGGCAGATGACCACTCTGGCTTTAGATAGTTTTGGCGCGGCGTCGACCGTCACGGATGCCTTGAATCGCACGACAACCATTGCCCGCAATGAGGCCAGCTTGCCGACCTCCATCACGACGCCGAATGGGGCCATTGCCGAGATGACCTATGACACACAAGGCAATCTGCTGACTAAGCGTGAAGCCAAAAGCGTTTTTGGCGTCGATCGCACGATGAAGTTCGAGTACGATCCGCTGTTCAGTCAGCTCACCAAGATCACGGATGGGGATAATAAGGTGACGACCATGGTCTTGGATGCGAACGGCAATCCTGAGCGCGTGATCAATCCCTTACTGGATGAACGGGTGCGCACGTTCCGGTCGGATGGGTTAGTCGAGACGGACCGCGACGAAAATTTGGTGCTCACCGTGTTCACCTATGACGCTAAGGGGAATGTGGAAACCATCACCGATCCGGAGACGCATGTCACGCGCTTCGTCCGCGATGCGGCGGGTAATGTGACCAGTCTTATTGAAGGGGAGGGCACGCCCGAGCAACGCACCCGAATCTTTACCTATGACGTGATGAACCGGTTGGAGACGGCCACCGATGGCACGCCCAATCCGCCAACACAGTTTCGTTACGATGACCAGGGCAATCTGGACGAAACCGAATTGCCCACGGGGGAGATGGAAGGGCGCACCTATGATCCGATGAATCGCGTGGCGTCCATCGATGATCCCCTGCGAGGTCTCACGACGTTCACGTATGACGCCAATGGCAATCTCGAACGAACGGTCAATGCCGCCGGGGATCCGACCGCTTTTGTTTACGATGAAGAGAACCAGCTAAAAACCATTACCGATGCCCTCAATGGAGTGCAAGCCTTTCTGTATGACGTGGAAGGCAATGTGGAGATCTTTACCGATGCCCGAGGCAAGACGACCACCTTTGAATACGACAAGCTGAACCGACAGACCAAGCGCATCGCGCACGGCGGGACCTTCACCACCACCTTCACCTATGACAGGCGAGACAACCTCAAAAACACGACCGATCCCAAGGGGCAGCTTCTCTCCCGTGTCTATGATAACAATTCACGGCTCACGTCTATCACCACACCCGATAACGCGATCACTATCGGCTACGATGACGTGGGCAATCCGACCGAGGTGACGGACAATGATAGCCAAGTGACGTTCACCTACGATGGGGTCAACCGCGTCGAGACGGCAGAAACCAGTCAAACGAGTGGGCTTCAACCCAATGTGCTGCTCACAAGCATGTACGATGCTGTGGGTAACCGCACACAGTTAGACGAAGACACGGGCACGAGTGTGACCAATTTTGTGTATGATTTGGCGGGACGACTCACCACTCTCACCCCACCGGCGGGTGTTTCCACGCAAGTGACGCTGGGCTATGACCCGTCTGGCCGATTAGCCAGTCTCGTGTATCCTAACGGCGTCACGACGGCCTATGGGTATGATACGAAGGGGCGGCTCGATAGTCTGTCCCACACCTTAGGGGCCAACCCTTCCTTTGCCTCCTTCGGCTATACCTACAATCCAGTGGGCAATATTCAAGATATTCTGGATCAAGTCACGCCTACTGAGAATCGCAGCCATACCTACGATGCGTTGCAACGCCTGAAGGCAGGGGGAGCCGTCGCCAATGCCGAAACCTACGACTACGATCTGGTCGGCAATCGCACCACGTCTTTTCTCTCATCTAACCACAACCATGATGATCTCAATCGACTGTTGGAAGATGATCAATTTACCTACACGTACGATAACAACGGGAACCTGGAAACCAAGACCGATAAGGTCACATCTGATCTCACCACCAATCACTGGGATGCGCAAGATCAATTGGTTCAGATTGATCGGCCCGATACGACGACCGTCACCTACAAGTACGATGGATTGGGAAGAAGAATTGAGAAGGATGTCGCGGGCACGATGACGCGGTACGTCTACGATGGAGAAGATATCCTGCTGGAGTACGATGGCACGAATACCTTTGTGGCGCGCTACTCGCATGGGGATCAAGTCGATCAGCCCTTGGTGCTTCAGAAGGCCGGGCAAGGGTTCTTCTACTATCACAGCAATCATCAGGGCTCGATTACCCACCTCACCGATAGTAATGGAATGATTGCGAACAGTTACGTATATGATAGTTATGGGAGAAGACTGACCGTTGCTGAATCCGTCATTCAACCTTATAGCTATACCGGCCGAGAATATGATGGTGAGAGTGGGTTATACTTCTACCGCGCCCGATACTTTGATGCCAGCACCGGAAGATTCCTGAGCGAAGATCCCATCCGCTTCAGAGCGGGGGATCAGAACCTTTATCGCTATGTGTTTAATAATCCCGTGAACTTTAATGATCCCTTGGGTCTGAGGGGGGCATTTGCAGGGATTGGGGGTGGATTCGGATCTGCTCTAGGGGGTGGAATAGGGGCAGGTATTGGGGCAACTTTTGGGGCCGGAGTGGGGACTGGCTTAGGTGCGGCGGCTGGAGCTTCGATTGGCGGTGCGCTAGGTATTGTTGGTGGTCCTGCTGGTATCGCAGCCGGTACAGTTCTGGGTGGGGCGTTAGGGGCTACGGCTGGTAGAATAGGAGGAGGTTTGGTTGGAGGTTTGGTTGGATCGGGTATTGGATCAGCAATAGGAAGTCTGTTTGATCCTCCGGGTTCTGGGGAGCTGAATTTTGAAGAGAAAGTTCCCTGTACAAGTTGTCCATGCCCTTAGCGGATTCCTGATAGGCAATCATGGTGTAATTTTACCAGAGCTTAAGAATTGCGGACATCCTTCTCCAGCCAAGAGTTTAATTATCCCTCTCCTGTTTTCTGAGCTGGTGCGGATTATGGAATACTAAGCGCAAAGGAATTAATATGGTGTTTACGACTGATAGGCAAGAATCTCTTCGGAAAGTAATGGCGCTTCTGGCTATTATCATGCCGTTTGCAATAGGGGTCATCTGGGTTTTTTTTGGTCAAGAATGGAGTATACTTTGGTTTGTAGGAGTTATTGTTTCTTTGGAAATTCTTCTTGCCTTGCTGAGTGTTTTCCTTACAAAACGAATTCCACTCCAAAGTTTAGAAAATGCACAACAAAACATAGAGGCTATCTATGGAAAAATTGGTCTGGCAATGGCCGTCGCAGGTCTAGTTGGAATTTTTGTTGGTAAAGATCTTTATACAAAAGTAGTGTGCGCTTTTGGCGTAGTTTTCTTTGGATTAGGTGGAATTTATATGATAAATAAAAATAAGGCACACGTGAATGGTAAGAAGTCTTCGCCTACTGTTTGATGGGCAATCACTATCATCTCTGTATTCGGACGTCCGACGCCAACTGGCTCGGGTCATGCGGCACGTCAAGAAATGATATGGAAGGATATGGGGTCAGGTTGCTTGCTTCATGAGATAGATTTCATTCTCGCCACTTCTCCCCTTTAATAGGGGTAGAGTAGAGCACTGGTGCATACTTGGAGCTGCTCTCGACCGCTTCGACGCACGCGTCTACCACGCACCACAACAGGATGAGGGGTCAAGTCGCTTGCTTCATGAGATAGATTTGATTCTCCCCATTCCTCCCCTTTAGCCGCACGCTTCCGCGGATTCATACAAATAGGGGGTCAAATAGGGGGTCAAGTCACTTGCTTTATGAGATAGTTTCTTCCCTCGCTCCGTGCCTGTTCTGTTTACGCCTTCCCCCCCCCTTTTAGCTGCGGTCCTGCTGGACATCATCCCTTGGCAATAAACGCATCAATGGTACGGAGCAGGGCTTCTTGATCGCGTTTGGGTAATTGTTCAATGGCCTGCAGCCGTCGAATACGGGTCAGGTTACTTGCTTCATGATATAGATTTTTTCCCTCCACGCCTTCTCTTGAACTGCTGATCGTCTTTTCTCCACCTCCGCCCGTCCTATATTGATAGTCTTCTTCACACTCGTGGCTCCCTTTAGCGGCTATTCTTGAGTCGCATATGGATTATCCGGCGAGAGCTTTCAGCGTGGACTCCATGTGCTGCTTCGCAATCATGCCGTCAATGAGCTTAATGACGGCCTCCTGATCGTCTACCTCGAACCGCTCAACGGCTTGGAAGCGCTGAAACAGCCTGGCCTGACCCAGTGGTGTTTCCTCCACCGGGTTCCCCGTGAGCAGATAATCCACCGTCATCCCCAGCACATCGGCGAGCTTTAGCAGCATCACAGCCGGTGGAATATTGAGGCCGCTCTCATACTTGTTGAGCTGCTGGAATCGGATCCCGACCTTGGCGGCCATCTCCTTCTGCGCCCAGCGTTTCTGTTTGCGTAAGTCCTTCAGGCGTGGCCCAAAGGCTTTGCGGAAATCCTCATGTTGCATAGCAAGGAATACATCCAATTCAAGAGTCATCGGAACCTCCGCATACTATAACCCCCCTTGCTCTAGAGAAGACTTGACGAATGATCTTTATAAGTATAATAATAGCCCTTATTGAGAGTCAACTTAACTCTTGACAGGGTTTACATTGATAAGGATCTGCTTATGGCCCGTATCCCCGATGACCAACTCGACCAGTTAAAACAGGACATTGCCATCCAACGTCTCGTGGACGCGCAAGGGATTGCATTGAAGCCCCACGGCCAAGATCTCATCGGTCGCTGTCCCTTTCATGATGATCACACGCCCAGTTTGGTCATCAGTCCCAAGAACAACCTCTGGCATTGTTTAGGGGCCTGTCAGATAGGCGGGAGTGTGGTGGATTGGGTGATGAAGGTGGAAGGCATTAGCTTCCGCCATGCCGTCGAATTATTGCAGGCCGACTATCAACCCTCTTTAGCCGCTAAAAGTGGAGTGAAACGCTGCACGATCCCCAAGTTGCCCACGACATTGGTGACACAAGCCGAGAACGCGCAGGTGTTACAGCAGGTGGTGACCTATTACCACCAAACGCTCAAAGACAGTCCGGAGGCCTTGGTGTATTTGTCGCAGCGTGGTCTGACCAACGCGGAGATGATTGATCAGTTCCAACTGGGTTTTGCCAATCGCACGTTAGGCTATCGGCTGCCCGCCAAGAACCGTAAAGAAGGGGCCGCGCAACGCGGTCAGTTGCAACGGCTGGGCTTGATCCGGCCCTCTGGCCATGAACATTTTACCGGGTCGGTCGTGGTGCCGATTGTGGATGCGCACGGCCAAGTGGTGGAGCTGTATGGCCGCAAGATCAATGATCATCTGCGGCCGGGGACGCCTTTGCATCTGTATTTGCCTGGTCCTCATCATGGCGTGTGGAATCTAGTCGGATTGCAGTCCTCCAAAGAAGTCATCCTCTGCGAGTCCTTGATTGATGCCTTAACCTTCTGGTGTGCCGGCTATCGGAATGTGACAGCCAGCTATGGCATTGAAGGCTTCACGGTGGATCATCTGGATACCTTGAAAGCCGCGAACATCGAGCGCGTGCTGATTGCCTATGATCGGGATGCGGCAGGCGATACGGCGGCAGAGAAGTTAGCCCCCAAGCTCTTAGCCGATGGGTTTGATTGTTACCGCATTCAATTTCCGAAAGGGATGGATGCGAATGAGTACGCGCTCCAGGTCCAACCGGCGTGGAAGAGTTTGGGCACGGTCATTCGGGCGGCGCATTGGCTGGGGAAGGGAAAGGCCACAGCGATTTCAACGGGAGTGGTGCCCGTGCCGCCGACGGTGAATGAAGTCTCTCCATCAATGGCCGAGACGCGAACCGAACCTATTCTTCCACCACCCACTCAACCCGAGACGCCCATCGCATCTTCTCCTGATTGTCCTGAGTCGGCACCACTTCCAGCGGCGGTCATCCCTTCTGCTTCCGCACCTCTGGTTGAAGCACAGACGCAGGCTGTAGGTGAGACGGATGAACTGGTGTTCACGTTTGGGGATCGTCGCTATCGTGTTCGTGGTATCGAGAAGAACCTCTCGGCGGATGTGTTGAAAGTGAATGTGCTGGTGTCGCGCCCAGCGTTTCATGGGGCAGGTGAGGCCGTGCATGTGGATACATTTGATTTGTATCACTCTCGGCCACGGCATCAGTTCATCACCCAAGCCGCCGTGGAACTGGGCGTTACGACAGACGTGGTCAAAGCCGATGTCGGGCAACTTCTTCTCCAAGTAGAAGCCAGTCAAGCGCAACGGCTTGAGGCGTTGAAAACGCCCACAACCAAGGTGGTGCCGCTCTCTGATGCGGAAACAGCGGCCGCACTGCGATTGCTGAAGTCTCCTGATCTTCTCACGCGTATTGGGCAGGACTTTGCCCGTTGTGGCTTGGTGGGTGAAGAGACGAACACCCTCGTGATCTATTTAGCCGCTCTCTCCCGCAAGCTGGAACGACCGTTAGCCGTGACCATCCAATCAAGCAGCGCAGCCGGCAAGTCCTCCCTCATGGATGCGGTCTTAGCCTTTGTACCCGAAGAGGAACGCATCAAATATTCCGCCATGACCGGCCAATCGTTGTTCTATATGGGCCAAACGGATTTACAACACAAAGTGTTGGCCATTGTGGAAGAAGAAGGTGCCAGTCATGCGTCCTATGCCTTAAAGCTCTTACAATCCGAAGGCGAACTCACTATTGCCTCGACGGGTAAAGATGCCGTCACGGGCAACCTCGAAACGCGGGAATATCGTGTCGAAGGCCCGGTGATGATCATGTTGACCACCACCGCCATTGATCTGGATGAAGAACTCCTGAATCGCTGCCTGGTGTTGAGTGTGAATGAAAGCCGAATGCAAACGCAGGCGATTCATGCGCAGCAACGCCATCAACGAACGCTTGATGGCTTAGTGGCGAACACCGAACGACACGCCCTCCGGACCCTCCATCAACATGCCCAACGATTGTTACAACCCTTAGCCGTCGTCAATCCCTATGCTCAACAATTGACCTTTGTGTCCGAGCAAACGCGGACGCGTCGTGATCATGAAAAGTATTTGACCCTGATCGACACGATTGCCTTACTCCATCAACAGCAACGGCCTGTTCGGAGTGTCCAGCATCGCGATACGACCATTCAGTATGTAGAAGTCACGGTAAAGGATATTGAAGTCGCGAATCAGCTCGCGCATGAGGTGCTCGGGAGAACGCTGGATGAATTGCCGCCACAGACGCGCCAATTGTTGCGTTTGATTGTGACGTTGGTGCAGGAGCAGACAATGGTGTTGGAGATGCGTCGAACGGAGTATCGCTTTAGTCGCCGAGATGTACGAACCCACACCGGCTGGGGGCAGACGCAACTGAAAATTCATCTCCATCGGTTGGAAGACTTAGAATATCTGGTGGTCCATCGGAGTGGTCGAGGCCAGAGTTTTGTGTATGAACTGCTCTATGACGGCGATGGGCAACAGGACCATCCCCATCTCAGTGGGCTCATTGATGTGACGGCGTTACGGACATCCTGTGACTATGATGACAAGCGGTCGGGGCAAAACGGCCACCAGTCGGGGTCTGGTCGGCCCCAAGTCGGCCCGAAGTCGGGGGGCGGTCGGAGTGTCGAAAACGCCTCTATCGACAATGGTAGCAATGGTTTTGACGCTTCAGTGGCCGAATCCGATCAAAAGGTACTGCTCCCAGAGTTTGTGTCATCGGCATCGTACCGTACGCACACCTCTGTGGCCGTCGACTAATGGCCCGCAAGAAACGCCGACCGTCAGCCAAACCGGCGACGGTCGATCCGTTGGCCCACCATGGTATGCAACCCTACATCGCCGAGTTTCTGGAATGGTCCGGCGCCATGGGCTACAGTGGCGAGACGATCACAATCCGCCGTCAGATGCTTCGTCGCTTTCAGGTGTGGTGTGCAGACCGCGGCTTACAGTTGCCGCAGGACATCACCCGGCCCATCCTGGAACGCTACCGGCGGTTTGTCTATCACGAACGTAAAGCCGATCACCTGCCCCTCAGTTTCGCCACCCAACAACAACGCCTCGTGCCCTTGAAAGCCTTCTTTAAATGGCTGGCCAAGCAGAACTACGTGCTCTCCAATCCCGCCAGTGAACTGGAACTGCCGAGAGTGCCGCGCCGCTTACCCCGGCATTTGCTCACCCATGATGAAGTCGAACGGGTGCTGAACCACACACTCCTCCATGGCGACAAAGGCATTCGAGATCGGGCCATCATCGAGACCTTGTATGCCACGGGCTTGCGGCGAAGTGAACTGATGCGATTGACGCTCTATGACGTGGATCTGCGCAATGGGACGCTGTTGGTGCGAGAGGGGAAAGGCAAGAAAGATCGGATGGTGCCCTTAGGCATCAGGGCCGGAAAGTGGATTGCTCGCTATCTCGATGACGTGCGGCCAGGCCTAGTGATCGACCCTGATCCAGGTTCGCTCTTCCTACATGAATACGGCGAGCCCTTCAAACAGAATCGGTTGACGGATTTGGTGAGAAAATATTTGGAAGCCGCGGGCATTGAGAAACCCGGTGCCTGTCATCTCTTTCGGCATACCATGGCCACGTTGATGTTGGAGAATGGCGCCGATATTCGGTATATCCAAGCCATTCTTGGCCACAGTGAATTGTCCACGACGGAAATCTATACCCACGTCTCTATCAAGAAACTCAAAGAAGTGCATGCCCTTACTCATCCGGCTGATCGACCACCGGTTCATAATCCAACTCCTTTAGCCGCTGAAGACAAAACAGAGATCTCACGAGAATCCTAACGTCAGTGACCGCCCGTCACGGCGCGTGCAGCCTCCCGCAACCCGCGCGCCGGACCTCCGTGGCGTCGTCACGCGCCTTGCATGTCGAAGCACCCGCCGCGCCGGGCGTTGATGTGGGTGTGCCTCTCCTTCAACTCCCTGTTGTGCGCCATCAGCTCCGCCGACTCCGCTCATGGCGAGGCCTCGAGTCGCCTGTCGCATCATGGCCGAAACACCCCGGCCATCATGAGCCAGGCTTGTCCCCCCAGGTGCCCCCCAGGGGGATCCACGCGCCAGATGACATAACGCGGGGTTATCCGCCATGGTCCTGCCCGCACACCAAAACCTGCGCGGGCAACCCCACGGTCCGCGAGGCGCCGGATAACCAGCCGTTATGTCATCTGGCGCGCCGCCATGTGGCGAGTCAGTGTGCGCCGCGCACAACGGAACGTATCGCATGCCCACCCACCCTTCGTCGGCCTGCGGACGGCTGCGGCCCGCAGCTGGCCTCCGCTCCGCCCTCGGCCGCCGACCCAAGACGCCGCTAAATAAAAAACAAAGGTGCAGCTTAGAGAAGATCGGTGGGTGTTTTGCGACCCCGTGGGGTGCGGTCAAAGTCGGTATCAAAACTGACGAGGGTGAGGGCGTCCCGTTCCGCGATGGCATATTGATAGGCATCGTCAAAGTCGAGCCGGTATTCTTCCATCATGGTGGACAGGGGCACCAACTCATCCGGCGTGAGGGAGAGGAGCCCGACCCGACCCTGAATCATGGTGTCCTGTAAGAACGTGCGCCAGACTTCGGGTTGCTTGAGGCGTAGGAGAATGACGGCCAGGGAATGTAAGGCAAAGTCGGTGAGGAACAACGTGCTGGTGGGGGTCTGTGCGAGAAATTGGCCAACGCTCGGCGCGTGCGCTTGATCCAGGAGGCGTTCCAGCCAGATGTTGGTATCAATCAAGTACATGAGGCATTGCCCCGCCAGGCGAGGGCTTGCTGCTGCAGGGCCAAGGCGGAATACTGCTCACGAAATTCGCGCAAGCCCCCAGCCCAGTCCTGCTGAAGAAAGCAAGCCGGGTGCGATTCGTGTCGTTTTTCCACTAAAAATTGGGCGAAGTCTTCGACTTCACGTTGCAGGTTGGGCGGTAAGTCTTTCACCAATTGTTCGAGTCGGGTCATCGGTGGTCCTCCTGAGTTCGGTGGTGGTCTCTTGGTAACAGAACTACAAGAAAATGAGCACAAACGCAAGCCCGGTATGTGCTCTCACGGACCGACCGGACTCTTCAAAGACGCTCGCCACAAGTCCAAATCGTTGGTAAGCTGAAAAGTCGCGTCTGGGCCAAAAAGTTTGAACGGGGAGGTGCACCAGGGCAAATCGGCGGCTAAGTGTGGGATGGCATTAGGGAAATTGCCTGTGGGTACGACGGCGATCGTCGGGCCGAGCTGTTTTCTACCGCGCACGATACTTTGATGCCACCACCGGGCGGTTCCTGTCCGAAGATCCCATCAGATTCCGGGCGGGAGATCAGAACTTCTATCGTTATGTCTTCAATAACCCAAGCAATTTCACCGACCCTGATGGGAGGCTAGCTTTTTTTGCGCTGCCATTTATCTTGGGAAGTGGTGGAGCGACTGTCGCTGGAGGCCTATCTGCGTCTGCTCAGTTAGCTATTGCATCAGGAGCCGCAATTGCCGCCGGGTCAGCTATTTTCAATCAAGCGAAAAATGCGCTTGAAGATTTCAAAAAAGATCAGGAAGAAGCTGATAGGAAACGGAGAGAGGGATGCAAGGAAACCGTAGGTACCCCTGATGGCCCTCCGCCTGAGATGCCTGATCCTGGTCCACCCGATGATAATAAATTAAAAGCAGCATTGGTTGCGGCAAGAATTGCCCAAGCAATAAAAAACTTGGCTGATGCTATTGGAGGGTTCTAAGTAATTTCAGGAATCCATTGACATTTTTCCGAAGTTGATTGACAAAGGCTTCATTAAGTAAGGCATGAAAAAAGGAGAAACCATAGTTCAGAGAGTAACCTTTCGCTTAGCTTATTTAGCTACCATTTTCCTGCCCCCGTTTGCCTCTTTTCAACGGTTAGAAGGTCTTTCTCGAAAATGGTTAAAAAACAATCCGCAAGCTTACACTCCTCGCAAAGGACTAGCTGGTGCCTATAAATTGGAGAATATGTATCTAGAAGCAAAAGAGGAATATGAGCACCTAAATAGACTTAATTATTTGTCTGACAAAGATACAATAAATTTTGCTGAAATATTGTTTCATATGGAGGATTATGAACGAATCGTAAAGTTGTTATTACCCATTGTCGCAAAACACCCTAATGGCTATCGGACCAATGGATTGCTAGGGCGAGCTTATTTAAAAATAGGTGATGCAACGGAGGGAATTCGTTACCTAGAGAAGTTGCTCTCTCATAAGAAGTTAGCGTTGGAAGACCTTAGAGATTTGGGCATTTGTTATTGGGAAGCTCAAAATCATGTAAGAGCCTTAAAGGTATTGGAAAGGGCTAGAGAAATGAATCCAAACTCTTCTTCGCTGATAAACATCACTGGTGGAGTTTATTTTAGTCTTGGTAATGAGTACTTGAAAAAGGAAGACTTTATTAAAGCCCAAGAAAACTATGAAAAGTCTTTACAGTTTTGTCCAAATGATCAAATGGCCAAGGATGCTTTAGCAAGACTTCATGAGGTAAAACAGACTCAATAATGGACGCTCTGTTTTTTGTGCTCTTCAGTCGCTTCTCCCCTTTAGCCGCGCGCGTCGCTCTTAGCCCCGTTTCGGGGCGGTCCCTTGCAGAAACGCATCGAGCACTTGGATACGGGTCAGGTTGCTTGCTTCATGAGATAGATTTAAGTCTCTCCACTTCTCCCCCTTTAGCCGCTCGTCACGACGCGGAGCGCTGACTGGTTTGCGCCACCAGCGCATCGACCACATCTAAAATCTTCTGTTGCTGATGTCGCGGTAGCGAGGAGACCCGTTCAAACACGCGTTTCGTCCGTCCCACCGGCCCGTTGCCTCGTTTCTGGTTCTTCGTCTCGCGCCCGAGCAAAAAATCTGCCGTTACGCCGAGTGCATCCGCGACCGCCGCTAATTGTTCAGAGCGGAGCGCGACCGGCTCGCGTTCCCAGTACGTCATCATCCGTTGGGTCGTTCCCAGTTTCTCCGCCAGTTGCTCTTGGGTGAGCCCGGCTTCTTGCCGCACACGCGCAAGTCTCTCCCCAAAAATCGTGCGTTTACTTTTGGCAGGTCTTCCAGCAGGCATGGGGAAATCATACCCTGGCCTCCACGAAATATACGTCGGTGCTTGCATAATTAACCATGTTACGTATAATATTCCCGCATGTCAAAATTCTCCTTTCGTCTCTTGACAGGTTTTTCGCCCATCCCTCTTTTCGGAGGTGCCCGATGGCCCGTATTCCTGATGAGCAACTCGACCAGTTAAAGCAGGACATCTCCATCCAACGACTTGTCGAAGCCCAAGGGATTGCATTGAAGCCACATGGCCAGGATCTCATTGGCCGCTGTCCCTTCCACGACGATCACACCCCCAGCTTAGTGATCAGCCCGAAGAATAATCTCTGGCATTGTTTAGGCGCCTGTCAGATTGGCGGCAGTGTCATTGATTGGGTGATGAAGGTGGAAGGCATTAGTTTCCGGCATGCCGTCGAATTGTTACAGACGGACTATCACCCCTCTTTAGCCGCTAAAAATAACGTGAAACGCTGCACGATTCCCAAGTTGCCAACGACGTTGGTGACGCAAGCGGAGAACGCCCAGGTCTTGCAACAGGTGGTGACCTATTACCATCAGACACTCAAAGACAGTCCGGAGGCGTTGGCCTATCTGACGCACCGTGGCCTGACGAACGCCGAGATGATTGATGCCTTCCAGCTGGGCTTTGCCAACCGGACGTTAGGGTATCGGCTGCCCGCCAAGAACCGTAAAGAAGGGGCCGCACAGCGCGGCCAGTTGCAACGATTGGGCTTGATTCGCCCGTCGGGCCATGAACATTTCACCGGATCGGTGGTGGTGCCGATTGTGGATGCTCAAGGACAGGTGTGTGAGATGTATGGTCGCAAGATCAACGATCATCTAAGGCCAGGAACGCCTCTCCATCTCTATCTGCCCGGTCCTCACCACGGCGTGTGGAATCTGGTTGGATTGCAGTCCTCCAAGGAAGCGATTCTCTGCGAGTCATTAATTGATGCTCTCACGTTCTGGTGCGCGGGCTATCGGAATGTGACGGCCAGCTATGGTATCGAAGGGTTTACGGCTGAGCATCTGGATACGTTCAAAACGGTAGGGATTGAACGGGTGTTGATTGCCTATGATCGGGATGCGGCGGGTGATGCAGCCGCTGAAAAGCTGGCGACCAAATTGTTGACTGAAGGCTTCGATTGTTACCGCCTCCAC